>NZ_JAIWPG020000001.1 GCF_020532665.2 Lelliottia sp. WAP21
TACTCGCTGGCGGATTTCTCCGCTTTACCTGCAAGCTGCGCCAGGAAATCGTAACGCTTTTGCAGATCCGCCGCGGCATCTTTCCAGAGCTGTTCGGCCACCTCTGGCTGTTGCGCGTTCAGGCGACGGAAGCGTTGTTCCTGCATCAGCGTCTCTGCGAGGGCATCGGACGGTGGACGGGAGTCCAGAGACAGCGGCAGCTTGCCTTCGTCGGCACGACGAGGATCGAAGCGATACAGCGGCCAGAAACCGGTCGCGGTGAGCTGACGCATCTGATCGTGGCTCAGCGCCAGATCGTAACCGTGTTCCTCACATGGGCTATAGGCAATAATCAATGATGGCCCCGGATACGCTTCCGCTTCCTGGATGGCTTTCACAGTCTGATTAAGCTGTGCGCCCAGCGAGATTTGCGCGACATAAACATGCCCGTACATCATCATGCTAACGCCCAAATCTTTACGGGCTTTGCGCTTGCCATGTTCACCAAACTTAGTAACCGCACCCAGCGGAGTGGCTTTTGAAGCCTGACCCCCTGTGTTGGAATAACACTGCGTATCAAGCACCAGGATATTGACGTTTTCAGTCAGGCTGAGCACATGGTCCAGCCCGCCGAATCCGATATCGTAGGCCCAGCCGTCGCCGCCGATAAGCCAGATTGACTTCTCAACCAGGGCATCCGCATCAGTTAACAGCTCTTCAGCACCTTCCACACCGTTAAGCTGCTGGCGTAGCTCAGCGACCTGTTCACGGCGAACCTCCGGCGTGGCGTCATCATAGAGCGCATCGCGCAGCGCAGGCGTGAGTTTATCGGCGAAGGTGTCCAGCAGACGCATCACGCGAGCACGATGCTGATCCACCGTCAGGCGGAAACCAAGACCAAATTCAGCGTTATCCTCAAAGAGCGAGTTAGCCCAGGCCGGTCCGCGTCCATTTGCGTCAGTGGTGTAAGGTGTTGAGGGTAAATTGCCCCCGTAAATGGACGAGCATCCGGTCGCGTTGGCGATAAGCATCCGGTCTCCATAGAGTTGGGTCAGCAGCTTGATGTAAGGCGTCTCACCGCAGCCAGAACATGCGCCAGAGTATTCAAACAGCGGGGTAATCAGCTGGGATGTGCGGATATCAATGCGTTCAAGCTGGGTGCGGTCGATCTCCGGCAAGTTCAGGAAGAAGTCATAATTGACTTTCTCTTCTTCCACGTGCTCCAGGCGCGACATCATATTGATGGCTTTGATGTCCGGATTTTGTCTGTCTTTTGCCGGGCACACCTCCACGCACAGATTGCAGCCCGTGCAGTCTTCCGGTGCCACTTGCAAGACATATTTCTGCCCGCGCATGTCGCGGGATTTTACATCCAGAGAGTGCAGACTGGACGGGGCGCTTTCCATTGCATCCGGTGAAACCACCTTTGCACGAATGGCCGAGTGAGGGCACGCGGCGACACAATGGTTACATTGCGTACACAGCTCTTCTTTCCAGATGGGGATGGCTTCAGCAATATTGCGTTTTTCCCAGCGGGTCGTGCCCACCGGCCAGGTGCCGTCCGGCGGCAGAGCAGAGACGGGCAGGGCATCTCCCAGTCCAGCCAGCATCGCGGCAGTGACGGTCTTAACGAAGTCCGGTGCTGCGTCAGACACCACCGGCGGTCGATGCGCACTGGCGTCGTTTACATCCTGCAACGGGACTTCAAAGAGCGATTCACGCGTCAACGCCAGGGCTTGCCAGTTGCGTTCTACCAGCTCCTGACCTTTGCTGCTGTAGCTTTTTGCAATGGCGCCCTGCAGTTCAGCCAGCGCACTGTCCCCGGGGAGAATCTGTGTTAAATGGAAGAAGGCCATCTGCATAACGGTGTTAATACGCGCTGCCAGACCGCATTCGCGGGCAATTTTGGCCGCGTTAATCACATAAAGGCGAGCTTTTTTCTGATTAAGTACGGACTGCACTTCCTGCGGCAGGCGAGACCAGACCTCATCAGCAGAGTAAGGGGTATTGAGCAAAAAGATCCCACCCGGCTTCAGACGCTCGGCCATTTGATACTTGTCGATAAACTGTAGCTGGTGACATCCCACAAAATCTGCGCTTGAGATCAGGTACGCAGAGCGGATAGGGTGTTCGCTGACGCGCAGATGAGAAACCGTCAGGCCACCGGCTTTTTTCGAGTCATAGACGAAATAGCCCTGGGCATACCAGGGTGTCGAATTCCCGATAATCTTAATGTTGTTTTTGGTGGCAGAGACGCTGCCGTCACTGCCCAGACCGTAGAACAAGGCTTCGAGCTTCGCTTTAGAGGGCAGCGTATTTTCCGGGAGAGGAAGAGAAAGGTGAGTTACGTCGTCATAAATGCCCACCGTAAAGCGGGGCTTGGGTTTGGCTTCACTTAACGCATTAAATACGGCCAGAACACACTCCGGCCCAAATTCTTTGGAAGATAAACCGTAACGACCGCCGATAACGCGAGGTAACGTTTCACGCTCACCGTGATTAAAGGCCTCCGCGAGCGCCGTCATGACGTCCAGATAGAGCGGCTCAGCCTGGGCGCCAGGTTCTTTCGTGCGATCGAGCACTGCCACGCTGCGTGCCGTTTCCGGCAGTACAGCGAGCAAATGTGTTGCTGAGAATGGGCGGTAGAGACGGACTTTCAGCAGGCCAACTTTTTCGCCCCGGGCGAGCAGTTCATCGACAACTTCTTCACAGGTCCCGATGGCAGAACCCATTAAAACAATAACGCGCTCGGCTTGCGGGTGGCCGTAGTATTCAAACGGTTTATATTCACGTCCGGTTGCCGCCGCAAAATCATTCATTGCCTGTTCAACATGATCGTAAACCGCGTCGTACCACGGGTTGGTCGCTTCCCGAGACTGGAAATAGGTGTCCGGATTTGCTGAGGTACCGCGAATGATCGGATGGTCCGGGTTAAGCGCCCGGGCACGGTGTGCATCAATGTCAGCCTGAGGGAGCAATTGACGAATTGTGTCATCACTGAGTGGAACGATCTTATTAATTTCGTGCGAGGTACGGAACCCATCAAAGAAATGGATGAAGGGCACGCGGCTTTTCAGGGTCGCAATATGCGAGACGAGCGCAAAATCCTGTGCTTCCTGCACGCTACTGGCGCAGAGCATGGCGCACCCCGTCTGGCGAACCGCCATCACGTCGGAGTGATCGCCGAAAATCGACAGGGCGTGGGTCGCTACGGTCCGCGCCGCCACATGCAGAACAAAAGGCGTGAGCTGTCCGGCGAGTTTATAGAGCGTCGGTATCATCAGCAGAAGGCCTTGCGATGAGGTGAACGACGTAGAAAGCGCCCCCGTCTGTAACGCGCCGTGAACGGTGGCGATAGCCCCCGCTTCGGACTGCATTTCCACCACACGCGGAATATCACCCCACACGTTTTTCAGCCCATTACCAGCCCAGGCATCGGCCTGTTCAGCCATTGTCGAACTTGGCGTAATGGGGTAAATGGCGATAACTTCGCTGGTTCGGAACGCCACGGACGCGACTGCACCATTACCGTCAATCGTTTGCATATGACAACACCCTTACATTGCGCAAAAAGAGGGACCCGCATAAAAGCGGCGAGCCCTGATAGTTATACCCTTATTTTAGCAAAGGTCTGGTTTTACGATTTTCGCTTTTGTGTCCTTCCATTTCAGAACATCCATGAATAGATCAACCATTTAGCAAAAAAATAAGATCGAGCGATCGCTGTAGAAAATTTCTGCAGAATTTTTTTCATATTTTTTAAATGGCTTTAAAACAGAGTGCTATTGATGTGTGCATTTGATTAACATTAATTAAACAATTCATTATATCGTTTTAGTTTTAGTTTTTATGAAGACCAAAGATTTTGTTGATTGAGAGGGAAAAAGGGGATTGTAAGGGATAAACGTTGGCGTCACTGTGGCCTGACCGCAGTTTATGCAATTCCTTAAAAATCGCGACAAAATGTGAATGAGGCGCATAAATACGCGGATACACTCTCGACGCGACGGCCTGGGGTGCCTATTATGCATAGGTTTCGCAAATATAATGGGGAAGAGAGAATGCGCGCAGCGTTTTGGGTAGGGTGTGCGGCGTTGTTGCTGTCAGCATGCAGCAATGAACCTGTTCAGCAGGCAACCGCGGCACATGTTTCGCCAGGTATGAAAGCGGCCATGTCAAATTCCGGACAGGCAAGCTGTGCCATGGTCGGCGGTTCACTTTCAGTGGCACGTCAGCTTGATGGTTCTGCCATTGGCATGTGCGCTTTGCCAAACGGCAAACGCTGTAGTGAACAGTCACTTGCCGTAGGTACATGCGGAAATTACTGATTATTCAGCGCGTTTAAACATCAGCGTTTTATCGGCAGTCGCCAGCGTTAACTGATCTGCGGTCAAATCGACCTGCGCCCCTGCGCGTAGCATGTCGCCAATGGACTGATCCAGTTCGTTTAACTGTGGCTCGGCACAAAGCTTACGCGTCATCGCCATGGATTTAACGCGCAGTTCGCCCTCTGACAGTTTCCCGGCGCCGTTGAAACGGTTACACATGACGCCGGACACGGCCATTTTTTCACCGAAGGTGATTTCCGGCGACGGAGTGGCAGGTTTCACGGCTGTGCCATTCACGGTTTCGAGCACAAAGCGGTGGCCCTGGAGTTGCTCCGGCTGAACGGAAGCTTTACCAGGATTGACACACCCGGTCAGTGCCAGGCTCCAAAGGGTTAACGCGACAAGCTTTTTCATCTTTCTTCTCAAACGATAAATATGGTGAATCTTTATTAAGATTCTAACCCTACGCCGATCGCTGTCATTGGAGTTTATCTGAAAGTGCGAGAGGAAGCCGGGCAGCGCAAAATGCTACCCGGAAGCCATCAGTGTGCTTTAAATCCCGCTGCCGTCATGAGCAGACGAAAAACCATCCCCACAGCGGCCAGCGCCAGCACGCTGCCACCCCAAAGAATGACCAGCCACATCAGGCGTTTCCAGAAAGGTTGTTGCATCAATGATAACCCTCCCCATGCTGGACTTTTCCGCGGAACACGTAATAACTCCAGAAGGTGTACACCAGAATAATGGGAATAATCAGCAGCGCGCCGACCAGCATAAAGCCCTGACTCTGTGGAGGCGCAGCGGCCTGCCACAGCGTGATGGATGGCGGAATGATATGCGGCCAGATGCTGATGCCCAGCCCGCTAAAGCCGAGGAAAATGAGGCCCAGCGTCAAGACGAAGGCCAGATTATGACTCCGAACGTTGTTGAGCGTTTTCCACAGTGTAAAACTCAGCGCAATGACCAGAACGGGCACGGGCAGCAGGAAGAATAAGTTCGGCAGGCTAAACCAGCGGGTGGCAATCAGGGGATGCGCCAGCGGCGTCCACAGGCTGATTAATCCCATGACGACTAACAGTATTACCAGCAGAGGTTTTGAAATTTTTCTCATCCGCGTCTGGAGCGGATCCTCGCTTTTCATCACCAGCCATGTGGCACCCAGCAGGGCATAAGCTACCGTCAGACCGATACCGCAGAACAGATTAAAGAGTGTGAACCAGTCGAAAGGGCCACCGCTGTATGTGCGTCCGGTCACGGAAAAACCGTTGATGAAGGCGCCCACAACCACACCCTGCGAGAAGGTCGCAAGCACCGAGCCGCCGATAAAGGCTTTGTCCCAGAAAGGGCGATGTGCCGGAGTGGCTTTAAAGCGAAATTCAAATGCCACGCCGCGAAATATAAGCCCGATCAACATTAATGTCAGGGGGATGGTCAGCGCATCAATGATGACCGCATAGGCCAGTGGAAATGCGCCAAACAATGCGGCCCCACCCAGCACCAGCCAGGTTTCGTTGCCGTCCCATACCGGGGCAACGCTGTTTACCATGACGTCGCGGTCTTGCGCATCCTTCGTCAGGGGGAACAATATACCGATCCCCAGATCGAAACCGTCCATCACGATATACATCAGCGTAGCGAAGACGATGATTACAAACCAGATGAGGGAAAGATCAATACCCATTAGTGTTTCTCCCGGGTGGTAAAATCGGTGTCTGCGGCAGAAAGCGGACGAGCAGGGCGGCCATCTTCTTCGGTGGCGTACGACTCATGTTCCTCAGGGCCTTTTTTAATGAGCCTGACCATGTAGCTGTAACCCACGCCAAACACTGAGGTATACACCACGATAAAGGCCAGCAAACTGACGCTCATCTGCAGATCGCCGTGTGCAGAGACGGCATCTCTGGTGCGCTGTAGCCCATAAACGACCCAAGGCTGACGGCCAACTTCGGTCGTCACCCAGCCCGCGAGAATGGCAATTAATCCTGCCGGGCCCATGAGCAGAGCAAACCACAGGAACGGACGTGAGGTATAAATTCGTTGCTTATAGCGTAACCACAATGCCACCACGCCCAGCAGCATCATGAGCAGGCCAAGTGCCACCATGATGCGGAAAGACCAGAAGACGATGGTAGAGTTTGGTCGATCCTCTTTCGGGAACTCTTTCAGCGCCGGAACTTGCTTGTCCAGACTGTGGGTGAGGATCAGGCTGCCCAGCGCGGGGATCTCAAGACCGAAGCGGGTGCGTTCTTGTTCCATGTCCGGCCAGCCGAAGAGTAATAGCGGTGTCGGCTCGCCGGGTGGATTTTCCCAGTGTCCTTCGATTGCGGCAATTTTCGCGGGCTGATGCTCTAACGTATTCAGGCCATGCATATCACCGACCAGCGCCTGTACAGGCGCGACAATCAGCGTCATCCACAATGCCATCGAGAACATTGTCTTGATTGCCGGGTTCTTATTACCACGCAGCAAATGCCAGGCCGCAGACGCGCCCACAAAGAGTGCGCTACTTAAAAACGCGGCAATGGACATATGGAACAGGCGATACGGGAAGGAGGGGTTAAACACCACGGCAAACCAGTCAACCGGTACCACGACACCGTTGATGATTTCATGCCCCTGTGGGGTTTGCATCCAGCTGTTCGATGCCAGAATCCAGAAGGTTGAGATAATGGTACCCAGCGCGACCATACAGGTTGAGAAAAAGTGCAGCCCGGGGCCGACCTTATTCCAGCCAAATAACATGACGCCGAGGAAACCCGCTTCCAGGAAGAAGGCGGTCAATACTTCGTAGGTCAGCAGGGGGCCGGTGATGCTGCCCGCAAACTGTGAGAATCCACTCCAGTTTGTGCCGAACTGATACGCCATGACCAGTCCTGATACCACGCCCATCCCAAAATTGACGGCGAAGATTTTTGACCAGAAGTGGTAGAGCGAACGCCAGACAGGGTTTTTCGTCTTGAGCCACAAACCTTCAAGCACGGCGAGGTAGCTGGCAAGACCGATAGTGATTGCCGGGAAAATGATGTGAAAGGACACAGTAAAGGCAAACTGTATCCTTGCTAAATGGAACGCATCTAAACCAAACATGTACAGCCTCAATGTCAATCGATGTGCTTTTATAGTATAGGGCGCACAATCGAACTATCAGACGCAGAAACGTGAAATTTAGCTATAACAGTTGGTTGATTTGGCTAAAAACAGAGGTTCTGTTATACTTAACATGCGTGGCGAACTTTCAACGTTATGATTCTAAAAAAATTATTTTTATGAATATTATTTATTAAATGACTTGCGCGTTCGATTTAAACATGCGTTAATGGCTCTTCGGTTTGAATGCCAAAAAATATCTGACACCGTTTCTTAAAGCAATCTCATCACGTTGTGCCTCTCCGCAGCCTCTTGGGTCTTTTCTTTACATTCTGATTAGTTTTGTCTCAGACCAATATTGCCTTAAAGGCCCATTTGTTAATGACGTTTTTTTACGTCAGGAGAATCTATGATTTCTTATATCCATTTTCGTTGCCCATGCTGTCATGGCTCGCAGTACCGTACCTCTATTTTTGATGTGTCTGAAAAAAACCCACATGGCGCGAAATGCATCTTCTGCAAATCCTCCATGGTGACACTCGATCATCTGGCCGGTGCGTCAATCGCGCAGTCTTCAGTGCAGCAACAAGCATAACAGTTCTAAAAAAAGGTTAATTTTCTCCGGCTGATATACACTGTCGCAAAGCCTGGAGAAAACGATGAAAAAATACCAACAGCTGGCGCAACAGATCATTTCCCAAATCGAATTGGGCGTCTGGTTGCCCGGTGATAAACTGCCTTCTCTGCGTGAGCAGGTCGCCAGCAGTGGTATGAGTTTCATGACCGTCGGTCATGCGTATCAAACACTTGAGAGTCAGGGGCGGATCGTTGCTCGCCCGCAATCAGGCTACTATGTCGCGCCGCGTCCGATAAAGCAGCAACCTGCGCCCCCGGCGCAGGTGATGCGTGATGAAAAAGTCGATATCAATACCTATATCTTTGATGTCCTCCAGGCCAGTCGCGATCCCTCTGTTGTGCCCTTCGCCTCGGCTTTTCCCGACCCGCGTCTTTTCCCGCTTCAGCAGCTCAATCGTTCTCTGGCAAACGTCAGCAAAACCGCCACCGCCATGAGCGTGATAGAAAACCTCCCACCAGGAAATGCCGATCTTCGTCATGCCATCGCGCGACGCTATGCTCAGCAGGGCATGAATGTCTCTCCCGATGAGATTGTGATCACGGCAGGCGCCCTTGAAGCGCTCAACCTCAGTTTGCAGGCGGTGACAGAACCCGGTGACTGGGTCATTGTCGAAAATCCCTGTTTTTATGGCGCTCTTCAGGCGCTGGAAAGGCTCAAACTTAAGGCGCTGGCTATCGCGACGGATGTTCGCGACGGAATCGATCTGACGGCCCTTGAACAGGCCCTTAATGATTATCCGGTAAAAGCCTGCTGGCTCATGACAAACGGGCAAAATCCGCTGGGCTTTACGCTGACTCCGCAGAAAAAAGCGCAACTGGTGGCACTTCTGACGAAGCATCAGGTGACACTCATCGAGGATGATGTCTACAGCGAACTCTATTTTGGCCGGGAGAAACCGCTGCCCGCCAGGGCGTGGGATGCCGAGGATATGACGCTGCACTGTTCGTCATTCTCAAAATGCCTGGTCGCCGGGTTCCGCATTGGCTGGGTGGCGGCGGGCAAACACGCCCGACGGATTCAGCAACTCCAGCTTATGAGTACGCTTTCGACCAGCTCACCCATGCAGCTGGCGCTGGTGGATTATCTTGCCACCAAACGTTATGACGCTCATTTGCGTCGGCTGAGACGGACGCTTGCGGAGCGCAAGCAAACCGCGTGGCAATCGCTGATGCGCCACTTACCGGCGGAAGTGAAAATTCATCACAGTGATAGCGGGTATTTCTTGTGGCTTGAGTTGCCCAAAAACCTGGATGCCGGCACGCTCAGCGAGCAGGCTCTGGCCTGGCACATCAGCATTGCGCCGGGGAAAATGTTTTCAACGTCTGATACCTGGACACCGTTCTTCCGTTTTAATACCTCCTGGTCATGGGGAGAACGCGAGGAGCAGGCCGTTATCCAGCTCGGTCATTTAATTCGGGGAATGATAAAATAGTGCTTATGGCTTATTTTTTCCTCGCCTGAACCTCGCTATAAAATAATCAACGCTTATCCTTTTATTCTCTTCGGGCTTATTCGCCCGTAGAGGACCATATGAAAACCGCATGGCTCCCCCTGTTTGCTAACTCCTTGTCTATAATCCACTTAACGGGGAATGCGCCCTCGGTCACAACCTGACGAAATTTAGCTCGCTCCTGAGGTGCGGCGCTTTTGCGCGGTCTACGTTTAAAAAAGGAGATATTTTTACGGCACGGCTGCCGCCAAATTTCATTGCGACAGGAGTAACGCTTATGAGCAAAAAATTTGCCCGCAGCAGCCTGTGTGCGCTCGGTATGACAATCGTGACCGCACACGCCGCCGAACCCCCTAAAGAGATCGGCAAAGGCGAGGGGAGGCTGGATATCATTGCCTGGCCAGGTTATATCGAACGCGGCCAGACCGATAAAAATTACGACTGGGTCACCCAGTTCGAAAAAGAGACAGGGTGCGCGGTGAATGTGAAAACCGCGGCTACCTCAGACGAGATGGTCAGCCTGATGACGAAAGGCGGTTACGACCTGGTGACCGCATCCGGCGACGCGTCGCTGCGGCTGATCATGGGCAAGCGGGTACAGGCAGTGAACCCGGATCTCATTCCGAACTGGAAAACCATCGATCCACGAATAGTGAAAGGCGAATGGTTTAACGTCGCGGGTAAAGTCTACGGCACGCCCTATCAGTGGGGACCTAACCTGCTGATGTACAACACGAAAACCTTCCCAACTCCGCCGGATAGCTGGTCTGTCGTCTTTAAGGAACAAACCCTTCCGGACGGCAAATCCAATAAAGGGCGGGTGCAGGCCTACGACGGCCCAATTTATATCGCGGATGCGGCGCTATTTGTGAAAGCGACACAACCGCAGCTCGGCATTACGGACCCCTATCAACTGACCGAAGAACAATACGCAGCCGTACTGAATGTGCTGCGCGATCAGCATGCCCTCATACACCGTTACTGGCACGACACGACCGTGCAAATGAGTGATTTTAAAAATGAAGGTGTGGTGGCCTCCAGCGCATGGCCCTATCAGGCGAATGCCCTGAAAGCGGAAAACCAGCCCGTGGCGACCGTCTTCCCTAAAGAGGGAGTAACCGGCTGGGCCGATACCACCATGCTACACGCTGAAGCCAAACATCCTGTGTGTGCCTATAAGTGGATGAACTGGTCATTAACGCCGAAAGTGCAGGGCGATCTGGCGTCATGGTTTGGTTCGCTTCCTGTGGTCGCAGAAGGCTGCAAAGCCAGCACGTTGCTGGGCGAGAACGGGTGTGAAACCAACGGTTATCCCTATTTCGATAAAATCATGTTCTGGAAAACGCCTGTCGCGGAAGGCGGTAAATTCGTCCCTTACAGCCGCTGGACGCAGGACTATATCGCCATCATGGGTGGTCGTTAAGCGCCCGGGAGCAACACATGACGTACGCGGTAGAGTTCAATAACGTCTCGCGTCTGTACGGGGACGTCCGGGCGGTGGATGGTGTCACTATCGGCATTCGGGACGGCGAGTTTTTCTCTATGCTGGGGCCGTCTGGCTCCGGCAAGACCACCTGCCTGCGTCTGATCGCCGGCTTTGAGCAACTGAGTGGCGGAGCGATTAAAATTTTTGGACGGGAGGCCAGCGAACTGCCTCCCTGGGAACGCGATGTCAACACGGTCTTCCAGGATTACGCGCTGTTTCCCCATATGTCGATACTCGACAATGTCGCGTATGGATTAATGGTCAAAGGCATTGAAAAAAAGCAGCGATATAGTCAGGCGCGTGCAGCGCTGGATAAAGTCGGGCTGGCTTTTGCTGAAAAACGTAAACCCTCTCAGCTTTCAGGGGGGCAGCGGCAGCGCGTGGCGATCGCCCGTGCTTTGGTTAACGAACCGAGGGTGCTTCTGCTTGATGAACCTCTGGGTGCGTTGGATCTGAAGCTGCGCGAGCAGATGCAGTTTGAACTCAAAAAACTGCAACAGGAGCTGGGGATCACCTTCATTTTTGTCACGCACGATCAGGGTGAAGCGTTATCGATGTCCGACCGGGTCGCCGTGTTTAACAACGGACGCATTGAGCAGGTTGATACACCCCGCGAGCTTTATATGCGCCCCCGCACCCCGTTTGTGGCAAGTTTTGTGGGCACGTCAAACGTCTTTGATGCCGCGCGCTCCCGGCGCATTTGCGGTATGGAGGGAATATTTTCACTCAGGCCCGAGCATATTCGCCTTAATGCGACCGGCGACATTCAGGTTCAGGGCCGGGTGCAGGCGGTGCAATATCAGGGGGCCGCGACCCGATTCGAACTGCGGCTGGCTGAAGGGGATAAACTGCTGGTGAGCCAGGCGAACATCAGCGACGCGGCCTTACCCGTCAGTCTTGAACCAGGTCAACAGGTCCTGGCATCCTGGTCCCGCGACGCCATGGTTCCGCTGCATGAGGAGAGGTGAAATGGATACGCGCATTTCCCTTTCCTCTGCATCGCGTGGCCCGGTGAGCCGGATAACGACGCTGCTCTGGCGTAAACCTTCCCTGGGCCTGTTCCTGCTGTTGCTGGGGCCATTGATGTGGTTTGGCATTGTCTATCTGGGATCGTTGCTTACACTATTGTGGCAGGGTTTTTATACCTTTGACGACTTCACCATGTCAGTGACGCCGGACCTCACCTTTGCCAATATCCTTTCGCTGTTTAACCCCGCTAACTACGACATCATTCTGCGTACGCTCACCATGGCCATTGCGGTGACGATTGCCAGCGCCATTCTGGCTTTCCCGATGGCGTGGTACATGGCGCGGTATACACGAGGTAAATGGAAAGCTTTTTTCTATATTGCCGTCATGCTGCCGATGTGGGCGAGTTATATCGTTAAAGCTTATGCCTGGACATTACTGCTGGCGCGGGACGGCGTCGCGCAGTGGTTCCTGGGGCATCTGGGGCTGGAGCCTGTGCTGCTGTCCATGCTCTCACTGCCTGCCGTGGGGGGAAATACCCTTTCCACATCGGGCCTGGGACGCTTTCTGGTGTTCGTTTATATCTGGCTGCCCTTTATGATCCTGCCGGTGCAGGCGGCACTTGAACGCTTACCGCCCTCGTTGTTGCAAGCCTCTGCCGACCTGGGCGCTAAACCCCGCCAAACGTTCCGCTTTGTGGTACTCCCGCTGGCGATCCCGGGCGTTGCTGCCGGATCGATTTTTACTTTCTCACTGACGCTGGGTGATTTTATTGTGCCGCAACTGGTGGGGCCGCCGGGCTACTTCATTGGCAATATGGTGTATGCCCAGCAGGGAGCCATTGGCAATATGCCGATGGCCGCCGCCTTTACCCTGGTGCCGATCCTGTTGATATCCCTTTATCTGGCGTTCGTGAAACGTCTGGGAGCATTCGATGCCCTCTGAACGTGCCCCCTGGTTTTTAAAACTGGCCGCCTGGGGTGGGGTGATCTTTCTCCACTTCCCACTTCTGGTTATCGCGATATATGCCTTCAATACCGAAGAGGCGGCTTTTAGCTTTCCACCCAAGGGCCTGACGCTTCGATGGTTCAGCGTCGCGGCATCGCGCAGCGATATTATTGAATCAGTGACGTTGTCACTTAAAATTGCCGCCTTATCCACCACCATTGCGCTGGTTTTGGGCACGCTTGCCGCCGCCGCACTCTGGCGAAGTGCGTTTTTCGGCAAGAATGCCGTTTCGTTGCTGCTGTTACTGCCCATTGCTTTACCGGGGATCATTACCGGCCTGGCGCTGCTGACGGCATTTAAAACCATCAATCTTGAGCCTGGTTTTTTCACGATTGTGACCGGGCACGCCACGTTCTGCGTGGTCGTGGTGTTTAACAATGTGATAGCCCGGTTCCGGCGAACCTCCTGGAGCCTGGTTGAAGCCTCAATGGATTTGGGTGCAGATGGCTGGCAAACCTTTCGTTACGTGGTGCTGCCCAATCTGGGGTCGGCGCTGCTGGCGGGCGGGATGCTGGCCTTTGCGCTGTCGTTCGATGAAATTATCGTGACGACATTTACGGCCGGGCACGAACGGACCCTGCCTCTGTGGCTGCTTAACCAGCTAGGCCGCCCGCGTGATGTGCCCGTCACCAACGTCGTCGCTCTGCTGGTCATGATGGTCACAACAATACCCATTCTGGGCGCCTGGTGGCTGACCCGCGATGGCGAAATGAACACTGAAAGCGGAAAATAACCTTGATTTCAACAGGACAAAGCGATGCAAACACAACTGCTGATAAATGGTGAACTGGTGGCCGGCGAAGGCGAAAAACAGCCGGTCTATAATCCTTCAACGGGCGAGGTGCTGGTGGAGATCGCTGAGGCGTCAGCCGCGCAGGTCGATGCGGCGGTACAGGCCGCCGATCGCGCCTTTGTGACGTGGGGACAAACCACCCCCAAAGCTCGTTCAGAGGCGTTACTCAAACTGGCGGACGCCATTGAAGCAAAAGCCGAAACCTTTGCGCGTCTGGAATCACAAAACTGCGGCAAGCCTTTGCACTGCGTCACCGGTGACGAAATCCCCGCAGTTGCAGACGTTTTTCGTTTTTTTGCCGGCGCCGCGCGCTGTCTCAACGGCCTGGCAGCAGGGGAATATCTTGAGGGACACACCTCGATGATTCGCCGCGATCCGGTCGGGGTGGTGGCCTCTATTGCTCCCTGGAACTATCCGCTGATGATGGCGGCCTGGAAGCTAGCGCCCGCCCTGGCGGCGGGAAATTGTGTCGTCATCAAACCGTCAGAAATTACGCCACTCACGGCGCTGGCGCTGGGAGAACTGGCAAAAGAGATCTTCCCGGCCGGGGTAATTAACGTCCTGTTTGGGCGTGGTAAAACGGTGGGCGATCCGCTCACCGGGCATGAAAAAGTCCGCATGGTCTCTCTTACGGGCTCCATTGCCACGGGTGAGCATATCATTGGCCACACCGCCGCCTCGATAAAACGCACCCATATGGAGTTAGGGGGTAAAGCGCCGGTGATTGTGTTTGATGATGCCGATATCGACGCGGTGGTTGAAGGGGTTAGAACTTTTGGTTTCTATAATGCCGGGCAGGACTGTACCGCCGCATGTCGGATCTATGCGCAAAAAGGAATTTATTCTGCACTGGTCGAAAAACTGGGGGCCGCAGTCTCCAGCCTGAAAATGGGCGCACCCGAGGATGAATCAACTGAACTGGGGCCGCTAAGTTCCCGCGCACATCTGGAACGGGTAAGCCAGGCAGTGGAAGAGGCCAAAGCGCTCGCCCATATAAAAGTGGTCACCGGGGGTAACCGGGGCGAGGGCGGCGGATACTATTTCCAGCCAACGCTGCTTGCGGGGGCGAAACAAGACGATGCTATCGTACAGCGCGAAGTCTTTGGCCCGGTGGTGAGCATGACGGAGTTCGAGGATGAAGAGCAGGTCCTGGCGTGGGCCAACGCCTCGCAGTATGGTCTGGCGTCATCGGTCTGGACGCAGGATGTAGGTCGTGCACATCGTATGAGCGCGCGTCTGCAATACGGCTGCACCTGGGTGAATACCCATTTTATGCTGGTCAGTGAAATGCCCCACGGGGGGATGAAGTTATCCGGTTATGGGAAAGATATGTCGGTATACGGGCTGGAGGATTACACCGTCGTCCGGCACATTATGATTAAACACTGATATCGTGCCGGGTCGACCCATGGGCGGCCCGGCGATGCGTTTTACCACCCGCAAACATCATGCTCATTTTCCGTGTCATACGCACGGACGGTATTGATGAGATCTTTCACGACATCTGCCGCAATATCAGGTACCAGAAGCTCCGTTGGGGTTTCTGTTTCGTAGTCCACCGACACGCCATTACTGTTATTTGTCACGGTGACGGTGTAGGTTGCCTTACTCATAATTTACCCCTTGTGTGTATTCACCACTTTTCCAATGCCCGCCCCTTCGAGGTTTACCTGCGGATCGGCGAAGAAATCAATATTGAAATACGTATCATCGGTCAGAAGCTCGATGCGATGCCATTTTTGCGGGGGCGAAATGCCAAAAGAACCCGCTTCAATAATCAGTTCCAGATCGGGTTGGGTGGCGTCTGCATCCGGGAAGCCAAAATATTTCACCGTGCCCTGCATCACGGACAAACGCCCGTAGACGTGTGCTTTCGTGTTGTGATGGGTAAATAAGGCTTTGGGCGCCGTTTCTTTATTCCTGAATGGGGTAGAACGGGTGTGAACAAAATTCTCAGGAATACGTAACATAGAAGTTTCCTTAGTCTTGTTGCGAGCTTAGCGCGATCTCAACACGTCTGCTTCAACAAAAAAATCCACGTTAAAGACGGTATCGTCGGTCAGAAGCTCAATGTGATGCCATTTTTCGGGAGGAAAAACGCCGAAATGCCCCGCTTTAATGATCAGCTCGCTGTCCGGATCGGGTGTGACACCATCAGCATAGCCAAGATAGCGCACTGTACCCTGGCTTACGGATAAGCGCGGATAAACACCAGGACGGGTACCTTTATCGAGATGACGGTGAAAAATACCGGGTGGAGCAGTCTCTTTATTCCAGAACGGCGTGGACCGGGTATGAATGCAACTTGAGGGTATGCGTAACATCATTGCTCCCTTTCAATATCTGTAGTGATTAGACCACTTATAAGGAGAAACTATTTTCCATAATGTGCACTTGAAATGCAACTTATCAGCTTCTCTCTACCCCGTATAAGCAAGTCATTGTTATCACAGCTACCTCCTTGTTATTACCCTGTAATTTTAGGGGTTATTGTGTAACGAAAAAACTTGATCTGTGTCAACATATGACGCATATTGCGCGCGTTAATTTTATACAGTTCGGATGACGGAATGACGTTGTATCAAAAGATGTTGATGTTTTACGCAATCATGGCGGCAGTCTGCGCACTGATCACCTGGTTCTTATCAAAAGATCGTAAACGTATCCGTTTTCTCAGCGCCTTTCTGGTAGGGTCGACCTGGCCGATGAGCTTTCCCGTGGCACTGTTAATCTCACTTTTCTGATTTTCAGCGTAATACGCCCGTGCGGAACAGGCGTGATGTCAGGGGCCTGATGCAGGCACTAAAAGTGAGCAATTTCAGCCCGCCTTAGCGGGCTGTCGGGGTTAACGCAGCAGATCCTGCAACGTCTGACGATCGGCAGGTGAGAGGTCGTCTGGATGCTCGAAGTCAATATTCTCAATTGCCCGGGTATACAGCGCGACCAGCCAGTCGTAAACGTAGGCCGTGGCGGCATGGATTGGCTGTTCCGCCAGGCGAGTGAGGCGTGGCGTGGCGCTACTGACCACCGGGGTGACAAAAATCGCCTGGCCTTTACGGATGCGGCTGGCAGGTCGCGAAGCCACTTCCGTTTCAGCATAGCCCAGCCAGCCGATGAAATTCCCCATTGCCGCCTGTAATTGTGCAGCGCTACTTTTGTCCGTCTCCACAATACCTTGCAAATTCTGTGGTAAATCCAGTCGATAGCTACTGACGATCAACGTATCGGCAATGTGCTGCATCACCAACGGGGGCAAGCCGAGCCGGTTTGCGGCCGCGGTGCTTCGGCTCCACTGACGTAAATGATTGATCCACACCCGGTGCGCCATTCGCGCTTTGTCCTGGGTCTGGAACCGATCGGCATGGCGGGTGTGGTTCTCAGCAAACAGATCGATGGCATCGGTAAACAGTCCGTTCACATGCTCCTCACGAGGCTGCTGAACGGTGAGTAACGTTTCGAACGCTTTCAGCGGTGGAATCAACCCTTCTAGCAGTTCTCCATGCCGTGCCGCGGCGCTTTGCAACGTACGCACCATGGCTTCGGCTTGCGCACGTCTGGCCTCCGGCGTCATGAGCGTCGGCGACAGGTAGCTCTGCATCAACGCGCGAAGCTCCCCCTGGACCTGGGTTTTCAGCTTCAGTAACCGGGTCTGTCGCGGTGCATAAAGGGTGGCCTGCGAGAGCCACTCCACCATGCGCTGCATACTGTTGGCATCCAGCGCCTGCAGCGTCCCCCAGTGTTGTCCTGGCTTGCTGAGCAACTGCTGGACGGCTTCATCCAGATTGGCTTTCGTGGTAAATCGCGCATCCTGCGGCGTAATGGCCCACACCAGGCCAGGCAATGCTGCATCTTCGTCCGGTTGCGTCTCTTTCACCCAGTTCAACAACGCCTTCGCCGTGCGGGCCGTTTGCTGGTGATGCGCAGTCGCATTGCAGATAACCAGCACGTCCGGCTGTAACTGCTGGCGATAATGCTCCAGCAACCACTGGCTTTTGGCTTGCTCAAGCGCAGAGGCTGCCGGGTCTGATGATGCGGGGATATCGATGATATCGATATTGTCGAGGGCACAATTCTCAACAGGCAGGACCAGTTCGCGGGTCAGCAGCGCCAGCACGTCTACCGGAATACTGATGGCATTATGCAAATGACCGTCATGAAGAGGATGAAGCACCGCTTCCTGGGCATCCGGTACGGTCAGTTCGCCACGGGTCAGGAAGCCTTCGCCCGGCAGACCAAAATTGTCCACCAGCAGGCTTAGCGGTGCGGCCAGATCCTCGGCATGACCGGTCTGGTGCAGGACATGCGCCAGTTTAAGCCACTGCTGCGTCAGCTCCTGCTGCTCACCCCATAACAACGACCAGATACTGGCGCGGGTGCTCAGATCAAGGGCCGGGACGAGGAGCGCAAACTGGTGCCAGAGCGCATCATCCAGTTGTTGTTCAGCGCCAGGCACGGCACTTCGCCAGAAGCGGGAGACGGCACCGACATCGGCGGCAGTCATCCCTGGTACACCTTGCGACTGGCGCAGGGCACGCCATTTCTCCAGGCGCGTTTCAATCACTGACCTGTCAACCGGGCGAATAAGCGGATCGTATCTGGCGCGCAAAATAAACAGCTGTACCAGTTCGGCTTCCGTGACCAGGCGTAAACGCAGAGGAAAAGCGTCATCGGCGACGTCATCCTGCCCGGGGGAGAAGCGGACGGCCATATTGGTCAGCGTATGGCCAGGATTGATATGCGTAAAGTAGTCGTAAGTGCGCATACCGGGGGAGACGTTCAACCGTCCATTCCCGCTCCCGCACAGTGAAACCAGCAGATGCGCTTTTGCTGCCTGTGAATGTCCGTATAAACCTATCGCGCGCTTACCTGTGAGCGCACGATCGATTGCCTGCTCACGCGCGGCGATTTCCGTCAGGCGTGACAGTAAAGCGTCAGCGTCGTTGTCCAGCATAGGGGCGTGAATACGCGTTTCGTTAATCCACCCGATTAGGGCCTGGGTAGTGGCAGTCATCGCTGTCATTTCAGGTATACACTCCCGCTGTCGATCCAGTAGTGGCTGCCGCTATGACGGCGATCGGCCAGGGTATTCAGTTTAAAGGTTAAGGCGTCCGGCGGAACCGGGGTCCCGTCCTGCAGCCAGGCATCACTCAGCTCAAAGGCTTCCGGACCTTCCTGCTTACTGCCGCCCCGTAGCGTCAGGCGAACATTCAGAACGCCGTCCCCGGCGATGGCTTTTGCCAGCTCAGCGGAGTTAATACTTAACGTATAAAGCGGCGTGGCGGGCCAGCGCGTATTCGCCAGCTGACGGAAACCGAGCGTGACGTTGCCGCGCAGCGGGAAATGCAAACGCGCGTCCAGCTTCGCGCCAGGTTTATCCAGATCAATATCCTGATACCAGACATTCTCCTCGCGCAGCGTATTCACGGTGTTATCGAGTACGCCCAGGTAGCGTACCGTCGAATAGGCGCCAATATCTGCTGCTTTAAAGTTAAAGCGCGGCAACCGCAGGTCCAGTGCCAGGCTGCACAGCATGGCGCCAACGGCTGCGGTCGATTTAGGGTTGCCGATACGTCCTTGCTGGCTGAAGGGATACCATTCATGAACCCGATATTTATCAAGCCAGACAATACGATTGACGGGTACCGGCTGCAGATGACGAATCAACGCCTGAACGCCAGGTAAACACCCAGGACGGCCTGTGATCAGCAGGATATCGCAGGCATAATGCGAGATGGCTTCACAAACGGCATGAAGCGGTGCGGCCAGGGTAAACTGGCCTGCCAGCATGGCGTCCTGCATTTCATGGAAATTGACGTGCAGTGGAACACGGAAAAGATCGAAGGGTTCCGACCCTGTCGGCAGGGCATGATCAATGGCCTGCTGTAAATAGTTCATCACGTTGCGCGTGGGTTTTTGCGGGAGCAAGTCACCAAAAGTGGCGTGTAAACCGGCGAGCGGGTCGTCAACGTCGCTGCTTTCCCAGCCTGCCAGTATCGCGTGCCCAATGGGCATAAAGAGCTGTAGCGCGGTCTGCTGACGTAAAACCGCCTGCGTATCAATACGTCCGGAATCCCCGAACAGAGAGGCCATTAGCAGCGTGGCGTCAGCGATCCCCGATTTTTGCAGCTGCGTTTGCAGCGCGGGGAGCACGTAGCGCTGAATGACGTCGAGCAGCGTATCGTCCCCGGCGATCTTGAACCCCTCACGGAAGAGCAGCTGCGGGGTGATTTTGACGTTGTTGCCGGAGCCATCGTCCAGTTGATAATGGGTAATCGCCATATCGGTGGTGCCGCCGCCGATATCAATGGAGGCTACGCGCAGCGCACGGCCTGGCTGACTTCCAGGTTCTACGGCGCGGTCCGGACGGGCAAGCGACGCAAAAAACGCTTCGGTCTGACCGCCAAAATGGGAGATGGCTTCGTTATAGAGCCAGACCAGTTGGCCGCAGCTGGCTTCATCCCACTCCATCTGGATTTCCGGCACCGGGACGACGCTTTTTTCCTGCTGCTTGCGGCTGGCAAAATCATCATCCTGCGGATGCCAGCCCATGGCTTTCCAGACGATGGCAATGGCTTCAAACATGCGGCGGCGGAATATCTCGCGCTCCTGTTTCGGCATCGCCGACGGCAGGGTCAGGATCAGCGTGCGCAGTTGGCGCGGAGAGGCAGGGAATCCCAGTCGCAGCCGGGTAGCCACGCTGTTAATTTGTCCCAGCGCCTGAGCCAGGAGCTCGCATAACATATGCGTCATCAGCGTGCTGCGGCTGTACTGCGGGGAAAAGACGGGCAGACGTTCATCCTGCGGCAGGGTAAACAGCGGCTGTCCGTCATCGTTCATGAGATTCATCAGCGGGAACGCGGTAGCCAGCGGCTCACGCTGCGTTTTGGCATTCATCTGGCTAAAACGCCAGTCCTGCACCACGGGGGTTTCATCCCACAAATAGCGGCGCGGGCTGGAAATGCCGCTATTGCCCTCTGTACCGATACGCTGCGTGGCCAGTTTGCGCGCCTCATCGCCCACCCGGACAATAGAAGGCCAGACAAAGGCATCTTCGCGACCGCTCTCCACGGAGAAATGCTGCTTCCCAAATCGCGCCTCAGAAAATTCAAGACGACTGGTAAACAGCGGTTCATTCAGGAACTGCGGTTCGCTGAGCGAGCGGACCTGTAACTCCGCCGTCTGACGCAGCCCGTCATTGGCATCACCATGATCTTCAATAATAACGCCACATGTATGGGTATTACCCACATCCAGGATCAGATCCACGGGGATGGCAGGGGTGCTTAAGGTGTGGGTGACAAATTTAACCTCAGGAACTGTCAGCTGTTCGCCCAGCATCGCCAGCAGATTTAACCAGTGTGCCTGATATTCAAAACTGCGCATTGCCTGCTGGATATCGCGCTCGGAGCGGTTTTCAACGCCTGTCGCCCAGCCGGTGAATGCTTCACGCAGCCAGCCGTCAATCCAGGTCTGATCGAGGAAGTTCAGCACTTCGTCGTCGCGCCAGGCCAGCGCAAAGCGGGTGCCGTTGAGAATATCGTTGGCCACCGGCGAAAGGCGGGTCGTGGCGTGATCGGCAACCTGGCTGTCGAGAGCAAAGGTCACACGATGCGTATTGCCGCTACTGTCAGGCACATCAAGTTTGCGAATTTGAACGCGAGCCCAGTTGTCTGGCCCTTCCACAAAGGTGCGTGGAGGATTAAAACGTAAAAAGGGGACCGGCAGCCAGATACCGTCCAGCACGTTCAGTGAGACGTGCAGGGGGATGGTGCACTCTGGCTTCACCACTTCAGGTTGTCTGCCGCCCGCGGCGGGCAACGTATAACGACCGTTGATCAGATCATAATCCAGACGCAACAAGGGCCCGTTTGCTGTTTTACGCACGAAACGGCCATGGCGGGCGGAATCCTGCGGCGTCAGGCCAAAGTCGAGAAATTGTACGCCGCTGTTCGCAATCAGCGTGACGCTTTGTTTATAGTCGCAAAGATTTACCAACATAAATCAGGCACCTGCTTTTTTGAACGTCAAAGGAACGACGGTTTTGGCATCATAACGCGCCGAACATTCCGCCACGTCGTTGGTCCCTGCTTTACAGGTGATTTCCGGCATCGGGTAACGTGACCCGTCGGTACAACGGGCATTTCCACGGGTTTTAATCAGCAGTTCACCGTTGCTGTGCAGGCCGGAGAATATGTCGGTGCGACAGACAATATTGTCACCGTGGACAACCCGTGCGGTGCCTTTGTTGTTTTGTATTTGATAGCGCAGTGAAGGGGGCTTGCCGGTGATCGGATCTTTAACATCCAGCATCACACGCCAGGTGCCGTTCAGGAAGCGCGTCGAGCCGGTTTTAACCTGCAGGGCATCCATCACCATCGCTTCTTTCGGGATGGCGGCAATCACAACGGCCTCGTCAGCGGGCTTCTGTTCTGGCTCCTTCGCACTCACCGCGACCACATCGGCCTGATGCAGTGGCAGCGTCATCTCCATAGCAGGTGCAGATTGTACCGGTTTGGGTGCGATCGCCACCGGAGCCGGAGGGGCGACGACGGGCTCAGCGGAAGGGGCCGTTTTTGGCCACAGCAGTGGGGCAGCAACCGCCGCGACCAGCACAGCCGCCACCGGTAGTGTCCAGAGAGGCAGGCGACGTTTTGGTTTTCGGATGACGTGCGTGGGCTCGGCTGGGGGCAACGCTTCCTGTGCGACAGTGGGGACAGGTTCCGCGCCATAGACATCGTCGACGGTCATGCGCACCACCGGAGGGGGTGTCACCAGCGGCGCATCGGCTTGTTCAAACACCATCACCGGCACTGGCTCGGGTTCGGAAACAGGCTCTTCCACCGGCGCTGGCATGGGTTCCGGTAGCAGTGATTTACGCAAACAATCCAGCACATCTTCCCGGGCATTTTCGTTCAAATTAACGAAGCCCCAGAAGGTAATAACCGGCTTACCGTCCACAAGGAACAGGAAATTTTCACCCGGGAACTGAAACGCTTTTGCCAGCAGGGAACCAAACAGCTGTTGCGCTGTTTTCGGTGACTGCAGGCTTTTTTTGCTCAGCGACGTCACGCTGGCCAGGGTGTTTTCCAGATAGCGCAGGGCGCGTAAGCGTGCCTCTTCATCGGCGGCTTTCCAGCTCGAAACGGCGCCTTCGAGAGGGGCATACCAGTCCACGCGGTCCCCGCCATCGTTCACCTGCGGGATCGCCAGGCAATCGACGATGGATTGCTGTTTACGCAGACGAAGCGCTTCACGAATTTGCAGTGCTGATTCAAAAACGGCCTGTCCGCCGCCGCCAACGGCCTGAAAATCATCCAGATTACCGCTGCGTAAAAGTGTTTTTGCCACGATTTGGTCCTGTAGACTTCTTCACCCCTCTACTTTAACGAACCCCCAACGCAAGCAAACGCGCGATGAGACGCTAAAAGCGGCGATTTCTTAGGGCATTGAAGAGAACGGTTGTACTTGACGAACAAGGGCACTTAAGGCAAATCAATTCACTTAGCCTGGCGATAATGTCAGCGATTTTTGCTGCTTTAGAATAACCTGAGCGTATTTCGTTATTTGCCACTCGGTGAGGGCTATGCTGTTATTACGATACACTCTAAAAATTTGAAAAGGCTTATAACCATGTCTACAGGGAAAACGTTGCTGGCGTTAGCGCTCAGCACACTCTTACCGGCAAGCGCTGCCTGGGCGGCCAATAACGACACGCTTATTTATTGCTCTGAAGCCTCGCCCGAGTCCTTTAATCCGCAGATTGCCAGTTCCGGTCCCTCATTTGTTGCCAGTTCGCAGGTGCTGTATAACCGCCTGATTAACTTTGATCCGGTCAAAAATACACCGGTTCCGTCGCTCGCCGAATCATGGACAATATCGCCAGATGGTAAAACCTATACCTTTACGCTACGCAAGGGCGTGAAGTTCAACAGCAATAAATTCTTCAAACCCACCCGTGATTTCAATGCGGATGACGTTATTTTCTCCGTGATGCGTCAGAAAGACCCTAAGCATCCTTATCACAACGTTTCACAAGGGCATTACGAATATTTTAATGATGTCGGTCTGGACACGCTGATTCAGGACGTTAAAAAAATCGATGATAATCACGTACAGTTTGTCCTGAGCGAACCCAACGCGGCCTTCCTTGCTGACTGGGGGATGGATTTCGCCTCTATCCTCTCGGCGGAATACGCGGATGCAATGCTGAAGAAAGGTACCCCTGAGAATGTCGATAACTGGCCGATCGGAACGGGGCCTTATGTCCTCCAGCAGTACAAAGTGGACTCCCTGATCCGGTATGTCGCGAATCCGAACTACTGGGATGGCGAGGTACCGACGAAACACCTTATATTCTCCATCACCCCGAACGTAGAAACACGGCTGGCCAAACTGCAAACCAACGAGTGCCAGGTTATCCCTGCGCCGTCGCCCGTCCAGTTCGAGGCGATTAAAAAGAATAAAGACCTGACGCTGCACTCGGTCGATGCCCTGAACGTGGGTTACCTGGCGTTTAACACGGAGAAAAAACCGTTTGATAACGTGCTGGTGCGCCAGGCGCTGAATTACGCCACCGATAAGAAGGCTATCGTCAATGCCGTCTTTATGGGTTCCGGTACGGTCGCAAAATCACCGATTCCACCGAATATGTTGGGTTACAACAAGGATCTGCCCGATTACGGTTACGATCCTGAAAAAGCGAAGGCACTCCTGAAACAGGCGGGTCTGGAGAAAGGGGCTGAGGTAACACTATGGTCAATGCCGGTCCAGCGCCCTTATAACCCGAATTCCCGACGTATCGCAGAGATGATTCAAAGCGACTGGGCGAAAGTGGGTATCAACGCCAAAATCGTCTCGTATGAATGGGGTGAATATCTTTCAGGTATGCGTAAAGGCGAACATGACAGCGCGCTGTTTGGCTGGATGTCCGATAACGGCGATCCGGACAACTTTGCGGATGTCCTGCTGGGCTGTAACAGTATTAAAACCGGCTCCAACGCGGCACGCTGGTGTGACAAAGGGTACAATGCGCTGGTAGAAAAAGCGAAACTGACCAGCGATCCGGCAGAGCGTTCGAAGCTCTATGGCGAAGCGCAGGTGATTTTCCATCAGCAGGCGCCCTGGATCCCGCTGGCAAACGGGAAAACATTCTATGCAACGCGTAGCAATGTCACCGGTTACAGCGTGAGTCTGATGGGCAGCGACTTCTCAAAAGCGAAGCTGAACTGACGGTAATGCCCTTTCCCCCAAGGGAGAGGGCGCAAACAACAAGGAGTGACAATGTCACATCTGGAAGAGGTCATCGCCCGCGTTGACGCGGCGGTGGAAGAGAGCGTAATCACCCATATGAATGAACTTCTGATCGCGCTGAGTGATGATCCGGCATTAAGCCGCGAGGTGCGCTACGAGCAACAGCAGCGGCTGCGCATCGCCATTGCCCACCATGGCAAGCAGCATAAAGAAGAGCAGGAAGCGCGGAATGACCACCTGACGAAAGGTGGCACCATTTTGTAAGTTTAAAACTGGCGTCGGGCGACAAGCCAGGCGCCAATAACCAGCAATACCGCGCCGCAAACGGGGCCGACCAGCGCCCGCAACGGGATACCATGACTTTTGAGGATGTCCATCACCAGCCCGCCAATTAACTGGCTGGCAACCAGCACCGCAATCGTGGTTGCCGCACCGACATACTGATAACCACTGATGCTGGCGAAGACAAAAAAGGAGCCCAGCAGCCCGGGTACCAGCGTCCACCAGCGGACCGTCGCCACCAGCTCGCTGAAACCCGACAGACCGTTTTTGACCAGCAATATGCTGACAAAAAGCACAATCCCCACCAGTGAGTTCAGCAGCATGGCAATCAATATCGTCGATGATGACTGGGTGATGCGCACCATAAGCGTGTTTTGCACCACCAGGCCAATCCCGGCCGCCACCAGAAAAACCATCGTCAGGGACTGGTTCATCAGATGCCGTCCGGATCGGTGCGTTCATCAAGTTGTAACTGCATAAAGGTCAGATCAAGCCAGCGACCAAATTTTGTGCCGACCTGCGGCATTTGCCCGGTAATGACAAAGCCTAACGTTTCGTGCAGGTGTATTGAGGCCTGATTCTGGGTTTCGATCCCCGCCACCATCACATGTTTGCCGACGCGACGCGCTTCGACAATCAGATGACGCATCAACTCGCGACCCAACCCTTTACCCTGATGCTGCGGATGGACATAGACAGAGTGTTCCACCGTGTGACGAAAACCGTCAAAGGCGCGCCAGTCGCCAAATGAGGCATACCCGGTCACCATGCCATTTTCTTCACTGACCAGCACCGGATAGCCCATCAGCGTGCGCGCCTCGTACCAGGCAATGCGGTTGTCGGTATCGACGGTCGTGTCATTCCAGATAGCGGCAGTATGGACCACGGCATGGTTATAAATCTCGCCGATGGCGGCACAATCTTCTTTAGTGGCGTGACGAATTATCATGGCAAACCTCAGTCTGGGTGTTCACTATAGTAGTACGTTAAGGTCACAATATTACACAGCATGACCCGCACGTCGCTACGCTATAAGTCATATTTTTTTGTTATGACAACAGGATTGAAATCGGTTTCATACACTATAGTATGACGTTATGGATACTAAGACAGACAATATGAATCAACGGATTAGCGCTCGTATTCGCATTGAACGCGAATCGCGCGGGTGGTCACTCAGCGACCTGGCCGAACGGGCGGGCGTCTCGCGTGCCATGATCCACAAAATTGAGCGGGGCGAAAGCAGTCCGACGGCGACGCTACTTGCACGGCTGTCAGGCGCCTTTTCCATAAGCATGTCGACGTTGATCGCCCGGGCAGAAATGCAGGAAGGCAAGCTGCTGCGCGTTGAGAATCAGCCCGTCTGGCGGGATCCGCAAACCCATTATCTGCGTCGTCATGTCTCTCCGCGAACTGATCTACCCATTGACCTGGTCCAGGTGGAACTGCCGGGGAACAGTGATGTTCCCATGCCCGCCTCATCCTATGCGCTGGCGCGCCAGCTTATCTGGCTGCAGGCTGGGGAACTGGTGTTTCTGGAAGGGGATACGCGCCACGAAATGAAGGCGGGTGATTGTCTGGAGCTGGGGCCGCCTAACGATTGTCGTTTTATCAACGAAACGCCGTATCCGTGCGTTTATCTGGTTGTACGTCTGAACCAGTCCGGCTCGTAATGCTAAGGCGCGTCCTGGCATCCGGGGCTAGGCTTTAGGGACATATGCACAACGTAAGGAGTAACTGATGACTCAGACCACAACGCAAAACCGCCGACTGGTACTGGCTTCCCGCCCGCAGGGCGCGCCAGTCGCCGAAAATTTCAGACTGGAAGAGCAACCTGTTGCAGAACCCGCCGACGGACAGGTGTTATTGCGCACCGTCTGGCTCTCTCTGGACCCCTACATGCGTGGGCGCATGAGTGATGCCCCGTCTTATTCGCCGCCGGTTGAGATTGGCGCGGTCATGGTAGGCGGCACGGTGAGTCAGGTGGTGAAATCTCGTCATCCCGAGTATCACGAGGGGGAATGGGTTCTCAGCTACAGCGGCTGGCAGGAATATGACCTGTCCGACGGCAAAGGATTAGTGAAGCTCGGCGACGATCTGAAACACCCGTCCTGGGCACTGGGTATTCTGGGAATGCCAGGCTTTACCGCCTATATGGGGTTACTGGATATCGGCCAGCCTAAAGAGGGCGAAACCCTGGTGGTCGCGGCTGCAACCGGGCCTGTGGGGGCAACCGTCGGGCAAATTGGCAAGATAAAAGGCTGCCGGGTTGTCGGCGTCGCAGGGGGAGCCGAGAAGTGTCGTTATGCAGAAGACGTGCTGGGGTTCGATCGCTGTCTTGATCATCACGCCGACGATTTTGCTGAACAGCTGTCCCGGGCCTGCCCGAAAGGGATTGACGTCTACTACGAGAATGTCGGCGGCAAAGTGTTTGATGCGGTGTTACCGCTGCTCAACACCTCTGCGCGCGTGCCGGTATGCGGGCTGGTCAGTGGATATAACGCCACAGGATTACCTGAAGGTCCCGATCGCCTGCCACTCCTGATGGGCACGTTGCTGAAAAAACGCATTCGGATGCAGGGCTTTATCATTGCGCAGGATTACGGTCACCGTATCGGAGAATTCCAGGAAGAGATGGGGCGCTGGCTGAAAGAGGGTAAAATCCACTATCGCGAGCAGATCACCGACGGACTGGAAAACGCGCCGCAGGCGCTGATTGGCCTGCTGGAAGGTAAAAATTTCGGCAAAGTCGTGATTCGCGTCGCGAAGGATAACAAATAGTTCCAATTTATGGCGGGGATCCCCGCCATAATATATTCTTAATGTTTGACTATAATGTCTTTAATTATACAAGCATAGCCACCCAGCCAGCCCATAACGGTTGAGGTGTTTAGCATTCATTTTCTATATTTGATGTACTTTGCGTCACTCCAACACCAGGCATAAAGATACAGGATATATCTGACAGGCATCAGTGAGTCATTACTGGTGTGTTGAATAGTGCTTTATGTTTGTTACGGGAATTAAACATGCTTGATTTGGAAAACTTGGAAAAAGCACAACGACTCAGCCTCACGATGCAAGTTGAGGTTAGCCTGAAAAACGCACTCATAGCCGGTGCGTTAAAACCAGGGGCCAGGCTGATCACGAAAGAAATTGCCGATAAATTAGGCACCAGCATCACGCCAGTGCGTGAAGCCTTGCTGAGACTGGTTTCTGCCGGTGCGCTCCATGCCACCCCTGCACAAGCATTTATGGTGCCGGAAATGACGCTGGAACGTTATACGGAAATCAATGCCATTCGTAAGCAGCTTGAGGCTATGGCGGTGGCAGCGGCCTGCCAGCAGATGACCGCCAGTAAATGGCAGGAACTCCGCGATCTGGCCGAAAAATTTCATGACGCCATGGATAAGGGTGAGGCTCAGCGGGCGCTGAATGCCAATCGGGCATTTCGCTTCCGCCTTTATGAGTATGCGCAAATGCCCACGTTGTCGGCTCTGATTGAGCAACTATGGGTGCGTATTGGTCCCTGCTTTAACTATCTCCACGCCAGCGTCCAAGACATTGCGAAATATCCCTATCGCTATGACGATCTGCTTGCGGCTCTTGAACGTGGAGACACACAGGCGGCGCAAAAATCGATTGATAAATTGATCGATGCATCAACGGCGCTGTTGCTGCATCAGTATTTTAGTTAATGGGTAAGTTAAGCCATCAACTATTTTACTGATGTCATGGTTGCATGTCTTTATTATTTCCCGGCGCAACTTCATGTCGGGAACGTTGTTTCATTTTGCAATTATCCGGTTTCGTCTGCTATGGAATAATGTGCAATGACGCAAGAGTCTGTACAGCGGCCTATGCCCGCGATGTCGCCAGGAGAGGAGATTCAGTGAAGGTGGAATAATGCGCAAATGCATTGATGAGGGAATGCCCCGGCAGAGGTGACCTGCCGGGGAGGGTATTTATTCGAAACGGTAGGATACCGAGAGGCCAACACCGTAGTTGCGGCCTGGCGCGGGTTCGTAGTAACGACCATTTGATTCGTTAACGATGACCGATCCGACATACTCTTTATCAAACAGGTTATCCACCCGTCCAAAGACGTCCATTCCCCAGCTTCCGTAGTTAAATTTATATCCGGTGTTCAGACCTACCACGGTATAGGACGGCGCTTTGGCGGTATTTTCGTCATCGGCCTGAATATCGCTCATGTAGCGCACATCGGAGCCCGCGTACCAGCCTTCGTCCGGCTGCCAGCCGAAGGAGGCGTAACCCATATTGCGCGCGATGCCCGGCATGCGATTCCCGTTGCAGTCACTCTCGGAACAGACGTTTGTCCGGTAAGTCGCATCCAGATACGTCCACGCCATTTTGAGCTTCCAGTTCTCGGCGAACTGCTGATCCAGAGAAACTTCCACACCCTGACGACGCGTTTTACCGGCGTTTTTATAGCTGGTACGGCCGCCTGCGCTGGCATCAACCACGATCTCGTCATCGGTGTCGGTGCGGAACAGGGCGGCTGTCAGCAGACCATTTCCAACGCGTGTCTTGCTTCCCACCTCATAGGTATTGTTGGTGGACGGCTTCAGACCAAAATTAAGCCCGCTCTGGTTACCGGAACGGTAGGAGAGTTCGTTAATGGTAGGGGTTTCAAAACCACGGCCCGCGGCGGCGTAAAGGTTCCAGCCATCGGTCACGGCGTATTTTACCGATCCTGCTGGCAGCCATTTGTGATAGCTGGCATCGCCGCTATCGTCGCCATTCGTCCCGTTGACGTAATGATCGTTGGAATCAAACCAGACGGAGCTATACCGGACGCCCGCGTCCACGGACAGTTTTTCTGTAAGCTGCCAGGAGGTTTGCAGATAGGGATCGACGTTCCACATCAGGTTACGCTCGTCGCGACGTTTATCGCCTTTGACGCCGTAATCCGGGGCACCGCTGTTCATCACAAAGTTTTCATATCCGCGACGATCTTCGCTGAGATTTTCGTAATTCAGACCGGTGGTAAAGGTCACCGGCACGCCCAGTTCACCCCGGTGTGTCCAGCGGGTATCAATGCCCTGGTAGTGCCGCTGCATGTCGATCACGCCGCCAGAATGGGTTTCCCGCAGCTGTGGCTGGTAGGGGATCGACTGGTATTGGGTCATCTCACGTTCACCTGCATAGGCCATCACGCTCAGATCGTCCTGCTCGCTGAGCTGGCGGTCATAGCGCAGCCCTGCCTGGGTCTGTTTGATGGTTTTGCGGGTGTTGTATTGATCGCCACGCGGAGACTGACGCGGGTTATCGCGCCATTCCTGATAATCAAGGCCGCCTGGATCGTTGGCTTTCATGTCCACGCTATTGAAGATCAGCGTCAGTTTGCTGACGTCATCAATACGCACGCCGAGTCGGGCGTTCGCGAGATTTTTACGCGCACCGCTGTGATCGCGATAGCCCTGCGTGGTGAATCGCGTGGTGGAAACCGTGTAATCCACATCTCCCGCGTGCGTGCCGTCACCCATGGCTCCGGTGGCTTTCATGCCGTAACGCCAGGTCCCGTAACTGCCGTAATAGCTGCTGGCTTCAAGGGTCGGCGGTTCTTTACCTGTTTCCGTAGTCATATTAATGACGCCGCCTGAGGCGTTGCCATACAGAGCAGAAAACGGGCCACGCAGCACTTGTACGCTGTCGATACTGGTTAAATCAATATTGGACGTTTGCCCCTGGCCGTCTGGCATTGTCGCCGGGATCCCGTCCACGTAGAGACGAATTCCCCGCACGCCAAAGGTCGAACGCGCCCCAAAGCCACGCATTGAAAGCTGCAGATCCTGCGCATAGTTCTGTCGATTTTGAATTTGCAGGCCCGGCACGCTGCCCAGAGATTCGGACAGATTGATTCGCGGTGCGGCATGACGCATGTCATCGCCGTTAACCACGCTGACAGCGGCAGGGGTATCAAGCTCAGAAACGGTTTGCGGGGTTGCGCTGACAATCAGGGTTTGTTCTTGTTCAGCAAGCGCAACGGCTGGCGTCAGGACAGCGGGAATCAGTAACAGCGGTAATGTTAACTGACGGGCAGAAATGATTTTCATGAATAGAAGCCGGTTAATAAAAAGACGAACCAAATGGAACATGTGCGGCTATGGTAAATCTTTTGTAAAGGTTTTGAAAACTTTAACAGCACATTGCGTTAACGCAAGTGTAGATAAAAATCAGCGAAGCGGGAGAAAGAAGAAAGAATGACTCCACTTTTTAACGAATAATGATTACTATTCTCATTAATAAAGAGACAAAGCCAGGACTTTGTCGACAGGAAGCGATGTCAGCCGTTCTCATATTTCTTAAAAAGGAAGTTTGTTATGTCATTACGTCATCTGTGCTCACCGCGTCTGCGCGGCTCTCTGCTGCTGGGTTCTTTCCTGGTGGCGAGTACGTTCAATGTTCAGGCAGCGGAAGAGATGCTGCGCAAAGCGGTTGGCAAAGGCGCGTATGAAATGGCCGTCAGCCAGCAGGATAACGCGCTGTGGGTCGCGACATCTCAAAGCCGCAAAATGGATAAGGGCGGCGTGGTGTATCGTCTGGACCCGGTTACCCTGGAAGTGACTCAGGCGATTCACAACGACGTAAAACCCTTTGGCGTGACCCTCAACAACACCACGCAGACGCTGTGGTTGGGGAATACCACCAGCAGCGCCGTGACGGCCATCGATGCCAAAACCGGCGAGGTAAAAGGGCGCCTGGTGCTGGATGAACGTCAACGCAGCGAAACCGTTAAGCCATTGCAACCCCGTGAACTGGTGACAGACGACAGCACGAATACCGTTTACATCACCGGTGTGGGCAAAGAAAGCGTGATCTGGGTCATTGACGGCAATACGCTCAAGCTCAAAGAGACTATCGCTAACACGGGCACCTACAGTACGGGTCTGGCGCTGGATGCACAGGCGAAACGTCTGTACACCACCAATGCTGATGGCGAACTGGTAACCATCGACACGGCCACGCATAAAATTCTGAGCCGTAAAAAGGTGCAGGATGACGGTAAAGAGCACTTCTACCTTAACCTGAGTCTGGACACTGCCGGTCAGCGCGCATTCATTACCGATTCAAAACAGCCTGAAGTACTGGTGGTGAACCTGAAGGATGGAAAGGTGATTGAGAAGATCGCGGCACCGGAATCGCTGGCCGTGCTGTTTAACCCGGCGCGTAACGAAGCGTATGTTACCCATCGTGAAGCGGGCAAAGTCAGCGTGATCGACACCCGGACCTATAAAGTTACCCGTACATTCTCTACGCCGACCTTCCCGAACAGTCTGGCGCTTTCTGCGGACGGAAAAACCTTGTACGTAACGGTTAAACAGAAATCGACACGTCAGCAAGAGGCCACACAGCCTGATGACGTGATTCGTATCGTGCTGTAACGAAGAAGGGCGTTCGGCGCAATCCGCGCCTGATGCAATAAAAAAGGGAAGGCATGGTGCCTTCCCTTTTTTGTGCCTGACGCCACAGGCGTGGCGCGGTTTTATGTGCGCAACGTCATCTTAACGTGATGACTCTTTAATCAGAGAACCGTCATGCTTTTCATCATCAGGATGAACCGGTGCGGTACTGTGGATTTCGCCCACGCGCTTACGCACGCCAAACCAGCCCGCAATCAGCAGCACGGCCAGTAAAGGAATGGTGGAGATAGTATAGGTGCCGTTAGGATAATCAAACGCCATCAGTACCAGCACGCTGAACAGGAACAGCAGCGTTAACCAGGAGGTGACCGGTGCGCCCGGCATTTTAAAGCTCACGTCCGCCGCTTTGCCTTCTTTAATGGCTTTGCGAAGACGCATCTGGCACACCACAATAAATGCCCATGACGCGATTATGCCCAGCGCGGCAACGTTGAGGACGATCTCAAAGACCTGCGAAGGCACCAGGTAGTTCAGGAACACGCCGAACACGTAGACAACCAGCGTCGCCAGAATACCGGCATAAGGGACTTGTTGCTTACTCATCTTCGACATGAATTTCGGCGCGGAACCGCCCATCGACATCGAGCGCAGAATACGACCGGTACTGTACAGGCCAGAGTTCAGACTGGAGAGCGCCGCCGTCAGGACCACGATATTCATGATGCTGCCCACATAAGGCACGCCCAGCTTCGAGAAGAAGGTCACAAACGGGCTTTGACCCGCCTGATAGGCATTCCAGGGCAGCAACAGCACCAGCAGCACGACCGAGCCAACGTAGAACAGGCCGATACGCCAGATCACGCTGTTAATGGCTTTAGGCACCATGGTCTGCGGATCTTTACATTCACCCGCTGCGGTTCCCACCAGCTCGATAGAGGCAAAGGCAAACACCACCCCCTGAACCAGGACCAGAGCAGGCAGCAGACCATGCGGGAAGAATCCGCCATTATCCGTTATCAGATGGAAACCGGTCGCGTTGCCATCTAAGGGTTTTCCACTGCCCAGGAAGACGGTACCCACCACGAGGAAAATCACGATGGCCAGCACTTTTACCAGCGCGAACCAGAATTCCATTTCTGCGAACCACTTCACACCGATCATGTTCATGGTGCCGACAATCGCCAGTGCACCAAGCGCAAATACCCACTGCGGGACATCACCAAACGCGCCCCAGTAGTGCATATAGAGCGCCACGGCGGTGATATCCACAATGCCGGTCATTGCCCAGTTGACGAAATACATCCAGCCTGCCACGTAGGCGGCTTTTTCACCGAGGAATTCACGGGCATAAGAAACAAAACTGCCGCTCGAAGGGCGATGTAAAACCAGTTCGCCAAGCGCACGCAGGATGAAGAAAGAGAAAATCCCGCACACGGCATAGACCAGCGCGAGTGCCGGGCCCGCCATCTGCAGACGTGCGCCCGCACCTAAAAACAGCCCCGTACCGATTGCGCCGCCGATGGCGATCATCTGCACCTGACGGTTGCCCATCGCTTTGTGATAGCCCTCTTCATGAGAGTTCAACCAGCGACGTTTCGCAGCGTGATGATCGGCTGCGCTTTTATTGCTTGTTTTCATTACGTTACCCATTTACCTGTCTGAATCATCTGTGAGATGCCCGTACCTGGCAGTTTGCAAACCAAACGATTGCTTCTGCACTGTTATATGCCGCCTTTCCAGTCATTCTGCGTATGGATAAGGCAAAACATGGCGAAGCATCCTACCTGCATTCGATAAGTGACGCAAAAGAATCGTTGCACTCTGCAATTAATGAATATGTCTCATAAGCACAGGCGTTTATACGTCATCATTTTCATGAGATGTAGCCTCTACAGTCAGTGGAATGAATCAGTCATGTCGAGGTGAAAGAGGCAAGAGCGACAGAGAGGGCACCACGAAGCGTCATCGTCTGGAAGAGAATTTGGTCTCGGTGGAAGTGACGTTGTCACCTGACGCGTTCGCTCGCATCAACCGGGCGCTGGACTCCATGGATATTGTTGGCGAGCATTATCCGAAATATCTCTTGTCGCGTGTCGGCAAGTAAATTAACCCGCCCGTAATGTTTCGAGCAGCAGGGTAAAGGCGGCGGTGTGCTGACGTCGTCCAGGATAATAGAGGTGATAGCCGTCAAAAGGGGGACACCACGCCTCTAGCACCCTGACAAGCTGGCCCTCCGCCAGCGCCGCCTCTACCGTGTCATCCGGCACGTATGCCAGACCTAACCCTGCCACGGCGGCGTCTATCCGCTGCGGCAGGTTATTCAGGGTTAACTGGCCTTCAACGCGCACCCGCAGTTCGCGCCCGTCCTTTTCAAATTCCCAGGCATACAGCCCACCGCGCGTCGGCAGACGCATGTTGATGCAGCGATGGTGCTGAAGTTGCTCCGGGGTTTCGGGTACCCCATACCGAGAAAAATAGTCGGGAGAGCCGACCACCGCCATGCGCATATCAGGGGCAATGCGCACTGCAATCATGTCTTTAGCAATCTGTTCCCCCAGGCGCACGCCCGCGTCAAAACGACCGTCCACAATGTCGGTCAAACCGTTGTCCACGGTCACTTCAACATGAATATCAGGATACTTTGCCATAAAGGGCTTAAGCACGGGCCACAGTACGGCTGACATCGCGTGCTCACCCGCCGTAATCCGGATATTGCCGGCAGGGGTGTCGCGCATGTCTCGCAGCGCCGCCAGCTCCTGTTCAATCTCCAGCAGGTGCGGGCTTAGCCGCGTAAAAAGCTGCTCACCGGCTTCGGTCGGGGCAACGCTTCGGGTCGTACGCGTCAGTAAACGCATGCCGAGCCGGGCTTCAAGATGGCGCATCGCATGGCTCAGTGCCGACTGCGACACGCCCAGTTGCGCGGCTGCGCGGGTAAAGCTGCGCTCGCGGGCTACCACCATAAACGACAGCAGATCGTTAAAATTATCTTTCAGCATGGGGAGACTCCGCATTAATGAATTCTATTCATGGTTCCATTCTGATTATGCAGTCTAATGCTGACCTCCTGTTTGCGCTACTGTTAACGCAACAGCAAAAGAGGAGTTCGAAATGAAAATTATACGTAGCGGTTCATTACCTTCCGTGCGCGGGCCGGAATCATGGTTCAGCGGCACCGTACGCATCGATGCCCCGTTCCAGGCTACCGAACCGGCTGCCGTCGGCGGCGCCACGGTGACCTTCGAGCCAGGCGCACGTACGGCATGGCATACCCATCCACTGGGGCAAACGCTGATTGTGACGCAGGGGCGTGGCTGGTTGCAGGAGTGGGATAAAGAGGCGCAGGTGTTAAACCAGGGCGATATCGCGTGGATCCCACCGGGTGTCAAACACTGGCACGGTGCCTGCTCAGAAACGGCGATGACCCATATTGCCATCGCTGAATCTGTGAACGGTAGCCCGGTTGACTGGCTGGAAAAAGTGACAGACGAACAGTACCAGGGTTGCTAACCGCTGAACACCGCAATGGCCTGTTGCAGACGCGTCGTCCGCTGCGTCAGGTGCGTTGCGGCGCTGGTGACGTTATCGACCATGGCGGTGTTGTTATTCGTCATCACGCCAATACGCGAGATTGACGCGTTTATCAGGGTGAGCGCCTGGGTCTGCTCTTGTGTCGCATGGCCGATCTCTTTAATAAGCGATGACATTTGCAGTACATTGCCGACCATGGCGGTCAGATGGGTTTCCGTTTGTTCCACCATATTGACCCCGGCGTTCACGCTGGCGACGTTTTTCTCGATAAGCGTTTTGATCTCTTTCGCGGCTGATGCAGAGTGCTGAGCCAGATTACGCACCTCTGCTGCCACCACGGCAAATCCACGACCTGCCTCCCCGGCCCGGGCGGCCTCCACCGCAGCGTTCAGGGCCAGAATATTCGTCTGAAAGGCAATGCGATCGATAACACCAATGATGTCGACAATCTGGCTATTGTCTTTCGACACCGACTGCATCATACCAATGGTTTTCTGCATGATGGCTTCACCGTGACGCGCGCTGTCACTGGTTCGGTCCGCCATACCGATCGCTTCTGCGGCGGTGTCGGCGGTTTGTTGGACGGCGCTGGCGATCTCTTCAACGGCAGCCGCGGTTTGCTGTAAATCGCTTGCCGTCTCTTCGGAACGCGCCTGCAAGGATGTGCCTTCTTTGGCGACCTGCTGACTTATTTGACGGATACCCGTTATTTGTGCACCGACATCATCCACCAGAGATCGTAAATTTAATCCCGACTGATTAACCAGCCGCATCATCATGCCAATTTCGTCCACCCGATCAAAATGTTCATAGCCTGTTTTACGCCCGGAAACCACATGTTGCATCTTCCGCACAATAGCATTGATGGGCCGCGTGATTTGAGTATGCAGATAAACCTGCAATAAAAAGAACATCCCGATTAATACACCTCCCATCATCACGCCTTTGGGTAATAAAAAAACCACCAACAGGGTCATGATTGACGTGATAAGGAGAGCGTAATTAACTCTTTTTGCAGTGCTAAGACGTTTAAAGAGTGAAAGAAAAGAGAAAACGCCCCGATGAACCAGTAGCCCTTTATAAAATCGATGATGTTTTAATTCATTATTTCTGACACGTTGATAAAGTTTCTCGCTGGCTTCGATTTCGTCTCGTTGGGGAACGTGGCGAACCGAGATATAGCCTGTTAACGCGTCATTCTGATAGACGGGCGTAACGTTTGCCCGAACCCAGTAGTGATCGCCATTCGCGCGGCGGTTCTTCACCAGACCTGTCCAGCTCTGGCCTTGCTGCAGCGTGTACCACATATCACCAAAAGCTTCTGCCGGCATGTCAGGATGGCGGATCAGATTATGCGGCTCGCCGAGCAGGTGCTCTTCTTTATAACCGCTGGCTTCAATAAATGCCGAGTTTGCGTAAGAAATGTGGCTGTGCGTGTTTGTGGTCGACATTAACGTCGCGCCATCGTTAAGCAAATACTCGTTTTGTGTAACAGGAGTGTTATTTCTCATGAAAGACGCCATGGTGATAGCAAAAATATAAGAAGCCGCCCGAAAAATGTTCAGGTATGGAAAAATAAATACGATGTTATTTCTGACTGCGCATTCTTTCATAAAAAGGGGTTAATAAGAAAGAACCCGAATTAACTATTTTTTATAATGATTGCCCGGCCCTGTAATAAAAATGAAATCTAACCTGCTTGCCAAAAACAGCATCCATGTGATTGCTTGACTTAAGCTAAATATAAAGTGAAACATCACCACCTGGCAAAAAAAGAGGCATCGAATCGCTGTTTCTCTTGCGGGTGTAACGCATGGTACCAGCCCCTTTGTTAATCCGTGCATTCATGCTGCCCTGAAGGGTATTTCTGATTTATGGGAAACTAAATGTAAATTAATTGTTTCTCAGAGGTGAAATCGCCCTTTAATAATGGCGACATGTTTAGTCTAACGAGAACACAACATGTCCTGGCGAATCAGCATTCTGGATAAAAGTCCCGTAGCGGACAACGAAACCGCCGCCGATGCGCTGGCGCGGACCTTGAGCCTGGCGAAACAGGCAGAGGCGCTGGGGTATCATCGATTCTGGATTGCCGAACATCACAATACTTCTCAGCTTGCCAGCCCGTCACCTGAGTTGCTCATCGCGTGGATCCTGGGCCAGACAAAACATATTCGAGTCGGGTCCGGCGGCGTGATGCTGCAACACTACAGCCCCTATAAGGTGGCGGAAAATTTCAACGTGCTGGCGGCCATTGCCCCGGGCCGCGTGGATTTAGGTGTCGGGAAAGCGCCCGGGGGGTTACCGCTGTCGACGCGGGCATTGCAGCAGGGGCAGCATCCCGGGGAGAAGGGCAGCTTCGCGGAGCAACTCACCCAACTCAACGGCTGGTTAACGCCCTCTGAGGACGAATTACGCGCCACGCCACAGCCCGCCATACCGGCACAGGGATTTTTACTGGGTGCCAGTACGGAAAGTGCGCTGCTGGCCGCATCCCTGAACTGGAATTTCGTTTTTGCTGCGCACCTCAACGGCGACCCGGCGCTACTGCGTGAGGTCATCACAACCTGGCAGGCCAACAGTGCCCGTGAGACGATCGTTGCGGTGCAGGCCGTTGTTGCGCCGACGAAGTCGGAAGCCGAGGCGCTGGCACAAAAGGTGGAAGTGTGGGGCGTTGAGCTGGAAAACGGACAGCGCGTTACCGTCGCCAGCGAGGAGCAAGCGTATGCCTTTGCGCGTCAGGCGGGGAGTGAGCCTGTGCGGATCGCTCGTCGGGCGCAATCCTTGCTGGCTGGAACCGCAGAGGTTGTCGTCGACAGGCTCAATACCCTGCACGAAACCTGGGGTATTGATGAATTCATTATTGATACACCGATGGCGAAGGGGGATGCCCGGGTCCGGTCACTGCGCCTGCTCGCTGAGGCAAAATGGGCCGCGGAGGTGCGGGTATGAGCTTCGGCCAACAACTGATCGACTGGCGTCGCGAGCTGCATGAACATCCTGAACTATCTGGGGAAGAGGTGCAGACAACGGCACGTTTACGCCAGTGGCTGACTGCCGCGGATATCCGGGTGCTACCTTACGATTTGCCCACCGGCGTGGTGGCGGAAATTGGCTCAGGCCCTAAGCAGATCGCGCTGCGTGCAGATATTGATGCACTCCCGATCGTGGAGCGCAGTGGGGTCACGTTTAGCTCGCAAAATCCTGGCGTGATGCACGCCTGCGGACACGATATCCACACCAGCGTCATGCTGGGCGCCGCACTGCGGTTAAAAGACCGCGAAGCCGCGTTACCGGGGCGCGTGCGCCTGCTTTTTCAGCCCGCAGAAGAGAATTTTGGCGGGGCAAAAACCCTGGTGCGAGCAGGGGCGCTGAAGGACATCAGCGCCATTTTTGGTATGCACAATGAACCCGGTTTACCGGTGGGGGCTTTTGCCACCCGTGGCGGCCCGTTTTACGCCAATGTCGATCGTTTTGTTATTCGCGTCACCGGGAAAGGCGCTCATGCCGCGCGTCCTCATGAAGGTACGGATGCGATAGTCATCACCAGTCAATTAGTGACGGCGCTTCAGAGCGTCGCGAGCCGTAACGTTAATACGCTTGATTCCGTGGTCCTGAGCGTTACCCGCATAACGGGGGGCAACACCTGGAATGTGCTCCCGGAAAACGTCGAACTGGAAGGCACCCTGCGTACGCATCGGACCGAGGTTCAGCAGCAGGTAAAAGGGCGCGTCCAGGAGATTGCCGCCGGTTTTGCCAGCGCCTTTAACGCCCAGATCGATATCACCTGGTATGCCGGGCCAACCGCTTTAGTGAATGACGAACGGTGGGCCGACTTCGCCACCGCCGTAGCGCGGGAAACAGGCTACGAAACCCGGCATGCGGAACTGCACATGGGAGGCGAAGATTTTGCCGTCTATCTGCAGCATATCCCCGGCGCGTTCGTCAGCATCGGGAGTGCCAGTCCGTTTGGTTTACATCATCCGGCCTTCAATCCTGACGAGGCCCTCATCGAACCCGCCGCCCGCTATTTTGCCCGGCTGGCCGAAAAAGCATTACAGCAAATCTAACGTTCAGAGGTGACTATGTCAGCAACACGACAACTGCGTTTGGGAACCATTTTGCACGGTGCGTCCGGGAATATGTCGGCCTGGCGTCACCCGGCGGCGGTCGCCGACGCGAGCATTAACTTTGCGTTTGTTAAAGAGACTGCGCGTAAAGCGGAAGAGGGGAAACTGGATTTTCTGTTTGTCGCCGACGGACTGTATATCAATGAAAAATCCCTCCCCCATTTTTTAAATCGCTTTGAGCCGCTGACGGTCTTGTCTGCGCTGGCAAGCCTGACCACGCGCCTGGGTCTGGTCGGCACTTTATCGACCTCCTATAGCGAGCCGTTCACTGTGGCACGCCAGTTCGCCAGCCTCGATCATCTGAGCCAGGGGCGCGCGGGGTGGAATGTGGTGACCTCGCCGCTGGAAGGTTCGGCTAAAAATTTCTCACGGGAAAAGCATCCTGAACACGCGCTGCGCTACCGGATTGCTGACGAATACCTGGACGTGGTGAAAGGGCTGTGGGATTCGTGGGAAGAGGATGCGTTTGTGCGTAATAAAGAGAGTGGTCAGTTCTTTGAACCACAAAAATTACATCCGCTCGATCATCGGGGTGATTTTTTCCAGGTCGCCGGGCCGTTGAATATCGGCCGCACACCGCAAGGTCGTCCGATTGTGTTTCAGGCTGGCGCATCGGACGACGGTAAAAGATTAGCGGCGAAACATGCAGATGCCATCTTCACCCATCATGAGACTCTGGAGGATGCCCAGGCGTTTTATCGCGATGTGAAGCAGCAGCTGGAAAGCCATGGTCGTCGGGCCGATGCCTTAAAGATATTCCAGGGCGTGAGCGTCATTGTCGGTAAAGATGCGGCGGACGTTGAGCAGCAATACCAGACCACCGCCGCGCTGGTCTCCATCAAGGACGCGCTTAATTATCTGGGGCGTTATTTTGAGCATCACGATTTCAGTCAGTATCCGCTTGACGCACCTTTCCCGGATGTCGGTGACTTAGGGCAAAACAGTTTCCGAAGCACCACCGATGAAATTAAACGTCATGCCCGTGAACGGCAGCTCACGCTGCGCCAGGTCGCACTGGAAGCCGCATCCCCGCGCCCGCGCTTTTCCGGCACGCCACAGGAGGTGGCTGACGGGTTGCAAGCGTGGTTTGACGCCTGTGCCGCAGACGGTTTCATTATTCAGGGCGGCACGCCGGACACGTTCCCGCGCTTTGTCGATACGGTGATCCCGGTGCTGCAGGCGCGCGGCCTGTTCCGAACCGATTATCCGGGCACCACGCTGCGTGAAAGTCTGGGGCTGGAACTGCCTCAAAATCAATACACACAACAATAAGAGACACCCGCTATGCAGAAATCATCGCTTGTTCTGGCGCTCACGCTCGCCTTTACCCCGGCTGTCTGGGCAGAAAATGTAAACATCAACGGCACGGGGGTGAGTCTTGAAGCCAATAAAACCCCCATCAATACCGTGAAAAATAGCGCAGCGGTCGCGCAATTACCCAGGGATTATCGCTTTGCGCACCCGGGCAAATTCACCGTTGCGGTGGCGGCGCTTAACTCCCCGCCCTTAACCGTATTTTCGGATGACAATAAAACGTTGCTGGGCAGCGAAGTGGATGTTGCCCGGCTGGTTGCGGATAGCCTGGGGCTGGAGCTGAACGTGGTGCCCACCTCGTGGGAAGACTGGCCGCTGGGCGTTGCCTCCGGTAAATACGACGCCGCCATTAGCAACATCACGGTGACCAAAGAGCGCAAAGAGAAATTTGATTTTGCGACTTACCGTAAAGACTCGCTGGGTTTTTATGTGAAATCGACCAGCCCGATCGCCCATATCGACAAGGCTGAAGACATTGCTGGCCTGCGGATTATTGTCGGTTCAGGCACCAATCAGGAGGCGATACTGCTGGCGTGGAATGCTGAAAACCTCAAGAAAGGTCTGAAGCCTTTTACTCCGGTCTATACCAAAGACGATGCCGCGCAAACCCTGGCGATTCAGTCCGGACGAGCGGACGCTTTTTTCGGTCCTAACGTCATTGGGGCCTGGAAAGCGGCGCTGACCGGTAAAACCAAATTGGTGGGCAGCGTCGACGGTGGCTGGCCGAAGGCCGCGCATATTGCCGTGACCCTGAAGAAGGGCAGTGGGCTGGCTGAGCCAGTGCAGACTGCGCTCAACGGCGTCATTCAAAACGGGGATTACGACAAAGTCCTCAATCGTTGGGGAGAAGGCGTCGAGCGTATCCCGCATTCAGAACTGAATCCTGCCGGCCTCGGCGACTAAGGAGATCCCATGAACGATCTTTATCGCGACGTTTCCCCCGAGGATCCGCTGTTGCAACCCATTCTCGAAGGGTTATTTGGTGAGTATGCGGCCCGCTACGGCGATTACTTTTCAAAAGATGCCGAAGTGGAACTGACGGAATGGTATCTGCCGCCACAGGGATTATTCATTGTGCTGGAGCGCGAGGGCGACATTATTGCCACTGGCGCTTATAAACCCCGCGATGAGCACACCGCAGAGATCAAACGTATCTGGACTCAGAAAACGCTGCGCCAGCAGGGACTGGCCGCGCGGTTAGTACAGGAGCTGGAGCGCAGGGCGGTGCTCGCAGGCTATAGCCAGATGTACCTCACCACCGGTTTTCGGCAGCCGGAGGCGGTCAGGCTTTATCTCAGCCAGGGCTACATGCCGCAGTTCGACCTGGAAAGAGATCCGGAAGAGTACAGCCAGCCGCCCTATGACGGACGGTTGCGTTTCACCAAAACGCTGGTGCGTGAAACGTTCAGCAAAACCGCATGAGGAGCGACAATGAACAACATTGAAACCATTAAAGTGGTCCCGGCGCGCTACCCCTGGCGGACCGTCGGGGCCATTGTGGCGCTGTTTGTGCTGGCCGTGGTCATTCAGTCGGTCGCCTTTAATCCACGCTGGGAGTGGGGCGTGTTTGCCCGCTGGTTTTTTGATCCGGTGATTCTCGAAGGGCTGGGGCAAACCCTGCTGCTGACGCTGATCGCCACGCTGCTCAGCGTCGTCTTTGGCGGGATTCTGGCGCTGGCCAGACTGTCGTCGTCGTGGTTACTGAGCGGGCTGGCATTTGGTTATATCTGGCTGTTCCGTTCGCTACCGCTGATTGTGGTACTGATCATTCTCTATAACTTCTCTTATCTTTACGACACGCTCTCGCTCGGCGTGCCCTTTACCCGTCTGACATGGGGGAGCTTCGAGACCATTAACGTGCTCGGACAGTTTTCTACCGCAGTGGTAGGGCTGACGCTGGTGCAAAGCGCCTATACCGCCGAGATCGTTCGCGGGGGATTTTTAGGGGTCGACCACGGTCAGTATGAAGCCGCCGCCGCGCTGGGTTTACCGGCATGGCGCCGCACCGTGCGTATCATCCTGCCGCAGGCATTGCGCACGATTTTGCCTGCTGGATTTAACGAAATTATCAGCCTGGCGAAGGGAACGGCGATGGTTTATGTGCTGGCGATGCCGGAACTGTTCTACACCATCCAGATGATTTACAACCGCACGCAGGAAGTGATCCCGCTGCTGATGGTGGGCGCAGTCTGGTATCTGGTTATCACTACTCTGCTGTCAATCGTCCAGCATAGCGTTGAGCGCGCTCTGGCCCGCAGTGAACGCCGTTCGGCGGTGAATACCGCCCGTTCGACCCATCGTACCCGTGACGTCACCCCAACACAGGAGCCCGTCCATGTCAGCCTCTCCTGAAGGACATATTTCAATTACTGGCGTCAGCAAATTTTTCGGACGTCACAAAGCGCTGGATAACGTCTCGCTTGAGATTCCCCCAGGTTCAGTCACCGTCATCCTGGGGCCGTCCGGTTCGGGCAAATCTACGCTTCTGCGCACCATTAATCATCTTGAGCGCGTCGACGAGGGGTTTATCCAGATTGATGGTGATTACATTGGTTATCGTCGCCAGGGCAACACGCTTTATGAGCTGAAAGAAAAAGAGATTCTGAAGCAGCGTATCAACGTGGGCTATGTCTTTCAGAACTTCAACCTGTTTCCGCACCTGACGGTGCTTGAGAACCTGATTGAAGCTCCCATTGCGCATAAAAAACTGAGCCGGAAAGCGGCGGTGGAGCGTGCGTACGGGCTGCTTGACGTCGTGGGTTTACGAGATAAAGCCGATGCCTGGTCCCGTCATCTTTCCGGTGGACAGCAGCAGCGTATCGCCATCGCCCGCGCACTGGCCTTACGCCCACGGGTGATGCTATTTGACGAACCCACCTCGGCGCTGGATCCGGAACTGGTCGGCGAAGTTCTAGACGTGATCAAAAAGCTGGCCCGATCCGGCACCACGCTGGTGGTCGTTACGCATGAAATCGGCTTTGCCCGCGAAGTGGCCGATCAGGTGGTGTTTATGGTGGACGGAAAAATCGTCGAGCAGGGCAGCAGCGATGACGTCCTCAACCGACCATCGCATGCGCGAACGCGCCAGTTTTTATCAAAAGTCTTGTAGGAGCGCGCATGAAATATGGATTACTGGCGCTGATCGGCGTCGCAACGGCCGGTCATGCCAGCCTGGATTTACACGCAAACGAGCAGCCGCTGCCCGTCACGCAGGATCCGCAGGCGATCTCGGCGATCCCAAAGGATTATCGCTTTGTCGAGCCGGGGACGCTGACGGTGGCGATTTCAGCCCTAAACTCTCCGCCGCTGGCGCTGCTTGCCAGCGATAACCGCACGCGGATCGGCAGTGACCCGGATATTGCCCGTTTGCTGGCCGGAAGTCTTGGCTTAAAGCTTAAGCTGGTGCCCACGGCCTGGGAAGACTGGCCGCTGGGCATCAGTGCCGGGCGTTATGATGTCGCCCTGGTGAATATTGCCGTGACCGAACAACGCAAAGAAAAGTTTGATTTCGCCACCTATCGCGTCGACTCGCTGGCTTTTTCGGTGAAATCCACCAGTAAGACTGTGCGCATTGAGCGCGCGGCGGACCTGTCGGGCAAAAAGGTGATCGTCGGTTCAGGAACCAACCAGGAGCGGATTTTACTCGGCTGGAATGAGGAAAATAAACAAGCCGGACGCGAGCCTGCGCTGCCGGTATATCTGACGGATGACGCCTCGGGGAATTTGTATATTCAGTCTGGCAGGGCAGATGTGTTCTTTGGCCCTCAGTCGGTGTCTGCTTACAAAGCCGCACTGACCGGTAAAACCCGCGTTGTGGGCCTGGGGCCGAAGAAGGCGTTTGTCGCCACCACCACAAAAAAAGGAAATGGCCTTGTTTACGCCCTTCAGGCGGCAATCAATGGCGCGATACAGCGTGGTGAATACCAGACCGTGCTCGCGCGATGGGGGGAGCAAGGCGAGACGGTTTCCGGATCGCAGGTCAACCCGCCCGGGATAACCTACTGAAGCTGCTCTACACTTAACCTTTTATCAGTGTGGAGGCAGTATGATTAAAGTTTATGGCGTCCCTGGCTGGGGTTCGGTCATCAGCGAATTGATGCTCACGCTGGCCAACATCCCGTATCAGTTTATTAATATGGACGGGTTTGATCAGCCCGGCCCACAGCGCGATCTCCTGCAAAAGCTGAACCCTTTATGTCAGGTCCCGACGCTGGAGATGGAGGATGGCACTATCATGACCGAATCGGCGGCGATCGCGCTCATGATACTGGATCGTTGTCCTCAACTTGCGCCACCCGTCGGGAGCCCTGAACGTCTGCATTTTCAGCGTTTGCTGATCTGGTTTGTCGCTAACGTCTATCCAACGTTTACTTACGCGGATTATCCTGAACGCTGGGCGCCCGATGCCCCGGACCAATTAAAGCAAAACTGCATTGAATACCGTAAAACACTCTATCTTTGGCTGGATAATCAGTTGCAGGGGACGCCCTATGCGCTGGGCAGCGCGTTCACGTTGATTGATGTCTATCTTGTCGTGATGCGCACCTGGGGCCCGCACCATGAGTGGTTTTCTGCCCATACGCCAAAAATCACCGCCATAGCGGATAAAGTCTGTCAGCGGGCTGAACTGCACAAGGTGTTAAAAGCTAACGAGATAATCTGATAAGTTTAAAGACTCACTGACTACAGGAAACCTGCACATGCCACATGTCGATATTAAATGTTTTCCCCGCGATTTTAATGAAGAGCAAAAATCCGCGTTAGCCGCAGATATTGCTGAGGTGATCGTTCGCCATTTCAACAGTAAAGACGGCTCGGTGTCGGTGGCGTTACAGCAGGTCCAGCAGGAAGACTGGAAAGCGCAGGTCTGGGATACCGAGATTGGCCCGAATCTGGACACGCTCATTAAAAAGCCGGGTTATTCGATGTAACGCCGAACCCTGTTACGCCGCCTGACGATTAAGCAGGCGGCGGCATGACCCGCAACAACGCCTCTAACAGCCCCGGAAAACGGGTATCTAAATCTTCTCTTCGCAACGAAATGATATTTTCACGTCCCTGAGGACGCTGCCAGATCACGCCGCTGTCACGCAATACACGCCAGTGATGGGTCATGGTCGATTTCGCCATCGCCTCTGGCCGAAGCGCGTTACAGCTGAGTTCATTTCCCTCGGCAAGTTGACGAATTATTGCCAGTCGTAGCGGGTGCCCGAGAGCGAAAAGGACATTTTCCAGCAGGATCTGTTCAGGTTCGGGATGATTCGGCGTCATGGTGCTCCTGGCTAAGCCATCAGGTTGAGCTATACCAATGATAGCTCTGATCTTAAAAAATAGTTCGAATATACTCGTACAATAGGACTATTATAGCAAACGAACACTAAGGCGACCATCCTGGTCGTCACTCTCATGTCAAACTGACTAAGGACGCATCATGCCCCGACCCATCCCCCTCGACCGTTATCGCAACATCGGTATCTCCGCGCATATCGATGCCGGTAAAACGACAACCACCGAGCGCATCCTCTTTTACACCGGGATGAGCCACAAATTAGGTGAAGTTCACGATGGCGCGGCAACAACTGACTGGATGGCGCAGGAGCAGGAGCGCGGCATTACCATTACGTCTGCCGCGGTGAGTTGCTTCTGGCCCGGTATGGATCGCGGTTTTGAGCCGCACCGGATCAACATTATCGACACCCCCGGGCACGTGGATTTTACCATTGAGGTCGAACGCTCCATGCGCGTGCTGGACGGTGCGGTCATGGTCTATGACTCCGTGGGCGGCGTGCAGCCGCAGTCGGAGACGGTCTGGCGTCAGGCCAATAAATACCATGTTCCGCGGCTGGCCTTCGTCAATAAAATGGACCGACCCGGTGCTGATTTCTTCCGCGTGGTGCAGATGATGCATGACCGGCTGAAGGCGAATCCTGTACCCATTGTTATCCCTGTCGGTGCGGAAGAGCACTTCACCGGGGTCGTGGATTTGATCAAAATGCGCGCCATTTTGTGGGACGACGCGACCCAGGGAATGACGTTCAGCTATGCACCTGTGCCCGACGACCTGATGGCGACCGCGCAGGAGTGGCGCGAAAAAATGGTCTCTGCAGCTGCCGAAGCCAGCGAAGCGCTGATGGACAGTTATCTGGAGACGGGCGATCTCAGTGAAGCCGATATTATTTCGGGTTTACGTTTGCGCACCATCGCCGGCGAAATTCAGCCGATGCTGTGCGGCAGCGCATTCAAAAACAAAGGCGTGCAGCGCATGCTGGACGCCGTCATTGAGCTGATGCCGTCACCGCTGGATGTTCCCGCCATCGACGGCGTGGATGAAAAAGGGCAACACGCCGAGCGTCATCCGAACGATGATGAACCCTTTGCTGCGCTGGCGTTTAAGCTGATGACCGACCCGTATGTGGGCCAGTTAACCTTTATCCGCGTCTATTCCGGCGTGCTGAAAAAAGGTGATGCGGTTTACAACCCGGTGAAAGGCAAAAAAGAGCGTATCGGACGCATTGTGTTAATGCATGCCAACGATCGTCATGAAGTGGACGAGCTGAGAGCGGGAGATATTGCCGCCTGTGTGGGACTGAAAGATGTCACCACCGGCGATACCTTGTGCGATCCGGCGGCGGTCATTACGCTTGAGCGCATGGAATTCCCCGATCCGGTGATTTCACTCGCTATCGAGCCAAAAACCAAAGCCGATCAGGAAAAAATGGGCATCGCGTTGCACCGTCTGGCCGCCGAAGATCCGTCGTTCCGTCTGCATACTGACGACGAGTCCGGTCAAACGATCATATCCGGGATGGGAGAGCTGCACCTGGAGATCATCGTAGACCGCATGAAGCGTGAGTTTGGCGTCGAAGCGAACATTGGCCGACCGCAGGTCACCTATCGTGAAACGCTGCGTAAAGCAGTAAAAGACATCGAAGGGAAATTTGTGCGTCAGTCCGGCGGCAAAGAGCAGTATGGTCACGTTGTCCTCAGCCTGGAGCCGCTTGAGCCAGGCAGCGGTTTTGTCTTCGAGGATGCGACGAAAGGGGGCGTGGTACCGCGTGAATACATCCCTTCGGTGGAAAAAGGCCTCCGTGAAGCGATGAATAACGGCGTGCTGGCCGGGTATCCGGTGGTGGATGTCAAAGCCACGCTAACGTTTGGTTCTTATCATGACGTCGACTCGTCGGAAATGGCCTTCCGCATGGCGGCCATCTTTGGTTTCAAAGAGGGTGCCCGCAAAGCCGACCCGGCGATACTGGAGCCCGTTATGCATGTTGAAGTTGAAACGCCTGAAGAGTACGCCGGCAACATCATGGGCGATCTCTCTTCGCGTCGTGGGATGGTTCAGGGCATGGAGGAACGGTTTGGTAGCCAGATTATTCGCGCCGATGTTCCGCTAGCCGAAATGTTTGGCTATGCCACCACGCTGCGCTCGATGTCGCAAGGCCGGGCAACCTACAGCATGGAGTTCCACCATTTCGCGGAGGCCCCGCGCAACGTAGCGGATGAAATCATTGCCGGACGGGCAAAAGGTTAAACATCCTGACAGATCCCTCTCTCCTTGAGAGAGGGATTTTTACCCGTCATCCCTAAGCAGAAAACTATTCCAGCGCTTTAACCTGCTTACCGCTGGTCACAAACGTGCCTGCGCCTAAATGATGCAGCGTATTTAACATCTCTCCATCAAACTGCCAGCGTCCCGCGACAAATGCGCGCTCATCCGCTGAGGCCGAGACGACCTCGCCAAATAAGGTGTCATATTTTTCAGCCGCTGAGGTTGTGGGCAATAAACGACACTCCATCCACGCCAGACATTTCTCTTCCACGACCGGCAAGCCCAACACCGGGCCGTTGATGACCGGAATTCCGTAGCAGTTAAATTTGTCTTCATCGCGCCCGCTGATGCTGCCGACGGCGTAAGTCCAGTTGGTGGCCGACACGCCCGGGATCACAATGCCGAACATGCCGCTGCGCTCAATAAGTTCCCGTGACCAGGTGCTTTTATCCACCACGATAGCGAGACGGGGTGGCTCAAATTCAACGGGCATCGACCAGGCGGCAGCCATAATGTTGCGTCTGCCAATCTGGTTATCGCGGCTGGTGATAAGCACGGTTGGGCCGTGGTTTAACAGACGGCTGGCATGTTTTAAGTCGACAGGGCGGAAGTGACTCATACGGTGATCCTCGGCAGGGTAACAGGGGCATTAAACGACTGAATCAGGCAGGAAATCAAGACGCAATATTACCGTCATGAACCCGTCATGTTGGCTCCCTAGAGTGTCGAACACTAAATCCCAAAGAGGATAACAAGATGCTCACCTCCATCTCGCTCAATGGCGTGTCGTACGCCTTTGGGGCGAACACGGTTTTAAATCAAATCGATCTGCATATTGATGCGGGTAGCGTGGTTGCGCTGCTTGGTCCGTCAGGCTGCGGGAAAAGTACGCTGTTGCGTTTGCTTGCCGGGCTGACTTACCCTGCTAAGGGCGACATTCGTTTTGGCGATCGGCTGGTCGCGAAGGCGGGCTGGTCGCTGCCGCCTGAGTCTCGCGATATCGGAATGGTCTTCCAGGATTATGCGCTATGGCCGCACATGACGGTGACGCAAAACGTAGCGTTCCCGTTAAAGATGCGCCATGTCCCCCGTCACGAAAGCGAGCATCGGGTCGCTCAGGCTCTGGCCCGAGTGGGCCTGAGCGAGTTTGCTCACCGCAAACCTGCCGGTTTGTCCGGGGGGCAACAGCAACGTGTGGCGTTGGCCCGTGCGATTGTTGCCGAACCCCGTGTCCTGCTGTTTGATGAACCGCTCTCTAATCTGGATAGCGATCTGCGCGAATCACTGTGTCAGGAGATGGCCACCTTGCTGCGCCAGCTCGGCACGACTGCCGTTTACGTTACCCACGATCGCCGGGAGGCTGAAATCCTGGCCGATCGTATCGTGCATTTATCTGCTGGCAGCATCGCTGCCGATCGTTTGATTTCATCCACAGGAGCGTTCGCATGAAAAGATCAATGTCCGTCCACAAAGGAGTTCTCCTCGCAATGGCGTTATCTTCCGTCATGGTCTCAAGCGCCCACGCGCTGACCGTTTACACTGCCGGCCCCGGCTCACTGGCTAAAAATCTGGCCAATGGATTTGAAAAGAAAAGCGGCGTTAAGGTTGCTATCTTTCAGGCAACCACCGGGAAGGTGATGGCGCGGCTGGAGGCGGAGCAAGCCAACCCGCAGGCGGATATTTTAATTTCAGCGTCGTGGGATACGGCTGAGGATCTGCACCATCGGGGCTGGTTACTGCCTTACCAGAGTCCTAATGCGGCAAACGTGCCGGCTGACCTTAAGTCTGCCGATTATGTGGCGCAAGGGATCTCCGCGCTGGGCATTGTGTGGAATACCAAAAGCGGTACGCCCGAGCCAAAAGAGTGGCAGGATCTGACCACGGCAGCCTTTAAGGACAAGGTCACGACGCCAGACCCGGCGCTCTCCGGGGCATCCCTGGATCTGCTTATCGGGCTGCAACATGGCCTGGGCGATAACGCCTGGTCACTCTTCGAAAAACTGAAACAGAACGGCATGGTCGTCAGTGGTCCGAATGCGCAGGCGGTCACACCGGTGATGCAGGGGGCAAAAGCGGCCGTCTTTGGTGCGGTGGATTATGTCTCGTATGGCAATATCCATCAGGGCGAATCCCTGAAAGTGATCTTCCCGGCGAGTGGGACGGTGATCGCGCCGCGTCCGATGATGATCCTCAAATCAACGCAACAGGCTGACGAGGCAAAGGCGTTTGTGGACTATGTGCTGTCGCCGGAAGGCCAGGCGATGGTTGCCGATGCCTGGCTGATGCCCGCCCGGGATGATGTGAAAGCGAAACGTCCGTTGCTCAATGAGCTAAAAATCCTGCCCACCAGCAGTGACGGCAACAGCGAACGCAGCGATATCCTGAAGCGCTTCAATACGCTTTTCTCTCTGTAAATGACTCGGGCGGGGGAATCCCCCGTCTTCTGGACTTTCGCGTGAATCAACGATTATTGTCACTGATGACGCTTGCGCTGCTGGTGATTCTGGTGGCGCTGCCGCTGGCATTCATCCTGTTGCAGGCGATATTCCCGCAGTTTAGCGCCGGATCGCTTGCCGGTGCATTTGGTGGCCTGTCTGCGCTGTTGTCAGAGCCTCAGCTGCCCGCAATGCTCGGCGGTACCGTGCAGATTGCGCTTGGTGTTGCCCTGGTCAGCGCATTGCTCGGCTTTCTTCCTGGGGTGGCACGCGGATTATTGACGCTGCCGTTTCCGCGCGCGTGGGATGTGCTGTTTTTAATACCTTTTTTAACGCCGCCTTATATCGCCGCGCTATCGTGGATGTTGGTCCTGCAAACCAACGGCTATTTACAGCAGATGACCGGTATTAATCTCAACGACCTGTTGTTCAGCCAATCCGGAATTGTGCTGGTGATGTCGCTGAACATCTTCCCGGTTGTCTATTTCGCCGTATCACGCAGTTTGCTGGCAAGCGGGCAACGTCTGGCGCTTGTGGCACGGGTTCATGGCGCAAGCGCGGGCAGGGCCTTCTGGCATATTACGTTGCCCTTGCTTTCTCCGTCCCTGGCCGCCGGAATGCTGCTGTCGTTTACGCTGGCGATTGAAGAATTCGGTGTGCCGGCTGCACTCGGAACGCGTGCGGGCGTGTTGATGCTGACGACCGATATCGAGAAAAAACTGGCCGACTGGCCGGTCGACCTGTCCGGAGCTTCCATGCTCTCGATCGTTCTGGTGGCGATTGCGCTGAGTGCCTGGGGGTTGCAGAAAAAACTCACCGGTCACCAGGATGTCACCAGTATTACCGGAAAGCCGACGGAAAACCGCGGGGCAGACGCCGGAGCCTGGCGGGTGCCGATTGTTGTGGTGATGGGGCTGATTGGGAGCGTAGCCGTGATTTTACCGGGGGCGTCGATGATCCTCTCCGGGGTGCTGGGCACCTTATCCGGTGGGGTCACTTTGGGCAACGTCACCCTTTCGCACTACACGGCGCTCTTTAGCCAACAAGGGGATGCGCTCAGCGCGCTCGGCACCAGTCTTTCGCTGGCCCTTGGCACCGCCTGCATCACGGGCCTGGCAGGGCTGTTTGTCTCCTGGCTGGTGGTGATGCAGACGATAAAAGGGCGTGCCATTCTCGATGCGCTATCCCTGATGCCCGCAGCGCTACCCGGTATTGTCGTTGGGGTCGGGTTAATTTTGCTGTGGAATCGTTCGTTCTGGCCGATCTCCCCTTATAACACCTGGATGATGTTGTTGCTGTCATACTGCTGTTTGCTTCTACCGTGGCCCGTGCGCTATGTCGGCAGCGCGTTGCGCCAGCTCGGCGGCAATCTGGAGTCGGCGGCACGGGTGCACGGCGCTTCGGCATTTCAGGCGCTGCGTTATATTGTGTTGCCGCTGGTTTCTCCGGCGCTGCTGGCGGCGATGCTCATGGTGTTTGCGATTGCCTCGCGTGAGCTGGTGACCTCTCTGTTACTGGCCCCCGCAGGTACCCAGACCGTCTCTGTTTTTATCTGGCGTCAGTTCGAGCAGGGCTCCATAGGTCAGGGTATGGCGATGGCAACGCTTACGTTACTCACGGGGCTGATATTGATGCTGACGGCGTTGGGGATTATGCAGCGCGGAACGCGAGAGTAAAAAAGCACTTTTGCGCCAGTGGCGGCCTGAAAATAGGTTATAAACAGGGGACATCACTACAAGGAACCTGACGATGTCCCCATTTCTGAGCGCCTATTTTGAACGTATCGGCTGGCAACAATCTGCGTCTGTTGATATCGACACGCTGCGAGCTTTGCATCTGCACCACAACTGTTCGATTCCGTTTGAGAACATCGATGTTGTGTTACCCCGTGAAATCCAGCTCGATGACCAGAGCGTGGCGGACAAGCTGGTTTCTGCACGACGCGGCGGTTACTGCTTTGAACAAAACGGCCTTTTCGAACGCGCGCTGCGTGAGACTGGTTTTCAGGTACGCAGCGTTCTGGGGCGGGTTATTCTGGCTAATCCACCCCAGATGCCGCCGCGAACGCACCGTCTTTTGCTGGTGGAACTTAACGGCGAGCGCTGGATTGCCGACGTCGGTTTTGGCGGGCAGACGCTGACGGCTCCGATCCGATTAATCGCCGGGGAAGAACAGGCTACGCCGCACGGATTATATCGTCTGATGAATGAAGGTAACGACTGGGTGCTTCAGTTCCAGCACCACGAACACTGGCAGTCGATGTATCACTTCGATTTAACCACGCAGTACTTCACCGATTATGTGATGGGCAACTTCTGGTCGGCACACTGGCCGCAATCGCATTTCCGGCATCATCTGCTGATGTGTCGCCACCTGCCGGACGGCGGCAAACTCACGCTGACCAACCTAAACTTCACCCACTGGAAAAAGGGCCATGTTGAAGAGCAGACCCATTTGCCGGATGCAGAGGCGCTTTATCAGCTGATGCAGGAGAGATTTGGCCTGGGCGTTGACGATCCGAAACACGGCTTTACACTTGCCGAACTCACGGCGGTGATGGCGGGATTTGATACCCATCCTCAGGCGGGCAAATAGCCCCGGAACGGCTGACGTGGTTTGCCGGGTAAGACGGAGCCGTCACCCGGCAAAACAGACCTGTGGGGGCTGATGCCCTCACCCCGGCCCTCTCCCACAGGGAGAGGGAGAAAAAAAGTTAATCCGCGGCGTGAGCGCACTAGCCCCGGAACGGCTGGCGTGGTTTGCCGGGTAAGACGGAGCCGCCACCCGGCAAAACAGACCTGTGCGGGCTGATGCCCTCACCCCGGCCCTCTCCCACAGGGAGAGGGAGAAAAAAAGTTAATCCGCGGCGTGAACGCACTAGCCCCGGAACGGCTGGCGTGGTTTGCCGGGTAAGACGGAGCCGCCACCCGGCAAAACAGACCTGTGCGGGCTGATGCTCTCACGCCGGCACTCTCCCTCAGGAAGAGGGAGAAAAATGCCGATCAGCGGCGCGAACGCACCAGCTGATAACGACGGGTGAAATACTCAAACGGCGCGCTCCACACGTGGACCAGGCGGGTAAACGGGAAGATCAGGAAGATGGTCATCCCCAGCACCAGGTGGACACGGAAGATAAAATCAACGCCGCTGAGCATTTCCGATGAACCGCCGCGGAAAGTGACGATCCCCTGTGCCCAACCCACCAACTTCATCATTTCAGTGCCGTCCGGATAACGCGCTGAAAAGGGTATGGTGCTCAGGCCCAGAATACACTGGATGAGCAGGATGCTCATGATGATGATATCCGGCGTGGTGGAGGTGGCGCGAACGCGCTGGTTGAAGAGACGGCGGATCAGCAGCATTGACCCGCCGATCAGCGTGAGCACACCGCAAAGCCCACCCGCAATCATGGCCAACTGCTGTTTGACGGCGATGGGCAGAAACCAGGCGTACATCCAGTGCGGGGTTAACATGCCGAACAAATGCCCGAAGAATATCCCCAGTATACCAATATGAAACAGGTTGGACGCCCAGTTCATCCCGCGCTTGCTGAGCATCTGGCTCGAGGAGGCGCGCCAGGTGTACTGTCCGTAGTCATAGCGCAACCAGCTGCCGAGGAAGAAAACGGTGGCGCAGATATACGGATAAATGTCATAGAAAAACACGTTCAGGTAGTGTGTCATTTTGGGCCTCCGGCGCTGACGTCCACATATTGCGGTGCGACGTCCTGGCTAAAGCGTCGTTGATAGTGCTGCATCGGCGAGCTGTCGCACGATGTGGCGTTGTCTTCGATAAACTTGACCTGTTCCTCTTCCCAGACCGCATCTAACGCCTGTCGGGTATCGTCCCGTTTTTCACCGGATACCTGCTTCGCCACGCTTTCGCTGGAGAGCGGCGTACCTGCCATTTTCAGCAGGGCGTCAAACAGCTGGTAGTGCGCCACCTCCCGCGCTTTCAGTCGTCCGCCAATCAGCGCCAGAATCGGCGCGACATTTTGCAGTCCTTCACGTGCTTCGTCATCGGTTACGATACTGAGGTATTCCAGATAGAGCGGCAGATAATCAGGGAGCTCGCGGCAGTCCAGCGCCAGGCCTGCCTTCTCATACTGTCCCATAAGATCGACCATCGCCTGACCACGATCGCGCGATTCCGCATGAACATGCTCGAACAACAACAGCGATGTAGCGCGACCGCGCTCAAACACCTCGCACCATTCAGCCTGCTTATCCAGCAGCGGGGCGCTCAGATGCTGCTGCGCAAACGGCAGCAACATAGGGACGTCCTGCTCCACCAGCGCGAGCGCCTCCTCGCGGCTTTCCCACAGCGTCTCTTCGGGATACTCAATCAGTAGCGCGATGATTTTCAGGATCCGCATTATTCTCCCTCCCCGTGTTCGCGCACCTCGGTAATGTTGATCGCGTCGATACGGCTGCTGTTAAAGAGGTTGAATTTGGTATCGGAACCGTGGCACCCGTCGCCAAAGGTGAAGCCGCAGCCGTTTTTCTCCGGGAAGGCATCGCGTGCCATTTCACGGTGGCTGGTCGGGATCACGAAACGATCTTCGTAGTTCGCGATAGCCAGATAACGGTACATCTCTTCAACCTGCGCTTCGGTCAGACCTACTTCTTCGATGGCCCGGGTATCGGTGACGCCTTCGACGGTTTGAGAGCGTTTGTAGTGGCGCATCGCCATCATGCGTTTCAGGGCGCGCAGGACCGGGCCGGGATCGCCCGCACTGAGCATGTTTGCCAGATATTGCACAGGAATGCGCAGGCTTTCCACGGCAGGCAATACTCCTTCGCTTTGCGGCAGACCGCCCGCGTCCGCGTAGGACTGAATGGGTGACAGCGGCGGTATGTACCAGACCATCGGCAGGGTGCGGTACTCAGGGTGCAGCGGCAGGGCGAGCTTCCAGTCCATCGCCATTTTGTAGACCGGCGAACGTTGCGCCGCGTCGATGACGTTTTGCGGAATACCCTGTTTCAACGCTTCTTCAATCACCGCCGGATCGTTGGGATTGAGGAAGACATCACACTGGCGTTCGTAGAGGTCGGTTTCATGCTCGGTGCTGGCGGCTTCTTCGATGCGGTCCGCGTCATAAAGCAATACGCCCAGATAGCGGATGCGACCGACGCAGGTTTCGGAGCAGACCGTCGGCTGGCCGGACTCAATGCGCGGATAGCAGAAAATGCATTTTTCTGATTTGCCGCTTTTCCAGTTGAAGTAGATTTTTTTGTACGGACAGCCGCTGATGCACAGACGCCAGCCGCGACACTTGTCCTGGTCGATCAGGACAATGCCGTCCTCTTCACGCTTGTAAATCGCGCCGCTCGGGCAGGTTGCCACGCAGCTCGGGTTAAGACAGTGCTCGCACAGACGCGGAAGATACATCATGAAGGTATTTTCAAACTGACCGTACATCTCTTTCTGGATCTTCTGGAAGTTTCGGTCGCGGGCGCGTTTTTCGAACTCACCGCCCAGCAGTTCTTCCCAGTTTGGCCCCCAGACAATTTTGTCCATCCGTTTACCGTCGATCAGCGAGCGAGGACGGGCGGTAGGGAGATGATCGCCGTCCGGCGCGCGGTGCAGATCCTGATAATCAAAGGTGAAGGGTTCATAGTAATCGTCAATTTGTGGCAGAACGGGGTTGGCGAAAATTTTCGACATCACGCCGAGCTTGCCGCCAAGACGCGGGGTGAGCTTGCCGTGTATGCCCCTGATCCAGCCGCCTTGCCACTCGTCCTGATCTTCCCAGTTTTTGGGATAACCGATACCCGGTTTGGTTTCTACGTTATTAAACCAGGCATATTCCATCCCTTCGCGCCCGGTCCAGACGTTTTTACACGTCACCGAGCAGGTGTGACAGCCGATGCATTTATCGAGATTCAGAACCATGCCTACCTGTGAGCGTATTTTCATTTTTTCGCCTCCTGTACCTGATCCCGACCTTCGCCATCCAGCCAGTTGATGTTTTTCATCTTGCGGATCATGATGAATTCGTCGCGGTTAGAGCCGACGGTGCCGTAGTAGTTAAAGCCGTAGGCCAGTTGCGCATAGCCGCCGATCATGTGGGTCGGTTTAGGACAGGCGCGGGTGACCGAGTTGTGAATACCGCCACGACGCCCGGTGACTTCAGAGCCTGGAATATTCAGAATGCGCTCCTGTGCGTGATACATCATGGTCATGCCCGGAGGGACGCGCTGGCTGACCACCGCACGGGCGGTAAGGGCGCCGTTGGCATTAAACGCTTCTATCCAGTCGTTATCCTCAATGTCCAGCTCTTTTGCATCGGTTTCGCTGATCCAGACGATGGGGCCCCCGCGTGACAAAGTCTGCATGAGCAGGTTTTCACTGTACGTAGAGTGAATCCCCCATTTCTGGTGTGGCGTCAGGAAGTTCAGTACTTTTTCCGGGAAGCCATTCGGCGGTATGTCGCGCATATGCGTTACGCTGCGGGTGTCGATGGGCGGACGATAGGCGACCAGGCTTTCACCGAAGGCACGCATCCAGAGATGATCCTGGTAAAGCTGCTGACGGCCAGAAAGCGTACGCCACGGAATCAATTCATGGACGTTGGTATAACCCGCATTGTAAGAAACATGCTCGCTTTCGATGCCGGACCAGGTCGGGCTGGAGATGATTTTGCGCGGCTGGGCCTGGATATCGCGGAAGCGAATCTTTTCATCTTCTTTATTCAACGCCAGATGACTGTGCTCGCGACCGGTGAACTCGCTCAACGCTTCCCAGGCTTTTACGGCGACCTGGCCGTTGGTTTCCGGGGCCAGCGCCAGTATCACTTCGGAGGCGTCAATGGCCGTTTCAATCCGCGGACGGCCTTTCGCCGGGCCATCCAGTTTTACGTAGTTGAGTTTGCCGAGAAAATCGATCTCGTCCTGTGTGTTCCAGGAGATACCTTTGCCACCGTTGCCAAGCTTGTCGAGCAGTGGCCCCAGCGCGGTAAAGCGCTCATAGGTTTCCGGATAGTTCCGTTCAACCACGGCAATATTGGGCGCCGTTTTTCCGGGGATCAGATCGCATTCACCTTTACGCCAGTCCTGGATATCAAACGGCTGGGAAAGCTCGGCGGGAGAGTCATGCTGCAACGGTTGCAAAACCACATCCGTTTCGCTGCCAAGATGCCCGACGCACACCTCGGAGAAGACTTTGGCGATACCTTTGTAGATCTCCCAGTCGCTGCGCGATTCCCAGGCGGGATCCACCGCAGCGGAAAGGGGATGAATAAACGGATGCATATCCGAGGTATTCATATCGTCTTTTTCATACCAGGTGGCGGTCGGCAGAACGATATCGGAGAAGAGGCAGGTGCTGGACATGCGGAAATCGAGCGTCACCAGCAGATCGAGCTTGCCTTCGATGGCCGCCGTTTGCCACTCGACCTCTTCAGGTTTCACATCGTCGGTGGAACCGAGATCGTCCCCCTGAATGCCGCTCTCCGTACCGAGCAGATATTTCAGCATGTATTCATGCCCTTTACCTGACGAACCCAGCAGGTTGGAGCGCCAGACAAAGAGATTGCGGGGATGATTTTTACCGTTGTCGGGCTGCTCGCAGGCAAAGCGAAGATCGCCCGATTTTAAAGCCTGAACCGTATAGTCCTGCGGGGTCATGCCCGCTGCGTCCGCACGTGCTTTGATGTGCAATGGGTTCAGATCAAGCTGTGGCGCCGAGGGTAGCCAGCCCATACGTTCTGCGCGGACGTTAAAGTCGATCAAATGTCCGGTGAATTTGGTGCTGTCCGCCAGCGGAGAGAGAAGCTCCTGAGCGGTAAGTTTTTCGTATCGCCACTGGCAGGCATGGTTGTAAAAATAGGATGTGCTGTTCATCTGGCGCGGCGGACGGTTCCAGTCCAGGGCAAAGGCCAGCGGCAGCCAGCCGGTTTGCGGGCGCAGTTTTTCCTGTCCGACGTAGTGTGACCAGCCGCCGCCGCTTTTGCCCACACAGCCGCAGAAGACCAGCATATTGATCATCCCGCGGTAGTTCATGTCCATGTGATACCAGTGGTTCACCCCGGCACCCAGAATGATCATCGACCGACCATGGGTCTTATGCGCCGTATCGGCAAATTCACGGGCGATTTGTTCGATATGACGGCGCGGGACGCCGGTAATGTGCTCGCCCCAGGCCGGGGAGTAGGCTTTCACCTCCGCGTAATCCTTGACCGCATGTTCGTCGTCCAGGCCGCGATCCAGCCCATAGTTTGCCAGGATCAGATCGTAAACGCTGGCGACCTGTTTTTGGCTGCCATCCGCCAGCGTCAGCGTTTTAGACGGCACTTTACGGATAAGAATCGGATCCTGCTTCACGCTACGGAAATGCGGATTTTCATTGCCGCCGAAGTAGGGGAACGCCACGCTGGCGATCTGGTCATGGGTAATGAGCAGGGAGAGCGTCAGCTCCGTCTCCTGGCCGGCAGCCTGCGCTTCGAGATTCCATTTTCCTTTTTCGCCCCAGCGGAATCCGACAGAGCCATTCGGTGCCACCAGCGAGCCTGCAATATCAAAGGCAATCGTCTTCCATTCCGGGTTATTAGCTTCGTTCAAGCCGTCTGCGAGATCGGATGCACGCAACATTCGACCGGGAACCAGGCTACCGTCTGGTCGCTCGTCCAGCATCACCAGCATAGGCATGTCGGTGTAGCGGCGACAATAGTTGAGGAAGTACTCGCTCGGATTATCCAGATGAAACTCTTTCAGGATCACATGTCCCATTGCCATAGCTAATGCGCTATCCGTCCCCTGTTTGGGCGCGAGCCACTGATCGCTCAGCTTGGCGACCTCCGAGAAATCTGGCGTGATGGCAATGGTTTTGGTGCCTTTATAGCGAACTTCTGTGAAGAAGTGCGCATCGGGCGTGCGCGTTTGCGGCACGTTAGAGCCCCAGGCGATGATATAGCTGGAGTTGTACCAGTCGGCAGATTCAGGGACGTCGGTCTGTTCCCCCCAGGTCATGGGCGAGGCGGGCGGAAGATCGCAATACCAGTCGTAAAAGCTCAGGCAGGTTCCGCCAAGCAACGACAAATAGCGCGTGCCTGCCGCGTAGGAGACCATCGACATGGCGGGAATCGGCGAGAAGCCAGCGACGCGGTCGGGACCGTACTGTTTTATCGTCCAGACGTTAGCCGCGGCAATCAGCTGATTCAGCTCTTTCCAGTTTGAACGAACAAATCCCCCGTGCCCGCGCGCCTGTTTATAACTTTTGCATTTTTGCGGATCGCTCATGATGGCATTCCATGCCAGCACCGGATCGCTGTGCTGGCCCAGCGCCTCGCGCCAGAATTCGATCAGTTTGCGGCGAACCAGAGGATATTTCAGACGATTGGCGCTGTAGAGATACCAGGAGTAGCTCGCGCCGCGTGGGCATCCGCGCGGCTCGTGATTGGGCAGGTCGGGGCGGGTACGAGGATAATCGGTCTGCTGCGTTTCCCACGTCACCAGCCCATTCTTCACGTATATTTTCCAGCTACAGGAGCCGGTGCAGTTAACACCGTGAGTGGATCGTACGATTTTGTCGAACTGCCAGCGCTGGCGATAACTGTCTTCCCAGTCGCGATTGGTGTGCATCACCTGCCCGTGACCGTCGGCAAAGGTGTCGCCTTTTTGTTTAAAATAACGAAAGCGATCCAACAGTTTACTCATGATGTTTCTCCTGACGGAACGACTCCCGCCCCGTGGTTACACTGTTCACAACGTGTCGAATAGAATTGTTATGATTTAACGTGTTTCTGGCGACGGCCATACACCAGCCACGTCACCAGAACACAGACGATGTAAAACACCAGAAAGACTTTCATTGCACCCACCGGTGAGCCGGTCATCGCAAGAGAGGTCCCGAAGGCTTTGGGTATGAAGAAGCCGCCGACGGCGCCAATAGCCGAGATGAACCCCAGCGCCGCCGCCGTGTCCGTCACGGCCTCTTTTTGTGCCTGTTCCTCCGTACCGCCGTGGAGTTTGACTTTGTAGATCGTGATTTGGCGGAAGATGACGGCGATCATCTGGAAGGTTGATCCGCTGCCTAACCCGGCAGTCAGGAATAGCCCCATAAAGACCAGATAGAAGGCGGTAAAATTACCCGAACCTGAACCGGGTAATGTCAGGAAGATCAGCGCGCTGAAGAGGGCCATAAAGATGAAATTGACCAGCGTTACGCGCACGCCGCCAAGTTTATCGGACACCACACCCCCGGCCGAGCGCGCCAGGGCGCCAATTAAGGGGCCAAAGAACGCCAGATGAAGAATGTTAACATCAGGAAACTGGGTTTTAGAGAGCATGGCAAAACCCGCCGAAAAGCCGATAAAGGATCCGAAGGTCGCCAGGTACAATAAGCTCAGTAACCACAGATGGGGTTGTTTCAGCACGGGCAGTTGGCTGGCAATCGAGGCCTTCGAACTGGCAATGTCATTCATGCCAAAAAAGGCAGCCAGCGTGGCGATAAGCAGGAGCGGTGCCCAAATCCACGCGGCATTGGCAAGGGAGAGCGTCGACCCGTCTTCCTGCGTCACCCCGTGTACGCCAAGGAAGGTAAACATCGGCAGAAAAATAACCGCCGGGGCGACCATTTGCATCACGCTCACGCCCAGATTACCCAGACCGCCATTAATGCCGAGGGCGCTTCCTTGCTTCGCTTTAGGGAAGAAGAAACTGATGTTGCCCATACTGGAAGCAAAGTTCGCACCGGCAAACCCACACAGCAGGGCGATGGTGATAAAGACCCAGTAAGGTGTGGCGCTGTTTTGTACGGCAATGCCCAGCCAGATGCAGGGAATAATGAGGATGACGGTACTTAATACCGTCCATTTTCGTCCGCCAAATATCGGGACCATAAAGGAGTAGGGCACGCGTAATATTGCCCCGGAGAGAGAAGGCAGCGCCGTTAACATAAAGAGTTGGTCAGTGGTGAAATTAAATCCGACTTTATTGAGATTGACCGCAACAGCACTAAATAACATCCAGACGCAAAAGGCCAGCAGCAGACAGGCAACAGAGATCCATAAATTACGTCGGGCAATGTGCTTACCTTTATTTTCCCAAAAGGAGGGATTTTCGGGTTTCCAGTTATTTAAAAGATAATGATTATTTTTCTCACTTTGTTGTGACATATCACCCTCTTACTTACCCGTATCTAACAGAAAAAGGAAGTTAAAACAGACGGTTGTCTGCTGGTGTGCCTTTATGAAGTTTTAGGAGTTTTTGGGATACGTCTGAAGAATAGATAAAAATACGAACCCCTGTGTTTAGAAGGGAGAAGAGGGTTCGCATTAAGTGTTACTAATTGTAAATTTAACGAACGGTATTACTCACAAAGAAGTATTAACTCAATTCGAGCAAGATCTGTTTATCCAGATGATTATTAAAAGCGTCATCATCCATTTCGGGCATGTCCAGGACATAAATTCCATCAAGGCCGCAAACAAGGCCAATTAAACGCCAGGCCACATTTTCAGGTGTGTCATTTAAAATAAATGCTTTCTCTTCAGCGCCATGGCGAATAATGCTGACCGTTTCCTGATGCCACATTTCCATGGTCAGTACATAAGCGCCTTTAATTTCCGGGTCACGGGTGGCAAGAAATTGCGCCTCACGCCATAGACGAATGTAAGGTTCGAATCCCCCTTCATCGCTGCCTAACATCCCGCGCAGACGTTCGTGCCAGCTTGCTGTGTCTGGCACTACTTCTGCATCCAGAAGAGCGCGAATGAGATGAATAAAGGACTGCGACTTGAGTTCTCCGATGCTGGCAAAGTGATGGTGAACCTGTCCCGCAGCGACACCCGCTTCGGCAGCGATGCGTCTGACCGTCATACCGGTAAAGCCTTCATTGAGGGCAACGCGCATGGCGGCATGGAGAATTGCCTCTCTTCGTTCATCCTTGCTTAAATAGGTCATTTTTTTCACTCTCAATGGCAATGAAACGAGTGTAACAAAAAGCTGGACATGTGTTCAACAATACGTAGGATCGCATTCTGGACATGTGTCCAGGTTTCGAGTGAAAAGGAAATTTATGTTTCGTCAGTGGTTAGCGTTAGTCATTATCGTGCTGGTCTATATCCCGGTGGCGATTGACGCAACGGTACTGCACGTTGCCGCTCCGACGTTAAGCATGACGTTGGGTGCCAGCGGTAATGAATTGCTGTGGATTATTGATATTTATTCGCTGGTGATGGCCGGTATGGTGCTGCCCATGGGCGCGGTGGGTGATCGTATTGGCTTTAAAAAGTTATTGATTCTCGGCAGTGTACTCTTTGGTCTTTCATCCCTGGCGGCGGCATTTGCCCCCAGCGCGGGCTGGCTCATTACGGCCCGGGCGACGTTAGCGATTGGGGCGGCTATGATCATTCCAGCCACCCTTGCCGGGATCCGTACGCTGTTTATTGAGCCTCGTCATCGCAATATTGCGCTGGGTGTTTGGGCGGCAGTGGGGTCCGGCGGTGCCGCGTTTGGTCCATTGGTCGGGGGCTTGTTGCTGGAGCACTTCTACTGGGGCTCTGTCTTCTTGATCAACGTACCGATCGTGATAGTGGTCGTCGCGCTTGCGGCTCGTCTGGTTCCTGCACAGCAAGGACGCCCCGAGCAGCCTATCAATATCAGCCATGCGCTGATGCTGATCGTCGCGATTCTGCTGCTGGTGTTCAGCGCCAAAACGGCGTTGAAGGGCGTGCTTCCGCCCTGGCAGGTGGCGACAACGTTGCTGACCGGTGCCGTGATGTTGTTTATTTTTGTCCGGATCCAGCTCCGCGCACGCACGCCGATGATTGACATGCGTCTCTTCACTCATCGCATTATTTTAAGCGGCGTAGTGATGGCGATGACGGCGATGATTGCGCTGGTAGGTTTTGAACTGCTTATGGCCCAGGAGCTGCAGTTTGTCCATGGCTTTACCCCGTTTGAAGCCGGGACATTTATGCTGCCGGTGATGGTGGCCAGTGGCTTTAGTGGCCCGATCGCCGGGATTCTGGTGGGAAGGCTGGGATTGCGGCTGGTTGCGGCGGGCGGCATGGGATTGAGCGCGGTCAGCTTCTTTGGGCTATCCCTGCTGGACTTCAGCACACAGCAGTGGCAGGCATGGAGCCTGATGGTATTGCTGGGCTTCAGCGCGGCCAGTGCCCTGCTAGCATCAACCTCCGCCATTATGGCGGCGGCGCCAAAAGAGAAAGCTGCGGCGGCAGGGGCCATCGAAACCATGTCTTATGAATTAGGGGCAGGGTTAGGGATCGCCATCTTTGGCCTGATGCTGACACGTAGCTTCACCGCGTCCATCACCTTGCCCGGCGGATTGCCGCAGGCGCTGGTGGATAAAGCGTCGTCCTCGATCGGTGAGGCAGTGAATGTCGCGCAGACTCTCTCTCCGACGCTTGGTCGTGCGGTGATTGAGGCCGCCAGATCCGCGTTCATCACGTCGCACAGCGTGGCCCTGAGCAGTGCGGGCATCATGCTTTTGCTGCTGGCCGTGGGGATGTGGTTTAGCCTGGCGAAGGTCAATCAGTCATAACAAACGCCCGGCCTCGCAGGGAGGCCGGGCGTATTGGGGGAAAGAGCGTTTAGCTTTCCTGCGCCGCTGCCAATACGCTATGCAGTAAGACGTTCGCCCCTTTCTCTGACCATGACGGCAAAATATTTTCCGCTTCGTTATGGCTGATGCCTTTTTCACACGGAATGAAAATCATACTGGCGGGCGCAATGTTGCTGATATAGCAGGTATCGTGCCCGGCACCGGAGACCATGGATTTGGCTGAATACCCCAGCGCGTTCGCCGCTTTCTGACTTCTCGCCAGACATATCTCGTCAAACGCAATGGGCGCATAATCGAAGATCCGCTCCACGTTTGCCGTCACCCCACGTTCAGTCAGCTTGGCAGCCGCCTGATGCAGCGCGGTTTCCATGGCGTCCAGCGCCTCGGTTTGCGGATGGCGAAACTCCACGCTACACACCACGCGCGAAGGCACGACATTGCGGGAATTGGGTGTGATCTGTGCCATGCCAATGGTCGCGCGACCGTCCGGTTGATGCTGGTAACCGATGGATTCGACCGCCAGCGCCAGCTCGGCAAACGCCGTGACAGCGTCACGTCGGCTGTGCATCGGCGTTGTTCCAGCATGCGCAGCAAAGCCTTCCAGGCTCAGTGTAAACCAGCGCTGGCCCATCGCGGCACGAACCAGTCCGATATCGATCGCTTCATCTTCCAGAATGGGACCTTGCTCGATGTGCAATTCATAGCAGGCATGAACCGGGAAAGCTTTGGCGGGGAGATCGCCCCGATAGCCTATCGCCGCAAGGGCTTCACCGACGGTGATCCCGGCATGATCTGCCCGTGCGTAGGCAAACTCCTGACTGAGCTTTCCGGCCCAGACGCCCGAGGCCAGCATCGCCGGTGCGAAACGCGCCCCTTCTTCGTTAGTCCAGTTCACCAGCACAATATCGCGCTCGGTTTCAATCTGACGATCGTTCAGCGTGCGCAGCACTTCCAGACCCGCCAGAACGCCGTAAATCCCATCGTAATTACCGCCCAGCGGCTGCGAATCGACATGGGAACCGGTCATAACGGGCGACAGGTCAGGGCGTTTGCCCGCACGACGAATAAACATATTCCCCATGCTGTCGACCACGCAGGTGAAATCCGCTTCCAGCGCCCAGTCGCGCAGGAGATCACGCGCGATGCGGTCTTCATCGCTCAGTGCCAGGCGCGTCACGCCGCCCGCGGGCGTACCGCCAATTTGCGCCATCATCGAAAGCGTTGACCACAGGCGAGGGGCGTCCACGGCGATCATGGGTTGTCCTTTTTAACGTGATAACGGAAATCACAACACCTGCCACCTTGCATGATGGTCGTGGTGCGCGTCAGTTCCACGTCGGGTGCATAGCCGACAATAAATTTCTCGTCACGGGCGCAGGAGAGCAAATGGCCGATCTCGCCCAGCCCCATCTCGTGGTACATCTCTGCATAACGGCAGCGAGTCACGTCGTAGTTGTACTGACGATCGTCAGCGTCAATCACCTTCACGTCCAGCGCGTTGTCTTTTTCCCAAAGATACTGCAGGGCGATAAAACTCTTCACGTTTGCGCCATTCGGCTCCTGACGGGCGAACTCTTTTCCTGCATCGATGGCGGCATGTTCAATCGCTTCGCCAATCACCGCCTGCGCGCGCGTTTTGCCGATCTCGCGCACCAGAATGTCATAGATCGGTTTAATAATTTCTGCTTCGATTTTGCGGCGGGCAAGAATACCCAGCTCGTTATTATCACTCATCACATTGCCTCACCACGTTAGTACGTTCTTACGCCACCCAATACGGTCTGTGGCTGCCATTGACCGTCAACCACTTTGTAGACGGTAAAGGTCGGGGATTTCAGATTGCCTTCTTTATCAAAGGCAATCTGCCCGGTAACGCCGGAATAGCTGATGGCACGCAGTGCAGGCAGGTATTCAGAAGGATCGACCGAGTCGGCTTTTTCCATTGCCGCCACCAGCACGCGCGTGGCGTCATACGCGAAGGGCGCATGCAGTTCGATGTGCGTGTGATAACGAGACTGGTATGCCTTTTCAAAGGTTTTCCCGCCAGGCATCTGATCGACCGGCAGACCCGGCTCAAGCGCGACAACGCCATTGCCTTCTTTCTGTGCCAGTTTCAGGAAGGTCTGGCTAACAAAACCGCCTGCGCCCATCAGCGTTGCTTTCATATCCAGCTGTTTGATACGACGGGCCAGCGGCGCCGCCTGGCTGTCCACGCCCCCGAAGAAGATCAGATCGGCATTCTTGCTGCGAATGGCGGTGAGTACCGCACTGAAATCAACCGTTTTGTCATCAACATACTGGCGGTCAACAATCTTCACGCCTTGTGCTTCCAGTGATTTGATAAATTCATCGGCCAGACCCTGACCGAACGCGGTGCGGTCATCAATGACGGCGATGCGTTTGGCTTTCAGGGTGTTGACCGCGTATTCACCGGCAAAAGCTCCGCCGTCATCATCGTGACCCATGATGCGAAAGCTGGTATCAAACCCCTGTCGGGTATAGGCATGACCGGTGGCAACCGGAGCAACCTGTGCGATACCGGCGTCGTGATAGACACGCGCAGCGGGGATGCTGGTCCCGGTATTCCAGTGACCGACGACACCCGCCACGCCACTGTCGACCAGGCGCTGAGCAACAGCGACGGCGGTGCGCGGATCGGATTGATCGTCTTCAGATTGCAGTTTGAAAGTCACGGCTTTGCCGCCGATGGTTGGGTGCTGCTGGTTGATATCATCGATGGCCAGCTGCGCACCGTTTTCCAGATCCTTACCGATACGCGCCGAAGGGCCGGTCAACGGGCCCGCAAGACCAATAATCACCGTTTCACTGTCGGCAGCCATAGCGGCTGTGGAGGCGAAACCGCTGAGTATAATGGCGGCGCTGAGCGCACTGATTTTAATGGATTTCATGGTTTTCCCTGATGTTGGTGGGTGTTAAAGGGGCATATCGCCCAAATAAATTTCTGCAATGCGATCGTCGGCTAACATGGCTTTCGATTCGCCGTGGTGAACCAGACTGCCGCTGTCCATGACCCAGGCTCTGTCGGTGACCTCCAGTGCCAGTCGGGCATTTTGTTCGATCAGCAGGAGCGCAACGCCGCGTTCGCGAAGCTGAGCGATCACCTCAAAAATGGTTTCGACCATTTTGGGCGCAAGCCCCATCGATGGCTCATCCAGAATTAACAGGCGAGGCTGGCTGAGTAGCGCGCGGTTTAACGCCAGAAGTTGCTGTTCACCTCCCGAGAGCAATCCGGCTAGCTGGTTCTGCCGTTCCGCGAGGCGCGGGAAGCGGGCAAAGATGGCCTCCATTTCGCGCTTTATCGTGACACTGTCACGCCTGAGCCAGGCACCCATCTGGAGATTTTCAAGCACCGTCATGCGCGCAAAAATCCCCCGTCCTTCGGGCACCATCACCAGACCCTCACGCAGCAGCGCTTCGGCCTTGCGTTGTCGCACCGAATGTCCGTTATAAACAATATTGCCGCTGAAGTTTTCCAGCCCGGTGATGGCACGCACCGTCGAGCTTTTACCGGCTCCGTTGGCCCCAATCAGCGTAGCCTGTTCGCCTTCCTGCAAGGAAAAGGAGATATCACGTACGGCCTGGATACCGCCGTAATGGACGTCCAGGCGCTCAACACGCAGCAGTTCAGACATGGGCGTTCCCTCCCAGCCACGCGGCGATCACCGCGGGGTCCTGACGTACGGTCTCTGGCGTACCCGCAGCAAGCGTTTTGCCGTAGTCCAGTACGGTCAGGCGATCGCAAATACCCATGACCAGTTTCACATCGTGTTCAATCATCAGCAGGGTTTTTCCATCATCGCGAATACGGATGAGCAGGTTTCCTAACGCATTTTTTTCGGCAGCGTTCATCCCGGCTGCGGGTTCATCAAGGGCGAGAAGCAGCGGATCTGTCGCCAGTGCGCGGGCAATTTCAAGCCGACGCTGATGCCCGTAGGCCAGGTCGCGAGCCCGGTAATGGGCAAATTTGGCGATGCCGGTATAGTCCAGTAAGTGCCAGGCGTATTCCAGGGTGTGCTTCTCTTCTGCACGTGCACGTTGATGGCGTGTCAGCGCCGCCCACAGTCCGTTGCGCGTACGCACATGGTGACCCACCATCACATTTTCCAGAACGGACATCTCATTAAACAGCCGGACGTTCTGGAAGGTTCGGGCGATGCCTGCCTCTGTGACTTTTTCAATGTGTTTGGGGTAATAGGGTTTATCCGCAATCGCAAATTCACCGCGATCGGCAGGATATAAGCCGGTGATCAGATTAAAACAGGTCGTCTTACCCGCGCCGTTGGGCCCAATCAGGCCGTAGATTTCACCCGCATTGATCGACAGCGAAACATCATCCACCGCCGTCAGGCCGCCAAAACGCTTTGTCAGATTACGCACCGTCAACAGGCTCATTCTTTAGTCTCCTTGTGACGTACCGGCCAGATCCCCGCCGGTCTCACCAGCATTACGCCGACCAGAGCCAGCCCGTAAAACAGCTGACGGAGAATTTCAGGATCGATGACCACCGTACCAAACAGCGCTTGCTGTACGGGAGCGGCCTGGCTGCGTAACACCTCAGGCAGGGCGGTTAGTAATACCGCGCCGAGTATCACGCCAGGGATATGCCCCATCCCCCCCAGAACAACCATCGCCAGAACGGCAATCGACTCCTGCAGGGTGAAAGATTCAGGCGACACAAATCCCTGGAATGCGCCAAACAGTGCGCCTGCGACGCCGCCGAAAGAGGCTCCCATCGCGAAGGCCAGCAGTTTGTAATTTCGTACGTTAATCCCCATCGCCCGGGCGACATCTTCGTCTTCGCGGATGGCATGCCATGCCCGGCCAATGCGCGAATGTTGCAGGCGTAAGCAGACAAAAATGATTGCCACAATCACCAGCATCAGCAGGTAATACCACAGCCACAACGCAGGCACTTTGACGCCAAACCAGTGATACACTCCGCTGAATTTCAGGCCAAACAGATTAAGCGTATCCACGCCCGTAATGCCTTTCGCGCCGTTGGTGATATTGATCGGACGGTCCAGATTGCGCATCAGTATTCGAATGATCTCCCCGAAGCCGAGCGTCACAATGGCCAGATAATCTCCGCGCAATTTGAGTGTCGGTGCGCCAAGCAAAATACCGCAGACGGCGGCGACCAGGGCGGCGAGCGGAATAATCACCAGCCATGACGTGTGCAATCCCTCAGGAAACCAGACGTTAAGGACCGGAAAGACGTCCAGAAGGTGCGGAGAGGCAAGCAGTGCAGCCAGATAGGCGCCTACCGCATAAAATGCAATGAAGCCCATATCCAGCAGGCCGGTGTAGCCCACGACGATATTCAGCCCGAGCGCCAGCATGATGTAGAGCAACGCAAAGTCGATAACGCGCACCCAGTAGTTTCCGCCAATCTGGGATGCCACGATGGGGGCAATCAGCAGGGCGAGGACGAACAGCGTCATGCCCGACCAGAAACGACGCGCGGTGGCAGGTGCCTGAAGTTGTGCAGTGGTCATGATGTTCCTTAAGCCCTGTGCGCGACACGTTCGCCCAGCAAACCCGCTGGACGGAAAACTAACACCAGAATCAGAACGATAAAGGCGAAGACGTCCTGGTAATTGCTGCCAAAGACGCCGTGGGTCAACTCACCGAGATAACCTGCGCCCAGCGCTTCAATCATCCCCAGTAAAATACCGCCAATCATTGCGCCACGAATATTGCCAATCCCGCCGAGAACTGCTGCGGTAAAGGCCTTGATTCCAGGTAAAAAGCCCATTGAGAAGCTGGCATTTCCGTAGTTACTGGCCATCATCACCCCGGCAAGCGCTGCGAAAATGCCGCCAATGGCAAAGGTCAGGGTGATGATGGCATTGGGATTAACTCCCATCAGCGTGGCGACGCGTGGGTTCTCCGCGACGGCACGCATGCCGCGCCCAAGACGGGTGTACTCAACCAGCAGCCACAGGCCAGTCATGACGATCAACGCCAGCGCCACGGTGACAAGGCCCGTCACGGTAATAATGGCCGGAGGATGGGTCTCACTGCCGGACGTCACCGCGATGGGGTCCATAGGCAGGATTTGCGGAAACATGAGTGGGTTACGCGACCAGATAATCATTGCCAGCGTTTGCAGCAGAACGGAGACCCCGATGCCGGAGATGAGCGGAGCCAGACGCGGGGCATGGCGCAAACGACGGTAGGCAAAGCGCTCAACGGCCATGGCCAGCAGGGCGCACACCGCCATGGCGGCAATCAGTGCAAAACCCAATTGCAGCAGCGGCGACATGCCGGGAAACGTGTTGTTCAACATCTGTAAAGCCGACAGCGTGGTCAGCGCGCCGACCATCAAAATATCGCCATGTGCGAAGTTAATAATGCGCAGGATGCCATACACCATGGTATAGCCCAGCGCGATCAAGGCGTAGATGCTGCCCAGCATGACGCCATTGATCAGTTGTTGTATGAGTGTGTCCAACGTGGTTACCCGACAAATTGCTCTTTCAGCGGCTAACATCCAATAAATGAATTAAATTGTAAAATACGCATATATTATTTCTTATGTTTTTTAGAGATTGATTTATCTTACTGATTTAAATAACAATGTATTAATACCTTTTACACCTTACAGTGGCAATGAAATCAACATATGAAAAAAACAGAACATTCATTCGCACTCCCGGCCTACGCGGAAAGCCGTCTGGCGAACGATCCTCCTCTGCGGGCCGTACGGGCGTTCGAAGCGATAGCCCGGCTGGGTAGCGTGACGCAGGCGGCCGGTGAGCTGGCCATTTCGCCGTCTGCCGTGAGTCATCAGCTCAAAGTGCTGGAAGGGTATTTGCAGATGCCGCTGACGGAGCGGCAGGGGCGGAAGCTGGTCTTAAGCCAGCAGGGGCGAGAATATTACCTCTCGATTCGGGCCGCGTTTAATGTGTTGCGTCAGGCAACGGAGCATCTCGTGGCGCAGGCACAGACACGACAGGTCACGATCAGCCTGATACCGTTGTTTGGTATGGGGTGGTTTATTCCACGTCTTCCTGCTTTTATGCGCAATCATCCCCAAACCGAGATAAACGTGGTGTACGCCAACCACCGTAACTATCTGAGTGATGCTTCGGACATGTCGATCCGTTTCGGCAACGGGCAATGGGCTGGCTATCAGAGCGAAAAGTTAATTTCCGGCAAGATGGTTCCGGTATGCAGTCGGGCATTTTTGCGCCTCCATGGGCATATCGACACGCCTGAGCAACTGCTGCAAATACCTTTGCTGCACGACGAAGAGCGAACCACCTGGCCGCAATGGTTTATGCAGCAGGGGGTTAAGCGCCCTGCGCGTAAAAGTGGCCCGCTGTTCGAAGATGGTTTGCTGACGCTGGCAGGCGTGCAGGCAGGGCTAGGTTGCGCCCTGATGCGTGAACCGCTGATTGCGTCCTGGCTGGAAAGTGGCGAGCTGGTCAAAATCTTTGATGCCCCGATAGAAGACGGGCGCGATTATTATCTGTGCGTGCGCCAGGATTCAGAGATGACCCAGGACGGCAAGCTGCTGCAATCCTGGCTGCGTCGCGTGGCGGAAAGCGGTGAAATTACGTTGTGAACATACAGCTTTTATCCAGCGCCTCAATCTCCGTGCCGCTAAAGCGGGCATATTGCCCCGTCAGTCGCCAGAAAGCAGGTTGTGTTTCGGTGTATATCTCTGCGGCGAGGACCAGACGACGTCGATCGTCTTCGCCCAATTCCAGCAAGGTCCACGGCACGAAATAACGCCCCGAAGGGGTGAGTTCGAACCACAGAGGACAGCCACAGCCGGGGCAAAACCAGCGTTTACCTCGTGCTGACGAAGTAAAATGCGAGGGGGCAATGGAAGCCTCTTCGACATCAGGTTCGCCGTGGGTTTCCAGATACATCGCGATGCCGCCAGACCATTTCTGGCACATCGTGCAATGGCAGGCATAGACGTCGAGATTCTCGATATTCACGCTGAAATGGCTCATCCCACATAAACAGCGTCCGGTATAGCGTTGCATGGCGTACTCCCTTATCACGCCAGATTATTGCGAAAAAAAAGCCAGCCACGAGGGCTGGCTTTTTTAAACCGTCACAATCTTAGAACTGGTAAGTCAGACCCAGTGCAACGATGTTGTCGGTCGCAATAGTAGTATCTTTAGTGAATTTGTTGTCATCAAGCAGGTTGATTTTGTAATCAACATACGTAGACATGTTTTTATTGAAGTAGTAAGTCGCGCCCACTTCGACGTATTCAACCAGATCCTGGTCGCCGTAGTTATTGATGTCTTTACCTTTTGATTTCAGGTAAGCAATGGATGGGCGCAGGCCGAAGTCGAACTGATACTGTGCAACCACTTCAAAGTTCTGTGCTTTATTCGCGATGTACTTATCAGCGAATACGGTCATGTTACGGGTTTCTGAGTAGGTGGTAGCCAGATAGATGTTGTTCGCATCATATTTCAGACCTGCTGCCCATACTTCTGCATTGTCACCGGAGGCATTCAGATCGTTCAGCGCAGCAGCGCGAACCTGAGCATCTGTACGGTCAGATTTTGCATAGGTTGCACCCGCTGCGAAACCGTTCATTTCGTAGGTTGAAGAGAGACCCCAGCCATCGCCGTTCGCTTTAGTAATATCAGCGCCGTAAGAGTTGTCATCATTGGTACGGTCGTTTTTACCCTGGTACTGTGCAGCAAAGTTCAGACCATCAACCAGACCGAAGAAGTCCTGGTTACGGTAGGTTGCAACACCCGTGGTACGGCCGGTCATGAAGACGTCGGTCTGAGTCCAGGTGTCACCGCCGAATTCTGGCAGTACGTCTGTCCATGCGCCGATGTCGTAAGCAACACCGTAGTTACGACCGTAGTCGAATGAACCAAATTCGTTGAATTTCAGACCCGCGAAAGCCAGACGCGTTTTGTTGCCTTTGTCGCCGTTGGATTCGTCGTTATTGCCTTTAAATTCGTATTCCCACTGACCGTAACCGGTCATCTGGTCGTTGATCTGCGTTTCGCCTTTGAAGCCCAGACGAACGTAAGTTTTGTCGCCGTCGTCGCCGCTGTTGTCAGAGAAGTAGTGCAGGCCAGTTACTTTGCCGTACAGATCCAGTTTGTTACCGTCTTTGTTATAAACTTCGGCAGCGTTTACCGCACCTGCCGCCAACATGGAAGTCACTGCCACTGCAACTAATTTAAGATTCATTGTAATAATCCTTATAATTTTATTTGGGTAATGCCACTGCCATTTCTAAACAATTATTAAACGAGGCTGTTCGTCAACGGCATGCTATTTTTAAGAATCTAGTAGCCTTGTTTCAATAATAAGTTTCAAATTATTACTTTTAATTTCAAAGAGTGTGATCGGGATCGGATAAAACTGCCCAAAATCACAATAAATGGCTAAATATTAGCCCAAATACCATTATTGTCTTAGGTTTATCATTCAGGTGTAAATAGTTTTTGTGCGTTTTAGTATAGTGCGTTAATTATCGATTATGACGAAGGAAGAGGTTAAATTAGACGCAAGTCACTAACTTAAAAACAATAGGTTATAGGTTTATCTGATCGATTATTGCGCATTTTCAAGAGAAATATCCAGAAACACACTATTGCAGTTTGTGCTATATCATGCGGGAATAATAGGAGGGGATTAATCACTTAAGTTGTCAGTTTATGTCAATATAAGTGTAAAGGAAAATTTCTGACGAGCAATATAAACAATTATTAAACAAATACGCTACGTAATAAAATGAGATATTCACGCAGGATCACACTTTGAATATTTGCGTGATATCGCCGGGAATAATTTCTCCCGGCGACGAAGCGCATTCATTCACGACGAGTGGCATACCAGCACAGGAGAGACCCTGCGCAGACCATGGTGGCGCCTTGCCAGAAGGCAAAGGAGAGAGGCGCACTCAGAAGAATCGCCGCCAGTGCAGCCGACAGAACGGGGGTAAAATAAGAGACCGTCGCCAGCACAGAAACATTACCGTGCAGGATACCTATATTCCAGGATGCGTAGCCAAAACCCAACGCCACGCCACACATCAGCAATTTGATGACTACGGGGACGCTAAACACCATTTCGGGCTGTTCACTTAAGAGATATTTCATCCACAAACTGACGGCAGTCAGCAGAACAAAGAGTGTAATGCCGTTTTGCCCTTTGGCGTATTTACTGGTTACCGTGCAGTAGGCGGCCCAGATAAATGATCCCGCAAAGGCCAGAGCGTAACTTAACGGATTAGAGACAATATTGCTGATTATCTCATCACTATGAAGCCCACGTTCGCCCCCTAATACCCACGCAACACCGAGAAGCGAGAGCAATAATCCGGGTATTATCCATAGGGAAGATTTTTGACCATTGAACAGGATCGCAAACACAATCGTCAGGCTCGGCCAGAGATAATTGACCATGCCCACTTCAATGGCCTGATGACGCGTTGAAGCATAGCCCAGAGAGAGCGCCAGACATATTTCATAGCTTACAAATAAGACGCTGCCGGCAATGAGATAGCGTGGCGAAAAACGTTTAATGTCAGGAAATCCTATCGTCACCAGACATAATAATCCGCTCACGGTGTAGATCATCGCGGCGCCCCCCACGGGGCCCAGGCCTTCACTGACGCCCCGAATCAGCCCGACCATGGTGCTCCACAGCACAATGGCGACAAGACCAATCAGCGTCGCTCTCTTTTTGTCCATCATTTATCCAACGAAATGCTTACCAGGTGGCGAATTTATAGCATTTTTACAGGCGCTTCCGCGAACCTTACGCGCATTGCCTAACTCCTTTGGATTACGGAAAAGCGATACGCACGACTATTAAGGGGGCGAAAAATGGCGACATTGATTTGACGCAAAAAACGCAGGGGTATTGCTGTTAGTTTGCGGCGCGAAGTCTTAATGAATAACGAGGACAACAATGGACGTCAGCCGCAGAAAGTTTTTTAAAATCTGTGCAGGCGGTATGGCCGGAACGACAGCTGCTGCGTTGGGATTTGCGCCCAAAATAGCACTGGCTCAGTCGCGCAACTTTAAGCTGCTGCGCGCCAAAGAGATTCGTAACACGTGCACGTACTGCTCTGTAGGATGCGGGCTATTGATGTATAGCCTGGGCGATGGCGCGAAGAACGCCAAAGAAGCGATTTACCATATTGAAGGGGATCCGGATCATCCGGTGAGCCGTGGCGCACTGTGTCCGAAAGGGGCCGGTCTGCTGGACTATGTCCACAGCGAAAATCGTCTGCGTTACCCTGAATATCGTGCGCCAGGTTCCAGTAAATGGCAGCGAATTTCATGGGATGATGCATTTTCCCGTATTGCAAAACTGATGAAAGCGGACCGTGACGCCAACTTCGTTGAGAAAAACGACAAAGGCGTGACGGTTAACCGCTGGCTTTCCACCGGCATGCTTTGCGCATCCGCAGCAAGTAATGAAACCGGCATGCTGACGCAAAAGTTTGTGCGTTCGCTGGGCATGCTGGCGGTAGACAACCAGGCGCGCGTCTGACACGGACCAACGGTAGCAAGTCTTGCTCCAACATTTGGTCGCGGTGCGATGACCAACCACTGGGTTGATATCAAAAACGCTAACGTCGTCGTGGTGATGGGCGGTAACGCTGCTGAAGCACACCCGGTTGGGTTCCGCTGGGCGATGGAAGCAAAAAACAATAACGACGCGACACTTATCGTCGTCGATCCTCGCTTTACGCGTACGGCATCGGTGGCAGATATCTATGCGCCGATTCGCTCCGGTACGGACATTACGTTCCTCTCGGGCGTTTTGCTGTATCTGATTGAAAACAACAAAATCAATGATGAGTACGTTAAGCATTACACCAACGCCAATTTACTGGTACGGGAAGATTTTGCTTTCGATGACGGCTTGTTCAGTGGTTATGACGCCGATAAACGGCAGTACGATAAATCCTCCTGGAACTATCAGTTCGACGAAAACGGCTATGCGAAACGCGATGAAACCCTGACCGATCCGCGCTGCGTGTGGAATTTGCTGAAACAGCACGTTTCCCGCTATACGCCGGACGTGGTGGAGAATATTTGCGGTACGCCGAAAGCGGACTTCCTGAAGGTCTGTGAAGTGCTGGCCTCGACCAGTGCAGCCGACCGAACCACCACTTTCCTGTATGCGCTGGGCTGGACGCAGCACACCGTGGGGGCGCAGAACATCCGCACCATGGCGATGATCCAGCTTCTGCTCGGTAATATGGGTATGGCGGGCGGTGGGGTGAATGCCCTGCGCGGGCACTCTAACATCCAGGGTTTAACCGATCTCGGTTTGCTGTCGACCAGCCTGCCAGGCTATCTGACGCTGCCTTCAGATAAACACGCGGATTTGCAGACTTATCTGGCGGCGAATACGCCAAAAGCCACGCTGGCTGAGCAGGTGAACTACTGGGGTAATTATCCTAAGTTCTACGTCAGCCTGATGAAATCGTTCTACGGCGATGCGGCGCAAAAAGAGAACGACTGGGGCTTTGAGTGGTTGCCGAAGTGGGACCAGGCTTACGACGTCATCAAATATTTCAATATGATGGATAAGGGGCAGGTCACAGGCTATATCTGCCAGGGCTTTAACCCGGTTGCGTCGTTCCCGGATAAAAACAAGGTTGTTCGCAGCCTGAGCAAACTGAAGTATATGGTGGTGATTGATCCGCTGGTCACCGAAACCTCCAACTTCTGGCAAAACCATGGCGAAATGAACGACGTGGATACGGCGTCTATTCAGACCGAAGTCTTCCGTCTGCCGTCCACCTGTTTTGCCGAGGAAGACGGGTCGATAGCCAACTCCGGACGCTGGTTGCAATGGCACTGGAAAGGCCAGGATGCGCCTGGCGAAGCGCGCAATGACGGCGAAATTCTTGCCGGGATATACCATCGCCTGCGCGAGATGTACCGCAGCGAAGGCGGCAAGGGCACCGAGCCACTCCTGAAGATGAGCTGGGATTACAAGCAGCCCGATCATCCTGAATCCGAAGAGGTCGCGAAGGAAAACAACGGTGTCGCGCTGGCGGATCTCTACGATGCGAACGGTACTCTGGTCGCGAAGAAAGGTCAGTTGCTGAACAGCTTCGCACTGCTGCGTGATGACGGAACGACCGCTTCGTCCTGCTGGATATACGCCGGGAGCTGGACGGAACAGGGCAATCAGATGGCCAACCGCGATAACGCTGACCCGTCAGGGTTAGGCAATACGCTTGGCTGGGCATGGGCATGGCCGCTAAACCGTCGCGTGCTTTATAACCGAGCCTCAGCGGATGTCAACGGCAAGCCGTGGGATCCGAAACGGATGCTGATCGAATGGAACGGGTCGAAGTGGGCGGGGAACGATATCCCGGACTTTAATACCGCGCCGCCGGGCAGTGCAACCAATCCGTTTATTATGCAGCCGGAAGGGCTGGGACGCCTGTTTGCGCTCGATAAACTGGCTGAAGGCCCGTTCCCGGAACACTACGAGCCAATGGAAACGCCGCTGGGGACGAATCCGCTGCACCCGAATGTGATTTCAAGCCCCGTTGTGCGTCTGTACGAAGAGGATGCGCTGCGTCTGGGCAAGAAAGACAAATTCCCGTACGTGGGGACAACCTATCGTTTGACCGAGCATTTCCACACCTGGACCAAGCATGCGCGTCTGAACGCCATCGCGCAGCCAGAGCAGTTTGTGGAGATCAGTGAAACGCTGGCAAAAGCGAAAGGTATCGCAAACGGTGACCATGTGAAGGTAAGCAGCAAACGCGGCTTTATCCGTGCCGTTGCGGTGGTTACGCGTCGTCTGCAGTCTCTGAACGTTCACGGCCAGCAGGTGGAAACGGTAGGGATTCCTCTGCACTGGGGCTTTGAAGGCGTGGCTCAGAAAGGGTATATCGCTAACACCTTGACGCCAAACGTCGGCGATTCCAACTCGCAAACGCCAGAGTACAAGGCGTTTTTGGTCAACATCGAGAAAGCGTAAGGAGCGAATAAATGGCAATGGAAACACAAGACATTATTAAACGCTCCGCAACCAACGCAATGACGCCCGCACCTCGTGTGCGGGACTATAAAGCGGAAGTCGCCAAGCTGATTGATGTCTCCTCCTGCGTGGGCTGCAAAGCCTGCCAGGTGGCCTGCTCAGAGTGGAATGACATCCGCGACGAGGTGGGGCACTGCGTGGGCGTTTATGACAACCCGGCCGATCTCAGCGCGAAGTCATGGACGGTGATGCGCTTTAGCGAAACCGATCAGAACGGCAAGCTGGAGTGGTTGATCCGCAAAGACGGCTGCATGCACTGCGAAGATCCAGGGTGTCTGAAAGCGTGCCCGTCCGCCGGGGCGATTATTCAGTATGCCAACGGGATCGTCGATTTTCAGCAGGATAACTGTATCGGCTGCGGTTACTGCATTGCGGGCTGCCCGTTCAATGTTCCACGGCTGAGTAAAGAGGATAACCGGGTATACAAATGCACCCTCTGTGTTGATCGGGTGAGCGTTGGGCAGGAACCAGCATGTGTTAAAACATGCCCAACCGGTGCGATTCATTTTGGGACCAAAAAAGAGATGCTGGAAGTGGCGCAGCAACGCGTCGATAAACTGAAAGCGCGCGGCTATGCGAACGCGGGGATTTACAATCCGCAGGGCGTGGGCGGGACACATGTGATGTACGTACTGCACCACAATGACCAGCCAGAGCTGTATCACAACCTGCCGAAAGAGCCTGCGGTCGATACCGCGATCACGCTGTGGAAAGGGGCCTTGAAACCGCTTGCCGCAGCCGGGTTTATCGCCACCTTTGCCGGGTTGATTTATCACTACATTGGTATCGGGCCGAACAAAGAAGTGGATGATGAGGAGGAAGATCATCATGAGTAAATCGAAGATGATCGTGCGCACCAAATTTATTGACCGCGCCTGCCACTGGACGGTGGTGATCTGCTTCTTTCTGGTCGCCGTTTCCGGGATATCGTTCTTCTTCCCGACGCTGCAATGGCTGACTGAAACCTTCGGTACGCCGCAGATGGGCCGCATTCTGCATCCGTTCTTCGGCGTGCTGATCTTTGTGGTACTGATGTTTATGTTTGTGCGCTTCGTCCATCACAATATCCCGGATAAGCAGGATATTCCGTGGGTGAAGGGGATTGTTGAAGTCCTGAAAGGTAACGAACATAAAGTCGCGAAAGTGGGCAAATACAATGCCGGACAGAAAATGATGTTCTGGACCATTATGAGCATGATTTTCGTGCTGCTGGTGACCGGGGTTATCATCTGGCGTCCGTATTTTGCACCGTATTTCCCGATGCAGGTTATTCGTTATAGCCTGCTTATCCACGCGACGTCGGCGATTGTTTTGATTCACGCTATTCTCATCCACATGTATATGGCGTTCTGGGTGAAGGGGTCAATCAAAGGGATGATCGAAGGGAAGGTGAGCCGCCGCTGGGCGCAAAAACACCATCCTCGCTGGTATCGCGATGTCGAACGGATGGAAGCGAAAAAAGAGAGTACAGAAGGAATGAAATAGGTCCTGCGCCGCCGGTACGTCCCGGCGGCGTTTTACGCTTCTTTTAACCTAACCTTCGTGCGCGGATTAAAAGCGCTCGGCAATATAGCGGAACGGATAATCGGCAGGCTTTGTCTTGCCGATTTTACGTCGGGGCAATTTAACCTCTTCAACCGGCAGCGTTTTATAAGGGATCTGCGACAGCAGGTGAGAAATCACATTTAAGCGCACCCTTTTTTTATCTTCTGAACGCGCCACAAACCACGGCGCCCAGGCGGTGTCGGTGGCAGAAAACATAGCATCGCGTGCAACGGTGTATTCATCCCACAGCTTGAACGATTTGATATCCATCGGAGACAGTTTCCAGGTTTTCCGCCCGTCATTGATGCGATCGCGTAACCGGCGCTCCTGCTCTTTGGGCGTCACCTCCAGCCAGTATTTCAGCAGAATGATGCCTGCGTCGACCATCGCCTTTTCGATAATCGGAGCGCCATCCAGGAACTTTTCGACCTGATCGGGCGTGCAAAATCCCATGACCCGTTCCACGCCCGCACGGTTATACCAGCTGCGATCGAATATCACGATCTCGCCGGCAGAGGGCAGATGGGGTACATACCGCTGAAAATAGAGCTGACTTTTTTCTTTGTCGGTGGGCGCGGGCAGGGCTACCACGCGAAAAACGCGCGGGCTGACACGCTCGGTAATCGCTTTAATCGTTCCGCCTTTCCCGGCTCCGTCACGTCCTTCAAAAACGATACAGACTTTGAGTCCTTTACTGACCACCCACTGCTGCAGCTTGACCAGTTCAACATGCATCCGGCGTAGCTCTTTTTCATACTCTTTGTTTTTGAGCGGGGCAGTTTTAACGACATCAACAGCGGCACTGGCTTTCTTTTTACTGACCATACTTGAATCCTCTGGCTGATCTGTCGCGGAAAAGGGGACATACCATATTGAGTGTAAACTACCTGAAATAATGGATTAACCTGTCAGTTGGCGGATTTGAACTGGTTCACCATACAAGTTTATTCAATAATGTCGGCTGCACACTTTTAACCTGTGGTTGTGGTATGAAAAAAACGATTTTTTCGTTAGCACTGGGGACGTTCGGCCTGGGAATGGCTGAATTTGGCATTATGGGCGTGTTAACGGAACTCGCCCGTGATCCGGGGATTAGTATCCCTTCCGCCGGAAATATGATCTCTTTCTATGCGTTTGGCGTCGTTATTGGCGCCCCTGTGGTGGCGCTGTGTTCCAGCCGCTTCTCGTTAAAATCGACGCTCCTTTTTCTGGTCGCGCTGTGCGTAATTGGGAACGCCATGTTCACGTTTTCAACCTCCTATACCGGCCTTGCAATTGGGCGTCTGGTATCGGGGTTCCCGCATGGGGCGATTTTTGGCGTTGGCGCTATCATCCTGTCGAAAATTGCGCCGCCGGGAAAAGTCACCGTTGCGGTTGCGGGGATGATTGCCGGGATGACCGTTGCCAACCTGGTTGGTGTCCCGCTTGGCACCTGGCTGGGCCAGACCTTTAACTGGCGTTATACCTTCTTCCTGATTGCCGTTTTCGACGCGCTGGTCATCGTCTCGGTAATACTTTGGGTTCCAAATCTTTACGATAAATCAGAAAGCCGCCTGACGGAGCAATTTCACTTTCTGAAAAAGCCGGAACCCTGGCTGATTTTTGCCGCCACCATGTTTGGCAACGCCGGTGTTTTTGCCTGGTTCAGCTACGTTAAACCCTTCATGATCACCGTCTCTGGTTTTTCCGACGGGTATATGACGGTCATCATGATGCTGATGGGCCTGGGAATGGTGCTGGGCAATATGCTCAGCGGCAGGCTGTCGGGGCGCTTTAGCCCCCTGCGAATTGCCGCAACCACCGATCTGGTGATTGTGCTGTCGCTTATTCTGCTGTTCGCGTTTGGCGAAAACATGACGGCATCGCTGGTGATGGGCTTCATTTGTTGCGCCGGGTTGTTTGCGTTGTCCGCTCCGCTGCAAATCCTGTTGTTACAGAATGCAAAAGGCGGTGAGTTGCTGGGAGCGGCAGGAGGCCAGGTTGCCTTTAACCTGGGCAGCGCCATTGGCGCATGGTTCGGCGGAATGATGATTACCTTCGGCTTCAGCTGGAGCTATGTCACCTTGCCTGCGGCGGTTCTCTCCTTTGCCGCGATGACCTCGCTGTTGCTGTACGGCTATCAACAAGCCAAACGGCAACAGGCCAGCGCGGATGCCGTAGCCTGAGCCTTTTACCGCCCCGTAAGGGGCGGTCTGGCTGTTGACTAAACAAACTTCGCCAGCGGGTCCGCAGCCGCAAACGCAATCTCCCGGTCGGCAACCGGGGGATAGATTAGCTCATTAGTGATCGCTATTTTGATTTTCTTGGCTTCCTGACGCACGGATTTGACCTGCTGATCCCATCCTTCTGTATACACGGCCCCCCAGCCGCCCAGATCCAGACAGGTCACATAATTCACCTGACGATAGGGATAAGGTTCGACATTCAGCAGACTGGCCGCGGCGTTGTGCCCGGCAAATTTCCCCAGCTGGATAGCGTGCTGGCAGGTCATGAGCGCCGTATTGCCAACTTCGTCCGTTCTGGCGTGGGCGGTATCACCGGTGGCGTACACCTCCGGTATCCCAGGAACCTGCAAGGTTTCATTGACCCTTAGACGTGCCTGACCGTCGCGCTCTGCGTCGATCTGCTGTGTCAGTGGATGCGCCTGCACGCCCGCTGTCCATATAACGGTAGACGAGCTGATGCGTTCGCCCGATTTCAGCGTCACGCCATCGGCATCAATGGCCTCTATCTCGGTATTCAGGCGCCATTCAACGCCCAACGCCTCGCTTGCGTCTGTAATCACCTCCCGTAACGCGTCGCTGTAACGGCCACCTGCGACTGCACCGCGCTCAACTACGATAACTTTAGTCTCCGTATTCTCACCGAAACGGGCGCGAAGACGGGCGGGGAGTTCCGTCGCCAGTTCAATGCCGGTAAAACCGCCGCCACAGACCACCACGGTATTACGGGCAGGGGTAGACGGTTGCATGCTCAGGGCATCAAGGTGTTTTTCAAGCACCTGTGCTGATTCAAGCTGATCGATATCAAAGGCAAATTCCGCCAGACCCGCGATAGGGGGGCGCTTTGCCTGGCTGCCGGTTGCCAGAACCAGGCGGTCATAGTCTGTCACCGTTGTTTTGCCGTGTTTGTCACGCCACAATACCGTTTTTGTTTTGGTATCAATATGTTCTGCGCCACCCTCAAGATAACCGATATTCAGTTCAGCGAATAAATCCGTTAGCGGGGCGACTAAGCCTGAGACGTTTTCTTCATAAAAACGCGGACGCACACGCAGTTCGGGTGCCGGTGAGAGTACCGTAATGCCCAGCTCATCACTGTTCTGTAACGCCGCCAGACGTGCTGCACTGATAGCGGCCCACATACCAGAAAAACCGCTGCCCAAAATTAAAAGGTGCTTTTTCATTTTTGTTCCTCGTGATCGTCAGGCTATGCTCCTGACATTCTACGACTATACCTGTCGTAGTTAACTGCGACAACTTTATTCTGCGTTAATGTGTGAGGGAAAAATAAAAGGTTTATAAAATAGTGGGTTAATGCAATCTGGTTTTAACGCTGTCTGTTTGCGCTTTTACACGGTTATAATAACCACGATTAATAATTTCGGAGTTGAAAATGGCTTTTTACAGTTCTGGTGTGGAATATGGCATTCATAGCCTGATGTGCATGGTCGATGCCAGGGGTAATGAGCGTGAAATGAGCGTCAGAGAAATGGCCGCCTTACAGGGGGTGCCTTATGATTATCTCGGCAAAATTTTTACGCGTTTGTCGCGTGCGGGTCTGGTGACCAGTACCGAGGGCAAAGGCGGGGGATTTAAGCTTGCTCGTGCGGCTGAGCTAATTTCGGTGCTGGATGTGGCGCATGCCATCGATGGCGAGAAAAATATGTTCGAATGTCGGGAAATTCGTCAGCGACTGGCGTTATTTGATGAAACGCCGCCCGCGTGGGCCTGTGACGGGCCATGTGGTGTGCGTTCAGTCATGGACAGTGCGCAGCAGCGCATGGAAGAGGAACTGGCGCGGCATACCATCCTCGATCTGGCTCGCAAGATGTATCGCAAAGCACCGGATACGTTTCAGATTGAGGTTCAGGAGTGGATCGCGGACAGACGCAGCACGTCCTGAGACAACACCCTTGCCCGCAGGGGCAAGGGTGCGGCAGAGATTACGAACGCAGATCGATGACCATGCGGCCGCGAATCTGACCCTGTTCCATCTCTTTAAAGATGGCGTTGATGTCCTCCAGAGGACGCATAGTGACTTTCGGCACTACTTTGCCTTCGGCTGCAAACTGGAACGCTTCGATCAGATCCTGACGGGTGCCCACCAGAGAACCGACAACCTGAATACCATCCAGTACCAGACGTGGAATATCCAGGCTCATCGATTCAGGCGGTAAACCCACTGCCACGACACGTCCACCGGCACGAACCGCGTCAACCGCGGAGTTAAAGGCGGCTTTAGCGACAGCGGTCACCACCGCGGCATGGGCGCCACCGGTTTTTTCCTGGATGATTTTTGCGGCGTCTTCAGAGCGTGAATTTACCGTCAGATCGGCACCCATGCTGGCGGCGAGTTTTAACTGCTCGTCATTCACATCGATGGCAATCACTTTGGCATTGAAGACATTTTTTGCGTATTGCAGTGCGAGATTACCCAGGCCACCCAGGCCGTAGATCGCTATCCACTGGCCAGGTTTGATGTTGGAAATCTTCACCGCTTTATAGGTGGTCACGCCTGCACAGGTGATGCTGCTGGCAGCGGCAGATTCCAGACCTTCCGGCACTTTTACCGCGTAATCAGCGGTAACGATACACTCTTCCGCCATGCCGCCGTCGACGCTGTAACCGGCATTTTTCACGTCACGACACAGAGTTTCGTTTCCGCTATTACAGTATTCGCAATGTCCGCAACCTTCAAAGAACCAGGCCACACTGGCACGATCGCCCACCTTCAGTGAGGAGACGCCCGGGCCAATCGCCTTAACGATCCCGATACCTTCATGGCCTAAAATGACGCCAGTCTTGTCGCCAAAATCGCCGTTTTTCACGTGAAGATCGGTGTGACACACGCCACAACATTCCATTTTCAGCAGTGCTTCGCCGTGTTGCAGGGAGCGGAGGGTTTTATCAGTGACGTTGACCTGATGGTCTTGTGTGACAACTGCAGCCTTCATATGCGTTTTCCTTATTCACAATGAGAATCATTAGCAGGTGTATTACTCCTTACAGAGTATTAGGTTGCGACGGTTATACAAGTCTAATGCAACAAATTGTCATAAATTCAGGGGGTTTTGAGCACAAATGAAGCAAAGGAGCCAGATTTTACGCATAAATTCGGCGCATAAAATCTGACAAATAAACGTCATGTTTCTGTCATGTGTTGAACGTAACGTGTTGTCTTCTCAATAACCGAAGAGTTAAAAGACAATGCATCTGGTGAAAAAAATCGTGGCGGTGAGCCTTCTCATGACCGCCTCCGTTCAGGCACAAAATATTCTTGAATTTCCGCAGCCGGACAATAATCCGGAAGAGTTTTATGCGGTGACCGAAATCCCTGCGGGCGGCATCATTAAATATGAAACCGACGCCAAAACCGGGTTTATCATCGCCGATCGCTTCCAGTCGATGCCGGTCGCGTATCCGGCAAACTACGGTTCTCTGACGCAGTCGCTGGCGGGTGATGGCGATCCGCTGGATGTGATCTTCTATACGCGTGCCCCAATGGCGCCCGGAACCCTGATCAAACTGCGCGCGATAGGCGTTCTTAAAATGATCGACGGAGGGGAGAAGGACGACAAAATCGTGGCGGTGCCGGCCAGCAAAATTGACCCTACGTATGACGACATCAAAGAGCTGAGCGATCTGCCAAAGATTGAGGTGCAGCGTCTGGAGTCCTTCTTCCGCGTCTATAAGCAACTGCCGGAAGGGCGCAAATCGGTAGAGTTAAGCGGCTTTAACGATGCGGCCAGCGCAAAACAGGAAATTAAGCAGGCATGGGACGCCTGGAAAGCGAAAGCGCCACAATAAAAAAAGACCCGGCGCGACTGCGCCGGGCTCTGTTTTACAATTTCTCTTCCAGGGCCTGGATCTCCCTGCGCCACTGCGCCTGTAACTGCGGTTTCTGATGTTTAGACTTTCTGGCTAAATCCTCTGCCAGTAAGGTTTCCAGCGTGACCAGCTTCTCCAGCAGATCGTCAGTTGCCAGGACTGGCAGGGTATCTATCGCGTAAGAAAGGCGCTCTGACTCCGACACCTGACGTTCGCGTAGCCGATCGAAGACGGCCTGAGCATCATGCCATTCGCTGAGTTTGCCCTGTTCAATCAGCCAGAAGCGGTTACAGCTTTGGGTGATAAGCTGTCTGTCATGACTCACCAACAGTACCCCACCTTCAAAAGCCTGAAGCGTACTGGCCAGCGCCTCTTTGCCTTCGATATCCAGATGGTTGGTCGGCTCGTCGAGCATCAGCAGGCTGTAGCGCGCCAGCGTCAATCCGACGAATAACAGACGCGAGCGCTCGCCGCCGCTCAGCGTGCTGATCTTTTGCCCGTGTCGTGCCCACGGAAAGCCGGAGGCAATCAGCGCCATTTTGCGCTCCTGCGGATGAGGCGCAAAAGGTTCCAGAGCCTCCAGCAGAGAGGCTTCATCCGGTAGCTGATGCAACGTCTGATCGTAATAACCGATAGCCACGCGAGGATGAATTTTTACCTCATCGTCCATTTTTGCGGTGCTAAACTGCTGCCAGATCAGCCGCATGAGCGATGATTTACCACAGCCGTTATGTCCGACGATAGCGACCCGATCGCCGCTTTTCAGCCTGGCCACATCCACGTCGAATAACGGCGGCAGACCCGGAGCAGGCGGAACCGCGAGATGGTTTAACTCCAGCAGACGGTCGGCGCGTAACGCATCTCCCCGGAGGGTTAACGTCCACGGACTGCCCGCAGTCAGATCGGTCTGGCGCTCTTTTAAACGCTCAACCTGTTTTTCCATCTGTTTGGCTTTGCGCGCCAGATCTTCGTTATCGTAAACCTTGCCCCAGGTCGCCAGGCGTTTCGCACTGGCTGCGACACGATCTATCTCTTTTTGCTCTGCTTTGTGGCGTAACGCGTCACTCTCATCTTTTGCCGCCAGCGCCTGGCGTGCGGAGGTGCAGGGCAGGGAAAAGCCATGCAGCGTTCTGTCGCGCAGGATCCAGCTTCCGTTAGTGACGGCATCCAGCAGCTGTCGGTCATGTGAGACCAGCACAAAGCTGCCTGACCAGTTCTGTAAAAACTGCTCCAGCCAGATCAATGTCGGTAAATCCAGATGGTTGCTCGGCTCATCGAGTAAAAGTAGATCGGGTTCATGAATCAACGCACGTGCCAGAATCAGACGCGTATGCTGACCGCCGCTGAGCGTGGCGCAGTTTAAGTTCCAGTCCTGAGAGGTAAACCCCATGCTGCCAAGCAACGTTTCCGCTTTCCAGCTCAGACTCCCGCGTTCTGCTGCGGGCAACTGTGCGGTCACCGCATCCAGCATGGTGAGAGACAGAACGGATTCGGGAAGATGTTGTTCCACGCGGGCCATCAGACACTGTCCGGCCAGCGCGACGACGCCAGAAGTTGCGGAGTCTGTCCCGTCCAGGATTTTCAGCAGGGTGCTTTTGCCGCAGCCGTTATCCCCAAGCAGACCAATGCGGTCGCCTTTCTTCAGGGTAAAGGAGAGGGAGTCGAAGAGCGTGCCAAACGCCGTATCAACGCGTAAAGATTGTGCAGTCAGTAAAGTGCTCATTGTTGCTTACTCAAGAGTTACAGGCATGAACATGCCTCGTCAAACATCGCTGACGATAACTCAGTAAGCCCGAGAGAAGGGATTCAGAACAGGGTGTCTTCGCTCAAGCCGAAGTTATCGCAGCACGATATCGATAACGCTTGAGCAGGTGCGATCACCAAGAGTATGTGAAAAATTTAAAATTTCACAGTACAGCATAATTGACCTCCTTATATATTCAATGGGTGAATGGATGGCGAAAGTATAAGCGAATATCGGGAGATATCACAAGCGGGAGAATTTTAAGCGTAAAAAAGTCAGTGGGTTAAACACCCACTGACCAGAGGTCACTTAGATGGAGGTACGACGGTAACTGCGGTACTCCGGCATCCAGAAGTTCTCATCAATAGCTTGCTGCAACGCATCCGCAGACGTTTTGACGGCCACGCCCTGTTGCTGAGCCATTTTGCCAACGGCAAAGGCGATCGCTTTGGACACAATGTGAATATCCTTCAGCTCCGGTAAGACCAGACCTTCACCATTGTTCACCAGCGGGGAGTGCTTCGCCAGCGTTTCGCTGGCGGACATCAGCATTTCGTCGGTGATGCGTTTTGCGCCGGAGGCGATAACGCCAAGGCCGATCCCCGGGAAAATATAGGAGTTGTTGCACTGAGCAATGGGGTACAGCTTATCCTTCCAGATCACCGGATCAAACGGACTGCCGGTTGCCACCAGGGCGTTACCCTCGGTCCAGGCAATGATGTCCTGCGGCGTGGCCTCGACACGGGATGTTGGGTTAGAAAGCGGCATCACAATGGGGCGTTCGCAGTGCTTGTGCATCTCGCGAATAATCTCTTCAGTGAAGAGGCCGGTTTGCCCTGATACCCCAATCAAGATGTCCGGTTTGACGTTGCGAACCACATCAAGCAGGGAGAGCACTTCGTTATCCGTATCCCAGTTCTTCAGGTTCTCGCGTTTTTGCACCAGTCGGGTCTGGAACGGCAGCAGGTTCGGCATGGCATCCGTCAGCAGGCCAAAGCGATCGACCATATAGACACGCGAGCGGGCTAACTCTTCGCTTAACCCTTCTCGCTGGGTTTGCGCAATAATCTGTTCAGCTATGCCACAACCTGCCGAGCCTGCGCCAAGGAAGACAATTTTCTGGTAGCTAAGTTGGCTGCCCGCCGCCCGGCTGGCCGCAATCAGGGTACCGGCAGTGACCGCCGCCGTGCCCTGAATATCATCGTTGAACGAACAGATCTCGTCGCGATAGCGCGTGAGCAACGGCATGGCATTTTTCTGGGCAAAGTCTTCAAACTGCAATAACACGTCTGGCCAGCGTTGTTTCACGGCCTGAATGAAATCATCCACAAACTGATAGTACTCATCGTCGGTCACGCGCGGGTGACGCCAGCCCATGTAGAGCGGATCGTTCAACAACTGCTGGTTATTGGTCCCCACGTCCAGCACCACAGGCAACGTATAGGCAGGGCTGATGCCGCCACAGGCGGTATAAAGCGACAGTTTGCCGATGGGGATGCCCATACCGCCGATCCCCTGATCGCCGAGCCCCAGAATACGTTCACCGTCGGTGACCACGATCACTTTAATATTGTGATTCGGTACGTTCTGCAGAATATCGTCCATGTTGTGACGATTCTGATAAGAGATAAACACGCCACGAGAACGGCGATAAATTTCGGAGAAACGCTCGCAGGCTGCGCCAACCGTCGGGGTATAGATGACCGGCATCATCTCTTCGAGATGGTTTTGTACCAGGCGGTAGAACAACGTCTCGTTCGTGTCCTGAATATTACGCAGATAGATATGTTTATCGATTTCAGTCTTGAAACCCTGATACTGGATCCATGCGCGCTCTGCCTGCTCTTCGATAGATTCGACAACTTCAGGTAACAGCCCAAGCAGGTTGAAGCTGCTGCGCTCTTCCATGCTGAATGCGCTGCCTTTATTGAGAAGGGGGAATTCCAGCAGAACCGGACCGGCGTAGGGGATGTATAGGGAACGATGCTTTTTTGCTTTGTTGTCCATGTCACTCACTCGATTTTTTGAATATCCGTCCCTGGTCGGTTGTTTCTCATCTTTCTGGCGTGTCATCAGGGGGGCGGTCGGGTGGTATTATAGAGGAGCTGAATATGAATTACCGCCCCGAACAAACAAAAACACCATCGGCAATGCCGATGGTGTCGTGGATCCTGCTGGGGGGCTTACTTGCCCGTGCGGCGTTTTCTGCCTGTTGCATGGGAGACCAGCTTTTCGCTGTCGCCTTCAATCACCACTTTATGTTGGTTAGAAAGCTTATAGTTAAGACCCAGAATATGGCGTGCCTGACGGTTCGTTTTCATAATAACTCCTTAATCCTGTTGAGAGTGACAAGGCGATCAAAATGTAACCCCATAGGTTGCAGATCCATCTTAGCAGATTTTTAGAAAGAGGCGTGCTGGCCACTTACCACATAATTGATGGTCTGCTGGTAGATGTCACTCAGGATGTCATTGTCAGAGGCTTCTACCCAGCGGGTGAGTTCCATCAGAATGTCATCCTGAGTCACAGCGCCGTGTTCTGCCTGCAAACCAATTGCAATGGCATTAACGAGGTCGGGTTGTGCTGATGCGGTTTTTGCTGAGTAATGAGTAAACATGCTGCCTCCGTGTCGTTATCTGTTTAATGTTCCGGTCGCATAAAATCTAATTCATAAACAGAATGGCAAATTGTTTACGCGCTGTGGTTAAGATTCATCCTGGAAATGTAAACGTCATATTTAATGCTTGTGAAGGGTAATTTACGGCTTCCAGCGGCGCAGAGTTGTCTTTTTTTCATAAGGCATAGGCGAGGGCCACGAAATTAACTCTACGACGCTTCCCCAGGGGGTTTGACCATAACAAAAAGCGTTTCCCTCACCCTGTTCATCCGCAAAAGTGAGCGGTTTGGGCTCGGTAAACATTTTGCCGCCAGCGTCAGTAAAGGCGGCTATAGCCTGCGAAAAATCATCGACATAGAGAGCAAAGTGTTGCAGACCAAAATCGCTTGCCCGTGCCGGATGGCCTTGCTCGGGGCCATGCATTTCAAATAACTCAATACCCGGGCCAGAAGGTAAGCACAGCATACGGATGGCGCGAATTTTTGTTCCGGGGAATAATCGTAAGGTGTGTTGTTGCGCGGCATGATCAATATTTTGACTGTTGGGTTCGACGGAGCAATATATAACCTGTGCCCCAAACGCTTTCTCAAAAAATAGGGTGGCTTGCTCTATGTCTGGCACCGTAATGCCAATGTGGTCAATTCCTCGCACTGTCGGCTTCATATTTTCTCCTGCTATAAATGGATAAAATATAGCAGGAGATGTTTAGCCTGTTACCACTTCATTTCGCCCGTGTTTACTTTTGCACTGAGCGACAGTGAGCTTTCTTCAGCCAGGTCCGGCCACTGTTTTTTCATTGCCGTAATGACCCCGGCGGAATCTTTGTTCTCTGCCAGCGCTTGCTCAAACTGCTTCAGGTAGGTCTGCGTAAAGGTAATAGCGCCGGTTCCCGCTGGCGGCGTGCCGATGTAATGCCCCGGAATGACGCGCTCTGGCTTATGAGCTGCCATATCAGAGAGCGTTTTCTGCCACTGCTGGCGACTGGCCTGAGTTTGCGTATCGGCGGTCCAGACGTGGATTCCCCATGCCACACCAGTTCCACCCAGGATGGCTTTTGCCGACGGGATCCAGACATATGCGGCGTAACTATCGGCCTGTTCGATATTAACTTTTTCGCCGTCAACCATGAACGAGGTCGAAGCCAGTACCTGCGGCACAATCAGCTGTGTGGGTGCGCCGTCTTTCATTTGCGGCCCCCAGAAGGCGAGCTTGGCGTCTTTGGTGGCGTTGATGTGATCGACTACGTTTTGTGTGGCAACCACTTTCGCATTCGGGAAGGCTTTCACCAGCGGCTGCAGGCCAAAATAGAAATCCGGATCGCCTGAAGTGATGACGATTTTGTTTAACGTTTTACCGCTGCGACGGATTTTTTCCACCAGGGCTTCACCGTCTTTGACGCTGAACTGGGCATCAAACAGCACCGCCTCTTTTGGCCCGGAGACCAGCGTGGACGAGACGGGGAAAATGCCTTTGTCCTGAGGATTATAGGTATCCAGCGTTAAGGGTGCGGCAAAAACGGCTGGCGTGAAGAGAGTACACAGCATAGCAAGGCGAGTGAGCTTCATCATTTTATCTCTGTTTATCAGGAAAGACGCTATTGTACCTCACTCTGGATTTGCCAGAATTCCTGAAACAAGACATGCTTTGTTTCATCAATCGAGCAGATGGAGTCTTAAATGGATCGTGTTATCGCCGCCCAGGTTTATAACCGGATATGTGAGCTGGGCAGTCTCAGTGCGGCGGCGCGTGCCCTGGGAATCTCGCGGCCCATGGTCAGTCGCTATCTTGAGCAGATGGAAAAGTGGGCCGGGACGCGGCTGGTGAACCGCTCAACGCGCAAGCTGACGCTCACGCCCGCGGGCGAAAAGGTATTGCAGAAGACGCGAAACCTGACCCGATTATCTCAGGAAATTGAAGACCAGTCGGCAAAAGATATCCCTGCCGGTATTTTACGCGTGGCCTGCGCGCACTTTACCGCGATGCAGATTGTCGCGCCGGTGTTACCCGGTTTCTTAAGCCGCTACCCGGACGTGCGAATTGAGATGGATGTTAACAACCACCCGGTGAGCCTCATCGGTGAGCGCATAGACGTGGCCGTACGCATTACCGATAACCCCGAGCCGGGGATGATTGCCCGTCGCCTGGGCGAGTGTCGCTCTGTGCTGTGCGCTTCGCCGGAATATCTTAAAGCGAAGGGAACGCCTGCCAGCCTCACCGAACTGGCTCAGCATAACTGTTTGCATTACAGCTTCTTTGCCGGTCAATCGTGGCGAATTATAACGGAGCAGGGCGACGTTGAATCGGTGGCGGTAAGCGGAAATCTGTGTGCCAGTATCTCCTCACTGCTGATGGACGCCGCTGTTCAGCATCTTGGGATAGCGATGCTCCCTGTGTCAGAGGCGCAAGCCGCGCTGGACAGTGGAAAACTGGAGGCCATATTGCCCGGGTTTGTGCCAAAACCGATCGGTATTTATGGGATCTACCAGTCGCGGGATCATCAGCCTGCCGCCCAGCGGTTATTTCTGGACGAGCTGGCCCGCAGTCTGATGACGATGTAACCGATGCTTAAGACTTATCCGTCTTCCTCCCGGCTTTTGAACCACGTTCTATACTTAACCCTTTGTAAGTCAAAAGGAGAGCAAGAATGACGATTCATAAACACGGTTCAGCACACTGGTCTGGTGACATTAAACGTGGGAAAGGGACGGTATCCACCGAAAGTGGCGTTCTTAATCAACAACCTTACGGCTTTAATACCCGTTTCGAAGGCGCAAAAGGGACCAACCCTGAAGAGCTGATTGGCGCGGCGCACGCGGCCTGTTTCTCAATGGCGTTATCCTTGATGCTGGGCGAGGCAGGTTATACCGCAGACGCCATCGACACCACGGCAGATGTTTCTCTGGACAAAACCGACAGCGGATTTGCGATTAGCAAGATTGCGCTGCAAAGCAAAGTCACCGTGCCGGGTATCGATCCGCAGCAGTTCGACGGCATCATTCAGAAAGCGAAAGCGGGCTGCCCGGTGTCTCAGGTACTGAAAGCGGAAATCACCCTGGATTACACGCTGAATTAAGTTTGAAGGCCGGGCGCGAGCCCGGCTTTAGCGTTACTGGTCATACAAAAGCGTTAAATTCCCTCCCATACGACGATTAACCCATGGACGACCGGCATCACGCCCGACAACAGTGACACTGTCACATTTTATCAGTGTGCAGTACGGTTCCAGCCACTCCAGGTTCGCCTTATCATGCTGCAAAACGTAACCCGCCAGCCGGCGTAATCCGCCGTCGTTTTCCTGGGTGACATCCACCTGATTCGCCTGTGCAAAACTGGCGATCATCACCAGCGGTTGCAGAGCATAATGATGATAAGTTAAGGCTCGCGGGCCCCGCTTCATCTCGTTTGGCAGCGTGCCCTGAGGAGTGATTTGCCCGGCAGCACGGCGATACTCTTTTAACGACCACGCGAACAAATCCCGTCGATTGACCGCAACGGAGGCCGCCATAACGGACCATGCGGCCCAGTAGCTGTGATTGTTGGTTTTCTCTATTGCCAGTCCATCCCAGTCTTTCACCACCCTTTCAGCGAGCAGGGCGATCCATCCCTCAATCTCCGGATGCGTGTTTACCCTGGCAAGCGGCATGAACTTAAGCTCCAGCCAGTGTGTGGCCAGGGTAGCGAGCGCCCATTTGCGCATCGCCCGCCCGGTGTGATTCGTCTGCGTGGAGGTTAACGCCTTTGCAGAAGCCCAGGCGTTTAACCCGGTAAGCATACAGTTCAGCGTGGCAGGATCGCCGCTCTGTTTATAGCGCCAGACCATCAGAGACAGCCCGCGTTCGAAGTCGGTAATGGCTTTTGTCTGGGCGCGATAAGTTTGTTCCGCAGCGGGATTCAGGGTCGCGCGTGCGCTGTCCGAACCGTCATATTTGCTGCGGAAAATGAGGCGCCCGGTATAGGGATCAGGCAAAGCAACGCACAGCCCTTTGCGGGTATGCGGCAGTGGTTTGCCAAAGCCGGATGGCGGCACAAGCTGTGCCGCCAGAGTACTCCCGGAAAAGAAAAGCAGCAGTATCAATGCGCGCATCAGGAGACGTTACGCCAGCAGCGAACCGCACGTCCATCCGCCGCGTTTTGCAAAGTTTGCGCCGCACGACAGCCGTCGGTCGCCAGCGGGCAACGGTCATGGAAAAAGCATCCGGACGGTAAATGTCGATTGCCCGGCAGGTCGGTTTTGCGAACGGCCAGCGCGTCGTCCAGCGGGACACCTGTTTTTGGAACCGAATTAAGCAGAAGCTGCGTGTAGGGGTGCAACGGCGCGCCCAGGACCTGGTGTGTATGCCCCAGTTCGACAATCTGACCGAGATACATCACCGCAACGCGATCGCTCATATGGCGCACGACGGAGACGTTATGTGAAATCAAAACATAGGTAAGCGTGCGCTGGCGTTGCAGTGTCACCAGCAGATTGAGGATTTGTGCCTGCACGGAAATATCCAGCGCGCTGGTGGGTTCATCCAGCACGATGATATCCGGGTCGGACGAGAGCGCCCGGGCGATGGCGATACGCTGGCGTTGTCCACCGGAGAACGCGTGAGGCAGGCGGTCGAGGTACTCAGGACGGATACCCACCTGCATGGCCAGGCTTTCCGCAAGCGCGCGTCGTTCACGTTCGGAACTTCGTTTTTGTATCCATACCGGTTCGGTAATGATACGCCACACGGGTAAACGAGGATCGAGTGAAGAGAGGGGATCCTGAAAGACCATCTGCATCCCGTCGGCAGTGCGATGACAGGTACCCTCGCTCGGCTTGAGCATGCCCATCAGTAACTGCGCCAGCGTACTTTTACCGCATCCGGATTCCCCGACCACACCCAGGGTTTCACCCCGGCGAATTTGCAAATCCATGCCGTTCAGGGCATGAACCTGTTCCGTTACCCGACCCAGCCAGTTTTTCCGTGCCGCAAAATTGACATGCACGCGGTCCAGTTCCAGTAAAATATCAGACATGACGCACCTCCCGTTGTGGATACCAGCAGGCGGCCTGCTGATCGTCATCCCCCGCAGGCATCAGCTCCGGGGTCTGCGTACATTTTGTTCCCGCCGCGAAACAGCGTTCGCGAAAAGCACAGCCAGTGGGTAAATGGGTCAGGTTCGGTACCGTGCCGGGAATCGCGGGCAGCATGTCACGCGGTTCACCCTGTTCCGGGGCGCATTTCAACAGGCCAATGGAATAAGGGTGTACCGGGTGATCGATAAGCGTTTGCGTCTTACCACTCTCAATAACGCTCCCGGCATACATAACGTAGACCCGATCGCACAGCTGCGATACCACAGCCATATCATGGCTGATAAACAGTACCGATGTTCCGCTGGCCCTGGCCTTATGTTTGAGCAGACGCAGGACCTGGAGCTGTACGGTCACATCAAGGGCGGTGGTTGGCTCGTCGGCAATAATCAGGTCCGGCTCGCAGGAGAAGGCAAGGGCAATCATCACCCGCTGACGCATACCCCCGGAGAGTTCAAAGGGATAGCGTCTCATCACCGCTCTGGCGTCCGGAATCTGCATCTCTTCCAGCAAAGAGATCGCTTTCTGCTGTGCTGCGTCGCGGGAGAGTGACTGATGCTGGCGGATCACCTCAGTCATCTGTTTACCAATCCGACGGGTGGGGTTAAGCGCCGTCATGGGTTCCTGAAAAATCATCGCCACCCTGGCTCCGCGCCACTGCCGCATCTGTTTTTCACTGGCGTTCAGGATATCTTCACCCAGTAAACTCACTTTTCCGCTGTGGATATGGTAGCTGCCTTCTGGCAGGAGACGCATGGCCAGCATGGCAGTGACCGATTTTCCGGATCCGGATTCACCGACCACACCGACAATTTCGCCGCGCTTTATCTCAAGCGTCACCCGGTTTAGCGCGTGGACTTCGCCGCGAAAAATGGGAAAACTCAGGTGCACGTCGTCGATAGAGAGAACAGAATCGCTCATCACTGTTTTCCTCCTGATTTCGGGTCCAGCAGATCGCGAATGCCGTCACCAAACAAATTAAAGCCGACGGCGGTGATCAGTATTGCCGCACCGGGAAAAGCGCAATACCACCATTGATCCAGCACGTAGTTACGCCCCACGGCGACCATCGCGCCCCATTCAGCAGTCGGTTGCTGTGCACCCAGGCCGATAAATCCAAGCGTTGCTGCCATCAGAATGGCGCTGCCGATATCCAGCGACGCCTGGACAATCAGCGGCGGCAAAGCATTACGCAGAATATGCCAGCTGATAAGGTGCCAGCGTGATGCGCCAAAAGTCCGCGCCGCCTGGACATAGGTAAACTGCCGTACTATCAGCGTTTGTCCACGCGCCAGACGGACATAAAATGGGATGCGCACAATGGCGATGGCAAGCATGGCATTGAACAGGCTCGGCCCCAGCGCAGCGGCCAGCGCCATGGTCAGCACCAGCGACGGGATAGAGAGCATCACATCCATGATGCGCATGATGATGGCATCCCCCCGACCACCCAGAATGCCCGACAAACAGCCCAGCAGAGAGCCGATCCCTCCGGCAATGATCACCACTGCCAGGCCCGCCGCGATAGATTGTTGGCTGCCCACCAGCACCCGACTGAATAAATCCCGTCCGACTTCATCGGTACCAAACCAGTGTGTGGCGGAGGGCGCCAGCAGACGAGCCGTGAGATCCAGCGCATTGGGATCGTGTGGCACGATCCAGGGAGAGAGCAGCATCAGCGCCAGCATCAACACCATAATCGCGCCTCCCACCAGCGTCAGGGGGCTTTTACGCAGCAGCCAGAAGAGTTTTGCCCCGTTCAGTCGCCATTTGACGGACTGGGCAGAGACCGGTGTTTCCTGTGACATCATCATTGTGCCTCTCCGCGCCCGATGCGTGGGTCAATCCACAGATAGAGCAGATCAACGATCAGATTCACCAGCACATAAGCGAGTGAAACGACAACGGCAAACCCCATGACGGCCGGAAAATCCAGCGCCTGAATCGAGGTCACCACCCATGCGCCCATCCCGGGCCAGGCAAAGACGGTTTCCGTTAATACCGCGCCATACAGCAGATCGCCCAGGGCCAGGCCTAGAACGGTAATTGACGGGATCATCGCGTTTGGCAGGGCATAGCGCAAAATGATGTAGGCCCCCGGCAAACCGCTGGCGCGTGCCGTACGAATATAGTCTTCGCTAAGCTGTTCCAGCATGGCTGAGCGTACCTGACGCGCCACGATCCCCAGATGGACAAACGCAAGCGTCAGGGAAGGCAAAATCAGATGCTGCAGCGCATTAAAAAAGACCTCGCCGTTCCCCTCAAGTAGCGCGTCAATAAGATAAAAGCCGGTGACATGCGTGGGTGGGTCGAGCCAGTCATCCAGCCGACCGCCGCCGGGCAGGATCTGCAAGTGACCGTAGAAAAGAACAATGACGCCCAGCCCAAGCCAGAATGCCGGGGTGGATATGCCGGTGATGGCCATCAGACGAACCAGATGATCTAGCCAGCGATTGCGGTAGACCGCAGAGAGGATCCCCAGCGGTACGCCGATAAATAACGCCAGTACCAGAGAACATAAAGCCAGTTCCAGCGTGGCCGGGAAAAATGCTTTTAGCTCTTCAGCGACGGGGCGTCCGGTACGGATGGACGTGCCGAGATCGCCATGGGCCAGCGCATCGACATAACGACCAAACTGAACGTACAGGGGCTGATCCAGCCCCAGTTGCTGGCGAATATTTTCCACAATCTCGTCGCTGGCGCGATCGCCTGCCAGCAGACGCGCAGGGTCGCCCGGGATCATGTGCGAAATAATAAACGTGATGATACAGACGCCTGCGACCACCAGGATAAGTCCCCAGCAGCGCTGGCGCACAATGCTCCAGAACGTCATACGTTTCCCCCTGGGCGCCGGATTTCCGGCGCCAACTGGCCTACTTGCTCATGGTGTTGATATTAAAGACCTGCTCAAGCATCGGATTGAACACAAAGCCTTTGACCTCTTTGTTCATGGCGAGCTGATAGTTTTTCTGGAAAAGATAAACATAGGCCGCTTCGTCGATCACAATCTTTTGCGCCTGCTGGTAGTATTGGGTGCGTTCAGCCTGGTCAGTGGTTTTCAGCGCACTCTGGAGCAGGCCATCCACCTCTTTGTTTTCATACCAGGCGCGGTTCCCCGGCAGCCCTTTTTTATCCGACTCAAACCAGTAGTTCATGAACATATAGGGGTCGGCAAAATCCGGGCTCCAGTTACCGATCGCGATGTCGTAATCGCCTTTACCCACGCGATCGCGCATTGTTGCATTCGCCAGTTTTTCCAGCTTCACGTTTATTCCCAGCTTGCCAAGGCTGGCCTGGGTAGAAAGGGCGATCGGCTCCCAGTTCGGGTCGTTATCGGAATAGAGGAAGGTCAGGCTTGCCGGTTTGTCTTTCACTTTTTCGAGCGCCGCTTTTGCTTTTGCCTCGTCAAAGCGGTATTGCATCGCGGTGGCATCATAGCCCCACATGCCATCAGGGATCGGGCCGCGCATCTGTTTACCGTTACCGCTGAGGATACCTTTCACCATGCCGTTGTAATCGGTCGCCCAGGAGACGGCACGACGTAAATCGACCTGCGTCATCGGCCCCTTGCTGTTGTTGAGATACAGGTAGGTCACACGCAGAGAGGGATATTCCGCCACGTTCACCTTGCCTTCCTGTTTCAGGGCCGTCAGTTGATCCACGGGCAGGGCATCAGCAATATCCAGATCGCCGCGAGAAAGCTGCAGGCGACGCGATGCGCTTTCACCAATGATTTTAACCGAGACGCGTTTGAAGTGCGGTTTATCACCCGCCCAGTGGGGATTGGGCACCAGAATCAGCTGCTGGCCTTTCTGCCAGCTTTTCAGCATAAAGGGACCCGAACCCGCGGTATGTTGTGCCAGGAAGCCGCGCGCATCGTCTGCCGCGTTTGCTTTGAGTACCGCAGGGTTGATAATCGACGCGCCATCGTTTGCCAGGGTATAGAGGAACGGCGCAAACGGCTGATTCAGCGTAAATTTGACCGTATGGGCATCGATGGCCTCGATTTTAAGATCCTTAGGAAACGCCTCAGCCGGACCCTGACTGATTTTCAGCAAGCGCTCAAAAGACTGCTTGACCGCGTCGGCAGTCACCGGCGAACCATCGGCAAACATCGCGTTGTCTTTAAGCGTAAAGGTCCACTCTTTTTGATCGTCAGAGGCTTTCCATCCCGTCGCTAAATCGCCTTCCACGTCCGTGGTGCCTGGCTTGTACTGCACCAGCCGTTGATAGGCCGGATAAGTTACCGTCCAGTCATTGTTATCAATGGTCACGGCAGGATCCAGCGTTTGCGGGTCGGCTGCTTTACCAATAACTAACATATCTTTTGGCACCGCAGCTAACGCAACGGAGGTGCTCATAACAAGGGCGGAGGCGATAAGCGTAGTGAGAAACGTTTTTTTCATGGCCGTGCTCCAGAGTTAAAGGGAGGTGTGCTGGGATGAAAAACAGGCAAAACGATCGTCAAGGAGCGGATAGCTGGCCGCGCCGGGTAATTCAAAGTGCCACCATTCACTGGTGATGCCGACAAAACCCGCGCCAAACATAATCGCGTTGAGCAACAAACGATTACGCTGGGCGTCAGGCGGTACGGAGGGGTGGTATTGATGTGAACGGTCATGCATTTCATCGAAGCCCGCCCCCATATCCAGCACCTTTCCGCTTTCATCTGTCAGGGTGACGTCAATCGCCGTGCCGCGACTGTGGTTCGAACCAATCGACACATCAACGACGTACTGGGGATCGGGACACGCCTGCCACAGTTGCGCCTGCGCCTGTTGCGGGCGGTAGGCGTCATAGACCACAAGCCTGAGACCGGCGAGCGAGGCGATACCGATCGCTTTTGCCAGCGCGGTGATGGCGTCGGGATGTAATAAGCACAACGCTTCCTGATAAATCGGCTGACCGGTGATGTTGTCTGCCGTGGCGTATTTCAGGTCGATATGCAGTGCGGGAAAGGTTTTCGCCACATCCACCAGGTGACACTCTTCAGGCATAGCTACGCTCCTTAGCGTTCAAATTGACCAAACTCTTGCTGTAATTGTCGGTTTGCTGCCAGGCGGACGGGAAGGGTTTCCCCCAATGCGTCAACCACCTCGGACAGCAGCAGGTTAAACAGGCAACTCACCGGTGCCAGCGAATCCCAGAAATGCCCGGTATCCGTTTTCACCTGTAATAAATCGATAGGGTAATCGCGGGCCCAGGGACACCAGATATCGGTGATAAGCGCCATCGGGATCGCTTTCTCACTGGCGACGCGACAATACTGTCGGGCTATTGCCGAGTAAGCGCGGGTATCGGTCAGCACGACATAAGGATGGGCGCATTCAGAATTCAGCGACTCGACCCAGCTGCCGGACAACCCTTCGGAATAACTGACGCGGGGGCGCAAATATTCGAGATGGCTGAAAAAAGCGTTAGCAATGCCGCGTGTCGACTGGATGCCCAGGACAAAAACGGTCTCTGCATGGGTCAGCTGATAAACGATGCGCTGGAATACGGCACTTTGCGCCAGGTGATAAACATGCTGGATGGCGTCAACTTCCAGTGACAGCGATTGTTGTGCACGGTCTGAGAGGGCACGTTGCTGCTGCCATGAATCGAGTCGCTCGTTCATTCCCCAGGGTTGATAAACCGTCTGGGGCAGATCGCGCAGGCTCTTTTTAGCGTCTTCCAGATTGCGATAGCCCAGCTTGCGCAGAAATCGGCCCACCGTAATGCCGCTGGTTCCGGTGATAAAGGCCACGCTTTCCGCGGTTTCAAACGGGATTAACATGGCATTGGCCTGCATCCAGCTGGCGACGCGCTTTTCGCTGGGCGTGAGCTGGCTAAAGGTGCTTTCGATTCTGTTGAGCAGTTCCGGTTGTATCGTCATGCCGCCTCGCTGTTAACAGGCTGTCATCTCGGGTTTTACTGTTACCGGACTAACAATGCACGACGCGTGCCATCTACACGGAGCGCGCATTTTCGCCTTCGATGTTAAATATCGGTAATAAGAAATTAACTTTCGCACAACATTTGTGCAGCGTAGTGCACTTTTGGTGCAGAGGGAGGAGGGAATGATGAATACGTCAGAGCCTTCACACTTTTACGCTACTATAGGGGCCATTTTTGCGTGTAGAGGGAAAAGCGACATGGCTAATTTGCCGTGGCGGATGAGTTTGCGCCTGTTGTCTGTAGTGAAAAAAGGGGCGCTGGTGCTGGGAATACTCCTTGCGATACTGTTGGTCGTGCGTATCTATGCCTCGCAACAGGGCCCGGCGTTACAGCCCTGGCATACCTGGCACGGTGAGGAGATGAGCGCCCGGGAAATAGACAAGGCCAGCTTTGCAGAGTATCAGACGCAGGAGCAGCGTATTTTCCGCGACATGCAGCAGGAGGTCACCGCTAAACTGACGCCAGAAACCCATACGCCAGTCAATCGTTACTGGGAGCAAAGCCTCGTCTATCCTGAAAAATTCAGGCACAACTGGAATCACTCGTTTGTATTGATGCCAAAAGGACAGCCGAAAGGCGCCGTGGTATTGCTCCATGGTCTGACGGACTCACCCTATAGCGTGAAGAGTCTGGCCATGAATTATCAGCAGCATGGGTTTGTTGCCGTGGTGCCCCGTCTGCCGGGACACGGCACGGCGCCGGGTGCGTTGACCGACGTGAGCTGGGAGGCGTGGCTTGCAACAACGCGTCTGGCCGTGCGTGAAGCAACGCGCCTGACGGGGGAAAATGTGCCGCTGCATCTGGTGGGATACTCCAACGGCGGGGCGCTGGCCATGAAATTTGCTCTCGACGCGCTTTCCGAGCCGACCTTGCGTAAACCTCAGCAAATTGTGCTGCTTTCGCCAATGATCGGCGTTACTGCCTTTGCCCGTTTCGCTGGCCTGGCGGGGATCCCCGCTATGCTGCCGGCGTTTGCCAAATCAGCCTGGCTCAGTATTTCTCCGGAGTATAATCCCTTTAAATATAACTCCTTCCCGGTGAATGCCGCTCGTCAGTCATGGTTGCTGACCAAATCATTACAGCAGCAGATGAGTGAAGCTGTGCGCCACAATCAACTCAACGGTCTTGCGCCCATCCTGACCTTCCAGTCGATCATGGATTCTACGGTCAGTACCCGCGCGGTGGTCAATACCCTTTATAATGAGCTACCGGCGAACGGCAGCGAACTGGTGATCGTGGATATTAATCAGGCTGCCAGTTTCCGGCCCCTGTTCAGGCCTGCCACTTACGATGCGGTTAACGCGCTTCTGCCGCCCGCACCGCGCCGCTACACAACAACGGTGATCACCAATGCCTCGCCCGCAACGTTGGATACCGTTGCGCGGACGACCCCCGCGGGGGAGCAGAGCGAAAGGGTCTCACCGCTGGCCACACCGTATCCCGCCGATCTCTTTTCGCTGTCGCATGTGGCCATTCCGTTCCCCCTGACGGACGATCTTTACGGAAGTCGGCCTCTGGATCCGCACCATTACGGCATTAACCTTGGGACACTCTCGCTGCGCGGAGAAACCTCCGTCCTGGTGGTGAGCATGGATTCGCTGATGCGCGTCACCTCGAATCCGTTTTATGAGGATATGGTATCGCGTATCAACCAGCATCTTCCGCCAGTTTCCCCTGACACGGATAAACCCTGAATAGTGCTTCCCGCGGATAACGGGCTTTTATCCGCGAGAGGAGATGCAGAAACGGCTACGCGGAGAATAAGCGCAAAATACATTCACAAGGCTAATCATTGCGCGGGCAGACAGGAAAGCAGAGACTTGAAACGATAACCATTGGTGATGATCACAAAGTATGTTAAACAATAGTTTATAAATGTAATCATCATTATGGGTCTCTTTGCTGTGCTTACCACTCTCATTTATCGAAGCCAGTTAAATACATCCTGTAAATCTATTGGCCTCGAAGCCATTATTGAAAAAGCGAAACGCCGCAACAGTGAATTAGGGATTACCGGTATTCTGCTGTTTAACGGCGTCGACTTTCTGCAAATTCTGGAAGGCGCAGAAGAGAGCGTCATACCGCTTTTTCATAGAATCCGCGAAGATAAACGCCATCAGGGTGTTGTTGAGCTCATGCGTGACTATGGGCCAAGACGGCGCTTTGATAATGTCGGGATGATATTGTTCGATCTGCGGGTCGATACGCCGCGGTCGGTACTGGAAAGGGTCCTGCGCTATAGCAAACTTGACAGTTATCTGACGTCGGACGATCGGGTCTTTAAATTCATTCAGACCTATATTACCCGGCCAAAACCCCAGACGATAAAGGGTACGTTATTCTCCTCCGGGGACTGGCAGCTTGAAGCCGAACAGGCTCCCTTTGATAAAAGCCTCCCTTTGCAACCAAACCAGCCCTGCCAGTTTGCGTTCCAGCCCATTGTAGAGCCTTCTGAAGGGAAAATTACCTCGATTGAAGCGCTTATCCGTGGCAACGACGGTGGCAGTCCTGAGCAATTCTTTAAGGCCATTTCATCCGAAGATATCTACAAAATCGATCTTGAGACGAAAGCCTGGGCCTTTTCTCTGGCCGAAAAGATTGGCATTGGCGATCATAAAATTGCGATCAATCTGTTACCCATGTCGCTGGTCAATGTTCCCGATGCGGTAGAGTTTCTGGTCGATCAAATCGGCAAATATCATCTGTTACCTGAGCAGGTCGTTATTGAGGTGACGGAAAATGAGATCATTTCTGGTTTTCATCAGTTTCATAGCGCCATTAAGCAGTTGCGTGCGGCAGGTATTGGTCTGGCAATTGATGATTTTGGCTCAGGTTATGCGGGTCTTTCGTTGCTGACGCGTTTCCAGCCGGACAAGCTTAAAATAGATCGGGAAATTATCAGCAATATCCATCTGAGCGGGCCGAAGCAGGCGATAGTGAAATCGATCGTCAGCTGCTGTACCGATCTGGAAATTACGCTGGTGGCAGAAGGTATCGAAAAACTGGAAGAGTGGTACTGGCTGGAATCAGCCGGGATTAAACGTTTTCAGGGGTTTTTATTTGCCCGTCCTCAGCTTAACGGTGTTGGACAGATCCACTGGCCGCGTCCCGCCTGTTAGCGACGCCTCCCGCAATCGCAATAAAGAAGACGGCAGGGGAAACCTGCCGTTTTTTATCAGGCAACGCCGGTACCGCCATCAGAGCACCAGACCTGACCCGATGCAAAGGAGCAGGTGTCTGAGGCAAAGAGCACGTAGAGCGGGGCGATTTCAACAGGCTGACCGGGACGACCCAGCGGGGTATCCTGACCAAACTGCTGTACCTTCTCCTGCGGCTGACCGCCACTGGATTGCAACGGGGTCCAGTATGGACCTGGCGCAACGGCGTTGACCCGGATCCCACGTGGACCCAACTGTTTTGCCAGCGATTTGGTAAAGGCCACGTTACACGCTTTGGTCTGGGCGTAGTCCACCAGAATTTCGCTCGGCTTGAAGGCCTGGACAGAAGAGGTATTAATAATCACCGCCCCTTCCTTTAAATGTCGCAGCGCGGCCTTGGTGATCCAGAACGGGGCGTAGACGTTGGTTTTGAAGGTGGCGTCAAAGTCGGCAGTCGTCAGATCTTCAATCGCATGGCAATACTGCTGCCGCCCGGCGTTATTGACCAGAATATCCAGCCCGCCCAAGGCAGTGACCGCTTTTTCAACGAGCGTATCGCAGAACGACTCCACGCGGATGTCACCCGGAATGGCAACGGCAGTCCGTCCTTCCGCCTGTATCAGCGCGATGACCGATGCCGCATCGGACTCTTCTTCGGGTAAATAACCAATTGCCACATCCGCACCTTCACGGGCATAGGCAATCGCCACGGCGCGACCGATCCCGGAGTCACCGCCCGTAATCAGGGCTTTTTTCCCTGCCAGTTTTCCTGAACCGATATAGCTGGTTTCACCGTGATCGGGTAAGGGTTTCATCTCTGATGCCAGCCCTGGCGGCTGTTGCGGTTGTTCAACAAAGGGGGGGCGAGGATAGTGCAGTGTCGGGTGTTTCTCTGTTGTCATACCGGCCTCCTGATTAATCGAAACTTAAGCTTAGTCACAAAAATCACCCTCCACGTTGAAAAACGTCAAAATTAAGAATCCAACCTGGTCACAGCGTGATGACGCCCTTTCGCCCCCTCAAATATCACGGTCTGGTCTAAGCTTGTTCTTCGTAACTACCTTGGTTATCGGTGAAATGAGGGAACAGAATGGCTATAAACACCTTCACAAAACAGTGGGGCGCGGAGTTTCGCTCGCCCGATAGCGCCTGTTTTCGGCTCTGGGCATCGGGACAAGAGAAGGTCACCTTGCGTCTCGCGGGAGTCGACCATCAGATGGAAAAGGCGGGAAATGGCTGGTTCATGCTGACCATTCAGCCCGTTTCGCCAGGAATGGAATATCAATTTATTCTTGCCGATGGGACGGCGCTCCCCGATCCCGGTTCACGCGCGCAGAAGGGGGATGTCAGTGGTCCCTCTTTGCTCATCGATCCTGGGCGCTACACCTGGCAACATACCCGCTGGCAAGGCATCCCCTGGGAAGAGACCATTGTCTACGAGATGCATATCGGCACCTTTACCGCTGAAGGAACGTTCCAGGCGGCGATAGAGAAATTACCGTATCTCGCCGAACTGGGCATTACGCAGATTGAAGTCATGCCCGTTTCGCAGTTTGGCGGTTCGCGAGGGTGGGGATATGACGGCGTGCTCCTTTATGCGCCGCATTGTGCATACGGTACGCCAGACGACTTTAAGGCGTTTATCGATGCCGCCCATGGCCTGGGTCTGGCCGTGGTGCTGGATATCGTCCTCAATCATTTTGGCCCGGAGGGTAATTATCTGCCGTTGCTTTCGCCCGACTTCTTCCATCAGGAACGTATGACGCCCTGGGGTAACGGCATCGCCTATGACCTCGCACCGGTGCGGCACTATATCGTGGACGCACCCCTGTTCTGGCTTAGCGAATACCGTCTCGATGGCTTGCGTTTTGATGCCATCGATCAGATTGAAGACTCATCCAATAAGCACGTGCTGGTTGAAATCGCCGAGCGGATTCGGGAGCACATTCAGGATCGCGCCATTCATCTGACCACGGAAGACAGTCGCAACGTGGTGTTTCTGCATCCGCGAGCGAAAGACGGGACAGCGTCGCTGTTTACCGCCGAATGGAATGACGATTTTCATAATGCGGCACACGTATTTGCCACCGGTGAAACGCAGGGTTATTACCAGGATTTTGCCAGTGAACCCGGGAAGAAATTTGCCCGTGCCCTTGCAGAAGGGTTTGTTTATCAGGGAGAAACCTCACTGCAGACCGGTGAGCCACGTGGCGTCAGTGCCCTGGATCAACCGCCCACCTTTTTTGTCGATTTTATTCAAAATCATGACCAGGTGGGGAACCGCGCGCAGGGCGAACGACTGACGACCCTGGCGGGAACGGAAAAAACGCAGGTGCTTCTCGCCGCGCTGCTGCTTTCGCCGCATATTCCGTTGCTGTTTATGGGCGAAGAGTATGGCGAAACGAATCCTTTCCTGTTCTTTACCGATTTTCAGGGGGCGCTGGCGAAGGCCGTACGGGAGGGCAGAGCCAAAGAGTTTAAGGGGCATGCGGGCCATGATGAAACGGTTCCGGACCCCAATGATCCGGAGACCTTCCTGCGGTCAAAACTGGACTGGCGCAAAATCGCCACGGACAAGGGAAAACGGTGGTTACGCTTCACGCGTCATCTTATCGAACTTCGTCGACGTGCGATTATCCCGTTACTGTCCGGCAACCGCCACGTTAAGGGCAACGTCATACAGGCGACAGATCGCTGTGTTGCCGTCAGCTGGACGTTCGACCAGGGAACGCTGTCCGTTGCCCTGAATATTGGCGACGAGCAGGCATTACTGCCTGAGCTGCCGGGAGAGGCGCTCTTTCGCTGGCCCGACGCGCAACCTCCGGCCATTGTGGTTCGCTTTGATCAACGAGAGGCCTCATCATGATCCCATCGTCGACGTACCGTATTCAGTTTCGTCATGACATGACTTTCGACCGCGCCGTGGGTCTGGTACCGTACCTGAAACAACTCGGTATCAGCCATCTTTATGCGTCGCCGATCTTCACGGCCACTACCGGTTCCACGCACGGGTATGACATCACTAATCCGAACGAAATTGACCCCGCGATTGGCGGTCGCGCGGGATTTGATCGTCTGTCGCACGCCTTAAAGGCAGAAGGCATGGGGTTGATTCTGGATATTGTTCCCAATCACATGGCTACCTCGCTGGAAAATAGCCTGTGGCAGGATGTCATTGAAAATGGCAAGAACAGCCAATACGCGCACTATTTTGACATTGACTGGTCCCGGCCTATTACGCTGCCGTTTTTGGGCGACACCTTTGAGAACGCATTACGTGCAGGCGAGATTACACTCGCCCGATCGCCGTTAACCGGCAAGCCTGCCATGGTCTATTACGACAATTATTACCCGTTAACGCCGTCGAGCTGGGAAGGGCGCGAGCCGCAGATTATGTCGCTGACGGATGAAGAGAGTTTGACCGCCCTGCATAATGCACAGCCGTGGCGGCTGATGTCGTGGCGTGATGCCCCGCGCGAGCTTTCATGGCGCCGCTTTTTTGAGATAACCGGGCTGGTGGGCGTGCGGGTAGAAGACCGTCGCGTGTTTGACGGCACCCACAAACTGATCCTTGAGCTGGTTCATTCTGGCGCGGTCGACGGATTGCGTATCGATCATGTTGATGGTCTTGCCGATCCGGAAGGTTATCTGAACACGCTGCGTCAGTTAACCGGACCGGACTGTTACATTACGGTAGAGAAGATCCTCGGTAAAGGCGAGCAGTTGCCGGAAAGCTGGCCGATTTCGGGCACCACGGGCTATGAATTTATCGCGTCACTGGCCGAAGTGCTGGTGGATGATGAAAAACTCAGTACCCTGCGTCAGGCGCATTCTCAAGCCGCAGGTCATGCGGGGGAGGTTGACGCAGCACTCCGGGATGCCAAAGGATTAATGGTGGATCGCAATTTCGAGGGTGAATTCACTACTCTGGTCACGCTTGGAGTGCAGATTGCGGAAGATAACGGCGAAAAGACGGACCGCGAAACCTTCCGGCATGCGTTGCGGGAATTGTTGATTGCTTTTCCCGTCTATCGTACCTACGGCACGGCAGACGGATTGCCGTCTCAGGACGTCCTGCTGTTGCAAAAGCTGGTGGCCCGGCTTTCTGAGCACGACAATCCACCGGATACCCGTTCACTGGGTCTTATTCTGCGCATGATGTCGGGGGCGGTTGCGGAGCATTCGCAGGCCAGCGCCGCGCAATTTCGTACCCGATTCCAGCAGCTCACCGGGCCGCTGATGGCGAAATCGGTTGAGGACACGCTCTTTTTCCGCCGGAATATGGATCTTGCCCTTAACGAAGTGGGGGCCGATCCCGCGCCGCGCGCTTTTTCGCTGTCGCGGTTCCACCAGGAGATGCGAATTCGGTTGTCCCGCCAGCCCGATGCGTTGTTGGGTACGTCCACGCATGACACCAAACGGGGAGAAGATGCCCGTGCAAGGCTGTATACATTGACCGAGGCGCCCGAGCGCTGGATGGCATCCCTTGAACGCTGGCGGCAGATGAACCAGACACAGGTGCGGTTTTTAAATGACGGCACCGCGCCCAACGCCGCGGATACCTGGATGCTCTATCAGGCTCTGGCGGGCGTGTGGCCCACCACCTTAACGCCTGAAGACACGGAAGGGCTTGCGGAACTTGAGGCGCGCTTTGTCGGGTTTACGGAAAAGGCGTTGCGCGAAGCTAAGCTGCGGACCGACTGGATCGACAGCAATGAAGACTATGAATCGGTCGTACTGGATTATGCACGGCATTTGCTCTCGCCGGAAAACACGCTTTTCCTGCAGGATTTTTACACTGCACTCCAGCCGTTTATTCGGGCCGGGCTGGTCAACAGCCTGACGCAGACGATTATCAAACTGACGGCCCCTGGCGTGCCCGATATTTATCAGGGCAGTGAGGGACTGAATTTCAGTCTTGTCGATCCGGATAACCGACGCGAACCTGATTTTGCAAAATTGGTAAAGGACCTTGGGGATGAAAATGCGGCGTGCTTTGACGACGAAGCGTGTTGGCGTGACGGCAGACTGAAACAGTACATCACCAGCACGCTTTTGCACCTGCGACAGGTTATGCCTGACGTGTTTCGGTATGGCGACTGGATCCCGCTTAAAGTCGAGGGGGACCGGGCAGAAAATGTGATTGCTTACGCGCGAGAGCGAGATAACGAAGCACTTATCGTAATGGTTCCGCGCCTGATGTTTGAGAGCGTCACCCAGGACGTTACCATTGCCGACGATGACCACTGGCGAAACACCGTCGTCACGCTACCGGATACCTTATCGCAAAGGCGCTATCGTGACGTGTTCAGCGACGAGATCGTAACACCCGGTGTGACCCTTGACCTGACGACGGCAGCAGGAAATATTCGTGTTCTGGTAACGGCGTAAGGCGACGCGCGTTGAAAGACAAAACCTTACACTCCAGGCTGTTGAAGATTCACGGTTATCGTTTATCATCGTGGCGTCTTCTCTTTTTGGGTCGTTATGCGCAATCGTCAGCTTCTGGGTAAAGGGTTTTTGATCATCACGCTACTGGCTATGGTACTTTGCCTGGTTCAGCGTGCGGTGTATCTTCACCATTTTTTCCAGGTCGCTGAGTCCTCTGCAACGACAACCCTGATCCTGGACTCCACCGTTCAGGATCAGGCAAACGAAGACCTTGGGCCCTCGCCGTGTCAACTGAGCGGCCATTCGCTCCTCGGTGCCCAGCCCCTTTTCTTTGACGGGGCTTTACCCGCCGTCATTATCTTCCTTGCGCTGCTGGCCTTGTTTACTGAACGGCGAACGCCAGTTCTCAGAGACGATCCTTATCAGGCGCCGCCGCGTCGAATACACCTTATCAACTGCGTTTTCCGCGAGTGAGTTAATCGTTTTACACGGTTAAATTTCATATTCACGGAGAACAATATGCTGACTATTTTCAGGGGCCTGGTCCTCCTGTTGCTGTCTGTTATGGGTATGGCCCATGCAGCAGATACAGGCTGGCTGGTTTCCCCACAGAACGATCACGCGCGTGTCCGCTTTCAGGCAGAAAGAGACCACGATCGCATTAAAGGCCTGTTAACGGTCGAACTTCAGCAAGGCTGGAAAACGTACTGGCGCTCGCCGGGCGAAGGCGGCGTTGCGCCGCAAATCATCTGGCAGGGCGAGACTCAGGCAGAGTGGTTCTGGCCTGCACCGTCCCGTTTCGATATTTCGGGTCTGACAACTCAGGGTTATCACAATAAGGTGGTAATCCCGCTGGTGATCACGGCTCGCCAGAAAGAGGGGCTGGACGGCACGCTGACGCTGTCGACCTGCAGCAACGTCTGCTTGCTGACTGACTATCCCTTGCATCTCGATTTTACCCAACCGGTAGACGAAACGTTCCAGGCCCGTTTTGATGACGCCATGCGCCATATCCCGCCGAAGAACGGCCTGTCTGACGATCTTACTGCGCATCTTGAAGGCGACAGGCTGATTATCAGCGGAACACGTCCGCAGGGCTGGACATCACCGGGGGCCTATTTCGATCCTCTTGAAGGTGATGTCCTGCCCGGGGAGCCGACTTTTAGCATTGAGGGGCAACGTCTGACCATCTCCACGCCGGTGACGGACGAATGGGGAGACAAGCCTGCGACGCTTGCCGGTAAGACGCTCTCATTTGTACTGACCGATGGCGGCGCGGCCCAGGAAACCAAACTTGTACTGGGTGCCGATAAAGCCCCCGCAGCCCCGGAAAGCGTGGTCAGCCTGGCGAAAATGCTGCTCTTCGCGTTCATCGGTGGGTTCATTCTTAATCTGATGCCCTGTGTGTTACCGGTGATGGGGATGAAGCTCAGCTCGGTGCTGAATGCGGGTTCCGATAAAGGCAAAATCCGCCTGCGTTTTCTGGCGACCAGTGCCGGCATCTTGACCTCATTTGGCCTTCTGGCCCTGATGCTGACGGGACTCAAACTCACCGGCGCCTCGCTGGGATGGGGGATTCAGTTTCAGAATTCCTGGTTTATCGGCCTGATGGTGGCGGTCACCTTTATCTTTGCCATGAACCTGTTTGGCGCATTTGAATTTTTACTGCCTTCCTCTGCCACGGGCAGAATGGCAACGGCAGGGGGCAGAGGCATCGCAGGGAGTTTTTGTGAGGGTATCTTTGCCACGCTGCTTGCAACACCCTGTTCAGCACCGTTCCTGGGCACGGCGGTCGCCTTTGCGCTGGCAGCCTCATTGCCGGATTTGTGGCTGATCTTCGCTGCATTAGGGCTCGGAATGAGTGCGCCCTGGCTGTTGGTTGCGCTCATTCCTCGTATGGCCACGCTGCTACCGCGTCCAGGGCGCTGGATGAGTACGCTCAAAATGGTGCTTGGGCTGATGATGCTGGTCTCCAGTCTCTGGCTGGCGACTCTGCTGAACCTGCATCTGGGTGAACGGGCAGGAGGCCTGCTGGTTCTGGTCATTGTGATGCTGGCTATGGTCGTAATCGTGGTTTCGCGCCCGTCTACGCGGCTGCGCTGGCCGATCGTGATGTTACTGGCCGCCTTTGTTGGCTATCAGGTAAACGATCTGCTGCGGTCAGACGCCTCTTCATCTACGCCGGAGACAAAAACAGCGCAGCGTATTCAGTGGCAGCCGCTGAGTGAGGAGGCCATTACCCTTGCGCTGGCCGATGGAAAGCGGGTGTTTGTCGATATTACCGCCGACTGGTGCGTCACCTGTAAGGTGAATGAACTCAGGGTGCTGAACCAGCCAGAGGTTGTGGCAGCACTTAATCAGCCGGACGTCGTTGCCCTGCGGGGCGACTGGAGCCAGCCTTCTGACACCATTGCCGCTTTCCTGCAAAAGCGAAAACGTTACGCCATTCCCTTTACGGAAGTGTATGGCCCCGGATTACGTGACGGTGTCACTTTATCGCCACTGCTGGACCAACAATCGGTTCTTCACGCCCTGAATAACGCTAAGGTTAAATGATAATGAACAAGATATTCCTGACACTGATTCTGCTTTTTGCATCGCTTCAGGTGTTTGCCGCGCCCGCACTCAGCCCTGAACAAGAGGCGAGAGTCCAGGCGTTAGTGAAAGAGACGTTACTCAATCATCCTGAAATACTTGCTCAGGTGGCAGACAAGCTGGATCAACAAAATGCGCAAGCCAGCCAGGACGAGCTGAAAAAGGTGATCGATCAGAATAAAGCGTTTCTCTATAACGATCCGAATTCGCCGCGTCTTGGGGCGAAAAATCCGAAGCTCACGCTGGTGGTTTTCACCGATTATAACTGTCCGTACTGCAAGAAATTTGATCCGTACCTGGAAAAAATAGTGCATAACTATCCGGAGGTTGCCGTTGTCTTCAAGTTTTTGCCTTATCGCGCTGAAAGCTCGGTGACCGCGGCCCGGGATGCTCTCACTGTGTGGCGTTCCCGTCCGGACGATTTTATGAAATTTAACGATATTTTGATGCTGAAAAAGGGTTATCACGATAACAACAGCATTCAGGAAGCAAAAAAGAAAGTCGGCGTGGTGGTCGATAAGCCCGACGACATGAGCTTTGAGACGCTAAAGAAAAGCCTGGCGGTCGCGGAAAAACTGGGCATTCAGGGGACGCCTGCAACACTCATCGGTGATGAGATGCTGGGCGGCTGGGTGCCTTACGATCAGTTTGAAACCATGGTAAAGGATGCGTTGAAAACGCAATAACCGGGCGCGGGGGCCGATGTGCCCCCCAATAACAAGGTGAAATCAATGAAATCGATACTTCTCGCAAGCAGCGGGTTTATCTCCGCACTGTCCTTTGCCTCGGGGGATATTCCGCCTGTCGTGAAGCAGTTTGGCGAACAGCAAAATATAACGATCGTGAAGGAAATTGATGCTCCCGGCGGGGTGAAAAGCTGGCTTGGGCAATATCAGGATATGGGGGTGACGCTGTTTTTGACCCCGGATGGAAAACACGTGATTTCCGGCTATCTCTATGATGAAAAGGGCAAAAACATCAGCGAAGAGTATTTCCAGAAAGAACTTTATATCCCTCTCGGACGCAAAATGTGGGAAACGCTGAATAACGCCCATCCGTTGAAAGAGGGGGCCGAAACGGCAAAAAGAAAAGTCTTCGTGTTTGCCGATCCCTTCTGCCCATACTGCAAAGCGTTCTGGGCGAAGGCGCAGCCCTGGGTGGAGGGCGGAAATGTGCAGCTGAATACGTTGCTGGTGGCTTATCTGAACCCGAAAAGTGGCAGAAACGCCACGGCGATTCTCAACGCTGCCGATCCTGTGGCTGCATGGAAGGCGTATGAGCTTTCTAACGGCAAGACCTTGCCAAAATTTGAAGGGACGACATCACGGGAAACCTTCGATTTGCTTCAGCATCACCAGAAGCTCATGGATGAGTTAGGGGCAAACGCCACTCCCGCAATCTATTACATGAATGACAGGAACGAGCTACAGCAGGTGGTAGGAATGCCGGATGAGAAGCAGCTCCTTGACATGTTTGGCCCCAAACCTGAGTAGCCCGAGAAAAAGGGGGTTACGACCCCCAGCGCGTTTTTAAATAGTTGACGGCTTCCTGTGCCTGCGGCTGGTTGAGATAATCTTCCCTGAACAGTATGGTGCCATCGATATGTGGCACCGTTTCGTTTAGATCGAGCTGTTTTTTTAACTCTGGCACGCCGCCATTCACCGTCCAGTCTGGCTCCATTCTCGAAGGTTCACCGATTTTATACAGTGCCACACCGATATACAGACGTGTTCCCGTCGGTTTCACCACATCGGCCCACCATTTGGCTAAAACGTCATAGCGGGCCGCTTTGCGCGAGAAAGGCCAGTAAACCTGAGGGGCGATATAGTCCAGCAGACCTTTTTGTACCCATAATCGCGTATCGGCGAACGCCTCGTCATAGGCTGCTGCGCCGGACGTTTCAGAGCCAGCGGGATCGTGCGAACGATTACGCCAGACGCCGGCAGGACTTACGCCAAACTTCACGTTAGGGTTCAGTTGCTTGACCGTCTTCGATACCTGTGAGATCAGCATCTCGGTATTATGACGCCGCCAGTCGGCTTTTGACGCAAATCCTGCGCCGTATTGCCGAAACGTCTGGTTATCATTCAACGTGGAACCGGGTGTTTCGGTGTAGAAATAATCGTCAAACTGCACGCCATCGACCGGGTAATGTGCAACCACTTCCGCCACGATACTGGTGATCCAGTCTCTGGCTTCTGGAATCCCCGGGTCGAGGACATAGCGGTCACTGGCGGTGCGGATCCAGTCGCGATGCAGCACAAAAACGCTGGCAGGATTGAGGGAGATAGTGCGGTTTAACTCTGCCACCGTTGACGGTTTGGTATTGGTGGTGACCCGATAAGGGTTAAACCAGGCATGGACCTTCATGCCGCGTTTGTGTGCCTCTTCCAGCATGAAAAGCAGAGGATCATAGCCCGGATCGACGCCAATTTTTCCCGTTAACGTATCAGACCATGGCAAAATTTTTGACGGCCAAAGCGCGGTTCCATCGGGTTTCACCTGGAAAAACACGGTATTAATCCCGAGGCTTTTCAGTTTATCCAGTTTGTCGGTGAGCGCTTTTTGCTGCATGGCGTTGCGTGTGTTGGCGTTCGTGATATTGGCTGAAGAGACCGGCGGCCAGTCAAGGCGTGAAACGGTTGCCAGCCAGATCCCGCGCATCGGCGGCGGGTTCTTGTCGTTTTTATCGGGAAGAGGGTGTTTAGCAACCGGTGGGAGCGGCGTGACCAGCGATTTGGGGGGCGTGGAGGTACAACTGACCAGCAACATGGCGCAGGCAGCGAAGGTTGCCAGGCGCGTAATTTGTCGTGTCATCGTTTTAGCTCTTTTTAGTCTGACTCTGAGTCCATGGGTTAAACGCCGGTTCGTCAGGCTCTGCATCATTCAGATCGTCCAGTGAATCCAGATAAAGCGCTTCAACCTCAGCGCGCGCCCATGGCGTACGGCGTAAAAACTTCAGGCTGGATTTTACGCTCGGATCCTTTTTGAAGCAGTTGATGCTAATCAGTTGGCCCAGCTTATCCCATCCATAATGTGCCACCAGGGCATTAATTTGCATCTCAAGCGTAACGCCGTGCAAGGGATCTTTGGAAGTATGAGCCGTCATGTGAAGTCCGTTAATTCGAAATAGTGGGAAGAAGTGATAAGCAAGGGAAGGTTACAAGAAAGCAGGGTGACCAGCAATGACATCAGCACGTTGAACGACTTTATCTCGATGTTTCGAACGATTTGCGTGAATTCTGGCGCATCATGATACTGACGAAACGCCAGATTTCACGCAGGAACGTCATTTTTTTAAAAATCTATTAAAAACATGGGGATAATGGTGTTTTTAATGCCTGGAGCCGATCATTGGCTACAGCGGTAACGATATGCGGCCTGGTTCAGAACTCAGTCATTTTACTTTTTACCCGGGGAGCGATTGCGCAGTACCTCACCGACAACAGGCACCGCGGTAAAGGCGTTTGGCCAGCCCGCGTAGAACGCGGCCTGGGTAACGACTTCACCCGCCTCTTCAGCGGAAAGACCGTTATCCATCGCCCTGTTAAGGTGATAGCCAATCTGCGCACTCTGCCCAGCTGCGATTAACGCACTGACCGTAATCAAGCTTCACCCCAAAAACGCGGGTAAAACCAAAAGAGTGAAGGCCCTGATTGATTTTCTGATCGCTGACACGTAGCGATAAAAACTGCCCCCCGGCATTGAGTCCCTGGAGAGCGTTCAGGCTTATTGTATAGCGCTTGCTATACAGTGAGCCTGTGATATGCTTGTAAAGCAATTGCTATACAAGGAGCGCATTTATGAAATCAGATGTTCAACTCAACCTTAGAGCTAAGGAATCTCAGCGAGCACTTATCGACGCTGCTGCTGAGATCCTACATAAATCACGCACGGACTTTATCCTGGAAATGGCCTGTCAGGCTGCTGAGAATGTCATCCTCGATCGTCGCGTATTCAATTTTAACGATGAACAGTATGCAGAATTTATCGATATGCTCGATGCGCCGGTTGCGGGTGACCCCGCCATCGATAAACTTCTGGCAAGGAAACCTCAGTGGGACGTGTAACAGCGCCCGAACCGTTATCCAGCACCCATCAGGTGGCTGAGTTCGTGAGCGGTGAAGCTGTGCTTGATGACTGGCTTAAACAGAGAGGGTTAAAAAATCAGGCTCTCGGTGCCGCCCGGACGTTCGTTGTATGTAAAACGGACACGAAACACGTAGCCGGCTTTTACTCTCTGGCCACCGGCAGCGTGAACCACGTGGAAGCGACAGGAAAACTGAGACGCAATATGCCCGATCCCATCCCCGTTATCATCCTTGCTCGTCTGGCGGTCGATGTCTCATTCCATGGAAAAGGGCTCGGTGCGGATTTACTGCACGATGCTGTATTGCGCTGTTATCGGGTCGCAGAAAATATAGGCGTCCGCGCGATCATGGTTCATGCACTGACCGAAGAAGCCAAACGTTTTTATCTCCACCATGGTTTCCAGGCATCGCAAACCCAGGAGCGGACGCTGTTCCTCAAACTGCCATAATAGAACATAAGAAGTGAGTGGGGATTTAATAAGTCGGTAATGCGCTGCACTGAAACGACATCTCTTCGCTAAGGTTGAACTTTAGCCGTGCAAAATCTCAGCAATATTTTTTATAATATGCTTCGTGATAAAACAATTTTCACCAGCCCAAAAATCAATCAACGGTATCTTTATCGGACTTGAGGCCAGAAACGATCTTTCCCTTAATGCGTGCTTACTTCGGAATGGTTTCAGAGTCGTTTAAACAGGTACCCGCAGCGGGATGTACTCTGTAATGAATATAAGCGCAGGTTTTAATACGTGTAATTATATTTTTGAATAGGGTTGATATCGTTCTGACAGCCTCACTGATTTTCGTTATCACCGCAGAGATCTGGCTGCTTTCAGGGAGTAGGGTGTGGTGGGCTGGCATGCTGATAAGTGCAGTGAAAAGTACGCATCCCTGGACCACGAAACAGCTCTGCTGTAAGGACAATCGGGTAATGATCCGCTAAGGGAGAACTGAGCTGTGGCACTCAAAATGACTATTCTGGTTGAAAACCATCTGTCCCCGCATGCGGCTGCCGGAATACAGTCCCGTGCAGGCCTTTCCATCCTTCTTGACGACGGAGAGAGCCGGATACTGTTTGATTCCGGGCCGGATGATACCTTTATTCACAACGCCGGACTGGTTAACGAGCCGCTGACGAATCTGGACGCAGTTGTACTTTCACATGGGCACTACGATCACAGCGGCGGAATAACGTCTCTCAGCCCCGGGACGCGCATTATCTGCCATCCCGGCGTATTAAGGGAAAGATATGCTGGTCTCAGGCTTCCCGGAAAGGTCATTCCCCTCAAGAAACTGTCGGTCACGGAACGTTTTCGCGGTCTTAACGTGGAGTACAGCAAAACCCAGCGGGTCGTGGCAGGGCGTTTTATCTGGAGTGGAGAAATCCCCGTGGAAAACCCGAAACCCTGGGGCTATATCGATGACAAGAGCGCCACGCCTGATTATGTGTCTGATGAAGGTGTGCTTATCTGGTGCTCATCGCGCGGGCTGGTCATTATGACCGGGTGTGGCCACCGTGGGCTGGAGAACACTGTTCGCCACTGCATAAACATTACGGGGGAAAAGCGCGTGTACGCCCTAATCGGGGGATTTCATCTGCGGGCAGCGTCACCGCTCAAGCTAATAAGGCTGAAAGCATTTTTGCGTGAGATCGCACCTGAGCAAGTGCTGGGCTGCCACTGCACCGGAAGATGGGGAAAACTGTGGCTCAGGAATACGCATCCTGTCGCCTGCGGAGATACCATTATTTTTGAAGAGTAAGTCTGTGAGACAGGCTCAACCGGTCAGTCGGGCTGCACCTGTCTCGTTTGTGTCTAAGTCATGAAAAGGGAAAAGGGATGCCTGACATGAACTGATGAAGATGAAGCTATTGAGTGCTTAATATCATTTAACATAATATACATTATGCGCACTAAGTATGATACAGACAGAATCCGGCGTTCTGTGGGCATCGTTGGTCTGGTCGCACATGGCCTCTGAAATCTCTTTTTCCAGCGCTGACACCATCACTATTTTTTCAGTTGTTCGATCCATCACTTTTTCCTCGAGAGCTGATCCAGATTGATGGCAGCGAGCATCACTGGTTCGAGGATTGCTGCCCGGCCAGCACACTGCTCGTTTACGTTGATCGTGCGACGAGCCACGGCTAATGCAGCTTCTGTTTGTCAGTCCGGCGTCCGCTTTCACCTGTTTTGCGGTAAGGCCAGCGTCTTCAGGATCAACAACAACCAGTTCACCTGTTGTGATGGCCAGGCTCAGTTTAGCCTTGCCATGAACGAGCTGAGCATCCTGGCATCTGTGCCAACACCAGAATTCAGATGGCCGCATTACGTTGATGCCTCACGGAGCTGATTAAACAACCGGGAGACCTATCATGAGCGCAGAAAGCTCACGAGCGTATCGTTATAAGGACCATTTTCTTTTGTAAACGGTGGTCGCGGGCAACCGCAATTCTGGCGTGCCCTATTCTTTTCCTATAGATACAAAAGCTATCTATCTCAGGCTATGACTTTTTACACCTTATGTAATTTTTGACTCAGATTAAAGATCTATACCCTACTTTACCTTGCATCTTAATTAAAAAAAGATGATATATTATGAAATTAACCTAATGACAGAATGATAATATCAGATTAAAAAATCAATCAAGGTTAAATCATTGCTACTTCCCCGCAATTTTGATATGCGCACATGGCAAGATTTGTGTTGCTTAATACAATTACATTGAATGTCGGGAGTTTTTCCCTTCATTACGGCGAGGATATATCAATAATTATCCTCAATATTGTTTTATTATAAAAGGAACAATAATGGACGTTAATGATATTATTAAAGTAATGAATGCTCAGAATGAAAAAGCTTCATCTTTAAGCCTCAGTAAAGGCGGGTTTGAAGGTTCGATCCATCACTTTTTCCTCGAGAGCTGATCCAGATTGATGGCAGCGAGCATCACTGGTTCGAGGATTGCTGCCCGGCCAGCACACTGCTCGTTTACGTTGATCGTGCGACGAGCCACGGCTAATGCAGCTTCTGTTTGTCAGTCCGGCGTCCGCTTTCACCTGTTTTGCGGTAAGGCCAGCGTCTTCAGGATCAACAACAACCAGTTCACCTGTTGTGATGGCCAGGCTCAGTTTAGCCTTGCCATGAACGAGCTGAGCATCCTGGCATCTGTGCCAACACCAGAATTCAGATGGCCGCATTACGTTGATGCCTCACGGAGCTGATTAAACAACCGGGAGACCTATCATGAGCGCAGAAAGCTCACGAGCGTATCGTTATAAGGACCATTTTCTTTTGTAAACGGTGGTCGCGGGCAACCGCAATTCTGGCGTGCCCTATTCTTTTCCTATAGATACAAAAGCTATCTATCTCAGGCTATGACTTTTTACACCTTATGTAATTTTTGACTCAGATTAAAGATCTATACCCTACTTTACCTTGCATCTTAATTAAAAAAAGATGATATATTATGAAATTAACCTAATGACAGAATGATAATATCAGATTAAAAAATCAATCAAGGTTAAATCATTGCTACTTCCCCGCAATTTTGATATGCGCACATGGCAAGATTTGTGTTGCTTAATACAATTACATTGAATGTCGGGAGTTTTTCCCTTCATTACGGCGAGGATATATCAATAATTATCCTCAATATTGTTTTATTATAAAAGGAACAATAATGGACGTTAATGATATTATTAAAGTAATGAATGCTCAGAATGAAAAAGCTTCATCTTTAAGCCTCAGTAAAGGCGGGTTTGAAGGATGGTTACAGGCTGAACTGTGGTATCACCTTAATATTAACAAAGGAGAAAGCACCGAGCGTGAAGTTCAATACCCGAACTCTCTGACGTACTGTGATTTAGTTTGTGACGCGACCATGACAAAACCGGCGCAATGGGTGGAGGTCAAGGCCTATGGGCTCTTCAGGGATGGTGATGAGCCGCGATTCCTGGATGGCGTCGCTGCGGATGTCATGAAAATCGATGGCAAACCTGCCGATGCATCAGGGTCTGTTTATCTTGTCGTACCCAAAGCAATTTCAGACAAGGTTGAAGCCTTAATAAATCGGCGTGGCTGGGTGAATTTCAAACGTACGGATTCGGTTTATGCCTATATCTATTATGCTGATGTCTGACAATTTGTCATCTATCCCCATTTACCCTTACCCTCAGGAAAATTACCATGGCCAGAGAAATAGATAAATCAGGTCAGCTTTCTGATGAAACTAAAGAAGCGTTAAGTTTCTTATCTGAACTTGCAAATAAACAGCTCACTCTATATAAACTTACCATCACGGATGAATTAAAAAATGCCGAGCAGAGTAAGACGCTACCCATTACCGCGATTATTAATCGTGATGGTCAGACACGCTCCTATTTAAAAAAGGAAGCCGACAATATTAACAAGGTTGTTGACGAAGCTGCGGGCATGTTTGTCGGAGACCAGAGTGTCGCGACCGGCATAGGCAATATGCTCAAACTGCTCATTGCTTCATTCCTTGGTAGCTCAGAGGGTGAAGAAGTCTACAAGGAGAAGTATTTGTGTTACACCGATGGCATTTCATTGTTACGCTTCGATTTTCTTGCCTGGAAGCGAAACGTTAAAACCCAATCGTTATTAACGCATACGGAATCTGTCTCCGCCTACTACTATACGATTTCAGTGGTTGATGCTACAAAAGTTGATTTTCAGACTTTTGCCGCGCTCTATAAAGATGTACTGAAGTCAGGCGGAGAATCGGCGGAAGAGATCATCAAAAGTCTGGATGACCTGCAAAAGATCTACGATCGTCTCCGCCAAAAAACCAGCGTTCAGCTAAAAGCACATGTCGAAGAAAATTACGGTGGTAAATCGCTTTTACACCTAATGTAGCAATATAAAACCTCTGGCCTGCGCGCCAGAGGTTTCCCCGTTGTCCATTAACCCATAACGACCATCACCCCTGTAGCCATGTACGACAACATTTCGTGCGGCATGTAGGCCTGAGAACAACTTATAGTTGAATTCTTTCTTTTAGGACCCTATCATTCTTGTACGGCGCTAAACCGTACACCGCCTGATTATCATACCCCCTACAGGTTCGAAGCCTGATAATGACCCTAAGCTTAAATGCTTACACTTAACGAGCAGTTGACCGCCCTTTTTTCATCACGGGTGGTCGAGGAGAAAGACCATGTCAGCACTGAAGAAACAGCGCATCGATCTCAGATTAAACGAAGATGACAAAAGCATGATCGAGGAGGCCGCGGCAATGACTAATCAGTCAATTTCACAATTCATGGTGAGCACCGCCTCTGAACGTGCAGCGGAAGTTATTAACCAGCATCGTCGACTGATCCTCAACGAAGAGTCGTGGAACCTCGTTATGGATGCAATCAGTAACCCATCGGCACCGAACGACCGACTGAAACGAGCTGCTAAGCGTCTCCAGAATTTGGAGTAACGACGTGGACGTTTTAAAGATAGAGATTTTTTCTGAAGACGTTAATTATGATGTCAGCAACTTCGACTGCGGTGAAGAATATCTTAATATTTTTCTCACTGACCATTTGAAACGCCAGCATATGGGTAAAGTTTTACGTGGTTACGTGCTCACCACGAGACAGGATAAACCTCGTGTTATGGGTTATTACACTTTGTCAGGAAGCTGCTTTGAAAAGGAGTTTCTTCCGAGCAAAACTCAACAAAAACGCGTGCCCTACAAAAACGTTCCGAGTGTGACTCTGGGGCGTCTGGCCATTGATAAAAGCCTTCATCGCCAGGGGTACGGTGAAGCGCTTGTGACGCATGCCATGAAGGTGGTGTATCACGCCTCTCAAGCGGTCGGTATCCATGGAATGTTCGTTGAAGCGCTCAACGACAACGCCAAAAAATTCTACCTTAATCTGGGATTTGTACTGCTCAGGGGAGCAAATGAGAACTCCCTCTTCTATCCAACCACAGCGATAGAGGAATTATTCGACACCGAAGATGCTAATCCTGCAGGATAAAGGCCGCCGAAATCCGGCGAGCCGTAAGCCCGCCGGTACTGGCTTGTCGAGAATCAGTTGGGTCAATATCCTTATCAAGAAGATTAAGCACGGTTTATGGTTCGAATATGTTCCATTTACTGTCCTGTTTTGCCTTGCTTTGTCTGTTCTGATTTCCCGAATTGCGCGGTTTCACCATGTCCATGTTCACCTGAGCCCTGCGCACGTTTTAACTGGATCACTTCACCTTGTTGCCAGGCATTGGCACCCTCAACGACCGGATGAGCCACAATATCTTTACGCTCAGTCTTAACAGACTCTGTGTTAACGCTGAGGCGACGGTCTCTGTCTGCCAGTAACGCGGGATCAAGTTGTCGGTCTGCGGTAAAGCCCATCATCAAGGCAGGAATACCGAGCGGCAACGTCTTATCACGATCCGTATGCCATGTATGCCAGGTTTTACCGTAAGTATTTACGATTTTACTCATCAACGCCTTGTCTGCCACCGCGGGAAGACCCGGCGCGATCAGGCTACCTGATTTCACTTCGTACTGATGGCTGTGCCACAATTTTCTCTCCTCAGGCGGGAGTGTTTTGAACAAACGTTCACTGATGATGTACTCGACGCCCATCAAACGGGCATCTTTAGTATTGCCGTCGTAAATCACAGCTTGCATGACGTCATCATTCAATACCGTCACATAATGATGGGCTTCCATCTGCCCGTTCTTGTCACCATTGTAAAAATGAAAACCATCAAGATAAGTACTTATGGCGTCGACCGGAGGTCGTGATTGCAGAATATTGGCTCCCGTTTCCAGGGTACGCATCTCCGCAGAGGTTTTATCACCGGGAATATCCGTTTTAGGCGGAGTATTATTTGCACCACATCCGATTAAGGTAAGGCTTGAAACGAGTAATAAAGAAATTGATTTCACAGGCACTCCCTGGCAAAAAAGTTTGTTATGAACAGAATCGACCCCCATAACCTTAGCCGTAAAAGATCTCATTTTCCTCCCCACCCGAAACGTGACGCCGGATCGACTAACCTTAAGGTAAACCCGCTAGCAGGAGAGACTAATGGCTGACTGGAACCCTTCCCTTTATCTTCAATACGGCGCGGAGCGCACGCGCCCCGCGGTGGAATTACTCGCCAGAGTGGCGCTGGATGACATAACAGATGTGGTGGATTTAGGCTGCGGGCCCGGGAACAGTACGGCGCTGCTGCGCCAGCGCTGGCCGTCTGCGCAGATAACGGGCGTTGATGTTTCGCCAGCGATGCTCGAGCAAGCTCGTGTTGCCCTGCCCGATTGTCGATTTGTTGAGATGGATATCGGTAAGTATCGGCCTGCACACCCTTTAAGTGTGATCTTCGCGAATGCGTCGCTGCAGTGGGTTCCAAACCACTATGAGTTACTTCCGCATCTGGTTTCACTACTCAAACTGAATGGCGTGCTGGCTATCCAGATGCCCGATAACACCATGGAACCGACACACGTTGCGATGCGCGAAGTAGCCTACGAGCAAGGTTATCCCGATCGTAGCCGCGACGCGTTACCTGGTGTTCACGCCTATTACGATATTTTGACTGACGCGGGATGCGACGTGGACATCTGGCGCACCACCTATTATCACAAAATGAGCTCGCATCAGGCCATTATTGACTGGGTCAGCGCGACGGGATTACGCCCATGGTTGCAGGACTTAAGTCAGAACGAGCAGATCAACTACCTGTCGCGCTATGAGGAATTACTGGAACAGCAATATCCGCTTCAGGAGAACGGGCAGATATTGCTGGCATTTCCACGGCTGTTTATTGTTGCCCGGCGCGAACCCTAGTGGTCAGGCTTGCGCTTCTTTAAGCAGTTGCTGGATGACCTGTTCCTGTTTTTCTTCGTTGCCTTCGCCAAAAGAGACATAACGAAGTTGCCCTTTTGCATCAAAGAAATAATGTGCAGGCCAGTAACGGTTGCCAAACGCGTTCCAGATACGGTAATTGTTATCGGTGACGACAGAGTATGGTAGCTGCCATTTCTTTACCGCTTTTTCAACGGACTGTCGGGGTTTTTCCCATGGATATTCCGGCGTGTGGACGCCAATAACCGTCAGACCTTGCGACTGATATTGATTGGCCCATGCGCGTACTAAGGGTAATGTGTGCTGACAGTTAATGCAGTCCCAGGTCCAGAAATCGATCAGTACCACCTTCCCTTTCAACTGCTCAGACGTGACAGGGTCACCATTTATCCAGCCCGTCCCTCCTTCCAGAGAAGGCAGTGAATGCGATGTTACCGACTCCACTACTGGCTGTAATTTAGCCGGGGTAGTCGCCTGCGGTGCCCAGCGTAACAGCTGATTTTCGAGGGTGTCGGCAATGCTATTTGCGCCCTGAAGCAGGTTATTCATTCCCGTAGCAGTCAAAACTACGGCACTCAGCATGACGACACCCGCCCCACGACGCAACGTATCCATCAGTGCCGATCGTGCTCTTAGAGGGGCTAACAGCCTTTGTCCACCCAGCCCCAGTAACGCCAGCATGGCTGCGCAACCCGCGCCATATGCAACTAACAATGAGCCGGTTGCCACCGCTGAATGTCCCGCAATACCGAGACTAAAAATGGCCCCCAGAATGGGTCCGGCACACGGTGACCAAAGCAACCCGACGGCCAGCCCGGCTAAAAATGCCGAGGCGATCCCTGCCGTTTTGCTACTTTGAACATTCAGCCTGTTTCCCAGGTTAACGGCAGGCTGCGCCAGGCGCTGAGAGAAAGACGGGAAGATCAGCGCCAGTGCTGCAAAGGCGAAGAAAACCAGTGCGATGCCACGTCCATACTCCGTGGCCTTCACAATCCAGTCGCTGGCGGCGGTCACCAACATGGCGACGACGGTAAACATCACCACCATCCCCACAAGCAAGGCAATGATGTGCTGCCGTTTGCCGCGAAAACCGGCAAACAAGAGTGGGATCACCGGGAGTGTGCAGGGGCTGAGCAGGCTGATCATCCCGCCGAGAAAGGCAATGAGAAGAAACATAATGACCTCACGTAACAGTTGTCTGCGAGTTGCAGTGAGGTCATTTCATCCTAAGAATGTATTCAGGTGATGTTCAGAAAGCGTGCTTTTGTCTTCACAAGTATCACGACAGCATGCAGATACAAACGCGTACAATTACAGGTTCGTCAGGTTGACGGACACATCCAGTCCACCCTGCGGACGATTTGTCAGCGTCAGCGTTCCCTTAAGCTGCGCGATTAATTGTGAAGCGATAGCCAGCCCAAGCCCTGTCCCGCCGGTATCTCGATTACGAGAGCTTTCAAGGCGGTAGAAAGGTTGCAGCACCGCATCCTGCTCCTCTTCCGGAATGCCAGGGCCGTTATCGACCACATGAATCACAACGCGAGTAGGATCGCCTGTTTCCAGCGTGATATCAGCACGTTCCCCATACTTAAGCGCATTATCAATTAAGTTTGTCATGATTCGTCGAAGCGCCTGCGGTCGGGTAGTGAACGGCAACCGCCCGTCCGGTGCGATAAAACTCACGTCATGTCCGGTGTCCCGATAATCACAAACGATACTGTCTATCCAGGCCGACAGGTCGAGCCTGACGGGGGATTCTTCCAGTGATTCTGATGAACGGGCATAGGCAATGCCTTCACGCACCAGTCGCGTCATATTGTCCAGATCCTGCATGAGTTTTTCGCGAAGCTCTGGCTGATCTGCCATTTCAACGCGCAACTTCATTCGCGTAATCGGCGTTTGTAAGTCATGTGAAATAGAGGCAAGAATTTGGGCACGTTCCTTCAGATAGGCCTGAATGCGCGCCTGCATGGCGTTAAATGCCCGCGCTGCACGGCGTACTTCTGCGGGGCCCTGCTCGCTCATCGGCTGGTGTGCAGCGGGTTCAAGCGAATCGACGGCTCGCGTAAAAAGCGAAAATGGCCTCACGACCTGTTTAACCGCAATCCATGAGCAGAGCACAATAAGCAGGAGTTGCAGTATAAAAACGATCGGTAGCCAGCTGGCGACCGGAGGCATTCGTGGGGTCAGGTCCAGGGTTAAAGGCGTACCGTCGCTTAACGTCACATGCGCCTGAATGTGTGATACCGGCCCGGGAATGGCGGTAAAACTCAGCGGATAACGATCGCCCAGCGTGTCGCGCAAGGTGCGAATCGCATCCTGCGAACGTTTATCGCGTGGCGGTTTTCCCTGTTCCCCCGGGCCAAGAATATAATGATAATTGCCCCGCTCCAGCTGTGGAAGCCACAGCGCACGTTCTTCGGCAGGCAGGCGGTCGAGGATGGCGACGCTTGTTGCGACATCGTTCTCAAGATTACCGAGCATCACATGGCGTGCGCTATGCATTCGTTCAACCATGACCAGCGTCAGGCTAAGCCCGTTCGCCAGGACGAGCCCGGCTAACACAATAATAAGCAGCCGGGAGAGTAAGGATCGTGGCCAAAGCGTCATTCGTTATACTCTTTGATCACCACAGGCATGGCCAGAACATAGCCTTCACTGCGTACCGTTTTAATATACGCGGGAGTTTTGGCATCCTCGTTCAGGCGTTGACGAACGCGACTGACCAGCAGATCGATGGAGCGTTCAAACAGTTCGGCGTCGCGGCCCTGCGTCAGGTTCAGCAACTGATCGCGCGTCAGAACCCGCTGGGGATGATCGAGGAAAACGCGGAGCAAACGGTACTCTGCCCCGCTCAGGGCGACGATCATGCCCTCATGATCGATCAGGTGGCGGGACACCGTATCCAGCGCCCATTCACCAAAAGCAATCAGGCGTCCGGCCTCAGTCACCTGGAGATTGGGCGGCATGGCCCGAAAACGCCGCAGAATGGCTTTTATCCGGGCCAGCAGTTCGCGGGCGACGAAAGGTTTAACCACATAATCGTCGGCTCCCATTTCCAGGCCCAAAATACGATCGGTATCTTCGTTGCGCGCGGTAAGCATCAGGACCGGCATATCCTTATGCTTACCGCTGCGCAGCTGGCGACACAGGGTTAACCCATCGTCGCCGGGCATCATCACGTCCAGCACGACCAAATCAACATGCTGTTTTTCCAGTACAACACGCATCTCTTTGCCGTTGGCGGCCCCCGTCGCGTGATAACCCGACTTCACCAGATAATCGACAATCAGTTCACGAATATCTCTGTCGTCATCCACAACAAGGATATGATCAATATGGTCCACATGACGCTCCTGAAAAAGAGATAACGTATTGAAAATAGCACAACTCAGAGCTTGTCAGCATCCACGACCGCGTTGACGAAATCCTGCGGATCTTCCTGCGGTGGGTTATGACCCACGTGTGCGCCAAAGGTCCGGTGTTCATACTTACCGGTGAATTTACTGGCGTATGTTTTAGGTGCCGGATGCGGCGCGCCGTTGTTGCCACCTTCTATGGTAATGGTCGGTACAGAGATAGTGGGTAACGTCGCCAGTTTCTGTTCATATTGATCGTATTGCGGCTCTCCTTTTTCCAGACCCAAACGCCAGCGGTAATTACTGAGCGTCACGGCAACGTGGTCCGGATTATCCAGCGATTTAGCGCTGGCATTGAAGGTCTTATCGCTGAATTTCCAGTCTGGCGAGGCCTGGGACCAAATCAACCGCGCAAAATCATGGGTGTTTTTGGCATAGCCCTGAGCACCGCGTTCTGTCGCAAAATAGAACTGATACCACCACTGGACTTCAGCCTGAGGCGGTAAAGGTTTTTCACCGATCGCCTGGCTACTGATCAGATATCCGCTGACGGAAACCAGTGATTTCACCCGCTCCGGCCACAACGCAGCAATGATATCAGCAGTCCGTGCGCCCCAGTCGTAACCCGCAAAGACGGCCTGTTTAATGTTCAGGGCATCCATCAGATCGACAATATCTTTCGCCATGGCAGAAGGCTGACCATTACGCGGCGTACGATCAGACAGAAAACGCGTGGTGCCATAACCCCGAAGAGAAGGAACGATCACCCGATAGCCTTTTGCCGCAAGAGCGGGGGCGACCTGAGCATAGCTTTGAATATCGTAGGGCCAGCCGTGTAATAAAATGACGGGTTGTCCATTCTTAGGACCAATATCCACATAACCAATGTTAAGTACCCCCGCGTTAATTTGCTGAATATGATTAAACGCGGAGGGGGTATCACCCGCCATCGCTTCGGCCTGACAGGAGAAGACGGTGCCAAGAGAAAGCGTTAACGCCAGGGTTGAGTAAGCCAGTTTATTAAACATGTTGATATCTCCGATTGAGTACATTTGACGGGGATATCACACCAAATTTTTGTAGGGATCATGTGTGCAAAAAGGACCTTTTTGCATGGCTATGTATGTGGCGACGCCACAGATACACTGTGATACAAAAGCCGCCAGGATCAGAGTGAAATTCGGTAACGAACGTAGTCGTCGGCCTGAGCAAACCGGTCGTACAACTTGCGGGCTGGGTTATCCTGACGCGTCACCCAATAGACGTTTGACCACCCTTCCCGTTTCCCTTCTTCGAGTATTGCGTCAATCAGGGCCTGCCCTGCACCGGCGCCACGTGCGGCGGGATCGACAAAAAGATCTTCCAGATAGCAAACCGGGGCGGTCGACCAGGTTCCTTCATGCAAAATACACAGTGCAAAACCGATAACCTGGCCCTCTTTTTCCGCCACCCGACAGAATACCGGCGAGGCCGGGTTAAGCGCCCTTTCCCATGTCGATTCGGTGACGGACTCAGGTAGCTCGCAGTGGTAAAAGTCGAGATACCCCTGCCAGAGGTCACTCCACGGCGTATGGTCTTCGGGGCACGCGGGTCGGACAAGCATGTTTATTCCTTAGGTTAGAGGGCGAGGGTCATATCAAAACAACGCAGGTCGGTCTCTGCCAGTCGGGAGGGATAGAGACTTTCTTTCACCGTGACAAACCCCATCTTTTCATAAAAGCGCTGCGCGTTTGGCGTGGCGGCGAGGGTGACATGAGGGATTTCCCTGCCGCGCGCCTCTTCCAGCAAAACGGCCATGATTTGCCGGGCGTAGCCTTGGCCTGAAGCAGAGGGCAGCGTAAAAATCGCCTCGATACTGTGTTGCATCAGATCCAGATAGCCGGTCGCCACCACGTTGCCACTTTTATCTTCAGCAACAAAGAATGGATTTTCAATCACGCACTGGCGATAAGATTCTGGCATGTTTTCAGGTGTCCATCGGGCGATGACGTCCGCAGCATAGCTGGTTTGACAGCCGTGGCGGATCGCCTGATTGCGCACATCCCAGAGCGTCTCTGCTTCCTGTGGTACTGCCCGTCTGATTGTCATGATTGCCTCTACAAATTCTGGTAGCCAATGTATTACTGATTATCTACATGTAATGTGATAATCATGAAAATAGCAGAAGGCAAACAAAAACATAACGCCAAATACTGGAGAAGTTGCCATGTCTATTCCCACCCTGGTCACCGAGCGGTTGATACTCAAACCACTTGAAGCAGAAGACGCGAGCCAAATCCAGGCGCTTTACCCGCGCTGGGAAATTGTGCGCTATATGGTTTCCAGCGTCCCCTGGCCCTATCCGGATGACGGTGCTCGCCACTACGTTAATAACGTTGCCCTCCCCGATATGGAGAAAGGCATCGCCTGGTTCTGGACGCTGCGCCGTCAGGAGGCGCCAGAGCAGCTTATCGGGTTAATTTGTTTGTATGACGAGGAAGATAATAACCGCGGATTTTGGCTTGCCCCTGAATGGCAAGGTCAGGGCTATATGCGAGAAGCGAGCATTGCGGCAACGGATTACTGGTTTAACACCTTGAATAAACCGGTATTACGCGCACCGAAAGCGGCACTAAACCAACGATCGCAACGCATTTCAGCCAGTAGCGGAATGCGGCTCATCAAAACGGAAAAGAAAGCCTACGTCAGCGGCGAGCTGGACTCTGAGCTATGGGAGATAACCCGTGAAGAGTGGAACGCTTTACAGCGCTCCACGGGCGGTCAGGTGAGCTGATAATATTTATCGGGCAAAATTCGGGCGGGAACCTCTGGTTCATCATTCATTTGCAGCAGGTCGATCTCCATAGCATTGCAGATGGCGTCCAGCGGCAAATCATTATTCTCGGTACCGAACGGCTCTTCCAGCTCTTCTGCCAGCGCATCCAGGGAGATAAAGGTGTATGAGATCAGCACCGAGACGAACGGCGTCATGTAATGCAGGTCAACGACCAGCGCGAAAGGAAGCATGATGCAGAAGAGATAAACGGTGCGATGCAGTATCAGCGTATAGGCAAACGGAACGGGCGTATTGGCGATGCGCTCGCAGCCGGCCAGCACCACGGACATATCGTTCAGACGGTTATTCAGGCTGTGAAAAAGAATATCAGATAACTGCCCTCCACGGCGTCTGTGCGCCAGCCACTCCCCCATAATCAGCAGGATACGGTTCGACGGTGAATTGGATGCCATTACGGCACGCAAATGGTCGGGTGATAAATAGTGGGCCAGATGGTCTGCCTGAGGTTGTCTGCGCAACGTCATACGCAGGCAATGGGCGAAGGCGATTTGCAAGCGTACAAACTCCCCGAGATGCGGATCGTCGGGCAGTGTATTTTTGACTTCGCGAAACAGAGACCGGGACGCTATCATCAGCTGCCCCCAAAGCTGTCGGGCTTCAACATAGCGTGAATAACAGGCGTTGTTCCGGAATCCGAGAAATATCGCGATGGCGACGCCCAAAATACTGAACGGTGCGACGGTGAATTTTATACCCAGCGTGGTGTACCACGGCAGCATCACGATGACCGCAAGCGATAACAGGAAATTGAGAAACAGTCGGGTCGATATTTTCGGTAAGACGGAACCATGCCAGACAAAAATCAGGCGGAGCCAGTGGTGTTGAGGACGAACGATCATAGTCAGCTTCAGGCAAGAAAAAGAGCGCGGCTATTAAACGTGATTGGCATCACGGTTGCAAGCTTGTTAACAGATTATTGCCAATTTCCTTCTGCCAGACAGGATATGCACCGATGCTAAGGTGTTATGTTCATTAAAGGGAATATAGTATGTTGTAACTAATAAGTGATAATGAAAAACCCGGCCAAAGCCGGGTCATCTGTCATCTCTTTAGCAAAGCGGTTTCACTGCCTCACGCATACCTTTTAATAAAATAGCGTCAAGGTCGAGTGTGACTTGTTCGACCAGGCCGTTCACGTTGCTCAGGTCCTGCTCCCAGTGCTCGCTCACGCTTAACACGGCCTTCACCAGCTCGCTGGTGCTGATCTGCTTATCATGATGCTGCGTCCATAACTGCTGATAACGTTCCAGCCAGTGGGCATCATCCTGTACCGGGTAACGTTCACCGTTACGCTCTCCGCGATAGAACGCAATCAAAGCCGCCAGTGCAAAGGTCAGGCGCGCCGGTAATTGTCCGGTCGCTTTCTGCCCTGCCAGCAGCTGCGGTAAAATACGTGTGCGGAATTTCGTCATCCCATTAAGAGAAATCGACAGTAACTGGTGCTTTATATAAGGGTTCTGGAAACGCCCTGTCACCGCACTGGCAAAAGATTCCAGCTCGTCTTTCGGCAGATCGAGGACCGGAATAATTTCCTGATAAATCGCTTTTTCAACAAACGCACGGATCGCTTCGTCGTTCATCGATTCACCCACGGTATCCAGCCCCGCCTGGAACGCGACAGGGACCAGCGCGGTATGGGCTCCGTTCAGGATGGCCACTTTGCGTTCTTTGTACGGTTTGATGTCATCGACAATGAGAACATTCAGCGGGAACTTATCCAGACGCAATTCGCTGGCAAGCGTTTTAGGCCCCTGAATCACAAACAGGTAGAAATGTTCGGCAGTGTCGAGGAACGCGTCGTGATAACCAAGTTCTGCTTCCAGCGCGGCCACTTCGTCGCGTGGATAGCCCGTGACAATCCGATCAACCAGCGTTGAACAGAAGGCATTCGCCTCATCCAGCCAGGTGATAAAGGCTTCCGGCAGCGCCCACTCCTGCGCGTAGCGCAGAACTAACTCATGCAACGCGTCGCCGTTGTAATCAATCAGCTCACACGGAATGATAATCCACCCTTTGTCTTTCGCGCCGTTGAAATGCTGGTAGCGCTCGAACAGCAGACGCGTCAGCTTGGCGGGATAACTGACGGCAGGCGCATCGTCGAATTTATCCTCGGCGTGATAGCTGATCCCCGCTTCGGTGGTATTAGAGAAGACAAAGCGCATGTCCGGATTGTGTGCCAGCTTCAGGAACGCGTCATATTCACTGTAAACGCTGATTTCACGATTCACCGAGCGGATCAGTCGTGCATCGCTGACCGCCTCGCCCTTCTCATTCAGACCGCGAATGATGGTGGTGTATAAACCATCCTGGGTACTCAGTGAAGGCGGAAAATCACTCTGAATCGGACGCACAATCACCACGCCGGCATCCAGGTCCGTGTGTTCATTCAACAGATCAATCTGCCAGTCCACAAACGCCCGCAAGAAGTTGCCCTCACCAAACTGAATGATACGTTCAGGATAGAGAGCACCGGGGAAATCACGACGGTTGAGTGTGTTCACAAAGAGGTTCCTTTATTTAGTGGTCATACAGCCTGATAAGATTGGTCCAATAACTTATCAAACTTTTCAACCAGGAAACCCTGTTTTGATCAAACCATGTTGGAATGGTGAAAAAAGATTACAGGAACTTATAAAACACGGATGTCGCTGTCATTTCGCCGTCTGGCATCAGGGCATAACGCGGGATTTCACCCGATTTCTGCCAGCCCGCACGTTGATAAAATGTCTCTGCCCCGCTCCCGGTTGCGGTGTCCAGCACCAGAACCGTTTTATGCTGCGTGCGGGCGACCGACTCCAGCGCGTCCATCAATAGCATGGCAACCCCCTGACGTCGGGCTTTCTCGTGGACTAATAGTTTTGCCACATCGGCGCGATGCGGCTGGTTTTCGGGCTGATCGGTGACGAGCTGCACGGTGCCTAACAGCTGGCCGGTTTCGTCTTTGCAGACCAGCACGGTGCGCGCCTGCCGTCCGACGCTTTCCGCGATGTCAGACCAAAATTCACCGGCTCGTGCCTGGCTGAAAGGCAGCATAAAGCTCACCGAGGCGCCGCCGGCGACGCAGTTTTCAAGAATATCGGCTAAGGCTTCGCGATGTGAGAGGATCTCTTCACGAGAGAAGGAATGAACAGTTAATGCGGGCATGGTGAGGGTTCCGTTATTTTTTCCTCACCTTGCCCATAACCCAGGATTGATGCAAGAACGCTGACATAGGGAATTGTTATGTCACCGGGCGACGCTGTTTTTTTGCTTCATGGTAAACATTTTTTCATCTGCAATGCGAAGCCAGTGCTGCAGATCGTTGTGATCGTGATCGAGTTCGCATACGCCCCAGGAGAACGTTAACGTCCATGGGCGATTGCCCTGCTGGTTAAACAACGCGACCTGCTCCGTGAGATATTGCATCGCTATCCACGCGCCGTTCTCATTGGTATCAGCAAACAGTACGGCAAACTCATCCCCGCCGTAGCGCACCAGCAAATCCGCCTCGCGAAACGATGAACGAAGCAGACTGGCCATCGCTTTCAGCGCGGCATCTCCCTCTTCATGACCATAACGATCGTTAATTTGCTTGAAACGATCGAGATCAATCCAGGCCAGCGTCAGCGGCTCGGCACGTCGTCTCGCCCCGGACAAGGCAAAGGCGGCAAACTGATTAAAACCACGCCGGTTAAACAACCCCGTAAGTTCGTCCGTGGTCGCGGCGCTGGTGGCCGCAAATTCGTCCTCGGCCAGCGCGGCCAAATCGCTTAATGCCGCAATGTCAGCGGCAGAAAACTCGCGCGGGGTGTGATCCACGACGCACAGGGAACCCACCGTCGCCCCATCAGGAAGACGCAGGGGTATTCCGGCGTAAAAACGGATGCCGGGCTGCGTGGTCACCAGAGGATTATCGGCGAAGCGGAGATCGTTATGCGTATCGCCTACCACCAGCGGCTCCTGGCTCAGAATTGTATGCGCACAAATAGAAACATGTCTGGGAAGCGTAAAAGGCCCCGGGCCATCGACGGAAAGCGCAATATGCGTGCGTTCATCGATCAGATTAACCATCGCGACCGGAACGTTAAACAGCCTTTTAGCGAGCCGGGTTAATCTGTCGTAGGCTTCCCGACTTTCCGCTTCGAGCAACCCCGATTCGCGCAGGGAGGCCAGGCGCTCTGATTCATTAGCAGGGTTATTGGGGGCTTTCATGGTGTCTCCTGACAGGATGCTTTCTAAAAGCGTAGCCTAACTGCCGCTATTTCAGTGGCCAAATATACGGTTTTTACCCCCCCTTTTAGCCTGATAGAGCGCATGATCCGCCGCCTGTAGCCAATCCGTGACAGAAGTCATGCTCTGCGTGGCACAGGCAATACCGATACTGAGCGTACAGCGGATGGCTTCTTCTGCCACATCGTCCATGACAGCGGCGGCGTCCATAATGCGTGAAGCGACGATTTCAGCCTCTTCCAGCGTCGTGTTCGGCAGCAGAATCACAAACTCATCGCCGCCCAGCCGGGCCGGTGTATCCGTGGGTCGGGTGGCAAGATGCAGTATGTGCGAGACGGTCGCCAGCATGGCATCCCCCACTTTATGTCCAAAGCGATCGTTAACTTCTTTAAAATTATCGATATCAATAAACATCAGTACCGATTCACGACATGCCTGCTGAAGCTTACCAAGCTCGTGATCGATGCGTTTCTCCAGCAGCCGCCGATTGGCAATATCAAGCAGCGGATCCATCATCGCAATACGTTCCAGTTCCCGCGTTTTGTGACGCAGGCGGATGGCAATACTGTCCGTCAGAACGCTAAGCGCAATAATGTAGATAGCGATCAAGGGCAAGGTGGCAAACAGAGTCTGCTGCGACACGTTTAGCACCACAGACATCCCCTGCGCCAGCCAGGCCGCCATAAAGACCACCAGCAGGGCGACAGCGGCCTTTCTCATCAATCGAAAGCCGCCCGCAGCAAGACGATCGGCCAAAAGGATCGTGGCAATGACGACAGACGGCAGCGGATTCACCGCCATCATGGCGATCCAGAATCCCCCGGCACCGGCATCAATGATTAAGTTCTGCAGTTCTGTGTCGAGCGGCGTCGCTGAGTGCTTTGCCCGAAGCCAGGCGCAGGTGGGCCAGACAAAGGCATTCACCCCAAGCAGCAGCATCAGCCAGGGTGAACGCTTGAGTTCATGGAGAACAGACAAGATCGGTATGAAACAAAGAAAGGTGCCCAGAATACGCATCATGTACATTCGTGTGACAAACCGACGGCCTGGTAAACGAGAGGATTGGCGAAGTTTGTCTTGTCCGTTCATGATGCGAATATTCCGAATTATTATCTCCGGTATCTTAGGGAGCTTGACTGGCGCTCGCAAGCAAATAATCAGCAAATCGATAACATCCGTGCCGCATTCTGCCTGGGATGGTTACGGTTACATCGACGGGCTGCTTTGTGATGATTCCGCCACCTTTTCCTCGGGCGTCTCTGGCGCACTGACACCGTTTCGCCCTGCTTTTTTCGAACGATATAAATAATCATCCGCTTCGACCATCAGCGTATTAAACACTCAGTTAACGGACTAAACCCTGCTTCTGCACTCCTTAAACCGATACTGACCGTCAAAAACAGCGTCTGCTAATGCCAGGTGAAAGGATGGAGTTCAATGCCGCGGCGATTTTGTTCAGCCAGCTCTCACCGCTTATCCCGGCGTGTTCATCTGCAAAACCAGCCAGTGATGAATGACGGCGACGACATACTGCTGTTGGTCGGTGCTCAGAGGCTGCCCGTGGGGGATCTGATGCCATTTTTCCAGGCATCCACGACAACAGGTCGCTGTTGCATGTTGCGCGATGAAGACCGGGTGACCACGCATCGGCGTTTGCTTCCCGTCGTTGTGCGGATGGGCAGGCGCCAGCCGCTTCGCAATAAAATCGGCCGCATGCTGGTCAATCACCTCCGGGCCTTTGTCCCAGCAATATTGACGTTCTTTCATGCCCAGACGAAAGCGGGAACGAAATGTCGAACGGGCCAGGCGTGCAAACAGCGGGTCAAACGTAGTCATCAGTAAACAGAGCGTCCCAGGCGTTGGGTTAATTTTTCAAGGGCGGCGACGCCCGCCAGTGAGTTTCCGGTCTCATCAAGCTCCGGGCTCCAGACGGCAATGGCCATTTCATGAGGAACAATTGCCACAACGCCCCCGCCGACGCCGGATTTTGCAGGCAGGCCTACGCGCCAGGCAAATTCCCCCGCGTTCTGATACATACCGCTGGTCGCCATAAGCGCATTGATCTGCCGGGCCTGCATCGGGCTGACCACATCTTCACTGAGATGCGGCGCATGGCCCTGATTAGCCAGGAACAGAAACGTGCGTGCCAGCTCAACACAGCTCATCTTCAGCGCACAGTAATGAAAGTAGTTTTGCAGTACGGTGGCGACGTCATTGTGGAAATTGCCGAACGATTTCATCAGCCAGGCAATGGCGGCATTACGCGCCGAGTGGTCGAATTCCGAGCGGGCGACCATCGAATCGTAGGCAATATCAGATTCGCCACACAGCTGACGCACAATCTCCAGCATTCGTTGACGGGGTGCGCTAAGGCGACTTTGCAGCATATCGCAAACCACCAGGGCGCCAGCATTGATGAAGGGGTTCCGCGGTTTACCCTGTTCGATTTCAAGCTGCAGCAGAGAGTTAAAGGGCTGACCGGAAGGATCTTTGCCCACCCGCTGCCAGATCTCATCTTCCTCATACTGTCGCATGGCCGCGACCAGACTCAGCACTTTCGAAATCGACTGAATAGAGAAGCGCTCGCTGGCATCACCTGCCTGAAAGTGCTGCCCGTCCACGGTTGAAATGGCGATACCCAGCTTGTTCCCCTCAACGGAGGCCAGCGCTGGAATATAATCGGCAACTTTTCCTTTTCCCAGTAAGGGGCGAACCTGCGCCAGAATCTCTTCCAGCATCTCATTTTGGATGACCGCAGCCACACTTTGCTCCTTGCCTACAGGCCAAAAACGGGCTGCGAGTATACCAGAGCCAGACAGGCTACGTCAGGCAGGAAGACGAAAACGCGAGACCGCTTTCATCAATAGCCAGGATTCATCGTGCAGGCGCGTTGACGCCTCAGAAGCGCTCGTCACCAGCTGATCCGTTTGTTGTGATACCTGATTCAGGGCCTGAAGCTGGCGGGTCATCTGATGGATACTCTCCCCCTGACTCAGGGTGGCCGCCGAGATATCACTGAGCAGGCTGCTCAGGTTAGCCACCAGACGGGTCACCTGTTGCAGATTGTCCTCCAGGCGCACCACGGCTTTAGAGCCATCTTCAATCCCCTGCAGAGAATGATTAATCAACGCCTGGATGGTTTGTGTGGAGTGGCTGCTTTGCCGTGCCAGAAGCCCCACCTCTTTCGCCACAACCGCGAATCCGCGCCCCTGGTTACCCGCATGAGCCGCTTCAATGGCGGCGTTAAGCGCCAGTATATTGGTCTGAAACGCCACGCCGTCGATCATCGCCACAATGCCCCGCATTTCGGCAGAGCGCGCGACAATCGCCTCCATGGACGCGTTCACCGTCGACATCATGGCATCTCCCCCTGCCGCCGCCTGCCGGGCTTCGTCCGCACGCGTGCTGGCCAGTTTCGCATAGCCTGTATTGCCCTCCACGTGGGATTCAAGCGTGGCGATATGGGCGGTGACGTCATTCAGCTCCTGGGTCTGACGCACTGACTGCTGGTAAAGCTTTTGATTCCCTTCCGCCAGCGCACCTATATTCTCCACCATCGAGGTGGTCGCCTGGCTCACCTGCGTCACCAGTTGCTGTAACCCCTGCTGCATCGTGGCAACACTGGCGTTCAGTTGCCTGATTTCTCGGTTAAACCCCGATACCGCCGGTGGCGTGCCGGAGAGATCGCCTGCGGCCAGTTGGTTGAGATGGGCAATGACACCTCGTAAGGGAGTAATCACCCATCGGGACATGCCAAACCATACCGCGACGGCAATCATTATCAGCACGATCGGCGCCAGCATAAACAGCGACTGTAGCCCGGACAGCCTCGCCATCAGAGATTCTCTTCCCGCATTGGCCTGACGTTCGCTTTGCTGTTGATACCGGGCAAAGTTATCGTTGAAATCAGCCTGAAATGCCTGGGCGGGAACGGCAAAGAATGCATCTATGGAATGATTTTTCACCAGCGCCTCTGCCTGCTCATTAATGGCGCCAAAGAAAAGCTGATAGCTACCGGCCAGCGCCTCATCTTTTGGTGGGTTCATTGCCTGCCAGGTATTCCAGGCCTGCTGTGAAGCATTCAGCGCCCTTTGCGCTTCGTCCATTAAGCTGTTCCAGCTCCCTTCCGAGCCCGTCTCTTTATCCTGCATAAAATAGACACCGGCACGGTTTAGCAGATCGCTTGCGGCCAGCAATGACACGCGGGCGGCATCCAGGGTGTTCTGTTGCTGCTGAGCGAGCTGGTTACGTTGTTCATTTTGCTGCGCATCACGCAGGGAGGCGGTCAGCAGAATCGAGGAGGAGAGCTGGAGGGCGGAAAAAAGAGCGATAATACAAAAGATGCCTGCCAGTAGCCCGAACTGACGGGGAATAAAGCGCAGCGCAATACGGCGAACAATTTGCGTTAGGTTCATAATATTCTTCTGTAACAGTACGTTAGACGCGTGCGAGTCTACGAAACGCGCGTGACAGAACCATGACAGAAAAGTGACACAGGCCCCCATGGTGAGGGCCTGTTTTTAACAATGCCGGCGAACTACACCCGGTCTTTCCAGACCGTCTGTACGTTACAGAACTCATGCAAACCAAAGTGGGAAAGCTCACGACCAAATCCGCTCTTCTTGACGCCGCCGAACGCGACGCGGGCATCGCTGGCACTGAAGCCATTGATAAATACGCCGCCGCACTCCAGCTCACGAGAGAATTTCTCCGCCTGTTGAGCATTCGCGGTAAAGAGTGTGGCAGACAGCCCAAAGTCGCTGTCATTGGCAAGCTGCAGGGCATGGTCCGCATCTTTCGCTACCGTAATGGCCGCGACAGGCCCGAATAACTCCTGACGAAATGCCGTCATCTCTGAGGTGACATGACCCAGCACGGTTGGGGCGTAGTAGTTACCGGCACCAGCGATTTTCTCTCCGCCCAGCAGTAGCGTGGCGCCTTCTGCCAGGGTTGCCTGAACCTGCTGGTGCAACTCATCGCGCAGATCATAGCGAGCCATCGGGCCCAAATAGTTTTCTTCCCGATCCGGCGCGCCCATCTTCAGAGCGGCGGTTGCTTCAACAAAACGTTGGGTAAAACGATCGGCAATGCCCGCTTCGACAATGAAACGTTTCGCGGCGGCGCACACCTGTCCGGTATTCTGGTAACGCCCCGCGACAGCGGCCTTCACGGCCAGGTCCAGGTCTGCGTCATTCAGCACGACAAAGGGGTCGGAACCGCCCAGTTCCAGAACGCATTTTTTCAGGGCGGCCCCCGCCTGTGCCCCGATGGCCGCACCGGCACGAACGCTCCCGGTAACGGTCACCGCAGCGATACGACGATCGTTGATAGCCTGACTGACCCCCTCGTTAGTGGCATTAACCCAGCCAAAGACACCCGCGGGGAAACCTGCCTCGGCAAACGTCCTGGCGATCAGTTCGGCTGAGCCGAGTACGTTTGGCGCATGTTTCAGGAGATAGCTATTCCCGGCCAACAGAATCGGTACCGCACCGCGCAACACCTGCCACAGGGGGAAGTTCCACGGCATGACGGCCAGAATCGGTCCAAGTGGACGGTACTCGATGACCGCCTTGTTCTGCTCAACCAGAGTCGGCTCAGCAGTGAGCATTGCCGGGCCGTGTTCGGCATACCAGTCGCACAAGCTGGCGGATTTGGTCACTTCTGCACGCGCCTGCACAATGGGTTTGCCCATTTCACGAGACATCATCTGCGCCATCTCTTCAGCGCGCGCGCGCAATGCCGCACCAAGTTCACGCAGTTTCTGAGCGCGATGGGCAACGCTTTCGCTTCGCCACTGCCGGAATCCCGTGTCGGCCAGCGCAATAGCCTGTTCAACAGCCTCGGCGGTAGCCCAGGGATAGGCCGCCAGCGTTTCGCCAGTGGCCGGATTAACAGAGAGTGCATGTGTTGCTGGTGAATAAGTCATGTTGTTCTCCACGCATTAAGAGTTGATTCAGTGTGGCCCACTCTGCTATTTATGAAAAATGAATAATACTAACCACCTTATTCACGAAACGAGAATGGTATGGACTTAACTCAGCTTGAAATGTTTAACGCCGTCGCCCAGACCGGCAGCATCACCCAGGCGGCGCAAAAAGTGCATCGCGTTCCGTCAAATCTCACCACGCGTATTCGCCAGCTGGAGGCGGATCTTGGCGTGGAGTTGTTCATTCGTGAGAATCAGCGGTTACGTTTATCCCCCGCCGGTCATAATTTCCTGCGCTACAGCAGGCAGATCCTGGCCCTGGTCGATGAGGCGCGGATGGTCGTTGCCGGTGATGAACCGCAGGGGTTATTTGCCCTTGGCGCACTGGAGAGCACCGCCGCGGTCCGTATTCCGGAAAGTCTGGCGCAGTTCAATCAGCGCTATCCGCGCATTCAGTTTGCCCTCTCGACGGGGCCGTCCGGCACCATGATTGATGGCGTTCTTGAGGGGACGTTAAGCGCGGCGTTTGTCGATGGCCCCTTATCGCACCCGGAACTGGAAGGAATGCCGGTCTATCGCGAAGAGATGATGCTGGTGACCCCTGCCGGGCACGATGAGGTTTCACGCGCAACCCAGGTCAGCGGCAGCGACGTTTATGCTTTTCGCGCCAATTGTTCCTATCGTCGGCATCTGGAAAGCTGGTTCCATGCGGACAGAGTCACGCCCGGGCGTATTCATGAAATGGAGTCCTATCACGGAATGCTCGCCTGCGTGATTGCCGGAGCGGGCATCGCCCTGATGCCCCGTTCCATGCTGGAGAGTATGCCAGGTCATCATCAGGTAGCCGCCTGGCCGTTGGCGGAAAACTGGCGCTGGCTAACGACCTGGCTGGTCTGGCGGCGCGGGGCGATGACCCGACAGCTCGAAGCCTTTATAGCACTGCTAAACGAACGTCAGCCACCAGCACCTTCTCCATAAACAGGCTCAGGGGATCGTTATGATAAGGCGCAAAGGCCTGACGGGTATGATAGCCGCAGCGTTCATATAAACTCACTGCGGCATGCTGTTTAATGCCGGTTTCCAGCCGCAACGTATGACAGTGGCGGCTTAGCGCCTCATCTTCCAGTGCCGCCAGAAGTTTTTCCCCCAGACGCTGTCCACGGTGACGTGGATCGATAAAGACACGCTTCATTTCGCCAGTCCCGTCGCCGTTCAGGATAATGGCCCCGCAGCCTACGGCATTAAGCTGATTGTCGCGAATGACCATCATCAGCAATGTTTCGTCAGATAATTGCGTCAGTTCCACCAGGTGGTTGCTTTCAGCGGGATACAGCGCCGTTTGATAGACATCCAGCGCCGCAATCAGCGCCAGAATATCAGGGTGTGAGGCAGATTCAGAGGTAATGGAATACATGGCAGGCTCCTTGAGGTGTTTCTTATCAACATAGCGAACCTGCCTGCCAGGGGTTCATACGATTAACTTATTTCACCCCGCTACAGGCGAAGAAAGATTTTCCCTTTTAAATACAGGGTCGCCTGACCGCCAATCAGCACCCGGTCGCCCTGCAATGCACAGCGTAAATCACCGCCTCTGGCAGAAATCTGACGCGCCTGTAACGTCGTTTTACCCAGCTTGTCGCTCCAGTAAGGAATTAACATGCTGTGGGTCGAACCGGTCACCGGATCTTCAGGCACCGATTCCCCCGGGCAGAAGAAACGACTGACAAAATCATAGCGATCCCCGGGGGCCGTGACGCACACCATTTTATCCAGCGGCAGCATCGCGGCGATATCCGGCGTGAGATCGGCCACCTGCTGCTCCGTCTCCAGCACCACCATATAGTCGCGTCCGACGCGGACTTCTTTTGCACCGTCAATGCCCAGCGCGCTGAAGAGTAAGGCCGGTGGGTTCGCGACCTCCTCGCTCGACCAGGCCGGAAAGTTGAGCGTCAGCCAGTCGCCGCTGCGTTTTACGGTCAGTTCCCCAACGAAACGGGTAGAAAAAACAATGTCTGTCTGCGGATAATCAAGATATTCAAAAATGACGTGCGCCGCCGCCAGCGTCGCGTGACCGCAGAGGTTGATTTCATACTGCGTGGTGAACCAGCGCAGTTCAAACCCTTGATCGGTCCGCACGAAAAAAGCCGTTTCTGACTGATTATGCTGCTTAGCCATACTGAGCAGCAGATCATCCGGCAGCCACTCCTGCAAGGGACACACCGCAGCCGCATTTCCCCCAAATGCCTTATCGCTGAAGGCATCAACCAGATAAAAATCAATTTCCTGCATCGTCTTATCGCCTGTATTCAATCTCTTGTTCTTTATACTCAATGATAACGCGGCTCACCGCTACCGCTGGCATGGATGAAAAATTGCGATCTGCGTCACATAATGGTTGAGTTTTCGCCATTTAACGCTTTAAGATCCTCTCTTCAACTTTCCCCAACGAACCTTTAATCCCTATGACAACGAACACAGTTTCCCGCAAGGTCGCGTGGCTACGCGTGGTCACTCTGGCTATTGCCGCATTTATTTTCAATACCACGGAGTTTGTTCCCGTGGGGTTGCTGTCTGACATCGCGCAGAGTTTCCAGATGGAGACGGCGGAAGTAGGCATTATGCTGACCATCTATGCCTGGGTGGTGGCGCTGATGTCGCTCCCCTTCATGCTGCTGACCAGCCAGATGGAGCGACGCAAGCTGCTCATTGGGTTGTTCGTATTGTTCATTGCCAGCCATGTGCTGTCGTTTCTGGCGTGGAATTTCACCGTACTGGTCATAAGCCGGACAGGTATCGCGTTTGCCCATGCCATCTTCTGGTCGATTACCGCGTCGCTGGCCATTCGCCTTGCCCCGGCGGGCAAACGGGCGCAGGCGCTGAGCCTGATTGCGACCGGTACGGCGCTGGCGATGGTGCTGGGTTTGCCAATAGGTCGTATCGTTGGGCAGTATTTTGGCTGGCGCACCACGTTTTTCGCCATTGGGATGGGGGCACTGATTACGCTGATCTGCCTGATCAAACTCCTGCCTGAACTGCCCAGTGAGCATTCCGGCTCGCTCAAAAGCCTGCCGTTGTTGATGCGTCGCCCGGCGCTGATGAGCATTTATCTGCTCACGGTGATTGTGGTGACGGCCCACTACACGGCATACAGCTACATAGAACCCTTTGTGCAGGTCGTCGCGGGCTTTAGCGGTAATTTCGCCACCATTCTGCTGCTGATTCTGGGGGGCGCTGGCATTATTGGCAGTCTTTTATTTGGCAAGCTCGGGAACCAGCATGCATCCCTGCTGGTGAGCAGCGCGATCGGCCTGCTGCTGGCGTGTCTGCTGTTGCTGAAACCTGCCGCAGGCAGCGAGAGTCATCTGGCGATTCTGAGCATTTTCTGGGGAATAGCCATTATGATTATCGGCCTGGGAATGCAGGTGAAAGTGCTGGCTCTGGCTCCCGATGCCACCGACGTGGCGATGTCGTTATTCTCGGGTATTTTCAATCTGGGCATTGGCGCAGGCGCATTATTGGGAAATCAAATCAGTCTGAATATTTCGATGTCGGCGATTGGTTATCTCGGCGCAATCCCGGCGCTGGGGGCGCTGGTCTGGTCAGTGTTAATCTTCCGCAAATGGCCAGTGGCAATGGAAGAGCAGGCTCATCACGGATAAAGGAATATGCCGGGTGGCGCGTTACCGCCCGGCACCGCCTCAGTGGTAAGTTTTAATAATTTCCAGCACGCCGTTAATAATAAACTGCACGCCCATGCAGACCAGCAGGAAGCCCATCAAACGTGAAATGGCTTCAATCCCGCCCTTGCCTACCCAGCGCATAATCGCCCCAGAGCTGCGCAAAGAGCCCCAAACGATAAGGCCAACGAGGGCGAAGATAAGCGGGGGTGCCACGGTAATCACCCAGTCAGGGAAGGTATCGCCGTTACGCACCGTAGAGGCCGAACTGATAATCATCGCAATGGTACCTGGCCCCGCCGTACTCGGCATGGCTAAGGGCACAAAGGCGATATTGGCGCTCGGTTCATCCTCCATCTCTTCCGATTTGCTTCTGGCTTCAGGCGAGTCATGCGCTTTTTGCGCCGGGAAGAGCATCCGGAAACCAATAAAGGCGACGATCAAACCACCGGCGATACGCAGGCCGGGAATGGAGATCCCGAAGGTATTCATCACCAGCTGTCCGGCGTAATACGCCACCATCATGATGGCAAAGACATACACCGAGGCCATCATCGACTGATGATTGCGCTCTGCGCTGTTCATATTCCCCGCCAGCCCTAAAAACAGGGCGACGGTGGTGAGCGGGTTGGCTAATGGCAGTAACACCACCAGCCCAAGCCCAATGGCCTTAAAAAGTTCCAACATAGCGCGTCGCGTCCTTATCCATAATCAACGTCACAAGTATACGGTGAAAACCCGCTGGTGAGCCATCTGCACAGAATAAGTCATGTTTTATCCTGTACAGGGATAACTTCCCGTTATGTTTATGATTTGAAAGCAGCTAAAAAAAGTTCATGAAACGTTTTAGCAATTCGTGGCATCCGCCGATTCATTCAGTTGACTTATACTTGCCTGAGCAATAATATCTGCCGTGATTAATCTACTTGCCAGGGCAACCATTGTGAAAAGCACCAGTGATCTCTTTAACGACATTATCCCACTGGGTCGTCTTATCCATATGGTGAACCAGAAAAAAGATCGACTGTTAAACGACTACCTTTCTCCGATGGACATCACCGCGACCCAGTTCAAAGTGCTGTGTTCCATTCGCTGTGAAGTGTGTATTACACCGGTTGAGCTGAAAAAAGTGCTCTCCGTCGATCTCGGTGCCCTGACGCGCATGCTCGATCGTCTTGTCTGCAAAGGATGGATTGAAAGACGACCTAACCCGAATGACAAACGTGGCGTGCTGGTTCAACTCACCAGTGACGGCGCGGCCATGTGTGAAAAATGTCACGAGTTAGTAGGACAAACCCTGCATCAGGAATTAACAAAAAACTTAACGGCGGATGAAGTGGTCACTCTTGAACATTTGTTGAAGAAAATCCTGCCGTAAACAGAAAGAGGTATGACGATGTCCAGACGCAATAATGACGCCATCACTATTCATAGCATTTTGGACTGGATCGAAGATAACCTGGAATCCCCCCTGTCACTTGAGAAAGTGTCAGAGCGTTCAGGTTACTCAAAATGGCACCTGCAAAGGATGTTTAAAAAAGAGACGGGTCATTCATTAGGTCAATATATTCGCAGCCGTAAGCTGACGGAAATTGCCCAGAAGCTGAAAGAAAGTAATGAACCGATTCTGTATCTGGCCGAGCGTTATGGGTTTGAATCGCAACAAACCCTGACCCGCACGTTTAAGAACTATTTTGACGTGCCGCCGCATAAGTATCGCATTACCAGTATGCCGGGCGAGTCCCGCTATTTGCTTCCACTGACTCATTGTAACTGATAATCGCCTGTATTAAGACGTAACCGAGGAACTCATGAAACGTATCGCCTCCGCCGCCCTCACCTTACTGGTGCTGGTCTCCGGGCAGACTTATGCGGAGCAAACCACTGACGCTACGCAGCAGAATGCGCGCAACGCGATGATTCTGCCCTCCGCACAACAACAGTCTCCCTTCGATTTTAATCATATGGGTGCGGGTAGCGACAAATCCGACGAATTAGGCGTGCCGTATTACAATCAGCACAACTTCTGATTCGTTTTTGCCCCGCTGATGCGGGGCTTTTTTTATCCCCTGACCCGCGACGCTCTGCGTAAACGTAATCCGAAGACGTTGATATATAACCCTGCCATGATCAGCACTGCGCCTGTTAACTGAAGCGCGCTGAGCGTTTCATCAAGTAAGAGTGCCGCACTGGCCAGCCCGACCACCGGAACCAATAAGGACAACGGTGCAACGCGCCAGGTTTCATAGCGGCCCAGCAGCGTTCCCCAAATCCCGTAGCCCACAATGGTGGCGACAAACGCCAGATAAACCAGAGACAGAATGGTCATTAGATCGATGTCGACAAGGCTTTTAAGCATGACCGCCGGACCATCCAGAATAAACGAGGCCGCAAAAAAGGGCACAATTGGGATCAGCGCGCTCCAGACAACCAGAGACATAACCGCAGGTCGCGCCTCATGCTGCATGATCAGCTTGTTAAAGATATTGCCGCAGGCCCAGCTCAGCCCCGCTGCCAGAGTTAACATAAAGCCCAACAGGGCCACGTGCTGACCGTTCAGGCTGGCTTCAATCAATACCAGTACCCCGAATACCGCCAGCGTAATCCCTGCCAGCTGCTTACCCTGCAGCCGTTCGCTAAAGACAAACGCGCCAAGAATGATGGTAAAGAACGCCTGGGCCTGTAATACCAGTGAGGCAAGCCCGGCAGGCATGCCGAATTTGATTGCACAAAAGAGAAACGCAAACTGCGCAAAACTGATTGTCAGGCCATAGCCCAGCAGCAGACGCAGGGGAATTTTAGGCCGGGCGACAAAAAAGAGCGCAGGTACGGCCACCAGCAAAAAACGCAGTCCCGCCAGCATCATCGGAGGCATATTATGCAGCCCGGCTTTGATGACCACAAAATTCAGGCCCCACACTATCACCACCAGCAATGCCAGCAGTCCATCCTTCCGCGTCATACCCTGCCCCTGATTATTAAATTTTTGTAAACACTTCAAGGTAACGAAAAAAAAGGCGAAGGAAAAGATCATTAATTCTGGCAGGCAGAATAAGCACCCGGGGATAAATTAGGCGCTATACAAGCCCCTTATGGCATGGTAATCCTTTAAGAACACAACATTATAAGCAACAGCATTTGTCGGGCATAAAAATGAAACCATCTCTCAGGCGCTCAACCGCAGCGCTGCTGGCATCGTCATTGTTATTAACCATAGGTCGTGGGGCTACGCTGCCATTTATGACCATCTATCTCACACGCGTCTATAACATGAGCGTTGAGAATATTGGTTATGCTCTGACCGTTGCGCTCACCATTGGCGTGGTGTTCAGTATGGGGTTTGGGATCCTGGCCGATAAGTTTGATAAAAAGCGTTACATGCTTATCTCGATTGTGGCGTTTATTGCCGGCTTTATTGCCATCCCGCTGGTGGATAACGTTACGCTGGTGGTGCTCTTTTTTGCGCTGATCAACTGCGCCTATTCGGTCTTTTCAACCGTCCTGAAAGCCTGGTTTGCCGATGTGTTGACGCCCGGTGAAAAAGCGCGTGTGTTCTCCCTCAATTACAGTTTTTTAAATATCGGCTGGACGATCGGCCCACCCATTGGCACCCTGCTGGTGATGTACAGCCTGCAACTGCCGTTCTGGCTCGCCGCGTTTTGTGCCGCTCTGCCCCTGGTGTTTATTCAGCTGTATGTGCAAAAAGGGGTCGCCGCAGACGCGCTTGAACAGCCGGTCCCCTGGCAGCCGTCGATCCTGCTGCGCGACAAGGCGTTACTCTGGTTTACGCTGTCAGGTTTTCTGGCCTCGTACGTTGGGGGGTCTTTTGCCAGCTGCATTTCGCAGTATGTTTTAGCCGCTGATTACGACAGCGATTTTGCCCAGAAAGTGGTGGCCGTTGTGTTGCCCGTTAATGCCGCAGTGGTGGTGTCGTTACAGTATTTTACTGGCCGAAAAATTTCGGCCAGTAATATTCGCCCGCTGATGGCCTTAGGCACTCTCTTTTTCTTATTAGGCCTGGGCGGGTTTATGTTGTCCGGCAGTAACTTAATTTACTGGGGTCTCGCTTCGGCTGTTTTCACTATTGGCGAAATTATTTACGCGCCCGGTGAATACATGCTGATAGACAACATCGCCCCGCCGGGCATGAAATCGAGCTATTTTTCTGCTCAGGCGCTGGGCTGGTTAGGCGCGGCGGCCAATCCGATGATTACCGGGATTATACTGACCCACCTGCCGCACTGGTCGCTGTTTGCTATTATGATGGGGGCCATCGTTATCGCCTGGTTGATGGTATTGCGCGGGATGAATGTGAAAGCCTGGTGCAGTCATTCAGAAACGGCATGAGCAAAAACGCCGGGTGGAGAACGCCTCACCCGGCGACAGGATCAGTGGTGCAACATCTCGTCGACGACCTGATGCTTATACATTTCATTGGGATAATAGGTCGGCCAGTTATCCATCTCTTTCAACAACGCCTCATGCGAGGTATTGCCCATAAAGAGATGGAAGTGTGCTGAGGCTTTTGGGCCGATGGTGTGGTCGCTAAACTGCACGAATTTCGGGGCCTTGCTGCTGGCATCCTGACATTCAAACAGGTAACGCACCCCCTTCTTCCCGGAGGCATACGTCAGTATTTTATACCCGCTGTAATCATACTGACAGCGGCTGACTGCTTTACCGGTATGGAATTCCATCACGTTATTTTCGATACCAATCGTGTCGACGTCGGTCGCATATCCTTTGCGGTAATACGCTTTATAGTCGTCAAAGGATCGACTGCTGTCCGTTTCCGCCTTCTTTTTCAGTACCGGGTCCAGTGAACCATCCTGGAAAAAAGGGTACACAGACTGCCAGACACCATCCCAGTCGGACAATTTTCTGTCCCGGACATCTTTATCTTCAAATACCCCCTTTGCGGCCTGCTGTTCCGCCTCGGTCATCTGATGACCGTGTGAATGGGCAAACAGCTGGCCGCTCGCCAGCAGCGCCCCCAGGGTCATTGCAAATTTTCCAATATGTGCTGCCAAAATAACATCCTCACTCCGTTTGATGAGATTGAGGATGTTATAGTATAACATTTCAAATCGCAACCAGCCCGCGCACGCCCTCCTGTTCCATCTGTTCACCCCGCCCGCGTTGAATAATGGTGCCGCGCGACATCAACAGATAATTGTCCGCCAGCCCCGCAGCAAAGTCGTAAAACTGCTCGACCAGCAAAATCGCCATGTCCCCCCGGCTCGCGAGCTGACGAATCACCTGCCCGATCTCCTTGATAACCGACGGCTGGATACCCTCGGTCGGCTCATCCAGAATAAGCAGCTGCGGACGACTGGCCAGCGCGCGCCCGATTGCCAGCTGTTGCTGCTGCCCCCCGGAGAGATCGCCTCCCCGACGGTGTTTCATCTCTTTGAGTACGGGGAATAACTGCCAGATATCCTCCGGTACTGCCTTCGCCTCACGGGCCGGGAATCGCGCCAGGCCGAGCAGCAGATTTTCCTCAACGGTGAGTCGAGGGAAGATCTCGCGTCCCTGCGGAACATAGGCCACGCCGGACTGGACACGCTGATGCGGTCGGGCATGGGTGATTGTTTTTCCCTGCCAGACGATCTCCCCGCTGCGCACCGGTAACAGCCCCATCAGGCATTTCAACAGGGTGGTTTTACCGACGCCATTTCGCCCCAGCAAACATGTTACTTCGCCACTGGGCGCCTCAAAACTGACGCCGCGCAGAATATGACTGCCGCTGTAATACTGATTCAGTTCGTTAACCTGTAACATTGAGGCTCCTTAGCGTCCCAGATACACTTCGATGACCTGCTCATTGGCCTGAACGTCACGCAGCGATCCTTCTGCCAGTACCCGTCCCTGATGCAATACGGTCACATGATCGGCGATGGTTTCAACAAATCCCATATCGTGTTCCACCACCATCAGTGAATGTTTGCCCGCCAGCGTACGAAAAAGCTCTGCCGAATACTCGGTTTCCGCATCCGTCATGCCTGCGGCAGGTTCATCCATCAACAACAGATGCGGATCCTGAACCAGCAACATACCAATTTCCAGAAACTGCTTTTGTCCGTGCGATAACAGCCCCGCCGATCGGTGACGTTCCGCGCCCAACCGAAGCAGCACGAGCATCTCATTAATACGGTCCTCTTGCTCTGAACTCAGCCGCGCCCGCAGGCTGGCCCAGACGGATTTATTGCCTTTCATCGCCAGTTCCAGGTTCTCCCACACGCTCAGTGCTTCAAACACCGTGGGTTTCTGGAATTTGCGCCCGATCCCTTGTCGGGCAATCGCCGCAGGATCGAGCGTGGTAAGGTCAATCGATTGATCGTAAATTGCCCGTCCACTTTGTGGTCGGGTTTTGCCGGTGATCACGTCCATCAGCGTGGTTTTACCGGCCCCGTTGGGCCCAATGACACAGCGTAATTCCCCGACACCGATGTTGAGGGTGAGATCGGTTAAGGCCTGAAAACCATCGAAGCTGACGTTAATCGCCTCGAGCTGAAGCACCGGGTCGGTCTGGTCGCGAAAGCGATCGCCGGGTAATTGACGGGTAAAGAGTCCTTCCGCTGGCTGCATTATTTCTCTCCTTTACGATAAAGGCCGTAGACACCTCGTGGCAGAAACAGCGTGACGCCGATAAAAATCGCCCCAAGAAACAGCTGCCAGTACTCCGGCATCGCCACCGTGAAGTAGCTTTTTGCACCGTTAACCAACGCCGCCCCGATCACCGGCCCGACGAGGGTGCCGCGTCCGCCCAGCGCCACCCAAATCGCCGCCTCGATAGAGTTGGTCGGCGACATTTCGCCAGGATTGATAATGCCGACCTGCGGGACATAAAGTGCTCCGGCAAGACCGCACAGCACGGCGGAAAGCGTCCAGACCAACAGCTTAAAGCCGCGCGGGTCGTAGCCGCAAAACGTCAGACGGTTTTCCGCATCGCGAACGGCGGTAAGAATGCGGCCAAACTTGCTTTTCGCCAGCCAGAAACCGGCCGCCAGCGATGCCAGCAGCAGCAAAACGGTTGCCAGAAACAACCCGATGCGCGTGCCCGTCGCCGTCACCGGAAAGCCCAGCAGCGTGGTGAAGCCGGTAAAACCGTTATTCCCGCCAAAGCCTGTCTCATTGCGAAAGAACAGCAACATGCCCGCGTACGTCAGCGCCTGAGTCATGATGGAGAAGTAGACGCCTTTGATCTTAGAGCGAAACGCAAACCAGCCAAACACCAGCGCCAGCAGACCGGGCACCATCACGATCAGCACCATTGCCCACGCAAAGTGCTGCGTTCCCCACCAGAACCACGGTATTTCATCCCATGAGAGAAACGTCATAAACCCTGGCAACCCGTCACCTGAAGCCTGACGCATCAGGTACATGCCCATCGCGTAGCCCCCCAGAGCAAAAAAGAGGCCGTGACCGAGAGAGAGCATCCCCGCGTAGCCCCACACCAGGTCAAGGGCAATAGCAACGATGGCGTAACACAGGATTTTCCCCACCAGCGTCAACATCCAGGTTGAGACAGCCAGAGGATGGCTGGCAGGCAGTAACGCCAGAAACGGCATGATCAGCAGCAACGCCACGATCAGGCCACCCAGCAGTTGCGTCATGCGCGGCGCTTTACGCGCCATGGTTAAGGTCAATGGTTGGCTCATCAGTCCGTCACCCTTCCTTTTAATGCAAACAGACCCTGCGGTCGCTTCTGGATAAACAGAACGATCGCCACCAGAATCAAAATTTTGGCGGGTACCGCACCCATTTGCGGCTCAAGAATTTTATTGAAGATACCCAGGCCGAACGCAGCGGCGACGCTGCCGGCAAGTTGTCCGACGCCGCCTGACACCACCACCAGGAAAGAGTCAATAATGTACCCTTGCCCAAGCTCCGGACCGACGTTGCCTAACTGCGAGAGCGCCACGCCCCCCAGCCCGGCGATACCCGACCCCAGGCCAAAGGCCAGCATATCGACGCGTCCGGTCGGGACGCCGCAGCAGGCCGCCATATTTCGGTTCTGGGTGACGGCACGCAGATTGAGCCCCAGCCGCGTTTTATTGAGGATGAGCCAGGTGAAGAACAGCACCAGCAGCACAAATCCCAACACGACAAGGCGATTCCACGGCAGAATCAGGTTGGCAAAGATCTGAACCCCGCCCGACAGCCAGGCCGGGTTGGCGACCTCAAGGTTCTGTGCGCCGAACGTCATGCGCACCAGCTGAATAATCATCAGACTGATCCCCCAGGTGGCGAGCAAGGTTTCCAGCGGTCGGCCATACAAATGGCGAATGATGGTCCGTTCCAGCGCCATCCCGATGGTCGCAGTCACCATAAAGGCGACGGGTAACGCCACAACCGGATAAAATGCCAGCCATTGGGGCGCCCACTGCGCCATCCATTGTTGCACCATCCATGTACAGTACGCGCCGAGCATCAGCATTTCCCCATGGGCCATGTTGATCACGCCCAGCAGGCCATAGGTGATCGCTAGCCCCAGCGCCGCCAGCAGCAGCACCGACCCCAGCGAAAGCCCCATAAACGCTTGTCCCAGAAGATCGCCCAGCACCAGGCGGTGTTTTATCTTCTGCAGGCTCTCTTCAGCGGCGGCACGCACGCGGGCGTCCGGTTCGGTCTGAGTTTGGGTATAGGGCATCAGCCGGGCCTGTGTCTCCGGATCGGCTGAATCGCCCAACAGGGTAATCGCCTGCAAACGCACGTCAGGCTGCGGGCTGGCAAGCTGCAGATTTGCAAGCGCCACCCGTAATGCCTGGCGAACGTCAGGATCCTTCTCCATGGCATATTGGCGGGAGAGTAATCCCTCCATGGTGGGCAACGCATCACGTTGTAACTGCCGCGCGGCCGCCAGCCTTAACGTGACGTTGTCACTATACAGTTGATGCGTCGCCAGTGCCGTGGCGGCAAGCACGCGTAAGCGGTTCGTCAAACGGACGGGTTTGGCGTCTCCCTGCACCTGCCCCTGCTCGCCCAGCGCGACCAGGTCTTCGTTAACACGGGTAAAGGCATGCCGTTGTCCGTCCGCAAACACGCTCTCTTTGTGCAACGCCAGCAGGAAAGGCAGGCGTGAGGGTTCAGGGGCAACGGCCCACTGTTCGAGCAGGGTGACCTGCTTAGCCCGGCTGGCGGCGACGAAATCATCCGCATCCGATGCCTGCGCCATCCCTGGCAGCAGACCCGCAAGCCAGAAAAGTGCGACAACCATTCGCAGTGTGTTCATGGCTTTTCTCCCTTGCAGGTTGATCAGTTACTGGCCGTTTTGATCGGTTGATCGGATTTTTTGTCATTGCCCGGTATATACGGACTCCAGGGTTGCGCACGCACCGGTTCTTCCGTCTGCCAGACCACATTGAACTGACCATTCCCTTCGATTTCGCCAATCATGACCGGTTTGTGCAGGTGATGGTTGGTGGCATCCATCGTCAGAGTGAAACCAGAGGGTGCTTTGAACGATTGCCCCGCCATTGCGGCCCGGACTTTATCGACATCGGTCGTGCCCGCTTTTTCGACCGCCTGCGCCCACATATGAATGCCGACGTAGGTCGCCTCCATCGGGTCGTTGGTCACCACGGTATCGGCATTCGGCAGTTTGTGTGCTTTGGCCCAGGCGCGATAATCCGCCACAAACGCCTGGTTCGTTGGATTGTCGACAGATTCAAAGTAGTTCCAGGCCGCGAGATTCCCCACCAGCGGTTTGGTATCGATGCCGCGCAACTCCTCTTCACCTACCGAGAAGGCGACAACCGGCACGTCGGTGGCTTTTACCCCCTGGTTAGCCAGCTCTTTATAGAAGGGTACGTTGGAATCTCCGTTTATCGTGGAAACAACGGCTGTTTTACCGCCTGCGGAAAACTTCTTGATGCTGGCAACGATGGTCTGGTAATCGCTGTGGCCAAACGGGGTATAAATTTCTTCAATGTCTTTATCCTGTACCCCTTTCGAGTGCAGGAAGGCGCGTAAAATTTTGTTCGTGGTGCGCGGATAAACGTAGTCGGTTCCCAGCAGGAAGAAGCGTTTTGCCTGACCTCCGTCTTCGCTTAACAGATACTCCACCGCCGGAATGGCCTGCTGATTAGGTGCCGCGCCGGTATAGAAGACGTTGGGTGACATCTCTTCGCCTTCATACTGCACCGGGTAGAACAGTAAACCGTTCAGCTCTTCAAACACCGGCAGCACCGATTTACGTGAGACCGACGTCCAGCAACCAAACACCACTGCGGCATGATCCTGACTGAGCAGCTGGCGGGCTTTTTCGGCGAAGAGCGGCCAGTTAGAGGCCGGGTCAACCACAACAGGCTCCAGCTTTTTGCCTAAAACGCCGCCCTTAGAATTGATTTCATCAATGGTCATCAGCGCCACGTCTTTAAGCGGTGTTTCAGAAATGGCCATTGTGCCGGACAGCGAATGCATGATCCCCACTTTGATCGTATCGGCAGCCTGCACACCAAAACTCATTCCCATAGCCACAACCGAGGCAGACAGTGCGAAAGCTTTTAATAAGGTACGACGGTGCATATTTTTCACTCCTGAAAAGAAAACGGTGCGAAACGTCCGGTACAACAAATGGACGAAGAGACTAACGTCAGATTCAGGAGAGCAAAAAAGATGCCAGAATGGCGAAGCGTGATGTTATCGGGGTTGGTGGGACAGTAAAGGCGGGGTTTGACTCAGAATGGCACCGCGCTGCATGATTAAAGTGCAACGCCGTGCCGGGGTATTACCAGACCTGTTCAGCGATATGCGTGACAAGACGCACTTTATCCCACTGCTGGCTTTCCGTCAGGGTATTGCCCTCTTCGGTTGAGGCGAATCCACACTGTGGACTCAGGCAGATTTGCTCTTTCGCCACGTATTTCGCCGCTTCTTCCAGGCGTGCTTTCACCCCTTCCGGGTTTTCCAGTTCGCCGTTTTTAGTGGTGATCAAACCCAGAACAACCTGCTGTTTGCCGGGACGAACAAAACGGAGCGGCGCGAAATCACCGCTGCGGTCATTGTCATATTCCAGGAAAAAAGCGTCCACATTGACGGTACCAAACAGCACTTCGGCCACCGGCTCGTAACCGCCTTCTGAAATCCACGTCGAACGGAAGTTACCGCGACAGACGTGCAGACCGACAATAAGATCCTCCGGCTTCCCTTCCAGCGCTTTATTCAACACGCGGGCATAAATGCGTGCCAGTTCGTCCGCATCCTCGCCCCGCTCACGGATTTGACGTCGCTGATCGTCGGAACAGAGATAAGCCCAGACGGTGTCATCGAGCTGCAGATAACGGCATCCCGCCGCGTAAAAGGCATGGATGGCATCACGCCAGGTGGTCGCCAGATCGTCGAAGTAAACCTCCAGGTCTGGATAGACGGTGGCATCGATATCTTTACGTCCCCCGCGGAAATGCAGCACGCTCGGGCTTGGAATCGTCATTTTTGGCTGTGCATCCCCGCTGATGCTTTTCAGATAACGGAAATCTTCCACCATCGGGTGAGCGCCAAAGCCCAGTTTGCCGGTAACGCGAACGCCGTGTGCTTTGGTTTGCACGCCGTTAAACTGAATACCTTGGTTTGAATCGTACCGCTCTACCCCTTGCAGACCATCGAAGAAATCGAAATGCCACCAGGCGCGACGAAACTCACCGTCGGTCACCACATGTAGCCCGCAGGCGCACTGCTGTTCAACGACATGACGAATCGCTTCATCTTCGACGGCACGCAGCTGACCCGCATCAATCTCGCCGCTGGCAAATTTAATGCGCGCCTCTTTGATCGCCTGAGGGCGCAAAAAGCTGCCTACTACATCGGCACGGTACGGGGCATGTTGTCGCTGCATGATCTTCTCCTTTATCTGCAGGCAGATAATTGCCGGCAGTGATAATTCATAATTTGAATATTTAGACTTCTGGATGTCTACATGTCCAAAAAGATGTCATATCCCGTCGGGGACGGCAAACGAGAAAAATTCATGGCAGATGAAATTTATTCATCTTCACCGGCAAAAGTGAAACCTTCATCCTCCCAGCCGGTAATTCCCCCGAGCATGATTTTAACCGGCAGGCCAAGGCGGGACAGTTTTAACGCCGCTCTGTCTGCGCCATTGCAGTGCGGGCCCGCACAATACACCACAAACAGCGTTCCCGCCGGCCATTGCGCCATACTCTGCGCAGTCATCTCCGATCGGGGCATATGCAGCGCACCGGGAATATGTCGGCGGGCAAACTGTTCCGGGCTGCCCACGACGTGTAATAAAACGAAATCCTGCTGCTGATGGCTTAACGCATGATGAACATCCGCACAGTCGGTTTCTACACTCAAACGATGAGCAAAGTGGGCAACGGCTTCCTGAGGAGCCGCTGCAGGAAATTCAGTCACATAACTCATGATACTTTCTCCTGAAGGGTGTTTGTGTTAACACTACTCTACTCAGAAATTCAGCCAGTGAATGCCCGCGCACATGCCAGAAAACAACAAAAAGATGACAAACTTAAGACAGGTTCCTCGCCCTTTGGTGACGGTGCTGGCCTATGACGGATTGTGTACCTTTGAGTTTGGCGTCGCGGTTGAGGTTTTTGGTCTGCCACGCCCGGAAATGGGTGACGACTGGTATCGCTTTACTGTCGCGTCTGTTGATGATGGTGAACTGCGGGCTACCGGGGGAATTCGCGTCGTTGCCGATGGCACACTCTCCCTGCTGGACGAGGCCGATCTTATTGTGATCCCCGGCTGGCGGGGTATCGATGAACCCGTTCCTGCGTCGCTCATCGACGCGCTTCGTCAGGCCCATGCCCGGGGTTGTCAGCTGTTATCCATCTGCTCAGGCGTCTTTGTACTGGCGGCTACAGGCTTATTGAACGGACGTAAAGCCACCACTCACTGGCGTTATACTGACACCCTCAAGGCACGTTATCCTGCCATCCGGGTTGTGGAAGACGTCCTGTATCAGGATGAAGGGGATATTCTCACCTCCGCGGGCAGCGCGGCGGGTATCGATCTGTGTCTGCACCTGGTGCGGCGGGATTATGGTACTGAAGCCGCAAATCATGTTGCACGTCGTCTGGTGATCCCGCCACACCGGGATGGATCTCAAACGCAGCAACTCAGCCGCCCCGTCGCACAGCTGCGTGAAAGTCAGAGGATGGGGCAATTATTTGACTTCCTGCATCAAAACTTAATCCTGAACCACAGCGTCAGTTCGCTGGCGCAACGGGCGGGCATGAGTGAAAGAACCTTTTTGCGCCGGTTTAAAGATGCCACGGGGACAACCCCCGCCCGATGGCTGCTTAATGAGCGATTACTGCGGGCTAAAGAGTATCTCGAAACCAGCCGGTTAAGTATCGACAGCATCGCCGGGCACACCGGTTTTGGTCATTCCGCGACGCTTCGCCACCACTTTCGACAGCACTTTGCGTTGTCACCCGCCCAGTACCGTAAGAAGTTTGCCCCTGCCGGAGAATAAGCAAAAAAAAACCGCCATTATCTGGCGGTAAATGCTTGCATGGATAGATTTGTGTTTTCGTATCTACGTACCCGGTATTACTTACCAGGTTGCGGATCGACGGTCAATTTAACACCCTGACACTCAACGAAGATTAAACGAAGCCACGCTATCGTTTCGCCCTCGCATGGGTTTAACCTGTCAGCCGGATTATCAGGCCGAATGTCCGCTATTAATTTGCAAATAACGCATTAATCCACGATCCGCACTTTGGCGGGCGTTATCGTTGATTGCTTCAAGATAGAACGGACGAGAAACGGCATAAGGGGCTTTATCTGCAGGGGTGACGGTATATTCAAATTTCTGCCCGCTTGCTCGCGTCAGGCAATGAAGATTCCATCGTTCATCGCTCATTTTGGTGCTCTCGCACGAGACTCGTCCATAATCGCTGGTTAAATAAGAGCCTACGCGTGTTTCTGCTGCCTGAAGATAGGTTGGCTTATCATTATATGAATAACTGACGCAGGCGGTGGCAATAACAACAATAACCAGAGCGGCAATAGGGAATATTTTTTTCATTTTTAGCAAGACCTGTCCTGTAGTCTAAAAAAATTATTATATAGGATTCTCCTTAAATACCCAGCAAAGAGTCACATCAGAAACGAACTAATTTAAGGGGGAGTAAACTAGGAATAATCTTATTTTAAATAGACAGTAAACTGACGGTTTCTTTTCGATACTTTTAAAATGACAATTATAACACCACGAAATTACCGTCATGATTATCGCGAATGTCATTGACGGATATATTCGGATGAGAAAAGTATTGTCGCTAACCTTGCTTATCGCTGCGCTATTTTCGGGGCAACTACTGGCAAGACATCATGGACACACCTATTTTCCAGTGACAGGTGCCGATCATCAGCTTCGCCATGAAGCGGACAGCGATGAATTGCGCGCAACGGCGGAAGAGTCAGCTGAAAGTCTGCGCGATCACCACCACTGGCAGAAATCACGCAGACCAGACACACACTTTACATAACCGTCAGTTTTTACGTTTTGGTAAGGTCTTCATCAGCTCTTCGGGGCTGACTGAGGCCACAATGCTGCCCGGCTGGGGCATTTTGAAAATATGGTTCTTCATCTTGCCGATCACGTGCATTTCACACGGACGACAGTCAAATTTAAGCGTCAGGATTTCGTCACCATTGACCAGCTGCATCGGCGTGGCTTTCCAGCTCTTAATGCTGCCTTTGGCCTGTTTCGGACACAGATTGAACGCAAAGCGCAGGCAGTGCTTGGTGATCATCACCGGCACATCGCCCTTCTCTTCGTGCGCCTCATAGGCGGCATCAATGAGTTGCACACCATAGCGATGATAAAAAGCGCGGGCTTTATGGTTATAAACGTTCGCCAGGAATGACAAATGGGTGTCCGGGTACACAGGCGGCGGAACAGAAACCGCTTTACGGGTGCCGCGTGGATAGTTTGCCAGACGTGCCTCATCCAGCTTTTCAGCCGTTTCACGACGGAACTGATTGAGCAGGCTGTTAGGAACAAACAGCGCATCGGCAAGGTTCACCTGAATATCGCGGGCGTAATAAAGGGTCTGTCCCAGTTTAGCAATCCCGTCTTTCAGGCTGTTTAGCGCTTTCTCAGCGTTATTTGCCTTTTCAAACTGGCCGTCCAGCGTATGGGTCACGCTAACGCCATCTTCACAGGTCATGGTCAGGATCAGCTGTTCTTCCCAACCCCCCAGTTCGATATCCACGGCAATCCGACGTTCACTTGACGTTTTTAACAATGCCTGTTGCCAGTTATGATCGAGGTTTCGGTTTAACGCCGCGTTCGGCCTTGCCTTATACAGATCGGCAGGCATCTCATTGGGCCAGACGCGATAACGCCCTTCACCGATTTTCTCAACGGTGTTAGCACGAAAACCGACCACTTCACGCTTGATCATGACGTTCAGACCATCACCATTCGCCAGCGTTTCGGTAGCCTGAACGTCAAGATGATCTTTTGCCACTTTCAGCACTTCACCCACCGGCAGGCCGATAAACTTAGGTGAATCGAATGCGCCAATATCCCCTTTACGCGCATTAACAAAATAGTCCGTACTGCCGCGGTGGAAGGTTTTGTCGGTTGACGGGATAAAGAAATGTTCGGTCCGTCCTGCTGATGCGCGGGCCAGATCGCCGCGATCGTCAATGATGGCATCCAGCATCTGACGATAATGCGCGGTAATGTTCTTCACATAACTCATGTCTTTATAGCGCCCTTCAATTTTGAAGGAGCGCACCCCTGCGTCAATCAGCGCACCGAGGTTCGCCGTCTGATCGTTATCTTTCATCGACAGCAGGTGCTTTTCAAAGGCGACGACGCGCCCCTGATCGTCCTTAAGGGTATACGGCAAACGGCACGCCTGAGAGCAGTCGCCACGGTTCGCACTTCGTCCGGTCTGAGCATGAGAAATATTACACTGGCCTGAATAGGCCACGCACAGCGCCCCGTGAATAAAGAACTCAATATTCACGTCCGTTGCCTGTCGAATGTCCCGGATTTGATTCAGGTTAAGCTCACGGGCCAGAACAATCTGGGTAAAGCCGACGTCTGAAAGAAATTTCGCCTTCTCAACGGTACGGATATCACACTGAGTACTGGCATGCAGTTCAATGGGCGGGATATCCAGTTCCAGCACGCCCATATCCTGAACGATCAATGCATCGACACCCGCATGATACAGGTCAGTAATCAAACGCTGCGCCGGCTCCAGCTCATCATCATGGAGAATGGTGTTCAGTGTGACGAAGACTTTTGCGCCAAAGCGGTGAGCAAAAGGCACCAGCTCAGCAATGTCGCGAAGGCTATTGCTGGCATTATGGCGTGCGCCAAAACCCGGGCCGCCAATATAGACAGCATCTGCGCCATGAAGAATGGCTTCACGGGCAATAGCGGCATCGCGAGCCGGGCTTAAGAGTTCAAGATGATGGGATTGCAGGCGCATACGTCGTCGTTATCCGTTAGGGGCAAAATGGCGGGTATTGTAGTCAGAAGTCTACTACAACGGAACTATTTTGCGTCCTCCTGACGGGGATAATGAATAAGCGAATGAAAGTGCGTTGTTTGCGCGCCAGAGTTGCGATAGGCATGGGGTTTATCCCCCGCAAAACGCAGACCGGTATCAGGCAATAAAGTCTGCCAGCTCCCCTCAACGCACAGCTCCAGCTCCCCACTGATGACCACAACGTGTTCGATCACGCCGGTCTCGTGTGGAGTCGACTCGCTGAATGCGCCTGGGGCGAGAGTAATCGAAAAATGATCGAATCTGAGTGCGTCATCCCATGGAAACAAAGGTTTTACCACCATCGCTTGCTGCTGCGGGTCAAACGCCGCCTGCGGGCCGGATGCGGGGGTGATAAACGTTGAGAAGGGCACATTCAACCCGGTGGCAATCTTCCAGAGGGTTGCGACCGTCGGACTGGACTCGTTTCGTTCGATTTGCCCCAGCATGGCCTTCGACACGCTGGTTTCTTCTGCCAGCTTTGACAGACTCCAGCCGCGTGACTGGCGTAACGCTTTCAGCGTAAAAGCAAGATGTTGCGTGATGTCCATAAATTCCTCCCTGGCCACAGTGTACCACTTGTACGCTATAGCGCACAGTGCTACATTGCCACGGACGTTATAACGCACGACGGAGAATTTATGCGTAATCCCTCTTCCCTTTTCCCGCCACTCCTGGCGGGCTTTGTGGCGGTCCTGGTCGGGTATGCCAGTTCTGCGGCCATTATCTGGCAAGCCGCTGCTGCGGCAGGGGCCAACGCGCAACAAATCGCGGGCTGGATGACCGCACTGGGACTGGGTATGGGCGTTAGCACGCTGGTGCTGACGTTGTGGTTCAGGGCGCCGGTACTCACCGCGTGGTCGACACCGGGGGCGGCGCTGCTTGCCACCAGTCTTCAGGGCGTAACACTTTCAGAAACTATCGGCATCTTTATTTTTGCCAATGCGCTGATTCTGCTCTGCGGCGTAACGGGGCTTTTTGCCCGCCTGATGAAAATTATCCCCCACAGCCTGGCTGCGGCGATGCTGGCTGGCGTCCTGCTGCGCTTTGGCTTACAGGCTTTTAGCAACCTGGAGGGCCATTTTCTGCTGTGCGGGAGTATGTTCCTGGCGTGGCTTGTCGCAAAGGCCGTTGCTCCTCGCTATGCGATTGTCGCCACGTTGCTGGTGGGCGGCATCGTGGCCTGGGCTGGCGGTGACGTTGTCACGAATAGTCTTCATTTTTCGGTTGTGGTTCCTGAATTTATCGCGCCGCGCTTTACTCTCACCACGCTTATCAGTATCGGGTTGCCCTTCTTTCTGGTAACGATGGCGTCTCAAAACGCACCCGGCTTTGCCACCATGAAGGCGGCAGGCTATCCCGTCGCCGTATCGCCTCTGATGGTATTTACCGGCGGGCTGGCGTTGCTGTTGTCTCCGTTTGGCGTCTATTCCATCTGCATTGCCGCCATTACTGCGGCCATCTGTCAAAGCCCGGATGCACATCCGGATGCCAGCAAACGATGGCTTGCAGCCGCGGCGGCAGGCGTGTTCTATCTTCTGGCGGGGATTTTTGGCGGCTCGATCAGCGCGCTGATGGCTGCGCTTCCACTGAGCTGGATCCAGACGCTGGCCGGACTGGCGTTACTGGGAACGATTGGCGGCAGTTTATATCAGGCGCTCCATCATGAAACCGAGCGGGATGCTGCCGTGGTGACATTCCTGGTCACCGCCAGCGGCGTGACGCTGCTGGGGATAGGGTCTGCATTCTGGGGGCTTATTGCCGGCGGTGCTGCCTTCGCTTTACTCTCACGCTATCGTCGCGCGTAACTGCGACGGTGTAAAACCGGTCGCGAGTTTAAACCGGTTACTAAAATGGCTGGCCGAGCTAAAACCGCAGGCCAGCGCGATTTCCGTTAATGGCAGTTCATTGGCTAACACCAGCGCTTTCGCTTTCTCCAGTCGCTGTTGCATAACGTACTGATGCGGCGCCCTCCCCATCGACTGACGGAACATACGGGCGAAATGATATTCACTGAGCGCGGCCTGTTGAGCGAGTTCGTCCAGGGTCAAGGGCTGCGCCAGGTTCGCATCAATGTACGCCAGCGTATTACGCAGCACGTAAGGCGACAACCCGCCGGTGACCACCGGAAGCTTCCACTGAACGCTGGAGTAATGCTGTACCAGATGAGTCAGGAGCAAGGTGCTGGCCGTGCTGAGCGTCAGTTGATTAGCAGGCTGTTGCCAGTCGCAGCCCAGCAAGAACTGGCGATAGAGGGTGGTGATTTTAGGATCGCTGGCGAAGGTTTTCTCATCAAGCGCAATGGAGGCCGGGCTTTTATCCCAGATTTTTTCACCGATCTCGCGCAGATGCTCATCGGTGCAATACAAATGTACAAACGACAGATCGTCACGAATATCCCAGCTCGACTCGCTCTCTTTCGGCATCAGGCAAAAACGGTCCGGTCCACCGCCATTTTTCCATCCACCGGGCGTCTTGTGGTAACTCTCATAACCATCGGCAACGTACAGGCTTAGGGTGTGGTGATTACTTTTCACGGTGACCGTGTCGTGCTTGTTAAACCACGCGGCCAACTGGATACCTGAATTCAGGGCGACCGTCTCCCGCAGAACGGCATTCTGCTGGCGCAATGTTTCAAACGTGTCGTAAGCGTGAGACATAATCGTTAACGGATAATGAGACAGAGAGACAGTCTAAGAAGTGTTGGCGTAGGTTGCCAGTATCGGCCCGATAAAAATGCGCAAGAATATGCAAGTCCCCCGCAGCCTCCTGAAAGCGCCCCGCCGTCGTACCGGTCAAACTGAGTCTCTTCGTGGTCGATAAGGGAAAAACATGAACGCATTATTATATGGCCTGGTTGTGGTCATTTGGGGAACCACCTGGATTGCGATTTTTCTCCAGCAGGGACCGGTGGCCGCACCGGTGTCAATCTTCTGGCGCTTCGCCGTCGCCAGCGCAACGATCATGATAGTACTGCTGGCCTTAAAGCGCCTGCGTAAACTGTCGCTGCGCGATCATCTGTTTTGCCTGCTTCAGGGCTGTTGCGTTTTTTGTTTTAACTTCTGGTGTTTTTATACCGCAGCCGCCTGGATCAATACGGGACTGGAATCGGTCATCTTCTCCATGGCGGTGCTCTACAACGCAATTAACTGTTTTATCTTCTTTGGTCAGCGACCACCGGCGCGATTCTGGTACGCCGCGCTGCTGGGGTTGTGCGGCATCATCACCCTGTTCTGGGAGGACGTAGTCGCCAGCGGCTGGAACCCGGCGCTTTTGCTGGGTATCGGTCTTTCGGCGCTCGGCACCTATGGTTTTTCGCTGGGTAACATGATCAGTATGCGCCATCAACGGCGCGGTCTGGAGACCATGACCACCAACGCCTGGGCGATGCTATACGGCACCGTGATGATAGGGACCATTGCCCTGATACGCGGCGATAGTTTTAATCCTGAATGGACGGTCAGTTACCTCGGCGCGCTGCTCTATCTGGCAATTTTCGGTTCGGTGATAGCGTTTGGGGCGTATTTTACCCTTGTCGGACGGATTGGCCCTGGAAAAGCGGCTTACAGCACCCTGCTTTTCCCGCTGGTCGCGCTGTCCATTTCGACGGTCTATGAAGGCTATGTGTGGCACCTCAACGGGATAGTCGGCTTACTGCTGATTCTGACGGGAAATATGGTGATGTTTGCGAAACCCGAGACGTGGTTCCGGCGGCTGCGAACAGCATAAAGATAAAACGGGCCTGCCTTGCAGCAGGCCCTTATGACTTATTTCTGCCCTTTCACATCAAACATGGCTGCATCCGTCGCCATATCATCAACAACCTGTTTCAGGGTAGCGAAGGTCATCGGCGTACTTTCATTATTCAGATCTTTGCCTTCCCCTTTACGCACCACTTTCACTACCGGTTTCCCCGTTGCCGCATCGATCAGCTCACCTTCAAAGAAAAGATGGGTATCCATGGTACGGTGGCCGGTCGCCATTTGTGTGCCCGCTACGACCAGCGCAACCGGGACCACTTCATAGAACTGCAGACCTTCTTTTTTGGAACTCACCCCGGTAATGGCACCACGGAAAATCAGGCTATGCGGCCCCGGTGTGGTGACAATTTTTTTACGCTGCGAGACAGAGGCTTTTAATTTATCGTTGGTGTACGTCTTCAGTTCATCAAGGGTACGTTGTCCAATCTGAGTAGTTGGTTTCGGCACCGGATAATAGGTTACCGGATTCCACACGATGCTGTCGTATTTTGCGGGATCATAGGAAGGATCAACCCAACGTAGCGTTGGTTTACCTGTGGCTGAGGTCGTCTCCTTTAACCCTGAATAATCCTTTAAAAAGCCTGAGTATTGCTCCGGGGCTGCCACTTTAGATGCACAACCCGTCATTGCCAACAGGCCAGAAAGGACGGCCACTTTAAAAAAGGTCTGAGTACGCATGATGGTATTCCATTTATATGCAGATATGCATATGAAGTTATAGCAAAAATCCCATGACTGCGTTGTGACAAAAAATGATGTTCAGAGCACAATTTGCGAAAAAGGGTATCCGGCATGCCACCGGATACCCCGAATTCTATTTAATATCGACCTGCCAGAAGAGATGTTTGCCAAACGGATCGATTTCATAGCCGGTGACTTCTTTTCGCACAGGCTCAAAAATCGTCGAGTGCGCAATCATGACCGCCGGCATTTGATCGTGCATCATCTGCTGAGCCTGCTTATACAACAACACGCGTTTCTCATGATCGGTTATCGATTTTGCCTCGGCGATAATTTTGTCGAAAGGCGGATAACACCATTTGGCGGAGTTCGATCCCCCATTGGCCGAGGTGCAGGTAAACAGCGGACCAAAGAAGTTGTCCGGATCGCCCGTTGCCGTGGTCCAGCCCATAAGCGCCGCCTGATGCTCCCCGCCTTTCACCCGTTTCAGGTACTCACCCCATTCATAGGTCACGATTTTGGTCTGCACCCCAATTTTCGCCCAGTCCGCCTGAATCATCTCCGCCATGCGTTTCGCGTTAGGATTGTAAGGTCGTTGAACGGGCATCGCCCACAGTTCAATGGTGGTACCCTCGGCAAATCCTGCCTCTTTCAGCAGCGCTTTCGCTTTCTCCGGGGAATATTCGTAATCTTTCAACTCGCTGTCGGCACTCCAGACGCCCGGCGGCAGGAGATTTTTCGCCGCCGTTCCGGTACCGTGAAATACCGCATCAATAATGGCAGGCTTATTGATTGCCATGGCCAGCGCCTGCCTGACTTTAACGTTGTCTAAAGGCGGTTTTTGAGTATTGAACGCCAGGAAACCGGTATTCAGGCCCGCTTTACTCATCAGATTAATGTCTTTATTCGCTTTCATTCGCGGCAGTTCGGCCGGATTAGGGAACGGCATCACCTGACACTCATTTTTCTCGACTTTCGCATAGCGAACCGAAGCGTCTGGCGTGATGCTAAACACCAGGCGATCGAGCTTTGATTTACCCTGCCAGTATTCCGGGAAAGCGGTAAACAGAATGCGAGAATCTTTTTGATACTGCGCCAGGCGGAACGGACCGGTACCTATCGGGTCCATATCGACCTTTTCCGGCGTCCCGGCTTTTAACATGGCATCGGCGTATTCGGCCGACAGGATCGAGGCAAAATACCAGGCTAAATCCGCCACGAAGGGCGCTTCCGGGTGCGCTAAGGTAAAGCGTACGGTGTGGTCATCGACTTTATCGATGGCGGTAATCAAGCTGCCAAATTCCAGACTTTCGAAATTGGAATAGCTCCCGTTCGAGACATTGTGATACGGATGATTGACGTCTTTCTGGCGCATAAAGGAGAAAATCACGTCATCCGCGTTAAAGTCGCGCGTGGGTTTAAACACTTTGTTGCTCTGGAATTTCACGCCCTTACGCAGATGGAAGGTATAAACCTTCCCGTCGTCACTCACCTCCCAGCGTTCGGCAAGGCTGGGCACCAGCTCGGTGGTGCCCGGTTTAAAATCGACCAGGCGGTTATAGACCGGTACTGCGCTGGCATCCACGCTGGTTCCCGAGGTGTATAACTGAGGATTGAAATTTTCCGGCGATCCTTCAGAGCAATAGACCAGTGTTTTGGCCGCAACGGTGGAACTGACCGTCAGGGCCGCCATCACCAGCGCTAAGGTTGTGAGTTTGCTTTTCATTATTTTTTCCTGTCTTTTTAATTCGACGGCTAATTAACGCTTTTGCCATTCCATAAATAACATTAAAGTGGCACTGCAAACACCTGATAATACAAATAAAGAAGGATTCACTATGGCTTCATTACTCTCCAGTCAATTAACCCAACGCTTTTTTCGCTATCTGGCAATTACCAGTCAAAGCGATCCCAGGGTAAAGACCCTACCCTCCACACCCGGACAGCATCGCATGGCCGAAGAGTTAGCTAATGAGCTGAAATCATTCGGGTTAAGTGACATCGTCATAGACGAATTCGCCACCGTTACCGCCGTTAAAAAAGGCACGGTACCCGGTGCGCCGCGTATCGGTTTTATCACCCATATTGATACGGTTGACGTGGGTTTATCTCCGGAGATTCATCCACAAATATTAACTTTCACCGGAGAAGATCTCTGTCTTAATAAAGAGAAAGCGATCTGGTTACGCGTGAATGAGCACCCGGAAATTCTGTCTTATCCCAATGAAGAGATTATTTTCAGCGACGGAACCAGCGTATTAGGCGCAGATAATAAATCGGCCGTCACGGTGGTGATGACGTTACTGGAAAATCTTACGCAAGCCGATCGCCATGGCGATATCGTGGTGGCATTTGTACCCGATGAGGAGATTGGCCTGTGCGGGGCCAAGGCGCTGGATTTAAACCGTTTCGCTGTCGATTTCGCCTTTACCATCGACTGCTGCGAAATTGGTGAACTGGTTTACGAGAATTTCAACGCGGCGGCAGCAGAGATTCGTTTTACCGGCGTCACGGCGCATCCGATGTCCGCCAAAGGGGTACTGGTCAACCCGTTATTGATGGCCACCGATTTTATCGGTCATTTTGATCGCCAGCAGACGCCAGAATGTACGGAAGGACGTGAAGGTTATATCTGGTTTAACGGTATCCAGGCCGGACAAAACGAAGCCGTCCTGAAGGCCAATATCCGTGATTTTGACAAAGACAGCTTTGCTGCGCGTAAGCAGCAGATTATCGAGGTCGTGGGCAAAATTGCTGCACAATACCCCACCGCAAAGGTGGAATATCACATCGACGATACCTACAGCAATATCAGCAATGCGCTGGGTGAAGATCGACGCGCTATCGATTTGATGTTTAGCGCGATGGAATCGCTTGGTATCACGCCAAAACCGACGCCTATGCGCGGTGGCACGGACGGTGCGGCGCTGTCGGCAAAAGGGCTCTTAACCCCGAACTTCTTCACCGGCGCCCATAACTTCCACTCGAAGTTTGAGTTTTTACCGCTGTCGTCGTTCGAGGCCTCTTACCACACCGCCCTGCAAATCTGCCTGCTGGCGGCCCGTTAAGCCGGTTTGCGGGCCAGCATCGTGGCAAAACGCAGCTTGATGCGATTGCCACTGGCGTCGGTGCGATGTAACTCACCGACGTCCTCGTTATATTTCACTAACTCCCAGCCTTCGTAGTAGTGGCTCAGTTCTCCGCTTTTGAACGCAAACGGGAAGCCGACGTTGCAGGGATAGTCGGGCGTATCCATCGCCGCAACAATCAAGTTGTACCCGCCCGGTTTGGTGCAGCGCTGCATATTAGCAATCAGGCCCGGAATGGTCTGTGCCTCAAGGAACATCATCACCACGGTCGAGAGGATAAAGTCATATTCCCCTTCAAAGCGCAGACTGTTGAGATCTTTAATCTCCGCCGTCAGGTTAACGATGCCTTCCGCCGCTTTGATACGCTCGATGTTATCAATTCCGGCCGGATTTTTATCCCACGCGGTAACATCAAATCCGTTCGCCGCAAGATACAGGCTGTTGCGCCCATTACCGCAGCCTAAATCGAGGGTCTTACCGGGATTCATCATACCGGCGCTATAGATAACCTCAGAGTGGGTACGGGTCAGCCCGTATTTCTCGGTAAAGTAATTCTCATCAAAGACAGTCATTCTTTTTCCTTAGCGTGTGTAAGCGTGGCGATATCGGTACGAACCAGTAATTTTCCCTGCATCAGTAAGATAAACGTGCGTACCAGAAGCAGCGCGATGATGCAGTTAGTGAAAATAAACAGCGGAACGGCAATAACATGGAAGAAGCCAGATGTGCTGCTCTGCCCCAGATGCAGACCGGTGGTGGCAAGCGCGGACACTCCGAACGAAAAGCTCCAGAATGAGGCATTAAACGGCTGCGACAGAGTCCAGGGCATCAGTCGCAGCATAAACAGAAGCTGCAACAGGCCGTAGCCAAACAGCATTTTTGCAAAGGTATCGGCCTGCCCGCCATTGACGCTTAACCAGGCGCTGCAGGCCACTAAAGCGGGTGCAAGCTGGATGCCCAGCGAGGTGCGTAACGCGCCTGGCAGCTCTCCGGCGCTGCGCAGACGCTGCAAAATCACAGGTTCCAGGCTCAGCCAGGAGAACACCCCCGCCCCCAGAAAAACCAGTCCGGCATCGTGGAAACCCAACGCACCGCAGGCCATGGCACTGATAAAATTATTCGCCACGGTCGGCAGATACAAACCCGGCGTAGTGGCCTCTTGCGGATGGTTGCCACGCCATAATCCCGCGCTTTGCCAGGCGGCATATCCCAGTTGTACCACGACGCCAAAGCCGAATAGTCCCAGTGAAATTGGCCGATACCACGGCACAAACCCGATCGCCACCAGCATCGTTGTTGCCGGGAAGAGGCTGACAAAGCTGCTCATCAGCGGATGGCGCATCTCTGCCAGCACGCTTTGCGGAAAGCGCACCGCGCGGCTGAGATACGCCACGGAGAGCAAAAACCAGATTACGACGGCCAGCGCCACCAGGATCTCGCCAGGCCACGGGGAAACGGGCCAGAGTGTGCCGGCATATCGCCACGCGAACCCCATGCCAATCGTGCCCAGCACCATGCCAAAATAACCCGCGGGTAAGTTAAGAACCTGTTGAGAAGTGTTACGTTTATGCATTAATTTTAAATTATAAAATATATTTTAAATGCTAGTTTAAGGGGTTTCTGAATCGGTTGCCAGTACTTCGAAAGGCGTAAACTTTGCTACGTTTAACTAAGACTGCCTGACAGGATAACAAAATGAAAAAATACCGACTCAGCGACGAAACGCGCCCGTATCACTGGCAACACGGCGAAACAAAAGGCACCGCCACGTTGCGGCAGATCGTCGCAGAACATGATTTCGGGGATGTTAAAGCCGGTTGCAGAGGCGGCTGGATCGACGATGAAAACGCCCTTTCTCATGACGGACTCTGCTGGATATACGATGAAAACAGCGTGGTCTTTGAAAAAGCCCATATCTGCGATAACGCCAGGCTGACGCAGCCGTGCGTCATTAGCCACGGAGCGCATATCTCAGAGGACAGCTGGGTCGATGGGGCACACATCAGCCACGGCGCAAGGCTTTGCGGGAACGTCACGGTCCAGCATTCCCAGGTTCGCGGCGAGTGTCAATTGTCTGGCAATGCACGCATTCTTAATGAAAGCACCATTATCGCCGCGCTCGGTATGACGCCCGATCCTGAGCAGATCCTTCGCATTTATGATAACGCCACCGTCAGCCAGTCCAGAGTGGTGCATCAGGCTCAAATTTACGGTAACGCGCTCGTGAGTTACGCCTTTATCGAGCACCGGGCGGAAGTTTTCGACAATGCCGTGATCGAAGGCAATGAGATAAATAACGTCTGGGTGTGCGATTGCGCAAAAGTCTACGGTCAGGCGCGTCTGACGGCTGGGCTTGAGGAAGATGCTATCCCTACCCTGCGCTACAGCTCACAGGTGGCGGAAAACGCCGTCGTTGAGGGAAACTGTGTGATTAAACATCACGTGCTGATTGGCGGCCATGCCTGGCTACGCGGCGGTCCCATTTTGATTGATGACAGAGTGGTGATTCAGGGACGGGCCAAAATCAGCGGCAATGTGCTGATCGAACATCGTATCGAAATTACCGATGACGCGGTAATCGCTTCAATGGAGGGTGAGTATATTCATCTGCGCGGGGAAAAAATCCTCAACGGGCAAGAACATATCACCCGCACACCGCTGTTGGGTGCACTATAAGACCTCTCCGTCTGGAGAGGTCTTAACAACCTTAGCGCATGACGCGATCGTCAACGTACTGACGCTTGTCCGGCGCAGGCGGGAAGTACTGATACAACCAGGTCTCACTAATGGCGTCGCCCTGACAGCGCAGGAACAGGCGCATATCTACCGGATCGGTGGAGTCGTTGGTCGGATACCAGTCGAAGAGTATGCGATAGCCATCAAAAGGTTCAACGTAGAGGATTTCTACCTGCTTCGCCTCTCCGTTCGACAGCGTGATAACCGGTTCGATGCCTTTTGGTGCAGCGGCTTTAAGATCGCCACCGATAAAATCAATCGCAAACCGTCGTGCCCAGACTTTCGGGTAGTTTTCACCCGGTGCCCAGCCTTCCGGGAAGCCACCCATACCGGTACGCGTCGCGAAGACATTGGCCAACGGCGAGCGCACAGGAGGTTTTGCGCTCCAGTAAAGACGATACTTAAAGTTCAGCTCATCGCCGGCTTTAATCGCTTTTTCAGGCTGCCAGAAACAGACCACGTTATCCAGCGTCTCACCGGTAGTCGGAATTTCCATCAACCCAACGGTGCCTTTCCCCCACTGGTTACGCGGTTCAACCCACAGGCTTGGACGCTTGTTGTACCAGCCCATAATGTCCTGATAGTGAGAGAAATCGCGGTCAAGCTGCAACAAGCCAAATCCCTTCGGGTTTTTGTCTTCGAAGGCATTGAACTGCAGTTTCTGCGGGTTATTGAGCGGACGGCAGATCCACTCCCCGTTTCCACGCCACATCGCCAGACGGTCGGAATCGTGAATTTGCGGATGAATAGTGTCGCACATCCGACGCTCGTTATTCCCGCAGCTGAACATGCTGGTCATGGGTGAAATACCCAGCTGCTTGATATCTTTACGGGCATACAGGCGATTTTCGACGTCCATGATGACCTGCGTTTTTTCGCAATGAATCACAAACTTGTATGCCCCGGTAATGCTTGGGCTGTCGAGCAGCGCATAGACGGTAAAGGTGGTATCACCAGGCTTGACGGTCTCGAACCAGAACGAAGTAAAGTCCGGGAACTCTTCCGGCGTATCGGTGAAGGTATCCACCGCCAGCCCGCGTGCGGAAAGACCATACTGATAGGTATCATCCACCGCACGGAAGTAACTCGCGCCGAGGAAAGAGACGATGTCGCGACGGGCCAGTTCTGGCGCTTTAAACGCGCGGAAACCGGCAAAACCTAAATCGCTCTGGCCTTCCAGCTGTCGGGTATCGACATCGGTATCCTGATAGGTAAACAGCTCCGGGCGGAAGTGGATTTCACGCGCCTGAGACGTGGCAGCATCCACCGAGAACATACGGACGCGGCGGCGGAATCCCATCCCCATATGGAAAAACTGTACGTCTAATTGACGATTTTCAACGTTATTCCACAGCGACTGTTTCGCGTCGTACTGAATCGCGTTGTAGGCCTGCGGCGTCATGGTCGCCAGCGTCTCAGGGAGAGGTCGCGGTGCCCCGCCCCAGGCGTTCTGGGGCAGATCCTGCGCCATGGACTGCAGCACAGAGAAATCAAAGCGGCGGCTCTGACCGTCGGCAATATCCGAATCTGCGGCGAAAGCCGCGCGGGAAAAGAGCGTCGAGAGTCCGGCCGTGCCGCTCAGTGCAGCCATTGCCATCGAACCTTGTAAAAAACGTCTGCGATTCATGCCTGAGAATACGTCCTTATGGCTGTGTGAATGATTTTCGCGCCTGGCAAAACAACGGCAAGAAAGAACGCACAGCCTAAACAAAAATGGTTAAAAATCCAATTGTTGTGCGGCGATTATCTGAGCAAAGTGAGAAATATTTTCTGTCGAGGGGAAAGGACTGAATTGGGCGTAAAGTTACGTATAAAAGTATGAAAAAAGCCCCTGACGGATATGTACATCAGGGGCTCATCAGGCGCATGAGGCTTATTTTACGCTGACATCGATGCCAGGAAAATATTTCTTCGCCAGCGTCTCAATGGTGCCATCAGCACGCACTTTCTCAATAGCCGCATCAAGCTGCTGCTTTGTGGCCTCATCCCCCTTGCGCAGCCCGAACCCGATCCCACTTCCCAGGATCGTGTCATCAGAGACAGGTTTGCCAATGAAACCAAACCCTTTACCCTGCGGCTTGCTCAGGAAACCCGCCTGCCCGGCAGCGGACATCACCAGAGAGGCGTCAATGCGGCCATTCAGCAGGTCTCCCCACGCCATGTTCTGATCTTTATAAGACACCACGGTGACACCGTGTTTCTCCCAATGCTCTTTGGCGTAGGTTTCCTGAATCGAACCCTGTAGTACGCCTATGGTTTTGCCTTTTAGCCCTTCAGGCGTGGCTTCTACCGCCGAACCGGCTTTGCCGACAAGCTGGGAAGGAATCCGGTATATAGGTTGGGTGAAATCGATACTTTTACGACGCTGCTCGGTGATATTCATGGCCGAGTTAATGGCATCGAATTTTTTCGCCACCAGCCCCGGGATCAACGCATCAAAGGAGGTTTCGACCCAGCTGCATTTCAGGGCAGCGGCTTTGCAGATTGCGTTACCCAGCTCTACGTCGAAGCCTTCCAGTTCGCCTGACGCATTACGACTCTCAAACGGCGGATACTCCGCTTCCAGACCGTAACGCAGCTCGGTGGCAGCAAACGATGACAACGAGCACAGCAATCCCATGCCGACAACTAACGCGCGTAATTTCATGTAAAACTCCTTAGCGTGGTTTAACCCGACACAGGGCCTGGGCACCTGCCCGTAACGTCGCCTCATCTTTGGCGAAAGAGAGACGAATCAATTTGTTGTCCGTGCCGTCCGCGTAAAACGCCGACAGCGGGATGGTGGCAACGCCGCACTCGGTAATCAGCCGTTTAACCATGTCGCTGTCACGCTCATCGCTGAAGTGGCTGTAATCCGCCAGCAGGAAAAAGGAGCCAGCGCTTGGCAACAGCCTGAACGGCGATTCCGTCAGCAAATGTTGCAGCAAATCGCGTTTGCGTTGATAAAAGGCGGCCAGCGACAGCCAGGTTTGCGGGTCGGCCATATGCTCAGCAAACGCGTACTGCATAGGGGTATCGGCAGAAAACATCAAAAATTGATGCACCTTGCAGATCTCATCCATCAGTTCAGCGGGTGCCACACAATATCCCACTCGCCAGCCGGTTACGTGATAGGTTTTTCCGAAGGATGAAATCACTACGCTGCGTTCGGCCAGCTCCGGTTGTGTCGCCATCCCGTGATGCGGCTCGCCGTCAAACACAACGTGTTCATACACTTCGTCAGACAAAATAATGATGTCAGTATTGCGCGTAATTGCCGCCAGATGGTGCAGATCCTCAGCCGAGAAGACCTGACCGCTGGGGTTATGCGGGGTATTAACAATGATCATGCGGGTACGCGATGTCACCGCCGCGCGCACTTCATCCCAGTTCACGGCAAAATCGGGAACCGTGAGTTTAATCGCTACCGGTGTCGCGCCCTGTAAACGCACGATAGGCGCATAGCTGTCGAAAGAGGGTTCAAAGTAAATCACCTCATCCCCTGGATGCACCAGCCCGCTGATGGCTGAATAAAGTCCTTCGCTGGCGCTCGCCGTGATCAGCACTTCGTCACGGGCATCGTAGCGCGTGCCATAGAGGGTAGAGATTTTGTCCGCAATGCGCTCTTTTAAGGACTGCAGTCCGGTCATTGCCGCGTACTGATTATGGTTCTCTTCCATTGCCCGCGTCACGCCCGCAATGAGCGCCGGATCGCAGGAGAAATTCGGTGCCCCCTGAGAAAGATTGATGGCGTTATGTTGAGCAGAAAGCTGACCAATCACGGTAAAAATCGTGGTGCCAACATCAGGCAATTTAGAACGGGTATGCACCGGTGTACGCAGAGTCATCTTCAATCCTTCTCGTGGATAATGCATAACTATTCAAACAGCATCCGGGTTGCTGCGACAATCGAATTGTTGTCATAATAGCCATGATCAAAATGCATACCTGGAGTGTTTATGTCGCGCCGTTCTTTTCCACACACTGCTGTGGACGCTTTTTTGATTACCGCACGCCACCTGAACCTGACGCACGCAGCAAAAGAGCTCTGTCTGACACAGGGCGCGGTGAGCCGTAAAATAGCCACGCTGGAAGCCTGGTTTGGTTTCCCGCTTTTTGAACGTCACGCCAGGGGATTGAGACTCTCACCCCAGGGTAGCGCCCTGCTGCCCGATCTGCAGGCTGCGTTTAAACAGCTTCTGACCGTAGTGGATCAGGCCCGGGCGCAGCAAACCGTTGTTCGCCTGAAGGTGCCGACATGTGCCATGCGCTGGTTGGTGCCCAGATTACTGCATCTGGAGCGCGAACAGCCCGAGCTACAGATCGCGTTGACCACCACTACCGATCACACCGTGAATTTCAAAACGGAATCCTATGACGCGGCCATCGTGTTTGGCACGCATTTGAGCGCCGGGGATTTGCTGTTTGAGGAGGCGCTGACGCCGGTGATGAACCCGTTCCGTGCCGGTTCTGCGCTGGATAAATTGACGTTTCTTCATCCGACGCGCGATAAAACGGACTGGTCATTGTGGCTGTCGAAGCAAGACGATTTTTCGCTCGCTATGCATAAAAATCAACACTTCGACACCATGGATTTAGCCATCACGGCAGCCATTCAGGGGTTAGGGGTGGCGATTGCCGACGAAACGCTGGTCGAGGAAGATGTGCGCGCCGGGCGTCTGGTGCGTCCTTACGACACGAGCGTCAAAACCGGCGCAAGCTATCGACTGATTCTGCGCGAATCTCGCGGCAAAGCCGCCGGGCTTGCCGCGTTTCGCGCATGTTTGCTTAATCAAGGCTGACGTGGTGCTTCATTACCCGCTTAAAGAGGCTCATACGGGCACGCATAAACCTCTTTTCCAGCTTAAATCCTGCATGTTTATGCAAACCCAGGCGCATCAATACGTCCCGCCCTTTTTTACAGGCAGGCCATTTCACTGGCCCTTTTAGCGCCTCACCGGAAGGGCTGGCGTGACGGGCAAATTCGACCCAGTAATCGGCAACCTGCGCGGAGAATGCCAGGTCCCGTTCGTTCACATACTGCCGGGAAGGCTCTACCTGACCCAGGGTATCAAACACGTACGGCACGTCGTTGCCGTGCCAGGCCCCGTGAAGGTAGGTGTCATGCTCTGCCTCTGCGACATAATCAAACCAGTACCGCCAGCAGGGAACGCCAAGGCGTTGTTGCGCCTGCATGACGACAAAACCCATGGTCGTAAAGGCCATATCGCGACAAACTTCTCTGCCGAGAGCCTCATCCCCTTTAATCCCCGGATAGAGCAGCTTGATCAAGCCAAGACCGAACCGGCGTTCACGTCTGAGCTTTTGAATCTGATCGGCCAGATCGATACCGAATACCGACATGACGCTGGCTTCATCGCTGTTTGAACCAATCATCACCGGCACAGGATGCTGGTGGGCGGCAAAAAAGACATCCAGCATGGGAACCGGCAGCACGCAGTCCCCGGCGATGGGGGTCGGTGCAATATTGAGCGGCGCCTCCAGCGGCCACAACGCATCGGCAGGAAGGGCCCGAAGCTGTTCTGCCGTGGCATTCTTCAGGCCGAAATGGGCGGCCAGCGCCTCACCTTTTTTCAGCGCCTGCTCACGCGGCGTGTCCGGTAACGTATAACCACTTTGCACAATCGCTTTGTGAAACAGCCCCTTTGCCAGCGGCGATGCCAGCAGAGAAAGCGTACTTCGGGCACCTGCGGATTCGCCAAACAGCGTGACGTTATTCGGGTCCCCGCCGAAGCTGGCGATATTCTCGCGAACCCACTCCAGCGCGGCGATTTGATCCAGTAACGCAAAGTTATTCACCACCCGCGGCTCTTCCCCGTCGAGTGCCGGGTGGGCAAAGAACCCCAGATGCCCCAGCCGGTAATTCAGGGTGACGATCACGACGTCGCGACGGGCCAGGGCTTTTCCGTTATAAGGGGGTAGCCCGCCCGCACCAATCGTGAAACCACCGCCGTGTAGCCAGACCATCACCGGGAGCGGAGCGGGCCGTTTAACCGGAGACCAGACGTTAAGATAGAGGCAATCTTCTGAGAACTGCCCCGGATCGCCCCCGCCTAACGTCTTGCAATATTCGCTGCTTTGCCAGCTTGAGGCTGAAAAAGCGTGAGCGTCCCGCACGCCTTCCCAGGATTTGGGCGGCTGCGGGGACCGCCAGCGCAATGCGCCAACGGGAGGCGTGGCGAAAGGAATGCCACACCAGACATGTACGTCGTCATCGGTAAAACCGAGCAAAGCGCCCTGGCGCGTTTTAACCACAGGGGTAGAGGGATTCTGCATAACGTCCTTCTTGTTCCATCACACCCCTGCAGAATAACCTGTTCAGAGCAAACCACAACGCCGTTTGCTGCGCGCTTCTGCCTCCTCATACAGGGTAAACTCGTCGAGCACCGGGGTGCCCAACGCCTCTTCAAACGCGTGGCGGCTGGCGTTGCCGTGGCTTCGTGCCTGCGTTTCATTCCCCAGGTTAGACTGGAAAATGCCCGCCGCGCTCACCGGAAGAAAATCTTCATAAGTGATGGGTTGCGCCACCATCCACCCGCGTTCAATCAGCGGTTGCGGATCATCTCCCGGACGAAATGCCTGCCGGTGCGCCTCGCCTGCCGGGGTTAAACGGTAGCGAAAATAGGCCAGTTCCTGACGGCGCAAAAACATCTCACTGTCCGGGAAAGCCTGAAAAACGTCGCGTAAATGCAGTTGATGCGTCAGATTATCTTTTCCGGTTCCGGCTTCGCTCAGCAGGCGGTCATACAACGCGCGGCCCTTCGGCGTGAGTGCCACGCCCCGCTGCTCAATTTCACCAAAACGCGCCGTATGTGTTCCGGCATGTTCCCCGGCAAACAGAATCGGCTCTTCAAGCGCTTTAAAGCTGGTCTGACGCAGCAGAACCGGCACGTCGCGTCGTGGCGGTCCCTCAATCAACACTTTAGGTTCAATACCGTACTGCGGCATCAGTTCCTGGGCACGATCGATATCGAGCGTGCGGGGCGTCAAATGGTTGATATGGCAGCCGGGGAAACAGACCACATCCGCAATAAGACGATGCTCGTTATGGAGGGCCAGGTAGGTCTCCTGATCGACAATCGCGTGGCGGTGCCAGCGGAATGTCTCCAGCGCCTCATGCACAAACTCTTCCATCTGTTGCTGAGTGAACTGGCCTTCAGCTTCATGCAGCTCTACCAGCGCAAGGCAGCGCGGGGTAAAGATCTGACGACGCGAAAGAATCTCTGCCGCACGTTCACGCAGGCGAACATTTTCGATCAGCTCCAGCCGTAAGAGTGAGGTAAACACGCGGAAGGGATTACGACACAGTGCCGCATCATCAATGGGGCGAAACGCGGTGGAATGCACCGGGACGCCCGCCTGTGACAGATCGTAATAGCTGACGGGAAACATTCCCATAATGGCGAACATGCGCCGCAGCGTCGACAGCTCCTCTGCCGTACCCACCCGAATCGCTCCGTGACGCTCCACATTCAGGCGCGAGAGCTCGTCTGCGTTAGCAAGCTGTTCGTGTAAGCGCGGATTGTTTTCCAGTACAGCCAGATTCACGTCTGCGACGAGTTCAAGCAACGTGCCGTACTGCGGAACTTCCTGCTGGTACATCGCCGACATAGCCTGCGAAAAGTGTTCCCGAATATCATCAGCCGTGATGGTGTTCGCCATGATGTCATGCCTCCAGTGAATATTACCTGGAGTGTAGAGAAGACCGTTCCCGTCGTGGGGAAGAATTTCTGATTTGTGATCCTGGCAGGCAGATGGCGCTTTCCTGTACTTTTTCCCCTTAAGACGGGCCAAAGATTGTGAGAAGAGGAGATTCACGAGCCTGAAAAAATGCTTGTTACTCAAATAGATCAAATGTTAAATATATTTTGCTAGCAGGTTATCAAATTTAAACTTCTTTCCTTGTCACCCGTATCGCTCTGTTTTTAACATCGCTTATGGAAAAAAATGGTTTGTTCAGTCAGCGCATACGCTTGCGCCATTTGCATACATTTGTGGCCGTCGCTCAACAGGGAACGCTGGGGCGTGCGGCTGAAACTCTTAACTTAAGCCAACCCGCACTCTCGAAAACGCTGAACGAACTGGAACAGCTCACGGGCACCCGCCTCTTTAATCGTGGACGCCTCGGTGCGCAGTTGACGCTGGTCGGCGAGCAGTTTCTGACCCATGCCGTAAAAGTGCTTGATGCATTAAATACCGCAGGACAGGCGTTAACCCGTAAAGACGAACAACCCGCGGACGTCGTACGCATAGGTGCCCTGCCCACGGCGGCGTTAGGTATCTTACCGGCGGTGATCGGACAATTTCACAAACAGCAAAAGCACACCACGCTTCAGGTGGCCACCATGAACAATCCCATGATCCTGGCCGGACTCAAGTCGGGTGAACTGGATTTAGGGATTGGACGCATGTCTGACCCCGAGCTGATGGTCGGTCTGAATTACGAACTGCTGTTTCTGGAATCCCTGAAGCTGGTCGTGCGGCCGGATCATCCCATCCTGCGTGACACTGTCACCTTAAGCCGGGTAATGGAGTGGCCAGTGGTCGTTTCCCCAAAAGGAACCGCCCCGCGGCATAACGCCGAAGTCATGTTGCAAATGCAGGGCTGTAAGCTGCCGTCAGGGTGTATCGAAACGCTGTCGGCCTCGCTTTCCCGCCAGCTTACGGTGGATTATGACTATGTCTGGTTCGTCCCCTCCGGCGCGGTGAAAGAAGATTTACGTCAGGGCACGCTGGTGGCTTTACCTGTTGCGTCACCCGGCGCAGGTGAACCAATAGGCATTCTGACACGCGTGGATACCCCACTCTCAAACGGCACGCAAGCGGTGCTCAGCGCCATTCGTAAGTCCATGCCGGTCTAGTACAGCTGGTATTCTCCTTCTGACCCGCCTTTACGGCGGGTTTTTTGTTTAATCAAATAATGCGAAATCATTTATTAACAATTGCGCAAAACAATTTAACAGATTTATCATACCCGCCAATTCACCAAATGGTTCATACACCCATTCAAGTGTGAGTTTTATCGCCTTAAATAAGGCGTTATTCGTGTAAATCATCGTTAACCTCGAATTTATTGACCCATTTGGTACAGATGCAGCACAGCATGCAGCGGAAGAAGTCGAGGCATTTAAGGAGACAGAAATGGCAACAGGCAGCGCGCCACGCGGGATAGTAAAATTCCTGCAGTGGCTCCTGGTCGGACTGATGACGATTATCGGTCTGGCAATCGGTGGACTGGGTTTTAAACTGGTCACCGTAGGCGGAAGTATGTACTTCCTGATCGTTGGCGTGGTGATGTTAATCTCCGCCTTCTTAATCTTTACGCGCCGCACCAGCGGTATCATTTTGTATGCCGTCGCGTTCATTGCCTCGATCTTCTGGGCCGTGAGTGATGCGGGCTGGGATTTCTGGCCGCTCTTCTCGCGCCTGTTCACCCTTGCCGTGCTGGCGTTTTTGTGTGCCCTTGTCTGGCCATTCATGCGCGCAGCCAACAGCGCTACCCCTGTCCGCAAGGCACCGGCTTTCGGCATCGCCGCCGTACTCGCCGTGGCTATGTTGTTTAGCCTGGGGTGGATGTTTAAGCCGCAAACGCTTGTCGCCGCAAACGAGTCCGTTCCCGTTAAGCCTGTCGCGCCCGGCGAACAACAAAAAAACTGGGAACACTGGGGCAATACAACCCACGGTGACCGTTTTGCCGCACTGGACCAGATTAATAAGCACAACGTTAATGAGCTGAAAGTGGCGTGGACTGCGCACACCGGCGATATTCCACAGAGCAACGGCTCTGGGGCGGAAGATCAAAACACCCCGCTGCAGATTGGCGACACCCTGTATGTCTGTACGCCTTATAGCAAAGTGCTGGCGCTGGATGTGGATTCCGGTAAAGAGAAATGGCGTTACGATTCAAAAGCCACTGCACCTAACTGGCAGCGCTGCCGTGGGTTAGGTTATTTTGAAGATAACCAGACGGTGACAACGTCACAAAACGTGACACCACCCGCCGCCTGTGCACGCCGTCTGTTCCTGCCGACAACCGATGCCCGTCTGATCGCCCTTAATGCTGATACCGGCAAGATGTGCGAAGACTTTGGCGATCGCGGCGTCGTGGATCTCAGCGTCGGGATGGGTGAAATCAAACCCGGCTACTATCAGCAAACCTCCACGCCGCTGGTCGCGGGCGACGTCGTCGTCGTCGGTGGCCGTGTCGCGGATAACTTCTCCACCGGTGAACCCCCTGGCGTTGTGCGTGCCTATGACGTGCACACTGGTAAACTGGCCTGGGCCTGGGATCCCGGTAATCCTGACCTGACCGGATTGCCGCCGGAAGGCCAGACCTATACGCGCGGCACGCCGAACGTCTGGTCTGCCATGTCGTATGACGCGAAATTAAATCTGATTTATCTGCCAACCGGTAACGCCACGCCTGATTTCTTCGCCGGCGAACGCACCGCACTGGACGATAAATACAGCTCATCTATCGTCGCGGTGGATGCCACCAGCGGGAAAGTTCGCTGGCATTACCAGACCACACACCACGATCTCTGGGATTTTGACCTCCCTTCCCAGCCGCTGCTGTACGATCTGCCGGACGGTAAAGGCGGTACGACCCCCGTACTGGTGCAGACCAGCAAACAGGGCATGATTTTCATGCTCAATCGCGAAACCGGCGAACCTGTAGCGAAAGTGGAAGAACGTCCGGTGCCGGCAGGCAACGTCGAGGGTGAACGCTACTCCCCAACGCAACCGTATTCCGTCGGCATGCCAATGATTGGCAACCAGACGCTGACGGAATCCGATATGTGGGGTGCGACGCCTGTCGATCTGCTGCTGTGTCGTATCCAGTTTAAAGAGATGCGTCATCAGGGCGTCTTTACCCCTCCGGGTCTGGATCGTTCCCTGCAATTCCCGGGCTCCCTTGGCGGCATGAACTGGGGTAGCGTCTCGGTCGACCCGAACAATGGGCTGATGTTCGTCAATGACATGCGCCTGGGTCTGGCAAACTATATGGTGCCGCGCGCCAACGTTGCCAAAAACGCCAGCGGTATCGAAATGGGTATCGTGCCAATGGACGGGACCCCTTACGGCGCGATGCGCGAACGTTTCCTGTCACCTCTGGGGATTCCTTGTCAAAAACCGCCATTCGGCACCATGTCGGCGGTTGATCTGAAGAGCGGGAAACTGGTCTGGCAGGTTCCGGTCGGTACCGTCGAAGATACCGGACCGCTTGGCATTCGTATGCATATGCCCATCCCTATCGGCATGCCGACGCTGGGAGCATCGCTGTCAACGCAGTCAGGTTTACTGTTCTTTGCGGGAACGCAGGACTTCTATCTGCGCGCGTTTGATACCGCGACAGGGAAAGAGATCTGGAAGGACCGTCTGCCAGTCGGTAGTCAGTCAGGCCCGATGACCTACGTTTCGCCGAAAACCGGTAAGCAGTACATCATCATTAACGCGGGTGGCGCACGTCAGTCACCGGATCGCGGTGATTACATTATTGCTTACGCCGTGCCCGATAAGGCGTAATCAGGGATAACCCAACGCGGCCCGCCATTCTGCATGGCGGGCTTTTTTTTAGTCCTGGGCCGTCGTGAACATCACCGGTTTGTTCATCGTAAAAATGACATCCAGATGTTGTTTGACGCCAGGTGTCCAGCAGCTACGTGCCACCGCTTTCCAGGTTTCATCAAAAAAGGCTTTATCCCCTTTGGCGCTGTATCCTGTCGCCCTGCCGTTCGATTTCACATCGAATGCCACCGTCACTTTGCCTTCAAACGCCTGCCCCGCAGCCTGAGCGGGATAGTTAGGCAGCACTTGATACACCTCACCGCGACAATCTGACTGGCTGGAATCGGTGCTCGTGTTCTGGTCATTTCCCCCTATCGGAAAGGTGAGTCCCGCTCCTACGCCAACGCCGTTGCTGCCGCCACCGATGCCAACACCTCCCACGCCTACTGAGCACGCGGAAAGCAAACAGCAAGCAACCAACAACGTCATACCTTTGCCTTTAGCCATCATATTTTCACCATAAAAAAAGGGTTCATGCCGGGACATGAACCCTTTTCACACAGCTTAGGCGAATCGTCAACCCATGATGGGTTTAGAAGGTTTCCCAGTTTTCGCTGCTATGCGCGACCGCAGGACGCAACACGCTGGTTGGTTTCGCTACGGCTGGCGTAACGGACGCCCCGCGCCCGTTAGCGCCGCCGTTAAGACGGAACGCACCAACCGCTTCGGTCAGACGTGCGCCCTGCTCTTCAAGCGAGGCCGCCGCCGCCGAGGCTTCTTCCACCAGAGAGGCGTTTTGCTGTGTGACTTTATCCATTTCGGTAATGGCCTGGCTTACCTGAACAATACCGCGACTCTGTTCATCAGATGCCGCCGCAATCTCAAGCATGATATCGGTGACGCGCTTAACGGCATCCACAATATCATTCATCGTATTCCCGGCAGCGACCACTTCACCAGAACCTTGATCGATCAGGGTAACGGACTCATTGATCAGCCCCTCAATCTCTTTTGCGGCGTTCGCGCTGCGGCTCGCCAGCGTACGGACTTCACTGGCCACCACGGCGAAACCACGCCCCTGCTCACCGGCACGGGCGGCTTCAACGGCCGCATTCAGCGCCAGAATATTTGTCTGGAAGGCAATGCTGTTAATCACGGCGGTAATTTCAGAAATTTTTCTGGAACTGGCCGAGATATTGTTCATGGTTTTCACCACGCCGGAGACCATCTGCCCACCGCGACTGGCTTTGCCCGACGCGTCTTCCGCCAGCTTGCTGGCATGATGAGCATTATCGGCATTTTGCTTCACCGTGGCCGTCAACTCTTCCATGCTCGCTGCCGTTTGTTCGATTGCCGCTGCCTGCTGCTCGGTACGTGAGGAGAGATCGGTATTGCCCGCTGAAATCTCGCTGGTGCCCCGATAGATCTCTTCGGCCCCCTGACGCACCGTTCCCACCGTGGTCACCAGGGAATGCTGCATGGTTTGCAGATCGTGCGTCAACCGGCCAATCTCACTGCGTCCGGTCAGATCGTCTGCCAGGGTCAAATCGCCTTTCGCAATCAGCTCAATCCGGCGCGCGGCACGCTGCAGCGGGTGAATAACCGTACGGCGCAGCACAACAAATGTGATTGCCGTGAGCACTAACGCCAGCGCAAAAGCCCCTACCATAAACATCAGCCCAAGCTGGGTGCGCGTATGCGCTGCGGAGGTTAAGGCATTTGCACGGTCGGTGCGGATCTTAATGGCTTTCAGCAGAACGTCATTGTAAGCCTCATCGAGCGGGCGCGCGGATTCGTTCTCATGGTTAATAATGGCCTCAAACATACCGTTTTTGGCGTATTTCAGCATCGGCTGTAAGCCTGCGATATAAGCATCAAAACGGGTTTTCAGATCGTTATCCAGCGCCTCGTCAGCCGGAGTGCGCACCGACCGATTCATGTAGGCTTTAAAACCGTCCTGAGATTGTTTGATCCGCGTTTCGGCTTCGGCAATGTTTTGCTTCATTGCGTCCATTTCCGCGATACGGCTGGCCGCACCGGCGTGGATCATATTGATACGCGCGGTACGTAAATGGTTGGAACTGTTCGACAGACCGGTTCTGACCTGTATTTCTGCCGTCACGTCCTGCTGATCGTTATCGGCCTGCAGCAAGAAATAGCCTGCCAGCGCCGAACTCAGGGCAAATAACAGGATGATCCCACCGAGGATGGAGGAAAACAGCGGAACCAGGCGAATATGATGCAGGAAGCTAAGCTTTTGCCGGGCGCGTGCCGGTGTTGTGTTGTCCATGACCGTCGACTCTCTTATAGGTAGATGCGTATAAACACGCCTGTAAAATAGTCATCGGCACGGCAGGAAATTTGATTACGGCTAAAATCGCCAGACAGGTCACACTTTAGAGAAGAATATTCAAGAAAGGCCAGCGGCAAAAACCGCTGGCAGAATAATTACTTGTCGCCGAAATGAATAACGGTGCGAATGGACTTTCCTTCATGCATCAGATCGAAGGCTTCGTTGATTTGCTCAAGCGGCAGACGGTGAGTAATGAACGGATCGAGATCGATTTTGCCGACCATTGCGTCTTCCACCATACCGGGCAGCTGGGTGCGACCTTTCACGCCGCCAAACGCCGAACCACGCCATACGCGACCGGTCACCAGCTGGAATGGACGCGTTTTGATCTCCTGACCGGCACCTGCGACACCAATAATGATGCTCTCACCCCAGCCTTTATGGCAGCACTCCAGCGCGGAACGCATTACGTTCACGTTGCCAATACATTCGAAGCTATAGTCTACGCCGCCGTCGGTCAGTTCAACGATCACGTCCTGAACCGGCTTATCGTACTCTTTCGGGTTGATAAAGTCGGTCGCGCCCATCTCGCCCGCCAGCTTAAATTTCTCCGGGTTGGTATCCACGGCAATGATGCGTCCAGCTTTCGCCTGCACCGCCCCCTGAATCACCGCCAGGCCAATGCCGCCCAGACCAAATACGGCAACGGTATCGCCCTCTTTCACTTTCGCGGTATTGTGAACCGCGCCGATACCGGTGGTCACGCCGCAGCCCAGCAGACACACTTTATCCAGCGGCGCCTGCGGGTTGACCTTCGCCAGTGAAATTTCGGCACAAACGGTGTACTCACTGAAAGTACTGGTACCCATATAGTGATAAACAGGCTCGCCATTGTAAGAGAAGCGCGTAGTGCCATCCGGCATCAGACCTTTACCCTGAGTGGCGCGAACCGCCTGGCACAGGTTGGTTTTGCCCGATTTACAGAACTTACATTCACCACATTCAGCGGTGTAGAGCGGAATGACATGGTCGCCTGGTTTCAGGCTGGTCACGCCTTCACCGACTTCGACCACAATACCGCCGCCTTCATGACCTAATACCGCCGGGAAAACCCCTTCAGGGTCGTCACCCGACAAGGTAAATGCGTCGGTATGGCATACGCCCGTATGGGTAATTTTAATTAACACTTCGCCTTTTTTAGGCGGAGCGACGTCAATTTCAACAATCTTCAGCGGCTGGCCTGGGCCAAATGCGACGGCTGCACGTGATTTCATAATGCTTTCCTTTCTGTGATGTCTGTTTTTATTTTAGATAAGAGCGCAGCAAATGGCCGACTTCGGCCATGCGTACCGCACGCTGGTCTGGGGTGGTTTCCCCCGCCACCAGCTCATCTTTGAGGTGAATTTCAACCATCTCACCCATCAACCCGTTTGCCGCGCCACGAACGGCGGCAATTTGTTGCAGGATAGACAGACAAGGATCGCCCGACTCCAGCGCACGTTCCAGGGCATCAACCTGCCCACGAATGCGCCGCACCCGGGTCAAAACGCGTTTTTTGTCTTCAGGGGATTGTGGCATAGCGCCTCCTGTATACTGTAGGGGGGTATAGTATACCGTGCGTTATCAGGATGCAAACCTCGGTTTCACCAGTTGCCGACGTCCTGACGCGGTTACCCGTGTTTCATTTCATAAAAAATGCTGTAATATGCAATATATTGCGACATTTTGCAGGATAGAAAACCGATGCATAAAACCGCCCGTCAAAAGTACTTGCTTGATCTGATTAGTGAAACGGGTCAGGTCAGCATCAGTGAGCTGGTGGACAAGCTGCAGGTTTCTGCAGATACCGTCCGGCGGGATCTCAGTGACCTGGAGAAAAAAGGACTGGCGCAAAAAAATCACGGCGGCGCGATTGCGCTGGATCTTTCAGTCATGAACCGACGTGAACGCTCCACGCTTTTGCCTGAAACGAAGCAACGATTAGGCAAAATGGTCGCGGAAAAAGTCCCTGCCGGTTCCACCCTCTTTCTTGATGCGGGGAGCACGCTGATGGCGGTTGCGGCTTCGCTTAAGGGTCCGCTCACCGTTATCACGACGTCCCTGGATATTGCTCATTTTTTCAGTGACCGTTCGGATATCGATCTGATTCTGGCAGGCGGAAGCTGGGATCCACAGCAACGGCTGTTCGCCGGCAGCGCAACACAATCCTTTATCTCTCGCTATCGAGCGGATATCGCCATCCTTGGTGCCTGTGCCATTGATGCCCGGCTGGGCTTAAGCGCCAGCCAGGAAGCCGATGCCGGGGTCAAGCGTGCCATGCTCGCGGCGAGCCACCAGCACTGGCTGGTAGCCGACCCTATGAAGCTCAATCAACGCGCGCCTTACCTGGTGGCCGGGCTGAGCGATATTCAGCAGTTATTTCTCGATCGCCCCTGGGCAGAACTCAGGGACCAAGGCGACATGTACATCCATATTGCGAAAGCAGACTAACGCGGAGTGGTTATGAATAAAGTTACTAAAGACGGTAAAAGTATCAATGTCGCTTTGATCGGCTATGGCTTCGTCGGCAAGACGTTCCATGCCCCGTTAATCCAGTCAGTGCCCGGGCTTAACCTGACGCTTGTCTCATCCCGTGATGCCGAAAAAGTCAAACGCGATCTGCCGGATGTTACCGTGGTAGCGACACCGGAAGAAGCCATTCACCATCCGGATATTGATCTGGTCGTTATCGCCTCCCCCAATGCCACTCACGCCCCGCTGGCGACCCTGGCATTGAATGCAGGCAAACATGTGGTGGTGGATAAACCTTTTACCCTTGATATGCAGGAAGCCAGAGATCTGATTGCGCTGGCACAAGAGAAGCAGACCCTGCTTTCCGTGTTCCACAATCGTCGCTGGGACAGTGATTATCTGGGTATTAAGGAGGTTATCGAACAGGGGCTGATTGGCAATGTGAAGCATTTTGAGTCACATATCGATCGTTTTCGCCCTGAAGTCCGCGTGCGCTGGAGAGAGCAGAATGTTCCGGGTAGCGGTTTATGGTTTGATTTAGGGCCGCATATCATTGACCAGGCATTGCAGCTGTTTGGGTTACCGCAGTCGGTACAGGGCAATATTGCCACTCTGCGTGAGGGTGCGGAGATCAACGACTGGGCGCACGTCGTGCTGAACTACCCGGAGCATAAGGTCATTTTGCATTGCAGCATGCTGGCGGCAGGCGGCGTCCAGCGTTTCACCGTCCATGGTGACAAAGCGAGCGTCGTCAAAGCGACCATCGATCAGCAGGAAAGTCAGCTGCTGGCAGGTGTTATCCCTGGCAGCGAACACTGGGGGGAAGACAGCGACGATCTGGTGGTATTTGATGCCAACGCGCAGCCAAAGCCCCATTCCACGCCCAAAGGCGATCAGCGTCAGTACTACATTCAGATACGCGACGCTTTGAGCGGTAAAAGAAGCAATCCGGTTCATCCGGTTGAGGCGTTGGCGGTAATGGCCGTGCTGGAAGCGGCGGTTAAATCATCCGACACCGGCACTACCCAGACATTGTCATTAACGGACAGCGAACGCGCTAAACTGCAATAACGCCTGTTTGACCTGCGGTATTCCGCAGGTCATTGCTGACTAACGTTGCAAAGGCAGACCTGCCGTCTCTTTGGCACGCAGAACGGTAATAAAGGTAATCAACGCCGCGCCCATTACGTACCAGGCCGGTGAAAAAGGATTGCCCGTTGCCGTCATCAGATAGGCTGAGAACCAGGGCGTAATCCCCCCAAAAAAGGCGACAGCCACGTTATACGCAATCGAGATCCCACCGTAGCGAATACGGGTTGGGAACAGCTCAGCCATCGCCGCGGTACATGCCCCGTCAAACGCGGCAATAAAAGTCCCCAGCAGCAGCATGGCCATCACGGCGGAAAACATATCCCCGCGAGCCATGAGCATCATCGCCGGCCAGGTAAAGAGAATAAACCCCGCACACCCCGCCAGCATCAGAGGTTTACGGCCAAACTTGTCGGACAGATACCCCATAAAGGGCACCATTACGGCAATCGCAAAAAGTCCGATGGTGGTGATGGCGTAGGAGTCCAGCTTCGAGTAATGCAGTTCGGTCGAAAGATAGCTGGGCATAAAAGTTTGCAGCGTCCAGTGCCCGACGGCTTTAATCACCACAAATCCGACGCAGAAAAAGAGTGCGCTCCAGGCCGTGGTCAGCGCCATACGCAGCGGTGAAGAGGCCGTTTTGCCACTTTGCGCCATTGCCAGAAATTCCGGGGAATCTTCAAGATGCGTTCGCAGATACAGCCCCACCCAGCCTAGCGGCCCGGCAATCAGGAAAGGGATACGCCAGCCCCAGTCCGTCATGGTGGCTTCGCCCAGCGAGGCTGTCAGTAAGAATACTAGTCCCGAACCGGCAACAAATGCCATAAAGCCAAAGTTATCAATCCAGCAGGTGAAATAGCCACGCCGCTCGGTCGGGGCATATTCCGCCAGAAAAGTCGTCGCACCGGAGCTCTCTCCCCCTGCGGCAAAGCCCTGCACCAGACGCGTTAACACCAGTAATACGGTGGCGGTAATCCCCACCTGCGAATAGGTCGGCAGCAGCCCCATCAAAAACGTCGCACCGGAGGTGAGCATAATAACCGTCGCCAGCACCTTTTTTCGCCCGATGCGATCGCCAAGGGAACCGAAATAGAGTCCACCCAGCGGGCGCATGATAAAACCTGCGCCAAAAACGGCAAAGGATGAGAGTAACGCGACCGAAGGCTCCCCCGCCTGGAAAAATTGCAGACCAATGATGGCAGCCAGCGTGCCGTATAGTCCAAAGTCAAACCATTCAACAAAATGGCCGATCCCGGTGGCAAGTAATACTTTACGCAATTTTGGCACGGCGCGGTTCTCACGGGTCTCAAGTGAACGTTCTAATGATTGTTGAGATGAATGATTCATACCCTCTCCTGAACAGTATGCCAGTTAACGACGGAGTTGGCGCCAAAGCAGAAGAAGGCTTTCTCGTCGCAATGTTTCTATAATAGATATACTCATTGCGACGGATTGACTTACTCTGATGATAAAAAAATGTGACATAACGCGGAATAAGGCGATCGAAAACGAATCACGATCACAAAAAACCCGCTGACAGAGCAGCGGGTTTCACTTACGTAAATAAGGAATCAGGTGCGTTTTTTCGGCATCATGCGCAGCAGCGTATTATCTTTCCAGTAATAGTGATGCATCAGGGCAGCCAGGGCATGCAGGCCGATCACGAAGTAACCCAGATTCGCCAGCGTGATGTGCCACGCTTTCAGCGCATCCACCAAATCGAAATTCGCTTCTGCCGCATGCGGCATCACCAGGCCAAAAGCGAACCAGTCGTTGCCACGGTTGTACATCATCACAATGCCAACGATCGGCAGCACGATAAAGAGCACATAGACAATCAAATGGCCGAGATGCGACATCCCTGTGATCATCGGTTTGGGCTTTGGCTGAATAGGTGGCGCGGGGAATTTCAGACGGATCAGCAGGCGCCCGACCATCAGCACCAGGATCGATATCCCGCAGGAGACGTGGATCATATTAATAAGCGGACGGGCGCTGCGGGGGAAGTCCCCGCGAAATTCCATGGCGCAGTACGCCACAATGACCAGCAGAAAAACCAGCCAGTGGATACCGATTTGCAGGCCGGTATATTTATTACGCATATTATTTCCTGAACGAATACGTAGAAAGCGTCAACATAACGGGCTTTCCTTAAAAATTCATTAACTTTTCTTGATGATATATCAAATGCTTTGCATGCAGATGAAGCATCTTCAATTGCCTCACCCGCCGACATGGTCTAAGCCTGGATAAGTTCAAACTGTTCAGTGTTCAATCTAACGGGAGTGACCATGAGTAAAATTGGCATTAATGGGTTTGGTCGTATTGGACGTCTGGTACTGCGTCGTCTGCTTGAAACGAAGGATAGCAATACCGTGGTGGCGATAAACGATCTCACCTCCCCTAAAGTGTTGGCTTATCTGCTTAAACACGATTCTAACTACGGCCCTTTCCCCTGGAGCGTCGACTTCACGGAAGATTCCCTGATTGTGGATGGTCACTCGATTTCGGTGTACGCCGAGAAAGAGGCGAAACATATTCCGTGGTCATCGGCGGGCGTTGAGCTGGTGGTTGAATGCACCGGTTTCTACACATCGGAAGAGAAATCCAAAGCGCATCTGGAAGCGGGAGCTAAAAAAGTACTCATCTCCGCTCCTGCGGGTGAGATGAAAACCATTGTCTTCAATGTGAATGATGACACCCTTGAAGCCAGCGATACCATCATCTCCGTCGCCTCTTGCACCACCAACTGCCTGGCGCCGCTGGCGAAAGCCTTACACGATGCCTTCGAAATAAAAGTGGGCACGATGACCACTATTCACGCCTACACCGGGACGCAGGCGCTGGTGGATGGTCCGCGCGGGAAAGATCTTCGCGCCTCGCGGGCTGCGGCTGAAAATATCATTCCGCACACCACCGGGGCGGCAAAAGCGATTGGTCTGGTCATTCCCGCCCTGAGCGGCAAGCTGAAAGGCCATGCCCAACGTGTGCCGGTGAAAACGGGTTCGGTCACTGAACTGGTGGCCATTCTGGGTCAAAAAGTCACCGTGGACGATATCCATCAGGCGCTGAAAAACGCCACGGAAGGAAATGAATCTTTCGGCTATACCGACGAAGAGATCGTCTCCTCTGACGTTATTGGCTCTCATTTCGGCTCGGTATTTGACGCCACCCAAACCGAAGTGGCTGAGGCGGGCGACGTACAGCTGGTTAAAGCCGTGGCCTGGTACGACAACGAATATGGGTTTGTGACGCAGCTGGTGCGTACGCTCGATAAGTTTGCCGCGCTTTAACCCTTCCTGCGGGCAGCCTGCTGCCCGCTGTTGTGAATCCCTTCCCGTTTTCATTAACCTGAGCATGGTATAACCCTGACTTTCTCAAAAAGGGAGTGAATGGATGGATGCGCTGACCCGCGAAGTGCTTGAAGACCTGATGGCCGACGCCGTGGCCCGCTCGAAGACCTTTTCCGTCTGGCCCGGCGGCGAAGCCCCCGGCGCGAAAGAGAGCGAGGCGGTGTTTACGCCTGAGCCTCATCATACGGGTACGTCGAATTACGATCGCTCAGTCACCGGCGTTCGCGCGCCGGAAATTACGGTATATGCGCCGGAAAAACCAAACGGTGTTGGCATTCTCGTGACGCCAGGCGGGTCATACCGTCGGGTGGTCCTGGATAAAGAAGGCAGCGCCCTGGCCCCCTTTTTTAATCAACGCGGCTATACCTTGTTTGTGATGACCTACCGCCTGCCGGGTGACAAGCATCTGGAGGGTGCGGATGCCCCCCTGGCCGATATACAGCGCGCCCTGCGTCTGCTTCGGGCCAATGCCCGGGAATGGCAACTTAACCCGCTGCGCATTGGGGTGATGGGTTTCTCGGCGGGGGGACACGTTGCGGCAAGTCTCGGCACGCGCTATGAGGAAAAGGTCTATCCGCCTGTGGATGCCATCGACGAGCAAAGCGCCCGCCCTGCGTTTCTTGCGTTAGTTTATCCGGTGATCACCATGCATGCGGATATTGACCACCCTGGCTCACGTCATGAACTCATTGGTGACGCGCCGGCACCTGACCAGGTGCATCGCTATTCCCTTGAAGAACGGGCCAGCAACAGCACGCCGCCCACCTTCCTGCTTCACGCCATTGATGACCCGGCGGTAAAAGTGGATAACAGTCTGGTGATGTTCAGCGCCCTGCGTCGCGCCGGGGTTTCTGTCGAAATGCATCTGTTTGAGCGAGGGAAACACGGGTTTGGAATTCGTGATGCGATCGGCTTACCCGTCGCGGTCTGGCCGGAACTGATGATGAACTGGATAGCCACTAAAGTGTAAAAATGGCCCGGTGCAGAGACCTGCACCGGGCCGAACCTGTTAAGACTGTAAGTAAACCACCTGAGTCTGCAAATACTCGTGCAGGCCATGTTTACCATCTGCACCACCGATCCCCGATTTCCGCCAGCCCGCATGGAAGCCCTGCATCGCTTCGAAGTTTTCCCGGTTGATATAGGTTTCGCCAAACTTCAGCCCTTTAATGGCTTTCATGGCAACATTCAGATCCTGCGTGTAAACCGATGACGTCAGGCCATAGTCACTGTCATTCGCCATCTCCAGGGCCTCTTCCAGCGTGTCGAACACCACCACAGGCAACACCGGACCAAACGTCTCTTCATGCATGATGGTCATCTCCTGGCGCACGTTCAACAGCAGCGTCGGCGGATAAAAATAACCTTTGCCTTCAACGGCTTTTCCCCCGAGTACGACATGAGCTCCCTCTTCGACGGCACGCGCCACCTTTTGCTCTACGCGTTCACGTGCCGCAGCGTTAATCAAGGGTCCCATGGCGATATCCTGGCGTTCTGCCGGAATGCCAAACTGTACGGCCTTCATCGCCTCGCCCAGGCGATTAACAAACCGATCGTAAATGCCTTTTTGCACATATACGCGCTCGGCGCAGTTACAGACCTGCCCGGTGTTGATCACCCGTGAATCCACAATGGCTTTGACTGCCAGCTCCAGATCCGCATCATCCATGACAATCGCGGGCGCTTTGCCGCCCAGCTCCAGACACACTTTGGTGATATTTTTTGCGGCTGCCGTCATGATTTTTTCACCGGCGGTCACGCTGCCCGTCATGCTGACCATCGCCACTTTTGGATTACCGGCCAGCTCCTGACCCACGGTTTCACCGCGACCGAGAACAAGATTAAACACCCCTTTTGGCAGGCCGATCTCATCAACAATTTTGGCAAAGGCGATGGCGTTATTCGGCGTGAATTCGCTGGGTTTAATCACAATGGTATTCCCGGTAATGAGCGCCGGCGCCAGTTTGCGGGCAATGAGGAAGAACGGGAAGTTCCACGGCAGGATCCCGGTGGTCACGCCCAGCGCTCGTTTGAAGACCAGAATATTTTCGCCGGGACGGTCGCTTTGCAGAATTTCACCCTCGTAGCGGCGTGCCCATTCGGCCATATAATCGATATAGTCAGCGGTGAAGTTAACCTCCACGTCGGCCAGCGGCTGGATTTTTCCGCCTTCCGCCACGATCAGTGCACTGATTTCGCTGGCGCGCTCGCGGATCCCGGCAGCAATTTTACGCAACCAACCGGCGCGCTCGATAGCAGGCAGTGCTTCCCAGCCAGCCTGCGCACGTTCGGCGGCATCAATGGCCTTGCGCGCATCTTCAGCGTGCCCGTCGGGAATGCGGGAAATGACCTCTTCGGTGGCCGGGTTGATCACGTCAATCCACGCCTCACCTTGCCAGGCAACAAACTGTCCATCGATATACATAGGATGTTGTACGGGTACTGTCATAACCTGCTCCTGTAATTGCACTGTTTTCAACAAGTAAAATTATTGTTAAAAGCTACAACCCTGAAGTCAGTTGCCTACCCTATGACGCTGTTTTTGTGAGACATCTCAAAAAAGCATCGCGAAAATACAACATTTGAATTACATACCAGCAACACCAAATGCCCGTTTGCGTGAAAGGTGACGCAAACGGTCAAAGGCTCACAGAAGCGAACGGCTAACCAGCGCGTCGGTTAAAATGGTGTCCTGACGAATAATCTGCCAGGCGGCCTCCACCTCCACAGGGATCTCGACGTGCACAATAAAGTCACGCCCGACGGGACCGTAACCATTAACATCGTCCCGCAGGCGCGGTAATTCCCCAAAGACCAGTGACAGATAGCGCTCCACAGGCCAGAGTCCGTCGCTCGACCCGCAATAAATCAGACCATCTTCACTGTTTTGCAGGCGCGGCGTCAGGCCTGGGTGGCTCACTAATTGCGGTGGTGTCGTTTCGTCCTGCAGCAGACGGGCAAAGGTCGCCATGGTCCGGCGCTGCATAGTCGGATCCTGCACCACCAGAATGCGATCGGCTTTCATATTGCGGTGTTTAATCAAATCCCAGCTAAAGCGGGCATTTTCGCCACAGTTGGTTGACTGATCCTCGACAATAATTTTGTCATCCGGAATAGCCCAGTGTCGGCGCGCAATATCCGCCAGAATAGCCGCCTCGGCGCGGCCCGTAGTGGGCACGGTATTGTAGCGCGGGTGACGCGCAATCGCCGCGTAGAGGAACGTGGTTGAATGACCAATTCCACCGCTGATAACGAGCGGCACCTCCTGCTCCTGCGCAAAACGACAGGCCGCATCGATAGAGGGAATGACGGCGTTGCCTGCCAGAATCACCGCATCAACATTCTGGATTCCAAGCAGATCATCCTGTGCCAGCCAGTCGCCGACCGTATTGACGGCGTCAAGCGTGGCATCGGGAAGACGGGGGAAAATTTCCAGTATCATCGTGACCTCCTTTCAGCATGTATTTTCAGCGTAACGCATCCACCCTGACTGACCACAGGATCACTCCTAAAGCCCTGTCGCATTCTTCAGCGCCCGCTTTCCCGGTTATTTTTCCTTCAAATACAATCAGCATTTGATTAAATGCAGCTTTTCATATTCACTTGAATTATGGTTTTCGTCAGACGTAGAATCATTAGCCCACTAATAATTCGATTTTTCCAAGGTAAAAGACGATATGCGCCTGCCTCAACGCGATCCTTATGCTCCTCGCGAGTGGCAGCCACACGAAAAACCGGCTCTCCTGGGGTCGCCTTCTACGCCGCTGCATAGTACACCTAAACGTTTTGCCTACGGTATTGTTGGCCTGCTGGTGTGTCTGACGGGCGCGCTGGGCAACGCCATGGTCGCGGCTAATCTGCAAAATTTACAGGGGACGTTTGCGGTCTGGTCAACGGAGATCGCCTGGCTGCCGGCGGTCTATGTAATGACCAACGTCTCGATTAACCTGCTGCTGGTGAAATTTCGTCAGCAGTATGGTCTGCGCGCCTTCACCGAAGGGTTTCTGGTGCTGTATGTCCTGGTGACCTTTTTCCACCTCTTTGTTAACGATCTCAGCTCCGCGCTGATGGTCCGTGCAGCGCACGGGATGGTGGCGGCGGCGCTGAGTTCGCTTGGGATCTACTATCAAATTCAGGCCTGGCCGGCGAAACATCGCCTGAAAGCGCTGACCATCGGCATTACCGGATCTTCGCTGGCTATCCCCATCGCGCGTCTCTTTTCAACGGAGCTGTTGCAGCTCGACGAATGGCGTGGCCTTTACTTCTTCGAACTGGGTCTGGCGCTGGTGTCGCTTGGCTGCGTCATCGCCCTTAAACTTCCTCCGGGCGATCGGCGTAAAGTCTTTGAAAAGAAAGATTTCATAACCTTCTTTTTACTGGCGCCAGGCATGGCATTACTGTGCGCCGTGCTCTCTTTAGGTCGGCTGGACTGGTGGTTTGAGGCGCCCTGGATCGGCTGGTCTCTGGCGTTATCGCTGGTGCTGATCGTCTCGGCGATTGTGTTCGAACATAATCGCAGTAATCCGTTACTCAATACACGCTGGCTCTCCAGCGGCAGCATTGTGCGGCTGGGGCTGATTATGTTGCTCATTCGTATCGTGCTGGCGGAGCAAAACACCGGCGTCATCGGCTGGCTACAATATGTCGGTTTACAGAATGAGCAGATGACGCATCTGGCATGGTCGATTCTGGCAGGCATCGTTTGCGGCATTATCGCCAGTTGCCTGACCATCAAACCGACAAAGCTGGCCTGGCCAATTGTCACCTCGCTGGTGCTGATGATTGTGGCCTCATTGCTGGACAGCCAGTCCAACAATCTGACCCGCCCCGATCAACTGATGCTGAGCCAGTTTCTCCTCGGCTTCGGCAGTGCCTTTTTCCTGGCGCCGGCCATGCTGGCTGGCATCGGCGGCGTCATCGCCGATCCGCGAAACCTTGTCAGTTTTTCGGTGCTGTTTGGCATGAGCCAGAACGTGGGTGGCCTGCTCGGCTCCGCTATTCTCGGCACCTTTCAGACCTGGCGTGAAAAATATCACTCCAGTTTGTTGGCCGATCAGCTCACCACGCTGAACCCGCTGGTGAACGAGCGTTTACAGCTCTACACCAGCATGTATCAAAATTTAATTGGCGACAGCGCCTTGCGCGGCACGCAGGCCGTGACGCAGCTGCAAACAGTGACCACGCTTGAGGCCAACATTCTGGCTTACAATGATACCTACCTTCTGACGGCGGGTATTGCCACCGCGACGCTGGTATGGATTCTGTGGCGTTTGCTGCGACTGAGAATTACCGCCCGGATGGCATTGAAAAATGCCACAGGAACGAAATAAGGGATGTCACACAACATGAAGACCGTTTTACCTCAGGAGACGTTATGAGCCAGCAGGATGCCGCCAAAGACCAGGCCAACACGCGCAATAATTTGCGCGTTGTCTCCCTTTTTACCGCCGCCGCCATCGGCCTCGTCGGCGTGCTGGTGATCCTCTATGCGTGGCAACTGCCGCCGTTTACCCGGCATACGCAATTTACCGATAACGCCTACGTTCGCGGGCTGACCACCTTTATCAGCCCCCAGGTAAATGGCTATATCACCGACGTAAAGGTGAAGGATTTTGATCGGGTCAAAAAAGGGGATCTGCTGTTGCAAATTGATGACCGCATCTATCGTCAGCGCGTCCATCAGGCAGAGGCACAACTGGCGATGAAAATCGCCGCGCTAAATAACAACCTTCAGCAACGTAAAAGCGCCGAAGCGGTTATTCTGCGCAATGACGCGGCGTTGAAAAACGCCCGGGCGCAAAATCTGAAAACCCAGGCCGATTTAAAACGCGTTAAAGAGCTGACAGCAGACGGGTCGCTGTCTGTTCGCGAAAGGGATGCCGCCCTGGCCAGTGCGGCGCAAGGCAGCGCCGATATTGACCAGGCGAAAGCGACCCTCGAGATGTCGCGTCAGGATCTGCAGACCGTTATCGTTAATCGCGGCTCGCTGGAGGCCGATGTTGAGAGCGCGAAAGCCGCCCTCGAACTGGCACAAATCGATCTGCAAAATACGCGCATCATCGCCCCACGTGACGGTCAGCTTGGGCAGATTGCCGTACGTCTTGGCGCCTACGTGACGGCGGGGACCCATCTCACCACCCTTGTGCCACCGCAACACTGGGTGATCGCGAATATTAAAGAGACGCAGCTGGCAGATTTACGCGTCGGGCAGCCGGTTAGCTTCACGGTTGACGCCTTAAACGGCACGGCGTATCAGGGCCGCGTTGAGAGCATCTCACCGGCGACCGGCGTGGAATTCAGCGCGATCACCCCGGATAACGCCACCGGTAATTTCGTTAAAATCGCCCAGCGAATACCGGTGCGTATCGAAGTGCTGGGCAAACCGGAGGAGATCGCCTTATTGCGACCGGGCATGTCGGTACAGGTCAGTATCGATACCCGGGAGGCGAAACCATGACCCTGCGCCCTCTGGCCTGTCTGACGATGGCCGTTTGGCTGGCGGGATGCCAGTCTGCCGACGTCGCCCCGGCGAAACCAACGCTGTCCATACCTGCCCAGTGGCGTGCCGACGCGGGCCCCGCCAGCCCGACAGAACAGCTCTGGTGGCGTCAATTTCACGATAATGATCTCAATCGCTATGTGGATCTGGCATTGCGCAATAACAGCGATGTGCTTATCGCCCGGGAACGCGTTAATGAGTATCAGGCTCGGGTCTATGCGGCGGACGGTAGCCTGTTTCCCAGCGTTGATGCCAGCCTTAGCGGTACACGAGCCCGATCGCAATCGGCAGCCACCGGCCTTCCCGTCTACGGTTCGCTCTATAAAGGGAGTCTGACCGCCAGCTACGATGTAGACCTCTGGGGCGTGAATCGCCAGACCGCCAATGCCGCGGAAGCCTCTCTGGCGGCACAAAAAGCGGCCGCTTCTGCTGCGGATTTAACCGTTGCTTCCTCGGTGGCGTCCGGCTATGTCACCCTGCTGGCACTGGATGCGCAGTTGCGCGTCACGCAGTCCACCCTGAAATCGCGTGAAGATGCCTTTAACCTTGCCCGACGTCAGTTTGAAACCGGCTACAGTTCGCGCCTGGAACTGATGCAATCGGACTCTGAACTGCGTTCTACGCGGGCACAAATCCCGCTGTTGCAGCATCAAATTGCTCAGCAAGAAAATGCGCTGAGCCTGCTGCTGGGGCAAAACCCCGGGGCGGTGACGCGCAGTAACGATTTCGACAAACTCACGCCGCTCCGGCTGCCGTCACAGCTGCCCTCGACGCTGCTTAATCGCCGCCCGGATATTGTTCAGGCCGAACGCCAGCTGATTGCCGCCGATGCCACGCTGGCCTCCTCGCGTGCCAGCCTGCTGCCGTCGATCAACCTGACCGCGACCGGATCGATACAGGATCGGACTCTGTCCGGGCTTCTGGATAACCCGTTACAGCTGTGGAGCGTCGGAGGCAGCATTCTTGCGCCGTTGTTAAACCGTCAGGCGCTCAACGCGCAGGTCGATATTTCGCAGTCGCAGCGCAATCAGGCGCTCTACAACTATGAAAAAACGGTGCGCAATGCGTTCAGAGAGGTCAACGACAGCCTGGATGCCATCACCCGCTATCAGGAACAATTGACCGAACTGCTGGCACAGCAGGAGGTGGCACAGGAGACGCTCCGCATCGCACAAAACCGTTATCGCAACGGCTACTCATCCTATCTTGATGAACTGGACGCGCAACGCACCCTCTTCTCGGTGCAAACCAGCGTTGTGCAGGCTAAAAATAACCTGTTGCTGGCGCAGATTGATTTATATAAAGCGCTGGGCGGCGGGTGGTCTGAGTCAAACTAAGGGGTCAATCTATGCAACAACAGTGGTCTGCAGTAGATAATTATATGATTTCCTCACTTATTCCTCAGGATGAGGTGTTAACGCGCGTGCTGGAAAACAATCTGCGTGCGGGCTTGCCCGAACATGACGTTGCGGCGAATCAGGGGCAACTGCTGGCGCTCTTCGTGCGTATGAGCCAGGCGAAACGCATTCTGGAGATCGGCACGCTGGGGGCTTATAGCTCTATCTGGATGGCCCGCGCGCTGCCACCGGACGGCAAACTCATCACGCTGGAAGCAGACCCGACACACGCGGAGGTGGCCCGCCTGAATATCCGTCTGGCCGGTCTTGACGATCGTATCGAATTACAGGAAGGTCCGGCGTTGCGCTCGCTTGAAAACTTTGGCGATATCCCTCCTTTTGATCTGATCTTTATTGATGCAGATAAACCGAACAATCCCGGCTATCTGGAGTGGGCGTTGCACTATTCCCGCCCCGGAACGCTGATTATCGGTGATAACGTGGTGCGTGAGGGCGAAGTGATTAACGGACAAAGTGACGACGCGCGCGTACAGGGTGTGCGACGTTTCATTGAGATGACGGGGGATAATCCGCGACTGACGGCCACCGCGTTACAAACCGTGGGCGTGAAAGGCTGGGACGGGTTTACTCTGGCGATGGTGAACGGGTAAAAAAAAACCGAGCAACGCAGACGCGTGCCCGGCTTTTATTTTTACGCTGAAATCTGCTCCATGGCCTGCAGAATGCGCTTGTCAGAGATGGGATACGGCGTACCCAGTTGCTGGGCGAAAAGACTTACGCGCAGTTCTTCGATCATCCAGCGAATGGCCTGGACGTCTTCGTCTTCCCGACGTGCAGGCGGCAGTTTGTTAAGCCATTGCTGCCATGCCTGCTGCACGCTTTCCACTTTCAGCATCTGAACGCGATCCCGATGCGGATCGACCGCCAGTTTCTCCAGCCGTTTTTCAATCGCCTGCAAATACCGCAGGGTATCACCCAGACGTTTAAACCCATTACCGGTGACAAACCCGCGATAGACCAGGCCACTCATCTGGGCCTTCACGTCTGAGAGACCCAGCGCCATGGTCATATCCACGCGCCCTTTCAGGCGTTTGTTAATATTGAACACCGCCGTCAGGATCTGTTCGACCTGCTTCGCAATCGTCACCACCGTATCGTTCAGCTCTGCCCGCACTTTATCGTGCAGCTTCGCAAAGCCCTCTTCCGTCCAGACCGGCCCACCCGCTTCGTCGATCAGTTTGTCCACGCCGCAGGAGATGCAGTCATCAATCAGATCCAGCACCTTGCCATAAGGGTTAAAGTACAGCCCCAGCTTGGCCTTATTCGGCAGTTTTTCATGCAGATATTTAATTGGCGACGGAATATTGAGCAGCAGCAGACGGCGCAAGCCCCGCCACATCGCCTGCTGTTGTTCCAGCGGATTATCGAAAAGCTTAATCCCCACGCTGTCGCGTTCATCAACCAGCGCTGGCCAGGCTTTTACCCGATAGTTGCCGCGTTTTTGCTCATAGTGATCCGGCAAATCGCCAAAGCTCCAGATATGCAGCCCGCTCTGTTCGATGCCGTCATCGGCAACGGCAGAGAGCGTTTCCTGGACTTTGCCTTTAAGTGCGTCCTTCAGATCCGTCAGCGAGCGGCCTTCATTGAGCTTTTTGTTCTTATCATCCACCACCCGGAAGGTGATTTTCAGATGATCGGGCACCTGATCCCAGTGCCAGTCTTCCCGGTCGATGGTGACGCCCGTCATCCGGCGCAACTCGCGTTCCAGGGCATCCAGAAGCGGCATTTCAAGCGGCGTAACGCGGCCCAGGAAGGCTTCGGCATAGTTTGGCGCCGGAACAAAATTGCGGCGCACCGGCTTCGGCAGCGATTTGATTAAGGCGATCACCAGTTCGCGACGCAGTCCTGGAATTTGCCATTCAAAGCCCGCCTCTTCGACCTGATTGAGCAGCGGCAAAGGAATATGCACCGTCACGCCATCTGCATCGGTGCCGGGTTCAAACTGATAACTGAGACGCAGCTTAAGGTTGCCCTGATGCCAGAAGTTCGGATAGTCGAGTTTACTGACCGACTCCGCCCCTTCTTTAATCAACATGCTCTTTTCAAAGTTGAGCAGGTCAGGCGTCTCTTTGCTGGCCTTCTTCCACCAGCTGTCGAAATGACGCGCCGAGACCACATCGTGGCTGATGCGCTGGTCGTAGAATTCAAACAGCGCTTCGTCATCGACGAGAATGTCACGTCGGCGGGTCTTGTGTTCAAGCTCTTCCACCTCGGCCCGAAGCTTCAGGTTTTCACGGAAGAAGGCGTGACGCGTCTGCCAGTCGCCTTCCACCAGCGCATGGCGAATAAACAGCTCGCGTGAAAGCGCCGGATCGATCTGGCTATAGTTCACCTTACGTGCGGCGACGACCGGCAGTCCGTAGACGGTGACTTTTTCCGTCGCCATCACCGCGCCCTGAGCCCGTTCCCAGTGTGGTTCACTGTACGAGCGTTTCAGCAGATGCTGCGCCACCGGCTCAACCCATTCAGGGTCGATGCGTGCGGCGATACGTCCCCACAGGCGGCTGGTTTCCACCAGTTCAGCCACGATGGTCCATTTTGGCGGCTTCTTAAATAAACCTGAGCCCGGGAAGATAGCGAAACGGGCATTACGCGCCCCGGTATACTCCTGTTTATCGGCATCTTTCATCCCGATATGAGAGAGCAAACCGGTGAGCAAGGCAACGTGGATCTCACGGTACTCAGCAGGTTCACTGTTTACCGGAATACCCAGCTCTTTAACCACCTGACGAAGCTGCGTATAAATATCCTGCCATTCCCGCACGCGCAGGTAATTCAGGTATTCCGTCCGGCACAGGCGACGAAAAGCGTTCGAGGTGAGCGCTTTTTGCTGCTCGCCAAGGTAATTCCACAGATTCACGAAGGCCAGAAAATCGGACTCTTTATCGTGAAACCGGCGGTGCATTTCGTCCGAGGCCTGCTTTTTATCCATGGGTCGCTCGCGCGGGTCCTGAATAGAGAGCGCCGAGGTAATGATCATCGCTTCACGCACGCAGCCATGTTTCTGCGCTTCCAGCACCATCCGTGCCAGACGCGGGTCAACCGGCAACTGGCTCAGCTGTCGCCCCTGCGGCGTCAGCTTATAGGCCGTCGCCTGTTCATCCGTGGTGATTGCCCCCAGCTCTTCAAGCAGACGCACGCCGTCCTGAATGTTGCGTTTATCCGGCGCTTCAACAAAGGGGAAAGCTGCAATATCGCCCAGCCCCAGCGCGGTCATCTGCAAAATGACCGAAGCGAGGTTGGTACGCAGAATTTCCGGATCGGTAAATTCCGGGCGCGAGAGGAAATCATCTTCGGAGTAGAGGCGAATGCAGATCCCTTCCGATACACGTCCGCAGCGGCCTTTACGCTGGTTAGCCGACGCCTGTGAAACCGGCTCAATCGGCAGTCGCTGAACTTTCGTACGGTAGCTGTAGCGGCTGATACGGGCGGTACCCGGGTCGATAACGTATTTGATCCCCGGTACGGTCAGCGAGGTTTCAGCGACGTTAGTCGCCAGCACGATTCGCCGTCCTGCGTGCGACTGGAAGACCCGATTTTGCTCGCTGTTCGACAGACGCGCATAGAGCGGCAAAATTTCAGTATGGCGTAAGTCGCGTTTGCTGAGCGCATCCGCGGTATCGCGGATTTCACGCTCGCCGCTCATAAAGATCAGAATGTCGCCCGGACTTTCACGTCCCAGCTCATCCACCGCATCGAAAATAGCCTGCAGCTGGTCGCGTTCGGTATCGTCCGCCTCTTCGACAATCGGGCGATAGCGCACCTCCACCGGATAGGTCCGGCCGGACACCTCAATAATGGGCGCATTGTTGAAGTGGCGCGAGAAGCGTTCGGGATCGATGGTTGCGGAGGTAATAATGATTTTCAGATCCGGACGGCGCGGCAGCAGTTCGCGCAGATACCCCAACAGAAAATCGATGTTCAGGCTACGCTCGTGCGCTTCATCGATAATGATGGTGTCGTACTGCATCAGCAGACGGTCCTGCTGAATTTCCGCCAGCAGGATGCCGTCGGTCATCAGTTTCACCAGGGTATTGTCGCTGACGTGATCGCTAAACCGCACCTTATAACCAATACAGCCGCCCGGCTCGGTGTGAAGTTCTTCCGCAATACGGTTGGCGACGGTACGCGCCGCCAGACGACGCGGCTGAGTATGACCAATCAGCCCTTTGACGCCCCGCCCCAGCTCCATGCAGATTTTCGGCAACTGCGTGGTTTTACCGGAGCCGGTTTCGCCGGCCACAATCACCACCTGGTGATCGCGCACGGCTTCGAGGATCGCCTGTTTCTTCTGGCTGACGGGCAGATTGTCCGGGTAGTCAATGGCCGGACGTGACGCTTCACGCAGCACAACCTTCCCTGCGGCCTGTTCAATCTCTTTCGCCATCTCCTGGAGAATGGCCTGTTGTGCATCAGGATTTTTAACCTTCTTAACCCCCTGCAGGCGGCGTGAGAAACGCTGTTTATCACGCAGCATGAGCGTATCAAGCTGTTTTTGCAGTGCGGAGAAGGTGATTTTCTGGAGTTCTGTCATAGCGTTAAAGGGCAGTGCTCTGCCGGGTTAAATCTCGTTTTATTGATAGAGGTAGAGTACCACAACGGCGCTTTTCCTGCCTTATTCAAAAATTTCGAACATAGACTTCGATATATTGCGCTATCCCTGCGACAGGATTGTGAATAAAGTGTCAGCAAGCAACGGGGCAACCCCCTCATCAAATACATTAAAGGAATCACCCATGAGCAAAGTATTAGTTCTTAAATCCAGTATTCTGGCAGGGTACTCTCAGTCTGGTCAGCTGTCTGACTATTTCGTTGAACAGTGGCGCGAACAGCACTCCGCTGACGAAATCACCGTACGTGATCTGGCCGCTCAGCCGATTCCGGTGCTGGATGGTGAACTGGTTGGCGCACTGCGTCCGAGCGACGCCCCACTGACGCCACGTCAGCAGGAAGCGCTGGCGCTGTCCGATGAGCTGATTGCAGAACTGCAGGCGCATGACGTGATTGTGATTAACGCCCCAATGTATAACTTTAACATTCCAACGCAGCTGAAAAACTACTTTGACCTGGTTGCCCGTGCGGGTGTGACGTTCCGTTATACCGAAAACGGTCCGGAAGGTCTGGTGAAAGGCAAGCGCGCTATCGTGCTCTCCAGCCGTGGCGGCATCCATAAAGATACCCCAACCGATCTGGTTGCACCGTACCTGACGCTGTTCCTGGGCTTCATCGGTATCACCGACGTGAACTTTGTCTTCGCAGAAGGTATTGCTTACGGTCCGGAAGTGGCGACCAAAGCACAGTCCGATGCTAAAGCAGCAATCGACAGCCTGGTGGCTGCATAAGATGTCTCTCTCCCACCGCCCGGTGGGAGAGTTTTTCCGTTTCAGGACGCATTTTTTCAGGCAGATTTCGGCCTGAGATTCTCATCAAAGACCAGGCGTTTACGCCCAGGCTCCTCTTCGCGTAACGGCTCAACCTGATGCAGGGTGCGTTTGCAGCGCTCAACCAGCACCTGATACTCCCGCGTGCCCTGTTTTTTCCACTCGATTTCCTGCTCGCTCAGCGTGCGAATCGCTCTCGCCGGGCTGCCAATGATCAAGTGGTTTGCCGGCATTTCCGCTTTCGCTTTCACAAAGGCGGCGGCCCCGACAATGCTGTTCTCGCCAATGACCGCCCCGTCCATGACCACCGCATTCATGCCGACCAGGGCATTACGGCGGATCACGCAACCGTGCAGAATGGCGCTGTGGCCAATGTGGCCGTCCTCTTCCACCACCGTATCCTGTTCGGGAAAACCGTGCATCACGCAGTTATCCTGAATATTGGCCCCGTCTTTTACCACGATGCGGCCAAAATCCCCGCGCAGGCTGGCGTTTGGCCCGACATAGACCCCTTTACCTAAGATCACATCGCCAATCAGTACTGCCGTGGGATGAACATAACTCTCTTCTGGCACCACGGGTGTGAGTCCGTCAATTTGATAAACAGGCATAGATCCTCCGTTATGCGTGTGTCAGCCCACCAAAGCGTTGAGCATAAAGCGCACCCGGTGCAGGCAGCGCCCCTACCGAGGTTTCCCCCTTTTCACTCACAAAGGCCAGCGCGCCAGGGGCGACACGTTGATAGATATTGATACACAACTGTCGTGCGGTTTGCCCTGCCCAGTGTGCCGGGAGTAACTCCTCCGGTAACAGGGGATCTTTGAGCACCACACGGCGATAAAAATGGATCAACAACAGCTGAATCTGGAAACAACGTTCCGGCGTCAGTTCATCGGCCTTTGCCTCTTTTAAGAGCGGCAACAGCGGACGGAAAGAGTCGATAAAGGTTTCATACATGACGTTCTGTTCCGTTAGCTGCCAGCACTCTTCCACCCGGGAACGCAATGCCGCACGCGACAGCGCCAAAGGCGAATGCGCTTCAAAACAGATGACGTTTTCCGCCACGCCAGCCTCATGCAGAAGCTGCTGAACATCGGCCAGTTTCTGCGACGGAGAGGCCATCAGACTGGCGGCCAGCGTACCAAACCCTTGCCAGATCAGCTGTTTTTTCACATCAGCCAGGGTGTTTTTATCCAGCCCTTCGGATAACAGCAACAACCATTTGCCGTCCCAGGCAGGCGGCTCCGCCCGGTAGATTTTATGTTCCGCGCGACGGGTCAGGCGCAGCCCTTTATCGCTTAAGCGATAGAAGCTGCGACGGCCAATACGCGACACATCCAGCCAGCCTTCTTTATTGAGACGGAAAAGCGCGGTGCGCACAAAACGATCGCCAAAGCCCATCCCCTCCAGCAGGGCGGCCAGACTTCCCAGCCAGATTTCACCGCCACGATGGGAGAGTGCATCACCGTATAATGACGAGATTAACGAGGTACCGCTGATAGGGACCGAACTGACGGCTTGCTGAATAAAGGTATCGAGTTTGCTCATCTGATTCATTCTGTTGTGTTTTTTATCCTGGATGAATCATAGCACAGATGATTGAGGCCACCCCTCTGCCGAAAATGGCAGAGGGAGACGCCCGTGATTAGCCGTTAGCGGCGACCTTGCGCAGGTCGAAAACGCGGCAGGCTTTACCTTCGGAACGCGGAATACTACCGCAATTGACGATAGTCACATCGGTTGAGATCCCCACCATCGACTTAATCCGGTGACGCAACTGATGGCAAACCTGACAGCGCTGTTCATGGGTCAGGGTTAAGCTACTCTCTTTCAGCTCCACTCTGACCGAGAGCGAATCAAGATGACCACGGCGGTTCACCTCCAGCTGGTAGTGTGGGGAGAGATGTTCAAACTTAACGATCTCTTCTTCAAGCTGGGACGGGAAGACATTCACGCCGCGTATGATCAGCATGTCATCGCTGCGCCCGCTGATACGATCCATCCGGCGCATCGTGCGGGCCGTTCCCGGCAGCAGTCGGGTCAGATCGCGCGTGCGGTACCGAATAACGGGCAGCGCCTCTTTTGTCAGCGTGGTAAATAACAGTTCGCCTTGCTGACCGTCTGCCAGCGGCGTGCCGTCGTTAGGGTTAACAATTTCCGGGTAGAAATGGTCTTCCCAGATGGTCGGGCCATCGGCCGTTTCCAGGCACTCCATCGCCACGCCCGGCCCCATGACTTCTGATAAGCCGTAGATGTCCAGGGCGGTAATGCCCAGACGACGCTCAATCTCGTGGCGCATTGCCAGCGTCCAGGGTTCTGCCCCAAAGACGCCCACACGCAGCGAACACGAGCTGGCATCGCCCCCCATCTGGCGTTCCAGCTCTTCTATCAGGTTCAGGCAATAAGAAGGCGTCACCATGATCATGTCCGGCTGGAAATCGCGGATGAGCTGCGCCTGCTTTTCCGTTTGGCCGCCTGACATGGGGATCACCGTCGCCCCTAAACGTTCTGCGCCGTAGTGCGCACCCAGCCCGCCGGTAAATAATCCATAGCCGTAGGCGACGTGGATTTTATCTTTCGCACTGCCGCCTGCGGCGCGCAGCGAACGGGCCACAATGTTAGCCCAGTTATCAATATCGTTCTGGGTATAGCCCACCACCGTCGGTTTACCGGTCGTTCCGGAAGAGGCGTGGATCCGCACAACCTGCTCCATGGGCACCGCAAAGGTGTCAAAGGGATAGTTATCCCGCAAATCCTGTTTGGTGGTGCATGGGAATTTATTCAGATCGGACAGTTCGTTAAAATCGTCAGGATGCACGCCCGCCGCATCAAATTTGCGTTTATACATCGGCACGTTGCGATAAGCATGTTCGAGCGTCCACTTCAGGCGTTGGGTTTGCAGCGCCTGTAATTCATCGAGGGACGCGGTTTCAATCGGATCGAGTTGGCTGGTTGTCGTTGTCATTGTAGGGTACTCACATTGTTTTTTGCTCAAACACGCTCAAGGATCAAGGCAATGCCCTGGCCCACGCCGATGCACATTGTGCAAAGCGCATAACGTCCGTTGCGCCGATGTAATTCATTGCTGGCGGCCATCACCAGTCGTGCCCCGCTCATGCCCAACGGATGGCCCAACGCAATGGCGCCCCCGTTAGGGTTAACGTGCCCGGCATCGTCCGCGAGTCCAAGCTGACGCAACACGCCCAGCGCCTGTGCGGCAAACGCCTCATTCAGCTCAATCACATCCATATCGTTGATGCTTAAACCGGCACGCTCCAGCACTTTACGGGTGGCGGGCACCGGTCCGAGCCCCATCAGGCGAGGCTCCACGCCCGCGCTGGCCATGGCCACGATGCGGGCACGTGGCGTGAGTCCTTGCTGTAGGGCCATCTTTTCACTGGCAACCAGCAGTGCTGCTGCGCCGTCATTCACCCCGGACGCGTTTCCCGCCGTGACCACGCCGTTTTGCCGGAAAGGGGTTTTAAGCGCGGCAAGCTGGGATAAAGTGGTTTCGGCGCGCGGATGTTCATCCTGGCAAACTTCGAGGGTTGCTCCCTTTTTGCCCGTCACGCTCACCGACACGATCTCCTGCGCCAGGATGCCGTTTTGCTGGGCGATGGCCGTGCGCTGCTGGCTGCGCAAGGCAAACGCATCCTGATCGGCACGGCTGATATTTAACAATTCAGCTACATTCTCTGCCGTTTCCGGCATGCTGTCAGTTCCAAATTGCTGATGCATGAGCGGATTCACAAATCGCCAGCCGATGGTGGTATCAAACATGTCGGCCTGACGCTGAAACGGCGCCGTCGCTTTGCCCATCACGAAGGGGGCGCGGGACATCGACTCCACGCCACCGGCAATCATTAACTCCGCCTCACCCGCTTTGATCGCCCGGGCCGCGAACCCCACCGCGTCCAGGCCTGATCCACACAGGCGGTTAAGGGTGGTACCGGACACCGTCTGGGGTATTCCTGCCAGCAGCGCCGCCATGCGGGCGACGTTTCGGTTATCTTCCCCCGCCTGGTTTGCACAACCCAGAAGCACATCATCGATCAGTCCGGCATCCAGCTGCGGATAGCGCGCCAGCAGCGCGCGCAGCGGCACCGCGGCTAAATCGTCTGGGCGCACACCTGACAACGCGCCGCCATACCGTCCAATCGGGGTCCGAACGCCATCACAAATAAACGCATCACGCATCAGGCTTCTCCTGTCACACAGCCGCCCGTGCGGTGTGATTTACCGCGAAACAGAGCGACTGTTTTTTGTTGTTGATTGGTAATTTCAATGTCGTAGACGCCGGTCAGTTTGCCCTGATGCTTCACACAGGCGGTGGCAGTCAGTTTGTCTCCGGCAAATCCAGGACGCAGAAAATCGATTGAACAGCCGGAGGCCACCGCCGCCAGCCCCTGACTGTTGCAGGCGTACGCAAAGGCCGTATCCGCCAGCGAGAAAAGCTGTCCGCCATGACAGGTTTTATGCCCGTTGAGCATCTGGGGCGTAATGGTCATGGTCACGACGGCATACCCGTCATCCATCTCGATAATGTCGATGCCCAGCGCCTGCGCGCAGGTGTCGTTCTCGTACAGGGTATGGGCGTTTTGCCAGGCGTTATGACTCATAGCTACTCTCCAGAAGCGCGCGCTGGCGCAGCAGTGAACAGGGGCGATATCGTTCTTCACCATAGTGACGTTGCAGGTTTTCCAGCAGGATCAGCAGCCGCTGCCAGCCCAGACGCTCACCCCAGGCCACCGGCCCACAGGGATAGTTCACGCCCAGCCGCATCGCCGTATCAATATCCTCTTCGCTGGCGACCCCTTTTTGCAGTGCATCCAGCGATTCATTGATAATCATCGCCACCGTGCGCCAGATCAGCAGGCCAGGATAGTCCGCAATCATCAGCACGCGTTTTCCTTGCTGTTGCAGGTACTGCACCACCTTCTGCGTCGCGGCGGCGGGATTACCGGCTGCCGCAGCAATAACCGCCACGTCGCGTTCCATCCGGTCCACCACGACGACGGGCTTATTCAGGCGCAGGGCCAGGCTTTGTGCTGTTTCACCCTGGGTTTCAATCAGCACGGCTTCGTCGATTTCTGTGACACCGTCACTTAACGCGCGCGTATTTAACGCCGCAGAGGTCCCGATGACGCTATCCAGCCATTGCACCAGCGGCTTTTCGCCACGCCAGTTATAGACGCCCTGCCCGCTTTTTTTGCCAAGCCGCCCCGCCAGCACCAGCTCCTGTTGGTATAACGACGGCAGGAAACGACGCTCCTGCCAGAAGGCATTAAAGACCGAGCAGGTCACCGCGAAATTGACGTCCTGACCAATCAGATCGGTGAGCTCCAGCGGTCCCATCGGGAAACCAGCACCTTCACGAAGAGCGGCATCAATCGCTTCCGGGGAAGCCACCTGCTCTTCCAGCGCCCGCCAGGCTTCTGAATAGAAAGGACGTGCCACGCGATTGACGATAAACCCCGGGGTTGATTGACAGCGAACAGGCTGCTTGCCCCAGTTCATTGCCAGCGTACACAGCACATTCACCACCTCAGGCGATGTCGCCAGCCCGCTCACCACTTCAACCAGTTTCATCACCGGTGCAGGATTAAAAAAATGCAGCCCGGCGACACGCTCCGGATGAGGCACGTCAGCGGCAATCGCCGTGACAGAGAGAGAAGAGGTATTGCTCGTTAAGAGCGTCTGCGGCTGACAAATCCCGGCAAGCTGCGAAAAAAGGGCTTTTTTTACCTCAAGGCGCTCGGAGGCGGCTTCGATCACCAGATCGGCGCTCGCCAGCGCCTGGAGATCCGTCACCGGGACCAGCCGTGCCAGAATCGCGGCACAGGATTCGGCCGACAGTTTGCCCCGCGCAACGCGGGAAGATAAGCGCGTCTGGATCCCGTCTATCGCACGGGAAATAGCATCAGCGGCGATATCGTAGAGTAAAACCGGGTGTCCACTGCTGGCTGCCACTTCCGCAATACCCGCCCCCATGGTGCCACTGCCGATCACCGCGACGGTATGAATCTTCATCGTCATCTTATTTCCCCGTGAAATGCGGCGTGCGTTTATTCAGAAAGGCGCTTACCCCTTCCCGGTAATCATCGCTTCGTCCTGCGAGACGCTGATAATCCCGTTCGAGATCGAGCTGGGTCGTGAGAGTGTTGGTTTCGGCGGCGTTGATCGCCTGCTTAATCAGCCCCAGACCGAAGGTCGGCTGAGTCGCCAGATGCAGGGCCAGTTTCTGTGCGGTAATCGCAAGTTGTTCGTCCTCCACCACCTGCCAGATCATGCCCCAGTCGTGTGCTTGCTCAGCACTCAATTTGTCTCCCAGCAGCGCCAGCCCCATTGCCCGCGCCCGTCCGGCGATTCGTGGCAGCAGCCAGGTTCCGCCGCAGTCCGGCACCAGGCCAAGCTTACTGAAGGCCATCACAAAACTGGCCGAGCGTGCGGCAATGACCATGTCGCAACCGAGCGCCAGCGTCGCCCCTGCCCCCGCGGCCACCCCGTTCACGGCGGCGATCACCGGTTTGGGTAAGGCCGCCAGACGGCGCACCAGCGGGTTGTAGAAGGTCTCAACGGACATACCCAAATCTGGCGCTGGGCCTGTGGGATCGACATTACGATCGTTTAAATCCTGACCGGCGCAAAAGCCGCGTCCCGCACCGGTGATTAACAGACAGCGAACGGAATCATCCCGTTCGGCCTGTTTCAGGCAGGCGGACAATTGCTGGTGCATCACGTCATTGAAACTGTTCAGACGATCCGGACGATTAAGCGTAAGGGTCATTACGCCTTGCTCAACATGACAGAGAATAGATTCCACAATTAGCGTCCTTTAAAGTCGGGAGTGCGTTTCTCCAGGAAAGCCGCGATGCCCTCCTGGCGATCGTCGGTGGCCGCCAGCAGCGTAAAGAGCTGACGTTCCTGAACCAGACCAGCGTGCAGGGGAACCTCCTGCGACTGGCGTAACGCCTGCTTCGCCGCCTGCAGCGCCAGCGGCGCGTGACGCGCCATCTTTGCCGCAAGCTGGAGGGCATACTCCACCGTCAACGCTGCCGGACAGACATCGCTCACCAGACCCGCTTCGCGCGCCTGCACGGCAGGGATACTTTCGCCGGTCAGGATCATTTTGCTGGCTAACGATTTTCCGACGCAGCGTATGAGCCGCTGGGTGCCGCCCGCACCCGGCATGATCCCCAGGGTGATTTCCGGCAGACCGAAGCGAGCGTTATCCCCGGCAATGACGACATCGCACAGCAGAGCCAGCTCACACCCGGCGCCCAGCGCATAGCCATTCACTGCGGCAATCAAGGGCTTATTGAAGGCGTTGATCCGTGCCCACAATTGGGGACGGATATCATTGAGGGTGGCGGGCAGATCGTTTTGCGCCATCTCGTTTAAGTCAGCACCGGCGGCAAAGCCTCGCTCCCCGCCGTCAATCACACAGACGGCAATGTGGTTGTCTGCCGCTGCCGCGTCGAGAGCGGTCGCCAGTTCGGCTAACAGCGCATTATTGAGGGCGTTTCGTGCCGCGGGGCGATGGAGCGTCAGCTGTAAGACGCGGCCATGACGGGTAGTGATTAACTCGCTCATACCATCCCCTTCGCATCGAAATCGACGATGACGTCTGGCGTTAACGGCAGCGCCTGACAGCTCAAGACATATCCTGCCGCCAGTTCATCCGGCTCAAGACTGTAGTTAGTCGCCATGTCGACCTTGCCGCGTAAAACTTTGCATTTGCAGGTCGCGCAGACGCCGCCTTTACAGGCGTAAGGCAAATCCGCTCCCTGACGTAATGCCGCGTCGAGAATACTCTCGTCATCCGCCGTCAGGGTGATCTGGCGATCGCGGCCATCCTGGCGCACCGTCACCTTCTGGCCCTGCGTCTGAAGGGGGGTAGCACGTTTCACCGCCGTGCCCGGCGTGTTGAAGCGTTCAAGGTGAATCGGACTATCCGCAATACCCAGCGTTTTCAGCGCCTGCTCGGCCTCGTCCATCATCACCGCCGGACCACAAATAAAGGCTTCATCAAACTGGCTAAAATCAATCAGCGTTTTGGCCAGCGCCCGGAGCTTATCGCCATTAATCCGCCCATGGAGAAGTTCACTATCGAGCGTCTCCTGGCTGAAGATATTGATCCACTGCAGGCGCTGGGCGTAGGTGTCTTTCAGATCGGCCAGCGCCTGGCGAAACATCATGCTCTGACTGCTGCGATTGCCGTAAATCAGGGTGAAGTGGCTTTCCGGTTCCGTGGTGAGCGTCGCCGATATAATCGCCAGCATCGGGGTAATGCCCGAACCCGCCGCAATCGCCAGATAGCGCCCCTGACGTCCGGCCTGCGGCTGGTAGCCGAAATGCCCTTGCGGCACCATTACCTCCATCGCCATGCCTTGTGCGATCTCATCCCGGGCGTAGCGCGAAAAACGCCCGCCGTCGATCGCCTTCACGGCCACGCTGATCTCGTGTGGTCCGACGCTGCGGCAGATGGAATAACAGCGGCGCAGCTCTTCGCCCGCCAGTTTCGCTTTCAGCGTCAGATGCTGACCGGGGCGAAAACGATAGGCCTCCTGTAAACCCGGCGGAATGGCGAAGGTGATCGTCACCGCATCGCGTGTTTCAGGTTCTACTTTTGCCACCGTCAGGGCATGAAACGTAGTCATGGCAACCTCAAATACATTTGAAATAATCGAAAGGTTCCCGACAGGCGTTGCAGCGATATAGCGCTTTGCAGGCTGTCGAACCAAATTCACTGATCACGGAGGTGTCTGTACTCATGCAGCGTGGGCAGGTCACCTCAGCGGGAGTATGCGCATGGCAGCTGTGACCGACCGGTGGGCTGATGCCGTAAGCACGTAACCGTGTGCGGGCATCCGGGGTCATCCAGTCGGTGGTCCAGGCCGGATCGAGCTGCAGGACAATATGGACCGGCGTGAAGCCGTGCGCGGTCATCGTCTCGCGAATCGCGCCCAGCAGGTGTTCTGTCGCCGGACAGCCTGAGTAGGTTGGCGTGAAACCAATCACCCAGCCTTCTCCCCTGGCCTCAACGCTCCTGACCATACCTAAATCGGTAATGGTCAGGACCGGCACCTCCGGATCGGGGATCTGGCTTAACAGCGCCCAGATTTGCGGGATTTGCGCCGGGACGAGCTCAACAAGGCGTTGCATGAGGACCTCCTTCTTTACCACTGCTGCCCGGGGTACATACGCTGGAGATACTGCATTTCTGCCAGCATCGGTCCCAGATGTTCCGTGTGCAGCCCCTGTTTACCGCCGGTGCGATACGCCGCTTCGGCAGGCACCGTCAGCGTGGCCTGCTCTAAACCGGCAAACACCTCAGCTTCCCATTCGGCGCGCAGTTCGCGCGGGTCTACGGCGATACCTTCCGCCGCCAGAGACGTTTCCAACTCATCTGCGACAAACAGCTCGGCGGTAAAACGCCACAGCGAATCCACGGCCTGCTGCATTTTTTCTGTCGAAACGGGGGTACCATTGCCCAGGCGCTCCACCCAGCCACGGCTGAATCGCAGGTGATAACGGGCCTCTTTGATGGCTTTCGCGGCAATCGCTGCGAGCTGCGCGTCACGGCTTTGCGTCAGGCGGCTGAACAGGGCCACGTGCCAGGCATCCATAAAATATTGCCGCACCAGGGTGTCGGCGAAGTTGCCGTTTGGCTGTTCGGCCAGCAGCAGGTTGCTGAACTGGCGTTCGTCACGGGAGAACGCCAGCGTGTCTTCGCAGCCTTCGCCTTCAAGTTCGGCGGCGTAGGTTAAAAAATTGCGCGCCTGTCCCAGCAAATCGAGACCAATATTGGCAAGCGCCAGATCGATTTCCAGCTCCGGCGCATGGCCACACCACGCCCCGAGACGTTGTGACAGGATCAGGCAGTTATCGCCCAGGCGCAGGGCATATGCGGATGTCGGTTTCATGTCTGCCCTCACATGTGCTCGATGCCATCAGGGATGGTGTAAAACGTCGGATGGCGATAAACCTTGCTCTCAGCAGGATCAAAAAATTCGCCGCGTTCTTCCGGCTGTGAGGCGACAATTTCGCTCGCCTTCACCACCCAAATCGAACAGCCTTCACTGCGGCGGGTATAGGCATCGCGCGCATTTTCCAGCGCCATGCGATCGTCGGCAGCGTGCAGGCTCCCCACGTGTCGGTGGGATAACCCCTGCTTGCTGCGAACAAAAACTTCGTATAACGGCCAGTAAACGTTGCTCATTTTGCTTCCCCTTACGCGACTTTGCGGGTCTGTTGTTTTTCGGCATGCGCCAGCGCGGCCTCGCGCACCCAGGCACCCTCTTCCCAGGCGCGGTTTTTGGCGGCCAGTCGTTCGTGATTGCAGAGACCACGTCCGTTGACCACCTCGTTGAATTCCTGCCAGTCGATTTCACCAAAACGGTAATGTCCGGTCCCGGCATCGAACTGCAGGTCTGCATCCGGCACCGTCATCCCCAGCATCTCCACCTGCGGAACCGTGTTGTCGACAAAGCGCTGGCGCAGTTCATCGTTGCCAAAACGCTTAATTTTCCAGGCCAGGCTGCGGGCGCTGTTGGGAGAGTTGTCATCGTTTGGTCCGAACATCATCAGCGCCGGCCACCAGAAACGGTTGATGGCGTCCTGCAGCATCTGACGCTGGGACTCGCTGCCATGGGCCAGCGCCATGCAGGCTTCAAAACCCTGGCGCTGGTGGAAGCTCTCCTCTTTACAGATTTTCACCATCGCACGGGCGTAAGGGCCGTAGGAGGTCCGGCACAGCGCCACCTGATTCACTATCGCGGCGCCGTCCACCAGCCAGCCGATGACCCCGATGTCCGCCCAGCTCAACGTCGGGTAATTGAAAATCGAGGAGTATTTCATCTTGCCGTCGAGCATCTTTTGGTAGATGTCCTCCCGGGCGCAGCCCAGCGTCTCCGCCGCGCTGTACAGATACAGACCATGTCCCGCTTCATCCTGCACCTTAGCCAGCAATATGGCCTTACGGCGCAGCGTCGGCGCGCGGGTGATCCAGTTGCCCTCTGGCAGCATGCCAACGATCTCAGAATGCGCATGTTGTCCAATCTGGCGGATTAAGGTCTTGCGGTAGGCATCCGGCATCCAGTCTTGCGGCTCGATGGCCGTCTCTTGTGCAATGCGCTGCTCAAAGCGTTGTTCTTCCGTCACGTCGTCACCTTTATGATTCATTAATATATTCATCAAGGCAGAATGATGAATCACTTCGTTTCGTAAAAGTTACACAAAGGTTAAATATAACCCCAAGAAATGTTTGTTTGATTTGTGATGCCGCTCGCAAGGCTTTTCATTACGGGCCTCTTTCACGGCTAAATGCGGCTTAAAAGCACCTGGTGAGATCACAGTGTTAACAAATCATTAAAATCTCAGCTTGATTTTTATGATTCATCATCCAACTATCTATAGCTAAATGACGTAACACTTGGAGAAGAGAGATGCAGAAGTTAGCCAGCTTCTTGTCCGGCGCCTGGCAGTCTGGCCAGGGCCGTGAACGCACCATTCAGCACGCGATAAGCGGCGAAACATTATGGGAAGTGACCAGCGAAGGGTTGAATATGGCCGATGCTCGCCGCTTTGCCATTGAGCATGGCGGTGAAGCGCTGCGTGCGATGACCTTTATTGAACGTGCCGCGATGCTGAAAGCGGTCGCCCGCCATCTGCTTGCACAAAAAGATCTTTTCTACAGCCTTTCAGCGCAAACCGGCGCAACCCGCGCTGACAGCTGGGTCGATATCGAAGGTGGCATCGGCACGCTGTTTACCTATGCGGGTCTCGGCAGCCGCGAGCTACCGGACGACACGCTATGGCCAGAAGATGAACTGATCCCCCTGTCAAAAGAGGGCGGATTTGCGGCGCGTCATGTCCTGACATCCAAATCGGGCGTGGCAGTACATATCAACGCGTTTAACTTCCCCTGCTGGGGAATGCTGGAAAAACTCGCCCCCACCTGGCTTGCCGGTATGCCCGCCATCATTAAACCGGCAACCGCCACCGCACAGGTGACGCAGGCGATGGTGAAAGCGATCGTGGAGAGCGGCCTGGTGCCCGACGGCGCGATCAGCCTGATTTGCGGCGGCGCGGGGGATCTGCTGGATAGGCTTGACAGCCAGGACGTGGTGACCTTTACCGGCTCAGCGACCACCGGGCAGAGGCTGCGCGTACACCCTAATATCGTGGCGAACGCGATTCCGTTCACCATGGAAGCGGATTCGCTTAACTGCTGTGTTTTAGGCGAGGACGTCACGCCAGACCACCCTGAGTTTGCTCTGTTCATCCGCGAGATCGTGCGGGAAATGACCGCCAAAGCGGGCCAAAAATGTACCGCGATCCGCCGGATTATCGTTCCGCAAAGACAAATAGATGCCGTGAGCCAGGCGCTGGTTGCGCGTCTTGAGGAGGTTGTGGTCGGCGATCCGGCCCAGGAAGGCGTCAAAATGGGCGCGCTGGTGAACGCCGAACAGCGTGCCGACGTTCAGGAAAAAGTCGATCACCTGCTTGCAGCAGGCTGTCAGATCCGTCTGGGCGGCAAAGCGGATCTGCAGGCGCCAGGCGCTTTTTACCCGCCGACGCTGCTGTTTTGCCCTCAACCTGATGAGACGCCCGCCGTTCACGAGATCGAAGCCTTTGGTCCGGTCGCAACCCTCATGCCTTACCAGGATTCACAGCATGCCCTGTCGCTGGCACGCGCAGGCGGCGGCAGCCTGGTGGCTACGCTGGTGACGGCCGATCGGCAGCTTGCTCGCCAGTTTATCGCCGGCGCGGCGCGTGCCCATGGCCGTATCCAGATCCTGAATGAAGAGTCGGCTAAAGAGTCCACCGGCCACGGTTCGCCGCTGCCGCAGCTGGTGCACGGCGGGCCGGGGCGTGCGGGCGGCGGTGAGGAGCTGGGCGGTTTACGCGCCGTGAAGCATTACCTGCAACGCACCGCCATTCAGGGCAGCCCGACCATGCTGGCGGCTATCGGTCAGCAGTGGGTACGCGGTGCGCAGGTGCGCGAAGATCGCGTGCATCCGTTCCGCAAATATTTCGAGGAGCTGCAGCCAGGAGACAGTCTGTTAACGCCCCGCCGGACGCTAACGGAAACTGATATCGTTAATTTCGCCTGTCTCAGCGGGGATCATTTCTACGCCCACATGGACAAAATTGGTGCGGCAGAGTCAATTTTCGGCGAGCGTGTCGTGCACGGCTACTTCTTGATCTCTGCCGCCGCAGGGTTGTTTGTGGATGCAGGCGTCGGCCCGGTGATTGCCAACTATGGCATGGAGAATCTGCGCTTTATTGAACCCGTGAAGCCAGGGGACACGATTCAGGTGCGGCTGACCTGTAAACGCAAGACGCTGAAAAAACAGCGTAACGCAGAGGAAAAACCGACCGGCGTGGTGGAATGGGCCGTGGAAATTTTCAATCAACACCAGCAGGCCGTTGCCCTTTACTCCATCCTGACGCTGGTCGCGCGCCAGCACGGCGATAATCACGCGTAATCCTCTCCCTTTGCCGGGAAGGTTCCTTCCCGGCTTTTCAATCTGGCAAGACTGACAAATAACCTGGCAGATGCAGGCAAACGCTTTTCCCGTGCGCCTGTCAGGATAACGCTGGCATAACACGATACACACAACAACGAAAATGAGGTCAACGATGGGAAGTCACTCTTCTTTTTCTCCCCGTAAAACGGCACTGGCCATGGCAGTGACGTTGCTTTGTGCCTGGCAGTCACCCGTCTTCGCCCACGGCAGCGAAGCACATATGGTTCCTCTGGAAAAGACCCTTGCTGAATTTGGCGCGGAGGTACAGTGGGACGAGTACGCCGGGATGTTTACCCTGATCAAAGATGGCGCGTTTGTGAAGGTGAAACCCGGGGCAAAAACCGCCATCGTTAACGGTAAAACCCTGACGTTACCGGTGCCGGTGGTGATGAAAAATAAGCACGCGTTTATCTCTGACACCTTTATTAACGATGTCTTCCAGTCGGGACTCGATCAGACTTTTCAGGTTGAAAAAAGCCCTCATCCTTTGAACGCCTTAACCGCTGATGAGATCAAAGTTGCCGCCGATATTGTCAAAGCCTCCGCGGATTTTAAGCCCAATACCCGCTTTACGCAGATCGCCCTCGCCGAGCCGGAGAAAGCCAAAGTCTGGGATTATGTCCTGAACGGTACTGCCGTTGACACGCCACGCCAGGCGAATATCACGATGCTCGACGGGAAACACATCATCGAAAGCCGGGTGGATCTTAAGGATAAAAAGGTCCTGAGCTGGACCGCGGTGAAAGATGCCCACGGCATGGTGCTGCTGGATGATTTCGCCACCGTGCAGCAGATCATTAATGAGAGCGCAGAATTTGCCGAGGCCCTGAAAAAGCATGGCGTTAACGATCCGAAAAAAGTGATGACCACCCCACTCACCGTGGGCTATTTCGACGGGAAGGACGGCCTGAAGCAGGAAGACCGTTTGCTAAAGGTGGTGAGCTATCTGGACGTCGGCGATGGCAACTACTGGGCGCACCCGATTGAAAATCTGGTGGCGGTGGTCGATCTCGAACAGAAAAAAATCATCAAAATTGAAGAAGGCCCGGTAGTACCGGTGCCCTTAACGCCGCGTCCTTATGATGGTCGCGACCGCGTTGCCCCGACGAAAAAGCCGCTCTCGATTGTGGAGCCGGAAGGCAAGAACTACACCATCACCGGCGATCGTGTGCACTGGCAGAACTGGGATTTTCACCTGAGCCTGGATTCACGCGTGGGGCCCATGATCTCGACCGTCACCTATAACGACAACGGTAAAAAGCGTCAGGTGATGTATCAGGGGTCGCTGGGCGGAATGATTGTTCCCTACGGTGACCCGGACGTAGGCTGGTACTTTAAGGCGTACCTTGATTCTGGCGACTATGGCATGGGGACGCTGACCTCCCCGCAGGTTCGGGGTAAAGATGCGCCCGCCAATGCGGTGATGCTCAATGAGACCATCGCGGATTACACCGGCGCACCCACCGAAATCCCCCGTGCCATCGCCATTTTTGAACGCTACGCCGGGCCTGAATATAAACATCAGGAGATGGGCCAGCCAAACGTCAGCACCGAGCGGCGAGAGCTGGTGGTTCGGTGGATAAGCACGGTGGGCAACTACGATTATCTCTTCGACTGGGTGTTCCACGAGAACGGTACAATCGGCATTGATGCGGGCGCAACGGGTATCGAAGCCGTCAAAGGTGTGCAGGCAAAAACCATGCATGATGCCACCGCGAAAAAAGATACCCAATACGGCACGCTCATCGACCATAACATCGTCGGGACAACCCACCAGCATATCTACAACTTCCGCCTCGATATGGATGTGGACGGTATCGAAAACCGACTGGTGGCACTCGATCCGGAGGTCAAACCGAACACGGCGGGTGGCCCGCGCACCAGTTCGTTACAGGTGAATCAGTACACCATCGACAGCGAGCAACAGGCGGCGCAGAAATTCGATCCCGGCACCATTCGCCTGTTGAGCAATGCACATAAAGAAAACCGCATGGGAAATCCTGTTTCTTATCAAATTATCCCGTACGCAGGCGGCACGCACCCTGTTGCCACCGGGGCGAAATTTGCGCCTGACGAGTGGATTTATCATCGCCTGAGCTTTATGGATAAACAGCTGTGGGTGACGCGCTATCAGCCGAATGAGAAGTATCCGGAAGGGAAATACCCTAACCGTTCCACGCACGATACCGGGCTGGGTCAGTACAGTAAAAATGACGAGTCGATAAATAACGAAGATGATGTTGTCTGGATGACTACCGGCACCACACACTTCGCCCGCGCCGAGGAGTGGCCCATCATGCCAACGGAATGGGTGCATACGCTGCTTAAGCCATGGAATTTCTTCGACGAAACGCCAACGCTTGGCAAGAATAAGGACGCTCCTTAATCTGCCCACATCAGACGGACAACGTTCCGGCTTTTTTAGTTTAAAATGTGAAGAGCTCTGACAAACCTTGTGGGCGGATATTCCGCCCTTTTTTATGCGCCCTGCGCCCCGGAAGAAAGACCGTTAATGGATAAAAGGCACGCTCACCCCACCGATTTAGCCACCTGGCCCACCCGTGACGCCATGATCGCCCATGGACTTGCCATCAACCTGCCCTGGCTGGCCTTTGTGAACATCAGCTTTGCCCTGATGATTCTTTTACGTAACGTCCTGCTTGATGATTTTGACGCCATTTATCACGTCACGCAGCCGTTAAACGTCATGCTGAATGGTTTTTTACTGGGCATCATCGTCCTGTCCGTGGCGTTAATCTTTATGGGCTGGCGGCATGTGCGTGGAATCGATCTGGCATTATGTCTGACCAGCGTAATGTGGTCCGGGGCCTGCTACGCGTTACTGACCGTGTGGCAACTTCCCCATGCCTGGCCGCTGTGCGCCATCCTTTTACTTTCCGCCTTAGCCGCGCTTTATTATCACCCGACAGGTTTACTGGCCTTTGTGCTCCCGCTCTGGCTGGCATTACCGGTCGCCAGCGTGGTGCTCAATCAGGGGATAAACCTTCGCTTTGCCGTGGTCTGGACGGTTTTTTCGCTGATTCTCCTCTGCGGGCGTTTTATTCTGGTGAGCTGGTTTAACGAGGCCTGGCGGCGCAACCAGCAAAATCAGCTGTTGATTGCGCGTCTTGATGCGCTGGCGCATAAGGATCCGCTCACCGATACCGCTAATCGTCGATCTATGGAAAACGTGCTGGAGAACGCGGTGAACCAGGGGCACTCGTTCACGGTGATCATGCTGGACGTCGATTACTTCAAGCTTTACAACGACCATTATGGCCATCAGGCGGGGGATGCGTGTCTGACGCGGGTGGCTAAGGCGCTCAGCCATTCAGTCCGCACGCCTGACGATGTGGTCTCCCGATATGGCGGCGAAGAGTTTGTGGTGATCCTGTTTGATTGTTCTAAAGAGATGGCAGAACAGGTGGCTAAACGGATTCAGGACAATCTGCGTGCTGAAGCCATCCCTCATGCACAATCGAAGGTTAGCGAGTGGGTGACGGTCAGTATGGGCATCGCCAGTATGCAAAAAGGGCATCAGGCCAGCGAGATTATTGCTCAGGCCGACGCCGCGCTCTACCGCGCCAAAAACGGGGGTCGCGATCGCTGGTCGGCCTGAGATTAACCCTTTGGGCCTTAATATCGGACACACACCGACTTCGTTTCACACCAGCCATCGAGCCAGTCCGGTCCAAAATCTCGCCCGGTGCCGGACTGCTTCATGCCACCAAACGGCAGATTGGCGTCGATCAGCGTATGGCTGTTTACCCACACGGTGCCCGCCTGCAGTCGGTCAGTATATTCCAGCGCTTTACTGATGTTTTGTGTCCAGACACTCGCCGTCAGACCATATGGCGTATCATTGGCCTGTCGCAACGCCTCTTCACCGTCGGCGACGCGCACCAGATTTACCACCGGGCCAAAGACCTCCTCTCGCGTCAGGCGAAGCTGCTCCGACGGGTTCACCACCAGAGTCGGGGCGACATAGTAGCCTTTGCTATCCGGGCCGCTCTGGCCGCTGATAAGTTCCGCGTTACCGGATTTAGCCTCATCCAAAAATGCCTGCACTTTATCGCAATGCGCGCGTGAAACCAGCGGATTGATGAACGCCTGAGGAGACATCCCCGGGCCGACACTCAGTGACTTCACGGCACTTTCAAAACCGCTGACCAGGGTGTCAAAAAGCGGCGCTTCGATATAAATGCGCGAACTTGCCGCACAGACCTGGCCCTGATTCAGAAAACTACCGGTCATCAGCCCTTCAATCACCCAGGCAGGATCGGCATCTTTCAGCACAATGGCCGGATTTTTGCCGCCTAATTCCAGGGTTACGCCCGTCAGCGTGTCGGCGGCGGCACGGGCAATCTGTTTCCCGGTGGCGGTGGAACCGGTAAAGCTGATTTTCGCAATATGCGGATGAGAGGTTAACGCCGCGCCACACACGGCACCGCTTCCGGTCACGACGTTAAAGACGCCTTCCGGTATCCCGGCTTCGCTCGCCAGTTCCGCCACGCGCAGCAGAGTCAGGGGCGTGGTTTCCGAAGGTTTAATCACAATTGAGCAGCCTGCCGCCAGCGCGGGCATCACCTTCCACATGCCAATCATTAACGGAAAGTTCCACGGGACAATGCCCGCCACCACCCCTACCGGCTCCTTGCGGGTCCATGCCTGGTATCGCGCCCCCTGGGGTAAAGGAATCGAAAGATCGAGCGTTTTTCCGGCAATTTTGGTGGTTAACCCGGCGGTGTAGCGCATCCAGTTGAGGGTACAGCCCACTTCAAAGGCCCGCGAGATGTTGATGGATTTCCCCTGCTCCAGGGTTTCGAGTTGGGCCAGCGCCTCGCCGTGCTGTTCAACCAGGTCGGCGAAACGCAGCAGAATACGTTCGCGTTCCGCGGGCAGCTTGCTGGCCCAGCGCCGGGCGACAAACGCGCGCCAGCCTGACATCACCGCACGATCCACATCGTCCACACTGGCATCGGCAGTTGAAGCGATAATGTCACCTGTCGCCGGGTTATAGATATTCAGCCGTTTTTCGCTGTCAGAGGCCGCCTGGCGACCTTCGATCCACAGGCCATGATGTCGGTCCAGAAACTGCTGCACGTCGGGCAGAATGGCGACGGATGATTCAGACATCGGTAACTCCTTTATGATTCTTCGCAGGGTGTTATCGCAGTCTATGTCGGGTTTTCGCCTTACGCTTTTTTCTCTGTGACATTCGCTTTGCCACCTGTGACAGGCACCGCAAATTGTGATAATTGCCGCTTATATCGCTGTTGTCGGTGAGTGTTCTTTCCTATAGTCAGCCTCAGGGTTCTGACAAAATGCAACACAAATGCAACAATGCAAAACCAATAAAAAGCAGCGAGATGAGCCATGGTGTGTGCAAACGAACAGGAAAAATATCAGCACTGGCTGGCGCAAATTAACCAGGTCTGTGGCAGCTTTGCGGCTCGCCCGCTACCCGGTCAGTTCATCGGTGAGCTGGAAACCAGCTACGCCCGCAGCCTTAAGCTCAGCACCGTCACCGCCGGTGCCGTCAGTCTGTTTCGTACACCTCAGGAGATCAAAACCAGCAATGACGCCTGGTTTTATACCGTCTTTCAGCTCGACGGTAGCGCCACGGTCGAGCAGGATGGCAGCCAGACGCGAATCGAAGCGGGCGATATAACCTTAATCGATGCGTCACGCCCCTGCTCCCTTTACTGGCAAGAGCCCTCCCGGCAGATTTCACTGTTATTACCGCGCCAAATCCTTGAACAGCAGTGCCGTTTCCAGGAGGTGAGCTGCGCCCATACCCTGTCGCGCCATTTACCTACCGTTCAGCTCAGCCACCGGTTGCTCAAAGAGAGTATGAATAACGCCGATCTCAGTTCGCGGGAGAGCGAAGCGGCGCTGGAAGCGATGGTGTGTTTGCTCCGCCCCGCGTTCCAACAGCGTGAGGCGGTAGAGCCTCGCAAGGAGCGGCAGTTTCGCAAGGTGCTCGCGTTAATTGATGACGCTATTCAGTCTGATGCGTTACGCCCGGAGTGGATTGCAACAGAGTGCGGCATGTCGGTGCGGAGTCTGTATCGAATGTTCGCCGACAAAGGACTGGTGGTGGCCCAGTACATCAAAAATCGGCGTCTGGATCTCTGTGCCCAGGTATTGCGGGCGACAGGCGATGAGGAAAAGCTGGCGGGGATCGGTTACCGCTGGGGATTTGCCGATCACAGCCATTTCTCTACGGCTTTTAAGCAGCGCTTTGGCGTCTCGCCGGGCGAGTATCGCAAGCGCTACCGCTGATCATTTCTTCATCCACTTGCCGTTAATGCCTTTGACATATTCACCCGGCTGCGCGCGGGCCACCAGTTTTTGCCCGGCCATTTTAGCCACTTCGTCTACCGGTAAATTGTTATCGTCAGCCAGTTTCTGATAGCTCTCACTGCGTGCCGCATTGATCTCTTTGACCAGGGCCAGCGTCTCAGCGTCCTGACGCAGTGGCGCTATGTAACCACTGAGGGTTTCGCCCACCCGTCCCTGCGTGCGCGCATCATTAAGGCTGAGAGCAAATGCCTGCACGCTTAAGCCCAGCGCCAGTATGCCTGTGATGAGTCGTTTTTTCATCCACACCTCAGAACAGATCGCTACGCGATTTGAGCAATGTTTCGACGTCTTTATCCACTTTAATATGGATTTCGTGCTCAATCTTCACGTTCATATTAATGGTTATCGGCTCTTTTGGTGCCGCGACTTCAATGCGTGGCGTACAGCCCGTCAGCATCCCGACCATGACCACGCTGAGCGCGCCTGCCCGCTTTTTCATCGTTGTTCCTCGCATTCATTCTTCCCTGCCTGACAGCGGGCATTGGGTAGCGCCGCGTGTTGTTCAAGCCATGCCTGTAAATTGTCCCCAAAGCGCAGGCTGCGCCAGAGGGTAAAAAGATTCTCTTCATGGGTGTAGTTGAGATTTACGGTGTTACTTTTCCCGTCCACCCGACTGGTGCCGCTCAGGGTCGACTGCATGGTCAATACCCCCAGGTTATCTACATTGATTTTCGTCCACGAACGCGAAATTTCCATATAACGAAGCCAGTTAATTGCGACCCCGGCAACCATATTATCCTTCACGATGGCGTCCGCCGTGTCTTTGTCGATGCGGAGCGTCATTGGACCGGGATTGGTGAGCCAGCCATCTTTAATGATCCATTTTTCGTTTTCCAGCCAGAACGGCAGCGCCCCGCTTACCGGGCCGGACATCGTAAACTGTTTCGGATTCACCGCGCTGATGAGTTCGCTGGCCGAGATATTCTGCACCCGCAGTAGCGCCGGATCGTGTTGCGGCATCCGTAACTGCTGAAGGGTAATTTTGCCCCCTAAGATGTCCGTGCTGACGTTGCTGAGCAACAGCGGACGCTCTTCCGACCAGGGATAATCGCCCTGTAAATCGGCGGTGATATTCTGTGCGGTGAACTGGTTGATCACCTCGGCAATGCGCAGCGTCACCGGCCCACGCGTACCCAGTGACCAGACGCCTTCACTAAAGCGGAACGGCAGCACAAAATCGACGCCATTGATTTTATTGTCTGGTAGCCAGGCGCTACCGCTTTTCACCACGCCGTGCCCGCCCGCTTCAAAACCCTGTCCGGCGGCGGCTGAAAACGCCACCTGTGCATAGAGCGCACCGTCACGCAGATCCAGTTTCCAGTCTGGCGGTACCAGCGGCTGGAAGACGGTCAGCGATTGCTTCGGCCACCATGCCTGGCCGCGCAGACGTTCTCCGTCCCAGCGACCGTTTACCCGCACCGGTCCAATCTCTCCTGCATGCAGATCGCCTTTAAACTGAAACACCGTGGGGTCGCTGCCCTCTACGCTAAATTTCAACGTGGAGGGCGGAAGAACGCTGCCTCCCGAGAAGGTGGTTTGTTCGGCATCCAGCGATAACGCACCGCTAAAGTGAGGATGTTGTGTATCGCGCTGCCATCTCACCGGCGCTTCCAGCATCAGACGCGGTTTGCTGGCCAGCATCGATCCGTACTGCAATTTATCAAAACCGGTCGACAGCGCGGTCAGCTCAATCATGCTGTCGCGCCATTCCCCTTTGCCCGCCACGTCCCAGCGGGCGTTCATGGGCGTAAAGCGTCCGTCACCCCAGTAGCGCCATTGCCAGAGCCCTTTGTCGGGTAAAAAATCGTTCGCCTGGCCGTCCAGGTGCAATACAAAATCGCCCATCTCGTTTTCATGCGCTTTCAGAATGGCCTGCAAACGTCCGTCGATTCCTTTTTGCGACAGCTTCACCCCCGCCAGCGGCCAGCGAATCTCGTCAATATTGAGCGAATCAATGATTCGTCCCCGGGACCGCAACAGCGCGCCCGGGGTAAAGGTCAGCTGCGGGTCGGCCAGACTGCCCGTCAAATGCGCGGGAAGAATGGCGTAAAGAATCAGATCGTTTTGTTTGGCTTCACCGGTGAGTTGCAGCGGCATGGCGCTATCGTCCATGCTCAGTTTGCCCGGGCCGATCGTCAGCACGGCGTTTCCTTTACCTGCATCGCCCTGGGTCAGGACATTGAGGCGACCGCCGATGGTCGCGCCCTCAATCCCGCGCTGCCAGTTATCAATCGTGAGAGCGACCCTTCCGCTCAGCGGCATGCCCGCCTGCTCTACACTCCAGCGGCCATCGCTTACGGTCAATCGGTCTTTGGTCAGTTGCCAGGGTAAATCAAGCAGCGGATCGGGATTCCCGCGTGCCATCATCACCAGTTGACCCTGGTTGTTTTCCCAGTCAAGGTCGGCATCTACCCTTGTTGACAGTTGCGGCACGTTAAACGTGGCCTGCGCATGACCGTTCACCGGCGCACCGTCCGGGACCAGGGGCAGCGTAAATTCCCCGACCAGGGTGATGGGTTGTGAATAATCCGGCAGATGCAGCGCAAACTCGCTGACGGTCAAGGTCTGTCCGCGTAGCGCGGTGCGCACCGTCACCTGTTCACCCTGATAAACAACCTCCTGAACGGCTGGCGTCAGTGACACCGTCAGTTTTCCCTGCCATTGTTGCCAGGGTGACAGGGTGAGTCTGTCAATGTTGAGCCAGGTGTTAGGCAGGAGCGCCTGCCACTCGGCCAGGGTTTTAGGGGCAGTGGTCGCCTGCCCGGACTGAGGTAGCTTGCTCAGACAGACGGTATTGAGATCCAGCGCCCCGATGTCCACTTTCCAGCGGCTGGGATGAGAGATCACCGCGTTTTCGAGGCGAGCGATTTCGCAATCCTCAACCAGATAGTGAAGATCGGGAATAAGAATGGTGTGGCGCGTCAGTCGCGGGCTTTGTTCAAAGGCGATTCGAGTGCCGGCCGGCAGCCAGATCCCCGCAAGGGTTGGCAGCCACTGCGCGAGCGTCATCAACAGCGTAAGCGGCACAAGAATAAACAGCAGAAAAAGCGCAAGAGCGGCTTTGTATTTACCCTTCATGGGTAGTTAATATCCTGATTTAGCGAAAAAATAAGCCGACAATGCCCGTTATTGTGGCATGTTTAGCCAGTCAGTTGAAGTAAACGCCATTTTTAAGGATAGATGCTCTAGAATTATTCATAGAACTTATTGAATTCAATAATATTTTATAAATTGTAAGATTATTTTAATCATGCTAACGTGAAGGTAAACTCACTGGAGAAAGTCTTATGAAACTCGCGGTATATAGCACAAAGCAGTACGACAAAAAGTATCTGCAACATGTTAACGAGACTTATGGCTTCGAGCTTGAATTTTTCGACTTTCTGTTGACCGAAAGAACGGCTAAAACCGCCCACGGTTGCGAAGCTGTCTGCATTTTTGTAAACGATGACGGCAGCCGCCCGGTTCTGGAAGAGCTGAAAAAGCACGGGGTAAAATACATTGCCTTGCGCTGCGCCGGGTTTAACAACGTCGATCTGGACGCGGCTAAAGAGCTGGGTCTTAAAGTGGTGCGTGTTCCGGCCTACTCGCCAGAAGCTGTGGCAGAACATGCTATTGGCATGATGATGTCATTGAACCGTCGTATTCACCGCGCCTATCAGCGCACCCGTGATGCCAACTTTTCTCTCGAAGGTCTGACCGGCTTCACCATGTACGGTAAAACCGCCGGGGTGATCGGCACCGGGAAAATTGGCATTGCAACGCTGCGTATTCTGAAAGGCTTCGGCATGCGTCTGCTGGCGTTTGACCCCTATCCAAGCGCAGCGGCGCTGGAGATGGGCGTAGAGTATGTCGATCTACCGACGCTTTTCTCCCAGTCGGATGTCATTTCATTGCACTGCCCGCTGACGCCAGAAAACTATCACCTGTTAAATCAGTCTGCGTTCGATCAAATGAAAGACGGGGTGATGATCATCAACACCAGTCGGGGTGCCTTGATTGACTCGCAGGCTGCGATTGAAGCGCTGAAAACCCAGAAAATTGGCGCACTGGGCATGGACGTTTACGAAAACGAACGCGATCTGTTCTTTGAAGATAAGTCCAACGACGTGATCCAGGATGATGTGTTCCGCCGTCTGTCCGCCTGCCATAACGTGCTCTTTACCGGTCATCAGGCCTTCCTGACCGCCGAAGCGCTGATCAGCATTTCTGAAACGACGCTGGGTAATTTACAGCAAATCGAAAAGGGTGAAGAGTGCCCTAACGCGCTGGTGTAAGCCTTTTTACGGGCGGCTGACGCCGCCCTCACAGACCTTTCTTTCCCCTTAGACGCGAGTGCCGATAGTGCTCACCGTGGCGCCCAAATCATCCCCATTGCAGTCCGGCGAGTTGGATCGAAACCCGCCGCGATTTCTTCCGCCAGAATGCGCGCCAGATGCGGCGGTAGCGCGTGGCTTGCTAACGATTTAAACCCCAGCGTAGCGTAAAACGGGGCATTAAACGCGGCAGCGTTGTCCGTTGTCAGCGTAGCCCCGCGCAGGTCGCGCGCCTGGCCTGCTGAAAGAATCGTTTTCATCAGTCGTCGCCCTACTCCTTTGCGCTGCCAGTCCGGATGTACATCTATTTCAGCAATGTGTAACCATCCTGCCTCAAACGTGCCAGCAACAAATCCCACGGCACCCGTTTCCGGTGTCATGGCCGCAAGCAACAAACCGTGGCGATAGACATCATTTAACGCTGCAAGGCTCGTTGTGACAGCCGGACCTGTTACCGCCCCCGCACGTCGCAGGGTTTCAAACGCGGCCCGTTCAATGGCACGCAGTTGTTCAAAGTTTTCCGGTTGTGCAGGACAAATTGTCATATCCATAACGCAGTCCTTTAACGCCCTTCAGACGTTCAGGTGTGTACTGTTTAACCATTATGCGCGATGAACGCGAATTGAGCTGTATTTGATCGTGATACATTCACCGCTCAGAATTAAACCGAATCGGTTAAATTATTACCATCTGCATCGACGTGACAAGGGAAATTGAAAAAGGTGAATTCACTGCATCCGGCGGGTTTTATACCCGAACCTGGAGGATATATCCTTTTATTCCCCTGGCAATCGGTTAATACTTTTTCAGATTGATCTTATACGCATCGGATTAAGACATCTTCAATCCTTCCTTCGGCAGGAACACTGTTTCATGATTGGATGATGTTAATAAACTGCTAACAGAACGTATTTGATCAAAAAATGATCTTATTTTGGGTGATGAAAGGTAAAGATCTGTTTTTATGCCAGGAAGATTATTAACGTTACCGACTGAATCAAAAGGATTTAATTAAAATTTGACATAAAAACGATCTATATCAATAAGTTATAATCAATTGAAATAACCTGAAACTTCTATTACTTTTAGAAATATGCGCTATAAAAAGTTTTCCTGAATATATCATATTGCGACACACTGTTAAGCACTCAAAGGAGTTGGATGTGAAGTGGACCGTCATTGAAACCATTGCCTGCCCGAGCACGGGAATTGCCTTTTCCAGCATTGTCAGTCTGAAGATGCTCAAAATGATTATCTGGTACGAAGGCAGTGTGATATTCCCTCCCGGATCGACAATTGAGCCTTACAGGGATGGTATGGCTCTCAATGGCAAATACACGCCGTTAACCATCTACAATATGACCTCTTACAACAGTGAATTATGGCAAAATATGAAGAATAAAATTACCTGTCCTGAAATCACAGGCAACGGGTCAGATTATTGTCTCTCCCCTTTTAGATGTGCATTAAAGGTTTGCCCTTTCGGTAAGAAACGCATTACCTCAGAGGGGGAACGTCCTTAGACGATGCAGACGTTCCGGGACAGATAATCCACCGACAGCATTCACGCATCGGGCAAGTGAATGCGCCCACTTTCGGGTTGAGGACCCTATAAAAATGTTCGCAATGCAATTCGTTTAAGCCATGCCTGTCTGGAGCAGGATCAGGCCTCCGTGCGGGCGTAAACATCCTAAATCGCCTGGTGGCCAAAGCAGAGTGACTATACTTCCTTGTTTACCTAAATCGAGGAGGGAGAATGCAGTTATTGTCACATTTCAATATCATCGCACTCATGTTAACCCCTGCATTCTGGATCAGCGCCGCTACCGTTGTTGTTGTGACGCTGGTGGTCTACTGGCTGCTGAAGCGTTTGCTGGCCTTTGCCCATAAAGGGATCACCAGCTGGGGTGATAAGCATCCCGCCACGAACCGAATGCGCTTTATCATGCTCGATATCCTGCGGCGGACCAGCAAAATTATGCTGTTCATCGTCGCTTTTCTGATTAGCCTGCGCTTCGTTGAGCTTCCCGAACATCTCTCATCTACCCTGAGTCATGCCTGGTTTCTGGTGCTGGCGATTCAGGTCGCCTTGTGGATGGATCAGGGGGTTGTCTCCTGGCTCCGCCATGTCATGCTCGTTCCGGGAAGTCATAAAAACCCCGTCACGCTGGTCATCACCGGGTTAATCCTGCGGGCCATCGTCTGGTCCGTCATGTTGCTGTCCATTCTTGCTAACGCGGGCGTTAATATCACTGCCCTGGTTGCCAGTCTCGGTGTGGGCGGTATTGCTATCGCACTTGCCGTGCAAACCATACTCAGTGACGTCTTTGCTTCACTGTCGATAGGATTTGATAAGCCCTTCGAAATCGGCGATTTCATTGTGTTTGGTGACGTGGCCGGAAACGTTGAGCATATCGGATTGAAAACAACCCGTATTCGCAGCCTGAGCGGGGAGCAAATTGTGTGCGGCAACGCGATTCTGCTTCAGCAGACGTTGCACAACTATAAGCGGATGCAGACCCGTCGTATCGTCTTCACATTTGGGGTGGCCAGCGATACGCCCGCCGATAAACTGCGGATCATCGGTAAAATGGTCAAGCAAATCATCGTCGACGTGGGTGAAACCAAATTCGACCGCGCCCATTTGTTAGGTTTTGAGACCGATCGCTTAATGTTTGAAGTGGTGCATATCGTCAACACGGCGGACTATAACAAGTACATGGATATTCAGCAGGAGATTAACATTCGTATTCTGGAAGGGTTACGTGAACAGGGCATTAAACTGGCATTGCCCAGTATGGTGTTGCACGCCCCATGGATGAAAAAAGAGGCCAACTCCCCCGCTACACATCAGACCGCCATGGAAAGCTAACCACGCGAGTTGTCATTTCGCCTCACCACAGTGGCGGCAGCGAAACGTCTGCTGCCGCCCAACCTCGTTAAAATAAACAGTTGTTCATTAAACAGAATATCCCCTTGACCTCAAGTTAACTTGAGCTTCTAAACTGTTTTTCCCGAATAAACAGTGGATGCTGCAAATGAATGAGATAGATGTTGGTTTTACTCATATCGCCTTCGTGGTCAGGGATTTAGACAAGAGCATTGATTTTTATCGACGCTACGCCGGGATGGAGGTGATTCACCTGCGTGAACCCGGCGTTGCGGATGCCCGAAAAGTCGCCTGGCTAAGCGACCATACGCGACCTTTTGCACTGGTTCTGGTTCAGGCTGATACCGTGACAGATACGCCTTTAGGTCACTTTGGTCACCTTGGCGTCGCCTGCTCAAGCAGAGAAGAGATTGATCGTAAGACGACCCTGGCCCGTGCAGAGGGCGTACTGCGTAAAGCGCCCTGCAATGCAGGCGACCCCGTTGGCTACTTTGTATTTTTTGCTGATCCAGATGGCAATACGCTTGAGCTCTCTTATGGGCAACGTGTCGGGCTGGAGGCAATCCGGACCCACTAGCACGTGGAGTGAACCCCACACCGGCACGTGACGCGCGTATCTCTCTTCAGCCAATAAACGTGGGGCCCGAAGGCCCCACGTTGTTTTCACCGTAACGAACAGGATTATTCAGGCAGCGCTTACAACACAGGTCACGCGTAGACTTACCCTAAATAATAGCGAAGTATAAAGGCAAACATCACGCCGGAGATCACCGTCACCGGCATTGAAAAGCGCATTGCAACAACCAACGTTAACCCTAACGCGATCAGATCTGCAGGATTTCCGGAGGCAAAAAAAGGCGCAATGAAAGCCAGCATGACACAACCGGGAGAGGATTTAAGTACCGTCATCGCCCTGGGCGTAAGCACCCGGTTTCGTAATATAAGATAAGCGGTCACACGCGTAGCGTACGTGGTGAGTGCCATTAATAAGATGGCGATGAAGGTCTGATAATCAGGCATCCTCTCCCCCTAAAAATGCGGCAACGGCTAAGCCTGCCAAAGGGCCAGCGATGACGTACCACAGGCCGGCAATAAAATGACATACCGCCACGGAGACGACCAGACTGATTATCCAGGGCACGGCTTTACGAATGCCATTCCACATGCCCCTGACCAGCACAAGAAAGACCGCCGGAAAGGCCATATCAAAACCATACTGGTGAACATCGCCCAGCACCGGGCCAATTAACGCACCGAGTGTGGTACAGAAAACCCACATCGTATAGAAAGATAAAGAGACCGCCATATAATACGGCATGCTGAATAGCGGCACCGTTTTGTTATTTCTGGAATGCGCGTCATTATAACTGAGTGCCCAACTCTCATCCGTCATAAAAAAAAGCGCAGGTAAGACTTTTCGTTTTGGAAAACGAGAAAGCAAGGGAACCAGCGTCGCCCCCATCAAAATATGACGACTGTTTACCAGTAATGTCACGGCCATAATAAGTAAAAAAGGTGGCGGCGACGTCCAGATTTGTATGGCGGCAAATTCAGACCCGCCGGCAAAATTTAATCCTGTCATCAAGGGAACGTCGAGAGGCGTGAGCCCCTTATGGCTTGCCTGCGCGCCCAACACCAGCGCAAACGGGATCACGCCCAGTAATACGGGTAACCCATCTTTCAGGCCACGAAGGATTTCTTTTTTCTTCGTTTCACTCTTATCCAGTAATGGTCTGGCAGAACTGACATCCACACGTTGTTCACTCATGCGTTTCGCTCATTTCGTCTATTTCAAATACTGGCGCCAGAATAAAAGATGTGACACTATCAGTAAATATAAATAGTGTCACATTACACTTATGGTAATTTCATGCGCGAACGTTCTCCGTGGCAACCCCGTCTTGCAGAAGGCAATTCATCCCCTACCGATCGGCTGGTCCAGGCGTTGTCAGACGATATTCTTTCAGGCCTGCTGAGGCTCGGCGCGCGCCTTCCGGCGCATCGTGAACTGGCAGATACGCTCGGTATCGCGGTGGGTACCGTAACGAAAGCTTATGGGATCCTGGAGAGACGGGGTCTGGTTCGAAGCGTTAAGGGCAGCGGAATGTTTGTCGCGCTGGCCAATTCCAGAAGCCGAACCTTCATCGACCTGTCGCAAAACACCCCGCCGGCAGCACTGACCTCCCGGTCACTGAGTAAGACACTCACCACCCTCGCCCGGCGTCCTGACATGGATATGTTTAACACTTACGCCCCGGCAACGGGCCATGATGAACACCGGCGGCTTCTTGCGCAGTGGTTCAGTCGTCTGGGTGTCCCGGCAGATTATCAGCATCTCATCTTAACGAACGGTGCTCAGCATGCGCTCTCTGTCGCGTTGTCTACGGTCTGTGAACCTTTTGGCCGACTGTACGTTGAGGCTCAGACCTATTCAGGGCTGATTCAACTATCGCATTTACTCAAGCTCACATTAGTGGGGATCCCGATGGATGACGAAGGCATGGATGTCTCTGTTCTGGAAAAGATCCTCGATGAAAATGCGGAAAAAGGCGGTGCTGTCTATGTCACGCCGCTCTTACAAAGTCCGTCCACACGCATTATGAGCCTGGCCCGCCGTCAGGAACTGGTACGGGTATGTCGGGAAAGGGGCTTAAAGATTATTGAGGATGATGTTTATCGGCTGATGAGCACGACAGAATTGCCACAGATTGCCAAAATAGCCCCCGATATCACTTTATATGTGAATAGCTTATCTAAGATCCTTAATCCAGCATTGCGGATTGGCGGGCTGCTGGTACCAGAGGCGCTGTATTCACGAGCAGAATCCATGCTGAGGGCAACGGCGATGATGGTCTCTCCGCTAAGCAGTTCCATCATGGAGCAATGGCTGATTGATGGCACAGCAGAAACCGTCACCCTCGCCATTGAACACGAAACCCGGCGTCGTTACCAACTCGCTATCGACATTTTAGGAGAGCACGTTTATCGCTCGGGGCTGCCCAGCTTTCATCTCTGGTTACCGTTTTCACGCGATGACGCGCACTCTTTCTACACTGCAGCGCTGGCGACAGGCATCAAGGTGACAGCACCGGCCTCAACTGAAGTGGGTCAACAGTCGGATCAGTACGGCGTCAGGTTGTGTATTGGCGCAACGGAGTTCAGCCAGTTAAAGCAAGCACTCTTGAAGCTCAACGAGATTGCCGGGCAACTCAAACAGAAACCAGACCCGTTCCCGCTTTTTAATGTATGAATGACAGGATAGGTCTGACTCACGTTTCTTCTGACGAGGGTGATGTCATTCCCATTATGTGCTCAAAAAATCAGCGGCGATTCGATCAGCATTTTTTCATAATATTTTTATCAGTCGCCATGATGAAATAGACAATGCTTATACAATCGGTAAAGCGTATGGATGGGTCTTATGCTTCCAGTCGACGCGAAGCGTAAACGCATTTTTACAGGCCAGGTCAGGCATTGCCTGCTTCAAAAAATTGCCGTATTTGTTATAGTGTTACTTACTGATTCTTCATCTCTGCGGTGCCAAAAAGAACAAGATTCACCGCAACCCAGGATAATGAAATGTTAGATTACCGCTTCCCGACAGCTTTGCAGATGGTTCTCAGCGTAGCGATGGCGGAGCAATCGGGTGAACGTTCAACGAGTGCGATTCTGGCCTATGGGCTGGAAGCGAACCCGAGCTTTATCCGCAAGTTAATGGTTCCGCTCACGCGTGATGGCATTATCGTTTCAACCCTGGGACGCAATGGTTCTATTCATCTTGGTCGCCCGGCGGAAAATATCACGCTGCGTGATATCTATGTTTCTGTCATAGAAGATAAAAAACTGTGGGCGTCGCGTCCTGACGTACCGGCTCGCTGCGTCGTCAGCGCCAACGCGTGCTGGTACTTCAAATCTATCGCCGATGAAGCGGAACAGGCTTCGTTAGAGGTTCTGGCTCAACATACCGTGGCCAGCGCGCTGGAAAAGGTCAAAAAAGCCGATACCAGCGGGTGCGATCCGGTGCCTGAAATTGAAGGCCTGCATAAAAAAGCGTAGCCATGCCCTTCCTGATACGAAAAAAAAAACCGCCTTAACGAGAAGGCGGTTTTTTTGTGCCCTGTAAAAACCTAGGCAGGTAAAACGTCGTTGACCGGTTTGCCGCGCGTAACGAATTTACGCAGCGTCACGTAAAACACCGGCGTCAGGAACAGACCAAACAGCGTCACGCCCAGCATCCCGGAGAACACCGTGATCCCGGTGACGCCGCGCACTTCTGCGCCCGCGCCGTGACCGAGGATCAGCGGAATCGTCCCGGCAATAAAGGCGATGGAGGTCATCACAATCGGGCGTAAACGCAGGCGGCACGCTTCCAGCGCCGCTTCCATAATCCCTTTCCCTTGCATCTCCAGCTCGCGGGCAAACTCAACGATAAGAATCGCGTTTTTACATGCCAGCCCCATGAGTACCACCAGCCCCACCTGCACGAAGACGTTGTTATCGCCCCCGGTCAGCCAGACGCCAAACAGCGCGGACAGCATCGTCATCGGAACGATCAGGATCACCGCCAGCGGCAGGGTCCAGCTTTCATACAGCGCGGCCAGCACCAGGAAAGCCAGCAGCACCGCGACCGGGAAGACGATCAGCGCCGTGTTGCCCTGAGTGGCCTGCTGGAAGCTCAGATCCGTCCATTCAATATTCATCCCATTCGGCAGGATCTGCTTAGACATCCCGTCCAGCTGCGTCATCGCCTGTGAGGAAGAGAGAATGCGCGGATCGGCATCGCCAATCAGATCCGCCGCCGGATAACCGTTGTAGCGAATCACCGGATCCGGCCCGTAGGTGGTGCTGATATTCACCATACTGCCGATCGGGACCATTTCGCCCTGATTATTACGGGTGCGCAAATTCGCAATGTCTTCCACGCTGTCGCGGAATGGCCCGTCGGCCTGCGCCATCACGCGCCAGGTACGCCCGAACTGGTTAAAATCGTTCACATAAGACGATCCCAGATAGGTTTGCAGCGTCCCGAACAGATCGGTCAGCGACACGCCCTGCGCTTTCGCCTTATCTCGATCAACCTGCACATCCAGCTGCGGAACGTTAGCCTGGTAGGTTGAGATCGGGAAATGCATCCCCGGCGTCTGCATAATCGCACCGGACATGGTGTTCACCGCGTTTTGCAGCGCACCATAGCCCAAACCGCCGCGATCCTGGATGTACAGCGAATAACCCGACCCCTGCCCCAGCCCTAAAATCGGCGGTGGCAAAATGGAGAAACCAAAGCCCTGCTGAATTTGAGCGATTTTGGCGTTAATCTCAGCGTTAATTTCCGCCGCCGTGTGTTTACGCTGATCGAACGGTTTCAGACCAAAGAAGACCGTCCCGGTATTCGGCGTGTTGGTGAACTGCAGCGCGTTAAGCCCAGGAAACGCGACCGCATAATCCACACCTTCGGTATTCATCCCGATTTCGCTCATTTTGCGGATCACCGCATCGGTGCGCGCCAGCGAAGAACCTTCCGGCATTTTTACGCCGCCAATGAGATACAGCTTATCCTGTGTCGGTATAAACCCGCCGGGGACTGCTTTAAACATCACGCCCGCCGCACAGAGCAGCAGCACATAGACCACAAACACCGCGCCACGGCGTCCGAGCGTTTTCCCCACCAGCCCCTGATAACCGTTTGAACTACGCTGGAAAAAGCGGTTAAACGGACGGAACAGCCAGCCGAACAGACGATCGATAAGCCGGGTCGGGAAGTCTTTCGGGGCACCGTGCGGTTTTAACAGCAGCGCTGCCAGCGCCGGCGAGAGCGTCAGCGAGTTGATGGCGGAAATCACCGTCGAAATCGCGATAGTCACCGCGAACTGTTTGTAGAACTGGCCGGTTACTCCGGAGAGGAACGCCATCGGGACAAATACCGCGCACAGCACCAGCGCAATCGCGATAATCGGTCCGGACACTTCACGCATTGCCTGATGCGCCGCCTGAAGCGGAGAAAGCCCCTCTTCGATATTTCGCTCGACGTTTTCCACCACCACGATGGCGTCATCCACGACGATACCGATAGCCAGCACCAGCCCGAACAAACTCAGGGTATTCAGTGAGAAGCCCAACAGGTAGAGAATGCTGAACGTCCCCACAACCGATACCGGCACCGCGATCAGCGGAATAATCGACGCGCGCCAGGTTTGCAGGAACAGGATCACCACCAGTACCACCAGCACCACAGCTTCCAGCAGGGTCTGCACGACCGCGCGAATGGAATCGCGAACGAAAACCGTCGGGTCGTACGGTGCTGCCCATTTCATATCTTCCGGGAAACGCGTGGCCAGTTCGTTCATTTTCGCGCGCACGGCGTTAGACAAATCGATGGCGTTCGCGCCCGGGGACTGGAAGATACCAATCCCGACCGCGTCTTTGTTGTTGAGCTGGGAACGCAGCGCATAGCTGCCAGAGCCCATTTCAATACGCGCCACGTCGCGCAGGCGTACCAGCGAGCCGTCTTGCGCCGTTTTCAGAATAATATTGCCAAACTCTTCTTCCGTGTGCAGACGCCCCTGGGCGTTAATGGAGATCAGGAAATCGCTCTCTTTCGGCAGCGGCTCGGCGCCAAGCTGTCCGGCAGAAACCTGAACGTTTTGCTCCTGCATCGCCGTCACGACATCCGAGGCCGTCAACCCGCGGGCGGCCACCTTATTGGGGTCCAGCCAGATGCGCATCGCGTATTCGCCAGAGCCAAAAATCTGAATCTGGCCTACGCCCGGCAGACGCGCCAGTTCGTCCTTCACTTTAAGCGTGGCGTAGTTACGCATATAGAGTGAATCGTACTTGCCGCCCGGCGAAAACAGATGCACCACCAGCGTCAGCGTCGGTGATTGTTTCTGGGTGGTAATGCCCAGACGCCGTACATCTTCCGGCAGACGCGCCTCGGCCTGTGATACGCGGTTTTGCACCTGAACCTGCGCCTGATCCGGGTCGGTACCCGGGCGGAACGTCACGGTGGTGACCAGTACGCCGTCAGAGCCAGCGACGGATTTCATGTACATCATGTTTTCAACGCCGTTGATGGCTTCTTCCAGCGGCGTCGCCACGGTTTCTGCAATCACTTTCGGGTTGGCACCCGGATACTCCGCGCGCACCTGCACGCTTGGCGGTACGACGTCAGGATATTCGCTCACCGGCAACAGCGGGATGGCGATTAATCCGGTGATGAAAATCAGAATCGACAGTACTGCGGCGAAAATCGGCCTGTCGATGAAAAAGCGGGAAAAGTCCATATGTCGGATTCTCGGGTAAGGGATCAGTTAAGCGCGGCGCTGGCGGTCATCGGAACGGTTTTCGCGTTAACCGGCATACCCGGCATAAACACTTTTTGTAAACCGTCGACGATGACTTTATCGCCCGGGTTCAGCCCCTGCTGCACGATACGCAACCCGGCGGCCAGACGGCCCGGCGTGATATCGCGGCGCTGCGCTTTACCTTCTTTATCAACGATATAAACGTATTTGCGATCCTGATCGGTCAGCACTGCTTTATCGTCGACAAGCGTGGCTTTGAATTCAGCGCTGCCCGGCAGGCGTACGCGGGCAAACAGTCCTGGCGTGAACTGACGCTGCGCGTTATCCAGCAGCGCGCGCATGCGGATGGTGCCGGTACTCGGCGTTAACTGATTATCAAGAAAATCTACCTTGCCCTGATGGGGATAGCCCTCCTCGTCCACCAGGCCAATCTCAACCGGGAGTGCCAGGTGATTACTGGACGCGCCCTGCCCGCTGCGGGCAAGATTTTGATAGTGGAGATAGGTCGCTTCATCCACGTCAAAATAGACGTAAACCGTTTTCAGGGAGACCAGGGTGGTGAGGACGCTGGCACTGTCACCCGCGGTGACCAGATTACCGCTGGTGATCAGCGCCCGGCTGGCGCGGCCATCAATAGGCGCGGTCACTTTGGTAAAATCCAGGTTAAGTTGCGCGGCGTCAACTGCCGCCTGCGCGGCACGAATGTCGGCCTGCGCCTGAGAAGCAGCCGAACGGCGTTGCTCCCACTCTTCGCGGGACACGACGTTGGTATTGACGAGTTTATCGGTACGGCTAGCCTCACTTCGCGCCAGGCTGGCCTGCGTTTTGGCTCTCGTCAACGCAGCCTGCGCCTGTTCCAGCGCGGCGCGATAGGTTCTGTCATCGATAGTGAACAGCACCTCGCCCTTTTTCACTTCCTGGCCGTCGGTGTAATTCACTTTATCAATGTAGCCGGAAACACGCGGGCGCAGCTGAACGCTTTCCACCGCTTCAATCCGGCCATTGAAGCTATCCCACTGGCTGATGGATTTCACTACCACGTCAGCGGCGCTCACGGCGGGCGCTTGGGGGACGGCGTTTTGCGCCACGCCGTCATCGCATCCGACAAGCAGCACGGAGAGGAACATCGCTCCCAGCGCCGTCAGATGAACGTTAACCCAGGTTTTTTGCAGGCTCATTATTTTTATTCCGGTAATGGTAGCCGTCGGGCAAGACGCCGCGGGAGACGCTGCGCCACTTCCTTTGTCCGAACTGGCTTGAGACTATTTGTGTCGTTCATCGCCACAAAACTGTAACAGTTGCGAATACACTATCGCGGCGATTGTAGGAAGGCGCTAAATTAAGTGCAAGAATAATTAATACACTTTATGTGCTATTTGAGTGAAGGAGAAAAGGCGCGTTTGCGACAAGGATTTAAATGCAACAATAAAACTTGCATTAAATGTCAGAGCGAGTCATCTTTAAATGCAACAGACAAAGATGCTTTTTAAAACGCGGCGTGGGGGAACACCATGAACACTGACGCATTTATTCATGATCTACTCGACTGGATCGATAACAATCTGGAAAACCGCCTGGACATTAACACCGTTTCCAGGCGCGCCGGCTACTCGAAATGGCACCTCCAGCGGATGTTCAAGGAACATACCGGTTATCCACTCGGCGAGTATATTCGTGCGCAAAAGCTGCAAAAATCGGTCGAGCGCTTAACGCACAGCGATGAACCGATTCTGAACGTGGCGATCGCGCTGGGCTTTGACTCTCAGCAGTCCTTTAACCGCAGCTTTAAGCGTCAGTATGGTCAGGCACCGGGCGCATGGCGCCGCAATACCGTCTGCTCTGAGCGCCAGCAATCAACATAGTGGGTCGCGGTGTTCACCGCGACCCTTCAAACTACGCGCATTGCCCTGGTATGACACGGGCACAAGCACGCTGTCCGGGCAAATGGGCGATGATGTAGACCCTTTGCCCGGTACTCGCTGTCTCAGCGCCCTTATGAAGCGCGTACCGCTCCACAGGGTTGAGCATCTCACCGGCAGGCGCGAGGCAGCGTTTATGCGTATTTAGTTGAACACCATTCCCCCATCAATCAGCAGCGACTGACCGGTCATGTAGTCGGAATCGGGTCCTGCGAGGTAAGAGACGCAGGCTGCGACATCTTCTGGTTCAGACAATCTGCCCAGCGTAATGCGTTTGGCAAAGGTTTCTGTGCCATAGCCGAGCGGTTTGCCTGCCGCCTCTGACACCTGACGGTCGATTTCCGCCCACATCGGCGTTTTGACGATCCCCGGGCAATACGCGTTAACGGTGATCCCCAGCGGGGCCAGATCGCGTGCAGCGGTCTGAGTTAATCCACGAACCGCGAACTTACTGGAGCTGTACACCGCCAGTTCCGGGTTGCCGGTATGGCCCGCCTGGGAGCAGGCGTTGATGATCTTACCGCCGTGCCCCTCTTTACGAAACGCTTCAATCGCGGCCTGAATGCCCCATATGACCCCTTTCACGTTGATGTTGTAAACTTTATCGACAATTTCCGGTGTGATCGACTCAATAGGTGTGGAAGGCGCAACCCCGGCATTGTTGACGATGACGTTAAAACCGCCCAGCGCGGTACGGGCTTTTTCCACCGCCGCAAATACCTGATCGCGGCTGGAGACATCCACCTTCACGGCGACGGCTTTCCCCCCTTTACGGGTGATCTCATCGGCAACGGCCTTCGCCGTCTCTTCGTTGTAATCTGCAATGGCGACGGCAAAGCCATCTTTCACCAGACGCAGCGCTATCGCTTTACCAATCCCCTGGCCTGAGCCCGTGACGAGTGCAACTTTTTGCATTTTTCTGTCCTTATTGTGATTCACAAAATTTGGCTGAGATGGAGCTGGCCCATCAGCAGCGGGTTATCGCTATAGTCGACGGGGATGGCGACCACGGCCGGCCCCTCGACATCCATTGCCGCACGCAGCGTAGGCTCCAGCGCATCCGCGCTTTCCACGGCAAAACCTTTTGCGCCAAAGGCATCGGCATAGACTTTGAAATCGACCGGGCCGAATTCCACGCCGGAAAGACGCTGGTATTTTTTCTCTTCCTGAATCGCCACCATGTTGTAGGCGTTATCCACCCAGATGATGTGCAGCACGTTAGCCTTGAGACGCACGGCGGTTTCAAGCTCCATGCTGGACTGCAGGAAACCGCCGTCACCGGACACCGAGACCACCTTGCGGCCCGGGTTGACCAGCCACGCGCCAATCGCCCATGGCAGCGCAACGCCCATGGTCTGCTGACCGTTAGAGATCATCACCTGACGCGCGCGGAAGCTATAGAGATAGCGGGCGATCCAGATGTGGAAGCTGCCCATGTCGACGGTGAGCGTCACGTCGCTGTTCACGATGTCCTGCATGGCCCGCACGATGCGCAGCGGATGCAGAGCAAACTGGTTAAGCGAGGCGCCACGGCGATCGAGCAGATCGCGTTGATGCTGACGGTCGACCAGGATTTCTGATGCGCGGGTGCTGAGCGCGAGTTTGTGGGTAATCCGGCTGGCGAGCAGGTTTAACGTTTCGGCAATATCGCCCACCAGCTCGAGGTCTGGCACATAATTGCGTTCTTCATAGGCGGGCAGCACGTCGATATGCACCAGCGTGGCATCCCCGCTGTTCCACATGGCCGGTTCGTATTCCACCGGGCTGTATCCGATACAGATAATCAGATCCGCCAGATGCAGCAATCTGTCACCCGCCTGGTTATTAAACAAACCGACGCGTCCGGCAAAGCGGGTAAAATGCTCCTGGTTGACCGCCCCGGCGGCCTGATAGGTGCTGGTGACCGGAATGCGACTGTTTTCCAGCAGCTTATGCAGCGCGGCGCTGTTAGCAGGCTGGCTGGCCATCAGGCCAAGAAGGATGACCGGATTTTTGGCCTTATCGATCAACGTCACTACATCGTTAATGGCGGATTCGGGTGCCGGCCCCATCAGCGCAGCGGTGCTGGCGGGCAAAATCGCCCCGGTGACAGGCTGGTCGACAATATCCTGCGGCAGGCTGACGAACGCGCCCCCTGGCCTGCCCTGTTCCGCGGCGCGAAATGCGTTCGAGACCACCTCGGCAATCGCGTCCGGTGAATTGACCTCTACAGCATATTTCGTCACCGGGCTGAACATGGCGACCGTATCCATGCTCTGATGCACCAGCTTCGCTTTATCGGCCCGCTTCACGGCGCCGCCCAGCGCGACCACCGGGTCACCCTCGCTGTTGGCGGTTGCAATACCGGTGATCAAATTTGAACAGCCCGGGCCAGAGGTGACCAGCGCGACCCCTGCCTTGCCGGTCAACCGCCCTACCGCCGCCGCCATAAACGCCGCATTTGCCTCGTGGCGCACGGGAATAATCTCGATAGAAGAGTCCAGCAGGGAGTCAAAAACCTTATCGATTTTTGCGCCCGGGATACCGAAAACCTGCTTCACGCCCTGCGCTTCCAGTTGACCAACGACCATATCGGCGCCATGCGCCCACTGACGTGCCTGTTTATCACTGTTCACGGTGGTTCTCCTGTTAGTTTTCGACGGAACGGATTGCAGCATCAAGGTTGCTGGGGTGGAGGTCGGCCTGTAAAAATGCGCTGTCGGCTGGCAAATCAATCATCAGCTTGTGAATTTCACCGAAAGTCAGCACCCCGCTCTCCAGCTGATAGTCGAGCAGATGCCCCCCACCCTGACGGTCATCGGTGATGAAATGTTCGTGATAGCCCGCCACGTTGATCCCTTGCATATGCTGCGGCGTGCGGAATCCGACCAGCACACCCTTGCGCTGGTTAAAGCGGAACACAGGCTGGTCATCCAGCACGTCGGTCATTGCGCGGTATGGCGGCGTCTGACGCGGCACGGTACGGGTGTGGGCGTGGCGGAAATTACCGTCGATGCGTAACGCACAGAACAGATTATCGGAAGGGATTTGCTGGTCGATCACGTCATGGATCTGCTGACGGCTGACCGGCCCGTCAAAGGTTTTGCGATACTGCGGCTGGAACCAGGTCATCACCGCGAACGGCGTTTTTTGCTCCGGTTTTGCGGCCCGGGCGCTACCGTCGGCGCGCAGCTGGTATACCTGGCTGCTGAACGCAATCATTTCGCCGTCCAGCTCGTTAAACGTCCCCAGACCAAAATCACCGTGCGCAAGCAGATCGGCGATAGTGGTCTCTCCTTCGTATACGCCGCTTAGCAGCGCGCTCATTAGCGATGTTTGGTAAATTACGCTGTCAGGATGCTGGGCAGAAAACCCACGCAGGGTCTCGCACAAACTGGCCTCACAGTCGCATGCAGATGAATGCATCATCATGCTCGTCCTCTTCAACGTTATTTATAAAAGTTAAATAAATGTTGACCCGATTCAGCATAGAGTTCCAATATAGAAACCATGCTGGTTTGAGACGTTTTAGATATGGAACTTCGTTATCTGCGGTATTTTGTCGCGGTTGCACGCGAGCGGCACTTCACCAAAGCGGCCAAAGCGCTGGGGATTTCACAGCCTCCTCTGAGTCAGCAGATTAAACGGCTTGAGGAAGAGGTGGGCACGCCGCTGTTCAGACGCCTGACGCGGGGCGTTGAGTTGACCGAAGCGGGAGAAGCCTTCTATGAGGATGCCTGCCAGATCCTCGCGATGAGCGATGCCGCGCTGGAAAAAGCCCGGGGCATTGCACGCGGACTGAATGGCAGCCTGTCGATAGGGATCACCAGTTCTGACGCTTTTCATCCAAAAATCTTTGCGCTTATTCGTCAGTTTCAGGTGCAGAATATGGCGGTGAGAGTCCATCAGGTGGAAGCCAATATGTCGTCGCTGATGGCGATGCTGGCGGAGGGTGAACTGGACATCGCCTTTGTGCGACTGCCCTGCGAGAGCAGCAAGGCGTTTGATCTGAAAATCCTTGACCGTGAGCCGATGGTGGTGGCGTTACACAGCAACCATCCTCTGGCAGAAAGGGATGCCCTCTCATTAGAGGCGCTTCGGGATACGCCGGTGATTCTCTTCCCGCAGGAGGTCGCACCGGGGTTGTACGATCGCGTTTACGGCTGCTGCGAGCGGGCCGGAATTGATATGCAGCACACGCAGCAGTCCTCACAGCTCTCTTCTTCTCTGAGTATGGTGGCCGCTGGCGCCGGGTTCGCGCTGGTGCCGCAGTCAATGGCGGCGATTTCTCCGCCAGGCGTCAGCTATCATTCGTTAATTTCACCGGCGCTCAGTACGGATATCGCACTCTGCTGGCGGCGGTTTGAACGCTCGCGGACGGTAAAACGGTTTTTGAAAATCTTCCGCGAGGAGTAAGGCCTGAGCGATACTGTTTACCGAGCCTCATTTGCCCCCTCTTCTGGGATTTTGCTGCCAGTGGGTATTTTTCGGGTCACACTGGATGGCCCGCCGTGGATATCGGGCGATCAGCGGTTGTTTCTCTCATGTTCAATGAGCCACTCTTTACGTGAAATCCCCCCACCGTAACCGGTCATCCCCCCGTCTTTCCCGATGATCCGGTGACAGGGAATAACAATCGCAATCCGGTTTGCGCCATTCGCTGCCGCGACGGCGCGTACGGCATTAGGTTTATTAATCAGTCGCGAAATGGCCTGATAGTGTGAGGTGTGCCCGTAGGGAACAGCACGCAATTCCTGCCAGACGGATTGTTGAAACGCACTGCCCGGCGTATCCAGGATGAGATCAAAATGCTGGCGTGTTCCGGCGAAATACTCGTCAATTTCAGCCACTGTTTGCTGGGTATGGCTGTTTTCTCCCGTGATCATTCTGGCATTCAGTAGACGCTGAAGATCACGAAACTCAGTTTCTAACATCCTGCGATCGGTAAACTCCAGCAGGCAGACTCCCCGCTCAGTCGCACACACAAACATGGGGCCCAGAGTCGTTGTAAACCGGTGAATGACAATCATCTGAGGCTTCTGAGTGGGGGCCGCGCCTGTAAGCCTTTTGTAGGTATACCCAAAGCCGCTTAAGGATTCATAGCCACTGTCCAGGGCAACATCAGTCGCCGCACGCCCCTTGTTCAGCGCCTGACAGGCACTATTTACCCGCTGCATGCGTTGAAATTGCTGGAAGGTGATGCCGTGATGTTGTCGGAACCAGCGTCGCACCCGCTCTGGGCTGATTCCGTGGCGACGAAGCTCAGGATCGCTTATGCGCAATTGAGGATCGCGTCTGACCAGCTCAAGCGCCTGCCCTATAAATAAGGGGGCGCTGTGCGCGTTTTCTGCAGGCCGGCAGACTTTGCAAGGACGATAACCTGCTGCCAGCACAGATTTCACGTCTGGGTAAAACTCAACATTCTCACGCTTAGGCTTTCGTGCCCGGCAGACCGAGATACAAAATACCCCAGTCGTTTTGACGCCTACAAAAAATACGCCGGTATACTCGGGAGCACGCTCAATCAGTGCCTGATACCAGATATTACACTGGTCGTTATCGATGATTTTCATCAACAAAAAGTCCTTCAAACGTCTGATGTGTCTGGATGTTATGCATCAAATCACTGAGCGTTGAAGTGATGGCGGCATGCACAAAATTGCCCATAGAAATGCGGCTTACCCCTGCTTTTTTTAGCCTGCTGAATGACGGAAGGTCCGGCATACACATCACGTTCAGGGGCAGACCTGCCGCTTCAGAAATGATGCGCATATCATTCTCCGACGTCAGACAAGGAACAAAAAGGCCGTCAGCCCCTGCGGCTTTATAGTGCCGGGCCCGTAATAGCGTCTCGTGTAATGCACACTCATGAGCAAGCAGATATGTGTCAGTCCGGATATTAAGAAAGAGACGATAACCTTCGCTGTCCAGCATTTTACGTATCGATGTTAGCGTCCCGGAAAATTCAGCGGCATCATCAAGTCGACGGACATGATCAATGACTCTGCTGTCTTCAAGATTGACACCGGCTACGCCTATATTCGCCAGGCGTTTAAGATTGTCTGTTATCTCCTGCGCTGTTTCGCCATATCCTGCTTCCATATCAACACTTAAAGGCAAGTCACTGACGGCCCGGATGCGGGTCACCCAATAAAATAATATATCAAATGGCATGGTCTGACCGTCTTCATAGCCGAGTGTGGCGGCTATTGCTGCGCTGGACGTCCCCAGAGCCTGGTAACCCGATTTTTGTGCGGCAACGGCACTCACAGCATCCCATACATTAGCGATAACCAGGGGGCTGTTTTGTTTATGGAGTGCTGCAAAGTTCATTTCTCTCTCCTCTCAATGTGATCGAAATGAATCTAAGCATTCGGGTAAATCGGGACAACCGAAATTCAGACGACCATTTTTTTGAGCCGTACTGGACGGGATACGTTTTTCCAGGAAAGTGTGCCTGTCGTGACATGTTCAGGCTTGCTCCCGACACCAACCGGATCGCGGCACGGTCTGGCATGAACGTCGGCTCTTTATTTATCGAACACCGCATCCGTTGCGAATCGATGGTCCTCCCCTGTATAACGGTTTAACGTTCTGGAAAAGCCGACACGAGCAAACAGGAGAAAGTGGATGATTTCAAAAGAGAATGCAGAACATTATGTCTGGGGCGATAATTGCGACGGTTGGTATCTGGTCCAACGCCCGGACATGCTGGTCATTCATGAAAAAATGCCTCAGGGCACGTCTGAAAAGCGACACTATCATTGCGTTTCCAGACAGTTTTTCTTTGTGCTCAAGGGGGTTCTTTCAATGGAGATAGAAGGCGAAACGCACGCTATCGAGGCCCATCAGGGTATCGAGATTCCTCCCGGATCAAAGCATCAAGCCAGAAACGACACGGATTCTCCCGTCGAATTTATGGTGATTTCGCATCCGTCAACGCGCGGAGATCGGACTGACCTCTCTTAATCCTGCTGAGAATGCTGTTACGCCGGCCAAATTATCAGACATCATCATACCTCCGGCCTTGCCCGCCGTTGGCGTCGCAAAATCATCTTTATGACGCGCGGTGTCACGGCAGTTCCTCTACATTCTCACATGATCAATAAAGGCTCTCAGTCGCGGGGGCATATGCTTTCTGCTGGAAAAGTAGAGATAAAACCCCGGGAACGTTGGCAGCCACGCGTCTAATAACGTCACCAGTTCACCGCGTGCGATATAAGGCGCGTAGGTCTCTTCCATACCAAAACCGATCCCGCCCCCGGCGCACACGGTGCGGATCATCACCCCCATATCGTTGGTGGTCAGTTGGGCTTTAACATCCACGTCAAATTCGCGGCCCTTCTCGGCAAACTCCCAGCGGTAAGGCGACATCCCAGGGGATTGTCGCCATCCGATACAGCGATGCTCAAGCAACGCCTGCGGATGCTGCGGAACGCCGTATTGCGCGAGATAGGCTGGTGATGCGACGGCGACCTGCCGCTGCATGGCGGAGACCGGCACCGCGATCATATCTTTAGCGATGACCTCGCCCAGCTGCACCCCCGCATCAAACCCCTGCTCCACAATGTCGAACGCCTCGTCGGTGATGGTAATGTCCAGCTCAACGTGCGGGTAAGCAGCGATAAAAGAGGCCAGCATTTTGCCGTCAATAATGCGTTCGGCAATGGATGAAATGGCCAGACGCAGCTGACCGCGCGGTGCCGCCCGTTGATCGGCAATATCGGTGACCGCGCCGTTAAGTTGTTCCATCGCAGGGGCTATCCCGGCATACAGTTTTTTCCCCGCCTCGGTGAGGTTAATACTGCGCGTGGTGCGATGCATCAGAGTGACGTTCAAACGATCCTCCAGCCGTCGCAACGTCTGGCTGACCGCCGGACGCGTCACCCCCAGCCGTTCCGCCGCAAGGCGAAAATTGCGCGTCTGCGCCACCATTACGAACACCTCAAGGGCATTTTTATCAATTGTCATTGGTTAGCCACTGTTACCAGTCTGGTAAGGAATAAGCGGATTATCTTTATAGTACGTCGGGCGTAAGATCACCAGCGTCAACCGAACAGGAGAAGACCCATGACGAACAAAGTGATCTTAATTACCGGCGCATCCAGCGGCATTGGTGCGGGCATTGCTCGCGAGCTGGCGAAAACGGATGCCGTTTTACTGTTGGGCGCGCGACGTGAAGATCGCCTTGCCACGCTGGCGGACGAGTTGCGTTTTAACGGCGCGGAAGTGGCCATTAAAGGGCTGGATGTGACCGACCGTCGATCCGTGGAGGCGTTTGCCGCCTTCGCGCTGGAAAAATGGGGACGGATTGATGCGATAGTAAATAATGCCGGCATCATGCCACTGTCACCGATGGCGTCACTGAAGGTGGACGAGTGGGAACAAATGGTGGATGTGAATATCAAGGGCGTGCTGTATGGCATCGCGGCGGTCCTGCCGTCAATGCTTGCGCGGGAATCCGGGCATATCATTAATATCGCCTCGATTGGTGCGCTGGCGGTGTCACCCACCGCGGCGGTCTACTGCGCAACCAAATTCGCGGTGCGGGCGATCTCCGATGGTCTGCGTCAGGAGAACAGTCAACTGCGCGTGACCTGTATTCATCCCGGCGTGGTGGAAAGTGAACTGGCCGACACAATAACAGACCCCACTGCCGCTGAAGCGATGAAAAGCTATCGGGCAATTGCCCTGCAACCAGATGCCATTGGTCGTGCGGTTCGCTATGCGATTGAACAGCCGGAGGATGTGGATGTGAATGAGATTGTGGTCAGACCGACGCGGACCACGGCATAAAGAACAACAACGGCCTGTACGACAGGCCGTTTATTCCTTATTTTTTCAGCAAGCGCGGCAGCTGGTTGTCCAGCTCCAGCAGGCAGGCGTCCATCATCTTCTGCGTTTCCTGGGTGACTTTCGCATAGTTACTGGCTTTCCAGTCATTCAGCGGTGCGGTAACACGAGCCGGAGCGCATTCTGATACGACATAGGCGCTCAGCAGAGTTCCACCTTCCGGGCGTTTATAGAATTTGACGCGGTAGGTTAAATCGTAATTACTGTTGCTGGCAGACATATCGGTGTACACCAGTGACCACTGTGCGGCGGCAATATACAGCGGCTGCTTATACACATAGCCATTACCGTTTTTATCGAGCCAGTCATGGATTTTGGATTCCGCTTTCGGGCCTAACCAGGCGGATGTCGGCTCCGGCATGGTGTCAATGGATGTCCCTTTATAGCCATCCTTATCGAACGAATTAGAACCGATTCCTCCGCCGAGTGCAGCGGTCAGTACCGCCAGCCCCATCCCCGCACCGGAATGCGCCGGTGACACTTCGCGCAGTTTCACATCCGGGTAGCGGTTATTGTTCATATCCGCCGGGGCGAAAATGGTGGCCACCTCCAGCGAGCTGCCGTTTGAGGCCTGCACTTTGTGTGAATTGAGATTCCCTGCGCAACCGGTCAAGACGGTTAAAGACAATGCGCCTGTAATAAAGACTTTATTCATCATTGATTTTATTCCCTGTGGGTAAAACGCCATAGTACGAGTCATGGCTTCCTTAGAGTACAACGGACAAACCGGGGAAAACCTTTAATCTTTTAAGGGTTTTTTATGCCAAAAATTCAGCAGGCGATGATCCTGTTTTATTCGGTGCCAGACTGTATGCCAGCAGTAGCCCGTCAAAGCGCTGTGCGTGTGAGGGGGGTTATGTTCCCATTCGCCCGCATGACTTCACCTGGTCATGCTCCGGCTTAGCCGGAGCGCCTCTTCTCCCATAAATCATCCTCATCAGCGCGACAGCCTGGTCATACCGACGAACGCGACAGCCATGGGCTCTCTACCAGCACCCTCTCCTTACTGTTATCACCGTTAATGATATGTAAGGTACTCAGGCGACCAATCTCATAGTGCGGCAATTGCACCGTAGAAAGAGGCGGTAAAAACAAATTGCCAATGCCCACGAGATTGTCGTACCCAAGCACGGCTATATCCTGAGGAATACGGATACCGTTAGCTAAGAGTGTTTGATAGACCATAAAGGCAATGCGGTCATTGCCACAAATCACCGAGTCAAACTGCGGTATTCCCTGATGGATATGCGCCAACAGAAGGTCCGGAATATCCCGGTAATGTTCATCCCCTAGCTGCATATGGCTGTGTTCAAGCGTATCGGGGTCGATGCCGGCTTCGCGACATGCTCGTTCCAGCCCCCGGCGTCGGCGGGACGTCGCCAGGTGGTTAACCGGTAAATGCAGGCAAAGAGGCCGACGGTAACCTGCCGCCAGCAAGGCCTGAACCGCCTGATACTGCCCCTGCTCATCGTCAGGTATATAACAGGCTACGGGCTCGCCTTTGTTTTCACAGTTTGCCAGCACACAAGGGTGCGTTAACAATTTTTGCGGAACATGTACTTCGCGCAGCCCCATGGTGGTAAAGATAATTCCGCCAGGTCGGTGAGCAAGGAGTAAATCAACAATATCGTCCGGGTTATCATCAGAAAACATGTTCACCACGAAGCTATTCCAGCCATGGGCTCGGGCAGTTTCTTCGATCGACAGCGTGATTTCTACGGAAAATGGCGTGGTGACCGTATCCAGCGCCAGTACGCCAATCGTCTTATTTTTGCTGCCGACACTGCGAATCTGTTTTGCAGATAAATCAGGGACATAGTCAAGATGCAGAATCGCCTCCTGTACGCGCGCAAGGGTTTCTGCCTTGACACGTTCAGGGCTATTCAGCGCCCGTGAAACTGTCATTAACGATACATTGGCCATTTTGGCCACATCTTTTAAAGACGCCATAACCTTCCGTTCATCAAAAAAATGACACAATCCTTATTGCGTGGTGAATCTCTGCAATAAAGATCGTCCTGGAATATCACGCCCTCATTGTATGTTCTGAGCGTCGTATTGGGTAAGTTTGCCAGCAAAACATGACAGAGATCTCAACCCACAAATGTTAACGTTAACTTTTGTGATTAACATCGTATATCCCCCTAAAAAGCGATGAGAGACGATAATGTTAACGTTACCATGATTACATATATCCCTCCATGAGATTACTCAGATGAAAATAAGGCTTTCAGGCAGCTACTTTCTGCTCAGCGCATTGCTGTTCTTTTTCTTTGTCACCTGGTCTTCGTCCAGTTCCCTGCTTTCGATCTGGCTACATCAGGAAGTGGGATTAAAAGCGTCAGAAACGGGCATTATTTTTTCAGTTTTGTCGGTCTCTGCCCTTTTCGCTCAGGTGTTCTACGGTTTTATTCAAGATCGGCTTGGTCTGCGTAAAAACCTGCTGTGGTTTATCACCGCCCTGCTGATCCTTTCTGGTCCAGCTTATCTTTTTTTTAGTTATTTACTCAGCCTGAATATCCTGTTGGGAAGTGTTTTTGGCGGCCTGTTTATAGGACTCACCTTTAACGGCGGTATAGGGGTGCTGGAATCTTATACCGAGCGGGTCGCGCGTCAGAGCACCTTTGAATTTGGCCGGGCGCGCATGTGGGGCTCGTTGGGTTGGGCTGTCGCCACGTTCTTTGCTGGCCTGTTATTTAATATCAACCCTGATCTTAATTTTCTGGTGGCGTCATGCTCTGGACTGGTCTTTTTCTGCCTGCTGGTTCGCTTAAAAGTCGCGGCACCCGCAGGCATGGAGAAACTGGAGATTGGGGCTAAAAAGGTCTCCCTTGCAGACGCCCTCAGGCTGCTCACCTTGCCGCATTTCTGGGCGCTGATCTTCTTCGTGGTGGGTACCTGTATTTACGGGGTTTACGACCAGCAATTCCCGGTTTATTTCTCTTCGCAGTTTCCTACCCTGCGTGAAGGAAACGCGATGTTTGGCTATCTCAATTCTTTCCAGGTTTTTCTTGAAGCGGCAGGCATGTTTTGTGCGCCGTGGCTGGTAAACCGGATGGGCGCCAAAAATGGTCTTATATTCGCTGGCATGGTAATGGCGCTGCGTATGATTGCCTCTGGCCTGGTAGAGGGGCCCCTGCTCATATCAATAACGAAACTTCTGCATGCTCTCGAATTACCGGTGCTGTTAGTGGCAATTTTTAAATATAACAGTCTCAATTTCGATAAGCGTTTGTCTTCCACGATTTATCTGGTGGGATTTGCCTGCACGAGCTCGGTGATCGGCACGGTATTATCGCCATTGGCAGGCTTCAGCTACGAAAAATTTGGTTTTGCTCAGTCTTATCTCATCATGGGCATTATGGTGTTCTTTACCACGTTTATTTCCATCTTCCTTTTACGTTCGAATAAATCCACAACTGAAAAACCTTTTTTACAGCCTGGTGCTGTGTAATTTAACGGGAGAAAAATGAATGACAAACTTATTAAAGCAGGCTGAAGAGAGACTTGAAAAAATGCAGGCCGAAATAACCCCCCGCTGGTATCCACACTATCATCTTGCCGCACGTGCAGGCTGGATGAACGATCCAAACGGGCTGGTATGGTTTGACGGCTGGTATCATGCCTTTTATCAACATCATCCCTATTCGACAAAATGGGGACCGATGCACTGGGGGCACGCGCGTAGCCAGGATTTAGTCCACTGGGAACATCTCCCCGTTGCCCTTGCCCCCGAAGGTCCTGAAGATAAAGAGGGATGTTTTTCCGGCTCTGCGGTAGTGGACGGCGATACGCTGGCGCTCATTTATACCGGACATAAATTTCACGGCCCTGCTGATACCGATGACAACCTTTATCAAGTGCAATGTCTGGCCACCAGCCATGATGGTATTCACTTTAAACGCCAGGGAATGGTGATTGATACACCACCCGGTTTGCATCATTTCCGCGATCCGAAAGTCTGGCGTGAAGGCAATGAGTGGTACATGGTGGTTGGCGCACGCGTTAACGATACCGGTCAGGTACGCCTGTATCGTTCGACCGACCTGCGCGACTGGCATGACGAGGGTATTCTTGCCGAAGCTGAACAGGGTATGGGCTATATGTGGGAATGCCCTGATTTCTTTACCCTGAATGGAAAACGCATCCTTATGTTCTCTCCACAAGGGATGGCGGCAGAAGGGTATGATAAACGGAACCTCTTCCAGAGCGGATATTTGCTCGGAGAATGGCAACCAGGCGAGACGTTTGTTCATAACGGTCAGTTTACTGAGATGGACAGCGGTCATGATTTTTATGCCCCGCAAAGTTTCCTGAGTCCGGATGGTCGCCGCATCGTTATGGGCTGGTTAGATATGTGGGAATCACCGATGCCAGAACAGCAGGATGGTTGGGCTGGCATGCTTTCACTGCCACGTGAAGTCACTTTAGACGACAACAATCGCCTGCGAATGAAGCCCGCCGCAGAAGTCACTGCCCTGCGAAGCCGCTATTTCCCCGTGCCAGTTCACTGTCTGACTAATCAGCGGTTACTTGTCACCGCGAATGCCGAGGCAGTGGAGTTATGTCTGGAATGGGACCGTACTGCTTCTACGGCAGAACAGTATGGCATCGCGATGGGTGAAGGGTTGCGTATTTATGTCGATAACCAGTCTCAGCGTCTGGTATTAGAACGCTCTGGACCCGATTGCGCGTTGGCAGGCACGCGCAGTGTTGCCCTTGCAGAAAGTGATCGACTTTCATTACGCATTTTCATAGACCGTTCCTCCGTCGAAATATTTGTCAATGAAGGTGAAGCTTGCTTAAGCAGCCGGATTTATCCGCAGCCTGGGCAGCGCGATATTATGTTATTTGCAAATAGCGGAACGGCTACGTTAAAAGATGCTGGATACTGGTCTCTGAATAACTAAATCAACCTGCTGCCATTTTAATTTTTGAAGTGTGCGCTTTTATTTCTGCCAGTCTCTGGCTGGCATTATATTATCTAAAAACACGAGATAGAAAAAATGGATGAGAGATTAGCACATCATCATTATATACCTCTAAACAAAATGAAATTACCAGGCAGAGATAAAACAGTGGCACTATTTTTGTCATTTATTATTTCACCTGCCTTCGCCGAAAATGAAACTCCATTATCGGATAACTACACAGGAAATTATCAAAGCTATTTTCATGACGAGGATGATGTTTCGCCACGGCATCCTTCATCCATTGAAAATGATAGCCAGCGATCGGCCGAACGCGTGTCTTCACCTTCTGCGACCAGCCGACCGGTCAGCACTCAGACGCCGCCGGCTCCCTCTGCGGCAATCGGACATTCTTCGACTGCACATGAGCAAAACGTTGCAACAGAGGCTCCTGACGACGTAAGCCTTTTACGCCTGAGGCAGGAAGCCCCGCCTGTTCACTGGGACAGTATCGGACGCAATATGGAAGCCGGCGGTCTGCACGGAAACATTGGCAGCCAGATTGAAATTGATGATGTCCGTTGGAAAAACAAAAATAATAACAGTGGTAAGTTCAAACTGGCAACGATCCAGGCTTTTTTAAGACATGACGAATTACCTAACTGGTACTTTGGTTTCTGGAATGCCCGTGAGGATAACTATAAAGGGCAATTCAGTAATCAGGACTATAAAGGCACCAATACAATTAATGAACTCTTTGTCGGGCACATATTTGAGACATGGCGTGGCAATATCGGTACAGAAGTGATGGTTGGTTCTGAGACGGCGACAAAACGCTGGAAAAGTCGTTTTAAAATCTGGCAGGACTTACGCTTGTCGAGTAAATGGAGTATTGCCGGGTATACCTATGGAGAATATCAACCCCAGGGTAATGAACCCGGGAATGGCGATCTTGAACAGATTATTTTTGAAACGGAACCTGCTATTCAGTACCGCCTCAATCCGGATCTCGGCCTGTATCTGCGCCCTTATTATTACTACAACAGGCAGGTGCGGGAAAGCTGGGGAGATATTGTTGAGCAAGAATGGAAAGTGACCGCCGGGCTCTGGCGGAACTGGTTTCCATTATTAACGTCCATGTATATTGGCATCGGCCAGGATAAAATTGAGAATGCCAGTAACGCCAATGAAGTATTTTACGACGGACGTTATAAGTTTATTGGTGGCACCCTCAGCTATCCCGTTTTTGGCGAAGTCCGTCTTTATGGCGAATTTAAAGCCTCCTTTACTAAGGAATCAGGACTCTGGACCGATACCGGCCATTCGTGGAACCCATTCACCGTGGTTGGCGTGACTTATAACTTCTGACACTCAGGGGATAGCATGAAAAAAATAACTTCAGCGGCTCTTATCGCTCTGCTGGTGCTGACAGCAGGAAATGTACTGGCATCTTCACTTTTGTCGACAGAAACACAAAAAAATAAAAGTATTACCCAGGTTAACGCCTTTTTCCCACGCGTGGATGGCTCCTTTGTGGGCGATCCCATGCCCGTTTACGCAGAGGGCCTCTTTAATATTTTTTACCTGAATGACGTGCGGGGTGGCAGTGATTTAGGCGTACATGCGATTCATCTGCTTTCCAGCGCAGACTTGTATCACTATCAGAACCAGTCGGAAGTCATCCCTTACGTTAATGATGTTAACGATCCTGAGCTGCTTCTGGGCACCGGCTCCATTATCAAAGTGGGTGATACCTGGCATGCCTGGTACACCGCCCATAATGAGAATGTCTTTCCAGTGGAGTCGGTCATGCATGCCACCAGCAAAGACCGGTTGCACTGGGTTAAACATCCTCAGGATACGCTTTTGCCCGGAGAGAACTATCGCGGTAACGATTTTCGCGATCCTCATGTTGTCTGGGTTGAAGAGAAGAAAGAGTACTGGATGTTAATCACTACCCGCAGTAACGGCCGAGGCATCATCGCGCGCTATAGCTCAACGGACTTAAAAAACTGGCACGATCGGGGCGTATTTTTTGATAATGACACCATCACCAGTAATGCAAACCTTGAATGCCCGACGCTTGTTTTCTTCAACGGGCGCTGGTATCTGAGTTTCAGCGATCAATGGCCGCTGCGCCTGACGCAATATCGCGTTGCGGATAATCCCGAGGGGCCGTGGCGTAAGCTGGATAATTATGTGGTGGATGGCTCTGGCTTTTATGCAGGTAAACTGACCATTAAAGATGGCCGCTTATTTGTCTTTGGCTGGATCCCGACCAGGGCAGGCAACAGCGACAAGGGAAGTATAGATTGGGCCGGACATCTGGTGGGGCATGAACTTACCGCAGATGCCGAGGGAAAACTCAGCAGCCTTATTCCGCAGGAGCTTCAGGCTGTCATACACGATAACCCAGGTCCCGTTCATACTTTAACGCCTGTTAAGACACTGCAAACGGCAACGCAGTTTGCGCCTCTGCAGTCAACCCTCTTCCCCCCACTGCCGTCTCAGGGAGAGCTGATTGCCACGGTAAATATGCCCTCCTCCGGCATGGTCATGAGTTTTGGTCTCAATGACGATAACGTCAGTGAGGCAATGTTGAACGTTGTATTTAATAAAAGTAAAGGGAAAGTCTATTTCTTTAATTCTCCTTTGGAGACCCTTAATCAGCACAATGCTGAATCATGGATTGATGTTCCCTTAGGTGAACACGTTGAATTACGTGTACTGATACAGAATTCTATTGCTGTTTTTTATATCAATAACAAAGCGGCATTCAGTACCCGCATGTATTCCATGCCGAAAAAGCCATGGAGTATCAGCCTGCCGAAAAACGATAGTTTCCGCGCTACGTTAAAAATAAAAGAAATGATCTGACGGGATATTATGATGAACAAACAACACACCCTGGTGCTTATTTTTACACTGATGCTTCCGACATTTTCACATGCAAGCATGAGTATCATGAAGGATTTATCAGGCAAGGTCATTGCCGTTGATCCATGGTCGTATCTGGATGAGGATGTTATGTGGACTTCAGCCCGCTCTTCGAATCCTGCTGGTGGTCGCGTGCATGGTCAGCTGAAAATGAAATATGCCATTGAGGATAATAACTGGCGAAATAGCCATTTCCACAACGGCTATGATTCACTGACTTTCGTGCAGGGTGTTATGCGCCACGACAGTTTACCCGGCTGGTATCTGGCATTTTCAGAAGGCCGCACCACAAATTATAACGGTACATGGGATAACCAGACTTACCTCAGCCAAAATCAATGGACACAACTTATCGTTGGGCATGAGTACGTCTACAAACGTCTGCGCTATGGCTGGGACGTTATGGGTGGAAGCGCCTCAGTGGATGATCGCTGGCAGGCGCGCGTGAAATTCTTTTCCGATTTGCGTTTGACGGACAGATTTTCTTTTTTCAATTACCTGTATCAGCAGATAGATCATCGCCGCAGCGGGGGAACTCAGAATGATCGTGACATCCGTTCCTTTAAAATCGAACCTGGCGTTCAATATATTATCAATAACACCACCGGCATCTGGTTTCGCCAGCAATTTGCCTCCGCCATTTTAGACAGAGAACAATGGGGAGATATCGATGATAAAAGCTGGATGACCTCCGTCGGGGTCTGGCGTAACTGGGGGAGATTATCCACCACCCTCAGCGGCGGATATGGCCATTATACAAAGAAAAATGCCCAGAAAGAGGATGGCGAAGTCTTCCAGAATACCCGCAGTCGCTTCCTCAAAGTGTCCGCAAATTATCCTCTGACCTCTCGCTTCACGCTTTCCGGAGAAATAACCGGATCCCTGAATAATCAAAGCGGAAGCTGGGTCACGAATGGCGATGCGATCACCACCAACTATAAATTGATGCTGGATTATAACTTTTAAAATACGCGGTTGAATATCAGCGTCGGGAGAGTTGTGGAGATCGTTTGACCGCGATAGACGCTTCCGCCGCAGATATTTCAATGTATGAATACGTGATTATTATGTGAGGCAATTTTATGAATATTTGGACGCTTGGCGATGCTGTGGTCGATCTTTTACCGCTCGCCAATATGCACTATCAGGCCTGCGCGGGTGGCGCGCCCTTTAACGTTGCGGTGGGAACGGCGCGTCTGAATTGTCAAAGTGGTTTTATTGGCCGGGTGGGCGACGATGACTTTGGTCATTTTTTAAAGGAAACATTGTGCACAGAAGGTGTTCTGGTTGAGCATCTTCAACTGGATAAGCAACACAGAACCAGTACGGTACTGGTGTCGCTCAGCAAAGGAGGTGAACGTGGATTTACGTTTTTGACCCATCCTTCTGCCGATCAATTTTTAACAACGGATACCCTTCCCGACTTTCACAACGATATCCTTCACTTCTGCTCTCTGGCCTTGGTTGGTGAGGCCTGTCGCCATACTTTAGCGACAGCCATTAAAACCATTAAACAACGTGGTGGATTACTGAGTTTTGATGTGAATTTGCGTGAGCAAATGTGGCCTGATAAACAGAAGATGCGTGATTACGTCCACCATTTTGCACGACAGGCCGATATTCTGAAGTTATCAGAAGAGGAATGGTACTGGATGGCAGAAACGCATGATTTTAGCAAAGCACTGGCGTTTCTTACGACGCTGCCAGCACGCCTGAAAGTGGTGACCTATGGTGCGCAGGGAGCGATGGTGATCCAGGAAGACAAGGTTACCCATTTCAGTGGCTATACCGTTAACAGTGTCGATACCACCGGGGCTGGGGATGCTTTTCTGGCGGGCCTACTTGCTTATATTGCACACGATGGCCTTCCGCAGAGCGTGGAACACGTGAGAAACGCCCTCACCCAGGCCAGCGCCTGCGGAGCACTGGCAACGACACTTAAAGGCGCACTGACTGCCTTACCGGATCGCCATGCGCTCGACACGTTTATTCACCAGAATGCGCTGCTGGAATACGAATCAAGACCCTTGTATCTCTGATTTCGGTCAGAACGACCGCCCCGAATTTGCCAGAAACGTTAACCTTACCGCTAAAAAACCGCCTTCATTAAGGCGGTTTCTCCTCATTCTGCTCCTCGCCAGTACCTGCCGTGCACGTCAGGGATATAGAAAGACGCGCTATCAGCAATCATTCCATTTGCTGTAGCAACTCTGTCGCCAATGGTTTTATAAAGTTCGCTTTAAGTTTCTTTTGATAGCTGAGAACCATCCATGATTACCGCGCTGGCAGGCGCGGACATTCCCATATATCAGCTATGCGTGCCCAGCGGCTCTGAATCTCCTATTTTTTGGGTTCAGTAGCCAGATTCTGGCGTAACCAGTACGTGGAATCATCGACATAAAACGAGGTGCACAGCTGCGCACCGTCATGACCCACAATCGTTATCGAATATGCGCTATCAACCCAGGGTGTAACCGGTAAGCGCTATTCGTTATGAGGGGCTGCGGTAGTTCGGTTTTAACCGGTGTGCTTTGGTCGGACTGTTTTAAAATATAAATTAATTGCCAGTTTTCTGGCTTTGCGGCGTGAGTATTTACTTTTCCGATGTATATCTTTGTGTCAGCGCAAGGATTTCCAAACAAAGGGTTTATAAATTGCGGTGTGGGGTTAGATACGATCCCGGACATATAACCCCTATAAATACATTATGTTAATCTAGCAAGGAATTTATATGGTTGGCGTTTCAATTTGGCAGTTAGTGATCGTATTGATGTTCGCGATTAATATAATCCCGGCAATCAGGATTTCACGAAAAATGGGTTATGGGTGGGGTATGGCCATCGCCATGATCCTTCCTGTCTCATCGTATATTGCATTCTGGTGTGCGGCATATTTTGAGTGGCCGAATGAGCGTCTCCTTAAACACATTAATGTGAAAAAATGAAATACAAGAGCAACATAATATGATAGATATATCGGGTGGTTTATTTCTTCTTTAATACTATTATTTACTTCAAGTGCAATACTGACTCTATCACTGCTGTTCTGACTGAAGCCCCGGATCACTCCGGGGTTATTCTTCTAAATCATCCTGGCCCTGTTTTGCGTACTGTAATGTAGCCCAATATGCGAACGTCTTGTAAGGATCCCAGTCGGTCAATAAGTCACTTTACCCCCCTCACCTGACCCTCAGCAGATCGGAGTAACGGGTCGTGTACCGGGGAGAAAGCATTTCGCGTTTCATCTGCCACTGCTGCTGTATCCCCTGGCCGGCAAAATAAAGCGTGCCCTTTCCGTTTTGGGTATTAAGGTGATCGAGGATGTCCATCAGTTGTGCGCTATTGCTTCGTGGCGCGTTCTCATCAAACAAATTGAGCTGAGCAACGCCCTGGCTGAAAAAGTCACCCAGCATAATACCGGCTTTCTGATAGCGGTGTCCGTCCTTCCAGATGGCGTCCAGACATTTCACGGCCGCGTTGATAATATCCCGGGTATCCTGCGTGGGGGTCAGCAACTTAACGGATACGCTGTTGCCGTAATAAGGTTCGTTCAGGGTAAACGGTGAGGTTTTGACGAAAGCTGAGACGTAACGACAATACTGATGCTCACCTCTGAGCTTCTCCGCGCCGCGAGACGCGTAAGAACAAATGGCCTGCCGCATCTGTTCATAGTCGGTCACTCGCTCGCCAAAGGATCGGCTGCAAACGATCTCCTGTTTGTCTGGCGCAAACTCTTCCAGTTCCAGGCATGGCTCACCGCGTAACTCCCTGACCGTTCTTTCAAGGACAACGTTAAAGTGCTTACGTATTACGGCTGTATGCGTATCCGCCAGATCCAGAACCGTGTTGATGCCCATCGCATTCAGCCTCTTAGTGATGCGACGCCCGACGCCCCACACCTCCTCGACCAGCAACGCCGCCATCAATTTTCTCTGGCGCTCACGATGAGACAAATCGACGACACCGCCTGTTTGCCGCTGCCATTTTTTGGCGGCGTGATTGGCAAGCTTAGCCAGCGTCTTTGTCTGCGCAATGCCGACACCCACCGTCAGATGCGTTCGTTGCAGTACCGTGGCGCGGATCTCTTTGCCAAATTCGGTAAGATCCCGGCAATGTCCGACCCCGGTCAGATCGCAAAATGCCTCATCAATACTGTAAATTTCCACGCGAGGGCTGATCTCTTCCAGCGTGGTCATGACGCGCTGGCTCATATCCGCGTACAGCTCGTAGTTACTGCTAAAACAAACCACCCCCGCGCGCCGAAAAAGGTCTCTTTGTTTGAAAAAAGGTGCCCCCATGATTATGCCGGCCGCTTTGGCCTCGGCTGAACGCGCAATCACGCAGCCATCGTTGTTTGAGAGAACAACGACGGGGCGCCCTTTCAGATCGGGCCTGAATACTGTCTCGCATGATGCGTAGAAGGCGTTCACATCACAGAGGGCAAACATGCTCAGCGTGCCGATTTAACAATGAAGGTCACCACGCCGAACACGTCCAGCCGGTCTTCGCTGCCAACCACAATCGGGCGGTATGCGCTGTTCATCGGGTTTAGCTGCACGCCCGGGCGCAGTTGCAGACGCTTAACGGTGAATTCACCCTCCACGGCCGCGATGACAATATCGCCATGCTCCGCCGTGCGGGAACTGTCCACCACCAGCAAATCACCGTCGCTTATTCCCCCGTCAATCATGGAGTCACCCGCCGCCTTAACAAAGTACGTTGAGCTTGGATGAGCCACTAACAATTCATTCAAATCAATTCGTTGCTCGACATAATCTGCCGCCGGGCTGGGGAAGCCACACTGAACGATATCGCTGAAAAGGGGGAGCGCAATAATTTCGCGCAATTCTGCTGGTGTGAAGAATTCCATAATGCATACCTCTAATACTGTTTTTATATACAGTAGTTTTAACTGAGGCTGCCTGCAAGGGGCCGGCGTTGCGGTATTTGTGCAAACCTTCGCCGCTCCGCTTGTAAACGATTCATGAGACGAAGATTATTCGCTTTGTAAATTTCCCGGATAATCGTTCAAGTGGACAAATTTACTTCACTTTTCGGCAGGGGTGATAAAACGAGGCAATGCCAGCATCGCTGGCACAACGTCCATAAGGTTTATTCCCGACGGTTGTCATTTCAGGCAGGATTGAACAAAACCGTCGCGACAATAATCACAACGTTTTTCGTTGTTTACGCGAATACATAACTTCATCACTTTGTTTAATCATCTCTCCCAATGACGGGTGCTGACCCGAATCGTGTTTCAGCTCACCAAAGGAGTAGTTAATATTATAGGGTTTACCTGAATTATGATTGTACTCCTCCACGCTGTTACGCAGGTCAGTCAGAAAAGCGTCTGTTTCACCGTTTCTGACGATAAGCGCAGCAAACTCATCGCCACCCAGTCGCCCCACGACTTCGCCAGGTAAAAGGTGTTGATACAGTAAAGCTGAAAAGGTTTTTAGCACCTCATCGCCTTCGGCATGCCCCCAGAGATCGTTGATAGGTTTAAATTTATCAAGGTCAAAAAAAACCAGGCTAAATGCCGTCTTGCTTTTCCTGAGCATATGGACCCGCTTTTCACCTATCCGGTAAAAACCACGACGATTAGCGATACCTGTCAGGCTATCCGTCATGGCCATGCCAATAACCTGAAATTCGTCTTCGACGATAAAGGCCAGATCCTTGAGGGAGGCGATATCTTCCTCATTAAAACGGCGCGGTTTGGTATGAATCAGGCACAGAGTACCCGCAACCGCCCCATCCGGCAGGTGGACAGGGTAACCCGCGTAGAAGCGAATAAAAGGTTCCCCCGTCACTAAAGGATTATCATGGAAACGGTCATCCTGCGCCGCATCGTTAACGATAAAGGCGCCTTCCTGCATAATTGCATGTCCACAAAAAGAGACATTGCGAGGTGTTTCACGAATGCCGAGCCCTTCGCATGCCAGAAGCCACTGACGCTCACGATCGAGCAAACTGATCAGCACCACGGGCACCTGAAATATTTTCTTAGCCAGCCGAGTTAAACGCTCGAAACGCTCATCATCTTTGGTATCCAGAAGGTCTGCCATGTAGACGGATTTCAGTCGTTCTTCTTCATTTTCAGGAATGCCAGGAAACTTCATACGCCCTCGACAAAATAGCGTTGTTTTGCCGGGGAATTCCGGCGCAACGAATAATAAAAATGTCTGAAAAAACAAGTATAGACGAATCAAAGCGCATTATTTTTTGCAGGCAAAATCTCACGCCCTTTGACGGGGTTAAAAGACAAAACCGGACAAATGCCCGGTTCGTTCGCCGGGTCGCGCCCGCTATTTCGGGGTATCCCCCCTTTCACAACGACGGTTGCTTTCAAAGGAAGGCACATCGTCAGAAAAACGTGCGGTCCTGGCATCCCGTTCGTAGCCCTGAGGTTCACTCAGAATGCCGTATAGCTCAGGTCTGCGCCCGTGGATCCACCGCCGTCCGGAGGACATTGCCAGCAATTCGAGGTCCAGATCGGCCAATACCATCGTGTCCTCATACGCGCCAGTTTCGCTGACGATCCTGCCATAAGGATCGATTACCATGGCGTTACCTGTGCGAACTTCTCCGTTATCCAGCCCCACACCATTACTGAAGAGAATGAAAAAGCCATTATCATGTGCGCGTGAGGGCAGCCAGCGCATTAGCCAGCCGCGACCACTGTCACCACGAAAAGCGGCCTCCAGCGCTTGCCGATCGTGATGTCTGTTTTCCCAGAGACTGACCGGAACGGGTTTCATGCCGAAAGGACTGCGCGAATGGGTCCCTCCCGTCTGGTGAGGCGCAATAAGAATATCCGCCCCCAGCAAGGCCGTAATACGCGCATTTTCGACGAGATTGTTGTCCCAGCAGATAAGAATACCGACGCGTACGCCCCAGGGCGTATCGAATACCGTGAAATGATCGCCGCACGCAATATCAGGATGCTCAAAAGCATGCAGCTTCCGGTGTATATGGCGCTGGCCATCCGGCATACAGAGGGCATAGGCATTATATAATTTGCCGTCGTTTCCCTTTTCGATAAAACCTGCCCCGACCGCCATCTGATAGCGTTCCGCCAGAGTGGCAATGCGGGATAGCGAGGGACTCTCCTCTGCGCGTTCTGACAGCGCCTCGACCTCCTGAGTGCTGAGGTTTGGAACATGCCAGTATCCGGTAATACACATTTCAGGGAATGCCAGAATCTTCACCTTCTCGCGGGATGCCTGAAGAATAAATTTCTCCATAACGGATAAATTGTACTCTTTGTCACCGGCACGGTGGCAAAACTGTATGGTGGCAACGCGGATGCTTTTTTCCATTTTATTTCTCCTTTTCTGGCGGATGAGACACTATTTCATCAGAGGAAATTAACCGTGTATAATCACGATTTATCCCCCTTTGATAACTCGCCGGAATGGATATAAAGCTACTGCGCGCTTTCGTCACCCTCTCGCGCCAGGGATCGTATCACTCCGCGGCTGAAACACTCTGTGTGACACAACCGGCCCTGACAAAACAGATACAGACTCTTGAATCTCTTTCCGGGGTGACGCTCTTTCAGCGTGGCCGTCATGGCGCGAGGCTGACCGTAGCAGGAGAACAACTACTGCCTGGGGCCGTGGAGTTACTGGAACGTTATGATCTTTTCCGTGCAGATGTGGCCGCAATTCAGCAAGGCAAGGCGGGAAAACTGACGATCGGATTTGGCATCTCCTCATTCCGCCTGGCACCGGAGCGCGTAGCCGCGTTTCGCCATGCGTATCCTGACGTGCAGGTCTCCCTGAATGACATGTCTTCGGCAGAACAGTTTCGGCAGTTAAGGGAAGGACGCCTTCAGACAGGCTTTGTGCGGCTGCCAGCCCCTGAGCAGCTTGCCAGTACCGTACTGGCAGAAGAGCAACTGGTGCTTGCGGTGGCAGAGGAAGAGACTGTCGACTCCGCCGACGTGACAGCGTTGCTCAGACGGCATCAGCTTTTGCAGCTCTCCCACAACCGCGGTGAAGGGCTGTCGACACAGACCGCACGTTATCTCTCGGAGCATCACCTTACGCCCCGCACAATCTCAGCGGCAGATGATATTCAAACGCTGTTGGCGCTGGTAGCCGCCAGAGATGGCGTGGCCTTGCTGCCTGCAGGCGTTATTCATATTCTTCCTGCTGGCGTCAGGCTGGTGGCGCTTGAAGGCGCACACACTACCTGGCAGACGGGCATAGTCTGGGATCCCCTGATCGCCGACCCGCTCAGGGACAATTTCATTAAAATGGTGTCGGGAAAATAAAAAGCGCATAGCGGGACTGCGATTATTTTCCTGACAGCTGTTCACTTAACCCTGTGGTCGCGATGACGGTAGCAAAATCAGCGGCCAGAAGCGCAAGCGTCACATCCAGGATATTTTTAGCCCCTGGCCCACTCTCTTTAAGCGCAAAGCTTATCACCGCATCCTCAATTACCGTCATATGAAGACCCGCATCAGCCCCGGCTCTGACCGTGGAGGTGACGCAGAATCCGGCAACCGCTCCTATGACAATACACCTGGAGATCGCATGGTTTTTTAAATACGTTAGCAGCGGGGTTGAACTGAAGGCGGATGACGTATTTTTTACAAAGACCGGCTCGCCAGGTTTTTCTTCGAAGCCTTTTACCGGCTGAGAGAGGGGCGAATCAGGGTGCAATAATGATCCCTCTTCGGTGGAGTGATGGCGTATATGTATGACCGGGTTCAGGCTATTTCTGAACGTCTCCAGAACAGTATGCATATTCTCTATCGCATTATGAGGGAACATTTCTACCCCCTGATTGATTCTGTCGGTCACAAAATTTTGCATATCAATAACCAGTAACGCGGTCGCCATCGCCTCTCCTGAATAAAATAAGTGATAAATAAGTGTACACCCCGGCGGGCGCAGAGTCCCTATTCTCTCCCGGCAGCATTGACCAAAAATTGAATAAGCGCCTGCGATGCCGATGACATGCCTTTATGCGGGGGATAGATCAACGAAAAAGGTCGGGAGCGTCCCCGACTGGAGAGGAGTATTTCCTTCAACAGCCCCCGCTCGGTCAGGGAACGGGCAATAAAATCATATGTCTGGCAAATCCCCATCCCGCTGACAGCCAGCGATATTACCCCCAGCACATCGTCTGACGTCCATATCGCGCCTTTCGGCGTCCACTCAATATCCCTGTTATTTTCGCGCAGGCTCCATGTGGCAGTGCGCCCGCTGCTGGGCATGATAAAGGGCAAACACGCGTGTTGTGTCAGATCGCTGACGTGCTGCGGCGCCCCCTTTTCCTGCAGGTATGCCGGAGAGGCCAGCAGACATAGCGAGGCATCTTCAAGCTTGCGGGAAACCAGGCGACTGTCGGGTAGCTGGCCCAGCCTAATCGCCAGATCAAATCCTTCAGCAACCATATCGACATTCCGGTTAGTAATATTCAGTTCAATATTGATCCCCGGGTAAAGCCGGGTGAAGTGCTGCAGCCACTCAGGAAGACGATAGTGCGCATAGGTGGTTGGCGCACTGAGCCTGACATTACCGACGATCGCTCCGCCCTTCCCCTGTATCGCACGCTCTGCGCTATCGAACAGAGTGAAGGCGCTGCGTGCCTGTTCATAGTAATGACGCCCCGCTTCCGTCAGGCTGAGATGCCGCGTGGTGCGTCTGACAAGCTGTGTTCCCAGCTGTGTTTCCAGGCGGGTCAAGGATCGGCTTAGCACCGATGCTGTCGTACCTAACGCCACCGCCGCTGCCGTAATCGACCCTTTATCAATGACGGTCACAAAGGTTTCAACATCGTTAAGGTGGGAAAAACGTCGGCCCATTCTATCCCCAAAAGAACAAATGATTGTCTGTAGCGATAGTTTATACACCTCACGGGTAACTCTACAATCCGTTAATCGATACAAGCCGTAGCGAATACGCTATTCCGTTATTTACCAGGGAGTACACCATGAAGCCGTTCCGCACTCTGGCGTTAGCCACTATGCTGGGTTTGATCACCCTCAATACCCAGGCAGCCAATATTCTTGTCGTGTTATCTGATTCCGATCATCTTGATCTAAAAGATGGCAAAGTTTTCCCGACGGGTTTTTACCTCAATGAACTGATGCAGCCGGTAAAACGGATGCTGGATGCGGGCCATCAGATCACCTTTGCCACCCCTGACGGTAAAGCACCGACGCTGGATAAATCGTCAGACGACAAAATGTATTTCAATAACGACGACGCTGCCCTGCAGGTCCATCGTGCATTGCTGCAAAAACTGCAACTCACCTCCTCTTCCCAGTCACCGGTTATCAGCCTGGCACGGGCAGAACAAATGGGGTACGACCGTTTTGATGCGCTCTACGTTCCCGGGGGCCATGCTCCCATGCAGGATCTGTTAACCGATAAAGCCCTTGGCAAGGTCCTGAAAGCGTTTCATGCCAAAAATAAACCGACAGCACTGGTCTGCCATGGCCCTGTCGCCCTGCTCTCGACCTTGCCTGATGCTGCAACCTTTACGCAGCAGTTGGCCAGTAAAGGGCACGCTTCTTTACAGGCGGGCTGGATCTATTCCGGTTATCGGATGACGGTGATCAGCAATGCAGAAGAAGAAAAAGCGAAAGCGCTGCTTAACGGTGGCGAGATGAAATTCTATCCGCAAACGGCGCTGGAACAGGCGGGAGGGAAATTCAGCAGCAATAAAGAACCCTTTACACCGCATGTTGTGACAGACCGTGAGCTGATTACCGGTCAGAACCCGGCCTCGGCCAACGGTGTAGCTGACGAAATACTGAAGCGTCTGAATTAATACTGATAACACAAAAATAAGGACAAAAATGGACCTGCAACTGAACGGTAAAACAGCGATTGTCACGGCAGCGACGGCCGGTATTGGCCTGGCCATAGCCCGAACGCTGGCAAAAGAAGGTGCTGAAGTCACGATTACGGGCCGTCATCAGGAAAAACTGGCTGCGGCGATAGATGCGATCAACGCGGCCGCGCCCGTGGGTAAAATCCAGGGATTTCTGGCGGATATCAGCACGGTAGAGGGAGCTGAAGCCTTAATCGCCCACCAGCCCAATGCCGATATTCTGGTGAATAATCTGGGATATTATGAAGCTAAACACTTTGCGGATATTACCGACGACGAGTGGTGGCGCATGCTTGATGTCAACGTCATGTCAGGCGTTCGACTGTCACGCCACTATTTCCCTAAGATGCTGGACAAGAACTGGGGACGCGTGATTTTTATGTCCAGCGAAGTGGGGGCATTCACGCCGCCGGACATGATCCATTACGGTGTGAGTAAATCTGCGCAACTGGCTGTCTCACGCGGCATGGCTGAGCTGACCAAAGGTACGGGCGTCACGGTTAACAGCGTGCTTCCTTCTGCAACCCGTTCCGAAGGCATTATGGAATACTTGCGCCATACCGCGCCTGAGCCTGGCATGACCGATCGTCAGATTGAAGCGCATTTTTTCAGGACCTATCGTCCGAGCTCGCTGATAGCACGAATGATAGAGGCTGATGAAATTGCCGCTATGGTAGCCCTGCTGGCGAGCCCGCTTGGTGCGGCGTCCAACGGCGCGGCGGTGCGTGTTGAAGGAGGAACCGTCCGTTCCATTCTGTAACGGCCCTGGTGAATCAGGGGGAAGAGCTTTATCGAGCCCAGCCAGTAACAGGGCGGCGGTGAGCGCGAACAGCTGTCTAAGGGAGCATCGATGAGGGGGTGTTCAACATTGAACATCCCTTTACCGTAAACAACGTCATCTCTGTCCTTCCTGGTCAATCAGTGCACGCTGCAAATGACGCTCAATAAAATATTGTCTATGACTGGCTTTGCGGAAAGATCAGGAACTGACGTACTACCAATATGATGAACATTCTTAACCACCGGCCCGAGCCATGTTTTGATCAATACGCTTTCAGCTTCAAACATATCAGGCCATTTTTCATCGTATGGCACCACAGCAATTGTCCGCATCATTACGCCCTCCCACGCCCTGTTTGATTGAGAATAACCTTCCAGCCGCGAATCTAAACAGCGCCTGCTGCTGGTGTGCCCTGATGGAAAACCAGAGTCCACCGCTCCTCCTCAGAGAGAAGCCAGCACGAAGAACGCAGGGCTTCGCGGCTACCGTCTACATGAAATGTTCTGTAGTGGAGTATGACGCAGCCTTCCCCCACAGGCGTAAGCTCGAAATCACTGCTGAGAACAGGCGGCGTGGTTTTCTCGCTTAACAGAGAGGCTATCGTTTCTGCACGGTCTACCCTCACCCCTGAACGAGTGATTTCCCGGAAATCGGGGTGCAGAAGTCGCTCAAGCCATTCCCTGTCATTACGCCTTGCGTCATGAAGGGAGCATTCGAGCGCTTTAAGTTTTTCCAGGAGCATCGCGTTCATCTTCAATAAACCCTGCCTCTAACATCGTTGATAAAATGGGTTTTATAAAGCAAGCCGGGTCTTTAGCATAGCCTCGGAAAGGCCGGGGCGTCGGCGTTGAACGAGGAGTGGACAGGTAGAGTTAGCATAATAATTTTCTGTACTGGTTCAGACGATCCCATTTCGTGCTCCTCAATCCCTTTCAACCGCGGTAATAGTGGCATTTTTACGTCCGCGTCTGGCAGATATATTCCTCTAACCCCTTTGCCAGAGCATCGAAAACAAATTTACAGCATCGACTGTTACGCAGGTCTTCGTGCATAACGAGCCATGTCTCAAGATATAAAGAAAAGAAATGTGGAAGTATTCTCTGTAGCGGAATATGTCCACTGGCAAGTTGTGCATGGCATATACCGATGCCAGCCCCGGCGCGAATCAGACTCAACTGAGCCACGTCGCTGTCAGTGCGCATAGCAAAGAAATCCCGGTTTAACTGCGGGAATTTTTGCAATGCCTGACGGATGAAAGGCGTATTCTGATCAAAACCAATCAGTGCATGGTTCAGCAGATCCTCGGTACTTTGAGGTGTGCCATGTCGGGCAAGATACGCCGTAGACGCATGCAAACCGAGTTCAATGCCACCAATGCGACGCGCAATAAGCTGCTCCTGTATTGGCGTCGTCATGCGTATAGCAATATCTGCTTCCCTGTGCAGTAAATCCTGAACCCGGTTGGACAGAACTAATTCAATCGTGATTTGCGGGTTGGACTCTCTGAGCTGCGCAATGAGTGGCGGTAGTACCTCGACGCCGATAATGTCACTCGCGGTGACACGCACAACGCCACGAATGGACGCGCTATTAAGACTAAAGTTGGCGGCTGTACGCTCAAGCGTGTTAGCCGTACTCTCCATCGCCTCTGCATGTATCTTCAACGCCTGCGCAGTATCAGTTGCCAGCAAGCCAGTTTGCGAACGCGTAAATAACACCTGGTTAAGGGCAGACTCCAGCGCAGCTATATGCCGACCTGCCGTGGGTTGCGTAATGGCAAGCGTGCGCGATGCACCGGAAAGTGACCCTTCTCTTAGCACGGCCAGAAATGTTCGGTACCACTCCCATGGAATAGATGTATTCATACAAATTTGTATACCTGCCCTATCATGATATGCAATTCCATTTATCCCTGCCTGTACGTACGCTGTCAATCTCAAATCAGCACAGAGGTAAGCACAATGAAAACCAGAGGGAAGGTCTTAATCCTTGGCGCGACCGGGGGGATTGGTGGAGAAACTGCTCGCCAACTTATTCGCGAAGATTGGGAGGTACGTGCATTAAAACGAGGAGGTAATAGAAGCGAACACACTGATGACATCCAGTGGATAAGGGGTGATGCTCTCGACAGAGAACACGTCAACGCTGCGGCAAAAGATTGTAGTGTGATCGTTCACGCCGTCAACCCGCCCGGCTACCGAAACTGGCAGCATCTCGTGTTGCCTATGCTGCGCAACACGATAAGCGCAGCAGAACAAAATAGTTCCTTAATAGTCCTTCCTGGCACCGTTTACAACTATGGCCCTGATGCCTTTCCTCTATTACGAGAAGATGCTCAGCAGAGACCGGTCACAAAGAAAGGTGCGATTAGGGTACAAATGGAGAAAGAACTTGAGGCTTATTCACAGCGTGGCGGACGGGTCTTGATCGTCCGCGCGGGGGATTTTTTCGGCCCACACGCGGGTAATAACTGGTTTTCTCAAGGTTTGATCAAGCCCGGCAGGTTGCCAAAGGTAATTTCCAATCCCGGTACGCCTGACACAGGTCATCAGTGGGCCTATTTACCTGATATAGCAAAGACAATTTCTGCGTTGCTGGCGCGACATGAGGAGCTTGATCCCTTTGCACGCTTCCATATGCAAGGTCATTGGGATCCTGACGGCAGAGAAATGGCCAGAGCGATTCAACGCATCACAGCACACTATGGCAGTGCTGCCAAAATACAATCCTTTCCGTGGTGGTTTATGTACATGGCAGCACCTTTCAACGCAACCTTACGCGAACTGTTGGAAATGCGGTATCTGTGGCGTCAATCAGCGCGCCTGGATAATACGAAACTCGTTACGTTTTTAGGCACCGAGCCGCATACCCCTCTTGATGAGGCTGTCCACATGACATTACAGGGGCTAGGGTGCATTGAAAATGCAGATGCGCCTCCCCCACCCATGGCCAGAACATAGCAGAAGGATGATGCCAACGCCCGTCCCTGGCACAGCACTGACGGAAGTGACGACTCTGAATATCCGCCATAAGCGAGAAGCTGAATCTTTTTTTAGCCTGCTCATGTAGATCCCTCTGAATAACTCCCGTGTTTACAGGGATATTGCTTTTGTATTAATGACGCATGAATTGAGTAAATTTCTCAGGTCTGTGCTCTGCTTCTGAAATCAAAAGAATGCGAATCGGCTTTGACGAAGGAAAATATGACTAATTAGCGAACATGGGTAATTGATCTCCGCTGGCACTTAGTCAAATTATCAGACACGGTGATATGACTTCTTAAGAACAGAGACAAACGGTCAAGTCAAGACGAATTCTAGTAGTATCCGTGGGGCCCCTTCATTGACAGGTCATGTTGACAGAGATAAGTACGTGAAATATATTTAGCGATTTGTTAATAATGCCACTTAAAGTGAACAAAACATTAAATATTGTAAGGATTACAATGAAAAAGTTGTTATTATGCGGACTTGTGTTGGCTACTACCTCATGTGCTGATTTCCCGAAAAACATTGGTGATCAGATGAAAGCGGTGAATGAGGCATTAACGCCTAAAGCGACAAATTCTGTGCAAACAGCATCTGCGAATAAGGCTGGAACGATTACCAATGACCAATGTAAAAATAGCATCGGAAAAACGAGAAGCTATTTCGAACAACTCATTGGTTTTAAACTTAATGAGACTAACTCATCTGGCTACACGTCATTCTCTGAGACTTACAACCTTAAAATATCCGACCGCAAAGATCGTTTTGGCGGTAACTTAGCTATTTGTATTATTTCTATCGACCCGCAAACCAATAAAGTCACGTCATTCTCAATGCCTACATAACCTGGTGTAGATACGTTGAATAACCGGGGTATATTAAGTACCCCAGTTATTACACATAAGACCCTTAAATGCACGATATACAGGCCACCTCCACTGAAAGAGGGATGTTTATTTCCCTGTGCTGTTTTAAGGATAGTTTATGAGTAACGGAATTTTCTATAACATTTTTACAGCGTTATCTAACCAGTCGGGAAGATGTTCTCTATACCAGTTGAGATACAGATGAAAGACTTTCTTCTGGCGCGCACTCAGTAGCACCATGACTTCGGTGACAATCCATGCTTTAGCAATAGCAATTTCTCTTGCTAACCCCTTGAAATTATTTTGACATGAGAGCTGGCAGTAGCGTTCAGCAAGGTCAATAAACATATGGTTTGCTCCCATTCCCTTTATAAGAGGCGCCAGGTCGATAGCAGGACTCCCCTTACCAAACCTTTCCCAGTCGAAAAGAACTAAATCACCGTTTTGTCGTCTTCCCCAGTTACCGGCATTGCTGTCACCTGAAACCAGGCTTTGGTAGCCAAATAACTCATCGCTGCACTGCTGAAATCGCCGTAATTGCAGCGCACTTTTTTCAGGCAGTGCCAGGAGCATGAGAGATTTCTCAAGTGCTGATTCTGACCATAAGTGAGTGTGGTAAAGCCACTCAGAATTCGCAGGATAACAATGCAGACGTCCCAGCATGGCTATGGCATCGTCATTTGCGACAGCGGCCTGCTCAACCTGATGAGGAATATATTCCATTCTTAACCGACGCTCGGTCCCATCCGCGGATAAGAGCCTTGGGGTTTCAACATCGGCCTGTTTAAGCTCTGTCGCCGCGTATTGATAAAAAGCGTACTCCACGTCGCCAACAGGACACTTTTCAATAATTTTATGATTGCAGTCAGTGATAGTCAGCACCACTTTAGCGCTGCCCATTTTTGATATATCCATGGCTGACATGTGCTATTCCTTCAGAATGAGCGGGTTGGCTGTACTGGTTATAGAGTGTAATGCAAATTTGTAGTTGCGAGGACGACGTTATGCAGCATCATCCCTCATGCGTTTAAAACCCCGTGACTGCCGCAGTCGTCTTATTTTATTGCCGATATTTAATGACAACGCAGCAGCTTGATTGTGTCCTGAATAAACCATTATTGCGTCCCTCTCCGAGGGTGGTTTTCTCATGTGAATAAACGCCCCGCCCAGTTGTGATTGCGCTAAGGGCATGACGATGCTATCGCCGGCCTGATATATCATAGCTGCATCGACAGGCAAAAATTCATCGCGCGCCCACCCTGGATACCCACTTTATCCATTCAGATGAACCACGTTGGGGTTTACAGGCTTCATGGGGGCCGCCTGGAAAACGGGTCATTTTGCACATCAAGTGAAATGTTAGCGCTCAAATGTAGATGGGCAGCTTTGAGTGAGAAGTGAAAGCTGGAACTGTTTACACCACTGATAATAACATTACTAAAATCGCGGTGTGTTAATCAGTGGGGAGAATGCCAATGTTAAGGTTCCAATTAGTAACGCTAACATGATTTCAATAGATCAAAATCCCCGATGAGTACCGGGGAAGATGAGATGCTACCAGACATAAAATTTAGTGACCAAAACAAAATTCTCTTGTCTTATCAGTTTGCTTAGTGGTTGTCTCTTCGAGCCAGTCATCAATTGACTTGAACAGAACTGAACATAATTTTTTAGCAATATTCTTATTCAGCGCCATACGGTTAAATTTAACTTCTACCTTGCTGACCTGTACTTCTGAACTAAACTCATCTGCCGGAGCATTTTTACCGCTACTGTGTTTCTTCTCCATTGCAACATTCGAGGAATAAAAGGAAACAGTCACTTCATCATTTACACACATTATGCTTTGAGTAAATAACACTTTCTTTTGCTTTTCGTTTACTCGACTCAGACAGCTTTTCGCCAGTGATGTGAGTCCAGCTTTAATGGAATTTTTATCTCCATCGCTAATGCCTGAGTATATGTCGGCAATATTATTAATTAAAGAATCATAATTACCTTCGGAATAGGTCACATTGGTCGTATCAGTTTTAGTGACAACCATTAAAGGGAATTTCATTATCTGATCAATATATTTTTTGAAATTCTCAGAATTGCCTGCACTTTCAGGTTCAAGCGGTTTCCACCCGGAGCGACTTTGTGCTATCCCCATTACTGTGGTAACAAAATTTGCAGGACTGGAAACAAGTTTTTCTGCTAGTTCATCAATGTCTGTAATAAGGCTTAATTCCTTACCGGTTTTACGCTCCTCCGCTGCAGCGGAACCAGTAAGCACGGCAGATCCACCTGTGATATGCGTGTTACCGGCGGTATCCAGACCATCTAAGCATATGCTCATTGAATTCACAGAATTACTATCCAACCAACGTTCTACATTACAAATGATTTCATTGCTTTCCATATTAAATCCCTTTTTTGATAGTTGAATACTGTAAATGACAATAAACATAATTAACTATCAGGAATGTGAATTAGATCACTTTATATATATTTTGCATTAATTTCACCCGGAAAATAATATACACTATGAATTATGAATGGTTACGTATTCACCCACTTAATATAAATGACTTCACGTTGACTCTATTTTTGATTCATTGCAAATAAAGCAATAGCCTGGGCTATATACAAAAATCTGATTAGATTGCTACAGGCCTTGTTATGAGTTCCAGTCACAATCTGCACGTGTGAGCATCCGGAACCTTGCGTTATTTAAAAAACAGAGCAAACGCACTGTGAGATATCTGTAACTGTCAAAGAGAGTTCATACTGAAGAGTAACTAATGATATGCAGATGTGGGGAACGTCCGCTCCTGGCACAAAACGGACGAGCTACGTGAGCTGAAAGTCCGCTTTAAGCGAGAAGCGGACTTTCATGTGGATTTTTAGCGCTTTGCAACGCATTTACCAAGCGCAAAGCAGACCATCGGCAGAGGAAGCGTTAAGATCAGCAGCATCCACAACAAGGTATATACCGCATCCACACCGTCATTTTGCAGATTGGTATACAACTTAACCGGCATTCCCTGTGGGAAATAAGCAAAAATCATCACGATCCCAAATTCTCCTACCGCGCGAACCCAGGCGAGCGCCACGGCAGAAGCCAGCCCTGGTAGTGCCAGCGGTAATGTGAGATAGCGAAAACGGTTCCAGGAAGAGGCTCCCAGTGTTTGCCCTGCTTCAAGAATGCTTTTCGGGACAGTGGTAAACGCCGAACGCGCCACCACAATAAAGTAAGGCAACGCACCGTAAACCTGAGCCAGCACAAATGCCGCCGGATTATTTACCAGCGTAGCCCCTAAAAGTGAAAGCCAGCGGCCAAACACGCCGTAAGGCCCAAAAGCCGAAACCAGCAAAATCCCCATCGCCAGTGGCGGCGTCAGCAGAGGAATCATCACCAGGAGCTCACCTATCAGCCTTTTATGGCCGCTGGCTTGCGATAGCCACCATGCCACCGGCATGCCGATAAGAATAATGATTCCGAGCGCCAGCATCCCCAGCCCCATTGAGACGACGATGGCGCTATCGTCGCGCCAGGCCAGCTGCAGATGATGCCAGGGAGTGACGCTAACCAGCGTGATAAAGGGGATACTTAGCAGTAGAATTGCAGGCAGAGACAGCCAGCCTGCAACCCGGCCTGGCCGTCTTAGCGAGCGTATAGGTTGCCTCCTTTAGGTTCGGCGTAGCCAAACGCTTTGAACACTTGCTGTCCTTCGGCGCTCTGCATGAACGAGACGAATTTTTGCCCCTGCTCCACACCATTTGGCGCATTGTTCAGTACTGCCGCATAAAACACCATTGGTTGAGTGTGCAGCACCTGAGCCTGACCTTTGCCATCTTTAATGGCGAAGCTGACAGTGTCATACCACTGTTTCGCCATCGCCGGATTGCTGAGGTTAATTTCATCCGGCAGTGCCACGTACGGCAAATGCGCTGAACGAACCTCACTTTCGTACCCTGCTGCCGCATCCACCTGACCGCTTTCCAGACGCGCCAGCAGGCCTCCTTCCTGATGAGTCTGCGCCGGATTCTGTAGTGAGCCTAAAATTTTATCGGCGATACCCGGAATTTTGTAATACTTCTCGGCCAGCATTAAGCTGAAGACAATATTCTGACCTTTTGGATCGACATACGGGTCGGTGCGTCCAAAGGAGACATCTTTTTGCGCCAGCAGTGCCAGCCAGGAGCCATCTTTCTTCTGGCTCGCCTGTTCAAACTGCGCCGCATGTTTACCCTCAGGGCTGTAAGCGACCACCATACTGGTGCTGGCGACAGGGACAGCCTCATCTATCAGTCCGGCGTCTTTGAGGATCTGCATCGGCCCAGGGGTGATGGAAACGAATATATCGGCCTCAATTTTGTGGCTTGCCAGCAGACGTGCCATCCCGTAGGCACCCTGTCCCTGCCCCTGATACACGCCGTTATTTTCTCTGGTAAAGGCCGGGCCTAATCCCTGATCCATTACCTTGCCCATGGAACCGGCATAAGTCACCCGAATATCCTTTGCCAGCGCCAGGGATGATATTTGCAGCAGCGCAAACGTTGCCAGAGCAATCTTCGATCGTTTCTTAGCCATAAATGTTATCTCGTTATGCATTATTTTATATAGCGAATTCTTCAGAAAAAAATTGGCGATTACAATATCCGCAGGCGCGCCATTGATGTTAGGTTGAATAAAAAGTAATGAGTCAGGCTGAATGATACGGTTGAGTTATGGAAATGTTTTAAGGCTGGTTTTTTTATAGTGTTTAAGCTTATTTGATAACGCGTGCTATGCAATCATCGAATAAACAGAACCTTCAGTAAACTAATTGCTTGTGGTAATTAATTAGTAAGGTATTTATTTCTTCATTAACAAGCGTGCAGGCAGGGAAAGTCAGACGTTTTATGTTTATTGATTTAACAAAAGCCTTCTTTTATTAACCGCCTGTTAAAGCAACATCTATAAATAACGATAATTGCACACAGGCATACTGACAAGGTTCACGGTATGCGAAAGCAAATCCTCCCCACCCGCGACGTAATAGCTCTGGGCTTCATGACCCTGGCGCTGTTCCTCGGTGCAGGTAACATCATCTATCCGCCGATAGTTGGCAAGATGACTGGCGAATATTATTTAATTTCTTCGATCGGGTTCAATATTTCGGGCGTACTTTTGCCGATGCTGGCCGTCATTGTGCTTGCCGAAAAGAAAGGTGATCCGCTGGCCGTTTGTGCGCCAATGGGTAAATTCTGGGGCGCAGTGCTGGCATCCAGTTTTTATTTATTCCTCGGCGTGTTCTTCGCCAGTCCCCGTACCGCTACGGTGTCCTATGAAATGGGCGTGGCGAACTTCCTGGATAAACTCCCGCTCACCAGCGTCTCGCTGGCCTGGGTGCTGCCTACCGCGCTGGCGGCGCTACTACTGCTGCTAAAAGACAAAGCCTCAAACAAAGTCGTCGTCGCCTCTAACTAACTAAGCGGTAAAACATTATGAATAAAGCAATCACCACCACTGGCAACATCACAACGCATCGCAACTGGCGCTGGCAGGACAATATCTGGACGCTGGGTCTGTATGGCACGGCGGTCGGGGCGGGAACGCTGTTCCTCCCTGTTGAAATCGGCACCCGTGGCCCGGTCATCTTCCTGGTAATGCTCCTGCTGGGCCTGCCATTGTCCCTGCTGCCACATCTGCTCCTGTGCCGGGTCTACATGCGGGAAGAAGAGACGGTAAACGGTACGCTGCCGATCTTCGGTTCCTTCTTCAGCGGACGTGGCGAAAAGCTGATGACCCTGTTCTACTGCGTGACCTTCTTCCCGGTAACGCTGGTATACGGGGTGGCGCTGGTGAACGCGCTGGATAATTTCCTGACAGAACACCTGCACATCACTGGTATCAGCCGTGGCCCGCTGTCGTTTATCGTGGTGGCCGCGCTGTATGTGGTGCTGAGCAAAGGCCGCGATAAGGTAGTGGCCACCATGAGTGCGCTGGCGCTGCCGTTCGCTGCGTCTGTGCTGCTGATCGCCGTGTCACTCATTCCGGGCTGGCATCTGTCGAACATCACCGGCGCGGTCGCGGACGTGAAGGCCACCCCGCTGTCAGTGACCATGAAAGGCATCTGGCTGACGCTGCCGTTGATCACCTTCTCATTCTGCTGTGCCCCGATGGTGTCCCCGCTGACCTCCTACTACCGTGAGAAGAAAGCAGAGGGCGAGGTCAAGGCCCTGTTCGTGATCCGCGTGGCCTATGTGGCTATCTTCACCAGCATCATCTTCTTTGTGTTGAGTTGCGTGCTGAGCATCCCGCATGACAGCTTTGTGCAGGCGAAGGCGCAGAACCTGAACGTGCTATCCGTGATGAAGGGTAACGGCGGTTTCAGCCTGATTTATTACGTGGCCCCGTTCATCGCCATCATCGGCATGACCAAATCCTTCCTGGGTGTGGGGCTGTCGGTCGCGGAGACGTTCGGTCAGCTGGCGGCCAGCGTATCGGGTAAAAAGGCCACTACCAGCAAGCGCGTGGCTTCTCTGGTGTTGTTCCTGCTGACCTTTGGCATCGTTTACTCGAATCCGGATGTGATCAACCTGATTGAAACGTTCTGCGGCCCGCTGATCGCAGTGATCCTTTTCCTGATCCCCGCCTACCTGATCTACACCCGCACTGCGCTGGCACAACTGCGTGGCGTGGCGGTATTTCTGGTGGTACTGGGAGGTCTGGCAACGCTGTCCGCGTTGCTGTGGCCGTTACTTTAAGACAGAACCATGACACGCCGTTCCCTGCAGGCATACCGGGCTGTAGGGATTGGCTATCAACTTAACAGGGAATATCCGCTTCTGGCACAGGGCTGCTACAGCCTCTCGGGTCCCCTTAGTCAGTTAAAACTGAACAGGGCTTCCCGTTTTTTGCTGCAGCACTGTCGCTCTGCCCGAAACAGAGTGACCGTAGGCCACATCAGAAACCTTTAGCTTAACCCGACGTTTACTGTCCAGAGCCATGTTAAACAGAGCTAAATCGCGTACTTTTCCTTCCAGCTCAGGTCGGAAACGGATTCCCCGAATATGAGAGATCTGAAGAGGCCGTTTCTGACCAATAATACGGCTTTTGTTCCAGGGGGGCGTTGTCATGTTCAGTCTCCATTGTGATAGGAGATTTGATTATGGATGTCCCATATGAGCGAGGAGCGGACCCTCATAGCCGGCCATCAAGCCTTACATGCATTATGCAAGCCTGTTGAGCATGCTCTTACCAGAAATGTAAAACCTCAGTCACCTTAGTCAGTGTCTGCTGAGGAGCATCGCTGGCGCCTTCTCCGCAGCAATCAATTCGGGATATTTGCTGTTTGTTTCCGTCCAGTTAGACAGTCGCGCCGACGGTACGCCCCAGAGCCAGATTTTGCAGTGCAAGTAAACTGGCGTTTGAAAATCTCGGCGCGGTTCTTGCTGCGGCAGGGTGTACTTTTGCTGATTTTAACGACGTTACGGCTTTACACACCGATCCTGAAAATCATTTTTCAACGCTTATGGAGGTAAAATAAACAATCTTTCCTGCGTCCCCGTATCCTAACTGGACTGCCGTTGGGGTGACTTGGGTTGCAGGTTTTGACTCTGAAATTAAGGTAACAACAGGGCTCCCCTTACACACTAATGAATACCCTCACCAGTTATTCATTTAGACTTTGCTACATGGTCGGCAAAGCCAGACGGTTCATTGACACATAACAATATTGAGTTGCAGAAGCCCGGTACATCCATGCGTCCTGCATGAGGTGTTTTTGAAAGTAAATAGCTAGATTTGCGCGGCACCACCATCAACAAACAATTCACTGCCGTTAACAAAATAGATGTATTCTGATGCCAGGAACAGTGCCGCAACGGCCCGTGCAGCCAGAAGACTAAAACAGCGATTAGTACTTGAGTATTACGCACTGAGAGCAACAAAGAAAAGCATCATGCAAAAACACATTTTCAGCATCCTTGTCGGTAGACGATGCGCCAGAGCAACACCCGAGGCAACGGTGAAAATGGCCCCCATGGCCATCGGTAAGCCGACAGACCAGGCAACGTGCCCTGCAAAAGAGTAGGATATCAATGCGGTGAATGCGCCGGGCAGAACCAGCGCCAGCGCCGTACCCTGTGCTTTGGTTTGAGAGTAAGAAAAGAGTGCGACCAGCAGCGGAACGATAACCATACCCCCGCCCACGGTAAAAAGGCCAGACATCAATCCGCACACCGCGCCTGTCACAGGGAGCCAGGATTCTGACAAGGTATAGTTACGGGATGCCCCCCGCTTCAAAACACCGTACAAATAATAAAATGCAAGCAGCAAAATGAAAGCGCAGAAAAACAAATTTAAAGTTTTCGCGTCAAGATGGATCGCAAGTGTCGATGAAATAGCAGAAAATATGCTGGACAGAATACACACTGGAATAATTTTCTTTAATCTTATGTCGTTTCTTCGGCGATAATGGATAACACTCATGACAAGATTCGGGATGATCATAATTAATACTGTCCCCTGGGCGAGTTGCTGATCCATTTGAAATAACCAGGTTAGTATCGGTATGGCAATAATCCCACCACCTATGCCTAACAACCCACCTAAAAAACCCAGCCCACCGCCTATACAAAAACACTCTATAAATAATATTAACATTGAATAGTTATTCATCGTGATATCGTTCCTGACAAAGCACTATAGCATCTGAAATCAGGAATTAAAAATGGAGAAAACACCCCAAAAGACACATTTAAGATATTGTATATTATGATTAAATATCAGTTTTGACGATTTGGAAAAAAAGTTTTTACTTTTAATTATCTCTGTATGGCTATACACATTACCCATGGAAATTATAATGAAAAAAACCAAAACCGTGAGTACCTCATGATGACGATGAAAATAGCAAAAACACTGTATGACAAACATATTGACTCACATACTGTAAGAAAACTCGATGACGAAGGTAACGTGTTGTTGTATATCGACCGTTCCATTCTGAATGAATATACCAGCCCTCAGGCATTCAGTGGTTTACGTGAGCAAAAGCGAAAAGTCTGGAATCCGCAATCTATTTTGCTCAACGTTGATCATGTCAACCCGACCCGGCCGAAACGTGATCCAGAAATGACCGATTCCGGTGGTGCAATTCAGGTGAAATATTTCACCGAAAACAGCCAGCACTTTAATATCGAATTGTTCGATGTGATGGATAAGCGTCAGGGTATTGAGCATGTTGTGGCTCATGAGCAAGGATTAGCGATGCCTGGCATGGTTATCGCTGCCGGAGATAGCCATACCACCACCTATGGCGCTCTCGGTGCTTTCGGCTTTGGTATCGGCACATCGGAAATCGAGCATTTTCTGGCCACTCAAACGCTGGTTTATAAAAAACTACGCAATATGCGCGTCACACTGGAAGGAGAGCTCTGCGCAGGCGTGACCTCCAAAGACGTTATTATGGCCCTGATAGCCCGTATCGGCGCAGATGGTGCCACGGGTTATGCTATTGAGTTCTGCGGAGGCGTTATTGATAGTCTTAGCGTCGAGGCGCGCATGACTATCTGCAACATGGCGGTAGAAGCGGGTGCGCGCGGCGCAATTATGGCTCCAGATGAAAAGGTTTTTGCTTACCTGAAAGACACACCGCGGGCACCGAAAGAAGAGATGTGGGACCGGGCAGTAGAGAGCTGGCGGACGCTTAAAACCGATACCGACGCGAGATTCGATAAAGAAGTGTATATCGACTGTGGCCAGCTCGAACCTTTTATTACCTGGGGGATCAGCCCCGATCAGGCTGGCCCTATCAATGAGGTCATTCCCGACCCGCAAAGTATTTCTGACGTGCAAAAAAGACACGATTACCTTACAGCGCTGAAGTATATGGAACTGAAACCCGGAACACCGTTTACTGAAATCCGTATCTCTCATGCCTTCATCGGTTCCTGTACCAATAGCCGCATTGAGGATTTACGTGAAGTGGCGAAGGTGCTGGCAGGTAAAAAAATAGCCCCACATGTAAGGGGAATGATTGTGCCTGGCTCCACCCAAGTGCGTGAGCGGGCAGAACAGGAAGGCCTGGCGAAAATCTTTATCGATGCGGGTTTTGAATGGCGGCAATCCGGCTGCTCAATGTGTCTGGCCATGAATGAAGACGTTCTGTCGCCAGGCGATCGTTGTGCCTCAAGTACGAATCGTAATTTTGCAGGCCGTCAGGGCGCGGGTTCGCGCACCCATTTAATGAGCCCGGCGATGGTGGCTGCCGCAGCCGTCGCAGGTCACTTAACCGATGTCAGATATTTCACCGAGGCTTAATAATGGAAGCATTTAATTGTGTAACTGGTATTGCTGCCCCCATGATGGCAGCAAATATTGATACTGATGTGATTATGCCGAAGCAGTTTCTTAAAGGCATCGACCGCAGCGGTCTTGATAAAGGATTGTTCTTTGACCTTCGCTTTAATAAAGACGGCGGCCTTAACAGCGATTTCATTTTAAATCAGCCAGGGTGGCAGGGAGCAACGTTTTTGGTTGTCGGGCCTAATTTCGGCTGTGGTTCCAGTCGGGAACATGCAGTATGGGGTTTGAAACAATTAGGTATTAAAGCCTTAATAGGTACTTCATTTGCTGGGATTTTCAATGACAACTGTCTGAGAAATGGAATATTAACTATTTGCCTTAATGAAACAGATTTGCAGCAAATCGCCGGATGTATTCAGAATCGCGATACCAACTCACTGCAAGTAAATCTTGCACAGCAGAAACTTACTACCGTTGAACAGGTTTATTCATTCCATGTAGATCAAATTAAAAAGGACATGCTATTACAAGGAATGGATGCTATTGGTTTTACTTTATCCTTTACCCATGAAATTAAGCAATTCGAAACGCAATACTTTGACCGTAATCCATGGCACAGAACCGGTCAGAATTAACAGGAATAAACACCATGAAAATTGTCAACTTTAAAATTAATGGTAAAAATAAGTTCGGCATCTTAAATGATAAAGGAATTATTGATGCCAGTGCGATTTATGGTAATCGCTATTCATCATTAAAAGACTTTCTGGAGCATGAAAATGTTGCTAGTCTGGGTGCGATCGCGAGCTTATCCGCTGATTATTCGATTGAGGAAGTGGAGTTTATTCCAGTAATTGATAACCCCAACAAAATTATTTGTGTAGGGATGAATTACAGTGAAAAACGCGTCGAATTCAATGAGCTGAATCCGGAGCCTACGCTGTTTGTACGCTTTGCCGACTCCCAAACTGGCCATCTTAGCTTCGTCAATAAACCGGCTGAATCCCGGGAGTTTGATTACGAGGGAGAGCTGGCGGTAATTATCGGTAAAAAATGCTCACATGTTAGCGAACATGACGCGCTGAAATACGTTGCAGGTTATAGCTGTTATATGGATGGCTCAGCACGTGACTGGCAACACTCCTGGTATACCGCCGGTAAAAACTGGCCACGCACAGGCGCGTTTGGTCCGTACCTAACCTGCAGTGACGAAATTCCTGATCCACATAACTTACAAATCCGGACATTTTTGAACTCACAGGAGGTACAGTGTGATAATACCAAAAATATGATACACAAAATTCCTTATCTAATTTCTTATATCAGTACCTTTACCTCATTAAGTGCCGGTGATGTAATTATTACTGGATCTCCAGGCGGAGTAGGCAAAAAAAGAACGCCACCACTTTTTCTGAAAGAGGGTGATTGTATTGAAGTGGAAATAGAAGGCCTGGGACGCTTAAAAAATCATATCAAAGAATCTGTCACGGCATAATAAAAACAATATTAAATCATCTTCACCTCTTAAGGAAGTCATGCACCCTATTACAATTAAGGCGGACTTATGAATCACGTTGAAAGTAATACCCTACAACAAAGTAAAAAACTGTCTGAGACGCGTTCGCTGAGCGCTCTTTCGGGGAAAGAAATTTGTTCAGTACCTGTCTGGTTTTTTGGGATTATGTGTATTGTTATCGGTGCAGCAGCATGGTTTGGTACGTTACCCAAAAACATGATTGGCGGACTGGCGATGATCATGTCTTTAGGATTTATTTTATCCACAATTGGTAAAAACATCCCGGTGATTAAGGATATCGGAGGGCCCGCGATATTTTGCCTTATGATCCCCTCTATTTTAGTATTTTATCATGTCATCCCTCAGAACGTACTGGATTCCGTTCATGTATTAATGAAGGATGCCAATTTCCTGTACTTTGTTATCGCTACACTGGTTGTCGGCAGTATCCTTGGCATGAACCGCATCATTCTGGTTCAGGGGATGATCAGAATGTTCTTTCCGTTAGTAGTAGGAACCATCACCGCGGTAGGCGTCGGTCTGTTGGTCGGAAAAGCGGTGGGTTACACTTTTTATCATACATTTTTCTTTATCATCGTTCCTATTATTGGTGGCGGCATTGGGGAAGGAATTTTACCGCTGTCTCTCGCTTACTCCTCTATCCTTGGTACCACCCCGGATATCTATGTTGCACAGCTGGTCCCTGCTGCTGTCATCGGGAACATTTTTGCTATCGTATGCGCGGGTTTCCTCTCTAAGCTGGGGAAGATGAAACACGAACTCAGTGGCAACGGCATGCTGATCCGAACAGCTGAAGATAACGCAATATTCAATAACATCACTGAAGATGGTAATGGTAAAACCGATTATTCCCTGATGGGGGCCGGATTATTGATGATTTGTTGCTTCTTCATTTTTGGGGGCCTGCTGGAGAGGATTGTGCATATTCCTGGTCCGGTACTGATGATTGTCATGGCCGTTATTTGTAAATACGCAGGTGTTATTCCCGGCAAAATGGAGGTGGGCGCGAAGTCTTGCTACAAGCTGATTTCCACTTCGCTGATTTGGCCGACGATGATTGGTCTCGGTATGCTGTATGTCCCGCTTGAAAGCGTGGTATCGGTGTTTTCTCTTGCGTATGTGACGGTTTGTGCCTCAGTGGTGCTTTCAATGGCCCTGGTGAGCTTTTTCCTGGCCCGATTCCTGAACATGTATCCTGTTGAAGCCTCTATCGTGACCGTTTGTCATAGCGGACTCGGTGGGACGGGTGACGTTGCCATTCTCTCTGCCTGCGACCGTATGGGGCTCATGCCTTTCGCGCAAATATCTACCCGTATTGGTGGCGCTTCTACCGTTATCCTTGCAACAATGCTGCTGGCCTTTTTTGCCTGATATTTTTGCCGCCCCGTTAAAAGGGGCGGCTGTCAGAAAAAGATGTCACGAAAATAGCTTTCGAGAAAAGTAATACACTTTTGGGTTTTAATCGATTCTTCCAGTTTGTTCGGGTACAACGCCCACACCGAAGCTTTTTCATAATAATCAGGTAAAACTTGAATCAGATCGCCAGATTCAATATAACGCTTTGCATCCCATTCGCTTCTGAGCGCAATACCATGATCGTCAAGTGCCCAGTGCAGAATCACTTCACCATTATTTGATGACAGATTGCCTTCCACCCGTACCGTCTCTTGCTTTTGACCATCGGTAAGATGCCAAAGGCCGAAGGTTAACCCTTTTTCCTGTAAAAAAAGGCATTTATGGCGGGTTAAATCTGACGGTGACTCAGGTAAATTCTGTTGATTCAGGTAACCCGGCGATGCGCAAAGAATGCGCCTGTTATCGGCGATTTTTTTTGCATAGTAGCGTTCGTGAACCTCCTCCCCGACCATAATTTCTAAATCAATATTTTCTTTAATCAAATCCAGTTTTGTATCTGTTAAAGTGAGTTTTATCTTTAACTCCGGGTTTAATTTCGAAAACGTGGACAGTGGTGTAGTAAGATGATTTTTGCCAAAACCAAATGAACTAGAAATATGAAGATTGCCCTTAATATCTTTTCTGGTATTGACGATTAAATCCATTGCCACATTATTTTTTCTGATGATCTCTTCGGCCTGAATGAGGGCAACTTCCCCCGCGGCTGTCAGGCGCATTTCTCGGGTGTTACGGTGCAGCAGCTTGGTATTCAATGTTTGCTCAAGTGCGGCAATCCGTTTGGTCACCCAGGCATTTGAAAAACCGAGTTCCACTGCTGCATCTGTAAAACTGTTATGGCGTACCACCGCCAGAAAAACTTCCAGGTCTTCCACATGAGGCCATTTCCTCTTCATCAGCGATGATCCTTGTTGTGTATTCACAGAGTTAATAGCTTATGGGAGCAAGGCTGGTTGCGCCGTACTGACGAACTGAGGGAGCAATGCGGTCATGAAGATATAATATTTAGGATTGCTCATGGCGACAAAGAAGCTTTTGAGAAAAAGTGAACGACGCGCCGGAATCGTTTCCTCCATGCCACCAGGCAAAGAAGTGTTCGAAGAAAGCAACATCCGCAAGCCGATAAAAGCAAGCCACGCAGCCCCAATCCACTTCAGGGTGACAAAAAGGGTTTCTGAAGCAGCCAGAACAACGCCAAGTCCTAAACCGACCAGCGCTACCAGAAGGATATCCGCTGCTACTGCGCCAATAATCCCCCATATCGCCCGTCTGATACCAAAGTGGGCCGCATTATTGAGAGCAAGCAGAACGGTCGGACCGGGAGTGACGATACCGGCAGACATAATCAGGGCAAAAGCCATAAGGGCAGTTAAAGACATAAAATCATCCTCGCCAAAACTTGCACTATATCAGCAACAGAATCCGGTGAGGAATGGTTTGGGAGATGGGAGTTAACGGCTCGCTTGTTGAAGATCACCTCCCCCGTCATTCGCTTGAGAACCCACCAACAATTTAAACAGCATTTAGATTAGCAAGGTCAGTTATTGGCACGGAGCTGACCTAAAGCAAGGCTGTTAGGTTCGCTATGAGCACAAAACGGACGCTCTCCCCCCATTTTCCCAACAAGAATGACGTAGCTGACGAAACGCCATATAGCCTGGCGTAGTCGCGCCAGGCACTCAAAAACTTCCATCAGGAAGAGGTATTGCTTTTCGGTTTTTCCGCACTGTGGATCTTGTCACGAATCTTATCGACTGAGGCTTTGATGTCAGCAATGATGTCCGCGTCCATTCCCAGCGTATCGACAATACAGCTCGTTATCGTACTGGCCTCGCTTCTTAGCGCCTCCCCCTTCTCTGTAAGGTGGATAAGCACTTCGCGTTCATCTTTCGGATTGCGTGTCCGGGTGATAAATCCCGCAGTCTCCAGCCGCTTCAGTAAAGGGGTCAGCGTGCTGGACTCAAGAAAAAGAATTCCACTCAGTTCCTTCACTGTTCGCCCATCCTGATTCCACAAGGTGACCATCACCAGATACTGGGGATAGGTCAGGCCAAGTTTATCGAGCATGGGACGATAGAGCTGGGTAAAAGCATGTCCCGCTGAGTAAAGAGAGAAACAGAGCATACCGTGCACATCAGGCAGGGAATCCTCGGAAGTAGTGTGTTTAGTCATATGTCCTCCAGTCCCCCTAAAATAATTTGCATACGATTTAATTGCAAGCGATTGACAAAGGCAAAAAGGGCTGCCATATTCATTTGCACACAAATAAGTCGCACACAAACTAATAACACAACACATGACAGGAGAACGAAATGACAACTTTCACCACCACAGACGGAACAGGCATTTTCTACAAAGACTGGGGTTCAGGTCAGCCTATCCTCTTCGCTCATGGATGGCCGTTATCGTCTGATGCCTGGGATCAACAGATGCTGTTTTTCAGCAAGAAGGGTTTCCGGGTCATCGCACACGACCGTCGCAGCCACGGGCGTTCGGACCAGACTTTCCACGGCAACAATATGGATCAGTATGCGGACGATCTCGCTGAGCTGATTGAGGCGCTGGATCTGAAGGATTTGATTTTAGTGGGTCATTCAACAGGTGGCGGCGAAGTTGCACATTATATCGGTCGTCATGGTACCTCACATGTGGCTAAAGTCGTTCTGGTCGGCGCTGTCCCTCCTCTGATGCTCCGGACGGATGCCAATCCTGACGGCACCCCGATGGAGGTGTTTGATGCTATCCGCGAAGGCACGGCCAAAAACCGCTCACAGTTTTACTTCGACCTGACGGTTCCGTTCTATGGCTTCAACCGTGACCATGTCCCCACCAATGATGGGTTGCGGGAAAACTTCCGCAGAATCGGCCTGCAGGGCGGTATTAAGGGGCAATATGACTGCATCCATGAGTTCTCTGAAGTCGATTACACACACGACCTGCAGCAGATTGATCGCCCTACCCTGATTATTCATGGCGACGACGACCAGATTGTCCCCATTAAGGCATCCGCACACCGCGCCGCTGAGATCGTCCCGAACGCGACGCTGACGATATATGCCGGCGGTTCACATGGACTGGCGGAGACAGAAGCCGATCGCTTTAACGCTGACGTCCTGGCTTTTATTCGCAGCTAACAAGGTGGCCTGTTCCAGACAGGCCGCAACCATCATACGCATAGCCTTTAAACTGAATTGAAAAGAGGAACGATCATGTCCAAATTTGCTGCCTCCCTTGCCGTTGCCACCGTTTTGCTGTCTGCCAGTGCTATCGCAGAAACCGCTAAGCCGACCGTTGTCCTGGTTCATGGTGCCTTTGCCGACTCTTCTAGCTGGAATGGCGTTACCCAAATCCTGCAAAAGGACGGGTATAACGTCGTCGCTGCGGCGAATCCGCTGCGCAGTGTTTCGACTGATGCGGCTTACGTCTCTTCCGTGGTGAACAATATTAAGGGGCCGGTCGTCCTTGTCGGGCATTCCTATGGTGGCCAGGTCATTACGAACGCGGCGCGTGATACAAACAATGTGAAATCGCTGGTGTATGTCGCCGCATTTGCGCCGGATGCCGGTGAAGCGGCGGCTGATCTGGCGGGAAAATTCCCTGGCGGCACGCTTGGTCAGGCGCTCGCCGCACCGGTGAAGCTGGCTGATGGTAGCGTCGATCTCTCTATCGACCAGGCGAAGTTCCACCAGCAATTCGCACATGACGTTTCAGCGGACGAGGCGGCGCTGATGGCCGCAGGGCAAAGACCGATTACCGAAGCGGCTTTAACTGAAAAGTCAGGTGCGCCTGCCTGGAAAAAACTGCCCTCTTACTTCATTTACGGTGACGGCGACAAAAATATCCCCGCCCAGGGTTTGCGATTCATGGCTGAACGCGCGGGATCAAAACACACCGTCGTCATCAAGGGCGCATCCCATGTTGTGATGGTGTCTCATCCGCAGGACGTCGCCACACTTATTGAGGAAGCGACGAAGTAAAATCCCCCTTAAAATTGCTCCCTCTCCTGGAGAGGGAGCAACGCTGCCTGCCTCCATTCAGAGGCAGATTAAACTCATGCGCATTGATACTGTTTATGCATACAGGTACACTGTCATCCCCCCAGTTAAGAGGCAGTAAAGCATGTTTGTGGAACTCGTTTATGACAAAAGGAATTTTGAGGGTTTGCCCGGCGCCAAAGAGATCATTCATCGCGAGTTGACTAAAAGAGTACATCGTATCTTTGCCGACGCAGAGGTTCGGGTTAAGCCGATGATGACGCTCCCTGCGATTAACACCGACGCCAGTAAACATGAGAAAGAGCAGATCAGCAGAGTGGTTCAGGAAATGTTTGAAGAAGCGGATATGTGGCTTGAAGGGTAGTCGTCATTCGCAGGCCTGAATACGCTGATTTTTCACCTGCTGAAATGTTTTGTCTAACATGCCATAGGCATTTCTGAGAGAGCGACGTGAAAAGTGGAGCCGTCTCCCCCTGCCAATTTCGCAGGATTCATTTTTGGGGGCGTTTTGGGGAAGAAAAAGTCCATTAAAAAACCGGGCATCACGCCCGGTTCTGTTTTTTGGCAAGCATAGCTCTACTCGCTCAATCCCCGATTCTCCAGCATCGGTTCAATCTGCGGATCGTGTCCACGCCAGTTACGATAAAGTTCAGCTAAATCAGTGCTGTTCCCGCGCGACAAAATCGCCTCGCGGAATTTTTGCCCGTTCTCACGAGTTAATCCGCCCTGTTCGACAAACCACTGATAGCCATCGTCCGCCAGCATTTGCGTCCACAGATAAGCGTAATACCCCGCCGCATAGCCGCCGCCGAAGATATGGGCGAAATAGCTGCTGCGATAGCGTGGCGGGACGGCAGACAGATCCAGCCCCTCTTTTTTAAGAGCCTCAGACTCAAACGTCTCGACGCTGGTCACACTGGTCTGAGCTGAAATCCCGTGCCAGTTCATGTCGAGAAGGGCTGCGCTGAGCAGCTCTGTCATGTCGTACCCTTTATTAAACTGCGTAGCGGCGAGCATTTTTTCGCGCAGCGCGTCCGGCATGGGCTCGCCGGTCTGGTAATGTCGCGCATAATGTGCGAAGACCTGCGGATGACTGGCCCAGTGTTCGTTGATTTGCGAAGGAAATTCAACAAAATCACGCGGGGTATTGGTACCGGAAAGCGTTGCAAAACGCTGGTTGGCAAAGAGTCCGTGCAGGGTATGACCAAATTCATGGAACAACGTGATCACATCATCCCATGACAGCAAGGCCGTCTGGCCACTGGCGGGTTTCTGGTAATTGCAGACGTTGTAGATCACCGGGCGTGATGCAAACTCATGCGACTGTTCGACAAAATTGCCCATCCACGCACCGCCGCCTTTTGAATCCCGGGCAAAGAAATCGCCGTAGAACAGCGCCATCCCTTCCCCGTTTTCATCAAAAATTTCCCAGACGCGCACATCGGGGTGATAAACCGGGATATCGAACCGTTCGACAAAACGGAGGCCAAACAGCTGACTGGCCGCCCAGAATACGCCCTTCTCAAGGGTTGTGTTCAGCGCAAAATAGGGTTTGATCTGTGACTCGTCCAGCGCATATTTTCCCAGACGGACACGCTCGGCGTAGTAGGCCCAGTCCCATGCTTCGGCCTTAAATCCACCCTGCTCGTTGTCGATAACCGTCTGAATATCTGCCTGCTCGCTTTCTGCTCGCCTGCGTGCCGCCGGGACAATACCGCGCATAAAGTCCAGCGCGGCCTGAGGCGTTTTCGCCATTTGATCGGCTATGCTCCAGCTGGCGTAGCTGTCAAAACCCAGCAGTTGTGCCTGGCGGGCGCGAAGCGCTGCAAGTCGCAACACCAGCTTGCGCGTGTCGTTTTCATCGCCTTTTTGCGTGCGGTTCCAGCCTGCCCTGAAGAGATTTTCACGCGTCTGGCGATCCTGAAGCACGGCAAGCGCCGGTTGCTGTGTCGTATTAAGCAAAGGAATAAACCAGCGATCGGTTAAGCCTTTCTCGGCCGCCGCCTGCGCGGCAGTGGCAATCTCTTCTGCACTCATTCCCTCAAGCTGATGACGGTAATCCACCACCAGCCCGCCCGCTTTATCGGCGGCAAGCAGTCGCTGATTAAACTGACTGGTCAATGAGGCCGACTCGGTGTTAAGCGCCTTCAGTTCAGTTTTTTGTTCTTGCGGGAGTTGTGCGCCCGCCAGAACAAAGCGCTGATACATCTCCTCAACCAGGCGTCGGGATTCATCATCAAGGGCCGCCGGGTTCTCACGAACGCGTTCGACGCGGGCAAAAAGTGTTTCGTTCAGCCAGATTTCATTGGCCAGAGCAGCAAGTTCCGTGGAGAACGCTTCATCCAGCTCCTGGAGATAATCGTTGGTATGCGCAGAGGTCATCGCAAAGAAGACGCTGCTCACGCGCGACAGCATCGCCCCGCTTTTCTCCAGGGCAAGAACGGTATTCGTAAAATCAGGGGCGGCGGTGTCAGCAATAATGGCTGCGATATCGGCCCGCTTCTGGCGCAGGGCTTCGTCAAATGCCGGACGATAATGCGCGTCTTCAATAACATCAAAACGAGGGGCCTGATAAGGCAAATAACTGACTTCAAAAAAAGGGTTAGAAACCGACATTTTTTACTCCTGAGAACGGGTCATTCCCCCAGAGTAGGCCAGCACGCAACAGGCTGCAATAACTGGCGTGCAGGGCGTAACAAAAGTTGCCTTAACGCGGTGCGCCAGTGCGTGCTATGGTAGTACAACACAAAAAGCGTTGAGGAACAGTGAGATGATTATATTAGTGACTGGGGCAACGGCGGGTTTTGGTGAAAGCATCACGCGTCGCTTCGTCGCCAACGGGCACAAAGTGATTGCCACCGGCCGTCGTCAGGAGCGTTTGCAGGAGCTGAAAGACGAGCTGGGCGATAGCATTCTGACCGCACAGCTTGACGTGCGTAATCGCGCCGCCATCGAAGAGATGATGGCAAACCTGCCCGCTGAATGGAAAGCGATCGACGTGCTGGTCAACAATGCCGGTCTGGCGTTAGGCCTGGAGCCTGCGCATAAAGCCAGCGTAGAAGACTGGGAAAACATGATCGACACCAACAACAAAGGCCTGGTGTATATGACCCGCGCCGTGTTGCCGGGTATGGTTGAGCGCAACCGGGGTCATGTGATTAACATTGGCTCGACAGCGGGCAGCTGGCCTTACGCGGGCGGCAACGTCTATGGCGCAACCAAAGCTTTTGTCCGTCAGTTCAGTCTGAATCTGCGTACCGATCTTCACGGCACCGCGATTCGCGTCACCGATATCGAGCCGGGTCTGGTCGGCGGAACCGAATTCTCAAACGTCCGCTTTAAAGGGGATGATGCGAAGGCGGGTAAAACGTACGAAAACACCGAAGCCCTGACCCCGGAAGATGTAACCGAGGCGGTGTGGTGGGTAGCGACCCTGCCTAAGCACGTTAACATTAACTCCCTCGAAATCATGCCAGTCAGCCAGAGTTTTGCAGGCTTAAGCGTGCATCGCGGCTGATATCTCCTGCCCGGCCTGCGGGTCGGGTATGGGATGCCAGGCAAAAGAATGGTAGTATTCAAGGGTTAACTCTCTGAGACATCACATGCCATGGCCGTTGAATCGCAACTGAATCCCACCCAGCCCGTTAATCAACAAATCTACCGTATATTGCGCCGGGATATTGTGCATTGCCTGATCCCACCTGGAACGCCGCTTTCGGAAAAAGAGGTGTCGGTGCGTTTTGACGTTTCACGTCAGCCAGTGCGCGAAGCGTTTATTAAACTGGCTGAAAATGGCTTGATTCAGATCCGCCCGCAGCGCGGCAGCTACGTCAATAAAATTTCCCTGTCACAGGTGCGAAACGGCTGTTTCGTCCGCCAGGCCATCGAATGCGCCGTCGTCAGGCGTGCCGCCTCGCTGGTGGACGATCATCAGTGTTATTTGCTGGAGCAGAACCTTCATCAGCAACGTATTGCGATTGAACGCAAGCAGCTCAATGACTTTTTCCAGCTGGACGATGAGTTTCATCAGAAACTGGCGCTGATCGCCGATTGCCAACTGGCATGGGATACCATCGAAAATATTAAAGCGACAATTGACCGCGTTCGGTATATGAGCCTTGATCACGTTTCACCGCCGGATATGCTGCTGCGCCAGCATCATGATATTTTCGCCGCGCTGGAAAAACGCGATGGCGACGCGGTAGAAAAAGCGATGACGCTGCATTTACAGGAGATTGGCGAATCTGTGCAGTTAATTCGTCAGGAAAACAGCGAGTGGTTTTCCGAAGAGTAAAACTTACCGCATCCCGCTTAATTACCGGGATGCGGCTTTTATTTCAACGAACTACCAGCACCGGAATTTTGGCGTAGCGTAATACCGACTCGGCATTGGACCCTAACAGGTGCGTTGATAATCCTGGCGTTTTCGAACCAATGACAATAACGTCATATTCCCCTTTATCACTCATGGCGATAATTTCATCGCGCACGTTGCCAAAATGAACCAGGGTGTCGATCTTCTCCGGTGGGAGGTCGAATAACCGCTTCAGGTTATTCATTTTCTTTTCTGACTCTTCCACCATAAAGGCTTCAAACTTTTTAATATCTGCGTTAAAGCCGCGCAGCAAGGAACGGCTGCTGTTGGGAAGGATGTTAAACAGCGTAATGGTTGCGTTGTCGGCCTTCGCCAGAAACTCTGCGTGGCGCACTGCTTTGTCGCTCAAATCCATTTCGAACACATCAACAGGCATCAATATCTTCTTATACATAAGCCCTACTCCTTTTAACGATATCCACGTCGTTTGTCTGGATTCAGAGTGACATGTATTAATGAAACGAAGCCTAAACGGTTACACAGTGTCATTATCAGCAAACGCAAATAATTGTCTGGTTTGTCAACCCAGGTCAATACGCCCCTGAAAGAAGAAAAAAGTGTGAGTTTGATCAAAAACAAAAAATGAAAAACGTAAAAGGCGTATTTATAGTTTCCCGTAGACGGCAGCACCTGTATTTAGCCGTAACGGGTAAGCTTGAGAGGAGATATAACCATGATGACCTATGACCGTAACCGAAATGCGATTACTACCGGCAGCCGCGTGATGATTAATGGCACCGGACACACCGGCGTGATTAAAGCCATTCATAGCGAAGGGCTGGATGCCGCGCAGATCCGTCGCAGCAAAACGGTAGAAGTGGAAGGGTGTGAAGGGAAATTTGAACCGATTGAACTGATTCGCCTCGGCATGCACTAAGCATGCAACGTGATGCCGCCGTTTCCGGCGGCATCGACGGTATTACCGTTGCGCCATATACTGTGCCACGGTCGCTTTCGCTCCCTTCTCCACTAATGTCTGATAGGCTTTCATCACCGCCTCAACAAAAACGGCATCCTGCGGCAACTCTTCGCCAAAAATGGCCTGAATTTGCAGCAGTGCTGTGACGCGTTGTGCCCCTTCCTCACTGCCTTTAACTGCGTTCTGAATCACGGACAGTAAAGGATCGCAGACCTCAATCGGGTTGCCGCGCTCATCGACGCCGCCAACATAGCGCATCCATCCGGCAATCCCCAGGGCCAGCAGCGGGAAGGCTTTTTGATGGACACGATGCCAGCGCACGGAATCCAGCATACGCTGCGGGAGTTTTTGACTGCCATCCATGGCAATTTGCCAGGTCCGGTGCTGCAACGCAGGGTTGCTATAGCGCGCGATCAGCTGGTCAGCATAACCGGCAAGATTCACCCCTTTTACCTTCAGCGTCGGAGCCTGTTCATCCAGCATCAGAGCATGTGCGGCATGACGGTAGTTTTCATCTTCCATACAGTCGTTAATGTGGGCATAGCCTGCCAGATAGCCCAGGTAGGCCAGGAAAGAGTGGCTCCCGTTGAGCATACGCAGCTTCATCTCTTCAAAGGGCACGACATCTTTTACCAGCTCTGCGCCTGCTTTTTCCCATTCGGGGCGACCGGCGACAAAATGATCTTCAATGACCCACTGGCGGAACGGCTCGCACGCCACGCCCGCCGGATCGCGAACGCCGGTAATACGTTCAATTTTGTCCAGCGTATCAGGCGTTACGGCGGGAACAATACGATCGACCATGGTGGACGGGAAGGTAACGTGAGCATCAATCCACTCGGCCAGCTCACGGTCTACAGCGGCGGCATACGCGCGCGTTACGTTGCGCATCACATGACCGTTTTCCGGCATGTTGTCACAGGACATAACGCTAAAGGCGGGCAGACCTGCAGCTTTGCGGCGGGCCAACGCTTCAACCACCACACCCGGAGCGGATTTCGGCTGATGCGGGTTTTGCAGATCGGCGGCAATCAGCGGATGATCGAGCATAAGCTGCCCGGTCGCCGGCGCATGGCAATAGCCTTTTTCGGTAATGGTCAGGGAAACAATCGCTACCTGCGGCTCGCACAGTGCTGAGAGCACCGTTTCCAGACCATCAACCTGCGCATGCAGCGCGTTTTTCACCACCCCTACCACGCGGGCGGTCCAGGCATCGGCAGACATCTCCGCCACGGAGTAGAGATTATCTTGTGCCTTAAGATCGGCGATCTGTTGCTCGCCGCCAATCAGGTTAACTTCGCAGTAACCCCAGTCGCTACCGTGTTCCGCCGCCAGAATATCGGAATAGACCGCCTGATGTGCCCGATGGAAGGCGCCAAAGCCAAGATGGACCATTCGCGCTTTCAGGGTGTTGCGATCGTACTGAGGAAGCGTGGCTTTCGCCTGTAATAACCGGTTTTCCATGATTGTGACTCGTTAGGTAAATGCTGTGATTCACTGCCGCCCTGACGGACGGCAGCGCCTGCTGACTAAACCAACTAGAATGGCAGTTGAGGTAAAAAAATAACTGCCATTAACCATACTCATACTCAACGTTCAGATATTGATTTACATTAACTTTTGTTCATGTGGTGTGACATGAATTCAAAGCTGTGTGACAAGTATCTAATGTTGTAAACCAAAATCCTATCGATGCGTGTTCAACGCACCGTACGTCATCGACTCCTTGCCGGGTGCCTCCGCAGCGTCCTCCGCGAGGCTCAGGTCGCGATCGCGCACTTCGGGCATCAAAATCGCTGCGAGGAGACCGATCAGTGAATAAACGACCAGCATCGCCACAATCGGCCACCAGGAACCGGTCATATTGCAGAAAATCCCCGCCAGCACCGGGCCAAACCCCACCGCAACCAGCCCACCGGCCTCTTTAGAAATCGCCATTCTCGTAAAGCGATTACGTGAACCAAACATCTCGGCCATCGTGATGTTTTCCAGCGCGAACAGGCCCAGTACCGCGAAGTTGTGTATCACAATGATCGACATCATGATGACCCCTGGGCTGTAGCTTTTATCGACGATAATCGACAACATCGGCCAGGCCAGAATAATGGCGGAAATATTAAGGATAATGTACGGCACACGGCGCCCCACCTTATCGGACAACCACCCCAGTAGCGGAATCGAGATAAACCCGAGAATGGAACTGATCATCAACGCGTCGGTCGGAATGCTTTTATCAAACAGCAGCGTTTGCACCAGATAACCGGCGAGGAAGGTCTGAATCAGCCCTGAGTTGCCTGCCTGACCAAAACGCAGCCCGGTGGCGAGCCAGAAGGATTTGCTTTTGAACATTGCCCCCAAAGAGGTTTCCTGCGCGTCAGCTACCGCATCGGTTTGCGTATCGTTCACCTTCTCAAAGACGGGGCTTTCTTTCAGGTTCATACGCAGCCAGATGGCAAATATCATGACCACTACACTGGCGAGGAAAGGAATGCGCCATCCCCAGGCAACCAGCTCTTCGCGGTCCAGCGCAAAGAACATTACCGCCCAGATCGCCGTGGCGCTCAGAGTACCGCAGTTGGTGCCCATCGCCACCAGCGAGGAGATAATGCCGCGTTTGCCCTTTGGCGCGTATTCCGCCAGCATGGTGCCTGCGCCAGAGATCTCTGCCCCTGCGCCCAGCCCCTGGATGATACGCAGCGTGACCAGCAGTACCGGTGCAAAAATGCCGATCTGCGCGTAAGTGGGTAAGACCCCGATGAGCGTTGTACAGATCCCCATCATAGTAATGGTAATAAACAGCACTTTCTTACGGCCAATGCGGTCACCCATTCGGCCAAAAATAAAGGCCCCCACGATGCGGGCGATGTATCCAGCGCCGTAGGTTCCCATTGCCAGGATCAAGGCCATCGCGGCGGACTGTTCGGGGAAGAAGATTTCATGGAACACCAGCGCCGCACCCAGCGAATAGAGCTGGAAATCCATAAACTCCAGTGCGGTACCAAGCCAGCCGGAAACGGCGGCTTTCACCAGATCGGTCGTCGTTCTTTGAGGTTGTACTTGCGTCATAATGGCTATCTCTAAAAGGTAAGATGCGTACCACTCAGAGCCTGTCGTTGCAGGCTCTTAACCGCGTCAGTTGTTATTGTGCGAACGTGAGTAAGACCTTGCAGCACTGCCGCTGATCCTTCTCAAACAGTTCGATGGCGTCTGTTACGTGGTGATAGTCAAAGCGATGGGTAATCAGTTTGTTGGGATCAATCAGACTTTTTTGCAGCCAGTCGATCACGACCGGGAACTTATTGGCATTCAGGCGCGAAGAGAAGATGGACAGCTCTTTGCCGGTAATCCCCTGCTGAACCACCTGGCTCGGCTCGCTGGAGAAGCCCATCAGCACGATGCGCGCTGCCGGTGATGCCAGGCTAACCGCTTCCTGCAATATTGACGGATGGCAGGCCGCGTCGATAATCAACGTGGGTTTAATCCCCTTTTCTGCCAATGCCGTCGCCACGGGCCGATCGCGATTATTGAATACCCAGTCCGCACCGCTGCGCTGCGCCATTGCCAGCCGCTCGTGAATTCTGTCGACCACGATGACCTGTTTCACGTTATACACGCCTTTCAAGGCCTGGACCGTCACCAGCCCCATCGGCCCCGCACCGTAGATCAGCGCCACATCCTGTTCCGTTGGCTGCGCGTGGCCCGTGACGTTTGCTGCAATGGTGAACGGTTCGATCATCACTGCATGTTCATCGGGGATCTGATCGGGAACAGGCCATGCATTTTTAGCGGGCACCACAGCATATTCACTAAACCCGCCGTCGCGATGCACGCCCAGTACCACCAGCGAGGTGCAGACGTTCGGCTTGCCCACCGAGCAGGGATAACACGTCCCGCAACTGATCACCGGATCGACAGAGACGCGCTGACCCAGACGGGCCTGGTCCACGCCCTCGCCCACGGCATCGATGACACCAAAGAACTCATGGCCGATAACGCGCGGATATTTTGCAAAAGGATTGTGGCCGCGGTAAATGTGGCTGTCAGAGCCGCAAATCCCGGCGAGCTTAATACGGACCCGCACATCCCCCGCCACCGGTTCCGGGAGAGGACGCGTTTCAATCACCAGGTCGTTCGGCTGTTGAATCACTATGCTTTTCATTGTTCGCTCCTGTCTTACCAGTTCCACAAGGTGCCATCTTCCAGACGAGCTACCGGTAAATAAGCCGGGTCGTAGGGATATTTCGCAGCCAGCTTTTCGTCAAATTCAATACCCAGGCCCGGTTTATCGCCAGGATGCATATAGCCATTATCAAAGGTCCAGCTATGGGGGAAGACCTCAAGCATCTGCTCGGAATAGCCCATGTATTCCTGCACGCCAAAGTTGGGCACCCACAGGTCAAAGTGCAGCGCGGCAGCGTGGCAAATCGGCGACAGATCCGACGGGCCATGCGATCCGGTGCGCACCTGGTATAACGAGGCGAAGTCGGCGATCCGCCGCATTCCGGTAATACCGCCCGCATGGGTAATGGTGGTCCGGATATAATCGATAAGTTGCTCTTCGATGAGCTGCTTGCAATCCCAGATACTGTTAAAGACTTCGCCGACGGCAATCGGAGTGACGGTATGTTGACGAATAAGACGGAAACAGGCCTGATTCTCTGCGGGCGTCGGATCTTCCATCCAGAACATTCGGTACGCTTCGATGCTCTTACCAAAGCGCGCCGCTTCTATTGGCGTCAGGCGGTGGTGCATGTCATGCAAAAGGTGTTCGTCAAAACCAAATTTATTGCGCACGGCATCAAAAAGCTTTGGCGTGAAATCGAGGTACTTCTCCGTCGACCATAACTGCTCTTCAGGCCAGTTGCCCTTGGTGGCAGGTTCATACGCCAGCCCTTTTCCTTTCGACATGCCGTAGGTGGTTTTCATTCCCGGCACGCCGCACTGCACGCGGATGGCTTTAAAACCCATCTCTTTATGGCGGGCGTAATCTTCCAGCACATCGTCAATGGTATGGCCGGTGGTATGGCAATACACCATGACCCCTTCACGGGAGGCCCCACCCAGAAGCTGATAAAGCGGCATACCCGCGGCCTTCGCTTTGATATCCCACAGCGCCATATCCACGGCGGAAAGCGCCGACATGGTGACCGGCCCGCGACGCCAGTAAGCGCCTTTATAAAAGAATTGCCAGATATCCTCGATACGATGCGCATCGCGCCCAATCAACTGCGGGCACAGGTGATCTTCCAGATAAGAGGCGACGGATAACTCGCGGCCATTTAAGGTGGCATCCCCGAGGCCCACGATACCCTCGTCGGTGGTGATTTTTAGGGTGACAAAATTGCGCCCCGGGCAGGTAACAAACACTTCAGCCCCGACAATCTTCATAATCCTTTTCCTTACATCGTTCGTTGTGATGTAAGAAATTTAACCAACTGAGCCACTACCATACAAGTATAATGATCAAAAAATCATCCCTGGATCACAAAACAAAGGCGCTTAGGCGCGCCCCCAGCCCGCAACAATAATTAACATACCGCATAAGGCAATCAGCGCCCCTGCCCAGTCATAAGGGCTGAGTTTGACCCCATCCACCACGCGCAGCCAGAGTAGCGCCGTGCAGACATAGACCCCACCGTAAGCGGCATACACGCGCCCGCTCGCGGCGGGATGAAGCGTTAACAGCCACACAAAAAGTGCCAGCGCCGCCGCTGCGGGGATCAACAGCCCTACCGATGCGCCTTTTTTTAACCATAGCCAGGGTAAGAAACAGCCGAGGATTTCGCATAATGCCGTTACAAAAAAAAGCAGTGTTGTTTTGATCATTTTCAACATTGGGTGAGGATTGATTTAAACATCATACCCGAGATTGCGTGTAGAATTGCCTCAGATAAACTGTTTGTCTGCACCACGATAAGGAACATGCAATGAGTACATTAAGCAAAGGCTTCTGTCTGGCGGCGATGCTTTCGTTGACCACGTTTGCGTTCACCGCGCCGGTTTCTGCTGAAACCAGCAAACTGGTCATTGAATCAGGTGACAGCGCGCAAAGTCGCCAGAATGCCGCTATGGATAAAGAACAGTGGAATGACACCCGCAACCTTCGTCAGAAAGTGAACAAACGTGCCGAAAAAGAGTGGGATAAAGAAGACGTCGCTTTTGATGCGCGCGATAAGTGTCAGCAAAGCGCGAACGTTAACGCTTACTGGGAACCCAACACGCTGCGTTGTCTTGACCGCCGCACCGGGCGCACTCTGTCACAGTAATAAACCCGGCCTGAAAGGATGATTATGCCGACGACTTTATCCGTAAAATTACGACCGCTGGAGCGTGAAGATCTCCGCTTCGTGCATCAGCTCGATAACAACGCCAGCGTCATGCGTTACTGGTTTGAAGAGCCTTACGAGGCGTTTGTTGAGCTGTCCGATCTTTACGACAAGCACATCCACGATCAGAGCGAGCGCCGTTTTGTGGTGGAGTGTGATGGTGAAAAAGCCGGGCTGGTAGAACTGGTGGAAATTAACCATGTCCATCGCCGCGCTGAATTCCAGATTATTATTTCCCCGGAATATCAGGGCAAAGGGCTGGCTTCTCGTGCAGCCAGGCTGGCCATGGATTATGGTTTTAACGTTCTCAACCTCTACAAGCTTTACCTGATCGTAGATAAAGAGAATGAAAAAGCCGTTCATATCTACCGTAAACTGGGCTTTATGGTCGAAGGTGAACTGATTCACGAGTTCTTTATTAACGGCGAATACCGCAACACCATTCGCATGTGCATTTTCCAGCACCAGCACCTGGCTCAAAATAAAGCACCGGGCAGTACCCTGCTGAAACCGACCGCGCAGTAACCTGCGCGGTTTCATCCTCTGTTAGTAGTAATCAATACTGTTTTTGATCGTATAGCGGTGTTCAACGGCCGGCTTCACGCTTTTATCCTGGATAACCAGTTCGCAGCTGACCGGATTGTGATGACGATCGTATTCACAGCTCTGCTTCACGCTGCCAAGGGGTTTATCGTTAAGCAGGCTTACTGCGGAGTAGTCGAGCTTTTTACGTTTATCTTTCGACGGGGTCGCCGCTATGGACAACTGCTGATCGCCCGACACCGTGGTTTTGCCTAACGGGTAGCCATCCGCGTCATAACGGTATTTCACCTCCATCTCTTTGCCATGGGCACGGACGATAAAACCCTGATCGTCCGTATCCCAGCTCACGCCCGCAGCGGGTAATTCGGCGAGCTGGCATTTGCCCTGCAGCTTGATCTTCTGCTGCTGCGTTTCGGCATCGCGATAAAAGTTGGCGTCCAGAACCAGGGCCATGCCGGTATTGGCCTCCAGATCGTGCAATTCGAGAGTATCGAAACAGCCTTCTGTCGAGACTGTGCCCGTGACGCGTTTGCTGACTTCACCTTTTTCATTGATCAGCGTCTGGGTAAAATCTTTCACCGGCCCGCGCAGCGGATCGAAGTCAAATTCATTCGAAAAGCTGGCCATTTCAGGGGTGATGGACAGCGGTGCAGAGCTGTTGTCACAGCCTGCCAGCAAAGCTGCCAACGCGATTGTCACTGCAAGTTTCTTCACATTTTCACCGTTGCGTGGAGATAATTCCCAATCATATTAGCAAATACAGTCATTTACACTAAATCTGCTAAAATTAACCTACATACAGACAAAGGAGCTACATATGAAAAGGTTAACCTGGATTACCGCCCTGATGCTGGCTGGCGTCTCTTCCTCAGCCCTGGCAGCCCCTGATTCATGCGAACGCGTTAAAAGCGATATTCAGCAGCGCATTATCCAGAATGGTGTGCCTGAATCAGGTTTCACCCTCAATATTGTGCCAAACGATCAGGCCGATCAACCTGATGCGCAGGTGGTGGGTCACTGTGCAAATGATACCTTTAAGATTCTGTACACCCGGACCAGCGGTGCCAGCACCCAGGGCAATGCGCCAACCGAACCACAATAATTTTATAATTTTTCCCTCAATACCCTTTGTATTGACACGGATTAATACTTACTACTCCTGAATAAGTAACACTCACTCCATCATTATCATTAGCTCGGTTGTAATAACGTCGCTAAATAATACGCAACAACAATGATGGAGTGAGTCATGTCCGATGTCGAACATACCGGCGGGATCAGCCGTCGATCTCTGGTTAAATCCTCTGCAATTGGCTCACTGGCGCTCGCCGCCGGGGGGCTTTCTCTCCCCTTCGGCCTGAAAAGCGCGGCGGCGGCCGTGCAACACGCCCTGACCCCTGCGGATGATAAAGTGGTCTGGGGCGCATGTTCCGTCAACTGTGGCAGCCGCTGCGCGTTACGGTTGCATGTGCGCGATGAGGAAGTGTACTGGGTCGAAACCGATAATACCGGCGAGGATATTTACGGGGATCATCAGGTGCGCGCCTGCCTGCGTGGCCGTTCGATTCGTCGGCGTATCAACCATCCCGATCGCCTGAATTACCCCATGAAACGCACCGGTAAACGGGGTGAAGGCAAATTCGAACGCATCAGCTGGGACGAAGCACTGGACATACTCAGCAAGAGCCTGAAAGACGTGGTAGCGAAGTACGGCAACGAAGCGGTGTATATCAACTACTCCTCCGGGATCGTGGGCGGTAACATCACCCGTTCTTCACCCTATGCCTCGTTAGTTGCCCGTCTGATGAACTGCTATGGCGGTTTCCTCAGCCATTACGGCACCTACAGCACTGCACAAATTGCCTGCGCCATGCCGTACACCTACGGCACCAATGATGGCAACAGCACCTCCGATATTGAAAACAGCAAACTGGTGGTGATGTTCGGGAATAACCCGGCAGAAACTCGCATGAGCGGCGGCGGGATCACCTGGTTTCTGGAGCAAGCGCGTGAACGCTCCAACGCTCGCATGATTGTTATCGATCCACGCTATACCGACACCGCCGCAGGGCGTGAAGATGAGTGGATCCCGATTCGCCCGGGCACCGACGCTGCACTGGTCGCGGGTATGGCGTGGACGTTAATCACCGAAAACCTGGTCGATCAGCCTTTCCTGGATAAATACTGCGTCGGTTATGATGAAAAAACGCTGCCGGAAGGCGCGCCTGCCAACGGGCATTACAAGGCCTATATTCTGGGCACCGGTGACGACGGCATCGCAAAAACGCCGGAATGGGCATCGCGGATAACCGGGATTCCTGCATCGCGAATTATTCAGCTGGCCCGTGAAATCGGCAGCACCAAACCGGCGTACATCTGCCAGGGATGGGGACCGCAGCGCCAGGCCAATGGCGAACTCACCGCGCGCGCCATTGCCATGCTGCCGATTTTAACCGGTAACGTGGGGATTCACGGCGGGAACAGCGGTGCACGTGAATCGACCTACACCATCACGATTGAACGTATGCCGCTGCCGGAAAATCCGGTTAAAACCCAAATTTCCTGCTTTAGCTGGACGGATGCCATCGCGCGCGGGCCAGAAATGACGGCGCTGCGCGACGGCGTGCGCGGCAAAGACAAACTCGATGTACCCATTAAATTTATCTGGAACTATGCCGGTAATACCATCATTAACCAGCACTCCGACATCAATAAGACACACGACATTTTGCAGGACGATAAACAGTGCGAAATGATTGTGGTGATCGATAACTTTATGACCTCGTCGGCAAAATATGCTGACCTCCTGCTGCCCGATTTAATGACCGTTGAGCAGGAAGACATTATTCCAAATGACTACGCGGGCAACATGGGTTATCTGATCTTCCTTCAGCCCGTCACCGCTCCGAAGTTTGAGCGCAAACCGATCTACTGGATCATGAGTGAAGTGGCGAAACGCCTGGGGCCAGATATCTATCAGCGATTTACTGAAGGGCGTACGCAAGAGCAGTGGTTACAGTTTTTGTACGCCAAAATGCTGGAGAAAGATCCCACACTGCCGTCCTATGACGCGCTGAAAAAAATGGGGATTTATAAACGAAAAGATCCGGCAGGTCATTTTGTCGCCTACAAGAAATTCCGCGACGACCCGCAGGCCAATCCGCTGAAAACACCGTCGGGTAAAATCGAAATTTACTCCAGCCAGTTGGCGGAAATTGCCCGTACCTGGGAGCTGGAAAAAGACGAGACGATCAGCCCTATTCCGGTCTACGCCTCGACCTTCGACGGCTGGGATGCACCAGAGCGCGATCGCTTCCCGCTTCAGCTTTTCGGCTTCCACTTTAAAGCCCGTACCCACTCCAGCTACGGCAATATCGATGTGCTTAAAGCAGCGTGCCGTCAGGAGGTGTGGCTCAACCCGGTTGACGCTGAAAAACGCGGCATTAAAAACGGCGATCTGGTACGGGTGTTTAACGCGCGCGGCGAAGTGCGCATTGAAGCCAAAGTCACCCCACGCATTATGCCGGGCGTCAGCGCGATGGGCCAGGGCGCCTGGCACGATGCCAATATGAAGGGTGATCGGGTCGATCATGGTTCATGTATCAATACCCTGACCACCCATCGTCCTTCGCCGCTGGCAAAAGGCAACCCGCAACATACCAATCTGGTGCAGATCGAGAAGGCGTAAGGAGTAACCGATGACAACCCAGTATGGCTTTTTTATTGATTCAAGTCGTTGCACCGGCTGCAAAACCTGCGAACTGGCCTGCAAGGATTACAAGGACTTAACTCCCGATGTCAGCTTCCGCCGGATCTATGAATACGCGGGGGGCGACTGGCAGGAAGACAACGGCGTCTGGCATCAGAACGTCTTTGCCTATTATCTGTCGATTGCCTGTAACCACTGTGAAGACCCGGCCTGCACCAAAGTGTGTCCGAGCGGGGCTATGCACAAGCGTGACGATGGCTTTGTCGTGGTGGATGAAGATGTCTGCATCGGCTGTCGCTACTGCCATATGGCCTGTCCGTACGGCGCACCGCAGTACAATGCCGCGAAAGGTCACATGACCAAATGCGACGGCTGCCATACCCGCGTCGCAGACGGCAAGAAACCGATCTGCGTCGAGTCCTGCCCGCTGCGCGCGCTGGACTTTGGTCCGATAGACGAACTGCGTAAAAAGCATGGTGAGCTTGCGGCCGTTGCACCGCTGCCCTCCGCACATTTCACCAGGCCGAGCATTGTCATTAAACCTAACGCGAATAGCCGTCCGACGGGTGATACCACCGGCTATCTGGCTAACCCGAAGGAGGTGTAATATGGGAAGTGGATGGCATGAATGGCCGCTGGTGATTTTCACCGTCTTTGGGCAGTGCGTGGCCGGGGCGTTAATCGTCTGCGGAGCCGCCTGGTTTAACGAAAAAGAGGAAGCCGCGCGTGACCGCCTTGTGCGCAGCATGTTCTTTTTATGGCTGGTAATGGGCATAGGCTTTATGGCCTCAGTGCTGCATCTGGGCTCACCTTTACGCGCGTTTAACTCCCTGAATCGCATCGGGAGCTCGGCGTTAAGTAACGAGATTGCGGCAGGCTCCCTCTTTTTTGCCGTGGGTGGCTTCTGGTGGTTGTTATCAGTGTTGCGAAAAATGCCCGTTGCGCTGGGTAAAATCTGGCTTATGGTCAGCATGGCGCTAGGTATTGTCTTTATCTGGGCCATGACGCGGGTTTACCAGATTGATACTGTGCCGACCTGGTATACTGGCTATACCACGCTGGCCTTCTTCCTGACGGCTCTGGTGAGCGGCCCACTGTTTGCGGCTCTGCTGTTGCGCGCTTCAAAAATCCCGTTCAACGGCGCAAGGGGCACGTCAGTCAGCGTGCTGGCACTGTTCGCCATCGTGGCGATAATCGTGCTACAAAGCAATCAACTGGCGACGATCCAGAGCGCCGTGCAGCAAGCCAGTGCGCTGGTGCCCGACTATGGTTCGCTTCAGGTCTGGCGCATCGCGCTCATTGCTGCCGGTCTAGGGTGTTGGATCTGCCCGCTGGTACGCCGCAAAGATCCGCAATTTGCCGGGCTGGCCGTGGGTTTGGTGCTGGTCATCGCAGGTGAATTAATAGGCCGGGGTGTGTTCTACGGTTTACACATGACCGTGGGTATGGCAGTTGCCGGTTAACACAAACGCACGGCGCTGGCCGTGCGAGTAAGGAACAGAGTAATGAGAGACGTTTCACAACGCGAGACTTTCGCTTTTAGCGCCCGGGTATTGGGTGCATTGTTTTATTTCGCCCCTGACAGTGAGCAGGCATCCCCGCTGGTAACCGCGTTAACCTGCACCGACTGGTATGAAGACTGGCCGTTGCCATCCGAAAGCCTGGTACCGCTTGCCGGGGCGATGAAAACGCCGTCAGAGGAATCGTTGCCCGATGCCTGGCAGCGTCTGTTTATTGGGCCATGGGCGCTGCCTGCACCGCCATGGGGCTCCGTCTGGCTCGATCGTGAGTCCGTTCTGTTTGGCGATTCCACCCTGGCGTTGCGTCAATGGATGCGTGAAAACGGCATCGCCTTCGAAATGAAACAAAACGAACCCGAAGACCATTTCGGTACCCTTTTTATGCTCGCCGCCTGGCTGGCTGAGAACGGACGTGACGCGGAATGCGATCAATTGCTGGCCTGGCATCTTCTGCCCTGGAGCCATCGTTTTCTGGCCGTATTTATCGACGAAGCCCGTCATCCGTTTTATGTCGCGTTAGCGAAGCTTGCTCAGCTTACGCTGGCTGACTGGCAGTCCACGCTACTCATTCCCGTTGCGGAAAAAACGTTGTACCGCTAAGCCTTTAACCCGCGCGGAAATCGCGCGGGTAGCATTAATTTTGTGACAACGTCACTTTAAGTCTTCTCCTTTCAGATAATTCTGCCCGACCGCGCTTATCCCTGATGCCATAAGGCATAACCTCCTGTTTACATTACTATCCTTAAGAAATTAATTTGCCGCTTCGCTGGAACCCATCCCAATCGCTTGCTATAGGTCATCTACCCCTGCCGAAACATGGCATAACAACAGGCAATCAACGAGTTGCTATAACGCATGCGCACAGGGAGACACACCGCAATGCAATCATCACTACTGAAACGAACGCTGTTATTTATCGGCGCCATCGCTGTGGTCCTGGCCCTTCTGACGTGGGGAATTGGGCCTGAGACGATAAAAGCGCGCCAGGTTGATCTGCTCTATCTGGGTCAACAGCATCTGATTTTGGTTTTCTCATCCATGTTCTTCGCACTTCTGGTAGGGATCCCCAGCGGAATTCTGCTGAGCCGCCCCGCCGCACGCGGTATGGCTGAATATGTGATGCAGATCTTTAACGTCGGGAATACTCTGCCTCCACTGGCCGTGCTGGCACTGGCGATGGTCGTGCTGGGGATTGGTGATACGCCTGCCATTATCGCCCTGTTCCTGGCGTCCCTGCTGCCGATTGTGCGAAACACCTATGCAGGATTGTGCTCCGTCCCGGCCTCGTTGCTGGAAGCCGCGAATGGTATCGGCATGACCAAATGGCAGCGTCTGCGCCAGGTTGAAATCCCCAATGCCTGGCCGGTGATGTTGTCAGGTATTCGTATTGCCACCGCCATTAACGTCGGTACAGCCCCGCTGGCCTTCCTCATTGGCGCCAGCAGTTATGGGGAACTGATCTTCCCAGGCATTTATCTCAACGACTTCCCGACGTTGATTCTGGGTGCCGCCGCCACCGCGTTATTCGCCCTGATTCTGGACACGCTGCTCGCCTTACTGGGCCGTGTGATGAGCCCGCACATCGCACGATAACAATAACAAGGAGCTTTTATGAGACTGCTTTCTGGCCTGACGGCCCTGTGCGCCGCTGCGCTCTTTTCCAGCCAGACGCTCGCCGCCCCATTGATTCTGGCCACCAAAAGTTTTACAGAGCAGCACATTCTGTCGGCCATGACCGTGCAATATCTGCAAAAGAAAGGCTTTGAAGTCCAGCCAAAAACCAACATCGCCACGGTGATATCCCGAAATGCCATGATCAATAAACAGATTGATATGACATGGGAATACACCGGTACCTCGTTGATTATCTTTAACCACATCAACAAACGCATGTCGCCACAAGAGTCCTATGAGACGGTGAAACGTCTGGATGCAAAACACGGTCTGGTCTGGCTTAAACCGGCTGACATGAATAATACCTACGCCTTCGCCATGCAGCGCAAACGTGCAGAAGCCGAACACATTAATACGATGTCCGACATGGTGGCGAAGATTGAACAGATTCGTCAAACCGATCCGGATAACAACTGGCTGCTGGGGCTGGATCTGGAGTTTTCCGGGCGCAGCGATGGCATGAAGCCGCTGCAGGCCGCCTATAGCATGGCGCTGGATCGCCCGCAGATCCGGCAAATGGATCCGGGCCTGGTCTATAACGCCGTGCGCGACGGTTTCGTCGATGCGGGACTGATTTATACCACCGATGGCCGCGTGAAAGGTTTCGACCTGAAGGTCCTGGAAGATGACAAAGGGTTCTTCCCGAGCTACGCGGTGACGCCAGTCGTTCGCAAAGACACGCTGGCGGCCAACCCAGGTCTGGAAGAGGCATTAAATACCCTCTCGAGCCAGTTGAATAACGACGTTATCACCGAACTGAACAAGAAGGTGGATATCGACCATCAGTCACCCCAGCAGGTTTCGCGTGAGTTCCTGCAAAGCAAAAAGCTGCTGTAAGGAGGCGCTATGGAGACGATTCATTACATTATTGATAACTGGGGCTATTTGCTTTCGCTGACCTTTCAACATTTGTGGCTGGTCGCACTGGCCGTTGGGCTGGCGATTGTTATCGGCGTCCCTCTGGGTATTTTGATTGTCCGCCACAAGTGGCTGGCCACGCCGGTGCTGGGGATTGCCACCATTGTCCTGACTATCCCGTCAATTGCCCTGTTCGGCCTGATGATCCCGCTCTTTTCGATGGTCGGTCAGGGTATTGGCGCCCTTCCCGCCATCACCGCAGTATTTCTTTACTCGTTACTGCCGATTGTGCGTAACACTCATACCGCGCTCGACAGTCTTCCTCCCGGTTTACGTGAAGCGGGTCGCGGGATAGGCATGACCTTCTGGCAGCGTCTGCGCTGGGTCGAAATTCCAATGGCGCTTCCGGTGATATTCGGCGGCATCCGTACCGCCGTGGTGATGAACATTGGCGTGATGGCGATTGCCGCCGTCATTGGCGCGGGCGGTCTGGGGCTGTTACTGCTTAACGGTATTGGCGGCAGCGATATTCGTATGTTAATTGCGGGCGCATTAATGATCTGTCTTTTAGCGATTGTGCTCGACTGGTTACTCCATCGATTGCAGATCGTACTGACTCCAAAGGGGATTCGATAATGATAAAACTGGAAAACCTCACCAAACAATTTTCACAGAAAAACGGCCAGACCTTTAAGGCCGTGGACAACGTTAATCTGAACGTACCTGAAGGTGAAATGTGCGTACTGCTTGGTCCATCGGGCTGTGGTAAAACCACCACGCTGAAGATGATTAATCGACTGATTACCCCGAGCAGCGGCAAGATCCTGATTAACGGCGAAGATACCAGCGCCATGGACACGGTGACCCTGCGCCGCAATATCGGTTACGTTATTCAGCAAATTGGTCTGTTTCCCAATATGACCATTGAAGACAACATTACCGTCGTTCCGCGTATGCTCGGCTGGGACAAGGCGCGCTGCAAATCTCGCGCCGAAGAGCTGATGGATATGGTAGCGATGGACCCGCATAAATTCCTCAGCCGTTATCCCCGTGAAATGTCCGGCGGTCAGCAGCAGCGTATCGGTGTGATCCGCGCCCTGGCGGCGGATCCTCCGGTACTGCTGATGGATGAGCCTTTCGGCGCGGTAGACCCGATTAACCGTGAAGTGATCCAGAATCAGTTCCTGGAGATGCAGCAGAAGCTGAAAAAAACCGTCATGCTGGTCAGCCATGATATTGACGAAGCACTGAAGCTGGGCGATCGCATCGCGGTCTTCCGTCAGGGACGCATCGTGCAGTGCGCAAGCCCCGATGAACTGCTGGCGAAACCGGCGAACGAATTTATCGGCTCCTTTGTCGGCCAGGACCGTACGCTGAAGCGCCTGCTCCTGGTCTCTGCGGGTGATGTCACCGATCGGCAGCCGACCCTGACGGTCCGTGAATCCACTTCACTGACCGATGCCTTTGCGACCATGGATGATAATGACATTCGCGCGATAACGGTGGTGGATGCACAAGGTAAACCCTTAGGATTTGTTAAGCGTCGTGAAGCACGCCATGCTACCGGCACGTGTGCGGACATGCTGCATCCGTTCCGCATGACGGGCAAAGCCGAAGATAACCTGCGCGTGGTGCTCTCCCGCCTTTACGAAAGTAATACCAGCTGGATGCCTATCGTCGATGAAGAGGGCCGCTATAACGGCGAGATTTCGCAGGACTACATTGCGGAATACCTGAGCTCTGGGCGAACGCGTCGTGCGCTGAATATCCATTCCGATAGTTAATACGCCCTGCCCGGCACTCCTTCCGGATGCCGGGTACCCCTTTTTCGCACGCATACCTTTTGCTAACCTCGCGTTTTCACCGCACACTATCGTATCGCTCCTGCCTGATGAATCACCATGCAACGTCTTCACGTGTATCCGGACATTCGCGCGATGTTCCGCCGCTTACTGATTGCCACCCTGACTGGCGTACTCGCCGCACTCGCCGTGGCCGTTTTTCGCCATTCGATGTTTTTACTCGAAGGGCTGTTTTTAGGAAATCACAGCGGAAGCCTGGTCGCGGCGGCCAGTGAGCTCGCACCGTGGCGTCGGGCACTGACGCCGGCCCTCGGCGGCCTTGCCGCAGGTCTGCTACTCTGGGGCTGGCAGCGGCTGAATCAGCAGCGCCCCCATGCCCCCACCGATTACATGGAAGCCCTGGACACCGACGAAGGCCGATTCGACTACGGCGGGAGCCTGGTCAAATCCCTCGCCTCATTGCTGGTGGTCTCAAGCGGTAGCGCCATCGGGCGCGAAGGCGCAATGATCCTGCTGGCGGCCCTTGCCGCATCGTTATTCGCCCGGCGTTATACGCCAAAATCGGAATGGAAGCTGTGGATCGCCTGCGGGGCGGCGGCCGGGATGTCCAGCGCTTATCACGCACCGCTGGCGGGCAGTCTGTTTATCGCGGAAATTCTCTTTGGCACCTTAATGCTGGCCTCACTCGGGCCCGTTGCCATCGCGGCGGTGGTGGCACTGTTGACCACGCATCTGTTGAGTCCGGGCGCCAGTACCCTGTACAACGTGCAGCTAAGCGGAACGCTTACCGCGCTGGATTATGCCCTGATGGTGGGCACCGGTCTGCTGGCCGGGTTATGTGGTCCGCTGTTGATGTGGCTGATGCAGTACAGCCATTCGCTCTTTTTGCGTCTTAAGCTTTCCCCGCCCTGGCAGCTGGCACTGGGGGGACTGATCGTCGGACTGTTGTCTCTGCTCACCCCGACGGTGTGGGGCAATGGATACAGCGTGGTGCAGGCGTTTTTGCTGTCGCCACCCCTGCTGACCACCCTCGTCGGCATAGTTATCTGCAAACTACTGGCCGTGCTGGCCAGTAGCGGCTCAGGCGCGCCGGGTGGGGTATTCACCCCGACACTGTTCGTGGGGATGGCCACAGGCATGCTGTTTGCTCAGATAATTTCGATGGGTTTTCCTGGCACGGATATGGCGATTCTGGCGGGCCTGGCAGGCATGGCAACCCTGCTTGCGGCGACCACGCATGCGCCAATCATGTCTGCGCTGATGGTCTGTGAAATGACCGGGCAATATGTCCTGTTGCCCGGCTTACTGATTGCCTGCGTTATCGCCTCCGTGCTGTCACGGACGTTACGCCACGACTCGATTTACGGAGAGCATGTCGCCGAACATCGTCAGATCGATGTAGGGCGTTAGGTCGCGCTGCTCGGCGCGCGGCAGATAAGGCAATTCGCCCACCAGCGGCCCCGGCAATTTTTTGCTCAGGACGTCAATGATCTCGGCGTAATGTGCCAGGCCCGGGTTGATACGGTTCGCCACCCAACCGATAAGCGGAAGGCCATCGTTCGCAATAGCCTGCGCCGTCAGCAATGCATGATTGATACACCCTTCCTGGATGCCGACAACCATGACTACCGGCAGTTGTTCCTGCACCACCCATTCAGATAAGGGACGCAGGTCGTTCATCAGGCTTCGCCAGCCACCCGTGCCTTCCACCACAACGTGATCGACCTGCTCGCTGAGATGCAGCAAGCCATTCGATAACAAGGTGTAATTGATCAGGCCACTGTGCGCGACGCTACTTTCATCTTCACTGAGCGCAATCGGATTCACTGCCTCGTAAGGCAGCGCAAGGCTGGAGACGCTTTGAAGAACCAGCGCATCTTTATTGCGTAGTCCTTCTGGCGTCTCTTTACTTCCTTTCGCGACCGGTTTGTACCCAGCCACGCATTTACCACTTGCCGCAAGGGCCTGCAGCAAGGCGCGGGAGACCACTGTTTTACCAACAGAGGTATCAGTACCCGTTACAAAGAAACGCTTAAGCATCACTTACTCCACCGTTATGCTTTGAAAATATAAACGAACTAAATAATTCAGTGGAGTGAGTCTAAGGTATGCGCGAACACGCCAGCTTGAGATAGCGCAATTTTTCGTAGATCAGTGGAAAAGAGTTAACCCTGTAACAGGCGAATCAGCAGAGAGCCATTGTACATGGCATCTTTGACCAGTGCCGCCCCGGCCATGGTGCCCTGGTTGGAAAACTGGGTTCCCTCGACGGCAATATTTTTACTGTATGCCGGTAATGACTGCTGGCGGATACAATCTGCAATCGCGGGGAACAAGATCTCTGCCGCCTGATTCAAGGGCGATCCAATGAGGATTTTTTGCGGATTGAAAAGATTGACCATAATCGCCAGTATGCGCCCGACGTTATTTCCGACGCCCGTGATGATGTCTTTCGCCAGCAGATCGCCCTGCCGCGCCGCGCCGCACAACGAGTCAATCGTGAGCGGCTGGCCGTGCAGCGAAGAACTCATTGACTGGCTCAGACGCAGCTGGGCCAGTTCCATCACGCTCTCTACGCTGGCGATGGTTTCCAGACAGCCATGGTTGCCGCAATAACAGCGTTTGCCATAGGGATCGACCTGAGTGTGGCCTATTTCAACCAGACTGCTGCTGCCCGCGTGCAACAAACGTCCGTCGGTGATCACCCCGGCACCCACGTTATGATCAATCACCACCTGAATAACGTCCCGCGCACCGCGCGAAGCGCCAAACAGTGCCTCCGCCATGGTCCAGGCACTGATATCATGCTGAATATAGACCGGCACGCCCGTATGTTTTTCCAGTGCTTCTCCCAGCGGCATCTCTTTCACGTCTTCATAGAATGGCATCCGGTGGACAATACCATTCTCTGTATCAATGATTCCGGGAAGAGTAATCGCGATGGCCGTGAGTCGTTCCAGCTTCTGCTGATGACGAATAAAGAACTGATCGATATGGGTGAGGATACGCTCAAGCAGACTCTCTTCGGCCTGAAGCGGAAGTTCCAGCTGATCTTCGACCACCAGCTTGCTGCTTAAGTCACGCAGCGCGAGGAAAATTTCACCCCGGCTAATACGAAGAGAGAGGTAATGCCAGGCCTCGGTTTCCACCACCAGGCCGACGGCCGGACGACCACGGCTGCCGGGTTCCTGAATTTCAGTCTCCTGCACCAGATGGGCTTCCAGCATTTCACGCACGATTTTGGTGATACTGGCGGGCGCCAGTTGGGCCAGACGAGAAAGATCGATACGCGACACCGGACCAAGCTGATCAATCAGGCGATAGACCGCACCCGCATTGGTTTGCTTAATCTGATCAATGTGTCCTGGCTGACTATCAGCAACCACCTGTTACTCCCTTATTTTCGCGCTTCGAAATAAACTTTAGCTATGGTGAAGCACTTCACCCGCAGTCGTCAAATTTTTACTTAGCCATGTGATTTACCGCACGTTTTTGCGTCTTTTTCCGCTTAATTGCCCTGCTGAGACGCGGCAATAAGCCGTTCTTTGAAACGCTGTGCCGCATTGCTCAGTTCGTGATGTTTCGGCCATACCAGCCACATTTCGGATATGGCATCCTCTTGTGCAATCGGAACCCAACGCATTTCGCTCAACTGGACGCGTTTAAACGACGCGGGAAGAATAGAAACGCCAAGCCCAGCCGACACCAGGCCTATGATGGTCATTGCCTCGCCCACCTCCTGCGTAATCACCGGTGCCAGGCCATAGCGGCGCATGAGCCCCAGAATGTCATCATAAAGGCCCGTCCCGACGTGAGGGTCAAAAAAGACAAAGGGCTCTTTCGCCAGCGCCGCCAGACTTACCACCGATTGAGAGGCCAGAGGATGATCCCGGGGGATCATCGCCAGCAAGGGTTCACGCAAAATGACCTGCCATGCCAGCGTGTCCGGGAGCTGGGTGTTGCGCATCAGCCCCAAATCGAGCGAGCCTTCGTTAAGCGGGGCGATCTGTTCACGGGTGTTGATTTCACGCGTCTGAATATGGACGTCCGGATAATGACGACGAAACGAGGACAACGTTTCTGATACCGCGTTGATAAAGGGGGCGGATGAGGTAAAGCCAATGCGCAGCTCGCCGGTCTCTCCCAGGTGGAGACGTTCTGCCCGGGCGGCTGCCTCGTCCACCAGGCCCAGAATCTGTCGACTGTCGGCAAGAAACTGCCTGCCTGCGGCAGTCAGGCTGACACTCCGGTTGGTTCGCGCCAGCAGTCGTGCGCCGACCTGCTGTTCAAGTATCTGAATTTGCTGGCTTAAAGGAGGCTGAGAAATATTTAGCCGCGCAGCGGCACGGCCAAAATGCAGCTCTTCGGCGACGGCGATAAAATAGCGCAGGTGACGCAGTTCGATATTCATATTTTAAACATATCATTTGAGATTATTAATATATTAGACAGAATATTTACATTTTCCTACCCTAACAGCAGACCCCCAAAGCAAGGACCCGATGTGAGCCGTACAACTACCGTCAATGACGCTCCGGTAAGCGATGTTGATGATTCACCCGCCGTGACCCAGCCCGCTCAGTTTATAAAACGTGGTACCCCTCAGTTTATGCGCGTCACGCTGGCGCTGTTCTCCGCAGGCCTGGCGACATTTGCCCTGCTCTATTGTGTACAGCCCATTCTGCCTGTGCTGTCGCATGAGTTTGGCGTGTCGCCTGCGACCAGCAGTATTTCGCTCTCGATTTCAACCGGGATGCTGGCGATTGGCCTGCTGTTCACCGGTCCGTTATCCGACGCGATAGGCCGCAAGCAGGTCATGGTGACCGCGCTGTTGTTAGCCTCCGTCTGTACTCTGCTTTCGACTATGATGACCAGCTGGCACGGGATCCTGTTTATGCGGGCGCTTATCGGTTTGTCATTAAGCGGCGTGGCCGCCGTTGGGATGACCTATCTGAGCGAAGAGATCCACCCGAGCTTTGTTGCCCTGTCGATGGGGCTCTATATCAGCGGAAACTCGATTGGCGGTATGAGTGGACGCCTGTTAAGCGGGCTGTTCACTGACTTCTTCAGCTGGCGTATCGCGCTGGCGGTCATTGGCTGTTTTGCCCTGGCGTCAGCCTTAATGTTCTGGAAAATCCTGCCCGAATCGCGCCATTTTCGCCCCACAGCTTTACGCCCTAAGACACTGTTAATTAACTTTCGGCTGCACTGGCGAGATAAAGGGTTACCCCGCCTGTTTCTGACCGGTTTTCTGTTAATGGGATCTTTCGTCACGCTGTTTAACTACATTGGCTATCGATTAATGCTCTCTCCATGGCATTTGAATCAGGCCGTTGTCGGCTTGCTCTCCGTGGCGTATCTCACCGGGACCTGGAGTTCACCTAAAGCCGGGGCGATGACCACCCGCTTTGGCCGTGGCCCGGTCATGCTGGCCTCGACCGGGGTGATGCTGCTGGGCCTGCTGATGACGCTGTTTTCCTCTTTATGGCTGATCTTTGCGGGTATGTTACTTTTTTCAGCGGGCTTTTTTGCCGCGCACTCCGTTGCCAGCAGCTGGATCGGCCCACGCGCGCGCCGCGCCAAGGGCCAGGCCTCTTCGCTCTACCTGTTTAGCTACTATCTGGGTTCCAGTATCGCCGGCACGCTTGGCGGTGTATTCTGGCATCGCTATGGCTGGAATGGGGTGGGTATTTTCATCGCGTTAATGCTGTGCGCGGCCCTCCTGGTAGGGGCAAGCGTACATAAACGTTTGCGGTGATATATCCGATCAATAATATTTACCCACCGTCACTGTTTCCTTCTTTAGCCACGCTACAATCAGGGCATTATTAACGGGGGTAAAAATGAAAAACATCATCATCAGCATGGTTGCCAAGATTTCAAAAATGGATGCGGAAGCGAAACTGCTTACCGCGCAGGTAGAAGCACAGTCGCTGATGCTTAGCGCCCTTTTGCTGACCGTCGGCAAAAATGGTGGCGTAGATAAAATGGTTGAAAGTGTCAATAAAGCCATTAACTCCGCCATGGACTTATCTGACGATCTCCTGCGCTCGGATGCACAAATGCTGCTGACGCAATTTAACGAACTGCTCGCCATTGCGAGACTTATTGAGAAAGCCGACGCAGAAGTTGATCTGGATGGCCTTACCACCCCTCCGCTCTGACAGAAGCACATTCGCCATTCTCTACAGCACAAAAAAAGGCCACGCAAACGCGTGGCCTTTTTAGTTGACTGCTTTATCAGCAGTCCGTTTTGCTTCAGCTGGTGTTGGCATATTAAGCAAAACCCCCATAGAGTAAGTCATTGAAAGGATTTATCAAATGAATTTAACTTATTGATCGTTAACACCGATCGAATGATCACTTTTCATACTGGATTATCGCACATCAATGATTGACACGCCCCTTATGGCGTGGATAGTTGAACGCAACCCTTTTTTAACGTTTCATCTATTCCGAATAATAAAATTCACGACAGGAACCTATGACAAACCACTATCAACAACTCACCCGTACCTTCCAGCGACTGCATCGTTTCTCCCACCTCTCCGCCATCGCCAGCTGGGATATGTTCGCCATGATGCCGCCTGGCGGCAGCACCGCACGCGGTGAAGCGCTTGCCGAAATGAGTGTTCTGCAGCATCAAATCCTGACGGATAAAAAGGTAGCGGAGTGGCTGGCCGCCGCAGAAAACGAAGATCTTAACGATGTGGAACAGTCCAACCTGCGCGAAATGAAACGACATTATCAGCAAGCCGCTTTGCTGCCGGAATCTCTTGTTGAAGCCAAATCCCTGGCGGGCAGCAAATGTGAGCACGCATGGCGCACGCAACGTCCGGCCAATGACTGGCAAGGATTTTCTGCCAACCTGAAAGAGGTCGTAAAACTCAGTCGTGAAGAGGCTCGCCTGCGTGCAGACGCTAAAGGTTGTACGCCTTACGACGCCCTGCTCGATCTCTTTGAACCGGACATGACCAGCGCACGGCTTGACGAGCTGTTTGGCGACATGAAGACCTGGCTGCCGGATCTCCTCGCCCGTGTGGTAGAGAAACAATCTCAGCACTCTTTTGTCCCGCCGCAAGGGCCCTTCCCGACTGCCGTTCAGCGTGAACTGGGGCTGGAAGCCATGAAAATGCTGGGCTTTGATTTTAACGCCGGCCGCCTGGACGTGAGCGCGCATCCCTTCTGCGGAGGGGTGCCTGAGGACGTGCGTATCACCACCCGCTACGATGAAGAAGAGTTACTGAGCGCACTGTTTGGCGTAGTACATGAAACAGGTCACGCCCGTTACGAACAAAATTTACCGCGTAACTGGCTCGGTCAGCCTGTCGCTCTGGCACGATCCACCGCTATCCACGAATCGCAAAGCCTGTTCTTTGAAATGCAGCTTGGACGCAGCGAAGCCTTCCTTAAACATCTACTCCCGGCGGTCCAGGCCCGATTCGGCAGTCAGGCCGCCTTTAGCGAAGAGAACTTCATTGCCTGGAACCAGCGGGTGAAGCCTGGCTATATCCGCGTCGATGCAGACGAAGTGAGCTATCCGGCGCATGTCGTATTACGTTATGAGATTGAGCGGTCGTTGATTAACGGTGACATCGAGGTAGAGGACATTCCGGCCCTGTGGGACGAGAAGATGCAGGCCTGGCTCGGCTTGTCGACAAAAGGGAACGATCGTAACGGCTGTATGCAGGATATTCACTGGACCGATGGAGGTTTCGGTTATTTCCCGTCCTACACGCTCGGTGCGATGTACGCTGCACAGCTGTTCAGCGCGGCCAATACGGCGCTGCCGGGTCTGAGTGCCTCTGTTGCTGAAGGTGATTTCACGGCGCTCTTTGAGTGGCTTCGCCAGAATATCTGGCAGCACGGTAGCCGTTTTACCACCTCTCAGCTCATCACCCAGGCGACAGGCGAAGATCTTAATATTCGCTACTTCCGCGAACATCTCACGTCACGCTATTTGTAATGCCTTTCGCCGGGGCGTGTCCCCGGCGTTGTACATTAGGTTACACGCCGAAACCAATCACTCACGGAAGCCCCCGACCGACAAGGATATAGTTCTTTCAACGGCCCCGCAGTGGGGTTAACTGAAAAACCAAATTCGAGGGTTTCACAATGAAAAAAGTATTAGCTCTGGTTGTTGCCGCTGCTATGGGTCTGTCTTCTGCTGCATTCGCTGCTGACATGACCGCTACCCCAGCTCCGGCTGCTGCAGCCACCACCACTAAAGCGGCACCGGCCAAAACTGTTCATCACAAAAAACACAAAAAAGCCGTTGAGCAAAAAGCCCAGGCGGCTAAGAAACATCATAAAAAAGCAGCAAAACCTGCTGTAGAGCAAAAAGCGCAGGCCGCTAAAAAGCACCATAAAAAAGCGGTAAAACACGAAGCAACTAAACCAGCTGCTCAACCAGCGGCATAAGCTTCCCGCTTTTACGTGCCCTAACGGGCAGGTGAGTAAACCGGCGCTGACCCTTTTACGGTTCAGCGCCGTTATGATATCCGGAGGGCGTATGCTGCGGCGCTATCGGTTTGAGTTGATTCTTATCATGCTTATTTTATGCGCGCTCATCGCCAGCCATTTTTATCTTTCCTGAATGTAGCACGCTGATTTTACTCCCACTTTCCCGTCGTCCCGTCTATAGTATTTTCATAGGGTTCACTTTTAATAATCATAATTACCCCATTTGAGTGAGATATGCGGAAAACTGTTGTGCTGTTACTGGGAACGTTGTGCCTGATGTCGGGCTTTTTGCACGCGGATGATGGCGATGAAGATGCGATAACGGCTCCGGAGGTCAAAACCCTCTTCTTTGGTCATGATGACCGGACCCGTGTCGCCGATCCGACACAAGCGCCCTGGGATGCGATTGGTCAACTGGAAACGGCCAGCGGAAATCTCTGCACCGCCACCCTGATTTCCTCCCACCTGGCATTAACGGCCGGACACTGCTTATTGATTCCCCCAAAAGGTAAACCGGACAGAGCGGTAGCGCTGCGTTTTGTCTCGAAAAAAGGTCTGTGGCGTTACGAAATACATGACGTTGAAGGCCGGGTCGATGCCTCGTTAGGTAAACGACTGAAACCCGACGGTGACGGCTGGATTGTGCCGCCCAACGCGGCTGAATGGGATTTTGGTCTGATCATTTTGCGTAATCCCCCTTCCGGGATCACCCCGTTGCCGCTCTTCGACGGAGATAAAGCGGCGTTAACCGCCGCGCTAAAAACGGTCGATCGGAAAGTGACCCAGTCCGGTTATCCGCTCGATCATCTGGATTCGCTCTATACCCATGCCAACTGCATCGTCACCGGATGGGCGCAGAATAATGTATTGTCTCACCAGTGCGACACGTTACCCGGCGACAGTGGCTCGCCGCTGATGCTTAACACTGGCAGTGGCTGGCAGTTAATCGGCGTACAAAGCTCCGCGCCTGCGGCCAAAGATCGCTATCGGGCCGATAACCGTGCGCTGTCGGTGACCGGTTTTCGCGACAAGCTGGAAGCGCTGGCGCAGCAGTAAATTCCCCCTGCCGCATCTGGCGTCACGCCCCTGTCGTCTCTGACGGCGTTGGCTGGCTGTACTTCAATCCCTGCAATGTAGAAATGTATGTCAGAGGGCGAATGTCGCTGCCCGTCTGGGCAGGCAGCGATCGCATCAGGCCAGTTTTATCATCACCATCCCGGCGATCAACAGGACCAGACCTATCCAGCCCTTATTGTTAAGGCGCTGACCAAAGAGGATCCAACCCGCCGCCAGCGTGGCTGCAATGCCGAACCCGCCCCACAGCGCATAGGCCACGGAGAGATCGATCCCTTTAACCGCCTGCGAAAGCGCACTGAAGGCCCCCAGCACAGCAGCAATGGACATCAGGCCATAGGTTTTACGTTTAAACCCATCTGAAAATTTCAGGAAAACGTTGGCGATAATTTCAAGCACAATCGCCAGCGCCAGCCACGCTGCATGAACCCACTCAAACTGTTGCATGCGTCTGCTCCTTCTGTTTTTTAGACGGTTTGCGCGTCCCCGATTTGATGAGCACTATCCCGGCTACCAGCGTGGTCAGACCGGCAATTTTCATTATTGATAAGGTTTCATCAAATATCATTACACTGAAAAGCGTAATCAACAGAATACCGATCCCTTCCCACAACGCATACGCCACGCCAAGGGCGATTTTTTTCACTGCAAATGACAGGAAAATATACGAAAGGGAAATCATCACCAGCATTAAAATAAAGCCGGTATTGCCATCACTAATACTTGCCCATTTCATAGACAACGTACCCGTAATTTCAGCAACGATTGCCAGGCCTAATAGGATCCAGTAAAACATGTTTTTTCTCCTGCATGAGAATATGATCTTTAGCAGCTTGTCGACAGCGACAAACCCCAGAAAAAAGAAATAAAATCAGATAGCTAAGCGCGATGCGCCAGCTCAGGCAGAAGACGGGACTACAGTGCGTTGCGCCAGTGTTGCTCACCTGACAGCAGGCAGAAAGAGGAGGAGATAACAGCGATGTTTTTTGACACGTACGTCCTGAACCGATTGTCCATAATATTACAATTATCCGCGGTGTTGCTTCTCGTCATTGCGGATGAAAATTGTCCTCAGTAGTTAAACACGGATGATTTGTATCATAAGCTAAGATTAAACTCAAAGAATTTTCAATTCTTTACCCAGTCTGTTTGATTTACGTTAGATTATTGCAGGCACATTGCCATTATTATAAATAAAATGATGAATGCAGGTACACACATGGCCAAACCTATTATTACCCTGAACGGATTAAAAATTGTCATCATGCTGGGAATGCTGGTGATTATCCTTTCGGGGATCCGCTTCGCTGCCGATATTATCGTGCCGTTTATTCTGGCGCTGTTTATCGCCGTGATCCTGAACCCACTGGTACAGCGAATGGTACGACTGCGTGTTCCCCGGGTGCTGGCTATTACTCTGCTCATCACGGTAATTATCATGGCGATGGTGTTACTGGTGGCCTATCTCGGCACCTCGTTAAACGAACTGGCCCGTACTCTGCCACAGTATCGTTCGTCGCTGGTCGTTCCTTTGCAACAAATCGAACCCTGGTTGCAGCGGGCTGGAATTGAAGTCTCCGTTGAGGAATTACTTAAGTATATCGACCCTAACGCCGCGATGACGTTGGTCACCAGCATCTTGTCGCAGCTTTCAAATGCCATGACCTCCATTTTTTTACTGCTGCTGACGGTGGTCTTTATGCTGTTCGAAGTGCCTCAGTTACCCGCTAAGCTGCAACAGGTGATGAGTCGTCCGGCAGAAGGCATGGGTGCGATTCAACGTGCGCTCGACAGCGTCTCTCGCTACCTGGTGCTGAAAACGGCGATCAGCATCGTGACCGGGCTGGTCGCCTGGGGCATGCTCGCTGCACTGGACGTGCGTTTCGCTTTCGTCTGGGGGCTGCTGGCGTTTGCCCTCAACTATATTCCCAATATTGGATCGGTGCTGGCCGCAATCCCGCCTATCGCTCAGGTGCTGGTGTTCAGCGGGCTGTATGACGCGTTGATCGTCCTGGCCGGTTATCTGGTGATTAATCTGGTCTTTGGTAATATTCTTGAGCCGCGCATGATGGGACGAGGCCTGGGTCTGTCGACGCTGGTGGTATTTTTGTCTCTGATATTCTGGGGATGGCTATTAGGTCCAGTCGGAATGTTGCTATCCGTACCGCTGACCATCATCGTTAAAATCGCACTGGAGCAAACGGCAGGCGGTCAAAGTATTGCGGTGCTATTGAGTGACATGAGCCATCAATAGACGATAAGCGGCTTACTGACTCTGCCCGGTTCACGATACCAGGCCAGGGCATCGCGCCAGGCCTCAAACGGGAATAATCTGCTCTCGCTGCACTGGCTTGCCTGTAATCGCGGCCAGAGCGCGCGAAAGGCGTCCTGCCACGCTTTAACACTCAGCGACGCCAGCTCATTTCGCATATGAAACCAACGCACCTGCGGTAACTGTGTGAAGGGTTTGCCGGAGAGCAAACCATAGCAAACGAACAGCCCCGACTCTGGCATTGCGCGCAAAATCGCCTCTGCCAGCTCGCCTCCGGTCGCATCGAAGACAATCTCAGCGCATGCCGACATGGCCGTAATCGTCGGCAAATCCTGTTGAGAAACCGGCGTGATGCCCATCGCAGCCAGCCTGTCGGCATGAACAGGGGAACGATGGATACCGTAGACGACCTTAGCGCCCTCACGTAACGCCCATTGCCCGAGCAATACCGCACAGTCCGAACCTGCTGCGGTTAACAACACACATTTCCCCCGTACCGGATAGCGTTTAAGCAGCATTTGCGCGGCAAGCGGATTGATATAAGCCCGTGCCGCGAGAGAAGAGACAACCTCATCGGGCACCTGGATCGCCAGCTCAGCCGGACAATCGACCCAACGCTGCCAGGTCCCTTGCCCGCGTAGCGGTAGCACCCGCTTGCCGAGTAGCGGGGTCGGACCATCAATCACCGTACCAACACCTTCGTAACCTGCCACCGCAGGCAGCGGCGTTCGATGTCGGTAAGCGCCCGTGACGGGAATAAGATCGGACGCATTCACCGGGGCAAAGCACATTTCTACCCGCAATGTCCCTGCGGAAAGGGGCGCAAGCGCGATCGTTTCACGCATTAAAACGGATTCAGGTTCCCCGAAGCGGTGATAACGCAACGCAATATTGTTCATGAGACGGCCAGAATAGCTTTTGTGGGCAATAGCTTATTGTCTTACTTCCTGAGGGAAGAGTCTATTTCGCTACCGGAAAATCAGCGTAACGTGTGGTATAGCCCGGTGAGAGCATTTCCCGCTTCATCGCCCAGCGTTTCACGCGCCCCTGCCCGGCAAACCAGATGGTTCCCCGTCCGGAACCATTCAGTTTATCCACCACATCCATCAGCGCCTGGCTGTTGGCATACGGCTGATGTTCCTCAAACAGATTAAGCTGCGCCTCACCCTCACCGAAAAAATCACTCAGCATGACCCCTGCTTTCATATAACGAAAGCCCTCTCGCCAGATCCTGTCCAGCGCCTGGGTCGCGACACGAATGATGTCACGCGTATCATTAGACGGAACGGCCAATCGCCCACTGGCCTGTGGGCCATAGAAAACGTCATTATCGGCATGGGGACTCGTCCGTAAAAATACGCAGATGGCGCAGCAATACTGTCGTTCGGACCGGAGTTTTTCGGCGGCACGTTCGGCATAGGCACAGACAGCCTGGTGCATATCAGCATAATGCGTGATCCGTTGCCCAAAGGAGCGGCTACAGATGATTTGCTGCCTGGCGGGAATGAACTCATCGACCTCCAGACAAGACTCCCCGCGCAGTTCGCGGACCGTGCGTTCCATCACGACGTTAAAATGTTTGCGGATCACCCAGGTTGAACAGTCTGCCAGCTGTTGCGCCGTTTCAATGCCCAGGAGCCTGAGTCTTTTGGCAATCCGTCGGCCTACGCCCCAGACCTCTTCAACGGGCACCCGGGCGAGCAGTTTACGCTGGCGGTCGCGCTGTGACAGATCGACCACGCCGCCCGTTTTTGGCCATTTTTTTGCCGCATAATTCGCCAGTTTAGCCAGCGTTTTCGTTGGCGCAATGCCTACGCCAACGGTAAGGCCGGTAATTTTTTTAACCCTTTCGCGCATCTGGCACCCGAAGGTTTCCAGCGGTATTACGTTTGCAATCCCCGACAGATTCACAAATGCCTCATCAATGGAGTAAACCTCGATTGAAGGGGCCATCTCTTACAGCGTTGCCATCACCCGATGGCTGAGATCGGCATACAGAGCGTAATTCGAACTGAATACCGCCACATCCTGACGCCGCAGATCGTGCTTAATCTTGAAATAAGGCGCTCCCATCTTGATCCCCAACGCTTTCGCCTCTGCCGATCGGGAGATGATGCAGCCATCATTATTTGACACCACCACCACCGGCTTACCCTGCAAATCGGGCCGAAAGACGGTCTCGCAGGAGGTGTAGAAGCTGTTAACATCAACCAGCGCGAACATGGAGATGACTTTTTAAGCTATGGGTCACCACGCCGAAGATTTGGACTTCCTCGTCGGGCTGAAAGGTTATGGGCTGGAACTGCGGATTGTGGGGAACTAACGCCAGGATGGGGGTTGTTTGCAGCTCTTTAACGGTAAATTCTCCCGCAATAGCCGCCACAACAATATTACCGTGCCCCGCCGTTAACGCGCGATCCACGACCAGCAAGTCACCATCGCCGATCCCCGCGCCAATCATGGAATCGCCGCTGACTTTCACAAAATAGGTTGCATGGGGATGTGCCACCACCAGTTTGTTCAGATCGAGACGATCCTCGACGTAATCCTGCGCGGGGCTGGGGAATCCACATGCCACCTTCTCCATGAACAGGGGTAACGCCATAATATTGTCAGATGCATAAGCATAAAGCGTGCTCATAATAGCCTGCCACACCGATAACTGTATTTATATACAGTATTATGAATTTTGCCCTCAGATCAAGCCGCGTGTGTTTTAATTAAATGAACCCCTTGATGACACTCAACATTTAAGCCGGAGATGTTGTGCCACTATATCGCTCCTCACTCGCTGTAAAAATATGCCTGGCGATGGTGGCATTTGCCGCCAACTCCGTTTTATGTCGCCTCGCCCTTAAGGGCGCACATATTGAGCCGGTCTTGTTTAGCACGCTTCGGTTGCTCAGCGGCGCGGTGGTGTTAGCACCGCTGCTTTTCAGAAAGCGCGCGCGGGCAACTCCTCGCTGGAAACTGAGCCAGGCATTTTTTCTGGCGATGTATGCACTCTTTTTCTCCGTTGCGTATATCAGGCTGGATGCAGGCGCAGGTGCCCTTTTGCTTTTCGGCGTCGTACAAATAACGATGGTAGTGAGCGGGTTAATGCGCGGCGAGAGACTGAATCTCACCAGAAGTTGCGGGTTGATTGTTGCAATCGCCGGGATCGCCGCACTCTTGCTACCCGGCGCGGTGACTCCGTCGCTGAAGAGTGCACTGTTAATGGGCATCGCGGGGGTGGCATGGGCCGCCTATTCTCTGTCCGGCAAGTCTGCAACGGATCCCGGGACGTCTACCGCGGCAAACTTTTTACTGGCTGTTCCCTTTACCTTGCTTGCCCTGTTCGTATCGGGGTCAGACCTGCACTATGATCATCGCGGGATTGTGCTGGCCATCCTGTCTGGTGCACTCGCGTCGGCGGGTGCCTATGTTCTGTGGTATGCCATCCTGCCAAAAATAGATGCCGTCACCGCCAGTACCGTTCAGCTGAGCGTCCCCTGCCTGGCGACGCTTGCCGGGGTGATATTTTTGGGCGAAGCGCTGAGTTTGAGCATGTTGCTTTCAACGCTCGCTGTCCTGAGCGGAATCTGGCTGGTTGTCCGAAAAGCACCCTGATCCTCATTATGTCAATGGCTTACTTTAATCGGGCGTCAGGTTGCCCCTTCTTTTATCTCATTGGCTGCAAGCATCCCCAGCAAAACGTCGATTAGTTAAGCGATAGTACATTAAAGTTTAGGACGACTACGTCGATAGTAATGATGCAACTCCTGCACACATAATGGACGTCCGTCATGCTGAAAAATCTGCACGTGGTTACCGGGATCATATTTGCTCTGGTCTTGTTCTGTCTGCTGCAAGCCCTTACGGGTGGCTTGTTCTATTCGGCCGTTAATAACGATCGTCATAACTTCCAGAATACCGGTAGCCTCAACGCTCAACAGGAAAATCTGAGTGATAGCGTAAACACGCTGGTCAAAACCCGTGTCACCATCACGCGGGTGGCAATTCGCTATCTTAAAAATCAACGCGACCCGGCTTCTCTGGCGGGCATTAATAAACTCCTCGGGCAGGCCGGTGATTCACTGAGTAAAGCCGAAGCCTATTACAGCGCCTGGGAAGCGATGCCGCCAGTAAAGGGACAAAATGCTGCATTAACCGCTGAAATGAAAAAAGCCTATGGCGATATGCATAACGTGATGCGCCTGTCGATTGAGTATTTGCGTGCCGATAACTATCAGGCCTATGGCGATCTTGATGCGCAGCAGGCGCAGGATGCCATGGAAACCGTCTATAACCGCTGGCGTGCTGAAAATAATACGCTGTTGAAAGCCGCAGCCATTGAGAATCAGGACAGTTTTACCCATATGCAATGGACGCTGGGCACCATTTTCCTGGTGGTCATCGCGACGTTGATTATCATCTGGTACGGTCTGCAACATTTACTCTTGAAACCGCTTCGTAATGTGATGAACCATATCCGCACCATTACTCAGGGCGACCTGACCCACGCTATCGCCATCAACAGCCGTAATGAAATGGGCCAACTGGCTTCCGGTTTGCAGGAGATGCAGCAATCCCTGGTCAAAACCGTCAGCGTGGTACGTGGTAGTACGGACTCCATTTATACCGGCGCCGGTGAGATTGCAGCGGGAAGTAACGATCTCTCAGCGCGAACGGAACAACAGGCGGCCTCGCTGGAGGAGACTGCCGCAAGTATGGAAGAGCTGACAGCAACGGTTAAACAAAACTCCGACAATGCTCGTCAGGCCACGTTGCTGGCGAAAAATGCTTCTGATACCGCAGCACGCGGCGGACGCGTGGTAGATAACGTCGTGCGCACAATGACCGAGATCGCTGACAGTTCTCAGCAAATTGCGCATATCACCAGCGTCATCGACAGTATAGCCTTCCAGACGAATATTCTGGCCCTTAACGCTGCCGTCGAAGCGGCTCGGGCGGGTGAACAAGGGCGTGGATTTGCCGTTGTCGCCGGCGAGGTCCGAACCCTGGCCAGCCGCAGTGCGCAAGCAGCGAAGGAGATCAAAGCCCTGATTGAGAACTCGGTTAATCGGGTCAATACTGGCTCTGACCAGGTCAGCGAAGCCGGTGATACCATGAAGGAGATCGTTGCGGCCGTCACGCGCGTGACCGACATTATGGGTGAAATTGCCTCTGCCTCCGACGAGCAGAGCCGCGGGATAGAACAGGTCAGTCTGGCGGTTTCGCAAATGGATAGCGTCACGCAGCAAAACGCCGCGCTGGTCCAGGAATCCGCAACGGCCGCTGCCGCGCTGGAAGATCAAGCAGAACAGCTGCGTCAGGCCGTGGCGGCGTTTCGTCTGAATGCACAGCCTTCTGTTGTCGCCCCGCGCACTCCTCAGGTTAAAGCTGAAAAAGTGCTTCGTCCGGCGAGCGAAGGCCACTGGGAAACATTCTGATTATTTATCAATCCTGAAGGCGAGCGGTCAAAAGACCTCGCCGGGTGATATCGCCGGAAACACGCTGTTAAAGACGCTTCAGGGAGGCGTTAGCGACTGCGTTTTGCATGCCGTTCCCGGTTTTCCAGCCGGGCATCATCCGATTTACGCAGGGCTACATAACACGCCCCGCTTCCACCATGATGCGGAAGCGCAACACAAAATGCCTGGACCGCGTCCAGCTCCGTTAACCAGCGCGACAGATAGCTGCGCACAATATTAGGATGGGAGTTATCTTCCCGTCCTTTGCCATGCACGATGATCAGGTTACGCAACCCGTCCTGTTGGGCATGGTGGATAAACGCAAACAGTTTTTGTCGACACTGCTCCGTCGGCTGGCGCAACAGATTAAGGCTGGCCTGACGGGGGTATTTTCCGCTGCGAAGTTTATCAAACACGCCGTGTTGCACGCCCTCTCGCTGAAAGGCCAGCGGCTCGGCGAGGGGGAGAATGTCAAGAAAGCCCAGCGTGAGAAAATTGTCGAGCTGCAGGGTATCCATGGCTTGTCGGCTACGTTGATTACGACTTGATTGCCAGTGGATGTCGGCTGACTGTTTAAGAGGCTGGACATCTTCCATGGCGTCAAGAAAAAGCGATTTGTCGTCAGGTTTCATGGAAATTCTCCGGCTACAACTGGAAGAGTACTATACCTGTGCGAAGCAAATGGCTCAACGGCGTGTACGCGCTCAGCGAGCGCTCAATAGCAAAATAATAACGTGCGTAAATAATCTATAATTATTCATAGATAAATTTAAATGATGCTTAAGTTAAATTTAACGAGAGTTAATACATAAAATTCACCTTAAATAATTGTGAAATCAATCACTCACAGCCCTTTATTTTTTCACAGCAACTGCTATAAATAAAAGTACCTGCTACAAGGAAATAATAAGTGGGCATGCAAGAAGATCGACTGCTGTGTGTACTGTAGAGCCTGACGATGTCGGCAGGCTCTATTTTTTTAGAAGAGATCAAAGATTCAAATCACTTGACTCCGTCGCAAGCCGTTTTACTAAAATCAACGTAGCGGCGATCGCCTTTTCCGTACAGGATAAATTCCTGCATCACTAATTTGTCGGGCCACTGACAGAACTCATTATTGTCGAGCCCTATCCAATACACAATTTCACGATTATATAATTGCGATTGCCGGGTTGCCCAGACAGCGGTACTTAGAATATAAGTATTATGCAATACATATTGTGCGTAAGGAAAGTTGGCGCGCACATTTTTAGCCTGTCTTAACCATATTTTATTTTTTGCATTATAAGGCGGGATATATTTTATCGATACAGGCAATACATTATGCATAGGATAGTTAAGAATGACATTTAACAATCTGTCTTCATAATTATATTGCGCACGTATCGCATTCGTAATAGCAGCATTTAATGCGGCCATCAATATGAAAAACACAACCCATAACACGCAGATGTGCTTAAAGAAAGCCGCACGTAAATAAATAAGGGGGAATAACCAAATCAGCAAAACAAACTGATTGCCCGCCATTGTTCTCCCGGCATACACCGGTTCACGTAACAGTGCCTGAGGCAGCAAAGCAATGAGTAAGACTAAAACGCTTATTATCACATGAGCCATGGTAACTAACCAGACGCTTCGTCCCGACGTCTTCGCTTGCGCAGCCACACCTGTGAGAGCCAGAAGATATAGCCCAACAAGAATGATTCCCGCTACGCCATAGAATGGCGAGAAGTATACATCCATCAGGTGCCCCATTCGGGTAACGACCTGTGCTGGCAGAATAATACTGAGCGTGAGCATTTTACTGTGTATTAAAGCGTACTCCCGGATTGGAAAAAGCATTAGAGCCGCTTTGTACGCAATAAAACTGGTCAGTAGAGAAATAATTACGCCCCCATAATAGTTCTGCACTTTCGGATTTATCCTTCCATCCTCTAACCAGGTTTTGAAAAGAATGAGGACTATAATTAAAAAAGGTGAGACCAGGAATAGTTGATAAAAGCAGAGGGAGATAAAATAGCAAATGAAAAAAAACACCCAGCTTTTAGTATTTTTTTGGCTGATAAAAGGAAGAACCGTAAGAAGTAATGCACACCCCATCGTCACCGAATCAAAGCTGTACTGGATGCAGTGAATAAACCAGGGCGAAAAAACCACCGACAATGCAACCATAAATGCCACCCAGGAAACATGATCCATCACTTTACGATAGATAATCCAGGCGGTAGCGGCCACAGAAAGAGCGCTCAGTAATTTAGTCAAAGGGGCCAGATCAATCGCCATGACGTCTGTTGCACGGCCTATCCACCCCGACATAAAACGAATTAACAATTCTGCTGCTGGGCGGCCGCTATCAGCGTATTCGCCTAAACCTGTATTGTCATAATATCCATAACCAATCGCATTACGTCCAATATCATCATAATAATAATAATTTTGTGTAAGCGCAGGCAAATGATAGGCTAAGGCACAAACAACAAACAGCCAAAATAAAGCAATATTATTTTTCAACATCACCATGTCCTTGGTATCCCTTCTTAAGGATATAACGGGGTCTTCCTTTGACCTCGATGAAGATTCTGCCGATGTACTCACCCAGCACACCGATACTGATCAATTGCACACCACCAATAAAAAGAATAGCGACCATCAATGATGGGTAACCTGGGACATCATTTCCCCATACAATTTTGTCAATGACCATCCATATTGCATAAAAAAGAGAGAGCGATGCGATAACGAATCCAAGATAGGTCCATAGCTGCAAGGGAAATATAGAAAATGAGGTGATACCTTCTATTGCCAGTTTCCATAATTTCCAGCCGTTGAATTTACTCTCGCCCGCCTTTCGGCTGTCACGAGTATATTCAACAATGGCGGTTTTGCCGCCGACCCAGGAAAGCAATCCTTTCATAAAAAGCGTTCTTTCGGGTAATTCAAGAAGATGATCCACCATCTGGCGCGAGAGGAGTCTGAAATCCCCCACGTTTTCAACAATGCCCGGTGAACTTATTTTATTATGCGCGCGATAAAACCACTCCGCCGTTTTACGCTTGAGCCAGGTATCACATCGTCTGTCAACACGCTGAGCAAGGACGGTATCATAGCCCTCCTGCCAGCGAGCTATCAGAACCGGCACCACATGGAGAGGGTCCTGCAGATCGACATCAATGGGGATAACTGCTTCGCCAGTTGCTTCCTTGAGCCCCGCCAGCAGCGCTGGTTCTTTACCAAAATTACGGCTGAATTCGACAACTTTTACCTGACCCGATGCGTAATGCTCGCGTTGAATCGCCTGCACGGTCTTATCGGTGCTGCCGTCATCCACAAAGATCAACTCCATCTGATAATTCAGTAGACTCGTTTCATTGCGAAGCGCAGCAAAAAAATGGGGAATCGCCTGTTCTTCATTAAAAACAGGTATCACAAGAGAAATTATCATATTCAATCCCTGAATATTATATAGCGTGAAAGCAAAAAGCCGACGACCATACTTATCGCCGAAAAAATCAATAATGTGAAAATAGCGGGTAGCCCTACCACTTCTGCCGTTCTGCCCGTCCCCCAGGCCAGAGATGCCATTAAGGAGAGAAATAACAGATATTTAAGGGTGGATTTTCGCTTTCGGAAAGTCCATGTCGCGTTGACGATAAAACTAAACGTTGCTGCAACAATGAAGGCGAAAACATTGGCCATACTTTGCGGAAAAGAAAACAGAATGTAGAACAGAAGAAATATAAGCGCGTGAATGGCTGTATTAGCAACACCTACAAATATAAATCTTATGAATAGAACCAGCGACTCACACACGTAAATAGTATCCAATTTCAATATCAGACTATTTTAACGAGCGGATAGTTGAAAGTAATCCCTGATAAACTAAATATAATCCGAAAGAACTACCACGTTAATTTTTAGGTATCCTCTTGATTATGAGCGCAAATACGGACAATATTTAGTTTCTCTTAATTTCCGGTGAATCTGATGTTAACACTTTTGCAGGAACTCATCCCGACGCCGCTCGGCCCCCTCTGGATCCTCTGTGATGAGGCGTACCAGCTACGAGCGGTAGAATGGCAAGAGCACAGTGACCGTATGGAACAGTTGCTGAATGTTCATTATCGGGCGGAAGGGTTTCACCGCGTGGATGCCGTTAATCCTGGGGGACTGAGTGACAAACTCTCCGCTTATTTCGAGGGGGATTTAGCCATTATAGATAACCTTCCGACCGCGACGGCTGGCACGCCTTTCCAGCGCGAAGTCTGGCAAACCTTGCGCACGATTCCCTGTGGTCAGGTCATGCATTATGGTCAGCTCGCCGAACGCTTAGGCCGCGCTGGCGCAGCCCGAGCGGTGGGTGCGGCGAACGGTTCAAACCCGGTGAGTATCGTCGTCCCCTGCCACCGTGTGATTGGGCGTAACGGCACAATGACCGGCTACGCGGGCGGCGTACAGCGCAAACAGTGGTTGTTGCGGCATGAAGGCTATCTTCTGCTGTAGATTCCAGGCTTTTAGTGCTTAATTTTCTACCTTTCAGGTCACTTTTCCACACGTAAACTGTGGAATTTCAAGAAGATGTAGACTCATTGTCTTCTCTTGCCCTCATTGATGGTTTCCCAGGCTTACGCCAGCACCAAAAAGATGTTAAAATTGACCAATATCAATTAAGGCTTGAGTAGACTTATGATCCCGGAAAAGAGAATTATACGACGTATTCAGTCTGGCGGTTGCGCTATCCATTGTCAGGATTGCAGCATCAGTCAGCTCTGCATCCCGTTTACTCTGAATGAGCATGAACTCGATCAGCTTGATAATATCATCGAGCGTAAAAAGCCTATTCAGAAAGGACAGACGTTGTTTAAAGCGGGAGATGAGCTTAAGTCTCTCTACGCTATCCGTTCTGGCACCATTAAAAGCTATACTATCACCGAACAGGGTGATGAGCAGATTACCGGCTTCCATCTTGCAGGCGATCTGGTCGGCTTTGACGCCATCGGTACTGGCCATCACCCGAGTTTTGCTCAGGCGCTGGAAACCTCAATGGTTTGCGAAATCCCGTTTGAGACGCTGGACGATCTGTCAGGCAAAATGCCAAACCTGCGCCAGCAGATGATGCGCCTGATGAGCGGTGAGATTAAAGGCGATCAGGACATGATTCTTCTGCTGTCCAAAAAGAATGCTGAAGAGCGTCTGGCCGCGTTTATTTATAACCTCTCGCGCCGTTTTGCCGAGCGCGGTTTCTCCCCGCGTGAGTTCCGTTTGACCATGACACGCGGCGACATTGGCAACTATCTGGGTCTGACCGTTGAAACGATCAGCCGTCTGCTGGGACGTTTCCAGAAAAGCGGTATGCTGGCAGTGAAAGGCAAATATATCACTATCGAAAATGGTGAAGCGCTGGCGGTCCTCGCCGGACACTCCCGCAACGTGGCCTGACCCTCAAATTACCCCACCAGATCGGTAAATTTTCATGATTTATTGATCTGGTAAAAACTTCTCCCCTGTTTCATTCAAGATATATAGGTTACTCTTTTAATTACAGACTGTGGTGACAGTAGTAAGGAGACCTGTATGGCAAAGTATCAAAACATGCTGGTGGCCATCGATCCTAATCAGGACGATCAACCCGCATTACGGCGAGCCGTGTATTTACATCAACGGATTGGTGGCAAAATCAAAGCGTTTCTGCCGATCTATGACTTCTCATACGAAATGACCACCCTTCTGTCGCCTGACGAACGCACCGCCATGCGTCAGGGAGTGATCAGCCAGCGTACCGCATGGATCCGAGAGCAGGCTAAATTTTATCTTGATGCTGGTGTCCCCATTGAAATTAAAGTGGTCTGGCACAATCGTCCCTTCGAAGCCATCATTCAGGAAGTCATTGCTGGCGGCCATGACCTGATCCTGAAAATGGCCCATCAGCACGACAAACTTGAAGCGGTTATTTTTACCCCGACAGACTGGCATTTGCTGCGTAAATGCCCTTGCCCGGTATGGATGGTGAAAGACCAACCGTGGCCAGAAGGCGGCAAAGCACTGGTTGCTGTTAATCTTGCCAGCGAAGAGGATTATCACAACGCGTTGAACGAAAAGCTGGTGAAGGAGACTATCCAGCTTGCTGAACAGGTTAACCATACGGAAGTCCACCTGATTGGCGCGTATCCCGTCACACCGATTAATATCGCTATAGAACTGCCAGAATTTGATCCAAGCGTCTACAACGATGCCATTCGCGGACAGCATCTGCTGGCCATGAAGGCATTGCGTCAGAAGTTCGGCATTGACGAGAAGATGACCCACGTTGAGAAAGGATTGCCGGAAGAGGTGATCCCTGACCTGTCTGAGCATCTCCAGGCGGGGATTGTGGTGCTCGGCACGGTAGGCCGTACGGGTATTTCTGCTGCATTCCTCGGGAATACCGCCGAGCAGGTCATTGACCATCTGCGCTGCGATCTTTTGGTGATTAAACCCGATCAGTACCAGACGCCAGTTGAACTGGACGACGCGGAAGACGATTAAGTCGCTCTGCCCTCGCCCGTAAATAAAAAAGCCGCCCAAACACACAGGCGGCTTTTTTTACGTCTGAATGAGACGATTACAACGCTTTAAGAATCGCATCCACGCTGGCTTTGGCATCACCAAAGAGCATATGGGTGTTTTCTTTAAAGAAGAGCGGGTTCTGCACGCCTGCATAACCGGTATTCATTGAGCGTTTAAATACGATCACGTTCTGCGCCTTCCACACTTCCAGAACCGGCATCCCGGCAATCGGGCTGTTCGGATCGTCCTGTGCTGCCGGGTTAACGGTATCGTTCGCACCGATCACCAGTACGGTATCGGTATCAGAGAAATCATCATTGATTTCATCCATTTCCAGAACCACATCGTACGGCACTTTGGCTTCTGCCAGCAGGACGTTCATATGCCCTGGCAGGCGACCTGCTACCGGGTGAATACCGAAACGGACTTTGATGCCTCGGGCACGCAGTCTTTCCGTGATTTCAGCCACCGGATATTGTGCCTGTGCCACCGCCATACCATAGCCCGGAGTGATGATGACCGTATGCGAGTTTTTCAGCATCTCTGCCGTCTCTTCCGCACTGATTTCACGATGCTCACCCACTTCTTCTTCGCCACTGGATGCCGAACCGTCGGTACCAAAGCCGCCCGCAATCACGCTAAAGAAGGAACGGTTCATTGCCTTACACATGATGTAGGACAGAATCGCGCCCGAGGAGCCCACCAGCGCCCCTGTGACGATCAGCAGATCGTTACTTAACATAAACCCTGCGGCTGCCGCTGCCCATCCTGAATAGGAGTTCAGCATCGAGACCACCACCGGCATGTCAGCGCCACCAATAGAGGCCACCAGGTGCCAGCCAAACGCCAGCGCAATGATGGTCATCACCAGCAGTGCCAGCACCTGTAGCCCGACGCTCTCGGTACGGACAAACACCACCAGCAGCAGGAAGGAGACCACCAGTGCCGCCAGGTTCATTTTGTGACGGTTAGGCAGCATCAGCGGTTTAGACGAAATTTTCCCACGCAGTTTACCAAACGCCACGATGGAACCCGTGAACGTGACCGCACCGATGAAGATCCCCAGGAAGACTTCCGTTAAATGGATATTAACCAGAATCGGTTCCATACCCGGTTCGTGATAAAGATAACTGTTAAAGCCCACCAGTACCGCCGCCAGGCCTACAAAGCTGTGCAGAATGGCCACCAGCTCAGGCATCTCGGTCATTTCAACGCGTTTCGCCAGACGGATACCAATCGCGCCACCGATGATCATCGCCACCAGGATCCAGGCAACGTTGCCGGTGTCCGGGCCGAAGATGGTCGCCAGCAAGGCAATCGCCATACCCGCTATGCCGAAGTTATTGCCACGTTGTGAGGTTTCGTGTTTGGAAAGCCCCGCTAGACTACAAATAAACAGGATCGCGGCAACAATGTATGCAGCTGTAACTAATCCTCCAGACATATGCTACCCCTTAGCCCTTACGAAACATTTTCAGCATGCGCTGAGTCACGGTGAAACCACCGAAAATATTGATACTGGCGATAAGCACCGCGATAAAACTGAGGAAGCTAATCCAGCCGCCGTGACCAATCTGCAACAATGCCCCTACCACGATGATCCCGGAAATTGCATTCGTCACCGACATTAATGGCGTATGCAGGGCATGGGAGACGTTCCACACCACGTAGTATCCCACGACGCAGGAGAGCGCAAAGACGGTGAAGTGGCCGAGAAACTCTTTAGGTGCCACATCAGCCAGCCAGCCGAAGAGAATGATGACCAGCGCCATCAGGGCGTATTTACGCCATGGTGAAACCGGTTCTGCAGGCTCTTTAGGCGCAGGGGCCGCTTTTGCCGCAGCCTGCGGCTGAGCAGAAACCTGGATCGGCGGTGCAGGCCAGGTGATCTCGCCATCACGGATGACCGTCACGCCGCGAACCACGACATCATCAAAATCGACCACGACGTTGCCGTCTTTCTCTTTGCACAGTAGTTTCAGCAAGTTAACGAGGTTTGTGCCATATAACTGAGAAGACTGAGTCGGCAGACGACCTGGCAAATCGGTGTAGCCAATCACCTTCACCCCGTTTGAGGTGGTCATCACTTCATTCGGCACGGTGTATTCGCAGTTGCCGCCGTTCTGAGATGCCAGATCAACAATCACGCTGCCCGGCTTCATGGAATCGACCATCTCACGGGTGATCAGTTTTGGCGCAGGTTTACCTGGAATCAGCGCAGTGGTGACAATAATGTCGACATCTTTTGCCTGGGCGGCAAAAAGCGCCATTTCAGCTTTGATGAACGCTTCGGACATGACCTTCGCGTAACCATCACCGCTGCCCGCTTCTTCTTTGAAATCCAGCTCAAGGAACTCGGCGCCCATACTCTGGACCTGCTCCTTCACCTCCGGACGGGTGTCGAAAGCACGCACTATCGCGCCCAGGCTGTTCGCCGCACCGATAGCCGCAAGACCCGCGACGCCGGCACCAATCACCATGACCTTGGCAGGCGGGACCTTACCCGCCGCGGTGATTTGCCCGGTGAAGAACCGACCGAACTGGTGGGCAGCTTCAACGATCGCACGATAACCCGCGATGTTTGCCATTGAACTCAGCGCATCCAGAGACTGGGCGCGTGAGATACGCGGTACGGAGTCCATCGCCATCACGGTAATGCCACGCGCGGCCAGCTTCTCCATTAACTCTGCGTTTTGCGCAGGCCAGATAAAACTCACCAGCGTCGTGCCCGGATTCAGTCGCGCTATCTCGTCCTCTTGCGGCGCGTTCACTTTTAATATGATCGGCGATTGCCAGACGTCAGACTCGCTCACGACCTCTGCACCAGCCTGAATGAATGCTTCGTCGTCGAAGCTGGCCAGCTTGCCTGCGCCGCTTTCAACCGCGACGGTAAAACCCAGTTTAAGTAGCTGCTCTACCGTTTTTGGCGTTGCAGCTACGCGGGTTTCATTGGCTAACCGTTCTTTAGGTACCCCAATACGCATAGTTTTCCCTTCCATCGGTTCTTATTGATGGTTTGTCGATAATTGCCCGCGGTTTGCCTACCCGTTCACCCTGGCGATCGCCTGGCGAATGAATGAACCGCGGAAAAATAAAACAGTAACAAACTTTCTATAACCTACTGAAAATAGCGCTTGTGATCTACCGCAAGGAAACACTATTTCTGACTTTATCTGTGAAAAATAAGTGATCGCCGTCTCTGACAGAGATATTTGCCTTAAATTCTTCGCCAGCCCCGATGATTCGCTTAAACGAAGCGGTAAAAACATGATATAGCGCCATATAAGAACAACTCATTAACATTAAATTAACTTGTGAAAGTGATATGATTAATCAGTTTTACTGTTCAAACCGCTGTTTTGCCAACATATCACTAAATGTTATCGAATGAGATCCTACCCTGAGCACAGGCTGTGAAAAATGCCGCAGACAGCAGCGGGTTTTAAATGCCATAATCGGCAACGTTTCTAATTTAACAACAACACCAGTACCTGGTTTGCGTTTGGCGAAGGATTATTTTTATGAAGCTTAAGAACACTCTCCTGGCGACCGCGCTTCTTTCTGCGACCGCCCTGTCTGCTAATGCCGCAACAGAGCTAACGCCGGAGCAAGCGGCAGCAATAAAACCTTACGACCGCGCGATTATTGTGGGTCGTTTTAACGCGATTGGTGACACCGTAGCCGCCGCCGCTAAACAGGCTGATAAAGCAGGCGCCGACTCGTTTTATGTTGTCGACGCCTCTGATTATGGTAACAGCGGTAATCAGCGCGTGATTGTTGCTCTCTACAAAAACGATGCAGAAAAAGCAGATGCGCCGAAAAACCGCGTTATTAATGGCGTGATGGAGTTGCCAAAAGACCAGGCAATTGCCCTTGAGCCTTATGACACCGTATCCATTCAGGGTTTCTATCGCAGCCAGCCTGAAGTTAACGACGCCATCACGAAGGCAGCAAAAGCTAAAGGTGCAGCGTCTTTCTATATTGTGCGCCAGATTGATGCCAACCAGGGCGGCAACCAGCGTATTACCGCATACATTTATAAAGCCGACGCGAAGAAACGCGTTCTGCAAAGCCCTGATGTGATTCCGGCAGATTCTGAAGCGGGTCGCGCTGCTATCGCCGCGGGCGGTGCTGCAGCGAAGAACGTCGAAATTCCAGGCGTCGCCACAACCGCAACGCCAAGTGCTGATGTGGGCCGTTTCTTTGAAACGCAGACAACCAAAGGCGGTCGTTACACTGTCACACTGCCGGACGGAACCAAAATTGAAGAACTGAATAAAACTACCGCAGCTCAAATGGTTCCTTTCGACAGCGTTAAGTTCACCGGTAACTACGGCAATATGACTGAAGTCTCTTATCAGGTCGCGAAGCGGGCGGCGAAAAAAGGGGCGAAGTACTACCACATAACCCGCCAGTGGCAGGAACGTGGTAACAACATCACCATCAGTGCCGACCTCTACAAGTAAAAATGCTTACCATCAGGCGGCGCAAGCCGCCTTTTTTTTCAGTTTTCACTGAATTTCTGCCACACATCATTGCATGCCTTCGCGACACTCCGTAAAATTCCGCGCCTTAGTGTGATCCACCATTTTTATGCGCCACTGCGAAATAATTATTCTGGATTTGGACGTTTCATAACAGGAAGCCAATGGAAAAGAAACTTGGCCTGAGCGCTTTAACTGCGCTCGTTTTAAGCTCCATGCTGGGTGCAGGTGTATTCAGTTTGCCGCAGAATATGGCGATGGTCGCAAGCCCGGCCGCCTTGCTCATCGGTTGGGGTATCACCGGAGCGGGTATTCTCCTGCTGGCGTTTGCCATGCTGCTGCTTACGCGCATTCGTCCGGACCTGGATGGGGGGATATTCACTTACGCACGTGAAGGGTTTGGCGAACTGATTGGTTTTTGCTCGGCCTGGGGCTACTGGCTCTGCGCGGTAATAGCCAACGTCTCCTATCTGGTGATCGTTTTTTCCGCATTAAGTTTCTTTACGGATACCCCGGAACTTCGCCTGTTTGGTGACGGCAATACCTGGCAATCGATCGTTGGCGCATCGGCCCTGCTGTGGATTGTTCACTGGCTGGTATTACGCGGCGTGCAAACAGCGGCCAGTATCAACCTGGTGGCAACCCTGGCCAAACTGGTGCCACTGGGCCTGTTCATTGTCCTGGCGTTTATTGCCTTTCGTCTTGATGTCTTCAGCCTGGATTTTACCGGCGTGGCGCTGGGCGTACCCGTCTGGGAGCAGGTTAAAAATACCATGCTCATTACCCTGTGGGTGTTTATCGGGGTAGAAGGTGCCGTGGTTGTTTCAGCCCGGGCGCGTAACAAACGTGATGTTGGTCGCGCAACGCTGCTGGCTGTACTGGCGGCGCTGAGCGTCTATCTGCTGGTGACGCTACTCTCTCTGGGCGTGGTCGCACGACCGGAACTTGCGGGCATGCGTAATCCGTCGATGGCGGGATTGATGGTCAATATGATGGGGTCCTGGGGAGACGTCGTGATCGCCGCAGGGCTTATCGTCTCTGTGTGCGGCGCCTATCTAAGCTGGACCATTATGGCGGCTGAAGTTCCGTTCCTGGCAGCGACGCATAAAGCGTTTCCCCGTCTCTTTGCGCGACAGAACAAGAATAGCGCACCTTCGGCCTCGCTGTGGCTGACCAATATCAGCGTGCAGGTGTGTCTGGTGCTGATCTGGCTCACAGGTTCAGACTATAACACCCTGTTGACCATCGCCTCGGAGATGATTCTGGTACCCTATTTCCTGGTGGGCGCCTATTTGTTAAAAATCGCCACCCGCCCGGTGCATTATCTGGTCGGCGTAGGGGCTTGTATCTACGGCGTGTGGTTACTGTATGCCTCAGGTCCAATGCATTTACTGCTTTCCGTCGTGCTCTATGCGCCAGGTCTGTTAGTCTTTATCTATGCTCGCCGTACACATCAGTTGGCGACGACCTTAAAGCGCCGCGAAATGGCGTTGATTGGCCTGTTGCTGGTCGCTGCCGTGCCGGCTACGTGGATGTTGATGGGATAGTGCGATTTTCCCATTATTTAACTGAAAGGAGAACATGATGGGAACCCCGCAGCGTCCAGTGTTGATTACCGGAGGCGGCCGACGTATTGGCCTCGCCCTTGCCCACCACTTCCTGAACCTCCGTCAGCCGGTTATTGTGAGCTATCGCAATGACTACCCCTCCATTGAAGGGTTACGTCAGGCGGGTGCCGTCTGCATCCAGGCCGATTTTTCCACCGATGAGGGGATTCTCTCTTTTGCTGAAAAGGTGAAATCCACCACCCGTGGGCTGCGCGCAATTGTGCATAATGCCAGCGCCTGGCTGGCAGAAAAACCCGGCGCATCACTGAGCGATACGCTTTCCTGTATGCTGCAAATTCACGTTCACGCGCCGTATCTGCTTAATCACGCTCTGCAGGATTTGCTCTGCGGTCATGGACATGCGGCCAGCGATATTATTCACTTTACGGATTACGTCGTAGAACGCGGGAGCGATAAACATATTGCCTATGCCGCCAGCAAAGCGGCGCTGGATAATATGACGCGCTCCTTTGCCCGCAAACTGGCACCCGAAGTCAAAGTGAATGCTATCGCGCCTTCGTTGATTTTATTTAATGAAGACGACGATGAACAATACCGTCAGAAAGCGCTTAATAAATCGTTGATGAAAATTGCCCCGGGCGAAAAAGAGATTATCGACCTTATCGACTACCTGTTTACCAGTTGCTACGTCACGGGCCGTTCTTTCGGCGTTGACGGTGGTCGTCCGCTCAATTAATGGAAACGACTCCAGAAAAAGATTAATACCCAGGCGCTGAGGCTCCAGCACACGACCGCCCCACCCAGCGCCAAAGGTAAACGCATCGTTCCAGTGAAGTACCACAACGAGAGCAAGTAGATAAAATAGGGAATGATGGACCACATTCCAAAGACAATGGTGGTTCTCAGCGCCTCGATGCCCCGCTCTGAAGCCACGATATAATGGGCAATAAGGGCAAACGTCGGGAAAAGCGGGATCAGCCCGGCAATGTAGTAGTTTTTTGTTTTCGCCAGCACCCCAATCAGCACAACCACCAGCGCGCCCAACGCCGCTTTCATCAAAAGCCCCATCTTTTTCCCTTAACAATCAAATAACAATACAGGGCAGAATAACGGAACGCAGGTTAATTTTGAAAGATTAATGGAAGGTTAAGGTTACGCGGTGTATGTTGGCATTTTTCGCGAAAACAGACGTGGTATGAATAAGATCGTTTTTGTTGAGGACGAACCCGAAGTTGGCCAGTTAATCGCCGCTTATCTGGGAAAACACGATATGGACGTTGTCGTCGAACCCCGTGGAGACAGGGGTGAAGAGGTTGTGCTGCGTGAGAAGCCCGACCTGGTATTGCTGGATATCATGTTGCCCGGTAAAGACGGCATGACGCTCTGCCGAGACCTTCGGGCTAAGTGGCAGGGTCCTATCGTTCTGCTGACCTCACTCGACAGTGACATGAACCATATTTTGTCACTGGAGATGGGGGCGAACGATTATATCCTCAAAACAACCCCACCGGCCGTGCTGCTGGCCCGCCTGCGTCTCCACCTGCGCCAACATGCTGCCTCGGGCACCGAGAACTCACCAGCAAGCTTAACGCCGCACAAAGCCATGCGTTTTGGTACACTTTCCATCGATCCGGTCAATCGCCAGGTTCTGCTCGCTGGCGCAGAGGTCGCGCTTTCTACGGCTGATTTTGACCTGTTGTGGGAACTGGCGACGCATGCCGGACAAATCATGGATCGCGATGCGTTGTTGAAAAATTTGCGTGGCGTAAGCTACGACGGCATGGACCGCAGCGTGGATGTTGCCATTTCCCGGCTGCGCAAAAAGCTGCTGGATAATGCCACTGAACCGTTTCGCATAAAAACCGTGCGCAATAAAGGCTACCTTTTTGCTCCGCACGCCTGGGAAACCTGATCCTCCGGAAATCGTCATGAAAAAGCTGTTTGTGCAGTTTTATCTTTTGCTGTTTGTCTGCTTTCTGGTGATGACGCTACTGGTAGGGCTGGTCTATAAATTCACTGCAGAACGAGCAGGCCGGCAATCGCTGGACGATCTGATGAAAAGCTCGTTATACCTGATGCGCAGTGAATTACGCGAGATCCCGCCGCATGACTGGGCGCGCACCTTAAAAGAGATGGACCTGAATCTCTCCTTTAACATGCGCATTGAGCCCCTCAAAAATTACACGCTGGATGCCCTCACGACGCAACGCCTGCGAGACGGGGACATCGTGGCGCTGGACGATCAATATACCTTCATCCAGCGTATTCCCCGCAGCCACTATGTTCTGGCTGTCGGTCCCGTCCCGTATCTCTATTTTTTACATCAAATGCGGCTGCTGGATATGGCACTGCTGGCGTTTATTGCCATCTCCCTCGCCTTTCCCGTTTTTATCTGGATGCGTCCGCACTGGCAGGACATGTTACGCCTGGAATCCGCGGCACAGCGTTTTGGCGAAGGTCGCTTCACCGAGCGAATTCATTTTGAAAGCGGCTCAAGCTTTGAACGTCTTGGCGTAGCCTTTAACCAGATGGCGGATAACATCAATGCGCTGATTGCCAGCAAAAAGCAGCTTATCGACGGTATTGCACACGAACTGCGTACCCCCCTGGTCCGGCTGCGTTACCGGCTGGCGATGAGCGATAACCTCACGGAGAGTGAATCTCAGGCACTCAACCGGGATATCGGGCAACTGGAAGGGTTAATTCAGGAATTGCTCACCTACGCCCGTCTCGACCGACCGCAAAACGAGCTTCAGCTCAGCACGCCCGACCTTCCCGCCTGGCTACGAAGCCATATTGATGACGTGCAGAGCATTAATCCGCAACGCCAGTTACTGCTGTCATCTGCGCCTCAGGGCGATTACGGTGCGCTCGATATGCGTCTGATGGAACGGGTACTGGACAACCTTATCAATAATGCCCTGCGCTACAGTGAAAAGACGCTGCGCGTAAGCTTAGCGTCAGAAGACAACCAGGCCAGGCTGACGGTAGAAGATGACGGGCCGGGTATTGCCCCGGATGAGCGCGATAAGGTCTTCGAGCCTTTTGTTCGGCTCGATCCCAGCCGTGACCGCGCAACGGGCGGCTGCGGACTCGGGCTGGCAATAGTGCACTCTATTGCTCAGGCGATGGGAGGTCAGGTGAGCTGCGAAACGAGCGATCTTGGCGGCGCGAAATTCACGTTTTGCTGGCCGATTTATCCTCTTGTGACGTTGCCCGAAACGGCCTGAAGCGCGTTACGCCTCGTCGGGTAACCGCTGTAAATGACCGTGGCGCACGCCACGCTGGGCGATAACCTCCTCTGCAAAATGTTGGATATCGCCCATATCCCCTTTCAGCACCGCAATCTCCAGACAATCTTCGTGACTGATATGGACATGCAGCGTCGCGACCGACAGATCGTGGTGGTGGTGCTGCGTGGAAACCAGGCGTCGGGCCAAATCACGTTTTTCATGCTCATAAACATATGACAGCACGGCTAAGCCCTGGGTGCCCTGCTCCTGAGCGGCTTCTTGCGCCAGCGTATCGCGCAGAATATCGCGTATCGCTTCCGAACGGTTATTGTAACGACGACGCTGGCTCAGCGTATCCAGCATCTCCAGTAAATCATCATCAAGGGTAATGGTGATACGTTGCATGGTTAATCCTGATGTGAGGAACGACGACGTGGTAATGCGGGCAGAACGGCACGTTGTAACGCACGCCCCGCAGCGGAGGTGAAGGCCAGTTTTTCGCAGACCGGCTGCGTTTCAACAATGGTGCCTTCGTCCATCACCACGACTCGATGGCAAAAGCGCTCTACCAGACGCAAATCATGCGTAATAAACAGGCAGGCGGTGTCTGACTGTTGCTGTATTTTTTTTAGTAACTGAATGACCCCTGTTTGTAGCACCCGATCGAGGTTGGAAACGGCTTCATCCAGAATCAACAACTTAGGACCGACGACCAGCGCCCGCGCCAGGCATACGCGCTGTAGCTGGCCACCGCTGAGCTGCGATGGTCGCTTTTCAAGCAATGCCTCATCCAGTTCAACGGCCTCAAGCATAGCGATCGCCCGCGCGCGTTGTTCTGATCTGGATAATGACAGGAGATGACGCATCGGTTCTCGTAAGATCTCACCCACGGTTTTTCGGGGATTTACCGCACTGACGGAATCCTGAAAGACCATCTGGATCTCGCGCCGGAAGGCTTTTTGTTGGGCACGATCTAATGCAGAAAGCGGTTCACCTTGCCAGCGAATCAGCCCCTGTGTCGGCGATTCCAGGCCGATAAGCAGCCGGGCGAGCGTGCTTTTTCCGCAGCCGCTGCGGCCCAACAACGCCACGGTTTCACCCGTCGCCAGGTTCAGTGAGACGTCATTCAGTACCCGTTGCGAAGGATGATATTGATGCGAAATGTGTGCTGCCGTCAGAAAAGTCATCACGCGAGCTCCATGCCATAAAGCGCCAGGTGCGCCGAGACCAGCTGGCGGGTGATCTCATGCCTCGGCGCACGGAATATCGTCTCGACATCACCCTGCTCGATAATTTTGCCGTTATCCATCACCGCCACATCGTCTGCCAGCCGGGCCGCGACGCCCATATCGTGCGTCACCAGCAACATGCCCGGCGCCCGGGACCGCATGATCTCATCGAGCAGATCGAGAATCCTCGCCTGGGCGATAGCATCCAGATCGGTCGTGGGTTCATCCGCTATGATAAAAGGCGCATCGCACAAGAGCGCCATCGCAATCATCATCCGTTGCAGCATGCCGCCGCTCATCTCAAAAGGATAAAGCCTGAGTATGCGCGAGGCGTTGTCCAGACCTACTGCCTCTAATGTGCGCGTCAAAGTCGCCTCATCAGCAGGTTTATTCAATGCCCGACAGGTCTCACGGGCGTGTGTCTCCATGGTGTGCAGTGGATTAAACGCGCTGCGCGGATTTTGCATAATAGTGGCAATTTTAACCCCACGGAGGCCTTCAGGACGAACGGGCACGCCGTCTGCCAGCACCTGTCCTGCCGTCTGGCGCACGCCTGCAGGCAAAAGACCTAACGCGGCAGCACAGGTTAATGATTTTCCGCTCCCGCTTCCCCCAACCAACGCCAGAACACGCCCCCGGGTGAGCGTCAGCGTAACGCCCTTCACCCGCGCTTTGTCGGCCTCGAGAACGATATTGCGCAATTCAATCTGTTTCGGCATCAGTGGGCATGCTCCTTCGTCAAATGAGGATCAAGATAATCGCGCAAGGCGTCACCCAGCAGGTTAAACGCCATCACGCTGATAAAGAGCATCAAGCCCGGCCAGAACATCTGCATCGGCTGCGTCCAGATATACTGGCGGGCGTCATTAATCATCACGCCCCATTCCGCCGTCGGGGCAGCCACGCCCAGCCCAAGGAAAGACATCCCCGCCACATGCAGCATCATATGTCCGATATCCAGCGTGGCGAGCACCAGCAGTGAGGGTAGTACCGCCCCCAGGACATGCTCACAGAAAACGGCAATCTGGCTGGCGCCTGAAAGACGCGAAGCCAGGACAAATTCACGCTGACGCAGCGAAATCACCAGGCTGCGCACCATCCGGGCATACCAGGCCCAGTGCGAGAGCGCGATAGCCAGGATGACATTCGTCAGGCCTGTACCCAATACACCCACCATGAAAAAAGAGAGAATAGAGGTCGGAAAGGTCATAAACATGTCCGCCACCCGCATCGTCAGTTGGTCAACGCGTCCGCCCAACAAACCGGCTGCGCCCCCCACCACCAGCCCGAACGCCAGCACCAGCGTCAGGCACGCCAGCACGGCGCCAAGCGAGACACGCGTTGCCGCCAGAAGACGAGAAAACGTATCGCGGCCAAGATGATCGGTCCCAAGCCAGTGTTGCGCATCCGGCGACTGCAGACGGGCGGGTAAGTTTATGGCTTGCGGATCGAAAGGCAGCCACCAGGCGCTGGTGAGGGCAATCATCGCAAGAAGGCAAATAATCAGCATAGCCAGACGTACCGGCCCGCGAGCCGTCAGGAAAAAGGTCATGCATGTGCTCCTTCATGGCGGCGAATACGCGGATCGAGCGCCGCATTGACCACATCTACGGTCAGATTACAGAGGGCAAACACAACGACCATGATCAGGGTAAAGCATTGAATGACAGGGTAATCCCGATTAAATATCGCCGAAACAGCATAGCGGCCTACCCCCGGCCAGGCGAAGATGTTTTCTATAATCATCGTGCCGCCAATCAGCTCACCAATATGCATTCCGATGGCGGTTATCATCGGCAGAGAAGCGTTGCGTAGAATATGCTGACGCTCGGTCTGTTTATCGCTTAGCCCGCGTAGCCGTGCCCAGGTGACATGCCGTTGCCCCGCCACCTCCAGCATACTGGCTCGCAGCAAACGGGCATTAATGGCCAGCGACATAAAAGCAATGGAGACCGCAGGCAAAATAAGGTGTTCCCATCCGCCATAACCCATGGCGGGCAGCCAGTTGAGATGAACAGAAAAGAACATCACCAGCAAGAACGCGAGCCAGAAGTTTGGCATCGAGACGCCCAGGAAGGCGATTGTCCGCACAATAAAATCGGGTAAACGGTCACGATGACGCGCGGCCCAAATACCCAACGGAACCGAGGTCAGCAAAATAAGCACTAAGGCTGCGCCAGCCAGCAGCAGCGTGGCGGGTAAAAAGCGCAATACATCGTCCAGTACCGGGCGTTGCGTGGCGTATGAAATCCCAAAATCAAGCTGCACGGCTTTCCATAACCAGGTGCCATACTGGACGATAAAAGGCTGATCCAGACCGAGCATCACCCGCGTTGAGGCTACCATCTCCGTCGTGGGAGGCAGATTTGACAGGCGCAGGTAATCGAGCGCGGGATCCCCTGTCCCCAACCGCAGCAGGGTGAAGATAATCACCGAAGCGGCAAAAATCATCGGCACGAGCAGCAGCAGACGCCGCAAAAGATAACGTAACATTACGGCGCCACCGGTTGGATTTGTTCAAAGGGGACGTCGGAGGCCACGGGGGCAAACGGGATGCTGCCGAGTTCGGGCTTCGCGACCGTCATCATGGAGACATAGCTGATCGGCAGATAGACGGCGTCGTTGTGCAGGCGTGTCAGAATATCGCGGTACAATGACTGACGCTCCGTTTCCAGCGTGGTTGAAAGGACCTCTCCAATCTCATGGTCAATCAGCGGCTTGTCCGCCAGCCCACGCTGCGCCTGAAAATCAGCATGCGACGGCACGCGCATCGAGCTGATAAACGCATGCGGATCATAAGGCGCGCCCCAGGTACGATTAAAGATCATGCCAAAGCGCCCATCGCGCTGGCGGGCATAAATGCTGCTCTCCTCTTCCCCTACCAGCAAGACATCCACGCCTGCCTGACGCAGATCAGCCTGGATAATTTCCGCCATGGATTTGCTTAACGCATCGGTGCCGATAAAAGAGAGTTCAATTCGCAACGGTTTACCCTGCTTCTGGCGAATATCGCTCCCGTTCACCAGAATCCATCCGGCCTGTTCCAGCAGGTCTTTCGCTTTTTGCGGATCATACTGACGTGGTTTGAGCCCTATATTGGCGTAAGGCACCGTCGGCGCAAATAGCGTATCAGCCACCTGCTGCGTGCCATACAGCACATTGTCGACCAACGATTTTTTGTTTACCGCATAGTTAAGCGCCTCGCGTACGGCCAGCTCATTCGTCGGTGTTTTGCCGGTATTAAGCGCCAGCATGACCGTTTCGACGGGCGGAGAGAGCTGTGTGCGGTAGGCCGGATTTTGGCTAAAGCGAGCAAAGGTATCGAGAGGGAGCAGGCCTTCGTTACCATAAAGGAGATCAACCTCACCCGTTTCGAACGCGACAGCTCGGGTGGTGGGATCAGGGATCACCTTAACGGTGACCTGGCGCAGGGAGGGCTTCGCGCCCCAGTAGTGTTCGTTGCGTACAAAAACATCATACTGATTCAGTTTCGACGTTTTCAGCATCCAGGGTCCGGTTCCCACGGGAGAGGCAATCCCGTTCATCGTCTCATTATTTTTAAACTGCGATGGCGCAATAAAGCGGAAGGGTCGCGGCAGCGCGAGCTCCTGCAGGAAGGGGTAATAGGCGCTCTTAAGTGTGATCTGGACTTCATTCGCACTCAGTGCCTTTACGTTGGTTATCTGATGCGTGAGTTCGAGCCAGGCATGGCGCTGGCGGTTATCCAGCACTGCGCGGAAGTTGTCGACTACAGCTTGCGCATTGAAAGGTTCGCCGTTAGAAAATGTGACACCGTCACGAAGGGTAAACACCCATGTTTTTCCGTCAGCTGTCTTGCTCCAGCGCTGCGCAAGCCAGGGGATAACCGTCCCGTCCGCCTGATATTTTACCAGCGGCTCATACACCATGCTCTGCGCAAACAATTGATTCGGTGTATAAAGATGGGGATTCAACGGACCAACATTCACTGGCCAGGCGGTGGTAATTTCGTCGGAGCCCGCCGCCTGAGCAAAAAAAGTAAAACAGGCGAACAGCGCCGCTATCGTGCGACCAGTCAGGGTCAACATCCTTGCCTCTCATCATTTGGGAGTACATTAAAGCGTGTGACGATTTTAGATATTCATCATACTTTTAACGTGTCCTGGATCAATGGAGGGGCACCGTGCTGGGAGAAATATACAAAATCTGTATATTTAATCCTCTAAGCATAATTTCACCTTACCCCCCTGCCTGACTTTGTCGGCGCAATAGCCTGACTCTGCGCAATGTGCTATAAAATAAGTATGTTGTAACTACTGAGGGGGCTGCATGGCGACTTACGATTTGATTGAACGGCTCAATTCAACCTTTGGAGACATTGAGCATGAACTGGCTACGCTTGCTGAACGCCTGCAACGCTGTCGTCTGCTTGCCGCACGCGTATTCAGCCTGCCGGACGTCGTGAAAGGGGCGGAACATGATCCGCTCGACAGCATTGACGTGAAACAACACACCGGCCAGGAGGCGCTGGGGCTTGCCCTCCGACATTACCGACATCTTTTTATTCAGCAGCAATCTGAAAACCGCAGCAGTAAAGCGGCGGTACGCCTGCCGGGTGTGATTTGCCTGCAAACCCCTGCCGCCGAGCGGGAGCAGATCGAGCAGCAGATTGCCCATATCAATGATCTCAAAGCCACCTTCGAGAACATTGTCACCCGTGAATCCGGCCTGCCCCCCACGGCGCGTTTTGAGTGGGTGCATCGGCATTTACCCGGGCTTATCACCCTGAATGCCTATCGCACGTTGACCGCGCTGCGTCATCCGGCAACGCTGCGCTTCGGCTGGGCCAACAAACATGTCATTAAAAATTTCAGCCGGAACGAGGTGTTGTCCCTGCTGGAGAAAAGCCTGAAATCACCGCGTACGGTTGCGCCGTGGTCACGGGAACAGTGGATAGAACGCCTGGAATCTGAATACCAGAGCATCGCAGCCCTGCCGGTGGAGGCGCGTCTGAAGATCAAGCGTCCGGTGAAGGTCCAGCCCATCGCCCGCGTCTGGTATTCCGGGGAGCAAAAACAGGTGCAATATGCCTGCCCGACACCGCTCATTGCCTTATATGATGCCGACCAGGGCGCCGTGATTCCGGATATCGGTGAGTTACTCAATTACGATGCGGAAAACGTTCAGCATCGTTATAAGCCCCAGGCGCAACCGCTGAAACTGATTATCCCGCGGTTGCACCTGTATGTGGCGGAGTGATTATTTCAGGCTGCCGACCATCTCTTCCGGACGGACCCAGCGGTCAAATTCGTCCTCGGTCAGATAGCCCAGCGCCAGCGCCGAGGCCTTCAGGGTCAGCCCCTCTTTGTGGGCTTTTTTGGCAATTTCCGCGGCCTTGTCGTAACCGATATGGGTATTGAGGGCGGTCACCAGCATCAGAGATTCATTCAGAAGCTGGTCGATGCGTTCGCGGTTCGGTTCAATCCCGACCGCGCAGTGCTCGTTAAAGCTCTCCATCCCGTCTGCAAGCAGGCGCACCGATTGCAGGAAATTATGGATGACCATCGGGCGATAGACATTCAGTTCAAAATTACCCGACGCGCCCCCCATATTCACTGCCACATCATTTCCCATCACCTGACAGCAGAGCATGGTCATGGCTTCACACTGGGTCGGGTTGACCTTACCCGGCATGATGGAGCTTCCCGGCTCATTTTCGGGAATGCTGATTTCGCCGATCCCGCAGCGCGGACCGGAGGAGAGCCAGCGCACGTCGTTGGCGATTTTCATCAGGGATGCCGCCAGCCCTTTCAGCGCACCATGGGCATGAACCAGGGCGTCACAGGTTGCCAGCGCTTCAAATTTATTGGGGGCCGTGACGAAAGGCTGGTGGGTAATATCAGCGAGTTCTTTAGCCACGCGCACGGCATATTCCGGATGGGTATTAAGACCGGTACCCACCGCCGTCCCGCCCAGCGCCAGCTCAGCCAGATGCGGCAGGCTGTGGTCAATATGCCTGAGATTATGTTCCAGCATTGCCACCCAGCCAGAAATCTCCTGGCCCAGCGTCAGCGGCGTGGCGTCCTGCAGATGAGTACGGCCAATTTTGACGATATCGGCAAATGCCTCCGCTTTGGCAGAAAGCGTCTCCCTGAGGACATTCAGTTGGGGAAGCAGGTGTTTGCGCACGGCAATCAGTGCCGCAACGTGCATTGCGGTCGGGAAGACATCATTCGAGCTTTGGCTCTTATTGACATCATCATTGGGGTGCACCATGCGCTCCATCCCGCGCACGCCGCCCAGCAGTTCGCTGGCGCGATTGGCCAGCACTTCGTTCATGTTCATGTTGCTCTGGGTACCGGAACCGGTTTGCCAGATGGCGAGGGGAAATTCGTCCACGTGTTTATCTGCCAGCACCTCATCCGCCGCACGAATAATGGCCGTGGCTTTTTCCGGGGCCAGCAACCCTAAATCCTGGTTTACCTGCGCTGCGGCGCGCTTGGTGAGCGCCAGCGCGTGGATGAGCGTGACGGGCATTTTCTCGGTAGAAATGCGGAAATGCTCCAGAGAGCGCTGGGTTTGCGCGCCCCACAGCTTGTCAGCCGGGACGTCAATGGCGCCCATAGAATCTTTCTCGCGACGATGCGTTGTCATTACTTTCTCCTTGATAACAATAGTGGAATTGCTCACATGCTGAAGAGATAAGTATTGATGGCTTATGAATTACTGCCTGGCGCTTTGTGCGCTCTTTTTCTCAGGCGACGTTTCATTTACACGGGCCAGGGGATGGAGGCCGGGTCAGCAAGGCGCTGCCCGGCGTTTTAAGCTATTTCACACAGGCCGCGCACTGCGAGGACTGGATCTGTTTGAAGAAGTCATTGCCTTTGTCGTCCACAAGGATAAACGCCGGGAAATCTTCCACTTCAATTTTCCAGATCGCTTCCATACCCAGTTCAGGATATTCCACGCATTCCAGACTCTTAATACTGCCCTGCGCCAGTACCGCCGCCGGGCCGCCAATGCTGCCCAGGTAGAATCCACCGTGCTTGTGGCACGCGTCGGTGACCTGCTGACTCCGGTTACCTTTTGCCAGCATGATCATACTGCCGCCGTGAGCCTGCAGCTGATCAACGTAGGAGTCCATACGCCCCGCCGTGGTAGGCCCCAGTGAACCGGAGGCGTAGCCTTCCGGGGTCTTCGCCGGGCCAGCGTAGTAGATAGGATGATCTTTGATGTACTGCGGCAACCCTTCGCCGTTGTCCAGGCGTTCTTTGAGTTTCGCATGGGCAATATCGCGACCAACGATAATGGTGCCGTTGAGGGACAGACGCGTTGACACTGGGTACTGCGACAACTGGGCCAGGATATCGCTCATCGGACGATTCAGATCAACGTGAACCGCTTCGCCCTCGCCTGCCTGACGCAATGCTTCAGGAATATATTTACCCGGGTTGTTTTCCAGCTTTTCGATCCAGATACCGTCACGGTTGATCTTCGCTTTGATATTACGATCCGCCGAGCAGGACACGCCCATCCCCACCGGACACGAAGCCCCGTGACGAGGAAGACGGATCACGCGGATGTCATGAGCAAAATATTTTCCGCCAAACTGCGCACCGAGACCCAGATTCTGCGCTTCGGTTAACAGCTCTTGCTCAAGCTGAACGTCACGGAAGGCCTGACCGTGTTCGTTTCCTTCTGTCGGCAGCCCGTCATAATACTTCGTGGAGGCCAGCTTAACGGTTTTCAGGGTGCTTTCAGCAGACGTTCCACCGATAACAAAGGCAATATGGTATGGCGGACAGGCTGCGGTACCCAGCGTACGCATTTTTTCCACCAGGTAGTTTTTAAGCTTACCAGGCGAAAGCAGGGCTTTCGTCTCCTGATAGAGATAGGTCTTGTTCGCCGACCCGCCCCCTTTAGCGATGCAGAGGAACTTATACTCGTCACCGTCCACGCTATAGAGGTCAATTTGCGCAGGCAGATTGGTGCCGGTATTGACCTCTTTGTACATGTCCAGCGCCGCATTTTGCGAATAACGCAGGTTATCTTCGATGTAGGTGTTGTACACACCGTGCGCCAGCGCCGCTTCATCGCCACCACCGGTCCAGACGCGCTGGCCTTTTTTACCGGTAATGATCGCGGTGCCGGTATCCTGACAGGTCGGCAAGATGCCTTTTGCCGCGATGTCGGAGTTGCGCAGGAACTGCAGGGCAACGTACTTGTCGTTTTCGCTGGCTTCAGGATCGCTCAGGATGTCCGCCACCTGCTGCTGATGCGCCGGGCGTAACATGAAAGAGGCATCATGAAACGCGTGCTGCGCCAGAAGCGTGAGCGCCTGAGGATCGACTTTCAGGATCTCCTGCCCCTCAAACTCCGAGACAGAGACGTGATCGCGGGTTAACAGATAATACTCAGTGTGATCCTTGCTCAGAGGGAAAGGATCCTGGTAATGAAAGGGTTTATTCGACATTGTGCTCTCACTTACAACTTTGCTGATTATGATTCAGGCAGATCTTCCGTTTGCCCTGCTTAAAAGCGAGTTGGCTTATCCTACACAATTTTTTAACAAAAACTGAGACTAGTACGACTTTTTGCACGCGCAGGTTACTTCCGTCCGGTTTATTGCTTTAATACGGGCAGTTAATTCCACATTTGAAGCAGGGCTTGATAATGCAAAAACTCATCAACTCAGTGCAAAACTACGCCTGGGGAAGTAAAACTGCGTTAACGGATCTCTACGGTATCGCCAACGACAACCATCTGCCGATGGCAGAGTTATGGATGGGCGCACACCCGAAGAGCAGCTCAAAAATTGAAGACGCCAGCGGCCAGGTTCGTTCACTGCGTGACGTCATCGACGCCGATAAAACGGCGTTGTTAGGTGAGAAAGTCGCCCGTCGTTTTGGAGAACTGCCCTTCCTGTTTAAGGTACTTTGTGCCGATCAGCCGCTCTCTATTCAGGTTCATCCGAATAAAAAAGCCTCTGAACTGGGTTTTGCGAAAGAGAACGCGGCGGGTATCCCCCTCGATGCCGCTGAGCGTAACTACAAAGACCCTAATCACAAGCCAGAACTGGTTTTCGCCCTCACGCCGTTCCTGGCGATGAATGCGTTCCGCGAATTTTCAGAGATCGTCTCGTTGCTGCAGCCGGTGGCCGGGGCACATAAAGCGATTGCCCACTTCCTGGAAAATCCGGATGCCGCAGGTCTTAGCCAACTGTTTGCCAGCCTGCTTAATATGCAGGACGGGGATAAATCCCACGCGCTGGCGGTACTGAAAGCGGCGTTAAACAGCCAGCAAGGCGAGCCCTGGGAGACCATTCGTCTGATCGCTGAGTTTTATCCTGAAGACAGTGGTCTCTTCTCCCCGCTGCTGCTGAACGTGGTGAAATTAAACCCGGGCGAGGCGATGTTCCTGTTTGCTGAAACCCCGCACGCCTATTTGCAGGGCGTGGCGCTGGAGGTCATGGCAAACTCAGATAACGTGCTGCGTGCGGGTCTGACGCCAAAATACATCGACATCCCTGAGCTGGTCGCCAACGTGAAGTTTGTTGCCAAACCTGCTGCCGAACTGCTGACGCAGCCGACCCAGAACGGTGCAGAGCTTGATTTCCCGATCCCGGTAGAGGATTTTGCCTTCTCCCTTCATCATCTCAGCGAAGAGGCCACCACCATTGCACAGGAGAGCGCAGCGATTGTTTTCTGTGTGGAAGGTAAAGCCGTATTACGCAAAGGCGAGCAGCAGCTGACGCTTGCGCCTGGCGAGTCGGCATTTTTATCGGCAAGTGACTCTCCAGTGGCGATAAGCGGCCAAGGCCGGGTGGCACGAGTTTTCAATAAGCTTTAAGGGCTTACTGAATTTTCCACCAACTCTTGCTAAGCTAGACAGAGCTTTGTTTACCTCACCAGGCGGTTTTACCGCCTGGTTTCATTTTAGGGATAATCACAATGAAAAAATCAGTCGTAGCGGTGGGTGTTATTGTTGCATTAGGCATCGTCTGGACGGGCGCTGCCTGGTTCACCGGGAAACAGCTGGAAAATCGTCTGGGCGAAATGGTAGCCCAGGCTAACAGCGAGCTGAAGCGCAGCGCGCCTGAGGCCGGGCTGGAGCTGAGCTACCAGAATTACCAGCGCGGCGTGTTCACAAGCCATTTTCAGACGGTTGTGAAACCTGTAGCCGGTGCGCAGAATGGCTGGCTCAAAGCGGATCAAAGCGTGGTCTTCAATGAAGTGGTCGATCACGGCCCGTTCCCGCTGGCGCAGCTTAAGCATTTCAACCTGATCCCATCTATGGCGTCGGTGAAATCAACGCTTGTGAAAACCGAGACCACGCAACCTCTGTTTGATCTGGCGAAAAATGAATCCCCGATGGTCATCGATACCCGTATTAGCTACGCCGGTGATACCCGATCAGACATCGCCCTGAAAGCGCTGAATTACGAAAAAGGGGATGAAAAAGTCACCTTTAGCGGCGGTAACTTTACGCTGGATGCGGATCGCGAAGGGAAGGTTTTCTCTCTGACCGGCGATGCGGAAAGTGGCCTGATCAATGCTGTTAATGAATACGGTCAAAAGGTTCAACTGACCTTTAATAACCTGAAAGCGGACGGCAATAGCCGCCTGACCAGCTTTGATGAGCGTATCGGCGACCAGAAACTGAGTCTCGATAAGCTGGCCGTGTCTGTTGAAGGCAAAGAGATGGCCGTGCTGGAAGGGATGGATCTGAAAGGGACCTCAGATGTCTCCAAAGATGGCAAAAGCATTAACAGCCAGCTTGATTACACCCTGAACAGCCTGAAAGTGCAGAGCCAGGATCTGGGTTCCGGTAAGCTGACCGTGAAAATTGGCAATATCGACGGGCAGGCGTGGCATCAGTTTAGCCAGCGATATACCCAGCAAAGCCAGGCAGCCCTTGCCGACAAAGCGTTGATGGACAAAAACCCGGAGCTGTATCAACAAAAAGTGATGGATGCCTTCTTTGGCAACCTGCCGCTGCTGCTGAAGGGGGAGCCGGTGATCACCATCGCTCCTCTAAGCTGGAAAAACAGCAAAGGCGAAGCCAACTTTAACCTGTCACTGTTCCTGAAAGATCCGGCGACCGCAACCGGTGACGTGCAGACCCTGGCACAGCAAGTGGATCGCAGTGTGAAATCGCTGGAGAGTAAACTGACCATTCCGGTGGATATGGCGACCGAGCTGATGACCAAGGTGGCCAAACTGGAAGGCTATAACGAAGCCGATGCCGGTAAGCTTGCCAGTCAGCAGGTTAAAGGCATGGCGGCAATGGGCCAGATGTTCCGCATCACCACGCTGGAAGACAACGTGGTTGGGACCAGCCTGCAATATGCAAATGGTCAGGTCACCCTGAACGGCCAAAAAATGCCGCTTGAAGAGTTTGTCGGCATGTTTGGTATGCCGACGCTAGGTATGCCTGAGCCGGCTGTTCCTGCAACACCTGCTCTCCCCGCAACACCCGCCGTACCGCAACAGTAATCCTGTCGCCCCTCTCTGGAGGGGCGTTTTCTGACGTTATCCTCCCTGGCGAAATCGCGCCTGCTTCCTATGGTTTTCCTGAAGAAAGGGTTTGTATAATACGGCCTCATTTTTCAGCGGAACCCTTGCGTCGTATGTCTGTCTATTTTTCTCTTTGCCGTCCGCTGACCTTTTTTTATGGGTTTCCCATCGCATGATGATGGTCTCCACCCGCCTGTTGCCGATGCCCCTCGTATCGCTGCTCTGCTCCGTATTATTAACCGGCTGTGGTAACGGCACGCTATCGCAGATGGATTTGCCCGTTAATCAAAATACCTCTTTCACGGTAGGTGATTACGGGCACGGGATTGATCCTCTCGTCCACCAGTACATGCAGGAAAAACAGGTGAGTGGGATGGTCGTGGCAATTATTCAGAACAATGGCCCGGTCGAGTTTCACTGTTACGGGATAACGGATGATAAACATCGCTACCCCGTCACCCCTGACACGCTGTTCGCGCTCGGATCGTTGAGTAAAGGTGTCACTGCCGAGGTCACCACCCTGCTGGTCAACGAAGGCAAACTTAAGTGGACGGACACGCTTGAAACCTTGCTCCCGGCGAACACACCGTTAAGTGAAGATGCCAGAAGGATCAGCCTGCTCCAGCTTGTCACCCATACTTCCGGTTTACCGCGACAACCCATGGACCTGCTGACCCTGGAGAATCTGCTGAGTTATTTCCGCTCGGGCGAGAATTTTTACTCCCGACTTGATGAGGATAGCGTGCTGAGTTATCTCGATGATTTCAGCGCCCCGACGTCCGCAGCACCTCAGTATTCCAATCTTGGCTATGCCCTTGTGGGGTATATTTTGCACCGGCGCACCGGAGAGACCATTGAAGCGCTGGCGCAAAGAATGATCTTTACACCGTTAAAAATGACTCACAGCAGTTTTACCCCGGATGTCCTGCCGGCGTACGCTTATCGGGCTCTCGGTCACGCCGGGGACCAGCCGACGTTCATCCCGCGAGGCGAATTAACGCCCGACTGGGTGTTTCACCAGAATATGATCGGCGCGGCGAGTCTTTACAGCAGCGCCCGGGATCTGTCGACCTATGCCCGCGCGCACTTTACCTCAACGGGCGTGCCGCCTCTGGACAAAGCCTTTAAAGATGTCACGCACACCTACTATTACCGTCAGAAAGAAGCGGCCAATATCGCCTGGGTCAGCGATCGGTATGCCGACCGTAACATCATCTGGCAGGTTGGTTATATTGGCGGATACTCAAGTTACATTGGTTTCGACAACGTGAACCAGAATGCCGTGGTGGTGCTGCAAAACAGCTTTAACTGGAGCAACTATATTGGCCATAGCATTCTGACGCGGCTGGCGGTGAAAACGGAAGGTAAGCGAAAATAACCGTCTTATTTCGCCAGAACCAGGCGCGCGGAGACAATTTGATGTCCACCCTGCACCTCTGATTTTTCAATACGTTGCATTATTTTTTCTGCCAGGGTATAGCCCATTTCGCGTGCTGGCGTGGTGGCCCAGACAATAGGTAAATCATCCAGCGCATTCTCACCGACATCGGCAAAGGCGCCCAACGAGACATGCTGGTCGAAAAAGGTTTCCACCCCGCCCTCACCGCTCTGTCGGCCCGCACGATGTAAACCAAACCAGGCACCCATCGCAATGATATCGTTATAACAAATCACCGCGCTAATCGTGGGACTGTTACGTAGCAGGGTCCCCATCGCCTCCGCGGCTTTTTTCTGACTGGACTCACATTCGACAACCCATTCGCTGTGGAACGGTAAACCATATTTTATCAGCGTGGCGCAATACCCACCGACGCGTTCGGCGCGGGTGAGTGAAGAGCTTTTTCCGCCCAGCCACGCAATACGCTGATGACCCCGATGAATCAGATGTTCAGTCAGCATTTGTGCGGCCTGCATATTATCGGGACGCAAGGTGTCAGCCTCGTCGAGATAACTGGCCCGCGAAGCGAAGACCACCGGTACCCCTTTCTGTGCAGCCCGTTCACACAATTCACTGCCAACCCCCGAGGCACCGGCAATAATCACGCCGTCCACGCCCTGGGTCAGGAGCATGTCCAGCCGGGACAGGAGTTGTTCAGGCTCGCGACCGCCATGCAACAAAAATACCATGCGTCCTTGCCTTTCCAGCGCCTCCGTGAGGCCTGCCGTCAGCTCAGCGTAAAAAGGTGACGTGAGATCGCGCACTATCAAGCCTATGACGCCACTTTGCCCGCCGCGAAGCGACGCAGCCTGCCGGTTACGCACAAAGCCGAGTTGTTCAACGGCCTCGTTGACGCGCTGACCGGTGGCGGGAGAAATACGCCCTTTGCCACTCAGAACCAGCGATACCGTACTGACTGAAACCCCGGCCGCGAGCGCGACATCATTAATGGTGATTTTTTTTGCGACAGACATGAAGCGGCGTGACTCCCTGATATTCAATACGGTAAAACGATTTATCAATACGTTATCTTTATACTGCTAATTAAAGCACGGGAATGTGATTTGGCGCTCACTAAAGTTTGATAAAACGTTTTATCTTTTCGCAGCATTGAAGCAGGTCATTATCGTTTAACTATTAAGGAGTCGTTTTATGACGGCGAAAGCAGCACAAAAAATATCGCTGTGGGAATTTTTCCAGCAACTGGGGAAAACCTTCATGTTGCCCGTGGCACTGCTCTCCTTCTGCGGGATCATGCTGGGCATTGGCAGTTCATTGAGCAGTCATGATGTCGTGACCTTAATCCCCTTCCTGGGGAACCCTGTGCTGCAGGCTATCTTCATCTGGATGAGCAAAGTCGGCTCCTTTGCCTTTAGCTTCTTGCCGGTGATGTTCTGTATCGCCATTCCATTGGGTCTGGCCCGCGAAAATAAAGGCGTTGCGGCATTTGCCGGTTTCGTTGGTTATGCGGTGATGAACCTTGCCGTTAACTTTTGGCTTACCGCTAAAGGTATCCTGCCGACCACCGATGCTGCCGTATTAAAAGCGAATAACATTCAGAGCGTGCTGGGGATCCAGTCCATCGATACCGGGATTCTGGGTGCGGTGATTGCGGGTGTCATTATCTGGATGCTGCACGAGCGTTTCCATAATATCCGCCTCCCCGATGCCCTGGCCTTCTTCGGCGGCACGCGCTTTGTACCTATTATCACTCTGGTGGTCATGGGTCTGTTTGGTCTGATTATTCCACTGATCTGGCCGGTGTTCGCGATGGGTATCACCGGTATTGGCCGCATCATTAATAGCGCGGGCGATTTCGGGCCTATGATTTTCGGTACCGGTGAACGTCTGCTGTTACCTTTTGGTTTACAACATATTCTGGTTGCGCTGATTCGCTTCACCGAAGCGGGCGGAACGATGGATGTTTGTGGACACGACGTCAGCGGCGCGCTGACCATATTCCAGGCGCAGCTGAGCTGCCCGACCACGCATGGTTTCTCTGAGAGCGCCACGCGCTTCCTGTCACAAGGGAAAATGCCTGCTTTCCTCGGCGGTTTGCCGGGTGCTGCGCTGGCGATGTACCACTGTGCGCGTCCTGAGAATCGCCATAAAATTAAAGGCCTGCTGATTTCCGGTGTGATTGCCTGCGTTGTTGGTGGAACAACCGAACCCATTGAATTCCTGTTCCTGTTCGTCGCGCCTGTGCTGTATCTCATCCACGCTGTGTTGACCGGGCTGGGCTTTACCGTGATGGCTGTACTGGGAGTGACCATCGGTAATACCGACGGCAACGTGATTGACTTCGTGGTCTTTGGCATCCTGCACGGCCTGTCAACGAAGTGGTATCTGGTGCCTGTCGTGGCGGCTATCTGGTTTGCGGTGTACTACGGGATCTTCCGCTTTGCGATCGTCCGCTTTAATCTGAAAACGCCGGGTCGTGATGTGGATACGGCCAGCAGTGTCGAGCAAGCGGTCACAGGCACCGTGGGCAAATCGGGCTATAACACACCGGCTATTCTGGCGGCACTGGGCGGCGCGGACAACATTACCTCGCTGGACAACTGCATCACCCGCCTGCGTCTGTCGGTGGCGGATATGTCCAAAGTTGACACCAATGCACTGAAAGCCAACCGTGCGATTGGCGTGGTACAGTTGAACCAGCACAACCTGCAGGTGGTGATTGGGCCGCAGGTTCAGTCGGTTAAAGATGAGCTATCGACACTGATGAGAACCGTCGAAGCCTGACGTCTTGCCCCCTTCTCCGGAAGGGGGCTTAACTTTAAGGACGATAAAGATGTTCAATTTTTCACACGTTGTGGATCGTCATGGCACCTGGTGCACTCAGTGGGATTATGTCGCCGACCGTTTCGGCGCAGACGATCTGCTTCCCTTCACCATTTCCGATATGGATTTCGCCACCGCCCCCTGTATCACTGATGCGCTGCATGCCCGCATTCAGCACGGCGTGTTTGGCTACAGTCGCTGGAAGAATGACGAATTTCTCGCCGCCGTGGCGCACTGGTTCCGCCAGCGTTTTGCCAGCGAAATAGAGACCTCGACCCTCGTTTATGGCCCTTCCGTCATCTATATGGTCTCGGAGCTGATTCGACTCTGGTCGAAGCCAGGAGAGGGTATTATCGTCCACACGCCAGCCTACGACGCGTTTTATAAGGCTGTTGAAGGCAATCAACGGCGGATCGTTCCCGTGCCAATGATTAAAGAGGCCGCTGGCTGGCAGGGTGACTGGGTCACACTCGAGGCTGAACTGGCAAAACCTGATAACACAGTGCTGTTGCTGTGTAGCCCACAGAATCCCACGGGCAAAGTCTGGACCCGCGATGAGCTGAGCACCCTGTCCGCGCTATGCGCCCGGCATAATGTCGCGGTCATCAGCGACGAAATTCATATGGACATGACCTGGAATCACCACCAGCACACCCCGTGGAATGACGTCGCCACCGGGAAATGGGCGTTACTGACATCGGGTTCAAAGAGTTTTAATATCCCGGCGTTGACCGGCGCATATGGCCTGATTGGCGATGACGAAACCCGCGCTGCGTACCTGACTGCCCTGAAAAACCGCGACGGACTCTCTTCCCCGTCTGTGCTTGCACTGACGGCACATATCGCGGCTTACCAGCAGGGAGAACCCTGGCTGGACGCCCTGCGCACTTATCTTGAAAGCAACCTGCGCTATATTGCTCAAGAAATGAACCGTGCTTTTCCGAAACTGAACTGGCAGCCGCCAGAGGCAACCTATCTGGCATGGATCGATCTGCGCCCGTTGGGCATAGATGACCACGCACTGCAAACGGTGCTGATCGAGCAGCAAAAAGTCGCCATCATGCCGGGATATACCTACGGTGAAGAAGGTCGTGGTTTTGTTCGCCTGAATGCAGGCTGCCCACGAAGCAAGCTGGAGCAAGGCGTTCAAAGGCTTATTGCGGGCATCAACACCCTGCTTTAAGGATTTGCGCAATGGAATTATCCGTTGCGCAAATAGCTTTTTACCCCGTTTTGTTCTTATAATAAGCCGCACTTTAACCAGAAAAAGAGTGCGACCATGATTGATACACGCCTGCCTTTAACCGATATCCACCGTCACCTTGATGGCAACATCCGTGCCCAAACCATTCTCGATCTTGGCCGCCAGTTCAATTTAACCCTGCCCGCTCAGTCCCTTGAATCCCTGATTCCGCACGTTCAGGTCACCGCTAATGAACCGGACCTGGTCAGCTTTTTGAGCAAACTGGACTGGGGCGTCAAAGTTCTGGCTTCTCTGGACGCCTGCCGCCGCGTGGCGTTTGAAAATATTGAAGATGCCGCCCGTAATGGCCTGCATTACGTGGAGCTGCGCTTTTCCCCAGGCTATATGGCGATGACGCATAACCTGCCGGTGGCGGGTGTGGTCGAAGCCGTTATCGCAGGCGTGCGCGAAGGCTGTAACGCTTTTGACGTGCAGGCGCGACTGATCGGCATCATGAGCCGCACCTTCGGTGAAGCGGCCTGTTTGCAGGAACTCGAGGCACTGCTGGCGCATCGTGACCATATCACCGCTGTCGATCTCGCGGGCGACGAACTGGGCTTCCCGGGCAGCCTTTTCCTTTCGCATTTTAATCGCGCACGCGACGCGGGCTGGCACATTACGGTCCATGCAGGCGAAGCCGCTGGCCCGGAAAGTATCTGGCAGGCCATTCGTGAACTGGGTGCGGAACGTATTGGTCACGGCGTGAAGGCCGTTGAAGATCGCGCGCTGATGGATTTCCTGGCTGAACAGCGTATTGGCATTGAATCCTGCCTGACCTCTAATATCCAGACCAGCACCGTGGCATCGCTGGCCCATCATCCGTTAAAAACGTTCCTCGACCACGGCGTGCTGGCCACGCTGAACACGGACGATCCTGCGGTCCAGGGTGTGGATATTATTCACGAGTACAACATCGCTGCGCCACAGGCGGGGTTAAGCCGTGAACACATTCGTCAGGCTCAGATTAACGGCCTGGAGATTGCCTTCTTAACCTCAGAAGAGAAGCAGGCGCTGCGCGATAAAGTAGCAGCACAGTAACCTGTAGGGCCGGCAACGTTGCCGGCTTTTTTCAGGCAAGACAAAGCGTGGCGCGATGTCTGGCGGATTCCATCCCCAGCTCAATCAGTTCCATTATTTGAATTGCCTGGCTTGCCGGTACCGGGTTTTCGCCCGACCCATTGAGCGCGTCCCGAATCGCAGCATAATAGGCTGGATAGTTGCCCGGCAGCGTCAGCCAGCTCTCCTCTGTAAGCTCATCCCCGTCAACGCGGGTCAGAATACCGTCACGCATATCGTAGCCCCAGTCTTCCTGCGGAAGGCGTTCGCCATTTTTAAGGCGGTCCTCCTGAGGGTCCAGACCGTACTTCACATAACTCCCCCGTGAGCCATGCACGATATAGCGTGCCGATTCAGCGGCCGCCAGCAGGGTTCCATGCAGTACTATGCGGCGCTGGGGATAGCTTAAAATCGCGTGGAAATAATCCGTCGCCTGTGCACCGGGTCGCAGTTGAGCCAGATCGACCGTCATGCTCACCGGCAAGCCAAACAGATGGACAGCCTGATCCAGTAAATGCGGCGCTAAATCGTACCAGATTCCACTCCCTGGCCCGGGTTGTTCGCGCCAGCGATTCTTTACCTGCGGGCGAAAGCGGTCAAAATGTGACTCAAAATAGGCTACCTCACCCAGCGCGCCCTCGCCTATCAGGGCCTTAAGCGTCAGGAAATCACTGTCCCAGCGTCGGTTATGAAAGACCGACAACAAGCGTCCAAGACTTTTCGCCAGTCCATCCAGCTCACGCGCTTGTGACAACGTCACGGTAAAAGGTTTATCGACCACCACGTGCTTCCCGGCTTCGAGCGCCGCTTTTGCCAGAGGGAAGTGCGTGTCGTTGGGGGTGGGAATCACAATTAAGTCGATATTAGGATCGTTAAAGAGGTGCTTTGGCTCAGACACCACGTTCACGGTCGGCCAGTCCTGATGGACCTTGGAAGCATCGCTGCTCGACACCGCACACAACTCCAGCCCCGGCGTACCCGCAATTAACGGCGCATGAAAGGTTTTGCTGGCATAGCCGTAGCCGATGATTGCCACGCGGATTGTCTCACTCATACCCTTGCCTCCGGACAGATTACGTTCATTTATGGGCTAAATTATCGTGTACCGTCCTCAACGTTTCACGGCGCTTTATTAAAAATAGCATGAGTCACTAAACATTTTCGTTACATTTATATAACCTGCTGAATTAAAAAAGAGATTCGTTAAACAGAGACTTGCCGTGATCCAAGTCACGCTGTAACATTCTCGACCTGTATTTATGGATAAATCACAAACAAGAATCATGACGTCAATTATCAATCGAATTATTGAATTAGCGGGATGGATTGTCCTGGGTGTTTCGGTCGTGCTGCTCGGCGTTGCCAGCCATATTGATAACTATCAGCCTCCGGAGCCCATCGCGGCCTCTCAGGCCAAGTGACCTGCCAATAAGAGAGTGACATATCCTGTCAGTTGCTTATTGCGAGTCTGAGTCATGAGGGTTAACCTTCTCCCCCAGGCGTCGTCCGACGCCTGAAATTATCATAGAAAAATCTTAAATTTATCGTATGGCTTACGTGCCCAGTGTGCGCCTTTATCTATCCGTTTATTATTCGCAAGAATTACCCTACGGGCACGTACTCTTTATATGGAAGCTAATAAAAAATGACGGTTCAGGACTATTTATTAAAATTTCGCAAAATCAGTTCGCTTGAGAGTCTGGAAAAGTTGTTCGACCATTTGAACTACACGCTGACCGATAATCAGGACATCATCAACATGTACCGAGCGGCCGATCATCGTCGGGCTGAGCTGGTCTCGGGTGGACGCTTATTCAATATTGGCGAAGTACCGAAGTCAGTCTGGCGCTACGTACTATAAGAAAGTAGCCATCCTCGCGAAATGTTATATACTCACGCCCCGGCAAATTTTGCTGGATAACCTTTCGCGCTGACTTACGGGAGACAACATGACCGCATTGCCTGGAGAGAGAATCGGAGGCTGGTTACTTGCCCCGCTTGCCTGGTTACTGGTTGCATTGTTAAGTGCATCACTGGCCTTACTGCTTTATTGTACGGCACTGGTTACGCCCTATGCGCTCAAGAACCTGACCTCGCAGACCCCAATGGACATTGCGGTATGGTTTGTGTCATTTGGTTTCGCGATTGCTATGTGGTACTACACGCTGTGGCTGACCATCGCGTTCTTTAAACGCCGCCGTCGCGTACCAAAACACTATATTATCTGGCTGCTGATCGCCGTGCTGTTAGCGCTGAAAGCCTTTGCTTTTTCTCCGGTTTCAGACGCGCTTGCCGTGCGTCAGCTTCTTTTCCCGCTCCTTGCGGCGGCGCTGTTTGCCCCTTATTTCAGACGGTCTGAGCGCGTGAAAAAGACCTTTGTGAACCCGTAATAACCTTACAGTTAGCCTGTTGTCGCGTGATGGGGTTTATCCGATAATAGACGGCTTTTTTATTTCAGGCTCAATGCTTAATAATGACTGATTACTTACTGCTTTTTGTCGGAACCGTACTGGTTAACAACTTCGTGCTGGTGAAGTTCCTTGGCCTGTGCCCGTTTATGGGCGTGTCCAAAAAGCTGGAAACCGCAATGGGCATGGGCCTGGCGACCACGTTCGTCATGACACTCGCCTCCATTTGCGCCTGGTGGATTGATACCTGGATTCTTATCCCGCTGGGGCTTATCTACCTGCGCACGCTGGCCTTTATCCTGGTGATAGCCGTTGTGGTGCAGTTCACGGAAATGGTGGTGCGTAAAACCAGCCCGGCGCTCTATCGTCTGCTGGGGATCTTTTTACCGCTGATTACCACCAACTGCGCGGTGCTGGGCGTCGCGTTGCTCAATATCAATCTTGGGCATAACTTCCTGCAGTCCGCGTTGTACGGTTTTTCCGCCGCGGTCGGTTTCTCGCTGGTCATGGTCTTGTTCGCCTCTATTCGCGAACGCATGGCAGCAGCCGATATCCCTGCCCCGTTTCGCGGTAACGCGATTGCGCTGGTCACTGCGGGGCTGATGTCTCTGGCCTTTATGGGCTTTAGTGGTTTGGTGAAGTTGTAATGAATGCGATTTGGATTGCCATTGCCGCCCTCAGTGTTCTGGGCCTGGTGTTTGGCATCATTCTGGGTTACGCCTCGCGCCGCTTTGCGGTCGAGGACGATCCGGTTGTCGAAAAAATTGATGAACTCTTGCCGCAAAGTCAATGTGGACAGTGCGGTTACCCTGGCTGTCGCCCTTACGCTGAGGCCGTCGGCCTGCAAGGTGAAAAGATAAACCGCTGCGCGCCAGGTGGTGAAGCCGTGATGCTGAAAATCGCCACGTTGCTTAACGTTGATCCGCAACCTGCCGATGGCGACGACAGTACCCCAGAGCCGGTGCGCATGCTTGCCGTTATTGACGAGCCAAACTGCATCGGTTGCACAAAATGCATCCAGGCGTGCCCGGTTGATGCCATCGTGGGTGCAACGCGCGCAATGCACACCGTCATGGCGGATTTGTGCACGGGCTGTAATCTTTGCGTCGCCCCTTGCCCGACACAGTGTATTGAGCTGCGTCCGGTCGAAACGACTATCGATAGCTGGAAATGGGATCTTCAGACCATTCCGGTTCGAGTTATTCCTGTGGAACAACATGTTTAAGTTATTTTCTGCTTTCAGAAAAGAGAAGATTTGGGACTTCGACGGTGGGATCCATCCCCCGGAGATGAAAACCCAGTCCAGCGGAACGCCATTGCGCCAAATCCCGCTGGCTAACCGTTTTGTGATGCCCTTGAAGCAGCATATCGGTGCTGAGGGTGAACTGCGCGTTAAGCCCGGTGATACTGTCCTGCGCGGCCAGCCGTTGACCTTTGGTCGCGGACGTATGCTGCCGGTTCATGCCCCCACATCCGGAACCGTAGTGAGCATCACTCCGCACACCGTCGCCCACCCTTCTGCACTGGCTGAACTCAGCGTCATTATTGAACCTGATGGCGAAGATCGTTGGATCGATCGCGACGGCTGGAGTGATTATCGGTCACACACCCGCGAAGCGCTGATTGAGCGAATTCATCAGTTTGGCATAGCCGGTTTAGGCGGTGCGGGTTTCCCTACTGGCGTGAAACTGCGTGGCGGTGGCGATAACATTCAGACCTTGATCATTAACGCCGCCGAATGTGAACCTTACATCACTGCCGACGATCGGCTGATGCAGGATTGTGCCGCGCAAATTGTTGAAGGCATTCGCATACTGGCGCATATTTTACAACCGCGGGAAGTGCTGATCGGCATTGAGGACAACAAACCTCAGGCGATTTCTATGCTGCGCGCGGTCCTGGCAGGCAGTCACGATATCAGCCTGCGCGTCATACCGACCAAATACCCGTCGGGCGGTGCTAAACAGCTCACACAAATTTTGACCGGGAAACAGGTTCCTCACGGTGGTCGTTCTTCCGATATCGGCGTGTTGATGCAAAACGTCGGCACGGCGTATGCCGTGAAGCGAGCCGTCATCGATGGTGAACCCCTTACAGAACGCGTTGTTACGCTTACCGGCGAAGCCGTCTCCCAGCCCGGAAATGTCTGGGCGCGTCTCGGCACTCCCGTACGCCATCTGCTGGAGCATGCAGGGTTCTGCCCGGGCAGTGAGCAAATGGTGATTATGGGCGGCCCTCTGATGGGCTTTACCCTGCCATGGCTCGACGTGCCTGTCGTCAAAATCACGAACTGCCTGCTGGCACCGTCGGCCAGTGAAATGGGCGAAGAGCAGGAAGAAAAAGGCTGTATCCGCTGCAGCGCCTGTGCAGACGCCTGCCCTGCCGATCTGCTGCCCCAGCAGCTTTACTGGTTCAGTAAAGGTCAGTTACACGATAAGGCGCAGGCCCATAACTTAGCCGACTGCATTGAGTGCGGCGCTTGTGCCTGGGTTTGCCCAAGCAATATTCCGCTGGTGCAATATTTCCGTCAGGAGAAAGCCGAAATTTGGGCCATTTCTCTGGAAGATAAACGTGCCGCTGAAGCGAAAGCCCGTTTTGAAGCACGCCAGGCGCGTCTGGAGCGTGAAAAAGCGGCGCGGCAGGCACGTCATAAACAGGCCGCTGTTCAGCCTGGTGAGCAAGACAAGGATGCAATCAACGCCGCGCTGGCCCGCGTGCGTGAGAAAAACGCCACTGCCGCGCAGCCCATTGTGATCCCGGCCGGCGAAAAACCGGATAACCGCGACGCGATTGCCGCGCGTGAAGCCCGCAAAGCGCAGGCCCGCGCCCGTCAGGCTGAAAAGATGCAAAGCGAGCAAGACGCAGCGCCAGCCGATCCGCGTAAAGCGGCTGTCGAAGCAGCTATTGCCCGCGCCAAAGCGCGGAAAGCCGCCCAGCAAGACGACGCCCCTTCAGAGGCTGCGTCCGTTGACCCGCGTAAAGCGGCCGTTGAGGCGGCCATTGCCCGCGCCAAAGCACGGAAAGCCGCCCAACAGGACGACGCCCCTTCTGAGGCTGCGCCCGTTGACCCGCGTAAAGCGGCTGTCGAAGCAGCTATTGCCCGCGCCAAAGCACGTAAAGCCGCCCAGCAAGACGACGCCCCTTCAGAGGCTGCACCCGTTGACCCGCGTAAAGCGGCCGTTGAGGCGGCCATTGCTCGCGCCAAAGCACGGAAAGCCGCCCAACAGGACGACGCCCCTTCAGAGGCTGTGCCCGTTGATCCGCGTAAAGCGGCTGTCGAAGCAGCCATCGCCCGCGCCAAAGCGCGGAAAGCCGCCCAACAGGAAGCGGAACCGGCCGCAAATGATGACCCACGAAAAACCGCAGTCGCCGCCGCGATTGCGCGCGTTCAGGCTAAGAAAGCCGCTCAGAAGGCAGTCAACGAGGATTAAATGGTTTTCAGAATCGCAAGCTCTCCTTATACCCACAACCAGCGCCAGACATCGCGTATCATGATGCTGGTGTGCCTGGCCGCCGTGCCCGGCATTGCCGTACAGTGCTGGTTTTTTGGCTGGGGAACCCTCGTTCAGCTCCTCCTGGGTTGCGTAAGCGCCCTGACTGCCGAAGCGTTGATCCTGAAACTCCGCAAAATGGCTGTTTCGCGTATTCTCGCTGACAACTCGGCGCTGCTGACCGGTCTGCTTCTGGCGGTCAGTATTCCCTCTTTTGCCCCCTGGTGGATGGTGGTGTTGGGGACGTTCTTTGCGGTCATTATTGCCAAACAGCTTTATGGTGGTCTGGGGCATAACCCCTTTAACCCGGCCATGATTGGTTATGTGGTCCTGCTGATCTCCTTCCCGGTGCAAATGACCAGCTGGCTTCCCCCGCACGAGCTCGCAGCAACCGTCCCCGGTTTTATGGATACGCTGCACATGATCTTTAGCGGCCACACGGTCGCCGGCGGGGATATGACGACACTGCGCATGGGCATTGACGGTGTGAGTCAGGCAACACCGCTGGACACCTTTAAAACGTCCCTCCATGCGGGACACAGCGTTGACCAGGTCATGCAGTACCCTATTTTTCGCGGTGTACTGGCTGGGGAAGGCTGGGAGTGGGTGAACCTCGCCTGGCTTGCGGGCGGTGCATTCCTGTTGTGGAACAAAACCATTCGCTGGCATATCCCGGTCAGTTTTCTTGTCACGCTGACCGTCTGCTCAACCCTGGGCTGGGCGTTCTCTTCCGAGCCGCTCCCGAGCCCTGTTATGCAGCTCTTCTCCGGCGCAACCATGATCGGCGCGTTCTTTATTTTGACCGACCCGGTGACCGCTTCCACCACCAACCGTGGACGCCTGATTTTCGGCGCGCTGGCAGGACTGCTGGTGTGGTTAATCCGCAGCTTTGGCGGCTATCCGGATGGCGTTGCCTTTGCCGTGCTGCTGGCCAATATCACCGTACCGTTAATCGACTATTACACGCGCCCTCGCGTCTATGGTCATCGCTAGGAGATCGCCATGCTAAAAACAATGCAAAAACACGGCGTGACGCTGGCAATTTTCGCCGCAGCCCTGACAGGGCTGACCGCATTGGTCAACGAACTGACCAAATCAACCATTGATGAGCAGGCAGCAAACCAGCAAAAAGCGTTATTCGATCAGGTGATACCGTCCGACGTGTATGATAATGATCTGCAAAATAGCTGCTTTATCGTTCAGGCTCCTCAGCTTGGCAAAGGGTCGCATCGGGTATTTATTGCGCGCAAAGGCGACACCGCCGTGGGTGCCGTGATGGAAACCACCGCGCCGGATGGCTATTCTGGTGCGATTCAGCTGCTGGTAGGCACCGATTTCTCCGGAAAGGTGTTCGGTACCCGTGTGACGGAACATCACGAAACGCCGGGCCTTGGGGATAAGATTGAGCTGCGTTTAAGCGAGTGGATTTTACATTTTGCCGGTAAAGTGATTCATGGCGAAGACGATACCGCCTTTGCCGTTAAAAAAGACGGCGGTGAGTTTGACCAGTTTACCGGCGCGACCATTACACCGCGTGCCGTCGTGAATGCCGTGAAACGGGCAGGTCTGTACGCTGAGACCCTGCCGGCACAACTCGATACACTTCCCGCCTGTGAGGAGTAAACATGAGCCAGGTTAAAGAGGTTATTGTCCAGGGTCTCTGGAAAAACAACTCCGCGCTGGTACAGCTGCTGGGCATGTGCCCCCTGCTGGCGGTGACCTCGACTGCCACCAATGCCCTGGGTCTGGGACTGGCAACGACGCTGGTCCTGACGCTGACGAATCTGTCTATTTCAGCGCTACGTCGCTGGACACCGTCAGAAATCCGTATTCCTATTTACGTGATGATCATCGCCTCGGTGGTGAGCGTGGTCCAGATGTTGATAAACGCTTATGCGTTTGGTCTGTATCAGTCGCTGGGGATCTTTATTCCGCTGATCGTCACCAACTGTATTGTTGTTGGCCGTGCAGAAGCCTTTGCGGTGAAAAACGATCCGCTGATTTCCGCACTCGACGGCTTTGCTATCGGCATGGGCGCTACCGGTGCCATGTTCGTACTGGGCTCAATGCGTGAAATACTGGGCAACGGAACCCTGTTTGACGGCGCTGATGCCTTACTGGGCAGCTGGGCGAAGTCTCTGCGCATTGAAGTGTTCCATACGGATACGCCGTTCCTGCTGGCTATGCTGCCACCCGGTGCGTTTATCGGCCTGGGCATGATGTTGGCGGTGAAATATATTATTGATGAAAAGCGCCAGCGCCGGGCAGCGGAGCGTAGCGCGCAGGAAGGGATCCCCGAGAAGGCTTCATGAACAAAGAGAAACGCATCACCATTCTTTCTCGCTTGCGGGAGAATGACCCACACCCCACAACGGAGCTGAATTTCTCCTCGCCTTTCGAACTGCTGATTGCGGTGCTGCTTTCTGCTCAGGCCACCGACGTCAGCGTCAATAAAGCAACGGCGAAACTCTATCCGGTCGCGAATACCCCAGCCGCCATCCTCGCGCTTGGCGTCGACGGCGTGAAATCTTATATTAAGACGATCGGCTTGTTTAACAGCAAAGCTGAAAACGTCATCAAAACCTGCCGTATTCTGCTTGAACAGCACGGTGGCGAGGTGCCGGAAGACCGGGCTGCGCTGGAAGCCTTACCCGGCGTCGGACGTAAAACCGCTAACGTGGTGCTTAATACAGCCTTTGGCTGGCCGACCATCGCCGTTGATACCCATATCTTCCGCGTCTGTAATCGCACTCATTTCGCTCCAGGCAAGAATGTAGAGCAGGTGGAAGAAAAACTACTGAAGGTGGTTCCGGCGGAGTTTAAGGTCGATTGCCATCACTGGTTCATCCTGCACGGTCGTTACACCTGCATAGCGCGTAAACCTCGCTGTGGCTCCTGCATTATTGAAGATTTATGCGAATACAAAGAGAAAGTGTACGCCTGAGCCCTCTCTTTTTTTCCGTCAACCGCATATACATCTCCTTACAACCGACAGGCTTATTGTAAGCCTGTCATTTGCCCCATCTTTATTCGCCTTTTTCCTTTACAGACCTGTGGAATATGCGGTCAATTAACAATCAAACAGGTTAATTGTTTTTTTCTCAGCGAAATTTTCTATACATATGTGATCGCGATCACTCTGATAACGTGGTGTTGGATTTTTGTTGCCAAAATGACGCTAACCCCTTGTACAGGCTGTATCCAGTCGCGCTAAAGCAACAGATTAAACCAGACATTTTTCAGAATATGGGCTATATGACTGCCTTTTGCGCAAGACAGCAGAACATATCGCCATACGGGATTTCTGACCGGGGGTAAGTAGTGAAAAAAACTACCAATATCGAAGCGGAAAGATTTAACGCTAAATAACATTTGTATGATCCGATGATTATACCACGTCAGATATATGTAACAGAGTATTACAAATGACTTGTCAGAACAGACAGGATAGTGAACATTACCTGCCGTTTCCCCTCCCAATATAACTATAAGGCGAATGGACTACGGTCTTACGCTGTGAACACCCCCGTTAATATGGGATGTAAAAAAAGAGGTATATGTGTCTACTGCAAACAATAAACCAACAGAAGAAAGCGTCAGTCTGAACGCTTTCAAACAACCAAGAGCGTTTTATCTCATCTTCTCTATCGAGTTATGGGAACGCTTTGGTTATTACGGCCTGCAAGGGATTATGGCTGTCTACCTGGTTAAACAGCTGGGTATGTCTGAAGCGGATTCCATCACACTGTTCTCTTCTTTTAGTGCCTTAGTTTACGGTCTGGTCGCTGTCGGCGGCTGGCTGGGCGATAAAGTACTGGGTACCAAACGCGTTATCATGCTGGGTGCCATCGTGCTGGCGATTGGTTATGCACTGGTTGCATGGTCCGGTCACGATGCCGCAGTGGTCTATATGGGTATGGCAGCCATTGCCGTCGGTAACGGCTTGTTCAAAGCCAACCCATCTTCCCTGCTCTCCACCTGCTACGCAAAAGATGACCCGCGTCTGGACGGTGCTTTCACCATGTACTATATGTCGGTGAACATTGGTTCCTTCTTCTCTATGCTGGCGACTCCATGGCTGGCAGCGAAGTATGGCTGGAGCGTTGCGTTCTCACTGTCCGTCGTGGGCATGCTGATTACCGTCGTGAACTTTGCCTTCTGCAAGCGCTGGGTGAAACAGTACGGTTCTAAGCCAGACTTCGAACCTGTCCACATGGGCAAGCTGATGGCGACTATCGCAGGTGTTGTGGTGCTGGTTGCTATTGCCACCTGGCTGCTGCACAACCAGGGCGTGGCACGCGCGGTTCTGGGTGTGGTTGCCCTGGGTATCGTCTGTATCTTTGCAAAAGAAGCCTTCGCCATGAAAGGTGCAGCACGTCGTAAGATGATTGTTGCCTTTATTCTGATGCTGGAAGCGATTGTCTTCTTCGTGCTGTACAGCCAGATGCCTACCTCACTGAACTTCTTCGCCATTCGTAACGTTGAGCACTCTATTCTGGGTATCGCGTTCGAGCCAGAGCAGTATCAGGCGCTGAACCCGTTCTGGATCATGATTGGTAGCCCGATTCTGGCCGCAATCTATAACAAGATGGGCGACCGCATGCCAATGCCGCACAAGTTTGCGATCGGCATGCTGCTGTGTTCGGGTGCGTTCCTCGTACTGCCGCTGGGCACCAAGTTTGCCACCGACGCAGGCATCGTGTCCGTGAGCTGGCTGATTCTGAGCTACGCCCTGCAGTCCATCGGTGAACTGATGATCTCCGGTCTGGGTCTGGCAATGGTCGCACAGCTGGTTCCGCAGCGTCTGATGGGCTTCATTATGGGTAGCTGGTTCCTGACAACGGCAGGCGCGGCACTGATTGCCGGTAAAATCGCAAATCTGATGGCTGTGCCTGAGAACGTCACCGATCCGCTGGTCTCCCTGGAAGTTTATGGTCGTGTGTTCATGCAGATTGGTATCGCTACCGCAGTCATTGCCGTGCTGATGATGCTGACTGCACCGAAACTGAATCGTATGACGGTGGACGACGACAAGCCGGCAAAAAGCGCGGATACCGCGACGGCCTGATTGTTCTCGGGAAACGACTGAAGAGAAGCTGCTAACTGTGCGTTAGCGGATTTTTTTTTATCCTGCGCCGCACTACCATGTAAGAACCTCAGCACAAAGGAGTTACCGATGAAACTGTTCTACAAACCGGGTGCCTGTTCGCTTGCTTCACACATTACGCTGCGAGAGAGCGGTAAGGATTTCACGCTCGATGGCGTCGACCTGATGAAAAAACGCCTCGAGAACGGCGATGACTTCTTCGCAATTAACCCGAAGGGACAGGTTCCCGCACTCCTGTTAGATGACGGTACGCTGCTCACCGAAGGCGTCGCCATTATGCAGTTCCTGGCTGACACCGTACCCGATCGTCAGCTACTGGCTCCTGCGGGCAGCATTGCACGCTATAAAACGCTGGAATGGCTGAACTATATTGCGACCGAACTGCACAAAGGTTTTACGCCACTGTTCCGCCCGGATACGCCAGAAGAGTACAAACCCACCGTGCGTACGATGCTGGAAAAAAAGCTGCAGTATATTAATGAGTCTTTAAAAGACGACCAGTGGATTTGTGGCGCACGCTTCACGATTGCCGATGCGTATTTGTTTACCGTCCTGCGCTGGGCGCGTGCGGTTAAGTTGAATATGGACGGATTAGATCATATTGCAGCGTATATGAAACGTGTCGAAGAGCGCCCTGCGGTTGCGGCGGCGTTGAGCGCGGAAGGCCTGAACTAACAAGTACGTTTAACGATGCCGGATGGCGCAACGGTAACCCATGGTGTATAGCCGGTTAATCGTCGCGCCTTCCGGCACTTTTTTAAAGCTGGGTTGCGCTAAAATAGTGCTCTGGTTTCGCGATACGATCCTGTGCCGCGACGACCTGCAACTCGTACTCCTGCATATTTTTCGTCGCAATCATTATTTCGTATACCGCCGCCGTTACATGCTCAAGCGCATCGCGCAACGAAGCCCCTTGCAGCAATTTGACCAACAGTAACCCACTGGTCACATCACCCACGCCAACCGGCTGACGCGCGCCAAAATCCACCAGCGGCCGACTGATATGCCATGCCTCATCCTTCGTGACCAGCAACATTTCGAAGCGATCCTGGCTCAGTCCCGCACGCGCAAGATGCTTCACCAGCACAATTTCCGGCCCTTGGGCAATCAGTTCACGGGAAGCGGCTACCGCGTCGTCGACGCTATTGACCGGATGCTCGCAGAGTATTTCCAGCTCGATAAGATTGGGGGCAATAATGTCGCTTGCAGGCAGCGCGTGGCGCACGTGAAACTCAGCCACGCCCGGCGCAACAATGCAGCCTTTCTCAGGGTGCCCCATGACCGGGTCGCAAAAATATTTTGCCGCCGGGTTAGCCGCCTTCACCTGACGCACGATGCCGAGGATATGCTCGCCCTGCTCTGCCGAGCCGAGATAGCCGCTCAGGACCGCGTCACAGCGTTTGAGCTGGTCGATATCGGCAATACCTTGCACGATCTCGGTAAGATGCGAGGGAGGCATGACGCAACCGGTCCATTTGCCATATTGCGTATGATTAGAAAACTGTACGGTGTTTAAAGGCCAGACATTGGCGCCAAGGCGACGCATGGGGAATTCCGCTGCACTGTTACCCGCATGTCCAAAAACAACGTGGGACTGAATGGCGAGGATGTTATTCATTTTTCTTACCACAACCCTGAAAATAAAGGGGCGTGGTTTCCCACGCCCCTGCTGACTGTTAATTACTTCCAGCAAACCAGACAGTAGTTCTTTTTACCACGACGCAGCAGGGTATAACGGCCATACAGACGGTCACCGTCAACAAAGGTGTATTCCGGATCGGCCTGCTTCTCGCCGTTAATGGTAATTGCATTAGACGCAATCGTTTTACGCGCCTGGCCGCGAGACGGCTGAAGCTCGGAATCCACCAGCGCCTGCATCAAATCGGCACCCTTTTCCATCTCAACCATTGGAACGCCATCCTGCGCCAGCTGTTCGAAGTCTTCTTCGCTCAGATCGCTTAAGGTGCCGTTGAATAAGCTTGCCGTGATACGTTTCGCCGCAGCGAGACCGGCTTCGCCGTGAACCAGTTTGGTCACCTGATCGGCCAGCACATACTGTGCGCGTGGCGCTTTGCCGCTGTTTTTATCTTCTTCTTCCAGGGCATTGATCTCGGCAATGTCCATGAAGGTGAAGAATTTCAGGAAGCGGTAAACGTCGGCATCAGCCGTGTTAATCCAGAACTGGTAGAATTTGTACGGGCTGGTTTTCTTCGGATCGAGCCATACCGCGCCACCTTCAGTTTTACCGAATTTGGTGCCATCCGCTTTGGTGATCAGCGGAACGGTCAGGCCGAATACCTGATTCTGGTGCAGACGACGGGTCAAATCGATACCCGAGGTAATATTACCCCACTGATCGGATCCCCCAATTTGCAGCGCAACGCCATGCAGTTTATTCAGGCAGGCAAAATCATAACCTTGCAACAGGTTGTAAGAGAACTCGGTAAAAGAGATGCCCTGATCGTCACGGTTCAGACGCTGTTTGACCGCTTCTTTGTTGATCATCTGATTAACAGAGAAGTGCTTGCCGATATCACGGAGGAAGGTCAGCACATTCATGCTACCAAACCAGTCGTAGTTGTTAGCCGCAATGGCCGAGTTTTCACCGCAGTCGAAATCAAGGAACGGGGCGACCTGCTTGCGAATTTTGTCTACCCACTCCTGCACGGTATCTTCCGTATTCAGCTTACGCTCGGCGGCTTTAAAGCTTGGGTCACCAATCAGACCGGTCGCGCCACCCACAAGAGCAACAGGTTTATGGCCCATCTCCTGGAAGCGTTTCAGGCATAACAAGGGAACAAGATGCCCCAAATGCAAGCTGTCGGCGGTGGGATCGAAGCCGCAATAGAGCGCGATCGGGCCTTGCGCCAGTCGCTCTGCTAACGCTTCTTCATCCGTCACCTGAGCCACGAGGCCCCGCTCTTGCAATTGTTTAATCAAGTTACTGCTTGCCATCAAATTCTCCATGTATAAACGACTGCACCTCTGTCGGTACACGACTTTTCGCCTAACGCGAAAGGTACATAGAATAAAGCGCAAGCGCGGCGTGCGCTAGCGCTTAACACAACAAATTTCAGGGATTAGGGGGCCAGTCGGTCAATTTTCCATGCGCCATTGTCGCGCTGGTATAAAAAGCGGTCATGGAGACGATGTTCACCGCCCTGCCAGAACTCCATCTGTTCGATGGGAATACGAAAACCGCCCCAGAAGCTTGGCAAAGGGATTTCGCCCTGCTGGAATTTTTGCTTCAGTTCGAGGAATTTGCTCTCCAGCACGCCACGGGCGGAGATACGGCTCGACTGTTTTGACACCCAGGCACCAATCTGACTATCGCGCGGGCGACTGTGGAAATATTTGACGACTTCCAGGGTGGAAAGGCGTTCGGCTTTGCCCGTCACCATCACCTGGCGCTCCAGCATATGCCACGGGAACAGCAGGCTAATGCGAGGATTATTTTCCAGATGGTGGGCTTTGCGGCTGCCCAGATTGGTGTAGAACACCAGGCCTTTTTCATCATAGTGCTTGAGCAAGACGATACGCTGGTAGGGCTGACCGTTTTCATCCACGGTCGCAACAACCATCGCCGTAGGGTCGGCGAGTTTCGCTTCGCACGCCTGTTTCAGCCAGCGTTCAAAAAGCACGAGGGGTTCAGCGGGAAGATCCTGACGGCGCAAGCCGCCTTTGGTGTATTCACGGCGTAAATGCGCTATTTGCTGCAATTCATCGTTATCTGACATGACGTTAGCTGAGATAAGGAGTGGGTGGCGCTATTGTGCGCCGCCCCTCAGAAAATCTCAACGCTTTGGATTCTGCAGCGTGCAGTTGCTCAGCACCACATTGTCGCGCTTGTACACCGTTGCACTGTCGCCTTTTGACCAGAAGACATAAATGCCATCAGTGTAACGCGTGCCCGATGCGGACATGCCCTGTTTCAGGGTCAACAGCTTATTGTCGAAGACAAAACTGGCTTCCTGACGCGGATTGTTGAGCTTCACCGTCAGCGGTTTTTCGTCACAGCGATATTCCAGCGTGTCGGTATGCATACGTTCCACAAACTGATTGTAGTAGCTACAACCCGAGAGCATGAGAGGGATAAAAGCGAGAAGAATTTTTTTCATGGGCCTGTTCCGAAGACTATCCTGGTCCTGGAGGGCAAAAACACCCTCCTCTGGTTCGTCAGATTTTAACGGCAACAGATCGCCCTGCAATTCAGTTAACTCTGATTATTCCGTGGATTGGCCGGAAAAATGGCCCCTAATACGCTGGCTTCACGAGCACCGGTCACGGAAGGCAGATTTCCCGGCAACCCGGCGACCGTGCGCCAGGCAAGCCAGGCGAAAGCCAGCGCCTCCATATCATCGCCGCTTACGCCTGCTTCATCCGTTGTGGTGACTTCAATCCCCGGCAAAAGCCCCGCCAGTCGCGCCATTAACAATGGATTCCGGCTTCCCCCGCCGCATACCAGCAGACGTTCACAGCCGCCGCTTAAAAGCACCTGTTCTGCAATTGACGTTGCCGTCAGTTCAACCAGCGTAGCCTGAACGTCCTGTGGCGCAAGGCCCGGGAACAGTGCGAGTTGACGTTCAAGCCAGCCGTAATTGAAATATTCTCTTCCGGTGCTTTTCGGTGCGGGTAACGCAAACCAGGGATCGCTCAACATGGATTGCAGCAGAGGTATAATGACTTTGCCTTCGCATGCCCATTGCGCATCTTTATCGTACGGTTTTCCGCACTGACGCCAGATCCACGCATCCATAAGCATATTACCCGGCCCCGTGTCATAACCCCGGACAGGTTGCCCCGGAATCAGCAGGGAAAGGTTAGCTATGCCGCCGATGTTCAGCACCATTCGTCGCTCATGGGGATGCGCCAGCAAAGCCTGATGGAAGGCCGGTACAAGCGGCGCGCCCTGCCCGCCGAGGGCCATATCGCGACGCCGGAAATCACCGACCACGGCGACTCCAGTTTTTGCCACAATCTGGTTGTTATCGCCTATTTGCAGAGTATGTGGCGCCTCTCCTGTGGGCTCATGCCAGACCGTTTGTCCGTGACAACCAATGGCGACAATATCCTGCGGGCGCAGTTTTTCTTGATCCATAAGCGCCTGAACCGCGTCGGCAAATAATGCACCCAGCTGCACGTCCAGTCGTCCAAGCTGAGAAAGTGTCAATTGCTGGCCCTGGCAAATGTCCAGTACGGCCTGTTTCAAAGCAACAGGAATCGGCCAGGTGAGGCTCGCCTGTTGCGCCACCATGTTTTCATCAATGGCAGCCAGCACAACATCTACCCCATCAAGACTGGTACCTGACATAACGCCAATGTAACGACCCGATTTCATGCACTTTCCTTATTTGCGAGAGGTAATTAACCCCACTCCACCATAAACCGCCCCGCTTTGCTATGACGCGATAATACTTTTTAACAATCCTTCGAACGTCATCATGGCCCGTTTCGTTTATGCGTTGTTAAACTAAATTCAAGTACAATTTTCTTATTGATAGTGCAAAGATATGATCTATGGCGTGCTATGCCATATAATTTAGCCATTACGGATGCTCAGAATGAGCGTTTTGGTGAACAGGAGATTCAAATGATTTTACGTGTACTGGGCGTTTCGATGATTGGGCTGACGCTGGCGGGCTGTGTGAATAACGATTCCCTTTCAGGAGACGTTTACACCGCAGGCAAAGCGAAACAGGTTCAAAACGTCACCTACGGTACGGTTGTGAATGTACGTCCTGTCCAGATTCAGGGTGGCGACGACAACAACGTGATCGGTGCAATCGGCGGTGCAGTTCTGGGCGGCTTCCTGGGTAATACCGTAGGCGGCGGCACTGGACGTTCACTGGCAACTGCGGCAGGTGCAGTCGCTGGCGGCGTTGCGGGTCAGGGTGTTCAGGGATCGATGAACAAAACGCAGGGCGTTGAGCTGGAAATTCGTAAAGACGACGGCAACACCATCATGGTTGTGCAGAAACAGGGTACCACCCGTTTCTCTGCAGGCCAGCGCGTGGTTCTGGCAAGCAATGGCAGCCAGGTCACCGTCTCTCCACGCTAACGTGAATAAGCGATGTGGCCTTCGGACCACATCGCTTATCTTTATATATATTCATTAAATAAATATATTAATATAATTACATTTACAGAACATATAATTCACCCTTCTGTTATATTGTCCTTGCGCAAAGTCTCATTTATCAAAATCAATTAAACTGTCCTGATTATTGGCTCCGGGCCGCTTCCTCTTATCAATGACAAGATTAATTTATGAAAACTATGCGCAACCGTGTCATCACACTTTATATCCCTTTTTTGCTGGGGTGTGTTTTCATTATTGGCTCGTTGCAATGCGCGATGTTGCACCTGGAAAAAATCATTCCCTCCTTTTCGCCCCTGTTATTTCCGACGCTGACCATTTTTCTGTTGGTGTTTCACTTGTTCATGTCATGTTTCATGATCATGAAGTACTGGTGTGACCGAACCCGTCTCTACCTTGTTCCCATTGCATTTGCTTTTGTGGGATCCGCCATCATGATGGTGGGTACGCTGGCGAGCTTCCCCGGCTGGCTGGACCTGTATCATTTTGCCAGCGTCAATTATAATGACGCGATGATCTTCTTCCTGTTTCGTCATCTGATGATGGCGACGTTATTTTTGTTCTCTGCCTTCCTGTTCAGATTGCGCCGAGAGACCGTACGGCCCCATTTCCAGCAGTTGGTTATCTTTTTAATCTTTTTGTTTACCGTCGGGATGTTAATTACCGCCTGGCTTTACTCAAGCCATTCGCCCTTTTTATCCATGGATCTGGTGGATAATGAAAATAAGCAATTTATGATTTTATGGCAGAAGACCTACAATATGGTTTTAATTGCCTTGTGGTGTGTGACCCTGGCGGTATTAATGTCTGTCACCCGCTTGCGTAATCTTTTCTGGATGAGCGGCAATTTTTTGTGTATCAGTTATATTGCGGCACTGGTCATCTTGTTATTTGCCGGGCGTGCGGAAGGTTATGCCTGGTACACTTCACGCCTCTTTGAAACGATCGCCACGTTAATGATGATTTTTGTCCTGCTGTGCGACGTGTTTCACCTTTACCGCTTATCGAACGCCAGATACCAACAGTCTTATCAGAACTCTATACGTGACGCCCTGACCCGGCTTTATAACCGCAGCTATTTTTACGATACGTTAACCCACTCGCTGAAGTCGGCGAGTGAAAACGAGCCAGTGTCGGTGATTGTCAGCGATCTTGACCGGTTCAAACGTATCAATGACACCTACGGCCATCTGCAGGGGGACAAGGTATTGCAGTTTGTAGCACAACTGCTGATGGACTCCGTGCGACCAGAGGATATCGCCGCACGCATTGGCGGAGAGGAGTTTGTCCTGTTATTGCAAAACACCGGCTCTGCCGATGCGCAACAGGTTGCAGAGCGGATCCGCCTGAGCCTTAGCGCTTATGATAAAGAAAGCAGTCATGGCCAGCTGCCGGAATCCATTACGATCAGTATGGGGGTTTATACCGCGACCACATCCGACGTCAGCGCCGAAGCGTGCGTGGGTTGGGCAGATCAGGCGATGTATCAGGCAAAAGAGAGCGGTCGGAACCGGGTTGTCGTCTGGCAATAAAAAAATAAAGCCTTGCGGATGCAAGGCTTTATGGAGGTTAGTCGCGGGACTGCAACTCGTTGATGTTTTGCTCCAGACGAGCAATCAAATCAATCAGTTGTTCGAGCTCCACAGGTGAAATACCCGACAGGATTTCGCCCCGCGTTTTGCTGATGACGGCTTCCATCTCAGTGATAATAGGCTCAGCTTTCTCGGTGAGCTTAATACGTTTTGCACGGCGATCGCTGGCGCAGGTTTGACGCGAAATCAATCCCTTCTCTTCCAGCTGGTCGAGCGTGCGAACCAGAGACGGCTGCTCAATGCCTATCGCCTTTGCCAGTTGAATCTGCGACTGGTCGGGCGGCAACTGGTGAATGTTGTGCAGTGTGACCCAATGCGTCTGCGTTAATTCCAGAGGTTTCAGGCGATGGTCAATCAGAGCACGCCAGATGCGTACTAACCTGGCCAGATCAGAACCTAATGGCGATTCCAATTTCATCTCCTTATAATTAGCTTGCTAAGTTATTATAGTGATTTTAGAATAGTGTGCAGCATTTGTATTGCCAAAACAAATGCAATACTGCATTCAACCATGTTGATACTTTGATTTACACTTAATATTGACGGCTCCGTCATGTTAAGACAGGCCACAACGCCCTACTCCCATTGCAAAGGATTTCTGCTTGTGACGTTCACCAATAGTACTGTTGGCCTCCCCCTTCAGGATTTGATCGTTGGCGCATCCGTCTACTTTCCCCCACTGTTTAAAGCCGTCTTGCTCGGTTTTTTGATCTGGTTAGTCACGCACCGTCTGCTGCGCGACTGGATGTATTCCGGTGAAATCTGGCATCCCATGTTGATGGATCTTTCGCTGTTTGTTCTTTCCGTGTGTCTGGGCCTTGCCCTGCTGATTGCGTGGTAACTATGTCGCTGAAAACTCTGAAGTACTTTTCTACTTTGATCGTTCTTGCACTGGCGTTAATCGCCGGATGGTGGTTGTGGAATTTTTATATGCAATCCCCCTGGACGCGCGATGGAAAAGTCCGCGCTGAGCAAGTCAGCATCACGCCGCAGGTGTCCGGGAGCATCACCACATTGCGGGTAAAAGATAACCAGTATGTTAAGCAAGGTGAGGTTTTATTCCGCATTGACGAGACGCCGTATCATATCGCTGTGCTCAACGCTGAGGCCCAGCTGGCGAAAGCGCAGTCGGAACTGGTAAAAGCCAATAACGAAGCCAATCGTCGTCGCCACCTGTCCAAAAATTATATTTCTGCTGAAGATCTCGACACCGCCAATAGTAATGTCAAAGCGATGCAGGCGAGCGTGGACGTTGCGCAAGCCACGTTAAAACAGGCGCAATGGCAATTGTCGCAAACCGTCGTGACGGCTCCGGTCGAGGGATGGATCACCAATCTTGCGACGCGCACCGGGGATTACGCCACCCAGGGGCAGCCGGTGTTTGCCCTGGTGGACAGCCGCTCCTTTTATGTCGTGGGCTATTTCGAAGAGACCAAGCTACGCCACATTCATGAAGGCGCACCGGCCCGAATCACGCTTTACAGCGGCAACCAGGCGTTACAGGGTCACGTTGCCAGCATTGGTCGCGCCATTTACGATCAGAGTGTGGAGACAGATTCTGGGCTGGTTCCCGATATTAAACCCAACGTCCCCTGGGTGCGTCTGGCACAGAGGGTACCGGTACGCATAGCTCTCGATACTTTACCTGAGGGTATTACGCTGGTTTCTGGCACAACCTGTACCGTCTCGATTGGGCAGCGATAATGAACCGGGCGGCTTTTTCCTGGCATCAGTTACCCTGGGTGAAAGCGACCCGGCCGCAGTGGCGCTACGCGTTACGCAACGGCATCGCCATGTGTCTTGCACTTACCGTTGCCTACTACCTGAATCTGGATCAGCCCTACTGGGCGATGACCTCCGCTGCGGTGGTCAGTTTCCCAACCGTTGGCGGGGTGATCAGTAAAAGCTTTGGTCGTATCGCCGGGAGTTTGCTGGGTGCCACGGCGGCGTTAATTATCGCCGGGCATACCCTGAACGATCCCTGGCTATTTTTGCTGAGCATGGCGATCTGGCTGGGGGTATGCACCTGGGCCTGCGCCCATTTTACTAATAATGTGGCCTATGCTTTCCAGCTTGCGGGCTATACGGCGGCCATCATCGCCTTCCCGGTCGTTAATGTCCTGGATACTACCGAGCTGTGGGATATTGCTCAGGCACGCGTCTGTGAAGTTATCATCGGTATATTATGCGGCGGCGTGATGATGATGATCCTGCCCAGCACCTCTGATGGCACGACGCTTATTTCGGCGTTAAAAACCATGCACGCTCGCTTACTTGAGCATGCCAGCCTGCTCTGGCAGCCCGACACGCATGACGGTATCCGACTGGCCCACGAAAAAGTCATTGGCCAGATTCTGACCATGAACCTGTTGCGTATTCAGGCATTCTGGAGCCATTACCGCTTTCGACGCCAGAATGCGCTGCTTAACGCGCTGCTGCACCAGCAATTGCGCATGACCAGCGCTATTTCAAGCTTACGTCGGATGCTGCTCAACTGGCCCAATCCGCCGGAGAATACCCGCGCGGTTATCGAATCATTGCTGGACGCACTGGCGCGACCAGAAACCGACCTCTACACCGTGGTGCGAATTATTGCCCCGCTTGCCCCTACGGACGAATATGACTATCGCCATCGCGCCTTCTGGCAGCGGTTGATCTATTTTTGTCGGCTCTATCTGCGAAGCAGCCGCTGGATTGCTATTGTCGAAAATGCCACTCCCATCACTGAATTCAGTGTGCCACGCAGCCCCGCGCTAGCGAGACATACCGATAATTTCGAGGCGTTATGGAGCGGTTTTCGTACCTTTTGCGCCTTGATGCTGGTTGGGGCATGGAGCATTACCACGCAGTGGGAATCTGGCGCGGCGGCACTGACGCTGGCGGCTATCAGCTGCGTGCTCTATTCCATTGTCGCCTCACCCTATAATTCCCTGACGCTGCTGCTGCGCACGCTGGTCCTGTTGTCGCTCTTCAGCTTTGTCGTGAAATTTGGCCTGATGGTACAAATTAGCGATCTGTGGCAGTTTTTGATCTTCCTCTTTCCGTTGTTGACCACAATGCAGCTACTCAAGCTGCAGATGCCCAAACTCGCCGGACTCTGGGGACAACTGATCGTCTTTATGGGTTCATTCATCTCGGTCACCAATCCACCGGTATATGATTACGCCGATTTTCTGAATGATAATCTGGCAAAAATAATGGGCGTGGGTCTGGCATGGCTGGCGTTCGCCGTACTGCGGCCTGGGTCTGACGCGCGCAAAAGCCGTCGTCATATTCGCCAGCTACGCCGGGGATTCGTCGACCAACTCAGCCGTAAGCCTCACCTGCGGGAAAGTGAATATGAATCTCTGGTGTATCACCACGTGAGCCAGCTGAATAACAGCCAGGATGAGTTGTCGCGCCGCTGGCTTTTACGCTGGGGGGTCGTTTTGCTGAATTGTTCGCATGTCGTGTGGCAATTGCGCGCGTGGGAGACGCGATCAGATCCCCTTTCACAGGTTCGCGATGTCTGCCTGGGACTGTTGCGGGATGTCATGAGTGAGCGCGGCGTTCAGCAGCGTCCGCTGGCCATAACGCTGGCAGAACTTCAGCGGATTTGTGACACGCTCGCGCACCACCCTTCACCGGCCGCGCGCGAGCTGGCATCCATTATCTGGCGACTGCACTGCTCGCTTTCACAACTTGAGCAAGCGCCACCGCCGGGCACCATCGGTCAGATGACGCCACAGGCATAACGCGCCCCGCCACCGCCCAGAGGTTTAGGCTGATCGGACATGTTATCGCCCCCTACGTGCACCATCAGGGCCTTGCCTTTCACCTCGTCCAGTTTTTTCAGTCTGGGCGCGGTAACGGGCTCGGTCGCTTTACCATCGTTGTTCACCACCAGCACCGGGAGATCGCCCAGATGTCCCATGCCATCAGGGCCTTCATGCTTACCTGAATGTTGCGGATCGAGATGCCCGCCTGCTGCTTCGGCTGCCGACGCTTTGCCTTCTTTCAATGCAGGCTGACAGCTGCCATTGGCGTGAACATGGAAGCCATGTTCGCCCGGAGGAAGCGCTTTAAGATCGGGGGTGAAGGTCAGTCCCTTATCCGTTTCAGTGATTTTCACTGTCCCGATGGACTGACCTACCCCTTGTGAGGTGACGAGGTTTAATTCTACTTCTTCGCTGGCGGCCTGCGCGCCTGCGCATACCACCATAGCAACAACTGCCAGAGCAAAATGCTTCATGTAGCCTCCTCGGTTTCGTTTTTGCCCCTTAAGTTTATACCAGGGTCGCACATTTAACCGGAAAGCCACCTTCAGCCATTTATGGCACGTCGTAACCCAGCGCCGCCTTGCGGATACGGAACCACTGCTGGCGGGTCATCTGCAGTTCTTCAGCGCTCAACGCCGAACGAACACGTTCGATTTTGCCAGAGCCAATGATCGGCAGCGGCTTCGCAGGCAGACGCAGGATCCAGGCGTAAACCACCTGTTCGATAGTTTCCGCATTCAGTTCACGCGCAACGGTTTCAAGCTCATCGCGCAGCGGCTGGAACGCCTCGTCATTGAACAGACGCCCGCCGCCCAGGCAGGACCAGGCCATAGGACGAACACGTAACTGTTGCAGTTGATCGAGCGTACCATCCAGCAGCAGAGGCTGATAAACCGGAGAAATTTCCACCTGGTTGGTGACGAGGGTGAAAGGCAGACGAGACTGCAGCAGCGTGAATTGCGCAGGCGTAAAGTTCGAGACGCCAAAATGACGCACCTTGCCGCTCTGATGCAGGCTCAGAAACGCCTCAGCGACCTCATCGGCGTCCATCAGCGGATCGGGACGGTGGATGAGCAACAGATCAAGACGATCGGTCGCCAGATGAGTTAATGACTGCTCGGCACTTTTGATAATATGATCGGTGTCGGTAATGTAATGGCCGAGGCTATGCTCAGGTTTGGCGGTCGTGGCAATGCCGCATTTGGTGACGATTTCCAGACGATCGCGCAGTGCAGGTGCCAGCTTCAGTGCCTCGCCAAAGGCCGCCTCACAGAGATAGCCGCCATAGATATCCGCATGATCGACCGTGGTTACCCCTAAATCGAGATGCTCTTCAATAAAACTCACCAACTGGCGCGGGGACATGTTCCAGTCCATCAAACGCCAGTAGCCCATCACAAAACGGGAAAACTCCGGGCCCTGGGGTGCAAGGGTAATACGCTGAACCATAACAATTTCCTCAATGATGTCATTGCGATGAGTATACGCGTATACACAACTAAAACAGTGAGGGTTGCTGCGGTTCTTCGTTATCGGCGGTTTTATTCGCACGTAATTTACGCAACAAACGCTGCCGACACAGGCGAATCACCTCCTGCTTCTCAACGTCGCTCATCTTTTGCCAGTTAAAACGCTCATCGCGGCTGCGCATGCACCCCCGACAAAATCCGCGCTCATCAGACTGACAAATCCCCCGGCACGGGCTCTGGATGGGGAAAAACTCCAGTTGCTCTGCCACGTCCACCTCCCGAAACCTGTTATCCCTACAGTGAAGACGTTAATCGCCGGCCCTGCAAGGGGCGTAGCACAGAAATGTGTCATTAAGGTTTCTCTAATCTTCCCTGCCTATACTCGCTACATCATTAGAATGAATGGTTTAGAAAGATGAAGTGGACAGTTAAAAAGTTACAATGTAACGATACGAAATTTACTCTGGCATGCGCTCTTTTTTTCACGGTACTGAATGCCCTTTTCATTCAGCGTAGCTGGGCGTTAATCGCTCCGGCGCATTTGCATGAATTCCTGTTTGCCGCCTCCGTCCCGCTGGTGCTGTTTTGCGGCTGGGTGATTGTTTTCAGCCTGCTCAATATTCCCTTTATCCGTAAGCCTTTGCTGATTTTTCTTACCATGGGATGCGCCGGGGCAACCTATTTTATGTTTACCTACGGCGCGGTCATCGATCAGAACATGATCGTTAACGTGTTTGAAACTAACTCACAGGAAGCCACCGCGTTAGTCACGCCGCAGATGATTTTATGGATTGCGATTGCCGGTGTCATTCCGTCGCTGATTCTGGCGCTTACTCGTATTCATTCAGGCAAATGGTGGTATACCCTGTTGATGCGTCTGGCGTCGATTCTGGGTGCGCTGTTAATCATCATTCTGATCGCGTCCGTCTTCTATAAAGATTACGCCTCGCTTTTTCGTAACAACAAAAGCATCGTCAAGATGGTTACCCCTGCTAACTACGTTAGTGCGATGATGAAATACACCAAAAATCGCTGGTTCGCCGGCGATCAGACGCTGGTGCGTATGGGTGAAGATGCCCATAAAGGGCCGGTTATTCTGGGCCAGGCGAAGAAAACCGTGCTGGTGCTGGTGATTGGTGAAGCATCACGTGCAGAAAATTACTCCCTGAATGGTTACGGGCGCGACACGAACCCGGAACTGGCGAAACAAAACATGATTAACTTCCCGCGGGCCTCTTCCTGTGGGACCGAAACCGCCGTCTCTGTGCCCTGCATGTTTTCCGGGATGCCCCGCAAGAAATATGACCCCGATCTGGCGCATCATCAGGAAGGTCTGCTGGACGTGCTGGGCCATGCGGGCATCAATTTGCTGTGGCGTGAGAACGATGGTGGCTGTAAAGGCGCCTGCGATCGCATCCCTCATACCGATATGACCCAATGGAAACTGGATCAATTCTGCAAAGATAAATCCTGCATTGATGATGCGGATCTCTATCGTCTGGATAACGTGCTGGATGGCTTAAAACAGGACTCCGTGCTGGTGATCCACCTGATGGGGAGCCACGGCCCGGCCTATTACCAGCGCTATCCGCAGGCTTACCGTAAATTCACCCCAACCTGCGACACTAACCAAATCCAGGACTGCGATCACCAGGCGCTGATCAACACATACGACAACACCATTCTTTATACCGACAGCGTGCTCGGCAAAACGATTGATGCCCTGAAAGCTCGCCAGTCCACGATGAACACGGCGCTGATCTACCTCTCCGATCACGGTGAATCGCTGGGTGAAAACGGGATTTATCTTCACGGGACCCCATATCTGCTGGCCCCGGAACAACAAACGCATATTCCGTTTATGTTCTGGCTGTCACCGGACTATATGAAAAATTACGGTGTGGATGAGCCCTGCTTGCGTAATCTGGCGGCAAAAAATGCGGTGTCGCAGGATAATCTGTACTCCACCGTCATGGGAATGATGAATGTAAAATCAGCGGTTTACCAGCCACAGATGGACCTTCTTACCACGTGTCGGAAATCGTAAGGCTTGCAATAGACCGAACGGTCTATTACAGTGGTCCCATGAGCAGAAACACTGAGCACGATACACGCGAACATTTACTGGCTACCGGCGAGCGTCTTTGTATGCACCGCGGGTTCACCGGCATGGGATTGAGTGAGTTATTAAAAACGGCTGAAGTGCCTAAAGGGTCGTTTTATCACTACTTCCGGTCGAAAGAGGCCTTTGGCGTGGCAATGCTGGAACGGCATTACGCCAGCTACCATCAGCGTCTGGCCACGCATTTCGCCAGCGGTGAAGGAAACTACCGCGATCGTGTTCTGAATTATTATCAGGAAACCCTGACGCAGTTTTGCCAGCAAGGCATTATCAGTGGTTGTCTGACCGTAAAATTGTCCGCCGAGGTGTGCGATCTTTCAGAAGATATGCGTACGGCAATGGACAAAGGCGCCCGGGGTGTGATTGCGCTCCTGGGCGAGGCGCTGAAAAAAGGTCGCGACGAGAAGACGCTTACCTTTACCGGTGAGCCTCTGACGCAGGCGCAGGTTTTATATGCGCTATGGTTAGGGGCAAACCTTCAGGCCAAGATTTCTCGCAGCGCTGTGCCGCTTGAAAGCGCGCTGGCGCATGTGAAAAACAGCATCACGACGCCTGTCTGACAGGCGTTTTTATTTCCCTTATTACTAGTCGACTGGTCTATTCAGGAGCGTTTATGTCAGCTGAAAAATTATTCACCCCGTTGAAAGTGGGTGCTGTCACGGCACCTAACCGCGTATTTATGGCGCCTCTGACGCGTCTGCGCAGCATCGAGCCTGGCGACATCCCGACGCCGCTGATGGGCGAATATTATCGTCAACGCGCCAGCGCCGGCCTTATCATCTCCGAAGCCACCCAAATTTCTGCACAAGCTAAAGGGTATGCCGGTGCACCAGGCCTGCACAGCCCGGAACAAATTGCCGCGTGGAAGAAAATCACTGCGGGTGTGCATAATGATGATGGGCGCATTGCGGTACAGCTGTGGCATACCGGACGTATTTCTCACAGCAGCATCCAGCCTGGCGGCGAAGCGCCAGTCTCTGCTTCAGCACTGAATGCGGGTACCCGCACGTCTCTGCGTGATGAGAAAGGCAATGCCATTCGCGTCGATACCACCACGCCTCGTGCCCTGGAGCTGGACGAGATCCCAGGCATCGTTAATGATTTCCGTCAGGCAGTGGCCAATGCCCGTGAAGCGGGCTTCGACCTGGTCGAATTGCACTCCGCCCACGGCTATCTGCTGCACCAGTTCCTGTCCCCGTCTTCCAACCAGCGTACCGACCAGTATGGCGGCAGCGTTGAAAACCGCGCGCGTCTGGTTCTGGAAGTGGTTGACGCCGTTTGTCAGGAGTGGAGCGCCGATCGCATTGGTATCCGCGTATCTCCTGTCGGTTCATTCCAGAACGTCGATAACGGTCCAAACGAAGAAGCTGACGCGCTGTATTTGATCGAAGAGCTGGCAAAACGCGGCATTGCCTATCTGCACATGTCAGAACCAGACTGGGCAGGCGGCGAACCGTACTCTGATGCCTTCCGCGAGAAAGTGCGCGCGCGTTTCCACGGCGTGATTATCGGTGCCGGTGCCTACACGCCGGAAAAAGCTGAAGAGCTGATCGAAAAAGGTCTGATCGATGCCGTTGCGTTTGGCCGCGACTTTATCGCGAACCCGGATCTCGTGGCGCGCTTACAGCGTAAAGCCGCACTGAATCCACAGCGTCCAGAAAGCTTCTACGGCGGCGGCGCTGAAGGTTATACCGACTACCCTTCTCTGTAATTCCCCTTTGCACATTGATAGCGGCGACACTTCGCCGCTATACTAAAACATCGTTTCTGTTCAAAAAGATAATCCATTTCATTGGTTAAGAGGAAATTATGCGCCTGCTTCATACCATGCTGCGCGTTGGCGATCTGCAACGCTCCATCGAGTTCTATACGAATGTACTGGGCATGCAGCTTCTGCGTACCAGCGAAAACCCTGAATACAAATACTCTCTGGCCTTTGTGGGCTACGGCCCGGAAAGCGACGAGGCGGTAATTGAGCTGACCTATAACTGGGGCGTCGACAGTTACGATTTGGGTAATGCCTATGGTCATATCGCCCTGGAAGTGGACAATGCGGCAGAAGCCTGCGAGCGTATCCGTCGCAACGGCGGCAATGTCACCCGTGAAGCGGGTCCGGTCAAAGGTGGCACGACCGTTATCGCGTTCGTTGAAGATCCAGACGGCTATAAAATTGAGCTGATTGAAGCCAAAGACGCCGGTCGCGGTCTGGGCAACTGATCCCTGCGGGCGCGTGATGCGCCCGTTGTTTTACTGCATCCCCGCGCAAAATTTGCCATAATACGCTCTGCTTTTTTCCCCTTGTAAGAGACCCTGATGTCCGATAACGCTCAACTTACCGGTCTGTGTGACCGTTTTCGTGGTTTTTATCCTGTCGTCATTGATGTAGAAACGGCCGGGTTTAACGCTAAAACCGATGCGCTGCTTGAGATTGCGGCCATCACACTGAAAATGGATGAACAGGGCTGGCTTACACCGGACACCACGCTGCACTTCCACGTTGAACCTTTTGAAGGCGCCAACCTGCAACCCGAAGCGCTGGCCTTTAACGGTATTGACCCCACAAATCCCCTGCGCGGTGCCGTGAGCGAATACGACGCTCTGCATGCCATATTTAAAATGGTGCGCAAAGGCATGAAAGAGACTCACTGCAACCGGGCGATCATGGTGGCGCATAATGCGACCTTCGATCACAGCTTTATGATGGCCGCCGCTGAGCGTGCGTCCCTCAAGCGTAACCCGTTCCACCCGTTCGTGACTTTTGATACCGCTGCGCTCAGCGGACTGGCGCTAGGGCAGACGGTCTTATCGAAAGCGTGTATCACGGCAGGCATTGATTTTGACGGAACGCAGGCACATTCCGCACTTTATGATACCGAGCGCACCTCAGAATTGTTCTGCGAAATCGTGAACCGCTGGAAGCGGCTGGGCGGCTGGCCGCTGCCGATGGGCGACAGTGAGGAATAAAAAAAGCGACCTGCAAAGGTCGCTTTTTTTTGCCTTACGCTCAGTTACTCTGCGTCAGGCTCTTCTGTTTTGTACTTCGCAGCGGTCTCTTTGATCAGCTGCTGCAGCTCACCGCGCTGGTACATTTCAATCAGAATATCACAACCGCCAACCAGTTCGCCGTCAACCCACAGCTGCGGGAAGGTTGGCCAGTTAGCGTATTTCGGCAGCTCGGCACGGATGTCCGGATTCTGCAGAATATCAACGTAAGCAAAACGCTCGCCACAGGCTGACAGCGCCTGAACCGCTTGAGCAGAAAAACCGCAGCTTGGCAGTTTTGGAGAACCTTTCATATACAGGAGAATCGGGTTTTCAGCGACCTGGCGCTGGATTTTTTCAATAGTAGTGCTCATGTCTTGCTTCCTTATACTTCTGTTACGGCATTCGTCTGACATTGTAGCGGGTCAGAGAGACATCGGAAAATAACATTTTCGTCACGTCTTATTATTTTAACGTTTGTTGGCTAAAGTTGCATTCTCAATAGAGGTTATCCCCGTAAGCGGTGTGGTTTTGCTTAAGGACAGCACAATTGTCGGCCGGATTGACGATTTTTTTTGCACCTGGTTACGAAACGCAATTTTAGAGAGGAAATTGCTATTAACATTTTGTGTTTTTATAGATTAGAATCGACGGGTTTTGTAAATCACACGCAGGTATTATTGTTGACCTGCACTTACCAGAGGACTGCCCAGTGGCGCGGATAACTAAAATCTCGATGACGCTCTGTGCTTTACTGTTTACAACACTCTCATTTACGCCGCTGGCGAGCGCCTCAGAACAGGCGCGGCATTCGGCTGTACAAAAAACACATCTGGCAAAAACCACAGAACGTAAGAAAAAAAGCACGCAGAAAAACGAAAAGAAAAAAACAACCGCATCCAGGCAAAAAAACGTTTCCAGCAAGTCCACTCACTCTGCAGTAAAAAGCACCCGCAAAACCTCTCGTACCGCCTCCGCGTCTCTGAAAGAAAAATGCACGGTTCGTAAAGGCCATAAATCAACCTGCGTGAAAGTGAGCAAAACGGCGAAGCTGTCTGAAGTACATAAGGTGCGCGTGCAGAAGGCGCAGAAAACGGCCATGAATAAGCTGATGGGGCAAATTGGAAAACCGTATCACTGGGGGGGCACTTCTCCCCGCACCGGTTTTGACTGCAGCGGTCTGGTTTATTATGCCTATAAAGACCTGGTTAAATTCCGTATTCCGCGCACGGCGAACGAAATGTATCACCTGCGTGATGCCGCATCAGTTGATCGGGGCGAACTACAAAGTGGCGATCTGGTCTTCTTCCGCACGCAAGGGCGCGGCACGGCAGACCATGTAGGCGTCTACGTTGGTAACGGTAAATTTATTCAGTCTCCCCGCAGCGGACAAGATATTCAGATTACCTCCTTAAGCGAAGACTATTGGGTCCGCCATTACGTTGGCGCTCGCCGCGTCATGACCCCGAAAACCATTCGTTGATCCCTGCCCTGCCGCGCTGTCGGCAGGGTAAGTTCCTCTTTTGCATACCCTTTCAATTTGCTACTCTATCCCTGCACTTAATAAGGTTATTGGGTGCACAAAATAATAAGGAGAGAAGCAATGTCGTTTGAATTACCTGCACTACCGTATGCAAAAGACGCCCTGGCTCCGCACATTTCTGCGGAAACCCTGGACTACCATTACGGCAAACATCATCAGACCTACGTCACAAACCTGAACAACCTGATCAAAGGCACCGATTTCGAAGGCAAAACGCTGGAAGAGATCGTCCGAAGCTCGGATGCGGGCATTTTCAATAACGCCGCGCAGGTCTGGAACCACACCTTCTACTGGCACTGCCTGGCACCGAATGCCGGCGGCGAACCAACAGGCGAACTCGCGTCCGCCATTAACGCAGCGTTTGGCAGTTTTGCAGAATTTAAAGCGAAGTTTACCGATGCGGCGATTAAAAACTTTGGTTCAGGCTGGACGTGGCTGGTGAAAGAGGCCGATGGCAAGCTGGCGATTGTTTCAACGTCGAATGCTGGTACTCCGCTGACCACCCGTGCAACCCCGCTGATGACCGTGGATGTGTGGGAACACGCTTACTATATCGACTACCGTAACGCGCGTCCTAACTACCTGGAACACTTCTGGGCGCTGGTCAACTGGGACTTCGTGGCGAAGAACTTCGCCGCGTAAAAGAGACGCAGAAGGGGCTTCCCTTCTGCGTTATTTTTATTCCGTCGCGCACGCAGGTTGAGGCTGTTTACGCCCAGAAACCAGCACAAGCAGTAAGCCCAGCGCCGCGATGATTGCGCCCATCACCGGCACAAAACTGTATCCCAGCCCGCCAGAGATAACCGCTCCGCCCGCGGCGGCTCCCAGCGCATTCCCGAGATTAAAGGCCCCGATATTGACCGAGGATGACAGTCCCGGTGCTTCATGCGCCACACGCATAACGCGCATCTGCAGAGGTGGAACGACGGCAAACGTAGCTGCGCCCCAGATGACCATCGCCACCGCGGCGCCCATTTCATTACGCGCCAGCCATGGAATGAGCAGCATAATAACGATCAACAGCGTTAAGAAGCCTTTCAGAGTACCGCTCACGGAGCGATCCGCCAGTTTGCCCCCCAGATAGTTGCCAACCGAAAATCCGACGCCGATAAGCACCAGCATGGCCGTGACAAACACCGGCGTGGCATGGGTAATATCATGCAGTACCGGGGAGATATAGGTATAGAGGGTGAACATCGCCCCGGCACCCAGGACGGTGGTCAGAAGCGCAGAGAGCACCTGCGGACGCATCAGTACGGAAAGCTCCTTGCGGACATCAGGCCGTTCGCCTGCCCCGCCTTTCGGCAGAGAGAAGAAAAGCGCGATAATCGCCACGATACCCAGCATGGCCGTGGCGAGGAAGGACATCCGCCAGCCAATCACTTCTCCAAGCCAGGTTGCTGCTGGCACGCCGCCGATATTGGCAATCGTCAGCCCCATAAACATGGTAGCTACCGCGCTGGCCTGCTTATGCTTAGGAACGACGCTCGCCGCCACCACCGATCCCAGCCCAAAGAAGGCGCCGTGATTGAGACTGGTCAGAATGCGTGACAGCATCAGCGTGGTGTAATCCGGTGAGATGGCCGACAGAATATTGCCTGCGGTGAAAATGGCCATCAGGAAAATCAACGCATTGCGTCGTCCGCGATGGGAAAGCAAGAGCGTCATCAGCGGCGCGCCAATCATCACCCCAATGGCATAGGCGCTAATCAACATGCCTGCTGCGGGAATTGAGACATCCACGCCTTTAGCGATAACGGGCAACAGCCCCATTGGGGAAAATTCAGTCGTGCCGATACCAAAGGCGCCAATCGCCAGGGCCAGCAAAGGAAAATTGATTTTCATGGGTTAACTCCGGGGGCCGTGTCACGCAAGGACACAGAACAAAGAAGCCGAAAGCATGACATCAATCACAAAAAATGAGAAGTTAACAATTTGGCAAAAGATTTTTGCCGCAGGAGTAACAATCGAAGGCGGGTCACGGGGGAGAAGACTCTCCCCCGCGTGAATCAGTGCAGTACAGCCGTCAGACCAGCAGCAACAATCAGCGCCAGTACAATAACAGTGGTCGTCAGCGAAAACTTCAGATCGGTACTCATCAATTTTTCTCCTTTTTATGCCCACACGAAAAGTGAGCTTGCTCATTTTTACACAGTTTAGGTCAAAAATCTCCCCGGAATTCAGCAGATGAACGTTTTTGCGCTTTCCCTTTTCATCAAGATAGGACAAAATTCCACGCTAAATTTATAAGCGTACCGGCCATTGACCCCCTCCTGACGTCCTGTGTCGTTTTCCCGGCGTATCGCAATTCAGTTTGCGAGATTAGGGTGAGAGAAGGCAAACGTTTACCTCTCAATTTTTCAGGAGCTTAGGATGTGGTCTGGAGTAACATTTAATGGCAACTATTAAAGATGTAGCGAAACGCGCAAACGTTTCCACTACAACCGTATCACATGTTATTAACAAAACGCGTTTCGTTGCTGAAGAGACGCGCAACGCCGTGTGGGCAGCAATTAAAGAACTGCACTACTCCCCGAGTGCCGTCGCCCGCAGCCTGAAAGTGAATCACACAAAAACCATTGGTTTGCTGGCAACCAGCAGCGAGGCCGCCTATTTTGCTGAGATCATCGAAGCGGTAGAACAAAATTGCTTTGATAAGGGCTATACCCTGATTTTAGGTAACGCCTGGAACAGCCAGGAAAAACAGCGTGCTTATCTGTCAATGATGGCGCAGAAACGCGTCGATGGTCTGCTGGTGATGTGTTCAGAATACCCGGAATCGGTGCTGTCGATGCTGGAAGAGTACCGCCACATTCCAATGGTGGTCATGGACTGGGGTGATACCCGCGCGGACTTTACCGATTCGGTCAATGATAACGCCTTCGAAGGCGGCTATATGGCCGGGCGCTATCTTATCGATCGTGGTCATCGCGAAATTGGTGTCATTCCGGGTCCGCTGGAGCGCAACACGGGTGCGGGACGTCTGGCAGGCTTTATGAAAGCGATGGAAGAAGCCATGATCACCGTGCCGCCACAGTGGATCGTGCAGGGTGATTTTGAGCCGGAATCTGGCTATCGCGCCATGCAGCAGATTGTCTCTCAGCAGCATCGCCCTACCGCTGTCTTCTGCGGCGGCGATATCATGGCCATGGGCGCCCTGTGTGCCGCCGATGAAATGGGCCTGCGGGTTCCGCAGGATATTTCGGTGATCGGGTATGATAACGTGCGCAACGCCCGTTACTTTACCCCGGCGCTGACGACCATTCATCAGCCGAAGGACTCCTTGGGCGAAACCGCCTTCAATATGCTGTTGGACCGTATCGTCAACAAACGCGAAGAGTCACAGTCGATTGAAGTCCATCCGCGCCTGATCGAGCGCCGTTCGGTGGCAGACGGTCCGTTCCGCGACTACCGTCGTTAAGCATCAATGGGGGCCGGTTAATCCGGCTCCCGTAACCACTCTTTGTTCATCGTCTCACTGTCCCCCAGATAGTCCAGCAGCCACGCCAGCGCAGGCGAAACATCGTTTTGTTGCCATGTCAGGCAACATGCCGCATCCGGGAACGGGTTTTCCAGCGTCAGTGCCACCCACTCCCCTCTGTCGATCCGGGGCCGGGCAACGTGTACGGGTACCATGCCAACACATAATCCCGCCGATAAACACGTGGCTGAAGATTCCCAGTCCGGCGCGACCACGCGTCGCTGATTATCCAGAAGCCAGGTTATACGCTTAGGAAGAGAACGTGATGTATCCTCCAGCACCAGCGACGGAAAGTTGCGCAACGTATCATCACTCAAAGGTCCGTCAAGCGACGCCAGAGGATGGTGGCTGGCCACCACGCAGTTCCAGCTCAGCGTGCCCATATCGCGGAACGCATAGCGTCCACCGACCGGGATCGCCTGAGTCGCCCCTATCGCCATCTCGACGCGCCCGTCGGATAACGCATCCCACACGCCGTTGAAGACCTCCTGGGAGACCCGCAGCTCGACGTCAGAGAAATGGCGATAGAAATCGACCACCATTTGACGAGTCCGCTCCGGCTTCACAATGTTATCGACAGCAATAGAAAGATGTCCGCGCCAGCCGTTGGCAATTTGCTGGCACTGTTCACGGGTGATCATCATTTTTTTGATGACAGAACGCCCTTCTTTTAAAAACCACACCCCGGCAGGCGTTAATTCCACGTCACGATGGCGACGTTCAAAGAGCGGAACGGCCAGCCACTCTTCCAGCTGACGCACGGTATAACTGATGGCGGAAGGCACGCGATGCAGCTCTTGTGCTGCCCTGCTAAAGCTTCCATTGCGGGCAACCGCATCCACGACTTCCAGAGAATATTCGGACCACATATTTTGCCTGCAAAAATTTTGAATGCACCCAGCAAATATTAGCGTTTCACAAGCAGATTTGCACTCCCTACACTCTTGGCCGACTGTACACCTGCTGATTGCTGGAGAATAAAACAATGCAACCGAGAAAAGGATTTTTAGTCTGGCTCGCTGGTTTGAGCGTGCTGGGCTTTTTAGCCACCGATATGTACCTGCCTGCCTTTGCAGCAATGCAGGAAGATTTGCAAACGCCCGCCGCGGCCATCAGCGCCAGCTTAAGCGTTTTTCTTGCCGGTTTCGCTTTTGCGCAACTGCTGTGGGGACCGCTTTCTGACCGTTTTGGCCGCAAGCCCATCTTATTAGTAGGCCTGGCCATTTTTGCGATCGGTTGCCTGGGGATGCTGTGGGTGCGTGATGCAACCTGGTTGCTGACCCTGCGTTTTATCCAGGCCTTTGGCGTTTGCGCCGCTGCCGTCACCTGGCAGGCGCTGGTCACCGATTATTATCCGGCAAACCGCACGAACCGTATTTTTGCCACCATTATGCCGCTCGTCGGTCTCTCTCCGGCGCTTGCGCCGTTGCTCGGCAGCTGGATTCTGGTCCATTTTGACTGGCAGGCTATCTTTGCCACGCTCTTTGCCATTACCCTGGTTCTGATGTTGCCCGCATTCGCCCTGAAGGCGGCACCCGCAAGAAAAGCAGAACAGCATGAAACGCGAGTCACGTTTATGTCGCTCCTGCGCTCACGCGCCTATCGCGGCAATGTGCTGATCTACGCCGCGTGTTCAGCCAGCTTCTTCGCCTGGCTGACCGGTTCACCCTTTATTCTGCACGACATGGGTTACAGCCCGGCCGTTATTGGATTGAGCTACGTACCGCAGACTATTGCCTTCCTCGTCGGCGGATACGGCTGTCGTGCGGCGCTGCAAAAATGGCAGGGACAACAGATGCTGCCGTGGCTTCTGGTGCTGTATGCGCTGAGCGTGATCGGTACCTGGGCCGTCGGGTTTATTCCACAGGTCGGGCTGGCGGAGATTCTGGTGCCATTCTGCATCATGGCAATCGCGAACGGCGCGATTTACCCTATCGTGGTGGCGCAGGCGCTACGTCCGTTCCCCCATGCGACCGGGCGCGCGGCGGCGCTTCAGAACACGTTACAGCTTGGCCTGTGCTTCCTGGCAAGCCTGATCGTTTCTACGCTTATCGCCACCCCGCTGATGACCACCACCAGCGTTATGCTGTTCACCGTTGCGCTGGCGATTCTGGGCTATCGTATGCAGGCGCGTGCGAACAAGCTGGCAGAAGAGAACGCACAGGGTGAATCCTCGCACGCCTGATTGCCGGGGAAACTATGTTATTTTTCAGTGATTAGGTTGCTAACAATTTTCTGTTGAACGACTGATTTTTGAAGCCTATACTAAATTTGCTTCATATAAATACGATAAATATTATGTGTTAACGGGAGCCGGAGTGCTCCCGTTTTACCATGGATGGCTTTTCGGCAAGGGTTATCTCCCTTCCTCTGTTCTACGTCGGATATTAGCCTCGCGGATTTCCGTGAGATTTCTCACAAACTGTCAAAAGCGGCTACGCTTTTTGAAGGTTCTGATCACATTGGGTGATGGAGAAGCTATGAGTTCATCGTGTATAGAAGAAGTCAGCGTACGGGACGATGACTGGTTCCGGATCGTTAACGAATTACTGAATCGAGCGGGTGTCGCGATTAACGGGACTGCCCCCTCCGATATTCAGGTAAAACACCCCGATTTCTTTAAACGCGTTTTGCAGGAGGGATCGTTAGGGTTAGGCGAAAGCTACATGGACGGCTGGTGGGATTGCGAACGGCTGGATATCTTTTTTACCCAGGTTCTGCGGGCGGGTCTCGAACGCCAACTCCCCCGTCACTTTAAGGATACATTACGCATAGCTGCCGCACGCCTCTTTAATCTGCAAAGTAAAAAACGCGCATGGATTGTCGGGAAAGAACATTACGATCTGGGTAATGATCTCTTCAGCCGCATGCTTGACCCCTTTATGCAGTATTCCTGTGCCTACTGGAAAGAGGCCGAAACGCTTGAAGAGGCGCAGGAAGCAAAGCTGCGTCTTATTTGTGAAAAACTGCAGTTAGCACCCGGCATGCGCGTGCTGGATATCGGCTGCGGTTGGGGCGGTCTGGCGTATTTCATGGCGAAAAATTACGGTGTGAGCGTGGTGGGCGTCACGATATCTGCCGAGCAGCAAAAAATGGCGCAGGCGCGCTGTGAAGGCCTGGACGTCACCATTCTGCTTCAGGATTACCGTGATTTACGCGATCAGTTTGACCGTATCGTCTCAGTGGGCATGTTCGAACATGTCGGCCCCAAAAACTACGACACCTATTTCGACGTGGTCGATCGCAACCTGAAGCCTGAAGGTCTTTTCCTGCTACATACCATCGGCTCTAAAATCACCGATAACAACGTCGATCCCTGGATCAATAAATACATCTTTCCGAATGGCTGTTTACCGTCCGTACGTCAGATTGCCAACGCCAGCGAAGCCCATTTCGTGATGGAAGACTGGCATAATTTCGGCGCTGACTACGATACCACCCTGATGGCATGGTACTCCCGGTTCCTGGCCGCCTGGCCTGATATCGCCGACAACTATTCTGAACGATTTAAACGGATGTTCAGTTATTACCTGAATGCCTGTGCCGGTGCGTTCCGCGCGCGGGATATTCAGCTGTGGCAGGTGGTATTCAGCCGGGGTGTTGAAAACGGTTTGCGTGTGGCACGATAAAAGTAACCCCGGATTTCCGGGGTTATTTTTTTATTCTTCTGCAGCCAGGTTAATTGCCGCTTCTTTTGCCGCCAGTACTCGTTCGACGGTATCCACTACCGCCTGAGTCTGGGGATCAATTTCAATATTAATGCGATGGCCAAGTTTTTTCGTTCCGAGCGTGGTGCGCTGTAAGGTTTCCGGAATCAGATACACGCAGAAACGCGTCGGCGTGACCTCACCAACCGTCAGGCTAATACCATCAACGCCAATAAATCCTTTATAGAGGATGTATTTCATTAATGAGGCGTCCCGAACTTTAAACCAGATTTGACGGTTATTTTCCGAGGTCAGGATTTTCGCAACCTCAGCCGTCGTCATGATGTGGCCAGACATTAAATGACCACCAATTTCATCGCTAAACTTAGCGGCGCGCTCTACGTTGACCAGATCGCCCACCACCAGGTCGCCAAGGTTGGTGATGCGCAGCGTCTCTTTCATCAGATCGAAACTGATATGATTACCGTTAATTTCGGTTACCGTCAGGCAACAACCATTGTGCGCCACCGATGCCCCTGTCTCCAGACCGTCGAGCATATATTCCGGCAGCTCCACAACATGGGTGCGGAAATTAGGTTTTTCATCAATGGACACCAGTTTCGCGGTGCCCTGCACAATACCCGTAAACATACGACCTGCTCCTGTTTTATCCGTTCGGCGCTCACGCCGTTTAATCCCATCACAATAACAGTTGGAAAAACAGGTTGCCAGTGAAGCGCATTTTCTGACGATTTTTTCACTAGATAAATAGATAAACCCCGCTACAATAGCTGGTATTCCCCCTGCTTTTTCTTCTTGCTGCCAGTTACGGCGGCTCTTTTAGTCTCTCAAATAACAAAAATAGAAAAGGTGTACACGTGCAGAAGTACATGATTGAAGCGCGTCAGTTATTGGCACTGGCTATACCGGTGATCATCGCGCAAGTGGCCCAGACCGCAATGGGATTTGTGGATACGGTGATGGCAGGCGGCTACAGTGCCACCGACATGGCCGCCGTCGCCATTGGAACCTCTATCTGGTTACCCGCCATTCTCTTTGGTCACGGATTGCTGCTGGCTCTGACGCCGGTAATTGCGCAACTGAACGGCTCGGGTCGACGCGAACGCATTGCGCATCAGGTGCGCCAGGGTTTCTGGCTGGCCGGTTTTGTCTCCATTCTGATAATGTTCGTGCTGTGGAATGCAGGCTATATCATTCGCTCGATGGACAACATCGATCCGGCTCTGGCCGACAAAGCCGTAGGTTATCTGCGCGCCCTGCTGTGGGGTGCGCCCGGCTATCTCTTCTTCCAGGTGGCGCGTAACCAGTGTGAAGGGTTGGCAAAAACCAAGCCCGGCATGGTGATGGGCTTTATCGGGTTAATGGTCAACATCCCGGTCAACTATATCTTTATTTATGGTCATTTTGGCATGCCCGAACTGGGCGGGATAGGCTGCGGCGTAGCCACAGCGGCGGTCTACTGGGTGATGTTTGCCTGTATGATCTCATACGTGAAACGCTCGCGTGCCATGCGCGATATTCGTCACGAAGCATCCTTCAGCAAACCCGACAGCGCGATTCTCAAGCGACTGATTCAGCTCGGCTTACCTATCGCTCTGGCGCTCTTTTTTGAGGTCACCCTTTTTGCGGTGGTCGCCCTGCTCGTCTCCCCACTCGGGATTATCGACGTGGCGGGTCACCAGATCGCGCTGAACTTCAGTTCGCTGATGTTCGTCCTGCCGATGTCACTGGCTGCGGCCGTCACCATTCGCGTGGGTTACCGTCTGGGACAAGGCTCCACCCTGGATGCACAAACGGCGGCGCGTACTGGCCTGGGTGTGGGCGTTTGTATGGCGGTCTGCACGGCAATCTTCACCGTTGCCCTGCGTGAGCATATTGCCCTGCTTTATAACGATAACCCGGAAGTGGTTCTCCTGGCGTCACATCTGATGATGCTGGCTGCGGTGTATCAGATCTCTGACTCCATCCAGGTGATCGGCAGCGGGATTTTGCGTGGTTACAAAGATACGCGTTCCATATTCTTTATTACGTTTATCGCGTACTGGGTGCTCGGACTGCCCACCGGTTATGTGCTGGCACTGACCGATCGGGTGGTGGACCGCATGGGGCCGGCCGGCTTCTGGGTAGGCTTTATCATCGGTCTGACCTCCGCCGCGATCATGATGATGCTGCGTATGCGCTTCCTGCAACGTCAGTCTTCAGCCGTCATTTTGCAACGCGCTGCGCGTTAATTCCTCATCAGCCGCCTGCGGGCGGCTACTTTCTCCTCATTTTGCGCGGGAATGAAGCAATCGCGTGAAATCTGGAAGAAAATTGCATTTTCCCTCTTGCCTCAACCCGCACGTGCCGCTAATATTCGTCCCCGTTGTCCCAGACAACACGTTGCGTTCATAGCTCAGTTGGTTAGAGCACCACCTTGACATGGTGGGGGTCGTTGGTTCGAGTCCAATTGAACGCACCATTCTGCGTCCGTAGCTCAGTTGGTTAGAGCACCACCTTGACATGGTGGGGGTCGGTGGTTCGAGTCCACTCGGACGCACCATTTCAGTCCTGAAATGGTGCATATTCTCTTCATGCTCCCTGTATTACCTCTTCCAGAACATTCTACTATTTGCTCATTACTCGTTTTCGACCACACTTATCCTGTATGACTTTTCCCCATGGATTCGGTGCAATAACAAGCGGGTGAACACAATGAAAAAGATCGCCATTATCGGTGCGGGACCGACGGGCATTTATACGCTTTTCTCTCTTCTGAACCAGAAAACACCGCTGTCTGTCGTGATTTATGAGCAGGCGAATGAGGCTGGGGTCGGCATGCCCTACAGCGATGAAGATAACTCGCGCATGATGCTGGCTAATATTGCCAGTATTGAAATCCCCCCTATTTTCCAGACCTATCTCGACTGGTTACGCGAGCAGGATCAAGCCCATCTTGCGCGCTATGGCGTGGATAAATCTACCCTTCACGATCGTCAGTTTTTGCCGCGCATTTTACTTGGCGAGTATTACCGCGATCGTTTTCTGGCCCTGGTTAAACGGGCAAAAGAGCAGGGTTTCGACGTCAGGGTTCATGAATCTTGCGAGGTAAATGACATTGAAGCCACACCAGACGGTGTCAGGCTGTGGGCGGATGGCTTACCGGTGCCAGAACAGTTCGATCTCGCGGTCGTCGCCACCGGACATGTCTGGCCTGAGGAAGACTCCACACCACGCTCATTTTTCCCCAGTCCCTGGTCAGGCTTAATGGATGCCACTATCCCGCCCTGTCGCGTCGGTATTATGGGGACGTCGTTGAGCGGGCTGGATGCTGCGATGGCCGTGGTTATTCAGCACGGTCACTTCCAGGAAGCGGACGACGGACATATTCAGTTCAACCTGGATGAAGGTAGCGAGGCGCTCAACATTGTCCTGATGTCCCGCTCGGGCATTCTGCCTGAAGCCGATTTTTACTGCCCGCTCCCCTACGAACCCTTAACCATTGTCACTGAACAGGCGATCGCTTCTGAGATTGAAAAAGGGTCCGAAGGCCTGCTCGACCGCGTATTCCGGCTGATGGTGCAAGAGCTTGAGCGGGCCGATCCACAGTGGTGCCAGGATATCCAGTTAGCCACCCTTGACGCCGATAGCCTGCGTGATGCCTGGTTTGCCGATCGGCTAAAACACGGTCCGTTCCACTGGGCCGTCGCCAATCTGAATGAAGTCGAACGAAATAAGCGCGATAAACGCACAGTACCGTGGCGTTATACGGTATTGCGGCTGCATGAAGCGGTACAGGATATTGTTCCCCATCTTGATGAGCGGGACCGGGAACGCTTTAAACATGGTCTTGCACGGATCTTTATTGATAACTATGCCGCCATTCCGTCTCAGTCGATTCGTCGCTTACTGGCGCTACGGGAAGCGGGCATCATCAGCATCCTGACGCTGGGTGATGACTATGAGATGGAGATTAAGGCTGACAAGACGGTCATCTACGCGCAGGGTGAAACCGAGACGTTTGATGTATTTATTGATGCTCGTGGGCAAAAACCGCTTAAAACGAAGGATCTCCCTTTCCCGACGTTGCGTCGGCAATTGCAGGCAAACGGCGATGACATCCCCGACGTGGGCGATGATTATACGTTGCTTCAGCCTGATACCCTTCGCGGGCGGATTGCCTTTGGCGCGCTGCCCTGGCTTATGCACGATCGGCCTTTCGTTCAGGGCCTGGTGGTGTGTTCAGAAATTGGCGAGGCCATTGCGAAAGCCTGCTCGCAGCCTGCTTCAAAAGCCCGCCGACGGCTGCCTTATTTCGCAGACTGAGTGACATCAGCAGCAAGGGCGGGACAACCCGCCCTTGCTGTCAGGGTTTACTCGAAGAAAATCGACGGGTTTTCAGAGAGGGAAATAAAGGTTTTGGTGCTTTTATCCAGTGCGCGAATATCGCCACTCTCGATGTCATACACCCAGCCATGCAGGCGCAGAGAGTTGTTGCGAAGCCCTACCGCAACGGAAGGATGCGTTTTGATGTTGCTGAGTTGCGCAAACACATTCTCCTGAACCATCGCATTCACTTTATCAACCGGGGTATCCCAGGTTTTTTTCTCAACGACCGCTTTTGCCGCATCGGAATAACGCAACCAGTGAGAAACCGCAGGCATAGGATCCAGATTTGCATTGTCAGCAATGGCCTTCATTGCCCCACAGTTGGAGTGCCCGCAGATCACGATATCGGTGACGCCGAGCGCAACGACCGCATACTCAATCGTCGCGGATACGCCGCCTGGCTCCGGCCCGAACGGGGGCACAATATTGCCAGCATTACGAATGACAAAGAGCTGTCCAGGCTCCTGTTGAGTGACTAACTCTGGAACCAGACGACTGTCAGAACAGGAGATGAAAAGCGCTTTGGGATTCTGGCTGGACGCTAAACTACGGAAGAGCTCTTTACGTTGTGGGAAAACTTCTTTTTGAAAGCTCAGAAAACCTTCAATGATATGTTGCATAGCAATGTCTCTTTTTTCTGTAATTGTTTAGGCATGATCGCGATCACGCTTTATGAGTTTAACTAGCGGGCTTTACTTCAGACAAGCAATATATTTCTGGCCCGACCGCTTCACAATGTCATGGGCATTCGCCAGGATATTCTGGCCTTCAAATGCGCCGTATAACCTGTCGAAAGTGACGTTGCTCAGACGCTCGGTCATCTCAGCCACGGTTCTGCCCGGCAGCGGCAGCATATTCGGGTAACTCCACATAAAGGAGACCGACTCTTTTCCCGGCGTCACCTGCAAAATATCCCCCGCCAGCAGGACGCCCGGCCCCTGATGCCAGTGCAGCACCGTGCCGCCCGCGAAATGCCCCCCAAGCCGCAGTAACGTCACCGATGGCGCTATCTCCAGACTGTCGCCTTCCCAGAACTGAAGCGCCGGACTGTCGCGCATCACCCACTCCCGATCGCTGGCATGCAAAAAGACCGGCGCGTCAAAGGCTTCGGCCCAGTCCTGCATCGTTGTATAGTAGTGTGGATGCGAAATCGCAATGGCGTGAATACCGCCCAGGGCCGTGACCAGGGACCGGGTTGCAGGATCCAGATTAGCGATGCAGTCCCATAAAATATTTCCCTGCGGTGTTCGCAGAAGCAGCGCGCGCTGGTTGATGGCAAACGCAGGCACTGTTTTAATACTGAACAGATCCGGCTCCAGCTGCGCCCATTTGTTGGTATGCGTGGCCTTCACCGTGTCGAACCCCACCCATTTCTGCCCTGTCGCCGGGATATACTGGCGCTCATCCGCGCAGATTTTACATTGCACAGGCTCACCGGCCTCGTCATAAGAGGTGCCGCAGGCGTGACATAACGTGATCATTGCGTCTCCTTTCAGTGGTGTCTGAAAGAGTATGGCAAGGATTATCCTTATGTGCGCTGGCGTGTATCGCCCGCCCGTTTTGCCTTATAATATGACCTACAGCAAAACTCTACAGAGCAGGCAAATGATGGAAATTGATCTCGACAATCTGGTGTTTAACGGTCTGGATGAAGCGGAAGAGCGTAATGCAGAGCGCCTGGACGATGCGGATAAGAAAGCCCAGGCGATGGTCGCTGACGACGATTGCGGCGACGCCTGTAAAATCTAATCGGTGAGCTGGCCCTACCGGACGCGCCGTCCGGTAGGGCTAAAATGCCCTTTCCGATATCTTTGCCCCACGCCATCGGGACAGAAAACCGGACAACAGGTTACTCCTGGCCCGCCAGCGCGTTTACCACCGCCTGCATCGCCTGCGTTGTCAATTCACTGCGTTTTACCCGCTGATTTGCCAGTGACGTTCTCAGCACACCGGCAATCACGATATGTTTTGGCTCCTGCCCTAAATCGCGCATCTCCAGTACGACCTTTCCTACGACACGACACATTTCCTGATAGAGCGCGTCATCTTTCGTCACATTGCCCATTGCCATCACTCCATTGCAGTAAACAATCAGCTTAAAGGATTCACAGCTTCTATACAAAAAAAGAAGCCCGGCGAATGATCGCCGGGCTTCCAGTGTAAAATCAGCTAATTAGTTATTTACGGGGATCACAGCACCTTTATATTTCGTCCGGATCCAGTCCTGAATCTCTTTCGAGTGCAGCACGCTCACCAGGGCGACGATATCTTTTTTCTTTTCATCGCCATGATGCACGGTGATGATGTTGGCATAAGGGTTATTCTCACCGCTTTCAACGGCTATCGGATCATGTACCGGATCCAGACCCGCATCGATGGCGTAGTTTGCGTTAATAACGACCGCATCGCCTTCGTCGTTATTGTACATTTGCGGCAGTAACGCCGCTTCGACGTTAGGAGTAAACTTCAGCTTTTTCGGGTTATCAACGATATCGCTGATACGCGCGGTGACTTTATCGATACCGGGCTTCAGCTTAATCACCCCTTCTTTTTCAAAGATAGAGAGAATACGCCCCTCTTCAGACACGGCATCACGCATGATGACTTTGCCGCCCTCGGGCAGATCTTTCAGGGACTTGTACTTTTTCGAGTAAATGCCGATTGGCTCAATGTGAATCGCACCGGCACTCACGAAGTCATACTCTTTTTCACCCGCATGATCTTTCAGAACGCTGTTCAGGTAGGGAATGTGCTGGAAATAGTTGGCATCAATGTCGCGGCCCGCCAACGCGGTATTCGGCAGAATATAGTCCTGGAAGGGCTTAATCTCCAGATCGATACCCTGCTTTGCCAGGATAGGCTTTGCCTGCTCCAGAATTTCGGCGTGCGGCGTGTTGGACGCGCCCACGGTCAGGGTGTCAGCCCAGGAGGCAAAACTCAGGGCGCTCAGGGTTGCCGCGGCGATCAATGTCAGTGTTTTTTTCATGATGATGGTTCCTGTGTGTTATTAGAGATTATCGTTTATCTAACAGTGAGGTCATGACGTCGCCGCAGAACTGGATAATGAAAACGATGATTAAAATGGTCACCGTCGCCACTAACGTGACGTCACCATGGTTGCGCTGGAATCCTTCCAGATAAGCCAGATTTCCCAAACCACCGGCACCAATCACCCCTGCCATGGCGCTGTAGCTCACCAGTGCAATCAACGTCACCGTAATGCCTGAGACCAGAGCAGGTGAGGATTCCGGCAATAAGACCCGAAAAATAAGCGTGCTCAGCCGGGCGCCCATCGAACGTGTCGCTTCGATGACCCCTTTATCGACTTCGCGCAGGGCGATCTCTACCAGACGCGCGTAGAAGGGCGCAGCCCCCACAATGAGCGCGGGCAGCGCGGCATTTGCCCCCAGAATCGTCCCCACCAGCGTTTTGGTGAAGGGAATCAACAAAACAATCAGGATGATGAACGGAATCGAGCGGAAGACGTTCACCAGAATCGATATCACGCTGTAGACCGTCCTGTTCTGGAACAGGCCACCGCGGGCGGTTAAAAACAGCGCCAAACCCAGCGCAATGCCGAGAACAAATGTGGCAACACCGGAGAGCGCCGTCATGTACAGCGTTTCGAGCGTAGCGGCCCACAGTTGATCCCCTTTCAGATGCGGGAACAAAGTCTCAGACATGTTTAATCACCTCGCCTTCAATATCGCTTTGCTGCAAATCCGCGAGGATATTGTTTAATTGTTCTTCTGTTGCCTGCACATGCAGCCATAGCTGACCAAACACACCGTGCGCGGTTTGCGTCATTTTCCCGTGTAATATGTTAAACGGCAGGCCATAACGCAGCGTCAACTCCCCCACCACCGGTTGATGCGTGCTGTGACCGGTAAAAGTCAGCTTGATCACCGTGCCGGCGAGTTCGCTGGTCAACTCGGGGTTGAATGTTTCTTTCTCCGTATACTGGCTGACCTGGCGAATAAATTGCTGGGTAATCGGCTTTTGTGGATGGGTAAATACCTTAATAACCTCTCCCTCTTCGACCACTTTGCCCTCTTCCATCACCGCCACACGATCGCAAATCTTACGCACCACATGCATCTCATGGGTGATGAGCACGATGGTGAGGTTAAAACGGCGATTAATGTCCAGCAGGAGATCCAGAATCTGATCCGTTGTCTGCGGGTCGAGCGCTGACGTCGCTTCATCGCATAACAGCACATCCGGGTTATTCGCCAGGGCGCGAGCAATGCCTACACGCTGCTTTTGCCCACCGCTCAGCTGCGATGGCCAGGCGTTTTCACGTCCTTTCAGTCCCACCAGCTCAATCAGTTCGTCGACGCGAGTCTGAATTTTTGCTTTAGGAACCCCAGCGATCTGCATGGAAAAGGCAATGTTTTCTCTTACAGTGCGCGACCACAGCAGATTGAAATGTTGAAAAACCATGCTAATTTTCAGCCGGGCCTGGCGCAGCGCCTCCCCTTTTACCAATGAGATATCCTGGCCATTTACCGTAACATGGCCCAGTGTCGGTTTTTCCAGGCCGTTTAACAGACGAATAAGGGTGCTTTTCCCCGCGCCGCTATAGCCGATGATGCCGTATATCTGTCCCTGTTCGACCGTCAAATTGACGTTATCAACGGCGGTTAATTTGACCTTACCGTTATCGAAAATCTTCGAAACATTCCTGAGAACAATCATTCTTTTCTGTAATCCGTACCGCTTATAGCGGTTTAGAAGTATGGATGTCCGAAAGAGAGTAATCAGAGGGCTTCAATATTTAAATGAACAAAATCATCTTTCTTATAACTACAACGCATATACAGCGATACAGATGAGGGAGGCGCGTTTAGCTTAATTTCAGCAATCTATAGCGATGAATCGCATATCTTCCCCGACTGACAGAGCTAAAACGGATAAAAAAACCGCAATTCGGGCTCATTTAGCCATCCCTCCGTCCGGAGCACCGAACGGCTTTCCACCCTTACCGCCAAAAAAGGCGTTAATATTCCATTCAGGCATAAAAGGCAGTGAAAGGTTCTTTAAAGGCTTTTTTTACTGGTCTTATTATCCAGCCATGTTCATTTACGAGTCATCACCATGGCAATTTATCACTCCGTCACAGAACTGATTGGTCATACACCGCTTATCCAGTTGCACAAGCTTGATACCGGCCTGTGCTCGCTCTTTTTGAAACTCGAAAACCAAAATCCAGGCGGGTCGATTAAAGACCGTGTCGCCCTTTCGATGATCGACGAAGCCGAACGTACCGGTCAGCTTTCTGCCGGAGGCACAATTATTGAAGCTACTGCCGGAAATACCGGGCTGGGGCTGGCGTTAATCGCCGCGCAAAAGGGATACTCGCTGGTTCTGGTGGTACCCGACAAAATGAGCCGGGAGAAAATTTTTCATTTGCGTGCCCTCGGCGCGCAGGTGGTACTGACGCGCTCAGACGTCAATAAAGGTCACCCCGCCTACTACCAGGATTATGCCCAACGCCTTGCCATGGAGATCCCTGGCGCTTTCTATATTGACCAGTTTAATAATGCCGCTAATCCGTTGGCCCACCGCACTACCACCGCCCCGGAACTTTACGAGCAGCTAGGCGGAAACATCGATGCGATCGTCGTGGGCGTCGGGTCCGGCGGTACGCTGGGAGGCTTACAAGCGTGGTTTGCCGAACATTCTCCCCATACGGAATTCGTACTGGCTGACCCGGCGGGGTCGGTACTGGCGGATCAGGTGGAATCCGGGCGCTATCAGGACGCAGGTTCATGGCTGGTGGAAGGCATCGGGGAAGATTTCATTCCCCCTCTTGCCCATATCGAAGGTGTCCAGCAGGCGTTCCGCGTGACCGATCGCGAAGCCTTTATGACCGCCAGAACCTTGCTGAAAACCGAAGGCATTCTGGCCGGTTCATCCAGCGGTACCCTGCTCAGCGCGGCTCTGCGCTACTGCCAGGCACAGCAAACCCCCAAACGCGTGGTGACGTTTGCCTGTGATAGCGGCAATAAATATCTGTCGAAAATGTTCAACGACGACTGGATGCGCCAGCAAGGTTTACTGTCCCGGCCGCCTGCGGGCGATCTCTCGGACTATATCGCCTTGCGACACGATGAAGGCGCGACGGTCACGGCCTCACCCGATGACACGCTGGCAACGGTGTTAGCCCGAATGCGGCTGTATGACATTTCCCAGCTCCCGGTGCTGGAAAACGACCGCGTGGTGGGCATTGTTGATGAGTGGGATTTGGTGAGCCACATCGCCGGTGACAGTCATCGTTTCTCGCTGCCGGTCACCCAGGCCATGACCCGCAATGTTGATCTTCTCGATAAACACGCGCCCGAAAGTGCGTTAAAGCCCATCTTCGATCGCGGTCAGGTTGCCGTGATTTATGACAAGGATCGCTTTCTTGGGCTGATAACACGCAGCGATGTGCTGAGCGCCTGGCGCAACCGGCTACAACAATAAGGAGAATACGATGAAATCAATAGCAACACTCAGCGTTCACAGCGGTGAGAATCACGATCAATACGGAGCCGTGATGCCGCCTATTTATGCCACATCGACGTTTGCGCAACCTGCTCCAGGTGAACATACGGGCTATGAGTATTCCCGCAGCGGGAATCCGACCCGACACGCGCTTGAAACCGCGATGGCCGAGCTTGAAAACGGTACACGAGGTTACGCCTTTGCCTCTGGACTGGCCGCTATCTCTACCGTGCTGGAACTGCTGGATAAAGACAGTCATCTCGTGGCCATAGATGATGTTTATGGCGGAACCTATCGTTTACTTGAAAACGTGCGTAAACGCAGCACGGGCTTGCAGGTGAGCTGGGTCAAACCGGGCGATCTGGCAGCGCTTGAGGCCGCCATTCGACCTGACACCAAAATGATCTGGGTCGAGACGCCGACCAATCCGCTTCTTAAGCTGGCCGACCTGGAGGGCATTACCGCTCTCGCCCGTCGTCACCATATTATCAGCGTGGCGGATAATACGTTTGCCTCGCCGGTGATTCATCGCCCGCTTGAATTTGGCTTCGATATCGTGGTGCATTCCGCGACGAAATACCTGAATGGTCATTCCGACGTCGTGGCGGGCATTGCGGTCGTAGGTCATAATCCGGCACTGGCAGAGCAGTTGGGCTACCTGCAAAATGCGGTGGGCGGCGTGCTCGATCCCTTTAGCAGTTTCCTGACCCTTCGCGGCATTCGCACGCTTGCTCTGCGGATGGAAAAGCACAGCGCAAACGCGCTGGCTATCGCGCAATGGCTGGAATCCCATGAACAAGTCGAGAAAGTCTGGTATCCCTGGCTCGATTCTCATCCCCAATCGCCCTTAGCGCACAAGCAAATGTCTCTGCCCGGCGGCATGATCTCGGTCGTGGTGAACGGGGATGCGCAACGTGCAACGGAGGTTATCCGTCGGCTAACACTCTTTACCCTTGCGGAAAGTCTGGGTGGGGTGGAAAGTCTGGTCTGCCAGCCCTATAGCATGACCCACGCCTCTATTCCTCTTGAACAACGCCTGGCCAACGGTATCGTGCCGCAGCTGTTCAGGCTTTCAGTCGGGATCGAAGAGGTGGAAGATTTGATCGCCGATCTCGAACAGGCGCTTAAATACTAACCAAATGGCGACAGGCAGTGCCCCTGTCGCTATAAGATGTCAACTTGCCTTAACGCATTGATAACAATATTATGTGTCACATCACACATTATTTTTGAAACGCTGTTTTCATTTTCCTTTTGGGATTAAATCAGCGTATAATGCGCGCCAAACCCCTGGTGAATGGTTTCAGCGCTTGGAATACAGAAAACATCCTACAACAACTCCTCTCTCCCGTTGGGCTGTCACACAGGCACACTTTCTTCTGCACGCTCATTTGATGTCACCTATTCTTAGTGCGTGTCATTTAAAATTTCGCAACACAGGTTTGACTCTGCGGCAGTGCGCCCCCGGAGCGAGATTCCCATATCCTTCCCAACTTAAAGACTAAGACTGTCATGAAAAAGACGAAAATTGTTTGCACCATCGGCCCAAAAACCGAATCCGAAGAGATGTTGACCAAAATGCTGGACGCGGGCATGAACGTGATGCGTCTGAACTTCTCTCACGGTGACTATGCTGAACACGGTCAGCGCATCAAAAACTTGCGCAACGTAATGAGCAAGACCGGTAAGAAAGCGGCAATCCTGCTGGACACCAAAGGTCCTGAAATCCGTACTATCAAGCTGGAAGGCGGTAACGACGTTTCGCTGAAAGCAGGCCAGACCTTTACCTTCACCACCGACAAAACCGTTGTGGGTAACAACGAAATCGTTGCGGTCACCTATGAAGGCTTCACCAGCGACCTGTCTGTTGGTAACACCGTGCTGGTGGATGACGGCCTGATCGGTATGGAAGTCACCGCTATCGAAGGTAACAACGTTATCTGTAAAGTGCTGAACAACGGTGACCTGGGCGAAAACAAAGGCGTTAACCTGCCAGGTGTTTCTATCGCGCTGCCGGCACTGGCTGAAAAAGACAAACAGGACCTGATCTTCGGTTGCGAGCAAGGCGTTGACTTCGTTGCGGCCTCTTTCATCCGTAAACGTTCTGACGTGGTTGAGATCCGCGAGCACCTGAAAGCGCACGGCGGCGAAAACATCCAGATCATTTCCAAAATCGAAAACCAGGAAGGCCTGAACAACTTCGACGAAATCCTCGAAGCCTCTGATGGCATCATGGTTGCTCGTGGCGACCTGGGCGTTGAAATCCCGGTTGAAGAAGTGATCTTCGCGCAGAAGATGATGATCGAGAAATGCGTGCGCGCGCGTAAAGTCGTTATTACCGCAACGCAGATGCTCGACTCCATGATCAAAAACCCACGTCCTACTCGCGCTGAAGCGGGTGACGTAGCGAACGCCATCCTCGACGGTACCGATGCAGTCATGCTGTCTGGCGAATCCGCAAAAGGGAAATACCCACTGGAAGCCGTTACCATCATGGCAACCATCTGTGAGCGTACTGACCGCGTGATGACCAGCCGTCTGGATAATAACAACGACAGCCGCAAACTGCGCATCACTGAAGCGGTTTGCCGCGGTGCCGTTGAAACGGCTGAGAAACTGGAAGCGCCGCTGATTGTGGTTGCCACCCAGGGCGGTAAATCTGCGAAAGCCGTACGTAAGTACTTCCCGAACGCGACCATTCTGGCGCTGACCACCAACGAAACGACCGCTCGCCAGCTGGTATTGAGCAAAGGTGTAGTACCACACCTGGTGAAAGAGATTGCCTCTACCGACGATTTCTATCGTCTGGGTAAAGAAGTGGCTCTGCAGCTGGTTGATCGTGGCCTGGCACAGAAAGGTGATGTTGTCGTCATGGTTTCCGGTGCATTAGTCCCAAGCGGAACGACCAACACTGCCTCTGTTCACGTGCTGTAATCATTCTAAAACGAATGAGTTTTGCTTAAGGCGCCCTGCGGGGCGCTTTTTTTATACCTGCCATTCGCCATGTTTATTCAAAAAGCAAATAGAGATTCTCTATTTAAGTCTGAATTATCTAAGATGAATCCGATGAAAAATCCCTTTTTTAACATAGCTTTTTTGAGAAAGTGCCGGATTCGTTGCTTCTTTGAGCGAACGATCAAAAATAGGTGTATTCCCATCAAAAAAATATTCTCAACCTAAAAAACTTTGTGTAATACTTGTAACGCTACATGGAGATTAACTCAATCTAGAGGGTATAAATAATGAATCGTACTAAACTGGTACTGGGCGCGGTAATCCTGGCTTCTACTATGCTGGCTGGTTGTTCTAGCAATGCTAAAATCGACCAACTGTCTTCTGACGTTCAGACTCTGAACGCTAAAGTTGACCAGCTGAGCAACGACGTGAACGCAATGCGTTCTGACGTTCAGGCTGCTAAAGACGACGCAGCACGCGCTAACCAGCGTCTGGACAACCAGGCTACTAAATACCGTAAGTAATAGTACCTGTTAATAAAATGGCGCACATTGTGCGCCATTTTTTTTATCTCTGCCCCGCTCATCTTTACTGCGTCATGGCTTCACCCTGGTTTTCCGCCACCGCCGCCGACACCCGGCTGTTCTGAACCGATAACACAGCACTGTTTGCGGAAGCGCCGTTTCCGGCAGACACCACCACCGGGATCCCTGCCCGACGATACAACGCTTTATCCACCAGGGTCTTATCGCTCCCCTCGGCCGTCACAAAGTCCGCAAAGCCTGCCGTGTGTGTGATTGGCGTGGTTTGTGGGTTTTCACCTTCTACCTGCGCCAGCGGTCTGTGAACTTCAACATATCGTTTACCATCCGGCTCCACGGAAAACTTCACCGGCTCGTTAATAATCTGCACACGCGTGCCGACACGCGCCTGTTCAAACAGCGCTTTGATGTCGGGCGCGTTCATTCGCATACAGCCGGAGCTGACGCGCAAACCCACGCTGTCCGGCGCACTGGTCCCATGGATAAGATATTCCCCATTACCAATGCCTAAACGCAACGCAAAGCGCCCCAGCGGGTTGTTAGGGCCCGCCGGCACCACAGGCGGTAACTTGATGCCATTTGCCAGTGAACGCGCTCTGATGCCCGCTGTAGGCGTCCAGGTTGGATTGGGGATTTTTTGGCTCACCCGGGTGGTTGAGACAGGGGTTTCCAGGCCGAGCTGGCCGATGCCCAGCGGATAAACCTGAACCCTATTTTCACCCGGCGGGAAATAGTAGAGTCGCAGTTCGGCCAGATTCACCACAATGCCTTCCCGCGGCGTATCCGGAAGCAACATCTGCGACGGAATGGTGATGACCGTTCCCGGCGCCGGATACACCGGTGCAATCGTATTATTAGTCTCGAGGATCACCTGCGCTGCGGTATTAAATCGTCGGGCAATGGCCTGAAGGTTTTTATCCCCTTCCTGAATGGTATAAGTCTGGTTTTGACCAATCAAACGGCTGCCCGCTGGCGGCAAGGGATAATCCATCGCCCGCGCAGAATTAAGCACGCTGAAGGACCCAAGGAGTAAGAGTGTTATAAGAGACGCGCGCTTCATGCTGAGATTCCTTATTCACTGGCTGAACGCCAGAAAGCTGAAACACCCGCGGGTAGAGAACCCGCCCGCGGAACAGAATGAGAGCTGTCTGTTTAGTTTAGCTAATGTTGGCGGCTTTGGCGCGAATTGCGCGGATCATTGCTTCCAGCCCTTGCGAGCGAGACGGGGTCAGATGCTGGGTTAAGGCCATTTTTTCAAACCACGGACGCACATCGAAGGCCAGAATATCCTGCGGCGTCATCGTTTGATAAAGAATAAACACCACGGCGATGAGTCCTTTTACAATCGCGGCATCGCTGTCGCCTTGTAATTCAATTACCCCATCTTCATTTTGATGCATCACGATCCAGACCTGGCTCTGACAGCCCTGAATAATATTATCCGGGCTATGCGCCTCATCGCTGAGCGGCGGCAATCGTTGGCCCAGCTCAATAATATAGAGATATTTTTCTTCCCAGTTCGCGCAACGGCTAAAGTTACGCAATAACTTCTCTTTGTCTGGCAACGCTGCCATCTCATGCCTCTCTCTAACCCAATAAATGGTGCGTACGTTTCAGTCCCGCCACCAGTCTGTCGATCTCTTCCGTTGTGTTATACATCACCAGCGATGCGCGGCACATGGCCGGAACCTGATAAAACGCCATGAGCGGCATAGCACAATGATGTCCGGTGCGTACCGCAACACCATAGTTGTCCAGGAAACTGCCTACGTCATAAGCGTGGTGTTTACCCAAATTGAAGGCGATGACCCCTTTGCGCGCCGCCGGGCCGTAGAGCGTTAAATCCGGCACGCTCTTCAGGGCATCCAACGCATAGTGCATCAGCGTCTGCTCATACTCGTCGATGGCCTCAAGGCCAATAGCCGTCACATAGTCAATGGCTGCGCCGAGACCAATAATGCCGCCCGTGTTTGGCGTTCCCGCCTCAAAACGCCAGGGGGCTTTAGCGTAGGTCGTTCCCTCTGTCAGGCTGACCGTAGCAATCATTGACCCGCCCCCTTCCCAGGGTGGCATTGCCTGGAGAATCTCTTCTTTGACGTAAAGCACGCCAATACCGGTCGGTCCATACAGCTTATGGCCGGAAAAAACATAGAAATCGCAGTCCAGCGCCTGAACATCAACCGCGTGATGCATCACCGCCTGAGCGCCGTCCACCAGCACCTTCGCCCCTGCCTGATGCGCTTTCGCAATAATGTCGCCGACCGGGTTTTCCGTCCCCAACACGTTAGAGACGTGGGTGACTGCCACCAGTCGCGTGCGGGCGTCAAGCAGCGTGTCCAGTTGCTCGAGCTGCAACGTGCCATCGACATTAAGCGGAATCACCCGCAGCTCTGCACCTGTCCGCTCACAGAGCATCTGCCACGGCACGATATTGGCGTGGTGCTCCATTTGCGTGATGATGATGTTGTCACCCGCATGCACCTGCGCATTCCCCCAGCTGTTCGCCACCAGGTTAATGCCCTCGGTAGTGCCCCGGACGAAGACCAGCTCCTCCGGCGAGCGCGCATGAAGGAAGGCGCCAATTCGGATGCGCACGTTTTCCATGCGCTCGGTGGCCTCAGCACTCAGGGTATGTATCCCCCTATGTACCGCTGCATAACCGTGACGATAAAATTCGGCTTCGGCGTCAATCACCTGAGCCGGTTTCTGCGCGCTGGCAGCGCTGTCGAGATAGGCAAGCGGCAGACCATTCACTTCGCGGGTCAGGACAGGAAAATCCGCCCGCACGTTCTCTACCGAAAAACTCATGCTTTGCCTCCGGGCAGACGCTCACCGATACGGGCCAGCACCTGCTGTTTTAACGTTTCATCACGTAACGCTTCCGTCAGTTCGGCGGCAAACGCGTAGATAATCATCTTCTGCGCCGCCTGCTGGCTTATCCCGCGTGAACGCAGATAGAACATCTGTTCATCGTCGATACGCCCCACCGTCGCACCGTGGCTGCATTTCACATCGTCAGCGTAAATTTCCAGCTGTGGTTTCGTATCCACCTCGGACAATCGGCCCAACAACAGATTATTGTTGGTCATTTGCCCATCCGTCTTAATGGCGTGTTGCGCCACCTTAATCAAGCCGTTAAAGACCGCGCGGCCCTTGTCGTTAACGATCACTTTATGCATCTGACGGCTATTACAATAGCCCTTATTATGCTCAAGCCAGGTTCGGGTGTCGCACACTTCAGACTTCACCGGCATCGCCAGGCTGTTAATACGAAGGGTTGTATTTTCACCGTTCAGCTGCGTACTGGTGTTATGTCGAAGTACCGCACCGCCCAGCAGGAAGCTGTGGCTGAATGCGGCGGCATCCGCCCCCATCAACAGATCGTTGTGGGCAAAGTGGTGGCTGGCGGCGTTTTCAAAGGCCAGCTTGATATGGTGTAACTGGGCGTTTGCCGCCACGTTCATCGTCACGCGTGCGCCGGTGAAGTGCGCCAGGTGATTAAGGCTCACGTAGTGTTCAATCAGCGTGGCTTCCGCGCCTTCGGCGAGTTCCAGATGGTGGCGATAGTGGGCAGTATTGATCTCAGCCCCGTCGACACCCTGGGTAATATGCAACAGCAGTAAGGGTTTCACAGGGCGCTGATTGCGCTTAACCTGAATATGCGTCACGCCCGCAGAGAGACTTTCCGTTAAATGCAAAAAAACGTCTGGCTGTACGGGTGCCAGGAGGGCGTGACGATCGTCATTAACCGTGACGTCAAAACCGCTCTCCGCTGTGCTGTCGCTGAGTTCGGGGCGATAGTGACCATCGACAAAGACCAGTCTTACTGCATCGATTTCAAGTGCCAGAGCATCACGCTGAGCGGGGCTAACCTTGGCCGGACGGAGGACAAACTCACTGTCGAGCAGTCCGTCAAGCGGGGTGTATTTCCAGTTTTCATGTTTACGCGTCGGCAGGCCCAGCCGCAACATCTGCTGAAGATGCTGATGGGCGTACTCAGAACGATGTGCTCCCTGAGCCTCAAACAGGCGGTGCCACTGCTGCAGCGCCTTACTGTTGTTCGGTAAGCCAGCCATAGCCCTGCTCCTCCAGTTGTTTGACCAGAGTGAAATCACCCGACTTAACGATGCGGCCCTGATAGAGCACGTGCACGTAATCCGGTTTGATATAGTCCAGAATGCGCTGGTAGTGCGTCACGATAATGAACGAACGCGTGCCGTCGCGCAGGGAGTTGACCCCGTCGGCGACAATTTTCAGGGCATCGATATCCAGTCCAGAGTCAGTTTCATCCAGAATACATAAATCGGGCTCAAGTACCGCCATCTGCAAGATATCGTTACGTTTCTTCTCGCCACCGGAGAAACCGACGTTGACCGAGCGGGTCAACAAATCTTCCGGCATTTTGAGCAGTTTGATCTTCTCTTCCATCAGATCCTGGAAATCAAAGCGATCCAGCGCCTCTTCTCCACGGTATTTCCGCACCGCGTTCAACGAGGTTTGCAGGAAAAACTGGTTGCTGACCCCTGGGATCTCAACCGGATACTGGAACGCCATAAAGATCCCCTCGCCTGCCCTGTCTTCCGGCGACAGTTCGAGTAAATCCTTCCCTTTAAATTCGACGGACCCGCCGACGACTTCATAATCTTCCCGGCCCGCCAGCGTCGCCGACAGCGTACTTTTACCTGACCCGTTTGGCCCCATAATGGCGTGCACCTCGCCCGGGCGAACGTCGATGTTCAGCCCACGCAGGATCGCTTTATCTTCCACGCTGACCTGTAAATCTTTGATGCTTAACATGTGTTTTCCTTAATCCTTAACCGACGCTATGTTCCAGGCTTATCGCCAACAGTTTTTGCGCTTCAACGGCAAATTCCAGCGGCAGTTCAGAGAACACGTCTTTACAGAAGCCGTTTACAATCATCGAAATCGCATCTTCTTCACTGATCCCACGTTGCAGGCAATAGAAGAGCTGATCTTCACCGATGCGCGAGGTGGTCGCTTCGTGCTCCAGCTGCGCGGAATTGTTTCGACACTCCACGTACGGGAAGGTATGCGCACCACAGTCGGTGCCAATCAACATGGAGTCACACTGGGTAAAGTTGCGGGCGTTGGTGGCCGTCGGCATGATTTTGACTAACCCGCGGTAGCTGTTCTGGCTATGACCGGCAGAGATCCCTTTCGAAATGATGGTCGATTTCGTGTTCTTACCGATATGGATCATTTTGGTGCCGGTATCGGCCTGCTGATGCCCACTGGTCAACGCCACAGAGTAGAACTCACCAATGGAGTTATCCCCGCGCAGAATACAGCTCGGGTATTTCCAGGTAATGGCTGAACCGGTTTCAGACTGGGTCCAGGACATCTTGCTGTTCTCACCCTCGCAGAGCGCCCGCTTGGTCACAAAGTTCAGAATACCGCCGGTATTCCCGTCTCCGGGGAACCAGTTTTGCACCGTCGAGTATTTCACCTCGGCGTCTTTATGAATGATGACTTCAACGACCGCGGCATGAAGCTGATAGCTATCACGAACCGGTGCCGAACAACCTTCGATATAACTGACGTAGCTGCCTTCATCAGCCACCAGAATCGTCCGTTCAAACTGGCCGGTTTTTTCGGCATTGATACGGAAGTAGGTGGACAACTCCATCGGACAACGTACGCCTTTCGGGATATAGATAAAGGTCCCGTCAGAGGCCACCGCTGCATTCAGCGCGGCAAAGAAGTTATCGTTGCTGGGGACAACGGTCCCGATGTATTTTTTCACCAGCTCAGGGTGATCGTGGATCGCCTCGCCGAACGAACAGAAAATAATGCCCTGCTCGGCCAGTTTGCCGCGATAGGTCGTCGCCACCGACACGGAGTCAAAAATCGCGTCAACGGCCACTTCACGCCCTTCACGAACGGGCACGCCCAGCTGTTCAAACGCGTCTTCCACCTCTTTGCTCAAAAAGGCATTGGTGCCGGTCTGCTGCACAGCCCCCGGTTGAGAGGCACAGGTATCATCACAGCTGCCGCACGAAGGCGCGGAATAGTAGCTGTAATCCTGATAGTTCAGCTTGTCGTAATGCGCTTTCAGCCAGTGAGGCTCTTCCATTTCAAGCCAGGCGCGAAACGCACTCAGGCGAAACTCAAGCATCCAGTCCGGTTCATTACGTTTTGCCGAGATCGCCCGAACGACATCCTCGTTGATGCCTTTGGCCAGCTCGTCGGTTTGCAGCTGTGTGAAGAATCCCTCTTTATAGTTGAGGTGTCCGCCACTCCAGGTGTTGACGTCATCAGTTGCTTCAGTATTACGAGACATAGTACCGCCTATACCCCAAAGCTTTCGCCACAGCCGCATTCGTTCTGCGCTTTCGGGTTATTAAATTTGAATAACTGGTTTAATCCTTCGCGCACATAATCGACTTCCGTCCCGTCGATAAACGGCATGGCCTGCAATGCGACATAGAGTTTTGCCCCATCGGTTTCAAAAACGAGATCGTCTTTTTCACCTTCCGTTACGGTATCCAGCACATAGCCAAATCCGGCGCAGCCGGTCTGTTTAACGCCTAAGCGCAGGCCGATAATGTCGGGGTTTTTCGCCATGAGCGCGTGAATATGCGCCGCGGCGGCGGGCGTAAGAGATAAACCGCGCCATGTGAAATCCGCGGGGTTAAAGGTTTCAGACTGCAATTCCATAGGTCCACCTCATCGATTAAGCCACGTTGGGCATAACACCATGTTAGTGATAACGATTATCACTTCAACCCCCTGATAGCAGGGACTTTCGGTTTAACCGCCCTTTTTGGCTACTTTACTTAAGCATAGACCCTGCATAGCGAGTGAGCATCGTTGGATGTAAATGTTCAATTGATTGAAAAATAAAACATTAAGGAGGGCTGACAACCGTGACTGGTTGAAATGCAAATGATGTATCGAAAATGCCTATTTTTGAAATAGACGCGATGTACGTCTAAGTTAATCACGGTTCGATTTTCGACTGGCTGTCATTTCCAGGAATCCCCTGAAACAGGCCGCCAGAATTTGTGATTTCGTCCACAAGTTCTAAGCTTAGGACTGACACAAAAAGGAGAACGTTATGTCATCACATGATTTTGAGAATGAAGCAGATCGCCTGGCAAACAAAGCCTTCAACAAAGCCGATGAAGTGGCGGGTGAAGCGCAATATCAGTTCGGTGATGCAGTTGATTCACCTAAGCATCAGCTAAAAGGCGCAGCACGAAAATATGCTGCCAAAGCCTCTGACGTGGCAGACGATGTCTCGGAAAGAGTGCGCGATAACCCACTGACCGGGTTGATGGCCGCTGGTGCTATCGGGTTGATTATTGGCCTGCTGGTTGGGCGGAAATAAAAGTGGCCCGTAAGGCCATTCAGAACTCTGCACCGTGGAAGGAAACTGCAAATCCTTGTTCGTGCCAGTGATCTAACTGCTCCTGCTGCCGTGCAGTAGGAGCTTTTCCCGTCCAGACGAAAATTTTTTGTCCGGGGAAAAGTTCAGGACGCGGGGAATCAATAGGGTCCGCCAGGACATCAATATGCCATCCTTTCTGTGACAGTCTCGCCGCCTCCAGCCATAAACGGGTCCTGTCTTCACAATCCCAGCCAATCAATAATGCATCTTTTCCTGGCTTCTTACGCGATTCAACCAACGAGGCCGCTGCTATTTCAATCAGCACGCCATCCAGCATACTGGCCATATGACGAACCGTATTCTGGTCAAGACTCATTCTCTGACGGACAGGCACCAGAATATTATCAATGAGGGCTTCAAACGAGTGTTCGCGGCGTAATTCCGCAAGACGGGCGCGTAGCTTGGTCGGGCTGGCATAACGTACAACGAGCATCATCTCTTCCTGAGACGAGGTCCACCCGCTTTGGGTCATCAGGTCTTCCGTTCCGAGCAGGGCTTTTACCTTACCCACTGAAACGCCGCTTTTCATCAGCCGCTTTATTTCTTCGATACGCAGAATGTCTTCTTCATCGAACTGGCGATGACCGCCTTCACTGCGCTGAGGTTTAAGCAAACCATAGCGACGTTGCCACGCACGCAGCGTTACGGGGTTGATTCCGCATCGTTCGGCCACTTCGCCGATACTGTAATAGGCCATTAACTCCCTCACGCTCAGGACTTCCATACTAAAACTAACTAACCTTATCAGATTGTACAAATGAAATGTATAACTAAGAACCCGGCAGATAACAAGTGTCTGTTAAGTAAACCGGGCGTCTGTTTACATATTGTTGTACAAATTTTACAGCGCGTACAGCTAATCGTGAGGGCGATCGGCTGAGAGATTAAAACTCAAATTTCTTTTCAGGCCAGGCAATCGGGGGGATGCCTCCCAGCCGTGGACTGGCAAAAAGATGGCCCTGGAACTCCGAAATCCCGGCAGATTCCAGCCACATCCACTCTTCAGCTTTTTCGACACCTACGGCACAAAACTGAATCTCAAGCGAAGAACAGCATTTGATGATGGCCTGAATGATCGCCTGCCGTGGGCCACTTTTATGCACATCGGCCACGAGCTCGCGGTTAATTTTAATGCGATCCGGCTGGAACTGCGCCAGCAATAACAATCCGGCAAAACCGGCACCAAAGTGATCAATCGCCACGCTAATCCCGGCGCTCTTTAACTCTCTGACCGCGCCTTTGAATTCGTTGAGGCGAGATATCACCTCGCTTTCGGTGAATTCAATGATGATTTGCTCAGGCACCAGCCCGTTCGCCTCAATCTCTCTTAATAAGAAGTTCACCGCCCCCGGCACATTGACCAGCGTCATGGGCAATAAATTCAGGGACAGTGTCTGGCCCTGCAGCCCAAGCGCACTGGCCATGGATAAGGCAACCTGCTTACTTTTAAGATCGGATTCATATACATCGCAATCGTTCAGGCTGGCAAAATAGTCGCCCGGTGAGCCGCCGGAGGGGGTACGTACCAGGGCTTCCCACGACACCACGTTCAGGGTGAACGGATCAACAATTGGCTGGAAAGCAAAGCTGCAGTCAGCCCCTTTCGCGACAACGGCGGGCTGTTGGGAAAACGCGTCTTCCTGGGGGATGAACTCCCACGAATCGCCTGGCGGAATCTCGTAATAGTTCTCTTTTTCAGTGGCTTCGACGAAAGTGCGGAAAAACTGCAATGCCCGATCGTTATACGCTAGCTGGAAGCGGGTTGTGCCTTTATCCAGCACCTGCTGGAGGACTTCCTGCCGGTCGTAACGCCGCAGGTCAAAGAGTTCCATCCCCACGTTGCCGAATCGTCTGGACGGCGCATAGTCGTAGAGCAACTCAACCACATTATAGTGGCGCGCATCCTTGCAAATATGCTGGTAGATAGCCGTCACGCTCTCTTCTGGTCCTTCAAGCAGCTGGAAGAAGTGTGTTCCGTTGAACAATAAAATTCCAGTGACGTCTGACTGCCGATTGGTGATATTTGCGGCGGCGACCATCTCTTCCAGAGCTTTAACTGGCACGTTCGCGCAGATATGACTGCGGTAAATAATGGTTGTGAGCATGAGTTCCCAGCGCGTTGATAGTGTGGACCACACGTGCGAAGCAAGGTGGGTATCCCTTGTTATACCATAATCATTGCATAACAAATAATTTACAGCTCAAGGATTTAGCGCCCCTTTTGCGGCGATATGACAACCTTGTACAACTTTTTTCGTTAACGCATTTTGTACAATATATCTTTGACGTGCCTCTTCCTAAAAAACGCCGTAAGTCATTGATTAATCCAGTCATAACAACATGACTTAAAAAAAATTCAAAAAACTGTACATTTTTAATGTACAGATTTAGAAAAAATGTATACCTTATTTGTAACGTGAGTGATTACAAATTTTTACAGGAGCGAAACATGCGACAGAACGGATACCAGCTCGATGCCGCCGCTGCCATTGCACAGTACTTTGATAAAGCGGCCCTGCCCTCGCAGCAGGAAACATTGGGACAAGTGGTGGTCGAAATTCTGCGTGATGGCCGGAGTCTGAATCGCAAGACGCTCTGTACCAAGCTACTTGGCAGACTCGAAAAGGCCACCGACACGCAGGAGGAGCAACATTATCAGATGCTGATCGGTTTATTGTTCGATCGCTAAGGTTAGCCAAACAATTAATAGATTTCCTGGGTTGTCGGTCAAAAGAACGAAGGAATGCTCCAGACAAGCGCAACCAGGCGATCAGAGATGCAGTTATGAAGAGAAGTGACGTAGACAAATTGATCGACGAGCTTATTGGTGAGGCCGTTCTTTCGCTATTGAAAGAGAACGGCCCCATCAATACGCATGCCCTGGTGCAACGGTTGAGAAGTATGAAAGCTCATGAAAAGGATCCAGAGCGGCGGGATGCCATTGGGAATGTTATCGCTGAAATTAATAGCGGTGACGGTGGATTTAAGCATTACCGGGCCGTAACCGAGAGAACGGAGCGAGAGGGATCTCAACGTGTAAAAAGTAACAATGTTGTGCCTCTGTTTAGCACTGGAAAGCCCGTCGATCCAAAGAAAATACATTAACAGCAACCTGCTACTTAACCATCACGGTGAGAATAAATGAGACAGAATATTCAGGTTCAACCCGAACTACACAACGCCATTTTTGATAGCGCCCTTTCGGAGTACTTCCGTACAGCAGGCGATCGATTTGCAGATGAATCCGCCATCTTTTCAACGGCGGTACGTTGTGTTCTGGCATCTGAAGGACATCTCTCGAATAAAGCGATTATCTTGTGGCTGATTCAGGCCCTGGAATCGACGGATGATGTGGTTCAGGCCGATGTCATCCGCAAAACCCTGGAAATTGTGGTCGGTTACACCATGGATGATATCTAACCGCTTCTCGTGCGGCTGTTGCTGGCGTGTCATCGTCATATGTGACGAACACAATGACGATGACACGCAGGCTTTCTCATTGGCTCCTGTTAAATCAACGATTTGAAGAAATGGCATGAATTCTGCTTAGTTCATGTTTTCGAGACTGGTCCTCCAGTTAACCTCTTCATTTCTTAACAGGTCTGTTATTGATGAAAAAAGTCGCAAGCGTCTGCCCCTATTGTGGTGCAGGCTGTAAATTAAACCTTATCGTAGAAAACAACCGCATTCTCCGCGCCGAAGCCGCCAACGGCGTGACCAACCAGGGAACCTTGTGCCTCAAAGGCTTTTACGGTTGGGACTTCCTTAACGATACCCGCTTACTCACCCCTCGCCTCACCCAGCCCCTGATCCGTTACAACAAAGGCGATGCCTTTACCCCCGTCACCTGGGAAGAAGCCATTCGGTATACCGCCAGTAAACTGAACGCTATCAAAGAACAACACGGTCCTCGCGCCATCATGACCACGGGTTCGTCTCGGGGTACTGGCAACGAAACCAACTATGTGATGCAAAAATTTGCCCGTGCGGTGCTGAAAACCAACAATGTCGATTGCTGTGCCCGCGTATGTCATGGGCCCTCGGTTGCCGGGTTGCAGGAAACGCTGGGCAACGGCGCGATGAGCAACTCCATTAATGACATTGAAAACTCGAAATGTTTACTGGTGTTTGGCTACAACTGCGCGGATTCGCACCCTATCGTCGCCCGTCGCGTCATTCAGGCCCGCCAGAACGGCGCAAAAATTATCGTCTGCGATCCCCGTCGTATCGAAACAGCACGCATAGCGGATCAGCATTTGCAGTTAAACAACGGCAGCAATATGGCGCTGGTGAATGCCTTTGGCTACGTCCTGCTGGAAGAGGAGCTTTACGACAAAAACTATGTCGCACGCTTTACGGATGGGCTAAGTGAATACCGCGAGCAGGTCAAAGATTACGCGCCGGAAAAGGTGGAGTACTTGACCGGCGTCCCGGCAAGAGAGGTCCGTCAGGCGATGCGTACCTTCGCGGCGGCCCCGTCCGCCACGGTGATGTGGGGGATGGGCGTGACGCAGTTTGGTCAGGCGGTCGATGTCGTTAAAGGCTTGTCCAGCCTGGCGCTTTTGACCGGAAATCTGGGACGTCCTGCCGTGGGCGTAGGCCCGGTTCGCGGGCAAAACAACGTGCAGGGTGCCTGCGATATGGGCGTCTTACCGAATATGTTCCCGGGTTATCAGAACGTGACCGATGCCAGCGTCCGGGCGAAATTCGCCGATGCCTGGCGTATCGATGTCAACACAATGGACGATCGGGTCGGTACCCGCATAACCGAAGTGCCTCATCTGGCGCTGGAAGGTAAAATCAAAGCCTATTACATCATGGGCGAAGACCCGCTTCAGACCGAAGCCGACTTGAGTCTGGTTCGCCGTGGTTTCGACGCGCTCGATTTTGTGGTGGTTCAGGATATCTTTATGACCAAAACCGCCGAAGTCGCCGATGTCGTCTTACCCGCCACCTCCTGGGGTGAACACGGCGGCGTCTTTACCTGCGCAGACAGGGGATTCCAGCGGTTTGGCAAAGCCATTGAGGCCCGCGGCAACGTAAAAAGGGACTGGGAGATTATTAGCCTGCTGGCAAGTGAGATGGGGTACCCGATGCATTATGACTCGGATCAGCAAATCTGGGATGAAATGCGCGAGCTCTGTCCGCTCTTTTATGGCGTTACCTACCAGAAAATGGGTGAAATGGGCCATGTGCAGTGGCCCTGCCCTACGCTGGATCACCCCGGCACGCCATACCTGTACAAAGATAATCAGTTCGATACGCCGAACGGTAAAGGCCAGCTGTTCGCCGCCCCCTGGCGGGCACCCGCCGAGGTTCCGGATGCCGATTATCCGCTGGTGTTATGTACCGTGCGGGAGGTTGGGCATTACAGCTGCCGTTCAATGACCGGCAACTGTGCCGCGTTGCAAAGCCTGGCAGATGAACCCGGTCGGGTGCAGATTAACCCGGTCGATGCCGACAAGCTGGGCATTGCTGAAGGTCAGCTCGTCTGGGTACGGTCGCGTCGCGGGAAAGTGATCACACGCGCCAGCCTGAGCGAACGTATTAATACCGGTGCGGTGTACATGACCTATCAGTGGTGGATTGGTGCCTGCAACGAGCTGACGCAGGATAATCTTGATCCCACATCTAAAACGCCAGAAACCAAATACTGTGCGGTAAATATCGAGGCAATTGCCGATCAACGCTGGGCGGAGGATTACGCCGCCAGCGCCTATCAGGCGATGAAAACGCGCTTAATCAGTGCCGTAAACGTGTAATCATCCTCAGGCTCGCGGCGGCGAGCCTTTTTTATATCCCGGGATCGGGGCAAAAGAAATTGCCGTCGGTACTATTCTCTACCTGACGACGCAGTAATTGAAGTAATTCGTAATCACTCTGCAAACCAAATTTCTGCATCACCTTGTACTTATGATTAAAGACCGTTTTTGCATCGATGGTCATCTCATCGGCAATAACCTGTACGGCCTGGCCTTTTAACAGGCTCGCCATAACGCGGGCCTGCTGCGAAGAGAGGGTTTTGTGCGCGCATCCTGTGCACGACGCTGTTTCAGCTGGGTGCTGCATGGCAAGCCAGGCGACACGCAGCGTATTGCTGGTTTCGACGGGTGAAATCCGTCGGGGCAATAAAAGCATATCGCGATAACAGGTTGGCAGAACGGAATACGTTGTCACTTTGCGATCCACAAAGCCGATCACCAGACGCTTCTTTCGGGCACGGAGTTCAGGCCGGCAGACCAGATGCTCCCCACGACAAAGCGAGAGAATAATAATATCGGCAAGCGCAATATTCGCCTCGGTCAATTCAACATGAATTTGAATGGTTTCGTTAAATGCTTCCTGAAAGAGATCGGAAAGTAAAAAAGCGACACCACGACGAAAATAAACGTCCGGCTCATTAATGAGAATCGTGATCATACCTGTACCGCTTGATTGTAAAAAAGATCGTAGGATGGAGGGACGCGAATTCCCTGACGGACACGGTTTTCAATTGTATTGCATCGTTACAATGACCACGCTGCTGAGCGTACCTGGCATCGCATGTCCGGGGCCTGAGTAAACAAAGGCCTCCAGAGGAAACGTGGCCGTTCGGTCTGACAGCACGGGCTGCGTAAGGCCCGACCCATTACCTTTTAACAAACCAGAGGTCACGTCTCTGAGCCCGATCGCCACATTGCTGGCGGTTCCGTTATTTTTAAACCAGGGGCTGCCGGAGACAGGATCTTCATTACCGGTCAGAATAATCGACACGCTGGTGGTTCCGGCAGGACAACAGGAAAAACGCAGGTTAAAGGCAACCGGTACGGCGGAAGACCCTGCCGTCATCATATTGCTAGCCTGGATATCGCCCAGGTTGACATCGACACGACTATTTCCGTCATTAAATACACAAGGGGACGCGGTGATATTTCCCGTGACGTTGAGATTTACCGTATCAGCCGCTACCCAAAAAGGTAATAAAGAGAGCAGTATGACGCGTTTCATATTTAATCCTCTCTTACTGATAAGTCACACTTAACGTTGCGGAGGCATTTGCAATACCCGGCATAACGGTTGTTTTTGTTTGATAATAGCGCGCGGTAAGCGGTAATAATTCCTGGCCTCCCGCTGACTGCTTAAGCAACAGCGACGTATTAAGCGCAAGGGGGGCACCGTTATAAAGAAATTGCACCCCCACTCCTGAAGCCACGCCGGGGCTACCCTGCCCCGTAAGCGCCATAACGCTGGGCGTGCTATTATCTGGGTTCTGAATGCCGCTCAACACGACTTTAATATTTGCCCCCGTATTACAGACAAGGCCTATATTTTGCGTAACCTGCGCATTGCCAGGGGTGGTGCCAATTGTGCTGCCAAAAAGCGAAACAGGAATATCACCAATGGGAAACGTTAATTGCGTGCTACTGACAGAGCAGGCGAGCACGTTAATTGTGCCACTCGCGACAACCACGGTAAGCCCATCCCGGTAAATACCGTCACTGCCCTGTAATGACACTGCACCCAGCGTGCCGGGGTTCAATACGCCAGGAGAAACGGGCCCCGTGACAATAAGCTCGACTTTTCCACCAAACCAATCCACATAGGAAGTCGTCGCATTATAAGAAAAGGTCACCGGCGGATTATCAAAATAGTTTCCTGAAGATAAGCGGATGCCAATCCCCGGAATGTTAGTTTCATAGATATGGTTGCCCAGGGTGCTTAACTGCGCATTGTTATATTTCATGCTAAATCCCAGCATTAACGGATTGGTGCAGCCAGTTAAGTACGAACCTGTGTCAGCGGCCCTACCTGAAAAAATGACCGTCCCGCGAGGTGCGTCGCGTTGTACGTTTATTTGCCCGAAAGCGATCGTCGAAACCTGCGGCGAGATGGTTGTACAGGTCCCGGCGAAAGCACGGCTTGCGGCCAGACAAAACAGAAAGAGAAAAAATACCCTGAGTCTTTGCATTTATTTGCCTTGATGACACTTCACCGTCAGTTGACTCACACCAGAGGCGCCCTTATCCACCGGTAACCGGTAGTCCGCGGTACAGGATTGTGAGCGCTGGCTGCCCCATGTTGCGACCAGTTTTCCGCTATCCCGGACACCCGTAACATAAACCTGCCCTTTGTCGCCTACGATAAATCGTCGGTTATCTCTCCCCGCGATCGATGCGCTAGCGCCGAAAGGCACGCTTTCACCCGAGGCAGTCGTTAAAACGATCAATGCGCGTCGGCCAATATCGGCGACATAATCCGCTCTGACCACGGCTCCCCGTACGGGGATGACCGTACGCGCGTTGAGTTCGAGTTCAGCATCCTCGGGAAGTGTGTCGGTATTCAGCACCAGCGTGTTTTTCCGGTAGAGCGATAAATTATTCACCACCGTATATCCACGATAGTCAGTCCGTGCACCAGTCTGGTTGAGAATGGTCACACCGTGGGCTCCCGGGGCTGTAATCAGGGCATTTGTTTCTCCCAGGGGCTGAGAAAGCGTAATGCCCTCTCCATGCGCCAGCACGCCTCCCTGGATGCCATAATTCAGACGTGCGCTGTTCTGGTCGTAACTATATCCGGCGTTGGCCTGGGCATAGGTGCCTTTATAATCCCCCGTGAATGTACCGGTATTTCCAACGCCTTTTGAGCCGTAGCCTTCCTGTACACTCCAGTTCAGCGCATTATTGTCGAGCGCTGAGCCACTGAGGCCCGCCATATGCGTCGCGCCATTAGTTTTGCTTGTATTCATGCTGTAGCTCGCCCACGTTTGCGGTAGAAATTTTTCCAGTGGTATGCTTATCGTGACGGCTAACATGCGGTCGCTGCTATCCCCCGATGCGTTGTTCGCCCCCGTAGAATGGCCGTTTTTATTCATGCTCCAGGTGATGCCATAGCTGATGTTATGCCAGTAATTGTTGTAACCCAGGCTGACAGACTGCATTGGCTTGCCTGAATTCCAGTAGTCTTCCTCGACGGCGCTGAGCATAAGAGAACCTCTGCTCGCCCCTAACGACTGGCTCAACGTCAGCTCTGCGCGATGCCGACGGCGAGCGTTCGGATCGGTGCTGCTTCTGTCACCTTCGAGGATCTCCTGCATCCCGTAATAGCCTTTTGTCGAATAGCGATATCCGGCGATGGAGAAGTTCGTTCCCGTCTCAACAAAATTTTTACTGTATCGCGCGCGCCAGGACTGTCCCATTGAGGCGTCTTGCCTCGCTGGTGTGGACCATGCCTGGATCACATCTGCTGAGATCGCCCCGAATGCTCCCATGTTCATGCCTGCACCGGCAGCAACAGCTTGATAGCGACTTGCGCCTTGTCCGCCCCCATACAGCGTAAGGCCGTGCGGCAAACCATAGATGCCGGTTAATTGTGCAAACGGCGTTTTCTCAACATCACGGTTATACGAACGGTATTGTCCCGCCGTCAGTGCATACCTGAGCCGCCCTTCACGCTGCAGCACCGGTAGCGACGCGAATGGCACGGTGAAATGCTGTTCGCTGCCGTCGGCTTCTTTCACCGTGACCTCCAGATCGCCTGCGCCACCCGTGGGATACATATCGCGAATTTCAAACGCACCGGGCGACACATAGCTCTGGTAAATCTGATACCCGTTCTGGCGAACCACCACCTGCGCCTGAGTTCGGGCTATCCCGCGCACCACAGGGGCATAGCCTTTCATCGACTCCGGCAACATGTCGTCGTCAGACGCCAGCTGCACGCCGCGAAACGGCATACTGTCGAAGACGTCAGACGGGGCGCTGCTGTCACCCAGCGTCAGCTGGGCCTTTAAGGGAATGACCGCGCGCTGAAGATAGGTATAGACGGTGTCCCACTGGTCCTGGCCGGTAGTATCCCGGCTCCAGGTACTGTAATTGCGCAGCCGCCAGGGCCCCAGATTGATCCCGGGCCGCAGGTTGGCATACTCGCTTTGGTCCGTCGCCGCACCGTTACGCGGCATTGTGGTCGCACCGCTCAGGCTGTAATTAAGCATTGCCGCATTGATGCCCTCGTCCCACTGCTCGGGTGGCACGGCGTCCCTCGCCTGTGCCTTCATGGCGGCCTGCGGAATGCTGAGGGTCAGCCGCTGCGCGGCAAAATCAAACTCACTCATCGCCTGTGGTATGGCTGCAAGCCGGGCACAGGCATGGTCGGGCACAACAAGATCCGTAAAAAGCGCTGTTTTCACGCCCCATTGCGCCAGTTGTTCAACACTCAGACACGGCGTCAACGTCGGGGAGCCGTCGGCATTTTTGCCTGCATCAAAAGAGACGTCGCGAGTTTCCTGTAGCTGATTATTCAGGACTACATCTACATGGTAGGTGCCGGGCGGCTGGGTTCCTCTTTCGAAAGCGGAAAGATCGACCTTCCCGGCACGGGGATTATCCAGCTCAACCAGGTCGGCATTGAAGGTTTCCGAGGCACACGCAAATGGCGGGGTGAGCGCCGGAGCAATGACAATAGCCAGCCATCCAGAGAGTATTTTTCGCTTTCCCATCTCATTATTCACTTACACTGCGAATGCCCTGGGCCTACAGACTGGCGCGATGTTCAGCCCCCGTGCTGCCAAAATCGTTAATTAATTTAAAGCTGAGCGAGCCGCGGGGATTCCCTGCTGGCAGGTTGAATAATGCCGTTGCGCCGGGTAAGACATAGGTTGCATCATCCACCTTGTTATGACCGATTCGCACCTCGTTAAAATTCATCACAAACCGACCTGGGTTGAAGACCTGCAGATGATTTCCGCTCACCTTCCAGGTTAATTTATCTGCGTCCTCTTCCGGCAGTGAACCTGCTAATGCCGCCGGGCGATAAATTAATTTAATTCGCGTTTTCACGGCTATTTGCAGCGTGTTTTCTTTTTGACTCGCCGAGGGTATCGCTTTTATATTCAGCCAGAATAAACTCTCTTTGTTTTGCGCCAGCGCCTCCGTCATGACAATGCGCTCGACATTCTGCTGCCCTTTATCCAGACGATAAAGCGGTGGCGTAATAATAAAAGGAACGTTTTCTTGCCCGCCGCTTGCGGTTTCAATCCACGACTGAATTAAAAAAGGGGCATTGTCCGGATTGTTAATACTCAGTGAGGCCTCTTTTTTATTGCCTTCAAAAATAACGCGCGTGCCGCCGATAATGACCCCGGCGTGCGCTGTGCCGAACAGAACCGCGGAAATAGCCGTAATACACAGCACATATTTACAAAAACGCATAACAGACCCCGGATTCAGACGGCACCATGACCCGGCGCCGTCTGAGGTTTGGTAAAGATTAGTTGTAAACGACAGAGAAATTCGCCACGGCGTTAGCCGTACCGGCGGTGACTGCCGCCGCGGTGGATTGATACTGTGCGTAGAAGTTCAGCGCATTGTCCTGCGTGCTGCTCAGTAAATAGGTGGTGCCATTGCTTCCATGTAGCGGCAGATCCGTTTTATCCGCGGACATCAGATTAATCGCCACGCCGGTTGCCGCATTCAGTGATGAGTTATCAATGGCGAGCAAATTAGGGTTAGACTGATCTGGCGTGCCGTCAAAACGCACCTGTGCCGCATTCACGCCAGGCGGACAGTTTTTCAATATAATCTGGAAAGGCTTAGCTGCAGCACGCGCGCCCGCAGCAGGAAATTCCGTTTTATAAAAATCGCCCAGCGTGACAACCTGATTCTGCGAACCCACATCGACATCACAGGCGCTGTCCAGGATATTGCCATTAAAATTAACCGTCCCGGCGGCAGCAAATGCCTGAGACATTGAGACGGAGACCACTGCAACCACTATTGTCGCGAGAATATTCTTTTTCATTACGCTATTCCTCTATCACTTTATTCATTACCGATATTCAGTCGGCAGATGCCCGGTATTATTTTTATCGCGAGCAAAACGACGTGGTGAGCGTTACGCTTGTGTTTTATTTCCCTCTTGAATTTAAAGGATGACGTATTTTACACACTCGCTCACCGACTAAGTAAAATCTATAGAGTCACCGTTCAAAATTCAAACAGTTTTCGGGTCTAGCTGTAGACCTCAACTTAACAAAATATAAACATTTTTTCTGACGTATCTTTTTTTCAAATAGCACGCAAGTCCATACTGATTTTATTTTTTGACGGCCCAGTCAGGTCTAGATTTGGACTCTTTTGGTTAACAGATGAATTTCAAAGAGTTGATAATGATTTGTGATTATCGGTCTATTTTTGGACCGATAAGCAATATTCCCAGCAGAGGCTATTTCTAAGATAATTCTCTATTCATCACAAGAAAAGTCACTGTGATCGATGAGGTGCTTATGAATACTCGCATGACTGCCGGGATAGCAGAGAAAAAAACGCCCGTGCTGGCGTTAAAACCGTTTTTACATATTGAGAAATTACTCACGCATTTACTGCCCTATGCCGAGAAAATGATTATCTCCCGTGGTGATATCGTCAATTATTATAATGAGGAGACGCAGCAGTGCCTTCTCCTCCTTAATGGCAGCGTGGCTCTGCACCGACGCGGTGACGGCATTGTGCTTAATTCAGAATCGTCGCCTTTTTTACTGGGCGTAAGCAGCCAACTGGCGACGGAGCATCTGTACGTCAGGGCGCTGGAAACCAGTGAAATTGCCCGTTTGCCGCTCGACTGTTTTAACCGGATTGTGGCAGAAGACAACCTGTGGGAAAATTTCGCCCGGCTTCTGGTGTATACCGCGTCGCGGGTATATGAGCACTGCGCGCTCATATCACAAATGTCCGCGTACGATATTATTCGTTTTCAGCTCATCGAACTGATGCAGGAGCATGACGCTATTCGTAACAACATTACCGCGGCGGCCTATATCAAGAGCAGAACCTATCTTTCACGCAGCGGCATCATGCGCATACTTGCCGAGCTACGCACCGGGGGGTATATCACCATGCATCGCGGCATATTAATTGAGATCAACCGTTTACCCTTACGTTACTGAGGATGCAGGGAATTTACGCTCAGGATTTCTGGTCTGTTATAACTGGCACTATAATTAGGACGAAAGGAACGTTCTTATCATTTGAGGTGAATATGTCTACGTCAGGAACGCCTCCCGGCGCGACGCATCGCGGCTCGCCCTGGTCCCAGGAACTTATTGAGCATCTCAAGCCCTATGCCTCGGTTCGCCATGTTGAGCGCGGGGAGCGATTAGATCTGGAAGTGAACGGACAGGGAATGTGCTATTTAATTATTGAGGGGAGCGTCGCAATATACCGCAGCTCGGATAATATGTTGCTGTCGACCTCTACCAGTCCCGGCGTTTTTGGGCTGGCGAATCTCACCGATGTCTATTTTGACGATTACCTGAAAACGATTAAACCCTGCACCATTGGCTTTATCGATACGCAAACGGCCAATACGGTCATTAAAGAGAAAGGCCTGTGGAAACTGGTTTCGGATCACTTAATGGTCATTTATGACCGTCTTTACCACCATATTATGCCCCGGGGCGCTGCAACAGCTTACGATATGGTGCGACAACAGCTGTTTGAACTGATGAATGAAGAAGAGAGTTTTCGTCACGACATCACCGCCGAACGCTATATCAGGGAAAAAACGCATTTGTCGCGCAGCGGCGTGATGCGCATTCTGGCGGATCTAAAAGCAGGTGGGTATGTCGAGATGGAAGACGGCGTGTTAATGAAAATCCATAAACTCCCGGCAAAATACTAAGCATAAAAAAGACCGCACAGGCGGCCTTTATTGGGATGACAGCGTCTTCATCTGTCATCAATGGACATGAACACCCAACCGCCAGGCGAAGTAGATCTCTTCTTTCAGTTCATTTGAAGAGAGCGTGAGCAAATCGGCAAATTCCAGTTCAAGCTGTTTGAGCTTTTTCAGGTACTGAGCCGGTGACAAATTGCCCTTATCGCGACGTAAAAATTCTATGGCAAGTGTGGTTGGGTTTAAATCGGTATCCATGTTGTCCTCTCTTTTGTACAAAACCTCACCAGTATAACACCTTTCACTGGCTAACTTTTGACCAAAGACAAAACAATTCCACTGTTAACCTGCCTTTACACCACGGCGGTCGTTAGTCTCGACGAGCAGCACAGGCGATCCTGCTCGTCAAAGATGTCAATCTGCCACACCTGATGACGCCCGCCGGCGTGCAGGGCGCGGCACACACCGCGCACCCGCCCGCTCCGCACGGAGCGAATATGGTTGGCGTTCACCTCAAGCCCGACCACTTTATGCTCCCCCTCTGTGCAGAGATAACCGGCCACCGAACCCAGCGTTTCGGCTAATACCACGGATGCCCCACCGTGCAACAGACCAAACGGCTGATGCGTCCGGCTGTCGACGGGCATCGTCGCTTCAAGACTGTCTTCACCAATACGGATAAACTGGATATCCAGCAGCCCCACCATATTGCCTTCGCCCATGGCGTTGAGTGCCTCAAGCGTCACTGCACGTTTCCATATCATCCCATCATCTCCAGTAATGCCTGTAACGGATGGCGCACGCCGCTGCCTTCGACGCGTTTCACCTGACTACGACAGGAGTAACCCGTCGCCAGACAGCGATTTCGCGGCAGGCGCTGCATCGCCTGTTGCCACGACAGCGCGTAAATGCCAAGCGAATTCGCATGATTTTTGACCTCATGCCCATAGGTCCCCGCCATGCCACAGCAGCCCACGCTGACGTTTTCCAGCCTGGCGCCAAAGCGGGCAAAGATGGCGGCCCACTGCGAAGCTGACCCCGGCAGTGCGGTAACCTCCGTACAGTGGCCAAACAGGTACCAGGACTCTCCGCTCACCTCTTTCACTTCGGCGTGTTGCAGGGCGGCTGGCAACCATTCATGCACCAGCATCACGTGAAAATCGCCGCGTTTATCACCCAGCGTCTGCTTATATTCGTCGCGATAGCACAGCACCAGAGCGGGATCGACGCCCACCATCGGCATCCCCAGTTTCGCCACCCGATTCAGGAAATCAGCCGTTTTTTGCGCGGTTTTCGCAAAGCGGCTCAGGAAGCCCTTAATGTGCTGAGCTTTACCGTTTGGCGAGAACGGCAGCACCACAGGGTGATACCCCACACGCTCAACCAGACGGACAAAATCTGCGACGACTTGCGCATCGTAATAGCTGGTGAAAGGATCCTGGACCACCAGCACCGTTTTCGCTTTCTGCTCGTCGCTCAGGGTCTCCAGTTTTTCGAGGGTCATATTCGCCGAACGGTGACCAACCAGTTCCCGCTGAAGCGACGGAGAAGAGAGCAACGGCAGATCTACCATGCCGATATGCTTCTCAGAAAGTTTGCGCACCAGCGGTTGGTTAATAAAGAAGTTAAAGGTCTTCGGCGCACGCGCCATCAGCGGGGCGTAGCTCTCGACGGTGGCCACCAGATGATCGCGCATCGGGCGCAGATAACGCGAATGGTAGAGCTGTAAAAATCGTGAGCGGAAATCCGGCACATCAATTTTTATCGGGCATTGCGTTGAACAGGCCTTACAGGCCAGACACCCGGACATCGCCTCTTTTACCTCGTGCGAGAAATCGTACTCGCCCTTACTGGCGTGCCAGCTGTTGCGCGAACGCTCGATCAGCGTGCGCAGGCTGGCGCGTTTTTCAGGCAAGTCATGTTCAAGCTTCAGCGGATCCACCCCGCGATCGGCCAGCAAGCGGAGCCATTCACGTACCAGCGTGGCACGCCCTTTCGGAGAGTGAATACGGTTGCTGGTGATTTTCATCGACGGGCACATCGGGCTTTTCACATCGAAGTTAAAGCACAGGCCATTGCCGTTACACTCCATGGCGCCTCGCCAGGACGAACGTACCGCAATCGGAATTTGCCGATCAAAGGTGCCCCGCTTCACGGCGTCGACCTGCATCATCGGCACGTCGATGCCCGCTGGTGGACAAATTTTGCCCGGATTCAGGCGGTTGTGCGGGTCAAACGCCGCTTTGATTTTGCGCAGCTCGCCAAAGAGCTGCTCACCGAAAAAGGCCGGGCTGTATTGCGCCCGGAAGCCTTTACCGTGTTCACCCCAGAGCAGGCCGCCGTATTTTGCGGTTAACGCCACTACATCGTCGGAGATCTGCTTCATCAGGATCTCCTGCTGAGGATCGCACATATCCAGCGCCGGCCGCACGTGCAGCACGCCGGCATCAACGTGACCAAACATGCCGTAGCTCAGGCCATGGCTGTCGAGCAGCGCACGAAACTCAACGATATAATCCGCCAGATGCTCCGGCGGCACGCAGGTATCCTCCGCGAACGGAATCGGCTTTGCCGCGCCTTTGGCATTCCCCAAAAGGCCGACCGCTTTTTTACGCATGGCATAGATGCGCTCGATGCCCGCCAGGTCGCTGCACAGTTGCCAGCCAATGACCCCGCCTTCCCCCTGGGCGATCAGCTCATCCAGTCGCTGGCAGAGCATGGAAACCTGCTGTTCAATCAGCCCGGCATCGTCGCCCGCAAACTCGACGATATTTAAGCCCAGCATCTCTTTATCCGGCACGTCGGTAATCAGTTCGCTGACCGAGTGCCAGACGATATCTTCCCGCGCCAGATTAAGCACTTTGGAATCGACCGTTTCTACCGACAGCGCACGCGCATCCACCATAAAGGGGGCGTTACGCAGCGCCGAGTCGAAAGAGTTGTACTTCACATTGACCAGACGACGGACCTTCGGCAGGCGAGTGATATCCAGACGCGCTTCGGTGATAAAAGCCAGCGTCCCTTCTGAGCCGGTGAGAATGCGGGTCAGGTCAAATTCGCTGAGGTCGTCATTATAGACATGACGCAGATCGTAACCGGTCAGGAAACGGTTTAGTTTGGGGAAATGGTCGAGGATGAGCTGCCGGTTATCGCGGCAGCTTTCAAGTACCGTCCGATAGATGCGCCCGGACGTGGTACTCTCACTGGCCAGCGTTTCGGCCAGCGCAACGGGCATTGGACGCGTATCGAGAATATCGCCCCCTAACAGAACCGCCCGCACCCCCATCACATGATCGGAGGTTTTACCGTAAACCAGCGAGCCTTGCCCGGAAGCATCGGTGTTAATCATCCCGCCGAGCGTCGCACGGTTACTGGTTGAGAGCTCCGGCGCGAAGAAATAGCCGTACGGCTTCAGAAACTCATTCAGCTGATCTTTGATCACCCCCGCTTCGACGCGTACCCAGCCCTCTTCCGGGTTGATCTCGATAATCGCGTTCATATAACGGGACATATCGATGATAATGCCCTGATTCAGCGCCTGACCGTTGGTGCCGGTACCGCCCCCGCGAGGGGTAAAAATCAGGGAAGCAAAGCGCTCCTGTGCGGCCAGACGGGCAATAAGCGCGACATCTGCCGTGGAACGAGGAAAAACGACGGCATCGGGGAGTAACTGATAGATACTATTATCGGTCGCCATGGTAAGCCTGTCGGCGTAACTTGTGGCGGTATCACCTGTAAAACCCTGCTGCTCCAGTGCCTGCAAAAAATTGAGCACCAGCTGGACCACACCAGGTGCCTGAGAAATCTGTGGGATCATTACTGTCGACCCTAATAGTAGTTGTAGATAATCGTTTGCGTTGTGTCTGAAAAGTTGTATCACATTTTTTTCTTATACGCTCTGCTGAATTACGGGCAGAATTCGTCTGTCAAAAATCGCCGAAATCACTAATGATTAGTGGAACGCGGTTTTTCTGTTTCTGCCAGCGAGGCTGGTATTCATTCAAGGTAAATCTCATTTATGGTCAATCTTCGTCAGCCCAGGGATGTTGCGCAAATTTTGCTGTCGGTGCTGTTTTTAGCCATCATGATCATTGCGTGTTTATGGATTGTTCGCCCCTTTGTGCTGGGGTTCGCGTGGGCCGGAACCGTTGTCGTCGCCACCTGGCCGTTGCTGCTACGCCTGCAGAAGATGTTATTTGGCCGTCGTGGACTGGCGGTGCTGGTGATGACGCTTCTGCTTTTCCTCGTCTTCATTATTCCTGTTGCGCTGCTGGTCAATAGCCTGGTCGACAACAGCGGCCCGGTGATCCGCTCAATCTCCAGCGGCGAAATGACCGTGCCGGATCTGGCGTGGCTGAATAGCATCCCGGTCATCGGGGCTAAGCTCTACAGCGGCTGGCACAGCCTGCTGGAGATGGGTGGCAGCGCCATCATGGCAAAAGTGCGCCCTTACATTGGCACCACCACAACCTGGTTTGTCGGCCAGGCGGCACACATTGGCCGCTTTATGATGCACTGCGTGCTGATGTTGCTCTTTAGCGCCCTGCTTTACTGGCGCGGTGAGCAGGTGGCGCTGGGCGTGCGGCATTTTGCCACCCGTCTTGCAGGGCCTCGCGGTGACGCAGCGGTTCTGCTGGCTGCACAGGCCGTCCGGGCTGTCGCCCTGGGTGTGGTGGTTACGGCACTGGTGCAGGCGGTGCTGGGCGGCATTGGTCTTGCTGTCTCTGGCGTGCCGTATGCCACCATATTCACCGTCATTATGATCCTCACCTGCCTGGCGCAGTTGGGGCCTCTGCTGGTGCTTGTTCCCTGCATTATCTGGCTTTACTGGAGCGGTGATACCACCTGGGGAACCGTGCTGCTGGTGTGGAGCTGCGTGGTCGGCACCATGGATAACGTGATTCGTCCTGTGTTGATTCGTATGGGCGCTGACCTGCCGTTAATTCTGATTCTTTCCGGCGTAATTGGGGGATTGATTGCCTTTGGCATGATAGGACTGTTCATTGGCCCGGTCCTGCTGGCCGTCACATGGCGTCTCTTCTCTGCCTGGGTTCACGAAATTCCCCCGCCAGCCACTGACCCGGACGTAATCCTCAGCGAGCTCGACACGCTGGAAGATAATCACAAGCCTTAAACGCAACGGGGCCGGGCAACATTTCAGTGCCCGGCCCTTAATACTTAAGCCCTGTTAATCAATTTATTCTCTGCACACTGGTCAGACCCGCTGTATCGCCCCAGCTCCCCTTAATAACCTCTCAGAATCGTTACGCCTCTTAAACTATTGAGACGAATCTGATCGACGCAAAAAGTTAGCATGCCTACTATTAGGACACGGTTATAAATCAACACCTTGATTTATAAGCATGGAAATCCCCTGAGTGAAACAACGAATTGCTGTGTGTAGTCTTTGCCCATCTCCCACGATGGGCTTTTTTTTGTCCTGATTATGCCTTCGCGATCTGACAGGTGCTGAGCATCCGCCAGTCGTCAGGGAGAACGCGCGTCTCGCCGGTGACCGTCACCGTGACGGTACCACGAATGTCCGCCGATGATGCTGCCACCTGTAGCGCAAACTCGCCCGGCTCCACCACACGCTTGCCATCCCGACGGGTGAAGTTAAACAGGTCAACCGGCAGGGTAAAGGTCAGCGTTTGTTGCTCTCCCGGTGACAGTGTCACACGCTGGAAGGCTTTCAGCTCCTGCAAGGGGCGCACCTGCGTCGCCACTTTATCGCGAACATAGATCTGCACGACCTCACTGCCGCTGCGCTCCCCAACGTTTTTCAGGGTCACGCTTACGCTCACCTCACCGTCTATGGCTACGCGCTCTTCATGAAGCTGCGGAGCCTGCCAGTCGAAGGTCGTCCAGCCCAGGCCGTAACCAAAGGGATAGCGGGCACCAAAATGGAAGGCAAACGGCGTGCCGCCGCTCTTGAGCTTGTGGTTGTAATAATAAGGCATGGCGCCTGCGCTTTTCGGTACGCTAACCACCAGACGCCCCTGAGGCTCCGCGCGCCCGGTCAATACATCGGCAATGGCAAAGCCGCCCTCCTGCCCGGGCGCCCAGGCCACCATAAGCGCCGCGACCTTATCTTCCAGACCTTGCAGGCTATAGGGTCGCCCACCGGTCATCACCACAACGACCGGTTTCCCCGTCCCGACAAGCGCCTCCAGCAGCTGCTGTTGAACGCCCGGCAGATTCAGACTGTCAGTATCTGAACCTTCACCCACCGTACCACTCTGGAACAGCCCGGCCAGATCGCCGACGCAGGCGACCACCACGTCGCTCTCTTCTGCCGCACGTACGGCTTCAGGAATCAGGCGCGTATCGAAGGAGACCGGAGAGTGTTGCATCGGTTTACCCGCGCTGTCTCCGGGGAAGACCGGCGCGCCCGCCATGCGTTTTTCAATGATATGGCAGCCTTTGGCGTAGCGGATGCGCCCCTCACCGAAGGCCTGCTGAAGTGCTGCCCGCGGCGTGGTGACCTGCGAAGTTTCATCCAGCATATCGCTGATGATGAGATGCACCGGGAAGCTATACCCACTCAGCAGCGCCAGCGGATCGTCAGCCGTCGGGCCAACCACCGCAATACGCTGGGTCGTGGAAAGCGGCAGGACACCGTTATTTTCCAGCAAGGTGATCGAGCGGGTCGCGACTTCTCGCGCCACCTGTCGCGTTTCGCTGTTCTGTAAGTCGATCGCATCTTCATCGGCATAGGGATGTTCAAAGAGGCCAAGACGGAATTTTTCGGTCAGCACGCGCGCGACTATCTCGTCAATTTTGGTCATGGTGATCAGCCCGCGTGCGACGGCCTCGCCAAGATGACGGGCGCAGTCGTCTTTCGGTAATTCCACGTCCAGTCCGGCGTTAAATGCCAGCGCGGCGGATTCTGCGGCATCGTGGGAAATACCATGATGCTGATGGAGCAGGCTGACACCGCCGTAATCCGCGACAATAATTCCGTCAAATCCCCATTGCTCGCGCAATACCGTGGTCAGCAGGAAGCTGTCGCTGTGCCCCGGCTGGTTATCAATATCGTGATACGCTGGCATCACCGAGCCCGCGTTCGCCAGCTTCACCGCCATCTCGAACGGGAGCAGGAACGTGTCGTTTAGCTCGGAAAAACCCAGATGCACTGGCGCATGATTACGCGCCCCTTCGCTGAAGGAATGGCCAACATAATGTTTCAGCGTCGCCAGTAAATCGCGCCGCTCTCCCTGTAGGCCTTTCACATAGGCGGTGGCCATCACCCCCACCAGCCAGGGATCTTCGCCAAACGTCTCTTCGGTGCGTCCCCAGCGTACGTCGCGCGACACGTCCAGCACCGGCGCAAGCCCCTGCTGACAACCAACGGAGCGGGCCTCGGCCCCAATCTTTTGCGCTGCCCGTTCCACCAGTTGCGGATCCCACGTCGACCCATAATTCAGTGAGGACGGAAAAAGGGTCGCATCGCGGGCCAGCAGCCCGACCAGGCACTCCTCATGAAACAGCGCCGGGATCCCCAATCGCGTCTCTTCCATCATCGTGCGTTGCAGACGGTTCGCCGCGCGCACGCCGGTTCGTGCATCCACAATATGGGTGCCTAACGGGCGGGTGATCTGGCCCACGCCCAGCTTCAGCCTTTCGCTCAACGCCGCCTGCGCGCTCACCCCCGCAAATTCATCGCTCAAATCGGTGCGCTCGCGGTGGTGCCCCTCCTCATCGAGGATTAACCAGTACGCATGCATCTGCGCAAACTTCTCTTCCGGGGTCATGCGCGCCAGTAAATCATCGACACGTTCCTGAATGGGACGCCCCGCGTCCTTATAAATAGCCGTCATGAGGTTACTCCTGTAGTGCGGAATTAATCGCCGGACGAATCAGTCCTGCGTCAGTACGCGCCTCGCGTTTGCTGGCCAGCTCGCGGGCGATGGAATCCACCAGGCGGCTGTTAAGTTTGTAAATGGTGAGCAGCGCCACCATGCACAGAAACAGCGCGCAGGGGATCAGCGTAAAGAGGGCATTGATGGTGGTCAGCACCTGGGGTGTCTGGAGATCCTGGCCGGGCATATAGTGCATCATGCCCAGTACCCAGCCGACCACCGCCCCGCCGAGCGCAAGGCCGAATTTGATGGCAAAGAGCGCGGTCGAAAACACCAGACCGTCCAGGCGTCGGCCACTGCGATGCTCTTCGTAGTCCACCACGTCTGAAAACATCGTCCACTGCAATGGCGTGGTCAGGTTCTGGATAAAGCTGAACACAATATTCAGGCCGAGAATCAGCCAGATTTGCGTCGGTGGCAGGAAGAAAATCAGCGCACCAAAAATGACAAACGAAATAATGGTCCACTGGTAAGCGCGTACGCGGTCAAATTTCCCCAGCAGTCGCTCTGATAATAATGCCCCGGTCAGAGAGGCAATCATGCCGGAGACAATAAACACAAAGACCAGATCCGGGCGGAGCAGAACATATTTCACATAATACATCGTTGCTGAACCACGGGTGACCACAGCGGTCAGCAGTAAAATATTAAACAGGAAGACAATACGCCACTGGCTATTTCCCGCCAGCAGTTTTAAATCGGTCAACATTGAGCCGGAGGTGTCGCTACGCGGAGAATATCGTTCGCGGGTCATCATAAAGCAGCAGAAGAATAAGATAATGCCTAACAACCCCATTAAGCTCATGGCATAAAAATAGCCTTTCTGCACATTACCCTGGCCTAAATGTGAGACCAGCGGTAAAGCAATGACCGTCACAATCAGGCCACCAATAAAGGACAAACCAAATCGCCATGACTGTAAGGAGTGACGTTCCCGGGGATCCTGAGTGAGCGCGCCAGGCATTGCGCAGTAAGGCACATTAATCGCGGAATAGATCAGGCTCAGAATGGCATAGGTGACGCAGGCATAAATAATTTTTCCCGTTTCACCGACATCCGGAACGTAGAAGGTAATAAGACAACTGACGCCAAACGGAATCGCAAACCACAGCAGCCACGGGCGAAATCGTCCATGTCGGGTTTGGGTGCGATCCACCAGCGCGCCAATGCAGGGATCGACAAAGGCATCAATCACGCGCACCACCAGAAACATGGTGCCCATTATCGCAGCCGGTAGGCCAAACACATCGGTATAAAAATAAGCGAGAAATAAGGTTGCGGTTTGCCAGACCAGCGCGCTTGCCATATCACCTAAGCCATAGCCTATTTTATCTTGAGTACGCAATACAGAGGAGATTGTCATTTTTTATATGCCTTTTATCAGGTTAAAACGTATTTCAACCAGTTGCGCAGGGTCCAGGATAATGCGCAGTGAAGGCACAAGTATTAGCGTCTCTTTTCACGCTAACAATTGTCTAATTGACCAGGTGAATTATGATATTTCGTTATTTGCGTTAATTGTGACGAAGCGCAAATAGCGGGGAGCATGAGCCTGTGCCCCCCTTTTTAGATGTATATGGACAATAACGTTGCTATTCAGACCTGCCAGGAGAGGCGTTTGCCTAATCCATCGAATAAATGAAGATGCTTTTCATCGACGCTGACGGTGAGCGTACTGCGCGGCGGATAATCCAATTGTTGAAAGGATTTAAAGCACAATGACCGATCGTTCGCACTGCACCACACCAGCGTAGAATCCCCCTGCAACTCGCACAATCGGGTGGTGACAGGGAAACAAAACGCCCCTGTATCATTCGGTTTTATATGCTCAGGTCGGATGGCGACAAACAGCACATCGTCTTCAGCCAGACCTGACGGCGCGATTGTGGGCTGAAAGCCAAGATGGGGAGTGATGACAATACGCCCCGCTTTCCAGCGTGCAGGGAGAACGTTAATTTTTGGGGTCCCGATAAACTGAGCGACAAACAGATTAGCGGGCTGGTTATAGAGATCCAATGGCGTGCCCGATTGCTCAATCTTGCCTTTGTACATCACCACAATCCGGTCCGCGAGCGTCATGGCCTCGACCTGATCGTGCGTGACATACACCATGGTGTTTTTGAGCTGGGCATGCAGCTCCTGAATCTCCTGGCGCATCTCCACGCGCAGTGCGGCATCAAGATTTGACAAGGGTTCATCAAACAAAAAGAGGGCTGGCTGCTGGACGATCGAGCGACCGATAGCCACGCGCTGGCGCTGACCGCCAGAGAGCTGCTGCGGCAGACGATCCAGTAACGTCTCCAGCTGCAGCATTTTTGCCGCCTCCGCGATACGGCGTTCAATCTCATCCGGTGGAGTTTTCAAATTCTTCAAACCAAACGCCAGGTTTCCGCGCACCGTCATGTGCGGGTAAAGCGCATAGGACTGGAAGACCATCGACAGGCTGCGTTTACCCGCAGCAAGATGCGTAACGTCCTCCTCCCCCATGTGCAGGCTCCCGCCATCGGGCTCCTCCAGTCCGGCGATGATGCGCAACAGCGTCGATTTCCCGCAGCCGGACGGCCCCACCAGCACGATAAATTCGCCAGAGGCTATCTCCAGCGACAGGTTTTCGATGATGGTGTTTTTGTCATATTGCTTGTGAATGTTTTTTAAGATCAGGCCTGCCATAGTCGATGTCCTTATCCTGTTAAGCGTGAGCGTCTGTGTGAGCGTGGCCTCCCTCTTGCGCGATGGCCACACGCGTTAAATTCGGTCCGTTCCCTGTCTTTTCTTCCACGCTCGCCCTGTCAGGCTGAAGCTCTGCGAATAAGCTGATACTCCAGCTCGCAGTGGGTCACCGGCCCTTTTTGCAAAAGAAGTTGTGCCGCCAGCTGTCCCTTTTTCACCGCATCCTGCGCGATCGTGGTCAGGCCTATGCCCTGTACCTCAGGCAACGTATTATCGAATCCGGTCACCGCCACCTGCTGCGGAATGGCGATGTGATGGTCTAAACAGTACTGAATGGCCCCTGCGGCAAAGCGATCGGACAGACAGATCAGCGCGGTAATCTCCGGATGCGCCGTCAGCAGCGCCCTGGCGGCCTGAGCCCCCATGTCCTCATCGTGTTGCGTCTCATACAGCCAGCATTGCTCAAGCGGAATACCCCGGGTAAAGAGCGTTTCCTGACAGGCATTCACGCGGGTAAGCATGAGATCGTTATCGCCGCACCGTGGCTCACTGAGCCGGCTTTCACCTGCCGCCTCTGCCGATGAGGGGAAGGCAATAATGCCAAAATGCTGATGGCCCTTTTCCACCAGATACAGGCACAGGTCGCGCATGGCGCGGCTGTTGTCGATTGAAACGCTGCTGTACCAGGGCAGCGAGAAATCAAGCGTCACGATGGGGGTCCGCCGTCCAAACGTTTGCTGGATAACCCGCGCATTGTTGTATGTCGCATTCAGAATGTAACCATCTACCAGGGTTGTCACCGGCGCTGAGTGGGTCTCTTTTTCGCGGTTGATCGGTATCAATACCAGGTTAGTCCGCTGTTTTTCACATTCCATCGCGATCCCGCGCATCAAATTAATATCGTGCCGATCGATGAACACATAGCTCATCGGATCGTTAAAGATGACGCCAATGGCGTCAGCCCGACCTGTCCGTAATGCACGGGCAAGTTTGTCTGGCCCCTGAAACCCCACCTCCCGTGCGCGAGCGAGGATCTTTTCTCGTAATTCCACTGAGAGTTTTTCCGGATTGTTCCACGCATTCGACACGGTGGTATGGGAAATGCCCATCTGCTTCGCCAGCGATTTCGTGGTGATTTTGCCATCATTTTTCATGAAGTTAATTTTCTCGGTAGCCTGCGTTAACCCGGTACGTTACAGGGAATCTTACTGGTCTTTGCAGCCACGTTGAAGCAAGTTTAACGTTAAACATAAATCATTTTGTGAGGTGTTTAACGTTAAACAAAAAAGCAGGGTGTTAGCGTACGCTTCGTTCAATACCTGAGCAACGTGCTCACCGGTAACACTGTGAAGGAGAACATTGTGAACGTGGAAATACTCACCCGATGGACAGCCCCGCTGGTCTGCGCCCTGTTTCTGACAGGCTGTGGGCCGGATGAAAAATCAGCCGCCCCTGCGCCTGCAAAGGCCATAACGCTGTGGGTCGCGCCAAATGAAAACGAAGAAGCGTTCTGGAACAACATGGTCACCGAATGGAATCGCGATCCCGCCCATACGCCCGTTGTCTTCTCGCCCATTCCTGCGGCTGGCAGTTCAGAAGAGGCCATCATGAACGCCCTCGCCTCCGGTACCGAGCCGGATATTTCCAGCAATATATTCACCGGTTTTGCCAGCCAGCTGGGTGAACTTGGGCAAGTGGAGGATTTAGCGACGCTGCCCGGTTTTGCCGCCCTGGTAACCTCGCGCGCAATGGAGAACATTCTTCCGGCATGGAAAATAAACGGGCAGCAAACCGTGTTGCCGCTTTATATCAACCCTGTCGTGTGGTGGTGGCGTGGCGATCTGCTCAGGCAGTACGGTTATGAGAGTCCGCCAAAAACCTATGATGAGCTTTATCGCCTGGCAGAACGGCGGGCGGCGGATAAAGGCGGCTATACCATTCAAATGACCTATGGAAAGAACTGGTGGGAGCGCTGGTTTGATCTTATTCCCCTTTTTTACGCCGCCGGGGAAGGCAAGCCTTATATCGAAAACAACCAGGCGCGCTTTGACAACCCTACCGGCAAGGCCGTGGTGACATTTATGGCAACGGTCTTCCATAATAAGTGGTCAAGCTATGACTTTACCTCGGCGGACGATCCCCTCGCCAGCGGTCAGGTGCTGGCGTCTACCCGCGGTCCATGGGACATTGCCCGCTACCGGACACAATATCCAGACGTGTTAAAGCATATCCTAATCGGCCCGATGCTGACTCAGCAAGGCAAGGCCCATCCGTACACCTTCGGCGACAGCAAAGGGGTGGTGATCTTCAAATCCAGCCCGCACAAAGAAGAGGCCTGGGCGTTCATTCAATGGGTCTATGGCAACGTGCAGCACGATCTTAGCTGGCTTGAGCTGACCGGGATGCCCCCTGCCCGTGGCAACCTGCTCAACAATCCCGTTTTCGTCGACTATTTCACGAAAAACCCGTTAGAAAAAGCGATTGCCTCCTATGTGGATGTCGCTCTGCCGCCTGCCGTCACCACCAAAACCAGCGACGTTCAGCGCAGCATGACGCAGATGCTGGAGCAGGTGATATTTAAAAAATCGACACCTGAAGAAGCAGTGAACCTTTCCGCGGCAGACGTTAACGCCATTCTCAAGCCATAAGAGAAGATCATGTTGGGACACGAAGCACGTACCGGAGGCCTTCTGGCCTCCCTCTGGCTGGGATATTCCTCCGTATTCTGGTTCTATCCGCTGATCTGGCTGGCCTTGTTAAGCGTTACGCAGTGGCAGTTTATTGGCGTGCCCGTCTGGTCCGGGCTCAGTAATGTGCGCGAGGTATTCCGCGATCCGCTGTTCTGGCAGTCGATGTGGAACGTCTGTCGGTTTTTATTTTATTACCTGCCCCTGGTATTACTGGCCTCACTGTTATTTGCCGCGGGGTTAAAAAAGCTGCGCTATGGCAAAGGGTTTATCGCGCTGAGTTTTTTACTGGCCAACATCTCCTCCGGTGTGGCCTATTCCATCGTCTTTTCTAAATTGTTCAGCGAATTTGGCCCGCTTAATGCCTTGCTGCGCGAAGCCTTTGGCCTCTCCGTTCCCTGGTTCACCGATCCGGACTGCGCCATGCTGTCGATTGCCCTGATTGTCACCTGGAAATTTGTCGGCTATTACGGCCTGATCCTCTATTCGGGCATGATGGCTATTCCTGAGGATATCTACTGTGCCGCCCGTCTGGATAAAGCAGGCTGGCTAAAACAGTCATGGTCAATCACCTTACCGATGATGAATCCACAATGCGTAATGGTGATCGTGCTGGCTATTACCGTCGCGTTCAGCCTCTTTACCGAACCCTACCTCATTACCGGCGGAGGCCCGCTTAACAGTACCACCAGCCCTATGGTCGTGATGTACGAAGTCGCCTTTCAAAAGATGAGACCGAATCTGGCCGCGACGATGTCAATTATCGTGGCCGCGAGCAGCTTCCTGATGATTTGGCTCTTCCGGCGGTTCTGCGAAAAAAACATCGAGATTGTGTAAATGAAAAAATATTCCGTCTCCAGTCTGCTCATTCATCTGGCCATGCTGTTACTGGCGTTAACCTGGCTCTATCCTTTTATCTGGATGGTCCTCTCTTCATTCAGACCGACGGCGAATATTTATAAAGATTCGCTCTTTTCCGGCCCGCTGACGCTGGAGAATTACGCGTTTCTGTTCGATAACAGCCAGCGCGCCGATAAACCGTTTTTGCGCACCTTACTGAATTCGCTTTTTGTCTCATTCACTATTACCGCAAGCGTGACCCTGAGCTCCGTTCTGGTGGGGTACGCCGTGGCAAAAACACGATTTCCGGGTTTGGGCGCATTTAAAAATTTGATCATCGTGCAGATGGTTTTTCCGGCATTTATGTTTGTGATTCCGCAATTTATTTTAATGCGTGAGCTGGGGCTGATTAACAGCTACAGCGCCATGATCTTGCCCTACGCCATGGGTGCATGGGGGATCTTTATGGTCTCGCAGAGTTTTAAAGGCACGCCGAATGATTATCTTTATGCGGCCCGGCTGGACCGGACGGGATTGTGGGGCATCTTACGCCACGTCATGATGCCGCTGAATAAATCTATCCTGGCCATCGTGGCGCTTTTTACCTTTTCCAGCGCCTGGGATAATTTTCTCTGGCCACTGATTGTCATGCGCGACGCCAATAAAATGCCTTTTTCGGTTCTGCTCGCAACCTTCAGTCAATCTTACGGCGTCTGGCTCGGCCCGGTGCTGGCGGGCTCGGTCGTGCAAATGTTGCCGGTGGTGGTGCTGTTTATTCTGTTTCGCCACTATTTCCTGGCCGGCATGTCGTTATCACTGAAATAAGGAAGCGGCAAATGAACCCTGGATGGTGGCAAAAAAGCGTTTTTTATCAAATCTATTTACCCTCTTTCTTTGACGGGAACGACGACGGACTCGGCGATTTTCCAGGCCTGTTGAGCAAGGTCGACTATCTCGCTTCACTGGGGATTAGCGGGCTGTGGATCACCCCCTTTTACCCCTCTCCGCTGGTGGATAATGGCTATGACATCAGCGATTACTGCAACGTCGATCCGCGCTTTGGCACGCTGGACGATTTCCGGCATCTGGTGGCGGCGTGTCATCAAAAGGGGATCAAAATCGTCATCGACCTGGTGCTTAACCATGTTTCAACCGCGCATCCCTGGTTTCAGGACGCTTGGAATAATCCCGCCAGCCCGTATCGTGACTTTTTTATATTTACCTCCACGCCGAATAACTGGCACGCCTTTTTCTCGGGCAGCGCATGGGAAAAGGAGCCAGACACTGGACAGTATTACTATCATAAGTTTGCCCCGGAACAGGCGGATCTCAACTGGCGCAATCCCGACGTTGAAGCCCAAATCCTGTCGGTGATCGACTTCTGGATAGCGCTGGGGGTGGATGGTTTTCGCTTCGATGTGATTAATTTTCTGACAACAGACGGCATCGGGCAGGACAATCCGTTTGCCGATGGCCAACAGCTTCACGCCTACGACATTAACCAGCCCGCAATTTTGCCCACGTTACGCCGTCTCTGCCGGTATATTCGCCAGCGCGGTGAATTTTTCCTTATTGGGGAAGTGGGCAGCGATGACCTGGAGGTCATCAGCCGCTATCAGGCAGCGGATCTGATGGACGTGGTGTTTAACTTCAACCTCGGCAGCCTCAAAACCTTCGACGTCGACACGCTTTTTATTCAGCTTCAGGCCATGAGGCAGAAACAATCCGGCTTACCCACGCTGTTTTTCTCCAGCCACGATATGCCCCGCATGGCAGGGCGATTTGGTGAATACCCAGGTGATACCGATCGCGCCCGGGCGGTGATGATTTTGCAACTTTCTGCCCAGGGTGTGCCCTTTATCTTTCAGGGTGAAGAGGCAGGCGTGAACAATTATGTGCCTGCCAGTGAAGCCATGCTTATCGACATCCAGGGAAAGACCCGCTATCGCACCGCGATTGCTGAGGGTAAGACAGAGGCGGAGGCGCTTCAGGTGGCGATTTGCCACTCCCGCGATGCCTCCCGGGCGCCGCTCCCCTGGAACGTCGCGCCACACGGCGGCTTTACGCGCGCCAGCCCCTGGATGCCGCTGGCTGAAATCAACGCGGCGACCTGTCTTGAGGTACAGCGCGACATGCCGGGTTCGCTCTGGCAGGACTATCAGCAGATGATTGCACTCAGAGCCTCCACTTCGGCGCTCTGGGCCGGTGAATATCGCCTGTTAGCTCAGGAAAATCAGTGCATCCATTTTATTCGCGAATCAGATGACACCTGCGTCTGGGTCTCGATCAATTTCGGCGACGCGGTGAAAAACCCGTGGTACGAAATTCCCGCCCCGGTTCTCGTCGGTGAAAACACCCCGTGGATAGCCAAAAATCACGCAATTATCAAAAGGAGTTGTCATGCAAAGGCACAGTAATAATCCCCTTATCACCCCCTCCGATCTCATTCCTACCCGCCCTGGCTGGAAGGTGGACTGCGTTTTTAACGCTGGCGTAACCGAGATGAACGACGAGATCATCCTGCTGGTTCGGGTGGCGGAGAGCGTGATATCCGACGATCCGAACCTGGTGGTGGTACCGCTTCTGACGTTACAGGACGGAGCCTGGCGTCTGAGCGAAAAGCGCTTCGACCGCCGCGATGCACGTTATGACTTTAGCGATCCGCGCACCATTGTACTGAAAGCAGATCGGGCCCAGCTCTGGCTCACGTCGCTGTCTCATCTGCGCATGGCACGCAGTCATGACGGAGTCCATTTCACGGTGGACGATAAACCCTTCATTGTGCCGGATAATCAGTACGAACAGTTTGGCTGCGAAGATGCGCGTATCACCCGTATCGATGACAGGTGGTATATCAACTATTCCGCTATCTCGCCAATGGGGATCACGACAGCGCTTGCCACGACAACAGATTTCATCTCGGTGGAGAAAAAGGGCTTAATCTTCTGTCCTGATAACCGCGACGTTTGCTTTTTCCCGGAGCGTATCAACGGTCGGTTCTTTGCGCTCACGCGCCCGGCTCCCTGTCATTTCGGTCATCCTGAAATCTGGATCTGTGAGTCACCGGATATGCACCACTGGGGAAACCATCGTCATCTGTTGGGCCGCTCTGGCGACCGGTGGGATGGCAGTAAATCCGGCGGTGGCGCACCGCTGCTCAAAACCGAGCGGGGCTGGCTGGAAATTTATCATGGCGTTGATGACGATCTTCGCTACTGCCTGGGCGCGCTGCTGCTGGACAGTGACGATCCGACACGAATTCTGGCGAAATCCTCCGTCCCGTTGCTTGAGCCCACCGCGCCGTACGAACGTGAAGGCTTTTTTGGTAACGTGGTCTTTACCTGCGGGGCGTTAATCCGGGATGACGTGCTGCATATCTGGTACGGCGCGGCCGACGAGTCGATTGCCCTCGCCACACTGCCTCTGCCCGCCTTGTGGCAACATCTTAACCTGAGTGCGTGAAGGTAAAAAAAAAGGGTCCCACAATCGTGGGACCCTTTTCAGGCAGAAATATTACTTATTCAGTTCCGCCAGGCTCAGCCAGGTTTGCACCACGGTGTCCGGGTTCAGGGACAGACTATCAATCCCCTCTTCCATCAGCCACGCCGCAAAATCTTCGTGATCGGATGGACCCTGACCGCAGATACCCACATATTTACCCTGTTTCTTCGCCGCGCGGATGGCCATCGACAGCAGCGCTTTCACTGCCTCGTTGCGCTCATCAAACAGCTCAGACACGACGCCTGAGTCGCGATCTAACCCCAGCGCCAGCTGCGTCATATCGTTCGAACCGATAGAGAAGCCGTCAAAGTGCTCAAGGAACTGGTCAGCCAGCAGGGCGTTAGACGGAATTTCACACATCATGATGATTTTCAGCCCGTTCTCACCACGCTTGAGCCCCTGACGGGCCAGCTCGTCGACGACCGCTTTTGCCTGATCCACGGTACGCACAAACGGGACCATGATTTCAACGTTGGTCAGCCCCATCTCATTACGCACGCGTTTCACCGCGTCGCATTCCAGTGCGAAGCAGTCGCGGAAGCTGTCAGAGACATAGCGTCCTGCCCCGCGGAAGCCCAGCATCGGGTTCTCTTCTTCCGGCTCATAACGTTCGCCGCCGACGAGGTTGGCGTATTCGTTGGATTTGAAGTCGGACAGACGCACGATGACGCGTTTCGGATAGAATGCCGCGCCAAGGGTGGCAATCCCTTCGGTCAGGCGCCCGACATAAAACTCTTTCGGCGAGTCGTAGCCTTTCATCATTTCGCGGATCTCAGCCTGCAGTTTCGCGTCCTGGTCGTCAAACTCCAGCAGAGCACGCGGATGCACGCCAATCATGCGGTTGATGATAAATTCCAGACGCGCCAGGCCCACGCCTTCATTCGGCAGACAGGCAAAGTCGAAGGCGCGGTCCGGGTTGCCCACGTTCATCATAATCTTCAGCGGCAGGTCCGGCATGGTATCCACACTGGAGCTTTTTACGCTGAAATCGAGAATCTCGGCGTAGACATAACCCGTATCCCCTTCGGCACAGGAGACGGTCACCTTCTCATCATCTTTCAGACGTTCAGTGGCATCACCACAGCCGACGACCGCCGGGATGCCCAGCTCACGGGCGATAATGGCCGCGTGACAGGTGCGTCCGCCACGGTTAGTCACAATGGCCGCGGCTTTTTTCATGATCGGTTCCCAGTCAGGATCGGTCATGTCTGTCACCAGCACATCGCCTGGCTGGATCCGGTTCATCTCGCTGATGTCGTGAATCACTTTTACCGGGCCTGCGCCGATACGGTGACCAATAGCACGACCTTCCGCCACAATTTTACCGTGATCGTGCAGGGTATAACGCTCCATCACCTGGCCGCGTGAGCGGACGGTTTCTGGTCGCGCCTGCACGATAAACAGCTTACCGGTATGTCCGTCTTTAGCCCATTCAATATCCATTGGACGGCCATAGTGTTTTTCGATCTGCACCGCCTGCTTCGCCAGTTCCTGCACTTCTTCGTCGGTTAACGAGAAGCGGTCGCGCTGCTCCTGCGGCACATCTTCGATGGTAACCTGCTTGCCATGCTCCTGATTGGGCGCATAAATCATGCGAATCTTTTTGGAACCCATGGTCCGACGCACCACCGAGGGGCGATTGGCTGCCAGCGTCGGTTTATGTACGTAGAATTCATCCGGGTTAACGGCGCCCTGCACCACCATTTCGCCCAGCCCCCAGGCGGAGGTGATAAAGACCACCTGATCGAAGCCCGATTCAGTATCAATGGAGAACATGACCCCAGACGAGCCGATGTCTGAGCGCACCATACGCTGTACGCCAGCAGACAGCGCGACGCCACGATGGTCATAGCCCTGATGCACACGATAGGAAATCGCACGATCGTTGAACAACGACGCAAAGACATGTTTCACGGCCACCAGCACCGCATCATATCCCTGAACGTTAAGGAAGGTTTCCTGTTGACCGGCAAAAGACGCATCCGGCATATCTTCTGCGGTGGCAGAAGAACGCACGGCAAACGACGCCTGATCGTCATCGGCAGAAAGCTGGTTGTAAGCATCGTGGATCGCTTTTTCCAGCTCTGGCAGGAAAGGTGTATCGATAATCCACTGGCGGATTTGCGCGCCGGCTTTCGCAAGCTCGGTCACGTCATCAATATCCGTTTTATCCAGCAGGTCGTAAATGCGCTGGTTTACGCCGCTTTGGTCAAGAAACAGGTTGAACGCATCAGCGGTCGTGGCAAACCCGTTTGGCACAGAAACACCCATGCCCGACAGATTTGTAATCATTTCACCCAGGGAGGCATTTTTGCCTCCAACTCTGTCTACATCATTCATGCCGAGTTGGTTATACCAAAGCACCAGCGGTGACGAGCCATTGTTGGACATCGAAACAATCCTTTTGTGATATTTAATCGGAGTAAGAAACACCTGACTTCGTTTTTATACTGGCATAATTAGTTCCGCTAAAAAAACGGTGAATCGTGTAAGCACTTTTATTTTTCGCTTTTTAGGACACTTTCCCATCAACAGCTAACCCGATGATTCCTATGGATTCATCGAAAAACACGCCGATTATAGCGCTTTGCTGAAAAATGAAATCCACATTTCAGTAAAATCAAAAACAGCATTTCATTTTTAAATAAGATAAGTTCCATGCTGTGTATTTTACTTTTTTAATTTATGCTTTCAGGTAATTACGTACGATATTCAGGGTGAATAAAATGGATAATGCTGTCGATCGCCACGTTTTTTATATTTCTGATGGTACGGCGATCACCGCCGAGGTGCTGGGGCATGCCGTGATGTCGCAATTCCCCGTTGCGATCAACAGTATCACGCTGCCGTTTGTTGAAAATGAGAGCCGGGCGAAAGCGGTCAAAGAGCAAATCGATGCCATTTTTCAGCAAACCGGCATCCGTCCTCTGGTGTTTTATTCCATCGTTATCCCCGAAATTCGCCACATTATTTTGCAAAGTGAGGGGTTCTGTCAGGATATTGTGCAGGCCCTTGTCGCTCCCCTGCAAAGCGAGCTGAAACTCGACCCTACGCCGATAGCCCACCGCACGCACGGACTGAATCCCGGTAACCTGATTAAGTATGACGCACGTATCGCCGCCATTGATTACACCCTTGCCCATGACGACGGCATTTCAATGCGCAACCTCGATCAGGCGCAGGTGATTTTACTGGGCGTTTCTCGCTGCGGTAAAACGCCGACCAGTCTCTATCTGGCGATGCAGTTTGGTATCCGCGCCGCGAACTACCCCTTCATTGCCGATGATATGGATAACCTGGTGTTGCCCCCGGCTCTGAAGCCGTTGCAGCACAAGCTCTTTGGTCTGACCATTAACCCGGAACGCCTGGCCGCCATTCGGGAGGAACGACGGGAAAATAGCCGCTATGCATCGATGCGCCAGTGTCGTATGGAGGTCTCTGAAGTCGAGGCGCTGTACCGTAAAAATCAAATCCCCTGGCTTAACAGCACCAACTATTCGGTGGAAGAAATCGCCACAAAAATCCTCGATATCATGGGCCTGAGTCGCCGCATGTACTAATATGCTAGTACGATGAATCAATTTCAGTTATGATCGCTTTCACTCTCGGGGCGGATTGGCCCCGAACTTGAAATCAGCAGAGATTGGTTTAAGGTGATGCCCATCACTTCCCGGTAGTCTGCCGATGAAGCAAAAAATTCTGAGACATTCCATGAATAAAACCGATGAACTGCGCACCGCGCGTATCGAAAGTCTGGTGACGCCTGCCGAACTGGCGCAACGGCACCCTGTTTCCGCCAGCGTGGCGGAACATGTCACCACCTCGCGTCGACGTATAGAAAAGATCCTCAACGGTGAAGACCGCCGTTTACTGGTGGTCATTGGCCCCTGCTCCATTCACGATCTTGATGCGGCACTGGATTACGCAAAACGCCTCCAGGTTCTGCGCGAAAAGTACCAGCATCGCCTTGAGATTGTAATGCGTACCTATTTTGAAAAGCCGCGTACCGTCGTGGGCTGGAAAGGCTTAATTTCCGATCCGGATCTGAACGGCAGCTACCGGGTTAATCACGGTCTTGAGCTGGCGCGTAAGTTGCTGTTGCAGGTTAATGAGCTGGGTGTGCCGACCGCCACCGAGTTCCTGGATATGGTGACCGGACAATTTATTGCCGACCTGATCAGCTGGGGGGCCATCGGCGCCCGGACCACCGAGAGTCAAATCCACCGTGAAATGGCGTCTGCCCTTTCGTGTCCGGTTGGATTTAAAAACGGTACTGACGGTAATACCCGCATTGCGGTAGATGCCATCCGTGCGGCGCGTGCCAGCCACATGTTCCTCTCACCGAATAAAAACGGCCAGATGACCATCTATCAGACCAGCGGTAACCCCTACGGTCATATCATCATGCGCGGGGGTAAACAGCCGAACTACCATGCCCAGGATATCGCCGCCGCCTGTGAAACGTTAAGCGAATTCGATCTTCCTGAACATCTGGTGGTCGATTTTAGCCATGGTAATTGCCAGAAGCAGCATCGTCGCCAGCTGGATGTCTGCGATGAAATTTGCCAGCAGATCCGCAGCGGCTCGACGGCTATCGCCGGCATCATGGCTGAAAGCTTCCTGAAGGAAGGCACCCAGAAGATCGTTGCCGGTCAGCCCGGCGTTTACGGGCAGTCGATTACCGATCCGTGTCTGAGCTGGGAAGACAGTGAAGTGCTGCTGGAGAAGCTGGCAACTGCCGTGGACGCCCGCTTCTGAATCTCGTGCCCGGTGGCAGAATTGCCTTACCGGGCGCGTCACGATACTCCTCCTCTCCCTGCAGGCCGGGCAAAGCGTCATCACTACCCGGCTTTTTTATTCCCCCCGTTCCCCGTCGAATTTGATCCGGTCACAGTTTTTTCATAAAAACGCTTGCCGTGAATTTGCTGTTTATTGATAATGATTATCATTGTTACATTGATTGTTATTTATAAACATGATGTCACCAACAGACAACAACGCGGCAACGCCAGCAAAGACGCAAACACACACAGCGGCCACCCCGGCTCCTGCCGATCGCCGAATTGACAGTAAAAGTCTTCTTGGTGAAGAGGGACGGGTGATTATCGAGCATGACGGTCAGCACTACTTATTGCGCCAGACCCATGCCGGAAAATTGATTCTAACGAAATAAACAGATTCCTTTCATTCGCCAGCCACCCAGGTCATCCCCAGGCAGCCAGCACTTTCGATTTCTTTATGGAGAGTTGCTATGCCACATCCTCGTTCGACGTCTTTGCGTCCTTCACTGTTGGCGCTGGCGATAGTCAGCACCCTGCCCGGCACCTCGCTTGCCGCCACTGATGAGATGACCGTGACCGCCACGGGTAATGCCCGGAGCGCCTTTGAAGCGCCGATGATGGTTAGCGTGATCGACGCGACCGCGCCGGAAAACCGCACCGCCAGCTCCGCCGCCGATCTGCTGCGTAACGTGCCCGGCCTGATGCTCGACGGCACGGGACGCACTAACGGTCAGGACGTCAATCTGCGCGGCTACGATCGCCGTGGCGTGTTAATCCTGGTCGATGGCGTGCGTCAGGGAACCGACACCGGCCATCTGAACAGTACCTTTCTCGATCCGGCTTTGATCAAACGTATCGAAGTCGTCCGCGGCCCCTCAGCGCTGCTCTACGGCAGCGGCGCGCTGGGCGGGGTGATCTCCTACGATACGGTGGATGCAAAAGATCTGCTGGATGCAGGGAAAAACAGCGGCTATCGCGTGTTTGGTACCGGCGCCACGGGCGATCGCAGCATTGGAATGGGGGCCAGCGCGTATGGTCGTACCGATACCCTGGACGGGCTGCTGGCCTGGTCCAGCCGCGATCGCGGTGATATCCGCCAGAGCGACGGCAGCACCGCGCCAAACGATGAATCTATCAACAATATGCTGGCAAAAGGGAGCTGGAAGATTGACTCCGCCCAGACCTTAAGCGGCTCGCTGCGTTATTACAACAATGCTTCGCAGGAACCCAAAAACCCGCAGAGCATTGATGCCTCAGACAGCAGCAACCCCATGACCGATCGATCAACCATACAGCGTGACGCCCAGCTCGGGTATCATCTTGCCCCCGCCGGTCAGGCCTGGCTGAATGCCAACGTCAAGGTGTACTGGTCTCAAGCGCGCATTAACGCAGAGAATATCGATGGCACCGGAGAGTTTCGCACGCAGACCACAAAGGGCGGCAAAGTCGAAAACCGCACGCAGCTGTTTGCCGATTCATTCGCCTCACACCTGCTGACCTATGGCGGAGAGTACTATCGCCAGGAGCAAAAGCCAGGCGGACGGGCCACGGGCTTCCCGGAGGCCAGCATTGATTTCAGCTCCGGCTGGCTGCAGGATGAAATCACCCTGCGCGACCTGCCGGTGACCCTGTCAGGCGGCACGCGGTATGACAGCTATCGCGGCAGCAGTGATGGTTACGATGATGTGGATGCGGACAAGTGGTCTTCCCGCGCCGGCTTAACCGTCAGTCCAACCGACTGGCTGATGCTGTTTGGCTCTTACGCCCAGGCGTTCCGCGCCCCGACGATGGGGGAAATGTATAACGACGAAAAGCATTTCTCTATCGGCAGCTTCTATACAAACTACTGGGTGCCCAACCCGAATCTGCGCCCGGAAACCAACGAAACGCAGGAGTACGGCTTTGGTTTGCGGTTTGACGACCTGATGCTGGCAAACGATGCGCTGGAATTCAAAGCCAGCTACTTCGATACCCACGCCAAAGACTATATCTCCACGACCGTCGATTTTGCGGCAGCGACTACCATGTCCTATAACGTACCCAATGCCAAAATTTGGGGCTGGGACGTCATGGCAAAATATTCCGCCAGTCTGTTCAGCCTGGATATGGCCTATAACCGCACCCGGGGGAAAGACACTGATACGGGTGAGTACATCTCCAGCATTAACCCCGACACCGTCAGCAGCAAGCTGGATATTCCGGTGGCGCACAGCGGCGTCTCCGTCGGCTGGATAGGCACCTTCGTCGATCGCTCTACGCATGTCAGCAGTAGCTACAGTAAACAACCGGGCTACGCGGTGAATGATTTTTACGTCAGCTATCAGGGGCAGCAGCAGCTCAAAGGCATGACCACCACCCTCGTTCTGGGGAACGCCTTTGATAAAACGTACTGGTCGCCGCAGGGCATTCCGCAGGATGGCCGTAACGCTAAGATTTTTGTCAGTTACCAGTGGTAACCCCTTGCCCCGGCTCGCCGGGGCGCATGAATTCGTAAGGAAAATAGAATGAATTACTACACACGCTGGCTTGCGCTAAAAGAAGAAAACCCCGGGAAATACGCGCGCGATATCGCCCGTCTACTCAATATCAGTGAAGCGGAGCTCACCTGTGCCCGCGTGGGCCACGACGCCTGGCGTCTGCGCGGCGAAATCCGTGACATCCTCGGTGCGCTGGAAAAGGTCGGTGAAACCAAATGCATTTGCCGTAATGAATATGCCGTGCATGAACAGCTCGGAGCGTTTACACATCAGCATCTCAGCGGACATGCCGGGCTGGTGCTGAACCCGCGAGCGCTGGATCTGCGTCTGTTCCTGAATCAGTGGGCGAGCGTGTTCCACCTCTGCGAAGCGACCGCCCGCGGCGAACGGCAGAGCATTCAGTTTTTTGACCATCAGGGCGATGCTCTGCTGAAAGTCTATACCACTGACAATACCGATATCGCCGCGTGGGGCGATGTACTGTCACGCTTTATCATTGCTGAGAACGCGCCGCTGACGCTGCAGGCCGCTGAACAGCAGGCCCTCACCCAGCGCGCGGATGCGTCACAAGTGGAGGCGGAATGGCGCGCGATGACCGACGTTCACCAGTTCTTTCGTTTATTAGCGCGACACAATCTGAGCCGTCAGCAAGCCTTCCGTCTGGTCGGGGACGATCTGGCCTGCAAAGTGGACAACCATGCGCTGGCGCAGTTGCTGACCCGCGCGAGCCAGGATCGCAACGAGATCATGATCTTTGTCGGCAATCGCGGCTGTGTGCAGATATTCACAGGCATCGTGGAAAAATGGGTACCCATGAAAGGCTGGCTTAACGTGTTCAACCCGACGTTTACGCTGCATCTTCTGGAAGAGGCGATTGCAGAAAGCTGGGTCACCCGCAAGCCCACGGCGGACGGACACGTCACCAGCCTGGAACTCTTTGCTGCCGATGGGACGCAGATTGCCCAGATTTACGGTCAGCGCAGCGAGGGTGAGCCAGAACAGGCGCAATGGCGCAGCCAGATTGACGCGTTGACCGCGAAAGGGATTGCCGCATGAGGAGAGTACTTGCGCTGATAGCCGCTTTTCCCCTGATAGCGTTTGCCGCGCCCCAGGAAAGAATGGTGGTGCTTGGCGGGGATGTGACAGAGATCATCTATGCGCTGAACGCTGAGGGTGCACTGGTGGCCCGGGACAGCACCAGCCAATGGCCTGAGGCTGTCAACGCCTTGCCCGATGTCGGCTATTTGCGCCAGTTGAATGCGGAAGGGATCCTGGCGATGCGTCCCACCCTGGTGCTGGCAAGCACCCAGGCGCAACCTTCTCTGGCGTTGCAGCAGGTTGAGCAGAGCCACGTTCGGGTGGTCACGGTGCCGGGTAAAACTGACCTTGCCGCCATTGACGAGAAAATCCGCGTGATAGCCGAGGCCACGCACCGTGTTGAGCAGGGGGAAGCCTTACGTAGCACGCTGCGTGACCAGCTCGCAGCCTTACCCTCCTCACCTCTCGATAAGCGCGTGCTGTTCATCCTGAGCCATGGCGGAATGAACGCCATGGCTGCCGGACAAGATACCGCAGCGGACAACGCGATAACGGCTGCCGGGTTACGCAATGCGATGCAGGGGTTTTCTCGCTATCAACCGCTTTCCCAGGAAGGGGTGATCGCCAGCCAGCCAGACCTGGTGGTGATATCAAAAGAGGGCGTGGCGGCGATGGGCGGTGAAGCGTCGCTATGGCGATTGCCCGGCCTGGCGCACACGCCAGCGGGACGACATAAACAGGTGCTGCTGATTGACGATATGGCGCTGCTGGGATTCAGCATCCGCACTCCGCAGGCTATCCAGCAGCTTCGCACTAAAGCGGAGCAGATCCCCTGATGTCACGACGCGTCACCTGCTCGTTATGGTTGCTGGGATTACTGCTGGCCAGCCTGACGCTGTTGGCCACCGGGTTTGGCGCATTGCGCCTGCCGGTGGATCTGCTCTGGCGTCAGGAAGACGATGCGCTTCGCCAGATCTGGCTGACCATCCGACTGCCCCGCGTGTTACTGGCATTAGTTATCGGCGGGTCGCTGGCGCTGGCAGGCTGCGTGATGCAGGGGCTATTTCGTAACCCGCTTGCCGATCCGGGATTGCTCGGTATCAGCAGCGGTGCCGCCTGCGCGGTTGCCCTCTGGGTGGTGCTCCCCCTGTCGTTACCGCCCCTGTTCATGCTGTACGCCCCTATGCTGGCGGCATTCCTGGGTGCGCTGGCGGCGACGGGCGTGATCTTTGTTCTCAGTCAACAGCGCGACAGTTCGCTGTCGCGCCTGTTGCTGGTGGGGATTGCCATCAATGCCCTCTGTGGCGCGGCCACGGGCGTTCTCTCCTGGGTCAGTAACGATACGCAGCTGCGACAACTCTCTTTATGGGGTATGGGCAGCCTGGGACAGGCCCAGTGGTCGACACTGCTGGCGGTCACCTCAATAATGATCCCGACGGTCCTGATCGTCTGGCGCCTGGCCGCAACGCTGAATCTGCTCCAGCTTGGCGAAGAGGAGGCGCACTACCTTGGCGTGGACGTCAAAAACGTCCAGCGTATCTTGCTGGTATGCAGCGCCCTGCTTGTCGCCGCTGCGGTGGCGGTGAGCGGCGTAATTGGCTTTATCGGGCTGGTGGTGCCGCATCTGATGCGGATGTGGCTGGGATCGGATCATCGGGCGGTTGTACCGGGCTCTGTCCTGGCAGGCGCACTGCTGTTGCTGGTAGCTGACACCGTTGCGCGCACGCTGGTAGCCCCGGCCGAAATGCCGGTCGGTCTGCTGACCAGCCTGCTGGGCGCACCGTGGTTCCTGTGGCTTATTTTTCGTCGGGAAGGTCAACATGGCTGAACGTTTCATCGCCGAAGGGCTGAGCTATCACATAGCAAACAGAGCGATTATTCAGGACATATCCCTTACCCTTTCACCCGGTGAACTGGTGGCGTTGATTGGGCCAAATGGGGCGGGTAAATCGACGCTGTTGCGCCTGTTAACCGGTTTTTTGCGACCTACAACCGGGCGCTGCGCGCTGGGTGGCAAATCACTGGAAAAATGGCCGACGCAGACGCTCTCGCGCCATCGCGCGGTCATGCGCCAGAATACGCAGCTGGGTTTTGACTGGCCGGTCGAATCGGTTATCGGTATGGGGCGTGCGCCCTGGACCGGTTGTCCAGAGTCGGCGATCGTTCATCAGGTTATGTCGGTAACAGGCTGCCTGCCGCTGGCGGGTCGCCGTTATGCCGCCCTGTCCGGTGGCGAACAGCAGCGTGTTCAACTGGCCCGCGCGCTGGCGCAGCTGTGGCAGAACGATAGTCCGCGCGGCTGGTTATTTCTGGATGAACCCACCTCGGCGCTGGATCTCTTCCACCAGCAGCATCTGCTGCGCCTGCTGAAATCCCTCACCGATAAAGGGCATCTTCACGTCTGCGTGGTGCTTCACGATCTTAACCTCGCGGCACTGTGGGCCGACAGAATTATCCTGCTGCACGACGGTAAAATGGTTTCTCAGGGCGCCCCGGAAGCGGTTTTGCAGGCCGGGGACCTGGCACGCTGGTACGGTGCCGAGGTCCATGTCGGTCTGCATCCTTCAGGCGGGAAGCCACAGATCTTCCTCGCACCTTAGCTTGAGCAACTCACCTCCAGCCGCTTACCCCAGTCCGGTGGGCGGCTGACATACTCATCTTCTCTGTCCGCAAAGGGTGTCGTGAGCGCCTGATGTAACCGGTGCAGCTCGGCATAATCGCCCTTCTCCGCCTGTTCAATCGCCCGCTGCGCCAGCCAGTTGCGTAATACCAGGGCAGGATTGACCCCATTCATCTGCTGTTGACGCGCTGCATCGTCGATATTGTCGTGCTGCAGGCGTGCACGATAAATAGCAAACCAGCTGTCGAAGGCAGCTCTGTCGATGAATTCGTCACGCAGCGGTGAGGCAGCACTGTGCTGTTCTGTCTGACCTAACAGACGGAACGTGCGCGTATAGTCGCTGCCTTCCCGCGCCATCAACGCAAAAAGCCCGTTCAGGATCTCGTTATCCCCTTTCTCCTGGGTGATCATGCCAAGCTTACGCCGCATCAGCTTGCCGAACTGCTGGAGCAGAACCTCCTGATAATGATCCAGCGCGTCATTCAGCGCCTCTACATCGATAAACGGCGAAAGTGACTGTGCCAGACGCTGCAAATTCCACAGGCCGACAGAGGGTTGGTTTTCGAAGCTGTAGCGCCCCTGGTAATCTGAATGGTTACAGATATAACCCGGCTGATAATCATCAAGGAAACCGTAAGGACCATAGTCAAACGTCAGGCCAAGGATCGACATGTTGTCCGTGTTCATCACGCCGTGCGCAAATCCCACGGTTTGCCAGCAGGCCATCAGTGACGCGGTTCGCGCCACGACATCGCGGAACCACAAAACGTATTTATCCGCATCATCGTTAAACTGAGGCCAGTGATGCTGAATCACATAGTCTGCCAGTTGGCGGACTTTTTCCGGTTCGCGACGATAATAAAAATGCTCAAAGTGACCGAAACGCACGTGACTTTGTGCGATGCGCATGAGCATCGCACCTTGTTCATAGGTTTCACGCGCGACCTGAGTATCGCTGGTCACGATAGATAAGGCGCGGGTCGTTGGCACGCCCAGCGCATGCATGGCCTCTGAAGCCAGCGCTTCGCGAATCGTCGAGCGCAGCACCGCACGGCCATCGCCCATACGTGAATAAGGCGTCAGCCCCGCCCCTTTCAGGTGCCAGTCTACCGAGCGGCCATCAGGGAGCGGTTGTTCACCGAGTAAGATTCCCCGGCCATCGCCAAGCTGGCCTGCCCAGACACCAAACTGATGTCCGCTGTAGACCTGCGCGAGCGGTTGCATACCGGGCAGCAGCGTCTCACCGCCCCAGACACCTGCCCCTTCGGCAGGCTGGAATAACGAAGAGGGAACGCCCAGTTCATTCGCCAGGCTCTCGTTATGCCAGATGAGACGGGCATTCTCTAACGGAGTCGGTTTCAGGGCGGTGTAAAAACCAGGCAATTGGTCATGCCAGCGAGCAGTAAAAGACAGGGTCATAGGTCCTCCTGTCATTAGTGTAGAGGGTTTATTGGCAGTTAAACACGGGGGATAAGCAGGGTTATCCCTGAACCAAAGCGGTGACGTGCTCCGCCGCGACCGCTGGCCACAGGCTTCCCTGCATTGCGCTGAAATTAAACGGCAGGACGCGTTGAAGTAACGCGTGGTCATCAATACCGGCGACCATCACCGCCTGACAGTACGGTGAAATTTGCGAAAGAATGGCCCGCATAAAGGGCTCGAAGGATGCACTGCCGGCGCGTTGCTGGATAAAGCCTTTGTCCAGCGCTATTCGTCTGAATAACCCATCAAAAATGGGTTTAGTGGTGATGACTCCGACACCAAAATCAGCCAGCACCAGCGGGAAATGGATTGCCATTCTCGCGAGCAGGGGATCGTCTTTACCATTATTCAAGCCGGGATACTTCTCATTAACCGTTAACTCAAGAAAAGGATAACGTTCGAATATCGAAAAGGCATTCCCGTCTGTTAAAAGAAAATCAACAATGGCCGGAGTAATATTTATCCAGGCATGAAGATTGTGCTGAATAAAAAATAGTTTACAGGTTTCCAGCATGAGCAACTGATCCTGAAACAATGCCAGTTCGTCATCAGGGGTAAGATGCGGGACAATCAGCTCTGTCGGAATGCGCACATCAGAGCCGACCTCAACGAAGTGTGCTGTAATTTCCAGACCCTTAAGTTCACCTGCACCATTTCTGGCAGGGAGTAATAAAAGTTCTGACTGGTATGGACTATTCAGGGTGACTATCATCGCGCCCGGCCCGCATGAAAGATGAAAACAATCATCCTGGAGTCATTGCTGAAAGAATTCAACTTTATTGATTCTAATAAGATTAATTTCATTCTTTCCTTTTTAAATTTCAGATTTTTCCTTCAATCTAAAATAATTTTATCCTGGATGATTGATAATAGCCAGTTTTAGCTAAACGAGGGTTTAATGATAATTAATTAGAAACTAATTTAACTTTAGTCTGATTCTGAAAAGCTGGCGCAACGGGTAGGCCGAACGCGCCAGGCATTCTGCGGCGTGAAACGACTATATACGTCGGGCCTGCCAGAAATTTTTACGCCAGTAGACATTATCAAGCGAAGAACGCATCACACCCCGGCTGGTTGAGGCATGAATAAATTGATTATCCGTATCGTAAATGCCCACATGAAGACCGCTCTCACCGGACCCCGTTTTAAAGAACACCAGATCGCCCGGCAAGAGATCGTCTTTGTCGATTTCTGTGCCGATTTCGGCCTGATTGCGGGTATCACGCGGAAGTTTCAGATCAAATTTATCGCGGAACGTCAGCAGGACAAATCCCGAGCAGTCAACGCCGCGACGACTCATTCCACCATAACGATAGGGGGCACCACGCCAGGTTGAAAGCTGATCGTTCAAACTCGCGATAACCGTAATCGAATCCGATAAGCGCGGATTTGGAGGGGGTGCCCGATGGCTGCTGCATCCTGCAAGAATTAGCACGCTTGCCAGTAAAAACCAGAATCGCATTTTCAGACGAATCCTCTGCGTTTTATGTCCTTTCTGTAATTTAGCCTGTGATTACGCTGCGTTGCAAGAAGCGGTTATTCCTGAGCCGTTGAAATCAGCATTCTGTGGCCTTCAATGTCCAGCCGCCGGAAAGGCATGCCATACGCACGGGCCAGATGAGGCGGCGTTAAAACGGCATCACGTGGGCCGCTTGCAAGGAGCTTTCCCCCGGCCAGTAGCCAGACTTTATGCGCGTGACGCAGAGTATGGTTTAGATCGTGACTGCTCATGACAATCGCAATGCCCGCCCGGCAAAGTGCGTTAAGCTGTTTGTCCAGCGCAGCCTGCTGGGCGACATCCAGACCGGTCATGGGCTCATCCAGCAACAGCAGACAGCCATCGGGATTATCGTCGGGATGGATTTGCAGCATCACGGCGGCCAGTCTGACACGCTGCCACTCCCCGCCTGACAGCTGATTTGCATGACGCGCCAGTTTATCCTCCAGACCAAGCGCCGAAACGACAAGGTCAAAGGCGGTTGCCTCAACGCGGGAGTGCTGATGCAGCTTCAGATAATGCCAGACCGGCATCGCGAAAGGCGGGGTTTGTTGCTGAATCAGATAGCTTCGTCGATGCGCCAGCGCCGCAGGCGTCCACTCGCTCAACGATTTATCCTGCAGGACGATATCGCCCTGCCCTGATGTCAGCCCGGCCATACGCGCCAGTAGCGTGCTTTTACCGGCACCGTTAGGACCGACCAGATGAACCATCTCTCCGGCACCGATCGCCGCAGTGATCGGTTCCAGCCGGCCTTGCTCAGCCACGCCGCTCAACTGCATCAGCATGTCAGGATTTCGCCAGCGCCAGTTTGATGGACTCCATCAGAATAGGATCTTCTGGCGTCATATCAGGCGAAAAGCGCTGAACGACTTGTCCGTCACGTCCAATAAGGAATTTTTCGAAATTCCACAGAATGTCGTCCGGGTACAGAGGTGCGCGGCCTTTGCTGGCCATACGTTCGTAGAATCCACTGGCTTCAGGCGCAACGGCAGTCGGCGCGGCAGCCACCAGCTTTGCATAAAGCGGATGGCGGTTTTCACCATTGACGTCGATCTTGCTGAACATCGGGAAAGTGACGCCATAGGTTGTGCTGCAGAAGGTTTTGATTTCGTCTTCTGAGCCCGGCTCCTGGCCCAGGAACTGATTGCACGGGAAACCCAGTACGGTAAAGCCGTCTTTTTCCCAGGCTTTATGGATATTTTCCAGTTGCTCATATTGCGGCGTCAGGCCGCATTTGGAGGCCACATTCACCACCAGCAGTACTTTGCCTTTGTAGCTTTCGAGGGTGGTCTTTTCGCCATCAATGGTGGTGACGTCGGTGTTGAGAATATCGTCCTGCATAGCTTCCCCTTAGTGTGTCTTTCAGTTGTACGGATCTTTATGCCCGGCCTTTAATAGTAGCCAGATAACACGATAAATGACCAGCTATCCTGACAAAGGATAATTTATCATAAAATCAGCAGGTTCATTGTTTCCGGTAACGGAGTGGCCAGATGCAATGCACCCCACGTTCGCACATGGCGCCCGGACAGTGGACATCAAGGGATGTGAAATGTGAAAGAGAGGCGAAACGAAGGAATGGCTGAGTGACAGGCCTGGAGTGCCCCGTCCGGGGCACTCCCATTGAGGATTACACTTTCTTCTTACCCATGCCCAGTTCAGCACCGGTTAAGGAGTCAGTGGCTGGGTCCGACTGCGTTCTTTTGGCCATCGCCTTAAGAAGCGTTTTTTGTGTCGAACTTAGCTTCACGTCTGCCAGACCATCACCGCCATCTACTGCGGGTTGCGGATCCTCGACATACTCGAAGTGCTTATCGCTGTTCCAGCTGCCGCGGACTTCTCCGCCCTGGGACATGTTGTAATACTTGTTGGTGTATTCCTCTACCGGTGGCAGTTTACCCGGCGGGAAATTATTACGGATTGACTGCAGCGCCTTTTCAAACGACATCTGGTGGGCTGCCTCACGGGTCATTAAAAATGCCAGCGCATCCTTCACGCCCGGATCGTCGGTTACGTTAATCAACCGCTCGTAGATGATTTTTGCACGCGCTTCCGCGGCAATGTTGGAGCGCAAATCTGCAGTAGGTTCCCCGATGGTATCGACGTAGGCTGCAGTCCATGGAACACCCGCTGAGTTTGTGAGCGCCGGCCCGCCCCCATACAGCAAAGAGGTGATGTGGCTGTCATTGCCGTTGGCCGTCATAGAACGATATAACTCAGCTTCATTTTCGGTGCCTTCGGCCAGTTCGCCTTTCGCGCCTTTATTGAGCATCCCGACCAGGGTGCCAATAATTTCCAGGTGGCTTAACTCTTCGGTCGCGATATCCAGCAGCATGTCTTTTCGGCCTGGATCATCATCCCCTAGCCCCTGCGTGAAGTAACGGCAAGCCGCAGCCAGCTCACCCTGCGGGCCACCAAATTGCTCAAGCAGAAGATTCGCTAACCCTGGATTAGGCGCCGCAACGCGGACGGTATATTGAAGTTGTTTGACGTGTTTAAACATGCTCTGCCTCTCTTATTTTATTTTTTAGCTTCAATGCCTGGCTCATCCGAGCGCAGCAGAAATTGTTCTGTCGTATCAGGAATATGGCGAATCAGCCAGTCTGCCATGGCGTGTTCTTGCGCCAGAATAGACTCAAGGGTTGGAACAGAGGCGGTATCACCCGCTTTTTTTGCGGCGGCCACGAGGGAGGTATAACAGGCTATTTCAAATTGCTCGAAGACATAGCCGCTAATTGCACCCTTCACAATTTCATCGGAAGCAAACATCCCTCCCATGGATTGCCCGAAGGCCGCCATTTTGCTCACAGAATCTTTGAGCACAGAGCGGGAGATATTATTTCTGTCCAGAATCTCTTCAAGAAGCGTAATTTGCCCCTTAGTTTCTGTAACGTGCTGTTCAATGCGGGCGCGAAGGTCCGGATAGTGATCTATACGGCTGACCATCGATTCAAGCATGGATTCGGCTTGCTTTTCCATTGCATGAGCATCGCGTAGCCAGTCATGATAATGTTCTACGTGATTCATATTTTCCATCCTGTGGTTATATTATTTGGCCTGCGTTTTCGGATTGATATTACTGATCGCCAAATCAGTGAGTTTGGTATCAGTCGCTTTCTCTTCTTCCAGCGTCGCGGATAAAAGCTTAACCGCGTGTTTCAAACCCAACTGTTCCGCAAGGGTGACCAGCGTGCCGTAGCTGGCAATTTCATAATGCTCTACCTTTTGCGCAGCGGCGATTAATGCTGCATCGCGAACGGTATCTTTTTCAGTACTTTCAATAACTTCATTCGCTTCCTCGATTAACCCTTCCATGGCGATACATTTCATGCGTTTAATTTTCACCGAGGATTCACGCTCAACGATCTGATCCAGACGCTCGATTTGTCCCTGGGTTTCTTCCAGGTGATGCGTAAAGGCCGCACTCAGCGTCTCACTTGAGGCTTCACGCGCTAATTTTTTAAGCGCACGCGTTAATTGTTTTTCTGCGCTGTAGGTGTCTGAAAGAAGGTGAATAAACACATCCTCAATCGTTTTCATATTCATTGGAAGCCCTCACATTTATTTACACATATATAATCGTGTAAAAATAAAATTATTAATAAATATATTGCAAACGTAATACGCAATTAATTCTAGCGGGCATTAACCAGGAGTCAAACAGGCAGGGTTCGTTCTGTCATTAATAACGCTTTATCAGGGCAAAATAAAACACTTACAGAGACGAAAAATAACGTTACACCCTATAAAGAATATATCTTTTAAAAACGGCATAACTCTTTAATTTTCATGTGATTTAAGGAGGTGATGCATTTCATGAACGGATTGCTACGGATTAATAATGTAGTGTGCCAATTTTACCGCTCCGTCAGAAAACTCTTAATTTATGCGTTTCTCACTATCAGGTTTCATTCGTCGAAATTCGGATGCGTTTTGCCTTTCAACTTAAGCTTAAGCTTAAGCTTAAGCAGTCACTGGGATCAGACACGCGTTTATAGAAGAAGTTAAAAGCGAACGAGCTTATTTGTTCGCTTTTAAAAGCAGCCAGATGAAGACCGGAGCGCCTAACGTTGCCGTCACAACGCCAATCGGCAACTCGGCGGCCGTAAGCGCCAGCCTGGCAACGATATCGGCTATCAGTAAGGTGCTGGCCCCTGCCGCCGCTGAAGCAGGCAGTAAGGTACGGTGGTCGGTGATGCCGCACAACCGGAGCATATGCGGGATGACAAGACCTATAAAGCCAATGGCGCCTGCCAGCGCGACGCTAATGCCCACCATCCAGCCTGTCGTGATAACCAGCACGTTGCGCCACAGACCGAGCGACAAGCCGAGCTGGCGTGCTGAGGTCTCGCCCAGGGCGAGCATATTAAGGGGAGACGACTGCAAGCAGGTCCAGAGTATGACCGGAACCAGTAATAGCATCAGCCAGCCCTGCCCCCAGTCCACTCCGCCAAAGCCGCCCATCATCCAGTACATGAGCTGACGCAGATCGAGTGAGGTGGAAAAATAGACCGCCCAGGTCATCACCGCACTGCAAATGATCCCCAGCGCCACGCCCGCCAGTAACAGGCGACTGGTAGAAAGATGGCGTCGGGCGAAGCGCAGCAGAATAACGGTGACCAGCAATGCGCCAAGGATGGCACTGAGACTGATACTCCAGCCTGACAATGTGCCGCCCCCGAGCATGACTGCGGCGATAAGACCCACACCCGCGCCATTGGAAACGCCTAACAGGCCCGGCTCCGCCAGCGGATTTTCAAACAGCGCCTGCATCACCGTGCCACACAGGGCCAGAGCAGCACCAACCAGCACCACGGCAAGGGTGCGCGGAAGACGAATTTGCCAGATAAAGAGGTTGCCCTCGTCGCTGAGCCAGCGCGAAGGCCAAATCCACTGCTCACCCGCACACAGGCTAACGGTAATCGCAGCCAGCAATGAGAAGAGAAGCACCCACATCCAGCGCAGGTCAGAACGGTATTGTTGACGGGAAAAATCACGCATGGGTTAGCTATTCATCTGAAGAATGTGTTTGATTTTACGGTGGGATTTCAGAAGAGCAAAGAAAAAAGGCCGCAACGGCGGCCTTTTTAGTTGGTTCTATTACTCTGCTTTGGGCGTTGCGTTTTCGACACGGCTTTTTAACTTCTGTCCGGGTCTGAAGGTCACCACGCGGCGAGCTGTAATGGGAATATCTTCCCCCGTCTTCGGGTTACGACCCGGACGTTGGTTTTTGTCTCGCAAATCAAAATTGCCAAAACCGGAGAGTTTTACCTGCTCACCGTTTTCAAGAGCACGACGGATCTCTTCGAAAAACAACTCGACCAGCTCTTTGGCATCCCGTTTGCTAAGCCCAAGCTTATCAAACAGATATTCTGACATTTCAGCTTTTGTAAGCGCCATAGGTTCAATCCCTCAATGATGCCTGGAATCGCTCTTTTAATGCCTCTACACATCTGGCAACAGTAGCGGCAATCTCGTCTTCTTCGAGTGTACGGCTGGTATCCTGAAGGATAAGGCTAATAGCAAGACTCTTAGAACCTTCTGCTACGCCCTTGCCGCGGTACACGTCAAATAAGTTTACGCCAACTACCTGATTTACGCCAACTTTCTTACACTCGGCCAAAATATCAGCAGCAGGCACATTTTCAGCCACGACAACCGCGATATCGCGACGGTTTGCCGGGAAGCGAGAAACGTCCTGAGCCTGAGGAATGACGCGGTCTGCGACCTTGTTCCACTCCAGCTCAAACACCATCGTACGGCCATTCAGATCCAGTTTACGTTCCAGTTCCGGGTGAACAACCCCAATGAAACCAACGCGTACCCTGTCTAAATAAATTGCGGCAGACTGGCCCGGATGCAGGGCCGGGATCGCTTCTGCACGGAATTCAATTTCAGATAATTTACCGGTCAGTTCGAGAACGGACTCCAGATCGCCTTTCAGATCGTAATAATCGACGCTGTTTTTTGTCAGATCCCAGTGTTCTTCGTAACGGTTGCCACAAATAGCGCCCGCCAGCATAAGATCCTGACGGATGCCCAGATTTGCCTGCGTATCCGGTACAAAGCGCAGACCCGATTCAAAAATACGCACGCGGTTCTGCTGGCGGTTCTGGTTGTAAACGATGGTCCCAAGCAGACCGGTCCACAGGGAAAGACGCATCGCGGACATTTCACTGGAGATAGGGTTGGGCAGGAGCAGCGCTTCATCGCCCGGATGGATCAACTGCTGCAGCTTCGGATCAACAAAGCTGTAGGTGATCACTTCCTGATAACCTTTGTCATTCAGCATGGTTTTCACACGCTTGAGGGACAGATCGGCTTCGCGGTGGGAACCCATGACCAGACCTGCTTGCACAGGCTCATCAGGAATATTGTTGTAACCGTAAATACGGGCAACTTCTTCCACCAGGTCCTCTTCGATCTCCATATCGAAACGCCAGCCCGGCGCGACCGCTTTCCATTCGTCCTGGCCTTCTGTGACTTCACAGCCCAGACGACGCAGAATATCCCCCACCTGCGCATCAGCAATGTGATGGCCGATCAGACGATCCAGCTTGCTGCGGCGCAGCGTGATGGTGGCGCGTTTCGGCAGCGTGGCTTCATGGGTAACATCAATCACCGGACCGGCTTCACCGCCACAGATATCGATCAGCAGACGCGTCGCGCGTTCCATGGCTTTGTACTGCAGCTCAGGATCAACGCCACGCTCATAGCGATGAGAGGCATCCGTGTGCAGACCGTGACGACGTGCACGACCAGTGATAGAGAGCGGGCTAAAGAAGGCGCACTCAAGCAGGACGTTCTGGGTATCATCGTTCACACCAGAATGTTCACCGCCGAAGATACCGCCCATTGCCAGCGCTTTGCTGTGGTCAGCGATAACCAGCGTGTCCGCATTGAGTTTTGCTTCGCTGCCGTCCAACAGAACCAGGGTTTCCCCCTCTTTCGCCATACGCACTACGATTCCACCCTCGATACGATCTTTATCGAAAGCATGCATAGGCTGGCCCAGTTCGAGCAGCACATAGTTGGTGACGTCAACGACCGCATCAATTGAGCGAATGCCGCAGCGACGCAGTTTCTCTTTCATCCACAGCGGCGTCGGGGCTTTTACGTTGATTCCTTTCACCACACGGCCCAGGTAGCGCGGGCAGGCATCCACGGCGTCAACCTGAATAGGTAAGATATCATCGACAGTGGCCGCTACAGGTGCGATTTCAGGCGCTTTCAGCTCGGTCTGATTCAGTACTGCCACATCGCGCGCCACACCCAGCAGACTCAGGCAGTCGGCACGGTTTGGCGTAACGCTGATCTCGATAGTATTGTCATCCAGCTTCAGATACTCGCGGATATCAGTACCAATCGGCGCATCGGCTGGCAGCTCGATGATGCCGTTATGATCGTCGGAAATACCCAGCTCAGAGAACGAACACAGCATGCCTTCGGACGGCTCGCCGCGCAGTTTCGCTGCTTTGATTTTGAAATCGCCTGGCAATACCGCGCCGATGGTGGCAACGGCCACTTTCAGACCCTGACGGCAGTTTGGCGCACCGCAAACGATGTCGAGCAGGCGCTCACCACCGACGTTAATTTTCGTTACCCGCAGTTTGTCCGCGTTAGGGTGCTGACCGCACTCCACCACTTCACCCACGACCACGCCATGAAAGGCGCCCGCAACCGGCTCTACGCCGTCAACTTCCAGACCCGCCATGGTGATTTGATTTGACAGCGCTTCGCTGTCGAGCGTGGTATTGACCCATTCGCGTAACCACAGTTCACTGAATTTCATTGTTCTGTCCTGCCTTATTTAAACTGTTTGAGGAAACGCAGATCGTTTTCGAAGAATGCGCGCAAATCGGTCACGCCATAACGCAGCATGGTCAGACGTTCCATGCCCATGCCGAACGCAAAGCCAGAATAGATTTCCGGATCGATACCCACATTGCGCAGGACGTTTGGATGCACCATGCCGCAGCCCAGGACTTCAAGCCATTTACCGTTTTTACCCATCACGTCCACTTCTGCAGACGGCTCGGTAAACGGGAAGTAGGAAGGACGGAAACGAACCTGCAAATCTTCTTCAAAGAAGTTATTCAGGAAATCATGCAGTGTGCCTTTCAGGTTGGTAAAGCTGATGTTTTTATCAACAATCAGCCCTTCCATCTGGTGGAACATTGGCGTGTGGGTCTGATCGTAATCGTTACGATAAACACGGCCCGGGGCGATAATGCGGATTGGCGGTTCTTGTTCTTTCATGGTACGGATCTGCACACCGGAGGTCTGGGTACGCAACAGGCGCGTCGCATCAAACCAGAAAGTGTCGTGATCGGCACGTGCCGGGTGGTGACCCGGAATATTCAGCGCGTCGAAGTTATGATAGTCATCTTCGATTTCAGGGCCTGTCGCCACGGTAAAGCCAAGCTCACCGAAGAACTGTTCAATACGGTCAATCGTGCGGGTAACAGGATGCAGCCCCCCGTTCTCAATACGACGGCCCGGCAGGGAAACATCGATAGTTTCTTGCGCCAGACGAGCATTTAACGCTGCGCTCTCAAGTTCGTTTTTACGCGCGTTCAGAACCTGCTGAACCTGCTCTTTGGCTTCATTAATGATGGCGCCCGCAGCCGGACGCTCTTCTGCCGGTAACTCACGCAGGGTGGTCATTTGAAGGGTCAAATGCCCTTTCTTCCCCAGATATTCGACGCGGACGTTATCTAACGCGGCAACATCTGAGGCCTGATTAATGGCGGCTGTTGCACTGGCAACCAGCTCTGCAAGATGTGACATGGTTTTCCTCGTTATGTGGCTATATTCATAAGCGGTAGAAACAAAAAAAGCCTCCATCAGGAGGCTTTCTGGCGCTGTTTTTCGTTTCATCTTTCACGCGCTAGCCTCCTGATATCAGGTGCTAAAGTAAAAGAAGAAGCGGAAAATAGCAGCATTCATGCTTGCGTTACCTTGTGTGGTCAATACCGTAGATGCTTATTGGAAAGGCTCAACGGAAAAAAGTCAATCTTTTGACGGCATTAAAACAAAAGAGGGAGCAATGCTCCCTCTTTCAACTGGCTTATGCCAGTGCTGCTTTCGCTTTTTCAACAAGTGCGGTGAACGCTAACTTGTCGAATACTGCGATGTCAGCCAGGATCTTACGGTCGATTTCAACAGAGGCTTTTTTCAGGCCGTTGATGAATTTGCTGTAAGAAATACCGTTCTGACGTGCTGCTGCGTTGATACGCGCAATCCACAGCTGACGGAACTGACGTTTACGTTGACGACGGTCACGGTAAGCGTACTGACCAGCTTTGATAACAGCCTGGAAGGCAACGCGGTATACGCGAGAACGCGCACCGTAGTAGCCTTTGGCTTGTTTCAAAATTTTCTTGTGACGTGCACGGGCAACTACACCACGTTTTACGCGAGCCATATGTGCTCTCCTGTATCTATATTCTTAGTAAAAAAATGAATTAAACGTTAACGGCTTATGCGTACGGCAGGCACGCGATAACCAGACCCAGATCGCCTTTAGACACGAGGCCTTTTGGACGCAGGTGACGTTTACGCTTAGTAGATTTTTTGGTCAGAATATGACGCAGGTTTGCGTGCTTACGCTTAAATCCACCACCACCGGTTTTTTTGAAGCGCTTAGCAGCACCGCGTACGGTCTTAATTTTTGGCATTTTAATAACTTCCACTTCGCATTGTTAATAAACGAAACGTAGGCGAACTAAACCTGTGAAGCCCAAAGGCTCCACAGGAATAGCTACTTGAAGGCCTTACTGTTTCTTCTTAGGAGCGAGCACCATGATCATCTGGCGGCCTTCGATCTTCGATGGGAAGGATTCGACCACTGCCAGTTCACTCAGATCGTCACGGACGCGATTAAGCACTTCCATACCAATCTGCTGGTGAGCCATCTCACGACCGCGGAAACGCAGTGTGATCTTAGCTTTATCACCCTCTTCCAGAAAGCGTATCAGGCTGCGGAGTTTTACCTGATAATCGCCATCGTCGGTACCAGGTCGGAATTTAATTTCCTTAACCTGAATAACTTTTTGCTTTTTCTTCTGTTCCTTAGAAGACTTGCTCTTTTCATAGAGGAATTTGCCGTAATCCATGATACGACAAACTGGCGGCTCGGCGTTAGGGCTGATTTCGACTAAGTCTACTCCGGACTCTTCTGCTTTTTCCAGAGCTTCTCTCAGACTCACAATACCTAGCTGCTCGCCTTCCAGACCTGTTAAGCGAACTTCCTGCGCGCGAATTTCGCCGTTGATACGATTCGGGCGCGCCGTTTGAACTCGTTTTCCGCCTTTAATACCTTATACCTCCAGTTGTTGAAGACTGCGGCTGCGAATCTCTAGTCGCAGCTTCTCAATCACTTCATTTACGTCCAGGCTGCCCAAGTCTTTACCACGGCGGGTGCGAACGGCAACTTTGCCAGATTCCACCTCTTTATCACCGCAGACCAACATGTAAGGGACACGACGTAATGTGTGCTCACGGATTTTAAAGCCAATCTTCTCATTTCTCAAGTCCGCTTTTACGCGAATGCCCGCATTTTGTAGTTTCTGCGTCAATTCTTTAACGTAATCGGCCTGAGAATCGGTAATATTCATCACCACAACCTGCACAGGTGCAAGCCATGTTGGGAAGAAGCCCGCAAACTCTTCGGTTAAAATACCGATGAAGCGTTCAATCGACCCCAGAATAGCACGGTGAATCATTACCGGCACCTGGCGCTCGTTGTCTTCGCCTACATAAGAAGCGCTTAAACGTGCCGGGAGTGAGAAGTCCAGCTGTACCGTACCGCACTGCCATGCGCGATCGAGACAGTCATACAATGTAAATTCAATTTTCGGACCGTAGAAAGCCCCTTCACCCAGTTGATACTCAAATGGGATACCGTTCTCTTCCAGTGCAACTGCAAGATCCGCCTCAGCACGATCCCATGTCTCATCGCTACCGATACGTTTTTCCGGACGCGTTGAGAGCTTGACCACGATTTTCTCGAAGCCAAAAGTGCTGTACATATCGTAGACCATACGAATGCAGGCGTTAACTTCTTCACGCACCTGCTCTTCCGTACAGAAAATATGGGCATCATCCTGTGTAAAGCCACGAACGCGCATCAGGCCATGCAGGGCACCTGACGGTTCATTACGATGACAGCTACCGAATTCCGCCATACGCAGCGGCAGGTCGCGGTAGGATTTCAGACCCTGGTTAAAGATCTGAACGTGTCCTGGGCAGTTCATCGGTTTAATGCAGTATTCACGGTTCTCTGAAGAGGTCGTGAACATCGCATCTTTATAGTTGTCCCAGTGGCCGGTTTTTTCCCACAGCACACGGTCCATCATGAACGGGCCTTTCACTTCCTGATACTGGTACTCTTTCAGTTTGGAACGGACAAACGTTTCCAGTTCACGGAAGATTGTCCAGCCGTCGTTGTGCCAGAACACCATACCTGGCGCCTCTTCCTGCATATGATACAGGTCGAGCTGTTTACCGATTTTACGGTGGTCACGCTTCGCGGCCTCTTCCAGACGAACCAGATAGGCGCTCAGGGCTTTTTTGTCAGCCCATGCGGTACCATAAATACGCTGCAACATTTTATTGTTGCTGTCACCACGCCAGTACGCGCCGGCGATTTTCATCAGTTTGAAATGATGACAGAAACGCATGTTCGGCACGTGCGGACCACGGCACATGTCGACATATTCTTCGTGATGATACAAGCCAGGCTTGTCGTCATGCGCGATGTTCTCATCAAGAATGGACACTTTGTAGGTCTCGCCGCGCTTCACGAAGGTTTCACGCGCTTCGTGCCAGCTGACTTTTTTCTTGATGACGTCGTAGTTCGTTTCGGCGAGCTCGTGCATACGTTTTTCGAGCGCGTCGATATCTTCCTGGGTCAGCGTGTGGTCGAGATCAACGTCATAATAGAAGCCGTTGTCGATGACCGGGCCAATCGCCATTTTGGTGTGCGGCCACAGTTGCTTAATCGCATGACCAAGCAGGTGCGCACAGGAGTGACGAATGATCTCAAGGCCTTCTTCATCTTTCGCGGTAATGATGGAAAGCTTCGCATCGTTTTCAATGAGGTCAGACGCATCAACCAGCTCGCCATTCACGCGGCCAGCAATAGTGGCTTTCGCCAGGCCTGGACCAATGTCCATGGCAACATCCATTGGGCTTACGGCGTTGTCGTAATGGCGTTGGCTGCCATCAGGAAGAGTAATAACAGGCATTTTATATCCTTATTTGCAGTGATGCCCCACACATAAGAGCATATACAAAGAAAATAATCGTTTTTAAACAAAAGATAACGAATCCATCTGACCAACAATCGTCAAATTGGCCCGTCATCAGAGACTCGCCGGAATCAGATTAATGGAGATTTACGGCAAGCCCCTCAATGGTAACACTAACAAAAGGGCAAATGCACCCCGTGCGGATCACATTGGCGCGTCTAATGCTTCCGTATGAGTGTGTAAAATTTCGCTGTCCGGCGCTCGCAATCCCGTTTTGCTGAGCTAATCTTGTACAGGGTCCTTACACAGTAGAGGGGTATAATATGAATGTATCCAGCAGAACTGTCGTTGTCTTAAATCTGCTTTCAGCAACGGGATTGATCTTGATCCTGGCCGACAAGTTTCATTGGTTCTGACCCGCTTCGGCTTACACTGCAAACTCGCTTTTGGTAAACTACGACGCTCATACGATGAGGGAACGAGTTATGCCATCTAAGCGCTTTGCACAAAAACACTGGAAAATGGTGGTCGTGCTTATTGCCATTTGCGGCGCACTGTTGTTATTACGATGGGCTGCGATGATTTGGGGATAAAGCCGACCACGCATGCCTGTAAGCACGTCTGGGCGTGATAAGATATGTGTGTTCCCTGTTAAAGTGGAATACAAATACTGAATAATGCTGATATAAATTTACGACTTATTCATGAGTGCAAAAACCGGTACATCATTATCCGGTTTTCTCACTCGCCATGAACGTACCTGATATTATCAGGACCATTCACCCGCGACTAAAGTATGTACGTTGAAGGCATCATTCATTGACTGACCAGTAGACTGAGAACCGGGTGCAATGTTGGAACCCGCTTCCACGTCGGAGGCATGCGTAATACCGACAGGAGTGCTGGCGTCGCTGGCAGGTGCGGTCAAGGTATCAGCAGCAAAGACACCGAATGAAAGTGCAGAAAGCACCATTGCTGCTGCAGCAGTTTTGATTTTTTTCATAATTATCTTTCTCTTTCGAAATTATTACAGAACAACCTGAGGCTTATATCAGCCTGTATTGACAGTGTAGATCTGGATCACACTTTTGCCTAGTCAGTTTATTTATCAAAAAGTGTCAAATAAATTGAATTAACGCGTTACAACATGAATGTGAAGAGAATATGGAGAAAGGCGTTTTATATATTTTTTAAAACGACGTTTGATATTTAAAAGCACGAAAAGCTAATAGTTGAAACACGGGCCGGAAATTACCGGCCCGCTTAAATTACATTTTATAACCTAATGAGATCGTGGTTCGGCGATCGGTATGCTCAGGCGCAGACTCCGGCGGGGCCGAGTTCCAGGTCACGTTATAAGCGACTTTCAAACCAAAGTGTTCGTTTATTGCCACGTTGAGCGCGGTCTCTGAGTTCAGCGTTGTATCATCCGCCCCAAAAACAGATACACCCTGAGTAAATTTCGCGTTATCAGTGAATTGCCAGGCGTACGTCCCGGACGCATACCCTAACGGCTGCGTTTTCGTTTCGCCGTCGGTGTATTCGTCATAACGCACACCCGGACCAAATTCGAAACGGAAGCTGTGCACCGGTCCGTTCAGGAACTGACGCCCATAACCCGCCGTGAAGACATCGCGCTGGCGATAGCCGTTATACCGGTCGGTTAACCAGCTTGCCTGGCCGAAAAGATAATCAGTGTCCGTCATGTTGTAACGGCTACGTCCACCGACAGCATATTTTTCAGAAGAACGCTCATCATTGGAAGAGGTGTTGCTGGCATTTCCCCAAAGAGACCAGGCGGTGGTGTTGCCATACCACGTAAGAGTGGTATCAGCCGTCAGGGACGAACTTTTCGTGTTACCCGATTGCGCCAGGTAGCCTGCGTTCAGATTGCCTTCAAACGGTTTTTTTGCACTGGAAGGGTCATCCATGACAGTAAAAACGGTATCGTCAGCGGCTGCATACATCGAGGCAAACACGCCACCCGCCAGCATCATTGCAGCGGGTACTGTCTTCAAAAGCTTCATTTATTTAGAGTCCGTACAACAAAAAAAGAGACCATCACGGTCTCGGAAACTTTCTTGGGGATCAATGACAAGGCATCCATCGAAAGGTAACAAATTATAAAAAGGCTCAAATAACATAGCAATGATTTCTTCTTTCCTTTTTTGAATAAGAACGATCTTAAATCTTCTTTTATTACATATTAAAAAAACGGTCCTGAATGTAAATATTCATTTTTAAAATCATACTGTTATTTACTTTCCCTTCCTGCGAAAGGGTGCCAGACTGTGGGTGTTACAGCTAAAAGGAGGTCATGATGGTAAAAATTTATACGCTGACGCTCTCCCCTTCTCTTGATAGCGCCACGCTTACCCCACAAATTTATCCCGAAGGGAAACTTCGTTGCAGCGCGCCGGTTTTTGAGCCGGGCGGTGGCGGAATTAATGTCGCGCGCGCAATTACCCATCTTGGCGGTAAGGCTACGGCTATTTTTCCCGCAGGTGGTGCAACCGGAGAACATCTGGTGTCGCTCCTGACGGAAGAAAAGGTGCCGGTGGAAACCGTCAATGCCGAGGACTGGACGCGTCAAAATTTACACGTCCATGTTAAATCCAGCGGCGAGCAATATCGTTTTGTTATGCCCGGTGCCCGGCTCAGTGAAAAAGAGTTTCAGCAGCTTGAAGAAAAAGTACTGGCCATTGAAAGCGGCGCCATCCTTGTGATCAGCGGCAGTCTGCCGCCAGGCGTGGAAACGGCCAAATTAACCCAGCTTATCCGTCGTGCCCAGGGTAATGGCCTGCGCTGTATCGTTGATAGTTCCGGAGACGCGCTCCTTGCGGCCCTGGAGCCAGGAAATCTTGAGCTGGTGAAACCGAACCAGAAAGAGTTGAGTGCGCTGGTGAATCGCGAATTAAGCCAGCCAGACGACGTTCGCACCGCAGCGCAAGAGCTGGTGCAAAGTGGTAAAGCCCATCGGGTCGTTGTATCACTGGGTCCTCAAGGGGCGCTGGCGGTGGATAAAACCGGTTTCGTGCAGGTGGTTCCACCCCCGATGAAAAGCCAAAGTACCGTCGGCGCGGGGGACAGTATGGTCGGCGCTATGACGCTCAAACTGGCGCAGGGAGCCTCCCTGCTCGAGATGACGCGCTACGGAGTCGCCGCCGGGAGTGCCGCCACAATTAACCAGGGTACGCGCTTGTGTTCACTGGCTGACACGCAAAAAATTGTCGATTACCTCGCCAGTCAATAATCTTCACGTCCCCTGAACACCAGGGGACGGTATCAATGAGTCGCCAAACGCTGGCTATCGACTATGCTAAGAAAACTTTCAGGATTACAACGAGGTGAAAAATGAGCAGTGGTGATATTACCCGCTACGTAGTGACCGTTAAATTTCATGAAGACTCGCTGACAGAACTGAATGAAATGATCAATCATCTTACCCGAGCCGGTTTTTCGCTTACCATGGCTGATGACGACGGCAATATTCACGATCTCGGCACCAATACCTTTGGTTTAATCAGTGCGTTAAGCCCTGAGGAAGTGAAAGAGCTCGCGCAAGGTCTGACAAAAGCAGCAACAGGAAAAGAGGCAGAAATTGAGATCGCTCAGTGGGAGGAGTGGCGCAAAAAAGAACAATAAATGCCCTGTCTTAACCCAAACGGCTCAGGTGTGCGTTAGTTCGTATCTTTTTACCGCGACTCTGCGCTAACGTAATGATCTGGCAGACAACATGGGAGAATCATCATGTGGCAGGCTATCAGTCATCTTTTAAGCGAGCAAATAGGGGAAGGTGAAATTGAACTGCGTAACGAATTGCCAGGCGGAGAAATACACGCCGCATGGCATTTACGCTACGCAGGACGCGACCTCTTCGTTAAATGCGATGAGCGAGAACTGTTACCTGGTTTCACCGCCGAAGCCGATCAGCTGGAGTTGTTATCACGCAGCAAAACGGTACAAGTCCCGCAGGTTTTGGCAGTAGGCAGCGATCGTGATTACAGTTTCCTGGTGATGGAGTACCTGCCCCCCCGTCCGCTGGATGCCCATAATGCGTATATTTTAGGCCAGCAAATTGCCCGTCTTCATCAGTGGAGCGATCAGCCGCAATTTGGCCTCGACTTTGATAACGATCTTTCTACCACGCCTCAGCCGAACGCCTGGCAGCGTCGGTGGTCAACCTTCTTCGCCGAGCAACGCATCGGCTGGCAGCTTGAACTGGCCGCCGAAAAAGGGTTAGCGTTTGGCAATATTGACGCCATTGTGGAGCATGTGCAGCAACGGCTCGCCTCACATCAGCCCCAACCCTCTTTATTACACGGTGATTTATGGTCAGAAAACTGCGCGTTGGGGCCAAACGGACCCTACATTTTTGATCCTGCCTGCTACTGGGGCGACCGCGAGTGCGACCTTGCCATGCTTCCTTTGCATCCTGAGCAACCCTCACAAATTTATGATGGCTATCAGTCCATCTCCCCGCTTCCGACGGGATTCCTCGAGCGCCAGCCTCTTTACCAGCTTTATACGCTGTTAAACCGCGCCATCCTATTTGGCGGCGAACATCTGGTGAACGCCCAGCGCGCCTTAGACAGGATTTTAGCGGCGTAAAGGGTCAGGTGAAAACGGGTGGCCTGCGCCACCCGTGTTGCGCCTTACAGAAAACCGAGCAACGAAAAGAAGAAGTATCCCCCGACGATAATCAGGACGGGCAAAATATACAGCGGGAAAATTTGCAGGAAAATGGTGTGATGCGGGACAACGATTCGCGATTCAATCTGTTCGCGCGTCAGGCCATCCGCCCCTTTAGCCTGTTCCAGTATGAGCTGATCTTCCACGCCTTCACGCAAAAAACGCGCCTGACGACTCATTCGCGCACCGGATGCCTGCAATGCCAGTGCAACAAAAATCAGGGCGTAAATGACCCAGAAGAGCACATTCGTTTTCTGGTGAAAATCTGGCATGGGGGAGTTAAACCAGAAAACATTCAGGAACGGCGTATTAAAACGCATCATTTCAATCATCACATGGGCAAAATCAAGCATAACCGCGTTGATTCCGGCCTGTTTTTCACTGTGCTCATACATAAACTTCAGGATGGAGATCAGCGTAGAAATCACCGCCGGAATGAAAATGACCCATCCGGCAATACGTTTTAATACCGCTATGCGTCCAGCTTGTTGATACGTCATCAGTTCCCCTTCGTAAAGACGCTTTCTTTGTGCCTAAGTTTACCCGCAGTGCATCATTTTCGCCTGATCTTTAAAAGCGATATGGTAAATTGCCTCTCATACTCAGCACTTATCACCTGCTCTACCCAACAGACAAGGAGTTATCGTTATGTCAACCTCACGCCAGATTGTTGCGGCCATTTTCGATATGGATGGACTACTCATCGATTCTGAGCCTCTCTGGGATCGTGCTGAACTGGATGTTATGGAAAGCCTTGGTGTAGATATCCGTCGCCGTAACGAGCTTCCTGATACCCTTGGCCTGCGCATCGATATGGTCGTTGAGCTATGGTACGCCCACCAGCCGTGGAATGGCCCGAGCCGCCAGGAAGTGACCGACCGGATTATCAGCCGCGCGATAACGCTGGTGGAAGAGACTCGCCCGCTTTTGCCAGGCGTGCGTGAAGCCGTTGCGCTCTGCAAAGCGCAGGGGTTAAAAGTGGGTCTGGCGTCCGCGTCGCCATTGCATATGCTGGAAAAAGTTCTCGCCATGTTTGACCTGCGTGAGAGCTTCGATGCGCTTGCCTCTGCGGAAAAACTGCCGTACAGCAAACCGCATCCGCAGGTCTATATGGACTGCGCCGCTAAGCTGGGCGTCGATACCCTGGCCTGTGTGGCGCTGGAAGATTCCGTAAACGGTATGATCGCTTCTAAAGCGGCTCGTATGCGCGCTATCGTGGTACCCGCTGAAGAGGGCCAACAGGATCCTCGTTTTGCCCTTGCGGATGTTAAGCTCGCCACGCTTGTCGATCTCACGGCGGATCACCTGCGCGGTCAGTAAACCGGCTCTCGGGCAAAAGGATTTTGCCCGAAACTTTGACCGCGGTATAATTTTTAAAACAGCATTTCATTTTAATTTGTATTTCTGCCAGCGCCCTTCTACTCTTACCTCAAGAATAACAATAACCCTTACTTCTGAGGTAGAAATGATACTGGATGCCTTTAATCTGACGGGTAAAGTAGCCATCGTCACCGGCTGCGACACGGGACTCGGTCAGGGGATGACCCTGGGCCTGGCACAGGCTGGTTGCGATATTGTGGGCGTTAACCGAAAGATTCCTGAGGAGACCGCCGCTCGCGTCACCGCGCTGGGTCGACGCTTTATGGCCATACGGGCGGACTTAAGTCAGCAGGCCTGCATCCAGGATATCGTCACCAAAACGGTGGCTGAAATGGGGCGCGTCGATATTCTGGTCAATAACGCGGGGACTATCCGCCGGGAAGATGCCCTGACGTTCTCAGAAAAAAATTGGGATGACGTAATTAACCTTAACCTGAAATCGGTCTTTTTCCTCTCTCAGGCCGTGGCGCGGCAATTTATTGCCCAGGGTGAAGGCGGCAAAATTATCAATATTGCCTCCATGCTCTCCTTCCAGGGTGGCATTAGGGTGCCGTCATACACCGCCTCAAAAAGCGGCGTATTAGGCATCACCCGCCTGCTGGCGAATGAATGGTCAAAACACGGGATTAACGTCAACGCAATTGCCCCGGGTTACATGGCAACAGACAATACCCAGGCGTTGCGCGATGATGAGCAACGCAGCAAAGCGATTCTTGAGCGTATTCCCGCAGAACGGTGGGGAACGCCAGACGATTTGCAAGGCCCGGTCGTTTTCCTGGCCTCCGCTGCCTCAGACTACGTCAATGGCTACACTTTAGCCGTTGATGGAGGCTGGCTGGCGCGTTAGCGCCACTTTGTGACAAAGAGTTACACCGTCACCTCTTCCGCCTACTGTATAAAAACCCTATACTGTATGAATTGACAGTTTTGTGGATTTTATCATGACGGCGGAAGGCCACCTGCTTTTTTCAATTGCCTGCGCAGTGTTTGCCAAAAACGCTGAGCTCACCCCTGTGCTCGCCCAGGGTGACTGGTGGCATATTGTCCCTTCTGCTGTGCTGACCTGTCTGCTGCCGGATATCGATCACCCAAAATCTTTTCTGGGGCAACGATTAAAATGGATCGCGAAACCTATCGCACGTGCTTTTGGCCATCGGGGGTTTACGCATAGTCTGTTAGCCGTTTTTGCTCTGCTCACCCTCTTCTATTTAAAAGTGCCCGACAGCTGGATTGTTCCGGCTGATGCCATTCAGGGTATGGTGCTGGGCTATTTGAGCCACATCCTGGCGGATATGCTGACGCCAGCAGGCGTGCCGTTACTCTGGCCGTGCCGGTGGCGCTTTCGTTTTCCTCTCCTCGCCCCGCAAAAAGGAAACCAGCTGGAGCGCGTCTTATGCATGGCGCTGTTCGCGTACGCGGTCTGGATGCCGCAAACGCTGCCCGAAAATGGTGCAGTTCGCTGGTCTTCACAGATGATCAATACGCTGCAGTTTCAGTTCAATCGCTTTATTCATCACCAGATCGAACAATAAACCTACAAAATAATCCCATTTGTAATAATCCATTCCATTTGGATATAAGCGCCACATCACACTTCTGCTACTCTTGCGCCAACAAGATCGGACTAGACCGGTCGTATAATAAATCAGGAGAACGGGGATGAACTTTCCACTCATCGCGAACATCGTGGTGTTCGTAGTCTTGCTATTGCTGTTGGCGCAGACTCGCCATAAACAGTGGAGTCTGGCGAAAAAGGTGCTGGTTGGCCTGGTTATGGGTGTCGTTTTTGGTCTGGCCTTGCAGGCGATCTACGGCGCGGATAATCCAGTTCTGAAAGACTCTATTCAGTGGTTTAACATCGTCGGTAATGGCTATGTACAGCTCTTGCAGATGATCGTCATGCCGCTGGTGTTTGCTTCTATTCTGAGTGCGGTAGCACGTCTGCATAACGCCTCTCAGCTGGGCAAAATCAGTTTCCTGACCATTGGTACTCTGCTGTTCACCACGCTGATTTCAGCACTGGTGGGCGTACTGGTCACGAACCTGTTCGGTCTGACGGCTGAAGGTCTGGTACAAGGGACCGCTGAAACAGCCCGTCTTACCGCCATTGAGACCAACTACGCAGGCAAAGTAGCCGACCTCAGCGTACCGCAGCTGTTGCTCTCTTTCGTGCCTAAAAATCCGTTTGCCGATCTGACCGGTGCAAGCCCGACATCAATCATCAGCGTGGTTATCTTTGCCGCCTTCCTGGGCGTCGCTGCCCTTAAGCTGCTGAAAGACGATGCGCCAAAAGGCCAGCGCGTTCTGACCGCGATTGATACGCTGCAAAGCTGGGTAATGAAGCTGGTTCGCCTTGTGATGCAACTGACGCCATACGGCGTGCTGGCACTGATGACCAAAGTGGTGGCGGGTTCAAACCTGCAGGACATCATCAAGCTGGGTAGCTTTGTTATCGCCTCGTATCTGGGTCTGGCGATCATCTTTGTGGTGCACGGTATTCTGCTGGGCGTGAACGGTGTCAGCCCGCTGAAATACTTCCGCAAAGTGTGGCCAGTGCTGACGTTTGCCTTCACCAGCCGCTCCAGCGCCGCCTCTATTCCGCTGAACGTTGAAGCCCAGACCCGCCGTCTGGGTGTACCGGAAGCCATTGCCAGCTTCTCCGCCTCTTTTGGCGCGACGATTGGGCAGAACGGTTGTGCGGGTCTGTACCCGGCGATGCTGGCAGTGATGGTTGCGCCTACCGTGGGCATTAACCCGCTGGATCCGGTGTGGATTGCCACGCTGGTCGGTATCGTAACCGTGAGTTCCGCAGGCGTTGCGGGTGTCGGCGGTGGTGCGACCTTTGCCGCGCTGATTGTGCTGCCTGCGATGGGCCTGCCGGTCACGCTGGTTGCGCTGCTGATCTCCGTTGAACCGTTAATCGATATGGGCCGTACGGCACTGAACGTGAGCGGCTCGATGACCGCCGGTACGTTGACCAGCCAGTGGCTGAAACAGACCGATAAAGCGATTCTTGAAAGTGATGACGATGCCGAACTGGCGCATCGTTAATTGCTGTCCATAAAAAAACCGCCTTCGGCGGTTTTTTTGTTTCTACTCTTCCTGAATATCTTCATCCTGACGGATTTGCACTGCCCAACGCTGCGCCGCTTCCGGGAGGCTAAACGTCGGAGAACGACGGAAGGCGTGTCCCACCAGCACAAAGGCGACGTATTTGCCCCGTAACTGCCAGACATCGCGAAAACCATCCACTTTAAGGGCGTGATCGGGCGGAGCAGGTTCAACGCGAGGCACGTAGCTGATAACGGGACGGTTTTGTTGGCGATATGGTTTCATAAGCGACGGTTCACTAAAGCAAATTCTGATAGCGGGCAAAGTCTATCATAGCCGAATCCCCTCCTGCACGTTGCGCCTTGCATGCTTAAGCCGGCTCTGGCGCCATTTTGCCTCTGAAAACTCTCAGTTTCCCTGCCATCAGGCGACATTGTTCTATAGTTAGTAGGCTTTTTCGCAATAAAGGCCGTCCTTTAGCCATTCAAACAGGAGACGAGTGCAATGTCGCATAATGATAAGACACATCAATCACCCATTCATGGCAAAGAAGAATCACAACCCGGCATGGACTCATTAGCCCCGGAAGATGGTTCCCATCGTCCTAAGCCGGAACCGACCGCACCTGGCGAGCAGCCTACTGCACCAGGCAGCCTGAAAGCCCCCGATACGGGCAACGAGAAACTGAACGCCCTTGAGCCGCACCGCAAAGGTGGAGAAGGTTTCCCTCTCACCACCAATCAGGGCGTGCGCATCGCCGATGACCAAAACTCCCTGCGCGCTGGCAGCCGTGGTCCGACGTTGCTGGAAGATTTTATTCTGCGTGAAAAAATCACCCACTTTGACCATGAGCGCATTCCTGAACGTATTGTCCATGCCCGTGGTTCCGCCGCGCATGGCTATTTCCAGCCTTATAAAAGCCTGAGCGATATCACCAAAGCCGCTTTTCTTTCCGACCCAGACAAGATCACCCCGGTATTCGTGCGATTTTCAACCGTGCAGGGTGGCGCCGGTTCGGCCGATACGGTCCGTGATATTCGTGGGTTTGCCACGAAGTTTTATACCGATGAGGGAATCTTCGACCTCGTCGGGAATAACACCCCCGTGTTCTTTATTCAGGACGCACATAAATTCCCCGACTTTGTCCATGCAGTGAAACCGGAACCCCATTGGGCCATTCCGCAGGGGCAGAGTGCGCATGACACCTTCTGGGACTATGTTTCGCTGCAACCGGAAACGCTGCATAACGTGATGTGGGCCATGTCCGACCGTGGTATCCCACGCAGCTATCGCACCATGGAAGGGTTTGGTATCCATACCTTCCGACTGATTAATGCCGAGGGCAAAGCCACGTTCGTCCGCTTCCACTGGAAACCGGTCGCCGGTAAAGCCTCGCTGGTCTGGGATGAAGCCCAGAAGCTGACCGGACGCGATCCTGATTTCCATCGCCGTGAATTATGGGAATCCATTGAAGCGGGTGATTTCCCGGAATATGAACTGGGACTCCAGCTGATTCCGGAAGAGGACGAATTCAAATTCGATTTCGATCTCCTCGACCCAACCAAACTGATCCCGGAAGAGCTGGTACCGGTGCAACTGGTTGGTAAAATGGTGCTCAACCGTAATCCGGATAACTTCTTTGCCGAAAATGAGCAGGTGGCGTTCCACCCCGGGCATATTGTTCCCGGCCTGGATTTCACCAACGATCCCCTGTTGCAGGGCCGCCTGTTCTCCTACACCGATACGCAAATTAGCCGTCTTGGGGGACCGAACTTCCACGAAATTCCGATTAACCGTCCGACCTGCCCGTACCATAACTTCCAGCGCGACGGCATGCACCGGCAGGATATCGACACCAACCCGGCCAACTACGAGCCGAACTCCATTAATGATAACTGGCCTCGCGAAACGCCCCCTGCGCCAAAACGCGGCGGCTTTGAGTCGTATCAGGAGCGGGTGGATGGCAACAAAATCCGCGAGCGTAGCCCGTCCTTCGGCGAATACTATGCGCATCCCCGCCTCTTCTGGCACAGCCAGACCCCGGTTGAACAGCAACACATTATCGGGGGATTCAGCTTTGAGCTGAGCAAAGTGGTACGCACCTATATTCGTGAACGCGTCGTTGATCAGCTGACCCGTATTGATATTCAGCTCGCGCAAAGCGTGGCGGATAATCTGGGGATTACGCTCACCGACGAACAACGCCATGCTGCACCGCCGCAGGATGTGAACGGCCTGAAAAAAGATCCGTCTCTCAGCCTGTATGCCGTGCCTGGCGGTTCGATTAAAGGGCGCGTCGTCGGCATTCTTCTGAACGACAAAACCCGCGCCAGCGACCTGCTGGGCATTATGCAGGCACTGAAAACGAAAGGCGTCCACGCGAAGCTGCTCTATTCCCGTATGGGGGAAGTGACTGCTGATGATGGCTCTGTACTGCCTGTTGCCGCCACCTTTGCGGGTGCACCGTCCCTGACGGTGGACGCGGTGATCGTGCCGTGCGGTGATATCAATAGCCTGCTCGGCAACGGGGACGCGGCGTACTACCTGCTGGAAGCGTATAAGCATCTCAAGCCTATCGCACTGGCAGGTGACGCACGTCAGTTTAAAACATTGCTGAAAGTGGCCGATCAGGGCGAAGAAGGCATTGTAGAAGCAGACAAGGCGGATACTGCCTTTATGGATGAGTTGTTCGACCTGCTTGCCGCCCACCGTGTGTGGTCGCGTAGCAGTAAAACCGCGCAAATTCCGGCATAAAAAAGACCGGGTAGCCTTGCGCTACCCGGCATTTCTTACAAATCCCTGAACGTTCCCAGACGGTACCCACGCTCGGCAATCGCATATTTCAGTGACGCTGATGTCAGCACATCGAGTTCCGCCAGACGCGGCCAGCAGTAGGCGCTTTTACGCACCGTGTTATCGACAAACGCCGGATGGGTCATCATCTCAAACGATTTTTCCCCGCGAGCTGCGGAGGCATCCAGCACCTGCAAAAACAGCGCTTCATCAATCGTCTCGCCATAGAAATCACTGCTATACCCTTCTGTAGTGGGCGCTGCACTGAGTGAAAGACCCTGCCGGGCGACCTCCTGACGATCCACGCGCATCGCTACGCCTTTACGCTGGGCAAAGTCTGCGACGACAGGGAAAATCGCCGGGATCATGTGCACATGGTGGTGGCTGTCGATATGCGTCGGCGCACGGCCAAAAAGATCCGTAAAGCGCGTGAACTGCTCCTGCAGCTCCACGGCAATCTGCTCAAGCGGCAGGTCGCCCTGCTCTGCCATCTCCCAGATCCATTTTCCCAGCTGTCCGTCTCGCGTGAGGCCGGTCAGCGGCGTCAGCGGCATTCCCAGGGTCAGCACAAAGTGCATGCCAACCCCCAGCATCGGCAGGTCACGACTCAACGCGGCGGCATGATCGCAGGCTTCACCGTTAACCAGCGCGGTGGTGGATGTCACTACGCCGTGGCGACAGGCTTCAACAATGCCGTAGTTTTGCCCTTTCGACAGACCAAAATCATCGGCATTCACGATCAGCAGATTTTCCATCTCGATGCCTCTCAACGATGTTCGTGTTTAAGCTTCTCAGCGGTCGCCGCAAAGTTTGGCAGCCATTTTTCATGCGCCAGTATCATTTCGCGTGCCAGTGATTCTGCATCACGGTCTGAATGCACCAGCGGACTCAGGTTGAGCGCCAGAAGGACATCGTTTAACTCACCGCTCAGCGCCGCGTGGCTTGCGGCCACTTCAAAACCTTTAATGGTGTGGATAAGCCCCATAACTTTGTCATCGAAATGCGTAATGCGCGCATGGGGTTTCGCCCCATCGCGACCCAGGATACAGGTCATCTCTACGGCCCAGTCTGCGGGAATATTATCGATGTGACCGTGGTGCGGCACGTTCACATAGTGCTCAGCCTGCTTATCATTGAAAATCGCGTTGATCACTTCACAGGCCGCGTCAGAATAGTACGCTCCGCCGCGCTGCTCCAGCTCTTTAGGCTTAACGTCAAGGTGAGGATCTTTATACAAATCAAAGAGCTGTTTCTCGACTTTTTGCACTACCTGTGCACGCGCGCCGCCCTTGTAGTATTCGCCCATTTCGATGGCGAGCATCTCTTTCTGCTTGAAATAGTAAAGCAGGTAAGAACAAGGCAGCAGATTCAAAGAGCGAATTAAACCTTCGCTGAACGGCAGATCGAAGATATTTTTCACCGAACCTGCCGTCAGACGACCGGACGCCACGCCATCCAGCAGCTCTGCAAAACGTGATTCGCCGTTCACCAGTACGTCTTTAATAAAGACCATATGGTTAAGACCGAACAGATCGATAGAGAGTGCGTCCTCATCGGTCAATGCCAGCACATCACGGATAAACATTTTCATGCCAATAGGGATATTACAGACGCCAATGAAACGTCTGAACCCGGTGTGACGATAGACGGCTTCCGTCACCATGCCGGCAGGGTTAGTGAAGTTGATGACCCATGCGTTCGGGCAGATCTCTTCGACATCTTTGATAATGTCAAAAATGACCGGAATGGTTCGCAGACCTTTGAACAACCCACCAGCCCCGTTGGTCTCCTGGCCCAGATAGCCATGACTTAACGGGATTCGCTCATCAAGTTCACGGGCCTTCAACTGGCCCACACGCAGCTGAGTCGTGACAAAATCGGCGTCTTTTAAGGCCAGACGACGATCCAGCGTTTTATGAACGGTCAGCGGCACTCCCGCTTTTTTTACCATGCGCTGGCACAGGTCGAAAATAATATCCAGCTTCTCCTGCCCCTCTTCAACGTCCACCAGCCATAATTCGCTGACCGGTAATTCATGATAACGTTTCAGAAAACCTTCCAGTAATTCGGGGGTATAACTACTGCCACCGCCAATGGTAACCACTTTTAATTTCTGTTGCATAATATCTCCCTTAGCGTATCAGGTTAGCCGCCTGCAAAGTATAGGGGACTCTTCCCGCTATTTTGGGCAAGCGCTTACGTCAATTTTCTCTGGCGGCGATCACCGCCAGCTTTAATTAATCACCGTCAGACTCTTTCGATAACTGCTTGGTGTAAATGAAGTGAATTTTTTAAACGTTTTAATAAACAGACTGGGGCTACTGTAACCCGACTCGTAGGCAATATCCGTAATCGAATAGTTGGTAATTTCCAGCTGTTTTTTAGCAAAGTTGATGCGGATTTCATTAATAATCTGCACAGGCGTTTTGCGGTAATAACGCTGTGTCGCGCGGGTCAAATATTCCTGAGATTTACCGGACAGGGCCACCATATTTTCCAGAGCGTTATCGCTGAATTGACATTTATCGTGCATCATTTCAACGGTGCCACGTAGCCATTGCGGAATATCATCCATGACCTGCTGCTCGTCCCGATGGTGACGCAGACGATTCATCACGTAGAAGGTCACCGTTTCAATAAACTCATCAAATTCGCTGTCACGAAAGTTCAGTGAGGCAATAACCGTTTCAATCCAGGTCATGAATTCGTTTTTAACGCGATACACCTGCGAGGCTACGAAGCAGAACGGCACCAGTGGCAGGTAGTGCTTTTCGAAGAAACGTCGGCTCACGCCCACGTTCAGAATGCGGGTCGCGCCAAATTCATAAAAGCTCTGGTGATAAGAGCCCATCGGAAGAAAGACAAAATCACCCCGCTCCAGCAGAACACGCTTGCCGTTGATCTCCTGATAGTATCGGCCGGTCAATACAATCGTGAATTCGTAGTAGTCATGCTGGTGCAAACCACTGGCGCTTTCCGTTTTATTGTAGATAACCACGTGAAAATTCTTGCCATTAAACAGAAGCTGCTCAAGTGCGGTTTTAATTTCCATCGTGTTTACCTCCTGCTGCCCGTGCTGTCTTAATGCAATTTTTCGTGAAGTTCGATGAGCTCTGCGACCAGTTCGCGCGCCAGCATCGAGGTCATCAGATGATCCTGTGCATGCACCAGCACCAGGCTCACTTTCATCTTGCCTTCGCCCTGATCGCCTTCTATCAACTTCGTTTGCACCAGGTGGGCTTCATTGAGCGCGAGTCGCGATTGATCCATCATGGTTTTGGCTGCAGCAAAATCACCCTGCTTGGCTTGTTTCAGTGCGGCATAGGCCAGGCTGCGCGCCTGACCGGAATTGATGATAAGGCCCATCACCACCTCTTCCAGATCGTTTTCTACGGCTTCTTCTGCAACGATACTCTCTAAATCTAACATCTTTCTGCTCCTTTTGGCTGGCGCGGGTCGCCCCGCGCCGGGCAATTTTAGAATTTCAGTGCGAGGGCGATATCCTCTTCGCTCTCTTCTTCGTCAATGACGGTCGCCGCTTTGTTTGCTATCGCCACGAAAGGCATATACAGCAGAGTGGCAATCCCGAGGTTGAATATCGCCAGCAGGAAGGCGGCAACGCTACCGTTGGTATTAAAGAATGCCCCCAGACCTGCCGGCATTGTCCATGGCGCAATGTTAGTCACCGGCGGGATAATCCCCAGGTAATAGGCCGTCAGGGTAATAGCTGCCAACAGTGGCTGAATCAGCACGAACGGAATGAACATCACCGGGTTCATGATAATCGGCAGGCCAAACAGGATCGGTTCGTTAATCTGGAAGATGCCTGATGGCAACGCCAGCTTCGCAACCTGCCGGTGGTCCGCACGACGAGAAACAATAAAGACCGCGATGATCAGACCCAATGTCGCCCCGGTCCCCCCCAGGAAGATATAGGAGTCAAGCATCGGTTTCGCCCACACATGGAAGGTTTTACCCGCAGCCAGTGCCGCATCAACGGAGCCGTACTGCTGATAAAGTGCAACGTTTTCCAGTGCCCACGGGGTCATGATACCGCTGTCCAGCGCCGCCAGTGCCAGTGAACCATGCACGCCGAAGAACCACAGCAGGGAGGTGAAAATGACATACGCCCAACCGACCACACCACCCATCGACGCCAGCGGCGTAGAGATAGAGTCCATGATGATCTGATGGAAGTTCGTGCCCCAGTGAGAGAGCGCCCAGGCGATAATCCCCATAATAGAAAGGATGATAAAACCTGGAATCAACGCGGAAAAAGAACGCGCGACAGAGGCCGGTACGCTGTCGGGCAGACGAATGACCCAGTTGCGACGAATAATAAAGGTAAACATCTCCGCCACGACCAGCCCAATAACAATACCGGAAATAATATTTGCGCCACCCAGCCAATTCGCGCCAACGGCGTAGGCTTCACCCACGCTATAAGGGGTGACGGTCATAAAGGCTGCAACGGATAATAAACCTGCGGCTAGCGGATCGACCTTACGTTCTTCTGCCAGCGCCATACCAATAAAGAAAGGCGCCATCAGCGACATAATGCCCAACGTACCGTTGTAAACATTACCGCCAATGGCTTTAAGACCATTAAGGGTGTCAATCGTAGAAGCATCTAATCGAATGCCCAATGAATAAAAGAAAGAACCTTCGCCAAAACTCAAAAATACGTTGTTAATTAATACAAACATCGCACCTGCCAGCGTCAACGGCATTAATTTAATAAAACCGTTTTTGATGGCATTAACGTGCGGCTGCTTTCCTATTTTAACAGCAAAAGGAAGGAGTACCTTTTCAAGTGAAGCGATGACTTTACTCATAGGAAATACCCTTAAATGCCGCAACAACGTTGCGGCGTATTGTTATGTGAAATCACTCTTTGACGGGAAAAATAATTAATTAATTTGCTGCAAATTTTTTAATGGCTGCCACAGCAGCTTTTAACACACCTAAACCATCAATTTTGCCGTACAGCACAGAATCGATCACTTCAACCGGTTTGTTCGGTAACAGACGTTGAATCTCGGGCAACATGTAGGCAATTTGAGGACCCAGCAAAACGACATCGGCGTTCGGCCCTTTTTCGCCAGCCAGGGTTTCCGGGAAGGCTTCAATCACCACGGGTACTTCATACTTTTCTGCCTGTGCGCGCATCTTAGAAACCAGTAACGACGTTGACATGCCCGCAGAGCAGAACAAATAGATATGTTTCTTTTCCATAACAACTTCCCTCTCGTATGACCACCCACTCTCACTGTCGCCGGCGGGTGTGACTCTTGTTTGTCATTGAAATCGAGTATACGGCAAGGGGCACAGAGGGGATAATTCTAAATCACCAGAAATTGTCTCTCATTGACCTGGTGTTTTGACTCTCTTCACATTTCAGGCAAATAATTCGCGAAGATAAATAAGATTCTTGAATACATAAAAAAAAACCGGCCAGGCGGCCGGTTCGTTATCGTGTCAGGCAAACAGGTTACTGAGCCTTAGGTGCCTGTGGATCGGTGTCATACTCGGCACAGGTCTGATAACCAGAATTAATCACGTGTCCGGTATCATCCAGCGCTACGAAGTAGGTCTCTGCTTTACCATCCCGTTGACCCAGGATGTAAGTCTGGCAGGTACCACGCGCGTGGATCATCGTCACTTCGGAAGAAGGTTTACCAGCCAGCTGCGCAACCTGGGCGCGGCTCATGCCTTTTTTAACATCCTTTACCACAGGTTCTTTAAACTGATCGGTGGTGCGATCATAAGCTGTACACCCTGCCAGCATAGTCAATACGGCCGCTGCGCTTAAAATTCCTGCTACGTTCTTGTTCATATTCCGTCCTCTTGTTTATCAGCGTGTTATCTAAGCATGGGATAAAAAATGCAATTCATCAACTTTGCGTGATACGCCTGAGGTTTTTCGGAAAATTCTAATAAAACAACGATAAGCAATTTTTGCTGCAATTTGCCGCAGACGAATCTGTGATCCTTGTCGTTTTCCGTCCAACGGGTTAGCTTTAACTCATCACTCATCTGCTTTGTTTGCTAATGGAGGGCGTTATGGCTCTGCAACACGAGATTATTCAGGCTCTGGGCGTTCAACCCACCATCGATGCGAATGCGGAAATTCGCCGCAGCGTCGATTTTTTGAAATCCTACGTGAAAACCTACCCTTTCCTGAAATCGCTGGTCCTCGGTATCAGCGGCGGCCAGGATTCTACCCTCGCCGGTAAACTCTGCCAGATGGCGATTTCCGAACTCCGTCAGGAAACAGGCGATGCGTCGCTGGCGTTCATCGCCGTCCGCCTGCCGTATGGCGTACAGGCCGACGAGCAGGATTGCCAGGATGCCATTGCGTTTATCCAGCCTGACCGCGTGCTTACGGTCAATATTAAAGGGTCCGTGCTGGCGAGCGAGCAGGCGCTGCGCGAGGCGGGCATTGAACTGAGTGATTTTGTGCGGGGGAATGAAAAAGCCCGTGAACGAATGAAAGCGCAGTACAGCATTGCCGGCATGACTAAAGGCGTGGTGGTCGGTACCGATCATGCTGCCGAAGCGGTAACAGGCTTCTTCACCAAATACGGTGACGGCGGAACGGACATCAACCCGCTTTTCCGCCTGAACAAGCGCCAGGGTAAGCAGTTGCTGGCGGCGCTGGGATGCCCGGAGCATCTGTATAAAAAGGCTCCGACGGCGGACCTGGAAGACGATCGTCCGTCCCTGCCTGACGAAGCCGCCCTGGGGGTGACCTACGAAAACATCGATGACTATCTTGAAGGTAAACCCGTTGATGAGAGTATCGCCCGCATCATTGAAGGCTGGTACATCAAAACCGAACATAAGCGTCGCCCGCCAGTGACCGTCTTTGACGATTTCTGGAAGCGTTAATCCGCCTCTGAACGGTAACCTCAGGGTTACCGTTTTTCGACTGTCTCCCTTTATTCCCCGAACACCGTGATGCCCGCCCCGCTAAAGCGCACCCGCCTCTTTTTTAACCACCCAACACCTGATACACTGTATGCCTGAACAGTATAGGAGTTTTTTGTGAGCAGGCGTCAATCTGCCCCGCGTCTGGAATTTGAAGCGGCGGCCATCTATGAATATCCTGAACATCTTCGCCCGTGGCTGGAAGCGTTACCTAAACAGCCTGGCGTCTATTTTTTTCATGGCGAAAGCGAAGCGATGCCGCTCTACATCGGTAAAAGCGTCAATATCCGTAGCCGGGTGTTGTCGCATCTGCGCACGCCGGATGAGGCAGCCATGTTGCGCCAGTCTCGCCGCATCACCTTTATTCAGACCGCAGGTGAGCTGGGCGCGCTACTCCTTGAAGCCCGGCTTATCAAAGAGCAGCAGCCGCTGTTCAATAAGCGCCTGCGTCGCAATCGTCAGCTTTGCTCCCTGCAGATCGTCGACGGTAAGCCGCAGGTGGTCTATGCCCGTGAGGTAGACTTCTCCCGTGCGCCCAATTTGTTTGGTCTGTTTGCCAACCGCCGCTCGGCGCTGCAAACGCTGCAAACGCTGGCCGATGAGCAGCAGCTCTGTTACGGCCTGTTAGGGCTGGAGTCCGTCAGTCGGGGACGCGCCTGTTTTCGTTCGGCGCTGAAACGCTGTGCGGGGGCATGCTGCGGTAAGGAGAGTGTCGATGCGCATCACGCAAGGTTACTCGCCGGATTGTCGACGTTACGGGTCAACTGCTGGCCGTGGGAGAGCGCCGTTGCGCTCAAAGAAATCCGCGAGGGCATGACCCATTATCACATTATCCACAACTGGTTCTGGCTGGGCGCCGTTGAGACACTCCATGAGGCCGCGGCATTAATGCGCTCACCCGCCGGCTTCGATCACGACGGGTATAAAATCCTCTGCAAACCGTTGCTGGGCGGCGCCTATGACATCATTGAACTTAATGGCCCGGAAGCCAGGTAATTTCGCTAAAGAGCAAGGTTCCTGCGGCTTCCAGTAAACGTAAGGTATGCGTGCCCTCCTGCCAGCTTGCCCCCTGATCCTGGGTCAGGAGCTTTTCGCCCAGCTGCCACGCACCGCTTAACACAAAAACCACCCCACCCCGTGACCCAAAGGTGGTGAAGGTGCGATCGGCAACCCGCACTTTCGCTTTGCAGCTCTCACGACGGGTCATGATGTTGAAATCCATCGACATCTGGCCCTCCGTTAGCGTGGCCTTGACCGGGAGATCGCCCTCAAAGGTAAAGGGCTGATGACGTTTTAACGTGTGGCAAAAGCGCTTACCTGCGTCCAGCGTCACTTCACTGCCTTCCAGCAAGGTTATTACGCGGTCGACGCCGGGAAAAAGGGAAAACTCGCCGTTACTGGCGATAGAAGCAATACTGGCACGCCAGTTAAAATCTCGCGTCGCAGGCGGGAAGCAACAAATCTCACGCGTTTCGCCCGCGCCATTACGCCAGAGATTGACTGGCATTTTGCGGATATCAAAGAACTCCATCACCACTCCTGAAAGGCGCAACGCGCACCAGGGCGACGCGGTAAACCGTGTCGCAGTCTTATTTGTTATCGTTAGGTGTCTCAGAGGTATTATCGGCAGCGAGGTGAAAGGGCTTAGCCTGGCGTTAAAAAAAAGAGTAACGCGCTGACTCTGCTACACATTTCTGCCACTGCTAACAGGAGAATACCCTGCTTGCGGGTTCTGACAAGAGGGGGAGAAAGAAATAAGAACGTCAGGTCTGATTTTTGCGAGGATGTTCGAAAAAACAACGAAAAAACCGCCGGACCTGTTCACCGCGTAATGCGCTTATGTGAACAGGACTCCGGCGGTCTTAATAGGGTGTGCTTATTACTCAGCAGCAGGGGCCATTTTACCTTCCGGCGCAGGACGTTCTGTCAGACGCTTCTCAAAATTGGCATTAAACTGTTTTTTCTGTTCCGGGGTCAGAATGTTGTAGATCTTATTCTGGGTTTCCATGCGGGCCAGCATACCGGCTTTATGCTGTGCAGCCATTTTGTCGATTTGCGCTTCCGCTTTGGCTTTATCGAAGCTGTCGCTGGCAATGATGTCATGCATTGCGCGGCGCTCTTCCAGCGGTGGACGTTTCATCTGATCGCGCTGGCTTTTCATGATGTCACGTACCTGTTGTTTCTGTGCATCCGTCAGGTTGAGATCTTTGAACATCATCATTTCGTGATGCATGCCCGGCTTACCTTTGTGATGCATCATCATTTTGCCTTCGGTCGGCGCGGCGGTAGGGGCAGTGGTATCCGCTGCGAACGCCATGCTGGTAGCGCCTAAAGCCAGGGTAGAAGCAACAAACAGTGCAGTTAATTTACGCATAATATTTGGTCCTTTCATTCAGTTATTCTTCGGCGCTATGCCGTGTTGACGAGATTAACTTTACGGGGTTTATCGTCAATTAGTCAGAGCAACAGTAAAACAATGAAAGTGTAAAAAACATTTTCTCGCCAACTATGGAGAAATAAAGGAGAAAGGATGGAGAGTTGAAACAAAAATATACAAGATGATGATTTTAAATAGATTATGGAGAAGTATAACGAAGAAGAGATTAATAATAAAGCAGTTCACCAGGAATAATCTGCAAAAGGTTTGCGTCGCCCTCAATGCTAAGAAAAACATAAGAGCATCCCCCTCCGGCGGAGGAGGAATTCATCACATCAGGTTATTTTCTCCAGCATCAAGCCAGCCCGTAAACCCAATGCCACGGAAGGATTCGGGAAAAGGACATATTCTGTACTCTTCTGAACCTCATAACGTTCATCCCCCTCTTCCGCCAGCAGGACGCCCTGACGAAAAGGGGTAAAGTTAAGCGTGTGGGCCGCCATATGCAGGGTAAACGCCTCGCTGCGACGGGTGAGTTGCTGCACGACGCGATAACGTTCGACTTTTCCAGACGAGTGTTGCGTCTCCTCACCCGCGAGCAAGGCGCGCAGTGCGTGATGTGTGGCGGCAAAACGCGACAAATCATTTTGACCAAAAGGCAGTGCTTTCCCTAACTCCAGCGTGCAGGCCAGGGCGCTAAGGTGCTCGCAGCTAAAGTGGGTAAACGTGCCACCAGGCGACTGGTGAAACACCAGGGCTTCAAGACCCGCATCCCCAAGCCAGCTCAGGAATGATTCGTCCCAGGGTTTCTCTCGCTGCGGCAGCACGCCAAAGCGCACATGGTAGGAGGCCCGGATGGCGGTGTGCAGATCCAGATGCCAGCGGTCCTCGCCCGCCGTCGCAAAAAAGGTGCTGACGGCATTTTCCAGCGCCTGTACCCGCAGCGTCTCGTCGCTTTCAGGGAAGTGGGCCCAGCGGCCACCGAACATCCTGTTCATGTCGCTGAACAGATAACGTTTATTCTGGGCCAGCGCGGGAGGATTGCCCAACACCACCAGCAGCCGACACGTTAATGTCGTTTCACCGCGAAATAATGCCCGCACAAGCCGATCGACAATCTCGACCGGCGCCGTCTCGTTACCATGAATCCCGGCCGAGAGTACCAGCGATCGTTCTGTTGGCTGCCAGGGCGTAAGCTCAAGTAAACCGCTCCCCAGCCAGCGCCAGTGAAAACGTTCACCCTCGCCTTCGGACTGGCTCGGGGTTTCATTTGCCAGCGTCAGTGCCAGTAGATTTTCCATGGTGGCTCCTTTATCGCTGGAACGGATAAACCGATCCCAGGTTCAAAATCGTTGTTAACGCGTCCAGCGCCTCGCGCCCTTCGCGTAAGAGCTGCGGATCGACGAGGTCAGATTGCGTCAGGCGATCGCGATAGTAGCGATCGACCCACTGATTCAGGGCATCAAACAGGGTGTCATTCATCATGACGGCTGGATTCACCACACGTTGCTCCGCCTCCGTTAACACGACGCGAAGACGCAGACAGGCGGGTCCGCCCCCGTTTGCCATGCTTTCCCGCAGATCAAACACCCGCAGTTCACTGACGGGATTATCCGCGCTTATTAGTTCGTTAAGATAACCCCACACGCCTGCGTGCTGGCGTGACTCCTCCGGTAGCACCAGCATCATGCTGCCGTCTTCGCGGCTCAGAAGCTGGCTGTTAAAGAGATAGGTTTCCACCGCATCCTTGACGCTGACCGCACTGGCAGGCACCTGAATGGGCGTAAAACCCGGCACGCGCGCAGAGAGGGTCGCCATCAGGTTATCCTGCCCGGCAAAAGCCTCTTCGTGGCAGAACAGAACCTGACGGTTAGAAACGGCGATCACATCGTTATGAAAGACACCCTGATCGATGACGCGGGGATTTTGTTGCGCGAAAACCAGCTGCGAAGGATTGACCTGGTTCAGACGGGCGACGGCCTGGCTCGCCGCGCGTGTCTGGCGTGCCGGATAGCGCACCGGCGCCTGGTTACCCCGCTCGTCACGGCCATAAATAAAAAGCTGCGTGGCGGGTTGTCCATATTCGCCTCCCAGACGGTTATGGTTCGCTGCCCCTTCATCACCAAACATTGCCACCTGTGGGAGCGCCTCATGCACGCTGAAGTGTGCTTCATTGCTGAAGATCGCGCGCAATACGCGCTCGGTGGTGACCGCTTCCATCGCACGGTGGAATTTGTTATTGAGGTTTGCCACCGTGAAATGCACTTTACCGTCAAGGGTATCCGCCGACGGTGCGACGGTGGCGGCATTCGCCACCCACATTGACGAGGCCGAACTGACCGCCGACAGCAAATCTGGCTCCTGCGTCCCCGCCTTTTCCACCACCTGTTCATCACTGCCGCTAAACCCTAACTGGCGCAACGCGGCCACGTTGGGACGCTCCTGCGGTGGAATAACGGCCTGCGGATAGCCCGCATCCGCCAGCGCCTTCATTTTTTGCAGCCCCTGCTTCGCCGCCAGTTTGGGATTAGAGACCTGGAAGCGATGTTTCGTCGAGGCTTCATTGCCGAAGGACAGCCCGGCATAATGGTGCGTCAGCCCCACCAGCCCGTCAAAATTGACCTCACGCGCTTTCATGATCGTTCCCCTGGCTGAAATCCAGACCCGGATTAAGCGTTTCCGGCAGCGTCAGCGCGGGCGTTTCAAGACTCGCCATTGGCCACGCACAATAATCTGCGGCGTACCAGGCGCTGGCGCGGTGGTTGCCTGATGCCCCTACGCCACCAAAAGGCGCCGTACTGGCGGCGCCCGTCAGGGGTTTGTTCCAGTTCACGATACCCGCACGTGCTTCCAGCAGCAGCCGATCAAACTTCTCGCGATGGGGAGAGATCAGCCCACTCGACAGCCCATAACGTGTGTTATTGGCCATCGCAATGGCGCCGTCAAAATCGTCATAACGCCACACGCACAGCAAGGGACCGAATACCTCTTCGTCCGGCACATCCTGCGCGCCGCTCATGTCGAGGATACCGGGTGTTAATAATGATGTGCCGGGCTTGATGCGTTTCGGCTCCAGCAAGGACGTCGCGCCATGGCTAAGATGGTCCCGCCAGGCGTTGAGCACATTCTCAGCGGCCTGTTCGGAGATCAGCCCACCGATAAACGGCTGCGGTTCGCTGTCCCATTCGGCGGGCACAATGCGCCCGGCCACTTCAACCAGACGCGTCAGGAAGGCATCGCCCTGCGCTCCGCGTTTCACCAGGAGACGACGGGCACAGGTGCAGCGCTGTCCTGCGGTGATGAAGGCGGACTGAATCGTCAGATGCACGGCAGCGTCGATGTCATCAGGATCCTCGACGATCAAGGGGTTATTCCCCCCCATCTCCAGGGCGAGAATTTTTTCTGGCTGGCCCGCCAGCTGTCGATGCAGCTGATAGCCTGTACCGGCGCTGCCGGTAAAAAGTAAACCATCGAGGTCTGACAGCGCACTGAGCGCCTGCCCGGTTTCACGCCCGCCCTGAATAAGGTTCAGCACGCCCGGCGGTAAACCGGCCTGCTCCCAGAGTTTGACTACCGCCTCGCCACTCCAGGGGGTAAGTTCACTGGGTTTGAAAAGAAGGGTGTTCCCCGCCAGCAACGCCGGGACGATATGCCCATTCGGCAGGTGGCCGGGGAAATTATACGGCCCGAACACCGCCAGCACGCCGTGCGGACGGTGACGCAGCGTAGCCGCGCCGTCTGGCATCTCATTATGATGCTCCCCGGTACGGGCATGCCAGGCCCTGACAGAAATAGCAATTTTATTGATCATTGCCGTGATTTCAGTGGCGGCTTCCCAGCGTGGTTTTCCGGTTTCGCGGGCAATCACTTCCGTGAGATCGGTTTTGTTCGCCTCCAGCAGGCTGGCAAATTTTTCTACAACGGCCTGACGCACGCTAAACGGCAATCTGGCCCAGGCGGGAAAGGCGCGGCGTGCCGCCTTGCAGGCTTGTTCGACCTGTGCCGCGCTGGCATCGTTTCCTTGCCACAGCGCCTCGTTTCCCACCGGGTTGGTTTTGATCCGTCGCGCACCTTCGCCCGTGACCCAGTCACCATTGATCCATAAACTCATACCGTTTTCTCCTCAGGGCACAGGCGCACCAGGCGAACCGTGTCGCCTGCGCTGCATTTCAGGGCATCCAGTTGCGCGGCAGTCAGGACGAGACGCTCGCATTTTGGGTTGGTGTGTACCAGCATGGCGCGAAATTGCGGGTAGTTCTCATTGGCAACCAGACACGCTGGCCATTCACCCGGCGCCGGCTGGCCTTCAGCCACGGTGACAAGACGGCTTTTGCGAATTGCCCGCACGCGGTCAACGTCGCATTCGAGTGTTGGCCCGCCGTCAAAGATGTCGACGTAGTTATGGTAACGGAAGCCCTCTTTTTCGAGCACCGCCCGGGCGGGGGCCGTTTGCGGATGCACTTCGCCGATCACCGCTTGCGCTTCCGGGGAGAGGAAGTGGGTATAAATAGGGTGTTTCGGCATCAGTTCGGCAATAAAGGCTTTTTGCCCGGTCCCGCACAGATAATCGGCACGGCTAAACTCCATGGAGAAAAAGCGCTCACCGAGACTCTCCCAGAAAGGCGAATAACCCGTCTCGTCAATCACGCCGCGCATCTCCGCCACCACCTTTTCGTTAAAACGATCGCGGAAGGCGGCCATAAACATAAAGCGGGATTTGGACAGCAGGTAGCCATTGCCCTCTTTGCGCCAGTCAGGATCGAGGAAGAGTGAGCAGAGCTCGCTGCTGCCCGTGTGATCGTTGCTGAGAAACAAGGTAGGCAAGGCGTTGTAAACGTTCAGCTCCTTCGAGGCGTGAACCAGCGTTCCGACGCGATAGTTGTACCAGGGATCGTTCAGCCCCACCGCCACTTCAATGGCGCAAATTCCGGCCACGGTACCCGTTTGCGTATCTTCCAGCACAAATACATAGCCTTGTTCGCTTTTTGGCAGCGTCCCTTGCCAGGTTTGCAGAGAGCGTTCGATGCGCGCCGACAGCGTTTTTTCATCTACCGGTAGCGACGTCAGGCCGCCGCCGGTCTTCCCCGCAAGCTGCATGAGCCCGGCGATATCCCCGCGCTCAATGGGACGGATGACCATCATGATGACACCTCAGACTTCACCTGTTCACAGGCCCGCGCAAAACGGTTCAGACCGGTTTGCACCTCTTCTTCACTGACAATCAGCGCCGGAGCAAAACGCACCACGTTGGCACCCGCAATCAGCACCATCACGCCCGCTTTGGCGGCTTCTTGTGAAATCAGTTTCGCTTTACCGGCAAATTCAGCCGTCAGTTCACAGCCAATCAGCAGCCCTAACCCGCGAATGTCTTTGAACATGCCGGTGCTGGCGTTAATCGCGTGCAGGCGTTCTACAAACCACTCATGACGCTGTTTAACGCCACTCAACACTTCCGGTGTATTGATGATATCCAGCACCTGCCCCGCTACCGCAGAGGCCAGCGGATTTCCGCCGTAGGTGGTGCCGTGCGTGCCCACGGTCATCACGCTGGCACATTTATCGGTGGTTAGCATGGCCCCAATGGGGAAGCCGCCGCCCAGCGCTTTGGCCGTCGACAGCACATCTGGCGTCACGCCGTAGTGCATATAGGCATACAGCTCACCCGTGCGGCCAACACCGGTTTGTACTTCATCGAAAATGAGCAGCGCATTATGGCGATCGCAAAGCTCGCGCAACCCTTCCAGGAAGGCTTTTTGACCGGGGACAACGCCGCCCTCACCCTGCATCGGTTCGACGATCACCGCACAGGTGTGTTCGTCGATAAGATCGCGGGCCGACTGTAAATCGTTGAATACCGCATGACGGATATCCGGCGGCAACGGCGCAAAATCCTTCGAGTAGGCAGGTTGCCCGCCAGCGCTCACGGTAAATAAGGTGCGTCCATGGAAGGCATTCTTAAAAGCAACAATCCCGCTCTTTTGTGCGCCAAAATGGTCGTGGGCGTACTTACGCGCCAGCTTCAGCGCGGCCTCGTTGGCCTCTGCCCCGGAGTTACAGAAAAAGACTTTTTCAGCAAAAGTGGCATCAATCAGTTTCTTCGCCAGACGCAATGCCGGCTCGTTAGTGAAGCCGTTACCGGTATGCCAGAATTTGGCCGCCTGATCGTTCAATGTCTGACGCAGGGCGGGATGCGCATGACCCAGCGCGTTGACCGCAATCCCACCGGCAAAATCAATATACTCTTTCCCCTGCTGGTCCCACAGGCGCGAGCCTTCCCCACGAACCGGAATAAAAGCCGCCGGCGCGTAAACCGGCATCATCCATTCATCAAAATTTTCACGCGTAATTGACAGAGACATAGCGACCTCATCCGGTAAACAAAAGGTTGTTTAAATGTTAAATTATTGAGTGTTTGCACTGTGAATGTAGATTGCAGAGTTCGTGCCAGCCAGCGATATAAATGCATAAACGGGGGTGATGAACAGAATATCAAGGAGTTACAATATGGATTTATTCACTGTTTGTGCATAAAAAGTGAATATTTTTACGACAAGCGGCGCTTTCCCGCACGAAAACCAGAAAGACTATTCACATGCCAAATATAATTCTGGAATTGTGATCCCTCGCGAAATTTACTCTCCGTTTCCGCGCTTAATGAGGGCAGACCGCGTCAAAATGGTGCAAATATTGCACCGTTGGAACGATCTGTTGCAGTTATTGGCTGAACCCGATAACAGTTGAAGGAAATTCTGCTAACATCCTTGCACTATTCACCTTGCACTGGCAGCGACTATGAAATTTGTCTCTTTTAATATCAACGGCCTGCGCGCCCGCCCTCATCAACTGGAAGCCATTGTTGAACAACATCAGCCAGACGTGATCGGCCTGCAGGAGACAAAAGTTCACGACGACATGTTCCCTCTCGAAGAGGTGGCGAAGTTGGGTTACAACGTCTTTTATCACGGGCAGAAAGGTCACTACGGCGTGGCGTTACTGACCAAAGCGACCCCGGTTTCGGTTCGTCGCGGATTCCCGGGCGATGACGGTGAAGCACAGCGTCGTATTATCATGGCGGAAATTCCCTCCCCGCTTGGGAATATCACCGTGATCAATGGTTACTTCCCTCAGGGCGAAAGCCGTGACCACCCAACCAAATTCCCTGCCAAAGCGAAGTTCTATCAGGACCTGCAGGATTATCTGAATACCGAGCTGAAAAAAGAGAATCCGGTGCTGATCATGGGCGATGTCAATATCAGCCCGACCGACCTGGATATCGGTATCGGTGAAGACAGCCGCAAACGCTGGCTACGTACGGGTAAATGTTCCTTCCTGCCGGAAGAGCGTGAATGGATGCAACGCTTACAGGACTGGGGCCTGGTCGATACCTTCCGTGCCGCCAACCCAGAGACACAGGATCGCTTCTCGTGGTTTGATTATCGCTCGAAAGGTTTTGACGATAACCGTGGCCTGCGTATCGACCTGCTGCTGGCCAGTGCCCCCCTGGCGGAGCGCTGCATTGAAACCGGTATCGACTATGACATCCGCAGCATGGAAAAACCGTCCGATCACGCGCCGGTTTGGGCCACATTCAAACTGTAATCGCCGGTGAAACCTCAAAAAATTCTCCTCCTGTGCGCCCTTCTGGGCGCATTTGCTATGGTGTTTACTCTGCTGCCTGCCGGCGGTTTCTCGCTGGCTTCGCTGAAAAGCCATCAGCTTGCGCTCATTGCTGAGGTTAATCAGGCGCCGTTACGCAGCGCGGCAATCTACTTTTTCGTCTATGTGCTGGTATCGGCTTTGTCGATTCCCGGTGCGGCCGTATTGACGCTGCTCGGTGGGGCGATTTTCGGCCTCGTGCAGGCAACGTTGCTGGTCTCTTTCGCCTCAACGCTGGGGGCGACCCTGGCCATGCTTGCCAGCCGCTATCTGCTACGCGACTGGGTGCAGCGCCGTTTTGCCGGGCAGATGGCGACCGTCAACGCCGGCGTAGAGCGTGACGGGGCGTTTTACCTTTTTGCCCTGCGCCTGATGCCGCTTTTTCCCTTTTTTATGGTTAACCTGCTGGCGGGATTAACAACCCTGACCCTGTCCCGATACTGGTGGGTTAGCCAGGTGGCGATGTTGCCCGCCACGGTGATTTTCCTTAATGCCGGACGGGCGCTGGGGAAACTCACGTCGTTACGCGATATTCTGTCGCCAGAGATGCTTATCGCCCTTACACTATTAGGGATACTTCCCCTGGCCACCCGCTGGCTTTTTTCTCGCTTCACCCGAATTTTTCATTAACAGGGAGCCATTATGCGCCGTGTGCGTTCTTGCGTGTTTCTGACCAGTCTGCTGCTGACTGCCCCCCTCTTTGCCCATGAGTCGTGGCAAAGCGTCCAGAACGAAGCCAAAGGCCAGACGGTCTGGTTCAATGCCTGGGGCGGCGATCAAGCCGTCAACCGCTATCTGGACTGGGTGAGCGGGGAAGTCAAAACCCACTATGATATTACCCTCCACATTGTTCATCTGGCCGATGCCGCCGATGCCGTTAAGCGTATCCAGACGGAATCCCGCGCCGGACGCCAGACGAAGGGTTCGGTTGACCTGCTGTGGGTGAATGGCGAGAACTTCCGCACGTTGAAAGAGGCCGGGCTGCTGCAAACCGGGTGGGCGACTATGCTGCCAGACTGGCGCTACGTGGACACCACAAAGCCCGTCAGCGAAGATTTTGCCCTCCCCACTGACGGCGCCGAATCGCCATGGGGAGGCGCGCAGTTAACCTTTATTGGCCGTCAGGCCACGCTGCCTGCACCGCTGCGCGATCCGGCGGCGTTACGTGACTATGCGCAGCGTCATCCCGGCAAAGTGAGCTATCCGCGTCCGCCGGATTTTACCGGGACCGCCTTCCTTGAGCAGCTTCTGTTGTCATTAACTCAGAAACCCGATGCCCTGAAGCGCGCCCCCGATCCGCACACCTTCGACCAGGTGACGGCCCCGCTGTGGGCGTATCTCGATAGCCTGCATCCGTTCTTGTGGCGCGAAGGGAAGGACTTTCCGCCCTCGCCTGCCCGTATGGATGCCCTGCTTGCCAGCGGTAACCTGAATCTGTCGTTGACCTTTAATCCGGCCCATGCCCGTCAAAAGGTGGCAAGCGGCGAACTCCCCGCCGACGCGTATCCCTTTGGCTTTGAGAAAGGGATGCTGGGCAACGTGCATTTCGTGGCGATCCCGGCCAACAGCAGCGCCAGCGCAGGTGCAAAAGTGGTCGCTAATTTCCTGCTCTCGCCACCGGCGCAAATCCGCAAGGCCGACCCGGCAATCTGGGGCGACCCGAGCGTGCTGGACCCGCAAAAATTGCCTGCGCCAATGGCTGCAACGCTACGTCAGCATACTCCTGACGGCTTGCCCGCCGTTTTAGCCGAACCCCACGCCGCCTGGGTTAACGTACTGGAGCAGGAATGGCTGCGTCGTTACGGCACCCGCTAGGCTGGCTTGTCCTGCTGGTGATGGCCGCCATTTACCTGCCGCTGCTTCCGGCAGGCGGGCTAATGCTGGCACCGGCTTTATCACCGGAAGGCTGGCAGGCGCTACTGGCCGATCCGCAGGTCCCCCAGGCGCTCGCTGCCACGCTTATTTCAACGCTTATCGCCACTCTGGGATCGCTGTTTATCGCCCTGATGGTGGTCGCCGCGCTCTGGCCCGGTAATGGCTGGCAACGGCTGAGCACGCGTCTGCCCTGTTTACTGGCGATACCGCACGTTGCCTTTGCCACCAGCGCGCTGCTGCTGTTTGCCGAAGGAGGCGAGTTCTATCGCCTTTGCACGCTTTGCACCCCGCAACTCGATCGTTACGGCGTGGGGCTGGGCGTGACGCTGGCCATAAAAGAGAGCGCCTTCGTATTGTGGGCTATCTATGCCGTCCTTCCCGAGGAGACGCTGGCGCAAAAAATGGTGGTGCTGAGAACGTTGGGCTATGGAAGAGTACAGGGGCTTTGCTGGCTGGTCCTTCCCGCTATCGCCCCGGCGCTCGGTGCCGTAATGCTGGCCGTCGCAGCATGGTCGCTGTCAGTCGTCGACGTGGCAATCATACTCGGCCCCGGTAATCCGCCCACGCTTGCGGTTCTGGCCTGGCAATGGCTAATACAGGGTGATGCCGATCAACAGACGAAAGGCACGCTGCTGTGCCTGATGCTGCTGGGCCTGGTCCTGCTTTTCGCCGCCCTGGGATACCTGCTCTGGCGGGGCGTTAAACTGACGATGCCGGTGGAAAAAGGCCAACGTCACCCGATCGCTCCGTCTCGAACGGGTGCTCTGCTGGGCTGGCTCTTGCCGCTCGCCGGCATCCTCAGCGCGGCAGTACTGGTTGTTCTGTCCCGAATGCCACAAGGCGATCTCGCCCCTGTCACGACCAGCCTGTCTCTGGGCCTGCTATCCAGCCTGATTGCGCTGATCGCGATCCTTGGCTGGCTTGAATGGGGACCACAACGCTACACAAGCTGGATATGGCTGCCGCTGGCGCTGCCCGCCCTGCCGTTGGTCGCCGGACAATATCAGCTGGCGCTATACCTTGGCGTCGAAGGACACTATTTCGCCGTGCTCTGGGGCCATTTGCTGTGGGTTCTGCCGTGGATGCTGTTGGTCATTCAACCCGCCTGGCGTGGAATCGATTCGCGCCAGGTGCTGATTGCCCGCACGCTGGGGATGCAACGCTGGAAACGGTTCTGGTTAATCAAATGCCCGATACTGATCCGTCCTCTGCTGTTGGCGTTTGCGACAGGCTTTTCGGTGAGCATGGCGCAATATATGCCCACGCTGTGGCTGGGTGCAGGCCGATACGCCACCCTCACTACCGAAGCGGTAGCATTCAGCAGCGGCGGCAGTACGCCCGTGTTAGCCGAACGGGCGCTGGGCCTGCTGGTGCTCACCGCCGTCATCTTTGCGCTTGCGGCGGCGCTTTCCCGGCTCGCCGGTCACTACCGAAAAGGATTACGCTGATGCTGCGGGTTAATAGTCTGACTCTGCCTCCACTTTTACGCGAGGTGTCGTTTAGCGTCCAGGCGGGTGAAATCGTGACGTTAATGGGACCCTCAGGCAGCGGAAAGTCGACCCTTTTTGCATGGATGGTGGGTGCCCTGTCGCCCGATTTTCGTGCCCACGGCGAGCTGTGGCTCAATGAACGGCGCTGTGATGCATTACCCATCGAAAAACGGGGTATAGGGATTCTGTTTCAGGATGCACTGCTCTTCGACGCGTTCAGCGTAGGGCAAAATCTGATGCTGGCCCTGCCGGACACAATTACAGGCCCGGCGCGTCGTGAACATGTCGAACAGGCGCTCGCCAGCGCCGGACTGGCAGGTTTTTATTCGCAAGACCCCGCGACCCTTTCCGGCGGCGAGCGTGCCCGCGTGAGCCTGCTGCGCGCCCTGCTGGCGCAACCAGAAGCCCTGTTGCTGGACGAACCTTTCAGCCGGCTGGATAAAGCCCTGCGCGAGACGTTCCGGAAATGGGTATTTGCACAGGTGCGCGGCTTCGGGATCCCGGTGGTGCTGGTTACCCATGATGACGAGGATATTCCCGATGGTGGACGCGTTATACAGATCACCGACTGGCAATAATGTATGTGCTAACGCAAGGAATTCTGCGGAGGGGAAGACGAAAATGACGCTCCCATTATTTAACGTCAGGTTTTTCGATGAAACGTGTTTCTCAACTGACCGCGCTGACCCTCGCCCTGGGTCTCGCCTCTTTCTCTTCGCTTGCCGCTGATATGACACTCGCGCAACTTCAACAGCAAAAGGGAGCGGTGATTGATACCCGTCCCAGCGCGTTTTACAACGGCTGGCCTCAGACGCTGAGCGGGCCTTCCGGCCACGAACCGGCTGCGCTGAACCTCTCCGCCTCCTGGCTTGGACAGATGAGCGATGAGCAACTCACCCGCTGGGCCGCGCAGCATCATCTCACCGCGGATGCCCCTCTTGCACTGTATGGCTCTGAGTCCGATCGCCTGGCGGTAAAAACACGTCTCAACAAAGCCGGCTTTCAGCACATCTCCCTGCTCAGCGATGCCCTGCAACATCCCGATCGTCTGCAGCGCCTGCCGCATTTTGAACAGCTGGTTTACCCGCAATGGATCCATCAGCTTCAGCAAGGCAAGCCGGTCGTGGCTGCCCCCGCAGGCGAGTGGAAAATTATTGAAGCCGCCTGGGGCGCACCGAAATTCTATCTTCTGAACCATATTCCCGGCGCAGGGTACATCGACACCAATGAGGTCGAAAGCGAGCCGCTGTGGAATAAAGTTTCTGACGAAAAGCTCAAAGCGATGCTGGCGAAACAGGGTATTCGGCACGACACCACGGTTATTCTTTACGGGCGCGATGTCTATGCCGCCGCGCGAGTCGCCCAGATCATGCTTTACGCGGGGGTGAAGGACGTCCGGATCTTAGATGGCGGCTGGAAAAGCTGGGCCGATGCAGGTCTGCCGGTTGAACGTGGCATGCCGCCCACCGTTAAACCGGCAGAGGATTTTGGCGCGCCGATCCCGGGTCAGCCGCAGCTGATGGTGGATATGGAGCAGGCCCGCAATATGCTGCATCGCCAGGATGCCTCCCTGGTGAGTATTCGGTCATGGCCAGAATTTATCGGTGAAACCAGTGGCTACAGCTACATCAAACCGAAAGGTGAAATCGCAGGCGCACGCTGGGGGCACGCGGGCAGCGATGCCACACATATGGAAGATTTTCATAATCCGGACGGCACGATGCGCAGCGCCGATGATATCGCCGCGATGTGGAAGCAGTGGAACATTTTACCCGACCAGCACGTGGCCTTTTACTGTGGCACCGGCTGGCGAGCGTCAGAAACCTTCATGTATGCGCGGGCAATGGGCTGGACCAACGTCGCGGTCTATGATGGTGGCTGGTACGAGTGGAGCAGCCACCCTGAAAATCCCGTTACGACTGGCCCGGTAACACCGGATCAGACGCGTTAAGATCCGAGCGCTTTAAGCGTCTGATATCCGCTCCAGATGCGCGTTGTGGTGGTTAACCAGCACAACGCGCCAAACGCCCAGGCAAAGAGTGCAAAGTACGCCGGGAACAGACAGCACAGCACAAACAGCAGGATCGTCTCCGTCCCTTCCGTTAAGCCGCCAAGATAATAAAACGACTTGTGCGCATAGCCTGGATTCTCGATGTTATGTCGGGATGCCAGCGCCGCAAACGCCAGAAAACTGCTTCCCGTGCCGATAAAGGCAAACAGCAACCAGCCCGCCGCCAGTGCGTTTTCGACCGGTGCAGCAAGCGCAAAGCCAAACGGCACCAGCGCATAAAATAAAAAGTCGAGGGCGATATCAAGAAACCCTCCCGCATCGGTGAGTCCTCTGCGACGTGCTAACGCACCGTCCAGGCCATCCAGCAGCCGGTTCAGAAGGATAGCCACCAGTGCAGCGGTATAATGCCCTGACGCCAGCAGCGGCAGCGCCAGCGCCCCGAGAGCAAAGCCCAGCAGGGTTAACCGATCGGGCGTGACGCCCGGCCTGTCAACGGCCGCCGCGACGCTATTCAACAGCGGTTTTATGCGGGGATGCAAATGCCGGTCAAACATGCGGATTTCCTTTCAATGCGTCACACAGCCCCTGAGCGGGAATATCCAGCGCGGCATTAAAACGAGCGGATAAGTTCTGGAAAGCAATCAACGCGGTCATTTCTGCGATGGCCTCATCGCGGTAGTAGCGTTTTAGCTCCGTTTTAATCGCGTCGCTCACCTGCGGCGGCGTCACTGTAGTGGCCTCCGCATAGGCCAGTGCCGCGCGCTCTTCGGGGCTGAACTGCGTCGATGTCTGCCAGTGGCTGACCGCCTGCACTTTATCCATCGCACCGCAGCGCTCGGCCAGCCGCAGACTGTTGGCATCAATGCAAAAAGCGCAGTGGCACAGCTGAGAGACCCGGGTCTGAAGCAGCGCACGCAGCGTCGGATTCAGCCGCGCATTGCGACGTTCAAGAAACCCGACAAACAGAGCTACCAGCCAGAAAAGACGGGGCATTCGCGCCCACCAGCGGGTGGGATTGAGCACCGCACCGAAATGTTTTTTCTGCATCGCCGCGATGGGCCTGATGCTGACGGGCAGGGATTCGAGGGGTTTGACCCAGGCGGACGACTCTTTCACCGGATTCTCCTGATAGCTGGACTCTTTGCAAGCGCACGATAATATGTCGTTTTTTCCGATCAGATATTGACGACCATGCTAAAAACGCTCGATGTTGTTGCCGCCATTATTGAAAAAGAGGGCAAAATTTTACTGGCTCAGCGCCCGGACCATGCGGATCAGCCCGGCATGTGGGAATTTGCCGGTGGCAAAGTGGAGGCAGGAGAAACGCAGCCCGAGGCGCTGATACGCGAGCTGCGCGAAGAGCTGGGCATTGAAGCCCGCCCTGCCCACTATGTTGCCAGCCATCAGCGGGAGGTGTCGCAGCGCATGATCCACCTGCATGCCTGGCATGTGCCTGCGTACACCGGCACGCCTGCCGCCCTGCATCATAGCCAGCTGGTATGGTGTACGCCTCAGGAGGCATTCACCTATGACCTGGCCCCGGCGGATATCCCCCTGCTGGAAGCCTTTATCCTTTTACGCGCCGCCAGACCAGCGGATTCGTGCTGATGGTGCGTTCATCGCGCTGGCACTGCAACAAAATGCCGTCCGCTTTCACCACCGCCCCTTCCGAATAATTTTGATCCTGATAAATGCAGCACTGATTGCACGGCTGCGCGCGCTGGCCGCCAGAGCTAAACACCTCTGGCGGAAGCGTCACATCAACATCCGGGCGCAGGCGGTCGGCCTGAGCACCCGTGCAGAATAAAGCAAACAGTGCGGTCATCACAAAACGGTTCATCGACATCTCTTCCTTTTTTGTCCTGGTAATGACTATAACGGTAAACCCGTACCGAACCTTTAATTTCTGCATCATCGTTTTTAGTGATGACAGCCGCCCGATAATGAATTTCCCTTTCTGCGCCAATTTCTGCTTGCCTCGCAAAGCGGTACGGGTGGTATAGTCGAAAAACAACCAAAAAATGCCTACACAACAGACAGAAATCATTATAAGAGGTTCTTATATCTATGGATCAGACACGCTCTCTGGAATCGTTTTTAACCCATGTCCAACAGCGCGACCCGCATCAGAATGAGTTTGCGCAGGCAGTACGCGAAGTGATGACCACTCTGTGGCCGTTTCTTGAAGAAAACCCCCGCTATCGCCAGATGTCTTTGCTGGAGCGTCTTGTTGAACCCGAGCGTGTTATTCAGTTCCGCGTGGTCTGGGTCGACGATCGCAATCAGGTTCAGGTTAACCGGGCCTGGCGCGTGCAGTTTAACTCCGCCATCGGACCTTTTAAGGGCGGCATGCGTTTCCACCCGTCGGTCAACTTATCGATCCTGAAATTCCTCGGCTTTGAGCAGACGTTTAAAAATGCCCTGACCACGCTGCCTATGGGTGGCGGCAAAGGCGGCAGCGATTTTGATCCGAAAGGCAAAAGCGAAGGGGAAGTGATGCGGTTCTGTCAGGCGCTGATGACCGAGCTGTATCGTCATCTGGGCCCGGATACCGACGTGCCGGCGGGCGATATCGGCGTGGGCGGGCGCGAAGTGGGCTTTATGGCCGGGATGATGAAAAAGCTTTCCAATAACAGCGCATGCGTCTTCACCGGCAAAGGGTTGTCATTTGGCGGCAGCCTGATCCGACCGGAAGCCACCGGCTATGGGCTGGTCTATTTCACCGAAGCGATGCTTAAACGCCACGGTCTTGGTTTTGAAGGCATGCGCGTGGCGGTGTCAGGCTCGGGCAACGTGGCGCAATATGCGATTGAAAAAGCGATGCAGTTTGGCGCCCGCGTGATCACCGCATCCGACTCCAGCGGCACCGTGGTGGATGAAGCAGGCTTCACGACCGAAAAACTGGCGCGCTTGTGTGAAATCAAAGCCAGCCGCGACGGTCGCGTCGCCGACTATGCGCGCGAATTTGGCCTGACTTATCTGGAAGGCAAACAACCCTGGTCGGTGCCGGTTGATATCGCCCTGCCGTGCGCGACCCAAAACGAACTGGATGTCGATGCCGCACAGCAGCTGATCGCCAACGGTGTCAAAGCGGTGGCCGAAGGGGCAAACATGCCGACCACGATTGAAGCCACCGATCTGTTCCTGGAAGCGGGCGTGCTATTTGCGCCCGGGAAAGCCGCAAATGCGGGAGGCGTGGCCACCTCAGGACTGGAGATGGCACAAAACGCGGCCCGTATGGGCTGGAAGGCAGAAAAGGTAGATGCCCGACTGCACCACATTATGCTGGATATTCACCACGCGTGCGTCGAGTACGGAGGTGATGCCGGGCAAACCAATTACGTGCGCGGAGCGAATATCGCCGGGTTCGTGAAGGTCGCTGACGCGATGATTGGCCAGGGTGTGATCTGATAAAGATGGCCGGGCAGATTTATTGCCCGGCCAGGTTGCCCGCCACGCCGGAAAGCGCAATAAGCAGCAACAGCCCGCTGCCGGTGACCAGACTCGCAATCAGGCTTATCCGCCCTCTCGCCACCCCCACCAGCATTGCCGCGCCCGTCAGAATCAGCAGCAGCGCGCTGATACCATGCAGTGGCTCGTTATGGTGAAACCAGATGCGCAGGCATAACAGCCCCGGGATCAACATCGACCATCCGGTACGGCGCCATGAAAGCAGGGTGCGCTCCGGCTGCAGGCCCGGATCGCGCGGCGTCATGCCCGTGCCTGCCAGAGTAATAGCCCCAGCAGCAATGCCAGTATCACCACCAGTAACCCCAGAAACAGCAGCCCGCGCGTATAGGGGAGATCGCTCTCCAGACGCATGGCATACTCATTACTGCGCCAGCGTCGCCAGGCAGTGATGCCCATCCAGCAGGCGGCACACAGCAACAGTCCGGCCAGTGTGAACCGGAGCTCAGCCGAGGCGAGTTGTGGCGAAAACTGTTCGATACCCACCGCGCCTGCCATCAGTGCCAGCGCCGTACGGATCCACGCCAGAAAGGTGCGTTCATTCGCCAGCGTGAAACGGTAATCCGGCGTTTTGCCCCTCAGCCACCATTTCCCCCGGGGCGTATTATGATCCTGAAGACTCACGTTTAATCCTTTCTTTTATCAGCAATTCTTTGATCGAGAGCCCGGTAGAGACGCTGTCGCGTAAGTTATGCCGGGTGATTTCGGTACACAGGAATTCAATAATAAACAACTGGGAAACGCGCGTCGCAATGGAGTCCCCCTGGTAAGGCCCTGCGCTGCCGCTGGTTAATAACCAGGTATCGGCAAGCTCGGTCAGCGGCGACTGTGGACTGTGTGTGATCGCCAGACAGTGGGCACCTGCTTTTCTGGCAAGCCGGAAGGCATTCACCACCTCCGGAGTTTCGCCAGAGTGAGAAAACGCCACCACCAGATCCTGAGGTTTAAGATTGGCCAGCTTCAGAGTCATCGTGAAACGATCCGTGTAGGCTTCAGAATCTATCCCCTGACGATTCATTTTATCCCTGGCTTCCAGAGCCGACAGGCCGGAGGCGCCAAACCCGACAAACAGAATGCGGTTTGCCGACAGAAAACGATTCACCACCGGATTCACCACTTTCATATCCAGCAGCCCGATGGTTTCGTTGAGGGTGGTTTCTACCGTCAGGGCAATTTTTTGCGCCACGTCGTTACGAGAATCATCCAGAAAAATATCCGGCGAGGCGGGTAACGTCTGCTCGCTCTCTTCCAGCAGTTCACGCTTAAGGGCGGTCTTAAGATTAAGTAAACCGCCATAGCCAATTTTTTTGCAGAATCGCACAATAGTGGCTTCGCTGATCTGTACCGATTCTGCCAGCTTACTGACCGGCATTTGCGCCACTTGCGCGGGCTGTTGAAGAATAAACTCCGCAATATGGCGGTCCGTATCGCTTAACCCGCTCAGGATATTGCTGATATACACGCGGACATTTTCCCGGTTTACGCTCATGGTGACGTTCTGCTCCCTCGGCGACAAAATATCCGGGTATTCTGGCAATCCCGCGTTCATGCGTCCACCGCAAAACGCAACCGGGTGCGAAACGTTTCCTGCTGCCCCGCAAGCAGGCGCTGCATGCCGCGCTTTCCTGCGGCCTGCCCGTCAAAATCCGGTGCGTCGGTGGTGCCCGCGAGAGGTTCGATACAGAGCAAATCTTCACCCGGGATCCCCCAGAGCGCCAGCCAGGGATAATGGACAGTTTCAACCTTTACGACCTGCTTTCCGTCCGGGCCCCGCACCGCGATCTGCTGGCCTTCGCAGACACGGAAATAGACTGCACCGTCCTGAAAAGTGGTCTCAGTGAGCGCAAAGCGGTGTAACAACGGTTGGATGTCCGGCAGCGTCAGGGTGCGATCTCGGGTGTAGTACGGCCCGGCAGCCGGGCCTGGGCCAAAGTCGACACACCAGCCAGCACGGCTGGAAACAGGCAGCGCCAGTCCGGGGTGCCAGCCGAGCGAATAGGCAAACGTCGTGTCATCATCGTTAACGACACGCTGGCTGACGGAAAGCCCCTCCTCTTCGAGCTCAAAAGAGATCTGAACGCGCCAGCGATAAGGCCATACCGCCAGGGTCTGCGGGGTTGCGCTGGCTTCCAGCCGCAGCCTGTCGTGGGTATATTCCAGGCACTGAAAGGGCTGGTGGCGTAAGAAGCCGTGCGCGGGAAGCGCACAGAAACGTTCACCGAGCCACAGGCCCTGATGGATCAAGCGCCCCACTACCGGAAAAAGCTGAGGAGCCGAGCTATTCCAGATCTTCGGCGTGGCCGTCCAGAGCGCATTCACGCCCCGGTGCTTATCCCACAGGCGGGTTAGCTCGCCGCCAGCCTGGGCAATATCCGCGCTGAAACGGCTGTTTTCCAGTGTCCACGAGGTCATTACGCGGTCCTCAGCAGCAATCGCGCCTGGTAGAGCGTCGCCTTGTGGCAATCGCCGGTCAGACAGGTATTAATGAGCAAATAAATATCCTGCTCGGTCACGACCGCGCTCGCGTCCAGCCGCTCGCGCATCTGCTGACGACAGCCCTGCCTCTCTGCGGCCCGCAGGACAAAGCGCAGCGCCTCCTCCACACCCAAATGTTCGCAGTGAAGCGCATCGCCCTCCGCCAGGGTCAGGCGCGCCCAGCGCTCGGCAAAGGCCCGTTCACGCGAATCGCTCAGCGTATCGAGTTCAAATCGCGTATACAGCTCTGGCGGCGCGTCTTGCGTTTTCATCATGTCGCGCATCGCCTGAGCATAGTGGCGCGTTCGCGAGGGATCCTGTCGCGGGGTGAGTTGCCCCGGGTCGGCCCGCAGATCGAAGAGTTTATCGCCAAAGCGCCAGGGATTGAGGTACCCGAAGGTGGCCGGGATCTGCATCACCTGCGCCCCCTGCGTAAAGGTGAAGCCAGAGTGTATGCGAATGTCGGTCAGCTCTTTCACATTAAACATACTGTCGATACGCGTGGGCATCAGTGTGTATTCATAGAGATGTGTTTTCCCCTCTTCCCGGGGACAGCGCATGTAGACGTAATCGCCGTCAGTGATATTGATGTGCCCACCGAAATAGCCGAACAAGGCATAGTCGCGCACCGGTGAATCATCGACGATGGCCTGAGTGAGTGGCCTGCCGGTCATGGTCGGTGGGCGAGGCAGGTCAAAATAGTCGAGCAACGTGGCGGGGATATCGACCGTCTGTGCGAGCGCCTGACGCTTTACGCCCTGCACTCCACTGCGCGGATCGCGAATGAAAAAAGGCGTGTTGGCGATCTCGTTATAGACGGGCATGATATTTTTGCCCCACCACTGATGCTCGCCCAACAGAAAACCGTGGTCGGTGCAGACGATAAATAGCGTGTCATCCCACAGGTTGAGGGCTTTGAGTTTATCCATGATCTGACCCAGATAATCGTCGCACATGGTGATCAGCGCCTGATAAAACTTCCTGACCTTTTCATCCTCGTTTCCGCCTGGCGCACCGCAGTAATACGGCACCCAGCCGTCAAATTCCTCTGCACGACACCCGTACTGCGCCAGATATTTGTCAGGCACAAAAAAAGGCTCATGGGGATCAAAACATTCAATTTGCAAAAACCAGTTATCCTGCTGGTGGTTGGCGTCGAGAAACGCCATGCCTTCCTGAATGGTCCGGTGGGTGTAGTGCTCCTCCTGAGTGGGCATGGCGGCGCGATTGATCAGATCCTGCGTCATCCTGCCGCTTCGGCGGCGTAACGTCTCGGCATCTTCTGCCCCCTTCCACTGAATGGCCGGTTTCTCAACCCGCCCTTTCCAGCAATCGCCCTCCTGCCCGCGAATAAATTCGAAGGTGGAATACCGCGTATGGTAGGTCGCGCCGCCATCCCGCCAGTAGTGCTTATGATCGGTTACCAGATGGGTGTGGACGCCAGCCTGACTAAGTGCCTGAAAGGTCGAGAAGTCAAAGGGTTCCATCGGCCCCCAACTGCGGTGGAGAAAGTTGTATCGCCCCGTATGCAGCTCCCGACGCGCAGGCATACACGGCATACTGCCAACGTAAAAGCGATCAAATTGCGCCGACTCTGTTGCCAGTCGGGTAAAGTTGGGCGTGATAGCATCACCGCCATACGGCGCCAGGTGGTTGCGGGTTAGCGTATCAAACATCAGCATGACTGCTTTCATAAGACATCTCTTCGTTATGAGCCGATAAATTCTTCTACTTCGTTTTTGATGAGGGTGACGTGTGGCCCATAGACCACCTGCACGCCCTCTCCACGCACAAAGGCACCGCGACTGCCGAGCAGGGAGAATCCCTCAATGTTGACGTTCTGCGGATCTTTTACGGTGACCCGTAAACGGGTCGCGCAGCAGTCGACGTCGATAATATTGTCGCGTCCGCCGAGAGCCTCCACGATCCCTGCCGCCCGTTCGTTGCCCACCAGCGCCGGTTGGGCCGGTTCATCGCGCTCCGCTTCACGTCCTGGCGTGTTGAGTTGACGCCAGCCAATCAGGAAGCGGAAAGAGAAGTAGTAGAGGCAGAACATGACCGCGCCAAGCGGCAGCATGAGTAACCAGTTGGTTTTCGCATTCCCCTGCAGCACGCCGAAGAGCAGGAAGTCAATCAGGCCGCCAGAGAAGGTTTGCCCGACGGTAATTTCCAGCATATGCGTCAGCATAAAGGCCACGCCGGTCAGGACGATATGCACCCCATAGAGCAGTGGCGCACAAAACATAAAGGCAAACTCAAGCGGCTCGGTGATGCCCGTAACAAAGGCGGTCAGCGCGGCTGACAGCATCAGGCTCGCGACTTTTTTACGGTTTTCTGGTCGGGCGGATTGGTAAATAGCCAGCGCGGCGCCTGGCAAGCCAAACATAAAGTCGGCGAAACGCCCCGCCATAAAGCGTGACACCCCAATGTAGTACTGGGTAACAGAGGGATCGGTAAGCTGGGCAAAAAAGATTTTCTGCGTACCTTGCACCAGTTGCCCGTTCACTATCGCCTCACCGCCAACGCTGGTCAGCCAGAAAGGCAGATAAAACAGATGATGCAGCCCAAGCGGAATCAGACATTTCAGGATCATGCCGTAGATGAGCGTGCCAATATAACCCGTTTGCTCCACCAGCCCGCCCAGATGGGTAATGCCAGCCTGAATGGGCGGCCAGATCCAGAACAACGCTGCACCAAGAAAAATGGCAAAGAAGGATCCGATAATGGGGACGCAACGCGAGCCGCTGAAGAAGGCGAGCAAACTGGGTAGCTCCGTTTTACCAAAGCGCTTTTGTACCCAAAAGGCCAACAGCCCGCTCATGATCCCGCCCATCACCCCGGTCTGCAGCGTCGTGATGCCCATGACGTTTGCCTGCCCTACACCGGCGAGATTGTCCGTCGCCAGCGTACCGGTGATCAGTAACAACGCGCTGATGGCTTTATTCATAACGATAAAGCACAGCACGGCCGCCAGCCCTGCCGTTCCTTTATCGCTACGCGCCATACCCACGGCAATCCCCACGGCAAAGAGCAGTGACAGATTATCGAAGACGACGCTGCCGCAAAGCTTCATCACGGTAAAAAGGGTCTGGATAATGTGGTTATCCAGGATGGGATAGGTTGCGAGGGTTACCGGGTTAGTAAAGACGCCGCCAAAGCCCAGCAACAGCCCAGCGGCAGGCAGGACGGCAATGGGCAACATAAACGACTTTCCGAGGTTTTGTGCTCCGGCGAACAGTTTGCTCATAAAGACCCCTGATATTGGTGCAGTGAAGTTTAAATTTCATTTTATATGTGTTTATATGAAATATATATTTCGATCATTTCTCCGCCATGTCAAAAACCATTGACAGAAAAGTGAGCAATATCACGTATTCGCAGCGGGAGAATCACCAGAGGAGTTGCCATGAATCGCCCGTTTCATCTTATGGCCAAGCCGGTCAGCTATCAGTGCAATATCGCCTGTGATTACTGCTTTTATCTGGAAAAGGAACAAGGCACGCTGAAGCCACGGAAAGCCACACGCCATATGGACGAGCCGACCCTGGAGGCCTACGTGCGTCAGTACATTGAGGCACACCCTGGTAACGAGGTCGAGTTCACCTGGCAAGGCGGGGAACCGACGCTGGCCGGGATAACGTTTTATGAGAATGCGCTTCGGTTACAGCAAAAATATGCCCGCGGAAAACGTATCACTAACAGTATTCAGACCAATGGTGTCCTGATCGACGAAGCGTGGGCAACGTTTCTGGCGACTCATCATTTTCTGGTGGGTCTCTCTGTCGATGGGCCACAGTGGTTACACGATACCTATCGAAAAACCCGCAGCGACCAGTCGGTGTTTAACAAGGTGATCAATGCCATGCGCCTGCTCCAGGAAAAGGGGGTAGAGGTTAACGTATTAGCCGTGGTGAATAACATCACGGCCGCGCACCCACAGGCGATTTATCACTTTCTCACCCGTGAACTAAAGGCCGAGCACGTGCAGTTTATTCCCGCCGTTGAACAGCGGCCGGTGAATGAGAAATATGGCGAACTCTTGTATCCCCAGTCATTATCAGGCGGGACGGTGACGTCGTGGTCAGTCTCAGGCGAACAGTGGGGGGCGTTTATCAACAATGTGTTTGATCTGTGGGTCAGACAGGACGTGGGACGGGTATATGTTCAGATGTTCGACAGTGCGCTGGCGGCCTGGCTTGGCGAAAAGCCCTCGCTTTGCGTCATGCAGTCGTCCTGCGGATTTGGGCTGGTGGTTGAACAGAATGGCGATGTCTTTAGCTGCGATCACTACGTCTATCCGGAACACCGGCTCGGCAACCTGAAACGGGATAGTCTGGTGAAAATGGTGAATGGCCGACAGCAGCGGAAATTTGGCATGGCTAAAACGGAGGTGTCCGGGGAGTGTATGCGCTGCCCGTGGCGTTTCGCCTGTCACGGCGGCTGCCCGAAGCACCGCATTCATAAAAGTGGCGAACGCTGGCATAACCATTTATGCGCGGGATATAAAGCCATCTTCAGCCACATGGACCCGTATATGCGATATATGGCGCAACAAATTGTCCACAAACGCCCGCCTGCCGGCGTGATGGATGTCGCGCCCATGATTGCCGCAGAGCAAGATTAATTTATCTTTGCAGGCCCGATAAGCGAAACGCTATCGGGCTGTTTTCAGGCCGCACTCTTTTTCTTTTTGAACGGTTTTTTCGTCGCGCCCGGGGCAACCATACCTCTGAACTGGCGAACCGGGGTGCTACGCGCCTGGTTGATCAGCTCATATAACGTGCCCACCAGCGGCTGCATAAAATCCTGATAGCGGGACTGTTTCTCGCTGATCTTGGTCAGGATAGATTCCCAGTGCGCGGTCATGTCGGGGCGGGTCGCCATTTCAGGAAGAGAGTGCACCAGCGCCCTGCCCGGATCCGTTGAATGAATGTAGCGCCCTTTCTTGATTAAAAATCCGCGCTTAAACAGCAGTTCGATGATCCCGGCGCGGGTGGCTTCGGTGCCTAAACCATCCGTGGCACGCAGAATTTTTTTTAGCTCTTTATCCTGCACAAAGCGGGCGATACCGGTCATGGCAGAGAGCAGCGTGGCGTCGGTAAAGTGGCGCGGCGGCTGAGTTTGACGTTCAACCACCTCCCCTTTTTCGCACAACAGTTCATCGCCTTTGGCGACCACCGGCAGCGGCGTGCCATCGTTTTCCTCATCACGCTCTTTATTACCCAACAGCGTGCGCCAGCCTGCCTCAGCCAGGAAACGGGCTTTTGCAACAAACTTCGCTTTTGCAATTTCCAGCTCGATGACGCATTTGCGGAACATCGCATCGGGGCAGAACTGCATTAAATACTGTCGGGCGACCAGCGAGTAGATCTTCGATTCATTCTCGGTCAGATTAACAGTGCTGCTGCGTGCCGTGGGGATGATGGCGTGGTGAGCATCGACTTTTTTATCGTCCCAGCAGCGGTTACGCATATCCGGGTTCACCGCCGGCTGCGGCAGCAGATCGCGGGTATGCACTGCTATCGCATTCAACACCGCATGACGCCCGGCAAAATGCTCTTCCGGTAGATAGCGGCTGTCTGAACGCGGATAGGTAATCAGCTTGTGCGTTTCATAGAGTTTCTGACAAATATCGAGCACGTTTTGCGCACTCATCCCAAAACGTTTGCCCGCTTCAATCTGCAGAGCGGAGAGCGAAAACGGCAGCGGAGCCGGTTCTGATTCCCGTTTATCGTTATAGCTGGTGACGATGGCGGGCTGGCCCGCAATGCGATTGACCACATGCTCGGCCAGCGGGCGGTGTAATAGCCGCCCTTCTTCATCCTGATAAGGTTCACACGCCTCGCTCGGCTGCCAGACGGCAACAAAACGCTCCTCTTTTGGGGTGACGATGTGTGCCTTCACCTCAAAGAAATCTTTCGCCACAAAGTTTTCGATATCTTCATCGCGACGCACGACCATCCCCAGCACGGGCGTTTGCACACGCCCGACGGACAGCACGCCCTGATACCCGGCATTGCGGCCCAGGATCGTATAGGCGCGAGTCATATTAATGCCGTACAGCCAGTCGGCGCGCGCCCGGGCCAGGGCGGAAACACACAGCGGGATAAATTCACTGTTTGCACGCAGGCGCGAAATAGCGCGTTCGACCGCCTGTGGGTTAAGATCGTTTATCAGGCAGCGTTGTACCTGCTGGCGTTTTTCAGGGGCAAGGTCAAGATAATCCAGCACCTCATCGACCAGCAATTGCCCTTCCCTGTCCGGGTCACCCGCATGGACCACTTCTGACGCATCGTGAAGAAAACGCTTAATGACATTGAGCTGTTTCGTCACCGACGGGCGAGGCTGTAGCTTCCACTTCTCCGGCACGATGGGCAGATCGTTGAGGTTCCAGCGCGCATAGCGGCTGTCATAGACATCCGGCTGCGCCTGTTCAAGCAGGTGACCAATACACCATGTCACGACCTGACCGTTGCCGCACTCAATAAAGCCATCGCCTTTGCGATGCGGCTTTGGCAGCACATCGGCAATGGCACGCGCCAGGCTTGGCTTTTCCGCAATGAACAACCGCATGAAATTAACGAATCTCAATCATCGGACGTCCGCCGCGCGCGGTCACCAGCTCACCGATTGCGGTCAGCGTGATGCCAAACTCTGCCGCCGTGGCTTTCACCTCGGCTTCGGCTTCTGGCGTGACCGCCAGCAACAAGCCGCCGGAGGTTTGCGGATCGCACAGCAGATCGCGCCATTCAGCAGGCATTTCGCCCATCAGATGACCGTAGCTGGCGAAGTTACGCTGGGTACCGCCAGGCACCGCGCCCTGGGCGATGTACTCTTCAACGCCCGGCAGCTTCGGGATATCCTGGAACCGGATCTGCGCCTGAACGCCCGCGCCCTGACACACTTCGCTGAGATGGCCCAACAGACCGAAACCGGTCACGTCGGTCATCGCCTTCACACCGTCGATATTGGCAAAGGCGGCGCCCGCAAGGTTCATCTGGCACATCACTTCCGTTGCCAGACCAATATGCTCGGGTTTGAGCAGCGATTTTTTCTCGGCGGTGGTTAACACGCCAATACCCAGCGGCTTGGTGAGGTATAGCTGACACCCGGCCTGGGCAGTGCTGTTGCGCTTGACGCGTTCGGTCGGCACGACGCCGGTTACCGCCAGCCCGAAGATCGGTTCAGGTGCGTCAATCGAGTGACCACCGGCCAGCGCAATACCCGCCTGCTGGCAGGCAAAGCGACCGCCTTCGATCACGTCACGGGCGATTTCCGGTGCCAGGGTATTGATTGGCCAGCCCAGAATAGCGATCGCCATGATCGGTTTGCCGCCCATGGCAAAAATATCGCTAATGGCATTGGTGGCCGCAATACGTCCAAAATCGAAGGGATTATCAACGATCGGCATAAAGAAATCGGTGGTACTGATGACGCTGGTGCCATTCCCTAAATCATAAACTGCGGCATCGTCACGCGTTTCATTGCCGACAAGCAGGTTCGGGTCGACAAACTTCGCCTGTTCACTGTGCAGGATGGTTTCCAGCACTTTCGGCGAAATTTTACAACCGCAACCGGCTCCGTGGCTGTACTGCGTTAAACGAATAGTTTGCTCGCTCATGGACATCTCCTGTCATTGCTCTGGCGCTATGGTAGCGCTCATTCCCTAAAGAGGTAAGTATGACTGTCTGAATTCTGCGGCAGATGCTCAGAATCCAGACAGTTTAGCGTGAAATCAGAAACGGCTGACGAAAGGAGACGTATCCGGCACGCTGATGGTGCTGGACGCTTTAAGCTGAGGCGTACCCAGATAGAGGAAACCGACGATTTTATCGTGCTCGCCGCAGGCAAATCCGTCGCGTAACGCGGCGCTGTTCGTCAGGGGACCGGTACGCCAGATGCCGTTGAACCCTTGCGCCACGGCGGCCATCTGCATCGCCATCACGGCACAGCCGGCGGACATCTCTTGTTCCCAGACCGGAACCTTATGTTCTGGCTGACATTTTGCGACGACGGCGATAATCATTGGCGCGCGGAACGGACCACTACGCGCTTTCTCAATCCCCTTCTCGTCCTGGCCTGCCGCCACGGCGCCTTTTTCCAGCAAGGCACTGAAGCGTTCGCGTCCTTCGCCTTCAATAACAAAGAAGTGCCACGGCTGTAAAGTGCCGTGATCCGGTGCGCGCATACCGGCGCGCAGAATGTTTTCCAGCTGCTCGCCAGCAGGCGCAGGTTCTGCCAGACGTGACGCGCTACGACGGTTAACAAGCAGTTCAAGTGCATCCATTAGTTAACTCCTGTCATCAAAATTATCTACAAAATTAACACGAGAGTAGACTTTGTTACAGCGTAGCGGGCGATTCCTGCTGACAAGTGGCGGTTGGGTCATTACGATATCCGCACATTGCCGCCCATCGTGGCGGAACCGTACTTATCTGGACAGGGAGAATACATGCGAACCCTTTGGCGAATTTTTGCCGGATTCTTTAAATGGACGTGGCGACTGCTTAACTTTGTCCGCCAGCTGGTGATGAATATTTTCTTCATCGCCCTGATCCTGGTCTGTGCAGGTATCTGGATGCACATCAATAACGCCAGTCAGCCACAACATGCTGAGCGTGGCGCGCTGCTGTTGGATATTACGGGCGTGATTGTGGACAAACCGTCCAGCAGCAATCGACTGGGCGTGATTGGTCGTCAGCTGTTCGGGTCAACCTCTGACCGTCTGCAGGAGAACTCCCTGTTTGATATTGTCGACGCCATCCGCCAGGCGAAGGATGACCGTAACATTACCGGTATCGTGCTCGACCTGAAGAATTTTGCCGGGGCCGATCAGCCCTCCATGCAATATATTGGCAAAGCGCTGCGTGAATTCCGCGACACCGGCAAGCCCGTTATCGCCGTCGGCGATAGCTACAGTCAGGGGCAATATTATCTGGCGAGTTTCGCCAATAAAATCTGGCTGTCACCGTACGGTACAGTCGATTTGCATGGGTTTGCCACCAACGGGCTGTACTACAAATCGCTGCTGGATAAGCTGAAAGTGACCACGCATGTTTTCCGCGTAGGCACCTATAAATCTGCCGTTGAGCCTTTCATTCGCGATGATATGTCCCCCGCCGCGCGTGAAGCGGACAGCCGCTGGATAGGCGAGCTGTGGAACAACTATCTCACCACCGTGGCGGCCAACCGTCAGATCACCCCTGAGCAGGTTTTCCCGGGTGCGCAGGCCCTGCTGCAAGGTCTGCAAAAAGCGGAAGGTGATACGGCGAAATATGCGCTGGATAACAAGCTGGTTGACGCACTCGGCTCAAGCGCGGATATCGAAAAAGCGCTGACCAAACAGTTCGGCTGGAGCAAAGAAGAGAAAAATTACAGTGCGATCAGCATGTATGATTACACGCCGAAAAAACCGGACGAGAAAGGCGGCAGCATCGCCGTGGTCTTCGCCAATGGTGCGATCATGGACGGTGAAGAAACGCCAGGCAACGTCGGCGGGGATACCACCGCATCGCAAATTCGCGATGCCCGACTGGATCCGAAAGTGAAAGCCATTGTCCTGCGCGTTAACAGCCCGGGCGGCAGCGTAAGTGCCTCTGAGGTGATCCGCGCTGAACTGGCGGCGGCACGCGCGGCGGGTAAACCGGTGGTGGTGTCGATGGGCGGCATGGCTGCCTCAGGCGGTTACTGGATCTCGACCCCGGCGAACTACATTGTTGCCAACCCCAGCACGCTGACAGGCTCTATCGGCATCTTCGGGGTGATTAACACCGTGGAAAACAGCCTGGATTATCTGGGCGTGCATACGGATGGCGTGGCCACCTCGCCACTGGCTGACGTGGCCGTCACCAAATCCTTACCGCCGGAAGTGGCGCAGATGATGCAGTTGAGCATCGAAAATGGCTATAAACGCTTTATCGGTCTCGTTGCCGCATCGCGTAAGTCAACGCCTGAGCAGGTCGATAAGATTGCCCAGGGCCATGTCTGGACAGGCCAGGATGCGAAGAGCAACGGCCTGGTAGACAGCCTGGGTGATTTCGATGACGCCGTGGCAAAAGCCGCCGACCTGGCAAAACTGAAACAGTGGCATGTGGAATATTACCAGGATGAACCGACGTTCTTTGACCGGATGATGAACAGCATGTCCGGTACGGTGAGTGCTGCGCTGCCAGACGCCCTTCAGGCCTGGCTGCCTGCACCGGTTGCCTCAGCGGCCAACGTCGTGAAGGCTGAAAGCGATAAACTGGCGGCCTTCAACGATCCGCAAAACCGTTACGCATTTTGTCTGACCTGCGCTAACGTTCGTTAATCCCCGTCCCCTCTTCCACGAAGAGGGGATTTTTCTTTGAAGCACAAGAACACACAACCATGCAGAAGAAATCAATTTATGTGGCGTATACCGGCGGTACCATCGGTATGCAACGCTCAGAAAATGGCTACATCCCGGTTTCCGGTCACCTGCAACGCCAGCTTGCGCTGATGCCGGAATTTCATCGCCAGGAGATGCCTGACTTCACCATCCATGAATACACCCCGCTGATGGATTCTTCGGATATGACGCCGGAAGACTGGCAGCATATCGCCGACGATATCAAAGCCCATTATGACGAGTATGATGGCTTCGTGATCCTGCACGGCACCGACACCATGGCGTTCACCGCCTCGGCGCTCTCGTTCATGCTGGAAAATCTGAGTAAACCCGTGATTGTGACCGGCTCGCAAATCCCGCTGGCGGAGTTGCGTTCTGACGGACAAACCAATCTGCTTAACTCGCTGTATGTGGCGGCCAACTACCCGATTAACGAAGTGACGTTGTTCTTTAACAACACGCTCTTCCGGGGGAACCGCACCACTAAAGCACACGCGGACGGCTTTAATGCTTTCGCCTCGCCAAACCTACAGCCGCTGCTGGAAGCCGGTATCCATATTCGTCGTCTGGGCACCCCACCGGCCCCCCACACGGTGGGCGAGCTGATTGTGCATCCCATTACGCCGCAGCCTATTGGCGTGGTGACGATCTACCCTGGTATCTCTGCTGATGTGGTGAGCAACTTCCTGCGCCAGCCGGTAAAAGCGCTGATTCTGCGCTCCTATGGCGTAGGCAATGCGCCGCAGAATGGCGCCTTCCTGAAAGAGCTGCAGGAAGCCAGCGATCGCGGGATCGTGGTGGTTAACCTGACGCAGTGCATGTCCGGCAAGGTCAATATGGGCGGATATGCCACCGGCAATGCGCTGGCACACGCGGGAGTCATCAGCGGCTTTGATATGACGGTGGAGGCGACGCTGACTAAACTTCATTACTTGCTGAGTCAGGATCTGGATATTCAGTCTATTCGTCTCGCCATGATGCAAAACCTGCGCGGCGAACTGACGCCCGATGAATAAGGAGTCGCTATGAGCCAACGTGCTTTGTTATTGGTTGATTTACAGAATGATTTCTGTGCCGGCGGTGCGCTGGCCGTTGCGGAAGGTGACAGCACGATTGATGTTGCAAATGCGCTGATTGCCTGGTGCAAAGCCCGTGGCGACGCGGTGGTTGCAAGCCAGGACTGGCACCCGGCGAACCACGGTAGCTTTGCCAGTCAGCATCAGGTTGAGCCCTTCACGCAGGGAGAACTTAACGGGCTGGCGCAAACCTTCTGGCCCGATCACTGCGTGCAACACACAGAGGGGGCTGAACTGCACCCGCTGTTGAATCAAAAAGCGATCGACGCGGTATTTCATAAAGGTGAAAATGCCGGTATCGACAGCTACAGTGCGTTTTTTGATAACGGGCACCGGCAAAAAACGGCGCTGGATGACTGGCTACGCCATCACGAAATTAACGAACTGATTGTCATGGGGCTGGCCACGGACTATTGCGTTAAGTTTACCGTGCTGGACGCATTGCAGCTGGGGTATACCGTCAATGTCATCACTGACGGATGCCGTGGCGTGAATATCCAGGCTCAGGACAGCACGCACGCTTTTATGGAGATGTCGGTTGCTGGCGCCACGCTCTTTACGCTGGCCGACTGGCAGGAGACGCAGGCGTAAACTCACCCTCTGTTTAATCAGGCAAAAGAGAACACTTTAATGGCTTTTATCCCTAAAAATTACGCCCGTCTGGAAGTGGGCTACCGTGAAAAGGCACTCAAGCTTTTCCCCTGGGTTTGCGGACGTTGCTCACGTGAGTTTGTCTACTCGAATCTGCGTGAACTGACCGTGCATCATATCGATCACGATCACTCTAATAACCCGGAAGATGGCAGTAACTGGGAGATGTTGTGCCTGTTTTGCCACGATCATGAACACTCTAAGTACACCGAAGCGGATCAGTATGGTTCAACCGTGGTGGCAGGTGAAGATGCGCAACAGAGCGTTGGCGAAGCCAAATACAATCCGTTCGCCAATCTGAAAGCGATGATCGACAAGAAATGATCCAGTCCCTTCCTTGCTGACGCACGTCAGCAAGGAAGGATACCGCCAAACTCAGGACTTAAACGTGGCAATAGGCTTAGGCGTAATGCCAAAATCTTCTTTCAACTCACGCTTGCTCTTCATCACCATCTGACCCTGAGTGTCGATAGTCATGTGCTGTGCGTCTGTATTGTGACGCGCCTGCCAGAGCATCACCAGCTGTAAGCTGTTCTCTTTTTGCTCCGCCGTCAGCGCCACGCCATCCGGCCATTTTCCCAGCTCAACGGCGGTGACCAGTCTCTGGTAAACCTCCGGCGTCATGCTGTTCATCATCTCGTCAATATTCATGATGCGTCCCTTTCAAAGGAATAATTTGCTGAATCGATTTTTCAACCTTTGGTCTGGTCGCCATTTTCATCATCGGAGAAGCTCATTGACGCCGAGTTGACGCAAAAACGCTCACCGGTAGGCTGTGGCCCGTCCGGGAAGACATGCCCCAGGTGTGCGTCACACTGACCACAGCGTATTTCGGTACGCTGCATACCATGTGTGGTATCACTCAGATAGCGGATGGCCTCGTCGCTTACCGGCTCGTAAAAGCTGGGCCAGCCGCAGCCAGAATCGTACTTAGTCTGGGAGTGAAACAGCGGCGCATCGCAGATCAGGCAGTGGTAGACACCTTCACGCTTATTGTGCAGCAAACGCCCGGTGAATGGGGGTTCCGTGCCGTGATTCTGCGTCACGTAGAACTGCATTTCAGTCAGATCTTTTTTCAAGTCTTCAGGGTTTCGTTGATTCGACATATGCTCACATCTCGCTGTAGAAACAGACACCTTTCAACGCGAATTCTAACAAAACATTAACAGTGAAGCCTGAACTTTTGTTCTAAACTTATGCGTTGCGGTGTAGCAGTCGGGCAATTGTGATCTGTTTCACATTTTTATCCTGCTGCCCCTTTAAAATTCGGCGCGCAGCCCCCATGTGGTTGCTAGCTCAAAGGGAAAGTGAGGCGGTCAGTCGCACAAGGTTTATGCGCAGGATTGATTTGTCGCAATGATTGACACGATTCCGCTTGACGCTGCGTAAGGTTTTTGTAATTTTACAGGCAACCTTTTATTCACTAACAAATAGCTGGTGGAATATATGACTATCAAAGTAGGTATCAACGGTTTTGGCCGTATCGGCCGTATTGTTTTCCGTGCTGCTCAGGAACGTTCTGACATCGAAATCGTTGGTATCAACGATCTGTTGGACGCTGAATACATGGCGTACATGCTGAAGTACGACTCAACTCACGGTCGTTTCAACGGCACCGTTGAAGTGAAAGACGGCCACCTGGTTGTTAACGGTAAAACCATCCGCGTTACCGCTGAAAAAGATCCAGCTAACCTGAAGTGGAACGAAATCGGTGTTGACGTTGTTGCAGAAGCAACCGGTATCTTCCTGACCGACGAAACTGCGCGTAAACACATCACCGCTGGTGCGAAGAAAGTTGTTCTGACGGGTCCTTCTAAAGACAACACGCCTATGTTCGTTAAAGGCGCTAACTTCGAAAAATACGCTGGCCAGGACATCGTTTCTAACGCATCCTGCACCACCAACTGCCTGGCTCCACTGGCAAAAGTTATCAACGACAACTTCGGTATCATCGAAGGTCTGATGACCACTGTTCACGCAACCACCGCAACGCAGAAAACTGTTGACGGCCCGTCTCACAAAGACTGGCGTGGCGGCCGTGGCGCGGCTCAGAACATCATCCCATCTTCTACCGGTGCTGCTAAAGCAGTAGGTAAAGTACTGCCAGAACTGAATGGCAAACTGACTGGTATGGCGTTCCGCGTTCCAACCCCTAACGTATCCGTTGTTGACCTGACCGTTCGTCTGGAAAAAGCTGCTTCTTATGAAGAAATTAAGAAAGCAATCAAAGCTGCTTCCGAAGGCGAAATGAAAGGCGTTCTGGGTTACACCGAAGACGACGTTGTTTCTACCGATTTCAACGGCGAAGTATGCACTTCCGTGTTCGATGCTAAAGCAGGTATCGCACTGAACGACAACTTCGTGAAACTGGTTTCCTGGTACGACAACGAAACCGGCTACTCTAACAAAGTACTGGACCTGATCGCTCACATCTCCAAATAAGTGAGATGAGAGACTGATCCAAAAAGGCGACCTCGGTCGCCTTTTTTATTGCCTTAAAGACAGAGGATTGCGTAATGATTAAAAAAATTTTTGCACTTCCGGTAGTCGAACAGCTTACCCCTGTGCTCTCGCTTCGTAAGATTGATGACGCTGACGTTATCGTGGTCGATCACCCACGCGTTAAAGCGTCCGTGGCGCTCAATGGCGCTCACCTGCTCTCCTGGAAGCCAGAAGGCGAAGAAGAAGGTTTGTGGTTGAGCAATGCAACGTCCTTCAGGAAAGGCGCGGCAATCCGCGGTGGCGTGCCGATTTGCTGGCCATGGTTTGGCCCGGCAGCGCAGCAAGGCTTACCGGCTCACGGTTTTGCCCGTAACCAGCAGTGGACGCTGAAAGCACATAACGAAGATGATAACGGCGTTGTCCTGACGTTCGAACTGCAATCCAACGAAGAAACGCGCGCGCTCTGGCCACATGATTTTACCCTGTATGCCCGTTTCAAACTGGCGAAAACCTGTGAAATCGAACTGGAAGCCCACGGCGAATTTGAAACCACCTCTGCACTGCACACTTACTTCAACGTAGGGGATATTGGTGCAGTCAAAGTCAGCGGCCTGGGTGAGACCTTTATCGATAAAGTGGATAATGCGAAAGAGGGCAAACTTAGCGACGGCGTTCAGACCTTCCCGGATCGTACCGACCGCGTTTATTTACAGCCTGAAGCGTGCAGCGTGATCCACGACAGCGCAATGAATCGTGCCATTGACGTCGTGCATCATCACCACAGCAACGTGGTTGGCTGGAACCCAGGTCCGGCGCTCTCTGTCAGCATGGCAGACGTTCCGGATGACGGGTATAAAACCTTTGTTTGCGTCGAAACTGCCTGTGTGACCACACCGCAAACGGCCCGCGAAGAAAAACCTTCCCGACTGGGTCAGACCATCAGTATTGTTAAACGCTAAGTCTCCTCACCCTCTCCTCGTGGAGGGGGTGAAATGATTCAGACCACGTCGAGCGGGGTTTTACGCCCCGGCGCGGGAAAGGCCTTTTCCAGCTGAAGACAGTCGTCCGCGCTGAGTACTATCTTCAGTGCATCGGCATTCTGCTGCACATGTTCAACCGTTGCGGCTTTCGGAATAGCCATCACACCCTGATGGCTGATGACCCACGCAAGCAGGATCTGCGCCGCACTGGCGTTATGCTGTTGCGCAATCTGATTTACAACAGGATGGTTCATTAACCCCGTCCGTAAACGCCCCGCCTGGGCCAGTGGGCAGTACGCCATCACCGGCATCGCCTGCTGCTGACACCACGGGAGGAGCTGATATTCTATGCCGCGCGACGCCAGGTGATAAAGCACCTGATTCGTCGAACAGGCAGAACCGCCCTCCACACGCCAGAGCGACTGCATATCGTCAAAATCCAGATTCGATACGCCCCAGTGGCCAATTTTGCCTTGCCGCTGTAGCGTCTCCATCAGTTCGACGGTCGCTTCGAGCGCAATGTCACCGCGCCAGTGCAGAAGGTAGAGATCGATAAAATCGGTTCCAAGACGACGAAGACTGGCGTCACACGCCGCAACCCCTTTTTTCACGTCGGCGTTCCACGGGTAAACTTTTGATACCAGAAATACCCGGTCACGCTGGCCTTTAATCGCCTGCCCCACGATCTCTTCAGCGCCGCCGTCCGCATACATTTCAGCGGTATCAATCAGGGTCAATCCAAGATCAATGCCCTTTTGCAGGGCAGTCACTTCCTGTTGACGTAAATGGGCCTGCTCGCCCATATACCAGGTTCCTTGCCCGATTGCCGGGAGTGGAGCTTTGTCCGTAAAAGTCACCGTTTTTATGCTCATCTGTCCTCCTGTTTTCTGCACCAGCCTAAAACAAACGGGGCGCAAGCGCCCCGTTATCATGCACAGAATGCACTGTAAAAGTGCACAATCAGAACGTATAGGTCACGCCTGTTGAGAAAATACCATTCCAGGACTTATCGACCATTGGGCTGTCTTTGATCTCATCGCTCAGGCGAGTATAACGGCCTGTGGCATAGACGTTCCAGTCGCTGGCAAAATTGTAATTTGCGGTCAGTTCCAGGTACGGGTTCCAGCCGTCATCCGCGTCGTAACGCTTCAGACCACTGCGGCGTGATTCATGACCCGACACGCCATAGTAGTAGTCGTTATAGTTTTCGCTTTTATAATCCACACCGATACCCGGTGTCAGGGTCAACGCCCCGTTGGTATAGCGATAAAGCCAGGCGATATCCCAGACATAACCGTTGCTGTTATCCAGCGTATCCCCGGCAAGCGCGGTACGCAGGAAACCATACTGCGTGTTGTGGACGTAAGACAAACCAGCCATCAGGCTGCTTTTGCGTTTATCCAACTGGCGAAGGCCACGATTATCACTATCACCCGGTTTGAAGTGGGTAGGATCGTAGTACGCCATGATGGAGAGCTTGTCGGTGTCATCATTCCACAGGTAATACCCGCCGCCTAAGCCACGGAACCAGAAGTTATCTCCCTCATAGGTGACAACGGGAACCGGATAGATGTCGCGGTCATACTGTTTGTATGGGCTATTGATCACACCCACGCCTGCACCCACAGAGACTTTGCCCTCTGCATAAACGGTGCTTACTGAAGTGGCGACGAGTAGGCCCAATGCCAGAAGTTTGAGTTTGGTCACAATCCATTCTTTCCTGTAGTCAAATAATCAGCGGATGAAGTGTAACCGCCCTTTCCAGACAACCCAAAATTTTTTGCCTGCTAATCAGTCTGATTAACCCATTATTTTTAACTTTTCAGATGAACGGCAGCTTTCAGTATTGTGACCAGCGCATGAAACCTGAACTTTTCTCTTTTTATTTAAGAGGAATTTTCAGGATGAGTTATTGATATGTCATTGAAATTAGATTTTGCAGGCAGGCAAGTTTTGCAAATGCCATCTACGCTTAATTTTAAGAAGATGAATTCCTGAACACCCAGCCCTGCGGTGCTCCGATCTCAACCTGGCACACGGGTTGCTGCTATGACAGTAAGGTGCGCGGGATCCCTCTTCCGGGAGCCTCCACAATTCATATGAACGGCTCTTTTCCTGTGCTAAAAAACGAAAGGACGGCATGCCATGAATATATTCGATCACTATCGCCAGCGTTATGAAGCTGCCAAGGACGAAGAGTTCACACTGCAGGAGTTTCTTACCATTTGTCGGCAAGATCGCAGTGCCTATGCCAATGCGGCAGAACGGCTATTGATGGCTATCGGTGAGCCTAATATGGTCGACACTGCCCTGGAGCCACGGCTTTCCCGTCTCTTTTCGAATCGTGTCGTTGCACGATATCCGGCCTTTGAAGAATTTTACGGCATGGAAGATGCCATCGAGCAAATTGTTTCATACCTGAAGCATGCTGCCCAGGGTCTGGAAGAGAAGAAACAAATCCTCTATTTACTCGGCCCGGTGGGCGGGGGTAAATCGTCACTGGCAGAGCGTTTGAAAGCGCTTATGCAGCGTGTGCCGATTTATGTGCTGAGCGCGAACGGCGAACGCAGCCCGGTAAACGATCACCCGCTGTGCTTGTTTAATCCGCAGGAAGACGCCCAGATTCTGGATAAAGAATTTGGCATTCCGCACCGCTACCTTGGGACCATCATGTCGCCGTGGGCGGCAAAACGCCTGCATGAGTTTGGCGGCGATATCACCAAATTCCGCGTAGTCAAAGTGTGGCCTTCTATTCTTGAACAGATCGCTATCGCCAAAACGGAACCCGGTGACGAGAACAACCAGGACATCTCTGCCCTGGTGGGTAAAGTGGATATCCGTAAACTGGAACACCACGCGCAAAACGATCCGGATGCTTACGGTTACTCCGGGGCGCTGTGCCGCGCGAACCAGGGGATCATGGAATTTGTCGAGATGTTCAAAGCACCGATTAAAGTGCTGCATCCACTGCTGACCGCCACCCAGGAAGGGAACTATAACGGGACAGAAGGTATCTCTGCCCTGCCGTTTAACGGGATTATCCTGGCGCACTCCAACGAATCGGAATGGGTCACTTTCCGTAATAACAAAAACAATGAGGCGTTCCTTGACCGTGTCTATATCGTCAAAGTGCCTTATTGCCTGCGGATCTCCGAAGAGATCAAGATTTACGAAAAACTGCTTAACCACAGTGAGCTGGTGCATGCGCCTTGCGCACCCGGCACGCTGGAAACGCTGTCGCGCTTCTCCATCTTGTCACGCCTGAAAGAGCCTGAAAACTCCAGCATTTATTCCAAAATGCGCGTATACGATGGCGAAAGCCTGAAAGATACCGACCCGAAAGCGAAATCCTATCAGGAGTATCGGGATTACGCCGGGGTCGATGAGGGGATGAACGGCTTGTCCACGCGTTTCGCCTTTAAAATCCTCTCGCGAGTCTTTAACTTCGACCACGCGGAAGTGGCGGCGAACCCGGTTCATCTGTTCTACGTGCTCGAACAGCAAATCGAACGTGAACAGTTCCCGCAGGAGCAGGCTGAACGCTACCTGGAGTTCCTCAAAGGCTATCTGATCCCGAAATACGCTGAGTTTATTGGCAAAGAGATTCAGACCGCCTACCTGGAATCCTACTCCGAATATGGGCAGAACATTTTCGACCGTTATGTCACGTATGCGGACTTCTGGATTCAGGATCAGGAGTATCGCGATCCGGATACCGGCCAGCTGTTTGACCGTGAATCCCTGAACGCCGAACTGGAAAAAATTGAGAAGCCTGCCGGGATCAGCAATCCGAAAGACTTCCGAAACGAGATCGTGAACTTCGTGCTGCGTGCCAGAGCGCATAACAACGGACGCAATCCGAACTGGACCAGTTATGAAAAACTGCGCACGGTTATCGAGAAAAAAATGTTCTCGAATACCGAAGAGCTGTTACCGGTCATTTCGTTTAACGCCAAAACCTCAACCGACGAGCAGAAAAAGCACGACGATTTTGTCGACCGCATGATGGAGAAAGGCTATACCCGCAAACAGGTTCGCCTGCTGTGCGAGTGGTACCTGCGCGTACGTAAATCGTCTTAACATAAAGGCCCCTCACCGGGGCCTGCAATAACCTACCGTAAGCCGGACAGGTGCAACTTATCCGGCATTACAGCGCAGAACACAGTTGGCAGAAGCAGTACGGGGGGTATATGACCTGGTTTATTGACCGGCGTCTTAACGGCAAAAACAAGAGCACGGTGAACCGCCAGCGCTTCTTGCGCCGTTATAAATCGCAAATTAAACAGTCGATCTCCGAGGCCATCAACAAACGCTCGGTGACCGACGTCGACAGCGGCGAATCTGTCTCCATCCCACATGATGACATCAGCGAACCGATGTTTCATCAGGGGCGCGGCGGCTTGCGCCATCGCGTTCATCCCGGCAACGATCACTTTGTACAGAACGACAGAATCGAGCGCCCGCAAGGCGGAGGCGGCGGTTCTGGCAGCGGTCAGGGACAGGCAAGCCAGGACGGTGAAGGCCAGGATGAGTTTGTCTTTCAGATTTCAAAAGACGAATATCTCGATCTGCTCTTTGAGGATTTGGCCCTGCCTAATCTGAAAAAGAACCAGCAGCGTCAGTTGAACGAGTACAAAACGCATCGCGCGGGGTATACCGCTAACGGCGTGCCAGCCAATATTAGCGTGGTACGTTCGTTGCAAAATTCCCTGGCACGACGCACGGCGATGACGGCGGGCAAGCGACGGGAACTTCGCGAACTGGAAACCAGCCTGAAAGTTGTTGAAAACACCGAGCCAGCGCAACTGCTGGAAGAAGAACGGCTGCGCAAAGAGATTGCCGAATTACGAGCAAAAATCGAGCGCGTCCCGTTTATCGACACCTTTGATCTGCGTTATAAGAACTACGAAAAACGCCCTGAGCCCTCAAGCCAGGCGGTGATGTTCTGCCTGATGGACGTTTCAGGCTCAATGGACCAGGCCACCAAAGATATGGCGAAGCGCTTTTATATCCTGCTCTATCTGTTCCTGAGCCGGACGTATAAGAACGTGGAAGTTGTCTATATCCGCCACCACACCCAGGCGAAAGAGGTGGACGAACACGAGTTCTTCTACTCGCAGGAAACCGGCGGCACAATTGTCTCCAGCGCCCTGAAGCTGATGGACGACGTTGTCAAAGAGCGTTACGACCCGGCGCAGTGGAATATCTATGCCGCACAGGCATCGGATGGGGATAACTGGGCAGACGACTCCCCGCTTTGTCACGACATTCTGGCGAAGAAAATTCTGCCTGTAGTGCGTTATTACAGCTATATCGAAATCACCCGCCGCGCCCACCAGACTCTGTGGCGAGAATATGAACATCTTCAGGCGATGTTTGATAATTTTGCCATGCAACACATCCGCGATCAGGATGATATCTATCCGGTCTTCCGCGAGCTGTTCCATAAGCAAACCAGCAATAGCAATGCCTGATATAATAGCCAGCTCGCCAGAGCTGGCTTTTTTTAGCGGCTTACGTTCAGGCAATCGAGATGTTGATCAATTAACATCGTGCAATTGCGCCCGCTATGTTTCCCCTGGTAGAGAGCCTTATCTGCCCTTTCAACCACTTCCCGGAGCGTTTCACCGCTCTGCACCCGCGTTAAGCCAGAGGTAAAGGTAATACGGATTCTCTTCTCACCTGACACGGTTTCGGTGGCAGCAACGCGCTCTCTCAGGCGCTCGGCAGCCGCAACGGCCTCCCGATCGTTATTCGCCTGCAGTAAAATAATGAACTCTTCTCCACCATATCGATATACCGTTTCCGCACGACGAATATTTTCTTCAAGATTTAACGCAAGCGAACGCAAGACGGCATCGCCGATTAAATGACCATAAGTGTCATTCACCTTTTTAAAGTGATCGATATCAAGCAACAGCAAATAGAGACCGTCCTCAACCTCTCCCGAATTCATCTTTTCAAATGACTCATCCAGAACCCGGCGTAACGGCAATCCGGTTAGCGAATCGTAGCTGGTGCTCAGTTGCAGTAAATACCGTCTATATTGCAAAAGCGACTCTTTAAATTCCAGTAAAGCGTTCTCGAAATTGTCGTAGGCCTGCGGGCAAAAACAGCCCTTCTTAATCGCGGTGAGAAGCTGCCGACAGGCAACGTGGACCCGGTTGTGCTTTACGCTAAGATCGAGAAGAAAAGGTTTATCTTCATTCCCCTCTTTAAGCTGCTCATTTAGCCAGTGTCCGAGTTCACATTGGGAATAGGTATTGTTAGAGGTTATTTCTGGTACATCATCAAGGCGGTTTGCCATTAAACGCATAATCGTTACTAACCCTTTGAAGTGGGTATCAGTTGAATCATTAAGGACCCGCAGGGTAGCGTCGATTTCTGAAAATCGTCTTCTCATAAGCGCTCCTGTTGTGCAGTTAATAACGGAGGCTAATAATAACGAGACGAATTTAAATTTTTGTCAGTGGGATGTATATAAGCTTTTAGGGTGGGCTTCCCCCCGCCCTGAAATATGCTAATTTATAATGCTGTTTACGGTTACAGGTAACAATAACGATGTCTGAAGATACAAAAAGGGCCGACACGCATCAGCAGTTGATTGCCTTACTCACTGAGCAGCGCGCGCAATTTCGCGTCGTGGAGCATGAACCGGTAGGGAAATGCGAAGCCGTCAGTGAAATACGCGGCACAGAGTTGGGTCAGGGGGCGAAAGCACTCGTCTGTAAAGTGAAAGGCAACGGCGTTAAAAAGCACGTCCTCGCGATCCTCGCTGCTGACCAGCAGGCCGACCTCAGCCAGTTAGCCAGCCATTTTGGGGGGACTAAAGCCTCGCTCGCCAGCCCGGCAGAGGTAGATGAACTGACCGCCTGTGTGTTTGGCGCCATTCCTCCCTTCAGCTTTCATGACGGCCTGACGCTGGTTGCCGATCCGCTGCTCTTTGAGCGTTTTGATGAAATCGCTTTTAACGCCGGTCTGCTTGAAAAATCCGTCATTATGAATACGGATGACTACCTGCGAATTGCCCAACCAGAGCTGGTGCCCTTCCGACGGGGTGAGACGTAATAGCACATCGCCGTCATTTGTGGGCGGCGCTTAACGGTACTTCTCCAGGAAAATAACCGAGGCGACCAGAATGACGGCAATGGTCAGAAATGAAGATGAGATGATTAGCGTTTCAACAAACATGTAATCGTTCATGATGATTCCCTCGTGGCCATTGCTGACGTTTTACCCCCGCTGGATGACAATGACATGACATTAATACGGCATCCGCATGAATATAGTGCGGCTGAAACGATTCGTTAAAAAATAAGCTTTTCCTGGATAATACAACCGCTACCCGCCCGATTTGTTACCGGTATCACGAAAAAGAGTTTCCATAAATCCATTGCCAGATCTCGCAATTGTTAACCGCCTTTCTGTGGTCAACGATGAATAAGAGAACATTTCATAATAAACCTTACACTGGCAGGGTGAATTTCATGACCGATAAGATTTCCCGCAAAGAAAAAATCAGTTACGGGTTGGGAGACATGGCAAGCCATATTGGGCTGGATAATGTCATTATCTTTCTGACGTTTTATTACACGGACGTTGTGGGATTACCCGCCGCGTTTGTTGGGACGATGTTCCTGCTGGCCCGTACCGCCGACGCCATCATCGATCCTGCGATGGGCTATATTGCCGACCGCACCCGGACGCGCTGGGGTAAATTCCGCCCATGGATGCTCTGGCTGGCGCTGCCCTTTGGCGCAAGCTGTCTGCTCACCTATGCCGTCCCGGAATCACTGGATTTGCACGGAAAGATGATCTTCGCCACCGTCAGCTATACCGTCATGATGCTGATGTATACCGCCATCAATATTCCCTATTGCTCGATGGGGGCAGTCATTACGCCGGATAACGAAGCGCGTATTTCACTGCAATCTTATCGCTTTTTCCTGGCTACGCTCGGCGGGGCATTATCCACCTTCTTTATGATGCCGCTGGCGGAATATTTAGGTGGCGACGACAAATTACTCGGCTATCGTTGGGCGATGGCAATAATGGCTACCGTCGCGGTCGTTATGTTCTGGATCTGCTTTGCCAATACCCGCGAACGGATAAACGCCCCCTCAACCCATAATAATTATCTGGCTGAATTGCGGGATTTAATCCGTAACGATCAGTGGCGCGTGGTGGCCGTTCTCGTATTAACCAATATCGGCTTTGGCGTTATTCGCCTTGGCGCCATGATGTATTTCGTCACGTATTATCTGGGCAGTGCCAGCTATTTTATGTGGATGCTTGGGGCCCATATTTTGGGCAAAGCCGCCGGCAGCGCACTGGCAAAACGCCTGACGCGCGACTACAGCAAAGTACAGATGTTTGGTTACTGTGCGGTACTGGCGGGCGTCCTGAGTATTGCCCTCTTCTTCGCGCCGAAATCCGTGTACGTCCTGGTCCCGCTCACCTTCATCATTTCCACCCTTTACCAGGCTACCACCACCCTCATGTGGGTAATGATGGCCGATGTGGCCGATTACGGTGAATGGAAACAGGGCAAGCGAATGGACGGGGTCATTTTCTCCACCTTCCTGGCGGTGCTGAAGCTCGGCATGGCCATCAGCGGGGCCATTGTCGGCTGGACGCTGGGCTTTAGCGGCTACGTGCCGAATGCTCCGGAACAAACCTCCACGGCCATGTACTGCATTATCGCACTCTTTACCGTGGTGCCGGGGATATTGTCGCTTTGCGCCTTCGCCACATTGCGCTGGTACAAGCTTGACGACAGCACCATGAAATCCATCAATCTCGCCAGACAGAGTATTTCGTAAAAGGACGCACAACCATGAGTGAACTGATTCAACATACCCATAGCATTGAGTGGCGCTTTGAACGTCAGATCCTGCGTATTGAACCCTGGGGCGATCACAGCCTGCGCGTCAGAGCCACCTGCTCACCCGACTTTCAGGACGACCTGCATGCCCTGTTACCTCCTGCCGCTTGCCAGGCCGACATCACCGCGGATGCCGAGAGCCTGACGCTCCGTAATGGCAATATCACCGCCACCCTGAATTTGAAGGGGCAACTGGCCTTCTACAACCAGCGCGGCGAACTGCTGCTGGAAGAGATGTGGCGTCAGCGCTCCACGGTGGGCATCGGCGCAAGTGAAAAGAGTCAGGACAAATACGTCAGCGCGCTGAAGCTTGACGGGCGCGAGTTTAAACCGCTGCCCGGCAGCAAATATCAGCTGACCGTACGTTTTGAATCCCGCGAGGGCGAGCGCATCTATGGCATGGGCCAGTATCAGCAGCCCTGGTTGGATCTGAAAGGCTGCACCCTTGAACTGGCACAGCGTAACTCTCAGGCCAGCGTCCCCTTTATGCAGTCCAGTCTTGGGTATGGATTGCTGTGGAATAACCCGGCGATTGGTGAAGTCAGTTTTGCAAAAAATCAGACCGAGTGGCGCGCCCGCGTGACCGGGGAGATGGATTACTGGATCACTGCAGGCGACAGTATTATCGACATCACTCGCCAGTATGTGAAAGCCACCGGTACGCCGCCGCAGGCCCCCGCCTTTATCAGCGGTCTGTGGCAGTGCAAATTGCGCTACCGCAGCCAGCAGGAAGTGCTGGAGGTGGCCCGCGAGTACCGTCGGCGTAATCTCCCCCTGTCGGTGATGGTGATTGATTTCTTCCACTGGCCCAATCAGGGAACCTGGTGTTTTGATCCGGTGGACTGGCCCGATCCCAAAGCCATGGTCGACGAACTCACGTCGATGGGCATTGAGCTGATGGTCTCGGTGTGGCCGACGGTGGAAGCCCGCAGCCCGCTCTATCCGCAGATGAAGGCAAAAGGCTGGCTGGTCAGCAGCGAGCGTGGCGTTCAGGTCAATCTTGATTTTATGGGCAACACCACCTTCTTTGACGCCACGCATCCCCAGGCACGCCAGTTTGTCTGGGATACGGTGAAGCAGAATTATTACGATTTGGGTATTAAGCTGTTCTGGCTTGACGAAGCCGAGCCGGAGTATCGTGCCTACGATTTTGATAATTATCGTTATCATGCAGGCCCGGTCCTGGAGGTGGGGAATCGCTACCCGCGCGATTTCGCCCAGGGGTTTTATGATGGCCTGAAGGCCGAGGGTGAAAAAGAGATTGTTAATCTGGTGCGCTGCTCGTGGGCAGGCAGCCAGCGTTACGGCGTGCTGGCCTGGTCGGGTGATGTCCACTCCTCTTTCCACGCGTTCCGAAATCAGCTGGCGGCAGGGTTGAATATGGGTCTTGCGGGCATTCCCTGGTGGACGACCGATATTGGGGGTTTCCAGGGCGGGGACGTCAACGATCCCGCATTCCACGAGCTGCTTATTCGCTGGTTCCAGTGGGCGGTATTTTGCCCGGTGCTGCGTATGCATGGCTATCGCGAGCCCCAGATTCAACCGTCCGAGCGCTACCGGGAGGGCATTCCCCAGTGCAACAGCGGCTCCCCCAACGAACTGTGGAGCTATGGCGAAGAGAACTTCTCGTTGATGCAGCACTGGCTGTCTGTGCGCGAAAAGCTGCGTCCTTACATTGATGCGTTGTATGAGAATGCGCACCAGCACGGCGATCCGCTTATGCGCCCTCTCTTCTGGCACTATCCGGATGAAACCGAGAGCTGGTCATGTGAGGATCAATATCTCTTTGGTGAGGATTTACTGATCGCCCCGGTGATGCATGCCGGACAGCGTCAGCGTGACGTCTGGCTGCCCGCAGGCAATCGCTGGGTAGACCTGAACGGTGAACGTTACGCAGGCGGGGAACGCATTACCGTGCAGGCGGGCCTGGAGACCATTCCGGTATTGATTCGTGAAGGCAGCACCTTGATCACAGTCCTGGTCGGTTAACCTTCTGGCAGGTGCCCAAAAAAGATCGTTTTTTTCGCAAAAGCCTGTTTACCCTCGCATTTACGCGTAAAGTAAGCAGGCTTACTTTTTTTGGCAAGGATACCTCCATGTTTGACCCTACCCTCTTGATTCTGCTGGCATTGGCCGCGCTGGGCTTTATCAGCCATAACACAACGGTCGCCATTTCGATTCTGGTTCTGATCATCGTTCGCGTGACGCCGTTGAACACGTTCTTCCCGTGGATTGAAAAACAAGGCCTGACCATCGGGATCATCATTTTGACCATCGGGGTGATGGCCCCCATCGCCAGCGGCACCCTTCCCGCCTCGACGCTTCTGCATTCGTTTGTGAACTGGAAATCGCTGATCGCCATTGCCGTGGGCGTATTTGTCTCGTGGCTGGGTGGCCGTGGGGTCACCTTAATGAGCAGCCAGCCCTCGCTGGTGGCTGGACTGCTGGTGGGCACCGTGCTGGGCGTAGCGCTGTTCCGTGGGGTACCCGTCGGTCCGCTGATCGCTGCCGGGCTGGTATCGCTATTTATCGGGAAGTCATAGACAAGCCGGCGATATAACGGGCGGGCGTCTGGCCCAGCCCCTTTTTAAACATATTGATAAACGCGGTGGTGGAGTCATACCCCAGCGCGTGTGCGACCTGCTGTACCGACTGTCCACGAATCAGCCGTTGCAGCGCCAGAATCAGCTGGAGCTGGTGCCGCCAGCGCCGAAAGCTTAACCCTGTCTCCTTGACCACCAGCCGGGCCAGATTGCGCTCGCTCATCGCAAAATGTTGCGCCCACTGGGTAAGAGTTTGCCAGGCGGCAGGTTCCTCCGCCATGGTATCGCTCATCAGGCGTATCTTAGGATGGGATGAGACCGGTAATTGCAGCTGCTCCTGCGGCTGTTGGGGGAGTTCATCAAACAGAACGTCAATCAGTCTGGCTGTGGCAGGCAGCGCCATCTGCTCACGCGTGCGGGCAGCCAGCGTCAATATCAGCTCCCGCACCAGGGGAGAAATTTTTAAGGTACAGCAACGATCCGGCAGCGTTACCGCCCCCGGCTCGATGAACAGAAAGCAGAGCTGCGCGCTGGGCGTGGCTTTATTACTGTGGGGCAACTGGCCAGGGATCCAGACCGCATAGTGCGGTGGAACCATTAACATCGCATTTTCGACTTCGCAGGTGATGGCCCCCTGCAACGCCAGAATCAGCTGGCCTTTACGGTGCTGATGCGAGGGAATGTGCTGTTCATCTTCGACCACGCGAATGTGAAATGCCGCTGCCAGGTCGCGCTGGCTGTCGGGATCGTAGCCTTCAAGTCCAAGCCCCATCATAAAGTTGTCCTTTTTGAGCGATAAACTGTCATTTTAGCTTGATTTAAACCAGGCTGAAAACGGGTAAGGTGGGCGCTCTTAAAAGATGTCAGAGAAAACAATGACCACTACTACTCAACCTTCCGCTAAAGATCGGGTCTTGCTGATCGCGGGCATTCTGTTGATTGCCACCACGCTGCGCGTCACCTTTACGGGTGCGGCTCCCCTTTTGGATATGATTCGCAGCGATTACGGACTGACCACGGCCCAAACCGGCCTGCTCACCACGCTGCCGCTGCTGGCGTTTGCCCTGATTTCCCCGCTGGCGGCAGGCACCGCGCGCCGAATCGGCATGGAGCGCAGCCTGTTTATCGCCTTACTGCTGATCTGTGCAGGCATTGGGATTCGTTCGCTGCCCTCCGCCGCCCTGCTCTTTACGGGCACGGCCGTCATCGGCTGCGGTATCGCCCTGGGCAACGTATTACTGCCGGGTCTGATTAAACGTGATTTTCCGGGCCATGTCGCCAAACTCACCGGCGCGTATTCACTGACGATGGGCGCGGCTGCCGCATCCGGGTCCGCGCTGGTGGTGCCTCTGGCCCTGGCCGGCGCGGGCTGGCATAACGCTTTACTGATGCTAATGGTCTTTCCGCTGCTGGCACTGTTCCTGTGGCTCCCCCAGTGGCGTGCGAAACAGACTGCGCCGTTAACCGGTGCCCGTGCCTTGCACAATCGCGGTATCTGGCGCTCGGCGCTGGCGTGGCAGGTGACGCTCTTTCTGGGCATCAATTCACTCGTTTACTACGTCATTATCGGCTGGCTGCCCGCCATCCTGATCAGTCAGGGCTATAGCGAAACGCAGGCGGGTTCCATGCACGGACTGCTTCAGCTGGCGACGGCGGCACCAGGGCTGGCGGTGCCCCTTCTGCTGCATCGTATGAAAGATCAGCGCGGCATCGCAGGTATCGCGGCGCTACTGTGCGCGGTGAGCGCGGCGGGTTTTTGGATCATTCCCGGACAGGCGGTGCTGTGGACACTGATCTTTGGTTTTGGATCGGGGGCGACGATGATTCTGGGCCTGACGTTTATTGGTCTGCGCGCCAGCTCTGCACATCAAGCCGCCGCGCTTTCCGGTATGGCGCAATCTGTCGGTTATTTGCTGGCAGCCTGTGGACCGCCGCTCATGGGTAAAATCCACGATACCGCTGGCGACTGGCGAATTCCTTTACTGGTTTGTGCGTTTGCCGCCGTGGTGATGGCTTGCTGTGGCGTCCTTGCCGGACGCGATCGCGAAATCACGCCCGGCTGAGTGCGGAGGCAGGCCAAAAACCTGCCGGATTATCCCCGGGCGGCGCGAAGCATGACATGGACCAGCGGGACAGGTCGCCCGGCCAGCGCACCGCGCTCATGCTGGAACAGCGTACCGACGAAGAACGGATGGGTGATCAATTCTACCGCACGAATTTCACCCTGCTCATCCCAGCCCGTCACTCGCATATCACCGCTCTCCAGCGCCAGTGCAAACTCGGGCGAGACGCCATAGTTACAGTGATAGCCCTCTTCAATCTCGCGCTTTCCGTAGGCTTTCGCAATCAGCGTATTGGGACGCAGTTCGATGGCATCGGTCTTTTCCACCAGCGAACAGGTTAAAGGGGCAATCACCATGCGCCCCTCTGTGTCGGTTTCGGCATGTGCCGCATCCGCCCAGCCCAGCACATTGCGGGCATACTCAATTAATGCATGCTGAAAGCCGCCGCAGGTTCCCAGGAACGGTACACTGTTTTCCCGGGCGTAGCGTGCAGCGATAAAAGCCGCTTCGGTATTTTTATAGGGGCTTGCGGGCACCAGCCAGATGGCATCGTAACCCACCAAATCTTCCGGGCTTGTAAGCTCAGGTGTGGCGATCCAGTCGTAATCGGCGGTGAGTTCCAACACGGCGGCTGCGTCATCAATTGCCAGTGGAATGGCCTGATGTGCAATAACCTCAGCGTTATAATCACCCACAAGGGCGATGCGAAGCGTGTCTTTGATCGGGGAGAGTTCCATGCGAAGGTCCTTATGCCAAAATTATCAGATAACATAAGGAACCTCAGACTACCGATCTTTTGCTGCTATCACAATACCTTAAAATCGGTGGGTTAAGGAGCAACAGAATGATTCAGTGTAAACGGGTGTATGACGACGCCAGTCACGACGATGGCTATCGGATTCTTGTCGACAGGCTATGGCCACGTGGGGTTCGCAAAGCTGATTTGGCCTGCGACGAATGGTGCAAAATGCTCAGCCCGTCGACTGAGTTGCGTAAAGCCTTTCACGGCGAAATGATTGATTTTGACAGCTTCAGTGAGGCCTACCGTCAGGAACTGGCGCAGCACGAAGACGAAGGACGACGTATTGCCGCCCTTGCCGCTAAGCAGAGGGTTACCCTGCTCTATGGTGCGAAAAATACCGGGCAAAATCACGCCCTGGTTCTGGCCGACTGGCTGCGCCATCTGAAAATCAGTTAACGGTGGATGCGTCCACGGCATACGGCGCATCTTCAGGCGTCAGGGGCATTAAATGCTCCGGACGCACAAAGGCAAAACCGTGCTGATGGTCAAACGAAGTAATGTCGCCGGTGACCAGCCACAATGCGCGATCCGCCGTGGTCGGTAATTCCGTCATAACGCCATTAACGGGATTTAAAAAACGCTGCCCTGGCAGGCAGAGTGCAAAAAGCTCAACGGATTTACCGATATTTCGGCGCCCTGCTGATGTGCGGGCACCAATAATAATGGCGAGGCTACCCGGTTTTAACTGAAACATACTTCTCTCGCGGTGTGAACGGCCACAAAGGCTAAGATAATTCCTAACGAGAAGTTTATCGCAGACCAGAGGCAGATGTCACCTGGTGGACGCAGGATGATCGCGACGGAACAGCGTCCACTCGTCAATAACTTCGCCGCCAGGCAATTTACATTCGGTACGCACGCCTTGCGGGCTTTGAACCGGAACACGCTCTCCCCCTTTTTGCAGGCAGTATACCGAGGCCGGATTTGCCATGCCTGTTTGCGCAGGCTTAGGTGCGTCAGGTGCCGTTGAGCACGCGGTGAGGGGCAAAAGAGTAGCGAGGAGTAAATAGCGCATGAATGTCTCCTTATAAAATGCGGTGAGATAAGAGTACCGGGTCATCGCCGCGTTCTCCATGATTTCTCCCCTAAATCTGCACTTTTCACCCTTATAATTAATGTGTTCTCCCTTGACCAGAGAACATCATTTCATTATCAAGACCTTTTGCCCCAGGCGATGCCCGGGGCTTTTTTACTCTGTTCCACATTCGGTGGCGCTGGGGATATATAAAATTTCCTGTATTCATGTTTTACTGTGCCTGAGTCTAAAATTTCAGCATAACATGCAGATACTGACATCTTCTGCATGGGAGTTTACCCAGGTCATGTCGGACATCATCCTTGCCCGTGTCTCAGAAACCCTCGCCACTGAACAATCCCTTGAAAGTCTGGTACGTCAGTTACTGGAAATGCTTGAGATTGTCACCGAGATGGAATCGACCTATCTGACGAAGGTCGATATCAACGCCCGGCTGCAATATATTTTGTATGCGCGAAATAGCAAACAGATGCAGATCCCCGAAGGACTCAGCGTTCCCTGGGGCGATACGCTCTGCAAGCGCGCCATGGACAGCGGCACGTTTTTCAGTAATGAGGTAGCGGAGCGATGGGCTGATTGTGACGCAGCTAAGGCGCTGGGTATTACCACCTACGTGAGTATTCCCGTTCATCTTGCAGATGGCTCGCTGTACGGCACCTTATGCGCCACCAGCACGGACAAGAAGTTGCTCAGCAATCGCGGCGAGCAGGTGCTGCGGCTCTTTGCGGGCCTTATCGCGCAATATATTCAGAAAGAGTCGCTGGTGATGCAGCTGCGTGAGGCAAACGCCGCGCTTATCGCTCACTCCTATACGGATGCCCTTACCGGGTTACCGAATCGTCGGGCCCTCTTCGAAAATCTGACCACCCTGTTTTCCCTGGCGCGCCATCTCAGACGCAACGCCATCATTGCCTATATAGACCTGGATGATTTTAAGCTCATCAACGATCAACTGGGCCATGAGGCCGGGGACCAGTTCCTGGTTGAAGTCGGTAAGCGTCTCACCGCCGGTCAAACTGAAGACGATATTGTCGGCAGGCTGGGGGGAGATGAGTTTCTGGTTGCCTGCCTGTGTAAGAGCAATAACGCAACGGAAAACGGCCAACTTAATTTGATTAAAACGCAGATTAGCGCCAGTATTGCGGGCGATTACTGGCTCGGAAACGTTCACCTTGTTTATCCAGGGGCCAGTCTGGGCGTCGTGGAGATTGATCCTGCGACCACGGATGCGGACAGCGCATTGCGGGTGGCTGATACGGCAATGTACAGGGAAAAGAAAGGCAAGCGCAAAACGCGCTTTCTCCCTGAGGAGTAACCTCGTACACTCTGCACGCATCACAACCCAACAAGGGGAAGTCATGAGAATCGGAATTATTTTCCCGGTCGTTATCTTTATTACGGCTGTGGTGTTTTTAACGTGGTTTTTTGTCGGCGGTTATGCCGCGCCGGGGGCTTGAATGAAAAAAACGACCCTTATTATGCTGATCGTCGCCATTGTTGCGCTCGCGGGAACACAGCTCGGCTGGTGGTAAATCCATCACGTAAAAAGGCTGCCAGAGGGCAGCCTTTTTATGAGTCAGTCTATGCTTATCTTTTGATTTTTCTGTAGATAAACAACACTACCAACGCACCAATCACCGCGACAGCAAAGCTCCCCATATTGAAGCCGTCAACTTTACCAAAACCAAATAAGGTGCTGATCCAGCCACCTACAACGGCACCTACGACCCCCAGAATGACGGTCACAAAGAAACCACCGCCATCTTTGCCCGGCATGATCCACTTCGCCAGAATACCTGCAATAAGCCCAAAGATAATCCAGGATAAAATTCCCATCGTTTTCCTCTCCGTGTGGTTTTTGTCATTAAATCAACGACACCGAAAAGGATAGCACAGGATCGGAGAAAGGAAATTTGTGACATTCATCACGCGTATCGTTTGCGTACTTTATAAGCAAACCTGAAAAGCGCACCACACAAAAGATGGGGTTGCATCTTCCTTTGCGAAAGATTATCTTTCTCATTACTGAATAGTTGAGTAAAACGCTCAGGTATTTAGTACGACATTGCTCACATTGCTTCCAGTATTTCTTGCCCACTTATTCGTGGGCTTTTTTTTTGCGAGTACGTAACTATTTCCCCTCCCTACCCGCTTTAATAGCTTGAATATCTCCATAAGCCGACTACGCTTACCTCACCAAAAACAGCAAGAACCAATTGATGTTATGAATGTTTCAAGCCGATTCGTTGTTTTGTTAAACCTGACTGCTGCCAGCACGCTGATGGTGCTTTTATCCGTGCGCTTTGACTGGCTGTAACAGGAGCACCCCCTAAACATTCGGGCTAGTGACGCGGTAGCAAGGGCCCTTCGCACGCGTCAAGCCTGTTTTGTCTGGGGGCTAAAGTCCTGCTTCATTGCTCTGGGTTTTGAAAGCAGGACTTTAATAAATTCGATATAGGAAACGGGCTTGCCAAAGTAATAGCCCTGCAACAGCGCAATTTTATTGCGGTTTAAATACTCCAGTTGCTCCAGGGTCTCTACCCCCTCTGCGACAATACTCAACGACATTTTCCTCGCCAGTTCAATCACACAATCCAGCAACATGGTCGAATCCTTCTGACCGGATACCCGGCTGACAAAGCTCTGATCAATTTTTATATAATCAATCGTCAGTTCGTGCAGACACGAGAGGCCGGAATAACCTGTGCCGAAATCGTCCAGAGCGATGACAAATCCTTTCGTATGCAGGGAATTAAGATTTTCAATCAGATGCGGGCTGTCCAGTAAAGGTTCTCGCTCGGTGATCTCCAGCACCAGCTTGACACGCTTCCCCTCAAATCCCTGATGAAAATGGCTGCAATCGCCTAAGAATGAGTCCGACGTGATATGCCTGGCGCTGATGTTAATCCCGATATGAAAGCCTTCGGGGAGTCTGGATGAAAGGGGATTGAGATGGCTGACGACCTGGGCCATTAAGCTCTTAGTGAGCGGTATAATCAGGCCACTTTTTTCTGCAATCGGGATAAAGACGTTTGGCGGAATAAACCCTGACTTTGGATGCTTCCAGCGGGCGAGCACTTCAACGCCCTGAATGACGCCGGTTTCGCCGTTCACAATGGGCTGGTAAAACGGCACGATCTCGCCTTTTTCAATGGCTTTTCGCAGGTCATCCTCGTAGGTCGTACTTTTGCCAAGATAACGGCGCAGAATCAATCCGATGGTCAAAGAGAGAAAGACGATTAACAGGATCAGCCCCCAGCCCTGCTGCATTAATCTGTCAGCGCTGAAGAACGGCGGCAGAGGATAGTCAATACTGAAGGGATAGCGTAACGAGACCAGGGCGGATAAACTCGTGGGCTTATTCGCCTGAACCACGACATCGCCGGAATGCGCTAAAACGCGATCCTCTACCCTCAATGAAAGACTGACATCGTGGGCAACCGTTGCCAGCGCATCACGCACATGGGCATCGCTGATACTGACAATAACCCTTCCCCCTGGCGTTAAGGTTTGTAATAACAAGACCGGGAGACCGTCTTTCACCCGGGCACCAGACAATAATGAAAGTCTTGCATAGGGTAGCTGAGTTAAGGCCTTAATTAATACGCCGTTTCCCGGTAACGACGTACACATTATCTGGCCCTGATCCAGAATCATAATGGCGCGTAAATGCGGTTTTAACGCCGCCTCGGCCCCCAGATCCAGCTGAGCCTGGGTTGTGCATCCCTCCTGCGCGATGCGCTGCGCCGTCACCGTCGCGGCGGCGGCTTCGTTAAGCATCGACTCCACCGTCTGCGCACTGTTTTTGGCCATCGCCACCGTATTTGACTGGGCCAAATGCCATAGCTGCCAGTTAATAATCAGCACACCGACAATGAGTAGCGCGAGCGCGCTAAAAAAAGCGAGGAGAGAGTTGCGCACAATTTATCCTTAAACAGAAAAATGTTTTGCTGTTGAGAAGGCCGCAGCGCTGTTAAAACCGTTAAGGGGATGATCGGAGCATAGATGGGTTTGCGGGAATGTCTCTCATACCTTTGAAGGATTATGCAGACCGCGCGAAGCGCCGAAGCGTTTAATGATCATGGTGCAGAATGGAGAGAGCACGCACGCGCCCCCTAAAAACGAAAAACCGCCCGAAGGCGGTCAGCAGAGGTTTAATGATGGGTGATTTCCCCGGCGCTGTGCCTGGGCCCTATTCGCCCTGCTTCAATTAAGATTTCTTCGATAAGTTCTTCCAGGCACTCACGTCCATGGTGATCGCATATCAGGTGCACCTGTCGAGAAATCTCTTCCGTTTTCATGCCATCGCATAATGCTGATTTCAGCATTATCGACGCCCAGCGTTTCGCTTCAGAATGAGTCAGCATAACCCCTCCGATATAGGTTACCTCTCTAAGCGTAGCTAGCCGGAAACGAATCACAAGGGTATTTACACCATCAAAATGCAACACATTTTTACAGACGATGCGGGGCTAACGCTAAGACGAAAAAAAACGGGAACCCATCGGCTCCCGTTCTTGTTTAACCCAGCGAGTGGATTACATGTTCGCGATAATCGCGTCGCCAAACTCTGAACATTTCAGCAGCTTAGCGCCTTCCATCAGACGTTCGAAGTCATAGGTGACGGTTTTGGCGTTGATCGCGCCTTCCATACCTTTGACGATCAGGTCTGCGGCTTCGAACCATTCCATATGACGGAGCATCATTTCTGCGGACAGGATGATAGAACCTGGGTTCACTTTATCCTGACCGGCATACTTCGGTGCCGTACCGTGAGTCGCTTCGAACAGCGCGCATTCGTCGCCGATGTTTGCGCCAGGGGCGATACCGATGCCGCCAACCTGTGCCGCCAGGGCATCAGAAATGTAGTCACCGTTCAGGTTCATACAGGCAATCACGTCATATTCAGCCGGACGCAGCAGAATCTGTTGCAGGAACGCATCAGCGATCACATCTTTGATGATGATCTCTTTGCCGGTGTTCGGGTTCTTGATTTTCTGCCATGGGCCGCCATCGATCAGCTCGCCGCCGAACTCTTCGGTCGCCAACTGGTATCCCCAGTCTTTGAACGCGCCTTCGGTGAACTTCATGATGTTACCTTTGTGAACCAAGGTCACAGAGTCGCGATCGTTGGTGATAGCGTATTCAATCGCCGCACGCACCAGACGCTTGGTTCCCTCTTCGGAGCACGGCTTAATGCCGATACCGCAATGTTCAGGGAAGCGAATTTTCTTCACGCCCATCTCTTCGCGCAGGAACTTGATGACTTTTTCTGCATCGGCAGAATCAGCTTTCCACTCGATACCCGCATAGATATCTTCGGAGTTTTCACGGAAGATAACCATATCGGTCAGTTCAGGATGTTTCACCGGGCTAGGCGTGCCCTGGTAGTAGCGCACCGGGCGCAGACAAACATACAGATCCAGTTCCTGACGCAGAGCAACGTTCAGGGAGCGAATACCGCCGCCGACCGGAGTGGTCAGTGGGCCTTTAATGGCAACACGATAGTCGCGAATCAGGTCCAGCGTTTCTGCTGGCAGCCAAACGTCCTGGCCGTAAACTTGAGTAGATTTCTCACCGGTGTAAATTTCCATCCAGGAAATTTTACGCTCGCCTTTGTAGGCTTTCTCAACAGCGGCATCAACCACTTTCAGCATTGCTGGCGTCACGTCTACACCGATACCGTCACCTTCAATGAACGGAATAACCGGATTGTGTGGAACGTTAAGCTTGCCGTTTTGCAGGGTGATCTTTTTACCTTCCGCCGGAACAACTACTTTGCTTTCCATTAACCTCTCCTTCGAGCGCTTCTGGTTGTTACTGATCTTATGTTAATAATTTGTAATGAGCCGTTCGATAGTACCTGAATGTCTGGCGCCATGAAAGGCATTCGTTATTGGGCTATAATGCGGCAATTAATAACGTCTGAAAATACCATGAAGAAAACTTCTATTAGAAATCACCGGGTTGAGCGATTCAGCTCACGACAAGCCACCAGCAAATCAACGGTAAGCCAGCCAAAGCGGGTCATTTTGTTCAATAAACCCTACGATGTTTTGCCGCAATTCACTGACGAAGCGGGCCGACGCACCCTGAAGGATTTTATTCCGGTAGAAGGCGTGTATGCGGCAGGCCGTCTTGACCGCGACAGCGAAGGTTTACTGGTTTTAACCAATGACGGGGCATTACAGGCGAAACTGACCCAGCCGGGAAAACGTACCGGTAAAATCTATTACGTGCAGGTGGAAGGTGAACCCTCGGAAGAGTCTCTTGCCGCACTGCGCACGGGAGTGACCTTAAACGATGGTCCTACTTTGCCGGCAGGCATTGAGCGGGTCAATGAACCAGAATGGTTATGGCCGCGCCACCCTCCGATTCGTGAGCGCAAAGCTATTCCCACCGCCTGGCTAAAAGTCACCCTTTACGAAGGGCGTAACCGTCAGGTGCGCCGGATGACGGCTCACGTTGGCTACCCGACTCTGCGGCTCATTCGCTATGCGATGGGCAGTTATACCCTGGATTCTCTTGCCAACGGTGCGTGGCGGGACGTTACAGAATAAGGACACATTTATGTTTAAGCCTCATGTCACGGTTGCCACACTCGTTCATGCTCAGGATAAATTCCTGGTGGTTGAAGAGACCATTAATGGAAAAGCGTTGTGGAATCAACCCGCCGGGCACCTTGAAGCCGATGAAACGCTGGTGCAAGCCGCCACGCGTGAGCTTTGGGAAGAGACCGGTATTCATGCTGAGCCGCAATCCTTTGTGCGCATGCATCAGTGGATTGCGCCGGATCGCACCCCTTTCCTGCGTTTTTTATTTGTTGTTGAACTTAGCGAAATGTGCGCCACCGAGCCGCATGATGACGATATCGATCGCTGCCTGTGGGTGACCGCTGAGGAGATCCTCAACGCGCCAAACCTGCGCTCGCCGCTGGTTGCCGAAAGTATTCGCTGCTATCAGTCTGGCGCTCGCCTGCCGCTTGAGGTGATTGGCGAATTTAACTGGCCGTTTACAGAGGGTGTCAATGGTGGGGGCGCGTGATAGAATACGCCGCCTTAAGTTCAATGTCGTGAGTATTCCATGTCAGATAACAGCCAGAAAAAAGTAATCGTCGGCATGTCCGGCGGCGTCGATTCCTCCGTTTCCGCCTACCTGTTGCAACAACAGGGCTATAAGGTAGAAGGCCTGTTCATGAAGAACTGGGAAGAAGACGATGGCGAGGAATACTGCACCGCTGCTGCCGATCTTGCCGATGCGCAAGCGGTGTGCGACAAGCTGGGCATTGAGCTGCACACCGTCAACTTTGCCGCAGAGTACTGGGATAACGTCTTCGAGCTGTTCCTTGAAGAGTATAAAGCCGGCCGTACGCCGAACCCGGATATTCTGTGCAACAAAGAGATCAAATTTAAAGCCTTCCTGGAATTCGCCGCAGAAGATTTGGGCGCAGATTATATTGCGACCGGTCACTATGTCCGTCGCGCGGACGTGAATGGCAAAAGCCAGCTATTGCGCGGCCTGGATGGCAATAAAGATCAGAGCTACTTCCTGTATACCCTCGGTCATGAGCAAATTGCACAGAGCCTGTTCCCGGTCGGGGAGCTGGAAAAACCGCAGGTGCGTAAAATTGCCGAAGAGCTTGATCTCATCACCGCAAAAAAGAAAGACTCAACCGGTATCTGCTTTATCGGTGAGCGTAAATTCCGTGAATTCCTCGGACGTTATCTTCCTGCGCAGCCGGGCAAAATCCTGACCGTTGACGGTGAAGAGGTCGGCCAACATCAGGGGCTGATGTACCACACGTTGGGTCAGCGTAAAGGGCTGGGCATTGGCGGCACCAAAGAAGGCAGCGAAGATCCGTGGTATGTGGTCGATAAAGACGTTGAGCACAATATTCTGATCGTTGCTCAGGGACACGACCATCCGCGTCTGATGTCCGTTGGGCTTATCGCACAGCAGCTTCACTGGGTCGATCGCGAACCGGTCACAGGCACCCTGCGCTGCACCGTGAAAACGCGCTATCGTCAGACGGATATCCCGTGCACAGTCACCGCGCTGGATGATGAACGTATTGAGGTTCGTTTCGATGAACCCGTTTCTGCTGTCACCCCGGGGCAGTCCGCTGTCTTCTATCACGGTGAAGTTTGCCTGGGCGGCGGTATTATTGAACAGCGTCTGCCCCTGACGTCTGCTTAAAAACGATTGCACACCATAAGGAGCACGAGTGGCGAAGAATTATTATGACATCACCCTGGCGCTGGCTGGAATTTGCCAGTCTGCCCGTCTGGTGCAGGAGCTGGCGCATCAGGGTCATTGCGACGCTGACGCGCTGCACGTTTCGCTCAACAGCGTCATCGATCTCAACCCTGGCTCCACATTAGGGGTCTTCGGTGGCAGTGAAACGAATCTTCGTCTTGGTCTCGAAACGCTCCTTGGCGTACTGAATGCCAGTAATCGTCAGGGTCTGAACGCTGAACTGACGCGTTACACGTTAAGCCTGATGGTCCTTGAGCGTAAGCTTAACGGTGCCAAAGGGGCGATGGACACCCTCGGTGAGCGCATCGCGGGCCTGCAACGCCAGCTTGACCATTTTGACTTACAGTCCGAAACATTAATGAGCGCAATGGCCGCCATTTATGTCGACGTGATAAGCCCACTCGGCCCGCGTATTCAGGTCACCGGCTCCCCTGCCGTGCTGCAAAGCCCGCAGGTGCAGGCGAAGGTACGCGCGTCACTGCTGGCTGGTATCCGCGCTGCGGTACTGTGGCATCAGGTCGGCGGCGGACGTCTGCAGCTCATGTTTTCTCGTAGTCGCCTGACCGCTCAGGCAAAACAAATTCTTGCTCATTGTTAACCTCCCGGAGTTGCGAATTATGGAATTATCCTCACTGACCGCCGTTTCACCCGTCGATGGACGTTACGGCGATAAAGTCAGCGCGCTGCGCGGGATTTTCAGCGAATATGGTCTGCTGAAATTCCGTGTACAAGTTGAAGTACGCTGGCTGCAAAAACTGGCCGCGCACGCAGCAATCAAGGAAGTTCCTGCTTTTGCTGCCGAGGCAAACGATTACCTCGATAAAATCGTCGCAGAGTTTAATGAAGAAGATGCGGCGCGCATTAAGACTATCGAGCGCACCACAAACCATGACGTGAAGGCAGTTGAGTATTTCCTGAAAGAGAAAGTGGACAGTATTCCCGCCCTGCACGCGGTATCTGAATTTATCCACTTTGCCTGCACGTCTGAAGATATCAATAACCTGTCTCATGCACTGATGCTGTCGACTGCGCGTCAGGATGTGGTACTGCCTTACTGGCGCAAAATTATTGATGCGGTGAAAGCACTGTCCGTTGAATATCGTGATATTCCCCTGCTGTCGCGCACCCACGGTCAGCCCGCTACCCCGTCGACGATGGGCAAAGAGATGGCTAACGTCGCCTACCGTATGGAACGCCAGTTCCGCCAGCTTGAGCAGGTGGAAATTCTCGGCAAAATTAATGGCGCCGTTGGGAACTATAACGCCCACATCGCCGCCTATCCGGAAGTTGACTGGCACCAGTTTAGCGAAGAGTTTGTCACCTCTCTGGGAATTCAGTGGAACCCGTACACAACTCAGATCGAGCCGCACGATTACATCGCCGAACTGTTTGATTGTATCGCCCGCTTCAACACCATCCTCATCGACTTCGATCGTGATGTCTGGGGTTACGTCGCCCTGAACCACTTCAAGCAGAAAACCATTGCGGGCGAAATTGGTTCTTCCACCATGCCGCATAAAGTTAACCCGATCGACTTTGAAAACTCAGAAGGTAACCTGGGTCTGGCGAATGCGATGCTCCAGCATATGGCGAGCAAACTGCCGGTTTCTCGCTGGCAGCGCGACCTGACCGATTCTACCGTTCTGCGTAATCTCGGCGTCGGCATTGGCTATTCACTGATTGCTTATCAGTCCACGCTGAAAGGCGTGAGCAAACTGGAAGTGAACCGCGATCGTCTGCTGGACGAGTTGGATCACAACTGGGAAGTGCTGGCCGAGCCTATTCAGACCGTGATGCGTCGCTACGGTATCGAAAAACCGTACGAAAAACTGAAAGAGCTGACCCGTGGCAAGCGAGTGGATGCCGAAGGCATGAAACAGTTTATCGACGGCCTGGCACTGCCTGAAGAAGAGAAAACGCGCCTGAAGGCAATGACCCCGGCCAATTATATCGGTCGTGCCATTACGATGGTTGATGAGTTGAAATAATCGCTTTTCCCCTCTTTCCGTCTGGAAAGAGGGTCCTTCCCGCCCGGTTTAGTCAATGTTTATCCCCACAACACCATAATCAGCGTTAAACTATTCATACCATTAATTTTAGGGAGAAGAGATGATGCGCGTACTGGTTGTTGAGGATAACGCATTACTACGTCATCACCTGAAGGTTCAGCTTCAGGAAATGGGACATCAGGTTGACGATGCGGAAGATGCAAAAGAAGCCGATTACTATCTTAACGAGCATTTACCTGACATTGCCATCGTCGATTTAGGGCTACCGGACGAAGACGGTTTGTCATTAATCCGCCGCTGGCGCAGCCACGACGTTTCTCTGCCCGTGCTGGTCTTAACCGCACGTGAAGGCTGGCAGGATAAAGTCGAAGTGCTCAGTGCTGGCGCAGATGACTACGTCACTAAACCTTTTCATATCGAAGAGGTCGCCGCTCGCATGCAGGCGCTGATGCGCCGTAACAGCGGTCTGGCCTCGCAGGTTATCTCTATTCCGCCTTTCCTGGTTGACCTCTCCCGCCGCGAATTTTCGATTAATGATGAAGTCATTAAACTCACTGCGTTTGAATACACCATTATGGAAACGCTCATCCGTAACAGCGGCAAGGTCGTCAGTAAAGATTCGCTGATGTTGCAGCTTTACCCTGATGCAGAACTGCGTGAAAGCCACACGATTGATGTTTTGATGGGACGTTTACGTAAAAAAATACAGGCCCAATATCCGCAGGACGTTATTACGACAGTACGCGGTCAGGGATACTTGTTTGAATTACGCTAAATGAAAAAGTTTCTTCGCCATGTTTTACCTCTTTCACTGCGGGTGCGCTTTTTGCTGGCAACCGCAGCGGTTGTGCTGGTGCTGTCACTCGCCTACGGCATGGTTGCGCTGGTGGGATACAGCGTAAGCTTTGATAAAACGACCTTTCGCCTGCTGCGCGGCGAGAGCAACCTGTTCTATACCCTTGCAAAATGGGAAGACAACCACATCAGCGTGGAGATGCCCGAAAACCTGGATCGGCAAAGCCCGACCATGGCGCTGATTTATAATGAAAAAGGTCAGCTCTTATGGGCACAGCGGCACATACCCTGGTTGGAAAAGAGTATTCAACACGAATGGCTTAAAACGAACGGTTTTCATGAAATTGAAGCTGGGCTGAATGCCACCAGCGCCCTGTTGGGCAACGATGCGTCGATGCAACGCGAGCTGGCAGAAATTCGCGAAGATGACGATGAGACGGAGATGACGCACTCGGTCGCCATCAATATCTACCCGGCCACGATGGATATGCCCCAGTTGACCATCGTCGTGGTTGATACCATTCCGGTCGAGCTAAAACGCTCTTATAAAGTCTGGAGTTGGTTTGTTTATGTGCTTGCCGCTAATCTGCTGCTGGTCATCCCGCTACTCTGGCTTGCGGCACGATGGAGCCTGCGTCCTATTGAGTCGCTGGCGAAAGAGGTGCGAGAGCTCGAGGAACATCATCGCGAAAAGCTCAACCCTGAAACCACCCGCGAACTGACCAGTCTGGTGCGTAACCTCAATCGTCTGCTGAAGAGCGAACGCGAACGATACGATAAATATCGCACGACGCTGACCGATCTGACCCACAGTTTAAAAACGCCGCTGGCGGTCATGCAGAGCACGTTACGCTCTATGCGTGGCGCAAAATTATCGGTGGATGAGGCCGAGCCGGTGATGCTCGAGCAGATCAGTCGTATCTCACAGCAGATTGGCTACTACTTGCATCGGGCGAGCATGCGTTCAGGTAGCGCGTTGCTCAGCCGCGAGCTGCACCCTGTCGCCCCGCTGCTGGATAACCTTACCTCTGCGCTGAATAAGGTGTATCAGCGCAAGGGGGTAAATATTAGCCTCGATATTTCCCCTGAGATCAGCTTTGTCGGGGAAAAGAATGATTTCATGGAAGTCATGGGTAACCTCCTGGACAACGCCTGTAAGTATTGTCTGGAATTTGTCGAAGTGACGGCACGTCAGACGGACAACGAGCTGCATATTATCGTCGAGGACGATGGCCCGGGGATCCCGGCAAACAAACGTGACCTGGTCTTCGATCGGGGCCAGCGGGTTGATACGCTTCGCCCGGGTCAAGGGGTGGGGTTATCCGTGGCACGTGAGATTGTCGATCAATATGACGGTCGTATTGACCCCGGCGAAAGTCTGCTTGGCGGGGCACGTATGGAGGCCGTTTTTGGCCGTCAACACCCCACCGCCGACGATAGTTAGCGCGGAATGCGAAAAAAGCGATATTCGCGCACGCAGGCTCTTGTGCTTCCGTTATAATCCGACTCAGTAAGAGCCTGCGGAAATAATAAATATGGAATATCACTTAGCACTGAACTGGCCCGACTTTATCGAACGTTACTGGCAGAAACGCCCGGTGGTTCTGAAGCGCGGCATCAGCAATTTTGTCGACCCCCTCTCTCCCGACGAGCTGGCGGGGTTGGCCATGGAAAACGAAGTGGACAGCCGTCTGGTCAGTCATCAGGAGGGGAAATGGCAGGTGAGCCATGGTCCTTTCGAAAGCTATGACCATCTGGGCGAGAACAACTGGTCATTACTGGTGCAGGCCGTTAACCACTGGCATGAGCCTACCGCAGCGTTGATGCACCCCTTTCGTGCCCTCCCCGACTGGCGGATGGACGATCTGATGATCTCCTTCTCCGTTCCGGGCGGTGGCGTTGGCCCGCATCTGGACCAGTACGACGTCTTTATCATTCAGGGCACTGGCCGCCGCCGCTGGCGCGTGGGCGATAAAGTGCCCATGAAGCAGCACTGCCCACACCCGGATTTGCTGCAGGTTGATCCTTTTGAAGCCATTATCGATGAAGAGATGGAGCCGGGGGACATTCTCTATATCCCACCAGGCTTCCCGCACGAAGGCTACTCTCTGGAAAACTCCCTGAATTACTCGGTCGGTTTCCGTGCGCCGAGCGGTCGCGAGATGATCAGCGGTTTTGCTGATTACGTCCTGCAACGTGAACTGGGCAGCCATCGCTACAGCGATCCTGATGTCCCGTCGCGCGAGCATCCTGCCGATATCCTGCCGCAAGAACTCGATAAACTGCGTGAAATGATGCTGGGTTTGATTAACGAACCTGAACATTTCAAACAGTGGTTCGGTGAGTTTATCAGCCAGTCGCGCCATGAGCTGGACGTTGCCCCCGCAGAGCCGCCTTATCAGCCAGATGAGATTTACGACGCGCTGCAGCAAGGCGATACTCTGGTGCGTTTAGGTGGCCTCAGAGTATTGCGTATTGGCGATGAGATTTTCGTTAACGGCGAGAAACTTGACTCCCCGCACCGCCCTGCCCTTGAGGCGCTGGCAAGCCACATGCGGCTTTCCGCCGACACGTTTGGTGATGCGCTGGAAGACCCTTCCTTCCTCGCCATGCTGGCGGCGCTGGTAAACAGTGGATACTGGTTCTTCGAAGAATAACGGCAGGTCTAACCCGGCAAACGCCGGTCACAAGCCGGGTTTTGCCCGGCTTTTTCTTGCCTGCTTCTCAACGGCCTTGCGCCGGGCAGCACTGCGTATGCCCGGCGTTTGGGCATTACTGCTTCGCGGTTAACTCTGCGATACGCACAATAACCTTCACCGCTTTCTCCATGCCTTCCAGCGTCACAAACTCATGTTTGCCGTGGTAGTTGTATCCCCCGGTAAACAGGTTTGGACAGGGTAATCCCATGAAAGAAAGCTGCGAACCGTCGGTTCCGCCCCGGATCGGTTTTAACAACGGCTCAATATCACAATCACGCATCGCCTGCTGCGCGATATCCAGAATATGCGGATGCTCCATCACCTTGTCGCGCATATTGTAGTAACTGTCTTCGATGATCAGTTCAATGTAGCAATCCGGGTGCAGACCCTTGCCCACCTTCTTGGCGATTTCCATCATCTTGCGCTTACGTGCTTCGAAGGCCTTACGATCAAAATCACGCACGATGTAATGCATCTGCGCGCTGTCAACCGTCCCTTTCAGGCTGGTGAGATGATAAAACCCTTCGTAGCCGTCGGTGTTTTCCGGGCTTTCCTCTGCCGGCACTTCGGCATGAATTCGCGCGGCCAAAGAGAGCGCGTTGACCATGACGCCTTTTGCTGAGCCAGGATGGACGTTATTGCCGACAATTTTGATCGTTACCGAGGCGGCGTTAAAGTTTTCGAACTCCAGTTCGCCGACTCCTCCGCCATCAACGGTATAGGCCCACTTCGCGTCAAATTGCTCAACGTCAAAATATTTCGCCCCTTTGCCCACCTCTTCATCGGGGGTAAAGGCCACGCGGATATCCCCGTGAGGAATGTTTTTTTCCTTCAAAACGGCAAGCGCGGTCATGATCTCTGCGACGCCTGCTTTGTCATCGGCGCCAAGGAGTGTTTTACCGTCGGTGGTAATCAGCGTATGCCCCAGGAGCTGATGCAGAACCGGGAACATGACGGGCGAAAGCACCTCATCGCCGATACCCAGCGCGATATCGCCACCACGGTAATTTTCGACAATCTGTGGATTCACGTTCTTCCCGCTAAAATCGGGAGACGTATCGACATGAGAAATAAAACCGATCGCCGGGACCTCGCCTTCGACGTTTGACGGCAATGTCCCCATCACCGTCCCTTTCTCGCTTAAGGTCACATTCACCAGCCCCAGTGAGTCAAGCTGTTCCTTTAACAGGTTTAACAGCTTCCATTGGCCTTCCGTGCTCGGTACCTGTCTGACGCCCGCTTTAGATTGGGTATCCAGCGAAACGTACTGTAAAAAGCGCTCAAGTAATTTATCCATGCAGTCACCCTCTCTTTTTGTGACAACATTATCATTAAGCATCAAAACCCAAATATTGCGTCAGGTCACTTTTATCCCGTAAACGAGAATATTTTCGTTTCTGTTGTTGTGCGTTAATAAATGTAGCTTATGAATCAGTCACAAGGATTGGCGAAGATAGTGCTTTGCCGTAGAATGTCGGCCCTCGTCATGCGTCACCAAGGTGGTTCAACACAAACCCCGCTACCGATAACCCATTCGTAGCGTCTATATGGGACAGAGTCAAAAATTGAATAATCAACCGGGTAAACTCTCACCGCTGGTTCAGCTGGCAGGGATTTGCAAAAGTTTTGATGGCAAAACGGTCATCTCTGACCTGAATCTGACCATCAATAACGGCGAGTTTCTGACGCTGTTAGGCCCTTCCGGCTGCGGCAAGACAACCGTACTTCGCCTTATCGCCGGGCTGGAAAGCGTCGATAGCGGCCAAATTCATCTCGAAGATCAGAACATCACGGATGTTGCCGCCGAACATCGTCACGTCAATACCGTTTTTCAAAGCTACGCGCTTTTCCCGCATATGACCGTATTTGAGAACGTCGCGTTTGGCCTGCGTATGCAAAAGACGCCTCGTGAGCAGATCGCCCCGCGCGTGACTGACGCGCTTCGCATGGTTCAGCTCGATGAGTTCGCCCAGCGCAAACCCCATCAACTTTCCGGCGGTCAGCAGCAGCGTGTGGCTATTGCACGCGCGGTCGTGAATAAGCCCCGCCTGCTTCTGCTGGATGAGTCGCTTTCAGCCTTAGATTATAAGCTACGCAAACAGATGCAGAACGAGCTGAAAGCCCTGCAGCGTAAGCTGGGTATTACCTTTGTTTTTGTGACGCACGACCAGGAAGAAGCCTTAACGATGTCCGATCGCATCGTGGTGATGCGGGACGGAAAAATCGAACAGGACGGTACCCCGCGTGAAATCTACGAAGAGCCGAAGAACCTGTTTGTCGCCAGCTTCATTGGCGAGATTAATATCTTCAATGCCACAGTGATTGCGCGCCTTGATGAGCAGCGGGTCCTCGCGAACGTTGAAGGCCGCGAATGTCATATCACGGTCAACTTCGCCGTGGAAAAAGGACAAAAACTCAATGTCATGCTGCGCCCGGAAGATCTCCGCGTGGATGAAATTCATGACAGCACGGAAGCCGAAGGTCTGATCGGCTACATCCGCGAACGTAACTACAAAGGAATGACGCTGGAATCTGTGGTTGAGCTGGAAAACGGCAAAATGGTGCTCGTCAGCGAGTTCTTTAATGAAGATGATCCTGATTTTGACCATCCTCTCGATCAGAAGATGGTCGTCAACTGGGTCGAAAGCTGGGAGGTCGTGCTGGCTGATGAAGAACACAAGTAAGTTCCAGAAAGTGGTGATTGCCACAATCGTCGGTTGGCTTGTGTTGTTTGTTTTTTTACCCAACCTGATGATTATCGCCACCAGCTTTCTGACCCGCGACAACGATAACTTCGTCAAGCTGGTCTTTACGCTGGACAACTATGCCCATTTACTGGACCCACTCTATCTGGATGTGCTGCTCCATTCGCTCAACATGGCGGCTATCGCTACCGTGGCCTGCCTGGTGCTGGGATACCCCTTTGCCTGGTTTCTGGCGCGTTTGCCGCAGAGAGTGCGTCCACTGCTGCTGTTTTTACTGATTGTGCCCTTCTGGACCAATTCCCTCATTCGTATTTATGGTCTGAAAATTTTTCTCAGCACCAAAGGCTATCTGAATGAGTTCCTGCTGTGGACAGGCATTATCGATACGCCCATGCGCATTATGTATACCCCGGGCGCGGTAATTATTGGCCTGGTCTACATTCTGTTGCCCTTCATGGTGATGCCGCTCTATTCCAGTATCGAAAAGCTCGATAAACCGCTGCTGGAAGCGGCACGGGATCTGGGCGCGAGCAAACTGCAGACGTTTCTGCGCATTGTCATTCCGATGACCATGCCAGGCATTATCGCCGGATGTCTGCTCGTGATGCTGCCCGCCATGGGGCTGTTCTACGTGTCAGACCTGATGGGCGGCGCGAAGAATTTGCTGATCGGAAATATTATTAAGAGCCAGTTCCTGAATATCCGCGACTGGCCATTTGGATCGGCCACCAGCATAACATTGACCCTGGTGATGGGGCTGATGCTGCTGATTTACTGGCGCGCCTCTCGTTTGCTGAATAAGAAGGTGGAACTCGAATGATCGGTCGACTGCTTCGCGGCGGTTTTATGACCGCCATTTATGCCTATCTCTATATTCCGATTATTATCTTAATCGTGAATTCGTTTAACAGTTCGCGTTTTGGCATCAACTGGCAGGGCTTTACCACCAAATGGTATAGCCTGTTGATGAATAACGACAGCCTGCTTCAGGCGGCGCAGCACTCGCTGACCATGGCGATTTTCTCTGCGACCTTTGCCACGCTGATTGGCTCACTGACCGCCGTGGCGCTTTATCGCTATCGTTTTCGCGGAAAGCCTTTTGTCAGCGGCATGCTCTTTGTGGTGATGATGTCGCCGGATATCGTGATGGCGATTTCACTGCTGGTGCTGTTTATGCTACTCGGTATTCAGCTCGGCTTCTGGTCTCTGCTCTTTTCGCATATCACCTTCTGCCTGCCGTTTGTGGTCGTGACGGTTTACTCTCGTCTTAAGGGGTTTGATGTACGCATGCTGGAGGCCGCAAAGGATTTAGGTGCCAGTGAATTAACCATTTTGCGCAAAATCATTTTGCCACTGGCGATGCCCGCCGTGGCGGCAGGATGGTTGTTGAGCTTTACCCTTTCCATGGACGATGTGGTGGTTTCGTCGTTCGTGACAGGGCCGGGCTATGAAATTCTGCCATTGAAGATCTACTCCATGGTAAAAGTTGGCGTCTCACCGGAAGTGAACGCGCTGGCGACGATTCTGTTGGTGTTATCGTTGGTGATGGTGATTGCCAGCCAGCTGATTGCTCGAGATAAAACAAAGGGCCGGTAAGGCTCGCTACTCAGGGGACGTTTAAATGAAAAAATGGTCACGCCACCTGCTCGCGGCAGGCGCGCTTGCACTGGGAATGAGCGCTGCACACGCGGATGACAGCAAAACGCTCTACTTCTACAACTGGACCGAGTATGTGCCACCCGGCCTGCTGGAGCAGTTCACTAAAGAGACCGGCATCAAGGTCATCTATTCGACCTATGAATCGAACGAAACCATGTATGCCAAGCTCAAAACCTACAAAGACGGCGCGTACGATTTGGTCGTACCTTCGACCTATTTCGTCGATAAGATGCGCAAAGAAGGCATGATTCAAAAGATCGATAAAACGAAGCTCACCAACTTCAACAATCTCGATCCGGAGATGCTGAACAAGCCCTTCGATCCGAATAATGACTACTCGATCCCGTATATCTGGGGGGCGACGGCCATAGGCGTTAATAGCGATGAGATCGATCCTAAAACCGTTACCCGTTGGGCCGCTCTCTGGAAGCCTGAATATAAAAGCAGCCTGCTGCTGACCGATGACGCTCGCGAAGTGTTCCAGATGGCCCTGCGTAAACTGGGCTATTCGGGAAACACGACCGATCCAAAAGAGATAGAAGCTGCCTATAACGAGCTAAAAAAACTGATGCCAAACGTGGCCGCCTTCAACTCGGATAACCCGGCAAACCCGTATATGGAAGGGGAAGTGAATCTGGGCATGGTGTGGAACGGTTCGGCTTATGTTGCGCGTCAGGCGGGCACACCGCTGGCGGTGGTATGGCCAAAAGAGGGCGGGATCTTCTGGATGGATAGCCTGTCGATTCCGGCTAACGCCAAAAATGTCGAGGGCGCAATGAAGTTGATAAACTTCCTGCTCCGTCCCGATGTGGCCAAACAAGTTGCAGAAACCATCGGGTACCCCACACCAAACCTTGCCGCGCGCAAGCTCCTCAGTCCTGAGGTGGCTAACGACAAAACGCTTTATCCGGATGCAGAAACGATTAAAGCCGGAGAGTGGCAAAATGACGTGGGTGACGCCAGCCGGATTTATGAAGAGTATTATCAGAAATTGAAGGCAGGACGTTAAGACGTCGACGCGTTGACCAGCCAGGGCTGGTCAACGCTTTTTTGCAAGGCGCCTGACGTAAAGCAAGATGCTTTATTTCAGATAGGCTACGCAATCATGGTAATTTGTACCACTAAGCCAGCCCTTTTGCTGGAGTTCGCCATAATCATCCCCGACTAATTTGTACGCTTGCTGGAACGCGTTTTTATCTTTCGCTACGCAAGCATGACTCATCATTTTAGTTACCGTATTGTTCGTTGGATATTGTTTATAGCGATCCTGCCAACCCTGCTTCAGATCATTCCAGGCAAGAATTTTATTTTCATCCAGCAACATCATCAGTTCTGGTTGTTGTATAAAAGCGTTATGCCAGAGGTAGGCATACAGGGAATAGCCGGAAACTTTTTTTGTTTTGCTTACGGCTAAGCGGGCAATTTTCTCAATGTCTTGCGGATTGCCTCCCCATTTCGGCAAAGCCATAATAACGGCTTCAAGATAAAGGTTTTGGTAATCCGGGAATTTATTGCTTCCTTCCTCGAGGGTTTTATTGAGTAATGCAGTATCGCCTAAATAACGCGCGACGACTTCCATCTGCTGATACCAGACGGGATCTCTGTCAGCAACCGATTTGATTTTAAGCAGATACGCTTTTTCCTCCTCAAACAGTCGCTGAATATCAGGCAGCTTGCTGGGATCGACGCTACTGATGTCACCTTCCCCCCGCAATGCCAGTGCTTTCGCATCCATCGCCATTGCCTTTACGATATGTGCCGCAGGAGAGGAAGGTTGTGAGGCTAACCATTCATCGGCAATGCTGTTCAAAAACTGGCTATCATCGCCAAACGTACCCGTAAACGCAGTATAGAAAAGGACCAGTTTTTGTGTCCCTGAATGTGTGGCAGGAAATCCTGCAATAAACTCTTTCTCTCGTTTATCCAGAGCCTGCCAGTTCTTTTTCAAATAGAGATCTAACACGCTCTGCTTAATATTCTGACGTTCTACGGTTTCATCCACATACTGATTATTTGAATTATTCTCTGCACAAATTGAATCTGAGCCGTTCGCAGCGCCTGCTGTTTGCTGGCATGCCAGTGTAGACGCTGAAAACGCCATGATAAACGCTGATAAAAACACTCTCGCCTTAAGCATAAAAATCCTTTTATTTTGAATAAAAAAGCATGCTCATAATTCCAGACGAGTCTTTATAAATCTATTTAGAAAAAGTTAACGTCACATTCAGATAAAATAAAAGCCGGCAAAGGAATATCCCTTTACCGGCGCGGAAAAAAATCAGGTAGTTAAAGTTTTTTCAGCAACCTGTCAATAAATGCCGGCACCACTTCACTCGCCAGACCGTACTGTTTCTCTTCAAATTCGCTGCCGACCTGGCTTGGTTCGAGATTCAACTCAACGGTATGCGCACCGTGCAGTTTTGCCTCATGGACAAAACCGGCAGCGGGATAGACGTGTCCGGACGTGCCGATGGCGATAAAGACGTCGGCCATCGCCAGAGCGCTGTAGATCTCATCCATCCCCAGCGGCATTTCACCGAACCAGACGACGTGCGGACGCAAGGCTTGCGGGAACTGGCAGCAGTGGCATTTGTCATCCGGAGTAATGTCACCGGTCCAGTCCACGACCTGACCGCTCGATGAACAGCGAACTTTGAGTAATTCGCCGTGCATGTGAATAATATGGCGATTACCGGCGCGTTCGTGCAGGTTGTCGATATTCTGGGTCACCAGCAGGAATCGATCGCCCAGGGCTTCTTCCAGTTTTGCCAGCGCTAAGTGCGCCGCATTCGGTGCAATGTCAGGGGACTGAAGCTGACGGCGGCGATCGTTATAAAATCTCTGCACCAGATCGGGATTACGGGCGAAACCCTCCGGCGTGGCAACATCTTCCACGCGGTGTTCTTCCCACAAACCATCGGCTGCGCGAAATGTGCGGATACCGGATTCTGCGGAAATTCCCGCGCCGGTTAATACGACAACTCTTGGCTTTTCCATACCTTCTGGCATCACCCTGTCTCTGAAAAAGATCCGCTGGCGTAAACGTTCACGCAGGCGGCGTTTAGTTTTACGAAAACGACCCAGTCGACCTAACCGACGCGACAGCATAGTAACCTCTTTATTGCTAGCGAGTGAGATGGAGAAATGCTGCTCCGCGCATCCCTCCAGCATCCCCATGACGCGCACGTTCGATACGCGGTACGCGGGCAACCGGCAGCAAATGACGGGGCAAACGCCCGGACAGTTGCTCCGTAATCGCCGTAAAGTTCGACAGCCCACCCCCAATCACCAGCAGGTCGGGATCGACTATGGTCAGAATATTGCCTAAGCACACCGCCAGCAGATCGAGATAACGTTCTACGTGTTCCCGGGCCTGCGCATCCCCCTGCTCCCACAGCGTGATGATTTGCGGCGCCTCAAATTTTTGATGATAGAAGTGTTCGTAAAGCCATGCAAACCCACGGCCAGAGAGGTAGTTTTCGATGCACCCGTGTTGCCCGCATCCGCAGCGCACCAGAGGGAAATCGCGGCCAACCACCTCAAGCGCGTCGACGGGAAGACGAATATGCCCAAATTCACCGGTGATATAACTGCGCCCCGCGATCGGTTTGCCGTTAAAGACAATCCCACCGCCTACACCCGTTCCGAGGATCAAGCCCATGACGAGGGGCAATTGACGAAATTCCTCATCCCAGGCTTCCGAGAGGGCAAAACAGTTTGCATCGTTATCAAGACGCACGTCGCGATCGAGACGGGCTGAGAGATCGGCGCGCAGCGGTTGACCACTGGCGGCAGGCACATTTGCCGCGTACAGCGTACCGTCGCCGGTTTCAGGCATACCAGGAATGCCAATTCCGACAGAACCTTTCACACCAAAACGGGTATCAGCTTCGGCGACCAGAGTAACAATCGCCGACAGAAAGGCTTCGTAGCTCTCACGCGGCGTAGGAACACGGGTTTCCCACTGCAACCGGAGTTGTTCATCAAATACGCCAAGCGCAATTTTCGTGCCGCCAATATCAAATCCATAATACATAACGCATTCCTCTTTCTGATTTGGCGGCTAAACACATCGTCCTTCACGCGGCCCTTGCGTAGGCCGGGTGAAGGATTTTGCGTATCAGACGGCCAATCATGACGTAATCACTGACCACTTAATACCCTCGCCGGATCGATACGGCTCGCACGACGCGCCGGGTACCAGCTTGCCAGCAGACTCAACAAAAGTGCTGTAACCAGCACATAAAAAACATCCAGCCAGTGCAATTCAGACGGCAGGAAGTCAATAAAATAGATATCGCCAGACAAGAGTTGATGGCCGATGAGTTTTTCAATGCCGTTAATGATAGGCGTCAGTTGCAGAGCAACGACCACACCGATAACCACGCCGCACAGGCTGCCAAACAGTCCGGCCAGAAGCCCATACCAGACGAAAATGGCCCGAATAAGCCCGTCTTTCGCCCCCAGGGTGCGCAGAACCGCGATATCCCCGCTTTTATCTTTCACCGCCATGACCAGCGTCGACACGATATTGAAGCAGGCCACGCCAATCACCAACACCATCGCCAGATACATGATGGCGCGAATCATCTGGATATCACGGTACATATAGCCGTAAGTGCCGATCCAGCTCTTGATGTAGACATAGCTGTTGGTCACTTCGCCTGCATCGCGTACCAGTTTATTGGCATTAAAGACATCGCTCACCTTGATGGCGATACCGGTGACGCTGCTGCCCATATCCAGATACTGGCGGGCGTCGTCAAGCGGCACCATGGCGAAGCTATGATCGAGCTGACCGCTAAGTTGCAAAATTCCGGTCACATGCAAGCGCACGCGTTTGGGCTGCTGAAGCTTATGATCCGCGCTGGCGTTAGGGATCATGATCGACACCCAGTCGCCTTGCTTGACCTTCAATGCATCCGCAATGCCTTTACCAATAATGATTTGCTGCTCACCCGCCTTGAAGCCCGCCCACGCGTTATTTTGCACAAACTGCGGCAGCGCGCTTAAGCGCGATTCCTGTTCAGGGTTGACGCCTTTTACCTGGATGGCGCGCAGATTCGCCCCGCTTTCCACCAGCCCGGTAAAGTTTATATAGGGTGCAGCTGCCAGGATACCCGGGACTTTTTCGACCTTAGTTAAGGCTTCGTTCCAGTTATTCCACGGCTGATTCACCGGCTCGATCTCACCGTGAGGCACCACCGCCAGAATGCGGTTATTGAGTTCTCGCTCGAAGCCGTTCATCGCACTCAGCCCGACGATCAACACCGCCACGCCGAGCGCAATACCGATCGTTGAGATAACCGAGATCAGCGATACCATACCGCCGCGGCGACGGCCCCGGCTGAACCGCAGGCCGATAAGGAGTGATAAAGGTGAAGCCATTACTCCGCTCCCATCAGGGTCAGATCGGCCGTCAGACGCCCGTCGCGCATCTCAAGCTGACGGCTCATGCGGCGTGCCAGTGGCAAATCATGCGTCACGACCAGAAACGCCGTACCCTGCGAGGCGTTTAACTCACCCAGTAGCTGGAAAATACTGTCGGCATTACGCGCATCCAGGTTACCGGTCGGTTCATCGGCCAGCACCAGACGCGGGTTATTCACCAGCGCACGGGCAATCGCCACACGCTGGCGTTCACCACCGGAAAGCTCTGATGGACGATGGTTACCACGATGACCTAATCCCACAGCCTTCAGCATATCACTGGCACGGGTATTAATTTCTGCGGGCTTCTTTTTACCAATCAACAGCGGCATCGCCACGTTTTCCAGCGCGGTGAAGTCAGGCAACAGATGGTGGAACTGGTAGATGAAACCCAGCTCACGGTTGCGCAACTCCGCTTTAGCCGTCGATGACATCGTGCTCAGAGATTTACCTGAGAAAATAACATCGCCTGAAGTGGGTGTATCCAGCCCGCCTAACAGGTGCAACAGGGTACTTTTACCGGAGCCGGAGCTGCCGACAATCGCCATTGTTTCGCCTTCGCCCACGCTGAAACTCACCTCATGCAGGACATCGGTCTGCACGGTGCCTTCCTGATAGCGTTTTGACAGGTTGTCACATTGCAACAGGATCTTATTCATAACGTAAAGCCTCAGCGGGTTGAGTGGCGGCAGCGCGCCAGGAAGGATAAAGCGTTGATAAAAGTGCGATGACCATCGCCACGAGCGCAATGCCCATGACCTGCATCGGTTCGATAGCAACGGGTAAAGAAGCACCGTCGATCAGCACGCCTATAACAGGCATTAACGTATTAAGCTGGCTGGCAAGCAGCACGCCCAGAACCGCGCCCAGTAGTGCGCCAATAATCCCGGCGCTGGCACCTTGAACCATAAACACCGCCATGATCTGGCGCGGCGTCAGGCCCTGGGTCTGCAAAATGGCGACCTCACCCTGCTTTTCCATCACCATCAGGCCGAGCGAGGTAATAATATTAAACGCCGCCACGGCCACGATCAGGCTCAGCAACAGGCCCATCATGTTTTTCTCCATGCGCACGGCCTGGAAAAGATCGCCTTTGCGTTCGCGCCAGTCCTGCCATTTTGTGCCTTCTGGCAGAGTTTGTTCACTGAGCTCGTCCACTTTTAAAGGTTCGTTCAGCCACAAACGCCAGCCGGTGATATTCCCCAGCGGATAGCGCATCAGACGGGAGGCATCCTGGATGTTAACCAGCATTTGATAGCCGTCGACTTCACTGTTAGCGGCAAAGGTGCCGATCACATTAAACAGGCGCTGGCTGGGCAAACGTCCCATCGGCGTGAACTGGCTGGCGGAAGGCACCATCACGCGCAGCTGGTCGCCACGATTGACGCCCAGCTGTCCGGCAAGCTGCTCACCCAGAATCACGTTGTATTTACCCGGCTCCAGATCGGTCTGTTTTACGTTCACCAGCCAGGGGGTAAGCGGATCTTTTTGCGCGGGATCGATACCCAGCATCACGCCCACTGAGACGCTGCGTGCGCTTTGCAGCACCACATCACCCGTGGTCAGCGGCGCTACGCGGCTGATGCCCTGGAGTTTGATGGCGCTTTCCGGCAGTTGTTGAGGATTTACCGACCCGTTAGTCGAGGAGAGAATGGCCTGAGGCATAAGCCCCAGAATGTTATTTTGCAGCTCGCGCTCGAAGCCATTCATCACGGAAAGCACCGTCACCAGCGCCATCACGCCAAGCGTAATGCCGATAGTGGAAAGCCAGGAGACAAAGCGACCGAAGCGGTCCGCGGCGCGCCCACGCATGTAACGTAAGCCTATAAAGAGTGCGACAGGTTGATACATGGAATCCGTCTGGTTGCTGATAGCAGGCCCACGAGTATATAAGCGATTCCGTTAAGCGTAAATGACTGAAACCGTAAGCTTTGGTAATCATTTATCCGAAAAATTCAGATAAATCAAAATGCTACCGGTTGTTAAAGGCCGCAGCACTCTCCACCTTTTCCTAAAATCGTCCCGATACAGACTCTTACCCATTACAACCCCTTTCCCTTCGCTCAGGATCGTCGGTCCGTTTATGGCAAAACAGGGTTCAGAGATCGATGAAACAAAAAGCATTATGGATAAATCAGATAAAGGGATTATGTATCTGCCTGGTGGTCATTTACCACTCGGTCATCACCTTTTATCCCCACCTTATCGGCTTACAGCTGCCGCTATCCGGTTTACTCGCAAAATGCTGGGTCTATTTTAATCTCTATCTTGCGCCGTTTCGCATGCCGGTATTTTTCTTTATCTCTGGCTATTTAATACGCCGCTATATTGATGAAGTCGGCTGGCGAACCAGCCTGGATAAAAGGATCTGGAGCATAGTGTGGGTGCTGGCCCTGTGGGGAATCGTACAGTGGCAGGCGCTTATTCATATTAATGCCTGGCTGGCCCCCGAACGCGACCTGGCGACCGCTTCCAATGCCGCTTATGCCGATTCCCTGACGGGTTTCCTGCGCGGTATGCTGACGGCCAGCACCAGCCTCTGGTATCTCTATGCGTTGGTGGTTTACTTTACGCTGTGCAAACTGTTAAGCCGCTGGAAGCTGCCCGTACTCTGTGCGCTCGCGCTGGCAAGCGTCGCGATTAACTTCCTGCCCTTGCCCTGGTGGGGGATGAACAGCGTGGTGCGTAATATGATCTACTACAGCCTGGGTGCCTGGTTTGGCGCGCAGTTAATGGAGTGGATGAAAAGCCTGAAAATCAGCCGTTACTGGCTCCCCGTCGCGCTCTTTGGTGCCGTATCCGTCGTTTTATGGTTTGCTAACGTGCCGTTGCTGCTGTCGTTGCTCTCTATTTTGTTAATCATGAAATTGTTTTACAGCATCGAGCAGCGCTATGCCGTGCATCCCAACAATCTGCTTAACGTCGTGGGCTCGAATACGATTGCCATCTACACCACGCATCGGATCCTGATTGAAGCTTTCAGCCTCTTTTTCATCGGCGAACTCAACGCCGCCGACTGGCCGGTTTGGGCTGAACTGACGCTCGTCCTGGTTTATCCCTTCGCCAGCCTGATTGTCTGTACGCTGGTTGGCCTGGGCGCACGTAAACTTTCCAGCGCTCTTTTTGGCGACATTTTCTTCACGCCCCCTGCCCGTCTGGCCCCGGTACAGGCTACGCGCTAACCCTCTTTCGCCCCCACCCGGGGGCGAATTCCCCCTGCGTGCGGTTCCAGTTTGCTAATACAAAACGATCAAGGATAATAAAGACATTGCGTATCAGTGATATGCCCCAATACTGTTGGTATATCCATAAGAGATCCTGACAAAGCTATGCCTGAACAATATCGTTACTCTCTGCCCGGCAAAGCGGGCGACCAACGCCAGCTGGGTGAACTAACGGGTGCAGCCTGTGCCACCCTCGTTGCGGAAATCGCTGAGCGCCATCCAGGCCCCGTGGTGCTTATCGCCCCGGATATGCAAAACGCCCTGCGTCTGCACGATGAAATTCGCCAGTTCACCGACAGCCTGGTGTTTAGCCTGGCCGACTGGGAAACGCTGCCTTACGACAGCTTCTCCCCGCATCAGGAGATTATCTCCTCGCGTCTGTCCACTCTGTATCAGTTGCCTTCCATGCAGCGTGGCGTGTTGATCGTTCCGGTGAATACCTTAATGCAGCGCGTGTGCCCCCATAGCTATCTGCATGGGCACGCCCTGGTAATGAAAAAGGGTCAGCGTCTGTCGCGTGATGCGCTGCGGATACAGCTCGACAGCGCCGGTTATCGTCATGTGGATCAGGTCATGGAGCATGGCGAATACGCCACGCGTGGCGCACTGCTGGACCTCTACCCCATGGGGAGCAGCCAGCCTTACCGCCTGGATTTCTTTGATGATGAGATCGACAGCCTGCGCGTCTTTGATGCGGATACCCAGCGCACGCTGGAAGAGGTCGAGGCGATAAATTTACTGCCAGCCCACGAATTCCCGACCGATAAAACCGCCATTGAGCTGTTCCGTAGTCAGTGGCGCGACCGCTTCGACGTGAAGCGCGACGCAGAACACATTTATCAGCAGGTCAGTAAAGGGACCTTGCCTGCGGGGATTGAGTACTGGCAGCCGTTATTCTTTAGTGAGCCGCTCCCTGCCCTCTTTAGCTATTTCCCGGCGTCCACGCTGGTGGTGAATACCGGCGATGTGGAATCCAGCGCCACCCGTTTCGAGAATGAAACCCGCGCGCGCTATGAGAACCGTGGCGTCGATCCCATGCGCCCGTTATTGCCGCCAGAACAGCTGTGGCTGCGCACCGACGAACTGTTCTCTGAGCTTAAGCGCTGGCCCCGCGTGCAGCTCAAAACCGAAAAACTGGCGGATAAAGCAGCAAACACCAACCTGGCTTTCGAGAAACTGCCGGATATCGCGGTTCAGGCACAGCAGAAGTCCCCGCTGGATAACCTGCGTCGATTCCTGGAATCCTTTAACGGACCGGTTATTTTCTCTGTCGAAAGTGAAGGACGTCGCGAAGCGCTGGGTGAACTGCTTGGGCGCATTAAAATCGCGCCTAAACGTATTTTGCGTCTGGATGAAGCCCGCGAGAGTGGACGTTATCTGATGATTGGCGCCGCTGAACATGGCTTTATCGACACCCTTAATAACCGGGCGCTAATCTGTGAAAGCGACCTGCTGGGTGAACGCGTCGCTCGTCGTCGACAGGACAGCCGTCGTACCATTAACCCTGATACCTTAATTCGCAACCTGGCTGAATTACATCCGGGCCAGCCGATCGTCCATCTGGAACATGGCGTGGGCCGCTATGCCGGCATGACCACGCTGGAAGCTGGCGGGATTAAGGGCGAGTATCTGATGCTGACCTATGCCGGTGATGCAAAGCTCTATGTTCCGGTCTCTTCTTTGCACCTCATCAGCCGTTATGCGGGCGGAGCAGAAGAAAACGCCCCGCTACACAAGCTTGGCGGTGACGTCTGGACGCGGGCGCGGCAGAAAGCAGCAGAAAAAGTGCGTGATGTGGCAGCAGAATTGCTGGATATCTATGCCCAACGCGCGGCGAAATCCGGCTATGCCTTTAAGCATAATAAAGAGCAGTATCAGCTTTTCTGTGACAGCTTCCCGTTTGAAACCACGCCGGATCAGGCCCAGGCTATTAACGCCGTGCTTAGCGATATGTGCCAACCGCTGGCGATGGATCGTCTGGTGTGCGGCGACGTTGGCTTCGGTAAAACCGAAGTCGCCATGCGCGCCACCTTCCTGGCGGTAGAAAATAACAAGCAGGTGGCCGTGCTGGTTCCGACCACGCTACTCGCCCAGCAGCACTACGACAACTTCCGCGATCGTTTTGCAAACTGGCCGGTTCGGATCGAAATGCTGTCACGTTTTCGCAGTGCCAAAGAACAGGCGCAGATCCTTGAGCAGGCCAGTGAAGGCAAGATCGATATTCTGATCGGCACGCATAAGTTGCTGCAAAGTGACGTGAAATGGAAAGATTTGGGCCTGCTTATCGTTGATGAGGAACACCGTTTTGGGGTCCGTCATAAAGAGCGCATCAAGGCCATGCGTGCCGATGTGGATATTTTGACCCTGACGGCGACCCCGATCCCGCGTACGTTGAACATGGCAATGAGCGGCATGCGCGATCTCTCTATTATTGCCACGCCACCTGCACGCCGCCTTGCGGTGAAAACCTTCGTGCGCGAGTACGACAGCCTGGTGGTTCGTGAAGCCATCCTCCGTGAAGTCTTGCGCGGTGGTCAGGTTTACTATCTGTTCAATGATGTGGAAAACATTCAAAAAGCCGCGGATAAGCTGGCGGCACTGGTGCCGGAAGCACGCATTGCGATTGGTCACGGGCAGATGCGCGAGCGCGAGCTGGAACGGGTGATGAACGATTTCCATCACCAGCGTTTCAACGTGCTGGTCTGTACCACCATCATCGAAACCGGTATAGATATTCCCACCGCCAACACCATCATCATTGAGCGGGCCGATCACTTTGGCCTGGCCCAGCTTCACCAGCTGCGCGGGCGCGTTGGACGTTCACATCATCAGGCCTACGCCTGGCTGATGACACCGCACCCTAAAGCCATGACCACGGATGCGCAGAAGCGTCTGGAAGCCATTGCGTCACTGGAGGATTTAGGCGCGGGCTTTGCACTGGCAACGCACGATCTGGAAATTCGTGGCGCAGGGGAGCTGCTGGGAGAGGACCAAAGCGGGTCCATGGAAACCATCGGCTTCTCGCTCTATATGGAACTGCTGGAAAACGCCGTAGACGCGCTGAAAGCGGGGCGTGAGCCTTCTCTTGAAGACCTCACCAGCCAGCAAACCGAAGTTGAGCTGCGTATGCCTTCGCTGTTGCCGGACGATTATATTCCGGATGTGAACACGCGTCTGTCGTTCTACAAACGCATTGCCAGCGCGAAAAAAGAGGCAGAACTGGAGGAGATCAAAGTCGAGCTGATTGACCGATTTGGTCTTTTACCGGATGCCGCACGCACCCTGCTGGAGGTTGCCTCTCTCCGCCAGCAGGCGCAAAAGCTGGGCATTCGTAAACTCGAAAGCCATGAGAAAGGCGGAACGATTGAGTTTGCCGAGAAAAATCACGTTGACCCGATGTGGTTGATTGGACTGCTGCAAAAGCAACCTCAGCATTTCCGTCTGGACGGGCCTACGCGCCTGAAGTTCACCCAGGATTTAGCGGACCGCAAAGTTCGCATGGAGTGGGTTAATCAGTTTATGCGCCAGCTTGCTGAGAACAGCATAGCCTGACGAAACGCTGGCCCCGGTGATGCATCGCACGCCGGGGCCGACAATTTACAAACTCTTTGCATTCCCCCTGGACTTCCCGACACATCCCTTCGCCATAATGATCCCTTGATCCTCAGATAACAATAACCACATTATTACTATGGATTTCTGGTACTTATGATGACTCAGCGTTTAACACACTGGCTAACTCTTCTGGCTCTGGTTGCGACCGTCGCCGTCACCCTTCCCGCCCGGGCCAATACCTGGCCCTTGCCACCCGCGGGCAGTCGTCTGGTGGGAGAAAACCGTTTCCACGTGGTTGAAAATGATGGCGGATCGCTTGAAGCGATTGCCAAAAAATATAACGTGGGCTTCCTGGCACTTTTGCAGGCTAATCCGGGCGTCGATCCCTATGTTCCTCGCGCGGGCAGCGTGCTGACGATCCCTCTGCAAAGCCTGCTTCCCGATGCCCCGCGTGAAGGCCTGGTGATTAATCTGGCTGAACTTCGCCTCTACTATTACCCGCCCGGGCAAAATAACGTCACGGTGTACCCTATCGGAATCGGTCAGTTGGAGGGCGATACCCTGACGCCAACCATGGTGACGACCGTGTCGGATAAGCGCGCTAACCCGACCTGGACGCCGACGGCTAATATCCGCGCACGCTATAAAGCGCAGGGAATAGATTTACCTGCGGTGGTTCCGGCAGGCCCGGATAACCCCATGGGCCATCACGCTATCCGCCTTGCCGCTTATGGGGGCGTTTATCTGCTCCATGGAACCAATGCGGATTTTGGCATTGGTATGCGTGTGAGTTCAGGATGCATACGTCTGCGTGACGGCGATATCGAAGCCCTCTTCCGCGAGATCGCGCCGGGCACAAAGGTCAACATCATTAATACGCCGATTAAAGTGTCTGAGGAGCCGGGCGGTAAACGTCTGGTGGAAATCCATCAGCCACTTTCGAAGAATATTGGCGACGATCCGCAGACGCTCCCCATCGTCCTGACGCCTGCGATGCAAACGTTCAAAGCAGGAGCCAATAGCCAGGTTATGGAACGAGCAATGGAAGCGCGTGCCGGTATGCCGGTGGATGTCACGCTGCATCAGGATGTTGCTCAGCAAACTCTGTAAAGCGTGAACAAAAAGGCCCTGCTCTTATGAGCAGGGCCTTTTTTATTGCAGTGGCAGATATGAGGGTTCTGCGGTGCTTATTTGTAGATAACAGCGGTACCGTGCAGGTTATTTGGACCTGTCACAGAGGTAATACGGAATGATTTAGCGCCCATGGCATCCGCTTTTTGCGACAGTTGTTCTTCCAGTGAACCCAGGTTAGTGCCTGCATTCGCGGAGATGGTCCCGGCTTTTTGCTGGTCAGCAGGGGTGGATTGCACTTCAACAGCAGCGAAGCTGCCGAAAGAAAGGGAGCTCAGCACAGCGGCAGCGATCAGCGTTTTTACGTTTTTCATGTTTTAGACCTTTAGGCAGATGAATGTTTTGGCCGTTAATCATTTAATTAACGATCGATAGGTAAATGATAAGTGTGATCCAGGTCACTCGTCAACCCATTTTTATAACGACCATTAAATTAATTTTTTATCCCTTATTTTTCATATTCATATGGTGAATTTATTTTTCTGAAATCAACGCTGGTCGTGGCTGACAATTATTTTTATAATGGTTGTTCAACAAATCAACAGAGGTACAACGGCACATGACAACCGACATCACGAGTTGCGTAAAAAAAAGCCGTGGCCGACCAAAAGTGTTCGACAGGGAAGCGGCGCTCGATAAGGCCATGACACTGTTCTGGCAGCACGGCTATGAAGCCACCTCGCTCTCCGACCTGGTCGAAGCGACGGGGGCCAAAGCACCCACGCTGTATGCAGAATTCACCAATAAAGAGGGTCTGTTCCGTGCGGTGCTGGACAGGTATATTTCCCGCTTTGCCGCGAAGCATGAAGCCCAGCTCTTTTGTGAAGAGAAAACCGTTGAACAAGCGTTACTGGACTATTTCACGGCAGTTGCCACCTGCTTCACCAGCAAAGAGACGCCTGCCGGCTGCTTTATGATTAATACGTCTGCGACGCTTGCCGCTTCGTCCCGGGAGATCGCTAAAACGGTTAAGTCGCGCCATGCAATGCAGGAAGAGACCTTAACCGCCTTTTTGACACAGCGACAAACCCGCGGCGAACTTCCGGCCCACTGTCATCCGCAGGAATTAGCGCAGTATCTGAACTGCATTCTTCAGGGGATGTCTATCAGCGCCCGTGAAGGGGCGGATTTCGAAAAACTGCAAAGCATCACCCGCACCACGCTTCGTCTGTGGCCTGAACTGCTTAAAAACGCCTGATCGAGGGCGGCATGCCGCCCTCTCCTTCCTTAATCCTCTCTTTTATCAGTCAATTATCCCCCTAATTCCTTGGGTTGATAATGAGACTCTTTATCGGCAATATTCGCGTTTACATTTAAAATGCATTCACAATGCTCTGCATTGTGTGTTGACCTGCCTATAAAAAAGAGCGAATGCTCAATAAGGAATGATGATGAAAAAGAGCCTCTGGGTGCTCAATCCCGTGCTGCTGGCATTCGCCCTGCCGCTTTATGCTGAACAGTCTGACGAAGAGAATGTAGTGGTAAGCGCTACCCGTAGCCATCGTACAGTGGCGGAAATGGCGCAAACCACGTGGATCATTGAAGGTCAGGAAATTGAGCAGCAGGTTCAGGGGGGAAAGGAGTTTAAAGACATTCTCGGCCAGCTAATTCCCGGGATGGACGTCAGCAGCCAGGGACGGACCAACTATGGCATGAACATGCGCGGGCGCTCCATCGTGGTGTTAATCGACGGGGTCCGACTCAACTCGTCACGCACGGACAGCCGCCAGCTGGACGCTATCGATCCGTTTAACGTTGAGCATATTGAAGTCATCTCGGGTTCAACCGCGTTATACGGAGGAGGAAGTACCGGTGGCCTGATCAATATCGTGACAAAAAAAGGCCAGCCAGACCCGCAGGTTGATTTAGAACTGGGGGGCAAAAGTGGCTTTCATAACAGTCGTGACCGTGATGAGCGTGTCGCCGCAGCCGTAAGCGGCGGTACCGAACACGCTTCAGGTCGCCTCTCGGTCGCGTATCAGCAATTTGGTGGCTGGTACGACGGAAACGGAGATGCATTAACCTTCGATAATACACAGACCGGTTTGCAGCACTCCGATCGCCTGGATGTGATGGGAACCGGTACAATAGACATTGACGATACGCGTCAGCTACAGGTTGTAACGCAATATTACAAAAGCCAGGGTGATGATGACTACGGGCTCAACCTTGATAAAAATATGAGCGCCGTAACGGGAAATGGCACAGCGCGGACGCAACAGGGTTTTCGCTCCGACCGTATTCCCGGTACGGAACGTCATCTTATCAGCCTGCAGTATTCCGATACCGATTTCCTGGGGCAAGAACTGGTTGGTCAGGTGTATTACCGCGATGAATCGCTGCGATTCTATCCGTTCCCGACGGTCGACAAAAATAAAAATATCACCAGCTTTTCTGCATCAGAACAGAATACCGATCAGTACGGTGCCAAACTGACGCTTAACAGCACCCCGCTCGACGGCTGGCAGGTCACCTGGGGTCTGGACACCGATCATGAAACCTTTAACGCTAACCAGATGTTCTTCGACCTGAATAAGTCTGTTCCTTCCGGCGGCATGAATAATCAGTCAATCTACTCCACCGGGCGTTATCCAGGGTACAGCATTACTAACGTCGCACCGTTCCTGCAAAACAGCTACGACATTAACGACATCTTCACCCTGAGCGGCGGGGTTCGCTATCAATGGACTGAAAATCGGGTCGATGACTTTATTGGCTATGCGCAGCAGCAAGCCATTGCCAACGGTAAAGCCACTTCCGCAGAAGCGATCCCAGGCGGGAAGACCGACTACGATAACCTTCTCTTTAATGCCGGGATTCTGGCGCACCTGACCGAGCGTCAGCAGGTCTGGTTCAATTTCTCTCAGGGTGTGGAACTGCCCGATCCGGGCAAATATTACGGCAATGGAGCCTATGCGCCTGCGGATGCCCAGGGCCATCTGGCACTGGGTAAAAGCGTAAATCCGGGTGATGCAAAACTTGAAGGCATCAAAGTTGATTCTTACGAGCTGGGCTGGCGTTACACCGGCAACAATCTGCGCACGCAGATCGCGTTTTATTATTCACTCTCCGATAAATCAATTGATATCAATCGCAGCGATATGACCATCGATGTGAACCCGCAGGAGCGGCGTATTTATGGTGCGGAAGGCGCGGTGGACTATTTTATTCCGGAGAGTGTCTGGAGTCTGGGTGGGAATTTCAACGTTCTGAAATCGGAGATCAAAACGGACGGTTCATGGGAAAAATGGGATGTCACCCAGGCCTCTCCGTCGAAAGCCACAGCTTATATTGGCTGGGCGCCTGAGCCATGGTCTCTGCGTATTCAGACGCAGCAAACCTTCGATCTAAGCGACGCCACAGGCAACAAGCTGGACGGCTATAATACCGTTGATTTCCTGGGGAGCTATCAGCTTCCGCTTGGGAAGCTGTCATTCAGTATTGAAAATCTGCTGGATAAACAGTACACCACCGTGTGGGGCCAGCGCGCGCCATTGCTTTATAGCCCAACGTACGGCAACGCCGCCCTTTACGAGTACAAAGGCCGTGGACGGACCTTTGGTCTTAACTATGCATTGACTTTTTAAGCCATAAAAAAAGGCTCCTCAACCTGAGCGATGAGGAGCCAAATTATCAGAACACCTTTTTTACGCTTTGTTATTCAATACCAGCTGACCATTTCCATCGAGAGGAATTTGCGTGCCGGGATCGTTATCCATACGGATTTTTCCCTGCTGGTCGCCAATTTTATACGTCACGTCGTAACCCAGCATTTTCTCTGACTTGTCATAGACCGTCTTACAACGCTGCTGAGTCGTTGTGTAGGTATCGTTATCCTGCATAGCGCCCTGGACCTGATGACCGGCATAGCCCCCGCCCAGCGCACCGACCACGGTGGCAACATCTTTACCGCGTCCACCACCAAACTGATGGCCAATGACCCCGCCGGCTACCGCACCTAATACGGAACCTGCGATACGATTCTCGTCCTGCACCGGGCGACGATGCGTGACGGCAACGTTACGGCATTCCTGACGAGGCGTTTTCACGCTCTCTTTAATCGGTGTCGCAGAGACAACCTGCGCATATTGTGGACCACGATCAAGTACATTCAGACTGGCTACTGCAGCCACACCTAATGCCGCCGCGACGCCAATCCCTATACCCGCCAACATAGATTTATTCACGGGAGTTCCTCCTTTGTTGCTAATGAAACAATTCTGCAATCAAGGTGTGATTTCGCCAATCAGAATAAGGATCAAAAAAGCGGTTATAAGGGAGGCGACAGCGCGTTTCGGAGAACTCTTACGTTAAAGGCGGGGATGCGTAAAACAGCCCCGCCGGGTCCGGCGGGGTTAAAGGATTAATGCAGCTTGAGGCGTGGGCGTATCACGCGGTTGATACTGCCCACCAGCATCATTAAGCCGGTTTTAAAGTAACCGTGCAGCGCCACCTGATGCATACGGTAGAGCGAGATATAAACGAAGCGAGCAATCCGCCCTTCTACCATCATCGAACCGCGCATCAGGTTGCCCATCAGGCTACCCACGGTGGAGAAGTTAGACAGCGATACCAGTGAACCGTGATCCTTATAAACATAGGATTTTAAAGGTTTACCTTTGATCTGCGCCAGAATGTTATGTAACGCCAGGCTGGCCATCTGATGAGCAGCCTGCGCGCGCGGTGGCACGAAACCGCCTTCGGGGCGCGCACAAGAGGCACAATCGCCAATAGCGTAGATATCCTGATCCCGCGTGGTCTGCAGCGTCTGTTCTACCACCAGCTGATTGATGCGGTTCGTTTCAAGCCCACCGATATCTTTCATGAAATCAGGTGCTTTAATCCCCGCCGCCCAGACCATCAGGTCGGCCTGGATATATTCGCCTTCTTTCGTGTGAAGACCCCCAGCATCCGCGCTGGTCACCATCGTTTGTGTCAGAACGCGCACGCCCATTTTGGTCAGCTCATTATGCGCAGCGCCGGAGATACGCGGCGGCAACGCAGGCAGAATACGCTCACCGGCTTCCACCAGCGTGACGTTTAACGCCTCGTTGGTCAGGCCTTTATAGCCGTAGCTATGCAGCTGTTTCACCGCATTGTGCAGCTCGGCAGAAAGCTCAACGCCCGTCGCGCCCCCGCCGACAATGGCAATATTGACCTTGCCGTTTGCGCCAAGGTTATTGGAATACTTCAGGAACAGGTTAAGCATTTCCTGATGGAAACGACGCGCCTGATGCGGGTTATCCAGGAAAATACAGTGATCTTTCACACCAGGGGTATTGAAGTCATTGGAGGTGCTGCCCAGCGCCATAACCAGCGTGTCATACGCAATTTTACGCTCGGGGACCAGCAGTTCACCTTTATCATCGCGCAGTTCTGCCAGCGTCAGCGTTTTGCTCTCGCGATTGATATCCACTACGGAACCCAACTGGAACTGGAAGTCGTGGTTACGTGCGTGAGCCAGATAGCTGAGCGCATCCACACCCTCGTCCAGCGAACCGGTAGCCACTTCGTGCAGTAAGGGTTTCCACAGATGACTGTGGTTACGATCGACCAGTGTAATTTTGGCTTTTTTACCACGACCCAGCTTTTTGCCGAGTTGGGTTGCCAGCTCCAGCCCGCCTGCACCGCCACCCACAATCACTATCTTTTTCAATGGTGTAGTCAACGTGACCCCCTCAAATTATTAACCAATTGTTAATTAAACGTTATAAAAATAACCCTTAATTAACAACAGGTTACAGCACTGAAACCATTCAGGTGCATTGAGAATAACATGCAAGGCGCATTGGTCATACCAAAATTGATGTGAATCAAGTTTTGGTGGGTGTAAATTGACCAATTGTAGCAAAGAGAAGGCCCGCTCAGCTTTCGCTGCCGGGCCTTAGAACAAAACGAGGCGGGTTAGCCCAGCGTTTTAAAGGCTTTAATCCGCTGAAGATGGGGTGAGATGCTTTTGAATTTGTGGGTTTGTTCTTCATCCCAGACAATTTCATAGAAATGATGTAACACCTCAGCCGATCGTTGACTGTTGAGAGCCTCATCGTTGCGTGAGAGGATCGCCAGACAGCGGTCGCGGTTCTTCTCGCGGAAGTTACTCACGCATTTGGTTGCAATGTCGACATACTCTTCAGGCCGATCAATCTTGCCTTCCATATTCTCGTTAGGGAACAGGTTGGGATTGAATACCACCTGGCGAATATCACACAAAAAACCTATACGCTCAGCCCAGTAGCCCCCCAGACCCACACCGCATATCAGCGGGCGGTCATCGATATTCAGCTGCAACATTTTGTCCACTTCTTTGAGCAGATGCTGCATATCGTGCTTAGGGTGCCGGGTGCTGTAACTGATCAGACGGACATCCGGATCGATAAACTGAAGTTGCAGCACCTTTTCATGATTACCAGGACTGTTCGAATCAAAACCGTGCAAATAGATGATCATTGTATCCTCACCACGCTACGTCTTCCGAGAGGGGTTATTGGCCCGCTTTATGCGCCTGCCAGCGCTCATTCAGGGCTTCAAGCTCTGTATGAATCGCCTTCCAGCGTGCTGAACTGATAAGGTCCTGACGGCCAAATGTTCCTTTATGATACAATTGTGTAACACGTTCAGCATTGATCGGCGACAGGTTATCTAACACGCTAACCGCACCTTTACGATTATTACAGACCAGGATCATATCGCAACCGGCGTCCAGCGATGCCTGACCCCGTTCGGCATAGCTGCCCATGATCGCCGCCCCTTCCATCGACAGATCGTCGGAGAAAATAACGCCGTTAAAGCCTAGTTCTTGTCTTAAAACGGTTTTTAACCAGTGGGGTGAACCGCTGGCCGGACGAGGATCAACCTCACTGTAAATGACATGCGCAGGCATGATGGCATCCAGCTTATTCTCGGTAATCAGAGAGCGGAACACCGACATATCTCTGGCCCGAATCACCTCTTCCGGACGCGGATCGCGTGGCGTTTCTTTATGTGAATCAGCCGTCACCGCCCCATGCCCTGGAAAATGCTTTCCTGTGGTCTTCATTCCTGCCGCATGCATACCATCAATAAAACGTGTCGCCATCGCCAGGGCAATCTGCGGATCTTCATGATAAGAACGTTCACCAATGGCCGCGCTGATATGTCCCACATCCAGCACGGGGGCAAAACTGATATCGATGTCCATCGCAATCATCTCACTGGCCATCAACCAGCCCGCGTCCTGCGCCAGTTTGCCCCCCTCTTCAACGCCCAGAAGCGCTGCGAAAGATTGCGCAGCAGGCAGACGAGTAAAGCCCTCGCGAAAACGTTGCACGCGTCCGCCTTCCTGATCGACGGCGACCACCAGACGATGATGTGACGCGTCGCGGATCTGCCGCACCAGTTCACGCAGCTGCGCGGGATCGTGATAGTTGCGGGTGAACAGAATCAGTCCGCCGACCAGCGGATGCGCAAGTATCTCGCGCTCTTCTGCATCCAGTTCATACCCTTCTACATCCAACATTACCGGACCCACACCCACCTCTCTTATCCTTTAGTTTGTAACTGACGCCAGACGTTATCTGCCAGCGTAATAAATTGTTTATCGCCCGTTTGCTGAAAGCGCAGCTCGAACCAGCCAGCCATTAACAGCAAAACCCAGGGACGCCAGCGCCTGACCTGATTTTGTAGCAATGCCTCCGGCATCCTGGCGGTACTGGCGTAGGCCTGTACGAGAATCCGTCTGGCCTCGTCCGATGGCATCCAGACGGCAGCCAGTTCAAGCGCCACATCCCCATCACCGCAATATTCCCAGTCAATCAACCTTTCGCCTGCCGGGGTATGCACGATATTTCCGGCGTGGACATCCATATGCAAGGGTGCCAGACGCAGAGGCCGGGGTTCCCGACGTCGGCGCAGACGCTGTAGAGACCTGAGCCATAACAGCGTGCGTCGGGCGGGTGCCGCCTGTTGCCAGTAATAATCGAGTAGCGGCATCAGCGTGATACGCCAGCCTAAACGGGGCTGGCGGTGAAGATGATACAGCATGTCCGCAAGCGTTGACGTAGCAGGCAGCACGCTTTTGACCTCACCAGGAAGATACTCGACCGCCATCCAGCCGTGTGCGAAGAAACAGGGTTTGGGTACCAGACTGTTCGGCAGACGCTGCAGAGCGCGAAACTGGCGACGAAAGTGAAAGGCAGGAACGGCAGCATCGTGGTGGTGCCGCAATACCTTGCGCTCCTCACCCCGTTCAATAATGCAACTCGCGCCGCTAAACCCGGCATGGGTTTGCGGCGCGATAAGGCGATACCGGGGGAAATAGCGCGCAAGGATCGCCTCGCGCGTCATCTTATTGCTGTGTAACGGCACCTTTACCTGACCAGATAATTTCACCTGTCTGAACCAGCATCAGCTGCATTTGCAGTGATGGCGCGTTTACATTGCCCGTGGCATTTGAATAAAGGACGTATTGTGCGCCCACATTGCGTGCGATACCGATCGCTTTACTGCGGGTACCGAGGCTGTCCTGCGGAGAGAGACCTAACTGCTGCTTCGCCACGGCCAGCTGCTGAGCCGAAACCAGCGTAAACTTACCGTTATTCGCCAGCGCATTGCGCAGCGTTTCAGTGGCCTCACCGGCGTTCAGTGTACCGTTAGTCCGGTTATTGACGCTGTCCACCAGCAGAACGCTACCTGCGGTCACGCCCTGAGCCTGCAACATTTTGCCCACCATTGGCTGCATCGCGCCATTCCAGTCATAGTGACGGACGCGTGGCGCGGGCTGTGAAGTCTGGTCCGGATGTTCTATCGGGCCTGGCTGAGCCGGGATCGTGGGCACCGAAGGCACCGTTGGGACCGGCTGTGTTGGTGGTACAGGCTGCTCCGTACCCGGTTTGGCTTCATCGACCGGTGCAGGCTGTTGTTCAGTACGTGTAATACACCCAGACAGGAACAACGCAAATGCCGTCACGAGCGCGTAGCGGCTTAGATTTTTAATCAAGGTTCACCCCTCACAGATAAAGATAAAGTCTGACCTTATGTGCACCCAGATAGTTGGCGCTACCGTAAAGCGTGACCGACGATTTCGCCGGGATAGTCACGTTACGTGGCGCCTCAAGCGGGTGCATCTCAAGACCTCTTACGTCATACCAGTAAAAGCGGTAATGTACGGTAACAGGCTCATTTCTTTCGTTATAAAGCTGTGAGGACGCCGATGGCTGAATATCACTGATGGTCAGTGACGGTGTATCAGCGGTGATCCCCGCCGCTAATACCGACGACTCCATCACCAGCGTCTGCTCATCACTCACCGGAATAGCCGGACGCGAACTGCAGCCTGCTATCAGGATAGTTAATGCCAGAACAGCGATACGTCCTTTAAGCATATTAAAGACCTTTGTACGCCAGCATAGGGCCCAGCGGGCGGCCGCCAAGCAGATGCATGTGAATATGATAAACTTCCTGGCCGCCATGGAGATTGCAATTCATGATCAGGCGGTAACCGTCCTGTGCAATCCCTTCCTGCTGCGCAATTTTCGCGGCTACCGTCAGCATACGGCCTAATGCGACTTCGTGCTCGGGTTTCACGTCGTTAACGGTCGGAATCAGAATATTGGGAATGATAAGGATGTGTGTCGGAGCCTGAGGCGAAATATCGCGAAAAGCCGTGACCAGCTCATCCTGATACACGATATCCGACGGAATTTCGCGACGGATAATTTTACTGAAAATCGTTTCTTCAGCCATGACGTTTTCCTTTTTAGTTAAACTGGCGTGGCATGCCAGGCGATAACACGTTCCATGCATCGGGTTTGTGACACGACACAAGAGTATGAGCGAGATTCTCCTGACCTTTCAACCTTATCCCTCGATTTCTTTCCTTATCGTGCAATAAGTACTCTGCTCCCCTCGTCTCCTCCCCTTTCTTACCCTGAAACATTATTTCACTTCCCACTGAAACGTCTGTTTACAGGTTTAATCACAATGCGTATATTTCGCATTTGCATTTTCATGCGCATTAACAACATAGAAAACGACTTCCGGCCGCCAGGACGGTACGGAGGCACACCATTCATATTGCATTCAGAAAGGGTTTGATAATGTCTTTCATTAATCTTACCAGGGATGGGCAACGTCAGCCTGTCGCAACACCTTCGTTGCTGGCAGCCTGTATTGCTATGGCATTGATGCCGACCATGAGTTTTGCCGCGCCAGCAAGCGAAGAGACATTGCTTGTCGATGGCGCCTCTCAGTCCGACGTGGCCGCAGAGGAACAGGACTACAGCGTTAAGACCACCGCCATTGGCACGAAAATGCAGATGGTCCAGCGCGATATTCCCCAGTCAGTGACCATCGTGAGCCAGCAGCGAATGGAAGATCAGCAGCTTCAGACGCTGGGCGATGTCATGGATAACACGATGGGGATCAGCAAAAACACGGCTGATTCCGATCGCAGTAGCTATTACTCTCGTGGATTTGAAATCGACAATTACATGCTCGATGGCATTCCGACCTATTTTGAGTCGCGATGGAATCTGGGTGATGCGCTCTCGGATACCGCCCTTTATGAGCGCGTAGAGGTCGTTCGCGGTGCAAATGGATTGATGACCGGGACAGGTAACCCGTCTGCGGCCATCAACATGGTGCGTAAGCACGCTACCAGCCGTGAATTTAAAGGCAACCTGTCTGCTGAATATGGTAGCTGGAATAAACAGCGTTACGTTATGGATATGCAAAGCCCGTTGACCGACGAGGGCAACGTGCGTGGGCGTATCGTAGCGGGATATCAGGACAACGACTCCTGGCTGGACAACTACAACCAGAAGAAAACGTTCTTCTCAGGGATCCTCGACGCTGACCTGGGTGACACCACCTCACTCGCTGCGGGATATGAGTACCAGCGTATTGATGTAAACAATCAAACCTGGGGCGGCCTGCCACGCTGGAATACGGACGGTAGCGTCAGACATTATGACCGTGCCCACAGTACGGCCCCCGACTGGGCTTACAATGATAAAGAGTTCAATAAGTTCTTTGTCACCCTGAAGCAGCGCTTTGCCGAAAACTGGCAGGCCACCTTAAATGCCACCCATACCGAAGCAAAATTTGACAGCAAGGCCATGTATCTTGACGCCCTCGTGGACAAAAACACGGGTATGCTGACAGGCCCTTATGTGAATTATGGCCCTGACTTCGCTTACATCGGCGGAACAGGCTGGAACAGTGGAAAACGTAAGGTTGACGCGGTCGATCTCTTTGCCGACGGCGGTTACGATCTGTTTGATCGTCAGCACACCATGATGATCGGGGCAAGCTATAGCCGCCAGACCAACCGGTACACGAACGCCTGGGCTAACGTCTTCCCTGACGAGCTGGGCAGTTTTTACGACTATGACGGTGATTTCCCGGAAACTCACTGGGGCTCACAGTCGCTGGCGCAGGATGACAAGACCTATATGAAGTCGGTCTACGCCGCGACCCGTATTTCCCTTGCCGACCCTTTGCATCTTATCCTGGGCGCGCGTTACACCAACTGGCGTGTCGATACCATGACATATGGTATGGAGAAAAACCACACCACGCCCTACGCCGGGCTGGTATACGACATCAATGAGAACTGGTCTGCCTACAGCAGCTATACCTCTATCTTCCAGCCGCAAAATTACCGCGACAGCGGCGGAAAATATCTGGCGCCGATCACCGGTAATAACTATGAAGTGGGTTTGAAATCGGACTGGATGAACAGCCGCTTGACGACCACGCTTGCCCTGTTCCGTATCGAGCAGGATAACCTGGGTCAGAGCACGGGCCGGGTTATTCAGGGTTCCAGCGATATTGCCTATGAAGGTGTCGATGGAACCGTCAGTAAAGGGGTAGAATTTGAAATCAACGGCGCACTGACCGATAACTGGCAGATGACCTTTGGCGCCACCCGCTACGTCGCCGAAGACAGCGACGGTAAAGCGGTAAACCCATATCTGCCACGCACGACCGTAAAACTGTTCACCCGCTATCGACTGCCGGCCATGCCTGCATTGACGGTAGGCGGCGGGATTAACTGGCAGAACCGGGTCTACAGCGACGTTGCCACCCCTTACGGAACCTGGCGAGCCGAGCAAGGGAGTTATGCCCTCGTCGACCTTTTCACCCGTTATCAGGTCACGAAGAATTTCGCTTTGCAGGGTAACCTGAACAACCTGTTTGATAAGACGTACGACACGAACGTTCAGGGTTCGCTGGTTTACGGTGAACCGCGTAACGTGAGTGTCACCGCAAGCTATCAGTTTTAAGATATCGTCAGGAGGAAAAGGGAGCCAAATGGCTCCCTTTTTTGCGCGCATTTGCCGACTGTCGGCAGTACCTGACCCGGCCCAGGTACACCCTGATTCCTGTCGCTCTACCAGACGCAATGCCAGCGGGTACCATCAGCCA
>NZ_JAIWPG020000010.1 GCF_020532665.2 Lelliottia sp. WAP21
TTTTTATCATGAAATTTTTCAACTGAGACCCGTGATTTATTTGTCTCTGAAATTAATAAAAACAATCAGATAAATATTCCGTATGCGGGCGAAGCGGGAAGGAGGATAAGTTTTTTCAATCGACAGGGGGCAAATCGTGCGAGCCCCCTAAGCCCATGGATTGACTTTGTTTTTGCTGGTGGCATGATGCGCTCGAAATCTTTACTTCCTCACGGTTTTTAATCCATGACCACCTATACCCGGCCAGTGCTGCTGTTGCTCTGTGGCCTGCTTTTGTTGACGCTGGCGATCGCGGTTTTGAATACGCTCGTCCCGCTCTGGCTCGCCCATGAAAACTTACCGACCTGGCAGGTGGGTATGGTCAGCTCGTCCTATTTTACCGGCAACCTGTTGGGAACCTTGTTAACGGGCAAATTAATTAAACGCTTTGGCTTTAATCGTAGCTATTATCTGGCGTCACTGATTTTTGCTGCGGGCTGCGTAGGTCTGGGCGTGATGGTTGGTTTCTGGAGCTGGATGACGTGGCGCTTTATCGCCGGTGTTGGCTGCGCAATGATCTGGGTCGTGGTTGAAAGTGCGCTGATGTGCAGCGGCACCTCCCGCAATCGTGGGCGTCTTCTGGCAGCCTATATGATGGTCTATTACGTGGGGACAGTGTTAGGCCAACTGATGATCAGCAAGATGCCGACTGACCTGATGAGCGTACTGCCGTGGGTCACTGGCATGGTACTGGCAGCCATTCTGCCTCTGCTTTTCACGCGTATTGTGAATCAAAACAGCGAGCATCAGGAAGCGACACAGGTCTGGCCGATGTTACGACTTCGTCATGCTCGTCTGGGTGTAAACGGCTGCATTATTTCGGGCATCGTGCTGGGATCGTTATACGGCTTAATGCCGCTCTATTTGAATCATCAGGGCGTGAGCGATTCCGGCATTGGCTTCTGGATGGCGGTCATGGTCAGCGCGGGTATCGTTGGGCAATGGCCAATCGGTAAACTCGCCGATCGCTATGGTCGATTACTGGTCCTGCGTGTTCAGGTTTTTGTCGTTATTCTGGGTTGTCTGGCGATGCTCAGCAATGCTGCTATGGCTCCCGCGTTGTTTATTCTCGGGGCGGCGGGTTTTACGCTTTATCCTGTTGCGATGGCCTGGGCGTGTGAGAAGGTTGAGTATCACCAGCTGGTAGCGATGAATCAGGCGCTATTACTGAGCTATACCATCGGCAGCCTGCTTGGTCCGACTTTTACCTCCATGCTGATGCAAAGTTATTCTGATAACTTGCTGTTTATAATGATTGCCAGCGTCTCGTTTATTTATCTTTTAATGTTGCTGCGCAAAGCAGGCGAACATCCAACGCCAGTGGCACATGCGTGATGAAATAAAAGCCTGTCGTCGACAGGCTTTTTTGTTCTGGTCACAAATAAGAGTTTTGGACATTGTTTGTTTCAGGCATCAGGCGATAATTCAAATGAGTTCTCCCACTAAAAGGCAGTCATCATGTCTACTCATCGTTTTTCCACTACCGCTCTGGCAGTAGTGTTGTCTTTAACGTTTGCGATTGCTCCGGCAATGGCAAATCCGGGTAATGGTCAGGGCAATGGTAATGGCGGAAACCACGGTAATAGTGGGGGCGGCCAGGGTAACAGCGGCAACCATGGCAATTCAAACGCCGGCAATCACGGCAACAAACAGAATAACGATCATCAAAATTCCGGTAAATCAAATAAAAACGTTAGCGATGATGTGGATGCGCGTGTCAGCTTCGACCATGCTCGCCATCTGGCGTTGAACTATGGCTTAACAGGCTATGATTCGCTGCCACCGGGTATTGCGAAGAATCTCGCACGTGGTAAACCGCTTCCTCCAGGCATTGCGAAAAAAACCGTTCCTGCATCGATGTTAGGCCAGTTACCTTCTTACCCTGGTTATGAATGGCGAGTAGTGGGGGACGATCTGGTATTAATTGCGCTCAGTACCGCAATTGTGACCACTATTATTAATGGTGTCTTCAAATAAAATAAATAGCCCGGCGTAAGCCGGGCTATTTTTTCAATACATCACTTTATGACCATACTGCTCAAGAATGCCTTTGACGCGTTCCATGGTCTCTTTCTTCGGCGGCTTCACGCCATCCAGTTTGTACTCTTCACCCATCGCAACCCACTTGTGTTTGCCTAACTCATGGTAGGGGAGGAGCTCAATTTTCTCGACATTACCCATATCGCGGGTAAATTCCCCCAGGCGATGCGCAGAATCGTCGTCATCAGACCAGCCCGGTACAACCACATAGCGGATCCAGGTTTTGATGCCTTTTGCCGCAATGTATTTTGCGAACTCCAGCGTGCGATGATTTGAGACGCCGACCAGATTCTGATGGATCTCATCATTCATTTGTTTCAGATCGAGCATCACCAGATCGGTCACTTCAAGCAGTTCGTCAATCACCGGATCGTAGCGACGGACGAATCCGTTGGTATCCAGACAGGTATGAATGCTTTCTTTACGGCAGGCACGGAACCAGTCGCGAACGAATTCAGCCTGAAGTATGGCTTCACCACCGGATGCCGTTACGCCGCCGCCTGATGCATTCATAAAGTGACGATAGGTCACCACCTCTTTCATTAATTCTTCTACGGTGATCTCTTTGCCGCCGTGCGTGTCCCAGGTATCGCGGTTATGGCAATACAGACAGCGCATCAGGCAGCCCTGGAAAAAGGTGATAAAGCGGATACCTGGGCCATCGACAGTGCCGCAGGATTCAAAGGAGTGAATACGACCAATAATAGACATTGCGGTGATATCTCCAGATTTGGCCCGTCCGGGGCCTGTTTATGTGCACAGCTCGTGTGGCTGTGTCGAGTCTGTTTTGGCTGTTATCCATCAAGTATAGATAGCGGGCAAAAGAGACTGAACAGGAGAAGGTGTTAAAAAGGCCCCACAGGTGTGGAGCCTTTATTGTACGCTTTTTCAGTCAGACAAGATATTAGATGGACTGAGTGAAGGTACGAGTAATAACGTCCTGCTGCTGTTCTTTCGTCAGGGAGTTAAAACGTACTGCGTAACCCGAAACACGGATGGTCAGCTGAGGATATTTCTCAGGATTTTCCATCGCATCGAGCAGCATTTCACGGTTCATCACGTTCACGTTCAGGTGTTGACCACCTTCGATGGACGCTTCGTGGTGGAAGTAACCATCCATCAGACCCGCGAGGTTAGTTTTACGCACTTCGTCGTCTTTACCCAGCGCGTTTGGCACGATGGAGAAGGTATAAGAAATACCATCTTTCGCGTAAGCAAACGGCAGTTTAGCAACGGAGGTCAGAGAGGCTACAGCACCTTTCTGGTCACGACCGTGCATTGGGTTAGCACCTGGTCCGAATGGCGCGCCTGCACGACGACCGTCTGGGGTATTACCGGTTTTCTTACCATACACAACGTTAGAGGTGATGGTCAGAACAGACTGAGTCGGGATAGCGTTACGGTAGGTGGTCAGTTTCTGAATTTTCTTCATGAAACGTTCTACCAGGTCAACGGCCATGTCATCGACGCGAGAGTCGTTGTTACCAAACTGCGGATATTCGCCTTCGATTTCGAAGTCAGTCGCCAGACCATCTTCGTCACGAATTGGTTTAACTTTCGCATATTTGATAGCAGACAGGGAGTCAGCTGCAACAGACAGACCTGCGATACCGCATGCCATGGTACGAACGACATCACGGTCATGCAGAGCCATCAGCGACGCTTCGTAGCTGTATTTGTCGTGCATGTAGTGGATAACGTTCAGTGCGGTGACATACTGTTTTGCCAGCCAGTCCATGAAGTGATCCATGCGCTCCATCACTTCGTCGAAGTTCAGAACGTCGCCTTTGATTGGTTCAGATTTAGGACCAACCTGGATTTTCATTTTTTCATCAACGCCGCCGTTGATTGCGTACAGCATGGTTTTCGCGAGGTTAGCACGTGCACCGAAGAACTGCATTTGCTTACCAACAACCATTGGGCTTACACAACACGCGATAGCGTAGTCATCGTTGTTGAAATCAGGACGCATCAGGTCATCGTTCTCATACTGCAGAGAAGAGGTATCGATAGACACTTTAGCGGCAAATTTCTTGAAGTTCAGTGGCAGTTTTTCAGACCACAGAACAGTGATGTTTGGCTCCGGAGAAGGACCCATGGTGTACAGGGTGTTCAGGAAGCGGAAGCTGTTTTTGGTAACCAGAGTACGGCCATCAACGCCCATACCACCGATAGATTCTGTTGCCCAGATTGGGTCACCAGAGAACAGTTCATCATATTCAGGGGTACGCAGGAAGCGAACCATACGCAGTTTCATGACCAGGTGGTCAATCATTTCCTGAGCGTCTTGCTCGTTGATTTTGCCTGCTTTGATATCACGTTCGATGTAAGCATCCAGGAAGGTGGATACGCGACCGAAGGACATTGCTGCACCGTTCTGAGACTTAACAGCGGCCAGGTAGCCGAAGTAGGTCCACTGGATAGCTTCCTGAGCATTGGTTGCAGGACCAGAGATATCGCAGCCATATTTAGCCGCCATCTCTTTGATCTGACCCAGCGCACGGTGCTGTTCAGCAATTTCTTCACGCAGACGGATAGTCGCTTCCAGGTTTACGCCGTTTTCCAGATCGGACTGCAGTGAAACGAACTGTGCGTATTTGTCTTTCATCAGGAAGTCGATACCGTACAGCGCAACGCGACGGTAGTCACCGATGATACGGCCACGGCCATACGCATCTGGCAGACCAGTCAGAACGCCAGATTTACGGCAGTTCAGAATGTCTTTGGTATAAACATCGAATACACCCTGGTTGTGGGTTTTACGGTATTCGGTGAAGATTTTTTTCAGCATTGGGTCCAGCTCGCGGTTGTACGCTTTGCAGGAACCTTCAACCATTTTGATACCACCGAACGGGATAATCGCACGTTTCAGTGGTGCTTCAGTCTGCAGACCAACGATTTTCTCAAGGGCTTTATTGATATAACCAGCATCATGAGAAGTGATGGTAGAGGCAACGGAAGTATCGAAGTCAACTGGCGCATGCGTGCGGTTTTCCAGTTTAACGCCTTCCATTACGTTGTCCCACAGCTTGGTTGTTGCGTCAGTCGCGCCAGCCAGGAAGGATTCATCGCCTTCATACGGGGTATAGTTTTTCTGAATGAAGTCACGTACGTTGACTTCTTTCTGCCAGTCACCTTTCGCAAAACCTTCCCAGGCTGTGGCTAACTTTTCATTAAGCTCGGACATGTGATACCTACCTTCTTAAGTGGATTTTTTATTTACTGCCTGAGATAACCATCAATGATGATTGTCGCCACGCAGGTAAATGACCCAGTATGTCAACCCAACCAGCAGACCCCCACCGATAATGTTCCCAATAGTGACTGGAATCAGATTATCCGTGATGAAATTCATGATAGTCAGGTGAGAGAAACTTTCCGGACTCGAACCGATAGCGGTCCAAAACTCCGGGCTCGCAAAGTGACGAATGACGATACCCATAGGTATCATAAACATGTTTGCAATACTGTGCTCAAAGCCGCTTGCAACGAACATGGCTACCGGTAAAACCATAATCATGGCTTTATCCATCAGGCTACGTCCGGAGTAACTCATCCAGACAGCCAGGCAGACCATCAGGTTTGCAAGGATACCAAGTGCAACGGCTTCAATGAATGTGTGATGCATTTTGTGGTCGGCGGTTTGCAGGACATTGAGCCCCCAGCCGCCGTTGGCGGTCATGTACTCGCCAGATAACCACATCAACAAAACGAAGAGCAAACAGCCAATCAGGTTGCCAACGTAGACATTAAGCCAGTTGCGCCCCAGTTGACCCCAGGTGATTCTTCCGCTTGCCTTTGCCACAACGATAAGAACGGTTGAGGTAAAGAGATCTGCACCGCAGATAACGCAAAGGATCAACCCCAGCGAGAAGCAAATGCCGCCGATCAGTTTTGCAATACCAAATGGCATCGCCGCTGTACCGGTGGTCGCAGTGATGTAGAAGACAAAAGCGATGGAGATGAACACACCTGCGGTAATCGCCAGGAAGAACGTCGTCATCGGGCGTTTTGTGGCTTTATAGACACCCGCTTCTTCGGCAACTTTGGCCATTGCAGCAGGGAGTATTAGATCAAAAGGGTTGTCAGCTTTCACACTAACTCTCTCTTTATTAAGTCGGCGACGAGATACTAACAAAGCATTATAGAAGAGAAATTGATATAGATCATATCTCGCCTGGCTTATAGGCCCGCAAAGCGCATGGTTTTACAGCGATTGCGGAGTAAGTATTTGATTATCCGTATAAAAATAAATTTTAAAAGTTATGAAAAGAGTTGAATTTTTTCGTCCGCCCCCTATAAAACAGTTAATTAAAATGGAGTATTTCCCTAAAAAAGTAACAGTAAAGTTCAAATAACCATAATAATATTTACTTGCATTTAACTTTATTATTACAAAAAAAATAGCCAGCGAATGATATAAAAAAACGGGGCAATTAAATTGCCCCGTAATATAGCCTGGTCGACGGAATACACCTACAGTCCGTCATGTTACATGCGCTTATTTTGACCAGTAAGCCGTTTTTGCTCGTTGCAGTTTTTCATAGGCCCGCAGGAGCGACTGATGCGCCGGGAAGGCATTAAGATCGCCATCAACTGGCTGCAAACCGTAGAACGGCGCTTCGCCGCTGAGCGCCGCGCTGGCGGCTTCAACGGCAGCAGCACCGTACATGCGAACAAAAGCGTTCAGATATTGCAGCGGCTGACGATCTTCTTCCTGCGCCAGCAGCAGCAGGGTTTGCAGGCAACGATAGTAGTTAGCGCGTTCCGCAGAGAAGACGGACTGGTTAAATTCAATGGTCCATTCTGTCCAGGCCAGGGCCTGATCCAGATCGCCGCCCGCCAGCGCCAGCATCGCTTTCAGCTCACCGATACGCAGGGTATACCAGCCATTGTCTTTACCTGTCGCCAGGCCCAGGAGTTCACGCACGCGGGTGAAATCATCGTGGCCTTCATCGTCCAGTTGGGCGATAAGGTTCAGGTAGTCCTCTTTTTCCCACTCGCTGCCAGGCAGTGCCAGCAGGGTTTCACGCAGGTGGCTGCCCATGCTGTTGTTTGCCAGCCACAAATCTTCCGCAGGATAAATATCAGACATGCCAGGCACAATGATACGGCAGGCATATACGCCTAAATGTTCGTAATCGGCAATGTACACTTCCTGGTCTTCAGCATTGAAGATCGCCATCAGCGTGGCGAACTCTTCTTCCGTGGTGCCGGAGAAGTTCCAGTCGACGAACGGATAATCCGCATCCTGTTTGAACATATCCCAGGAGATCAAACCGCTGGAATCAATGAAGTGCGTTTCGAGGTTAGTGTGTTCAGCGACTTCTTCGTCGTCAAAGGTCGGCGGTGTAAACACGTCGAGATCTTTCAGGCTACGACCCTGCAGCAGCTCGGTCACGGTACGCTCCAGCGCCACGCCGAAATCAGGGTGCGCCCCGAAGGAGGCAAAACAGGTGCCGTTCGCCGGGTTAAACAGTACGACACAAATCACCGGATATTGACCGCCCAGTGAACCATCGTAAGCAAAGATTGGGAAACCTTCTGCTTCCAGTTTGGCGATAGACTCTACCACGCCCGGATAACGTGCCAGCACGTCGGACGGGATCTCCGGCAGACTGATGGATTCCGCGATAATACGGTTCTTGATGTGGCGCTCAAAGACTTCTGACAGACCCTGAACGCGCGCTTCGTTACGGGTGTTACCGGCTGACATGCCGTTAGAGACATACAGATTTCCGACGATGTTCATCGGGATATAGACGGTCTCTTCATCGGACTGACGGGTGAAGGGCAGGGCGCAGATACCGCGTTCGTCATTGCCGGACTGCAGATCCACCAGCATGCCTGCCGTCAGTTCATTTTCCGGATCGTAGAATGCGCGCAGACGGGCATCGAGGATGCCTTCCGGCAGCGCATCGTCTTCGGTCAGCGGGAACCATTTTTCATTCGGATAGTGGACGAATGGACCGTTCGCCACGGTGTTGCCCAGCCAGAAGTCGGCAAAGAAATAGTTGGTGGACAGACGCTCAAAATACTCACCCAGCGCGGAGGCCAGTGCCGCTTTTTTAGTCGCACCTTTACCGTTAGTGAAACACAGCGCGCAGTCTGTATCGCGGATGTGCACAGACCAGACATGAGGGACCGGATTAAGCCAGGACGCTTCTTCGATATTAAAGCCCAGGTCGGTCAGTTTTTGCTGGAAACGTGCGATGGAGTCTTCCAGGGCGGCGTCTTTGCCGGGGATGAATGTTTGAGTCATGGCGATCACTTTTATCGTACGGAAAGCGCGCAATGATACGGGTTTTGTGTGGCAGGCGCTATCTTCGGTGAAAATAAAAGACTGGGCTATGCTTACTGGAAGTAACTGACTGTTAAGGCATAGGAAAATGAAAGCGTTTGATTTACACAGAATGGCATTGGATAAAGTTCCATTTGAGTTTTTAGGGGAAGTCGCACTACGCAGTCTTTACACCTTTATTTTGGTTTTTCTTTTTCTCAAAATCACCGGTCGTCGCGGTGTCAGGCAAATGTCGCTCTTTGAAGTGTTGATCATTTTGACGCTGGGCTCGGCGGCCGGGGACGTTGCCTTTTACGATGATGTCCCGATGATCCCCGTTTTTGTGGTCTTCGTGACGCTGGCACTCTTATATCGACTGGTGATGTGGTTAATGTCAAAGAGCGAAAAGCTCGAAGATCTCTTTGAAGGCAAGCCGGTCATTATCGTTGAAGACGGACAGCTGGCCTGGGAAAAGGTGCAAAGCGCCAATATGACCGAGTTCGAGTTTTTCATGGAGCTGCGGTTGAACAGCGTCGAACAGCTTGGGCAGGTTCGTCTGGCGATCATGGAAACCAATGGTCAGGTCAGTCTTTATTACTATGCAGATGAAGACGTAAAACCGGGGCTGTGTATTTTGCCGGAAAAATGCGTAGAGCGATTTACCACCGTCCCGGAAGCGAATAAATATGCCTGCGTTCGCTGCAGTCACGTGGTCGATATGCAGGCAGGCGATCATCAATTATGTCCGCGTTGCGCCCATCCGGAATGGTCGAAAGTAAGCCGGGCTAAACGCATCACCTGACAGCGATTTTGTCCGTTTTGTCACACAGAGCCGACAGATTGTTTTGTGTGACGACGGACACATTTTGCCGGTCATAAGTTTTAGACATTGCGGCGCGTGTCACTGAATGATAAAACCGATATCCACAGTAATAACTTATAGCGTTAAGCGTGGTGAGGGGAAATGGCTCAGGTCTTCAATTTCAGTTCAGGTCCGGCAATGTTACCGGCAGATGTGCTTAAGCAGGCTCAACAGGAGCTTTGCGACTGGCAGGGTCTTGGTACATCGGTGATGGAAATCAGCCACCGTGGTAAAGCGTTTATTAAGGTGGCTGAAGAGGCAGAACAGGATTTTCGCGATCTGCTCAATATCCCCTCGAACTACAAAGTTTTATTCTGTCATGGCGGCGGACGCGGTCAGTTTGCCGGGATCCCCCTCAATCTGCTGGGCGACAAAACTACCGCTGACTACGTAGACGCGGGTTACTGGGCCGCCAGCGCAGTCAAAGAAGCGCACAAATACTGCACGCCGAACGTTATCGACGCGAAAGTCACCGTCGAGGGTCTGCGTGCCGTGAAGCCGATGAGCGAATGGCAGCTCTCCCGCGATGCGGCCTATCTGCATTACTGCCCGAATGAAACTATCGACGGCATTGCTATCCATGAAGAGCCTGCGTTTGGTGAGAACGTGGTGGTGACTGCCGATCTCTCTTCAACCATTCTTTCCACGCCGCTGGATGTCACCCGCTATGGTGTGATTTATGCCGGTGCGCAGAAAAATATCGGTCCTGCGGGTTTAACGCTGGTGATTGTGCGTGACGATCTGCTGGGCAAGGCGAACAAAGCCTGTCCGTCTATCCTGGATTACACCGTACTGAACGATAACGACTCTATGTTCAACACGCCACCGACCTTTGCCTGGTATCTTTCTGGCCTTGTCTTCAAATGGCTGAAGCAAAATGGCGGTGTAGCGCAGATGGACAAAATCAATCAGCAAAAAGCCGGGTTGCTGTACGGCGTGATTGATAAGAGCAACTTCTACCGCAACGATGTCGCGCAGGCGAACCGCTCCCGCATGAACGTGCCGTTCCAGCTGGCCGATAGCAACCTGGACAATCTGTTCCTTGAAGAGTCCTTTGCGGCCGGTCTGCACGCACTAAAAGGCCACCGCGTTGTGGGTGGTATGCGCGCGTCTATCTATAATGCGATGCCGCTGGAAGGTGTAAAAGCGCTGACCGATTTCATGATCGACTTTGAACGTCGCCACGGTTAATCGCGCTGTTTTCTCCCCCTGTCGGTTCCGGCAGGGGTTTTTATTCTGTTGAGTTGAGAGTTAAGTTTCATGGAATCCCTGACGTTACAACCTATTGCGCGCGTGGATGGCACCATCAATCTGCCGGGTTCAAAAAGTGTCTCGAACCGCGCGTTGCTGCTGGCAGCACTGGCGAATGGCACCACCGTCCTGACCAATCTGCTGGACAGTGATGATGTCCGTCATATGCTCAATGCGCTAAAAGCGTTGGGAGTTCACTATACGCTTTCCGATGACCGTACCCGTTGTGACGTCACTGGCAACGGCGGGGCGCTGCAGTCTGCCGACGCGCTGGAGCTTTTCCTGGGCAATGCGGGGACGGCGATGCGTCCGCTGGCGGCGGCGCTTTGCCTGGGGCGTAATAATATTGTGCTGACCGGTGAGCCGCGTATGAAAGAGCGTCCCATTGGCCATCTGGTCGATGCCCTTCGTCAGGGTGGCGCGCAAATCGATTATCTGGAGCAGGAAAATTACCCTCCCTTGCGCCTGCGTGGCGGATTCACCGGCGGCAATGTAGAGGTTGACGGCAGCGTTTCCAGCCAGTTTCTGACCGCGCTCCTGATGACCGCCCCACTGGCGCCGCACGATACGGTTATCACGATTAAAGGTGAACTGGTCTCGAAACCCTATATCGATATTACTCTGCACCTGATGAAAACCTTCGGTGTTGAGGTTGAAAATCAGGCTTACCAGCGTTTCGTGGTGCGTGGTGCGCAGGCGTATCAGTCACCGGGCAACTATCTGGTGGAGGGTGATGCCTCCTCTGCGTCTTACTTCCTGGCTGCGGGCGCGATTAAAGGTGGTACGGTGAAAGTAACCGGTATTGGCCGTAACAGCGTGCAGGGCGATATTCGTTTTGCGGATGTACTGGAAAAAATGGGCGCGATTGTCACCTGGGGCGACGACTTTATCTCCTGTACGCGCGGAGATCTTAACGCCATCGATATGGACATGAACCATATTCCGGATGCGGCGATGACCATTGCGACGGCGGCATTGTTTGCTAAAGGCACCACCACAATGCGCAATATTTATAACTGGCGCGTGAAAGAGACTGACCGCCTGTTTGCGATGGCGACAGAGCTGCGTAAAGTCGGGGCGATCGTTGAAGAGGGCGAAGATTACATTCGCGTAACGCCACCGGCACAATTGCAGTTTGCCGAGATTGGCACCTATAACGATCACCGCATGGCAATGTGCTTCTCGCTGGTGGCGCTGTCTGACACACCCGTGACGATTCTCGATCCGAAATGTACCGCGAAAACCTTCCCGGATTACTTCGAGCAGTTGGCGCGTATTAGCACGCTGGCCTGATGATGCTCTGCCGCATCTACCCGATGCGGCTTTTCCTTACGCTTCCTGACGTTATTCTTCGCGATTTCTTCTACACTCTCCTTCAAACTTTCCGTAATTAACACGCAAAGATAACAGTTGCGTGCGTTGGCGCGTATAATGCGCGGCGTTTATGTAAACGGTATGCCTTAATGAAGGAGAAAGAGATGACGGCAGTTGCCCCGGTAATCACCATTGATGGACCTAGCGGCGCAGGAAAAGGGACGCTGTGTAAGGCGATGGCGGAAGCATTGCAATGGCATCTTTTAGACTCGGGAGCAATTTATCGCGTACTGGCTCTGGCTGCGCTGCATCACCATGTTGATGTGACCTCGGAAGAAGCCCTGGTACCTTTAGCTGCACACCTTGACGTGCGTTTTGTCTCCACCGATGGCAATCTTGAAGTGATTCTGGAAGGGGAGGATGTCAGCGGTGAAATTCGTACCCAGGATGTGGCGAGCGCCGCCTCTCAGGTTGCGGCTTTCCCGCGCGTGCGTGAAGCTTTGCTTCGTCGCCAGCGCGCATTCCGCGATGCCCCTGGCTTAATCGCCGACGGGCGTGATATGGGTACGGTGGTTTTCCCCGATGCGCCCGTAAAAATATTCCTCGACGCTTCTTCTGAAGAACGTGCGCAGCGCCGTATGCTTCAGTTGCAGGAGAAGGGGTTTAGTGTTAACTTTGATCGCCTTTTATCCGAGATAAAAGAGCGCGATGACCGCGATCGTAACCGCGCCGTCGCACCACTTGTTCCTGCTGAAGATGCATTAGTGCTGGATTCGACCAGTTTAACTATTGAGCAAGTGATTGAAAAAGCGCTACAATATGCGCGCCAGAAATTGGCACTCGCGTAATCGCGACAGAATTTGTAGTACCCCCGCTGCAAGGGAGTGTGAGCGGGTATGTGAAACAACCCCATCCGGCATGAAGCCAGGTGGACGTTAAATCTAACTCTGAAGATTAAACATGACTGAATCTTTTGCTCAACTATTTGAAGAATCTTTAAAAACAATCGAAACCCGTCCGGGTTCCATCGTTCGTGGCGTTGTTGTCTCTATCGACAAAGACGTAGTCCTGGTTGATGCGGGTCTGAAATCTGAATCTGCAATTCCTGCAGAGCAGTTCAAAAACGCAGCCGGCGAGCTGGAAATTCAGGTCGGTGACGAAGTTGACGTTGCGCTGGACGCAGTAGAAGACGGCTTCGGTGAAACTCTGTTGTCTCGTGAGAAAGCTAAACGTCACGAAGCTTGGATCACGCTGGAAAAAGCGTACGAAGAAGCTGAAACTGTGGTCGGTGTTATCAACGGCAAAGTTAAAGGTGGCTTCACTGTTGAGCTGAACGGTATTCGTGCGTTCCTGCCAGGTTCACTGGTAGACGTTCGTCCAGTGCGCGATACGCTGCACCTGGAAGGCAAAGAGCTTGAGTTCAAAGTCATCAAGCTGGACCAGAAACGTAACAACGTTGTTGTTTCTCGTCGTGCCGTTATCGAATCCGAAAACAGCGCAGAACGCGATCAGCTGCTGGAAAACCTCCAGGAAGGCATGGAAGTTAAAGGTATCGTTAAGAACCTCACTGACTACGGCGCATTCGTTGACCTGGGCGGCGTTGATGGCCTGCTGCACATCACCGATATGGCGTGGAAACGCGTTAAGCACCCAAGCGAAATCGTGAACGTTGGCGACGAAATCACTGTTAAAGTGCTGAAGTTCGACCGTGAGCGTACTCGTGTGTCTCTGGGCCTGAAACAGCTGGGCGAAGATCCATGGGTCGCTATCGCTAAACGTTACCCAGAAGGTACTAAACTGACTGGTCGCGTTACCAACCTGACCGACTACGGCTGCTTCGTTGAAATCGAAGAAGGCGTTGAAGGCCTGGTGCACGTTTCCGAAATGGACTGGACCAACAAAAACATCCACCCATCCAAAGTTGTTAACGTTGGTGATGTAGTGGAAGTGATGGTTCTGGATATCGACGAAGAACGTCGTCGTATCTCCCTGGGCCTGAAACAGTGCAAAAACAACCCATGGCAGCAGTTCGCGGAAACCCACAACAAGGGCGACCGTGTTGAAGGTAAAATCAAGTCTATCACTGACTTCGGTATCTTCATCGGCCTGGACGGCGGCATCGACGGCCTGGTTCACCTGTCTGACATCTCCTGGAACGTTACAGGCGAAGAAGCAGTTCGTGAATACAAGAAAGGCGACGAAATCGCAGCGGTTGTTCTGCAGGTTGACGCAGAGCGTGAGCGTATCTCCCTGGGCGTTAAACAGCTCGCAGAAGATCCGTTCAACAACTGGGTTGCTGTGAACAAGAAAGGCGCAATCGTAAACGGTAAAGTGACTGCAGTTGACGCTAAAGGCGCAACCGTAGAACTGGCTGACGGCGTTGAGGGTTACCTGCGCGCTTCTGAAGCTTCACGTGACCGCGTTGAAGATGCCACTCTGGTTCTGAGCGTTGGCGACGATGTTGAAGCTAAGTTCACCGGTGTTGACCGTAAGAACCGCGCTATCAGCCTGTCTGTTCGTGCTAAAGACGAAGCTGATGAGAAAGACGCTATCGCAACTGTTAACAAACAGGAAGAAGCTGGTTTCTCCAACAACGCAATGGCTGAAGCTTTCAAAGCAGCTAAAGGCGAGTAATTCAAGCGTTCTGAATCCTTTGAGCTATAACGCAGTTACGGTTCGAAGAATGACGAGCAGACTTGACAGATTGCAGGATTCGTCCTGTAATCAATAACAAAGGGCGGCTACGGCCGCCCTTGTTTAATAAGCTGTTCAGCTAATTGGTTTGAAGGAACCGGAGGAATCATGACCAAGTCAGAATTGATTGAAAGACTTGCCAGCCAGCAATCGCACATTCCTGCAAAAGCAGTGGAAGATGCAGTCAAAGAGATGCTGGAGCATATGGCCTCGACTCTGGCCCAGGGCGAGCGCATTGAGATCCGCGGTTTCGGTAGTTTCTCTCTGCACTATCGTGCACCACGAACCGGGCGTAACCCGAAGACTGGCGATAAAGTAGATTTGGAAGGTAAATACGTTCCTCACTTTAAGCCGGGTAAAGAATTGCGCGACCGCGCCAACATTTACGACAACTGAGTTTTACCTGCGGGTTAAAACTGGGTTATGAAAAAAAGCACCTTCGGGTGCTTTTTTTGTATTTACACTTCCACTTCTGAAGCACTCTCGCATTTTTAATGAAGATGGCTGTATAGCACGCAATGTGTTTAGAGTCGCTCTCGCAACGTCCCTCTTTCTCGCCTGACAGGCCTCCTTCACCACGGCACACTGCTCTGAAACAGGGAGGTGTCGATGGGTATACCAGCCGTAAGCGCATGTGTGATTCTGGGGATACTTCCTCTTTTGTGGTTGCCCGCGCTCCCCGATCTGGCCACGATCGGTGTCATAATTGTTGCAGGTATTGGGTTAGCGATGCAGAAACGGACAGGCTTGCGCTGCTTTGGTTTCGGGTTGATCTTTTTTGCATGGGGCACGCTTGCCGCGCTGGAATCTGTCTGGCCCATGCAGAACCTGACCGCGGGCCCACAGCAGGCAAACGTTCTGCTGACCGCGACGGATGGCGCGACAACGCATCAGGGCGTTATCGTCACGCTTAATGGCAAACCCTGGCGTGCACGGACCGGTATCACCCTTTATGGAAACTACTTACCGCAGGCCGCCTGTGCCGGTCAACGCTGGGCAATGACTCTACGTTTACGGGCCGTTCACGGTGAGCTTAATGACGCGGGATTTGACGCACAGCGTAATGCGCTGGCCCTGCATAAACCTTTGAGCGGTAGATTTACCCACGCCGAAGTACTCAATGCTTCATGCAGCCTGCGTGCACGCTATCTGACCTCGCTGACATCTACGCTCAGCGTGTATCCCTGGGGGGCGGTCATACTGGGCCTGGGAATGGGGGAGCGGCTGGCGGTCTCGCAGGAGATCAAAAGCCTGATGCGTGAGACCGGCACGTTGCACCTGATGGCCATCTCGGGCCTGCACATCACCCTGGCGGCGTCTATTTTTTGGTTTCTTGCGAGGGGAATACAGTTTCTACTGCCGTGCCGCTGGATTGACTGGCGAATGCCTTTGCTGGCGACCCTCTGTTTTGCCTGTTTTTATGCGTGGCTTACCGGCTTACAGCCTCCGGCGTTACGCACGGTTGTTGCGCTTGCCGTACTGTCATTACTTCATCTCAGTGGTCGTCAATGGTCACCTTGGCAAATGTGGCTGACTTGCGTAGCCGTCATTCTGTTTAACGATCCGCTGGCTGTTCTGTCCCAAAGCCTGATGCTTTCAGCGTTTGCGGTTGCCGCACTGAGCTTCTGGTTCCAGTGGGTGCCTGTTCCTCGCTTTTCCGGACCTCGCGGGATGGCGCCCGTCATCAGTTTACTGCATTTGCAGTCAGGGATGCTGGTCTTACTCTTGCCCATACAGGTCATGATTTTTCATGGCTTCAGTCTTTCGTCACTGGTGGCTAATCTTTTTGCGGTCCCGCTGGTTACGCTGGTATCGGTGCCTTTAATTCTCGCTGGAATGGTATTGCATCTTTTCCCATTCAGCGCAGGTGAGGCCGCTGCCTGGTACCTGGCGGATAAATCTCTGGCCTTGCTGTTCTGGTTATTAAAGCAACTCCCTGATGGCTGGATAGACGTAGATGCACGCTGGATACCCTTAACGCTTTTTCCATGGCTCATCATCATCGGCTGGCGTTTACGAATCTTGGGGCAGATGCCCGCGCTCTGCTTAACCGGTTGCGTTTTAGCGCTCTATCCCTTCTGGCGTGGAACGAAAATCGACAACTGGACGGTGCATATGCTGGATGTCGGTCAGGGCCTGGCGATGGTGGTCGAGCGCAACGGGCGGGCAATTCTGTATGATACCGGCCTTTCCTGGCCCGGTGGCGATAGCGCAAAACAGATTATTATTCCCTGGTTACGCTGGCACCATTTAACGCCAGAGGGCGTCATCGTCAGCCATGAGCATGCCGATCATATCGGCGGGCTTAACTCGCTTCGTGCCGCCTGGCCACAAATGTGGGTGCGCAGCCCCTTGAACTGGGCGCAGCACAGACCGTGCTTTCGGGGCCAGCACTGGCAGTGGCAGGGATTAACCTTTACGGTGCACTGGCCGCCGATGGGCTACCTCGCGCAGGGCAATAATCGCTCGTGCGTGGTGAAGGTTGATGATGGTCTGCATAGCGTATTGCTTACCGGGGATATTGAAGCGAATGCAGAACAAATGATGCTGAGTCGCCACTGGCAATATCTGACGTCTACACTTATCCAGGTGCCCCATCATGGGAGCAATACCTCGTCCTCTTTGCCGCTCGTACAGCGCGCGGAGGGAGCGTTGGCCCTGGCATCCGCTGCACGTTACAACGCGTGGCGATTTCCCTCCACAAAAGTGCTCCGGCGCTACAAAAAGGAAGGTTACCAATGGTTCGATACACCGCAAAGTGGACAAATATCCGTCACATTCACGCAACAGGGTTGGCAAATCCGACGCTTACGAGATCAATATTTACCGCGTTGGTATCATCAGTGGTTTGGCGTGCCTGCAGATAACGGGTAGAATATGCGGCTATTTCAACAAATGCTGGTTTTATGAATGCATAACGACAAAGATCTCTCCACGTGGCAGACCTTCCGCCGACTCTGGCCGATGATTGCCCCTTTCAAACCAGGTCTCATCGTGGCGGCTGTGGCGTTAATCCTCAACGCAGCCAGCGATACTTTTATGTTATCGCTCCTCAAACCGTTACTGGATGACGGTTTTGGTAAAACGGATCGCTCAGTGTTGCTATGGATGCCTCTGGTGGTTATCGGGTTGATGATCTTACGAGGTATCACCAGCTATATTTCCAGTTACTGTATTTCATGGGTATCGGGCAAGGTTGTCATGACCATGCGCCGTCGCTTGTTCAGCCATATGATGGGCATGCCGGTTGCTTTCTTCGATAAGCAATCCACCGGGACATTATTGTCACGTATTACCTACGATTCTGAACAGGTTGCGTCATCATCGTCCAGTGCGCTAATTACGGTGGTTCGTGAAGGTGCCTCCATCATCGGTCTGTTTGTGATGATGTTCTATTACAGCTGGCAGCTGTCGATTATTCTCATCGTTCTGGCCCCCATTGTGTCAATTGCGATTCGCGTGGTGTCTAAGCGTTTCCGTAATATCAGCAAAAATATGCAGAATACGATGGGGCAGGTGACCACCAGCGCTGAGCAGATGCTGAAAGGCCATAAAGAGGTGTTAATTTTCGGCGGTCAGGATGTCGAAACCAAGCGCTTTGATAAAGTGAGCAATAAAATGCGTCTGCAGGGGATGAAAATGGTCTCGGCATCGTCCATTTCTGATCCTATTATCCAGCTGATCGCCTCGCTGGCATTAGCCTTTGTGCTGTATGCAGCCAGTTTCCCGAGCGTAATGGAAACGCTGACCGCGGGGACGATTACGGTTGTCTTCTCAGCCATGATTGCACTGATGCGTCCGCTCAAGTCGCTGACTAACGTCAACGCGCAGTTCCAGCGCGGCATGGCAGCCTGTCAGACTCTCTTCAGCATCCTGGATTCTGAACAGGAAAAAGATGAAGGCAAGCGCGTCATTGACCGTGCGAAAGGCGATCTTGAATTCCGCAATGTGACCTTTACCTATCCAGGGCGCGAAATCCCCGCACTTCGCAATATCAACCTCAATATTGAGGCCGGTAAAACCGTTGCGCTGGTGGGACGTTCTGGCTCCGGTAAATCGACCATCGCCAGCCTGATCACCCGTTTCTATGATATTGATGAAGGCGAAATCCTGCTGGACGGCCATGATCTGAAGGAATACAGCCTGCGGTCATTACGTAATCAGGTTGCGCTGGTCTCCCAGAACGTCCATCTGTTTAACGACACCGTGGCGAATAACATCGCCTATGCCCGTACTGAAGAGTACAGCCGTGAAGATATCGAGAAAGCGGCGCGCATGGCCTACGCAATGGACTTCATTAATAAGATGGATAATGGTCTCGACACGATTATCGGCGAAAACGGCGTGCTGCTCTCGGGCGGTCAACGTCAGCGTATTGCCATTGCGCGTGCGTTACTGCGAGATAGTCCGATTCTTATCCTGGATGAAGCCACCTCTGCGCTGGATACCGAATCTGAGCGTGCTATTCAGTCCGCACTGGATGAGCTGCAGAAGAACCGCACATCGCTGGTGATCGCGCACCGTCTGTCGACGATCGAGCAAGCGGATGAGATCGTGGTGGTGGAAGATGGTGTCCTCGTAGAACGCGGCAGCCATGCCGATCTTCTGGCACATCGTGGCGTTTATGCCCAGCTTCACAAGATGCAGTTTGGTCAATGATTGCCCGCATCTGGTCCGGTGAATCACTGCTGTGGCTGTTGCTGCTGCCGCTCTCCTGGCTGTATGGCCTGGCGAGCGGCGTGATTCGCCTGTGCTATCGCCTGGGGCTAAAACGCGCCTGGCGAGCGCCGGTTCCGGTTGTTGTGGTGGGTAATCTCACCGCAGGTGGCAATGGCAAAACGCCGGTCGTCATTTGGCTGGTAGAAAAGCTAACCCAACGCGGGGTTCGTGTGGGTGTGGTATCCCGCGGTTATGGTGGCAAAGCGGCACGCTATCCTCTGCTGCTGAACGCGCAAACCTCTACTGCAGAAGCAGGGGATGAGCCCGTATTGATCTTCCAGCGCACGGGCGCACCGGTTGCCGTTTCCCCTAAACGCAGCGAGGCAGTACAGGCGCTGCTGGCGGAACATGATGTGCAACTGGTCATCACCGACGATGGGTTACAGCACTATGCATTAGCCCGCGATAAAGAAATTGTCGTGATTGACGGCGTACGCCGTTTTGGTAATGGCTGGTGGCTCCCTGCCGGGCCGATGCGTGAGCGTGAATCACGTTTGCGGTCGGTTGATGCCGTTATCGTTAACGGCGGAGAGGCCAAAACGGGCGAAATCCCGATGCAACTGGCGCCCGGGTTGGCGGTGAATTTGCTAACCGGTGAACGCCGGGACGTGACGCAGTTATCCTCACTGGTTGCAATGGCAGGGATAGGGCACCCACCCCGTTTTTTTGCCACCCTGGAAAACCAGGGCGCGACGCTCGAAAAATGCGTTCCCCTGGCAGATCATCAGGCATTAACGTCGGAAAAAGTGGCGTCGTTGTTAGCGCCGGGTCAGACGCTGATCATGACAGAAAAAGATGCGGTGAAATGCCGCGCCTTCGCGAAAGCGGACTGGTGGTATTTGCCGGTTGATGCCGAGCTTAGCGGAGAAAAACCTGAACAGTTGCTTAAGGAACTGATCGCGCTGGTGAAATAAAGCGAACGGTATTCCTCAGGCGCGATGACCAACAGGAAAACGCATGTCCATACCGCACCTCTCACTCACCGCTGCGCGCAATTTACATCTGGCGGCGCAAGGGCTGTTAAAAAAACCTCGCCGACGCGCAAAACCCACGGATATCCTTCCTGCCATTCAGCGCATGTCGCTGCTGCAAATCGACACGATCAATATTGTCGCCAGAAGCCCGTACCTGGTGCTGTTTAGCCGTCTGGGACCTTATGCGCCGCAATGGCTGGATGAGGCCCTTTTGCGCGGCGATCTGATGGAATACTGGGCGCATGAAGCCTGCTTTCTGCCACGCAGTGATTTCGGTCTGGTGCGACACCGAATGCTGGCACCCGATAAAATGGGATGGAAATTCCGTCAGGACTGGATGCATGAGCACGCGCAGGAAATTGAGCAACTTATCGCGCATATTCATGAGAAAGGCCCGGTTCGGTCTGCCGATTTTGAACATCCGCGCAAGGGGGCGAGCGGCTGGTGGGAATGGAAACCTCATAAGCGACATCTCGAAGGACTCTTTACCTCAGGCAAAGTGATGGTTGTCGAGCGGCGTAATTTTCAGCGCGTCTACGATCTTACCCATCGGGTTATGCCGCACTGGGACGATAGCCGCGATCTGATTGAACAGCGTGATGCAGAGGCGGCCATGTTGGCCAATAGTGCTAAAAGCCTGGGCATTTTTCGTGCCTCCTGGCTGGCGGATTATTATCGATTGCGCCAGCCCGCGCTCAAGCCTCTGTTGTATAACTGGGAAGAAGAGGGACGCGTGGTGCGCGTGGACGTCGCGACGCTGGGGGAGATGTGGTTGCACGCCGATCTGCTGCCGCTGTTGCCTCAGGCCCTGGAGGGCAAGCTCACCGCGACGCACAGCGCGGTGTTATCCCCTTTTGATCCCGTAGTCTGGGATCGTAAGCGGGCAGAGCAATTTTTTGATTTCCATTATCGCCTGGAGTGCTACACCCCTGCGCCGAAGCGGCAGTATGGCTATTTTGTTCTGCCACTGTTACACAAAGGTCTGCTCGTCGGACGCATGGATGCCAAAATGCACCGGAAAACGGGTGTGCTGGAGATCTTTGCGCTGTATCTTGAAGAGGGGATCGCGGTGAATGCGTCGCTGGAAAAAGGGCTTATCTTCGCCATCAGCCAGTTTGCCGAATGGCAGCATGCTAAACAGGTGACGCTGGCCCGGTTGCCTGATGGCCTGTTTGCGTCGTGTCGGAGTGGCTGGGAAATAGACATAGCCTGAAAAAGGAATGTGGTAAGCTTTATTGATTACCTATTCGGAGGAACTATGGATCACCGTCTACTCGAAATTATTGCCTGCCCGGTCTGTAACGGCAAACTGTATTACAGTCAGGACAAACAAGAACTGATTTGCAAATCGGACAACATGGCCTTCCCGCTGCGTGAGGGGATTCCGGTGTTGCTGGAAAACGAAGCCCGAACCCTTTCCGCAGAAGAGAAAAGGCCATGAGTTTTGTCGTCATCATCCCGGCACGTTTTGCCTCCACCCGTTTGCCGGGCAAGCCACTGGTCGATATCAACGGGAAACCTATGATTGTTCATGTGCTTGAGAGAGCACGTGAATCCGGAGCGGAGCGCGTGATTGTCGCAACGGATCATGCGGACGTGGCGCGTGCGGTTGAAGCGGCAGGCGGCGAAGTATGCATGACCCGTGCCGATCACCAGTCCGGAACGGAACGCCTGGCAGAAGTGGTGGAGAAATGCGGCTTTAGCGATGACACCATCATTGTGAATGTGCAGGGCGATGAGCCCATGATTCCGGCGGTGATTATCCGTCAGGTAGCTGAAAACCTTGCCCGACGTCAGGTCGGCATGGCCACGCTCGCGGTACCGATTCACCATGCGGAAGAGGTCTTCAATCCTAACGCGGTCAAAGTGGTCATGGATGCGCAAGGCTATGCACTCTATTTCTCTCGCGCCGCCATTCCATGGGATCGCGATCGCTTTGCGGTTTCTCAGGAGACGATTGGCGATACTTTCCTGCGTCATCTGGGTATTTATGGCTACCGTGCCGGTTTTATCCGCCGCTACGTGACCTGGGCGGCAAGCCCGCTTGAACAGATTGAAATGCTGGAACAGTTGCGTGTGCTCTGGTATGGCGAAAAAATTCACGTGGCCGTTGCTGAAGAAGTGCCGGGGACCGGCGTGGATACACCTGAAGATCTTGAGCGCGTTCGCGCAGAATTACGCTAGTTCCTCTCTATCCCCTCGTTCGGGGGGATAGTCACGCTCTCCCGCCTGACCTTTTCTCCTTTATCCTTGATCTCATGAGGGTGACTTCTGCCGACGATACGCTCATTATAAAAGCAGTAGCCTTGATGGGGGTAATCTCATATGGAACAGTTGCGGGCCGAGCTCAGCCACCTGCTGGGGGAAAAGCTCAGCCGGATGGAGTGCGTAAACGAGAAGGCAGATACCTCGCTTTGGACACTCTATGACAGTCAGGGAAATCCGATGCCGTTAATGGCACGCTGTTTTTCAGCGCCGGGTGTCGCCAGCCAACTGGCGTGGAAAATGTCGATGCTGGCGCGAAGCGGCACCGTTCGAATCCCTACGGTCTACGGCATACTGACTCACGAAGACCATCCCGGTCCCGATGTCTTGCTTATTGAACGTCTGCGCGGGGTGCCTGTCGAAGCGCCCGCCCGCACGCCTGACCGTTGGGAGCAGCTTAAAGACCAAATCGTTGAGGCGTTGCTTGCATGGCACCGCCAGGATAGCCGCGGACTTGTCGGTCCGGTTGACTGCACGCAGGAAAACCTCTGGCCGCACTGGTATCGTCAGCGGGTCGAAGTGCTCTGGGGAACGTTAAATCAGTTCAATAATACCGGCCTGAGCATGCAGGACAAACGTATCCTTTTCCGGACGCGAGAGTGTCTACCCGCACTGTTTGACGGATTTAACGACAACTGCGTGCTGGTCCACGGTAACTTCACTTTACGCAGTATGTTGAAAGATGCCCGCAGCGATCAGCTGCTGGCGATGGTGGGGCCCGGGATTATGCTCTGGGCACCGCGTGAGTACGAGCTATTCCGCCTCTGTGAAAGCGGGCTGGCGGAAGGCTTATTGTGGCATTACCTGCAGCGGGCTCCGGTGTCGGAAGCATTTCTCTGGCGACGCTGGCTCTATCTCTTGTGGGATGAGGTGGCGCAGTTGGTCAATACGGGACGTTTCAACCGCGCCAATTTCGATATGGCGACGAAATCACTCTTGCCCTGGCTCGCCTGACGAGCCTTTCAGCCACTGCCAGAGGCGGCCCAGGGTCTCGTACCCTACGCGGTCGCTGTGCATCAGCCACGCAGGTGAGGGGATCAGTTTTTCCCAGGGATTAAGCGGTGCCTCAATGGCCAGCTGATTTGCAGGCGCAGGGAGCGGATGCAGCCCCGCCTGTTCAAAGAAAATCATCGCCCGCGGCAGGTGTGAAGCCGACGTGACGAGCAGGAACGGCGCATCGCCAATCGCCTGTTTTACGGCGGATGCCTCTTCTTCCGTGTCTTTTGGGCTATCAAGAGTAATGATGGCTGAGCGCGGTACGCCGAGAGATTCGGCAACGCGCGCGCCCGCCTCAGCAGTACTTACCGGGTTCGTTTTGGCTGCCGCGCCGGTGAAGATCATTTTTGATCCGGGGTTCGCCATCCACAGCCGTATACCCTCGTTCAGACGCGGCAAACTATTGTTGATTAAATTTGAGCTGGGGGCCCAGTTCGGGTCCCAGGTATAACCCCCTCCGAGCACCACAACATACTCCACTTTCTGTTTTCCCTGCCATGTCGGGTACTTATCCTCGATGGGCCGCAATAGCCCATCGGCGACGGGTTGCAGGCTGAGTAACAGCAGCATTAACCAGCCAAAGGAAATGATGATTTTGCCGCTTTTCTGGAAACGACTAAACCAGACCAGCAGTAGCCCTAACGCAATGAGCGAGAGCAGAAGGGGCAAGGGAAGCATCATGCCTCCGATATATTTTTTTAGGGTAAAAAGCATCCTTTTTGGTTCCTTTTTTAACCATACAGCAGGCGATTATCGGTGATATTACACCAGACAGGTTCATTCTCCCTCCGGGTGTGACAAAATAGCGGTTTTGGTGTCAGAAGGTGGAACTCTCCCAATGCGGGATCGCAATTTTGATGACATCGCGGAAAAGTTTTCGCGGAACATTTACGGCACGACCAAGGGGCAACTGCGTCAGACGATCCTCTGGCAGGATCTGGACAAACTGCTTGCTACTTACGGAAGCCGAAAGTTGCGCGTGCTGGACGCCGGTGGGGGAGAAGGTCAGACCGCCATTTTGATGGCTCAACGCGGTCATCATGTCACGCTCTGCGATCTGTCTGCTGAAATGGTTGCGCGGGCAAAGCTGGCGGCAGAAGAAAAAGGTGTGAGCGAGAACATGCATTTTATACATTGCGCCGCTCAGGACATCGCTCAGCATTTGGAAACGCAGGTTGATCTGATATTGTTTCACGCTGTGCTTGAATGGGTTGCAGAACCGCAGGCGATGCTTAAGACATTATGGTCGGTATTATGCCCTGGCGGTGCCCTGTCTCTGATGTTCTACAATGCAAACGGCCTGTTAATGCGTAATGTGCTGGTGGGCAATTTTGGCTATGTGCAGCAGGGTATGTATAAAAAGAAACGCCGCACGCTCTCACCGGATTTCCCGCGCGATCCGCAGCAGGTGTATCACTGGCTGCAGGAGATCGGCTGGGAGATCACCGGAAAAACAGGTGTAAGAGTCTTTCATGATTATCTGCGTGATAAACAAAAACAGCATGAGTGTTTTGACGCCTTAACAGAAATAGAAACGCGGTATTGCCGCCAGGAGCCTTATGTCAGCCTTGGTCGTTATATTCACGTCACCGCGCACAAGCCGCAGATGCAAGGATAACCTATGAGTGATTATTCCCAGACAGTCCCCGAACTGGTTGCCTGGGCCAGGAAAAATGATTTCTCCATCGCGCTGCCTGTCGACAGACTCTCCTTTTTGCTGGCTGTCGCCACGCTGAACGGTGAACGTCTGGATGGGGAGATGAGCGAGGGTGAACTGGTGGACGCGTTCCGCCATGTCAGTGATGCGTTTGAGCAAACCAGCGAAACCATTAGCGTGCGTGCCAACAACGCAATCAACGATATGGTGCGTCAACGTCTGCTGAACCGCTTTACCAGCGAGCAGGCGGAAGGAAACGCCATCTATCGCCTGACGCCATTGGGTATCGGCATTACCGATTATTACATCCGCCAGCGCGAATTTTCGACGCTGCGTCTTTCCATGCAGCTGTCTATTGTTGCTGGTGAGCTTAAGCGCGCCGCCGATGCTGCAGATGAAAACGGCGATGAATTCCACTGGCATCGTAATGTTTACGCCCCACTGAAATATTCGGTGGCGGAAATTTTCGACAGTATCGATCTGACGCAGCGTCTGATGGACGAACAGCAGCAGCAGGTGAAAGATGATATTGCGCAGTTACTGAATAAAGACTGGCGCGCGGCCATCTCCAGCTGCGAAATGTTGCTGTCAGAAACTTCCGGTACCCTGCGTGAATTACAGGATACGCTGGAGGCGGCAGGGGACAAGCTGCAGGCAAATCTGCTGCGTATCCAGGATGCGACGCTTGCCCACGACAACCTGCATTTTGTCGATCGACTGGTGTTTGATCTGCAAAGCAAACTCGATCGTATTATTAGCTGGGGCCAGCAGTCGATCGACCTGTGGATCGGCTATGACCGCCATGTGCATAAATTTATCCGTACCGCGATCGATATGGATAAAAACCGCGTGTTCGCCCAGCGGCTGCGACAGTCAGTCCAGACTTACTTCGATGCGCCATGGGCGCTGACCTATGCCAACGCCGATCGTCTGCTGGATATGCGCGACGAAGAGATGACGTTGCGCGATGAAGAGGTTACCGGTGAACTGCCGCCGGATCTTGAGTTTGAAGAATTTAACGAAATTCGCGAGCAACTGGCGGCGATGATCGAAGAGCAACTCGCTGTCTATAAAACCAGACAAGTGCCGCTAGACCTCGGTCTCGTGGTACGCGACTATTTGGTGCAATATCCGCGCGCTCGCCATTTTGATATTGCCCGCATCGTCGTCGACCAGGCCGTGCGTCTGGGCGTCGCGCAAGCTGATTTCACCGGGTTGCCGCCGAAGTGGCAACCGATTAACGATTACGGAGCCAAGGTACAGGCGCATGTCATTGACAAATATTGAACAAATGATGCCAGTTAAGCTGGCCCAGGCGCTGGCAAATCCGTTATTCCCGGCTCTGGACAGCCAGTTGCGTGCTGGCCGTCATGTGGGTCTTGATGAGCTGGACAATCACGCCTTTTTGATGGATTTCCAGGAGTATCTGGAAGAGTTTTATGCGCGTTATAACGTTGAACTGGTTCGCGCACCGGAAGGATTTTTCTACCTGCGTCCGCGTTCCACCACGCTCATTCCGCGTTCTGTGCTTTCTGAGCTGGATATGATGGTGGGCAAAATCCTGTGCTATCTCTATCTCAGTCCTGAACGTCTGGCGAATGAGGGGATTTTCACTCAGCAGGAGTTGTACGACGAGCTCTTGACCCTGGCCGATGAAGGCAAACTGCTAAAACTGGTGAACAACCGTTCTACCGGGTCGGATCTCGATAAGCAGAAATTACAGGAAAAAGTTCGCTCCTCTCTGAACCGCCTGCGCCGTCTCGGTATGGTCTGGTTTATGGGCCATGACAGCAGCAAATTCCGCATTACTGAATCCGTTTTCCGCTTTGGCGCCGATGTGCGCTCTGGCGACGACCCGCGTGAAGCGCAACTGCGTATGATCCGCGACGGTGAGGCCATGCCGGTAGAAAACCATTTGCAGCTCAATGACGAGCATGAAGACAATCTGCCGGATAGCGGGGAGGAAGAGTAATGATTGAACGCGGTAAATTTCGCTCACTAACGCTGATTAACTGGAACGGCTTCTTTGCCCGAACCTTCGATCTTGATGAGCTGGTGACGACGCTTTCCGGCGGTAACGGTGCGGGTAAATCCACCACCATGGCAGCCTTTGTCACGGCGTTGATCCCTGACTTAACCTTGCTGCACTTCCGAAATACCACCGAGGCGGGCGCGACCAGCGGTTCTCGTGATAAAGGACTGCACGGTAAGCTGAAGGCCGGTGTCTGTTATTCGGTACTGGATGTGATCAACTCCCGCCACCAGCGTGTGGTTGTGGGGGTCCGTTTGCAGCAGGTGGCAGGCCGTGACCGTAAGGTCGATATTAAACCGTTCGCCATTCAGGGGCTGCCGACCTCCGTACAGCCCACCGCATTGTTGACGGAAACCCTGAATGAACGTCAGGCGCGCGTGCTTACGCTGCAGGAGTTGAAAGACAAACTCGAAGAGATCGAGGGTGTACAGTTTAAGCAGTTCAACTCCATTACGGATTACCACTCACTGATGTTTGATCTTGGTGTGGTGGCGCGCCGCTTACGCAGCGCCTCCGATCGTAGCAAATACTACCGTCTGATTGAGGCCTCCTTGTACGGGGGGATTTCCAGCGCGATTACGCGCTCACTGCGTGATTACCTGCTGCCTGAGAACAGCGGCGTGCGAAAAGCGTTCCAGGACATGGAAGCTGCGCTACGTGAAAACCGCATGACGCTGGAAGCGATTCGCGTCACCCAGTCCGATCGCGATCTGTTCAAGCATCTGATCAGCGAAGCCACCAACTATGTGGCAGCAGACTACATGCGGCATGCCAACGAACGTCGCATCCATCTTGATAAGGCACTTGAGTATCGTCGCGAACTGTTTATTTCGCGTAAACAGCTGGTGGCTGAGCAGTATAAGCACGTTGAAATGGCCCGTGAACTGGGCGAGCAGAACGGCGCTGAAGGCGATCTGGAAGCGGATTATCAGGCGGCAAGCGATCACCTGAATCTGGTACAGACCGCGCTTCGTCAACAGGAAAAAATTGAACGTTACGAAGCCGATCTGGAAGAGCTTCAGGGGCGTCTCGAAGAGCAAAATGAAGTGGTGGCGGAAGCCATCGACATGCAGGACGAGAATGAAGCCCGCGCCGAAGCCGCAGAACTGGAAGTCGATGAGCTGAAAAACCAGCTTGCTGATTATCAACAGGCGCTCGACGTGCAGCAAACGCGCGCTATTCAATACACCCAGGCGCTACAGGCCCTGCAACGCGCGAAAGCGCTTTGCCATCTCCCGGACCTGACGCCAGAAAGCGCGGATGAGTGGCTGGAAACCTTCCAGGCAAAAGAGCAGGAAGCCACGGAGAAACTGCTATCCCTCGATCAGAAAATGAGCGTGGCGCAAACGGCTCACAGCCAGTTTGAACAAGCTTATCAACTGGTCGTCGCCATTAATGGCCCGGTGGCGCGCAGTGACGCCTGGGAAGTCGCCAGAGAGTTACTGCGTGATGGCGTGAATCAACGTCATCTGGCAGAACAAGTTCAGCCGCTGCGTATGCGCCTGAACGAGCTGGAACAACGCCTGCGCGAACAGCAAGAAGCCGAGCGTCTGTTGGCGGAGTTCTGCAAACGCCACGGTAAACGTGTTGATATCGACGAGCTGGAAGCCCTGCACAGCGAGCTGGAAGTGCGTATCGCCTCGCTTTCTGACACCGTTTCTGGCGCCAGCGAACAGCGCATGACGTTGCGCCAGGAGCTTGAGCAGATTCAGTCGAAGACGCAAACGCTGTTGCAGCGCGCGCCAGTCTGGTTAGCGGCGCAAAGCAGTCTGAATCAGCTTAGCGAGCAGTGTGGCGAAGCGTTTGAATCCAGCCAGGACGTAACGGAATATCTTCAACAGCTGCTTGAGCGTGAGCGCGAAGCCATTGTTGAACGCGACGAAGTGGGCGCCCGTAAACGCGCTGTCGATGAAGAAATTGAACGCTTAAGCCAGCCAGGCGGTGCCGAAGATGGGCGCTTAAATGCCCTGGCGGAACGCTTTGGCGGTGTCCTGCTTTCTGAGCTCTATGACGACGTCAGTCTGGAGGATGCGCCTTACTTCTCGGCGTTATATGGCCCGTCACGCAACGCGATTGTGGTACAGGATCTGTCGTTGGTGGCCGATCAGCTTGCAGGGCTGGAAGATTGTCCTGAAGATCTCTATCTGATCGAAGGCGATCCGCAGTCGTTCGATGATAGCGTGTTCAACGTTGAAGAGCTGGAAAAAGCGGTTGTCGTTAAAATTGCCGATCGTCAGTGGCGTTATTCGCGTTTCCCTACGCTGCCGCTGTTTGGCCGTGCAGCGCGTGAAAGCCGCATTGAGAGTCTGCACGCAGAGCGTGAAATTCTCTCTGAGCGCTTTGCGACGCTCTCATTTGACGTACAAAAGACTCAGCGACTGCATCAGGCCTTCAGCCGCTTTATCGGCAGCCACCTCAGCGTAGCCTTCGAAGCCGATCCTGAAGCAGAAATTCGTAAGCTCAATACGCGTCGCGGCGAGCTTGAGCGTGCAATCAGTACGCACGAAAACGATAACCAGCAAAGCCGTGTGCAGTTTGAACAGGCGAAAGAGGGTGTCAGTGCCCTGAACCGTATCCTGCCGCGCCTGAATCTTCTGGGCGACGAGACGCTGGCGGATCGCGTGGATGAGATTCAGGAACGTCTGGATGAAGCGCAGGAAGCCGCGCGCTTTGTACAGCAGCATGGTAATCAGCTGGCCAAGCTAGAACCGGTGCTCTCCGTGTTGCAAAGCGATCCGGAGCAGTTCGAACAGCTGAAAGAAGATTATGCTTATTCGCAGCAGGTGCAGCGTGATGCGCGTCAGCAGGCATTCGCCCTGACGGAAGTTGTTCAGCGTCGTGCCCACTTTGGCTACAGCGACTCGGCGGAAATGCTGAGTGGCAACAGCGATCTCAATGAAAAACTACGTCAGCGTCTTGAGCAGGCTGAAGCAGAACGTAGCCGTACCCGTGACGCGTTGCGCAGCCATTCCGCGCAGCTGAACCAGTACAATCAGGTGCTCGCCTCGCTGAAAAGCTCCTTTGATACCAAAAAAGAGCTGCTAACCGATCTGCATAAAGAGTTACAGGATATCGGCGTACGTGCGGACAGCGGAGCGGAAGAGCGTGCGCGCATTCGTCGCGATGAACTGCACAGTCAGTTAAGCAACAACCGTGCGCGTCGCAATCAGCTGGAAAAAGCGCTGACCTTCTGCGAAGCGGAAATGGATAACCTGACCCGTCGTCTGCGCAAGCTCGAACGTGATTACGTCGAGATGCGCGAGCAGGTCGTCACCGCAAAAGCCGGCTGGTGTGCGGTGATGCGCATGGTGAAAGACAGCGGCGTCGAACGGCGTCTGCACCGTCGCGAACTGGCCTATCTTTCCGGTGATGAACTGCGTTCGATGTCGGATAAGGCGCTCGGTGCGTTACGTCTGGCGGTGGCTGATAACGAACATCTGCGTGATGTATTGCGCATGTCGGAAGATCCAAAACGTCCGGAACGTAAAATTCAGTTCTTCGTTGCGGTTTATCAGCACCTGCGTGAACGTATCCGTCAGGATATTATTCGCACGGACGATCCGGTGGAAGCGATCGAGCAGATGGAGATCGAGCTGGGCCGTCTGACCGAAGAACTGACCTCTCGCGAGCAGAAACTGGCGATCAGTTCCCGCAGCGTGGCAAACATCATTCGCAAAACCATCCAGCGTGAGCAGAACCGAATTCGCCAGTTGAACCAGGGCCTGCAAAACGTGTCATTTGGTCAGGTGAACAGCGTGCGTCTGAACGTGAACGTGCGTGAAGCGCATGCGACCTTGCTGGATGTGCTGTCTGAACAGCATGAGCAACATCAGGACCTGTTTAACAGCAATCGCCTGACCTTCTCGGAAGCGCTGGCGAAACTTTATCAGCGCCTCAATCCACAGATTGATATGGGCCAGCGTACGCCGCAAACGATCGGCGAAGAGCTGCTGGATTACCGTAACTATCTGGAGATGGAAGTTGAGGTTAACCGTGGTTCGGACGGCTGGCTGCGTGCGGAATCCGGCGCGCTGTCTACCGGTGAAGCGATCGGTACCGGTATGTCTATTCTGGTGATGGTTGTCCAGAGCTGGGAAGATGAAGCGCGTCGTCTGCGCGGAAAAGATATTTCGCCTTGCCGCCTGCTGTTCCTTGATGAAGCCGCACGTCTTGATGCCCGTTCCATCGCCACGCTGTTTGAGCTGTGTGACCGTCTTGATATGCAGCTGATCATTGCCGCGCCGGAGAACATCAGCCCTGAAAAAGGGACCACCTATAAACTGGTGCGTAAAGTTTTCCAGAACAGCGAGCATGTTCACGTGGTGGGTCTGCGTGGTTTTGCCCCGCAGCCGCCAGAATCCCTTCCGGGAACGGCAGACGCGTCTTAAAGCGTTAAACCAGTAAGAGCGGCGCAACAGCGCCGCTTTTTTTATTGGTTTCGCTTGTGTTGACGGCTGCGTTATCTTTAAACTTCTTTACATAAGGCAAGGCAACAGCGTCTGTGCCTTTCTATACTGAAGTAAAGCCCCGATGTGCGGGCATGTCGTAAAGTCAAACAGGGGGCAAGGGATGTTGCTAATAAAAACTCATGGTCGTCAGCTGTCAGCGCTGAGTTTGTGTCTGGCAGTGATATTTGCTCCGCTGTTTAACGCCCAGGCCGATGAGCCTGAAGTGGTGCCGTCTGACAGTTCGGCAACAACGGGCGTCACGCCTGTATCATTATCACAACCGCTGGATCAATCTCCGGCGACGGCACTGATGGCGGGAATCACACCGCTGCCCGCCGATATCAATCCGCAAGCTCTGCGGGAGCAACTGCAGTCCACACTGCCGTCCGGCTATACGCCCGCCTATCTTAATCTGCTGACGCTTCTCTATGCCGCGCGGGATATGAAACCGATGTGGGATAACCGCGATGCCGTTCGCGCGTTTCAACAGCAGCTTGCCGAAGTGGCGATTGCCGGTTTTCAGCCGCAGTTTACCGCATGGGTCGAGCTATTAACCGATCCTGCCGTCACCGGTATGGCCCGGGATGTGGTGCTGTCAGATGCCATGATGGGCTATCTACAATTTGTCGCCGGGATTCCGGTCAACGGCACGCGCTGGCTGTACAGTGAAAAACCTTACAAGCTGGCGACGCCTGCTTTATCGGTGATTAACCAGTGGCAACTCGCGCTTGATCAGGGCACGCTACCCCGGTTTATCGCGAGTCTGGCGCCTGCGCATCCGCAGTATGCCACCCTGCATCAGTCGTTATTGAGTCTGGTTTCTGATACCCGTCCCTGGCCGCAGATGAAGGGTACCGCTACGCTCCGTCCGGGACAGTGGAGCAGTGATGTGCCTGCACTGCGCGAAATATTGCGGCGTTCCGGCATGCTGGAAGGCGGGCCGAAGATTGCCCTGCCAGGAGACGATCCGCAAAGTGTGGTCGTGAGTCCCTCTGCGCCATCAGTTGCGCCGAAAAAAGCCGCCTCTCCCGACAAACCTGCAGCCTACGATCGCGAACTGGTTGCAGCCGTTAAAACGTTTCAGGCCACACAGGGTCTGGGTTCAGATGGGGTGATTGGCCCGTCCACGCGTGACTGGCTGAATGTCTCTCCTGCCCAGCGAGCCGGCGTGCTGGCCCTGAATATTCAGCGCTTACGCCTGCTCCCGGGAACATTGTCGACCGGGATTATGGTGAATATTCCGGCTTATTCGCTGGTCTATTATCAGAACGGTAGCCAGGTGTTAGCCTCCCGCGTGATTGTCGGGCGTCCTGACCGTAAAACACCGATGATGAATAGCGCGCTGAATAACGTGGTGGTTAACCCGCCCTGGAACGTGCCTCCTACGCTGGCGCGCAAAGATATTTTGCCGAAAGTGTGGAACGATCCAGGGTACCTGGAGCGGCATAATTATACCGTGATGCGGGGCTGGAACAGCTCTCAGGCTATCGATCCCTATCAGGTTGACTGGTCTACCATCACGCCGTCGAACCTGCCTTTCCGCTTCCAGCAATCGCCGGGCGCACATAATTCGCTGGGCCGCTATAAGTTCAATATGCCCAGTTCGGATGCTATCTATCTGCACGATACGCCAAACCATAACCTGTTCCAGAAAGATGCGCGTGCCTTGAGTTCAGGTTGCGTTCGCGTTAATAAAGCCTCTGAACTGGCTAATATGCTCCTGGGCGATGCGGGCTGGAACGATACGCGAATCTCTGATGCGCTGAAGGAAGGGAATACCCGGTATGTGAATATCCGACAAAATATACCGGTCAATGTTTACTACCTGACCGCCTTTGTCGGCGAAGATGGTCGCACCCAATATCGTACAGATATTTACAATTATGATCTCACCGCGCGATCTGGCGCACAAATTTTGCCAAAAGCTGAACAATTAATCAGGTAAATGAAGCAGTTCGGGAATATTGATTGTCGTAAGTAAGGGTGAAAACGGGGTGATATGGCTACAAGCCCCGTCTTTACTGGGTTTGGTCGCCTTGACGAGCGTCGTTTTCACAGTTAAGGTGCCCTTCGTGCGCTAAGCATATTACGATTTCATTGACCTGTAGACCTGATTATCATGGACAAATTTGACGCTAATCGCCGCAAACTGCTGGCGTTAGGTGGTGTTGCGCTCGGCGCAGCGGCCATCTTGCCGACGCCAGCATTTGCCACCCTCTCGACACCTCGTCCGCGTATTTTAACGCTCAATAACCTTCATACGGGTGAGACGTTAAAGGCCGAATTCTTCGATGGCAGAGGCTATATTCAGGATGAATTAGCAAAACTAAATCACTTTTTCCGTGATTTCCGTGCAAATAAAATTAAAGCGATTGATCCAGGATTATTCGATCAGCTTTTCCGCCTTCAGGGCCTGCTGGGAACCCGCAGGCCGGTGCAGCTCATTTCGGGTTATCGCTCGCTGGATACCAATAATGAACTGCGTGCCCATAGCCGTGGGGTAGCCAAAAAAAGCTATCACACCAAAGGACAGGCGATGGATTTTCATATTGAAGGCGTTTCGTTAGCCAATATTCGCAAAGCCGCGTTATCTATGCGCGCAGGTGGTGTAGGATATTACCCACGTAGCAACTTTGTGCATATTGATACCGGGCCAGCCAGGCACTGGTAATAACAAAACACAGGAGCAGTATGAACTATCGTATTATTCCGGTTACCGCATTCTCCCAGAATTGTTCCTTAATCTGGTGTGAACAAACCAAACTGGCCGCGCTTGTCGATCCCGGCGGAGACGCCGAGAAAATCAAGCAGGAAGTCGCAGCGTCTGGCGTGACGTTGATGCAGATTTTGCTGACCCATGGTCATCTTGATCATGTGGGGGCAGCGGCAGAGCTGGCGCAGCATTATGGTGTGCCGGTTGTGGGCCCGGAAAAAGAAGATGAGTTCTGGCTGCAAGGGTTACCCGCCCAGAGCCGCATGTTTGGTCTCGATGAGTGTCAACCTCTGACGCCCGATCGTTGGCTGAACGAAGGGGAGAGCGTTAAGGTCGGTAACGTGACGTTAAGCGTGCTGCATTGCCCCGGACATACGCCGGGCCATATCGTCTTCTTTGATAATGAGTCACGACTGCTGGTCTCTGGCGACGTGATTTTTAAAGGTGGCGTTGGACGTAGCGACTTCCCACGTGGTGACCATGGACAGCTGATTCAGTCGATTAAACAGAAGCTGTTGCCGTTAGGTGATGATGTGACGTTTATTCCAGGACATGGACCCATGTCGACGCTCGGGTACGAGCGCTTGCATAATCCTTTCCTGCAGGATGAAATGCCTGTCTGGTAAAATGAGCATAATAAAAAAGCCTGCATAATGCAGGCTTTTTTGTGGGTCAGGTCAGGCCTAATGTGTCACGATTACAGTACCGCGACGATGGCTTCACACAATGGTGCCATATTGTCTGGCGTCATCCCGGCCACATTCACGCGACCAGAAGCGACGGCATACACACCGAACTCTTCACGCAGACGCAGAACTTGTTCTTTCGTCAGGCCACTGAATGAGAACATGCCGTTCTGCTTGATAATAAAGCTGAAGTCACGATCGGCACCTTTCTCAGCCAGCGTATTCACAAACAGCAGACGCATGCGCTGAATGCGCTGACGCATATCGTTCAACTCTTGTTCCCAGATCGCGCGCAGCGCATCGTTGCTGAGGATTGTGGCAACGACAGAGGCCCCGTGTGCAGGTGGGTTAGAGTAGTTGGCGCGGATCACTGATTTCATCTGGCTGAAGGCGCGGTCTACGGTTTGTGCATCAGCAGCCACCAGCGTACAGGCACCTACACGCTCGTTATACAGACCAAAGTTCTTGGAATAGGAGCTGGCAACAATCAGTTCCTGATGAACGGCGGCAAAGGCACGCAGACCTTCGGCGTCTTCTTCCAGACCCCGGGCAAAGCCCTGATAGGCGAAGTCAAACAGCGGCAACCAGCCTTTTTCAACCGACAGTTTCGCCAGTTGCTGCCACTGGTCAAGCGTCGGGTCGATCCCGGTTGGGTTATGGCAGCAACCGTGGAACAGAACCACATCGCCCGCCTGCGCTTCGTTCAGGCTGGCCAGCAAGCCTTCGAAATCCAGCGAGTGGTTCGCGGCGTCGTAATAGGTATATTCACGGACTTCAAGACCCGCTGAATTGAAGACGCTTTTATGGTTAGGCCAGCTTGGGTTGCTCACCCAAACACGCTTAACAGAGGTGTTTTTTGCAAGGAAATCCGCCGCGACGCGAAGCGCGCCGGTACCGCCAGGCGTTTGCGCCGTACGGGCACGCTTATCGCTTACGATCGCGCTCCCTTTTCCGAACAGCAATTCCTGCGTGCAGTGACCAAATTCAGGGATACCATCAATACCGAGGTAGTTTTTGGTGGTTTCGTTTTCCAGCAGATACTGCTCAGCTTTTTTTACGCTGGTCAGAACCGGTGTTTTGCCGGTTTCATCTTTATAGACACCAATACCCAGGTTGATTTTTCCAGGGCGGTCATCGGCACGAAACAGATCGGCCAGGCCCAGAATGGGGTCGGCAGGAGCGGCGGTAATGTTCTCAAACATGACGAAGTTCCATTGTGATTACAGAAGTGAAATCCGCTATCAGGTTAACGGGAGATTTACAAAATGCCAACCGTTTGCGACAAAAAGCGTGCGTCTTTTCAAAACTTGCCGTAAATGACCTGCAGACGAAAAAAAACAGGGCCGAAGCCCTGTTTCTTAAGCATATAACAGAGGAGGGTTTAGAACTGGTAAACGATACCCACTGCTGCCTGGTCGTCAGTGGCCAGACCTGCAGATTCAGAGTAAGAGTTGTCGTCCAGCAGGTTGAATTTGTATGCAGCATACACGTTCATGTTTTTGTTGAAATAGTACCAGGTACCCACTTCTACATATTTCACCAGGTCAGCATCGCCACCGCCAAAGGTGCCGCGTGATTTCAGGTCTTTACCTTTAGACTGCACGTAACCCACGGATGGACGCAGGCCGAAGTCGAACTGGTACTGAACCACGGCTTCGATGTTCTGAGTTTTGTTTGCGAAGTTGTTGTCAGCTTCACGGGTCATGTTAGTGGTTTCAGCGTACTGAACCGCAGCATAGATATTGTTCGCATCGTATTTAGCTGCAGTAGACCATGCTTCTGCACGCTCGCCGCCAGCACTTGCCCATGCAGTTGAAGTCCCTGCTGCAACCTGCTCGTTGGTACGGTCAGCCGTTTCATAACCCGCTGCCAGTGCGAAGCCTTCGCCGAATTCATACTGAACGGATGAGCTGAAGCCGTCGCCGTTACCTTTAGCGCCGTTACCGCCGCGACCGATGTTGATCAGCTGGCCGTCGTCAGTGTAGGTAGCAGAAACTGCGTTGCTGCGATCGTTTTTGCCCTGGTACTGGAGAGCGAAGCTCAGACCATCAACCAGACCAAAGAAGTTGCTGTTACGGTAAGTCAGCAAGCCAGAAGCACGACCGTTCATGAAGTTGTCAGTTGCAACCCATGCATCGCCGCCCCATTCAACCAGCATATCGGTATAAGCTGCTGCGTCATAGATGGCGCCGTAGTTACGACCATAATCCAGAGAACCTGCATCGCCAAAGTTCAGACCAGCGAATGCCAGACGGGTTTTAGTACCCTGAGAGCCTTCAGCGTTGGAGGCGTCCATGTTGTATTCCCAGTGACCGTAACCAGTGATCTGGTCATTGATCTGGGTTTCACCTTTGAAGCCGATACGGGCATAGGTGGTGTCTTCGTTGCTGGTGTCACCATTGGTGGTCCAAATGTGTTCGCCTACAGCTTTACCGTAGAAGTCCAGTTTGTTGCCGTTTTTGTTATAGATTTCTGCAGCGTTTGCTGCACCGGCTACCAGCAGGGCAGGGATAACCACTGCCAGGATATTGCGCTTCATCATTATTTATTACCCTCATTGGTTTTTTTATGACACTCGCCACTGCCGTCAATAAATTCTGTCAATAAATATTTCCGGAACTATTGATGAGAGTTTGGTGTCTTTATGTATCTGACAGGCATCTTTCCATTCATATAGCGGTTTCGCTAGCCTGAAAGTGCTACAAACATAAAGATTCAGTAACATTATGAAATAATGTGTAAGAATTTATGTATTTTCTGGAACTTTGTGAACCACCTCAAATTTCAGAACTGATTGCGCTTTTAAAACAGAAATCCATTCCTATATATATGAATTGCTTATATTTAATCTTGATATAGGGTTTTTGTATCGAGGGATGTTAAAGGAATTGTTTTTTCCTGATAGCTAGTATAGACGTCTGGATGGTTGTGTGATTGGTTGAAATTTGTGCTAATGCATGAGAAAAGGATTACACGCAATAAATATACGGCTTATTTTTTGTTCACAGATATTTCGTGGAAATAAAACGTAACAGGTAGGCGATCTTACGGGGTTGCACTTTAAAAATGCTGACTTTCGACTGACAAAAACTGACAGTGCAGAATAAAATAATGGCCAGCAAAGGCTGGCCATTATGATTGAAACTGAATCAGAAGCTGGCGTTACGTGGCGTACGCGGGAAGGCGATAACATCACGTACGTTCTGAACGCCCGTAACATACGCAATTAAACGTTCAAAACCGAGACCAAAGCCGGAGTGCGGCACGGTGCCATAACGACGCAAGTCGCGGTACCAGCTGTAATCCGCCGGATTCAGGCCCATCTCAACCATACGGGCGTCCAGCACATCCAGACGCTCTTCACGCTGAGAACCACCGATAATTTCACCGATGCCAGGCGCCAGAACGTCCATGGCTGCCACGGTTTTACCATCTTCATTAAGGCGCATATAGAAGGCCTTAATGTCTTTCGGGTAGTTTTTAACGACAACAGGTGCTTTGAAATGTTTCTCTGCCAGGTAGCGCTCATGCTCGGAAGAGAGGTCCACGCCCCAGTAAACCGGGTTCTCGAACGTCTCGCCGCATTTTTCAAGAATAGCGACCGCATCGGTGTAATCCACCTGGGCGAAATCAGCCGAAACGAAGCGCTCAAGACGGGCAACCGCATCGCTATCGACGCGCTCGGCGAAGAATTTCATGTCGTCCGCACGTTCTTCAAGAACCGCTTTAAAGACATACTTCAGCATGGCTTCAGCCAGGCCTGCCACGTCGTTAAGGTCAGCAAAGGCCACTTCCGGCTCCAGCATCCAGAATTCAGCCAGATGGCGGCTGGTATTGGAGTTTTCTGCACGGAAAGTAGGACCGAAGGTGTAGATTTTGGACAGCGCGCAGGCGTATGTTTCACCGTTGAGCTGGCCAGAAACCGTCAGGAAGGCCTCTTTACCGAAGAAGTCTTTATCATAATCCACTTTGCCTTCCGGCGTGCGCGGCAGGTTTTCCATATCCAGCGTCGAGACGCGGAACATTTCGCCGGCGCCTTCTGTATCGGAAGCCGTGATCAGTGGAGTCGAGACCCAGAAATAACCCTGTTCATCAAAGAAGCGATGCAGCGCTTGCGCCAGCGTATGACGCACGCGTGCTACGGCACCAATCAGGTTAGTGCGCGGGCGCAGGTGGGCAACTTCACGCAGATATTCAATACTGTGACGCTTTGCCGCCATCGGATAGGTATCCGGATCTTCAACCCAGCCGGTCACTTCGATGGCAGATGCCTGAATTTCGAAACTCTGACCCTGGCCCGGAGAAGCCACAACCACCCCGGTGACGATAACGGAGCAACCCGTTGTCAGGTGCAGAACATCGTCATTGTAATTGGGCAGAGAATTATTAATGACGGCCTGTACAGGATCAAAGCAGGAACCGTCATAGACGGCAAGGAAGGAGATGCCAGCTTTAGAATCTCGGCGAGTACGCACCCATCCGCGCACGGTGACTTCTTGGTCAACGGCGACACGGCCCTGGAGTACGTCGGCTACAGGCACAACGCTCATAATATTCTCTCTGTTAATAGTCGGAAAAAATAAATACTTGTCCGCCCTTATAGGGGGGATATCTATGTTACCTGGCATCCGCCATCAGACAAGCAGATTTCGCAATCTGAAGAGAAGAAATCGGAAATAAATAAGGAGAGGGGAGCCGGTAAGGCTCCCAAAGGCGATTAACTGGCTTTTTTAACCTGCGGCAGATCGAACGCTTTTCGCAGGGCGCGAACAAACGCTTTGTCATGACAAATGGTTTTCCCTGGACTGTCGGACAGTTTCGCGACCGGCTTGCCGTTACATTCCACCAGTTTGATGACGATATTCAGCGGTTTGACCTGGGGAATATCACAGGTCAAACGGGTACCGATGCCAAAGCTTAGATTGACGCGGGACGAGAAATGCCGATAGAGATCGATGGCTTTCGGCAAATCCAGGTTATCGGAAAAGACCAACACCTTTGTCAACGGATCGATACCCAGTTTTTGGTAATGGGCGATGGCTTTTTCACCCCATTCAACCGGATCCCCGGAGTCGTGGCGTAGCCCCTGATAGCGTTGAGCAAACTCAGGCCCGAAGTCACGCAGAAAAGCATCCATGGTGATGCAGTCGGTCAGAGCAATACCGAGCTTGTCGGGATATTCGTCCAGCCATGCAGCCAGCGCTGCCCGCTGGCTGGTGGCCAGATCGGGACTGATTTGCTGATGCGCCTGGAACCATTCATGCGCCTGGGTTCCCATTGGCGTCAGGTTAAGACGGCGCGCCAGATCGTAGTTGCTGGTTCCCACGAACCAGGGCTCCTGCTGGAGCCGTTCGACGATGGCATGCTGAACATCGCGGGAGAAACGACGACGGGTACCAAAATCCATCAGGCGGAAGCGGGACATGTCAAGGTCCTGGGTCATCCGCGAAAAATCAAGGAGCTTATTTTCAAGCGTGGCAAGGGCCTGCCCGACGCCTGCTTCGGCAGAACGGTAGCGGTGAACCAGCTCGCTAATCACCGCCAGAAGCGGAACTTCCCACATGATCACTTCGCGCCACGGTCCGGCCAGGCGAATGTTAAGCTTGCCATTGTCGTTTGTGACGGTCACCTGTTCAGGCTTATAGCGGAAGTCGCGCAGCCAGTTCAGATAGTCAGCTTTAAAGAAGGGGAGGCCGGAAAGCCACTGGTATTCGTCGTCCTGCAACATCAGATGCTGCATGGCATCGACCTGTTCGCGGATGGCGTCGGCATAGATGCCGAGCAGGTCGTCACCACGGCAACGGAACTCAGCCGCTACCTGCACGTCATAGTAATGGTGATAAACGGCTTGCTGCATATGGAGTTTATACGCATCGGTATCCAACAACGTATGCAGAACAGGAGAAGCGAATTGAGTCATAGGTGCGCAGTAGCATCCTCTCACGGGAGCGTTTAGTACAATAAACAACTATTGAAACCGCTGGAGTATACCTTGTTTAGCGATTTATTGAACCCCGATCACAACATAAGGCGTTGTCAGGGTCGAGCGCATTTCGTGCCCCGTGTTATACAAATGTAGCAAAAAGGGTGTTTGTAGCTGAAAAGATGAAGATTCTGCGTAGCGCGATCTACACAACAGGAATAGACTGGATTCGATATTCGACAAACGATGCATAAGGTTTTCTATGACACAACAGCCTCAAGCCAAATACCGCCACGACTACCGTGCGCCGGATTACCTGATTAGCGATATCGATCTGACTTTTGACCTGGATGCCACTAAAACCGTCGTCACGGCCGAAAGCCAGGTCTCGCGCCAGAGCGCAAGCGCCGTGCCGCTGCGCCTCGATGGTGAAGACCTGACGCTGGTTTCCTTACACGTCAATGGTGAAGCCTGGTCTGACTATAAAGAAGAAGATAACCAGCTGGTGATCGATAACCTGCCGGAGCGTTTTACTCTGCGCATCGTGACTGAAATCAGCCCGTCTGCGAACACCGCGCTGGAAGGTCTTTACCAGTCCGGAGAAGCGCTGTGCACCCAGTGTGAAGCCGAAGGCTTCCGCCATATTACCTGGTATCTGGATCGCCCGGATGTTCTGGCGCGCTTCACCACAAAAATTATTGCCGATAAAACCAAATATCCTTTCCTGCTGTCGAACGGCAACCGCGTTGGCGAGGGGGAACTGGACCAGGGTCGTCACTGGGTGCAATGGCAGGATCCGTTCCCGAAACCGTGCTATCTGTTCGCACTGGTTGCCGGCGACTTTGACGTCCTGCGCGACACCTTTAAAACCCGTTCCGGCCGGGACGTTGCTCTGGAGTTGTTCGTAGACCGTGGCAACCTGGATCGCGCGCCGTGGGCAATGACGTCGCTCATTAACTCGATGAAATGGGATGAAGAACGTTTCGGCCTCGAATACGATCTCGACATCTATATGATTGTGGCGGTCGACTTCTTCAATATGGGCGCCATGGAGAACAAAGGCCTGAACGTCTTTAACTCTAAATATGTGCTTGCCCGTACCGATACGGCTACCGATAAAGATTATCTCGATATCGAACGCGTCATCGGTCATGAATATTTCCATAACTGGACCGGCAACCGCGTGACCTGCCGCGACTGGTTCCAGCTGAGCCTGAAAGAGGGCTTAACCGTTTTCCGCGATCAGGAATTTAGCTCCGATTTAGGTTCGCGTGCGGTTAACCGCATCAGCAACGTGCGCACCATGCGCGGTCTGCAGTTTGCAGAAGATGCCAGCCCAATGGCGCATCCGATTCGTCCGGATAAAGTCATCGAGATGAATAACTTTTACACCCTGACGGTGTACGAGAAGGGTGCTGAAATCATTCGCATGATCCATACCTTGCTGGGCGAAGAGAACTTCCAGAAAGGGATGCAGCTCTATTTTGAGCGTCATGACGGCAGCGCCGCCACCTGCGACGATTTTGTGCAGGCAATGGAAGATGCGTCGAATGTCGATCTGTCGCATTTCCGCCGCTGGTACAGCCAGGCCGGTACGCCGATTGTTACCGTTAAGGATGACTACAATCCGGAAACGGAGCAGTACACGCTCACCATCAGCCAGCGCACGCCGCCAACGGCGGAGCAGACCGAGAAACACCCGCTGCATATTCCGTTCAGCATTGAGCTGTATGATAACGAAGGCAAGGTTATTCCGCTGCAAAAAGGCGGTCATCCGGTGCATCACGTGCTGAATGTGACGCAGCCGGAACAGACCTTTATCTTTGATAACGTCTACTTCCAGCCGGTGCCGGCATTGCTGTGCGAATTCTCTGCGCCTGTTAAGCTGGAGTATAAGTGGAGCGATCAACAACTCACCTTCCTGATGCGCCACGCCCGCAATGATTTCTCTCGCTGGGACGCCGCACAAAGCCTGCTGGCGAATTACATCAAGATTAATGTCAACCGTCATCAGCAGGGGCAACCGCTCTCTCTGCCTGTCCACGTGGCTGATGCTTTCCGCGCCATCCTGCTGGATGAGAAGATTGATCCGGCCCTTGCCGCAGAAATTTTAACGCTGCCTTCCGCCAGTGAGATTGCTGAGCTCTTTGAGATCATCGATCCAATCGCCATCGTCGCCGTACGTGAAGCGCTTACCCGGACGCTGGCCACCGAGCTGGCCGACGAGTTCCTGGTGATTTATAACGTCAATAAGCTTGATGAGTATCGCGTTGAACATGCGGATATCGGTAAACGCTCTCTGCGCAATACCTGTCTGCGCTATCTGGCATACGGTGACGTGAAACTGGCCGATCGTCTGGTCAGCGAACAGTATCATCAGGCCGATAACATGACGGATGCGCTGGCTGCTCTGGCCGCAAGCGTGGCAGCTGAACTGCCGTGCCGCGATGCGCTGATGCAGGAGTACGATGATAAGTGGCATCAGGACGGCCTGGTGATGGATAAGTGGTTTATCCTGCAATCTACCAGTCCGGCTGCGGATGCGCTGAGCAACGTGCGCCGTTTGCTGAATCACCGCTCGTTCACCATGAGCAACCCTAACCGCGTGCGTTCTCTCATTGGGGCCTTCGCCAGCAGTAACCCGGCGGCTTTCCACGCGGAAGACGGAAGCGGTTATCAGTTTATGGTCGAAATGCTCACCGAGCTGAACAGCCGTAACCCGCAGGTCGCGTCACGTCTCATTGAGCCGCTGATTCGCCTGAAGCGTTACGACGCGAAGCGCCAGGAAAAAATGCGTGCGGCGCTTGAGCAACTCAAAGGGCTGGAAAACCTCTCTGGCGATCTGTACGAGAAGATTGCTAAAGCGTTAGCGTAAAAAAATTGCCCGGTGGCGCTGCGCTTACCGGGCCTACATATGGTTTTCTCCCTCTCCCTGTGGGAGAGGGCCGGGGTGAGGGCATCAGGCATTAGCCGTAATCAACGTCCGCTCATTCACCCCGCGCTTCATCACCCGATCCAACACTTCCGCCTCCAACTCCGCCAGTCTTGCTGACCCCACGCGGCGCGGGCGCGGGATGTCCACGCTCAAATCCAGACCGATTTTTCCTTCTTCTATAAGCAACACGCGATCGGCCATGGCGACGGCTTCGCTGACGTCATGCGTCACCAACAGCACCGTAAAGCCGTGCGTCTGCCAGAGAGACTCAATCAAATCCTGCATCTCAATGCGCGTCAGTGCATCAAGTGCCCCGAGGGGTTCGTCGAGTAATAACAACCCCGGACGATGAATCAGTGCCCGCGCCAGCGCGACACGCTGTTTTTGCCCGCCAGAAAGCGCAGCAGGCCACTCCCCGGCGCGATTTTCAAGCCCGACGGCGGCCAGCGCCTGACGTGCTTCATCCCGCCACGGGCCGGTTAACCCCAATCCCACGTTTTCAATAACGGTCTTCCAGGGCAGGAGGCGCGCGTCCTGAAACATCATGCGGGTATCGTCCTGAATATTGGCCAGAGGGGTTGTCCCCGCCAGAATCTCACCGCCGTCTGGCGTCTCCAGGCCGGCTAAAAGACGCAGCAAGGTGCTTTTACCGCCGCCGCTGCGACCCACAACAGCCACAAATTGTCCGGCGGGAATATGCAGATCCAGCGCGTTAAGAATGGTGTTTTCGCCGTAGCGTTTCGTCACACCACTGACTAACAGGGGGGTACCCTGAGTGAGTCGGGCAGTATTCATGCGTTTGCCTCCTTAAGGGAGTAAGCCGGATTCCAGCGTAGCCATCGACGTTCAAGCCACTGAGCGCTGACGTCGGCGAGCTTGCCGAGCAGGGCGTAAAGAATGATGGCCACCACCACCACATCGGTTTGCAGGAATTCGCGGGCATTCATCGCCAGATAACCGATACCGGCGTTAGCGGAAATGGTCTCCGCGACGATGAGTGTCAGCCACATCAGACCCAGCGCGAAGCGCACACCCACCATAATGGAAGGCAGGGCGCCCGGAAGAATGACGTGGATAAAGAGTGCAAAACCGGATAAACCATAGCTGCGCGCCATCTCAACCAGACCACGATCGATGTTGCGGATGCCATGCCAGGTATTGATGTAAATCGGGAACAGGGTCCCCAGGGCGACGAGAAAAATCTTGGCACTCTCATCAATACCAAACCATAGAATCACCAGCGGGATCAGCGCCAGGTGCGGCACGTTTCGCAGCATCTGAATCGAGGTATCCAGCAGACGTTCCCCCCAGCGGGAGAGTCCGCTGATGAGCCCCAGAGCCAGGCCGAGGCTTCCTCCAATGGAAAATCCAATCGCCGCTCGCCACGAACTGATCGCCAGATGCTGCCAGAGTTCACCGCTCACGCTGAGCGACCAGAAGGCCTCCACGACGCCCTCCGGAGAGGGTAAAATTCGGCTCGACAGCCAGCCCACCGAGGAGGCGATTTGCCAGACAATCACAATACCCGCCGGCAGCAGCCAGGGGGCGATGCGTATTAACCATTTTTGTGAAGGGTTAGCCATGTTCGCCTCGCTAGCTTTGCGCACGTTTGCGGGGAATAAACGTGTTTGCCACCGCTTCACCCTGCGTTGATAAAGGACGTGGCTGTGGAACCTCAGGGATGGCGACATCCAGATGCGGGAATAACAGTTCGCCAACCTTGTAGGCCTCTTCCAGATGCGGATAACCGGAAAGGATAAAACTGTCGATTCCGAGGTCAGCGTATTCATTGATACGCGCTGCCACCGTCGGACCGTCGCCCACCAGTGCCGTTCCCGCGCCGCCGCGCACCAGGCCGACGCCCGCCCATAAATTAGGGCTTATCTCCAGTTTTTCGCGCTGGCCGTTATGCAGCGAGGCCATGCGATGTTGTCCGACGGAATCGGTCCGCGCAAAGGCCGCCTGCGCTTTAGCAATCGTCTCATCATCCAGATGGGAGATCAGACGGTCGGCCGCCCGCCATGCTTCGTCGTTGGTTTCGCGCACGATAACGTGAAGACGAATGCCAAAACGAACCGTGCGACCACGCGCGGCGGCTCTGGCGCGAACCTGATCAATCTTCTCTTTCACCTGCTCGGGCGGTTCACCCCAGGTCAGATAAAGATCGACCTGTTCTGCCGCCAGCTCCTGTGCAACATCGGACGACCCGCCAAAATAGAGTGGGGGGCGAGGCTGCTGGATGGGCGCGAAAAGAAGTTTTGCCTCCCGGACATGAACATGTTTGCCCTCAAAGGTCACGGTCTCTCCCTCAAGAAGCCGACGCCACACTCGCGTAAACTCCGCCGAAGCTTCATAGCGTTCCGTGTGATCGAGGAATACGCCATCGCCAGCCAGCTCCTCAGGGTCGCTGCCGGTCACCAGGTTGAACAGTGCACGACCATTTGACAGCCGGTCGAGCGTGGCGGCCTGACGAGCGGCCACGGTAGGGGACACGACGCTCGGCCTGAGCGCCACCAGGAACTTCAGCCGCTGCGTGACCGGGATCATCGAGGCGGCGACAAGCCAGGCGTCTTCACACGATCGTCCGGTTGGGATCAACACACCGGTAAAGCCAATTCTGTCTGCCGCCTGCGCAATTTGCTGCAGGTAGCCATAATCCACCGGGCGGGCGTTCTCTTCCGTTCCCAGATAGTGCCCGTCACCGTGGGTAGGTAAAAACCAGAACATATTCAGACTCATTATTGGGTTCCTTCTTTTTCAGAGGGGTGCCAGATACGATCGGCAATAGCGATCTTTTTCGGCAGAAGACGATTTTCGTAAAAGAGGTCAGCGGTTTGCTGTTGCAGGGCCGCAGTGGTCGCATCCACCGCGCGAATCGTGGTAGGAGGACGATGATCCAGATAGCTGGCAATGACCGGTTCCGGCAGGCCCATCGTTTTGGCCAGCAGGCTGATGCTTTCCTGACGCTTGCTTTGCGTCAGGGCATCCGCCTCGCTAAAGACGTTAAGCACCCCCTGAATGAACGGGCCGTTTTTCTCGGCGTAGGGGCGAGAGGCCAGGTAGAAGGAGCCTGTTTGTTTTAGCGTTTCGCCATCTTTCAGTACCCGGACGCCACCCTGAAGCAGAGCGGCAGAGTAGTACGGATCCCAGATAGCCCAGGCGTCGACATTACCCTGCTGGAAAGCCGCGCGCGCATCCGCTGGCGTTAAGAAAATGGGCTGAATATCGTTGAAGGTCAGTCCCGCCTGCTGTAGGGCACGCAGCAGCAGGTTGTGAGAACTGGACCCTTTCTGGAATGCCACCTTATGTCCTTTCAGATCAGCCACACTTTTTATCGAACTGTTTTCCGGGACCAGAATGACTTCCGCTTTCGGTTTGGGCGGTTCGACGCCAACATAGAGCAGATCGGCGCCTGCCGCCTGGGCAAATATTGGCGGAATATCCCCGGTACTGCCGAGATCGATACTCCCGACATTAAGTGCCTCCAGCATTTGCGGACCTGCAGGAAACTCAACCCACGAAAAACGTGTGCCGGGGTAGCGCTTTTCCAGTAATCCGTGGCTTTTGGCCAGAACCATGCTCACGCTCCCTTTTTGATAGCCAATACGCAGGGATTCCGGCGTGGACCCGGCGGCCTGCGCGAAAACAGACACCATCAACAATCCGGTTAAACTCAGACGCCAGAGAGCATTAAACATGGGCGACTCCTTTCAACTGGCTCAGCACGGGCACCTGAACATCACGGCGGTGTAACGCCTGCCAGAAGGTCTCCAGCGCGGTATCAAGGCGGTGCTGTAAGTTCGGCGTGAACTGGGGTTTATGCTGGTAATCGATCACCTGTGAGTCGTCGGCAAAGACGCCGTGCAGAATTTCTTGCGCCTTCAGGGCACTCAGAACAGGCTTCAGGGCATAATCCACCGCCAGCAAATGTGCTACTGTCCCGCCCGTCGCAAGCGGCAGAACCACTTTTTGTTCCAGTGCACGTTCAGGCAGTAAATCAAGCAACGTTTTGAGGGCGCCTGAAAAAGAGGCTTTATATACCGGTGTCGCCACGATCAGGCCGTCTGCTTCGTTAAGTTGTTCAATGAGCGTTTTCAGCGCCGGGCTATCAAAACGGGCGTAAAGTAGATCCTCTGGCTCGAAGTTATGCAAGTGCCAGTGACAGACATCAATATCCAGCGAAGTCAGACGATCGCGGGCATACTCCAGCAGAGCGCTGGAACGAGAAGGGAAACGGGGACTGCCGGCCAATGTAATGACGCGCATGGATTCTCCTTATAACCGTTTGTTTGCTTTTATCTAACATTCATAACAATTTTAAGAAGTGTGACACTGCAGCTTTATTCCACTAAATGATTTATCTGAAATTAAATTGCTGGAAATTGCATAAGAAAACAGCAGAAAGGAAAACGATTGCGTTTTAAGCCGTTTTTTTGCCGCAGGTCAATTCCCTTTCCGGACAGGATCGCAGATAATCCCCACCCGGTTTGCCCACCGGAATCCAGGAGAGTTCATGTATTACCCCTTCGTTCGTAAAGCCCTTTTTCAGCTCGATCCCGAGCGCGCCCATGAAGTCACATTCCAGCAATTGCGTCGTATTACAGGCACACCGCTTGAAGCCTTAGTGCGACAGAAAGTCATGGATAAACCCGTTCAATGTATGGGGCTGACGTTCAAGAATCCCCTTGGCCTTGCGGCGGGTCTGGATAAAAATGGTGAGTGCATAGATGCGCTGGGGGCGATGGGTTTTGGATCCATTGAAGTCGGTACCGTCACGCCACGACCGCAATCAGGCAATGACAAACCGCGACTGTTCCGCCTGGTGGAAGCCGAAGGATTGATCAACCGCATGGGCTTTAATAACCACGGTGTAGACAACCTCGTTGAGAACGTCAAAAAAGCCCATTTCAACGGCGTCCTGGGGATTAATATCGGTAAGAATAAAGATACCCCTGTAGAGCAGGGAAAAGATGACTATCTGATTTGTATGGAAAAAACCTACGCTTATGCCGGGTATATAGCCATCAATATCTCCTCACCTAATACCCCTGGTTTGCGTACGCTGCAATATGGCGAGGCCCTTGACGATCTGCTCAGTGCCATTAAAAATAAGCAGAGTGAACTCCAGGCGATCCACCATAAATATGTTCCGGTCGCAGTGAAGATCGCCCCGGATCTTTCCGTGGAGGAATTGATCCAGGTGGCTGATAGTTTAGTGCGCCATAATATTGATGGGGTGATTGCGACCAATACCACGCTGGATCGCTCTCTCGTTCAGGGAATGAAAAATTGTGACGAAACGGGTGGATTAAGCGGTCGTCCGGTGCAATTAAAAAGTACTGAAATTATCCGGGCTTTATCGGCAGAATTAAACGGACGCTTGCCGATTATCGGTGTCGGCGGGATTGATTCTGTGATCGCCGCGCGTGAGAAGATGGCGGCCGGAGCCTCGCTGGTTCAAATTTATTCTGGTTTTATTTTTAAAGGCCCACAGCTGATTAAAGAAATCGTTAATCATATCTAATCTTTTTCCTCATTCAGACAACCAGGGCTTTATTTCCGGCCCTGGTTGTTTTATATTCCGTCACTGTTGCTTATTTAAACATTATGGTCTTTTATTAATGGTGTTATAAACGAAGCGGTAAACAGGACATTTTTAGAACAGGATGTTGAGGGGATGGGAGAGGAACATGCGAATTAAACCTGACGATAACTGGCATTGGTATTATTGCGAAGAGCACGATCGTATGATGCTCGATTTAGCCAATGGTATGTTGTTTCGTTCGCGTTTTGCTCGCCGAATGCTGACCCCGGATGCTTTTGCTCCTTCAGGCTTTTGTGTGGATGATGCCGCACTCTATTTCTCCTTTGAGGAGAAATGCCGCGATCTAAACCTGACTAAAGAACAACGTGCCGAACTGGTATTGAATGCCCTGGTGGCGATTCGCTTCCTGAAGCCGCAAATGCCTAAAAGCTGGCATTTTCTGGCCCACGGTCAGGACTGGATGCCCGCCACGGGTGATGCTGCCTGCGTTAGCCTGAGCGATACCGCCGAAGAGGTGAGTTTGCTGGTGGTGGAGCCGGGTGAAAACGCCGCGCTGTGCCTGCTGGCTCAGCCAGGCGTGATGATTGCCGGGCGAGCCATGCAGTTAGGGGACGCCATTAAGGTGATGAACGATCGGTTGAAACCCCAGCTGCGCGTTGATGCCTTTAGCCTTGAACAGGCGGTTTAGGCGCAAGCCGTAACGACGTTTTTGGCACGCAGCTACAGCTCAGTATCGTTCCATCTTCCCCAATAGCTGATTTTTTCAGCGCACTCACTTCACCCTCCACAAGCGAGATGCGACAGCTTCCGCATATTCCCGCCCGACAGGAATAAGGCACGCGAATGCCCGCTTGTTCCAGTTGCTCGAGTAAAATCTGCTGATTGTTGCCGCGAAGAGATTGACCTTGCCATTCAATATCGATGGTTAAAGCCGGTGGGGTCTCGACATCCACGCGCGCGTCTTCTTCCCCGGCACCATACACTCTGGCTGGCCCGGTGCTGAGGACTTCTACTTCATCTCCCACACGCACGACGCCGCTGCTGCGCGGAATAAGGTTTTGTCCAAAATCGACGTCGCCGTTATCCTGGGCGGTGCGGAAAGATTGCAGCGTGCTAAGCGGCTCGCCAGACGGGTGTTTTTGCCCTTTTTCCGGGCTGATAGTCGTGAAAATACAGCGGCTGCACGGCTTGACCACATCGAAAATGACGCTGCCAATACGTATGACTTTCCAGTTGTCCTCTTCCCAGGGCTGCGTATCCGTTACCACCAGGTTTGGCCTGAATTGTTCCATTTTTACGCTGGCCTTGCAGCGGTTCTGCAGATCGCGCAATGAGGCTTCAGTAGTAAGCAGGAACGGAAAACCGTCGGCGAAAGAGAGAGGAACGGCATCAAAGCGTTTAACGCGGCGGGTCAGTTCGGGTCCAACCCAACGTAGTTGCACCTCGCGGGAGAAGAATCCGCTGAGCCAGCGATTCACCTCCTCCGGTGCCACGCGTGCCGTGAAATGATTGCCCCACACTTCCGTCGGGGCATCCACCGCAGAAAAATCACTGAAGCGCACCACCGCGCTGGAATTATCGGGTGCGGTCAGGTGCAGACCGTCGTGTAAAGGAGCAGGGGTGAAGCGGACCATCTGCGGGAACTGACGCGCCGTAATAAAGGTTCCGTCCGGTTCTGTGACCATGAAAATGCGATCAAAGGCAAAGCCGCTGACGTCCGCAAGCGCGTGGGTCAGGCCGATGCCACGCATTGATTTAACCGGATGAATAAAAAGCCTGGATAACGTCGCCACTGTTCCTGCCCTCGAACGTTTGAAAATAAGCCTTCAACTTTATGACATACACGTCATATTAGCTATAATGCGCAGCAATTTTCTAAGAGTAATAAGTGACGATATGAATTCTCTGTTTGCCAGTACGGCCCGTGGGCTGGAAGAGCTGTTAAAAACTGAACTGGAAGGCCTGGGCGCGCTTGAGTGTCAGGTGGTTCAGGGTGGTGTCCATTTTGAGGGCGACACGCGGCTTATTTACCAGAGCCTGATGTGGAGTCGTCTGGCCTCACGCATCATGCTGCCGCTAGGCGCATGTAAAGTCTACAGCGATCTAGACCTGTATCTTGGCGTGCAAGCTATTGACTGGACAGAGATCTTCGCACCTGGTGCGACCTTTGCTGTGCATTTCAGCGGGCTAAACGACGAAATCCGCAACAGCCAGTACGGCGCGTTGAAAGTAAAAGATGCCATTGTTGACAGTTTCACGCGTAAAAATCTTGAGCGTCCAAATGTGGATCGGGAAAACCCTGACCTGCGCATTAACGTGTGGTTGAATAAAGAGACCGCTCATATCTCGCTGGACTTGTGCGGTGAAGGTCTGCATCAGCGCGGCTATCGCGATCGCGCGGGTCTGGCACCCATTAAGGAAAACCTGGCCGCTGCGATCGTTATGCGTTCCGGCTGGCAAACGGGTACGCCACTGATCGATCCGATGTGCGGATCCGGTACCTTGCTGATTGAAGCAGCCATGCTCGCTACCGATCGTGCACCCGGCTTACACCGAGGTCACTGGGGCTTTAGCGGCTGGGCACAGCACGATGACGCGGTCTGGAAAGAGGTTAAAGCCGAAGCACAGGTTCGCGCGCGCAAGGGCCTGGCGGATTATGGTTCCCATTTTTATGGTTCAGATAACGATGCCCGCGTGATTGAGCGGGCACGCAGTAACGCCCGCCGTGCGGGTATCGCTGATTTGATCACCTTTGACGTGAAAGACGTGGCGCAGTTAACCAATCCGCTGCCAAAAGGTCCGTACGGTACGGTCATCAGTAACCCGCCATACGGCGAGCGACTGGACAGCGAGCCGGCGCTGATTGCGCTCCACAGCCTGCTGGGCCGCGCCATGAAAGATCAGTTTGGCGGCTGGAATTTGTCATTGTTCAGCGCTTCACCAGAGCTGCTGAGCTGCCTGCAGCTGCGTGCCGAACGACAGTTTAAGGCGAAAAACGGCCCGCTGGATTGCGTACAGAAAAACTATCACCTGACCGAAAAAGAGGGTGAGAGCAAACCGGCGACCATCGCCGAAGATTACGCTAACCGTCTGCGCAAGAACCTGAAGAAATACGAAAAATGGGCGAAGCAGGAAGGCATCGAATGCTATCGTCTGTATGACGCCGACCTGCCGGACTATAACGTGGCGGTTGACCGATATGCTGACTGGGTCGTGGTTCAGGAGTATGCTCCGCCGAAGACAGTGGATGCGCACAAGGCGCGTCAGCGTATGCTGGACGTCATTGCCGCCACCATTCACGTTCTGGGTATCTCGCCGAACAAACTGGTATTGAAAACCCGCGAACGCCAGAAAGGCAAAAATCAGTATCAAAAAATGGGTGAGAAGGGCGACTTTATTGAAGTGGGCGAATACAATGCCCGACTGTGGGTCAACCTGACGGATTATCTGGACACCGGTCTTTTCCTCGACCACCGCATCGCGCGACGCATGCTGGGTCAGATGAGCCAGGGGAAAGATTTCCTCAACCTCTTTGCCTACACCGGGAGTGCGAGCGTGCATGCCGGTCTTGGCGGCGCACGCAGCACCACAACGGTCGATATGTCGCGCACCTATCTGGAGTGGGCTGAACGTAACCTGCGTCTGAACGGCCTGACGGGACGTCAGCATCGCCTGTTGCAGGCGGATGTGCTGGGCTGGTTGCGCGAGACGGATGAGCAGTTCGACCTGATTTTCATCGATCCACCGACTTTCTCTAACTCCAAGCGTATGGAAGATAGCTTTGATGTTCAACGCGATCACCTGCGCCTGATGACCGATCTGAAACGTCTGCTGCGTAAAGGCGGCACGATTATGTTCTCAAACAATAAACGCGGCTTCCGCATGGATAATGACGGGCTGGCAGCGCTGGGACTGAAAGCACAAGAAATCAGTCAAAAAACCTTGTCCCAGGACTTCGCCCGCAACCGTCAAATCCATAACTGCTGGTTAATCACCGCAGTCTGAAAGGAAATATAAATGTCATTAATTAGCATGCACGGCGCCTGGCTGTCCTTCAGCGATGCGCCACTTTTAGACGATACAGAACTGCATATCGAAGATAACGAGCGGGTGTGTTTGGTTGGCCGTAATGGCGCAGGCAAATCCACCCTCATGAAGATCCTCAACCGTGAGCAAGGCCTGGATGACGGACGTATCGTCTATGAACAGGATTTGGTTGTGTCACGTCTGCAGCAGGATCCTCCGCGTAACGTAGCGGGCACCGTCTACGATTTCGTCGCTGAAGGGATCTCTGAGCAGGCCGAGTACCTGAAGGCCTATCACGATATTTCGCACCTGGTGATGACCGATCCAAGTGAAAAAAATCTCAATGAGATGGCGCGTCTTCAGGACCTGCTCGATCACCACGGATTGTGGCAACTTGAAAGCCGTATTAACGAAGTGCTGGAGCAACTGGGTCTGGAAGCGGATACCGAACTGGCGTCGCTGTCTGGCGGCTGGTTACGTAAAGCTGCGCTGGGCCGCGCGTTGGTGAGCGGGCCAAAAGTACTGTTGCTTGACGAACCGACGAACCACCTGGATATTGAAGCGATCGACTGGCTTGAAGGGTTCCTCAAAACGTTTAACGGGACCATTATTTTTATCTCGCACGACCGTTCGTTTATTCGCAATATGGCCACCCGCATTGTCGATCTCGATCGCGGCAAACTGGTGACGTATCCGGGCGATTACGACACCTATCTGCTTGAGAAAGAAGAGAACCTGCGCGTGCAGGAGCTGCAAAACGCTGAATTCGATCGCAAGCTGGCACAGGAAGAGGTGTGGATCCGTCAGGGCATCAAGGCGCGTCGTACCCGTAACGAAGGCCGTGTGCGTGCGCTTAAAGCCATGCGAAATGAACGGAGTCAGCGCCGTGAAGTCATGGGCACGGCAAAAATGCAGGTCGAAGAAGCGGCCCGTTCCGGCAAGATTGTCTTCGAAATGGAAAACGTCAATTACCAGGTCGATGGCAAAGTGCTGGTGAGCGATTTCTCCGCACAGGTGCAGCGCGGCGATAAAATCGCGCTGATTGGCCCGAACGGCTGCGGTAAAACGACGCTGCTGAAATTGATGCTGGGCCAGTTGCAGGCGGATAGCGGTCGCGTTCACTGCGGTACAAAACTTGAAGTGGCCTACTTCGATCAGCATCGCGCCGAACTGGATCCGGACAGAACGGTGATGGATAACCTGGCTGAAGGTAAGCAAGAGGTGATGGTGAACGGTAAGCCTCGCCACGTGCTTGGCTATCTGCAGGACTTCCTGTTCCATCCGAAACGCGCCATGACGCCGGTTCGTGCGCTTTCCGGCGGGGAGCGTAACCGACTTCTTTTAGCGCGTTTGTTCCTGAAACCGAGTAACTTATTGATTCTCGATGAACCGACAAACGATCTGGATGTCGAAACCCTGGAACTGCTTGAAGAGCTGATTGATGGTTATCAGGGCACCGTTATGCTGGTGAGCCATGACCGTCAGTTTGTTGATAATACCGTGACCGAATGCTGGATATTCGAAGGCGAGGGGCGTATTGGTCGTTACGTCGGCGGATACCATGATGCACGGGGCCAGCAATCCCAGTCGCAGGCGGTAAAGCAGACTAAAGCCAAAAATACGCCGGATACGACGGTAGCAAAAGCGGAAACGGCGAAAAAACAAACCGTTAAGATGAGCTATAATCTGCAACGTGAACTGGAAGAGTTGCCGAAGCGTCTTGAAACGCTTGAAGCCAGCCTTGAAACGTTGCAAGCACAGGTTGCAGACGCTTCATTCTTTAGCCAACCGCACGACTATACTCAGAAGATCCTGGCTGACCTCGCTCAGGCCGAAAAGGCGCTTGAAGAGGCTTTCGAGCGCTGGGAGTATCTTGAGGCTCTGAAAAACGGCGCATAACCAGGGATATCAAATGTGTGATCAGCACCATGCCGACCGGCATATATTATGTTCACAATGCGACATGCTGGTGGCGTTGCCCGAGCTTGAACGCGGACATAAGGCGGCATGCCCGCGCTGCGGGGCAACGCTGACGACAGAGTGGGACGCGCCAAGGCAGCGTCCCACTGCTTATGCGATTGCAGCGCTGTTTATGCTGCTTTTATCCAACCTCTTTCCTTTCATCTATATGAAAGTAGGGGGGATCACAAGCCAGGTTGATCTGCTTGAAATACCTGGTGTCATGTTCTCAGAGGATTACGCCAGCCTCGGGACCTTTTTCCTTCTCTTTGTTCAAATCGTGCCAGCATGTTGTCTGGTCATTATTTTGCTGTTAGTGAACCGCGTCCAGATGCCAGTGACGCTTAAAATCAAACTTGCCCGGATTCTGTTTCAGCTAAAGAGCTGGGGCATGGCTGAGATTTTTCTTGCCGGCATTCTGGTGAGCTTTGTCAAGCTGATGGCCTATGGCGACGTCGGGATTGGCAGCAGCTTTGTGCCCTGGTGCCTTTATTGTGTTCTCCAGCTTCGGGCCTTCCAGTGCGTGGACAGGCGTTGGGCGTGGGAGGATATTGCGCCTGCCCCATTATTGCCCAGGACGGTGAAAGTGGGCGTGCCGGGGATACGTCAAGGGCTGCGTTCCTGTTCATGCTGCACGGCCGTTTTGCCTGCCGAGCTGGAAGTGTGTCCGCGCTGCGGTACAAAAGGGCACGTACGCCGTAAAAATAGCCTGCAATGGACAATGGCCTTGCTGGTGACGTCCATCATGCTTTACCTGCCCGCGAATATTTTGCCCATTATGATCACCGACCTGCTCGGCGATAAGATGCCGTCCACGATCCTCGCGGGTGTCGTTTTGCTGTGGGGGGAGGGTTCGTATCCGGTAGCGGGGGTCATTTTTATCGCCAGTATCATGGTGCCGACACTTAAAATGATTGCGATTGCCTGGCTGTGTTGGGATGCAAAAGGCCACGGCAAACGCGACAGTGAACGCATGCATCTGATTTATGAAGTTGTTGAGTTTGTGGGGCGCTGGTCAATGATTGACGTCTTTGTTATTGCCGTTCTCTCTGCACTTGTGCGCATTGGAGGACTGATGAGTATTTATCCCGCATTGGGTGCGCTGATGTTTGCGTTGGTCGTTATTATGACGATGTTTGCCGCCCTGACCTTCGATCCACGTTTATCGTGGGATCGTGAGCCAGAGCCAAGCCATGAGGAAGAGTAAGAGCATGGAAAATAAGAGTGGAGAGGCGAAAGTGCAGAAGGTCAGAAACTGGTCACCGGTGTGGATTTTCCCCATCGTGACCGCTCTGATCGGCGCATGGATCCTGTTTTATCATTACAGTCATCAGGGACCTGAAGTGACGCTTATCACCACCAACGCAGAGGGCATCGAAGGCGGGAAAACCACCATCAAAAGCCGCAGCGTGGATGTAGGCGTGGTGGAAAGTGCCACCCTGACAGACGATCTGACGCATGTTGAAATCAAAGCGCGGCTCAATGCGGGCATGGAAAAACTGCTGCATAACGACTCCGTGTTTTGGGTGGTGAAACCGCAGGTGGGACGAGAAGGGATCAGTGGTTTAGGAACGTTGCTTTCCGGTGCCTATATAGAACTGCAGCCCGGAACAAAAGGTAGCCAGCCAGGTCAGTATCAACTGCTTGATGCCCCGCCGTTAGCACCGCCTGATGCGAAGGGGATCCGCGTGATCCTCGATAGCAAGAAAGCAGGGCAGCTGAGTCCGGGCGATCCCGTTCTGTTCCGTGGCTACCGTGTAGGGTCAGTTGAGACCAGCACCTTCGATGCGCAGAAACGCACCATTAGCTACCAGCTCTTTATCAACGCGCCAAACGATCGTCTGGTCACCAGCAACGTCCGTTTCTGGAAAGACAGCGGTATTGCAGTGGATCTGACCTCGGCCGGGATGCGCGTTGAAATGGGTTCATTGACCACGCTGTTTGGCGGTGGGGTCAGTTTTGATGTGCCGGAAGGGGTCGATCTTGGCCAGCCGGTGGCGGAGAAAACCCCCTTCCGCTTGTTTGACGACCAGAAGAGCATTCAGGATGCGCTTTACACCGACCATATCGATTACCTGATGTTCTTCAAAGATTCCGTGCGCGGCCTTCAACCTGGCGCGCCGGTGGAGTTCCGTGGAATACGTCTGGGAACCGTGGGTCAGGTGCCGTTCTTCGTGCCGGGACTTAAGCAGATGCTGGATGATGATTACCGCATACCGGTGCTTATTCGCATCGAACCAGAACGGTTAATTAATCAAATTGGCGTGAATGAGGACATTGGTGCGCACATTAATGAACTGATGAATCGCGGCCTGCGCGGATCGCTCAAGACCGGTAACCTGGTCACCGGCGCGCTTTATGTGGATATGGATTTCTATCCGAAAGCGCCTCCGATAACGGGCGTCCGTGAGTTTGGTGGTTTTAAAATTATCCCAACCATGAGCAGCGGACTGGCCCAAATCCAGCAGCGCCTGATGGAAACGCTGGATAAAATTAACAATCTGCCATTGAATCCGATGCTTGAACAGGCAACGAATTCGCTTAGCGAAAGCCAGGCAACTATGCGTCGTCTGCAAACCACGCTGGATAATATCAATAAGATCACGGCTAATCAGTCTATGCAGCAACTCCCACAGGATATGCAGAAAACGCTGCGTGAACTGAACCGGAGTATGCAGGGCTTCCAGCCAGGCTCTGCGGCTTATAACAAGATGGTGGCGGATATGCAGCGCCTGGATCAGGTCTTGCGTGAACTGCAGCCTGTCCTGAAAACGCTGAATGAGAAGAGCAACGCGCTGGTATTTGAAGCGAAGGACAAAAAAGATCCTGAGCCGAAGAGGGCAAAATAATGAAACATTGGCTATTAATCGTCGGAGCAGTGGTATTAACCGCCTGTAGTTCAGGCAGTGACAATAAAAGTTACTACCAGCTGCCGATGTCCGCCCAGGCGGGCGGACAAACGACGGCCACGCAGGGAAATCGACTGTTATGGGTTGAACAGGTTTCGGTGCCAGATTCTCTGGCCGGAAATGGCGTGGTTTATCAGACCAGCGACGTGCAGTATGTCATCGCGAATAACAATCTCTGGGCCAGCCCGCTGGATCAGCAGTTGCGTAATTCGCTGGTGGCGAATCTCAGCAGTCAGTTGCCTGGCTGGGTCGTGGCGTCTCAACCGCTGGGTAGCGAGCAGGACACGCTTAACGTTAACGTCACGGGGTTTCACGGACGTTACGATGGCAGGGTAGTGATAAGCGGTGAATGGCTTCTGAATCATCAGGGGCAGCTGATTAAGCGCCCGTTCCATCTTGAGCTCAAACAGCAGCAGGATGGATATGATGAGATGGTCAAGATGTTGGCACAAGGCTGGGCGCAGGAGTCAGCCAGCATAGCGAAAGAAATTTCACGCATGCCATAAGTAAAATTCATCACTAAAGACCGCATCCCGCGTTTCGCTGGCTGCGGTTTTTTTTTGCCATGGATATCAGGTTGATACCTGTGCCAGCTCACACTCTTTGTACAAATGATATTCTGACTAGCTCACAAATATGACATTGGCGTGAATTTTGCGCATTGACGATGCCATCGATTCGGGTTATTCGTTAACTGTGCTTGCATGTTTTGCAACCACTGTTTTCTTTCCACCAGACCAAAGAATGAGGGAAACGAGGCATGAAGAGACAGAAACGAGATCGCCTGGAACGGGCGCACCAACGTGGATACCAGGCTGGCATCGCCGGACGCTCAAAAGAAATGTGTCCTTACCAGACGTTGAACCAAAGATCATACTGGTTAGGAGGCTGGCGAGAAGCCATTGGGGATAGGGTACTACTTGCGTGACACGTCTCTTTAAAACAGAAACCTCCGCATCGCGGAGGTTTCGCCTGAAAAGCCCGGTTACAGCCTAATCAGAATGCTGAAGTGTCCTGGAACAGACCCACCTTCAGATCGCTTGCAGTATAAATCACACGACCATCAACCAGCACTTCTCCATCCGCCAGACCCATCACCAGACGACGGTTCACAATGCGTTTGAAGTGAATACGGTAGGTGACTTTCTTCGCGGAAGGGAGAACCTGACCGGTGAATTTCACTTCGCCGACGCCCAGCGCACGGCCTTTGCCTTCGCCGCCCAGCCAGCCTAAGTAGAAACCAACCAGCTGCCACATCGCATCCAGACCCAGGCAACCAGGCATAACAGGATCGCCGATGAAGTGGCAACCAAAGAACCACAGGTCCGGGTTGATATCGAGTTCCGCTTCTACATAACCCTTGTCAAAGTTGCCGCCGGTTTCGGTCATTTTCACGACACGGTCCATCATCAGCATGCTAGGGGCTGGTAACTGTGGGCCTTTAGCGCCAAACAGTTCACCGCGACCAGAGGCAAGAAGATCTTCTTTTGTATAGGATTCGCGTTTATCTACCATGTTCTCAGTAAGCCTTATTTTAGTGAAGCACGCAGGATAGCTAACACGTGTACGCTGAACAAGTCCGATCAGTTAGGATTAAACCAACCGAGCCAGCGCAACGGCCATGGATAACGATGACGAGCATCCTGTTGCATTGCCTGGGCAATACGTTCCTGGATAGTCTGCATCAGTGTTGTTTGGCCTTCTGCATCCCAGACCAGGTTCGTCAGTAAGGGAAGTGCATCCGTAATGTCTTCGATTGCCCAGATAGTGAATTGTTCAGCTTCCACTGCATCAAGTATATTCTGGCTCAGGCTAAGATGGCGCGCATTTGGGGCAGGAATAATAACCCCTTGTTTACCGCTTAAGCCACGCTGCTGGCAGATCGTGAAGAACCCTTCGATTTTTTCATTCAGACCGCCCACAGGCTGCGCACGACCAAACTGATCCACCGAACCGGTGATCGCGATATTCTGATTCACCGGCACATCAGCAAGCGCACTGATTAAGGCACACAGCTCAGCCATTGAGGCGCTGTCACCGTCGACTTCGCTGTAGGACTGTTCAAAGGTTAACGAGGCAGAAAAAGGAATTTGCTGCTCTAACTGAAGCTGCGACATCAGGAAGGCCTGCATGATCATCATGCCTTTGGCGTGGATGTTGCCACCCAGCTCGGCCTTCCGTTCGATATCGGTGAATTCACCGTCGCCAATATGCACGACGCAACTGATTCGCGAAGGTTCGCCAAAGGCGCGGGGATGCCCCGGAAACTCGATCACCGACAGGGCATTGATTTGCCCCACACGTTCGCCTTCGGTCTCCACCAGAATCTGTTCAAGCAGAATCTCATCCTGCATGCGATCGGCAAGATAGCCTTCACGCCATTCGCGCTGGGCCAGCATTTGCACATACTGTTCGCCGGTAAAGATTCCTTCACCGCTAATGACACCGACTTCACGCAGTTGTTTGCTGAGCCAAAGTGGACATAGCGGCAACGTTTCTTGATCGCCGGTATAGCGAACGGCCTCTCGGATCAGGCTGGGCCAGGCATCGGCGGCGGGCGTTGGCAGATTATAACGCTCGGCAATCGCCAGCACCCACTGACACCATTGCGCCATATCATCGGCATCGGCAATTTGAATGTTGTCTTCAAATTCAGTGTATACCGCCTGTTCGGCTAACTCTGGCTCCATCTCCTGGAAATCCGCCAGCGATTCGCGATCGCCCGTCAGCACCACTTTCAGCGACACGGGCATAGAGGGCACAGACACCGGCAATGGACGCGATTCGTCATAAGCGACCCAGTCAAAACGCTGCTGGGCCACAATCGTTTTCAGGCGCATCCACAGCAATGGCTGGGCGAGGAGCGTGCGAAGCGAGATAACCAGAACGCCGCCGTTCGCCTTATGTACCAGGCCAGGATGTAAGGTCAGCTCGCCGTTGAACTGACGAAGGCAACCGAACAGTTGCTCCGCCTCGGCCCAGTTGGCGGTAACGATCTCACCGGCTGCGGCAAAACGGTCATCGGCCTCTTTGGCTGGCTCAAACGTAACATCATGTCCCGCGATATGGTACTGACCGCCAAAGACGGTATTGGGTTCCGGCTGAAGCTGGCGCATAGCATCGGCAATCAGCGCCAGGTATTCAGCTTCTTCCGGCGCTTTCAGCAACATGAAGGGGGAGGTTGTCCATGGACTTAACACCTGCTCAAGCGCGTAATGCAAACGCGGTTGCGTGTCGCTAAGTATGAAGTCGTGCTCTTTTGCGAGATCTGGCTGTGTAAAGTATTCCTGATAGCTTTCGGTATCCGGAACGAGGTCACGCCATGAGAGTTTCGTAATGGTCAAAGTTGATGTTTTTTAGTCAGATGTAAAACGGTGGATTATACCGCAAGCGAGAGACTCTGCCCATGCAGGAATCGGTATTAAAGCAGGGGAAAGCGGTGTAATGGTTCACAGGTTATGATTTCTTTTCAGCAGATTGGCAAAAAACTGATATTCTGAACAGAGTTACAAGGTAACGCTGAGATCGCGATGAAATATCAACAACTGGAAAATCTCGAAAGCGGCTGGAAATGGAAGTACCTGGTTAAAAAGCACCGTGAAGGGGAGTTGATTACCTGTTACATCGAAGCCAGTGCTGCTAAAGAGGCCGTGGATTTACTGCTGACGCTTGAAAACGAGCCGGTGCAGGTTAACGGCTGGATTGAAAAACACATTAACCCTGCGCTGATGAATCGCATGAAGCAAACCATTCGTGCGCGGCGGAAACGGCATTTCAATGCTGAGCATCAGCACACCCGTAAAAAATCTATCGATCTGGAATTTATGGTGTGGCAGCGATTAGCGGGGCTGGCACAGCGTCGTGGCAAAACGCTGTCAGAGACCATCGTGCAACTGATTGAAGATGCTGAACATAAAGAAAAGTATGCCAGTCAGATGTCGACGCTGAAGACAGACCTTCAGGCTCTACTTGGCAAAAAATAGTCTGGCGCGTTTCTTCAGGCAATAAAAAACCCCGCATCGCGGGGTTTTTTGTCAGACAGAGGTAACTTATGCCGCAGGCTGAGTTACAACGTCTTTGATGCCTTTCACTTCGATCTCTACGCGACGATCTGGTGCCAGGCAATCGATCAGTGCAGCGCGAGGTTTCACGTTGTCACAGGTGTTGCCGGTAACTGGGTTAGATTCGCCCATACCACGTGGGGAGATCTTGTTAGCCGGGATACCTTTAGAGATCAGGTAATCAACAACAGACTGAGCACGTTTCTCGGACAGACCCTGGTTGTAAGCGTCAGAACCGATACGGTCGGTGAAGCCCAGAACAACGACGTTACCGTCTTTAGGATCCAGGTTGCTCAGCTGGGAATACAGCTGATCCAGTGCCTGCTGACCTTCTGGTTTCAGAGTCGCTTTGTTGAAGTTGAACAGAACATCAGACTTCAGAGTGAAGTGCTTGGTCTGTACTTCTGGAGCTGGAGCCGGTGCTGGAGCAACAACTGGTGCTGCTTCCTGCTGGCCGAAGCGGTAGGAAACACCCACGCTCAGCATGCCGTTGTCAGGACGCACGCCAACGGTGTTACCGTCGCCGATGTTGTTAACCCACTGGTATTCCAGACGGGTAGCGATGTCGCGGGTCATTGCCCACTCTACGCCACCAGCGAATACTGGAGAAACGCCAGTGTCGTGGTCGTCGCCAGCTACACTGTTGCTGGAGTCAGCGCGCCATACCATGCCGCCCAGACGAGTGTACACGTCCAGATCGTCAGTTACTGGGTAACCCAGTTTAGCGGTCAGCTGTACGCCCTGAGCTTTGAATGCGCCATTAACGTTGTCGCCTTTGTATGGCATACGACCTAACCAGTCGTAACCCATTTCAAAACCAACATACGGGTTAACCTGATAGCCACCGAACGCACCTGCACCGAGCTGACTTTCGTGAGTCGGGCCGTCGTTGTTCAGAGAGCTGTTGTACCAGCCGGTGTCATGGAACTGAGACCAGCCCAGTTTACCACCTGCATACCAGGTATTATCTTTCGGAGCGGCCTGCGCTACGGTAGCGAAGCCAGCCAGTGCCACTGCAATCGCGATAGCTGTCTTTTTCATTTTTTGCGCCTCGTTATCATCCAAAAATCGCCATGAAATTCTCATTGAGACATCACGGTTAAATCCTTCACCGGGGGGCAACTCAAACTAGTAACTCTTCCGATATCTTCGGCTTAGGCCGAGCACCCCTGGCGATGTAAAGTCTACAACGTAGTTGGAAACTTACAAGTGTGAACTCCGTCAGGCATATGAAAAAAAATTATCCGTATAGGGAATATTTAACATTCTGTGCGCGCATTTTATGCTTTAAAATTAATGGAAACCGCGCCACACAAGCCTTGTCGCATTTTTCTCTTACGGAACTAAAATCGAATTACAGGGTCAAAAAAAATTCCAGGAAAAATCTTAAATTCACTCAATGATACAAATTTGAGTGAATTTTTAACCCGTTTTGGTGTCCAGTGGCGTGAGGATCGAAACGAACCGGGCGCATCATAAAGCCGATCGCATTACCTTCTTCAGCCGCTTCAGCCAGGCGAGCATGTTCCTCTTCCGTCACTTCTTCAGGCAGCCAGCCGATGACCACGCTGTAGTTCCCCGTGCGAAGCGCACGAATCATTGAATCAACGGTATCAAACGGCGACAGCTGACTCAGTTGCATGACTTTTGTCAGCGGCAGGCCCGCCGACTGGATCCATTGACGGCTCAAGCGTTGAGGTGGCGTTAACCAAAGCTGCCAGCGCGACTGTTGACCGAGTTGCTGCAAAAGCGGTAACAGAAGGAGTTGCGCCATCATGGGCTGGTCTTCACGGTAAACCACTTCGCTGATCAAGCCGGTAGAAACCTGTGGTGCGGCAGTATTCTGCGCGGTTTTATGAGCAAAAGAAGAAAACGGTGTTGAGCGATTTGCGTAGTCTGAAGAGTACATAATCATTCCAGCCCTCTGGTTACTGTATGGATATACAGTAACCCCTGTACGACTAAAGATCAACCTCATTTTCGGAAAGCGTCTCGCAAATTTGGCGCGATCTTGCCTCGCTTTAAAGAATCATCTTGCCGATTGACGCTAACTTGCCTATTTTCCTGCTAACGGATCCGGTAGTACGAAATGCTGTTGTTAATATATGATTTAAAAGGATTATATTATGAAAGAAATATCATACGAACGGATTTATAAGTCCCAGGAATACCTTTCTCCTTTGGGTGAGATACACCATCGCGCCCTTTTTGGCGGGTATACGCTGTCGGTGGGGGATGCCGTGTTTGCCATGGTGTCAGAGGGTGAGTTATATCTCCGTGCCTGTGAACAGAGCGCCACCTACTGTGTTAAACATGCTTCGTCATTCTTAACGCTGGTCAAACGTGGCCGGCCCGTTTTACTGAACTATTTTCGTGTCGATGAGGGGCTTTGGCAGGACAGGGAGCGCTTATTGCAGTTGTCCTCATTGTCCCTCGAATCGGCCAGAAGAGAACGTAACAAGCGTCATCAACGTAACCGTCTTAAGGATCTCCCCAATCTCACGTTCCAGATAGAAGTTCTGCTTTATGAAGCGGGCATTACCGATGAAACCGCACTGCGCGCATTGGGGGCTGAAGCGTGCTGGCTAAAAATTCGAACTAAAAACAGGCATCTCGGTATTAAAGTGTTGTTTGCCCTGGAAGGCGCGATCGAAGGGCTACATGAGGCGGCGCTCCCGGCCCATCGTCGCCGGGAGCTTACGGAGTGGTTTAATGCGCTTCCTGCATCGAAGGAACGTCATTCTGGTAGGTAGCCACCAGACGCTGTAAACGACAAATCTCCGGCAGTAGCGCGATCAACAGCCCAATTTGCTGTAGCACCAGAGGCGCTTTGTTGTCATTGCCTGGGTCCAGATGTGCGATGCGTTCGGACAGTTCATCAAGCGACTGTTGCACACGCGGTTCATCAGCGGGACGATGATGCAGCGCATCGTCCACGTAGCACACGGCATCATCCAGTAACGCGAGAATACCCGGGTTAGTCAGTTTCTCGCGATGTGCTCCCAGGGTAGAGATGTAGCTGGTGAAGGTGTGGTTAAGGCACAGCAGACGAAACGCCACATCACGGATTTCAGCGGTGGCGCGGGGCTCGGTGGAGAGATTGGACACCACCGAGGCCAGTTCCGCATCGCGGTTATGTGCATCACGTCTGGCAATTCGGTAGGCCAGGCGGTTGTCGCGCCCCTGATGATACTGCTCAAGGATGGCATCAAGATAACGACAGTTAGCATTCAGCGCCTGTTCCAGAACCAGGGGCAAATTGCGGAACCGCCAGTCGGGCCAGATAAAACTCACCGCAGCCCAGGCGATGGCGCACCCAATCAGAGTATCAATCACGCGCGGCAGCGCCACCTCGAACCCTTCACCCAGCAGGTTGAAACACAACAGCACTAACAGGGTGATAAACATGGTGGCATGCGCGTACTGCACATTTCGAAAGGCGAAGAACAACACGCCGGTAATCACGAGCAGAATCAGCTGTCCTTCCACCGACGGCACAAAATAGAGAATCGGCAGCCCGATTGCGACGCCGACGAGCGTGCCTATGACGCGCAGCGCGAGTCGATGGCGTGTCGCGTTATAGTTTGGCTGGCAGACAAACAGGCTGGTTAACAGGATCCAATAACCATGGTTTAACCCTGTAATCTGGATAAAGGCATAGCCCACGCACAACACGACTGACATGCGCACCGCATGGCGGAAGAGGGCCGATTTTGGCGTGAAATTGCGGCTTACGCGCAGCCACATATCGGCGAAACCGTGAGGGCTGTCGTCGGCAAGGACATTTTCTGCATCGTTGCCCGGTAACGCGAGCGCTTGTTCTGATTGAATGGTGGCCAGTTGGGCATCAATGGCCCGCAGGTTATTGAGCAAAAAGCCCAACGCTTTCATCTGGTCAGGCGACGTCCCATTCGCCTGAACGCGATCCAGTGCCGCATCAAGATGACTGAAGACTCTCTCAAAGCGCGCATCATGCTGATAGGGCGTTCTCAGAAGAATAGAGCGTGCAAGCTGCTGACAGGCCTGAGACTGCATCGACAGCAACCGCTGAAAACGGAACATCACATCGCTGTAGCGAAACGTCTCCCGCAGCGCCGCATACTGGATGTGCGATGAGCTTGCGCGTTCGTGTATATCCTGCGCAACAAAATAATAATGCAGCGTTTGACGCGTGCCGCGTTGTCCTCGATCCCCACGCAGGCGAGTCAGAAGAGAGGTTTTGGTCTGGTTAAGCGTGGTGACGAGCTGCCCATTGGCCAGGGCAAGATCGTACATAGGCGCCTGGCTCTCCTCTTCTGTATCCGGATCGAACAGTCGGGACTTCAGTTCAAGATAGTGCGCCAGTTGCTCATAGCTGCGGGCAAGATTGTCCTGCAACGGGCGAACAGGAAAGATTAGATGTCCGATCAGCGTCAGAGCGTTATACCAGATAGCACCCAGCAACAGCAGCAGTGGTTGCTGATACCACTGGTCATAGAGCGAAACACCGAGCATGGTATAAATGGCAATCAGCAGCGCGCCAAAGGCGATGGTGGCATACCGTTGTCCCAGGCCACCGAGCAGAATAAATCCGCTGGTGGAGATCGTCAGACCGAGCGCAAACAGCCACGGCCAGGGGAAAAGCAGCTCTACTGATGCAGAGGCAATAAAAAAGCAGACCAGGGTGATGATTAGATTTCGCAGTCGTCCCGCCAGACGGTCATCGAGATCCGCCAGAGCGCCCGCAACGACGCCCAGAGTGAGAGGAATGGTCAGCTTGACGTCTCCCAGCCACCAGGGCAGGGCCGCCGCCCCGCAAAGCGAGAGAAAGATCCTGACGTTATATAGCCAGGTGCTGTTCCATGTGTATCGGCGAAGCAATGGGCTTAGCATGTGCGCGGACGATCCTTAATCACTGAAAACGACGGCGGGCATTGGCTTCTCGTGCCGCTTTCGCCACTTCGACAGGCACCACGCGACGCCCCACCGGCCACAGGGCGATGGCCGCAATTTTAAAGTTGGCGATGCCGACCGGGATGCCGATAATGGAAATGCACTGTGCGATACCCGCCATAATATGCATCAAACACAGCCACCAGCCGAAAAGGACCAGCCACAGGACATTGAGCAGCGTCCCGCCGGTATTGAGCAGGGCGTTCTTACTCTCCGGGTTCAGCTCGTCAACGTGGATGGCTTCATTGCCATAAGGAAACAGGGACAGCCGCGTGATTTCCCAGCATGACCGCGTCAGCGGAAGGGTGAAGATCAAGACAATGCTAAGAAGCGTCGCGACAAGCCAGGAAAGGGTTGTGGCAAATCCGCCAAGGACAAAATTTAAAATATTCAGAATGGTACGCATAAACCCTCACTTCCTTTCGATATGATTAAAGCCTGATGATTGTAACGTTTTTTTGCGCTGGAGCACCTGAAAACTGGCGGTTACACTATTCAACAAATTATCTCCCCTGAATCAGGCTGGACATGGAACTCAAAGCAACTTCTTTAGGCAAACGCCTGGCACAACACCCGTACGATAAGGTTGTCCTGCTCAACGCCGGGGTGAAGGTGTCGGGTGAGCGTCATGAATATCTCATCCCGTTTAATCAGCTGCTGGCGATCCATTGCAAGCGTGGCCTGGTCTGGGGGGAGATGGAATTTGTCCTTCCTGCCGGTAAAGTGGTGCGTCTTCATGGCACCGAGTGGGCGGAAACCCAACGATTCCATCATCATTTGACCCAGCTCTGGCAGCGATGGGGTGAAGAGATGAGCGCGGTCGCCGCCGGCGTTCTGGAGACAGTGTTAGCGGATATCGCGCAAAGCCATGAACAAAAGAAGTGGCTGACCCGTGCCCAAACCACCCACATGCAGCAACGCATTCATCAGGCATTAAGCGCTTTGCCGCTGCCCGTGTCTCGCCTGGATGAGTTCGACAACTGCCGTGAGCTCTGGCGGCAGTGTCAGGCCTGGTTAAACGATGCAGAGCAGAGCCGTCTTGCGCATAATCAGGCCTGGACAGATGAGATGCTCACACAGTACGCCACGTTTTTCAGTACCGTAGAGTCTTCTCCGCTTAATCCGGCTCAGGCGCGGGCGGTGGTAAACGGCGAGCAATCTTTGCTGGTGCTTGCAGGGGCGGGAAGTGGCAAAACGTCAGTGCTGGTTGCACGCGCAGGATGGTTGTTGACCCGGGGGGAAGCCTCCGCCGATCAGATCCTGCTGCTGGCATTTGGCCGCAAGGCGGCGCAGGAGATGGATGAGCGAATACAGGCTCGTCTTCATACTCAGGATATCTCCGCCCGAACATTTCATGCCCTTGCCCTGCATATCATTCAGCAGGGTAGCAAAAAGGTGCCGGTCATCAGCACGCTGGAAAACGATACCCAGGCGCGGCTGTCCCTCTTTATTAAAGCGTGGCAACAGCAGTGCAGCGAGAAAAAAGCGCAGGCGAAAGGGTGGCGACAGTGGCTGGAAGAGGAGCTGGAATGGACGGTACCGGAAGGCAGTTTCTGGCAGGATAAGTCACTCGCGCGCCGTCTGGGCTCCCGACTGGATCGTTGGGTGAGCCTGATGCGTATGCACGGGGGAACGCAGGCGGAAATGATTGAAGGCGCGCCGGAAGAGGTGCGCGCGCTCTTTTCTAAACGCGTGAAACTCATGGCACCCTTGCTGAAAGCATGGAAAACCGCGCTGAAAGAAGAGAACGCGGTGGATTTCTCCGGGCTAATTCATCAGGCCATTATTCTTCTGGAGAAGGGCCGTTTCGTGAGCCCCTGGAAGCATATTCTGGTGGATGAGTTTCAGGATATCTCCCCGCAGCGCGCGGCGTTGCTGGCGGCGTTACGCAAACAGAATAAACATACTTCGCTCTTTGCCGTGGGGGATGACTGGCAGGCTATCTACCGTTTCAGCGGTGCCCAGCTTTCGCTCACCACCGCCTTCCATGACAATTTTGGTGAAGGCGATCGCAGCGACCTGGATACAACCTATCGCTTTAACTCCCGCATCGGCGAAGTAGCGAACCGCTTTATCCAGCAAAACCCGCACCAGCTGGAAAAACCGTTGAACAGCTTGTCGACGGGGGATAAAAAAGCGGTGACGCTGTTAGCAGATGACCAGCTTGAGCCGCTGCTGGATAAACTCAGTGGTTTTGTGAAAGCGGACGAACGCATTTTGATACTGGCGCGCTATCACTATTTAAAACCCGCCATTCTGGAGAAAGCCGCCACGCGCTGGCCTAAGCTTCAACTCGATTTTATGACCGTGCACGCCAGTAAAGGCCAGCAGGCTGATTACGTGATAGTGGTTGGCTTACAGGAAGGAAGTGACGGTTTCCCGGCTCCGGCGCGTGAATCCGTCATGGAGCAGGCACTGCTGCCGGCCCCGGAAGATTTCCCGGATGCGGAAGAACGTCGACTGCTCTATGTGGCCATCACACGCGCCCGCCATCGTGTCTGGCTGATGTTTGATAAAGAGCGGCCATCGCCGTTTGTCGGCATCTTAAAAAATCTTGATGTGCCGGTGGCAAAAAAACCGTAGTGACCAAAAAACCGGGCAGGCGTGTGTCTGCCCGGCTCAGAATTACTTCAACCGATCGGCCAGATAGCGTGGGTAGTCGGGGATCAAAATATCAATCGGCTTGTTGAACTGCGGTGACTCGATAATAAAGTCGGCTGTCGACAGGTTTGTGGCAACGGGGATATTCCAGACGGTGGCCAGGCGCAGTAAGGCTTTGACATCGGGATCGTGCGGGACGGCATTGAGCGGATCCCAGAAGAAGATCATGACATCAATTTTGCCTTCCGATATTTGTGCCCCCACCTGCTGATCGCCGCCCAGCGGGCCGCTGAGCATGGCGTTGACGTCCAGCCCGGTTTCCCGGTGAATCAGATTCCCGGTGGTGCCGGTCGCGGAAAGGGCATGCTGCGCCAGTAAAGGCTGGTGGCGTCGCACCCAGTTCAACAGCATCTGCTTACAGTGATCGTGCGCAACCAGCGCAATATGCTTACGCTCAGGGAGCGTGCGTGTTGTCAGTTCCATAATATCTTCCGTCAGTTTAACTCACTACACGATGACCGGAAGCGTCTGAGCCTGCAAGAGAAAGGGCAAAAAAATGCGGCTCAGGACGAAGGTTGTTGCCTCGTCCATTGCAAAAACCGGGCGCGCGTGTCGGGATCGGCCTGCTGGAACCAAAATTTCAACCGTTGTTCTGTCAGCGTCTGGGATTGAGGGGGAATGACATCCAGTTCGGATACGCCCGATAAAAGGGTGCTGTCGTCCGCCATCATGGTGGCAAACTGGGGCAGCGACGCGCTCTTACCCGCTTTGTTGTAGCGTTCGGTCTCTGCCTCATAATCCGCGCCTTTTTGGGTGCGGGTAATGGCCAGAATATCGAGTTTGACGGGAATGGGCATGGCATCTCCGTCGAGCAATTCCATCCGGGGGGCCGCTTCAAAGGCTTCGGACTCCTTCAGGGTATCCAGTCTCGGGAGGTTAAAATTGACCTGACCGATCTTTTCTGTGTTAAAGCTCATCACCAGCGGCGGGGAGATGTACAGGCGTTCCTCGTGGCCGGAAAGGCGGATATTTTTCTCGACCCGAAAGACAATCTGATGCGGACCGTTATCCAGCTCAATGCTGTCCGCACCCCGCAGCAATGAGCTGGAGACTTTTTTCCCATCCAGCACTAATAAATCTATATCGGTTGATAGACGTAGCGTCGTCGCATATACGCAGATCGGCATCACTAACACCACCAGAACAGAGACAATGCCGGTCTTCATAGGGCGCTCCTGTTGGAAAGGGGATCTTGCAATAATGTATCTAAATTTTTCGATAATCATGTTTACTAACATATAGACATATTTTGCCCCTTTGCCCTCATACGGACGTATGGGATGCATGGTGGAGATGTCCCCTTTGGCATACACTTAAAAAAAAGCCAGGAGAAACAAAATGAAAGATAACGAACTGGTCGAGATTCTGACCACGACCCGGACCATTGCGCTGGTAGGTGCCAGCGACAAGCCTGACCGCCCAAGTTATCGGGTGATGAAGTATCTTCTGGACCAGGGCTATCACGTGATACCCGTGTCGCCCAAGGTGGCAGGCAAAACGCTGCTGGGACAACAGGGATACGCCACCCTTGCCGACGTGCCAGAAAAAGTGGATATGGTGGATGTGTTCCGTCAGTCGGAAGCAGCGTGGGGTGTGGCGCAAGAGGCGATCGCCATTGGTGCAAAAACCTTATGGATGCAGCTTGGTGTGATAAATGAACAGGCCGCAGTGCTGGCGCGGGAAGCAGGGCTTAACGTGGTTATGGATCGCTGCCCGGCGATCGACATTCCTCGCCTGGGGCTGGCAAAATAAAAAAAAGCCCGGTCACTGACCGGGCCATTTCAGGTAGTTAGTTTCGCAGGCGTGGTGCCTGGAGTTGTTGACGAATAGTCCGGGCGAGTTCATCCATAGAGGGCTGCTCCGGATGATCTCGTCTCGGCTCACTGCTTAGCTGGGCTTCTGCCAGATAGGAGTGAACGGGCTGACCATCATCATCTTCCATGACAACGTGGTACCACGGCGCGGCGCGGAGTTCGGCATTGACCGCTAACTCATCCGCGGAGGGCTCTTCAAGGGAATATTCCGGGTCGATATCCACGACCACACCCAAATAGCCTAACAGGATGTGGCGGACCTGCTGGCCGATACCGAATTTGCTGGCAATCATAGTCACCTCCCGGGAAACGTTACTTACACAGGATGTGTGGGCAACATTCCACTTTTCAAGTTACATGATGCGACAGGCAAACCCTTTCAGATAAAGGCCTTCCGGGTAGGTTGCGATCACCGGATGATCGGCCGCCTGACGGAACTGCTCTATAAATTGTACATCACGACCCGCATCTACGGCGGCATCGGCAACAATTTTCTGGAATAATTCTGTGGTCATCAGGCCGGAACAGGAGAAGGTCAGCAGCACGCCGCCAGGATTCAATAACTGGATCGCCAGCATGTTGATATCTTTATAGCCGCGACATGCGCCCATGAGCTGGCTTTTGTTCTCCACAAATTTGGGCGGATCCATCACGATAACGTCAAATGTCTCACCCTGGTCGCGATATTTACGCAGCAGTTTAAACACGTCGTCGCGAACAAATTCGGCTTTGCTCAGATCCAGCTTGTTAAGTTCGACGTTCTGTTTTGCCACATCCAGCGCTTCCTGCGAGGTATCGACACTCACCACTTGCGCACAGCCGCCCATCAGAGCAGAAACCGCAAAACCGCCCGTGTAGGAGAAGCAGTTCAGCACGCGTTTATTATCGACATACTGGCGTGTCGCCAGACGACTGTCACGCTGGTCAAGGTAGTAACCCGTTTTGTGGCCGCCCTGGATATCCACCAGCAGTTTCATGCCGTGTTCTTCGATGGGCAGCAGGGCAGGCGGCAGTTCGCCCGTCACGGTGCCTTGCGTCAGTTCCAGCCCCTCTTTTTTACGCACGGCGACGTCACTGCGGTCGTAGATAGCACATTCCGGATAACATGTTTGCAGGGCGTTGATTAACGCGGCGCGCTGATATTCTGCGCCCGCGCTTAACAACTGAAGCACCAGGAAGTTGCCGAAGCGATCGATCGTCACGCCCGGTAAACCGTCGGATTCTCCGGCGATTAAACGGTAGCTATCCAGCCCGTCACGTTTTGCCAGCCAGTCACGCCACTGCTGTGCTTGCTGTAAACGGCGGGTGAAGAAGGCGATATCGATGGATTCGTCTTTATCGAAACTCCAGACGCGTGCGCGAATTTGCGAGGCGGGCGAGTATGCGCCGCGCGCTAACCATTTCCCCTGATGGTCAACAATATCAATGGTTTCACCGAGGCTTGCTTTGCCTTCCATGCGGGCGACAGCGCCTGAAAAGACCCAGGGGTGACGGCGCAGTAATGACTTCTCGCGCCCTTTGGCTAACACTAAACGTACACTCATAATTTGCTATTCTGTCTATTCAATGAATTGGCCGCCATTTTCCCGAGTTCAGTGGGGAATTGCAACGCGCCTGGCATGGATAAGGAGAATGAAGATGTCAAAAGTCTGCACCATTGCATGGGTTCACGGCACCGTACAGGGTGTCGGGTTTCGCTATAGCACCCAGCGCCAGGCAACCGATCTGGGGCTGACGGGATATGCGCGTAATATGGACGACGGCAGCGTAGAGGTGCTTGCCTGCGGAGAGGCGGAGCAGGTTGAAAAACTGATGGCGTGGTTAAAAGCGGGTGGGCCGCGCAGCGCCCGGGTTGAAAAGGTGTTGACGGAGCCTCACCAACCCGGACGGGAATACATGAATTTTGGGATTCGCTATTAAATGCACTTCACAGGTTTAGGCAGACCGGCAATTTTAGTCGCCTGCTTAGCCGGGCCTTTTGGGAACAGGCGATACAGGTAGCGACTGTTGCCTTTCTCTTCGCCAAATTTAGTGGCCATCGCCTTGACCAGCATTCTGATCGCGGGTGAGGTGTTGAATTCCAGGTAGAAATCCCGCACAAAACGCACCACTTCCCAGTGTTCCGGTGAAAGGGTGATGGACTCTTTTTCTGCAATTACTTCTGCCAGGGCTTCGCTCCACTGGCCGCTCTCTTTGAGATAACCGTCGTTATCGGTTTCGATCTCTTTACCGTTAAAGCTCAACATAGTTATTCACACGTCAGTCAACATACCCGGACAGTTTACCAAAAAACAAAGCCCCGCATAAGCGGGGCTTGATTGACAGCTTGCCGGGTTAATCGCGGCTGGCGAAGCCCAGGATGCTCAACAGGCTGACAAAGATGTTGTACAGCGAGACGTACAGGCTCACGGTGGCGCGGATGTAGTTAGTCTCACCGCCGTGAATGATGTTGCTGGTTTCATACAGGATCGCGCCTGAAGAAATCAGGATAAACACTGCGCTGATCGCCAGGTGCAGCGCAGGCAGCTGCAGGAAGATGTTTGCTACCATCCCGACCAGAACGATGACGATACCCGCCATCAGCATCCCGCCCAGGAAGGACATGTCCTTGCGCGTGGTCAGCACGTAAGCTGAGCAGCAGAAGAACACCAGCGCGGTACCGCCCAGCGCCATACCAATCACGTCACCCATGCCGGCGGACAGATAGGCATTCAGAATCGGCCCAAGAATGTAGCCCAGGAAGCCCGTAAAGGCGAAGGCGGACAAAATACCGACCGGCTTATCTGCGGTTTTGTAGGTCAGGAACATCAGACCATACATCCCGACCAGGGTCAGAATCAGACCCGGAGAAGGCAGCATCAATACGGTGCTGGCCGTCGCGGTAAGGGCAGAAAACGCCAGCGTGAGGCTGAGCATGAAATAGGTGTTGCGCAGCACTTTGTGTGTGCTGAGTAGCGATGTGCGGTCGCGTGAAGAACTAACAATACGATCCATGAGTCACTCTCTTATGACAGATGTAATTAACGGCAAGAATAGGAAACCCCGCGTCAGTCTCATAGTGGTTTTACCCATCTTTACTCAAGGCCTTAGGCCATCACGTCCGGAGTTTCTTTCATAAAAATGCTTTCTTGCAGTACGAATGTGTGTTTCGCCGATTTATTCAGATCAACCTCTTATAGGTTACTGAAAAATATTGCGTTATTTCACTTAGAGCGCTAAGAGTTATTCCGCATCGTCAAAAAACCAACAATAAGGCGAAGGAAATGAAAACATCATCACGCACGCATTTTACACGTTCTTTACTGACTGCGGGGGTCCTGTGCGCAAGCGTACCGGCTCTGGCAGCCAGTGTGCCAGCAGGCACCGCGCTGGCAGAGAAACAGGAGCTGGTCAGGAATAATGGCAGTGAACCCGCCTCGCTCGACCCGCATAAAGTCGAAAGCGACGTCGAATTTAATATTATCAGTGATTTGTTCGAAGGTCTGGTGAGCGTCTCGCCTGAAGGCGTCATTCAGCCCCGGCTGGCGGAAAAATGGGAGAACAAAGACAACACCGTCTGGACCTTCCATTTACGCCCGGGGGCGACCTGGAGTGATGGCACCGCGATTACGGCACAGGATGTGGTGTGGAGCTGGCAACGTCTCGTCGATCCTAAAACGGCCTCGCCTTACGCCAGCTATCCCGGCAACATGCATATTGTGAACGCCGCCGATATTGCGCAAGGCAAAAAAGGGACCGATACCCTGGGCGTCAAGGCCGTCAACGACACGACGCTCGAAGTGACGCTGACCCAGCCCAACGCCGCCTTCCTGGCGATGCTGGCGCACCCGTCGCTGGTGCCGGTTGATAAGGTGCTGATTGGTCGATACGGTGAGAAGTGGACGCAGCCCGCCCATTTTGTCAGCAGCGGGGCGTATAAACTCACGCAATGGGTGGTGAACGAGCGCATTGTTGCAGAGCGCAATCCACGCTACTGGGATAATGCGCATACGGTCATCAATAAGGTCACCTGGCTGCCCATTACCTCTGAAGCCTCCGATGTGAACCGTTACAAAGCCGGGGAGATCGACATTGTTTACACGCTGCCGATTAACCAGTTCACTCAGCTGAAAAAAACGATGGGTCAGGAGCTGCATGTTTCTCCGCAGCTGGCGACCTATTATTACGAATTCAACACCACGCGTCCGCCGTTTAACGATCCGCGTGTACGCAAGGCGCTCAACCTGGCGCTCGATAAAGATATTATTGCTGACAAAGTGCTGGGGCAGGGGCAGCGCCCGGCGTGGCTGATCAGTCAGCCTGATATTGGCGGCGTCACGCTGAAAAAACCAGACTACGCCAGCTGGCCCATCGACAAGCGCATCGCAGAGGCGAAAAAACTGTTGAACGAAGCGGGATTCAACGAAAATCATCCGTTGAGTTTTAATCTGCTTTACAACACCTCGGAATCTCATCAGCGCATTGCGATTGCCGCAAGCTCCATGTGGAAGAAAAATCTTGGCGTGGAGGCGAAGCTGCAAAACCAGGAATGGAAAACCATGCTGGACACCATGCACACCCATAATTTCGATGCGGTGCGCTATGCCTGGATTGCCGATTACGACGATGCCGCAACCTTCCTGAATAACTTCCGTACTGGCGACAGTGAAAACACCAGCCAGTACAGCAACGCTGAGTACGATCGGGCACTGGTCGATGCCGCTAAAGCGAAAACCACCGCCGAACGCGGCGCATACTACCAGAAGGCGGAAGATATGCTGGCACGTGATGTCCCTGCGATCCCGGTTTATCACTACGTTCGAACGCATCTGGTGAAACCCTGGGTGGGTGGATTTACGCCAGACAAGCTGGGCTACTATTTCACCAAAGATATGTATATCAAAAAACACTAAGGCGTAACGTGCAGGATGTGTGTTGAGAAAATGGTCAACGCGTTGTCTTTTCAACCGATTAAACACATTTTGGCTATTTTTAAAGCGAACGAATGCAATGAGTCTTTACAGCACGCGGTGAGGTGTTTATAGTTCGCCTCACTTAGGAAGCGTGGCCGAGCGGTTGAAGGCACCGGTCTTGAAAACCGGCGACCCGAAAGGGTTCTAGAGTTCGAATCTCTACGCTTCCGCCAAATTCAAAAACCCTGCGATAGCAATATCGCAGGGTTTTTTGCTTTAAATTTGTCCATAAACGCCTGCGCGTAAATTTAGAAAAATTCCTGCTTTACAAGGCGCTAATAGATGTTTATAGTGCGCCTCACTTTGGAAGCGTGGCCGAGCGGTTGAAGGCACCGGTCTTGAAAACCGGCGACCCGAAAGGGTTCTAGAGTTCGAATCTCTACGCTTCCGCCAAATTCGAAAACCCTGCGATAGCAATATCGCAGGGTTTTTTCGTTTCTGGCCGGTTTAGTCGCGTATCACCTGCTGCAGGATCTTCAGCGCCTGATTGAACTGCGCTTCCGGGATGGTCAGCGGATAAAGGAAGCGGATCACGTTGCCGTACTGCCCGCAGGTCAACAGCAATAAGCCCTGCTCAAGCGCTTTTTGCTGAATACGTTGTGCAATGGCAGCAGACGGCTCGCGCGTGCCGGGATCAAAAAATTCTGCGGCGATCATCGACCCCACGCCACGAACGGCGGCGAGCGCCGGGGTCGCACTTTTGATCTCCTCAAGCGTCGCTTGCAGCCGGTTTCCAAGCTGTTGCGCGCGCTCGCACAGCGCTTCATCATCGATAATCTTCAGCACCGCGTGCGCGGCGGCAACGGAGAGCGGGTTACCGGCATAGGTGCCTCCCAGACCGCCGGGTGCAGGCGCATCCATTATCTCAGCCTTGCCCACCACGCCGGATAATGGCATCCCGCCCGCCAGGCTTTTCGCCATCGTCATTAAATCGGGCTTATCCGCATAATGGTCCATGGCAAAAAGCTTACCGGTGCGGGCAAATCCGCTCTGGACTTCATCTGCAATCATCACTATCCCGTGCTCGTTACAGATGCGGCGAATCGCGGCCACCAGCTCTGGCGGCGCGACGTTAAAGCCACCTTCGCCCTGCACCGGTTCAAAAATGATGGCGGCAACCTGTTTGGCCTCAATGTCCGCCTTGAAAAGACGTTCGATGGCCGTGATGGCATCCTGTGTCGTCACATTGTGCAGGTCTGACGGATAAGGCACATGGTAGACAGAGCCAGGGAAGGGGCCAAAGCCCAGCTTATACGGCGCGACTTTCCCGGTGAGTGCCATCGTCATATAGGTCCGACCGTGGAAACCGCCGCCAAACGCAATCACCCCCGGACGCCCGGTATGGGCGCGGGCAATTTTAATGGCGTTCTCTACCGCTTCCGCGCCGGTGGTGAAGAAGGCCGTTTTCGCCGGGCCCTGGATCGGCGCCAGCTCATTCAGCTTCTCGGCTAACGAGACATAGCTCTCGTACGGCACGATTTGATATGCCGTGTGGGTAAACTGGTGAAGCTGTTTTTCCACAGCAGCCACCAGCTCAGGGTGACGATGGCCAGTGTTGAGGACGGCAATCCCGGCGGCAAAATCGATATATTTATTGCCTTCCACATCGATCACCGTGGCGTTCTCTGCGGACTGGGCAAAGAAATTACACATCACGCCCACGCCGCGAGGGGTGGCTGACAAACGACGCTGATGAAATTCATTGTTGCTCATGTTAAAGACCCTTCTTAAAAAGCCAGTCGATGAAAGAGAATTACACGCCGAGACGGTCGCGCAGGCTGTAATACGCCGCGCCCATCGCCGTGAACGGAATACGCAGGCTACGCCCACCCGGGAAGGGGTAGTGCGGCAGTTTGGCGAAGGCATCAAAACGCTCAGCATCGCCGCGCAGCAGCTCCGAAATTAATTTTCCGGCCAGATGGGTACAGGTCACTCCGTGTCCGCTGTAGCCCTGCATGTAATAGATATTTTTATCGAGGCGACCAAACTGCGGCATGCGGGAGAGCGTCAGCAGGAAATTGCCGGTCCAGCGATAATCAATTTTGACCCCTTTAAGCTGCGGGAATGTTTTGAGCAGCTTGGGCATCACCAGCCGCTCGACATCCTCTGGATCGCGAGCGCCATATACCACGCCGCCGCCGTAAAGCAGGCGGTTGTCGGCAGTCAGGCGGTAATAGTCCAGCAGGTAATTACAGTCTTCCACGCAGTAGTTATTCGGGATGAGCGAGCGGGCAAGATCCGCCGGGAGTGGCGCGGTGGTCACCACCTGCGTCCCGCAGGGCATACTGCGCTTCGCGAGTTCAGGCTCGACCTTATCGCCCAGATAGGCGTTTCCGGCCACGATTACGTACCGTGCGGTCACCTGCCCGTGCGTCGTGCTGACCACGGCCGGGCTGGTATGCGCAATGCCGGTAACCGGAGACTGTTCATACACGCGACCCCCGTTCAGGCGAATCGCGTTTGCCTCGCCGATGGCCAGATTAAGAGGATGAATATGCCCACCGCTGCGATCCAGCAGCGCGCCAGCATAGCGATCGCTGTCCACCTCGCGACGGATCGCATGGGCGTCGAGCAGCTCCAGTTGCGTATTGCCATAGCGCTCCCAGTTCTCTTTTTGCTCCTCCAGCGTCTCCAGTTGCTTGTGGTTGAGTGCCACGAACAGGCCGCCGGGCCGGTAGTCACACTCAATTCGGTAACGCTCAATACGCTGGCGAATGATCTCTCCGCCCTCGAACATCATGCTGCCGAGCATGCGGGCAGCGTCAGGCCCGTACGTTTTCTCAATCACGTCGATATCGCGGCTGTAGGAGTTCACCAGTTGGCCGCCGTTACGGCCACTGGCGCCATAGCCGATGCGAGCTCCCTCCAGCAGCACCACGTCAAAGCCCATTTCGGCAAGGTGCAGGGCGGAGGAGAGGCCCGTGTAGCCGCCGCCCACCACGCAGACGTCGCAGGTGATGGATTCGTTAAGCGAGGGGAAAGGTTCATACGCATTGGCGCTGGCGGCGTAATAGCTGGTGGTATGTTCGGTCATGATTAAGACTCCAGAGCGATCCAGATAGTTTTCAATTCGGTGAATTTTTCGAGGGCATGCAAGGACTTATCACGACCATTGCCGCTCTGCTTGTAGCCGCCGAACGGAACGGTCATATCCCCGTCGTTGTAGTTGTTCACAAAGACGGAGCCTGCCTTCAGGCGGTGGCTCATGCGATGCGCGCGGGAAAGATCGCGCGTCCACACCGCAGCACCCAGGCCGTAGTCGCTGTCATTGGCAAGGCGCAGCGCCTCTTCTTCGGTTTTGAAACGGATGACGACCAACACCGGCCCAAAGATCTCCTCGCGGCAGAGTGGGGACGCGGGATCAACATCCACGAAGATGGTGGGGCCTACGGCAGCGGGCCAGGGGTTTTTACGTCCATCGATCAGAAGCGTGGCTTTTTGGCTGCCCTCGCGAATGAAGGTGTGGACCGCGTCGGCATGGCTATTGTCGATGAGCATGCCCATGGTGGTTTCGGGATCGAGTGGGTTTCCCGGCTGCCAGGCGCGGGCCTGGTCTTGTAAACGGCTGAGAAAGGCGTCGGCGATGCTCTCTTCCAGCAGCAGGCGAGTGCCGGCGATGCAGACCTGACCCTGGTTATAGAAGATACCCGCCGCCGTGGCGCTCACGGCCTTGTCCAGGTCCGGGCAGTCGGCGAAGACGATATTGGCGCTCTTGCCACCGGCTTCCAGCCAGACACGCTTCATATTACTGTCACCCGCATCCTTCAGCAGCTGTTTGCCAGTTCGCGTGGAGCCGGTAAAGGTCATCACTTCCACGTCGGGATGTCGTGACAGCGCCTGGCCTGCTTCGTGACCCAGCCCCGTTACTACGTTCAGCACGCCGTCCGGCAGTCCGGCCTCTTTTGCCAGCGCTGCCAGTTTGAGGGCGGTCAGCGGCGATTTTTCCGACGGTTTAAGCACCACACTGTTGCCAGCGACCAGCGCCGGGCCCAGCTTCCAGCAGGCCAGCAGCAGAGGGAAATTCCACGGGACGATGGCGGCGACGACGCCAATCGGCTCGCGCACAATCATGGCCAGCTCGTGATGGCCGGTAGGAGCGACTTCGCCATAGACTTTATCCGCCGCTTCGGCATACCAGCGAAGGGCGCGAGCGGCACCGGGAATATCATCGCGCAGGCTATGGCGTATGGGTTTGCCGGTATCAAGCGTTTCCAGCAGCGCCAGCTCTTCGCAGTGGCTTTCCATCAGCTCGGCCAACCTGTAGAGAACGGCTTTACGTTGCCCCGGTGATGCCTGCGACCAGTCGCCAGCATCGAATACGCGGCGCGCCGCCTGTACGGCGCGGTCAACGTCCGCTTTTTTACCCCGGGCGACATTAGCCAGGGTCTGCTGTGCGCCGGGATCGACCGTTTCAAAAGTCGAGCCGTCTGCGGCATGACTGAATTCGCCATTAATAAATAGCCGTGTCTCAATGGCAATATGTCGGGCTTTATCCTGCCAGTAAGTCAGGTGCTGAAAATTCATATTCACTCCTTTCTTTCGCAATCAGATAAATAAAAACACGGCGGTTTTCGGGCAATACGAGGCCGTGAAGCATCCCGGGGATTAACCCGTTAAATGCCGGTAATGAGGCTTTTTTTAATTACGCTGGCAGAAGGATTCTTCCGCCAGCGAGACAGAATTTAGAACGTGGTGGGAGTGTGAGCACTGATAATGCGGCAGACGCCTGCCGAGGTATTGCTGAAGCTATGTGGAATGCCGGTATTAATGGCATAACTTTGCCCTGCAACCAGGTGATATATCTGTCCGTTTATCGTCAGCATAATTTCACCTTCCAGTATCGTGCCTATTTCCTCACCCTGATGTTTGATTCTCTCCCCGGTGGTGGTTCCAGGCTGGTAAGTTTCAAAAATCATCGCCAGCGTTCGGTTCGGATCTCCGTTGTGAACCAGCTTCATCGAAACGCCCTGACTGCCCATTTCGATAAGGTCTTCCTGATTAATAACCACCTGCGGTTGATCAGGTTTTTCCGGTTCCGAAAAGAATTCCGAGAGCGACAGCCCATAAACTTTCAACAGCTTTTGCAGCGTGCTTATGGCAGGACTGACTTTATCCTGCTCTATGGTGCTGATGGCACTGTGTGTCAAACCAGACAGTTCGGCGGCACGTCGCTGAGAGAGACCCAGTTGCTGGCGGATCTCTGACAAGCGTTTCCCTGGCGCCAGTCCGTCATCGCTCATAGTTGCATTTCCTTAACGGTAGTGGTCAAAGCCGCTGCTTCTCAGCAATATAGCCCTGACAGGCGGTGATAAAACCTTCGAACAACATACGCGACAGGGCATACTCGCTGCTGTTCCATTCCGGATGCCATTGAACGCCGAGGGCGAAGGGGTGGTCCTGTACGCTGACCGCTTCCACCAGCCCATCCGTCGAGCGAGCTTCCACGCGCAGCCGTGGACCGATTGTTCTGGCGCCTTGCCCGTGTAACGAGTTTACCCAAAATTTGTTACATCCAGGTATTAATTCAGCCAGCAATCCCCCTTCCTGCACCTGCACTTCATGCGAGGGGGCGTACTGCATCTCAACCGGCAGTTCAGGATCTTCGCGATGTTCCAGCAGATCGTTTTGCTCGAAAAGGCGACGATACAGCGTCCCTCCGGTGGCGACAACCAGTTCCTGCAGCCCGCGGCAGATGGCGAAAATGGGGATGCGCCTTTCGAGTGCCGCGGTAATCAGCGCCATGCTCAGAAGATCACGCCCGGGATCGGCGTCAGGCTCATCGCCGTTTTCACCATAAAGGTGCGGCTGCACGTTGCTGGGACTTCCTGGCAGGTAAATCCCGTCGAGTTTCGGTAGCAACATTTCAAGTAACTCGGGTTCGGCCAGCGCGTGTGGCAACGCAATGGGCAACCCGCCAGCGTGAATAATGGCATTCAGGTATTTTTCTTGCAGGGTTTGGGTTTGATGACCCTTAAGCCTGTTCCTGCACATCACGACGCCAATGACTGGCTTGTACATTATATTTTCCATGATCGCCCTCACAAAGTGGACTAAATTTAGGCCGCTTCCGCCTATTAAACGGCCATTTCGTTCAATATTTTTTCAATCTAGCAGTGAGATCTGCCGTTTGCAAACTTAATTTAACATTTGACAAACAATTTGTTTGCATACAGATTCGATAGTGTGGACATTATATTTGACAGTCATGGTCAACGACCGGAAACCCAAAACGGTGGTATTTATGGAAACCAATATCGTAGAAGTTGAAAACTTTGCGCAGCAGTCAGAAGAGAGACGGGGCAGCGCATTCGCGCAGGAAGTGAAGCGCTATCTGGAGCAATACCCGAACACCCAGTTTATTGATGTGCTCCTGACGGATCTGAACGGCTGCTTCCGTGGCAAGCGTATTCCGGTGGCCGGATTGAGCAAGCTTGAGAAAGGATGTTATTTCCCGGCATCGGTCTTCGCCATGGACATTCTTGGCAATGTCGTTGAAGAGGCGGGGTTAGGGCAGGATATGGGTGAACCGGACTGCACCTGCATACCGGTTCCCGGCACCTTAACACCGTCGGCCGCTGACCCGGAATACATTGGTCAGGTGCAGTTGACCATGGTCGATGAAGATGGCGCTCCCTTTGACGTTGAGCCGCGGAACGTACTTAACCGACTCTGGCAGCAGTTGCGCCAGCGCGGTCTGTTCCCCGTGGTAGCGGTAGAGCTGGAGTTCTATTTACTTGATCGTAAACGCGATGCTGAAGGGTTTCTCCAGCCGCCTTGCGCGCCCGGTACCGACGTGCGTAACACCCAAAGCCAGGTCTATTCCGTTGATAACCTTAATCACTTCGCTGACGTGTTGAATGATATTGATGAGCTGGCGCAGCTGCAGCTGATCCCGGCAGACGGTGCCGTGGCAGAAGCCTCGCCGGGCCAGTTCGAGATCAACCTTCACCATACTGAAAACGTTCTGGATGCCTGCGATGATGCGCTGGCGTTAAAACGTCTTGTTCGTCTGATGGCGGAAAAACACAAAATGCACGCCACCTTTATGGCGAAGCCGTATGAAGAGTACGCTGGCAGCGGGATGCATATCCATATCAGCATGCAAAACCATAAAGGCGAAAACGTGCTGGCGGAGAAAGACGGCGAGGATTCCGCGTTGCTTAAACGCGTGCTGGCCGGAATGATCGACCTGATGCCTGCCTCGATGGCGCTGCTGGCTCCTAACGTTAACTCCTACCGTCGTTTCCAGCCGGGTATGTATGTGCCCACGCAGGCGTCCTGGGGACATAACAACCGGACCGTGGCCCTGCGTATTCCGTGTGGCGATCGCCATAATCACCGCGTGGAATACCGTGTGGCGGGGGCTGATGCCAACCCTTATCTGGTGATGGCCGCTATTTTTGCCGGGATCCTGCATGGGCTGGATAACGATTTACCGTTGCAGGAAGAGGTAGAGGGTAACGGACTTGAGCAGGACGGTTTGCCGTTCCCGATTCGCCAGAGCGACGCGCTGTGGGAATTTATGCAAAACGATCACCTGCGCGAGTATCTGGGGGAACGTTTTTGCCACGTTTACCACGCCTGTAAGAATGATGAATTACTGCAGTTTGAGCGTCTGATCACAGAAACTGAAATTGAGTGGATGTTGAAAAACGCCTGATAACGTGCCCCGTTCGGGGCCGGTTTGTTTCATCTAATGAGTAGCATCATACGGTCTCGCGGAGCCTGGCCGAATAAATCGCTGGACGACCAGCCATTTCCCGAGTGTCGCGTTAAGGAGCGCAGGCGGCAACGGGGCTCTAGTTAACGACACGTGTGTGACGAGGAAATGAAATGATGCAAATGTTTACCTATCCGCAGGGCGAGGGAGGGTGTGTTGCCCCCCATTATGAATGCACACCAGAACGGGGCCGTAATAACCTTCACCCTTCCTCTTTGTTGTCACCTCCCTTGCTAAGCAGGTTTGTCCCGAGGCTATTGACCCGACAGACCACCGTAAGCATGGGAGGGACGGTGTATGGCGACTAACGCTTCTCTTCATGCTGCCACGCCTGCGGAAAAGCCCCGGCTGCGTAAATCACTGAAGCTATGGCAGGTAGTGATGATGGGGCTGGCGTATCTGACGCCCATGACGGTATTTGATACCTTTGGCATTGTCTCCGGGATCAGCAACGGTCACGTGCCTGCATCCTATCTGTTAGCGCTGGCGGGTGTCCTCTTTACCGCCATCAGCTACGGCAAGCTGGTGCGTCAATTTCCGGAGGCTGGCTCGGCGTATACCTACGCTCAAAAATCAATAGGTCCACACGTTGGGTTTATGGTCGGCTGGTCTTCGTTGCTTGATTATCTCTTCCTGCCGATGATTAACGTGCTGCTGGCGAAGATCTATCTCTCTGCGATGTTCCCTGAGGTACCGCCGTGGATCTGGGTGGTGACTTTCGTCTCGATATTGACGCTGGCTAACCTTAAGAGTGTGAATCTGGTCGCCAACTTTAATACCCTGTTTGTGCTGGTCCAGGTGGCGATTATGGTGGTCTTTGTGGTCCTCGTCGTACAAGGACTGCATAAAGGGGAAGGGGTCGGCACCGTCTGGTCGCTACAGCCGTTTATCAGCCAGAACGCGCATCTGATCCCTATTATTACCGGCGCGACCATCGTCTGTTTTTCGTTCCTCGGTTTTGACGCCGTGACTACGCTGTCGGAAGAGACGCCGGATGCAGGGCGGGTGATCCCTAAAGCGATATTCCTCACCGCGCTGTACGGCGGGCTGATCTTTATCGTTGCCTCTTTCTTTATGCAGCTCTTTTTCCCGGATATCAGTCGTTTTAAGGATCCGGATGCCGCGCTGCCGGAAATAGCGTTGTACGTAGGCGGGAAGCTGTTCCAGTCCATTTTCCTTTGCACCACCTTCGTCAATACGCTGGCCTCGGGGCTGGCCTCCCACGCCAGCGTGTCGCGATTGCTGTACGTGATGGGGCGCGACAATGTCTTCCCGGAACGCGTATTTGGCTATATCCACCCGAAATGGCGCACGCCGGCCCTGAACGTCATCATGGTGGGGGTGGTCGCCCTGTCGGCGCTGTTCTTTGATCTGGTGACCGCGACGGCATTGATTAACTTTGGTGCGCTGGTGGCGTTCACCTTCGTTAATCTGTCGGTGTTTAACCATTTCTGGCGACGCAAAGGGTACAACAAAACGTGGAAAGATCGTTTTCACTATCTGCTGCTGCCGCTTATTGGTGCGGTGACGGTCGGGGTGCTGTGGATCAATCTTGAGGCCACGTCACTGACGCTGGGCCTGGTGTGGGGAGCCGTGGGGATCCTTTATCTGACCTACCTGACCCGACGCTTCCGCAAGCCGCCGCCGCAGTATCAGGCTGGCAAGGTTGAGCAGGCCTGGGATTCATAACATCGGGCGGTGCGAGCGGCAGATTTATGACGCTCGCACCGCGCTGAATTTATTCCAGGCCCAGAGTGTACTGGGCAATTTTGAAGTAAATGATTAACCCGGTGCCATCAATCAGCGTGGCGATGAACGGGGCTGAAACAACGGCAGGATCGATGCCGCAACGCTTAAGTACCATCGGAATGACAGAGGAGACAATGGCGCTCCACAGAGTAATGCAAACCAGCGTCAGGCTGACAATCACCGTAATCTCAACGCCGATACCCATCATCCAGGCTCTGAAACAGCCCGCGAGGCCCATCGTGATGGCAATCATCATTGAGGTGGTCATCTCTTTACGCAGCACGCGACCAACATCTTTCAGCCCCACTTCCCCCAGCGCCATCGCACGCACCAGCGTGGAGGTGATCTGTGTTCCGCTGTTACCGCCCGTGCCAATCAGCAGCGGGATAAAGAACGCCAGCGCGATGGCGGATTCCAGGGCCTCTTCAAAATGTTGTAGTACCGTGCTGGTGTAAGCCTCAGCAACGAACAACAGCAACAGCCAGACGGCACGCTTTTTCCACAGGCTGAACGCGCTGGTCTCCAGATAAGGTTTTTCGAGCGGCAGCGTGGCCCCCTGACGTTGCGCATCTTCCGTGGCATCATCTTCCAGTAGATGGGCAATTTCGCGTTCTGTCAGACAGCCGACCAGTTTGCCCTTATCCACCACCGGCACCACATCTGTGCCACTGTGAGCGAGGAGGGCGGCTACGTCGGCACGTTCATCGTCAGGTTTAACCTGTAAAAAGTGGGACACCATCAACGCCTTCAGCGGCTTTGCCGTATCCGGCTCCTGTAACAGTTTTCTGACGGCCACCATGCCGGCAAGACGGCCATTATCTTCAATAAAAAGATGCGCGGGAATATCATCATCTTTTAATTGTGCGAGGAATTTCTCACGCGCCAGTGCAACGCTGAATAAAGCATCCAGGGTAATGAAATCAACACACATATATTGCGCGATGGCGTTTTCGTTGAATTCAGCATTATGGTAATGCGCGGGGATATGAATAGTTTGAGACATGATAAAACTCCCTTTAGATTGAATAATCTCTCAGGGGCGAGCAAGACAGGGCATATCGAAGAGATCCCCACGTCCTGGGTTCAGCACTGTACACCGTATCCCGGAAGGGAAGTTATACTGACAAAGCCTTGATTCGACAGTGCCTGTTTTACCCTGTGTAGATTCTCTCGAATCCACCAGAGCGATAACGTGTATTTGTACAGGAGCCTCGCCATAACGAGATCGTTGTTTAGCGGGAGGAATAATACTGAAGTTTTTAAACGTTGCTTTAAAATAGATATCGCGTTGATGAAGTGTTTAGATAAATTTATTTTCGCGCAAGGTTGATGTGCCATTTAGGTCAGGTGATTTTAAATAGGTCTATTTATCTGTTTAAAATGACGAGGTGGACATGGCGTGGTGGGATAGCGTGTTAAGCCATTTTTCGCTCTACCCGGTGCACCTGTTTGCACTGCTGTTTGCCGTGGCGTTCAGTAAATCCACGATGTTGATTTCATCGGTGCTGCCGCCTGCCTCGGTGATGTTGCTTGCGGGCATCAGCGTCAGCGTATCCGTCCTTCACCCTGTAATGACATGGGCCGCCGTGGTGCTGGGGGCTGCGACAGGCTCCGTGCTTAATTATCATATTGGTCAATTAATGGGTCAGACGCGTTTTGTTACCCGTCTGACCGAACGGCACGCCGCGACCTTCCTGCGGGTGCAGAATATGTTGCACAAAAACAGCGTGATGGCGATCTTCAGTTCACGTTTTCTCGCCGTGCTGCGTTATCTTGTGCCGCTGGCGGCGGGCATCCTTCGTCTTAATGCCGGAAAGGTTTACGTTATCAGCCTGCTTTCAGCCAGCCTCTGGGCAGGGATTTTTGTTGGGGCTGTGACCGGTTTTCACGCCTGGTAAAACACGGCTCTGTGTCGAACACGTCCCTCATCTTTTGCGCAATCTATCAGTTTGAGAAATACTTCCCGGAAATCCATCATCAATCTGTCACACTGGTTTTAACAATAACAACCTGAGGGATGAAGGATGAGAAAAGCAATACTGGCTCTGGCCGTGGCGGGAAGTGTCACAATGGTATCGGGTGTTCAGGCGCAGCCCGCGCCAGAGGGATACCAGTTACAGCAGGTTTTGATCATGAGTCGCCACAATCTGCGTGCGCCGCTGGGCAATAACGGCAGTGTTCTGGAACAGTCCACCCCAAACAAATGGCCCGAGTGGGAAGTACCCGGCGGGCAGTTAACCACCAAGGGCGGCATCCTGGAAGTGTATATGGGCCATTACATGCGTGAATGGCTGGCCGAGCAAGGGATGGTTACGACGGGAGAGTGCCCGCCACCTGAGGCGGTGTATGTATACGCTAACAGCCTGCAACGCACCGTTGCGACCGCGCAATTCTTCATTACCGGGGCCTTCCCGGGCTGTGATATTCCTGTTCATCACCAGGAAAAAATGGGCACCATGGACCCAACGTTTAACCCGGTGATCACCGACAACTCCCCCGAATTCCGCGAAAAAGCCTTGAAAGCCATGGAGTCTGAACGGCAGAAACTGCAGCTTAATGACAGCTTTAAGCTGCTGGAAAAGATGACGAATTACGCCGATTCCCCTTCCTGTAAAGAGAAAAAAGTGTGCGATTTAACGCAGGCGAAAGATACCTTTACGGCGGAATACGAGAAGGAGCCTGGCGTATCTGGCCCGCTGAAGGTGGGGAATTCGCTGGTGGATGCTTTTACGCTGCAATACTACGAAGGCTTCCCGATGGATCAGGTGGCCTGGGGGGAAATTAAAACCGATCAGCAGTGGCGCGTCCTGTCGAAGCTGAAAAACGGCTACCAGGACTCGCTATTTACCTCTACGGAAGTGGCGCAAAACGTGGCGAAACCGTTAGTGAAATACATTAATAACGCCTTAGTCACCGACCAGAGCAAAGCGGCAAAAATCACCCTGCTGACAGGGCACGATTCCAACATCGCCTCTCTGCTGACGGCACTGGAGTTTAAGCCGTATCAGCTGCACGATCAGCATGAACGTACGCCGATTGGCGGTAAAATTGTCTTCCAGCGCTGGCATGACAAAAATGCTAACCGCGATCTGATGAAAATTGAGTATGTTTATCAGAGCTCGGCGCAACTGCGTAATGCGGACGTGTTATCGCTCAAATCCCCGGCACAGCGCGTTACGCTGGAGTTGAAAGGTTGTCCTGTCGATACCAACGGATTCTGTCCTGTTGACCAGTTCAATACGGTAATGAATAACGCGGCGAAATAAGAAGAACCCCCGCTTCGGCGGGGGATTCGTTTAGACGTTTTTACGTTCGATGGTTTGCTCGCCCCAGAACAGCGAGTCTTTGTCCGTTTTGCCGAAGGCCAGCTCCAGGACTTCATCACTGCCTTCTTCCCAGATTTTTTCAGCCAGCTTTTCGTCATACTTCGCGACTTCAAAAATGGCTTCAGCAATTTCTGGCGAGGTATTACGTAAACTTGCCCATTCACCTACGTGATGCGCTTTAGATTCTTGACTTGGCATGAATGCCCTCCTTTTAAGGTTAGCCGTTCAGTTTTTTGGCGAGCTTCGCGACGTGTTCACCCTGATAGCGGGCGATAGCCAGCTCTTCCTGGCTTGGTTGACGCGATCCGTCACCGCCGGCAATGGTGGTTGCGCCGTAAGGCGTGCCACCACGTACCTGTGAAACATCAAACAATTCTTGCGCACCGTAGCCGATAGGCACAATCACCATCCCATGATGTGCAAGGGTAGTCCAGGTTGAGGTGATCGTTTGTTCCTGCCCACCGCCGGTGCCGGTAGAACTAAATACACTGGCGAGTTTGCCGTACAGGGCACCTGATGCCCACAAGCCGCCCGTTTGATCCAGGAACGTACGCATTTGACCGGACATGTTGCCAAAACGTGTTGGTGTGCCGAAGATAATTGCGTCGTAATCGGCCAGCTCCTGCGGCGTGGCCTGAGGCGCGTTCTGCGTTTTACCCCCCGCTTTAAGGAACGCTTCCGCATTCATCGTTTCCGGTACGCGTTTTACGACCACTTCTACGCCGTCGACCTTATTTGCACCTTCCGCTACAGCGTGAGCCATGGTTTCAATGTGTCCATACATGGAATAATAGAGCACCAGAACTTTAGCCATCTTACGTTACTCCTCGTTGTGTATGTTCTGACAGCGAATCGCTGCGTTCTTTTAAAGATATGTCCTCACAGCGAGACTGCAACTTTCAAAGCCATTTAATTGATTTATAACAAAATATTCTGGTCAGGCCTTTGTAGCAAAATGAAACATTTTTACCGGTCGGTTTTTTACGAAGTATAAGAGTGGCTTATGAATAAAGCGGCGAAAATCTCATGCGAATGGCTGATATCCTGTTGCAGAATATTACCGTTTACTGGCTGGTTGTCCTCATTCCACTAAGCTTATTTTCACGCGGCGCAGACAGGGGCACCCGCCCGGCGTCGTCAGGTGAAAGAATCCTCTTTTACTGAATGCAGTATGATGTCTAATGTTTAACACTCTGGAGGTTAGTAATGGCAAACCATCGTGGTGGCTCAGGTAACTTTGCTGAAGACCGTGACAGAGCATCAGAAGCAGGTCGTAAAGGTGGCCAGCAGAGCGGGGGTAATTTCAAAAATGACCCGCAGAGAGCATCAGAAGCTGGCAAAAAAGGGGGCAAAAACAGCCACGGGAGCAGCAAGAATTAATGTGCTGACTGCCCATTTCAGCGCGTAACGCCTGAAATCCCCCCAGCCGCCGGGTCTCCCGGCGGTTTTTTATATCTGCCACATTGAACTGTCCCGCGTTGCAACGCACACTAGAGGAATAACTTATTTCTTTGGTATCCCATGTCTGCATCACGCTATACCTTCTCCGTTAAGCCTCAGGAAGCGCTCCTGATTTTGATCACCATGTTCTGGGGCGGCACCTTCCTTGCTGTGCAATATGCCGTCACCCTGAGCGATCCCTTTTTCTTCGTTGGATTGCGCTTTGCCACGGCGGCGCTGGCGGTGGCCATTATCTCCATTAACACCCTGAAGGGATTAACCCGCAAAGAGTTGGTCGCCGGGGTGGCGATTGGCATCGCCATCGCCATGGGCTACAGCCTGCAAACCTGGGGGCTACAGACTATTCCCAGCAGCAAATCGGCGTTTATTACCGCAATGTATGTCCCCCTGGTGCCGCTTTTGCAGTGGTTATGCCTTGGCAGAATGCCGGGCCTGATGTCCTGCATCGGGATTGTTCTGGCCTTTACAGGGCTGGTTTTACTGGCAGGACCGGGTGATAACTTACTGGCGATGGGGCCCGGGGAGATCATCACCCTGATTGGTGCCGTGGCTATCGCGGCTGAAATTATTCTGATTAGCGCCTGGGCCGGGAAGGTCGACGTCAAACGCGTGACCGTCGTACAGCTGACCACCGCGTCGCTGGTGGCGTTTGCCGCCATGGTGCCGGCAGGTGAGCGAATTCCTGCGATGTCACCGGGGTTGATTATTGTCGCGCTGGGATTGGGTATTTTCAGCGCAATCATTCAGGTCACCATGAACTGGGCACAGCGCAGCGTTTCACCCACGCGCGCCACGGTTATTTATACGGGCGAACCGGTCTGGGCCGGTATTTTTGGTCGTCTGGCGGGAGAGCGTCTGCCTCTGCTCGCGCTGGTCGGTGCGGCGTTCATTATCATGGGCGTGCTGGTCAGCGAACTGAAGCTTAAAAAGCGCCGTCGAGCGGCGAAAGAGCAGCAAGGAGAGGGCGCATGATGCACGATATCGTCCCCACGCCCGGAAAACGTTCTCGCGCGGTTAGCGCAAAAAAGCAGGCTATTTTGCGCGCTGCCCTCGACACCTTCTCGCAATTCGGTATTCATGGCACGCGTCTGGAACAGGTCGCGGAGCGTTCCGGCGTATCGAAAACCAACCTGCTCTACTACTATCCGTCCAAAGAGGCACTGTATGTCGCTGTGCTACAGCAAATTCTGGATATCTGGCTCGCGCCGCTAAAGGCGTTTCGGGAAGAGTTCGCGCCGCTGGTGGCGATTAAAGAGTACATCCGGCTCAAGCTTGAGGTGTCGCGAGATTATCCCCAGGCGTCAAAGCTCTTCTGTATGGAGATGCTGCAAGGCGCTCCGCTTTTGCAGGCCGAGTTGAGCGGTGATTTAAAACAGTTGATCGAGGATAAGTCGGCGATTATTGCAGGCTGGGTGGCAAGCGGTAAGCTGGCTCCCGTTGACCCCCATCATCTTATTTTTATGATTTGGGCCTCGACGCAACACTATGCGGATTTTGCCAGTCAGGTTGAAGCCGTAACCGGAAAAACGCTTCAGGACGAGGCGTTTTTCCAGAGTGCGGTGGACAACGTTCAGCGAATGATCATTGAAGGGATCCGCCTGCGTTAATTCCCCGGCGGAAGCGGGCAGCTCAAATCACCTTCTTCACACTGCATCAGTGAGGCGAGGTACGCTTCGCGCTCAACGGTTTTCTCGGTCATGCACTGGTTCGCAATCATAGGCTGAATACTGCCGCCTTCCGTGCCCGATGCGGCAAATGCACAGTCCGCATCGCGCAGGGCTATCCATGCCTGTTGGGCTTTTTTCAGCAGATCGCGCTGCGGTACGGCGGCGCGTTTCAGTACCGCCTGCCAGGTCTGATTCAGCTTCCGATCGGCGTTCTGGTACTGCAGCGCCGAACAGGTATTCAGCTCTGTCTGCGTACTGGCACTGGCGCATTCGTCCGCCAGTGCACTGGTGCTGAGCAGCAAGGCTGCTCCGGCAATCAATACGTGTTTCATGTTCTCACCCAATAAAAAAAGGCCCCGTTACCGGAGCCTTATTATCATAGCGTTAGCCGATTGTCATCAGGCTGGCGTTACCGCCTGCCGCAGCGGTATTCACGCTAAGCGAGTGTTCAACATAAAGCCGCTCCAGCAGCAGGTTCGTTTCGCCCCGGGCGAAGCCCTGAACCGAGACAATCGCCCCTTCACGGGCCGCAACCTGTTCGCACAGCTCCCGCAGCTGATCGGAGTCCCCGTGGTAAATCACGGCGTCGAAACGCTGGGTCGTTAACACATCGGGCTTCGCGAAATGGATCCGCGAGGTCACCTCTTTTGGCAACTGTTTAGCCAAGTCGCGATGCAGGCCATCTTCTGCCCACAGCACTTCACAGCCCGTTGCCATCGCGGCAGCCAGCTGGATCAGCGCATCCTGTTCGTTGTCCGCCATGCACAATACGCGCTCGCGTGGCATCAGGGTCCAGGTATTGCGTTCACCCGTAGGCCCTGGCAGAAGACGTTGCGTACCGGCCTGGGCCTGCTCCCCGTACTGATGGCACAGCGCAACCAGCTCCGGACGTTTCTCCGCCCATTTGGTCAGCGCGTCCAGCGGCTGAGCGATCAGCGTTTTCAGCTGCGCATCGACCGGGTGTTCCGCATCCTGACGAGCCAGGGTAATCCCTAACGCATTCTCAGGACGATGTGCCAGCAGACGATAAAGATAGAGCGGACCCCCGGCTTTTGGACCGGTACCCGACAAGCCTTCGCCGCCAAACGGCTGCACACCAACCACGGCACCGACCATGTTACGGTTGACGTACAGGTTTCCGACTTTCGCACTGCCGGTCACCTGGGCGATGGTTTCGTCGATACGGGTATGAACGCCGAGCGTCAGGCCGTAACCCGAGGCGTTAATGCTGTCGACCAGCGCACCCAGGTTGTTACGGTTGTAGCGCACCACGTGCAGTACCGGGCCGAACACCTCTTTTTTCAGCTCATCAAAGCTGTTCAGCTCAATCAGCGTTGGCGCCACAAAGGTGCCGCTGTTCCATTCGCGGGCATCTTCGCTGTTTTTACGCACGGCCTGGAAGACCGGACGGCCTTTGGCGCGCATTGCCTGAATATGCTGTTCAATATTGGCTTTCGCCTCGGCGTCTATGACCGGACCGATGTCGGTAGTAAGGCGACCAGGGTTGCCCATCCGGCACTCTGCCATCGCGCCACGCAGCATTTTCAGCGTGTGATCGGCGATATCATCCTGCAGGCAAAGTACGCGCAGGGCGGAGCAGCGCTGACCCGCGCTGTCAAAGGCGGAGGCCAGCACATCGACCACCACCTGTTCAGTCAATGCAGAGGAGTCGACGATCATGGCGTTCATGCCGCCGGTTTCGGCAATCAGCGGTGTCGGACGACCCTGTGGATCAAGACGCGTGGCTATATTGCGCTGTAACAGCGTGGCGACCTCAGTGGAGCCGGTAAACATGACGCCGCGTACGCGGTTATCACCCGTCAGCTTCGCCCCTACCGTTTCTCCCCGGCCCGGCAGCAGCTGAACCACGCCCGCAGGGACACCGGCTTCACGCAGGATGGCAATTCCCTGGGCTGCAATTAATGGCGTCTGCTCAGCAGGTTTCGCCAGTACGCTGTTGCCAGCGGCCAGCGCGGCTGCAATTTGACCGGTGAAAATGGCCAGCGGGAAGTTCCACGGGCTGATACAAACCACAGGCCCGAGCGGGCGGTGAGTCTCATTATCAAAGTCGTGGCGAACCTGACCCGCGTAGTAATGCAGGAAATCGACCGCTTCACGTACTTCGGCAATCGCGTTGCTGAAGGTTTTGCCGGCTTCACGTACCAGGATTCCGATCAGCTGTTGCATCTGATCTTCCATCAGAATCGCCGCGCGTTCCAGGATGGCGGCGCGCTCCTGCGGCGGGGTGGCAAACCAGATCGGCGCGTTATTTACCGCACTGTCGAGGGCTTGCTCGACCTCGCTCTCGCTCGCTTCACGCACGTAACCGACAATATCTTTCGGCTCTGCCGGGTTAACCACCGGCTGCATTTCGCCTGCTTCAACCGGATGCTCCAGCATCGGTTTGGCCTGCCATTTTTGCAGGGCGCTGTTCAGCAGGGCAGAGGAGAGGGAGGCCAGACGATGTTCGTTCGCCAGATCCAGACCGGCAGAGTTCACGCGATCGCTGCCGTATAACGCACGTGGCAGAGGGATTTTCGGGTGAGGCAGACCGATCTGACCTTCCTGTGCCGCCAGTTTTTCCACGGCCTGCACGGGATCTGCAACCAGCTCATCCAGCGGCAGCGTGTTGTCCGCAATACGGTTGACGAAGGAGGTGTTCGCACCGTTTTCCAGCAGACGGCGTACCAGGTAGGCCAGCAGCGTTTCGTGGGTGCCCACCGGAGCATAGATTCGACAAGGGCGATTCAGCTTGCCCTCAGACACTTTGCCGGTGACCTGTTCGTACAGAGGTTCACCCATACCATGCAGACACTGGAATTCGTATTGACCCGGGTAATAGTTCTGTCCGGCGAGGCTATAAATCGCGGCCAGGGTGTGGGCGTTATGGGTAGCAAACTGTGGGTAGATCAGGTTAGGGACCGCCAGCAGTTTTTTCGCGCAGGCCAGGTATGAAACGTCGGTATAGACCTTACGGGTATAGACCGGATAACCTTCCAGCCCTTCCATCTGGGCGCGTTTAATTTCGCTGTCCCAGTACGCGCCTTTCACCAGTCGGATCATCAGACGGCGGCGGCTGCGGGAGGCCAGGTCGATCAGTGAGTCGATAACAAACGGGCAGCGCTTCATGTACGCCTGGATAACAAAACCGATTCCGTTCCAGCCCGCCAGCTCTGGCTCGAAGCAGAGTTTTTCCAGCAGATCGAGAGAGATCTCCAGACGGTCGGCCTCTTCGGCATCGATGTTAATCCCGATATCATACTGACGCGCCAGAAGGGTGAGGGATTTCAGGCGCGGATAGAGTTCGTCCATCACGCGGTCGTACTGCGCGCGGCTGTATCGCGGGTGCAAAGCCGACAGCTTAATAGAAATACCCGGGCCTTCATAAATCCCGCGGCCGTTCGAGGCTTTACCAATGGCGTGGATGGCCTGCTGATAAGAAACCATATACGCCTGTGCGTCTGCGGCGGTTAAGGCGGCTTCTCCCAGCATGTCGTACGAGTAGCGGAACCCTTTATCTTCAAGCTTGCGGGCGTTTGCCAGCGCTTCGGCGATGGTCTCGCCGGTCACAAACTGTTCGCCCATCAGGCGCATCGCCATATCCACGCCTTTGCGGATCAGCGGTTCGCCGCCTTTACCGATAATACGGCTCAGGGAGCGGGAAAGGCTGGCTTCGTTGTGCGTCGACACCAGTCTGCCGGTAAAGAGCAGACCCCAGGTCGCGGCATTTACAAACAGAGACGGGCTGCGGCCAATGTGCGACTGCCAGTTTCCGTTGCTGATTTTGTCGCGGATTAGCGCGTCACGGGTGGCTTTATCGGGAATACGCAGCAGCGCTTCGGCCAGACACATCAGCGCTACGCCTTCCTGCGAGGAGAGCGAAAACTCCTGAAGCAAGCTCTGCACCATTCCGGCGCGGCCTGAGGCCGTTTTTTGATGACGTAATTTATCGGCCAGCTGCCAGGCGAGCTTGTGTGCCTGCTCAGCGATCGGTTCCGGCAGACGGGCCTGTTCCAGGAGCATAGGGACGGCATCGGTTTCTGCACGACGCCAGGCCGCGGTAATGGCCGCGCGGCTTACCGACTGCGGCAAAATATGTTCCGCGAAATCGAGGAACGGCTGGTGATTTTCCTCGATAACCGGGGTGGTCTCGTCGCTTTCATTTGCGGCGCCCGCCAGCAGGGCAGGGAGTTCCGGCAAGCCCTCTTCGTTTTCCAGTCTTTCCAGATAATTAAAGATGGCCTGCTTAATAAGCCAGTGCGGTGTGCGGTCAATGCGCGAGGCGGCGTTTTTAATCCGTTCGCGGGTCGCATCGTCAAGCTTAACGCCCATGGTGGTCGTTGCCATGCCAAAACTCCTGTTGTTCATTATTCAGTTTCGTTCGTTAGCGAGAAATATCCACCATGTTGCAACTTTGTGCAACCGTGTTAAGTGTGACCTGGTCTGCAAGCTGAAAAATGAATGGATTGTTAATGATTAGTAAGCTGGGAATAGCGGGGCGTATCTCTCTCGCAGGCCAGATTTCATGCGGGACTTAACACTTTTAAAAGGTGCAACCCGCAAAAACGTGAGCGAGTGCAACCTATAGGAAAGACGTATAAAACCAGGGATGAATTTGATGTAAATGCAGTGTTAAATCGTTTGTGAAAGGGAAGCGTATACGGCAGGATACGCCCGCCCAGCAGAAACACACATAACATCACCACGTTCCGGTGACTGAATAACAAGGCAACCCGGATGGTTGTCGCTCGATAATTTGGAGAGTTTAAATGGCGATTAGCACACCGATGCTGGTGACATTTCTCGTTTATATATTTGGCATGATCCTGATAGGGTTTTTGGCATGGCGTTCAACGAAGAACTTTGATGATTACATTCTTGGCGGGCGCAGCTTAGGGCCCTTTGTGACCGCACTGTCGGCGGGTGCATCAGACATGAGCGGCTGGCTGTTGATGGGGTTGCCCGGCGCGATTTTTATCTCCGGGATTTCCGAAAGCTGGATCGCCATTGGCCTCACTCTGGGGGCCTGGATTAACTGGAAACTGGTGGCAGGGCGACTGCGCGTCCATACCGAAGTCAATAACAACGCGCTGACGCTGCCGGACTACTTTACCGGTCGCTTTGAAGATAACAGCCGCATCCTGCGCATTATCTCCGCGCTGGTTATTCTGCTGTTCTTCACCATCTACTGTGCCTCCGGCATTGTGGCGGGAGCGCGCCTGTTTGAAAGCACCTTCGGCATGAGCTATGAAACGGCGCTGTGGGCCGGCGCAGCCGCGACGATTCTTTATACCTTCGTGGGGGGATTCCTGGCGGTCAGCTGGACCGATACCGTGCAGGCGAGCCTGATGATTTTCGCGCTGATCCTTACCCCGGTGATTGTCATTATTACCGTGGGCGGGTTTGGTGATTCACTGGAAGTGATCAAGCAAAAAAGCATCGAAAACGTCGATATGCTGAAAGGCCTTAACTTTGTCGCGATAGTCTCGCTGATGGGCTGGGGTCTGGGCTATTTTGGCCAGCCGCATATTCTGGCGCGTTTCATGGCGGCGGATTCTCACCATACTATCGTGCATGCCCGTCGTATCAGCATGACCTGGATGATCCTCTGTCTTGCCGGGGCCTGTGCCGTAGGTTTCTTCGGGATTGCTTTCTTCTCCGATAATCCTGCCCTGGCGGGAGCGGTGAATCAGAACGCCGAGCGCGTGTTTATCGAGCTGGCGCAGATCCTCTTTAACCCATGGATTGCCGGTATCCTGTTGTCCGCTATTCTGGCGGCAGTGATGTCCACGCTGAGCTGCCAGCTGCTGGTGTGTTCCAGCGCCATCACTGAAGACTTGTATAAAGCCTTCCTGCGTAAAGACGCGAGCCAGAAAGAGCTGGTCTGGGTGGGTCGCTTCATGGTGCTGGTGGTGGCACTGGTCTCCATCGCGCTTGCCGCGAACCCGGAGAACCGTGTGCTGGGTCTGGTGAGCTATGCCTGGGCAGGATTCGGTGCTGCCTTTGGGCCAGTGGTGCTCTTCTCCGTGCTGTGGTCCCGTATGACGCGTAATGGCGCCCTGGCGGGTATGATCATCGGTGCGGTGACGGTCATCGTCTGGAAACAGTTCGCCTGGCTGGGTCTGTATGAAATCATCCCGGGCTTTATCTTCGGCAGCCTCGGGATCGTACTCTTTAGCCTGATGGATAAAGCCCCGTCTGCGTCCATGCAAAAACGCTTCGCCGAAGCGGATGCGCATTACCATACGGCAGCACCGTCAAAACTGCAGGCTGAATAATCCTCTTCTCTTTTCCCCTCTCTGTCCGGAGAGGGGAATTGCTTGCCAAAGTGCTTTTTTTACGCTCATATCGCTGTGCTTAAAACAATGAGGATAGCGAAAAATGACAATCAAAACAGGGCTGATGGCCGCCACACTCTTCATGCTGGCAGGCTGTACGGCACCCTCGCACACCACGCCTGACACGACCTGCAAAGCCGAAAACCAAATGCAGCAAACGACCCTCTTTTTTGGCCTGAACCGACCCGCAGGGGCACCGATCACCGGCCAGGAGTGGCAGCAGTTTGTCGACCGGGATGTGACGCCGCGTTTTCGTGACGGCTTAACGGTCTTTGAAGCGCGCGGGCAATGGCTGGGAAATGACGGCACAATCGCGCGTGAGCCGAGCAAGGCGCTGATGTTGATTCACCCAAAGGATGCTGAGAGCGAGAAGAGTATCGACGCGCTACGCGGGATCTATAAATCACGCTTTGCGCAGGAGTCAGTGATGCGTGTTGACCAGGCGGTCTGCGTGCAGTTCTGATTTTTCGTGCCGGGTCGTGCTCCGATTACCCGGCCTGACAGAACAGGCCGAGCAGGCGGAGCACACCTGGTTACAGCACCAGCCCCGCAAAGCTTGCAGACAGCAAGCTGACCAGCGTCGCGCCATACACCAGACGCAAACCAAAGCGAGAGACAACGTTGCCCTGTTTTTCGTTCAGTCCCTTAATGGCGCCCGCCACGATGCCAATCGACGCAAAGTTGGCAAACGAAACCAGGAAGACGGACAGAATGCCCAGGCCGCGCGGCGTCATCTGACCGGCAATTTTTTGCAGTTCGATCATCGCGACGAATTCATTGGCGACCAGTTTGGTGGCCATAATACTGCCCGCGTTTAATGCATCGCTCAGCGGAATGCCAATCAACCACGCCAGCGGATAAAAGACATAGCCGAGGATCTGCTGGAAGCTCATGCCAAACAGGGTGGAGAAGAGGGCATTGACGGCGCTAATAATGGCAATAAAGCCAATCAACATCGCCATAATAATCATCGCAACTTTAAAACCGGCCAGAATATATTCCCCGAGCATCTCAAAGAAACTCTGCGATTCATGCAGTTTCTCCAGTTTGATCTCAGGCTCTGCTTCCGGGCGGGCGGGGTTGATGACCGACAGAATAATAAAGGTGCTGAACATATTGAGAATGAGCGCCGCGACAACATAACGGGCATCCAGCATCGTCATATATGCCCCGACGATCGACAGTGAAACCGTGGACATCGCCGTTGCTGCCATGGTGAACAGACGCCGCGAAGAGAGTTCGCCAAGTACGCCCTTGTAAGCAATAAAGTTTTCCGACTGCCCGAGAATCAGTGAACTGACCGCATTAAAGGATTCCAGCTTGCCCATACCGTTGAGTTTTGACAGTAAGGTTCCGATAAGGCGAATAAAAATCGGCAGGATGCGCCAGTGCTGCAGAATACCGATCAGCGCCGAGATAAAGATGATGGGACAGAGTACGCCAAGGAATATAAACGCTAATCCTTTTTCTGCCATGCCACCAAAGACAAAGTTAGTGCCTTCTGCGGCGAATTTCAGCAATGACTCAAAGAAGCCGGACACATATTTAATGACTGACAGGCCGCTTTCCGCATGAAGGAAAAAGAAGGCCAGCGCCATTTCGATGACAAGGAGCTGTAAAACAAAACGCAGACGAATTTTACGACGGTCAAAACTGACCAGCCAGGCGAGGGCGAGAATAATCACCACTGCCAGCAGGAAATGGACAATGTTATACATAATTTTATTCAGTTGGTTTGCAAAGCGCCTATTTAGCCATAGCCACGCATCAGCGTAAACGGGCATTTACGTTATAAGTTATAAACATATAAATTACCTGCGTAACTATTAACACGCGAGGGGTTTACATCTGCTCATCAAAACGTAACACATTTTGCTTGTGTTTCTTCTTGCCGTAATGATAATCACTATCACAAGAATTTACCTTTCTTTGCATCAGTTGACCGCGATTAACATTTAAGGTGTCGGCATGTTTGTTCCATTTCTCATTATGTTACGTGAAGGCCTCGAAGCGGCCTTAATCGTCAGCCTGATCGCCAGCTATTTAAAGCGTACCCAACGAGGGCGCTGGATTGGGGTGATGTGGATTGGCGTGTTGCTTGCTGCCGCGCTTTGCCTGGGCCTGGGCATTCTCATTAACGAAACCACCGGTGAGTTTCCACAGAAAGAGCAAGAGTTGTTCGAGGGCATCGTGGCGGTGATTGCGGTGGTGATCCTCACCTGGATGGTGTTCTGGATGCGCAAAGTGTCACGTAACGTGAAGGTGCAGCTGGAGCAGGCGGTTGATACTGCCCTGCAAAAAGGCAATCACCACGGCTGGGCGTTAATTTTAATGGTCTTCTTTGCCGTGGCGCGTGAAGGGCTGGAGTCGGTCTTCTTCCTGCTGGCGGCTTTCCAGCAGGACGTGGGGATCTGGCCGCCGCTGGGCGCGATGCTGGGTCTGGCCACCGCCGTGGTTCTCGGATTTATGCTCTACTGGGGCGGGATTCGCCTGAATCTGGGCGCTTTTTTCAAATGGACGAGTTTGTTCATTCTGCTGGTGGCCGCAGGGCTGGCGGCAGGTGCCATCCGGGCTTTCCACGAAGCGGGTCTGTGGAACCATTTCCAGGACGTCGCCTTTGACCTGAGTAATATTCTCTCCACCCACTCTCTGACCGGCACCTTACTTGAAGGGATCTTCGGCTATCAGGAGACCCCAAGCGTCAGCGAAGTGGCGATGTACTTTATTTATCTGATTCCGGCGCTGGCGCTGTTCTTTATGCCATCGCGCCCCAGCGCTCAGCCGTCGCGTACTGCGCCCTGAAGTGCAACGTATCATGTGACAACATACTTTTTAAAAGGGAAGAGTCATGGCAATTCAATTTCGTCGTAGTGCGTTACAGGTGAGTGTAGCGGCGCTGTTTGCGTCTGCTTTTTCCGTTCAGGCGGCGGATGTCCCTCAGGTCAAGGTGACCGTGAACGATAAACAGTGTGAGCCGATGACCATCACGGTTAACAGCGGCAAAACCCAGTTTATTATTCAAAACCACAGCCAGAAGGCGCTGGAGTGGGAGATCCTGAAAGGCGTAATGGTGGTGGAAGAGCGCGAAAACATCGCGCCTGGCTTTAGCCAGAAAATGACTGCTAACCTGCAGCCGGGCGAATATGACATGACCTGCGGCCTGCTGACCAACCCGAAAGGGAAGTTGATCGTGAAAGGTGAAGCCACGGGCGATGCCGCTAAGGGCGAAGCGTTGTTAAGCCTGGGTGACGCCATCACCGCCTATAAAGCCTACGTCACCAAAGAGACGGCCGAACTGGTTACCCGGACCAAAGCCTTTACCGACGCGGTGAAAGCCGGTGATATCGAGAAAGCGAAATCCCTGTATGCGCCAACGCGTCAGCATTATGAGCGTATCGAGCCTATTGCGGAGCTGTTCTCCGATCTGGATGGCAGCATTGACGCCCGTGAAGATGATTACGAGCAAAAAGCCGCCGACCCGAAATTTACCGGCTTCCACCGTCTGGAAAAAGCTCTGTTTGGCGATAACTCCACCAAAGGGATGGAGAAATATGCCGATCAGCTGAACAGCGATGTGCTTGAGCTGCAAAAACGCATCAGTGAACTGGCCTTCCCGCCTTCAAAAGTCGTGGGTGGAGCTGCCGGTCTGATTGAAGAAGTTGCTGCCAGTAAGATCAGTGGAGAAGAAGATCGCTACAGCCACACCGATCTGTGGGACTTCCAGGCTAACGTCGAAGGCGCACAGAAGATTGTGGATCTGCTGCGTCCGCAGTTGCAAAAAGACAACAGCGAACTGCTGGCAAAAGTGGATGCCAACTTCAAAAAAGTGACCACTATTCTGGCGAAGTATCGTACCAAAGAGGGTTACGAAACCTATGACAAGCTGACCGATGCCGATCGTAACGCGCTGAAAGGCCCGATTACGACGCTGGCAGAAGATTTAGCGCAGCTGCGTGGCGTTCTCGGCCTGGATTAAGATATTTATGAATAAGCATGACGATTATGACGTTGCTGAGCCTTCACGACGTCGTTTACTGAAAGGGGTGGGGGCGCTTGGCGGCGCGCTCGCCCTGGCGGGGGGATGCCCGGTGGCGCATGCGGCAAAACCGCAAAGCGCGCCGGGAACCCTGTCGCCAAATGCCCGTATGGAGACTCAGCCGTTTTACGGTGAGCATCAGGCAGGGATTTTAACCCCGCAGCAGGCTGCCATGATGGTGGTGGCGTTCGATTCGCTGGCCAGCGACAGGGCAGAGCTGGAACGTCTGTTCCGTCTGCTGACCCAACGTATTGTCTTTCTTACCACCGGCGGCCCGGCGCCCGACACGCCGAATCCTCGGATGCCGCCGATGGACTCCGGTATTCTCGGATCGTACATCTCCCCGGACAACCTGACGGTAACCCTTTCCGTTGGGGAGTCGCTGTTTGATGCCCGATACGGCCTGGAAAAACAGAAGCCGAAAACGCTGCAAAAAATGACCCGTTTTCCTAATGATTCTCTGGACGCGGCGCTGTGCCATGGCGATATTCTGCTGCAGATTTGCGCTAACACCCAGGATACGGTCATTCATACGCTGCGCGATATTATCAAGCACACGCCAGATTTACTGAGCGTGCGCTGGAAGCGGGAAGGGTTCATCTCCGATCACGCGGCGCGCAGCCAGGGCAAGGAGACGCCGGTAAACCTGCTCGGCTTTAAAGATGGCACCGCCAATCCGGACAGCCGGGATGCCGCATTAATGAAAAACGTGGTCTGGACCACCGCCGAACAGGGCGAACCGGCCTGGACGCTGGGCGGCACCTATCAGGCCGTGCGTATCATTCAGTTCCACGTCGAGTTTTGGGACAGAACGCCGCTCAAAGAGCAGCAGACCATTTTTGGTCGTGATAAGCAAAGCGGCGCGCCGCTGGGCATGAAGCACGAGCATGATGTGCCCGATTACGCCAGCGATCCCGACGGGGAGACGATCGCGCTGGACAGTCATATTCGTCTGGCGAACCCGCGTACGCCGGAAACCCAGTCGAGCCTGATGATGCGTCGCGGCTACAGTTATTCGCTGGGAGTCACTAATTCCGGCCAGCTGGATATGGGGCTGCTGTTTGTCTGCTATCAGCACGATCTGGAAAAAGGATTTTTAACCGTGCAGAAACGGCTGAACGGCGAAGCGCTGGAAGAGTATGTTAAGCCCATCGGCGGCGGCTACTTCTTTGCCGTACCGGGTGTACGCAAACCGGGCGATTTCCTCGCTCAGGGGCTTTTCGAAACCTAAAAAATATCCTCGCGACAGGTCGCGGGGATATCATTTTTTTGTATGTCTGGCTCTCTGTTATATTTCTGTAATATTCCTGTATGACACTGATTTTCAGTCGATGAACGCCTGTCAGGTTGCGCTCAGGTAAAATAAATGTTGCATTTATGATAATTCCTGATGTACTTACTGTATGACAGCGGTAGTTCCCGGCAGTGATGCTTATCACAATGGAGATCGCGAATGGTTGGGTCCTGTACTGGACATAAGAAACGTCATAACCGCACCACCCAGCGCGGAGGCTCTGACTCCGGCAGCGATTTCTTCACCACTAAATTCTCCCCTTTGACACAAAAACCTGACGTTCCCGACGGGCAGAGCGGCGCGCATAGCTGTTCTGTTTCGTCATCCAAAAAGGCAAGCAATGGCTTAGAAGGAAGCCAACCCGCAGATGTTCGTTTGCATGATCGCGCCGCGAAGAGTGGTGCGTGTGATGAATTCCAACAACTCAAGGTGCTATCCATGGGAAGACAAAAAGCAGTGATCAAAGCTCGTCGTGAAGCAAAACGTGTGCTGAGACGGGATTCACGAAGCCATAAACAGCGTGAAGAAGAATCGGTCACCTCGCTTGTGCAGATGAGTGGCGTAGAAGCAATTGGCATGGCGCGGGACAGCCGTGATAACTCCCCAATCGCAGCGCGTAATGAAGCTCAGGCGCACTACCTGAATGCTATCGAGAGTAAACAGCTGATCTTCGCAACCGGCGAAGCCGGGTGCGGAAAAACGTGGATAAGTGCTGCCAAAGCGGCAGAGGCGCTGATTCATAAGGATGTGGACAGAATCATTGTCACCCGTCCGGTATTGCAGGCCGATGAAGATCTCGGCTTCTTGCCCGGCGATATCTCAGAGAAGTTCGCCCCCTATTTCAGACCGGTGTACGACGTGCTGGTGAAACGACTGGGCGCTTCTTTTATGCAATACTGCCTGCGGCCAGAGATTGGCAAGGTGGAAATCGCGCCGTTCGCCTATATGCGCGGACGTACATTTGAAAATGCGGTCGTCATTCTCGACGAGGCTCAGAATGTGACTGCTGCGCAAATGAAGATGTTTTTAACGCGCCTCGGGGAAAACGTGACCGTGATTGTGAATGGGGATATTACCCAGTGCGATCTGCCGTCGGGGGTCAAATCCGGCCTGAGCGATGCTATGTCACGTTTCGTTGAAGACGATATGGTTGGCGTGGTGCGTTTCACCAAAGACGACTGTGTCCGCTCGGCGCTCTGCCAGCGAGCGTTGAACGCCTATTACTGACTTTTTGCCGCCATCAAGGCCCGGGTAACCGGGCTTTGTTTTTTGCTTAGACGCCGTGCTTCGGATCGGAAGCATATTTAGCAATCGCCTGATTGGCGAACTCACTCCATCTTGCCGATAAAATACCAAAGCCTGTGCAAAGAAAGGCCGCAAACCACAGCCAGGGGAAGGGGTATTTTTCGAAAAAGAAGGCAACAAAAATAAATCCAGTTAAACCCACCGCTAAGCTGAGGCACGTGTTATAAACGGCTTTCTCTTTATTGACTCGTTGAACATCTTCAATACGCCCTTTTCTTTTTCCGTTGAGCGAAAGCTGTTTCGCTTCTTTAATGGCCACGTTGGTTTTCTTAATGGTCCAAAGTGAGCCAATCGCGGTAAACAGACATAAACCAAAAAAGGCCTGAGACAGGGCTTTATCAAATCCGCCGTGAAAAAAAGCGACCAGCGCGGCTGCCGCAGAACCGCCAAAAAGCAGAATCGTCTTTACCCACGCATCTTTCGCCAGTTTGGCATGCTGAGCTTTGACGGATTCCGCAAGCTGGCTGTTCACTTTTTTGTTCGCATGCAAAATGATGGCGAAGACGATCGCTACCAAGGCTAATGTGCTGATCTTGGCGGTCTGGCTTTGGAAAAATGCGTCCATGAGTTCTCCTTATAAAAAATGACATGACGTCGCTGGAATATCGGCTGGTTAGCGTATTTCCTTTATGACTTTTGACAATGAGTATAAGAGCGGCATGTGGTGGGGATGAAAAAAGGGCGAAAAAAAGCCCGCATTTTCATGCGGGCTCTTCTTTAAAGATGGCGGTGAGAGAGGGGTTCGAACCCTCGATACGTTGCCGTATACACACTTTCCAGGCGTGCTCCTTCAGCCACTCGGACACCTCACCGTATTGTTTTGCTGCCTGACCGCGTAGGGGGCAACGGGGCGCTACTATAGGGAGTTGCGCGAAAGCGGTCAAGCAGATTTTATCGCTGTACGCCTGTTCGGTTAAGCAATAATCATCCTCCGGACGTTCAGCGCCAGCAAGAGCCGGCTCAGCGCTGCGAATCGAGTACTTCGTGGTTTTGTACCACCTCTTGCGCTTTGCTGTAGCTTTCGATCAACAGCTGGTACGCCGGGAAAATATGGGTATAAACATCGGCCCACTCCGCCGCATCGGCGCGATTCCAGCTACGCTGAATTTCCGAGGCAACCGCAGCCGTATCCATCGGTACAACGCCTGCCTGTACCACACGGGCCAGGGTAATTTCCTGCGCCATTTTGCTGTAGGTACCCGAGGCGTCGATCACCGCAAACACTTTATAACCATCGGCGACGGCGCTGATAGAGGGAAATGCCATGCAAACGCTGGTAATGGTTCCCGCGATTATCAGCGTCCGACGCCCGGTGGCCTTTACCGCCGCCACAAACTCTGGATTATCCCAGGCATTAATTTCCCCTTTACGCGCCACGTACTGCGCATGGGGGGCATTGGCGTGGATCTCCGGAATTAAGGGACCGTTCGGACCTTGTGGCACCGACGCGGTGGTGATCACCGGGATATTAGCAAGCCGGGCGATTTTGGCCAGGGCTGCCGCGCGAGCACGCAGTTCTGGCATCGGCATATCGCCAACGGTCTGAAACAGGCCGCTCTGATGGTCGATAAGCAGCATCACCGCATCATTTGCATCAATCACCGGACGTGCGCCGTTAAAATTAGCAGGGGTAGACATGGTTCTCTCCTTTATTACGCTGACATTTGGCCAAACTGGCCGGCATTAAAATCACGGATTGCTTCCGCGATTTCACTTTTGCTGTTCATGACAAACGGGCCATAGCCGACAATCGGCTCGTTTAAAGGCTCGCCCGCCAATAGCAGCACCTTGGCGTCGCGACTGGCTTCAAGGTGCAATTTTTCCCCGCTCTGGCTCAGGACAATAAGCTGCGCTTCGCCAGCCTGGTTGGTGCCATTCACCCGAATGGTGCCCTCGACAACCACCAGCGCGGTGCACCAGCCCTCGGGCTGATTCAGGGTTAAATGCGCGTCCTGCTGCAACGCGATATCCCAGACGTTAAGCGGTGAGAAGGTGTGCGCCGGACCCGTAATCTCGCCGTAGCGACCGGCAATCACCCGGATCTCACCTTGTTTTTCGGGCAGAGGGATGACGGGTATCGCGCTTTTGGTCAGGCTTTGATAGCCCGGCGAGGCCATTTTGTCCTTCGCCGGCAGATTGACCCACAGCTGGATCATCCGGAGATCGCCGCCCTGACGGCTGAAGGTGTCTGCGTGAAACTCCTCATGTAAAATACCCGCGCCGGCGGTCATCCACTGTACGTCGCCGGGGCCGATGGTCCCGCCCTGGCCCGTGGAGTCGCTGTGCGCCACCTCCCCCGAGTAAACCAGAGTGACTGTCTCAAAACCCCGATGGGGATGTTGGCCCACACCTCGTTTCACGCCATCGCCCGGGAAGTGATGTGGCCCCGCATAGTCCAGAAGCAGGAAGGGGCTGAGCGCTTCCCCGTGGGTCTGGTAAGAAAACAGTGAACGCACCGGAAACCCATCGCCGACCCAGTGCGGACGGGGAGCGGTATAAATGCCTGTGACCTGTTTCATGCTCGTCTCCTGTTGTTCGGTTGATGTGTATTAGCTTATATTCGTGACTTATAATCCGGTAGATAGTGAATGCAATACTCACTGTCCCAAAAATGGAACGATGGAGGGGGAATGCAGGATCTGAATGATTTCGCCTTGTTTGTGAAGGTGGTGGATCATGGCGGGTTTGCCGCAGCGGGAAGAGCCTGTGATTTACCTAAATCACGCCTGAGCCGGCGGATTGCACAGCTTGAGGAGCGGCTCGGCGTACGCCTGATCCAACGCACCACGCGGCAGTTTGCGGTGACGGAAGTCGGGCAGACCTTTTATCACCATTGCAAAGCCATGCTGGTAGAGGCCGAAGCCGCACAGGAGGCGGTCGCCGCCCTGCAGGCAGAGCCGCGCGGCTGGGTGCGTGTCACCTGTCCGGTTACGCTGCTGCATGTGCATGTCGGGCCGATGCTGGCACGGTTTATGGCCCGCTACCCGGGGATTCATCTCCAGCTTGAAGCCACCAACCGCCGCGTGGATCTCGTTGGAGAGGGCATTGACGTGGCCATTCGCGTTCGCCCGCGACCCTTTGATGACAGCGATCTGGTCCTGCGGGTTCTGGCCGATCGTGGGCATTGCCTGGTCGCCAGCCCACAACTGATTAAGCGGCTGGGGCAACCGGGCGCACCTTCTGAACTCAGTCGCTGGCCAGGACTGAGCATGGGGGCAGGCAGACAGGTTCATAAATGGGCGTTGACCGGGCCTGACGGCGCAAAAGCTGAGATTCATTTTGCGCCACGTTTCGTGACGGGAGATATGCTGGCGTTACGCGAGGCGGCGATAGCCGGTGTGGGTGTGGTTCAGCTGCCCGTGTTGATGGTTCGCGATCAGCTTGCTGCCGGGGAGCTGGTCCGCGTACTGGACGAGTGGGAGCCGCAAAGAGAGGTGATCCACGCCGTCTATCCTTCCCGGCGCGGGTTGTTACCCTCGGTCAGAACGCTGGTGGATTTTCTCGTCGAGGAGTATGCACGGATTGTGGAAGAGTAGGTTACTGAACAACAGACGAAAAAAAGCCCGCATTTTCATGCGGGCTCTTCTTTAAAGATGGCGGTGAGAGAGGGGTTCGAACCCTCGATACGTTGCCGTATACACACTTTCCAGGCGTGCTCCTTCAGCCACTCGGACACCTCACCGTATTGTCATCCCAACGCTGTCGGGACGGGCGCTAATGTAAGGAAAAGCTGAACGGGCGTCAATCAACTTTTTCAGTTAATTAGCCTGTTTATACAAAGTTCCGGCAACATGATTCCTAAATGTGCTGAAAGCGACTCTTTTATCGGCAACGCAGCACACAGATTATTTTGTTATGCTGGCAATCCACTTGAAAACGAAAACAAAACTGCGCACAAGAGAGGAGCCTTTATGGATATCATCTTCTATCATCCGACGTTTGACACCGCTTACTGGCTAGAATCGCTGAGCGCCGCCTTACCCGGGGCACGGGTACGTGAATGGAAGCGGGGGGATAATCAACCTGCGGATTATGCGCTGGTCTGGCATCCTCCGGTGGAGATGTTGCAGGGGCGAGAGCTGAAAGCCGTTTTTGCCCTTGGCGCGGGCGTGGACTCCATTTTGAGCAAGCTGAAAGCGCATCCGGAAATGTTACCGGAACAGACTCCGCTGTTCCGGCTTGAAGACACCGGCATGGGTCAGCAAATGCAGGAATATGCCGTCAGCCAGGTGCTGCACTGGTTCCGTCGCTTCGATGATTACCAACTGCTAAAACAGCAATCGCAGTGGGAACCGCTGGTGGAATATACCCGGGAATCCTTTACCATCGGCCTCTTAGGCGCGGGCGTACTGGGATCGAAAGTCGCTGAAGCGTTGGCACCATGGGGATTCCCGCTGCGCTGCTGGAGCCGTAATCGTAAACAGTATCCGGGCGTTGAAAGTTTTGCCGGGAAGGACGAGTTGCCCGCGTTTTTAAAGGGCACGCGCGTGCTGATCAACCTGTTGCCAAACACCGCTGAAACGGTGGGCATCATCAATAGCGAACTGCTGGATCAACTGGCCGATGAGAGCTATGTCATGAACCTGGCGCGCGGTGTCCATCTGGTGGAACATGACCTGCTGGCGGCGCTGGATAAAGGTAAACTAAAAGGCGCAATGCTGGACGTTTACAGCAGTGAGCCGTTGCCGAAAGAGAGCCCACTGTGGGCGCATCCGCGCGTGGCGATGACGCCGCATATTGCAGCGGTGACCCGTCCAGCCGAGGCGGTGGCATATATCGCCCGCACGATAAGCCAGCTGGAAGCAGGTAAAACGGTGACGGGGCAGGTAGATCGTCAGCGGGGTTACTAAGGTGACGGGTTAGCCCTCACCCAGGCCCTCTCCCCAGGGAGAGGGCGCCTTTCGCGTCAGGGTTTGGTTTGGGACGCTTCCACCGGTTGCCCGCCGGGTTTTTACTAATATTCACCTGCCATTCCTGCTATCCTTTGATCAAACACAAGAGGAGAGACAGATGTATCCCGTTGACCTGCATATGCACACCGTCGCCAGTACCCATGCCTACAGCACCCTCCATGACTACATCGCGCAAGCAAAGCTTAAAGGCATTAAGCTCTTTGCCATCACCGATCACGGTCCGGATATGGCTGACGCACCGCATTACTGGCACTTCGTGAATATGCGCATCTGGCCACGCCTGGTTGATGGGGTGGGCATTCTCCGGGGTATTGAAGCCAATATTAAAAATACGGAGGGGGAGATCGACTGTACCGGCCCGATGCTCACTTCGCTGGATGTGATTATCGCCGGATTCCACGAGCCTGTTTTCGCCCCACAGGACAAAGAGACGCATACACAGGCGATGATTGCGACTATTGCCAGCGGCAATGTCCACATCATCAGCCATCCGGGTAATCCTAAATTCCCTATTGATATTCAGGCGGTTGCGCAGGCGGCGGCCAAACATCGCGTCGCGCTGGAGATCAATAACTCTTCATTCATTCACTCGCGTAAAGGCAGTGAGGACAACTGTCGTGCCATCGCTGCCGCGGTGCGGGATGCCGGAGGAATGGTGGCGCTGGGATCGGATTCGCATACCGCGTTTACGCTCGGTGATTTTAGCGAATGCCGTAAAGTACTGGATGATGTTGGCTTCCCGGAAGATAAAATTCTGAATGTTACGCCGCGCCGCATGCTCGATTTTCTGGAGTCTCGCGGGATGGCGCCAATCGGCGAATTTGCCGAATTATAATCGTGTAATGGAATAAATAGATGAACGAGTTTTCAATCCTTTGCCGCGTGCTGGGCACCCTTTATTATCGCCAGCCGCAGGATCCGCTGCTGGTCCCGCTCTTCACGCTGATTCGCGAAGGTAAACTCGCGGCTAACTGGCCGTTAGAGCAGGACGAGTTGCTGCAACGTTTACAGAACAACTGCGATATGCAGCAAATTGCCGCCGACTATAGCGCCTTGTTTATTGGCGAAGAGTGCAAGGTTTCGCCGTATCGCTCCTCCTGGGTGGAAGGGGCCACGGAAGCAGAAGTCCGTGCGTTCTTGTCGGAACGCGGTATGCCGTTAACCGATATCCCGGCCGATCATATTGGTACGCTGTTGCTGGCGGCGTCCTGGATTGAAGATCACGCCGGAGAGGGCGAAAGCGATGCGCTGGAAATCCTGTTCGGCGACTATCTTTTGCCGTGGTGCGGTACGTTCCTGGGCAAAGTTGAAGCCCATGCCACATCGCCCTTCTGGCGAACCCTGGCACCGCTCACCCGCGACGCGCTTTCCGCCATGTGGGATGAATTACAGGAAGAGAATGAAGAGTGATATAAATCACATTTATTCTGCAACTGCATAAGTGAGCTTGCACATAATGTGCGAGTGATCTCATTTTCATGGCGCGTATCTGATAATATGCGCGCCATGAACATACTCCTTTCAATTGCCATCACAACAGGTCTTCTCTCCGGTCTTTGGGGATGGGTTGCTGTGTCATTGGGCTTACTCAGCTGGGCAGGATTTCTGGGCTGTACGGCCTATTTTGCGTGCCCGCAGGGCGGGGTGAGAGGCTTCTTCATTTCGGGTTGCACGATGATGAGCGGGGTTGCATGGGCGCTCATTATTATGCACGGCAGTGCACTGGCACCGCATCTGGAGATCCTAAGCTACGTGATGACCGGCGTTGTCGCCTTTTTGATGTGCGTGCAGGCCAAACATCTGCTGCTTTCCTTCGTGCCGGGCACGTTCATTGGTGCCTGCGCCACCTTTGCCGGGCAGGGCGACTGGAAACTGATTGTGCCTTCATTGTTACTGGGTCTGGTGTTTGGCTATGCCATGAAAAACAGCGGACTTTGGCTCGCCGCCCGGCGGGAACGAGCGCAAAACGTCACGGCAGTGAGCAAATAAAAAAGCGAGGCTACAGTGCCTCGCTTTTTTTATGCGCGCTTTTATCAGGATTCCGGAGGCACCGACATATCGCGGTATTTCACCAGAATATCGTTTTTCACTTCATTTTTGTTTTGCAGGTCCCACAGGCCGCGATCGATCCCGTCGTTTATCAGGAAGATGACTCCCGTTTCGATTGCGGACATCAGACACAGCATCACCGGCTCGTTCGAGGTATAGCCAATCTCACCTTCCAGAAGACGCTGGTAATCAATAAAGCGGAATACCCCTGCCTGAACTTCATAAGAGAGAATGGTTTTACTGGTATTCACCGATGACAATATCTCACCGGTGCTGACGTTAACCACGCGAAGGTTCACGGCAATCTGGTCAAGCTGGTACTGGGTGTCGGCCCCTATACCAAAGTAACGTGCGCCCGCCCCACCGGATTTCACGTTGCTCTCATAACCAATTATTGACCCTTCCACCATGATATTTGCGGCGGTCAGCGATTGCAGTGGTACGCGGTTATTCACCCCTACGGTGCCATTTTCCTGCGCGGCACGGATAATTTTGCGTTCATTCAACAGATTCTGTAACCCCTGGCGTTCCAGAGGAATAAACCAGCGTGAGTCTTTTAACGCCGTGACCAGCATGGCTGTGGCGCTTTGAGGTACCGCCGTAGAGAAGTTACTGGCGGGATAAGGTTTAAACTGACCCGTCTCATCCTGAATGTTATAGACAGAGACGAAAATCTTACCGGTTGGCATCGGCAGATGGGTTAAATCACGATAACTTTGAGCCCGAGGCATTAATGTTGGCTTAGCGGCTTCTTTAGGGGGAGCAGTTAAACAACCGCTCAATAAGCACACTGCAACAAGGATCAGAAAGCGCTGCATGATGATTGTCCTTATTTCGATGTTGTTTAGAAGTCGGTTGAATCAGACTGCAAACCCGAAACCTGAATGGTCGACGTTTTGCCCGTTTTTCTGTCGGTGACATTCAATTGCAATTGCCCATCTTTATTAGCGATATCGACAATAAAGTCGTTAGTCACCATGCGACCGGGTTTGCCGGTGTTAATATTGGTGAGTAGGCCACCTAATATTTGTGACTGGATGGCCTGAGTAAAGTTATCCAGCGCAGACGGGGTTTCAATACCGAAATCATCTTTAAAACTGGGATCTTTATACGAATTTTGTGCCTGTGCTTCATTCAGCATGAACGCCCCGTTATTGGGGTTCCCGCCGAAGTTAGGGTTGCGAAACTGAAAGGTCATGGTTCCGGCCCAACTCAATGGAGCAATGAGCATTAATGAGATTACTGTGTGTGCGATACGCATTACAGCCTCCGGATAATAGACTGAATTAAAATTCATCTTTCGCTAAATCACCTGTCCCTAAAAGGGCTTTATCTATTTGCAGGCGATTTATCGCATCTTCGGTTTGTGCCAGTGCATAAGCGACGTTTTGGTCAAAGTCTCTTTTGGTGGGGAATAGAAAGGTCTGGTAGACAACGTCCTGATTCACTCTGATCGTTATCCAGCTTCCCCACCGTGCACTGGGCCGTTCATTGATTGTTAAGTTGCCGGGGTAATCACTTTCCCATTTATCGCTGAACGCACGATAGAAATCGTGGCCGATAGAGGAGACAGTATGGTCAGTTAACAATCCGGGAACTTCCACCTCAACGGCGTGGAGATTCCCGGCAGCAAGCAGAAAGCTGGCTGCAGTCATCCAACTCAACATGCGTTTCATACTATTAACGCCTGAGGTTATCGTTTGCCCATGAAACGGCTTGCGTGCGATTTTTAACAGCTATCTTCTTGAAAAGGTTATAAAGGTGAGTCTTAACGGTATTTTCGCTGATAAATAACGAACGGGCGATTTCGATATTTGAAGCACCAATACGTAACTTATTCAGAATCTCTTTCTCCCGATGTGTCAGCAGGGCTGATTCTGAACTGTTGTAGCGATAATTTCCGGAATGCGTAATCAGATAGCTCGCCAGTTTTTGCGAGAAGTAACACTCTCCGCGCAAAATCCCCTGCAGGCCATCGATCACCCGTGTTTCATCCTCACTGACGTAAAACACGCCATTGATATGGGGCCAACTTTCGATATCTCTGAAAGGATACTCATCAGGGGTATTTAATAACAATACGCGGATATTATTGTTTTTCCTGCTTAAGTTATCTTGCCAGTAATGGATAAGTTTTTTATCCGCTTCCATCATATCGAGGAGAACAATGCTGCCAGAGATAATGTCATCGAAAGAGCGTTGAATATTATGTAATTTTCCGTTCAGGGCTAGCGATTGCTTCAAATGCTGTAATAAAGCGGTCGCCTGTAAAGATGGTTTGGTAATCAGCAATAACGAATTGCTATGCAAACTATGGACTTCATTAAACATGATGAAACCCCACTTTTTTATAGCGTCTGACAGCTGTCCCCCGGTAAGAATAAAGAGGGACCCCAGAAGTACTGACAGATGTTGGACTGCTGTGTGTAGAATCGGAACACAACCTCAGAAACGGAGGTGAATATTAAAAAGTTAAATCTTACTGCTGATTTCAATCTAGCTATTACAAAATTTTAAGCAAGAGCCAAACGTGTAACAAGATGTAATATTAAATAATAATTTGTTAAAATGATGCGATTTAAAAGTTCAGAAATGATAAGAAAGTTGTACATCGTAATAAGTCTGCACACATTTTATAAATCATACAAAGATGAATATCCAATTGAATTTGCTCTGTTTTAGTGGTTGTGATTATTCTTAACCGCAGTGTGATGTGTGTGAAAATGTTAAGTCTTTACATATCTCGACCCGCATCTTAAGAAATCGCGTCTTCTGTCAAAGTGGAGAGAGAAACCGTGCTGACTTTACCGCAAGCATCACGTTTGACGCGGTCTGGACAAGGGTAGTAACGACAAAACAAGAGCGAAGCGAAATAAATTAAAAAATATCTAACTCGTGCGGGTGAAAGCTTTTTTTAGCGTTAATTAATACTTTGAGGTGACGCTGAATATTAAAATAAGTCACGCGGGTGAGATATTTAAGTTGTTACGGCGGACATACTCTTCACCGTAACGCAGCGTTAACAAAAAACGAACCGCGTTTACACAAGCCCTATAATAACCAGGTCCAGGTGACAACATGAAAAACAGAACGTTATTTATGATGTTTACATTGCTGGGTTCGCCTGGGTTAGCAATCGCGGCAGGTCCGGATTTGGCTGATTCGGAATATAACTTCGCGGTTAATGAATTAAGCAGGTCTTCATATAATCAGGCAGCCATTATTGGTCAACAAGGCGTGGGTAATAACGCAGATGTCCGGCAGGGCGGTTCTAAATTGCTGTCCGTTGTCTCTCAGGAAGGAGGAGGCAATAGGGCGAAAGTTGACCAGTCAGGGACTTACAATCTTGCTTATATCGATCAAACCGGAAACGGAAACGATGCGAATATTAAGCAGGAGGCTTTTGGTAATACCGCAATGATTATCCAGAAAGGGTCGGGTAACAGAGCAAGTATTATGCAGTACGGTACGCAGAAAACAGCAGTAGTAGTACAGAGACAGTCACAAATGGCTATTCGCGTTATCCAACGCTAACGATTTGCGACTTATTAATTCAATCCGATGGGGGTTTACCATGAAACTTTTCAAAGTGGCAGCAATTGCAGCAATCGTAGTTTCTGGCAGTGCTTTCGCAGGTGTCGTGCCACAATATGGTGGTGGTCATGGCGGCGGCTGGGGCGGTAATAATAGCGGCCCGAACTCTGAATTGAGTATTTACCAGTACGGTGGCGGTAACTCTGCTGTTGCTCTGCAAACTGACGCGAAAAACTCTGATCTGACCATTACCCAGCATGGCGGCGGAAATGGTGCGGATGTGGGCCAGGGTTCTGACGACAGCTCCATTGATCTGCTGCAAAAAGGCTTTGGCAACAGCGCAACGCTGGATCAGTGGAACAGCAAAGATTCTACTATGACGGTTAAACAGTTCGGTGGGGGTAACGGTGCGGCTGTAGACCAGACCGCGTCTGGCTCAACTGTGTCGGTTACCCAGGTTGGCTTTGGCAACAACGCCACAGCACATCAGTACTAAGATTAAACCGGTACAACAAAAAACAGGGCCTGCGCCCTGTTTTTTTTCGGGGGTTTATGATGCATACCTTATTGCTCCTCGCGGCACTGTCCAGCCAGATCACCTTTGAAACGTCCCAGCAAGGCGATATGACGACCATTATTCCGCAGGTCACGCTGACCGAACCTTGCGTCTGTCAGGTACAAATTCTCGCCTCACGCCAGGGACAGGGAGGCGAAAGTACTTCAAAGCAGCAAAATACCTTATCTATACCCGCTAATCAGCCCATCGATTTAACCCGACTCCGTTTAAATATTGGTCCACAGGACTCTGTAAACATCATGGTGACTGTCTCCGATGGCAAGGCGCTGCATCTTTCTCAGCAATGGCCGACCTCCAAATGAAATATTCGCGAAATCAATATTTTGACTAATTTGGCGGTTCCTGGGGAATATTCCTATGCTGTTAATACGGAGCGCATGACACCCCAGGGATGATTCTCATTGAGGGCCAAAAAATGGTAGCGTTCAGAGCAAAATTCATTATCGGTGCTGGTCTCATTGTTGTCAGCACACTCACCTCCACCTTTGCCGCAACGGTAGTGCCTGGCGGCGTTATTCACTTTCGTGGTGCCATTGTCGAAGATCCTTGTGACATCACCCCTCGCCAGCAACACTTTTCCCTCACCTGTACAGGGGAGGGTGGAAGAAAGACGCGGGAGATAAGTTATCAGGCTGCGTTGAAAGGGGAGAATGCGTTCCCGAATGTGGCGACGGTCAGCATGACGTACCTTAATCCTGAAAAATCGTTAGCGGTAATGAAGATCGACTATCGCTAACAGCGTGGTCGGGATGTCTTCGCTTTTACGACATCCCCTTTTTCACACCTCTTCTCTGCTATACACTTAACAAAAGGGCGGGTGTAGAGAGGCTGTATGAAACCGCAAATTGAAGTTGTCGTCGGGGATATCACCACTCAGCATGTGGATGTCATTGTTAACGCCGCTAATCCATCGTTGATGGGCGGCGGGGGCGTTGATGGCGCTATTCATCGCGCGGCCGGGCCGCAGTTGCTGGAAGCGTGCAAGGTTGTCCGTCAACAGCAGGGCGAATGTCCGCCCGGGCATGCTGTTATTACCCTGGCGGGCGATTTGCCTGCGAAAGCGGTCATCCACACCGTGGGGCCCGTCTGGCACGGCGGCGAGCAGAACGAGGCGCGGATTCTGGAAGATGCCTACCGCAATTGCCTGAATCTGGCCGCCGCAAACAATTATTGCACGATTGCCTTTCCGGCGATCGCGACGGGCGTTTATGGTTTCCCCCGAGCGGCTGCCGCAGAAATCGCGGTGAACACGGTTTCGGATTATCTCACCCGACGGCGTCTACCGGAGCGGGTATACTTTGTCTGCTATGATGAAGAAAATGCTCAGCTCTATAAGCGATTGCTTACCCAACGAGGACCAGACTCCGACGCATAAAACGCGGCTGGGGCGGGCTATCGCCCCTGTCAGTGCGGCTCACCCCGGTCTGTGTGGTCTGCTTCCACTCGATGACAGTCTCGACGCCTTTGCCTGCCGATATCGCCTGGCCGAAATGGCCGAAAAAACGCTGGATGTGCAGTACTACATCTGGGAAGACGATATGTCCGGCAGACTTCTTTTTTCGGTTTTACATGCTGCGGCCACGCGAGGCGTCAAAGTCCGCCTGTTGCTGGATGACAACAATACGCAAGGGCTGGATGACACCCTCAGCCTGTTGGACGCCCATCCGAATATCGACGTACGTCTGTTTAATCCCTTTACCTTCCGTACGCTGCGGGCGCTGGGATATCTCACCGATTTCGCCCGACTCAACCGCAGAATGCACAATAAGAGCTTCACGGTGGATGGTGAAGTGACCATCATTGGCGGCAGAAATGTCGGCGATGCCTATTTTGGTGCGGGGAAAGAACCGCTCTTTTCTGATTTAGACGTGATGGCGGTAGGGCCGGTAGTGGCCGATGTGAGCGCAGATTTTGAGCGTTACTGGGATAGCGCCTGCGTGTCGACGCTTAAAAACGTCCTTGAGCTTTCCCAGGATGAGATAGAGGCAAGGATCCATCTTTCGCCGGAAGGGAGCCAGGACGACCTGACTCAAAGCTATCTTAAAAAACTGGAAACCAGCGATTTTGTTACCGCACTGGAGGCGCGCAGTTTACCGCTTATCTGGGCTAAAACGCGTCTGCTTAGCGACGATCCGCGCAAGGGACTGGGCAAAGCCAGGCGTCACTCTCTGTTGCCGCAGCGTCTGCTGGACGTGATGGGTTCGCCTACCCAGCAAATCGATATTATCTCTTCTTACTTTGTCCCAACCCGGGCGGGTGTAGCATTGCTGTTACAGATGGTGCGCAAAGGGGTGAAAGTCGCCATTTTGACGAACTCGCTGGCGGCCAATGATGTGGCGGTCGTTCATGCGGGATACGCGCGCTGGCGCAAAAAACTGCTGCGTCACGGCATCGAACTCTATGAGCTCAAGCCTACCCAGGACCCCACGCCTGGTCTGCATGACCGCGGACTGACCGGGAACTCTGGTTCCAGCCTGCACGCCAAGACGTTCAGTATCGACGGACGAAATGTCTTTATTGGCTCATTAAACTTTGATCCGCGCTCAACCATGCTCAACACCGAAATGGGCTTCGTGATTGAGAGTCACGATTTAGCCAGCCTGATTCACCGACGTTTTCTGAAAAGCCGACAGCACGAAGCCTGGCAAATTAAGCTCGATCAACGTGGTCGTCTGAACTGGGTGGAGCAAAAAGAGGGCAGAGAAATCGTGCTTAAGAAAGAACCTAAGACCCGTTTCTGGCAACGCGTTTTGGTCAGGCTGGCATGGTGGCTGCCGGTGGAGTGGTTATTGTAAATGCGCCGGTGTGACCCGGCGCATAATGGCTAGCTCAGCGCTTTCGCACTATCCGTTTTACTCTGAGGCTTGCCAGAGAAGAGGAAGCGCAGCAGAGGAATGCGCAGATGAATTTCATACAGCGCAATCGCAATACCCACCACAAACACCAGTCCGGTAAAGAAGCCCAGCGCATTCGAGGTGATGTGCGGGGTGATATAGGCACCAAAAAAGAGCGTCAACGGGTGATGAACCAGGTAAATGAACAGCGAGGCGTTAACGAAATAGGTGACCCTTGCTGATTTAAAGTTCAGCAGACGGTGCCCCAGTGCGAAGACGACATTGACCATCCATAGCCCCAGCAACATGGTGATGATGCTTTCGGTTTCATACATCCATGCATCGCCACTGCCATATTTTTGATTCAGCAGATAGGCCGCAAACGCCAGCGTAGCGCCCACGGCGCACCCGCGAGAAGGGGTCGTGAACAGCGATTTGATCCCGGGTGAAATGAAGGCCAGCGCACCCAGCATAAAGAAGGGAATGTAGAACAGCGTCTGCATGACCACAAAATTAAACAAACCGTCGCTGAGTATCGGCGGATACACAATAAACAGCGTCCGGCGTATTACCCCATAACCGACACCCAGCAACAAAAAAATCAGGCTGAGTTTCGGCCAGGTGACGCCCGAGAAATGCGCTTCATGGTGGCGGCTCAGGCGACGGCGAAGACGGCTGAAAATAAACAGACTCACCGTGGTCATGACCACCAGCACCAGCAGGAACCAGAGATGGGAAATCAGCTCCCACACCAGCGTGTTGTATTTCTCGTAGAGGGTCAGGTTTTGCCAGTTATCCGCTTTGCCTTTGACATACTGCAACATGATGAACTGCGGTAAGGTGAGCAGAGGAATAGCCGTCAACATGGGGATCCCCACGCGCTCGACGCGCACCTTCCACCAGCGTTTCATGGGGTAGCGCAGAAACAGCATGTAGGAAAAATAGCCGGAAATGACGAAGAACACCTGCATCCTGAAGGAGTGAATAAAGTCGTTAAACAGGGTCAGCCACCATGAAGGTTCTATACTGTTAACGTGCCAGGTGTGGCTGGAGTAAATTAATGAGATGTGAAACGGAATCCCCAATAGCATCAGCCATGCCCGGATCGAGTCGAGGAAATATTCACGTTGTACGGGTGTCGTGGTCATATAACTTTGTGCATTCTCAGACTTTTCGTCTTATCCCTAAGACGCAATGTGGTTACATTCGAAGCCAACCCTACATCAAGACCGACACCCTGTCTCCAGGATAAGCACGCAAAGTGAAATTAGGGACTTCTACTTGCTTATTCCATGAGCCGGTGCGCTAACAAAGCGGTGATAATGTTGTCGGATTGCCTGAATTTCCAGTAAAATGGATCGGATCGAATTAAGCACACAAAGGGGGAAGTGCTTACTTATTATGAAACATAAACCACAAATGACGAAAATGCGTTGGTTGGGTGCGGCAGTGTTGTTGTCCCTGTATACCTCATCGGCCTGGTCCTTTTCCATCGACGACGTCGCAAAACAGGCGAAATCGATGGCAGGTAAGAGCTACGAGGCGCCCAAAAGTAACCTGCCCTCCGTTTTCCGCGACATGAAATATGCGGACTATCAGAAGATCCAGTTTAATCGCGACAAGGCTTACTGGAACAACATTAAGACCCCATTCAAGCTTGAGTTCTATCATCAGGGAATGTACTTCGAAACGCCGGTTGCCATTAATGAGGTGACGGCAACGGCAGTCCGTAAGATCAAGTACAGTCCGGACTACTTTAATTTTGGCGATGTCCAGCATGATAAGGACACCGTCAAGGATCTGGGTTTTGCGGGCTTCAAGGTGCTCTACCCGATCAACAGTAAAGATAAAAACGACGAAATCGTCAGTATGCTGGGGGCCAGCTATTTCCGGGTGATCGGTTCAGGTCAGGTCTATGGTCTTTCCGCACGCGGTCTGGCGATTGATACGGCGCTGCCGTCCGGTGAAGAGTTCCCGCGTTTTCGTGAGTTTTGGGTTGAACGTCCAAAACCGACCGATAAACGCCTGACGATTTATGCGCTTCTGGATTCTCCACGTGCCACCGGTGCGTACCGCTTTGTCATTATTCCAGGGCGTGACACCGTGGTGGATGTGCAGTCCAAGGTCTACTTGCGCGACAAAGTCGGCAAGCTGGGCGTAGCACCTTTAACCAGTATGTTCCTGTTCGGGCCAAACCAGCCTTCACAGGCGACCAACTTCCGTCCTGAGTTGCATGACTCTAACGGTCTGTCTATTCATGCAGGTAACGGTGAATGGATCTGGCGTCCGCTGAATAACCCGAAACATCTGGCCGTAAGCAGCTATTCCATGGAAAACCCGCAGGGGTTTGGTCTGTTGCAGCGCGGACGTCAGTTCTCACGCTTTGAAGATCTTGATGATCGTTACGATCTGCGTCCAAGCGCGTGGGTGACACCAAAAGGCGACTGGGGCAAAGGGAAAATCGAGCTGGTTGAAATACCGACCAACGATGAAACCAATGACAACATCGTTGCGTACTGGACACCTGACCAGCTGCCGGAAGCCGGTAAAGAGATGAACTTTAAGTACTCCATTACCTTTAGCCGTGACGAAGACAAACTGCATGCGCCGGATAATGCCTACGTGATGCAAACCCGTCGTTCTACGGGCGATGTGAAACAGTCCAACTTGATCCGTCAGCCTGACGGTACGCTGGCGTTTGTGGTCGATTTCGCCGGGCAGGATATGAAAAAACTGTCTGCGGACACGCCGGTTACTGCGCAAGTGAGTATTGGCGACAATGGCGAAATCGTTGAAAACACGGCACGTTACAATCCTGTGACTAAAGGGTGGCGTTTAACCCTGCGCGTGAAAGTGAAAGATCCGAAAAAGACCACTGAAATGCGCGCTGCGCTGGTCAATGGCGATCAGACGCTGAGTGAAACCTGGAGTTATCAGCTACCTGCCAATGAATAACACGACTCAATATATCGATGCCATGCCGCTGACGGATATCGAAAAAGCGGCACTGCCAAAGAGCGACATCCGCGCGGTGCATACCGCGCTGGATGCGGAACATCATCCGTTTACCCGTGATGATGATACGCCGCTGGGTTCTGTGAAAGCACGTCTTGAGCAGGCCTGGCCGGATTCGCTGGCGGAAGGGCAACTTATTAAAGACGACGAAGGGCGCACCCAGCTGCAGGCTATGCCGAAAGCGACACGTTCTTCCATGTTCCCGGATCCGTGGCGCACCAACCCGGTGGGTCGCTTCTGGGACCGTCTGCGCGGGCGTGATATCACGCCGCGTTATCTGTCTCGTTTAACCAAAGAGCAACAGGCATCTGAGCAAAAGTGGCGTACCGTTGGCACGCTGCGTCGCTACACCTTACTGGTGTTGACGCTGGCACAGACCGTTGTCGCCACCTGGTATATGAAAACCATCCTGCCTTATCAGGGCTGGGCACTGATCAATCCTGCCGATATGGTGGGGCAGGATCTGTGGGTTTCCTTCATGCAGCTGCTGCCGTACATCCTGCAAAGTGGCATTCTTTTGCTCTTTGCGGTGCTGTTCTGTTGGGTGTCCGCCGGTTTCTGGACCGCGCTTATGGGCTTCCTGCAACTGCTGATGGGACGTGACAAATACAGCATTTCAGCGTCGACGGTCGGGGATGAACCCCTGAATCCTGAGCACCGTACTGCGCTGATCATGCCGATTTGTAATGAAGACGTGGATCGCGTTTTTGCCGGGCTGCGTGCCACCTGGGAGTCTGTAAAGGCGACCGGGAACGCGGAACATTTCGATGTCTACATCTTAAGTGACAGCTACAACCCGGATATCTGTGTGGCTGAGCAGAAGGCGTGGATGGAACTGATCGCGGAAGTGCAGGGCGAAGGCCAGATTTTCTATCGCCGTCGTCGTCGTCGCGTGAAGCGTAAAAGCGGCAACATTGATGACTTCTGCCGTCGCTGGGGCAATCAGTACAGCTACATGGTCGTGCTGGATGCTGACTCCGTCATGACCGGTGACTGTCTGAGCGGTCTGGTCCGTCTGATGGAAGCGAACCCGAACGCCGGGATCATCCAGTCATCGCCGAAGGCATCCGGTATGGACACGCTTTATGCGCGTTGCCAGCAGTTTGCGACCCGCGTTTACGGTCCGCTGTTTACCGCCGGTCTGCACTTCTGGCAGTTAGGCGAGTCTCACTATTGGGGTCACAACGCGATCATTCGTGTGCAGCCCTTTATTGAGCACTGCGCCCTGGCGCCGCTGCCGGGTGAGGGCTCCTTTGCGGGATCAATACTGTCTCATGACTTCGTTGAAGCGGCTCTGATGCGTCGTGCGGGTTGGGGTGTCTGGATTGCCTACGATCTGCCTGGCTCCTATGAAGAGTTGCCGCCCAACTTGCTCGATGAGTTGAAACGTGACCGTCGCTGGTGTCATGGCAACCTGATGAACTTCCGCCTGTTCCTGGTCAAAGGGATGCACCCGGTTCACCGTGCGGTGTTCCTGACCGGCGTGATGTCTTATCTGTCTGCGCCGCTGTGGTTTATGTTCCTGGCCCTGTCGACAGCACTGCAGGTCGTCCATGCCCTGACCGAGCCGCAGTATTTCCTGCAGCCCCGTCAGCTGTTCCCGGTGTGGCCGCAGTGGCGTCCCGAACTGGCTATTGCGCTGTTTGCTTCGACCATGGTGCTGCTGTTCCTGCCGAAGCTGCTCAGTATCATTCTGATCTGGTGCAAAGGGTCGAAAGAGTTCGGCGGCTTCTTCCGCGTAACGCTCTCTCTGCTTCTGGAAGTGCTGTTCTCGGTACTTCTGGCTCCGGTTCGAATGCTCTTCCATACCGTGTTCGTCGTGAGTGCGTTTCTTGGGTGGGAAGTGGTCTGGAACTCGCCGCAGCGTGATGATGACTCCACGCCGTGGGGAGAAGCGTTTATGCGTCATGGTTCGCAGATGCTGCTTGGCCTGGTGTGGGCAGCAGGGATGGCGTGGCTGGATCTGCGCTTCCTGTTCTGGCTGGCACCGATCGTGTTCTCACTGATCCTGTCACCTTTCGTCTCCGTGTTCTCAAGCCGTGCAACGCTTGGGCTACGCACCAAACGCTGGAAGCTGTTCCTGATCCCGGAAGAGTATTCCCCGCCGCAGGTGCTGGTGGATACCGATAAGTATCTGGTGATGAACCGTACGCGTTCTCTGGATGATGGTTTTATGCATGCGGTGTTTAATCCGTCGTTCAATGCGCTGGCAACGGCGATGGCGACGGCGCGTCACCGGGCAAGCCAGGTGCTGGAGATTGCCCGCGATCGTCACGTTGAGCAGGCGCTGAACGAAACGCCTGAAAAACTGAATCGCGATCGCCGTCTGGTGCTGCTGAGTGATCCTGTTACCCTGTCGCGTCTGCATTACCGCGTCTGGTCAGCCCCGGAAAGATACTCCTCCTGGGTGCAGTATTATGAAACGCTGAAGCTCAACCCCGAAGCGCTTAAAGCGAAGTAAGTCGTGCAACATAAAAATACCGGCCACTGGGCCGGTATTTTTTTAATGAGGTGAGCAATGAGAATAATCATGGTGGGCATCATGGCGTGTCTGCTTAGCGGGTGCGGCAGTATTATCAGTCGCACGATCCCGGGGCAGGGCCACGGTAATCAGTATTATCCCGGCGTGAAATGGGACGTTCGTGACTCCGCCTGGCGTTACCTGACGGTGCTCGATCTCCCCTTCTCGCTGGTCTTTGATACGCTGTTATTACCTGTTGATGCCCAACACGGTCCTTACGAGTAATTAACGCTCATCCCACTCGTCCGCTGCCGCTTGTCCCTCTTCGGTGTCGAGCGGCGGTTCAAGTTGAAATTCCCCCTCGTCCCATTCGTGCATCGTATTCTCTTCGAGCCATTCCTGACGCAGTTCGATTTCATCGAAGTCACCGTCAAACACGGCCTGAGCGGCTTCACCGCTTAATATCGGCAAACATTCGCCGTCGTCGCCTTCTTCTGCAAAAAACTCCACCTGCCACATGATATCCCCGTCCTGCAGGACATACTTTTGCACGTTGAGCTGCTGCACATCGGCATCATCAGCGTCAATGCCGGGGTTATTGGCGAGGAACTCTTCACGAGCGGCATCAATAGCTTCTTCCAGCGTGGCATACATGGTCATTGGCGTCTCCCTGTGATTTCGAATGGTATTCAGGGAAAGAATAGCTGATTCTCCGCTTTTGCCACTAAGAATGGCGTATTAAGTTGTCATAACGGCTTATGTTCCCGAGCCGTCGCTTTATTAGCCGCAGGCGCGGCGGGGATTGGCCGTGCGGCTCTGGCCAGGCTTCGCCAGGAATAGAAGGCGTTAAAGAGCACAACGCTTGCCGTCACGATAAACACCGCCCGAAAGCCGAAACTGGCCGAGATCCCTGCACCTACCAGCGGGCCCGTGACGTTGCCGATATCGCGAAACGACTGGTTGTAGCTGAATATCCTGCCGGCAATTTGATTGGTTGAGTTATAAACCAGCAGGGTTTGCACGGCGGGCAGAAGCGCGCCATCGGCTGCGCCGAGCAGAAAGCGTAACACGCCGAGTTGCCAGGGGGATTGCACCAGCGACATAGGGACAAGCAGGAGCACCGAGATGAGCAGGGCGGCAATCAGGATTTTCTCAGGGCCAATGCGGTCGCCGAGTTTCCCCAGCCGCGGGGCACTCATCAGCGCGGCAACGCCGGGAACAGACGCAATCATTCCACTGATAAACGCGATGTTGTTGACGTTGCCCGCCAGTTCACGCACGTACAAGGTGAGAATGGGCGCAATCGAACCGGTGGCGATCTGAATAATCATTGTCGTGATAAACAGACTCATGACCAGCTTTGGATTTTTTAGAGAACGAAGCACTTCCCGGGCGTGCAGCATCTCTTTTTTCGGCACCGGGGTGAAATTCTCTCGTATACAAAGCAAGGTCAGCAGGAAGCAGGCGAAGAGAACGCTCGCGGTAATAAAGAACACCGGGCGCAAGCCGTAGCTGTCGGCCATGAGCCCCCCGGCTAACGGGCCGAGCAGTGCGCCACTGACCGCCCCTGTTGAGAGCGTCCCCAGCGCCCAACCGCTTTTATTGCGGGGCATCTGTGTCGCAATCAGGGCGTTTGCATTGGGCACGAAACCGCCCAGCAGGCCCAGCAGGGCGCGCAGAATTAAAAACTGCCAGATAGTTTGTGCCAGTCCCATCAGCACCATGATAATGGCCATACCCAATGCCGAGCGCAGCAGCATAATCTTACGCCCTTTACGGTCGGCCAGCCCACCCCAGAACGGTGAGGCAATCGCTGAAAAAAGGAAGGTGATGCTGAAGACCAGTCCCGACCACATGTTAAGCGCGCTATGGCCCGTAACGCCGAGCTGTTCAACGTAAAGCGGCAGAAAGGGCATAACCAGACTGAACGCGGCGCCGGTCAGAAAGCAGCCAAGCCAGGCTACCGTGAGGTTACGTTTCCAGTTTAGGGGGGCGTCTGAGGGTGACATAACAATCCAGGCGATAAGCAGAAGGTAATAAGCCTGCTAATTATGCGCCTGCGTTATGAATGCTGCAATGAAGAAGGTTTGTTAAAACGCAGGGAAAGGCGGCCTGAGCAGGCCGCCCTCTGGTTCAGTAACGCGAAGGCATTCCGTCCGGGCGAGATTTGAAACGGCGATGCAGCCACATATACTGCTCAGGCGCGAGCATAATGCATTTTTCGATCACCCCGTTCATCCATCTGGCGGTTGTTTCTGCGTCATCCAGTGGAGGCGTGAGCTCAGGTTCAAGCATCATCAGTTCGTAGCCTTTTCCGTCAGGTTTACGACGCGGAACAAAGGGGACGATAGCCGCTTTGGACATGCGGGCCAGCATCCAGGTACCCGAGGTGGTCGCCGCTTCTTGTACGGCAAAGAAAGGTACAAAGACGCTGGACTGACGCCCGTAGTCATGGTCAGGTGCGTACCAGATCACTTCGCCTTTTTTAAGGGCGCGAATCATACCTTTAAGATCTTTACGGTCGATCATGCTCTTATTCGAACGCATGCGGCCCCAGGTTTGCAGCCAGTCGATCACCGGATTGTCGTTAGGACGATACACCCCGATACCGGGTGCCTGCATCCCAAACATCCTTGCACCAATCTCAAGGGTCAGAAAATGTATTCCGATCAGCAGTACGCCCGTACCTTCAGCCTGTAAACGATGTATGGGCTCCATGCCGGTTCCCGTCACCTCGAACCAGCGTGACATGCGTTTATCCGACCAGAACCAGGCCATGCCGGTTTCCATTAAGCCGAGGCCGACAGATTCGAAATTTTTGACCACCAGCGTCTCGCGCTCTTGCTCGCTCATTGTCGGAAAACACAGTTCCAGGTTCCGGCGGGCGATAGCCGCGCGACGTTTCATCAAGCGCAACGCGAGGTATCCGAGCGCACGACCAATGCGATAAATCACCGGATAGGGCAGCTTGACCAGTAACCACAACGTGCCGATGCCAAACCAGACAGGCCAGTAGCGAGGGTGCAGCAACGCTGCCGAAAATTTGGGTAATTGCGTCATGTCGTTCCTGTTTTTCTTCGTCCTGTGCCCTGCATTGTCGCATTTTTTAATAGTTTGCCAAAATGTATGGTACGGAATGGGACGTTTATACAGCTGTTTGAACTGTAAAAGAGTTTGTGTGAGTGAAATGTAGCGCAAAAAGTGGGGATGTAAATTCTCATTGTTTGCTATATCATGCCGCCGATTTACATTCTCTAACGATTGCAGGACTCGTACACCATGCCAGTGTTACATAACCGCATTTCCAATGAGACGTTAAAAGCGCGTATGCTGGCCGAAACAGAGCCGCGCAAAACGATCTCATTCTATAAGTATTTTACCCTTGTCGATCCTCAGGCCACTCGCGATGCGTTGTATAAAGCCTTTGAGGCTCTGAACGTCTTTGGCCGCGTTTATCTGGCGCGCGAGGGCATCAATGCTCAAATCAGCGTGCCTGAAAGCAACGTCGACGCCTTCCGCGATGTTCTGTACGGCTTTGACCCGGCGCTGAATGGCGTGCGTCTCAATGTCGCCCTCGACGATGACGGAAAATCCTTCTGGGTGCTGCGCATGAAAGTGCGTGAGCGCATTGTTGCCGACGGTATCGACGACCCAACCTTCAATGCGGGTGATGTGGGTGAATACCTGAAAGCCGCTGAAGTAAACGCCATGCTGGACGATCCGGACGCCGTGTTTATCGACATGCGTAACCACTACGAATACGAAGTGGGGCACTTTGAGAACGCGCTGGAGATCCCGGCAGACACCTTCCGCGAACAGCTCCCGAAAGCGGTTGAAATGATGCAGGACTATAAAGACAAAAAAATTGTCATGTACTGTACCGGAGGGATCCGCTGCGAGAAAGCCAGCGCGTGGATGAAACACAGCGGTTTTAACAAGGTCTGGCATATTGAAGGCGGGATCATTGAGTATGCCCGTCGTGCCCGCGAACAGGGGCTACCGGTGCGTTTTGTCGGCAAGAACTTCGTCTTTGATGAGCGGATGGGGGAGCGCATCTCTGAAGATATTATCGCCAACTGCCATCAGTGCGGCACGCCGTGCGATACGCATACCAACTGTAAGAATGACGGCTGTCATCTGCTGTTCATCCAGTGTCCGGCGTGCGCGGAGAAGTTTAACGGTTGTTGCAGTGAACTGTGCAGTGAAGAGAGCACCTTGCCGGAGGAAGAACAGCGTCTTCGCCGCGCGGGGCGTGAAAATGGCAATAAGATTTTCAACAAGTCTCGTGGTCGTCTGAACACCAAACTCGGTATTCCGGACCCGGAATAAGCGTGACTGGCCCGGTGAGACGATGGCTCACCGGGCTTTTTTATTACTTCTGCTGCACACCTTCCACCGAGATAATCAGATCGACATCCTGCGATGCCGGGCCAAGGTCGGTCGTTATGTTGAAGTCCTTCAGGCTAATTTTCCCTGCCGCTTCAAAGCCCGCACGTTTGCCACCCCAGGGATCGTCCCCCTGACCGATTAATTTGGCGTCCAGTTTGACCGGCTTGGTCACGCCATTCAGCGTCAGGTTGCCGGTAATATCCAGATCCTCGCCATCCTTTTTCACCTCAGTGGAGGTAAACGTCGCCTGTGGGAATTTTGCAACGTTCAGGAATTCCGCACTGCGAAGATGTTTATCACGCTCTGCATGGTTGGTATCCACGCTGTTGGTGTTGATGGTCACATTCACCTTATCCGCGGCGGGGTTTTTCTCATCAAAACTAAAGGTTCCGTCGAAATCTTTAAAGGTGCCATATAACCAGCTGTAACCCAGATGCTGGATACGGAAATTAACGAAGGCGTGCTGACCTTCTTTATCGATTTTATACTCTGCGGCAACGGCAGAGCCGGTGGTGAATAACAGTGAACCTAATGCGATACCTAACAGGCGTTTTTTCATTTTTATGCTCCAGAGTCAACTGACGATCGGCCCAGCATGCGCTTAAGGGTGTCGTCTTTATCGATGAAATGATGTTTAACGGCCGCAAGACCGTGAAGAAGGGAGACGATTACGACGCCCCAGGCCAGCCACAAATGCACGGTGCCCGCTAAATCAGCCTGGGAACCCGCGTCTGACAAGGTGGCTGGCACCTCGAACAGACCAAACACGCTGATGGGTTTGCCATCTGCCGTCGAAATGAGATAGCCACTGATTAAAATGGAAAACAGTAAAACATAGAGAACCAGGTGAGCCGCTAAGGCAGCGAGACGCGTCAGCGCACGATGGTTTTTTAGCGCGGGAGGTGGCGGGGAGAGATGTCGCCAGGCCAGTCGAACGATCAGCGCTACCATCAGAACGACGCCAATACTTTTATGCAGTTCAGGCGCCTGGTGATACCAACCGTCATAATAGCTCAGGGTGACCATCCATAACCCGAGGCCAAACATGGCGTAAACCGCAAGGGCCATTAACCAATGCAGCAGCATGGATATCATTCCATAACGAGCAGGAGAATTACGCAGTTGCATAATAAGGACTCTTCCCAATAAACGAGAAAGTCAAAATGACCTGTAGGAAATGCTATTGCAAATGATATTTATTGATAATGATTATTAATTATTTTCTTTCAGTTTTTTTGAAAATAACCTGAACGCAATCTTCAGTTTCTTCGTTCATTTTGCCTGATGCAGCCTTTTTATTGCCTGGGGGGAGGGGGGTGAGGCAGTTCAAATATTCTGACTAAAAATTCAACTTATATAAAGTAACGTCAATTAATGTCAATCTTTGTGTTCAGTAAAATACAATATAAATGACATCGATGATCGCCAGCAGTGACCACAAAAAAATATAGAGCATAAGATGCTCACGAATATTATTGATGAGGTAGTTGACGATTCTGCGCATCATTTTCCGTGTTCGCGGCGATAAAAAGAAACGCTCCGGCAGAACCGGAGCATGAAGAGGTATTATCGGTTAAAACGCGACAGGGAGAAGGGGCTGAGATCAAAGCGGGGAGCAATGCCCTGCGAAAAGTCAGCCGCGATCTCGCCAAGTACAGAGGCGAACTTGAAGCCGTGACCGCTCAGCCCGCTAATGATGAGGGTATTCTCATGACCTGGCAGCGTATCAATGATGAAATCTTCATCGGGCGTGTTGTCATACGTACAGGCAGCCCCATAAAGCAAGCCACCAATGCCGGGAAGGATATGGCGAAGGAAGTTGAACGCTTCAGACCCATCGCCGTCGACCGCGCCAAAAGGTTTACGCTCTTCCGGTGTCGTGATGCGTTGCCCGCCGTTATGCTTGCCAATTTTGAGCGCATCTTTCTCTGACGGGAAGCCATAAAATTGATCGCCGTTGGGCAACTCGCCGGTAAAGGCCGGGAATTTATTTTGGCTGCTGTAACGGCCATCGGCCTGGAACCAGGAGAAGACTTTACGCACCGGCTGGACAGGAAGCTCAGGCAGCAGTCGGGTAACCCAGGTACCCGCACTGATTAACAGCCGGGCGGCGGTGAATTCGCCGTCAGAGGTCGTTACCGTGACGCCGTCGTCACGGTGAGTAATAGCCGTAACGGGGCAGTTGAACAACTGCGCGCAGCCCGCTTTTTCTGCCAGCGAAATCCAGGTTTTGATGGCGGTTTCACAGTGCAACACCCCGGAGTTGGCCTCAAAGAGGGCGATGTAATGATCCGGGACGCTGATTTCCGGCCAGCGTGCCATAGTGGCCTGTGCATCCAGGCGTTCAACGTCCAGATTAAATTCACGTGCGCTTTGTTCAACATTGGCCAGAAACGTGGAATCAGCAGGCCCCAGATTGACGACCCCGGTCCGTTCGAAAATGCGTTCTTCCGTCTGGGTGGCCAGTTCATCCCATAACGTTTGCGCGCGTAAAACCAGCGGCACGTATCGTTCACCCTCACCATAGGCGTGGCGAATGAGGCGGGTATCGCCGTGGTGGCTGCCTTCGTTATGAGGGGGCAAATGGGCGTCAATCATTAAGACTTTCTGACCCGCCTGAGTTGCATAATATCCCGCTGCAGAACCAACGGAGCCGCTACCAATAATGATCAAATCGTAATTCATGGGGATCTCTTTTACTCACACTTTGCTTAGCAGAGTAATTAAGATGGAAGGGTTACACAAGGGGGAAATAAATGAGGCACCAAAAGGTGCCTGTTGAGTGAATGGAGGGCATAACGTTAATGCCGCCGATACTCATTTTCCTGGTAGTCGCCAGACTCTATTTTGGCAATACCTGCTTCTAAAATAGAAATAAACTGGCGTGCGACGTCTGTGGTCAACCACAGTGTCTGTCCAATCTCCGCGTCTTCACGGTTTGGCTGATTTGGGGTCTGGTAGTGCAAACGCAGCATCAGCGCATCGTAGCTGTCTACGGTACTGATATCCCAGCCGACGAGTGGATGGGTCTGGATGACTTCATTATTCTTTTCCATTGTAACCCCCTTATTGCGTATTAGAAGACAACGACTTTGAGGTTCCTGGCTGTTTATCTGAAGCCTCTTCAGTATATCAATAAATAAGGGTTCTGACGGGAAAAATAAATGGGTAGCAACACTTTTTTGTGCTTTTTAGGAATGTTCGAGCATTAAAACGCCTTCTTGTTCACGATTCTTTAAGAAGATGCGCAATTAATTTGAACTAAATAAGATTTAGATGAAAAAAAGCCGGGGCGACCCGGCAAAAAACACAATGAGGGAGAAAATAATTATTCTGTGATGAACCAGTCTTCTGCACTCTCCCAGGTTTCCTGCAGAATTTCACTGATACGTTCTTTTTCGTCTTTCGCGCCACCGATGACGGACAGGTTGTTTGCGGTGGCGTAGCGTACCGTGACGTTGCCGTCACGGTCGGGGAAGGTATCGTTGATACGACGGGATAACTCACCCGCGAGAGCATCCAGGGCGCCAGCAGGTAAGACAGTTGTTTTAGCGATAGTCACTTCAATGCGCATAATTGCCCCCTGTGTAATGTACTGTTTATTTATACAGTCTATTTCGCAGGTTTACAACAAGGGGCGAATAATATTTAACGTTTTACCGTCCAGTTAACGGTTTCACCCGCCAGGAAAGGAATCAGCGTGTCATCGGTGAGCGCGATAGATTCCACCACCTGGCTCGGTTGACGCTCCAGCTCAATAAAGCTCTCGTTCACCGGCAGGTTGTAAAAGCGCGGGCCATTCAGGGAACAGAAGGCCTCAAAGTGCGCCAGTGCGTTCATCTCTTCGAACACCGTCGCGTAGCTGGCAAGTGCCGTCGGGGCATTAAAACAGCCCGCACAGCCACAGCTCGCTTCTTTACGATGGCGGGCGTGCGGTGCTGAATCCGTGCCTAAGAACGCACGGCTAAATCCGCTGGCCACTAACTCGCGCAGGGCCTGCTGGTGCGTATTTCGCTTGAGGATCGGCAGGCAATAGAGGTGAGGGCGGACACCGCCGACCAGCATATGGTTGCGGTTGAACATCAAATGCTGCGGCGTAATGGTCGCCGCCAGGCGTTCATTCCCTTCGCGCACATAATCTGCTGCATCTTTGGTGGTGATGTGTTCAAAGACAATCTTCAGACCCGGCAAACGCTGGCGCAATGGCTCCATGACCGTGTCGATAAAGCGTGCTTCGCGGTCGAAAATATCGATATCGGCATGGGTGACTTCGCCGTGGATCAGCAACGGCATGCCCAGTTTTTCCATGCGTTCCAGGACCGGCATGATCGCGTTGGTGCTGGTGACGCCGTGGCTGGAGTTGGTGGTGGCATTGGCCGGATAGAGTTTGGCTGCGGTGAACACCCCCTCGTTAAAGCCACGTTCAACTTCATCCGGATCGAGTGAGTCAGTCAGATAGCAGGTCATTAACGGGGTAAAATCATGTCCCGCCGGGACCGCATCAAGAATGCGTTGACGATAGGCGATTGCGGCATCTACGGTGGTGACCGGAGGAACCAGGTTAGGCATGACAATCGCGCGGCCATAAATTTCACTGGTGTACGGCACGACGGTTTTCAGCATATCGCCATCACGCAGATGGATATGCCAGTCGTCAGGGCGGCGGATTTTCAGAACCTGGGGTTGTGCAGTCATGGTGTGCTCCGGCTTGTCAGGAATCAGTCACAAGGATGGCTGTTTTTGCCGGACACAAATCATATGCGGAAACGTTTTCGTTTGCACACTTTTCCGCGCAAAACTTTCGCCATAAAAAAGGGCGCCGTAGCGCCCGTCAGGTCATTGGGTGAAGGGGATGATGATTTCACCCGGCTTCACTTCTATTCCTTTGGCGTATTTTTTCGCCAGGGCTTCGCCTTTACTCTTGTCTTCACTCAGGACATACGCAGGCTGTTGATTAAAGTAATTGCGCAGTGACTGGTTGAGATACGGCATCAAGGTCTGCAGCATCGGTTTCATTTTTTCCGGCGAAACGACGGCATCGACGATTTCCATCTCCTGCAGATAGATAGCGCCTTTCTCTTTATTGAAGACCGGCAGGGCTTTCAGCTTAAGCTTGATGGTGGCTTTCTGGCTGCCGAAGAGGGAGTTCATATCCAGGTCAGCATCACCGGAGAGTGTCACTTTATTCGGCTCTTCACGGCCAATCTGACTGACCAGTTTGCTCAGGACGATATGGGCATCCGCGACACCGGGTACACCGATATCTTTGGCAAAGTTGTTATGTTTTTCCAGCGCCTGGTTAATTTCCTGCTCACTGACGGTGTACTGCGTAAGCTGGTTACAACCCACCAGCAGGCCGCTGACAATCAACGCCGCGGCAATAACGATTTTTTTCATGGGGTTCCTCATCATGATGTCGGCGCTAACGTCCTGACGCGTCAGTATGTCAGGCAGATATACCTGAGACCAGCAGAAAAAACTGAATAACGTGGGGCGGGAGAGGGTTCCCGCCCGAAAGGGGTTAAATGGCCTGCGACGAGAGCAGATTGATTTGTGTCTGTTTCGCCATGTTGTCACGGTAGTCAGCGACACGACTTGGCCAGGTAATGCCTGCGACCAGCGTCAGGTTGCGTAGCAGCGGAAAGAGGTGAATATCATCCTCGGAAAGCTCCCCGTTCACCGCGTTGGACTGGACGATCAGTTTATCCAGGGCGCGGAGATCGTCACTGATTTTTTTCACCAGACCGGCAGAGTGGGCGAGGTGTTCGTCAAAAGAACCAATGGCGGCTTCTTTTTTCTCCACAAACCAGGCACGCGCCTGCGGTGTGGCAAACTCGTCAAATGCGCCTTTGGCAAAACGGGGTATCAGGAGACGGTTAACATAGCTATTAACCTTGCGCAGCCACTCCTCAATGGCCGGATTCTGCTTGCCGGTGAGCAGTGGATTGCCATCAAGCTTATCGACGTAATGCACGATATCCATGCTTTCCGGAAGATAGCGACTGTCATCTTTTTGCAGAATCGGCGCCATTTTTTTGCCAATCATGCGGGTGGGGGTCGCTTCGTCGTCGTTGAGCAGCGTCACTAACTCAACCGGGAGGTTCTTCAGCCCAAAAATCATACGAGCCTTCAGGCAGAACGGGCAATGATCGTAAATATAAAGCTTCACGTTTCTCCTCCATGTGTTGATGGTGAATCTTCAGTATGGAGGAGAAAAAAGCATCATTCAAATCAGGCGCCTGGCTCCAGCATGCCGCGGGCACTGCGTTTTGTGCTGAACTGCCACCACAATGCCAGCAGGGTGATAAAGCCCACCACGCCGAGCATCATCCACGGCAGTTCCGGCTGATTGAGGGTTTTACCGGCATCAAACAACCAGCCGCCGCCGGCATAACCTAGCGCTCCGCCGAGCGCCAGCCCCAGACGGCTGAAGCCCATATAACTGCCGCGAGCGCGGGGATCCGCAAGCCCGGCCCCCAACGTTTCGCGTGCGGGTTCAGCAATGATCGAGCCGATATAAAATGTGCAGATCAATATAAACAGCTGCTGCACTGTCCCAACCAACCCAACAGGCAGCATGCTCAGGGTCATTACTAACAGCCCGGCCATCAGGCGGTGCTCCAGGCGAAAGCGTTTTTCACTCCAGCGGGCAATGGGATAAAGCAGGGTAAGGGACAGACTCGCCTCAATTGCGTACATCCATTTTACCGCTGCGGGCGAACCGGCCATGTCATTGACCATGATCGGCAGCATCAGCATCACCTGTACCGCCAGCATATAGTAACCGGTCAAGGTCAGGACATAGGTGACGAAACGTTTGTCTGCCAGCACCCGATTCAGGCCGTCGCGCACCGGTGCTTTTACCGTGGAGAGCTTCCAGGCCGGCAGGAGCCAGGCGTTAAAGGCGGCACATAAAATAAAGAGCGCCGCGCCGGTGGCGCAAACCAGGCGGAAATCATATTGCAGGAGCCAACTGCCGAGGAGGGCGCCCACTACGGCTCCGGCGCTGTCCTGCATCATCAGCAGCGAGAAAAAACGGCCCCGCTGTTGCGGGCGAATCAGCTTCACCACCAGCGCGGTACGCGGAGGATCAAAGAGCGTGCCGCCAATACCCGACAGGAAGCAGGAAAACCACAGCAGCCAGGGATCGTGGGCGATACCCATAGTGGCAAAGCCCGCGGCACGCAGCAGCATACCGGTAACGATCATTGGTTTCGCGCCGAAACGGTCGGCAATGGCGCCGCCAAAAACGCCCAGACCTTGCTGAACCAGCTGGCGCAAACCCAGGGCTATACCGACCATCAACGCCGCCCATCCCATCTGATCGACAAAGCGAATCGAGATAAGCGGGAAGACGACAAAGAAGCCGAGCACGACCAGCATGTTATCGACGAGCAGAAAATATTTACCCAGATTACGGGCCTGTGATACGCGGGACATTTCCCCTCCAGGGAAATACACCTTCGCCCCGACTGAAGCCGCAGACAGGCGTGAGTGTATCAAAAGGTGAGCACGCTAATATTCTGCGGTGTTAGCGTCTGTTTTCCCACACCGCCCGCGACAATATTTTTTTATCAAGAACGTGGTTTGATTCAGCTTTTTTATCGAAATTTGTGAATCCAGTAAAAAATGGTATGTCACTGTTTTCACAGAAGCGAAAGGCGCAGGTATAGTAAAGCTAACGGGCAGAGGTGAAGTGACGGGAAGGAGTGGTATCGATGTTTGGCTATCGCAGTAACGTGCCAAAAGTACGTCTGACAACAGACAGGCTGGTCGTTCGTCTGGTGCATGAGCGTGATGCCTGGCGGCTGGCGGATTATTACGCCGAAAATCGCCAGTTTTTAAAGCCCTGGGAACCCGTTCGGGATGAAAGCCACTGTTATCCCTCAGGCTGGCAGGCGCGTCTGAGCATGATTGCAGAATTTCACAAACAGGGTACCGCGTTCTATTTTGCGCTGCTGGACCCGGAGGAAAAAGAGATTATCGGCATCGCCAATTTTTCAAACGTGGTGCGCGGCTCGTTCCATGCCTGTTATCTGGGGTATTCCATTGGGCAGAAATGGCAGGGGCAGGGGTTGATGTTTGAAGCGCTCACCGCGGCGATCCGTTATATGCAACGTACCCAGCATATTCATCGCATAATGGCCAACTATATGCCGCATAATCAGCGCAGCGGGGGGCTACTGGCTCGCCTGGGGTTTGAAAGAGAGGGCTATGCCAGAGATTATCTGCTCATCGACGGCGAATGGCGTGACCACGTACTGACGGCGTTAACCACCAAAGACTGGAGCGCAGGGCGCTAAGGAAACTGCATGAACTATCAATTAACCGCGACCGAAGCGCGGGTGGTGGGTTGCCTGCTGGAAAAACAGGTCACCACGCCGGAACAATATCCGCTTTCAGTTAATGCGGTGACGATGGCCTGCAATCAAAAAACCAATCGTGAACCGGTCATGAATCTGAGCGAACACGAGGTACAGGAGCAGCTTGACGCCCTGGTAAAACGCCACTATTTGCGCACGGTGAGTGGGTTTGGCAACCGTGTCACCAAATATGAGCAGCGTTTTTGTAACTCAGAATTTGGCGATTTAAAGCTCAATTCGGCGGAGGTGGCCGTTATCACCACGCTGCTTTTACGCGGGCCGCAAACGCCGGGCGAACTGCGATCCCGCGCGTCACGAATGCATGAATTTAGCGATGTGCAGGACGTTGAGCGAACCCTGGAGACGCTGGCGGCGCGGGAAGATGGGCCGTTTGTATTGCGTCTGGCGCGGGAGCCTGGCAAACGCGAGAGCCGTTATATGCATCTGTTCAGCGGCGATATTGAAACGCTGATTAACGTGGTGGAAGCGGTATCGCCTGTTGAAGACGAGTCGCTTACCGCGCGTGTGGAGGCGCTCGAAACCGAGGTCGCGGAATTAAAACAGCGTCTGGATTCCTTGCTGGCACATTCAGGAGAGTAACGGATGACGAAATTACGTATTGGCGTGGTGGGCCTTGGCGGCATTGCACAGAAAGCCTGGCTTCCGGTGTTAAGCGCAGCCACTGACTGGACGCTGGCAGGGGCCTGGTCACCGACGCGTGCAAAAGCACTGCGCATCTGTGAAACCTGGCGTATGCCGTATGCAGCCTCGCTGCTCGACCTGGCACGTGAATGTGATGCGGTGTTTGTCCATACCTCAACGGCGACACATTACCAGGTGGTTACGGCACTCTTAAATGCCGGTGTCCATGTCTGCGTGGATAAACCGCTGGCTGAAAACGTGCAGGATGCGGAGCGGCTTATCGAGCTGGCGGCCCGCAAAAATCTGACGCTGATGGTCGGGTTTAACCGTCGTTTTGCGCCGCTCTATCAGGACCTGAAAGCGCAACTCGGGGATGCGGCCTCGCTGCGGATGGACAAGCATCGTACCGACAGCGTCGGCCCGGGGGATTTGCGCTTCACTCTGCTGGATGATTATCTGCATGTGGTGGACACCGCGCTCTGGCTTGCGGGCGGTAGCGCCCAGCTGAAGAGCGGCACGCTGCACACAAACGAGCAGGGTGAGATGGTCTATGCCGAGCATCACTTTAGTGTAGAGAGTTTACAGGTGACCACCAGCATGCACCGGCGTGCAGGCAGCCAGCGAGAAGCCGTGCAGGCAGTGACCGACGGTGGGCTGTATGACGTTACGGATATGCGGGAGTGGCGTGAAGAAAAAGGCAGCGGTCTCCTCACGCGGCCCATTCCGGGCTGGCAAAGCACCCTCGAACAACGTGGATTTGCTGGCTGTGCGCGCCACTTCATTGAGTGCGTGCAAAATCAGACGGTTCCGGAAACCTCGGGTGAGCAGGCTATCCTCGCCCAGCGCATCGTTGAGAAGCTCTGGCGCGAGGCGATGAGCGAATAAAATGCGGTAACATCTGCCGATAGTAATTCGTTTAAATATGGGTAGACTAAGCGCTTCTTTCAACGCCTGCATTGCAGGCGTTTTGCCGTGTGGTAGTGGAAATTCACGTTAATGAACTTATTAAAATCGCTGGCGGCCGTCAGCTCGATGACCATGTTTTCTCGCGTGCTGGGGTTCGCTCGCGACGCAATCGTGGCAAGAGTGTTTGGTGCAGGGATGGCGACGGATGCCTTTTTCGTCGCGTTTAAATTGCCTAACCTGCTGCGTCGTATTTTTGCTGAAGGTGCGTTTTCTCAGGCGTTCGTCCCCATCCTGGCGGAATATAAAAGCAAACAGGGTGAAGATGCGACGCGCGTTTTCGTCTCTTACGTATCGGGTCTGCTGACGCTCGCGCTGGCGATCGTGACCGTGGTGGGGATGCTCGCGGCGCCGTGGGTCATCATGGTCACCGCGCCCGGGTTTGCGGACACCGCCGATAAATTCACCCTCACTACCCAGCTGTTGCGTATTACCTTTCCTTATATTCTGCTGATTTCTCTGGCCTCGCTGGTGGGGGCGATTCTGAACACCTGGAACCGCTTCTCGGTTCCGGCGTTTGCGCCTACTTTCCTGAACGTCAGCATGATTGGTTTTGCGCTCTTTGCCGCCCCGCACTTTAATCCGCCGGTTCTGGCGCTGGCCTGGGCGGTGACGGTCGGTGGTATCCTGCAGTTGGCCTATCAACTGCCGCACCTGAAAAAGATTGGCATGCTGGTGCTGCCGCGTATTAACTTCCGTGATGCGGGCGCGGTGCGGGTGATCAAGCAGATGGGACCGGCGATTCTTGGCGTTTCCGTCAGCCAGATTTCGCTTATTATCAACACCATTTTTGCCTCATTCCTGGTCTCTGGTTCGGTCTCCTGGATGTATTATGCTGACCGCCTGATGGAATTCCCGTCGGGGGTGCTGGGCGTCGCTCTGGGCACTATCCTGCTGCCGTCGCTCTCGCGCAGCTTCGCCAGCGGCAACCACGACGAGTATTGCCGCCTGATGGACTGGGGCCTGCGTCTCTGTTTCTTGCTGGCATTGCCAAGCGCGGTGGCGCTGGGGATTCTGGCGAAACCGCTGACGGTTTCACTGTTCCAGTACGGCAAGTTCACCGCCTTTGATGCCGCTATGACCCAACGCGCGCTGGTCGCCTATTCCGTGGGGTTAATGGGGCTTATCGTGGTGAAGGTGCTGGCACCCGGGTTCTATTCGCGTCAGGATATTAAAACCCCGGTCAAAATCGCCATTGCCACGTTGATCATGACCCAGCTGATGAACCTGGCGTTTATCGGCCCGCTGAAGCACGCCGGCTTGTCGCTGTCGATTGGTCTGGGAGCCTGTATGAATGCCGGACTGCTTTACTGGCAGCTTCGTAAACAGGATATCTTTACCCCACAACCGGGCTGGACCCGCTTTTTAGTGCGTCTGGTGATTGCGGTTCTGGTGATGGCTGCGGCGCTGGTAGGGATGATGTATGTCATGCCAGAGTGGTCGCAAGGTGCCATGGTATTTCGTTTGATGCGTTTAATGGCTGTAGTGGTGGTGGGAATCGTTGCCTACTTTGCCACGCTGGCCCTGCTGGGCTTTAAAGTGAAAGAGTTTGCCCGCCGTACCGAGTAAACAACGAAAGGGGAGTCACCCTTCGGTGCTCCCCATCGTCATAATCGCCTGGCGATTATATTGAAATCTTTTTCCCGCCCGCGCGTGAGCTGGCAGTCTGTCCATTCGCACCATACAAGCCCGGTTCCTGATGGGGTTTTAATACCTCCAGGGCTTGCTGATTACGCTCAATCTGTCCTTCCAGCAGCCAGCCATTGTGCTGGTTGAGGTCGCGAAGATGCTGCGTTTTGTCGGTGATGGTCTGCCATCGCTCGACGATATCGTCATTGGCGCTACGCTGCGGGTCTTGCTCCGCACGGCGCTGCTTCTCAAGATAATCCAGCGTGGCGAGCAGCGAGCTTTTTTCTTCCGTAATGCGCTGCAAAGCACTGCCGCTGATATGCCCGGCGGACAGCTGCTGCTGTTCGGCATCCATCACCGTTTTCAGGTCGTTCAGGACTACCGTCATCTGATCCAGTATTTCTGACAGTCGACTCATTCGGTTATTTACTCTGTAAGAAACTCTGTGCTTCCTGGATCAGCGCATCCGCAATCTTGCTGGTATCCATTTTCAGCTCGCCGTTACGAATAGCACTCTTCAACGCTTCAACACGTTCCATGTTGATATCGTTGGTGCCAGGCTGCATCAGTTTTGACTGCGCATCGCTCAGCGTGACGCTGGTGCTGTTCGCTGTTGACGATTTCTCCAGACGCGCTTTCGGCACGGGGGTGTCGTTCGTTTCGCGAGGTTGTACAGTGCTAACCGGTTTTAAGGGCGATGTACGATCAATGCTCATGGTGTTGTCCTCATCGAGGGTTCGCGGCGTTGGCGCCTGACATCTTCATTTGTTAATTATGTATCGGCAGCCGCCGCAAAATCTTTAAAAAGATTATAGGTTAATCAGAATATTCCCATCAGAACCCACGACGCCACTGACCACCTGGCCTGAAGCCATTCGCACACGGGCATTTTGTGCCACTGCGGCGTTGTTCAGTGCCTTGCCTTCGCCGTTGACGCTAAACCCGTCTCCGTTCGCGATCACCATCACCCGCTGCCCGGCTTTAATCCGCCAGGCCTGACGTAACATTGAAAGCTGAACTGCTTGTCCCGGCACCAGATCGCGCAGACTGACGGCGTCTTGCGCCTGGTTAATCTCCAGCATCGTGCGTGGCGGCAACTGATCCAGCCGGCCACGCTTCAGCGTCACGCTCCCCGGCTGTAAAACGCTGCCACGGGCAATCGACTGCGCGGCGACAACGTAGTTGCCGGTTGCCTGAACCATCACCTGTAAAAACCGTTTTTCATTAGGGCAGCGAGCCTGCACGCTGACGTTTCCCCACAGCTTTGCACTACCACTCACGCTAAATGACGGCTGTTCACAGCCGGGCAGCAGATTTGGTGGCGTACGGACAGTTACCGCCACCTCATCGCTAAAGCCTGCCAGTCGTTCGGCAAAAAAAGCCGTCAGCTGCGCATTGAGATCCTGCGCCACGGCAAGAGGGCTTACAAGCAGAAGGGTTGCGGCAAGGCCACTTTTGAACGTCAGCATCGCATATTTCCACGGTTCCTGGATTTAACAGGATTCTACCCGCAGTGGTTTCTCATCAACGCAATAAATAGCGACGCATTTTGCGCTTATTCCGTCGATAAGGGATACGGGTTGAGATTTAAGCTATGAACTGAAATTTTGCCATCAGCGGAGGAGACATGCTCGATAAACTCGACGCCGCACTACGTTTTCAGCAGGAAGCCCTGAATCTGCGTGCCCAGCGGCAGGAGATTTTGGCCGCCAATATCGCGAACGCGGATACCCCCGGTTATCAGGCGCGCGATATGGATTTTTCCAGTGAGCTTAAAAAAGTGATGGAGCGTGGTCGGGCCGAAGGGACCGGTGTCGCCCTTGCGCTGACGTCCGCACGCCATATTCCTGCTCAGGCGATGACTGCGCCGTCTACCGATTTACTTTACCGCATTCCCGATCAGCCCTCTTTGGACGGTAACACCGTCGATATGGACCGGGAACGTACGCAGTTTGCCGATAACAGCCTGAAATACCAGGTGGGCTTAACCGTTCTTGGCGGACAGATTAAAGGGATGCAGACCGTTCTGCAGGGGGGCAACTAATTCATGGCCTTATTAAATATTTTTGATATCGCCGGTTCCGCGCTCACCGCGCAGTCTCAGCGTCTGAACGTCGCCGCCAGCAATATGGCTAACGCCGACAGCGTGACGGGGCCCGATGGCCAGCCTTATCGGGCTAAACAGGTGGTCTTTCAGGTCGATGCTGCGCCAGGCGCGGCAACGGGCGGCGTGAAAGTCTCCGATGTGGTAGAGAGCCAGGCACCCGACAAACTGGTGTACGAACCCGGTAATCCGCTGGCCGATGCCAGTGGTTACGTCAAGATGCCGAACGTCGACGTGGTGGGGGAAATGGTGAATACCATGTCCGCCTCGCGCAGCTATCAGGCCAACGTCGAAGTGCTTAATACCGTGAAGAGCATGATGCTCAAAACGCTCACTCTCGGCCAGTAAAGGAGACACGTATGTCCATCGCCGTAAATGTGAATGACCCGACCAACACCGGCGTCAATAGCACCCGCACCGCCACCGGCTCCAGTTCACTGACGGGCAGTAGTGCATCCGATCTGCAGGGCAGTTTTTTGACGCTGCTGGTCGCGCAGCTTAAAAACCAGGACCCAACCAATCCGATGCAAAACAACGAACTGACCACGCAGCTTGCGCAGATCAGTACCGTTAGCGGCATTGAGAAACTCAATACCACGCTGGGTTCCGTCTCCGGTCAAATCGATAATAGCCAGTCTTTGCAGGCGGCAAATCTGATTGGTCATGGCGTCATGATCCCGGGCACCACCATCCTTGCCGGAACCAGCACCACCGAAGGCTCAAGCACCACCAGCACCACACCGTTTGGCGTGGAGCTGCAACAGCCTGCGGATAAAGTGACCGCCACCATCACCAACAAAGACGGCGTTGTTGTGCGCACCATTGATATTGGTTCGCTGGCGGCGGGCGTCCATACCTTTACCTGGGATGGCTCGCTCACGGACGGCACCACCGCGCCAAATGGTTCTTACAAAGTGGCCATCGCGGCCAGCAACGGTGCCACCCAGCTGGTGGCGCAGCCTCTGCAGTTTGCTCTGGTTCAGGGCGTCATTAAGAGCAGTGACGGTAACAAACTGGATTTGGGTACTTCGGGTACCACCACACTCGACGAAGTTCGGCAGATTATTTAAGCCCTAATACTTATCAGGAGTAAGTCATGGCCTTTTCTCAAGCGGTCAGCGGCCTGAATGCTGCGGCCACCAACCTGGACGTCATTGGCAACAACATCGCCAACTCCGCGACCTATGGTTTTAAATCCGGTTCTGCCTCATTTGCAGATATGTTCGCCGGTTCCAAAGTGGGCCTCGGCGTTAAAGTCGCTGGTATCACGCAGGACTTTACTGACGGCACCACGACCAACACCGGGCGTGGCCTGGATGTGGCCATCAGTCAGAATGGTTTCTTCCGTATGGTGGATTCCAACGGTTCTGTATTTTACAGCCGTAACGGCCAGTTCAAACTGGACGAAAACCGTAACCTGGTGAACATGCAGGGTCTGCAACTGACCGGCTATCCAGTGGCGGGTACGCCGCCAACGGTTCAGACGGGGGCAAACCCGCAGGCAATCTCCATCCCTACCACGCTGATGGCGGCGAAATCCACCACCACTGCAACTCAGCAGATCAACCTGAACTCGACTGATACCGCGCCTGGCGTTGCGTTTGATGCCACTAACCCGGACACCTACAACAAGAAAGGCACGGTGACGGTCTTTGACAGCCAGGGTAATGCGCACAACATGAACCTGTTCTACGTCAAAGATGCGACCCCGGCTAACTCCTGGAAAGTGTATGCCCAGGATGGTAGCGTCGCGGGAAGCCCGGCAGCGCTGGCAACCACGTTGACTTTCAATCAGAGCGGCGTGCTGACCGGTGGCGGGCAAATCAATATCACGACGGGCACCGTCCCTGGCGCAACCCCGGCGACCTTTGCGATGAGCTTTGCCAACTCCATGCAGCAGAACACCGGCGCGAACAACATCGTGGCCACCAACCAGAACGGCTATAAGCCGGGCGATCTGGTGAGCTATCAGATTAACGACGATGGCACCGTTGTCGGAAACTACTCCAACGAGCAGGAGCAGGTTCTGGGGCAGATCGTGCTGGCAAACTTCGCGAATAACGAAGGCCTGAAATCGGAAGGTGACAACGTCTGGTCTTCTACTCAGTCCTCCGGCGTGGCGCTGTTAGGCACGGCTGGCGCGGGTAACTTCGGCACCCTGACCAACGGCGCGCTGGAAGCCTCTAACGTGGATTTGAGTAAAGAGCTGGTCAACATGATCGTCGCGCAGCGTAACTATCAGTCAAACGCGCAGACTATCAAAACCCAGGATCAGATCCTCAACACGCTGGTCAACCTGCGCTAATCGTCTAACGGGATGATGTAATGGATCACGCAATATATACCGCGATGGGCGCAGCCAGCCAGACGATGAATCAGCAGTCTGTGACCGCCAGTAACCTGGCGAACGCCTCCACGCCGGGGTTTCGCGCGCAGCTGAATGCGCTGCGGGCGGTCCCGGTGGAAGGCCTGACCTTGCCGACCCGTACGCTGGTGGTGGCCTCAACGCCTGGCGCCGATATGACGCCGGGTCAGATGGATTACACCTCTCGTCCGCTTGACGTTGCGCTGCAACAGGATGGCTGGCTGGCGGTGCAAACAGCCGATGGTTCTGAAGGCTATACCCGTAACGGCAACATTCAGGTGGATGCCGCAGGGCAACTGACGATTCAGGGTCATCCTGTGATTGGCGAAGCAGGTCCGATTGCCGTGCCGGAAGGCTCAGAAGTCACCATCGCTGCGGACGGTACCATCTCGGCTCTTAATCCGGGCGATCCGGCAAATACCATTGCACCTGTGGGACGTCTGAAGCTGGTCAAAGCGGAAGGCAAAGAGGTAATGCGCGGGGATGACGGGATGTTCCGTCTGACGCAGGCCGCGCAGGCCACCCGCGGGGCGACCCTGCAGGCCGATCCGAGCATCCGCGTGATGTCCGGCGTGCTTGAGGGCAGTAACGTTAAGCCGGTCGAAGCGATGACCGACATGATCGCCAGCGCCCGCCGGTTTGAAATGCAGATGAAGATTATCAGCAGCGTTGATGAAAACGCGGGCAAGGCTAACCAACTGCTGTCTATGAGTTAACAGGGTTAATTATGATCAGTTCTTTATGGATTGCGAAAACGGGGCTCGACGCGCAGCAAACCAATATGGACGTTATCGCCAACAACCTGGCCAACGTCAGCACCAATGGTTTCAAACGTCAGCGTGCCGTTTTTGAAGATTTACTTTACCAGACCATTCGTCAGCCAGGCGCGCAGTCGTCTGAACAGACAACGCTGCCATCCGGTCTGCAGATTGGTACCGGTGTTCGTCCGGTCGCGACCGAACGTCTGCACAGCCAGGGCAACCTGTCTCAGACCAACAACAGCAAAGATGTGGCGATCAAAGGTCAGGGTTTCTTTCAGGTGCAGTTGCCTGACGGTACTTCTGCCTATACCCGTGATGGCTCTTTCCAGGTCGATCAGAATGGTCAGCTGGTGACGGCGGGCGGTTTCCAGGTTCAGCCTGCGATTACCATCCCGGCGAATGCCCTGAGTATCACTATCGGGCGTGACGGCGTGGTCAGCGTGACGCAGCAGGGACAGGCCGCGCCTGTTCAGGTTGGACAGCTGAACCTGACCACCTTCATGAACGACACCGGTCTGGAAAGCATTGGTGAGAACCTCTACACCGAAACGCAGTCATCCGGTGCGCCGAACGAGAGTACGCCGGGTCTGAACGGTTCGGGTCTGCTGTATCAGGGGTATGTTGAAACCTCTAACGTCAACGTCGCTGAAGAGCTGGTGAATATGATCCAGGTCCAACGCGCGTATGAAATTAACAGTAAAGCAGTCTCGACGACCGACCAGATGCTGCAGAAACTGACGCAACTTTAAGGTGTAGCCCGGTGCGGTTAACGCCGCGCCGGCTCCCTGTTTTCGAAGATGAAGGCAATGCAAAAACACGCGGCGATTCGTTATCCGATAGTGACTGTCCTGGCGGTAACCCTTAGTGGTTGCGCCCTGATCCCGTCAAAACCTCTGGTGCAGGGTGCGACTTCCGCCCAACCCATTCCCGGCCCGGCGCCCGTGGTGAATGGATCTATTTTCCAGACCGCGCAGCCGATCAACTACGGTTATCAGCCGCTGTTTGAAGATCGCCGTCCACGTAATATTGGCGATACGTTAACCATCGTGCTGCAGGAAAACGTCAGCGCCAGCAAGAGCTCTTCTGCGAATGCCAGCCGCGATGGCAAAACCAACTTTGGTTTCGATACCGTGCCGCGTTACCTGCAAGGCCTGTTTGGCAATGCCCGGGCGGATGTGGAAGCCTCTGGCGGCAATAGCTTCAATGGTAAAGGTGGCGCCAACGCCAGTAACACCTTCAGCGGCACGCTGACGGTGACGGTTGACCAGGTTCTGGTTAACGGCAACTTACACGTCGTGGGTGAAAAACAGATTGCCATCAATCAGGGCACTGAATTCATCCGCTTCTCGGGTGTGGTTAACCCACGCACGATCAGTGGCACCAACACCGTACCGTCCACCCAGGTGGCGGATGCGCGCATCGAGTATGTCGGTAACGGCTACATCAATGAAGCGCAGAATATGGGCTGGCTGCAACGCTTCTTCCTTAACTTATCGCCGATGTAAGCGAGGTGACCTATGTATAAATCCCTCTTCGCAGTCGCGTTGGCCCTGGTAGCGACATTCGCCCAGGCCGACCGTATTCGCGATCTCACCAGCGTACAGGGCGTACGAGAAAACTCCTTAATTGGTTACGGCCTGGTGGTGGGTCTGGACGGTACCGGTGACCAGACCACGCAGACGCCGTTTACCACTCAAAGTCTGAACAACATGTTGTCCCAGCTTGGGATCACCGTCCCGACGGGAACGAACATGCAGCTGAAAAACGTGGCGGCAGTCATGGTGACCGCCTCTTATCCGGCTTTTTCGCGTCAGGGGCAGACTATCGATGTTGTGGTCTCTTCCATGGGTAACGCCAAAAGCCTGCGGGGAGGCACCTTGCTGATGACCCCGCTGAAAGGGGTCGACAGTCAGGTTTACGCGCTGGCTCAGGGTAATATCCTGGTCGGTGGTGCGGGCGCCTCGGCAGGCGGAAGCAGCGTGCAGGTAAACCAGCTGAACGGCGGACGCATTACCAACGGTGCGATTATCGAGCGTGAACTCCCGACCCAGTTTGGCGCAGGCAATACAATAAACCTGCAGTTGAATAATGAAGATTTCACGATGGCGCAGCAGATTGCCGACACCATCAACCGCAGCCGTGGATTTGGCAGCGCCACGGCGTTGGATGCACGTACCGTGCAGATTCAGACTTCCAGCGGCGGCAGCAACCAGGTGCGGATGCTGGCCGATATCCAGAATATGGAAGTGAACGTTCCGCTGCAGGACGCGAAAGTGATTATCAACTCCCGTACCGGCTCGGTGGTGATGAACCGCGAAGTGACGCTGGACAGCTGTGCGGTGGCGCAGGGGAATCTCTCCATCAGCGTCAACCGTTCCGCAAACGTGAGCCAGCCTGATACGCCATTTGGTGGTGGGCAGACGGTGGTGACGCCGCAGACGCAAATCGATCTGCGTCAGAGCGGGGGCTCCCTGCAAAGCGTGCGTTCCAGTGCCAATCTGAATAACGTGGTTCGCGCACTCAACGCGCTGGGCGCCACGCCGATGGATTTGATGTCCATCCTCCAGTCCATGCAAAGTGCAGGCTGTCTGCGCGCCAAGCTGGAAATTATCTGATGCTGGGTGATAGCAAGCTGATGACCAGCGCGGCGTGGGACGCGCAGTCGCTCAATGAACTGAAAACCAAGGCAGGCACAGACCCGGCGGCGAATCTCCGCCCGGTCGCCCGCCAGGTGGAAGGGATGTTTGTGCAGATGATGTTGAAAAGCATGCGTGAAGCCTTGCCTAAAGATGGCATGTTCAGCAGCGATTCAACGCGTCTGTATACCAGCATGTACGATCAGCAGATTGCGCAGCAGATGACGTCCGGTAAGGGGCTTGGGCTCGCCGATATGATCGTGAAGCAGATGCAGGCGGCTCAGGGCGTTGCCCCTGAAGATCAGCCCCGGCAGGTTCCGATGAAGTTCGATCTGGAAACGGTGACCAGCTATCAGAATCAGGCGTTGACCCAGATGGTACGTAAGGCCGTGCCGAAACCGGCGGCTTCGTCGGATGAACCTTTATCGGGCGACAGCAAAGATTTTCTTGCGCAGCTTTCACTGCCTGCGCGTCTTGCCAGTGAACAAAGTGGCGTGCCTCATCATTTGATTCTGGCACAGGCAGCGCTGGAATCTGGCTGGGGTCAGCGTCAGATTCGGCGTGAAAACGGCGAGCCAAGCTTTAACATCTTTGGCGTGAAGGCGTCGTCGAGCTGGAAGGGGCCAACCACCGAAATCACCACCACGGAGTACGAAAACGGTGCGGCGGTGAAGGTGAAGGCCAAATTCCGCGTGTACAGCTCCTATCTGGAAGCGTTGTCAGATTACGTGGGCTTGCTGAGCCGCAATCCGCGCTATACGGCGGTGACGCAGGCGGCGACCGCCGAGCAGGGGGCGCAGGCCTTGCAGAATGCGGGCTATGCCACCGATCCACAATATGCGCGCAAACTTACCTCAATGATTCAGCAACTTAAAGCCATGGGTGAGAAAGTCAGCAAAGCCTACAGCAACGATATCGAAAATCTGTTCTAAAGGCTCAAGTTTACGCTGCCGCTGTCGATAATTCTTATCAGGACTCGTGTCTGAAAGTTTACAAGGAACCTCAATGTCCAGTTTGATTAACAGCGCCATGAGTGGCCTCGGTGCGGCACAGGCGGCACTGAATACAGTCAGTAATAACATTTCAAGCTACAACGTGGCCGGTTACACGCGTCAGACCACGGTGCTGGGTGCGTCGAACAGTACGTTGACAGGCGGTGGCTGGGTTGGCAACGGCGTCTATGTCTCGGGCGTGCAGCGTGAGTATGATGCGTTTATCACCAACCAGCTGCGTGCTGCGCAAAACCAGAGCGCCGGCCTGACAACGCGTTATCAGCAAATGTCGAAAATTGACGACGTATTGTCTGATACCACTAACTCCATCTCCACCACGCTGCAGGATTTCTTTAAAAGCCTGCAGACGCTGAGCAGCAATGCTGAAGATCCCGCTGCGCGCCAGACGGTGTTAGGCAAAGCAGACGGTCTGGTGAATCAGTTTAAGGTGAACGACCAGTACTTGCGCGATCAGGATTCGCAGGTCAATACGGCGATTGCCACCAGCGTCGATCAGATCAACAACTATGCGAAGCAAATCGCCAACCTAAACGATCAGATTTCCCGTCTGACCGGGGTAGGCGCAGGCGCATCGCCAAATAACCTGCTCGATCAGCGCGATCAACTGGTGAATGAGCTAAACCAGATCGTTGGGGTGGAAGTCTCGGTCCAGGACGGCGGGACCTATAACCTCTCGTTCGGCAATGGCTACACGTTGGTGCAGGGTAGTAACGTCAATCAACTGGCGGCCGTAAAATCCAGTGCAGACCCCGCGCGTACCACGGTAGCTTATGTCGATGATGTTGCGGGCAACGTTGAAATTTCCGAGAAGCAGCTGACAAGCGGCTCGCTGGGCGGCTTGTTAACGTTCCGTACCGAAGATCTCGATAAAGCGCGTAATACCCTGAACCAGATGGCGCTGGCGTTTGCCGATGCGATGAACACCCAGCATGAAGCGGGCTTCGATGCGGACGGGAATGCAGGTAAAGCCCTGTTCACGTTTGGCTCCCCGGCAGTTTCGGGAAATAATAAAAACGCTGTACCGGGTGCGTCGATGACGGCGACGGTGGGCGACAGTACGAAAGTTCAGGCCACAGATTATAAGCTTGAATTTAACGGCACTGACTGGACGGTAACTCGTCTTTCTGACAAAACATCCTTTACGGCCACGCCGGATGCCAGCGGCAATATGTCCTTTGACGGTCTGGATATTAACGTCTCCGGGACTGCTGGCAACAAAGACAGTTTTACCATTAAGCCGGTTGTCGACACCATCGTGAACATGGAACTGGCTATTAGCGATGAATCCAAACTGGCGATGGCCTCTAAAGCGGACGGTGGTGAAAGTGACAACCGTAACGCACAGGCCCTGGTAGCACTGCAAAACAGTAAAGTCGTTGGCGGAAATAAGACCTTTAACGATGCGTATGCTTCTCTGGTCAGTACGGTGGGCAGCACCACGGCTTCGCTTAAAACCAGCAGCGAAACCAAAGCCAACGTCGCCACTCAATTGACCAGGCAGCAGCAGTCTATTTCCGGGGTTAACCTCGATGAGGAATATGGCAACCTGCAACGCTTCCAGCAATATTACCTCGCAAACGCTCAGGTACTGCAGACAGCCAGTACGCTTTTTGATGCGATAATTAACATCCGCTAAGGCTGAGGTGAACGATGCGTATTAGCACCCAAATGATGTACGAGCAGAACATGCAAGGCATCACTAACTCTCAAAGTAAATGGTTGGGCTACGGTGAGCAGATGGCAACGGGCAAGAAAGTGAACCGTCCATCAGACGATCCGATCGCAGCGTCTCAGGCTGTTGTCTTATCGCAGTCACAGGCGCAGAACAGTCAGTTTTCTCTGGCACGTACCTTTGCCACCCAGCGTGTTTCTCTTGAGGAGAGCGTGCTGGGGCAGGTAACGACCGCGATTCAGTCTGCTCAGGAAAAAATCGTCTATGCCGGAAACGGAACGCTTTCCGACGTAGACCGCGCGTCACTGGCAACGGATTTACAGGGTATTCGCGATCAGCTACTCAATCTGGCTAACAGTACTGACGGTAATGGCCGTTATATCTTTGCGGGTTACAAGACGGACAGCGCCCCGTTTGACCAGACCAGTGGTGACTACAACGGTGGCGATACGGCGATCTCTCAGCAGGTTGACTCCGCGCGTACCATGCAAATTAGCCATACCGGCAACACGGTGTTTGACAAATTCACCAGTAACGCCAAGCCTGAGCCTGCCGGGAGTACCCAGGAGACCAACCTGTTTAAAATTCTCGATTCAGCTATTGCCTCGCTAAATGTCCCGCTTGAGGGGGATGAAGCGAAGGGTGAGGCCTTGACCGCCAGTATCGATAAAGCAAACCGTGGACTGAGCAACTCGCTGGATAACGTTCTGACCGTTCGCGCGGATCTGGGTACCAAACTGAACGAGTTGAATAAACTTGATGCCCTGGGTGATGACCGTGCGCTGGGTCTGTCGCAACAGATGAGCGATCTGGTCGATGTGGACTGGAACTCAGCGATTTCGTCTTACACCATGCAGCAGGCTGCTCTCCAGGCATCCTATAAAGCATTTAGCGATATGCAGGGGATGTCTCTGTTCCAGCTTAATAAATAGTTTTTGACCTTTAGAACATGTCTTGAAACTGGATATGTTTTGTCTGCCCAATCCGTTATGCGGATTGGGCATTTTTTTAGCGGGATGCCACCGACAGGCGCTTCACACGCGCACTCTCACTGAGACGAATCAGGAAGGCAATGCCACCACATGCGGTAGCCAGCGCCACTACGCCCGACCAACCCGCGAGGGTATAAATCTTGCTGCCCAGGGCCGAGCCCAGCGCCATGCCGATAAAGATAACCGTAAACAACAGCGCGTTAAGACGGCCCCGCGCCTGGGGTTCCAGACTGTAGACCAGATTCTGATGCGCCACGAGGCTCGACTGCAGACCGAGATCGAAGCCCACGGCAGCGAGGGCAATCAGGATGAGCTGGCCATGAACGCCTAGCGCGGGCATCAGGAACATCAGCGCGAATGAGACGGTCACCATCAGGGCACCCAGCTGTGTCACTTTGCCTGCCCCTAATTTGTCGGCAAGCCCACCGGCCAACGGTGCCGCGAGCGCTCCGGCCGCACCTGCAATCCCGTAACCACCCGCCACGGCGCTGCCAAGGTGGAATCGCTCCAGTAACATCACGGCAAGGGTAGACCAGAAGGCGCTAAAAGCGACAGAGAGAAACCCCTGCGCCAGCGCCGCACGGCGCAAGGCCGGATAACGACGCCATAACTGTTCCATGGAGCGCATCAGCGCAGGATAGCTAAGGGTAGAGTGCGCCGTGAAACGGGGTAAGACGGCCCACAACACCACGCCGATCATGGCGATGCTGGCGGAGGCGAGTTGATACATCACACGCCAGCCGAAAGCGTCGCCAACCACGCCGCTGACGGTTCGGGAGAGTAAAATCCCCAACAGCAGACCCGTCATAACGGTGCCGACGGTTTTACCCTGTTTACCTTCAGGAGCCAGGATGGCTGCCGCAGGCACAATATCTTGCGCCATGGTTGCCGCCATCCCCATCAGCAGACTGACCAGCAAGAGGGAGTGGAGGCTACCCGTCAGACTACAGCCCAACAGAAAGAGCGCCAGCGCCGCGCTTTTGAGCAGGATTAAGGTGCGACGGTCGTGACGATCGCCCAGCGGAAGCAGAAACAATATGCCCAGTGCATAGCCTGCCTGAGTCAGGGTAGGGACCAGACCCATACCTTCAATACTTAAATGCAGATCGGCGCCCATTAACGGTAATAATGGCTGAGCGTAATAGAGCGCGGCGACGCTAAATCCTGCTCCAAGCGCCAGGATAAAAATAACCCAGCGGCTAACGGACTGAAGGTGATTGGCGGTGTGCATAAGAATGTCCTCAATAGTGGTGTGAGGCTATTTTTCCCGATCGATGCTTGCGACGGTAGCCAGCCTGGTGGTAAAACGCTTATACGTCAGACGTATGGTAATGCTCTTTATGAATCGAAAAGAACGTATAGACAGGGTTGAGTTGATGCGAACATTTGTGCGTATCGTCGAGACCGGTTCGTTATCCGCCGCGGCCCGTCAGCTCGCGACCACGCAGGCGACGGTGAGCCGTCGATTGCAGTCGCTTGAAACAATATTGGGTGTGCGTTTATTGCTGCGCACAACGCATGCCACTAAACTTACCGATGAGGGTGAACGGTGCTATCAACATGCCAGGCGCGTCATCGACAGCTGGCTGGCGCTGGAAGATGAGGTTGGTCAGTCTGAAGATGAGCCGGTCGGCACCCTGCGTGTTCGCGCCCCGCATGCGTTTGGTCAGGAGCAGTTGCTAAAGCCGCTGGCCCGGTTTCTGGATCGGTATCCGCAACTTACCGTCGAGTGGATGCTCAACGATAAATCGGTCGACTTCCTGAGCGATAACATTGACTGCGCGATCCGCGTCGGTGCCGACGTTGACCCCGCGACGGTCTCGGTGCTGTTAGCCGAAGTTCCCCGACTTATCGTGGCATCGCCCCAGTTGCTGGAACGCTATCAACCCATCGCTTCGCCAGAGGACCTGGCCGCGTTACCCTGGATTGCGCTCAATACCTTTTACCGCCACCATATCGAGCTTTATGACGGGATCGACGCGCAACCCGCACGGGTATCCATTACTGCCCGATTAAGTACGGACAGCTTGTATGTGACGCGAAGTATGGCGTTAATCGGGCAGGGCGTTGCTGCCGTTTCGGCCTGGACGGTGGAAGAGGATATCCGTGAGGGAAGGCTGGTGCATCTTCTTCCGCAGTGGCAACCCGCCCCGCTTCCTGTACATCTTGTTTATCCATGGTCGCGCTACTATCCTGCGCGATTACGACGGTTTCTGGAGATAATGCGAGAAGTTATGCCGCAAATAGCCGGAATGCGCTATCCGGTGCGCGGGCAATAAAAAAGCCGACCCTTGGGTCGGCTTTTTAACGTGTTGAAGGGTTATTCAACCGGGTCTGGACGTGTCGCAGGTGCGGTTGCCTGGTGAGTCGCACTGTGACCACCCGCAGCACCTTTACCTTCAAAATCAAAGGCAGGGCGCACCCAGCTGCTTTGACGTGGTGCTTCTGGCTGATATTCCGGCGCAGGTGCACGCGTCATTGGCGCTGTGGCGGTACGATTGCGCGCTGTCACAACGGCTACAGGTTCAGGCTTCACTTCAGGTTCCGGTGCGGCTACAGGCGCCTGTGGCGCTTCGACCGCCACTTCAGCCACGGTGACCACTTCTTCTGGTGCAGCCGTTTCAGCCGGAGCCGGTTCTGCTTCAACAACGGTTTCAGCCGTCACGGTTTCAACCGGCGCAGCGGCCTGAACGTCCTCAACGATGTGTTGAGCCACAGCGGTATCTTCTTGTGCGATAACCTGTGGTTGCTCATCAACCGGCGCAGCAATGACTTCCGGATGCGTGGTTTCAATGTTTACGTCTTCCACGACAGGCTGTTCAGCTGCAACGGTTTGCACGGCTTCAGCTTCAACGACGACTGGCGTCGCTTCAGGCGCAGCAATCGGTGCGTAGGTCGTCTGTTCAACGGTTTCCGCAACGACCGGGTTCTGCGCAGCCACGCTTTGCTCTTCAACCTGCTGTTCCTGAGGGCGTGCAACAGGATAACGGATCCAGACTTTGCCTGATGCCATTTCTGGTGAAGCGCAGGCTACGGCCAGCGGCATGGCAGACTGCGTTGGGTAACGTTCGTCACGATAACGACGACGACGCTGACCACTCACGCGCAGATGACGTGGGGAACGGCGAGAACGACGCGGCATGCCGTTGTTGTCACGCGCTTCAGCAGTCTCTTCCTGTTCAGATACGGTGTCGACAACCGCTGGCAGATCCAGTTTCGCAACCTGGGTATTCTGCGCCACCTCAGCAACAGGTTCAGTCACTGCGATAACGGTCTCTGCAGTCTGCTCGGATTCATAACGCACTTTCTGAGACAGTTGACGCTGCTTACGACGTGGCATGACCTGGACGCGTTCTTCCTGCTCAGCGTCCTGCTCGACCGGCTCTTCACGGCTAACAACTTTAACTTCCTGCTGCGCCTGACGCTTATCGTCATTGCGGCGACGGTTGCGCTCGCGACGTGGTTGCTGCTCGTCACGCTGTTTCGGTTTGTCAGACTCATCGCCCGCTGGCTGGCGGATTTCGCGCTCTTCCACGTTCTGCTGTGGTTTCTCACGACGGTTACGACGGTTATCCTCACGCGGTTCGCGGCCTTCATTATTGTCGGAACGGTTATCGCGACGCTCGTTACGCTCGTTGCGATCGCCACGGTCATTGCGATCGTTGCGGTCACGTCGGTTGTTCTGACGCTTGCGACGGTCCTGAGGACGCTCTTTTTTCTCTTCTTTCGGTACCACTACCGGCTCGACAGGCTTCGCTTCTTCACCGGCAAACAGCTTCTTCAGTGCGGTGAGGAAACGGCTCAACAGGCCAGGTTCAGAGGATTCAGGTTGACTCTCCGCAGCGGTCGTTTTCTGCGCGGCAGGCTTGGCAGCCACTTTTTCCTGAGCCACTTCAGGTGGTGCTTCAGGCATGATGAAGGTCGCCAGTGCTGGCTGCTCAGGCAGCTTGCGCTCAGCCGGCTCTTCATCAGATGGCATAGCCATCTCTTCTTCATGCAGTTTAGGCAGCAGGTAGCTCAGCGTGGAGGTTTCTTCACCTTTGCGAACGCGCAGTACGGAGTAGTGTGGCGTTTGCATCTGATCGTTTGGCACGATAATGCAACGAACACCGCCCTGACGCGCTTCAACGGCGCTGACAGCCGCACGTTTTTCGTTCAGAAGGTAAGAGGCAATCGGGACAGGAACGATCGCATGGACTTCTTTAGTGTTCTCTTTCAGCGCTTCTTCTTCAATCAGACGCAGAATGGAGAGCGACAGCGATTCGTTATCACGTACGGTCCCCGTGCCGGAGCAACGTGGGCAGACATGATGACTGGATTCACCCAGTGACGGGCTAAGACGCTGACGCGACATTTCCAGCAGGCCGAAACGAGAAATATGGCTGATCTGGATACGGGCACGGTCCTGACGAACGGCCTCACGCAGACGGTTTTCAACCGCACGCTGGTGACGCACAGGGGTCATATCGATAAAGTCGATAACGATCAGACCACCGAGGTCGCGCAGGCGCAGCTGACGTGCAATCTCATCGGCCGCTTCGAGGTTGGTGTTGAACGCCGTTTCTTCGATATCCCCCCCACGTGTGGCACGTGCGGAGTTGATGTCGATCGCCGTAAGCGCTTCGGTGGAGTCGATAACAATGGAACCGCCGGAAGGAAGACGCACTTCACGCTGGAAGGCGGATTCAATCTGCGATTCGATTTGATAGTGGCTGAACAACGGGATCTCACCGGTGTACAGTTTAATTTTGCTGGTGAAATCAGGACGACCCAGTGCGGCGATGTGCTGGCGAGCCAGCTCAAGCACTTTCGGGTTATCAATCAGAATTTCGCCAATGTCCTGACGCAGATAGTCACGGAAAGCACGTACGATAACGTTGCTCTCCTGGTGAATCAGGAAGGGAGCCGGGCGGTTTTCAGCGGCTTTCTGGATAGCTTCCCAGTGCTTCAGGCGGAATCCAAGATCCCACTGCAGCGCTTCCGCCGATTTGCCAACACCGGCGGTGCGGACAATTAAGCCCATACCATCAGGCAGTTCAAGGCTGGCCAGCGCTTCTTTCAGCTCGGTACGATCATCGCCTTCGATACGACGAGAGATACCGCCCGCACGCGGGTTGTTCGGCATCAGCACCAGGTAGCTGCCTGCAAGACTAATAAAGGTTGTCAGTGCAGCGCCTTTGTTGCCACGCTCTTCTTTATCGATCTGGACAATGACTTCCTGGCCTTCGCGCAACACATCTTTAATGTTCGGACGACCATGGGAGTTATAGTTGGCAGGGAAGTATTCGCGGGCAATTTCTTTAAGAGGCAGGAAACCGTGGCGTTCAGCGCCGTAATCGACGAATGCGGCCTCAAGGCTGGGTTCAATGCGGGTGATTTTACCTTTGTAAATGTTCGCTTTTTTCTGTTCGTGTCCAGGACTTTCGATATCCAGATCGTACAGGCGCTGCCCATCCACAAGGGCGACACGCAACTCTTCTTGCTGAGTTGCGTTGATTAACATTCTTTTCATCGTAACTTACTCATTATTCTTACATTGACGACTAAGCTGCGGGCAAGGTGACGCTTTCCGGGGTATGAACCGATGGCCTCGTGTCTGTTCACGTCGCCAACCTCACGGTTGTCGTACGCTTAAGAGGCGCAGAGTGTCGGTTGCCTGTATTTCATACGGAAAAACAGCGCAATTATCAGGGGAACAGCCTGGGTAAAACTCTCCAGAGAAGATTCCATTTACCGGGAAGTACTGCAACCCGCAGCCCGCTAACTGTCTGAAAGATCAATACGTCTTACGCCATTGCTGCGTGGATGATCGGTCAGACAAAATGGGTTATTCCGTCATTAACCTTACAAAACCCAGATTTAACACGGAAAACAGTCTCATTATTCCACTGCTAACCGGGTTATAGCAAGATGACTTTTACCAATTATCACCCGGTTACTCACAGTTTCTTCACTTCAATGCGGCGATTGCGTTAATAACCACCAAATCGATTGCGTAAAAGTGTTGTACCCAGGATGAAACTCAATATAAGCATAGAAAAATGAGTGGCGCTAATGGCTGACGATATTTAGAATCGCCAACCATGAAAACAGAGACTCCATCGGTAAAAATGGTTGCGATCGCGGATGATGAAGCGGGGCAACGAATCGACAACTTTTTACGTACCCAATTAAAGGGTGTGCCAAAAAGTATGATTTATCGCATCTTGCGTAAGGGCGAGGTGCGGGTAAATAAAAAACGCGTGAAGCCAGAGTACAAACTGGAAGCGGGCGACGAAATCCGCATACCTCCCGTTCGTGTTGCTGAACGCGAAGAAGAGGGTGTATCACCCAAGCTGCAAAAGGTGGCCGCGCTGAGTGACGTTATCCTCTACGAAGACGATCACATTCTGGTGCTGAACAAACCCTCAGGTACCGCTGTCCATGGCGGCAGCGGTCTGAGCTTTGGCGTTATTGAAGGATTGCGGGCGCTGCGTCCTGATGCACGATTCCTTGAGCTGGTTCATCGTCTGGACCGGGATACCTCTGGTGTGCTGCTGGTGGCCAAAAAGCGTTCGGCCCTGCGTTCGCTCCATGAACAGTTACGTGAAAAAGGCATGCAGAAGGATTATCTGGCGCTGGTTCGTGGACAGTGGCAGTCGCATGTGAAAGTAGTGCAGGCGCCGTTGCTGAAAAATATACTGCAGAGCGGTGAACGTATTGTGCGGGTAAATCAGGAAGGCAAGCCCTCTGAGACCCGCTTTAAAGTGGAAGAGCGCTATGCGTTCGCCACGCTGGTGCGTTGCAGTCCGGTCACCGGCCGTACCCACCAGATCCGTGTGCATACCCAGTATGCGGGCCATCCGATTGCGTTTGATGACCGCTACGGCGATCGTGAATTTGATAAGCAACTGGCGGGTACGGGGCTGTCTCGTCTCTTCCTGCATGCGGCCGCACTGACGTTCACCCATCCGAATACCGGGGAAACGCTGCGTATCGAAGCGCCGATGGACGCCCAACTCAAACGTTGTCTGACGGTTCTGCGCGGCTAAGGTAAACGTAAAACGGCAATGAACGTTGCCGTTTTTAATGTTTGCTCCCTCTCCCTGTGCGCGAGGGCATCACGCCGTCAGCGGGTTATACGCCTCACGTCTCAGCATCTGGCACAGCGCAATCAGCGGTAGCCCCACCAGAGCGTTGGGATCGCGTCCGTCCAGCTTTTCAAAGAGCGCTATACCTAATCCTTCACTTTTAAAGCTTCCCGCGCAGTCAAGCGGGCGTTCCCGGCGCACGTAGTCGCTAATCTCCTGCTCGCTCAAATGGCGGAAGTGGACGTCAAACGGTTCGCACTCCGTTTGCAGATGGCCCGTCGCGGAGTTGTAAAGCGCAAGACCCGTATAGAAGGTGACAATATTGCCTCGTGCACGCATCAGCTGCTGGCAGGCGTTGGCCTCGGTGTGGGGTTTTCCGGCGATCTCTCCATCAAGGACACAAACCTGGTCCGATCCTATAATCAAATGATGGGGATACCGGGTGGCCAGACTTTGCGCCTTCTCTTTGGCCAGACGAAGCACCAGATTACGTGGCGATTCAGCAGGTTGTGGCGTTTCGTCGGTGTCTGGCGCAGCGCATTCGAAAGGAATGCCCAGCTTCTCAAGCAACATGCGGCGGTAGGGTGAAGTGGAGGCAAGAATAAGATTTGGCATATTTTTATCACCAGATATAGCGTATCGATGCCAGCCATTTTAAACTACGGGCCGCAATGTGTGCGAATAATTGGCAAAAGGCAGCCCTGGTTGCCTTTTTCTTTGACTCTATGACGTTACAAAGTTAATATGCGCGCCCTATGCAAAAGGTAAAATTACCCCTGACTCTTGATCCGGTTCGTACGGCTCAAAAACGCCTCGATTACGAAGGTATTTATACTTCCGATCAGGCTGAGCGTATTGCCGCATCTGTGGTCAGTGTGGACACTGATGTAGAATGCTCCATGTCGTTCGCTATCGATAACCAGCGCCTTGCCGTTTTAACCGGCGATGCAAAGGTAACGGTAACGCTCGAATGTCAGCGTTGCGGGAAACCGTTTGTACAACATGTCTACACAACATATTGTTTCAGTCCGGTTCGTTCTGACGAACAGGCTGAAGCACTCCCGGAAGCGTATGAGCCGATTGAGGTTAACGAATTCGGTGAAATCGATCTGCTTGCAGTGGTTGAAGATGAAATCATCCTCACCTTGCCTGTAGTTCCGGTGCATGATTCTGAACACTGTGAAGTGTCCGAGGCGGACATGGTCTTTGGGGAATTGCCTGTTGAAGCGCAAAAACCCAATCCATTTGCCGTATTAGCCAGCTTAAAGCGTAAGTAATTGAGGAGTAAGGTCCATGGCCGTACAACAGAATAAACCAACCCGTTCCAAACGTGGCATGCGTCGTTCCCATGACGCGCTGACTGCAGTTACCAGCCTGTCTGTAGACAAGACTTCTGGTGAGAAACACCTGCGTCACCACATCACTGCTGACGGTTTCTACCGTGGCCGCAAGGTAATCACTAAGTAATCACGCGCAAGCGTGATGAAGCTTAGTGAGGATTTCCCCAGGCAACTGGGGAAACACCAAACCAGGCAGTGACGACACCTTGACACGTCTAACCCTGGCGTTAGATGTCATGGGGGGAGATTTTGGCCCATCCGTGACAGTGCCTGCAGCTTTGCAGGCACTGAATTCTAATTCGCAACTCACACTTCTTTTAGTCGGTAATCCCGACGCAATCACGCCATTACTCGCAAAAGCTGACTTCGAACAACGTTCACGTCTGCAGATTATTCCTGCGCAGTCAGTTATTGCAAGTGATGCCCGGCCATCGCAAGCCGTGCGTAACAGCCGCGGAACGTCCATGCGGATCGCGCTGGACCTGGTCAAAGAAGGGCGCGCGCAAGCGTGCGTCAGCGCGGGGAATACCGGTGCGCTGATGGGACTGGCTAAATTATTGCTCAAACCCATTGACGGTATTGAGCGTCCGGCGCTGGTGACGGTGTTGCCTCATCAGCAAAAGGGCAAAACGGTGGTCCTCGACCTGGGGGCCAACGTCGATTGTGACAGTACCATGCTGGCGCAGTTTGCCGTGATGGGATCGGTGCTGGCAGAAGAAGTCGTCGGGATAAAAAATCCTCGCGTCGCGTTATTAAACATTGGTGAAGAAGAGACGAAAGGTCTCGACAGCATCCGCGAGGCGGCGGAAATTTTAAAATCAGTCCCCTCGATCAACTATATTGGATATCTTGAAGCCAACGAGTTGCTGACCGGAAAAACGGATGTGCTGGTGTGTGATGGATTTACCGGCAACGTGACGTTAAAAACGATGGAAGGGGTGGTGAGGATGTTCCTTTCGCTGCTGAAATCGCAGGGAGAAGGGAAAAAAAGGTCCTGGTGGCTGATTATTTTAAAGCGTTGGTTACAAAAAAGCCTGACGCGGCGATTCAGTCACCTCAACCCCGACCAGTATAATGGCGCCTGTCTGTTAGGATTGCGCGGCACGGTGATAAAGAGTCATGGTGCAGCCAATCAGCGAGCGTTTACCGTCGCCATTGAACAGGCAGTGCAGGCGGTGCAGCGACAAGTCCCACAGCGGATTGCCGCTCGCCTGGAATCTGTATTAGCAAAAAGTGACTGAGCGTACATGTATACGAAGATTTTAGGTACCGGCAGTTATCTGCCAAAACAAGTGCGGACGAACGCCGATCTGGAAAAAATGGTTGATACATCTGACGAGTGGATTGTCACGCGCACAGGTATCCGTGAACGCCGTATCGCCGCGCCAGATGAAACGGTTTCTACCATGGGCTACGAAGCGGGTCTTCGTGCACTGGAGATGGCCGGTGTCGATAAAGAAGAGATCGGGCTTATTGTTGTCGCAACGACCTCTTCGACGCATGCATTTCCAAGCGCTGCCTGTCAGATTCAGGGCATGTTGGGCATTAAAGGATGCCCGGCGTTTGACGTTGCTGCCGCCTGTGCAGGGTTTACCTACGCCCTGAGCGTCGCAGATATGTACGTGAAATCAGGTGCGGTAAAATATGCTCTGGTGATCGGCGCAGATGTTCTGGCCCGCACATGCGATCCAAGTGACCGCGGAACCATTATCATCTTTGGTGACGGCGCGGGTGCTGTCCTGCTTGGGCAGTCCGAACAACCCGGCATCATCTCTACGCATTTACACGCTGACGGTAGCTATGGTGAGCTGTTAACGCTGCCAAATGCCGATCGCGTTAATCCGGATAACCCCATCCATCTGACGATGGCAGGTAACGAGGTCTTTAAAGTCGCAGTCACCGAACTGGCTCACATCGTTGATGAGACGCTTGCTGCGAATAACCTCGATCGCTCTGCACTAGACTGGCTGGTTCCGCATCAGGCGAACCTGCGTATCATCAGTGCAACCGCGAAGAAACTGGGTATGTCGATGGATAACGTTGTGGTGACGCTCGATCGTCACGGCAATACGTCTGCGGCATCGGTACCCTGCGCGTTTGACGAAGCGGTACGCGATGGGCGAATCAAACGTGACCAACTGGTCTTGCTTGAAGCCTTCGGTGGCGGTTTCACCTGGGGTTCCGCGCTGGTTCGTTTTTAGTATAAGGATTAAAACATGACGCAATTTGCTTTCGTCTTCCCGGGACAGGGATCTCAGGCTGTTGGGATGTTGTCAGACATGGCGGCAACCTATCCGATCGTGGAAGAGACTTTCCGTGAAGCTTCTGATGCTCTGGGTTACGATCTTTGGGCGTTGACGCAACAGGGTCCGGCTGAAGAGCTGAACAAAACCTGGCAAACCCAGCCGGCATTATTAACCGCGTCCGTCGCGCTGTGGCGCGTTTGGCAGCAGCAGGGCGGTAAAGCGCCAGCGCTGTTGGCAGGACATAGCCTGGGCGAATACTCGGCGCTGGTGTGTGCCGGTGTGATTGCCTTTGCTGATGCAGTACGTCTGGTTGAAATGCGCGGTAAATTCATGCAGGAAGCCGTGCCAGAAGGCACGGGCGGTATGTCTGCCATCATCGGTCTTGATGATGCGGCTATTGCAAAAGCCTGTGAAGAGTCTGCGGAAGGTCAGGTCGTCTCACCGGTTAACTTCAACTCGCCAGGCCAGGTCGTTATCGCCGGTCATAAAGAAGCGGTTGAACGTGCCGGTGCGGCTTGTAAAGCCGCAGGCGCCAAACGCGCTCTGCCGCTGCCCGTCAGCGTGCCGTCTCACTGCGCGCTGATGAAGCCTGCTGCCGACAAACTGGCCGTTGAGCTTGAAAAAATTACCTTTAACGCACCAACCATTTCGGTTGTGAACAACGTTGATGTGCAATGCGAAACTGCGCCAGAGGCTATTCGCCATGCGCTGGTTCGTCAGCTTTATAGCCCGGTTCAGTGGACCAAAACCGTTGAGTTTATGGCGTCACAGGGCGTTGAGCATCTTTATGAAGTCGGTCCAGGGAAAGTCCTCACCGGTCTGACAAAACGTATTGTTGACACCCTGACGGCCTCCGCGCTTAACGAGCCGGAAGCCCTGTCAGCGGCACTCTCGCAATAAAAGAGGAATACCATGAGTTTTGAAGGAAAAATCGCACTGGTTACCGGCGCAAGCCGCGGTATTGGCCGTGCTATTGCTGAAACACTGGTTGCGCGTGGCGCAAAGGTGATTGGGACTGCGACCAGCGAGAAGGGCGCACAAGCCATTAGCGAATACTTAGGTGCGAACGGCAAAGGTCTGATGTTGAATGTGACCGATCCTGCATCTATCGAATCTGTTCTGGAAAATATTCGCGCAGAATTTGGCGAAGTGGATATTCTGGTAAATAATGCCGGTATCACTCGCGACAACTTGCTGATGCGAATGAAAGATGCTGAGTGGGACGATATCATCGAAACCAACCTGTCATCTGTATTCCGTCTGTCAAAAGCGGTAATGCGAGCTATGATGAAAAAGCGTCATGGGCGTATTATCACTATCGGTTCTGTGGTTGGTACCATGGGAAATGCTGGTCAGGCTAACTACGCTGCGGCGAAAGCAGGTCTGATCGGTTTCAGTAAAGCCCTGGCGCGTGAAGTTGCGTCCCGCGGTATTACTGTAAACGTTGTTGCTCCGGGTTTTATTGAGACGGACATGACGCGTGCGCTGACCGATGATCAGCGTGCGGGTACGTTGGCGGCTGTTCCAGCAGGGCGCCTTGGCGATCCGAAAGAAATCGCCAGCGCGGTTGCATTTTTAGCTTCTGACGAAGCGGGTTACATCACTGGTGAGACCCTCCACGTCAACGGCGGGATGTATATGGTTTAACCACGATGAAAAATATTTGCGTTATTAGGGCGAATGGCCTCAGAATAACGTAAAATCGTGGTAAGACATGCCGGGATTTAGTTGCAAATTTTTCAACATTTTATACACTACGAAAACCATCGCGAAAGCGAGTTTTGATAGGAAATTTAAGAGTATGAGCACTATCGAAGAACGCGTTAAGAAAATTATCGGCGAGCAGCTTGGCGTTAAGCAGGAAGAAGTTGTGAACTCCGCTTCCTTCGTTGAAGACCTGGGCGCAGATTCTCTTGACACCGTTGAGCTGGTCATGGCTCTGGAAGAAGAGTTTGATACTGAGATTCCGGACGAAGAAGCTGAGAAAATCACCACCGTTCAGGCTGCCATTGATTACATCAACGGTCACCAGGCGTAAGTGAACATCTCCAGGCGGTCATTCGACCGCCTGAGTTTTATCTTTTTTAGTCCCACAAATCTCTTTTTTTATCCCTCCCTGGAGGACATACGTGTCTAAGCGTCGTGTAGTTGTGACCGGACTTGGCATGTTGTCTCCTGTCGGCAATACCGTAGAGTCCAACTGGAAAGCTCTCCTTGCCGGTCAGAGCGGCATCAGCCTAATCGACCATTTCGATACTAGCGCCTATGCAACGAAATTTGCTGGCTTAGTAAAGGATTTTAACTGTGAAGAGATCATCTCGCGCAAAGAACAGCGCAAGATGGATGCCTTCATTCAATATGGAATTGTCGCTGGCGTTCAGGCCATGCAAGATTCTGGCCTGGAAATTACGGAAGAGAACGCGACCCGTATTGGCGCCGCTATCGGCTCCGGGATTGGTGGTCTTGGTCTCATCGAGGAAAACCATGGCTCTCTGGTCAATGGTGGCCCACGTAAGATCAGCCCGTTCTTCGTTCCGTCTACGATTGTCAACATGGTGGCCGGTCATTTGACCATCATGTTCGGTCTGCGTGGCCCAAGCATTTCCATCGCGACTGCGTGTACCTCTGGTGTGCATAACATCGGCCAGGCCGCACGAATGATTGCCTACGGCGATGCCGATGCAATGGTTGCGGGGGGTGCGGAAAAAGCCAGTACGCCGTTGGGCGTAGGGGGCTTTGGCGCAGCACGTGCATTGTCGACCCGTAATGACAATCCTCAGGCTGCCAGCCGCCCATGGGATAAAGACCGTGATGGTTTTGTTCTGGGTGATGGCGCAGGCATGATCGTACTGGAAGAGTACGAACACGCGAAAAAACGCGGCGCGAAAATTTATGCTGAGATCGTCGGTTTCGGTATGAGTAGCGATGCCTACCACATGACGTCACCGCCAGAAAATGGCGCAGGCGCTGCGCTGGCAATGGTGAATGCGATTCGCGATGCTGGTATCGAGCCAGGTCAGATTGGCTACGTCAATGCCCATGGCACTTCTACGCCTGCGGGTGACAAAGCTGAAGCTCAGGCCGTTAAATCCGTATTTGGCGATGCTGCAAGCCGTATCATGGTCAGCTCAACCAAATCCATGACGGGTCACCTGTTGGGTGCTGCGGGCGCGGTAGAATCTATCTACTCTATCCTCGCACTGCGCGATCAGGCTGTGCCGCCAACCATCAACCTGGATAACCCGGATGACGGTTGCGATCTGGACTTCGTACCACACGAAGCGCGTCAGGTCAGCGGTCTGGACTACACCCTGTGTAACTCCTTCGGCTTCGGTGGAACTAACGGTTCTCTGATCTTTAAAAAGATCTAAAGCGTCTGGTCATCACCGTGTTTAAAAAGGTCCGCTTGCCGGGCCTTTTTTATTCCGTTTTCTTCCCTTGTCCGCGGTGATCCTTCCTGCCAAACTATTCCGTTACGACTAAGGAGTGACCATGTTTTTGATCAATGGCCATGAGCAGGATTATCTTGCTGCGAACGACAGGGCAATTCAGTTTGGCGACGGATGCTTTACCACGGCGCGAATTGTAAAAGGAGAGATCGCTCTTCTCCCCGCCCATCTTCAACGACTGCGCAAGACGTGTGAAACACTTCTCATCCCTTTCACGGAATGGTCGTTGCTGGAAAACGAGATGAAAAGCCTCGCCGCCGGACACGCCCGGGGCGTGTTAAAGGTCATTCTTACCCGGGGCAGCGGCGGGCGCGGATACAGCGCATCTGATTGCCAGCATCCCACGCGTCTCCTTTCTGTTTCGGCCTATCCTGCGCACTACGATCGCTGGCGCAATGAAGGTATCACCCTTGAACTTAGCCCTGTCCGCCTTGGTCGCAACCCGATGCTGGCGGGTTTGAAGCATCTTAACCGTCTGGAGCAGGTGTTGATCCGTACTCATCTTGAGCAGTCAGCGGCGGATGAAGCGCTGGTGGTTGACAGCGAAGGGTTCATTACGGAATGCTGTGCGGCTAATTTGCTGTGGCGACAGGGTAATGATGTCTTTACCCCGCGCCTCGATCACGCCGGAGTGAACGGGATCATGCGTCAGTTTTGTATGCAGACGCTGGCACGCTCTGGCTTTCGTGTTGTCGAAGTGAATGCGCGCATTGAGGCACTGGACACTGCCGATGAGGTGGTGGCCTGCAATGCGTTGATGCCCGTTGTACCGGTACGTGCTTGTGGCAACCTGCGCTTTTCATCGCGTACGTTGTTCCAGTTTTTGGCCCCACTGTGTGAGCAAACCAGATAGTCATGAAAAAAATGTTGCGCTTTGTCCTCTTACTTATTGTCGTGCTCGCGATTGCCGGCGGCGTCGGGATGTGGAAAGTTCGTCAGATGGCGGACAGCAAAATCCTGATAAAAGAAGAGACGATATTCTCGCTGAAACCCGGGACCGGACGGCTGGCCCTGGGGGAACAACTGTATGCGGATAAGGTGATCAATCGTCCCCGCGTCTTCCAGTGGTTGCTGCGTGTTGAACCCGAGCTGTCACATTTTAAAGCCGGTACGTATCGCTTTACGCCAGGCATGACGGTACGTGACATGCTCGAGCTGCTGGAAAGCGGTAAAGAAGCTCAGTTTCCGCTGCGTTTTGTCGAAGGGATGCGCCTGAGCGATTATCTCAAACAGCTCCGCGATGCGCCTTATATCAAACACACCTTAAAAGACGATCGCTACGCCACGGTGGCCGAGGTTCTGTCTCTTGAACATCCGGAGTGGGTAGAAGGCTGGTTCTGGCCGGATACCTGGATGTATACCGCCGGGACAACCGATGTCTCTATCCTCAAGCGGGCCCATAAAAAGATGGTGGCCGCGGTTGAGGCTGCATGGGAGGGACGGGCAGAAGGGTTACCTTATCAAGATCAGAATCAGTTCGTGACCATGGCGTCCATCATTGAGAAAGAAACCGCGGTCGCCAGCGAACGCGATCAGGTCGCATCCGTCTTTATTAACCGTCTGCGCATCGGCATGCGGCTGCAAACCGACCCGACGGTCATCTACGGTATGGGTGAAAGCTATACCGGCAAGATCACACGTAAGGATCTGGAGACGGCAACCGCGTATAATACCTACGTGATTAGCGGGTTGCCGCCTGGGCCGATTGCGACCCCGGGTCAGGCGTCACTGGATGCCGCGGCGCATCCGGCTAAAACACCGTATCTCTATTTTGTGGCGGATGGTAAAGGTGGGCACACCTTTAATACAAACCTTGCGAGCCACAATCGCTCTGTTCAGGACTATCTGAAAGCACTTAAGGAAAAAAATGCGCAGTAACTACATCGTCATCGAGGGGCTGGAAGGCGCCGGGAAAACCACGGCTCGTAACGTGGTCGTTGAGACACTCAAAGCGCTGGGCATTGCCGAGATGGTGTTTACCCGCGAACCTGGCGGTACCCAGCTTGCGGAGAAACTGCGAAGCCTGGTACTCGACATCAAATCCGTCGGTGATGAAGTCATCAATGATAAAGCCGAAGTGCTGATGTTTTATGCTGCCCGCGTTCAGCTTGTTGAAACGGTGATTAAACCGGCTCTGGCGAAAGGGCAGTGGGTCATTGGCGATCGCCACGACCTCTCCACGCAGGCGTATCAGGGAGGAGGGCGTGGTATCGATCAAACCATGCTGGCGACGCTGCGTGATGCGGTGTTAGGGGATTTTCGTCCTGACCTGACGCTTTATCTGGACGTGACACCAGAAATCGGTTTGAAACGTGCGCGAGCCCGGGGTGAACTGGATCGCATTGAACAAGAGTCTTTCGATTTCTTTAATCGCACCCGCGCCCGCTATCTCGAGCTGGCCGCAACGGACTCGTCGATTCGTACCATTGATGCGACGCAATCACTTGAAGCCGTCACCCTGGCGATTCGTGAAACGGTGACGCGCTGGTTGCAGGAGCAAACGGCATGAAATGGTATCCATGGCTGCGTCCGCACTTTGATCAGCTGATCGCCAGCTATCAGGCCGGTCGGGGGCATCATGCGTTACTGATTCAGGCTTTGCCCGGCATGGGTGAAGACGCGCTGATTTACGCGATCACCCGTTTTTTGATGTGTCAGCAGCCCCAGGGACAGAAAAGCTGTGGTAAATGCCGTGGCTGCCAGCTAATGCAGGCTGGCACACACCCGGATTACTACCGGCTCGAGCCTGAGAAAGGGAAAAGTACCCTTGGGATTGATGCCGTGCGCGATGTCAGCGAAAAACTGTATGAGCATGCACGCCTCGGTGGAGCGAAAGTGGTCTGGCTTAGCGATGCGTCGCTGCTGACGGAAGCGGCCGCAAATGCCCTGTTAAAAACGCTTGAAGAGCCACCGGAAAAAACCTGGTTCTTTTTATCCTGTCGGGATCCCGGGCGTTTGCTGGCCACATTACGCAGCCGCTGTCGTCTTCACCACCTGGCGGTTCCTCAGGAAACATGGGCATTAAGCTGGCTTCAGCGAGAAGTGACGGTGTCACAAGAATCAGCGCTGGCTGCGTTGCGTCTGTGCAGCGGTGCCCCTGCGGCTGCACTGGAACTTCTTCAAAAAGAGGCCTGGTCACACCGTATGCAGCTTTGCAGTGCCGTAGAGCAGGCGCTCGACAGCCGCGACTGGCTTGGCGTATTAAGCGTGCTCAATCACGATCAGGCCCCTGTGCGCCTTCACTGGCTGGTCTCGTTGTTACTGGATGCGATGAAACTCCAGCAAGGCGCGACGCTGGTCTCCAACGTCGATGTCTGGCCACTGATTAATACGCTGGCAAACGCGCTGCCTGGCGCAACATTACGCGCCATTGTTCATGAAATGTGCCTTTGCCGCGAACAACTTCTTACGGTAACCGGTTTGAATCGCGAGCTTGTCCTCACCGATCTGTTACTGCGTATCGAACATTACCTGCAATCAGGCGCGGTACTGCCGGCCTCCCATCTTTGAGAGAGACATTATGTTTTTAGTCGACTCACACTGCCATCTCGATGGCCTGGATTATCAATCGCTGCATAAGGATGTGGATGATGTGCTGGCAAAAGCCGCCAGCCGTGACGTTAAGTTTTGTCTGGCCGTTGCGACAACCCTGCCGGGGTATCGCAGCATGCGCGAGCTGGTAGGGATGCGCGAAAACGTGGTCTTTTCCTGCGGTGTGCACCCGTTAAATCAGGACGAAGACTACGATCCGGAAGACCTTCGCCGTCTGGCCGCTGAAGAGGGTGTCGTTGCGATGGGCGAAACCGGTCTGGATTATTACTACACGCCGGAAACGAAGCCACGTCAGCAGGAATCCTTCCGCCATCACATCCGTATTGGACGCGAGCTGAATAAGCCGGTTATTGTCCATACGCGTGATGCCCGGGCCGACACGCTGGCTATCCTGAGCGAAGAAAAAGTGACGGATTGCGGTGGCGTACTACACTGTTTCACAGAAGACAGAGAAACGGCGGGAAAATTGCTGGATATGGGCTTTTATATCTCGTTTTCCGGGATTGTGACGTTTCGTAATGCTGAGCAAATTCGGGACGCGGCACGTTACGTTCCGATCGATCGTATTCTGGTCGAGACAGATTCTCCGTATCTGGCGCCGGTACCGCACCGCGGGAAAGAAAACCAGCCAGCCATGACGAGAGATGTCGCTGAGTATATGGCCGTACTTAAAGGAGTCAGTATTGAAGAGCTGGCCCGCGTGACCACTGAAAACTTCGCCAGCCTGTTCCATATCGACCCCACCCGCCTGCAAACTGTCTGATAGACCTGTTTTTTTTAGGCTCGTAATTAATAAACAAAGCGAGTAGAGTTCACCGCCTCATTTGGGGCGGTGATGATGTTTTTGGACACATCCGGACATGCTTTTTGTAAATAACTGAAAGTTTTTCGACCGTCTCGAGCTGAAACGTGATAGCCGTCAAACAAAGTCGGAGTGATTTATTTTACTCTGTGTAATAAATAAAGGGCGCTTAGATGTCCTGTCCACGGCACGGTTCTCCCCCCGGGCCAATGCGTGAAAACGTAAAAAAAAGCACAAATACTCAGGAGCACTCTCAATTATGTTTAAGAATGCATTTGCTAACCTGCAAAAGGTCGGTAAATCGCTGATGCTGCCAGTATCCGTACTGCCTATCGCAGGTATCCTGCTGGGCGTCGGTTCTGCTAACTTCAGCTGGCTGCCAGCCGTAGTCTCTCACGTGATGGCCGAAGCAGGCGGTTCTGTCTTTGCTAACATGCCGTTAATCTTCGCTATCGGTGTAGCACTGGGCTTCACCAATAACGACGGTGTCTCTGCACTGGCATCGGTTGTGGCTTACGGCATTATGGTGAAAACCATGGCTGTGGTTGCGCCATTGGTCCTGCACTTACCGGCTGAAGAGATCGCAGCGAAACACCTGGCCGATACCGGGGTTCTCGGCGGTATCATCTCGGGTGCGATTGCGGCGTATATGTTTAACCGTTTCTACCGCATCAAGCTGCCTGAGTATCTGGGCTTCTTCGCTGGCAAGCGCTTTGTCCCGATCATCTCTGGTCTGGCGGCGATCTTCACCGGCGTGGTGCTGTCCTTCATCTGGCCACCTATCGGTTCCGCTATCCAGACCTTCTCTCAGTGGGCCGCGTATCAGAACCCGGTAGTGGCGTTCGGTATCTACGGTTTCGTTGAACGTTGCCTGGTACCATTTGGTCTGCACCATATCTGGAACGTTCCTTTCCAGATGCAGATCGGTGAATACACCAACGCAGCAGGTCAGGTATTCCACGGCGATATTCCACGTTACATGGCGGGTGACCCAACTGCAGGCAAACTGTCTGGTGGCTTCCTGTTCAAAATGTACGGTCTGCCAGCGGCTGCGATCGCTATCTGGCACTCTGCGAAACCAGAGAACCGTGCAAAAGTGGGCGGCATCATGATCTCCGCAGCGCTGACCTCGTTCCTGACCGGTATCACCGAGCCAATCGAGTTCTCCTTCATGTTCGTTGCGCCGATTCTGTACATTATCCACGCGATTCTGGCGGGTCTGGCGTTCCCAATTTGTATTCTGTTGGGTATGCGTGACGGTACATCCTTCTCGCACGGTCTGATCGACTTTATCGTACTGTCGGGTAACAGCAGCAAACTGTGGCTGTTCCCAATCGTGGGTATTTGCTACGCGATCGTTTACTACACCATCTTCCGCGTGCTGATCAAAGCACTGGACCTGAAAACACCAGGTCGTGAAGATGCAACTGAAGACAGCAAAGCAACCGCGACCAGCGAAATGGCCCCGGCGCTGATTGCAGCCTTCGGTGGTAAAGACAACATCACTAACCTGGACGCGTGTATCACTCGTCTGCGTGTGAGCGTGGCTGACGTGGCAAAAGTTGATCAACCTGGCCTGAAAAAATTGGGCGCAGCAGGTGTGGTTGTTGCAGGTTCGGGTGTTCAGGCAATCTTCGGGACTAAATCCGATAACCTGAAAACCGAAATGGATGAGTACATCCGCAGCCACTAAGGTGTGATCTGGGGAGACTAAGGCAGCCGAATGGCTGCCTTT
>NZ_JAIWPG020000011.1 GCF_020532665.2 Lelliottia sp. WAP21
TTGATATAGGTAAAGGCGGTCGTGACGCGTTTCACCCCGCTGACACGGCTGGCGATATCCGCTGCGGCTTTGCCTTCACGATCCGTCACCAGACCCAGCAGGAACACCTCGCCGTTTTCAGTGGTCACTTTCACGTTAGACGATTTCACCTGATCGCTACCCAACAGCTGTGAACGCACTTTCGTGGTGATCCAGGTATCGGATGAGGCGTCTCCCAGACCGATAGGCTGGCCCTGACGCACTTCGTTATAAACCTCCGTCGCGCCATCTACACCCATCGCGATCTGTTTGGCACGCGCCGCCAGGTCGAGATTAGGGGCCTGGCCCGCCAGCAGCACTTTGCCCTGGTACGCGGTGACGTTAATGCGCGCTTCTTTCTTAATTTGTTCATCTTTAGAAAGGGCGCTATTCACGCGTAACTCCAGCGTGCCGTCATCCACCTGTGTGCCCACAGAGCGCGGATCGGTTGCTGCTTTGGTGCCGACAGCCGCGGTACCGACAACGGCGGCGGCAATACATCCCTGAAGTAGCAGTGCAGAAATAAGGACTGCGAGGGTCGATAATGCCTTCATTATTACTCCTTAATCATCCTGGTGAGGGAAAAGCGTGTTATCGATCAGATCGCATAAACAGTTCACCGTCAGCATGTGCATCTCCTGAATACGCGCACTGCGATGGGACGGGATGCGAATTTCCACATCCTGAGGCCCTAAAAGCCCGGCCAGTTCACCGCCATCGTAGCCTGTCAGCGCCACGATGGTCATATCACGGGTGACGGCAGCTTCAACGGCTTTGACGATGTCGCGGCTATTCCCACGGGTGGAAATCGCTAACAGAACATCCCCCGCGTGGCCCAGCGCGCGCACCTGTTTTGCGTAAATTTCATCATGCAGACGATCGTTTGCAATCGCCGTTAAGACCACATTATCGGTATTAAGTGCAATCGCAGGTAAACTTGGACGCTCTGTTTCAAAACGATTAATCATGCTGGCAGCAAAATGCTGTGCGTTGGCGGCGGAGGTGCCGTTGCCACAACAGAGGATTTTGTTGCCATTAAGCAGGGATTGCACCAGCGTCATCGCTGCACGGGAAATAGCATCCGGAAGGGCTTCTGCCGCGGCAATCTGAGTCTGAATGCTTTCTGTGAAGCACACCTTAATTCTTTCGAGCACGTTATCCCTTTAAATTCTTAATGAGGCGTCTTCGCCAAACGCGTTTTTAAGCCATTCGATGTCGTTTCCGGTGAAGGCTACCACATCGAACCGGCAATCCACAGTATCAAAACTCCCATTATGGCGGGCAAGCCACAAGTGGGCAGTCTGTAATAATTTATGTTGTTTGGCGAGCGTCACGCTGGCAGCAGCACCACCAAAGTGAGACGACTGTCGGAAACGCACTTCAACAAACACGATGACCTCATGCTCTTTCATGATGAGATCAATCTCGCCGCCACGCCCGCGGACGTTCGCGGCGACAAAACGCAGTCCTTTGCCTTCAAGCCAGCGACGCGCTTTTAACTCCCACGCGTCGCCGGTCTTTTTACGGCTTAACTGGCCGGGACGATTTGCCCCTGCTGGTATTTGAGCCATGATAACTTCCTGTTAATCACACAATCCTGATTCGCCGTCAGATCGCCGGTATTACCGCTGATCTCATAGCCCGGTACCTGACGCATCTGGGTAAAGTTATTCGCCAGCGCCCAGGCATCCACGCCCATCGCATAGAGGCGTGCCAGTGAGTAGTCGTTACGTACGCTGCTTAGCGCCTGTTGCATCAGTGCCGGATTGCTGCCTGCCAGCATCGGGATTTCGCTGTACTGCAAGCCATCCATCTCCAGGCGGAAGTCCGGCCCGGCGGTGCCTTGCGCGCTGCGCGAGCTGGCGTAAAGGGTGACGCCGCTCTGGCTGCCGTTACGCATCGCAATCATCGGTTTGATAAAGGCGATCTCTTCCGGGGTCGCAACAATGTACGCCGCATCGACCTTCCCGCCGCCGCTGATCTGCGCATCCGTTGGCGGGGCTGGAATAGTCAGACCGCCAATCGTCACGCTTTGTTGCTGAGGCAGGCTCGCTGAGACCGGGCTGCCGGTGAGCGAAATACCCGCACCGCCGTTTACGCCTGCCCGTAGTTCCGAGCTGGAGCCGAATTTTTGTTGCAGGACAACCCCGCCGCCCAGCTGTTGCCACTCCTGAGCAAACGCGTTTGCCACGCGATCGCCCAGCGTGCTACGCGGCGTCAGCAGTAACGGAGCCTGTTTACCCTGTTCATGAATATGACGCGCCGCATCGCGGGCTTCATCTTCAGGTGACAGAGCGAAGTAACAAATATTCGCGCGATTCTGCACCTGCTCTGGCTGGTTCAGGGCCAGAACATTGAGCGTCGTGGTGCTTTTCATCAGCTCTTCGACATTGTTTTTCAGCAGTGGGCCAACCACGATGCTGGCGCCGTCCTGTTGAACCTGCGCCAGAACCTGATCCAGCGGCTGAGAGCTGGTGTCGTAGATTTTCAGCTCAGCGCCCGGGTTTGCGCTGGTGGTGGCCATCACCGGCGGCTGCGCTGCGGATTGTTGTTCAGGTGGCGTGCTTTGCGTCTGTTCAACGGGAGCGGCGTCCGTCGTCGGGGCGGCCTGGGTTTCAGCAGGTGCCGGAGCAGCCTGTGCAGGTGCTGCAGCAGGTGCTGTCGTTGGCGCCGTCACTGGATTCTGCAGAGTACCCTGGGCAGGCGTTTGCGCCGTGGTCAGATCGTTGGTCTCAGCGGCGGAAGGGCTAACAACCTCGTTCACGTTTGCAGCCTGCGCACCCTGAACCGGAACCGCGCTGCCCGACACCGCCGTGGTGCCGTTCTTCGCGGCTTCAAAGCCTTGCTGAATCGTGCGACCAAATACCGCGGCCTGGCCATTTAACGGCAGCAGCAGCGCGATTTTGCTGGTGGAGGCAGGTTTAAAATTCTGTACGTTCACCAGCTGCGTCGGCAGCATTTTAGCGCCCGGGTTCTGCGGATAGCGGGTCTGCCAGTCGGTAATACCGGCTTTCAGCATTTTTGGATCGCTGCGATTGTTAAACCACATCTGCTGTAAATCGAGCCAGCCTTGCAGCACGTTCTCGTCGGCATTAATGACCAGAGTTTGTGCCTGTTCTGGCGTCATCGACGAGAGGGCCTGCCAGGTCGCATCAATATTTTTCTGTTTATCGGCGCCGCTTAACAGTGACTCCTGGGCAATCAGGGCACGTAACAGCGTCAGCGACGGACGACCCTGTTCAGCGGTAATCCCAGCCTGCCAGAAACGCGCCTGCTGGTTTTTATCCAGTGCGCTGATATCCATCCCGCCGAGGATCTTTTTCGCCGCCGGGAAATCTTTTGCCGTAACTTTCATCTCGGCAGACAGCAAGGTTTGCTCACGGCGCTGCGTATCGTTCAGTTCCTGCGGCAGTTGATTATATAAATCGAGGGCTTGCTGCGTTTTGCCTTCGTTCAGCAGTGCACGAATGGCAAGTAATTGCCAGTTGGTCTTGGTATCATTTGAACTCTGCGACATTTGTTGCAGGTAAAAGCCGGAATCAGCTTGTGCCGAGCCTTGCATATGGGCTTGACTCTGATCGGGTGCCTGGGTGCCACAGCCTGCAAAGAGCAGGGCTGCCAGCACAACAGGAAGGCTGCGCGAAGCTTTTGTTCGAAGAAACGTTAACGGTACCATACTGTATCCAGTGATATTTTTTTAGGCAATGCTCAATATTAAATCGGCAATACGGACTAAACAATGAAACAACACGAAACGGCAGATAATTCTCAAGGCCAGCTTTATATTGTACCTACTCCTATCGGGAATTTGTCTGATATTACCCAACGTGCGCTTACCGTCTTGCAAGCTGTTGATTTAATTGCCGCTGAAGATACGCGTCATACCGGATTATTGCTGCAACACTTCGCCATTAGCGCCCGTTTGTTCGCCTTGCACGATCATAATGAGCAACAAAAAGCTGAAACCCTGGTCGCGAAACTGAAAGAAGGGCAGAACATCGCGCTGGTCTCTGATGCCGGTACCCCTTTGATTAACGATCCTGGCTATCATCTGGTACGCACCTGTCGTGAAGCCGGTATCAGAGTCGTGCCGTTGCCAGGTCCGTGTGCCGCTATTGCCGCCCTCAGCGCAGCGGGCCTGCCGTCTGACCGCTTCTGCTACGAAGGTTTCCTGCCCGCCAAATCCAAAGGCCGTCGCGACACGCTGAAAGAACTGGAAGCTGAGCCGCGCACCCTGATTTTCTATGAATCGACGCACCGTCTTCTGGAAAGCTTAGAAGATATGGTGACCGTCTGGGGTGAATCCCGCTACGTGGTTCTGGCGCGCGAGCTGACCAAAACCTGGGAAACCATCCACGGCGCGCCGGTGGGCGAGCTGCTCGCCTGGGTAAAAGAGGATGAAAATCGTCGTAAAGGCGAAATGGTGCTGGTGGTTGAAGGTCATAAAGCCCAGGAAGATGCACTGCCTGCCGATGCATTGCGTACCCTTGCGCTGCTGCAAGCCGAGCTGCCGCTGAAAAAAGCCGCCGCACTGGCCGCCGAGATCCACGGCGTGAAGAAGAACGCGCTGTATAAGTATGCGCTGGAGCTGCAGGGAGAGTAACCTTGTACCGTTGGTTTTGACCGGGCTGCACTACGCTTGCCCGGCTCAAGATCTCAAAATGTCGGAACAAATGTCGGAAGAAATGTCGGAAGAAATGTCGGAAGAAAAAAAGGGCAAAGACCATAAGCTGGTTTTCACCAAACGCTAAACCGTGATGAGCTCAGTTCCTGTTTTGAGCAGGAGATCTCTATCATGTTTGCTGATTCCATCATCTGTAATCACACAGTTAATTTGCGCCATAGGAAGCACCTGATTGAACCCCCGACGGTTGAATTTACTGGCATCCAGTACCGCAATCACTTTATTCGCCGCTGCTGCCATGACGCTACTTATTGAGTAACCCTCATTGAATGTCGTAATACCATTGGTGGCATCAATGCCATCAGCACCGACAAACATCAGATCAGCGGTAATTCCTGCAAGAGAACGCTCGGCAATGGTGCCGTGCATTGAATGGGTTTTATGGCGCACCGTACCGCCGCATACAACCAGTGTAATATCTTTATTTTCGGAAAGAGCAAACGCGGCGGGAAGACTATTCGTTATGACCGTAATGTTACCTTTTTTCGTTAACGCTTCAGCGATCAACATGGTCGTACTTCCGCTATCTAAAATAATGGTCATCCCTTCAACTATCATTGCCGTTGCAGCTTGTGCGATACGTTTTTTAGGATCGCTTGCAAGCTGATAACGCTCTTCGAGCACCACTTCCTGGTTATCATTTTCTGCAAGATTACTACCGGGTCTCGCGGCGCCGCCGTGAAAACGCGTTACTAATCCTTTTTCTTCGAGCAGCCGCAGATCGGTACGTATAGTCACTTCCGAAATACCGAACATATTCGAAAGGTCGAGCACCATTACGCTGCCTTGAATGTTGACGAGGTCAACTATTTTGTTCCTTCGTTCAAATGAGTTCATATTGAATTGCCTGATAATTAACTTTCCCTATTCTAATCGAAGGTATGCGAAAGGTGTACGCTAATATTACGAAAGTAAATGTGAGCCAGCTCTGGTTGCTGGCTCGAAGGATTATGCGAAGCGCAACATAATTTTGCCTTGCATTGGTGCACCATTCAGCGCCTGCACGGCTTGAGCAAAACTCTCACTATCCCCACTATGTGCAATCAGGGGCGCAAGCTGTACTTTTTTCTCAGAAAGCAGACGGGCAGCTGTTTCCCACTCTTCACCTGGCCAAGGGGCGGAATAGTTCATCCAGCTTCCCAGCAGCGTCAACTCCTTACGTAGGATTTTGCCAAATGTTGCGGCGGGTAAGTTGAGGTCATTGTGCAGTGTTCCTACCAGTGCAACCTGGGCACGTGACCCGGCAATATCAATGGCAAGTGAAACGGTTTGTGGCGTTCCAGCTGTCTCCAGCACCAACTGATCAAATCTGCGGTCAGTCATCGCGTTAAGGATATCATCAGCACTCTGACAGCGACTGTTAAACACCTCAGTCGCCCCCAGATGTTTTGCCAGAGCGAGCTTATCGTCATTGATATCAATGGCGCTCACGCTTTTTGCGCCAAGTGCCAGCGCGCACTGCATTGCCAGCAGGCCGATAGTCCCAGCTCCAACGATGATGACATTTTTTCCTTCACAGCCCGCAGCCAGATGAAACGCGTGCAGCCCTACGGTAATTGGCTCGATAAAAGCACCATCTTCAATTGCCATCGCTTCAGGAAGGCGGAATACATTCGCGCGTTTCACGACGATATATTCCGCGTTGCCGCCTTCACTGCGCGAGCCGACGAACTGATAATTTTTACATAACGAGTAATAGCCTTTCGTACATTCCGGGCAGGAAAAACAGGGCAGCAATGGGACGCAAGCTACTGCATCGCCCGGTTTAAGATCGTTTACGGAAGTACCACAAGCAACGACATATCCGCTAAATTCATGGCCCAGGGTGATGGGGTAGTAATGTGCCCCTTTGGCAAAAATGCGAGGGATATCCGAGCCACATAAACCTGAGCACACAATGCGTACCAATACATCATTTGCGCTCTGAATTTGAGGTATGGGGCGTTCTTCAACGCGCACGCTGCCCTCAGCGTGAATTACCACTGATTTCATGATTCACTCCAGAAAAGAGGGGGAGCTTAGCTCCCCCGAGTATTAAGATGCCGTCTGGTCTGCCAGATTGGCAGCACTCTTTTCAGCCGCTGTAAATGCACGGGCGCGGCGCCAGGTCAGTAACACACCTGTGAAATAAATAACGCCAATTACGAGGAAACCAACGACGTTTTGCCAGGTAAAGAGTTGGATTAACAACCAGGTAATAGGGGAGCCTCCCTGGTCCATTGAGGCCACCATGCCGCCCGTTTTCAGGGCACCAGCATTCTGTGCAAGTTGCGTATGCAGACCAATCGTCTGCGTCGCAATCCACAGTGTAATAGCCATAATGAGGGTCCCGGAGATTAGCGTGCGGAACAAGTTACCCTGATGAACCGCCACGGCCATAGCAACAAAGAAACCGATAGTCGCCAGGTCGCCGAACGGCAGTACCTGGTTGCCGGGTACCAGCACCGCAATAAGAATGGTTAACGGAATAAAAATCAGACTGGCAGAAACGACTGACGTGTGGCCCAGCAGCAGCGCCGGATCGAGACCAATAAGAAACTCTTGCCCGCCAAATTTTGCCTGCAGACGTTTACGTGCATGCTTAGCAATGGGCGTTAAACCATCCATGATAGGCTTGATAACGCGGGGCATCAGGAGCATGACGGCGGCCGTTTTCACGGCAAGTTGCAGCACCGATTTAGCGTCATAACCAGCAAGGAGCCCGATGACCAAACCCATAACGAAACCGACTGTCACAGGTTCACCAAAAGGTCCAAACCGTCTTTGCACATCATCCGCGCTAAAATGAATGCGTTTCAGACCGGGAATTTTATCGATGAGCGTATCGACCAGTACCGCGATTGGGCCAAGATACGCTGAAGAGCCGTGAGGAATAGCGATGCCTTCCAGTCCAAAGAATTCCTTCGTATCTCTGGCAAACCAATCACCCAGCTTGTAGACAAACGCCGCGTGAACTACAACACCCAGAATTCCCAGCCAATACGAACCGGTTGCCAGATGCAGCATTGCGCCGGTAAATGTCATATGCCAGATATTCCAGATATCCACATTGACCACACGAGTCATACGCGTCACTAACATCAGCACATTCACACCGATTGCCACAGGGATCGCCACCAGTGCAATTTGGGAGGCCCAGGTCATGGGGGATGATCCCGGCCAGCCGACGTCAACAACGTGCAGGTTAATCTGGAATTGTTCTGCCATCGCTTTAGCGGCCGGGCCAATCGAATCAAGCATCAAGCCGATAACCAGTCCAATCCCTACAAAGCCAATGCCAATATGAAGACCTGATTTGAAACAATCACCCAGCTTCATTCCTAGCATCTTTGAAAAGATGATAATCACAATTGGCAACATTACGGTTGGACCCAGATCGAGGATATACCGCATAATTTCGGTAAACATGATCTCACCCCTTAAGTATTGTCAGAATTTTTTGCTGCAATGCTTCGATGCCAACACCTGATATAAACGGCATACCGTGTACGACAGGGATATCACCAAAGGTTCTGTCGACTTTCGCCGTAGTACAGATCAGGTCAGCGCCATCCATATAGGTTTCGATCTCGGTGACACGGCACTGAACAAGATCCAGCTCAATGTGGTGGGCTTCACACAGCTCTTTAATTTCTTCAGCTGCCATGGTTGAGGTGGCGACAGCTCCGCCACAGGCAACGATAACTTTACGTTTCATAGGGTAATCCTTTTATTATCAGTATGTTATGAAGCCTGCTTGCAAGAGGTAGGCTCAAGGACCGTCTCCTGAAAACGTTGGGCGAGAAGCTCTGCTGGTACGCTCAACAGCATGTCCAACGTCTCTGGGTTTTGCAGCTCACTAAACAGACGACGCAACAATTTCATTTGCGCCGCAGGATTCTCAACAATCAGTGCGATAATGAGTGAAACCGCAACCATTTCATCATCATCGGCCTGCTGAAAATTCACCGGTTTGTCCGGGCGAATGAGGTAAATGGTCGGTTTTTTCGCATGTATTGCTTCGCAATGTGGGATGGCGACAGCATGACGTTCAAGCGCAATGCCGGTTGGATAGCTCATCTCTCTTTCAAGAAGAGCGGCAGGATAGGTCATGTGCACGACGTCTTTTGCCAGCATCTCCTCACCAATATGGGCCAGCGCCATTTGGCAGTTTTCAAACTCTATTCCGGTACGGACATAAACGTGACTCATAGCTTCTCCAGGCATCAGACGTGTTCAGGGTTACAGCCAAATCGGTAGGCTCTTAATACATCCTGTATTTTGTCTATGACGAGATTTTGTGGTGTTGCCGCGATCTCATTCATCGACAAACGTTCGAACTGGACTGGCATAAACTGGCTAATAAGTCCCAAAGGCAGAGATATGTCGCTCAGATTTGCGAGTAATTTCTCCACACTTGTACGAATTCGCGGATGCGGCCAGTAGTAACGAATTCTGTCAGATAAGCTGAAATGAATATCCACCATCGCCTGGCTCCAGACTGGGCGGTAATACCTTTTCCAGTAGTCCGGCTCGTTCAGCATGACTTCGTCGATCACCTCTAACACATGACTGCGTTGCTCAGGAGCAATAAGCGCTTTTTCCATTTGAGCGAGGGCGAATATTGCCTCACGCAAGGCGAAGGTGAGGGCTGGACCGACTTTGAGAATAGCGAAGTGGTCGCGAACAAGTCCGCGGTAAGCCTCGCGCGTTTGATAATCGGTTGAATGCGCCTCGTAGACCATTGGCGTCTGGCGAATCCACCCAGAAAGCGCCTCTGCGGCATGCGGTTGATAATGAATAATTTGCGTATGGTCGAACTCCACGCCGGGCTGCACGACAATCGCAATGACGCGTTTCATTGCCTCGTCCAGACCCAGGGCGCCGAACGCTTTCCGATGAGTTTCTAGCGTCTGCGAAGCGTCTTCCACACGGGTCACATGGACGCTGTTAATGCTGCTGGCTTCACCGCCTGGTACAGGGACTTCCGTACCAATGACGTAGGTTAGTGCGGCTTTCTGCGCTTCAGTGGCCGTCATTTCTGCCGCCTGACAGAGCCTTGCTGCACGCTGGGCTACCACCATTGGATCAAGTGGAACAGGATCGTCGGCGCAGGACATCGAGGCATCAAGATGAATTTTCGTAAAACCTGCGGCAACGTAGGCTTTAATCAATTCGATGGATTTATCCATTGCGGCTTCTGCCGGCTCGTTCTGCCAGCAATTAGGCCCAAGGTGGTCGCCTCCCAGTATCAAACGTTCTGCCGGGAATCCGAGACCTTTCGCGATAGTTAAAACAAAGTCTTTGAAGTCAGCGGGTTTCATACCGGTATAACCACCAAACTGATTAACCTGATTGGATGTGGCTTCAATAAGTACTTTGTTATCTGTATTGAGATCGAATCTAAGCGCGGCTTCGATCACCAGGGGGTGTGCTGAACAGACTGAACAAATACCAATGTGTTCTCCCGCTTTGTGTCGGGCAATAATATCTTTCACGTTTCCTCCGGGTCAGGATTAAAGGCATTGAGATTTAGAGCTTTCCTTCACAACCGCAATCGTTAATAACCTTACGCACCACCTCTTTCATGGCTGTTTTCGCAGGCACCATGTAGTGCCGCGGGTCGCTGGTTTCCGGATGTGAGATAAAGTAGGTTTTCAGAGCGTTTGAAAAGGCGATTTTGAGCTCGGTGGCAACGTTAACTTTGCAAATACCGAGACTAATAGCCTTGCGGATATCCGCCGTAGACAGCCCGGATGCGCCGTGCAGAACCAGCGGGATATCTATCTGATGACGGATTTCAGCCAGTCGATCAAAATCGAGTTTTGGCGTGGCGGTATACAGGCCATGCGCGGTGCCTATGGCAACGGCAAGAGAGTCGATTCCTGTCAATGCGACAAATTCACGAGCTTGTTGCGGGTTGGTATAAAGGGCATCTTTACTGTTGACGATCAAATCATCTTCCTGGCCACCTAACCGTCCCAGCTCGGCCTCCACGCTGACATCGTAGCGGTGGCAATAATCAGACACCTTCTTGACCAGGGTAACATTCTCGGCGAACGACAAATGCGAACCGTCAATCATCGCTGAACGGATGCCTGCCTGTACTTTCTGCGCAATATCATCAAACACTTCATGATGATCGAGATGGATCGCCAGCGGATGGTTGAAACTTTTTGCCAGATCGCTGGCAATGGCCACAACGTTCCCCGTCCCGGCATAACTAAACGTACCAGGCGTGCCTGCAACAATAAGGGGGGAACGCATTTCTGAGGCGGTTTCAACAACCACTTGCAGCGTTTCGAGGTTATGAATATTGAACGCAGGCACCGCATAACCTTCACGTTGCGCTTTCAATAACATCGCTTTCGTTGAGATGATGAACATTCTTCCTCCGAAATCTTTCGTTTTGTCTATGCGAAAGAAGATATAGGGTTTCGGAATGTTGTTTTGTGATTTGTATCGTAAAAACGAAAGTTTCGAAAGCTAGGGAAATGAATCGAAAGTAGAAGGGCCAAAAAAAAGCATGGCCTGAGCCATGCTTCGAGAGAATGATGATGAAATCACGTCACCGGTGCCGGGTTAAACACCGCCAGCTGATTATGTAATCCCCATTGGTCGGAGAACGTCTTTTTACGACCGCTCGCCACATCAAGGATGAAGTGGAACAGCTTCCAGCCAACGTCCTCAATGCTCTCTTCACCTGTCGCAATGGTCCCTGCGTTGATGTCCATTAAGTCATACCAGCGGTTTGCCAGCTCGGTACGGGTCGCCATTTTGATAACAGGAACCGCCATCAGGCCGTACGGTGTCCCCCTGCCGGTGGTGAACACCTGAACGGTAATCCCGGATGCGACCTGTTGTGTGCCGCAGACAAAATCACTGGCCGGGGTAGCGGCGTAAATAAGGCCGCGTTTGGTCGGACGCTGACCGGGTGACAGCACCTCAACAATCGCGCTCTGTCCGGACTTCGCAATGGAGCCCAGCGCTTTTTCTACCACGTTTGCCAGGCCGCCTTTTTTATTGCCCGGAGAGGGGTTCGCGCTGCGGTCAGTCTGCCCCAGATCGAGATAATTATCGTACCAGGCCATCTCTTCCAGCAGACGCTTGCCTACCTCTTCGTTAATCGCGCGCGGGGTGAGAAGGTGGATCGCATCACGCACTTCGGTCACTTCCGAGAACATAACGGTAGCACCGCAGCGCACAAAAAGATCTGAAGCATATCCCACCGCCGGGTTGGCGGTGACCCCAGAAAACGCATCGCTCCCGCCACACTGCGTTCCGACGACTAAATCAGAGGCCGGACAGGTTTCGCGTCTGCGCTGATTGAGTTTCTCAAGATGACGCGTCGCCACCTGCAAAATATCGTCGACCATCGATCTAAACCCGACGTGATGCTCATCCTGCAAACGTACAATGCTGGCGTCATCAACGTTGATAGCCTGCACATCCTCCGTGCCTTGCAACAGACGCTCAGGCTGGAGTTTTTCACAGCCCAGGCCGATAACCATCACTTCACCGCCAAAATTCGGGTTCAACGCGATGTTATGAATGGTTCGAATCGGTACGACGGCCGCCGGCGCATTGATCGCCACGCCGCAGCCATAAAGATGGTTCAGGCCAACCACGCCGTCCACGTTAGGGTAGCGTGGCAGCAGATCGCGTTCGATTATTTTCACGACATAATCCACCACGCCCGCCACACAGTGCACGCTGGTGGTAATACCCAGTAAATTCTTGGTCCCCACGCTGCCATCTGCGTTGCGATAGCCCTCGAAGGTATAGCCTTCAAGCGCAGGAAGCGGCTCAGGTACCCGCGTGGCCAGGGGCAACGTATGTAACGGCGGGGCTTCAGGCAGCTCCACCAGCGACTCTTCAATCCAGCTTCCCTGAGGAATGGCGCGAACGGCATAACCAATGATTTCGCCATAACGAACAATCTCGCCGTGCGCGGGAATATCCACCAGCGCAACTTTATGTCCCTGCGGGATATGTTCCGTTAGCGTCAAGCCATCCGGGAAACGTGTTCCTGCTTTCAAACCATTGTCATTGACAATAATCGCCACGTTATCGGTCTCGTGCACCTTTATATAGAACGCCGTCGGGGGGGCTTGTCGAATTTCGATGTCGGCCATTGCTCAGTATTCTCCAGCAAATTGGTAGATATTTAATGCAGTAGAGAGTGTGCTTATTTTCTTATTTTCAGAAATAAAGACGCTGCCTTGTTTAATAAAGAATGTCAGGAGTCCAGAGATAAAAATGTGATCCAGGTCACTCCTCAATGCGCGAGAAGGCGCGCCGTGGGGAGGAATACGTAAATTTGTGCATCAGCGCCCAGCAGATTGGGCATATGCTCAATAGGTCGTTCATATTCACGTTGATAATTGAGCAATATGACAATGTGCAGCCAGAGGTTGGTGTTTATACTTAATCCCGATTTGATTGTATCTGGTTAATTAACCGATATTGCCTGCTATCCAAAATAATCAGTTAAAAATTCTCAAAAATAATAAAAATACCTGGACCGATGTACCTGAGGAAATAAACATGTCACTGGAAACCGCTGTTGAAACGAAAAAGGGTATTCATACCCGACATTTAATATTACTGATTATTTTTATTGTGACTGCGGTTAACTATGCTGACCGTGCAACGCTGTCCATTGCCGGGACAGAAGTGGCGAAAGAGTTGCAATTAAGCGCCGTCTCGATGGGGTACATCTTCTCTGCCTTTGGCTGGGCCTATCTGCTGATGCAGATCCCCGGCGGCTGGTTGCTGGACAAATTTGGCTCGAAGAAAGTGTATACCTATAGCCTGTTCTTCTGGTCGCTGTTTACCTTTATGCAAGGGTTTGTCGATATCTTCCCACTGGCATGGGCAGGTATCTCAATGTTTATCATGCGCTTTATGCTGGGCTTTTCCGAAGCGCCCTCCTTCCCGGCGAATGCCCGTATTGTGGCGGCCTGGTTCCCGACCAAAGAGCGTGGTACCGCCTCGGCTATTTTTAACTCGGCACAATATTTCTCTCTGGCGCTGTTCTCACCGCTGCTGGGCTGGTTAACCTTTGCATGGGGCTGGGAGCATGTCTTTACCGTGATGGGAGTCATCGGTTTTGTGCTGACCGGTATGTGGGTCAAGTTCATCCATAACCCGACCGATCATCCCCGGATGTCTGCTGAAGAACTGAAGTTTATTTCGGATGGCGGCGCGGTTGTCGACATGGATCACAAGAAGCCGGGCGACAAAGCGGCGAGCGGCCCTAAACTGCACTACATCAAACAGTTATTGACCAATCGCATGATGCTGGGCGTCTTTTTTGGGCAATACTTTATTAATACCATCACCTGGTTCTTCCTCACCTGGTTCCCGATTTATCTGGTGCAGGAAAAGGGCATGTCCATTCTGAAAGTCGGTCTGGTGGCCTCTATCCCGGCACTCTGTGGCTTTGCCGGTGGCGTACTGGGCGGCGTGTTCTCTGACCATCTGATCAAAAGCGGTAAGTCGCTGACCCTGGCACGTAAATTACCGATTGTGCTCGGCATGTTACTGGCGTCCACCATCATCCTGTGTAATTACACCGATAATACGACGCTGGTGGTGATGCTGATGGCGCTGGCGTTCTTTGGTAAAGGTTTTGGCGCGCTGGGCTGGCCGGTGATTTCCGATACGGCACCAAAAGAGATTGTCGGCCTGTGCGGCGGCGTATTTAACGTCTTTGGCAACGTGGCGTCGATTGTTACCCCACTGGTCATTGGTTACCTGGTCAGCGAGCTGCATTCATTTAACGCCGCGCTGGTCTTCGTTGGCTGTTCCGCGTTGGGGGCGATGTTCTGCTACCTGTTCGTCGTAGGCGACATCAAACGCATGGAATTGCAGAAATAAGCAAAGGTAAAAACGATGAGTAACGATATTTTCCCGAACAAGTTTAAAGCTGCCCTGGCGGCGAAAAAGATTCAGATTGGCTGCTGGTCTGCGCTTGCCAGCCCCATCAGTACCGAAGTGCTTGGTCTGGCCGGGTTCGACTGGCTGGTCCTGGATGGTGAACATGCGCCGAATGATATCACGACGTTTATCCCGCAACTGATGGCGCTAAAGGGCAGCCCGAGTGCGCCAGTGGTGCGTGTACCCACGAACGAGCCGGTGATGATCAAACGCCTGCTGGACATTGGCTTTTACAACTTCCTCATCCCGTTTGTGGAAAATGAAGAAGAGGCCGTGCAGGCCGTGGCCTCAACCCGTTATCCGCCTGAAGGGATTCGCGGCGTTTCAGTGTCCCATCGCGCCAACATGTTTGGCACAGTGCCGGACTACTTTGCGCAGTCGAACAAAAACATCACCATCCTGGTGCAAATCGAAAGCCAGCAGGGTGTGGACAATGTAGATGCCATTGCCGCCACCGACGGCGTAGACGGTATTTTTGTGGGGCCAAGCGACCTGGCCGCGGCCTTCGGTCATCTTGGCAACGCGAACCATCCAGACGTGCAGCGCGCCATCCAGCATATTTTTGCCCGTGCCAACGCGCACGGAAAACCCTGCGGCATTCTGGCGCCAGTGGAAGCCGATGCCCGCCGTTATCTGGAATGGGGCGCCACCTTTGTCGCCGTCGGCAGCGACCTCGGTATCTTCCGCTCCGCCACGCAGAAGTTAGCGGATTCCTTTAAGCAATAATCACGACTGTACGAGAGAGACATTATGACAATGAAAGTGGGTTTTATCGGCCTGGGTATCATGGGTAAACCAATGAGTAAAAACCTGATTAAAGCAGGTTACTCGCTGGTGGTGTCTGACCGTAATCCAGACGTGATTGCAGAACTGCTTGCCGCGGGAGCGGAAACGGCCACCACGGCCAAAGCGATTGCTGAGCAGTGTGACGTCATCATTACCATGCTGCCGAATTCGCCGCACGTCAAAGAGGTGGCGTTGGGCGAAAATGGCATCATCGAAGGCGCAAAACCGGGTCTGGTGGTGATTGATATGAGTTCTATCGCACCACTGGCGAGCCGCGAAATCAGCGAAGCACTGAAATTGAAAGGCGTTGAAATGCTGGACGCGCCGGTCAGTGGCGGGGAGCCGAAAGCAATCGACGGCACGCTGTCGGTCATGGTTGGGGGCGATAAAGCCACGTTCGATCGCTATTACGATCTGATGAAAGCGATGGCCGGTTCCGTGGTCCATACCGGAGAGATTGGCGCAGGCAACGTGACCAAACTGGCAAACCAGGTGATCGTGGCCCTGAATATTGCGGCGATGTCAGAGGCACTCACGTTAGCCACCAAAGCCGGTGTGAATCCGGATCTGGTGTATCAGGCCATTCGCGGCGGTCTGGCGGGCAGCACCGTGCTGGATGCCAAAGCGCCGATGGTGATGGATCGTAACTTTAAACCTGGTTTTCGAATCGACCTGCATATTAAAGACCTTGCCAATGCGCTGGATACGTCGCACGGCGTGGGTGCACAGCTGCCTTTAACCGCAGCGGTGATGGAAATGATGCAGGCGCTGCGTGCCGATGGTCTGGGCACGGCCGATCACAGTGCGATTGCATGCTATTACGAAAAACTGGCGAAAGTGGAAATCACACGCTGATAACGTCCAGCCCGGTGGCGCTGTGCTGACCGGGCCGACAGTAAAGGCCGGATAAGTGAAATGCCTCCGGCGTTGTGCAGTAACAGGCTATAACTATGAAAATCGTAATCGCCCCTGACTCTTATAAAGAAAGCCTTTCTGCCTCTGAGGTCGCTCAGGCGATAGAAAGAGGGTTTCGGGAAATTTTCCCCGATGCCGAATATGTTTCAGTACCCGTTGCCGACGGCGGGGAAGGCACTGTCGAAGCGATGATCGCCGCCACGCAGGGGACGGAGCAGCATGCGGAAGTGACCGGGCCGCTGGGCGAAAAGGTTAACGCAAGCTGGGGGATTTCCGGGGACGGTACCACCGCGATTATTGAAATGGCGGCGGCAAGTGGTCTGGCGCTGGTGCCGCCGACAAAGCGTAACCCGCTGGTAACCACCTCACGCGGAACGGGGGAGTTGATTCTCCATGCCCTGGACAAAGGGGCCCGCCAGATTATTATCGGCATTGGCGGCAGCGCGACGAACGACGGTGGCGCGGGCATGATTCAGGCACTGGGTGCCAGGCTATGCGATGCCAACGGCACGGAGATTGGCAACGGTGGCGGCAGCCTGATGGCGCTCAACGCGATTGATATTGCCGGTTTAGATCCCCGACTGAAAGAGTGCACCATTCGCGTGGCCTGCGATGTGACCAACCCGCTGGTGGGCGAGAGCGGCGCCTCGCGCATTTTTGGCCCGCAGAAAGGGGCCGATGAAGCGACCATCGTGGAGCTTGATAAAAACCTGAGTCACTTCGCGGATATCATCAAAAAATCACTCCATATCGACGTGAAGAATGTGCCGGGCGCGGGTGCCGCGGGCGGCATGGGCGCGGCGCTGATGGCCTTCCTCGGTGCAGAGTTGCGCAGTGGCATTGAAATTGTCACCCAGGCGTTGCAGCTGGAAGAACATATCCATGATTGCACCTGGGTATTGACGGGCGAAGGGCGTATCGACAGTCAAAGTATTCATGGCAAAGTCCCGGTGGGCGTGGCAAGCGTCGCCAAAAAATACCATAAGCCGGTGATTGGTATTGCGGGCTGCCTGACCCGCGATGTGGGCGTGGTGCATCAATACGGCATCGATGCGGTGTTCAGCGTGCTGAACAGCGTCTGCTCGCTGGAAGAGGCCTTTCGTGGCGCATCAGAGAACATTTATCGCGCGTCGCGCAATATCGCCGCCACTTTGCAGGTGGGGATGCGTACCCAAGGGTGACAGCGGCCTTTAAACCCTCTATACTGCGCGCCGAAGCTGACCAGACAGTCGCCGCTTCGTCGTCGTCCCCTTTCGGGGGGAGACGGGCGGAGGGGAGGAAAGTCCGGGCTCCATAGGGCAGGGTGCCAGGTAACGCCTGGGGGGGAAACCCACGACCAGTGCAACAGAGAGCAAACCGCCGATGGCCTGCGCAAGCAGGATCAGGTAAGGGTGAAAGGGTGCGGTAAGAGCGCACCGCGCGGCTGGTAACAGTCCGTGGCACGGTAAACTCCACCCGGAGCAAGGCCAAATAGGGGTTCACAAGGTACGGCCCGTACTGAACCCGGGTAGGCTGCTTGAGCCAGTGAGCGATTGCTGGCCTAGATGAATGACTGTCCACGACAGAACCCGGCTTATCGGTCAGCTTCACCTTCTTACAAAACCCCGCTTCGGCGGGGTTTTTGCTATCAGCGCGAAACGAGATGAAAGAGTTGAAAGAGATGAATGACTGTCCACTCCGCTTTCTATGAAAGAACCCGGCTTATCGGTCAGCTTCACCTTCTTACAAAACCCCGCTTCGGCGGGGTTTTTGCTATCAGCGCGAAACGAGATGAATGACTGTCCACTCCGCTTTCTATGAAAGAATGCGGCTTATCGGTCAGCTTCACCTTCTTACAAAACCCCGCTTCGGCGGGGTTTTTGCTATCAACGCGGAACGAGATGAAAGAGTTGAATGAGATGAATGACTGTCCACTCCGCTTTCTATGAAAGAACGCGGCTTATCGGACAGTTTCACCTCACGTCGATCAAAATATGACCGCAACGCCTTGTTGTGAAAGCGCATCCTGCAGGCGCGCATCAAGCTCGCTGTCGACGATTAAGGTGCTGGCGAGGCTTAGATCACCAATCGCAAACGCGGAGGCGGCGTTCAGTTTCTCCTTTGATGCCATTACGATGGTTTCTGACGCTCTCTGCGACAGCAACCTTTTCACACCTGCTTCCTCAAAATTGCCTGTCGTAAAGCCCGCGGCGGGATGTACGCCAGTGACCCCCATGAAAAAAAGATCTGCATTGATTTTGCTGGCGGCTTCGGTCATGGCGGAACCGGTGGTAACAACAGAATGCTTAAACAGCACCCCACCCAGCAGAATCACCTCAATTTGCGGAAAATCAATCAGCCCGACGGCAATACCCGGACTGTGAGTCACCAGCGTGAACGGCAGATCCCGGGGAAGTTGAGCGATCGTCTCGGTGGTGGTCGTGCCGCCATCAACGATCACCACCTGGCCTGGCTGAATGAGTTTAACCGCTTTTTGCGCGATCGATTTTTTTGCCTGTGATTGCACGTTTTTGCGTGTTTCAAACGGGGCAATTGCAGCGGAAACAGGCAGTGCTCCGCCGTGTACCCGCTGTAAGAGTCCGGCGGCGGCAAGCTCGCGGAGATCCCGGCGAATAGAGTCCTCAGATACGTTAAACTGGACGCTTAACGCAGCGGAATGGACCATTTTATCCTGCGCCAGTTGCGCCAGAATCTGCTGTTTACGTTGGCTTGCTAACATACTTTTCGCATTCCTGAATTTTCTTGATATTGCACGATTGTGCATGATATTTTGCTGGCTGTCATCTGCAGGAGTAAAAAAATGCACAACATCGAATCCCCCGTAAGAAATCTACAACAGCAGCTGCTCTCCGACGACTGGTATACCCTCAACAAATATACCTTTGAACTGCGCCGCAGAGACGGCAGCTGGCAGCAGCAAAGCCGCGAAGCCTATGACCGTGGAAACGGAGCCGTGGTTCTGCTCTTTAACCGCGACAAAAAAACCGTGGTATTGACCCGGCAATTCAGATTGCCGGCCTATATCAGCGGTCACGACGGCTTTTTAATTGAAGCCGCAGCGGGGCTGCTCGATAACACTTCACCCGAGCAGCGTATTATTGCAGAAGCGGAGGAAGAGACCGGCTTTCGCATTTCACAGATTGAAAAAATCTTTACGGCATTTATGAGCCCAGGCTCGGTAACGGAAAAGCTGTGGTTTTTCATTGCGGAATATACCGAGGCGGACCGTCTCACTGACGGCGGCGGCCTGGAAGAAGAGGGCGAAGACATTGAAGTACTGGAGTGGCCGTTGAATCGGGCGCTGGAGGCCATCTCGACGGGCGAAATCATGGATGCAAAAACCATTATGCTTCTGCAACATGTCGCGCTCACCCGGATGGAGAGTTAACCCTCTTACGGAGACTTCACTACGCCCCACCAGCACGGTGGGGTGATTAATTTGTCTGTTTGCGACGTAAAGTACATTTCACTATTTTTCTCTGCTCAATGGCGATAACACGCGCATTAACGATCTAAATCACAAAATTACGCACTACAAAATGTCATTTTTACAGTGTTTGTTTAATGTTAAATGTGTTTCATTCCAGTGTTATATTTCTAATTATTCATTAACCAAATTTTGATATCCAATGTATTTACGGGGTGAATATGTGATGACCGCAACGCTTTTTCACGCGGAAATAAATCTTTTATCGGCATATTTGATAAATTACAAAAATGTTTATTGTAAATACTGCTTGTTTAAGCATCGCTAATTGGCTGAATTATCACCTTTATAAAAATTTAAAACGTATCATTAATACCCAGTGGTTATCGCCATAAAATAATTTTATCCTGCCATTTTTTATTGATCGACATCAGTAATGAAAGGAATATTTATCATGTAACCAACTGATTATAATGTACTTGTTGTGATAAAAAATTATAGGTGAAGCATGAGTGAAACTAATTTGTGAGTAACAGCACAAACCCCACTGTAGATAATGGTTAGAATTCTGCATCGGGATAAGGAAATAAGCGCAGAATAAAATGAACACAATTATTCTACCGAAAACACAACACCTCGTTGTATTTCAGGAAGTCATAAAAAGTGGCTCCATTGGCGCTGCTGCCAGGCAACTGGGTCTGACACAACCGGCCGTCAGCAAAATCATCAACGATATCGAATCCTATTTTGGCGTTGAGCTGATTGTGCGTAAAAACACCGGGGTTAAGCTGACCAGTGCAGGGCAAACGTTGCTCGCGTACTCCGAATCCATCACCCGCGAAATGAAAAACATGGTGAGCGAGATGAGTACGCTGAGCTTCAGCACCGTTATCGATGTGTCGTTTGGATATCCGTCGTTGATTGGTTTCACGTTTCTCTCCAGCATGATCAAAAAGTTCAAGGAAGTGTTTCCCAAAGCCCGTGTCTCGATGTTCGAAGCGCAACTCTCCTCGTTCCTGCCCGCCATTCGCGATGGTCGTCTGGATTTTGCCATCGGGACATTGAGTGATGAAATGCTGTTACAGGATCTGCATGTTGAACCGCTGTTTGAGTCCGAGTTTGTGCTTGTGGCCAGCAAATCACGAACGTGCACCGGATCGACAACCCTGGCATCGCTCACGCATGAACAATGGGTGATGCCGCAGACCGATATGGGCTACTACAAAGAACTCCTGACCACCCTTCAGAATAACCACATCAGCATTGAAAACATTGTCCAGACCGATTCCGTCGTCACTATCTATAACCTGGTATTAAACGCCGATTACCTCACGGTCATCCCGCGTGACATGGTGGCGCCCTTCGGTTCCGATCAATTTGTGGTTTTACCGGTTGAAGATGAATTACCCGTTGCACGTTATGCGGCCGTGTGGTCCAAAAATTATCGTATTAAAAAATCCGCTTCGGTATTAGTGGAGTTAGCGAAGCAATATTCCGCGCAAAATAGTGAAAGGCGAAAACAACTGGCCATAGCTGAATAAAATACCGAACGCATCAGTTTTAAGACACCCGGTGAAAGTATTATTTCGCCGACACCCAGACTTTGCTTAAAGAAATTAATTATTATAAAGAGGATTTTATGCACATTACTTACGATCTTCCGGTGACGATTCAAGAAATTCAGGCTGCCCGCAAACGACTCGAAGGTAAAATTTATAAAACAGGCATGCCTCGTTCGAATTATTTAAGCGAGCGCTGTAAAGGCGAGATATACCTCAAGTTCGAAAATATGCAGCGTACGGGGTCGTTTAAAATTCGCGGCGCATTTAATAAATTAAGTTCATTAACTGAAGCAGAAAGACGCAAAGGCGTGGTCGCCTGTTCAGCCGGTAACCACGCGCAGGGGGTATCCCTCTCCTGTGCAATGCTGGGCATCGATGGCAAGGTGGTCATGCCGCTGGGAGCGCCGAAATCCAAAGTCGCCGCAACGCGAGATTATTCCGCTGAAGTGGTCCTCCACGGGGAGAACTTTAACGACACCATCGCCAAAGTCAGTGAGATTGTGGAGATGGAAGGCCGTATCTTTATTCCGCCGTACGATGATGCATTAGTTATCGCCGGTCAGGGGACGATTGGCCTGGAGATACTCGAAGATCTGTATGACGTGGACAACGTTATTGTTCCCATTGGCGGCGGCGGCCTGATTGCCGGTATCGCAACGGCCATTAAATCTATCAATCCCACCATTAATATTATCGGCGTGCAGGCCGAAAATGTTCACGGCATGGCCGCATCGTATTATGCCGGTGAAATAATGAATCATCGAACCACCAGTACCTTAGCGGATGGTTGCGATGTTTCCCGCCCGGGGAAATTAACCTTCGAAATTGTTCGTGAATTAGTCGATGACATCGTGCTGGTCAGTGAAGACGATATTCGTAACAGCATGATTGCGCTGATTCAGCGAAATAAAGTGGTTACCGAAGGCGCAGGTGCGCTGGCAACCGCTGCTCTGTTAAGTGGAAAACTGGATCACTATATTCAGGGCCGGAAAACCGTGAGCATTATTTCCGGCGGCAATATTGATCTCTCTCGCGTATCACAAATTACCGGCTTCGCTGACGCCTGAAAGGATAATTTATGAGCAACACTGAAAGCATTATTGTCGGTCAGACAAAAACGTCATCCTGGCGAAAATCTGATACCACCTGGACGCTTGGGCTGTTTGGTACAGCCATCGGTGCAGGGGTTTTATTCTTCCCTATCCGCGCGGGTTTTGGCGGCCTGATTCCCATTTTATTGATGCTGGTTCTGGCCTTCCCGATCGCCTTTTATTGCCACCGCGCGTTGGCGCGTCTGTGTCTTTCGGGCAGCAATCCTTCCGGCAATATCACCGAAACGGTGGAGGAGCATTTTGGTAAAACGGGTGGGGTGGTCATTACCTTCCTCTACTTCTTTGCCATTTGTCCGCTGCTGTGGATTTACGGGGTGACGATTACAAACACCTTTATGACCTTCTGGGAAAACCAGCTGCAGCTGCCTGCATTAAACCGGGGTTTTGTCGCCCTGTTCCTGCTGCTGCTGATGGCCTTCGTCATCTGGTTCGGTAAAGACCTGATGGTGAAGGTCATGAGCTTCCTGGTGTTTCCGTTTATCGCCAGTCTGGTGCTGATTTCACTCTCCCTGATCCCTTACTGGAACTCGGCGGTTATCGATCAGGTTAACCTGAGCGACATCGCCTTTACCGGGCATGACGGCATTCTGGTCACCGTCTGGCTGGGTATTTCCATCATGGTCTTCTCGTTCAACTTCTCGCCCATCGTCTCCTCGTTTGTGGTGTCAAAACGCGAAGAGTACGAAGGCGAATTTGGCAAAGAGTACACCGAGCAGAAATGTTCCAAAATTATTGGTCGCGCCAGCCTGCTGATGGTTGCGGTGGTGATGTTCTTTGCCTTTAGCTGCCTGTTTACGCTCTCCCCGCAGAACATGGCCGAAGCCAAAGCGCAAAATATTCCGGTGCTCTCCTACCTGGCAAACCACTTTGCCTCCATGTCCGGGACCAAATCGACGTTTGCCACCGTGCTTGAATATGGCGCCTCTATCATCGCGCTGGTCGCTATTTTCAAATCCTTCTTCGGCCACTATCTCGGCACGCTGGAAGGGCTGAACGGCCTGGTACTGAAATTTGGCTACAAAGGCGATAAGAAAAAGGTCTCTGTCGGCAAACTCAATACCATCAGCATGGTGTTCATCATGGGGTCGACCTGGATCGTGGCGTATGCCAATCCGAACATCCTCGACCTCATTGAAGCCATGGGCGCGCCAATCATCGCGTCTTTGCTGTGCCTGCTGCCGATGTTTGCCATCCGTAAGGTGCCTGCTCTGGCTAAATTCAAAGGCAGAACGGAAAACCTCTTCGTCACGGCCATTGGTCTGCTGACCATTCTGAATATCGTTTACAAATTGTTCTGATTTTGAGCTCAGGAAGAGCGGAGTAATGAGATGAATGAATTTCCGGTTGTATTGGTGATTAACTGTGGATCGTCCTCTGTGAAGTTTTCCGTACTGGATGCGGCAAGCGGCGACGCACTGGTCACGGGGCTGGCCGACGGCGTGAATACAGATAACGCCTTTATATCCGTGAATGGGGGCGAGCCAGCACCGCTGGCTCGCAAGGACTACGAAGGGGCGCTGGCAGCCATCGCTCTGGAGCTGGAAAAGCGCGATTTAGTGGACAGCGTGGCCTTGATTGGCCACCGCATCGCCCACGGTGGCAGCCTCTTTAGCGAGTCCACCCTCATCACTGACGACGTTATCGAGCAGATCCGCCGGGTTTCGTCCCTGGCACCGCTACATAATTACGCCAACCTCAGCGGCGTGGAAGCCGCACAGCAGCTTTTCCCGGGCATCCAGCAGGTGGCGGTGTTCGACACCAGTTTCCACCAGACGCTTTCGCCAGCGGCCTATTTGTACGGCCTTCCGTATCGCTATTTTGAAGAGCTGGGCGTGCGTCGCTACGGTTTTCACGGTACCTCGCACCGCTATGTTTCCCTCCAGGCACAGACGCTGTTGAATGTGCCCCAGGAGGACAGCGGGCTGGTGATTGCGCATCTGGGGAACGGGGCATCGATCTGTGCGGTAAAAAACGGAAAAAGCGTGGATACCTCCATGGGCATGACCCCGCTGGAAGGGCTAATGATGGGCACCCGCTGCGGCGACGTCGATTTTGGCGCCATGGCGTGGATTGCCCAGCAAACGGGACAATCCTTTGAGGATCTCGAACGCGTTGTTAATAAAGAGTCCGGGTTACTCGGCATTTCCGGTCTCTCTTCGGACCTGCGTACCCTGGAAAAAGCGTGGCAGGAAGGGCATGAGCGCGCGCGACTGGCCATTGAAACCTTTGTCCACCGCATTGCACGTCATATTGCCGGACATGCTGCGTCCCTGCATCGGCTCGATGGCATCGTGTTCACCGGCGGCATTGGGGAAAACTCCCGACTCATCCGCCACCTGGTGATGGAACGGTTGACGGTGTTCGGCATTGAGATCGACCCGGTAAAAAATGCCCAGCCAAACAGTGCAGGCGAGCGGATCATCACCACGCCGGCCTCCCGTGCCGCCTGTGTCGTCATCCCCACTAACGAAGAAAAAATGATCGCACTGGATGCCCTCCGTCTTGGAAAGGTCAATCTGGCTGCGGCGTACGTCTGATACAGAGAGAACATCATGAAGGTAACGATTGATACCCGTGTCGCCCCCTACAGCGACGCGTGGGCCGGTTTTCGCGGCAATGACTGGCAGGACAGTATTAACGTGCGCGATTTTATTCAGCACAACTATACCCCGTACGAAGGCGACGAATCTTTCCTTGCGCAGGCGACGCCTGCTACGACGGCGTTGTGGCAGAAAGTGATAGAGGGGATTCGTCAGGAAAATGCGACCCACGCCCCTGTCGATTTTGATCTGAATATTGCCACGACGATCACGGCTCACGGACCTGGTTACATCGATAAGAATCGGGAAACGATCGTGGGGCTGCAAACGGATCAACCGCTGAAGCGAGCGCTGCATCCGTACGGCGGGATCAATATGATCCGAAGCTCGTTCGAAGCCTATGGTCGCGAAATGGACCCGCAGTTTGAGTATGTGTTCACCCACCTGCGGAAAACCCACAATCAGGGGGTCTTTGACGTCTACTCGCCGGAGATGATGCGCTGCCGTAAATCCGGCGTGCTCACGGGCCTGCCGGATGGTTACGGACGCGGGCGTATTATTGGCGATTATCGCCGCGTGGCGCTCTACGGGATCCGCTATCTGGTGAACGAGCGCGAGCAGCAATTTGCCGACCTCCAGCCGAAGATGGAGCGGGGCGAAGATCTTGAGGCCACGATCCGCCTGCGTGAAGAGTTAGCGGAACATAAACGCGCGCTGCTGCAGATCCAGCAAATGGCGGCAGCGTACGGCTACGATATTTCCCGTCCGGCTATGACCGCGCAGGAGGCGGTGCAGTGGGTCTACTTCGCCTACCTCGCTGCCGTGAAGTCGCAGAATGGCGGGGCTATGTCGCTCGGGCGCACCGCGACCTTCCTGGATATTTATATTGAACGCGATATGCAGGCAGGGCGGCTGAATGAGATCCAGGCGCAGGAGCTGATCGACCATTTCATTATGAAAATCCGCATGGTGCGTTTCCTGCGTACCCCGGAGTTCGATACCCTTTTCTCCGGCGATCCGATTTGGGCCACGGAAGTGATCGGCGGTATGGGGCTGGATGGCCGGACCCTGGTCAGTAAATCGTCGTTCCGTTACCTGCACACGCTGCACACCATGGGGCCGGCACCCGAACCCAACCTGACGATCCTCTGGTCGGAAAAACTCCCGATCGCCTTTAAGAAATATGCCGCAGAAATGTCCATTGCCACGTCGTCATTGCAGTATGAAAACGACGATCTGATGCGCGTGGATTTTGACAGCGATGATTACGCCATCGCCTGCTGCGTCAGCCCGATGGTCATCGGCAAGCAGATGCAGTTCTTTGGCGCACGCGCCAACCTGGCGAAAACGCTGCTCTATGCAATCAACGGTGGGGTGGATGAAAAGCTGAAAATCCAGGTCGGGCCTAAAACCGAACCGCTGCTGGACGATGTGCTGGAGTATGAAACCGTCATGGCGAGCCTGGATCATTTCATGGACTGGCTGGCCGTGCAGTATGTCAGCGCGTTAAACCTGATTCACTACATGCATGATAAATACAGCTATGAAGCCTCGCTGATGGCACTGCACGACCGCGACGTACATCGCACCATGGCCTGCGGCATTGCCGGTCTGTCGGTGGCGGCGGATTCACTGTCGGCCATTAAGTATGCCGCCGTGAAACCGGTTCGCGATCATACCGGGCTGGCGGTCGATTTTGTGATTGAAGGGGAGTATCCGCAGTACGGCAATAATGACGATCGCGTGGACAGCATCGCCTGCGATCTGGTTGAGCGCTTTATGAAGAAAATTCAGGCGCTACCGACGTATCGCAACGCCGTGCCGACGCAATCGATCCTGACCATCACTTCCAACGTGGTATACGGTCAGAAGACCGGGAACACGCCGGATGGTCGTCGTGGCGGGACGCCGTTTGCGCCTGGCGCTAACCCGATGCATGGACGCGATCGCAAGGGGGCGGTCGCCTCGCTGACCTCGGTGGCGAAGCTACCGTTCACCTACGCCAAAGATGGCATCTCGTATACGTTTTCCATTGTGCCGCAGGCGCTGGGTAAAGACGAAGGAGTACGTAAGACCAATCTGGTGGGCCTGCTGGACGGTTATTTCCATCATGAGGCCTCTATTGAAGGCGGCCAGCACCTGAACGTGAATGTCATGAACCGGGAAATGCTGTTGGACGCCATTGCCCATCCGGACAATTACCCTAATCTGACGATCCGGGTATCAGGGTATGCCGTGCGGTTTAATGCGTTGACGCGCGAGCAGCAGCAGGACGTGATTTCAAGGACCTTTACTGCAGCAATTTAAGCCAACGCCCCTCCTTTAGCCTCCTGTCACAGGAGGCTTTTTTATTTCTTGAAGTGCGTCACTTTTGGCATATTTTTCTTTTTATGAAGGGTAAAGAGAATTATTTTCTTAAATTTGAGAAAGACCTGATAAATTGTGTGACTTTTTTCTCTCGCCTCCCCGGTATGATCGCTCCATTCCAATAATACGCGCCTGCAACCCTCACACTCATTATCGCTGATGAGTGGAAACTCAAAATAATAAGTGTCTACCCTACAAAATAAGCGAGAGCCCAATGGATACGGCGACAAACAGCAGCGTAATAGTGAATGACTCCCCGGCGGCAAGGCGGGCGGGAATGAGTGAGCGTGAATGGCAGGACGCGATTAAATTCGACAGCAATGATACCGGCTGGATAATCATGAGTATCGGAATGGCGATCGGCGCGGGGATCGTTTTTCTCCCGGTGCAGGTTGGTTTAATGGGGCTGTGGGTTTTCCTGCTTTCATCGATAATTGGTTATCCGGCCATGTATCTTTTTCAGCGGCTGTTTATTAACACGCTGGCAGAGTCGCCCGAGTGCAAAGATTACCCGAGCGTCATCAGCGGCTATCTGGGCAAAAACTGGGGCATCTTATTAGGCGCGCTCTATTTTGTGATGCTGGTGATCTGGATGTTTGTCTATTCCACGGCCATCACGAACGACAGCGCCTCTTATCTCCACACCTTTGGCGTAACGGACGGGCTGCTGTCCGAAAATCCGTTCTACGGTCTGTTTCTCATTTGTATTCTGGTGGCGATTTCCTCGCGCGGTGAAAAGCTGCTGTTTAAAGTCTCCAGCCTGATGGTGCTGACGAAACTGTTTGTGGTGGCGGCGCTGGGGCTGTCGATGATAGGGCTTTGGCATCTGGCAAACGTGGGCATGCTGCCCCCGATGGGCCTGCTGATTAAGAACGCTATTATTACGCTGCCCTTCACCTTAACGTCGATTCTCTTTATTCAGACCTTAAGCCCGATGGTGATTTCCTATCGCTCACGTTCGACCTCCATTGAGGTGGCACGCCATAAAGCGCTGCGTGCGATGAATATCGCGTTTGCCATTCTGTTTGTGACGGTCTTTTTCTATGCGGTGTCTTTTACGCTCGCTATGGGGCATGACGAAGCGGTAAAAGCCTACGAGCAAAATATCTCCGCTCTGGCGATTGCAGCGCAATTTATTAGCGGTGACGGCGCGGGCTGGGTGAAAATCGTCAGCGTGATCCTGAATATTTTTGCGGTCATGACCGCCTTCTTTGGCGTCTATCTGGGCTTTCGTGAAGCGACGCAGGGCATCGTAATGAATATTCTGCGCCGTAAAATGCCTGCGGACAAAATTAATGAACGCAGCGTTCAGCGCGGCATTATGCTTTTCGCCATTTTGCTGGCCTGGAGCGCCATCGTTTTAAATGCCCCGGTTCTCAGTTTCACCTCCATCTGTAGCCCGATTTTCGGCATGGTGGGATGTTTAATTCCTGCGTGGCTGGTCTACAAAGTCCCGGCGCTGCACAAATATAAAGGCGTATCGCTGGTGATCATTATTATCACCGGGCTGCTGCTGTGTGTTTCTCCTTTCCTCGCGTTCTCCTGAGGTGTTAATAAGGTTGTCACGATGTCTGAGCAAATCAATCCTAAATGGACGCAGTTTATTCATGCTGTACAGGAAGAAGTCAAACCGGCATTAGGCTGTACAGAACCCATTTCGCTGGCGCTGGCCTGTGCGATGGCCGCCTCACGCTTATCCGGCGACGTCACGCACATCGAGGCCTGGGTTTCGCCTAACCTGATGAAAAATGGTTTAGGCGTGACGGTGCCCGGCACCGGCATGGTCGGGCTGCCCATTGCAGCCGCGCTGGGCGCTATCGGGGGAAATGCGCAGGGTGGACTGGAGGTACTGAAAGCAGCGTCTGATGACGCTATCGCCCGGGCAAAAGCCTTGCTTGAAGCAGGAAAAGTCCAGGTGAAACTACAGGAATCCTGTGAGGACATTCTCTACTCGCGGGCCTGTGTCTTTGCAGGCAATGAATCTGCGACCGTGACCATTGCCGGGGGCCATACCCGCGTGGTGCAGATTGTCTGTCAGGGGGAAACCTGTTTTACCCTCGATGAGCAGCAGCAAAGCGGTTCAGCCGATCCGCTCGCCGTGCTCGCCGACACCACGCTTGCGGAGATCCTGGAATTTGTTGAGCAGGTCCCGTTCCCGGCCATCCGCTTTATTCTTGAGGCCGCGCATCTGAATGACCGGCTTTCTCACGAGGGGTTGTCCGGCAAATGGGGGCTGCATATCGGCGCGACATTACGTCATCAGCAGCAGCGTGGTTTTATCGCTGAGGATGTGGGTTCGTCGATTGTGATTCGCACCAGCGCCGCGTCGGATGCCAGAATGGGGGGCGCAACGCTGCCCGCGATGAGTAATTCAGGGTCGGGTAACCAGGGCATTACGGCCACGATGCCGGTTCTGGTGGTGGCAGAACACCTGAAGGCCGACGAAGAAAAGTTAGCCCGTGCGCTGATGCTGTCGCATCTCGCAGCCATCTATATCCATTACCAGCTTCCGCGTTTGTCCGCACTTTGCGCGGCCACAACGGCCGCTATGGGCGCGGCGGCAGGGATGGCCTGGCTTCTGGACGGGCGCTATCAGGCTATCGCCATGGCGATAAGCAGCATGATTGGCGATGTCAGTGGAATGATCTGCGATGGCGCGTCGAACAGCTGCGCGATGAAGGTATCCACCAGCGTCAGCAGCGCGTGGAAAGCGGTGATGATGGCGCTGGAGAATACGGCGGTCACCGGCAATGAAGGCATCGTCGCTCACGATGTGGAACACTCCATTGCCAACCTGTGTGCGCTGGCATGTCGATCAATGCAAGCGACTGATCGGCAGATCATCGAGATTATGGCGAATAAGATCTAACCGTTTCCCTCTCCTTTAGTGGGAGAGGGGACGATCACACGGGTAAATCAATCAACAGCGCGCGCAGCGGGGTATCGGCGACCAGCGTAATATTCGCTTCATCACGAATAAACGCCCCGTCACCGCAGGTGAGCGCTTCTTTCTCTTCCGCGTGCGTTAACGCATGTACGGTGCCATGAATCGACTGCAGGTAAGCTCGCGGGCCGTGAAGCTGGAAGCTGGCCTGCTCGCCTTTTTTCAGGTCGATATGATGTACCCACGCCTGCTGGCGCAGTTGCAAACTCTCCTGACTGCCCTCCGGTGAGGCGATCAGCTGTTGCTGGCCTCCCTCAAGGGTAATCTTTTGCACCAGCGGATTTTCGCGCTGTGGGCAGGCATCCAGCCACAGCTGCATGCGGGTCAGCGTCTTATCTTTGCTGAGATTATGTTCGCTATAGCTGATGCCTGGTTGCGTTGAGATAAGCAACGCTTCGCCTGCCTTCGCCTGGACATGATTGCCCTCGCTGTCGCGGTATTCTGCTTCGCCTTCCAGGATCAGATTCAGGATATCCACTTTCGGATACGTGCGCGGCTGGAAGGAAGCGCCCGGCGCGAGCACTTCCTGATTGAGCACGCGCAGTGAGGCGTAACCGAGCAGTTTTGGGTCAAAATAATGTCCGAAGGAGAAGGTGTAGCGAGCCTGCAGCCAACCGAAATCGGCTTGTCCGCACTGTTTTGCTGTTCTTGTCGTAATCATAAAACTCACCTCTCTTTACACTAAAACAATGGTAAAGGTATGGACGCTTCATTGTTAGCCAGATATTCTGCCCGGTATGTTCAAATTTCCTGAATGAGAACGAAATGGCTAAAGAGAGAGCATTGACGCTTGAGGCGCTGCGCGTAATGGACGCCATCGACAGGCGGGGCAGCTTTGCTGCGGCGGCTGATGAGCTGGGGCGCGTGCCGTCCGCGCTGAGCTACACCATGCAAAAATTAGAAGAAGAGCTGGATGTGGTGCTCTTCGACCGTTCCGGTCACCGAACCAAGTTCACCAACGTGGGCCGTATGCTGCTTGAGCGCGGTCGTGTCCTGCTGGAAGCGGCAGACAAGCTCACTACGGATGCGGAAGCCTTAGCCCGCGGTTGGGAGACCCATCTGACGCTGGTCACTGAAGCGCTGGTTCCCACGGTGGCGCTTTTCCCGCTGGTGGATCGTCTGGCTGCCAAAGCCAATACGCAGCTTTCGGTCATCACAGAGGTGCTGGCGGGGGCGTGGGAACGTCTGGAAACGGGCCGGGCCGATATCGTTATTGCGCCGGATATGCACTTCCGTTCCTCTTCGGAGATCAACTCGAAAAAACTCTACAGCGTGATGAACGTCTACGTGGCGGCACCGGATCATCCGATTCACCAGGAGCCGGAGCCGTTATCCGAAGTAACACGTGTGAAGTACCGCGGCGTGGCCGTGGCGGATACCGCGCGTGAGCGCCCGGTATTAACGGTTCAGCTGCTGGATAAACAGCCGCGTCTGACGGTGACCTCACTGGAAGATAAACGTCAGGCCCTGCTGGCAGGACTTGGCGTGGCAACAATGCCTTATCCTTTCGTGGAGAAAGATATTGCTGAGGGACGCCTGCGCGTAGTCAGCCCGGAATATACCAGCGAAGTGGACATTATTATGGCGTGGCGTCGTGACAGTATGGGAGAAGCCAAATCCTGGTGTCTGCGCGAAATACCAAAATTATTTGCCCACAAATAAAAACGTTGCCCGGTCGCTTTTCGTCACCGGGCGATAAATTAGGTATTCAGTTTGGGGTTGGCCCCGAAACGGTTGTCGCCTACGGTCCCTTGTTCACAGAGGAAACACAGCAGAACCAGAGGGCCAATAACAGGGATCACGATAAGTAACAGCCACCATGCGGAACGTTCGGTATCATGTAAACGACGGAAGGTGACCGCCCAGGTAGGGATAAACGTCGCGAAATAATACAGGAAGGGAATAAAACCCAGAATCCACACATCTAACATAACGACGGCTCCTGAAAGCGCCAGCGATATCAACGTATTGATCAGGAAGAACATCCAGTACTCTTTACGACGCGCGCGTCCATTAAAACCAAAATAATTATTTAATACCTTCAAATACCAATCCATAACACCTGTCCTTAGACATTTAATCCGCTCTTTCATTGAGCGAACAGTATTATAGGTGGCAGTAAAATACAGGCGAAGAACGGTGAAGCAAGTTTAAGAATAACGAACACTTTTTTGAACGTTACTTTCTTGCGACACCGCAGAGGGGATCAATAATCTTTTATTTTAGGATCGGGTCCAAAACGGTTGTCGCCAGGCGTGCCGTTCTGGCAGTTGAAGATCAGGATCACCAGCCAGCCGATCACCGGGATCAGCAGAAGCAATAACCACCACGCCGAGCGATCGGTATCATGCAGTCGACGGAATACCACCGCCCATGAAGGCAGAAAGACAAGTATCGCGTAGATTGTCGTGAGAATACCTTCGCCGCCTGCGCGCTCCCAGCCGAGAATTTTGTCGACAATCCCCAGCACCATCGCCAGGATGAAGTTCACCAGAATAAACATCCAGTACTCTTTGCGACGGGCGCGGCCACCAAATCCAACGTAGTTTTTTAGTACTTTTAAATACCAGTCCATTTCCCTTGCCTCGATAATCAGTCAATCACTTGTTTTTTAAGTAATCAAGGTAAGGATAGCTGTAGATTATGAATTAAAAAAGGGCATTTCCCCGCCATAATTTACATTGCCTTCGCGCGGGCCTGGCTCGCTTACCCCTGGAGCGTACTCAGTACGCTACAGGGGAGGGATGCCGCTCGAATTATTGAGGATAAAGATTGATACCCTGAATATTTAGCCGAAACGAACGTCGCGACCGTGCGGTTCGTCGAGATCTTGCCACGGGCCAATGGAAATAATCCCCGTCGGGTTAATCGTTTTATGGCTGCGATAATAGTGGGTGCGAATATGATCGAAATCGACCGTTTCAGCAATTCCCGGCATCTGGTAGAGATCGCGCAGGAAGCCGGAGAGGTTGAGATAATCGCTGATGCGATGTTTATCGCACTTAAAGTGGGTCACATACACCGGGTCAAAGCGCACCAGCGTCGTCCACAGGCGAATATCCGCTTCAGTCAGGCGGTCGCCGGTCAGATAGCGATGCTGGCCAAGGAGCTGCTCCAGACGTTCCAGCGACTCGAAGACCTTCGTCACCGCTTCGTCATACGCTTCCTGGCTGGTGGCAAACCCGGCTTTGTATACGCCGTTATTCACGTTGTCGTAAATCCAGCTGTTCAGCTCATCAATTTTGTCGCGCAACTCGACCGGATAATAATCGCCGGCACGCGCGCCAAGCGCATCAAATGCCGTGTTGAACATGCGGATGATTTCCGCTGATTCATTGCTGACGATGGTCTGATTTTTCTTATCCCAAAGAACGGGCACGGTCACGCGGCCAGTGTAATGCGGATCGGCACGAAGATAGAGCTGATACATAAAATCGTGGTGATACAGAGCGTCACCGGTGGCGGCCGGGAAATCGCTGTCAAAAGTCCAGCCGTTTTCCAGCATGAGCGGATTGACGACAGAGACAGGAAGCAGCGATTCAAGGCCTTTCAGCTTGCGAACGATCAATGTGCGATGTGCCCACGGACAGGCGAGAGAAACGTACAAATGATAGCGGTCTTTCTCCGCGGCAAAACCCTCTTCGCCACCCGGCCCCGGGCCACCGTCTGCGGTGAGCCAGTTTCGGAAAGCCGAAACGGAACGCTTGAAGCGTCCTCCAGTGGATTTGGTGTCATACCAGGTATCTTGCCAGACGCCGTCAACGAGTTGTCCCATTTTTTCCTCCTCTGGAAAGCAAAAGCGAGGAGATATCTCCTCGCTTTGTTCAATCAGTATAGCGTGATTACCACTTCTTATTCAGCACGCGGTCAATGCTGTATGCGCCTGGACCGGTGATGGCCAGAAGCAGGAAACCGCCTGCGATAGTCAGGTTTTTCATGAACATCAGGGAGTTCATGCCTTCCGCAAAGTTGCTGTGGAAGATAAAGGCGGTCAGCAGGGTGAAGCCTGCGGTAAACAGTGCGGTGGTACGGGTCAGGAAGCCAAACAGAATCGCCAGACCGCCGCCGAATTCAAGAAGAATGGTCAGCGGTAACAGGAACCCCGGAACGCCCATCGCTTCCATATATTGCTGGGTACCTGCGTAGCCGGTGATTTTGCCCCAGCCTGCGGTGATAAACAGAATTGGCATCAAAATGCGCGCGACCAGTACACCAACATCTTCTAATTTTTTCATTTTACTCTCCAGGGAACCACAATGGCTGCTGATTATTTTTTGTGTGCAAATCCGGGGGGATACCGCGTATTTGCTGTCGATGGAGAGGAGTGTAAACGGGTCGAATGACAATTGTTAGCTAGGAAAACTGTCAATCTTTATCAAAGATATTGAGTAAGCGAGAGAGGAATGAATTTGCCGGGTAAGCGGAACGCCACCCGGCAACTTCAGGCAGACTAACGTAACTGCTGCTGGCGTAACGTGGTTTTGACCAGACGCCAGGCGCTCCACACGCCAAAACCACGGCGTGCCCAGCGAACCAGCATGCTGGGATGGCGAACAGACCAGATCGCCATCACGCTGCTTCCCACCAGTGCCCAGGAACGCAAGCTCAGCAAAGTGCTCCAGCCGCGATCGTAAGCGTGGGTCACCTCCAGCCAGTCACGACGGCAGGCAGACAGATCCAGCCGCTGCTGCTGGATCTCACTGAGCAGATACGCTTTACGCTTCAGACGTTCAGTTTTGCTGCTCACGACTTGTCATCCTCCAGCAAGGAACGATCGTTAGCGAGCTCCTGCCGGGTGTGGCGCAAAAACGTGGACTGACGCGCTTTACGCAACGTCCAGATACCGCCTATTAATGCGGCAACCAGCAGGACAACGGTAGTGGCGATCATCGCATTCAGTCGATACTGTGGATCAATGGCCCAAATGATTAATACCATCAGGCTCATTAAACCAAACGCGGCAAAGAGCATGGTCAGCCCCAGCATCAACAGCATCTGGAAGAGGTTCGCTTTCTCTTCTTCCAGTTCAATGACCGCCAGACGTACACGCGTTTCGGCAATACCCACCAGCGTGGTTAAAATTCGCTGACCGATGCCGAGGACGTTTTTAGCAGGCCCTTGTGCGTAACGAGGATCTTCCATAATCAACGACGCGTCAGAAGAACGCCCAGAACCACACCGACTGCGGCACCGATGCCAACGCCAGTCCACGGGTTATCGCGAACATATTCGTCGGCACGAGCGGCCGCTTCGCGCGTTTGCTTCGCCAGCGCATCGCCGGTTTCACCCAGACGATAGCGACTCTCTTTCAACGCGCTCTCTGCTTTGCTACGCAGTTTGCTCAACTCTTCTTTCGATTTATCGGATGAGGAGTTCAGCACCTCTTCCAGGGTATCCGCCAGTGATTTCAATTCAGCGCGCAGATGTTCTGAGGTGGTATCTTTAGACATGATTTTCTCCTGTGAGATTTCCGTTAACTCAATATTCGCGAGCTTCCAGCGCTTTCAGATCTTCCTGTGCCTCTTTCAGTTTCTTCTCGCGCCTGGCAATCTTATCCGCATCACCTTTCTCTTTCGCTTCTTTAAGGTCCTGACGGCGTTCCGCTATCTCGTCCTTTTGTTCCGCGATTTTTTTCTGATGGTCAGCACGCAGCTTACTGTCTGAGCAGTTGGCTTTCACTTCGCTCAACGCTTTTTTCAGACCGTCGATACGGTTCTGGTTGTTATGCTTTTCGGCATAACTGATTTCGCGCTGAATTTCCTGCTCCTTCTCCTGACACAAGGTGTTAGCAAAAGAGGCCGTGCTGATTGAAAAAAGGGCTAGTGCCAGAGTGATGCGGTATTTCATTATAGAAACCTTCCATTGTTTTACGGCTTACCCGAAGGTGTGACCGTTTTCCAGATTCAAGCGGAGAACATCTATGGGGTGCTCCGCGTACTTAAGCATAGTAAGTAAACGGCGTTATCACCAAAGTAAGTGAAAAGATTCAGAATCCTCGTAATTAACCAAACCGGTGAGAGGTATCGCGCAGGCGGGTTAACCACGCAGAGGTGCGGCTGTCATCGTCCTGTAAGGCAATGATATAACCGCGCGGCAGCGTTCTGTCGAGCACCTCTTTTGCCGCAAGACTTTGCGCGCTGGAATCAAATTTGATCAGCAGAACATCGTTTTGCGGGGTAATGCTTTTAAACCGGATGCCGTTGGCGTCGAGATGGTGCCAGACAGAAAACCCGTCCGGCACGCTGGCCCCCTGGTTCACAGGGCGAATAGCCAGCGTAGACTCCTGATGCTGAACCGCAGCCCAGACCAGAATCATGACGCTTAATAGCATCAGCGCAGCCATGGCAAATGAGAGGCGGCGCAGGGAGTGGGGTGAGATCGCCATGTTAGCCTTTGGCTCCGTATTTCTTTTTCCAGAGCACATACAGAGAGCCGATCAAGCCAAATACCAGCAGCACCACCGGAAGCAACATCAGGCAGGACATCAGCTGATCTTCATACTTGAGGAACACCGGTGTTTTGCCCAGCAGATAGCCCAGCGTGGTCAAAATAAGCACCCACAGCAGGCCACTCATCCAGTTGAAGAACTGAAAACGCGTGCTGCTTAAGCCGGAAAGACCCGCGATGGTCGGCAGTAATGTCCGCACAAAGGCGATAAAGCGCCCCAGCAGGAGGGCCGACAGCCCGTGTTTATGAAACAGATGATGGGCACGCTGATGGTAATGTGCCGGCAGATGAGAGAGCCAGTTCTGGACGATCCGCGTATTGCCAAGCCACCGTCCCTGTATATAGCTCACCCAGCAGCCCAGGCTGGCGGCAATGGTCAGAAGAAGGACCGTCTGGGGAAAGGCCATCGCCCCTTTCGCACAGAGAACACCCACCAGAACCAACAAACTATCGCCAGGGAGGAAGGCGGCGGGAAGTAATCCATTCTCAAGGAACAGAATCATAAATAAGACGAAATAGAGCATACCAATCATGGATGGATTGGCCAGCGTTTCAAAATCCTGAGCCCACAGGGCATTCAGTAATTGGGTCAAAAGTTCCATTCAGTGTTCCTGGAAATCGGTTAACGTCATGCCTGTTTTCCGGGGTAAACAGCACGGCGACATTGTTATGATTTCATTATGGTCGCTCGCGGACACATGGTGGTGGCCAGAACTGTTCCCTGTTAAATGGCGGGGTAAGCAAGCACTAACTTCTAAACAACGGCAATTTGAATCCAATTGTAACAAAGCCCAACGTATTGCGTCACAGTATTTACTGCACGCCGGAAAAATGATTTTGGACTATGAAACAGAGAGGAGGCGAGGGGATTTACACAGGCTGACACTATATGTATTTTGCTTACCTCTTTCAGCCGGAAGGCGCAGCGAAGCGCCTGCCAGCAAAAAGGAAAACTATTTTGCCTGACTGGCCGCGGTATCGAGATGAACCACCGGATTATCGGCAAAAAGATAGCGGTCGGCGTTAAATTCGAAGTCGTCGCTGGTTTCGTTAAACAGCATCAGCTTGGTGTTTTCAAGATGCTGCCACATCGCCAGTTTTGCCGCGTGCGGGTCTTTACGAATCAGCGCTTTAAGAATTTGGTCATGATCGTCACACCAGTTATCTACGGTGCGCAAATCAATATGATCGTGCAGTTTCTTCCAGTACGGGTTATGAACACGCTGAGTCCACATTTTTTCAACAATGGCGGCCAGCGCCGTGTTTTGGGTGGCTAACGCCACCTGCACATGGAACTGTAAATCCCATTCGGAATCGCGAAAGCATTTCTCTTTACGCGCGTTATCCTGAATTTCCATCAGCTTCATGATGTCTTGTTTCGTTACCTGGGTCGCGGCGAACTCAGCGATATTGCTTTCAATCAGCTGGCGCGCCTGAAGCAGTTCGAAAGGACCATAGCTGGCAAACTCTAAACTTTCATCCGGTACCGGGGAGTGTTTTGGCAGGCTGGAGATAACGTGGATACCGGAGCCTTTACGGACTTCTACGTAGCCTTCCACTTCAAGCATAATAATGGCTTCACGAACCACGGTGCGGCTGACGCTCTTTTCATCGGCAATAAAACGTTCGGCCGGTAATTTATCACCGACAAGGTAAACGCCTTGCTCAATGCGATCTTTCAGCTCAGCAGCGAGCTGCTGATATAGGCGGCGGGGTTCGGTGATTTCCATATGCGCTCCAGGCAGGGTACGGCGGATGATTTGTTATACCACTTTTGCACGCCAGTCTCCAGATTTCGCCATGAAAAAAGCCGCCCGCAGGCGGCTTCTGTGATATGAGGCTATACGCTAACTTTGGGTGGCGGGTCCCCCAAGGGACTCTTTCTGTAACTCTTCCGCCGATTTGCTTTTCAGCACCGTCCAGATCACTACGGCACCCAGCAGGTCGAAGATAGCCAGTACAGCGAACAGCGGGCTAAAGCCGATGGTATCTGCCAGCGCACCGACCACCAGTGCAAACATGGTACTGGCGGTCCAGGCGGCCATACCGGTCAGGCCGTTGGCCGTTGCCACTTCGTTACGTCCAAAGACGTCAGAAGAAAGGGTAATCAGCGCACCGGACAGAGACTGGTGAGCAAAGCCACCGATACACAGCAGGCCGATGGCGACATACGGGCTGGTGAACAGACCAATCATACCCGGGCCAATCATCAGCAGTGCGCCCATGGTCACCACCATTTTACGTGAGACAATCAGGTTCACGCCAAACCAGCGCTGGAACAGCGGTGGCAGATAGCCGCCAACGATACAGCCCAGGTCAGCAAAGAGCATCGGCATCCAGGCGAACATCGCAATCTCTTTCAGGTTAAAGCCATACACTTTAAACATGAACAGCGGGATCCAGGCGTTGAAGGTCCCCCAGGCTGGCTCTGCCAGGAAACGTGGCAGTGCGATACCCCAGAACTGACGGGTGCCCAGAATCTGAATAACCGACATTTTTTTGCCGTTGTTGGTCTGGTGCTGAGACTCCTGACCGCCAATGATGTAAGCACGTTCCTCATCAGAGAGTTTTTTCTGATCGCGAGGATGTTTATAGAAAATCAGCCAGGCCATCGCCCACGCAAAGCTCAGCACGCCGGAGATAATGAACGCCAGCTGCCAGCTGTGCATCACAATCGCCCACACCACCAGTGGCGGTGCAATCATGGCACCAATGGATGAACCCACGTTGAAGTAGCCCACCGCAATGGAGCGCTCTTTCGCCGGGAACCACTCGGAGCTAGCCTTCAGGCCCGCTGGGATCATAGCGGCTTCTGCCGCACCGACCGCACCGCGCGCCAGCGCCAGCCCACCCCAGCTTCCTGCCAACGCCGTTGCGCCGCAGAAGATTGCCCAGGTGACCGCGAAGAAGGCGTAGCCCACTTTGGTGCCCAGCACGTCCAGCAGATAACCCGCAACAGGCTGCATGATGGTATAAGCCGCGGAATAGGCCGCGATGATATAAGAGTATTGCTGCGTGGAAATATGCAGCTCTTCCATAAGCGTTGGCGCCGCCGCCGCTATGGTGTTACGCGTCAGGTAACCCAGCACGGTGCCCATCGTCACCAGTGCAATCATGTACCAACGTAACCCTTTAATTTTACGCATGTAAAACCTCATCGTTATATTAATGCCGCGCCGGGGCACGGTAACAACTCGACCGTTGCCGGGAGCTGTCTTGTAACGGGAGGGCGTAACGGGAAACAATTCCCGGAACGGCCCGAACCTTGCCAGTTGTAATCGTGCATAAGTCGGTATCCGTACCGCTAATTCCGATGATTAAACACCGGTAACGCATTCCGTCGGCTTATATGTTGCGACGGCGAAAAGATAACTTGTCATACAACTTTAAAAGGTGAGTGACATCACAAAAGTGTGAATCTTTGTGTGGTCATTATTAACCGCAGGGGAAGCCAGAGCTGGCGCGGCTTGCGCGAGGGTTTACTCCTTTTAGGGTAATTAATTTGTCGACGTTTATTGATCTAACTCACGAAAAAAACTACTGACGCTGGAAATTGGTGTGATAACTTTGCAGCATCTGAACATATGCTTTAGCTTTCTGACGCTCTCGTTACAGAGGAAGACGATAATGACGCCGTTTATGACCGACGATTTCCTGTTAGATACCGAATTTGCCCGCCGTCTTTACCACGACTACGCAAAAGATCAGCCGATTTTCGACTACCACTGCCACCTGCCGCCGCAGCAGGTTGCCGAAAATTATCGTTTCAAAAACCTGTATGACATCTGGCTGAAAGGTGACCATTACAAATGGCGTGCTATGCGCACCAACGGCGTAGCCGAGCGCCTGTGTACCGGTGATGCGAGCGATCGTGAAAAATTTGACGCCTGGGCGGCAACGGTTCCGCACACTATCGGCAATCCGCTGTATCACTGGACGCACCTTGAGCTGCGTCGTCCATTTGGTATCACCGGCAAACTGCTTTCACCTGCTACCGCAGACGACATCTGGGATCAATGCAACGCATTGCTGGCACAGGATGACTTCTCCGCACGCGGCATCATGAAGCAGATGAATGTGAAAATGGTCGGCACCACGGACGATCCAATCGATTCGCTGGAGCATCATGCCACCGTCGCGAAAGACAGCACCTTCGATGTCAAAGTATTGCCAAGCTGGCGTCCGGATAAGGCGTTCAACATTGAGCAGGCGACCTTCAGCGATTACATGGCGAAGCTGGCCGAAGTCTCTGATACCGATATTCGTCGCTTTGCCGATCTGCAAACCGCGCTGACCAAACGTCTGGACCACTTCGCGGCACACGGCTGTAAAGTGTCTGACCACGCGCTGGATGTGGTGCTCTTTGCAGAATCAAACGAAGCCGAACTCGACAGCATTCTGGCGCGTCGTCTGGCGGGGGAATCCCTGAGCGAGCACGAAGTGGCGCAGTTTAAAACCGCCGTGCTGGTCTTCCTCGGTGCAGAATACGCCCGTCGCGAATGGGTACAGCAATACCACATCGGTGCGCTGAGAAATAACAACCTGCGTCAGTTCAAACTGCTGGGCGCGGATGTTGGTTTTGACTCCATCAATGACCGTCCGATGGCAGAAGAGCTGTCTAAACTGCTGAGCAAACAGAACGAACAAAACCTGTTGCCAAAAACCATCCTCTATTGCCTGAACCCACGCGATAACGAAGTGCTGGGCACCATGATCGGCAACTTCCAGGGCGAAGGTATGCCAGGCAAAATGCAGTTTGGTTCTGGCTGGTGGTTCAACGATCAGAAAGACGGTATGGAACGTCAGATGACACAGCTGGCACAGCTGGGCCTGTTAAGCCGCTTTGTGGGCATGCTGACCGACAGCCGTAGCTTCCTTTCTTATACTCGCCATGAATATTTCCGCCGCATTCTGTGCCAGATGATTGGTCGCTGGGTGGCTGCGGGCGAAGCGCCAGCGGATATTCAGCTGCTGGGCGAAATGGTGAAAAACATCTGCTTTAACAATGCGCGTGACTACTTCGCCATTGAACTGAACTAAGGCCGTTTGAGGTTGATATGCAATACATCAAGATCCATTCGCTGGATAACGTTGCGGCAGCGCTGGCGGATCTGGCCGAAGGCACCGAAGTGACTTTCGACACGCAGTCCGTCACCTTACGCCAGCCGGTTGGCCGCGGGCATAAGTTTGCGTTAACCCCTATTGCGAAAGGGGAAAACGTCGTGAAATACGGGTTGCCCATTGGTCATGCGCTGGCGGATATCGCGCCGGGTGAATATATTCATTCCCACAATACCCGCACCAATCTCAGCGATCTGGACGAGTACAGCTATCAACCTGATTTCCAGGCCGAAGAAGGGCAGGCAGAGGATCGCGACGTCCAGATCTACCGTCGCGCAACGGGGGAGGTGGGGATCCGCAACGAACTGTGGATCCTGCCTACCGTGGGCTGCGTGAATGGGATCGCACGTCAGATTCAGAATCGTTTTCTGAAAGAGACGAACAATGCAGAAGGAACCGATGGCGTGTTCCTTTTCAGCCACACCTATGGCTGCTCGCAGTTAGGCGATGATCATATTAACACCCGCACCATGTTGCAAAACATGGTGCGCCACCCCAACGCAGGTGCGGTGCTGGTCATTGGCCTTGGATGTGAAAACAACCAGGTGGATGCCTTCCGCGAAACGCTGGGTGATTTTGATCCCGAGCGCGTGCACTTTATGGTGTGCCAGCACCAGGATGACGAAGTGGAAGCGGGCCTGGAGCAGCTTCACCAGCTGTATGACGTGATGCGTCATGACCAGCGCGAACCCGGCAAGCTGAGTGAGCTGAAATTTGGTCTTGAGTGTGGCGGGTCAGATGGCCTTTCCGGTATCACGGCTAATCCGATGCTGGGCCGATTCTCAGATTATATGATCGCCAATGGCGGCACGACCGTGCTGACAGAAGTGCCCGAAATGTTCGGTGCAGAACGTATTCTGATGAGCCACTGCCGCGACGAAGAGACGTTTGAAAAAACCGTCACCATGGTGAACGACTTCAAACAGTATTTCATCGCCCATAACCAGCCGATTTATGAGAACCCATCGCCGGGCAACAAAGCGGGCGGGATCACAACACTGGAAGAGAAGTCCCTTGGCTGTACCCAGAAAGCGGGTGCCAGCCAGGTGGTGGATGTACTGCGCTATGGCGAGCGTCTGAAAACACCGGGCCTGAATTTACTGAGTGCACCGGGTAACGACGCCGTCGCGACCAGCGCCCTGGCGGGCGCCGGGTGTCATATGGTGCTGTTCAGCACCGGTCGCGGTACGCCGTATGGCGGTTTTGTCCCCACGGTGAAGATTGCCACCAACAGCGAACTGGCGGCGAAGAAAAAGCACTGGATTGATTTCGATGCCGGACAGTTGATCCACGGTAAAGCGATGCCGCAACTGTTGAATGAATTCGTGGATACCATCGTTGAGTTTGCTAACGGTAAGCAGACCTGTAACGAGAAGAACGACTTCCGCGAGCTGGCCATCTTTAAGAGTGGTGTGACCCTGTAGTCAGTGCTCTCCTGCGGGAAAGGGCGTTAATATTAAAAACGGCAACCTAAGGTTGCCGTTTTGCTTTTGCTTTTACCTTTGCCCTCGGGCATTTTTTAACTGCGCAGAGCGTTCTTCGCTAAACGCGCGTCTTCTGCCTGGCAGGCGGCGGCGGTGAACAGCACGTCGGTTGAGGAGTTCAACGCGGTTTCGCAGGAGTCCTGCAATACGCCGATAATAAAGCCGACGGCCACAACCTGCATGGCGATCTCATTCGGGATGCCGAACATATTACATGCCAGCGGAATCAGCAGCAGCGAGCCTCCCGCTACACCCGAGGCGCCGCAGGCGCACAGCGATGCCACTACGCTCAGCAACAGGGCCGTTGGCAGGTCAACCGGGATACCCAGCGTATGAACCGCCGCCAGCGTCAGCACCGTAATGGTGATGGCCGCGCCAGCCATGTTGACGGTTGCGCCCAGCGGAATGGAGACCGAGTAGGTGTCACGATCCAGATTCAGCTTTTCGGCCAGCGCCATATTCACCGGAATATTCGCCGCTGAGCTGCGGGTAAAGAATGCATACACACCGCTCTCGCGCAGGCAGGTGAGAACCAGCGGATACGGGTTGCGACGGATCTGCCAGAAGACCAGCAGCGGGTTAATCACCAGCGCCACCAGCAGCATACAACCAATCAGCACGATCAGCAGTTGGGCGTAGCCCCAAAGCGTCTCGAAACCCGTGGTTGCCAGGGTAGAGGAGACCAGGCCGAAGATACCGATTGGCGCAAAGCGAATCACGATTTTCACCATAAAGGTCACGGCGTTTGAGACATCGTTGACCAGGTTTTTCGTTGTTTCATTACCGTGACGCAGCGCAAAGCCCAGGCCAACCGCCCAAACCAGAATGCCGATATAGTTCGCGTTAAGCAGCGCATCAATAGGGTTTGAAACCATGCTCATCAGCAGGCCACGTAACACTTCCACAATACCGGATGGCGGCGTGATATCGCCCGCCGCGCTGGTCAGATGCAGCGTGGAGGGGAACAGGAAACTGAACACCACCGCGGTCAGCGCGGCAGAAAATGTTCCCAGCAGGTAAAGGAACAGAATAGGGCGGATGTTGGTTTTCTGGCCGTGCTGATGGTTCGCAATCGACGCCATCACCAGCATTAACACCAGGATCGGCGCGACGGCTTTCAGCGCGCCCACGAACAACGTGCCCAGAAGACCCGTGGCGATCGCAGCGGGTTTTGACACCAGCGCCAGCAAGATACCCAGTACCAGCCCTACCAGGATTTGTTTAACAAGACTGCCCTGCGCCAGGCGCGCAAGAAGACCATTGGAGTGTGTGCTCATACAAAATTCCTAAGTGAAATTGCGTTCCATCCTGGATGTGCTCTAAGTCACATTTATGTCCGGATGTAAGTAGATGTTTGCCTGGATGAGTATAGGGAAAGCGCATGCGGAGGGAAGCGTAAAATGCTGGATTTTACGTGTTGCGTCATAATTTTTAACTAATTCGTTACAATAATGCGGGGTGGCGCCATACGCCCCCCGCAGAAGGTTCAGCCCGGCGTCGTCTGCGCCGCCGGGCGAACGGGTTATTCCACGTGTTGCTTCTTATCGTGCTGGCGGTTGACCCAGGTATTGATCAGCAGTGTCACGATCAGAATCCCGAATACCACGCCGAGCGAAATCGCGATCGGAATGTGGTAGAAGTCGACAATCAGCATCTTGATACCAATAAACACCAGAATCACCGACAGGCCGTATTTCAGCATGGAGAAGCGTTCCGCCGCTCCTGCCAGCAGGAAGTACATCGCACGCAGGCCCAGGATAGCGAACAGGTTAGAGGTCAGGACGATGAACGGGTCGGTGGTCACCGCGAAGATAGCCGGAATGCTGTCTACCGCAAAAATGACGTCGCTCAGCTCTACCAGAATCAGCACCAGCAGCAGCGGGGTGGCGAACAGCAGGCCGTTCTTGCGCACGAAGAAGTGTTCAGTTTCGATTTTATCGGTCATACGCAGATGACCTCGGATCCACTTCACCAGCGGACGATCGCCAATGGCGGAGCCATCCTCTTTTGCCAGCGCCATTTTGACACCGGTGAACAGCAGGAACGCGCCAAAGACATACAGCAGCCATTCGAACTGGGTAATCAGCCAGCTGCCGGCGAAAATCATGATGGTACGCAGGATAATCGCGCCCAGCACGCCGTATACCAGCACGCGACGCTGGAGGGCAGCAGGAACCGCAAAATAGCTGAACAGCATAAGCCAGACGAAGACGTTATCCACCGCCAGCGCTTTTTCAATGAGATAACCGGTCAGGAAGGCGAGTGCCTGAGGATCGGCGACCGCGCGGCCCTCGGTTGACGCAAGATACCACCAGAAGGCAGCACAGAAGAGCAGCGAAAGAGAGACCCACACCAGCGACCAGACGGCAGCTTGCTTGATGGACATGCCATGTTCACCGCGACGGCCCTGCAAAAAGAGGTCGATCGCCAGCATGATTAGCACGACAACCGCGAATCCGCCCCACAGCATAGGAGTGCCGACAGAATGCATATAATTTTCCTTACACATAAAAAAACAAAAACGGCCATGGTCAGAAGACGATAGCCGTTGCGTTTTATATGCAGGGACCTCGCCTTCCGGCAAGGTCTCACTTACAACCCATAAAGCACGCTTAGCTGCTTTACGCGTTGCCCGGCGACCGGATGCGATATTGCACGCATCGTAATGACGACCCACCGGCAATGAAGTTACTCCCCTTTGCAGGTAACAAAATATGTCAGGCCAGCTATTTCGTCAATGCCCTGACCGATTTCATTACACAGCTTTACGCGGTCATTTCCGCGTTCACGCCATCTGCCGGGAATACCACGCCCGTTTGCCGACGGATTTCCGTCTGCAGCTTCGCCGTGGTACGACTTACTGCAAGCCCCGGGTGGTTCACTTCGTTATTTTCAACCAGGCGCGCGAAGACCTCTGCCTCATAGAGCATAGTGTTAATATGCTGAGGCTGCGTCAGCTCCTGCGGTTTCCCCCCGCGCGGTACAAAGCTGACTTTTTGGCACTCGGAGATTTTCTCAATCACCAGCGAGCCAGCTTCGCCCTGAATTTCGCTCGGTAGTACGGAATCACTCACCTTAGAATGCTGCAGCGTCACGCTGAAATCGCCGTAATCAAGCACAACCAGGCCGTGCGCATCCACGCCGCTCTCCAGCAGGCTGGCCTGTGCCGTCACGCCGTGCGGCTCACCCCACAGCGCCACGGCAGAGGCGAGACAGTAAAAGCCGATGTCCATAATCGAGCCGTTAGAGAAGGCCGGATTAAAGGTATTCGGGTTTTCGCCGTCCAGATAACGCTGGTAGCGCGAGGAATACTGGCAGTAGTTAATAAAGGCTTTGCGTACTTTGCCAATTTTCGGCAAAGACTGCTGTAACAGCAGGAAATTGGGCAGGCTGGCGGTTTTAAACGCTTCGAAAAGCACCACCTGATTTTCCCGCGCCAGCGCAATGGCGGCTTCCACTTCCTGAATATTCGAGGCCAGCGGTTTTTCGCAGATTACATGTTTTTTATGCGCAACGAACAACAGCGTTTGCGGGGCGTGCAGCGAGTTCGGGCTGGCAATATAGACAGCGTCGATTGCGTCGCTTTGTGCCATCTCGTCAAGCGAGGTAAACAGATGCTCGACGGGATAATCACTGGCAAAGGTCTGCGCCTGTTCAAGGCTGCGTGAATAGACGGCGGTGAGTTTGAATTTGCCGGTTTCATGGGCGGCGTCGACGAACTGGCGGGTGATCCAGTTCGTCCCAATGACTGCGAAACGTATCATAAACGTTTACGTACTCCGTAACGGGGAACCTTTTGTCACTGTAGCACGTGATTATTGCAAAACCAGTGCGCTACTGCGCATTACTCTTTAACGATAAATGCGTCAGCCATAAACGGGTGTCAAATTCCAGCTGGTGATACTGCGGCTCCATATGGCAGCACAGTGAATAGAACGCTTTGTCATGCTCCTTTTCCTTCAGGTGCGCCAGTTCATGAACCACGATCATGCGCAAAAAGGCCTCCGGCGCGTTGCGGAAAACGGTCGCCACGCGGATCTCCGCTTTCGCTTTTAGCTTGCCTCCCTGCACGCGTGAGATGGCGGTATGCAGACCCAGGGCGTTTTTCAGCACGTGGATCTTATTGTCATACATCACCTTATTGATCGGCGGTGCGCTGCGCAGATAACGATTTTTCATCTCCTGCGTGTACTGCCAGAGGGCTTTATCCGTTGCGAAATCGTGCGTGCCCGGATAACGCTTTTCCAGCACTGCGCCCAGCTTTTGCTCGGCAATTAAGCTGCGAACCTGGGAAAGTAAGTTCTCCGGGTAGCCCTGGAGATAAGTAAGTTGGTTCATCAAAGCCCCAAATGATCAATAAAACGGGTATACTCACGCACCCTTTTCAGGGATAACGCCAAATTTTACCACTCAGGAGGGCCGATGAGCCACTTAGACAACGGTTTCCGTTCACTCAACCTTAAACGTTTCCCGGAGACGGACGACGTTAACCCACTGCAGGCGTGGGAAGCGGCGGATGAATATTTGCTGCAACAGTTGGATGACACAGAAATTAGCGGCCCGGTTCTGATCCTGAATGATAGTTTCGGTGCGCTGGCCTGTGCGCTGGCGGAACACACACCTTACAGCATCGGGGATTCGTATCTCAGTGAGCTGGCGACGCGTGAGAACCTGCGTCACAACGATATCGCCGAATCCAGCGTTAAGTTCCTCGACAGCACCGCCGACTATCCCCAGGCGCCGGGTGTCGTGTTGATAAAAATCCCGAAGACACTTGCACTGCTGGAACAGCAACTGCGCGCACTGCGTTTGGTTGTCACGCCTGAAACCCGCATCATTGCCGGCGCGAAAGCGCGTGATATTCACAATTCCACGCTGGAGTTGTTCGAGAAAGTGCTGGGGACAACCACGACGACGCTGGCCTGGAAAAAGGCGCGTCTGATTAACTGTACCTTTACGCAACCCGCGCTTGCAGAGGCATCTCAGACGTTAAGCTGGAAACTGGAAGGGACCGACTGGACGATTCATAACCATGCGAACGTCTTCTCTCGTACCGGCCTGGATATTGGCGCACGTTTCTTCATAGAACATCTGCCGCAAAATCTGGAAGGCGAAATCGTCGATCTGGGTTGCGGTAACGGCGTGATTGGCCTGACCCTGCTGGAGAAAAACCCGGAAGCCAGCGTCATCTTTGCCGATGAGTCGCCGATGGCCGTTGCCTCCAGCCGCCTGAACGTTGAAACCAATATGCCTGAGGCGCTGGACCGCTGCGAGTTTATGATCAATAACGCGCTGTCGGGCGTTGAGCCGTTTCGTTTCAATGCTGTGCTCTGTAACCCACCGTTCCATCAGCAACACGCCCTGACGGATAACGTTGCCTGGGAGATGTTCCACCACGCCCGCCGCTGCCTGAAAATCAACGGCGAGCTGTATATCGTGGCGAACCGTCATCTGGATTACTTCCACAAGCTGAAAAAGATCTTCGGGAATTGCACCACCGTTGCGACGAACAACAAGTTCGTGGTGCTTAAAGCGGTGAAGCTGGGACGCCGTCGCTAAGCGTGCTATGCCTGGCGGCGCTGCGTTTGCACAGGCCTGCGGTTTTACAGGCCCGGTAAGCGCAGCGCCACCGGGCAGAAAATTCAAATCTCTAATGCTAGCTTTGTCCCCTGCGCAATGGCACGCCGCGCATCCAGCTCCATCGCCACATCACACCCGCCAATTAAATGTACCGTTTTGCCCGCCTCACGCAGCGGATCAACCAACTCCCGGCGCGGCTCCTGTCCGGCGCACAGAATAACGTTATCCACACGCAAGACCTGCGGCTCCCCGCCAATCAGCACATGTAAACCCTCGTCGTCGATCTTCTGGTAGCTGACTGCCGGGATCATTTTCACACCGCGCGAAAGCAGGGTGGCACGATGGATCCAGCCGGTGGTTTTGCCCAGTCCTTCACCCGGTTTACTGGCTTTGCGCTGAAGCATCACAATCTGGCGCGGGCTTTTTGGCAGTTGCGGCCCTTCCGGACGAAGCCCACCTGCTTGCGTCAGGCTGGTATCAATGCCCCATTCCACACAAAACTCGGCGATATTCTGGCTGGTGGCTTCGCCCGGCTGGCTTAAATACATCGCCGTATCAAAGCCAATTCCGCCGCAGCCAATAATGGCCACCTTTTCACCCACCGGCGTTTTGTCGCGCAATACGTCCAAATAACTCAATACCTTAGGATGATCGATGCCCTCGATCTCAGGCGTGCGCGGTGCGATCCCGGTGGCGACGATCGTTTCATCGAAATCGAAAAGCGCATCAGCCGCGACAAACTGATTTAGCCGCAGATCGACGTCCGTCAGGTCGATCATTCGGCGGTAGTAGCGCAGCGCCTCGTAAAATTCCTCTTTGCCGGGGATCTGTTTGGCAATATTAAATTGCCCGCCGATCTCTGCCGCCGCATCGAATAAGGTCACCTTGTGGCCACGCGCCGCGGCATTGACGGCAAACGCTAGGCCTGCCGGACCGGCACCAATCACCGCCAGGCGTTTAGGTGTTGTGGCCGGAACGATGGGCATTTTTGTTTCATGGCAGGCGCGGGGATTCACCAGGCACGAGGTGACCTTACCCACGAAGATCTGGTCCAGGCAGGCCTGATTACAACCAATGCAGGTGTTGATCTCATCGGCGCGTCCGCTCTGCGCTTTGGAAAGCAATTCGGCATCCGCGAGGAACGGGCGGGCCATCGACACCATGTCAGCATCGCCCTTTGCCAGCAGATCCTCAGCAACCTGCGGATCGTTAATCCGGTTTGTGGTCACCAGCGGGATCGAGACTTTGCCTTTGAGCTTGCGCGTCACCCAGCTAAACGCGGCGCGGGGAACGGCGGTGGCGATAGTGGGAATGCGCGCTTCATGCCAGCCAATGCCGGTGTTGATAAGCGTCGCGCCCGCAGCTTCCACGGCCTGTGCCAGCCTGACCGTCTCTTCAAATGTGCCGCCACCCTCCACCAGGTCAATCATCGACAGGCGAAACACGATGATAAAATCGGTGCCGACCCGCTCACGTACCGCGTGGACCACATCGACGGCAAACCGCATCCGGCGGGTATAATCGCCGCCCCATTCGTCGTCGCGCTGATTGGTACGAGCGGCCAGAAATTCGTTTATCAGATAGCCTTCAGAGCCCATGATCTCCACGCCGTCGTAACCGGCTTCCCGCGCCAGCGCCGCGCAGCGGGCGAAGTCATCAATTAACGCCAGAATCTGGTCATGGGTGAGCGCATGGGGTTTGAAAGGATTAATGGGGGCCTGAATTGAGGAAGGGGCCACCAGATTCAGTTGATAGCTATACCGTCCGGTATGCAGTATCTGCAGGGCAATTTTTCCGCCTTCCTTATGCACCGCGTCGGTCACCACCCGGTGATGCGGCAACTGGCTGGCATCATTCAATACGGCGCCGCCCTGCATCGTCACGCCGCTTGTAGCCGGTGCCACGCCTCCCGTCACGATCAGCGCCACCCCGTGGCGGGCACGCTCAGCGTAAAAGGCCGCCAGACGCTCAGGCCCATCGGGACGTTCCTCCAGACCAGTATGCATCGACCCCATTAAGACGCGATTTTTAAGCGTGGTAAATCCCAGATCGAGCGGGGCGAATAACGACGGATAGCGGCTCATAATCTCTTCCAATGTAAAATTATTGTTATGTGGTCGGATGAGTTACTAATTTAGCCAGTCGCGGGCAAAAGGGAAAAGGGGAGTGCAGTGATTGTGATGGGATTCAAAGATCTTATCCGGATTCTGTTCAGTGAAGAGTGTGAGGCAAGCTCCGTTTTTTTGCAGAAAGCTATTTTATTCTCACCTTGAATAACGCTAACTCGTTGATTATTAACAGGGTGAATATGAAATGATGAATGGTTTAGCCTCATCAATGTATCTTCCCGCCACGCTCTTTGAAACGGTCACGGGCTTCAATGCCCGTTATGCGGACGATATGAAATGTGGCGACATGGGGGATCGTGAATTGCTGTCGCTTGGCCTCAAGGATGTTTCAGCAAAAGTCGACCCTTACCGGCTCGTGCGCTATGACTTCCCTCTTGGATTTCCTCTCGATGGCTTTTTAGGATCGCCTCCGCGCGGAACAAAAATTTCGCATCAGGAATGCGTTAATATTTTATTTACCGAAATGAAAGAGCTATCGACAATGTTTTCATTCACGGGCGAATATAAAATGTTGATCCGAGAGCTGATTGATCATTTTAGATATGGAAACGGGAGTAATTTTTATAGCTTAAGGTTGAATGCCGCTTTTCAAAACAGGATTGAAAGGATGAGTCATGAAGGTCCGGCTTTTAAAATAAAAGAATTCATTCATGATTATTTTCTTTACAATAAACATGAGCTAAATATAAGTTCACTTATACAAGATTTAAAAGTGATTTTATATACCGCAACCTTGGATAAATTTAATTCTAAAACAGATCGAATCAATGGACTTGGTATATCAATTCATGATATTTCTGCACAAAATATAACCCTTCTCGATCTTCAGAAATACGCCATGGGATGGGATGCCACGTTAATATATAAAGCTCAGGATCATTTTGGACTGGACATTATAGATATAAAAAAAGATATATACAGAAATTTTCGTTTCTTCCGTATCTGGTTCTTTTTACAGAGGCACAGAGATTACGCTTTTAAACCCTTCTTTACTGATTTCCACGCTGTAGTGAGAATAGGTGAATATTAATGAATAATAAAATGCCAAAAATGCTTCTGTTGCTGTTTTTATCAGGAGGTTTTTATAACCTTTGGACACTGCGCCCTGTCAATATAGCATATGTCTATTCTGATGCTGGCTCAACCCTGTCTATCGTTGTAGACCATTTACCCTGGACAGACAAAGAAAAAATAGACTGGTATATATCTCGTCGAGAAGAGTTAGCGCGTAACTATCCTTTATACAATGATTCTATACATTCTATCAATATCCTGGATATCGGTGAGGGATTTACAAATTATAATGAAATGCCAGACGAAGATCTTTTGTGTTTTCCGACTATTCAAACCGACCGCAGTTGCATCCTGAGGGAGCATTTATTGATTGTAAATGAATACCCGGATCGCAAAGCTGTTTTTTATATCGTATCTAATCAAACGACATATCAACTCGTCGCAGGGGATAAAATTGAACGCGTCCAAAGACCAGATTAAAGGCACGAGTGTCAGTCACGATGTTGCTGCACAAAATATAACGTTTTTTAACTTCAGGAATACGCCATGGGATGGGATACTACGTTAATATATAAAGTTCAGGATCATTTTGGACTGGATATTATAGATATAAAAAAAGATATATACATAAACTTTCGTTTCTTCCGAGTATGGTTTTTCTTGCAACGGTACAAAAACTTTTCCTTCAAACCATTTTTTACGAATTTTCAAGCTGTCTTACGCACTGGTGAATATTAATGGCTTTCCTTATATTTATGAGAAAATCACTGGCAGCACTGTTTATCATTGCTGCGTTATATAACATGTGGTCTTTGCGACGGATTAACGTTTTAATGGTCGATCATATTTTAGCAGGTGATTATGTTATTGCTGTTGATCATCTCCCCTTAACAGACAGAGATAAAATAAATTGGTTTAATGATAATAAAAAAGTGCTGCAAGAACAGTTTAACATATCAATAAGTGATTTTAATAATATTGTCATCATGGAGGCTGTAGAGGGTGTCAGAAATATTAATAACCATTGGGATGATAATTATTATTGTTTCACTCAAACGCAAAGTGAATTTCGGTGCGTTGATAAGGACCTGCAGGTAAATATATATCGTTCTGAGGATAATACTTTGACATTCTATATACATAGTTATGGCGGTATTTATGTGCAGGCGCTGGATGGCAGTATTATTAAAACTAATTATGAAAATTATTTTTTGGATTTGGATGACAGAATAGGAAAAAATCTTGACCGATGGCTGCTTCGTTAAACATTTTCTCTTTTCTTTCACGTGTGCTGGCGCAGTGATCATCGCTGCGCCAGCTGCCTGTTTTTAAGGCGCAACAGAACGTACCGTTCTGACCAGCCCTGGCGCCTGCCACATCGACGTGGTCAATCCGCTGTCCACCAGACCAAGCTGATCGGCGTACACCGCCTGCCACTTCTGCATCATGCCGTCGTACAGATCGCGGTGTTCAGGATTGGGCGTAAATTCCCGGCTCCATTTCACCAGCCGCTCGCCTGTTCCGGCCATATCGGCAAACAGCCCTGCGCCGGTGCCTGCGGCAATCGCACAGCCCAGCGCGGTTGCCTCTTTCACTTCCGGCACGCGCACGGGCAGGCCGGTGACATCGCTTAAAATCTGGCTCCAGAGCGCGCCTTTGGCGCCGCCGCCCGCAAAGACCAGGCTCTCAAATTGCACGCCAGAGAAATGGGAAATTTGCATCAAATTGCACGCAGAGACAATTGCCGCATTCTCTTCAAGGGCGCGGAATAAGGTCGCTTTATTGCACTTTTCCGGGTCAATGGAGAGATTAATAAACGACGGGGCGGCGTGATACCACTGCTTGAAGTGCATCGCGTCGGAGAAAATCGGCATCACCCCGTGCGAGCCTGCCGGCACGCGTCCTGCCATCTCTTCGAGCAGGGAGTAAGTGTCCATCCCCATTCGTTCGGCGATTAACTTCTCTTCGGCGCAGAATGCATCGCGGAACCAGCGCATGGTAAGCCCGGTAAAGAAGCTGATCGACTCCGCCTGTGCCATGCCGGGAATCACATGCGGATTGACGCGAATGTTCATGTCGGGATCGGTCCGGACCTGCGGCAGGTTGACCACCTGCTGCCAGAAGGTCCCGCCCAGCACCGCCGTTTGTCCGGCGCGGACTACGCCTAACCCCAGACACCCCAACTGCACGTCACCACCGCCCATCACTACCGGCGTGCCTTCACGCAGACCGCTTTGCTGCGCGGCTTGCCGGGTAATGGCGCCGAGTACGCTGCCGGTCTCTTTCACGGGGGAGAGAATATCGGCGCGCAGCCCGGCCATATCCAGCAGCGCCGGACGCCAGTCGCGACTAAAGAGATCCAGCATTCCGGTGGTGCCGGCGTTCGACGGATCAACGGCCAGCTCGCCGGAGAGCTTCGCCGCCAGCCAGTCGCTGATCATGGTAATGGTCGCCGCGTTGCGGTAGATGTCCGGACGATGGTGGGCCAGCCACAGCAGGCGCGGCATGGCGCTCAGGGCCAGCGTCTGACCAGAGACCTCATACACCTCGGTTTCAAACCGGTTGTCGTGGATCTCCTTGAGTTCAGCCACCTCGCGGCTGGCACGTGCATCGACGTTCGCGCAGGCCCAGATGGCGTCACCGTTGCGGTCGTACAGCACGATCCCTTCCCGCATTGAGCAGCAGGCGACGGACTGAATATCCGCCCCGGTGAGGTGGGCGCGATCCAGCGCCTGATGTATACACTGACAGGCCAGCCTCCAGTTGGTATCCAGATCGAACTCCATTGAGCCGGGCACATTTTCCACGCTCAGATGCTTCCACTCGGCCTGGCCGACGGAAATTTGATTGCCGTGCAGGTCAAAAATCACGGCGCGAACGCTGCCTGTCCCTGCATCTAACGCTAAAAGGTAACTCATGAGCATGCCTCAAAGTTAGCGCGGGGGTAGGGGCTCTTAGTTCGCCAGAGCCAGCACCGCGCGGGCTGTCGTCTCTTCCGTCACCAGGCCATTAATACGGCGACCTTTCAGTGCGGCATATATTGCCTCTGCTTTCTCTTCTCCTCCGGCAACGCCAACGATGGTGGGCAACTGCGCCAGTTCATCGAGCGTAACGCCCAGTAACTCCTGATGGATGTCCAGATCCTCAACCCGTTCACCTGCGGCATTGAGGAAATAGCCGAGAATATCGCCCACGGCGCCTTTTCGCGCATACATGAGCTGTTCCCCTTCGCTGATGTAGCCCGAACGCAGGATGGTGGCATCCCGATGCTGGTTTACTGCGCCAATCCCGACGACGGCCACATCGGCGGCGGTCGCGGCGAGGATCACATCCCGCACGCTGGTTTCACGACGCAGGATCCCGGCGACTTCCGCCGATGACACGCGCAGCGGCGCGGGGATCATGCTGACGCGACACGCCGCATCCAGTTGACCGATACCGGTCATATAGGGACCGACACCGCCGGACAGGGTGACCAGACGTACCTGTTGAGAACTGATAAAACCGCTTAAATGCTGTAAACAGCTCATGGTGGTTTCACCAAATCCCACCGCCAGCAGCTGGCCCGGCTCCAGAACGCCCATCAGGGATTGTGCGGCACCAATGCCCAGCCGGACGTTCATCGGCGGCGTATTCAGCGCGGGCAGGACGCGGGCCAGCTTCAGCCCAAACCGTTGCTGTATCTCGGTCTCCAGCGCCAGACACCCCTCATAGCGGGAATTGATCTGTACGCGAATCACGCCGGACTGTCGGCCTTTCTCCAGTAAACGGGAGATTTTCAGGCGCGGCAGCCCCAGGCGCTCGCCAATGTCGTTCTGGGTCAGGCCATCGTGGTAATAGCACCACGCGACGCGAGCGACCAGCTCCTCTTCCGCCAGCGCCAGCCCGGCAAACCGTCCTTCTTCAGCAATGCGTTTATCGCTCATTTTTGAACTCTTATAAAAATTTAGAACATATGTTCGTGATGACGCGAAGGGAAACTGTGAGCCACGCGACAAAACGGATCATTTAGATTCTTTTGGTTATATCTGGATCTTAATCGATAAAATTGTGATCCCTGCACGGTTGTAAATATAGTTCACCGTCTACGCTTTTGAACATTATTAAATCTAAAAATCATTTGTTCAATAGCGGAGCGATGATGAATGTACTGATTGAGGCGTGCGGTATCCATAAAGCGTTCTCCGGGGTGCCGGTTCTTAAAGGCATTGATTTCACGCTGCTTTCCGGCCAGGTGCATGCCCTGATGGGTGGGAACGGGGCGGGTAAATCGACGCTGATGAAAATCATCGCCGGAGTTGAGACGCCTGATAAGGGTGAACTTTGTGTAGCTGGAAAGCCATTTGCGCGCCTTAAGCCCGGCCAGGCTCATCAGCTTGGTATTTATCTGGTGCCGCAGGAGTCTCTGTTATTTCCCAATCTGACCGTACGCGAAAATATTCTGTTTCGCCTGCCGCGGGATAACGATCTGCATCAACGGCTCAATGACAAACTCCAGCAGTTGCAGTGCCAGCTTAATCTGGATGCTGCCGCCAGTACGCTTGAAGTGGCGGATCAACAGATGGTGGAGATCCTTCGCGGTTTAATGCGCAATGCGACGATCCTGATCCTGGATGAACCGACCGCATCACTCACTCCCGGCGAAACCGATCGACTCTTCCGCCAGATCCGCGCCTTGCAGGCGCTGGGGGTGGGTATTGTTTTTATCACCCATAAACTGCCGGAAATCCGCCAGCTGGCCAGCCATGTATCGGTGATGCGTGACGGTGCCATCGTCCTTAGTGGGGAAACGGCCCGCTTCGATGACGCGGCGTTGATTGCGGCAATGACGCCCGTAAGCCGTGAGCAGGGGCTCAGCGATTCACAAAAGCTGTGGCTGGCGCTGCCCGGTAATCGCCGGACGCAGGCGCAGGATTTTCCGGTTCTGCGGGTTGAGGATCTGACCGGTGAAGGCTTTATCGATCTGAATATGACGATCCACGCGGGGGAGATCGTCGGGCTGGCCGGGCTGGTGGGATCCGGGCGCACCGAGTTTGCTGAGACCCTCTACGGGCTGCGTCCGGTGCGCGGTGGGCGGATCTGGCTGGAAAATCAGGAGATCGGTGGCGAAACGGTGCAGACCCGGCTGGAAAAAGGGCTGGTGTATCTGCCGGAGGACCGACAGGTCTCCGGGCTGTTTCTCGATGCGCCCGTCCGCTGGAACACCGTCGCGCTCAACGAGCCTTCCCTCTGGCAACAGCCACAGCGCGAAGCCGCAGTCGTGGAGCGTTATCACCGGGCGTTAGGGATCAAACTGACCCATCCTGACCAGATCGTCCGCACGCTTTCCGGTGGCAATCAGCAGAAGGTCCTGCTGGCGCGCTGCCTGGAGGCGAACCCATTGCTGCTGATTGTGGATGAGCCGACGCGGGGCGTGGATGTCTCCGCCCGGGCTGATATCTATCAGTTGATCAAAAGTGTGGCCGCCCAGAACGTGGCCGTGCTGATGATCTCAAGCGATCTTGATGAATTTCCGGGGCTGGTCGATCGCGTGCTGGTGATGCATCAGGGCGTACTGAGCGGTGAGCTGCCAGGGCAGGCGGTGAGCCTGGATCGCATGATGGCTCTGGCCTTTGGAGGGCAGGCATGAAAACGCTACTCAAAAACCGTGAACTAAGCGCTTTTCTCGCCATTCTGGCGCTGTTTGGCGTGTTGATTGCGCTCAACCCGGGTTATCTCAGTTTTCAGACGCTGGGGATGATCTTCGCCAGTTCGCAAATCCTGATCCTGCTGGCGCTGGGCGCAACGCTGGTGATGCTGACCCGTAATATCGACGTTTCCGTTGGGTCCACCGTCGGGCTTTGCGCCATTGCGGTCGGCGTGGCGCTGAATAATGGCTACAGTCTGCCGGTTGCGATGCTTTTCGCGCTGACCATCGGGGCGCTGGCAGGGGCATTTAACGGCCTGCTGGTGGTGGGGCTGCGTATTCCGGCGATTGTTGCCACGCTCGGCACGCTCGGACTGTATCGCGGCGGAATGCTGTTATGGACCGGCGGAAAATGGATCGAAGGGCTGCCACCGTCGCTGAAAACGCTGTCTGAACCTGTGTTTATCGGTGTTTCACCGCTCGGTTTTCTGGTGCTGATCCTTGCGGGCGTGAGCGCCTGGATTTTCTCGCGCACCGCCTTTGGCCGCGATTTTTATGCCGTTGGGGATAATCTTGCTGCCGCCCGACAGCTGGGCGTAGCCGTAAACCGCACGCGAATGGTCGCCTTTACCCTGAATGGCATGCTGGCGGCCTGTGCAGGGATCGTCTTCGCCTCGCAGATTGGCTTTGTACCCAACCAGACCGGCAGCGGGCTGGAGATGAAAGCCATCGCCGCCTGCGTGCTGGGCGGCATCTCTCTGCTGGGCGGAACCGGAACGCTGATTGGCGCGTTTCTTGGCGCCTTCTTCCTGACGCAAATTGATACCGTACTGGTGCTGTTCCGCCTGCCCGCCTGGTGGAACGACTTTATTGCCGGACTGGTGTTGCTGGGCGTGCTGGTGCTGGACGGGCGGTTGCGTCAGGCGTTGACGCGTCATCAGCGGGCACTGAAATACAGCCGTTTCCAGCCGGGAAACAAAGGGGGAAAGCACGTTACCCCGTTTCCAAAACGCAAAAAAGAGGTGGCGTAAATGAAGATTAACTGGGCATTCACGCTACTGATATTACTGGTGCTGGAAATCCTGCTGTTTGGCCTGCTCAATCCTCGCATGCTGGATATCAATATGCTGCTTTTTAGCACCAGTGATTTTATCTGCATCGGCATTGTGGCGCTGCCGCTGACGCTGGTGATTATCAGCGGCGGGATCGATATTTCGCTGGGTTCGACCATCGGCCTGTGCGCCATCGCGCTGGGGGTGATGATGCAGGCGGGCTGGCCGATGGCGCTGGCGATACCTCTAACGCTGCTGCTCGGCCTGCTGTGCGGTCTCTTTAACGCCGCGCTGATCCACTACACCGGTATCAGCCCGCTGGTGATCACCCTCGGCACGCTCTATCTCTACGGCGGCGGGGCGCTGCTGCTCTCCGGTATGGCGGGGGCGACCGGTTACGAAGGTATCGGCGGCTTCCCGGACAGCTTTACCGCGTTCGCTAATCTCACGCTCTTCGGTTTGCCGATCCCGCTGGTGCTGTTTGCGGTGATTACTCTCTTCTTCTGGCTGATAACCCATCGTGGGCGTTTTGGTCGCCATCTCTTCCTGATGGGGCAAAACCCGCGAGCGGCGCGCTACGCGGCGCTGTCGGTTAATGGCATGCCTTACGCGCTGTATGGGCTGGTCGGTGTGGCATCGGCGATTGCGGCGCTGGTGATGGTCTCCTATTTCGGGTCGGCGCGTTCTGATTTGGGTCGCGATCTCTTAATGCCCGCGCTGACCGCTGCCGTACTGGGCGGGGCCAATATCTATGGCGGCTCGGGTTCCGTACTGGGTACAGCACTGGCGGCGCTGCTGGTGGGGTATCTGCAACAGGGTTTACAGATGGTCGGCATCCCTAACCAGGTGTCGAGCGCGCTGTCAGGGGCGCTGCTGGTGGTAGTGGTGATGGGACGTTCGCTGAGCTTGCACCGAGAATGGGTGCGTACTTTCTTCACAAAACATACCCGGAGCTTAAGATGAAAATAAAACTGATAGTCATGTGTCTGGCGCTCAGCGTGGCGGCAGCACAGGCCGCCGATCGCATCGCGTTTATCCCGAAACTGGTGGGCGTGGGCTTTTTCACCAGCGGCGGCAACGGCGCGAAAGAGGCGGGTAAAGACCTGGGCGTTGATGTGACTTACGATGGCCCGACCGAGCCTAGCGTCTCCGGGCAGGTCCAGCTGATTAATAATTTCGTCAACCAGGGCTATAACGCCATTATCGTCTCGGCGGTATCGCCTGACGGGCTGTGCCCGGCGCTCAAGCGGGCAATGCAGCGCGGCGTGAAGGTGCTGACCTGGGACTCTGATACCAAACCCGAATGTCGCAGTATCTACATTAATCAGGGCACGCCAGAGCAACTCGGCGGCCTGCTGGTGGACATGGCCGGAAAACAGGTCACCAAACCCAATGCCAAAGTGGCGTTCTTCTACTCAAGCCCCACCGTCACCGACCAGAACCAGTGGGTGAAAGAGGCCAAGGCCAAAATCGAGAAAGATCATCCGCAGTGGCAGGTTGTCACCACGCAGTTTGGTTATAACGACGCCACCAAATCGCTGCAAACCGCTGAAGGGATCTTAAAAGCCTATCCGGATCTGGATGCGATCATCGCCCCGGATGCCAACGCCCTGCCGGCAGCAGCCCAGGCGGCGGAAAACCTGAAACGAGAAGGGGTGGCGATTGTCGGCTTCAGCACGCCTAACGTGATGCGGCCCTACGTGGAGCGCGGCACGGTAAAAGCCTTCGGCCTGTGGGATGTGGTGCAACAGGGCAAAATTGCGGTCAATGTCGCCGATCGTTTATTGAAAAAAGGCGATCTTAACGTTGGCGACAGCGTGGACGTGAAAGATATCGGTACGCTGAAGGTCGAGCCGAACAGCGTGCAGGGCTACCAGTATGAAGCGAAGGGCAACGGTATTGTATTACTGCCGGAGCGTGTGGTTTTCACCAAAGAGAACATCGGTAAATACGATTTCTGACGGGGGAGAAAATGGCTGATTTAGACGACATCAAAGACGGCAAAGATTTTGGCATTGGCACACCGCAGGTAAACACACCCTATACCCTGAAGGGGTGCGGCGCGCTGGACTGGGGAATGCAGTCCAGGCTGGCGCGTATCTTCAATCCCAAAAGCAACCGCACGGTCATGCTGGCCTTTGACCATGGTTACTTTCAGGGCCCGACCACCGGGCTTGAACGCATCGATCTGTCGATCGCCCCGCTGTTTGCCGAAACCGACGTGCTGATGTGCACCCGCGGGATCCTGCGCAGCCAGGTACCGCCTGCGACCAATAAGCCGGTGGTGCTACGCGCCTCCGGCGGTAACTCGATTCTTGGCGAGCTGTCGAATGAGTGCGTGGCAGTGGCGATGGAAGATGCACTACGCCTGAACGTCTGTGCCGTGGCGGCGCAGGTCTACATTGGCAGCGAGTTTGAACACCAGTCGATCAACAACATTATCAAGCTGGTGGATGCGGGAAATCGTTACGGGATCCCGACGCTTGCCGTCACCGGTGTGGGCAAAGAGATGGCGCGTGATGCCCGCTATTTCTCTCTGGCCAGCCGCATTGCCGCAGAAATGGGCGCGCAGTTCGTGAAAACTTACTTTGTGGAAGAGGGATTCGAAAAAGTTACCGCCAGTTGTCCGGTGCCGATTGTCATCGCCGGGGGGAAAAAGCTGCCGGAGCTTGAGGCGCTGGAAATGTGCTTCCGCGCGATAGATCAAGGGGCATCAGGCGTGGATATGGGGCGTAATATCTTCCAGTCCAGTGCCCCGCTCGCCATGCTCAAAGCAGTGAAAAAAGTGGTCCATGAGAACCTGAGCGCCCGCGAGGCGTACCAGTTCTGGCAGGACGAAAAACAGGGAGAAGCAAAATGAACGTGACGTTGGTGGAAATCAATATCAAACCTGAGCGCGTGGACGAGTTTCTGGAGGTGTTTCGCGCCAACCACGAAGGGGCCATTCAGGAGCCGGGAAATCTGCGTTTTGACGTACTCCAGGATCCACGGGTGAAAACCCGCTTCTTTATCTACGAAGCCTATAAAGACGAAGAGGCGGTGCTGGCACACAAGCAAACCCCGCACTATCTGGCCTGCGTGGACAAGCTTGAGGACCTGATGTCAGAGCCGCGCAAAAAACGCAGTTTTGTCGGGTTGTTGCCGGAGTAACAGACTGCCGGGACGCGCTGATGCGAACCCGGCGACGATCAGGCGAGGGCCAGATCTGCCAGGACCGCCGCCAGCGTTTCGCGCGGTTTCCCGCTCAGCGATGCAAGCGGGAACGGCAGCGCAGGCGCGGCCACTTTCCCCGTCATTTCTGCGGCTGCGGCCATCACCCGCAAACTGCCGTACTGGCGGAACAGCGCCCACAGCGGCGCCAGCCGGTCAGAGGGGGCGGTGTCTTTGGCTCGGGCAATCGCCAGCGCCGTCTGCGGATACAGCCCTGCGATAACCGAATACCAGACATCAAACCCGGCCTGCAGGGCGGACGCCGCCCGCCAGTCGCCACTGATGCCCAGGGTGACGTTTTCAGGAAGTTGGGTGCGCATGTGGGCGATATCGTCTGGTATGCGCCCGAGTTTTACGGAGTTAACGTTTGGTAGCGCCGCCACGGCATACAGCAAATCGTCGCTGAAGGTGAACCCGGTGGTGGCCGGGTTGTCGTAAATGCACAGCGGAACAGAGATCCGATGGGTCACCGTCTCATACAGGCTAAACACTTCCTCTGCCGTCAGGCGCTGGTACGACACGGGGGCCAGTAACACCCCGCGGGCGCCAGCGCTTTGCGCGTCGTCCGCCAGCCGAAGAATATCGTCGAGGCGAAGCGCGCCGATACTCACGCTCACCGGGATGGTTTCGGCATGCACCACGGCGCAGCGGGTGATATGCGTGCGCTCTTCTGGCGTCAGATACGCGTAACTGCCCGTCGACCCGAGGATCCCCAGCGAATCCACACCGGCATCCACCAGCGGGCGCAGCAACTGTACAAACGCCTGCTCATCAAATTTCCCCTCTCGCAGTGGCGTCAGAGGGAAGGCGCTTAACCCGTGAAACATCCGCTTGTCCTTTTAGAGTTCAATCAGTTGAAGGTGAGCAGTGGATCCCGGCATCAGCTGCTGCAGATTGCGGACCAACTCATCGCCAGCCTCCTGCAATGCCGATAACGGCATCGACGGCAGACTTTCGAGAATGAACCACATGCGTTGCGCCTGGCTATCAAGACGCGTACGCACGCCCTGGCGCCAGTTCCAGCGACGGCAGGTAACGCCGATATCATCGCGCCAGATAACTTCGCCCGCATCCGGGTATTCGATAACCGGCTGGCCTTCTTTCAGGGTATCAAAGGGTTCATGACCTTCGGCAAGGGTCAGACGCGGTGCGCCTGAATATGCGGCAAGGTTCTCACCCCCGACGGGAATGGCGTAACGAATGCTGATGGCATTGTAAATATCCACCACCGGATCGAGAGGAGGCAGCGAACCTTCTTTCATTACCCGTTTACGCAGGGCCGATGCCGAGCAGGGCGTGCGCTTTGGTTTTGCGCCGAAGGCTTTAAAAACGTCATCCCAGGCGCTGAGGTGCGCTTCAGCCCAGGCGACATCATCTTTGAGGACCTGCTGACAGGCCTGTGCCAGCGCGGCAGAGGCCACCTCCGGCTGGGTTATCGGGGCGGCTTCAACCAGAATGCTCAGCGCCCGAAAGCCGGGGGCAATGGCGGCAAGACGGAAGTCTATTGACGGCGTAACGAGAGACATAAATAATCCTGTATTGACTGTTTTAGACTATGGTAGTGACTAATGACTGATAAAGTCAATATAATGACCGATTCGGGCGCTGATGTGACACAGGTCAGTCTGGCTGTTGCCCGCCGTATTCACACCTGGCGCAAAGAGAAAAAATTGTCTCTGGACGAATTGTCACGCCGCGCCAGCGTCAGCAAAGGCATGCTGGTAGAGATAGAAAAAGGGGCGGCGAATCCGAGCATCGCCATATTGTGCAAACTGGCCGCCGCGCTCGGCGTCTCGGTGGCGGATATCGTCAACGTCTCCAGCGAACCGCGGGTTCACATTATTGAAGAAGAGGCTATTCCGGTTCTGTGGCAGGGCGCACAGGGTGGGCGTGCCAGGCTACTGGCGGGTACCGCCGGTCCGGACATGATTGAATTATGGTCCTGGGAGATGCAACCTGGCGAGCAATTTACCTCACCGGGACACCCGGCAGGCACGTTCGAGCTGCTGCATGTGAACGACGGGGTATTAACGCTCACGGTGGATAACACGGCGACACAGGTCGGTGCCGGAGCGTCTGCGGTAGCGAAAACCGACGCGCCGCACGGGTATGCTAACGAGGGAGAGCAATTACTGCGGTTTACGATGACGGTCGCAGAGTTTCATCGCTAAACTCCCCCTCCCGTCGGAGGGGGAGGCGTATCACGCTTCTTCCACACTCACCCGCATGGCGGCCAGCGCCTTGCGGGCCGCTTTCAGCACCAGCTCGCACTGTTCAATGGTCAGCGTCAGCGGGGGCTCAATACGGATCGTTTTGGAATTATTCAGCGTTCCGGCCACCAATACGCGCTGGCGGAACATTTCGCTCGCAAAGGTATAACCGGTTTCGTTATCGACAAACTCAATTGCCATTAACATCCCTTTGCCACGCGCATCCTGCACCAGATCCGGGTATTCACGACCTAATTGCAGGAAGCCATCCAGCAGCATATCGCCTTTCTGCTCTGCCTGAGCAGGCAGATTCTGTTCCAGCAGAACGTTGATGGTGGCCAGCGCGGCGGCGCAGGAGAGCGGGTTGCCGCCAAAGGTGGTGGTATGCAGGAAGGGGTTATCAAAGAGCACCGAGAAGACCTCTTCGGTCGCCACCGTCGCCCCAATCGGCATCACCCCGCCGCCGAGCGCTTTGGCAAGGCAGAGGATGTCGGGTTGCACATTCTCGTGTTCGCAGGCAAACATTTTGCCCGTGCGTCCCATACCGGTTTGCACTTCATCCAGGATCAGCAGCGCGCCGAACTCATCGCACAGCTGGCGTACCGCTGGCAAATAGCCCGGCGGTGGCAGGATCACGCCGCCTTCGCCCTGGATAGGCTCCAGAATCACCGCCGCCACATCATCACCGGTTTTCCGGCAGTCAGTGAGCATGGTCCGCATTGCCGTGATATCGCCAAACGCCACATGACGAAAGCCCGGCAGCAGCGGCATAAAGGGTTTGCGGAAGGTCGATTTGGCGGTGGCTGACAAAGCGCCGAGTGATTTCCCATGGAAAGCGCCGGTGGTGGCAATAAAGGTGAACTTTCCGCGCGGCGACTGGTAAGCCTTAGCGAGCTTAAGCGCCGCTTCCACCGATTCAGTGCCGCTGTTGCTAAAGAAGCTGTATTTCAGTTTGCCAGGGGTTAACGCGGCCAGCGTTTTCGCGAGCATCGCGCGAAGCGGGTCGAGCAATTCCTGACTGTGAAGCGGTTGTTTTGCGAGTTGATTCTGTACGGCGGAAACCACAACTGGATTACGGTGCCCCACGTTGAAAATGCCAAAACCCCCGAGGCAATCTATAAATTCCTGTCCCTGGGTGTCGACAAGCGTATTCAGACTGCCCGCTTGCCACTCTACGGCTCCGTAATCCCCGCCAGCGGTAACAGATTTTCGATACTCTAAAAATCCCGGATTCACATGTTCTTTGAAGTAATCAATCACCTCTCGGTTAAGTTGTTTCATCTCCTCATGATCAAGCGTTCGCTTTTCAATGAGATTCAGTGCGTGCGCGGTGCAGGCAAGAGCCGAGGCGCTGGAAGGTAACCTGTTCAAAATAAGCTCCGGAGAATCGCGTATCACATGATACTGCGTTAAGTATTGCAGGGATTACGCCACTTCCGGGGACATAACGAAAATCGGGATAAACGCCAGGTGAAAATAATATTGTGTAATATTTAATCATGCCGAAGGTGGGGGCATCTGGTGTCCCGCTGGGCTTTGATGAAGGGAGAGCACCCCTTTTCAGGGCAACTGCACCAGGTGGGTGCACGCCGAAGGATGTAGTGGACATTAACTTATCGTACTTTGTGGGTAATTTCTTTATGAAAGTATTCAAAATCAATCAATTACAAAAGCATACAAAAAGTGCGGTTTAGCGAGGATTTGCGATCTCGATCGGTTTTAACAACTAAAGATAAATTATTTACCGCCGAAAAGAGATTAATCCACAAAATTAACAATCGAATAACCTGCAAGGGATGCCCATCATGTCCTCTCAACCCTACGTCACCCAGAATGAATATCCGCTGAACGACGACACCACGTTAATGTCCACCACCGATCTGCACAGTCATATGACCCATACCAATGACACCTTTGTGCAGGTGAGCGGTTATCAGCTTCATGAATTGCTGGGGCAACCTCACAATCTTGTCCGCCATCCTGATATGCCGAAAGCCGCGTTTGCGGATATGTGGTACACGCTTAAACAGGGTGAGCCGTGGAGCGGTATTGTCAAAAATCGCCGTAAAAATGGTGACCACTACTGGGTGCGGGCGAATGCGGTGCCGATGGTGCGCGGTGGCGAGGTGACGGGCTATATGTCGATTCGCACGCGCGCCACGAGAGAAGAGATAGCCGCGGTTGAACCGCTCTATAAAGCCCTCAACGAAGGCCGTTGCAGTAAGCGAATCGACAAAGGGCTGGTGGTGCGCAAAGGCTGGCTGGGTAAATTACCCGCTATGCCGCTGCGCTGGCGCGTGCGCTGCGTGATGGCAGGCTTGTTTGCCGTACTGGCCGCCACGCTGGTTGCCAGCCATGCCGGAGTGCTGGCCTTAGCCGCCAGTGCGTTGGTGATAATGGTAGGCACGATGGTATTTGAGCAGCAAATCGTGCGTCCTGTGGAGAATGTGGCCCGTCAGGCGCTGAAAGTGGCGACGGGCGAGCGCAACAGCGTGGAGCATCTCAACCGCAGCGATGAACTGGGGCTAACCTTGCGGGCGGTGGGCCAGCTGGGGTTAATGTGTCGCTGGCTGATTAATGATGTTTCAAGTCAGGTGGTGAGCGTGCGCGACGGCAGCGATCGTCTGGCAAAAGGCAATGACGATTTAAACGATCGTACCCGACAGACGGTCGCCAACGTCCAGCAGACGGTGACAACGATGAACCAGATGGCGGCATCGGTTCAGAGCAACTCTGAAACCGCGGCGGCGGCGGATAAACTTTCGATGGCGGCCAGCGGTGCGGCAACGCAGGGCGGGAATGCGATGCAAACCGTGGTGAAGACAATGGATGAAATCGCCGACAGTACCCAGCGCATCGGTTCCATTACCAAACTGATTAATGATATCGCTTTCCAGACCAATATTCTGGCGCTGAATGCGGCGGTAGAAGCGGCGCGGGCCGGCGAGCAGGGGAAAGGCTTCGCGGTGGTGGCAGGCGAAGTGCGACACCTGGCCAGCCGGAGTGCCAACGCGGCGAATGATATTCGTAAGCTGATTGATGCCAGTGCGAATAAAGTGCAATCGGGAGCCGATCAGGTTCATGCCGCAGGGCGGACGATGGACGACATTGTGACGCAGGTGCAAAACGTCACCAGCCTGATTGCGCAAATCAGCCACTCGACGTCTGAGCAGGCAACGGGGCTTAACGATCTCACCCGTGCCGTTGCTGAACTGGATGGCATTACGCAGAAAAATGCCGATCTGGTCGAAGAGAGTGCGCGCGTATCGGCAATGGTGAAGCATCGTGCGGGTCGCCTGGAAGATGCGGTAACCGTGCTCCATTAAACTCACCTGTTCCAGTAAAGCCGTTTATTTCGCCAGAAATAAGCGGCTTTTTTGTTCGCTGTAAATGTCATTATTTATGAGGTTTATTGTTAAATTTATATTAAATAACTAAATAATACAGCGAAGTTATTTATCTCCCTTAAAACCATTTTTCAAAGACGTAATTTAAAATTGCATTAATCTGTGAGTCATATAACGATCGATTGACCATTATTAATAGTCTGCACCTATCCATGTTGATGGTTATGAAATATAAAAACGATCAAAGTCATAAAGTTAGCGGAGATGTGACCGATAAAAAGGATCGTTGAGGAATAATCACATTGATGGAGTATATATGTTCTTACGTAACGTTAAGATCGGCACAAAATTATTTCTGGCCTTCGGCTTCTTTATTGTCTTAATGATCGTGAGTGCCAGCCTGTCGCTGATGAGTCTGAATCGAGCCAATAACGGGATGCAATCTATTATCTCCACTGTCTATCCCACAACGGTCAAAGCTAATCAGCTCATCGATAATTTTCAGGAATTTGTTAGCACTCAACAGCTCATGCTGTTGGATGACAAAGGTACCTATGCAGGGGAGTCACAGCAGCGGCTTAAAGCCATTAGCGGGCAGATTACGCTGATACTGGAGGATCTGAATGCAGCTCTGAAGGATGCGCAATCCCAACGCATTCTGGCGGGCATTGGCGAGGTGCGCCAGCAGTACCTTGACTCCCGTTATCGCATTTTGCAGGCGGTACAAAACAACGATCGTGCCGGGGCGATTGAGGAGATGATGACTCACACCATCAATCTGCAACATGCCTACAAAACAAAAGTGCAGGAGCTGATCGCAGTACAAAATAACGAGATGAAAAGCGCCGGTAAACAGGTCGAAGGTGACTTCACCACTAACCGTCTGATGCTTCTCGGGCTCACGCTGATAAGCGTTATCGCCGGTAGCGCGATGGGCTGGTTTATCGTGCGATCAATCACCCGCCCGCTCGGCGAGGCGGTCACGTTTGCAGAGGCGATTGCCGAAGGGGACTTAACCCGCACCATTTCTGCGCGCTCCGTAGATGAAACGGGCCAGTTGCTGCATGCTCTGATGGAGATGAAAACCCGGCTTCTGGCAATCGTTCAGCAGGTGCAAACCGGTTCAGAGAATATCTCCAGCGCGGCGGCGCAGATTGTGGCAGGCAACCAGGATCTGGCTGCACGTACCGAAGAGCAGGCCAGCTCTGTTGAGCAGACGGCTGCGTCGATGGAGCAAATCACCGCCACGGTGAAAAACACCGCGGCTCATACCGGCGAAGCAACGAACCTTTCCGCAGATGCCGCGACCGTGGTGAAAAACAACGGCGAGATGATGAAGCAGGTTACGCAAAAAATGCGCCTGATTAATGACACCTCCAACCGGATGTCTGACATCATCAACCTGATTGATGCGATTGCGTTCCAGACCAACATTCTGGCGCTGAATGCGGCTGTCGAAGCAGCGCGTGCGGGTGAGCATGGACGTGGTTTTGCGGTTGTGGCCGGAGAAGTGCGTCAACTGGCGCAAAAAAGTGCGTCATCGGCGAGTGAAATTCGCCAGCTTATCGAAAGCTCGACCAGCCAGACCCAGGACGGCATGAACCTGGTGGAAAAGGCCAGCGGCCTGATTAATGGCATGGTCGGTAACGTGGAAGGGATGGATATGATCCTGCGCGAAATCCGCCAGGCCAGCCACGAGCAGACCGAAGGTATCTCGCAGATTAACAGCGCTATTGGCCTGATTGACTCCACCACGCAACAAAACTCCGCGCTGGTGGAAGAGTCTGTTGCGGCGGCGGCGTCCCTGAACGACCAGGCCCTGCACCTGAAAGAGCTGGTGAAAGTATTCCGCGTGCGCGACGAGGCGCTGGCTTAATCCAGCTGCGTAATATCCAGCGATGCACGGTCAATAATACCGATAATCTGTTTAAGCTGTGCATCGCTCAGCCCTTCCTGGTTCACTTTCAGATCCAGTACCGCTTTGAAATTATCTAATGCCCGCTTCATCTGCGGGTTTTTTCGCAACTGAAAACCCACGCAACGCGCTTTCACGCGTTCCTGGATGTGCTCCAGATGTTCCTGGTTTTCATCCAGCCATTGCTGTCCGGCAACGGTGATAGCAATCTTCTTCCGCCCATTTTCCTCTTCGGAAATGGTAATAAAGGCCTGATCCTGCAAGAAATCAAGGGTAGGGTAGATCACGCCCGGGCTGGGGGTGTAATTGCCCTGCGTCAGGGTTTCGATCTCCTTGATAAGCTCATAGCCGTGGCTCGCATTGCGGGTGAGGATCTCCAGAATCACCAGGCGTAACTCCCCGTGCCCGAAGAAGCGCTGACGACGACTGCCGCCGCCATGATGCTCGCCGCCGCGTTCGTGATGTTCGCCACCGCGTCCGTGGTGGTGGTGACCGCGCTCAAAACCGTCGTGTGAGTGTCGCATGTTGTTTCTCCTTAATTTGATATATCTAATTTATATCTAAAATTAAAAAATGTGCAACGATCATGATGGGTAAACTTGTAACTTGTTAATTATAATGAATTTAAAGTTTTTTATCGTTCTAAGGCTTACGCCCCATTTTCTATATCAAAAAAAATCTTGCAATATCGGTGGATAGCAATCATTATCATTTGAACAAAATTTAGATATATCGTAATCACATTCACGAAGGCAATGACATGACATCTACCCGCTATCCACAACGTGTTCGCAATGAACTGCGCTTTCGCGAGCTGACCGTGCTTCGCGTCGAGCGCGTGAGCGCTGGTTTTCAGCGTATTGTCCTGGGCGGCGAAGCACTGGAAGGCTTTAGCTCAAAAGGATTTGATGACCATAGCAAAGTATTCTTCCCGGCCCCCGGCACGTCCTTTGTGCCACCGGTGATAACGGAAGAAGGCATCGACTGGGGTGAGGGCGTGCGCCCGCAGGCGCGCGACTATACGCCGCTTTACGACGAAGCACGCCATGAGCTGATGCTCGATTTTTTTGTGCACGACGGTGGTATCGCAAGCGACTGGGCCGTGCAGGCAAAAGAGGGTGATACGCTCACTATCGGAGGACCGCGCGGTTCGCTGGTGGTACCGGAGGATTATGCCTGGCAACTCTACGTGTGCGATGAGTCCGGTATGCCGGCGCTGCGTCGTCGGCTCGACGCCATTGCCAGATTGCCGGTTCGCCCGGAGATTCATGCCGTGGTCACCGTTGGGGATGCCGCTTATCAGGCGTATCTGGCCGATCTGGATTTCAACATCACCTGGATACCCGGGCATGACGAACAGGCCATCGCCGATCATCTGGCCTCGCTGACGGTGCCAGAGAGTGATTATTTCATCTGGCTGACCGGGGAAGGAAAAGTGGTGAAACGCCTGAGCCGCCAGTTCGATACTGACGCGATTGATCAGCAGCTGGTGCGTGCCAGCGCCTACTGGCACGCTAAATAGTTACGCGGCAGTATCCAGCTGCGCCTCGTTCACCTGGTGTTCAAGCGAGGCGCGCACGTCGTGCAACGCTTTCTCCTGCTGAGCAAAATAGCTTTCCATATTGCTCAGTGAGGAGACAAGAAGCCACGACTCCTCTTTTTCCAGCTCTGCCAGTTCGTTGACCAGCGTGTCGATTTGTTCGCGCACCTGCGTCATTTTTTTACGGATGCGCTCCAGATCGTTCAACCTGTCGCTGGCCATCAAGGGCTCGAATCCTTGTTGCAGGCGAGCCACCAGTGAACGAATCGCTTTTACGTCACCGCGTTGCTTAGCCTGATTGAGCTGGACCATCATGGCATTGGCCTCTTCTTTCAGATCGTCAGCGACCAGATCCGGGTGACAGAGTTTGCTTGCCTGTCGCCAGAGCCGTTTCAGCTCGTTTTGATCTTCTTCTGAAAGATCTTTGCCTTTACGCAGACGTATTTCAGCATCGTGGTGCTGCTCACGATACTTTTCGTACTCTTCGTTTGCCTCATCCCGCGCCTGTCGCGCCGGTTCTTCTTCGCGCGTCAGGCCAGTTTCCAGCTCCTGCGCTTCGTTCAGCAGGTTGGCAATGAGATCGCTTTGCTGCTGTAAATGCTTACGCGCTTCGCTGGCCTGTACCGAATCAGCGGGCAGATCGCGCCAGCGCTGGGTGAGCGTCACCAGCACCTCTACCGCCTGCGCCATATAGTGCTGACAGCGGCGATAATCCTCTTGTCTGCGACGAAACTCTGCCTGCTGGCGGCGCAGATTAAGTTCCGCGAGGGTTTTTCGCAGCGACAGAATCTGCTGCATCAGCGGGCCGAGGCGTGAGAAATAGAGATCGTTGAATTCATCCAGCTGCTGCACGCGAGCATTGCGGCGATCGATAAGGTCGCGCAGGCGCTCTTCCAGCGCTTTCAGTTCCAGCTTGCTGGCGGCCACCTGCGGATCGCGCCACGGGGTGATCGCCCGTTGGCTCTGCAACCATTGCGTTATCGCCGCCATCGCCACGGTGTAGTTTTTATTCTCAAGCGCGAAGACGATTGCCTGTAGCTCTTCGTCAAACGCTTCACTTTTCAGCCGTGCCAGTTGGCTCAGGATGATGTCGTCATCTTCCAGCTCAATGGCATTTTTAATGATTTCTAGCCGTTTGATCGGTGTGCTCATGATGCCTTTCGCTTTGGCGCTTAAGTATTTGAGTTAAGGTTAGTTGTGGTCACAGCTACAGGAAATAATACACACGGATGATGATCGGCGCGACGGAGGATTTCTTTAGTTTTTATGGTTTGTGAGGGGGAGGGGGTTGTCTTGCATATTGCAAGCAGGCTCGCAGATGGGGATATCGCAAAACAGAGGATCCGTTTGGCTGTGAGTCCTGTTTGACAGTATGACAGGCAACAAAAAGCCACCTGAGAAGGTGGCTAAAATTTGGTGGCCCCTGCTGGACTTGAACCAGCGACCAAGCGATTATGAGTCCGATACTAAAACCCTAAAAAACAATAAGATGTATTTTTTTCAATGGCTTGCAAATTCGAATGATAGAGAATATGTCAGTATAGCGTATAGGTTTGCTGCCATTTTGCTGCCATCTTAGTGGATAAATGAACTATCATTTATATTTTTGTTGTGTAACTCGTTGATTTATGGTAACACTTTCTGAGTTGATACATAAATTATAATCCGAAACTCAATTAAATGAATAGTTTAAATAATATAATTAATTCCAAGCTTAAGATAAACATTGAATTTTTCAATGATGCTCATAAAAAATTATTATGTAATAAGAAAAAATATCCGTCTGATGTTGTTGAACGCATGAAGAAATTAGTGTCAGATGGTTTAGTTGTAGATGGGCATGAATTTATGGAGTATTATCTTTTCCACAATAAACGCTCTGGTATTGAAAAAGATGACTTTATTGAGATGATTCCTTCTGCCTCTAATATTCTTAGAATGCATTTTGAAATTAAAAATAATCAATTATTCAAAATGAAAAATGTTGCTTTGAGTAAAGAAATTACTGAGCACATTGGTGAATCTGTTGGAATGCTTGTAATTGCTCATTGTTTCAATATACTAAGCGCGGATTGGAATTTTATTCCGGAAAGTAATAAAGTTAAAACACTTGATTGTAATCTTGCAGTTTCTAATAATGGGTTGATTGAGTTGGAGGCAAAAGGTACCTCTGCAGTTGTAATAAATTTATCTAGTCCTAGTTCTAGTATTACTGATAAAAAGAAGGGAAAGAAATCTACCAAAGGCAATTACTTTTATGGCACAATCACCACAATAGATACCTCTAATTTAACGTGTTATCTTCTTGATCCTCCCGGCAGTGATGTGGAATTTGATTATGTCAGGTTAAGATTTCTAAATAGACTTTCATATTACTATGAGATTCTTCGTGTCATAGCTCCAACATCAGAGTTAATAGAGATTTTGATGGAGCGAATTGAACTTGTTCGTGATGAATTTTATGACATTAAATCGTTATGGCCTCTTAAGCCAAAAAATAGAGCGAATTTTAATTATTCAACTGATTCACAACCGACATTTTTCTTTCAATCTTATTACAATAATAATGATAAAGTGAAGTTTGGTGGTCGTTTCTTTTATCTTCAAAAGGGAGTTTCGCTTTTTATTGGAGTGGATAAGGCTCTGTTAAATACGATTGTGGAGCAAAGCATTGACGATCTTTTGACTTTTTCTGATGAATTGTCTTATGTTGAAGTTAACGAATTAGTTGACCGGAAAGCTATTCAAACGACAAACCGAAATCATCAGGATCTTAATATTGAAGATAAGAATTTTACTAATTCTGAAAGATTAAAAATGAGTGGGCGAGTATATATAAAGAATGGACTCGCCTTAGGTGTTCTTAATTATAGTTGAAAGAATTCAAGTTAACATTGTCAAGGGGTTGAGCAGTGTCGCTTCATTCAGGTGGTCAGGCGCCAAATGAGCGTAGCGCATTGTTACCTTAATATCCGTGTGACCCAGGATACGTTGGAGCACCAAAATGTTACCGCCTCTCATCATGAAATGGCTGGCAAATGTGTGCCTTAAAACATGTGACAGTTGCCTGTCTGGTAGGTCAATGCCAGCGCGTTTTATGGCACCCCGGAATGCAGAATAGCATCCAGTAAATACTGGTTTTGACGTTCTCAATTTGGGGAGAACCTCGTACAGATCTTCACTGATTGGAACGGCTCTGTTCCTTTTGCCTTTCGTTTTGATGTACGTGATCTTGCCTGGGCTAATCTGTTTGCCGGTGATGGATTCAGCCTCGCCCCATCTTGCGCCAGTGGCTAGGCAGATTTTGATTATGGTCACCAGGTCCTGCGCTCTGCTGTTCTCACATTCCGCAAGCAAGAGTTTAACTTCATCAACGGTTAACCAAGCCAACTCCGCCTCATCAATTTCAAACTCCCGGACATTCTCCAGAGGGTTCGGTGCTATCCAATCATCAAGCCTTTTTAGTTCGTTAAACATGGCCCGAAAATAGGCAAGCTCAAGATTAACTGTACGTGGGGTAACGGACTTCACTCGATCTGAGCGGGTGATTTTTCCGTTTAAACGTTGTTCGCGGTAGGTTGCGAAGAGCTTTGCGTTAAACTCAGTCGCTAAAGGGTTGCCCATAGCCAAGCAGGCAAACTCCATCCCCCCTTGCGTTTCACTCCGTCAGACAGAGTCACGCCGTGAGCGTTGAACCATGTTTCAACGAGATCAGTAACTCGGCGTTTGTCTACCTTCTCCCCAAGCCAGGGTTTATCTTGTGCTTGTTCTTTGAGGTGACGTTCAAAGGCTAAAGCTTCCCCTTTGGTGGCAAACTGGCGACGTACTCGTCGCCCGTCCCGACCATTAGGAAATACTTGAGCTTGCCATTTGCCATTGCTGAGTTTAGTTACTGACATGGTATTTAAAATGGAATAGATTCAACAAGTTGACCCAAAATATTAGAATTGGGTTCAATATATTTTGTTGTTTTATTATAAGCAAATGCATGGCAGTCTATACCTTTAGAATTTTTCATTATTCCTTTGTATGTGCCAAATTCTTTATCGTTGAGATCATATATGTTACCTATTAATTTTTGGATCTTGTAATTATTGAATTGGTAGTTAAAACTATCTCCAATTGCAGTGTTTTCATCTTTCAACTCTGACTGATTATGCATTTCAAATGCGTTAGGTGTTTGCCTGTTTATTTTTATTGTCAATTCTTTAATTGCATCTAGAATAACTGTGTTTTGATCGGATAACTGAGTTCTTTCACCGATTTGAGCAGGTTCAATACGTAATAATTGTACAATGGAATTAACTTCCTCACTACTAGCTGAATGTGTTGCTGTCAGAGCTTTTGCAATGGCAATTACATTGTTATGAGCGCAGTCAATTCTCAACGAGTTGTCATACTCGCAATATCTAAAGCCTTGAACATCAAAGGGGTTTGTTGTTATGTCATCTTTTATCAGAACAGTTTTTTTATTGAATGCCTGTCTTAGTCCTAGTTCATACATTACATTTGGGTTCCTAGAGCTTAAATCACAAATTGCAATGTCGCATTCAACAATACGTCTAAGTATGTCCAGAACTATAAAATTTGTGTTGGTAATTTCATCTGCTCGAATAGGTCGGAAATTAGCTTTCTCACAAGCAGGTTTTATTATATGGCTGTAAACTCTATCGAAATGTCTGTTTTCATAACCTGGGGTGTCAGCTATAGGCATGATAACAAAGCATGTAGGTTTTTTTCCTTCAATTTCAGATGGTTCAATGCTATCCAAAGAATGATTATCGTTCTTTTTCATAATTTATACCTAGCTAACTATTTCTGTTTTAGTGATTATTTTACCAAGAATTTTTATTTCAGAAACATCGCATTCGAATGATGCTTTACCGTTTTCTATCCGCACACGCCCACCATGGAATCTGTAAACTTCTCTTACGCTCACAAGGCCATCTATCTCAACCAACCAAAACCCATCGGTGATTTCTCCCTGGTACGTATCCATTAAGAAGCGGGATTTTTCTGCTGTGACGACAAAAGGCGAATGCAAGTCATCAGGGATCTCACTTTTATCGTAAATTATCTCATTTGGTGAACTGATAACCCCGTTTGTGATTTTTTTCTGTTGGAGCATCACAGCTCTATCATCCCGCCCATCTTCGAACATCGCTCCTTCACCGGAACTAAGCCATCTTAGTGATGCGCCTGTTTCTATGCTGCAGATTACGACCCAGTCCGAGGAAAATGTATTTCGGGCATACCGGTTAGTCATAGTGCTTTGCGAGACGCCAAGCTGGTTACAGAGAGCCTGACGTGACGTGAATCCATAGGCTTTGAGGATACGCTCAATGACCTTTTGTCCGCCTCTATTCTGCATGATTTCAGATTTCAGCTCGTCGCTTATGTGGCGATTTGTGATCCTATTCTCCGATTTGTGAACTTGTTTATAGTTATGAACATTACCGAATAGTGTGGTTAGTACCCAAACTGAGGAATAGTGCATTATGAACAGAAACTTTTCAATGCGTCCTAGCATCAATCTTGTGGTGTCTGAGCCTTACATTACACTGGATAAGTTCTGTCGCCGTACTGGTTATAAGCCAAGCTATGCTCGCAAAATGATCCGTGAAAACCGCCTGCCAATCAGAAAGAAAGCGGGGGCTTATATCCTTTTCGAAATCAACATTTTGCTCTGGCGATGGAAGCAGCCCAAGGCTGCGAAATCGCAATGCAAGCTTGATAGTTCCATTCTGAGATAAGAAAAGGAATTACGACATGTTTGATTATCGCGTTTCCAAGCAACCGCATTTTGAAGAAGCCTACCGCGCCTTTGCCTTACGTCACAACATGGCAAAGCTGGCAGAACGTGCAGAAATGAACGTTCAGACACTTCGCATCAAATTGAACCCGGAACAGCGTCATCGTCTCACCGCACCGGAAATCTGGCTTGTCACTGATTTCACTGAGGAAGCAACTCTGGTTGATAGCTTTCTGGCCTAGATTCACTGTCTGCCGTGCGTCCCATTAAATGAAGTGGCAAGCATTTCTGCATCCTTCCGGTTCATTTCAAGTCATGAGGGCCTGAAGGGGCTAATGGTCCTGCCTGAAATGAGCCAGGACCAGGTAAAACGAGTATCTACGTTAGTTGCGGCACCCATGAGCATGTGTCTGTATGCGGCCTGCAGAGATCTGTTCGTCACGGACGGTGTGAAACTCGAATAAATCCGGCAGTCGTGGGAAAGGGGGGCCGCAGAGGCAATGTGGCTGGATGTGATCCCGCCAGCGTTTCAACAGCTACACTGAAAGCCAATGCCTTATGATCTCATTCCAGGATCGCTCGCGCGAATACTTTGCGAAGACTGGTGGTATCGCAAATTGTGGCAGTTGCGTTGCTATTGGCGAGAGAAACAGCTGCGCGCGGTTTGCCTGGTCAACCCGAAAGCCTCCCCATATGTCAGCTATGAAACTGTGATCCATAAGCGCGAACAGCGCCATGCTCAGAAGCATTCATGTCTTAAGACAGTCAATTCAGCAATCAAAACAGATCGCACCGGTAGCAAGGCGCTGAGGGCGGCATAGCATTACAAAAAATTATCCACAGACAAAAATCACACTACACCGCACCCGCCTGCGGTTTTGGATCGTAAACATTTTTTTCAGTTTTATTTTTCTACAAACCAGACCGCCAGACCGTGCCAGCACTGGCGGCTTTGCGCTAAACTAAAACTGAAAAGATTGAAAAGAATTTCAGTATTTTTCGGTTTTGAGGATCATTAGGTGATCGTGAAAAGCTTATAACTATAAGAAAAATAATGTTTTTTTGTTTTTATGCAGACGTGTTGGAAATTTTTTTAGATTTGGCTTTGATTTTCGAAAAAAAATATATTTTTCTTGAGGTTAAAAAAATATAATTAGTTGACAACCTGTAATGTTTAACAACGCTGTCGGGACATTATGTACCAGTGTTGAGTTCTTGGCTTTAATCAGTTGCGGTTACCGACTGCAACTTTCAGTGGAAAAGAAGATATGAATATAATTGCTCAATATGGGAAAGAAATTTTTGCTCTTGTAGTTCCGTTGTTCACGCTGTTTCTTAACAAGTTTTTCAAAAATAACGCAAAAGTCAGCTATGGTAACTTACATGAGTTTAGTTATTTGATTAATGAACCTCTAGTGGATGGTAATGGTGAAGTAGTTCTTGCAAAACAGATCTGCAATACTAAGTCATATGTTTTCAGTAATGAAGGACGAGAGCCTGCAACAATGGTGGAGATTATTTTTAATTTCCCCCCGATGTATATAAATATCTGGCCATCAAGGCACTATGAAGTCAGAGAGGATGCAGATGGCAGACAGGTCTGGGTTTTTGATTATTTATCCCCAAAAGAGTCTATTCGTTGTGAAATTATGTCAATTAATAGTAATTTGCCGATGCTGCTTTCGGTGAGATGTAAGGAATCAATTGCTCAAGAAATAACGCTAGTTCCCCAAAAAATGTATCCCTCTCTTTTCATCCGTTTCATTAGCTTTTTGATTTTCCTTGGTTCGGTTAGCTTGATCTACTTCGTTGTCGTCTCATTGCAATGGCTGCTATTAAGAACAGGGTAGTGTCATGTCTGCCATACATTGATGTTTATCTACTTCACTCGCCCACTGCCCATGCGTGTTTTTGGTTTATCGAAAGTGACATCGGTCAGCGGTTGCATGTTTTCTGAGCAGTTGCTGCCAAAATGTCCAAAATGAGAATTGTGTAGCCCTAGTTGTAAAGTATAAAAAAAGAGATGCTTTCGAAATGAGGGGACAAAAAAGGGGCAATGGTCTTTAAAATCATACAACAAACCATCCCACAGGGAATGGTTTGTTGTATGATTTTAAAGCTAAAATTTGGTGGCCCCTGCTGGACTTGAACCAGCGACCAAGCGATTATGAGTCGCCTGCTCTAACCACTGAGCTAAGGGGCCGTGGCGGTGAATTATAGAGTAACTCCCCTCAGCAATCCAGCCATTCGCACCTGCCTGCTGTTTTTATAAACAATGCATAATCAATCCTTTATACTTGTATCACGATGTATTGATCGGGAGTAAAGATGATCAACGATATTTTGGCCCCAGGACTGCGGGTCGTGTTTTGCGGAATCAACCCAGGCAAATCCTCGGCACATACGGGTTTTCACTTCGCGCATCCGGGAAATCGCTTCTGGAAAGTGATTCATCAGGCGGGGTTTACCGACAGATTACTGAAGCCGGAAGAAGAGCAACATCTTCTGGATACGCGCTGTGGGATCACGATGCTGGTTGAGCGACCAACGGTACAGGCGAGCGAGGTGAACCTGCACGAGCTGCGCAGCGGCGGACGGGAGCTGGTCAAGAAAATAGAGGATTATCAGCCTGCTGCGCTGGCGATCCTGGGAAAGCAGGCCTACGAGCAGGCGTTTAGCCAGCGCGGGGCACAGTGGGGCAAACAGAGTATCTCCATTGGCGTGACTCAGGTCTGGGTATTACCGAATCCGAGTGGACTAAACAGGGCGTCGCTGGAAAAACTGGTGGAAGCATACCGGGAACTGGATGAAGCCCTTATTGTGCGAGGGCTGTAACAGCCGGAGCCTGAGGCTCCGGCAGCATGGTCAGAACTCGATACGTGCGCCCATGTTATAGCGGCGGCCTTCCAGCATAGCTGACTGGTTATAGATGGTGGTGTAAATCGGATTCACGTCAAACAGGTTATAAATACCTGCCATCAACGTGGTGTTCTTATTCAGATGATAACGCGCACCTAAATCGACCAGCGCATAGGCCTCGGTGGAACTCGATTTACCGATATCCGGTGAGTTACTGCGCCAGCTCGCTTTCGTCCACAGTTCCAGATCGTTTAACGCGTTCCAGGTCAGGGAGAGGTTAGCCATGCTGGTCGGGAAATCGTTCAGCGCATAACCTTTATACTGACCGCTTTTTTGCTCGCTGTGGGTATAGGTGTAGTTCGCGTTCGCTTTTAAGGCGGCGCTCACCTGCCAGTCACCGTTCAGCTCCAGCCCATAGATTTCCGCATCGCCGACGTTGAAATACTGCGAAACCTCTTCCGCTTCATACCCGTTGTAAACACATTTCTGCGTGGATGTGGCGGTACAGATGGTGTAATCACTGATTTTATCTTTAAATTTGGTAAAGAAGATCGTGGCATCCAGCGCCAGCGCGTCCTGCTGCCAGTAAACGCCCAGCTCGGTATTGACGCTCTGCTCCGGCTTCAGGTCGTTGTTGCCGATCCCGATATAAGAATAAGGATAAGAGCCATAGACGCTGGTGAAGCCTTCGTTATTCTCACGCAGATCCGGTTTTTTATAGCCTGCCGACACGCCGCCTTTCAGCGCCCAGTGTTCATCCAGCGTCCAGTTACCGTAAAGCTTCGGCGTGACGTGGTAGCCAAAATAGCTGTCGTGATCCAGACGTGCCGAGGTGGTAAGAGTAAAGTCCGGGACCATCATCCACGCATCTTCAGCGAAGAGCGCCCAGCCGTTGCGGGTGATTTTACTGACCGGCTCCACGCCCGGTACGTCTTTATCGTCAATGCCGAAGGTGTCATCCAGCTCGTTACGGGTGACGTTAACGCCCAGCGTCAGCTTATGATCGCCCAGCGTAAAGGTGTTCGCGCTATTGGCCTCATAGTTACGCTGCTTGATAAATTGCGAGCTCATGCCCGGTACGCGATATTCCGTTTTCGCGTTTTCATAGCTGATGAAGTTCTTCACCTCGAGCAGATCGTCACCGTACCAGGCGTGTTGAGACAGCGACGCGGCGTCGCGATCAAAGTCCCATTGCCAGGCTTTATCATTGTGCGATTTTACCTGATGTCCTTTTACGACGTTCAGATCCCACAGCTGGGTGTCGGTCGGCGACATATTAATGGTCGCATCCAGGTTACCAGCCTGATGCTTCACAAAGCGCTGGTCATTCTGGCTGTCATCATCTCTGCGATCGAGATAATCCGCCGCCAGACTGACGCCCAGTTTGCCCGGAATGACCGGCCCCATCAAAAAGGCGTTGGTCTGGTTGGTATTCCCGTATTCGCTCTTCTCCTGCAGGAAGTAGTTATCCTCCAGTACGCCGGTCCATTTATCGAGGTTATAGGCTTTTTTGGTGATGACGTTCACCACGCCGCCAATGGCGTCCGAGCCATAGAGCGAGGACATCGGGCCACGGATCACTTCGATGCGCTCGATGGCGGCAAGGGGCGGCATAAAGGCCGCTTCGGTGCCGATATGATGGCCATAGGGGCGGGATTCCCGGGTCGCCTGTTTAATCCCGTTAACCATATAGGCGGTATAGTTCGAATCCATGCCGCGCATCTGCACATCGCCCGTGGCAAGGCTGCCGTGACCATTACCGACCAAAACGCCAGGCATTTCACGAAGGGCTTCGGTGACGTTCTGGTTCGAGCGGGTATTCATCTCCTTTTCGCCCATGACGGAGATGGTGGCAGGCGCTTCGCGGCGCTCCTGGCTGAAACCGGTGGCGGTGACCACCAGTTCATCTTCATTTACTGGAGTCGATTCCTCGGCAAAAACGGCCGCAGGAAGGGCAGAGAGGGCGAGCGAAATCGCCAGCGCCATGCGTGTCTGGTTAATCACGACGCAATCCTCAGAAGTGGGTTAAATCGAGCTTGAGTACGTAGTCGGCCTGAGTGGCTTTCTCATCCTGCTTCACGCTGACGTAGAGCGTTTTGCTGTCCGGCGAAAGCACCATACTGTTTGGCATGGCCGCCGTTTTTACGCGGTGTTTCACGCGGTAGGTGCTGGCGTCAATAACGCTTATCTGACGGGCATTACGATGTGTCACGTAGACTTCGTTACGCGCCGGATTATAGAGTGCGGCAATGGCGTTAGGCGTGGGAATACGATGGATAAGCTTGCCGGAATCAAGCTGTACGACCAGCACATCGGCGGTATTCGTATCGGCGATGAACCCCACGTTTTTGGCCGGATTGAGCGCGATGTTCAGGAAGTAATGCTGAGGTTCGCCTGGATCGACTTTCACGCGGGAGCGTTCCTGAGACGTTTTGCCATCCAGCGTGATCAGTTCGCCTTTGCCGGTGACGGCATACACCTTGTCACTGGCTTCATCGACCGCGAAGCCGACCGGATCCATTTTAGTCAGGGTAAGCACACGCTGTTGTTTTTGCGTGTCGATCACCCAGAGTACGCCTTCACCTTCCCCGGCAATACCGGAGACGTAGAGGCGATGATGTTTTTTATCCAAAACCGCTTCACGCACGTGGGCGCGGGTTGTGGCGTCCGCAAGCTGGATCGTCTTCACTTCTTTGTTCGTACGTGTATCCATCAGCGTGACCGAGCCATCCAGGGCATTGCCTAAATACAGCAGGTGGCCGGATTCGTCCAGCGCGACGGAAAAGGGGCGACGTTGAGTGGCGATCCGTTCTTTGATATCGAGAGAGTCAGCGGCGAGAAGGAACACGTTGCCTGCTGTTTTATCTTTATCAAAAGAGGGGGCCGAGGCGGCATAGAGGGCGTTCTGCCCCGCATCAAATGCCAGTTCGTAAACCCCTGGGCCAAGTGGCTGTGACGGAAAACGTTCTTCAGTGAAATCCTGAGCGGAAAGGGAAGCGGCGTTAAACAGCAGAGAAAGCGCGAGCGCACAGAGGGTTTTGTTCTGCAATATGTTGATAGGCATGTAATTTTTCTTTACAGTTGTTTACGAAAAGAAAAATGATAATGAAAATAACTATCATTTGCAATTGCATGTAATGGCGATGACCCCTACCAATTTTTGTCCTCTCTGCCGGTCAGGCAAAAAAAAGCTCCCCGAGGGGAGCTTTTCATCTGCAGGACAGATTAATCGTCCAGGAAGCTACGCAGTACTTCAGAGCGGCTAGGGTGACGCAGTTTGCGCAGAGCCTTTGCTTCGATCTGACGAATACGTTCGCGGGTGACGTCGAACTGTTTACCCACTTCTTCCAGCGTGTGGTCGGTGTTCATATCGATACCGAAGCGCATACGCAGGACTTTTGCTTCACGGGCGGTCAGGCCTGCCAGAACGTCGTGCGTAGCGGCACGCAGGCTCTCAGTGGTAGCAGAGTCCAGCGGCAGCTCGAGGGTCGTATCCTCGATGAAATCACCCAGATGCGAATCTTCATCATCACCGATAGGTGTTTCCATGGAGATAGGCTCTTTGGCAATCTTCAGCACTTTACGGATCTTGTCTTCCGGCATCAGCATGCGTTCAGCCAGCTCTTCTGGCGTCGGCTCGCGGCCCATCTCTTGCAGCATCTGGCGGGAGATACGGTTGAGCTTGTTGATCGTCTCAATCATATGCACCGGGATACGGATGGTGCGTGCCTGGTCCGCGATAGAGCGGGTAATCGCCTGACGGATCCACCAGGTTGCATAGGTGGAGAACTTGTAACCACGGCGGTATTCAAACTTATCAACCGCTTTCATCAGACCGATGTTGCCTTCCTGAATCAGATCCAGGAACTGCAGACCGCGGTTGGTGTATTTTTTCGCGATTGAGATAACCAGACGCAAGTTCGCTTCAACCATCTCTTTCTTCGCACGGCGGGCTTTCGCTTCACCGATAGACATACGACGGTTGATGTCCTTCACCTGCTCAATGGTCAGGCCGGTCTCTTCTTCGATCTGCTGCAGTTTAGACAGGCTGCGATAGACATCTTCTTTCACGTCGTGGAGCTTTTCAGACCACGGCTTGTTCATGGCGATGGCGGCGTTGAACCAGGTTTCGCTGGTTTCGTTGCCGGTGAAGAGGGTGATGAAGTTCTTCTTCGGCATTTTGCACTGCTCAACGCACAGTTTCATGATGATGCGTTCCTGGGTGCGCACGCGATCCATCATGACGCGCATGCTGTTCACCAGGTAGTCGAACTGCTTCGGCACCAGACGGAACTGCTTGAATACTTCAGACAGCTTCAGGATCTGTTCCTGAGCGGCAGCATGGCTACGGCCTTTCGCTTTGATGGTGTCACGGGCCAGTTCGTACTGCGTACGCAGTTCGGCAAACTTCTCGCGAGCCAGCTCAGGGTCGATGCTGTTGTCGTCATCGCTGCTGTCGTCGTCCTCTTCTTCTTCTTCGTCATCGTCCGCTATCTCTTCCTGAGACAGTTCAGAACCCACGTGAGTGGCGGTCGGTGCCAGGTCTTCTTCTGCGTTTGGATCGACAAAGCCGGTGATCAGATCGGACAGACGGGCTTCCTCAGCCTCGACGCGATCGTACTGTTCCAGCAGATAGGTGATTGCTTCAGGGTACTCAGCAACGGAACACTGAACCTGGTTGATGCCGTCTTCGATGCGTTTCGCGATGTCGATTTCGCCTTCGCGGGTCAGCAGTTCAACGGTACCCATTTCGCGCATGTACATACGAACCGGGTCAGTGGTTCGCCCGATTTCGGATTCCACGCTGGAAAGCACCTGTGCGGCGGCTTCTTCAGCATCTTCGTCGGTGTTGTTGGAGTTTTCAGCCAGCAACAGATCATCGGCATCCGGTGCTTCTTCCATCACCTGAATACCCATGTCATTGATCATTTGGATGATGTCTTCGATTTGATCTGAATCGACGATATCTTCCGGCAGATGGTCATTGACCTCGGCATAGGTCAGATAGCCTTGCTCCTTACCGCGTTGGACAAGAAGTTTCAGCTGTGACTGCGGGTTTTGCTCCATAAGACGGTATCCACACTTATTTCGTTTGATTGGTGTCGGCGGTGCTGCTACCAACATTTAAAGCGAGGGCGTACTTATATTAGTGCCGCTGCCTCTCAGTGCGGCTGCCGGGGGCTTCCCGATCGATATTCGGCACTTAAGCCGTTAAATCTGTCATCCTTCACGTTGCCTCTGCGTTAGCTGCGTTCCCGAAATCGGGTCATGTACTGTTGTACTCTCCACGGAATTCGTTCTTTTGCTGCTTTGAAGCAACGTAACTGATTTTGTCTCTCTATTTCTTCGCCAGTTCCTGGTTTAACATCCAGAGTTCCCGGCGTTCTTCGCTGCTTAAACCATGTGTGCGCTCGCGGGCAATGAGCTCTTCCTGGCGCAATTCAAGCATCGAATCAAACATATGGTTGAGTGAGTCGGTGAACGTTTTTTCTGCGATATCCTTATCTGCTATATCGTCCCACATCGACAGTTTTTCAAGGGTTGCGGACGCTTTTGTTCCGCGATAATGCTCTAAAAGCTGACCGGTGGTCAGACCTGGCTGAGCCAGACAGGTGTCGACCAGTTCGGCGAATAAGCCAAGTCCTGGCAGTTTTTCGTGGTCCAGACCCGCCAGTGAAGGCACATTGGGTGCCAGTTCCGGATTCTGAACCAGCAGTCCTATCAGTATACGCATGGTTGTGCGTTTTAGCTGAGGCGCGGGGCGAACCGTTCCGTTTTCAGACAATTTCGGCATTAAACGTTCAAGCTGGCTGTCATCCAGAATGCCCAGCTTATTGCCCAGCTCCTGACGCAGATAAATGCGCAGCGTTTCGCCTGGCACCTGCGTAATCAGCGGCAGCGCCAGCGTGCTTAATTGCGCACGGCCATCTGGCGTACTCAAATCAACCTGCGGCATCAGGCTGTTAAACAAAAACGTGGAGAGCGGCTGTGCCTGCTCCATCCGCGCTTCAAACGCCGCTTTGCCCTCTTTACGCACCAGCGTATCAGGGTCTTCACCGTCGGGCAGGAACATAAAGCGTAGCTGCCGCCCGTCGGTCATGTAAGGGAGTGCCGTTTCCAGCGCTCGCCAGGCGGCATCGCGACCTGCGCGGTCACCGTCGTAACAACAGATAACGTTGTTCGTCGCACGGAACAGCAGCTGAATATGATCTGCGGTGGTTGACGTGCCCAACGACGCAACGGCGTAGTTGATGTCATATTGCGCCAGCGCAACCACATCCATATAGCCTTCGACCACCAGCAGGCGCCTGGGTTCAGCATTATCCTGCATTGCTTCATAAAGACCGTACAGCTGTCGGCCCTTATGGAAAATATCGGTTTCCGGGGAGTTCAGGTATTTCGGCAGGGCATCGCCCAGCACGCGTCCACCAAAACCAATCACCCGTCCACGCTTGTCGCGAATGGGGAACATCACCCGTTCACGGAAGCGGTCGTAGCTTCGTCCCTGGTCATTGGTGACCAGCATGCCCGCATCGATAAGCGACTTACGATCTTCGCTATTGCCGCCAAAACGTTTTAACACGTTGTCCCAGCCGGGCGGGGCGTAACCAATAGCGAAACGCGCAATCACATCGTCACTCAGACCGCGCTGTGTCAGGTACTGACGCGCAGGCTCAGCAGCAGCGTGCTTAAGAGACTGTTGGTAAAACGAGTTCAGACCATCCATCAGTTGATACAGCGTTTGCCGTTGATGGCGCTCGATCTGGCTTGGCCCACTGCCTGCTTCATACGGCACTTCAAGGTTATGCATCGCCGCCAGTTCTTCGACGGTTTCAACGAACTCGAGCTTGTCGTAGTTCATTAAAAAATCAACAGCATTCCCGTGAGCACCACAGCCGAAGCAATGGTAAAACTGCTTTTCACCGTTAACGGTGAAGGAGGGGGTTTTTTCGTTATGGAAAGGACAGCACGCATGGTAGTTCTTGCCCTGCTTTTTCAGCTTAACCCGCGCGTCGATAAGATCGACGATGTCGGTTCTGGCTAGCAGGTCATTGATGAATACGCGTGGGATTCGTCCGGCCATATGCCCCAAAAGTTTTTAGTAACTCATAAACGAAAACAAGCCGCGCATTCCTTTCGGAAGCACGGCCTTACGACTACAACTCTGTCTGTCAATTGAGGGCAGCTGCCCCCAACAGATTAGTACAGACGAGTACGGCGTGCGTTTTCGCGAGCCAGTTTCTTCGCGTGACGTTTCACAGCTGAAGCTTTAGCGCGCTTACGTTCAGTCGTTGGTTTTTCATAAAACTCACGACGACGAACTTCAGCCAGAACACCTGCTTTTTCGCATGAACGTTTGAAGCGACGCAGTGCTACGTCGAACGGCTCGTTTTCACGTACTTTAATTACCGGCATGTAACTCTCACCTTTGATAAATTCGGTTTGCCGCTGGCATCAACGCCAGCTTATTTCAAAATGGTGCGGAATTTTACTGCAAATGCTGCTGCTTTGTAAAGCACCGATGCGATTTTGAAAGGGACTTTTATAAGGGAGAAGAGTATACACGAGCCTTCTTCCTGGGGCGAACAAAGTTTTACATCAACCCGCATAGGCCCTACACTGCGCGGTACAGAAACGAGGTAAAACAAGTCATGCGTGTACTGGGTATTGAAACATCCTGCGATGAAACCGGCATCGCTATTTACGACGACGAAAAAGGGCTTCTGGCCAACCAACTGTATAGTCAGGTGAAATTGCACGCTGATTATGGCGGCGTGGTGCCAGAACTGGCTTCCCGTGACCATGTGCGTAAAACCGTTCCGCTGATTCAGGCGGCGCTGAAAGAGGCGGGTTTGAGCGCAAAAGAGATCGATGCGGTGGCCTATACGGCGGGCCCGGGTCTGGTCGGCGCACTGCTGGTCGGCGCAACCGTTGGGCGTTCTCTGGCGTTTGCGTGGGACGTCCCGGCGATTCCGGTTCACCATATGGAAGGGCATCTTCTGGCACCAATGCTGGAAGAGAACCCGCCTGATTTCCCCTTTGTCGCCCTGCTGGTCTCCGGCGGTCATACCCAGCTGATTAGCGTGACCGGAATTGGTCAGTACGAATTGCTCGGCGAATCCATTGATGATGCGGCCGGTGAAGCCTTTGATAAAACGGCCAAATTGCTCGGGCTGGATTATCCCGGCGGCCCAATGCTCTCTAAGCTGGCGTCACAGGGCGTTGAGAAACGGTTTGTTTTCCCGCGGCCGATGACCGATCGTCCGGGGCTGGATTTTAGCTTCTCAGGGCTAAAAACCTTCGCGGCAAACACCATCCGCAATAACGAAAACGACGATCAAACCCGTGCAGATATTGCCCGCGCATTTGAAGACGCCGTGGTTGATACGCTGATGATCAAGTGTAAACGCGCGCTGGATCAGACCGGATTTAAACGTCTGGTGATGGCGGGCGGCGTCAGCGCCAATCGTACGCTGCGTGCAAAGCTTGCCGAGATGATGCAAAAACGACGTGGCGAGGTCTTCTACGCCCGTCCGGAATTTTGCACGGATAACGGGGCGATGATTGCTTATGCGGGCATGGTGCGTGTCAAAGCGGGTGCAACGGCAGACCTGAGCGTGTCCGTGCGTCCGCGCTGGCCGCTGGCGGAGCTGCCTGAGGCATAACGTTTTCGCCAGGCACGGCGTATGCCGTGCCTGCGTTTTGCAGGTTCGCTAACGGGTGAGAACCCACTACACCTTCAACATCCCTTTCTCTTCCAGAAATGCAATAATCTTCGTCAGTCCGTCGCCCGTTTTCAGGTTGGTAAAGGTCCAGGGACGTTCGCCGCGCATGCGGTTGGTGTCGCGCTCCATGACCTCGAGAGAGGCACCCACGTAAGGGGCGAGGTCGGTTTTGTTGATCACCAGAAAATCGGATTTCGTGATCCCCGGTCCCCCTTTGCGCGGGATCTTTTCCCCTTCCGCCACGTCGATAACATAGATCGTCAGATCCGCCAGCTCCGGGCTAAAAGTGGCGCTCAGATTATCACCGCCACTTTCGACAAAAATCAGATCCAGATTACCGAATTTCTCGCTCAGTGCTTCCACGGCGGCGAGATTCATTGAGGCGTCTTCACGGATCGCCGTATGCGGGCATCCGCCGGTTTCAACACCGACAATGCGTTCTGGCTCAAGCGCGCCCGCTTCGGTCAGGATGCGCTGATCCTCTTTGGTGTAAATATCATTGGTCACCACCGCCAGATGGTAAGTGTCGCGCATCGCTGTGCAGAGCGCTTCCAGAAGTGCCGTTTTGCCCGAACCGACCGGGCCGCCCACGCCGACGCGCAGCGGGTGTTTGTAATCAGACATAGGGATCCTCATGAACGGAATAACCGTGAATATTGTGTTTCATGCCGGGCAGACGCGATGGCAGAAAGAGGCGTAGCGGCTCCTAACTGGTCATCCGGACGTAAAAATGCCGCTTCAAATCCGCGGGCAAAATGGTCGCTCAGGTCGATGATTAACTGCTGCGCCGCCTGTTGGCCAAAAGGCACCAGCTTAACGCCCGCCATCACCGCGCTTTCAATCCAGCTGTAGCCGAGACTCAGCGCCAGAGACTGAACGTCAATCTTCCAGCGCACACCGAGCCATGCCATACCGCACAGTTGGCTTTTAGCAAACAGGGGCAGCCAGTCGACGGGGCAATCCGGCTCCCAGCTTTTAATCAGACGGGTAAAGGCGGCGCCCCGGTTACGCTCCTCTTCGCGAAGCTCGTGCGTTTCACGACAGGCAAGAAGATACGCTGTCCAGCGCGCTGCGCTCGCCAGATCATTCTGTTCGCAGGCATGGTACAAGCGGGAGAAGAGCGGCAAATCAACGCAGAAAAAGCTCTGCTCCATCTGCTGAATCTGCCAGCGTTTAAACGCCGCGGGCGTGGTTATCCATCCCGCTTCAACCGCCCACTCCAGCCCTTGGGACCAGGTGAAAGAGCCTACCGGCAGGCTGCTGCTGGAAAGCTGCATCAGGCGTAACTGTTGGCGGTTAGGCTCCATGCTGCCCTTAATGCACGTGCGCGTGGGAATGACCATGACTTTCACTGGCGTACGCCCCGGCCTCCGGTTCAAACGGCAGGTGGGCAAAGGTCACCTCCAGCCCGAACTGGCGCAGCATATCGTCAAGGACGTGGTCGTGGTGATAGCGTACTTCGCCGGGCATCACCTGAAGCGGCACGTGGCGATTACCCAGGTGGTAGCAGGCGCGGGCAAGCAGCCAGGGATCGGTGCAGCGGACAACGGACACAGATTCAGGAGCGGCAATCACTTCAACCACCTCACTGCCGTCTTCGGTTGCCAGCAGATCGCCCCCCCGGAGCAGCAGGCCGCGGGGGAGCATCAGTCCGGCTTCGCGTCCATCGTTCAACGTGACTCTGGCACGGCTCTTAACGCGAATGTCGATGGGCAGCGTGACGCGGGCAGTTACGTCATGCGCATGGTCCAGCCGTTGGGTGAGGGTGATCATCATCGCTCCTTAAAAGAGGAAATAGCGTTGCGCCATCGGCAGAACGTCCGCTGGTTCGCTGGTTATCAATTCGCCGTCAATGCGGACCTCGTACGTCTGGGCATCAACGGTGATATTCGGCATCAGATCGTTGTGAATCATGTCGGTTTTCTTCACCGTCCGGCAGCCTTTGACCACGGCGATGGCGCTCTGCAGGTTAAGCCGCTGCGGGATACCTTCCGCCTCGGCGGCTTGTGAGATAAACGTCAGGCGTGTGGCGTGACGCGCAGCGCCAAGTGAGCCAAACATAGGACGATAGTGCACGGGTTGCGGCGTGGGTATCGAGGCATTGATATCCCCCATTGGAGCACAGGCGATCATCCCGCCTTTGACAATGGTGGCAGGTTTAACGCCAAAAAAGGCGGGCGACCAGAGCACCAGATCGGCAAGTTTCCCCGCCTCGATCGATCCCACTTCGTGGGCAATGCCGTGCGTCAGTGCCGGATTGATGGTGTATTTGGCGACGTAACGTTTCACGCGGAAATTGTCGTTATCGCCTGACTCCTCAGCGAGCGCGCCGCGCTGGACTTTCATCCGGTGAGCCACCTGCCAGGTGCGGATGATCACTTCCCCCACGCGGCCCATCGCCTGAGAATCGGAAGAGGTGAGGGAGAATGCCCCGATATCGTGCAGGACATCCTCAGCAGCAATGGTTTCCCGACGAATACGCGATTCTGCAAAGGCGACATCCTCGGCAATATCCGGATCGAGGTGATGGCACACCATCAGCATATCGAGGTGCTCGTCGATGGTGTTCACCGTATACGGCAGCGTCGGATTCGTGGAGGAGGGCAGAATATTGGGGTGCGCGCAGGCGGTAATGATATCCGGTGCGTGTCCGCCGCCAGCCCCTTCAGTATGAAAGGTATGAATCGTCCGCCCGCCGATGGCGTTCAGCGTGTCCTCGACAAAACCGGCTTCGTTGAGCGTGTCGCTGTGGAGGGCGACCTGAATGTCCATCTCTTCAGCGACGTTCAACGAACAGTGGATGGTGGCCGGCGTCGACCCCCAGTCTTCATGAATTTTAAGCCCTATCGCACCAGCGGTGATTTGCTCGCGCAGGGCATCAGGATTTGCACTGTTCCCTTTGCCAAGCAGCCCGATATTGACCGGCAAGGTATCCGCAGCCTGCAACATGCGTGCGATATACCAGGGACCTGGCGTGCAGGTTGTGGCATGAGTGCCTGCCGCCGGGCCTGTGCCGCCGCCTATCATCGTGGTGACGCCAGAGACTAACGCCTCTTCCGCCTGCTGCGGGCAGATCCAGTGAATGTGCGTATCGATACCGCCTGCGGTGACGATCTTGCCTTCAGCCGCGATCACTTCGGTGGCCGCGCCAACAGGGATCGTCACGCCGGGTTGAATATCCGGGTTGCCGGCTTTGCCGACGGCGAAGATCCTGCCCTCTTTCACGCCGATATCCGCTTTAACGATCCCCCAGTGATCGACGATCAGGGCATTGGTGAGTACCAGGTCCACGCAGTCCTGCGCAATCATTTGTCCCTGGCCCATGCCATCGCGGATCACTTTCCCGCCACCGAACTTCACCTCTTCGCCGTAAACGGTGAGATCCTTTTCTACCTCGATCCACAGTTCGGTATCGGCCAGCCTGACTTTGTCACCGGCGGTCGGGCCGAACATATCGGCATAGGCCTGGCGTGACATCTCAGCCATTGTGATCCTCCAGAGCGCCCATGATATCACCGCGAAAACCAAAAATGCGCTGCGCGCCGGCAACCTGCACCAGCGTCACTTCGCGCTTTTGCCCTGGCTCAAAGCGTACGGCGGTGCCTGCAGGAATATTGAGCCGGTAACCTTTTGCTGCCTGGCGATCAAACTTCAGCGCAGGGTTCACTTCATAAAAATGATAATGCGATCCTACCTGAATCGGTCTGTCGCCATGATTTTCGACCACGACGCGCCGCGTCTGACGATCGACATTAATGGCTATATGCCCGGGTTGGATCTGATATTCGCCTGGGATCATCGCGTCCGCCTATAGGATCGGGTTGTGAACGGTGACGAGCTTTGAACCGTCCGGAAAAGTCGCTTCTACCTGGATATCCGGGATCATCTCCGCTACCCCCTCCATGACCTGCGTACGGGTCAGGACGTGACGGCCCGCTTCCATCAGATGCGCCACGGTCTGCCCGTCACGCGCGCCTTCCATGATAAAGGCGCTGATCAACGCGACCGATTCCGGGTAGTTGAGCTTAACGCCGCGCGCAAGGCGACGTTCCGCCACCAGCGCGGCGGTAAAGAGCAACAATTTGTCTTTTTCTCTGGGCGTCAGTTCCATCGCATCTCTCTCAGGTCTGCCAGATTCTGGGCGAATAAGGCGTTTTATCGGTTAATAAAGGACGAAGGTCCTGCCAGATATCGCGCATCACCTGCTGGCAGATCAGGTTATCGTCAGACAGAAAACGGACGGAAAGCAGATTTTCCGTCAGGGTAGCGCCCGCCATCTGTTCAAAAGGGCCGAGCCGCTGGCGCACCGCTTCAAGGTGATGCTCGCGTGCAGGATAGAACAACAGTGTGCCAATCCAGGGGTAATGCATGACAGGGTCAAGATGGCCTTCTGCCAGATGCTGGCGTTCGATGAGCAAGGGTTCGCCATCCAGCCAGACCTCAAGCCGACTCTCAAGGGTACCGTGGCTGAACGCTTCGTGAATGACCGGACGGCCAAGACAAAATAGCTCCCAGGCCATCAGCGTGCTGGAGCGATGCAGATGAAATACGGAACGCAGAGCGGCCTGTGCACCGGGAAAGAAAATGGTGTCCTGCGGCAGCCACTCCAGAATGGCCTCTTCCTCAAGGTAAAACTGCTGGTGCAAATGGGCCTGCGCGCCGCTGCTCCGGTAAAACTTGCTGGCACCGGGCATGGTTATCAACACGTGGCTTTTGGGCTCAAGACGAACGGTAATATCCAGCGTATCGCCCCCCACAATGCCCCCCGGAGGATGCAATAAATAGAGATGGCAAGTGCCCCCCTCAGGATAAAAAGGGCGCTGAACGGTCAGGGGGCCGACATGCTGTGCAGACTGCAGAAGCGTTTTATCTGCCGGGCAGGAGAAATGCAGTGCGAGCGACGCTTGCCAGCCAGTGGTCTGCTTTTTTGCTGGTGTGCCTGGCACAATATCGCTCCTGTTGACCCCTACCCGAATATGCCGAGTATGGATCAGCCGTTAACGATTTTTGTCATAGGAAAAGATGATGATGCGGCGGGAAGCGATAAGAAAAAGCCCAGCTACGCCGGGCCTTACTTCTTTTTCTTTTTCTTCAACTTCGTCCAGATTTTTGTCTCCTGACGACGCCACAAGCGTTGAATATTGTCATGATGACGCAGCAAAATCAGGCAGGAAAGCATAGAGACCGGGAAGGTAAACTGAGGTTTAAACCACCAGACGTAAAACGGTGCGATCAGGGCGCTGACGATGGCTCCCAGAGAGGAATAACCGCTTAATAAAATGGTCAGCAGCCAGGTGCCCGCCATGACGCCGGTTAAATCCCAGCCGATTGGGGCAATGGCACCAAAGGCGGTGGCAACGCCTTTCCCGCCTTTAAAACCGAAAAAGACCGGCCAGATATGACCGACGCAGGCGGCGATGGCGATAAGCCCCAGCCAGAACGGCGTAACACCCAGAGCATACGCGCCCCAGACGGGTAACATTCCTTTCAGAACATCAAAAATCAAAACCGCTACGGCTGCTCCCTTGCCGCCAATTCGTAGTACATTGGTCGCCCCAGGATTTCCGGAGCCGCTGACGCGAGGGTCAGGCAATCCGGCGATGCGGCAGACCAGAATGGCGCTGGAGATTGAGCCGCAAAGGTAGGCGAGGAGAATCATTCCAGGCGCGATTGCACTCATAACGCTGTTCCGTTTTGAAAATGTATCTGTGTTCTCAACATCTGTGGATAATACGCATAATTCGCCGGAAGTGGTATCCGGTTTAGCCAAAAAGCAGGCAGGTCGTGATGGATATTGTATTTATAGAGCAACTTTCGGTAATCACCACTATTGGTGTTTACGACTGGGAACAGACCATCGAACAGAAATTAGTGTTCGATATCGAAATGGGATGGGACAACCGCAAATCGGCAAAAAGCGACGATGTGAACGACTGTCTGAGCTATGCCGATATCAGTGAGACCGTGGTGAATCACGTCGAGGGCCAACGCTTTGCGCTGGTGGAACGCGTGGCGGAAGAGGTGGCCGAACTGTTACTCAACCGTTTTAACTCACCCTGGGTGCGCATAAAAGTGAGTAAACCGGGCGCAGTGGCGCGTGCGGCTAACGTTGGCGTCATCATTGAGCGTGGCAATAATCTGAAAGGAAACAATTAAGGTCATAATCGCTAAACCATTTTCGGTTATACCGGTCTTAAAGCTGTATCTTTCACGGTAGCCCTCGGGGACACCGTTTTTTTATATCTTTTTAGGGGTTTATAGATGAGCGATATGCACTCGCTGCTGGTGGCGGCAATACTGGGTGTGGTCGAAGGATTGACGGAGTTTTTGCCTGTCTCCAGCACCGGACACATGATCATCGTGGGTCACCTGCTGGGCTTTGAAGGTGAAACGGCAAAAACGTTTGAAGTGGTTATCCAGCTGGGTTCCATTCTCGCCGTGGTCGTAATGTTCTGGCGACGTTTGTTCAGCCTGATTGGCATTCACTTTGGTCGTCCCCCTCAGAGAGAGGGTGAGGGCAAAGGGCGTCTGACGCTTATCCACATTCTGCTCGGCATGGTTCCGGCGGTGGTGCTTGGCCTGGTCTTCCATGACATGATCAAATCGCTGTTTAACCCGATAAACGTGATGTATGCGCTGGTCGTTGGCGGTGTGCTGCTGATTGCGGCTGAATTATTAAAACCGAAAGAGCCAAAAGCGCCTGGTCTGGATGATATGACCTATCTGCAGGCGTTTATGATTGGCTGTTTCCAGTGCCTGGCGCTGTGGCCTGGCTTCTCACGTTCAGGGGCCACCATTTCCGGCGGGATGCTGATGGGCGTGAGCCGCTATGCGGCGTCTGAGTTCTCATTCCTGCTCGCCGTACCGATGATGATGGGTGCAACCGCGCTGGATCTTTATAAGAGCTATCACTTCCTGACCGTGGGCGACATTCCGATGTTTGCCGTGGGCTTTGTGACCGCCTTCATTGTGGCGCTGATCGCCATCAAAACCTTCCTGCAACTGATTAAACGTATCTCGTTTATTCCGTTCGCCATTTATCGCTTTATCGTCGCGGCAGCCGTTTACGTGGTCTTCTTCTGAAAAAGGGCCCTCAGTCTTTTGGCTGAGGGCACCGCTCTTCCTTCCAGTCGGCGACAGCCTGAATCCGGCGTTTTGTTAACTCTTCACGAATCTCCGGCCCGGTAAATCCCGCCTCAACCACCTCCCGCGTTGGGACCGCTTTCGCCACCTCCCAGGCTTCACGCAGCAAACGGCCCTGCGGGTAATCACAGGCTTCAAAACCCGTGCGTCCGCGCACGTCGGCTTCACTGGTGAGAGCGATCTGTACCACGCGATGGGGTTTACGCCACGCGTCGATGTTGTCGAACAATTTCACGATAGTGGCGGGTTTAAGAATCGGGAAGGTGTGAATAAGATCGTGAAACTCGGCTACCAGCTTCGCCAGATCGCGAATCTCATTGGGCACGCGCAGGCGCTGGCAAATCTTCTCAACCAGCTTCACTCCCGCCGGACCATGCCCGTGATGGCGCGGCCACATCGCTTTCGGGGTTAAACCTTTGCCCAGGTCGTGGCACAGCGTGGCGAAACGAACATCCACTTCAGGGCTGAGCATGGCGGCCATACTCAAGGTCATCAATGTATGAATACCCGTGTCAATTTCCGGGTGCCACTTCGCAGGGGCGGGGACGCCGAACAGGGCGTCGATTTCCGGAAACAGCACCTTCAGCGCGCCGCAGTCGCGAAGCACCTGGAAAAAGACCTGAGGATTACGGGTAGTGAGCGCATTTTCCGTCTCTTTCCAGACGCGTTCAGGAGTGAGGTGTTCAAGCTCTCCGGCATCCGTCATGGCCGTCATCAGCGCCAGCGTTTCATCGGCGATGCGAAAGCTTAAGTGAGCATAGCGTGCAGCGAAACGCGCCACGCGCAACACGCGCAGAGGATCTTCAGAAAAAGCCGGGGATACGTGGCGCAAAAGACGTTTCTGGAGATCATCCTGGCCGCCGTAGGCGTCAATGATATTGCCCTCTTCATCCTGCGCCAGGGCATTGATGGTCAGGTCGCGGCGCAATAAATCCTGTTCAAGCGTAACGTCAGGGGCGGCGTAACAGGTAAAGCCGGTATAACCAAAACCCGCTTTCCGTTCGGTGCGAGCAAGGGCGTACTCTTCCCGGCTTTCAGGGTGAAGGAACACAGGAAAATCGCGGCCTACCTGCTGGTAGCCCGCGTTGAGCATCTCTTCTGGCGTGGCGCCGACCACAACCCAGTCTTTATCTTTGACCGGCAGACCTAACAACGCATCACGAACCGCACCACCGACCAGATAACTCTTCACGCACCACTCTCCCGTTTTCTCTTTTCGCAAGATAATACGTAAGTGTGGCAGAGAAGACGAGTTAGTTCATCCAGCGGTCTTTACGCTTACGGCTTGGAATGAGCATTGGCAGCACCAGACCCAGCACCAGACCGACGCCCAGCACGCCGCCGCCATACATAAACCACTGCATGATGATGGTGCGTTGTTTGTCATCGAGCTGGAGATTGGCTGCACTCACCTTTTTCTGCGCGACGATCAGCTCGTTTTTCAACTTCTGATTCTCGTCTTTCAGGCCGTTGATTACGCTGTCGCTTTGCGCCACTTTCTGCTGCATTTCAGCGGTGCGCTGGTTCCAGGTCGTGTCAATGTTGTTCAGCTTATCGGTCAGCGTTTTAACCTGATTTTCCAGATCCGGTACGCGAGTACGCAGGCTCGGCACGTTGCTCAGCTCTTTTAACGGGATCCAGGACGTGCGGCCGGTACTGTCGCGTACCTGACCATAATTTGTGTCTGCGTTGGTTTGCAGTAAGACCACTTCCTCGCCGGCATTGACCGTACCCACGAGGCGATAATTGTCTCCAGGGCCACTACGTACCCAGGTGTTCAGTTCGTCAGAAACGTAACGCTTTTCTTCAGCGTGGACAGTGGTCGCGGCGCTAAAAGCGAGGAAAGTCAGTCCAATCAGGCGTAATTTAAGCATCATAGTCGTTATTTTCATAAAAAGTGGAACGATAGTAGTGGCAACAGTGTCTCCACGCAAAGCATTCGTCAGCAATCGGAATCATCTGTGTCACCCTTATTCACATTTACGCCCGTCAAATTGCTCATTGCGTGGCAATTTGGCGCAAAATACTATGTACTGACAAATAAATGGCGAGGAAGTTCGCCTTCATTGACGCGCCTGTGACGCAACCATAAGTAGATAACGATGGCTCAAGAGATCGAATTAAAATTTATCGTCGAAAAAGACAGCGTTGATGCGCTGCGCACCCACCTTCATACGCTGTCCGGTGAACACCATGAGCCGGTGCAGCTGCAGAACATCTATTACGAAACGCCGGATAACTGGCTTCGCAGCCACGATATGGGGCTGCGTATTCGCGGTGCGAATGGCCGTTATGAGATGACCATGAAAATTGCCGGTCGTGTCGTGGGCGGCTTGCACCAGCGTCCTGAATACAATATCGACCTGGAGAAAGCAGAGCTTGACCTGGCACGCTTCCCGAGTGAAGTGTGGCCCAATGGCGAGCTGCCGGAAGGGTTATCCTCTGCGGTACAACCGCTGTTCAGCACCGATTTCAGCCGTGAAAGATGGCGGGTGACGGAGGGGCAGAGCAGTATTGAAATCGCGCTCGATCAGGGGGAGGTTAAAGCGGAATCCGGTCAGGAACCCCTTTGCGAACTCGAGCTTGAACTGCTGGAAGGCAACCCTGAAGACATCCTGAAGCTGGCGCACAAACTGGTGGGCTTGTCATGTCTGCGCCAGGGAAGCCTGAGCAAGGCTGCACGCGGCTATCACCTCGCGGCGGGCAATGCGCCGCGCGTCGTGAAGCCCACCACAATCCTGAAAGTGGCGCCGAAAGCCAGCGTCGAGCAAGGGCTGGAAGCTGCCCTGGAGCTGGCCCTGAGCCAGTGGCAGTATCACGAAGAGCTGTGGGTGCGCGGCGTGAAAGAGGCGAAAGCCCACGTGCAGGCCGCCCTCGGGTTGGTGCGTAACGCGCTGGTCGTTTTTGGCGGCATTGTTCCACGTAAAGCGAGCACTCACTTACGTGATCTGCTCACGCAAACCGACGCGCTGATGGCGACGGATGTTTCTGCTGAAACGGCGGTCTACAGCCCGCAAACGGCGGCGGCAAAACTGGCATTAACGGAGTTTCTGGTGACCCGTGGCTGGCAGCGTTTCCTGGATGAGAAAGCGCAGAAGAAAATTGCCGAGTCGTTTAAGCGATTCGCCGATACGCATATGTCCCGTAGCGCCGCAGATTTAAAAACCGTTTTTGCCCAGCCGCTGGGGGATCACTATGCCGACCAGTTGATTCGCCTGACGCGCAATATTGACAGCATTTTGCTGCTGGCAAGCGCTTACGACGGCGTGAAAGCGCAGTTCTGGCTGGAGAACTGGCAAGGTCTTCGCCACGCAATCGAAACGCGTCAGCGCATTGAAATTGAACACTTCCGTAATGAGGCTATTTCGCAGGAGCCTTTCTGGCTGCACAGCGGAAAACGTTAACTCAGGCGAGGAACTCCAGGATGCCGCTTTCTTCACCGTTACAGCAACACTGGCAGACGGTTTATGAACGTCTGCCCGAATCGTTATCTGCCGCTTCGCTTAGCGAGCAGGCGCAGCAAGTGCTTACATTTAGCGATTTTGTGCAGGAGAGTATCGCCGCTAACCCCGACTGGCTGGCTGAGCTTGAATCCGCGCCACCGCAGGCGGACGAGTGGCAACAGTACGGGCAATGGCTACACGAGGCGCTGTCGGGCGTTACCGACGAGCCTGCCTTAATGCGCGTACTACGCCAGTTCCGCCGCCGCGTGATGGTGCGAATTGCCTGGGCACAGTCGCTGGAGTTAGTCAGTGAAGAGAGCACATTACAGCAGTTGAGTTGCCTTGCGGAAACGCTGATCGTGGCCGCGCGCGACTGGTTATACGATGCCTGCTGCAAGGAGTGGGGCACCCCGTGCAGTGAGGAGGGCGCGCCCCAGCCGCTGATGATTTTAGGCATGGGCAAACTGGGCGGCGGCGAGCTGAATTTCTCTTCGGATATCGATCTGATTTTCGCCTGGCCGGAAAAAGGCTCAACGCGCGGGGGACGCCGCGAGCTGGATAACGCGCAGTTCTTTACGCGTCTCGGGCAGCGTCTGATAAAAGCGCTCGATCAGCCGACGCAGGACGGCTTTGTCTATCGGGTGGACATGCGTTTACGTCCCTTTGGCGACAGCGGCCCGCTGGTGCTGAGCTATGCCGCCCTGGAAGATTATTACCAGGAGCAAGGGCGCGACTGGGAACGCTATGCCATGGTGAAAGCGCGGATCATGGGCGATAAACAGGATCTGTACGCCAATGAGCTTCGTGCCATGCTGCGCCCGTTTGTTTTTCGTCGCTATATCGACTTCAGCGTGATCCAGTCGCTGCGTAATATGAAAGGGATGATTGCCCGTGAAGTGCGGCGACGCGGGTTAAAAGACAACATTAAACTGGGTGCGGGCGGCATCCGCGAAATTGAATTTATCGTGCAGGTGTTTCAGCTGATTCGTGGGGGGCGTGAACCCTCGCTGCAATCCCGTTCTCTGTTACCGACCCTGACCGCCATCGATCAGCTTCATTTGCTGCCGCAAGGCGATGCGCAAACCTTGCATGACGCGTATCTTTTCCTGCGCCGTCTGGAAAACCTGCTGCAGAGCATTAACGACGAACAAACCCAGACCTTACCGGCAGACGAGTTAAACCGTGCGCGTCTGGCCTGGGGAATGCGCGCGGACGACTGGGCAGCACTCACCGCACAGCTGGAAGATCACATGGCGGGCGTACGGCGTATTTTTAACGATCTGATTGGCGACGATGAGGGCGAATCGCCGGAAGATGCGCTGTCGGAACACTGGCGCGAACTGTGGCAGGATGCGTTGCAGGAAAATGATACGACGCCGGTCCTGGCGCATCTGAGCGATGACGATCGTCATCGCGTGGTGGCCCTGATCGCGGATTTCCGTCTGGAAATCAACAAGCGCGCCATCGGCCCGCGCGGCCGTCAGGTGCTGGATCAGTTAATGCCGCACCTGTTAAGCGACGTCTGTTCCCGTGCCGATGCCCCCGTACCGCTGTCACGCCTGACGCCGCTTTTATCGGGCATTATGACCCGTACCACCTATCTTGAGCTGTTAAGCGAGTTTCCCGGTGCGCTGAAACACCTGATCACGCTTTGCGCCGCCTCACCGATGGTGGCGAATAAACTGGCGCGTTATCCTCTGCTGCTGGATGAACTGCTCGATCCCAATACGCTCTATCAGCCCACCGCTACCGATGCCTATCGGGATGAGCTTCGCCAGTATTTGCTGCGCGTGCCGGAAGAGGATGAAGAGCAACAGCTCGAAGCGTTGCGACAGTTTAAACAGGCGCAAATGCTGCGCGTCGCCGCTGCCGACATCGCGGGTACGCTACCGGTGATGAAAGTGAGCGATCATCTCACCTGGCTTGCCGAGGCCATTATCGACGCTGTCGTCCATCAGGCATGGGGACAGATGGTGGCGCGCTATGGGCAGCCGAAGCACCTGGCGGATCGCGAAGGACGCGGTTTTGCCGTGGTCGGCTACGGCAAACTGGGCGGCTGGGAGCTGGGATACAGTTCCGATCTTGACCTGATTTTTCTGCATGACTGCCCGATAGACGTCATGACCGATGGTGAACGCGAAATCGATGGACGACAGTTTTACCTGCGTCTGGCGCAGCGCATTATGCATCTGTTCAGTACGCGGACATCGTCAGGCATTTTGTACGAAGTGGATGCCCGTTTACGCCCGTCCGGTGCGGCGGGAATGCTGGTCACCTCCACGGAGTCGTTCGCCGATTATCAGCAAAACGAAGCCTGGACGTGGGAACATCAGGCGTTGGTTCGCGCGCGCGTGGTGTATGGCGATCCGCAGCTGAAGCAGCAGTTTGATGCTATCCGTCGCGATGTGCTGACCGTCAGGCGTGAGGGCTGCACGCTGCAAACCGAGGTGCGTGAAATGCGCGAAAAAATGCGCGCTCACCTGGGCGGTAAGCACCGCGATCGCTTTGATATTAAAGCCGACGAAGGCGGAATTACCGACATTGAGTTCATCACGCAATTTTTAGTGCTCGGGCATGCCCATGATAAGCCGAAGCTGACACGCTGGTCTGACAACGTGCGCATCCTCGAACTGTTAGCGCAAAACGACATCATGGACGAGCAGGAAGCGCGGGCGCTAACCCATGCTTACACCACTCTGCGCGATGAGTTACATCATCTGGCGTTACAGGAGCAGCCTGGGCATGTGGCGCTACCGTGCTTTGAAGAGGAACGCGAACGGGTCCGCGCCAGTTGGCAGAAGTGGCTTGTGGAACCGTGCGTAACAAAACAAGTGTGATATTATCGCGCGCAAATTGTGAATCTTTCTGGAGTCAGGAATGAAAGTAACACTGCCAGAGTTTGAACGTGCTGGGGTAATGGTTGTCGGTGATGTGATGCTGGATCGCTACTGGTATGGGCCAACCAGCCGTATCTCGCCGGAAGCCCCCGTCCCGGTGGTGAAGGTGGATACCATTGAAGAGCGTCCCGGCGGCGCGGCAAACGTGGCGATGAACATTGCTTCACTGGGCGCGCATTCGCGCCTGGTCGGGCTGACCGGCATCGACGATGCGGCGCGTGCGCTGAGCAAGTCACTGGCGGACGTGAATGTGAAGTGTGACTTTGTCTCTGTTCCGACTCACCCGACCATCACCAAGCTGCGCGTGCTCTCCCGCAACCAGCAGCTGATCCGCCTCGACTTTGAAGAAGGGTTCGAGGGCGTTGATCCTGAGCCGTTGCATGAGCGCATTAACCAGGCGCTGAGCACCATTGGTGCGCTGGTGTTGTCCGATTACGCTAAAGGCGCGCTGGCCAGCGTGCAGACGATGATTCAACTGGCGCGTAAGGCTAATGTACCGGTGCTGATCGACCCGAAAGGAACCGATTTTGAACGCTATCGCGGCGCAACGCTTTTGACGCCAAATCTGTCTGAGTTTGAGGCGGTAGCGGGCAAATGCAAAACCGAAGCGGAACTGGTCGAACGCGGCATGAAAATCATTGCTGATTTTGAACTGTCTGCGCTGCTGGTCACCCGTTCTGAGCAGGGGATGACTCTTTTACAGCCAGGCAAAGCGCCGCTGCATATGCCAACCCAGGCGCAGGAAGTGTACGACGTGACCGGTGCGGGTGATACGGTGATCGGCGTACTGGCGGCGACGCTGGCGGCAGGGAACTCCCTGGAAGAAGCGTGCTACTTCGCCAATGCCGCCGCGGGCGTGGTGGTCGGTAAACTGGGCACCTCAACCGTATCGCCAATCGAGCTGGAAAACGCGGTGCGGGGTCGTGCGGATACCGGTTTTGGCGTCATGAGTGAGGACGAGCTGAAGGTGGCCGTGGCGGCTGCGCGTAAGCGTGGCGAGAAAGTGGTGATGACCAATGGCGTGTTCGACATTCTGCACGCGGGTCACGTCTCTTATCTGGCGAATGCCCGTAAGCTGGGCGATCGCCTGATTGTGGCGGTAAACAGCGATGCGTCGACCAAACGCCTGAAAGGGGAAACGCGTCCGGTGAACCCGCTGGAGCAGCGTATGATCGTGCTCGGCGCACTGGAAGCGGTAGACTGGGTTGTCTCGTTTGAAGAAGACACGCCGCAGCGCCTGATTGCCGGTATTTTGCCGGATCTGCTGGTGAAAGGCGGCGATTACAAACCGGAGCAAATCGCGGGCAGCGAAGAGGTCTGGGCCAACGGTGGCGAAGTGATGGTCCTCAACTTTGAGGACGGGTGTTCAACCACCAACATCATTAAGAAGATCCAGAAAGACAGCCAGTAACCCATGCGGGCTGGTGCCTTCACCGCAACCCTCTCCCACGCGGAGAGGGAGCAAAACTAAAAACGGCAACCGAAGTTGCCGTTTTGCATTGACCTTATGCCTGATCGTCCACCGGTGGAATGGCCGGGGCGGGCTTCACTTCTTCTGGCGCATGACGATTTTCCAGCTCGGTCAGACGCTGTTCCAGCAACGCGATTTTCTCGCGTGTGCGCAGCAGAACCTGCGTCTGTACGTCAAACTCTTCACGGCTCACCAGATCCAGACGCGTCAGCTGCGACTGCAAGACCTGGCGGATTTTCTTCTCGACATCGTCACCAAACTCACGAATTCCTTTCGGCATGGATTCATGGACCTGACGGGCAATTTGTTCAATTTTTTTCGGGTCAATCATTGTCGTTTCCCTTGATGAAAGGTGTTAGAGACTATTGTAGCGCGTTACGCTCATCCATAAACCAGAATTGTTTGAAGCTTATGCATTGCCCAGAGAAATCAATAGCGTTATAGTTATCTCGCTTATTCTCAGGGCGGGGCGAAATTCCCCACCGGCGGTAAATCAGCCTTGCGCTGAAAGCCCGCGAGCGCTTTGGGTGAAAACTCAAAGGTCAGCAGATCCGGTGTAATTCCGGGGCCGACGGTTAGAGTCCGGATGGGAGAGAGTAACGATCCAGTCGGGCATGGCCCGCTCACGTTATTTTTTTGCCGCTTGTACGGTACTCCTAAGACTGCCCTGATTCTGGTAACCATAATGTTAATGAGGTTTTTTTACCATGAATCAGACGCTACTTTCCTCTTTTGGTACTTCCATTGAACGTGTTGAACACGCATTAGATGCGCTGCGCGAAGGCCGCGGTGTGATGGTGCTCGACGATGAAAACCGTGAAAACGAAGGCGACATGATTTTCGCCGCCGAAAACATGACCGTTGAGCAGATGGCACTGACCATCCGTCACGGTAGCGGCATCGTCTGCTTGTGTATCAACGAAGAACGCCGTAAACAACTCGACCTGCCAATGATGGTTGAAAACAACACCAGTGCTTTCGGTACCGGTTTTACCGTGACTATTGAAGCTGCACATGGCGTTACCACCGGTGTTTCTGCCGCCGACCGTCTGACGACCGTGCGTGCCGCCATTGCCGATGGCGCAAAACCTTCTGACCTGCATCGTCCAGGCCATGTGTTCCCGCTGCGTGCTCAGGCAGGCGGCGTGTTAACGCGTGGCGGCCACACCGAAGCCACTATCGATCTGGTGACCCTGGCGGGCTTTAAGCCTGCTGGCGTGCTGTGTGAACTGACTAACGATGATGGCACCATGGCGCGTGCGCCGGAGTGCGTCACCTTTGCCCGCTTACACAATATGCCGGTCGTGACCATCGAAGATCTGGTGGAATATCGCCAGGCGCACGAGCGCAAAGCCAGCTGAAAAAGCTGATGCGATGAAGCCGGGAGATTCCCGGCTTTTTTGTTTTTAGTGATAGTTAATTTTGAACAGCACAATGGTTTCGAAGGGCCCCGAGCGGATCGCTTCCCCGTCGACGCGGGAAAGTTCAGCCGTGTAAGTCTGTTCGTACTGCAACGTGCTCCCCGTAAAGTCGGCATATTCTTTGTAACGGTTGAACGTATACGGCTCGGTATCGTTCAGTATGCGCAGCTTAAGACCATTGCCAATAAGTAACGCGGTGTCGTTGCTGGTTAACGTGGCATCCGTATAAAACGAAGAGTCCATCTTAAAGCCATCCGAGCACTGTGCGTCCTGCACTTTGGTGGTCCTGACCGAAAAGGTGCGCTTGCGGGTAACCTGATTAACAATGTCCCGCGCGCTAAAGGTGCCGAAGTCGATCTCCTGATTTTCAGGGTAAATGCTGAACGTTGCCCCGCAGTCCAGAACCACAATGTTATTCAGCCCATTAACATGGTACTTAAGGTTTTTGGCATCCACCATTTGGTTGACGCCGCCTTTGCCATCAAACTGCACCACGATGTAATCCCCTAGCGTACTGGTGTAGCCGTGTGGCGGCATCGCTTTGATTTTCACGTACAGACGAAAGCGCACCATAAACGTCCGGGATATATGAATATCGTCGGCATTTCCTGAGCAGAGCCGGTTCTCCCAGCCCATCTGCTTAAGCTGTTCTGGGGTATAGGTCGTGATCTTGTTGTTATCCAGGCACTGATGCGTATCCACCCCGTTAGGTTGTCCGGAGGCGTCGTAATCCATGCCTTCGTAGGTTACGCCTAATGCGTAGTAAGGATCGGACGCTGACGGATAGGGGTTGACCCAGGCAAAGATATCCTCTTTTTCAAAATTCCCTGCCACGTCATGGTCACAGGTGACAGGGACACGGATGTCGTCCGACTCCCAGATTTTTGATCCCACCTGCGCATTACTCGGAATAGCAAAAGGCTGTATGGTTTTTGTCTCTTCCACCGGCCCGTTCTGCACGCCCAGGTAGCAGTTCAGCGCCAGCGCCTCCTTCAGGGGACATAGCGCGACCAGCATGAGCAAGAGCAGTTTAATCAGCGTTGGCATGGGATACGGCCTTATTTGCGCTGAGGCGGCAAGGGGAGGCGCCTGAGCACGCCACGTCGACCTTTTTCAGCGCGCCGTAGTCATCGATATAACCAATGCTGTAGCTTTCACCATGATAGTGCCCGGTGGAGACGGTCTCAGTGGCGAAAGGTGCCAGCATCAGGCTGTCGAAGCCTGGAAGCATCGTTTTCTTGTTCTGGCTTAACCACGCGAGCGTGATGTAGTAAGGCGTGGGATTATGGATACTTAGCCCCGTTGCCGTCTTTGTGATTGCCATTTTCATTTCCGTCTCTTCGCCCGGTTTTTTGGTGATAGCCTTAGGGCGCCAGAAGAGCTTGATCCGGCTTTGCATCGCCACCTGCATCACGCTGCGCTCGCTACCGGTACTGCTGCTTTTCGGCGGAACTTCACGCAGATTAAAGTAAAAAAGCGACTCTCTGTTGCCGGGCAGTTGCTGAGTCGCTGGCTGTTTGACGATGCGCACCTGCGAAGAGGCTCCCGCCTCAAGGCGCTGAATGGGCGGCAGGGCCATAAAGTGGCTATCCTCTTTGCGTCCTTGCTCATCTTCAATCCAGGAGAGCGCCAGATAGGGCAACGTCTTGCTCTCATTATCGATTTTCAGACTGCTGGCTTTATCGCTTTCCGGGAAAACCAGACGAGTACGGTCAAGGTTGATGGCGGCGTGCGCCGCGAAGGTTGTTCCTGCCAACAGCAGGCACAGCGTGGTAAGAGAGCGTAATTTCATGATGGCGTTCTTAATGACAAGGCAGAATCAACTGCATGCTTTTTTCAAGGTGCGACGGCAGAGAGAAGCGACACTGCTTCGCGTCTCCCCATGTCACGGTAAAGTTTTGTTCAGGCTGCACGGCGCCCAGCCAGATATGACCTTCTTCTGCCACCATGCCGATTTCACTGTTGTTATCGCTGCGACGGACCAGGGCACCGAGCGGTGGCGCGCCGGTGGTTGTCCGTAAGATGCCCGCAATGTCATGACCTTCCCGGGTAGCGATTTGACGAAAACCTATCGCGCCCTCGGTCCAGGTGGAGGTCACCACGCGGTTATCCACATCCACGCCATCGGGCAGGTCTTTCATATTGACCTGGACGCTGGAGGGCGCGTAACTGGAGAAAGAGGGCAACACGCCGATGCCGAAACGGTTGGTCACATCGCGAGAAACGTTCAGCGGAATATCACCAATGCCGTCCGTACTGACCATCACGCGTGGTTCATTGCCGTAACTGCGGCGGTGCAAGGCCGCCCCTTTTGCAGTAGAAGTGAAGGAGCCGTTCCAGCTGGCGCTAACCGAGTTATATTCATTGGCTTTATAGCTGCCGGAGACGTTGAGATCGCCAAACGGAGAGTAATGTTGGTAGTTACCGCTAAACTGCGCCCCCTCATTTGCGGTTTCGCTCTCGACGCCGGTAGAGACGCCCCAGGTGTTATTGGCATCGGACGTGTCGTACCAGGAGACATTCTGGCTGAGATTATCGCTGTTGCGGAGATCGTAGTTAAGGCGATGTTCAGGATCCAACGGGACGCTGAGTGACAGGTAAAACTGATTATCATCCTCCTGATCCTCGTAATAGGTTTTACTGAAGGAGAGTGAGATCCCGAGGTTTTTCCAGCCGCCCAAATCAAAGTTATATCCCGCAGTGATACTCCCGGTGGTCGAGGGCGATTGATCCCACCAGGTCTGGCGCATCATATTCAGATACAGGTTAAGTGAAAGTGCGGAAAGGTACTGGCTGGCGGTCACGCTGAGCGTTTGCTTTTCGGCATTTTGATTGGTGTCCTCATCCAGGAAATTTGCATAGCTCAGGAAGCGGTTGTCAGAATAGCGATAGCTGGCGAGAGTGATTTGGCTGTCGGTGGAGTCGAACCGTTTGCTGTAATTAAAGCGATAGCTGTACCCGGTTTGGCGCTCAACGTTTGAAGGTGCACTTTCGGCCTGCGTCACATCGAAAGAGACTGCGCCCAGCACGTCAAGGTTTTGCCCGATACCCACAGCTACTGAACGGTAACGATCGCCATCGCCGAGCAGACCGCCATAAAGGGAGGTTCGGGAGAGCATACCCCATGAAAACTCACCGCTAATAAAGGGGTTTTCTTCAACATCGTGGGAACTGTCTTTGCGCGCTTTTCCGCTTGCCAGCTTATAGCGAACCTGGCCTTTACGGGTGAGAAACGGAACCGAGGCCGCAGAGACCTGGAATTCGCTGACCCGACCATCCTCTTCGGTTATTTTTACATTAAGTGTGCCTTGTACGGACTGGTTCATATCCTGAATCACAAACGGACCGGGAGGAACCTTAGTCTGATAAATCACCCTGTCGGCCAGGCTGACGGTGACCGTAGCGTTGGTTTGTGCGATGCCTGAAATTTGTGGCGCGTAGCCGCGAAGCGCCCAGGGCAACATGCGTTCATCGCTGACCAGAGAAGCGCCGGTATAAGTAAATGCGTCAAAAATCGCGGACTGAAAATCAGTCTCACCCAGGGTTAATTTTGCGCCCAGCGAAGGCAGAGGTCGGAACATGTAAATGCGGGAAAAACGACCATCATGCTCTGAGGTACCACCCGCGCTTGTCTGGCTATATTGGTAGTCGCTGCGAAGCCGCCACGCCCCCAGATTGGCACCCGCTGTGCCATAGGTATTGGCGTTACTGGTGGTACTGCCTTCGTCAGGCTGATAGCGGCTGGCGAACAGGTTGTAATCCAGCAGGAAACCGGGCACGCCATTATCCCAGGTTGCCGGTGGCATCCAGTCTGTCGCACGGTACTGTAACCAGGCTTGCGGAATGGTGATGTGCAGCGTCTGAGTCGCTTGCTCAAATTTAAAATGAATATCCGGGAGAGAGGAAAAATCGACGCAACCGTCTACCTCAGGCAAAGATTGACGAATCTTATCCTGGAGGCCAAATGTATCTGCAAGCGCAGAGGGAATACAGACCTTGACGTCGTCATGATCTTTTTTCCAGGTTAGCTGCCATCCATTTGCCAAAGTAATATCATTAAGGGAAACTGTGACAAAATAATTACCGGGAGTGATGGACGTTTCGTTTTTAAATTGGGTTAAATCGACACTTCCCCGCAGATCTTTGTCTATGGCATTGATATTAAATTCAGTCGCAATGGCGTTGTGGGCGGTAAATAGACAGGCGATGATTAATAAATATGTCGAATTCTTTTTCATCATCCCATTACCCGGAATAGCTAGAATACCGACTGGCGAACGCGGCCAGTCGGTTTATGATGCAGAGGGCGGTTTATTTATACATCAACACGTAATTAGAGGTCGCCTCGACCTGGCCTGCGGTCGCTGTAGCACCTGTAAGCACTTCCATTCGTGCTTTAAAGTGCAGCGTTTGCGTTGCCGAACCAGCGGAGAGATCCATCTCTTTTGCGGTACCCAGCACAATAGGCGTTTCGGCGGTATCCAGCAGACGAACGCCCACGTTTTGTGCCCCATTCGCATAGGTGTTGCTCATCAGGCTGGTGTCGGTAGCCGTGGTTGCGGTGCTGGTAAAAGTGACATCCACTTTGGTAATGGGCGTAGCAGTTTCATCGCCTGGTGTCGTCAACTGGCAGTTATCCAGGTTGATATCGACCGGCACCGCCGTTGATTTTTTATTGGCGTTGATTACGGCCGTGGTCACTTCACCAAGATCGATCTCTTTATCAACGCTGTCGGGAGCAATACTGCACGGTGCATCAATCACCACACCTTTAAATTTAATTCTTCCTGAACCTTGTTCATCTGCAAAGGCGGAACCGCAGAGACTGGTGGCTGTCGCGAACGCTAATAATGCTTTTTTTCCTACATGCATGGGAATATCCTTATTACATTAACTCACTTTCTGAATATTATTCAGACATCGGGGCGAATTATAACGGAGCCTCTCTCCTGAAAACGATTAACGGCGCTTCATTCTGAATTAAGTAATAATAAGTAATAATATCTTGTTGGTGGATAAGTTGCTCAATATAAAGAGGTATTTCAGGCAGTCCCCTAATAAGGCTTATCTCAGACTTAAGAATTATTTTACGCAGAGTATTTATTGCATTGAGAAGTGGAATATGCGCAGACATGCCACTCCGTTTCAGTCACGTCAAAGCAGGAAAGCAAGGCGAGCGTTTATCCAGGGGGATAAGCTCGCCCCTGTGTTAGCCGAAGCCTGCCGCCTGAAGCAGTACCAGGCTTAAACCCATGACGGACATCCCGCACAAGACGCCATAGCTCGGGTTGCTTTCCGGGTCGATCTCTTTTGCCAGCGGCATCAGCTCATCGACCGACAGTGCCACCATGATACCGGCGACGGCAGCCATGATGGCCGCCATGACCACGGGCGAGATCATACTGCCCAAAATCAGCCATGCCAGAATGCCACCCAGGATTTCAGCCAGCCCGGAAATGCCTGCCCAAAAGACGGCGGTACGTTTTGAGCCCGTCGCGGCATACACTGGCCCGGCGACCGCCAGCCCCTCTGGAATATTATGCAGTGCCACCGCCAGCGCGATGCCAAATCCCAGCTCCAGATTATTGCTCGCCGTCACATAGGTGGCGACGCCTTCCGGGAAGTTATGCAGGCTGATACCGAGCGTCAGGAGAATAGCGGTGCGTTTGATATTATGGGGCTGCGGCGACGCTTTTTTTCGCATCAAATCCTGAGGATGCGCATGCGGGAGCAGGCGATCGAGGGCGAAGTAGCCCAGCAGACCACACACGAACATACTGTAGCCCAGAACGGGCGACATCCCCTGCGTCGCCAGCGCGGCAGGGAGCATTTCCATCAATGAAATAAGCAGCATGATCCCTGCGGCAAATCCGAGGGAAAAAGCCAGCATGCGGTTTGAGGGTTTCTGACCAAGCACGCCAAGAAATGCCCCAATAAACGTGGCGGCACCGGCAAGAAGGGTCAGAATCAAGGGGACTGACATTCACTGCTCCTTTTGATAATCATTAATGCTAATGAGTCATCTCCGGTAAAGCGAGAGGGCATACTCTGCTTTACAGATTCCTTACATTCAAATTTCCTGATGATGATCATCACCGTTATCTGAGTTCATCTTAGTCAGATTACGCGTAAGGTAGAACCATCAAATCGACACCTTCAGTAAGGATATCACCATGACATCTTCTCGTATGCCAGCACTGTTTTTGGGCCACGGTAGCCCAATGAACGTCCTGGAAGATAACGTCTATACGCGTGCCTGGCGTCATCTTGGCGAGACGTTGCCGCGTCCGAAAGCGATAGTGGTGGTCTCCGCACACTGGTTTACCCGCGGGACAGGGGTGACGGCTATGGAAGCACCGAAAACGATTCATGATTTCGGCGGTTTTCCGCAGGCACTGTACGATACCCATTACCCTGCGCCGGGCTCGCCTGCGCTGGCGCAACATCTGGTCGATTTATTGGCTCCCGTCCCCGTGGCACTGGATAAAGAGGCCTGGGGATTTGACCATGGCTCCTGGGGAGTCCTGATCAAAATGTACCCGGATGCTGATATCCCAATGGTGCAGTTGAGCATCGACAGCACAAAACCGGCGGCATGGCATCTTGAGATCGGACGTCAGCTGGCCTCACTGCGTGATGAAGGCGTGATGCTGGTGGCAAGCGGGAACGTCGTGCATAACCTGCGTACCGCGCGCTGGCATGGCGAAAACACGCCGTATCCATGGGCATCGTCGTTTAACGACTATGTGAAAGCGAATCTCACCTGGCAGGGCCCTGCGGAAGAGCATCCGCTGGTGAAGTATCTGGAACATGAGGGCGGCGCATTATCTAACCCTACGCCGGATCACTTCCTGCCGTTGCTGTATGTATTAGGGGCGTGGGATGGTCAGGAACCGGTCACCATACCTGTCGACGGCATGGAAATGGGTAGCATCAGTATGTTGTCTGTTCAGGTGGGTTAAGGTGCGGCGCGCGCATTGAGAGGGTTGGGGTGAGGGCAGAATACCGCACCCCAACATAACGACTTACTCGACAAAGATATGCGGATAGAATCGTGACAAATCCTGGGTAATCAAGGCTCTGTCTTCACGAATACCAATTCCGGCTGGCTGGTCGTTAATCAGCCAGCTGCCAATCAGCGTATAGCTGTCGCCAAATTTAGGCAGCTGATAAAATTCCTGGACGATCATCCCTTCTTCGCCGTAAGGCCCTTCTACCGCTTCCAGCGTTTTGCCGTTTTCGATAATCGACACGTTCGCGCCTTCGCGGGAGAAAATCGGCTTCACGACATACTTAGCCATTTCCGGGAAGTCATCTTCCGCAAAGTAGGCTGGCAGCAGATTCGGGTGATTCGGGAACATTTTCCACAGCATTGGCAGCAACGCTTTGTTGGAAATGATGCTCTTCCAGGCAGGTTCCAGCCAGCGCACGCCCGCATCTTCCAGCTTGGTTGAGAACGTTTCACGCAGCATGTATTCCCACGGATACAGCTTGAACAGGTTACTGATAACCTGGTCCTGAGTATCGGTGAACTCACCGCGTTCGCCTAAACCGATATCTTCGATATAGAGGAATTCCGTGGCCACTTCCGCTTCGGCCGCACAGTCCTGCAGATATTGCACGGTACCGCGATCTTCCACGGTATCGCGACAGCAGGCGAGATGCAGCAGACTGAATCCGTGCTGTTCCCGTAGCTCAGCAAAGCGCTCGATCAGCTTTTCCTGCAGGCTGTTGAACTGGTCGCTGCCTTCCGGCAGGTTACCGGCACGGGCCTGATCTTCGAGCCAAATCCACTGGAAGAATGCCGCTTCGTACAACGACGTTGGCGTATCGGCATTGTTCTCCAGCAGTTTAGGTTCAGTGACGCCGTCCCAGGCCAGATCGAGGCGAGAATAGAGTGAAGGCTGATTCGTTTTCCACGACTGACGCACAAAGTTCCAGGTGTGCTTCGGGATACGGAATTTCGCCATCAGTTCATCGCTGTCGATAACCTGCTCAACCACCTTCAGGCACATCTGGTGCAACTCGGCGGTGACCTCTTCGAGTTTTTCAACCTGGGCTAAGGTCAGCTTATAGTAAGCGTCTTCACACCAGTACGGTTCTCCGTACATAGTGTGAAAGTTAAAGCCATATTCGGTCGCTTTTTCACGCCAGTCCGGGCGTTCAACAATACTGACTCGTTCCATGATCAGCCGCCCATGGAGCGGGTAGTGGAGCCCGTCGCACTGCGCTGCATGGTGGACTGTTTCGCAACTGACTCACCAAAACCACCGCGGGTCACCGTACTGGTGGTCGCAGGCTTCGGTGCCATGGCCGTTTTAGGCACCGTCATGGTCCGGCCAGGCTGTGCAGCCCCGTAGTTTTTACCCGTCGCATCGGTGTATTTACCGTAAGCCGGGCTGGAAGGGTTTTTAGAGCTGAACAGCGGCTGCTGCTGGAAGCCTGCGCCACCGCTCATCATACGGCCCATCATATAACCCGCCATCAGCGGCATCCAGAAACTGCCGCTCGACTGGTTTTGTGCCTGGTTTTCTGGCGCCATACCTGCCTGAGCAGGGGCCTGCTGGCACTGGCCTTCACCGAATTCAGCAATACAATCTTCGCGCGTCGCATATTTCGGCGCAGTCTTCTCAGCTTCTTTCAGCGCGTTGTTATACGCCGTCGTACATTCCGCGGATTTGCCGGTAGCCGCCGAGCAGTCGTCAGCGTTCTGGTACATCGACACGGTTTCGTCGCTTTGCTCACAGCCCGCCAGCATAAAGACCGCGGTGATCGCCAGGGCGACAGGTGTCAGATGGCGTGCGTTCCAGTTCTTGCGGAACGACGCGTGATTAATCGTTTTTGTCCGTTTCATTTTTGTCTTCCAGGACCCAGTGGTAGTACATAGGAAATAAGGCTTAGGATAGAGGATAGGTGGTCGAAATTGAAGCGAAGAGGGGATGTCCGGGGGATCTTTACGTTGACTTACGTTTGCATGTGACAGGGCGCCTGCTTATCGGGCCTACGATGTAGTAGACCCGACAGGCGAGGCGCCCTCGGGTAAAGCTTAGTGGCGGAACGGATTCGTGCCGCTGCTGGCCGGCGCAGAAGTGGTGCGCGCGGTAGCAGGTTGTGCTGCTGGCATTTCAGCGTCGCCGTTGCCGTTAAAGTTATCCACGGCGGCATCCTGCTGTGGGTTTTCCGGCGCAACGCTTTCAGGCGCGGTTGAAACCGGTTTGCCCAGCGTGTTGTTCAGCATTTGCAGGTCCTGCTCGTTCAACGTGCCTAATGCTGATTTAATGTTCAGCTGGTTAATCAGGTAGTTATAACGTGCGCTGGAGAGCTGCTGTTTTGCGTTATAGAGCGTAGTGGTGGCATCCAGAACATCGACGATAGTACGTGTCCCGACCGAATAGCCTGCTTCCATCGCATCCAGGGAGCTTTGCGCAGAAACAACGGCCTGTTTGTAGGCGTTGATGCTGCTGATGGAGGCGTTCACGTTATTGAAGGAAGAACGCACGGTCTGCACAACGTTACGATGCGCGGTCTCAAGCTGCTCGCTTGCGCCAACAAAGTTGTATTGCGCTTGTTTCACCTGAGAGTTCACCATCCCACCCTGATACAGCGGCATGGAGAAGGTCAGGCCCACTTTATTCTGACCCATGTTGCTGTCATCGTATTGTGCGCTGTTGGTTTTAGATCCGCTGTAAGAGGTGTCAGACACGCCGGTCGAGGCGGTCAAACCCAGAGTAGGCAGATGCCCATCCTGTGCCTGGCGGATTTGCTCACGCGCCAGGTCCTGGCTCAGACGAGCCTGTAACAGGGCGAGGTTGCGGTTTTCAGCTTCTTTCAGCAGCGCATTGACGGCCTGCGGCTTATCCGTTTTGAAGTTGTCGACGTTTAATGAAGCCAGTTCCGGGTAGTAGTTACCGGTCACCTGACGCAGGGATTCCAGCGCGTTATCCAGGTTGTTACGGGCAGTCACTTCGTTCGCCAGCACGCTATCGTACTGTGAACGGGCGTTCTGCACGTCGGTAATCGCGACCAGACCAACGTTAAAGCGTTGCGTCGTTTGGTCTAACTGACGATAAATCGCTTGTTTCTGCGCTTCGGTGTAGGAGAGCGAATCAATCGCGCTCAACACGTTGAAGTAAGCCGTCGCGGTGTTCAGGATCAGCGTTTGCTGATCGGTCTGATAGGTGACGTCCTGAATACCGGCGCTTTTTTCCTGCAGAGTCAGCGCACGCCATTTGGACATATCAAACAAGGTTTGCGTTAATTGCAGAGATGCGCTGGTGGCATTGGAGTCCACGCCGTTTGCATCACGGAAGCCATTGCTGTAGGTGTAATCTGCGCCTAAGCCCAATTGCGGCAGCAGCGGGCTGCGTGCTTCGTTAATTTTTTCGAACGCAGCGTCACGATCGGCCGCTGACTTACGCAGTTCAGGGTTGCCCAGACGTGCTTGCTGATAAACCTGTAACAGGTTTTCTGCCTGGCTCATCGCGCTGAAGCCCGTCAGGCTCAGGCCGATAAGGATGGGGAGCAATTTCTTCATTTGCATTCCTTGTTGTGAAGCAGTATTAGCGCTGATCTAATCAAAAATAATTGCCGATTCTAACAGAATCATACACACCAAAAGGTTGGCGTTACGTGCCATCCGGCGGTATTTTGCACCAATCTAGCATATAGCCTATGAAACGGCAGCCAAACAGCCTTGAAATTCATGATTTCCACACAATTGTGAAAGGATACCGCCATGCAAAAACCAGAGAAGTTTCCAATGACCTTCGCCAAAAATGATGTAGAAATTATTGCACGAGAAACGCTTTATAGCGGATTTTTTTCACTGGATCTTTACCGTTTCAGGCATCGGTTGTTTAACGGCGAAATGAGTGGCGAAGTGCGACGCGAAATTTTTGAGCGCGGGCATGCCGCAGTCTTGCTACCCTTTGACCCAGTGCGCGACGAAGTTGTGCTGATTGAGCAGGTGCGAATTGCGGCCTATGACACCAGCGAAAGCCCGTGGTTGCTGGAGATGGTGGCCGGTATGATTGAAAAGGGCGAATCACCGGAAGACGTTGCCCGCCGCGAAGCCGTTGAAGAGGCCGGCCTGGTCGTCGGACGCACTAAACCAGTGTTAAGCTATCTGGCAAGCCCGGGGGGAACCAGCGAGCGATCGTCGATTCTGGTGGGCGAAGTGGACGCCACGACCGCAGAAGGTATTCACGGTCTGGCAGATGAAAACGAAGATATTCGTGTTCATGTGGTGAGCCGGGAGCAGGCTTACCAGTGGGTAGAAGAGGGGAAAATCGACAACGCGGCTTCTGTCATCGCCCTGCAATGGCTACAGCTGCATTATCAAGACTTACGAAACGAGTGGACAAAATGAAGCGCTATACACCTGACTTCCCAGAAATGATGCGACTGTGCGAAACCAATTTCGCGCAGCTACGCCGCCTGCTGCCTCGTGAAGACGCGCCCGGCGAAACGGTAAGCTATCAGGTGAGCAACGCGCAGTATCGCTTAACGATTACTGAATCTACGCGCTACACCACGCTTGTCGAAATCAAGCAAACGGCTCCGACAATCAGCTACTGGAGCCTGCCATCAATGACGGTTCGGCTTTATCATGACGCCATGGTGGCTGAAGTGTGTTCGAGTCAGCAGATCTTCCGTTTTAAAGCGCGGTATGATTACCCTAATAAAAAGTTGCATCAACGCGACGAAAAGCATCAAATTAACCAGTTCCTTGCGGACTGGCTTAGATACTGTTTAGCACATGGAGCAATGGCGATTCCGGTTTGTTAGCGTCATAAACCTACCTAAGGACACCATTTGGAAAGCCTGTTGAACCTGACTGTTGCTGGTGGGGCGCCAGTCAGGATATTACAAATTACCGATACTCACCTGTTTGCCGAAAAACATGAAACATTGTTAGGGGTGAATACCTGGGAGAGCTACCAGTCAGTACTGGACGCCATTCATGCCCAGCAGCGCGCGTGTGATTTAATTGTCGCTACGGGCGATCTGGCACAGGATCAAAGCGCCGCGGCCTATCAGCATTTTGCTGAGGGTATCGCGAGCTTCAGCGTGCCCTGCGTCTGGTTACCGGGAAACCATGATTTTCAGCCTGCGATGTACAGTGCGCTACAGGATGCGGGCATCTCTGCGGCCAAGCGCGTCTTCGTGGGCGAGCACTGGCAGATTTTACTGCTTGATACGCAGGTATTTGGCGTCCCCCACGGTGAACTGAGCGACTTTCAGCTTGAATGGCTGGAGCAAAAGCTGATTGCCGAACCTGAACGTCAGACCTTGCTCCTTCTTCATCATCATCCGCTCCCGGCAGGATGCAGCTGGCTGGATCAACACAGCCTGCGCAATTCTGCGGCGCTGGATCGGGTGCTGATGAAATACCCCAACGTGAATACGCTGCTGTGCGGGCATATTCATCAGGAACAGGATCTCGAGTGGAATGGTCGCCGCCTGCTGGCGACGCCATCAACCTGCGTGCAGTTTAAACCCCATTGCGCCAACTTCACCCTTGATACCATTGCGCCAGGCTGGCGCTGGCTGGAGTTGTACCCCGATGGCTCGCTGAGCACGGAAGTCTGCCGACTCGAAGGCGCACAGTTCAACCCGGATACCGCTTCAGAAGGATACTGATGTCAACGCTCCTTTATCTCCACGGATTCAACAGTTCTCCACGTTCTGCGAAAGCCACGTTATTTCGCCAGTGGCTGCAAGAACATCATCCGCACATCGAGATGATTGTGCCGCAGCTGCCGCCCTATCCGGCGGACGCGGCAGAAATGCTGGAGTCTATTGTGTTGCGTCAGGGCGGAAAAACCTTTGGTGTGGTTGGGTCGTCGCTGGGGGGATATTACGCCACCTGGCTGTCGCAATGCTTTATGGTACCAGCGGTGGTGGTTAACCCTGCCGTACGTCCATTTGAGCTATTACAAGACTATCTCGGCCAGAACGAGAACCCCTACACCGGACAACAATATGTGCTAGAGTCACGCCATATTTACGACCTCAAAGTCATGCAGATAGACCCTCTGGAAGCGCCGGATCTCCTCTGGCTGCTGCAACAGACGGGTGATGAAGTACTGGATTACCGCCAGGCAGTGGCGTATTACGCATCCTGCCGCCAAACTGTAGAAGAGGGCGGAAACCATGCTTTCACGGGCTTTGAGGATCATTTCACCCAGATTGTCGATTTTCTTGGTCTGCACAGCCACTGACAATCACTGCGAATTGCTAGTTAAATCATGACGCAAACCTATAACGCTGATGCCATTGAGGTCCTCACCGGGCTTGAGCCGGTTCGCCGCCGCCCGGGGATGTATACCGATACCACGCGCCCAAACCACCTGGGCCAGGAAGTGATTGATAACAGTGTGGACGAAGCGCTGGCAGGTCATGCCAAACGCATCGACGTTATCCTGCACGCCGACCAGTCGTTAGAAGTGATTGACGACGGACGCGGCATGCCCGTGGATATCCACCCGGAAGAAGGGGTGCCAGCCGTTGAGCTGATCCTCTGTCGTCTGCACGCCGGGGGGAAATTCTCCAATAAAAACTACCAGTTCTCTGGCGGCTTGCATGGCGTGGGCATCTCTGTGGTCAACGCCCTGTCAAAACGCGTGGAAGTGAACGTTCGTCGTGACGGTCAGGTGTATAACATCGCGTTCGAAAACGGCGATAAAGTTCAGGATCTCCAGGTTGTCGGGACCTGCGGTAAGCGCAATACCGGCACCAGCGTCCATTTCTGGCCGGATGAAAGTTTCTTCGACAGCCCCCGTTTCTCCGTTTCTCGCTTAACGCACATTCTGAAAGCAAAAGCGGTGTTGTGCCCGGGCGTTGAAATCACCTTCAAAGATGAAGTCAATAACAGTGAACAGCGCTGGTGCTATCAGGATGGTCTTAACGACTACCTGAACGAGGCGATCAATGGACTGCCGACGCTGCCGGAAAAACCCTTTCTCGGTAATTTTACCGGTGATACGGAAGCGGTGGACTGGGCGCTGCTCTGGCTGCCGGAAGGCGGTGAGTTGCTGACAGAAAGCTACGTCAACCTGATCCCAACCATGCAGGGCGGAACGCACGTTAACGGCCTGCGTCAGGGTCTGCTGGATGCCATGCGCGAATTCTGCGAATACCGCAATATCCTGCCGCGTGGCGTGAAGCTGTCGGCGGAAGATATCTGGGATCGCTGTGCGTATGTGCTGTCGGTCAAAATGCAGGATCCGCAGTTCGCTGGTCAGACCAAAGAGCGACTCTCATCACGCCAGTGCGCGGCATTTGTGTCGGGCGTCGTGAAAGATGCATTTAGCCTGTGGCTGAACCAAAACATACAGACCGCAGAAATGCTGGCGGAAATGGCGATTTCCAGCGCTCAGCGACGCCTGCGCGCCGCCAAAAAAGTGGTGCGTAAAAAGCTGACCAGCGGTCCGGCGCTGCCGGGCAAACTGGCGGACTGTACCGCGCAGGACCTGAATCGTACTGAACTCTTCCTCGTGGAAGGGGATTCAGCAGGCGGATCGGCGAAACAAGCACGCGATCGTGAGTTTCAGGCGATCATGCCGCTTAAAGGTAAGATCCTTAACACCTGGGAAGTCTCCTCTGACGAAGTGCTGGCCTCGCAGGAAGTGCACGACATCTCTGTGGCGATCGGTATCGATCCGGACAGCGACGATCTGAGCCAGCTGCGTTACGGCAAAATCTGCATTCTGGCGGATGCTGACTCGGATGGCTTACACATCGCCACGCTGCTCTGCGCGCTGTTTGTGAAGCATTTCCGCACGCTGGTGAAAAATGGCCACGTTCACGTGGCGCTGCCGCCGCTCTACCGTATCGATCTCGGTAAAGAGGTGTATTACGCGCTGACGGAAGAAGAAAAAGCGGGTGTACTGGAACAGCTGAAGCGCAAGAAGGGCAAACCGAACGTACAGCGCTTTAAAGGGCTGGGCGAGATGAACCCGATGCAGCTGCGCGAAACCACGCTGGATCCCAATACCCGCCGCCTGGTGCAGCTGGTGATTAGCGACGAAGACGAGCAACAAACCAACGCCATGATGGATATGTTGCTGGCGAAGAAGCGCTCGGAAGACCGACGCAACTGGCTCCAGGAGAAAGGGGATATGGCCGATATCGAGGCCTGATGTCCTCATCCTGACGCAGGGATCGAAGGCCCGGTAAGCGTTTGCGCTACCGGGCTTTTTTTATCGCTTTTACGTCGTGCTAAAGAGTAAAAACAGTGATAACTCCACGCGTTAAAACCGGGGAAGAAGAGTACGTAGATGACTCTTCCGATACTGCAGGGGCGTCTCGCCGATGCCCTTTTTGAACGCACTAATAAAGTACGTCACCTCTGAAAATCCCACTTTCAGCGCAATGTCTGCCACGCTCTCTTCCGTATGGAGCAGATATTCGCAGGCTTTTCGTAGCCTGAGCGTATTCAGGTAATCATGAATTTTTTCGCCTGTTTCCGCATGAAACTTCCGCGAGACATAGCTGCGTGATCTCCCCAGTTCACCTGCCAGCGCATCCAGGCTGAATTTTTCCTGATAATGCTCATCCAGCCAGAACATGACCTGACTGCCCATGCCGTGCCGACTGCCGGGCTCACCGGCATTATCATCCGGTAGCAGGGTAAAAAGGCCGATCATCAGGCTGGCGACATTTTCGCTATTCAGGGGAGCATGATAGCGGCTAAACAGATGATTAACATGGGCGTGGCACTCCGCCATATCAGCGATCCAGGCTTCGCCGCCGCGCCGGGATAATTTTTGCAGCCGCTGCCGGGTCTGAGGAAAATCGCGCAGCGTCTTCATGACCGCGTGCTGATCCAGATGAATAATCGTGCGCCGGTAACTCGCCACCGCCTTTTCATCCACCATCACGTTATGCAGGGTAAACGGCGGAAAAAAGAATAACCGTCCAGGTCGCATGGTGTACTGGCGATTATCGACGATGACGATGCCAAAGCCCTCTTCGACATACAAAATCTCCAGGCACTGATGCCAGTGATGATAACGCACTGTGTTGGCGAAAAGGCGGCTAAACGATACCGGCGTATCGTTCAGGGCAATCAGTTCCAGATGATCCGACGCAGGTGTCTCACGCATAGTGCAATAAAACTCAATTTTTTCCCGTCCGTTTCTCTTTATAAACCACCTTTTTAAATTTTCTCAACTCGGGGTTTATTCATCTCTCACGCGTGTGAGCTGGCTAACATTTCTGCACCTTATGGATTCACTATGCTTTGCCGCAGATGATTACGAGGAAGAGCGTATGTGGGCGGCAAACAAAGAAAAATCAAATCCGTTGTCTTCTCGACAGGACGTGGTGGCATCACTAAATGCGCTGCTTGGCGCGCTGGATAAGCAGTTTCCGGCAGGCCATTCCCGCATTTCGCTGGGCGAGACCTGCGCACACTACAGCGCAGACATTGCCCGAATGGAAGGCTTATCGCGGGCGCTGTGGGGCCTGTTTCCGCTGATGGCGTCCGGTGAAATCACGCCGTACAGCGAAAAATACCTTACGGCGATCAAACGCGGTACCGATCCGCACAGCGAAGAGTACTGGGGCGACACGGAACCTTTCGATCAGCGTCTGGTGGAGATGGCCGCTTACGGGCTTGGGCTGACGTTACTGCAGCACAGACTGCTGGAATCTTTCAGCGAGCAAGAGGTGAAAAACCTGCACGCATGGCTAAACCAGATCACCGATGCACAGATGCCGGACAGCAACTGGAACTACTTTGCCATCATGGTCCAGCTGGGTTTTAAACGCGCTGGATTACCCTTCGATCAACAGGCGATCGATCGTCGTTTTGACATGATGGAAGCTTACTATCTGGGAGACGGATGGTATTCCGACGGGGCAGGCCGACCGAAAGACTATTACATCTCGATGGCATTTCACTTTTACGGCCTGATTTACGCCACGCTCAGCGATGATGATGAGAGAGCTATCGTCCTGCGTGAACGTGCCCGACAGTTTGCCCAGGATTTTATCTTTTTTTCAGCCGCCGACGGGGCCTCGGTGCCTTTTGGCCGCAGCCTGACCTACCGCTTCGCGATGGTGACCTTCTGGAGCGCGGTCGCTTTCTCCGGTCTGGAGGTCTTCACGCCAGGCATTGTAAAAGGCATCGTCTTGCGCCACCTGCGCTGGTGGCAGCAGCAGTCGATAGTCGATCGCGACGGTATTCTGACGCTGGGGTTTGCCTGTCCCAATCTGGTGATGTGCGAGGATTATAACTCGCCGGGCTCACCCTACTGGGCGCTCAAAACCTATCTGATTCTCGCGCTGCCGGAGAGCCATCCTTTCTGGCAGGCAGAGGAGCAGCCGTTGCCGGTCCTTGCTGAAAAACATGCCATTCCGCACGCCCAGCAGCTCCTGATGCACGCCGACCATTCTCAGCACGTGGTCATGCTCACGGCCGGACAGCTTGAGCTGAATAATTACGTTAACACCGAGGCGAAATATACCAAATTTGCCTACTCCAGCCGCTTTGGTTTCACCCTCGAACGCGGACGTTTTGGTCTGAAACATGCCGCCTGTGACTCCATGCTGCTGCTGGCCGATGGCGATGGTTATTTCCGTGGGCGTCGGGAGTGCGAAGAGGTACGCGTCGATGAAAATTATATTTTCTCGCGCTGGTCGCCCTGGCACGACGTCCATATCGAAAGCTGGCTGGTGCCTTTTGGTGACTGGCATCTCAGGCTGCATCGGATAAACAGCCAGCGCGAGCTGGATACGGTGGAAGGCGGGTTTGCGGTGATGAAAACGGCGCATCAGATTCACGAGCGGGGCTGTTATCTGGCCGCCCCGAACGGCAGCAGCGTTATTGTTGATCTCTTTGCAGAGAGGGCTCGCCAGCCGGATAGCCTCGTCACGCCGCCTAATAGCAGCATTATGTTTGCGGAATGCGCCTCCATCCCCATCCTGACTACCCCGCTCGGGAAAGGCGTGCACTGGCTTTGTTGCGCGGTTATGGCGTCGGGCGATCCCGCTAAAACGGCGGCAACGCCACGGCTTCACATAACAAATAATCAGGCGGTCATTCACGATCCTGAACGCGAACGCACGCTGTCGTTCTCTCTATAACTCTGGACCCTACCTGTCGGCGAGGATGATATGAAAAATATATCAACGAGCAATAAAGCAGAATATTACAAAATCAGCAGCTTTATCTTTCTCTATTTCTTTACCTGGTCTGCCAGTATTGGTCTTCTGGCTATCTGGCTGGGGCAAAAGGCTAACCTGAGCGGGTCAGTCATCGGGACTGTATTTGCGGTTAACGGAATATTCTCTGTTATTTTGAAACCGATTTATGGCTATATTCTCGATAAAATCGGCATGAGCAAATACTTGCTCTATTTTGTGGTTGTGATGTCGGCCCTGATGGCACCGTTCTTTATTTACGTCTATCAACCGCTGCTATTATCTAACACCATGCTGGGTATTATTATTGGTGCCCTGTATTTAAGCTTTGCCTGGTACGCTGGCGTGGCGGCCTGCGAATCCTATTCCGACCGCTTTAGCCGTTTAAACGGCATGGAATTTGGCCAGATCCGTATGTGGGGTTCGCTTGGCTGGGCGGTGGCCTCTTCTTTCTCCGGCCTGCTGTTTAATTTGTCACCCTCGTATAACTTTATTCTGGGCAGCGTGGCCTCGGTCATCATGCTGATCGTGCTGCTTAACCTGAAAGTAAACACTAACTCCGTTCATGCAGGCGAGGTGTTAACCAAAGAGAAAATTGCCCCGGCGGACGTCTATGCCCTGCTGCGTAACCGTAAGTTCTGGGCCTTTTGCCTCTACGTTGCGGGCGTGGCCTGGATGATGTTTATTGCTGAACAGCAGTTCTCACGCTATTTCGTTACCTTCTTTGATGATATCCATCAGGGCAATGCGGTGTTCGGCTATCTCGGCACCGTGCAGTCGGGGATGGAATTTGTCATGTATATGGTAATCCCGCTGTTTGTGAATTTCATTGGTGCCAAACGCGGGCTGTTAATTGTCGGACTGGTGGTTGGCGCGCGTCTGATTATTTCCGGGATATGTGATTCACACCTGTTAATTTCCGTGCTTAAACCGCTGTACGGCCTGGAAATCTGTCTGCTGTTGGTCTCTGTCTTTAAATATATCGCCGAGCATTTCGATAAACGCGTCAATGCGACCATGTATTTACTGGGGTATCAGGCCATGCTGTATGTGGGGAATGTCGTGGTGTCCTCACCCGCGGGATATATGTATGACCGCATCGGCTTTGAACAAACCTATATCATTATGGGCGCTACGGCGCTGACCTTTACGCTCATTTCTGCCTTCACGTTATCCGCCTGCCAGAGCAAATGGCGGGGCACGCGTGACATCACTCTCGCAGAACATACTCAGTCACGATAATTTAAGCCGTCAAAGAAGGAACCGAAATATGTTAAGTCATATCGTTGAGGAACGTCTGGGCACAATCCCCGCGCCCGTCGATGCACGCCAGTTTAGCGATGAACTGAGCTCGGCACGCAGCCATGTCCTTGAACTGATTAGCCGTCATTTAACGGAGTTCGGTGATAAATTTCCCGCAGAAACCTGTAAAGACGGTTTCTATCCGCTGACCGACAACGTGGAATGGACCACCAGCTTCTGGACAGGACAGCTTTGGCTGGCATGGGAGATGAGCGGTGAGGATAAATTCCGTCGTATGGCCGAGAAACATGTGCGTTCGTTTGGTCTGCGCATTGCCGGACGACACGACACCAATACGCACGATCTGGGCTTCCTGTACACGCTCTCCTGTGTGGCGGGCTGGCGGTTAACCGGTAATCGTGAGGCGCGGGGCTTTTCGCTGCTGGCAGCCGAAGCGCTACTTGAGCGTTTCCATGAGAAAGCCAGGATCATTCAGGCCTGGGGGGATCTGAGCGATCCCGATCAGGCAGGAAGGATGATCATCGATTGCAATATGAACCTGCCTTTACTGTACTGGGCTACGGAACAAACCGGCGATCCGCGCTTTGCCGAGGCTGCAAAAGCCCACGTCCAGCAGGCGGCGAAATACCTTATCCGCGAAGACGCGTCCACCTTCCATACCTACTATATGGATGTGAACACCGGCGCGCCGCGCTATGGCAATACCCAGCAAGGCTATGCCGATGACTCCTGCTGGTCGCGCGGCCAGGCGTGGGGGATTTATGGCTTCCTGCTGAGCTATATCTATACCGGTGATGAAACAATGATTGCCCTGTCAAAACGGCTGGCAAACTACTTCCTGAATCGACTGCCGGAAGATTACGTTTGCCACTGGGATCTGGCGCTGGTGGGCACTGATGCGCTTCGCGACGCCTCTTCTGCGGCGATTGCGGTGTGCGGTCTTCTGGAGCTGGTTAAGCACCTGCCGGTGACCGATCCGGATCGCGAGCGTTACCTGGAATGGGCGAAAGGCATCATGTCTTCTTTGACGAAGCACTACCTGATGGGGAAAGAGGAGAAGGGCAACGGGCTGCTTAAGCACTCGGTTTACCATCTGGCGAGCGATAAAGGCGTGGATGAGTGCGCAAGCTGGGGAGATTATTTTTACGTAGAGGCGCTGGTGCGTTTTACCCAGAGCTGGAAGCTGTACTGGTAACCTTCACTATGCCCGGCGGCGTGAGCGCTGACCGGGCATTTTCACCGTCAGGCTTTAGGAATACGCAGCGTCTGGCCAGGATAAATTTTATCGGGGCTTGAGAGCATCGGGCGGTTCGCCTCAAAGATCTTGTTGTACTGGTTGGCGTCGCCATAAACATGTTTGGAGATGGCGCTCAACGTATCGCCCGATTTCACCGTATAAAACGTGGCTTCGTCTTTGGCATCGGTCGCGGTGATATTGTTCTCGACCTCGCTGACGCCCGCAATGTTGCCCACGGCAATCTGGATTTTTTCTTTCTGCTCCTGCGTCAGCCCGTCACCCGTTACGCTGGCTTTGCCATCGGTCACGTTAACCTGCACTTTATCTGCACCGGGAATGTTGAGCTTTTTGAGGTGTTCTGCGACTTTATCGCTCTGACCTTTGTGGTCAGTCAGATTGTCCCAGAGTTTTTCGCCTGCTTCTTTCACGAAGGTAAAAATACCCATTCCAGTTCTCCAGTTGTTATGGAAGTCAGAATAAGCATAGCAGGTGGGATAAATTCCCTCCCCGGGCGGAGAGGGATGTCAGGGATTGTTTACACCCCTTGCTCCAGAATACGGATGTGAGTTTCCAGAACGTTACCTTTGACCGCCTCGCCCCACGCTTTCATATGCGCGGTCTGCAGGTGCGCATCAAGGTGCGCGACGGTTTCCCACTGCTCAATCATAATGATCGAGTCTGGCGCGGTGGCCTGGAAGCTCGCGTCAGTGGTGGCATCCACCATCGGCGCGTAGCCGTGGCAGCCTTCTTCTTTTAATACGGTCGGGATAATTTTCACGAACTCATCCAGCACCGCCTGGCGGTGATGTTGGCCTGGACGGGTGCGAATTTCAGCAATTACGGTAAGCATGGTTAACTAACTCCTTATCAATCCAGGTTCCAGTTAAGCAAAAATTTCGGCCAGATGCTTGCGATATTCTGCGATATAGCGCGGCACGTCGGGCATTTTAATCACGTCATTGACGATAAAGGTCGGCAGCGGCTCCATTGCCAGGAACTGGTTCGCCTTATGGAAAGGCAGATACGCACCGTCAACACCCACACCCTGGAAGAACTGATCTTCATCGGTGAATGCATCCAGCGGGGCGTTCCAGGTCAGCGACAGCATATATTTTTTACCGTGCAGCAAACCGCCAGAGCCATATTTTTTTGACGCGTCAGAACGCGTACGACCATCGCTGGCGTACAGCGAACCGTGGCCTTCGGTGAAGACATCGTCCATATACTTTTTCACCGTCCAGGGCGCGCCCATCCACCAGCCGGGCATCTGCCAGACCACCACGTCGGCCCAGAGGAAATTTTGCACCTCAGCCTGCACATCGTAGTCGCCATCGGTACGCACGACTCTGACATCATGCCCGGCGTCGCGCAGAAAACCATCCGCGACCTCGGTCAGGGTGTCGTTTAACTGGCCGTTAGAGTGGGCAAACTTTTTTGCCCCGTTGATAATCAGTATGTTGCTCATAATTTGTCCTCATGATGAGAGTTTGAGGACAATTCTACGCGCGACAGCGAGGCGGAGTAATAAGCAAAATGTGCAAAGTCTTTTGCGCAGGACGCAATAATCACTCACCAGCTGATTCGTGCAATAAACCCACCCTCCGGGGCATTTCCCAGCGTCAGCGTCATGCCGTGCAGGGTCGCGATACGTTTAACAATCGACAATCCCAGCCCGCTGCCCGTTTCATCCTGGCCGGGTGGGCGATAAAAACGCTCACCGAGTCGGGTCAGGGTTTCCGGCGCAATGCCGGGTCCGTTATCGCGAACGGTAAAGCTGCGTGACTCCAGCGTGACGTCCACTACGCTGCCGCGCGGGCTGTAACGTATTGCGTTATCCAGCAGATTTCGCACCAGCAGGCTGAGCAGTAAGGGCTGACCAGCACGCGAGGCCTGTTCCGCTTTCACGTTAAGACGCACCTCAATACCCGCCTGTTGGGCAGGATGGTAAATATCCATCACCGCCGATTGCAGTAAATCAGCCATCCGAACGGGCTCGATATCCTCCAGATTATCCAGCGAATCCAGACGGGAGAGCGTCAGGAGCTGTTCCACCAGTCGGGAAGCCCGGTCAATGCCGGTGTGCAGCTGTGCCAGTGCTTTTTCCTGAGCCTGCGGATCATCCAGTGACAGCTGGGCGACTTCGGTCTGGACCTTCAGGGCCGTCAGTGGGCTGCGTAACTCATGTGCCGCGTCAGAGGTAAAACGCCGCTCACGGCTCATCATCTCCTGAGTACGTTCAAACAGATGGTTAAGCGCATCAAGCAGGGGGCGCACTTCGCTGGGAACGGTTAAGTTGAGTCGGTCAGTGGCATCGGGTGAGCGCCGGCGCAACGTCTGGGCCAGCTTTTTCAGCGGTTTCAGCTCACGGCTCAGCAAGACAATCAGTAACAGCAGCATGATGGGCAGCGCCACCATCCAGGGGATCAGTTGAGAACGAACAATATCCATCGCCATATCCTGGCGGTACTCCAGTTCCTGCCCCACAACCACCCGGTATTTGCCGTTGGGCGCGGTCAGCCACAGAAAGCGCCAGGGGTCGCTGTCATCCTGCAGATGTCCGTCGGTAAAGCCCTCGCGACGGTAATGTCCGGGAATATCGCGACCATTCTCCCCATCGTTAAGCAACATCTTGCCATCAGGAGAGAAGATGGCGAAGGCCAGCGCGTCATCGTCCAGATGCCCATGTCGGGCCTTTTTGGGCACGTCCTGCATCAGCGTAGACGCCGTGTGCGCGTCTAATTCCATCGTCAGCAGCCGTTTGGCAAACAGCATTTGCTGGGTATCAAACAGCTTATCGAGCTTATACGTCGTTTGTTGCCAGGCCACCACGCTGGCGGCGAACCATGCCGTGAGTGACAGGAGCAAAAAGAGCAGCGTCAGCCGCAGTTTCAGGCTCAGGCGTTGGGTCAGTTTCATGCGTCACCCAGGGTATAACCGATGCCGTGTACGGTGCGGATAAAGCCACTTCCCAGCTTTCGGCGTAGATGATGGACGTGGACTTCCACGGCATTGCTGGAAACGTCGTCGTCCCAGTTATAGAGTTTTTCTTCGATCAGTTTGCGCGGCAGCACCCGTCCGGCGTTACGCATGAGCAGTTCCAGCAGAGCAAACTCCTTCGGCTTGAGTACCAGCGTTTCGCCGTCAAGCGTGGCGACCAGACTCACCGGATCCAGGGTGACATTGCCATGGCGCAGTTCGCTGCGTGCCCGACCGTGGCTGCGTCGCACCAGCGCTTCAAGTCGGGCGGCGACTTCAATCAGCGCGAAGGGTTTACAGAGATAATCATCTGCCCCAAGACGCAGCCCCTCGACGCGCTGATTAAGCGCATCCCGGGCCGTCAGGATCAGTACCGGCTCGCTGTGGCCGCTCTCGCGCCAGGCGTGCAGGATTGCCAGCCCGTCGATTTCGGGCAGCGTCAGGTCCAGCACGACGGCATCGTAAGGGGCGGAATAGAGGGCGGCTTTGCCCGTTTTACCGTCGGTAAACCAGTCCACGCTAAAACCCATTTTGCTTAAGCCCGCCTTAATGCCATCGCCGATCAGCTTGTCGTCTTCAACCAGTAAAATGCGCATGTTTCCTCCTTGATATCGCCAGTAAACCTCCTGGCCGAGGCTTCTGTACAGTAAAAATAAATAAATTTTCCCCTTAAGAAGTTGTTAAGGTTTACTCTGTTTAATGGACTGCGAAACAACATTAAAGGGAGAGATGAAGATGAAAAAATTCGCTGCAATAGCTGCCATCATGATGATGGCCACGGCGCCGGTCTTTGCTGCACAGGGCGGTTTTAACGGCCCTTCTGCAACCGCCACCCAGACGCAAACCCAAACCCAGCAGGGCGGTTTTGTCGATAACAACGCCAACCTCACCACCGCGGCAAAAGTGAAAGAGATGAAGGACGACAGCTGGGTGAAACTGCGCGGGAACATCACCGAGCGCCTGTCTGATGACCGTTACAACTTCCGCGATGAGTCCGGTACCGTGGTCGTTGAGATCGACCACAAGCGCTGGAACGGCGTGACCGTAGGCCCGCAAGATAAAGTTGAACTTCAGGGTAAGGTCGATAAAGACTGGAACGAGTTTGAAGTCGATGTAAAACAGGTTATCAAGCTGAATAAATAATTTTAGATAGAAATTACCTATACATGCCGATCGCTAGCCGATCGGCATTTTTATGCTGTTAATCCCAGTTCCCGTAGGGGTAGGTTTTGTCCTTAATGAAATCCTGTGTTGACTGGATAGAATTAAATAATCCGCCGGGGACGACATAGTCTTTGCAAAGTGTCAGGTCTTTACCGGAGAGGGTCCTGAGCTTTATGGGCTTAACGGGAAGGCTGGGCCGTCCTTCGACGTCAGAGAACCAGATTTTGACTTTGCCTCCCGGAGACAGGCCGAACACCATTCTGTTGTACCAGACAGTCTCTCCGTACCATGTATGGTCAGCAGGCGTTTTCATACGCAGCCAGGTTTCTGGCCCAAAAATGGCGCTGGTTTCATACGTTTCCTGATCAATATAAGACTCCCAGCAGAAGACAATATACTGAGGGGGTTTTTTAGCTTTGTTGAAGTTTATGCTGGGGCCATGAATAGCAGAGGCCCACTTATCGATGGAATCTGGACCTCGTGAAGTCTGGTCAAGGGTATTGAAGATATAACGATAACCATCCGTATCAATTATTCGGACATGAGTGGCTTCCGCCCTTAAATATTTTGGAGTGACAAAAGAAAAGCTCCAGTATTCATAAGGCAGTGTCCAGTCCGCACTGGCGGCCTGTTTGGACTGAACGGGATAAGTTTTCCCGGAGTTACACCCTGCTGCGGTCAGCGCCAGGAGGGACATCAATAGCGTAGGTATTTTCATGGTTTTCATCCCTGTTAATCCCAGTTCCCGTAGGGGTAGGTTTTCCCTTTGTTGATCTCCTCAACGGAGATGACCTTTTTATAGTCTTCAGCGGGGGTGGCGTAGTCTTTGCAAAGGGTCAGGTCTTTACCGGAGAGGGTCCTGAGCTTAATGGGCTTAACGGGAAGGCTGGGCCGTCCTTCGACGTCAGAGAACCAGATTTTGACTTTGCCCCCCGGAGACAGGCCAAACACCATGCTGTTGTACCAGACAGTCTCCCCGTACCAGGTATGGTCCGCAGGCGTTTTCATACGCCGCCAGGTTTCTGGTCCAAAAATGACGCTGGTTTCATAAGTCTGTCGGTCAGCATAGGAATCCCAGCAGAAGACAATGTACTGAGGGGGTTTTTTGGCTTTGTTGAAGTTGATGCTGGGGCCATGAATAGCAGAGGACCACTTATCGATCGAATCTCGAACGTGAGAAGTCTGGTCAAGGGTGTTGAAGATATAACGATAACCATCCGTATCAATTATTCGGACATGGGTGGCTTCAGACCACACATCTTTTGGAGTGACAAAAGAAAAGTCCCACTCTCCGGTGGGGAGTGTCCAGTCCGCACTGGCGGCCTGTTTGGACTGGACGGGATAAGTTTTTCCAGCGCTACACCCTGCAGCGGTCAGCGTCAGGAGGGACAGCAATAGTGCGGGTATTTTCATGGTTCTCATCCCTGTTAATCCCAGTTCCCGTATGGGTAGGTTTTGCCCTTAATAAAATCCTGCGTAGACTGGATAAAATTAAATAATCCGCCGGGGACGACATAGTCTTTGCAAAGTGTCAGGTCTTTACCGGAGAGGGTCCTGAGCTTAATGGGCTTAACGGGAAGGCTGGGGCGTCCTTCGACGTCAGAGAACCAGATTTTGACTTTGCCCCCCGGAGACAGGCCGAACACCATTCTGTTGTACCAGACAGGTGCGCCGGAAGGTCGAGTATGGTCAGCAGGCGTTTTCATACGTAGCCAGGTTTCTGGCCCAAAAATGGCGCTGGTTTCATACGTTTCCTGATCAATATAAGACTCCCAGCAGAAGACAATATACTGAGGGGGTTTTTTGGCTTTGTTGAAATTAATGCTGGGGCCATGAATAGCAGAAGCCCACTTATCGATGGAGTCTGGACCTCGTGAAGTCTGGTCAAGGGTATTGAAGATATAGCGATAACCATCCGTATCTATTATTCGGACATGAGTGGCTTCCGCCCTTAAATATTTTGGCGTGACAAAAGAAAAGCTCCAGTCTTCATATGGCAAGGTCCAGTCCGCACTGGCGGCCTGTTTGGACTGTAACGGGTATGACTTCTGCATCACACAACCCGATGTTGTCATTAGCAACGCAACGGTAAGTATGTTTAGCGTTTTCATCGTTTTATTCCATCCATGTTATAAACGGTTCGGGTCCAGTTCTCGTCCGGTCGGTTTACAAAGCCGATAGTTTCGGATGCCGCTGTGCCGCCCTGTAGCTCCCCGGTCTGCCTGAGCGTAACGGCGTTCCAATGGGCTGAGCAGTGGATAAAGTTTTTGGCAATTATGTCCACTTCGGCAGGCGTAAAACCCAGGACAGATTTATGCTGACGGACTAATTTGCCCATCGCTCTGGCACGTTCGCAAAAGGCTTTAAGCTCGTCAGGCAATTTGTGCGGTTTAGCTTCTGTAAGGTCTGTAAATATCACACCGGCTTCAACTGCCGCATCTACCATCACCCGAAGCGCCACCTTTGACCAGTCATGTCTCACTACACGATGGCGTAATGTCAGAGCGGCAAAAATGCGTTTTTGCGGCTGACTGTAGCGATCGGCGGGGGCTAAGTCGTCTTCCCAGATCTCCGGGGTGATCGCATTGGTATGGATAAGCGGCATGAGTGTGGGGCAGTGCGCCAGCTCGAGCAGTTGCTCTTTTGCCTGCCGGTAAACGCGCGAGTTGGCCCCGGGTTGATTCGCCGGCCGCGTTTCGACTTGTGGACGGGTTAGAAAGAGATCTTCACGCAGTTGCGGCAGATATCCGCCACCAATATCGGAATGCGCGCCGGGGAGTGCCAGCTCAGGCCAGGCGGGAGCCACGCTGTTAAGGGCGAAGTTATAGCGGCACTCATGCTGGGCGGTGATATGAAAAACCTTCTGCGCCACGCCGGGGCGCAGAAGGATATTAACGTCACCAGTGTCCGCGCTGTGCGGATTGAGACCGTTTGTCACGGTGCCGACTGCGGCTACGGTATCCATGATGCCGAGAAATCGAGTGTTACCTGCTGGCGTTCCTCGATAAATATACTCCGACATACCATCTGCAACTGCCTTGATTATGAGGGGGTCTCCTGCCTGGACGCGGTTAGCAAAATGGCGGGCCGCCGCGGCCCCACGGCTGAAGCCGAAAATATCAAACAAAAGTGTGTCAACCACATACTTCCCTTTTAACAAAGAAAGCGTGTTATTTATCGCCTTTGCCAGCTGCGCCACCGCATCGTCAGTTTTGGCGATAATCCCTGTCGCTGCGCTCCCCAGCCCCAGGCCTATCGGATCATCCGGTTCGCCTGCCCGCGTGCCGATCCCCTCCACATACAGAACGCCCTGGATATAGTTGCTGTCTTGCGGGTAGTTTTGCTCATACAGTTTATTTAGCCAGTGTATGTTCGTGTAATATCCCAGATAGCTACTCGCGCCCACTCCGCGAATCCCCATTTTCTCCGAGACATTCTTAGCAAGAATGCTTTCCGCATCAGGATCCTCGATATCAAAATGTTGTGCGGTTAGGGCTTTAAGCATGCTCCCCGTATTCACAGCATTATTACCTGTGCCGTCGAAGAAAATGCCCATTACCAGGGTCACCTTGCGTTCCGGCGGCTGCGGCGGCAGCGGTATTTTCTGTACAATCGGGAGCAGCTGAGGGGATTGATCCGGTATTAACAGATCATAAAACTCGGTACCGGCAATAAGATGGCGGCAACAAATATAATCATACTCGACTGATACATATTCATAGGGTAAATCTTCTAAGGTGATTTTACAGTCCAGGGACTGAATTCTGGCAGCGTGAAGTTCAATGGTATAATATTTTTCCAGCCGACCATATTGATTGATTCGATAAATATCAAACAACATATTCAGCCGTTCATTATTATTGATTGCGTTATTAAGTAATGGAGAGCTTTTATCCAGAGTTTTGCAAAAACGCAGCCCGTGGTGATGCGTGCCACCCAGATTCCGGCTGGCGGCCTGCGTCAGGCCAAAGACCTGAATTTCGTCTTCATGCCCCATTTGATAACGATTGCCAATGGAGTTTTGCGAACCGCAGCCTGCGGAAATGTTTCCCTGAATATCACCCTCAAGTCTTAAATAAATAAGTTGACTCATTTATTTTCCTGAGTGGAATTGATACCGGGATAAGCGTAACGTGAAATAAGTTTATTTATTCTGCCTTTAATCAAATAAAAACCAGTTGATGCATTTTATTTACCCGTTACAGGTACACCTTATTGCAGGAAATGCTGTTAAAAATGCCGCACCGATCCCTCTGAAAAGGGCGAAGGCTGGCGTTGTTTTCTTTGTGACTCAACACGCCAGATGAGGTAGTATCTGCGGCAATATTGCCTGAAACCCGCAGGTTTCTGAGTTGAGGAATCACACGTAATGAGTGACATGGCAGAGCGCATCGCGCTACATGAATTCACGGAAAACGCCTACCTGAACTACTCCATGTACGTCATCATGGACAGGGCGTTGCCGTTTATCGGTGATGGCCTGAAGCCCGTACAGCGCCGCATCGTCTATGCGATGTCCGAGCTGGGGCTGAGCGCCAGCGCCAAGTTCAAAAAATCCGCCCGTACCGTCGGTGACGTGCTGGGTAAATACCACCCGCACGGTGACAGCGCCTGCTATGAAGCCATGGTGCTGATGGCACAGCCGTTCTCTTACCGTTACCCGCTGGTCGATGGTCAGGGGAACTGGGGTGCGCCGGACGATCCCAAATCCTTCGCCGCGATGCGTTATACCGAATCCCGCTTGTCCAAATATGCCGAAGTGCTGCTGGGCGAACTGGGGCAGGGGACGGTTGACTGGGTGCCGAACTTTGACGGCACGATGCAGGAGCCGAAAATGCTGCCTGCGCGTCTGCCAAATATCCTGCTGAACGGCACCACCGGCATCGCTGTGGGTATGGCGACGGATATCCCGCCGCACAACCTGCGTGAAGTCGCGAAAGCCGCCATCACCCTGATTGAACAACCGAAAACCACGCTGGACGAGCTGCTGGATATTGTTCAGGGACCGGACTATCCGACCGAGGCGGAAATCATTACCTCGCGCGCGGAAATTCGCAAAATCTACCAGAACGGTCGCGGCTCTGTGCGTATGCGCGCCGTGTGGACCAAAGAAGACGGTGCCGTGGTCATCACCGCGCTGCCGCACCAGGTGTCGGGCGCGAAAGTGCTGGAGCAGATAGCCGCGCAGATGCGCAATAAAAAGCTGCCGATGGTAGATGACCTGCGTGACGAGTCGGACCACGAAAACCCCACCCGTCTGGTCATCGTGCCGCGCTCCAACCGTGTGGACATGGAGCAGGTGATGAATCACCTCTTTGTGACCACCGATCTGGAAAAAAGCTATCGCATCAACCTGAACATGATCGGTCTGGACGGTCGTCCGTCGGTGAAAAACCTGCTGGAGATCCTGACCGAATGGCTGACGTTCCGACGCGACACCGTTCGTCGTCGTCTGAACTATCGCCTGGAAAAAGTCCTCAAGCGCCTGCATATTCTGGAAGGTTTGCTGGTTGCGTTCCTTAATATCGACGAAGTGATTGAGATCATTCGTTCTGAGGATGAACCTAAGCCTCAGTTGATGTCGCGCTTTGGTATCAGCGAAACCCAGGCTGAAGCGATCCTTGAACTGAAACTGCGTCATCTCGCCAAACTGGAAGAGATGAAGATCCGCGGTGAGCAGAACGAGCTGGAAAAAGAGCGCGATCAGCTGCAGGCGATTCTGGCCTCCGAGCGCAAGATGAACACTCTGCTGAAGAAAGAGCTGCAGGCCGATTCCGATGCCTTTGGCGACGATCGCCGCTCGCCGCTTCACGAACGTGAAGAAGCGAAAGCCATGAGTGAGCATGACATGTTGCCGTCTGAACCGGTCACAATCGTGCTGTCGCAAAGTGGTTGGGTACGCAGTGCCAAAGGGCATGATATCGACGCGCCAGGTCTGAGCTACAAAGCGGGCGACAGCTTCAAATCGGCGGTGAAAGGCAAGAGCAACCAGCCGGTGGTCTTTATCGACTCCACCGGACGAAGCTACGCCATCGACCCGATTACCCTGCCTTCTGCACGTGGTCAGGGTGAGCCGATTACCGGCAAACTGACGCTGCCGCCAGGCGCAACGGTTGACCATATGCTGATGGAGAACGATGAGCAGAAATTGCTGATGGCCTCTGATGCAGGTTACGGCTTTATCTGTACCTTCAACGATCTGGTGGCGCGTAACCGTGCCGGTAAGGCGATGATCAGCCTGCCGGATAATGCGCATGTGATGACGCCGTTGGTGATTGAAAACGACAGCGACATGCTGCTGGCGATCACCGCTGCTGGACGCATGCTGATGTTCCCGGTCAGCGATCTGCCGCAGCTGTCGAAAGGCAAAGGCAACAAAATCATCAGCATCCCATCAGCAGAAGCGGCAAAAGGCGAAGATGGCCTGGCGCACCTGTTTATTCTGCCGCCGCAGAGCACGCTGACCATTCATGTTGGTAAGCGGAAAATTAAGCTGCGCCCGGAAGAGTTGCAGAAAGTGGTCGGGGAGCGTGGCCGCCGCGGCTCTCTGATGCGCGGTCTCCAGCGCATCGACCGCGTGGAGATTGACTCGCCGCACCGCAGCAGCGCGGGCGACAGCGAAGAGTAAGCCATGATGACTCCCCTCCGTTCAGGAGGGGAACTCCTGTTAAAATTTCCCGTAAAAACGTTGTTAATTCGTGCGTTGCGATTAACAATACGCGCGTGTAATAAAGTCCTTACCTGGCCACAGGTGAAGTATAATTGTCAGCTGTTGGGGCTTCAGAGGTCGCTATGCTATTTATTGTTCGAACCATTCTTACCGTTATTTATTGTCTTCTGGTCTGTATTTTCGGCTGCATCTGGTGTTTGTTCAGCCCGCGTAACCCAAAACATGTCGCCACCTTTGGCCATATGTTTGGTCGTCTTGCGCCGCTGTATGGCCTGAAAGTCGAACAACGCCTTCCGGAAGGGCTGACTGATTTCAGTAACGCCATTTATATCGCCAACCATCAGAACAACTACGATATGGTGACCGCGGCAAACATTGTGCAACCTCCCACCGTCACCGTGGGTAAAAAAAGCCTGCTTTGGATCCCGTTCTTTGGTCAGCTTTACTGGCTCACGGGTAACTTGCTGATTGATCGCAATAATCGCGCAAAAGCCCACAGCACCATTGCCGAAGTGGTCAATCACTTTAAGAAGCGTCGTATTTCTATCTGGATGTTCCCGGAAGGGACGCGTAGCCGTGGTCGCGGCCTGCTGCCGTTTAAAACGGGCGCGTTTCATGCTGCAATTGCGGCAGGCGTTCCAATTATTCCAGTGTGCGTTTCAAATACTTCGAATAAGATTAGTCTTAACCGCCTGAAAAATGGGTTGGTGATTGTCGAAATGCTGCCGCCGGTGGATACCAGCAAATATGGCAAAGATCAGGTGCGCGAGCTGGCAACACATTGCCGCGAACTGATGGCTCAGCATATTGCCCAGCTCGACAAAGAAGTCGCAGAAAGAGAAGCCGCCGGTAAGATCTAATCCGGCGTTAAAGGGAAAAAGAATTCCCACGTTGTCAGTCGTTTCAGATGGAGCTTATATGTCACTCAGTCGGCGTCAGTTTATTCAGGCTTCGGGAATCGCCCTTTGTGCGGGTGCGGTTCCGCTGACAGCCAACGCCGCGGGGCAGCAACAGCCGCTGCCTGTTCCGCCGTTACTGGAATCCCGTCGTGGTCAGCCCCTTTTCCTGACAATGCAACGCGCCCACTGGTCATTCACCCAGGGGACGCGCGCGTCGGTATGGGGCGTTAATGGGCGCTATCTTGGCCCGACAATCCGCGTCTGGAGCGGCGATGACGTTAAGCTTATCTACAGCAATCGTCTGACCGAAAACGTTGCCATGACCATCAGTGGTTTGCAGGTACCGGGCCCGTTGATTGGCGGTCCTGCGCGCATGATGTCCCCAAGCGCCGACTGGGCACCGGTATTGCCGATTCGACAGAGTGCCTCCACGCTGTGGTACCGCGCCAACACGCCTAACCGCTCGGCTCAGCAGGTCTATAACGGGCTGGCGGGCATGTGGCTGGTGGAAGATGAGATCAGCAAATCTTTGCCGATCCCCAACCATTATGGCGTGGATGATTTCCCGGTCATTATCCAGGATAAGCGGCTGGATAATTTTGGTTCACCAGAATACAGCGAGCCGGGCAGTGGCGGATTTGTCGGTGATATCTTGCTGGTGAATGGCGCGCAAAGCCCGTACGTCGAAGTGTCGCGTGGCTGGGTCCGGCTGCGCTTGCTGAATGCGTCAAACTCGCGTCGTTATCTGCTGCAGATGAGCGACGGTCGTCCGCTGCATGTCATTTCAGGGGATCAGGGCTTCTTGCCTGCGCCGGTGTCCGTTAAACAACTGACGCTGGCACCGGGTGAACGCCGCGAAATTCTGGTCGATATGACCAATGGCGATGAGGTTTCCATTACCTGTGGTGAAGCGGCAAGCATTGTGGATCGTATTCGGGGTTTCTTTGAGCCATCGAGTATTCTGGTCTCCACGCTGGTGTTAACGCTGCGTCCGACGGGGCTGTTACCGCTGGTGACGGACAGCCTGCCGATGCGCCTGCTGCCTGAAGAGATCCTGACCGGTTCGCCCGTCCGTAGCCGTGATATCACGCTGGGAGACGATCCTGGTATCAACGGCGCGTTGTGGGATGTAAACCGTATTGATATTACCGCTCAGCAGGGGACGTGGGAGCGCTGGACGGTGCGCGCTGAAATGCCGCAGTCGTTTCATATTGAGGGCGTAAGTTTCTTAATCCGCAACGTCAACGGGGCGATGCCGTTCCCGGAAGACAGAGGCTGGAAAGATACCGTCTGGGTGGATGGACAGGTTGAACTGCTGGTCTATTACGGCCAACCTTCATGGCCGCACTTCCCGTTCCTGTTCCACAGCCAAACGCTGGAGATGGCGGATCGCGGATCGATCGGCCAGCTGCTGGTAAACCCCGCGCCGTAACTTTCTTTTCTCCCTCCCTGTGGGAGAAAGCAAATTTAGCTCGCTCCGCTCTTCCCCCTCTCCCTGTGGGAGAGGGTCGGGGTGAGGGCAACAGCCCGCATAATACCCCTTCATTTCCCGCATTATTCCAGCGTATAATCCCCGCCCTTTGTTTATTTTTTCTTCGGAAGCATTATGAGCGCAATATCCTTGATCCAGCCGGATCGAGACCTCTTCTCCTGGCCGCAGTACTGGGCTGCCTGTTTTGGGCCGGCGCCCTTCCTGCCGATGTCCCGTGAAGAGATGGACCAACTGGGCTGGGACAGCTGCGATATTATTCTGGTGACTGGCGATGCCTATGTCGATCACCCGAGTTTTGGCATGGCCATCTGTGGCCGTATGCTTGAAGCGCAGGGCTTCCGCGTCGGGATCATCTCCCAGCCAGACTGGAACAGCAAAGAGGACTTTATGCGCCTCGGCAAACCCAATCTGTTCTTTGGCGTAACGGCGGGCAACATGGATTCCATGATCAACCGCTACACTGCCGATCGCAAACTGCGTCATGACGACGCCTACACCGCCGATAACCTGGCGGGTAAGCGACCGGATCGTGCCACTTTGGTCTACACCCAGCGTTGTAAAGAAGCATGGAAAGACGTGCCGGTCATCCTGGGTGGGATTGAAGCGAGCCTGCGCCGCACCGCGCATTACGATTACTGGTCTGATACCGTGCGCCGTTCGGTGCTGGTGGACTCAAAAGCTGACATGCTGATCTTCGGCAACGGCGAGCGCCCGCTGGTTGAAGTGGCCCATCGTCTGTCCCAGGGTGAGCCGGTATCGGCTATCCGTGACGTGCGTAACACCGCGATCATGGTGAAAGAGGCGCTGCCCGGCTGGACCGGCGTCGATTCGCGTATCATTGATATGCCGGGTAAAATTGACCCGATCCCGCACCCGTATGGTGACGATCTGCCTTGTGCCGATAACAAACCCGTCGAGCCGAAGAAAGCCGAAGCGAAAGCCGTTGTCGTCCAGCCGCCGCGCCCAAAACCGTGGGAAAAAACTTACGTACTGCTGCCCTCTTTTGAGAAGGTCAAAGGCGACAAAGTGTTATACGCCCACGCATCGCGTATTTTGCACCATGAAACCAACCCGGGCTGCGCCCGTGCGTTGATGCAAAAACATGGCGAGCGGTATATCTGGGTTAACCCACCGGCGATCCCGCTTTCTACCGAAGAGATGGATAGCGTGTTCGCTCTGCCGTACAAACGCGTGCCGCATCCTTCTTATGGCGACAGCCGTATTCCTGCTTACGAGATGATCCGTTTTTCGGTCAATATTATGCGCGGCTGCTTTGGCGGCTGTTCTTTCTGCTCCATTACCGAGCACGAAGGCCGTATTATTCAGAGCCGTTCCGAAGAGTCGATCGTCAACGAGATCGAAGCCATTCGCGATACGGTGCCGGGCTTTACCGGGGTTATCTCTGACCTGGGGGGGCCAACCGCCAACATGTATATGTTGCGCTGTAAGTCGCCGCGTGCGGAGCAAACCTGTCGTCGTCTGTCGTGTGTCTATCCGGACATTTGCCAGCACATGGATACCAACCATGAGCCGACGATCAACCTTTATCGTCGTGCTCGCGATCTGAAAGGCATCAAAAAGATCCTGATCGCCTCCGGTGTGCGTTATGACATCGCGGTGGAAGATCCGCGCTACATCAAAGAGCTGGCGACGCACCACGTCGGGGGCTATCTCAAGATCGCGCCTGAGCATACCGAAGAAGGCCCATTGTCTAAAATGATGAAGCCGGGTATGGGCAGCTACGATCGCTTTAAAGAGCTGTTCGACACCTATTCAAAACAGGCTGGTAAAGAGCAGTATTTGATCCCTTACTTCATCTCCGCCCATCCGGGAACACGTGATGAGGATATGGTGAACCTGGCGCTGTGGCTGAAACAGCGTCGCTTCCGCCTGGATCAGGTGCAAAACTTCTATCCGTCACCGCTCGCGAACTCGACAACCATGTATTACACCGGCAAGAATCCGCTGAGTAAGATTGGCTATAAGAGTGAAGATGTGGTGGTGCCGAAAGGGGATAAACAGCGTCGCCTGCATAAAGCGCTGCTGCGTTATCACGATCCGGCCAACTGGCCGCTGATCCGCCAGGCACTGGAAGAGATGGGGAAAAAGCATCTGATTGGTTCACGCCGCGACTGCCTGGTGCCTGCGCCAACGCTGGATGAGATGCGCGAGGCGCGCCGTCAGAACCGCAACCTGCGCCCGGCGCTGACCAAGCACACGCCGATTGTGCATCAGCGTTCAAACGGTGGGGCAGGGGCGAAGAAAAGTGTGAAACGTAAAAACGGTTGAGTGCGGCCTGATGCCCTCACCCCGGCCCTCTCCCACAGGGAGAGGGAGAAAAGCGCGCCCACTTTGTATGGGGGAGCGAGAAGATCCCTGTGGGTGAGTGCGGCCTGATGCCCTCACCCCGGCCCTCTCCCACAGGGAGAGGGAGAAAAGCGCGCCCACTTTGTATGGGGGAGCGAGAAGATCCCTGTGGGTGAGTGCGGCCTGATGCCCTCACCCCGGCCCTCTCCCACGGGGAGAGGGAGAAAAGCGTGCCCCCTTTGTATGGGGGAGCGAGAAGATCCCTGTGGGTGAGTGCGGCCTGATGCCCTCACCCCGGCCCTCTCCCACGGGGAGAGGGAGAAAAGCGCGCCCCCTTTTTATGGGGGAGCGAGAAGATCCCTGTGGGCGAGGAAGAACGCCGAACAGTCCCTTCTGCCAGGGATGAGGGAGAGCGCCGAACAGTCCCCTCTCCCTGTGGGAGAGGGTTAGGGTGAGGGCAACAGCGTACTCCATACTCACAACAGCGTACTCCGAACTCACCCCAAACTCACAACCGCGTACTGAAAACTCACCCACCAAACTGGTCAGGATCCGGCCCTAAGCGCTGACCTTTATCCAGCTTCGCAATCTCTCCCAGCTCATCTTTGTCCAGGCGGAAATCCCAGACGTCGAAGTTCTCGGCGATACGCGATGGGGTGACTGACTTCGGAATGACCACCAGACCACAGTCAAGATGCCAGCGAATCACAATTTGCGCCGGGGTCTTACCGTATTTGTCAGCAAGATCGCGAATGATTTTCTGATCGAAAACGCCTTCGCCGCCCTGGGCCAGCGGGCTCCAGGACTCGGTCTGGATCTTATGCGTGGCGTTCCAGGCGTGCAGCTGACGCTGCTGCAGCAGGGGATGTAGCTCAATCTGATTGATCACCGGGGCGACACCCGTTTCGTCAATCAGGCGTTGCAGATGATGCACCTGGAAGTTACATACGCCGATACTCTTCACCAGACCCGCCTGCTGCAGTTCAATCATCCCTTTCCAGGCATCAACATAATGGTCGATAGCCGGAACGGGCCAGTGCATCAGATACAGATCAACAAAATCCAGCTGGAGCTTGTCCAGACTCTCCCGCAATGCGTCATGCGGGCGTTTCTGGTCGTCGTTCCACAGTTTGGTGGTGATAAACAGGTCGTCACGTGCCACACCGGCACTTGCCAGCGCGTTACCGACACCCTCCTCATTTTTGTATGCGGCGGCGGTATCAATGGAGCGATACCCCACTTCCAGTGCTTTATGAATGGCGGATACGACCTCGTCGTTACCGGCTTTCCATACGCCCAGCCCTAACTGGGGCATTAAGTTGCCGTCCTGAAGCTTGATTACGGTTTGGTTTGCCATCTTTCCTCCTCCATTTGCTCATCATCGGGGAGCCTCCCCGATGATGTGGTGTGCATTAAGTCTGGACGAAATGTCAAAAAACGAAAGTCGGGATGACAAAAACGCTTAGCGAGCCGCTTCGTAAATGCGACGGCTCACGTCCAGGGTAATGTCTTGATGTTCACCCAGTTGCGTCATGCCATGCTCTTCAAGTTTTGCCAACAGCGCGGGGATAGAGCTACCGTCAAGGCCGTAGCCGGAGAGACGCGTAGGCACGCCCATCTGCTCGAAGAAGTTGCGTGTCGCTTCGATGGCCGCGTCAATGCGCGCGTCATCAGAACCTTCGGTAATGTTCCAGACACGCTCGGCGTATTGCAGCAGTTTGGCGCGTTTGGTGTCGCGTTTTTCTTTCCACAGGGCAGGCAGAACAACCGCCAGCGTTTGGGCGTGATCCAGACCGTGCATTGCCGTCAGTTCATGGCCCAGCATATGGGTAGCCCAGTCCTGCGGAACGCCTGCACCGATCAGGCCATTCAGCGCCTGCGTCGCGGCCCACATGACGTTGGCGCGCACGTCATAATTTTCCGGCTCTTTCAGCGCTTTCGGGCCGTCTTCAACCAGCGTCAGCAGAATCCCTTCCGCGAAGCGATCCTGAATTTTGCCGTTCACCGGATAGGTCACGTACTGCTCAACGGTATGGACGAAGGCATCGACCACGCCGTTTGCGACCTGACGCGGCGGCAGGGTGTAGGTATAGACCGGATCCAGAACGGCAAAGACGGGCTGAACGTGTTCGTTCATAAACGCCTGTTTGTCACCGGTGGTTTTACGGGAGATCACCGCGCCTTTGTTGGATTCAGAGCCGGTCGCGGGCAGGGTCAGGACCGACCCCATCGGAATGGCGCGAGTAATGTCGCTGCCGCCGGTTTGCAGGATATGCCACGGGTCAATACCGTCGGGGTAATGTGCCGCAGCTGCGATAAATTTCGTGCCGTCCAGCACCGAACCGCCGCCAACGGCCAGCAGGAAGGTCACCTTATCTTCACGCGCAATCTTGACGGCATTCATCAGCGTTTCGTAAGACGGGTTTGGCTCGATGCCGCCAAATTCGCGCACGTCCATGCCTTCCAGGGCGCTATAGACCTGGTCCAGCACGCCGGTTTTCTTCACGCTGCCACCGCCGTAGGTGATCAACACGCGAGCGTCAGCAGGGATCTGATCGCGCAGCCCGGCAATGGAATCTTTACCAAACAGAATGCGAGTGGGTGTATGCAGATTAAAGTTATTCATGTCTCGTTCCCTTATGTGGGTGAAAAACGTGGTGGCGCAGAAGGCAACCTGATGGAGGCTATTGTGGGCTTCGCGGGCGAACCGCTCAATGCACATTCCTGCCATTGTCTTGCCCATTTCTACAGAGTGCTGGAGAAAAAGCGTAAAAGTGCGCACACTGTTCAGGTCAAAAACTGTATACGGAGCCAGGGGCTATGAACCGCGAAGAGACGTGCCTGCTATTAACCAATAAAATTAACAGGCTGAAAATAAAAGAGAATGTGTTGAGCGATTTGTTGCCGGATGTACGCCTTCTCTATGGCACTCAGCCAGGGACGCGCACGCCGGTGATGTATCAGCCCGGCATCGTATTTCTCTTTTCGGGTCATAAAATTGGCTATATCAATGAACGTGTTTTTCGCTATGACACCAACGAATATCTGCTCCTGACAGTACCTTTACCCTTTGAATGTGAAACCTTCGCGACAGAAGCCGTGCCTTTGGCAGGTATTCGCTTAAATGTTGATATTCTGCAACTGCAGGAGCTGTTGATGGATATCGGCGAAGATGAGCTGTTTCAGCCAGCCATGGCCGCGAGCGGGATCAACTCTGCCCGTCTCTCTGATGAAATTTTGTGCGCGATAGAGCGTCTGTTAGATGTGATGGAACGCCCGCTGGATGCACGTATTTTGGGTAAGCAGATTATTCGTGAAATTCTCTATCACGTCCTGCTGGGGCCTGGCGGTGGTGCATTGCTTGCGCTGGTGAGTCGTCAGACGCATTTCAGTTTGATCAGCCGCGTACTTAAACGCATTGAAAGCCAGTACACCGAAAACCTCAGCGTTGATGAACTGGCGTCAGAAGCGAATATGAGCGTATCGGCGTTCCATCACAACTTTAAATCCGTGACCAGCACCTCGCCGCTGCAATATCTGAAAAGCTATCGCCTGCATAAGGCCCGTATGCTCATGATTCACGACGGTATGAAGGCCAGCGCCGCCGCAATGCGCGTGGGGTATGAAAGCGCGTCGCAGTTTAGCCGGGAATTTAAGCGTTATTTTGGCGTGACGCCGGGAGAGGATGCGGCACGAATCAGGATGATGCAGGGTATCTAAGAGATAAGGGGAAGGGCGGGCGCGCATAACGTCGCCCGGCTTTTCTTCAGGCGTTACAGTATTTCTTTTTGATCACGACCGCGATGGTGCCCACCAGACCCGCAACCAGCAGGAACAGGGGCAGAATCATCAGGAAAGTCATCACCTGATCTTCATGACGCTTCACGAACGGGATCATGTTCAGCGCATAGCCAAGCGACGTCACCACGCCGACCCAAAGCAGGGCGCTCAGCCAGTTAAAGAACTGGAAGCGACGGTTGGAAAGACCGGAAATACCCGCCATTGTTGGTAACAGGGTGCGGACAAAGGCCAGAAAACGTCCGGCAAGCAGGGCCAGCAGGCCATGACGGTCAAACATGCAGGTCGCACGCTGATGATATTTGTGCGGCAACTGCGCCAGCCAGCCTTTCACCATGCGCGTATTGCCGAGCCAGCGGCCTTGCAAATAGCTTAGCCAGCAGCCCAGGCTGGCTGCACAGGTCAGGATAAACATGGTCGGGGCAAAATCCATCACCCCTTTCCCGATCAATGCGCCAGCCAACAGCAGCAGGCTGTCACCCGGTAAAAACGAGGCGGGAAGAAGTCCATTTTCCAGAAATAAGGTCGCAAACATCACAAAATAGACGACCCCTACGACATGAGGATCCGTCAACGCGGCAAAATCGTGTTGCCAAAGTGCCGCAATAATATCTTGAATAACAGCCATGGACTTTCCTGTGGAACAGCAGATGCAGATATGGGGCTATTGTACTCCTCTTTTGTCACGTCTGGTTTGATCACGGACGCAACTCATCAAGACTTTTCCGCTGGCGGTGTCCATAAAAGAGTCCAGGAGTACAGTTCTGCCTGCACTCTACACGATGCGCTCAAATCCTGCCGCTAAATCCGCAATCAGATCGTCAACATTTTCTAAACCAATATGCAGTCGGATAAGGGTGCCGGTAAAGTCGGCTTCGCTGCCCGGACGCAGGGCCGTAATCTGCTCTGGTTGGTTAGGCAGAATCAACGATTCAAAACCTCCCCAGGAGTAGGCCATGCTAAATAATGAAAAGTGGTCCAGGTAAGCGGCCAGTGCGTCATTATCGAGCCGTTTATTGAGCACGAAGGAGAATAATCCGCTGCTTCCCGTAAAGTCCCGTTGCCAGAACTCATGCCCTTTACTGCCCGGCAGGGCAGGATGGTTCACGCGTGACACCTGAGGATGCTGTGAAAGCCATTGTGCCACCTTCAGGCTACTTTCATGATGCTGGCGCAGGCGCACGCCCAGCGTGCGTATTCCCCGGCTGGTCATGTACGCGGTATCCGCGTCCACCATTTGTCCCATCAGGTAGGCATTTTCACGCAGCTGATCCCAGCAACGAGCGTTAGAAACCGCCGTGCCAATCATGCCATCGGAATGGCCAATCAAATATTTGGTCGCAGCCTGAATGGAGATATCAATATCAAATTCGAGTGCTTTAAACAGCACGCCCGCCGCCCAGGTATTATCGATCATGATGATCGCCTCAGGCGCAACGCTGCGCACGGCTTTAACGATGGCGGGGACATCGTGCACTTCCATGGTAATGGAACCCGGAGATTCCAGAAACACAACGCGCGTGTTGGGTTGAATCAGCTGCGCAATCCCTGCGCCAATCAGCGGATCGAACCAGCCGGTGGTGACGCCCAGTTTACGCAGAATTTTGGTGCAGAAATCCTGGCTTGGTTCGTAAGCTGTGTTGGTCATCAGGATATGATCGCCCTGTTCAACAAACGCCAGAATTGTATTGGCCACCGCCGCCGCACCGCAGGGGAAGAGGGCACAACCCGCGCCGCCTTCCAGCTCGCACATTGCTTCCTGCAACGAAAAGTGGGTCAGCGTGCCGCGCCGACCGTAAAACAGGCCGCCTTTGGCACGGTTGCGTGTCGCGATTTTCTTCTCTTCAACGGTGTCAAATACCAGTGAAGAAGCACGCTGTATCACGCTATTTACCGAACCCTGAGTGTACTTTTTACTGCGTCCTGCCTGGACAAGCGTGGTATCAAGATGTTTCTCTGTCATGTTCGCTAAACCTGTTTTTATACGTCTGGACGTCCAGACTACCACGAAAGTTAAAAAGTGCACTTCCTTGCGGGTGGAATAAGGCGAAAATTTTCTAAAATCCGCTCCCGAAAAATTTTTCCTGCGTAAGCGCAAGGAAAATGAAACGATTTTGCATCATCATGTAAATACTAATGAGAACGACTATCAATTCGACGCGTTTTTGATATTATTATGCGCAGTTTTTGTGACTGGCGTCCTGGAGATACAGAGTGGGTAATAATTTGATGCAGACGGATCTCTCCGTTTGGGGCATGTACCATCATGCTGACATCGTGGTTAAGATTGTGATGATCGGCCTGATTCTGGCGTCCGTGATCACCTGGGCAATTTTTTTCAGCAAGAGTGTTGAGCTGATTTCCCAAAAACGTCGCCTGAAACGCGAGCAGCAGCAGTTAGCGGATGCTCGCTCTCTGGATCAGGCTTCTGACATGACGTCAGCCTTCCACGCAAAAAGCCTTACGACCCTGTTAGTGAACGAAGCGCAGAACGAGCTGGAACTCTCTGCCGGCAGCGAAGATAACGAAGGCATTAAAGAGCGTACCGGATTCCGTCTGGAAAGACGTGTGGCTGCCATTGGGCGTCACATGGGCCGGGGTAACGGTTATCTGGCGACGATTGGCGCGATTTCGCCGTTTGTGGGCCTGTTCGGTACCGTATGGGGCATCATGAACAGCTTCATCGGCATCGCACAAACGCAAACGACCAACCTGGCTGTTGTCGCCCCAGGGATTGCAGAAGCGCTGCTGGCAACGGCTATTGGCCTTGTGGCCGCCATTCCAGCGGTGGTTATCTATAACATTTTTGCGCGGATGATTGGCAGCTACAAAGCTACGCTCGGTGATGTTGCCGCACAGGTTCTGCTGCTGCAAAGCCGTGACTTAGACCTGAACGCCAGCTCGGCGAAACCGGTGCATTCTGCGTCCAAACTGCGTGTAGGTTGATTCTATGGCAATGCGTCTCAACGAAAATCTGGACGACAACGGCGAAATGCATGAAATCAACGTGACACCGTTTATCGACGTCATGCTGGTTCTGCTGATTATCTTTATGGTTGCTGCGCCGCTGGCGACGGTGGACGTGAAGGTAAATTTACCTGCCTCTTCCAGCCAGCCGCAGCCGCGTCCCGAAAAGCCGATCTATCTGTCGGTAAAAGCGGATAAGTCCATGTTCCTGGGGAACGACCCGGTGACGGATGCGTCAGTGATTCCGGCGCTGGATCAGCTCACCGGCGGTAAGAAAGAGACCACGGTCTTCTTCCGTGCGGATAAAACCGTCGATTACGAAACCATGATGCGCGTTATGGATACGCTGCATCAGGCGGGCTATCTGAAGATTGGTCTCGTCGGCGAAGAAAAAACGACAGCCAAATAAACGCACAACGGCAACCTCAGGGTTGCCGTTTTTAATACCCATCTGAACACCACCTCCTGTGGAGGTGGTCAGCAACAGATTGGCTCTGCCA
>NZ_JAIWPG020000012.1 GCF_020532665.2 Lelliottia sp. WAP21
GAAAAAAAAAAGCGGGCGGCGGTTTTAGCTAAAAAAAAAAACGGTTGGGGTTGGGGGGGGGGGGCGTCCCCCCCGCCACTCCAGGGCCTGTGTGCCTAAGCACCCTTGCATAATGGCCCGCACTGGCGGGCCATTACTTTATTGCATAAAGGCGGGCTGTTGCTGTTCGTAGGCGGCGATGGCGTCGTCATGCTGCAGCGTCAGACCGATACTATCAAGGCCGTTCATCATGCAGTGACGGCGGAAGGCATCAATGTTAAAGCGATATGACTTACCGCCTGCCTTCACCACCTGCGCATCCAGGTCGACTTCAAATGATATACCGGGCTGGTTTTGCACCAGCGTGAACAGTTCATCGACCTCTTCGTCGCTGAGCGTCACCGGCAGCAATTGATTGTTAAAGCTGTTGCCATAAAAGATATCGGCAAAGCTCGGCGCGATAACAACGTTGAAACCGTAATCCGTCAGGGCCCAGGGGGCATGCTCACGGGACGAGCCACAGCCAAAGTTTTCACGCGCCAGCAAAATCGAGGCCCCTTTGTATTCCGGGAAGTTCAGGACAAACTCGGGATTGGGCACCTGACCGTCGTCGTCCAGGAATCGCCAGTCGTTAAACAGATGCGCGCCGAAACCCGTACGGGTGACTTTTTGCAGAAACTGTTTAGGAATAATGGCATCCGTATCCACGTTTGCTGCGTCCAGCGGGACAACCCGGCCTGTATGTTGAATCAATTTCTCTGCCATGATGGTCCCCTTATTTCATCCCGCGAATATCGGCAAAATGCCCTGTGACGGCAGCCGCAGCGGCCATTGCCGGGCTGACCAGATGGGTTCGTCCACCGCGTCCCTGTCGTCCTTCAAAGTTACGGTTGCTGGTAGAGGCACAGCGTTCGCCCGGATTCAGACGATCGTTGTTCATTGCCAGACACATAGAGCAACCAGGCAGGCGCCACTCGAACCCTGCTTCAATGAAGATTTTGTCTAAGCCTTCCGCTTCGGCCTGGGCTTTTACCGGACCGGAACCCGGTACAACCAATGCCTGAACGCCCGGAGCCACTTTACGCCCTTTGGCAATGTCAGCCGCCGCGCGTAAATCTTCAATACGGGAGTTGGTGCAGGAGCCAATAAACACTTTATCGATAGTCACGTCGGTCAACGGCACGCCGGGTTTCAGGCCCATATAAGCCAGCGCTTTCTCGGCGCTGGCGCGTTCAACCGGATCGGCAAACGAGGCCGGATCGGGAATGGCGTCGTTAACAGAAATGACCTGACCCGGATTGGTGCCCCAGGTCACCTGTGGGGCGATATCTTCGGCCTGCAGCGTCACGACAGTATCAAACTGCGCGTTGTCGTCCGTTTTCAGCGTCTTCCAGTACGCCACTGCGTCATCAAAATGCTGGCCTTTCGGGGCGTGTAAACGACCTTTCACATAGTTAAAGGTGGTTTCATCTGGTGCGACCAGACCCGCTTTGGCACCCATTTCGATAGCCATGTTACACAGGGTCATACGGCCTTCCATGCTTAACGCCCGGATGGCCTCACCGCAAAATTCCACCACATGACCGGTACCGCCTGCGCTACCGGTTTTACCGATAATCGCCAGCACGATATCTTTCGCGGTAATCCCTGGTGCAGCGGTGCCGTTAACCTCAATCTTCATGGTTTTGGCGCGACCCTGTTTCAGGGTTTGTGTCGCCAGCACGTGTTCAACTTCAGACGTGCCGATACCGAATGCCAGTGCGCCAAAGGCACCATGCGTGGCGGTGTGTGAATCGCCGCAGACAATGGTCATACCCGGTAAGGTAATCCCCTGCTCAGGGCCCATGACGTGGACGATACCCTGATACGGGTGATTCAGATCGTAGAGTTCAACGCCAAACTCATTGCAGTTCTTCATCAGCTCCTGCATCTGGATACGTGCCATTTCGCCTGACGCATTGATATCTTTGGTCTGGGTAGAAACGTTGTGGTCCATCGTCGCGAACGTTTTCCCGGGCTGACGAACGGGACGGTTGTGCGCCCGCAGGCCGTCGAATGCCTGTGGTGAGGTGACTTCATGCACCAGATGACGGTCAATGTAGAGCAGCGGCGTTTCGTTTTGCGCTTCGTAAACCACATGAGCGTCAAACAATTTTTCGTATAACGTCTTAGCCATGATTACACCCCTTCTGCGACATAGCGGGCAATGATATCGCCCATTTCATCGGTACTGACCGCCGCAGTGCCCCGTGATAAATCGCCGGTACGGATGCCTTCTTCTAATGCCCGGTTAATGGCGATTTCGATGGCATCTGCTGCCTCGTTCGCGTCCAGGCTGTAGCGCAACAGCAGCGCCAGGGAGAGGATCTGTGCGATCGGGTTGGCGATATTTTTACCTGCGATATCCGGCGCGGAACCGCCCGCAGGTTCGTACAGACCAAACCCTTCTTCGTTCAGGCTGGCGGAAGGCAGCATCCCCATGGAACCGGTGATCATGGCGCACTCATCCGACAGAATATCGCCGAACAGGTTGGAGCAGAGCAAGACGTCAAACTGGGACGGATCTTTAATCAGCTGCATAGTGGCGTTGTCGATATACATATGGGTCAGCTCAACGTCCGGATACGCATGGGCAATTTCGTTGACAATCTCGCGCCATAAAATGGAGGACTGCAGAACGTTCGCCTTATCAATAGAGGTCACTTTGTGACGGCGTTTACGGGCAGACTCAAAGGCGATACGGGCAATGCGTTCGATCTCAAAACGGTGATACACCTCGGTGTCGAAGGCTTTTTCGTACTGACCGCTGCCTTCGCGCCCCTTTGGCTGGCCGAAGTAAATGCCGCCGGTTAATTCACGGACGCACAGAATGTCGAAGCCGTTGGCGGCGATGTCGGCACGTAACGGACAAAAATCTTCCAGACCCTGGTACAATTTTGCCGGACGCAGGTTGCTGAACAATTTGAAATGCTTACGCAACGGTAACAGTGCGCCGCGCTCTGGCTGCTCTGTCGGTGGCAAGTGTTCCCATTTTGGGCCGCCAACTGAGCCAAAGAGCACCGCGTCCGCGTTCTCGCATCCCTCTACGGTGGCTTTTGGCAGCGGGGTGCCGTGATTATCGATCGCGATACCCCCCACATCGTAGTGGCTGGTCGTGATGTTCATCGCGAAACGTGCGCGAACGGCGTCCAGGACTTTCAGGGCTTGTGTCATCACTTCCGGGCCAATACCGTCGCCCGGCAACACAGCAATATGGTAATTCTTCGACATCACACGGTTTCCTTTTTGTTCTCTTTATTCTGAGCTTTGCGTTGCAACTCTTTTTCGACTTCAGCGGCGCGCCAGATGTTGTTCAGGACGTGGACCATGGCCTTCGCGGAGGACTCGACGATGTCCGTGGCCAGCCCGACGCCGTGGAAGCGGCGCCCGTTATAGGTTGCGACGATATCGACCTGGCCCAGTGCATCTTTGCCGTGACCTTTTGCCGACAGATCGTATTTGACCAAATCGATGTCGTAGTCAGTCACGCGGTTGATTGCCTGATAGATGGCATCAACCGGGCCGTTGCCGTTTGCCGCTTCGGTTTTCACCTCTTCACCACAAACCAGCTTGATTGAGGCAGTGGCGATATCGCTTGAGCCAGACTGTACGCTGAAGTAATCCAGGCGGAAGTGCTCCGGCTCTTCCTGCTGTTTATTGATAAACGCCAGCGCTTCCAGATCGTAATCAAACACCTGGCCTTTTTTATCGGCCAGCTTCAGGAAAGCGTCATACAGATGATCCATGTTGTAATCGCTTTCCTGATAACCCATCTCCTGCATCCGGTGTTTCACCGCCGCGCGACCAGAACGGGAGGTCAGGTTCAACTGGACCTGATTCAGGCCAATGGATTCCGGGGTCATGATTTCGTAGTTTTCACGATTTTTCAGCACGCCGTCCTGGTGAATACCGGAGGAGTGGGCAAACGCGCCTGTGCCGACAATCGCTTTGTTGGCCGGAACTGGCATGTTGCAAATCTGGCTGACGGTCTGGCTGGTACGCCAGATTTCATGGTGATTAATCCGGGTCTGGACGTTCATGATGTCTTTACGCACCTTGATCGCCATGATGACTTCTTCCAGTGAGCAGTTACCTGCACGTTCACCGATACCGTTCATTGCGCCTTCAACCTGGCGAGCACCCGCGTGGACGGCGGCAATCGCATTCCCGACAGCCAGGCCCAAATCATCGTGGGTGTGGACGGAGATAATCGCTTTATCAATGTTAGGTACGTGTTCATACAGGCCGGTGATGATATTGGAGAACTCAAACGGCATGGTGTAACCGACGGTATCCGGGATATTGATGGTCGTTGCACCTGCGTTGATGGCGGCTTCGACCACGCGTGCCAGATCTGCAATCGGCGTACGGCCCGCATCTTCGCAGGAGAACTCGACGTCGTCAGTATAGTTGCGGGCACGTTTGACCATATATACCGCGCGTTCAATCACTTCATCCAGCGTGCTGCGCAGTTTAGTGGCGATGTGCATAGGCGAGGTGGCGATAAAAGTATGAATACGGAATGCTTCCGCGACTTTTAACGACTCGGCCGCGACGTCGATATCTTTTTCTACGCAGCGTGCCAGAGCGCATACGCGGCTGTTTTTAACGTGGCGGGCAATGGTCTGGACGGACTCAAAATCACCCGGAGAGGAGACCGGAAAGCCGACTTCCATCACGTCAACGCCCATACGTTCGAGGGCCAGCGCGATTTGCAATTTCTCTTTAACGCTCAGGCTTGCCTGTAACGCCTGTTCACCATCACGTAAGGTTGTATCGAAAATGACGACTTGCTGGCTCATGAAATAGGTCCTTATCTGTCTTAGGGCGCCTTGCTACGAGCATAAAAAAACCCGCGCAGTGGCGCGGGTTCTTAGTCTTACTGGTGACGATTCAACGCTGAATATCGTTCGCCAGTCTACCGCGCAAAGTGAATGCGTTTAGTAGTAGTAGGCTGAGGGAACGAACGTTGCGATTCATGAATCATGCTCCAGAGAAACGTAATATGTATTTAGTGGTACTGGATATGGCCGGGCAAGTCAACCCCCGGGAGGTAAAAGGAGGGCTTTTCATTACCGATACCGTTATTCGACATTAGCTTATTGTGCTGGTTTTTGGCGTGGAGGGGATCTTAATAGTCTAATTTTGGACCAGGAATTTATTCTGCGTATTATTTAATAATGATGATTTTCATTTAAACATTTTTGGAAACAGTTGCAGGTTTTTAGCTAACCTTATGGATTTCATTGGAAATATTTAACGGGCAGGCGATTCACCACGCGTTAATGCTAATGATATGTTAAGCAGAAATCAGTCTGGGTGATGAATACTTTAATAAAACTTAAATTATCATTCACCAAAGGCCATATTGTTTATTAGTCTGATTTATGGTTTCATTTGAATCATAATGTTTTGGATATCTTTTTATCGAGTCCGTTCCTTTCGTCGGTAATCGCTCTTACTTTGACGCTGGAGCCTTAATATATTCCGAAAATTAAACTTTCCCCTTTAGTGGTTTTTATATGCATGGTAAATGATATTGCCAGCAATTATTGCTGCACTAAGGTAAAGGGAGTTTAGCGTGATAGTGGAGTCAGAAATGTTGGAAAATAAAATTGAACAACCTCAAGCTGACTTTGGGGTTAAGCCACAGTTACGCACCGTGGATCTGAATTTATTAACCGTCTTTGATGCGGTTATGCAAGAACAGAATATTACCCGGGCGGCTCAGGCGCTCGGCATGTCGCAACCTGCAGTCAGTAACGCGGTTGCGCGTCTGAAGGTAATGTTTAACGACGAATTGTTTGTCCGCTATGGTCGTGGTATTCAGCCAACGGCTCGCGCATTTCAACTGTTTGGCGCGGTTCGTCAGGCGTTGCAACTGGTTCAAAATGAGTTGCCCGGCTCCGGTTTTGAACCGCTGAGCAGCGAGCGCGTATTTAATCTTTGCGTCTGTAGTCCTCTCGATAATTATTTGACGTCAAAAATCTATAATAAAGTCGAAGAAATTGCGCCCAATATTCATTTGGTCTTCAAATCGTCATTGAATAAAAATGCCGAGCATCAGTTGCGCTATCAGGAAACCGAATTTGTCATCGGTTACGAAGAATTTCGTCGCCCTGAATTTGCCTGTGTTCCGTTATTTAATGATGAAATGGTCCTTGTCGCCAGCAAAAAACATCCGCGTATGAACGGGTTGTTACGTGAAAGCGATGTCTATAATGAGCAACATGCCGTCGTGTCCCTTGACCGATACGCTTCTTTTAGCCAGCCATGGTATGACACACCGGATAAGCAAACCAGTATCGCTTATCAGGGCATGGCGATGGTGAGCGTGCTGAATATCGTTTCGCAGACGCAACTGGTGGCTATTGCCCCGCGCTGGCTGGCAGAGACATTAACCGGACAATTACAGCTCCAGATTCTGCCGCTGCCCCTGAAGCTCAATAGCCGTACCTGTTATCTCTCCTGGCATGAAGCCGCAGGAAGAGATAAAGGACATCAATGGATGGAAGAGCTGTTAATCAATATTTGTCACCATTAATCCTCAGCGGGATAAATCATCATGAACAAATGATTTATCCTGTTTTTTATCACATTCGTAAATTTATATTCTGCTCCGATTTTTTCTCCGTCCCGGATGGCGTGCAAAAATAGATGAATAACTGATTCTGTTGTGTTTTAAGCGACGAATCATCAGCCTGCTCGTCAATACCAGAAGAATTCACCAACTCTTGTGCGCACGGGTGTGGTTTCCACTTTTTACGGCTTTTGTTGCCGTGAGTTTGCCAATTGCCTGCGTCATAGCGAGCGGTTATGGTGAAGGTCACTCTGCAAAAAAAGAAAAGGGCAAACCATGGAGATGTTGTCTGGCGCCGAAATGGTCGTCCGATCGCTTATCGATCAGGGCGTAAAGCAAGTATTCGGTTATCCCGGGGGAGCGGTCCTCGATATTTACGATGCGCTGCACACCGTCGGCGGGATCGATCACGTGCTGGTGCGTCATGAACAGGCCGCAGTCCATATGGCCGATGGCCTGGCGCGAGCTACCGGTGAAGTGGGGGTTGTGCTGGTCACCTCAGGACCAGGCGCCACGAACGCGATTACCGGCATTGCCACAGCCTATATGGATTCAATTCCCCTCGTGATTCTGTCCGGGCAGGTCGCCACTTCGTTAATTGGCTATGATGCCTTCCAGGAGTGCGACATGGTGGGGATCTCGCGTCCGGTGGTGAAACACAGTTTCCTGGTCAAGCAGACGGAAGATATTCCTGGCGTATTGAAAAAAGCCTTCTGGCTGGCTGCCAGCGGAAGACCGGGGCCTGTGGTGGTCGATCTTCCGAAAGACATTCTCAACCCGGCAAATAAGCTGCCTTATGTCTGGCCGGATTCGGTGAGCATGCGTTCCTATAACCCGACAACGCAAGGGCATAAAGGTCAAATTAAACGGGCCCTGCAAACGCTGCTCGCGGCAAAAAAGCCGGTGGTCTATGTGGGTGGCGGCGCGGTAAATGCCCATTGTGAAGCGGCGCTGCGCACGCTTGTAGAGAAATTAAACTTGCCTGTGGCGTCATCCTTAATGGGGCTTGGGGCCTTTCCGGCAACACATCGCCAGGCGCTGGGCATGTTAGGCATGCATGGCACCTATGAAGCCAACATGACCATGCATCATTCTGATGTCATCTTCGCTGTGGGCGTACGCTTTGACGATCGCACCACCAATAACCTGGCGAAATACTGTCCAGACGCGACGGTGCTGCACATTGATATCGATCCTACGTCCATTTCCAAGACGGTGCCCGCCGATGTGCCTATTGTCGGTGATGCTCTGCAGGTGCTGGAACAGATGCTGGATCTGCTGGCGCAAGAAGAGCCTGCACAGCCGCTGGATGAGATCCGCGACTGGTGGCAGCAGATTGAACAGTGGCGCGCCCGTCAGTGTTTGAAATATGACACCCAAAGCGAGCATATTAAGCCGCAGGCGGTCATCGAAACGATCTGGCGGTTGACCCGGGGAGAAGCTTACGTCACCTCGGATGTCGGCCAGCATCAGATGTTTGCAGCGCTTTACTATCCGTTCGATAAACCCCGGCACTGGATCAACTCTGGCGGGCTCGGCACTATGGGCTTTGGTCTCCCGGCCGCGCTGGGCGTGAAGCTCGCCTTGCCGGACGAGATCGTGGTGTGTGTAACCGGCGATGGCAGTATCCAGATGAACATTCAGGAGCTGTCCACCGCACTGCAATACAATCTGCCAGTGCTGGTACTTAACCTTAACAACGGTTATCTCGGCATGGTGAAGCAGTGGCAGGATATGATCTATTCCGGACGCCATTCGCAGTCGTATATGAACTCACTTCCGGATTTTGTTCGTCTGGCGGAATCCTACGGTCATGTAGGGATACGCATTAGCGATCCGGCAGAATTAGAAACTAAACTGGGCGAAGCGCTGGAACACGTTAAAAACAATCGCCTGGTGTTTGCCGATATCATCGTTGATGGCACCGAGCATGTGTATCCAATGCATATTCGCGGGGGTGGTATGGATGAAATGTGGCTAAGCAAAACGGAGAGAACCTGACATGCGCCGGATATTATCTGTCCTTCTGGAAAACGAATCGGGTGCGCTGTCTCGCGTCATTGGGCTTTTTGCGCAGCGGGGCTATAACATTGAAAGCCTGACGGTAGCGCCTACAGACGATCCGACGCTGTCACGGATGACCATCCAGACGGTTGGCGACGCCAAGGTGCTTGAGCAGATCGAGAAGCAGCTGCACAAACTGGTCGACGTGCTGCGCGTCAGCGAGCTGGGGCAGGGCGCATACGTTGAACGTGAAGTGATGTTAGTCAAAATTCAGGCCAGCGGATATGGGCGCGAAGAGGTGAAACGTAACACGGATATCTTCCGTGGACAGATCATCGACGTGACGCCTTCTATTTATACGGTCCAGCTGGCCGGCACCAGCGACAAGCTGGATGCATTCCTGGCGTCCATCCGCGATGTCGCTAAAATCGTCGAAGTTGCACGTTCAGGAATAGTGGGTTTATCGCGTGGCGATAAGATCATGCGATAATCGCGAAATAGTTCGCCTCTTTTGCCTGGCTTATGAAGCCAGGCTTTTTTTTTGCCAAAACGCGCTTTCATGATGATAAAAGCGGTTGCCGCAGGGACTATTCTGCGATTAGATGTTAAAAGATATAACCATAAACCTGACAAGGCCATGGACTCTTTTTTTTCCTTAAGGGGCAATTGTGAAACTGGATGAAATCGCCCGGCTCGCCGGCGTGTCACGAACGACGGCAAGCTATGTGATTAACGGTAAGGCTAAGCAGTACCGTGTAAGTGATAAAACCGTTGAAAAAGTCATGGCAGTGGTTCGTGAGCATAACTACCATCCGAATGCCGTGGCGGCGGGCCTGCGCGCGGGACGTACACGTTCAATTGGTCTGGTGATCCCCGACCTTGAGAACACCAGCTATACCCGTATTGCTAACTATCTTGAGCGTCAGGCGCGTCAGCGCGGCTATCAATTATTGATCGCCTGTTCTGAGGATCAGCCTGATAACGAAATGCGCTGCGTTGAGCATTTGCTCCAGCGTCAGGTTGACGCCATTATCGTCTCGACCTCCTTACCGCCTGAACATCCGTTCTATCAGCGTTGGGCAAACGACCCTTTCCCTATCGTGGCGCTCGATCGCGCTCTCGATCGTGAGCACTTCACCAGCGTTGTGGGTGCCGATCAGGACGATGCAGAGATGCTGGCGGCTGAGCTGCGCACTTTTCCGGCGGAGACCGTACTCTATCTGGGGGCGCTGCCGGAACTCTCCGTAAGTTACCTGCGTGAGCAGGGGTTCCGTACCGCGTGGAAGGACGATCCGCGGGAAGTCCATTATCTCTATGCCAACAGCTATGAGCGTGAAGCCTCAGCCCAGCTGTTTGAAAAGTGGCTGGAGACGCACCCGATGCCACAGGCGTTGTTCACCACCTCCTTTGCACTTTTACAGGGTGTGATGGATGTAACGTTGCGCCGTGAGGGTAAACTCCCCTCTGAACTGGCGATAGCGACCTTTGGTGATAATGAACTGCTCGATTTCCTGCAGTGTCCGGTGCTGGCCGTGGCGCAGCGTCATCGTGATGTTGCAGAACGCGTGCTGGAGATTGTACTGGCAAGCCTGGATGAGCCGCGTAAACCGAAACCCGGTCTGACGCGTATTAAGCGTAATCTTTATCGTCGCGGTGTGCTCAGTCGTTACTGATTCAGGACAGGGGTGGTGAAAGCTGCCCTTATTGTTGTCTTTTAAATGGCTAAAAATAGCCTGACAGAATTTAGGATAATTCTATAAGAAAGAGAGTCTGCTCCTCTTCTTAATTCATCCAGGCGTTTTTTAAGGTTATTTCCCCTTTTTTATTGCGGTAAAATTGTATTATTTTGTTACAGAGAAACCGGGTGTGCTGAATTATCAGCCATTTTTCCCACCTTTCGTTAATACACCGCGCTATGGCTGAGGTCTGACGGGATCTGAAGTCAAACTGGCGCTGTTATCCCCCGGCAATATGTCTTAAAATGCCGCCCGCGTCGCAAACTGACACTTTATATTTTCCCGCGATGATATGGAGTGATGGTTAACGCTAGTGTGCATATTCGGTATTTTTCTTACAAATATTCATGACGTTAATTTTGCCTCGCCTGTTGCGCAGTTATTAATCAAGTCCGGTTACGTCCGTTAGCAGGGGGCATTCATATCCCTGTCGCGGTAGTCCTGGCTTGACAAGCTTTTCCTTCGCTCCGTACACTCCTTTATGTGGGAATTTGTGGGTTAATGTGGCGAGAAGGGGTGAGGCTGGCATGTTCCGTGGAGCAACGTTAGTCAATCTTGACAGCAAAGGGCGTTTATCGGTGCCAACCCGATATCGCGATCGGCTGCTTGAGGACGCTTCAGGTCAAATGGTGTGCACCATTGACATCCACCACTCCTGCCTGCTGCTTTACCCCTTGCCCGAATGGGAAATTATTGAGCAAAAGCTGTCGCGACTGTCGAGCATGAACCCACAGGAACGCCGTGTACAACGGTTGTTATTGGGTCATGCCAGTGAATGTCAGATGGACAGTGCAGGGCGATTACTGATTGCCCCTGTATTAAGGCAGCATGCCGGTCTGACGAAAGAAGTGATGCTGGTCGGGCAGTTCAACAAGTTTGAGCTGTGGGATGAAACGACCTGGTATCAACAGGTCAAGGAAGATATCGACGCTGAACAATCTGATTCCGATACGTTATCGGATCGATTGCAGGACTTGTCTCTATAAATATGATGGAAAATTTTAAACATAGAACGGTGTTGCTGGACGAGGCTGTGAACGGCCTGAATATTCGTCCTGACGGCATCTACATTGATGGGACATTTGGTCGCGGTGGTCACTCGCGTCTGATCCTCTCCCAACTGGGAGCGGAAGGTCGCTTACTGGCAATCGATCGCGATCCGCAGGCTATTGCCGTGGCGAAGACCATCGATGATCCGCGCTTTTCCATCGTACATGGCCCTTTCTCTGCGCTGGCTGACTATGTTAGTGAGCGCGAACTGACGGGCAAGATCGACGGGATTCTTCTCGATCTTGGCGTCTCTTCACCCCAGCTTGATGATGCAGAACGCGGCTTCTCCTTTATGCGCGATGGGCCGCTGGATATGCGTATGGATCCCACGCGCGGGCAGTCGGCGGCGGAATGGCTGCAAACGGCTGACGAAGCCGATATTGCCTGGGTTATCAAAACCTTTGGCGAGGAACGTTTTGGGAAGCGCATTGCCCGCGCCATTGTTGAGCGCAACCGTATTGAACCCATGACCCGGACGAAAGAGCTGGCAGAGGTGATTGCGGCAGCAATGCCGGTGAAGGATAAGCACAAACATCCCGCGACCCGTACCTTCCAGGCGGTGCGTATTTGGGTGAACAGTGAACTGGAGGAGATAGAGCAGGCGCTAAAAAACTCGCTCAGCGTGCTGGCCCCGGGTGGGCGGTTATCCATCATCAGCTTCCATTCGCTGGAAGACCGCATTGTGAAACGCTTTATGCGTGAGCAAAGTCGCGGTCCTCAGGTTCCTGCGGGGTTGCCGATGACGGAAGAACAACTCAGAAAACTGGGCGGCCGTTATTTGCGAGCATTAGGTAAGTTAATGCCGGGCGAAGAAGAGGTGGCAGAGAATCCACGTGCCCGTAGTTCAGTACTGCGTATTGCAGAAAGGACGAACGCGTGATCAGCAGAGTGACGGAAACCCTCAGCAAAGTGAAAGGATCGTTAGGAAGCAACGAGCGCCATGCTTTGCCTGGCGTGATCGGTGACGATCTCTTGCGGTTTGGGAAACTGCCACTCTGCCTGTTCATTTGCATTATTGTCACCGCGGTGACCGTGGTGACGACGGCCCACCATACCCGTTTACTCACCGCACAACGCGAGCAGCTGGTGCTGGAACGCGATGCGCTGGACATTGAATGGCGCAACCTGATTCTTGAAGAAAATGCGCTCGGCGATCATAGCCGGGTTGAACGGATCGCAACGGAAAAGCTGCAACTGCAGCATGTTGATCCTTCGCAGGAAAACATCGTAGTACAAAAATAAAGGGAATACGCGACGCATGAGACCGGCGGCAAAAACGCAAAAACCGAAACGTCAGGAAGAACAGGCCAACTTTGTCAGTTGGCGTTTTGCGTTGCTTTGTGGCTGTATTCTACTGGCGCTGACGTTCCTGCTGGGCCGCGTGGCCTGGCTGCAGATTATTGCCCCTGACATGCTGGTGCGCCAGGGGGACATGCGTTCCCTTCGCGTGCAGGAAGTCTCAACATCACGCGGCATGATCACCGACCGTTCAGGTCGTCCTTTAGCCGTCAGTGTTCCGGTAAAAGCGATCTGGGCCGATCCAAAAGAGTTACACGATGCCGGTGGCGTGACGCTCGATAACCGCTGGAAAGCGCTGGCTGATGCCCTGAAAATGCCGCTTGACCAGATGGCGGCCCGCGTGAATGCCAACCCCAAAGGGCGCTTTATCTATCTGGCGCGTCAGGTTAACCCTGACATGGCCGACTACATCAAAAAATTAAAACTGCCGGGCATCCATCTGCGTGAAGAGTCGCGTCGATACTATCCGTCAGGCGAAGTCACTGCCCACCTCATTGGTTTCACCAACGTCGATAGCCAGGGCATTGAAGGCGTTGAAAAAAGCTTCGATAAATGGCTCACCGGTCAGCCGGGCGAGCGCGTCGTGCGTAAAGACCGCTATGGCCGCGTCATCGAAGATATTTCGTCCACCGATAGCCAGGCGGCACACAACCTGGCGCTGAGCATTGATGAGCGCCTGCAGGCGTTAGTGTACCGTGAGCTCAATAATGCGGTGGCATTTAACAAAGCCGAATCCGGCAGCGCCGTGCTGGTGGACGTCAGCACCGGTGAAGTGCTGGCAATGGCAAACAGCCCCTCGTACAACCCAAACAACCTGACCGGTACGCAAAAAGATGTCATGCGTAACCGTACTATTACCGACGTCTTTGAACCGGGCTCCACCGTGAAGCCGATGGTAGTGATGACGGCGCTGCAGCGCGGTATCGTTAATGAAAATACCGTGCTGAATACCATCCCTTACCGAATTAATGGCCACGAAATTAAAGACGTGGCGCGTTATAGCGAATTAACCCTGACCGGGGTTCTGCAGAAGTCGAGTAACGTCGGTGTGTCTAAGCTGGCGTTAGCGATGCCGTCCTCAGCGTTAGTAGAAACTTACTCTCGTTTTGGGCTTGGAAAGGCGACCAATTTGGGGTTGGTCGGAGAACGCAGTGGCTTATATCCTCAAAAACAACGGTGGTCTGACATAGAGAGGGCCACCTTCTCTTTCGGCTATGGGCTAATGGTAACGCCGTTACAGTTAGCGCGAGTCTATTCAACGATTGGTAGCTATGGCGTCTATCGCCCGCTCTCCATCACCAAAGTGGATCCCCCGGTTCCCGGCGAGCGTATCTTCCCGGAATCTACCGTGCGTACCGTGGTTCACATGATGGAAAGCGTTGCCCTGCCGGGCGGCGGTGGCGTGAAAGCGGCAATCAAAGGCTATCGTATTGCGATTAAAACCGGTACCGCAAAAAAAGTGGGTCCGGACGGTCGCTACATCAACAAATACATTGCCTATACCGCGGGCGTTGCCCCTGCGAGTAATCCGCGTTTTGCGCTGGTGGTCGTGATAAACGATCCACAGGCGGGTAAATACTACGGTGGCGCCGTCTCTGCGCCGGTGTTTGGTGCCATCATGGGCGGCGTTCTGCGTACCATGAACATTGAACCAGATGCGCTGGCGACGGGCGAGAAAAGTGAATTTGTAATTAATCAAGGTGAGGGATCAGGTGGCAGATCGTAATTTGCGCGACCTTCTTGCTCCGTGGGTGCAATCGCTACCCGCGCGAGCGCTACGAGAGATGGTACTCGACAGCCGTGTGGCTGCGTCGGGCGATCTTTTTGTAGCAGTGGTCGGTCATCAGGCGGACGGGCGTCAATATATCCCGCAGGCGATTGCGCAAGGTGTAGCTGCCATTATTGCTGAGGCAAAAGATGTTGCAACCGATGGTGAAATCCGTGAATTGCACGGTGTACCGGTCATCTACCTCAGCCAGTTAAACGAACGCCTCTCCGCGCTGGCGGGGCGTTTTTATCACGAGCCCTCTGACCAGCTGCGTCTGGTTGGCGTGACGGGAACGAACGGTAAAACCACCACCACGCAGTTGATGGCGCAATGGGCGCAGCTGCTGGGTGAAACCGGTGCCGTAATGGGCACCGTCGGTAATGGTTTGCTGGGCAAAGTGAACCCGACGGAAAATACGACCGGGTCCGCAGTCGACGTACAGCACGTGCTGGCAGGACTTGCGCAGCAGGGGGCGACCTTTGCCGCCATGGAAGTCTCTTCGCATGGTCTGGTGCAGCACCGCGTCGCCGCGCTGAAATTTGCTGCCTCTGTATTTACGAACCTGAGCCGCGATCATCTCGATTATCACGGGGATATGGAGCATTACGAAGCCGCAAAATGGCTGCTCTATTCCACGCACCATTGTGGTCAGGCCATTATCAATGCCGATGATGAAGTAGGACGCCGCTGGCTGGCGAAGCTGCCCGATGCGGTCGCCGTCTCGATGGAAGATCACATCAATCCGAACTGTCATGGCCGCTGGCTGAAGGCGACGGAGGTTCATTATCACGACAGTGGTGCGACCATCCGCTTTGATTCATCCTGGGGCGAAGGCGTTATCGAAAGCCGCCTGATGGGGGCATTTAACGTCAGCAATCTTCTGCTGGCGCTGGCGACGTTGCTGGCACTGGGCTATCCGCTGGCAGACCTGCTGAACACCGCCGCTCAGCTGCAACCCGTTTGCGGGCGTATGGAAGTGTTTAGCGCGCCGGGCAAACCGACGGTGGTGGTCGATTACGCCCATACCCCGGATGCGCTGGAAAAAGCGCTGCAGGCGGCGCGTCTGCACTGCACCGGTAAGCTGTGGTGTGTCTTTGGCTGCGGCGGCGATCGTGACAAAGGTAAACGCCCGTTAATGGGGGCGATTGCTGAGCAGTTTGCCGATATTCCGGTCGTGACTGATGACAATCCCCGTACAGAAGAACCGCGCGCCATTATCAACGATATCCTTGCAGGTATGCTGGATGCGGGGCGTGCTCGCGTGGTCGAAGGCCGCGCCGAAGCGGTCACCAATGCCATCATGCAGGCCAACGAGAACGATGTCGTGCTGCTCGCCGGCAAAGGCCATGAAGATTATCAGATTGTCGGCGCACGCCGTCTGGACTATTCAGACCGCGTGACCGCGGCCCGTCTGTTGGGAGTCGTGGCATGATTAGCGTAACGCTGGATAAATTAGCCACTGTCTTAAACGGCGAGCTGTCGGGACAGGCGCTGACCATCGATGCCGTGACGACAGATACCCGTAAAATTACGCCGGGATGTCTGTTCGTGGCGCTGAAAGGCGAGCGATTCGATGCGCATGATTTCGCTGAACAGGCGAAAGAGGCAGGCGCGGGCGCACTGCTGGTAAGCCGTAAACTGGATGTCGACCTGCCGCAGGTGCGAGTGCAGGACACGCGTCTGGCGTTTGGCGAGCTGGCGGCCTGGGTTCGCCAACAGGTTCCTGCGCGCGTCGTGGCGCTAACCGGCTCGTCTGGCAAAACGTCGGTGAAAGAGATGACGGCTGCCATCCTCGCACAGTGTGGCAATACGCTTTATACCGCAGGCAATCTTAATAACGACATCGGCGTTCCGATGACGTTGCTGCGTCTGACCACCGAACACGAGTATGCGGTGATCGAGCTGGGGGCTAATCATCAGGGCGAAATTGCCTGGACCGTCAGCCTGACGCGTCCGGAAGCCGCGCTGGTGAATAACCTGGCGGCTGCGCACCTGGAAGGTTTTGGATCGCTGGAAGGTGTGGCAAAAGCCAAAGGTGAAATTTATACCGGCCTGCCGGATAACGGCATTGCCATTATGAATGCCGACAATAATGACTGGCTGAACTGGCAAAGCATCATTGGCGATCGCAAAACATGGCGTTTTTCGCCAAATTCGGCCAACAGTGATTTTACCGCGACCAATATCCATGTGACCTCTCACGGCACGGAATTTACGCTGCAAACCCCTACCGGCAGCGTGGATGTGCTGCTGCCGTTGCCTGGCCGTCACAACATCGCTAATGCGCTGGCCGCCGCCGCGCTGGCTTCGGCGGTGGGCGCCAGTCATGACGCCATAAAAGCCGGTCTTAAAAACCTGAAAGCGGTGCCCGGACGACTGTTCCCCATCCCGCTTGCAGAAAACAAACTGCTGCTGGATGACTCCTACAATGCCAACGTCGGTTCGATGACGGCAGCGGTCCAGGTGCTGTCAGAGATGCCAGGCTACCGCGTGTTTGTCGTGGGGGATATGGCTGAACTGGGGGATGAAAGCGAAGCGTGCCACATTCAGGTGGGCGAAGCGGCAAAAGCGTCCGGCATTGATTGCGTATTGAGCGTGGGCAACCTTAGCCAGCGCGTGAGCCAGGCGAGCGGGGCAGGCGAGCATTATAACGACAAGGCCGCATTGATGACCCGTTTGAAAAAATTAGTGGCAGAACATCAAATTGTGACTGTTTTAGTGAAAGGTTCACGTAGTGCCGCCATGGAAGAGGTTGTGCACGCATTACAGGAGAACGGAACATGTTAGTTTGGCTGGCCGAACATTTGGTCAAATATTATTCAGGCTTTAACGTCTTTTCCTACCTGACGTTTCGCGCCATCGTCAGCCTGCTGACTGCGCTGTTCATCTCCTTGTGGATGGGCCCGCGCATGATTGCCCGTCTGCAAAAGTTGTCTTTCGGTCAGGTCGTGCGTAACGACGGTCCGGAATCGCATTTCAGCAAGCGCGGCACGCCTACCATGGGCGGGATTATGATCCTGACCGCCATTGTGGTCTCTGTCCTGCTGTGGGCCTATCCCTCTAACCCGTATGTCTGGTGCGTACTGACGGTGCTGGTAGGTTACGGCATTATCGGTTTCGTCGACGACTACCGTAAAGTGGTGCGCAAGGATACCAAGGGGCTGATTGCCCGCTGGAAATACTTCTGGATGTCGGTTATCGCGCTGGGTGTCGCCTTCGCGCTCTATCTGGCAGGGAAAGACACCCCGGCTACCGAGCTGGTGGTGCCGTTCTTTAAAGATGTGATGCCGCAGCTTGGCCTGTTCTACATCCTGCTGGCCTACTTTGTCATTGTGGGTACGGGTAACGCCGTTAACCTGACCGATGGTCTGGACGGCCTGGCGATTATGCCAACCGTCTTTGTTGCTGGGGGCTTTGCGCTGGTGGCATGGGCGACCGGTAACATGAACTTTGCGAACTACCTGCACATTCCTTATCTGCGACATGCAGGGGAACTGGTGATCGTCTGTACGGCGATTGTCGGGGCGGGATTAGGCTTCCTGTGGTTTAACACCTATCCGGCGCAGGTCTTTATGGGCGACGTCGGTTCGCTGGCGCTGGGCGGCGCGCTGGGCATTATTGCCGTGCTGCTGCGTCAGGAATTCCTGCTGGTCATTATGGGCGGTGTGTTTGTCGTGGAAACCTTATCGGTGATTTTGCAGGTGGGGTCCTTCAAGCTGCGCGGTCAGCGTATTTTCCGCATGGCGCCTATTCATCACCATTATGAACTGAAAGGCTGGCCGGAACCGCGCGTCATTGTGCGCTTCTGGATTATTTCGCTGATGCTGGTGCTCATTGGCCTGGCAACGCTGAAGGTACGTTAATCATGGCAGATTACCAGGGTAAAAAAGTCGTTATCATCGGGTTGGGCCTGACGGGCCTGTCCTGCGTGGACTTTTTCCTCGGGCGTGGCGTTACGCCTCGTGTGATGGATACACGTGTTTCCCCGCCGGGTCTGGACAAAGTGCCAGAGCAGGTTGAACGCCACCTTGGTGGTCTGAATGATGACTGGCTGCTGGCAGCCGATCTGATTGTCGCCAGCCCCGGTATGGCGCTGGCGCATCCTTCCCTGAGCGCGGCAGCTGACGCCGGCGTTGAAATCGTCGGTGATATTGAGCTGTTCTGCCGTGAAGCGCAGGCACCTGTCATCGCGATTACCGGATCTAACGGTAAAAGCACCGTCACGACGCTGGTCGGCGAGATGGCGAAAGCGGCGGGCATGAACGTAGGTGTCGGCGGAAATATTGGCCTGCCTGCGCTGATGCTTCTCGATCCCACCCGCGATCTTTACGTGCTTGAGCTTTCCAGCTTCCAGCTGGAGACCACCTCCAGTCTGCAGGCAACGGCCGCCACGATCCTTAACGTGACGGAAGATCATATGGATCGCTATCCATTTGGTTTGCAGCAGTATCGGGCAGCGAAACTGCGCGTTTATGAGAATGCCAAAATTTGTGTGGTGAACGCTGATGATGCGCTGACCATGCCGGTGCGTGGTGCGGACGACCGCTGCGTGAGCTTTGGCATCAATATGGGTGACTATCATCTAAACCGTCAGCAAGGTGAAACCTGGCTGCGGGTGAAAGGCGAAAAAGTCCTTAACGTGAAAGAGATGAAACTTTCCGGCCAGCATAACTATACCAACGCGTTAGCCGCGCTGGCGCTGGCGGATGCGGCAGGTTTACCGCGCGCAACCAGCCTGAAAGCGCTGACCACCTTTACCGGCCTGGCGCATCGCTTCCAGCTGGCGCTGGAACATAACGGTGTACGCTGGATCAATGACTCAAAAGCGACCAACGTCGGCAGTACTGAAGCCGCGCTCAACGGTTTGCATGTCGAAGGGACGCTCCATCTTCTGCTTGGCGGCGATGGAAAATCCGCGGACTTTTCTCCGCTGAAACCCTGGTTGTCGGGCGACACAATTCGTCTGTACTGTTTCGGTCGCGACGGCGCGGCGCTGGCGGCATTACGCCCTGAAGTTGCAACGCAAACTGACACGATGGAAGAGGCCATGCGGCTTATCGCTACGCGAATTCAACCCGGCGATATGGTGTTGCTTTCTCCGGCCTGTGCCAGCCTCGATCAGTTTAAAAATTTCGAACAGCGGGGTGATCTCTTTACCCGCCTGGCGAAGGAGTTAGGTTGATGCGTTTATCCTTCCCTCGCCTGAGAATGCCGCGCCTGCCAGGATTTGGCATCCTGGTGTGGCTGTTTGCGGCACTGAAAGGCTGGGTCATGGCGTCCCGGGATAAAGATTCCGATAGTCTGGTCATGTATGACCGCATGCTGTTCTGGCTTACGCTGGGGCTGGCGGCGGTCGGTTTTATTATGGTGACCTCCGCATCCATGCCTGTCGGACAACGCCTGGCGAACGATCCTTTCCTGTTTGCCAAGCGTGACGGTATTTACATTATTCTGGCCTTCTGCCTGGCGTTGATTACGCTGCGCCTGCCGATGGAGTTCTGGCAACGGCACAGTACCGCGATGCTTATCGCCTCGATCATCATGCTGTTAATTGTGCTGGTGGTGGGGAGCTCGGTTAACGGTGCATCACGCTGGATTGCCTTTGGTCCGCTGCGTATTCAGCCTGCCGAATTTACCAAGCTGTCGCTGTTTTGTTATCTCGCCAACTACCTGGTGCGAAAGGTCGATGAAGTGCGAAATAATCTGCGCGGCTTCTTAAAACCGATGGGCGTGATTCTGGTTCTGGCGGTGTTACTGCTGGCGCAGCCTGACCTCGGAACGGTGGTGGTGTTGTTCGTCACGACGCTTGCCATGCTGTTCCTTGCAGGTGCCAAACTCTGGCAGTTCATCGCCATCATCGGGATGGGGATATCCGCGGTTGTTCTGCTGATCCTTGCGGAACCTTATCGTATTCGACGGGTGACCTCTTTCTGGAACCCATGGGAAGATCCCTTTGGCAGCGGTTATCAGCTGACACAATCTTTAATGGCCTTTGGGCGCGGTGAAGTTTGGGGTCAGGGACTGGGGAATTCTGTCCAAAAACTGGAGTACCTGCCCGAGGCACATACCGACTTTATCTTCTCCATCATTGGGGAAGAACTGGGTTATATCGGTGTGGTATTAGCGCTTTTAATGGTATTCTTCGTCGCTTTCCGTGCCATGTCTATTGGTCGAAAAGCGCTTGAAATCGATCACCGCTTCTCAGGTTTTCTCGCCTGTTCAATTGGTATCTGGTTTAGTTTTCAGGCATTAGTGAACGTCGGGGCCGCAGCGGGGATGCTGCCGACTAAAGGTCTGACGTTGCCTTTGATCAGTTATGGTGGTTCGAGTCTGCTGATTATGTCGACTGCCATCATGTTTTTGTTACGCATAGATTATGAAACGCGTCTGGAAAAAGCCCAGGCGTTTACACGAGGTTCTCGATGAATCAACCGAAGCGGTTAATGGTGATGGCGGGGGGGACCGGTGGGCATGTGTTCCCCGGGCTTGCGGTTGCGCACCATTTAATGGACCAGGGCTGGCAGGTACGCTGGCTTGGAACCGCCGATCGCATGGAAGCCGATTTAGTGCCAAAACACGGCATTGAAATCGACTTTATTCGTATTTCCGGCCTGCGCGGCAAAGGCCTTAAGGCATTGCTGCTGGCGCCTGTACGCATATTTAACGCCTGGCGACAGGCCCGCGCCATCATGAAACGCTTCAGGCCTGATGCCGTTTTAGGGATGGGGGGGTATGTGTCAGGTCCGGGCGGTCTGGCGGCATGGTCGCTGGGGATTCCGGTCATACTGCATGAGCAAAACGGCATTGCCGGTTTAACGAACAAATGGCTGGCGAAGATTGCCACCAAAGTGATGCAGGCTTTTCCTGGGGCTTTTCCGACCGCTGATGTTGTCGGTAACCCGGTACGCGTCGACGTACTGGCGCTGCCGTTGCCGCAGCAACGCCTGGCAGGGCGTGACGGGCCGGTGCGTATACTGGTCGTGGGCGGCTCTCAGGGGGCGCGCATTCTGAACCTGACGCTTCCGCAGGTGGCGGCGAAACTGGGCGAGGCGGTGACTATCTGGCATCAGAGTGGAAAGGGTGCGCAGCAAACCGTTGAGCAGGCTTATGTCGATGCGGGCCAGCCGCAGCATAAGGTCACCGAGTTCATTGACGATATGGCTGCCGCCTATGCCTGGGCCGATGTGGTTGTGTGTCGCTCCGGGGCACTTACGGTCAGCGAGATTGCAGCAGCCGGTTTGCCCGCTATCTTCGTGCCTTTCCAGCACAAAGACAGACAGCAGTACTGGAACGCGTTACCCCTTGAAAAAGCGGGCGCCGCGAAGATCTTTGAACAGCCGCACTTTACCGCTGAGGCGGTCGCCAACACCCTGGCGGGCTGGAATCGAGAAACATTGCTGGAGATGGCCGAGCGCGCACGTGCCGCCGCCATTCCGGATGCGACCGAACGGGTAGCAAATGAAGTAAGCCTGGCTGCAAAGGCTTAACCCTTGTAACGCCTTTTGCGTTGCACGAATTTTAAGAAGTATCGATGGCGGTTAGAGAATGAATACACAACAACTGGCAAAACTGCGTTCAATCGTGCCCGAGATGCGTCGCGTCCGGCACATCCACTTTGTTGGCATCGGTGGTGCTGGCATGGGCGGTATTGCCGAAGTTTTAGCGAATGAGGGCTATCAGATTAGCGGGTCCGATCTGGCGCCTAACCCTGTTACGCAGCAGTTGGCGTCGCTTGGGGCGACCCTCTATTTTAACCATCGCCCGGAAAACGTGCGCGATGCGAGTGTTGTTGTGGTCTCCAGCGCCATCTCTGCCGATAACCCTGAAATCGTCGCTGCGCATGAAGCGCGTATCCCGGTCATCCGCCGTGCAGAGATGCTGGCAGAACTGATGCGTTTTCGTCACGGTATCGCCGTGGCCGGTACGCACGGTAAAACGACCACCACCGCAATGGTCTCCAGCATTTATGCGGAAGCGGGTCTCGATCCGACGTTCGTTAACGGTGGCCTGGTCAAGGCCGCGGGCGTGCATGCGCGCCTGGGGCACAGCCGCTATCTGATTGCCGAAGCGGATGAGAGCGATGCATCGTTCCTGCACCTGCAGCCGATGGTCGCCATTGTGACCAATATCGAAGCTGACCATATGGATACCTACCAGGGCGACTTCGAAAACTTAAAACAGACCTTTATTAACTTCCTGCACAACCTGCCGTTCTATGGCCGTGCGGTGATGTGTGTTGACGATCCGGTTATTCGCGAGCTTTTACCGCGGGTTGGGCGTCAAATCACGACTTACGGTTTTAGCGAAGACGCCGATGTTCGTGTGGAAGAGTACAAACAATCTGGTGCTCAGGGGCACTTTACTCTGGCGCGTCATGACAAACCTTTACTGCAGGTTACGCTGAATGCGCCCGGCCGCCACAATGCCTTAAATGCGGCGGCGGCTGTCGCGGTGGCGACGGAAGAGGGTATCGATGACGATGCCATTCTGCGCGCGCTGGAAAGCTTCCAGGGCACCGGGCGTCGTTTCGATTTCCTCGGTGAGTATCCGCTGGAGCCGGTGAACGGCAAGTCCGGCACCGCAATGCTGGTGGATGACTACGGTCATCATCCGACCGAAGTTGATGCGACCATCAAAGCCGCGCGCGCTGGCTGGCCGGATAAGAATCTGGTGATGATCTTCCAGCCGCACCGTTACACCCGTACGCGCGATCTGTACGACGATTTTGCGAACGTGCTTTCACAGGTGGATACGCTGTTGATGCTGGACGTTTATTCTGCGGGTGAAAATCCGATTCCAGGCGCTGACAGCCGTTCTCTGTGTCGTACTATTCGTGGACGCGGTAAGATTGACCCTATTTTGGTGCCAGATCCTGCACAAGTCGCCGAAATGCTGGCCCCCGTACTGACGGGGAACGATTTAATTCTGATTCAGGGTGCGGGAAATATCGGCAAAATCGCGCGTAACTTATCTGAAATCAAACTCAAGCCGCAAACCGCTGGGGATGAACGTCATGGCTGATAAAATCGCCGTCCTGTCAGGCGGAACCTCTGCTGAGCGCGACGTTTCACTGAATTCAGGGGCCGCTGTACTGGCAGGCTTGCGCGAAGGTGGCGTTGATGCGCATCTGGTCGATCCGAAAGACGTGGACGTTACCCGTCTGAAAGAGATGGGCTTTGATAAGGTCTTTATTGCGCTCCATGGTCGTGGCGGTGAAGACGGCACGCTTCAGGGTCTGCTCGATCTGATTGGCATGCCTTACACCGGTAGCGGCGTGATGGCGTCAGCGATTTCCATGGATAAACTGCGCAGCAAATTGCTGTGGCAAGGCGCGGGCTTGCCCGTTGCCCCTTGGGTTGCCTTGACCCGTCGTGAATTTGAAATGGGCCTCAATGACGACGTTAATTCGCGCATTGCCGGGCTGGGTTTACCCCTTATTGTAAAGCCCAGCCGCGAAGGCTCCAGTGTCGGAATGTCCAAAGTCACAGAAGCCGCGAATTTACCGCAGGCGTTAGCATTGGCATTTCAACATGATGAAGAAGTTTTAATAGAGAAATGGCTCAGCGGGCCGGAATTTACCGTCGCGATGCTCGGAGAAGAAATATTACCCTCTATTCGCATCCAACCCGCTGGAACCTTCTATGATTATGAGGCGAAGTATCTCTCTGATGAGACGCAATATTTCTGCCCAAGTGGTCTGGAAGATGACCAGGAAGCCCAATTGCAGACGTTAGTATTAAAAGCCTGGGCTGTTTTAGGTTGTCGCGGCTGGGGTCGCATTGATGTTATGCAGGATAGCGACAAGCAATTTTATTTGCTGGAAGCCAATACTTCTCCGGGAATGACCAGCCATAGCCTTGTGCCAATGGCGGGGCGTCAGGCCGGAATGAGCTTCTCGCAACTGGTTGTCCGCATTCTGGACCAGGCGGGCTGATATGTCTCAGGCTGCATTGAACACGCGCAACCGTGATGACGAGGAAGAATACAGTTCTTCGGGTCGGAGTAATGGAACGCGTCTTGCAGGGATACTTTTCCTGCTGGGCGTACTGTGCACCGTGTTTATCAGTGGCTGGATGGTGCTGGGCTGGATGGAAGATGCGCAACGTTTACCCCTGTCTAAGCTGGTGGTAACCGGTGAGCGCCATTACACCCGCAACGATGATATTCGCCAGTCAATACTGGCTCTGGGGTCACCAGGCACCTTTATGACCCAGGATGTCAACATCATCCAGAGCCAGATTGAACGACTGCCCTGGATTAAACAGGCCAGCGTCAGAAAGCAATGGCCTGATGAATTGAAGATTCATCTGGTTGAATATGTGCCCATTGCGCGTTGGAATGATCAGCACATGGTTGATGCTAACGGAAATGCCTTTAGCGTCCCGGCCGATCGTGTCAGCAAGCAGAATTTACCCCTGTTATCCGGGCCGGAAGGCAGTGAAAACGAAGTCCTGCAGGCGTTCCGCGAGATGGGACAGGTGCTGGCGAAAGACAGGTTTACATTAAAAGATGCTGCAATGACGGCTCGCCGCTCATGGCAATTGACGTTAACGAATGGCATTAAGCTGAATCTGGGGCGCGGTGACACGATGAAGCGTCTGGCGCGTTTTGTAGAACTTTACCCTGTTCTACAACAGCAGGCGCAGGCCGAAGGCAAACAGATAAGCTACGTTGATTTGCGCTATGACTCAGGCGCCGCAGTCGGCTGGGTACCGGCTCCGGTTGAGGAACCTAATCAGCAACAGAATCAGGCACAGGTACAGGCAGAATAACAATGATCAAGGCGACGGACAGAAAACTGGTAGTTGGACTGGAGATTGGCACCGCAAAGGTCGCCGCTTTAGTAGGGGAAGTTCTGCCCGACGGTATGGTCAATATCATTGGCGTGGGCAGTTGCCCGTCTCGTGGTATGGATAAAGGCGGGGTGAACGATCTTGAGTCGGTGGTGAAATGCGTACAGCGCGCCATCGATCAGGCTGAATTGATGGCTGATTGCCAGATTTCTTCCGTTTATCTGGCGCTTTCGGGTAAGCATATTAGCTGCCAGAACGAAATTGGCATGGTCCCGATTTCCGAAGAGGAAGTGACACAGGAAGATGTCGAAAACGTTGTGCACACGGCGAAATCCGTACGCGTGCGCGATGAGCATCGTGTTCTGCATGTTATCCCGCAGGAGTATGCAATCGACTATCAGGAGGGGATTAAAAACCCTGTCGGTCTTTCCGGCGTGCGAATGCAGGCAAAAGTGCACTTGATCACATGTCACAACGATATGGCGAAGAACATTGTTAAAGCCGTTGAACGTTGTGGCCTGAAAGTTGACCAACTTATTTTTGCGGGACTGGCGGCAAGCTATTCCGTACTGACTGAAGACGAACGTGAACTGGGCGTCTGTGTGGTCGATATCGGCGGTGGTACAATGGATATCGCCGTCTACACTGGCGGGGCCTTGCGCCACACGAAAGTGATCCCGTATGCCGGGAACGTGGTGACCAGCGATATTGCCTACGCCTTTGGTACGCCACCGAGCGATGCAGAGGCGATAAAAGTTCGCCACGGTTGCGCACTGGGGTCGATTGTCGGTAAAGATGAGAGCGTTGAAGTGCCGAGCGTAGGGGGGCGACCACCGCGCAGCCTGCAGCGCCAGACGCTGGCAGAGGTTATTGAGCCGCGCTACACCGAGCTGCTCAACCTGGTCAACGAAGAGATTTTACAGTTACAGGAACAGCTCCGTCAGCAGGGTGTGAAGCATCATCTTGCGGCGGGGATTGTATTAACCGGCGGCGCGGCGCAAATTGAAGGACTTGCGGCCTGTGCACAGCGGGTGTTCCATACGCAGGTTCGTATTGGTGCGCCGCTGAATATTACCGGTTTAACGGATTACGCTCAGGAGCCGTACTATTCAACGGCTGTGGGCCTGCTTCATTATGGGAAAGAGTCCCACTTGAGTGGTGAAGCAGAAGTGGAAAAACGGGCGTCGGTCGGTTCATGGGTCAAACGACTCAATTCCTGGCTGCGAAAAGAGTTTTAATTTTTAAAGAGACCGGAGAAAATTAGCGGTCTCAGGCGACAGGCACAACGGAGAGAAACTATGTTTGAACCAATGGAATTAACCAACGACGCGGTGATTAAAGTCATCGGCGTCGGTGGCGGCGGCGGCAACGCCGTAGAGCATATGGTGCGTGAACGCATTGAAGGCGTTGAATTCTTTGCCGTCAACACCGATGCTCAGGCACTGCGCAAAACAGCGGTAGGCCAGACGATTCAGATCGGCGGTGGCATCACCAAAGGTCTGGGTGCAGGCGCTAACCCGGAAGTGGGCCGCAATGCCGCTGAAGAAGATCGTGAAGCACTGCGTGCTGCGCTTGATGGTGCAGACATGGTGTTTATCGCTGCAGGTATGGGTGGCGGTACCGGTACCGGTGCTGCGCCTGTCGTGGCGGAAGTCGCAAAAGATTTGGGTATCCTGACCGTGGCCGTCGTGACCAAGCCTTTCAACTTTGAAGGCAAAAAACGTATGGCGTTCGCGGAGCAGGGTATCACCGAGCTGTCCAAGCATGTGGACTCGCTGATTACCATTCCGAACGACAAGTTGCTGAAAGTGCTGGGTCGCGGTATTTCCCTGCTTGACGCCTTCGGTGCGGCTAACGACGTGCTGAAAGGCGCCGTCCAGGGTATTGCCGAGCTGATTACCCGTCCGGGCCTGATGAACGTCGACTTTGCCGACGTGCGCACCGTGATGTCCGAAATGGGCTACGCGATGATGGGTTCTGGTGTGGCGAGCGGTGAAGACCGCGCAGAAGAAGCCGCTGAAATGGCTATCTCTTCTCCGCTGCTGGAAGATATCGACCTGTCTGGCGCTCGTGGCGTGCTGGTTAACATCACGGCGGGCTTCGACCTGCGTCTGGACGAATTTGAAACGGTGGGTAACACCATCCGTGCATTTGCGTCTGATAACGCCACTGTCGTTATCGGTACGTCGCTCGACCCAGAAATGAACGACGAGCTGCGTGTAACCGTTGTTGCCACCGGTATCGGTATGGACAAACGTCCAGAGATCACCCTGGTCACCAACAAACAGACTCAGCAACCGGTGATGGATCGTTACCAGCAGCACGGCATGGCTCCGCTTTCTCAGGAGCAGAAACCAGCCGCTAAAGTGGTTAATGACAACACGCCACAAACCGCGAAAGAACCGGATTATCTGGATATCCCAGCGTTCCTGCGTAAGCAAGCTGATTAAGAATTAGCTGGAATTAGGGGATTTTCGCTCTTTGTGCTAAACTGGCCACCCGTTAGTGATATACACTCTCGGTTGGATAAGTAATTTGGCGAGATTATACGATGATCAAACAAAGGACATTAAAACGTATCGTTCAGGCGACTGGTGTCGGTTTACATACCGGCAAGAAAGTCACACTGACGTTACGCCCTGCGTCGGCCAATACCGGGGTCATCTATCGTCGCACCGACTTGAATCCACCGGTAGATTTTCCGGCTGATGCTAAATCTGTGCGTGATACTATGCTCTGTACTTGCCTGGTCAATGAGCATGACGTGCGGATTTCTACCGTAGAGCACCTGAATGCCGCCCTGGCGGGTCTGGGTATCGACAACATTGTGATTGAAGTCGATGCGCCAGAAATCCCGATTATGGATGGTAGTGCTGCACCGTTCGTTTACCTGTTGCTGGATGCCGGCATCGAAGAACTGAACTGTGCGAAGAAATTTGTTCGCATCAAAGAGACGGTTCGCGTTGAAGATGGCGACAAGTGGGCTGAATTCAGACCGTTTAATGGTTTCTCGTTGGACTTTACCATCGACTTTAACCATCCAGCGATCGATGCCAGCACGCAGCGCTATGCGATGAACTTCTCTGCTGATGCGTTTATGCGTCAGATCAGTCGTGCCCGTACGTTCGGGTTTATGCGTGATATCGAATATTTGCAGTCCCGCGGCCTGTGCCTGGGCGGCAGCTTCGATTGTGCCATCGTTGTTGACGATTATCGCGTTCTGAACGAAGACGGCCTGCGTTTTGAAGATGAATTCGTTCGTCACAAAATGCTGGATGCGATTGGCGACCTGTTCATGTGTGGTCACAATATCATTGGTGCATTTACCGCGTTCAAATCCGGTCATGCACTGAACAACAAATTGTTGCAGGCCGTCCTGGCAAAACAGGAAGCCTGGGAATATGTGACTTTCGAAGACGAGGCAGAACTGCCATTGGCTTTCAAAGCACCAAGCACGGTCCTGGCGTAACGGTTACATCCGTTTCGTAAATTCGACTGGTTTACCTGGTACTCTCTCCGGCCAGGGAAACCAGTCGTTTTTGTTTCTGCGTTTCAGCACGTTATTTCACTCTGACGTTACCTGCCCGGATACAGCCCGCTTGCGCGTTCGCTGCATTCTTGACCGTTTTTACCTTTCGCATAACGTCATTCCTGCTGCTGTGCTTTAGCTTTAGTGGTAATATCTCAACGCTAAAAAGAATACTTTGATGTAAGCCACTTCAGGCTTACCTTGTGATGGTGGATTAAGTGAGCGGAATTTTAACGCGCTGGCGACAACTTGGCAGACGTTACTTCTGGCCGCATCTCTTATTAGGGATGGTTGCGGCGAGCTTCGGCTTGCCTGCGCTCAGCAATACTGCCGAAGCTGCTGCCCCCGCAAAAACCGCCACCACCAAACACGATCTCTCGACGCGGGTTAATTTCTCTAATCTCGCGCTGCTTGAAGCCAATCGTCGTCCAAACTTTACCGTCGATTACTGGCATCAGCATGCTATCCGTACCGTCATTCGCCACCTTTCCTTTGCCATGGCACCACAGGCGCTGCCCGCCGTGGAAGAGTCTTTGCCGGTGCAGGCTCATCATCTTGCGTTGCTCGACACCTTAACCGGACTGCTGACGCAGGAAAGTAAGCCGCCGGTCATCGTCCGTCAGATGGCGAAAACGCCTTTTGTTCCCCCTGAAAGCTTCTCCGTGCTGGCCTGGGTCAGCCAGGTGCAGGGTATCCGCGCCGGACCTCAACGCCTTAGTTAAATTAATTGTTTTTCAATACCTTAATTTATTAAACCCAATCTGGGGCGCTTGAGAATTTACTATGCTAATCAAATTATTAACCAAAGTTTTCGGTAGTCGTAACGATCGTACCCTGCGCCGCATGCGCAAAGCCGTCACCGTGATCAACGCAATGGAACCGGAGATGGAAAAACTCTCCGATGACGAACTGAAAGCCAAAACCGGTGAGTTTCGTGAACGTCTGGCAAAAGGGGCAACGGTAGAAAGCCTGATCCCTGAAGCCTTTGCGGTCGTGCGCGAAGCCAGTAAGCGTGTCTTTGGTATGCGTCACTTTGACGTTCAGCTGCTCGGCGGGATGGTGTTGAACGAACGCTGCATCGCGGAAATGCGTACCGGTGAAGGTAAAACGCTGACCGCAACGCTGCCTGCTTACCTTAACGCGCTGTCGGGTAAAGGCGTTCACGTGGTCACCGTCAACGACTATCTGGCGCAGCGTGATGCCGAAAACAACCGTCCTCTGTTCGAATTCCTCGGCATGAGCGTGGGCATCAACATGTCCGGCCTGCCTGCTCCCGCAAAACGCGAAGCGTACGCTGCCGACATCACCTACGGCACTAACAACGAATACGGTTTTGACTACCTGCGCGACAACATGGCTTTCAGCCCGGAAGAGCGCGTACAGCGCAAACTGCACTATGCGCTGGTGGATGAAGTTGACTCAATCTTAATCGATGAAGCACGTACCCCGCTGATCATCTCCGGCCCGGCTGAAGACAGCTCTGAGATGTATCGTAAAGTCGATAAAATCATTCCTCACCTGTTGCGTCAGGAAAAAGAAGACTCCGATACCTTCCAGGGTGAAGGCCACTTCTCCGTTGACGAAAAAGCGCGCCAGGTTAACCTGACAGAACGCGGCCTGATCCAAATCGAAGAGCTGCTGGTTCAGGAAGGCATTATGGAAGAGGGCGAGTCCTTGTACTCTCCAACGAACATTATGCTGATGCACCACGTCACCGCCGCGTTGCGTGCTCACGCCCTGTTCACCCGCGATGTTGATTACATTGTGAAAGATGGCGAAGTGATCATCGTCGATGAACACACCGGTCGTACCATGCAAGGACGCCGCTGGTCTGACGGCCTGCACCAGGCCGTTGAAGCCAAAGAAGGTGTGGATATTCAGAATGAGAACCAGACGCTGGCTTCCATTACCTTCCAGAACTATTTCCGTCTCTACGAAAAACTCGCGGGGATGACGGGTACGGCGGATACGGAAGCCTTTGAATTCAGCTCAATTTATAAGCTGGATACCGTTGTTGTGCCAACGAACCGCCCAATGATCCGTAAAGATATGCCGGATCTGGTCTATATGACCGAAGCGGAAAAAATTCAGGCGATCATTGAAGATATTCGCGAGCGCAGTGCGGCCGGCCAGCCGATTCTGGTGGGGACCATCTCCATCGAGAAATCCGAAGTCGTTTCTCACGAGCTGACCAAAGCGGGCATTGAGCACAACGTCCTGAACGCCAAATTCCACGCCAAAGAAGCCGATATTGTTGCCCAGGCCGGTTACCCGTCCGCGGTGACGATTGCAACGAACATGGCGGGTCGTGGTACCGATATCGTGCTGGGTGGCAGCTGGCAGGCTGAAGTGGCCGAGCTTGAAAACCCAACCCCTGAACAGATTGCCCAGATCAAAGCAGACTGGCAGGTGCGTCATGATGCCGTACTGGCGTCAGGCGGTCTGCATATCATCGGCACCGAGCGTCATGAATCTCGCCGTATTGATAACCAGCTGCGTGGCCGTGCGGGTCGTCAGGGTGATGCAGGTTCTTCCCGCTTCTATCTCTCCATGGAAGATGCGCTGATGCGTATCTTCGCCTCCGATCGTGTCTCGGGCATGATGCGTAAACTGGGTATGAAACCAGGCGAAGCGATTGAACACCCATGGGTGACGAAAGCCATCGCCAATGCGCAGCGTAAAGTGGAAAGCCGCAACTTTGATATCCGTAAGCAGCTGCTGGAGTACGATGACGTCGCGAACGATCAGCGTCGTGCAATCTACACCCAGCGTAATGAACTGCTGGATGTGTCCGACGTCAGTGAAACCATCAACAGCATTCGTGAAGATGTGTTTAAAGTCACCATTGATGCCCATATTCCACCGCAGTCGCTGGAAGAAATGTGGGATATTGAAGGTCTTCAGGAACGCCTGAAAAATGACTTTGACCTGGAACTGCCAATCAAAGAGTGGCTGGATAAAGAGCCCGAGCTGCACGAAGAGACGCTGCGTGAGCGTATCCTCGAAAATGCTATCGAAGTCTATCAGCGCAAAGAAGAAGTGGTCGGCACCGAGATGATGCGCCACTTCGAGAAAGGCGTGATGCTTCAAACGCTCGACTCCCTGTGGAAAGAGCACCTGGCGGCGATGGACTACCTGCGTCAGGGTATCCACCTGCGTGGCTATGCGCAGAAGGATCCTAAGCAGGAATACAAGCGTGAGTCCTTCGCCATGTTTGCGTCGATGCTGGAATCACTGAAATATGAAGTGATCAGTACGCTGAGCAAGGTTCAGGTCCGCATGCCGGAAGAAGTTGAAGCAATGGAGCAGCAGCGTCGTGAAGAAGCTGAGCGTCTGGCGCAGATGCAACAGCTGAGCCATCAGACAGATGAAAGCGAAGCGGCTGCCGCTATTGCAGCACAAACGGGCGAACGCAAAGTTGGACGTAACGATCCTTGCCCTTGCGGTTCCGGTAAAAAATATAAGTCATGCCATGGCCGTCTGAGCTAAGAGCATCTCATCAATCGAAAAGGCGCAGATATCTGCGCCTTTTTTATGGAAGTTATCGCTATGAAAACGCTGCAAATCGCCGTCGGGATTATTCGTAATGCCGAGAACCACATCTTTATTACGCAACGTGATGCCAACGCCCACATGGCCAACAAGTGGGAGTTTCCGGGCGGGAAAATTGAATTGGGCGAAACACCCGAACAGGCACTGATACGGGAGTTACAGGAAGAGGTCGGGATCACGCCGCAGGGGGCGACGCTATTTGATAAGCTCGAATATCAGTTCCCGGATCGTCACATCACGCTCTGGTTCTGGTTAGTGGAGAACTGGGAAGGCGAACCGTGGGGTAAAGAAGGGCAGCCGGGGAATTGGGTTGCGCTGGAAACACTGGATGCCGATAAGTTTCCCCCTGCCAACGCGCCTGTGATTACCCGATTAAAAGCCTGCCGATAGCAACGTCAACAGGCTTAAGGGCGACGGCTACTTTTGCTCTTCACTCCAGTCGTCGCTGTCGGATAAATCATTGGCGCTCGGAATACGTTTCTCTTCCGCTGCCCACTCGCCTAAATCAATGAGCTGGCAGCGCTTACAGCAAAACGGGCGATACGGGCTTATTTCTCCCCAGACAACGGATTTTCCGCAGGTGGGACAATTCACAGTGATGATATCAGTCATCAGAACTCCTTAGCAGCATGCCAGATCGAAATCGAGACGTTCTGGAACTGTCCCGTTTTCACTATCCAGCGGCATAAAACGAATGGCAAAACGGCTCTTATGTCCGGAAATTTGTGGATACAGCTGGTCAGCAAGCGCCAGATTGAGCCGCAGCAGGTCGGCATCATCGCCGTTGTCCTGGTAAAAACCGTTAAGGCTAGTTTGCTTGCGGAAAGGCGCAGACTGGCGGACCAGGTCGAGGATCAGGGAAAGTGCCTGATTGACCGGTTCCAGGCTGTCCATCCAGCTTTTCACCTGCGCATCACGCTGTTCTTGCGGCATATGTAGCCAGATGTGCAGTGTCGGGAGATCGAAGCCGCAACACCCGCCGGGAATACTCAAACGCTGACGGACCAGGGCAATCAACCTGTCCTCACGTAAAAACTGCCCGACGCGCGGGGCGCTCAATAAAATGCTGCTGCTCTGCTTTAACTGCTGACGCAGTGAGTCGATGCGGCTGCGATCGACTCCTGGCACTTCTGCCCATGCCTGCAATTTACGCTGCTGTCGCTCAAGCTCTTTCAGCAGTTCGGTGCGGACATCCCCACGCTCGACCACGTCCAGTAAATCGCCAATGTTGCGAAAAAAATGCAGTGCGGTGGCGTAAGAATTAACAGGAAGGTGACAGGAAAGCTGTTGGTTCAGAAATTCAATGCGTAACCAGGTGCGCATTTTTTCATTGAGCGGATGCTCAAAGAGGACATGTGTGTTCATTACGGTTTTTCCTGTGCAACGGCCTGCGCGGCGTACTTCAGATACTGCGCATGCAGGCGGGCAACATCCGATGCAATGGCATCGGGAGCGCCGTCATTATCAATAACATCATCCGCTACGGCAAGGCGCGCTTCGCGCGTGGCCTGAGCGGCAAGAATTTGTTCAGCGTGTTGGCGTGAGACCTTATCGCGCGCCATGGTGCGCTGGATTTGCGTTTCAGGTGAAACATCCACCACCAGCACCCGATTCGCCTTTTTGTGAAGTTGATTCTCAACGAGCAGCGGCACAACCCAAAGAACATAGGCAGAGGTCGCTGAACGGATCTGGCGCTGGGTTTCCTGATGGATAATGGGGTGGAGCAGGGCGTTAAGCCACACTTTTTCTGAAGAATCAGAAAAGATGCATTCCCGAAGATGGCGACGATTAAGCGTCCCGTCTGCGTTAATCACCTCTTCACCGAAATGTGCGCGTATAGCATTGAGCGCAGGCATACCAGGCTCAACCACCTGGCGGGCAATGACATCGGCATCAATTACAGCGATGCCCAGATGTAAAAAAGCGTCAGCAACGGTACTTTTTCCACTGCCGATGCCGCCTGTTAACGCAACGATGTACCCCATTAAACGAAATCCTGGGAAATATTCATTATTGAAATCAATTGCTTGAAATTTAAACTTGTTTCAGTGAATGTTTAACGCTGATTACCTGCTTTTTACCAGGTAAATTTATAGGATTGTAGCGTAAAAAAAGAGAAATTCGCAGTCTTGCGGAGCAGGTATTAGTGCGTATGATAGCGTCACTGGAGTTGTGCTTTTAACAAATTTGCCTCTAACCCCAGGAATCCGCACATGCGTATCGAAGAAGATCTGAAGTTAGGTTTCAAAGACGTTCTTATCCGCCCTAAACGCTCTACACTGAAAAGTCGCTCAGACGTTGAACTCGAACGTCAATTCACCTTCAAACATTCCGGTCAGACGTGGTCTGGTGTGCCTGTTATCGCCGCAAACATGGATACCGTGGGTACCTTTACCATGGCCACCGCGCTGGCAGGGTTTGATATTCTCACCGCCGTGCATAAGCACTACAGCGTTGAAGAGTGGAATGCGTTTGTGGCCTCCTCTTCTGAAAATGTGCTCAAGCATGTGGTGGTGTCTACCGGGACCTCCGACGCAGATTTCGAGAAAACCAAACAAATTCTGATCGCAAATCCAATGCTCAATTTCGTGTGCATTGACGTCGCTAATGGCTATTCCGAACATTTCGTTCAGTTCGTGAGCAAGGCTCGTCAGGCCTGGCCGACAAAAACCATCATTGCGGGCAACGTCGTCACCGGTGAAATGTGCGAAGAGCTGATTCTCTCTGGCGCCGATATTGTGAAAGTGGGCATTGGCCCGGGTTCCGTGTGCACCACACGCGTGAAAACCGGTGTCGGTTACCCGCAGCTTTCTGCGGTCATCGAATGTGCCGATGCCGCGCACGGTCTGGGCGGCCAGATCATCAGTGACGGCGGTTGTACTACTCCAGGTGATGTCGCGAAAGCCTTTGGTGGCGGCGCAGATTTCGTAATGCTGGGCGGTATGCTGGCAGGTCACGAAGAGAGCGGTGGTACCGTTGTAGAGGAAGATGGCGAGAAATTCATGCTGTTTTACGGCATGAGCTCGGAATCAGCCATGAACCGTCACGTAGGTGGCGTTGCGCAGTACCGTGCCGCAGAAGGCAAAACGGTAAAATTGCCGCTGCGCGGTCCTGTTGAGAACACGGCGCGCGATATTCTGGGCGGCCTGCGTTCAGCCTGTACCTACGTGGGTGCATCCCGTCTGAAAGAGCTGACTAAACGCACCACCTTTATTCGTGTGCAGGAACAAGAAAACCGCGTTTTCAATAGCCTGTAATCGATTCAGGCTGGCGCCATTCTGTGCGCCAGCCCTATCCTGCACTCATCGCATCGCCTAAATGAAAAATAGGCAGGTACATGGCGACAACCAGCGTGCCGATAATGACTCCCGTCACAATCAACAGCAGCGGCTCCAGCAGCGAAGCCAGATTATCCGCGTGCTGAAATGTTTGCTCGTTATGGTGCTGCGCGAGATTGGCCAGCATTGTATCCAGCGCTCCCGACGCTTCCCCCGTCTTCACCAGTTGTACGCAAAGTGACGTAAACACCCCGGACGCTTTAAGCGATACCCAGATGGGCGCCCCCTGAGCGACCTGGTCGTGGATTTCCTGCAGATGTTCTTGCCAGAGCAGACTGTCGACGGTCTCTTGTGTGCTCTCCAGACCCTGGAGGAACGCAATACCGGCCTGTTGGGTGAGTGACAACACGGTAAAGATTTGACTGAGCTTTTGCCCGCGCAGCAAAGTCCCTATGACCGGCAGGCGTAGCAGGATGCTCTGATAAACACGCTGCCAGCCAGGGTATCGTTGCAAGCGAGACTGGATGAGTACCGTCAACAGCAGTATGAAAAACAGCGCGATAGCGTGAGATTGCACCTGAGCCGCAAAGCTCATCACCTTTTGCGTCAACCAGGGGAGCGGGGTGTTAAACGTTTTATAAATCGCGGCGAATTCCGGCAAGACTAAAAATACCATCGCCAGCACGACCACGGCTGCCAGCGTCAGGATAATGACGGGATAGCGCAGCGCTTTTTTCACTTTTGCGCTGAGTAACTGCTGATTTTTTTGCTGCTCTGCCAGCTTACGGCAGCATTCGTCGAGCTTACCGGTCAGTTCGCCGGTTTTCATCATCGACACATAAAGGGGGGTAAAAACCTCCGGCCATTTTGCTAATGCTTCTGAAAAGGCCACACCCGCGCTAAGTTCGTCCGCCAGACTTTTGAGCAAGGCCTGCCACTGCCCCAAAGGGTGCTGCTCTGCCAGCATCTGCAAAGCGTGAGCTAAGGTCAGCCCGGCCTGAAGCAACGTGGCAAGTTGCCTGAAAATTTCATAGCACTGCTCGCGCTGCCAGGACGGTGTAAAAAGGCTTCGCGACAGCGCGAGAGGATAAATCTCGTTTTCCTGCAGGCGAACCATCGCAATTGCCCGTTCGGGTGCCCAGATTGTGCCTTCCTGACGTTCACCCTCGATCGTTAATGCGCGCCAGCGCCAGAGGTAATTATTCGCCATTGGGCACTCCGAGCACGCGGACGATCTCTTCGAGCGTCGTCTGCCCCTCTTCAACGGCCTTACAACCCTGCTCAAAGAGGGTGCTCATGCCCGCCTGTTTTGCTTTTTGTTCGATCTCGTCGATGCCGGCGCCCAGGGCGATGGCCTGTCGGATAGGGTAGTTCACGGTGAGTACCTCAAAGAGCGCGATACGGCCATAAAATCCGTGATAGCAACGTTCGCAGCCTTGTGGCTGCCAGTGGGGTAAGGGGTGTGGCCAAAGAGTGGGTGGAAGCACAGATTTTTCAGGCGTCTCTTTCCGGCAATGGGGGCATAACCGGCGAACCAGACGCTGTGCGATGACCAGAGAGAGCGCTGATGAGAGCATCCATCGCGCCACACCCATCTGCTGCAAGCGTATGAGCGTTTCAGATGTGGAGTTGGTGTGTAGCGTTGAGAGCACCAGATGCCCGGTCTGTGCGGCATTAATGGCAATTTCAGCCGTCTCGCCATCACGGATCTCGCCGACCATAATAATATCGGGATCCTGGCGGAGTAAGGCTCGCAGGATGCTTTGAAATGTCAGCCCTGCACGCGGATTTATTTGCGTTTGGTTCAGCCCATTGAGGGGGATCTCTACCGGATCTTCCACACTACAGATATTGACCTCTTTTGCGTTACGGGCCTGCAGCGCACTGTAAAGCGTGACGGTTTTGCCGCTTCCGGTAGGGCCTGTAACCAGGATCAAGCCTTGTGGCTGCCGAAGGGCGTCCTCAAAATGCGCGAGCTGGGCGGCACTCATCCCTAAAGCAGTTAGCTCCAGCGGCTGCTGGACCTGATGCAGCAGGCGCAGAACGATTTTTTCTCCCCCACGGCAGGGTAGCGTGGCAATGCGAAACGAGACCGTAGTGTCTGCCAGCGTGACGCTAAACTGCCCGTCCTGGGGGAGGCGACGCTCTGCAATATCCAGGTTACCCAACACCTTAAGCCGGGCGGTGAGTGCCGTGGCAACGGTCGTTGAGATGGGGGGGAGTGGATAAAGAACGCCGTCAATACGCAGACGAATCTGCCAGTCCGTTTCTGCCGGTTCGATGTGAATATCTGACGCGCGCTGGCTCATGGCCTGCAGAAGCGTTTGATTAAGGAGATCGCCCGCAGAAGAGGCGGCAGGGGCCATTGCAGGCAGATGTGATTGTGCTGCCGTTTGCTGATATTTTTCCATTCGCTCGGGCGTCCAGCACTCAATATCGATGCGTTTTTGCGTTGAAAAGCGTAATGCTTCCATCAATTCTGCTGGCGGTGTCTCTACCACGGCGACACAGACCCGGGCGTCGTCGCTACTGAGCAGCAATGCGCCATAGCGCTGGCACAGCGTAATAAGTTGTCCTGCGTTCATTGCGGACTCCCTGAGTTGTTGTCAAACCGGAAGACCTCTTCACAGGCCTGTTTCAGGGCGCTGTCGCTCTCTATAGCGCATTCTCGCGTCCAGCCTGTAATACCGGTGCCGTCTTGCCATTGTGGCGTCATGACCACATTCAGCCCGTTCAGGCTTTCCTGGCCGGTAAGGGCGACGCTGCCTTTGGCCACGCTCATGGCAGAGACATAGTGTGTCGTCGTAGGGGAGGGAATGCCGTTGGCTCCGCCGTCGCAACTTGCCAGCCCACCATGATCCAGCGCGCACAGTTCGATAGCCGTGCGATAAGGCATGAAGGTTTGCAGCATGTCGGTTAACGCGGCTTTTTGCAGATAGCTCTGGTAGGAGGGTACGCCGATGGCGCTCAGTATGGCAATGATGCCAATCACGACCATCAGCTCAATCAGGGTAAATCCTTTTTCTCTGTTCATGTCTGCTCCTCGAAATAGAGGGTGCCACTGTGGCAGCCATCAGAAGGAGAAACGAGTGACAAGAAAGAGAGTGTGAAGCGGGGTTCAGAGGTTTTAAACGCAGTTTCAGCGATGAGCAGGGGATTTGCGAGTAAGGCTGCAAATCCCCTTGTCAGGTCGCGTTACTTGAAACGCATAGAGAGGTCGAGTGCGCGAATATGCTTGGTCAATGCCCCGACCGAAATGTAATCCACGCCCGTCTCGGCAAATTCGCGCAGGGTGTCGAAGGTAACGTTTCCGGAGACTTCAAGCTGAGCCTGACCGCGGGTCCGCTTCACCGCTTCACGCATTTGATCGGTTCCAAAGTTATCCAGCATGATAATGTCGGCCCCGGCTTTGAGCGCGTCGTCCAGCTCGTCCAGACTTTCCACTTCGACTTCTACCGGCACGTCCGGATGCAGCCAGAACGCTTTCTCAACCGCCTGACGAACAGAGCCTGAGGCAATAATATGGTTCTCTTTGATCAGGAACGCGTCCGACAGGCCGATGCGATGGTTCGCACCGCCACCGCACAGCACCGCATATTTCAACGCGGTACGCAGCCCCGGTACCGTTTTACGCGTGTCCAGTAGTTGGGTATGGGTCCCCTCGAGCAGGGTGACGTAGCGGCGCACTTCACTGGCCACGCCGGAAAGCGTTTGCACAAAGTTCAGTGCCGTGCGTTCTCCCGTCAGCAGAACGCGGGCCGGGCCATCCAGTTCAAACAGCGGCTGATCGGCTTTGATGGTATCACCGTCATCAATATGCCAAACAATTTGCACGTCATCGCCTGCGAGCTGGGTAAAGACCTCTTCGACCCACCGCTTTCCGCAAAATACACCGTCTTCGCGGGTGATGATCACCGCGTGGGATCGCGTCTCATGGGGCAGCAACTGGGCAGTGATATCGTTATCGGCGTTCACTTCTCCACCCAGGTCTTCGCGAAGGGCGTGGGCAACGCTTGCCGGGATATCAAGGTTAATACGTTCCAGAAGCGCGTCACGTCGATGGTCGGGGTTATAGCGGCGAGGCGGCATGATAAAACTCCAAATTGGTAACGAATCATAAGATTGAAACATGCTACTCTGAACCGAGAATCTGCACCATAGATAAGGAGAACCGGCATGCAGTTACACAACGGATGGCTGGTGGATGCGCGGCACGTGCCTTCGCCGCACCATGATTGCCGCCCGGAAGATGAAACTCCTTCACTGCTGGTTGTGCACAATATTAGCCTGCCGCCCGGTGAATTTGGCGGGCCGTGGATTGATGCCTTATTCACAGGAACGATTGATCCTGACGCCCATCCTTTTTTCAAAGAGATCGCGCATCTGCGCGTGTCTGCCCACTGTCTGATTCGCCGTGACGGTGAAATTGTTCAGTATGTGCCTTTTGATAAGCGCGCCTGGCATGCGGGCGTCTCATCCTATCGTGGACGTGAACGCTGCAACGATTTCTCGATTGGCATTGAGCTCGAAGGAACAGACACCACGCCCTATACCGATGCGCAATATCAGGCCCTGGTGACCGTGACGCAGGCATTGATTGCGCTTTATCCGGCACTCGCTGACAACATTACCGGCCACTGTGATATCGCGCCGGTTCGTAAAACCGACCCGGGCCCCGCGTTCGACTGGTCCCGGTTTCGCGCCATGCTTACCGCTTCGTCAGATAAGGAGATAACATGACGTTGTTTACCATCCTGCTGGTCATGATCGCTGAACGCTTATTCAAGTTAGGCGAACACTGGCAACTGGATCACCGTGCGGAACTCTTCTTCCGTCGCATAAAACATTTTTCGATGTGGCGGACGTTACTGATGACGGCGGGCTTGATGGTCGTTGTCTTCCTGCTGCTGCGTGCGCTTTACGGTCTTTTTTTCAACGTGCCGCTGCTGGTGGTATGGATCCTGCTGGGCGTGCTGTGCATTGGCGCCGGGAAAGTGCGTTTACACTATCACGCGTATCTTAAAGCGGCGGCCCGTGATGACAGCCATGCACGTGGCGCGATGGCCAGCGAGCTGACGCTGATTCATGGGGTGCCACCCGATTGTAACGAGCGTGAGTTTTTACGCGAGCTGCAAAATGGCTTGCTGTGGATTAACTTCCGTTACTACCTGGCACCGCTGTTCTGGTTTGTCGTCGGTGGGCCGTGGGGACCTGTGCTGCTGATGGGCTATGCCTTCCTGCGCGCCTGGCAGACCTGGCTTGCGCGCTACTTGACCCCTCATGAGCGCTTGCTGTCGGGAATCGATGCCATATTGCATGTTCTGGACTGGCTGCCCGTGCGTCTGGTTGGGGTGGTCTATGCGTTGATCGGACACGGCGAAAAAGCGCTCCCTGCCTGGTTTGCCTCTCTTGCCGACCGCCATACCTCTCAGTATCAGGTACTGACCCGTCTGGCCCAGTTCTCACTGGCCCGCGAGCCGCATACGGACAGAGTTGAAACCCCTAAAGCCGCCGTGTCGATGGCGAAGAAAACGTCGTTTGTCGTGGTGGTGATTGTGGCCATACTGACAATTTACGGCACGCTGGTGTAAGCCCGCGCGCCGTATTCCTTAAAGCGTATCGGCGGGCGGGATGCCAAAATCTGGCATCCCGTTTGCTTGCCACTGTACAACCTTCAGTCGCGTGTGACGGTTCGGGTCATACAAGGGATCGCCTTCGATTTCCGTGTAATTTCGCGCGTGATAAACCAGCACATCTTTCCCGTCAGGCGTTTGCGTAAAACTGTTGTGCCCGGGCCCATACTGGCGGTTTTCATAGCTGGTGGTAAAGACCGGACGCGGTGACTTATGCCAGTTATCCGGGTTGCGCAGATCGGCGTTCTTATCAATCCACAGAAGCCCCATGCAGTAGTTTTCATCCGTGGCGCTGGCGGAATAGCTGATAAAGAGCGTCTCTTCGTGCATCAGTACCGCCGGGCCTTCATTCACCCAAAATCCCCGACATTCCCAGTCATACTCCGGCTTGCTGAGCATCACCGGATCGCCTTTGAGCGTCCACGGGTTTTCCATTTCACAGAGATAAAGATTTGAGTTTCCTGAGATGTCCGGCGCTTTTTGCGCCCACAAATACCAGCGTTTTCCCTGATGGACGAAGGTGGTCGCGTCCAGGGCAAAGGTATCGAAGGGCGTTTTGACCTGTCCTTTTTCCACCCACTGCCCGGTAAGCGGATCGCTGTCTGCACATTCAATCGCAAACATACGGTGCTGGAACATACCGAGTTTATCCAGCGCCTGCGTGTGCGTGGCAGCAAAATAGATATACCAGCGCCCTTCAATGTGATGCAGTTCCGGAGCCCAGATGAGCTGGCTCATCGGGCCGCTCTCAGGTTTGCGCCAGACGACGATCTCTTCGGCGTGACGTAAACCCTCCAGAGAATCTGCGCGGCGAATCGCCAGCCTGTCGTACTCCGGCACAGAGGCAATAAAATAGTATTGTCCTTCATGGTGCAGGATATACGGATCGGCACGTTGTTCGATAAACGGGTTAGGCCAGTGACACATTCGGCTCTCCTTATTTTGTCTCTGCGGCTTTTAGTTCCTGATAGTCACTCAGTTCGCGATAGTTAATGCGACGTTTTTCCAGATCTTCCTGGATTTGCTTCATCGTTTCCCGGTCAACTTTCAGTAAACGAACCACGCCGGCGGTAATCAAATAGCCCACGCCTGGAATGACGGTGAAGAGCAACACGATACCGTTCATCGCATCCGCACTTTGCGCTTTTGCGCTGGCATCGTAGCCATACCAGGAGAGCAGGAAGCCCACCATCGCACCCGCAATCGCCAGCCCCAGTTTCAGGAAGAAAATATTGCCCGAGAAGCTGATCCCGGTGATGCGTTTGCCCGTTTTCCATTCGCCATAGTCATCCACATCCGCCATCAAGGACCAGTGCAGCGGGGAAGGGATCTGATGCAGAATATTAAGCAGGAAATAGAGCACCACGATGGTGACTGTGGCTGTCGGGTCGAAGAAGTAGAAGGCACAGGAAAAAATGGCCAGCGCGATGTTGGTCCAGAAGAACACTTTCAGCTTACACCAGCGGTCGGTGAGAACTTTCGCCAGCATACTGCCGAGCATCATGCCTACCACGCCAAGGCTGATAAATAGGGTCGCGAAGTGGGTACTCTGGCCCATGACCCAGGTCACGTAGTACATCGTAGCCGCCATACGGATAAAGCCGGGGCAGACATTGCACAGCGTCAGGAGCAGAATTCGCACCCACTGGTCGTTCTTCCACGCATCCTTGAGATCGTTTTTGAGTTCGTCATTGGTTTGAACCGCAGGGCGAATTCGTTCCCGTACCGTAGCAAAGCTGAACAGGAACATACAGGTCCCGATCAGTGCCAGTACGGTCATGGCTAACTGATAGCCTTTGGCTTTATTGTCGCCACCGAACCACTCCACCATTGGCAGCAAGGTCAAGGAGAGTAATAACGTTGCAATCCCCACCATCACGAAGCGGTAAGACTGACACGCGACACGTTCTTTGGGATCGTTGGTGATCACACTGCCTAAAGAGCAATAGGGGATGTTGATGGCGGTGTAGGTGAGCGAGAGAAGGAAATAGGTGACGAAGGCATAGATAACCTTGCTGTTATAAGTCCACTCCGGCGTGGTAAACATCAGAATACTGAACAGGGCGTAAGGGAAGGCAATCCACAATAGCCATGGACGAAAACGACCATACTTGCTGCGCGTGCGGTCAGCGATCGCACCCATGATTGGGTCAGTTACCGCATCAATAACGCGAACAGATAACAGCAATACCCCCACCAGCGCAGGCGCAAGGCCAAAAATATCCGTATAGAAATAGTTAACAAACAACATAATAGCGCCGAAGATGATGTTGCATCCTGCGTCGCCCATGCCATAGCCGATCTTTTCTTTCACTGAAAGTTTGTTGTTATCCATCGACAGCTCTCCGGGTTGCGGTATGGAGAGAATTATTTGTTAGCAAAGCAATATATGCGTTGCAGGATAAAGGCGGTGATATGGATTAAATAGCTGTTGGTGAGAATTTGTGAGGCAGGTAACACGCTCTGTGCCCGTTGCCAGGCACAGAGACGAGAGGTTTAGTGCGCTTTGACGGTTTTCGCGTTTTTCTGTTTAAACAGATAGCCCACACCGAGAATCACAATCCACACCGGGATCAGATACACGGAAATCGCCATACCCGGCGTCATCAGCATGATGACCAGTACCGCCACCATAAACGCCAGGCAAACCCAGTTACCGACAGGGTAGAAGAGGGCAGGGAAGCGAGTGGAAACGCCCTGCTTCTGTTTTGCACGGCGGAACTTGATGTGTGCAAGGCTGATCATCGCCCAGTTGATGACCAGGGCAGAGACCACCAGCGCCATCAGCAGACCAAAGGCGGATTCCGGTGCGAGGTAGTTGATCAGGACGCACAGCGCCGTGACAACCGCCGAGACGATAATGGTATTCACCGGCACGCCACGCTTATCGACGTTAAGCAGCGCCTTCGGTGCGTTACCCTGTTGCGCCAGACCAAACAGCATGCGGCTGTTGCAGTAGACGCAGCTGTTATAGACAGAGAGCGCGGCGGTCAGCACGACGATATTCAACGCATTCGCCACGAAGGTGTCGCCCAGCTCATGGAAGATCAGCACAAACGGGCTGGTATCTGCGGTCACGCGCGTCCATGGCAGCAGAGAAAGCAGCACGGCCAGCGAGCCCACATAGAAGATCAAAATACGGTAAATAACCTGATTAGTGGCTTTCGGGATACTTTCCTGCGGGTTGTCCGCTTCTGCGGCGGTGATGCCTACCAGCTCCAGGCCACCAAACGAGAACATGATGATGGCCATCATCATCACCAGCCCGGTCATGCCATGCGGCAGGAATCCACCTTGCTCCCAGAGGTTGCGTACCGTGGCCTGCGGGCCGCCGTGACCGCTGAACAGCAGCCAGCCGCCAAAAATAATCATGGCGACAACGGCCACCACTTTGATAATGGCAAACCAGAACTCCATCTCACCGAAGACTTTCACGTTTGTCAGGTTGATGGCGTTGATCAGGACGAAGAAGACCGCAGCAGAAGCCCAGGTCGGGACCTCGGGATACCAGAACTGAATATACTTCCCGACGGCGGTCAGTTCGGCCATGGCGACCAGAACGTACAGTACCCAGTAGTTCCAGCCGGAGGCGAACCCCGCGAAACTTCCCCAGTATTTATAGGCAAAATGGCTAAACGAGCCGGCGACCGGCTCTTCCACCACCATTTCACCCAACTGACGCATAATCAGGAAGGCAATGAACCCTGCAATAGCATAGCCCAGAATAATACCCGGCCCTGCCGACTGTATAACCGATGCGCTGCCCAAAAACAGGCCGGTGCCAATAGCGCCACCCAGAGCGATAAGCTGGATATGGCGGTTCTTAAGGCCGCGCTTTAGCTGATCGCCGTGCTGTTGACCTTCCATTATGAAACCTCGTGTGTGGTTGTTATGTTCACGCTCGGGCGTGTGTAATTATCAAAGTCCATTTCTGTATTTATTTCTTTACGGTTAAGTTAACCGAAAAAAACGGAGATGACTTCCGTTGACGTCAGAATAGTGATAAGTGCCGGCGAATGCACCTGCTTTATGAAGGGGTGATGACGAGTTGAATAAAAAGAAAGCAATTGTAAGTATTAAAGCCTACCCCTCATTTCCCAATCTATAGAATAGAAATGCGCCATAAGTGGGCGAATTTTCATTATTTGCCTTGTTGAATCGCTTCAGATTGCAAAAACCTTCGTTTCAATAAGGTTAAAACGCCCACTTTGGGAGTAATCAGTTCATTTGTGCAAAGTTACATTTATGAAACGTTATTTCTGTAAGGTTGTTAAAATGTGCAGGGTTTACTGATTTCAATCAAAACCAATATGGACAGAAGGTGAATACTTTGTTACTTTAGCGATACGAACATGAAATTGGTAAGACCAATTGACTCCGGGCAAAAAGGCGTAAGACAGGGAATATGGCCTACAGCAAAATTCGCCAACCAAAACTTTCCGATGTGATTGAACAGCAGCTGGAGTTTTTGATTCTTGAGGGGACACTGCGCCCCGGTGAAAAACTGCCACCTGAACGCGAACTGGCAAAACAGTTCGACGTTTCCCGTCCCTCTCTGCGTGAGGCGATTCAACGTCTCGAAGCGAAGGGCTTGCTGCTTCGTCGTCAGGGGGGCGGAACCTTTGTACAAAACAGCCTGTGGCAGAGCTTCAGCGATCCGCTGGTAGAGCTTCTTTCTGACCACCCAGAATCCCAGTTTGACCTGCTTGAAACCCGTCACGCGCTTGAAGGTATTGCGGCCTATTACGCTGCCCTGCGCAGCAATGATGAAGATCGCGTGCGTATCCGCGAACTGCATCAGGCCATTGAACGGGCTCAGGAGTCAGGCGACCTCGACGCAGAGTCCAGTGCCGTCGTCCAGTATCAAATTGCCGTCACTGAAGCGGCACATAATGTGGTGCTCCTCCATCTGCTACGCTGCATGGAGCCGATGCTGGCCCAAAACGTTCGTCAAAATTTTGAATTGTTGTATGCCCGCCGGGACATGCTCCCGCTGGTCAGCAACCATCGCACCCGAGTATTCGAGGCGATAATGGCCGGGGAACCGGAGCAGGCGCGTGAAGCGTCGCACCGCCATCTGGCTTTCATTGAGGAAATCTTGCTGGACCGCAGCCGTGAACAATCACGTCGTGAACGCTCACTGCGTCGCATACAGCAACGAAAGGATTAAGCGCCTTTTTTAGAGCGCGGCAACTAAACGCAGAACCTGTCTTATTGTGCTTTTCGCTTTTGAAAAAAGTGCAATGGGACAGGTTCCAGACAAATCAACGTATTAGATAGATAAGGAATACCCCCATGTCAGAACGTCTCCAAAATGACGTGGATCCGATCGAAACTCGCGACTGGCTACAAGCGATCGAATCGGTCATCCGTGAAGAAGGTGTTGAGCGTGCTCAGTATCTGATTGATCAGCTGCTTTCAGAGGCTCGCAAAGGCGGCGTGAAAGTCGCAGCAGGTGCAGGGGCTAACAACTACGTAAACACGATTGCCGTCGAAGACGAACCGGAATACCCGGGCAATCTGGATCTGGAACGTCGTATTCGTTCTGCTATCCGCTGGAACGCCATCATGACCGTTCTGCGCGCCTCCAAGAAAGACCTGGAACTGGGTGGCCACATGGCGTCCTTCCAGTCTTCTGCAACGGTTTACGAAGTGTGCTTTAACCACTTCTTCCGTGCAGCCAATGAAAAAGATGGCGGCGATCTGGTGTACTTCCAGGGCCACATCTCTCCAGGCATCTACGCACGTGCTTTCCTGGAAGGTCGTCTGACTGAAGAGCAGATGAACAACTTCCGTCAGGAAGTTCACGGTAAAGGTCTGTCTTCTTATCCGCACCCTAAACTGATGCCTGAGTTCTGGCAGTTCCCGACCGTTTCTATGGGTCTGGGTCCAATCGGTGCGATTTATCAGGCTAAATTCCTGAAGTACCTGGAACACCGTGGTCTGAAAGACACCTCTGAACAAACCGTTTACGCCTTCCTAGGCGACGGTGAAATGGACGAACCAGAATCGAAAGGCGCAATCACCATTGCGACCCGTGAGAAGCTGGACAACCTGTGCTTCATCATTAACTGTAACCTGCAGCGTCTGGATGGTCCGGTAACCGGCAACGGCAAGATCATCAACGAACTGGAAGGTATCTTCAGCGGTGCTGGCTGGAACGTGATTAAGGTCATGTGGGGCGGTCGTTGGGATGAACTGCTGCGTAAAGACACCAGCGGTAAACTGATTCAGCTGATGAATGAAACCGTTGACGGTGACTACCAGACCTTCAAATCTAAAGACGGTGCCTACGTTCGCGAGCACTTCTTCGGTAAATATCCTGAAACCGCAGCACTGGTTGCAGACTGGACTGATGAGCAGATCTGGGCCCTGAACCGTGGTGGTCACGATCCGAAGAAAGTTTACGCTGCACTGAAAAAAGCGCAGGAAACCAAAGGCAAAGCAACTGTTATCCTTGCACATACCATCAAAGGTTATGGCATGGGTGATACCGCCGAAGGTAAAAACATCGCTCACCAGGTGAAGAAAATGAACATGGACGGCGTGCGTTATATCCGCGACCGTTTCAATGTGCCAGTCACTGATGAGCAGGTTGAAAACCTCTCTTACATCACCTTCCCGGAAGGCTCAGAAGAGCATAAGTACCTGCACGAACGTCGTCAGGCGCTGAAAGGCTACCTGCCAGCTCGTCAGCCTAACTTCACCGAGAAGCTGGAACTGCCAGCTCTGGAAGATTTCTCTCAGCTGCTGGAAGAGCAGAACAAAGAGATCTCAACCACTATCGCTTTCGTTCGTGCCCTGAACGTGATGCTGAAGAACAAGTCGATCAAAGATCGTCTGGTTCCAATCATTGCCGACGAAGCGCGTACTTTCGGTATGGAAGGTCTGTTCCGTCAGATCGGTATTTACAGCCCGAACGGTCAGCAGTACACCCCGCAGGACCGCGAGCAGGTTGCTTACTACAAAGAAGACGAGAAAGGCCAGATTCTGCAGGAAGGGATCAACGAGCTGGGTGCAGGCGCATCCTGGCTGGCTGCTGCGACCTCTTACAGCACCAACAACCTGCCGATGATTCCGTTCTACATCTACTACTCCATGTTCGGTTTCCAGCGTATCGGTGACCTGTGCTGGCAGGCTGGCGACCAACAGGCTCGCGGCTTCCTGGTCGGTGGTACATCCGGTCGTACGACGCTGAACGGTGAAGGTCTGCAGCACGAAGATGGCCACAGCCATATTCAGTCTCTGACTATCCCGAACTGTATCTCTTATGACCCGTCTTACGCTTACGAAGTTGCTGTCATCATGCATGATGGCCTGGTGCGTATGTACGGTGAAGCGCAAGAGAACATTTACTACTACATCACCACGCTGAACGAAAACTACCACATGCCGGCTATGCCAGCAGGTGCCGAGGAAGGTATCCGTAAAGGTATCTACAAACTCGAAACCGTTGAAGGTAGCAAAGGCAAAGTTCAGCTGTTGGGCTCCGGTTCTATCCTGCGTCACGTGCGTGAAGCAGCACAGATTCTGGCGAAAGACTACGGCGTCGGTTCCGACGTATACAGCGTGACCTCCTTCACTGAACTGGCGCGTGATGGCCAGGATTGTGAGCGCTGGAACATGCTGCACCCAATGGAAACGCCGCGCGTTCCGTACATCGCTCAGGTGATGAACGACGCTCCAGCGGTCGCTTCTACTGACTATATGAAACTGTTCGCTGAGCAGGTTCGTACTTACGTACCGGCTGACGATTACCGCGTACTGGGTACCGACGGCTTCGGTCGTTCTGACAGCCGCGAAAACCTGCGTCACCACTTCGAAGTGGATGCGTCTTACGTGGTTGTTGCAGCACTGGGCGAACTGGCTAAACGTGGCGAAATCGATAAGAAAGTGGTTGCGGATGCAATCACCAAATTCAACATCGATGCAGATAAAGTTAACCCGCGTCTGGCGTAAGAGGTAAAAGAATAATGGCTATCGAAATCAATGTACCGGACATCGGGGCTGATGAAGTTGAAATCACCGAAATCCTGGTCAAAGTGGGCGACAAAGTAGAAGCAGAACAGTCGCTGATCACCGTGGAAGGCGACAAAGCCTCTATGGAAGTTCCGTCTCCTCAGGCTGGCGTTGTTAAAGAGATCAAAGTCTCTGTCGGCGACAAAACTGAGACCGGTAAACTGATCATGATTTTCGATTCCGCCGACGGTGCAGCTGATGCTGCACCTGCTCAGGCAGAAGAGAAGAAAGAAGCGGCTCCGGCGGCCGCTGCACCCGCAGCCTCTGCGGCAAAAGAAGTCAACGTGCCTGACATCGGCGGCGATGAAGTCGAAGTGACCGAAATCATGGTTAAAGTGGGCGACACCGTCGAAGCAGAACAGTCGCTGATCACCGTAGAAGGCGACAAAGCCTCTATGGAAGTGCCGGCACCGTTCGCGGGTACGGTTAAAGAGATCAAGATCAACACCGGTGACAAAGTGTCTACTGGCTCACTGATCATGGTCTTTGAGGTGGCGGGTGCTGCACCTGCTGCCGCGCCTGCACAGGCTGCTGCTCCGGCGCAAGCTGCTGCAGGTGGCGCAAAAGACGTGAACGTACCCGATATCGGCGGTGACGAAGTTGAAGTGACTGAAGTGATGGTCAAAGTCGGCGACAAAGTTGCCGCTGAACAGTCACTGATCACCGTGGAAGGCGACAAAGCGTCCATGGAAGTCCCTGCGCCGTTCGCGGGTACCGTTAAAGAGATCAAAATCAGCACCGGCGACAAAGTGTCTACCGGCTCTCTGATCATGGTCTTCGAAGTGGAAGGCGCTGCGCCTGCTGCGGCTCCGGCTGCTGCGCCAGCACCTGCTGCTGCACCGGCGGAGAAGGCGAAACCTGCTGCTGCCCCTGCTGCTAAAGCAGAAGGCAAATCTGAGTTCGCTGAAAACGACGCTTACGTCCACGCAACGCCACTGATTCGTCGCCTGGCGCGCGAATTCGGTGTGAATCTGGCGAAAGTAAAAGGGACGGGCCGTAAAGGTCGTATCCTGCGCGAAGACGTTCAGACCTACGTGAAAGACGCGGTGAAACGCGCCGAAGCTGCACCAACTGCAGCCGCTGGTGGCGGTATCCCGGGCATGCTGCCATGGCCAAAAGTGGACTTCAGCAAGTTTGGTGAAGTGGAAGAAGTGGAACTGGGCCGTATCCAGAAAATCTCTGGTGCGAACCTGAGCCGTAACTGGGTGATGATCCCGCACGTTACGCACTTCGACAAAACCGACATCACTGACCTGGAAGCGTTCCGTAAACAGCAGAACGCCGAAGCTGAGAAGCGTAAACTGGACGTGAAATTCACCCCAGTGGTCTTCATCATGAAAGCCGTTGCGGCGGCGCTTGAGCAGATGCCACGTTTCAACAGTTCACTGTCTGAAGATGCGCAGCGTCTGACGCTGAAGAAATACATCAACATCGGTGTTGCGGTTGATACGCCAAATGGTCTGGTTGTTCCGGTCTTTAAAGACGTGAACAAGAAGAGCATCACTGAGCTGTCCCGTGAACTGACCACCATCTCCAAAAAAGCGCGTGATGGTAAGCTGACGGCCGGCGAAATGCAGGGCGGCTGCTTCACTATCTCCAGCATCGGCGGCCTGGGTACTACCCACTTCGCACCGATTGTTAACGCGCCGGAAGTGGCTATCCTCGGTGTGTCCAAGTCGGCGATGGAACCGGTATGGAATGGTAAAGAGTTTGTGCCGCGTCTGATGATGCCAATCTCTCTCTCCTTCGACCACCGCGTGATCGACGGTGCTGATGGTGCGCGCTTTATCACCATCATCAACAACACACTGAGCGACATTCGCCGCCTGGTGATGTAATGGAAAAGCCGGCCACTCGGCCGGCTTTTTTTCTGGTAATCTCATGCTTTCTGTGAGGTTATTGGCGAAAGCGAGAATTCATGAGCCGTTTGTTGTTTCAAAATTGTTAACAATTTTGTAAAATACGGGCGGATAGAACGTCCCGGTGGATGAAGGGCGACAAGTACCTGGACCGCCGGAAATCAATAAGAGGTCATGATGAGTACTGAAATCAAAACTCAGGTCGTGGTACTTGGGGCAGGTCCCGCAGGTTACTCTGCAGCCTTCCGTTGCGCTGATTTAGGTCTGGAAACCGTTATCGTAGAACGTTACAACACCCTCGGTGGTGTTTGTCTGAACGTCGGCTGTATCCCTTCTAAAGCACTGCTGCACGTTGCTAAAGTTATCGAAGAAGCCAAAGCTCTGGCCGATCACGGTATCGTCTTCGGCGAGCCGAAAACCGATATCGACAAAATTCGTACCTGGAAAGAGAAAGTGATCACTCAGCTGACCGGTGGTCTGGCGGGTATGGCCAAAGGCCGTAAAGTGAAAGTGGTTAACGGTCTGGGTAAATTTACCGGGGCTAACACCCTGGAAGTTGAAGGCGAAAACGGCAAAACCGTCATCAACTTCGACAACGCTATTATCGCGGCGGGTTCCCGTCCGATCGAACTGCCATTCATTCCACATGAAGATCCACGCGTTTGGGATTCCACCGATGCGCTGGAGCTGAAAGAAGTACCAAAACGTCTGCTTGTTATGGGCGGGGGTATTATCGGTCTGGAAATGGCAACCGTTTATCATGCGCTGGGTTCAGAGATTGACGTGGTTGAGATGTTCGACCAGGTGATCCCGGCTGCCGATAAAGACATCGTTAAAGTCTTCACCAAACGCATCAGCAAGAAATTTAACCTGATGCTGGAAACCAAAGTAACCGCCGTTGAAGCGAAAGAAGACGGTATTTACGTTTCCATGGAAGGCAAAAAAGCTCCTGGCGAAGCGCAGCGTTACGACGCCGTATTGGTCGCCATTGGCCGTGTACCGAACGGTAAAAACCTGGAAGCAGGTGCAGCGGGCGTTGAAGTTGACGATCGCGGCTTTATCCGTGTGGACAAACAGCTGCGCACCAACGTGCCGCACATCTTTGCTATCGGCGATATCGTCGGTCAGCCAATGCTGGCGCACAAAGGTGTTCACGAAGGTCACGTTGCCGCTGAAGTTATCGCGGGCATGAAGCACTACTTCGATCCGAAAGTGATCCCATCTATCGCGTACACTGAACCAGAAGTTGCCTGGGTTGGTCTGACCGAGAAAGAAGCGAAAGAAAAAGGCATCAGCTATGAGACCGCCACCTTCCCGTGGGCTGCTTCTGGCCGTGCTATCGCCTCTGATTGCGCCGACGGCGTGACCAAACTGATCTTCGATAAAGAGACTCACCGTGTCATCGGTGGTGCGATTGTCGGGACTAACGGCGGCGAGCTGTTAGGTGAAATCGGTCTGGCGATCGAAATGGGTTGTGACGCCGAAGACATCGCGCTGACCATCCACGCTCACCCGACTCTGCATGAGTCTGTGGGTCTGGCAGCTGAAGTATTCGAAGGTAGCATCACCGATCTGCCGAACGCAAAAGCGAAGAAGAAGTAATTCTTTAGCTGATGAAAAAGCCGCTCACTGAGCGGCTTTTTTTTATTGTGTCACTGCCTGCCAGTGTTCATCCGGATGAAAGCGGGTCACTGCCTGAACGGCCTGCTCAGACTCCTTCCCCATGTCCATTTGATATACGGTATCGTCCTGATTGATGATAAAAGTCATCACGCCCGTCTGACCGTAACTGACGGGCCAGGCGATCATCGCAAATCCCTTATCATTGTCTGGCAGAATACGGAAACGATAGCCGTGATAGCCTGTACCTGGCACCGTAGGGCTGAAAGCCGGACCCAATGGGCTGGGTGCTTCGCCGGGCGCAATAGGCCAGTAAAGGCCATCTTTTTTACCTTCTGAGCTGACAATCTTCTGCGCATAATGCTGGTTCATGGCGTAATAGCTTTCCTGTGCATCCACGTAGGCATGCAGCGCGGCAATCGCGGCAAGTTCATTGCGGCCAATTTCACGGGTCAGGATCTCATCGGCTGCCTTCTGCATATCAAACTGCCAGCCGGACGCGGTTTTCACAACAGGAATGGGTAATTGCCACTGGTTATCGCCCACCAGCAAATGGGCGACGTCACCCTCGGTTACCGTACGATGGCTCACTTTCCAGTCGCGTAAAAAACGTGCAACCGCTTCAGGGTCGACACCTTCCGGCGGCAGGAATTCGCGCCAGTTATCGCCCAGCAATTCCGCCATCGCCCCCTCGTTTTGTTCCCCTATCGCGGTGGCTAGCGCTTTGGTTGCCTGTTCTGGCGTGGTGAAATGCTGTTGAGCAAAAGCAAGGGTCGAGACCATAAACAACAGTATTCCACTGACTACGTTACTCTTCATGTCGGTTCCCTTAGCGATGGCGTAATTCGCGGTGTTCAGTTCGACCCGCAGGCATTTGTCGCTGCGGTGGATTTTGGTGGCGCGTTGCCATCTGACGGCTCTGCGAGCCACGTTGCTGCTGTGCTTGCCAGTTGGCCGAGCGGCTGTCATTTCCGCTTAATGCATTGGCACGGGGCTGACGAGGGCGCTGCTGAGCCTCCCGGTGTTGTGCCGTCTGCGTTACCCGCTTCTCTTGTTTTGCCGTACTGACCTGACGGTTTTCACGTGGCTGGGTGGCCGTTCGTTTCGCCGCTCTCGGTTCGCTATCGTAACCCCGGTAGTTATTACGCTGAGAAATCTGCTTTAACTGCTGCTGAGAGGCCTGGCGCTGCGCATCTTTAGTTCCTGGGCGCGCTGTTTGAGACAGGTTTTTTCCTGTGGATTTTTCCATCTGCGTCAACGCAGCCTGGCGTTGATTGTCGCGATTCACCGGCTTTTGCTGGGTCGCACTCAGCCCCGTCGCCGTGTTTGTGGCGTGAAAACGGGTGTTCAGTTGATTCGTTGGATAGGGGACCCCTTCACGGTATGCGGGGTTGTGTTGCCAGTGACGATTGGTATCCGTCAGGCGCTGTCCACTGATTTTATTGAAGTTATCGACGTTAATATTGATGTTGTTATCACCGTTGCGGTTATAGCCGCCGCGATGATCCCAGTCGTCGTCATGATGGTGATCCCAGTCATCATCGTCATCCCAGTCGATGTTACTGAAGATAGCGTAGGTTGTAGCCACGCCGAGGCTAAAGCCGAGTCCTTTCACCAGACTGTCGGTGAACTGCTCGCCGGGTGTGGGCGGTAAATAGACCGGCGGATAGCTGGTACTGGGCCAGGTGCCGTAGACCGTATTCGGATTATAGGTCGGGACATAAACGACCTGCGGGTCGGCAGATTCGATTTTAATGACCGTAGGATTGGCCGGTGCGGCAGCGGTTGTTGTGCTGGTCTGAGACGCGGCAGGGGCCGGTACCGGTTTTGTCTCTGTGGTCACCGTTTGTTGCGGTGTCGATTGTAGTGCTCCCGTTTTCTGCGCCAGCAGGCGCAATCGTTGAACGGAGTCCATCACATCTTTCGGTTGCGCGAGGAATGCATCGCCCAGATTCTGGATCCACTGGGGATTTCCCCCCATCAATGACATCAACTGAGGAAAGGCGACCAGCGATTTGACGCTGGGATCCCACGGCTGATCGGCAACGGCCTTCAGCGCCTCGTCACCCTGCATCTTCGGATTATCTTTTGACCACTGCGCAGCCTGAATGACGTTAGAAGGGTAGGTGGATGCCATCAGTATTTGCGAGAGTAACGCGTCGGGATAGAGGGCCACGGGCGCGGTCCACTGATCGATTTGCTCGGCGGTGTAGGCGTTGACAACAGGGGCAAGTGGCGCCGCGGGCGCCGGGGCGACAGCAGCTGTAGGGGCCGGTGGCGGGGTCGTAATGGTTTCCGGTGCACGGCTTTTAACATACAGCACGCCAGAGGCGGCGAGCAGCCCGGCACTGCACAGAAGGACCAGCAGATGTGGCTTAAAAGGCAACTTCATATTGTAACTCCAACGAAAGCAGTACCAAATGGCGCTTTACACGTTTGCGAGTATATTCTGGCGTGTTTTGCGGTTTTGACTTTTCTTGGGAATCGTCCTGTATGTCCGGATAAAGAGTGTGAGCATTTATGACACAAATTATAATTGCTGCTGGAAAAGACACCGAAAATTTCAGAAGGCCGCTCTTGCAAGCCGATATGAAGGAGGGCAGAATTCGCGGTGTTGGGGTTTTGCCGCAAATCTGCCAGCCCGGTGTGCTACCACCGCAAGGCAACAAAATAACCGCCGTTTGGCGGTTTTTTTGTGCCTGAAAATCATTTCGCTCCTCGCTACACCATGCTTAACGATTCAGCAAATTATTTAATGTTGCTTTTTTGTAAACGGATTAACACTGTGCAGAAATCCTGCTATGCTGCCCGACGCGGTATCGGGCATTTACCCTACTAAACTGCTGTCTCACAGGAGCGTGAAGAGAACCGCCCAATACACAACGTGTATGCCGCAATATGACAATGAGAGCGAGGAGAACCGTCGTGCTAGAAGAATACCGTAAGCACGTAGCAGAACGTGCCGCCGAGGGAATTGTACCCAAACCTTTAGATGCAACCCAAATGGCCGCGCTCGTCGAGCTGCTGAAGAACCCGCCTAAGGGCGAAGAAGAATTCCTGTTAGATCTGTTGATCAACCGTGTACCGCCTGGCGTAGATGAAGCTGCCTACGTAAAAGCCGGATTCCTTGCTGCCATTGCCAAAGGCGAAGCGACCTCTCCACTGGTTACTCCTGAAAAAGCGATTGAACTGCTCGGTACCATGCAGGGTGGTTACAACATTCATCCGCTGATTGACGCACTGGATAACGATACGCTGGCACCGATTGCCGCGAAAGCGCTCTCCTCGACGCTGCTGATGTTTGATAACTTCTACGATGTGGAAGAAAAAGCCAAAGCGGGCAACGTCTACGCGAAGCAGGTGATGCAGTCCTGGGCTGATGCTGAATGGTTCCTGAACCGTCCAGCCCTGGCTGATAAAATCACCGTGACCGTTTTCAAAGTAACGGGTGAAACCAATACCGATGACCTGTCTCCCGCACCGGATGCATGGTCTCGCCCGGATATCCCTCTGCATGCGCTGGCGATGCTGAAAAACGCCCGTGAAGGTATCGAGCCAGATCAGCCTGGCAGCGTGGGCCCGATCAAACAGATTGAGGCCTTGCAGCAAAAAGGTTTCCCGCTGGCCTACGTCGGCGACGTGGTGGGTACCGGTTCGTCGCGTAAATCTGCGACCAACTCCGTACTGTGGTTTATGGGTGATGATATCCCTCATGTACCAAACAAGCGTGGTGGTGGTCTGGTGCTCGGCGGCAAAATTGCGCCAATCTTCTTCAACACCATGGAAGATGCGGGTGCGTTGCCCATTGAAGTGGACGTGAACAACCTGAACATGGGTGACGTGATTGACGTGTACCCGTTTAAAGGCGAAGTGCGTAACCACGAAACCAACGAACTGCTGGCCAGCTTTGAGCTGAAAACCGACGTGCTGATTGACGAAGTGCGTGCTGGTGGTCGTATACCGTTGATTATCGGCCGTGGTCTGACTACCCGCGCGCGCGAAGCGCTCGGTCTGCCACACTCAGATGTGTTCCGTCAGGCAAAAGACGTGGCGGAAAGCAGCCGTGGTTACTCCCTGGCACAGAAAATGGTCGGCCGGGCGTGTGGCGTCACCGGCGTGCGTCCAGGTGCGTACTGCGAACCTAAGATGACCTCCGTGGGTTCTCAGGACACCACCGGTCCTATGACTCGTGATGAACTGAAAGACCTGGCGTGCCTGGGCTTCTCATCCGATCTGGTGATGCAGTCCTTCTGCCACACCGCGGCGTATCCAAAGCCGGTCGATGTGACCACCCACCACACGCTGCCCGATTTCATCATGAACCGTGGCGGTGTCTCTCTGCGTCCGGGCGATGGTGTCATCCACTCGTGGCTGAACCGCATGCTGCTGCCTGATACGGTGGGTACCGGCGGTGACTCCCATACCCGTTTCCCGATTGGGATCTCCTTCCCGGCAGGCTCAGGTCTGGTGGCATTTGCCGCTGCGACCGGTGTGATGCCGCTGGATATGCCTGAATCGGTGCTGGTGCGCTTCAAAGGGAAAATGCAGCCGGGGATCACCTTGCGTGACCTGGTGCATGCGATCCCGCTGTATGCCATCAAACAAGGGCTGCTGACCGTTGAGAAGAAAGGGAAGAAAAACATCTTCTCTGGCCGTATCCTGGAAATTGAAGGTCTGCCGGATCTCAAAGTCGAGCAGGCGTTTGAACTGACCGATGCCTCTGCTGAACGTTCTGCGGCAGGCTGTACCATCAAGCTGAACGAAGCGCCGATTGTAGAGTATCTGAGCTCTAACATCGTGCTGCTGAAGTGGATGATTGCCGAAGGTTACGGCGATCGTCGTACGCTTGAGCGCCGTATCCAGGGCATGGAAAAATGGCTGGCGGATCCACAACTGCTGGAAGCCGATGCTGACGCGGAATACGCGGCGGTGATCGACATCGATCTGGCGGATATCAAAGAGCCGATCCTGTGCGCACCAAACGATCCGGACGATGCGCGCCTGTTGTCTGATGTAGCAGGGGAGAAAATCGATGAAGTCTTTATCGGCTCCTGCATGACCAACATTGGCCACTTCCGTGCGGCGGGTAAACTGCTCGACAGCCACAAAGGCCAACTGCCGACCCGTCTGTGGGTTGCACCACCTACGCGTATGGACGCAGCTCAGCTGACTGAAGAAGGCTATTACAGCATCTTTGGTAAGAGCGGCGCACGTATCGAAATCCCGGGCTGTTCACTGTGTATGGGTAACCAGGCACGCGTGGCGGATGGCTCAACGGTGGTGTCGACCTCGACGCGTAACTTCCCGAACCGTTTAGGGACCGGGGCGAACGTCTTCCTGGCCTCTGCGGAGCTGGCGGCGGTTGCGGCGCTGATTGGTAAACTGCCAACGCCGGAAGAGTATCAGACCTTCGTTGCACAGGTTGATAAGACGGCGGTGGATACCTATCGTTATCTGAACTTCGACAAGCTGGATCAGTACACCGAGAAAGCGGACGGCGTTATCTTCCAGACGGCGGTATAAACTGAAAAACCGTCTCCGTGGAGGCGGTTTTGCGTTTTTCACCCTCTCCCCTGGGAGAGGGACGGGGTGAGGACATCAGGCCGCAGGGTCTTGCTCTCACCTTTTTATTTTCATTCCTCCCGCCTCCCACGCTTTTTTTCTTCCTCGCTGCTGCGATAATTACGCTAATGGCTTTGCAGAGGACAATACAATGGATTACGAATTTCTGCGCGACATCACCGGTGTGGTGAAGGTGCGTATGTCGATGGGCCACGAAGTAGTGGGACACTGGTTTAACGAAGAGGTGAAAGAGAACACCGCGTTACTGGATGAAGTGGAGCAGGTGGCGCGTACGGTGAAAGGGAGCGAGCGTTCCTGGCAGCGTATCGGGCATGAATATACCCTGTGGATGGACGGTGAAGAGGTCATGGTGCGCGCTAACCAGCTTGAAATCTCGGGCGATGAGATGGAAGAGGGTATGAGCTACTACGACGAAGAGAGCTTCTCGTTGTGTGGCGTTGAAGACTTTTTACAGGTGGTGGCCGCTTACCGCGAATTCATGCAGCAGAAGTAAATGTCGGAGCCTCCGTGCTCCGGGCGCAGTTTACACGGCTGGAATATTTCGGCCGTAGTAGATTTCGCGCATCTCTTTCCAGAGCAGGTCGGTGATGACCTTTCGCTCATCTTCGCTCAAATCTTCCGGCTGGGTGTGGAACATGTAGTGCTTCAGGTCGAACTCTTTCAGCATCATCTTGGTATGGAAGATATTTTCCTGATACACGTTCACATCCATCATGTCATACAGCGCTTTCATGTCCTGGGACATGAAGTTCTGAATAGAGTTAATCTCATGATCGATAAAGTGTTTCATGCCGTTGATATCACGGGTGAAGCCGCGTACGCGATAGTCTACGGTCACAATGTCCGACTCAAGCTGATGAATGAGATAATTCAGGGCATTGAGGGGAGAGATGACGCCGCAGGTAGAGACTTCGATATCTGCACGGAAGGTACACAGGCCCCCTTCCGGATGGCTTTCTGGATAGGTGTGAACGCAGATATGGCTCTTATCCAGGTGGGCGACCACCGCTTCAGGCAGCGGACCCGGATGTTCTGTGGGGTCAATCAGGTGAGCCTCAACCGGCTCCTCACTGACCAGGATCGTGACGCTTGCGCCCTGCGGCTCATAGTCCTGACGCGCAATGTTCAGGATATTGGCCCCGATAATAGAACAGGTCTCCGACAATATCTCGGTCAGGCGATTGGCGTTGTAGAGTTCATCGATATAGGCGATATAACCATCGCGCTCTTCTGCTGTTTTAACGTAGCAGATATCGTAGATACAAAAACTCAGGCTTTTGGTCAGATTATTAAAGCCATGCAGTTTCAGCTTTTTCAATTTAGCTCACCTCCTTAGAGGACAGGGCATCTTGCAGATATTGCGGCAAGGCAAAGGCTGCCGTATGCACGGCGGGATTGTAATAACGGCATTTCAGACCGAGCTGGTGAAAGCGTGCGGCAATAATTTCACTGGAGAGATGGCGCAGCGCGTCGTTATCACTCGCCCAGGCAAACGTCATGATGCCGCCGTAATAGGTCGGTATTGCCGCCTGATAAAAGCTGACATCAGTAAAATAGTGGCTGAGTTTGCGATGGCTGTCGATGGCTTCATCCTGCTGCAGGAAGCAGACGCCGTTCTGCGCAACGAAAATCCCGCCGGGATTCAGGCAGCGCTTGCAGCCTTCGTAGAAAGAGGAGGTGAACAGCGTAGCGCCCGGACCGATAGGATCGGTGCAGTCGGAAATGATCACATCAAAGGTTAGATCGGTCTGGTTAACGAAGTTGACGCCATCGTCGATCACCAGCTTAAAGCGCGGATCGTCGTAGCTTCCAGCGTTGTGGTTGGGCAGATACTGGCGGCAAAATGAGACCACGCCCGCATCGATCTCCACCATGGTGATGGTTTCGATAGAGTGGTGACGGGAAACTTCACGAAGCATAGCGCCATCGCCACCTCCGATAATCAACACGTGTTTTGCGTGTCCATGCGCCAGCAGCGGCACGTGGGTCATCATTTCGTGATAGATAAACTCATCCCGCTCGGTGGTTTGCACCACGCCATCCAGCGCCATGACGCGGCCAAAAGCGGCATTCTCGAAAATGATCAGATCCTGGTGGTCGGTTTTTTCGTGATAAAGCACGTTATCAACGGCAAAGTACTGACCAAACTGGTCATGCAGCGTTTCATGCCACACTGTGTTATCGGTCATCGGCTGACTCCTCCTTCGTTAACATCCGTTACACCCATGCAAAACAGGCGCAACATCATAGCCAACAACGACCGCGCATGCACGGTCATCATTTCAACAAAGGGGCGTCGGGAAGGTTACTTAACGTAGGCGAGCAGGCTCAGCGAATCGCGGGCCAGTGCTTTGCATTTTTTCGCGACAGGAATACCAATGCCGCTTAAGTCGCGGTAGCTGTCTTCTCCGAGCGCCTTCATGTCAAAGCTATCGTAGTTGCTGAGATCCCATTGGTTCTGCTGGGCAAAAAAGACCAGTGCGCGACGAATCTGCCCATTGGGTAAATTCTGGTAACCGCAATCATTCTTCAGGAATACAAAAACCGCCGTTAAATCGGCCATATCTTCGGCTTCATTTTCACTCAGCGCATAACTGTTCGCACTCATAGCCACCAGGCTGCCGAACAAAATTGTCCTGAAAAACGTCTTCATTGCTTCTACCACTGCATCACGGAAAATTAACGTTAGCATACTTGATGCCAGGGCGACGATATTTATTATTACGGCTTCACTTGACCTTCCGGTTAGGGGAGGGTTTAAGCTCAAAATATCGCCTGCACGAAAAAAGGAATGAACATGCAACGCCGTGATTTTTTGAAATATTCAGCCGTACTGGGTGCGGCCAGCGCATTACCGCTCTGGAGCCGTGCCGTTTTTGCTGCCGACAGGCCGACGCTGCCGATCCCGGAGCTGCTAACGGCTGATGCGCGAAGCCGCATTCAACTGGTGGTTCAGGCGGGGACCAGCGCGTTTGGCCCTCATCGCGCCACGACCTGGGGTTACAACGGTAATCTGCTGGGACCGGCGTTAAAGCTCTCCCGTGGCAAGGCGGTAACGGTTGATATTCACAATACCCTGAAGGATGAAACCACGCTGCACTGGCACGGTCTTGAAGTGCCCGGTGAGGTGGATGGCGGTCCGCAAGGGGTCATCCACCCGGGCGCTAAACGCTCGGTAACCTTTACGCCGGATCAGCGTGCGGCCACCTGCTGGTTCCATCCACATCAGCACGGTAAGACGGGTCATCAGGTGGCGATGGGGCTGGCTGGCCTGGTGCTGATTGAAGACGATGAAAGCCGTCTGCTGCGTCTGCCGAAACAGTGGGGGATTGACGACGTCCCGGTTATCGTTCAGGACAAAAAATTCACGGCGGACGGACAAATCGATTATCAGCTGGACGTCATGAGCGCCGCGGTAGGCTGGTTTGGCGATACGCTGTTGACCAATGGTGCCCTTTACCCGCAGCACGCGGCACCGAAGGGCTGGTTGCGCCTGCGCCTGCTCAATGGCTGTAACGCGCGCTCGCTCAATTTTGCCACCAGCGATCGGCGTCCGATGTACGTGATTGCGAGCGACGGCGGGCTGCTGGCTGAGCCGGTGAAGGTGAATGAACTGCCGATGCTGATGGGCGAGCGTTTCGAGGTGCTGGTGGATATCAGTGACGGCAAAGCGTTTGATCTCGTCACGCTTCCGGTCAGCCAGATGGGGATGGCCGTCGCACCGTTCGATAAACCGCATCCGGTGCTGCGCATTCAGCCGCTGCTGGTCACTGCCTCGGGTGAGATGCCCGATACGCTGGCGACCCTTCCTGCGCTCCCCACGCTTGAAGGATTAACGCAGCGGAATCTGCAGCTTTCTATGGATCCGATGCTCGATATGATGGGCATGCAGGCGCTTATGAAAAAATACGGCGACCAGGCGATGGCGGGGATGCACCATGGAAATATGATGGGCCATATGAATATGGACCACGGTAAAATGGGCGGCATGAATCACGGCGGGCATGGATTTGATTTCCACAATGCTAACCGGATTAACGGCAAGGCGTTTGATATGAACACGCCGATGTTTGCTGCGACGAAAGGGCAATTTGAACGCTGGGTGATTTCGGGCGAAGGCGACATGATGCTGCATCCGTTCCATATCCACGGGACGCAGTTCCGCATTTTATCTGAAAACGGCAACGCACCTGCGGCTCATCGTACCGGCTGGAAAGATACGGTACGCGTGGAAGGCGGCATCAGTGAGGTGCTGGTGAAGTTTGACCATGACGCACCGAAGGAGTTTGCCTACATGGCGCACTGCCACCTGCTGGAACATGAAGATACGGGGATGATGCTGGGGTTCACGGTTTAGTCCTGTGCGGTGTGATGCCCTCACCCCGACCCTCTCCCACGGGGAGAGGGGGAAAGACAAAAACGGCAACCGAGGTTGCCGTTTTGCGTAGACCCAGTGCGGTCTGATGCCCTCACCCCGGCCCTCTCCCACAGGGAGAGGGGGAAAGACAAAAACGGCAACCGAGGTTGCCGTTTTGCGAAGACCCTGTGCGGTCTGATGCTCTCACCCCAGCCCTCTCCCACGGGAGAGGGGGAAAGACAAAAACGGCAACCGAGGTTGCCGTTTTGCGAAGACCCTGTGCGGTCTGATGCTCTCACTCCGGCCCTCTCCCACGGGGAGAGGGGGAAAGACAAAAACGGCAACCGAGGTTGCCGTTTTGCGTAGACCCAGTGCGGTGTGATGCCCTCACCCCAGCCCTCTCCCACGGGGAGAGGGGGAAAGACAAAAACGGCAACCGAGGTTGCCGTTTTGCGAAGACCCTGTGAGGTCTGATGTCCTCACCCCGGCCCTCTCCCACGGGGAGAGGGGGCAAAGACTAAAAACGGCAACCGAGGTTGCCGTTTTGCTTTTTATTTTGAATCGTCAGGTAAAGCGTACGCGACAATATAATCGCCCATCTTTGTCCCAAACGAACCATGACCACCGGCAGAGATGACAACGTACTGTTTGCCATTCACTTCATAGGTCATTGGCGTCGCTTGTCCACCTGCTGGCAGACGGCCTTGCCACAGTTTCTCACCGTTGGTCATGTTGTACGCGCGCAGATAGTTATCTGCGGTTGCCGCGATGAACAGCACATTACCGGCGGTAGAGATTGGGCCACCCAGCATTGGCATACCCATGTTGAACGGCACGGGAACAGGCATCGGGAATGGCATGCTATCCTGCGGCGTACCAATACGTTTCTTCCAGACCACTTCATTGGTTTTCAGATCCGTTGCTGCGATATAACCCCAGGCAGGCTGTTTACACGGCAAGCCAAACGGTGAAAGGAACGGATTCAGCGTCACGCCAAACGGTACGCCATACTGCGGCTGAATACCCGCTTCGGTACCGGAACCTTTTGCATCCTTCGGTGGTTCCATTGGGTTACCCGGACCACGTGGGATCAGCTTAGAGACAAACGGCAGCGCCATCGGGTTGGCAATGGCCACCTGACGGTTTGGATCAACCGAAATACCGCCCCATTCAAACATCCCCAGGTTACCCGGGAAGACCAGCGTGCCTTGCTCTGACGGCGGGGTAAAGATGCCTTCATAGCGCAGCTGATGGAACATCACACGGCAGACCAGCTGGTCAAACATCGTGGCGCCCCACATGTCTGCACCGCTCAGGTCTTTCTTCGGACGGAAGCTCAGGTCAGAGAATGGCTGTGTTTTGGTGACATAGTCGCCTTTGGCAGCGCCCTGCGGAACGGGTTTTTCTGGTGCCGGAACAACCAGCTTACCGTTGCTGCGATCCAGCACAAAGATGTTGCCCGTTTTCGCCGGGGCATAAATGACCGGAACGGTTTTGCCGTTAACGGTAATGTCAGCCAGCGTTGGCTGGGACGGCATGTCCATATCCCACAGATCGTGGTGAACGGTCTGGTAGCTCCACGCCAGTTTACCGGTGGTCGCGTTCAGCGCCACGATAGAGCTGGCAAAACGCTCCTGCTCAGGCGTGCGGTTCCCACCCCAGATATCCGGTGTGGTCACACCCATCGGCAGGTAGACCAGGTCCAGCTTCGCGTCATACGCCGCCGGTGCCCAGGAGTTAGGTGAGTTGAAGGTAAAGGTGTGTTCGTCCGATGGGATCGCGTTCGGATCTTTCGCGCCCGGGTCGAAGGCCCACAGCAGTTTACCGGTGTTCACGTCAAAGCCACGGATCACGCCCGAGGTTTCACGGGTAGAGAAGTTATCGGTGACCGAGCCGGCAATGACGATAGTTTTATCGGTAATGATCGGCGGTGAGGTTGGCTCATACAGACCCGGCGTGGTGTCCGGCATGTTGGTCTGCAGATTCAGGATACCTTTGTTGGCAAAGGTCTCACACAGCTTACCGGTTTCGGCATTGATCGCGAACAGGCGGCCATCGTTTACCGGCAGCATGATGCGGCGAGGACAGTCGGCAATGACTTCAGGGCTCGCATTATCAGCACGCGCTTCGTGGTAAGAGACACCACGGCAGGTCACGTGCTGGAACGTCGGGTTGGAGTTCAGTTGCGGGTCGAAGTGCCATTTCTCTTTACCGGTGGCCGCGTCAAGCGCGAACAGACGCTGGTGCGCCGTACACAGATAAAGCATGTTGCCCACTTTGATAGGGGTCACTTCGTTGGTCAGTTCACCCGGATCGTTTGCGGTTGGCAGGTCACCCGTACGGAATACCCAAGCCTCTTTCAGGTTCTTCACGTTGTCGGCGTTGATCTGCTTCAGCGGAGAGAAACGTTGACCTTCCTGGTTACGCCCATAGGCAGGCCAGTCAGCGTCAGGGACATCTGAAATGGCCGCTGCCGGCGTGGACTCTGCACTCAGGGTACCGTTCACTTCCTGCGGGTCGTTAAAGCCTGCCCAGGTGAGCATGCCGCCGCTGATCAACAGCGCGACAACCAGCGCCGCTACGGCACCGTTGGATGGGACAAGGAGTCGACGCCAGACGAAGGGCAAAATCAGCCAGACGCCGAAGAAGACGATGATGTCGCTGCGTGGCGTCAGCGCCCAGAAGTCGAAGCCGACCTCCCAGACACCCCACACCATGGTAGCGAGAAGAAATGCTGCATACAGCCACAGGGCGGCACGCTTTCCGCGCCACAGCATAAAGGCCACGCCAAGCATGACCAGGCCTGCGATGGGATAATACCAGGAGCCGCCGATTGCGACTAACCAGGCTCCGCCGATTAACAGGTAGAGTCCGCAGAGAGCTGCGAACAACGCTGTCAGGGTCACGAGCAAACGCGACCGTTGAGGATATGTTTCCGCCATAGAAAGTTACTCTTTAGTTTTGTTAAAATTTTGATAGCAATTAATTATAGGTATTAACAAGTGTGATCGGAATCACAAAATGAGCTTTTAACAACGCATGCGCCAGGCGGAGGTATTTGCTGGTATAATGCTTTGCTTGTGATTCAGTGCCGGAAGCAGGTCTTGCGGTATTGGAAGAGTGTTTTAAAATCATACGGTTAGTAAAATGAAACATACTGTTGAAGTGATGATCCCGGAAGCGGAGATCAAAGCGCGTATCGCCGAATTAGGTCGTGAAATCACCGAACGTTACAAAGATAGCGGCAGCGATATGGTGCTGGTTGGACTGTTGCGTGGCTCATTTATGTTCATGGCTGACCTGTGCCGTGAGGTTCAGGTGTCCCATGAAGTCGATTTTATGACCGCCTCCAGCTACGGCAGCGGTATGTCGACCACCCGTGATGTGAAAATTCTGAAAGACCTGGACGAAGATATTCGCGGTAAAGATGTGTTGATCGTTGAGGATATTATCGACTCCGGCAACACGCTCTCTAAAGTGCGCGAAATCCTGAGCCTGCGTGCGCCCAAATCACTGGCGATTTGTACCTTGCTGGATAAACCGTCGCGTCGTGAAGTTGACGTGCCGGTTGAGTATGTGGGGTTCTCGATTCCGGACGAATTCGTGGTGGGTTACGGCATTGATTACGCCCAGCGTTATCGCCATCTGCCGTATGTCGGCAAAGTGGTGTTGCTGGACGAGTAATGAAGGCGGGGGGGGGGGCTGCTGGTTTCAGTATGTGCGGCCTGATGCCCTCACCCCGTCCCTCTCCCACAGGGAGAGGGGGCAAACATTAAAAAAGGCAACTTGCGTTGCCTTTTTGTTTTTACCTCGTGGCTTTTATTTATGATTAACGTGCTTGAGCTTAAGGTTGGCAATCCCGGAACGGTAGCGCTGTTCCAGGGTTTCGCGGTTGGTGGCGGTGACTTCCAGATTGCGCAGCAAGCCGTCATGAATGCCGTAGGCCCAGCCGTGAACCGACACTTTTTGCCCGCGTTTCCAGGCCGACTGCATAATGGTTGAATGGCCCAAGTTATATACCTGCTCCATGACGTTAAGTTCGCACAGGGTATCAAGACGGCGCTCCTGGGGCATTTCGCCCAGCAGTGAGCTATGTTTGAACCAGATATCCCGAATGTGCAGCAGCCAGTTGTCGATTAAACCCAGCTCCAGATTATCAATGGCCGACTGTACGCCGCCGCAGCCGTAGTGGCCGCAAATAATAATATGTTCGACTTCGAGGACGTCGACTGCATACTGGACGACAGAGAGGCAGTTAAGGTCGGTATGAATGACCAGGTTAGCAACGTTACGATGGACGAACAGTTCGCCAGGTTCAAGGCCGGTTAGACGTTCTGCCGGGACGCGGCTGTCAGAGCAACCAATCCATAAAAAGCGTGGATTCTGCGCTTGCGCCAGTTTTTCAAAAAATCCCGGATCCTCTTCTATCAGCATTTTTGACCATAGTGCATTGTTGCTGATGAGTGTATCTATGTCATTCATAGAGGTTAACGACCTGTAACCGAGTAATTGCGTTGCGCTAATATAGGGTAACTGGGCTTTTATTGAAACCACACAACGTGTGTCAGAACTATAGGTAAGTTGAATTCATGACTATCGCACTGGAGCTTGAGCAGCTCAAAAAAGTCTACCCGGGTGGCGTTCAGGCGCTGCGTGGTATCGACCTGAAAGTCGACGCGGGGGACTTCTATGCCCTCCTGGGGCCAAACGGCGCAGGTAAATCCACCACCATCGGCATTATTAGTTCTCTGGTGAATAAATCATCCGGCAAGGTGTCGGTGTTTGGTTACGATCTGGAAAAAGATGTCGTGAACGCCAAGCGGCAGCTCGGGCTGGTACCGCAAGAGTTTAACTTTAACCCGTTTGAGACCGTGCAGCAGATCGTGGTGAATCAGGCCGGTTACTATGGTGTGGAGCGAAAAGAGGCCCAGGAGCGCAGCGAAAAATACTTAAAACAGCTCGATCTGTGGGAAAAGCGCGACGAACGCGCGCGGATGTTGTCCGGCGGGATGAAGCGCCGTTTGATGATTGCCCGTGCGCTGATGCACGAGCCGAAACTGTTGATTCTTGATGAGCCGACGGCGGGTGTCGATATTGAACTTCGTCGCTCAATGTGGGGCTTTTTAAAGGATTTGAACGACAAAGGCACCACCATCATCCTTACCACGCACTATCTCGAAGAGGCAGAAATGCTCTGCCGGAATATCGGGATTATTCAGCGCGGCGAGCTGGTGGAAAACACCTCGATGAAAAACCTGCTTTCAAAACTGAAGTCCGAAACCTTTATCCTCGATCTGGCGGCTAAAAGCGCGCTGCCTAAGCTTGAAGGGTATCAATATCGTCTGGTGGACACCTCCACGCTGGAAGTGGAAGTGCTGCGCGAGCAGGGCATTAACAGCGTGTTCTCGCAATTAAGTGCCCAGGGAATTCAGGTGCTGAGTATGCGTAACAAAGCCAACCGACTGGAAGAGCTGTTTGTCTCTCTGGTGAACGATAAACAAGGAGAGCAGGCATGACGCATCTTTATTGGGTGGCGCTGAAGAGTATCTGGGCCAAAGAGATCAACCGTTTTATGCGCATCTGGGTCCAGACCCTGGTGCCGCCGGTGATCACCATGACGCTCTACTTTATTATTTTCGGTAATTTGATTGGCTCACGCATTGGTGAAATGCATGGCTTCAGCTACATGCAGTTTATTGTACCTGGCCTTATCATGATGGCGGTGATCACCAATGCCTACGCTAACGTGGCATCCTCGTTCTTCAGCGCGAAGTTCCAGCGCAATATTGAGGAGTTGCTGGTGGCACCCGTCCCGACGCATGTCATCATTGCCGGGTATGTCGGCGGCGGCGTGGCAAGGGCATTGTGCGTGGGGATTCTGGTCACCGCGATATCGCTGTTCTTTGTGCCGTTCCAGGTGCATTCATGGCTGTTTGTCGCCTTGACGCTCCTGATGACCGCTGTGCTGTTCTCGCTGGCAGGTCTTTTGAACGCGGTCTTTGCCACCACCTTTGATGATATCAGCCTGATCCCGACCTTTGTCCTGACGCCGCTGACCTATCTGGGTGGGGTGTTCTATTCCCTGACGCTGCTGCCTCCGTTCTGGCAGGCGTTGTCCCACTTAAACCCGATTGTGTACATGATCAGTGGTTTCCGTTTTGGCTTCCTGGGGATCAGCGACGTTCCGCTGTTTACCACGGTCGCGGTGCTGGCTGTCTTCATTATTGCTTTCTATATTCTGTGCTGGTATCTGATCCAGCGCGGACGCGGGCTGCGTAGCTAATCTTCTCACCCGGCGGTATTGTCACTGCCGGGTGCTTTTCTTTGACTGCAATCACCGACACCCAGGCTTACCCTCGCTACACTACTCCCCTGCAAAGGAGAGAGACTATGCTCGGCTGGGTAATCACCTGTCATGATGACGAAGCGCAAAAAATTCTGGATCGTCTGGAAATGAAATTCGGCCCGCTGGCGCAATGCCAGGCGGTCAACTACTGGCGCGGCCTGAGTACAAACATGCTAAGCCGTATGATGTGCGACGCCTTACATCAAACGGACACAGGCGACGGGGTGATCTTTTTGACCGATAAGTCGGGCGCAGCGCCTTATCGCGCGGCGGCATTATTAAGCCATAAACACGACAACTGTGAAGTCATCTCCGGCATTCATTATGGCTTACTGGAAATGATGTACCCGCTTCGGGAAACGCTTAACAGCGCTGAATTTCGCGATACGTTAGTCGGGCAGGAAATCCCGGGCGTCAGTAGCCTGTGGCATCAGCAACAGAAAAACCCGCCTTTTGTCTTGTTGCATGATCTGTATAAGAATTAAACATTGGTATTGATGGCGCTTTTGCTACAATAAGCGCTGATTTTTCGCATCGATTAATATCCCATGTTCACTCGTGTTGTTTTCCTCGTTCTGCTCTTCTTCTCCGGCGGTGTTTCTGCCAGCCTGGTAAGCCAGGAAGGGCTTCCTGCTCAATATATGCAAACCACTGAAGATGCGGCAATCTGGGCGCAGGTGGGCAATAACGTCATTAACGTGGGCAATATTCTTGCCGGACAAATTATTGCTGTGGCGCCGACGGCGGCAGATTATTATGAATTCCGTTTTGGCTTTGGTACCGGATTTATCGATAAAGATCATCTGGAGAAAGTGCAGGGCAAGCAGCGGGTCCAGGATAATCTGGGCGATCTGAATAAGCCCCTGAGTAACCAAAACCTTATCACCTGGAAAGATACGCCGGTCTACAACGCTCCTTCCAGCGGCAGCGCGCCGTTCGGAACGCTCAGTGCCAACCTGCGTTATCCCATTCTGAGTAAATTAAAAGATCGGCTTAATCAGACCTGGTATCAAATACGTATTGGTCACCGCCTGGCCTGGATCAGTAGTCTGGATGCCCAGGAGGACAAGGGGCTGCCGATACTGACCTATCACCATATTCTGCGGGATGAAGAGAACACCCGTTTTCGCCATACCTCCACCACCACCAGCGTGCGGGCTTTTAACAACCAGATGGCCTGGCTGCGCGATCAGGGTTACACCACGCTGACGATGTACCAGCTGGAAGGGTATGTCCGTAACAAAATGAACCTGCCGGCCAAATCGGTGGTGATTACCTTTGACGATGGGCTGAAGTCGGTCAGCCGCTACGCCTACCCCATTTTGAAAGAGTACGGTTTTCAGGCGACGGCATTCATTATCTCGTCACGCATTAAAGGCCATGCGCAAAAGTGGGACCCTAAATCGCTGCAATTTATGAGCGTGGCAGAGATCAAAGGCATTCAGGATGTCTTTGATATCCAGTCCCATACGCATTTTTTGCATCGCGTCGACGGGGCCAAACACCCCATCTTACTGAGCCGCAGCTACCATGTGACGCTGTTTGATTTTGAACGTTCACGCCGGGCGCTGGCGCAATTTAACCCGCATGTCCTTTATCTTTCTTATCCGTTTGGCGGTTACGATGATAAAGCAGTGAAAGCGGCGAACGATGCCGGTTTCCATCTGGCGGTGACCACGGTCAAAGGGAAGGTAAAGCCGGGGGATAATCCGTTCTTATTGAAACGTCTGTATATCTTAAGAACGGATTCGCTGGAGACCATGTCGCGGCTGATCAGCAATCAGCCGCAGGGGTAGCACTCAGGCAACCTGAACCGGAATGGCTTTTGCCGTCCGTTTCATGTCGTTGTCGCCGTCAAAATAGGCCACTTTAGGCTGCCAGCGGCGTGCTTCTTCGTCGGACATCATGACGAAGCTCGCGATAATCACGATATCGCCCACGTCGGCACAGTGCGCAGCCGCACCGTTGACGGAGATGATTTTAGAGCCGCGTTCAGCCGCAATGGCGTACGTGGCGAAGCGTTTACCGTTCGTCACGTTCCAGATATCAATGGCTTCATTTTCAAGAATCCCGGCCGCATCGAGGAAATCCTGGTCAATCGCACAGGAACCCTCGTAATGCAGGTCTGCCTGCGTCACTTTGACACGGTGAAGCTTGCCTTGCAGCATCTTGCGAATCATAACGTTACCTTTACTCTTATACGCTCCCTCTCCGGTGAGAGGGAAGGGGGAGGGGAGAGGAACCCCTGGCAAAATATCAGCGCAGTATTGCCCGACGTTACGTCGATGTCTACTCCGCCAGCTCAACCACTTTGTTGTCGATCAGACGCGCCTGACCCAGCCATGCTGCCACCAGGATGACCGCACGTTTGCTGGCCTCGGTGAAGGGCAGAAGCGTATCGGCATCGCGAATTTGCACGTCATCGGAACGGAAGCCTTTATCGTTCAACGCCTGCTCGGCAAGGGCAACGATCTCTTCAGGCGTTAACTCTTTCGCCTTAAGCTGTTCTGCCATGGCGTTCATGACTTTGCTTAAGCCCGGGGCAATTTTGCGCTGTTCCGCGGTGAGGTAGCCATTACGGGAGCTCAATGCCAGACCGTCTTTTGCGCGCACGATCGGCACGCCGACAATCTCAATGTCGTAACCCATATCGGCAACCATTTTGCGGATGAGCGCCAGCTGCTGGTAATCCTTCTCGCCAAAGCAGGCGATATCGGGCTGCACCAGATTAAACAGCTTACTGACGATGGTCGAGACGCCACGGAAGTGACCCGGACGACTTGCCCCCTCCAGCATGGTCGATATGCCTGGGACATCGACGTAGGTTGCCTCTTCGGTGCCTTGTGGATAAATATCCTCGGGGGCCGGAGAGAAAACAAAATCGACGTGGCGTTTGTTCAGCTTCTCGCAATCTTCCTGCAAAGTACGCGGGTAACGCGCCAGATCGTCTGCCCGGTCAAACTGCATCGGGTTGACGAAAATAGTCACCACGACCACATCAGCGCGGGCCCTGGCTTCGTCGACCAGTTTCATATGGCCGTCATGCAAATTGCCCATGGTAGGAACAAGGGCAATACGTTTTCCTTCCAGTCGCAGGCGACGGATATGCTGACGTAGCAGCGGGAGGGTTTCAATGATTAGCACACCTGAACTCCTTAATGGAAACTGTGTTCTTCACCCGGGTAAACACCGGATTCAACCTCGGCAATATACTGCCTGACCGCCGCGCGCATGTCGCCCGCAGTACTGAGGAAATTCTTCGCGAATTTCGGAATGTGGCCGCCGGTAATGCCGAACGCATCGTGCATCACCAGAATCTGACCATCGGTCACATTGCCTGCGCCAATCCCGATGACCGGAATAGAGAGTGCCTCGGTGATACGTTTTGCCAGCGCCACCGGAACGCACTCGAGAACCAGCAGTTGTGCCCCGGCGGCTTCCAGCGCCAGCGCATCGTCCAGCAGAAGCTGTCCGGCATCGCCACGGCCCTGAACCTTATAACCACCGAAGATATTGACCGACTGCGGGGTCAGGCCCAGATGACCACACACGGGAACGGCACGCTCAGTCAGCATTTTTACCGTGTCCACAAGCCAGGCACCGCCCTCGATTTTGACCATATTTGCACCCGCACGCATGACGGTGGCCGCGTTTTCAAACGCCTGTTCGGGGGTGGCATAGGCCATGAAGGGCAGGTCGGAAAGCAAAAGACACTGGGGAGCGCCGCGGCGGACTGCGCGCGTGTGGTAGGCAATATCCTCTACCGTCACGGGCAGCGTAGAATCATGTCCCTGTACCGTCATCCCTAACGAATCACCCACCAGCATCACGTTGATGCCTTCCTCGGCAAACAATTTGGCGAAGCTGTAGTCATATGCCGTGATGGTGGCAAAGCGTTTCTTTTCCTGTTTGCATTTCTGCAGCAAGGAGACAGTGGTTGGTTTCATAATGTTTCCTGATGGCCAAAACGAATCTTTGCGCATTCTAACAGTAACATTCGGGGGAACAATGATTTTAGGCAGCCGATTAATCACAAACTATTAATGATGTTTCGGCGCGTCAGAGGATTACCAGAGGGCAGGTTTTTCGGCGTTAAGGTGCTGCAATACAGCCTGGAGAGATTCACCGGTCGGGAAGGTCAACTGAGGGGCAATTTCAATCAGCGGCCAGAGCATAAAACCGCGATTTTTCATATCGTAGTGGGGAACCGTCAGGCGCTCAGTGTGAATGATGGCGTCACCAAACAGCATGATATCGAGATCGAGCGTACGGGGTCCCCAACGCTCGGCTTTGCGTTCCCGCCCTTGTTGCAGCTCAATGCGCTGGGTATTATCCAGCAGCGATTCAGCATCAAGCGCGGTTTCAAGCGCTACGGCGGCATTCAGGTAATCAGGCTGATCCTGAGGGCCAAGCGGCGGGGTGCGATAGAACGCAGACACCGCCACCATGCGGCTTTGTGGGATTTCCGCAAGCGCCTGAAGAGCAGCATTCACCTGCTCCAGCGGAGCAGATAAATTGCTGCCTATGGCGATATACGCCAGGGTCATGCAGACCCTTCGCGACGCGGCGCGCGTTTGCGCGGTCGGCGATGGCGACGACGCTGCTCAGGCTCGTCATCCAGATTGGTCAGCATGCCTTTTTGTTCCGGCGGTGCAGAGACCTGGAATTCACCCCACCACGTCACCAGCTTTTGCAGCTCCTGGTTGTTTTCAACCTCGGCGCGCAGGGCCAGCAGATCGTAGGCAGCACGGAATTTCGGATGCTCCATCAGCTTCCAGGCACGTTTACCCTGACGACGGGACATACGCAGCTGGAGCTGCCAGATGTCACGTACCAGTGAAGTAATGCGTTTAGGAATCGCCAGCGTACGGCAGGCTTCATCCAGCACGTCATTAGCGGCCAGTGCAAATGCATCGTAATAGGCCAGCCCGCTTTCCTGAGCGATCTTTTCTGCGGTTTCCAGTAACGGGTACCAGAACATCGCGGCAAAGAGGAATGCCGGGTTAACGCGCATATCGTTATGAATGCGGTTATCCGTGTTTTTAAACACCTGGGCGATCATGCGCTCCATCGGGCTATCACCGCTTTCGGTGAAATAGCGCACGATAGTCGGGAACAGCGGCTGGAACAGGCTGTATTCACGCAGCAGTTTATAGGTTTCATACGCATAGCCGGCCTGCAGCAGCTTCAGCGCTTCTTCAAACAGACGTGCCGGTGGCACATCGTTGATCAGCGTTGCCAGGCGCGGAATCGGCTCAGCCGTTTCCGGGCTGATTTTCATGTTCAGCTTGGCGGCAAAACGCACGGCACGCAGCATGCGAACGGGATCTTCACGGTAGCGCGTTTCCGGATTACCAATCAGGCGAATCACGCCGTCTTTTAAATCCTGTACGCCGCCAACGTAATCGCGCACGGCAAAATCAGCCACGCTGTAATAGAGGCTGTTAATGGTGAAGTCGCGACGTTGGGCATCTTCTTCGATGGAGCCAAAAATGTTATCACGCAGCAGCATGCCGTTCTGGCCGCGCTGAGAGGTGGTGCGATCCGTCGGGCTGCCTTCGTGATGACCACGGAAGGTAGCGACTTCAATAATTTCCGGCCCAAACATGACGTGGGCGAGACGGAATCGACGGCCTACCAGACGGCAGTTGCGGAATAATTTACGCACCTGCTCAGGCGTTGCGCTGGTCGTTACGTCAAAATCTTTCGGTTTTTTGCCGAGCAGTAAATCGCGAACGCCGCCGCCCACGAGATACGCCTCGTAGCCTGCTTTATTCAGACGATAGAGCACCTTGAGCGCATTTTCACTGATATCTTTGCGGGAAATAGTGTGCTGCTCACGCGGGATCACCGACATACGGGATTGCGCAATAGCGTCATTCGCCATGCTCTCTTCGCGGCTTAGCACCTTACGGCAAAAATTAGCGACTCGGGTAAAAATGGTACACCTCGTAGTGTGTTTTATTTATCAGGACAAAAAAATAGCGGCTAATCATAGCTCAGCGCAACGCGTTTGAGAATGCTGGATTTTAGGCACCTTCTGGAGCGTCCAGTGGGTGACGGCCATTTTCAGCAATTCGTCCGTGCGCAAATCCTGCCATTCGTTCGTTACATTTTGGTTGAGAAATCGCAAAGCGTCGATTAAAACCGGGCGCGGATCGCCGTGGGGCAACGCCGGCGCGTGGTTTTGTTTCGAAAGCTTGTTTCCCTGTGCGTTCACCGCCAGCGGCAGATGAATATACTCCGGGACGTCCCAGCCAAATTGCTGGTACAGGGAAATCTGGCGAACGGTAGGCTCAATTAAATCTGCGCCGCGAACAATTTCCGTCACGCCCTGAAAATGATCGTCGACCACCACCGCCAGGTTATAGGCAAATAAACCATCCCGACGATGAATAATAAAGTCTTCTCGTGCCAGACGTTCATCCGCCTGGATATCACCCAGCAGCAGATCGCGAAAATGCGTCACCGGGTTGTGTTGCTTCAGACGAATTGCGGCATTGTCAGCGCCGTTATTCAGCGTACGACAGTGACCGTCGTAAACGCCCCCTACACGTTGAATGCGCGCGCGGGTACAGGTGCAGTAATAGGACAGCTTATGCTGATAAAGCCAGGCCAGTCTTTCACGATAAGCATCGTGACGCTGAGATTGCCAAAGCACGTCACCGTCCCATTGAAGGCCGTAATGTTCCAGCTGACGCAAAATGGTGTTTGCCGCACCGGGAACTTCACGGGGTGGATCGATATCTTCGATACGGACACGCCAGATGCCTTGACGGGCACGGGCTTGCAGGTAGCTGCCCAGCGCGGCAACTAATGAGCCGAAGTGCAATTCACCGGAAGGGGATGGCGCAAAGCGCCCAATATAGTGTGAGTCAGACATATCAACAGTAATAAGGCGGGAGCAACTCCCGCCTTTTTAAATAAGCGTCATGACAGGACTGGAATTAACCAGCCATCTGTTTTTCGCGGATTTCAGCCAGCGTTTTACAGTCGATGCACAGATCGGCAGTCGGACGCGCTTCGAGGCGACGAATACCAATTTCTACACCGCATGATTCGCAGAAACCGAAATCTTCGTCTTCAACTTTTTTCAGCGTTTTCTCGATCTTTTTAATCAGCTTGCGTTCGCGGTCACGGTTACGCAGCTCGAGGCTGAACTCTTCTTCCTGAGCGGCACGGTCGACCGGATCCGGGAAGTTTGCAGCTTCGTCCTGCATATGAGTAACGGTGCGATCCACTTCATCCCTAAGTTGATTACGCCATGCTTCAAGAATACGCTTGAAGTGAGACAGCTGGGCTTCGTTCATATACTCTTCGCCCGGCTTCTCTTGGTATGGCTCCACCCCAGCGATGGCGAGAATACTCAGGGACGATGTTTTACGGTTTTGCCCTTCTTGCATGTTGCTTCTCCTTAACACGCACTATCGATCCCCGTGTTGGGGGAAAAATCAGGTCGCTATAAATAGCAGATGCTTTTCCGTAAGGCAATTATCTAAACGTAACACTTGACAAGCCTGTGAGGAAAAGCGTATTTGCGCACGCGGCCAGAACACCAATTAATCAATCGTCTACCCTCTTATAACACAACGGGAAGAGCCGATCTCAGAGTCATACTTTCGGCAGAAAGTTCCGCTTTCCAGGCGAAAACCTCTACCCCCTGCTTTTGTGCCTCATGCAACAATTGTGCGTATTTCGGGTCAATGTGGCGAGCGGGCGAAAAACGTTCAATGGCTGAATGCAATACGGCAAATAACAGCACGGCGCGTTTACCCGCCGCCGCAACGCTGATTAACTCTCGCAAATGCTTTTGGCCGCGTAGCGTTACCGCATCTGGAAAGTAGCCCTTTTCTTGTTCCGCCAACGTCACTGATTTGACTTCAATATAGCACTCAGGACGGTCCTCCGCCTGTAACATGAAATCAATTCTGCTCCCTTCATCGCCGTATTTCACTTCGCCTTTCATCGCGGTGTATCCCATAAGCTCAGGCAGTCGATTGTCGGTGAGCGCTTCTTTCACCAGCATGTTAGCGCGCAGGGTGTTTACACAAATAAACGCCCCTTGCTGGGTCTGGGTGATCTCCCAGGTATGGGCGTATTTTCGTTTCGTATTGCTGGAGGTGGAGTACCAGACGGTATCACCCGGCGTCGCGCATCCGGTCATGGCGCCAGTGTTAGGGCAGTGTAGGGTCAGCGTTTCTCCGGCAGGGGTGACCACGTCAGCGAGAAAACGCTTATACCGCTGAATCAGAATCGCGGGCTGTAGCGCGGGGGTAAACTTCATGGGTATTCCTTGTTTATTCGTTAAGCGTCCAGCGCTGAAGCGGGAGATAGCGTGTGCGTCCCTGTCCTGAGACGGATTCATACAGCACGAACTCCGTCACCGGAAACGACCAGCTAAAACCGGGCGGTGGAATCGCTACCGCGTGGCTGGCATTGCGCAGCAGGGTGATATGCGGATGGAAGGGCTGTGGACTTTGATAACAGCCGCTTCGCGCCGCCTGAGCACGCAGCAGATTTGCCAGTTGCAGCAACCCCCGGGGCGGCTGACGCGTTCCCAGCCAGACCACACGTGAACGCAGCCAGTGGCCGGCATCGTCAAGATGCAGCGTAAAACCCGGCTGGCGAATACGACCCGCCATCGCTGCCAGCGCGCGCTGTTTATCGGCGCTCACGTCGCCTAAAAAAGCCAGCGTCAGATGCAGGCTGGCCGCCGCAACCGGTCGACCCGCTTCAGGGGGGAAATGCCCGGCACGCCAGCGAACGATCTGCCGCGGGAGAGGGGCGGGGATTTCAATGGCAAAAAACAGCCGTTTCGACTCAGACATAAGGGGGACTCGGTAATGATATGGCGCGATGCTACAATGTACGCCGACGAATGTTAACCCTCTGGAGTTGTTAGTGTCCTCATTGCCGGTCGCCGCCGTACTGCCTGAGCTACTCGCCGCCTTACAACACGCCCCCCAGGTTTTGCTTAACGCCCCTACGGGCGCGGGGAAATCGACCTGGCTGCCGTTGCAGATCCTGAAAGCGGGCAGCGTTCCGGGAAAAATTATCTTGCTTGAACCGCGCAGGCTGGCAGCGCGTAACGTGGCTCAGCGGCTTGCCGAATTACTTAACGAAAAACCGGGTGAGACCGTGGGTTACCGCATGCGCGCCGAAACCTGCATAGGCCCTGGCACGCGTCTGGAGGTGGTAACCGAAGGGATACTCACCCGAATGCTGCAAAACGATCCTGAGCTGAGCGGCGTTGGTCTGGTGATTCTGGATGAATTTCATGAACGCAGCCTGCAGGCCGATCTGGCGCTGGCGCTGTTACTGGATGTCCAGCAGGGGTTGCGAGACGATTTGACGTTACTCATCATGTCCGCCACCCTGGACAATGCTCGCCTTAAGCAACGTCTGCCCGATGCGCCAGTCATCACCTCCGAAGGTCGGGCTTATCCGGTTGAACGTCGCTATCAGCCGCTCTCCACCCAGCACCGCTTTGATGAAGCTGTCGCCATTGCCGCGGCTGAATTGCTGCGCCACGAATCCGGTTCCATGCTCCTTTTTTTACCGGGTGTCGGTGAGATTCAGCGCGTTCAGGAGCAGCTTTCGGGACGAACGGGGACCGATGTGATCCTCTGTCCGCTGTATGGCGCGCTGCCGTTGAGCGAACAGCGAAAGGCGATCCTGCCTGCGCCTGCGGGGCAGCGAAAAGTGGTGCTGGCGACAAACATAGCTGAAACCAGCCTGACCATTGAAGGCATCCGGCTGGTGGTGGATACCGCGCAGGAGCGGGTGGCGAATTACGATCCGCGCACTGGCTTAACCAAATTACTCACCCAGCGTACCAGTCTGGCGTCGATGACGCAGCGTGCGGGCCGTGCGGGTCGACTGGAGCCTGGAATATGTCTGCACTTAATCAGCGCTGAGCAGGCCGAACGTGCCACGGCGCAGACGCCGCCTGAGATCTTACAAAGCGATCTCTCAGGCCTGGTCATGGAGTTGCTACAGTGGGGCTGCCCGGAACCCGATCGGCTGACCTGGCTTGATACGCCTCCTGCCGTCAACCTGGCTGCCGCCCGTCAGTTATTGACCCAGCTTGGTGCGCTGGAGGCAGGCCGTTTGTCGTTAAAAGGACAGAAAATGGCGGCGCTGGGCAACGATCCCCGTCTGGCGGCGATGCTGGTGGCGGCCCGCAATGCGGACGAAATCGCGACGGCGGCGAAACTCGCCGCTATTCTGGAAGAGCCCCCGCGCACAGGCGCAAGCGATCTGGCAAACGCGTTTTCTCGTCATCAGCCCAACTGGCAGCAACGGGCAAAGCAACTTTGCCAGCGTCTTAAAAGCCACGGCGGCACGGCGGAGAGCACTGAAATACCGCGCTTATTAGCGCAGGCGTTCCCTGACCGCATCGCCCGTCGGCGGGGTCTGGACGGACGTTATCAACTGGCCAATGGAATGGGCGCGATGCTCGATCGGGAAGATGCCCTGACACGGCATGAATGGCTGATTGCGCCGCTGCTGTTGCAGGGAAATCAATCACCGGATGCCCGTATTTTGCAGGCGATAGCGGTGGATATTGATGCCCTGACGCGTGCCTGTCCGTCGCTGGTTGAACAGTCCGACACGATTGAATGGGATGAGGCACAAGGCACGCTCAAGGCGTTTCGTCGCAATCAGATTGGGCGGCTTACGCTCAGCGTAAGGCCTCTGGCAAAGCCGTCGGAGGAAGAACTGCATCAGGCCATCTTAAATGGCCTCCGCGACAAAGGGCTGGGCGCGCTAAACTGGACGCCAGAGGCGGAGCAGTATCGCCTGCGTTTACATTGCGCCGCGCGTTGGCTGCCCCAGTTTGCCTGGCCGTCAGTCAGTGACGAAGCGCTTCTGGCTTCGCTTGAAGCGTGGTTGCTACCGCAAATGGCCGGTGTACACTCGCTTCGCGCCCTGAAAGCGCTCGATGTTAAGGCTGCGTTACAGAATTTACTGGACTGGTCATTACGTCAACGTCTGGATAGTGAACTGCCCACGCATTACACTGTGCCGACCGGAAGCCGGATAGCGATTCGTTATCATGAAGATAACCCACCGGCGCTGGCGGTCCGCATGCAGGAAATGTTCGGCGAGGCGATAACGCCTTCCATCGCTGAAGGCCGCATTCCGCTGGTGCTGGAGCTGCTTTCCCCTGCGCATCGTCCGTTACAAATCACCCGTGATTTAGGCGCATTCTGGGCGGGGAGCTACCGTGAGGTGCAAAAAGAGATGAAAGGGCGTTACCCGAAACACGTGTGGCCGGACGATCCGGCGAATACGGCGCCGACACGACGAACGAAAAAATACTCGTAAGGGTGGCAGTGGATATGTGCGGGTTGGACGGTGCCGCCTGATGACCTTACCCCGGCCCTCTCCCACAGGAAGAGGGCGAATACACGAAAGACTTTCCTGACAGGAAAGTTTTGCTGTTGATTTTGAGAGATTTCTTCTTCCGCCACTGGGGGGAAGAAAAGAGAATCGGGCCCTTGCGGCTGAATGTTGCGGAGAGAAAGCATGGCGGGGAATGACCGCGAGCCAATTGGACGTAAAGGTAAACCTGCACGTCCGGCCAAAGAAAAAGTGAGCCGTCGTCGCCTCAGAGATGAGGATTATGACGATGACTATGAAGACGATTATGAGGATGAAGAACCGATGCCGCGTAAAGGGAAAGGCAAAGGGCGTAAGCCTCGGGGCAAGCGCGGCTGGTTCTGGCTGCTGCTGAAGCTGTTCATTGTATTTGTAGTGCTGATGGCCATTTACGGCGTCTATCTGGATCAGAAAATCCGTAGCCGTATTGATGGGAAAGTCTGGCAGTTGCCTGCGGCGGTTTACGGTCGCATGGTTAACCTTGAGCCGGATATGTCCATCAGTAAAAACGAGATGGTGAAACTGCTCGAAGCGACGCAGTATCGTCAGGTGACGAAAATGACGCGCCCGGGTGAGTTTACCGTGCAGGCGAAAAGCATCGAGATGATCCGCCGTCCGTTTGATTTCCCGGACAGTAAAGAGGGTCAGGTGCGTGCGCGTCTGATCTTTGATGGCGATCATCTGGAGACGATCGAGAACCTGGACAACAACCGCCAGTTCGGTTTCTTCCGTCTCGATCCTCGCTTGATCACCATGCTCTCCTCGGCGAATGGCGAACAGCGTCTGTTCGTGGCGCGCAATGGTTTCCCGGATCTGCTGGTGGATACCTTACTGGCAACCGAAGACCGTCACTTCTACGAGCACGACGGGATTAGCCTGTATTCCATTGGTCGTGCGGTGCTGGCAAACCTGACCGCCGGCCGTACGGTGCAGGGGGCCAGTACGCTGACCCAACAGCTGGTGAAGAACCTGTTCCTCTCCAGCGAACGCTCTTACTGGCGTAAAGCCAACGAAGCGTACATGGCCGTGTTGATGGACGCCCGCTACAGCAAAGATCGCATTCTTGAGCTGTATATGAACGAAGTGTACCTCGGTCAAAGCGGCGATAATGAGATTCGCGGCTTCCCGCTGGCGAGCCTGTACTACTTTGGTCGCCCGGTGGAAGAGCTGAGCCTCGATCAGCAGGCGCTGTTAGTCGGTATGGTCAAAGGGGCTTCGATCTACAACCCGTGGCGTAATCCAAAACTGGCGCTTGAGCGTCGTAACCTGGTCCTGCGACTGCTGCAACAACAGCAGGTGATCGATCAGGAACTTTACGATATGTTGAGCGCCCGCCCGCTGGGCGTGCAGCCGCGCGGTGGCGTGATCTCTCCGCAGCCTGCCTTTATGCAGATGGTCCGTCAGGAGCTGCAAAGCAAACTGGGCGATAAGGTAAAAGATCTCTCCGGCGTGAAGATCTTCACCACCTTTGACTCCGTTGCGCAGGACGCTGCGGAGAAAGCCGCTGTGGACGGTATTCCGGCGCTGAAAAAACAGCGTAAGTTGAGCGATCTGGAAACTGCGATGGTGGTGGTTGACAGAAATAGCGGCGAAGTGCGCGCCATGGTGGGCGGGGCGGAACCGCAGTACGCAGGCTATAACCGTGCGATGCAGGCGCGTCGTTCAATTGGTTCCCTGGCAAAACCCGCCACCTATTTGACCGCGCTCAGCCAGCCGAATCAGTATCGCCTGAATACCTGGATTGCCGATGCGCCGATCTCATTGCGCCAGCCTAACGGCCAGGTGTGGTCGCCGCAGAACGACGATAAACAGTTTAGCGGTCAGGTCATGCTGGTGGATGCGTTGACCCGTTCCATGAACGTGCCGACGGTGAACCTGGGGATGGCGCTGGGTCTGCCTGCGATCACCGATACCTGGCAGAAACTGGGCGTGCCGAAAGATCAGCTGCACCCGGTGCCAGCGATGATTCTGGGGGCGCTGAACCTGACGCCAATCGAAGTGGCTCAGGCCTTCCAGACGATCGCCAGCGGCGGTAACCGTGCACAGCTTTCTGCACTGCGTTCCGTGATTGCCGAAGATGGCAGCGTGCTGTATCAGAGCTTCCCGCAGGCGGAGCGTGTGGTTCCGGCGCAGGCGGCCTATATGACGCTCTGGACCATGCAGCAGGTTGTGCAGCGCGGCACCGGGCGTCAGCTTGGCGCGAAATATCCGGGTCTGCATCTGGCCGGTAAAACCGGGACAACCAACAACAACGTTGATACCTGGTTCGCCGGTATTGACGGGCGTGAAGTGGTGATTACCTGGGTTGGACGTGATAACAACCAGCCGACCAAACTGTATGGCGCAAGCGGTGCGATGTCGATTTATCAGCGATATCTGGCGAACCAGTCGCCTGTTCCGCTGACCCTGACGCCACCGGAAGACATTGTGGATATGGGCGTAGACGAGGCCGGTAACTTCGTTTGCGGCGGCGGGATGCGTACCCTGCCGGTCTGGACGTCGAATCCTGATTCTCTCTGCCAGCAAAGTCAGCCAGAGCAACCGACCGGGAATCCGTTCGAGCAGTCTTCTCAGCCTCAGCAGCCGCAGCAACAGCCGCAGCAGCAGAACGAGAAAAAAGACAGCGATGGCGTCGCGGGCTGGATCAAAGATATGTTTGGCGGTAACTAACACGCCGCACGTCAAAAACCGCTTCCTGGTGAAGCGGTTTTTTTATGTCTTGCATTCTGCGATCTCATATTAGGTTATTTTTATTAAAAGTATCATTAAGAATAAATAACAACGGCATTTACTCTCGATAAAACAGAACCTTGTCCCCAAAGCACGCCCTGCCTACGCTGACGTCTTATAGACAATATAAAGAATAATCTGATTAAATTGAGATCTTAACGCACAACCGGGAATCAATATTCGTAAGGAAAAGTATTTCCTGAATGGCGGTGTGCACGCTTTAAATACCTATATTGAATATAACGGTTTATGTCTGAGCAATGGACGCATTATTAACCGTCAAAAAGGATTTTACGATGAATAAATATCTACTCGCTGTGGTGTTAACCGGAAGCGTTCTGACGACATTAAGTACGCCCGTACAGGCGTCCGGGGATTCGGGCACCGTGAATTTTTCCGGGCGGATTCTGGCCGACACCTGTGAAATAAACGTGGACGACACAGGAACCACGACCACGACGGTGACCTTCCCGGATACCTATCCGTCTGACTATTCCGGCGACGGGTCTGTCGGGGCGTCTAAACCGTTTAAAATCGAAGTGAAAAAGTGCGATCCGTCAGTGGCTAAGCTCAATATTAAATTTACCGGAACCACCACCGATGCAGCATTTAAGCGCCTGCAGAACGATCTGACGGGTGAAGGGAATGCGACAAACGTCGGCATTATCGTGAGTAATGAAAACGGCACCAAAGGGGATGTTCTGTTCAATGGTTCTCTTCCCAGCGCCGGAACGGACGTCACAAACGACACCACCGGTGCAACGGCTTCGGTATTCAATTACACCGCGAAAGTGATTCAGGTGGGGGCGACCGCGCCAACTGCGGGTCACTATTCATCCTCAGCAACGTTTGAGGTTATCTATCGCTAAGCCTTTCAGGCAGCCACTGGGCTGCCTTTTGTGGAAATAAGAGTTATGAATGCGCTCATGAAATTGCTGTGCGGATGCTTAATAGTGAGCTGTTGTTCCGCACAGGCCAGTATCGTTTTAGGCGGGACACGTATTATTTACCCGGCAAATAAATCCGAAGTCCAGATTGCGCTTAAAAATAAAGATCCTCACACGCGTTATTTAGTGCAAAGTTGGGTCAGCTATCCAAACGATGCCAAAGCGCCTTTTGTTATTACCCCACCCGTTTATAAGCTGCAGGAAAAACGTCAGACGCTGCTGCATATTATTTATACCGGTGATAAAAAAGCCTTACCGGACGATCGTGAATCGCTTTTCATTGCCAACGTGAAATCGGTCTCGGCTATTTCACCTGAAATGAAAGAGAAGAACACCCTGCAATTTGCGATGAAAACGCGCCTTAAGCTTTTTTGGCGCCCAGCGCAACTGAAGGAATCCGATGCCCTGAAGGCCTGGGAAAAAATCGTCTTCCGTCGTGAAGGTTCGGTGCTGGTGGCTAAAAATCCGACCCCGTTTTATGTCTCCTTTGGAGAACTGGCGGTGGGTGGAAAAGCCGTGCCCGTGGCAGAAACACCGACAACGCCTGGCGCGATCGCTATGATGGTGGCGCCTTTTAGCGAACAACGTTTCAGTCTGCCAAAAGGGGCAAAGGGGTCAGTGACATGGACGGCAATCAGCGATTTTGGTTCGCAAACGCGTCAGCGTCATCAGACGTTATAAATTCTTCTGCAGCGGCATGTCCACTCCTTCGCGTTTCACGTCGGCCATCACCGGATTGGCGTTGGCATGGCTAACTCTGCTCCAGCCGGCCTGCGCGGAAGATGAGTTTAATTTGCGTATCCTCGAGCTGGACACGCCGTTGGAAAATACCGCCACCTTAAAAAAATTTGTCAGTGATAACGGCCTGTTACCCGGCAGCTATCTTACGACGATCGTCTGGGGCAAAGATGTTCTCGATAAGCGTACGATCTCCTTTGTGCTCTCCGATGACAGGCAGCAGCTATTGCCCGTTCTGACCAAAGCCGATTTGCGTCATCTGGGCGTGAAGGTGGATAGCGTGGCGCAGATGAAAGCGCTGGCGGAGACGGCGAGCATTAAGGATATTGCCCAGTATATCGATCGGGCCCGCTATGATTTCGATTCAGATAATCAAACTCTTAACCTGGTGATTCCTCAGATTTACCGCGATCAGCGCATAGCGGACAGCATCGAACCCACACTGTGGGACGATGGCGTGCCTGCTGGCTGGGCCAGCTACCAACTGAGTGGTTCACGGCAGCATACCTCGTCGGGGGAATCTACGTCTCAGTGGATGGGCCTCGACTCGGGCCTCAATTTAGGCCCATGGCGTCTGCGCAATAACAGCACCTGGAGCGATACTTCGGGCTGGGAGACCATGGGAACAAGCCTGCAACGTGATGTAAAAGCGCTGAAAAGCCAGCTTGAGCTTGGGCAAACGGCTACTGACGGCGAGCTTTTTGACAGCGTGCAGATGACGGGCATTAAGCTCGGGACGGATAGCACGATGCTGCCTGTGAGCCAGCAGGGATTCGCCCCCGTAATCCGCGGGATGGCAAACAGCGATGCAAAGGTGACGGTCACGCAAAACAGCTACACCCTTTACCAGACCTATGTTCCCCCCGGCCCCTTCGAAATTCGTGACCTCAGCCAGGTCACGGCAGGGGCCGACCTGGAAGTGACCGTTGAAGAGGCCGACGGATCGGAGCACAGCTTTATTCAGGCCAGCGCATCGGTGCCCGTCTTGCAGCGAGAAGGGGCTTACAAATACAGCATGGCGGCGGGAACGTTTCGCGGCAACGAGGGCGAAGAGGAGCCGGCCTTTGCGATGGGCACGCTGATATATGGGCTGCCGCAGGGGGTGACGGTCTATGGTGGCGCGCTGGGTGCCTCGATCTATCACGCTATCCTGGCGGGAACGGGGGCCGATCTGGGGCGTTTGGGATCCGCGTCTGTCGATGCGACGGCTGCCCGAACCGCCTTTGATGACGGGCGTGATGATGCCACCGGGCTTTCGTGGCGTGCGCAATATTCCAAAGATATTCCCGACACCAATACCACCCTGACGCTGGCGAGTTACCGCTATTCGACCGCCGGGTTTTATACCTTTCAGGAAGCTATCGATCAGCGGGATAGCCATATAGACGACGGGATCTACACCTATCGACGGGTTAATAATCGCCGCACACGTCTGCAGGTGAATCTCTCTCAGCGTCTGAATCAGTGGGGCTCTTTGTACCTGAATACCTATCAGCAAGATTATTGGGATATGACGGGACACGAACGCAGCGTGAATGCAGGATTAAGCTCCAGCTGGGGCCAGATCACCTGGTCACTCAACCTTAACCTGACGCGAACCCCGCAGGCGGATACCGAACGGCAGATGGCGTTCTCGGTCAATATTCCCTTTTCGCAGTGGTTACCGGATGCCTGGGTAAACTACAGCGTCAACACCGCCAGCGGGGGCGACACTTCGCAGCAGGTGGGGATCGGCGGTACGGCCCTGACGAACAATAACCTGAGCTACAACCTGCAACAGCGCTACACCCGACAAGATTCCGCCTACGGCGCCAGCCTGTCCGGGCGATATCGCAGTTCTGTGGGGGATGTGGGGCTGGGGTATAACTACGGCGGTGATAACCGTCAGTGGAACTATAACGCGCAGGGATCGGTTGTGGCGCATGAGCATGGCGTGACTCTCGGTCAGCCCATACGCGACGCCTTTGCGATCATCCATATTCCCGAAGGGGAAAACGTCCACATCCAGAATGGTCGCGGGATCGACACCGACAGTTTCGGTAACGCGATTGTCCCGAGCTTAACCGCCTATCGTCATAACGTGATTACCGTGAACACGCAGGACAGGGATGATATTGATATCGAAGCCGCTACGCTCGATGTCGTGCCCAGCAAAGGTGCGGCGGTCTCTGCCGTGTTTGATGCGCGCGTCGGGCGGCGTGCGTTGATTACGCTCAAATACCGTGGCAAGGCGGTGCCGTTTGGTGCGGTGGTTGCACTCGATAACGCCACGGCGATTGTAGGCGATGAGGGGGAAGTCTTTCTGACGGGCCTGCGGGGAACCACGGCGTTCAGCGCGCAATGGGGCGATGAACCCGATCGGCGATGCTCGGGGACGCTGGACATCCCTGACGGTGAGGCCTCAACGATTTTCAACGCAACGGTAGAGTGCCGTTAATGACAGGTTACCCATGAACACACTGCATTTTTACCGACGAGCCTTACCCTTTCTCCTGGTTTTGTTGCTGGGAGCAGGTGTGCCTGCCGCGTGGGCAAACTGCACCTTTTCGGGCGGCGAAGGGGGAAAAGTGACCTTCCAGTTGCCCAGCGTTTTTGTACTGGAGCCAGACACGCCGGTGGGCACGGTGATCTACGACCATGTCGAGGAGAGCCCTGAAGTGGAGGTAGACTGCGGCGGTAACGACGTGCAGATCTACCGAGGCTATCTCACCTTAACCGATGCTGATGCGCGTGACGATATACTGCCTGGCGTGTACAAAACCAATATTCCCGGTATTGGCATCAGGGCCGCCGCCTCGACTGAGCAAATGCCCGCGTTCACCGAAGAGGACCTTGTTCGACCCTGGAAATATGTCGGGATGTATCACGGTTATGTTAGCACTCTGGCCCGTTTTCGTGCTGCGGCGCAGCTGATCGTCATTGGCAAAGTGGAAGAGGGGATGCTGGATACTTCACGCTTAACCTCCCGGGAGGCCCTGGATACCCATATCGTGGGTGAGATGCGTTTTTCCCCCACCAGCGTGCGCATTACCACCAATACCTGCAATCTGGTCGACAGGAACCTGTATGTTCCTTTGAAGACGATCAACGCCCAGGATTTTACCGGACAGTATTCAGCGATCCTCACCGATGAGAGCTTCAGGATTGCGGTCAGCGACTGTGCAGCCGGAACAACCGTCGATTATCAGTTCAAAAGCAGTGGTTCAACCGGCGTGACAAACGGCACTATTCTCGGGATTGCGGGCGGGGATACCGCCGCGAGCGGGGTAGGGATTCAGATCCTTGATGTCAGCGACCGGGTCCTGACCTTTGATCAACCCTATACGGCATTCACCACGACGGCGGACAAACAGCTCATCGAGATCCCGCTCAAAGCGCGCTACATCAAAACGGGGGCGTTAAAACCCGGCAAAGTCGATGCGGTGGCGACCTTCGATGTGTTTTATCGTTAATCCCGCACCCGTAATAATGATCAAATATCTAACCTTATTAACCCTCTCTTTTCATCTGGTTGTTTCTTAAACCCTCAATTCTCGTAGGGCCGCATATTGCTTGCTATGCCGCCAGCGTTTCGCATATTATTCTGCGGTCATAATAATAATTCTCGTTTACGTTATCATTCACGCTTTCATCAGAGATTGACCAATGGCGCTTTCCAATACTGCTCAGCCAATGCAAACGACGCTGCGTAAAATCGCAGTGGTTGTCGCCACAGCGGTTGCCGGCATGTCCACGTACGCACACGCAGCCGACACCCCTAAAAAAGAAGAAACCATCACCGTTACCGCTGCACCTGCTGCACAGGAAAGTGCCTGGGGCCCGGCTGCGACAATTGCAGCAAGGCAATCGGCGACCGGGACCAAAACGGATACCCCCATTCAAAAGGTTCCCCAGTCCATTTCCGTCGTAACTGCCGAGGAGATGGCGCTGCACCAGCCACGTTCGGTGAAAGAGGCCCTGAGCTATACCCCGGGCGTTGCGGTGGGTACGCGTGGTGCCTCAAACACCTATGACTACCTGATCATTCGTGGTTTTGCGGCCGATGGTCAGACCCAGAATAACTACCTCGACGGTATGAAGATGCAGGGCAACTTCTATAACGACGCGGTGATTGACCCCTACATGCTGGAACGCGCAGAAATCATGCGTGGTCCGGTTTCCGTTCTGTACGGAAAAAGCAGTCCTGGCGGCTTGCTGAACATGGTTAGTAAGCGTCCGACAACGGAGCCGCTGAAAGAAGTTCAGTTCAAGATGGGCACTGATAGCCTGTTCCAGACCGGTTTTGACTTCAGCGATGCGATCGATGATGACGGCGTCTACTCTTACCGTCTGACCGGGGTGGCGCGTTCCAACAATGCGCAGCAGGAGAATAAAGGTGAGCAGCGTTATGCTATCGCCCCATCGTTCTCCTGGCGTCCGGATGAGAAGACGACCTTCACCTTCCTCTCTTATTTCCAGAACGAGCCAGAAACCGGCTACTACGGCTGGCTGCCAAAAGAGGGGACGGTTGATCCGCTGCCAAATGGCGATCGTCTGCCGACCGATTTCAACGAAGGCGCGAAGAACAACACCTATTCCCGTAACCAGAAGATGGTGGGATACAGCTTCGACCACGAATTTAACGATACCTTTACCGTGCGTCAGAACCTGCGTTTCGCCGAGAACAAAACCTCGCAAAACCACGTCTACGGTTACGGTGTCTGTACCGATCCTGCCAATGCCTTCAACAAGCAATGCGCAGCGTTAGCGCCAGCCGACAAAGGCCATTATCTGGCACGTAAATACGTTGTCGATAATGAAAAACTGCAAAACTTCACCGTGGATACCCAGCTGCAGAGTAAATTTGCCACCGGTTCCGTGGATCATACCCTGCTGACCGGCGTTGACTTTATGCGCATGCGTAACGACATCAACTCCTGGTTTGGTTACGACGACTCGGTGCCGCTGCTGGATCTCTATAATCCGGTCGACAGTGATTTTGATTTTGGCTCAAAAGATCCGGACAACTCGGGTCCTTATCAGATCCTTAATCGCCAGAAACAAACCGGTCTGTATGTTCAGGATCAGGCGCAGTGGGATAAAGTGCTGGTCACCCTCGGTGGGCGTTATGACTGGGCAGACCAGGACTCCTATAACCGCGTCACCAATACCACGTCCAAACGGGATGACAAACAGTTTACCTGGCGTGGCGGCGTGAACTACCTGTTTGATAATGGCGTCACCCCTTACTTCAGCTACAGCGAATCGTTTGAACCGGCTTCCCTCACCGACGCGAAGGGTGAACTCTTTGCCCCGTCAAAAGGCAAGCAGTACGAAGCGGGTGTGAAATACGTCCCGAACGATCGTCCGATTGTGATTACCGGTGCCGTCTATCAGCTGACCAAAACCAACAACCTGATGGCCGATCCTGCGGGATCCTTCTTCTCGGTTGAGGGCGGTGAAATTCGTGCCCGTGGCGTTGAGCTTGAGGCGAAAGCCGCGTTGTCGGCCAGCGTTAACGTGGTGGGGTCATACACCTACACCGATGCGGAGTACACCACCGACACCAACTACAAAGGCAATACGCCAGCGCAGGTGCCAAAACACATGGCGTCCGTGTGGGGCGATTACACTCTCTTTGATGGCGCGCTGTCTGGCCTGACCCTGGGTACCGGTGTCCGTTACACAGGCTCCAGCAAAGGCGATCCGGCGAATACCTTCACCGTCGGCAGCTACACCCTGGTGGATGCGCTGGTTCGCTACGATCTGGCGCGCGTAGGCCTGGCGGGTTCCAACGTCGCGCTGCACGTGAATAACCTGTTCGATCGTGAGTATGTTGCCAGCTGCTTCAACACCTACGGGTGCTTCTGGGGTGCTGAACGTCAGGTTGTCGCCACCGCGACCTTCCGCTTCTAATCTCTCTTTGGGCACGGTTTTCCGTGCCCTTTTTATTAAGTTGGCCGTATGCAGGATAACAAAACGCAGTCCGATACCACTTTCACGCTTGATAACACCTCCTTTCGTGTCCCCGGACGCACGTTGCTGCATCCGCTCTCTTTGACGTTTCCTGTCGGTAAAGTGACCGGTCTGATTGGCCATAATGGCTCGGGTAAATCCACCTTACTGAAAATGTTGGGACGTCATCAGCCGCCGTCAGAAGGTGAAATTCTGCTGGCCGGCCAGCCGCTGGAGAGCTGGAACAGTAAAGCGTTTGCGCGCAAGGTGGCTTATTTGCCGCAGCAGTTGCCGCAGGCCGAAGGGATGACGGTGCGTGAATTAGTGGCGATTGGGCGTTATCCCTGGCATGGCGCCCTCGGACGTTTTGGCGTGGCCGACAGAGAGAAAGTGGAAGAGGCGATTGCGCTGGTGGGGTTGAAACCGCTGGCGCACCGTCTGGTGGACAGTTTGTCCGGCGGCGAGCGGCAACGGGCATGGATTGCAATGTTGGTTGCCCAGGACAGCGAATGTCTGCTGCTGGATGAGCCGACCTCCGCGCTGGATATTGCCCACCAGGTGGATGTGCTGGCGTTAATCCATCGTCTGAGCCAGAAGCGCGGTCTGACGGTGATTGCCGTGCTGCATGATATCAACATGGCGGCCCGCTATTGCGATTACCTGGTTGCCCTGCGGGGCGGCGAGATGATTGCTCAGGGCACGCCGACCGAACTGATGCGCGGCGAAACGCTGGAGCATATTTACGGTATTCCTATGGGTATCCTGCCGCATCCGGCGGGGGCTGCACCGGTGAGCTTTGTCTATTAATGCATGAATCCATTTCGCTTAGCCGTCGTCGCCTGTTAATGGCGATGGCACTGTCACCGCTTCTGGCAAAAATGAATACCGCTCAGGCGGCGGCGATCAACCCGCATCGCATTGTGGCCCTCGAATGGCTGCCCGTTGAGTTTCTGCTGGCGCTCGGCGTCACCCCTTACGGCGTGGCCGATATTCCGAATTACAATCTCTGGGTGCGGGAACCACGGCTGCCGGATTCGGTGATTGATATCGGGCTACGGACGGAGCCAAATCTCGAATTACTGACCCAGATGAAACCGTCGTTTTTGGTCTGGTCTGCGGGCTACGGTCCTTCGTCCGATATCATGGCGAAAATCGCCCCGGGCCGCGGGTTTACCTTTAGCGACGGTAAAAAGCCGCTGACGATGGCACGACACTCCCTCAATGAGATGGCGCAGCTTCTGAATATGGAGCCGGCGGCAAAACTCCATCTCGATCGCTTTGATGCATTGATTGACTCCCTCGTCCCGCGTTTCGCCTCCCGTGGGGGGCGGCCTCTGCTGATGGTCACGCTGCTGGATGCCCGGCACGTACTGGTCTTCGGCAAAAACTGTCTTTTCCAGGAGGTGCTCGATCGTTTCGGGATCGCTAATGCGTGGGAGGGCGAGATGACCTTCTGGGGTAGCACGGCCATTGGTATCGATCGGCTGGCGCAGTTTAAAGATGTGGATGTGCTCTGCTTTGATCATGGCAACGATCGCGAAATGCGCGCCCTGATGGCGACCCCGCTCTGGCAGGCGATGCCCTTTGTGCGGGAACAGCGATTCCAGCGCGTGCCCGCCGTATGGTTCTATGGCGCGACGCTGTCGGCGATGCACTTCGCCCGCGTGCTGGATGATGCGCTGGGAGGCAAAGCATGAGATCCCGTGTCGCGCTTTTTCCGGCTCTGTTGCTCGCGGTCTTTTTCATCGCTGCGCTGCTTCTGACCGTCTCGAATTTGTCGATCGCACTGCCACGCGCTCAGTGGGGTGCTGCGCTGACGTCACCCGATATCAATAATATTCAGCAGATGCTGTTTCATTACAGCCTGTTGCCACGCCTCGCGATATCGCTGCTGGTGGGGGCCGGACTGGGTCTGGTTGGCGTGCTATTTCAGCAAGTGTTACGTAATCCCCTTGCCGAACCGACGACGCTTGGCGTGGCGACCGGTGCGCAGTTGGGTATCACGATCACCACCTTGTGGGCGCTGCCTGGCGCATTAACCAGCCAGTTTGCGGCACTTGCCGGGGCCTGCATCGTGGGGGCCTTAGTGTTTGGCGTCGCCTGGGGAAAACGTCTCTCTCCGGTCACGCTTATCCTGGCAGGCCTGGTCGTGAGCCTCTACTGCGGGGCGATCAACCAGCTGCTGGTGCTGTTCCACCACGACCAGCTGCAAAGTATGTTTTTATGGAGCACAGGTACGCTGACGCAAACCGACTGGAGCATTGTGCAGCGACTGTGGCCACAACTGACAGGCGGCGTGTTACTGACGCTGCTGCTGCTGCGTCCTCTGACATTAATGGGGTTGGACGATGGCGTGGCGCGTAATCTTGGGCTGGCGCTTTCCCTGGCGCGTCTGGCATCGCTGACGCTGGCGATTGTGCTCAGTGCGCTGTTGGTTAACGCCGTCGGGATCATTGGCTTTATCGGCCTTTTTGCCCCGCTGCTCGCGAAGATGCTGGGCGCGCGTCGTCTGCTGGCCCGTCTAATGCTGGCGCCGTTAATCGGGGCGCTTATCCTTTGGCTCTCCGACCAGATCATTTTGTGGCTTGCCCGCGTGTGGATGGAGGTTTCGACGGGATCCGTGACCGCGCTGATTGGTGCGCCGTTGTTGCTGTGGCTGCTGCCGCGTTTGCGCAGCATGAGCGCTCCGGCGATGGACGCAGGCGATAACGTCTCTGCCGAGCGTCAACATCTTTTGGGCTATACGCTGGTGGGTGTCGGGGTATTGATCGCTATCTCGCTGATGGCGCTCTCGCTGGGACGCGATGCCCAGGGCTGGCACTGGGCCGCGGGCTCCCTGTTGGATGAGCTGCTGCAATGGCGCTGGCCGCGTATCTTCTCGGCGCTGATTGCCGGTGTCATGCTGGCGGTGGCAGGGTGTATTATTCAACGCCTCACCGGTAACCCGATGGCCAGCCCGGAAGTTCTGGGGATAAGCTCAGGTGCGGCGTTTGGCGTGGTGCTGATGCTCTTCTTTGTGCCGGGAGATGCGTTTGGCTGGTTGATGCCTGCGGGAAGTGTGGGCGCAGCGGTCACTCTGTTACTTATCATGATTGCAGCCGGACGCGGCGGCTTTTCGCCACAGCGTATGCTGCTGGCCGGGATGGCGCTCAGCACGGCATTTACCATGTTGCTGATGATGTTACAGGCCAGTGGCGATCCACGCATGGCGCAGATCCTGACCTGGATTTCGGGTTCAACCTATAAAGCGACGGGGGAGCAGGTGACCCATACCGGGATCGTGATGGTCTTGCTGCTGGCCATCACGCCGCTCTGCCGACGGTGGATGACCATACTGCCGCTCGGTGGGGAAACCGCCCGCGCGGTGGGGGTAGCCCTGGCACCGTCCCGTATCGGGTTACTCCTGCTTGCCGCCTGTCTTACGGCGACGGCAACGATGACCATTGGCCCACTGAGTTTTGTCGGATTAATGGCCCCCCATATTGCCCGTATGATGGGCTTCCGTCGCACGATGCCGCACATTGTGATGTCGGCGCTGACGGGGGGCGTCATACTGGTGGTGGCGGACTGGCTGGGACGGATGGTGCTGTTCCCATACCAAATACCCGCCGGACTGCTGTCGACGTTTATCGGAGCGCCATACTTTATTTATTTGCTGAGAAAGCAGAGTCGGTAGGAGGGGTGCGGCTTGATGCCCTCACCCTAACCCTCTCCCACGGGGAGAGGGAACTGGCTGCTGCGGTTTGATGCTCTTACGCTCGGGGAGAGGGAACTGGCTGCTGCGGTTTGATGCTCTTACCCTCGGGGAGAGGGAACTGGCTGCTGCGGTTTGATGCTCTTACCCACGGGGAGAGGGAACTGGCTGCTGCGGTTTGATGCTCTTACCCTCGGGGAAAGGGAACTGGCTGCTGCGGTTTGATGCCCTTACCCACGGGGAGAGGGAACTGGCTGCTGTGGTTTGATGCCTTTACCCACGGGGAGAGGGTACCAGCCGGTGCGGTTTGATGTTTTTCTCCCTCTCCCTGTGGGAGAGGGCCGGGGTGAGGGCATCAGACCGCACTGACTTAAAGCTTCGCAAACACCCTGCGCGCCGCATCAACCGTCTTATTGATATCATCGACGCTGTGCGCCACGGACATAAAGCCTGCTTCAAACGCCGATGGGGCCAGGTAGATCCCTTCTTCCAGCATCAGATGGAAGAAACGCTTAAAGCGCTCCACGTCGCACTTCACCACATCCTGATAACAGGTCACCGTCTTCGCATCGGTGAAGAAAATCCCGAACATGCCGCCAACGTGGTTTACCACCAGCGGGATGCCATTCTCTTCCGCGGCTGTCAGTAAACCGTCTGCCAGCTGAGTGGTCAGGTCGGTCAACGTCTGATGGATGCCAGGCTGCGCCACTTCATTCAGACAGGCAAAGCCCGCTGCCATTGCGATTGGGTTACCGGACAGCGTCCCCGCCTGATAAACCGGTCCGGTTGGCGCCAGTGCATCCATGACATCTTTACGCCCGCCGAACGCGCCCACCGGCATACCGCCGCCGATGATCTTGCCCAGGCAGGTCAGGTCTGGCACCACATCGTAGTAAGACTGGGCACCCGCCAGCGCAACGCGGAAGCCGGTCATCACTTCGTCGATAATCAACAGCGCGCCAAATTCATCGCACAATGCGCGCAAGCCAGGCAGGAAATCAGGCTGAGGCAGAATGCAGTTCATGTTGCCCGCAACCGGTTCAACGATGATGCAGGCAATTTCCTGTGGATACTGCTCGAACGCGGCACGAACGGTGTCGAGATCGTTATAGGTACAGGTCAGGGTATGTTTGGCGAAATCTGCCGGAACGCCCGGTGAGTTGGGTTGACCCAGCGTCAGCGCGCCAGAACCCGCTTTCACCAGCAGGCAATCCGCGTGACCGTGATAACAGCCTTCGAATTTGATGATTTTATCGCGGCCGGTGAAACCACGCGCCAGACGGATAGCGCTCATGGTCGCTTCCGTCCCGGAGTTTACCATGCGTACCATGTCCATGGTCGGTACCAGTTCGGTGACCAGCTCCGCCATTTTAACTTCCATTTCGGTAGGCGCACCGAAACTTAATCCACGGTGCGCGGCTTCGATCACGGCGTTGCGGATCGCAGGATGGTTATGGCCCAGCACCATAGGTCCCCAGGAGCCGACATAATCGATATAGGCTTTGCCATCGACATCGTACAGATACGCGCCGTCCGCACGTTCAATAAACAGCGGCGTTCCGCCAACGCCGGTAAAGGCGCGAACAGGCGAGTTAACACCCCCTGGGATCAGCTCGCGTGCAGCGCTGTAGAGGTTTTCAGACTTACTCATAACGTCGTTCCTGGTTCGTAGAAAAGGGTTAAGCCAGCTATTCTAAGGGATTCCACGAAGGTTATAAAATTTTTGCCAGAATGAAACATGACTATTGTTAAGCATTTTTCAGGCGACGCGCAGAATCTGGCGTTTTAAAATGCTCGCGCTATTTGTATGACTAAATAAGAAAAGGCGATGAAAGCAGAGAATTCTTCATTTCAGGAACAGCAGCTTGCCCGCGCCCGGCAGCGTATCAGTATTCGACAGTTACTTAATCGGGATAAAACGCCGCTGGCGATCCTGCTTGCCGCTGCCGTTGTTGGCACGCTTGCGGGGCTGGTGGGTGTCGCTTTCGAAAAGGCCGTCAATGCCATTCTAAACTGGCGCATTGGTACGGTGGCCTCGGTAGCGGACAGGGGATGGCTGGTGTGGATCCTGGCTTTTGGCCTGTCAGCGATATTCGCGATGGTGGGCTATTTTTTGGTGCGTAAATTCGCGCCAGAGGCGGGCGGTTCCGGTATTCCCGAAATCGAAGGGGCGCTGGAAGAGTTGCGTCCGGTGCGCTGGTGGCGCGTGATCCCGGTGAAATTTATCGGCGGCATGGGCACGCTGGGGGCCGGAATGGTGCTGGGACGTGAAGGGCCAACGGTACAACTGGGCGGTAACGTGGGGCGCATGGTGGGCGATCTCTTGCGTATGCGCAGCGCGGAGGCACGCCATACGCTGCTGGCGACCGGGGCGGCAGCGGGTTTATCGGCGGCGTTCAATGCGCCGCTGGCTGGGATCTTGTTTATCATCGAAGAGATGCGCGCCCAGTTTCGCTACAACCTCATTTCGATAAAAGCGGTGTTTACCGGCGTGATCATGTCGAGCATTGTCTTCCGCCTGTGTAACGGCGAAGGGGCGGTGATCGAAGTCGGTAAGCTGACCAATGCGCCGGTGAATACGCTCTGGCTGTATCTGATCCTGGGGATGATTTTTGGCGTGGTCGGCCCGTTGTTTAATGCGCTGATATTGCGCATGCAGGATATGTTTCAGCGTATACACGGTGGAAATACCACCCGTTGGGTGCTGGTTGGCGGCGTGCTCGGCGGAATGTGCGGCGTGCTGGGGCTAATCGAACCTAATGCCGCAGGCGGCGGATTTGCGCTGATCCCTATCGCGGCGGCGGGCAATTTCAGCATTGGCCTGCTTCTGTTTATGTTTATTTCACGTGTGATCACCACCGTGCTCTGTTTCTCCTCCGGCGCGCCTGGCGGCATTTTTGCGCCGATGCTGGCGCTGGGCACGCTGTTGGGTACCGCATTCGGGATGGCTGCCGCGGTGGGCTTTCCGGCTTATCATCTTGAGGCGGGTACCTTTGCGATCGCCGGAATGGGGGCATTACTGGCGGCTTCCCTGCGTGCTCCCTTGACGGGGATCGTCCTGGTTCTGGAAATGACAGACAATTACCAGCTCATTTTGCCAATGATCATTACCTGCCTCGGCGCGACACTATTGGCACAGTTCCTGGGTGGAAAACCGCTATACTCCACCCTTCTTGCTCGTACCCTGGCGAAGCAGAATACTTGAATGAATCACCAGGGTATTAGATAATGAAAAAAAGAATTGGGTGATTTTTACTCAATAGCAGTATTCATGGGAGCAAAAAATGAGTGATGACGTCGCGCTGCCGTTGCAGTTTACCGAAGCAGCAGCCAACAAAGTGAAAGATCTGATTGCCGACGAAGACAATCCAGAGCTGAAACTGCGTGTCTATATTACTGGCGGCGGCTGCAGTGGCTTCCAGTATGGCTTTACCTTCGACGATAAGATCAACGACGGTGACATGACTATCGAAAAACAGGGTGTGGCGCTGGTCGTTGACCCGATGAGCCTGCAGTATCTGGTCGGCGGTGCGGTGGATTACACCGAAGGTCTGGAAGGTTCTCGCTTCGTGGTGACGAACCCGAACGCGAAAAGCACCTGCGGTTGCGGTTCATCTTTCAGTATCTGAATTCTAAAGCGGCCTGATGCCTTCATCCACACGGTGAGGGTGCAGAGACTCAAAACGGTAACCCCAGGGTTACCGTTTTGCTTTCATGCGCGTGGGTTGTCATCCAGCGCAAACGTCGGCAGCTTCAGATGCCAGCGTATCGCCGCCAGGCGAATCAGTAAGGTGACGACCATACCCATCATAGCGGCGGTTTCCAGTTCCACGCCAAAGGTATAAAACACCGTTGCGTGGACAATGCCGCCAATAATACAGGCCGTGGCGTAGATTTCGGTTCGCAGGATCATCGGTACTTCACGCGCCAGGATATCGCGAATGATCCCGCCGCCCACGCCGGTTAAGACCCCCATGCAGATGGCCACCAGGGGACCGGTGCCCGCCAGAAACGCTTTATTGACTCCAATTCCGACAAAGACCGCAAGACCGACCGCATCCAGCACCGGCAAGATCCATTTTGGTAACCGGCGAGGCTGGCGAATTAAAACGATCGTCAGCAGACAGGTGACCATTGCGACCACCAGATCGGTGGGATCTCTGACCCAGAATACGGGCCCGTGATCGAGGGCCATGTCGCGGATCGTCCCCCCGCCCACTGCCGTCACTACGCCCAGCACCAGCACACCAAACGGATCCATCCGTAATTTGCCCGCCAGCAATACGCCCGAGATGGCAAAAACGGCGGTGCCAAGAATATCCAGCCAGTAAACGAGCATTATGTCATCCCCGAATAATTAGTGACTCTCAGCGAGCGCAGAGCAGAGTTGTTTTGCGGCGAGGATAATACGCGGGCTTGCTCGTTCAAACCAGTCGTTGTGCAGGGCGATGATCGGAATTTTGAGCTGGGGCTGCCAGAACTGTTCGATTTTAGGAATCTCGCCCGGCGAGCCGGCAAACACAATCGCCTGCGGATGGCGTGCCATGACCTGTTCACGGCTCACCTGCGGCCACGGAACGCGGCTTGCGGCAAAGATATTTTCACCGCCGCACATTTCCAGCACCTGATTTTGAATAGAATCCTTTCCGGTGGTGAATAGCGGCTGGTTGCCAAATTGCAGGAAGACACGCGTTTTCGTCGGGGTGTCATATTTTGCTTTCAGGGCAGCATATTCGTTACGTAGCTGCTGCGCCGCCTGCCCGGCTTTTTTGGGGTTAGGGCTGTAGGGAGCGAGCGCATCAAGCGCATCAGCGACCTGTTCAATGCTGAGTGCATCGATCCACATGACCTTTATGCCCAGCGAGGTGAGCTGGTTTACCTGCCGTTCGGCGTTACCGCCGCGCCAGGCGAGGACCAAATCGGGTTTAAGCGCAACGATGCGCTCCAGATTCATGCCCTGCCAGGTAGAAACCTGTTCGATCTGTTTTGCTTCGGGTGGGTAGTCAGAATAGCTGCTGACCGCCACGGGCGTGATCCCGGCGGCGAAGGCCAGCTCTGTATTCGCAGGCGAAAGTGTAATGACCCGCGGCGCAGCGAAAAGCCACGCCGGTACAAGCAGAAACAGGGCGGCAAGCGCCCTTATGCCACGGTTACCCACGCGCCAGTTTCTGCACCAGGGTTTCGACCATGATGGTGGACTGTTTTGCCGCAACGGCGAGGAACTCATCAAAGCTGAGGTGAGATTGCTGGTCGGCCACGTCAGAGATCGCGCGAACCACCACAAAAGGCACGTTAAAGTTATGACAAACGTGCGCAATGGCCGTCGCTTCCATTTCCACGGCAACCGCGTTCGGGAAGTTATGACGGATTTTCGCCAGGCCCACGGAGCCGTTAATGAAGGCGTCACCGCTGACAATCAGGCCGCGAACGGCATTCAGATTCAGTTCAGCAATGCAGCTTTCGGCAGCGGCAATAAGCGCGTCATCGGCCTTAAAGCCTGCCGGGCAGCCCGGAAGCTGACCATACTCGTAGCCAAAGGCGGTGACGTCCGCATCGTGATAGCGTGCTTCGTCGGAAACCACGATATCGCCCACTTTCAGCGTCGGCGCCAGACCGCCCGCTGAACCGGTATTAACGATTACGTCAGGCTTGCAGCGCTCGAGCAGCAGCGTGGCGCCCAGCGCAGCAGCGACTTTACCAATGCCAGATTTCAGCAGAGCGACCTCAGTGCCGTTCAGCTGGCCGGTGTAGATCTCACAACCACCCAGAGAGAGGGTCTGACGGTTCTCAATTTTGTCACGCAGAAGCGTAACTTCTTCTTCCATTGCACCAATAATGCCGATTTTCATAGATTTACTCGCGATGTGCCTTGTTAAGAGGCATAGTCTATCATGCGCTTAAGGGGAAACGCATTCTCACGCGGGGGAGCACATGGCACCAATCGATTTTCGCAATAAAATTAACTGGCATCGTCGTTTCCGTTCTCCGCAAGGAGAGAAGAGTGAACATGAGATCCTGCGCATTTTTGAAAGCGATCGCGGGCGCATCATTAACTCTCCGGCGATTCGTCGCCTGCAGCAAAAAACGCAGGTCTTTCCGCTGGAGCGAAATGCCGCCGTGCGAACGCGTTTAACGCATTCCCTGGAAGTGCAGCAGGTCGGGCGCTATATCGCCAAAGAAATTTTAAGCCGCCTTAAAGAGCAGCGTTTGCTGGAAACCTACGGGCTGGATGAACTCACCGGGCCGTTTGAGAGCATCGTCGAGATGGCCTGCCTGATGCATGACATCGGCAATCCCCCCTTTGGTCATTTTGGTGAGGCGGCAATTAACGACTGGTTTAAACAGCGGCTGTTTCCCTCCGATGCGGCCAGTCAGCCGTTGAGTGACGATCGCTGCGTGGTCAGAGATTTGCGGCTGCGGGAAGGGGAAGAGGCACTCAATGATCTGCGGCGCAAGGTGCGTCAGGATCTGTGCCATTTCGAAGGGAATGCACAAGGCATCCGCCTGGTGCACTCCCTGATGAGGATGAACCTCACGTGGGCGCAGGTGGGCTGTATTTTAAAATATACCCGTCCGGCATGGTGGGCAGGCGACCCACCCGAATCACACAGCTATTTAATGAAAAAACCGGGCTATTATCTTTCTGAAGAGCGTTATATCGAAAGGCTGCGTCAGGAACTGTCGTTGACGCCGCACGGACGTTTTCCGCTCACCTGGATAATGGAAGCAGCGGATGATATTTCCTATTGTGTGGCCGATCTGGAAGATGCCGTTGAAAAAAGAATATTCAGCGTAGAGGAGCTGTATCAGCATCTTTACGACGCCTGGGGCACGCATGAAAAAGGGTCTCTGTTTTCGCAGGTTGTGGAAAATGCCTGGGATAAGTCACGTTCAAATACGCTGAGTCGCAGTACCGAAGATCAGTTCTTTATGTATTTGCGCGTCAACACCCTCAATAAACTGGTGCCCTATGCGGCGTCACGGTTTATTGAAAATCTGCCGATGATATTCAGCGGCGAGTTTAATCATGCGCTGCTGGAGGATGACAGCAGTTATAGTCAACTGCTTGAGTTGTATAAAAACGTCGCCGTTCATCATGTCTTCAGCCATCCGGATGTCGAACAACTGGAGCTTCAGGGGTATCGCGTTATTTCCGGGTTGCTGGATATTTATCAGCCTCTGCTGCAATTATCCATTGAGGAATTTACGGATATCGTGAAACACGATCGGGTAAAACGCTTGCCGATTGCCTCGCGATTATTTCAGAAGCTGTCAACACGCCATCGGCTTGCCTACGTCGAGGCCGTGAGTAAAATTGATAAAAATTCCACCCAGTGGCCCGTTCTGGAATATTACTATCGCTGTCGCCTTATTCAGGACTATATCAGCGGGATGACAGATCTGTATGCCTGGGATGAATACCGCAAACTGATGGCCGTTGAATAATTCCTGAGTTTTGTAAAGACGACCAATAAATTTTTACTTTTTCTATAAAGTTAAGCCTGGAACTAAGCGGTATAAAACGAATCTGAGTTACACAGCAATTTTGCGTCATCTGTAAATCGAGATTGAAAACATGAAAAAAACCACATTAGCAATGAGTGCACTGGCTCTGAGTTTAGGTTTGGCGCTGTCTCCTCTGGCTGCGAACGCAGCAGAGACCGCATCTTCGGCCACGACCGCGCAGCAGATGCCGAGCCTGGCCCCGATGCTCGAAAAAGTGATGCCATCGGTGGTGAGTATCAACGTTGAAGGCAGTACAGCGGTAAATACGCCGCGTATGCCGCGTAATTTCCAGCAGTTCTTCGGTGACAATTCACCGTTCTGCCAGGACGGTTCTCCGTTCCAGAGTTCACCGTTCTGTCAGGGTGGCGGACCGGGTGATGGCGGCCAGGGCGGCGGCCAGCAGCAAAAATTCATGGCGCTGGGTTCTGGCGTGATCATTGACGCGGCGAAAGGCTATGTCGTCACCAATAACCACGTGGTCGACAATGCGAGCACCATTAAAGTCCAGTTGAGCGACGGGCGTAAATTTGATGCCAAAGTGGTCGGGAAAGATCCGCGCTCTGACATCGCGCTGATTCAGATTCAGGATCCGAAAAACCTGACGGCGATTAAGCTGGCCGACTCCGACGCCCTGCGCGTGGGGGATTATACGGTTGCCATCGGTAACCCATTCGGTCTGGGCGAGACGGTTACCTCGGGTATCGTCTCGGCGCTGGGTCGTAGTGGCCTGAATGCTGAAAACTACGAAAACTTTATCCAGACGGATGCCGCAATTAACCGGGGTAACTCCGGTGGTGCGCTGGTCAACCTGAATGGCGAACTGATTGGTATCAACACGGCGATCCTGGCACCCGACGGCGGTAACATTGGTATCGGCTTTGCGATCCCAAGCAACATGGTGAAAAACCTGACCGCGCAGATGGTGCAGTATGGCCAGGTGAAACGCGGTGAACTGGGTATCCTGGGGACCGAACTGAACTCTGAGCTGGCAAAAGCGATGAAGGTCGATGCGCAGCGCGGCGCGTTCGTCAGCCAGGTTATGCCGAACTCGTCTGCGGCTAAAGCAGGCATTAAAGCGGGTGATGTGATTACCACGCTGAACGGTAAACCGATCAGCAGCTTCGCCGCCTTGCGTGCTGAAGTCGGCTCTATGCCGGTGGGCAGTAAAGTGTCGCTTGGCCTGCTGCGTGACGGCAAACCGGTGAACGTCAGCCTTGAATTGCAGCAGAGCAGCCAGACCCAGGTTGACTCCAGCTCCATCTTCAGCGGCATCGAAGGTGCAGACATGAGCAACAAAGGGGCCGATAAAGGTGTGGTGGTGAGCGAAGTGAAAGCGAACTCACCGGCGGCCCGAATTGGCCTGAAAAAAGGCGATGTCATTATCGGTGCGAACCAGCAGCCGGTGAAAAACATTGCTGAGCTGCGTAAAATTCTCGACAGTAAACCGGCCGTGCTTGCGCTGAATATCCAGCGTGGTGACACGTCGCTTTATCTCCTGATGCAGTAATGCCTTTCGCCCCTGCTTTCTGCGAGCAGGGGCGTTTTCCTTTTCTGTGACCCTTCCCACAAGTCCATACTTCTTCGCCCGTCTTTGTGCAGATGCACAATGCAGCCCCGATCGAACTCCCCTATATTTTAGCTCTGCTTAGAGGAGGGTTGCATGGCTGGCTGGCATCTTGATACCAACATGGCACAGGATATCGTGGCGCGAACCATGCGCATTATCGATACCAATATCAACGTCATGGACGCCCGAGGGCGCATTATTGGCAGTGGCGATCGGGAACGCATTGGGGAATTGCACGAAGGAGCCTTACTGGTGCTCTCCCAGGGGCGGGTGGTCGATATTGATGACGCGGTCGCGAAACACCTTCACGGCGTGCGTCAGGGGATCAATTTACCGTTGCGTCTGGAGGGCGAAATTGTCGGCGTGATTGGCCTGACCGGTGAGCCCGAGTCTCTGCGTAAATACGGTGAACTGGTCTGCATGACGGCCGAGATGATGCTTGAGCAGTCGCGTTTGATGCATTTGCTGGCACAGGACAGCCGCCTGCGCGAAGAGCTGGTGATGAACCTGATTCAGGCCGAAGAGCATACGCCCGCCTTAACCGAATGGGCGCAACGTCTGGGCATCGATCTGAATCAGCCGCGTGTGGTGGCGATGATCGAGGTGGACAGCGGGCAGCTCGGCGTGGACAGCGCGATGGCGGAATTACAGCAGTTGCAAAATGCGCTGGCGACGCCGGAGCGCAATAATCTGGTGGCGATAGTGTCGTTAACCGAAATGGTGGTGCTGAAGCCCGCGCTGAACCAGTTTGGACGCTGGGATGCTGAAGATCACCGTCGGCGCGTCGAACAGTTGATTGCCCGCATGAAGGAGAACGGTCAGCTGCGTTTTCGCGTCGCGTTGGGCAATTATTTCACCGGACCTGGCAGCATTGCCCGCTCATGGCGTACGGCGCGCACCACGATGATGGTGGGTAAGCAGCGCATGCCGGAAAGTCGGGGCTACTTTTATCAGGATCTGATGCTTCCCGTGTTGCTCGACAGTTTGCGCGGAGGCTGGCAGGCTAACGAGCTGGCGCGTCCGCTGGTGCGGCTTAAGGCGATGGACAACAATGGTTTACTGCGAAGAACGTTGCAGGCGTGGTTTCGTCATAACGTGCAGCCGCTGGCGACATCCAAAGCGCTTTTTATTCATCGCAACACGCTGGAGTATCGGCTGAACCGCATTTCAGAATTGACCGGGCTGGATTTAGGCAATTTCGACGACAGATTACTGCTGTATGTGGCGCTTCAGTTAGATGAGCAGAGATGAGTGAAAGGCGACCCAATATTCTTCTCCGCGGAGAAAGGGCAGTCACTAAAAACGGCAATCACAGATTGCCGTTTTGCGTTTATTTGCGGGTGAGCTTTTCAAGATCGGCTTCGATCTCGCTGATTTTGTGGGTCACGACGCTTTCAAGGTGACGCAGGTCATCCAGAATCTTACGTTTGAGATCGACTTCAGTGCGATCGCGCTGGCAAATCTGATCGAGCTCGTCGATCACATAGCGCAGATTCGGGCTGATCTCCTGAACCTCTTTGTACCCCTGGCCGACACCATCAGCGACGACGGTCTTGCGTTGACGCGGGTATTTGAACTTCACGCTTTTGGCGAAGAATTCCCCTTTGTCCTTGTGGAAATAGATCTTCAGGATATCGTTGTTCGCTTCCTGGCGGAGGCTATAACGATCAATTTCATCAGGATTGGTAATGCCCAGACTTTTCAGATTATCGTACATAGCGGTACCCTTTGAGCTCAACATAACCTTTGAATAATTAACGAAAAAATCTAATTTCGCTAGCCCCGGATATAAAAAAAGCGGGGTAGCCCCCGCTTTTTGTTATTCCCGATTAATCGATGGTACGCAGCAGTTCGTTAATACCGACTTTGCCGCGGGTTTTCGCATCGACTTTCTTCACAATAACCGCACAGTACAGGCTGTATTTGCCATCCTTCGAAGGCAGGTTGCCGGAAACGACCACCGAACCTGCCGGTACACGACCATAATGCACTTCGCCGGTTTCACGATCGTAAATACGGGTGCTCTGGCCGATGTAAACGCCCATTGAAATCACGGAGCCTTCTTCAACAATCACGCCTTCTACCACTTCGGAGCGTGCGCCGATGAAGCAGTTATCTTCAATGATGGTTGGGTTAGCCTGAAGGGGTTCCAGAACGCCACCAATACCAACGCCGCCAGACAGGTGAACGTTTTTACCAATCTGCGCGCAAGAACCGACCGTTGCCCAGGTATCGACCATGGTGCCTTCGTCGACGTATGCACCGATGTTGACATAAGAAGGCATCAACACGGTATTACGTGCGATATACGCGCCTTGACGAACGGCCGCAGGCGGCACGACGCGGAAACCTTCTTTCTGGAAACGCGCTTCGTCATAGTCGGCGAATTTCATTGGGACTTTATCGAAGTAGCGGCTTTCTGCGCCATCGATAACCTGGTTATCGTTAATGCGGAAGGAGAGCAGCACGGCCTTCTTCAGCCACTGGTGAGTTACCCACTGGCCGTCAATTTTTTCTGCAACACGCAGTGCGCCGGAATCAAGCAGAGAAATAACCTGATTCACCGCTTCGCGGGTAACGGTATCTGCATTTGCCGGGGTGATTTCGGCGCGGCGCTCAAAAGCGGACTCAATAACGTTCTGTAACTGCTGCATCGTTTTACTCTTTCCATTTCTCTAAAAAAACACGTCACCCTTTATCGTTTGGATTGAGGGCTGCTGTCAACCGTTGTTGCACCTCAAGTTGCAGGGCATTATTAAGTGCACGCCGGTCAGCGGTGGCGATTATAAATAAATCTTCTACTCGCTCACCAATGGTTGTAATTCTGGCGCCATGAAGCGAAATTCCCAGATCGGCAAACACCTGGCCCACACGGGCGAGCAGCCCCGGCTGGTCGAGCGCAATGAGTTCCAGGAAGGATTTACGATCCGTATGGGTGGGCAGGAAATTGACCTCGGTCTCCACGGTGAAGTGGCGTAATTTGGCCGGCTGACGACGGGGCTGAGGCGGTTGCCAGCTGTGCTGCGTAATGGCCTGCTCCAGACCAAAACGGATACCCTCGTGACGGTCGGGCGACAGAGGACTGCCGTCTGGCTCCAGAACAATAAAGGTGTCCATTGCCATCCCGTCGCGGGTGGTAAAAATCTGGGCGTCGTGGACGCTCAGGTTACGCCTGTCAAGTTCGGCACAGACGGCGGCAAAGAGATACGCCCTGTCCGGACTCCAGATAAATATCTCTGTCCCGCCACGCGTCGCCTGAGGGCTGAGTAAAATCAGCGGTTTCGTCAGATCGTGCGTCAGCAGATGCCGCGCATGCCAGGCAAGCTGGTTTGGGCTGTGGCGCACAAAATAGTTGGCGCGGCAACGTGCCCAAATCTGGTGTAACACCTCTTCATCAATATTGTCCATTCGCAGCAGCGCCAGCGCCTGAAGCTGGTGATGGCGAACCCGCTCACGCATATCAGGGGTGTTTTGCATTCCCCGACGAAGCTGTTTTTCGGTGGCAAAATAGAGCTCGCGCAACAGGCTCTGCTTCCAGCTGTTCCACAGCGTTTCGTTGGTGGCGCAAATATCTGCGACCGTCAGGCAGACCAGAAAGCGCAGGCGATTTTCGGTCTGCACGATCTCGGCAAACTGTTTGATCACTTCCGGATCCTGAATATCACGACGCTGGGCAGTGACGGACATTAACAGGTGGTTGCGTACCAGCCAGGCGACCAGCTGCGTTTCGCGTGAGTTGAGCCCGTGAAGCTCGGCAAACTTCAGGACGTCCTGAGCCCCCAGGATCGAGTGATCGCCGCCGCGTCCTTTGGCAATATCATGGAACAGGGCCGCAATCAGGATCAGCTCCGGATGGGCAAGGCGCGGCCATAAATCGACGCACAGCGGGTGTTTGGCTCGCGTCTCCTCTTTAGCGAAGCTTTCCAGCTTGAGCATCACGCGGATCGTGTGTTCATCCACGGTATAGGCATGGAACAGATCGAACTGCATCTGGCCGACAATGTGCGACCACTGCGGCATATATGCCCATAGCACGCTGTGGCGGTGCATCGGCAGAAGACCCCGGCTGACCGCGCCCGGATGGCGCAGCATACTCAGAAAGAGCGAACGGGCTTCCGGGATATAGCACAGCGGCTGATTCAGATGGCGGCGGGCATGGCGCAGATGGCGTAATGTGGTTGAATAGATCCCGGTGATCGCGCTGTTACGTACCATGGTATAGAACATACGCAGGATCGCTTCCGGCTCGCGAATAAAGAGCGTCTCATCGCGCAGATCGATCAATGTTCCGCGAAGCTGGAATTCATCGTCAATGGGGCGGGGCTTTTCATCGGCCGTGAGCGCCAGAATCGCCTCATCGAAAAGTTGCAGCAGCATATGGTTCAGTTCAGAGACGCGGCGCGTGACGCGGAAAAAATCCTTCATCATGTGCTCGACCGGCTCATTACCTTCGCCGCAGTAGTTCAGACGTTGCGCTACGCTGAGCTGACGGTCAAACAGCAGGCGGTTGTCATAACGGCTGACCTCAAGATGCAGGGCAAAACGAATACGCCAGAGCAGATGCAGACACTCGTTCAGTTCATTACGTTCCGCTTCCGTCAGAAAGCCGAAGCCCACCATCTCATCCAGCGACGTTGCGCCAAAATGGCGACGGGCGACCCATTGCAGGGTGTGGATATCGCGCAAACCGCCGGGGCTGCTCTTAATGTCCGGCTCCAGATTATAACTGGTGCCGTGATAACGCTGATGGCGCTGGTTTTGCTCTTCGACTTTTGCCGCAAAGAATTTTTCTGAAGGCCAGAAACCGTCGCTAAAGACATGTTTTTGCAGTTCGAGGAAAAGGGCGACATCGCCAATCAGCAAACGTGTCTCAATCAGGTTTGTGGCGACGGTCAGATCGGATAAGCCTTCAAGCAGGCACTCTTCAAGCGTACGAACGCTGTGGCCCACTTCCAGTTTAACGTCCCAGAGCAGCGTCAGCAGTTCGCCGATTTTTTGCGCCTGTTCATCGGGCAGCTTTTTGCGACTGAGGATAAGAAGATCGATATCCGAGAGGGGATGGAGCTCGCCGCGTCCGTAACCGCCGACGGCAACCAGGGCGACGTCGCTGATCTGGCCGAAGCCATAGTCAATCCACAAACGCTGGAGGAGCTGATCAATAAATTCGGTGCGGGCTTCTATCAACTGCTCGGCAGAGATGCCGGCGTCGAAGGTGGAGCTCAGCCAGCGCTGGAAAACATCCAGATGCGCTTTAATATCCGCGCAGGTCAGCTCGCGCTGCGGCCAGACGCCAGGATTGTCTGGTTGATCGGGTAGGGTGGGGAGAGCCGTATTGGCATACTGTTCGGGTAAGAGATTACTCATCGTTTGCCACCCATAAGTAAAAGCTATAGCCATTAAAAAAGCCGGCATTTGCCGGCTTCTTATTATTCGTTGTGCGAGAGTATCGCCGGGATAGTGTCATCCTTTCGCAACGTCATTATTTCACAGCCGTTGTCAGTCACCACAATAGTATGCTCGTACTGTGCTGACAAGCTTCTGTCTTTGGTTTTCACCGTCCAGCCATCTTTCATGGTGCGGATGCGGTAATCGCCCGCGTTGACCATCGGCTCGATGGTAAAGGTCATCCCTTTTTGCAGGACCACACCGCCGTCATCCGCATCATAGTGCAGAACCTGCGGTTCTTCATGGAAGACGCGCCCAATGCCGTGACCACAGTATTCGCGCACAACGGAGAAACCTTCCGCTTCGACGAATTTCTGAATAGCCGCGCCGAGAGTCCGCAGACGAATGCCTGGTTTCACCATTTTCAGCGCCAGGTAGAGGCTCTCTTGCGTCACTTTGCACAGGCGTTCGCCGAGGATCGTTGGTTTGCCAACGATAAACATCTTCGAGGTGTCGCCGTGGTAGTCATCTTTAATGACGGTCACGTCGATGTTGACGATATCGCCATCTTTCAGCAGCTTTTCGTCGTCCGGGATCCCGTGACACACCACTTCATTAATCGAGATGCAGACGGATTTTGGGAAGCCGTGGTAGCCGAGGCAGGCGGAAACCGCGTGCTGCTCGTTCACGATGTAGTCATTACAGATACGATCCAGCTCACCGGTGCTCACGCCAGGCTTGATATGCGGCTCGATCATTTCCAGCACTTCAGCGGCCAGACGACCGGCGACGCGCATCTTTTCAATTTCTTCAGGTGTCTTAATAGAGATAGCCATGTAATCTGTCCGTTGGTGTCGATTTTTTCGACAATACTAGTCTAAGTGCTGTCAATGGTAACAGTCTGGCGCACCCCCTGCCAAATTGAGAATCGTTAACAGCACAGAGAGCCAACATTAATTGGTTTCTGCCCGTGTTTTATGGTATAAAGCGCGCCGGACTTCCGATCCATTTTCAACTACACAGAATGGACGGAGGCGACAAATCTCACTTTGTGTAAATAACACACACGTATCGACACATATTCCGGGGTGCCCTTTGGGGTCGGTAATATGGGATACGTGGAGGCATAACCCCAACTTTTAAATAGAGGTTTTAAACATGGCAACTGTTTCCATGCGCGACATGCTCAAGGCTGGTGTTCACTTCGGTCACCAGACCCGTTACTGGAACCCGAAAATGAAGCCTTTCATCTTCGGCGCGCGTAACAAAGTTCACATCATCAACCTTGAGAAAACTGTACCAATGTTCAACGAAGCCCTGGCTGAGCTGAACAAGATCTCTTCCCGTAAAGGTAAGATTCTGTTTGTTGGTACTAAGCGCGCTGCAAGCGAAGCTGTGAAAGACGCTGCTAACAGCTGCGATCAGTTCTTCGTGAACCATCGCTGGTTGGGCGGCATGCTGACTAACTGGAAAACCGTTCGTCAGTCAATCAAACGCCTGAAAGATCTGGAAACTCAGTCTCAGGACGGTACTTTCGATAAGCTGACCAAAAAAGAAGCGCTGATGCGCACTCGTGAGCTGGACAAGCTGGAAAACAGCCTGGGCGGCATCAAAGACATGGGCGGTCTGCCAGACGCACTGTTTGTTGTCGACGCTGACCACGAGCACATCGCAATCAAAGAAGCTAACAACCTGGGTATCCCGGTATTCGCTATCGTTGATACCAACTCCGATCCGGACGGTGTTGACTTCGTTATCCCGGGTAACGACGATGCAATCCGTGCTGTTAGCCTGTACCTGAGCGCTGTAGCTGCTACCGTTCGTGAAGGCCGTTCCCAGGATCTGGCTTCTCAGGCGGAAGAAAGCTTCGTAGAAGCTGAATAATAAGGTTCTAGCCCTTATTAGTACCGTGTATGAATAGGGGCCAATTACAGGCCCCTTTTTTCAATTTACACTGTTTGGCCCATGGCCGGGCAGTTCACATCTCCCGAGGATTTAAGAATGGCTGAAATTACCGCATCCCTGGTAAAAGAGCTGCGTGAACGTACTGGCGCAGGCATGATGGATTGCAAAAAAGCACTGGTTGAAGCTAACGGCGACATCGAGCTGGCAATCGAAAACATGCGCAAATCTGGTGCGATCAAAGCAGCTAAGAAAGCAGGCAACGTTGCTGCTGACGGCGTGATCCTGACCAAGATCGACGGCACCTACGGTATCATTCTGGAAGTTAACTGCCAGACTGACTTCGTTGCTAAAGACGGTGGTTTCCAGGCATTTGCTAACAAAGTTCTGGACGCAGCTATTGCCGGCAAAATCACTGACGTTGAAGTTCTGAAAGCACAGTTCGAAGAAGAGCGTGTCGCGCTGGTTGCTAAAATCGGTGAGAACATCAACATCCGTCGCGTTTCTTCCCTGGAAGGCGAAGTACTGGGTTCTTACCAGCACGGCGCACGTATCGGTGTTCTGGTTGCGGCTAAAGGCGCTGATGAAGAGCTGGTTAAACAGCTGGCTATGCACATCGCTGCAAGCAAACCAGAATTCGTTAAACCAGAAGACGTGTCTGCTGAAGTGGTAGAAAAAGAGTACCAGGTTCAGCTGGACATCGCCATGCAGTCTGGCAAGCCAAAAGAAATCGCAGAGAAAATGGTTGAAGGCCGCATGAAGAAATTCACCGGCGAAGTTTCTCTGACTGGTCAGCCTTTCGTTATGGATCCTACCAAATCTGTTGCTCAGCTGCTGAAAGAGCACAACGCAGATGTGACTGGTTTCATCCGCTTTGAAGTGGGCGAAGGCATCGAGAAAGTTGAAACTGACTTCGCAGCTGAAGTTGCTGCAATGTCCAAGCAGTCTTAATGATTGCGAAGGAGCCGCCTGAGGGCGGCTTCTTTTTGCCCGTCATGTAAAATCAGCCTGGCTCCTATAGCGGCTGTGCTGAAAAGCGACATAAAATGTCGCCAGAATTAACCCCCATCTTAATCGTTGACAGTCTCAGGAAAGAAACATGGCTACCAATGCAAAACCCGTGTACAAACGCATTCTGCTTAAGCTGAGTGGCGAAGCACTGCAGGGAACGGAAGGCTTCGGTATTGACGCAAGCATTCTTGACCGCATGGCACAGGAAATCAAAGAACTGGTTGAACTGGGTATCCAGGTTGGCGTGGTGATTGGCGGTGGCAACCTTTTCCGTGGCGCTGGTCTGGCGAAAGCAGGGATGAACCGTGTTGTGGGCGACCACATGGGCATGCTGGCTACGGTGATGAACGGCCTGGCAATGCGTGATGCGCTCCATCGCGCCTATGTGAACGCCCGCCTGATGTCTGCTATTCCATTGAATGGCGTGTGCGATAATTACAGCTGGGCAGAGGCCATTAGCCTGCTGCGTAACAACCGCGTCGTTATCCTGTCTGCGGGTACGGGTAACCCGTTCTTTACCACCGATTCTGCAGCCTGCCTCCGTGGTATTGAAATCGAAGCTGACGTCGTGCTGAAGGCCACTAAAGTGGATGGCGTGTTCACTGCCGATCCTGCAAAAGATCCCACGGCGACCATGTACGAACAGCTGACCTACAATGAAGTGCTGGATCAAGAGCTGAAAGTGATGGATCTTGCGGCCTTCACCCTGGCTCGTGACCACAAATTGCCGATCCGTGTCTTCAATATGAATAAGCCTGGCGCATTGCGCCGTGTGGTAATGGGCGAAAAAGAAGGCACTTTGATCACGGAATAATTTCCGTCGACGATAAATACAGGTAAGATTCCGCTTTACTGTGCAGTGAATCTTACCTCGACGCGCCTCAGGCGTTGTCATGAATTAAACGCGACTATACTTAGCACACCCATAGCGGCTGTGCTGGCGGATAGTCTGCCTGAAACAAGCTTTCAAGGATTCGTAACGTGATTAGCGATATCAGAAAAGATGCTGAAGTGCGCATGGAAAAATGCGTAGAAGCTTTCAAAAACCAAATCAGCAAAGTGCGTACCGGTCGTGCTTCCCCGAGCCTGCTGGATGGCATCGTTGTTGAGTACTACGGTACTCCAACACCACTGCGTCAGCTCGCCAGCGTCACCGTTGAAGATACCCGTACCCTGAAAATTAACGTATTCGATCGTTCGATGAGCCCGGCTGTAGAAAAAGCGATTATGGCGTCTGATTTGGGTCTGAACCCAAGCTCTGCAGGCACTGACATTCGCGTTCCACTGCCAGCCCTGACGGAAGAACGCCGTAAAGAGCTGATCAAAGTGGTCCGTGGCGAAGCGGAAGGAGCACGTGTTGCCGTCCGTAACGTACGTCGTGACGCGAACGATAAAGTTAAAGCACTGCTGAAAGAAAAAGAGATCAGTGAAGATGACGATCGTCGTTCTCAGGACGACGTGCAGAAACTGACTGACGCTGCCATCAAAAAACTGGATGCGGCGCTGGCAGATAAAGAAGCGGAACTGATGCAGTTCTGATTTCTGACATGATCTGAAAAACGCCGTTCAGAAAGTCGTTAAGACTTTGCTGGCGGCGTTTTGCTTTTATCTGGTTTAACTTTCTTCGGGCATCTCATGAAGCATTTAACTCTCCTCGGCTCGACCGGCTCAATTGGTTGCAGCACTCTCGATGTTGTTCGCCATAATCCTGAACATTACACGGTGACTGCCCTGGTGGCAGGAAAGAACGTGCAGCAAATGGTAGAACAGTGTCTGGAGTTTTCTCCCCGCTATGCGGTGATGGATGACGAGGAAAGCGCTCGCCAGGTGAAAGCTCTGCTCGTTGAAAAAGGCAGCCGGACGGACGTATTGAGCGGGCAACAAGCTGCCTGCGATATGGCCGCGCTGGATGAAGTCGATCAGGTGATGGCGGCCATTGTCGGCGCGGCGGGATTGCTGCCTACGCTTGCCGCTATCGATGCCGGTAAAACGGTTCTGTTGGCCAATAAAGAGGCGCTGGTGACCTGCGGTCGTCTGTTTATGGACGCGGTAAAACGCTGCAAGGCGCAACTTTTACCCGTCGACAGCGAACATAACGCGATTTTTCAGAGTTTACCGCAACCCTTTCAACAGAACCTGGGGTACGCTGACCTTGAGCAGAATGGCGTTGTGTCTATTTTGCTTACCGGGTCTGGTGGCCCATTCCGTGAAACGCCACTGTCTGAACTGGCCGCAATGACGCCGGATCAGGCATGCCGTCATCCGAACTGGTCGATGGGACGTAAAATTTCCGTCGACTCTGCCACCATGATGAATAAAGGTCTGGAATACATTGAAGCTCGCTGGCTGTTTAATGCCTCAGCGAAACAAATGGAAGTGCTGATCCACCCGCAATCGGTGATTCATTCTATGGTGCGTTATCAGGATGGCAGCGTGCTTGCACAGTTGGGCGAACCGGATATGCGCACGCCAATTGCCCATACGATGGCATGGCCAAATCGCGTGAAGTCTGGCGCAAAGCCGCTCGATTTCTGTAAGCTCAGTTCACTTACGTTCAGTGAACCTGATTATGACCGTTACCCATGCCTGAAACTGGCGATGAATGCCTTTGAGCGGGGACAGGCCGCAACGACAGCGCTGAATGCCGCCAATGAGATTACCGTTGAGGCATTTCTGAATCAGCAAATCCGTTTCACCGATATCGCCGCGCTGAATCAGTCGGTGCTGGATATGATGGATTTGCGTGAACCTCAGAGTGTGGAAGAGGTGCTGGCGGTAGATGCACAAGCGCGGATTGTTGCGCGCAAACAGGTGACACGCCTCGCAAGCTGGTGATAATCCAGCCACTCGTGGTTGTGCTATTTGTTAGCGTTGGGCTTCGGTGATATAGTCTGCGCCACCTGATCGCAGGTATTTGACTTTGTGTGGTCAGGTAAGCCGTGGTGTGACACGGCTTTTTTATGTTTAGGCTTCAGTATTCCTGAGTACCGTTAAATCCTTTTCAGGGACTAAAAACGCGTTATGTTGTCTGCGAATCAACCAATAAGCGAAAACTTGCCAGCTCATGGCTGTCGCCATGTAGCAATCATTATGGATGGCAATGGCCGCTGGGCGAAAAGACAAGGGAAGATACGAGCCTTTGGGCATAAAGCCGGGGCGAAATCTGTTCGCCGTGCCGTTTCTTTTGCCGCCAATAACGGCATTGAGGCATTAACGCTCTATGCTTTTAGCAGTGAAAACTGGAATCGACCTCCGCAGGAAGTCACTGCGTTGATGGAACTGTTTGTGTGGGCGCTCGACAGCGAAGTAAAAAGCCTGCACCGCCACAACGTCCGTCTGCGTATTATTGGCGATACCAGTCGTTTTAACTCACGTTTGCAGGAACGTATTCGCAAAGCAGAAGCATTGACGGGTGATAACACCGGTCTGACGCTCAATGTTGCGGCGAATTACGGCGGGCGCTGGGATATTATCCAGGGCGTTCGGCATTTGGCTGAACAGGTTCAGGAAGGGCTATTAAGACCCGACCAAATTGATGAAGAGGCGCTGGGTCAGCAAATCTGCATGAATGAGCTGGCACCCGTGGATTTGGTAATTAGGACAGGGGGAGAACATCGCATTAGTAACTTTTTGCTTTGGCAAATTGCCTACGCCGAACTTTACTTTACTGATGTTCTTTGGCCCGATTTTGATGAACAAGACTTTGAAGGTGCGCTGCATGCGTTTGCCACTCGAGAGCGTCGTTTCGGCGGCACGGAGTCGGGCACCGACTGAGTCTGATGGGGGTAGCTTTTGCTGAAGTATCGCCTGATTTCCGCTTTTGTATTAATACCCATCGTTATCGCGGCGCTGTTTTTACTGCCCCCGATGGGATTTGCTATTGTCACGCTGGTGGTGTGTATGCTCGCTGCGTGGGAATGGGGACAACTGAGTGGCTTTACTTCGCGCACTGAGCGGGTATGGCTGGCGGTACTCTGTGGTCTGTTGCTGGCAGTGATGCTGATTATGTTACCCGAATATCATCGGGACATTCATCAACCGGTGGTGGCGGGGTCGCTTTGGGCGTCGCTGGGCTGGTGGATTGCTGCGTTGTTACTGGTACTTTTCTACCCAGGATCGGCGGCAATCTGGCGTCATTCTAAAACGCTACGCCTGATTTTTGGCATGCTCACCATTATTCCCTTTTTCTGGGGTATGCTCGCGCTGCGTGCCTGGCACTATGACGACAACCATTACAGCGGGGCATTGTGGCTACTTTATGTCATGATTCTCGTCTGGGGGGCTGACTCTGGCGCCTATATGTTTGGTAAACTGTTTGGCAAACATAAACTGGCTCCGAAAGTCTCTCCAGGAAAAACCTGGCAAGGTTTCTTCGGCGGCTTGTTTACTGCAGCGATTATTTCGTGGGGATATGGCGTTTGGGCCAATCTTGACGTTGCGCCAGGCACGTTGCTGATATGTTCTATCTTTGCCGCTCTGGCTTCTGTATTAGGTGATTTGACCGAAAGCATGTTCAAGCGTGAAGCAGGGATTAAAGACAGTGGTCATCTTATTCCAGGACATGGCGGCATACTGGACCGCATTGACAGCCTGACGGCTGCGGTTCCTGTGTTTGCATGCCTGCTGTTGCTGGTATTTGGGACGATTTAACGGAAGGTTTTATGCTGAGCATTCTCTGGAATCTGGCGGCGTTCATAGTTGCACTTGGTGTGCTGATCACGGTGCATGAATTTGGCCATTTCTGGGTTGCACGGCGCTGTGGCGTCCGGGTTGAGCGTTTTTCCATCGGTTTTGGGAAATCACTCTGGCGCCGCACCGATCGTCAGGGGACTGAGTTTGTCATTGCGCTCATTCCACTTGGCGGTTATGTCAAAATGCTCGATGAGCGCGTGGAACCTGTGGCGCCAGAAATGCGCCACTTTGCGTTCAACAACAAAACGGTGGGTCAACGCGCCGCCATCATTGCTGCCGGTCCGGTAGCTAACTTCATCTTCGCTATTTTTGCCTACTGGCTGGTGTTTATCATCGGCGTCCCTGGCGTACGTCCGGTTGTGGGTGAAATTACCCCGAATTCGATTGCAGCTAGCGCGCAAATTACGCCGGGTATGGAACTTAAAGCGATCGATGGTATCGAAACCCCTGACTGGGATGCCGTAAGGTTGCAACTGGTGTCTAAAATCGGTGACGATCGGACGACAATCAGTGTTTCACCGTTCGGTGCCAGCGGTCAGCGGCAAGAAAAAGTGCTGAATCTTCAGCACTGGGCTTTTGAACCTGACAAGGAAGATCCGGTCGCTGCGTTGGGCATTCGTCCCCGTGGCGCGCAGATTGAACCGGTGTTAGCAGAAGTTCAGGCGGGTTCGGCTGCACGTAAAGCAGGTTTGCAAGCGGGCGACAGGATCGTTAAAGTCGATGGTCAGCCATTAACACAATGGATGACCTTTGTTAATCTGGTGCGCGATAATCCAGGTACGCCGCTGGCGCTGGAAGTCGAACGGCAGGGGAGTTCTCTCTCCTTAACGCTTATCCCGGATACCAAATCGGGCGGTGGTAAGGCTGAAGGGTTTGCGGGCGTTGTGCCCAAAGTGATCCCACTGCCAGATGAGTATAAGACAATACGCCAGTATGGGCCGTTTAGTGCCATCGTTGAAGCCACGGATAAAACATGGCAACTGATGAAACTAACGGTCAACATGTTGGGGAAATTGATTACCGGTGACGTTAAACTGAACAACCTCAGTGGGCCGATTTCTATCGCTCAAGGGGCTGGGATGTCAGCGGAATTCGGGGTGATTTACTATCTCATGTTCCTCGCGCTTATTAGCGTGAACCTCGGGATAATCAACCTGTTCCCGCTTCCTGTACTAGATGGGGGGCATCTGCTGTTTTTAGCGATTGAAAAGCTGAAGGGCGGACCGGTATCCGAGCGAGTTCAAGACTTTAGTTATCGCATTGGCACAATTCTGCTGGTGCTGTTAATGGGGCTTGCACTTTTCAATGATTTCTCTCGGTTGTAAGAGAGATAGTTAGGAAGAACGCATAATAACGATGGCGATGAAAAAGTTGCTCATAGCGTCGCTGCTGTTTAGCAGCGCGACCGTATACGGTGCTGAAGGGTTCGTGGTGAAGGATATTCATTTCGAAGGCCTTCAGCGTGTCGCCGTTGGTGCGGCCCTCCTCAGTATGCCCGTGCGCCAAGGTGACACGGTTAATGATGAAGATATCAGTAATACCATTCGCGCGCTGTTTGCCACTGGCAACTTCGAGGACGTTCGCGTCCTGCGTGATGGTGATACGCTGCTGGTTCAGGTGAAAGAACGCCCGACAATCGCCAGTATCACTTTCTCCGGCAATAAGTCGGTGAAAGACGATATGCTCAAGCAAAACCTTGAGGCTTCTGGCGTGCGTGTGGGGGAATCACTGGACCGCACAACCCTGTCCGACATCGAAAAAGGACTGGAAGACTTCTACTATAGCGTCGGGAAATACAGCGCCAGCGTCAAAGCTGTCGTTACCCCGTTGCCGCGTAACCGTGTCGACCTGAAGCTTGTCTTCCAGGAAGGCGTCTCCGCGAAAATCCAGCAGATCAACATCGTGGGCAACCACGCTTTCAGTACCGATGAGCTGATTTCGACGTTCCAGCTGCGTGATGAAGTGCCGTGGTGGAACGTGGTCGGAGATCGTAAATACCAGAAACAGAAACTGGCGGGCGACCTCGAAACGTTGCGCAGCTACTATCTGGATCGCGGTTACGCACGATTCAATATTGATTCGACCCAGGTCAGTCTGACTCCGGACAAGAAAGGGATCTACATTACGGTTAACATCACTGAAGGCGATCAGTACAAGCTTTCTGGTGTTGAAGTCAGTGGAAACCTGGCGGGGCACTCTGCGGAGATCGAAAGCCTGACCAAACTTGAGCCAGGTGAACTGTACAGCGGCGCGAAAGTGACCAAAATGGAAGACGGCATTAAAAAGCTGCTCGGCCGTTACGGTTATGCCTACCCGCGCGTGCAGACTCAGCCAGAAATCAACGATACGGATAAGACCGTTAAGCTCCACGTTAACGTGGACGCTGGTAACCGCTTCTACGTGCGCAAAATCCGCTTTGAAGGTAACGATACCTCCAAAGACTCCGTCCTGCGTCGCGAAATGCGTCAGATGGAAGGGGCATGGCTCGGAAGCGACCTGGTCGACCAGGGTAAAGAGCGTCTGAACCGTCTGGGCTACTTCGAAACGGTAGATACCGACACGCAGCGCGTACCGGGTAAACCCGATCAGGTCGATGTGGTTTACAAGGTGAAGGAGCGTAACACCGGTAGCTTCAACTTTGGTGTCGGTTACGGCACAGAAAGTGGCGTGAGCTTCCAGGTCGGCGTTCAGCAGGACAACTGGTTAGGTACAGGTTATTCCGTCGGTATCAACGGTACCAAGAATGACTACCAGACCTACTCTGAATTCTCCGTCACCAACCCTTACTTCACCGTCGATGGTGTGAGTCTGGGCGGTCGTATCTTCTATAACGACTTTAAAGCGGACGATGCAGACCTGTCCTCTTATACCAACAAAAGTTATGGTTTAGACGGTACGCTTGGCTTCCCGATTAACGAATACAACACCCTGCGTGCGGGCTTAGGTTATGTGCATAACGACCTGTCCAATATGCAACCGCAGGTGGCGATGTGGCGTTATCTGGATTCTATTGGCCAGTCGGCGAGCACCTCCAGCGATAACAATGGTTTCGCGGCGGATGATTTCACCTTTAACTATGGCTGGACCTATAACCGTCTTGACCGTGGTTTCTTCCCGACGGACGGTTCCCGTGTCAACCTGAACGGTAAAGTGACCATTCCAGGCTCGGATAACGAGTTCTACAAAGTAACTCTGGATACCGCCTCTTACTTCCCAATTGATGACGATCACAAATGGGTCGTTCTGGGTCGTACGCGCTGGGGTTACGGCGATGGTATAGGTAGCAAAGAATTGCCGTTCTATGAGAACTTCTACGCAGGTGGTTCAAGCACCGTTCGTGGTTTCCAGTCGAATAACATCGGTCCTAAAGCGGTGTATTACGGTGGTAACGATGACGATAACTGCGATAAAGCGTCCTCGAAAGATGTATGTAGTTCTGATGATGCGGTCGGCGGTAACGCTATGGCTGTCGCCAGCCTGGAGTTCATCACGCCAACGCCGTTTATCAGCGATAAGTATGCGAACTCTGTCCGTACGTCGTTCTTCCTGGATGCAGGTACCGTATGGGATACCAACTGGCAGGATACTGCACAGACGCGAGCAGCTGGCGTGCCAGACTACAGCGATCCGAGCAATATTCGCATGTCAGCGGGTCTCGCATTACAATGGATGTCACCGCTGGGACCGTTGGTCTTCTCCTACGCCCAGCCGTTTAAGAAATACGATGGAGACAAAGCGGAACAATTCCAGTTTAACATTGGTAAAACCTGGTAATTGCCCGTTGCAAAGGAATGCGTTGGCAGTGTAGCGCTGACAACCGGCGATCGCGCAGACGATCGCCTTGCCACGCAAAGAACGGTATCTTCGGGTACCAATGGGATGGTAAGGAGTTAATTGTGAAAAAGTGGTTATTAGCTGCAGGTCTCGGTTTAGCGATGGTTACGTCTGCTCAGGCAGCAGACAAAATTGCAATCGTCAACATGGGTAGTTTGTTCCAGCAGGTTGCACAGAAAACAGGTGTTTCTGCGACGCTGGAAAACGAATTCAAAGGCCGTGCTGGCGAGCTGCAAGGTATGGAAAATGACCTTCAGGCTAAAATGCAGCGTCTGCAGCGTGATGGTTCTACCATGAAAGCGAGCGAGCGCAGCAAGATGGAGAAAGACGTAATGGCTCAGCGCCAGACTTTCTCTCAGAAAGCACAAGCCTTCGAGCAGGATCGTCAACGTCGTTCTAATGAAGAACGTGGCAAACTGGTGACCCGCATTCAGAGCGCGGTGAAAGCTGTCGCAGCCGATCAGAGCATCGATCTGGTTGTTGATGCGAATGCTGTTGCCTACAATAGCAAAGATGTGAAAGACATCACTGCTGATGTACTGAAACAGGTTAAATAAGTAATGCCTTCAATTCGACTGGCTGATTTAGCTCAGCAGTTGGATGCAGAATTACACGGTGATGGCGATCTCGTCATCACCGATGTTGCGTCCATGCAATCTGCTAAAGCTGGCACTATTACGTTTATGGTAAGCCCAAAGTACCGTGAACAACTGGCACAATGCCAGGCGTCTGCTGTCGTTCTGACGCAGGACGATCTTCCTTTTGCCACCTGTGCGGCACTGGTAGTGAAAAATCCCTACCTGACGTATGCACGTATGGCTCAGATACTCGATACTACGCCGCAGCCGGCCCAGAACATTGCCGCAAGCGCTGCGATCGATCCGTCGGCGAAGCTGGGTAACAACGTTGCAATAGGCGCAAACGCCGTCATCGAATCCGGCGTCGTGCTGGGCGATAACGTGGTGATTGGCCCAGGCTGCTTCGTGGGTAAAAACACAAAAATTGGCGCAGGTACCCGTTTGTGGGCCAACGTGACCATTTACCATGAGATTGAGATCGGCGAGAATTGCCTGATTCAGTCCAGCACCGTTATCGGTTCAGATGGTTTTGGCTACGCTAACGATCGGGGTAACTGGGTTAAGATCCCGCAACTGGGTCGCGTGATTATCGGCGATCGCGTTGAGATCGGCGCCTGTACCACCATTGATCGTGGTGCGCTCGACGATACCCTTATTGGTAACGGCGTCATCATTGATAATCAGTGTCAGATTGCGCATAACGTTGTGATTGGCGACAATACAGCGGTTGCAGGTGGCGTTATCATGGCAGGTAGCCTGAAAATTGGGCGTTACTGCATGATTGGCGGTGCCAGCGTCATCAATGGGCATATGGAAATCTGCGACAAAGTCACGGTAACAGGCATGGGTATGGTGATGCGTCCTATCACGGAACCTGGTGTCTATTCCTCTGGCATTCCGCTTCAGCCGAATAAAGTTTGGCGCAAGACCGCAGCCCTGGTGATGAATATTGATGATATGAGCAAGCGACTCAAGGCCATTGAGCGTAAGATCGATCAACAAGACTAAGCGTTCATCCTTTTAACGCTTCTTTCCCGGCCTGTCGGCTTTCTATAAATCCGGCAGGCCGTGTTATTATTGCTATTTAGTACATTTGACAGGAAGAGTATTTTGACTACTGACACTCATACTCTGCATATTGAAGAGATTTTAGAACTTCTGCCGCACCGCTACCCTTTTTTGCTGGTAGACCGTGTGCTGGATTTTGAAGAAGGTCGTTTTCTGCGCGCAGTGAAAAATGTTTCCGTAAATGAGCCATTCTTCCAGGGGCATTTCCCTGGTAAACCTATCTTCCCGGGTGTGTTGATCCTGGAAGCCATGGCGCAGGCTACCGGTATCCTGGCGTTTAAAAGCGTTGGTAAACTGGAGCCAGGTGAATTGTATTACTTCGCCGGTATCGATGATGCGCGCTTTAAGCGTCCTGTCGTGCCAGGCGATCAGATGGTCATGGAAGTGACTTTCGAAAAAACGCGCCGTGGTGTGACGCGCTTCAAAGGCGTTGCGCTGGTTGACGGCAAAGTTGTTTGTGAAGCTACCATGATGTGTGCGCGTAGCCGGGAGGCCTGATACGTGATTGATAAATCCGCCTTTATTCATCCAACCGCCATTGTGGAAGAGGGTGCCGTTATCGGTGCAAACGTCCACATTGGTCCTTTTTGTATTGTTGGACCCCATGTCGTAATTGGTGAGGGTACCGTACTGAAATCTCATGTTGTTGTGAATGGTCATACGACCATGGGCAGCGATAATGAGGTCTATCAGTTCGCCTCCATCGGCGAAGTTAACCAGGATCTGAAATATGCTGGTGAACCGACCCGTGTGGAAATCGGCGATCGTAACCGCATTCGCGAAAGCGTCACCATTCATCGTGGCACAGTACAGGGTGGTGGTTTGACGAAGGTGGGCAGCGACAACCTCTTTATGATTAATGCGCATATTGCGCACGATTGTACGGTAGGCAGTCGTTGTATTCTCGCCAACAATGCCACGCTGGCGGGACACGTATCGGTTGATGATTTCGCAATCATTGGCGGCATGACCGCGATCCATCAGTTCTGCATCATTGGTGCGCACGTGATGGTTGGCGGTTGCTCTGGTGTGGCGCAAGACGTCCCACCGTATGTGATTGCACAGGGCAACCATGCAACGCCGTTTGGCGTGAATATTGAAGGCCTTAAGCGTCGCGGCTTTAGCCGTGAAGCGATCACAGCGATCCGCAATACGTACAAACTCTTGTACCGTAGCGGTAAAACGCTTGAAGAAGCCAAGCCGGAAGTGGCTCAACTGGCGGAACAGTACCCGGAAGTGAAAGCGTTCACCGAGTTTTTTGAACGTTCAACGCGTGGTCTGATTCGTTAATGGTTGAACACCGCCCGCTAACGATAGCCCTGGTCGCCGGAGAAACCTCCGGCGATATTCTTGGTGCAGGTCTCATTCGCGCCCTGAAGCTTCGCGTACCTGATGCTCGCTTTGTTGGCGTTGCGGGTCCGCTGATGCAGGCAGAAGGCTGTGAAGCCTGGTATGAAATGGAAGAGCTCGCGGTGATGGGCATCGTTGAAGTGCTGGGTCGTCTTCGTCGACTGCTGCATATTCGCGCCGATCTCACCCGACGTTTTACCGAGCTGAAACCCGACGTGTTTGTCGGTATTGATGCGCCTGATTTCAATATCACGCTTGAGGGAAACCTCAAAAAGCAGGGCATTAAAACCATTCATTATGTCAGTCCGTCCGTCTGGGCGTGGCGACAGAAACGCGTTTTCAAAATAGGCAGATCGACGAATCTTGTGTTGGCCTTCCTGCCTTTCGAAAAAGCGTTTTACGATAGATTCAACGTGCCTTGCCGGTTTATCGGACATACGATGGCGGATGCCATGCCGCTTGATCCGGATAAAAACGCGGCGCGTGACGTGCTGGGTATTCCCCATGATGCACACTGCCTGGCGTTACTGCCCGGTAGCCGCGGTGCCGAAGTCGAGATGCTGAGCGCCGATTTCCTTAAAACGGCGCAAATTCTTCGCCAGACTTACCCCGATCTCGAAGTGGTTGTTCCGCTGGTGAATGCCAAACGGCGTGAACAGTTTGAGCGCATCAAAGCCGAAGTGGCCCCCGATCTTCATGTCCATCTGCTGGACGGAAAAGGGCGTGAGGCGATGGTCGCAAGCGATGCAGCGCTCCTCGCGTCGGGTACCGCTGCACTGGAGTGTATGCTGGCAAAATGCCCGATGGTCGTGGGTTATCGCATGAAGCCCTTTACCTTCTGGCTGGCGAAGCGCCTGGTGAAAACGGATTATGTTTCGCTGCCAAACCTGCTTGCCGGGCGTGAGCTGGTGAAAGAGTTGCTTCAGGAAGAGTGTCAGCCGCAGGCGCTGGCTGAGGCCTTACTTCCGCTGCTGGCGAACGGCAAAACCAGTCATGAGATGCATGATACGTTCCGGGAACTGCATCAGCAGATTCGCTGTAATGCTGATGAGCAGGCAGCAGACGCCGTGATGGAGTTAGCGAAATGATGGAATTTGTTTATCCACACACCCATCTTGTCGCCGGTGTGGATGAAGTCGGTCGCGGGCCGTTGGTTGGCGCGGTCGTGACTGCTGCGGTGATCCTCGATCCCGCTCGCCCTATCGTTGGGCTGAACGATTCAAAAAAGCTTTCTGAAAAGCGCCGTCTGGCGCTGTACGATGAGATTGTCGATAAAGCCCTGTCCTGGAGTCTGGGGCGCGCAGAGCCGCATGAAATCGACGAACTGAACATCCTGCACGCCACGATGCTGGCGATGCAGCGTGCTGTCGCCGGGCTGAGCATCGCGCCTGAATATGTGCTGATTGATGGTAATCGCTGTCCAGCACTGCCGGTGCCCTCCCTGGCGGTCGTCAAAGGCGACAGCCGCGTACCCGAAATTAGCGCGGCTTCTATTCTGGCTAAAGTGACACGCGATGCCGAAATGGCCGCGCTGGATCTCTCTTATCCTTTGTATGGATTTGCTCAGCACAAGGGATATCCAACCCCTTTCCATCTGGAAAGGCTGGCTGAACATGGCGCAACGGAACATCACCGACGCAGTTTTGGTCCGGTGAAACGCGCACTGGGACGGGTGTCCTGAATCAATACGCAAGCAATTAAGTAACGCGGAATCTGAAGATGGCTGAACCACGTTTCGTACACCTGCGGGTGCATAGCGACTACTCCATGATTGATGGGCTGGCGAAGACCGGGCCGCTGGTAAAAAAGGCGGCCTCGCTTGGCATGCCTGCGCTGGCGATCACCGATTTCACCAACCTGTGTGGTTTGGTTAAGTTCTACGGAACGGCGCATGGCGCGGGCTTAAAGCCGATCATCGGTGCTGATTTTCATGTCCAGAGCGAGCTGTTCGGCGATGAAATGACGCAACTCTCCGTGCTGGCTATGAACAACACGGGTTATCAGAATCTCACTTTGTTGATCTCTAAAGCCTATCAGCGCGGTTATGGCCCACAAGGGCCGTGGATCGACAGGGAATGGCTGGCGGAGTTAAACGAAGGGCTGCTGCTCATCTCGGGTGGCCGTATGGGTGACGTCGGCAGAAGTCTGCTGCGCGGTAACAGCGTCCTCGTTGACCAGTGTCTGGACTTTTATCAGCAACATTTTGCCGATCGTTTTTATCTGGAGCTGATCCGCACCGGTCGTGCGGATGAAGAAAACTATCTCCATGCTGCCGTTGCGCTTGCAGAAGCGCGCGGCGTGCCCGTTGTGGCAACTAACGATGTGCGCTTCATTGATGCTGACGACTTTGACGCCCATGAAATTCGCGTGGCCATCCACGATGGCTTTACGCTCGACGATCCGAAGCGCCCACGTTTGTACTCATCGCAGCAATTCATGCGCAGCGAAGAAGAGATGTGCGAGCTGTTCGCCGATATTCCGGAAGCGCTGGAAAACAGCGTTGAAATCGCCAAACGCTGCAACGTAACGGTACGCCTGGGCGAATATTTCCTGCCGCAGTTCCCGACGGGCGACATGACCACTGAAGATTTCCTGGTCGTGAAATCGAAAGAAGGTCTGGAAGACCGTCTGGCGTTCTTGTTCCCTGATGAAGCGGTCCGCAAAGAGAAACGACCGCCTTACGACGAACGTCTCGACGTGGAGCTCAAGGTAATTAACCAGATGGGCTTCCCGGGCTACTTCCTGATCGTGATGGAGTTTATCCAGTGGTCGAAAGATAACGGCGTACCGGTTGGCCCGGGCCGTGGTTCCGGTGCGGGATCGCTGGTGGCGTACGCGCTGAAAATCACCGATCTCGATCCGCTCGAATTCGATCTGCTGTTCGAACGTTTCCTGAACCCGGAACGTGTCTCTATGCCTGACTTCGACGTCGACTTCTGCATGGAGAAACGCGACCAGGTTATCGATCACGTGGCCGAGATGTATGGCCGTGATGCGGTTTCACAGATTATCACCTTTGGTACGATGGCGGCGAAAGCGGTTATCCGCGACGTGGGCCGCGTGCTGGGCCATCCGTACGGTTTCGTGGACCGTATCTCTAAACTGGTGCCGCCCGATCCGGGCATGACGCTGGCAAAAGCATTTGAAGCCGAGCCGCAGTTACCCGAAATTTACGAAGCGGACGAAGAGGTCAGAGCGCTGATCGACATGGCGCGTAAGCTGGAAGGCGTTACGCGCAACGCCGGTAAACACGCCGGTGGCGTGGTTATCGCGCCAACAAAAATTACCGACTTTGCCCCGCTGTATTGCGATGAAGCGGGGCAGCATCCAGTCACCCAGTTTGATAAGAATGACGTGGAATACGCGGGTCTGGTGAAGTTCGACTTCCTCGGCTTGCGCACGCTCACCATCATCGACTGGGCGTTGAAGATGATCAACCCGCGTCGGGCGAAGCAAGGCCTGGAGCCGATTGATATCGCCGCGATTCCGCTGGATGACAAGAAAAGCTTTGATATGCTGCAGCGCTCGGAAACCACGGCGGTCTTCCAGCTTGAATCCCGCGGCATGAAAGATCTGATCAAACGTCTTCAGCCTGACTGCTTCGAAGATATGATCGCCCTGGTAGCCCTGTTCCGTCCGGGGCCCTTGCAGTCGGGCATGGTAGATAACTTTATCGACCGTAAGCACGGGCGCGAAGAGATCTCTTATCCTGACGTACAGTGGCAGCATGAGTGTCTGAAACCGGTACTGGAGCCAACCTACGGCATTATCCTGTATCAGGAACAGGTCATGCAGATTGCTCAGGAGCTCTCCGGTTATACCCTTGGCGGCGCAGATATGCTGCGTCGTGCGATGGGTAAGAAAAAACCGGAAGAGATGGCGAAGCAGCGTGGCGCCTTTGAAGAGGGCGCGAAAAAGAACGGCGTTGATGGCGAACTGGCGGTAAAAATCTTCGACCTGGTGGAGAAATTCGCCGGGTACGGTTTTAACAAATCGCACTCCGCAGCCTATGCGCTGGTCTCTTACCAGACGCTGTGGCTGAAGGCGCACTACCCGGCAGAATTCATGGCGGCTGTAATGACTGCCGATATGGATAACACCGAGAAGGTCGTGGGCCTGGTCGATGAATGCTGGCGAATGGGGCTCAAAATCCTGCCGCCCGATATCAACTCCGGTCAGTATCATTTCCATGTGAATGATGACGGGGAGATTGTCTACGGGATCGGCGCGATCAAAGGGGTCGGTGAAGGTCCGATCGAAGCGATCATCGAGGCGCGTAATAACGGCGGCTATTTCCGCGAGTTATTCGATCTGTGTGCGCGTACCGATACCAAAAAGTTGAACCGGCGCGTGCTGGAAAAATTGATCATGTCCGGGGCATTCGACAGACTGGGGCCGCACCGTGCCGCACTGATGAATTCTCTGGGGGATGCGCTGAAGGCGGCAGATCAGCATGCGAAGGCAGAAGCGATTGGTCAGGCGGATATGTTCGGTGTTCTGGCGGACGAGCCGGAGCAAATTGAACAGTCCTACGCCAATTGTCTGCCATGGCCGGAACATACCGTGCTGGAAGGGGAGCGTGAAACGTTAGGGTTGTATCTGACGGGCCACCCCATCAACCAGTACCTGAAAGAAATTGAGCGCTATGTCGGCGGCTATCGCCTTAAAGACATGCATCCGACAGAACGTGGTAAAATCACCACGGCGGCGGGGCTCGTCATTGCTGCGCGGGTTATGGTCACCAAGCGCGGCAATCGTATCGGCATCTGTACGCTGGATGACCGTTCCGGACGGCTGGAGGTGATGTTATTCACCGAAGCGCTGGAAAAATACCAGCATTTGCTGGAAAACGACCGCATACTTATCGTCAGCGGACAGGTCAGCTTTGATGACTTCAGTGGTGGGCTTAAAATGATGGCCCGTGAAGTGATGGATATTGACGAAGCCCGGGAAAAATATGCTCGCGGGCTTGCTATCTCGCTGACGGACAGGCAAATTGATGACCAGCTTTTAAACCGACTCCGTCAGTCTCTGGAACCCCATCGCTCGGGGACCATTCCAGTACATCTCTACTATCAGAGGGCGGATGCACGTGCGCGATTGCGCTTTGGTGCAACGTGGCGTGTCTCTCCGAGCGATCGTTTGCTAAACGATCTCCGTGGCCTTATTGGTTCGGAGCAGGTGGAACTGGAGTTTGACTAATACAGGAATACTATGAGTCTGAATTTCCTTGATTTCGAACAGCCGATTGCAGAGCTGGAAGCGAAAATCGATTCTTTGACAGCGGTAAGCCGTCAGGATGAAAAACTGGATATTAACATCGACGAAGAAGTGCATCGTCTGCGTGAAAAAAGCGTAGAACTGACGCGCAAAATCTTTGCCGATCTCGGCGCATGGCAGATTGCCCAGCTGGCACGACATCCTCAGCGCCCGTACACCCTGGATTATGTCCGCCTGGCGTTTGATGAGTTTGACGAGCTGGCAGGCGACCGTGCCTATGCTGACGACAAAGCGATTGTCGGTGGGATCGCTCGCCTGGACGGTCGTCCGGTGATGATCATTGGTCATCAGAAAGGCCGTGAAACCAAAGAGAAGATTCGTCGTAACTTTGGTATGCCCGCGCCAGAAGGTTACCGTAAGGCGTTGCGCCTGATGGAAATGGCCGAGCGTTTCAAGATGCCTATCGTGACCTTTATCGACACACCGGGTGCATACCCGGGTGTGGGCGCGGAAGAGCGCGGCCAGTCAGAAGCCATTGCACGCAACCTGCGTGAAATGTCTCGCCTGAAAGTGCCGGTCATCTGTACCGTTATCGGTGAAGGTGGTTCGGGTGGCGCACTGGCTATTGGCGTGGGTGATAAAGTGAATATGCTGCAGTACAGCACCTATTCCGTTATCTCTCCGGAAGGCTGCGCATCTATTCTGTGGAAGAGTGCCGATAAAGCACCACTGGCTGCCGAAGCGATGGGGATCATTGCCCCTCGTCTGAAAGAGCTGAAGCTTATCGACACGGTGATCCCGGAGCCGCTGGGTGGCGCGCACCGTAAACCAGAAGTGATGGCCGCTTCCCTGAAGGCACAGCTGCTGGCTGATTTAGCCGACCTCGATGTGCTGAGCACTGAAGATCTGCTTAACCGCCGTTATCAGCGTCTGATGAACTACGGTTACGCGTAAGCTGCACCTTTATCCGAAAAGCCGCACTTTGTTGCGGCTTTTTTTATGCCTGCGATTTACCCTGACTATGCTTAATGAATATTTTTCAAGGAGGTAGCCCGTGAACATTATTGCCATTATGGGGCCACACGGCGTCTTTTATAAAGATGAGCCCATTAAGGAGCTTGAGCGATCGTTGCAGGCCCGTGGCTATCAGCTGATTTGGCCGCAAAACAGCGCCGACTTGCTGAAGTTTATTGAGCACAACCCGCGCATCTGCGGCGTGATTTTTGACTGGGACGAGTACGATCTCGACCTGTGCAGCGATATTAACCAGCTTAATGAATATCTTCCGCTGTATGCCTTCATTAACACGCATTCCACCATGGACGTCAGCGCACATGATATGCGGATGGCGCTGTGGTTCTTTGAATATTCCCTTGGCGTTGCGGACGATATTGCAACGCGAATTGAGCAGTACACGCAGGAATATCTCGATAACATTACGCCTCCCTTTACCCGGGCCCTGTTCACCTATGTGAAAGAGGGAAAATACACGTTTTGCACCCCGGGGCATATGGCCGGGACGGCGTATCAAAAAAGTCCTGTCGGATGTTTGTTCTATGATTTCTTTGGCGGCAATACGCTTAAAGCAGATGTATCGATTTCGGTGACGGAACTGGGTTCACTGCTCGATCACACCGGGCCGCATCTGGAAGCCGAGGAGTACATTGCCCGCACCTTTGGGGCCGAGCAAAGCTATATGGTGACCAACGGCACCTCGACCTCGAACAAGATCGTCGGCATGTATGCAGCGCACGCCGGGAGTACGGTGCTTGTCGATCGCAACTGCCATAAGTCGCTGGCCCATTTGCTGATGATGAGCGACATCGTCCCCCTCTGGCTATCGCCCACGCGAAACGCGCTGGGGATATTAGGCGGAATACCGCGTCGTGAATTTGCCCGGACGACGATTGAAAGCAAAGTGGCGTCCGTCGCCGGGGCAAGCTGGCCGATCCACGCCGTTATTACCAACTCGACGTATGACGGACTGCTGTACAACACAAACTGGATCAAGCAGACGCTGGATGTCCCCTCCATTCATTTTGATTCCGCGTGGGTTCCTTATACCAACTTCCATCCGATTTATGCCGGTAAAAGCGGCATGAGCGGTGAGCGTGTGCCGGGCAAGGTCTTCTTCGAAACCCAGTCAACGCACAAAATGCTGGCCGCTTTCTCTCAGGCCTCGCTGATTCATATTAAAGGTGAATACGATGAAGATACCTTCAACGAAGCCTTTATGATGCACACCACTACGTCACCCAGCTATCCCTTAGTCGCCTCGATTGAAACCGCTGCGGCGATGCTGCGCGGCAATCCGGGCAAACGCCTGATCACTCGTTCGGTGGAGCGAGCGCTGCATTTCCGCAAAGAGGTGCAACGACTGAAAGAGGAAGCCGACGGCTGGTTCTTCGATATCTGGCAGCCGGAGGAGATTGCTGAGGCTGAATGCTGGCCCGTTGCGCCGGGCGAAGCGTGGCATGGTTTCCGGGACGCGGATGCTGACCATATGTTCCTGGATCCGGTAAAAGTCACTATCCTCACCCCGGGGATGGATGAGCAGGGCCAGATGAGTGACGACGGGATCCCCGCTGCGCTGGTGGCGAAATTCCTCGACGAGCGCGGGATCGTGGTCGAAAAAACCGGTCCCTATAACCTGCTTTTCTTGTTCAGTATTGGCATAGATAAAACGCGGGCGATGGGGTTGCTGCGTGGGTTGATGGAATTCAAGCGCGCGTACGATCTTAATCTGCGGGTGAAGAATATGCTCCCGGATCTCTATGCAGAGGATCCTGAATTCTATCGCACGATGCGCATTCAGGATCTGGCGCAGGGGATCCATAAACTGATCCGCCAGCACGATCTGCCGCGTCTGATGTTACAGGCATTTGATGTGTTGCCAGAAATGAAGCTCACGCCGCACAAGGCCTGGCAGCGTCAGGTGAAAGGTGAGGTGGAGACGGTGGAACTGGAAAGCCTGGTTGGTCGTATTTCTGCCAACATGATCCTGCCTTATCCGCCCGGCGTTCCGTTACTGATGCCGGGGGAAATGATCACCGAGCGCAGCAGAGCCGTGCTCGATTTTCTTCTGATGCTTTGCTCTGTCGGTCGCCACTATCCGGGTTTTGAAACCGATATTCATGGCGCGAAGCGGGATGAGAACGGGGTCTATTGGGTGCGAGTCCTAAAATCAGGCTGACCGCTTGCATGGCCACGGTTGTCGGTTGTAACGTTCAGGGATCATAAAAAGGAGAAGCTATGCTGGGTTTAAAACAGGTTCATCATATTGCGATCATTGCGACCGACTATGCCAGGAGCAAGGCGTTCTATTGCGACATTCTTGGCTTCACCCTTATGAGTGAGGCCTATCGCGCCGAGCGCGACTCCTGGAAAGGCGATCTTGCGCTGAACGGGCAGTATGTTATTGAGCTGTTTTCGTTTCCTTTCCCGCCAGCGCGTCCTTCTCGTCCGGAAGCCTGCGGCCTGCGCCATCTTGCCTTCAGCGTGGACGATCTCGACAACGCGGTTACGCATCTGGAATCAAACGGTGTGAGGTGTGAAGCGATACGTATCGACCCCTTTACCGGCAAGCGCTTTACCTTTTTCAGCGATCCGGACGGTTTACCGCTGGAGCTTTACCAGCAGTAATTTCCATCCTGTGTGATAATGCCCGCTTGTTTCGGGCATTATTTCACATTTCTCATGACGCCACAGAACCTTGCTCAAGCTGTTTTTCCTTACCGCCACTTGCTGGTGGGGTTGAGTGGTGGGCTGGATTCAACGGTCCTCCTCCATCGCCTGATGTTATGGCGGCAGACCGAGCCTGACGTTCAGCTGCGGGCCATTCATGTCCATCACGGTTTAAGCCCCTTTGCCGACGACTGGGTGCGCCATTGTGAAGCGCTTTGCGCCGAATGGCATATCCCGCTGGTGGTGGAACGCGTCGTGCTGATTGACGATGGTTCAGGAACGGAAGCGCAGGCGCGCCGTGCTCGCTATGCTGCCTTTGCAAACGCGCTTCAGCCCGGAGAGGCTGTAGTGACTGCCCAGCATCTTGACGATCAATGTGAAACGTTTTTGCTGGCGCTCAAGCGAGGCAGCGGCCCGGCGGGATTATCCGCCATGCCCGCACGGGCGGAATTTGCCGGCACACAGCTTATACGTCCGCTGCTTTCGCAAACGCGCGCCTCTCTGGAGGCCTGGGCGCAGGCACACGATTTGCGCTGGATCGAGGACGAAAGTAATCAGGACGATCGCTATGACCGCAACTTTTTGCGTTTGCGCGTATTGCCCGTCCTTTCTGAGCGCTGGCCCCACTTTACCGAAGCCACGGCAAGAAGCGCCTTGCTTTGTGCCGAGCAGGAGAGCCTGCTTGATGAATTACTCAGCGAAGAGCTTGCCGGGCTCACTTCGGCAGAGGGGGCGCTGGCCATTCAACCGCTTCTGGCGATGAGCCCGCTCCGACGTGCGGCGTTACTCCGGCGCTGGCTGGCCCAGCAGAATGCGGTAATGCCATCCCGGGCGATGTTGAACCGGATCTGGGATGAGGTAGCCCAGGCACGCGACGATGCCACGCCTTGCCTGCATCTGAATGGCTTTGAGGTCAGACGCTTCAGAGGCCAGCTGTGGTGGATTAAATCTCAACCTTCGCTTGCGGACGTTACGCTTGCGTGGGCAACGCCGGATGAGCCTTTGCCGTTACCTGCGAAGATGGGCATGGTTTTACTGGCAGGGAAGGGGCATGTGCGTTTACCCCGCAAAGATGAGAGGGTCACGGTGCGGTTTATTGCCCGGGGGATGCTGCATATCGTCGGACGTCGAGGGGGGCGCAAGCTGAAGAAAATCTGGCAGGAGCTGGATATCCCGCCCTGGCGGCGTGATACGACCCCGCTGCTTTTCTATGGAGAGACGCTGATTGCGGCGGCGGGCGTGTTTATCACACAGGAAGGATGGACAGAAGACGGGGTGATGTTTGAGTGGCGCGCTTAACGGGCAGCAGGCTGCCCGTATTAATCCTCAGGACTCGCTCACCACAACGGTGCCGATGTCAGGATGGCTAAAGCTGGCGATTTTATCCAGGCGAAGTTCTCGCGTTGCACCTGCATCGTCGACGACCAGATATTCAACGTTTTTACGTGAGACCAGATCGCTGGCTTTTGCCTTCAGTACCTCGCCGTCCTTCAACGTCAGCGCCAGGACCAGATGGTTCTGACACGCCAGTTCGAGGTTGTCATAGTCATCACAGTTGATGGGTTGATAGGTATCATTCATTGACATAATCGCTCACCAGTAAATTCGCAGCAGCATACGCTGCTTTTTCCCTGACCGATTCTGAAAGGCTATCATCCGAAGCCATTTCATTAAGTACTTTTAATACACAGCCCAACGCATCCGGGATATACCCCAGGTCTCCGCTGGCAATTTCCGCATATCGTTTGCGAATGAGCTCACAATAATTATTCACATCCCCTCCTGCCAGCGCACTGACGTTACTGTGAGATAACATTAAGCCTACGAAGATAAACTCGGTTTAGCAAGGTGACTATACCATAGTCATTCAAGCAATATCAGCGCCTTGATGATGAGGCAATTCCGCACCTTACGACAGCCTTTTGCCCATTATTTCGTTACAATGAGCGCCATTATTCGAATGGAGTTTTCCCATGGCGCTGAAAGCGACAATTTACAAAGCGGTCGTCAACGTCGCTGACCTTGACCGTAACCAGTTTCTCGACACGTCATTGACGCTGGCGCGGCACCCCTCTGAAACGCAGGAACGGATGATGCTGCGTCTGTTGGCATGGATAAAATATGCTAATGAACGCCTCCAGTTCTCACGTGGTCTGAGTGCGGAAGATGAGCCAGAGGCCTGGCTGCATAACGATCATATGGGTATCGATTTATGGATTGAGTTAGGCCTGCCGGACGAGCGCCGTATCAAAAAAGCCTGTACGCAGTCTGCTGAAGTGGCCCTGTTTACGTATAACCAGCGTGCAGCCGAAATCTGGTGGCAGCAGTCTAAAAATAAATGCGCGCAGTACGCTAATCTGTCCGTGTGGTATCTGGATGACGAGCAGCTGGCGCAGCTCAGCGCGTTTGCCGGGCGCACGATGGTGCTACAGGCGACTATCCAGGATGGGGCAATCTGGTTATCTGATTCTCAGAATAATCTGGAAATCCATTTAACCGCCTGGCAATCACGTTCATGATTGTCGTGTCCCGAACCGTCAGCATTCCGGACAATGAGCTGGAGATCACGGCCATTCGGGCGCAGGGCGCGGGCGGGCAGCATGTGAACAAGGCGTCCACCGCTATCCATTTGCGCTTTGACATCCGGGCCTCCAGCCTGCCAGAGTATTATAAAGAAACGCTGCTGGCCGCCAGCCATCACTTAATCACCAGCGACGGCACGATCGTGATTAAGGCGCAGGAGTACCGCAGCCAGGAATTAAACCGTGAAGCCGCTATTGCAAGACTGGTCGCGATGATTCAGGAGTTAACCGCCGTGCAAAAAAGCCGTCGGGCAACCCGTCCTACTCGCGCATCGAAAGAGCGTCGGTTGTCATCGAAGTCGCAAAAATCGACAGTGAAAGCACTTCGCGGAAAAGTTCGTCGTTCGTACGACTGACGAGCAGGACATCCATCTCATAAGGAATTTACAGTGAAAACAGCGATATTGTCCCTCATGGCAGCAAGTACGCTTTTTGTCCTGATTGGGTGTAACAACCGCACTGAAACGCAGATCCTGCAACCGACTCAAACCGAATCATTAAAACCTATGCAGCAAAGCTGGCGCGGCGTTCTGCCTTGTGCCGACTGCGAAGGAATTGAAACAACGCTGTATCTTGAAAAAGACGGCACCTGGGTCATGAACCAACGTTACCAGGGCGCAAAAGAGCCTTCTTCTTTTGCCACCTACGGAAAGTGGGCGCGTACGGCGGAGAAGCTGGTCCTGACCGAGACCAATGGTGAGAAAACCTATTTCCGCGCGAAAGGCGAGGGGATGGAAATGCTCGATCGTGAAGGGAACCCAATTGACTCGCAGTTCAATTACACGTTGGCCCCGGTAAAAGCGGCGCTGCCTGCTACGCCAATGGCGATGCGTGGCATGTATTTCTATATGGCGGATGCGGCTATCTTCACTGACTGTGCCACAGGCCAGAAGGTGAGCGTCGCGAACAATGCGCAGCTGGAACGTGATTACGCCGTCGCGCGTGGTACAGACAGTAAACCGATTCTGCTGACGGTAGAGGGGCATTTCACGCTTGAACCGAATCCAGACAGCGGGGAGCCGGTAAAAACGCTGGTGGCAGATAAGAGCCCAACGTTCCATGCGGGTAAAGACTGTACCAGCAAGTAGGTCCTGTGCGATTCCACCAAAGCTTAGGTGATACCTACAGTGGCGTGAAGTTTTATTACTTTAACGATGAGCAGAAAGCGATTCTGAATAAATGCGGTTCGTGAGGGGCTGAAGGTAGGTTAACGCCGGACGTGGCGGTAGCAGACTAATGACGCTGTTTTTGCGTGACGCGTTATGAAAAAGGCTCTGCCGGAGCAGAGCCTTTTTAGTGATTAACCTTTAATCGCGGTCACCAGGTAATTAAGAATCTCACCGGTCTTAATCATCTGCTTCTCGCCGCTGCGACGGTATTTATACTCAATGTCGTCGCTGTCGAGGTTACGATCGCCAATCACCACGGTGTGGGGAATACCGATCAGTTCCATATCGGCAAACATCACGCCTGGGCGTTCTTTACGATCGTCCATCAGCACTTCGATACCCTGCGCACGCAGTTCGCTGTAGAGCTTCTCTGCTAACTCCTGCACACGATAAGACTTGTGCATGTTCATTGGCAGAATCGCGACCTGGAAAGGTGCGATATTGTCAGGCCAGACGATGCCGCGCTCGTCGTGGTTCTGCTCAATGGCCGCCGCAACAACACGCGTCACACCGATACCGTAGCAACCCATGGTCAGGGTCTGGTTGCGACCATCTTCGCCCTGCACGGCTGCGTTCAGCGCGCGGGAGTATTTATCGCCCAACTGGAAAATGTGGCCCACTTCGATACCGCGTTTGATCATCAGCGTACCCTGACCGTCCGGGCTTGGATCGCCAGCTACCACGTTACGAATGTCAGCCACTTCTGGCGTCGCCACATCGCGATCCCAGTTAATACCGAAGTAGTGTTTACCCTCGATATTGGCACCGGCGGAGAAGTCGCTCATTGCGGCAACGGTACGGTCAGCGACCACTGGAAGCGGCAGATTTACCGGGCCCAGAGAGCCTGGCCCTGCATTCACCACGGCGCGGATTTCCGCTTCCGTTGCGAACGTCAGCGGGCTGGCCACCTGCGGCAGCTTCTCTGCTTTCACTTCGTTCAGCTCATGATCGCCACGCACCAGCAGGGCAACCAGAGGATAAGCACTGCCTTCGGTGGATTTCACCAGCAGAGTTTTCACCGTTTTTTCGACCGGTAGATTGAACTGCTCAACCAGCTCTGCGATGGTTTTCGCGTTAGGTGTGTCAACCAGCTTCATCTCTTCGGTTGCTGCGGCACGAGGGGCTTTTGGCGCCAGGGCTTCAGCGAACTCGATATTGGCAGCATAATCTGAGGTATCGGAGAAGATCACATCGTCTTCACCGCTCTGCGCCAGGACCTGGAACTCATGTGACGCGCTACCACCGATAGAACCGGTGTCAGCCTGCACGGCGCGGAAATCCAGCCCCATGCGGGAGAAGATTTTGCTGTAGGCCTCGTACATTTTGTCGTACGTCTCTTGCAGCGATTCCTGAGATGTATGGAAGGAGTAGGCATCTTTCATCAGGAATTCACGTGAGCGCATCACACCGAAACGCGGGCGCACTTCATCACGGAATTTGGTCTGGATCTGGAAGAAGTTCAGCGGTAACTGTTTGTAGGAGTTCAGCTCGTTACGAATCAGGTCGGTGATCACTTCTTCATGCGTTGGGCCAAGGACAAATGGGCGCTCGCCACGATCGACAAATCGCAGCAGTTCCGGGCCGTACTGCTCCCAGCGACCGCTTTCCATCCACAGGTCCGCAGGCTGGACCACAGGCATGGACACCTCGATGGCACCGGCGTTGTTCATCTCTTCACGCACGATGTTTTCGACTTTTTTCAGGACGCGCAGACCGGTCGGCAGCCAGGTATACAACCCGGAGGCCAGCTTGCGGATCATCCCGGCGCGAAGCATGAGCTGGTGGCTAATGACTTCGGCGTCGGCAGGTGTCTCCTTCAGAGTGGAGAGCAAATATTGGCTAGTACGCATGTTGTTACGGTTCCATTTCGACGATTGGACCAGGCTGAAACGTCAGACTGACACAAAAAAAGTGGTTTAGTTTACCAGTGTGGCAAAGATGCCAAAAGAGAGGAAAATAAAATTAGCGCACTTCCAGTGCAAACACTTCAAAGCCCGCTTCGGTGACGCGCCAGCGAACGTTAAAATCCAGCAGCCAGACGGCATATGTTTTACCCGCTTCTTCCTCTTTCCGATACGCTGGACGCGGATCCTGTGCCAGGACCTCGCTGATAAAAGCCCGAAGATGAGGATAACGTTTTTCATGCCTGAGAAGCTCATCAGACAGGTCATCAGTAAAACAGACGGGCATATCGGCCTGCGGTGCCTGTTGAGCGTAGCTGGCCCTGGCATCCGGCAGCGCTTCTGCAAAGGGTAAATAAGGTTTGATATCGATCACCGGCGTGCCGTCCACCAGATCCAGACCGCCCAGTTCCAGAACCACCTGATCCTTTTGGCAGCGTATTCCCTTGAGTTCGACAAGGGACATACCCACCGGATTGGGACGAAAGGTGGAACGAGTAGCAAAGACACCCATTCTGGCATTTCCGCCAAGACGGGGCGGGCGAACCGTGGGACGCCATCCGCCTTCCATCGTTTGGTGAAAAACGAAAATCACCCAAAGATGGCTAAACGCCTCTAAACCGCGAACGGCATCGGCCTGATTATAAGGGGCCGTTAAGTGAAGTTCACCGCCAGCGCTTTTAACCAGCCCAGGCTGACGCGGAACGGCAAACTTCTCTTTGTAAGGCGAATGAATGACACCTATCTGCTCAAACTGAAAGCCACTCATTTTGCCGATACGTTAAGCGCATTACCCGTGCAAACGGCCTGACGATAGCAACCTGGCGTACCGCTGGTGACTTCACAGCTGTGCAGCAGGACGGCGTTCGCTTTCATTTTTGCGGCATTAATCTGCAGGCGTTTGCGTGCAGTTGGAATATTCGGTGGAGAGTCCTGATTTGAGGCCTGGCAAGATTCGCCAGACACTTCACCCAGATCGCGGAAAGTCTTACCCAGTAAATCCTCTGCATTGGTATAAATTTTTACCGGAGCAGGGCGCGGGGCTTTCGGTTTTGCTGGCTCGACCTTGGGTGGCGTTGCAGTGCTTTTGACAGGTTCAACAGGAGATCTGCTTAGCATTGAACAGCCACTCAGCATGAGTGCTACAAGACAGATCGGTAAAGCACGCATAATATTTCCTCAATGAATAATCAAATCGTCATCTATTGAATCAGTTGCCTGCACAAATGACAAGACGGGCTTTTGCCCGTCTTAAATGATATCGCGTTAAGGTCAGATTACCAGCCTTTAACGGCACCACCGTTAAACACTTTATTGGCTTCCTGGAAAACTTCGTCAGACTGATAAGCCTGCACGAATTTCTTCACGTTTTCCGCGTCTTTATTGTCTTCGCGAGTCACGATCAGGTTCACGTACGGAGAGTCTTTGTCTTCAACAAAGATACCGTCTTTCGCAGGGGTCAGGCCGATCTGGCTGGCGTAAGTGGTGTTGATGACCGCCAGAGCAATCTGCGCGTCGTCCAGTGAACGTGGCAGCTGTGGTGCTTCCAGCTCAACCAGCTTCAGGTTTTTCGGGTTTTCGGTGACATCAAGAACGGTCGGCAGCAGGCCAACACCGTCTTTCAGTTTGATCAGACCCACTTTTTGCAGCAGCAGCAGGGAACGGCCCAGGTTGGTTGGATCGTTAGGAATAGCGACCTGCGATCCCGGCTGCAGCTCTTCCAGTGATTTGATTTTTTTGGAGTAGCCCGCGATCGGGTAAACGAAGGTGTTGCCGGCCGCAACCAGCTTATACCCACGATCTTTGATCTGCTGATCCAGATAAGGCTTATGCTGGAAGGCATTCGCGTCAATGTCGCCTTTGCTCAACGCTTCGTTTGGCAACACGTAATCGTTGAAGGTGACTAACTCAACGTCCAGGCCATACTTCTCTTTCGCCACTTTCTGGGCCACTTCAGCGACTTGCTGTTCTGCACCCACAATGACGCCCACTTTAATATGGTTTGGATCTTTTTCGTCCTGACCGCAACCCACTAAAGCCAGAGAGCCGATCAGCGCGCCTACCGCTGCAAAGGTCTTTAATTTAAACGCCATGTTTTATCCTTAACTCGTCGAGTTTGTGTTGTGTGTAACGTTATTTGTGAGTCACAGCCCGGACGATACGATCGCCTGAGAATTGAATGAGGTAAACCAGCACAACCAGCAATACCAGAACCGTGTTCATTACGGTAGCGTTATAGCCAATATAACCGTACTGATAGCCAATCTGACCTAAACCGCCTGCACCGACAGCACCGCCCATAGCAGAATAGCCAACCAGTGTGATGAGCGTGATGGTTGCCGCATTGACCAGGCCCGGTAAGGCTTCTGGCAACAGTACTTTGCGAATGATTTGCATCGGTGTGGCACCCATCGCACGGGACGCTTCAATCAACCCGGTTGGAATTTCCAGTAAGGCGTTCTCAACCATACGGGCAATGAAAGGTGCGGCACCCACGGTCAAAGGGACGATGGCGGCCTGCAAACCAATAGAGGTCCCTACAATGACGCGCGTAAATGGAATCATCCATACCAGCAATATAATGAAGGGAATAGAACGGAAGATGTTAACCAGCGCTGAGAGCGTGCGGTACAGCTTCGGGTTGGCGATGATTTGCCCAGGGCGCGTGACATAAAGCAGAACGCCAACGGGTAAACCGATCACAAAGCCAAAAAAGCCCGATACGAAGGTCATTGCCAGCGTTTCCCATACGCCGCGAACCAGTAGCCACATCATTGGCTCAGACATAACCCAGTACCTCTACTTTTACGTGGTGTTCCTGCAGCCAGGCAATAGCCGCCTGCGTTTCTTCTTGTGTGCCGTGCATCTCGGTCAGCATGATGCCGAACTTCACGCCACCGGCGTAATCCATCTGCGCGCTGATAATGTTGTTGTTTACGTTAAAGCGACGTGCCGTTTCCGAAAGCAGTGGGGCATCCACGGATTGACCCGTGAACTCCATACGTAACATCGGTACGCTTTCCTGCGTTGAGGTTGTTTTTAAGCGCGCCAGATAATCTTCCGGGATGTCCAGATGCAAAGTAGACTGGATAAACTGTTGTGCCAGCGGTGTCTTCGGGTGCGAGAACACTTCGCTTACCGTGTCCTGTTCGATTAACTCACCGTTACTGATCACGGCAACACAATCGCAGATGCGTTTTACAACATCCATTTCATGCGTAATAAGAAGAATGGTTAATCCCAGGCGGCGGTTAATGTCTTTTAACAGTTCCAGAATGGAACGGGTGGTTGCCGGATCAAGCGCGCTGGTGGCTTCGTCACAAAGCAGTACGTTTGGATTGCTGGCCAGCGCGCGAGCGATGGCGACGCGCTGTTTTTGGCCCCCGGACAGATTTGCCGGATAGCTGTCATGTTTATCGGCCAGGCCGACCAGATCCAGCAGCTCGGTCACGCGACGCTTAATCTCTTCTTTTGGCGTGTTATCCAGCTCTAAAGGAAGGGCGACGTTACCAAACACGGTGCGGGAAGCCAGCAGATTAAAATGCTGGAAAATCATGCCAATCTGCCGACGCGCTTTGGTCAGTGCAGATTCGGAAAGCTGAGTCAGTTCCTGACCGCCAACCTGAACGGTGCCTTCTGTTGGGCGCTCAAGAAGATTAACGCAGCGGATGAGGGTACTTTTCCCTGCACCGGATGCGCCAATCACGCCATAAATTTGTCCAGCCGGAACATGCAGGCTGACATTATTCAGTGCCTGGATGGTTCGGTTCCCTTGCTGGAACACTTTGGTGATATTCGAAAGTTTAATCATTGATTATTTTTATCGTATGTAAGTTAGCCGTGGCATTTTCTTCTGCCAGATACGGGGTCTGCCGTAAACAAATTGGATGTTAAGGCATCCAGACGTCTAAATCAATCCAACTCTGCACGATGAGCACTTTCTTGTACTGCGTTTCATGAGATACTAACAGGACAAGCCTTTTTCAGGAGTAGACCAGTGGCAAAGTCAGTACCCGCAATTTTTCTCGATCGTGATGGCACCATTAATGTCGATCATGGTTATGTGCATGAGATAGACGAGTTCGAGTTTATCGATGGTGTTATTGACGCCATGCGCGAACTAAAAGAGATGGGCTACGCCCTGGTGGTTGTGACGAATCAGTCTGGCATCGCGCGGGGTAAGTTTACCGAAGCGCAATTCGAGACGCTCACCGAATGGATGGACTGGTCGTTGGCCGACCGTGGCGTTGAGCTGGATGGTATCTATTATTGTCCGCACCATCCTCAGGGAACCGTAGAAGAGTATCGCCAGACCTGTGATTGCCGTAAACCACATCCGGGAATGTTTATCTCCGCGCAGGAGTTTCTGGATATTGATATGGCTTCTTCTTATATGGTTGGCGACAAACTGGAAGATATGCAGGCCGCAGCAGCGGCGGGTGTGGGGACTAAAGTTCTGGTGCGTACAGGTAAAGCCGTCACGCCGGAAGCGGAAAATGCCGCGGATTGGGTGATAAATAGCCTTGCTGAGTTACCAAAAGCGTTAAAAAAGCAGTAAAAACAGGCGTTATGTCGAAATTATGAGCGGTTGAAATAAAAATGTATTTTTCCGCTTGTCATTCCCGGAGAGC
>NZ_JAIWPG020000013.1 GCF_020532665.2 Lelliottia sp. WAP21
TTTAACCCGGCTTTTTTATTGCCCTGGCGTCACCCCTTTCTTCAGTAAGATGTTGCCGTATTTGGCCGTTTCCCCTGTCACTACAATGGCAAAAGCCTTTTGCGCCCGCGCATAGAAAGCGTAACGATCGATGCGGATTATCCCCTCCCCTTCTTCCTCGCCAAACAATGCCTGGCGGTAACGTGCTTCCACGCTTGTATCCAGCGTATCGCCTTCAACCGGGGCCATCATCACCAGCGCAGGCGCATAACTGTCCAGTTCGAAGAGCGGGATCACCGCCGCCAGTAAATCGCTTACGCTCAGGCCATCGGCACGTATCACCACAGGCCCCAGGCTGTGGGCGGGAAAATGTGCATCCGAAAAGATAATTTCATCACCGTGTCCCATCTCCGCCAGTGTCTTCAACAGCACAGGCGAAATCAGGGGCGAAATCGTTTTAAGCATGGTTTTTTCCCTCTGGATAAAAATAACGATAGCGGTACTGCACGCGGTCGCGCGCTGCCTCAGCGCTCACCGCTTCTCCCGCGCCCCACCAGCCAAAAAATGAAGCCCCCAGTACCGTCGTTTCACTGTCATCCAGCACTTTTACCGGCAATCCGAGCGCATCGGCTTTCAACTGATTCCACAGCGCATTGCGACTTCCGCCGCCAACCAGCAGCAGCTCACGCGCCTTAAACTGTGCGATATCTTCAAGTGCGGTAAGATTCTCTTTCAGCCGTGCCGTTAATCCTTCAAGCGCCGCGCGATAGAAATGAGCGGGAGTGGCGTTCAGGGTCACCCCCTGCCAGCCGGCAAGCGGGGAATCAAGCAGTCGGGTATTCATCGTCACGCCATCCGCCCCCTGCGGAATGGCCGCCGCCTGCGCAATGATGGTCTCCCAGTCAGTCTCGGGGGACCAGAACAGTGCACGGACCCACTCCAGCACGCCGGAGGCCATATATTGCATTCCGGGATTAAACCTCTCCGGCTGGCTGTCCAGTTCACAGGTTGCGCCGCCATAGTGCATCAGCGCAGCGGTATTCACCTGCGATGTCCGCGCCATCAGAATCTCCCAGGTCCCGGAAGAGAGCACCGCTTCGTTTATCCCCGCCCCCGCACCAAACAGCGCAAACTGGGTATCATGTCCGGCTGAGATAACCGGCACGCCGCCAGGCAGGCCTAACCTGTTCGCCACGTCAGGCAGTAACTCTCCCGTGACGTCTCCGGGGGAAACCAGCGGAGGAAACAGCGCGGGTGATAACCCTGTCCTGTTAAGGATCGTTTCGCTGAACTGACGTTGTTGAAGATCGAACAACTGACTGGTACCCGCCATGGTGAGATCGGTCGACATCTTGCCGGTCAGGCGATGATTAATAAGGGAAGAGATAAAAAGCCAGGCATGGGCGCGCTGCAGGCGATCGGGATAGTTTTGCTGCAGCCAGCGTAGTTTATACAGCGTATTAAAACTGAACTGCCCGACTCCGGTTATGCGCTGGAGCGCCTGCGGGGAGATCGTGCTGGCGATATCGGCCATCACCGGTACGGTGCGCGGACACTTCCAGCTGATGATGGGATAAAGCAGCGCGCCGCGTTCATCCACCAGTGCGCCATCCACCCCAAAGGTGGTCACGCAAATCCCGCATAATTTGTATTCGCGCAGGGTGTGGCCAATCTCCTGACAACAGTGGGTAAATCGATCCATGATGGCCTCAAGCGACCACTGATGCCATGCAGGGTTTTCATCGGCCCGCTCGCTGGCGTTCGCCACGGCGGCCCTCGCCACAATGTTTCCTTCTGGATCGAGCGCTATAGCACGCACGTTGGTCGCCCCGCAGTCGAGAACCAGAATACATTTTTTCATGACGGTCCCCTTTGCCGCCAGCCCGCCTGAGCAGGCTGGCAGTCAGACTCAACGTTTATACAGCGGTCCGTAGGTTTCACAGGCGCGATAATCCTGGCCTTCGACATCCATGCCGTAGGCGCCCCACGCCGTAGGGCGATAGATCTGCTCTTCCGGCACGTTATGCATACAGACAGGGATACGCAGCATGGAGGCCAGCGTAATAAAATCAGCCCCCACATGCCCCACCGTTAACACACCATGGTTTGCGCCCCAGTTTGCCATCACTGAATAGACATCGCTGAAAGGCCCTTTTCCGGTGAGACGAGGCGCGAACCAGGTCGTCGGCCAGCTGGAGTCGGTACGTTTGTTCAGCACGTCATGCACCTCTTCCGGCAGATCAATACTCCAGCCCTCCGCAATTTGCAGTACCGGGCCAATCCCCTTAATGATGTTGACGCGGGTCATCGTAAACGGCACGCCGCCGCGGGTGAGAAAGTTTGATGAGAAGCCGCCGCCACGAAAATACTCATGCACCGCAGGACACCACTGTGTTGCAGCCAGGCAGGCCTGCGCCTCCTGTTCACTGATTTCCCAGTGTGGCTTCAGCGTCGGATTGCCCTGGGCATCTTTCTGCTCCGCCGTACCGTCCAGCGCCGCAGAGCCGGAGTTGATCAGGTGAATAATGCCGTGTTCCGCCCGTCCGGTGAGCTTCTGCCCGGTGACGCGCAGCACCGATTCCGGCGACCAGAAGGTACGCACATCGGCAAAAATCTGCGCCGTGCCCGTCATCAGATGACCAAACAGCATTGCCACACCGTTGAGGCTGTCATTTTCAGTGGCGACAATGTAAGGCTGACGAATACCGTTCCAGTCGAAGGAGCTGTTCAGCAAGGCCTCGGCGGTATCGCCGTTTGGATAATGATCCGTCCAGTGACGCTGGCCCTGGAAGCCAGACGCAATCGCGTTATAGCCCAGCGACTCTTCCACACGGCCAATATCGGCAAGTTTAGGGTTACCCTGCATCATGTCGCGAATACACATCGCCATCAGCAAGCTTTCTCGCAGAATCTCTGCATTCTGCTCCTCATTACGTCGATACTGCTGTGCATTTTTATCCTCGCCGAAACGGAAATGGGCCTTTGCCCAGCCCAGCGCCAGCTCAAGCTCTTGCTCGTCGTAAATCTGATGATCGATACGACGGCGCAGCTCGGTCATGTCCACCGCCTGAACCTTCATGCCAAGCCAGGATTCGAAAAAGTGGTGATCGACGATCGAGCCCGCAATCCCCATTGAAACGCCGCCGACCGACAGATAACTTTTACCCTTCATACTGGCCACCGCCAGACCCGCGCGGGCGAAACGCAGGAGTTTTTCTTCAACGTCCGTCGGGATGACCTCATCACCCGCGTCCTGAACGTCGTGACCATAAATTGAAAAGGCCGGGATGCCTTTCTGGTTATGGGCGGCCAGCGCGGCGGCAAGATAGACCGCACCGGGACGTTCAGTGCCGTTAAAGCCCCAGATCGCTTTAGGACGAAGCGGATCCATATCGATGGTTTCGCTGCCATAACACCAGCACGGCGTGACGGTGATGGACAGGCCAACGTGCGACGTACTGAACATCTCTTCACAGGCCGCGGATTCCGCCATACCGGCTATGCAGCTCTCGGCAATCACGCATTCCACTGGCGTTCCGCAAGGGTGGCGTAATTTTTCACTCAGCAGCGCGGCCGTGGCTTTTGCCATGTTCATGGTCTGCTCTTCCAGAGATTCACGCACCCCCATCCGGCGGCCATCGATGACAGGTCGTATGCCAATACGGGGTAACGCTTTTTTCGTTTTCATAGCCCTTCCTCACGTTGGTTAACCTATCCGCTTCGTGGGGCATCGCCATGCCAAAAGCGCATCCACAGCACCGGAAGCAGAAAGTGTATAAATTTGCTAACTCGAATTAGCTTAGGGTTGATAGCAATTACAGAACAACATAATTATCTAAAATCTGTGAGCACTTTCACGATGAGAGGTCAAAATTCGATCAGTGTCAGGTATTACGATTCAGCAAAAAACATCAAAATCATTAATAATCAATGCGTTATGAAATTACCTTTGCACGACGTCACAATTTGAATACAAATGATTTGGCTAAAATTGCCCCCTAAAATAGCTTTTAAGGACGCAAGCTAAGTCGAGTTAGCTTACAAACAGAATCTATGTGGCTATTGATTCATTGCCTTTCCAACACAGGAATTTTGCAATGTCAGAGACTCTTATCGAGATGAGGCGCATTACAAAACGCTTTCCCGGCGTGCTGGCGCTAAATCAGGTTGATTTCGATTTACGCCCCGGAGAAGTGCATGCACTTCTTGGTGAAAACGGTGCCGGTAAATCGACGCTGATGAAAATATTATCCGGGGTATACCAGCCCGACGCCGGGGAGATTCTTTTTGCAGGCGAGCCGGTCTCATTTTGCGATCCGCTGAGCGCTCAGCGTCTGGGGATTACCATCATCCATCAGGAATTTAATCTCTTCCCCGATTTAACCGTGGAGGAGAATATCTATATTGGCCGTGAGTTTTGTAAAAATAGCCGCTGGCAGCTGGATAAACGTGCGCAACGCCAGGCGGTAGAAAACATACTGCAAACCCTGAATTTAAAAATAGCGCCGGAGGCGCGCGTCAGTGATTTGACCGTCGCCCAGCAGCAGATGGTGGAAATCGCCAAAGCCATTTCCGTTAATGCCAAAGTGTTAATTATGGACGAACCGACCGCGGCGCTGACCGAAAGCGAAATTGAGAGTCTGTTTGACGTCACCCGAATGTTAAAAGCCCAGGGAACGGGCATTGTTTATATTTCTCATCGTCTGGAAGAGCTGGCGCTTATTGCCGACCGCGCCACCGTTATGCGAGATGGACACTATATCGCCACCGTCGATTACGAGACGGTGAAAATAGGCGAGCTCATCGCCTTGATGGTGGGCCGTAATCTGGACAATATCTACCCTAAGCGCCCGGTTCACCAGCGCACGGAAAAGGTGCTGGAAGTTAACGGCCTGACGCGCAACGGCGTGCTGGAGGATATCGATCTCACGCTCTGGCGCGGTGAGATCCTGGGCCTGGCGGGGCTTATGGGCGCAGGTCGAACTGAACTTGGCCGCGCACTCTTTGGCGCCGATCCTATCGACGCAGGAACCCTGACGCTGCACGGTAAACCCACCCGTATTAAAGATGTCGCTGACGCCATCAATAAAGGTATTAGCTACTTAACCGAAGATCGCAAAAAAGAGGGACTGGCGCTCGGTCTCTCGGTAGAGATGAATATCATGCTCGGCAATTACCCGGAATTTTCGGGGAGTATGGGCCAGGTTGATGAAAAACGTTGCCGCGAATCCAGCCAGAAACTGGTGGAGACGTTACGCATCAAGACGCCGCATCTGGAGCAGGCTGCGCTCAATTTGAGCGGCGGAAATCAGCAAAAAATTATTATTGCTCGCTGGGTCTGTAAAGACACCGATATTTTAATTTTCGATGAGCCAACACGAGGCATAGATGTCGGCGCCAAGCTGGAAATATATGAGTTAATGAACCGCCTTGTCGCGAAAGGCAAATCAATCATCATGATTTCATCCGAATTGCCGGAAGTCTTAGGTATGTGCGACCGCATTATTGTGATGCGCAGCGGACGTATAGCCGGCGAAATAGAGGCTGAGCACGCCACTCAGGAAAAAATCATGCAATACGCCACGCTGGAGGATTAATCATGTCTGTCACCGTCCCCTCGCCGCAAAGCGGAAATCATTCGATGAAAATAAATAAAGCACTCCTGATGCGCCTGGCACCGCTGTTTAGCCTGGTGTTATTAATTCTGTTCTTTAGCTTTAGCTCACCCTTCTTTTTTAATACGGAAAATATCATGACCATCGCCCTGCAAACGGCGGTGATTGGAATTATGGCGATTGGCGTGACGTTTGTGATTATTACCGCCGGGATTGACCTGTCGCTCGGTTCGGTCGTCGCGTTCTCGGGCGTGGCAGTTGGCATCGCCGCAGGGTTTGGTCTGCCGCTGCCGGTCTGTATTCTGGCTGGCGTGCTGGCTGGCGGCGCTTGCGGCTATATGAACGCTTTTCTGGTGACCAGGATGACGATCCCACCGTTTATTGCCACCCTCGGCCTGATGATGTCGGTGCGGGGCATTAACATGGTCATGACCGATGGCCGCGCGATTTATTTCTCTGATTATCCGATGTTTAAAACCCTGGCGCAGGGACGATTGTTCGACGTCCTGCCCTATCCGGTCTTCTATCTGGTCCTGGTTGCCCTGGTGGCAATGTGGATCCTGAAAAAAACGGTGATGGGCCGCTATATCTATGCGGTCGGCAGCAATGAAACGGCAGCCCACCTGTCGGGAATCAAAGTGCAGCGGGTGAAAGTCTTCGTTTATGCCTTCTGTGGTCTGTTAACGGGAATTGCCGGGGTGATCCTCGCCTCACGGCTTAACTCGGGCCAGCCCACCGTGGGTGTGGGATACGAGCTGGAAGCCATAGCGGCCGTCGTCATCGGCGGCACCAGCCTGATGGGCGGAGTGGGCACCATCGGCGGCACCATCATTGGTGCGTTCATCATGAGCGTGCTGAAAAACGGTCTCAATTTAATGGGTGTCTCTCAGTTCTGGCAGATGGTCGCGATGGGAGTTGTGGTCATTGCCGCCGTTTATCTGGACACGTTACGTAAAAAAATGCGTTAGGTTCAAAAAAAACAACATGCCCTGCAAACCCTACTACGGAGCACAATAATGAAAACCCGTCATCTCCTGAGCGCTTTGTCGCTCATTGCAATCATGACCAGCAGCGCGCTGGCGAAAGAGTTAAACCTGCCGGTCGTCAGTAAAGGTTACCAGCATGAATTCTGGCAAACGGTGAAACTGGGAACGGAAGCCGCCGCGAAAGAGCTGGGCGATAAAACCAGCTATGTCGGCCCGGCAGATGAAACGCAAATTGCCGAGCAGATCCAGCTGGTCGAAAACACCATGGCGCAAAAACCAGACGGCCTGCTGCTGGCGGCGCTGGATGCGAATGCCCTCGCCCCGCTGGTCGAAACGGCCAACAGTCGCGGGATCAAGGTGGTGACCTTCGACTCAGGCGTGAACTCCTCTATTCCGGCCAGCTTCGTTGCCACCAATAACCGTAAGGCGGGCGCGCAGGCAGCCGATGCGCTGGCTGAACAAGTTGGCCAGAAAGGAAAAGTCGGCATTATTGCGCACGTCGCCGGCACCACCTCTGCAATTGAACGCTCGGAAGGTTTTAGCGAGCAGATGAAAGCGAAATACCCGAACATTCAGGTGCTGCCGGTACAGTACAGCGACGGCGACCCGCAAAAAGCGATGGATAAAACCATTGATATGGTTCAGGCCAATCCGGATATTGCCGGGATTTACGCCACGAACGAAGGCGCAACGCTGGGCGTGGCTAACGCCATCGACAGCCAGAATCTGAAAGGCAAAGTGAAAGTTATCGGCTTTGACAGTACCGAAGCCATTATTAACTTCCTGAACAACGGTGTGATTCAGGGATTTGTGGTTCAGGATGCATGGCAGATTGGCTATCAGGGAATTAAAACGCTAAATGCGGTCATCTCTGGACAAACTGTGGCTAAAGAAATTGATATTCCTGTGAAATATGTCAATGCGCAGAATATCAACACGCCTGAAATTGATAAACTTCTGCATCCGTTCGGAAAAAAATAAGGGAGTTCAGGATGAGTGACGGCTATTTCCTCGGCGTTGACGTCGGTTCAGCCAGCGTCCGGGCAGGGCTTTACTCTGCAGAGGGTGAGCGGCTGAGCTTTGCGACCCGACCGATATCGCAGTTTCGCGCCAGTAACGGGCGCGTAGAACAGTCGTCCACGGAGATCTGGCAGCAGGTTTGCGTGGTCGTGCGGGAAGCCGTCGCGTTATCGGGCCACTCGGCCACGCGCATCCGCTCGCTGGGTTTCGACGCCACCTGCTCGCTGGTGGCGCTGGATGACAAAGGGCAAGGCCTGAGCGTCTCCCCCGACAGCCCGGCGACGCAGGATACGATTATGTGGATGGACCATCGTGCCCGGGCAGAAACCGCGCTGATTAATGCCACGCGCGATCCTGCCCTGCGCTACGTCGGGGGCGAAGTCAGCATTGAGATGGCGCTCCCCAAACTGTTGTGGTTACAGCGCCACCATCCGGAAACCTGGCGCCAGGCCGCGCGTTTTTTAGACCTGGCCGATTTTCTCGTCTGGAAGGCCACCGCGCAGGATGTCGCCAGCCTGTGTACCCTCACCTGCAAGTGGAATTACCTTGCGCACGAGGCGCGCTTTAGCGACTCGCTGCTTGACGCGGTGGGACTTCGGCCATTACTGGATAAAATCCCTGGTCGCATCCTGCCGGTCGCCAGCCGTGCCGGGAGCTTAACCGCTCAGGCGGCACACGAGCTGGGTCTGCCTGATACGGTGGTTGTCGCCAGCGGGATGATCGACGCCCATGCAGGCGGCGTGGCATTAACCGCCGCGCAGCCTGAAGGCACGCTGGCGCTCATCAGCGGGACCTCAAACTGTCATATGCTCGTAAGCCAGAATGAGATCCACACCCCTGGCGTATGGGGGCCTTACTGGGGAGCCATGCTGCCCGGTTACTGGCTGACGGAAGGGGGACAGAGCGCCGCCGGCGCACTGGTTGACTGGACGCTGCGCGAACACGTCGCCAGCGCAGAATTACAGGCGAAAGCCGACGCCGCAGGGCGGCATCCGGTTTCGCTGATCAATGACTGGGTGGCGGCCCTGGAGCAGGAAGAGGCGTATCCTACGCGGGATCTGCATGTTCTGGCCGATCATCATGGTAATCGCTCGCCGCGATCGCGTCCCGATGCCCGGGGCAGCGTGGTGGGCCTGACCCTGGAAACGGGCGAACGCGCGCTGGCCAGACTCTATCTGGCGACGCTACAGGCTATCGCTTACGGTACACGGCATATTCTTGAGACCCTGCAAGCACAGGGGCATACGCCGGCACGCATTGCCATCTGCGGGGGAGCCACGCATAACCGGCTCTGGCTGCGGGAATACGCCGATGCAACAGGCTGCGATCTTCATCTTTTAGCCGAGGAGGATGCTGTCACGCTGGGCGCGGCGATGTGCGGCGCTGTGGCGGGCGGAGCCTGGTCAACCCTTACGCAGGCCGCACGGGCCATGGTAAAAACCGGCGACGTCATCCCGCATCGTCCGGACACTGCGGCGTTTCATCAGCGTAAGTATCAGGTATACCTGACTCTGTGGACGCAGCAACAGGCGTTGAATCAACTGATGCAACAGGAAATGTAATGGCAGGATGCGTATGCTTTATCTGCAGTTTTTCACATATGGAAAGGATTGAGGCGTAGCGATGGCCAAAACAGTTGAACAAATAGCGAAGGATTTGAATTTATCCGTTACCACCGTGCGTCTGGTGCTGAGCGGAAAAGCCGAACAGTACCGGATCAGCGTGAAAACGCAGGCCAGGATTAATGAGCATGTCGAGCGCTACGGCTACACCCTGAACCACTCGGCCCGCAGTCTGAAGCTGAATAAAACCGAAACGCTGGGCCTTATCGTGCCCAATATTTCCAACGTATTCTTCGCCACGCTCGCCGAAAAACTGGAACTGCGCTGCCGTCGCTCGGGCTATCAGCTGATGATTAGCTGTACCTATAACGACGTGGATTACGAGAATAAACTGGTCAAAGCCTTAATAGCGCGCAACGTGGACGGTCTGTTTATTGTCCCGTCCACGCTGGAAAACCAGCAGCACCATCTTCGGCAGATCCATAAGCCGCTGGTACTGCTTGACCGGGATTTTGGCTTTACCGACAACGCGCTGGTAGAGAGTCATAACGAAGCCGGGGGCGATGAGCTGACCCGCAGCATGCTGAGCGAGGGTACAACGCCGCTCTGGTTTCTGGTAGGCGATACCGCCCTTCCCAGCATCACTGACCGTTTAAACGGCTATCTGCACGCGCTGCACGCGGCGGGCATTGACCATCGCGACTGGGTCATTGAAGGGCCTGACAATACGCCACAGGGCGGCTACGCCCTGATGAATACGCTTATCGACAGTCGCGGGCTTCCTCAGGCCTTTATCGCCTCGTCATTGCCGGTCCTTGAAGGCGCAATTGAAGCCTTGCGCACACGTACCGGTTCGGTGCCGCGGGAGATCAATATCGGTACCTTCGATGAACACCCCATGCTGGGATTTCTGCCGAACAGCGTCTGGTCGATGCAGCAGGATGAAGATACCTGGGCGGAAAAAGCGTTTGAACTGATGCAGCGAGCCATCGATGGCGAAGCGGTCAACGAGACGGCGAAAGTCGATATGAAGCTGGTCAAACGTTCCCGTCAGTAAAATTAAAACTGTACCCGGAGAATAAAAATGGAACGAGCCCGTTTAGCCAGAGACATTATTGATACCTGCCTTGAGATGACCCACCTGGGTTTAAATCAGGGCACTGCCGGAAACGTAAGCGTACGCTACCGTGACGGTATGCTTATTACGCCTACCGGCGTCCCGTATGAGCGCCTTACCGAAGAGAGCATCGTTTTTGTCGATGCACAGGGGCAACACGAAGCGGGGAAACTCCCGTCGAGCGAATGGCGTTTTCATCAGGTCGTGTACCATACCCGCCCGGATGCCCATGCCGTCATCCATAACCATGCGGTGAACTGCACGGCAGTATCGATTCTGAATCGCCCCATTCCAGCCATTCATTACATGATTGCCGCCGCCGGGGGAAACTCCATTCCCTGCGCCCCCTATGCCACCTTTGGCACCCGGGCGCTGTCGGAACATGTTGCGGTCGCGCTGCGCGATCGTAAGGCCACGTTATTGCAGCATCACGGGCTCATCGCCTGCGAAGACAATCTTGAAAAAGCCCTGTGGCTGGCGCAAGAAGTGGAAGTACTGGCAAAACTGTACCTGAAGACGCTGGCAATTGTGGATCCCGTGCCGGTGTTGAGTAACGAGGAGATCGCCGTCGTTCTGGAGAAATTCAAAAGCTACGGCCTGCGCGTCGAGGCGTAAAAAAGGCCCCTCTGATCTTCTCAGAGGGGCCTTTTTTCAGCGTAGCGCAGAGGTTCACACTGTACCGGGCAAGCGTTTTGCCGACACCATCTCAACGTAGTAAGCGTTGTTAATAAAATAGCCCTTCAAAATCCATCCGGTCACTAGATAAAACAGCGCCGGTACCAGCAACATAATGGTAGAAAGCCCCTGAACGGCAGTTGCAGAGACGTCACCCTGCGCCTGATAGCCCACATAATCCAGAAGATAACCGGTAATCGGCCCTGCAATGCCCATGCCCAGCTTCTGGCAGAACGAAATCATTCCTATCCCCAGCCCCGAGGCGTCAATGCCTGTTTTGTAATATCCATACTCCGCCGCTTCGGTAATAGACGACCAGAGAATAGGGGTATTAATCTGCGAAACCGTCGAGCAAAGGAGATAGAACAGCGTGGCCCCAAGGAAGTTGCCCTCATCAATCCACCACCATGCCAGAACGGAGGTCAGCGCCGAGGCATACATGGAGTAGCGAAACACCCGCACTTTGCAATAGTACCGGGTTAACGCAGTGGAAATCAGCGGACCCACAATCCCCCCCACCGAGCCTACGCTCATGAATAACGCGATGCCATAACCATCCGTCGCATGCGCGTACGCTTTTCCGTACATGATAGCCACGCTGCCATTGACCAGAAAGCCGATAAACAGCACTACCATTACCATGCTCATCCGCAGCCACTGATCGTTTTGACATAATCCCCTTATCTGCCGCGGCAGGGGTTCGGCGGGCGCCGTCTGGCGCACCCTCTCCTTTACGTTAAAGGCGCAAAAGAGCATGATCGCCACACTCACCGCCCCTACCACGGCAAAAGCTATTGCGTAGCGACTCTCCGCATTGCCCCCCTCCGTTACCCAGTAGGGAACAAAGGTCGACACAATGAGCGTCGCCACTTTGGCCATCGGAAAACGAAACGCGTTGGCATTCAGCCGTTCCTGAGGATCGGTAGTAATGACCCCAATCAACGAAATATATGGAATGGCCAGCACCGTAAAGGCCAGGCTGTTAAAGATATAAGCACCGGTCGACCACGCCATTTTGGCACTGTAGGTTTCCCCTACCGTGGTAAATAATAGCCAGAGCGACACACCAAACGGCAGCGCGCCAATAATGAGCCAGTGCCGATAGCGACCATAGCGGGTTTTAACTTTATTGGTCAAAATACCCATCAGCGGATCGGAAAAGGCGTCGATGGTTCTGACAATCATTAATATCCAGCCAGCATCGACGGGTGTCAGACCGACAACCTGGATTAAAAATGCATAGATTAATATGGAGGCTGAAATAATAGAGATAGTCAGCCCCATATCTCCGGCGCCGTAAGCGCTTTTTTCGAATATGGACAGACGTGTATTCATCATTTTATCGTCTTAAAAAGGCGCTCCCGGTGAGCAACCCCGTAAGCGCCAGAGGGGTTAATCAGGAGCCTGAGCCGTTATCCACATTCCGTTTAGATTTTTCACGGGTCGCGAGGATCTTTTTATCAATCTCTCGCTGGCGCAACGCAGACCAATGCTCAAACCGGGCCTGGGCCCGCGCTTTTTGTGCCACCATCTCCGCATTCAACTCCACGTCCTGGAGCGGCGGGAACGCGTCGCCGGGTCGGCCCGGTATCCGCGCGTCCACTGGCTGAAGCACTAATCGGGGCGAAGGAAGTTTTTGATACCAGTAAACCGTCGAGGACCAGTCATCCGCAAGATGGTTCGCATGACCATGTTCCATCGTCACGCGGATGCGCTTTTTGAAATGAACGGGATCGGTGAGGTGAAAACGGTAGCTGGTCTGAAATCCTTTCACATGAGAGTCGTGCAAGGACGATCCGTTAAATAAACCCGCGTTATCCTGCATCCCCCACGCGTGGTTAAAATAATCTTCCGTTCCCGTGCCGTGAATGCGTGGCGGCCAGGGAGCGTCATCATCGATAAAGATCATCTCATCGCCTTCGTCCCACCAGGTGGACTGGCGATGGCGCACCGATAAATTACAACCGATATAATGCCCCTCGCCCGCTATGTCCATCAGCACATAGTTATTATTGCCGTTCAGTTCAGTAATATTCACCTCCGGGCTATTCACCTGTAATTCCGGTGCCCAGCCTTTGCAGGGATTTTCTCGCTTCCACCAGGCATGAAAGCGAGCAATATTATCCCCATGCGGTTGTGGATAGAGCTCATAATCAATATTAAAATACTGCCCGTACGGCACATCGTTTTGATTTTCAACTTCGATTATCGCCCGCTCGTTAAAAGGCATAGGAAGGTAACAATTGAGCGCAGCGGTTCCCCCGGGCTTAAAACACTCCTCGGGCCTGACAGAGACGCTGAACGGCAGCGAGTGAAAATTCGCGGGAATGCTGTGACCCAGACAGAAAAAATCCCCCAGCGGCACAATCACCGAGGGTACCGCCTGATTATCCCAGTACATCTTTAACACCACTTTGCGGTAATAGGCTTCGTCGTGATCTTCCCAGCTCACCCCCAGCGCGTTATTGATTTCATTAACAGGCGCGACGTACTGCCCAAGCGTCGGGTCGATCAGTCCCGGCCCCAGAAGACGGCGGCAAAACTGCGTCATCCAGATGTGCGTAATGCAGCCGCTCCCCGAGATATCAGCCAGCCGTATGGTTTCGCCGGGCGGGATCATCCAGTAGTCCTGATTTCTGCCGCTTTGATCCCAGCTCGACAGCCGCCCGCTTCGGGCATTTTTTATATGAGACAGAGTATGTAAAAACCCCTGGTGAGACTCTGACATGTTGCTCTCTTTTGCGTGATAAAACAGAAGATGCGACCCGCCATTTGCGCACAGCTCTATCGCCCTGACAGGAAGACAGAAATAAAAAAATCAATGCTAACTCGAGTTAGCAAAATAGTTTTTTTATTATTTCAGCGCAATATTATTTCCAGGAGACTGTGATTAGGGTCATTTAAAATATCGCATCTTATTGATTAACAAGACGGGAGAGAATATTTTCAAAATGAATATTATAATTCCGAGAATATAAAACAGGATAACAACGTAATAATATATAAATCATGTGAATCATATTTTTACAATGTAATGCCTGCGTTAACTGTTTACCCTCCCTCGGTTGCCGCCTAAACTATGGCCTGCTTTTTGTCAGAGGTGGTAATGAACGACTATAAAATGACGCCAGGTGAACTGCGCGCAACCTGGGGTTTAGGGACTGTTTTCTCACTACGTATGCTTGGCATGTTTATGGTCCTGCCTGTTCTGACCACATACGGTATGGCGCTCCAGGGGGCCAGCGAAGCGCTCATTGGCCTGGCGATTGGTATCTATGGTCTGGCACAGGCTGTGTTTCAGATTCCGTTTGGCCTGCTCTCAGACCGCATTGGTCGTAAGCCACTGATCGTCGGCGGGCTGCTGGTATTTGTGCTTGGCAGCATCATTGCCGCCCTCTCCCACTCTATCTGGGGCATTATTCTGGGTCGTGCCTTGCAAGGCTCCGGCGCGATTGCCGCCGCCGTGATGGCGCTGCTGTCCGATTTAACCCGCGAGCAGAATCGCACCAAAGCGATGGCCTTTATTGGCGTGAGCTTCGGCGTAACTTTTGCGATCGCCATGGTGCTCGGTCCCATCATTACTCACGCGCTGGGGTTGCACGCGCTGTTCTGGATGATTGCCATCCTCGCAACCATTGGCATCGCGCTGACGATTTGGGTCGTGCCGGACAGTAAAAATCATGTCCTGAACCGTGAGTCCGGGATGGTGAAAGGCTGCTTCAGCAAGGTCCTGATGGAACCGCGCCTGTTGAAGCTGAATTTTGGCATCATGTGCCTGCACATTCTGCTGATGTCCACCTTTGTTGCCCTGCCGGGTCAGCTGGCGGCGGCGGGTTTCCCTGCGGCGGAACACTGGAAAATCTATCTGGTGACCATGCTGATCTCATTCGTTTCGGTTGTGCCTTTTATCATTTACGCCGAAGTGAAGCGTCGCATGAAGCGGGTCTTTGTCACCTGCGTTGTCATCCTGCTGATTGCTGAAATCGTATTGTGGGGTTCCGGTCCGCACTTCTGGGAGCTGATCCTGGGCGTCCAGCTCTTCTTCCTGGCCTTCAACCTGATGGAAGCACTGTTGCCTTCGCTGATCAGCAAAGAGTCTCCGGCGGGTTATAAAGGCACGGCGATGGGCATTTATTCCACCAGCCAGTTTTTAGGCGTCGCCATTGGCGGATCGCTGGGTGGCTGGGTGGACGGCTTTTTCGACTCACAAACCGTTTTTTTGGCAGGCGCCCTGCTGGCCATGCTCTGGCTTCTTGTCGCCAGCACGATGAAAGAACCGCGCTATGTGAGTAGCCTGCGCGTTGAGATTCCGGACGGCGTGGAGATGAGCGAGGCGCTTAAACAGCGGCTTGAAGCGAAGGACGGCATCAGCGAAGTGCTGATAGTGCCGGAAGAGCGCAGTGCCTACGTGAAAATCGACAGTAAAGTGACAAACCGCTTTGAGGTCGAAGAGGCAATACGTGCCTGAGAAAAAGCCCGGGAAACCGGGCTTTTTTAATTTAATCGCGGAAGTTTTTAAACTGGAACGGCTGACCCAGATCGCCGCCGCGCACCAGCGCCATTACGCCCTGGAGATCGTCGCGGGATTTACCGGTCACGCGAATCTCTTCGCCCTGAATCTGCGCCTGTACCTTCAGCTTGCTGTCTTTGATGAGCTTCACGACCTTTTTCTGCATCGCGCTATCAATACCCTGCTTCAGTTTGGCTTCAACAAACCAGGTTTTGCCGCTGTGAACAAATTCGTCAGGCACATCGAGTGAAGCGCCCTCAATGCCGCGCTTGAGCAGCTTAGCGCGCAAGATGTCCAGCAGCTGATTGACCTGGAAATCAGACTCGCTTAAAACCTTGATGGTCTTATTTGCGTCGTTCAGCTCAAAACTGGCCTCTACGCCACGAAAATCGAAGCGTGACTCCACTTCACGGCTGGCGTTGTCTACGCCGTTACGCACTTCCTGGATATCAACTTCGGAAACAATATCGAAAGATGGCATCTTTTCTTCTCCCTTCACATTTGTTGCGTTGCATAATACCCGCAACGAGGCATAACTCAACAGTAGCTTAGCTGACGGCGCTATACTTAGGCCGTAACACCTGCGCAGTTTCAGGTGAGGAGGAATAATGAAAATTACCGTGCTCGGATGCGGCGCGCTCGGTCAGCTCTGGCTGACCGCTCTGCGAAAGCAGGGACACGAGGTCCAGGGCTGGTTGCGCGTTACGCAGCCCTATTGCAGCGTCAATTTAATTGAGGAAGATGGCACGATCTTTAACGAGTCCCTCATTGCCAACGATCCCGATTTTCTGGCGCAAAGCGATCTGCTGCTGGTGACATTAAAGGCCTGGCAGGTGTCGGATGCGGTTAAAGCCCTGACCGCCACGCTCCCGAAAACCTCCCCGATTATTCTGTTGCATAACGGCATGGGGACCATCGATGAGCTAAAAAATGTTGATCACCCGCTGCTGATGGCAACCACAACCCATGCAGCCAGACGTGACGGCAACATCATCATTCACGTCGCCAGCGGTATTACCCACATTGGTCCGGCAAAAACGCAGGACACTGATTACAGTTATCTGGCGGATATTTTGCAGCATGTCCTGCCGGATGTTGCCTGGCACAATAATATCCGCCCGCAGCTATGGCGTAAGCTGGCGGTAAATTGTGTCATCAATCCGCTGACGGCTCTGTGGGATTGTCCTAACGGTGAACTGAAAAATCATCCGCAGGAGATCGCCGCACTGTGCGAGGAGGTGGCCGCCGTTATCCAACGTGAAGGCTTACACTCCTCTGTCGAAGATGTCCGTTATTATGTCGATCAGGTTATCGATAGCACGGCAGAAAATATCTCATCGATGTTGCAGGACGTGCGGGCACAGCGCCATACCGAAATCGACTACATCACCGGCTATCTGCTAAAGCGCGCCCGGGCCCACGGGATCAACGTGCCGGAAAACGCCAGTCTGTATGACAGAGTTAAACGTAAGGAGAGTGAATATGAGCGTGTCGGCACTGATTTGCCTCGCCCCTGGTAGCGAAGAGACCGAAGCGGTCACGACTATCGATCTGCTGGTGCGCGCAGGCATCCAGGTCACCACCGCCAGCGTTGCCAGCGATGGCGACCGGCTCATCACCTGCTCGCGCGGGGTCAAGATTATGGCGGACGCCCCGCTGGTCGAAGTGGCCGACGGCGATTATGACGTTATCGTTCTGCCCGGCGGTCTGAAAGGGGCAGAATGTTTTCGCGACAGCCCCCTGCTGGTGGAAACCGTCCGGCAGTTTCACCTTTCCGGACGGCTCGTTGCGGCGATCTGTGCCGCGGCTGGCACGGTGCTGGTCCCGCACAATCTTTTCCCGATCGGCAATATGACCGGCTTCCCGGCGCTGAAAGAGACCATACCGGAAGCGCAATGGGTGGATAAACGTGTCGTGTGGGATCCGCGCGTCAATCTGCTGACCAGCCAGGGTCCCGGCACCTCCATCGATTTTGCCCTGAAGCTCATCGATCTTCTGGCAGGCCGTGAAAAAGCCCATGAAGTCGCCTCTTCGCTGGTGATTGCCGCAGGCATCTTTAACTATTACGAGGCCTGATTCTTACTGGCGCATGCATCAGGCTGACGCTCGTGTCAGCCGTTCCTCCCTCCTCAACAGAGTGCGTGCGCCATCACATTTCTCATCTTTCTTTAACCTTTTACGCCAGGATCCGTTCAAACAATCAACACCAAAGTCTTTATTATCATAAAGATAGCCGCCTGCCGACGCATATCCTCTCTGTTTGACAGAAAAATATATCCATGAAAAACTCCCTTTCAACTGGCATATACCAGTTGAAAATTCCGCCGCTATTTTGTCTGCGCATCATGCATGGCGGAGCACAGCAATCTCTTCTGGAGTAAGCATTGTGATGACATTTCTTGAGAACAGCGTCATTCCTGTCCTGATTCGCGTAGGGGAAAATAAAATGCTGGTCGCGGTGCGTAACGGCATCGCCCTGACGTTACCCTTTACCATTACCGGCAGCGTGTTTCTGATCCTGGCCAATTTACCCATCCCCGGCTGGACGGAGTGGCTCGGCCCGTTTGCGGAAAAGCTCAGCGCGCCGGTGGCCGTCACGTTTGGCGCTATTGGCCTGATTTCCGCGATTGGTATCAGCTATAACCTGGCGAAGGCGTATCAGCTCAACGCGATCACCTGCTGCATCGTCACGCTGGTGGTGTTCTTACTGGCCCAGCTCAACGAGAACTATCAGCTGAATACGGATAATCTTGGCGCGGCGGGACTGTTTTCCGCCATTATTCTGGCTATTGTCACCGTGCACATTGTGCGTTTTTTTATTCAACATAACGTGGTCATTACGCTCCCGGACGGCGTTCCCCCAGCCGTCGCCCAGTCCTTTGCCAGCCTGATCCCTGCGGCCGTCGCCATTACGCTAATCTGGTTCGTCAGGGTGATTCTTAACTTTGATATCAACCACTTCTTTACGCTGCTTTTCAGTCCACTGGTGACCGGCTTAGGTTCTTTGCCCGGCATGCTGGTCCTTATCTTTTTGATTTCGCTGCTCTGGTGCTGCGGGATTCATGGCGATAACGTGCTCTCGGGTATTACCAGCCCTATTTTTCTTAAGTACATCGCGGAAAACACCCAGGCCTGGTTACACCACCAGCCTGTTCCCCATATCACCGCAGATGGTTTTTACATCGTATTTATGTGTCTGGGTGGCACAGGCGCCACGATGGGTCTGGTCATGGCGATGTTGCGCTCGCGCAGTAAGCTGTATAAATCGGTCGGCAAGCTCTCTCTTCCCTCGGCTCTTTTTTGTATTAACGAGCCGGTGATTTTTGGCTGTCCTATCGTCTTTAACCCGCTGCTGATGATCCCCTTCACCCTGACGCCGATGATCCTGTGCACCGCCACCTATACCCTGATGTATTTCGATATTATCGGGCGTCCGGTTTTACAAATTCCCTGGACGATGCCGCCCATTTTCGCCGCCTGGTTTGTCACCGGTGGCAACATCCCCGCCGTGCTCTGGTCCGTTTGCACCCTGGTGATATCAGCCCTCGTCTGGCTGCCCTTCTTCAAACTTGCTGAACGTCGTCAACTGCAAACAGAGGCTGCTGAAGAGAGGCAGCATGACGACGCTGAAACGCTTTCCCGATCTACCTTGTAAAAGGATCCATGATGAAAAAGCTCAAAATTGTCACGATTGGCGGGGGATCAAGTTACACCCCGGAACTGATTGACGGATTTATCAAGCGTTACGCTGAACTTCCTGTTACCGATTACTACCTGCTGGACATTGAAGAAGGGCGAGAGAAGCTGGAAATTGTCGGCAAACTCGCCCAGCGTATGGTGGCCGAGGCAGGGCTTCCCATGAAGATCCACCTGACGCTGGACAGAGAAGCGGCGCTGAAAGACGCAGATTTCGTCACTACGCAGCTGCGCGTGGGCTTTCTCGACGCGCGGATACAGGATGAAAAAATCCCGCTGAAATATGGCGTGCTGGGGCAAGAAACCACCGGGCCCGGCGGATTTATGAAAGCCCAGCGAACCATCCCTGTGCTGCTGGATATTTGCCGTGATATGGAAAAATGGTGCCCTGACGCCTGGCTGATCAATTTCACCAACCCGGCGGGTATTGTGACCGAGGCGATTACGCGGCACAGTGCGATAAAAACCATCGGGATTTGCAGCGGTGCCAACAGCATGATGATGGATATCGCGAAAGCCTATGCCTGCAACAAGTCAGAGGTATACGCCCGGATTATTGGTCTTAACCATTTGATCTTCGCCGATAAGATTTACGTTAAAGGCGAGGAGATGACCGACGATTTTATCGACAAGCTCGCCCATGGCAGCGCGGACAACACCCTGAAAAACATCCCTGACATTGGCTTCTCTTCCCGCTTTGCCCGCGCGCTGCATATGTACCCCATCTCCTATCTCAAGTATTACTTCCTGACACGGGAAATGACGGACGCCGCCCTTCAGGACAGTCTGCACAAAGGAACCCGTGGGGAGCAAACCCGTGAAATTGAAAGGAAGCTGTTCACCTTGTATCAGGATCCGGCGCTGAATCATAAGCCGAAAGAACTGGAGCAGCGCGGTGGCGCATGGTATTCCGACACGGCCTGCTCGATCATCAGCTCTATTTATAACGACAAAAAAGAGATCCACGTTGTGAACACGGTCAACAATGGCACTACGCCGGATCTGCCCGATCGCGTGACGCTGGAAACCAATGCCATGATCGACAGGCACGGTGCGCATCCTCTGGCCTATGGTCGTCTGCCGGTCAAAATTCGCGGTCTGATTCAGAGCGTTAAAGCTTATGAAGAGCTGACGGTGGAGGCCGCGGTCACCGGGGATTACGACACCGCGCTGATGGCGCTCAGCATCAACCCTGTTGTGCCGTCAGCAGCCGTGGCCGAACAGATCCTCGACGACTATCTGGCTGTAAACCATCTCTATTTACCTCAGTATGCCAAACGCTAAGGAACTGCAATGAACGTGGAAATTGTCGACAATTATCAGGCGCTGAGCGCGACTGTTGCGCAGCGCATTATAAAAACCGTAAAGGAAAAGCCGGACGCACTGATTTGCATTGCCGGGGGCGATACGCCGCTGGGCGTTTTCAAAGCGCTGGTAGAAGCCAGCCGCAAAGGTGATGTTGATTTTACGCAGACCGCATTTGTTGGCCTGGACGAATGGCTGGGGCTGAGCAAAGCCGACAAAGGCAGTTGCCGTGAAATGGTCTGGGGACACTTTTTCGATCATCTCACGCTGCGAGAGGAGCAAATCTGCTTTTTTGACGGCAGAACGGCGTGCTCTGCCGAAGAGTGTCAGCGCGTGGACCGTTTTATTGCCGATCGCGGGGGCATCAGCCTGGTCGTACTCGGGATCGGCATGAACGGACATATCGGCTTCAACGAACCTGGCGCGCCTACGGACACGTATTGTCATGTTGTGGATCTTGATGCGGTCACCCAGTCCGTTTCCGCGAAATATTTTGATCGGCAGCGTCAGGTGAAGCAAGGCATTACGCTTGGGATGAAAACGATCCTTGAGGCGCATGCCGTCATTCTGATGGCAAGCGGGGAGAAGAAAGCGGATATCGTGGCGCAAACCGTTCGCGAAGCGGCGACACCCGCCATCCCAGCCACCTTACTCAAGCCCCATCCACGTTTGCAGGTGGTGGTAGACAAACCGGCGGCATCGCGTCTTTAAGGCGTCAAACAGGCGCGGGAGCGCCTGTTATCTTTCAATGCGCATATTCTTCACGCGAAAAATATCGGCGCGATTATAGCTGGTGGAGTAGTTAAATACGCGCTTGTCATCAAGACGGGTCACTTCGGTAATTTTAAGCATCGCCTGGCCGGGCGCAATTGCGAGCAGCGAAGCCATCTCATCGTCAAACAGCGCGGCTTCAATCAGTGAGTCTGCATCTTTTATTTTTCTGCCGGTACAGGCTTCGATGTATTCGTACAACGAGCCTTGCTCAAGCACCTGTCGCGGAATATCCGGAATCACCTGCAGCGGGATATTGCTGTCTTCGACCAGCACAGGCTGACCGTCCAGCAGGCGCACGCGGCGAATAAAATAGACCTCGTCGCCAGGCTTAATCTCAAGATGCCGGGCAAGCGTTTCATCGGCCTGAAGGGTCGTCAGGGTGATTAAGCGGCTGGAGACCTTGACCCGCCCCTGAAACTCGCGGGAAAAGCCGAGGATACTGTCGCTCTTTTCATTATTGAGAATATAGATATTACTGGCCGTATTCTTGAGCACAAACATGCCCTTACCGTGAATACGCTCGATGTACCCTTCCTGCACCAGATTAGCCATCGCTTTTTGCACCGTTACGCGCGTCACCTGATAAAGGCTCGCCAGTTCGCGTTCGGAAGGAATGTTCTCCCCTTTTTGGTACTTTTGGTCGAGAATATCTTGTTTAATTTTCTCTTTAATTTCCCAGTACTTGTGCCTGATTTGCATCCTGTCCTCGCGCTCCGGGCTGGTGTCGATACTTTACCACTTCTCTTCAATTTGAAAATAAAAAAGCCGGGTGGCTACGCCGACCCGGCTCTGTCACCGCACGCTCAACTAGGGGCGATACACTTTCACATTGGTGAAGCCCTGCTCGCGCAGATAGAGCGCCTGCAGACGGCTCATCACGCCGCGTTCACACCACAGGAGCCAGGTTTTGCTCTGATCGAGATCGCCAAATTTGGTGCTCAGTTTGTAGAACGGCAACGAAATGACGTCCACCCCTTCCACATTCAGAGGGTGCGCTTCCTGTTCGTCGACAGAACGAATATCCAGAATGGCATCGTTGGCACCAAACCCGTTCACCGTCTCAACTTCAACCACCTCTTCAGCGGTCTGCTGAGCGATTTCGCGGATATCGACGTTGTTGGCTTCCGCCACGACTTTATCCAGAATCGCGAAATCAAAGTTTTGCTCTTCCGCTTCGATCTTCGCCTTCACCGCTTTTACGGTTGGGCTTTTCGAGATCACGCCGCAATATTCCGGCATGGTACGGGCAAAATCTTCGGTGCCGATTGCCCGCGCGATATCGATGATATGCTCTTTGTCGTGGGAAATCAGCGGACGCAGAATCAGCGTGTCCGATACGTTGTCGATAAGACGCAGGTTGGTCAGCGTCTGGCTGGAGACCTGCCCCAGCGCTTCACCGGTGACCAGCGCCTGAACGCCGTAGCGCTCAGCAACCTGAGAGGCCGCACGCACCATCATACGCTTTAACACCACACCCATCTGCCCGTCGTCAACTTTCTCAAGGATTTCACCCACGACAGGTTCAAAATTGATGGCCACAAAGCGGACGCGGTGGGAGCTGCCAAAACGCTTCCACAGATAATGTGCCACCTGACGTACGCCAATTTCATGCGCGGCGCCGCCCAGGTTAAAGAAGCAGTAGTGTACACGGCAGCCGCGACGCATCAGCATATAGCTGGACACGCCGGAGTCGAAACCGCCCGAGATGAGCGACAAGACATCTTCCTGGGTCCCAATCGGATAACCGCCGATACCTTCGTAGCGGCCTTTCACCAGCAGTAATCGATCGTTTTCGATCTCCAGATTAACGGTGACGTCCGGGCGCGTCAGCTTCACGTGCGCTGACGCAATGTGCTGATTGAAACCGCCGCCGATGTAGCGTTCGGCTTCAATAGAGGTGAACTCGTGCTTGCCGCGGCGCTTAACGCGAACGCAGAACGATTTCCCTTCAACTTCCGGGCGGAACTGTTCCAGCGCTTTTTCGAAAATATCGTGAAGCGAGGTAAATGGCACATCTTCGACATCGAGAATATGATGGATCCCGGGAATACGCGTGAGCGCATCGCGGATATCCAGACGCTGGCTTTCGTCTTTGGCGCGGACCTCAATGTGATCCCAGTGGCGAACAATCGCGAGCGTTTCTTCGTATTCTTTTAATACGTTACGAATGTTTCCGGTCAATATTTTAATAAAGCGCAACCGCACAGATTGGCTTTTGATGGTGATTTCCGGGAACAATTTAATGATAAACTTCATGGCGGCAATATTTCTTTGGCAAGCCCGTTGAGGCTTGTAATGGAAGAGTACAGCAGCCTGCATATCCACCAGGCTGCATCCAGGCGCGGAAGTATACCACCATCGTGGCGCTCCTGTGCACATTGCGCGTTATTTGCTAATTGTCCCGAGTCCGTTACCATATCCGGGCTGAATATATGAGAGTCGACATTCACTATGCCAAAGAAAAATGATGCACCGGCCAGCTTCGAAACTGCGCTGAGTGAACTGGAGAACATTGTGACGCGCCTCGAAAGTGGCGATCTGCCACTGGAAGATGCGCTCAACGAATTCGAACGCGGCGTGCAGCTTGCGCGGCAGGGTCAGGTAAAACTGCAACAGGCTGAACAACGCGTGCAGATCCTGCTCTCCGATAGCGAAACCGCAGCCACCACGCCCTTCACGCCGGACGCCGAGTAACATGGACTTTACCCACGCGCTTCAGGCGCGCGTTGAGCGAGCCAACGAGGCATTGCGCCGTTTTATTGAACCGCAGCCTTTTCAGAACACTCCACTGGTTGAGGCGATGCACTATGGCGCACTCTTAGGTGGAAAACGTCTGCGCCCGTTTCTGGTTTACGCCACGGGCAATATGTTTGGCATCAGTGACACCACGCTGGACGCGCCGGCTGCGGCCGTAGAGTGCATTCACGCTTATTCATTGATCCATGACGATTTACCGGCGATGGACGATGACGATCTGCGTCGCGGACAGCCGACCTGTCACATCAAGTTTGGCGAAGCCAATGCCATTCTGGCGGGCGACGCATTACAGACGCTGGCGTTCTCCATCTTAAGCGATGCGCCAATGACTGAGGTGGCCGACCGCGATCGTCTGGCGATGGTCTCCGAGCTGGCAATGGCCAGTGGCGTGGCCGGTATGTGCGGGGGTCAGGCGCTGGATCTGGAGGCCGAAGGACGTCAGGTTAATCTGGAACAGCTGGAACGGATCCACCGTCATAAAACCGGTGCCCTCATCCGTGCCGCCGTCCGTCTGGGCGCGCTGAGTGCGGGCGAGCGCGGGCGTAATGCGCTGCCGATCCTTGACCGATACGCCGACAGTATTGGTCTGGCATTCCAGGTTCAGGATGACATTCTGGATGTGGTGGGCGATACTGCAACATTGGGAAAACGTCAGGGTGCGGATCAGCAGCTTGGCAAAAGTACCTACCCCGCACTGCTGGGCCTTGAGCAAGCCCAACGTAAAGCCCGGGATCTGATTGATGATGCCCGCCAGTCACTAAATCAGCTGGCGGCACAGGCACTGGATACCTCGGCACTGGAAGCGCTAGCGGACTATATAATCCAGCGTGATAAATAAACACACTATCTCGATGAGCCTTTGATGAGTTTTGATATTGCCAAATACCCGACGCTGGCGTTGGTAGACTCCACCCAGGAGTTACGTCTGTTGCCAAAAGAGAGCCTGCCGAAGCTGTGCGACGAACTGCGTCGTTATCTGCTCGACAGCGTGAGTCGATCCAGCGGACATTTCGCCTCCGGGCTTGGCACGGTTGAGCTGACGGTTGCGCTGCACTACGTCTATAACACCCCATTCGATCAGTTGATCTGGGATGTCGGGCATCAGGCATATCCACACAAAATTCTTACGGGCCGTCGGGATAAAATAGGCACCATTCGCCAGAAAGGGGGCCTGCATCCGTTCCCGTGGCGCGGTGAAAGTGAATACGACGTCTTAAGCGTCGGCCACTCCTCTACCTCTATCTCTGCCGGAATCGGCATTGCCGTGGCGGCTGAAAAAGAGAACAAACAGCGCCGTACCGTTTGTGTCATTGGCGATGGCGCCATCACCGCCGGCATGGCGTTTGAGGCCATGAACCACGCGGGTGATATTAAGCCGGATATGCTGGTGGTCCTTAACGACAATGAAATGTCGATCTCCGAAAACGTCGGCGCGCTCAACAACCATCTGGCACAGCTGCTTTCCGGCAAGCTTTACTCTACCCTGCGTGAGGGCGGAAAAAAGGTTTTCTCCGGCGTGCCGCCGATTAAAGAGTTGCTCAAACGCACCGAAGAACATATCAAAGGCATGGTGGTGCCGGGCACACTCTTCGAAGAGCTGGGCTTTAACTATATCGGCCCGGTAGACGGACACGATGTACTGGGGCTGGTCACCACGCTGAAGAATATGCGCGATCTGAAAGGTCCGCAGTTCCTGCACATCATGACTAAAAAAGGGCGCGGCTACGAGCCAGCAGAAAAAGACCCGATTACCTTCCACGCCGTACCCAAATTTGACCCAACCAGCGGTTGCCTGCCAAAAAGCAGTGGCGGCATGCCGAGCTATTCTAAAATCTTTGGCGACTGGCTGTGTGAAACGGCGGCCAAAGACAGCAAGCTAATGGCGGTAACACCTGCGATGCGCGAAGGCTCGGGCATGGTTGAGTTTTCAAAAAAATATCCTGACCAGTATTTCGACGTGGCGATTGCCGAGCAGCACGCGGTAACGTTCGCGGCGGGTCTGGCGATTGGCGGCTATAAGCCGATTGTTGCCATCTACTCGACCTTCCTGCAACGCGCTTACGATCAAGTGATCCATGACGTCGCGATTCAGAAACTGCCGGTGCTGTTTGCTATCGACCGCGCCGGTATTGTGGGCGCTGACGGCCAGACGCATCAGGGGGCATTTGATATCTCCTTCCTGCGCTGTGTACCAGGCATGGTTATCATGACGCCAAGTGATGAAAACGAGTGTCGCCAGATGTTGTATACCGGCTATCACTATCAGGATGGCCCAAGCGCCGTCCGTTATCCGCGTGGTAATGCGGTGGGTGTTGAACTGACGCCGCTGGAAAAACTGCCGTTAGGTAAAGGCGTGGTGAAACGCGAGGGTGAAAAGCTGGCGATCCTGAACTTCGGGACGTTAATGCCGGAAGCGGCGAAAGTCGCGGAATCGCTCAACGCAACGCTGGTGGACATGCGTTTCGTCAAACCGCTGGATGAAACCCTGATTCTGGAGATGGCCGCGCGTCACGATGCGCTGATCACCCTGGAAGAGAACGCCATTATGGGCGGGGCAGGCAGCGGCGTGAACGAAGTGCTTATGGCGCATCGCCAGGTCGTTCCTGTGTTAAACCTGGGTCTGCCGGATTACTTTATCCCGCAAGGCACGCAGGACGAAGCCCGCGCCGGAATTGGCCTTGACGCGGCAGGTATTGAAGCCAAAATCCACAGCTGGCTGGCCTAATTCCTCCCCTTTCCGCTCCTGCTATGCTTAAAGGACGATTTTAAGCAATCAGCAGGAGTGGAAGCATGCAATACAATACATTAGGAAAAACGGATCTTAAGGTTTCCCGTCTTTGTCTGGGCTGTATGACATTTGGCGAACCCGATCGGGGTAACCACGCCTGGACACTGCCCGAAGAGAGCAGCCGCCTCATTATTAAGCATGCTATTGATGGCGGAATTAACTTTTTTGATACGGCAAATAGCTACTCTGATGGCAGTAGCGAAGAGATCGTGGGGCGTGCCCTGCGCGACTTTGCTCGCCGCGATGAGGTTGTGGTCGCCACAAAGGTCTATTACCCGTCCGGGGATCTTACCGAAGGTCTTTCCCGCGCCCAAATTCTGCAATCCATCGATGCCAGTCTGTCGCGTCTGAATATGGATTACGTTGACCTCCTGCAAATCCACCGCTGGGATTACAACACGCCGATTGAAGAGACGCTGGAAGCCCTGAACGACGTCGTGAAAGCCGGCAAGGCACGCTATATCGGCGCATCCTCAATGCACGCGTCGCAGTTTGCCGACGCGCTGGCATTGCAAAAGAAACAGGGCTGGGCACGCTTTGTGACCATGCAGGATCACTATAACCTGATCTATCGCGAAGAAGAGCGCGAGATGCTGCCGCTGTGCTATCAGGAAGGCGTGGCGGTGATCCCCTGGAGTCCGCTGGCACGTGGTCGCCTGACCCGCCCGTGGGGGGAGACCACGGCGCGCCTGGTGTCGGATGAGGTGGGCAAAAAACTCTACGATGAGACGCAAGAGAGCGACGCCCGAATTGCCGAACGTCTGGCGGCCATCGCGGAAGATGTTGGGGCAACGCGAGCGCAGGTGGCACTCGCCTGGCTACTCAGCAAGCGCGGTGTGGCGGCGCCAATTATTGGCACGTCACGGGAAGAACAGCTGGATGAGCTTTTAAATGCGGTGGATTTGACGCTGACGCCGGACCAGATTGCCGAGCTGGAGACGCCTTATCAGGCCCATCCGGTGGTGGGGTTTAAATAACGCTGCGGCCTGATGCCCTCACCCTAACCCTCTCCCACGGGGAGAGGGGACTGGTTTGTGCGGCCTGATGCTTTCACCCTGGTCCTCTCCTACGGGGAGAGGGGACCGATCACGCTGGCGATAAAGCCCGCCCAGGTCGGTCACCCGAAGTGATCGTAGCCTTTCCAGTCTAGCGTTACAGGCGCACCCTCTTTCACAAACTGTAGCCCTTCGCTCTCTGGCATAATCTGTCCGATGCAGGTAAACCGCGCACCAAGATGACCGAGCGCCACGTCAATCGTCCCACGGTTAAGCTCGGGAACGGTAAAGCACAGTTCGTAATCCTCACCGCCAGACAGCGCCCAGCGCAACGCCTGTTCGGGTTCTACGTGGCGGAGGATCTGCTCTGAAAGCGGGAAGAGATCGAGGTCAATCCGGGCACCCACGCCGCTGGCCTTCAGAATATGGCCGAGATCCGAGATGAGACCGTCGGAGAGATCAATCGCCGCACTTGCGCGATCGCGCAGCGCCTGGCCCTGTAAGATACGCGGTGTCGGTCGCAAATGGCGTTTAACCAGATACGCGTTATCCTGCGCATCTGCAACGGTTAAGCGCCCCTGAAGAATCGCTAAGCCTGCTGCACTGTCCCCCGGGGTACCCGTCACATAGATCCAGTCGCCCGGTTTTGCACCTGAGCGTTTCAGCGCCCGGCCTACCGGCACATAGCCGTGGATAGCCAGCGTCATCGACAGTGGACCCGCCGTGGTATCGCCACCGATCAGCTGCATATCATAGTAATTGAGCTGTTCAAAAAGCGCGTCGCTGAAGGCTTCAAGCCAGGCCTCATCGACCGAAGGAAGGGTCAGCGCCAGCGTCAGCCAGGCCGGATCCGCGCCCATAGCGGCCAGATCGCTCACGTTCACCGCCAGCGCTTTATAGGCCAGATCGGCAGGATCGATATCCGGCAGGAAGTGACGACCGCAGACCAGTGTATCGGTACTGATCGCCAGCGTCTGTTTTTCAGGAATATTGAGCAACGCGCAGTCGTCGCCTATGCCGGTTTCGACATCAAGACGAGAGGAACGGACACGGTCAAAATAACGGGCAATCAGGGAGAATTCGCCGCAAGCCATACGTTATGCCTCAGCAAAGAAAATAAAAAACCGGAGCCTGCGCGGCACAAGGGCCACGCAGAACTCCGGTTAGCGGATCACTTTTTGCGGGGACGGATCGCAGGGGCTGCTTTATCCAGCACGCCGTTAACAAACTTATGGCTGTCTTCGGCACCGAAGGTTTTTGCCAGTTCGATCGCTTCGTTGATGGCCACTTTATAGGGCACATCATCACGTTTAGACAGCTCGAACAGCGCAATGCGCAGCACTGCTTTCTCAACCTGGCCCAGCTCTTCGAGCAAACGGGACAGGTACGGTTTCATCAAACCGTCGAGATACGCGCTATTAGTCGCCACTCCCGACAGCAGTTCACGGAAGTACAGAACGTCAACGTCTTTGACGTCTTGCTCCGCCAGGAACTGGTATTCAACATCAGCGATGTCGTTCTGGGACAACTGCCAGGAGTAAAGTGCCTGAACGGCACATTCACGGGCGCGGCGACGAGCAGCAGGTTTCACGGATTTCCCCTTACAAAAAATCAGGCCTTGATGGCTTTCAATACATTGATCATTTCAAGCGCGGTCAGTGCAGCTTCTGCACCTTTGTTACCGGCTTTGGTGCCAGCACGTTCGATGGCTTGTTCAATACTTTCGGTGGTCAACACGCCAAACGCGACAGGAATTTCAGCATCCTGTGCAACGTGCGCCAGACCCGTGCTTGCACCGCCCGCCACATATTCAAAGTGGGCAGTGCCGCCACGAATAACAGTACCCAGTGCAATCACCGCGTCATATTTACCGGTTTTCGCCAGTGCGCCCGCTGCCAGAGGCAGTTCGTAAGCACCTGGAACCCAGACAACGGTAATATTGTCATCTTTAACCTGGCCGATACGTTTCAGGGCGTCAATCGCACCATCCAGCAGGCTATCGTTGATGAAGTTGTTGAAACGCGCAATGGTGATGGCGACGCGAGCGTCCGGGGTAGCTACAGCAGCTTCAATAATGTTCATACTCTTCCTTTACGGGTTCATTTGGCCCCGCAGGGGGGCGGATTTTATCATAATACTTTGCGCACTGCTTCCCTATTTCAGAAAGCCTTACGCTGACGTTAAATGCAGGCACACATCCGGTCCAACCTGACGTATCTCGCTAAACGTAAGTTGCGGTGCATCGGCCAGAGTCTCAAGGCCGGGCAACACAAACAGACCGCGAGCGTCCGTGCCTAATAATTTAGGTGCCACGTAAACCACCAGCTCATCCACCAGGCCTGCCTGCAACAGCGCGCCTGCGAGCGTAGGGCCGGCTTCGACCCAGATGCTGTTCACCTGCTGCTTACCGAGCAGCATCATCAACACCACCAGATCGAGATGTCCGTTGTGCTCGGGCACCCGAACAGTGCGGACGCTCTCCGGCCATTTACGCGTATCGTCCTGCGTGCGGGCAAACCAGGTTTCACCCGGTTGCTGCACAATGCGGTGCTCAGGCGTCACGCGGTTCTGGCTGTCAATCACGATACGAAGCGGCTGACGCAGGTTTTCCTGCGGATAGAGCGCCTGAGTCTCGGCGTTCAGTTCATCCCAACGGACGGTCATCGCCGGATCGTCGGTAAGCACCGTCTCACTGCTGGTGAGAATAGCATGGCTTTGCGCGCGCAGACGTTGCACATCGCGCCTTGCCTGCGGCGACGTTATCCACTGACTTTCGCCGTTCGCCATCGCCGTTCGACCATCAAGCGAAGCGCCGAGTTTGAGCTGAATGTACGGAAAGCCGGTGCGCATACGCTTGAGGAAGCCTTTATTCAGCGCCTCGGTCTCTTGCATCATCAGACCATGGCTGACGTCGATGCCCTCCTGCTGCAGACGATACAGGCCACGTCCGGCGACCTGAGGATTAGGGTCCTGCATCGCCGCGACCACCCGGGCAACGCCTGCGTTAATCAGTGCTTCACAGCATGGCGGCGTGCGACCATGATGGCTGCAAGGCTCTAACGTGACATAGGCCGTGGCGCCGCGCGCCTTCTCCCCCGCCATTCGCAGGGCATGAACTTCAGCATGCGGTTCGCCCGCACGATAGTGAAAACCTTCGCCAACTATTTCGCCATCTTTGACGATCACGCAGCCCACATTAGGATTAGGGTGTGTCGTGAAACGCCCGCGCTGCGCCAGTTTGAGCGCACGCGCCATGTAAATCTCATCCTGCATGGGCTTAATCCTGTAGGCGGGCGATCTCTTCGCCAAACTCTTTGATATCTTCGAAACTGCGATACACAGAGGCGAAGCGGATATAAGCAACTTTATCGAGCTTTTTGAGTTGCTCCATGACAAGGTTACCAATCATTTTACTGGGCACCTCGCGCTCACCGGTGCCACGCAGGTGAGACTTGATATGGTTCAACGCCATTTCGACGTCATCTGCGCTCACTGGCCGTTTTTCCAGTGCTTTAAGCATCCCGCGACGCAGTTTTTCTTCATTAAAAGGCTCACGTACATCATTGCTTTTCACCACGCGGGGCATCACAAGCTCCGCCACCTCAAACGTGGTGAAACGTTCATTGCAGACCAGACACTGCCGACGACGGCGTACGGAAGAGCCTTCACCCACAAGGCGAGAGTCGATTACTTTGGTATCCACAGCGGAACAGAATGGGCAATGCATACGGTGTCCTGACTATCTGGTTAACTGGCTTTCATTTTACCCTGAACTGGGCTCACAACAAAGGAAGAGCGTTTTTGAGACAAAGGATCTATGCCGGAGCCTCTCTGGCTGTCTAACATTAAAGCGATCCGATAGTTGAAGGAAATAAACGCAATGACAAGACGTTACCTAAGAATTCTGCTGGTGGGAAGTCTCTTCACCCTTAACGCCTGTGCACAGCAAACTGAAGTCCGCGAGATGAAAGAAAGCGTCAGTACGCTGAATAACGCGATGAATAAACTGAATCAGGAAACGGTAAAGATCACTCAGCAAAACGCCCTCAATGCTAAGTCCACCAGCGGTGTGTATCTGTTACCAGGTGCAAATACCCCGGCGCGCCTGAACAGTCAGATCGGCACGCTGAAGATGTCGCTGGTTAACATTGCGCCAAACGCCGACGGTACGCGCGCAACGTTGCGCATTCAGGGCGAATCGAACGATCCGCTGCCGGCCTTTAGCGGTACCGTTGAGTGGGGCCAGATTCAGGGCACAACCGATGCTTACCAGGAGGTAAACGTGCAGCAGCAGCTGATTAACGCTCCAGCCAGCGTGCTTGCCCCCAGTGACGTGGATATCCCGTTACAGTTGAACGGTGTGACACCCGACCAGTTAGGCTTTGTCCGTATTCACGATATTCAGCCCGTCGCACAGTAATCTTCTTTAGCGGAACGTTTCATACGTTCCGCTCCCCTTACATCCCGCAAAGATTGGCAACATAAATGTTTGCCGTTACAATCCCCGCCGTTTAAAGTACGCAAACGTGAACGCAATCGATTACGCGTATGAGAGATATGTGAAACAACACATATTTTTGTGAGCAGGGATTCCTATAATAGGCTCCGCAGAAACACGAAATATTTAGAAACGCAATTCGCGCATTTTTCACTCCCGGAAGGGAATTTCAATCAGTGGCATGATTATGAAAAAAACATTATTAGCAGCCGGTGCAGTCCTCGCACTCTCTTCATCTTTCGCTGTCAGCGCAGCCGAAAATACCAAACCAGAATTTGTGTCTGACTGGTGGCATCAGAGCGTCAACGTGGTGGGCAGCTACCACACCCGTTTTGGACCACAAATCCGTAACGATACCTATCTGGAATATGAAGCTTTTGCCAAAAAAGACTGGTTTGATTTCTATGGCTACATGGATGCCCCGGTCTTCTTCGGCGGTAACACCGATGCAAAAGGTATCTGGAACCACGGTTCTCCTCTCTTCATGGAAATCGAACCCCGCTTCTCAATCGACAAGCTGACAGGCGCAGATCTGAGCTTTGGTCCGTTTAAAGAGTGGTACGTTGCGAACAACTACATTTACGATATGGGCCGCAACAAGTCCGGTCGTCAGAGCACCTGGTATATGGGTCTGGGTACCGACATCGACACCGGCCTGCCAATGAGCCTGTCCATGAACGTGTATGCTAAATACCAGTGGCAGAACTACGGTGCAGCGAACGAAAACGAATGGGATGGCTACCGTTTCAAAGTGAAATACTTTGTGCCAATTACCCAGCTGTGGGGCGGTAACCTGAGCTATATCGGTTTCACCAACTTTGACTGGGGTTCAGACCTGGGCGATAACGACTTCCGTGACCTGAACGGTAAGAAAGCGCGTACCAACGACTCCATCGCCTCCAGCCACATCCTGGCACTGAACTACGATCACTGGCACTACTCGGTTGTTGCGCGTTACTGGCACAACGGCGGTCAGTGGAACGACGATGCAAGCCTGAACTTCGGTAACGGCGACTTCAGCGTACGTTCTACCGGCTGGGGTGGTTACCTGGTGGTAGGTTACAACTTCTAATCTGTGCAGGATTGTGCGGGCTGATGCCCTGATCCTCTCCCACAGGGAGAGGGAACAAACACTAAAAACGGCAACACACGTTGCCGTTTTGCTTTTACCTCGCCGCCCGGCTTTTTACTGCTTAACCTTGCGCAAAAAATCCGCCAGCGATCGGCCCGCGCTTTCGCTAAAACGCCTCTGCGTGAGCGTGATATTCAGACATCTGTCCAGCCGGAAGCAGCGATAGTCATCACGCCGTTCGCACCACGCAGCCAGCAGCCAGTGCTCTCCCCAGAAGAACAGCCCCAGCGGCTGAATGTCGCGCCATGTCAGTTGCCCGGCTTCATCACGATAATGCAGCGCCAGCACGCACTGGGCAGAAATGGCCTGATGAATAGTATCAAAGTCGCTGCGGGAATGCGGCTGGAGCGCAATATCCGGGGCGTAGATCCGCGTCTGTTCCGCCTTACGTCGGCTCTCCTCGGGCAGGATCGCCAGCACCTTCTCCTGCGCCGACTCAAGCTCACGCGAGAGCGAATTGCCTCCCCAGGTTTTAAGCAGACGGATGGCGACCATCAGCGCTTCAGATTCTTTGTTCGTTAGCATCAGCGGAGGCAAGTCAAAACCTGACATCAGTCGATATCCGCTTCCCGCCTCCCCTTCCACCGGCACGCCGGAAAGCGACAGGTCGCGGATATCACGATAAACGGTCCGTTCCGACACGCTCAACCTGTCGGCCAGATGCGCTGCCGTTGTCAGACGCCTGCCTCGCAAGATCTGCACAATCTGAAACAAACGGTCAGCGCGTCGGGTCATCTCTTATAAAGCTCTCAGGCAGGTTGATGGAGGCCGACGCGATTACCTTCGCTGTCGGTAAACAAGGCTATAGTGCCAATACCACGCGGCAATTCCAGCGGGCCAAACACACATTCGCCGCCCGCAGACGCGACACGATCGAGCGTAGCTGCCAGATGGTCAGTATGCAGGTAAATAATAGCCCCCTGCACAGAAGGCGTAATCCCCTCAAATTTTGCCAACGCGCCGCCGGTGGCCGGATTGTCATGCGGGAAAATGGCTAACTCCGCCACGTCCATTTTCTCTCGTTTCAGCTGTACCTGCATTACGGACTCATAAAAAGTGATGGCGCGATCCATATCGGCGACCGGAATTTCAAACCAGTTAATGACGCTCTTCATACATCCTCCTGCCTGTTTTTTGGGTTCAAAAAGAGTCTACGACAGGGCTCCTGACAGCATACTGTCAGGAGTGTTTGGCAGGAGCAGATAAAAAAAATCCCGGTCAACAGACCGGGATTTCATGGAACGTACTCTTAGCGTTGCCTTAAGGCAGGATTGACGGCTGGTCCGCCCCTTCCTTCTCGACTTTCTGCTGGAGCAGATGCTCACGCTTCATGCCCAGTTTCAACGCCAGCGCGGACGCAACGTAGATGGATGAAGCCGTACCGATAGAGACACCAATTAACATGGTCAGCGAGAAGCCTTCCAGAATCGGACCACCGAACAGGAACAGCATCAGGATAACCATTAAGGTTGTCCCGGAGGTGATCAGCGTACGGTGCAAAGTCTGCGTCAGTGAAACGTTAAAGATTTCGTACGGCGTACCGCGACGGATCTTACGGAAGTTTTCACGAATACGGTCAGATACCACGATACTGTCGTTCAGCGAGTAACCGATGACCGACATCAGCGATGCCACAATGGTCAGGTCAACCTCAATATGGAACAACGACAGTACGCCCATCGTAATCACCACGTCGTGCGCAAGGGCGATAACCACCCCTGCCGCCAGACGCCACTCGAAGCGGAAGCCCACGTATACAAGAATGGAGATCAGCGCTGCAAGTAGTGCCATCGCACCATTTTGCGCCAGATCTGCCCCTACGCTTGGGCCGACGAATTCGATACGTTTAACCGTGGCATCCTGGCGGGTGGCATCGTTAATAACCTTAACGACTTTGCTACCCAGTTCCTGGCTGCCGTTGGCATCGTGTACCGGCGGCATACGAACCATGATGTCGCGGCTGCTGCCGAAGTTCTGCAACTGCGGCTCTTCAAAGCCAGCCTTTTGCAGCGCTTCACGCATCTGATCCAGTTCAGCCGGTTTTTCCAGGGTAATTTCAATCACCGTACCACCGGTGAAATCAAGACCCCAGTTAAAACCCCGGACACCAATGATGGCGATAGACACAATCAGCAAAAAGCCTGAAATGCCGAAGGCCCAGTAGTCCCAGCGCATAAAGTCCCAGACTTTACGGCCGTGGTTCAATTGTTCAACAGTATATTCCTGTGCCACAACGCACTCCTCAGATAGACAGCTTTTTGACGCGCTTGCCGCCGTACAGCAGGTTCACGATGGCACGGGTGCCGACAATAGCAGTAAACATCGACGTTGCCACACCGATACCGGTGGTGATAGCAAAGCCTTTGATCGCGCCAGTACCCACTGCATACAGGATAAGAACCTTAATCAGTGTCGTAATGTTCGCATCGAAGATGGAGCTGAAAGCGCCTCTATAGCCTTCATCGATCGCCTGTTGTACGGAGCGACCGTTGCTCAATTCTTCTTTAATACGTTCATTTATCAGTACGTTGGCATCGACCGCCACCGCAAGGGTCAGCACGATACCCGCAATACCTGGCATAGTTAGCGTTGCGCCAGGCAGCAGGGACATAATGCCGATAATCAGCACCAGGTTTGCAAGCAGCGCAGTGGTCGCAATCAGGCCAAACTTCTTATAGAAGAACAGCATGAACAGGATAGAGACCGCCAGACCTGCCAGACACGCTTCCAGACCCTGAGTGATGTTTTGCATCCCCAGTGTTGGACCAATAGTACGCTCTTCAACAATCTGAATCGGCGCGATCAACGCACCCGCACGCAGCAGCAGTGAAAGCTGGCGAGCTTCATTCGGGTTGCTGATACCGGTGATACGGAAGCTGTTACCCAGGCGAGACTGGATATTGGCGATGTTAATCACCTCTTCCTCTTTCACCAGAACCGCACGACCGTTGGCATCTTTCTTACCGCTGTCTTTGTACTCCACGAACAGGGTCGCCATCGGTTTACCGATGTTGTCCTTGGTGAAGTTCGACATGATATTACCACCCGCGCTATCCAGTGAAATGTTCACCTGCGGCTGGTTGTATTCATCCTGGTTAGAGGTGGAATCGGTAATATGATCGCCCGTCAGAATCACGCGTTTGTACAGCACAACAGGCTGGCCTTCACGGGTCTGCTTCACTTCTGAATCGCCTGGAACACGTCCTGAAGCAGCGGCCGACTGATCAACGTTGGTATTCACCAGACGGAATTCCAGCGTGGCCGTTGCGCCCAGAATTTCTTTCGCACGCGCGGTATCCTGGATACCCGGCAATTCAACAACAATACGGTCAGCACCCTGACGCTGTACCAGTGGCTCAGCAACACCTAACTGGTTCACACGGTTACGCAGAATGTTGATGTTCTGCTGCACCGCATATTCACGCGCTTCGCTCAGACGCGTATCGGTCATCACGGCGCGCAGCTGGTTGCTGCCCTGACGTGAAATCACCATATCGCGGTGGCGTGCAGTCAGGTAATCAATCGCCTGGTCGCGTGCCGTACCGTCACGGAAGGTAATGCTTAATCCGTAGTTATCTTCCTTACGCACGGTGGTGTAAGGAATGCCTTTTTCGCGCAGGTCGCTACGCAGGCTGTCGATATTCTGTTCCTGCAGTTTACCGAGCGCGGTATCCATATCCACTTCCATCAGGAAGTGCACACCGCCACGCAGATCGAGACCGAGTTTCATCGGCTCTGCGTTAATCGCGGCTAACCAACGCGGGGTAGCAGGAGCAAGGTTTAACGCCACGACATATTTATCACCCAGCACGCTCATCAGCGCTTCACGGGCGCGGAGCTGCGTGTCGGTGGTGTCGAAGCGAGCAAGAATTGCGCCCTCTTCCAGTGCCACAGACTTAGCGGTAATTTTTTCTTCTTGTAACGTTTTCTGGACCTGGATCAGCGTTTGCTCACTGGCGGCGACACCGCGCGCGCCAGTGATTTGAACGGCCGGATCCTCACCATACAGGTTGGGAAGTGCGTACAGCAGGCCGACGATAATCACGGCGACCAGCATGATGTACTTCCACAAAGGATAACGGTTTAACACGGCAGTTCCCTTTGGGAAAAGTTGGGATTACAGCGCCTTCATGGTGCCTTTAGGCAGAACGGCAGCTACGAAGTCACGTTTGATAACCACTTCAGTGGTATCGTTCAGCGCGATAGAGATATAGCCAGTTTCAGCCACTTTCGTCACGCGACCCACCAGACCGCCATTGGTCAGGACTTCATCGCCTTTCGCAATGGAGTTCATCAGGTTTTTGTGCTCTTTGGTACGCTTCTGCTGTGGACGCAGGATCATGAAATAGAAGATCAGACCAAACACCACCAGCATCAGAATCAGAGACATCGGGCTGCCCTGAGATGGCGCGCCGGTTGCTGCTACCGCATCAGAAATAAAAAAGCTCATTCAAATTCCCTCATTATTAAAATTAGTCAACGTTCAAAGGTGGTACATCACGACCCTGACGCTGGTAAAAATCGGTCACGAAGCTCTCTAATTTACCCTCTTCAATAGCCTTACGTAAACCAGCCATTAAGCGCTGATAATAACGAAGATTATGAATGGTATTGAGACGCGCCCCTAAAATCTCATTGCAGCGATCGAGATGATACAGGTATGCGCGAGAATAATGACGACAGGTATAGCAATCACACTCGGCATCGAGCGTGCTGGTGTCGTTTTTATGCTTCGCGTTACGGATTTTCACCACACCGTCGGTCACGAACAGATGGCCGTTACGCGCGTTACGGGTTGGCATGACGCAGTCAAACATATCAATACCGCGACGTACGCCTTCTACCAGATCTTCTGGTTTGCCCACGCCCATCAGGTACCGTGGCTTATCCGCAGGGATTTGCGGGCAGACGTGCTCCAGAATACGGTGCATGTCTTCCTTCGGTTCCCCGACAGCCAAACCGCCGACAGCGTAGCCATCAAAACCTATCTCTACCAGACCTTTAACGGAGATATCACGTAAATCTTCGTAAACGCTGCCCTGAATAATGCCGAACAGCGCATTTTTATTCTCAAGGGAGTCAAAACGGTCACGGCTGCGCTTCGCCCAGCGCAGGGACATCTCCATGGAACGCTTCGCGTAATCCCAGTCAGCCGGGTATGGCGTACATTCGTCGAAGATCATCACGATATCGGAACCGAGATCGTACTGAATCTCCATCGATTTTTCAGGATCGAGGAAGATCGGATCGCCGTTGATAGGGTTGCGGAAGTGGACGCCTTGTTCCGTGATTTTGCGGATATCACCCAGGCTGAACACCTGGAAGCCGCCGGAGTCGGTCAGGATAGGGCCTTTCCACTGCATGAAATCATGCAGATCGCCGTGCAGTTTCATCACTTCCTGACCCGGACGCAGCCACAGGTGGAAGGTGTTACCGAGGATAATTTGTGCGCCAGTGGCTTCGACTTCTTCCGGCGTCATCCCTTTTACGGTGCCGTAAGTGCCCACAGGCATAAATGCGGGGGTTTCGACCACGCCGCGATCAAACACCAGGCGGCCGCGACGCGCGCGTCCGTCGGTGGTATCGAGTTCAAATTTCATTTTTATTCCTCTGTGCCAGAAAAACAGTCCAACACATTATTCTGGTGCCGCGGACTTATTCCCCGACACGCTCATTCAAAGCCTGCGGATTGTACGTGATAAACATCGCGTCCCCGTAGCTAAAAAAGCGATATTTTTGTTCTACCGCAGACTTGTAGGCGGCCATGGTGTGCTGATAACCCGCAAAGGCCGACACCAACATAATCAATGTCGATTCAGGCAGATGGAAGTTGGTCACCAGCGCATCAATGACTTTGTACTGATAGCCCGGGTAGATAAAGATCTGCGTGTCGCCAAAGAAAGGCTCGATGAGATCGGATTTTGCCGCCTGCGCGGCGCTCTCCAGAGAGCGTACCGAGGTGGTACCAACGGCCACCACGCGGCTGCCGCGGGCTTTCGCCGCCAGTACCGCGTCCACAACCTCCTGCGGCACTTCGGCATATTCGGAGTGCATGATGTGGTCTTCAATGCTGTCGACGCGCACGGGCTGGAATGTCCCCGCCCCAACGTGCAGCGTCACAAAGGCCATCTCAATCCCCTTTTCACGCAATGCCGCCAGCAGGGGGTCATCAAAATGCAGACCCGCCGTCGGGGCCGCTACTGCACCGGGCTTCTGGCTGTATACAGTCTGATAGAGTTCGCGGTCGGCATCTTCATCCGGGCGATCGATATAAGGCGGCAGAGGCATATGACCAATGGCGTTCAGGATATCAAGCACGGTGCGTTCGTCGTTGAATTCTACTTCAAACAGCGCATCGTGACGGGCGGTCATGGTCGCCTTAATGCTCTCATCATCACCCAGCAGCAGCTCTGCGCCCGGCTTCGGTGCTTTAGAGGCGCGAATATGTGCCAGAATACGTTTATCATCAAGCATACGTTCGACCAGCACTTCAATCTTACCGCCGCTGGCTTTACGACCAAACAGACGTGCCGGGATCACGCGGGTATTATTAAAGACCAGCAGATCGCCAGGGTTGAGCTTGTCGAGCAAATCGGTGAAAGTACCGTGCGTCAGCGCGCCCGTCGGCCCGTCCAGTGACAGCAAACGGCAGCTACTGCGCTCCGGCATGGGATAGTGGGCAATCAGGGATTCAGGTAATTCAAAGGAGAAATCGGCGACGCGCATGACTTATACTCGTGACTTAAAAACAGGCGGCTTAGTCTAGTGCTCACACCTCTTTGCTGCAACAACTAGCCGACTTCGGATATCAAAACGCATGAATTTTCTCGCTCACCTGCACCTCGCCCATCTCGCGGAAAGCTCTCTGTCGGGTAACTTGCTCGCTGATTTTGTGCGCGGCAACCCGGCTGAGGATTACGCTGCCGAGGTGGTGGAAGGTATCTTTATGCACCGTCGTATCGACGTATTAACCGATAATTTGCCCGAAGTAAAAGAGGCCAAAGCGTGGTTTCGCCCCGAGACGCGCCGCGTCGCGCCCATTACGCTCGACGTCATGTGGGATCACTTTTTGTCCCGTCACTGGGCGCAGCTTTCACCCGATATGCCCCTGGCGGACTTTGTGCGCTATGCACATGCGCAAATTGCCACCATCCTGCCGGACTCCCCGCCACGTTTTGTGAATCTTAACGATTATCTGTGGTCAGAACGATGGCTGGAGCGCTATCGCGATATGGCTTTTATCCAGAATGTGCTTAACGGCATGGCGAGCCGACGGCCCCGCCTGGACGCGCTACGCGATTCCTGGCAAGACCTCGATACGCATTACGATGCGCTGGAAAGCCGTTTCTGGCAGTTTTATCCCCGCATGATGGCGCAGGCGAAAAGTAAACAGCTTTAATCGCGCTGCGATTGATAGGTAAAAGCTGGCTGAACGATTGTTCGCGCCTCTTTGTGTTAATGGCGAACACTCTCTATACTGGCCCGCGTTGCGTTCCAAATAACCTTAGTCACTACAGGAGAATCACATGGTTCTGGTCACTCGTCCGGCTCCGGATTTTACAGCTGCAGCAGTTCTGGGCAACGGTGAAATCGTTGAAAACTTCAACTTCAAACAGCATACCAATGGTAAAGCTACCGTTCTGTTCTTCTGGCCAATGGACTTCACTTTCGTTTGCCCTTCAGAGCTGATCGCGTTCGACAAACGTTACGAAGAATTCCAGAAACGTGGCGTGGAAGTGGTTGGCGTTTCTTTCGACTCTGAATTTGTACACAACGCATGGCGTAACACCCCTGTCGACAAAGGCGGCATCGGTGCAGTGAAATACGCGATGGTTGCGGACATCAAACGCGAAATCCAGCAGGCTTACGGTATCGAACATCCGGACGCTGGCGTTGCACTGCGCGGTTCTTTCCTGATCGACGCGAACGGCATCGTTCGTCACCAGGTGGTGAACGATCTGCCGCTGGGTCGTAACATCGACGAAATGCTGCGCATGGTTGACGCGCTGCAGTTCCACGAAGAGCACGGCGAAGTGTGCCCGGCTCAGTGGGAAAAAGGCAAAGAAGGCATGAACGCGTCTCCGGACGGCGTTGCTAAGTACCTGTCTGAAAACGTTACCAACCTGTAATCGGTCTGGATAACGAAAAGGCCCGCAGATGCGGGCCTTTTTGCTTTTGGGCGAATGCCCTCTCTCTGTGGATGAGGACATCATCCCGCGCTGGTTAAAACGCGAAGCATGAACACCCGAGTACGCCCCAAAACGCCCCATCATCCGACACCGGGATCCCGGCATGACGCGCAATGCCGTGCTGATGCCCATGCACGCCACAGCTGCCTATGCACTGGTGCATTTGCACCACCGCACCCACATTCGCCGCGACCGGCGGTGCAGAACGATAATGGCCAGGCACTTTCACCACCGGTGACCACTCGGGCAATACCGGGATCGGCGGCGGTGAGAACGGGCTGAAATAGCCAGCCGCGTAAACCACTTTGCCATCGACCACCGTCAGCACAGATTCAATCCCTTTGATCTCTTCTTCCGCCACGCTGAAATAGTCTTTTGAGAGCACCACCAGATCGGCCAGTTGCCCAGCCACAATGCGCCCTTTCTTGCCCTGCTCGCTGGAGAACCATGCACTGCCTGCCGTCCAGAGGTCCAGCGCCACGTCGCGCGGCAGACGATTGCTGTCGTCGTACATCGCCATCCCGCCCACGGTCCGTCCCGAAACCAGCCAGTAGAGCGCCGTCCACGGGTTGTAACTCGCCACGCGGGTTGCATCGGTACCTAATCCCACCGGCACCTCGAGCTCCAGCATCTTCGCGACGGGAGGGGTGTGTTTCACCGCATCTTTGCCATAGCGATCGACGAAATATTCACCCTGGAACGCCATGCGGTGCTGAACCGCAATCCCCCCGCCCAATGCTTTCACGCGTTCAATATTGCGCTCGGTAATGGTTTCGGCGTGATCGAAGAACCAGTGCAGACCGTTGAAAGGAATGTCGCGATTGACCTTCTCGAAGACGTCCAGCATCCGGCTAATGGATTCGTCGTAAGTGGCGTGAAGGCGGAACGGCCAGCGATTTTCCACCAGGTGACGCACCACGCGCTCCAGCTCATCTTCCATGCCTTCCGGCAGGTCAGGGCGCGGCTGCAGGAAATCTTCGAAATCTGCCGCCGAGAAGACCAGCATCTCCCCCGCCCCATTTGCACGATAAAAATCGGTGCCCTGCCCTGGTTTAAGCATATCGGTCCAGCGCTCAAAATCCTCCAGCTCCTGCTTAGGGCGCTGCGTAAAGAGATTGTAGGCAATGCGGATCGTCATCTGCTCTTTAGCATGCAACTCTTCAATAATTTCATAATCTTCCGGGTAGTTCTGGAAACCACCACCCGCATCAATGGCGCTCGTCAGCCCAAGACGATTCAGCTCACGCATAAACTGTCGGGTGGAATTGACCTGCTGTTCCAGGGGCAGTTTCGGTCCTTTTGCCAGGGTGGAGTAGAGGATCATGGCATTCGGTTTCGCCACCAGCATCCCGGTCGGGTTGCCGTTGTTATCCCGCACAATTTCGCCCCCCGGCGGATTTGGCGTCTCTTTGGTGTAGCCCACGGCCTTTAGCGCTGCGCGGTTGAGCAGTGCGCGATCGTACAAATGCAGCACAAACACCGGCGTGTCCGGCGCAGCCTCATTTAACTCCTCAATGGTCGGCATACGGCGCTCGGCAAACTGGAATTCACTCCAGCCCCCGACAACACGAACCCACTGCGGCGTGGGGGTGCGATCGGCCTGGTCTTTCAGCATACGCAGCGCATCGGCGAGAGAAGGAACCCCTTCCCAGCGCAGCTCCAGGTTGTAGTTCAGCCCGCCGCGAATCAAATGAAGGTGGGAGTCGTTAAGACCGGGAATAACCGTACTTCCTTTGAGATCGACAATCTGCGTACCTTCAGCGGCATAGCTCATGATGCGATCGTGCGTCCCGGTCGCGAGAATTTTGCCATCCGCGATCGCTACCGCTTCAGTTTGCGGGTTTTCACGATCGAGCGTATGGATCTTACCTTTGGTTAAGATCAGTGTGGCAGTGTGAGACATAACGTACTCCTTCAAGCCGGATCAGGCTTTTTTCAGCCATCCGGCGAACAGACGGGTCACGATGGGCATCCATAACCAGACCACCAGCGCGACCACACAGGCATCGTTAAGAAAATGCAGTAACAGGGACCCTTTCAGACCGGGCAATAACAGGCCGGTCACCAGCGGCACAATGTTGGTGCTTGGGAAGATCACCAGCAGCGTCAGCAGGAACTGTTTCCACGATTTTGGCTTGCGCACATGTGGTTCAGGTGGCGTAAACCAGAAGGCCGCATCGGTACGGACTTCTGTTTTGTCCCCTTCTGCCAGTAAAGGCTCGATCTCTTTGACCAGTTGAATACGGGTATCGGACTGCGTCCAGGCGTACAGATGCTCCAGAGAATCGAACCGGATGATCACCGTCCACAGATTTTGCCCTGCAGAAGGGCGAATAACGTTTGCGCCCAGATGACCGGGAACGGCAGCAGCAATCGGCATAATTTTGCCCAGCCACTGTTGATATCGCTCTGCCTGCCCGTCCAGCAGCGTATGGGTAATCACCAGCGTCACATGTGAATTTTGCGGCATAACAGCTTCCCAAATGTAAAGGGGCGGGAGAGCCCGCCCGAAACAACTTATGCCTTGCGCTCAGGTGCGCCGTGGACCAGCGTGTAGGCGTAATCAACACCCATACCGTAGGCACCGCTGTGCTCGCGAACCAAATCCATGACCGGATCGTAGGTCTCTTTACGTGACCAGTCGCGTTGGTATTCAAGTAGGACTTGCTGCCAGGTCACCGGAACCGCCCCCGCCTGCACCATACGATCGATCGCGCGTTCGTGGGCATCAACCGACGTGCCGCCAGAGGTATCGGTCACCACATACACTTCAAAGCCTTCATCCAGCGCCATTAATGCCGGGAAGGTGAGGCAAACTTCCGTCCACAGGGCAGAGATAATGAGTTTCTTGCGGCCCGTCGCTTTAACTGCCGCAACAAACGCTTCATCTTCCCAGGAGTTCATCGAGGTACGTTCAATGGGCTTTACGTCAGGGTGGACGGCCAGTAATTCCGGCCAGATATAGCCACTAAAACTTTTTGTTTCTACTGATGTGTAGATAACAGGTACATCAAAAATTTTGCCTGCTTTCGCCAGCGCAACCGTATTATTCTTCAATAACTGGCGGTCAATATTGGCCACGCCGAATGACATTTGCGGCTGGTGATCGATAAAAATCAACGTGGAGTTAGACGGATCAATCAATTCACGAATAGACATAAATGCACCTTTAATCAATATGTTAAAGTTAACTTCATTGTGTGCTATATGAGAAAGGGCCCTGACTGATAAAGCAAATTGAGTATAGCGAGAATAGAGGAAGGGGATAGTTAAGATATTTGTCCGCTCTGTTGAATTAAACCGAACGACTTAAAGAATAATGCTGCAACAGGTCGTTTTTGACCCGTTGCAGCGGAAGATTATTGACCGAACCAGATTGACGCAGAAATAGCAGGTAAAATGAGTATTCCGTCCTGCAGGTCCCCTTTGCCCTCTTTCAACTGCCAGCGTTCGACGTTAAGCAGAGGGGAGTTATCCAGCACCACTTCGCACGCCTCGCCACGGTTGATGGCGACCAGCACCCGCTGCTGGTTGTAGACCCTGGCGAACACCACCACGTTGTCGTGGGCGTACATCACCTGACAACCGCCGTAACGCAACGCCTGGTTTTGCTTACGCAGTGCCGCCAGGCGCTGATACAGACTCAGCAAGACCTTGTCCTGCCTCTCATCCTCCCAGGGGAAGGTTTTGCGGCAGAACGGGTCGTTGTTACCGTCGAGGCCCACTTCATCCCCGTAGTAAATGCACGGTACGCCGGGCCAGGTAAAGAGCCAGGTCACCGCCAGCGGCAAGCGGGCGACATCTTTGCCTAATAACGACTTGAAGCGCGCCGTATCATGGCTGTCGAGCTGGTTAAACATCCTCAGCTGCTGTTGATGAGACAGGCCGGCACGGTAGTTATCCATCCACGCCATGCAGGTTTGCGCATCGATCAGTTGCGGATCGTAGGAGATATCGGTATTTGCCAGAAATCCCCAGAGCGGGAAGGTGAAACCGCGATAGTTCATCGCCGCATCTTCCGCATCAGCCTGCAGCCACTGTCGCGCATCACCAAAATGCTCACCAAAAACAAAGGCGTCGGGCCGCGCGGCTTTTGCCGAGCGGGTAATACCTGCCACGTGCTGCAAATTGTTCCGCGCTCCGCCCGCTTCACCGAGCATGTGCACCACGTCCAGCCGCCAGCCGTCCATGTTCCACGGCGGATTCAGCCAGTGGCGCACAATGCTGTCTTCACCGCCGTAGATTTCCTCCACCAGCGAAGGCGACTGAAAATCGAGTTTTGGCAGACTGGCGTAGCCTAACCAGTCCAGCGCCTGCCCGTCGTCGTTGAAGCTATACCAGTCTCGCTGCGTCGATTCAGGATTATGGCAGGCCCCGCCCATCGACTGATTATGCCGGTCAAACCAGGCGTGGGAATCACCGCTATGGTTGAACACACCGTCCAGAATCAACCGCATGCCGGCCTTTTTCGTCTTCTCGCGCAGACGCAACAACGCCTCATCACCGCCAAACTGCGGGTCAACGTGGCGGTAATCTTCGGTATCGTACTTATGCACGCTCGGCGCTTTAAAGACCGGGTTCAGATACAGCGCCGTCACCCCCAGCGCTTTTAGCCAGGGTAATTTCTCACTGATGCCGTCCAGATCGCCGCCGTAGAAGGTGGAACCTCCGGCCTGGGCGGTCACCGGCTCGTGCCATTCCTTGCGAAGGATGTCGTGCCCTGCCGCATGGTGGTAATAGACCCGATCCTGCTCAGCCGTCCGCGACTGACTGCGGGCAAAACGATCCGGGAATATTTGATAAAAGACCTGATCGTTGACCCACTGCGGGCCGTTGTCCGGAAAATCGACGGCAAACTGTTCCAGCCGCGCCGGTGGAAAACGACTAAAGCCCTGGGGGGTGAACCAGAGTTGACGATTATTCCATAACAGCTTGAAACTGTAGCGACGGCGGGGCTGCCCGCTGTTCAAATCAATCGTTGCCCGCCACACCGTGACGCCAGGCTGTGGCTGGCTCCGCTGTTTATGCATCTTCAGCGTGGTTTCTTCGTTATCCACTTCTGCCCGCAGCGTGACGCGTTCGGGAGGATTTTCCCCGGTGAGCCAGAGCGAAATCACAAGTTTGTCTTTGTTTTGCTTAACAAATGGGGCAACCGGTAGGTGCCAGGCGTTCAACATCACGAATCCCCTTTGATGAATTTGAGGCCACCTTGCCACAGCGTAGTGGAGGATCACTCATCATGAAAAGGTTTATTGGGGGAGGAGGACGGGGGAGGAGCAAGCAGGCCCTCTCACGAGACTGAGAGGGCCTGTTATTTTACTGCACCTGTGCCAGCTGACGCTCGCGACGGCGCTTAAACGCCCAGCCAACCAGGAGCAAAATGATCCAGGCAAAACCGACGTAGAGCGAAATCCGGGTATCCGGATGATAACCAATCAGGCCGATGATGAAGACCAGGAACAGCAACCCGACAACGGTCGTCGCTACCCCGCCCGGCACTTTAAACTTCAGTGCTTTCACCTCTTCCGGCGGCAGACGACGACGGAAACCAATCTGGGAGAGCAGGATCATGATCCACACCCATACCGTCGCAAAGGTCGCCAGAGAGGCAATCACCAGGAAGACATTTTCCGGCATGATGTAGTTCAGATAGACCGAGAACAGCAAGGCAACGGTCATGACCATCACCGTCACCCACGGCGTCCCGCGACGAGAGGTTTTCGCGAAAATCTTCGGTGCGTTCCCCTGCTCCGCCATACCATGCAGCATACGGCCCACGCCGAAGACATCGCTGTTGATCGCGGAGAAGGACGCCGTCAATACCACAAAGTTGAGAATACTCGCGGCAAAGGCGATGCCCATATGCTGGAAAGTCAGCACAAACGGGCTGCCGTTGGTGCCGACCTGATTCCAGGGATAGATGGACATGATGACAAACAGTGTCCCCACGTAGAACACCAGAATACGCATCGGCACGGAGTTAATGGCACGCGGAATGGATTTTTCCGGATCTTTCGCTTCGCCAGCGGTGATGCCGATAATCTCAATCCCACCGTAGGCGAACATGACCATCTGCAAAGACATCACCATGCCGAGCCAGCCGTGGCTGAAGAAGCCGCCGTTGGTCCACAGGTTATGGATGCCGGTCGGTTGCCCGCCATTGCCGATGCCCCAGATAATGATGCCAAAGCCTGCCGCAATCATAATGATGATGGTGGCGACCTTAAAGAATGAGAACCAGAATTCAAGCTCCCCAAAGACCTTCACGCTCATCAAATTCACGGCGCAAATAATGAGTACCACGCTCAGCACCCATATCCAGTGCGGCACCAGCGGGAACCAGACGCCCATGTAGATGCCGAATGCCGTGACATCGGCAATGGCAACAATGAGAATTTCGAAGCAGTAGGTCCAGCCAGTGATATAGCCGGCCAGCGGGCCTAAGTTTTCCTGGGCATAGCGGGAGAAGGAGCTGGCAGAAGGGTTATGAACGGACATCTCCCCCAGCGCACGCATAATGATGTAGGCCGCCGCGCCGCCGATGATATAGGCCAGAAGAACGCTTGGCCCTGCCATTTTGATCGCATCAGCCGAGCCGTAAAAAAGCCCGGTGCCGATCGCTGAGCCAAGCGCCATAAAGCGAATGTGGCGGGTGCTCAGTCCACGTTTTAGTTTGTTAGTGCTTTCCATTTACGTCTTGCCATTCAACTCAAAAAAAACAAAAAACCACGGGGCCTTAAGCCCCGTGGTTAAACAATTTTGTCGTTGATTAATGCGCGCTGGACGTAACCTGACGCCCTGCTGCACGGTCCCAGATAATTGCCAGAACCAGCGCCACAACGGTTGGCATCAGCCAGGCCAGCCCTTGCTCGGACAGCGGCAAACGCTGTGTCCAGGCGGGAAGGATTTCACCAAATGCCGACGCTTTAATCCCGTCAAGGATACCAAAAAGCAAGCTGATAAACATCGCCGGAGCAATAATTCGCGACGAATTATTCCACCACGGACGGGTAAAGCTCAATACCACCAGCACAATGCACGGCGGGTAGATGGCCGTCAGCACCGGAATGGAGATCTGAATCAGGTGGCTCAGACCCAGGTTCGACACCGCCATGGAGAAGCCGCCGAGGATAAAGACCAGCGAGCGGTAAGAGAGCGGAAGATACTGAGCAAAGAACTCGGCACAGGCACAGGTCAGGCCAACAGCCGTGACCAGACACGCCAGGAAAATCAGCACCGCCAGTAACATACTGCCCGCACCGCCGAAGGTGTGCTGGACATACGCATGCAGGATAGCGGCACCGTTAGCATTCTGATCGACCAGGGTCGCACTGTCGGACCCCAGACGGAACAGCGCCAGATAGAGCAGCGTCAGACCGACACCGGCCATCAGACCCGCCCAGATGGTGTAGCGAGTCAACAGACGGGCTTCCGTCACGCCACGAGAGCGTGCCGCGTTAACGATCACAATACCGAAGACCATGGCACCCAGCGTATCCATGGTGAGATAGCCGTTCACAAAGCCGTTCGAGAACGCCGCATTTTTATAAGCATCCATCGCGTCACTGATAGGGCCGGCAGGCCAGACAACGGCGGCAACGGCCAGGACCACCAGCGCAACGATTTTCATCGGCGCCAGGAAGTTGCCTACGGTATCCAGCAGTTTGCCCGGATAAAGCGAGACCAGAATAACAATCGCGAAATAGACCAGGCTGTAGATAAACAGCGGCATCGCCCCGTCACCCGTCAGCGGCGCAATTCCCACCTCAAACGAGACGGTTGCCGTACGCGGCGTAGCAAACAACGGCCCGACTGCGAGATAGCAGACGGTCGCCAGCAGTACGCCAGCGACTTTACCGATCGGCGTACTCAGGCTGTCCACACCGCCACCGACTTTCGCCAGCGCGATAACGGTCAGAACCGGCAGACCCACCGCGGTGATAAGAAAACCAAACGCGGCTGTCCAGACGTGTTCACCCGCCTGCAAGCCAACCATTGGCGGAAAAATGATGTTACCTGCGCCAACGAACAACGCAAAAGTCATAAAGCCCAGTGCGATGATGTCACGCGATTTTAAGTGATGGGTCATAGAACCTTACTGCCTGTGGATGTGGTGTTGAAAACGTTGAAATTTTCGCCATCCCAAACGGGACAATAGAGCGGAAAATTTACTCAATTTCAGCGGGATATGCTCCCTGACTGACGTGGCGAAGAATAGTTTTTCGATTTACCACGCAAATACAGTCGGTCTGACAGTATATGGGGGGCAATTTAAACGCTTATAACGTTTAAAGGCAAGATGGGATCGTAAAACCAGAACAATATGCCAGCATGAAAAACGCGACCAGCACATTCCGCTAAGTATAAGAAAAACTCATGGCTAATCATGCGAACAAAAATGCATCAACCGTATAAAATTCACTCGCGTTTCGCTTGACTGCAAAGCAAACAGGCCAGCTTGCGCTGGCCTGTGTAACGTCATGCTGACAAGACGGTTGTCAGGCGCTTTTTTTGGCAATTAAACGTTCCGGGATAGTGAAGCTGAAACGCGTTCCCTTGCCCGGGGTGCTCTGGATATCGAGCCGGCTTTCATGATGCTGAACGGCGTGCTTCACAATGGCCAGCCCCAGCCCACTTCCGCCCGTCTGCCGCGAACGCGCTTTATCCACGCGGTAGAAGCGCTCGGTCAGGCGGGGAATATGCTCGGCAGCAATGCCCGGGCCGTTATCCTCCACGCTAAACTCTGCCCCGGTCGGGGTACGCTGCCAGCGCACAATGACGTGGGTACCTTCCGGGGTGTGATTCACCGCGTTATACACCAGGTTCGACATCGCGCTGCGTAGCTGATCTTCACTGCCCAACACTTTCAGGGCGTTATCCACCTCAAAGACCAGCGTATGCTTTTGATGGCTCAGCGTTTGCGCTTCTCGCTCAACGACCCGCAGCATCATCGGCACGTCAATGGTCTCGTTGAGCGCCAGGGTCGGTGCCGCTTCAATTTTTGACAGCGTCAGAAGCTGCTTCACCAGCCCTTCCATGCGATGCGTTTGCTCCCGCATGGTATGGAGCGCTTTCTCACGCGGGGCCCCTTCAAGCGTTTGCTCCTGCATCATCTCAAGGTACCCCTGAAGCACCGTCAGCGGAGTGCGGAGTTCATGGCTGACGTTCGCAAAGAAGTTGCGACGAGCACCTTCCAGCTGGTGCATCTGCGTTACGTCACGCGCCACCATTAACCACTGCTGATCGCTGTAAGGCATGACGCGGATCTCAAGATGACGACCGTTATTCAATACCAGGTCATGCGGGCGGGTGAAGTCACGTTTTTTCAGGTAATGCGTGAATTCAGGATAGCGAAGGAGGTTAAGAATATTTTGCCCGTTATCATCGGGCCAGCGTAATCCCAGCAGCTGTTGCGCCAGTCCGTTACACCAGAAGATGGTGCCTTCTTCGGTGGTGAGGATCACCGCGTCGGGCAGTGACTCTGCCCCGCTTCGAAAGCGTTTAATCAGACTACCCAGTTCGCGACGGCGCTTTTTATTGCGCATTTGCATCTGGTGCAGGCCATAAAGCAACGGCTCCCAGCTGCCGCTGCCCGGCGGCGGCGTCATGCTGCGATCAACCCATAACCACCAGGAAAGACGAAGTAAATTCCAGAAATGCCACACCAGTAGCCCGGTCACTGCTGCCAGTAAAAACCAGGGAAGATAGCCAAAAATAGCCCCCAAAATGAGGGCCGGAAGACAACATAAAATCAGTTCAAAAACGAGCCTTTTCCATGACAGACGTTCCAGCACGCGTCACACTCCTGTCATTGTTCAGAAACGGGTTGAGAAACGATAACCCGTGCCGCGAACGGTCTGCACCATACGATCGTGACCGCTCAGCTCCAGCGCTTTTCGCAGGCGGCGAATATGAACATCGACCGTCCTGTCTTCGACATAGACGTTAGTTCCCCAGACGTTATTCAGCAACTGCTCGCGGCTGTAAACGCGCTCCGGATGGGTCATAAAGAAGTGCAAAAGTTTGAATTCGGTCGGCCCCATGTCCAGCGGGTTTTCGCCGGTCATGACGCGGTGTGAAGTGGGATCCAGACTCAGTCCCTGCATCTCAATCACCTCTTCAACGGCCATTGGCGAGATACGCCGCATTACGGCTTTGATACGCGCCACCAGCTCTTTTGGGGAAAACGGCTTGGTGATGTAATCATCGGCCCCGGTTTCCAGCCCACGCACGCGATCTTCCTCTTCGCCCCGCGCGGTCAGCATCACCACGGGAATATCCCGGGTCATCGCTTCGCGTTTGATATGTTTAATAAATTGCAGTCCAGAGCCACCGGGTAGCATCCAGTCAAGCAGAATCAAGTCGGGCCAGGGTTCATTCAACTGGTTCACCGCACTGTCATAATCTTCCGCTTCAATCGGCTGGAAGCCATTTTGTTCGAGCACGAAGCACACCATTTCACGGATCGGAGCTTCATCTTCTACGACCAGAATACGTCTCGCCATACTTTGCCCTGTCTTAATTAAGTTACATGATTGTAATGCGGCGCCATTATGCGTCAGATTTATGACAGATTTATGAAAAACATTACCACCATCAATGGCAAACTGTTGTTTTATGACAGCGGTTATGTTCGCTCTCCTGAACGTTTATAATCCCCTTCATCTTTTTCCGCCACGGATCTGTTATGCGCATACTTCACACCTCGGACTGGCATCTGGGTCAAAATTTTTACAGTAAGAGCCGCGCTGCTGAACACGAGGCCTTTCTGCACTGGCTGCTTGACGCTGCACAGACGCACGAGGTGGATGCCATCATCGTAGCGGGCGATATCTTTGATACCGGCTCCCCACCCAGCTATGCGCGTGAGTTATATAACCGATTCGTGGTGAATTTACAGCAAACGGGCTGCCATCTGGTGATTGTCGCGGGCAACCATGACTCTGTCGCCACGCTCAACGAATCCCGCGATATCCTCGCCTTTTTGAATACAACCGTGGTGGCGAGCGCCGGTCATGCGCCGCAGATCCTGAACAAACGCGACGGCACGCCCGGCGCGGTGTTGTGCCCTATTCCCTTTTTACGTCCACGCGATATCGTGCAAAGCCAGGCGGGATTATCCGGCGGCGAAAAGCAGCAGCATCTGTTGCAGGCCATCACGGATTATTACCATCAGCAATATGCGGATGCGTGTGCACTTCGGGGCGCCAATAGCCTGCCAGTGATTGCCACTGGTCATCTGACGACCGTCGGTGCCAGTAAAAGTGACGCGGTACGTGACATCTATATCGGCACGCTGGACGCCTTCCCGGCGCAAAACTTTCCGCCTGCCGATTACATTGCCCTTGGCCATATACATCGTGCGCAAATTATCGGTGGCTGTGAGCATATTCGCTACTGTGGCTCGCCGATTTCGCTCAGTTTTGACGAGACGGGCAAGGCCAAAGGCGTGCACCTGGTGAGTTTCACCGACGGCGTTCTCAGCACGGTCGAGACGCTGGAAGTACCCGTCACTCAGCCACTGGCTGTGCTGAAAGGGAATCTGGCCGATATCACCACTCAGCTTGAACAGTGGCGCGACCAGGAGCAGCACCCGCCCGTCTGGCTGGATATCGAAATCACCACCGATGACTATCTTCAGGACATGCAGCGTAAAATTCAGGCCCTGACCGAGGACCTCCCCGTTGAGGTTTTGCTGGTGCGCCGCAGCCGTGAACAGCGCGAGAAAATTCTTCTCGGCGCACAGCGTGAAACCCTCAGCGAGCTCAGCGTAGAAGAGGTGTTTGCCCGTCGTCTGGCCCATGAAGAGATCGACGAGGAAAAACGCGCCCGTCTGAACGCCTTGTTTAGCCAGACGTTACACGCGCTGAATGATGAAGAGGAAAACGCATGAAAATTTTGAGTTTGCGTCTGAAAAACCTCAACTCATTAAAGGGTGAATGGAAAATCGACTTCACCGCCGAACCTTTTGCCAGTAACGGGCTTTTTGCCATTACCGGCGCGACCGGTGCGGGTAAAACCACCCTTCTGGACGCCATTTGTCTGGCGCTGTATCACGAAACGCCACGCCTGCAAAAGGTCTCGCAGGCACAAAACGATCTGATGACGCGCGATACCGCAGAATGCCTGGCCGAGGTGGAGTTTGAGGTGAAAGGCGTCGCCTATCGCGCTTTCTGGAGCCAGAATCGCGCCCGCAATCAGCCGGACGGGAACCTGCAGGCGCCGCGCGTTGAGCTGGCACGCTGCGAAGACGGCAAAATTCTGGCAGATAAAGTCACGGACAAGCTCGACCAAACGGCCACCCTGACCGGCCTGGACTACGGGCGCTTTACCCGTTCTATGCTCTTGTCTCAGGGGCAATTTGCCGCCTTTCTCAACGCCAAACCCAGCGATCGCGCCGAGCTTCTCGAGGAGCTGACCGGCACAGAAATTTACGGCCAGATTTCTGCCATGGTGTTCGAAAAGCATAAAGCGGCTCGCCACGCGCTGGAGAAGCGCGAAGCACAAATCGCGGGCGTTGTTCTGCTCAGCGAAGAGCAGCAACAGCAGTTACATCAAGGTTTGCAGGTACTTACTGACGAAGAAAAAACGGTGCTCATCACCCAGCAACGTTATCATAGTGAACTTCAGTGGCTGACGCGTCATGACGAGCTGCAGCGTGAACAGCAACGCGCCGTCACCGCCCAGGAGCAGGCAAAACAGGCGCTGGTTGACGCCACGCCCGAGCTGGAAAAACTCCATCTGGCACAGCCCGCCGCGCTGCTGCGCCCGCTTTGGGAACGACAACAGGAACAGACCACGCGCCTGGCACAAACCCGCCAACACGTACTGGATGTGAATACTCGCTTACAGTCCAGACTCGCCCTGCGCGCGCGCATTCGATGTGGCGCGCTGCGCATTCGCGAACAATGGCAGACCGAACTGACCACGCTGACAGAGTGGCTCACCCGTCACGATCGCATTCGCCAGTGGGGACACGAAATTGCGGGGTGGCGCGCGCATTTTGCCCAACTTACGCGCGATAGCCATCTGCTCGCGACGCAAAACGCCCGCCTGACCGAATTACGCCAAAAGCACGCGAACTTGCCTGAAACGGCGCTGACGCTCACCGCGGATGAGGTGGCGGCGGCTATGGAGTCGCAAACGCAGGCCCGCGCTGCCCGACAGCGCCTGACCACCCTTCATGCCCGCTATCAACCGTTGCAAAAGCGGCGGGACCAGAATAGCGAAAGCATCAAAAAAGCGCAGGCAGAACAGGCGCGGCTTAATGAAACGCTTCTCCTTCGTCGCCAACAGTTTAAAGAGAAAAATCAGCATTACCTCGACGTAGAAACCCTGTGCAAGCAGGAAGAAAAAATCAAAAGTCTCGAGGCCGAACGGGCGCAACTGCAGGCCGGGCGGCCCTGCCCACTTTGCGGCTCCACGGCCCATCCGGCGGTCTCCGATTACCAGGCGCTTGAGCTTAGCGAGAATCAGCGTCGTCGCGATCGGCTGGCGAAAGAGGTGGCCGCGCTAAAAGAAGAAGGTTTGTTCGTTCTGGGACAAGTGAACGCGCTGACCAGCCAGATTCAGCGTGAGTCAGACGAGCTCACATCGCTCTCTCAGGAGGAGCAAGCGCTCACCACAGAATGGACGGCAGCGTGTGCTTCTCTGAACGTGAACCTGAACATTCAGGAAGATATCGCTTCCTGGCTGAACGAGCAGGAACAGTATGAACGTCAGCTGTACCAGTACAGCCAACGCCTGACGCTGCAAGGCCAGATTAACGAACAGGAAGCCCAGGTCCAGCACGTTCAGCAGCAGCTTGCTACCGCGCGACTGGCGCTGGAAAGTGCACTTACGGCGCATATGCTTTCGGTTCCTGAAGCGGGAAGTGAAACCGCCTGGCTCACCGAGCGTGAAGCCGAGGTGGTGCACTGGCAGGAAAAGCAGACCCAGCAAGGGCTTTTGCAGGAACGCATCAACGCGCTGACCCCGTTGCTCGATACGCTGCCTGAAACAGACAATACCGACGCGGAACCCGCTATCCCGGATAACTGGCGTGAAATCCATAATGAGTGCGTTTCGCTGCAAAGCCAACTCACTACGCTGCAACAGCAGGAAAGCCTGGAAAACGAGCGTATGCAGCAATTACAGGCGCAGTGGGCCGCTGCGCTGAACGCCAGCGTCTTTAGCACAGACGAGGCGTTTCTGGCTGCCGTACTGGACGAGGCTACCCTCCAGCGACTGAAGCAGTTGAAACAGACCCTGGAGACCCGGATACAGCAAACCACAGCACTCTGCGAGCAGGCGACGCAGCAGCAGAGCGCGCATCTGCAACGCCGGCCAGAAGGTCTGGAATCAGATGCAGCCACCCTACAAGCGCAGCTTGACAGTCTGGGGCAGCGCCTGCGTGAGAATACCACTCGTCAGGGTGAAATCCGCCAGCAGCTTAAGCAGGACAGCGATAATCGCCAGCATCAGCAGTCGCTTATGCAGCAAATTGAAGAGGCGAGCCGTCAGGCTGAGGATTGGGGATATCTGAATTCGCTGATTGGCTCCAGCACCGGCGACCGCTTCCGTAAATTTGCCCAGGGGCTCACCCTGGATAATCTTGTCTGGCTGGCCAATCAGCAGCTCAACCGCCTGCACGGGCGCTATTTGCTGCAACGTAAAGCCAGCGACGCGCTGGAGCTTGAAGTGGTGGATACCTGGCAGGCGGATGCCGTGCGCGATACCCGCACGCTCTCGGGCGGGGAAAGTTTCCTGGTGAGCCTTGCGCTGGCGCTGGCGCTTTCTGACCTTGTGAGCCATAAAACGCGCATTGATTCCCTGTTCCTGGACGAAGGGTTTGGCACGCTGGACAGCGAAACGCTGGACACGGCGCTGGATGCCCTGGATGCGCTGAATGCGACCGGGAAAACGATCGGGGTTATCAGCCACGTGGAAGCGATGAAAGAACGGATCCCGGTCCAGATCAAGGTGAAAAAGATTAACGGACTGGGGTACAGCAAGCTGGACCGTGCGTTCGCGGTGGAGTGAGTTTTTTTGTTGGGTGAGTGCGCTCTGATGCCCTCACCCCGGCCCTCTCCCACAGGGAGAGGGAGAAAATCGCTACTGCGATAAGCATGAGAATCCCCTCCCACGTAAAAAGAGAGAAAAGGGCTACTGCAATAAGCAGTGACAACTCTCCCACAGGGAGAGGGAGAAAATCGCTACTGTGATGAGCGTGAGAACCCTCTCCCTGTGGGAGAGGGTGAGAACTTTACTGCGGCCAAAGCCATGCCGCGCCGCGCACGCCGCTTGAATCACCGTGCACCGCTTTACGGATTGGCGTCTCACACTCACCGCCGAAGACCCACTGCTTCACCAGATTGGGCACGGTGGCATAGAGACGGTCGACATTGCTCATTCCGCCGCCCAGCACAATCACGTCCGGATCCAGAATATTCACCACATGTGCCAGTGATTTTGCCAGCCGCAATTCGTAGCGACTGAGCGCCAGTTCCGCCACCGGATCCTGCTCTTCAACCAGGCGCATAATCTCATTGCCTTTCAGGGGCTGTCCGCTTAAGCGATGGTAATCAATCGCAAAACCAGTGCCGGAGATAAAGGTCTCGATACACCCCTGCTTACCGCAGTAGCACGGCACTTCGGCACGGTATTTGAGTTCGTCTTCATCCATCCACGGCAGTGGATTGTGTCCCCACTCGCCCGCCGTTCCGTTGCCGCCAATATGGGCACGTCCGCCAAAGGCGACGCCTGCCCCACAGCCGGTGCCAATAATCACGGCAAAGACGGTCTGCGCACCGGCTGCGGCGCCATCAATGGCCTCCGAAACAGCCAGACAATTGGCATCATTTGCCAGCCGGACTTCACGATTAAGGCGCGTGCTTAAATCTCTGTCGAACGGCTGACCGTTAAGCCAGGTCGAGTTCGCATTTTTGACCACGCCGGTATAAGGAGAAAGGGAGCCGGGGATCCCCATCCCGACGGTGCCGGTCTGCCCCGTCGCGTGTTCCGCCATCTCAACCAGAGACGCAATAGTCTCAATGGTTTGCGAATAGTCATCTCGCGGCGTGGGCAGACGGTGTCGAAACAACTGCTCCCCCTGCTCACTCAGCGCAATGACTTCTGTTTTGGTGCCGCCCAAATCAATACCAATACGCACAGGACACTCCTCTTTTTTTTGATTATCAACAGAGTAGAAGCACGCTTTCCGATTAGCAATGCAAGCATTGCGACAATTCGTTATCATGCCCGCTGATTTAACGACAAGGCCGTGGAAATTATCATGCTGTGGTTCAAAAATTTGATGGTTTACCGTCTCAGCCGCGACGTTTCGCTGCGTGCGGAAGAGATGGAAAAACAGTTAGCCGCTTATACCTTTACCCCTTGCGGGAGCCAGGATATGGCGAAAACCGGTTGGGTTTCTCCCATGGGTTCGCAAAGCGATGCTCTGACCCACACCACCAATGGTCAAATCATCCTCTGTGCCCGTAAGGAAGAGAAGATCCTGCCAACGCCGGTGGTCAAACAGGCACTCGAAGCAAAAATCTTTAAGCTGGAGGCCGAACAAGGCCGCAAGCTGAAAAAGACCGAAAAAGATTCGCTGAAAGACGAAGTGCTGCACTCCCTGCTGCCACGTGCCTTTAGCCGCTTTAACCAGACGATGATGTGGATCGACACCGTGAACGATTTAATCATGGTCGATTGTGCCAGCGCGAAAAAGGCCGAAGATACGCTGGCTCTGCTGCGTAAAAGCCTGGGATCGCTGCCGGTAGTCCCTCTGGCAATGGAAAACCCGATTGAGCTGACCTTGACTGAGTGGGTCCGTAGCGGCAGTGCCGCACAGGGTTTCCAGCTGCTGGATGAAGCGGAACTTAAAGCGATCCTCGAAGACGGCGGCGTGATCCGTGCGAAGAAACAAGATCTGGTCTGCGATGAGATTGCCGTCCACATCGAAGCCGGAAAACTGGTTACCAAGCTGGCGCTCGACTGGCAGCAACGTATTCAGTTTGTGATGTGCGACGATGGTTCGATTAAACGCCTCAAGTTCTGTGATGAACTGCGCGATCAGAACGAAGACATCGATCGGGAAGATTACGCCCAGCGTTTTGATGCCGACTTTATCCTGATGACAGGTGAGCTGGCGGCGCTGATTAAGAATCTGGTCGAAGGGTTGGGTGGCGAAGCGCAGCGTTAACGCCGCGCCCGCTCTTTTCCTCTCCCGATACGGGGGAGGAGAATTAATCTTTCAGATAACGGCACAGATACGACGTTGGCTCCGCCACCTGCAGGTGGAATTCACTGTGGCCCGGCACGTTAAAGGTCTGGCCGTCCGTATACACCTTCCACTCGGTTTCACCGGGTAGCAGAACGTTTAACGCCCCGCTCACCACCGTCATCTCTTCTGGCTCCGCTGTGCCAAAGGTGTATTCCCCTTCCGCCATCACGCCGACACTGGCGCGGCCAGTCATGCTGCTGGTAAAACCAATGGATTTCACTTTACCGGAAAAGTATTCGTTACTCTGTAGCATAGGGTGGCCCTTATATTTATCGATAAAAATCCACTATATGGGCCATCCTTAGTGCCTGTCACGCAAAATCATTACACCAGTAATTCGGAGGCCAGGCGTGCCACCAGAACGTTGGATAACAGGACGGGAACATCCAGCGCTTTTTGCAATAAATCGCGATGACGCTGATGAAAACCCAGACAATCCAGCATCAGCACATCCGCCCCTTTCTCGATCAGTTCTCGCCCTGCTTCGATAAGCGTGGACTCACTGTCCCAGAAAGGATTCGCCAGCGTAAACAAAGGCGCTTTTTGCAGATCCTTCCATTTCGCGGTTTGATTACCGATCAGCTCTTCAATGGGCACGATCACCCCAACCTGATGACCGTCAACGATTGACGCCACCAGCGGCGGAATAATTCGGGTAGGTTCGAGTAAAATGGAATTGCGGGCATGGAGACCGCCAATCGATGCTGTACTCATCAATAAAATGACGTCATATCCTTGATTATCGAGCACTTCAATGACGCCCTGCAGGGCGCGCTCGATCTTCTGATGCGAGACATGCGCAATTTCACCGTCGCTTAATAATGTCGGCAGGGGCGTATCGCCTTCCTCAATCGCGTAGTCTTCCATGACCTCTGTCCGGCTCAGCTTTCCCAGCAGGCTGAGATGGGTGATCTGTTGTTCAGAGATATGCTCGGTTAAGAGCGGTAACACTTCGCTTACAGGAACCACCCCAATAGTGAGGATCGCCAATGTCGCCTTCATCGTTTATCGCCTTCAATCACTGCCACTGCATTCACACAGACACAGACAGAATTCGCTGTGCGGCTCTTGTTTTAGGTTAAACAGCACAAAAGCCTAGCAGCAGATCTCTACACCGAAATGTAAAGATCTGGCGGTCTTTTTGAAACTGCCTGTAATCACTAAATATTAACTCTTGCTTAACATTCCTGATGAATGAAAAGTGTGATATCGGCACGGTTGTGGCGGCTTTCAGATTTTTATTAGGACTTGTCGGGGTCTTCGTAACGCTTTTTCGCATCCAGCGCTTCTTGCTCGGTTTCATGTTCGCTGATCAGCGAATCCGGTTTGGGATGATCGGCTCGAAGCTGATACCAGGTCACCGTCTCATCGGCATGACCTTTCTCAACTGAAACAATGCGCGCTTCACGCGGATAGGGAGGTCTGGTCGGCATAGCTCATCCTTATTTAGTGGCTGAGCTATCAGTATAGACGGCAGTTAGCTTGCGTATGCCTGACGCAGCAGGGTAACAATCTGAAAAGCGACCTCTTCTGGCGAGTGCGAGGCATCAACCACATGATGGGCGGCATCACGATAGAGCGCATCCCGCTCGGCCAACACTTCACTCACCTCTTCGCTGATGGGCTTACCCGTCAGGGTCGGGCGTTGCCCTTCTTCGGGAACGGCTTCCAGGCGTTCGACCAGGGTCGAGACGGGAGCGCAAAGATAAATAACCCGCCCTTTTTCACGCATGAACTGGCGGTTATGTGCGGCAAGGATAATGCCACCGCCCGTTGCGATAACCGTTGAAGGTGCCGTTACCGCTTCCAGCGCTGCGGTCTCACGCGCGCGAAAACTCTCCCAACCTTCTCTTTCGACAATGTCGGCAATGCTTTCCCCGGCTTCTGTCTGGAGCCAGCGATCGGTGTCCACAAACTGGCTTTGGCAAATGCGAGCCAGCTCAAGACCGACGGTGGTTTTCCCACAGGCTCGGGGGCCAACTAAAAAGATGGGTTGGGTCATAAACTGGTGTTCCCCCTGGTGCCGGATGGCGTGAAGGTGTAAAGAATTGATTGCAGAAGATGTTGCGTTAACTTTACTGCAAAGCGAGGGTCGCTGACAACCCTATAACCCACACACTCTATCATATTTTAGTAATGCTTATCATTTCGCTGGCCGGCGTTTGACTTCCAGCAGCCATTTATCAAGTTCAGCGGCGAATAGCTGACGATCCCGCTGGGAAAGCGTATCCGGCCCGCCCGTCTGAACACCGCTGGCGCGCAGGGTATCCATAAAATCACGCATGGTCAGTTTCTGGCGAATTGTCGAAGAGGTGTAACGCTCACCGCGAGGATTCAGGGCAGCGGCCCCTTTCTCGAGTACTTCAGCGGCCAGCGGAATATCCGCCGTAATGACCAGATCCTCCGGGCTGCACAGGCGCACAATTTCATTATCCGCCACGTCAAAGCCTGCGGGGACGCGCAGGGAGCGAATAAATTTTGACGGCGGGATGCGTAAATTCTGGTTAGCCACCAGCGTGAGCGGCATCTGCACGCGCTCTGCGGCGCGGAATAAAATCTCTTTAATGACATTCGGACACGCATCCGCATCCACCCAAATGGCCATGTTGTCTCCCATCAATATCAATGTTGGCTATTGTCGCCTGCTTTTCATTGTTAAGCTATAAAGCGATCGCTCAGAAAACAACGCATCATAACGGAGAGACATGATGGAAAAGAAAATCGGGTTTATCGGTTGCGGAAACATGGGCAAAGCCATTCTTGGCGGCCTGATTGCCAGCGGCCAGGTGCTGCCAGGGCAGATCTGGGTTTACACCCCATCACCAGACAAAGTGGCGGCGCTTCGCGATGAATACGGTATCAACGCTGCCGAAAGCGCACAGGAAGTGGCACAGGTTGCGGATATCGTCTTTGGGGCAGTCAAACCGAACATCATGATTAAGGTGCTGAGTGATATCACCTCCAGCCTGAATAAAGACACTCTGGTGGTGTCTATCGCCGCAGGCGTCACGCTGGATCAGCTGGCACGGGCCCTGGGTCATGACCGTAAAATCGTGCGCGCCATGCCAAATACCCCCTCGCTGGTTAACGCGGGTATGACCTCCATTACGGCTAATGCGCTGGTCACTTCAGAAGATGTTGCGGATGTACTGAACATTTTCCGCTGCTTTGGTGAGGCAGAGGTCATCGCTGAATCGATGATTCATCCTGTGGTGGGCGTCAGTGGCTCTGCACCGGCGTATGTGTTTATGTTTATCGAAGCCATGGCCGATGCTGCGGTACTGGGCGGAATGCCTCGTGCGCAGGCCTATAAGTTTGCTGCTCAGGCGGTGATGGGCTCAGCCAAAATGGTCCTGGAAACGGGTAAACACCCCGGTGAACTGAAAGATATGGTCTGCTCGCCTGGCGGAACAACCATCGAAGCGGTACGTGTACTGGAAGAGCGAGGGTTCCGCGCCGCCGTCATTGAAGCCATGACGAAATGCATGGAAAAATCAGAGCATCTGAGCAAATCCTGACCGGAAGCCGGACGTCAGGCAGCCACTTCGGTGCGATTACGTCCGGCATTTTTCGCTTTATAAAGCGCCACATCCGCGGCTTTGAGCCACTCCCGATAGTGACCAAATGCGGGCGTCCAGGGGGCTATCCCCACGCTTATCCTCAGCCTGACCTGTGGCGCGTTGGGTAAAGTGAATGCCTGCAGGCGCTCATGCACCCGTGACATCGCGGCAATAGCACTCTCCGCAGGCGTGCCGCTCATGATCACCGCAAACTCATCTCCACCAAATCGACCGATAATGTCTCCGGCCCGGAGCGTCAGTTGGATCTGCCGCGTGACCGCAATAATGGCTTCGTCGCCGACGTCATGCCCCCAGGTGTCGTTAATACTTTTAAAATGATCGATATCGATAATCAACATCGTGGCGGGGCTTTGGTTACGGCGGCAGGTATCAAAGGCCGTGTGCAATAACATTTCCCAGTGCCGCCGGTTAAATACGCCCGTCATCCCATCGCGGGTACTCATCTTCTCAAGGCGCTGTTTGTGTTCAGCCAGGCGAATGGCCGTCAGGTAACTAATCCAGGCAAAAAGGAGGGGGTAAAGCACGATGACCGGCAGTGTGAGGCCTGTTTCAAGCGGAGAAACCGCCCACGTGAGCGGGGTTGCGGAAAGCTGAAGCGTCACCACCGCAGAGAGGATGACCATCGCCATCCCGGCGATAAACAGCCTGACCCCGCCTGCTCCCATCATGTTCATGCCGATCATCATGACCAGTGCCGCACTCGGCAACATGCTGGCCCCCATCAGGCCAATCCAGATACCGGCAATAATGGCATCAGCCTTAAGGTTCATGATTTCACTGCCGCGAGGATCGGCGGACCGACAGGCTCTTTGCCAGGCTAAATGTGGCCAGACAAAGGCCCAGCCGACCAAAAAAAGCCACCATCCGCCGGGCGGTGCCTGGATAACCAATACGCCAGCAATCGGAAAAAACATCGCCGCCAGGCCGCATATTCGCGGCAGCCGAATGCGTCGGGCAAACCGTATGCCGGAGCAATGGCGATCATCCTGAGTAAAATGCTTATGCCACTCTTCACAGGTGATGTCGGAGTTGTAATAGTTTTCATCATTCATGATTTTTGGGAACATTCTGAAACATTTCCCAAATTATAGAGACGGGGTTTGCAGAGGAAGTATGAAATTTCGGGTGAGTCATGACAGCCACTCACCCGTAAGGACTACACTTTTTTCTTCAGGCAGGCGCTCATAAACTTACTGCGATCGTCACCTTTAAGCATTTGATTTGTGGCTTGCTCATTACATTCACGCATCTTTTGCTGTTGTGGCGTCAGGCTCTTCTCGCCGGGTTTAGTGCTGCTGTTTTTCAGGCAATCGCTCATGTACGTTTTGCGCGCATCGCCTTTCAGCGTCTGTGAGGTGGCTTGCTGATTGCATGTTGTCATACGCTGTTGCTGAGGGGTGAGGGTCTTCTCCGCCGCATTCGCTGACGACATAAGAAACAGACCTGAGAGCAGGGTAACCAGTAATGTGATTTTCATTGCACCATCCTTATATGAAGGTTCACAGTAAGTCTGGTTCGTAGCGGGAAAAAAGCCACCCGGTGGAAACGGATTCCACCGGGAATGTCACGATTATTTCAGGTTCAGCGCCGCTTTCATGGTGTAAAACAGATCGGTTTGATCGGTCAGCCCAACCACGTTAGCCGCATGAGGACCATAGGCTGCGATACGTAACTGCGCGCCGGTATGTTCCATTGATTCTTCCTCGGAGTTGCCGTAGCTCATCACCATTACCGCACCATCTTTGGTCGTCAGCGCCTGCGTCAGACCCGGCGCTTTGGTATCCGGGGCCACAATCTGGCTGGCGTGGGCGTGGTCAGCGGTGACAATGACCAGAGTGTTTCCGTCTTTTTTGGCAAATTCCAGAGCCTTTTGTACGGCTTCATCAAGATCGACCGTCTCGCCAATCTGTCCGCACGGATTTGCAGCGTGATCCTGCTTGTCGATGGAGGCCCCTTCAACCTGCAGGAAGAACCCTTTATCGTTTTTACTGAGCAAGGAGATGGCTTTCTCGGTCATTGCAGCCAGCGTCGGGACGCTGGCGTTACGTTCCGGATTAGCAGTACAGGTGACCGCGGGTTTATCGAGGTTGCCATGATAAGAAGCTTTTGGCCCTTCCCAGCGAACGGGCATATTGCCCTCAGAGAACAGACCCAGCAGAGGTTTGTCCTGGTTTGCTTCGGTGATCGCCTCCAGAGAGGCTGCATCACTGACCATCTGGTAGCCCCTCACCTGCGCCTGTTCACGCAGCGTTTTGCCCTGCCACTCGCCTGCCGTGGCGGTCTCCATGAAACTCTTCGCCCCGCCGCCCAGCGTGACATCGGCACGCGCATTCAGCAATTGTTCGGTGATTGAACCTTTGCCGCCTTTTTCCAGCGCGTTGGTCGGGCATTTTTCAGTCGTGATCGACGGCGCATAGCATTTACGTGAAGTCACGTGGGCTACCAGTGCTGCCGGCGTAGCATCCTGAAGCTCAGCCGTAGAGACATTACCCGTCGCCAGTCCGGCGGATTTTGCCAGTTCGAGAAGGGTTTGATGATCTTTTTCGTGAATGTCGACCCCGAGCGCACCGTTATAGGTTTTCACGCCGGTGGTCCACGCGGTGGCCGATGCCGCCGAATCGGTGACGTAATCCGGTTTGCCGGTTTTTTTATCCAGCGCATAATGCGTGTATTGTCCGGTTAACGGTAACGCATCAATACCTTTAAAAAAGCCACCTGCGCCTTCAGCGTAATTTCGTGCAGCGGTAATTTCAGAATCACCCATCCCGTCGCCAATGAGCAGAATAATATTCTTAGCCGTTTTGTCATTGAGCGATGCACGAATGGCAGCGGTTTGATCGCCCGTAAGACGACGCGCGCCGCCAGGCTCGGTTATATTGCCCTGTGCAGCCCGGTTTTCCAGCACGCTGGTCTGAGTCGTGTCAGCGTAAAGGGCCGAAGTAAATAATAACGGAATTAATGCGATAGTCAGTGCGCTCTGTTTCACTTTATTTTCTCCATGTACAAATACATAAAAAATAAACAGAGCGACTATAGGCATATCACATGACAATTCTATGACAAGATTTTTTAGCGTAAAACGGGCTAGCTACGGGGATGACGTAAGAGCTTCTTTACATATTGCTGTAGCATTTCGCTATCCTGAACCGGCACTTGAGAGTCGGGCCTGGCAGCCTCCAGAGCGCCTTCGACGCTTTTAATCAAGGCCTGTTGTTCGTTTTGCGCCATCTGTCGTAACAGAGCGGTGACGACAATTTCGAGCGCTTCAACCTGAGCAACCAGTTCTTTAGATTCTTCTTCCTTTTGAGCAAGCTTAACCAGCAACTCCGCAATGAGATTTTTCATCTGCTATTTCCTTATCCTGTTTTTGCTGACGTTAACACTCCGGACGAATATTGCAAAGAGGCGAAAAGTATTATCTTTATAAAAAAACATGCTATGTCGCAAATACGTATAATATAATTCGGGCGAAACGTTTTTCTATTATAAAAAACAATCACACAAGCCCTTATTATTAGTGATCGCCGCCTCATTTTTTGCTTCAAAAGAGGCGGCACCCTACATCATATATTCTTACACGTTACGTTGAGCGACGCTGCCGTTGCTCGCGCTGGCGTAGGGCAATGGCAAGCTGAACAATGTTCAGTAATACCACGACTGCCGTGGCAGCAAACACCCAGCGGAATCCGGCCATTGCAGATACGCTGGCACCGATCAACGGCCCGGCGACGTTCCCAAGATACATAAACGACTGGTTATAACCAAAGATGCGGCCTGAGACCTGGTCGCTTGAATACTTCAGCAATAAGGTTTGCACCGCAGGCAACATTGCGCCATCGGCAAACCCAAGCAGAAAACGTAACACGCCAAGCTGCAGCGGCGTGGTGACAAACGACATAGCAAAAAAGAGCACCACGGCAAAGATCAACGTCGCCATCAGGATTCGCGCGGTGCCAATCCGATCGCCAAGTTTGCCCAGGCGCGGAGCAGAAATTAACGCGGAGACGCCCGGCACGGCGGCGATCATGCCACTCAGGAAAGCGATGTTGGTGCTGTGGGGCTCCATGGATTGAATAAATAACGCCAGAATGGGGCCAACGGAACCATTACAAAGTTGTATGACCATGGTCGTGACAAACAGGCTTATCATCAGTTTCGGGTAAGGTAGCGTCGCAAAAACGGCCCGGCCACTGAGGCGTTCAGCCTTGCTCACCGCAGGTCGCCCCCCCTCTTTAATCAAAAAGAGGGTCACCAGGAAGCTCACCATCAGCAACAATGCCGTGATGAAAAAGACGGCGCGCAAGCCAACATGGTCAGCGAGGAAGCCCCCCATCAGCGGCCCACCAATGACACCGCTAATCTGCGCCGTAGAGAGTGTACTGAGCGCCCACCCGCTGCGCTCTCTTGGCACCTGTGAGGCCACCAGCGCCATGGCGTTCGGGATATAGCCGGATGTCAGCCCCATCAGGGCTCGCAGGAAAAACAGCTGCCAGACGTTCGTGGCAAAGGCCTGCAGGAGAATCGCCACCGCCATCCCCAACGACGCCCGCAGCAGCATAAGCTTCCGCCCTTTCCGGTCAGCAAGGCTTCCCCACATGGGCGAGACGATGGCAGAGATCAGAAAGGTCACGCTGAAGGTCAGACCCGACCACATCGAGAGTGCCTCGTGTGACGTGACGCCAAGCTGTGCCACATACAGCGGCAGGAAGGGTAAAATCTGGCTAATCGCAAGGCCGGTAAAAAAACACCCGAACCAGACCGAGATAAGGTTAACTTTCCAGGATTCCATAAGGCGTACTATCTTCATTTTTAGGCGAATTCGCCCACAGATTAGCAAGTTACGTTTGTACACGCGGTGTCAGAGATGCGGTTCAGCAGACTTTGGTTTTTTATCTTCCCAGTCATCATATTTGTGAAACAAGTCACACTTCATACGGTTATTGGCGGTGAATTATGCTTTAACGACACAGGCCAAATCCACGCATACCCAGATGAAAATGGTTGGCGTGCGCCGCGTTATATTCAGGCCCAAGGCCGTTGCCATAGTAATCGCAACTGGCGCTGAGCAGCGCCCGTAACCACGGCGATGTTTTATCGTCCCGCCAGCCGCGCAACACCGTGACGCGCTGTCCGTTGGCCAGCTGAAAGGCACTGATATCAAGCGCATCAGCGGTGGCATGTTCACTGCGCCGTGCATCCGGACGGTGATAAATATTGCGGCAGGCGAAACTCCCCAGATGCTCGATGCGTGACAGCTCACTGCCCATCAGTTCTTTGGTCAGCGGTCGCGCCTGCTGCTGCACAAACAGGGCGGAACTGAGCGCCAGCGGGCAACTGGCGATGAAGCTGCTGCTCAGGCTAACGGGACCAAAGTTTCGTACCCGAACCACATGGGTCAGCGGGCAATCACCTGCGCTGTCTGCCATCGATTGTGTCTGAATGAGCTTTTTTTCGTTCGCCTGCGTCAGTAAATTTTCACAGGCCTCTGGCGTCAGACGACGCAGTTTGTATTGCGTGATTTTCCCTGGGGGATCATCCAGCGTCAGCGGCACAAAAGGATTGTAATACGACGGCAGCCAGCGATAGCCTGTCGCGGCGGCAGCGATAATCACCAGTCCTGTCAGCAGGCTTTTCCCTCTCACGTTCACTCCTCTTTAAACCCTTAAACATTATGGCAGAAGGCGGCGAAACCCACCGGGCATCGTGATATGTTATAGGCTTTTGACAGACTGGAAGAGTGTGAGATGGCGAAGCAGCGGGTTGGAATTGTCTTTGGGGGAAAATCGGCGGAACACGAAGTATCACTGCAATCGGCCAAAAATATTGTCGATGCCATTGATAAAAACCGTTTCGATATTGTCCTGTTGGGTATTGATAAACAGGGTAAGTGGCACGTCAACGATGCCAGCCAGTATCTGTTAAATGCTAACGATCCGGCGCATATCGCCCTCAATCCTTCTGACGTGAGTGTGGCGACGGTGCCTGGCGTGGCACAAGGGCAATTGATCGACGCCGGGAACGCCAGCGCGCTGGCGCAAATTGACGTTATTTTCCCGATTGTTCATGGCACGCTGGGCGAAGATGGATCGCTGCAGGGCATGCTGCGGATGGCAAATTTACCGTTCGTCGGATCGGATGTTCTGGGATCTGCCGCCTGCATGGATAAAGACGTGACCAAACGTCTGCTCCGCGACGCCGGGCTGAATATCGCCCCCTTTGTGACGCTCACGCAGGCCAATCGGGATAAACACAGCTTCGCACAAATCGCTGGGCAGTTAGGCCTGCCGCTGTTCGTTAAACCCGCCAACCAGGGCTCTTCCGTTGGCGTAAGCAAAGTGACTAGCGAAGCGCAGTTCGCCGATGCCGTGCGTCTGGCATTCGAATTTGATCGCAAAGTGGTGGTTGAGCAGGGTATTCAGGGCCGTGAAATTGAGTGCGCCGTGCTGGGGAATGATTTCCCGGAGGCCAGCACCTGCGGCGAAGTCGTGTTAAATAGCGATTTCTACTCATACGACACTAAGTACATTGATGATGTGGGCGCGCAGGTTGTGGTCCCGGCAGCACTGGATCCCGACGTGAATGACAAGATCCGGGCGATCGCTATTGAAGCCTACCAGACGCTGGGCTGCGAAGGAATGGCGCGAGTGGATGTCTTCCTGACCCCTGACAACGAGGTGGTGATCAACGAGATCAATACCTTACCCGGGTTCACCAATATCAGTATGTACCCAAAATTATGGCAGGCGAGCGGCCTTAGCTACCCGTCATTAATCACCCGTCTGATTGAACTGGCGCTGGAGCGTCACGCTGCCAACAGCGCCCTGAAAAATTCCGTTAGTGGCTAATCTGTTTTAGCGGAGTGTTCCGTCTCCGCCGTCGGCGCCTCTTCTGGCCGACGGCGGATAATGAATCCTGCCAGCCAAAAACTGATTACCCACGTCACCAGTCCTACTGCATAGGTTTGCCAGCCTTTCGCCTCAAATCCCAACAGACCGACAATCCCATTCAGAATAAAGATAAGCCCAATCGCAAAGGCATAGTAGTGCCAGTCACGGCGTAATTTGGAAGTGAGTTTCATGACGACCCCGGCTGAAAAAAAACCATCCTCTCACAGTTTCATTCTGCGGTCTGTGTCGGATACGGAAATTCTTAAATACGAATCAATTTTAGTTAAGTCATGATTTTGTGACCTGATGCAGAAAATGGCGTTCCAGGCGCATTCCCTGGTGAAAATTACCACAATTCTGATATTGACAAATGCTATGACCTGTCAGACTCACCCTGTATGACGAGAAGATGAACAGAGTGAAATTCGGGAGGTCTTTATGGCTGACTTTACCTTGTCAAAACCGATTTTTGGCGGCAAACAACCAAAAACCTCTACGCCCGGCAATATCGCCTATGCCCTCTTTGTCTTATTCTGTTTCTGGGCTGGCTCGCAACTGCTGAACATACTGGTGCATGCACCCGGCGTTTATGAACATCTGATGCAGGTCCAGGACTCTGGACGACCGCGCGTTGAGATTGGCTTTGGCGTCAGCACTCTTTTCGGGCTGATTCCTTTCCTGACAGGCTGTGCCATCCTTGGCGTCATCGCCCTGGCCCTTCGCTGGCGCCGTCGCGCTCAGTTTTAATTTAACCCCATACAGCGTGCCCGACGATCGTCAACGCGTTTTGCAAACCAGGCTGTGGTGAGGTTTCGCGTGATTTTCGGGCTTTCAAGCTGAATGCCAGGCAGGATTTCTGTCGGCAGCTCTTTGCCGGTTTTCTGGCTGGCGAGTTTGAAGACCTGCTGATAAAGATCGGTTTTCTCAAACGCAAGGCTGTCGCCTTTTTCAAGCTGATGGCGGATCTCGCTGTTGCTCATATCCAGCTTTATAGCCAGTTTCCGCACCGCTAATTCCGTGCTGCCCGCTTCTTTGCTGCCATAGGCAATGAGATCGCCATCCAGCGCCAGTTTGGTTCCGGTAGCGCGGCTTACCGCATTCTGGAAAGCGGCGTTACGACTGGCGTACCAGCCCGCATTGAAATCGGCAAACCGGTAGAGCGGCGCGCTGTAATTCGCCGGGTAGTTAAGCAGATGGTAGGTTCCAAACCACAATCCCCCCCGCAGAGAGAACACTTCCTGCCGCACGGTACCGTCTATTTTCCACGGGTACCCTGAGGTGTGTTTTTCAGCAAAGTCGATACTGACCTGCATCGGGCCGCCAGTATGTACCGGGTTAAGCGAACCAAACAGCTTCTGTCCCATCGGCACCATATCGATAAAATCGTCGAAGATCGCGCTTAGCTGTTTCTCCGTTTTTACCGTATCAAGACGTTCGCTGTAGCTTTTGCCGTTGGGCGACGTGATTTTCAGCGCCGTATGCACCAGGAAGACCGGGATATGCATCGCATCAGCCCGACGATCGATCTCCTTCCAGGCTATCTTGTTCAAACCCGGCACGGCTGGATCGGACTGATACATCGACTCTTGCTGAGCCACCGCCAGCACCGAGCAGATATTCTCCTCGGTCGGGGCGATTTTCTGACTCTCGAAGGTTTTTGCCAGCACAATCGCCCAGTCATCTCTGTCCTTCACGCTCGCCGGCATTTTCTGCCGTACTACGCTTGCCACATCCACCGGTTTTTCGCCCTTTTTCAGGGGAGCCGCGCCTTTATCCGCGCAGCCAGCCAGAATGAACGCTGCCAGCAACGACAACGGTAATGCGCGTGGTACAACAGTTGGCATAGTCTTTCCCTGTATTACCCTAAGGTATGTGTCACTTCATGGAGATCCTGGTCATCCAGTTCACGTTCGAAGCTACGCAGACGTTTATAGATAGACATCAGTTCAACCAGCGTAGTCCATGAGCTAATCAAGTACTGGAATGAACCGCGAACCTGACCGAAGACGTTGGTGATTTGGGTCATCAGGCCCAGCGTAATCGTACCTGCGACAATCGACGGGAACAGCAGGAACAAGCCGAAAACGTTATCAACCTGCAAATATAAGATGCGGGCAATGTTGAAATACATGTAGTGGAAATAGAGGCGAAAATAGTTACGTCGCACCGCCCCGAACAACTCACGGACGGTCGGAGGAGAAGCGCGATTCGCATCATCTTCACCATAGACCAGCTCTTTACGATAAGCGGCTTCAACGCGCTGATTTTTGAACTCCAGCCCCGGCAGTTTAATCCCGACGACGGCCAGCAGGCCGGTCCCCATCAGTGACCAGACAATCGCCGCGATCACCAGACCATACGGCAAATGGCCAATAATGGGCAATTCAGGTACATGCGATGAAAGCGTGACCAGCACAGGCAGGAAGGCAATCAACGTCATAATGGCGTTAATAAAACTGACGCCCATATCTTCCAGCGTAGAGGCAAAGCGCATGGTGTCTTCCTGTACACGCTGCGCGGCACCCTCAATGTGACGCAGATGCTGCCAGTGGGCCATATAATGTTCGTTCATGGCGGTACGCCAGCGGAAGACATAATGGCTGACGAAGAAATTATTCATCACCCCAATGATCACTGCAATCAGCGCGATGCCGAGGAATATACCCACCTCATGATAGAACTGCTCGATGGTCACCTTATGCGGCGAACTGAGCGCCGACTGAATCAGATCGTAGAACGGCGCATACCAGGCATTGACCGCAACGCCCACTTCCACCAGAAACCAGGTGACAAAGATAATCAGTGACGTCCCCAGAATGGACCAGTATTGCCAACGGTGTGGCGACCAGGTAAACCAGAAGAGTGCGAACACGCTTACGCAGAGGGCATAGTAGCCATAGAAGAGCAGGTAGCTCGGTGACCAGAATCGTGCAGCGCTGACAGGTACGTCCCGGCTTGCACCTACCAGGCGTTCAACCCACGCCCCACCACCCGCCTGCCAGAAAATAACGGCGATCATTGCCCAAATAAATGCCGACAGGAAAAAAGGCCCTGGCTTTGGGAAAAAAGACTTGAACATGTTACATCCTTCTCGTTGTTTTGGTTGCTGCTGTGTCCAACCTGTTAACGCAAAAGCAATCACTTACGCATCGCTCACCGGTGCGTGCAAAAAATAGACCTGAGCTTTTCCGGTTAGTTCGCCACACTGCGCTCAGGAATTGTTTCGACGGATTTCGTCGTGGGCGGAACCGCCTATCATAAGCCCGATGTCACAAAATGGGAGACTGAGAACAGCGAAATTATGCTTATTTACTCGTGGTTACGTTTTTAACGCTATCGTTATGCAATTCACCCCATTGCACCGTGCCGTTTAGTAGTATAAATACGCACTTATTCTTTCATTCACTTTATGGATGTTTTTCGTTGAAACGTTGTCTGCTCTCCCTTGCTGCGCTGTGCGCGGTTGTTTTGTCGACGGCTCAGGCTGCGCAACCGCTTACAACCCCAACTTTCGCTTCCGATATTGCCGATCGTTACGCCAACCTGATTTACTACGGCAGCGGCGCAACCGGCATGGCAATGGTGGTTATCGATGGCAATCAGCGTGTCTTCCGCAGCTTTGGCGAAACGCGCCCGGGCAGCAATGTCCATCCGCAGCTGGATTCCGTTATTCGCATTGCATCCTTAACCAAGCTGATGACCAGTGAAATGCTGGTGAAGTTGCTCGATCAGGGCGTGGTGAAGCTTAACGATCCGTTAAACAAATATGCGCCTCCGGGTAAACATGTTCCTGATTATCAGGGCACACCTATTACTCTGGTGAACCTGGCCACGCACACCAGTGCCCTGCCACGTGAACAACCGGGCGGTGCGGCACATCGTCCTGTATTTGTCTGGCCAACGCGGGAACAGCGCTGGAACTATCTGACTAACGCCACGCTGAAATCTGCGCCAGGTTCTCAGGCAGCCTATTCCAATCTGGCATTTGATCTGCTGGCTGATGCGCTGGCAACCGCCTCTGGTAAGCCTTACACCCAGCTTTTCGAAGAACAAATCACCCGCCCGCTGGGGATGAAAGATACCACCTTTACGCCTTCTCCCGATCAGTGCAAGCGGCTGATGGTGGCCGAGAAAGGCGCCAGCCCGTGCAATAACACGCTGGCAGCGATTGGCAGCGGTGGTGTCTATTCCACACCCGGCGACATGATGCGTTGGATGCAGCAGTTCCTCTCTTCGGATTTTTACGCGCGCAGCAATCAGGCTGACCGTATGCAGACGTTGATTTACCAGCGTAGCCAGTTACACCGTGTGATTGGCATGGATGTGCCAGGTAAAGCAGATGCGCTTGGGCTGGGATGGGTTTATATGGCCCCTAAAAATGGTCGACCGGGGATTATTCAGAAAACGGGTGGCGGCGGCGGATTTATAACCTATATGGCGATGATTCCGCAGTCGAATGTTGGCGCCTTTGTGGTGGTAACCCGCTCGGCGAACACGCGTTTTATCAATATGAGCGACGGGATAAACAACCTGGTGGCTGAGCTGAGCGCCAATAAAGCACAGGTTGTTCCGGCCTCCTGAGGACGTTAATACTCCGTGGGCAAATGGTTGATACTGACCAGTTTGCCCCGGCTCATATTGATATAATTGCCTTGTCGTAATGCCGCCAACACTTCTGCGACAACTGAGCGCGAGATGCGCGTGCTTCGCTGAATATGATTCATCACACCTATTTTTGATCGTAACGCTTCATCCCACTCCGCCATTTCCATTAACATCGCCCGGATCTGACTGTAAGAATTATTGCCAACGAGCTGCATATCGCGTTTTTCTAAAATGTGATTAATCCACGAAAGCCAACAAAATGCTTCACGCCATAGAGAAGCCTGCTGAATAAGCTGGCGCGTTTTCGTGGCAGGCAAATAAAATCCGTCGCACGGCGTCTGTGCAACAATTCGGTATTCTTGCGAATTTTCCGACATGCCTGCCGTCAGACCAAAAACAAAAGGAGCGGTGACGATATTAATCAGTAACTCATCCGACGGCCGGTAGACGGCGGCAACGCCCGATTGTAAAACAAACGTATAATGCTCTTCGTCAAAGCAACCGCTGGATATAACCTGGTGTGGAGAGGTTTGAAAAGGGGTACTGTCGGCTTTCAGACATTGTTCGAGCCGGCTTAATTCAGAAAGTGGTTTGGCATCAAAATTCATGCAGACCTCAAGTCATCCGTATCTGTCGGTTCTGTTAACTATTTTATCGTTATCTATAAAACTGCGGGGAGAAACCTCCCCCCGCGATTTATTTCTTACCAGGAATATTTAACACCCAGATTTGCGCCCCAGTTCTGGTCAACGTCGCCGCCGCCCAGATAGGTTGCATCAGTGTAAGCACTGAAGTTTTTGGTGAAGCTAAACTGCGTTCCCAGACCCGCGCGCACAGCGGAACCTTTCACGCCGTTATCGATGCTGTCACCGTTCACATCGGCATCGTTATCAGCGTCGTCATAGACGTAGGCCAGCTTGACGTAAGGTGTCAGAGCCTGATCGTCGCCGTAGCTGAAGGTGTAGCCCGCATCGATACCTGCTTCATAACGCAAGCTGTCGTAAGACTGACCATCGACTTTCATGTCATTGCTTAACTGATAGTCATCACCAGACTGGAACAGGCCAGAAACAGAGGCATACGGCGTGACGTAACCGGCGGTATTCGGTTTCCAGTCGTAGCCCAGCTTCAGACCAAAGCCCCAGGCATCGGTTGTGGTGTTGCCATCAACGTATTCACCATTGCTCATGGTCGCAGAAAGATCGTTATTGAAACGGGTGTAGTTCATGGACCCATCAATAAAGATATCGTTAGCAAACTTCGCGGATGAATAGATCATCGCTGTCTGGCTATCCTGATCGACCTGACCAGTACGATCGCTCACATCACCTTTAGCGAAGCCTGCCGCACCACCCACAATCCATTTAGCATTGTTGCCGTCGATCTGCGTATCCAGACCGACCATGATGCCACTGACATCCTGGTCATAACTGATGACGCCGTTATCACCATCGAAGTTGCCACCAAAGTAGCTCACCCATGCGCCGCCGTTATCTGCCAGGCCATGACGGCTATTGGTCAGACGGGCACCGAGGGTATCCTGCTGCAGATTCCAGATATTGGTGTTCGCAGACGGGATGCTCAACGCCATGTTAGCGTAATCCGTCAGCTCTTCCTGGTGAAGAACAACGGTGTCACCCTGCTGCTGTGCGCTGTAGGTATAAGCACCCAGGTCAGCTTTGTTTGCGGCGGTGAAGCTTGCCTGAGTATCCGCGTTATTATCATAAACGCGGATGATCTCATTGTTTTTGTAGTCGGCAACTGCGCCAGCACCCGTTGCATTGTCGATACGGACCTTGTAGTTGCCCGCGACATCACCGTTCACAGCCAGATGGCCATCCGCATTGAGCGCAACCACACCGTAGTCGTACTCTGCTTTGCTCTTATCATTGGTGACGTAACGTGCGTTGTTCAAATCTGAATTCAGCACGTAATCACGGCTTGCCACGTTCAGTACGCCGCCATCGGTCAGTACCATGTTATGGGTATCGGTCTGGCCCAGTCCCAGCGCCAGTTCCGCACCGTTATCCACGGTGATGGTGTTGGCATACAGTTCGGCGGTTTCCTCGGTGAGGATGGCACGGCTACCGCTGTCCAGGTAGAGGCTGTCTGTTGCTACGCCACCATCATTGCCAATATTCAGTGACGAAGCATTGGTCAGAGTGATGGTATCAGCCAACAGGCCTGAGTTTTCGACATTGACCTGCGACTGGTTATTCACTGCAAGGGTATCAATGTTAGAGACCTTGCGGGTATCCCACTCTGAACCATTATTCAGGGTGATATTGAACAGACCGCTTTGATAAACATCATCACCCGCGATATGACCGTGAGTGTCGACGTTTGAATCCGGCCAGATGCTGTTTGGTGACAAGGTATGCCAGTCAACGTTGGTATAGCCTTCGCCGTACATTTGTGAGGTACTGATTTCTTCAACGCTGGAGACCGCTGCGCCGACCCACTTGCTGCCGTTTGTCAGCGTGACATCCAGCTTATCGGTACCATCCCAACCGTTGGTCGTTGGGTTGTAAATACCGTCATCCGTGGTATCTGTCGCCGGATCGCCATTCGCAAAGAAGTTATTATCGAAGGTACTTGAGAAGAGGATATCGCCCGTCACGGTAGAATGGTCGAAGGTGGCGGTGGTCTGCATCGCGTTATCAGCATCGCTGGCGGCGACAATCAGAGCCGCGTCATCCGCAGCAGTTGCATTCGTTTCGCCGTAATCACTCGGCTTCGCGGTCTGGCCGTAGAAGCCGGACGTGCCCAAATCGCTGTATGCGCCAGAGGTCAGAACGGAGTCTTTTACGACCAACGTATCGGTAAATACATTACTGTTGTCCGCAACGCCTTCAACGCTGTCGTATGGCGTGTTATCCAGTTCCTGGAAACCTTGCTTCAGTGTGATACCTGCAACGTGGGAATTATTCTGGATAACAATATCGGATTCCGTATCCAGGGTAATGGCATTCCCCAACGCAAAGGTATCCTGATAATGCGTTTCGGTAGTATCGCCGGTCACAACGTCATAAGCATAATGCTCGAAAGCATCATTAATTGTTGAATTATCAACCGTCAGGCTAAAACGTTCATATTGATTATGCGCCGTTCCGTCTGCATCTATATCACTGGCACAGGTATCGGCCATGCACCCGGAGGTAATCATACCGTTAATAGTACTGTTTGAAATATTCAGTGAATTGCTACGACCACCGACGCCATCGTCCAGATAATAGGTGGAGATAACGCCATTTACCGTAGACTTGTTGATAACAGGATAGATATCACCGTCGTGAGTTGTATTCGTGCCATCCCAGTCGGCATAACCATTATACCAGGGTGATGTAACGGTATTATCATATCCAAATGTATTATAGGTTGTGCCTGAAATATCTTTCGCATTTGCCTGAGAAGCGATAGCCAGCGTACAAGCTAATGCAATTTGAGATACAGCGAGTTTCTTTTTCCATGTTTGCATTGGGTCATCCCTCCTCAGGGACGTAAGCAAGTTTGTCCGTCAAATCTGAATTGCAACATTAAATTGCAGAGGGAATTATGCAGCCTTAATTCAAAAAGGTTCAATGAATGATTCGATTAAGTCCGTATCCAGACAAATAACTCCGATCGACCTCAAATAATTCAATCACCAGAATTAATATTCTAAAATCAATTCATTAGCATTTTATAAGTCATGCGTACAAATAATGTTAAATTTAAACAGATAACTTCAAATGATATTAGTGCACGACTCCCATCAAAATATAAATAGATTGCCACCAGAATAACATATTACATTTATATAAATCAGCCCTTTTAAACAAGACATTACGTCAGGCAAAAACGACCATTTTCGTAAAACAGTCCCCCCTTCTTTCGGCTATACTGGCCCTCTTTGTTCCACAAACGTCAGGCATACTATGACCGATTTAATTGCTCGTCCCCGTCGCCTGCGCAAGTCACCTGCACTGCGCGCTATGTTTGAAGAGACAACATTGACCTTAAACGATCTGGTGTTGCCGATTTTTGTCGAAGAAGAGATCGATGATTACAAAGCCATCGAGGCAATGCCGGGGGTCATGCGCATACCAGAAAAGCATCTGGCGCGTGAGATCGAACGCATCGCCAACGCCGGCATCCGCTCGGTGATGACCTTCGGCATCTCCCATCATACGGACGCCACCGGCAGCGACGCCTGGAAAGAAGATGGTCTGGTCGCGCGCATGTCCCGCATCTGCAAAGAGACCGTGCCGGAAATGGTCGTCATGTCAGATACCTGTTTCTGTGAATACACCTCTCATGGCCACTGCGGTGTGCTGTGTGACCACGGAGTGGATAATGATGCGACCCTGATTAATCTCGGCAAGCAGGCGGTGATTGCCGCCGCGGCCGGGGCCGATTTTATCGCACCGTCAGCGGCGATGGATGGTCAGGTGCAGGCGATTCGTCAGGCGCTTGATGCCGCTGGGTTTACCGACACGGCCATCATGTCCTACTCCACTAAATTTGCCTCGTCCTTCTATGGCCCGTTCCGCGAAGCGGCCGGTACCGCGCTGAAAGGCGATCGCAAAACGTATCAGATGAACCCGCTTAATCGTCGTGAAGCCATTCGCGAATCCCTGCTCGACGAAGCGCAGGGCGCGGACTGCCTGATGGTGAAACCTGCCGGCGCTTATCTGGATATCCTGCGTGACATTCGTGAACGCACCGAGCTGCCGCTGGGCGCCTACCAGGTCAGCGGCGAATACGCGATGATCAAATTCGCGGCACGTGCTGGTGCTATAGATGAAGAAAAAGTGATCCTCGAAAGCCTGGGCGCGATCAAACGTGCCGGCGCAGATCTGATCTTCAGCTATTTTGCACTGGATCTGGCTGAGAAGAAAATCCTGCGCTAATACGAGTGCCCTCCCCATCGCGGGAGGGCCTTCGGCATAAAACGTCACCAAACTGCCATAGAAACGACATCTCTTCCTTCTACTGTCTGGGCAAGACGGCAGGAGGTATAACCATGTTTAGTCTCGACAGCGTTCTCGATGACCTTTGGCCTCAGGCGAGGCCTGCACCCTGGCAAAAAAGTCTGTTAAAAAGGCTGTTTTACGAAGAAGAATTCCAGCAGTTTGCCGCAGCACACCGCCACCTGAAAGGACTCGATATGGTGGAGCAGGTTCTGGACCACCTCGATATTTCCTGCACGCTCGCTTCCCACGATCTTGAACAGATCCCCGAGCATGGGCCACTGGTTATCATGGCCAACCATCCAACAGGCACCCTTGATGGGCTGGCGTTACTCTATGCCGTCTCCCGCGTACGTCGCGATGTGAAAGTCGTCACCAACCGCATGCTGACGCATCTCGAACCGCTCAGTTCGCTGTTTATTCCGGTCGATAACATCGGCGGTAAAACAACAAAATCGGCCTTTGCGCAAATGGAGCAACAACTGCACCAGTCGGGTGTGTTGATCTTCTTCCCGGCTGGGGAAGTTTCACGGCCTACGCGTAAAGGCATCCGTGATAAAAAATGGCACACGGGTTTTATCAAGCTGGCGAATAAATTCCGCGCGCCGCTGCTGCCTGTTCACATCCAGGCACACAACAGCCTGCTCTTTTATGCCAGCACGTTAGTTTCCTCCACCCTGCCAATGCTGTTACTGATGCAGCAAATGTTTCGCCGACAACACAGCAACCTGCCGATTAAAATCGGACAGCAAATTGCCTGGAACAGCTGGTATAGCGCAACGCATTCTTCGCGTGAGATGGCCGGGAAGTGCCGTCAGCACGTGATCCGTCTCGGCAAGGGATTGCCCGGGCTGTTCAGAACCGAGTCGGCGATTGCACGACCGGAAGACCGGGCCACGCTTAAGCGCGCGCTGGGGCAGGCCGAATGCCTGGGGAAAACCAGTGACGGCAAGGCTATATATTTATGGCAGCGTAACGGCCAGGAAGATGTGCCGATACTGCGTGAACTGGGGCGTTTACGCGAAGTCGCCTTTCGCGCCGTGGGCGAAGGCAGCGGAAAACGCCGCGACACCGACCGCTATGATGACGATTATCTGCATTTAATCTTATGGGATGAAGAAGACCTGGAGATCGTCGGTGCTTACCGCTTTATGCCTACGGCAGAGCAAGTCGCAAAGCACGGTTTCAGCGGGCTGTACAGCCACAGCCTGTTCCATTACGACGACAAAATGGCCCCGATTCTGGAACATGGGATCGAACTGGGCCGGAGTTTTATTCAGCCACGTTACTGGGGCCGACGGGGGCTGGATTACCTGTGGTCCGGGATCGGTGCCTTTCTGGCCCGCTATCCGCACTATCGTTATCTGTTTGGTCCGGTCTCCATTTCCGGGGGATTACCGCCCGATGCGCGGGATCTTTTGGTGGCCTTTTATCGCCTGTGGTTCCCGGCCAGCCATCCCTTTGCCGTATCGCGCCAGCCTTATCCGGCCTCGCTGCCCGATGTCCTGGCGCAGTTTGGCGGGAAAGATTACACAGACGATCTGACCCGGCTAAAATCACTGCTCGGCAATCTGGGATGCGGCATCCCCCCGCTTTATAAGCAGTATTCCGAGCTGTGTGAACCCGGCGGCGTGCAGTTTATCGATTTCGGGAGCGATCCAGCCTTCAACCACTGCGTGGATGGTCTGGTTTTGGTGGATTTGTGTTATCTGAAACGCAACCGCTATGAACGCTATATTGAGGCCCATCTCTAAATGGGCCGGGCCAGTCAGTTTCCTCAGGACGCTCGATAAAAAGGCTTATCCCCTAAAATCGTCGCGCGGTGCATAATCCGCCGCTGGGGCAGATAATCCGCATTGGCGTAGTGCTGGGTCACACGGTTGTCCCAGATAGCCAAATCGTTTTGCTGCCAGCGCCAGCGCACCTGGAACTCGGGTTTCGTGATATGGGCAAAGAGAAATCCGAGTAACGCCTCGCTCTCCTTTTCACTGACATCAACAATGCGCGTGGTGAAACCTTCGTTCACGAACAGCGCCTGTCTACCCGTCACCGGATGGGTACGTACTACCGGGTGCAGCAACGGCGGATGTTTTGCTACTGCCTCCCGCCAGCGCTGGTGCTCCTCGTCGCTTTTGCGGTATTTGTATTCCTGGAACGATTTTTTAAAGTCATGTTCTGCGCGTAATCCGCTGAGCAGATGCTTAAATGGCGTCGACAGGGCGTCAAAGGCAGCGATACCGCTCGCCCATAGCGTATCGCCACCGCTGTCAGGAAGCTCCTTCGCCGCTAAAATCGCCCCGGCAGGCGGCGTCTCGATAAAGGTGACATCCGTATGCCAGTTATCATTATCCGGTGGATTATCATTATGGGTATCCAGCACGATGATCTCTTCCACGCCTTCCGCATGAGGGTAGACCGGGTGAATATGCAGATCGCCAAAACGCTGTGCCAGGGCACGCTGCTGCTGTGGCGTGATAGCCTGCTCGCGTAAAAACACGACCTGATGTCGCAGCACGGCGTGATACAGCTGTTCAAACTGGTTATCACTCAAGGGACGCGTCACATCCAGCCCACTAATTTGTGCGCCAATCCAGGGACCAAGGGGGGTAATCGTTAATCGTTCACTCATTCTTTCTCTCCATACCAGGGCGTCAGACGGCGCTGTAATGCCCGCAGCCCCAGCTCTAAACTGAAGGCAATCACGGCAATCACCATGATCCCTGCCAGCACCACGTCAGTCGCCAGAAACTCACCCGCGGACTGCACCATAAACCCCAGGCCACGCGTTGCGGCAATCAGCTCTGCGGCAACCAGCGTGGACCACCCCACACCCAGCCCAATGCGTAAACCCGTCAAAATTTCCGGCAGTGCGCCCGGTAAAATCACGTACCACAACACCTGGAGACGGCTGGCCCCCAGCGCCTGTGCGGCGCGTAAACGCACCTGCTGGGCGCTTTTCACCCCAGCCACCGCCGACAGGGCCACGGGGGCAAATATCGCCAGATAAATCAGCAGGATTTTCGATGTTTCACCGATACCAAACCAAATCACCATCAGCGGGAGATAGGCCAGCGGCGGCACCGGACGATACAGTTCGATGAGCGGGTCGAGGATGCCGCGAACAGCAGGACTCAGGCCCATCGCCATTCCCACCGGAATACCGATAACCACCGCAGCCACGAGCGCCACCAGAATACGTCCCAGGCTGGCAGACAGATGCTGCCATAAGGTCGCATCCATAAAACCTTGCGGACCGGCAATGGCAATCAGTTTCGCCAGAACCTGCCCCGGCGGCGGCAAAAATAGCGGGCTGATCCACTGAAGCGCCGTTACCCCCCACCAGACCGCAAGGAGGACCAGTAAAGTCCCCAGACTCAGGGTGAGCTGACGTGACAGCGGCCAGCGCAGCGTCAGACGTTTACCCGCGCGTTTTTCGCTAAAGATAATGCTCATGAGAACGCCTCCCGCTGCTCGAACACGCGGTTCAGCACATACTCCCGCCGGGCAATAAACTGCGGGTCGGATTTAATGCTCCGTGCGGGTTCTCCGGCGACATAGCGGCGGGCAAAATCCAGCGGTAATCTTTCCAGCACGCGCCCCGGCCCCGGCGATAACAGCACCAGTTCGGTAGCCATAAAGACCGCTTCTTCGATGTCATGGGTGATCAGTAACACCTGCTTTCCCGTCTCGTGCCACAGGCGAAGCAACAGGGTTTGCATCTGCTCACGCGTAAAGGCATCCAGCGCGCCAAAAGGCTCGTCCAGCAATAACAGCTGCGGATTTGCCGCCAGCGCACGGGCAATCCCGACCCGCTGACGCTGCCCGCCGGAGAGTTGCCAGATAAAGCGCTTTTCAGCACCTTCCAGCCCCACTTTTTTCAGCATCTGACGGGCCGTATCCAGACGTTGATCGCGTTCGACGCCCGCCAGCTGCAGTCCAAACGCCACATTTTCCTGAACGTTGCGCCAGGGCAATAATCCCTCGTGCTGAAACACCACGCCCCGTTCCGCGCCGGGTCCCTCGACGCGTTTACCTTCAAGCTCAATCGTGCCGTGCTGAACCGGGTCAAACCCGGCAATCAGATTCAGCAATGTGGTTTTACCGCAGCCCGACGGCCCCAATACCACCAGCAACTCACCGCAATCCAGCGTCAGATTGATATTGTCCAGCACCGGCTTGTCACCGTAGCGGGCAGACAGGTTGGTGATGTTCAGCATATTTCCCCCTTACTTTACAAAGCGATCGGTCACGAACTGGCTGTAATCGGTCGCTACTGCGGGCACTTTGCCCTGCTCTTTCAGGAAGAGGGCGGTATCAATAATCGCTTTATTCACCGGACCTGAAAGCTGTTGCACCTGTTGCGCAGGCGTCAGATAGGTATTGCCTTTCACCAGCGCTGGCACATCCGCCTCTGGCACGCCGCTCAGCCGAGACAGCTTTTCCAGGTTCGCCGGTTGTTTAAGCCAGTCGTCAGGGCTGGCGAGGTAGGGTTGCTGCGCGTCGATAGCGCTTTTGGCGAAAGCTTTCACCACGTCGGGATGTTTTTCAGCAAAATCTTTGCGCACCACCCAGACATCCAGCGTTGGCGATCCCCACTTCCCGACCGTTTCGGAATCGGTCAGCACGGTGCCCTCTTTTTGCAGAGCATTTACGGCGGGCGCCCACACATACGCGCCATCAATATCGCCACGCTGCCAGGCGGCCACAATCGCCGGCGGCTGGAGATTGATGATCTGCACCTGTCCGGGTTTGATCCCCCAGTGTTTCAGCGCTGCCAGCAGGCTGTAGTGGGTGGTGGACATAAAGGGCACGGCGATGCGTTTGCCAATAAGATCCTGCGGTGTGGTGATGTTTTTCTTCACCACCAGCGCTTCGGAATTGCCCAACTGCGAGGCAAGGAGAAACACTTCAATCGGCACCTGCTGGCTTGCGGCTACCGCCAGCGGACTGGACCCTAAATTGCCGATCTGGACATCGCCTGATGCCAGGGCGCGCACAATGCTTGCGCCACTGTCAAACTTCCGCCAGTCCACCGTTGCGCCACTCTCTTTTGCAAAAGTGTTATCCGCCTGGGCAACCTTTGCCGGCTCTGCGGAAGTTTGATACGCCACGGTGACCTCTACCGCCTGCACCTGAAATACCCACAGCGCGAGTGCGCCCAGTAATGAAATACGCGATGAAATTGCCATAGTGTCTGCTCCCCTCTCTTGTTATTGGGGCAGTATTTCCGGCGCAGGTATTTTGATAAAGGAATAAAAAAGCATCGTTAATGCCGAATCGTTTTTAGAAAAAAAGCGGCAAAAGATAGTGAATAATGTGGCAAGCCATTTTATTGCAATTTTGTTACATCCGTTACATATCCAGAGGGACAACATTGCCAGCCCGCTGTCGACGGGCATCATAGAAAAACGGTGAAAAACAGGGATCAATAATGATTAAAGTGGTGCTGGTGGATGACCACGTTGTGGTGCGTTCCGGATTTGCCCAACTTCTGAGCCTGGAAGAGGATATGGTGGTGGAAGGTCAGTTCAGCAGCGCGGCGCAGGCGTGGCCGGTCTTATCGCGCAACGACATCGACGTAGCGGTGATGGACGTCGCCATGCCCGACGAAAACGGTCTCAGCCTGCTTAAACGTCTGCGTCAGCAACGCCCCGCTTTTCGCGCGATCATTCTCAGCATCTACGACACGCCGGCGTTTGTGCAGAGCGCCCTTGACGCGGGTGCCAGCGGCTATCTGACCAAACGCTGCGGCCCGGAGGAACTGGTTCAGGCCGTTCGCTCAGTCGGCATGGGCGGGCACTATCTTTGCGCCGATGCGGTAAAAGCCCTGCGCGGTGGTCAGCCTGTCTCTACCGTGCTCGACGTGCTCACGCCGCGCGAGCGGGAAGTATTCGACCTGCTGGTGAAAGGGGAAAGCGTCAAAGCCATCGCCTTTTCGCTGGCACTGAGCCACAAAACGGTGCACGTACATCGGGCCAACGTTCTGGGGAAATTGCAGTGCAGCAGCACCATTGAACTGGTCCATTTCGCACTCGACAACCAGCTTCTCGCAGGCCACTGATGGGGCGTTCTGTCCGGCATCTGGTTCTCTCACTGTTCATTTTTCTGGCCTGGAGCACCGGCTGGTTAATGCTCTGGACGCTCAGCTTTTACCTGACCCATAACGGCCAGCAGGCGGTGCTCTTTCTGCCGCAGGGTGTTTATCTGGCGCTGCTGATTTTGCTGTCGCGACGCTTCTGGCCTGCACTTATTCTGCCTCCACTGGCCGCTATCACCTGGCTGCACAGCGAACAGCTTCTGACCCATCACGTGATGCTGGTGGTGCCGCTGCTGGGGACGTTATCAGTCTGGCTTACTCAGCGTTACTGGCACCGCTTCCCGCTTTACTGGCAGCGACTCTCCTTACTGATTGCGGCCGTTACGCTTAACGCGCTGCTACAGACGCTCGTTCTCTCGCCCCTGCTTGAAAGCCCGACCACGCTTCTGTTGCTGGGCTCCTTTACCGGCGGCGTGCTGCTGACCCCCTTCGTCTATCTGGTGTTCGAATTTTTACGCCAACAGCATCGTCACCATTTACTGGGGCTGGATATCAGCAATCCGCCGCTGCGCACGTCGCTCATCATCTGGTGCAGCTTGTTCTTTATCATCGGGATTGGCACGCAGATGGTGCTCTCCCCGGCGCTTGAACGCCTGCTGTTGATTGTCGTCTTTCTGCCCAACGTGGTGATGGCGTGGAAATTTGGCTGGCAGGGCGGCGTGCTCTCGGGGTTACTGGGCAGCATGATGATCACCATTGCCCGCCAGGTGGGCGTCGGCTTTACGGATTTGCTGGAGCTGGAGATTTTTCTGGCCACGCAGTCCCTGCTGGGCATTGGGCTGGGGATCGCCATTAGCCGTCAACAGCAGCTGGCGCTCAATCTTGATCACTATCGACGTCGGCTGGAGGCCGAACTTCAGGCGCGGCGGGCGCTCACCGAACAGCTTATTCATAGCGAAGAAGACACCCGCAAACAGCTGGCGCGAGAACTGCACGACGAGATCGGGCAGAATATCACCGCCATTCAGATTCAGTCTCAGCTGGTCAGGCGCGCAGGCGATACGCCGTTAGCCATGGAAGCCGCCGGACAGATCAACGATCTGGCGCGTCGGATCCACCACTCAACTCGCCAGCTGCTGCGTCAGCTGCGCCCGCCCGTTCTGGACGAGTTATCTCTCAAAGAGGCGCTGCATCATCTGGTGAATGAGTTCGCCTTTGCCGAACGCGGGATTGTCTGCCGGTTTGACTATCAGCTTGACGCCCCGCCGCAAAACGAAACCCTGGTCTTTACGCTGTACCGCCTGCTTCAGGAGTTGCTGAATAACGTCAGCAAACATGCAGATGCCCGGGAGGTGACAATCCTGCTGTGTCAGAAAGACCACCGCCTGCATCTGGAAGTGGCGGATAACGGCTGCGGGATAAGCCCGGAAAAAAGTGCCGGATTCGGGATACAGGGGATGCGTGAGCGGGTCCATGCCCTGGGCGGCGAGTTCACGCTGGCATCCCACGCCGGCACGCGCGTAATTGTTAACCTGCCCACAATTTTGCAACAAACACCGCATTAACCAGGAAAAAGTCTTAGCCACGCCAGACTTTCTCTCATCCCTTTTTCTTTGCGCTCTCATACAGTCATTTCAAACGGAGAACACCATGCCCGCACTGACTGCCGAACAGGTTACCCATCGCTTTCAGGCTGTACGGCCAAAACTGCTGCTGTGCATGGCGATTGGCTACGCCGCGTTTTACCTGACGCGCAAAAGTCTGAATTACGTGCTCCCTGCCCTGCAAATGGATCTGGGGCTGAGCAAGAGTGATATCGGGCTTATCGGTTCTCTGTTTTATCTGAGTTATGGCATGTCGAAATTTGCCGCCGGATTATGGCACGACAGCCACGGACAGCGCGCGTTTATGGGGATTGGTCTGCTGGCGACGGGCGTGCTGAACGTGTTGTTTACCTTTAGCGACGCCTTTCCGCTGCTGCTGTTTATCTGGACGTTAAACGGCTTCTTTCAGGGATGGGGATGGCCGCCCTGCGCGCGTTTACTCACCCACTGGTATTCCCGCAACGAGCGGGGGTTCTGGTGGGGATGCTGGAATACCTCCATCAATGTGGGTGGCGCGATTATTCCTTTAATTTGTGCTCTGGCGGCCCACCTTTGGGGCTGGCAGGCGGCGATGCTGACACCGGGGATCATCAGCATTGTGCTCGGCCTGTGGCTAACCACACAACTGCGGGGTACACCGCAGGAAGAGGGTCTGCCGACGGTCGGGGAGTGGCGCAACGACCCTTTAGAGTTGCGCCAGGAACAGCAAAGCCCCCCGATGGGGCTGTGGCAGATGTTACGCACCACCATGCTGCAAAATCCGATGATTTGGCTGCTCGGCGCCTCTTACGTGCTGGTCTACCTCATCCGGATTGCGCTGAATGACTGGGGCAACATCTGGCTCTCTGAGAGCCACGGCGTGAATCTGCTGAGCGCCAACGCGACGGTGATGCTGTTTGAAGTCGGTGGCCTGCTCGGGGCGCTGTTTGCCGGTTGGGGTGCCGATCTGCTGTTCAGCGGCCAGCGGGCGCCAATGATTTTGCTGTTCACGCTGGGGTTAATGGTGTCGGTGGCCGCGCTGTGGCTGGCGCCGGTACACCACTACGCCCTGTTGGCAGCCTGTTTCTTTAGCGTGGGATTTTTTGTGTTTGGTCCGCAAATGTTGATCGGCCTGGCCGCCGTGGAATGCGGGCACAAACAGGCAGCAGGTTCCATCACCGGTTTTCTCGGCCTCTTTGCCTATCTGGGGGCGGCCCTGGCGGGATGGCCCCTGTCGCAGGTGATTGAACGTTACGGCTGGTCGGGGATGTTCAGTTTGCTCTCGATCGCCGCCGTACTGATGGGTTTATTACTGATGCCGCTGTTGATGTCGGGCATTACCGCTTCTCGCAGTCATATAACGTCTTAAAAGGGCTGAATAATGAAAACAACACTCCTCTCTACTCTCATTGCGTCCGGGATCGCGCTGGCGACCTTAACCGGCGCGGCACAGGCCAAAGGCCGTCTGGTGGTCTACTGCAGCGCCACCAATGAAATGTGCGAAGTCGAAACGAAAGCATTCGGCGATAAGTACGATGTGAAAACCTCGTTTATCCGCAACGGTTCCGGCAGCACGCTGGCAAAGGTTGATGCGGAGAAGAAAAACCCGCAGGCTGACGTGTGGTACGGCGGCACGCTGGACCCGCAGTCTCAGGCCGGTGAGATGGGTTTGCTGCAACCCTACACGTCCAACAATCTTGCGCAGATCATGGAAAAATTCCGCGATCCGGCAAAGGTAAAAGGTAACCTTTCCTCGGCCGTTTATGTGGGGATCCTCGGCTTCGGCGTGAACACCCAGCGCCTGAAAGAGAAAAATCTGCCCGTGCCGAAGTGCTGGAAAGATCTGACCAAACCGGAATACAAAGGCGAGATCCAGATTGCCGATCCGCAAAGTTCCGGCACCGCTTACACCGCACTGGCCACGTTTGTACAGCTGTGGGGTGAAGATCAGGCCTTTGATTATCTGAAACAGCTCAACAGCAATGTTTCCCAGTACACCAAATCCGGTATTGCCCCGGCGCGTAACGCCGCGCGGGGTGAAACGGCCATTGGCATCGGTTTCCTGCATGACTATTCCCTGGAAAAAGAGCAAGGCGCTCCGCTGGAGCTGATCTCCCCGTGCGAAGGCACCGGGTATGAAATTGGCGGCGTGAGCATCCTGAAAGGCGCACGTAACGAAGAGAACGCGAAGCTGTTTGTAGACTGGGTACTGTCGAAAGAGGCGCAGGAGCTGGCGTGGAAGAAAGGCAAATCCTACCAAATCCTCACCAATACTACGGCAGAAACCTCGCCTAACTCCCTGAAGCTGGACGATCTGAAGCTCATCAGTTACGACATGGACAAATACGGCTCAACGGACGTGCGCAAGGCGTTGATCAATAAATGGGTCAGCGACGTGAAGATGGGCAAATAAGCTCACGAGTGCGAACACTTGCCGGGTAGCGTGATGCTGCCCGGCCTACAACACCGGAACCCTTATGTCACAGACACTTGCTCTCCATCCCGCGCCAAAACGGGATGCGGTATTCCTTTGGGTTTTACTTGGCTGGCTGGCCTTCGCGCTGCTGCCAGGCTGGAGCCTGGATTACGGTCTGCTGGAGTCGACGAAAGATGAAATTCTCGCCGCATACAGCTGGTCACATTTAAACGTCAGCATCCTGTGGTATGTGCTCCCCAGCCTGCTGCTGGTGCGTCCTTTCTCGACGGCGCAGCGTGAACAGCGCCGCCGCCACTATATGGATGCGGGCTGGGCGCTGCTGTGTATGCTGTTTGTAGTGCTGAGCGCTACGACAGAAGGCCGGGGGCTGGGCTATGCCAGCATTGTGCTGCTCACGGCGCTCGGGGCCATCATCACGCTGGCGCTGACCCGTCTGGACTGGCTGGGAGGCGATCGTTTTGTCATTGGCTCCCTGATCGCCATTATCACGCTGATTGGCATTTTTATCGTCTGGCCGAGCATAGCCATCTTTATCCCCATGTTCACCAACGACGCCGGGGAGTTCGCCCCGCTGGCGTTTATGACGGTGCTGTCCCAGGCGCATATCGTTCAGGTGATTATCAACTCGATTTTACTGTCGATTGCCGTCGGCATCGGCTGTACCTTTTTCGGGCTGGTACTGGCGATTTACACCACCCGCATTGCCAGACGTAGCGCCATCATTGGTCGTATCTTCTCGATTCTGCCCATTGTCACCCCACCCTTTGTCGTGGGCTTAGGCGTCACGCTGATGATGGGACGCTCGGGCTACGTGACGGAATTAATGGTCGACTGGTTCGGCCTGACCAACACCAACTGGCTGTACGGCTTCACCGGGATCTGGCTGGCGCAGGTGCTGGCCTTTACGCCGATGGCCTTTATGATCCTGGACGGGGCGATCAAAACGATCCATCCCTCACTGGAAGAGGCTTCGTACACCCTGCGAGCCAGCCGCTGGCAGACCTTCAACGGCGTGTTTGTTCCCCTGCTGAAACCGGCGCTGGCAAACGCCTTTTTGATTGTCATCGTCCAGTCGCTTGCCGACTTCAGTAATCCGCTGGTGCTGGGCGGCAACTTTGACGTGCTCGCCACCCAAATCTACTTCTACATTACGGGCTCTCAGCTGGACTATCAGGCCGCCAGCACCCTGGGTGCCTTCCTGCTGGTCTTCTCGCTGCTGGTGTTCTGTATTCAGTACATGTGGATTGGCAAACGCTCTTACGTCACGGTCTCCGGCAAATCGTATCGGGGCGACGTACAGCCGCTACCGGTCACGCTGGTCTGGAGCGTGGTGGCCCTGCTCACCGTCTGGATTGCCTTTAATGCCCTGCTCTACGGCAGCATTTTCTACGGCAGCTTTACCGTGAACTGGGGCGTGGATTACACGCTGACGCTGGATAACTTTATTAAGCTGTTCGGCCAGGGCATGAGCGATGGCGCCTGGCCTTCCCTGCTCGATACGTTGCTCTACGCCGGGATCGCCGCGCCTATTACCGCAGGCTTTGGGTTGTTGATCGCCTGGGTAGTGGTCCGCCAGCAGTTCAAAGGGAAAAAAGCGCTCGAGTTCACGACGATGCTCTGCTTCGCCGTACCGGGCACCGTGGCGGGCGTCTCCTATATTCTGGCCTTTAACAGCGCACCGGTGTACCTCACCGGAACGGCGGCGATTGTGATTATCTCCATGGTGATGCGTAACGTGCCGGTGGGGATCCGTGCGGGCATCGCGGGGCTGGGCCAAATCGATAAATCTCTGGACGAAGCCTCACTCAGCCTGCGGGCCGGTTCACTTCGCACCATCACGCATATTCTGCTGCCGCTGCTGCGACCGGCGATTCTGTCGGCGCTGATATACAGCTTCGTGCGCGCCATCACGACGGTGAGCGCCATTGTCTTTCTCGTGACGCCCGATACCCGCGTGGCAACGGCCTACATCCTCAATCGTGTAGAAGACGGCGAATACGGCGTGGCAATTGCCTATGGCTCGATCCTGATCGTGGTCATGCTGGCGATTATTTTCCTCTTTGACTGGCTGATCGGTGAGGCTCGCACCTCTCGTTCCAAAGCCAAAAACCAGGCGTAACATTATGACTCAGAAACATTTCGTTGAACTGCGCAATGTCACCAAGCGCTTTGGGGATAACACCGTTATCGACAACATCAATCTCGCCATTCCGCAGGGGCAGATGGTGACGCTGCTTGGCCCGTCCGGCTGCGGTAAAACCACGGTACTGCGTCTGGTCGCCGGGCTGGAAAAACCCACTGAAGGGCAGATCTTTATCGACGGTGAAGATGTTACCGATCGCTCCATTCAGCAGCGCGATATTTGTATGGTATTTCAGTCCTATGCGCTCTTCCCGCATATGTCGCTGGGAGAAAACGTCGGATACGGTCTGAAGATGCTTGGCGTGTCGCGCCGTGATATCAGGTCGCGGGTGAAAGAGGCGCTGGCGATGGTGGATCTGGAGGGTTTTGAAGATCGCTATGTCGATCAGATCTCCGGCGGGCAACAGCAGCGCGTCGCCCTGGCCCGCGCCCTGATCCTCAAGCCCAAAGTCCTGCTTTTTGATGAGCCGTTGAGTAACCTCGATGCCAACCTGCGCCGCAGCATGCGCGATAAAATCCGCGAGTTGCAAAAACAGTTCAACATCACGTCGCTCTACGTTACTCACGACCAGAGCGAGGCGTTTGCGGTATCGGATACGGTACTGGTGATGAACAAAGGCAACATCATGCAGATGGGTTCGCCGCAGGATCTGTATCGCCAGCCCGCCTCGCGTTTTATGGCGAGCTTTATGGGCGACGCGAACCTGTTCCCGGCGCGCTTTTCGCAGGACGCGGTGGAGATCTACGGCTATCGCCTGCCACGGCCTGTGCATTTCGCCAGCGAAGGGGCGGGCTCCGTCGGCGTCCGCCCTGAAGCAATCACCCTGAGCGAGCACGGCGAGGAAAGTCAGCGCTGCACCATTCGCCACGTGGCGTATATGGGGCCGCAGTATGAAGTGACGGTGGACTGGCACGGGCAGGAGATTTTGCTCCAGGTTAACGCCACGCGCCTGCAACCCAACGCGGGTGAGCATTACTACCTGGAGATCCACCCGTACGGAATGTTTGTGCTGGCGGAAGTGGCTTGATAAATGCCGGGCAACCCCGGCAAAACGATCAGCGCTGCGCGGTGAGCGCGGCAATATCCTTCGGCGTGGTGCGACAGCATCCGCCGATTAACCGGGCTCCAGCCTCAAGCCACTGGGGCAAATACCCCGCCAGCGTCTCACATGCCTCGCCGTGGTGATGCCACGTTTTACTTACCGCGTCATAGTGCTCACCCGAATTCGGATAGACCACCAGCGGAAGCGATGTCAGGTTTTTAAGCGTGTTTAGCGCCGCCGTGGTGTTCTCCAGGGCGATACAGTTTATGCCCAGCGCCACCACCTGCGGATACGCCTTCAGCCACGCCACCACCTCGCGCAGCGGCGTGCCATCGCTTAAATGCGTGCTGTCGCGCAGCGTGAAGGTGAACCATGCCCGGGCGCGGGGATACTCTGCCAGCAGGACCGTCAGAGCTTTGATCTCCTCATATGAGGGCAGCGTTTCACACGCCAACAGATCCGCCCCTGCATCCAGCAGGGCTTCCACGCGTGGGCGATGGAAATCCATAAAGACGTCGGCAGTGCGGACATAATCTCCGCGATACTCAGAGCCGTCGGCCAGGTATGCCCCGTAAGGACCCACGGATCCGGCCACCAGCAGCGTGCCCGCCTGCGGGTTTTCTGCCAGATACGCTTCGCGGGCCTTACGCGCCAGCTCGACGCTCTTTCCAATTAAGTGACGAGACTGCGTTTCATCCAGCCCCCGGGCGGCAAAGCCCGCGGGCGTCGCCTGATAGCTGGCGGTAATCGCCACCTGCGCACCTGCGCGGAAGTAATCCATATGAACATCGCGGATCAGTTCTGGCTTTTCGATCAGCACTTTTGCGGACCACAGGCTGTCTGCCAGGTCGCAACCGTGCGCTTCCAGTTCCGTCGCCATCGCGCCGTCGAGCACAATAAAAGGCTGCGTTTCAAGAAGAGAGGTAAGCGGGTTATTCTGCGACATGTTCAGGCTCCTGATTTTTAAGAGAACGGGTCAGATACCAGGCACCATAACACAAGGCGACAAAGGGAATACCGCAGTAGAGCGCAATGCGCTGCGTCGGATCGAACGCAAGACCTACGCAGGCAACCAGACAAAGTACAAAACCGAGAACGGGCACCAACGGATACCACGGCGCGCGATACTGCAACGCAGCCAGCGGTTTGCCCGCCTGCAGATGGCGACGACGGAACATAAAGTGCGACGCGCAAATGCTGATCCAGACCGCCACAACCGCAAACCCCGAAATAGCCGACAACGCGACAAAGACGGTGTCCGGCGCGACAACGCTTGAGAACAGCGCCAGCACGCCGCCCAGCATACTCACCGAGATTGCCGTCAGCGGCACGCCGTTTTTATTCACGCGAGCAAAGCAGCGCGGCAGCGTTTTCTCATTGGAGAGCGACCAGAGCATACGACCCGATGCATACAGCCCCGAGTTTGCGGCAGAAAGGATGGCGGTCAGAATCACAAAATTGAAGATATCCGCGGCATAGGGAATCCCTACTTTTTCAAACACCAGCACAAAGGGGCTTTTCTCTACGCCCGCCTGCTGCATGGGAATGAGTGCCGCCAGAACAAATACCGTGCCGATAAAAAAGATAATCAGGCGGGCAATGGTGGTACGGATGGCGACAGGAATCACTTTGTGCGGGTTTTCCGTTTCGCCCGCGGCGATACCAATCAGCTCGGTGCCGGAGAAAGCAAAATTGACCGCCACCATGGTCATCAGGATCGGCAAACCGCCGTGAGGGAACCAGCCTTCTGCGGTGAGGTTAGTCAGCCCCGGCGCCGGTGAGCCATCCTGCATAGGGATGAAACCGAAGATTGCCGCTCCACCCAGAATGATAAACGCGATGATGGTGATGACTTTTACCAGCGAGAACCAGAATTCGCCTTCGGCAAAAAAGCGCGTCGAGATAACGTTAAGTGCAAATATCACCACGCAAAACACCACGCACCAGGTCCAGACCGGCACCTGCGGAAACCAGTACTGCATACAGAACCCGGCGGCGGTGAAGCTCGAACCGAGCGCTACCGTCCAGGTCAGCCAGTAGAGCCACGCCACGGTGTAGCCCGTTGCCGGCCCCAGATAGCGCGTCGCATAAACGTGGAAGGCACCGGTTTCCGGCATGGCCACGGAGAGCTCGCCCAGACACTGCATCACCAGCCAGACCACCAGCGCACCAATGAGATACGCCAGCAGCGTTCCCGCCGCGCCGGTGGTAGAGATGATATAACCCGTATTAAAAAATAACCCTGTACCGATGACGCCGCCCAGCGACAGCATGATCAGGTGGCGCGTTTTCATGGTGCGCTTCAGCTGCCCATTTTGTTCTGTTTGCATATTACCTTCTAAACGTATGGACATCTAAACATCCAAAGAAGGTCATTTATACCGTGATTGTTAACAAAAAGCTAGCCATGAACCAGGTGCAGCCGCCCACGGCGGGCGCTAAGACGAGGGTGGTGGGTCAGGATCACGTAGAGAAAGGGTCGCCAGGCCATAAGCACCTCCGCAAGGCAGATACCCTAAGCATGGAGGCCGGAGCGGCGCTTTTCGGTCAGTCGAAAGTGCGAACCGCGCCAGGGGATGTCATGCAAAAGACGGTGGCGCACTGCCGGGACAAAGACAGCCCCTCGTATTGGTAATTCCCCTAAACAGTTCTATAGTCCTTGGAGATTCTTCGTTACCAGGACTTAGTGATGCGCTTTAATGGACTGACCAAAGGTTTTTTCTTGCTTCTTCTCGCTCTCGTTACGTGGGCCTTCTTTGATGTGTTGTCGCCCTACTTTTCCGCCATTTTATGGGCTGCCATCCTGACCATCATTTTTAACCCGGTGAAAAATAAACTCCGCACCGCGCTGGGGGATCGTAACGGGCTGGCATCGTTTTTGACTCTCGGCATCATCTGCCTGATCGTCTTTATCCCGTTGATGGTGATCCTCTCGTCACTGGCGATTGAGCTGAACGTGGTTTACACCAAACTGCAGGCGAACAACACCCAGTTCCCGGAGGTGGTGGCGGGCATCTTTAATCGGCTGCCCGACTGGGCAAGCGGGTTCCTGGCCGATCATAATCTGAATAACGCCGCACAAATCCAGAAGAAACTCTCCGACTTTGCCCTGCAGGGCGGGCAGTATCTGGCTGGCAGCGCCTTCCTGATTGGCAAAGGCACTTTTGGCTTTGCGATCAGCTTCGGCATCATGCTTTATCTGCTGTTTTTCCTGCTGAAAGACGGACCGTATCTGGTGCGTCAGATTCTGGACTCCCTGCCCCTTTCTGATTTTGCTAAAGAGCATCTGTTCGCCAAATTCGTCGGGGTCTCCCGCGCGACGGTGAAAGGTACGGCGGTCGTGGCGGTGGTTCAGGGGACGCTGGGGGGGATTGCCTTCGCCATTGTGGGTATTGATGGCAGCGTTTTGTGGGGCGCGCTGATGGCGTTTCTCTCTCTGGTGCCCGCGGTGGGTTCAGCGATTGTCTGGGTACCTGCCGCTATTTTCCTCTTCGCAACACATCAGGTCTGGCAAGGGCTGTTTATCGTGGGGTTCTTCGTGATTATCGTTGGCCTGGTCGACAACATTTTGCGCCCGCTGTTGGTGGGAAAAGACACCAAAATGCCGGACTACCTTATTTTGATTTCAACCCTCGGCGGCATGGAGCTTTACGGTATTAATGGCTTTGTCATTGGTCCCTTGATTGCGGCGCTGTTTATTGCCTGCTGGAACCTGTTCTCCGGCCGAGACCACGCTGGCAATGCTGAAGAGTTAGACGCGGAGTTCATCGAAGAGGGTAGAAAACCGCCAGAGTTATAAAAGTGTGATGTTCAAGGGTTAACAAGGCGGCTGCGAGCCGCCTTTTTTTACACCCAAAATCAAACGTTTTCTATAATTTAAAGAACGCCATCCCACATTTGTCGTAAAAGGATCTAACAGGTGCGAATCGCCACGATAACAAACTGGGCCTATGGCGCCACGGTATGCCTGACTCTCGCCTCCGGCATCATCATGATCCTGGCGTCAAATGCTGACACGGCGGAAAGGCAGGCGGTTAAGCAACGCCAGCAGTTCGATCAAATCACCGAAGACATCGAAGCAGATGCCTGGATGCTGTCTGATTTGGCTCGCCTGTTTGTGATTAAAAAAGACCCGTCGATCCTCGAAGAGTACCGTCAAAAAGAGGGCTCGCTGAAGAACATCGAAGTACGCCTGGAGAAACTCAAAGATACCGGTGCATCAAACGAAGAGTTGTTATTGCTGGGAGAAGGATTAAAGATCGTTGATGAGCTGCAGGACGAGCAGCAAGCAGCCCTTGCCAGCATAGCGCGTGGTGATGAACAACACGCCGTTGCCCTGTTGTACGGCAGCGCCTACGAGCTTGAGCTGGAACGCGCCCAGCGGGAAATCGATCATTTCCGCCAGTTGCTGGATAAGCGTGTCATAACCGATGTTCAGGTGGCGACCAAAACATCGAAAACGCTGCGCACCGCCTCAGAGATCATGGTGGGCCTGACCGCCCTGCTCTTCCTGTTTGTGCTGGGCTTTATTTTAAAACGCCGCGTACTGCGCCCGGTCGTTCGTCTGAGCGACGTCGTACATCGTCTTGCCTCGCAGGACTATGCCGTGGAAACGCCCAACTTCAATCAGATTGATGAAATCGGGGATATGGCGCAGGCGATACACATTTTTCGTGAAAATGGCCTGGCGCGACAGCGTCTGGAGAGGGAGCGCGATGCGGACTGGGCTATCCGCGAACTACTGGCAAGAATGACACAGCGGCTGCAGGGCTGTGAATCCTTTGATGACGTGCTCAACGTGGCCACCCTTTTTGCGCCCAATATTGCTCCAGGCTTATCCGGCAGACTCTATATCCTCGATCGCACCCCCTCCCGAATGCGCTGCGTGGCAGAATGGTTAGACCCGCAGGGCGCGTCGACCCCTTTTGATCCCGAAGACTGTTGGGCGATACGCCGCGGTCAAAGTCATCCGCCGGTGAATGGCGAGCCGGACGTCGTCTGTTATCACCTGCCGGAATCGGTGGCGCACCAGGCGCTGTGCATACCGCTCATCGCTCAGGGGGAAGCAATTGGTTTGCTTTCCATCCAGAACATCCTTCCGGAAAACGCCCCTTCACGCGCCTACCTGGAACTGATGGCAGAAGCGTTGGGTCTGGCGCTGGCTAACCAGCGACTTCGACACGAACTACAGGAAAAGGCACTTTATGACCCGCTGACCGGCCTGCGTAACCGTCACCACCTGGACGATATGCTGCGATCCCAAATCAGCCTGGCCCAGCGTACCTCCACCCCGATTAGCTGTCTGATGATTGATATCGATCACTTTAAAAAGATTAACGATAAATACGGGCATGAAGCGGGTGATGCGGTGATCAAACGCGTCGCGAGTATTATTCAGCGAACGATTGGCGATGAGGGCAAAGCGTTCCGTTACGGTGGCGAGGAGTTTCTGGTACTGCTGGCCGGAATGGATGACGAAGCCGCCTATGAATGCGCATCGCAGATTTACAACGAGGTAAAAATGTCCACCGTCCGCTCGGGTATCTCGGAGATCGCCACGGTGGATGTCTCCATCGGGATCGCCACCTATCCGCAGCATGTCCAGAGTGATAGCCTTATTCGAGCCTCTGATGTCGCGTTGTATCGAGCTAAAGAGCTGGGAAGAGCGCGGATAGTGAGTTTTGGTATGTTAGGGGAAGGGTAGGTTTGTGTGGTGCTGTTGGCTGAAATGGGGTGTGGGTTTTTAGTGGGTAAAAGGTGGAATTTATATTAGGATGGGGAGCGGTAAGGTGTTGCGATAATAGGAACAGAACAATCATCTAATGAAATGTTTTATATAGTAAAAATAAAAATATTAAATACAAGTGCCCCCTATAATGCCCCCAACATTAACACCCATCACCTTACCACCACCACAATCAGCAACGTCACGGTCACTGATTATGTGCAGTGGTTTGGCTTTTTGTTTCATGCTGGTAAAACTATCTATGAGCCCTATTAGCATAAGAATCAAGGAAAACACGAACTCATGAAGAAAAACCAGCATCTCTCAAATCGGTTTCAATATCCTTAACCTGTCGAGATATTCTTTTCTTAAATTGATAGTCAATCTCTCTCGATGTTAAATTCTCGGTATTTTTTGAAAAATAATACTCTAAAACATATGTTTTTTCTTCTTCAGAGTAACTATCAAAGTTTGGAACGTATTTAGTTTCACGTCTATTATGCTTTATTTGGAAGAATGCTCTCACGAAAGATTTAACTTTCAACTCTACGTTAAATCGTAGACATAAGTTATCCACAAATGCATCGAGTTCATGAAGCAATCTTTCGTTGTTTATTTCTGAGAAAAAGCACATCCACCCTTTTGATTTACCCTGAAAAATACAACCTGTAATTCTTAGATTAACTCGCCACTCTAAGAACTCTAATCTTTTTAATTTTGAATACTTGTAACCTGAAAATATAGAGAGAAGTGACTCGCGAAGTTTTTCTATAGACCCGGTTCTTGGGCTAACCACTCCACAATTAAAATCATACCCCAGATAGCCGAAGGCATCTTTTGAGATTACTCCTTTTGACGATTTTTCTGGATTACTGTTAGGGTCATAGACCTTAAGCCCTAACCCTTCAAAATCCGAAACAACCTCTTTAATTACCTCATCAACCTCTTTTGATTTTATGAAAATCAGCACATCATCTACGTATCTATAATATTTGAAATCATTTTCATCTTTATATTTATTATCTAATGTATGTAAATAGATTGATGCTAATATGCTTGATATAGATAGTCCTTGGGGTATGCCATTTACATTCGGGACATCGCTCTTTGAAGGCTTTATAACCGTTGGTGATTTGATGGCGCTAGATATTAATGTCAGCACCCTATCATCATCTATCCTATGACAAAGTTGCTCAGTTAATTTATCATGTTGCACAGAAGGGAAAAAGTTAGCAACGTCGAGCTTTAAAAAGTAGTTATACTCCCCCGATTCAATATCAGCCTTAACTGATTTTATGACATCTTGGGGAAGCTTAAAACGCAACTCATTATCATACGTATTTTTTAAATAATCACAAATTGCACGTAATGCAATTTTATCTCTGATTGTTGGGATAGATATTTCCCTTGGCGGCTTACCTCTACCCTTACTTATTAATTTTAATTTGTACTTTGTAAAGACATAGGATTTTGAGTTAAACTTCCTATTAATTATAGATAATTGTTCATCGATTATACCCAGGAGGATTTTATGCGACATATTATCAATGCCGGTTGAAGCCGATAATATCACGTGATTATCATATATATCACGGAGATAGTTAACCGAGATATAATTATCGAAGCCCTTATGCTCGTCCATATTTAAACCTGAGAATAGTGTCTGATAAATGCAACGATGATGAATGGTAGAAGTATTAGTACTAAAACTGACACACACCAGCCATTATTGCTCATACGTATAGAGTTTTTTTGTTCCTCCGTAGGGTGCTTGCTTAATTTACTCTTATCAGATGCGCTTTCATACTCGCCATCAATAGCCCTGTAATAATCAATTTCCTTGTGATTTTCAGATATTGAAAGTATTGAATGAAACTCTTTTTTTAAACTATCAATATCAGAAGAACTACCAATTGCCCCATATATTAACCCAAGTTGCTCATAGCACTGTTTCATCAACATTGCTCTCTCTTTAAATCGCATGTTATTAACATACAACGTCAAAAGCAAAACTAAAACAGACAAAGCAACCATTATTGCTGTTTCCGTTAAGCTAGCAACTTTTACAACAAGAGTAATTATTGAATATGCCACAAGAAAAAATGAATACCATAGCAATAATGATTGTGAGATAGCATCCATTCTAAGCAAGCGCTTTTCTGCCTTAATTCTTGCTTTCTTTGTCCACCAAATTTGATTCGAGAAATCACTCACGAGGATTCGTCCTTAATTGAAGTAAGGAGGCGTCAAAAATAGTAGTAATAGTAACGCCTGCGCTAGCAGACTGGAAAAACCAGAGGCAAAGCCTCCCAAAATTAGTTGCACCCATCACTGGATGATCGCCTAAGCGATACGCCTCACTAACATTTTACACGTATAGCATTGTTAAACAAATCAAAAATGAAACCGGCCAAAATCGCACTACACCGCACCCGCCTGCGGTTTTCAGATCGCAAAAATTTTTCAGTTGGGATTTTTTACAAATGATAGTGCCAGACCGCGCCACGACTGGGGATTTACAGCGAGCATGGAACTGAAAAGAGTGAAAAGAATTTCAGCTTTTTTCAGTTTAGCTATACTCCAAAATCGCAATGACTTTAATTAAGTTATTGATAGTAAAGAGATATAAAATTTTAAGTGAGATTTTTCATGATAACTGATGGCACACTTAAAAATTAAGCAGCTGATTCTTATGAACATTTTTTCTTAAGCAACTGAAATTTAATGAACCGAAGCCGGGAAAATTTTAGTTACTCCCGGCGAGCCGTTCACTGGCTCTCTTTGGCTGCCAACAGGAGTTCTAATGCTTTTTGTCGCTCGTCGGGTGGCAGGGCATCCATTAGCTCTTTAATCCGTCCCTGGCCGCTCAAAGCGCTGGGACTAATCGTGTGTGAGAATGAAACGTTCATCACAAACGTATGCCCACACTCTACATTTGAACAATAACAGTACACATCTGATAATTTGGGGGGCTTTCGGTTTATTTTCCTCACCGTTGCCGCAGATACACAAACCGGGCAGTAAATTTCATCAATTGCATAGCTAAGACTATGTTGCATAACAGAAAAATAGATTTTAAGTCCTTCCCTCATGGTCTGAATATGCAACACTTGTAAAACAAGTGAAATCTAAGTTTTAATTGAATTTAGTGTATTACCAGCGGTCCAAGATAAATTGTAACTACATGATTTTATTATTTATTTTCCAGAATAAAATAAGCCCACCGCGATTACTATTCAGGATCAGCGCTACCCAGCATCAGCGTATTAAACGGGTACACACGCTTATCCCCTATTTCTGACAGGCGAATGCTTTTCTTTTTACTAGTCTTCCCCAGCCTTCAACCAGCCAGTTCCAACCCTTAACAGGGCTACCTACGGCGTCGAATCCTCAACGGGTTTCTTTCTAGCCTGACGGCAACACCTAAAACGTCACCGCAGGCTCTGTCGTGTTCTCGACGTTATCCACTGATCCAGTCATTGATTGCGGTCTGTGTACACCGTTATGCCAGTCAGCAAAATGGCTAAACTAATTGCGGATTAGGATTCCGGCGCATTTTTAACGTTCTGGTATGCTGCCCGAGTTGACTTATTCATCCCGGAGTATCGTTATCAGTACTACAGGAAAAGAGAGGATGTGAGAGTATTGAAATGGTGCAACAGTATGCGCACCTGGCACTTGTCATCTGATGAAGCACGCAACGCAAAGTCACTATTTTCTAGCAGGATGTGGCACAAAAAAGGCACAAGGGACATTTGTGGATTTGGTAAAAATCGCGTGAAGCCGCGTGGATAATGGTGCCGATAATAGGAGTCGAACCTACGACCTTCGCATTACGAATGCGCTGCTCTACCAACTGAGCTATATCGGCCCTGAGAGGCCAGTTACGAATGTAACCACGGGGCAAAAGAGTAGATCTAACGCGGTGATGCGTCAATGGCCTTGTGAATCAAACGCCTATTTTTGCATCACCCCGTTTTATTTACGCACGAATCGTATCATCACCAAAGCCGATCCACTTGTAGGTGGTTAAGGCTTCCAGTCCCATCGGGCCACGCGCGTGCAGTTTTTGTGTACTGACGGCAACTTCGGCCCCCAGACCAAACTGTGCGCCGTCGGTGAACCGCGTTGAGGCGTTTACATACACCGCAGAAGAGTCGACCTCGTTGATAAAGCGATCGGCATTGCGAAGCGTGCGGGTCAGAATAGCGTCGGAATGCTGCGTACCGTGCTCGCGAATGTGCGCAATGGCGTCATCCAGGTCGGCAACAATCTTCACGTTCAGATCCAGCGATAAATATTCGTCGTCATACTGCGCGTCCTGCACCGGTTCTACCTTCGCCGGGCCGTCTTTGAGCACCGCCAGTGCAGGTGCATCCGCATGCAGCGTTACGCCGCGCTCTGCCATCTTCTGACTGAGCGCGGGTAAGAACGTCGGGGCAATATTCTGATGCACCAGCAGCGTTTCAACGGTGTTACAGGTGCTTGGACGCTGGGTTTTAGCATTGACGATAATGTTCAGCGCCGGTTCGGTCTCGGCGCTTTCATCCACCAGGATATGACACACGCCGATCCCGCCGGTAATGACCGGTATGGTCGATTGTTCACGGCAAAGCTTATGCAGGCCTGCGCCGCCGCGTGGGATGAGCATGTCGATATATTTATCCATGCGCAGCATCTCGTTGACCAGCGCACGATCGGGACTTTCAATCGCCTGTACCGCACCCGCCGGTAACCCGCACTCTTCCAGCGCCTGTTGAATCACTTTCACCGTGGCCGCGTTGGTCCGCCAGGTCTCTTTGCCCCCACGCAGAATCGCAGCGTTGCCGGTTTTCAGGCACAGTGTTGCCACATCCACCGTGACGTTAGGGCGAGCCTCGTAAATCACGCCGATGACGCCAAGCGGCACCCTGCGGCGTTCGATACGCAGACCGCTGTCAAGCAGACCGCCATCAATCACCTGCCCGACCGGGTCGGCCAGATTACACACCTGGCGTACGTCGTCAGCGATACCTTTCAGACGGGAAGGCGTAAGCGCCAGGCGGTCGAGCATGGCTTCGCTCAGACCGTTGGTGCGCGCTTCCGCTACGTCTTCTTCGTTGGCAAGCAGGATCGCGGACGATTGAGATTCCAGATAATCAGCGATTTTCTCCAGTACGCGATTTTTCTCGCGGCTGGAAAGGAGCGCCAGTTTGTAAGAGGCGGCTTTCGCAGCGGCACCCATTTGTTCCAGCATGTTCGGCTCCTTAGCGAATAATCATATCGTCACGATGAACGGCAACCGGGCCGTATTCATAACCCAGAATGGCATCAATTTGCTGCGAGTGCTGACCCGCAATGCGGCGCAGCGCGTCACTGTTGTAGCGGCTCACGCCGTGAGCGATATCGCGGCCTGCAAGATTACAGATGCGGATCACTTCACCACGCGAGAAGTTGCCTGTCACGCTTTTGATTCCTTTTGGAAGTAATGAACTTCCCCGATCCAGAATCGCTGTGGTCGCGCCTTCGTCCACGGTGATTTCGCCCGCAGGCGGTGCGCCAAAAATCCACCGTTTGCGGTTCTCAAGCGGTGAAGCCTGCGCATGAAAACGCGTGCCGACGGAAATACCTTCCATCACGTCACCGATCACGCCAGGACGGCTCCCTGCGGCGATAATGGTGTCGATACCCGCCCGACAGGCCACATCGGCGGCCTGGAGTTTAGTCCCCATTCCGCCGGTACCCAGCCCGGAAACGCTATCGCCAGCAATCGCCCGCAGTGCGTCATCAATGCCAAAGACGTCTTTGATTAACTCTGCCGCGGGGTTGTTGCGCGGGTCCGCGGTAAACAGCCCTTGCTGATCGGTCAGGAGAAGCAGTTTGTCTGCACCCGCCAGAATAGCGGCCAGCGCAGAAAGATTATCGTTGTCACCAACTTTGATTTCTGCCGTTGCGACGGCGTCGTTTTCATTTATCACCGGAACGATATTGTTATCCAGCAGCGCTCGCAGGGTATCGCGTGCGTTGAGGAAACGTTCGCGGTCTTCCATATCAGCACGCGTCAGCAACATCTGTCCGACATGAATACCGTAAATGGAGAACAACTGTTCCCACAGTTGAATCAATCGGCTTTGTCCCACGGCCGCCAGCAGCTGTTTGGAGGCGATCGTCGCGGGGAGTTCGGGATAACCTAAATGTTCACGTCCGGCTGCAATGGCGCCAGAAGTGACGATCACAATACGGTGACCTGCGGCATGAAGTTGTGCGCACTGGCGAACAAGCTCAACAATGTGGGCGCGATTTAGGCGGCGCGATCCGCCTGTTAAAACACTGGTACCGAGTTTTACCACCAGCGTCTGGCTATCACTCATGATTCTCTGCCGTTCAACAATAAGGGAAAATGATGTCAATCAAACGTTTTAACAGGACTCGGCCTCGTTGCCAACTGTCGTCGCACGCGGCGAACCACTTTGTTGCGCGGGATCAGGAAGCGTAGCGGCAGATTTTGACAATTTTATTACCGAAAAATTAAAACTCACTTTTTTAAACATATTCTTACTTTGTCATAAAAGTTTCACCCGCGAGCGATAAAACCCTTCCTGTTTTTCACCGGGTAATAAGCCGAATCTTATTGCTCAGCGAATATTAGCGCGTTTTAAAAACATCAGGATTGAAAATGAAAAAGAGTACTCTGGCATTAGTGGTAATGAGCGTTGTTGCATCCGCATCTGTACACGCAGCAGAAGTTTATAATAAAGACGGCAATAAACTGGACGTGTATGGCAAAGTAAAAGCAATGCACTACATCAGTGATGATGACGCTAAAGATGGCGACCAGACCTACGTCCGTTTCGGCTTCAAAGGTGAAACCCAAATTAACGATCAGCTGACCGGTTACGGTCGTTGGGAAGCTGAGTTTTCCGGTAACAAAGCAGAGAGCGATGCCACGCAGAAAACCCGCCTGGCGTTTGCGGGTATTAAGCTGAAAGATTTTGGTTCATTTGACTACGGTCGTAACCTGGGCGCGCTGTATGACGTGGAAGCCTGGACCGATATGTTCCCTGAGTTTGGCGGCGACTCCTCGGCGCAGACAGATAACTTCATGACCAAGCGTGCCAGCGGCCTGGCGACCTATCGTAACACCGATTTCTTCGGTGCGATTGACGGTCTGGACATGACGTTGCAGTATCAGGGTAAAAACGAAAACCGCGACGCGAAGAAACAGAACGGCGACGGTTTTGGTACCTCTTTAACCTATGATTTTGGTGGCAGCGATTTCGCGGTCAGCGGCGCATACACTAACTCCGATCGTACGAATGCGCAGGATCTGCTGGCGCGTGGCGAAGGCAAGAAAGCTGAAGCCTGGGCAACAGGTCTGAAATATGACGCGAACGATATTTACCTGGCTGCAATGTATTCTGAAACCCGCAATATGACGCCTATTTCAGGCGGCTTTGCGAATAAATCACAAAACTTCGAAGTTGTGGCACAGTATCAATTTGACTTTGGTCTGCGTCCGTCCCTGGGTTATGTCCAGTCTAAGGGCAAGGATATTGAAGGCATTGGTGATGAAGATCTGGTGAAATATATTGATGTGGGTGCAACCTACTATTTCAACAAAAACATGTCTGCATTTGTTGATTATAAAATCAACCAGATTGATGACGATAATAAATTGGGCGTCAGCAGCGACGATATCGTAGCGCTGGGGATGACCTACCAGTTCTGATGAGTGTTCAATAAAAAAGCCTGGCACATTTGCCAGGCTTTTTTTTGCCGGGTGGCCACTTCGCCTGACCCGGATGACATAACCGCACGTGACTGCTGGCCCGGTACACTCAGCTCACCAGGCCATAATCAAAACCTACGCCGTCAGTTTTACCGCTTCGCTGGAGAAGTTATCTGCAGGTTCAAACTTCAGCTCTAAGCTCGCCAGAAGCTGACGCGCCTTGTCGTGAAACTCTTTCAGCGTGTGCTCCAGACGATCGATCACTTCCTGGTCTTTGATACTGGTTTCTTGCCAGCTGCCGTCTTTATTAAACAGACCAAAGTGGTAGCGATAGGTAAAGCGCTTCTCTTCTGCTTCCATTTCCATCCACCAGCCCCAGAACTCACGTTTTTCGGGTGCAGGCTTCACGTTGACGCAAACAGCCAGGCAATCGAAAAAAAAGCGATTCTCTTCACACTGCTCTTCCCGGATGTACGGGCCAAGCGCCATGAACTTCTTGATCATTCTACTTTTCGGGTGTCCACTCGGTAACGTCATTGCGATCTCCTTTTGTGAAGCCACAGTTGTACCAAACCAACAGAATTTATCAATCTCTTAACACAATCTCTTATCAATCCAGCGCGTAATCTCTTTCAGCGCTTTGTCAAAGTTCTGATACACCGGACTGAACGGCACCTCAAGCAGCTTACCTTCGGAAGATGACGACGTGATTAAACGCGACTCCTCTTCCGGGCTGAAGGGATCGTTTTTCCAGAAGCCCGACAGCATCGGCGTAGGACAACGACGCCCAAGAAGTCCCTGCGTTTTTAATGAATAGCGATTGAGTTCCACGCGCAGGGCTTCATCAGAGGCATCGTGCATCCCCAGTCGGCTGGCCAACACGTCGAGATACATTTCAGGCACGTTTGCCTGGCGTTGCGGGTCGCTGAGCAGCGCATGGACCACCGGCCCCAGACAAGCCACCGCTTTCAGGCGCGAGGATTCCAGATACGCCAGACGAACCGCGACGTTGGCTCCAAACCGAAAACCAAACGCGGCGACGCGGGTATGGTCAACCCAGGGAATATGCTCGAGTGCTTTAAGCGCATGCTGATGCAGGATGCTGGAGTCCTGCGTCAGTTTCCATTTCGAGGAGAAACCGATGGAAGGCATGTCCAGGGTTAACATGGCAATCCCTTTTGGCGCGAAATAGCGCTCAAAGAGGCTGAAATAATCAATTTGCAGGGAATCCAGGCCACCGCACATCAGCACCGTCGGGAACGGACCGTCTCCTTTCGGCATATGCAGGAAGCCCGTCACCGGCGCGCCGCCGGGAATAGCAAATTCCACTTCGCGCATGTTGCAGGACAAACGTTGAGCGGCTTCTTCATAGGCCCGGTTTGCCAGCGCCTGAGCCTGTTCCGCCAGGTCGTCGCCCTTCAGGTGCGGGTAGGCGGCGATGCTGTAAAGATTGGCGGCATGAAGCCAGTGTTTGCCGCTCAGCGCAGCATCCTCTTCCTGGCTGGCTTTTTGCTGCCAGATCATCGCCTGGGAAGCCCATTCGTAGATCCAGTTCCCGCCGCGATAACCCACCACGGTATCGTAAAGCTCGTCGTCCGTACGTTCGGCATCGCTCATGACGATACGCGCCTGTACATCCAGTATTTCGCGAGGGTCGATGCCACGCCAGATCCACATCAGGCGGTTAATCATGCGATACCAGTGCGGGACGTTTTTACCGTCCAGCGTCGACTGCACAGAAGGTTGAACGCCTGGGTTGAAGCGACGCACCAGCGTCGACGTTTCGGGGTGTTTGAAACGGGGTTTGAACAGGGTTTCGCTAAGATTCGCCTGGGTCATTGCGCGTTGCCTCCATGAATACGTGACATAGAAGCCATTGTAACGCGCCAGGCGCTAAAAAAAACAACGCCCGGCATAACCGGGCGTTAAAAATAATATCGTAACGGAATTAACGACCTGAGATCGGTGGCACAAAGACCACGCCCATATCCCATGGCTGCTCAATCCAGGTATCCTGAGGGATATCAATCACATAATCGTCTACCAGCGGTTTGCCTGCAGGTTTAGCGAAAATGGTGACGAAATGCGCGCGCGGATACATTTCGCGAATAGCAACGGCAGTGCCACCGGTATCGACCAGATCGTCAATAACGATGAAGCCTTCACCATCGCCTTCAGCGCGTTTCAGCACGGTCAGCTCACGCTGGTTATCGTGGTCGTAGCTGGAGATGCAAACGGTATCGACATGACGAATGCCCAGCTCACGTGCCAGCAGTGCTCCCGGTACCAGACCGCCACGGCTAACGGCAATGATGCCTTTCCACTGCTCGGATGGCATCAGGCGTGCGGCCAGTTTGCGTGCGTGAATCTGCAACATGTCCCAGGTGACGACGTATTTTTCGCTCATGTGAAGTGTCCCAGCCTGTTTTTATACGGCTTAAAAAGTGTTCGAGGGGGAAATAGGTTGCGCGAGATTATAGAGATCTGACGCACTAAAAACCAGTGTTTAGCGGCGCGCGCCGGAGTTTTTACTTGCTTTATGCTAGCGGCAGGCAGAGAAAGTGGTATTCTCAACCTCATCTCGCAAGCCCGACTTGTGGTGACTATTAACCTGCTAACCCTGTGACCTGCAAGCCTGTTTGCTGTGTCATGACAAGGAGACTTATCGTGTCTGAACTGTCTCAATTATCTCCACAGCCGCTGTGGGATATTTTTGCCAAAATTTGTTCCATTCCGCACCCGTCCTATCACGAAGAACAGCTTGCCGAACACATTATGGGCTGGGCGAAGGAAAAGGGCCTGCACGCCGAGCGCGATCAGGTGGGCAACATTCTGATTCGCAAAGCAGCCACCGCCGGTATGGAAAACCGTAAACCGGTTGTTCTGCAGGCGCACCTGGATATGGTTCCGCAGAAAAATAACGACACCGAGCATGACTTCACCAAAGATCCGATTCAGCCTTACATCGACGGCGAGTGGGTGAAAGCGCGTGGTACGACGCTCGGTGCAGATAACGGTATCGGTATGGCTTCTGCGCTGGCCGTGCTGGCTGACGACAGCGTTGAGCATGGTCCGCTGGAAGTGCTGCTGACCATGACGGAAGAAGCCGGTATGGACGGCGCGTTTGGTCTGCAGGCGAACTGGCTGCAGGCAGACATTCTGATCAACACCGACTCAGAAGAAGAAGGCGAGATTTACATGGGTTGCGCGGGCGGGATTGATTTTATCACCACCCTCGCTCTGTCTCGTGAAGCAATCCCTGCCGGTTTCCAGACCTTCAAGCTGACGCTGAAGGGGCTGAAAGGCGGTCACTCCGGGGGTGATATTCACCTGGGTCTGGGCAATGCCAACAAACTGCTGGCGCGCTTCCTGGCGGGCCACGCGGCTGAGCTGGATCTGCGTCTGGTGGATTTCAACGGCGGCACGCTGCGTAATGCGATCCCTCGTGAAGCCTTCGCCACCGTCGCGGTGCCTGCTGCGAAAGCAGACGAGCTGAAAAAGCTCTCCAGCGTTTATCTGGATATCCTGAAAAACGAGCTGGAAGCAAAAGAGAAAAACCTGACCGTCGTGCTGGAATCCGTTACGACGGATAAAGCGGCGCTGACGACTCAGTCTCGTGACAGCTTCGTGCAATTGCTGAACGCCACGCCAAATGGCGTTATCCGCAATTCTGACGTGGCGAAAGGCGTGGTGGAAACCTCACTGAACGTCGGCGTGGTGACCATGACGGACGACAGCGCAGAAATCATCTGCCTGATTCGTTCTCTGATCGACAGCGGGAAAGAGTATGTGGTGAGCATGCTGGAGTCGCTGGGTAACCTGGCTGGCGCGAAAACGTCTGCTAAGGGTAGCTATCCAGGCTGGCAGCCGGATGCAAGCTCTCCGGTGATGGCGCTGGTGCGTGAAACCTATCAGCGTCTGTTTAACAGCACGCCTAATATCCAGGTGATCCACGCGGGTCTGGAATGTGGGCTGTTCAAAAAGCCGTACCCGGAAATGGATATGGTGTCTATTGGGCCAACCATTACCGGCCCACACTCTCCGGATGAGCAGGTGCATATCGAAAGCGTGGGACATTACTGGACCCTGCTGACCGAACTGCTGAAAGCCATTCCGGCGAAGTAATGCCTCTGCTACCCGGTTTAACGGGACGGCAAACAACACGCCTGGGTTAACGCCCGGGCTTTTTTATAGCCCAAGCACCAGCTGCCGCTCCAGCTGTGGGTCCAGCAGCGTCACGTGCAAACCCACCAGCCGAACGCCACGACCGCCCCGCCGCTCTTCCCAGGCTTTTCTGGCCGTGGCAATCAGATCGTCTTTGCTCAGACGCGGCCAGACATGCTCCTGAGTCGTTTGTTGAAAATCATTGAATTTCAGCTTCACCCCCTGCCGTGCAATGAGCAGATCCGGTTTGACCTTTGCCAGCCGACGCTCCAGCTCGGGGTAAAGCTGTTCCACAATGATCGTCTCGCAATCGGCCCATTCATGGATATCTTCCGCCAGCGTGCGTTCCACGCCCACGGATTTGCGTAAGCGCTCGCTGTTTACGTCACGCTCATCAATCCCCTGGCTACGCTCCCATAACACGCGACCAAATTTGCCAAAGCGCTTAAGTAACAGAGCCAGGTCGCTTTTCTGTACGTCTTCGCAGGTACGTAATCCCATGCTTTCAAGCTTTGCCGCAGACACTTTTCCGACGCCGGGAATTTTGCCGAGCGGCAGCGTTTTTAAAAAGGCGGGCACCTCGTCCGGGGTAATGACGTACTGCCCATTGGGCTTGTTTAAATCGGAGGCGATTTTGGCGAGGAATTTCACAGGGGCGATCCCCGCAGAGGCCGTGAGCTTAAGCTCATTGAAAATCGTCTGGCGGATCTCCTGCGCCATCAGCGTGGCGGAGCCATGGCAATGCAGGCTGTCCGTCACATCAAGATAGGCTTCGTCCAGCGACAGAGGCTCAATCAAGGAGGTATAGCGTGAGAAGATTTCCCGAATGCCGGCTGAGGCTTCTTTATACGCGTCAAAGCGACCGGGCAATAGCGTGAGATGAGGGCAGAGTTTAAGCGCCATTGCCGTGGGCATGGCGCTGCGCACGCCAAATTGACGCGCCGGATAATTAGCTGTGCTGATCACGCCGCGTTTGACACGACTGCCGCCAATAGCAATGGGGATATCCCGCAAAGCGGGATTATCTCGCATCTCCACGGCAGCAAAAAAGCAGTCCATATCGACATGGATTATTTTGCGCATCGTAAGCCCTCACTCATTACTGGATAAGTATACAGTAACCTTGCAGAAGTTGTGAATGATTACGACAAGGGAAGAAATTCCTTTATTAAGAAAAACTATTTTGTAAACTCACCGGATCGCTATTGCGAAAATCTATAGCGATGCTAATGTGAGCGCTCCTAATCCAGATAAGTCTGATTTCGGGTCTCTTTTGCCGTCCTGGCAAGTTGGTTTTAGCTTTATCAAGGAACTTGTAGTATGCGTAAAATCGCATTGTTCATTGCGATGCTTCTGATACCGTGCGTTTCGTTTGCCGGGCTGCTCAGCAGCAACAGCTCCACAACGCCTGTCAGCAAAGAATATAAACAGCAGTTAATGGGATCGCCCGTTTATATTCAGATCTTCAAGGAAGAGCGCACTCTCGATCTGTATGTCAAGATGGGCGAGACCTATCAACTGCTTGATAGCTACAAGATTTGTAACTATTCCGGCGGTCTTGGTCCAAAACAACGTCAGGGCGATTTTAAAAGTCCGGAAGGGTTTTATGACGTTCAGCGCAGCCAGCTAAAACCTGACAGCCGCTTCTATAAAGCGATCAATATCGGATTCCCGAATGCCTATGACCGTGCACACGGTTATGACGGTAAGTATCTGATGATCCACGGCGCCTGCGTCTCCGTCGGTTGCTATGCCATGACCGACAGCGGTATCGATGAGATCTTCCAGTTTGTCACCGGCGCCCTGGTTTTTGGTCAGTCAAGCGTGCAGGTCAGCATCTATCCATTCCGAATGACCGATGCCAACATGGCGCGCCACAAGTCATCTTACTTTGCCGATTTCTGGAAGCAGCTGAAACCGGGGTACGATTACTTTGAGCAGACCCGCAAACCGCCAATGGTTTCGGTAGTTGACGGGCGTTACGTGGTCAGCAAACCGCTGAGCCATGAAGTGGTCCACCCGCAGCTGGCGTCAAACTACGCGCTCCCCGAGACAAAATAGTTCCCACTCGCCTGGCATAATCTTTTGCCAGGTTTCATTGCCGGTAAGCGGCTGAGTGGCAATGACCGTGACCACATCGTTAAGGGTGGTCTCGGTCTGAAAATCAATTTCCACGTCCTGATCCAGCAGTTTTGCCACGCCAAAAGGTGCCCGACGGGTGATCCAGTAAAGATTGGTCGAACAGAACGCCATGACATAACGCCCATCCGACAGCAGCATGTTAAACACACCCTTCTCACGCAATTCGCTCGCCAGTGACGCAATGTATTTGAATACCGCAGCCATATTACCCGGCGTGCGCGGATAACGCTCAGTCAGTTTGTGTAAGAGCCAGCAGAACGCCTTTTCACTGTCGGTCTCGCCGACCGGGCGAAAATTACCTGTTTCCAGCGATTTATAGCCCGTTAACTGTCCGTTGTGCGCGTAAGTCCAGTGTCGCCCCCACAGTTCACGCGTGAAAGGATGGGTATTTTCCAGCGCTACTTCCCCGCGATTCGCCTGACGAATATGCGCAATAACGGAGCAGGACTTAATAGGGTAATCCTGTACCAGTCTGGCAATGGGAGAGTTGAAGCTGGGCTGAGGATCTTTGAACGTGCGGCAGCCTTTTCCTTCATAGAAGGTAATGCCCCAGCCGTCTTTATGCGGCCCGGTTCCTCCACCGCGCTGCACAAGCCCGGTGAAACTAAAGCAGATATCGGTTGGCACATTGGCGCTCATCCCGAGCAATTCGCACATACATCACCTCCACAACAGCGGGGGCAATCATGCCCCCAGCGAAGTCTTACTTAACCATCTCTTTTTCAATCAGCTGGATCAGGATGTGAATCACTTTGATGTGAATTTCCTGCACGCGGTCAGCATAACCAAAATGCGGCACGCGAATTTCGATATCCGCTGAACCGGCCATTTTGCCGCCGTCCTTACCGGTCAGGGTGATCACTTTCATCCCTTTTTCACGCGCTGCGTCGATCGCTTTAATCACGTTCGCGGAGTTGCCTGAAGTGGAGATGCCCAACAGTACGTCGCCTTCACGGCCTACCGCTTCCACGTAGCGAGAGAAAATATGGTCATACCCAAAGTCGTTACCCACACAGGAGATATGACTGACGTCAGAGATCGCAATGGCCGGATAGCCCGGACGGTTTTCACGATAACGCCCCGTCAGCTCTTCCGCAAAGTGCATCGCATCACAATGCGAGCCGCCATTACCGCAGGAGAGCACTTTGCCACCCGCTTTAAAGCTGTCAGCCAGCAGAACGGCCGCGCGCTGAATCGCATGAATATTGGCTTCATCTTTCAGAAAGTTAGCGAGCGTTTCCGCAGCTTCGTTCAGTTCGTTACGAATAAGATCCTGGTACATGAGGATAATCCTTCAGTATTGATGAAATAACACTGCGAGTGTAACGGATAGCGATAAAAGCGAGAAGCTAAAGCCATGCCAAACCGCCGGTGTTTTGATGATTCGTGCCTGGTCAGACCTGAACAATGTGAACCAGGTTGTAATTATTTTGTGAATACATTGCTAAAAGAAATAACATCCACTACAACCATATCATCACAAGTGGTCAGACCTCCTACAAGACAGGGAGCTTTTCTTTATGATGATTTTGAGCATTCTCGCAACTGTTGTACTGCTCGGTGTGTTGTTCTATCACCGCGTAGGGTTACTCCTGAGTAGCCTGATTTTACTAGCCTGGACCGCTGCGCTGGGTCTGGCTGGCGTGTGGAATATTTGGGTGGTGCTGCCGCTGGCGATCGTCCTGCTGCCGCTGAATCTGCCCGCTATGCGTAAGTCGATGATTTCCGCACCGGTGTTTAAGGGCTTCCGTAAAGTGATGCCGCCGATGTCGCGCACCGAGAAAGAAGCGATCGACGCCGGGACGACCTGGTGGGAAGGCGATCTGTTCCAGGGTAATCCGGACTGGAAAAAGCTGCATAACTATCCGCAGCCGCGCTTAACCGCAGAAGAACAAGCCTTTATCGATGGCCCGGTAGAAGAAGCCTGCCGCATGGCAAATGACTTTGCCATCACCCATGAAATGGCCGACCTGCCGCCAGAGCTGTGGGCGTACCTGAAAGAGCACCGCTTCTTTGCGATGATCATTAAGAAAGAGTACGGCGGGCTGGAGTTTTCTGCTTATGCTCAGGCACGCGTGCTGCAAAAACTGGCGGGCGTCTCCGGCATCCTGGCGATTACCGTTGGCGTGCCTAACTCATTAGGCCCGGGCGAACTGTTGCAACATTACGGTACAGAAGAGCAGAAAGATCATTATCTGCCGCGTCTGGCACGCGGTCAGGAGATCCCATGCTTCGCCCTCACCAGCCCGGAAGCGGGTTCTGATGCCGGCGCTATCCCGGATATCGGCGTGGTTTGTATGGGCGACTGGCAGGGGCAACAGGTGCTGGGTATGCGCCTGACCTGGAACAAACGTTATATCACGCTGGCCCCTATCGCGACCGTACTGGGCCTGGCGTTTAAACTGTCAGACCCGGAAAAACTGCTGGGCGGTGAAGTGGACCTGGGCATCACCTGTGCGCTGATCCCAACCTCAACGCCGGGTGTGGAGATTGGACGTCGTCACTTCCCGCTGAACGTGCCTTTCCAGAACGGCCCAACGCGCGGTGAAGATATCTTCGTGCCGATTGATTACATCATCGGCGGTCCGAGCATGGCAGGCCAGGGCTGGCGCATGCTGGTGGAATGTTTGTCGGTCGGTCGCGGCATTACGCTGCCGTCTAACTCAACCGGTAGCCTGAAAACGGTTGCGATGGGGATTGGGGCTTACGCACAAATCCGCCGTCAGTTCAAAATCTCCATCGGTAAAATGGAAGGGATTGAAGAGCCGCTGGCGCGTATTGCCGGTAATGCCTACGTGATGGATGCAGCAGCATCTCTGATCACTTACGGCATTATGCTGGGTGAAAAACCGGCCGTGCTGTCTGCTATCGTGAAGTACCACTGTACCCACCGCGCACAGCAGTCCATCATCGATGCGATGGATATCGCAGGCGGTAAAGGCATTATGCTCGGCGAGAGCAACTTCCTGGCGCGTGGATATCAGGGTGCCCCTATTGCCATCACCGTTGAAGGGGCCAACATTCTGACCCGCAGCATGATGATCTTCGGCCAGGGGGCGATTCGTTGCCATCCGTATGTGCTTGAAGAGATGGCCGCAGCACAAAACAACGACCTGAATGCGTTCGATAAATTGCTGTTCAAACACATTGGTCACGTGGGCAGTAACAATGTACGCAGCTTCTGGCTGGGTCTGACGCGCGGCCTCACCAGCGCCACGCCAACCGGGGATGCAACGAAGCGTTACTACCAGCATTTAAATCGCCTGAGCGCCAACCTTGCCCTGCTGTCTGATATCTCCATGGCGGTGCTGGGTGGCAGCCTGAAACGTCGCGAACGTATCTCCGCGCGTCTGGGCGATGTGTTAAGCCAGGTGTTCCTCGCCTCGGCGGTGTTGAAACGCTATGACGATGAAGGTCGTCACGAAGCTGACCTGCCGCTGGTGCACTGGGGCGTTCAGGATGCCCTGTATAAAGCAGAGCAGGCCATTGACGATCTGTTGGCTAACTTCCCGAATCGTATTGTGGCCGGCGCGCTGCGCGTGGTGATCTTCCCGACTGGCCGTCACTATCTGGCACCGTCCGATAAGCTGGATCATAAGGTCGCGAAAATTCTGCAGATCCCAAGCGCGACGCGTTCCCGTATCGGTCGTGGACAGTACCTGACGCCGAGCGCTCATAACCCGGTAGGTCTGCTGGAAGAAGCGCTGCGTGATGTAATGGCTGCCGATCCGATTCACCAGAAGATTTGTAAACAGCTGGGTAAAAACCTGCCGTTTACCCGTCTGGACGAACTCGCTGAACAGGCGCTGGCGCAAGGCACCATCGATGCGCACGAAGCCGCCATCCTGGTGAAAGCAGAAGAGAGTCGTCTGCGCAGTATTAACGTCGATGATTTCGAGCCTGACGCGCTGGCGACACAGCCGGTAAAGCTGATAGAGAAGGTTCGCAAGCCTGAAGCAGCCTGACGCGTTTCGCTTCCTGAAACCCCGCCTCGCGCGGGGTTTTTTATTGCCACATTTTCTGTTTGCCGCGTGCTACAGTGTAAAAATGCTGTTCAACGAGGAGTCTGAATTGTGCCTGGCTTGAAGATAACCCTAGTGCAACAACCGCTGGTATGGATGGACGGTCCGGCCAACCTGCGCCATTTCGACCGCCAACTCGAAGAGATTACCGGTCGTGATGTGATTGTTTTGCCTGAAATGTTTACCACGGGCTTCGCGATGGAGGCCGCTAAGCAGTCGTTACCCCAGGAAGAGGTCGTCGCATGGATGCATGCCCGGGCGCAACAAACCAATGCGTTGATCGCTGGCAGCGCGGCATTGCAGACCGAGCGCGGCGCGGTGAACCGTTTCCTGCTGGTTGAGCCTGACGGCACCGTCCATTTTTATGACAAACGCCATCTCTTCCGCATGGCCGATGAGCATCATCACTACGAAGCGGGCAATAAGAGGGTAGTGTTTGAATGGCGTGGCTGGCGCATTTTGCCGCTGGTCTGCTACGACCTGCGCTTCCCGGTCTGGTCGCGCAATCGCGATGATTACGATGTGGCATTATACGTGGCCAACTGGCCTGCACCGCGCTCCCTGCACTGGCAGGCGCTTTTGACGGCACGGGCGATCGAAAATCAGGCGTATGTTGTGGGCTGTAACCGCGTTGGCACCGACGGCAACGGACACCATTATCGCGGAGACAGTCGCGTGGTGAACCCGCAGGGTGAGATCATCGCCACAGCCGAGCCTCATCAGGCTACGCGTATTGATGCTGAATTATCATTGACGGCGTTAAAGGAGTATCGCGAGAAGTTTCCGGCGTGGCAGGATGCGGATCCGTTCAGCACTGAATGACGCTTTTGCTTATCCCGTCCTCTCCCCCAGGGAGAGGACGGGTCAGTCGTTAACTCACTAACGCCTGGCCATCTTTGCGGCTCTCTGTCGCGGCAACGTAGTGACCTTCCGGCATACGATAAATCACCTGCGCACCACCAAAGTTGTAATCCTGAAGGGGGTCTTCCACCACGATCTGATGCCCGCGATCGCGCAATCCGGCAATGACGTTGCGATCGAAGGTGGATTCAACAATCACCTCCCTGCCCTGCACCACGCGCCAGCGCGGCGCATCTATCGCGGCCTGCGGGTTTTGTCCGTGCATCATAATCCGCAGCGCCATTTGCATATGCCCCTGCGCCTGCATGGGTCCGCCCATGACGCCGAACGACATCAGCGGCTTGCCGTTGCCGTCCATCGCAAAGCCTGGAATGATGGTATGGAAAGGACGTTTACTGCCCGCCAGCGCGTTTGGATGTTTGGGATCGAGCACAAAACCGCAGCCGCGATTTTGCAGGCTGATACCCGTTTCGGGTACCACGACGCCAGAGCCAAAGCCCATAAAGTTCGACTGAATAAAGGAGATCATCATTCCGCTGGCATCCGCCGCAGAGAGATAGACCGTACCGCTCTGCACAGGCGAACCATAGGTGAAATCAGAGGCTTTATGCGGGTCGATCAGCGCGGCACGGGATTTCAGGTAATGATCGCTGAGCAGCTCTTTCGCGGCGAACTCCATGTGCGATTCATCCGCAACATAACGATCCAGATCCGCCAGCGCCAGCTTCATGGCCTCGATCGACAGGTGCAGTGATTGCACCGAGTCGGGATCGTAGCGGCCAATATCACACTGCTCAAGGATCCCCAGTGCGATCAGCGTGGCGATACCTTGCCCGTTCGGCGGCAGCTCCTGAACGGAGCCACCCGCGAAATCACGCGACAATAGTTCTACCCAGTCAACCTGGTGATTCGCCAAATCCTCGGCGGTCAGGTGCGCACCGTGCTCTTTGGCAAAGGCGGCAATTTTTACGGCCAGCTCACCCCGGTAGAAGGCTTCACCCTGGGTTTTTGCAATCAGTTCCAGGGAATCCGCCTGGGCTGGATTTCGGAATATCTCTCCGATACGCGGCGCGCGGCCCTCCGGCGCAAAGCAGACGCTGAAACCAGGCTGGTCCTTGAGTTTGTTGTATCCCCGCTCCCATAAATGGCCAATCAGCGGCGAAACCGGGAAACCATTACGCGCATACTCTATGGCCGGTTGTGCCAGCGTGGTCAGCGGCAGGGTTCCAAAACGCTCGGCTAACGCCACCCAGCCCGATACTGCGCCAGGCACGGTCACGGCGTCCCAGCCCAGTTCCGGCACGGCCGTTTTTCCGGCATACAGATCCGCGTGCCAGCTTGCAGGCGAGCGGCCCGACGCGTTCAGACCGTGCAGTTTTTCGCCATCCCAGACAATGGCAAATGCATCGCTACCGATGCCGCAGCCCGTAGGCTCTACCACGGTGAGTGCCATCGCCGTAGCAATGGCGGCATCCACGGCGTTACCGCCCAACTGCAACATGCGCATCCCGGCCTGCGCCGCCAGCGGCTGCGAGGTGGCGACCGCATTGTGCCCCATCATGGGCGGACGTCTTGAATCGTAACCCGTTTTAAAATCAAGCGCTTTGGTCATCATGACTCCTTAGTCGTGGCGCGGATCGAGCGCATCGCGCAGCCCGTCGCCGAGTAAATTAAAGCCCTGCACCGCCAGGAAAATCGCGACGCCCGGGAAAACAGACATCCATGGAGCCTGTTCCAGAAAACCTTTTGCCGTATTCAGCATCGACCCCCAGGATGGGTTCGGAGGTTGCTGCCCCAGCCCAAGAAACGAGAGGCTCGCTTCGGCAATAATCGCAGAAGCAATCGCCAGCGTGGCCTGCACCAGAATGGGCGACATCACGTTAGGCAGGACATATTTCATGATGATCCAACGGTCCGGCAGGCCGATGGCCCGCGCACCGTCGATGTACTCTTCGTTACGAATGGCGATCACCTGACCGCGCGTCAGACGCGCAAAGATCGGCATTGCCGACAGGCCAATCGCGATCATCGCATTCGTCAGGCTTGGCCCTAAAAATGCCCCCAGGGCAATCGCCATAATCAGGAAGGGGCACGCCAGCAGCGCTTCGATAAAGCGGGAGATGACGCCATCCCAGATCCCCTGAAAATAGCCAGCCACCAGCCCCAGCGGCACGCCAATGACCACGGCGATCACCACGGAGACACAGCCGGCCATCAGCGACGTTCGCGCCCCCCAGACAATGCGTGAGAGGATGTCGCGCCCCAGCTCGTCGGTGCCAAACCAGAAGAGCTCGGACGGGGGTTTACGCACGGCCAGGAAATTCGCTTTCACCGGATCGAATGGCGCAATCCAGGGAGCAAGCAGAGCAATCAGCACAAAGATGCCTACCACCACTGCACCTGTTACCGCGCTTTTGTTCGCGAGAAACTTTTTCAGCACCCGGTTTTGCGTACGCGGTAACGTAACAGCCACGGGTTGAGTCGCCAGTTCTGCCATGATTAACCTCGCATTTTCGGGTTGATGAGCACGTAAAGAACGTCTGCTAACAGGTTCAGCAGCAGGAAGCCAATCGCCACAATCAACACCACGCCCTGGACAACCGCGTAGTCCCGGTTGAAGACGGAATCAACAATCATCTTGCCAAATCCCGGAATGGTGAAGACCTGCTCGGTCAAAACGGCGCCTCCCAGCAGTTCGCCAAACAGCAGCGTGGTGAGGGTGATCACCGGCACCAGCGCGTTGCGAAACGCATGCTTGAGGATCACCGCCTTAGGTAACAGCCCTTTTGCCCGCGCAGTACGGATGTAGTCGGCTTTCAGCACCGCAATCATTGACGCCCGGGTGTGACGCATCAGCGTGGCGGCAAGGCCCGTGCCCAGGACGCATGCCGGAAGCAGCAAGGTGCGCAGGTTTTGCAGCGGATCTTCGCTGAAGGGCACATAGCCCGACGCAGGCAACCATTGCAGATTGACCGAGAACACCAGGATCAACAGGATCCCCAGCCAAAAATGCGGGATGGAGATCCCCGAGATCGCCACAAAGTTTGCGCCGTGATCGACCCAGGTATTTTTGTTCACTGCCGCGAGGATCCCCATGCCAATACCGAACACCAGCGCGATGATCATCGCCAGCAGGGAAAGCTCCATCGTGACCGGCAGCTTGCTGGCGATCAGCTGCGTGACCGGTTCATGGGTGCGTAAGGAGACGCCAAGATCGCCCTGTAACGCCCGGGTGAGCCAGTCGAAATACTGTACCGGTAACGGGGCATCCAGGTTCAGCTCTGCACGAAGTTGGGCTATCACCGCCGGATCGCGTTCCTCTCCTGCCATGGCAATCAGCGGATCGCCAGGCAGCAACTTTTGCAGCCCGAAGACCATCATGCTCACCAGCAGCAAGGTGGGGATGGCCAGCAGCAGGCGTTTGCAAATCAATTCCAGCATGGTTTCTCCTCACACCTTCTGTTACTTAGCCAGCGTTAAGCCCGCTACGCGCACGATGCCATCCGGATAAGGTTTAAAGCCTTTCACGCTCTTGTTCAGGCCGAAAATGCGCGGCTCAAAATAGAGATAAGCAATGGGCATATCGGTTTGCAGTTGGTTAACGACCTTGTTGTACAGCGGCTGGCGTACAGCCGGATCGGTGCTGAGGCGGGCCTGGGTCAGCCATTCATCGACCTGTGGATTGCTGTAGCGTCCGTCGTTGAGGTTGCCTTTGCTGTTGATAAAACCATAAATGCTGCCATCCGGATCCGGACGCCCGGACCAGCCGGAGAAGCTCAGCTGGTAATCACCGCTTTGCTGGCGATCGAGCAACGTGGCGAATTCCGTCATTTGCAGATTCAGATTGAAGCCCGCTTCAGCGACCATCGCCTGCAATACCTGACCCACCTGTTGGGAAGTGGGGTTATTGGGCACCAGCAGATTGACGTTGAGCGGCGCGTTGATACCGGCGGTTTTCAGCAGAGCCTTCGCTTTTTCAACATCGCGGGCAGGCACCGGTGATTTCACGTGATATGGGCTCACGGGTGAGAATGCCTGATTGGCTGGGGTATAAAGCCCTTCAAAGACCACCTGGTTCAGCGCATCGCGGTCGATGGCCAGCGAGAATGCTTCACGCACGCGGGCGTCTTTAAAGGGATCGTTAGCAGGCACTTTGCCATTATTAATGTTGAAGGTAATTCCCTGATAGCCAAGACCGGTCACCTTCGCTAATGAGAGTTTGCTGTCTGCTTCCACGGTTTTCACATCGCTTGCGGCCACGCCTTCCGTTAGATCCAGATCGCCGGCGCGCAGGTTTGCCAGCCGTACTGACGCATCCGGAATGGGCAGATAGATGATTTTGTCGAAGTGGTAAGCATCTTTATTCCAGTAATTATCGAAACGGGTCAGAACGATGCGATCCTGAGACACGCGGCTGTCGAATTTGTACGGCCCGGAACAGACCGGATGTGCGGCAAAGTCAGGCTTTTTCGCCGCCTCTGGCGCCATCATGGCCCCGGCACGATCGGTCAATTGCATCAGCAGCGCGGCATCGGGGGTTTTCAGATGCAGGACAATCTGCGTGGGGCTTTTGACTTCCACCGATTCGATAGAGGAGATCTCACTTTTGCGCAGCGACCCTTTCAGGGTTAGCGCCCGGTCGAGGTTATATTTTGCCGCCTCGGCGTCGAATTTTTCCCCGTCGTGGAAGGTGACCCCCTCACGCAGGTTCATCGTCAGGGTTTTACCTTCATCGCTCCACGCCCAGTCTTTCGCCAGGCCCGGCACCACCTTCAGATTTTCGTCAACATCCACCAGCCTGTCACACAGCGAGGCAAACACGAAGCGACCATAGTAGGTGCGCGCCAGATGGGGATCGAGCATATCCGGGTCCGCACCCAGGCCAATTCGCAGGACGCTTTCTGCCTGCGCAGGTAGCGCCGCGCCCAGCAACATAACACTTCCCAGTACGGTCAAAAGAGAATTACGCATTGTCATTATCATGAGTTCCTTGCAGGAAGAGACGAGAGAGTTGCCGCATGTTCAAACAGCGCTCGGCGGCGCAGAAATGCAGCAGAAGGTGGGGCAATCTGAATTACGCTGCGGTCACGGTTGATCTCCTGCCAGCGATGGCAGGCGACCTGGCGTCCTCCTTCGAGAACCTGATCGATGGGTTCTACCTGGCGGCATTCATCCGTCACGTAGGGGCAACGGGTATGAAAACGACACCCCGAAGGCGGGTTGGCCGGATTCGGCAGGTCGCCCTGAAGTAACGGGGTATCACGCTCAACGCCCGGTTGCATCTGTGGGGCAGAGGCGATCAGCGCCTGCGTATAAGGATGGAGCGGCGCATCAAAAATTTCGTCAACGGTCGCCAGCTCAACAATCTGACCGAGATACATCACCGCCACGCGGTCGCTCATATGCCGTATCACCGCCAGACCGTGGGCCACAATCACCATCGTCAGACCGAGCTGATGCTTCAGGCTTTCCAGCAGATTGACCACCTGCGCCTGCACGGACACATCCAGGGCGGAGACTGGTTCATCGCCCAGCAGCAGTTTAGGCCCGGAGGCCAGCGCGCGGGCGATACCGATTCGCTGACGTTGTCCTCCTGAGAACTCGTGCGGATAGCGCCCGGCCCAGGCTGCGGGCAGGCCGACCGTTTTAAGCAACTCCGCCACGCGGAACTGGCGATCCGCTTTTTTCATGTTCTGGTGAAGCCACAGCGGCTCACCGACGATTTGTTCCACCGTCATGCGCGGATTCAGCGAGGCGAAGGGATCCTGAAAAATGATTTGCAGCTCGCGACGCAGCTGGTTCAGGCGCGAACCGGAAGCATGGGTGATCTCTTCGCCCTGATAAAAGACGCGGCCCTCGGTGGCGGCCAGCAGTCGCAACAGAAGACGTCCAAGCGTGGATTTTCCGGAACCTGACTCACCCACTATCGCCAGCGTTTCGCCTGGCATAACCGAGAGCGAGACTCTGTCGACAGCTGTGACAACACGCGATGGCGCGAAAAGCTTTTTCGGGCCAGGGAAGTGTTTGCTCAGATCGCGGGCTTCGAGAATGGGTGTGGTCATGCGATTTCTCCCAGCGCAATGTGTTGCTCTAGCGGTACACGGAAGCAGGCCACCTGATGACCGGGCCCCTGAGGCTGTAAAAGCGGTTTCTCTTCATGGCAGCGTAACTGCGCGAAGGGGCAGCGCGTGGCGAACCGGCAGCCTTTTGGCATCGACTCGGGTAAGGGGACCGAGCCAGGAATGGTGGAAAGCTGGCCTTTGCGGGCGCCCAGAGAGGGAATCGATCCCATCAGCCCGATCGTGTAAGGATGTTGCGGATCGGCAAAAATGGCTTCCACGCTTCCCTGCTCGACGACCTGTCCGGCGTACATCACCGCAACCTGCTGCGCGACTTCCGCCACCACGCCCAGATCGTGGGTAATCATCAACACGGCGGTGCCGGTTTCTGCTTTCAGGGTGTTAAGCAGGGTCAGGATTTGTGCCTGAATGGTGACATCCAGGGCCGTTGTGGGTTCATCGGCAATAAGCAGACGCGGGTGGTTGATCAGCGCCATCGCAATCATTACGCGCTGGCGCATCCCTCCGGAAAGCTGATGGGGATAAGCTTTGAGACGCATTTCTGGCGCAGGTATCTGGACCTTTTCCAGAATTTGCAACGCCACCGCCATCGCCTCTGCGCGGGGTATCTTTTGATGACGAATAACCGCTTCGCTGAGCTGATCGCCCAGGGTAAAAGCCGGATTGAGGGATGTCATCGGCTCCTGAAAGATCATGGCCAGCTCGCTCCCGCGCAGATCGGCATATTCACGCGGCGAGAGTTTACGCAGATCGTGGCGGCGAAAGTGCATTTCGCCGCTGACAATTTGTGCACTGGCAGGCAGTAATCCCATCAGGGCCAGTGACGTAATACTTTTACCACAGCCGGACTCACCGACCAGCGCCAGCGTTTCACCTGAGTTTACGGTCAGGGAGATGCCGTCCAGAACGCTGACCGGCGAACCGGCAAATTTCACATTTAGATTGTGCAGGCGAAGGACCGGCGCGGCCTCCTTAAAAGGGATCGTCGTCATAACAGGGAATCATCCTCAAGGTTGATGGCCTGGATCAGGGCGGTTTGCAGGCTTAACAGGTGATCGCGCATCGCTGCGTAGGCTTCATTGGGCTGACGATTGATTATCGCCGTCATGATGCTGTCATGGTGATGGTTGTAGTGATCGACACGTTCCGGCGTGCGCGCCAGCTCGCGTAAGTGCTGCCATGCCGGGTCACGCCTGACGGCATCGATGGCGTCAAAAAGCCCCAGCATGAGCCGATTCCCTGCCGCTTCGGCGATGGCGCGGTGAAAGGCGCTGTCCCACAGCTCGTTAAGATCGCGGTCGTCCGGGCTGACCTTATTAATGCGTTCCAGCATGCGCTTCATCAGCGCGAGGTTTTCCCTGGTGGCACGCAGTGCCGCAAGTCGGGCTAAGCCGGGTTCGATCTGCAGGCGAGCTTCCATAACTTCAAGCAAATTGGTTTGTTGCACCAGCCCCAGAAGCGCAAGCGGTTCAACAGGGGCGGCCGGACCGATAAAGGTCCCCTTCCCCTGCTTGCGCCAGATACGCCCCTCTTCCTCCAGCACGTCCAGCGCACGACGAATTTCACGCCGTCCTACGCCGAGTTTTTCCGATAGCTCACGTTCGGTGGGCAACGGACAGCCTGGTGTTGACTCATGCTGATGGATGAGTCCGCGCAACTGCTCTAACGCGGTGCTTGAATTTGCCAGAAACCGTGAGGTCTTATCCATATTGGTTCGCCTGCTTTCATCATTACTTTATTTTTATTAACAATAAGCTATTGATATAGATAGAGACTTATTGCCTTAATGATTAAGCAATTCCTGAACCAATCTGTAATTGGTTCAGGAATTTTCTGGAATACCTTGGATAAGTGGATGATAAAGAGGCATTTATTTTTTTAATGAAGTGTTACAAATTGAATAAAGACGAAAGGAATAAGAGGGGTGATTGCACATTAAAAGTGCAAAACGCGCACCAAAAACGCACAATTGTTAAAAAATTGCACTACTTAATTTAAGTAAATGTTAACTGGAAGTAATGACGGTGATGAAATGACGAAAGCCTGAATCATTGCTGATTCAGGCTTTCTAATGTGGCGGAACGGACGGGACTCGAACCCGCGACCCCCTGCGTGACAGGCAGGTATTCTAACCGACTGAACTACCGCTCCGCTGTGTTCCCTTGGGAACGAAGCGAATATTACGGATAGCCATCGATCCCGTCAACGCTTTTTCTTCACTTTTGAATCGTTTGCTGCAAAAAACGCCGACAAGGCGAATTTATCTCCGCAACGGCAGCATTATGCCCGCCAGAGGCAGCTTCCGCCTTTCTTCTGCACCAAATCCAGACGCGATTCATGATTAAGTAACTCTTCATCGCTGGCTAAAATGACTTTTAACCGGCTGGCCTGACGCACAATGCGCTGAATGCCCGCATCACCCTGCGTCTGCTGCGTGTCACCTTCCATGCTAAAGGCCATGGAGGTCTGCCCGCCAGTCATGGTGAGATAGACATCAGCCAGGATCTGGGCATCGAGTAACGCGCCGTGAAGCGTACGTTTGGTGTTATCGATTTCATAACGCGAGCAGAGCGCGTCCAGGCTGTTACGCTTGCCAGGGAACATCTTCCTTGCCAGCGCCAGACTATCCGTCACTTTGCAGAAGGTGTTGGTTTTGGGAATACCCCGGTTGAGTTTACTGAACTCGTAATCCATAAAGCCGATATCAAACGAAGCGTTATGGATGACCAGCTCAGCCCCGCGGATGTAGTCCATAAACTCATCCGCTACTTCGGCGAAGGTCGGCTTATCTAACAGAAACTCGTCCGCAATACCGTGAACGCCAAAGGCTTCGGGATCCACCAGCCGATCGGGCTTAAGATAGACGTGGAAGTTATTGCCCGTCAGACGACGGTTTATCACCTCGACGGCACCGATCTCAATAATCTTGTGCCCTTCGTAGTGCGCGCCGATCTGATTCATACCCGTTGTTTCGGTATCGAGTACGATCTGTCGTGTAATTGCAGTGCTCATATCGGTCATTTATGTCAGACTTGTCGATTATTTATCGTTTCAAATACAGGAAGTCTACCAGAGATGCGTAAACAGGTAGAAATTTTCACCGACGGATCTTGCCTCGGAAATCCAGGCCCTGGCGGTTATGGCGCAATTTTACGTTACGGCCAGCATGAAAAAACCTTTAACGAAGGCTACCACCTTACAACCAATAACCGCATGGAGTTGATGGCGGCTATCGTGGCGCTGGAAGCGTTGAAAGAAGATTGTGAGGTGGTGCTGAGCACCGACAGTCAGTATGTCCGTCAGGGCATCACCCAGTGGATCCACAACTGGAAAAAACGCGGCTGGAAGACGGCCGATAAAAAACCGGTCAAGAATGTCGATTTGTGGAAGCGTCTCGATGCGGCATTAAGCCATCACCAGATTAAATGGGAATGGGTTAAAGGCCATGCGGGGCATCCTGAAAACGAACGCTGTGACGAGCTGGCGCGTGCCGCAGCAATGAACCCGGTCCATGAGGATGTGGGGTATAAGGTTCAGGCCGACTAAGGTTTGCGATACTGACGCGTCGCCCCCACAGGCTGACGAATCGCCGCTTTTGATTTACTTTGCTTCATGGGATTAAGCGTAAGGGGAATCGTCCGCTTACGCGCCACAATCACCTGCATGCATCCCAGCGCCGGAAAATGGGTGCTGAGCAATACTCCGCCCTTGCGTGTCCAGGGTATCACCTGAAAACCGCTATAATACATCACTTCAAAATTGAGCAATGAGAGCCAGTCGAGTTGTCGCGTCGAGGTGAACATGCGGCTGTTATACGGCGGCGTCCGGCGGAGTATGGGCACCAGCTTGCGTAATCCCATCAGGCTTATCGGATTAAAACCGCTGAGGATCAGCCAGCCATCGTCAATCAGAACGCGGTCGGCTTCTCGCAGAAGACCGTGCGGGTCGGTGCACCAGGGCAGCGTATGAGCCAGTAAACAGGCATCGACGGATTTCTCCGCAAAAGGAAGATGCAAAGGATCCGCTTTGACCTGTGCATGCTGACCATTAAGCGAAACGTTCACCTGATGTGAAATGGCACAACTGTCGGTAGTAACCTCCGCGCTCAGATTGCCAATTTTAAGCAGATGAAAACCATACATTTTTGCCAGCCAGGGTTTAAGCTGTTGCTCGAGTGCTTCGCGGTAATATTCGCCCCAGGGCAATTCATCCCACCGGACGGGTGCTGCGACAGTCTGAGGTATCCTTGCCGGTTTCATCCAAACTCCCGCTACGTATGAAGAGGTAATTTATGAATCTTATCAGTATTCCAGCGTTTCAGGATAACTACATCTGGGTTTTGGTCGATGAGGCACATCGGTGCGTCATTGTTGATCCCGGAGAGGCGAGCCCGGTTTTGAAGGCCATCGATGAAAATGGCTGGCTGCCAGAAGCGATTTTACTGACGCATCATCATAACGATCACGTGGGCGGAGTTGCCGCTCTTTGCGCAAAATATCCTCAGCTTGTGGTGTATGGCCCCAAAGAGACACAAGATAAGGGGGCAACCCGCATAGTCGAAGATGGTGAGAATGTTCTCATACAGGGGTGGCATTTTTCTGTATTTGCCACACCGGGTCACACTTTGGGACATGTCAGTTACTTTAATTTCCCTTATCTTTTCTGCGGTGACACCCTGTTCTCCGGGGGCTGCGGTAGATTGTTTGAAGGTACGCCGGTGCAGATGTATCAATCATTCCAGAAAATTAATGCGCTCCCGGAGGAAACGTTAATTTGTTGTGCACACGAATACACATTAGCAAATATGAAGTTTTCGAAGAGCATTCTTCCTGAGGATCCAGCGATTCAGGATTATTACCACAAAGTGAATGAGTTACGGGTAAAAAAGCAAAATACACTGCCCGTAATTCTGAAAAATGAACGTAAAATAAATTTATTTTTACGAACTGATGATGTTGATTTAATTAATAAAATTCACCAAGAAACATCTTTGCAACAACCTGAAGAGCGATTCGCATGGTTAAGGTCAAAGAAAGATAACTTCAGATAATTGCGGGTTGCCTTTTCAAAATTTCACCGTTATCATCGCTCGTCTTTTAAGCAACTATTGACACACACATGAAGGCAAAAGCGATATTACTCGCCTCAGTCCTGCTTGTTGGGTGCCAGTCGTCTCAGAACGCTGGTAATGTCCAACAGCACGCACAGAGCCTTTCTGCAGCTGGTCAAGGGGAAGCAGGGAAGTTTATAAGTCAGGCGCGATGGATGGACGATGGGACATCGTTCGCGCAGGATCAAGACTTGTGGGCCTCTATTAGCGACGAGCTGAAGATGGGGATTCCGGAGAACAGCCGGATTCGCGATCAGAAACAAAAGTATTTAAGAAATAAGAGCTATCTCCACGATGTAACTTTACGGGCAGAGCCGTATATGTACTGGATAGCCGGGCAAGTTAAGAAACGTAACATGCCGATGGAGCTGGTACTCCTACCCATAGTGGAGAGCGCTTTTGACCCACACGCAACGTCTGGCGCCAATGCCGCAGGTATTTGGCAGATCATTCCGAGCACAGGGCGCAATTATGGATTGAAACAGACCCGCAGCTACGATGCGCGTCGAGATGTTGTCGCCTCAACAACGGCAGCCCTCGACATGATGCAACGTCTGAATAAGATGTTTGACGGCGACTGGTTGTTAACTGTCGCAGCGTATAACAGCGGTGAAGGTCGTGTACTGAAGGCAATGAAAGCGAATAAAGCACGGGGTAAACCCACCGATTTTTGGTCGCTCTCACTGCCACAGGAAACCAAGATTTACGTCCCGAAAATGCTGGCTTTGAGTGATATTCTCAAAAATAGCAAACGCTACGGGGTACAGTTGCCATCGACCGACGAAAGTCGTGCCCTGGCAAGAGTCAGCCTCAGCAGCCCGGTTGATATGAAACAGGTTGCTGATATGACAGGTATTTCTGTTAAGAAATTGAAGACCTTTAACGCAGGCGTTAAGGGCTCTACACTGGGCGCAAGCGGACCACAGTATGTACTGGTGCCGCAGAAACATGCAGACCAGTTACGTGAGTCTTTAGCATCAGGTGAGATTGCAGCCGTTCAGTCAACGTTGATTGCCGATGCGTCGCCGATGACCAGCCGTGGCTATAAAGTTCGTTCAGGTGATACGCTTTCAGGGATTGCGTCACGTCTTGGCGTGACGGCAAAAGATCTGCAGCAGTGGAATAATCTGCGCGGCTCAACGCTGAAAGTGGGTCAGAATCTGACCGTGGGTGCAGGCAGCAGTGCACAGCGTCTTGCACGTAACAGCGATAGCATTACCTATCGTGTACGTAAGGGTGATTCGCTGTCCAGTATCGCGAAAACGCACGGCGTAAACATCAAAGATGTGATGCGCTGGAATAACGATACCGGCAATCTGCAACCGGGCGATCAATTGACGTTGTTTGTGAAGAACAACTCTACGCCAGATTCCTGATAGCACAGTCCATATCAAAAAAGCACCGGTTTCCCGGTGCTTTTTTTTATTCCGCTTTTTGTGCCTCTGCCAGGATCGTATCACTGGTAAAAGAACCCTCTTCCTGCAGTTCAAAATAGGCCTTCACTTCCGCAGAGGCGCTTTCCTGATACAGGCGGATCGCGCGGCTTAACACCTCAGGCGTACGCATACGCGCTATCCACGTGCTAAATTCGAGTGGCAGACGGTCTGTAACCAGTGAGCGGGAAATTAACCCTGACTCCGTTATCATCGAGAACCACTGCCCGCTGGAGTAGTTACAAACATGGGAGGTATCCCGCAGCGCCTCTATTGTTTGCAACCAAATATCACGCACCGGATGGCCAGGCGCCATAATATCCATCATGATGAAAATTCCGCCAGGCTTAAGCACGCGTTTCACTTCACGCAATGCCCGGCCGACATCATGCCAGTGATGCGCGGAATAGCGACTGATCACCACATCAAAGGATTCATCCTCAAAAGGTAACGATTCTGCATAGCCCTGCCGGGTGGTGATGTTATGCAGGCCTTTCTCCGTGGCAGCAGCATTCACCACCTCCAGCATCTGGCTCGATAAGTCATAGGCGGTCACCTGGGCCACCCGGCCTGCGGCGACAAAACTGGCGTGGCCCGCCCCACATCCCAAATCAAGCAGATATGCATCGGGGAATGCGGCCAGACGCGCACTCAGGCGTTCCAGATCGCGGCCTGTGGCATGCACGGCACTCGTCAAATACGCTTTTGCCTGAGATCCGAACTGCTTCTCTACGTTGTCATGATGCGTGGATTGTTGTGTTGTCATCGTACTGTCCTTTTTGTGTTGGAAAATTAAAGGGCAGCACCTCACCGACTCAGGTCTGCCCCACGGCAGACCTGACTTACTATTAGCCAGGCTTGCCGGGACTGAATTCAACGAGTAGCGGATTATGATCGGAAGCACGGGTAACCAGTACTGAGGCTTCATGTACGTTCAGACCACGATAGAAGACGAAATCGAGAGGACGACCAAAGGCTTTACGTCGCTGATCGTCGGTGAAACGCACCTCGCGTAAGGTCATCTCACGCGCAAAACGATACAGGGCGTTCATGCGCGGGCGGCTCCAGGCGTTAAAATCCCCGGCCATAATGACAGGCCCACTGTGATGAGCGATTTGGTCACCAATGGGGAGCAGCTGCTTGCTGTAAACATCAACACCCAGACTGAAGTTAACGGCGTGGATGTTCACGACCATCAGTAAGCGGCTGTCCGGCAAAGGATAGACGGTAACTAAGGCTGATTTCGCCAGGCGCAGGATAGGCTCTCTCTCACGCAGCGGACAGCAATAGACGGGATGCGCGGCTGACAGCGTCATAACACCTGAAGGATGCTGAGGCAAAACAAAGGCAGGCACTTGATCCGCAGCCAGGTAGTTTGTTGTCGCAAATCGCACCAGTTCAGGGGTGGTTTGCGCTTCCTGCAGCAGGACTAAGTGGGCATCTTTACCGAAGTTCTTCAGTACGGATAACCATTCTGCGCGCTGTTGCTTAAAGATGTTCCACACCAGCACGCGAATTTTCTCATCACTGCTTAACGGTGCACCGGCGGGCAATGCCTGGCCAATGCTCGCAAACGACCCCGGAGGCAATATTCTCTCCGCAGGTTGTCCGGCAATGTAACGCATGGCATAGGTATTTTTTCGCACTTTTAGAAACGGCCTCTATACATGAACCCGTCCGGAAAACGAACGGGTCTTACTGTTATAGGGTTTTCAGGTCATACTTTCAACGCAATTACTCAGAAACCTCATCTCATTTGTAAGCGGACATTGAGGTCACTCACCCTGCCCTCACCTGAGCAGTTTTATCAAGGCGACCGCTGAGCCCTATAAGCACCAGCGCCACCAGAACGATAATCGCCCCAATCCATGGCGTTTGCGTTAGCCCAACGTGCTCGACGGTCAGCCCACCAATGACAGACCCCAGGGCGATGCCGATATTGAAAGCGGCAATATTAAGACCCGAGGCGACATCCACTGCATTTGGCGTGTACCGCTCCGCTTTCTGTACCACGTACACCTGCAGTCCGGGCACATTGCCGAACGCGAAGATCCCCATCACCAGAACGGTTACGAGCGCCGCATACTGAATGGAAGCGGTGAACTGAAAGATCATCAACAGGACAACCAGCGCCGCAAAGATAAGCTTCAGGGCAGGCACGGCACCATGCTTATCCGCAAGTTTACCCCCCCAGATATTGCCAATCGCCACCGAAACACCGTATCCCAGCAAGATCCAGCTCACGGCTGTCGGCGAGAAGCCGGCGAGATCCTGCATCATGGGTGCCAGGAAGGTGAAGGCCGTAAATACCCCACCGTAGCCCAGCGCTGTAATAGCGTAGATCAGCAGCAAGCGAGGATGTGTCAGCACGTTCAGCTGGTCGCGCAGGCTGGCACTTGCCCGCCCGGGAATGTTCGACGGTACGAGTATCAGCGTCGCCATCAGCGCTACCACACCCAGTATTGATACGGCCAGGAATGTCTCACGCCAGCCAACGTGTTGACCGATAAATGTGCCTAACGGAACCCCGGTAACCAGCGCGACGGTTAAACCACCGAACATGATGGCAATGGCAGAAGCGGCTTTCTCTTTGGGTACCAGGCTTGTCGCGATGGTTGAACCGATAGAGAAAAAGACACCATGCGCAAGGCCGGTGAGCAGGCGTGCTATGACCAGGGTTGAATAATCCGGTGCCTGCCATGCCAGAAGATTTCCGGCCGTGAACAGGACCATCAGCGCCATTAAGAGCTGTTTACGCGGAAAACGGCCGGTCAGCGCCGTCAAAACAGGGGCCCCGATAGCGACACCCAGGGCATAAATCGAGACCAGCAGGCCTGCGGAAGGCAGGGTAATACTCAGCTGATTCGCGATAACAGGAACCAGACCTACGATAACAAATTCGGTCGTGCCAATTGCATAGGCACTGATCGTCAGGGCAAGAAGCGCCAGTGGCATAAAATACTCCGTCTCATCAGGATTAAGATGACAGGCAGTATGCGCCGGTGTTTAAATAACAAAAATGGTCAAAGTATCAATTGAATTTTGCAGGTGGTGCAATAATGAAAGCAACTTCAGAGGAACTGGCAATCTTCGTCGCCGTGGTTGAAAGTGGCAGTTTCAGCCGGGCGGCAGAGCGATTAGCGCAGGCGAACTCAGCGGTGAGTCGTTCGGTTAAAAAGCTGGAGATGAAGCTGGGTGTGAGTTTGCTTAATAGAACCACCCGGCAATTGAGTCTGACAGAAGAAGGCGAGCGCTACTTTCGCCGCGTGCAGTCAATATTGCAGGAAATGGCCGCCGCAGAAACGGAAATCATGGAAACGCGCAATACACCGCGTGGATTATTGCGAATTGATGCCGCCACGCCTGTTGTGCTGCATTTCCTGATGCCGTTGATTAAGCCCTTTCGCGAACGTTATCCGGAGATGACTTTATCGCTGGTCTCGTCTGAAACCTTTATCAACCTGATTGAGCGTAAGGTCGATGTGGCGATACGCGCAGGTACCTTAACGGACTCGAGCTTACGTGCCCGCCCGTTATTCACCAGCTACCGCAAAATCATTGCTTCACCACAGTATATTGCCCAATTTGGTCAACCTGAGACGGTTGAAGAACTGAAGCAGCATTTGTGCCTGGGCTTCACTGAACCGGTATCGCTGAATACCTGGCCGGTGGCGTGTCATGACGGGCAGCTACATGAAATCCGCTGTGGATTATCCTCTAACAGTGGGGAGACCCTGAAGCAGCTTTGTCTCGAAGGGAACGGGATCGCCTGTTTATCCGATTATATGATTGATAAAGAAATTGCACGCGGTGAACTTGTGGAGTTAATGGCGGATAAACGTCTGCCGGTAGAGATGCCTTTTAGCGCGGTGTATTACAGTGACAGAGCGGTCAGTACGCGCATACGCGCCTTTATCGACTTCCTGAGTGAGTATGTAAAAACAGCTCCCAAAGGAGCTGTATGAGGGTTTAAAGCGACAAAGGGCAGGAGCGGTCTTAATCCCAGTCAGGCGCCAGACCTTCAGGGCTGACCAGACGATCGTTGCATTCCAGGGCAGCGATCGCTTTTTTGTCTTCGGCGTCCAGTTGAAGATCCCGGGCTAACAGATTGCTGGCCAGGTTTTCACGTTTGGTTGAGGATGGGATCACAGCGTAACCTTCACCCATCGCCCATGCCAGAATCACCTGCGCGGCTGTTGCATTATGTTTCTTTGCAATATGATTAATGACTTCATCTTTCAGGGCCTTACCGTAAGCCAGTGTCATATAAGAGGTAATATGGAGACCGTGCTGTTTTGCCCAGTCCACTACTTTGCGGTTTTGCAGGTAGGGAGAGAGTTCAATCTGATTGGTTGCAATGTTTTCTGCCCCCACGGCGGCAATGGCTTTTTCCATCAGCGGAATGGTGAAATTAGAAATACCTATTTCACGCGTTAAGCCCTGCTCTTTCGCTTCAAGCAATGCCTGCATGAACTCCTCGACTGACACGGCATCGTTCGGTGATGGCCAGTGGATCAACGTCAGATCGACATAGTCGGTACGCAGTTTTTCCAGGCTCTCTTTCAGAGCCGGGATCAACTTATCTTTGCTGAGATTTTCAATCCAGATTTTGGTGGTGATGAAAAGCTCGCTGCGCGCTACGCCGCTCTCTTCGAGAGCCTGTCCTACGGCAGCTTCGTTATCATAAATCTGCGCCGTATCAATTGCGCGATAGCCAAGCTCAAGTGCGGTTTTTACCGATGCGATAACAACGTCGTCTTTCAGGCGGAAAGTGCCCAGACCCAGTGCAGGGATAGTCATGTAATCCTCGTTATTCATAATGATTGTTAACTGAGGAGAATTATCGCTGCTGCTGTTATGCAGAAAAAGAGCGTTAAATGCAGAGGATTTTTGCTAATTGAGCAATAATTAAATGGCAGATATGAAAAAAGCCCTGAGCGTTAACTCAGGGCTTT
>NZ_JAIWPG020000014.1 GCF_020532665.2 Lelliottia sp. WAP21
CTGACGAGTAAAAAACAAGCCTATTGGCTTGCCATCCACTCCTCTATAAAATCCACGATGCCTTCTATATTATTCAGATCCAGTACAGGCACTGATAACGAGAGATCGACATCGCTGGCTACGGCAATAACATGCTGATCCATGGTTAATTCACTGACATCATGACCCGCATCGCGCCTGAACAGCAGAATCTTCGCCACGTCCTCATGTTTGAATCCCTCAACTAAAACCAGATCCAACGCAGAATGATCCATGCGGCTTACCAGCCAGCCCAGATTGAGCGGCCGTTCTTCTGGCGTTTCAGTCATCAATGCCCATCGTTGTGTGCTGGCCACCATCGTCTGAGCCGCGCCGGCTTTACGCAATTCATAGCTGTCCTTACCGGGTTTATCGACATCCATATTATGGTGGGTATGCTTGATTAATCCCGGGCGAATACCCTTACTACAAAGCGCCGGAATGAGCTTTTTCAAAAGAGAGGTTTTTCCTGTGCCGCTCCAGGCGGCGATAGCCAGAACTGGTGTCATACTTTCCCCTGAAGTAACTGCAAATCTGCCGTGGTGTTGACGTTAATAAACGCGGCTTTATGATCGCTAAAATCGACGGAATGGCCTCCAGCCTGACGCATAAACATCATTACGCGTCTCTCTCCTGCAGCGAGATAGTCATGAATATTGTTCATTAAACCTTTATGGATCAAGGCAATCGTTGGGTGATCGCGCTCTCCGTCATGTACCCAGACTACGGGAGCATCTTGTCGTGCGCCAATCAGTCTTTCGACAAGACAGTCGGGAATAAAAGGAACATCGCAGGGGCAAAAAAGAAACCATTCATCCATGGATTGTTGCATTACAGCGAGCATACCGGCGAGCGGTCCGGGGAAATCGACAAGGGTATCCTGATAGACGGCATAGCCACTTTGCTGATAAATCGCGATATTACGATTAGCACTGATGGCAATATTCGTCACATGACCTTCAAGCCTGTCGGCAACATGGCGCCAAAGAGGCTTACCATTAAGGTACTGCAACCCTTTATCTTCCCCGCTCATACGGGTTGACCGACCGCCTGCGAGAATGACCCCGGTAATTTGCTGGCACTGATTCACTAATATCGCCTCTTTTAATGTGGGATTGACCCTGATAACGTATCCCTCTCACAGAAAGGAGCACCACCATGAAATGTAAACGTCTGAATGAAGTCATTGAACTCCTCCAGCCCGCCTGGCAAAAAGAGCCAGAACTGAATCTGATGCAATTTTTACAGAAACTGGCGAAAGAGTCAGGTTATGACGGCGAACTGACCGACCTTTCTGATGACATTCTGATCTATCATCTGAAAATGCGCGATTCTTCAAAGGATGCGGTCATTCCTGGTATTCAGAAAGATTATGAAGAAGACTTCAAAACGGCATTGCTTCGCGCCCGTGGCGTAATTAAAGAGTAAAACCTTGTAAGCGGAGCCACCGAAATCGCTCTGAAATGATATCCTGAATCATTCGTATAATTTCCGGATGATCGGATGAACGACCAGGCTTTTACTTTCCAGACATTACACCCGGATATCATTATGGATGCGCTGTTTGAACAGGGCATCCGGGTGGATTCCGGGCTCACACCTTTAAACAGCTACGAAAACCGCGTCTATCAATTTCAGGATGAGGATCGTCAGCGTTTTGTCGTAAAGTTTTATCGCCCTCAGCGCTGGTCTGCAGAGCAGATTCAGGAAGAACACGATTTCGCGCATGAACTCGTCAATAACGAGGTACCTGTTGCCGCGCCTGTAAAATTCAACGATCAAACGCTTCTCACGCACCAGGGCTATTATTACGCGGTTTTTCCAAGCCTCGGTGGCCGTCAGTTCGAAGCGGATAACATTGATCAGATGGAGTGGGTTGCCCGCTACCTGGGGCGTATTCATCAGACCGGTCGCGCGCATGCCTTTAAAGCCCGGCCTACGATGGGCATTCAGGAATATTTAATCGAACCGCGTCAGCTCTTCGAAACCTCCAGACTCATACCGGCTCCCCTGAAAGATAATTTCCTGAAAGCGACAGATAAACTTATCGCTGCGGTGACCAGCCGCTGGAATGATAAGGCTGATATGCTGCGCCTTCATGGGGATTGCCATGCCGGTAATATTCTCTGGCGCGATGGCCCACTCTTTGTGGATCTGGACGATGCCCGTATGGGGCCTGCGGTTCAGGATCTCTGGATGCTATTAAATGGCGACAAAGCTGAACAACGTATGCAGCTTGAAACCATTGTTGAAGCCTATGAAGAGTTTAGCCCGTTTAATTCAGATGAAATCGCCTTGATTGAACCTTTACGCGCCATGCGGTATGTATATTATCTCGCATGGATAATCAGGCGTTGGGACGATCCCGCTTTTCCCAGAAACTTCCCGTGGCTGACCGGGGAAGATTACTGGCGTAACCAGACCACCACTTTTATTGAGCAGGTAAAGGTTCTACAGGAGCCTCCCCTGAAATTAACGCCAATGTATTAATCGGAAACACCCAGGAGAGAGTTGATCATGAAAAAAATTTGGCTGGCGCTGGCAGGAATGATTCTGGCATTTAGCGCTTCTGCTGCACAGTTTACTGATGGCAAGCAGTTCACCACGCTGGAAAAGCCCGTAACAGGTGAACCTCAGGTGCTGGAATTCTTCTCGTTCTATTGCCCTCATTGCTATCAGTTTGAAGAGGTTTTACATGTCTCTGACAACGTGAAGAAAAAACTGCCTGAAGGCGTCAAAATGACGAAATATCACGTCGAGTTCCTTGGCCCTCTGGGTAAAGATTTAACTCAGGCGTGGGCAGTGGCTATCGCGCTGGGCGTGGAAGATAAAGTGACTGCGCCAATGTTTGAAGCGATTCAGAAAACCCAGACTGTACAAACCACGGCAGATATTCGTAAAGTCTTTGTCGATGCAGGTGTTAAAGGCGAAGATTATGACGCAGCGTGGAATAGCTTCGTTGTGAAATCCCTGGTTGCACAGCAGGAAAAAGCTGCCGCTGACCTGCAGCTGCAGGGTGTTCCGGCGATGTTTGTTAACGGCAAATATCAGCTGAATATGCAGGGTATGGATACCAGCAGCATGGACATCTTTGTCCAGCAGTATTCAGACACGGTAAAATACCTGGTCGAGAAGAAGTAAACATGAATCGCCGGTCAATGACCGGCGTTTTTATAGGCTGATTTAATGCCTTCAATCTGCATATCTTTTTCATTCCACAGCGCATTTAACCAGCCCTGGAATCGACGCTTAAAATTCTTATCGTTAATGTAATCGCCGTACAGCGCCTCATCCACCGTAACCAAATTAACCCGCACGACAATACGCGTCACCTTGCCGCTCAACATGTCATAAAAAGGCGTGTTATCGTTTTCGGGATAACAGAGGGTGACATTAAGTAATTTATCGAACTGCTTTCCCAATACATTAAGCGCCATTGCAATCCCTGCGGCTTTTGGGGCCAGCAAATGTTTAAAAGGCGATCGCGTCCCGACCCGTTTCTCTTCCGTAAAACGAGACCCTTCGACAAAATTCACAATCGTTGTAGGATGAGCGCGAAATTTCTCGCAGGAGCGACGTGTCGTCTCAACGTCTTTACCGCGGCGTTCCGGGTGGCGAATAAGATAACTTCGTGAATAGCGCTTCATAAAGGGCATATCCAGCGCCCAGCAGGCGAGTCCCATAAAAGGGACCCAGGCAAGTTGCTGCTTCAAAAAGTATTTGTTCATCGGAATGTGTTTGCGAAAAAGAACGCAGAGCACCACGATATCCGCCCAACTATGATGGTTACAGATCAGCAAATACCCGTTGCTCTTATTCAAGTTTTCCAGCCCCTCGACATCCCATTTTAGCTGTGGATTAAGGTGTAATAACGCCGCCAGTCCTTCGCACCAGCAATACATCATCCCGTTGCAAAATGCGGATATGCCACGCCAGATAAGTGGGAAAGGGAGAAGTATTTTGAGGATACCGGCCGCGATAATGGGTATGGAACAGACGATGGTCAAAAGGATCGTCAACATGATACTGGTAAACAGTGTTATAGCGGCGAGCAGTCTGGACATAATCAATAATTTCAAGTGGTTAACTGGTGTTCGGCGGTCATGCCGCAGACGCAGGGCGCTGATTTTATCAGAAAAGCATAAAGAGAAGGTGGGCTTTCCCTGCGATCGGGCATCAGTGCAGCGCTGACACAGAGTAATTGTCTAAATTGGTCTGACAGAGATATCTTATATCCACATAGAGTAAATAGTCATCAATAGAGAATATAACCTCTCGATCCTTTCTTATTTCGCTGATAAATAAGATTAAATTTATTTTTATCGCTGGGGGGATGGCAGGATTATTCATATGAAATGAAAGTATGCACAAACTTATCCACAGATTGCATTTGCGAGGGATCTCGACGATCGCAAAATCTTTGCCTGAATTCAGCGCGAAAAACTGATGTTTTTGCTCGTCTGTGGCATCCTTTGTCCATAAATTGATAAAAGGCACGGACATTATGGTTCAGATCCCAGAAAACCCGCTTATTCTCGTCGACGGCTCCTCTTACCTGTATCGGGCGTATCATGCGTTTCCTCCCCTGACCAACAGCGCAGGGGAGCCTACCGGCGCGATGTATGGCGTGCTGAACATGTTGCGTAGCCTCATTCTTCAGTACAAGCCCTCACATGCCGCCGTCGTCTTTGATGCGAAAGGGAAAACCTTCCGCGATGAGCTTTTCGAACACTACAAATCTCATCGCCCTCCGATGCCGGACGATTTGCGTGCTCAAATTGAGCCGCTGCATACCATGGTTAAAGCGATGGGCCTGCCTTTACTCGCCGTTTCTGGCGTGGAGGCTGATGACGTTATCGGCACCTTAGCCCGCGAGGCAGAAAAGTTGGGTCGTCCTGTGCTGATCAGTACAGGTGATAAAGATATGGCGCAGCTTGTGACGCCAGGCATTACCCTTATCAACACCATGACCAACACCATCCTCGGTCCGGAAGAGGTAGCCACCAAATATGGCGTGCCGCCAGAGCTCATCATCGACTTCCTGGCTCTGATGGGCGATTCATCCGATAACATCCCGGGCGTACCGGGCGTAGGCGAGAAGACCGCGCAGGCCTTACTGCAAGGTCTGGGTGGATTAGATACGCTATATGCTGAATCCGATAAAATTGCGGGTCTGACGTTCCGTGGCGCAAAAACCATGGCCGCGAAGCTCGAACAAAATAAAGAGGTCGCCTACCTCTCTTATCAACTGGCGACCATCAAAACGGATGTTGAGCTGGAACTGACCTGCGACCAGCTGGAAGTGCAACAACCTGCTGATGATGAGCTGCTGAGCCTGTTCAGGCACTATGAATTTAAGCGCTGGATTACCGATATTGAAGCCGGTAAGTGGATGCAGGCTAAAGGTGCCAAACCTGCAGCGAAGCCGCAGGAAACGCTGGTCATCGAGGCAGAAAACGAGGTTGAAGAAGAAGTGTCTGCACTCTCTTCTGAACATTACGAAACGATTCTCGATGAAGCGCAACTCATTGCATGGATTGAGAAACTCAAAAAAGCTCCTGTTTTCGCCTTCGATACGGAAACCGACAGCCTGGATAACATCTCCGCGAATATGGTCGGGCTCTCCTTTGCCATCGAACCTGGCGTCGCGGCTTATGTGCCGGTTGCACATGACTATCTGGATGCACCCGTTCAGATTTCACGTGAACGCGTGCTCGAACTGCTGAAACCGATCCTTGAAGATGACAAGGTGCTTAAGGTTGGGCAAAACCTTAAGTTCGATCGTGGCATCCTGCAAAACTATGACATTGAGCTGCGCGGTATCGCGTTTGATACCATGCTGGAATCCTACATTCTCGACAGCGTTGCGGGTCGCCATGATATGGATTCGCTTTCTACTCGCTGGCTCAAGCATAAAACCGTCACCTTTGAAGAGATTGCCGGTAAAGGCAAAAATCAGCTGACGTTCAATCAGATCGCCCTTGAAGAAGCGGGTCACTATGCGGCGGAAGATGCCGATGTCACCCTGCAGCTGCATTTGAAAATGTGGCCAAAATTACAAAAGCTGGACGGTCCGCGGAACGTCTTTGAGCATATCGAAATGCCGCTCGTTCCGGTGCTGTCTCGCATCGAACGTAATGGGGTCAATATTGACCCTGTTGTCTTGCACAAACACTCTGAAGAGATAGCATTACGTCTGAACGAGCTGGAACAGAAAGCGCACGAGATTGCCGGTGAGCCGTTCAACCTCTCGTCGACCAAACAGCTGCAAACGATTCTTTTCGAAAAGCAGGGTATTAAGCCGCTGAAGAAAACGCCGGGCGGTGCCCCGTCGACCTCGGAAGAAGTACTTGAAGAGCTAGCTCTGGATTATCCGCTGCCGAAAGTAATTCTGTCGTATCGCGGGCTCGCAAAGCTCAAGTCCACTTATACCGATAAGTTACCCTTGATGATTAACCCGAAAACCGGGCGAGTCCATACCTCCTATCATCAGGCCGTGGCCGCGACCGGACGCTTGTCGTCAACCGATCCGAATCTGCAGAACATTCCGGTGCGTAATGAAGAGGGCCGACGCATTCGCCAGGCCTTTATTGCGCCAAAGGATTACCTCATTGTCTCTGCCGACTATTCGCAAATCGAACTGCGTATTATGGCGCATCTTTCGCGTGATAAAGGCCTGCTCACCGCTTTTGCGGAAGGGAAGGATATCCACCGGGCAACGGCTGCAGAGGTCTTTGGCCTGCCGCTGGACAGCGTGACAAATGAACAGCGTCGAAGCGCAAAAGCGATTAACTTTGGTCTGATTTACGGGATGAGCGCGTTTGGCCTTTCACGCCAGCTGAACATTCCGCGTAAAGAGTCGCAGAAGTATATGGACCTCTACTTTGAGCGCTACCCTGGCGTGCTGGAGTATATGGAGCGCACCCGAGCGCAGGCGAAAGAGACGGGATATGTCGAAACGCTGGATGGCCGCCGCCTCTATTTACCGGACATCAAATCCAGTAACGCAGCGCGTCGAGCCGGTGCGGAACGTGCCGCTATCAACGCCCCGATGCAGGGTACGGCCGCAGATATCATCAAGCGCGCCATGATCGCCGTTGATGCCTGGCTGGAAAAGGACAAACCACGTGTTCGTATGATCATGCAGGTTCACGATGAACTGGTGTTCGAAGTGCACAAAGATGACGTGGAGAAGGTCTCGAAAAAGATCCACGAACTCATGGAAAACAGCATGAAGCTGGACGTGCCGTTGCTGGTGGAAGTAGGGTCTGGTGAAAACTGGGATCAAGCTCACTAAGTGTTCGATGAATAAAGGGCTTTTTATGTAAGTAAGCAACATAACTAAGAACTTTTTGTGACGATCATTAGATTTCCCTATGTAAAGAGTGAAAAAAAACTACAAAAAGTGCTTTGTCCAGCGATAAAAAAAGAGTAGAGTTAACGACGTAGGGTACAGAGGTAAGATGTTCTATCTTTCAGACCTTTTACTTCACGTAATCGGATTTGGCTGAATATTTTAGCCGCCCCAGTCAGTTATGACTGGGGCGTTTTTTATTGCGGCAAAGAAAAAATCGGCAATAAAAAAGCGCGGACTCTGCCGCGCTTATGCTTACTCTTCTTCGGCTTCTACAGCCGGTTCCAGGTCGTTATACCAGCTATCCAGTTTCTGACGCAGCTTATCCACGCCCAGTTTTTTCAAGGATGAGAAAGGCTCAACCTGCACATCACCATTGAACGCCAGCACCGCTTCACGAACCATGTTGACCTGCGCCTTGCGCGCACCGCTCGCCAGTTTGTCGGCTTTCGTCAGCAGCACCAGCACTTCAATCTCACTATCGACTGCCCATGCGATCATCTGCTGATCGAGATCTTTGAGTGGATGGCGGATATCCATCAGGATCACCAGCCCCTTGAGGCACTGGCGTTTTTCGAGATACTCACCCAGGGCGCGTTGCCACTTGATTTTCATCTCTTCCGGAACTTGCGCAAAACCATAGCCCGGTAAATCCACCAGACGTTTGCCATCGGCGACTTCGAAAAGGTTAATCAGCTGGGTACGGCCAGGCGTTTTAGACGTACGCGCCAGACTTTTCTGGTTGGTGAGCGTATTCAGTGCGCTGGACTTACCCGCATTGGAGCGTCCAGCAAAGGCCACCTCTATACCCGTATCGGAGGGTAAGTGGCGAATGTCAGGCGCGCTGGTGACAAAATGCGTCTGTTGATAGTTCCAGGTAGTCACGTGGTCGTCTCCAAAATTCGTAATTGGGGGGATTATACCTGAATGCCAGCAAAAGGCTTTTCCCATCGTTCGGGCGTTGTAGGTTAAAACCCTGTAACGTGTAAGACATTAGCCATAAAACCCCTGAGACATTTAGGAATATACGCAGGCCATAAAAAGGACAAAGCTAATTAAATCATAGCGTTAATTTTGAGTAATTATCTTAAAATCATCTTTTGTGCGCTTTGGTTGCTTGTCTGTTTAAGTGAACAAGGTAAAGTAATGGCCAAGGCGAGGATGCCATCAGGAAAACGACTTAAGGACGAGGGTCAGGAGCGCCAGGAGGCGAAGACTCAGGATTGTCAGGATGACAAGCGCCTGGAGGCGTTTAAACAGGAAAGGGAACCGTATCACGGATGATAGTAGCCAAAGGATAAACAGGGTTGGTTGCTGGCAAACAAGGAATGTCTGGCCCGTTAAGGGTTATGAGTCAGGAAAAAAGGCGACAGATTGCTCTGTCGCCTTTTTTCTTTGCTTGCTTTCTGCTAGATTTCGCCGCAATTCTATACTGAATAAAACGGCTTAAAGATAAAACATCATGAAAAAACCGACCTCTGCTGCAGGCGCTAAACGCCCTGCAAAAGCGCACCGCAAAACACGTGAAGAACTCGACCAGGAAGCACGTGACCGTAAACGTGCGAAAAAGCACAGTGGTCATTCCGCTGGCTCCCGTGCAAAAAGCAGCGGTCCGTCAGGCTCTTCCAACAAAAGCAGCCAACAGAAAGATCCCCGCATCGGCAGCAAAACCCCCATTCCTCTGGGCGTGACAGACACCCCGGTTACTAAGCAGCACAAACCAAAGAGCGAGAAACCTATGCTTTCACCGCAGGCTGAGTTGGATATGCTGGAGAATGATGAGCGCCTGGACGCGCTGCTGGAACGTCTTGAACAAGGTCAACCGCTGAGCGCTGAAGAGCAATCCTGGGTTGATGCCAAACTGGATCGCATCGATGAGCTGATGCAGACGTTGGGTCTATCCTATGACGACGAAGAAGACGAAGAAGAAGAAAAACAGGAAGATATGATGCGTCTTCTGAAGGGTGGAAACTAACATTTGCACCCGGCAGGGACGATAGTCCTGCTTATAACCCTTCCGGTTATATGTTATCTGGTGTGGTTATTCGTTAAACTACGGCGGTTGTCGCGGCGACAGAAGTGGCTGCGCACCCGAGCGCTGACGCGCAATAGCGTCAAACCGGGCCGCCGTATACGAACGCGACACCAACGGAAGGAGTGAGCATGTCTGTACCAACTATCGACTGGGATTTGGCCCTAATCCAGAAGTATAACTATTCCGGGCCGCGTTATACCTCGTACCCCACCGCGCTGGAGTTTGCGGAAACCTTTGGTGACGCCGATTTCGTGCAGGCAGTCTCACGCTATCCTGAGCGTCCCTTGTCGCTCTACGTTCACATTCCGTTCTGCCACAAGCTCTGCTACTTCTGCGGCTGCAATAAAATTGTGACCCGTCAGCAGCATAAAGCCGATCAGTACCTGGACGCTTTAGAACAGGAGATCCTGCACCGTGCACCGCTCTTTGCCGGGCGCCACGTCAGCCAACTGCACTGGGGCGGCGGTACGCCAACCTATCTGAACAAAGCGCAAATCAGCCGCCTGATGTCACTGCTTCGCACGCATTTTGATTTTAACGACGATGCAGAAATTTCGATCGAAGTTGACCCGCGTGAAATCGAGCTGGATGTGCTGGATCACCTGCGTAGCGAAGGCTTTAATCGCCTGAGCATGGGCGTCCAGGATTTCAATAAAGAGGTTCAGCGGCTGGTGAATCGTGAGCAGGACGAAGAGTTTATCTTCGCACTACTCAACCACGCCCGCGAGATCGGCTTTACGTCGACCAACATTGACCTGATCTATGGTTTGCCCAAACAGACGCCGGAGAGCTTTGCCTTCACCCTTAAGCGCGTTGCTGAGCTTAATCCCGACCGCCTGAGCGTGTTCAACTACGCCCATTTGCCGACGCTCTTTGCCGCCCAGCGTAAAATCAAGGATGCCGATCTGCCGTCCGCACAGCAAAAGCTGGATATCCTGCAGGAAACCATCACGTCGCTGACGGATACCGGCTATCAGTTTATTGGGATGGACCACTTTGCCCGCCCGGACGATGAGCTGGCCATAGCCCAGCGCGAAGGGGTGCTGCATCGTAACTTCCAGGGATACACCACCCAGGGCGACAGCGATTTACTGGGGATGGGCGTCTCCGCCATTAGTATGCTGGGCGATTGCTATGCGCAGAACCAGAAAGAGCTGAAGCGCTATTATCAGCAGGTGGACGAGACCGGTAATGCGCTGTGGCGCGGTATCGCGTTAACCCGGGATGACTGTATTCGCCGTGATGTGATCAAGGCGCTCATCTGCAACTTCCGCCTCGATTTTGCGAGCGTGGAAGCACAATGGGCGCTTCGCTTTGTCGACTATTTCGCGGAAGATCTTAAATTGCTCGCCCCGCTGGCTAAAGACGGGCTGGTGGACGTGACGGAGAGGGGCATACAGGTGACGCCTAAAGGCCGCTTATTGATTCGCAATATCTGCATGTGCTTCGATGCTTACCTGCGTCAGAAAGCCCGCTTACAGCAGTTCTCACGCGTAATTTGACCGCTTCCCCGGGTTACCCCGGGGAATCATGACTATTCCATACCCAACTCTTTCAGCTTGCGTGTCAGGGTATTTCGCCCCCAGCCCAGCAGGCGAGCTGCTTCCTGTTTATGGCCTTGTGTGTGCCGCAGCGCGGTCGTCAGCAAGGTGCGTTCCATTTCAGGTTGCGCTTCTGAGAGCAGGTTTTGATGACCGGAACGCAGCGCCCGATCGGCCCACTGCGCCAGCAGCGTGGCCCAGTTATCCGGTAAAACCTGCCCGGCGTGGTTGCTTTCGGGAACGGTGGCTTCAAACAGTTCGCTGGGTAAATCCTGAATCAACACCTCTTGTCCCGCCGCCATCACGGTGAGCCAGCGACACGTATTCTCTAGCTGACGCACGTTGCCCGGCCAGGCCAGGCGCGTCAACGCGGCATCGGTTTCCGGATGCAGCAGCTTAGCTTCGACGCCCAGTTCGCGCGCGGCAACCTGCAGGAAGTGGCGCGCCAGGCGAGGAATATCTTCACGACGCTCACGCAGCGGCGGCAGATGCACGCGGATCACATTCAGGCGGTGGAATAAATCCTCGCGGAATTTTCCTTCCTGAACGCGTTGCTCAAGATTCTGGTGCGTGGCGGCAATAATGCGCACGTCCACTTTGACCGGCGCATAACCGCCTACGCGATAAAACTGCCCGTCAGCCAGCACACGCAGCAAACGCGTTTGCACATCCATGGGCATATCACCGATTTCATCGAGGAACAACGTACCGCCATCGGCCTGCTCAAAACGGCCCTGGCGAATCGTGTTCGCACCGGTAAACGCCCCTTTCTCGTGACCGAATAGTTCCGATTCAATTAAATCCTTCGGGATCGCGGCCATATTCAGGGCGATAAAGGGCGCTTTGGCGCGAGGACTGTGGCGGTGCAGCGCGTGGGCAACCAGCTCTTTCCCGGTCCCCGACTCCCCGTTAATCAGCACGCTGATGGATGAGCGCGACAGACGTCCGATGATGCGAAACACATCCTGCATTGCAGGGGCTTCACCAATAATATCGGCGGTGGGGCCAAATACGGGCGCGTTGCGCGGCTGTTGCTGTTCCTGATAGTGGCTAATGGCTCGCTCTACCAGCGCGACGGCTTCATCGATATCAAAGGGTTTAGGCAGATAATCAAAGGCACCCTGTTGATAAGCACTGACGGCGGCATCCAGGTCGGAATGAGCAGTCATTATGATGACCGGGAGCATAGGGTGGCGCTGTTTGATTTGCTTGAGCAGCGCCAGCCCGTCCATGCCCGGCATCCGGATATCCGAAAGCAGGACATCCGGTGTTTTAGTGATGAGCGCGTCGAGGACCTCGCTGCCGCTTTCAAACGTCGTGCAGTTTAACCCTGCGCCCGTCAGTGCACGTTCGAGCACCCAGCGGATGGAGCTATCATCATCGACTACCCAGACTATCCCTCGTTGCATCGTCGTCACCTTTATTTTTTAATTGGCAGGTAAACCGAAAACTCGGTATGACCCGGCCAACTGGTAAATTCAATTTTTCCGGCATGTTGGTCGATCAAATTACGGGCAATCGATAATCCCAGCCCGGTGCCGCCTTCGCGACCGCTCACCATAGGGTAAAAGAGCGTATCCTGAAGATGCGGTGGAATGCCTGGCCCGTTATCCTGCACGTCTATTCTTGCTGCCAGGCGATAACGCACGCCGTGTAATGTCAGCTGGAAGGCGGTACGGGTACGCAGGACAATCTCGCCGCCCTCTGGCCCCAGGGCCTGCAGCGCGTTACGCACGATATTTAGCAGTACTTGTTCTATCTGATCGGGATCGTGCGGTAACTCCGGCAGGCTAGGATCGTAATCACGAATGAGTGTGACGTTTGCCGGCAGCTCCATCGAAACCAGTTTCACCACCCGCTCGGCGACTTTATGAATACTCTCGGTGATATGCATGCCCGGCTGCTGTGGCCCAAGCAGGCGATCAACCAGATTACGCAGGCGGTCGGCCTGCTCAATAATCACATTGGTATATTCCGCGAGAGAAGGGTCCGGCAACGCTTTGGTTAAAAGCTGTGCCGCGCCGCGTAACCCTCCCAGCGGGTTTTTAATCTCATGGGCAAGACCACGCACCAGATCGCGTGCAGCAATTTGCTGCGCATGCTGGAGCTGTTCCTGGCTCAGACGTCTCTGGTTATCCATCGGCGCCATTTCCAGCAGGATCATCCCCTCGGGTAAGCGTTGGGCTGTCAGCGACAGAATATGCGAGCGCCCGTCGATAACTAAGGTCACTTCATTGTCGGTAAAGCCTTGCCCGGCCTGCAGGCTTTCCTGCATCAGGCCAATATTCAGTGAAAAGTAACTCAACAGTTCAGGTAACGGGGTGCCGAACAATTTTCGCGCGCTTTGGGCAAGCAACTGTTGGGCAGCCGGGTTGGCGTAATGAACCGCCAGCTCGTCGTCGACCAGCAAGATACTGTTAATTAAAGAATTGAGGATCTGCCCAGCATCGGGCAGCGTGCCAGTTGCCATTCAGCAGTCTCCTGGAGCAGGGTGCACTATTTTAGTGCAGTATAGCTTTTTCGTTGTAAAAAGCGCGTCAGAACAGGTGGTTGGTGGAGAAAAAAGCCCATCCGGAGATGGGCTAAAAGTTTCCACGGCAACTAAAACCTGCGTCTTTCTCGCTACCGCTGTGTTGGCCGCTTTCCTTCACCCCGGTCACTTACTGATGTAAGCACCCAGGGACTCACTCAATTGCCGCCTTGCTGTAGCAAGAAATCCATTGGTTTTTAAACTCTCACGACACATCGTGCAGAGTTTTCATTCTTCATTAAACGCTGTAGTACAGTTCGAACTCAACCGGGTGCGGCGTCATGCGCACACGGTCGTTCTCTTCTACGCGCAGCGCGATGTAAGCGTCGATAGCTTCATCGGTGAACACGCCGCCAGCCGTCAGGAACTCACGGTCTGCATCCAGCGCGTTCAGGGCTTCTTCCAGAGAACCGGCAACCTGTGGGATCTCTTTCGCTTCTTCTGGCGGCAGGTCATACAGGTTTTTGTCCATGGCTTCGCCTGGGTGAATCTTGTTCTTAATGCCGTCCAGGCCTGCCATCAGCAGTGCTGCGAAGCACAGGTATGGGTTAGCTGCTGGGTCCGGGAAGCGCACTTCGATACGACGAGCTTTTGGAGACGCCACCACCGGGATACGGATCGAAGCAGAACGGTTACGGGCAGAGTACGCCAGCATGACCGGGGCTTCGTAGCCTGGGACCAGACGCTTGTAAGAGTTGGTGGTTGGGTTCGCCAGGGCGTTGATCGCTTTAGCGTGCTTGATAACACCACCGATGTAATGCAGCGCCTGCTCAGACAGACCCGCATATTTGTCACCAGAGAACAGGTTAGTCCCGTTTTTGGACAGAGACATGTGGCAGTGCATGCCGGAACCGTTATCGCCAAACATTGGTTTTGGCATGAAGGTCGCGGTTTTACCGAAACGGTGCGCCACGTTGTGCACAACGTATTTGTAGATCTGAATCTCATCCGCTTTTTTGGTCATGGTATTAAAGCGGGTAGCGATTTCGTTCTGGCCAGCGGTCGCCACTTCGTGGTGATGCGCTTCAACAACCAGGCCCATCTCTTCCATGATCAGACACATGGTAGAACGGATGTCCTGTGAAGAATCGACCGGAGGAACCGGGAAGTAACCGCCTTTCACGCCAGGACGGTGACCTTTGTTACCACCTTCGTATTTGGTGGAGGAGTTCCATGCGCCTTCGATGTCATCGATAGCCACGTGAGAACCAGAGATAGATGCACCAAAACGAATGTCGTCGAACAGGAAGAATTCTGGCTCAGGCCCAAACAGAACGGTGTCTGCGATGCCGGTAGAACGCAGGTACTCTTCAGCGCGTTTAGCGATGGAGCGTGGATCGCGGTCGTAGCCCTGCAGCGTGCCTGGCTCAAGGATGTCGCAACGGATGATCAGCGTAGGCTCTTCGAAGAACGGGTCAATGAGCGCAGTAGAAGAGTCTGGCATCAGAACCATGTCAGATTCGTTAATGCCTTTCCAGCCACCAATGGAGGAGCCGTCAAACATTTTGCCTTCTTCAAAGAACTCGGCGTTTACCTGATGAGCAGGAATTGTGACGTGCTGTTCTTTACCTTTGGTATCGGTGAAGCGCAGATCAACAAACTTCACTTCATGTTCGTTCAGCATCGTCAAAACGTGTTCAGCGGACATACTTAACTCTCCAGATTGGTCATTGTCGTCGTGGTAACGAGGTCTTCAAATCGGCTGTGCTGCCATATTTTTTCTGTATTTCTACAAAGCGAAATCTGTGCCAACTTTTAAATCACCCCAAAAAGGCGTTATCATGCACGTCATAGTGCAATTGAGCTGCACCACGAGAGTCATCTTGCACCAGTATAGTGCTTCAGCGTGATCGTTGAGCACCATATTGGTGCAAATTACGTTAAAGTGCACTTTTAACGCTGCGTGAAAGCGATCACAAAGCAACTCTGCAATACTTGTTTGCGGAGGATGTTTGTGATCCTGTTTAGTCCTGCGATTAATCCGTGTACAATAACGCGCTATTTCTAATGCCTGAGGCAAAGTTGTGATCGAAAATCTGCGTAATATCGCCATCATCGCGCACGTTGACCATGGTAAAACTACCCTGGTTGATAAGCTGCTGCAGCAATCCGGTACTTTCAGTAATGAACGTGCTGAAGCCACCGAACGCGTGATGGACTCCAACGATTTGGAGAAAGAGCGTGGGATTACCATCCTCGCTAAAAACACCGCTATCAAATGGAATGACTACCGTATCAACATCGTTGATACCCCAGGGCACGCCGACTTCGGTGGTGAAGTTGAACGTGTAATGTCAATGGTAGACTCCGTTCTGCTGGTCGTTGACGCAATGGATGGCCCAATGCCGCAGACGCGCTTCGTAACCAAAAAGGCGTTTGCCCATGGTTTGAAGCCAATCGTGGTTATCAACAAAGTTGACCGTCCTGGCGCGCGTCCTGACTGGGTTGTGGATCAAGTCTTCGACCTGTTCGTTAACCTTGACGCAAGCGACGAGCAACTCGACTTCCCAATCATCTATGCATCTGCATTGATGGGTATCGCGGGCAACGACCACACTGATATGGCGGAAGACATGACCCCGCTGTACCAGGCGATTGTTGACCACGTAAAAGCACCAAGCGTTGACCTTGACGGTCCGTTCCAGATGCAGATCTCCCAGCTCGACTACAACAACTACGTTGGCGTTATCGGCATTGGTCGCATCAAACGCGGTAAAGTGAAGCCTAACCAGCAAGTCACTGTTATCGACAGCGAAGGTAAAACGCGTAACGGTAAAGTCGGTAAAGTACTGACTCACCTCGGTCTGGAGCGTATTGAATCCACCGAAGCCGAAGCGGGCGACATCATCGCGATCACCGGTCTTGGCGAGCTGAACATCTCCGACACCCTTTGCGATCCGCAAAACGTCGAAGCCCTGCCAGCGCTGTCCGTTGATGAACCGACTGTTACCATGTTCTTCAACGTCAACACCTCTCCGTTCTGTGGTAAAGAAGGTAAATACGTTACCTCTCGTCAGATCCTTGACCGCCTGAACAAAGAGCTGGTGCACAACGTTGCACTGCGTGTTGAAGAAACCGAAGATGCGGACGCGTTCCGTGTATCCGGTCGTGGCGAGCTGCACTTGTCCGTACTGATCGAAAACATGCGTCGTGAAGGCTTCGAACTGGCTGTGTCCCGTCCGAAAGTTATCAACCGTATGATCGACGGTCGTCTGCAAGAGCCGTTCGAAAACGTGACGCTGGATATCGAAGAACAGCACCAGGGTTCTGTGATGCAGGCGATGGGTGAGCGTAAGGGTGATGTTAAAGACATGATCCCTGATGGCAAAGGTCGTATCCGTCTGGATTACCTGATCCCAGCGCGTGGCCTGATCGGCTTCCGTACCGAGTTCATGACCATGACCTCCGGTACCGGTCTGCTGTACTCCACTTTCAGCCACTACGATGATGTTAAACCGGGTGAAATCGGCCAGCGCCAGAACGGCGTGCTGATCTCTAACGGCCAGGGTAAAGCAGTGGCATTCGCCCTGTTCAGCCTGCAGGATCGCGGTAAGCTGTTCCTGGGTCACGGTGCAGAAGTATACGAAGGCCAGATCATCGGTATTCACAGCCGTTCTAACGACCTGACTGTAAACTGCCTGACCGGTAAAAAACTGACCAACATGCGTGCTTCCGGTACTGATGAAGCGACCACGCTGGTTCCACCACAGAAAATGTCTCTTGAGCAGGCACTTGAGTTTATCGATGACGACGAACTGGTAGAAGTTACGCCGGTTTCTGTACGTATTCGTAAACGTCACCTGACCGAGAACGACCGTAAACGTGCGGGCCGTGGTAGCAAAGACTAATACGACGCCTGAAAAGACGCCGTATACCGGGTGGGCGTAAACCTCACCCGGAACGCAAAAAGCCGCTGAAATCAGCGGCTTTTTTATTAGAACGAATAGCGTAACCCCAGGCGGATACGGTACTGCTCGCGATGGTAATCATTCCATCTGTCCAGCCACTGCAGCTCCATATAGGGCAGCCAGTTCCGGTCGATTTTATAGCTAAACTTGTTGGTAATTTCCCAGTGATGATCCCTGCCGTTTTTGCTGTGGTAATCATTCACCCGCTGGAAAAAGTGCGGTTCAAAGGTATAAAACAACGAATCGGTTAAGGTGAAATTCCAGTAATTGGCAAATTCATGGGTATCGTTTTTATCCATCTCGCCGTTAAAGTCAGGCGTATCATAATTATTATGGTTATAGCGATAACGAAAGGTCAGATTAAACCAGTCGACAAATTTATAGTTGGTATCCAGATAAAGGGCGCCCCCCGAACCATCTTTACTGTCGTTGATTAATCCTCCGGGCTGAAAAGTGAGTTTGGCCGTCGGTTTGAACAGGGGATACCATCCTTCGATTTCGTTATAGCTGTGCTTAATTTCATCCCACTTCCCCACGTCATAGGCGTTCGTGAACATCAGTCCCGCGCCCATATCAAAATTATAACCGGCTCGCAGGATCACCTCATGGCGTTCAGAGGCGGTGTTGTAGGCTTCACGCGTTTCGACATAGGCACCCGCAAAAGCAGAGCCAGACACAGACGAAACGAGGAGTACTGTCGCTATTTTTTTCATAATTCTTCCATGTGTCAGGTACAGAAAGGCCGCCCTTCCTGATGAACAGGAAGGGAATACCGGCGGAATTTATTGTTATAGAGTGACGGGTGACGCTTCTTTCTCGTTATTCAGGGGCGTGACGTTGCCCACTTTATTCTTCCGTTTGCTTATCTCCTCAATAATAAAAGCGAAGCGCGCTTCGTTGAGTTTATAAAACAGTCCCATGGTAATCGCCGCAATAATGGCCAGCCCACAGGGCCAAAGAAAGATCAGCTGACGTAATCCCAGCAGCGTGCCGGCGCTTTGAACGGCATGCGGAACATAGCCAATTTGCGTAAGCATGATGCCCGGCAGGAAACCGGCCAGCGCGGCGGAAATTTTGCGAGAAAAGGTATACCCGGTATACACCGATCCCTCGGCGCGAATCCCGGTTTTCCATTCGCCATAGTCCACGGTGTCGGGCACCAGGGCCCAGTTCAGGCTGTTAACAAAGGCGGTGCCGAAAAAGGCCATGCAGGAGAAGAACACGAACGTGGTGGAACTGCTCCCCCAGAAGAAATTCAGCACGTCGCCTACGGCCCACAGCGCCAGCCCGCCCAAATAGACCTGTTTCTTACCAAAACGCTTTACCGCGCCGGGCACGAGGAAAACGCCCACCAGGATGCAGCCCATGCTGAAAAATCCCATCCACGACAGCAGATGAATATCGTTTAGCACGTACTGGGTGTAATAGACCTGGATGGCGAGCTTGATGTTAAACGCCGCCAGCGTACAGAGATTGGCGATGCACAACACCAGCAGGGGGGGATTGCGAAAGATGGCGCAGAAGGATTTCACAATGCTGGGTTTATGGTGATCGGGTGAAACCTCGACGTAGCGTTCTTTCACCCCGCTGTAGCACCACCACATGCAGAACAGCCCGCAGGTGACAAACAGCAGGGCCGCCACGAGGTAGCCCAGCGACGGCTGGCTGACAAACAGTGCCTGAATGGGCATAAAGCCCACCGTGCACAGCAGTAAGCCCACCGTGGCGCCCCCCTGACGCCACGCGGCCAGCTGCGCCCGCTCGTTCGGGTTTTTAGTGATCGCCGGGACCATCGCGCCATAAGAGCAGTTCATCAGGCTGTAGAACAACCCGAACAGCATAAACAGCACGGTGGCGAGGGCGGTTTTTACCGTCAGGTTAAAATCATTCGCCATAAACTGCGCCGTCGCCACCAGCGCGACGGGAACCGAAGCATAGAGAATAAACGGCCTGAATTTGCCCCGGGCACCAATACGACGCCGTGAATCCAGCAGCACGCCGGTCAACATATCGGTAAATGCGGTGAAGAACTTGGCGACCAGAAAAATAATACCGCCATAGAAAGCAGGCAGGCCCAGCTCATCGGTATAAAACTTCAGCAGATACAGCGTGCCGATACACAGCATCAGATTTGAGCCAAAATCGCCCATCCCATAGGCGCACTTCTCACGCAGGCTCAGTTTCAGGGTTAACGGATCAGGAGTGTGATTCATAGTCGATCCTCGTAGCGCTCGTGAGAGCGCTATGACAGTTCATTCAGGCCGGACGCTTACGCTGTTCTATCTCTTCAACGATACGGACATACATCTTTTCGTTGAGGTTATAGAAACAGCCCATCGCCACGATGGTGATCACCGCGAGGAGGCTGGGGTAGATGAAGATCAGCTGCCGCAATCCTTCAACCGTCCCTGCCGACTGCACCACATTCGGCACATAGCCGATTTGCGTCAGCATTATGCCGGGGAAAAAGCCCGCCAGCGCCTGCGACACCTTGCGGAAGAAGGTGAAACCGGTATAGACCGTCCCTTCCGACCGCACACCGGTGCGCCATTCGCCGTACTCGACCGTATCCGACACCAGCGCCCAGTTCAGGCTGTTCACAAACGCGGAGCCGAAGAAGGCCAGGCACGAGAACGCAACAAAGCTGACCGAACCGCCGCCAAAGAAGTAGTTAAGGAGATCGCCTGCCACCCATATCAGCAATCCGCTGATATAGACTTTTTTCTTGCCGAAGCGACGCACCGCACCGGGCATCATAAAGACCCCGATAAAAATGCAGCCCATGCTGAAAAAGCCCATATAGGAGAGCAAAATAGGATCGTTAAGAACGTACTGGGTGTAGTAAACCTGAATCGCCAGTTTGACGTTGAATGCGCCAAGCGTACACAGGTTGGCGATGCACAGAATAAACAGCGGCCGGTTACCCGCAATCGCCCGAAACGACTGTAACAGCCCCGGTTTTTGCGTCGGATGCGCCGGCTGTGCCTCCACGTAGCGTTCTTTCACACCGCGATAGCACCACCACATAAAGAACAGCCCGAACAGCGAGAAGAGGGTCGCGGCAAAGATATACCCGAGCTGGTCGTTCCCCTCAATCAGGTTCATCACCGGAACAAAGCCCACGGTACAGAGCAGCAAGCCCAGCGTTGCGCCGCCCTGTCGCCATGCAGCCAGCGAGGCGCGCTCGTCAGGATTTTTAGTGATGGCGGGCACCATGGCGCCGTAGGAACAGTTCATCATGCTAAAGAACAAGCCATACAGCATGAACAACACCGTGGCCATCACCGTCTTGCCGGTCACCTCAAACGGCGTGCCGACAAAGTTGGCGATAGCTAGCAGCGTCACCGGAAACGCCGCGTAAAGTACGAACGGGCGGAACTTGCCTTTTGGCCCGATTTTGCGCCGCGAGTCGAGCATAATGCCGGTGCCCATATCGGTGAAGGCGGTAAAGAATTTGGCAATCAAAAAGATAATCCCGCCATATGTGCCCGGTAAACCCAGCACATCGGTGTAAAACTTCAGCAGGTACAGAGTGCCGATATCCAACAGGATATTGGACCCTAAATCGCCCATCCCGTAGGCGAGTTTTTCTTTAAACGGCAGTCGTAGGGTTGCCGGATCGGATGTATGTTGACTCATTATTATTCTCCGTCTGCCCGCAGGTTTCCCTGCGGGCGAGCCTTATCAGAGTTGACGTAAGCGGCCAAACAGTTCGGCCCATTCACTTTGCTCGCGCCAGAAGACCGGGGGTTGACCCAGAGGCGCAGCAACAGTCACTTCGCCTCCCTGATAGCGTTCTCCGGTCCAGGCATTGACCCAGTTATCCTGCGGCAGATAGAGCGTCCAGTCGCTGCGCCCCTCTTCATACACAGGCGCAACCAGCAGATCGCGGCCAAACAGATACTGATATTTCAGCGTGTAGGTATGGGCGTCATCTTCGTAATGCAGGAAGAGGGGGCGCATCACCGGCAGGCCAGATTTGGCGTTCCGGGATACGGCATCTTTGATGTAAGGCTTAAGGGTCGTGAAGACGGTTGTCATACGGGCGAAATGGGCGATGGTTTCAGCATCGCTGTCAAACTGCCAGTTATCGCCGGGGCGATTGCCTTCGTGGGTGCGCATCATGGGGGTAAAGGCGCTGAAATCGCACCAGCGCAACAGCAACTCTTTACTGCGCTTCATCTCAAAGAGCGTGGTGTAACCGCCAATGTCGCTATGGTGCAGACCGTGCCCGGTCATCGCCAGGGACAGCGCCGCCGGGATCACCGAGGCCAGACCATCGTCCAGACTCCAGTCTACGTTCTGATCGCCTGCCCACATCATCACGGAGTGTTTCTGGCTGCCGGTATAACCTGCCCGCATAAAGAACAGGATCTCCCCGAGCTTGCCGGTCTCTTCCAGTGCTTCGTAGTTACATTTTGCCCACAGCGCAGGCCAGGCGTTATGCATAATCTCAGCGCTGACGCCGTTGTGCAGGAAGGTGTCGGTCGGCAGATATTCACCAAAGTCGGCCATCCAGCCACCGCACCCGAGTTCTATTAAATTCTTTTTGATGACCTCTTTGTACCAGGCGTAAGCCTCGGGATTCGTCAGATCAATGACGCCTGCATAAAACTCACCAAACTCAACGTGGTAATCTTTCCCCTCTGCATCTTTGGTGAGATACCCGCGTTCAGACGCCGCTTCGCACAAGTCACGGTCGCTGGCGACGTACGGATTGATATAGGAAAGATACTGCACGCCTTCGCGCTTCCACTGCGGAATGCGTTCATCCAGCTGCGGATAAAGCTCGCTGTTCCATTTCCAGTTCCACATCACGCGCTTGCCGAACGAGGTCATGCGGATGCCGGACCAGTCCTGTGCCCAGATCCCGTTTACCTTCACGCCACCCTTGCGCATGGTATCCAGTTTTTGCTGGCAAACGTCGGTACCGCCCTGAATCCCCAGCGTCACACCATCGTAAACCCAGTCCGGCAATTCAGGCTGACGGCCCAGCAGCCCGGTCAGTTTTTCCAGCAGATCGACGTAGGTTTCCGCGCAGTCGAAACGTAATGTCGCGTTATCTTCCCAGAAGGCCAGTTCGTGGTACGCCGGGGCGCTGAAGTCAAAATTCATGTAGCAGCTGTTATCAACGTGGCAGTAATACTTCTGCGTGCTGACAAAGGTTGGCTGCGGGAAGAAGGTCCAGTAATAATCGCCGCCCGCATTCTCTTTACAGTCGGCCTGCCAGGTCACATAGGTTTGTTTGTTACGCCCCACGCCCTGTTCACTGGTCCACAGCGGGAAGGGCTTACCGCGCAAATCGAAATACGAAAACTGTTCGCCACAGCCGTAGATATGATCCTCAGGCTCTGCCGCCAGCCGCAGCCAGATGCGGTTATGGCTGGCGGCGTCATTTTTGAGCTTCATTTCAAGCCGGCCCCGATCGTCTGCCCCGACAAGCAGCGTGGCACTCACCGTATCGCCACGGGTAAAGCGAATCGCCCAGCCATTTTGCTGGTGGGTGACGGTCGCCTCGGTCAGTGCGATTTTCTCGTTCAACTTATCCTTGATACTGAAGTTGCCGCGAAACATCTCGATATCCGCCTCGCCGGTGCCGATCCACAGGCAGGGTGCGTCATCGGTATGGGCCAAAATAAGCCGGTTTTGCCAGCTTAACGTAAAGCCATTGTCGAGAGTGGTCAGGTTTACATCATGTAGGGTAGTCATAAGATCTCCATCGTTTCGGGAGTATTGTTATTGGGCCTGGCTGTCGAGTAGCCCGGCGGCGACCGCAGGCGCAAGCCCTGGTGCAAGCGGCAGACGAGGGATCACCAGACAGTGCAGAAGATGGTAGATATCCTGTTTGCCATCCCAGACTTTGGTCGTCACCTCGTTATGGATATCCAGTTCCTGCCACCATGAGCCGTTTTCGTAATCCATCAGATATTTAATGCAGTAATCCCACCATTTCTGATACCAGGCTTCGTACTGCGGATCGCCGGTTACGGTATAAAGGGCATAGGCTGTACCCATGGCTTCAACAATCGGCCAGCGCACACGTTCACGTACAATCGGTTTACCATCCCAGTCCACGGAATAGACAAACCCGTCCGCGCCATCAGGTGCCCAGGCGTCACGGATCGTGGCGTGGAACAACCCTTTCGCGTCTTCCAGCAGCCATGCGGGAGGGGTTTCAAAACGTGCTTCCAGCGCGGCGCGCAGATGCAGCATCAGACGGCCCCACTCGATCCAGTGGCCCGGCGTCCCGCCGTAGGCACGGAAACGGTGCGCAGGATTATCTTTGTTGTAATCGCGGATGGGGTTCCAGTCGGTGTCGAAATGCTCATTCACACGGTACTCACCCTTACGGGCGACATCGTGAATAATCACTGACGCAATGCGCAGGGCGCGATCGAGCCATTTACGATCGTGCGTCACGTCATAGACGATGAGAAAGGCCTCGACCGCGTGCATATTGGCGTTGCCTCCGCGGTAATCCTCGGTTTTACTGAAGGCTTCGTCCCAGGATTCCAGGCACATCTGTTCCTGTTCACTCCAGAAATATTTCTCGATAACGGCGATGGCCTCATCGAGCAGCGGGCGCGCATCAGGATGACCGGTGGTGACCGCACTGGCGGCACCCAGCAGGACGAAGAAATGCTGATAACCCTGTTTAGAGGCATCGACCACGCCTTCATCATTGACGCAGGCGTACCAGCCGCCGTACTGCGGATCGCGCAGCGCGCCGTTCAGGGTTTTAATGCCATGATCGACCAGCGCATAGGCGCCGGGACGGCCCATTCCGGCAGCTACCGCGTAGACGTGCAGCATACGGGCGGTGATCCACAGATGCGTGCCCATATCGCTTCGCACCTGGCCGTTGTTGCCCAGCCAGCCAAAGCCGGTCGGCACGGCGGCGTTTTTACCAAAATCCAGAATGCGGTCGGTCTCTTGTTCGAGCCAGCGGTTGTGGCTCAGGGTGTTAAACCATTTCATGTTTATGTCCTTCTTTAGCGGCGAGCCATCATTTCGTCGACGATTTCACCCAAACGCTGCAATTTCGGCACAGAAATATCGCGCAGCATCATTTCGGTATCCGGCAGACCCACCACGGAAGACCACACGGCACGCCCGGCGAGGAAGCCAGATGCTCCTGCCTGCATCGCTACGCTGACCGCACGCGGGAAAAGCTTCTCATCGACACCGGAGGAGAGAATCACCCACGGCATATTGATCTGCTCATTCAGCGTCTGCGAGGCCTTCAGCAGGGCTTGCTGTGTGCCTTTGCCGTAAAGCGGCATCTCAACTTTGTAGAGATCCGCGCCGCTGTCACCCAGCTCTTTTGCCGCCTCGATAATGGCCTGCTCGCGGTCAAAAACATCGCCCCGACGCGGCGGGCGTACTACTGGCTCGATAATGCTGAGCAAACCATTTGCATGGCAAAGCTGGTTAAAGTTGTGCACCATCTCCAGGCGTTGCGCGGGATCTTCGTCGCTACGCCACAGCACCAGTAGCTTGAGCGCTTTACCGCCGTCGCGTTTTACCGCCTGTGCATCGACACTTTTATCAATCACCACGCTGTCGACCGGGATGCCATTGCCTGGAATAAACGCGTCCGCGGCGACAATCATGGCGCAGCTTTTCGCTATCGCGTTTTGCTCCACCACCTGGCGGTAGCAGAATTGCTGATCGACCAGAATCGCAGAGGCATAAGGTGAGAGGATCTTCGCTGCATTGACTTTGAAATCGGTTAACTGCCGATCGGTCACTGGCGCAGGCACGCCGGCAGCGGCAAACATCATGCGCATCGCTTCACGCTGATCGACCGCCAGCATGGAAAAACCGCCGGAAGGTCGGGTGATATCTTTCAGGGTGTACGTCGTCATGCAATAGTCCTTTTCTTCATCAGTGTTGGTTGTTCAGCCCGGCGGATGCGCGAACCTGTTCAAGAATGGCGGTCCAGTCTTCACGACCGCGCCCGGCGGCACGCGCCTGGTTATAAACTTCACGAGAGGCTGCGCCGAGCGGCATGGGAACGTGCAGCTGATTAGCCACGTCCAGCGCAATGCCCAGATCTTTATGCGCCAGGTCGATCATGAACGCCGGAGAAAGATCGCCTTTCAGCACTTTGTTGGGCCACGAGGTGGTGAAATGCCCTTTGCCCGCCGGTGTACCGCTCATGACCTTAAGCGCCACATCGAAGGAGAGGCCCAGCGCTTCGCACAGCACGGCGGCCTCGGCGGATAACGCGTTCAGGGCGATACTCATGTAGTTATTGATAAGCTTCACGCGAATGCCCATTCCCGGGCCGCCTGCCTCGATTAACTCGTTCCCCATCGCCATCAGCACCGGAGTGGCGCGTTCAACCTGCTGCGACGTACCGCCAGCCAGCAGAAGCAGCGTGCCGGCAATAGCGTGATCGGATGTCCGGCCCACAGGCGCATCCATCATGCTAAAACCGCGATCGGCCATCTCAGCGATGAGTTTGTCGGTTTGCAGCGGGTGAATGGTCGACATATCAATGACCAGTGCGTCACGGGATAAGCCGTCGCACACGCCGTTCTCACCGAACAACACGGCATGCACCAGATCGCCGTTTGGCAGCATCGTGATGATAAATTCCGCACCTCTGGCGGCATCGGCAGGCGTCGCGGCTGGCGTCGCACCTTTTTCGACCAGCGCCTGAACCGCCTGCGGGTTAACGTCGTAGACGTGAAGCGGATGACCTTGTTTGAGCAGATTGCTCGCCATCGGCGCGCCCATTTGTCCCAGACCAATAAATGCAATCACTGACATGCCTCTCTCCTGCTAATGCGTTATTGTCACAGTTTGTCTATTCGTGAGCGTTTGTGGTGTCTGTTTTTGATCGTATTTGTAATTTATAGTCAAAAAATAGACATGGGTCACTTTTTAAACATTTGATGAAATTAAAATGGTCACATTCATTTGAGGGAAGGAATCACCATGGCTCGAATCGCTTGTGTTGGCATCACCGTGCTGGATCGCATCTGGTATCTCGCTGATTTACCGAAAGAGGGAGGCAAATATGTGGCAAACAATTACACGGAGGTGGGCGGTGGCCCGGCGGCTACAGCGGCGGTGGCTGCGGCAAAACTGGGGGCCGACGTGGACTTTATTGGGCGCGTGGGCGATGACGATACGGGCAACCGACTCCTCGCGGAGCTGGAGTCCCTGGGAGTAAATACGCGCTTTACCCGGGTGTTTGAGGGGGCACGCTCCTCGCAATCGGCGGTGTTGGTCGATGCCTGTGGCGAACGGATCATTGCTAACTACCCAAGCCCGGACCTCCCTGAGGAAGCGAACTGGTTGCAGGATATCGACTTTTCGCAGTGGGATGTGGTGCTGGCAGACGTTCGCTGGCATGACGGCGCAAAACAGGCATTTACCCTGGCCCGTCAGCAAGGGGTCACGACGGTTCTGGATGCCGATATCACCCCGCAGGCGATTACCGAGCTGGTGGCCTTAAGCGATCACGCCGCCTTTTCCGCCCCGGGTCTGCGGCGTCTGACGCAGATTGACGCGCCTGAAAGCGCCCTGAAAAAAGCACAAACAATCACAAATGGACATGTTTACGTGACACAGGGTAAAGACGGTTGCTACTGGCTGGAAAAGGGCGCGCTGTGTCATCAGCCTGCGTTTGCGATCGATGTGGTGGATACCACCGGCGCGGGTGATGTTTTCCACGGTGCACTGGCGGTAGGGCTGGCGCAGAACCAGCCTGTGCAGGAGGCGGTCCGCTTCGCCAGCGCCGTCGCGGCGCTGAAATGCACCCGCCCCGGCGGACGGGCAGGAATCCCTGACTGTGATCAAACCCGCTCTTTTTTGTCACTTTTTGTATAAAATGCGGGGCGTGATGGTTTTCAGAGGACAGCCCATGAGTCTTACCGAAATGACCGGTAATCCACGGCACGATCAACTGCTCACATTGATCGCCGATCGTGGCTATATGAACATTGATGAACTGGCACAACTGTTGGATGTCTCAACGCAAACGGTGCGGCGCGATATTCGCAAGCTTAGCGAGCAGGGATTGATTACGCGCCATCACGGTGGCGCGGGTCGTGCGTCCAGCGTGGTGAATACGGCGTTTGAACAGCGCGAAGTCTCTCTGACGGAGGAGAAGCGGGCGATCGCCGAAGCCATTGCGGATTATATCCCGGACGGTTCAACGATTTTCATCACCATTGGCACCACGGTTGAACATGTGGCGCGTGCCCTGCTGAACCATAACCATCTGCGCATTATCACCAACAGTCTGCGGGTCGCGCATATTCTCTATAAAAATCCGCGATTTGAGGTGATGGTACCTGGCGGTACGTTGCGTGCGCATAACGGCGGCATTATTGGTCCTGCCGCCACGGCTTTTGTTTCCGGTTTTCGGGCCGATTACCTGGTGACCAGCGTCGGGGCCATTGAACCCGACGGTGCAATGATGGAGTTTGACGTGAATGAAGCCAGCGTCGTCAAAACGATGATGGCCCACGCCCGCCATATTTTACTGGCAGCCGATCATACAAAATATCATGCGTCCGCCGCCGTCGAGATTGGCAACGTTTCCCAGGCGACCGCCTTGTTTACCGATGAACTTCCCGGCACCGCATTGCAAACCCTTCTCAGAAACAGCCATGTTGAGCTGGTGGAAGTCAGTTCCAGCGACGAACAGCAGGCAGGCTAATCTCCCCGACAGTCAGGCCCGGTTCCCACCGCACCGGGTTTTTTGCTCTCTTTCTCTAAGCTGAATCTGGCGCATAGCCAAAGCTTATCTTTCCCGCTACAGTTATTTCTCCACGGAGCGAAGGGGATAAACATGCTTTATATCTTTGACTTAGGAAATGTCATCGTCGATATCGATTTCAATCGCGTGCTGGGGGCCTGGAGCGATTTCAGCCGTGTCCCGCTGGCCACGCTTAAACAGAATTTCACGATGGGCGAGGCCTTCCGTCAGCATGAGCGCGGTGAGATCAGCGACGAAGCGTTTGCACAGGCGATCTGCCATGAGCTGGAATTACCGCTGAGCTATGAACAGTTTTCACATGGCTGGCAGGCGGTGTTTGTCGGCCTCCGTCCCGAGGTGATCGACATCATGCATAAACTGCGTGAGCAGGGGCATCGCGTGGTGGTCCTGTCCAACACCAACCGATTACATACCACCTTCTGGCCGGATGAATACCCGGAAATCCGCGCAGCAGCAGATAAAATCTACCTCTCTCAGGAGATGGGGATGCGCAAACCCGAAGCGCGAATTTACCAGGAACTTCTGCGTGCCGAAGGTTTTACCGCCGCAGATGCGGTCTTTTTCGACGACAATGCCGATAATATAGAAGGAGCTAACCAGTTAGGTATCACCTCTATTCTGGTGACCGGAAAAGAGACGATACCGAACTATTTTGCGAAGCAGGTATGTTAAAAAACGTTCATCAAAAAGCATCACATCATTCTCGTCCGTTCAGGGCATGGATAAAACTGCTTTGGCAACGCATTGATGAGGACAACATGACCACGCTGGCGGGGAATCTCGCTTACGTGTCGTTGCTCTCATTAGTGCCGCTGGTGGCGGTCATTTTTGCGTTGTTCGCCGCTTTTCCGATGTTTTCAGAAGTCAGCGTACAGCTGCGGCATTTTGTCTTTGCGAACTTTATGCCAGCGACGGGTGATGTCATTCAGCGCTACATCGAACAGTTTGTCGCGAACTCAAGCAAGATGACCGCAGTGGGCGCGTGTGGGCTTATCGTCACCGCACTGCTATTAATGTACGCCATCGACAGTGCGCTGAACGCCATCTGGCGTAGCAAAAAAGTGCGGCCAAAAGTGTACTCCTTTGCCGTCTACTGGATGATTCTCACACTCGGGCCACTGCTTGCCGGGGCCAGTCTTGCTATCAGCTCCTATTTGCTTTCCCTGCGTTGGGCCAGCGAACTCAACACGGTGATAGATAACGTACTGCGGCTCTTTCCGTTAATCCTGTCATGGCTCTCTTTTTGGCTACTGTACAGCGTGGTACCGACCACGCGTGTGCCCAATCGGGATGCCATGGCAGGCGCGCTGGTCGCCGCAATTTTATTTGAACTGGGTAAAAAAGGGTTCGCTCTCTACATCACGACCTTCCCCTCCTATCAGCTGATTTATGGCGTGCTCGCTGTCGTACCGATTCTGTTCGTCTGGGTCTACTGGACCTGGTGCATCGTCTTGCTTGGTGCAGAAATAACTGTCACTCTCGGGGAGTACCGCAAACTCAAAGAAGCCGCAGAACAAGAAGAAGCAGACCAACCATGATTGCATTGATTCAACGCGTAACCCGTGCCAGCGTCACCGTGGAGGATGAGGTGACGGGTGAAATTGGCCCAGGACTATTGGTGTTATTAGGTGTCGAAAAGGAAGACGACGAACAAAAAGCGAACCGCTTATGTGAGCGTGTGCTCGGCTATCGCATCTTCAGCGATGCGGACGGAAAGATGAATCTCAACGTCCAGCAGGCCGGGGGCAGCGTGCTGGTGGTGTCCCAGTTTACCCTCGCAGCAGATACCGGGCGCGGAATGCGTCCTGGCTTTTCCAGAGGCGCTGAGCCCGAACGTGCAGAAGCCCTTTACGCGTACTTTGTTGAGCGTTGTCGTCAACAGAATATAAATACACAAACCGGACGATTCGCTGCGGATATGCAGATATCGCTGGTGAACGATGGCCCCGTCACATTCTGGCTCCAGGTATGAGCCAACTGGCGGTAAGGCCGCGGGTAACAAGAGAGAGTACAGCTATGTATCACCTTCGAGTACCGCAAACGGAAGAAGAGTTAGAAGCCTATTACCAGTTCCGCTGGGAGATGCTGCGCAAGCCCTTACATCAGCCGAAAGGGTCTGAACGCGACGCCTGGGACGCGTTAGCCCATCACCAGATGGTGGTGGATGAGGAGGGCAATCTGGTCGCCGTCGGGCGGTTATATATCAATGCCGATTATGAAGCTTCAATCCGCTTTATGGCGGTTCACCCCAGCGTGCAGGATAAAGGGCTGGGGACGCTGATGGCGATGACGCTCGAATCCGTCGCCCGTCAGGAAGGGGTCAAACGCGTCACCTGTAGCGCTCGCGAAGACGCCGTGGAATTTTTCTCGAAGCTTGGATTTGTGAACGAAGGTGAGATCACCGCGCCGCAAACCACGCCAATCCGCCACTTTTTGATGATCAAACCCATCGCCTCGCTCGACGATATCCTTCATCGCGGCGACTGGTGCGGGCAGCTGCAGCAGGCGTGGTATCAGCATATTCCGCTCAGTGAAAAAATGGGTGTGCGTATCCTGCAGTACACCGGACAGAAATTTATCACCACCATGCCGGAAGTGGGCAATCAAAATCCGCACCACACCCTGTTTGCCGGCAGTCTTTTTTCCCTTGCAACGCTGACCGGCTGGGGTCTGATATGGCTGATGCTGCGCGAGCGTCATCTTGGGGGCACTATCATTCTTGCCGATGCGCACATCCGCTACAGCCGTCCCATCAGTGGCAAACCGAGTGCCGTCGCAGACTTAGGCGCGCTGGGTGGCGATCTCGACCGTCTCGCCCGTGGTCGCAAAGCCCGTGTGCAGATGCAGGTTGAACTCTTTGGTGACGACACCGCAGGCGCCGTGTTTGAAGGAACCTATATTGTTCTCCCCGCGAAGCCGTTTGGCGCGTTTGAAGAGGGTGGTAACGAAGAGGAGTAGGGGCGCGTTGCGCTTCTGGAAAGCGGCTCGCATAGACGAAACGCGGGCAGAGCAATAAGTAGCATTCTTCGATGTATCCCCCTAACGTATTCAAGGAGGGGTACGTCAATGACGTACATTAGGCATTTATTACCATAAGCCAATGGCGTATATTTAATGCTATTCATTGAAACGGAAATCTTCACGTAAGACGTCAAACTTCTTCTGGATGACGTTGAATATCACGAATTCCAGGTGTTCCTTGCCACGCAACCCGACCACGGCGACGTGATCCCTCATACGGGAGGCCTACGAAAGATTCGTTGGCTTGCTGGAGGCAAAGGGAAACGGGGTGGCGTGAGGGTGATTTATTATCACCGTATCCATAACAGTGAAATTAGATTGCTGCTGATTTACCGTAAAGGGATCAAAGATGACCTGTCAGCTAGTGAGAAAGCGATTCTGAAAAAGCTTAATGAGGGGTGGTAAATGGATAAGTTGTTATTTGAGCGTTTAACGCAAAGCATGGCTCAAATGAACGAGATTGCTGAAGGTCAACGTCAGCCATCACGGACCTTTCAAATTGATGCGATGAAAATCAAAGAAATTCGTCAGGCTTCCGGACTCTCGCAAAGCAAATTCGCCAGTTTAATTTCTGTTAGCGTCGATACTCTACGTAACTGGGAACAAGGGCGACGTTCACCCACCGGCCCTGCAAAGGCGCTACTCCGTGCGATTGCTAACGATCCACTGCACGTCATCCCTGCGCTTTCACATTAAAAAAGCCCGGCTGCCTATTCGCTAACCGGGCCTGTATGAAGACTACTCCCCTTCACCCGGGAACAGGAACGGGTTAATGGAACTGCGGGCAAAGCCCTCTTGCTCCATATGCGCGTCCAGTACCAGCGTGGCGAGATCGTCAGCGACGGCCTCCACTTTCGGGTCTTTTTCCTGATACAGAATCTTCAGGTAGGTTCCGCAGTCACCGCAGCTTTCCGCTTTTACTGCCGCGTTTTCATTTTCCAGCGACCAGTAGTTCAGATCGCGGGTCTGCTCGCAGTTGCTGCATTTGATGCGCACCACGTGCCACTCGGTTTCACACAGGTTGCAGTGCAGATAGCGCAGCCCTTGCGTGGTGCCGATCTGTACCATGCTGGTCACCGGCATTGAGCCACAAACCGGGCAGAACTGGCGCGCTTCGCCGTACTCGGCGCGTGCTTTACCGGGGATCAGACTCGCCATCTGTGCCCAATAAAGCGACAGGGCGGCCCAGATAAACGGCGCTTTATCGCTGCTGACCAGGGCAAAGTCGGCGGCAAACAGCGCGCTTGCCATCTCTTCCAGCTCCAGCTCAGACGCTTTTTCCAGATTCTCAATGACCGCCAGCGCAGGGCCGCTCATCTCCGGTTTCAGCTCGGCAATCAGCGAGTGCAGCAGCTTATGCCAGTGCTTGTCACGCGGCAGAACATGGATATCCAGCGGCGGCTTGCCCTGCTCGTTCGCTTCTTTGATGCGCGCCGTCAGGTCGATTTGCAGCGGGTGGTCATACAGCACCACTTCCTGCGCATGGGCAATCAGCGCGGCGAAACGTAGAAAATCGCCAAGCGGGTTGTTCTCGGCCAGCTCGCGCAGACGCTCTGCGCGGCGGTTATACAGGTTCTTGAGTCTGGGGAATAACAGCGGCGGAATATATTCCGCCGTGCGTTTCTCGCTCGACCCCAGCTCATCTTGCGGGATTATGCGAATACTCATTCAGTTTTCTTTTCCGTTGTCTTGCGGACTTCACGGTACCAGCGCGGGTGATGTTTCTTCGCCCACGTACTGGTCACCCATCCCTCCACCATCGCGGTAATAGTGCCTTTCACCCAAAGGGCGGCGTAGATATGCACCATGATAACCACAATTAACGCCACTGCGGCAAATGAATGCAGCATCAGCGCAAATCGGATCACCGGGATTGAGAAAGCAGGCGCAAAGTACGGACGCCAGATGATCACGCCGCTCACCAGCAACAGGACCAGGAAGATAATCGCCGCCCAGAATACGCATTTCTGACCGAAGTTATAACGCCCGGTATCACCCACTTCCTCGTTGACGATGATCTTACGAATATTCTTCGCCCAAAAGATATCATCCCGATTGATTAGATTATGGTGCCAGTAACGGAAAAACATGATGATAAACGAGGCAAACATAATGACCCCGACAAACGGGTGCAGAATGCGCGCCAGTTGTGGTGTCCCCATGATCTGCATCAGCCAGTTAAAGGAGGGGAAAAAGAACCCCAGCCCGCTTATCGCCGCCAGCATGAAACAGAAGGCGGTGACCCAGTGGTTGATCCGTTCCGGCGCGGTGTAGCGCACGATGGTGTCACGTCGTTTCATTTGCGCACCTCGTCTTTCTCTTCATGCAGGTTATCGTCTTCCTCTTCCGCGCGGTTTGGACCAACACCCACATAGTGGAAGATGCTTGCGGCGAAGGTGGCAGCAAAACCGACCGCTGCCAGCGGTTTCCAGACCCCTTTCCAGAACTTCACGGTGGCGCTGATTTCCGGATTCTCTGGCAGGCCGTGATACAGATTCGGCTTGTCGGCATGGTGCAACACGTACATGACGTGAGTACCGCCAACGCCAGAGGGATCGTACAGACCTGCGTTATCATAACCACGGGTCTTCAGCTCGCCCACGCGTTCAGCCGCCAGCGTTTTCATATCCTCTTTGGAGCCAAAATGGATGGCGCCGGTTGGGCATGTTTTCACGCACGCAGGCTCCTGGCCGACGTTTACGCGGTCTACGCACAGCGTACATTTGTAGACGCGGTTATCTTCCGGGTTCAGGCGCGGTACGTCGAAAGGACAGCCCGCAATGCAGTAGCCGCAGCCGATACACTGTTCAGACTGGAAGTCGACGATGCCGTTGGCATACTGAATGATAGCGCCTTCTGACGGACACGCCTTCAGGCAGCCCGGGTCCGCACAGTGCATACAGCCATCTTTGCGGATCAGCCATTCCAGTTTGTCGTTTTGTTCCACTTCCGAGAAACGCATCACCGTCCAGGACTTGGCGGTCAAATCGGCGGGGTTATCGTACACCCCGACGTTGTGACCGACTTCGTCGCGCAGGTCGTTCCACTCCGAGCAGGCCACCTGACAGGCTTTACAGCCGATACAAGTGGTCACGTCGATAAGCTTCGCCACTTCCTGCTGGTGGTCCCGCGCCTGAGGCGCGGGGGTGAAACTATTGGTCGCGGAACGACGGATAATATCTTGCGATTGATAAGCCATAATTCGTCTCCGCTATACCTTTTCCACGTTCACAAGGAAGGCCTTAAATTCCGGCGTCTGCGTGTTCGCATCACCAACGAACGGCGTCAGGGTATTAGCGATAAACCCTTTCTTCGCCACACCTTCATAACCCCAGTGGATCGGGATGCCGATGGTATCCACCTGCTGGCCATGTACGTTCAGCGTGCGAATACGCTTGGTCACCACCGCCTTGGCCTTGATGTAGCCACGGTTAGAGGAGACCTTCACGGTATCACCATGGGCAATGCCGAGCTTGTTCGCCAGCTTCTCGCCGATCTCCACAAACTGTTCCGGCTGCGCGATCGCGTTAAGCAGCGCGTGCTTGGTCCAGTAGTGGAAGTGCTCGGTCAGACGGTACGTGGTGCCCACATACGGGAACTTGTCTTTTTTACCCAGCGCCTCGAAATCACCTTTGAAGATACGGGCTGCCGGGTTAGAGACCACGTTCGGGTGCAGCGGGTTGGTGCCCAGCGGCGTCTCAAACGGCTCGTAGTGTTCCGGGAATGGCCCTTCCGCCATCTTATCGATAGCAAACAAGCGTCCCATCCCTTCAGGCTGCATGATAAACGGCCCGACATCGCTGCCTGGAGGGGCGGTACTGTAGTCCGGAATATCCACACCGCCCCATTTCGCGCCGTCCCATTTCAGCAACTGACGCTTCGGATCCCACGGATTACCCTGCGGGTCAGCGGAAGCACGGTTGTAGAGAATGCGGCGGTTCAGCGGCCATGCCCAGGCCCAGCCCAGCGTATTGCCGAGACCTGACGGGTCAGCGTTATCGCGGTTGGCCATCTGGTTACCTTTCGGTGTCCAGCTACCGGCAAAGATCCAGCAGCCACTGGCGGTCGTGCCGTCATCACGCAGGTGCGCGAAGGTACTGAGCTGATCGCCTTTCTTCGCCAGCACCGTCCCGGTGGCCGGGTCGATAACATCTGCCAGCGCTTTACCGTTGCTCTCCATCGCCACTTCTTCCGGCGCTGGATTTTCCGGCGTCGAGTAGTTCCAGGTCATGTTCAGCACCGGTTCCGGGTTCGCGCCGCCTTCGGCCGCATACATCTTACGCAGGCGTAAGAAGATACCGGCCAGGATCTCACCGTCGTTCATGGCGATGCCCGGGGCGTCCGCACCTTTCCAGTGCCACTGCAGCCAGCGACCGGAGTTCACAATAGAACCGTTCTCTTCCGCGAAGCAGGTAGAAGGCAGACGGAACACTTCGGTCTGAATCTTCGATGGGTCAACGTCATTCGACTCACCGTGGTTCTGCCAGAAGGTCGACGTCTCGGTGTTGAGTGGGTCAATCGTCACCAGGAACTTCAGTTTCGACAGGGATTCAACCACCTTGTTCTTGTTCGGGAATGAAGCGACCGGGTTAAAGCCCTGGCACAGATAGCCGTTCACTTTGCCCTGATGCATCATCTCGAAGTACTGCAGAACGTCGTAACCTTTGTCCCACTTCGGCAGCCAGTCAAAGCCCCAGCTGTTTTCCGCGGTCGCTTTGTCACCGAAGAAGGCTTTCATCATCGAGACGAAGAACTTCGGATAGTTGCCCCAGTAGTTCACCTGACCTTCGAGCAGCGGTTTAGGCGTGCTGGCTGTGAGGTAGGTTTGCAGGTCGGTCTGTTTTTCGCTTGGCAGGTTCATGTAACCTGGTAGGCTTTGAGACAGCAGACCAAGGTCGGTCAGACCCTGAATGTTGGAGTGACCGCGCAGGGCGTTCACGCCGCCGCCTGCCATCCCCATGTTGCCGAGCAGCAGCTGAACCATCGCCATGGTACGGATGTTCTGCGCACCGACAGAGTGCTGGGTCCAGCCGAGCGCGTAGAGGAACGACGCCGTTTTGTCTTTCGCGCTGGTTTCGGCGATAAGCTCGCACACCTTCAGGAAGTCTTCCTTCGGCGTACCACAGATGTTTTCAACAACGTCCGGCGTGTAGCGGGAAACGTGCTCTTTCAGCAGGTTCCACACGCAGCGCGGATGCTGCAAGGTGGTATCACGCTTCGCAAAGCCTTTCTCGTCCAGCTCATAGTTCCAGCTGGTCTTGTCGTATTTGCGTTTTTCGGCGTCATAACCGCTGAACAAGCCATCATCAAAGCTGTAATCCTCACGCACGATCAGGCTGGCGTTCGTGTAAGCCTCGGTGTATTCACGGTTATATTTTTCGTTGGTTAGCAGGTACAGCAATACGCCTGACAGGAAAGTGATGTCAGTACCTGAACGAATAGGGGTGTAGAAATCCGCCACTGACGCCGTACGCGTAAAGCGGGGATCGATCACAATCAGTTTCGCACCGTTGTGGATTTTGGCTTCCATCGCCCAGCGGAACCCGACAGGGTGCGCTTCAGCGGCGTTACCGCCCATCACCACAATAAGGTTGGCGTTCTTGATGTCGACCCAGTGGTTGGTCATCGCACCGCGACCAAATGTTGGAGCAAGACTTGCTACCGTTGGTCCGTGTCAGACACGCGCCTGGTTGTCGACCGCGAGCATACCGAGTGCACGCGTAAATTTCTGGGTTAAATAGCCGGTTTCATTACTGGACGCAGACGCACACAGCATCCCGGTGGAGAGCCAGCGGTTGACCGTAACGCCTTCGGCGTTTTGGGCCACAAAGTTCGCGTCGCGGTCTTCTTTTATCAGTTTAGCGATGCGGTCAAAGGCTTGTTCCCAGCTGATTTGCTGCCATTTATCAGAACCTGGCGCGCGATATTCCGGGAATTTCAGGCGGCTTTCAGAGTGGATAAAGTCCACCAGGCCTGCCCCTTTCGGGCACAGTGCGCCACGGTTGACCGGATGATCCGGATCCCCTTCGATGTGGAAGATGGATGCTTTGGCGTTTTTCGCACCGTCGCCCAGGCTGTACATCAACAGCCCACAGCCGACGGAGCAATATGTGCAGGTATTACGGGTTTCGCGGGTGCGCAGCAGTTTGTACTGCCGCGTTTCCGCCAGCGCTACGCCTGGAGCAAAGCCCAGTGCCGCCGCCGTCGTGCCTGCCATACCGCCAGCGCAGATCTTAAAGAACTGCCTTCTGCTGACCTGCATGGGTCACTCCTTGTTTCATGTCGACATTGCTACCCTGATACCTCGCGCCGCAGGGGCGTGGGCTGCACAGCAACATCCATGGGAATCACTGATTAGCCGGCTTCCTGCAATGCGAATTATTTTGGGGCATTATTGTTATACGTTGCGGTTAACGTTTAACCGCAACATAGAAAATTTGGGTTATACCCTCAATTCTGCGAGGGGTATGGCTCAGAATACCACAATGTCGGTATGCCTGTTCCAACGGCGTTAATACAAAGTGAACGTATTATCACTGTGATGATTATAAAGTGTGATATCAGTCACAAAAATATCCACAGCTGTTAAGGGGATGTATCTGCGAATCTGTTGTGCCTCTCCTGAATGAGTAGGTACACTTGTGGGGTAGGGTCGCTGAAAAGTTGATCCATACTATGCGCCGGGCATGCCGTTTATGTTGCAATAGCAGGCCTCACCCACGTGGTTGCTCAGGAATACCGTTGTGCCTAAACAAAATCGTGATATCCAGCCTTCACCATTGCCTGTTGGTGTTGTGGAACATTGGGTTCACAGACCCCCTACTATCACTCTAGCCACCCCCGATTTTCTGGCGGAGGAGGTGCCCGTTGCGCTGGTTTACAACGGCATTTCCCATGTGGTGATGATGGCCTCGCCGAAAGATCTCGAGCTCTTTGCCATTGGCTTTTCACTTTCGGAAGGCATTATTGCCCACCCGAATGAGATCTTCGGGATGGACGTGGTAAAAGTCTGCAACGGTCTGGAAGTGCAAATTGAGCTTTCCAGCCGCCGCTTTATGGGATTGAAAGAGCGTCGTCGTGCCCTGGCGGGCCGAACCGGCTGCGGCGTATGCGGCGTTGAGCAACTTAACGACATTGGCAAGCCGATTGTCCCGCTGCCGTTTACGCAAACCTTCAATCTCGGCCATCTCGATCGAGCGCTGGCCCATCTTAACGACGTCCAGCCGATTGGACATCTCAGTGGTTGCACGCATGCCGCGGCCTGGGTGTTACCGTCGGGTGAGATTGCGGGCGGTCATGAAGATGTTGGCCGTCATGTCGCGCTGGATAAACTGCTGGGTCGTCGCGCAGGGGAAAGTGAAGCCTGGCAGCAGGGGGCCGCGCTGGTCTCCAGTCGGGCGAGCTATGAGATGGTCCAAAAGGCGGCGATGTGTGGCATCGAAATTCTGTTTGCGGTCTCTGCGGCCACCACGCTGGCGGTTGAAGTGGCCCAACGTTGTAATCTGACGCTCGCCGGATTCTGCAAACCTGGCAAAGTGACAATCTATACCCATTCTCAGCGATTAATCATTGATCAATAAATTTGAATGACGTGAGCAAATCCTTCCGCTTTCAGTTGTGCGTGATGAAGCCTATTATTATCACATCAAGGCAAAACGCCTTATCCAAACAACTTAATGAAAGGGTTTATCTCATGAAAAGCATCAAAACTTTTGTCGCAGTAATCGCTCTGGCTACCTCTTTCGGTTCTTTCGCGGCACAGTCTGTCACCGCAACCGCCTCGACCATTGATGGCGCAGAAGCCAAAATTGCTGCACAGGCTCAGGAAGCGGGCGCATCATCTTACAAAATTACTCAGGCGTTTACGGGTAACCGCGTACACATGACCGCTGAACTGAACAAATAAGCTGTCACACCGTCGAAAGAGCGCCCCCGGGGCGCTTTTTTTATTGGATCCCCGCCAGACGCAGCAATGCAGTCACCACCGCTGCCGCCACGATCACCACAATTAACGGCATTTTTCGCCAGGCTAAAAATACTGCAAACGCCACGCCCAGCACACGCGCCATGCCGGCAAAATGTTCACCTTCATAGAAAGTGGTTGCCAGTGCGACAGAAAACAGTAATACCGTGGCAGCATCAGAAAGCAGCGCCTGCGATCGCGCCGAGAGTGCCAGTCGGTTACCCAGTTTCGCGCCACCGAGGCGCATCAGATAGGTTCCGGCAGAAAGCATGGCGATGCCGAGGATAAAGAGCGTCATGTTTTCCATCATTTCTTCCTCGTCGCCAGGCCCAGCAAGGAAAGCAATACCGGTAAGCCAACCGGCGCAAAGGGAACCGCCGCCAGCGACAATGCCGCCCCGCTACAGGCACGGATAAGCGTGGTCCGGTTTTTAAAGGCAGGCACTACGAGGGCGAGTAAAATGGCAGGGAAAACGGCGTCCAGCCCGATGGTTTCCGGGGCAGGTAATAACTTACCCACCATGGCACCCAGCAGGGTACCCAGTGGCCAGATAAGCGCCACACCCAGCCCACAAAGCCAGTAGGCCGCCTTTCGCTGCTCCGGGGTTTTTTGTGACAGGCCAAACACCACGCTTTCGTCGTTCATGATGTGGCAGCCCAGCAGGCTCGCCGCGCGCGTGCCGACTAAATCACGCACCGTAACGCCAAAAGGAACGTGGCGTGCATTCACCAGCAGGCCCGCTGCCGCTGCGGCAAGCGGGTTCCCCCCACTGGCAACAATACCGATAAACATAAATTCCGACGCGCCTGCCAGCACTGTCACCGAGAGCACAAAGGGAACCCATAACGGAAACCCGTAGGCCATCGCCAGTGAGCCATAGGACATGCCCACGACACCGACCGCCAGACACACCAGAATGATGGCTTTGATCGTGTCGCCTTTCAAAGATGAGAGAGAGTGCTTCATACATTTTTAGCCATATCGAACGAGTATCCATTATAATGAACGCATCAAAAACGTTTTTCAAGACGAACGATTCGTTCGGTTTATAGAACAGAGGCCGTTTAATGACGCAGCCAATCAGCGTGATCGCCAAAAGCCTGGTGCGGGAACGCCTGCGAACCGGGCTTTCACTGGCGGAAATCGCTCGCCGTGCCGGTATCGCCAAATCCACGCTGTCGCAGCTGGAGTCCGGCAACGGGAATCCCAGCCTGGAGACGCTCTGGTCACTCTGTGTGGCGCTGGACATTCCTTTTGCCCGTTTGCTTGAACCGCAGCTGCCAACCACTCAGGTGATCCGCCGCGGAGAAGGAACGAAGGTGGTTGCCGGGCAGGCTAACTACGAAGCCATTTTACTGGCAGCGTGCCCGCCGGGCGCGCGTCGTGACATCTACCTGTTGCTCACCCAGCCGGGTGCCGACCGCATTTCTCAGCCGCATCCGGCAGGCTCAGTTGAGCATATTATTGTGACGCAGGGTAGAGCGCTGGTCGGTCTGATCGACGCGGCGGAAGAACTCGGCCCGGGGGATTACATTTGCTATCCCGCTGACCAGCCGCATATCTTTAAGGCCCTGGAGCCGGATACGCACGCGCTTCTGGTCGCAGAACAAAGTTAACGCAGATACGGAAAATCATGTCGCTTAAAGCCATTGCTAAAGAACTGGGGCTGTCCGTGACGACAGTCAGTCGCGCATTGAATGGATACGATGATGTGTCCAGCGAGACGCGCGCGCGCGTTGAAGCGGAGGCGCAACGCCGTGGCTACCGGCCAAACACCTTCGCGCGTCGCCTGAAAATGGGCAAAATTGACGCCGTAGGGCTTGTTTTCCCGGTCCATCCTGTTCCGCTTAATAACAGCGTCTTTATGGACATGGTCGGCGAAATTAGCCACGAACTGGCGCGACATGAGATCGACTTACTGCTGATTGCCGATGACGATTTGGCCGACAAACACAGCTACATGCGTATGGTACAGAGCCGTCGTGTGGATGCGCTGATTGTGGCGCATACGCTGGATCACGATCCTCGCCTGGCACAGCTTCAGGCCGCCGGTTTTCCCTTCCTCGCACTGGGCCGCAGCCAGCTTTCTGAGCCTTATGCCTGGTTTGATTTCGACAATTATGCCGGAACCTATCAGGCCACTCGCTGGTTGATTGAACGGGGTCATCAGCGTATTGCCCTGCTGGGCGAAAGCAACAATCAGGCATTCATCACCCAGCGTCGTCAGGGCTACCTCGATGCGCTACGCGAGGCGGGCCTGTCCAGCGAGTGGCTGCGTGCGATGCCACCTTCCCGTCGCGTGGGGTTTGCCACCACCCATGAACTGCTCTCCCTTCAGCAGCCCCCTACCGCCATTATCACAGACTGCAATACCCACGGTGACGGTGCCGCGATGGCGCTGGCGCAACTGGGTCGCCTGAGCGGCGAAAATGCCGTTGCGCTTATCGTTTACGATGGTCTTCCGCAGGACAGCATTGTCGATTTCGACGTGGCGGCGATCATTCAATCCACCCGTCAGGGGGTAGGTAAACAAATTGCCGACATGGTCCGCCAGCTGATTAACGGCGACGATGTTTCTCAATTACAGGTGCTGTGGCAGCCAGAATTTTCGCCAGGGCAGACCTGCTAAAAAACTAAAATTTACCGAACCGATCACAAAACCGAAACGTTTTGGTTTGTATCCGAAACGTTTCGGATCAACACTCAGATCATCCCGATGACTGGAGCGATCTGATGCAAGATTCTATTTTACGACTTGAAAGCGGCACGGTGGACGTGGTGATAAAAACGCACCCGTTTGCCGAAATTCTCTACTGGGGGCCGCATCTTCACCACTTTTCCCCGCAAGATGCGCTGAGCCTGTCTCGTCCCGTTGCCAATGGGCGGCTTGATGTCGACATCCCGTTAACGCTGATGGCAGAGCCGGGGCACGGTTTGTTTGGTTCGCCAGGCATTGAAGGCCATCGTCAGGGCAGGGACAGTTCACCCATTTTTACAACGACTCAGGTGGTACAGCTGGATAAACGCCTGACCATCACCGCAGAAGATCACCAGGCCGGTTTGCGTTTGACCAGCGAGATAGCGCTGGATGACAGCGGCGTGCTGGTGGTTCGCCACGGCCTGACCAACCTGCGTTCCCAGCCGTGGCAGGTGGATCGGCTGGCGGTGACCCTTCCGGTCGCCGAGCGGGCGCGCGAGATCATGGCGTTCCATGGCCGCTGGATCCGCGAATTCCAGCCGCATCGTCTCCCGCTTGAGCATGACAGTTTTGTCATTGAAAGTCGTCGCGGTCGCTCTTCACATGAACATTTTCCGGCGCTCATCACCGGCACCCCCTCCTTTGGGGAAATGCAGGGCGACGTCTGGGGCGTCCATTTGGGCTGGAGCGGTAACCATCGCCTGCGTGCGGAAGCCAAAACCGATGGTCGGCGCTATCTGCAGGCCGAGGCGCTCTACCTGCCGGGCGAAATGAGCATTGATGAGGGAGAAACGCTCTGGACTCCCGAGCTTTATGCCAGCTATTCCGCGCGGGGCATGAACGGGATGAGCCAGCAATTCCACCGTTATCTTCGTGACAACATCATTCACTTCCCAAAAAACAAGGTGCGTCCGGTTCATCTGAACACCTGGGAAGGGATCTATTTTGACCACGATCCTGCCTACATTATGCGGATGGCGGACGAAGCGGCTGCGCTGGGCGTTGAACGTTTTATCATTGATGATGGCTGGTTTAAGGGGCGCAATAACGACCACGGGGCGCTCGGCGACTGGTATCTCGACGAAAAAAAATACCCGAACGGTTTAACACCGGTGATCGACCACGTTAAGCAACGGGGTATGGAGTTTGGCATTTGGGTTGAGCCCGAGATGATAAGCCCGGACTCCGATCTCTGTCGCGCCCACCCCGACTGGGTACTGGCGATGCCAGGATATCCCCAGGCGACGGGGCGTCACCAATGGGTACTCAATCTGAACATTCCAGATGCCTTCGCCTTTATTCTGGAAAGGATGAGCTGGCTGCTGGGTGAGCATGATATTGACTACGTGAAGTGGGATATGAACCGTGAGCTGGTCCAGCCTGGACACCATGGGAAAGCGGCAGCCGATGCACAAACTCGCCAGTTTTATCGCCTGCTCGACACGTTGGGTGAGCGTTTCCCGCAGGTGGAGTTTGAATCCTGCTCTTCGGGCGGGGGACGCATCGATTATGAGGTCCTGAAGCGTTGCCATCGTTTTTGGGCCTCCGATAACAATGATGCGCTGGAACGCAATACCATCCAGCGCGGGATGAGCTATTTCTTCCCGCCAGAGGTGATGGGGGCGCATATCGGTCATCATAAATGCCATGCCACTTTCCGTCAGCACAGTATCGAATTCCGCGGTCTGACGGCGCTATTCGGCCATATGGGTCTTGAGCTGGATCCGCTTGCCGTGGATGAACACGAGCGTGAGGGTTATCGCCATTATGCGGCGCTGTATAAACGGTGGCGTGAGGTGATCCATCACGGCACCCAATGGCGCGTGGAGATGCCAGACGCCACGACGCTGGCGCAGGGTATAGTGAACGACGCTAAAACGCAGGGCCTGTTTATTGTCAGCCAACTGGCGATGCCGGATTACACCCTGATGATGCCGCTGCGTATGCCTGGCCTGGAGGCGAGTGCGCAGTACCGAATCAGTCTGCTTGACCATCCTGATATTCGCCTGACGGGCGACGGTGGTCACACCATGCGCAAATTACCGGCGTGGATGGAAGCCCCACAGACCGTGAGCGGGGAGTGGTTAATGCAGGCGGGCATCGCCTTGCCGATTCTGGATCCGGAAACGGCCATTCTCATTGGCGTTGAACGCGTATAAGGGCCACGGGCCGGGAGACCGGCCCAGAGTTGAGGATAAAAATAATGAATACAACCACCTGTACCCACAAAGACAACCCTAACTTTTGGATCTTCGGGGCGTTTTTCTTTCTCTACTTCTTCATTATGGCCACCTGCTTTCCGTTCCTGCCCATCTGGTTATCGGACGTCATTGGCCTGAACAAAACGCATACCGGGATTGTCTTCTCCTGTATCTCGCTTTCTGCCATTGCCTTCCAGCCGGTGCTGGGGGTGATTTCCGACAGGCTGGGGCTGAAAAAACACCTGCTGTGGATCATCGCCGTACTGTTATTCGCCTTTGCGCCGTTTTTCCTCTACGTCTTCGCACCCTTACTCAAAACCAATATCTGGCTGGGTGCTCTCAGCGGCGGTCTCTATATCGGCTTTGTTTTTTCAGCAGGGTCCGGGGCGATCGAAGCCTATATCGAACGGGTCAGCCGCAATAGCTTCTTTGAATATGGCAAAGCGCGCATGTTTGGCTGCCTGGGCTGGGGGCTTTGTGCCTCTACCGCCGGGTTGTTGTTCAGCATCGATCCCTCTTTTGTCTTCTGGATGGGCTCCGCTGCCGCACTGCTTCTGATGGTGCTGTTATGGGTCGCTAAACCTAAACCCAATCAGACCGCCGAAGTGATGAATGCGCTCGGGGCTAATCAGCCGCAGATCACCGCCCGTAGCGTTTTTAGCCTGTTCCGCCAGCGCAAGATGTGGATGTTCATTTTGTATGTGATTGGCGTGGCCTGCGTCTATGACGTCTTTGATCAGCAGTTTGCGACCTTCTTCAAAACCTTCTTCGCGACGCCGCAGGAAGGCACACGCGCCTTTGGTTTTGCCACCACGGCGGGTGAACTGTGTAATGCCATCATCATGTTCTGCTCACCGTGGATCATTAACCGCATTGGTGCCAAAAACACGCTGCTGATTGCGGGTCTTATTATGGCGACGCGTATCATCGGTTCATCGTTTGCCACCACGGCCGTGGAGGTGATTGCCCTGAAAATGCTGCATGCGCTCGAGGTGCCATTCCTGCTGGTGGGGGCATTCAAGTACATTACCGGCGTGTTCGATACCCGCCTGTCCGCCACGATTTATCTTATCGGCTTCAACTTTGCCAAACAGTCGGCGGCGATTTTCCTGTCCGCGTTCGCGGGAAATATGTATGACCGGATCGGCTTCCAGGATACCTATCTGATGCTGGGCTGCCTGGTCCTGACCATTACGCTGGTGTCGGCCTTTACCTTAAGCAACCGGCAGGAGAGTGCCGCGCGCAGTAATACGGTGGAGGCGAACTGAGTGAAGACGCTGCCGCGAAGGCGGCAGCGTAAAACGCATTATTCCAGGTAGAACACCTCTTTCAACTCGGCGCTTACCGGGCTGTTGTCCGGGTTAGAGGGCATCACTTCAGTCATGTGTTTCCACCATCGCTGGCACACATCGGTGTTCGCCACCGCGTTCCAGCGGGCTTCTGATTCAATCTCAACGGTGGCAAACAGCAGGTTGCGTTGCCGATCAAGATAGATGGCGTAATGGTGCGCACCGTGGTCTTTCAGCACCGCTTCCAGTTCCGGCCAGATGGGATTATGCCGGCGCGCGTACTCTGCGTGTGCGTCAGGATTCACCTGCATGACAAAGGCTTTGCGGATCATAAGGCCTCCAGATAGAGCTCACGTACGTCATCGCGGCTGGCGGTGCGGGGGTTGCACGGCGCACAGGGATCGGCGAGCGCTTTGTCCAGCCAGCCTTCAATGTCTGCTTTGGTCACCCCAAGCTGACTGAAACCAGATGGAATCCCCACCCGGGTGCTCAGGTCTCGGATAGCCTGAATGGCCGACATGCTTGCCGCTTCGTCGCTCATGCCACGAGTGTCCACACCCATGGCCTGCGCCACGCGGGCAAAACGGGATACCGCTTTCGGGCGGTTAAAGTTTTCGATGATCGGCAGCAGGATGGCGTTACATACCCCGTGCGGCAGGTTGTGCGTGGCACCGGGCTGATGCGCCAGAGCATGTACCAGCCCCAGGCCAGCGCTGTTAAAGGCCATGCCTGCCAGATACTGACCGAAGGCCATCTGTTCACGGGCCTCAAGATTATGCCCGTCGTCGACTGCTTTGGGCAGCCACAGGGTGATCAGACGAATCGCTTCCAGCGCGTTGGCATCCGTCAGCGGGTGGGCACCCACGGAAACAAAGGCTTCAATGGCGTGCGTGAGGGCATCCATTCCGGTCGCTGCGGTGACGGACGGCGGAATATCCAGCATGACGCTGGCATCGTCCACGGCGATATCCGGGATAATGTTCGGGTCAATAATGACCTCTTTCACCTGACGCGCTGTGTCGATGATCACCGCATTGCTGGTCATCTCCGCCGCCGTGCCCGCCGTGGTATTAATCGCCACCAGCGGTACACCCGCATTTTTCACTTTGCCCACGCCGGAATATGCCGTGGACGGGCCGGGGTTAGCCGTGAGGATTTTAATCGCTTTCGCTGTATCAATCGGGCTGCCGCCGCCGAACGCGATAATGTACTCACACTCGGCATCCTGAAAGGCCGCAAAGCCTTTTTGTACTAATGCTTCCGTTGGGTTCGGGAACACCTCGTCAAACAGGTGATAGGACATCTCATGGCCGTCCAGGGCGGTAAACAGGCTGTCGAGCAGGCCGAGTTTAACCAGCTGACCGTCGGTCACAATCAGCGCCTTGCCCCAGGGTTTGTTTGCCACCAGGTTCACCATATCGCCAATTGCGCCTGCGCCATGCAGGCTGATTTTTGGTAGCGCCAACATAAAGCTCATGATAATTCTCCTTAATATGATTTTGGGTAATCCGTTCCCCTCATCCCGATCTTCTCCCCGGCGGGAAGAAGATGAAAGGCGACACCGGGCAGTCTCCTCTCCCTTGTGGGGAGAGGAGTAGGGTGAGGGGCATTTAAATCCTTCTTCGTTGCATAATCCGTCGCGTCATGATCGGCAGTGAAATCACCACAATCAGCATCGCGCCAATAATCACCGACATCACAATGCCGGGCACGTTGAGCAGGCTCAGACCAAAGGTCACCAGCCCCATCAGGAAGGCGGCAATGATCACACCCACCATGCTGCCGGACCCGCCCAGGATGTTGACTCCGCCGAGCACCGCCATCGTCACCACCGCCAGTTCCCAGCCCATCGCAATGGTTGGGCGGGTACTGCCGAGACGTGAGGTGAGCAGCACCGATGCGAGGCCGGACATTAGCCCGACCAGCGCAAACAGCATCAGATTGTGGCGTTTGACGTTGATGCCGGAGTACCACGCCCCGGTCGGGTTATTGCCAATGGCGTAAGTACGACGGCCAAAGTTGGTACGATGCAACACAAACGCGAAGACCGCCGCCAGGACGATAAAGAGCGCAAACTCGAACGACAGCGCGCCCCAGACGTAGCCTTGTCCGAACCAGGCGAAGCTCTCCGGATAGCTGTTCAGCGCCTGGTCGCCCAGCAGGATGTAGGTGATCCCGCGGTAGAGGCTCATGGTGCCGATGGTGATCACAATGGACGACAGGTTAAAGCGCGTCACCAGAATGCCGTTGAACAACCCGCACAACAGCCCGACACCGAGTCCCACGCAGACAAGCAGGGGCGTGTCGATGCCCGCCGCCGCGCAAAAGCCCATTACCGTGGAGCTAAGCGCGATGGTGGAGGCCACCGACAGGTCAATTTCGCGGGCGATAATCAGCATCGCCATCGGCAACACGATGATCGCTTTTTCGGTGAAGTTGAACGTCGCATCTGACAGGTTCCAGATGTTGAGGAAGTAAGGCGAGGCGAGGGCATTGACAACAAATACCGCCAGCGTCACCGCCAGCAGAAACCCTTCCCAGCAGAGCAGACGCTGGAAAAACCCCGTCCGGACCGGGTCGCGCGTCATTGCCTCTGAGGTCATTATTTTGCTCATGATTTCACCGCCATTTTCTGACGAGCCAGCGCCGCATCGCGCAGAATTAACCGACCTTTGCGTTTGTTACCGCGCTCATTAAGCAGAACCGCAATCACAATCACCGTGCCGGAAATTGCCATTTGCCAGAACGGCGAGACGCCAATGACCGGAAGCGCATTGTTGATCACACCCAGGAACAGGGCGCCAAACAGGCAGCCGAGCACGCGTCCGGTGCCGCCCATGGTGCTAATGCCCCCAATCACACAGGCTGCCACCACCTGCAGTTCAAAACCGTTAGCCACGTCGACATACGCAACGGCAAAGCGCGAAATCCACAGATAGCCGCAAAATCCCGCCAGCGCACCGGAAAGACAGAAGCTGACGAACTGCATTTTCCCGGCGTTGATACCGGTGTAATACGCCGCCGTGGCGTTACCACCCGCGGTATACAGTGCGCGACCGGTTCGGCTGTAACGCAGGAAATAGCCCACCAGCAACAGGACGGCAATGGCGCACCAGCTCAGAACCGGTAGCCCCAGCACCACCGTGCGCGGCAGCGCCAGAAAGTGTGCGCCCATCTGGTTAGAGTTAACCCAGCCGCCGCCGGAGAGCATAAAAATAATCCCCCGGTAGATGCTCATGGTGCCAAGCGTAACGACAATCGCCGGGATGCCGAGCTTCCACACCAGCAAGCCATTGATCATACCCATCAGCAGGCCCAGAGCGGTCGCCAGGATCAGCAGCATCCAGACCGGCACCTCCGGATAATGGACGTTAACCAGCGCCACAATCATGCCGGTGAGTGCCAGATTGGCTGCCATCGACAGATCGATGCCTTTCGTCAGCAGGACCATCATCTGCCCGAGCGCAAGGATGATCAGAATGGACGTATCGTTAAACATCTCCACCAGGTTTCCCGGCGCGACAAACGACGGCACGCGGCTGCCGATGGCCATAATCATCAATACGATAACCGCGCCCAACAGTGCCTCGCGGTGCTTAAACAGTTGATTGAGCATCACGCGGCCTCCTGTTTTGCACCACTGGCCGCGCTGACGATGGTTTCTGCCGTGGCGTCACCCGCCTGATAGTCGGCCACCATTAACCCTTCATGCATCACAATGATACGGTCCGCCATGCCCATCACTTCCGGCAGTTCGGACGACACCATAATGACCGCCAGGCCCTGGCTGACCAGTTCCGACATAAACTGATGAACGGCGGCTTTCGAGCCGATATCAATGCCTTTTGTTGGCTCATCAAGAATGATCACTTCAGGATGCGTTGCCAGCCATTTTCCAATCACCACCTTTTGCTGATTACCGCCTGAGAGCGTCTCTACGGGCTGTTTCCAGCTGAAGGCTTTTACCTGGAGCCGGGTCGCGTATTCGTCCGCCAACTGCCATTCGCGATGGTCGTGCAGAACGCCATTCGGGTTGAGCTTGCTGAGCTGGGGAAGGCTGATGTTTTGCGCAATCGGCAACGCAACGATCGCCCCCTGTTTCTGGCGCTCTTCCGGCACGCAGACAATACCCGCCTTGATGGCGTCCGCAGGCTGGCGAAAATGGCAGGCTGTTCCGTTCAGCACAATTTCGCCGGAGGATGGGCGCGTCACGCCAGATAAGGCCTGCATCAGTTCCGTCCGTCCTGCGCCGACCAGCCCATAGAAGCCCAGGATTTCGCCCTTGTGCAGGGAAAAGGAGATATGTGCGAATTCGGTCGGATGACACAGGTCTTTGACCTCCAGCACCGTGTCGCCTTTTTCGCACTCGACCTTCGGGAAGGTTTGCGTAATGGCGCGGCCGACCATCATCGAGACCATGCGCTCCTCGGTGATCTCGTTCATCGCGCCCGCCCCGACAAAAACGCCGTCGCGCAAAATGGTGTAGTGGTCCGCCAGCTCGAAGATTTCATCGAACTTATGCGAGATAAACAGGATGGCTTTGCCCTCCTGCTTTAAACGTTCGACGATCTGGTAAAACTCGAGAATTTCGTGCTGCGACAGCGCGGCGGTCGGCTCGTCCAGAATGACCACCTGCGCATCAAACGACAGCGCACGGGCGATCGCCACCATATGGCGCTGGGCGATACTCAGGGTTTTCAGCGTCGCGCGCGGGTCGATTTTTACCTCAAGACGGGTGAGGATCGCCTGCGCCCTAAGGTGCATCTCTGGCCAGTCGAGCGTCTTCAAAAAGCCGTGGTAGAGATACTGACCGACAAAGATGTTTTCGGTGACCGACAGTTCATCAAACAGGACGGTTTCCTGATGAATGGCGGTAATGCCGACTTTATGCGCCGATTCCGGCGTCGGGAGTTGAATAGGGATCGCTTTGTAGAGGATTTCGCCCTCTTCAGGCTGGTAAATGCCGGTCATGACTTTGACCAGCGTCGATTTTCCCGCGCCGTTTTCGCCAATCAGCGCGGTCACTTTACCGGGCCAAAGGGCAAGCTGAACGTTCTCAAGGGCGCGCACCCCCGGGAAGACTTTGGTGATGCCGTTGAGCTGAAGCAATGGTGTCATGATAGTTCTCCAGAATATCTCCTCTCCCCCCGGAAGCGGGGCAGGGTGAGGGGAATGCGGCCTGATGCCCTCACCCCGGCGCTCTCCCACTGGGAGAGGGAGAAGGGATTAGAAAATCTTCGAGAACTTATCAATATTGCTGGCATCGTAAACAAACGGCTCAGCCATGGCGCCGTTGCCGTCGGCATCCAGCTTCACTTTGCCCAGTTTGCCCATGCTGGCTTCGTCTTTGGTGGCGGTCCCTTTCACCAGATCGTCGGCTAAATACGTGGCGGCATAACCCAGGTCAATCGGGTTCCAGATGGCAAAACTTTTGCTCGCGCCGGATTTCACCGCGCCGGCCATTTCAGACGGCAGCCCTAAACCGGTCACGTACACCTTGCCAATTTTGCCCTGGTCTTTGACCGCCTGTGCAGCCGCCACAATACCGACGGACGACGGAGAGACGATCACCTTCAGGTCTGGATAGGTTTTAAGCAGGCCAACCGCTTCACGGTAGCTTTTGTCGGAGAGATCGTCGCCATAGGCCACGGTCACCAGATTGACGGACGGGTACTTCGGCAGCACCTTTTTCATCTCGGCAATCCAGGTATTCTGGTTGGTGGATGTTGGCGTGGCGCTCAATACCGCCACATCGCCTTTCTCCACGTTCAGCGCTTTTAACGCATCGGCGGCGAGCCTGACGTTGGTTTCACCAATCAGGGCGTTATTCGACGGGTTGAGGTGGATTTGACGGCCCGCTTTCGCCACGCCGGAATCCCAGGAAACCACTTTGATGCCGCGCTGCATCGCTTTTTTCAGCACCGGCACCAGGGCGTCCGGATCGTTCGCGGAAATCGCGATCGCATCCACACCCTGTGCGATCAACCCGTTCAGCACGTCGATCTGCGCTTCTGCCGTGGTGGTGGTCGGGCCGGTATAAATCACTTTTACATCGCCTAGCTCTTTGGCCGCCTCCTGCGCGCCGACGTTCGCTGCTTCAAAGAATCCATTTCCTAAGGACTTCGCCACCAGGGCGATTTTAACTTCTGCTAAAGCGGAACCGGACAACGCCAGAGCGGCAACGGTGAGGATCAAGCTTGTCTTTATTTTCATTGCTTTTACTCCACATAGTAAGCGAGTTGTGTAGGGATGGCAGGTGGTTTTCGCCCCGTCTCAATGAGCGGGGCGCGATGTTTTTTATGGGTACAGATCTAACGCAGACTGCATGGGGGTGACGCTAAAACGTTTCCCCAGCGCAATCAGTTCTTCCCGGGTGATGGTCTGTTTCATACCACCCATGGAATAGACTTTTACCAGCACCTCGGCGGATTTCTCCGCAGTGTCGATCAGGCCAAAGGCTTCATCGAGCGTCGGGCCGCTGCCGAAAACGCCGTGGAACGGCCACAGCACCAGCGGGTGTTTTTGCATCTCGTGCGCGGTCGCCTCGCCGATTTCGTCGGTACCGGGCACCATCCAGGGCAGGATGCCCACGCCATCCGGGAAGACCACCAGACATTCGGTGCTGCCTTCCCACAGTTTACGGGTGAAGACATCAGTGTTGTTTTCCAGCACGTAGGTCAGGGCGATCAGGTTGGTGGCGTGGCAGTGCATGATCACGCGGTCTTTACCGTTGGTCGCTTTGATACGTTCGCAGTGAGAAAGGAAGTGCGCCGGCAGTTCAGAGGTCGGCACCGCCTCGTCAGTCAGCCCCCAAAGAATGTGGTAGCCCGCGCCGTCGCTGTCCACTTTTACCACGCCCAGATTCGCGGTGGGATCAAGCTGGACGTTGCGGAAAAACTTACCGGAGCCCGTGACAATAAACGGCGTGTTGGCGAGCAGCGGCATCGGCTGGCTCAGGGCGATATAACGCGGTTTCGCATGGAAATCGGCCTCGAACGGGGCAATGTCTGCCTCATCAAGACGCAGCGTCAGATTGCCGCCGTTGCGCTCGTCCCAGCCTTTCAGCCAGGCATCCGTGGTAGCTTTAATCATGCCCTGGACGAACCAGGCGTTAGTGATGGTCTGCATAGTTTTCTTTTCCAGTTATCGCGGTGAGGTGGAATTCCCTCACCCCGGCCCTCTCCTACAGAGAGAGGGGGTAAACGTTCGCTCTCCCCGTGGGAGAGCGTGAGGATGGCAAAATTATCCGCGCTGACTCAGCACGTCTTTCTCATACGCCCGCACGTTGTCCAGCCACTGGCTGCCCGCCGGGGCATCATGGCGCTGGCAGTACATTTCCCACACGGCCTGCCAGGGCAGAGATTTTTGCTCTTCCAGCAGGGCCAGACGCGCGGTGTAATCACCGTGTTGCTCCAGCGTGCGCAGCGCTTCGACCGGTTCCAGCAGGGCGCGCAGCAGCGCTTTTTTCATGTTGCGGGTGCCGATCACCCATGCCGCGATACGGTTGATGGAGGCATCGAAGAAGTCCAGACCGATGTGAACGCGGTCAAACAGGTTGTGGCGAATAATCTCGCTGGCGATGGCCTGTGTTTCATCATCCAGCAGCACGACGTGATCGCTGTCCCAGCGAACCGGACGGCTGACGTGCAGCAGCAGGCGAGGCACAAACAGCATGGCGGCAGAGATTTTGTCGGAGATCACCTCGGTCGGGTGGAAGTGACCGGCATCGAGGCACAGTGCGGTCTGACGGCTGGTGGCATATCCCATATAGAACTCGTTCGAGCCTACGGTGTAGCTTTCTGCGCCAATGCCGAACAGCTTGCTCTCCACGGCGTCGATATGATGCGCCGGGTTCAGCTTTTCACTGATGACCTCATCCAGGGCGTCCAGCAGGCGCTGACGAGGTGCCAGGCGGTCAACGGTAATATCTTTCATGCCGTCCGGGATCCAGATGTTCATCACGGACGGTGTGCCGAGCTGCTCACCGAAATAGGCAGAGACGCGGCGGCTGGCCTTCACGTGGTCAATCCAGAACTGGCGAATGTCATCATCCGCATGGGCGAGGGTGAAACCATCTGCGCTCAGCGGATGTGAGAAGCAGGACGGATTAAAATCCAGTCCGAGTTTGTTGGCTTTTGCCCATTCAACCCAGTTTTTAAAGTGGGCTGGTTTGATCTCGTTACGCGCAACAGGTTGATCCGATTCCAGATAGATAGCGTGCAGGTTCAGGCGTTTAGGGCCTGGGATAAGGCTCAGTGCCAGCTCCAGATCGGCACGCAGTTCGGTGGCGTTACGCGCTTTGCCCGGGTAGTTACCCGTCGCCTGAATCCCCCCCGTCAGCGAACCGCCCGGATTCTCAAAACCCGCGACATCGTCGCCCTGCCAGCAATGCATCGACACGGGCAGACGGTCAAGCTGACGCAGCGCCTCTTCGATGTCCACCCCGACGGTGGCGAAACGCTGTTTAGCCAGTTCCCAGGCTTGTTCAAGTTGAGTGGTCATGCGCAAAGCTCCTTTGTCAGTCGTTTTTGCTGAAACTGCGCCCGATAGCGGGCAATTTCATGGCAGGAATGGGGGGTAAAGGTGGTCAGTTCATGGTTGGCCGTGACCACGCGTCGAAACGCATCCACGCTGGAAAGCTCGTCGAGGGTCATCAGCTGAATGCCGATATTGCCAAGGGTGGAGGCTTCAACCGGGCCGGCCACGACCGTGATACCGCAGGCATCGGCGCACAGCTGATTCAGCAGATGGTTCTGGCAGCCGCCGCCCACGATATGCAGTTGCGTAAAGGGTTTGCCGCGCAGCGCCTCCAGTTCACCCAGCACGTCGGCATACAGCAGCGCCAGGCTATCGAAGATGCAGCGCGCCAGTTCGGCGGGATTTACCGGCACCGGCTGGTGGCTTTCCCGACAGGCCGCCTGAATTTCGTCGCTCATGCTTTCGGGATTGATAAAGCGATCGTCATTTGGGTTGATCAGGAAGGTGCAGGCGGGCAGTTTTTCGGTAGCGGCAATCAGGGCGGGTAAGTCGGTGATGTTCTGCTCTTTCAGCACGCGCTGGAGCAGCCACAGGCCCATGATATTTTTCAGTACCCGATAACGGCCTTCGGCCCCGCCCTCGTTGGTGATATTTGCGGCGAGCGCCGCCTCGCTGGTGTACGGCGTTTTGCTTTCAAAGCCCATCAGCGACCAGGTGCCGGAAGAGAGATACGCGGCGTCCTGGCCTGACAGCGGCGCGGCAATCACGGCACTGGCGGTGTCATGGCTCGCCACGGCGACCACCGGGATGGCATTACCCTGCGGGCAAAGCCAGTGACCAATCACATTGCCGGGATGGGTCGGGGTCCCGAACCAGTCAGGCGATGCGCCAGTCCAGTTCAGCAGGTTGTCGTCCCAGTTATCGGAATTGATGTTTACCATCTGGGTGGTGGTGGCGTTGGTGTATTCCCAGTTCAGATTGCCCGTGAGGCGATAGCTGAAATAGTCCGGGATCAGCAGCGCATGGGCAACGCGGGCTACCAGCGCCGGTTCCTGCTCCACCAGTGCACGCAGCTGATAGAGCGTATTGAAGGGCAGAAACTGAATGCCGCTGCGCCCGTAAATATCGGCTTTGCCAAGCTGATCGACGGCCCGCGCCATCACGCCGTCAGTACGGCTGTCCCGATAGGAGACCGGCAGGCCAACGCGTTCGCCGTTTTTATCCAGCAGAACGTAGTCCACACCCCAGGTATCAATACCGATGCTGTCGATACGAATACCGGCCTCACAGACCTTGTTCAGGCCGGTGCGAATGTCGGCTTCCAGGCTGTCGATATCCCATGTCACTTTGCCGTCCTGCTTCTGCAGGCCGTTAACAAAGCGGTGGATTTCACGTAGCGAAAGCGTGCGCTGTTCAGGGGCATAGCAGGCGAGCATTACGCGCCCGCTGGATGCGCCTAAATCGACAGCCACACAATGGCGAAGAGTCATGTTCCGGTCCTTACTAATGTCATTACGCAAGAGTGTAAGAACCGGCAGAAAAAGTGACCTTCTTGCCAATGACAGGCGAAATGCAGGGCTGGCAAGAAAGCAAAGATGAACGTGAGGGAGTTCACAGTTTCCAGTAATGGCGCGGTTTTCAGGCGATGTGACGGTGACCGCATTTCCCGATCTTTCCGCTCGTTTCTTAAAAAACCGACAGCCTTTGCACGCTTTGCTGCCGAAAATTGAAGGTCAGAAACGCGGCCCTTAATTACTATTTTGAGAACATTTCTCATTAGGGTGGCCGTCATGACCGTACTGCATAGCGTGGATTTTTTCCCTTCAGGTGCCTCGCCGGTAGCCATCGAGCCACGGCTTCCGCAGGCCGCGTTCCCTGAGCATCATCATGATTTTCACGAAATCGTGATCGTGGAGCATGGCACCGGCATTCACGTTTTTAACGGCCAGCCGTACACCATCAGTGGGGGAACGGTCTGTTTCGTGCGCGATCATGACAGACACTTATACGAACATACCGACAACCTGTGTCTGACCAACGTGCTCTATCGTTCGCCGGATGCCTTTCAGTTTTTGTCCGGGCTGAACCAGCTTCTGCCACAGGAAAAGGACGGGCACTACCCGTCGCACTGGCGGGTGAATCAATCCACGCTGCAGCAGGTGCGTCAGTTGGTCAGTCAGATGGAACATGCAGAAGAGACCCTTGAAACTCACGATCTGGCAACCCGCGAACTTCTCTTTATGCAACTGCTGGTCCTGCTGCGCCGCAGCAGTATGGTGGAAGGGCTTGAGAATAATGATGCCCGGCTGAATCAGCTGATCGCCTGGCTGGATGAGCACTATGCGGAAGAGGTGTGCTGGGAGACGCTGGCAGAGAGGTTCTCGCTTTCGCTGCGCACCCTCCATCGTCAGCTTAAGCACCAGACCGGTTCGACGCCGCAGCGTTACTTAAATCGTCTGCGGTTGATCAAAGCCCGGCATCTGCTTCGCCATACCGATGAAAGCGTTACAGACATCGCTTATCGCTGCGGTTTTGGCGACAGTAACCATTTTTCGACGCTGTTTCGCCGGGAATTTAGCTGGTCTCCACGCGATATTCGTCAGGGAAGGGATGCGCCACTTCAGTAACGCGAGGGCAATCACCGTTTTTTGGCCGTAAAAAGGCTAATAATATCCGGTGATAAGCCGCTGAGGTATGTTGTGGGCGTTCCCTTAATTCTTCGCAAAGCTGATTTTTTTGCTAACGCCGGGCAGGCTGTCGCGGTGGCGGACCGCTATCCGCAAAATGTCTTTGCCGAACATACCCACGAGTTTTGCGAACTGGTGCTGGTGTGGCGCGGCAACGGTCTGCATGTCCTGAACGATCGACCCTACCGCATTACCCGTGGCGACCTGTTTTATATCCGCGCTGAAGACAAACACTCCTATGCCTCCGTGAATGACCTGGTGCTGCAGAACGTGATCTATTGTCCGGATCGGTTAAAGCTCAATATCGACTGGGGAGCGGCAATACCGGGTTTTAACGAAGTACACCACAAACCGCACTGGCGACTCAGCAGCAACGGTATGACGCACGTGAGGCAGGTGATCACCCAGCTAGAACAGGAGAGTCAGAAAGCCGATCCGCTGGCAAACGAGATGGCTGAATTGCTGTTCGCGCAACTGGTTATCACCCTCAAACGTTATCGTTACGCCATTGATAATCCGTCTGCCAGTGAGCAAGAGGCCTTGCTGGATAAGCTGATAACCACCCTGGCGGGAAGCCTGAACCGCAGCTTTGTGCTGGAGAAATTCTGCGAACAGGCGCAGTGCAGCGAGCGTACGTTACGCCAGCAGTTTCGCACCCAGACGGGCATGACGGTGAATCATTACCTGCGTCAGTTACGGATTTGCCACGCGCAATATTTGCTACAGCACACCGAGCTGATGGTGAGTGAAGTGGCGATGCGCTGTGGTTTTGAGGACAGTAACTACTTTTCGGTGGTGTTTAACCGTGAAGTGGGGATGACGCCGGTTCAGTGGCGTCATCGCAGTCGAAAGGCCGCGTAATTAATTGGCCATGCCGAGACCAACAATGTTGGCCGCAATGATAATCACCACGCAGCCCAGGCTCAGCACGCCCACCGGGCGTCGACCGGCATGCTTCCACTCCTTCAGCACCAGGCCCACCAGACCGCCGCACAGCACGTAGAAGCTCATGTGCAGCATCCAGCTCATGTAGTCATATTGCGCAGGTATGCTGGCGTGACCCCAGGCATAAAAGAAGAACTGCAAATACCACATCAGGCCACCGAGCGCCGAGAGCAGCACGTTGGTGACAATTAATGATTTTGCCAGCGAGAAGTCGGCTTTTACCGACAGGTTCTTCACTTTTGCCAGACGAATAAAACAGAAGCCGAGGTTAACCAGCGCGCCGCCGCCCATGATCACCACATAGCTTGGCAAGGCGACATAGAGCGGATCGACGCCCAGCGCTGCGGCGGCTTCATGCATCGGTTTCGCGGCGTTCATGGCAAAGGACATCCCCGCTGAGAAAATGCCGCACATCACCGCCAGCACCAGCCCTTTTTTGAGATTAAACTCCTCGGCCCGGATGCCCATTTTACGTTCTTTCAGTTGCCCTGCCCGGGTCACAATCCCCACGCCAATCACCGCAACCAGCACGCCAAGCAGCGTCATGCGGCCACCCTGCGTGTTGATCAATACGTCGAAATTGCCGTTGAGAATGGGCGTCATCAGCGTCCCCACAATCAGCGTGATGCCGATGGCGATGCCGATGCCCATCGACATGCCGAGGTAGCGCATGGTAAGCCCGTAGTTGATATTCCCGATGCCCCACATCGCGCCGAACAAAAAGACCGGCAGCAGGGTAGAGGCGCTAAAGGAGGAGAAATACCCCCAGAAATCCGGGAGCAGCAGGGCGCTGATGGTCCAGGGCAGAATCAGCCAGGACACCGTGCCACCGACAGACCACATGGTTTCCCATGACCAATGTTTTACCTTTTTAAACGGGGCATAGAAACAGGCCGCACTGGCTGCGCCTATCAAATGCCAGAAAATACCCATCGTAATCGCATGATTCATTTTTACATCCTCATCGTTTTTATAGGTCGTTGGCTTCCCTCCGACCCGACGAGTGTAAAAATTAAGCGGTGAGCGAACCTTCAGAAGGTTGCCGCAGATTTCTTTTGAATGGCAATCAGCGCGTTAACCGCGTGAGCGGACTCACAGTTCCGGGAATGAAACAAAAATGATTAACCTTGTAAAAAGTACGGCATTGATAATCATTTTCAATATCATTTAATTAACTATAATGAACCAACTGCTTACGCGGCATTAACAGCTGTGCCGCCCGACAATAATGGAGAGGATTATGAGTTATACACTGCCATCCCTGCCGTATGCCTATGACGCACTGGAACCGCATTTCGACAAGCAGACGATGGAAATCCATCACACTAAACACCACCAGACCTATGTGAACAACGCGAACGCCGCGCTGGAAAGCCTGCCAGAGTTCGCGAGCCTGCCTGTTGAAGAGCTGATCACCAAACTGGACCAGCTGCCAGCGGACAAGAAAACCGTACTGCGTAACAACGCAGGTGGTCACGCTAACCACAGCCTGTTCTGGAAAGGCCTGAAAACCGGTACTACCCTGCAGGGCGACCTGAAAGCGGCTATCGAGCGCGATTTCGGTTCTGTTGATAACTTCAAAGCAGAATTCGAGAAAGCTGCAGCGACCCGTTTCGGCTCTGGCTGGGCGTGGCTGGTGCTGAAAGGCGACAAACTGGCCGTGGTTTCTACCGCTAACCAGGACTCCCCGCTAATGGGTGAAGCAATCTCTGGCGTATCCGGTTTCCCTATTGTGGGCCTGGACGTGTGGGAACATGCTTACTACCTGAAATTCCAGAACCGTCGCCCGGACTACATCAAAGCCTTCTGGGACGTGGTGAACTGGGACGAAGCAGCAGCGCGTTTCGCCGCGAAAAAATAAGGTTGCATTGACGCCTGTGAGAAGCGAGTCTGATGACTCGCTTTTTTTGTATCTGTATACCCGTCATACTTCACGCTGCAGGTGCGTTGGCTGTGCTCGCTCACCCCAGTCACTTACTGGAGTAAGCGCCTGGGGATTCACTCCCTTGCCGCCTGCCTGCAACTCGAATTATTTAGGGTAAAAGGAGTGGCAATGCACTATCCGGTGAATGTGTTTACAGGCAAGGTCAGGGACTACGACGGCAGCCGCCCGAGCGCCATTGCTAAAATTCAGGTCGACGGCGAGCTGACGTTGACCGACCTCGGGCTGGCGGGCGACGAGCAGGCCGAAAAGAAAATCCACGGCGGGCCCGATCGCGCGCTGTGCCACTATCCCCGTGAGCACTATCGCCACTGGATAGCCGAATTCCCCGAACAGGCGGATCTGTTTGTCGCGCCAGCGTTTGGTGAGAATCTCTCAACGGAAGGGCTGACCGAGAAAAACGTCTTTATCGGCGATATCTACCGCTGGGGCGATGCCCTGATTCAGGTGACGCAGCCGCGCTCGCCGTGCTTCAAACTCAACTACCATTTCGGTATCAGCGATATGTCAGCGCAGCTGCAAAGTGCGGGTAAAACCGGCTGGTTATATCGGGTGGTGCTAGCAGGACAGGTATCAGCAGATGCGCCGCTGGCGCTGGCATCGCGCCTGAGTGATGTCTCGGTATATGACGCCTGTGCGATTGCCTGGCATATGCCGTTTGACGATGAACAGTATCATCGCCTGCTGTCTGCGGCGGGGCTATCGACCAGCTGGACCAGAACGATGCAGAAGCGGCGGTTAAGCGGGAAGATGGAAGATAATGCGCGGAGATTGTGGGGAAGATAACAGCCCCTCACCCCAGCCCTCTCCCCAAAGGGGCGAGGAGTGAAAGACCGCGCTATTCGGTTCCCTCTCCCCTATGGGGAGAGGTTGAGGGGAAGACTACGAACGCTTATACAACGGTAGCCACAGCGTTATCCGCAGCCCACCCAGCGGGCTGTCGTCGGCTTTGACCCACCCGCGATGTTGCTGCATGGCGGTTTCAACAATCGCCAGACCCAGCCCCGTGCCGCCAGACTCGCGATCGCGTGCCTCATCGGTACGGTAGAACGGACGGAAGATCTGTTCACGGTCTTCAGGACTTACGCCAGGACCATCGTCATCAACGATGATGGTGATGCCGTCTTTATCCACCGAGAAGGCCACCTCAATCTTCGTGTTCGAGTAGCGCAGGGCGTTACGCACGATATTCTCCAGCGCACTTTCCAGCGCGTTAGGGTTACCGTACAGCGGCCATGGCCCCGGCGGGAAGTTGACGGTAAAGGACTTGCCCATCTGCTCTGCTTCAAACGCCGCGTTGTCCAGCACTTCATGCCACAGATGATTGGCTTTCACCGTTTCACTCACCAGCGCGTTTTTCTGCTGATTACGCGACATCACCAGCAGATCGTTGATCATGCTGTCCAGACGATGCGCCTCGGTTTCAATGCGCTCCAGCTCTTTGCTCTCACCGCTACGGCGACGCAACAGCGCCGTGCCAAGCTGCAAGCGAGTGAGGGGAGTGCGCAGTTCGTGGGAGATATCCGACAACAGACGTTGCTGTGCGGTCATCATACGATCCAGCGCGCTCACCATCTGGTTGAAGCTGGTACCGGCAGCAAGAAATTCTTGCGGTCCGGCTTCCAGTTCCGGGTGTTGCCTCAGGTTGCCTTGCGCCACTTCATCGGCGGCATTTTTCAGCTTACGCGCCGGTTTTGCCAGGCTCCACGCCAGCCATAACAGCAGCGGTGAACTCAGCAACATGGTGACAATCAACAGCAATAAAGGTCTGTCAAACAACAGGTTGATAAAGTCGGTTTGGGAACTGCTTGCCGGGCGAATCAGATAGAGCTGGTAATTATCTTCGCCATCACGGATAGAGAAGGGACCCACCATTTCAACCCGACCGTACTTTTTCTTTTGAGGATGGTCGGCGTTATCGGCCTGGCCAATGAAGTTACGGATGACCTGCATTTCATTGCGTTCAGCACCGATGACGCGGCCTTCGCTGGTGACCAGCAGCAGGCGTTGTCCGGGCGGCGCCCACTTATCGATGGCGCGAAACAGCCTGCGCCACCACATCAAATCATTGGGCGGATCGTTTGCCAGCTCTGCCTCAACGTGTTGTTCGATCATCACGCCCTGACGTTGCTCGCTGTCGAGAAGCTCCGTCATCTGGCGTGAGTCGAGTTTTGGCAACATTAAAACCAGCATTAACACCAGTGCCAGCGTCAGCCAGAAAATGGCGAAGATGCGGGCGGTTAAACTGCCTATCATGAAGCCGACACCATCAGATAGCCGCGCCCACGCAGGGTTTTAAACCAGGGGTGACCATCTTTGCGCTCCGGCAGCTTGCGACGCAGGTTAGAGATGTGCATATCGATTGCGCGGTCAAACGGCGTGAGACGTTTGCCCAGCACTTCCTGACTGAGGTGTTCACGCGAGACCACCTGACCAAGATGCTGTGCAAGCAAATAGAGCAGGGTGAACTCGGTGCCGGTCAGTTCCAGCGCAACGCCGTCGAAGCTGGCTTCCTGACGCCCCGGATTGAGGCTGAGGGAATCCACTTCAAGTGTCGGTGAGCTGTTATCCGCATTCTGCTGCTGTTCGCTCCAGTGGGAACGACGCAGGATGGCACGAATACGGGCGACCAGTTCACGGTCGTTGAACGGTTTAGGTAAATAGTCATCGGCACCAAGCTCAAGGCCCAGTACGCGATCCAGTTCGCTGCCGCGCGCGGTCAGCATGATAACGGGTGTCTGGTGTGTCTGGCGTAACTCTTTTAGCGTGTCGATACCGTTTTTCTTCGGCATCATCACGTCCAACAAAAGCAAATCGATACTGTCGTCCAGGAGACTCAGCGCCTGTTCCCCATCATGGGCAACCAGCACGTTGAAACCTTCCATATCGAGTAATTCTTTCAAAAGGGATGTGAGCTCTTTGTCATCATCCACTAACAGTATTTTATTCATTTTTTAAATACCTCCGAGGCAGAAATTACGTCATCGAAGCGCGCTAATCCATGACTTTACGTTGTTTTACACCCCCTGACGCATGTTTGCAGCCCGAATCGTAGACTGTCTCTCGTTGAATCGCGATACGAAAGAAAGTGGGAGCAAGTGATGCGCATAGTTACCGTTGCCGTCATGGCCTCAACACTGGCGATAAGTGCTGTAAGCCAGGCTGCTGGAGTCATCCCCGGCGTTAACGGGTCCTCAACGGAGGGAACTTCGCAGCACAGTGGCCAGATCAATATGTTTGACGGCATTAGTTTAACCGAACATCAGCGTCAACAGATGCGAGATCTAATGCAGCGGGCACGACACGATCAGCCCCCTGTTAATGTTAGCGAAATAGAGACAATGCATCGCCTTGTCACTGCAGATAATTTTGACGAAAGCGCTGTGCGCGCTCAGGCAGAAAAAATGGCACAGGAACAGGTGGCCCGCCAGGTCGAAATGGCGCGGGTTCGCAACCAAATGTTCCATCTGCTTTCGCCCGAGCAGCAAGCGGTTTTAAACCAGAAACATCAGCAACGAATGGACCAGTTGCGTGAGGTTGCACGGATGCAACGAAGCTCAGAAATGACGCTTTTCAGTAGCAATACCCGTAGTAACCAGTAACCCTGTTTTTCCTTGCCATAGACACCATCCCTGTCTTCCCCCACATGATGTGGGGGTTTTTTTTGCCTTTCATTCAGGTTTGTTAACCGTTTATTCATCCTTTGACTCCGTATGCATCCGTTATACTAGCGGCAGAGCATGACAGGAGTGTTTATGAATCAAACCTATGGACGGCTGGTGAGCCGGGCTGCAATTGCGGCGACCATCATGGCGTCGTGTTTACTGATCATTAAAATTTTTGCCTGGTGGTATACCGGCTCGGTTAGCATTCTGGCGGCGCTGGTGGATTCGCTTGTCGATATCGCCGCGTCGTTGACCAACCTGCTTGTTGTACGCTATTCACTGCAACCGGCAGACGAGGAACACACGTTTGGCCATGGAAAAGCGGAATCACTGGCGGCCCTGGCGCAAAGCATGTTTATTTCCGGCTCCGCGCTGTTCCTCTTTTTAACCGGTATTCAGCACCTGATTTCTCCCACGCCCATGAACGATCCTGGCGTGGGGGTCATCGTGACAATTATTGCACTTATTTGCACAATCGTTCTTGTAACGTTCCAGCGTTGGGTGGTTCGCAAAACGCAAAGCCAGGCGGTACGGGCAGATATGCTTCATTATCAGTCTGATGTTATGATGAATGGGGCGATTCTTATTGCACTCGGTCTTGCCTGGTATGGCTGGCATCGCGCCGATGCGATTTTTGCGTTAGGCATTGGGGTCTATATCTTGTATAGCGCCTTGCGGATGGGGTACGAAGCAGTGCAATCGCTTCTCGACCGGGCGTTGCCTGACGCAGAGCGGCTTGAAATCTTTGACATTGTCACCTCATGGCCCGGCGTCAGTGGTGCACACGATCTACGTACGCGGCAGTCAGGGCCGACCCGCTTTATTCAGATTCATTTGGAAATGGAAGATAACCTGCCGCTCGTTCAGGCCCATCTGGTGGCTGAACAGGTTGAACAGGCAATTTTGCGACGTTTCCCGGGATCGGATGTGATTATCCATCAGGATCCCTGTTCCGTTGTCCCCAGGGAAGGCTAAAGAGATTTTGCGCTTTCGTCATTCGTTGTAAAAAAGTGAGCCAGGCCAGCATTTTGTGTATAAATTACCGCCATTTGGTCTGACCTGAATCAATTCAGCTGGAAGTGGTTGATATACTATTTGCAGTATTCGTTGGTTGAGCAGACGTCTTCCGGCAACAGATTTCATTTTTGCATTCCTAAGTTCAGAGGTAGTCATGATTAAGAAAATCGGTGTGTTGACAAGCGGTGGCGATGCCCCAGGCATGAACGCTGCAATTCGTGGAGTGGTTCGTGCAGCGTTGACGGAAGGTCTGGAAATTTTTGGCGTATATGATGGCTACCTGGGTCTGTATGAAGATCGCATGGTGCAGCTCGATCGCTATAGCGTCTCTGACATGATTAACCGTGGGGGGACCTTCCTGGGCTCCGCACGCTTCCCGGAATTCCGCGAAGAGCACATCCGTCAGGTGGCTATCGAAAACATGAAAAAACGTGGCCTGGACGCGCTGGTGGTGATCGGCGGTGACGGCTCGTACATGGGTGCAAAACGTCTGACTGAAATGGGCTTCCCGTGCATCGGGCTGCCGGGCACGATCGACAATGATATCAAAGGCACTGACTACACCATCGGCTTCTTCACTGCGCTGGGTACCGTTGTAGAAGCCATTGACCGCCTGCGTGATACCTCTTCTTCTCACCAGCGTATCTCTATCGTCGAAGTGATGGGCCGCTACTGTGGCGACCTGACCCTGGCGGCGGCCATCGCGGGCGGCTGCGAGTTTATCGTGGTGCCGGAAGTCGAATTTAGCCGTGAAGACCTGGTTAACGAAATCAAAGCCGGTATCGCAAAAGGTAAGAAACACGCCATCGTTGCGATCACTGAGCATATCTGTGATGTCGATGAACTGGCGAAGTACATTGAAACCGAAACCAAGCGTGAAACGCGTGCGACCGTACTGGGTCACATCCAGCGTGGCGGTTCCCCTGGCCCTTACGACCGTATCCTGGCGTCCCGCATGGGTGCCTATGCTATCGACCTGCTGCTGCAGGGCCATGGTGGTCGTTGCGTCGGTATTCAGAACGAGAAACTGGTTCACCATGACATTATCGACGCCATTGAGAACATGAAGCGTCCGTTCAAAGGTGACTGGTTAGACTGCGCGAAAAAACTGTACTGATTATTGTCAGCACCGTGCGGGCTGATGCCCTCACCCCGCCCTCTCCCACAGGGAGAGGGGGAACACACTAAAAACGGTAGCCTTTGGGTTACCGTTTTGCATTGTCAGCACTATGCGGTTTGATGCCCTCAACCCGCTCTCTCCCACGGGAGAGGGAGAACACACTAAAAAACGGTAATCTTTGGGTTACCGTTTTGCATTGACCCTGGTTCATGCTCCATATTCCTTCACGTTATAGCCAATCTTTTTTTATTCTTTAATCATTGGTTCGCTTTCTGGCACGCTGCATTCATCAAAACACTGCACAAGAGAGCTGGGCGATGAATAAATGGGGCGTGGGTTTAACATTATTGCTGGCATCGACCAGCGTGCTGGCAAAGGATATCCAGTTACTGAACGTGTCGTATGACCCGACGCGTGAGCTTTACGAGCAATACAACAAAGCGTTCGCGGCGCACTGGAAACAGGAAACCGGCGATAACGTGGTCATTCGCCAGTCGCATGGCGGGTCCGGTAAGCAGGCGACGTCGGTGATCAATGGCATCGAAGCGGATGTGGTGACGCTGGCCCTGGCTTACGATGTGGATGCCATTGCTGAGCGCGGTCGTATCGATAAAAACTGGATCAAACGCCTGCCAGACAATTCCGCACCTTACACCTCCACCATCGTTTTCCTGGTGCGCAAGGGCAACCCGAAACAGATCCATGACTGGAACGATCTGATTAAACCGGGCGTCTCCGTCATTACGCCGAACCCGAAAAGCTCCGGTGGCGCACGCTGGAACTATCTGGCAGCCTGGGGCTATGCGCTGCACCATAACAATGGCGATCAGGCAAAAGCTCAGGATTTTGTGAAGTCACTGTATAAAAACGTCGAAGTGCTGGATTCCGGCGCGCGCGGCGCGACCAATACCTTCGTTGAACGCGGCATTGGTGATGTGCTGATTGCCTGGGAAAATGAAGCCCTGCTGGCCACCCATGAACTGGGTAAAGACAAGTTTGAGATTGTGACCCCAAGTGAATCTATCCTGGCAGAGCCAACCGTCTCGGTAGTCGACAAAGTCGTTGAGAAGAAAGAGACCAAAACGGTTGCAGAAGCCTATCTGAAGTATCTCTATTCGCCAGAAGGCCAGGAAATCGCCGCGAAAAACTACTATCGTCCACGCGATCCTGCGGTGGCGAAGAAGCATGAAGGCGAATTCCCGCAACTCAAGCTTTTCACCATCGATGATGAGTTTGGCGGCTGGACGAAAGCGCAAAAAGAGCACTTCTCCAACGGCGGCACGTTCGATCAAATCAGTAAACGCTAAGACGCAAATCCGTATGACCCGGTGTGAGAAATCCACCGGGTTTTTTATTTGGTCATCTTTTTGCGTTACTCTTTCGCTTCGGACGAATTCAGGGAACGCGTTGTGAAAAAAATTATCGTGCTGGTTGTGATTGTTATTGCCCTTGCGACGGGTGGATGGCTCTGGCTAAAAACCGGTAACCCGGATGCATTACGCCACATCGTTCTCGATCAGTGCCTGCCAAACCAACAACAGCATCGCACTCCGGCACCCTGCGAGCAGGTGAAACCTGACGCCGGGTATGTGGTATTTAAAGATCGTAATGGGCCGCTGCAGTACCTGTTGATGCCAACATATCGCATCAATGGCACCGAAAGTCCGCTGCTGACCGAGCCACAAACGCCAAATTTCTTCTGGCTGGCATGGCAGTCGCGACAGTTCATGAGCATGAAGCGGGGCGCGGATGTACCTGATAGCGCGGTATCGCTCACGATCAACTCACCGACCGGACGCACGCAAAATCATTTCCACATTCACATCTCCTGCCTGCGTACCGATGTGCGGGAAAAACTGAATGCGCATCAGGGGCAAATAAGCACCCAGTGGCTGCCTTTTCCTGGTGGACTCGAAGGACATGAATATCTGGCGCGTCGTGTAACCGATGAAGAGCTGGTACAACGTAGCCCGTTTATTATGCTGGCGGAAGAGGTGCCTGAAGCCCGTAATCATATGGGGCGTTTTGCCCTGGCGATGGCGCAGCAGTCTGACGGTTCGTTTGTCTTGCTCGCCACCGAGCGAAATTTGCTCACACTTAACCGCGCATCCGCTGAGGAATTACAGGATCATCAATGCCATATCCTGAAGTGACCCCACCATAAATAGCGTTTACTCGCCCTGCCTGTCGCCGTAGACTTGCTGAAAAAATCTACAGGAGACAGGTATGTCGCTCTGGTTAACGCATCCTCTGCTACTGCCCTCACTGATTGTTGGCATCACCATCGTGCTGTGGGCGACCTCGCTCCTGCCGGAATTCATCACCGCGCTGCTCTTTTTCACGGCGGCGATGATTGCCAAAATTGCGCCACCGGACGTCATTTTTGGTGGCTTTGCCTCCTCGGCCTTCTGGCTGGTCTTCAGCGGGTTTGTGCTGGGCGTGGCGATCCGTAAAACGGGGCTTGCTGACCGCGCCGCACGGGCGCTTTCCGCAAAGCGGACCGATTCATGGGTGTTGATGGTGGCGAGCGTCGTGCTGCTGAGTTATGCGCTGGCTTTCGTCATGCCGTCAAACATGGGACGCATCGCGCTGTTGATGCCAATTGTGGCCGCGATGGCAAAAAGAGCGGGCATTCCGGACGGTTCGCGCGCGTGGTATGGCCTGGCGCTGGCCGTCGGTTTCGGCACCTTTCAGCTCTCTGCCACCATACTGCCCGCGAACGTGCCCAATCTGGTGATGAGCGGTGCGGCGGAAGGGTCGTATGGCATTCATCTAAACTACGTTCCCTATCTGCTTTTACACACGCCGGTGCTGGGCATCCTGAAAGGGCTGATCCTGATTGGTCTTATCTGCTGGCTCTTTCCCGGCTCGCCGAAGCACCCTGTCGACACCACGCCTTCACAGCCGATGGGGCGTGATGAAAAGCGTCTGGCCTGGCTACTCGCCGTGGTGTTGATCATGTGGGTGACCGAAAGCTGGCACGGCGTTGGCCCCGCCTGGACCGGACTGGCTGCCGCCGTGGTCGTGATGTTGCCGCGTATTGGCTTTATTACCGGCGACGAGTTCTCGGCGGGGGTGAATATGCGAACCTGTATTTATGTGGCAGGTATCCTTGGGCTGGCTATTACCGTGACGCAAACCGGCATCGGAAGCGCGGTTGGCGAGGCGCTTCTCACCATGATGCCACTGGATGCGGCAAAACCGTTCACCAGCTTCCTGGCGCTGACGGGGATCACCACCGCACTGAATTTCATCATGACGGCAAATGGTGTTCCGGCCCTGTATACCACGTTGGCACAAAGTTTCTCGGATGCGACCGGCTTTCCGCTGCTGTCGGTGATTATGATTCAGGTTCTGGGATATTCCACACCGTTGCTGCCGTATCAGGCATCACCGATTGTGGTGGCGATGGGGTTAGGAAAGGTGCCTGCAAAGGCGGGGATGTTGCTCTGTCTTGCGCTGGCGATTGCGACGTATCTGGTGCTGCTGCCGTTGGATTATCTGTGGTTTAGCCTTTTAGGCCAGCTGTAAAAAAGCCCGGTAGCGCGAGCGCTGACCGGGCCTGCAGTATAAGCAGGGCGGGAAGCTGTTCGCCTCCCGCCGCAAAGCATTACGCTTTTGCTGCTTCTGCCGCTTTCACGATAACCGCGAAAGCGTCTGCTTTCAGGGAAGCACCGCCAACCAGCGCGCCATCGATGTCTGGCTGGGTGAACAGCTCAGCAGCGTTGGAAGCGTTAACGGAACCGCCGTACTGGATGATCACTTGCTGAGCGACGTTCGCATCAGCTTTAGCAATGTGGTCACGGATGAATTTGTGAACAGCCTGTGCCTGAGCTGGGGTCGCTGATTTGCCGGTACCGATTGCCCATACTGGTTCGTAAGCGATGACTGCGCCTTCGAACGCGGCTGCGCCCTGCGTTTTCAGTACAGCGTCGAGCTGACGAGCACACACTTCTTCCGTTTTGCCCGCTTCGTTTTCTGCTTCGGTTTCACCAATGCACAGAACCGGCACCAGACCTTGTTCTTTAACTACGGCGAATTTCTTCGCGATGAACTCATCGGATTCTTTGTGGTAAGTACGACGCTCAGAGTGGCCGATGATGATGTATTTTGCGCCGATATCTTTCAGCATTTCAGCGGAGGTTTCACCGGTGAATGCGCCAGACAGGTTAACGTCTACGTTCTGTGCGCCAAGGATGATGTGGCTGCCGTCAGCGGCGTGTTTAGCCAGATCCAGGTACATGTCCGGCGGAGCGATTGCAACAGCACAGCCCGTCACGCCAGCCAGCTCTTTGCGCAGGTTCGCAACCAGCTCATTTACCATGTGGCGGCTGCCGTTCAGTTTCCAGTTACCCATCACTAAAGGATGTCGCATTTTAATTCTCCACGCTTCAAGAGCGAATTAAGGATTATGGCCGCCCTGAAGGGCAGCATGGTCTGTGAATCAGTATAGAGATTTTCCCCTGAAAGGCTTTGCTTTTTGTCATTAATTCGCCCCTCCGAGTGTGTCAGATAGTGCCAGCTTAATCGGTTCAACGGCGAAGGTCAGTCCCTTTTCGCCGTTATCTGCGACAACATAGCGCACGGCACCTTCCGTTTCGGCGTAATAGCGTTTGTTTTTACCGGCCACCAGTAATTTTTGCAGCTTTTGCTGGCTCTGTGCTTTGGTAAATGTGGGGGTAAACGCCCGCAAAATCGCGCTCATGTACTCCAGCGCTTTCGCTTTGGCCGCTTTCTGCTCTGGCCCCTGGATAGGCAGCCAGGTGATTTGCATGCTTTTGATTTTTAAGGTTCCGCGTTCAAGCGCCGTCGACGCATACAAATTTTCGTTAATTTTACTGGCGGCGCGCGTCAAGGTAGGCGTATCGCGTGCGGCATCAATAGCGCGGAATTCACCTAAGGGTAGCGCAGGGTTCTCGTGATTAAAGGTTTCGCGAAACTGGCTGATCGACTGATCAAAAGAGGGCGCACCCGCAGCGAGATACGGTGCAGTAGCCGGTTTGGCAGGTTCAATGGCATGCAGAAAAAAGCTGGCGCTCAGCAAGGTAATACACAGTAAAAGAGAGTCGGCCCGTTTTTTCATCAATTATGTCCCTGGTGGTGGCTGTTCACAATTAAATCGATATCTGCCCGGCTTGTCAAAAAGTCACAACTCCAGGGTAAACTAGGCGGCAAACGATAATCAGGAACCTGACATGACGATACAGCAGTGGTTGTTTTCATTCAAAGGGCGTATTGGACGTCGCGATTTCTGGATCTGGATGGGGGCGTGGATTGCCGGCATGCTGTTGCTGTTTAGCCTGGCAGATACCGCGTTGCTCAGCTCGCAAATGGCGGCATTTGCCCTGGTTTGCCTGCTTTGGCCGACGGCTTCGGTGATCGTCAAGCGTCTGCATGACCGTGGACGTTCCGGATTGTGGGCGCTGCTGTTTATTCTGGCGTGGATGATGCTGGCCGGAAACTGGTCCATGCTGCCCTCCGTACTGCCGTGGCTGGTAGGCCGCTTCGTCCCTACGCTGATATTTGTGATGATGATTATCGATTTGGGTGCCTTTGTGGGCACCCAAAGCGAAAACAAATACGGCAAAGAGACACAGGACGTGAAGTACAGCTAATTACCAGTAGTGCTCCGCAGTCATATGGCCCGGTCGGCGGCGCAGATGTTTGGTCATCTGCCGGGTCTCTTTCAGCAACTGCTGAGTATCACGGACCATCTGCGGATTCCCGCACAGCATGACATGGCTGGTTTCGGCATTCATCGCCAGGCCGACGGCCCTTTCCAGTTCACCGCTTTCAATCAGCGCCGGAACGCGTCCGGTCAGCGATCCTTCCACCGTTTCGCGGCTGACGACAGTCTGAATGGTTAACTTCCCTTCGTAGCGTTTTTCCAGCGCCTGCATCAGCGGCAGGTAGCTGAGATCGGCGGCATAGCGTGCGGCATGTACCAGCACGATTTTTTTAAAGCGGTCCAGATCGTGGCCGTACTGCAAAATAGAGAGATAGGGGCCAATCGCTGTACCGGTTGCCAGCATCCACAGCGTGTCGCAATCGGGGATTTCATCCAGCACAAAGAAGCCAGCGGCCTCGCTGACGATCTGAATTTCATCTTCTGGCTGCAACGCCGCCAGGCGTGGGCTGAGTTTTCCGTCAGGCACGGTCACCAGGTAAAACTCGAGATCGGGATTATCGGGGGCATTCACGTAGGAGTACGCACGCTGCACGCGTTCGCCGTCAATCTCCAGCCCCAGTTTGGCAAATTGTCCTGCCGTGAAGGGCTGAATAGGGGCGTGGACGGTGATGCTGAAGAGTGCATCGGTCCAGAACGTTACCTTTTTGACTTTACCTGTTACCCAGTCTGCCATGACGGTCTCCTGTGCTGAATTTCTGCTTCTATCTTCCGTTCTTGCTGGCGAGATTTCCAGCCCAGCGGGGCCGGAAAGCTCTATTGATCAAATCACCTTACAGGATGTGAGTCTGAACATTCGGGTCTTTACGATCCAGATAATGGATGGACTGGATACGTCGGATGGTGCGCGATTTACCGCGAATCAGCAGCGTTTCGGTGGTCGCCATGTTGCCTTTACGGGTGATCCCATCCAGCAGATCGCCTTTAGTGATGCCGGTGGCGGCAAAAATAACGTTGTCGCTGCGCGCCATTTCATCCAGAGGCAGGACTTTATTGGCTTCGATGCCCATCTCTTTACAGCGTGCCAGCTCTTCTTCACCGATACGGCGGTTCTCTTCAGTGTCGCCCTTAACGTCGTGACGCGCCAGTAAGCGGCCCTGCATATCACCATCCAGCGCACGAATCACGGCTGCGGATACTACGCCTTCTGGGGCGCCGCCGATGCCATAGAGCACATCCACTTCGCTGTCTGGCATGCAGGTGAGTATAGAGGCCGCGACGTCGCCATCGGGAATGGCGAACACGCGCACCCCGAGCTGTTGCATTTGGGCGATGGTGGCATCATGACGCGGTTTCGCCAGAATGGTGACGGTGAGCTCACTGAGTGGCTTGCCTAATGCGGCGGCGACATTGCGCAGGTTCGCTTCCAGCGGCAGGTTAAGATCGATCGACCCTTTTGCACCGGGGCCAACGACCAGTTTTTCCATATACATGTCGGGCGCATTAAGAAAACAGCCTTTATCACCGACGGCAAGCACCGCCAGCGCGTTAGCCTGACCCATCGCGGTCATGCGGGTCCCCTCAATGGGATCGACGGCAATATCGACCGCATCGCCGTTGCCGGTACCGACCTTTTCACCGATGTAAAGCATCGGGGCTTCGTCGATCTCGCCTTCGCCGATGACGATGGTGCCATCGATGTTGACCAGGTTGAGCATAATACGCATGGCATGGACGGCCGCGCCGTCGGCGGTATTTTTATCGCCACGGCCTAACCATTTGTAGCCTGCCAGGGCGGCGGCTTCGGTTACGCGGGAAAATTCGATAGCAAGTTCACGTCTCATTGGATACTCGTGCAGTCAAAAGGAATTGCACGAAGTTTATCACAGAGTGGGGAGGGGGGCGGTTTTAGCCCTCTCCGCACGGAGAGGGCTGGGGTGAGGGGAAATTACTCCTCGTGCTCTTCCCATGCCAGGGCGCGTTTCACTGCCTTCTTCCAGCCGCTGTAACGGTAGTTACGCTCGGTGGTTTCGATGCCCGGACGGAATTCGCGCTCGATGACCGCTTTCTCCTGCAGTTCATCCAGGTTCTGCCAGAAGCCGACGGCCAGCCCTGCCAGATATGCCGCGCCTAATGCGGTGACTTCACGCACTTCCGGACGCTCAACGCGCGTCCCCAGAATATCGGACTGGAACTGCATCAGGAAGTTGTTAGCAACCGCGCCACCGTCCACACGCAGCGCGTGAAGGCGAATACCGGAGTCAGCCTGCATCGCTTCCAACACGTCACGCGTCTGATAAGCGATGGATTCCAGCGTAGCGCGAATAATGTGGTTCGAGTTTACCCCACGGGTCAGGCCGAAAATCGCGCCGCGTGCATACGGGTCCCAGTAGGGGGCGCCCAGACCGGTAAAAGCGGGCACAACGTAGACGCCGTTGGTGTCTTTCACTTTGGTCGCGAAATATTCGGAGTCGAAGGCGTCGCTGATCAGCTTCATTTCGTCGCGCAGCCACTGAATGGAGGCGCCCGCCATAAATACCGCACCTTCCAGCGCATAGTTCACTTCACCCCGCGGGCCGCAGGCGATGGTGGTCAGTAGACCATTTTCTGATTTCACCGCTTTCTCACCGGTATTCATCAGCATAAAGCAGCCGGTGCCGTAGGTGTTCTTCGCCATCCCTTCTTTCACGCACAGTTGGCCAAACAGCGCCGCCTGCTGATCGCCCGCGATACCGGAGATAGGAATACGCGTTCCGCCCTTACCGCCGATGTTAGTCTGACCGTAAACCTCAGAGGATTTACGGACTTCAGGCAACATGGCGCGCGGGATGTCCAGCGCGTCCAGCATCTTGTCGTCCCAGTCCAGGTCGTGGATGTTAAACAGCATGGTACGGGAGGCGTTGGTGTAGTCGGTCACGTGGACACGCCCTTGCGTCATCTTCCAGATGAGCCAGGTATCAACAGTACCAAACAGCAGTTCGCCGCGTTTTGCGCGTTCACGTGAGCCTTCCACGTGGTCAAGGATCCATTTTACTTTGGTCCCGGAGAAGTACGGGTCGACGACCAGACCGGTGGCGCTACGGATGTACTCTTCCATCCCGTCACGCTTGAGTTTTTCGCAGATCTCGGCGGTACGACGGCACTGCCACACGATGGCGTTATAAATCGGTTTACCGGTCTCACGCTCCCAGACAATGGCGGTTTCGCGCTGGTTGGTGATACCAATGGCGGCGATCTCATCGGAACTGATATCTGCTTTTGCCAGCACTTCGACCAGCGTAGAGCTTTGGGAGGCCCAAATTTCCATCGGGTCGTGTTCTACCCAGCCTGGCTTAGGGTAAATTTGTTCGAATTCGCGCTGTGACACGCTGACGATGTTCGCGTCATGATCCATTACGACAGCGCGGGAGCTGGTGGTGCCCTGGTCGAGCGCAACGATATATTTTTTTTCGGTCATGGTATGTGTCCCGTAGTCAGATTACAGCGAAGCTTTTTGTTGTGCGGGAGAAGTGGTTTCCTTCTCGTCTACCACACAGGTGTCGCACGGTAAGTGGCGACCGATTAATTTACGATAGCCAAACGCGCCCAGCGCAGCCCCAACAATTGGGCCGAACAGCGGCACCAGGAAGTAAGGGATATCTTTGCCACCGGTAAAGGCAACGTCGCCCCACCCTGCAAAGAAGGCGAACGTTTTAGGGCCAAGGTCACGTGCCGGGTTCATCGCAAACCCGGTCAAAGGACCCATGGATGCACCGATGACCGCAATCAGTAAGCCAATCAACAGCGGCGCTAAAGGCCCGCGTGGAATACCGTTACCATCATCGCCCAGAGCCATAATGACGCCCATCAGAATAGCGGTAATCACCATTTCAACTGCGAAGGCCTGCACAAAATTGATATGCGGATTAGGATAAGTAGAAAAAATACCCGCCAGATCAAGACTTTCGACACTTCCGCGAACCATATGATGCGTCTGTTCGAAGTCGATGAAAAGGTTATAATAAAGCCCGTAAACTAATGCCGCAGCGCAAAACGCGCCGGCAAACTGTGAAAGAATAAAAGGAACGACTTTACGTTTGTCAAAGCAGGCGAACAGCCACAGCGCGATGGTGACCGCCGGGTTAAGATGTGCACCGGAAACACCGGCAGTCAGGTAGATGGCCATGGCCACACCCAGACCCCAGATGATACTGATTTCCCACTGCCCGAAAGAGGCACCCGCGACTTTCAGTGCAGCCACACAGCCCACCCCGAAGAAAATCAACAACCCGGTACCCAGGAACTCGGCAATGCACTGGCCTTTTAAGGTTGATGTCTGACTCATAATCGGAATCCTGAAAAAATGAATGTTTATTGTTAGCGTGGAAGCCCGTGACAGCCACGATGTCCTGTAGACACTGTGTTAATTTATCGTTAACGAGCAAAAACGAGAAATATCGAAATCAAAATGTGTGTGCTGCGTCAATAAAATGAGCGTTTTCGCGCTGTAAAGCGCATTTGTTCCTCATTTGAGAAATGTGAGCTGAATCATTTCATTAACGAAAGTAGTAACAACTTAGTGGTATATGTGCCGAAATCACCAGGACCAGGCCGAAAAGTGTCGCTAACCACAATCTACGCGGCATGCCGCTGGACAGCGAAGGCGGGGCTTCATACAATCGGCATATATGTTGTGCGCGTTTACGTCCAAGCGTCGCCTTGCAATTCAGAAGAGGTATGGTCATGTCATTAGAAGTGTTTGAGAAACTGGAATCGAAAGTACAGCAGGCGATCGACACCATCACGTTGCTGCAGATGGAAATCGAAGAGCTGAAAGAAAAGAACAATTCTCTGTCGCAGGAAGTGCAGAATGCTCAGCACGGTCGCGAAGAGCTTGAGCGCGAAAACAACCAGCTGCGTGAACAGCAGAACGGCTGGCAGGATCGTCTGCAGGCGCTGCTGGGACGTATGGAAGAGGTGTAATCCCCCTTCGCCACGATCGGGCGCACCTGGCCCGACTGGAAACAAGCCATCATTTGTATGATGGCTTTTTTTATTTTCACGAGCATATCTGCGCGTTTATTCCCGCTGAACGGACGAAATAGCCTGTAAAGGAAAGTCGCGATTCTTTGTCAGAAATTTAGGTCCCGCGATAACAGAAAATAAATACGTGTTTTTGTCATCGTTGAGAAAGGCAAAATACCCCGTTCCGCTACTGTTTTTTATATCAGTGATCTTTATATAATTACATTCAAATTCCGCGTTAAAACAGGTTTCCAGATGGAAATCCGGAGGGATTTCACTTCCGGACGTCGCTTCTATAACCTGAGTGATAAATTCTTCATAGGACATCTCATCAAATATCCCTTGCGCAAGCGCTGTGGCCCCCACGACGGCAAACTGATTTTCTTCTCCCGTGCGCACAGCAACTTTTTCTTTCGTTTGCCACAGCTTGTCAGGCAGTTCAACCGAGAGGGGCACGTTGCTAAAGGTGAATCGCCAGGGGCTGTACACTTTATGATAGGAGCGAACGCTGTAGAGCGTAAGGAAGGCGAGGAACCCGCAGATAAGCCAGGCAAGGCGTATTTGCGTATTCCTATGGATTAAATAAATAATGCCTGCAATTATAATTAAAACTATAAATATTATAATCCAGGAAAATATCCCAATAATAACGATATGGGACATAAATAACGAACCGAGGCTAATGAACGCCAGAAATAGCGTCAGGCCCCATGAGAACCAGGTGAGGGTAGAATCACGCATAAACGTCCTTGTAAAATATAAAGGGGGCATTGCCCCCTTTATATTACAGTATGCGTTTATTCAATATCCAGTGGATCTTCAGAAAGGATGATACCGGTATTATCTGCGTAAAGATGGTCGCCGGAGAAGAAGGTTACGCCGCCGAAATTCACGCGCACGTCACTTTCACCGATGCCATCACCTGCGGCACCCACCGGAATGGCGGCAATCGCCTGAATCCCGATATCCAGTTCTTCCAGATCGTCGACCTGACGCACGGCACCATATACCACAATCCCTTCCCACTCGTTTTGGGTGGCAAGACGGGCAAGATCGGCATCAATTAACGCACGACGGACCGAACCGCCGCCATCCACCAGCAGAATGCGGCCACGGCCATTCTCTTCGAGCAGATCGTACAGCAACCCGTTATCCTCGAAACATTTCACCGTGATGATTTGTCCGCCAAACGATGAGCGTCCTCCAAAGTTGGAAAACAGGGGTTCGACGACGTTGACATCTTCCTGGTAGATGTCACAAAGCTCGGAGGTATCGTATTTCATAGGGTTACCGCTCAGTTGCTGCGAATGTGTTCAGTATATCGTGCGAAACGCGTTGTTGGCAAAATCATCAATTGTTAATTGATATTTGTCAGTTAACGCAGCGTCTGGCTTAGGACAATCCCAATGACGAACAACAGGTTAGTCAACAGTGCACCTTTTACCGTGCGTTCGAGCATGGGCGGCATCGCCGCTGGGCTCATTTCGCGCAACACGAAGCGTGCCTGTTTGACCAGCAGCGGCGCGGCAAGAACAAACAGCCAGCCCCACAGACTGTGTAGTGACACCAGGTTAAACAGCGCCAGACATACCAGAGCCCCCATCAGCAGACAGGCATGGTAACGACGTGCATTTACCGGCCCAAGACGTACCGCCAGCGTGTTTTTACCATTCTCACGGTCGCTGTCGATATCGCGCAGGTTATTGATATTCAGTACCGCCGTCGCCAGCAGACCGCAGGCGGTGGCAGGCAGAAAGAGGGCAGGGATCAGGGCGTGTGCCTGTAAATACCCGCTACCCATCACGCTCAGCCAGCCAAAAAACACCAGCACAGAAATATCGCCCAGGCCAATGTAACCATAGGGACGCGTCCCGACGGTATAGGTAATGGCAGCGATAATAGCCAACAGCCCGAGCACCATAAAACCGATGAAATCCGCAGGCGTTTTACAGGCCACTGACACCAGCGCCAGCCCGGAAAGACAAATCAGCACCACGGTAATCATCAGCGCACGCTTCATCTGCGCCTGGGTGATGGCCCCTTTTTGCATGCCACGTAGCGGCCCAATGCGGTCTGGCTTGTCGCTGCCTTTCACCGCGTCGCCATAATCATTGGCGAGATTTGAGAGGATTTGCAGCAGCCCTGCGGTGATCAGTGCCAGACCGGCCACCAGCGGATCGAAATGTCCTTGCCACCAGGCGAGAGCCGTACCGACGACAATCGCGGCAAAAGCCAGAGGAAGAGTTTTAGGGCGGAGACTTTCGAGCCACGCCTGAGTACGGCTGATATGAGTCATAAGTATTTAGCCAATAAAAATGGGGGCATTAGCCCCCATCAAAAGTGATGAAAATGCAGTAACCGCGATTATAGGATAAAACGGCTCAGATCTTCATCTGCCACTAACGCATCCAGATGTTTGCTCACATAATCTGCGTCAATGGTAATGCTTTGACCGCCAAGGTCGCTGGCATCATAAGAGATATCTTCCATCAGGCGTTCCAGCACGGTATGCAGACGACGTGCACCGATGTTCTCGGTGGTTTCGTTCACCTGCCAGGCGGCCTGGGCGATACGCTTAATGCCGTCTTCGGTGAACTCAATGTTCACACCTTCGGTCGCCATCAGCGCTTTGTACTGTACGGTGATAGATGCGTTCGGTTCGGTCAGGATGCGCTCGAAATCTTCCGTGGTCAGCGCCTGCAGCTCAACGCGAATAGGCAGACGACCCTGCAGTTCCGGGATCAAATCAGACGGCTTCGCCACCTGGAATGCGCCAGAGGCGATAAACAGGATGTGGTCAGTTTTGACCATGCCGTGCTTGGTCGAGACGGTGCAGCCCTCGACCAGCGGCAGCAGGTCACGCTGAACGCCTTCACGGGAGACATCCGGGCCGGAAGATTCGCCACGCTTACAGATTTTATCGATTTCATCGATAAAGACGATGCCGTGCTGCTCAACCGCATCGATAGCGTCCTGCTTCAGCTCTTCAGGGTTAACCAGTTTTGCCGCTTCTTCTTCAATCAGCAGCTTCATCGCGTCTTTAATTTTCAGCTTACGGGCTTTTTGTTTCTGACCGCCCAGGTTCTGGAACATGGACTGCAGCTGGCTGGTCATCTCTTCCATGCCCGGAGGCGCCATGATTTCAACGCCCATTGGCGCGGCGGCAAGGTCAATCTCGATCTCTTTGTCGTCTAGCTGGCCTTCACGCAATTTCTTACGGAAAGACTGACGCGCAGTCGAAGGTTCCTGAGGCTGTTCAGCCTGGCCCCAGTTATTTTTCGCCGGTGGGATCAGCACGTCGAGAATACGCTCTTCAGCCATCTCTTCCGCACGGTAGCGGTTTTTTTCGATAGCCTGAACGCGCACCATTTTAATCGCGGAATCGGTGAGGTCGCGGATAATAGAATCCACTTCTTTACCGACATAACCCACTTCGGTGAACTTCGTCGCTTCGACTTTAATGAACGGCGCATTTGCCAGCTTCGCCAGGCGACGGGCAATTTCGGTTTTACCGACGCCAGTTGGGCCGATCATCAGAATGTTTTTAGGCGTGACTTCGTGACGCAGCTCTTCGTCAAGCTGCATACGACGCCAGCGGTTACGCAGGGCGATTGCCACGGAACGCTTCGCGTTATCCTGGCCGATAATATGATTGTTCAGCTCGCTGACAATTTCGCGTGGGGTCATTTCAGACATGGGAGATCCTTACGCTTTAGAGGCTAATTCTTCAATAGTGTGGTTGTGGTTGGTATAAATGCAGATATCACCTGCAATATCCAACGCCTTCACAGCGATATCGCGCGCGTTCATGTCGGTATTTTCCAACAGGGCACGAGCGGCGGCCTGGGCGTATGGGCCGCCGGAGCCAATCGCAATCAGATCGTTTTCAGGTTGAATGACGTCACCGTTCCCGGTGATGATCAGGGAGGCATTTTCATCTGCGACGGCCAGCAGCGCTTCAAGCTTGCGCAGCATGCGGTCAGTACGCCAGTCTTTCGCCAGTTCAACGGCGGCTTTGACCAGATGGCCCTGGTGCATTTCCAGTTTGCGTTCAAAAAGTTCGAACAGCGTGAAGGCGTCAGCCGTACCGCCAGCAAAACCGGCGATCACTTTGTCGTTATAAAGACGACGGACTTTTTTGACGTTGCCCTTCATGACGGTATTACCCAGTGTGGCCTGGCCATCACCGGCAATTACCACCTGGCCGTTACGGCGTACACTTACAATTGTTGTCACGAGCAGACCCCCTGGTTACATATTCTGAATAGGGGCCCCGAGCCAATGCTCAGGGCTGAATAGAATGATAGATGGGGGGGATTTTGGGGGTTTCAACCCCCAGAGGCGAGTCGAATACAGTTTGAGTGGCCCGCAATCTTCAGACGACTAATGGTGCCATCCGCATTCTCTTTGCCTTTCACCGGACCTATCACCACGCGATTCCAGCCGTTGTTGGTGGTAATACGTGAGTCAAAGCCTTCAAAAGCCAGCTGCGCGCGAACGGTTTCAGCCTGTTCAGCACCTTTAAACGAACCGCACTGAACCATCCAGCGGCGTTCATCTTTCTTCTCAGCGGTTTGCTTCGGCGCGTCGGCTTCTTTCGTCACCGGTGCACTTTGCTGTGGCTGCGCTTTTGGCTGCAGCGCGGTATTGTGTGCCGGCGTTTGCAAGAGATCCTGATAAGGCTGTGACGTTGCCGTTGGTTTTGACTGCGTCTGAACCTGACGCGGCTGCTGCGTCGGTTGCGACTGCACGGTGCGCGTCTGTTGCTGTGGCTGCTGATACGGTTGCTCGGCCACGCGCGACTGTGTACGAGGCTGCTGCACCGGCTGCGTCTGGTTCATTTGCTGTTGCTGCTGTTGGACAAGGCGCTGGCGTTGCAGCGTCTGCTGGCGCTGCTGCGGCGTTTGCTCGTTCCACGGCACTTCTGTCAGCTGCGTCGGCGACTGGCGCATATCGGCCTGCATCTGTGCCAGAAGCTGGCGCTGTTCATTGGTTAGCTGATCGGCGTTTTTCACTTCGCCACCCGCAGACGGTTCCGTAGGCGCGCGTACGCCCGGCTGGCGGCTTTCCAGCTCTTTGATATAGCGCCAGCGTTCTTCCGGTTTCGGCGGCAAGCCATTCCCGACCACTTTATTGCCCTGGAGCGCTTCAGCTTCTTCTTTTTTATGGTGCGTAATGAAGTACAGACCACCGATAAAGGCCACCAGCACAGCCGCAGCGATGGCGACCATTGCAGGCGAGACAGAAGAAGGCAGGCTGCGTTGCTTGCTCCGTGAGGTGCTCTTTTTGCGTCGCGAAGGTGCCGGCTGGCCGCGACGTACATAATCTCGTTGTGCCACTATCGTTTCGCTGTATTTATTCGTTCGTCAGCCCGCCATGTTACTTAAGCGGCGGGCCTTTGAACAGACACGGAAGTCCGAAAGCCATTTACTTTAAGTAAGGGCCTGTGTTGAACCCCGGATGATGAGTTCGCAGTCGAGCAAACGTGACCCGCTGTTCACCGTTTGACCATGTAACTGATCGAGAAGCAAAAGCATCGCTTCGCGACCAATGTCATAGCGTGGTTGAGCCACGGTCGAGAGCGGCGGATCGCAAAATTCTGACAGTGAAATATTATCAAAGCCGATGATAGAGAGATCTTTCGGTACCCGCAGGCCGCGGCGCTTGGCAAAGGATAATGCCCCCAGCGCCATCACGTCACTGTGACAAAATACCGCTGTCGGCGGTTCCGGCAGCGCCAGTAATTTTTCCAGCGCCAGTCCCCCGGCTTCGAAGGTGAAATCACCCCGGGCGATGTAATGGGGGTCAACCGTCACGCCTGTCCGGCGCAGCGCTTGCACGTAGCCCTGAAGACGGTAATGACACAACGGCATCTCTTCCGGCCCGGCGATGCAGCCAATGCGCTTATGCCCCAGCTCCTGAAGATAGTTCACGGCGTTGAACGCAGCAGTCAGGTTGTCGATATGAACGGTCGGTAATTTAAGCTCTGGCGCGAATTCATTTGCCATGACCATGGGGGGCAGATTGCGTTGCTCTTCAATGCTGGCATCAAAGGGCAGACGCGAGCCAAGTAGCAGCATGCCGTCGATTTGTTTGGTGATAATCAGGTCGATAAAGGTTTTTTCTTGCTGATTCTGATGCGCACAGTCGCCAATCAATACCAGATAGCCCTGCGCCGCCGCCGTGACTTCTATGCCACGAATAATTTCGCTAAAGAAGGGATCGCAAATATCCGGCACGATGACCAGAATAGTACGGGATTCATTACGTTTAACGTTCCGCCCCATGGCCTGCGGAAGGTATCCCACTTCAAGTGCCGCCTGTTCGACCCTGGTACGGGTAGACTGAGAAACTTTATCCGGGTTCATTAATGCTCGGGACACGGTTGCCGTGGATACTTTTGCTTTCAGGGCAACGTCTTTCATGGTCGCCGGAGCAACCTCTTTCCTGGACTTCAACGTCTTCTCCTCGCAGGGAACACTGAACGACTCACCCAACCATTTTTACAGATTGTTAATGGAAGCGGTTACAGAATTTTCACAAAAAGTGTGAAGAATATTCAATTTTTCGATCCCCCTCGCACCGCGGGTCAACCTTCAATGGGATCGACGTCAAGAACCCACTTCACTTTGCGTGCTTCTGGCAGGGTATTGATCAAAGTCAGCGCGCCACTGATGACATGCTGCAAACGAATACGTGAAGGATGCTGGAGTAAAATCTGCCAGCGGTAGCGACCACCGCGTTTAGGGGCTAACGCGGGCACCGGGCCTAAAATCCACAGCTGGTTATCGACAAGCGGGCTGGCTTGCAGCAGATTGCGTAGCTGTTGCAGGAAGAGGGGGGCCTGCTGATTATTATGATCTTCAGCGCGGATAATCACGTGGCTGGTCCACGGGGGTAACTGCATCGTCTGGCGTTCCGCCAGCGCCTGTTCCGCAAAGGCGTCGTAACCGCTGTGCAGTAACGTTTGCAGCAGCGGATGTTCAGGGTGGTGCGTTTGCAGTACCACTTCCCCTTGTTTCCCGGCACGCCCCGCACGCCCTGCAACCTGCGTATAAAGCTGTGCAAATCGCTCGGCGGAACGGAAATCGGCAGAGAACAGCGCGCCGTCTACGTCCAGTAGCGCAACCAGCGTGACGTCCGGGAAGTGATGCCCTTTTGCCAGCATCTGTGTGCCGATGAGGATGCGCGCGCCGCCGCGATGGACTTCCGCCAGCTGTTGCTCCAGCGCCCCTTTACGGCTGGTGGTATCGCGATCGATACGCGAAATGGGAACATCAGGGAAGAACGGTGCAAGCGCCTGCTCAAGCTGCTCGGTCCCCAGCCCGACGGGTACCATATGCGTGGAGCCGCATGAGGGGCACTGGCGCGGGATGGGGCGCTGGCTGTCACAGTGGTGGCAACGTAAATGGCGTTGCGCCTGATGTAAGGTGTAGTAATGATCGCATCGCGGGCATTCCGCGATCCAGCCGCAGTCGTGGCACAACAACGCGGGTGCAAATCCGCGACGGTTGAGGAACAGGATCACCTGATTGTCGGCATTTAAATGCTGGCGCATCCGGCCGATTAAGGCGGGCGCCAGCCCTGCCTGCAGCTGTTGGCCTTTCAGATCGAGCACATGTTGTGTCGCCGGGCGCGCGTTTCCTGCCCGGCGCGTCAGGCGCAGCATATGGTATTTTCGCTGACGCACGTTATGCAGCGTTTCTAACGCAGGCGTCGCAGAGCCCAGAATAATGGGGATCTGCTCGTGATGAGCACGGTAAACGGCGAGGTCGCGGGCATGATAGCGCCAGCCTTCCTGCTGTTTGTAGGAGCTGTCGTGCTCTTCATCGATGACAATCACACCAAGATTTTTAAACGGGGTGAACAGAGACGAACGTGTTCCAATCACAATGGCGGCTTCACCATTTTTGGCTTTCAGCCAGGCACTGAGACGTTCACTGTCGTTTAAGCCAGAATGCAACACCTCAACGGGCGCGTTAAAACGTTCGCGAAAACGGGCGATGGTCTGTGGCGTCAGGCCAATTTCCGGGACCATCACCAGCGCCTGCTTCCCTTGTGCCAGCACATTTTCTAATACGCTCAGATACACTTCGGTTTTACCGGAGCCGGTCACGCCCGCTAACAGCCAGGCGGAGAAATTGTCAGATGCGCTGTGGATAGCACCGACGGCGGTGGCCTGCTCGGTATTTAGACGCAGTCGCTCGCCGGGGACGCTAAAATCGTTGCGCCAGTCAATTAGCGCGGGGGCTTCGCTGCCTAATTCACTCAGCCCTTTTTTGCGTAACGCCTGAAGGGCGGCATCGTTAAATTCCAGTTGTTCAACCTGATGACGCCAGATGCGCCCTTGCCGCAGGGCGGCCAGCGCCTGCTGCTGTTTTGGTGAGCGTTTCAGGCTGTTAATGTCTACGGCTTGCCCTTGTTCAGTGGCGAACCAGTACCACATCGGGGCATGGCTGGCGTCCTTCCCCTGGCGCAGCAGGATGGGCAGGGCATGAAACAGAACATCACCCGTCGGGTGATGGTAGTACTCGGCGGCCCACAGCAGTAATTGCCAGACGCTTTTAGAGAATACCGGCTCGTTATCCAGCACCTCAACGACGGCTTTTAGCTCATTAAGCGGCAGTTCGCTTTGCTCACTGACCGATACCACAATCCCCACGCGCTGTTGTTTGCCGAACGGCACGATCACGCGGCAGCCCGCTCTGGCATGCATGCTGTCGGGCAGCAGGTAGTCAAAGGTGCGGGGAAGCGGAACGGGCAGGGCTACGTGAGCAACGGGCATCGAATCTTCCTGACTTGAAATGTGGCGCGTTAGTATACACATTAGTGAAAGGCGGCGTGCGGATCAGTTTGCATCCCCGGGGCTAATTCTGTATGATTCGCCGCCTTTGGTGTATTTTACGCCAAAGAACTTACAATCAACATCGCGTGGTGTCTGGCGTTAGGGCTGGAAGAGCGACGCGGCCTTAACTGAGGTTCTCCCCATGAAAAAAGATATTCACCCGAAATACGAAATGATTACTGCAAACTGCTCTTGCGGTAACACTATCCAGATCCGCTCCACCGTGGGCCACGATCTGAACCTGGACGTGTGCGGCAAATGCCACCCGTTCTACACTGGTAAGCAGCGTGATGTTGCAACCGGTGGCCGTGTTGACCGCTTCAACAAGCGTTTCAGCATCCCGGGCGCGAAATAAGCCTCCACGGCGAAATGCCGATCGGTTAAGGATCAGCAAAGCGAATCCTAAGCTCCGGCAAGAAAACGGCTTCCCTAAAAAGGAGCCGTTTTTTTATGCCCCTTATCATATCATCTGCTTGTTTCAGTAACGCTGCGATCCCATTGAACGGGGTTATCTGATAACAGGTTTTATTAAAATAAAATTTTCTTTATTTTTATTTTTCTTGATACATCTATAATTATTTACCCTGAAAGTTAATATGGCAGGTTAAATACTATGGGGTATATCAAATCACTACTGTGTCGCCCAGTACAGGCATCTTCCCCTTGCGCTAATATTCAAAGTGATAAGAAAAATAAAAGTGCGTTCTCTACCATGCTTAAAGGCGTAAGAAATAGCCTTGCAAGGCTAAATAGATCTCATGCAGATGAGATGAAAATCAGCAGAGAGGTGCAATTACAAAAAGATATTGCGATGAATAGACTCCCGGCAGGAAAAATAGTGAGAGGAACGGAAACTGAACAAAAAATAAAACTAATACATCAGGAAATTATAAGTCTGAATAGAGAGCTGGCAACCCTGTCGGCAAAGATACCTGCTTCTCGTATGAATGAGCCAGTAAATGAAAGAATGAATAGTGCACTGATCCATACTTTGCATCAGTCATTAAATAAAGACGCCATATTAGGAAAACTCTATTCATTTGTATTATCTGAAGAGATTTATATACTTTCGGCTAACGGTTTTCAGCAACGTAGCCGGAACGATGCTGGAATACTTACCGTTACAGAGCAACGAATTGTCGATAAATATGTTATAGAGAAAAAACTGGCTATTCTGGACTTTTGTGCAAAAGTACTTCGTTTACATGAGCAGGCTGACTGGGAGCCCGCAAATAGCCTGGTTCCTACCGGAAATATAGTAAGTGTTGATGTGAAAATGGATCATCACCTGCAGTCGGCGGAGCAGAAACCGGAATTTGCCAGCAAACGCGGTATCGATCCCGTATCGGGTCTTTACCATGAACGACAATTTAAAGCATCAGGCACATGCAGTATACATGCTAATAATCACTACCTTGCTTCATGGTGTGAAAGAGAAGGCAGACCTTTTTTACCCTTAACACCACGTCGGCTTGAAATGCTTTTATCTGGACTGCAAAACAGAATTACCACTGAATCGAAGGAATTGAATGTGATAGCTCAGCAGCGTGGGGAGATGACCGCTCATGCCTTGCAAAATACAGAAAATGGCTTCTCAAGTGGTGAAAATTTCCTTATCCGCTATAGAAATAATATTATCCATTATGGTCAGAAGGAAGAGCGAGGTATCGCAATCAATACCGCGGCGACGGGAAATATGATTACAGCTGATATCTCAGATGTTGTTAATAGGCTGTATGGTTTGCCAGAGAAAGTATCCACAAATGAGCATAGTTTTGCTAAGTGGAGTAACCGAATTGATAAGCTGAAGTATTTAGAGAAAAAACAGGATAGTCTGGGCTGTCTGTTTGCACCAAGGCCAGAGAAGTCAGGCCATGCGATTTGCTTTAATAAGAAAGGTGGTGAATGGTTCCTGCAGGACTCTAATAGTGAAAAGCCTGTAAAATGTCGGCCCAGCGAGTTTATTCTTTACATTGCCGGGAAACCTACAAATTATGCCGTTCAAAACAGGCTTTCTCGTGAGTATAGCTATAATTATATCAATACGCTGGACGAAAATTCTGTTATAAGTTTTTACCATCATGAACCGAAATAAACCAGGACGTTTTGGCTCAACGCAGCTGGCCAGAGAATGCCCGATGTGCTTTGCGTCGGCTGAATTCTCAGCAAGTGAAAAACCTCCCGCTAAGTTACCTCAGCGGGGGTGGCCAGCGCAGGGAGAATCCAGTCTTCCTGTGCGGTTTTAGTATTCCCACGTATCCGGGTCAATACCCAGTTCGCGCATAATCACTTTCGCCGCTTCCGGGATTTCATCACTTCGCTCTTTGCGCAGATCTTCATCATTCGGTAACGGTTGACCGGTAAATGCATGCAGGAACGCCTCGCACAGCAGTTCGCTGTTGGTGGCGTGACGCAGGTTGTTCACCTGACGACGCGTGCGTTCATCGGTGAGGATCTTTAACACCTTCAGAGGAATGGAAACCGTAATTTTTTTTACTTGTTCACTCTTCTTACCGTGCTCAGCGTATGGGCTGATATATTCGCCGCTCCATTCAGCCATGAGATACCTTTAATCCTCTCTGTCATTTATAAGGGAACAAAACCACAGCATAGTGAGGGTTTTGAACCGTAATCTCGCGTAGTTTACCGTAGAGACGCTACCGTGACACGGATATTGCGCCTGCGGCGTGCACTAAAGCATGTAATTTTAACGGCTATTCTCGCATTGCTCAATCTATACGCAAAGAAGTTTAGATGTCCAGATGTATTGACGTCCATACTTTCAGTGTTTACTCTGGTGCCTGACTTTTCACCTAATAAGCCAGGAAGCCTTCACCATGACGCGTAAACAGGCCACCATCGCAGTGCGTAGCGGATTGAATGATGACGAGCAGTACGGCTGTGTTGTCCCGCCAATTCATCTTTCCAGTACCTATAACTTCACCGGATTTAATGAACCGCGCGCGCATGATTATTCGCGTCGTGGCAATCCTACGCGTGATGTCACCCAGCGCGCGCTGGCGGAACTGGAAGGCGGTGCGGGCGCGGTCCTGACGAATACCGGGATGTCGGCCATTCATCTGGTCACCACCGTGTTCCTGAAGCCGGGCGATCTGTTGATTGCACCACACGATTGCTATGGCGGCAGTTACCGCCTTTTTGACAGCCTGGAAAAGCGCGGTTGTTATCGGGTGTTGTTTGTTGATCAGAATGATGAAAAGGCATTAAAACAAGCACTTGAACAAAATCCAAAGCTCATTTTAGTGGAAAGTCCCAGCAATCCTTTGCTGCGCGTTGTCGATATTGCGAAAATTTGTCAGCTCGCAAGGGATGCGGGAGCGATAAGTGTAGTGGATAATACGTTCCTCAGTCCGGCGCTTCAGAACCCGCTGGCACTGGGAGCGGATATTGTGTTGCATTCATGCACCAAATATCTGAACGGGCATTCGGATGTGGTCGCCGGTGTGGTGATTGCAAAAGATCCGGCGCTTGTTACTGAACTGGCATGGTGGGCCAATAACATTGGCGTCACCGGCAGCGCGTTTGACAGCTATTTGCTGCTTCGTGGGTTACGCACGTTGTCACCGCGCATGGAAGTGGCACAGCGGAATGCCCAGGCGATCGTTGATTTCCTGAAAACTCAGCCGCTGGTGAAAAAATTATATCACCCGTCGCTGCCGGAAAATCAGGGTCACGAGATCGCCGCGCGCCAGCAGAGAGGCTTTGGCGCGATGTTAAGTTTTGAACTGGACGGTGACGAGCAAACGCTGCGTCGCTTCCTGAGCGGGTTGTCATTGTTTACGCTGGCGGAATCTTTAGGGGGAGTCGAAAGCTTAATCTCCCACGCCGCAACCATGACGCACGCCGGTATGGCGCCTGAGGCGCGTGCCGCCGCCGGTATTTCTGAGACGCTGCTTCGCATCTCAACCGGCATTGAAGATTGTGAAGATTTAATTGCCGATCTGGAAAATGGCTTCCAGGTCGCGGCCAAGGGGTAATCATGAGTGTGATAGCGCAGGCAGGGGCGAAGGGTCGTCAACTGCACAAGTTTGGTGGTAGTAGTCTTGCTGATGTGAAATGTTATCTGCGTGTCGCAGGGATCATGACAGAGTATTCGCAGCCGGGGGACATGATGGTTGTCTCTGCGGCGGGCAGCACCACCAACCAGTTGATTAGCTGGCTGAAGTTAAGCCAGACCGATCGTCTTTCTGCGCATCAGGTTCAACAGTCGTTACGCCGTTATCAAAGTGAGCTGATTGCCGGGTTAGTTCCACCGGCGGTGGCAGATACGCTTATCAGCGCGTTTGTTCACGATCTTGAACGTCTTGCCGGCCTGCTGGACAGCGGCATTACCGATGCGGTGTATGCGGAAGTCGTCGGGCACGGCGAAGTGTGGTCAGCGCGCCTGATGGCGGCAGTACTGCAAGAGCAAGGGATCGAGGCAGCCTGGCTTGATGCGCGTGATTTCTTACGCGCAGAACGCGCCGCACAGCCGCAGGTGGATGAGGGGTTATCTTATCCGCTGCTGCAGCAACTGCTGGTGCAGCATCCCGGTAAACGCATAGTGGTGACGGGCTTTATCAGCCGCAGCAACGCGGGCGAAACCGTGCTGCTCGGACGTAATGGCTCTGACTACTCCGCGACGCAAATCGGCGCGTTGGCCGGAGTATCCCGCGTCACCATCTGGAGCGACGTCGCTGGTGTATATAGTGCTGACCCGCGCAAGGTTAAAGACGCCTGCCTGCTGCCGCTGCTGCGCCTGGACGAAGCCAGTGAACTGGCGCGTCTGGCCGCGCCGGTTCTGCACGCCCGTACGCTGCAGCCGGTTTCCGGTAGCGATATTGATCTCCAGTTACGCTGTAGCTATACCCCGGATCAGGGGTCAACCCGTATTGAACGCGTGCTGGCCTCCGGAACGGGGGCGCGTATTGTCACCAGTCATGATGACATCTGTCTGATTGAGTTCCAGGTTCCGGCAGGACAGGACTTCAAACTGGCGCATAAAGAGATCGATCTGATTCTGAAACGTGCTCAGGTACGTCCTCTGGCCGTTGGCGTGCATAACGATCGTCAGCTTTTGCAGTTCTGCTATACCGCCGAAGTGGTCGACAGCGCGCTGAAAATCCTGGATGAAGCAGGTCTGCCGGGCGAGCTTCGTTTGCGTCAGGGGCTGGCGCTGGTGGCTATGGTCGGTGCTGGCGTGACGCGTAATCCGTTGCATTGCCACCGTTTCTGGCAGCAGTTGAAAGGCCAGCCGGTCGAGTTCACCTGGCAGTCAGAAGAGGGCATCAGTCTGGTGGCCGTGCTGCGTAAAGGCCCGACAGAGAGTCTGATTCAGGGATTGCATACCACGCTGTTCCGTGCAGAAAAGCGTATTGGTCTGGTGCTCTTCGGTAAGGGCAATATCGGCTCCCGCTGGCTGGAGCTGTTTGCGCGCGAGCAGACAACGCTGTCGGCACGTACCGGGTTCGAATTTGTACTGGCGGGCGTGGTGGACAGTCGCCGCAGCCTGCTGAACTACGAAGGGCTGGATGCCAGCCGCGCATTGGCTTTCTTTAATGACGAAGCGGTCGAGCAGGATGAGGAGTCGCTCTTCCTGTGGATGCGCGCCCACCCGTACGATGATTTAGTGGTGCTGGATGTCACGGCCAGCGAAGAGCTAGCCGATCAGTATCTTGATTTCGCCAGCCACGGTTTTCATGTGATCAGCGCGAATAAACTGGCGGGTGCGAGCAGCACGGATAAATATCGCCAGATCCACGATGCGTTCGAAAAAACCGGGCGTTACTGGTTGTATAACGCCACTGTAGGGGCGGGCCTGCCGGTTAACCATACCGTGCGTGACCTGATTGACAGTGGTGACAGTATTTTAGCAATCAGCGGTATTTTCTCTGGCACGCTCTCCTGGCTGTTCCTGCAGTTCGACGGCACGGTACCGTTCACCGAGCTGGTCGATCAGGCGTGGCAGCAAGGGCTGACCGAACCGGATCCGCGCGTTGATCTCGCCGGTAAGGACGTCATGCGCAAGCTGGTGATCCTGGCCCGCGAGGCCGGTTACGATATCGAGCCTGACCAGGTTCGCGTCGAGTCACTGGTTCCTGCGGGCTGTGAGGAAGGGTCGGTCGATCACTTCTTCGAAAACGGCGATGAGTTAAACGACCAGATGCTGCAACGTCTTGAGGCCGCGCGCGAAATGGGCCTGGTCCTGCGATACGTGGCGCGTTTCGATGCTCACGGCAAAGCCCGCGTCGGCGTAGAAGCGGTGCGTACCGAACACCCTCTGGCGGCGCTGCTGCCGTGCGATAACGTGTTCGCCATCGAAAGCCGCTGGTATCGTGATAACCCGCTGGTCATCCGTGGCCCGGGTGCCGGACGCGATGTCACTGCCGGTGCCATCCAGTCTGATATCAATCGTCTGGCTAAGCTGCTGTAAACGCTCTTGTTCCCTCTCCCTGTGGGGGAGGGACATCCACGCGCACTTGCCCCCTGTCATGAATTTCCTTCATCTTCCCTGAACATTCCTCATCGTTTTGCGTGATTATTTCAGTTGACGCGATAGGGCTTTTCCGTCATTTTTACATCTAGACGTCTAAACGTATAGCAGTTCACAACACAACATATAACGACAAGCGATTGATGAGGTAAGGTATGAGCTTTTTTCACGCCAACCAGCGGGAAGCCCTGAATCAGAGCCTGGCTGAAATAAACGGTCAGATTAACGTCTCTTTTGAATTTTTCCCGCCGCGCACCAGTGAAATGGAGCAAACCCTCTGGAGCTCTATCGATCGTCTGAGCAGCCTTAAGCCTAAGTTTGTCTCTGTGACTTACGGGGCTAACTCCGGTGAGCGCGACCGCACGCACAGTATTATCAAAGGGATTAAAGACCGTACCGGTCTTGAAGCCGCCCCGCATTTAACCTGCATCGATGCCACCCGCGACGAACTGCGAACCATTGCTCAGGATTACTGGAATAATGGCATTCGCCACATCGTTGCCCTGCGCGGCGACTTGCCTCCGGGCAGCGGTAAGCCTGACATGTACGCCACTGACCTGGTGGCCTTGTTGAAGGATGTCGGTGATTTTGATATTTCCGTGGCGGCTTATCCTGAAGTTCACCCGGAAGCGAAAAGCGCACAGGCGGACCTGCTCAATCTGAAGCGAAAAATCGATGCCGGGGCGAACCGGGCTATCACTCAGTTCTTCTTTGATGTTGAAAGCTATCTGCGTTTTCGCGATCGCTGCGTTTCCGCCGGAATTGACGTGGAGATCATCCCGGGCATTCTGCCAGTCTCGAACTTTAAGCAGGCGAAAAAATTCGCGGATATGACCAATGTTCGTATCCCATTGTGGATGCAGAAGATGTATGAAGGTCTGGATGACGATGCTGAAACCCGCAAGCTGGTGGGGGCAAATATCGCCATGGATATGGTTAAAATTCTCAGCCGGGAAGGGGTGAAAGACTTCCACTTCTATACGTTGAACCGCGCAGAGATGAGTTACGCCATCTGCCATACGCTCGGCGTCAGGCCGGGTGCATAACAAATAAAAGCCCTCTTCGGAGGGTTTTTTGATTAATAAGGGTTTTATTTTCCCGCCATATCAGCAATGCTGCCTTAGACGTACAGAAGTCACATAGTTTCAAAGTGTAATTAAACGGAATTAACTATCGAATCTGTGGGTTATCCCAGCTATACCTTATCAATAAGGGCGTATATCGTAACGGTAACACTGTAAAGGGAGCATAGCGATGAGCACGTCAGACGAGACCAATAAAGTAGCCTCGGTCGGCAAATGTCCGTTCCATCAGGGCGGCGTCGATCACAGCGCGGGTGCAGGTACAGGCAGCCGCGACTGGTGGCCAAAACAACTCCGCATCGATCTTCTTAATCAACATTCCAACCGTTCTAACCCGCTGGGTGAAGATTTCGACTACCGCAAAGAATTCAGCAAGCTTGATTACTCCGCCCTGAAAGGCGATCTCAAAGCACTTCTCACGGACTCTCAGCCATGGTGGCCTGCCGACTGGGGCAGCTACGCAGGTCTGTTTATCCGCATGGCCTGGCACGGTGCAGGGACCTATCGCTCCGTTGACGGGCGCGGTGGGGCTGGCCGGGGCCAGCAGCGTTTTGCGCCATTAAACTCCTGGCCGGATAACGTAAGCCTGGATAAAGCGCGTCGTCTGCTGTGGCCCATCAAGCAAAAATATGGACAAAAAATTTCCTGGGCCGATCTGTTTATCCTGGCGGGTAACGTGGCGCTGGAAAATTCAGGCTTCCGCACCTTTGGGTTTGGTGCGGGTCGTGAAGATGTCTGGGAACCTGATTTAGACGTCAACTGGGGGGATGAAACCACCTGGTTGAAACACCGTGACCCAGAAGCGCTGGCGAAGAACCCGTTAGCGGCCACCGAAATGGGCCTGATTTATGTGAATCCGGAAGGACCAAACGCCAGCGGCGAACCGCTGTCTGCGGCGGCGGCCATTCGCGCCACCTTCGGTAATATGGGGATGAACGACGAAGAGACCGTGGCGCTGATTGCGGGCGGTCATACGCTCGGTAAGACCCATGGTGCAGGTGAAGCGACGCATGTCGGAACCGATCCGGAAGCATCACCGATTGAAGCGCAGGGTCTGGGCTGGACCAGTACGCACGGTACTGGCGTTGGCGCGGATGCAATTACCTCCGGACTGGAAGTCATCTGGTCACAAACCCCGACGCAGTGGAGCAACTACTTCTTCGAGAACCTGTTCAAATATGAGTGGGTCCAGACGCGCAGTCCGGCGGGGGCGATTCAGTTTGAAGCCGTCGATGCGCCAGACATCATGCCTGACCCGTTTGACCCGTCGAAAAAACGCAAGCCAACGATGCTGGTGACCGATCTGACGCTGCGCTTTGATCCCGAATTCGAGAAAATTTCTCGTCGTTTCCTGAACGATCCGCAGGCCTTTAACGAAGCCTTCGCCCGTGCCTGGTACAAACTGACGCACCGCGATATGGGGCCAAAATCACGTTACATTGGTCCGGAAGTCCCGAAAGAAGATCTGATCTGGCAGGACCCGCTTCCGCAGCCGGTCTTTACGCCTTCGCAGGATGATATTGAAAGCCTGAAGGCGGAAATCGCGGCATCTGGTCTCTCTGTTAGCGAACTGGTCTCCGTGGCCTGGGCGTCTGCATCGACCTTCCGTGGCGGTGATAAGCGTGGCGGTGCTAACGGTGCTCGTCTGGCGCTGGCACCACAGCGCGACTGGGGCGTGAACGCTGCGGCCGTGCGCGCATTACCGGCTCTGGAAGCCATTCAGCGCACCACCAACAAAGCGTCTCTGGCAGATATTATCGTGCTGGCGGGCGTGGTCGGTGTTGAGCAAGCCGCCAAAGCGGTCGGGGTTTACGTTACCGTACCCTTTACGCCAGGCCGGGTTGATGCACGTCAGGATCAGACGGACATTGAGCTGTTTAACCTGCTGGAACCGATTGCTGATGGCTTCCGTAACTATCGGGCTCAGGTTGATGTTTCTACTACCGAGTCACTGCTGATCGACAAAGCGCAGCAGCTGACGCTGACCGCGCCTGAGATGACGGTGCTGGTGGGTGGCCTGCGCGTGCTGGGAGCGAACTTCGACGGCAGTAAGAATGGCGTGTTCACCAACCGCGAGGGCGTGCTGAGCAACGATTTCTTCGTAAACCTGCTCGACATGAACACCCAGTGGAAAGCGACCGACGAGTCTAATGAACTGTTTGCCGGGAGCGACCGCGCCAGCGGGGAAGTGAAATACACCGCAACGCGTGCCGATCTTGTCTTTGGGTCGAACGCCGTGCTGCGCGCTCTGGCGGAAGTCTACGCCAGCAGCGATGCCAGCGAGAAGTTCGTACGCGACTTCGTGGCGGCATGGGCGAAAGTGATGGATTTGGATCGGTTCGACGTACAGTAGTCACCCCGCCGGGTAGCGCTTCGCTTACCCGGCTGACAACATCCGTAAGCCCATGCACGCGTCGTGCTGTCGGGCAAAAAAATCTCCGCCTGTGCGGAGATTTTTATTAATACCCCTTACTCCCATTCTTGCAGGAACCGCTGCCCATATTGATCGGCAACCAGCAGCGCGGCGTACACCTGGTCAGGCGACACGCCTCCCGGCATGTTGTGAATGGTTTCTCCTTCTGCGCAAGACGCTTCAGCAATCAGTCGCATTTTCGCGGGAATATCCTCTTTGATATTCAGCTGGGCCAGGGTGATCGGCAAGCCCACGCTATGACACAGGGCGGCTACGGTTTCGATCTCTTCAACCGGGGCGTTTTCCAGCACCAGCTGTGTGAGCGTACCAAATGCGACTTTTTCACCGTGATAGAAATGGTGAGCATCCGGCACTGCCGTCATGCCGTTGTGAATGGCGTGCGCAGCGGCGAGGCCACCGCTTTCAAACCCAACGCCGCTCAGATAGGTATTGGCTTCAATAATGCGTTCCAGCGCAGGCGTCACCACGTGTTGTTCGGCCGCGAGCATGGCTTTTTCACCCTCAGTAATCAGGGTGTTGTAGCATAACTCAGCCAGGGCAAGCGCGGCCTGAGTACATTTCCCGCCCGCCATGGTCGTTGCGCCGCTTCGTGAGCAGGCACGAGCCTCAAACCAGGTTGCCAGCGCATCACCAATCCCGGCCGCTAACAAGCGTGCTGGTGCGCCAGCCACCACTTTGGTATCCACGATGACCATGTTTGGGTTATGCGGCAGCATCAGGTAACGATCGAATTCGCCCTCGTCGGTATAAATCACCGAAAGGGCACTGCACGGCGCGTCGGTCGAGGCAATGGTAGGGGCAATGGCGACTGGCACCTCCATAAAGTGGGCCAGCGCTTTGGCGGTATCGAGTGTTTTCCCGCCGCCGATACCCAATACAGCCATGCAGTCGGCACTGTCAGCCAGTTTTTTTAATCGGTTGATTTCGTTTTGTGAACATTCGCCACCAAATGGCGCGATTTCGACGTGAAGTTCTGCTTGTTTAAAACTCTGGCGCAACGTATCTTCAGCGAAGCCGAGAACGAATTTATCCCCTACGACCAGCCAGCGTTTCGCCAGCGGTTTCAGGTAGTCGCCCAGTCGGGTAAGCGCATCAGCGCCCTGAATGTATTTTCCCGGTGATTGAATAATACGGTCCATAACAGTTCTCCCTTACAGGTTGAGGTTACCAAACGCGTTTTTCCAGTCTTGTTCGAACGTCTCTATGGCTGACTGTACCGCGGGCGTGCCGAGCATTTGTTGCGCTACATCTAAAGGAAGCGTGATGGCTTCGCATCCGGCGAGCAGGCAGTCGAGCGCCTGACGTGGGGTTTTGAAGCTGGCGGCCAGAACCTTACTGTGCGGTGCATGCAGTTCCAGTAGCGTTTGCAACTCCTGTACCATGCGAATACCGTCGCCACCCTGTGCGTCCACGCGGTTAACGTAGGGCGCGACGTATTTCGCGCCAGCCAGCGCAGCGAGCAATCCCTGTGACGCGCTGTAAACGGCAGTGCCAAGCGTCGTGATCCCTTCGTTTTTTAACATCTTAATTGCGGCAAGCCCCTCCGCGGTAACAGGGATTTTGACCACAATATCCGGCAGAGTATGACTCAGGCGTTTTGCCTCATTCACCATTCCCTGCGCATCGCGGCTTAAGGTTTGAGCGAATAACCTCCCTTCAGCGCCGATCGCGTTTTGCAGACGCGGTAAGATGTCCCACAGGGATTCACCGTTAGCGGCCACAATGCTCGGATTTGTGGTCACACCTGCGACAGGGAAAATACGCGCCAGTCTTTCAACTTCTGCCACGTTTGCGGTATCCAGATACAGTTCCATCTCTCTTCCTTTTTCTACAGTTCTAATTCACGTTGCAGCAAAGTGGCGATAGCCTCTTCAGACGGGGCGTTCACCAGTGCGGTGCGGAAATCTTCATGCATTATTCGGCGCGCCAGGCGGGAAAAAATACGCATATGTTGGTCGCCCGCAGCATGTTTATTGAGCGTGAGCATGATGATGAATTGCGCCTCGTCATCTCCCCACCGCACGGGCTGCTGCAACCGTGCAACGCTGATGGTGGACTGCTCAATATGCTCGGATTTGCTGTGCGGAATGGCGAAGCTAAAGCCAAGCCCGGTTGAGAAAACAGCCTCTCTTGCCCATAAATCAGCTTCCAGCCTGCGTGGATACCGGCAGCGTCCGGCCAAAAGCAAGTTATCCGTCATGCCTTTCATCACCTCCTCTTTACTGCGCCAGTCGTTATTCAGTGAGATGCAGCGCGGGGTGACCAGGGGCGTGTCCTGCTGATTCATACGGAACTGGGCGAGCAAATGCTCCACTTCCAGGGAGGTGCGGCAGAGCATGGCCTGATTGAGTAACTGACGGCAGGCCCGGCTATCCAGTTGAGCAAGGCGTGCCTTCGTTGCCGGAATGGCGGGCGCTCCCATGCTAATTTCATCCAGCCCGAGACCCACGAGCAGGGGTAAGACGGACCCTTTCGCGCCCAGTTCTCCGCACAAACCAATCCATTTACCCTGGCGATGTACGGCCTGCACGGCAAAATCCAGGGCACGCAGGAAGGCCGGATTCAGGCTATTGTAATGTCGCGTGACTTTGGCGTTATCGCGATCGACGGCCAACAGATACTGCGTGAGGTCATTACTGCCAATACTAAAGAAATCAATCTCTTCGCAGCATTGATCGATGATGAACATCACCGAGGGCACCTCCAGCATGATGCCCAGCGAGATTTTCTCCTCAAAAGGCACATGTTCTGTACGCAGTTGTTGTTTTGCTTCGGCCAGTTTTTCTTTCACCCACAGGATCTCTTCCATAGAGGAGATCATCGGAATCATGATCTTAAGGCTGCCATGGGCAGAGGCGCGAAGGATGGCCCTCAGTTGGGTAAGAAAGAGAGTGGCGTACTCTTCATAAATACGCACTGCGCGGTAGCCCAGGAACGGGTTGTTTTCAGCGGGAATATTCAGGTAATCGACCGGTTTATCGCCACCAATGTCCATGGTTCGCACGATAATGCTGCGCCCGTTAGCGCTTTCAAGTGCCTGACAAAAAAGGTTATACAGTTCGTTTTCACCAGGGGCACTGGCACGATCCATATAGAGCATTTCGGTTCGGAACAAACCAACGCCCTCTGCTCCCTGATTAAACGCGGCTTGCGCTTCAAGCGCATGGGCAATGTTAGCGGCAACCTCAATGCGAAGGCCATCGGCCGTTCTCGCTTCATGGTCAAGCCAGACGCTTTGCTGCTGATGCAGCAGCTGATTGACATGCTCTTCCTGGCGATAATAGCGCAACACATTTTCATCAGCATCGACCACAATCGCCCCGGCATTTCCGTCGACGATAACCGGCTGATTGCGCCACGGAAGCAGGCTTTCGCTGTCGACGCCTACCAGCGTGGGAATATTAAAGGAGCGGGCAAGAATAACGGTATGTGAGGTGGTTCCTCCGCTTTTTAGCAGCAGACCTTTCAGCAGCGTTTTATCCAGCTCAAGGAACTGGCCCGGCGTAAGATCGTCCGCCAGACAAACGGTAGGCTGGGTCAGTTGCCCCGGAGCAGGAAAACGTTGTTCACCATACAGATGCTGTAAAAGCTGGTAGCAGACATCACGCACATCCAGCACGCGTTCTTGTAAGTACTGGCTATCGGAGCGAGCAAATTCAGCGCAAAAATGGTTGGCCGCCTCGACGACGGCTTCTGCGCAACTGAGCCCCTGATTGACGCCGTTCAGGATGTGGTGACGTAATGCGGTATCCGTTGCCAGAGAACGGTGTGCATCGAGAATGGTGCTGGCTGTGCTTTCACTGTCCATCGCCCGTAATTCGATGCTTTTAACCAACGCGGTCAGGCCGTTATCTAACAATGATTGTTCTTCTTCTCTGCTTAAAGCAGAAGGAAGCGGCGCTAACGCGTTGAGATCAAGTGAAGACTGTAGGGTTAAAACACCCTGTGCGCTGCCGCTGCACACAGAGAGGGCGCGAAAAAGGGCGGGGTTGAGCCGGGTAAGGGATTCGGGCAGAGGATCGGCGTTCACGTTGATTGCCGTTGCGAGCGGTGCGTCGCAATGCAAAAACTCCTCTTTAAGCCACTGTTCGAGGCGTTGGTGCGCGATTTTCTCATCTGTACCGCTGATCTCCAGGCGGCAAACATCCCCCAGCAGAGTATCCGTGCCGATCAGTGATAGCGCGCTTTTTGCATTCCCCCTTCGTTCCGTCCGCAGATTGAACCACTCAATCGTCGAGGTGAATGTGTTGCACAGCGTTTCAACATGACTTGCCGGACGTGCATGGACACCGTTCGGTAATTCACAGGTAAATTCCACCACCAGAGCCATATGCCTACTCCTGAATTTCAACATCAATCATGCAGGACAGCATACGAGGGTGGTCATCACGCACGCTATGTGACAAATCTGTCAAAAACTGGACAAATGTAATCTCTGTGGAAAAGTGAGACCTTACTCACAGGTCGTTATGCGACGGGCACTCGTGAAAGAGAGGGAAATGTCGAGCCGGATCGCATTTTTATTGCCACATTACAAAAATCCAGTAAATGCGCTTTTTGTCCACTGTCCGCACCCATCCCGATTGCCTATTGTTTCCCACAACATCTTTACGGATATCGTCAGGGAGCAACCTATGAAAGAGTTGGTGCATATTCTCAAAAACACGCGTCAGCACCTGATGACAGGGGTATCACATATGATCCCCTTCGTGGTGGCTGGGGGGATTTTGCTGGCGGTGTCCGTCATGCTCTATGGAAAAGGTGCGGTACCGGACGCCGCCACCGATCCTAATCTCAAAAAACTGTTCGACCTTGGCGTGGCAGGCCTCACGCTAATGGTGCCCTTCCTCGCCGCTTATATCGGTTATTCCATTGCAGAACGCGCTGCGCTCGCGCCCTGTGCCATAGCCGCCTGGGTAGGCAACAGTTTTGGCGCGGGTTTCTTCGGGGCCATTATTGCCGGGATTTTGGGCGGTATTGTCGTCTATTACCTGAAAAAACTGCCGGTACCTAAGGTGCTGCGCTCTGTCATGCCTATTTTCATTATTCCCATCATCGGCACCTTTATTACCGCAGGCATCATGATGTGGGGCCTGGGCGAGCCGGTGGGGGCCATGACCGTCGGCTTAACCCAATGGCTGCAGGGTATGCAGCAAGGCAGTATCGTCGTGTTAGCCGTCATTATGGGGTTGATGCTGGCCTTCGATATGGGAGGGCCAATAAACAAAGTGGCTTATGCCTTTATGCTGATCTGTGTTGCACAGGGCGTCTATACCGTTGTGGCCATTGCGGCGGTGGGGATCTGTGTCCCGCCGCTGGGACTGGGGCTGGCAACGCTTATGAATCGCAACAATTTCAATCAGGAAGAGCGCGAAGCGGGTAAGGCTGCATTGGTGATGGGCTGCGTTGGAGTCACCGAAGGGGCAATACCTTTTGCGGCGGCGGACCCCTTACGCGTGATCCCTTCCATTATGCTCGGTTCTGCATGTGGTGCGACGGTGGCAGCATTGATGGGCGCGCAGTGTTACGCCGGGTGGGGCGGTCTGATTGTGCTGCCCGTGGTCGAGGGCAAGCTGGGATATCTCCTGGCGGTCGCCGTCGGGGCGGGCGTCACGGCGATCAGCGTGAATGTGCTGAAGAGTATTGCTCGCAAGAATAAAAAGCAGGTCGATGAGAAAGAGGACGACCTGGATTTGGATTTCGAAATTAACTGAGTGAGGAAGAGACCATGACCAAAATTATTGCAGTGACCGCCTGTCCGTCTGGGGTTGCACATACGTATATGGCAGCCGAAGCACTTGAAGCCGCAGCAAAAGCGAAAGGCTGGGATGTCAAAGTGGAAACCCAGGGATCGATTGGTCTGGAGAATGAACTGACGCCTTCAGATATCGCCACGGCAGATATCGTGATTCTGACGAAAGATATTGGCATTAAGTTTGAAGAGCGTTTCGCCGGAAAAACGATTGTTCGCGTCAATATCAGCGATGCGGTAAAACGCGCCGAAACCATTATGAATAAGATCGATGCCCATCTGGCTCAAACCGCCTGAATCCCACCCGCCTCACGGGGCGGGGTTGTTTTCTTTGCAGGAGTATCCTCATGACGACGCGTATTCAACACCTGAAAGAGGCACTGTTTGCCCACCCGCGGGAAATCTCGCTTGAGCGAGCCTTGCTCTATACGGCGAGTCACCGACAGACGGAAGGTGAACCCGTCATATTACGTCGGGCAAAAGCGACGGCCTACATACTTGATCATGTCGCTATCGCCATTCGTGATGAGGAACTGATTGCAGGTAACCGAACGATAAAGCCACGGGCAGGGATAATGTCCCCTGAAATGGACCCGTACTGGTTGCTTAACGAACTGGAGCAATTTTCTACCCGGCCGCAGGATCGCTTCGACATCAGCGATGCGGATAAGCGTCTCTACAGGGAGGTCCTCTATCCGTACTGGGAAAAGCGGTCAATGAAGGATTTCATCAACAGTCAGATGACCGAAGAGGTCAACGCCGCGGTTGGTACGCAGATCTTTAGTATTAACCAGACGGATAAAGGTCAGGGGCATATCATCATCGATTACCCTCGTCTGCTTAACAATGGACTGGATGCGCTGGTTTCAGAGATGCGTGAGCACTGCCAGCGTGACGGTGATAATCCTTTCTATCAGGCGGCGCTTCTCCTGCTGGAGGCCTCGCAACGCCATATCTTACGTTACGCTGAGCTGGCGGACGAAATGGCTGAAAAAAGCGAAGCGCCACGGCGTCAGGAGCTGTTGGCTATCGCCGACATTTCGCGCCATAACGCCCATGATAAACCTGAGACGTTCTGGCAGGCGTGCCAGTTGTTCTGGTATATGAACATTATTTTGCAATATGAATCGAATGCCAGTTCGCTGTCTATTGGCCGTTTTGACCAATATATGTTGCCGTTTTATCAAGCCTCACTGGCGCAGGGAGAAAGCCCCGCATTTCTGCAAGAGTTACTCGAATCGCTGTGGATAAAATGTAATGACATTGTCCTGCTGCGTTCGACAAGCAGCGCACGTTATTTCGCCGGATTCCCGACGGGCTATACCGCATTATTAGGGGGCCTGACCGAAAATGGCCGCAGCGCGGTTAACGTCCTCTCTTTTCTCTGTCTTGATGCCTATCAAAATACCCGGTTACCGCAGCCGAATCTGGGCGTGCGCATTAACGAACTTATCGATCGTGCCTTTTTGTTGAAAACCGCTGAGACCGTCCGCCTGGGTACCGGAATTCCGCAGATATTTAACGATGAAGTGATTGTCCCGGCATTTTTAAATCGCGGTGTCTCGCTGGAAGATGCGCGGGATTATGCCGTGGTGGGGTGTGTTGAATTGTCCATTCCGGGTCGGACGTATGGTCTTCACGATATTGCGATGTTCAATCTGCTAAAAGTGATGGAAATCGCGATACAGGAGAATGAGGGCAATGGTGCACTGAGCTACGAAGGTTTACTGGAGCATATCCGTGCAAAAATTAATCACTATATTGCGCTGATGGTGGAAGGCAGCAATATCTGCGACGTCGGTCATCGTGACTGGGCGCCGGTTCCGCTTCTCTCATCCTTTATCAGCGATTGCCTGGAAAAAGGCAAAGATATCACCGAAGGTGGCGCACGTTATAACTTCTCTGGCGTGCAGGGTATCGGGATTGCCAATCTGAGTGACTCACTGCATGCGTTGAAAGGGTTGGTGTTTGAACAACAACGCTTAAGTTTTGATGAATTGCTGGCGGTATTAAAGGCAAATTTCGCGACTGACGAAGGTAAAAAAATTCGCGCCCGCCTGATTAACCGTTTCGAAAAGTACGGCAATGATATCGATGAGGTCGACAATATCAGCGCTGACCTGCTACGCCATTACTGTAAAGAGGTTGAAAAATATCGCAATCCGCGTGGCGGACAATTCACGCCGGGTTCGTACACCGTTTCGGCGCATGTGCCTTTAGGTGCAGTGGTGGGCGCGACACCCGATGGTCGTCTTGCAGGAGAGCAGCTTGCAGATGGTGGGCTTTCGCCGATGCTGGGGCAAGACATGCAAGGACCCACTGCCGTCCTGAAATCAGTGAGTAAACTGGATAATTATCTCTTATCAAATGGCACGCTGTTGAATGTGAAGTTCACGCCAGCCACGCTGGAAGGCGATGCAGGGTTGCAGAAACTGGCCGATTTTTTGCGGGCGTTCACTCAACTGAAATTGCAGCATGTACAGTTTAATGTGGTGAATGCCGATACGCTGCGAGAAGCACAGTGTCGTCCGCAAGATTTTGCGGGGCTGGTGGTACGGGTCGCCGGTTACAGTGCCTTCTTTGTCGAGCTATCGAAGGAGATACAGGATGATATTATCCGCCGCACCGCGCATCAGCTGTGACGTTATTGATACTCGTGCCGATGTGGCGCGTATTTTCAATATTCAACGTTATTCATTAAACGATGGGCGTGGGATCCGTACCGTCGTCTTTTTTAAAGGCTGTCCCCACTTTTGCCCCTGGTGCGCCAACCCTGAATCGATCTCGCCCAGGATTGAAACCGTACGGCGAACCAGCAAATGTCTGAACTGCACGCCCTGTGAGCGTGATGTCGATGAGTGCCCCTCGGGCGCATTTGAACGTATTGGTCGGGATATCACGCTGGATGAACTTGAGGCCGACGTGATGAAGGATGATGTGTTCTTTCGCGCTTCGGGCGGAGGCGTGACGCTATCCGGTGGCGAAGTGCTCATGCAGGCTCCTTTTGCGACGCAGTTTTTGCAACGCCTGCGTCGTTATGGTGTCCACACGGCCATTGAAACGGCAGGCGATGCGCCGCTTTCCCGGTTGTTGCCCCTTGCCCGTCAATGCGACGAAGTATTATTCGATTTAAAACTGATGGATGCAGAAAAGGCCTCTGAGCTACTGGGGATCAATTTACCCCGAGTTCAGGAGAATTTTCTGCAACTGGTCGCCGAAGGTATCAATGTCATTCCCCGCGTTCCTCTCATTCCTGGGTTTACGCTAAGTAAAACGAACATCGATCGTGTGCTGGCATTTCTGTTACCTTCAGGAATCAGGCAGCTGCACGTGTTGCCCTTCCATCAGTTTGGTGGGCCCAAATATCCGCTTCTGGGGCGAACCTGGACAATGAGCGCTGTGGCTCCCCCTGAGGATGATGAGGTAGACCTCGTTCGTCGAATGGCTGAGGCTGCCGGTTTTCAGGTCACAACAGGAGGCTGAAAATGACAGCAATCGCGGGACGTTTTCTGGTCGCCGTTACCGCCTGTGTCAGCGGTGTTGCGCATACTTATATGGCAGCGGAGCGGCTCGAAAAACTCTGTTCACAGGAAAAGTGGACCGTCATGATTGAAACCCAGGGTGCGTTGGGCATCGAACATGAACTCACCAATGAGGACATTAGCCGCGCTGATGTCGTGCTGCTTATTACGGATATCGATCTGGTCGGTTATGAGCGCTTTGCACATTGCCGCTACGTAAAATGTGGCATTAACGCTTTTCTCCGCGAGCCACAAAAAGTGATGAGTGCCGCACGTAAGCTTATGACGGCCCCTCAGCAGACGCATTTTATTCTCGATTAATCGGCTTCCCGGTGAGCTGGCTGTGATACTGACGGCGATATTCAGAGGGGGAGCGCTCCGTATTTTTACGGAATAATCGACAGAAATAGTTACTGTCCACAAACCCGCACGCATGAGCCACTTCCTTCACTTTCAAATCATAGCCTTTGAGCAACTGACGGGCGCGCTCAAGCCGCACGTGTGTCAGATATTCATTAAAACCGACCGATCCCGTTTTTTGAAAAAGGTGAGATAAATAATTGGGGGAGATATAAAACGCCTGGGCCACAAATTCACGTGTCAGCGGCGAGGCATAGTGCTCATCGATATACACCCGAATAGCCTCAAAGAGCGCCTGGCTGCGTGATGCCGTTTGGATCCGGCTACCGAGCAAATCAATGCAATGACTTAACAGGCTGGCAACGATAAGCCGGGCGGTTTGCTGATCCTGAGGCTGCATCTGCATCTCATGAAGCGTCTGAAGCAGAAATGAACCAATGCGCGGCCCGCGTCGGGCGACGTGCTGTCTGGCGAGATTGCGAACCTCAACTCCATCCCAGTGCAACAAACTAAACCCGAGCTGCTGCTTGCCAAAAAGAATGCTGAGCGTCGTGGCAGGTGATTGCCATTGAGGATAATTCCAGCCGCCCGCTGGCACATAAAGGACATCGTACTGCCTGAGTGCAGGGGTGAGGGCACCATCCTCAACCTGTCCTTCCAGAACAATCTCAAGACGTGGAAAGTCGACCTTCAGCGCCAGATCTGGCGGGGACGATACAGGGGACGAAAAATGCACCTGACGGAGGGGGGAAACTCCGCTGATGAGGTCAGTCAGAACCTGGCTGATATCGTGCTGCATAGTACTCCTGTCCACGAGGCTGAAAGGGAAAACCTTACCGTTAAGCCTAAAAAAAGGCCACACAATGTGTGGCCCCTTTGAAGCAAAATGGAGATTAACCCGTGTTACGCATACCCGCTGCGACGCCTGCGATCGTCACCATCAGCGCTTGTTCAACGCGTGGGTCCGGATCATGACCTTCCTCTTCCGCTTTACGCGAGCGATAGAGAAGCTCTGCCTGCAGCACGTTCAGTGGGTCCGTATAGATGTTACGAAGCTGGATAGATTCGGCAATCCACGGCAGATCGGCCATCAGGTGTGAGTCGTTGGCGATAGCCAGCACCACTTTGATGTCATCTTCCAGCAGTTCACGAAGCTCTTTGCCCAGTGCCCACAGTTCAGGTTTAACCAGACGCTGATCGTAATATTCCGCCAGCCACAGGTCGGCTTTTGAGAACACCATCTCCAGCATGCCAAGACGCGTGGAGAAGAATGGCCAGTCGCGGCACATCGTCTCCAGTTCACTTTGTTTACCGTCTTCCACCACTTTTTGCAGGGCCGCACCGGCACCCAGCCAGGCAGGCAACATCAGGCGGTTTTGCGTCCAGGCGAAGATCCACGGAATGGCGCGCAGGGATTCAACGCCACCGGTAGGGCGACGTTTAGCCGGGCGAGAGCCCAACGGGAGTTTACCCAACTCTTGCTCCGGCGTTGCCGAGCGGAAGTAAGGGACAAAATCTTTATTTTCACGGACGTAGCCACGATACAGTTCGCATGAAATGTCAGACAGTTCGTCCATGATATGACGCCAGGCATCTTTCGGCTCCGGCGGTGGCAGCAGGTTCGCTTCCAGAATGGCGCTGGTATAAAGCGACAGGCTGCTGATAGTCACTTCCGGCAAGCCGTACTTGAAGCGAATCATCTCGCCCTGCTCGGTGACGCGCAGGCCACCCTTCAGGCTGCCCGGTGGCTGGGAGAGCAGCGCGGCGTGAGCTGGCGCACCGCCACGACCAATCGAGCCGCCGCGACCGTGGAACAGCGTCAGTTCGATACCGGCTTTTTCGCAGGTTTTAATCAGGGCATCTTGCGCCTGATACTGTGCCCAGGAGGCCGCCATCACGCCCGCGTCTTTTGCGGAGTCGGAATAGCCAATCATGACCATCTGTTTGCCCTGGATAAAGCCGCGATACCAGTCGATGTTGAGCAACTGTGTCATGACATCGTTGGCGTTATTCAAGTCATCAAGGGTTTCAAACAGCGGCGCAACAGGCAGAGCAAAGCTGATACCGGCTTCTTTCAACAGCAGATGAACCGCCAGCACGTCAGACGGCGTTTTAGCCATGGAGATCACATAGGCCGCCACGGATCCTTTTGGTGCATCGACGATCGCTTTACAGGTATTGAGCACTTCGCGGGTTTCTTCGCTCGGTTCCCAGCTGCGTGGCAGAAGAGGACGCTTTGAATTCAGCTCGCGGATCAGGAATGCCTGTTTATCGGCTTCTGACCAGCTTTCATAATCCCCGATGCCGAGATAGCGGGTCAGTTCACCCAGCGCTTCGGTGTGACGGGTACTTTCCTGACGCACATCGATACGCACCAGCGGAACGCCGAAGCATTTCACGCGGCGCAGGGTATCGAGCAGTTCACCGTTGGCGATGATGCCCATGCCACAGGCCTGAAGAGATTTATAACAGGCGTAAAGTGGATCCCACAGCTGCTCGTTCTGACTCAGTAATCCAGCCGGTTTCGGCAGACGCTGCCCCTTGAGCCGCGCTTCCAGCCAGGCCTGGGTTGCCAGCAACTGGCTACGCAGGTTTTTCAACAGATAACGGTAAGGCTCGGTGGCCCCCTCTTCTCCGACCAGCTCGAACAGTTCTGGTGTGGCTTCCACCATCGACAGTTCTGAGATCAACACCTGAATGTCTTTCAGGAACAGGTCGGTCGCTTTCCAGCGGCTCAGCAGGAGAACGTGACGGGTAATATCCGCCGTCACGTTTGGGTTACCGTCCCGGTCACCGCCCATCCAGGAGGTGAAACGGACCGGAACAAAATCAACCGGCAGACGGAAGCCCAGGTTCTCTTCCAGCTGTTCGTTCAGCTCGCGCAGGTAGTTAGGCACCCCTTCCCAGAGGCTGTTTTCAACGACGGCAAACCCCCATTTGGCTTCGTCGACCGGGCTTGGGCGGTGCTTACGAATTTCATCGGTGTGCCATGATTGCGCGATCAGCTGGCGCAGGCGACGCAGCAGCTGATTGCGTTCGTAGTCGGCAATTTCATTGTTATCTAACTGCTTGAGGCAACTGTTCACTTCGCCCATTTTGTGAATCAGCGTACGGCGGGTGATTTCGGTTGGGTGCGCCGTCAGAACCAGTTCCAGAGAAAGGGATTCCACGGCTTTTTTGATGGTTGCTTCGTCAAGATTGGGCTGGTCTTTCAGCTTTCTCAGCGTTTGGGCAATCACTTCCGGGTTGCTGGCGCCTTCGCCTTTTGGCGAAATGCTGTGGTATTGCTCAGCGGTGTTTGCCAGGTTAAGGAACTGGCTGAACGCACGTGCAACAGGCAGTAGCTCATCGTTTGACAGGTTCTGCAGGGTGGTCAGCAGCTCCTGACGATTGGCTTCGTTTCCTGCACGGGAGGATTTCGACAGTTTACGGATGGTTTCAACGCGGTCGAGAATATTTTCTCCCAGCGCATCCTTGATGGTATCTCCCAGCACTTTGCCGAGCATACTGACATTACTACGCAACGCGGAATATTGTTCGTTCATAAAAGCCCAATCACCCCATCATTTTTGTTTATGCCCAATCGAAAATCTTTTGGACATTATTTTGTCATCTCCCTTTATAAAGCCACGTAAAACCCCTGTCGTCAATTGCTGCGAAAACGGTTCAGCAAACGAATAAATGCGGGTAATTTACGAAATTTAATTCGCTTCGACTCAGATAAGAGATGCTTATGGGAATGTGACGAAGATCATGTGATGTGTTGCCCTTACCTTAACCCTCTCCCACAGGGAGAGGGGATGGTTCGGAGCGGTTTTAATGCCAGCAGAAGTGGTGCACAACCTGCTTAATCAGTTCGCGCGTCGGTTTAATAAAGCGGGTTTCCAGATATTCGTCCGGCTGGTGAGCCTGGTTAATGGAGCCTGGGCCAAGGACCAGCGTCGGGCACAGAGTCTGAATAAACGGCGCTTCGGTGCAGTAGTTCACCACGTCGGTTTTTTCACCCAGCAGTTTTTCTACCACTTCAACCAGCTGGTGGTCGGGTGGGCATTCGTAACCGGGAATGGGCGGATGCAGCTCGGAGACGGTCAGGCGGCCCGGCCAGCGCTCGCTCACCGGTGCCAGCGCGTCGGTCAACAGGCCGTCGAGGTCGCTCAGCGTCATACCCGGCAGCGGACGGATATCCATATGCAGTTCACAGCAGGCGCAGATGCGGTTGGAGGCGTCGCCCCCGTGCAGGCTACCGAGGTTCAGCGTCGGGTACGGAACGGTGAAAGCATCGTAGTGATAGCGTTCTTTCAGCGAGTCGCGAAGCTGCATTATCCGACCAATCGCATCGTGCATCAGCTCAATGGCATTGACGCCGCGCGCCGGATCGCTGGAGTGGCCAGACTGGCCCAGCACGCGCACGGCGGTCGAAATATGGCCTTTGTGGGCGCGTATTGGCTGCAACGACGTGGGTTCACCAATGATCGCGCAATCCGGACGAATCGTGGTGTTTTCAGAAAAATAACGCGCACCCGCCATGCTGGTCTCTTCATCCGCAGTGGCCAGAATGTAGAGCGGCTTTTTCAGCGTCTTCACATCCACGTCACGCAACGCATCCAGAATAAAGGCAAAAAAGCCTTTCATGTCGGCCGTGCCCAGACCGTAGAGCTTGTTGTCATGCTCCGTCAGGGTAAAAGGATCGCGCGTCCAGCGTCCGTCATCAAAGGGGACAGTATCGGTATGGCCTGCCAGTAACAGGCCGCCCGCGCCCTCTCCGGTGCTGGCGAGCAGGTTGAATTTATGACGGGTTCCCGGGACGGGTTGAACTTCCACCTTAAAGCCTAAATCGCTAAACCAGCCAGCCAGCATAGTGATTAAAGACTCATTGCTTTGGTCGAGTGCTTCTTCGGTTGCGCTGATGGACGGCGTGGCAATCAGGGCGCGGTAAATCTCGATAAAAGGCGGTAAATTCATTTTCATTGTTGACATACCTTAGGTCGTGATAGTATCAATATTCATGCAGTAATTGTGAATAAAAATACACTAACGTTGATCGTAAAGGAACCCGATGTTGAATACGCTGATTGTGGGCGCTAGCGGTTATGCGGGCGCAGAGCTTGTAAGCTACGTGAATCGCCATCCTCATATGACCATAACCGCTTTGACTGTGTCAGCGCAAAGCAATGATGCGGGAAAATTAATTTCCGATTTACATCCACAGCTTAAGGGTATCGTCGATCTTCCCTTGCAGCCGATGTCCGATATCAGCGAGTTTGTTGAGGGTGTGGATGTGGTGTTTCTGGCGACGGCCCATGAAGTCAGCCACGATCTGGCGCCACAGTTTTTGGCTGCGGGTTGCGTGGTATTTGATCTCTCTGGCGCGTTCCGTGTTAACGATAGTGCGTTTTACGAAAAATATTATGGTTTCACGCACCAGCATACCGATCTGCTTGCGCAGGCGGTGTATGGTCTGGCGGAGTGGAACGATGACAAAATCAAAGAAGCCAGTCTGGTTGCCGTACCAGGCTGCTATCCCACCGCTGCGCAGCTTTCGCTGAAGCCATTGATCGATGCAGACCTGCTGGATCTTAGCCAGTGGCCGGTGATCAACGCCACCAGCGGCGTAAGCGGAGCAGGGCGCAAGGCTGCCATCGCGAATAGCTTCTGTGAGGTCAGCTTGCAGCCTTATGGCGTGTTCAATCACCGTCATCACCCTGAAATCACCACGCATCTGGGCGCGGATGTGATTTTCACGCCGCATCTGGGCAGCTTCCCGCGCGGAATTCTGGAAACTATCACCTGCCGCCTGAAGCCGGGCGTGACAAAAGAGCAGGTGAACGAAGCCTTTACGCAGGCGTATGCGGACAAACCGCTGGTACGTCTGTACGACAAAGGTGTGCCGGCCCTGAAAAACGTGGTTGGCCTGCCTTTCTGCGATATCGGTTTCGCGGTGCAGGGTGAGCACCTGATTGTGGTGGCTGCGGAAGACAATTTACTGAAAGGTGCTGCCGCCCAGGCAATGCAGTGTGCAAATATTCGTTTTGGCTACGCTGAAACCCAGGCTCTTATTTAAGGTGTGATGATGAATCCATTAATTATCAAACTCGGTGGTGTACTGCTGGACAGCGAAGAAGCGCTGGAGCGTCTTTTTACCGCGCTGGTGAACTATCGCGAGTCACATCAACGTCCGCTGGTGATTGTTCACGGTGGCGGCTGTGTGGTGGATGAGCTGATGAAAGGGCTGAACCTGCCGGTGAAAAAGAAAAACGGCCTGCGCGTTACCCCTGCCGACCAGATTGGCATCATTACCGGCGCGTTAGCCGGAACGGCGAACAAAACGCTGCTGGCCTGGGCGAAAAAACATCATATCGCGTCGGTGGGTCTCTACCTCGGCGATGGCGATAGCGTAAAAGTGACTCAGCTTGATGAAGAACTGGGTCACGTTGGACTGGCCACGCCGGGATCGCCTACGCTGATTAACACACTGCTGGAAGGCGGATTCCTGCCGGTGGTGAGCTCCATCGGGGTGACCGAAGAAGGGGAGCTGATGAACGTGAACGCTGACCAGGCCGCCACCGCGCTGGCCTCAACGCTCGGCGCCGATCTGATTCTGCTCTCAGACGTCAGCGGTATTCTGGATGGAAAAGGCCAGCGTATCGCCGAAATGACCGCCGCGAAGGCGGAGCAGCTGATTGATCAGGGCATCATCACCGATGGCATGATCGTTAAGGTGAATGCGGCGCTGGATGCGGCCCGTACGCTGGGGCGTCCGGTGGATATCGCCTCCTGGCGCCACGCAGATCAACTGCCAGCGCTGTTCAACGGCACGCCGATCGGCACGCGTATTCTGGCATAAGTATTTTTCAGAACCTGTAGGCCGGATAAGCGCAGCGCCATCCGGTAATGAATTCAAAGATATTAAGGAAGCATGTTATGGCACTTTGGGGTGGGCGTTTTACACAGGCAGCGGATCAGCGGTTCAAACAGTTCAACGACTCTTTGCGCTTCGACTACCGCCTGGCCGAACAGGATATCGTCGGCTCTGTGGCCTGGTCCAAAGCGCTGGTCACCGTTGGCGTACTGACTGCTGATGAACAATTGCAGCTTGAAGAGGCGCTGAACAACCTGCTGGAAGAGGTGCGTCTCAATCCGCAGCAAATTCTGGAAAGCGATGCCGAAGATATTCACAGCTGGGTGGAAGGGAAACTCATCGACAAGGTCGGGCAGTTAGGTAAAAAGCTGCACACGGGACGTAGCCGTAACGACCAGGTCGCCACCGACCTGAAACTGTGGTGTAAAGACACGGTTGTCGAGTTGCTGGCCGCCAACCGCCAGCTGCAGGGCGCACTGGTGGAAACCGCGCAGAACAACCAGGACGCGGTGATGCCGGGTTATACCCACCTGCAGCGTGCGCAGCCGGTGACCTTTGCCCACTGGTGTCTGGCCTACGTAGAGATGCTGGCGCGTGATGAAAGCCGTCTGCAGGATACCCTGAAGCGTCTGGACGTGAGCCCGCTGGGCAGCGGTGCGCTGGCAGGGACGGCCTATGAAATCGACCGTGAGCAGCTGGCAGGCTGGCTGGGCTTTGCGTCCGCCACCCGTAACAGCCTGGACAGCGTTTCCGATCGTGATCACGTGCTGGAGCTGCTTTCCAATGCGTCTATCGGCATGGTGCATCTGTCACGTTTTGCCGAAGACCTGATTTTCTTCAACTCCGGTGAAGCCGGGTTTGTTGAGCTGTCTGACCGCGTGACGTCAGGCTCCTCCCTGATGCCGCAGAAGAAAAACCCGGATGCGCTGGAGCTTATTCGCGGCAAGTGTGGCCGTGTGCAGGGCGCGCTGACCGGCATGATGATGACCCTGAAAGGGCTGCCGCTGGCGTACAACAAAGATATGCAGGAAGACAAAGAGGGGTTGTTCGACGCGCTCGATACCTGGCTCGATTGCCTGCATATGGGCGCACTGGTGCTGGACGGCATCCAGGTGAAACGCCCGCGTTGCCAGGAAGCGGCGCAGCAGGGTTATGCCAACTCTACAGAGCTTGCTGACTACCTGGTGGCAAAAGGCGTACCGTTCCGTGAAGCGCACCATATTGTCGGTGAAGCGGTGGTTGAAGCCATTCGTCAGGGCAAACCGCTTGAGGATCTCCCCCTCGCGGAGCTGCAAAAATTCAGTGCGGTTATCGGTGATGATGTCTATCCGATTCTGGCATTGCAGTCTTGTCTGGATAAACGTGCAGCCAAGGGCGGTGTGTCGCCGAAGCAGGTGGCGCAGGCGATTGCGGATGCGAAAAACCGCCTGGTGTGATGAGTGCGGGCTGGTGCCCTCACCCCGGCCCTCTCCCACAGGGAGAGGGAGTAAACACTAAAAATGGCAACTTCGGTTGCCATTTTGCTTTTATCCCCGGGCTTTTTTACGCAAAAAAAATGCGGACCACGGGGTCCGCAAAAGTTCACGTTGGCTTTAGTTTTTCGAGTTTGAGAGAAACTCGTTTGACTCGGCGGGGACTTCAAGGGTCAAACAGCCGCCGCCTCGTCTCTGTGCTGTATTATTCAACAGAATGCTTGATAGGGATAATCGTTCGTTGCTATGCTATCTATCGCCATGAACTATCATGGCGACGGAGGATGAATAATGAATATTCGTGATCTTGAATACCTGGTTGCCCTTGCAGAGCATCGCCATTTTCGCCGCGCGGCAGATTCCTGCCACGTCAGTCAACCCACGCTGAGCGGTCAGATCCGCAAGCTTGAGGATGAATTAGGCGTAATGCTGCTGGAGCGAACCAGCCGTAAAGTGCTGTTCACCCAGGCCGGTTTGCTGCTGGTGGATCAGGCGCGCACCGTGCTGCGCGAGGTCAAAGTGCTCAAGGAAATGGCAAGCCAGCAGGGGGAGACGATGTCCGGCCCGCTGCATATCGGCCTGATCCCAACCGTTGGCCCCTACCTGTTGCCGCATATTATCCCGATGCTGCACCAGACCTTCCCGAAACTCGAAATGTACCTGCATGAAGCACAAACCCATCAACTGCTGACGCAGTTAGATAGCGGCAAGCTCGACTGCGTGATCCTTGCGCTGGTCAAAGAGAGCGAAGCCTTTATTGAGGTGCCGTTGTTTGATGAGCCGATGATGCTGGCGATCTATGAAGATCACCCGTGGGCGAATCGCGATCGTGTGCCGATGGCCGATCTGGCGGGTGAGAAATTGCTGATGCTGGAAGACGGGCACTGCCTGCGCGATCAGGCGATGGGTTTCTGCTTTGAAGCGGGGGCGGATGAGGATACTCACTTCCGCGCAACCAGCCTGGAAACGCTGCGCAACATGGTTGCAGCGGGAAGCGGTATTACGCTGTTACCGGCTTTGGCTGTGCCTAACGAGCGTAAGCGCGATGGCGTGGTTTACCTGCCGTGCATTAAACCTGAGCCGCGTCGCACGATTGGGCTGGTGTACCGCCCTGGCTCGCCGCTGCGCAGCCGCTATGAGCAGCTGGCAGAGGCCATCCGCAGTTCGATGGATGGCCATTTCGACAGTGCGTTAAAACAGGCGGTTTAAGCCATTTAGCGCCGCTACCCGATAGGCTTCTGCCATAGTAGGGTAGTTAAAGGTGGTGTTAACAAAGTACTCGATGGTGTTACCACCACCTTTTTGTTCCATGATTGCCTGGCCGATATGAATGATCTCCGCGGCACGTTCACCGAAGCAGTGAATGCCCAGAATCTCTTTCGTCTCGCGATGGAACAAAATTTTCAGCGTTCCCACACTCATCCCCACGATTTGCGCCCGCGCCAGATGCTTGAACTGCGCACGACCCACTTCATAAGGCACTTTCATCGACGTCAGCTGTTGTTCGGTTTTACCTACAGAGCTGATTTCCGGAATGGTGTAAATACCTGTCGGGATATCTTCAATCAGGTGGGCGTTCGCTTCACCTTTGACCAACGCCTGGGCGGCAATACGGCCCTGATCGTAGGCTGCTGAGGCCAGACTCGGATAACCAATCACATCGCCAACGGCATAGATATGCGGCAGCGCTGTCTGGTACATACTGTTGACCTTCAACTGACCGCGGCTGTCGGTGGCAAGACCTATGTTTTCCAGCGCCAGCGAATCGGTGTTCCCGGTACGGCCATTCGCATACAGCAGGCAGTCGGCTTTTAGTTTTTTACCGGACTTCAGGTGCATGATCACGCCGTCGTCGCAGCCTTCAATTTTCTCGTACTCTTCATTGTGGCGGATGACGACACCGCTGTTCCAGAAGTGATAGGAGAGCGAATCGGACATCTCCTGATCGAGAAATGCCAGCAGGCGATCGCGGGTGTTGATTAAATCCACTTTCACTTCCATCCCACGGAAGATGGAGGCGTATTCGCAGCCAATCACCCCTGCGCCATAGATCAACACATGGCGAGGCTCATGGTGCAGGCTCAGGATAGAGTCACTGTCGTAAACACGCGGATGCGAAAAATCCACGTCATCAGGGTGATAGGGACGTGACCCACACGCAATCACAAATTTTTCCGCGGTAATCGTCTCGACCGAGCCGTCATGGCATTTTAGTGCCAGCGTATGCTCGTCGACGAAATGCGCGTCTCCTTGCAGGATTTCACAGTGGTTGCGTTCGTAGAATCCCTGCCTCATCCGCGTCTGCTGATTAATAACCGTATCGGCATGGTTAAGGATGTCGGCAAAAGAGGAACGAAGAAGTCGGGAGTGGTCGCTGTAAAGAGGGTTTTGGTTAAATTCGATAATGCGGCTAACGGCGTGGCGGAGTGCTTTAGACGGGATGGTGCCCCAGTGGGTGCAACCGCCGCCGACATTATGGTAGCGCTCAATCACCGCGACCCTGGCTCCCTGCTTCACCAGACCCATAGCAGCGCCTTCGCCGCCGGGACCGGAACCAATAACTATTGCGTCGTAATCGTAGGAATGTGACATGGCAAGGCTTACCTGTTCTTATACATAAAAGCAACAGAATAGTAACATCATTGGTCCGATAACCCAATTATCGTTGTGCTCTTTTCGCACAGTGGAGCACAAACGGCACGTAAACAATCATTCACAAAGGGATGTAAACAGATTAATTTTATTCTCTGGTATAGTGCCAACAGGCCTTTGGAAGGATTCAACTATCGTGATGGGCGTTAGAGCACAACAAAAAGAGAAAACACGGCGTTCGCTGGTGGAAGCGGCATTCAGTCAACTGAGTGCTGAGCGAAGCTTTGCCAGTTTGAGCCTGCGGGAAGTCGCGCGCGAGGCCGGAATTGCGCCAACCTCCTTCTATCGTCATTTTCGGGATGTGGATGAACTGGGGCTGACCATGGTCGATGAAAGCGGCCTGATGTTGCGCCAGCTAATGCGTCAGGCACGCCAGCGCATCGCCAAAGGCGGGAGCGTGATCCGCACATCGGTCTCGACCTTTATGGAATTTATCGGCAATAACCCTAATGCGTTTCGTCTGTTATTGCGTGAACGCTCAGGCACATCGGCCGCCTTTCGTGCCGCAGTCGTGAGAGAAATTCAGCATTTTATTGCGGAACTTGCCGACTATCTTGAAATCGAAAACCATATGCCACGCGCCTTCACCGAAGCACAGGCCGAGGCGATGGTCACCATTGTTTTCAGTGCGGGCGCCGAAGCACTGGATGTGGGTGTTGAACAGCGTAAGCAACTCGAAGAGCGGCTGGTATTGCAACTGCGGATGATTTCCAAAGGCGCGTACTACTGGTATCGCCGTGAACAAGAACGGTCGGCGCATCAAATCGACGAAGGTGAGTAATGAAACAGTCAGGTCAGGATAAAGGTACGTTGTTGCTGGCATTGATCGCTGGCTTATCAATCAATGGCACATTTGCGGCGATTTTCAGCTCCATTGTGCCCTTTTCAATCTTTCCGATGATAGCCCTGGTGCTGACGGTGTACTGCCTGCATCAACGCTATCAGAACCGCACCATGCCGGTAGGTTTACCGGGCCTGGCCGCTGCGTTCTTTATTCTGGGCGTTCTGCTGTACAGCACCGTGGTGCGCGCCGAATATCCGGATATCGGTTCAAACTTCCTGCCGGCTATCTTAACCGTGGCGCTGGTGTTCTGGATTGGCATCAAGATGCGTAATCGTAAGCACCAGTCCATCGAGTAAGAAGAGCCTGGGCACTCTGGAAAGTAAGCCGGATAGCGCTGCGCGCACCCGGCTGACAGTTTATCGGGCAGTCAGTAAAACGCCGCACTCCATATGGTGCGTATACGGGAACTGATCGAACAACGCCAGACGTTCAACCTTGTGCGTCTGGCTTAATGTTTCCAGGTTCTTACAAAGCGTTTCCGGATTGCACGAGATATACAGAATGCGCGGATACGCTTGCACCATCTTTTCAGTTTCACTGTCCAGCCCACTGCGTGGGGGATCGACAAAAATCGTCTCGCACTGATAACTCTTCAGGTCGATACCCTGCAGACGGTTAAATTCACGCACGCCGTTCATGGCTTGGGTAAACTCTTCAGCCGCCATTCTGATGATCTGCACGTTATCGATATGGTTGGCGGCAATGTTGTACTGCGCCGACGCAACGGACGGTTTGGCGATTTCGGTTGCCAGTACGCGATTGAAGTTGCGCGCCAGCGCCAGCGAAAAATTGCCGTTGCCACAGTACAACTCCAGCAAATCACCCGTTGAACCTTCTGTCGCGTTAATGGCCCACTCCAGCATTTGCACGTTCATTGCTGCATTCGGCTGGGTGAAGCTGTTTTCGACCTGACGGTAGATCATCTCTTTACCCGCCACGGCAAGACGCTCATCAACGTAATCTTGATCGAGCATGATTTTGGTTTTTGTCGCACGACCAATCAGATGCACATTAATGTTTTGCGCACGCAGCGCATCACGCAGGCGTTCTGCCTCTGCGCGCCATTCATCATTCAGAGCCTTGTGGTACAGCAGGGAGACAATGGCCTGATTACTTTGGGTGGTCAGGTAGTCAATCTGGAACAGTTTATGGCGCAGTACAGGATTCTCACGCACACCTTCAATCATCAGCGTCATTAACTGATTAATTAATTCACTCGCCGCGGGGAAACTGTTCACGCGAATACGCGATTTGGTCTGCTGATCGAAAATGATGTGATACAGATCGTCGCCATCGTGCCAGATGCGGAACTCAGCACGCATACGATAATGGCTGACCGGTGAACGAAACACCTCGGGAACCGGCGCCGCGAAAGGCGTCATCATACTTTGCAGGCGGACGACTTTCTCTGCCAGCTGTGCGTCGTACTGTTCTGTCGGAAGGTGTTCGGGGGTCATGATGCGTCCTGAGTGATAAAGAATTACGCGGGGATTGTAGGGATTGTGCAGACGATGTCCAGATTTAATGGGGCATAGCTGTCTGGACATCTATACGTATCTAATTGTAGCATTCTGTTTCCGGTCTCCTGAAAGTGAAAAGGGAATCCAGTGCAAATCTGGAGCTGACGCGCAGCGGTAAAGACTGGCGGGATGAGAGTTTAGACACTGCTACATTAAACACGACATCATTTAAGTTGCAGCCAACCAGGAGGCAGCTTGAAGGATGAGGTGAGTGGGAAGTCTTCATCCGCAACACGCCACCAAGCCCGAAGACCTGCCGGAATCACGTCGCATTTGGTTTCATCATCGCGTGCTATAGATGAGGCCTGCGGCATCCTTCTTATATTATGGATGCTTTAACAATGATTAAAAAAGTATCGCTGATGACGGCGCTTTCCGTCACGGCATTTTCGGGCTGGGCGCAGGATAGCGCTGACTCGTTGGTGGTGACAGCAAACCGTTTTCAACAACCTGTTAATACCGTCCTTGCGCCAACGGACATCGTGACGCGTGAGGATATTGACCGCTGGCAATCTAAAACGGTTCTTGACGTTATGCGACGCCTGCCCGGCGTGGATATCGCGCAATATGGCGGTATGGGGCAGAGTTCATCCCTTTTTGTCCGGGGAACAGAGTCTAAACACGTATTGGTGCTAGTCGATGGCATTCCGGTTGCCCGCCCGGGTATTTCCAACAGTACTGAAATCGATCAAATCCCGGTGTCGCTGGTTCAGCGTATTGAGTATATCCGCGGACCCCGCTCGGCGATCTATGGCTCGGGTGCGATTGGCGGCGTCGTCAACATTATTACGATGACCGGTGAAGAGCGTTCGCAAATCAATGCGGGTGTGGGTTCAAAAGGCTATCAGGAGTATGACGGAACGTATCGCAAGCGCTTTGGTGATACGGTCGTAACGGCGGCGGGCGCGTATCAGACGACGAAGGGCTTTAACGTTCAGCCGCATTCAACCTATAGCGGCGATAACGATCGCGATGGCTATCGAAATAAGCTTTTCTGGGGCGGCATCGAACATAAGTTTAACGACTACTTTGACGGTTCATTCCGTGGCTACGGGTATGCCAGTAACGCCGATTATGATCAGGGCAACTGGGGGTATGACGGCGGCAATGATGAGCACCAGAACTATACCCAGTCCTGGGACGCGGCGATGCGCTTCCATTCCGGTATTTACTCTTCTCAACTGGTTGCCAATTACCAGCGAATTAAAGATTATAACTACAGCAGCCAGACGTGGCGATATGCCCCGGGCTACTCCCTCGACGATATGGAGCAACGTTATATCCAGTGGGGGAATAATGTCATCGTCGGACATGGCGCCATCAGCGGCGGTGTCGACTGGAAACAAGAAAAGCTCATGTCGTTGGGAACCACCAGTTCCGATAACTATAAGCGCGATAACACCGGCTTATACCTCACAGGTCAGCAGCAAATTGACAGCGTGACGCTGGAGGCTTCGGGTCGTGAAGACCATGATGAGCAGTTTGGCTGGCATGGAACGTGGCAAACGGCAGCAGGCTGGGAGTTTGTTGAGGACTATAAAATGACGCTGTCCTACGGCACGGGGTTCCTTGCACCTTCATTGGGCCAGCAGTTTGGCGCCGAACGCTTTGGCATCTCTTCGAATCCAAACCTGAAGCCTGAAGAGTCAAAACAGTGGGAAGCCGGGCTGGAAGGACTAACCGGACCGGTTGACTGGCGACTCTCGACTTACCGCTACGAAATTCAGAACCTGATTGATTACAACAATAATGCCTACTTCAATGTGAAGTCCGCCACCATCAAAGGACTGGAGTGGACAGCGGACGTTACGACGGGGCCTGTGGATCATCGGTTAACCTTGCAGTATATCGACCCACGCGATGATGAAACCGGTAAACAACTCTATCGTCGTGCGAAGCAGCAGGTGAAATACGATTTAAGCGGGCAGGCCTATTCGCTGGGTTGGGATGTGACCTGGCAGTATATCGGTGAGCGCTACGATTATGACTACGACAATTCCCGCCGCGTGCAAATGGGGGGGATAAGTTTGTGGGATGTCGCACTTTCATATCCGGTCACCTCTCATCTGACAGTTCGTGGTAAAATAGCTAACCTGTTCGATAAAGATTACGAGACAGTTTATGGCTACCAAACTGCAGGACGGGAATACACCTTGTCTGGCAGCTACACCTTCTGATCCGCGTCCCACCGTGCTGGTATTTGACTCCGGCGTCGGTGGGCTTTCGGTCTACGATGAGATTCGGCATCTCCTGCCGAATCTCCACTATATCTATGCCTTCGACAACGTGGCTTTTCCCTATGGAGAGAAGAGCGAGGAATTTATTGTCGAACGCGTCGTTGAAATTGTCACTGCGGTGCAGGCGCGTTTCCCGCTAGCGCTGGCGGTAATTGCCTGTAATACGGCAAGCACCGTTTCGCTTCCTGCCTTGCGTGAAAAATTCCCCTTCCCTGTGGTGGGCGTGGTACCTGCGATTAAGCCTGCGGCACGTCTAACCGCAAATGGTATCGTGGGTCTGCTGGCGACACGCGGCACGGTTAAACGTCCTTATACACGTGAACTGATTGACCGCTTTGCGCATGAATGTCAGATCGCCATGCTTGGCTCGGCAGAGCTGGTGGAAATGGCAGAAGCAAAACTGCACGGTGAACCCGTTTCGCTTGAAGAGTTGCGTCGCATATTGCGTCCATGGCTGCGAATGCCAGAGCCGCCGGATACGGTTGTACTGGGATGCACGCATTTCCCTTTATTGCAGGATGAACTTTTACAGGTGCTGCCGGAGGGGACACGGCTGGTTGATTCCGGCGCGGCTATTGCACGTCGCACGGCCTGGCTGCTTGAACATGAAGCGCCAGATGCAAAATCAACCGCAGCGAATATTGCCTTCTGTATGGCCCTGACAAAAGAAACTGAGCAACTTTTACCCGTTTTACGCCGTTATGGCTTTGAAACGCTCGAAAAACTAGCGCTATAGCACGGTTTTGAGCAAAAAAGAGGCGGTTGAGAGTTTTTTTTAAAAGAGGGGTTGTCAATGTCTGAGAACTCCCTATAATGCGCCTCCACTGACACGGAACAACGGAACACAAGCCGCCGGGTCAGCGGGGTTCAGC
>NZ_JAIWPG020000015.1 GCF_020532665.2 Lelliottia sp. WAP21
TTCCTGATAGGCTGCCACCAGCTTATTACGCACCTGGATACCCATCTGCATGGAGACAGAGGCTTTTTGTAAATCGGTCATCACATCGTTCAATGCCACACCAGGTTCGCCCAGCGTGAATTTCTCGGCCTGGGTGCGGGCAACGGTCTGCGTGTCGCTGATGCGATCGAGCGCAGCGTGCAGTTGTCCTGCAAAACTCACTTCCGACTGAACGTCTGCCACGTTCTGGTTACGGGCCGTCATTGCCGCTGCCTGTAGCTGACTGATGACGCCTTCAATGCCCTGTATAGCCATGACTCTCCCCTGGATGGATTTTTACGCGGTCAAGACTAGCACCTTGTCAATAAGATAAAGGCGGTAAATAGCGATAAAAAACCAGGTTATTTGACGCATAGAAAATCCTGAATCATCAAATAATGGCGGGGCCATCCATATGGAACTTTTGTCGTGTTTGCCGACCCGGGAGTCTGTTTTGTTTCTCTACACGAATAACGTAATCCACGAAGCCTTACGAGGTGCGAAATGACTGCGACAGCATCAACTGCGCCGCAAACGAAATCGCTTGAGTGGATGAACCGCCTGCGTGCGAACCCTAAAATCCCGTTGATCGTGGCAGGCGCTGCCGCTATAGCGATTTTGGTCGCGATGGTGTTGTGGGCCAAAAGCCCCGACTATCGCACCCTGTTCAGTAATCTCTCCGATCAGGACGGCGGGGCCATCGTCACCCAGCTGACCCAAATGAATATCCCTTACCGCTTCGCTGATAACGGCGGTGCGCTGGAAGTCCCTGCCGATAAAGTCCACGAATTACGCCTGCGTCTTGCACAACAAGGTCTGCCGAAAGGCGGCGCCGTAGGCTTTGAATTACTGGATCAGGAAAAGTTTGGTATTAGCCAGTTTAGCGAGCAGGTGAACTACCAGCGTGCGCTGGAAGGTGAACTGGCCCGCACCATTGAGACGCTCGGCCCGGTGAAAAACGCGCGCGTTCACCTTGCCATGCCAAAACCTTCTCTGTTTGTTCGTGAGCAAAAAGCCCCTTCTGCCTCTGTCACCGTTACCCTCGAACCGGGCCGCGCCCTAGATGAAGGTCAGATCAGTGCGGTGACGCACCTTGTCTCCAGCGCCGTGGCGGGGTTGCCGCCGGGTAACGTTACCCTGGTCGATCAGGGTGGTCATTTGCTGACCCAGTCCAATACCAGCGGTCGCGATCTGAACGACGCGCAGCTGAAATACGCTACCGATGTTGAAGGCCGCGTGCAGCGCCGCATCGAAGCCATTCTTGGCCCTATCGTCGGGAACACTAACGTTCACGCTCAGGTCACCGCCCAGATCGATTTTGCCAATAAAGAGCAGACCGAAGAGCAATACAGCCCTAACGGCGATGCCGCTCAGGCTGTGATGCGTTCCCGTCAAGTGAATCAAACGGAACAGATCGGTGGATCAAACGTGGGCGGCGTACCTGGCGCACTGTCTAATCAACCTGCGCCAGCGAACAATGCCCCGATTTCCACGCCGCCAGCGAACCCGCAAAACGGCCAGCAGAACAATCAACAGCAAACCACGTCGACCGCGAACAGCACCGGTCCTCGTAACACCAGCCGCAACGAGACCACAAACTACGAAGTGGATCGCACCATTCGCCACACCAAAATGAACGTGGGCGATGTGCAGCGTCTCTCCGTGGCCGTTGTGGTGAATTATAAAATGTTGCCGGACGGCAAGCCTCTGCCGCTGACTGCCGATCAGATGAAGCAAATCGAAGATCTGACTCGTGAGGCGATGGGCTTCTCTGAAAAACGCGGTGACACGCTGAACGTAGTGAACTCGCCGTTTACCGCCTCTGACGAAACCGGTGGCGAACTTCCATTCTGGCAACAGCAGTCGTTTATCGATCAGCTGATGTCCGCAGGCCGCTGGCTGCTGGTGCTCATTGTCGCCTGGCTGCTGTGGCGCAAAGGCATCCGTCCACAGCTTAATCGCCGTGCGGAAGAAGCCAAAGCCCTGCAGGAGAAGATGCAGACCCGTCAGGAAGTGGAAGAATCGGTGGAAGTGCGTCTTAGCAAAGACGAGCAGCTCCAGCAGCGTCGTGCTAACCAGCGCATGGGTGCTGAGGTCATGAGCCAGCGAATTCGTGAAATGTCAGATAACGATCCGCGCGTGGTTGCGCTGGTCATTCGCCAGTGGATGAGCAACGAAGATGAGTAACCTTAGCGGTACGGATAAAAGCGTCATCCTGCTGATGACCATTGGTGAAGACCGGGCGGCAGAGGTGTTTAAGCACCTCTCCCAGCGCGAAGTGCAGGTTCTGAGTGCGGCAATGGCCAACGTGCGTCAGATCTCCAATAAACAGCTGACCGAAGTGCTGGCTGAGTTTGAGCAAGAAGCGGAACAGTTCGCGGCGCTGAATATCAACGCCAACGACTATCTGCGTTCGGTACTGGTCAAAGCGCTGGGCGAAGAGCGTGCCTCCAGCCTGCTGGAAGATATTCTGGAAACCCGCGATACCGCCAGCGGCATCGAAACGCTCAACTTTATGGAACCGCAGAGCGCCGCCGACCTTATTCGCGACGAGCACCCGCAGATCATCGCGACTATCCTCGTCCACCTCAAACGGGGTCAGGCGGCCGATATTCTGGCGCTGTTCGACGAGCGTCTGCGCCACGATGTGATGCTGCGTATCGCCACCTTTGGCGGTGTCCAGCCAGCCGCGCTGGCAGAGCTGACCGAAGTTCTGAACAGCCTGCTCGATGGTCAAAACCTCAAGCGCAGCAAAATGGGCGGCGTGAGAACGGCAGCCGAGATTATCAACCTGATGAAAACGCAGCAGGAAGAAGCGGTTATTACCGCCGTACGCGAATTCGACGGCGAGCTGGCGCAAAAAATCATCGACGAAATGTTCCTCTTCGAAAACCTGGTGGAAGTGGACGACCGCAGCGTACAACGCCTGCTGCAGGAAGTGGACTCCGAGTCCCTGCTTATCGCCCTGAAAGGCGCCGATCAGCCGCTGCGCGAGAAGTTCCTGCGCAATATGTCTCAACGTGCTGCGGATATCCTGCGCGACGATCTTGCCAACCGTGGCCCGGTCCGTCTGTCTCAGGTGGAAAACGAACAGAAAGCGATCCTGCTTATCGTGCGTCGTCTGGCAGAAACCGGCGAGATGGTGATCGGCAGCGGAGACGACACCTATGTCTAATGAGCTGCCGTGGAAACCCTGGACTCCTGACGATCTGGCGCCCCCGCTGGCCGAGTTCGTTCCGGCGATGAGCGCGTCAACGGAAGAGGATTCGGAAGACGACACGCCAGAGCTGAGCGAAGAACAACAACGTGCGCAAATGCTGGCGCAACTGCAAATGCAGGCGCACGAACAGGGCTATAACGCGGGCATGAATGAAGGCCGTCAACAAGGCCATGAGCTGGGCTACCAGGAAGGTCTGGCAAAAGGGCTGGAAAACGGCCTGGAGCAGGCGCGTCAGCAGCAGGCGCCTGTCCATGCGCGTATGCAGCAACTGGTCAGTGAGTTCCAGAATACCCTCGACGCGCTGGACAGCGTGATTGCCTCGCGCCTGATGCAGATGGCGCTGGAGGCGGCCCGCCAGGTCATTGGCCATACGCCGGCTGTAGACAACTCCTCCCTGATTAAACAGATTCAGGGTTTGTTGCAGCAGGAGCCGCTGTTTAGCGGTAAGCCGCAGCTGCGCGTTCATCCTGACGATCTGCAACGTGTGGAAGAGATGCTGGGCGCGACCCTCAGCCTGCACGGCTGGCGGTTACGCGGCGATCCGTCGCTGCATCACGGCGGCTGCAAGGTCTCCGCTGACGAAGGCGATCTGGACGCCAGCGTTGCCACACGCTGGCAGGAGCTGTGCCGTCTGGCAGCGCCGGGAGTCGTCTGATGACTGCACGCCTCACCCGCTGGCTGACCACGCTCGATAACTTTGAAACCAAAATGGCCCAGCTGCCGTCCGTGCGTCGCTACGGTCGTTTGACCCGCGCAACCGGGCTGGTGCTGGAAGCCACCGGCCTGCAACTGCCGCTGGGCGCAACCTGCGTCATTGAGCGCCAGGACGGTAACCACACTCAGGAAGTGGAAAGCGAAGTCGTGGGTTTTAACGGCCAGCGCCTGTTTCTGATGCCGCTGGAAGAAGTCGAAGGCATTCTGCCAGGTGCCCGCGTGTATGCCAAACAGATCGCGGGCGACGGGCTGCACAGCGGCAAACAGTTGCCGTTAGGTCCGGCGCTGTTAGGTCGCGTGCTGGACGGAAGCGGCAAACCGCTTGATGGCCTGCCCTCCCCTGATACAACCGAAACCGGCGCACTGATTACTCAGCCTTTTAACCCGCTACAACGTACCGCCATTGAACATGTGCTGGATACCGGCGTGCGCCCCATCAACGCGCTGCTAACCGTGGGACGCGGTCAACGTATGGGGCTGTTTGCCGGGTCAGGTGTGGGGAAATCTGTCCTGCTGGGCATGATGGCGCGCTATACCCAGGCAGATGTCATTGTCGTGGGGTTGATTGGCGAACGTGGTCGCGAAGTCAAAGATTTTATCGAAAACATTCTCGGGGCTGAAGGCCGGGCACGTTCAGTGGTGATTGCTGCCCCGGCGGACGTCTCACCGCTTCTGCGTATGCAGGGAGCCGCCTACGCCACGCGTATTGCAGAGGATTTCCGCGACCGGGGTCAACACGTCCTGCTGATCATGGACTCGTTAACACGCTACGCGATGGCACAGCGTGAGATTGCGCTGGCCATCGGCGAACCGCCAGCGACCAAAGGCTATCCACCGTCGGTCTTTGCCAAACTCCCGGCGCTGGTAGAACGCGCGGGAAATGGTATTAACGGCGGTGGCTCGATTACCGCTTTTTATACGGTGCTGACCGAAGGTGATGACCAGCAGGACCCGATTGCGGACTCTGCGCGCGCGATCCTCGACGGGCATATTGTCCTGTCGCGCCGTCTGGCTGAAGCCGGTCACTATCCGGCCATTGATATTGAAGCCTCAATCAGTCGCGCCATGACGTCGCTTATCACCGAAAAGCATTACGCCCGCGTGCGTAATTTCAAACAACTGCTTTCCAGCTTCCAGCGCAACCGCGATCTGGTGAGCGTTGGGGCATATGCAAAGGGCAGCGATCCGATGCTGGACAAGGCAATTGCGCTTTGGCCGCATCTGGAAGCGTTCCTGCAACAGGGCATTTTTGAACGTGCCGACTGGGAAGATTCTCTCCAGGCTCTGGAGCTGATTTTCCCTCAGGTGTAACACAGGTGGAGGGCGAAGATCATGGCGCAAAATGGCGCACTTGCGACGCTGAAAGATCTGGCTGAGAAAGAAGTGGATGACGCCGCACTGCAGTTAGGCGTCATGCGACGTGGATACCAGCAGGCTGAAGAACAGTTAAAGATGTTAATTGACTATCAGCACGAGTATCGCACCAACCTCAATACCGACATGACACAGGGCATTGGCAGCCAGCGCTGGATCAACTACCAACAGTTTATTCAGACGCTGGAAAAGGCCATTGACCAGCATCGCCAGCAATTATCCCAGTGGGATCAAAAAGTCGATAAGGCGCTGACGTACTGGCGAGAGAAAAAGCAGCGATTACAGGCATGGACAACGTTGCAAGACCGGCAGAGTGCCGCCAGCCTGCTCGCCGAAAACCGCCTTGATCAGAAGAAAATGGACGAGTTCGCCCAGCGCGCATCAATGAGGAAACCTGAATGATCACACTGCAACAGCTGCTGATGACCGACACTGACCTGTCCGGCGGTACCCAGACCGGAAAAGGCGCCGCCGAGGGTGCGCAAGATTTCCTCTCGCTGCTGGCCGGCGCGTTAAACGATACCGCAGGCCAGGGAAAGGAGGCTCCGCTGACGCTGGCTGACCTGAAAGCGGCTGGCGGTAAGTTAGCCAAACTGGCGCAGCAAAAAGACGGAGATGAAACGGTGAAGGCGAAGCTTGCCGATCTGCTCTCTCGTCAGTCTGAGCGTTTGACGGATACCGCAGAGCAAAGCCTGACGGGACAAACTCCGATTGCCGGGCTGATCCCGATGGCTCAGGGCGACGTGTTAAAAACGCTGACGACGCCGACAGCGGCAAAAGATGACGGTAAAACGGATCTGAGCGAAGAGGAGCTGGCAGGCTTAAGCGCGCTGATGGCGATGTTGCCGCATCAGCAGCCCCCGGTCACTAAGCCTAACGCCGCACCCGCAGACGCAGTGACCACCCAGGCCCCTCTCACCCAGGCCGCTGGCGGTCGTTCATCCCTGCTCAGCAACGAGCTTGCGTCGCGCGGAAAAGCCGAGCCCCAGGCACAGGACGTGGATAACGCGCCTTCTGCGAGCGTGCCACTGACGCCATTTGCCGCCGCGATGGCAACGAAACAGGAGAGCGCCAGCACACCAACGTCCACCGCGCCGACGGCGACCCTGGCCCCGATTATGGCGCCTCATGCCGCCGCACAGCCTGCGGCAGCTGTGGCGAGCGCACCGATTATTAGCCAGCCTCTGGGGACGCACGAGTGGCAGCAGGCAATCAGCCAGCACGTCACGCTCTTCACCCGACAGGGCCAGCAAAGCGCAGAACTGCGTCTGCATCCGGAAGATCTGGGTCAGGTGCAAATTTCACTTAAGCTTGATGATAATCAGGCTCAGCTACAGATGATTTCTGCGCACAGCCATGTCCGCGCTGCGCTGGAAGCGGCCCTGCCGATGTTGCGCACACAGCTGGCCGATAACGGCATTCAGCTGACGCAAAGCAGCATCAGCAGCGACAGCTCCGCAAGCCAGCAGCAGTCCTCGTCCGGCCAGCAGCAACACGCCCCGCGCTCCGGCCAGCAAGGCGGATTTAACGAGGAAAGTGATGAGTTACTGACAACGCCGGCATCGTTGCAGTCCGCGGCGCGCGGTAACGGCGCGGTCGATATCTTTGCCTAAACGCAAGAGGTAGCGTGATTATCCCCGTCTTTTCCACGCTTTGACGCAGACAGGACACGGGATAATCACCCCTATTAGCTGTACCGAATACAGGAAGCTCGTATCAGATGACTGACACCGCTATTACCAAGAAAAGCAAGCGCTCCATCTGGATCCCGCTGCTGGTGCTGATCACGCTCGCCGCGTGCGCCACCGCTGGCTATAGTTATTGGCGTATGCAGAAAGAACCGACCGCTGCTGCCAAAGCTGAACTCCCGCCGCCACCGGCGCCGGTGTTTTTTGCCCTGGATACCTTCACGGTGAACCTGGGCGATGCGGATCGCGTGCTTTATATCGGCATTACGCTGCGTCTGAAAGACGAGGCCACCCGCACCCGCCTGAGCGAATACCTGCCAGAAGTGCGTAGCCGTCTGCTGCTGCTGTTCTCGCGCCAGGACGCTTCCGGACTGGCTACCGATGACGGTAAGCAAAAGTTGGTCGAGGCCATTAAGCAGACGCTCGCGCAGCCGCTGGTAAATGGTCAACCTAAGCAGGAAGTCACTGACGTTCTGTACACAGCCTTTATCCTGCGGTAACGACATGGGCGATAGTATTCTTTCTCAGGCAGAAATCGATGCGCTGCTTAATGGCGACAGCGATAAAAATGATGATCCGACACCGGGCACCGGTGGCGATAGCGACATTCGTCCCTACGATCCTAATACCCAGCGCCGCGTCGTACGTGAACGCTTACAGGCGCTGGAGATCATCAACGAACGTTTTGCCCGTCAGTTCCGTATGGGACTGTTCAACCTGCTGCGTCGTAGCCCGGATATCACCGTCGGCGCCATTCGTATTCAGCCTTATCATGAGTTTGCACGTAACTTACCCGTGCCAACCAACCTTAACCTGATTCATCTGAAACCCCTGCGCGGCACCGGTTTGTTCGTGTTTTCTCCGAGCCTGGTGTTTATTGCAGTCGATAACCTGTTCGGCGGAGATGGGCGTTTTCCAACCAAAGTGGAAGGCCGCGAATTTACCCACACCGAACAGCGCGTGATCAACCGCATGCTGAAGCTGGCGCTGGAAGGCTACAGCGACGCGTGGAAAGCCATTCACCCGCTGGACGTGGAGTATGTGCGCTCGGAGATGCAGGTGAAATTCACCAACATCACCACCTCGCCAAACGACATTGTGGTTAACACACCCTTCCACGTTGAGATTGGTAACCTGACCGGCGAATTCAATATTTGTCTGCCGTTTAGCATGATCGAACCGCTGCGTGAAGTGCTGGTCAACCCGCCGCTGGAAAACTCCCGCAATGAAGATCAGAACTGGCGCGAGAATCTGGTGCGTCAGGTTCAGCATTCACAGCTGGAGCTTATTGCCAACTTTGGCGATGTGCCCCTGCGGTTATCTCAGATCCTGAAATTACAACCCGGTGATGTTCTGCCGATAGATAAACCTGACCGCATTATTGCCCATGTGGATGGCGTACCTGTGCTGACCAGCCAGTACGGCACAGTTAACGGCCAGTATGCGTTACGCGTTGAGCACTTGATCAACCCGATATTGAATTCGCTGAATGAGGAACAGCCCAAATGAGTGACATGAACAATCCGTCCGATGAGAACAGCGGAGCACTGGACGATCTGTGGGCTGACGCGTTAAACGAGCAAAAAACGACACCGGCCAAAAGTGCGGCGGACTCCGTCTTCCAGCAGTTGGGCGGCGGTGACGTGAGTGGCACGTTGCAGGATATCGACCTGATTATGGATATCCCGGTCAAGCTGACCGTTGAACTGGGCCGTACCCGCATGACCATTAAAGAGCTGCTGCGCCTGACGCAGGGTTCCGTGGTGGCGCTGGACGGCCTGGCGGGCGAACCGCTGGATATTCTGATTAACGGCTATCTGATTGCCCAGGGTGAAGTCGTGGTGGTGGCCGATAAATACGGTGTCCGTATCACGGATATCATCACCCCGTCCGAACGTATGCGTCGTCTGAGCCGTTAAGCATGAAAACACAGGCAATCGTCTCGCCGCCCTCCGCCGTTCCTGGCTCACCGTTATTACAGGTGAGCGGTGCGTTGATCGGCATCATTGCCTTTATTCTGATCGCCGCCTGGCTGGCAAAGCGCTTTGGTCTGGCGGGTAAAACCGCCTATGCGCGCGGTCTGAAAGTCAGCGCCAGCGCGTCACTCGGCCCGCGTGAGCGGGTCGTGATAATCGACGTTGAAGACGCGCGACTGGTGTTAGGCGTTACCGCTTCTCAAATTAATCTGCTTCACACGCTGCCTCCTGCCCCCGCTGTTGTTCAGGAGAACGCAGAGACCACCGCGGATTTTCAGTCCGTCATGAAGAATTTGCTTAAGCGTTCCGGGAGATCGTGATGCGCCGTTTGTTGTTCCTTGCGCTGGCAGGCGTGGGTCTGTTTGCTCCCGCCGTGTATGCCCAATTGCCAGGCCTGGTTTCCACACCGCTCGCCGGCGGGGGACAAAGCTGGACGCTGCCCGTCCAGACGCTGGTGTTTATTACCTCGCTGACCTTTATTCCGGCAATTTTGCTGATGATGACCAGCTTCACCCGCATCATCATTGTGTTTGGTCTGCTGCGCAATGCCCTAGGCACCCCCTCAGCCCCGCCTAACCAGGTCCTGCTGGGGCTGGCCCTGTTTTTGACCTTTTTCATTATGTCGCCGGTAATCGACAAAATTTATGCCGACGCCTACCAGCCGTTCAGCGAAGATAAAATTTCGATGCAGGAAGCGCTGGATAAAGGGGCACAACCGCTGCGCGAATTTATGCTGCGCCAGACGCGTGAAGCCGACCTGGCCCTGTTTGCTCGCCTGGCAAACGCCGGGCCGATTCAGGGACCAGAAGCCGTGCCGATGCGCATATTGCTCCCCGCGTATGTGACCAGCGAGCTGAAAACCGCTTTCCAGATTGGCTTTACCATCTTTATTCCGTTTTTGATTATTGACCTGGTGATCGCCAGCGTGCTTATGGCGCTGGGTATGATGATGGTGCCGCCGGCGACCATTGCCCTGCCCTTTAAAATCATGCTCTTCGTTCTGGTGGATGGCTGGCAGCTGCTTGTCGGTTCGCTGGCGCAAAGTTTCTACAGTTGAGGAGCGCACAATGACGCCAGAATCGGTCATGATGATGGGCACGGAAGCGATGAAGGTCGCCGTGTCCGTCGCCGCACCTCTCCTGCTGGTCGCACTGGTCACCGGGCTTGTCATCAGTATTTTGCAGGCCGCCACGCAGATTAACGAAATGACACTGTCATTTATCCCAAAGATTATCGCGGTATTTGTTGCCATTATCGTCGCCGGGCCGTGGATGTTGAACCTGCTGTTGGATTACATGCGTAACCTGTTTACCAACCTGCCCTACATCATCGGCTAAGCCTGTCATGTTGCATTTTACCAGCGATCAATGGATACACTGGCTTGGCCTCTATTTCTGGCCTCTGCTGCGCGTAATGGCGCTGATTATGACGGCCCCCATCCTGAGCGAACGCGCGATCCCCAAGCGTGTCAAAGTGGGCTTAGGGATCATGATTACGATCGTCATTGCCCCCACGCTGCCCGAAGTGGACGTGCCAATTTTCTCGGCAAAAGCGATCTGGCTGGCGCTTCAGCAGGTGATGATTGGCGTGGCCATTGGATTTACCATGCAGCTGGCATTTGCCGCAATCCGAACCGCAGGCGAGTTGATTGGCCTGCAAATGGGGCTATCCTTCGCCACCTTTGTCGATCCGGCAAGCCACCTGAACATGCCGGTGCTGGCACGTATTATCGATATGCTGGCAATGCTCCTTTTTCTGTCGTTCAACGGCCATCTGTGGCTGATTTCGCTGCTGGTGGATACCTTTCACACGCTGCCCATTGGCGACAATCCGGTCAACAGCAATGCCTTCCTCGCCTTAACGCGCGCCGCCGGGCTTATTTTCCTGAACGGGTTGATGCTGGCCTTGCCGATCATCACCCTGCTGCTCACCGTCAACCTGGCATTAGGTTTACTTAACAGAATGGCCCCACAGCTTTCGGTATTTGTTATCGGTTTTCCAGTGACCCTGACTGTGGGAATGATATTAATGTCGCTGTTAATGCCGCTCATCGCCCCCTTCTGCGAACATTTATTCGGCGAACTATTCAATCTTTTATCCGATATTGTTCGCGAACTTCCTAAAAACAGTAACCCTTAATCTTTATATTGTCTCTCTGAGGATATTCCTAAAGTAAAACATGGAAAACATCTTCCAGGATATATCTGGTGCGGTTTAATTGTTTTTATGCTCCTCACAATACTTAATATTTACTTTACTTTAAGAAGATTCCTGGCAAATTATACGTAACTTTACGGGATAGTGAGTTCGCCTGAAAGTTCTTGTAACGCTCACAGGTTATTACCTTTTTCCATCCCGTATGGCTGTTTATGAGCTCTCAGGCAGATGGTGAATTATCGTTACGCATTGAGTGAGGGTATGCCATGTCAACGATCATTATGGATTTATGCAGTTACACCCGGCTAGGGCTAACCGGGTATCTGGCGAGTAGAGGGGTAAGAAAAAGAGAAATCAACGATGTTCACACCGTTGACGAACTTTCAGCCGCTTGTGACGCACACAAGCCTGGCGTGGTGTTTATTAATGAGGACTGTTTCATTCACGATCCAGTCGACAGTCAGCAGATTAAGCAAATCATTAATCAACATCCTAAAACCTTGTTTATTGTTTTTATGGCAATTGCCAACATCCATTTCGATGAATATTTACTGGTACGAAAAAATTTACTGATCAGCTCCAAATCGATTAAACCGGAATCATTAGATGACATTTTGGTCGATTATTTGAATAGAGAAGTTAAGAGTGTAGGAGCATTTAACTTACCCACGTTATCATTAAGTCGCACTGAATCAAGCATGCTGCGAATGTGGATGGATGGGCAAGGTACGATTCAAATCTCTGATCAGATGAATATTAAGGCGAAAACTGTTTCGTCACATAAAGGTAATATTAAAAGGAAAATAAAAACGCATAATAAACAAGTCATCTATCATGTTGTTCGTCTGACGGATAACGTGACAAATGGAATTTTCGTTAACATGCGTTAATCATTTTCATTTTTTTTACGGTGCTTCCAGTCAATCTCTGGCCTGGCCAGAGATTTTTTCCAGCTTCCCTTCAGAACCGCAGCTACTCAGCCAGCTCCACAAAGATACCGTCCGAGTGCCCAATCTCATTGAAGAACCAGATACCGAGCGGGTAATCTTCCAGCGAGACCAGATACATGATGCCTTCATTAAACTGCTCGACTGCCAGCACGACGCCAGGGCGGCGTGGCCCGCCATCTGTTTTCACGGTGACCCGATCGTTAACCTTCATACATTCCTCCTGTGGTTTTGTGCCAGTGTAGAACAAAACGTCGCAACTGGCAGCCCTGGCACCGGAATTTGGCCCTTTCGCACACCGTCTATACTGAAGGGGGTACACCCTGAAGGAGGAGAGGTAATGAAGACAGCAAAAGAGTACAGCGACACCGCTAAACGTGAAGTGAACGTGGATGTCGATGCCCTGCTCGCTGCCATTAATGAAATCAGCGAAAGCGAGGTTCGACGTGCAGAGGATGACCCCACCCACGTGTTGGTAAACGGACGGGACTATCATACCTACCGCGAACTGGCGGAAGCCTTTGAACTGGACATCCATGACTTTAGCGTCACTGAAGTGAACCGCTAAGCCATAAAAAAATCCCGGTCATGGGGTGACCGGGATCAAACTTGCTACTGCAAGAAGCACTTATAAAATTCGTTACACCAGAAAATCTGATGTGAGACACACCTTATCCCCAATTTTTTTGGCTGACAAGGATATATTCTCCGTAATATCACCTGGTTACCTCAGGAGCCCCTATGTCTCTACTTAAGGATACCTTATTAATTTTTACGGATCTGGATGGCACGCTGCTGGATATCCACACCTACGACTGGCAACCTGCAGCGGCCTGGCTCGAAAAATTACAGGATAACCAGATTCCGGTCATTTTATGCAGCAGTAAAACTGCCGCTGAAACTCTGGAAATACAGCACGATTTGGGGCTGGCAGGGTTACCCTTTATTGCTGAAAACGGCGCCGTTATCCAGTTGGACGTCCGCTGGGACGATCATCCGGACGCTCCCCGACTCATCAACGGCACGCCCCACAGCGATATCAGCCAGGTGGTGAATCAACTTCGTGACCGGGACGGGTTCAAATTCACCACGTTTGATGATGTCGATGAACGTGTCATTGGAGAATGGACCGGGCTCAATCGCGACAGAGCGGCACTGGCTCGCCTGCATGAGGCCTCCGTCACGCTCGTCTGGCGCGACAGTGACGATCGCATGAAGCGGTTTGCCTCTGAACTGTTACAGCTTGGCTTTACGTTTATTCAGGGGGCCCGCTTCTGGCATATTCTCGATGTGCGCGGTGGAAAAGACCAGGCAGTAAACTGGCTAATTGACGAGTATCGCAAACGCGAAGGATTTGTTCCCACCACCATTGGCCTGGGCGATGGTCCAAATGATGCACCGCTGCTGGATAACGTCGATTACGCCGTCGTCGTTAAAGGTATCAATCGAATGGGCATACGGCTACAGGACGACCTTCCCGAGCGCGTCTATCACACATCGCAGCCCGGCCCTGAGGGCTGGCGGGAAGGTCTCGATCACTTTTTATCCGCCTCCCGGGAAACAACCTGATTTCGCCCCTGCTCCTTCGCCACGTATAAACGCGCATCAGCAATGGATTGCAGTTGCTCAAAATCAAAATTCCCGTTTTCCTGGGTACTGCTCACCCCCAACGAGGCGCTGATACGTATCGTCGTACTCTTCTTCACTAAAATCTCTTTTCGATTGAGCTGGGCACGTATCCGCTCGGCAACGACCGCGGCCTCTTCTGCCGTGGTGCAGGGAAGCACCACGCAAAACTCCTCGCCGCCTACGCGGCCTGCAACGTCGGTGCTGCGCAATGCGCTGGTAATCAGGCTGGCGGTATGGCTCAGCACGCGATCGCCAGCCTGATGACCGTACTGGTCATTGATATTCTTAAAGTGGTCGAGGTCAAGCTGGATGACCGAGAACGGCTGTTCCTGCCTATGACACTCCTGCGCCAGCGCGGTAGCACGTTCAAACAGCGCGCCACGGTTGTTCAGCCGGGTCAGGGGATCGTGCCAGGCCTGCCATTGCAGCGAATTTTGCAGGGTAAACATGTTGCTCACCATACGGCGGATCACCAGCCAGGAGATCAACAGCATGGCGGTAAAGAGTGCCCACAGCAGGGCAAGCGCAATGCTGATACTGCCAAAGTCACCCTGAACCCCCTCTTCCAGGGTGTGAATGCGCAATAAAACACCATCAAAATGGTCCAGCCGCTGCCAGCTGACAAACCGGCTGGTCAGGCGGATACCGCCTCGGGTGTCACTTTCAATGGCGTGCGCGATTTGCGCAAGTTCGCGTTTGTCGAACTGTCCAACCGTGTCCGGGGTGGCTTCTGTTGAGGCGATCAGGTTCAGACGGCCATCGTAGAGCTGATATTCCCCCTCTTCATAGCCATCGGTTGCGCTCAGTAAGAGTTTTTTCATCGCCTCAAGGGTGAAGTCCATCGCCAGCACGCCATACCAGTAATGATCGAAGTAGACAGGAATGCTGGCGGTAATCGTTCTTTCGCCGGTGGGCGATTGCGCCGCAGGCGTGATAAACCACCGCACGCCGCGGGCGCGATTATCACGTTCAGATTGCAGGGTAAACCAGGGACGCGTGACGCACTGGTAGTAAAGTGACCGCACATCCTGCTTCTGACCAAGGCTATCGGTGGAGAGGTAAAAGCCCGCGCGTGAAACGTACTGGACGCGTTTCTCAACCTGATCGGGACGGGCCGCCAGGCGCAGCAAATAGCCCACCTCAAACGCCGCAGAGAGCTCGTTCTTGATCCGGCTGTCATCACGCACTAATAGCGTGGTCCGTTCGACGAAAGCGTCTGACACCCCTTTGAGTGGCAGGGTACGCCGCCGATCGACATCCAGCTGCCAGTTGGGCTGGGTGCGCAACTGGCTAAAGTTAGCCACGGCATTACGTAGCACCTCAAAAGAGAGGGGTGTCTGAATCGCCTCTCCCATGCTCTGGCGAAAGAAAAAGAGTTTATCAATGCTGAACTGGAGCTGTCGGTCAAAGTCGCTGGAGACATTTTCCAGGTGGTTACGCTGGCTGGAAATATACGCTTCTTCTAAAACCACCACTTCTCGCCAGGTCAGAAGCGTGGAAAAAATCAGTACCACCACAAAACAGAGGTTAACAATACGCTCTGGATGATTCCGGTACCGCTTCAACAATGCTGTTTTTGATATAAAAGGTTCGCGCTGCACGCTTTCTCCCTGCTCACAACCTTGTACCATCCGGCAGGAGTGGATAGTCAATAAAACGCCCGGACCAGCCGGGCGTTACGTGATTAAGCCTTGTCGCGGCTTTGCCGTCCATCACCCCGCTGAAGCTCGTCTTCACGAAACGCTTCTCGCTTGATGCTGTATCCGTCATGCCATCGACATTCCACCATGCCACCGGCAAAACCGGTGACAATCATCCGTGGACCGCCTGATTTAGGCTTAACTTCATCACTGACCAAAAAGACCATACCCGCCTCCTGTATCAGGGTGAAACTGTTTCAATCTAGACGAGAATCAGACGTTTTGCATAGCCTTTTAGCGAACAAACTCGCCTATTTGCCGCGGACTTTTTCGATGATTTTCACGCCAGCAATGACGATGGCGCCGATGATAAAGCCCACAACGAGGTTCACCAGCGTCGGTAAGATCGCCGCCACCACGCTGGCCTGCCCTTCGGCAAGGTGTTCGATCGCGTGATGCAGTGGCGGGATACCGTGCACCACGATCCCGCCACCGACCAGAAACATCGCCAGGGTACCGATCACCGACAGGCTTTTCATCAACCACGGGGCGGTAACCAGCAAGCCTTTACCGACGAGTTTCGCCAACGCACTGGGCTTATCTGCCAGCCAGTAGCCCATGTCATCAAGCTTCACGATCACGCCGACCAGACCGTACACGCCGATGGTCACGATAATCGCAATTCCGGAAAGGATGAGCACCTGATTCAACAGCGGCGCTTCAGACACAATGCCCAGAGTAATGGCGACAATTTCTGCCGACAGAATAAAATCGGTGCGAATCGCCCCCTTAACCTTGTCACGTTCAAAGGCTTTGGGGTCCTGCGCGGCGAGGGCTTCCAGACGCGCCTGACGCGCTTGTGGCGTCTCTTTGTTTTTGCGGGACTCAAAGGTGTGAAGTACCTTTTCAACCCCCTCATAGCAAAGGAACGCCCCGCCAATCATCAACAGCGGCGTGATGGCCCAGGGGATAAACGCGCTGATCAAAAGCGCCAGCGGCACCAGGATCACTTTGTTAATAAAGGAGCCTTTTGCCACCCCCCACACAACCGGAAGCTCGCGGTTGGCACGTACGCCGCTGACCTGCTGCGCGTTCAGTGATAAATCATCTCCCAGCACACCTGCCGTTTTTTTCGCGGCGATTTTCCCCATCACCGAGATGTCATCCAACAAGGTGGCGATGTCGTCTAACAAGGTTAATAAGCTACTTCCTGCCAAAATATCTATCCTTCTTTTTGTCGTTAAGTGAATAGTATGGAGCAAAAGTGTCGACCCTGAAACAGGCTCTTTTAGTCAACAAAAAATTCACATATCCAACACAATTAAAACGCTCGCCAGGACAATCGTTTTGTCATTAACTATAAGCGACCTTTTTATCTCGCCGTGAGGGATTATGCGTTTCAGGCAATTATTACCACTTATTGGAGCGCTGTTTTCGCTCTATATCATTTGGGGTTCCACCTACTTCGTGATTCGGATCGGCGTGGAGAGTTGGCCCCCGCTGATGATGGCGGGCGTGCGTTTTCTCTCTGCGGGCATCCTGCTGCTGGCGTTTCTGCTCATTCGGGGTCACCGGCTCCCGCCGCTGCGTCCCCTGCTGAATGCGGCGTTGATTGGCGTGCTACTGCTTGCCGTGGGGAACGGGGCCGTGACCGTAGCCGAACATCAACATGTGCCTTCCGGTATCGCTGCCGTGGTGGTGGCAACCGTCCCGCTGTTTACGCTTTGTTTTAGCCGCTTTTTTGGTATCCGCACCCGTAAGCTGGAGTGGCTGGGGATCGGTATTGGCCTGGCGGGAATCATTTTGCTGAACAGCGGGGGCAATCTGAGCGGGAATCCCTGGGCCGCTGTGCTGATTATGGTGGGTTCAATGAGCTGGGCGTTTGGTTCTGTTCTTGGTTCGCGGATTGCCCTTCCGGCCGGGATGATGGCAGGTGCCATTGAGATGCTGGCGGCGGGTATCGTGCTGCTGGTCGCCTCGACGCTGGCCGGCGAAAAGTTGACCGCGATGCCAACGCTTTCCGGTTTCCTGGCCGTCAGTTATCTGGCTCTTTTCGGGTCGATCATTGCGATCAGCTCATACATGTTCCTGATCCGTAACGTCAGCCCTGCCGTCGCTACCAGCTATGCCTATGTGAATCCGGTGGTTGCCGTGCTGCTTGGCACCACGTTCGCAGGCGAAGTGCTTTCGACGGTCGAATGGCTTGCGCTGGGGGTCATTATTATGGCGGTGGTGCTGGTGACGCTGGGTAAATACGTTTTCCCGGCAAAGCCGATCGTTACGCCTTGTGAGACGGGTAAGCCGTAATATCCTGAATGCCCTGAGTGTCGATCTGCGCCGACTGACCACCGCCGCAGATCCACTCCTCCAGCCGCTCGATAAGCGCGGCGTCATCAAGTTTTAATCTGCCCCGCAGCGCGCATTCCCAGACAACAAGCACTCGCCAGCCCTGCGCCAGCAGCGCGGCCCGATCGCGCGCGTCGCGGAGACCATTTTTACCGATTTTCTCCAGCCAGAATTCGGTGCGGGTGGCCGGAACCTTAAACAGGTAGCAATCGTGGTGATGCCAGAAACAGCCATGGGTAAAAATAATGCACTGATAGCTGTCGATAACAAAATCAGGACGCCCGGGCAGTGCGGCGTCCTGAACGCGAAACTCGAAACCGGCCTGGGTCAGTAAACCGGCAAGACGTTTTTCAATCGCCGTGTCCCGGGTACCGATCGCCCGCATATTCTTGCTGCGGGTCGCTTTATCGTGCACATCCGTCATTGACGGCCTCACTCAGGCGGAGCTGCACGGCTCGTTTAATGCGCGACTCAAGCAGTTTGGCCACCGCCGCAAAGGCGGGCACCACCACCGAGTTACCAAACTGGCGATACGCCTGGGTGTCAGAAACCGGAATGCGGAAATGGTAACCCTGCGGCGTTTCAAATCCCATCAGTCGCGCGCACTCGCGCGGCGTCAGACGCCGTGGCCGATGACGCTGGTTTTCCGGATCGTCAAAATGACGTTCACCCAGCGCTTTATCCCACCCGCGATCGATGAGGATTTCCGCGCCGTCTTTATAATAACGGGCCGACAGGGTGCGGGTGACGCTGTTTGGGTTGGTCGGATCTACCATGCCGAACCCAAAGCCGTTGCCTTTCGCCTGATGCTTTTTGGCATAGCGATAGAGGTATTTCCACAGCACAGGGGTGAGAATAAATTTCGCGTCGACCACCGGCTCCAGCAGCTCGGCGATTGACGGACGCTGTACCGGATAGAGTGACGGAATATCCCGCAGCGTGAAATTGCCTTTGAGGTTAAGTTCACGACGAAAACCCACCAGCACAATGCGTTCACGGTGCTGCGGCAGGAAGTGTTTACCGTCGATAATTTTGGGATCGTCTGCCCCCATCACCTCTGAATCGGCAACATCGTAGCCCAGCTCATCCAGCGTTTGCATAATGATGCGGAAGGTTTTGCCTCCGTCGTGGCTCTTCAGATTTTTGACATTCTCAAGGACGAAAATAGCCGGACGTCGGGCGTCAATAATGCGCACGACGTCGAAAAACAGCGTGCCCTGGGTATCGCAGGCAAAACCGTGAGCGCGGCCCATGGCATTCTTTTTCGAGACGCCCGCCAGCGAAAAAGGCTGGCACGGGAAACCTGCCAGTAAAACGTCATGCGCGGGGATCACGTCGCGAATATGCCGGGCGGCTTCTTCATCGCTCACGCCGCTTTTATGGCTGAGGGTGACGTCGCGAATATCTTCGTTAAACTGGTGCGTCTCAGGATCGCAGTACCAGTTGGCTTTATAGGTACGTACCGCGTGTTTATTCCATTCGCTGGTAAAGACACACTGCCCGCCAATCGCTTCAAAACCATGGCGGATGCCGCCAATACCTGCAAACAGATCGATAAAACGGAAGGCATAGTCAGGATGCGCGGTGGGAGGACGCGGCAGCAGATTTTGCAGAAAATGATACTCGCCCTCACTCAAACGCAGCCCGGCACGTTCACTGGTCACCAGACGTTTAAGGATTGCCGGACTCCAGTGGCTTTCACCCTGCGCATTCAGATAGTTAACCAGCGTTCTGGCATCATAAATGGTCAGCAGTCGACTCAATAATGCCTGCACCGCTGCCGTTGATTTCTCTGCCAGCGGATAAGCCGACTCCCTCACTGCTCGTTTTTCCTGCATACCTTTAACCGGCCAATTGAGACTGAAGACAGATTAACATAGTTCTACCCTACAGATGCGGCCTGAAACGGCTCAACACGTGCTCATCCATTCCTGCGCTGTCGCCCTGAAGTTCAGCGCTAAGCTTCGCCATAAACTGCAACAGAAATTCAGCATTGTGTCGGGCAAGTTCCCGGCCTTTCTCCGTTTGCATTGTATCAGGCAGGCGTAAAAGTTTGGTCTGGAAATGATCCAGTGCCCAGGCTTTGTCGTTTAACGGACGGTGGTCGGCAAAGGGATCGTTGGCATCGAATAACGCCACGCCCAGCGAGCCCGATATCGCGAAGACGCGCGCTAACCCGATGGCACCGAGCGCCTCCAGCCTGTCGGCATCCTGCACAATTTTGGCTTCCTGCGTTTGCGGCGCAATATTGGCGCTAAAGCTGTGTGCCTCGATGGCATGCGCAACCGCAGAATAGCAGCTTCCCGGAAACTCCGGGAAAAACGCGGCAAGGATCTGGAGGGTCTTTTGTGCGGCAAGCTGCGAGGAACGGCTCCGCTCAGGATGATTTTTCGGCAAACTGACGATGTCATGGAAATAGCACGCGGTGAGAACCACCAGCGGGTCGGCCGTCTCTTCCGCCATGATGTGCTGCGCGCTCTGCCACACCCGTCGAAAATGCGAGATGTCATGCGCGGCGTCATCCGTCGCATGGTTATCCTTTAACCACGCCTCAAAGCGCTGCTGCCACTGCAGGATGTTCATGCTTTCTCCTTTCATAAAACGTCACCATAGCAATTTTACTCCCTGACGATCTATGTCTCCCGCGCGGCAAAAAGATGTGTAGGTGCGTTTGCTCGCCCTTTTCCCTTGCCCCTGTGAATACCATCACATTTTAACGTTTAATCGACGCGGATATCGCTATCGGGCTGATGAAATGAATTTTACATTGATCGAAAGCAATACCTTTATTTTGATATTCCCTTCCGGCCTCGGAATAGTACATATGTTTTAAATATATTAATAAACAATAGTATTCATTGGAAAAATAATGAGATCAATGGAAATATTATGAAATAAATTACATCATTTAATTACATTTATTTTTGAAACTATTCCATCACTCCTGGAATAGTATCGAAAATGTAGTTACGGAGGTAATTACGTATATTCACAGCAATTATATTTAAAGGGAATATATAATGAAAAGAAAAGTTCTGGCTATTCTTGTCCCCGCATTACTTGTTGCAGGTGCAGCAAATGCGGCCGAGATGTATAACAAAGACGGCAACAAAGTTGACCTCTACGGTAAAATCGATGCGCGTCACACCTTCTCCGATCATGCCGGAGACGATGGTGATGAAACCTACGTCCAGATTGGCTTTAAAGGCGAAACGCAGATTAATCAAGACCTGACGGGTTACGGTCAGTGGGAATACAAAACCTACGCGAATGATACCGAAAACGCAGGCGATACCTCTTTTAATCGTCTGGCCTATGCTGGCCTGAAATATGCCAATATGGGTTCTTTCGATTACGGGCGTAATTACGGCGTCGTGTATGACGTTGAAGCCTGGACCGATATGCTGCCGGTATTTGGCGGTGACTCTTACACCTGGACCGATAACTTTATGACGGGCCGTGCTAATGGCGTGGCGACCTATCGTAATTCTGGTTTCTATGGTCTGGTGGACGGTCTGAACTTTGCACTGCAATATCAGGGCAATAATGAAGGCTCAAATGCCAATGAAGATCAGGAAGGCACCAAAAATGGTCACGACGATGTGCGTTTCCAGAACGGTGACGGTTTTGGTATGTCGACCTCTTATGACTTTGACTTCGGTCTGAGCCTGGGTGCAGCGTACTCTTCTTCTGACCGTACAAATGACCAGGTGGCTTACGGCGCGGGTAATCTGAATCGCTTTAGCAAAGGTGCGGGTGGTAACACGGCTGAAGCCTGGACCATTGGCGCGAAGTACGATGCTCAGGGTTACTATCTGGCAATGATGTATGCCGAAACCCGTAATATGACGCCGTACGGCGACGTTGGTATTGCAAACAAAACGCAGAACTTTGAAGCCGTTGCCCAGTATCTGTTTGACTTCGGTCTGCGCCCTTCTCTGGCCTGGGTCTATTCCAAAGGCAAAGATCTGGGTGGCAACGACTACCATCCAGGTAACAGCTACAACTATGTTGACCAGGATCTGGTTAACTACGTCGACGTCGGTATGACCTACAACTTCAACAAAAACTTCTCAACCTACGTTGATTACAAAATCAACCTGCTGGATGAGGATGACGCTTTCTATGCTGACAACGGCATCGCGACCGATGACATCGTGGGCGTGGGCATGATTTACCAGTTCTAATCAAAAATAACGAAAGGCCGCATTTGCGGCCTTTTTTACTGCAAGGAAACCTTTATGGCGCTTCCTGCACCGCGACACGAATAAACCCGTTATTTTTCTCCAGAAGGTCTCGTGCCTCCCAGGCGTCCAGCCCGGTCATGACCATCAGCACGGCAGTTTTACAGTGATGATGACATCTTTCCAGCGCTGCTTTGGCCACGGCCCGGTTACACCCACCCGCCGCCATGACAATCGCTATCTGACGTTCAGCCCAATGCGTATTGCTGGCGTCAATATCAACGCGCATATTGCTGTATACACGCCCGGTGCGCACCGCAAGACCGGTAGCAATCATATTCAGGATCAGTTTTTGCGTCACGCCCGCTTTTGCCGAGGTAAACCCGGCCACCACATCCGGACCCGGCTGCGGAGAGACCACCATTTTGGCCAGTTGCGCCGCTTCGCTCTCGGGATCTTGCGTGATAATAGCGACAGGGGCGTTAAGCGACCAGGCATGACGCATCGCGCCCCACACCCACGGGGTTTTCCCACTGACCGTGAGCGCCAGCATCATGTCCTTTTCACCAAACTGTAAGGTCTGGAGATCGGCCACCCCACGGTCGTAATTTGCTGCCCCGTCTCCCGCCTCCACGCCGATTACCGCATGCTCGCCTGGGGCAAACTCTTGCGCGGCCATCACGGCTGTCCGGCCCGACGCGCCCGCCCCCACGATAATCAGCCGCCCACCGTGACTCACCACCGAAGCGGCGTTATCGACGATACGTGCAATGACGGGTAAAAAGGGAGTGATGGAATCGACTATCTGTTGATCGTCCCGATGAATGACATTCATCATATCCAGCGTCGAGAGCCTGTCGATATCCGCAGTATCTGCATGACGTCTTTCCCTGGTCAAACCGTTCAGCTTGATGCTCATAAACTGCCTCCTTTTTATGAATTACCACACACTATAAAGTGTTTTGTATGGATGACCTGCGAGGCGAGTCACGAAAAAACCTGCATTCGTAAGCTTTTACGCGGCTTTGAGAAACTGTCGTCATCGGCGATAATTACCCTTTCTTATTCGCAGTGGGGTTTTAATGAGCGATTTGCCTTTTACCACGACGCGCAAGCGCCCAATGAAACTCAGCACGCTGGTCACTGTGATGGTATGCAGCGTGATTGGCTCGGTGTTAGTGGTTCTCTTTACGCTCTACTTTCTGCAAATCACCCAGGCAACCCGCAACGGGGTAAAAGATACCGCCCTGGCCATTGCCCGCACGCTCGCCGACAGCCCGGAGGTGAAACGCGGGCTGATGGCTTCTCCTGATAAAAATATCATCCCACCCGTGGCGGATGCGGTCAGCCAGCGCAACGGTCTGCTCTTTGTGGTGGTGACCAATATGCAGGGCATTCGCTATTCGCACCCCGATCGCAGCCTGCTCGGAAAGAGTTTTATCGGTGACGATCTTAAGCCGGCCTTGCAGGGACATGAGAACGTGGCGATTAACCATGGTGTGCTGGCGGAAGCGCTGCGCGTGTTTACCCCGGTTTATAACGATCACCATCAGCAAATCGGGGTCGTATCGATTGGGCTTTCGCTTAATAAAGTTGATGAGCAAATTAGCCGCAGTCGCTGGAGCGTCATCTGGACGGTGCTCTTTAGCGCACTCATGGGCACGTTAGGCACCTGGGGGCTGGTGCACTTTCTGAAGCGGATCCTTTTTGGCCTGGAGCCGCACGAGATTTCCACCCTGTTTGAACAACGCCAGGCCATGCTGCAGTCGCTTAAAGAGGGCGTGATCGCGGTGGATAGCCAGGGTCGTGTAACCATGATTAACCATACCGCTCGCCAGATCCTGTTGCTGCCTGCGCAAAATACAAACGAACCGCACCATGTCCCGATGATGGCCGCCCTGCGCCGCGTCTCACAAACCGGTAAGGCATTGCAGGATCAGGAGATCGACTGTAATGGTCGCCTGCTGCTCTGCAATACGGTACCGGTAAAAAACCAGAACAACGTGATTGGCGCCATCAGCACCTTCCGTGACAAAACCGAAATTCGACAGCTGATGCAGCGCATGGACGGCATGGTGAACTACGTCGATGCCCTGCGTACGCAGTCCCATGAATTCATGAACAAACTGCATGTGATCCTTGGCCTGCTGCACATGAAGCGGTACGACAAACTGGAAGAGTATGTACTGCAGACAGCACAAAATTATCAGACCGATATCGGCGCTATTCAGCTTAAAATTAAGTCACCGGTTATCGCCGGCTTCCTGTTAGGAAAAATGAATCGGGCCAAAGAAGCGGGCTTTACCCTGACGCTTTCCGAAGAGTGTCTGGTCCCCGACACGCCCAATGAAGAGCAGGTTACGGTGTTGATTACCGTTATCGGTAACCTGATTGAAAATGCGCTCGACGCGATGGCCGGGCAAACCGAAGGCGAAGTCACCCTGATGCTGCACTATCAGAACGGCTGGCTTAGCGGCGAGGTCAGCGATGATGGCCCCGGAATCGACGCCGAACGCCTGGCGCATATTTTTACCCGGGGCTTCTCAACTAAAGGTGAAAACCGGGGCGTGGGCTTGTTCCTGGCGCGTCAGCAAATAGAAAAACTGGGCGGTGAAATTAGCTGTGAGTCAGAGCCCGGCGTATTTACCCAATTTTTTGTACACATCCCCTGGGATAGCGAGAGGAAAATCGCGTGATAAATGTTTTAATTGTCGATGATGATGCCATGGTGGCTGACCTTAACCGTCTGTACGTTAACCGCGTAGAGGGGTTTAGCTGCTGTGGGATTGCCTCAACGCTCGGTCAGGCCGAGGCGGTGGTTAATAATCTTGATCATCCTGTCGATTTGATTTTGCTGGATGTGTATATGCAACAGGATAACGGGCTGGATCTCTTACCCATTATTCGTGCCTCTGGCCGCGCAATTGACGTGATCATGATTTCATCCGCTTCTGATGCGGCCACTATTCAAACATCCATGCATTACGGCGTAGTGGATTACTTGATTAAGCCGTTCCAGTTCCCGCGTTTTGAAGAGGCGTTGAAAGGCTGGAGCGAAAAAAAGCAGCTGATGGGTGCCCATCATTACTATGAACAGGCCGACGTCGATCGATTGCTGCACGGCGGTGCACCGGAGCTGGCGGACAGTAAGCGCCTGCCCAAAGGGCTGACGCCGCAAACATTACGCACGATCTCTCAGTGGATTGATGCCCATCCGGAGGCTGAGTTTTCCACTGACGATCTGGCGAATGCTGTCGCTATCTCGCGGGTCTCCTGCCGTAAATATCTTATCTGGCTCGCTCAGATTAATATTCTCTTTACCAGCATCCATTACGGGGCCACGGGTCGTCCGGTGTATCGCTACCGTCTGCAGCCCGAGCAACTGGCGCTGCTCAGACAATATTGTCAGTAAGCCGGTAGTCTTCGTCGCAGAGCGTAAAGCGGAAATGATTCATTGAAGAAAGAATCACCTCTTTCGCCCTGGTGACGAAGATAGCTTCGATATCAGGCCGCGCACGCAGCGCGGCGCAGCCTCTTTCGACGCCCATACCAAAAATCAACGTCGTCCAGATATCGCCATCCAGTGAATCGGGGGAGACGATGGTGACGCTATCCAGTTCGTTATCCAGCGGATAGCCGGTGCTCGGGTTCAGGATATGGTGATACCGCCTGCCGTCTTGTTCAAAATAGCGTTCATAGGTGCCCGAGGTGACAACCGAACGGTTTTCCACCTGCAGCGTACCCACCAGCGCCTCGGGCAGATCAAAGGGTTTTTTCACGCCAACCGTCCAGCCGCCTTCCCGCGCCCCGAGCGTCTGAAGATTGCCGCCCAGATTAATAAGCCCTTCGGTTACCCCTTCTTTATGCAAATAATCACGAACTCTGTCAGCAATGTAGCCTTTGGCAATCGCCCCCAGATCGATCTCCATCCCGGGCCGGGTCAGGAATACGCTGCCCGCCTCGTCGTCGAGAATCACCTCCTGCGGTGAGGTGCGAGCCAGCAGGGCCGCAATCTCCTCTGCGGGCGGCACGCGGTCACCGTGAAAGCCAATCTTCCAGCGCTTCACCAGCGGACCAATCGCCAGATTGAAGGCGCTGTCGTGAAGCACGCTTGCGGCTTTTGCACAGCGAATCAACTCATACACGGGACGACTGACGACCACGGCATGCTGTCCAGCGGCATGGTTGATGTTCATCACTTCTGAATGAGCGCGATTTACCGTGAGCAGATCTTCATACTGCCTGATGAGGCGAAACACCCGTGAGGCAAGCATTTCATCATGAGAGAAGAGTTTTAACAGGATGGGGGACCCCATCAGAACGGCGGAATAGCTGTAAACGCGGTGAGTGGAAGACATGGCATAGGCTCCTCGGTTAACGCCCCGGCAGGCATCGCGCCGCCGGGAACATTGCCGGACAGCACATTGCGTGTCCGGCTGATACAACCCGCTGGCTTAGGCCTGTTTTGCGTGCATCGCCGCCTGGTGTCCGGCAAGGGTACCAAAAATAATGATGTCTGCCACCGCATTGCCCCCGATTCGGTTACCCCCGTGGATACCGCCCACGACTTCGCCTGCGGCAAATGCCCCTGGAATCACCTGCTGCGCCGTATTCAACACACAGGTTTCGGTGTTGATGGTCACGCCCCCCATGGTGTGGTGAACGCCCGGTGCAATGCGGATAGCGTGGAACGGACCTTCATTGAGAGGTGCACGCAGCGCCGTGGTGCGACCGAAGTCGTCGTCATGCTGTGTTTCCACAAAACGGTTATAGCGTGCAAGCGTTGTCTGGAAAGTCTCATCATCCATGCCCAGCGCTTCGGCAAGCGCCGTTGGCGTGCTGGCGCTGGTCACCAGACCTTTCGCAATGTACTCATCCGCCGCTTTATTTTTCACGCGGACATGCTCGTCAAAGACGATATAAGCATATTTTTCTGGCAGGGCGATAATCTGTGCGGAGACTTTGTCGCGAGTATCCATCTCGTTGAAGAAACGACTCCCCTGCTGGTTCACCAGAATGGCACCACCGCCGCGAATAGACTCGGAAATCAGGTAAGAGGTGGTCTGTTCTACGGTGGGGTGGATCTGGATTTCGCCCATATCCACGGTACCCGCACCGATCCGCTCCAGAAGCGCGATACCGCCCCCGGTCGCCCCTTTGTGGTTGGTGGTCACAAAACCATCCAGATCCGGGCGATACTTCACCACCATCTGGCTGTTGGCACTGAATCCGCCCGTGGCGACAATCACGCTGCGCGTGGTCACGTTCAGCGTCTCATTCTCTTCCGTGGTCAGGCGAACCCCAGTCACTTCGCCGTTTTCGAACACAATGTCGCTGACGGAGGTATCCAGCATCACCTCGATCTGGCGTTTATTCACGTTACGTACCAGACCACTAATCAGGTAGCCCCCCACCGCCGAACCGTCTTTTGGACGGTGCGTACGGTCAATACTCATCCCGCCGGTGGTGGTGATGTCGTTAAGCATGATCCCACGATGGGCCAGCCACTCAATCGCTTCCGGCGCATTCTCAACAAAACGGTGCAGCAGTTCAGGGTTGTTCTTGTTGTGTCCGCCTTTCAGCGACTCTTTATAAAACAGCGCTTTGCTGTCCTCAATTCCCTTCACCCGCTGGAAACGCGTTTCTGCCGCGTTCATCCCGGCTGACGCTTTAATGGTGTTCCCGCCGATGGACGGCATTTTTTCGACGATCAGAACGCGTGCGCCCTCGTCATGCGCCTGAATGGCGGCTGCCAGCCCGGCTCCGCCGCTGCCGATTACCACGACATCGACCACTTTTGTGGCGTTAGGATCAAACCCCTCTTCCGCCGCCAGCGCTTTACTGGATTTGACCATCGCTTTAGAGACCGCTTTTTTCACCGCCTCGCTCTGACTGGTGGCGCCGGTAATGGCATCCACATGCGGCGTGTTGGCATCCAGGATGCGGGTGCGGATCTCTTCAAAGCTGGTGATAAATTCCACGTCATCCGATGGCGTGGACGCCAGCGCAATGTCGGCAATGCGATCGGTTTCAAGAGAGACGTTGATGACAAGCTCACTGGCGTCGTCCTGGACGGTTTCAACAAACAGGCCGGGTTTAAATTTCGACTCGCCCATACTCATATCGCGGATCATCGCCTCCACCAGCGAGAATCGCCACAGGGGTTCCGGGATATGCAGCGCTTCACGCTGGGTGCTGTCCATAAACAGCTCCAGGGTTTCGCCGTTGCGGATGCGGTCCGTCCAGTCCGGATAGGCAATGGTCGCACGGCCTACGGCAATCAGGTCATAGCCATGGTCCAGCGCGTTGTTCGCATCCGACGCGTTCACCACGCCGCCCACGCCCATCACCGGAATCTGTGCCAGCGTGTCTGAACGCATGGCGTGATATTTTTCGATTAATGGCGTTGGATCCTGGGTATCGACAATGGAGGGACGCAAGGTTGCCCCAACGGAGAAGTGAAGGTAATCCACGCCCCGAGCTGCCAGTTTTTCCAGCAAATACATCGTATCGTCAAAGCGAATGCCGGGGACTTCCATCTCTTCTGGCGAGAAACGGTAACCAATGATGAAGGCATCATCGGCATACTGGCGCACCATTTTATGCGTGATATCCAGTACCGCGAGCGGGAATTTCGCCCGATTATCACGGCTGCCGCCCCACTGATCCGTACGCTGGTTAGAGTTAGGAGAATAAAATTGTTGGATCAGATAGGTGTTAGCGCCGTGGATTTCCACGCCATCAAACCCAGCCTGAATCGCACGACGCACGGCCTCACCAAACTTGCCGATCATGGCCTCCACCTCGTCGGAGGTTAAGGCGACAGGTGTGGCGGCCCCTTCACGCGGTGCGGCAACGGCGCTTGGCCCCACCGGCGAGCGCCCCCCAATCAGCCGGGGCTCGACCATGCGGCCGCCATGATAAATCTGCAGAATGGCTTTCGACCCTTCAGCCTGAATCGCATGGGCAATTTTTGCCAGGCCTGCAATCTTCTCGTCGGTGTCGATGCCGATAGCTCCCGGGAAAGCCAGCCCGGTGTCGTCGACAAAGCAACATTCAACAATGATGGTGCCAATGCTGCCAGAACGTGCCCGGTAATACTCCACCAGCTCGCTGGTGACGGTGCCGTCGTAATAGCCCGTACAGGTCGTCATGGGTGCCATCAACAAACGGTTTTTTAACTCAGTGCCATTCGGTAATGTGAAAGGACGTAGAATGCGATCGTTCGTGCTCATAATAGAAACTCCAAACTTTTAAAAATTGAAATTTGAGAATTCTTTATCGGGCCAGGTTCTGGTTATTGTTTTGCCGATGTCATGCTATTAATATAACGGTATTTTTAGTTACTAAAGTCATTACGTTAGTTTTAAAACTATTTAATCCCTTAGATAACATTATTAATACAATGGTGTTAGTGGGACCTACATTATATATTTACACAAAATCCTACATATTTAACGTTTTGATTACGTCACCCAAACGAAGTATAAAATATGTTTTGTTTAGAATTCAATGATTTATGAATTTTACTGGCGCATATTATTTCTATTTGATGCGAATAACTCTCATCGCAAAAATAATAACCACATAACTCAATAGGGTTATTTTAAGACGCACAAAAATACCTCTACAATTCTCGTTTCTTGATCGAGATCAATAGAACCACCCTTCAAAAGCGCAATATATAAATATCCTTTATTTTTATTTTAACGCCTCCAGAGAAGCGTTAAATCGTTATTAAGAAATTGATTGCCGCACAGGTTAAATAACTAAAGTAAGCAAAATAATTTAAATAACCGCCGCGCACTCCTTTTTGATAAACCGAATTTCTAACAACTTAAGACGCTAACTATGAAAGAAACGAAAGCTGTAACGCCCTCTGTGGCGAGCAAGCCAAAAGACGGAAGCAAAAAACGTCTGCTGATGATGGCGCTCCCCGTTATCGTCGCCGTTATGCTGCTGTTTGTGCCGGTTCCGGAAGAACTGCCGCCACATGCATGGTATTACTTCGCGATTTTCGTCGGTGTGATTGTCGGTTTAATCTTCGAACCCCTGCCCGGAGCGGTGATTGGCCTGACCGGCGTAGTGGCTATCGGCCTGTGCAGCCAGTGGGTATTGTTCAGCCCCGAACAGCTGGCAGACCCTAAATTCAAACTGGCGGGCGCCTCATTTAAGTGGGCGGTCAGCGGTTTTGGCAACTCGACCGTGTGGCTGATCTTCGGCGCCTTTATGTTTGCTGCAGGCTACGATAAAACGCGGTTTGGACGCCGTCTGGCGCTGATTCTGGTGAAATATCTGGGACGTCGCAGCCTGACGCTCGGCTACGCCATTACCTTTGCGGATCTGCTCCTGGCCCCGTTTACGCCGTCAAACACGGCACGCAGTGGTGGGACCATTTACCCGATTATCGCCAACCTGCCGCCGCTGTATGGTTCAAAACCTAACGATCCCAGCGCGCGTAAAATTGGCTCTTATCTGATGTGGGTCGCGATTACCGCAGCCTGTATCACCAGCTCCATGTTCCTCTCCGCGCTGGCGCCTAACCTGCTTGCACTGGCATTGGTGAAAAGTATTGTTGGCATTGATATCTCCTGGGGCACCTGGTTTATCGCCTTCCTGCCGTTAGGTGTGCTGCTGATTCTGGTGATGCCGCTGCTGGCCTACTGGTTCTACCCGCCGGAAGTGAAGGTGAACGATGAAGTCCCGCTGTGGGCAAGCCGTGAACTGGAAAAACTGGGCAAACTTTCCCGCAATGAAATCCTGCTGCTGATCTTCGTCTGCTGCGCTCTGCTGATGTGGATTTTTGCCGCCGCGTGGATTGAACCGGCCATGGCCGCCCTGCTGATCGTCGGTCTGATGCTATGGACCGGCGTGCTGGAGTGGAACGATATCACCGGCAACAAAGCGGCATGGAATACCTTTGTCTGGTTCGCCACCCTGGTCGCCCTGGCAGACGGGCTCTCCTCCACCGGTTTTATTGGCTGGTTGGGTCACGAAGGTGGCATGTTGATGAGCGGTATCTCCCCAGGCGTGGCGACCATCGTGCTGCTGCTGGCGTTCTATCTGCTGCACTACCTGTTTGCCAGCACCACCGCCCACACCACGGCGCTGCTGCCTGCGATGTTGACCATCGCCGCCACCATTCCTGGCATGAACATGGAAGTGTTTGTCCTGCTGATGGTGACCTCGCTGGGTATCATGGGGATCATCACGCCGTATGGTACCGGCCCAAGCCCGATTTATTACGGCAGCGGCTATCTGCCAACAAAAGATTACTGGCGTCTCGGCACTATCTTTGGCGCCATCTTTCTGGCCGCCCTGCTGCTGATTGGTTATCCGTGGATGTCCATGATGTTCTGATTCCTGACCGCCGGAGCCTGCCTCCGGCGGTCTTATTTTTGTGGAGCAATACGCTATGTCGAATAAACCCTTTCACTACCAAAATCCTTTCCCGCTTGCGCATGACGACACGGAATACTATCTGCTGAGCAAGGAACATGTCTCTGTGGCGATGTTTGAAGGCCAGGAGATACTCAAAGTCGCGCCGCAGGCGCTGACATTGCTGGCGCAGCAGGCCTTTCATGATGCTGCATTTATGCTTCGCCCGTCCCATCAGAAGCAGGTTGCCGCCATCCTCAACGACCCGCAAGCCAGCGAAAACGACAAATATGTGGCGCTGCAATTTTTGCGAAATTCAGAGATTGCGGCAAAAGGCGTGTTACCCACCTGCCAGGACACGGGGACGGCCATCATCATGGGGAAAAAAGGCCAGCGCGTCTGGACCGGTGGGGGTGACGAGGCGGCACTGAGTCAGGGCGTCTATAACACTTACGTTGAAGATAACCTGCGCTATTCACAAAACGCGGCGCTGGATATGTACAAAGAGGTGAACACCGGGACCAATTTGCCTGCTCAGATCGATCTGTATAGCGTTGATGGCGACGAGTATAAGTTCCTCTGCGTCGCAAAAGGCGGCGGTTCTGCCAATAAAACCTATCTGTATCAGGAAACGAAGGCCCTGATTACCCCGGCTAAACTGAAAAATTATCTGGTGGAAAAAATGCGCAGCCTGGGGACAGCAGCCTGTCCTCCTTACCATATTGCCTTTGTCATTGGCGGGACCTCTGCTGAAAGTACGCTGAAAACGGTAAAACTGGCCTCTACCCGTTATTACGACGGCCTGCCGACTGAAGGGAACGAGCATGGTCAGGCGTTCCGCGATGTTCAGCTCGAACAGGAACTGCTGCAGGAAGCCCAGAACCTTGGTTTGGGCGCACAGTTTGGCGGGAAATACTTTGCTCACGATATCCGCGTGATTCGTTTGCCGCGCCACGGGGCCTCCTGCCCTGTTGGGATGGGTGTTTCCTGCTCCGCCGACCGGAACATTAAAGCGAAAATCAACCGCGACGGTATCTGGATCGAGAAGCTGGAACACAATCCAGGCAAGTACATTCCTGAATCATTGCGTCAACAGGGTGAAGGGGATGTTGTCAGCGTTAACCTTGACCGCCCAATGCAGGAAATTCTGGCGCAGCTTTCTGCTTATCCGGTTTCCACACGCCTGTCGCTGAATGGCACCATCATCGTGGCGCGCGATATCGCCCACGCGAAGCTCAAAGAGCTTGTCGATAATGGCGAAGCGCTGCCGCAGTATGTGAAAGATCATCCGATCTATTATGCTGGCCCTGCTAAGACCCCTGAAGGCTATGCTTCCGGTTCATTAGGGCCAACCACGGCGGGCCGTATGGATTCCTATGTCGATTTACTGCAAGCTCAGGGTGCCAGTATGATCATGCTGGCCAAAGGCAACCGCAGTCAGCAGGTGACCGACGCTTGCCACCAGCACGGTGGTTTTTATCTCGGCAGCATTGGCGGGCCGGCGGCAGTTCTGGCACAAAGCAGCATTAAGCGTCTTGAGTGTGTGGCCTATCCCGAACTGGGTATGGAAGCGATCTGGAAAATCGAAGTTGAAAATTTCCCGGCGTTCATCCTGGTCGATGACAAAGGGAATGATTTTTACCAGCAGATCCAGAACAAGCAGTGCGCGGGATGTACTCAGCGCTAAGACTTGCCTGCCGGGTAGCGTTCCGTCTACCCGGCCTACCTGGCCCGGTAAGCAAAAGCTTACCGGGCGCTTTATCCCACCGCACGCCAGAGTGCTGGCATCAGAGCTAACGTTTCATCCATCATCATCCGCTTATCATTGCCCGGCTTCCAGATAGTGACCATCGTCTGGCTAATCCCCTGGTTACCCACTTCCGTGCGCAACGGCTGCACATTTTGCCAGTGACTCGCCTGAAAATGCGTGGGCAGAAATCCCCAACCGACGCCCGCTTCAAGCAAGGCCCGCACCATTTCCAGCTCGTTCGCCCGAACGGTATTTCCAGAGATTTGCAGGCGACGTGCAACAGGTTCATCAGACGTAGCATGCATAATGACCTGGGGAGCCAGTGACAGCTCGAGTAACGAGAGTGGCTGCAGATCATCGGCAAAAAGCAACCGGGAAGCATAAAAATCCATGTCGATCGCCCCTAAGGCGCGCCACTCCATCTCGTGACCGACGCTTCGATTACGCGCCTGGCAGACCCCCAGATCGGCTTGACCTCGCGCCAGCATCTGTTCCGCTTCATCGCGTGAGGCGCTAATCAGCGTCAGACGTCTGTTCCGGGACGCCATATTGCGGATTAACGCCTGCAAAAAGGCCCGGGGCGTAAAAGGATCGTAAACGAGGGAGAGGCCCTGCGTTGCGCTTTGCGGTACGTCCTTTGCGAACGCCTCAAACGCTTTCACCTGGCGCATAAGTAAATGAGCCTGACGCTGAAGCTGTTCCCCTTCCGGGGTCAGCCGTAAGCTGCGCCCTTCCCGCAAAAAAAGCGGATAGCCTAACCCGTCCTCCAGAAAATCAATGAGATCCCGCAGGGTCGTGCGGTCTTTACCGAGTTTGATCGCCGCTTTTGCCAGGCTCCCGTATTCCACCACGGCCGTAAACGCTTCCAGCTGAGCAAAAGAATAAATCAACGATGACACGACATGCTCCCATGACATTTTCGGGGGATTTTCCCCCATAAGGCGTTTTTCATTATAAGCCGTGAATTTTTAAACTGGCAGCACTCCTCACTCATGCGAGATAAACCATGAAAAACATAACGTTTACTACCACGCTGTTAGCCAGCGTCGTCATTGGCCTGTTCAGTAGCGTCCTCGCCCCAGAGGCGCTGGCGGCCTGTGAAGGCACCGACCTCAGCGTCTGTCCTGCGCCTTTCGACACCCGGCTACCGGACACGCGCAACATGCTCACCTGGAGCCAGCCCGAACGTGTGGTGGGTTTTCGCAATGATTATCGTAACTATGCAGGCGATGTTTTCCATCACGGAAACGCCACGCCTCTGAGGGTGGCCGAGCAGCCCCTGAAGGACGCTCATTATCAGGTCAACGGGAAGACCTATAACCTGAAAGAGTATCTTAAGCGGCAGAATGTCAGCGGGATGCTGGTCCTTAAAGAGGGTAAAATCGCCTTTAAATATCTTGGGGAAGGGAATACGGATACCACACTATGGACCTCCCGCTCGGTGGGGAAATCGGTGGTATCTCTGCTCGTTGGCGTGGCGATCAAAGAGGGAAAAATCCATTCACTGGACGACCGTGTGGCTCGCTACGAGCCTGATTTAAAAGGGACGGCCTGGGAGGACGTTACGCTCAGGCAATTAATCACGCATACCTCCGGCGTCGCCTGGAATGAGGATTACACTCAGCCCACGTCTGATTTCGCCAGGCTTACCCAGTGCGAAGCCAGCCCCGGCACCTACGCCTGCGTTCGTAAGCTGGTTTCGGGTTTAACTCGGGCGCATCCCGCCGGGCAAAACTGGTCTTACTCCTCTGGCGGAGCATGGCTACTGGGTGATGTGTTAGAGCGTGCCACCGGCATGACGCTGGCAGCTTATCTGGAAAAAAGCATCTGGCAGCCATGGGGGATGGCAAGCGACGGCGTGTGGCATGCTTACGCCAAAGGTACGCATGATGTTGGCGCGCATGGCTTTAACGCGACGCTGGAAGACTGGGGACGCTTTGGCGAGTTTGTCCTGAACGAAGGAAAATTGCCAAACGGAAAGTCCATTTTACCCGATGGCTGGGTCACTCAATCCGCCAACTGGACCCGCGCAAACGGCTCTGTCTCGGCGGCACATCCGCAGGGGCTTTACGGTTACCAGTGGTGGAATAATGAAGTGCCGGTCAATGCTAAAAACGTCACGCCACGGCCAGAGGCATCGTTACAGCATTCGCTTTGGGCATTAGGCATTTTTGGACAAATGATTATGGTGAATCGCGCGGAAAATCTGGTCATCGTGCAATGGTCAACCTGGCCGCAGGCTGAACCTTCTTTTAGTGCACAGCCGCTTGAAGCCTCATTGATGTTTAGTGCTATCGCTAAGGCGTTACGGTAATGCGATGGATGCCCGGTTTTGCGGGCATCCTGGCAACAAAATCGACAGTACGCGACACGACATACTTCACAGAATGAATGACATAGTGGCAAAGCACTACCGTGTGAGGTGAGCGAAGTGGTAACGTGTGGGCAAAGGAAGGTTGGCGGAGAGAGGGGGATTTGAACCCCCGGTAGAGTTACCCCTACTCCGGTTTTCGAGACCGGTCCGTTCAGCCGCTCCGGCATCTCTCCGTTTTGATGGTTGTCATGATGCCTGGAAATTTGGCATTTTAACAGTTCCCTTCCTGCAATTTTTTCATGTGATGAGTTTGCGAGCAAAGCGATGATAAAGTGGCTCTGGAAATCGAATGATACCGCCCGAAGCGCGGCGCTCCCCTGGGATGATGCGCTGGCAATCCCTGTCCTGGCGAATCTCACGCAGCACGATCGGACACGATTAATCTCTCTGGCAGACAAATTTTTGCAGCAGAAGCGTCTGGTCCCGCTTCAGGGCTTTGAACTTGATGAGTTAAAAAGTGCGCGGATCGCCCTGCTCTTCTGTCTGCCGGTCCTGGAACTCGGCATCGAATGGCTCGATGGCTTCCACGAAGTCTTGATCTATCCCGCGCCGTTTGTGGTGGACGATGAGTGGGAAGATGATATCGGGCTTGTGCATAATCAGCGCGTCGTTCAGTCCGGGCAAAGCTGGCAGCAAGGTCCCATTATTCTTAACTGGCTGGATATTCAGGACTCTTTCGACGCGTCAGGTTTTAATCTGATCGTTCATGAAGTCGCGCATAAACTGGATACGCGCAACGGTGATCGCGCCAGCGGTGTGCCTTTTATTCCGTTGCGTGAGGTTGCGGGCTGGGAACACGATTTGCACGCCGCAATGAATAATATCCAGGATGAGATCGACCTGGTGGGTGAAAGCGCAGCGAGTATTGATGCCTATGCCGCCACCGACCCGGCGGAATGTTTTGCCGTGCTCTCAGAATATTTTTTCAGTGCGCCCGAGCTTTTTGCTCCACGCTTTCCTGCGCTGTGGCAACGCTTTTGCCATTTTTACCAGCAGGATCCTTTGCAGCGTCTGCGTGGTCATCAAGGCCCTGATGAAGATTTCTCCCTACAAGTACACTAAAACAGCAGGTTGACTCATAATTAATCATTTGAATCAGCGTGTTAATTTTAGTGTTGACACAAAATAGCGGGGCTATTAACATTCGCCTCGTTCACACGATTCCTCTGTAGTTCAGTCGGTAGAACGGCGGACTGTTAATCCGTATGTCACTGGTTCGAGTCCAGTCAGAGGAGCCAAATTTAGAAAAGCCTGCTTTCGAGCAGGCTTTTTGCTTTTCTGAAACTAAAGTCATCTTTCGCCTTCAACGCAGAATGGCTTCCAGTCTGGCTAGCACCTCATTTATGAGTACATCCGGTATGCGTTCCAGACGCTTGCCGTTGCGGGCATCCAGATCAAGGGTTCTCGGTTGGTCGCAGCGAATAACACCCGTCGTTTTTGTCCCTGCACCATCCAGTGAAACGATAAAGCCGGCTGTACGTGCAAAGTTACCACCGCTGGTAACGGGAACCACTACGGGTAATCGGGTAAGCTTGTTGAACGAGGCAGAAGAAACGATCAGAACCGGGCGCTTCCCTTGCTGTTCATGTCCGATAGTCGGATCCAGTGAGACGAGCCAGATTTCTCCTCTGTCCATTTACAGGACCTCCCTGCCCACCGCAGGCGCATCAATCCACTCCCGCTCCTCATCGTTCATGTCGGCATGTGGGTCGCACTGTGCCAGCAGCTCATCAAGCGAATAGCGAGGTCGTGTCTGCGGTTCAATAACCAGGCAGCCATTATCAATGGTCATACCGACTTCGCTGTCTGTAGACAGCCCTAGCGTTTTCAGCACGGCGGGAGGCACTGCCAGCATGACAGAGCCGCCGACTTTTTTCAGGCGAGTGGTATACATAGAACACCTCCGGATATTATATTTTAATATAACATCAAGAACTGGCTGTGCGCAATTTGTAGTCAGATCCATCGTGGCTCCTTAATGGGGTTCAGCGTGGGAAATGACGATTAGAGACAACTTTCTTTGCGTATTAAAGGATTATGACGAATCAAAGAAAAAAATGCGGTGCGGCTTCCGGATCGTACCCTACGCTCCAACAACGTGACTACGCGCGCCCTAAAATTTGGCATCATGAGCTACATGATTCATGAACAGGAATGTTAAGGCCTGGGTCTCTTCCTGTCAGAGGAGCTGATAAAAAAAGCCTGCTTAAGTTCCCTTAAGCAGGCTTTATGCTTTCAAACGCTATCTACGTTTATGGCCTCATCGTACGGCCAACATACCTCTTACTCGTTGCCCCACTGGTTCAGGAACGACGCGATTTCATCAATGCGTTTCGGGTTGATACCCGCCTCATCCGCCATCTCTTTTTGCGCATCCTCACCGATCTCCTCGTTATTCATTAAACGGGTGACCAGCAGTTGAAAATAATGTGCCAGAGAGTCGCGTTCCGTCTCGCTTACCTGCTCGGCGGTCTCTGTCGAATACTCATCCACGATGTCATAGAATTTCAGCGGTATTTCGGTGCTCATAAGGGGCCTTAGGGGTTAACACCCGGGTCAGTGGCCGATTTTTGTGGCCTGGATAAACACCTGCATTTTGTCTCTTTCTTTGCTAAAGAGTCAAATTCGCCAGCCCGCTAAAAATTGGCTATTATCCGCATCCCGTCTTCTACTGGCAGCACTATGTCCACCATCATCGATAACTTCATTGCCCCACCCTGTCATGACGAAATAGACGTTCTCTATTGCGACGACCACCTTTTACTCATTAATAAACCCAGTGGACTGCTCAGCCTGTCAGGGAAAAACCCGCAAAATAAAGATTCGGTTCATCATCGCCTGGTGCAGCGTTATCCCGGCTGCACCCTGGTTCACCGCCTGGATTTTGGTACATCAGGTTTGATGCTGATTGCCCGTAATAAGGCGATGAATGCCTTACTTTGCCAGCAGTTTAGCGAGCGCACGGTGAACAAGGTCTACAGCGCCCTGCTGTGCGGGCATCTGGAGCAGGATGAAGGGGTGATTGATGCACCAATCGCCAGAGATCCGTCGCTGTTTCCGCTGATGTCGATCTGCGCGATTCACGGCAAGCCCGCCCAATCGCATTATCGCGTCGTGGCGCGTTTTTATCGCACATCCGAAGATGGCACCGCGTTGCCCGTCACGCGCGTTCAGCTGACACCACTGACGGGCCGAACCCATCAGTTGCGTATTCACTGCCAACAGTTGGGCCACCCTATTCTGGGCTGCGATCTGTACGGTGGCCTTCTGTTGCCGGGCACAGAATCAACGCCACGGTTGATGCTGCATGCCAGCGAGTTAGAGTTCGTTCACCCCGTCAGCGGCGAAAAGATTCATGCCCGGCATGCCAGCCCGTTCTGACGCCTGCGCAGGCCGGCGTCATCAGCGTCAAATCTGATAATCAATGGCGACTTCTTCTGGCTCCATCACCTGTCGTTTGATCTCATCGACCGACAGCCCGGCGTTACACAGCTCTATAAATCGCCAGACATAATTTCGCTGTAGCTGCCCGCGCTTCATCCCAAGCCACACGGTGTTGGCATCAAACAGATGGCGTGTGTCCAGCCTGACCAGCGTTCCCTCCTCTTTTTCACCTGCGGATTGTTCTGCCACCAGACCGATGCCTAACCCCAGCTCAACGTAGGTTTTGATCACATCAGAATCCTGCGCACTAAGGACCACATCCGGCGTAATACCTTTGCGGTTGAACGCCTCGTCAATGCGCGAGCGCCCGGTGATCCCCTGCCGATAGGTGATAAGCGGCCATTTTCCGATAGCTTCCAGCGTCAAAGGTGACACCTGTGTTAAGGGATGCTCCGCCGGCAAGAGCAGGCTGTGATACCAGCGAAACCAAGGGAAGGCCACCAGCAGAGGATCATTGCTTAAACGTTCACTGGCAATACCAATATCTGCCCCGCCGTTTTGCAGCAGCCCTTCAATCTCCTGGGGCGTGCCCTGGATCAACTCCAGTCGTACGTCCGGGAAGAGTTCACGAAAAGCTTTGATAACGGGCGGCAGACTGTACCGTGCCTGAGTATGGGTAGTGGCAATCGTCAGGACGCCAGAGGCATCGTTGGTGAAGAGATCCGCCAGGCGGCGGACGTTACTGGCTTCGTTGAGAATACGCTCAGCAATAATGAGCAGCGCTTTACCCGGTTCGGTCATGCCTAACAGGCGCTTGCCCCGACGGATGAAGATCTCTATGCCCAGCTCCTCCTCCAGCTCGCGAATATGGCGACTGACGCCAGACTGAGAGGTATAAAGCATATTGGCGACGTCAGTAAGATTGTAATCCCGCCTTGCCGCCTCACGGATAATTTTAAGTTGCTGGAAATTCACGTTTCACTCCACCCCATCTGTCATGTCCCTATTGTTAGAGTCAGCAGCGCGGCAGAACAAATAATAAAAACCAGCATCTTATGCTTTTATGGAATATCAACTCACCAGCTGGAGTTCACGGTTCTCGAGCGACGGGCGACTGACCAGCGACATCAGAATCTCTTTCACCGCCTGGGCCTGCGGCGTTAACGACCCGCGGGCGGACATGTTCAGAGACAACGGCAGGCTCATGGATGGCGTAGTGATCCGTGCCATCCAGCCGCTCGCAGCGCTGCATAATGAACGAGCAGCAGACTCGGGCAGGACCGTAACGCCCATTCCACTCGCAATCGCGGCGGTCAGCGTGGAAATGGAGTCAATTTCACCGATGATTTTTGCCGTCAGGCGGCGCAGCGAAAAGGCTTCATCAACACGCAGTCGTACCGCGCTGTAATCGCGGGGTAAGAACAGATTCATTTCGGCTACGGCAGTTAAATCGACGCTCTGGCCTGGACAATCACGCGTCCCCACCAGGTAAAGGTCTTCTTTCAGCAACGGCTGGCTGGTGATCCCCGCAATCGGAGAACGGTCATAAAGCACCGCCATGTCCAACTGACCATTGAGGAGTTTGTCGTTTAAGACAGCGCCGCTGTTTTCGTGCAGATACACCAGCACTTCCGGCAGCTCGGCGCGAACCGCCTGCAGCAGCGGCATGGTAATGGAAGATGCCGCGGTGCCGGGTGCAAGGCCAATCGAGACCTGTCCGCTCAGGGTTTGCCCCACGTTGCACACCGCAAGCTGCGCCTGTTCACACTGGCGAAGAATGGTGCGGGCATGCGTATAAAGAATTTTCCCGGCTTCGGTTGGTGTCACGCCGCGCTTGGTACGGATTAATAACTGTTGATCCAGTTCACCTTCCAGAGTGGCCACCTGCTGACTTAGTGCAGGCTGTGCGATATGTAACACTTCTGCCGCCTGGGTCAGGCTGCCGATGTCGACGATTTTTACGAAGTATTTCAGTCGTCTTAAGTTCATGTTGCCCCCTGTTCAAAATGCAGTGCCGGTACTGGCGCGAGTTGTTGAAAAGGGTTCTGCAATATGAATGCCAGTTTTTCTAAGAGGTCCGATATGTCCGCTAACCGGCTGAAAATAAGAGAATCTAATCACTCAGCCCGGTTTATTACCTGAAACAGCGGTTTAGGATCTGCCCCATAAGGGGTACATCTGCACCACAACCGTGCAATTCGGTGTCAAAAAACGCAATTTGATGGTGTTGTCAGCAACCAGATGAGCCGGCAAAACTCTGTTCTGGTCAATCTCATTTTCTTTATAGTGCCTAATACAGGAGAGAAGCGCCTGCACTGCGAAAGCGAAAGCGCTATTATCGGGTCTCTCCCCTCGACAATATAAACTCTACATTCGCGTGGCAATCCTTGTCAGAACCTTGTCTGCGACGTTTTCTCTTAATTTAGACAAATCCATGCCATAAAATTGCTGCTGGAAAATGCGATCGGTCAGAGAGTTGATGACGTAGTTTGAAATTCTATTCTTATCAAGAGTGGTATTTTTATCAGATAAAGAATTGATTTTTTTCATTAAATAAGCATTGCGCATGAGGACATGTTTAATTGATGACTGTGCACCCTGAGTGGTGAGCTCTGTTTTAAGTTCTTTCTGTAAGTCTTCAAAAATATCTTTCTTAACGTTAGCGAAATGTTTGCCTTGCAGTTCTTTGTATACGATATCAATGGTACGATTAATTTCGGAAGAAATCAGGCACGTACTCTCCTCTTGGTACCATTGATTCAAAGTATATTTATTACTATCAGTGATGTTTTTAGCAAGAAAACGTGTAATTTTATCATAATTGACTACAACCGTTTTCTTTCCAAGAGACAGACTCATAACTGTATTTGAAGCTCCAGAGAGTAAATTCGGGAATGTACGTTGTTTCCCGTAAGTGATTCCGACACCTGGATTCTGTTGGTGCATTAACGACTTTGCCGTGATGAAGCGGGAAGAAGAGTTCACATAAGAACCTGGATGTATTGCCATATGAAGTGATCCTGAAAGATGAAAGTTTGCCTGAACGTGACCATCGAACTCAATGAGTATAATGAACAATTGTATTGGAAATGGATCGCAACGTTGTAAATGTCTCCAGATCCTCATCTTGAATCACAATGTGAAGATCATTTTCAATGGCCATCAGGAGATCCATTAAATCGACGGAATCAAAATAGAGATCGTAAAGAATATGGCTATCCAAACCAAAAGAACCTTGAGTTAGCGATTTTAACTTTGCCACTTCACTTAACAAATACATATTTATTTTTTCAATATCTTTCATTTAATCATCCTTGTTGTTCAATATTTTGGACGGTGCAGACCATCAACGGTCAAAGTCACCGGGGATTTAGTATTACCTTTATTATCGAGATAGGGGCTGTAAGGTCTTTCATGTGCATATTTACGATCCGTCATATTTTTGACCGGTGTTTTATCTGCTGCTGAGTTATCCTCTGCTTTTAGGGGGGCAATTTCTTCTCTCAACACCGCAGTTTTACTGGCATTTTGATTATAAAACGCAATCAGCTCACGTACCTTGCCCGGTTCACTGCGATCATCCATAACCGACACGGTTTCGTTAAGATCCTTGTTCCCCAGCCCTTCAGAAGCTTGCGTTTCATTGCTCCCGGACAGTGACACAGATGTGTGTCGAATAGGTTGCCGTATTGAGGATTCATTATCGAAGGCTAAAGCTTTATTGCGATGATGGAACGTAACAGAGGCGGTCGAAACAAAGGTCTGAATTTTTTCGTCATCCTCAGTCGGTGCAGTAACGCTGGAGGCGAGTAATTCATCATTTGATCGGTCTACCGAGAGCATCGATTGAGATGTCTGTCGGGTCATGGATGCTGAGCTGCTGCCAATAAAGTTGGAACGAAGTAAGCCACTCTGACTCAACGTAACGAAATTTCCGGCACGCTCCTGTTTTGCCATAAACGTATCGATATGATGCATGGGGCGAACTGAAGCCGCAACAGCCTGGTCTTCTTGCATCGGAGCATCATTCTGGGCATCACTGTCTGAACCTTCAGGTCCATCCGCCACGTTATGCCCGAAAATTTCTGAAGGTATACTTATCGGGCCATCAACCCTATCACCGGTGAGTACATTCTCTGCAAAAGCTTCACTAACCGTCCGACCGTCTGGCATATCAAAACTGCCATCTGGTGATATTGCTTCTCTCGCTGCTTGAGCAGAAGGCGCGATTGGGGTCTCTTGTTGCTCTTCTGAGCCCGGGACCGCGGCTGCATTTTGCGTACGATGAGTAATGACTTTTCCCAAAAAAGAGGCGTTATGGGGTGAAGAAGAGCTGCCACAAACATGCTGGCAATGGCATAGAGGCGAAGAATGGAAAGGATAAACCTTATTACCATTCTCGATTAATTTTTCCAGATTGTCTGCCAGGCGGTCAAATCTACTGCCAAGATCGATGTTTACGACGGGATTGCCGATGTTGCTAAGAGTCACAACGGGCGTCGTGCCTGAAGGCATAAAGGACCCAGAGGGATCTGCTGCAGAGTTTTCCGGTTCATTTAAAGCCGCATTTTCTTCAGGTGGAACAGAGGATGTCGGCTGCTGCTCTGCTGGAGTGTCGGCCCGACTTAAGATATCACGCAGATAGTTCGGGTAATTCAACATCGAGTTGATATGCAATGTAGCCTGCTTCAGAAAAGCAGTCCCTTCTCTGCCAGGCGATGTCCTGGAAGACAGAGCCTGGCACATATTTCTCTCAGCATTAAATGCAGCTTGTTGCAGGTAGTTTGGAATCGTTGAAATATCAACACCATAATGCTTCAAAATATCACCGCACCGCTGTGTGACATCTTCCATAACCACTTTCGCCAACGCTTTTGGACCACTGAAATTGTCTTTAAAAAAAACACCGAGTTCATTAACCGCTTTCTGATAGGCATCGCGTTCTTTATTTTTTCGGTTAACGCTAAAATTTTGCTCCGCAGTAAAATGGCTCCCGGGTTTCTGGTTGCCCTGTTTTATTGCGTGCAGCCAGTTACCAATCAGCTTTTCAAATATAGAGTCATCACGGTCACCATTGCTAAGATGGATTTTGGTCAAATAAATCGCTGTAGCAACGTTTTCAAGATTTCGCTTCTGTGCACTGTCACCCGATTCATAAGCCAGCTTAAAATCCTTACTTAAAGCTGACATCACATTGGTCGCCACGCTTTCACGATATTGATTTCGATATTTTAACGATTCAAATTTTGGTGTAGCGTTAGCGGTTTCGGCCAGTTTTATTGCTGGAGCTGTGTTAACAGACCTAAGTTTAGACACAAGCTCTGAAAAATGTGTGTTGACCATATCCGGACGGGGTGCCGCCGAATCAACAGAGGTGCTGCGGGTTAACCTAAAAGACATAATGTTATCCTTCAAAGAATGAATTTATGAATTTATCTGGCACCGGAAAAGAATAAGCGTTAGCCAACAAGCGGCCTGCTATTTTTATAAATTCTTTCTTATATTCGGTTACAGGATGACCTGAATGAATATGACCTAAAGCACTCTTTAAAAGACTAGGATGAAGTACTTTACATGCCAATAAATCGTTCTTTAGTTTATCTGCACGTTGATGAAAGTTCTTATAATAGTGATTTCGCTCAATGAGTGAGTGCGCATCATCTTTTGTGAGAACGATCGACAGTTTTTCTGCTGCTGATGCAATGATGTGCTGGCATACGAGGTCGGACATCCCTTTGACAACCGCATCGTGATAGGCCAGCAATTTATGAGCAAGCGCATCTATTTCGGTAACACCAAATTCTTCAGATAAAAAACGTTCTCCAGCCTTTAACATCAGAAGATGCTGAGCTTTTGTCGTACTTTCTGAAAACGCTTTATCAAAATCTTTATTTCTCATTAGCTCCGTTTTTTTTGCAAATCGACGGGCATGATGATTGCCTTTCAGTTGATCATGGATATCTTTTGCACACTCCTCAATTTCATGCTTGCAGTCTGTGAAAAATTTCACGGCCCAATCAGGAATAACGATACCACGATGAGTACCGTCCCAGTTTTTGATGTCAGAAATAACAAAAGATAAGGTGGAAAAGGTGTCTTGCGCGGTCACATTAAGATAATGGGTATCCTTCATTAACTCGCCTACCAAAGTCTCTACAGTCTTCTTTGCGAGAATGGTATTATCCATGCTTAAATTGTTTATCACAAACAGCGCAAGCCGTTTATTCATATCACCGAGGTTTGTCTGCCCACCTATTGTCGCTTCACCCGTTATATCACGCAGTTTATAATGCTGCTGAACAGGGGGAAGCGCTTTTTGTCCTGTAGTGAACCCAGAAAAAACGTTTTGTGAATTGGCGACAGATCTAACATTCATAGCCGAAATATTTGTTGTTCTTAACGCACGCTCCATACCCGCCGGCGCACCAGCATGAGACATTACCTCACGTGCGCCGAAATAATCATTTCTGTATATTGGGGCCGCGAGGCATGAGATATCTCTAATATCATTCATATTGATTCCCTAAGGTTTTGCACTAATAAAAACAAACCTCAGAAAGACATATTCTGAGGTTTGTTAATACTGAAGCAAAAAAGAAACCCATAAAATCAACAAACATTTAGAATAACAAATCAGGCTTTCAGATTATTTGCGAACGAGCTGACCAGATCGGCTTGCGTACGGCGAACATCGTTCAGTAAGTTCATCATATTAGATAAAAGCTGCTGTGATTTTTGTGCCTGCTGACGTGACATTTCGACAGCACCATCCATGACCTTAGATTCAGTGCGCTCTTCAGTCTCTTCTTTCTGTTCAATATTATGTGCCAGAGTCCCGGTGCCATCAGCAATCGTTGAACCTGTAGTGCCGATAGCACGCTGGGCTTCAATTTGACCGGTCGTTAAGCGGGTACGAGCTTCACCTTGTAAAAATGCCGCATTAAACGCGTCGCGGTTACTGATGGTTTCGTCCAGGTTTCGCGCAGCTACAGCGCTGTGTTCTGCACTTACGGTGCGGTCATGCCGTTGGAATTCAGTAATACTGCCGTCAGCTTTTTTCACCGTAGAGGAAGACGAAGCGATATCACTTAGATCCAGGTGTTCATTTTTACTGGCACTCAACGAGTTTTGCATCTGACGGATCTGAAGATCAGCCCCGTGCATGCCTCTCAGATTTTGGTTGATATTGGATTTAGTGGCGGAATAGTTTTTAACTGAATTATGTGTGGCATATCCCGTACCAGCCATAGTGATCGAAGAAGAAACGATACTCTTGGCAAAGATAGCCAACCCTTGCGCTTTTTGCGCCTGCGCGGCATTCAAACTGCTCGTTTCACTCATGATGCCAAACGTACTGCTAAGTTCAATATCAGCAATCGAGGCTTGATTCGCCAGCTCAATGAGCATACAAATTAGGCTGGCTTGCTGGGAGCTTTTCGGCAACACCATACTTATTGAGGTTGCCTCGCCTGATTCTGTCAGAGCCGTTTCAAGAACCTGATTCGACGCGTTAAGCAGTTGCTGAAATTCTGGGCTAATGAGAGCGGACTGCATATCAATATCATTGGTTGCGCCTTTAAAACTGCCAGACAGATGCTCTGTAATGTCATTGGCAATGGCGGAATCTGATATGCGAATTCCTTTAACTTCAGCTTTCTCGCTTTTGGTTGCACTCTCTGATAATGGAATATTTAACAGAGATAAAACGTTGTTAATAGTTGTATTCATTGATTGTCCTTAACAGTAATTTTATGTGTACAGAAAACACAAATCGCAAATTGAGTCGCCTGAATTTGAACAAGCGAATATATTAATCAACATTTATTTCAACAAGGCAAAATGAATCGCGTTAGGCTCTGGTGTGAGCAAAAATAAACTGACCTACTTGTTGCTCTTCTCCAGCCATATCGGCTGCATTCGTCATAAGCATATTGAGATTTTCGATAGAACGACTGTATGACTCCGTAACACTGTCAGTGAACAGCTTCATTGTTGCAGAGGCAGAAAGCATTTCCGTAATTTCAGCTAGCATTTCACTAACACGCTTTTCCAGAGTGCCTGCAGCAATATTACCTGCCGAATCTATACTGGCATTGGTCACTCTCAGAATATCTTCTGCAAGATTGAATTTATTGCCAAGCGTTTTAATATTGGCTTCGTCACTGAAGAATTCTTTCAGAAGGTTTAGTTTTGATTTTGACTCTGAACCCACTAACTGATTCAATGCATTGGCAAGAGACTTCATCATCTTAGAGATCGCCGCGCCAATTTCATCGGCAATGTTCTTCATTCCTGAAATGAGTGGTTTGATAATTTGAACCACAGTTTTTATCACGGTGTTTAATACATTTTTTAACATATCACCGACAATATTCATTAACCTTGCTACCGGCACCTGCTTCGCTACCACCGCAGCACCTATTGCAGCAATAATGAGTATTGCTACCGCCAGCACGGTTGCTACAATTTCGGCAATATCATTTTTTACGCCCAATGCCTCAAGCACATCTGAAATGACATTGGCGATGAGCTGAATAATTGGCATCAAAACGTGTTCGACCAAAGGTTTAAGCGCTGCGGCAATAAATGATTCATTCCCTGTTACTTTCTGATAAATCTTATCAGAGACCATTAACGCAATACCGATAGCCGCAAGGGCCAGGGATGCCCCTCCGGTAAAAATTGCAGCAACCGTAGAAACGATCGTGACAATTGCGCCAATAATTTTACCAACGCAACCCATGGTTTCCTGCATATGCCGAGATTTTTCCTGTTGTTTCTCGACTTCTTCAGCATCGTTTTCCAGCTTCTCTTGCTGTGCACGTTGAACTTTTTGCGAAAACTTCAGGTTCAGTTCCATCGTTTCTTCAGTTGATTCACCAATAATAGTGATCAACTGTGCCATAAGATATGCAGAGGTTCCTTGAGTAGTTTTCAATGACTCCTCTAATCTGGAATTAACGGTAGCGGCATTTTTGTTAAGTGAATCAAGATACTTAAGGCTAGACTGCAACTGAGTCGCTATTTGATTGAGCTCATCCGTAGCCAAACTAAGGTTTTGTCTGGCTACCGCTAAGGTTGTTTGCTGCATACTGAGTGCTGACTGTTTCTGCGCAAGTTGCGAAGCAATACTTTTTAACTGAGCGCTGAGTTCATTGATCTGATCAGAAGACAAGGTTGGATCTTTAAGCATATCCTCAATGTCAGCTTGCGACTGCTGGAGGGATGCAATTTCTTGCTCAAGGGCGATAACATTTGATTCTGCCGCCGTTACGTCTTGCATGGCAGCCGCCTCAGCTGCCTTCGCACTGGTATATGCCTGATCTTCAGTTTCAATTTGTTCAAGCACTTCACTGCTGGCAGTGCCATTCTCTTTACTGTATTTTGTGTACATATCCACACGGGCCTGTAACTCATCAATGCTTTGTTCACCAAACATGGCGACCATTTTGGCCATTAACGCGTTATAGGTTTCCAGAGAGCTCTTTTTTTCTTCTTTAACACCCTCAGCGGTATCGGTTTGGGTCGTCGAAATTTTCTGAGAGGGAGCGCGTAAGGAGGGTTTTAACGTATCACCGTTATTTTGTGACTTATCAAACTGTGTAATAACCTTGCTTTCAACTATTTTTCGGGCAGCATCCAGTTGGTCGCTGCTTAATTTGACAGCTTCGCTTTTTGCAGCAACGCTTGCTTCTTGCTGGGTATAATCGTCGGAATAAACCGAGCGAGGTAGTGGACTAGTTGTTATTCCATTCATAATCGTTACTCTCGTCTTCTTTTGCGGTAATTTCGCTGATGTTCTTTATGCTCTCGATCGATTCAAGATACCGTTTTGCTTTTTCAACTAACAAGGGATCAGTTTCGTGCTCGACAACCAATTCAAAGCACTTCTTTGCCCTGCCAACGTAGCGCAACTGCATATTGCATTGCCCTGCTTCAAACATTGCCCGATAGTCTGTTTTACTAAGGGCAAAAGCGACTGCATAGATATCGAGAGCTCGCTGGTACTGCTTTTTTAACTGGTACACTGAAGCTAAGCCAAACGCATAATCTGCATTGTAGAGGTCATACATAAAAAGAAATTTAAAAAACTGCTCCACCAGATCCAGTTTTCCCTGTGTGTAATAGTCGTACGCGCAGGTATAGAATCCTTCCATCAAATTTTCTGGAAGAGCATACATTTGCTTTCTACTTGCACCTGTATTCATAAATTGCATCAATAATTCTTCATTATCACCTACATCAAAACCGTTTAGCATTTTTTCCGGGCTGTCGTTTTTGTTCATAGTAGCTCTCCTCAGGCATATTAATGTTGGTTGATAACGACGGGTTAGCACACTTTCAACCGTCGCAACCCCCGCTTTGCAAAAAAGCAACAGGATATTATTTCCTTTTAAAAAAACAATCATATAAATAAAAATTTACTTCCACCAAAAGGAAACACTGGTAATGGGTCGCAATTATTTACTTTTATTTATTCTTATACTGTGACATTAGGGATAACGTTTTTATTAGCTTCTGCGGAAAATGGCTGCAGAACAACATTTCTTACCGATGGCGGGATATATCATGAAATTGAACAATTCGAACGCACAAGCTCTCACACCATCCATCCGAACATTGGAGGGTTTAAATCCAGGCTTACATGGCAGCTACCATACGCGTAACGCATCGTCATTAAGCAATAATATTGTTGCAATCAACCAGTCCAGGGAGAATTGTCACGCAGCACCGGCGGAGGCAACGCACAATGAACCACTGGTGATCAGCGATGGAGAACATTTATCACGAATCGCCATTTGTGAGATGTTGTCGAGTGCAGCACAACATCTACCATACGAAACTAAGATGAAACTGACCTCTTTAGTTGACCAATTCAGTAATGTAGAGGAGAGTCCTCATCTTGATTACAATGAGAAGAAACAGCTGCTGCGGGATTTATATAAAATCCGCTGCACGTTACCTAACTGGAAGAAAGATAACGTTGCCAAGGCGATTCGTTCTCTTGAAAAGTTAGTCTATTCGAGCTTACTGAACGACAAACTGAAAAATTCCACCCAGTTATATCGACAAAACATAGATAATCTCTCGACTCCAGGTGCCACTCGGACCAAAAATGTATCTGCAGGGTTATCAATTAGCTGCGGAGCCAGCATAGCGGATACGATCACGGCCATTAAAGGCACCGGGAAAATTGGATATACGCGCACTTACATCACTGATTCCGATGATGAAGGCACGGTCGCCAGCGCTAAAGAAGACAAGTACCAGTTGTCGTTAGATGCAACGGCCAGTATGAACTGCACTGACGAAATGTCATTACAGGCTGGAGGAGAAGTTTCAGCGAAGAAAACCATTACCGTCGGGGTTAACTACGCCGGAGGAGCCACTGACTATTACCGTGAAAAATACTCGCATAAAATGTTTAGCTATAAAAAACATCATATCAGAGATGCACTTTTTACTCGTAAACATTCCTTATTACACCACCAATGGCAGGCACAAAACACTCAGTCGCAGCTGAAGGAGAGCTGGAGTAAACTCATCGGGAAAAGCATTGATAGTAAAAGCCCTGTTCCTTTTCAGGCTGAAGTCACACCAAAACATGTGCGTGGCGTGGGATATACAGCGAATGTCCATGCTAGCGCAAAATTTTCTTCATTAGCAACTGCCGGTGCTAAACTCCAGTATGATTATGCCCGTAATGATATTAAAGTCGATTTATTGAAAAATATGTTCACCGAGGTTATTGGGAAGACAGCATCGGAGAAACATTTAGATAATTTAAACATTATCAGTCAGCAGTATGCCAAAGCATTTGAAACATTATTCAGCAGTAGCGAGCATCTAAAAGACAAAAGTATATCTGACACCCTTTCAAACGATGATATTCAACATGCCGTTAATGCTTTAAGTCAAACGGTAGAAGAATACAGTCAATGCGTGCAGAAATATAACGCCGGTGACTCTTCAGAAGGTAAAAGAAAACACGCTTTTGAAAAGGCCTGGGGAGTAAAAGAATCCGGACGACATGGATTCCTGCAGAGTGCTGAGGTGATGCTTACCACCTTTGCGGCACAACTCAAGGAAGATGATAGTCAGGGCGACGACGTCGCTGCACTACGTGCGAAGATGGTGCAATTAAACAACAAAATTGCTCATCCTGAGTTTACACACAGTACCCGAAAGCTAAGACCGTTGATCTCTTTCAATAACTTATTATCAATTAAAAATCATTCGCACACCGTCACCGCTGAGCTCAACGCGAGCCTGGGAAATGACACAGTACGAGGTGGCGGGAAAATCAGTATTGCAGTCACCAACAAGCATACCGATCATCCTTATCGCATTCGTGCTGGTGAACAGCGCATGATCGAAATCACGCTCACCGGAAATGTGACTCTCTCAAATTTATTGAGCAAACTAACTGAAGACTTTGCGAGCGAGGCAGGCGTTGCGTTATCGACGCTGCACTCCGCGGTAACAGATGCGTTCAGTTCTTCTATCGAAGTAAGCCAGGGCCTGAAAATTGTACTACAGTATTTCTCCCCTGAATGGTCAAATGATAATAATGAGAAGCCAAACTATATGCATCAGGCGACTTATTTACAATCAGTGACAAACGCCAGTTCCCCCTTAAATCTCACTTTGCCTGCCGCAATGGTGGGCGGAGGCATTAATTTGGGGGCAGGTTTTAATCACACCAATGTCATTTCACAAAAAATGGGGACCGATACACTAAACTATCTAATGCTACGTTATAACTATTGTAAAGGTAAGAAACAGGAACAACCAGCATGGCAACATTTTGTGGCCGACAATAAGAAAAATTTAGTTTCATTGATGAAAAACATCATGGAACCAGGAACGAACAGCGCCCGTGAAGTCGAGATATTGATAAAAGAAAAATCAGACAGAACCCCTGATTTTGGACAGACCCAGCTCTGGAATCAATATGAAAAAATTAGACAAGACTTTGTTGCCGCACAGCAGGATGAAAAGAGTTTTGAAGCAGGATTACAAGGATTAATCACCCTTATGGACTGGCACAAAGAAACGACTGACGAACTTTTTAATAATGCATTGATACCAAACGGCATCGCGAAGCCACAAAAAAACATACTGCAAAAAGCGATAACTCCTCTCAGGAAAATAAATAATCACTAATTATTATATTAGTACAAGCACTGTGTATAAACAATGAGAGGGCAATTAAGCCCTCTCATTTATTAAATTTATTATCATAATATTGAATTTACAGCTATTGATCGTTATTTGTATAATGAATCATCTCTTTTGCCAGAGAGTTCGCACTGTTGGTGTTAAGCGCCTGGTATAAGTCATTGACCTGATCATGATTTTGAATGTTATTTGCGAAGTTTATAAAACTATTTTTTAGCCCTACGAAATCAAGCAAATATTCAACGTCCTGGTACGAGTAAGATAGACTAAATACGAAAGAAAAGAGAGGGTATACACTATCCTTCCCGGGCGATACAACAGCATCATATTGTAAAGCATCGCCTGTATCCGGAAATTGTTGAATAAATAACGTTATCGCTTCTTTTTGTAAATTTTGCTTTTCCGTAGATGCTTTCAAGAGGGATTGCTTCGCACTCTCTGAGGCTAAAGCATCACACATATCAACATTCTCATAGGATGTACGGGCAATTTGATATGAACAGTCAAATTTGGGCAACAAGGCAGTAACAATATTATTGATGCGCAAATGACCATTGACCTGCGACGGGCAATCAGTCGGAAGGACTCGTTCATCAGATAGCAGTGCTCCTGCACCACGAAAATCTTTTGCGAAAATTCCGCTAGTCGGCATCTCCCTTGCTTTTTCGAGCGACGGAGTAAATTTCTTATCTCCATTTTTGACTTCAGACAACTCACGGTTTAGAGCAGAGTTATTGACGGAATCTTCAACGCCCCTTTGTTCTGATTTACAACCCTTGTTCACTTCTTCAGGGGTAAGGGAATTGTCCTGAACTGGACACAGTGAAGATTTAATAATCATTTTCATGCTTAGCCTTCCTGGACGTTCCACATCGTAGCAATACTGATAAGTACATTGAAAACACATACTTTTCAATGATTGTAACACAATGTACTTTTCAATATTCTATATAATGCTCTTCTGTTAGTTGAACTTGAATAAATGTTTCAAGCCACCTGAGATGCTAAATACTAAAGAGAGTAAAGAAAAGGGGTGAATAATTGAAATTTTCTTACAAGATGTGTTGAGATCAAAATTGAGATGATATGTCCATCTTCCGCCTGGGAAGATGGATCAAGATAAAGGCCTGTATCAAGGCTAGAGAGATGTTCTGGTAAATGAAAGTTCAAGCGGGTTAAAGAGACTTCTGAAAAAATCATCAACAATTTTGATGTTTTTCTTGTCCTCTTCAGAGGCATTATTTTCTTTTATCCGCGTTACGCTATCATTATTTAATGCACGCATTGCCGATATTGGGCTTTCATATTTTTCTGCAGATTGAAGTTCAAGCCCATTTGCCGTTTTATGGAAGCTATCAATGGCTGATTGGAAAAAGGTTGGCGGATACTGAGTTGCATCAGAAGGCAAATAGTGCGTATTGAGTAAGTAGTTAATAGTGGTCGAGAACTCACGCAAAATTGCCAGGTGATCGGCAACGGTTGAATACTCATCGCCTTTGGCAAAAGGGAAGGAACGAACTTCAAACTGAGAAAGTGAAGGGACATCAAGTTGCTGGGCATAAGTATAAGTCTGGCGTAACACAGCTGCTGGAGTACCTGAAATGATAATCTTGTTACAAGGCTCACCCGCAGTAATTTTATCATTAAGAATTGCTGCTACATTTGAGGCATTTTGGCCGCTGTTAGTAGACCATGGATCAACAGTAATTCTGTTCTCCTGAATACCTGAATTCAAAAGAATTTGTTTAAACCGGTCCCCTTCTGTTCTGTTGGTTGAAATAGCATGTCGATCAGTGGTACCGTGCCCGCCAAAACCGCTGGTAATAAAATGAATATGCTGTGTATTTTTTGCCATCTCACCGATGAGAGATACATAAGTCTCGTCATTATTACCATTCAGAATAAGGATGTTTCCTGGTTTATCGTTTTCCGCAATCCAGTCATCTACAGACATATCAGATGTCGTTTTGACAGAAACGTGCCCATTGTCCACCTGTAGCGCAATCGCGCGGGTAAGTTCAGATAACTTTCCCTCGGCTGCTGAAGAGAATACGGTAGCGAGCTGCTTAATTTCCTCGCTATTCGCTGCGGGTTTACCAGATGACTGCAATTCAAAACCTTCAGCGATCAATTTCTTCATTACTTTCGATGTATTAATGTCAGAAATATGCTGTCCGTTGTTATAAGAATTATGCAGTTCTTTCCCGGTCAATAAAACATACGAACCAGGAAATTGTTGATATCGGTACTCTTTGAGTTCTTGACCTGACTGGGGTTTGCTATCTTTAAATTCCTGCCATTGCTGTTGTCTTTGCCTGCTTGCAATTTTTCTTTCGACCGCAGAATTACCCACTTTTGTGATGTTTTTACTAAAATTATTTTTTTGATCTTGTGATTTTATTTGCTCAGATGTATTCAATTTGGAATCAATTGAGCTTGCGCTGTTTGCACCGGCACGAGAAATCTGCATCTTTTGTCCTTACCAAAGTAAAAGTCAAAAAATAGCCCTCATCACTGCAACTTGCACTAAAACAATGTTTATATAATACATTTTGCTATCTAAAGAAACAAACAACATGTTTTTATTTTCCATGAGCATTTTTTGAAATCGATAAAAGAAACAATTGTTTTATTCTCATCATCATTTAGAAAAAGTATACAAAGGGACAAAAAATGACAATTTCCATGATAAACGCGTCTGAACCCGTACTTTGTGCGTTAACGCGCATTCAAAGTGATGAAGGGGCAAAAATTAGTGCAACACCTTTCAGCGAAAAATTACAAAACATTCAACAAACGACGAAAACACCCCATAAAAGTAGCAACATGATTGTCAGGTGCATTCGTAATATAGTGCATTTTTTTGCGTCAGTACGTGCGCATATTAGCCAAAAGAACGCAGGAAATGATGACATTAAAAGTAAAAACATGAATGATATGATGCAGTCAACACAGTCTAAAGCATCTCAAAATAATCCCGACTCACCACACAACATTTTATCATCCACTACACATCCCGAAGTTAATACTAATGAGCTCACATCACAGACACATACTAAAAAAGGTATCCCTGTCCCCCCGCCGCTGCCAACGCATTCATCTACCCAGGCAGCAATGAATAGTGAACAACTAAAGGCACCGGTAACATTAGCTGACAGGCTTGCTCAGGCCAAATTAAATAAAACATCTAATGAAAACGCTAAGGCACCAGAAACTAAACCAATCTCAAAAGGTATCCCTTTACCTCCACCGCTCCCTCCTTCGGCCGAGGTAGCAATGAAAAATGAGCAACAAAATGCACCGGTAACATTTGCTGACAGACTTGCTCAGACCAAATTAAATAAAACGCCTACCGAAAATGCTAAGGCATCTGACTCTAAAATCCCCCCATATATGGAAGAACTGCAGCAACGATTTGCCAAAATTTTTGGAGCGAATACCGAGGATAAATTGACAGCAACAGGTAATAACACCACGAATAAATTCTCCATAGAAATAGCCGAGTTGCGGAAAGCACATAACAGTGAAATTGAAGTTCAAAAAAGAGAGCGAGAAGAGGCTCTTTTAGATGCACGCGTAAAGGCGGCCATAGAAGCGGAGAAAAAAAGTGCTGCAGCGGAAATCAAGAATATTCAGGCCGAATCAAAACCACTCATGAAAGGTATTCCATTGCCACCGCCAATGCCAACTGCTCCTTTAACAACACATGTAGCTAAACCTGTGATTACACCCACTGCTAAAAAAGTTAATTCAGATCAAGGTCAAACTAAAGATTTACAAAAACCAACTGGCATGAATGCTGATATGCTTAAAGAGCTTAATGAACGATTGGCAGCCATCAAAAAAAGAACGGCTGAAAACAATCTGTAAAACAGCCTATGAAAGCAACGAGTGGCATCTTTGTTCCGCCACCGTTGCCTCCATTTACTGGCGGCTTCCAGTTAAACAGATCTCATTTATCTTTTGTTGTAGGCTATCAAATTCATCGATAGCCTAATAAATAAACTTCTTTACTCATCGAAAACAGGTTTGACCGAAATGATATTATCTGGCACTAGCTATAATTCTGCCGGAAAAGACCGATAAATTTTGCCAGGCTTGTATCGTTACTATATTTACCTTCCAGAATATGAAGATAATTTTCATAAAGATCGGCCAATCTGTTTTGTCCATCATGAGTGAAAATTGAACAATTGTCGGTCTCTTTGTTAGCCTGAGTGATGCGTAAGCAGAACATATTGACAGTGTTATCTTTAGAAACTACAAAATAATTTGCACCTGAGAAATTATCCGGTAGGGGCAATTCCGTGCATAAAGAGAGAAATTTATTACTGTCAGGATGAGAGCGGCAAACATCATCATATATGGCCTGATCACTCGCGTTTTCCCTTTTGTGTGCGTAAAGTGCACATACATTAACGTCTGGATGATTGAGCAGTGCCGGGACGGTATTGATGCGGGATATGACGGTATCATAACTACCGGCATGATTGGCAACAGAACGGGACAAGAGTGACGGCGTGCTTAGCGCAGCTGCATGGCAAAGTGGTGTAACGGGATTTGCCGTAATAAAAACCACATCTGCCTTCGCGACCTCGCCAGACGCTAAAGATGTTAACAACGCCTGCTCAAAAATTGCCTGTAAACCAACGGCAATAGGCCGAATGGAAGCATCATCCTGCTGATAACACCAGTCGCCAGTCTTGTCCACCTTATCCAGACAAGCCAGTAGATTCTCACGATGTTTCTGAATATCTTCTGGTTTCGCATCAGCTGCAATGCCTGGCAATTTCGGCATTTTTTCTATCATTTGACGAGTTCTATCAATAACGGGATTACGGCTTTGAGAAATGACCGATGAACGATCAGCGCGTTCAGTTGGTGAAATGTGGACGGCAGTATTTAGAGCGCTTAACATAAAACTTTCTCCTGTTTACTTGTGCGGTGACTCATTGAAAACAGGAGAAATATAACGAGAAACAGTAATAATCACTATTAGAAGAAAATTTATTCCAACTTTATTATGGCAAATAAAATTAATTAGGCCTTCTTATTTACCTTATTACGTATTTCTTGCTCCAGTAAATCGATGATACGCTCGTTTTCAAAGCGCTGTTTTTGACGTATGCCATCGCAATAAAAGGCACTTTTATTTTTTCCGCCAGCTACCCCCAGAGAAGAAACCAGCGCCTCGCCGGGCCCATTCACTACACAGCCGATGATAGAGACATCAAGCGGTGTGATGATATCTTCAAGACGCTGTTCCAGAACATTGACAGTATTGATGACATCAAATTCCTGACGGGAACATGTTGGGCAGGCGATAAAATTGATGCCTCGGGAGCGAATACGTAACGATTTCAGAATATCAAAACCCACTTTAACCTCTTCCACCGGATCGGCTGCCAGAGATACTCTCAGCGTATCACCAATGCCCTCTGCAAGAAGCATCCCTATACCAATAGCAGATTTCACCGAACCGGCACGCATCCCTCCTGCCTCTGTAATGCCCAGATGCAATGGCTGCTCAATTTGACTGGCCAGCAGACGATACGACTCAACTGCAAGAAAAACGTCTGAAGCTTTTACGCTTACCTTAAACTCGGTGAAATTGTTACGATCAAGAATGTCTACATGTCTCATCGCAGATTCTAGCAGGGCTTCAGGCGTGGGCTCATGATATTTTTCCTGAATATCTCTCTCAAGCGATCCCCCGTTGATGCCGATCCGGATCGGGATATTTTTATCACGAGCGCAATCAATGACCATCCGGATTCGTTGCTCGTTACCAATATTACCGGGGTTAATACGTAAACAGTCCGCACCATACTCCGCTACTTTTAAAGCAATGCGATAGTCGAAATGGATATCGGCAATCACCGGGAGTGTCACTCTCTTGCGAATGGCTTTAAAGGCTTCAGCTGCATCCGTTGTCGGTACGGAAACCCTGACAATATCAACACCTACCCGCTGTAGCGCCACGATCTGATTAACGGTTGCCTCTACGTCACACGTAGAGGTATTCGTCATGGACTGCACGCTAATGGGAGCATCTCCGCCGACGGGTACTGCGCCAACATGAATTTTTCTTGAAACTCTGCGCTTAATGGCATTACAAGGGTACATGAAATCCCGCTTCACAAAGTCAAATTGCTTTGAGGACTTCCCTATCAGCGAAGGAAATCCCTATGAAAAGGTACTTCACAAATCAAGGCTTTTAACATAAGTTACCAATTGAATATTATTAGTAATATTCAATTTCTGCATGGCATTATGTTTGTGGACAGCAACAGTTGCAACGGACCGGCACAGCTTGTCTGCAATTTCCTTAAGTCTCAAGCCATTAACATATAAGCGTATGACTTGAAGCTCTCTTTCCGTTAAATTTGCCATCTCCGAAGAGTGCGTTAAATCTACCCCATTCTGCTTCAGTAAAGATTCAATATATGGCGACAGCCATTTTTTATTGCGACTGACAGCAGTGATAGCCGATAAAATTTGTTTTGTAATATCATCACGCTTACTGAGCAAACACGCCACTCCCAGCTGTAATAGCTTTTGCAATGTCCATGCACAACGAACATCAGTAAAGATGAAAACACTTTTAACTTTGCCTGAATCGACTATTTTTCTGACTAACCGAAAGCTGTCATCGTTAGAACCCTGGGAAAATGTAAAATCAGTTAACAATATATCCAGTGATTCATCATTCTTGCTAAGCATTTTCAGCAATGCTTCTCCTGAGGAGCAGCATTCTATCACCTCAACGTGTTCAACACAGGCCAAAATTGTGCGTAGCCCTGTAAGAACAACGGGCTGTTCATCCGCAATAGCCATTTTAATTTTCATGTTATCATCCTGAAACATTAGTCGCAAATTACTCATAATTATAAGAGCAAATATTTCACTGCAACACAGAGGCATGCGAGACTAACACGATTTAAATAATAGAGCCATATGTTAAATATGTAACTACTAAAAAAACATACCTTACCAAACCCCATTAGTAATATTCAGTAATATTATTTACAGCTACTCTACCTCTACCATTCCGGTACATACATTGGGTTATTCTCTTCAGTTGGATCCCCCCCCAGCAAAACCTCAACGCGATACTGCGCAACCATTATAGACATGATGGCTTGCTGCATAGCGGCCTTTTCTTCCGCAGTCTGTTCAGCAGGCTGAGTCGGGTTGTCAGCGCTTTCCGCACCTTCAGAAATACCTGAATCTTGAGGATTTTCTTGAATTAAATTACATGATGAACTCAACGGCTTGATAGTCTCACCAGCAGTGTATTCATAAGCATTGTTATAATGAATCGCAGAATTTGTGATTTGCATTCACTTTCCCTTACTTAGTTACGTAAAAACTCTTTATCCGTCTGGTATAAGGCATCCATCGTAGAAGAGAGGATTTTTGCCAGATTGTTAAAAACGGTATTTGCTTGTGAGTACTTTTGAGCAATAATTTGTGTATCGCTTTCAATTGTACTGCAAGCACTATTCACGCTATTTTGCCATTGATTGAAGCGTGCAGTACTCACCGTTGAAGATAATTTAGTAACGGAATCACGTATATCATACATGGGTGTTAGATTTACATAAAAAGAATAGCCTTCAGGTCCATTGGTATAGGGTAAACCGAGCTGATCCTGCCAATAGTCAGCTTCTTCTTTTGTTGTAACGGTCAGAAGGGGGGTAACTGACCATTTATCGATAACCTTATCCACTTCATTTAAGATGCCTGGGATATCGAGTTTAATTTCATCTGCCCCATTATCCATGTAGTTGGTCAGGGAAGCCTTAAATGAATTGACATCTTCCATATAGAGTTGGTATTGCTCCGTGACCTGGGCATACACATCCATATAATGGGTCTGCATATAACCAAGCTTGTTGCAGATATCTTCGTAGATTTCCCAGTCAGAAATCGTATCACCGTAATCACTTTGTAGAGTACTTTCTCGTGACGCCAATAAAGGCTGCGTGGCTTTGAGTACCACCTGCGCGGGTGTCGTGTCGATAAGAGGACCCAAAGATTGCAATGAGTCGTGCCAGGATTGAGCATATTTTTGTAAAGAAGAGGTTAGTCTCTCGCTAAAAGCGCTACTGTTATTAGATATGTCTTTTTTGCTGGTTTCTGAGAGCGTGACGTTTGCTTTTTTTTCATTAATCATACTTGAGAAAGCTGCCAGTCTTGAAGCACTTAGATCTGTTGTAATCGCCATGTGTGTTCATCCTTTCAAAACATGGATATAGGGTAAATATATGAGCTTACAGCAGGTTAGCATTTCCGTTTATTCATAACTTACATAAAGTGCTCATAACACTTGCAGAGTGTAAATTATTATAAAGGCATGTCACATCGCGAACATAGCGGCGGGTAGACTCAAAAGGAGGAACTTTATTATTATATTGCGCTACGTTACCGATACCTGCATGGTATGCGGCTAAGACCAACTCCACATTATTATTATATCGATTACCGAGTTCAGCGAGATATTTAACACCTAAACGAATATTCGTCTTCGGGTCAAGCAGATGACCATCTTCAAATTGAACACCCTCTTTTTTTGCTAATTCTCTGGCAGTTGCTGGCATCAACTGCATCAGGCCAAGCGCACCTTTTGGTGATAGTGCATTTAAGTTATATCCTGATTCAACAGTAATAATTGCATCAATAAGCACAGGATCAACATTGAAATGAGTTGCCTGCTCCTGAATGAAATTTTTGATTTCAATACTGCTTTCCAATTTATTTTTAGCAACTTTATATTTATTGGGTTTTAAGTAAATCACTGTATTTCGCGTGTTTTTTAAATTCATCTTCATTGAGGATGAGAGTGACGAGGACGATGAACATGACTTATATCCATGCGACCTTTTAACCTTTGAAACCCATAAAATACCCTGTATATCTTTATAACAATAAGATTTAGCCCATGCACTTTCACTGAACGAATGAAGAAATAATAATATTACCAAGTACCCACGCATGATAAGAATCCTTTCTCATTTTTTAACTTAGTTATTATGTTCAGCATCGGGCTTTATTTCATTTTCAGCGAAATCTTGACTGATACTACCTGCCTTCTCAACCTCTTCCAGCCAGGTAATAATCTGCATTATAGGTACCAAATGGGTATGTTCCACAAGCTTGAACGGTTCTGCCGTTTTGTAAATAGCCCGTGCCAAGGGTATGTATCTCAACACAGGAACATTATGCTGCTCTGCATATTTTATCACCGCTATAGCTCTCGCATTTTTCTCTACAAGAGAGATAAATGGCGCCTGCATAAATCCGCTATGATAATATATCCCAATCGCTATATGGGTAGGGTTTGCGAGAATGAATTTCGATTCTCGTATATCTGACTTAGTCTGTTCAGATAACATCTCACGATGGATTTGTTTACGCTTCCCTTTTATTTCGGGGTTGCCCTCACTATTTTTATATTCTTGTTTCACCTCCTGCTTAGTCATCATTAAATCTTTGATATACAGGAAAAATTCAGCCAGTGCATCAAAAGCGATAACAATAAGTACAGGAACAAGCATATAAATAACAAGCGGAGGAAGTAAGCTTCGCCAGACTGCAATAAAATGCTTCAAATCATCATAGGGGAGAGCAAAAATTCTTTGATGATATTTAAAAGTAAAAACCATGACACCACAAACAGACATAAACAAAAACATAATAGATTTCAGACTGTCCTTCAGCGAACGCAGACTGAAAATTTGTTTAAACCCTGATATCGGGTTGATATTTGAGAAATCGAGACGAATTGCTTCGGATGCAAGATGGAATCGCGTCTGGATCATTGTTAAAAGTATGGCTAATATGACAGATACACCTATGATAGAAGCAATTATCTTTAAGGCTGAAGCGCAAACCATTCTTGTATACTCTTGTATCGACATTTCAAGAAAACCTGAACTGAAAATATCGAAATAAAATACAAGATCATTACCAGAAAGAGTCTGATAAACAAAGCCGGCAATGCCTAAAAGAGATAAAAAACCAACAAAATCACGACTAATAAATATCTGCCCTTTCTTTGCAGAATCTTCTTTTTTCTTGTTAGTTGGTAATTCTGTTTTTTGTTCCATAAACTATTGTACAACCATACGCAAAAAGGGCATCATTTTAATCGCTAACAACTTCGGCGTAAGGACTGAAGTCATATAGATAAGTAAAACCGCAAACGCAACAAAACTCTTAACGGATAATGCGACAGAAAAAGCATTTAATTGCGGTGCAAAACGAGATAAAACACCAATAGATACTTCAATGAGAAACAGGGAAACGACAACTGGTCCTGCCAGTATCACGGCTGAGGACATAAGAACACCCAATAATGAAATGATTTTCATCATTAAAGACCATTTGAATACAAGCATTTCATTCAATGGAAATAAAGAATACGACGCATATAGGGCCCTGACAATTATCCCCATTCCATCATTCATCACAAAAATAGCAGCAAAATAATAGTTAAAAAAGGAGGCCATGAAAGAAGCATCTACACCAATCCCTGGGTTCATCGTACTGCTTATCGTTGCACCACGTTGGTTATCGATGATCTCACCAATTGCAAGGACAATCCAGAACGGGATGGCAAAACAAAAGCCACAAATTAATCCAATGACGGCCTCTTTCAGTATAATTACCAAAAAAGGTTGATTAACAATGTCTATATACTGCCCAGCCAAAAGAGGAGTAAAGCCAATCACAATAAATATAATGATGACATTTTTTACAATCATTCCTCCCAATAACTGACTATTTAAAAGGGGCAGTAATATAAAAACGGGTAATAATCTTGCCATTCCGTAGATAATCACCGTGAACATTAACTGAAAGTCAGTATAGTAAGTCAATATATAGCCCCTATCGCACTTTAAATGCCAGGCTTAGTACTTCAACGGCATAATTTCTCATGGTTGAAATAAACCAGGGTGCCGTGACGAAAAGGCAGCAGCAGACAGCAAGCAGTTTTACACCAAAGGGCAATGTCTGTTCTTGTATGTGTGTGATAGCCTGTATCAGAGCCACGAACAGTCCAACACCTGTCGCAACAGCCACTGGCAGCGCTGATAATAGCAAAATCAAATACAACCCTTTATTGCTAATGTAAAAGATCATATCCATATTGAACCTAATTTTTCCAGAGACTTGAATACTGCATGACCATTCCTGTTGCGACCTTTGACCAACCGTCTATGGCGACAAACAGGATCAACTTGATTGGCAAAGAGATCGTGACTGGGCTCATCATCATCATACCCAACGCCAGAAGAATATTCGACACGACCAAATCCACAACAATAAAGGGTAAGTAAATATAAAATCCCAACGTAAATGCATCTTTTATTTCACTTAATGCATAAGAGACCAGTAGCGAAAATATTGACGCATTTTCTGCAGTGAGTTTTGCCGGGCCCTTTCTGTCCTCACCCGCCACTTTTTTCTGCTGTGTATAGATATCATCAAAAAAATTGAGCAGTGATTTATCAGAAAATTTGAAGAGGTATTTTTTGTAATCAATGAGACCTTCATCCACAAAATTTTGCACTGATTCCACGCTATGAAAATCTACCCCTTCTGTAACTGAATAGTTATACACTTTCGTCGCAATGGGAAACATAACAAATGCTGCAAGCAGGAGTGCTAACGAGTTCAGGGTCAAGGTGGAAGGTACCTGCTGCAAACCAATGGCATTTTTGATTAATGAAAAAACGATAGAGAATTTGATAAAACAGGTTCCACCGGCTATCAAAAATGGCAATAGTGTCGCAAAGCTCAGTAGACTGATTAAGGCGATGTCATTTGTTCCCCACACAATATTACCCTTACACCGTTCCGTTGATGTTTAGAATTTCTACTGCGAGCCGATCATCCACTCGCACAAGTTCACCCGTGGCGATGACAATTTTTCCTACCCGCAGGCTGACATTTATCTGCGCACCTTCGTTTTGCAGGGGCAAAAGGTCATTCACCTGCAGTGTTTGTAACTCTGCCAGGGTCATAGACTTTTGCTCGAGTAAGAAGTCGATCTTAATCTCCATATTGTCAACAGATAACTTACTGGCTTCGACAAGAGAAACGCTGCTCTCCGAATAACTTGTGTTGTATTCCTCTATTGAATCAATAACCATATTATCCTCTTCAATTTTGCATAAAATAGCCAATGCATTGGCGACAATGATATTGCAAAAACAGTCAGTGATAATTAATACATCACCCAATTCCAAATCCGCCATTTCACATTGACTTATAGCGGTGCACCCCAGAATGATATCCATGTGCAGTGGAAGTTGTGACCAGTTTTTAGCATTTGTTTTTTTTGGCAATTTCGGGAGAGTAATATCTGCCAGCTCAGCCCAGATAAATTTTTCGACTGAGTCCATCGAAATCAAAGGAAACGCGACTGGCGTATCATCCACCACTCCGGTGACGGTGAAATCGCTGACAGGGTCCTGTGATACCGGCATTCTCAATTCATGACAGGAAAAATAACGTGTAGCCAGACCAGCCAGTAATTTTCTGTCAATCATCTCAACAGGTAACGATTCAATATCGACGGAACATTGCTTTAGAAGTTTGTCGACATCGCAGTATAAATTCACCTGACGTTCGTTCACTGTAGCCGTAATAAGGATAAGAGCCCCCTGGGGCATTGACACCATGCGCTGATAATGCCCACCAATAGCCTGTGCGTATTTTTTCAATGCCGCTTCCTGCGCGCATGCATGACGCAATTCAAGCGTATTCATTCATCATGCTCTTCTTCAGGTTGCCGTTCAGAATCTCTACCCTGTTCCTGATCATGTAAAACGGCCGTCTCTATCTGCACATGAAACATTGCATTATCAAGATGCTGTCTTATCAAAGCGCTACGGACCGTCTCTGTGGAAGGAATAACATTAACCTCGTTGGTCGGTGATGATAGATCGGTAAATACCAACCTGGCCCTGTGCTGTTCGTTCTCGCCCCAACTTTTAAAATTCCAAACCATTTCAGCCTGTGAAGACTCCTTAGCGGTAATGGCTTTCAGCGTGCGGGAATGTTCGGATACCTGTTGCGTTATTTGTTGCCGGAGTGCTGTTGCAGTCGGGAGCTTCGCGCGTTCTTTAAAGCTTTCATCGCGGTTCATTGTAAAAATAACGCTTTGCGGTACCGCTACTCCATTGCCAGATGAAAGAACGTTTTCGCCCTTGGCTTCAACGACCTTTTTGCCCACTTTAAGTGCTTCGCTGTAATGAATGTCCGTCTCATTACTCACCAAACTGGCCGTCACTGCTGTTTGCTGTAAGGATTTTATCGTAGATGTTTTTCGGGGTGCGGATCTTTCCTGTAGGGTAAGCAGAGAAATGTCATGCATATCACCGGTCATTTTCGCCATCACCGCTCTGGATTCAGGGGACTTGTCAGTAGAGGAAGACATTTTTAACAGTGGAGAAAAAGGCTGTGAAAACGCCAGACCAAATCCGCCATTCATTTCCTGCTCATCCTCGTCACCAGACAATTTTTTCAATTTTTCTGCGTAGCGTTCAGCCACTGACTGGACGAATTCATCGCTCTGTGCTCCCATTCCACATGTCTGATAAACGCGCTTACTATTTATTGAGTTATCCACGTTATACACTCTTCTGCAGCCTGCTCATCACTATGGATATCTTTTCTAATTCGCATTTTTTTAGCGCGATCGGACATCCACTCCCATTTCCTTTTCTTCTTTTCGTAATACAGACGTAATTTCATAAAATCGTTACGTTTTTCAGTGACCTGTTCAATCGAATTTGATGTTTCCTGCACGTTAAGCAGCACCTCTTCATGACGTGATAAAATAAAAGATTCTCGACGTTTCAAGGTGTAAATTTCACGTTGTAAAATTGCTTTATTATAATTTTCGGACCACAACGCGTTGAGCTGTTCTTGTATATTTTGTGATTGCTTATGCAAGTTTTCTAAGCGATCCTGCAGCACGGTTAATTGCTTATCACAGCCTCCTATTCTGGCAACTGTGCGGCTACAGTGTTCACCATAAAAACGCATCAGACGCTTAGATTGCATAGAGCATCTCCATTAGCTCGTCAAAATCAGAGCGTTCATGCAATGGCTGTCTGACAAATTTCTCGATGATCGTTTTTTTATTTATGACCTCATCAGTTTCTGCATTTTCACCCGGCGTATATTCCCCAAGATCAACCATCAGCTGGAGTTCATCAAGACGTGCGAGATAGTCACGGATTTTAGCCGCCTGACGAAGCTGACGGGGATCGCAAATGGATGAAACGACCCTGCTGGCACTTCGCAGAACATCGATTGCCGGAAAATGCCCTTTACCACCTAGTTTTCGTGATAAATAAATATGGCCATCCAGTATCGAGCGTATTTCATCACCGATTGGATCGACATCATCTTCTTCTTCAAGCAATACGGTGTAAAAGGCCGTTATACTGCCCTTGTGCGTAGCGCCGCTACGCTCAAGAATGCGTGGCAACTCTTCAAATACCGAAGCAGGATAACCTCGACGAGCGGGCATTTCGCCAGCAGAAAGTGCCACATCGCGGAGCGCACGGGCATAGCGGGTCATGGAATCCACCATTAACACCACTGATTTACCACTATCACGAAAATATTCGGCAATGGTTGTTGCTATAAGCGCAGCGTTACGCCTCTCAACTGCCGGACGATCCGATGTTGAATAAACAACAATCGTCTTGTCACGTTTTTCATCCGGTATCCCTTCCATCAGGAATTCGGTCACCTCACGCCCACGCTCCCCCACCAGGCCAATAACATACACATCGGCTAAAGAATGGTTGATAATCATCGACATTAAGGATGTTTTACCTGCGCCTGCCCCTGCAAAAATACCTATGCGTTGACCAATACCACAGGTAAGGAGGCTATCAATGACGCGAATGCCAGTGTGAAAAATTTCACGTATGGGCCTGCGTTCGCTGAAGTCCGGCGGGAAGCTGACAATCGGTCGTATCGTTGAAAATGGGGCTTCATCCTGCGAAGATTCACTTAACCGCTGCCGCACATTGCCTTCACAATCGATCACACTGCCCACGAGTTCGTCGTTCAGTGATACCGAAAACGATGTCCCGGTTGGCACGATAATATCGGAGGAAGAGATCCCCTCCGGTGAACCGAGCAAGCTAAGTGTCACTCCCTCGCGGCCGAGACCAATTGTCTCGGCCTGACCGACAGGTGTACTGGAATGCAAGGAACGATAGATAAAACAACGTTCACCTACGAAGGAGAGTTTCAGCGGGTCAGTAATAATTGAACCAGTCACGGAAGATATTTTTGCATTGCAATTAAAAAAATCGTGAATGGTTAAATTATTATTCATTTTAATGCCTTATAGAATCCTTGTATTAATTCAAAAAAGCTTTCGAGCGCCAGGCTAAATTTGATGCCATCTTCCAGAAACTCAGGGTTCAATATGGCGCGCAATTCATAGTATTCCGGTCCCGCGACAAGATTCAATTGCGCATTCGCCGCCCATTCATACTCAGCGACAAGGTATTCAATAATATTAGGCGCACATTGGATCAGTAAATTCGGGTTTACAGGAACAAGCTGACACCATACGATCACGTTATCGTCCACCCGCGATATCAGTAACGTGGGTGATGCATCAAATGTCAGTTCAATTGTCGAATGATGATCAATGTCCGTGATGATAGAGGGATCGCACCCTAAATTATCTAAAGCTTCTTTTAGAATTTTGACTAACTCAATCTGGTACATATAATTTCCCTTATAAGGATTTAATAACGGTAATCTTCACAGCGTCGGAAATCTCGCCAAAGGAGAGCACCTCTAGTTCGGGATACTGACTATCAAGTAATCGTTTGGCATAGCGTCTAATATCAACAGCCGTTAAAACGACCAACTCCTGCAAAGGATGTTTAATGGACTGTATCCCTTGACTGAATGCATTCATCACATATTCATTATCTTCAGGATCAAGATTAATAAACGACCCGGTTGATGTATTTCGAATACCCTTACGAATACGATTTTCCGTTTCTGGGGCCAGAAGCAGTACCGACAGTTGGTTATTAACTGAGAATTTATCTGTGATATACCGCGCCAGGGCACCGCGTACATGTTCGACAAGCAGTATAGTGTCACGCTCTTTACCCGCCCATAGAGCCAGCGCCTCCAGAACGACTTTCATATTGCGGACGGATATTTTCTCTTTCAGTAACCGCTGGAAGACTTCGGCAACGCGCTGAACGGTTGCATGACGATAGGTCTCTTTAAGAAGCTCAGGGTATAACCCCTCCATCTTATCGAGAATGTTTTTCGTTTCCTGAATTCCAAAAAACTCCGCTATATTGTGTAAAATGATGGACTGCACACACAAGCTCAGCTCGTTCTCAGCCGAGCGAATACTCAGGTTCAGGGCCTGTATCTTAGGCAAATCTTCATTTTTAACCCACTGGCTTTGAATATTTGCTGATGTAAGGACCTTAATGTCGACGTCCATCACTTCTATAGCATTATCCCACTGCAGGATTTTGCTGTAGCCAAAAGCAATTTTGAACTCACTAGCCTGAACTTCATTGATGAGTAAACATACGCTATCACAGTTCTCACCAACTATTGTATTGATGCGGATATCGGGTAACTGAATACCAAAATTAATATAAAAATCACGCTTCAACATGCCTGCCAGAGACTTTGCTTTTGTTTCATCACAGGTATCGCGTGGCATCAAAATAAGAATAGGCAATGTTTCCGGTATAACATTGTTCAGGTCAAAAGAGTTGCTTTCGGCTTTATCTTGTTCACTCATGTTTTGCGAATAAGGAGCCAAAAATGAGCCATTATCGGACATTTGGCCCGACTCCAGTCTGCGCTTGTACGCACGATAACCATACAAACTGAAAAAAAGTGCTGAAAGTGTAACGAAAACCATTAATGGGAAACCCGGCAATAATCCCATCAGCAGGGTAATGATACCTGTGACCAGCAATACGAAATCACGGCTAAATATCTGTTCAATAATATTATTGCCAAGATTCTTGCCATCCTCACTAACCCTTGTGATAACAAAGCCGGTACCGATAGAAATCAGTAATGCAGGTATCTGAGCCACCAGGGCATCGCCAATGGTCAGAATCGTGTACACATCCGTTGCATGAGAAAATGACATGTCTAGTCGCCCCATGCCAATCGAGATACCGCCCAGGAAGTTAACAAAAATAATAACTATGCCAGCGATAGCATCCCCTTTGATAAATTTCATCGTTCCATCAAGTGCGCCGAACAGTTGACTCTCTTTTTCAAGCATAGAGCGACGCTGTTGAGCAACTTCGGGGGCAATTGTCCCTGCACGCAGATCGGCATCAATGCTCATCTGCTTCCCGGGCATGGCATCCAGGGAAAAACGGGCACACACTTCCGCCACGCGTTCGGAACCTTTGGTGATTACGATGAACTGAAATAGGGTGATAATTGAGAAGATAATCAGACCAACAATGATATCGCCGGCAATAACGAAATTGCCAAATGTGCTGATAATATGACCCGCATCAGCCTGTATCAAAATCATCCGACTCGTGCTAATCGACAATGCCAACCTGAAAAGTGTTGTAATCAACAGCACTGAAGGAAGCGCGGAAAATTCAAGTACTTTTTGAATATAAAAAGTACCGATGAAAAGCAGAATCGAAATACTTATATTCACCGCAAGCAAAATATCTATCAGCCATGTAGGCAGGGGGATAATAAGCATTGCAAGGATAACGACCATCAGTACAACAAGAAAAAGCTCTGGTCGCTGAGATAGTTTATTTAAATTTTTTGCAATCATTTTCATCCCTGTGTTACTGGTATGCCATACTGCAGCGAAGTGCTGTAGATGCATGTGACACAATGTTTCTTAATTCGATATGTTTGACAAACAAACAATAATGCACACGGCTGTTTTGCAAAATGAATTGTTCATTTGCTTTTAATTCATACTGAATTTGCTGAAGAAAATCACCTAGCCTATCAGGAGAAACATGCGTCTCCACCATAACAATATAGATATCGTGAAAATAAACCACACGTGTTACCCTGCCGCAACATTCCAGGTTTAGTTCTCCTCCATATCGCAATTTGTCCAGCTGTTGCTTGAAAGCGGCCTCATTGTCATTCATAACGTATGTTCTCTCTAGCCGTTGCGTTAAAACGCCCCATGAGTACGCTTAATTCCTGGTCAACGGCATTCTTTATTGCAGCACAATCCGCCTCAATTCTGGAAAAAAGAAACAGTGGTAAAGCACGTACCAAATTTTGCACCACCTGCAAAAAACTAATTTTATCGGCATTGTTATGGTATTTCATGCAACGTTGCATAAATTCTGCCGTCAAGCTACCACACTCATCGGTATTGCTGATCATTGCCAAATAATAATCCATAACAACTTGTTGAGATTTTTCCCAGGTGGTCTCCAGAATACCAATCTTCTTTATCCCGCGCATAAATAAAATGTCCGCAAATTTTATGACACTTAAGGTAAAAGAAGTATCGAGTAGCGCGCCGTATTCCTGGAACGAGCAAGATGGATCATGCGAGTTAATATCCATATGCAAGCATTTGACGATATATTCAAGCGCTAAATGACGTTTATCTATACCAACTTGTTCTATTAATGCTTTATATACATCAACCGGTTCCTGGTTCTGTGAGATAAAGTCGCGATATAGATTGCGCAATGCTTCACGGTCAAGATTCAGCAAAGGACCAAAAGTGTTTGTTTGCTGTTGAATATTTAAACCTGACTTTGCTTTTCTTTTCTCTGGACCTGACATCAAAAGAGCATACGTCTCTTCCAGCAAAGTTAGAGATACATCGACAAGCTCATCTTCAGCACTACTGCTCGTGGCTTTTTTCTTCTTTTGTATAAATGCCTGTAATAAAAGAGCAACATCCGCTGGATCGTTATATGTTTGGGACATAACAAATAAAAGTTGCCTCGCAGACATATTCGCGTCTTTAGCGTAGCTTATAATTTTATTGACATTCTCTGGTTTTATCTCTTCAAGAAGTTGTGCGTATTTTTCTTCAGCATTACTGGATACAGACGCATTTCTGTCAGTACGCTTGTTCTGAAGCATAGAGCTTAATAATGCAGACAAATCATCTGCCATTGCTAATGCAACGGACGTTGTGGAGTAATTCGCCTTTACTTCTGAATTATCCTGCATTCTCGCAAGATCATCGACCAGCTCGCTCATTTCTGCGTTTGCCAATGAAGAAAGTGTTGTAAGGTTTATGGCCATAATATATTACCTGACACCACGTTCTGCCGCATTTCCCGGATTCAGGATATTGTATTTAGCATCAAACTGGTTGATAGAATCCCAACCTTCGTTAATATATTTATTAAGGTCGCTATTTTCATTGTTAAGATCTTTCAGAACCTTTGGCTGAATCAAGAAAATACGAACCGTCTTACTTACCGTATTAGAAGTATTTTTGAATAAATAACCCACAAAAGGAAGATCGCCCAATAACGGAATTTTGGATTCACTAAACTGAACCTGATCGCGTGTGTAACCGCCAATCATCAGGCTTTGTCCCTCCATCACGCGAACCAGCGTGTTAATCGTGGTATTCCCGACCACGGGCAAGTTATCCACGACTTCCGTTGAACCATCCTGTGTAACGCTTGTGCTTCCGTCCATGATCTCCAGCGTCATTTCAATGACCTTATTATCATCAGAGATCATCGGTGTCACATTTATTGTCGTGCCGTATGTCACTGTTTGCAGATCGACGTTATTTTCGCCTGAAAGACGAACATAAAAATTCTTCGTATTGTCAAATAGTGCTGGCATATTTTCCTGAGCCAAAAGGAAAGGACGAGAAACGATGTTGGCCTTATTGTTCTGACTCAATGCAGTCACTTCTGCGAGGAAATAATTTTGTTGTGCTGAAGTGATTAAACTTCCTGTATTGAACAATCCAGCAATATTGTCTCCTATCTTGAACTGCCCTCCCCAGTTCACACCCATTGCATCAAGATCGTCTTTGCTGATATCCACAATCCACAGAGACATCTCAATCTGTTTACGTGGGATATCTAAGGAAGCAATCAGGTCCTTTATCATATTGACTTGTGCCCGTGTTCCTTTCACCATCAAGCTATTGCGGCCGGTGAAAGAGACAACTTTGATGTCATCGTTTGTCCCATCAATTTCGGTTTTTTTGAAAAGCGCACTTTGCCCTAATGGGATTCCTGCAGCACCTGTTTCTACATTGCTTTCAATGGGTTTTCGGGCAGCCGAAATCTGGTTTGACTGCGTGGTATTGGACAATAATAAGTTGATAGTGGTTGCGATACCCGGTATCACGATATCATTATCGCGATAGTTATAGCTGCGATCGTCAACAAACGCATGTCGTAATTTGATTGTTTCAATAACCTGCTGCTGAAGATCTTCATCTGGGTTTTCCTGCATCAGGCTAGCGATAGCAGTGATGATATCAATGTATTTTGGCGGCCCAGAAACATACAGCGTATCGGCGCTATAGTTCATTTTTAACGGATAACGATTATCATAGAGCGAATTTTGACGTAAGAAGCTGACTAAATCGTTAAAATTACGTCTTGAAAACTGAACAACGGCAGTAGTGGCTTCGGATGCTTCATATACATAAAAAATAGCACCATCAAAGTACCAAATTAACCCCAGATCAGCTGTAACTTTCTTTAAGGCCTCAATAGAGTTAGTCAAGTCAAAGTTTCCGGTTACGGAATATTTTTTAGCCTTTGCGCTTGCAACAATGGGCTTTTGCAGTTTTGCAGACAGGGCTTTGAAAAGATAATCAACACCTTTATCCCGTGCGATGTAATCGTCCTCAGTCTGGCTTGTATTCGCCCGCTGCGCCTGTGTTGTTATTGCTTCAGTACCTTCACCTGCATAGCTAACAGGCGCGTGGTAACTGAAAAAAATGGCCATTCCGCCCAATATGCCACATTTGTACTTACTTGCTAAATGTAAAAACATTCCTGACTTCATCCATATAAGTTTTCAATATCACATCGCGATCCGGTGCAGCTGTAAACAAGCGGAGGGCTACATGATTATTCGTTATCATTATTGTCACGGGATTTAACTGTATTAGCTTCGCCCATAATGCGGACAGTAATCGATACTTAGTGACAAAATCAGGGTCATGCAATGAAAAAAGCTCGATTTCTATAAGATCTGCTTCATTCACTAAAAAACCAGAATCATCCCTTTCCATTTATTTTCCTGATTGCATAGGGTGAAATCCCCAACACTGATTTGAATGTTGAACAAACATGCGCTGATGATGCATAGCCATTTTTCATCGCAATATCAGTGATCGTATCTTCGCCTTCAAGTATATCTAAAATCGTCTGAGCCAGACGCCATTCTGACATTTTTGTTTTGGCCGATACGCCCAGATATTTTTTAGAAATTTTGCGGAAATAAGAATATGACAATCCATAATGTTGGCAAAGGCTATTAATTTTTTCAGTCGAGCATCGGTTTTTTATGAGGTAGCCGGTCAGGAAATAAGATTCCTGCTTACGGATGTTTTCCAGCAACCCCTGATAGTCATCCCGGCTGTTTCCCATAAGATAAGAGCAAACAAACCAGTAAATTAGCTCATCACATGAGGCGATGTTAATATTAAGGAGAAACTCCTTATCACTTTCCCCAGGCACCTGCTGGCTCTCATCCAGAAATGCCATTATTTCGCACAAAGGATGAACTGGCAGGGATATGTGTTGCACGCTTTCGGGCAGCGACAGTCTGCACAAATGATCCGTAAAAACTATCGACATAATGTTATCATTAAGGCCGGTAATACAATACCTGGCGCCTGCTTTCATTATGCATTCGGCTACCAACGGCTGTTCTGCTGCCGATGCTTTAATAAGCAATAAATTTTCTGAATTTATCTCAAAATCTTCAGACCATTTTTCCCAGCAGAATAGTTTCACCATTACGATCCCTTCCCTTGCATGGAAAGACTGAGCGTGCCTTTATCCTTATCATTGCCTTTATAATTTTCCCCAGCACACACTTTCATGTAGGTTTGGAGTTCTGCGTTAGATGTATAATAGGCTACCTGCTCATGTTCAGCCTGATAGTCAACTTGCAAAGGATGGGTATTTTCGGTAGCAATAGCATACTGCGTAACGCAGGCACTCATCCGTTTTTTCAATGTTTTCAGCGGAGGCTTGTCATAATTGGCGGGCATAGTTGAAAGATACTTATCTTCACTCTGTGGCTCAGAATTATGATGCATAACGCAACCGTTAAGCATAAGTGTTATTGGCGTTAGCATGATAACGTGTTTTACAATCTCCGAAACTTTCCGCATTTTGCCTTACCTTCCCTGCAACCTCGAAGCCTGACGTGGCTAGCCATTGATATAACACAGTGCACCTATGCTATTTTGTTCAAGCAATGAGATCTCTAAATAAACTTTTATTAACCTCACGGCTCTCTATCACTAAAATCATTTCCCGTTAGAGTCGACCCGTGATTGCTCTCACTGAGGCCACAACTGGCGATGATATTTAACACATAGTGCTATCTTTAGCATTTTGAATGACATGGAACAGGCCATAATAAATTCATGCAAGCTTTCGTCTTAAAAATTCTTTCCGGTCCTATGTTCGGCGTTGACGTCGAGCTTCCGGATGAAAATGTCCATCTCTTTTTCTGCGACAGTGAAGAGATTGAGAAGAACCATGCCGAAAGCATCTATCAGCACGCGATAAATACGTTGCTGGTTCCCTGTGCTAAAGGTCATAACACAAGGATTCTCCTGCGTCTGCCCCCCCGGCAAGCAGACGATAGCGACAGTATTACGCAAGTGACAGCGCAAGTAATACCGGATGACAATAGACAGACTCGTTATGACACTGATGAGCATATTACGGTTGAGCAGCCTGCTGAAATAATACCTGTTCCGCTTAATGAACCTGTCCGTATTGGTCATGTGGTGATCGCGCTTAAACCCGTTTGCGAATCATGGAGTAATGAGGTAACTCAATTTTACTTTCCTCGTTCTGCGCATGAAACGGATTCGATCACACAGGCTTCCACGCTTGACAAGGCAGAAACGAAACAGTTTCCATTTTTCAAACTCGCCTTGTGTGGCATACTTTGTATAACAAGCGCTGCTGCGCTTTTTATGCTGTTTTTGCCCAGCGAAGTGGCAACCATTAAAGATACGCTTAGTCCCATACATCCTTTTATCAGCCAGAATAAAAATGGCGAAATTTTCATTCTGACTAAGACACAACCGGAAGCACTCTGGTCACATAATGCATTACGTAAAAGCGATCTCGCTGCGAATAATATTACTATTCTCGCCGAGTCCGCTGAACTCATGCTTATGAAAAAGCTGCTATCGGAGCAGGTTATTCCCTATTTTGATATCAAGTTTACAAAGGACTTTACCGTTAGCTTACTGTTAAGTCAGGAACGTAGTATCCGGATACCAAACATAGAGAAAAAGATTGAACAGTTATTGACAGGCCATTTCCCCTATCTGAAGACGATTCAAATACAGCGAGTGTCCGATGGCGTCGTATTGGCAAATGCCGGCGAGCGCCTCAAATCATTAGGGCTGTATAGTCAAAAGGCGGTCACTGCCAATCACGTGACTTTCAGCATAAGCGGGGAGGTGGATGATTTTCAGTTAGGTAATTTACGCCGCCAGGTAAATGAATTTTACGATCAATATGGCGACGAATACGTGAAATTCGTGGTTAATCTCAACGAAGATCCTTTACGTAATCGAACATTCAAAACCGGGGCCGATAGTTATGTTGTCATCCCCGGTAATCACTGGCTGTACTCAGATATTACTACAACTCGTTAAAGTGAGGTATTTATTATGTTAGTCTCAAATACGCCTGTTATTACGCCTGTCGATAACGGTTCAGATGGTCGTTACATTGAACAGCTATCTAATAATTTTGATGTAGGTGTGGCTTCTCTTCAACAAACGTTGACTGAAGCGCTGGCTGCCTTACAAGGCAACCCTTCCGACCCTAAACTATTGGCTCAATATCAGTCGGCTCTGTCCTCCTATACTTTATACCGAAATGCCCAATCAAACGTCGTGAAGGCATTCCGTGATATCGACCAGTCTATTATTGCTAACTACAAATAAATGTGGAGTTAACAGTGTCAGTCAGCCCAATACATGCTGTTGGTAGCATTGATAGAAATGCCTTTGATAGTCAGTTAGCAGGGACAGAATTCCCCAGTATTTCAGTTGTTTCACTTGAGGATAGATTCAGAGAAGCCGTGGCTGAGCAGGCTGTTTCGAATCAATTTACTCGGGAAAAAATATACTCTGCTCTCACCGATCCACTCGTCACCAGCGATCCACAAAAGCTCGCCTACTGGCAACAACAGCTTTCTGTTTATACGCTGGATGTTAACTTATGCAGCACATTAGCCAGAAAAGGTGTTGCTGCCATTGAAACTCTGGTTAAGACATGATCATAAAGCGACTTCTCAGATTTATGCTTTTCCTTTGCCTGTTTACATTAAGCGGTTGCGACAGTGAACTGGTATCGAATATTTCTGAGCGTCAGGCGAATGAGATCGTAGCACTTCTTGAGCAGAACAATATTGATGCGCAAAAAGTTAAAGGCGATAAAGGTATTTTCTCTGTTCGTGTCGATAAAAATTATTTAAGTGACTCTGTGGAGTTGCTCAATGCCTATAATTTGCCTTCGGCCGAACATGTTGAAGTTGCCGATCAGTTTCCGGCTGATTCGATGGTCTCAACACCATTAGGGGAGAGAGTACGCCTGATATCATCTATTGAGCAAAGACTTGGGCAGACGATACGGGAGCTGGATAACGTTACAATGGCCAGGGTGCATCTTAGTTACCCGATAAAAGGCGATTCTGATGAAAACCCGGCTCCCCCTTCGGCATCTGTGCTGATTATCTACACGAATGCCATCAATGAAGCTGAATATATTGATAAAATTAAGCGATTGATAAAAAACAGCTTAAGTTCAATTCTCTATGAGGATATCTCAGTCGTTATCTTTAAGAAAAATACCGTGATAAGGCCCAGTAAACCGGCTCAATCAATGCCAGTCTGGATCTATCCGGCAGGGGCTTTATTCGTGCTGCTGTTCGGCCTGATTTGTGTTTTTTTTGGTTTTCAGCGAAAGAAAGCACAGACGAAAAACGATGACGTTATAGAGTCCGTTCAAGAGTAACAACACTTGAGGAGTTATATCCTCAAGTGTTTCTCTTACAATGATATTCTTAGGGATTTATCATGCGTTACTATGCCGCTCTGATTGATATTCTTTATAATCCAGTCCGTTATTGTGATAACAGCTGGCTCGCGCTGCCCTACGTATCCTCTGCGAATTACTTTAAGAATCACTTCATACTGGATCAGTGCGAAAGGATTTCCTTTTCAAATGAGGATATATTTGAGAGCCTGCCCGTCAGCCTGTTCATTATTAACTGGAACAAAATTAAGCAGGCCGCTTTTATGATTGGCTTGAAATTATTATCAGCTCATCTGATACGCACACCCTTACGCATGAAGAAATTAAGCGCCAAAGAGAGAGAATTCCTTTGTCTGCCGATTCCACTGCAAGCCTCAGCAACCGTCCCTGATCAGGCGATGCTCAGTGATGAGATTATCACCCATGCTGGCGCAGATTTTATTTATTTCCTTGCCATTCAGATATTGCCGCCTGTTTTGCGGGACCGCTTAAAACTTGTTTTTCCTTCGTCCTTTGAATACAGCAAGACTTCATATGGCAATCTCGACAAATCACTTTCTGTATTAAAATGGGCTTTTGATTATGCTTAAGCAAATCACTATTAAAAATGTTCCTGGCACCAGTAATAAAAAAATAATTAAGAGTCACGAGATTGTTGCCTATCATACTTATAATCAAATTTATGAGCACGCCCGGCGTCATGCCCGCAAAATAGTTCGCGAAGCGCAAAGTGTTGCGGATGAGCTGCGCAATCAAGCCTGGACTGAAGGCTATGTCTCTGGCATGGCCTTCGCTATTCAGGATTTGGCAAAATTCGTTAATAATGCAGAAAGCATCAAAAATAGCCTCATTACCAGCGCACTTGAGACCGTCACCGTTAAGCTAAAAGCGTTCTTTGATCATGAAGAGACGATTTGCCAGTTACTCGGCACATTAGCCGATCACTTGTCGAAAGAGCTGCAGGAGTCCAGCAGAGTCATTATCACCGTACCTGAAAAACTTCACCCCCACAGCCATAAAATCAAGCATATCTTCGATAATGCAGGCCTTAGTGCCGAAATGAAAAAGTCACCCCATTCCACCCTTCTGGTGGAATATGCGAAAGAGATCTGGTCGTATGAACTCAACGAAGTTGCAGATGATCTGGCACGCGCCGCTATTGATAAAGCCCTCGCCTCCACGCCACTTCTGAACATGTGTGAAATAGCCAGCGTGGAAACGCTCAAGAGTATCCGTGATACCCTGAACGTCTATCTGGATGATTATGCGTAAATCTTCCGGCCTTTCACTTCCCCAGGCTATGCGGACAGTTGTCTTACCGTTTCATTCTGTTGTGAACAGAAGGCGTTAAAGTGATAAGGCCCTTCCCTCTGAGGTGGTTTCTGCATTTATCCCGATAATTCGTTGTGGAAAGGGGGAATTTGTTTGTTTTGTCAGCAAACGATCAAGATAAGCGATTCTCCCCTTTGACAACCGACACTGACGTCGATAATATGCGCCCCGTTCACACGATTCCTCTGTAGTTCAGTCGGTAGAACGGCGGACTGTTAATCCGTATGTCACTGGTTCGAGTCCAGTCAGAGGAGCCAAATTTAGAAAAGCCTGCTCAGGAAACTGTGCAGGCTTTTTGCTTTTCTGCGCCCTTCCCCTGGCTTCCTGGTTTCCTGGCTTCTTACGATGGCAATTAACGACAGGCGTTCGCCGCCGAATTTGTTACAATCCACGCGCAACGGATCATCCCGATTTCCAACGTGAGGATAGGCTCAACCACAATGAACACGACCGGGCTTCACATCATTAAAACGCTGGGTTGCATGACGGCGGTGACGTTTTTTACCCTCTACAATACCTGGGATCGTTATGACTACGATTATCACTGGATCCTGGGTTTTCTGACCTTTATTTCCACCATCGCCACTCCGTTGTTCTTTGTCGTCGCCGGTTATCTCGACGCGCAGTCCCGACACGGTTCCGGCTGGCAGCTCGATAAAATCAAAAAACTGGTTACCGTCTTTTTGTTCTGGGTGACGATTTATTATGTCTGGGAGCCTTACCAGCGCGGATATCTCATTCAGCCCTGGTTTGTTTTCGCTTTTCTGGTGATTTACACCTTTCATCCTCTGCTGGAGTGGTTAAGCCAGAGGCGACGCCTGTTTATGGGGGTCATCGCTGTTCTGCTGCTCTTTTCTTACGGTTACGACCTGCTCTCCGCGCTGTATCCTGAAGCGCATCTCTTTTCGTTACCGCCGCAATACCGTCTCTGGACCTGGCTGCTGTTTTATCTGACCGGGCAACTGTTCTGCGATCCGTCCATCGCGGCATGGCTAAACCGTAAGCGCGTCATCAATACGGCCATGATTTCTATTCCGTTTATTTATCTGTTCACCTGGTTTTACGAACGTCACTTTTTCTTCGCGCTGTTTAAGGCCGACCGAAACGCTTTTATTCTGACCGGGTCACAAATTTATATTTTGATTGTCGCCCTGGTGATTGCAGCCAACGGCGTCCGGTTTCGTAAAAACCGTGAAGTGAAAGAGGCCATGCTGGCGGCGATCAGCAAAACGATGACCGGGGTGTATATACTGCACTACTCTGTTTTCCATCTGCTGGCCGCGCTGATCCCCATTACGTCGCTCACGACCAAACTACTGTTGATTGCGCTGACGTTTATCAGCTCCGTGCTCATCTCCATGCTGGCGCTGTCTAACGTGTACATCAAAAAAGTGATCACGCTGTAGGCCGGTTAAAAGCCGACACGCATCCAGGCGAACAAGACGTTGCCGTTATTGTAAGTGCCAGGTATATAGGTGAACTGAACATTGACACGCTTATATCCCGCAGAGAAGAGCGGAAAAATAAAGGGTAGCGGGACGTAATTGGCAAAATCATCCCGCGCTGTAATCCCGGCGGCCGCGCCCAGACCGAGGCGAAAATCCTTCGCATTATCCAGATACCAGCCTTTTTCCCATCCATAGCCCACCGCAGGTTGCCATTCGTTATGAGAATCTTTAAACATCATAGCGAAGAGCGCACTCCAGTTGCCTTCGTCAGTATAACGCGATACGCCGAGGCCTCCGCCTGAAGGCATTTCGTTGTAGTTATCTGTTTTCTCTTTGTCATACATGAACCGGGCATGCCAGCTCAAAAAAGGGACATAGAGATCGTAATACTGTGGCTCATGCCAGGTTTGCGACACATCGTTACTGATTGCCTCCCACCAGCCGGCAATGCGTTGTTCACCATAGACGCCAGGTTCCGCGCGAAGCGGCAGCGCAAATAAAACCAGTAACGTTCCCATTAAAGCCAAAATGCGTCGCATCGATCATTCCCCCCTGATTAAGTGAGGTTACTGTAACCCAATCATTCGGCTGCACGACGCGCCGGGTCGATAATTCTGCGGTCGGGTTTAGGTCCGGTTTATTTAGCGCCTTCTGGAAAGATAAAATTGTTTTCACCAGCCCACCATCGCGGTAGTCTCATCAATTCCGTTTATAGGACGGAGGCAACGTGAGTGACCTTTTCTTATACCAATAATTAAAAATCAGTACAGACAGGACAACTATGGACACCACCCTCATCTCCGATCGTGCCAACGAGGAGACACCTTCACTTCATCGCGCGCGCCGCGCCGCACTGGGTAGCTTCGCGGGCGCCGTCGTCGACTGGTACGATTTTCTGCTTTATGGCATCACGGCCGCACTGGTCTTTAATCGGGAGTTTTTCCCACAGATTAGCCCCGCAATGGGTACGCTGGCGGCCTTTGCCACCTTCGGCGTAGGTTTTCTGTTTCGCCCGCTCGGCGGGGTGATTTTCGGCCATTTCGGCGACCGCCTCGGGCGTAAAAGAATGCTGATGCTCACGGTCTGGATGATGGGCATCGCCACGGCGCTTATCGGGCTATTGCCCTCGTTTGCCGCGATTGGCTGGTGGGCACCCGCCCTGCTGGTGACGTTACGCGCCATACAGGGTTTTGCCGTTGGCGGTGAATGGGGCGGCGCGGCGCTGTTATCCGTGGAGAGCGCGCCCCGCCACAAAAGAGCCTTCTACAGTAGTGGCGTACAGGTGGGTTACGGCGTGGGCCTCTTGCTCTCCACCGGGCTAGTTTCTCTGGTGAGCCACTACACCACCGACGCACAATTCCTGAGCTGGGGCTGGCGTATCCCGTTCCTGTTTAGCATCCTGCTCGTCATTATTGCGCTGTGGATCCGAACCGGAATGGAAGAGTCGACCGAGTTCGAGCAACAGCAGCGCGAGCAGCCGGTCGTTAAACAACGGCTGCCGGTAATGGAAGCGTTACTTCAGCATCCTGGCGCGTTTTTAAAGATTATCGCCCTGCGCCTTTGCGAACTGCTGACGATGTATATCGTGACGGCATTTGCCCTCAACTACTCTACGCAAAATCTCGGACTGCCCCGGGAGCTGTTCCTCAATATTGGTCTGCTGGTGGGCGGGATTAGCTGTCTGACCATCCCTTGCTTTGCCTGGCTTGCCGACCGTTTTGGTCGACGTCGGGTGTACATCACTGGCGCGCTGATTGGTACCTTCAGCGCCTGGCCGTTCTTTATGGCCCTGGAGGCACAATCGCTCTTCTGGATTGTGTTTTTCGCCATTATGCTGGCGAATATCGCTCATGACATGGTGGTATGTGTGCAACAGCCGATGTTCACCGAGATGTTCGGGGCGCGCTACCGTTACAGCGGCGCGGGGGTCGGATATCAGGTTGCCAGCGTGGTGGGCGGTGGATTCACGCCGTTTATTGCGGCGGCACTGGTGACCTTCTCAGGAGGAGACTGGCGCAGCGTGGCGGTCTATCTGCTGGCGGGCTGTCTGCTCTCGGCGCTCACCGCGATGTTTATGAAAGACAGCCCATCCTGATCTCTGACTTTTGTTTCACAATCGTGTGACATACTATCGGGTAAGCCGCACACCTGTGGAACCAAGGAGACAGAGATGAATAATAAGGGCAATAGCCTGACCCCGGCTCAGGCACTGGAAACGCTGGAGGCGTTGTACGAACAGTCCGTCAACGCCCTGCGCAGTGCCATCAGTGAATACATTGAAAACGGGACGCTTCCTGATGAAAAGGCCAGAAATAGCGGCCTTTTTGTTTATCCGTCACTGTCCGTGACCTGGGACGGGAGTTCAACCACCAATCCTAAAACACGCGCCTATGCCCGATTTACCCACGCGGGCTGCTATTCGACCACCGTCACACGTCCAGCACTGTTCCGCGCCTATCTCGAAGAGCAACTCACGCTTTTGTATCAGGATTATGGTGCGCATATCACCGTTGAACCCTCGATGCATGAAATTCCCTATCCGTACGTTATCGATGGTTCGGCCTTAACGCTGGACCGTTCGATGAGCGCGGGGCTGACGCGCCATTTCCCGACCACCGAGCTGTCGCAGATTGGTGATGAGACCGCCGATGGGATTTACCACCCTGCGGAATTTTCGCCCCTATCGCATTTTGACGCCCGTCGGGTAGATTTCTCGCTGGCCCGTCTGCGTCACTATACCGGCACGCCGGTCGAACATTTCCAGCCTTTTGTTTTGTTCACCAACTATACCCGCTATGTTGACGAGTTTGTCCGCTGGGGTTGCAGCCAAATCCTCGACCCGGACAGCCCGTATGTCGCGCTGTCCTGTGCGGGAGGGATCTGGATCACCGCAGAAACCGAGGCCCCCGAGCAGGCGATTTCCGATCTGGCCTGGAAAAAACATCAGATGCCCGCCTGGCACCTGATTACGGCTGATGGTCAGGGGATCACGCTGATTAATATTGGCGTGGGTCCGTCGAATGCCAAAACCATTTGCGATCATCTGGCGGTATTACGTCCGGACGTCTGGCTGATGATTGGCCACTGCGGCGGGCTGCGTGAAAGCCAGCTGATTGGTGACTATGTGCTGGCGCATGCCTACCTGCGTGATGACCATGTGCTGGACGCGGTGCTGCCGCCAGACATCCCTATTCCGAGCATTGCCGAAGTGCAGCGCGCCCTGTATGACGCCACCAAAACGGTGAGCGGCATGCCGGGTGAAGAGGTCAAACAGCGCCTGCGCACCGGCACCGTCGTCACTACCGACGATCGCAACTGGGAGCTGCGTTATTCTGCCTCCGCCCTGCGATTTAACCTCAGCCGCGCCGTGGCCATTGATATGGAAAGTGCCACCATTGCCGCCCAGGGCTATCGCTTCCGTGTCCCTTACGGCACGCTGCTGTGTGTGTCCGATAAGCCGCTACACGGCGAAATTAAGCTCCCCGGGCAGGCCAACCGTTTCTACGAAGGGGCAATTTCCGAGCACCTGCAAATTGGTATCCGCGCCATTGATTTGCTGCGGGCGGAAGGCGACAAACTGCATTCACGCAAGCTGCGTACCTTCAACGAGCCGCCGTTCCGTTAATAACAATAAGGAAAAAACATGCACTCCACATCACCGCTAAACAGCCTGCGTACATGGCTTGAGGATAACCGACTTGACGGTATGATCGTCCCGCGTGCCGACGCCTGGCAAAGCGAGTACTGCGCCCCTTTCGATGAGAAACTGGCGTGGCTGACAGGCTTTGACGGCTCTGCGGGGCTGGCGTTAATTTTAAAAGATCGCGCGCTGTTGTTTGTTGACGGGCGTTATCAGGTGCAGGCGCGGGTTCAGGTCGACACGGATGCGTTTGAAATCCATCATCTGCATAACGAACCGCTGGCCGCCTGGTTGCAGGAAAACGTCACCGCCGGCACGCGTATCGCCTTTGAACCCTTGCTGCTGACTAACAGCGACTATACGGCACTGACGCAAACGCCGTGCGAGCTGGTGCCTTTGGCAGCCTCGCCTTTTGATACGCTCTGGACGGATCGCCCTGCCCCGCCCGCAGGGTTGATTCGTGAAATGCCGGTGTCCGTGAGCGGTGAAAGCAGCGAAGAAAAGCGTCAGCGTGTTGCCCAGTGTCTGGCCGAAAAAGAGGCTGACTATCTGGCGATCACCCTGCCGGACAATATCGCCTGGCTGCTGAACGTGCGTGGCGCAGATATCCCGACAAGTCCCGTTCCCCTCTCCTTTGCCTTGCTTGCGCGTGACGGCGGCGTGGAGTGGTTTGTGAACGGCGATAAGCTTACCGGGCTGCCCCCATCGGCGATCGGCGGGATGGTTATTTCACCTCAGGATGATTTTATTAAGCGCATTCAGCAGATGTCAGACGGCAAACGTATCTGGCTGGACGCGGAATCCGCGCCTGTCGCGCTGCGCTTTGCGATTGAACCTCATGGGCACATTCTCTGGCAGACCGACCCCATTACGCTTATGAAAGCGCATAAAAACCCCGTTGAGCTGGCGGGCTACCGCGAAGCGCATCATTATGATGGCGCCGCCTGGGTTAACTTCCTGGCGTGGCTGGCACAGGAAGTTCCGCAGCGCGAAGCCGCGGGTCACCCGCTCACCGAACTGGAAGCGCAGGAAAAACAGCTGGCATTTCGCGCAGAGCAGCCGGGCTTTATCGAGCAGAGTTTTGCCACCATCTCCGCGTCGGCGAGTAATGCGGCAATGTGTCATTACCACGCCAGCGTGGCGACCAATAAGGCCATCACCAGCGGCGATTTTTATCTTAACGACTCTGGGGGACAGTACCCCAATGGCACCACTGACGCCACGCGCACCCTGTCGTATGGCAGACGGGATGCACAACAACGTTTGCACTATACGGCGGTGCTGAAGGGCTTTTTATCGCTCATTACCCTGCAGTTCCCGTCAGGCAGCCAGGGGCATCAGTTGGACGCATTTGCACGCCGGGCGCTTTGGGAGATGGGTCTGGATTACGATCACGGCACCGGACATGGCGTGGGACATCAGCTGTTGATCCATGAGAACCCTCACCGTATCGCGAAAAAAGTCAATCCGTGGCCGCTGGTGGCCGGGAATATTATGACCATCGAACCCGGTTATTATCAGGCCGACAGCCATGGGATTCGTATCGAAAATCAGGTTGAGATTGTCGAAAGCCAGCCCGGTTTTTGCCGCTTTGCTTCCCTGACGCTGATACCCATCGATCTGAGTCAGGTCGACATGCATTTACTGAGCGACCAGGATAAGCAGTGGCTCGACGATTATCATCAGCAGGTTCGGGAAGCGCTCTCCCCGCTGGTGGACAGCGATGCGCGTCCGTGGCTTTTCGCCGCAACGGCGCCCATTCGCGTGCAGGCTGCCTGACCTTATCCGCCGGGCCACGCGCCCGGTATCTTCAGCGACACGCAGACAGCAAAAAGCCCGCTTAAGTTTCCTTAAGCGGGCTTTTCTGAATTTGGCTCCTCTGACTGGACTCGAACCAGTGACATACGGATTAACAGTCCGCCGTTCTACCGACTGAACTACAGAGGAATCGTGTGAACGGGGCGCATATTATCGATGGCCCCTCCCGATGTCAAAGGCTGAATGCGTAAAATAGATCGTTTGCTGATTTATTCTCCACTTTGTGCATTTGTCAGGCTGACATCGGCCTTTTTCTCGGTTTTATTCTTTTCACGCGGGTATTTCCACAGCCAGCGTCCGCTGACCATGCGCCAGTAGAACAGCACCCCGCGCACGGCCCAGTCGAGGAACATCCCCAGCCAGACGCCGACCACCCCCATCCCAAGCATGATCCCCAGGGTGTAACCCGCAACAACGCGGCAGCCCCACATTCCCAGCATCGATACCCACATCGCAAAGCGGGCATCCCTTGCCCCTTTCAGGCCCGCAGGCAGCACCCAGGATGCCGCCCAGATCGGCATAAATGCGGCATTCAGCCAGATAAGGATTTTCACCACCTCTTTAACGTCATCTTCCCGGGTATAAAACGAGGCCAGCAGCCCGGCAAACGGGGCCGAGCCCCAGGCAATCAGCGTCAGGCCAATCGTCGAGAGCCAAAACACGTGACGCAACTGACGTTCTGCCTGATAAATCTGCCCCTTACCCAGCCGCTTGCCGGTAATGATCGTCGACGCCGACCCGAGAGCGTTACCCGGCAGGTTAATCAGAGATGCGATGGAAAAGGCAATAAAGTTACCGGCGATCACGTCCGTCCCCATGCCCGCCACAAACATTTGGGTCAGCAGCTTCCCGCTGTTAAACAGCACCGATTCGATGCTGGCCGGAATGCCGATGCCCATCACTTCCCAGATAATGGCGAAATTGAACGGGCGGAAGTAACTTTTTAGCGAGATGCGCAGCGCAGGATTGAAGCCCACCATCAGCACCACAATAATCGCAATGGCACCAATATAACGGGAGATAGTCAGCCCCAGTCCGGCGCCGATAAAGCCCAGTCCGTCCCAGGAGAAAATGCCATAAATGAGGATGCTACTGATGATGATATTGAGGATGTTCATCCCGCCGTTAATGAGCAGCGGAATTTTAGTATTCCCGGCCCCGCGTAACGCCCCGCTGCCGATCAGGGCTATTGCCGCCGCCGGATAGCTCAGGACGGTCATCTCGAGGTAGGTTAGCGCCATCCCTTTAACCGCGTTATTCGCGTCGCCGGCGACAATATCGATGATCTCTTTACCGAAATAGTGGATCACTGCCGCCAGAATAATCGAGAAGATGGTCATGATCATCAACGACTGGCGGGCCGCCTCGCGTGCACGCTTAGGGTCGAGCTTGCCCAGGCTAAAGGCAACGACCACCGTGGTCCCCAGATCGATCGCGGCAAAGAAAGAGATGACGACCATGTTGAAGCTGTCGGCCAGTCCTACTCCGGCCATCGCCTCTTTACCCAGCCAGCTCACCAGGAACGTGCTCAGCACCCCCATCAGCAGGACGCAGGTGTTTTCCAGAAAGATGGGCACGGCAAGCGGGGTGATTTCACGCCAGAACAGAACACGGTAACTTTTTCGTTTGGCATACCAGGGCGTTCGCATGACGGCCTGACGTAAAGCGGCAGTGACGTTCAAAATGGACCTTAAAGAGATAAAGTTGAAACTCCATTTCAAATGATGAGTGAGAATTCCTCATCCTGCAAAGTATTTTCCATAAAAAGATGTGTGCAAAGACAACAAACTGCGTACAGATTCAGCAATTGAACTCTGCCCACTAAGATCGGGTTTGACAAAACTTTCTGGCTCGCTAAGATAGGCCTCCAAACCGATTCCTCTGTAGTTCAGTCGGTAGAACGGCGGACTGTTAATCCGTATGTCACTGGTTCGAGTCCAGTCAGAGGAGCCAAATTCAGAAAATCCCGCTTAAGGAAACTTAAGCGGTATTTTTGCTGTCTGGCGTTTACCGTGCGGGCCATGTAATACGGAGTGCAGTAACGCTTCGCATTTAATTAAGACGTTATATTCTTTCTTTCACTATTAATTCATAAATTAAATAATAACGAGGCATTTTAGTTCGTTTAACGCACCTACCATAAGCTGATAATTTATTTATTCTAAAATCGCACAAAAGAAAAACTTAACACATTCAGATAACAAATTATTAATTCCATTTAACTTCTTGTTTTTTCTTAAAATTCATAAATATTAATAATGGATAGGAAGCATTCATTGATATTCAAGCTATTCACCCCACCTTCCCTGCCCGCCCTTCCATAAATATACTATTTATTATCAGAATGCCCCAACACTCTCTATTTCGCAAAAGCATTAATCCGCACCATAACAAGGATGTCATACAATGAAAAAAAGCATACTTTCCGTATGTATTGCTCTCGCGTTGCAATCCAGCGCGCTCTCTGCGTACGCCGAGGAGAGTGATTTAAATTCCGCGTCAACGTGCCCGGACAATATCGCGTCCCTGAGCAAGGACGAACAAAAAAAGCTCAGCCTGAAGTGTCAGAAAGATGAGAATAACGATGACGTGTTGCTCTGGCTGGGCGCAAGCGTGGCAGCCATTGCAAGCAGCGTTGGCATCGTCGTCTATAATGACCATGATCCCAACCATACATCGTCCGACGTAACGCCTCCGCCCCCATCACCGCCGGGCCCCCCGACGCCACCTGCACCACCTGCACCACCTGAGCCGCCAGCGCCACCGTCACCCCCTGAACCACCGACGCCGCCAGCGCCGCCGTCACCTCCTGAACCACCGACGCCGCCAGCACCGCCGGAACCCGATACCCGCGTCACCATCTTCAGCAACGGTGTTACGCTGGACAGAGGCAAGGACACCCTCAAGTTTGACGATATCAAACTGGTCGACGGAACGCAGCTCGGTGAAGCCACGCTTAGCTATTCAGGGCAGGATGACCAGTGGCAAGTCACCACCCCGGACGGCAAAACGCTGGCTGTTTCCGGCTGGAATGTCACCGACACCAACGCGGCCGTTATTGAAGGTTACCAGAAGGACAGCAACCTCTACTGGAAATATGACAGCCGGGGTTATCTGATTCTTGCCCGCGACAACACACAGATTATCACCGGCGACAACAAGACTAACACCAGCGATCGCGGGCTGGAAATCAGCGGCCAAAAACAGATTGGTGCGATTATTTCCGGCGATAAAAACATCAATACGCTCAGCGGCGATACCCACGTCAGCGATGGCGCGGTGGGCATTGTGATTAGCGGCGATGGCACTACTAACGCCATTTCCGGCAGGTCCACCATTGATGGCGCGATCGGCGCGCTGATTTCCGGCAACCATACCAAAACCTCTATTGCTGGAGATATCGCCGTCACAGGCGGTGGCACCGGCATGGTTATCGACGGCGACGATACGCTCGTGGATAACAAAGGGACGACTACCGTCAGCGGCCAAGGATCAACGGGTTCGATCATTAACGGTAACAACACGCACGCCACCAACGAGGGTACGGTCACTGTCTCCGACGGCGGTACCGGAGCGAAAATCAACGGTGACAGCGCGACCGTTGACAATATCGGCAACACCACCGCCAGCGGTGCAGGGTCAACAGGTCTGTTTGTCGACGGTGACAATGCTGTTATTAACAGTGAAGGCGAGCTGGATTTGAGTGGCGGAGCCATTGGCGCCAGGGTAGAAGGTAACAATGCGACTATCGTCAATACCGGCAAAACGCGCGTTAACGGGGCCGGCTCAACGGGAACGCTGGTTAACGGCGATAACGCAACTATTACGCAGAACGGCGAGATGCTGGTCACGGGTGGCGCCAACGGTATTCGGACAGAAGGCAAAAACAGCCATGTTATCAATAAAGGAAATACGACGGTTAGCGATGCTAACTCTATAGGTTTTCTTATTGAAGGCGAACAGAATACTTATGATAACGAAGGGGATATTGATGTCAGCCTGAACAGTACCGGAGCGTTAATTAATGGCGATTACACTCAAGCTAATCTGAACGGTAATATTAACGTTCACACTGAAAAAGACAGCGACGGCGTTTACCGCGGGGCTACCGGTATCAATGTGACTGGCGACAACACCACCACGGTGATTTCCGGTAACGTCAGCATGAGCAGTACCTTTGGCAGTGGTGATAAGGTCAACTATCGCGACAAATTGATCGGTGTAACGGTGAGAGGGTCGGATAATGATATCGTTCTGGACGGTAAAATAGATATCACAATGAATGACCAGTCTGATCAGAGAGCACAATTCATGTATCTCTATGGACTGAATATTCAGGGCGACGGCAATACGGCTGAAATCACGGGCGGCGTTAATATCAATTACTCGATCCGACCTGACGACTATATCTCCGGGGTGGCAGGCATAAACATAGATGGTGCCAGTACGGTAACGCTGAGCGGTAAGTCGAACATTTACGCCAGTGCCTATAAAGGGGCTTCCGTCACGCTTGCCAACGTGCAAAACCGAGGTACGCTCATTCTTGACGAAAGCTCCACAGTCAATGTGGACTTTGAGTCCATCCCTTCGTCCTATTATAACAACGTCGCCATTATGCTGGCGTCAGGCAAAGATTCGACGATAGAAAATAAAGGCTCGGTGAACCTAAAAGGTGCAACCCCCCTCTTCCGCGCCAAAGAAGGTGCACATATTATCAATAGCGGTGAGGTGACTGCCACCGAGAGCCAGAAAAATAGTGCCCCTGTTTCCCTCATGGAAGCCACTGAAACTGGCTCGCTGATTGAAAATAGTACGGGCGGGAATATCACGTTAACGTCCACGCTGACGCCATTCTCCAGAGAAGGAATGTACGATTACCCTCTTGTGTGGTTCGGCGATACCTACTACGCAATGCTGGCCGAGAATGGCGCAACCGTCATGAACGATGAAGGTGCGACCATTACCTTACAGGGTGCGGGCGTTTATGGTGTTTCCGCCAGTAAAGGCACCGCCATCAACGCGGGCAATATCTCTCTGGATGGATATAAAACCACGCTTGATGGCAATGGCACCATCACCGACACCCGCTACTGGCAGCCATCCTCTCTGTATCTCACCAGTTCCGGAATGATCGCCGGCTCTACCGACAGCGGTAAAGGCGACGCCACCGCCATTAACACGGGTACCATTACCGTCAACAACGCCGGTTTCGGCATGATGGCGCTTAACGGCGGTAGCGTCATTAACCAGGGCACTATTACGCTGAACGCTGACGCAGACGCAACGGGGATCGATGAGAACCAACTGGTCGGGATGGTGGCGTTGAACGGCGGCAAGGTGGTTAACGACGAGACGGGTATTATCAATATCAATGCCAGCTACGGCAAGCCGTTCTACATCGATAGCAGCAGTTCCATGGTTAACTACGGCACCATTTGTATTGGCGGCACTTGTCAGTCTGCACAGGCAGACGGCGGCACGTCCTCTTCTGTGAATTCTACTGGTTCTTATACTCTCTCCGGCTACGTCGTCGGCACCAGTGCGAACGGCAGCGCCGGACAGTTAACGGTGAACAACGCCAGCCTGAACGGTGTGGCTATCAACACCGGCTTTACCGCGGGCACTGCCGATACCACCGTGACGTTCGATAATGTGGTGGAGGGCGGCAACCTCACCAACGCCGAGGCTATCCAGTCCACCAGCGTGGTGTGGAACGCCCAAGGTACCACCGATGCCAGTGGCAACGTGGATGTCACCATGACCAAAAACGCCTACACCGACGTGGTGACGGACGATTCGGTCAGCGATGTGGCGCAGGCGCTGGACGCGGGCTACACCAACAACGAGCTGTACACCAGCCTCAACCTGGGCACCACCTCCGAACTGAACAGCGCCCTGAAGCAGATCAGCGGTAGCCAGGCGACCACGGTGTTCCGCGAAGCCCGCGTGTTAAGCAACCGCTTTAACATGCTGGCGGATAACGCCCAGGCGCTCAGCAGCAACGGTCTGGCATTTAACGTGGTGGCAAAAGGCGACCCGCGTGCCGAGCTGGGTAACGACACCCAGTACGACATGCTGGCCCTGCGTCAGACGCTGGACCTGACGGACGCGCAGAGCCTGACAATGGAGTACGGTATCGCGCGTCTCGACGGCGACGGTTCCTCAAAAGCCGGGGATAACGGCGTCACCGGCGGTTACAGCCAGTTCTTCGGCCTGAAGCACCGCCTGGCGTTTGAAAACGGCGTGAGCTGGAACAACGCCCTGCGTTACGACGTGCACGACCTCGACAGCAGCCGCTCGGTGGCTTATGGCGACGTGAACAAAGTGGCCGACTCCGACGCGCGTCAGCAGTACCTCGAGTTCCGCAGCGAAGGCGCGAAAACCTTTACGCTCTCTGAAGGCATGACCGTTACGCCGTATGCCGGCGTGAAGTTCCGTCACACCCTCGAGGATGGCTACCGCGAGCGCAGCGCGGGTGATTTTAACCTGACGATGAACGCAGGCAGCGAAACGGCGGTGGATTCTGTGGCGGGTCTGAAGCTGGACTATGCAGGTAAAAACGGCTGGAGCGCCAGTATGACACTGGAAGGTGGCCCGAACCTGAGCTACAGCAAGAGCCAGCGCACCGCTTCACTGCAGGGTGCGGCAGGCCAGCAGTTCAGCCTGGATGACGGGCAGAAAGGCGGCGGCGTGAACGGTCTGGCAACGGTGGGCGTTAAGTTCAGCAGCAATGATACCTCAATGCATCTGGATGCCTATCAGTGGAAAGAGGACGGTATCAGCGACAAGGGCTTGATGCTAAATTTCAAAAAAGCGTTCTGAGAACACACCGGGGGCGCTGATGCACCCCCTTCTCGCCAGATGGCGCTTCCGCTTATCCGGCCTGCTACTCTCTCACTCTTATAAAGCCTGTGCCCGTATCCAGGCTTTAATCATTATTTATCATGATAACCCGACGTATTTCATTAAGGTGATATATCAATTATCCCCGACATTGATTCATGCAATCAATAATGACTGCCCGTCCGGGGATGTCTATGTCACGACTTACAGAATAAAATTAATGATTAATTCTACAATCACAAACAAGGAAAACTTAATGCATACATGAAATGCTTAAGCAAATCCCTACAACACCCTGTTCTGTCAGAATATTCACTTTTTCAAACAATAAATACACGCTATTAACCCCGCCCAGACCATCCGGCCCTGCCTTCCCTGACCTGTCCAATATAAATATAATAAATATAATTTTGACCCAATCACCTCTATTTCCATTAATCAGGGATCGTATTATTTTCCCTGTTACAAGGACGTAAAAACAATGAAAAAGAACCTACTCTCTGTCTGTATTGCAATTGCGTTGCAGTCCAGCGCGCTGCCTGCCTTCGCTGAGGAGGCAGATATCAATGATGCCTCAACGTGTCCGGAAAACATTGCCTCTTTAAGTCAGGAAGAGCAGAAGAAAGTCAGCCTGCAATGCAAGACGGACGACAACGATGACGCGTTACTCTGGATCGCCGGAGGCGCCGCAGCGATTGCCACGGGTGTGGCTGTCGCATTTCATGATGACAACGATTCCCACGGTTCGTCCTCCAGTACGCCAACGCCCCCCGATCCGGATGATGACGGCGGCGATACCCCTACTCCTCCGCCCGTTCCGGACGATGATGACACCCCCACGCCGCCTGAACCCGATACCGGCGTCACGACATTCAGCAATGGTGTGGCGCTGGATAAAGGTCAGGAAACCCTCTCGTTTGACGATCTCAAACTGGTCGATGGAACGCACCTCGGCGAAGCCACGCTTAGTTATTCAGAGCAGGATAAACAGTGGCAACTCACCACCCGCGAGGGGAAAACGCTGAATGTCACCGGCTGGAACGTCACTAATGACAACGCAGCCGTCATTGAAGGCACACAGCCAAACGGCCATTACTGGAAATATGACAGCCGGGGTTACCTGATTTTCGCCAGCAACAATACACAGGTTGTCACCGGTGACAGCACCACCAACACCAGCGATCGCGGGCTGGATATCAGCGGTGAAGAAGAGATCGGTGCGATTATCACCGGTGATAAAACGGTAAATACGCTTAGCGGTGACACTCACGTCAGCGATGGCGCGACGGGCATTGTGATCAGCGGCGATGGTACGACTAACACCATTTCCGGTAACTCCACCGTCGACGGTGCAACCGGGGCACTGATTTCCGGCGACAACACCAAAACCACCGTGTCCAGCGATGCCACCGTCACCGGCGGCGGTACCGGCATGATTATCGACGGCGATAACACCCTGCTGGATAACAAGGGTACCACCACCGTCAGCGGCGAAGGCTCAACCGGCTCCGTCATCAACGGTGACTGGACCCAGGTTATCAACGAAGGCCCGGTCACCGTCTCCGATGGCGGCACCGGGGCTAAAGTCAATGGTGACCACTCGATTGTCGATAACATCGGTGACACCACCGCCAGCGGTGCAGGCTCGGCAGCGCTGTCTATCGACGGCGACTATGTGACGGTTATCAGCGATGGGGTGATGACTATTACCGATGGCGCAACAGGTGCCATTATCGACGGCGATAATGCCCGAATTGCGAATACCGGCAATGCCAGCGTTGATGGCGCAGGGTCCATCGGGACGCTGATTAATGGCGATAATGCCACCTTAACACAGAACGGCAATATGCTGGTCACCGGTGGTGCATACGGCGTTCAGGTGAAAGGCAAAAACAGCCGGATCACCAATAAAGGGAAGACGACCGTTCGCGATGCTGGTTCCATCGGTTTTCTGATCGCAGGTAGCGAGAATATTTACGACAACGAAGGGGATGTTGATGTCAGCCTGCTGGGTACGGGCGCACTGATTAGCGGCGATAACTCGCAGGTTACGCTGGATGGTAATATCAACGTTCACGCCGAAAAAGACAGCAAGGGCGTTTATCGTGGGGCGACCGGGATCAATGTGACCGGCAACAACACCACCACGGAGATTGCCGGTAGCGTCAGTGTGAGTGGTAGATATGGCAATGGCGAGCAGGTCTCCTCCGAAGACAAACTTACCGGTGTGACAGTCAGCGGAACGGACAATGATATCGTTCTGGATGGCGAGCTGAATATGCTGGTGGATGACCAGACCAGCAACAGTGGCCAGCATCCGGATGTATACGGCCTGAGCATCCAGGGGGATGGCAATACCGCTAAAATTACGGGCGGTCTGGATATCGATTATGTGCTGACTCCCACCAGGGATGAAGTTTCAACCACAGGGATCAATATTAACGGTGCTAGCACGGTAACGCTGAGCGGGAAATCGACGATTAACATTGAGGCCGCCATGGGTACAAATGTGGCGCTCGCCAGCGTGATAAACCGTGGCACACTTATCCTGGATGAAAATTCTGAGGTCGATGTTAATTTCACAAACAATACCAACAGTGACTACTACGATTCTGCCATCCTGCGGGCATCGGGCGAAGGTTCAACAATTGAAAACAGAGGCTCGGTTGTTATTAATGGTGCAACGCCCCTGTTCCGTGCCGAAAATGGCGCTCATATTACCAATAGCGGCGAGATAACGGGCTTCGAGAAACAAGGGGGGAGTGTCCCTTTCGCCCTTATGGAAGCGAGTGATTCTGCTTCACTGATTGAAAATAGTGCGGGCGGGACTATCACGTTAACGTCCACGCTGACACCATCCGGTGGCGGAGGAATAAATAAATTCCCTCTGGCATGGTACAAAGAGACTTACTACGCCATGCTGGCTCATGATGGCGCAACCGTCGTGAACGATGAGGGCGCCACCATTATTTTACAAGGCGCTGGCGTTTACGGCGTTGCAGCCAGTACAGGCACCGCCATCAACGCGGGCGATATATATCTGGATGGTTTTAAAACCACGCTGGATGACGAGGGCAATATCACCGATACCAGCTACTGGCAACCCTCCCCTTTGTATCTCACCAGCGCGGGAATGATCGTGGGTTCCAGCAGCAATGGTGTTGGCAACGCCACTGCGACTAACACGGGTACCATTACGGTCAACAATGCTGGTTTCGGCATGATGGCGCTTAACGGCGGTACCGCCATCAACGAGGGCACCATTAACCTGACGGCTGACGAAGGCCGCGAGCAGGAAGGTGAGAATCAACTGGTGGGGATGGTGGCGCTCAATGGCGGTACGGTAATTAACGACACCACGGGCACCATCAATATCAAAGCTGACTACGGAAAGCCGTTTTATAGCGACAGCAGCAGCGTCGTGATTAACTACGGCAAAGTTTGTATTGACGGAGCGTGCCAGGACAGCGATGTCTGGAACCCAAGGGATAACAACGTCTCTATGGTATCTGGCAATGGCGACATGATTACAGCAGCAGATGAAACACTCACCGATAAAAATGTCATCACCGATCCGGCAGCCACCGAAACCGTGTATGTCCGCAATGCGGGCACCGTGAGCGGCGGCATGGTTGCTGTCAAAAACCATGGTGATGTTACCAATGAAATCACCGGTAATATCAGCAAAGTCACCATTGACGCGGGCGGTGTCTATACCAATGAGGGCACCACAGGAACGGTGAATATCATTGGCGAGTTTAACAATAGCGGCACCACGACAACGGTTTCGGTCGATGGCGGCGTGTTTAACAACACCGGCACCGTAACCGGGCTAACTGGCACGACGGTGGCAGGTTCAGTTATCAACAACAGTGGTTCGATGGCATCGGTTGAGCAGTGGGCCAGTACCATGACCAACATCGGCCTTGTCACGGACTGGAACGGCGCTTCCAGCGGTGCAGTGCTCAATAACGAAGCCGGAGGTGAAATTACGACTCTTGGTTTTGACGCAGCGGCGACGGTGAATAATGCCGGGAAAATCAGTAATGCATCCGTCGAAAAATCCGCCGTACTGAATAATCAGGCTGGCGGTGAGATAAACACCCTTCATAACTGGGCTGGCACCCTGAATAACAGCGGAACGATTACGTCGTGGTATGGCGACTCCGCCAGTGGGGTGCTCAATAACGAAGCGGATGGCGTTATCGACCAAATCCACTTTACGGCAGCAGCAACCATAAACAACGCGGGAACCATTACGCAGGGTTCCGTGGATAAAAAAGGCACCTTTAACAACCTGGAAGGCGGCACCGTTACCCTGATTGATAACGGCCTGTGGTCCGGGCAGTTCAATAACTGGGGCACCGTGAACAGCGATGCCGATATCGCCACCGGGGGGGATGGACACACGCTGTATAACGGCGATACCGGGGTGATTAATGGTCAGGTAACAACGTCAAAAAATAATGGCGGCAGTAAAGCCATTAACGACGGCACCATCAATATTGATAAAACCAACAACGTGGCGATGTCTGCCCACGGCAGCGCGAAGATGGTCAACAACGGCACCATCAACGTCGGCACCAAAGGCACCACCCAGACTAATATGGTCGGGATGCAGTTAGAGTCGGACGCCAAAGCCGACGCGGTGATTGAAAATAACGGCACCATCAATGTTTACGCCAGCAACTCTTACGCATTCAGCCAGTTAGGCAGCAACGGTCATATCGTCAATAACGGGACGGTCAATATTGACGACAGCGCGACAGGCTCCGGCTTTATCAAGCAGGATGGTAAAACCATTGAGGGCAGCGACGCAAATGGCGACGGGATTGCCGACGGTAATGAAGTGCATTACCTCGATTACACTCCGCCGACCGAGCCGGACATGACACCTCCGGCCCCTGCTCCGCAAACTGACGGCGGCACGTCATCGCCATCTGATGCTTCCGGCTCGTTCGACCTTTCCGGCTACGTGGTCGGCACCAATGCCGACGGCAGCGCCGGACAGTTAACGGTGAACAACGCCAGCCTGAACGGCGTGGGCATCAACACAGGCTTTACCGCCGGAACGGCTGATACCACCGTGACGTTCGATAATGTGGTGGAAGGTGACAACCTCACCAACGCCGACGCTATTCAGTCCACCAGCGTAGTGTGGAACGCCCAGGGCACCACCGATGCCAGTGGCAACGTGGATGTCACTATGACCAAAAACGCCTACACCGACGTGGTGACGGACGATTCCGTCAGCGACGTGGCGCAGGCGCTGGACGCGGGCTACACCAACAACGAGCTCTACACCAGCCTCAACCTGGGCACCACCGCCGAACTGAACAGCGCCCTGAAGCAGATCAGCGGCAGCCAGGCGACCACCGTGTTCCGCGAAGCCCGCGTGTTAAGCAACCGCTTTAACATGCTGGCGGATAACGCACAGGCGCTCAGCAGCAACGGTCTGGCATTTAACGTGGTGGCGAAAGGCGACCCACGCGCCGAACTCGGCAACGACACCCAGTACGACATGCTCGCCCTGCGTCAGACGCTGGACCTGACGGACGCGCAGAGCCTGACAATGGAATACGGCATCGCCCGCCTGGACGGTGAGGGTTCCTCAAAAGCCGGGGATAACGGCGTGACCGGCGGCTACAGCCAGTTCTTCGGTCTGAAGCACCGCCTGGCGTTTGAAAATGGCGTGAGCTGGAACAACGCCCTGCGTTACGACGTGCACGACCTCGAGAGCAGCCGCTCGGTGGCCTACGGCGACGTGAACAAGGTGGCCGACTCCGACGCGCGTCAGCAGTATCTTGAGTTCCGCAGCGAAGGGGCGAAAACCTTTACGCTCTCAGAAGGGATGACTGTCACCCCGTATGCCGGCGTGAAGTTCCGTCACACCCTCGAGGATGGCTACCGCGAGCGCAGCGCGGGTGATTTTAACCTGACGATGAACGCAGGCAGCGAAACGGCGGTGGATTCTGTGGCGGGTCTGAAGCTGGACTATGCAGGTAAAAACGGCTGGAGCGCCAGTATGACACTGGAAGGTGGCCCGAACCTGAGCTACAGCAAGAGCCAGCGCACCGCTTCACTGCAGGGTGCGGCAGGCCAGCAGTTCAGCCTGGATGACGGGCAGAAAGGCGGCGGCGTGAACGGTCTGGCAACGGTGGGCGTTAAGTTCAGCAGCAATGATACCTCAATGCATCTGGATGCCTATCAGTGGAAAGAGGACGGTATCAGCGACAAGGGCTTGATGCTGAATTTCAGAAAAGCGTTCTGAGAACACACCGGGGCGCTGATGCGCCCCCCTTCAAACCGGAGGGCGCTGCGCGTATCCGGCCTACCGATACCTTCTGCTGCTGAACCCGTTCCCCCTAAAGCTGCCCGTTGCTATTGCGTTGCACATTGATAGGTACGGGCATTCCTGAACGGCGGGTGAAAGCGGCACTGACCACCGAGGCATCCACGTCCGCGCCCTGCGTCATGGCACGCAATGCTGGCGTGATGGGCAACGGCACCTTCTTGTCGGATTCATATTCCGCACGATTGCGGGATAAGGGTTCGTGGACTTCCAGCCAGCGCGATCCATCTGGCTCAACGGTCGCTTTTAAGGGCTGATCAATCATCTGAACCCGCGTGCCCACCGGGACATTATCGAACAGGTATTTAATATCGTCCTTGCGCAGGCGGATACAGCCCTGACTGACGCGCAGGCCAATACCGAAATTGGCATTTGTGCCGTGGATTGCGTACAGCTTGCCAATATAAATCGCGTAGAGCCCCATCGGGTTATCTTCCCCTGGCGGAACAAACGCCGGTAAGGTTTTACCCTCTTTGGCATATTCACGTCGGGTATTGGCCGTCGGCGTCCAGGCCGGAGCCTCCTGTTTGCGCTCCACTTTCGTGACCCAGTTACGCGGCGTTTCTCGCCCGGCCTGCCCGATACCAATCGGCAGGATTTCAACGGTATTGCTGCCTTCCGGATAGTAGTAAAGCCGCATCTCAGCAACGTTAATGACAATCCCCTGACGGACGGTATCCGGCAGAATCAGCTGTTGCGGAATGATCAACTGCGTACCGGCTTTCGGCAGGAAAGGGTCGACGCCGGGATTGGCTTCGAGCATATTGCTAAACCCTTGCCCGTACTGAGCGGCAAAAAATTCCAGCGGCTCGGTATTGCCTTCGGGTACCGTCACCGTGACAGGTGCGCCAACCAGCCGGCTCCCCTCAGGAGGAAGCGGGTACGTCACCGCAAGGGCGCTCTGGGTTAGCGCGACCAGCACGAAGGCCAGCGAAGTTAAACGAATCATAATGTCCCTGTTATGTGATACGACGTCGATAGGCTAAATATAACCCTTTATATAAGATTCGCCTTAACGAAACGGCTTCCTGCACCCACAAAAAAGGCCCTCTGTCGCCAGAGAGCCTTTTTTCAAAACGCGGACGGATTATTCGCTTTTTGCTTCGCCGTTTTTGATCTCACCCATCACTTTCAGCTTTTTGGAGATGTCGCGACGTTCTTTTGACAGCTCAGCATTTTTGATGATGTAGTCGTCAACACGGTCTTCATAATCGCTTTTCATGCTGGCAATAATGCCCTGAATTGCTTCGACGCTCATGCCTGGCTTGATGTAATCGCTCAGGTTGTCGAGCAGCAGAACACGTTTCTGGTTGTCACGGATCTTCTTCTCCACGTCCTGAATTTCACGCTGCAGTTTGTTTTTGCGGCGGAACAGGCGGACGAACTCCAGAACATCCTGGAACGAAGGCTTGGTAGTTTCCATTTTTATACCCCTGATAATGTGGATTCGGATTCGTTAAAGCAACCGTTGTGAAGATAACCTTACTTACAGCCGTTGCGAATGACAATGAGTATATCGTTTAAAGCTATCATAACCTCAAATGATGCTGAATCGAAGCAGCAGGCATCACATCGGGCAATAGCTGCGTTTTATTTGCGCAACGCGCGGCAGATAAGATGTGACAACAGCTCCAGCTGACGCGCCAGTTCCATGCTCAGCCAGACATACCCGTGGATAGGTGTTTCCGCCACGTTGTCCTCTTTGTGCTCGTTAATGAGCTGGCGCAGCTCCGCGACAATCTCATTGAGACGTTCGGTGTTGGCCAGAATCGGCTGCGGATTTCCCTCATAAAGCGCGTGAGCAATGGTCAGCAGCGTTTGCTGCGTCATTTGCTGGGTCTCTTTCAACGTATGCGCATTCAGCAGAACAAAGTGGCTGGCGCGTGAGGCCCAGTGCGCATTGATTTGCAGTTCAAGCATGCACACCAGATTGCGGCTCACGGTTTGAATCGCCTCAAAAATAGATTTCTGGATGTGGGTTTCTTTACTGGCCGGACCAATCAACCCCCGCATTTTCACCACATCGTTCAGGATCTTTTGCAGGTGTTTTTCAAGACGCGGGCGCTCTACCAGATTTGGTGAAAAGCCTGCCTGATAGACGCGATTAAAGGCCGTGACGTAGCTCGCCATCTGGATGCGCCAGTGCAGGAAGGCACGCTGCGGCCAGATACCGGTAAAAAGCATTGCCAGCAAAGAGCCGAGGATCACATCACCGCTTCGCCACAGTGCGGTCGCCATGTCCCCCGCCGGGGCACCGACCACCACCGATAAGGTGATACCAATCAACAAAGCCTGATACGGTTTCTTCCCAAGCGCCAGCCATCCGCACAAAAACATCGCGCAGGCGCACCAGAGCAGCATGACGGGCAGTGAAATCAGTTCCAGTTTGAGGGCGATAAGCCCTAACGCGGAACCAAATATGGTGCCGCCGATACGTTCAAAGGCCCGCGGAACCACGTTTCCCCAAAACGAGATCGGCCCCATGATCACCACCAGGGTAATCAGCGGCCAGGTGCCTTCCGGAATATCCAGCAGGCGCACCAGAAGAAAAGTGAGAATGAATGCCAGCGCGATGCGACACCCATGCACCACGCGATAATGACGATAAAGACGGATTTCAAAAGGGGCTAATGATTTGTCGGGACGCACACCCGCTCTCCAGCTACACGGCAAACCACAATTGTACTGTGTTTTCTGCCAGACGCATCACGCCCGGCAGAAAAACCCTATTATTTCCAGGAATAAAGGTTAACCCGCTCTGTTTTGTACCGGCACAAACATTTCAATATCCCAGTATCCGTCCGCATTGCCATCGTTGAGATACCGTTCAAAGCAGGGCTTTGGCGCAATCTCATAATGACTGTCCTCCAGCAGGCTGTTAAAGAAGCTGTACCATGGGGTGGCGAAGTCATGGTTTTCTACCCGCGCCGTGGCTACGGCATAGTCCCCTGCGGCCACTTCCGTCAGGATGACGCCTTCACTGTCTGGCGGAATGACGAAATCTTCAGGGACGGTCACCGCCGTATCGCAGCGCAGTTTTTCAGCGGGCACTTCATCGGGATTATCGTAATAGACCGCCACCCACTCCAGTGGCTGGATGTGGCGCCCCTCCACCCACATCATCAACTGTTCAAAACCCTGCTTAACCGTTTGATCCCACGGTCCAACCAGATGAAAACCGGCAATTTTACGTTTCTGCTGCTGCCTGATGCTGTAGTCCATGCTGCCTCCGTTTAATTACTGTATATTTATCCACTATAAAGCAGATTTTGTCTGTTCAGCAAACCGGAAGTGTTTATTATGTGAGCAGACTCGCAGGAGTGCCAGTCTGCTTTTTAAGGAAGGAAGAAGGGGTCAGGCTTTATGGTGGATATAGTCGCTCAGGCGTGAGAAGAACCCGCCTTTATTGACCTTTTCGAGGGTGACCAACGGCCAGTGCGCCACAATCTTATCCCGATCGTACAGCTCGATTTCGCCAACGCGCTGATGGGCAGCAATCGGGGCTTCGAGCTCTTTTTTATCCAGCACGTATTTGGCTTTGATGTTGGCGACTTCCGCTTTTGGCAATGCCAGCCAGAAATCCTGCTCCGTCCCCAGGGAAACTTGCTCTTTATCGCCATACCAGATCCGTTCGGTACCCACCTGTTTACCGCTGTGCAGGATCTGCACGGTGTCGAAGTTTTGTTGTCCCCAGTGCAAAAGCTTGCGGGCCTGATCTTCACGCCCTTTCGGGCTGTCTGCCCCCATGATCACCGCAATTAACCGGCGCTGACCATCAACTGCCGAGGCAATCAGGTTAAAGCCCGCCCCGGAGGTGTGTCCGGTTTTCAGTCCATCAACATTCATGGTTTTATCCCACAGCAGACCGTTGCGGTTTTGCTGGGTAATTCCATTCCAGGTCAGGCTCTTTTCACTGTACATGTGATAAAACTCAGGCTCGCCGTGGATAATCGCCCGAGAAAGCACGGCTAAATCGTAGGCGGAACTGTGCTGGCCGGGGGCATCCAGGCCATGTACCGTTTCGAAGTGGGTATCGCGTAAATGCAGCTTTTGCACATAGTCGTTCATCAGCGTAACGAACTGCGGCTGTCCTCCGGCGACATGATCGGCCAGAGCCACACAGGCATCATTACCTGAATCGACGATCAGACCCCGGCTCAGATCGCGAACCGTGACGCGATCGCCCTCTTTCAGAAACATCAACGATGAGCCATCAAAAACCGGATTGCCTTTCGCCCACGCGTCGCGGCCCACGGTGACAACGTCATCAGGGGTAATACGGTGGCTGTCGATGGCGCGATCTACCACGTAGCCCGTCATCAGCTTGGTGAGGCTCGCCGGATTACGCTGTTGATGTTCGTTTCCGGCCGTTAAAATTTGACCCGTAGTGTAATCCATCAGCACCCAGGACCCTGCCTGAATGGCAGGAGGCTGCGGCGCAAAATCCAGCGGTTCAGCAGCCAGTGCAGAGGTAATGCTCGACGCGAGCAAGGAAACAGCAATAAACAGACGGCGTTTCAACGGTATATCCTCAGGTCATTTAAAATCGCTGTCCGTTTTACGGAAGTTCTTGTGTCGTTACCTGAAAAAATTGCAAAAAAGTGTGACCAACGTTGTGGTTTTATCAGAATCCACGCCGCAATTTCGCCATGAATTCACGCTTTTCTTTCGGAGGGAGCACCGGGATGGTTTACCATAGAGAGGTCACTTTTCAACTGGATGGTATTACTGGTGTCTGATTCCGCCGCACTCCCTACATTTCTTTTTCACGATTACGAGACCTTTGGTACCAGCCCGTCGCTGGACCGCCCCTCTCAGTTCGCGGCGATACGCACCGATGCAGATTTTAACGTCATCGGTGAACCAGAGGTTTTTTATTGTAAGCCTGCCGATGATTACCTGCCGCAACCTGGTGCCGTTATGGTCACCGGGATCACCCCGCAGGAAGCCCGCGAAAAAGGGGTGACTGAAGCCGAGTTTGCCGGGCGTATTCATCGCATTTTCACCGTGCCTAACACCTGCGTGGTGGGCTACAACAACATCCGCTTTGATGATGAAGTGACGCGCAATATTTTTTACCGCAACTTCTACGATCCCTATGCCTGGAGCTGGCAGAATCACAACTCCCGCTGGGATTTACTGGATATCATGCGCGCCTGCTATGCCCTGCGCCCTGAAGGGATAAACTGGCCTGAGAACGAGGATGGATTACCCAGTTTCCGTCTGGAACACTTAAGCCGCGCCAACGGCATTGAGCACAGCAACGCGCACGATGCGATGGCCGACGTTTACGCCACCATCGCGATGGCAAAATGTGTTAAAACCGCGCAGCCGCGTCTTTTTGAGTATCTGCTCAGCCATCGCAGTAAGCATAAATTGATGACGCTTATTGATGTGCCGCAGATGAAGCCTCTGGTGCATATTTCCGGCATGTTCGGCGCAGCGCGCGGCAACACCAGCTGGGTTTCGCCTCTCGCCTGGCATCCGGATAACCGCAACGCGGTCATCATGGTGGACCTTGCCGGGGACATTACTCCGCTTCTGGAGCTGGAAAGCGATGCCTTACGCGAGCGTCTCTATACCCCGAAAACAGCGCTCGGCGACGCATCACCTGTTCCGGTCAAACTGGTCCATATCAATAAGTGCCCTGTTCTGGCGCAAGCCAATACGCTTCGCCCGGAAGATGCAGAACGGCTGGGTATCGATCGCCAGCGCTGTCTGGATAATCTGAAAGTGCTGCGCGATAACCCGCAGGTGCGTGACAAAGTGGTGGCGATTTTTGCCGAAGCGGAACCTTTTGTCCCGTCAGAGAACGTCGACGCCCAGCTCTACAACGGCTTCTTTAGCGATGCCGATCGGGCCGCCATGAACATTGTGCTGCAAACCGATCCGCGTAATTTGCCCGCGCTGGATATTACCTTTGTCGACAAACGTATTGAGAAATTACTGTTCAACTATCGCGCCCGTAATTTCCCTGGCACGCTGGATGAAAACGAGCAGTCGCGCTGGTTACAGCATCGTCGCAACGTCTTTACGCCGGAGTTCTTGCAGGCTTATGCGCAGGAACTGGAAATGCTGTATACGCAGTATGAAGGCGATACGGAGAAACAGACGCTGCTGAAAGCGCTCTATCAGTACGCGCAGGAGATTGTGTAGCCAATCCCCTCCCGGGCGGGAGGGGTTGAAAGTCAGGCTTTCTGAACGGTGATGCTCCAGGCCGCGTCACCCACCTGCTGGTAGTCTGTGATTTCGTGACCCTCTTCTGCCGCCCACTGCGGAATAGCTTCCGTGGCCTGGGTGCAGTCGAATTCAATAATCAGCTCATCGCCACTGGCCATATCTGCCAGCGCCGCTTTGGCTTCAATCAGTGGGAACGGGCATACCTGGGTCACCACATCGAGTTTTTTTACGGTCATAAACTGCTCCTGTTAGTGTTAGGCCGTCGCCGTCGCAAGCTTCGCTTTACGTTGAGGACGAACATATAAAAACCACGACGCCGTCCATACGCCGAGGATCATAAAGACTAAACCGATCCATCCTTGCCAGGTCATCATCGCGGTCATGACCAGACCATTACCAATGGAACAGCCACCCGCCGCGCTGGCACCCACCCCCATCAGAAGGCCGCCGAAACCACTACGAAGCGTGGTCTGCGCATCGGCCGCGCGGACGCGGAACTCACGGCTGGCTTTTGCCGCAATAAACGAACCGAGAAAGATGCCGAGCACCAGGAACACGCCCCAGTTCAGAAACTTACTTTGCCCCGCCACCAGGAATTGCAAAATGTTGGCGGTCGGAGAGGTGATCCCTAAGCCAAACAGACGTCCTGTCGCCTCACTTAAGGGCCAGGCCAGCAGCGCAATCAACCCGATTAATACGGCGGTAACAAACGGATGCCAGCGCTTCTCAAACAACAGATGCGCCAGACCGGTGCGACGCGGAGGAAGGGAGGCAATCTTACGTTTTGGTTTGCGCAGTTCTTTCATCACCAGCCAGACGGTGACCACCAGCAACAGGGCGATAAATGGCCATACGGACAGACCGAAGGTCTCCGGAATCGAGTTATGCTCCGTGCTGTAAGTTTTGAGTACCTGATTCAGACCATCCGCATGCGGTGAGCGCATAACGGCACTCATGACCATATAGGTAAAGAGCGCAATCCAGCTCCCAATCAGCCCCTCACCGGCACGATACCAGGTACCCGTCGCGCAGCCGCCCGCATAGACAATCCCCAGCCCAAAGATATATCCCCCGACGACAGTACCCAGCCAGGGGAAAGCACCCGCAGAATACCGGATATAGCCAAGCTGAATGAGCGCAAACACCCCCACGCTCTGGATAGCGATGGCAATGAGCAAGGCATAAAACATGCGATTATTTTTAGCGATATACATATCGCGGAAGCCGCCCGTCAGGCAAAAACGTCCGCGCTGCATAACAAAACCCAGAAGCGCGCCGCAAAACAGCCCGCTAAGTATCATTGAAAGCATAATAATTAATAAGTCAGCAAAATATCAGACTGCAAATTATTAATGATCGGTCTGGCAGGAACCAATAACCAAAACGTCTAACATAGACCTGGTGGTTATTAATCATTTTGGATAAGTCAGATTGAAGGTATAAAAAAACCGGAGAACCTGTCTCCGGTTTATTAATACTTAAGGCGTATTACTGCGGGATATCTTCGTACTGTGGTACCGGATTGCGGAAGCTTTTGGTCACGCAAGCCAGATAAATCAGACCAATGGCACCCCAGATAAGACCCAGAACCATGGAGCTTTCTTCCAGGTTAATCCACAGTGCGCCTACGGTCATCGCGCCACACATTGGCAGTACCAGATAGTTGAAGTGGTCCTTCAGGGTTTTGTTGCGCTTCTCGCGGATCCAGAACTGAGAGATCACCGAGAGGTTAACAAAGGTGAAGGCGACCAGCGCACCGAAGTTAATCAGCGCAGTTGCCGTGACCAGGTCAAACTTAATGGCCATCAGCGCAATCAAACCTACCAGCAGCACGTTCCACGCAGGGGTACGCCATTTCGGATGAACGTAACCGAAGAAACGCGTCGGGAACACGCCATCACGGCCCATCACATACATCAGACGAGAAACGCCTGCGTGTGCCGCCATACCGGAGGCCAGAACGGTAACGCTGGAGAAAATCAGCACGCCCCACTGGAAGGTTTTACCCGCAACATACAGCATGATTTCAGGCTGTGACGCATCCGGATCTTTAAAGCGAGAGATGTCCGGGAAGTACAGCTGCAGGAAGTAAGACGCACCAATAAAGATCATGCCGCCAATCAGGGCTGTCAGGAAGATCGCTCTTGGAATCACGCGCTCAGCGTCTTTGGTCTCTTCAGACAAAGAAGAGATGCCGTCGAAGCCCAGGAACGAGAAGCACAGGATAGTCGCACCGGTGATCATCGGCACAACGTGCGCACCTTCAGACCAGAACGGACGGGTGCTGGTCAACGTGCCTGCCCCTTCACCGTGAGAAACGCCGTAAATGATCATCCCCACAATCACCGCAACAATCCCCATCTGCAGGATAACAATCAGGGTGTTGAAGTTAGCGACGGTCTTGATGCTGCGCAGGTTAGAGATGGTCATAAAGGCCACCAGCGCCACAACAAAGATCCACGAAGGTACGGAAGGCACCAGCGCTTCGAAGTAAATTTTCGCCAGCAGAATGTTGATCATCGGCATGAACAAGTAGTCCAGCAAAGATGACCAGCCCACCATAAAGCCCACCGCCGGGCTAATGGATTTCTGAGCGTAGGTGTATGCAGAGCCCGCTGACGGGAAACGGCGAACCAGTTTACCGTAGCTCAGCGCTGTAAAAAGAATGGCGATCAGCGCAAAGGCGTAAGCCGTTGCAACGTGACCGTCAGTAAGGCCTGATACGATACCGAACGTATCAAACAGCGTCATCGGCTGCATGTAGGCAAGGCCCATCATAACAACCGGAATCAACGTAAGGGTTTTACGTAATTCCACGCGAGAGGTTGGAGTAGCATTATGCGACATGGTTATTCTCCATTACGGTAAATACCGCCGCGTAAGCAAAAGATTGCCCCATTTCTGTATTCCTCAGCGACAACAACTGTCGGATTTTAGTAAGTATCTATCCGGTACTAAGCCCGGCCTCTTGGATTTTTTTAAATGGCGTTTTGGTACATGCAAAAAAAAATAACCGACGCCTTTTATATCGTCGATTATTCATTTGTTTGCAGCGGCGGCATTTTGCCCCACCTTAGATACAAAACGCAATACTTTGCACAGCCATTTAATATTTTCTTTTTACTAACTGGCTGATTTCGCGGCATCGTCTGTTGAGTAAACGGTAGCGATAGCACTATTTGCTAAAATCTCATCCCGCCACCACGCGCTTGCCAGACCGGCAGTCTGTTCATTCCAGCCAACCCATACCGATTCTCGGTTCGCCTGGGCCAGCACCTGCTTTTCCACCAGCGCGCCGGATTCAATGAAACGCTGCGCAAGATAGCGGGGTAAATACCCGCAGCCCAGCCCGCTGATTTGCAGCTCCAGCTTGGTTTTAAAATCAAAAACGGTAATGGCTTCCTGATCGTCCAGTAATTGGGAAGACATCGCACACTCCGGTAAGGAACTGTCCCCCACCACAATCGCCCGACACCCTTTGATCACGCGACGGCTGATCGGTTCTGGCTCCTGCGCCAGTGGATGATGAGGCGCAACCACAAATACCTGCTCAAGGACGCCCAGCCGGGCGAAGCCGAAATCGCTTAGCTGAGGCGGGTCATGCAGGGCACCAATAATGATATCCGCCCTGCCCTGCGTCAGCGCCTCCCAGGAGCCGCCCAGCACCCCATTGATAAATTTCAGCCGGGTCACGCTGTGACGTTGATAGAAAGCCTCTATTAGCGGGGTGAGCAACGAAAACGGAAAAGTATCATCGACCCCAATAATCAGTTCATTCTCCCAGCCCTGATGCAGCTTAACGGCCTGCTTTTCAAGCTCGCGAACCGTGTGCAGCACCTCACGCCCTTTTTCGAGCAGCATCTGTCCGGTGCGGGTAAAGCGGGCGCGATGACCCGTGCGGTCAAGCAGTTGAATATTGAGGTCGCTTTCCAGCTTATGGATGGTATAGCTCAGCGCGGAGGGCGTTTTATAGAGCTTTGCCGACGCCGCAGCAAAGCTTCCCTCTTTTTCCAGTGCATCCAGAATAATCAGAACATCCAGCAGAGGTTTCATGCTCGCCCCCTTTCGGTGTGCGATCGTCTCCGCTGGGGACGTTATTCCATTGGCATAACCAGCGGATCGGGATATTGATATTCAAATCCCAGTTCACGGCAAATACGATTGCCATCAATGACTTTGCCTTGCCCTTCCCCGGACGTGTCCCGGAATTGCGGCGGTTCCAGCCCTAACTGGCGGGCCATCACCGGATAAAAGGTACTCCGCGCCGGGTGGGAAGGTGCACATATATTATAGATGTGACCGCCCTTCGGAGCTTGTAAGAGTAGCGTAATCGCGCTGATAACATCTTCAAGATGCACAAGATTGACACCATGCTGGCCATTTGGCGCGGTTTTACCGGCAAAGAAACGTCCCGGATGGCGATTCGGGCCGACCAGCCCGGCAAGACGTAAAATATCCACCTGCGTGCCCGGTAAGTTATGCAGCCAGTCTTCCAGCTCCATCAGCACCCGACCGCTCGCCGTCACCGGCACGCGCTCCGTGCTCTCTTTTACATTCCCGTCGATATCACCGTACACGGACGTTGAGCTGGTAAAGATAATGCGGGGGATATTATGCGCTAACGCGCTGTCCACGATTTCCTGAACGGCCTGATGATAAAATGTCTCTCCGGGGCCACTGCGTCGTGCGGGCAAGGTGAGCACCAGCGCATCCACGTTCATCAGTGTGTCCAGATCGTCAGTATCACAAACCAGCTCGGGCTCCAGGCGGAGCACAACGCTCTGGATGCCGCACATTCTGGCAGCCTCAACCCCATCCGCCGTGGTTTTGCTGCCGGTCACCTGCCAGCCTCGCGCCGTCAATGACATCGCCAGCGGCATCCCTAACCATCCTAAACCGACAATTGCGACCTTTTTCATGCGTTTTCTCCTGACATTCACGCGTCTCCTGTTAAGGCTACGCCAGCGATACCGAACTGACAATTCATAGCTTCAATATGAAATGAATTAATGATTAAAAAAAGGCCTTGCTTTACACCGTTGATGTGGTTTAGGTTAAAAGACATCAAATGAATAAGCATTCATCGAGAAATTATATGACACGCGTTCCATTTAAAAACCACCATCATCACCATCATCCTGACTAGTCTTTCAGGCGATGTGTGCTGGAAGACATTCAGATCTTCCAGTGGTGCGAGAACGCAAGAGAGAGCCCCCGGAAGATCATCTTCCGGGGGCTTTTTTTTGGACCGTGTTCAGGCAGATTCAAACAGGATAACGAGGACCACAGAATGTTAGATAACTCACGTTTACGCATAGCTATTCAAAAATCAGGCCGCCTGAGTGACGATTCACGCGAATTACTGGCCCGTTGCGGGATTAAAATTAACCTGCACACCCAGCGCCTGATCGCCCTGGCAGAGAATATGCCGATCGATATTCTGCGCGTACGTGATGACGATATCCCCGGTCTGGTAATGGATGGCGTGGTTGACCTCGGTATCATTGGCGAAAACGTTCTTGAAGAAGAGTTACTCACCCGTCGCGCTCAGGGCGAAGATCCGCGCTATTTCACACTGCGTCGCCTGGATTTTGGCGGCTGCCGCCTGTCGCTGGCCACCAACGCCGATGAAGCCTGGGACGGCCCGGCTGGGCTGAACGGCAAACGTATCGCCACCTCTTATCCACACCTGCTTAAACGCTACCTGGATCAAAAAGGGGTGCAGTTCAAATCCTGTCTGCTGAATGGCTCGGTGGAAGTCGCCCCGCGTGCCGGTCTGGCGGACGCCATCTGTGACCTCGTTTCCACTGGCGCAACGCTTGAAGCCAACGGCCTGCGGGAAGTGGAAGTGATCTATCGCTCTAAAGCCTGCCTGATCCAGCGTGATGGCGAAATGGCGGATGCCAAGCAGCAGCTGATCGACAAGCTGCTGACCCGTATTCAGGGCGTGATTCAGGCGCGTGAATCCAAATACATCATGATGCATGCGCCAACCGAGCGTCTGGACGAAGTGATTGCCCTGCTGCCAGGCGCAGAGCGCCCGACGATTCTGCCGCTGGCAGGCGATCAACAGCGCGTGGCAATGCACATGGTCAGCAGTGAAACTCTGTTCTGGGAAACCATGGAAAAGCTTAAAGCGTTGGGGGCAAGCTCCATTCTGGTGCTGCCGATTGAGAAGATGATGGAATAACGCCACGTATGCCGCCCGGTGGCGCTTCGCTTACCGGGCCTACACAACCCGTAGGCCGGCATCCGGCAAATTTAGGAAGACGATCATGAGCTTTAATACCATCATCGACTGGAATACCTGTAGCGAAGCGCAGCAAAAAGCCCTGCTGATGCGCCCGGCTATCTCTGCCTCTGAGAGCATTACCCGCACCGTGGCCGAGATACTGGATAACGTAAAAGCCCGCGGCGATGACGCCCTGCGCGAATACGGCGCGAAGTTTGATAAAACCGAGATCGCAGCGTTAAAGGTGAGCGAACAGGAAATAGAAGAGGCCAGCCAGCGCCTGGGCGATGAGATCAAACAGGCGATGGCCATCGCGGTTAAAAACATTGATACCTTCCACACCGCGCAGCAATTGCCCGCCGTTGATGTTGAAACGCTGCCCGGCGTGCGCTGCCAGCAGGTGACGCGTCCGGTGGAGTCGGTGGGTCTCTATATTCCTGGCGGTACCGCTCCGCTGTTTTCTACCGTCCTGATGCTGGCGACGCCGGCACGCATCGCTGGCTGCCGGAAGGTCGTTCTCTGCTCACCGCCGCCGATTGCCGATGAGATCCTCTACGCTGCCCGCTTGTGCGGCGTGCAGGATATTTTCAAAGCCGGTGGCGCGCAGGCCATTTCCGCCCTCGCTTTTGGCACCGAAACCGTTCCTAAGGTGGATAAAATCTTTGGCCCGGGCAATGCCTTTGTTACCGAAGCCAAGCGCCAGGTCAGCCAGCGTTTAGACGGCGCGGCCATTGATATGCCGGCGGGTCCGTCCGAAGTGCTGGTGATTGCCGATAGCGGTGCAACGCCAGACTTTGTGGCCTCCGATCTGCTTTCGCAGGCCGAGCACGGTCCGGACTCGCAGGTGATCCTGCTGACGCCGGATGCCGAAATGGCGCAACGCGTCGGCGAGGCCGTCGAGCGCCAGCTGGCCGACCTGCCGCGGGCTGAAACCGCTCGCCAGGCGCTGGCTGCCAGCCGCCTTATCGTGGCGAAAGACCTGGAACAGTGTCTTGCCATTTCTAACCAGTACGGGCCTGAGCACCTGATTATTCAGACCCGCAACGCACGCGATCTGGTGGAGAGTATCACCAGCGCGGGTTCTGTTTTCCTGGGCGACTGGTCACCGGAGTCGGCAGGTGATTACGCCTCAGGGACTAACCACGTTCTGCCGACCTATGGTTACACCTCCACCTGTTCCAGCCTGGGTCTGGCGGATTTCCAGAAACGCATGACGGTGCAGGAACTGAGCCGCGAAGGTTTTTCCGCGCTGGCTTCCACCATCGAAACGCTGGCCGCCGCAGAGCGTCTGACCGCCCACAAAAACGCCGTTACGCTGCGCGTTGCAGCCCTGAAGGAGCAAGCATGAGCATTGAAGAGTTAGCCCGTGAAAATGTCCGCAGACTTACTCCGTATCAGTCTGCACGCCGTTTGGGCGGTAATGGCGATGTCTGGTTAAATGCGAACGAGTTCCCGACCGCCGTCAGCTTTGAGCTTTCTCAGCAAACGCTAAACCGTTATCCGGAATGTCAGCCAAAAGCCGTCATCGAGAACTATGCCCGGTATGCCGGAGTAAAACCGGAACAAGTGCTGGTCAGCCGCGGCGCCGATGAAGGGATTGAGCTGTTGATTCGCGCATTCTGCGAACCGGGTAAAGATGCCGTGATGTACTGCCAGCCGACCTACGGTATGTACAGCGTGAGCGCTGAAACGCTGGGTGTGGCGTGTCGCAACGTCCTTGCCCTGGATGACTGGCAGCTCGATCTGCCCGCCATTACGGAGAACCTGGACGGCGTTAAGGTTGTCTTCGTCTGCAGCCCGAACAACCCGACCGGACAAATTATTAACCCGCAGGATATCCGTACCCTGCTGGAACTGACCCGGGGCAAAGCGCTGGTGGTAGCGGATGAAGCCTATATTGAGTTTTGCCCACAGGCGACGCTGGCAGGCTGGCTGGAGGAGTATCCTCATCTGGTCGTTCTGCGTACGTTGTCCAAAGCCTTTGCGCTGGCGGGCCTGCGCTGCGGCTTTACCCTGGCAAATCAGGACGTCATTAACCTGCTGATGAAGGTAATTGCCCCTTATCCGCTCTCCACTCCCGTGGCCGATATTGCCGCGCAGGCGCTCACTGCGCAGGGGATCAACGCCATGCGCGAACGGGTGGCGCAAATTCTGCTGGAGCGTCAGTACCTCTCCAGCGCCCTGAAAGCGATTCCCTGCGTGGAACAGGTCTTCGAGTCTGAAACAAATTACATCCTGGTCCGTTTTACCGCCTCCAGTGCTGTATTTAAATCTTTATGGGATCAGGGCATTATCTTACGAGACCAAAATAAACAACCTTCTTTAAGCGGCTGCTTGCGAATCACCGTCGGCACCCGTGAAGAGAGCCAGCGCGTGATTGACGCCCTGAAAGCGGAGAAAGTATGAGCCAGAAGTATCTCTTTATCGATCGTGACGGCACCCTGATTGCCGAGCCACCCAGTGACTATCAGGTCGACCGTTTCGACAAGCTGGCTTTCGAAGCGGACGTGATCCCCGTGCTGCTGAAGCTGCAAAAAGCAGGTTACAAGCTGGTGATGATCACCAATCAGGATGGCCTGGGCACGAACAGCTTCCCGCAGGCGGACTTTGACGGGCCGCACAATCTGATGATGCAGATCCTGAGCTCGCAGGGCGTAACCTTTGACGAAGTGCTGATCTGCCCTCACCTGCCGTCCGATAACTGCGACTGCCGCAAGCCAAAAGTGAAGCTGGTGGAACGTTACCTGGCCGACGAAGCGCTCGATAAAGCGCACAGCTATGTGATTGGCGATCGGGCGACCGACATTGAACTGGCCAATAATATGGGCATTCAGGGGCTGCGTTTTAACCGTACCGACCTGAACTGGGCCATTATCGGTGAACGCCTGACCCAGCGCGATCGTTACGCGCACGTCGAGCGCAATACCAAAGAGACACAGATTGACGTTAAGGTCTGGCTGGACCGTGAAGGCGGGAGCAAGATCCACACGGGCGTAGGCTTCTTTGACCATATGCTGGACCAGATTTCGACCCACGGTGGCTTCCGGATGGAAATCAACGTGAAAGGCGACCTGTACATCGACGATCACCACACGGTGGAAGATACCGGACTGGCACTGGGTGAAGCCCTGAAACTGGCGCTGGGTGATAAACGTGGCATTAACCGCTTCGGTTTTGTGCTGCCCATGGATGAATGCCTTGCGCGTTGTGCGCTGGATATCTCCGGTCGTCCACACCTGGAGTATAAAGCCGACTTCACCTATCAGCGCGTCGGTGATTTGAGCACCGAAATGGTCGAGCACTTCTTCCGTTCCCTCTCCTACACCATGGGCGTGACGCTGCACCTGAAAACCAAAGGCAAAAACGATCACCACCGCGTTGAAAGCCTGTTTAAAGTCTTTGGCCGCACGCTGCGCCAGGCGATTCGCGTGGAGGGTGACACGCTGCCCTCGTCAAAAGGAGTGCTGTGATGAACGTGGTCATTCTGGATACCGGATGCGCCAACCTCAATTCCGTGAAGTCGGCGATTGCCCGTCACGGCGTTGAGCCCACCGTCAGTCGCGATCCTGATTTGGTGCTGCGCGCGGACAAACTCTTCTTACCGGGCGTAGGAACGGCTCAGGCGGCAATGGATCAGATTCACGAACGTGAGCTGGTGGAGTTGATAAAAGCCTGCACCCAACCGGTGCTGGGAATCTGTCTCGGGATGCAGTTGCTTGGGCGACGCAGCGAAGAGAGCAACGGCGTGGACTTACTCGGCATCATCGACGAAGACGTGCCCAAAATGGTCGATCACGGTCTGCCCCTGCCTCACATGGGCTGGAACCGCGTCTATCCGAAGGCAGGCGATCGTCTTTTCCGGGGGATTGAAGACGGGTCTTATTTCTATTTTGTGCACAGCTACGCCATGCCGGTAAATACCTGGACTATTGCCCAGTGCCAGTACGGCGAAGCCTTCACCGCTGCGGTGAATAAAGATAATTTCTTTGGCGTGCAGTTCCATCCGGAGCGCTCCGGCGCAGCGGGCGCACAGCTGCTGAAAAACTTCCTGGAGATGTGATGATCATTCCTGCGTTAGATTTAATCGACGGCACGGTAGTACGTCTCCATCAGGGGGATTACGACCAGCAGCGTCATTACGGCAACGACCCGCTTTTGCGCCTGCAGGACTATGCCGCACAGGGTGGTGAAGTGTTGCACCTGGTCGACCTGACCGGGGCAAAAGATCCCGCCAAGCGCCAGATCGCGCTGATTAAAAGTCTGGTGGCCGGCGTGAATGTGCCCGTACAGGTCGGCGGTGGCGTTCGTACTGAAGAGGATGTCGCCGCCCTGCTCGATGCCGGCGTGGCACGCGTGGTGGTGGGTTCCACCGCGGTTAACGATCCTGAAAATGTAAAAGGCTGGTTCCGTCGCTTTGGTGCGGATGCGCTTGTGCTGGCGCTGGATGTCCGTATTGATGGTCAGGGGCAAAAACACGTGGCCGTCAGCGGCTGGCAGGAAAACTCCGGCGTAACGCTGGAAGCGCTGGTCGAAATGTACCTGCCCGTTGGGCTGAAGCATGTCCTCTGCACCGATATTTCACGTGACGGTACGCTGGCGGGTTCAAACGTTTCGTTATACGACGATGTGTGCGCGCGTTACCCGCAGGTGGCTTTTCAGTCGTCTGGCGGCATTGGCTCGCTGGCGGATATTGCGGCACTGCGTGGCACAGGCGTGCGCGGCGTTATCGTGGGTCGGGCATTACTGGAAGATAAATTTACTGTGACGGAGGCGATTCAATGCTGGCAAAACGGATAATTCCCTGCCTCGACGTACGTGATGGTCAGGTCGTAAAAGGTGTGCAGTTCCGTAACCATGAAATTATTGGCGATATCGTACCGCTGGCAAAACGTTACGCCGAGGAAGGCGCAGACGAACTGGTGTTTTACGATATCACAGCCTCCAGCGATGGTCGCGTGGTGGATAAAAGCTGGGTGTCGCGAGTCGCAGAAGTGATCGATATTCCGTTTTGCGTTGCGGGCGGTATCAGGACCGTCGATGATGCCGCCAAAATCCTTTCGTTTGGCGCCGACAAGATTTCCGTCAACTCCCCTGCCCTGGCCGATCCGGAGCTGATCACGCGTCTGGCTGACCGCTTTGGCGTGCAGTGTATTGTCGTGGGTATCGACACCTGGTTCGATGCGGCAACAGGTAAATACCACGTTAATCAGTACACCGGCGATGAAAGCCGCACGCGCATCACCCAATGGGAAACCCTGGACTGGGTGCAGGAAGTACAGAAACGCGGCGCGGGTGAAATCGTTCTGAACATGATGAACCAGGACGGCGTGCGTAACGGCTACGACCTGGAGCAGCTGAAAAAGGTACGCGCCGTGTGCCACGTACCGCTGATCGCCTCCGGCGGCGCGGGAACCATGGAACATTTCCTGGAAGCCTTCCGTGATGCAAACGTCGATGGTGCCTTGGCGGCCTCGGTATTCCACAAGCAGATTATTAATATTGGCGAGTTAAAAACGTACCTGGCGGATCAGGGCGTGGAGATAAGGGTATGTTAACAGAGCAACAGCTGGCCCAACTGGACTGGGAAAAAACGGACGGATTGCTGCCCGTGGTCGTGCAACACGCGGTATCTGGTGAAGTATTGATGCTGGGTTATATGAACCAGGACGCGCTGGCGACCACGCTGGACAGCGGCAAAGTGACCTTTTATTCGCGCACCAAACAGCGCCTGTGGACCAAAGGCGAAAGCTCGGGTCATTTTCTCAATGTGGTCAGCATTGCACCCGACTGCGATAACGACACGCTGCTGGTACTGGCAAACCCTGTCGGCCCAACCTGTCATAAAGGGACCAGCAGCTGTTTTGGCGAGACCAGCCATCAGTGGCTGTTCCTGTATCAGCTGGAACAACTGCTGGCTGAGCGCAAAACGGCCGACCCTGAAAGTTCCTATACGGCCAAACTGTATGCGAGCGGTACCAAACGTATCGCGCAAAAAGTGGGCGAAGAAGGGGTTGAAACGGCACTGGCGGCAACCGTACACGATCGGGAAGAGCTGACCAACGAAGCCTCTGACCTGATGTATCACTTGCTGGTATTGCTCCAGGACCAGGATTTGGATTTAACGGCGGTGATAGAGAACTTACGTCAGCGTCACAAATAAAAAAAGACCGGGGAAACCCGGTCTCTTTTTGTCCGCAATCTGTCTGCTAGATCTCTCTGCGCTGATAGTTACGCAGTGCATTACGTCCCAGCACAACACCAGAACCGATAATGCCACCCAGCAGGGTTGCCAGAATCAAGGTGATCCCTTTTTTCGGGCTGTCACGACGGATGGGCAGATCCGGTTTCATCACATAGCGATACACGTGGATAGTGTCCGGGTTGACGTTTAGATTCTGGATATCCAGCAAGTTCTGTTTGGTCTGATAGTAGGCACCCGAAAAGACTAAGGGGCGGGTCGCTTCATGCTGAATCATGGAATTAAGCGCTTCGCTGCCGAGCAGGAACATGGTCTCCTGCGTGACATCCTGGGTCTGCTGGATCTTAGGTGTGGTGATTTTTGCCGCTTCGGCAAACTTCAGCGCCTCACCTATTTGCTTCATACGCAGATCTTTTTGCTCCTGCGACACTTTTTCCTGGTTCTGTAAGGAATCATTCAACGTCGTAATCTGTTGTTTGATGTTGTCCTTCAGATCGAGGGAGAGTTCTTTTGCAGTTTGCTCATCCACAATTTGAATGTACTGCGCCAGCTGCTTTTGCGCTGCTTCAGCTGATTCGCCCACATAAGATACACTCAATGGGAGTGACTGGCCTTTGACTGCTGCTTCGATAGTAAGTTTTTCAGGCACTTCCTGATTATTCAGTGCCTGTGAAAGTGCAGAGAACGCGGAGTTAAAACGGCCGATCGCGCGGGTCTGGATATCCAGCATCGACGGCGCAGCCCCCCCGTAGAGAATGTTCAGTGCATTGCTGTACGTCGCGATCTGCGCGGCATCCGGTTGAGAGATGATAGCGGTAGAGGTCCATTTCTCTTTCGCTAACATGATATAAGCCAAGGCCAGCATGATAAAGACAGCAATAAAGGCTCCAATTACCCACTTACCGCGCCAAAGCTGTAACACTAAATCAATGAGATCGATCTGCTCCGGGTCATTGCTTCTGCTGACCACGTTATTGTTGTTATGCGTCATACAATCCTTAACAGGTAAAAGCGCAAAAATATTGTTTAGTAGTTTATCGCTTGTGGTGGAATTTTCTATAAGAATCCGATGAGTCATATCGAAAAGATCGGTTTGGTAAGCCTGACGCATCGCGCTATCATAAGTGCCATTCCGGTGCAGTAACGCACCCACGATGTAGATAATGGATAAGGAAAGGTATGAAATTTCTGGTCACCGGCGCAGCGGGCTTTATCGGCTTTCACGTTAGCGAACGTCTCCTGCAGGCAGGACATCAGGTTGTTGGTATTGATAACCTGAATGACTACTACGACGTTAACCTGAAGCAGGCGCGACTGGATCTCCTGTCATCCGACAATTTTACTTTTCATAAACTGGATCTGGCGGACCGCGAAGGGATGGCTACGCTATTCGCGCAGGAGAAATTCGATCGCGTGATTCACCTGGCAGCCCAGGCCGGGGTGCGTTATTCCCTGGAAAATCCGCATGCTTACGCCGACGCCAACCTGACAGGCCATCTTAACGTGCTGGAAGGCTGTCGCCACAACAAGGTCCAGCACCTGCTCTATGCGTCATCCAGTTCTGTTTATGGGCTGAACCGCAAAATGCCATTCTCGACGGATGACTCCGTTGACCACCCGGTGTCACTGTATGCGGCCACCAAAAAAGCCAACGAGCTGATGTCACACACCTACTCGCATCTTTATCAGCTGCCGACCACTGGTCTGCGCTTCTTTACCGTGTATGGTCCATGGGGTCGCCCGGATATGGCGCTGTTTAAATTCACCAAAGCGATGATTGCAGGCAACAGCATCGACGTTTATAACTACGGCAAAATGAAGCGTGATTTCACCTACGTCGATGATATTGCCGAAGCCATTATTCGTTTGCAGGATGTCATTCCGCAGGCTGATGCAAGCTGGACGGTGGAAGCCGGTTCACCCGCGACCAGCTCCGCACCGTATCGCGTCTACAACATCGGTAATAGCTCACCTGTTGAGCTGATGGATTACATCACTGCGCTGGAAGAAGCCCTGGGCGTCGAAGCGGTCAAAAATATGATGCCGATGCAACCGGGCGACGTACTGGAAACCAGTGCTGATACTAAAGCGCTTTACGACGTTATCGGCTTTAAGCCGCAAACATCGGTGAAAGACGGCGTGAAGAATTTCGTGGACTGGTACCGCGATTTCTACCAGGCCTGATAACGAAAAAGCCCGGCAACTGTG
>NZ_JAIWPG020000016.1 GCF_020532665.2 Lelliottia sp. WAP21
TAGCGTGCTGATATGGCTCAGTTGGTAGAGCGCACCCTTGGTAAGGGTGAGGTCCCCAGTTCGACTCTGGGTATCAGCACCACTTAATACGGGTATTGTAGTTCGGCACACAGTAAAAGAATTTGTCTGGCGGCTTTAGCGCGGTGGTCCCACCTGACCCCATGCCGAACTCAGAAGTGAAACGCCGTAGCGCCGATGGTAGTGTGGGGTCTCCCCATGCGAGAGTAGGGAACTGCCAGACATCAAATAAGAAGAACCCCGTACCGTAAGGTGCGGGGTTTTTTGTTTTATCTGGGGCAGCGCAGCACCCATCAGAGAGGACAAAAGCGTTCGCTTTTGAACGGAGTGACGTCCATGGTCGAAGGGTGAATCACAGCATGATTTATCAATCGCCTGACATTCATTAAGAAAAGAGGCCATCCGGAAGGATGGCCTCTTTGCGTTTAAGATGCAGAGTGAGAAAAAAAGCCCGGTGAGTCAATTAGCGACCGGGTAAGGTCAGATATTAATGGATCACCTGCGATAAAAATGCGCGGGTACGTTCAGATTTCGGATGAGCAAAGAACTCGTCTGGCGGGGCTTGTTCAACAATTTCACCGCGATCCATAAAGATCACTCTGTCCGCAACCGTCCTCGCAAAACCCATTTCATGAGTGACACATAGCATAGTCATTCCTGATTCCGCTAAGCCAATCATTGTATCCAGTACCTCTTTCACCATTTCAGGATCGAGGGCGGAAGTGGGTTCGTCAAAAAGCATGATTTTTGGCTTCATACATAACGAGCGAGCGATGGCCACGCGCTGTTGCTGGCCTCCCGATATCTGCCCAGGAAACTTATTGGCATGTTCAGCGATGCGTACGCGTTCCAGATAATGCATTGCGAGGGCTTCAGCTTCCTTCTTTGGCATTTTTCTAACCCAGATGGGGGCCAGCGTACAGTTCTGCAAAACGGTCAGATGTGGGAATAAATTGAAATGCTGAAAAACCATTCCCACTTCCTGACGGACACGCTCGATATTGCGGATATCTTCATCCAGTTCCGTTCCATCAACCACTATGCGACCCTGCTGGTGCTCTTCGAGATGGTTAATACAGCGAATCGTCGTCGACTTACCCGAACCAGAGGGCCCACATAATACAATACGCTCACCTTGCCGGACCTTCAGGTTGATATCTTTTAATACATGGAACTGCCCGTACCATTTATTCACGTTTTCCAGCGTAATCATCGCGTCGGCAGGGCTCATAGTCATTTTATTCATAAAATCCTCAGTGCGGTGTACGCCCGGTGTTAAAGTGCTTTTCCAGATGCTGGCTGTAGCGCGACATGCTAAAACAGAAGATCCAGTAGATCAGTGCAGCAAAAACATAGCCTTCGGTGGACATGCCCAGCCAGACAGGATCGACAGTGGCCTGCTGAACGCTGCTAAAGAGATCAAATAAACCGATAATGATCACCAGACTGGTGTCTTTAAACAGCGCAATGATGGTGTTCACAAGCCCCGGGATCACTAATTTGAGTGCCTGTGGGAGTATCACCAGACCCTGCATTTTCCAGTACCCTAAGGCGAGCGATTCGGCGGCTTCATACTGTCCTTTTGGTAATGCCTGCAGTCCGCCGCGAACCACTTCAGCGACATAAGCTGACTGGAATAACACCACGCCGACCAGGGCGCGGATCAATTTATCGATTGAGGTTCCCTCTGCCATGAACAGCGGGAGCATCACGGAGGACATGAAGAGCACCGTGATTAAGGGCACTCCACGCCAGAACTCGATAAATATCACGGAGAGGATCCGAACGACCGGCATCGTTGAACGACGCCCTAACGCCAGTAAAATCCCTAACGGCAACGCCCCCGCAATTCCCACCGAAGCGATAATCAAGGTGAGCGTCAGCCCGCCCCATTGCCGTGTCTCGACGCGCTCAAGCCCCAGTATCCCGCCATATAGCAACAGCCAGACAACCAGCGGATAGACAACCGCCCAACAGGCGATATAACGCCCGCGATGAGGCAGGTGCTTCCAGAACATCGGGACGATTGAAAGTAAGCCAATGATTAATGCCAGATTAATACGCCAGCGTTGTTCGTGCGGATACAAGCCATACATGAACTGGCCAAATCGTTCATGTATAAACACCCAACAGGCACCCGCTTTTGTGCAATCGGCTCGTGTGGTACCTGACCAATTGGCCTGAAAGAGAGCCCAGTTCAACAATGGCGGTATAAGTTCCCACATCAACCAGAGACAGAAGATAGTCAGCAGGCTGTTCCCCCATGAGGAGAACAGGTTTTTGCGTATCCAGAGGATAAAGCGTCCATGCCCGTTACTGGATGGGCGCTGGAGGTGAGACAGTGCGGCTTTTGTCATCATGGTTCCTTAGCGCTCAACCAGTGCGATGCGACGGTTATAAATATTCATCACTAGCGAAATTGTCAGGCTAATCATGAGATAGACCGACATGGTGATAGCAATAGTTTCGATGGCTTGCCCCGTCTGGTTAAGAACGGTTCCGGCGAACAGAGAGACCATATCCGGATAACCAATCGCAGCGGCTAACGAAGAGTTTTTAGCAATATTGAGATACTGGCTGGTCAGGGGCGGAATAATAACGCGTAATGCCTGGGGAATAATGACCTGCCGGAGCGTCACTGGATTGGGTAATCCCAGTGAACGTGCTGCCTCGTGCTGCCCATGAGGAACAGCCTGGATACCCGCCCGAATAATTTCGGCAATAAAAGCTGAGGTATAAATAGACAAGGCCAGGGTTAACGCCGCCAGTTCCGGGATTAGAACCATACCGCCACGGAAGTTAAAGCCACGCAGCTGGGGAACATCCCAGTGTAACGCCGCGCCCCATATCCACTGGGCCACTAACGGCAAACCAATGAACAGTACCATTGAGAGAGGCCAGGTTTTACGAAGCTGCCCGGTTTTAATTTGATGGGTGCGGTTATAGCGAAAAAGCCCTGACGTGACTAATCCGGCGATTGCGAGTGCGATAAGACTGGCTGAAATACCCTCTCCGGGCACGGGCGAGGGGATATATAAACCCCTGTTGCTCAGAAAAAAAAGATCGAAGGCATCGACGGCCTGGCGGGGACCGGGCAGGTTTCGCAGAACGGCGAAATACCAAAAGAAGATCTGCAGCAGCGGCGGAATATTACGGAACGTCTCAATGTAAACGGTTGAGAGTTTACGTAGTAGCCAGTTATCCGAGAGGCGAGCCAGCCCAAGAAAGAAACCCAGAAAGGAGGCGAAAAGAATACAAAGTGCAGAAACCAGCAGGGTATTTAACAAGCCGACCCAAAATACTCTGCCGTAAGTGTCTCCCTCCTGGTAATCAATTAAGTGCTGTACAATCCCAAATCCGGCGCTGCGGTCAAGAAAGGCAAATCCTGACGTAATGCCGCGATTGCTCAGGTTTGTTACGGTGTTATGAATTAAATAGATAGCGGCAACCACAACTACGGCGATGGCGATAATTTGAAACAGCCAGGCGCGAACCGTGGGATGAGAAAAGGAAAATTTTCCTTTTACGGCTAAGCGGCGATGGGGCATAAAAACCTCGGTAACCATGACACTGGGCTGGGCACCACAACTGCGGTGCCCGTTACAGCTAAAGGCTTAACGAACCGGCGGCGCGTACTGAATGCCACCGTTATTCCAGAGATTGTTTTGACCACGCTTAATTTTCAGTGGGCTTTCTGAACCCACGTTGCGTTCGAAGATCTCTGCATAGTTACCAACATGCTTGATAATGTTATAAGCCCACTTGTTATCAAGCTTCAGATCTTTGCCATAATCGCCTTCTTTCCCTAAAAGATGCGCCATATCCGGGGTGGAAGGGTTAGCGGCTTTTTCATCCACGTTTTTCGACGTGATTCCCATCTCTTCGGCATTCAACATGGCGAAAAGCGTCCAGCGAACAATAGAAAACCACTCTTCATCACCGCGACGTACCACCGGGCCGAGAGGTTCTTTTGAAATGACCTCTGGCAGGACAATCCATTCTGCAGGGTTACTGAGTTTTATGCGCAATGCATAGAGTTGAGACTGGTCAGAGGCCAGTGTGTCACAGCGCCCGGACTCCAGCGCTTTTGCTGATTCATCAGAGCGATCGAACGTGACCGGGGTATATTTCATGTTATTCGCTTTGAAATAATCGGCGACATTCAACTCCGTATCAGTGCCTGCCTGAATACAAACGGTCGCACCGTCGAGCTCTTTTGCACTTTTGAGGCCCGCTTTATTGTGCGTCAGGAAACCGATACCGTCATAATAGGTCACACCGGTAAACGACATCCCCATGCCGGCATCACGCGACGACGTCCAGGTTGTATTTCGTGAAAGCACATCGACTTCACCTGACTGCAAAGCCGTAAAACGTTCTTTTGCGGTCAGCGGCGTATATTTTACTTTGGTATCATCGCCAAATACTGCCGACGCCACACCCCGACAAACGTCAACATCGATCCCGGAGAATTTCCCGTTTGCATCCGCGTAAGAGAAGCCCGGCAATCCATCACTGATACCGCACTGAACAAAGCCTTTCTTTTTAACCGCATCCAGAGTTGCGCCAGCATGCGCCTGACCCGCAATCGTCATTAATATGCCCGCAGCGGCCAGGCTGGCTATCATCGTCTTTTTCATATGCATCCTGTGTGGCAAAAATTATTGTTATAGAAAGTCGTTTTTAAAACGCTTTTACCTGTCTGTGGCGTTGGCCAACGTTTATAAAGCAAACGTAATGCCAGTTTTCGCGTTCAGTCAAAAAGAGGAACACTGAGCGCGTAATGCTGAGTGTAGACAGGGAAAATTAAATTGAACGCCCTGAAATGGTGCGAAATGACAACCTGCGCCACAAATTAGAGCAAAAGTAGGTTGCCGACAGGATTAAACTGAGGGGTAGTTTCTGACGTGAATAGTGGCAGGATACTGAATCTGTTTAATGTGTGAAAACAATCACTCAAAAAGATGAAAGATTAAAAGGAAATAATAGAAAGGTGTGACGGAAGTTTAGAAAATAAAAATGCGTTAATAAGAGGAGATTATTTAACGATTTATGAACGCATTGCACAATGCAGAGGCAAAAGCGCGGCATCCCGCGCTTTTGCATAAGAACGTATTACTTCGTTAACGCGACAATCCCCAGCGTCAAACCGGCGACAGCGGCAGCTCCGCCAGCAATGGCACCTGCGGTTTCCCAGTTATCCTGAGTTGTCCCTTTCATGCAGGTATTCGTATGAACCAGCCTGCCTTGATCGTCATATACCGGGACACACGGAGAGTCATGCGCACAACCTGCGAGCAACGCAGCGAGCACAGCAACGGAGATGAATCTTTTCATGGTGTTACCTCAAAATTAACGCTTCGTTCGTCACTAAACAAAGAGTTGTTTAACGAACTGGTGAACATTTTACCATCAGTTCATCCTTCTCAGGCACGGGGAATAATCTCAAAGTATGTGGATTGTAAAAATCGTGGAGAAACTAAATGAAGACGCATGAATTTATGAAGTTATTTTGAAGATGACGCGAGATTAATTTCGCTTAAGAGAAATGAGAATTTTTGTCATTAATTTTAGGGCCATGATAATCTTGAAAAATAAGTCGCAAAACCCTTATTAAGATGTTTATGAAAAAGGCGCCTTGCGACGCCTTTTTCATTCCGTTAGTCAGTATGTCGGTTAAAACGCCGCCTGACCACCACAAAAAATACCGGGACAAAGAAGATCGCCAGCAGGGTAGCCGACAGCATACCGCCCATAACGCCTGTACCCACGGCATTTTGCGCGCCGCTGCCTGCGCCATGGCTGATGACAAGCGGTAATACCCCAAGAATAAACGCCAGAGACGTCATCAGGATGGGGCGCAAACGCATCCGGGAGGCTTCCAGTGTCGCTTCAATGATTCCTTTACCTTCCTTATCCATCAGATCCTTAGCAAACTCGACGATAAGAATGGCGTTCTTAGCTGAAAGCCCGATGGTGGTCAGCAGACCGACCTGGAAATAAACATCATTATTGAGGCCTCGCAGAGAAGCAGCAAGCAGCGCCCCAACGACTCCAAGCGGTACAACCAGCATGACTGAGAAGGGGATAGACCAGCTTTCATATAAAGCCGCCAGACACAGGAACACCACAATCAATGAAATCGCATAGAGTGCGGGTGCCTGGTTTCCTGAAAGTCGTTCCTGATAAGACATGCCCGTCCAGTCGTAGCCAATGCCAGAAGGTAACTTCTGTGCGAGGCTCTCCAGCAGCGCCATGGCTTCACCGGTACTTTTTCCTGGTGCAGCCTCGCCGAGGATCTCCATCGATGGCAACCCGTTATAGCGCTCTAGCCGCGGTGAACCTGAAATCCAGCGAGCACTGCTGAACGCCGAGAACGGCACCATTTCACCATTTGCGCTACGAACATAAAGATTATCGACATCGCCGGGCAACATGCGGTACGGCGCATCAGCCTGCACATAGACCTTCTTCACGCGGCCATGATCGATAAAGTCATTAACATAGGTTCCTCCCAGCGCTGTTGAAATCGTCTGGTTAATATCCGAAACGCTAACACCCAGCGCCTGGGCTTTCTCCTGATCAACGTCCAGTTTGAATTGCGGCGTATCTTCCAGGCCGTTAGGACGAACTCTGACCAGCAGCTCAGGGTGTTCTCTGACCATGCCCAGCAGCTGGTTTCTGGCCTGGGTTAATTGTGCATGGCCGAGGTTGGCCTGATCGATCAGCTCGAAATCGAAGCCTGTCGCTGTGCCCAGTTCAATGATGGCTGGCAAGTTGAAGGGGAAGACGAGACCATCTTTAATCTTGCTGAAGGCTTTCGTTGCACGCCCGACAATCGCACCAACGCTGTTTTCCTCACCCGGGCGCGCTTCCCATGGTTTAAGACTGATAAAGACAATACCGGCGTTTTGTCCCTGCCCGCTGAAGCTAAAGCCGTTTACGGTAAATACCGACTCGACGTTTGCTTTTTCTTTAGTAAGGTAATACTGCTGAACCTGCTCCAGGATCTGCTGGGTACGGGTTTGCGTGGCACCCGCTGGGAGCTGGACCATCGTCATAAATACACCCTGGTCCTCCTCAGGCAGGAAGGAGGTGGGGAGTTTTAAGAACAGTACCGCCATTCCACCGACGATGAGGACATAGACCACCAGATAACGACCGGTTTTGCGTAAGATACCGCTCACGCTATTCGTGTAATGATCCACGCTTCTATCAAAAAGTTTGTTAAACCAGCCGAAGAAGCCTTTTTTCTCATGATGATCTGCCGAAGCTGGTTTTAATAACGTTGCACACAACGCCGGCGTCAGGATCAAGGCAACCAGTACGGAAAGCGCCATGGCCGACACAATGGTCAGCGAGAACTGACGGTAAATCGCGCCGGTAGACCCGCCAAAGAACGCCATCGGAATGAAGACCGCTGAGAGAACCATCGCAATACCGACCAGCGCTCCTTGAATCTGCTCCATCGACTTTTGCGTGGCTTCTTTGGGAGGCAGCTTCTCTTCCACCATGACGCGTTCTACGTTCTCAACGACCACAATGGCATCATCGACCAGTAAGCCTATTGCCAGCACCATCCCAAACATGGTCAGGGTGTTGATGGAGAAACCAAAGGCGGCCAGAACGGCAAAGGTACCCAACAGCACGACCGGGACGGCAATGGTGGGAATCAGCGTCGCGCGCAAGTTTTGTAAGAACAGATACATCACCAGGAACACCAGCACGATGGCTTCGAACAGCGTTTTGACCACTTCGTGAATTGAGATTTTCACGAATGGTGTTGTATCGTAGGGATAGACGACTCTGAGGCCCGCAGGGAAAAATGACTGCAACTCTGCAAGCTTTGTTTTAATGGCATTCGCCGTATCCAGCGCATTGGCGCCCGTTGCGAGCTTGATACCCAGACCAGTGGCGGCCTGTCCATTGATCCGGGTGACCATGTTGTAGTTTTCACCCCCCAGCTCAATTCGGGCGACATCTTTCAGATGCACCATGGAGCCATCCTGGTTCACCTTCAGCGTCACTTTGCCGAACTCTTCCGGTGTTTTCAGCCGCGTCTGGGCAATAATCGAGGCGTTAAGTTGTTGCCCTGGGATTGATGGCGTTCCACCCAGTTGCCCTGCGGCAATCTGATTGTTTTGTATTTTTAGCTGATTGATCACATCCAGCGGCGTCAGCTGGTACTTATTCAGCGCATTGCTGTCGAGCCAGATACGCATGGCATACTGAGCACCAAACAGCTGCACATCACCGACGCCAGAGGTTCGGCTAATCGCATCCTTTACGTTGGAAGCGACATAGTCTGAGATGTCATCCTGGGAAAGGTTTTTGTTATCGGAAACAAAACCCGCCACCAGCAGGAAGCTGCTGCTGGATTTCTCGACGCCGATGCCTTGCTGTTGGACTTCTTGCGGCAATAACGGCATGGCCAGCTGCAGTTTATTCTGTACCTGCACCTGCGCGATATCCGGATCGGTACCGGACTCGAAGGTGAGGGTAATGGTGACGCTGCCAGAAGAATCGCTGGTGGAGGACATATACATCAGGTTATCGATACCGTTCATGTTCTGCTCGATAACCTGCGTCACGGTATCCTGCACCGTTTGTGCATCCGCACCTGGATAGGTTGCCGTCACCGCCACGGCGGGTGGCGCAATGGTGGGATACTGGGCGATAGGAAGTTTCAGAATAGCCAGCCCGCCCGCAATCATCAAAATGATGGCGAGAACCCAGGCAAAAATAGGCCGTTGGATAAAGAAGTTAGCCATGTCGTCGTCCCTTAACCGGCATTATTTGCGGTAGCATCGGCTGTTGCCACCACGGCTACGCCCGGGCGAACTTTTTGCAGACCGCTCACGATAACGCGATCGCCATTCTTCAACCCTTGCGTCACCAGCCAGCGATCGCCAAAGGCCTGCGGGGCGACAACCGTCCGGGATTCAACGTTATTGTGTTCATTCACCACCAATACTGTGGCATCGCCACGTGGTGTACGCGTCACGCCCTGTTGAGGAACCAGAATGGCATCAGGCTGAATACCTTCGTCAATACGTGCGCGGACAAACATGCCCGGCAGAAGTCTGTGTTGAGGGTTTGGGAAGACGGCACGCAAGGTAATAGAGCCGGTACTTTGGTCAACGGTCACATCTGAAAACTGCAACGTGCCTTTTAGCGGGTAAGGTTGACCATTTTCCATGAGCAACTGAACCGAACGGGTCCCCTGACCCTTTTGCAGGCTTGATTGCTGTAGCTGCATAAAGTCGGTGCTCGACTGCGTGACATCAACATAGATAGGATCAAGCTGCTGGACGGTTGCCAGCGCGGTCGCCTGACCATTGGTGACCAGCGCCCCTTCCGTGACGCTTGATTTACCAATCCGGCCACTAATTGGCGAAGAGACTTTGGTATAGGCAAGATTAATGCGTGCCGTTTCGACCCCAGCCTGCGCGGCCATCACGCTGGCATCCGCCTGCCGGGCGTTGGCTACGGCCTGATCGTACTCTTGTCTGCTGACGTACTGGGTGCCCACCAGGGGAAGGTAACGCTTCACGGTTAAATGGGCGATGTTGGCTGCTGCTTCGGCCTTGGCCAACTCACCTTTTGCGCTATCAAACGCGGCCTGATACGTTGCAGGATCGATCTGGTACAACGAATCCCCGGCTTTCACATCGCTGCCTTCGATGAAGTGACGTTGCAAAATAATGCCGCTCACCTGCGGGCGAACTTCAGCGACACGGTAGGCATCTGTGCGTCCAGGGAGTTCAGTCGTGACTGCCAGTGGAGCACTTTTTACGACATAAACCGTTACCTGTGGCGCCTGCGCATGTTGTTGCTGATTTTCCGAACCATCGCATCCTGCGAGTAGCGCGGCGCAGACAATAAAACCGGATAAGGGCAAGAGCCTGAAATGTGTCGTCATTACTGTTCCTTTAAAAAACAATAAACTGAATTTGCCATGGATAAAGGGTATTTGGGGCAAAAGGTCAGAAGGTTGGCGCCTATAATAATGAGGACAGTTAAGGTTGTTTGATTTATAAGTGCGGCGCAGGGCACATAAACTTAAAAATCAGAATCTGACACAGGATAATCAGCGTTAAAATAGTGGTGAGGCAGGGTGTTTTTGCCGGCGGGTAAAGATTATTTGATTCATGAATAATATTGGCGTGAATCATTCACGATAATTATTGAATGCAATAATTACCCTTTTTTGTTCAACGCGACTCCGCTATTTATTTAATAATGCATTCTCTCTTTCTTTTCGAAAGAGGCAGAAAAACGTAGCAATCTTTTCCTGTGACGAGTAACCGTTATGGTACGTAAAACGAAAGCAGACGCCTTTAAAACCCGCCAATTACTGATTGAGACGGCGATAGCGCAGTTCGCCCTGCGCGGTGTGGCAAGCACAACCTTAACAGATATCGCAGAGGCGGCAGGCCTGACGCGGGGGGCGGTTTACTGGCATTTCACCTGTAAGTCAGCCCTGTTTAATGCGATCTGGGAACAACAATTGCCCTTGGGTGAATTAATTAAAGATCATCTTTCGTTGTCGCTTGATGATGACCCTTTTAAGGCGTTGCGCGAAAGATTCATTGTGGCGCTGCAATATATAGCGCGCGACCCTCGTCAGCGGGCGTTAATGCAAATTTTGTATCACAAATGTGAATTTGATAGTGATATGACTTCAGAACATGACATTCGGCAACGCATTGGGTTTAATTATGAAAATGTACGTCGCATTCTAAAAAAATGCCTCTCTGAGGGCGTCATTTCCCGGGCGATTGATATCGATCTGGCGCTGGTGATGCTTCACGGTTTTTTTAGTGGAATTATTAAAAACTGGCTCATGAATGACGAAAGTTTTAACTTATATTCCCACGCTCCGGCGCTGGTCGATAACATTCTGGCGACATTGCAATTGCAGCGAATATCGCCAGACGTTTATTCACAAGCGTCCTGATCTAAGCGCGTGGTGAGCGATGATATCTCGGGATAACGACAAAATGCTTCTACAACCTCCGGCGTGACGGGTTTGCCTAATAAATAGCCCTGCAGCGTATTGCAGCCCAGTTCAGTAAGAAAGTCCTGCTGCGCTTTGGTTTCAACGCCTTCTGCGACAACTTTCAGGTTCAGCGTCTTTGCAAGCGCCACAATGGCGGAAACAATGGTCGCATCATCGCTCTCGCCGCTGAGTTCTTTCACGAATGCGCGATCAATTTTCAGCTCACAGGCTGGCAGGCGCTTCAGATAGAGCAGGCTTGAATAGCCGGTGCCAAAATCATCGATTGAGGCTTTGACCCCCGCATTCGTTAACTCCGTCAGGATCCTGACGCTTTCATCCGGATTGCTCATGGCCGTTGTTTCGGTCACTTCAAGGATCAGGGACTCTGGCGGCAGATGATGATGGGCCAGACAATCAAGCACGGTCTGCACCAGCGTCGGTTGTTCAAACTGCAGCGTCGACAGATTGACGGCAATCGACCACTCCTGATGTCCCTTGAGATGCCACTCGCGTAACTGCCGGCATGCTTCATTAATAACCCAGTTGCCCATCGGGATTATCAGGCCGGTTTTTTCGGCCAGCGTCAGAAAAACGTCCGGCGTCAAAAGCCCGTGTTTGGGGTGCTGCCAGCGCAGGAGCGCTTCAAATCCCATAACCGGGCCTGCCGGTGCATGAAATTTGGGCTGGTATAGCAGGCGCAGTTCATGGCGTTCAACGGCTAACCACAGATCGTTTAGCAGCTGAAGATGGGTCTGCGCCAGAGTGTTCATCGTAGGCTGGAAAAAGTGATAGCCATTTCGGCCCATATGCTTGGTGTGATACATCGCCGCATCGGCGTTGAACATCAGTTCTCTGTCCGACTGGCCATCATGCGGGTACATAGCAATTCCCACGCTCACGGTAACGATAAGCTCGTACGGCTCAACGTTAAAGGGATGGTCAATCGCCCGCACCAGCGCACTGGCAAGCGAAGCCGCATCGTCAGGCCCACCTTCAGCCAGCAGTACAAACTCATCTCCGCCGATACGGGCAAGCGTGTACTGTCCCTTCAGCTGCAACCGCAGCCTTTCAGTCACCGCGATCAAAAGCTTATCGCCTACGTCGTGCCCGTAGGCATCGTTCACGGTTTTAAAGCCATCGAGGTCCATGAACATCAGGGCAAACTCTGTCCCTTCGCGATCGGCTTTGCTGATGGCCTGGTCGAGGCGGTCTTCGAGCAAAATTCGGTTTGGTAACCGGGTCAGGGTATCGTGAAGCGCCAGTTGGGCGAGTTCGCGATTTGCCTCTGCAAGCGAAGAGGCGAGCAATGACGTCCGCGCCTGCAGACGGGCATCCAGCATCGACACCAGTAACGTAATGCCCAGGATAGACAAGGCCACCACGCTCACCAAAATGGCCAGCCAGCTGCCATCTATCCCGTGGTGATGCATTATCGTCGATGCGGGGAACTGGGCCGCCTTCATGCCAGCGTAATGCATGCCGGCGATAGCAATACCCATGGTGATGGCCGCACCCAAACGCATGATGGCTACCTGAGCGGATTCATAGCGCAAGCGGAAGGTTAGCCATAGCGCGGCCAGCGACGCCGCCAGTGCGATTGCGACAGAGATCGCGACCCAGGTTTTATCCCAGACAATACCGGGCGTCACTTCCAGGGCTGCCATGCCGGTGTAATGCATCGCCACAATGCCGGTCCCCATGACCAGCGCGCCGGGAAGAAGGCGTCGCAGCCGTAACTGTTCACCACTCACGAGCCAGAGTGCAAAAAGGGATGAGCCGATAGCGATGAACATCGAGAGCACGGTGAGCAGGGCGTCGTAGCGCATGCTCATGGAGAGATCCATGGCCAGCATACCAATGAAATGCATTGCCCACACGCCAATCCCCATGGCAAATCCACCGCCCGCCAGCCAGACTCGTGCGGCGATCCCCTGACTACCGGCAACGCGACCAGCCATATTTAATGCGGTGTAGGCTGCCAGGATGGCAACAACAAAGGAGATGGCGATGAGGATAGGGTTGTATTGGCTAACCAGCATGGTCTGTTAACTCATTCTCAGCAGGGCGTTAGGCACTAACAGTTGGGAAGGGCACAGACATTATCATCGACATGAAGGGACTAAAAGCGATTTAAATCCCTTCTTTCACTGGGTGAAAGCCGCCTGTCAGGCGATCTTTAGGCTTATTCGAGATCGGCGCAATTGACGAGTTTGAGGGGGTTAATCGAGTTCATGTTGCGGCATTGATCTGTTTCAGTACTCATCAGCTCAATCCACTGCATCAGAAGCGCATCAAAGATAAAAACGGAGATAGCGAAGACAACCAACCACCCATATTTGCGAATCATTCTGTCTTTCCGTGCGAAAGGGCCTTGAGAAGTGGTGGAAATATACACGAAATGCGGCGGTTTGAAAGGTTGATACTCGAAGGTTTACAAACGGTTGACGTAAGAAAAAAGGGGCAATAAAAAAGGCGCTTCCCCATGCCGAGTAGCGCCTTTTTAAACAAACACTTACCTGAAATAAATCAGTTCATGCCGTATTTTTTCAGCTTCTTACGCAGAGTACCACGGTTGATACCCATCATCAGTGCTGCGCGGGTTTGGTTACCGCGGGTGTATTGCATCACCATGTCCAACAGTGGCTGTTCAACTTCAGCCAATACCAGCTCATACAGATCACTAACATCTTGACCATTCAGTTGAGCAAAATAGTTCTTCAGTGCCTGTTTAACCGAGTCACGCAGGGGCTTTTGAGTCACCTGGTCCTGAGAGTTAACGGTAGAAACGGTCAGTACGTCAGAATTTACGCGTTGTTCGAACATAGTTCTGTCAGCTCTTTATTTCTGTTTACGCAAAATTTTCGAAGTATGCCTCCAACGCCTCCAGCTGTTCGCTGGCGTCCTCTATGGCGTTGAATGTGCGCCGAAACTGGTCGTCTGGAGCGTGTTCCTGGAGATACCAGGAAACGTGTTTACGCGCAATTCGGTACCCTTTTGCCTGACCGTAAAAGTCGTGCAGTTCCCGAATATGTGTGCAAAGCAAGCGCTTAACCTCTGCCAGAGGCAGGGGGGCAAGCAACTTTCCAGTGTCCAGATAATGCTGGATTTCCCGAAAGATCCAGGGTCTTCCCTGAGCCGCACGTCCTATCATCAGAGCATCTGCCCCTGTATAGTCGAGCACAGCCCTGGCTTTTAGCGGGTCAGTTATGTCGCCATTCGCGATAATCGGAATGGAAACTTTCTGCTTAACTGCCCGAATGCTGTCATATTCCGCATTGCCGTTGAACAAACAGGCGCGAGTGCGTCCATGAATGGTCAGGGCCTGGATACCACAGTCTTCGGCCAGTTGGGCAATCTCTACACAGTTACGGTGTTCCGGCGACCAACCTGTGCGAATCTTCAACGTAACAGGAACGTCCACTGAACTGACCACCGCCGTCAGGATTGACTTCACCTGGTCGGGGTATTGCAGAAGCGCCGAACCTGCAAGCTTACGATTCACTTTTTTGGCCGGGCACCCCATATTGATATCAATAATCTGGGCGCCGCTTTCAACGTTGATACGCGCGGCTTCTGCCATCTCTTCAGGCACGCTTCCGGCAATTTGCACGGTGCGAATACCTGGTTCATCAACGTGCACCATCCGTAAACGGGATTTATCGCTTTCCCAAACCTGCGGGTTAGACGACATCATCTCAGAAACGGTTAAACCGGCTCCCATCTCATAGCACAACGTCCTGAATGGCCGGTCAGTAATCCCTGCCATAGGGGCTGCAATAAGTCGATTTCTAAGCTGGTAGTGTCCGATGCGCATGAGTTAAGAAATGACCATACTGTGACTGCAAGGCGGCGTATATTACGCATTTTTCGCACGAGATGAAAGGCCAAACTTTGAACAATCCACTGTCGTAGATCATGGAATCGCCACCTGGTCAGGTGTCATGGAAATATTAATGAGTTAAATCATTAAGTTAAATAATAGAGGTTATTTTATATACTCTTACAAATTCCCGTAACTTCTCATTAATTCTCAATAAATGTCCCCCTTTATCGGGATAATCTGCTGTTTTTAGCAGCAGATTATGGCCCATCTTTGCGATCGGCGTCGCATTTTAGAACATGATATCAACGTCCAAAATCGACATTATTCGACGATGACGCGTCCGTGCAGGGGCTGAACCGGACGGTTATTTTCATGGTGCATAGTGTGGGTAAACTTATCCAGCTGAGCAGGTGACAGCGTCAGAGGATGCTGGAGAACAATCCAGGTGACCCCTTCGGAGCAGGGTGGAGTGGTCAGAGAACCGCTAAAGCGCCAGTAAGTTTTATCTTTGGGCAGCAGTGCGTTGAGATTAAGATCCGGCTTGATGGTGATGTTCTGATCAACCTGGCCGGGCATGACGGCCCAGAGCTTATTCAGTTCCGCGTTCGCAGCGCCTTTGTCAAACATTACGGCAACTACAGCGAGTTCACCCTCCGTATTTTTATGGACAAGGTGCATTTCCATTGCATATTTCTTGCCATGGACGGTATTTTCACTCGGCGAATGGAAGTGGAACTGCTGTAAGGTCCACTCCTCACCATCAAGCGTGATGCTGTCGCGCGTATCGCTCTTCTCGCCCGCCTGAATGGTATGACCGTTATTGGTCAGGGAGACAGGTCCTTCGCTGTAATGGGTCTGCAATTGCGAGAGGTGGGCGTTAGCGGTGGAGTCAATATTGATCGGGGATTGATTCATCCCGGTTTGACAGGTCTTGTACGCTTCATCCAGTTCGCCCCAGTGTTCCGGCGCGCCTTCCCCTTCATAGCTCCAGTGTGACGCCCATGCTGAAGCCGAAAAAATACTCAGCGCCAGAAGCGCTGCCTTGCCAGTAAAGTGAGTCATAATATTCTTCCTGTGAATTTTATAATCCAAATCAATGATTATCATTATGATTTGTATGGGTATTTTAGCGGAGAAGACCAGGCGACAGGAAGAAGATTAGGGGAAAGGAAGGCGTGGTCAGATGACCACGCAGAAGACTTACTTTTTGCGACCGGTAATGCGGCACCACTCTTCTTTCTCGACCACCGGGTCCAGGGTAAAGAGATCGGCATACGCTTCACACACGCTGTCTGCCTGGCTGGCAAGGATACCGGAAAGACCCAGCAGACCGCCCTCAACGGGCAGCACGCTGATCAACGGAGCCAGTTCACGCAAAGGGCCAGCCAGAATGTTGGCGACCACGACATCGGCTTTCATGGACGCTGGCTGATCGTGCGGGAGATACAGAGACAGACGATCCGATACGCCGTTGCGTTCAGCATTATCACGGCTGGCCTGGATAGCCTGCGGATCAATGTCGATCCCGATCGCGCTGGCTGCGCCCAGCTTCAGCGCGGCAATGGCCAGGATCCCGGATCCACAACCAAAGTCGATCACCGTTTTTCCTTCCAGGTCCAGCCCGTCGAGCCATTGCAGGCACAGCGAGGTCGTTGGATGCGTACCCGTCCCGAACGCCAGGCCCGGATCCAGCATCACGTTAACCGCGTTTTTGTCTGGCACATCGCGCCAGCTTGGGCAGATCCACAGACGGCGACCAAACTGCATCGGGTGGAAATTATCCATCCACTCGCGTTCCCAGTCTTTGTCTTCCAGTTGCTCAATTTTATGTGCGAAACCTGCGCCCAGCAGCGGGTGCCCTTCAAGAATGGCCACGACGTCATTCATGTCGGTTTCAGCATCGAAAAGACCAATCACATCGGTATCGCCCCACAGACGGGTTTCGCCTGGCAGGGGTTCAAAAACCGGCGTGTCATGCGTGTCCTGGAAGGTAATAGAAACCGAGCCGGCTTCCATGAGGGCTTCACTCAGTTCTTCGGCATTCGCGCCCGTTGTGTTCAGTTTTAGTTGGATCCACGGCATGGCAAAACTCTTTATTTATCAGTAGAAATAACGGTGGCGGGCGGCAGAGAATGACCAAAACGGTTCCCCACCACAAACGCCAGCAAGCTTAACAGTAACGATGGGACGATCGGATGAAAGCCCAGATACTGAATTTTAAACGTGGCGAGCACGGCATACAGCACGCCACCGACAATCATCGCGCTCAGGGCACCCGCGGCATTGGCCCGCTCCCAGTAAAGGCCCAGCACCAGCGGCCACAGGAAGACCGCCTCCAGCCCGCCGAAGGCAAGCAGGTTTAGCCAGATAATCATCTCTGGTGGACGCCATGCCGCCAGCAGCAACAGCGCGCCGAGCAGAAGGGTAATCACGGCCGACATTCGCTTCAGACGCCGTTCGTTCTCGATCTGTTCCGGACGCAGATTCAGATACAGGTCTTTAATGATCGTAGCGGAACTTTGCAGTAACTGGGCATTAATGGTCGACATGATCGCCGCCATCGGCGCGGCTAAAAAGATCCCGGCAGCAAAAGGCGGCAGGACCTTCACCATTAAGGTCGGTATCACCAGGTCTGGCACGGCGAGGTCGGGGATCACGGCCCGGCCAAGGGCGCCTGCCAGATGCATACCCAGCATCAAAATGGCAACGACAATGGTACCGATGATAATGCCACGGTGGACGGCTTTACTGTCTTTGTAAGAGATGCAGCGGACCGCCGTATGAGGAAGCCCAATCACGCCAAAGCAGACCAGCACCCAGAATGAGGTCATAAATGTTGGAGAAAGAATGTCATCCGCCCCCTGAGGAGAGACCAGTTTCGGGTCGATGGTCTGCAATGTTTCCACCGCATGCTGTATCCCCCCTGCGGCATGAACGACACCCACAAGCAACACGAGGGTACCAATCAACATCACCATGCCCTGCATCGTGTCATTCAGAACGCTGGCGCGGAAACCACCAAAAGCGGTATAGAGCGCAATACTGATGCCAAAAATCAGCAGCCCTGTTTCGTAGGGGATGCCGGCTGCCGTTTCGAGCAGGCGTGCGCCGCCAATAAACTGCACGGTCATTGCGCCCACGAACGCAACCAGCAGGCTCAGGCTGGCAAGCCAGACGAGCAGACGGCTTTGATAGCGGGCGAAGAGCATGTCGTTGAGGGTAACCGCATTATACCGGCGCGCCAGAATGGCAAATTTCTTGCCAAGCACACCCAGTGATAGCCAGATAGCCGGGAGCTGAATCATCGCCAGCAGGACCCAGCCTAAGCCGTATTTATAGGCCGCGCCCGGTCCGCCAATAAACGAACTTGCGCTGATGTAGGTCGCGGTCAGGGTCATCGCCAGCACCACGCCCCCCATAGAGCGGCTTCCAAGGAAATATTCGTTCAGAAAGTTTCCGGTGGCTCTTTTACGCATGGCATAAAGGGATAACCCAAACACGACGATCAGATACGCGATCAGCGGCAGGATGACTTCAAGCTGCATCATCATCCTCCAGCGGAATATCGACAAAAACGAATTTAATCATCGCCCAGCACAACAAAATAAACACCAGCGGGACCAGCAGACAGGCCATTTCAAACCAGTGAGGCAGGCCGGTGATACCGATTCCGGAGTCAGGTAAGTAAGCAGTTACTAACCATGCGGCGAGATAGAGAAGGGTCAGCCACAGCGCCCAGCGCGCCTCTTTATGGGCTTGAACAAAACGCGTGTCCATTTTACGTCCCTTGTGGAGGAAGAAAGCGGGGATTGTACATGATGGGCATTGGCGATCCCCAGAAATAAAAAAGGCCGGAATATCCGGCCTTTGAGCAGTGATGCGAACTTATTTTTCCTGAAGACCGAGTTTTTTCTCCAGATAGTGGATGTTTGTCCCACCGTTCTGGAAGTTCTCGTCAGTCATAATGCGCATCTGCAGATCGATGTTGGTTTTAATACCATCGATAATCAGCTCCTGCAGGGCATTCTTCATGCGGGCAATTGCCACGTCACGATTCTCGCCGTAGCAGATCAGCTTGCCGATCATTGAATCATAGTACGGCGGCACAGTGTAACCGGCGTAAATATGAGATTCCCAGCGCACACCAAAACCACCCGGCGCGTGAAAACGCGTGATTTTACCCGGGCTTGGCAGGAAGGTATTCGGATCTTCGGCGTTAATACGGCACTCGACCGCATGGCCTTTCACCACCACTTCATCCTGCTTGATGGACAGCGGTTGACCCGCCGCGATACGCAGCTGTTCTTTGATCAGGTCAACGCCGGTAATCATTTCGGTTACCGGGTGTTCAACCTGAATACGGGTGTTCATTTCAATGAAGTAGAACTCGCCGTTTTCGAACAGGAACTCAAAGGTACCTGCACCGCGATAGCCGATATCCACACAGGCTTTCGAGCAACGCTCGCCGATGTAACGACGTAGTTCCGGCGTGATGCCCGGTGCTGGCGCTTCTTCGACCACTTTCTGGTGACGACGCTGCATAGAGCAGTCACGTTCCGCCAGATAGATAGCGTTACCCTGACCATCTGCCAGCACCTGAATTTCGATGTGGCGAGGATTTTCCAGGTATTTTTCCATGTACACCATGTCATTGCTAAAGGCTGCTTTCGCCTCCGCTTTGGTCATGGAGATGGACTGTGCCAGTTCAGCATCGCTGCGCACGACGCGCATACCGCGACCGCCGCCGCCGCCGGACGCCTTGATGATCACCGGATAGCCAATGCGTTTAGCATGAGCACGGTTTGCATCCATGTCGTCGGTTAGCGGGCCGTCAGAGCCCGGTACGGTTGGAACACCGGCTTTTTTCATCGCCGTGATCGCAGACACTTTGTCGCCCATCAGGCGAATGGTGTCGGCTTTCGGGCCGATGAAGATAAAGCCTGAGCGTTCAACCTGCTCAGCAAAATTGGCGTTCTCAGAGAGGAAGCCATAACCCGGATGGATTGCCACCGCGCCGGTGATTTCAGCGGCGCTGATGATAGCCGGGATGTTCAGATAGCTTTTTACGGACGGAGCCGGGCCAATACAGACCGTCTCATCCGCCAGCAATACGTGTTTCAGATCGCGATCCGCGCTTGAGTGCACTGCCACAGTCTTAATGCCTAACTCTTTACAGGCACGAAGGATTCGTAGAGCAATCTCGCCACGGTTGGCGATGACAATTTTATCCAGCATGTTCGCCTCGTTACTCGATGACGACCAGCGGCTCGTCAAATTCTACCGGCTGACCACTTTCGACCAGAATCGCTTTTACGGTGCCTGATTTATCGGCTTCGATTTGGTTCATCATTTTCATGGCTTCAACGATGCACAAGGTATCGCCTGCGTTGACTTTCTGACCGATTTCGATGAACGCTTTTGCGTCCGGGCTCGGGGTGCGGTAGAAAGTACCAACCATCGGGGAACGTACGATGTGGCCACTGATTTCTGCGGCTGCTGCAGCCGGCGCTTCTGCTGCCGGAGCAACTGCGTTAGCCAGAGCAGGTTGCTGCATCACAGGTGCAGCATAAGCCTGCTGCATCATTGGGAAGTTAGCTGCTGGCGCGGCACGACTGATGCGTACAGACTCTTCGCCTTCAGAAATTTCCAGTTCGGAGATGCCTGATTCTTCAACCAGCTCGATCAGTTTTTTAATCTTACGAATATCCATGAGTGGGTTCCGTACTCTTGTTTAGTGTGATGGTGACAGGCGTTTGACCGCTGTCTGTAAAGCGTATGAATAACCGTCAGCGCCGAGTCCGCAGATAACGCCAGAGGCAATATCAGACAGATAAGAATGATGGCGGAACGGTTCCCGGGCATGCACATTACTGAGGTGAATCTCGATAAACGGGATACTCACCGCAAGCAGCGCATCGCGAAGCGCAACACTGGTGTGCGTAAACGCGGCCGGATTAATCAGGATATAGTCCACAGTGTCTTTAGCCTGATGAATACGGTCGATGAGTGCGTACTCCGCGTTTGACTGAAAATGGTCAAGGTTCACATCGAGCCGTGCAGCTTCCTCGCCAAGACGGTTAACAATTTCTGTTAACGTCAGCGTGCCGTACTTCTCGGGTTCACGGGTGCCGAGCATATTCAGGTTCGGTCCGTTTAAAACTAAAATGTGAAACTTGTCAGCCATTGTGCCGCTATCTCCTGCGATTCTCCGGTAAAAAACAAAATATACCTTCGATGCGCAATTGTCACCCTTTCAGGGGCCAAAAATCCCTGTCCGGAATGCCGGGGTCGCACATTATAACGATTTCGTAGCATTTGGCAGCTAAATACTGGTCTTATCAGGGAAGATAATCAACCGCTATCCGAAAAAGAGTCGTGGTTGTCAGGCAATCTGCGGGAAAACGCACAGTTTCGACGATTAACGAAACCACTGGCGGAACTTTTTGTAACGCCAGGCTAAAAGCGCCACCGCCACTAAGCCGTAGAGGATGGGCTGGGGGGATAAAATCTTTACCGACCACAGATAATGTATGGGCGTCAGGATCGCCACCAGATAGACGAAGTTATGCAGCAGTTGCCAACGTCTGCCCATTTTTCGCTGCGCAAACTGTGTCGACGTCAACGCCAGCGCCAGCAAAATAAACCAGCTGATAATTCCCAGCGTTAAATAAGGCCGGGAGATCAGTTCACTTCCCAGTAACGACATATTGTTAATGCCCAGTTCCAGCAAGGTGTAGCTGGTCAGGTGCAGCGTCGCCCATGCAAAACACCATAACCCCAGTAAACGCCGGGTACGAATCAATAATGGCTGTTTAGCGTAACGCGCCAGCGGTGACACCAGCAAGGTGGCCAGTAAAAATTTCAGAGCCATCCTACCCGTAAAATGCTGGATATCTTTCGCCGGATCGGCACTGAAAACGCCCTGACTGGCGGCCCAAAATAGCCAGATAAAAGGAAGCAAGCCGGCAAGATGCAGGGCAACCTTGAGCCAGGTAATCTGTTTTGCAGTCAGGCGCACTCAGAAGCTCTCCCGTAAATTGAGGCCGCGATAGAGCGAAGCCACCTCGTCAGCATACCCGTTAAAGAGCAGGGTCGGCTGACGTTTCACATCCAGCGCACCGCCTGAGCCAATAAAACGCTCAGTGGCTTGCGACCAACGAGGATGATCCACGTGCGGATTTACGTTAGCGTAAAAGCCATATTCATCCGGCGCGGCAAGGTTCCAGGTCGTTGGTGGACGTTCGCGGGTGAGCTTAATGCTGACGATCGATTTGATGCCTTTAAAGCCATACTTCCAGGGTACGGTTAAGCGAATCGGTGCGCCGTTTTGCGGGGGCAGCGCTTTGCCATAGACGCCCACGGTCAGGAGCGTAAGGGGATGCATCGCTTCATCAATGCGCAGTCCTTCTACATACGGGTACTCCAGACCGCCGCCGATAAACCGGTCTTTCTGACCTGGCATCTCGTCCGGCGCGTAGCGCGTCTGAAAGGAGACATACTTTGCATTGCTGGTGGGTTCAACCAGTGCCAGCAGTTTATGCAACGGGAAGCCCACCCAGGGCACCACCATGGACCAGGCCTCCACGCAGCGCATGCGATAAATACGTTCTTCGAGCGGGAAGCGCGTCGTTAAATCGTGGTGATCAAGGGTTAATGGCTTAGCCACTTCACCTTCAATTTTCAGCGTCCAGGGATCGGTTTTCAGGCTGCCTGCATTGGCGGCCGGATCGGCTTTATCCAGCCCAAATTCGTAGAAATTGTTATAGCCCGTGACTTTATCTTCAGGCGTTAAGGCCAGTTTGTTTTGCCATTGTGCCGGTTTGGTAAAGTCGAGCGGCTGGCCGGAAGGGGCTTTGGGGCGGTTATTGCCTTTAAACCAGTCGAGAAGGTCGGCATGGGCCGCCGGGGAGAGCGTCAGCGCGGTTGCGCTAATGCCCAGCATTTTTAAAATCTGGCGGCGTTGTAACATAAAGACAGATTCGGACGTTACGTCGGCTTCCGTCAATTTTCGGGTTTTCATGGCTTCCTCCGTCATGCGGTTTTTCTAAGCATGACGGAGGAGTGGGTTTATCGCGAATATGTCACGAAAATTTGAAGATTAGGCGATTTTGACTAACGCGCGGCCATGGAATTGATTACTCATGATCTTCCCGGCGAATTCAGGTGCTTGTTCAAGCGTAATTTCCGTGGCGCTTTGAGTGAAGAACGACTCCGGTAAATCGCGGACCAGTCGTTCCCACGCCTGAGCACGGCGAGAGGCTGGCGTCATGACGGAATCAACCCCCTGGAGGCGAACGTTACGCAAAATAAAGGGCATCACGGTAGTCGGGAGCGCAAATCCACCCGCCAGACCACAGGCCGCGACGCATCCGCCGTAGTTCATTTGCGCCAACACTTTCGCCAGAACCTTGTCGCCTAACGTATCGATCGCCCCTGCCCAGACCTGTTTTTCAAGCGGGCGCGTCTCGGCAAACTCTTCACGACCCAGAATACGATGCGCGCCAATGGAACGCAGATAGTCATGGGTGCTTTCGCGACCTGACACGGCTGCAACCTGATAACCCAGGGCATGCAGCAGGGTGACCGCAGTACTGCCTACGCCACCGCTGGCACCCGTGACCACGATTTCACCCGATTCAGGACGAATGCCGGCATCTTCCAGCGCCATCACGCACAGCATGGCGGTGAAGCCGGCGGTACCAATGATCATGGCTTTGCGACCGTCCATCCCTTTTGGCATGGCCACCAGCCAGTCGCCTTTGACGCGAGCCTGGCCTGCCAGTCCGCCCCAGTGGTTTTCTCCCACGCCCCACCCGGTGAGCAGCACCTGCTGCCCGGCATGAAAACGAGGATCCTCACTGGCGCGCACGTGACCCGAAAAATCGATTCCCGGTACCATAGGGAAGTTTCGGATAATTTTACCTTTGCCTGTAATGGCAAGCGCATCCTTATAGTTGAGACTGGACCAGTCAATATCGACAGTCACGTCGCCCTCAGGCAGACGGCTGTCCTCAACGGTTTGCACCGATGCAACTGTTTTACCGTCCTGCTGTTCTAAGATTAAAGCCTGCATACAGGTGTCCTCATTAAGCATGATGTTCGAAAGTAATGTGTGAGACTATACTCGCAGAATGAAACGCTATGCCGATTTAACGCAATAAATTGCCAGAAATCCCAGGTTTGATAGTATGCCGCATCTTAAATGCAAGTTAGTACTCACTCGCCGCCCCTAACCCCACGGAGTAATCTCAAGGATGCGATTAACGACGAAATTCTCAGCTTTTATCACCTTGCTCACAGGGCTTACGATCTTCGTGACGCTCATAGGGTGCTCGCTGAGTTTTTACAATGCGATTCAGGACAAGCTGAATAATCGCGTCGAATCCGTCGCGTCGGTCATTGACGCCCGGCTGGTGACCTCGACCTTACCTGCGCTTACGCAGCAACTGGATGAACTGATGGTGCCGGTTGATATTGTTCAAATCGATATCTTACAGGGTAGCAAAGTCATTCTGAGCCATTCCCATCAGAGCAGCTATCGTCCGGCAGGCACGCTGGCGCAGTACCGGACCGTGACGGTGGAATCCATAAAAAGCCCTGGCATAACAATCCGGCTTTCATACCAGGACCCGATGGCGAACTATTTTCGTTCCCTGATGACGACCGCCCCTTTAACCGCTGCCGTTGCCTTTATCGTCATTTTGCTGTTCCTGGCCGTTCGCTGGCTACGTCGGCAGCTTTCCGGGCAGGAGCTGCTGGAAAATCGTTCCTTACGCATTCTTAACGGGGAGCGTGGCATCAAAGTGCGGGGGTCGGTGCATGAATGGCCAACGCGCACAAGCAGCGCGCTGGACGTGCTACTCTCAGAAATCCAGTTTGCCAGCGAGCAGCGCAGCCGGATGGATACGCTGATCCGCTCTTATGCCGCGCAGGACAATAAAACCGGGCTGAACAACAGGCTCTTTTTTGATAACCAGCTGGCAACGTTACTCGACGATCCGGAAAAGGTGGGATCGCACGGAGTGGTGATGATGATTCGCCTGCCGGATTTCGACCTTCTGAGAGATACCTGGGGGCGCAAAGTGGCCGAAGATCATCTCTTTACGCTTATCAACCTTTTGTCGACCTTTGTGATGCGCTATCCCGGCGCGTTGCTGGCGCGTTATCACCGCAGCGATTTTGCCGTCCTGTTGCCGCACTGCACCTTAAAGGAGTCGGAAAGTATTGCCAGTCAGCTGTTAAAAGCCGTGGACGCCTTACCGCCCTCCAAAATGCTCGACCGCGACGATATGGTCCATATCGGTATTTGCGCCTGGCGAGGCGGGCAGCAGACTCAGCAGGTGATGGAACATGCCGAGGCAGCCACGCGCAACGCCGTGCTGCAGGGGGCTAACGGCTGGGCGGTCTATGACGATTCCCTGCCTGAGAAAGGGCGCGGAAACGTGCGCTGGCGTACGCTTATTGAACAGATGCTCAGTCGCGGCGGCCCGAGGATTTATCAAAAGCCTGCCGTGCTGCGCAACGGGGTCGTTCATCATCGCGAATTGATGTGCCGGATCTTTGACGGCAAAGAAGAGGTCGCCTCAGCGGAATTTCTGCCCATGGTGTTACAGTTTGGGCTCTCAGAAGAGTATGACCGTCAGCAAATTACGCGTCTGATTCCATTTTTATCTTTCTGGCCGGAGGAAAATCTGGCATTACAGGTAACGGTAGAATCACTTATTCGTCCGCGTTTTCAGCGCTGGCTGCGCGATACGTTAATGCAATGCGAAAAATCGCAACGTAAGCGGATTATTTTTGAACTTGCAGAGGCGGATGTTGGTCAACATATCAGCCGGTTACAGCCTGTGGTTCGTTTGATCAATGCGCTGGGCGTTCGCGTCGCAGTGACTCAGGCGGGATTAACGCTGGTTAGCACGCTCTGGATCAAAGAACTGGATGTGGAATTACTGAAGTTACACCCCGGGCTTATCAGGGATATTGAAAAGCGCACCGAAAACCAGCTTCTGGTACAGAGTCTGGTGGAGGCGTGTAAGGGAACACGGACGCAAGTTTTTGCGACTGGTGTCCGCTCCCGAAGCGAATGGCAGATGTTGACGGAGCGCGGTGTGGCAGGTGGTCAGGGCGATTTTATTGCGTCCTCTCAGGCGCTTGACAGCAATGTGAAAAAATATTTGCAAAGATACTCTGTTTGACCTGCCGTTTACGTTGTTTTCACGTAGAATATCGCGCCTGTAGCTTTGAGTATGACGAGCAAAACGCCAGTGGACGACCGGCAAAGTTACAAATAAACGTGAGGGACGCAGCTGTTTACTCAGCCCTGATGGAATCAGGTGAGCAATTTGTAACATGCGGTAACGTACTGCACTAATTTTCACCGTAGCAGATGATTCTTGCGCCTTGTCGCTGCTGCGTGTGGTTGGTAAAGTAAGCGGATTTTATTTTTCCGCCCCAGCTTTCAGGATTATCCCTTAGTATGTTGAAAAAATTTCGTGGCATGTTTTCCAATGACCTGTCCATTGACCTGGGTACTGCGAATACCCTGATTTATGTTAAAGGACAAGGCATCGTATTGAATGAGCCTTCTGTTGTGGCCATTCGTCAGGATCGTGCCGGCTCGCCTAAAAGCGTGGCAGCCGTAGGGCATGATGCGAAGCAGATGCTGGGGCGTACCCCTGGCAACATCGCCGCGATCCGCCCGATGAAAGACGGCGTTATCGCCGACTTCTTCGTGACTGAAAAAATGCTTCAACACTTTATCAAACAGGTTCACAGCAACAGCTTTATGCGCCCAAGCCCGCGCGTACTGGTGTGTGTGCCCGTTGGTGCAACCCAGGTTGAACGTCGTGCTATCCGCGAGTCAGCACAGGGTGCAGGCGCGCGTGAAGTCTTCCTGATTGAAGAACCTATGGCGGCGGCGATCGGTGCAGGCCTGCCTGTTTCAGAAGCGACCGGTTCAATGGTTGTGGATATCGGTGGCGGTACCACTGAAGTGGCCGTTATCTCCCTGAACGGCGTGGTGTATTCCTCTTCCGTGCGTATTGGTGGTGACCGTTTCGATGAAGCCATCATTAATTATGTGCGCCGTAACTACGGCTCTCTGATCGGCGAAGCCACCGCAGAGCGTATTAAACACGAAATCGGCTCTGCATACCCGGGCGATGAAGTCCGCGAAATCGAAGTCCGCGGTCGTAACCTGGCAGAAGGTGTGCCACGTGGTTTTACCCTGAACTCCAACGAAATCCTCGAAGCGCTGCAAGAACCGCTGACCGGCATCGTGAGCGCGGTAATGGTTGCGCTGGAACAGTGCCCACCAGAGCTGGCCTCCGATATTTCCGAGCGCGGTATGGTGCTGACCGGTGGTGGTGCGCTGCTGCGTAACCTCGACCGCCTGTTAATGGAAGAGACAGGTATTCCTGTCGTAGTTGCAGAAGATCCACTGACTTGCGTAGCCCGTGGTGGCGGTAAGGCGCTGGAAATGATCGACGTGCACGGCGGCGACTTATTTAGCGAAGAGTAGTCAGATGTGAAAGGGTAGCCGATGCTACCCTTCCTCTCTGACCGAGAAGACGCATAGCCTATGAAGCCCATTTTTAGCCGTGGCCCGTCGCTACAGTTTCGCCTGATCCTGGGGGTGCTGGTCGCGCTTGGAGTCATTATTGCCGACAGCCGCCTCGGTACGTTCAGCCAGATCAGAACGTACATGGATACCGCCGTCAGCCCTTTCTACTTTATTTCCAATGGTCCCCGTGAACTCCTCGACAGTGTTTCTCAAACCTTGTCGTCACGCGATCAACTCGAACTCGAAAACCGTGCCTTGCGTCAGGAACTGTTGCTGAAAAACAGTGAGCTGCTCATGCTGGGTCAATATCGTCAGGAAAATGCCCGTCTTCGCGAGCTGTTGGGTTCTCCACTGCGTCAGGATGAGCAAAAGATGGTGACTCAGGTGATTTCCACCGTAAACGATCCTTATAGCGATCAGGTGGTTATCGACAAGGGCAGCGTCAATGGCGTGTATGAAGGCCAGCCGGTGATCAGCGATAAAGGTGTCGTAGGCCAGGTGGTCGCCGTAGCGAAACTCACCAGCCGCGTTCTGCTGATTTGTGATGCTACCCACGCCCTGCCGATCCAGGTGTTGAGAAACGACATTCGCGTCATTGCAGCGGGTAACGGTTGTACGGACGATCTGCAGCTAGAGCATTTGCCGGCCAACACCGATATTCGTGTGGGTGATGTGCTGGTGACATCCGGTCTGGGTGGTCGCTTCCCTGAAGGCTATCCTGTTGGGGTGGTTTCATCGGTCAAGCTGGATACTCAGCGCGCGTATACCGTTATTCAGGCGCGTCCGACTGCCGGTTTGCAACGTTTGCGCTATCTGCTGCTGCTTTGGGGAGCCGATCGTAACGGCACCAACCCAATGACGCCAGAAGATGTACACCGCGTGGCAAATGAGCGCCTGATGCAGATGATGCCGCAGGTCCTGCCATCGCCTGACGCCATGGGACCACACGCTCCGGTACCTGCGCCCGCAACAGGTATCACTCAACCGTCTACGGATGCGCAACAGTCGCCACAACTCTCTCCTGGAGGGCAGTAGTGGCAAGTTATCGTAGCCAGGGACGATGGGTCATTTGGCTCTCGTTCCTTATTGCACTGTTGCTGCAAGTCATGCCCTGGCCGGACAACATTCTCGTTTTCCGGCCAAACTGGGTGCTGCTTATCCTGCTGTACTGGATCCTCGCTCTGCCACACCGCGTAAATGTCGGCACCGGTTTTGTCATGGGTGCCATAATGGATCTCATTAGTGGCTCTACGCTGGGCGTGCGCGCCTTATCCATGAGCATTATCGCGTATCTTGTCGCACTGAAATTCCAGCTTTTCCGTAACCTCGCACTCTGGCAACAGGCGCTGGTGGTGATGTTGTTGTCTCTTGCCTCGGATATCATTGTTTTCTGGGCAGAGTTTTTAGTGATCAACGTCTCTTTCCGACCGGAAGTGTTCTGGAGTAGTGTAGTGAACGGTGTGCTCTGGCCGTGGTTGTTCTTGCTGATGCGGAAGGTTCGCCAGCAGTTTGCCGTGCAATAAAAGGTTTCTATGACGTCTTTATATCTTGCCTCTGGTTCCCCGCGTCGCCAGGAGTTGCTCACACAACTCGGTGTCTCGTTTGAACGTATCGTCACCGGTATTGAAGAAAAACGGGGCGAAAGCGAAAGCGCACAACAATATGTCTCCCGTTTAGCGCGTGAGAAAGCGCAGGCGGGTGTGGCGCAAACGCCGCGAGACTTGCCGGTGCTGGGGGCGGATACCATCGTGATCTTCAACGGTGAGGTGCTGGAGAAGCCACGCGACGCAGAACATGCGGCGCGCATGTTGCGTAAATTATCCGGGCAAACGCACCAGGTGATGACGGCCGTTGCTCTGGCAGATAGCCAGCATGTGCTGGATTGCCTGGTGGTCACCGACGTCACGTTCAGAGTGCTGACCGATGAGGAGATCGCGGGCTACATCGCCAGCGGTGAACCAATGGATAAAGCAGGTGCATACGGTATTCAAGGGTTGGGTGGCTGTTTTGTCAGGAAGATAAATGGCAGCTATCACGCCGTGGTCGGCTTACCGCTGGTGGAAACGTATGAGTTGCTGAGCAATTTTAACTCACTGCGTGAGAGAAGGGATAATTATGACGGCTGAATTGTTGGTAAACGTAACGCCTTCGGAAACCCGAGTGGCTTACATTGATGGCGGTATACTCCAGGAAATTCATATTGAGCGCGAAGCGCGACGCGGAATCGTAGGCAATATCTACAAAGGTCGTGTGAGTCGTGTGCTACCCGGTATGCAGGCGGCATTTGTAGATATTGGACTCGATAAGGCGGCGTTTCTTCATGCCTCTGACATCATGCCACACACTGAATGTGTGGCAGGTGAAGAGCAAAAGCAGTTCACCGTGCGTGATATCTCTGAACTGGTACGTCAGGGCCAGGACCTGATGGTGCAGGTGGTGAAAGACCCGCTGGGTACCAAAGGCGCCCGTCTGACTACCGACATCACTCTCCCTTCCCGTTATCTCGTCTTTATGCCAGGCGCTTCACACGTGGGCGTATCGCAGCGTATTGAGAGCGAAAGCGAGCGCGAGCGCCTGAAAAAGGTGGTCGGGGAATATTGCGATGAGCAGGGCGGATTCATTATCCGTACCGCGGCCGAAGGGATCAGCGAAGAGGATCTTGCCTCGGATGCCGCTTACCTGAAACGCGTCTGGACCAAAGTGATGGAGCGCAAAAAACGCAACCAGACACGCTACCAGCTGTACGGTGAGCTGGCGCTGGCACAGCGCGTGTTGCGCGATTTCGCCGATGCCCAGCTTGACCGCATCCGCGTTGACTCCCGTCTGACCTACGATGCGCTGCTGGAATTTACCGCCGAATACATCCCGGAAATGCCAGGGCTGCTTGAGCACTACTCAGGCCGTCAGCCTATCTTCGATCTCTATGATGTTGAAAACGAAATCCAGCGGGCGCTGGAGCGCAAAGTCGAGCTGAAATCCGGCGGCTATCTGATTATCGATCAGACCGAAGCGATGACGACGGTCGATATTAATACCGGAGCTTTTGTCGGTCATCGCAACCTCGATGACACCATCTTCAATACCAACATCGAAGCGACCCAGGCGATTGCGCGTCAGCTTCGTTTGCGTAACCTGGGTGGCATTATCATTATCGACTTTATCGATATGAATAATGAAGATCACCGCCGTCGCGTGTTGCATTCGCTGGAGCAGGCCTTAAGCAAAGACCGGGTAAAAACCAGTATTAACGGTTTCTCGCAGCTGGGGCTGGTGGAAATGACGCGCAAGCGCACGCGTGAAAGCGTCGAACATGTGCTGTGCAACCAGTGTCCAGTCTGTCACGGACGCGGAACGGTAAAGTCGGTTGAAACGGTCTGCTACGAAATCATGCGTGAAATTGTGCGTGTTCATCATGCTTACGACTCCGATCGTTTTCTGGTCTATGCTTCCCCTGCTGTGGCTGAAGCCCTAAAAGGTGAAGAGTCACACGCGCTGGCAGAAGTCGAAATTTTTGTTGGCAAACAGGTGAAAGTGCAGATCGAGCCGCTCTATAACCAGGAGCAGTTTGACGTGGTGATGATGTAAAACGCAGCGTTGCTGCATGAGAACGGCTGACAAGGAGAGATGCGTGAGGCGATTGCCGGGGATTTTACTGCTTACAGGGGCAACGCTGGTCGTGATTGTCGCCTTGCTCGTGAGCGGGCTGCGCCTGATTTTGCCCCATCTCGACACCTGGCGCCCACAGGTGCTGGCGAAAATTGAGACCGCCACGGGCGTGCCTGTAGAAGCAAGCCAGTTGAGCGCCAACTGGCAAAACTTTGGCCCCACCCTGGACGCCCGGGATATCCATGCCAGCCTGCAAGATGGCGGCTACCTCAAGATTAAACGCGTGACGCTGGCGCTGGATGTGTGGCAAAGCCTGCTGCACCTGCGCTGGCAGTTCCGCGATCTCACCTTTTATCAACTCCAGTTTTACACCAATACGCCGCTGCGTAACGGCGAAAAAAACGACGGGATCGAAACCAATCGCATCAGCGATCTCTTCCTGCGTCAGTTCGATCATTTTGATCTGCGCGACAGCGAAGTGAGCTTTCTCACGCTCTCCGGCCAGCGGGCGGAACTGGCGATCCCACAGTTAACCTGGCTTAACGGCAAAGATCGCCATCGCGCGGAAGGGCAGGTGAATCTTTCCAGCCTGAATGGCCAACACGGCATCATGCAGGTGCGCATGGATCTGCGTGATGACAACGGCCTGTTAAATAAAGGCAAGGTCTGGCTACAGGCCGACGATGTTGACGTTAAACCCTGGCTCGGTCGATGGACGCAGGACAACGTTGCGTTACAGCGCGCCCGTTTTAGTCTGGAAGGCTGGCTGACGCTGACCGATGGCGATATTGGCGCCGGTGATGTCTGGCTCAAGCAGGGTGGCGCGTCCTGGAAAGGCGACGATCGGCTGCATGAAATGTCGGTGGATCATCTCACGGCCCACGTCACCCGGCAGGGCGATAGCTGGCAATTCTCCATTCCTGATACCCGTATCACCATGGACGGCAAAGCCTGGCCGCGTGGAGCCCTGACGATGGCGTGGGTGCCGGAACAAACGGTAGGCGGCGTCGCCAATACGCGCAGTGATGAACTGCGTATTCGCGCCAGCAATCTTGAGTTATCCGGTCTGGAAGGATTACGCCCAATTGCGAGCCGCATGGCCCCCTCGCTCGGCGAAGTGTGGCAGGCGACACAACCCTACGGAAAGATTGACGCACTGGCGCTGGATATTCCTCTACAGGCAACAGAAAAAACCCGTTTTAAGGCATCGTGGAAAGACCTCGGCTGGAAACAGTGGAAGCTCCTGCCTGGTGCAGAACACTTCAACGGCACCCTTGAGGGGAGCGTTGAAAATGGTCGCCTGACGGTGCAGATGGCGAATGCCAAAATGCCTTATGAAACGGTCTTCCGCGCACCGCTTGAGATCGAAAAAGGTCAGGCAACCCTTAACTGGCTGAAGAATGAGAAAGGTTTTCAGCTTGATGGGCGTGATATTGATGTGAAAGCCACTGCCCTTCATGCACGTGGTGATTTCCGCTATCTCCAGCCTGCGGGTGACGAACCCTGGCTGGGCATTCTGGCAGGGATCAGTACCGACGACGGCGCCCAGGCCTGGCGCTACTTCCCTGAAAACCTGATGGGCAAAGCGCTGGTGGATTACCTGAGCGGCGCCATTCAGGGGGGACAGGCAGACAATGCGACGCTGGTCTATGGTGGTAATCCTCATCTCTTCCCGTATAAACACAATGAAGGTCAGTTTGAAGTATTGGTCCCGCTGCGCAACGCCACCTTTGCGTTTCAGCCGGACTGGCCTGCGTTAAAAAATCTGGATATCGAGCTCGACTTTATCAACGACGGACTGTGGATGAAGTCTGACAAGGTCGCGCTGGGAGGTGTCGAGGCCAGCAACCTGACCGCCGTCATTCCTGATTACTCGAAAGAAAAGCTGATTGTTGATGCTGATATCCACGGTCCGGGGAAAGCCGTTGGTCCCTACTTTGAGGAGACGCCGCTGAAAGCATCACTCGCCGCGACGCTCAAAGAGCTGCAGCTTGATGGCGATGTGAACGCGCGCCTGAATCTGGACATTCCTCTTGATGGCGAAATGACCACGGCGAAAGGCGATGTCGTCCTGAACGATAACAGTCTCTTTATCAAGCCACTCAACAGCACGTTGAAAAATCTGACCGGTAAATTCAGCTTTACCAACGGCAACCTGAAAAGCGAGCCGATGAAAGCGACCTGGTTTAACCAGCCGCTGAATGTCGATTTCTCCACGACGGAAGGGGAAAAAGCGTATCAGGTGGCGGTTAACATGGAGGCTAACTGGCAGCCCTCACGCATGGACGTGCTGCCAAAACCGATTGCGGAATCTCTTGAAGGTTCGGTGTCATGGAAAGGGAAAGTGGGTATCGATTTACCCTACCACGCGGGTGCGCGCTACGCCGTGGATATCACCGGCGATCTGAAAAATGTAAGCAGTCACTTACCTTCTCCGCTGGCAAAACCCTCTGGTCAGGCATTACCCGTCAACGTTAACGTTAAAGGTGATTTAAAAAGCTTTGCCCTGACGGGCAACGCTAACGGGAATAATCATTTTAACAGCCGTTGGCTCCTGGGCCGCAAGCTAACGCTCGATCGGGCAATCTGGACGACAGATAGCCAGACGTTGCCGCCACTGCCTGAACAGCAGGGCGTCGAGCTGAATTTACCCGCCCTGGACGGGGCGCAGTGGCTGGCTCTGTTCAATAAAGGGGTGGGACAAAACGTCGACGAGGCGGCTCAGTTCCCGCAGAAAGTGACCGTCCGGACGCCGGCTCTGACCTTAGGGGGTCAGCAGTGGAATAACCTGAGTATCGTTTCTCAACCTTCGCCAACGGGTTCAAAAGTTGAAGCGAAAGGACGGGAGATTAACGGCTCATTGATCATGCGTGACAACGGCCCCTGGCAGGCGGATGTGCGTTATCTCTATTACAATCCGGCAAGCTCCACGGGCAAAGGCAAAACACAAAGCGGTACGGTATCGCCTCTGGCAGACGTCTCGCGCGTAGACTTTAGCGGCTGGCCTGATTTGCAGCTCCGCTGCGCGGAATGCTGGCTGTGGGGGCAGAAATACGGTCGTATCGACGGCGATTTCGCCATTAAAGGCAACACGCTGAGTCTGTCTGGCGGTCTGATTGATACAGGGTTTGGACGACTGACGGCCAACGGCGAGTGGGTGAATGGCGCTGCGGAACAGCGTACGTCGCTGAAAGGGCAGATTAAGGGCAATAAACTGGATGCGGCAGCGAATTTCTTCGGCATCAGCACGCCGTTACGCGGCTCTTCATTTGACGTGAATTATGATTTGCACTGGCGTGCTCAGCCCTGGAAGCCAGATGAAGCTTCACTGAACGGCATCCTGAGAACCTACTTTGGTAAGGGTGAAATTGCCGACGTCAGTACGGGTCATGCCGGGCAGATATTGCGACTGCTGAGTTTTGACGCACTGCTGCGTAAGCTGCGCTTTGACTTCAGTGACACCTTCCGTGAAGGGTTCTACTACGATTCCATTCGCAGTACGGCATGGATTAAAGATGGCGTTATGCATACCGACGACACGCTGGTTGATGGCCTTGAAGCGGATATTGCCATGAAGGGTTCGGTGAACCTTGTGCGTCGCGAGCTGGATATGGAAGCGGTCGTCGCACCGGAAATTTCGGCAACGGTCGGCGTGGCGGCGGCCTTTGTGGTTAACCCTATTGTCGGCGCAGCGGTGTTTGCCGCCAGTAAAGTTCTGGGGCCGCTATGGAGTAAAGTCTCGATTCTGCGCTACCGCATTACGGGTCCAATTGATAAGCCGCAAATTAATGAAGTGCTGCGCCAGCCGCGCAAAGATGCACAGCAATGATTTGACGCGGGCAATTTATTGCCTCACTCTGAATTAATCAGAATTTTTTTACCGCCCCCGTGGCGGCAACGAACGAAACGAGTAGCAAAACGATGAGTCTGAACCTGGTAAGTGAACATTTGCTCGCAGCGAACGGCCTGAGTCATCAGGACCTGTTTTCCATTCTCGGTCAGCTGACCGAACGCCGTCTCGACTACGGCGACCTCTATTTTCAGTCGAGCTATCACGAATCCTGGGTTTTAGAAGACAGCATCATTAAAGATGGCTCCTATAACATCGACCAGGGCGTTGGGGTTCGTGCGGTAAGCGGTGAGAAAACCGGCTTTGCCTATGCCGATCAGATTAGCCTGACCGCCCTGCAGCAGAGTGCACAGGCAGCGCGCACTATCGTGCGGGAAACCGGCGATGGTCGTGTCAAAACCTTCGGCGAGGTACAACATACCTCGCTCTATACCAGCATCGATCCGCTGCAAAGCATGACCCGTGAAGAGAAGCTGGATATTCTGCGCCGCGTCGACAAAGTGGCGCGTGCCGCCGATAAGCGTGTGCAGGAAGTCTCTGCCAGCCTGACCGGGGTATATGAACTGATCCTGGTTGCTGCCACCGATGGCACGCTGGCGGCGGATGTGCGTCCTCTTGTTCGTCTTTCCGTGAGCGTGCAGGTAGAAGATGATGGCAAACGCGAGCGCGGCTCAAGCGGCGGCGGCGGACGTTTCGGCTATGACTGGTTCTTGCAGGATGAAGACGGTGAAGTACGGGCCGACGCCTGGGCTAAAGAAGCTGTTCGTATGGCGATGGTCAATCTGACGGCAGTGGCTGCACCTGCGGGGACGCTGCCCGTCGTACTGGGCGCGGGCTGGCCGGGTGTTCTGCTGCATGAAGCCGTGGGCCATGGCCTTGAAGGCGATTTCAATCGTCGCGGAACCTCCGTCTTTAGCGGTCAGATGGGTGAGCTGGTGGCCTCAGAACTTTGTACGGTGGTTGATGACGGCACCATGGCCAATCGTCGCGGCTCGCTCTCCATCGATGATGAAGGCACGCCGGGTCAGTACAATGTCCTGATCGAAAACGGTGTGCTGAAAGGCTACATGCAGGACAAACTTAATGCCCGTTTAATGGGTGTGGCACCCACCGGTAATGGCCGTCGTGAATCCTACGCGCATCTGCCGATGCCGCGTATGACGAACACCTATATGCTGGCCGGCAAGTCGACGCCGCAGGAGATCATTGAATCCGTGGATTACGGCATTTTTGCCCCGAACTTCGGTGGCGGTCAGGTCGACATCACGTCGGGTAAATTTGTTTTCTCAACCTCAGAAGCTTATCTGATTGAGAAAGGCAAAGTGACTAAAGCTGTGAAAGGCGCGACGCTGATTGGTTCCGGCATTGAAGCGATGCAGCAAATTTCTATGGTCGGCAACGATCTGAAGCTGGATAAAGGTGTGGGCGTGTGTGGTAAAGAAGGCCAGAGCCTGCCGGTCGGCGTCGGTCAGCCAACGCTGAAAGTGGATAACCTGACGGTAGGCGGCACAGCCTGATTATTCTTCTGATGCCCTCGTGATGAGGGCATCATCTTACTCCTTTCTTCTTCCCCGCATTCCCTGAAACAGCTCAGCTACGTCCACAAAATAGTCGGTCAGATAGTTTATGCACACCTGGACCTTGAGCGGCAGTTTGTCTTTTTCGGTATACAGCGCATACACCGGGCGCGGATCGGATTGATAGCGTGGAAACAGGATCTCCAGCTCGCCGGTGTTGATCTCATTGATCACCCACATCAGAGGGACATAGGCGATCCCGGCCCCCGCCACCAGCCAGCGAGAGATGGTCATCGGATCGTTGGTGACGAACCGTCCCTGTGGAAGCAGCTTCGTTGACAGCCCTTCGGGGGCTATTAATTCAAATTCATTGTCGGGGCGAACGCTGTACTCCAGCCAGGAGTGGTTGGTGAGATCGGCGGGTTTTTCCGGCACGCCGTACTGCGCCAGATAGCTTTTTGAGGCGCATACCACCATCGGCATACTGCCCAGACGGCGGGAGAAGAGGCTGGAGTCCTGAAGGGCGCCTACGCGGATCACCACATCCAGGCCGTCGGCAATCAGATCCGGCGCGGGGATCCCCGTCACCAGATTCACCGTGAGCCCGGGATACTCCTTGAGCATTTCAGCCGTCATCCCGGCCAGAACATTTTGTGCCATAGTTGAAGAACACCCAATGCGTAGCGTGCCGATGGGGGTGTTATTGAAGGCATAAAGCTGCTCGTGTACATCCTGCACTTCATGGAGCATGCGACGGCAGCCCTGATAATAAATTTTACCCGCTTCCGTCAGGCCGATGCTGCGCGTGCTGCGGTTAAGCAGCTTCACCTGGAGCTCATCTTCCAGTTTCGACACCGTCTGGCTGATGGATGAAACGCTCATCTGCAGCTGACGTGCAGCGGCGGTAAAAGAGCCAAACTCAACGACTTTGGCAAATACAGACATCCGTTTTAAACGTTCCATTGTTCACTCTGGCTTAAAAGTGATTTATATCACATATTATAGATAACAGCATAACAGTTACGGTAATATATTATTTATTACATAACAGCCACGCTACTCCCGCCCGGCTTATCTTGCCTTTCTGCGGTGGCGAAGGCTTAACAATACTGTCGCCTGCACTCTCTCTTATCAAGGTCAACATGAGTCTGTTTCCCGTTATCGTGGTGTTCGGTCTGTCGTTCCCACCGATATTCTTTGAGCTATTGTTATCACTGGCGATTTTTTGGCTGGTGCGCAAGGTGCTGGTTCCGACCGGGATCTACGATTTTGTCTGGCACCCGGCATTGTTCAATACCGCACTGTATTGCTGCCTGTTTTACTTAATTTCGCGCATGTTTGTCTGAGGTCGATGTGAAAACACTAACAAGAAAAATCTCCCGCACCGCCATCACTGTGGTTCTGGTTATTCTGGCATTTATCGCCATTTCCCGCGCGTGGGTCTTTTACACCGAGTCCCCCTGGACGCGTGACGCGCGTTTTAGTGCGGACGTCGTCGCCATTGCGCCCGATGTGGCAGGGCTTATTACCGCAGTGAACGTGCACGATAACCAACTGGTAAAAAAAGATCAGGTGCTGTTCACCATCGATCAGCCGCGCTATCAAAAAGCCTTAGAAGAGGCGCAGGCCGATGTTGCCTACTACCAGGCGCTGGCAACCGAAAAACGTCGTGAGGCGGGCCGTCGTAACAAGCTTGGTATTCAGGCGATGTCGCGTGAAGAGATTGATCAATCAAATAACGTCCTGCAAACCGTGTTACATCAGCTGGCAAAAGCGGAAGCCACCCGTGATTTAGCCAGTCTTGATCTGGCCCGCACCGTGATTCGTGCGCCCGCTGACGGATGGGTCACCAACCTGAATGTCTATACCGGTGAATTTATCACACGTGGCTCCACGGCGGTCGCGCTGGTCAAACAGCACTCCTTTTATGTGCTGGCGTATATGGAAGAGACCAAGCTTGAGGGCGTACGTCCAGGCTTCCGCGCTGAAATCACGCCACTGGGCAGCAATCTTGTCCTGAAAGGCACCGTAGATAGTATCGCCGCGGGTGTCACCAACTCCAGCGCGACGCGTGATGCCAAAGGGATGGCCACGGTCGATTCCAACCTTGAATGGGTCAGACTGGCGCAGCGCGTTCCGGTACGTATTCGTCTGGATGACGATCGGGGCAATCTGTGGCCGGCGGGTACCACGGCCACGGTGGTGATTACCGGTGAAAAAGACCGGGATATTCACAACGACTCGCTGTTCCGTAAGATTGCTCACCGCCTGCGTGAGCTGGGCTAATCGTTATGGGTATCTTTTCCATCGCCACGCAGCACATCCGGTTTGCCCTTAAGCTGGCGTGCGCGATTGTCCTGGCGCTATTTGTCGGCTTCCATTTTCAGCTGGAAACCCCGCGCTGGGCAGTATTGACTGCGGCGATTGTCGCCGCCGGGCCGGCGTTTGCGGCAGGCGGTGAACCTTATTCTGGTGCCATTCGTTACCGTGGCATGCTGCGTATTGTGGGGACCTTTATCGGCTGTATCGCCGCGCTGACCATCATCATTACGCTGATCCGCGCCCCGCTGCTTATGCTGATGGTCTGCTGTATCTGGGCAGGCTTTTGTACCTGGGTCTCTTCGCTGGTGAAGGTCGAAAACTCCTATGCCTGGGGGTTGTCCGGTTATACCGCGCTGATTATCGTCATAACGATCCAGACAGAGCCTTTACTGACGCCGCAGTTTGCCGTGGAGCGTTGCAGTGAAATTGTCATTGGTATCGTCTGCGCCATCGTTGCGGATTTACTGTTTTCTCCGCGCTCCATCAAGCAGGAAGTCGATCGGGAGCTGGATGCGCTGATTGTCGCGCAGTACCAGCTGATGCAGCTGTGCATTAAACATGGCGATAGCGAAGAGGTCGACAAAGCCTGGGGGGCACTGGTTCGTCGTTCCACGGCGCTGGAGGGGATGCGAAGTAACCTGAACATGGAATCTTCCCGCTGGTCGCGCGCGAACCGTCGTCTTAAGGCGCTGAATACCGTCTCGCTCACGCTGATTACCCAGGCGTGCGAAACCTATCTGATTCAAAATACCCGACCAGAATCGGTCACCGACACCTTCCGCGAACTGTTTGAAGAGCCGGTCGAAACGGTTCAGGACGTGCACCGGCAGCTCAAGCGTATGCGCCGGGTTATCGCCTGGACCGGTGAACGTGATACACCTGTCACCATCTATACCTGGGTCGGGGCGGCCACTCGCTATCTGCTGCTTAAACGTGGGGTCATCAGTAATACGAAAATCAGCGCAACGGAAGAAGAGGTGCTCCAGAGCGAAGTGGTGGTGAAAGCCGAATCAGCAGAACGCCATCACGCGATGGTTAACTTCTGGCGCACCACGCTCGCCTGCGTGTTGGGGACGCTTTTCTGGTTGTGGACCGGCTGGACGTCCGGCAGCGGCGCCATGGTCATGATTGCCGTCGTTACTTCACTGGCCATGCGTTTGCCTAATCCCCGCATGGTGGCGATTGATTTTGTGTATGGCACCATCGCCGCACTGCCGCTGGGGGCGATCTATTTCCTGGTGATTATCCCTTCCACGCAGCAAAGCATGCTCCTGCTCTGCATCAGCCTGGCGGTGCTGGCTTTCTTTATTGGTATTGAGGTACAGAAACGTCGACTCGGATCGCTGGGGGCACTGGCGAGTACGATTAACATCATCGTGCTCGATAACCCTATGACCTTTCATTTCAGTCAGTTCCTGGACAGCGCGCTCGGACAGATAGTGGGTTGTTTCCTGGCACTGATGGTCATTCTGCTGGTACGCGACAATTCTCAGGCCCGCACCGGTCGCGTGTTGCTGAACCAGTTTGTGTCGGCGGCCGTGTCGGCCATGACCACTAATACCGCCCGGCGTAAAGAAAACCATCTGCCGGCGCTGTATCAACAGCTGTTTTTACTGCTGACGAAATTTCCCGGCGATATCGCGAAGTTCCGCCTGGCGTTAACGATGATTATTGCTCACCAGCGGTTACGTAATGCGCCCATTCCAATTAACGACGATCTCTCGGGGTTCCACCGTCAGCTGCGAAGCACGGCCGACCGGATTATCTCTGCCTCCAGCGATGATAAACGCCGACGCTATTTTAACCAGCTGCTGGAAGAGCTGAACATATACCAGGAAAAGCTGCGGATCTGGGAAGCACCGCCTCAGGTGACTGAGCCGGTCGGGCGACTGGCAGAGATGCTTCATCGCTATCAAAGCGCCCTCACTGAAAGCTGATAAAACCTGAAAACCGACGCCAAAAGCGTCGGTTTTTTTGTGGCTATACTTAGTTCTGCAGGTTCATAAACCAGATCAGGAGGACACATGACCACCCAGACTCTTCAGGACAACGCGCTTTTTCAAACGGGGTATCTGGTCGACGGCGTTTGGAAAACGCTGGAGACCACCTTTGACGTGCTGAATCCCGCCACCGGCGAGGTCGTGGCGAAAGTGGCCAAAGCGGGCAAAAAAGAGACCGAAGACGCGATTGCCGCTGCGAGCAAGGCTTTCCCCGCATGGCGGGCCAAAACCGCGAAAGAACGCGCGACGATTCTCTCTCGCTGGTATGAACTGATTATCGAGAACAAAAGCTGGCTCGGCCAGTTGATGACGACGGAGCAGGGCAAGCCGCTGAAAGAGGCGGAAGGTGAAGTCGAATACGCCGCCAGTTTCATTCAGTGGTTTGCTGAGCAGGCCAAGCGAGCCAACGGCGAAATTATACCGCCCGTGAAGTCGGGCTCACGCATCCTGGCGACCCGTGAACCCATAGGCGTTGTCGCCGCCATAACGCCGTGGAACTTCCCGATGGCGATGCTGACCCGCAAGTTGGGACCGGCGCTGGCCGCGGGCTGTACCGGCGTGATCAAGCCTGCAAACAATACGCCGCTGAGCGCGTTTGCGTTACTGACGCTGGCGAAAAAAGCAGGGGTTCCGGATGGTGTCCTGAACGCGGTGGCGGGCAATACACATGAAATCAGCGATGCAATTATGGCCAGCCATGACGTGCGTAAAATCTCGTTCACTGGCTCAACGGCGGTAGGGAAAACGCTGATGCGTAACGCGGCTGAAACCATGAAAAAGGTCTCCATGGAGCTGGGCGGGAATGCCCCTTATATCGTTTTTGACGATGCCGATATTGATGCCGCTGTGAAAGGTGCCATCGCCAATAAGTTCCGCAATGCGGGGCAGGTTTGCGTCAGCGTTAACCGATTTTATCTTCATGAATCTATCTACGACGCCTTTGTCGATCAGCTGGCAGAGGCGGTGAATGCCTTGAAAGTGGGGAATGGCCTCGAAGAGGGCGTTGTTGTCGGACCCCTGATTGAACCCAGCGCCGTTGATAAAGTGCGTGAACACGTTGAGGATGCTGTGGCGAAAGGGGCGAAGGTACTGGCTGGCGGTAAAGCGCACTCTCTTGGGGGGAATTTCTGGATGCCAACCGTTCTCGGCGACTGCCATGAAGGCATGAAGCTGGCAGAAGAAGAGACCTTTGGCCCGGTAGCGGCCTGCTTCCGCTTTACGTCCGAGGAAGAGGTGATTCGGCGTGCCAACGATACGCCGTTTGGACTGGCGGCTTACTTCTACACGCAGAATTTACAGCGCGTTTTCCGGGTCTCGCAGGCCATCGAAAGCGGCATGATAGGCATCAACGAGTGCGCCGTATCAACCGAATTAGGGCCATTCGGCGGAGTAAAAGAGTCCGGTCTTGGCCGTGAGGGGTCAGTACTGGGTCTGGAAGAGTTTCTGGAAGTCAAAACCCTGCATATCGGGGGATTATAATCGTCAGGGCGGCATACGCCGCCCGGCTGGACAGGGTGGCTGGCAATGAACATTTATACCTTTGATTTTGACGAAATCGACAGTCAGGAGGACTTCTACCGTGAGTTCACTCGCCTGTTTGCGCTCGAACGCGATCGGGTAACCAATCTGGACTCATTATGGGATGTCGTAACGGGTAACGTACTGCCGTTACCGCTGGAGATCGAGTTTATCCATCTGCCGGATAAGTTACGCAGACGATTTGGTGCCCTGATTTTATTGTTCGATGAAGCGGAAGAAGAGCTGGAAGGGCAGTTACGTTTTAATGCTCGTCACTGAGTCGCAGGCAAAAAAAAGCCCCTGACATCGTGTCAGGGGCAAGTCGTATGATGGCATACGACGAGGGTTTATTTATACAGTTCAGCCGTAGCGTGCCAGTGGTCGCCCTGATTCAGTTCGGTGACACGGTAGCTGCTGGCACCCGCTTTTTCAGCTTTTGCGGACAGTGCCTGGCGGATATCCATTGGGGAGCCGCCTACAGAAGAGACGGACACGCTACCCATAGGCTGTAAATTCTGTGCTTGTTCAGTGTTAACCTGTTGGACAGCTGCGCTTGCGCCAAATGACAGAACGGAAGCGAGGCCAAGGGTTGCGATAATAAGTTTAGTTTTCATTGTCTGTACTCCAAATCAGTGTTGCCCGACGGCAAGAAGGGTTTGAACCGCTTTTTTTATGCCTGGTGCCGTCGAGAGATCATGTTTTTACCGTTATCAGCAGAGCTTATTTGTACAGTTCTGCTGTTGCGTGCCAGTTGTCGCCTGAACGTGCTTCGATGATGCGGTAGGCTGATGCACCTTGTTCTTCCGCTTTCTTGTTCAGCATCTCACGCATATCCATCGGAGAAGTGCCGGTTGCGCCAACCGATACGGTACCGATGGCCTGGCGGTTTTGCGCCTGGTCAGCGTTGATAGAGTCGGCTGCGAAAGCACCGAATGACAGGACAGACAGAACGCTCAGAGCTGCGATAGTAGTTTTGATTTTCATAATTCTTTACCTCGTCGAATTTATTGGGGTCGCTTATTTCGTGACCCTCATCACAAAATCAAGTATACACTAATCACGCAAAATATTAATACCAGACTAATGGTTTCCTGTGTAATTACGTGTTAAAAAGCGACATTCTTATAACAAAAATGCATAGAAATGGCTATTTATTGAACACACTCGCGATAAAATTATAAGTAAATCAAATGGATAACTATCTTTGATTTTTTGTGCGATTTATTGATTTGGTATTCACTGGATGAATGAAAAAAGGCAGGGGAAAGCACTATTTGCTAAAGTCGTGGACAACACAATATGGGGGGAAACCGTAAGAAGGCAGTAGGTTCCCCGCTGCACGCGTCAACGGGGAAAGAGGTTATAGCTCTTGTTCGAACAGCACCAGGATTGCTTCGTGCAGTTCTTTAACGGAGAAGTTACTGGCAGGCGTGGTGAAGATAGTGTCATCACCTGCAATGGTGCCGAGGATCCCTTCCGCTTTTCCTAATGAGTCCAGCAGGCGGGCAATTAACTGAGCGGCACCTGGGCTGGTATGGATCACCACAACCGCATCGTTATAGTCGATATCCAGCACCAGATTTTTTAAAGGGCTGGAGGTGGTTGGCACGCCAAGCTCGGCGGGCAGGCAATAGACCATTTCCATTTTGGCGTTGCGCGTACGCACCGCACCAAATTTGGTTAGCATCCGGGAGACTTTGGACTGATTGATATTCTCGAAGCCTTGTTCCTGTAAGGCTTGCACGATCTCTCCCTGAGAACCGAATTTCTCTTCTTTCAGTAGCGCTTTGAACGCCTTGATTAATTCTTCTTGTTTGGACGTGCTACGCATAAGTCACCCGGAATATGACGAAAGAAACACCATTATTATGCATGTCAATGAATTTTTATGCAAATTATCTGCCCAATATCGGGCTGAAATAATGTTATGAAAGGGCGGTATTTTATCAAATTTCGTTATCGGAAAACATGCTTAGCTCACGTCACGCAAATAACCTTAAAAGTAAATTAAATGTTATCAAAATGATGTTGTTTTGGGGGCGAGGCAGGGTGTATTGTAACCACCGTCTTGATTGGCGACGTCGTTACCGAAAAATGCCTCAATCATTCTGGCAACGGTGAAAGGCGCGTGACCTCAAATTCTTTAGCTTCGAAAATTGTAATTGTTTACTTGCTGAATTAATGTCGCCGCAACGGAGTCGCAGTAACTTAAGTTAACCATAATAAGGAGTTTAGGATGAAAGTTGCAGTCCTCGGCGCTGCTGGTGGTATTGGCCAGGCGCTTGCCCTACTACTGAAAACCCAACTGCCTTCAGGCTCAGAACTCTCCCTGTACGATATTGCTCCGGTAACCCCAGGCGTGGCGGTTGACCTGAGCCACATCCCAACCGCGGTGAAAATTAAAGGCTTCTCTGGCGAAGATGCACGTCCGGCACTGCAAGGTGCAGACGTGGTACTCATCTCTGCGGGCGTCGCACGTAAGCCGGGTATGGATCGTTCTGACCTGTTTAACGTCAACGCTGGCATCGTCAAAAATCTGGTTCAACAGATTGCTGAAACCTGCCCGAAAGCGTGCGTTGGTATCATCACCAACCCAGTCAATACCACGGTAGCCATTGCGGCCGAAGTGCTGAAAAAAGCCGGTGTTTACGATAAGAACAAGCTGTTTGGCGTGACCACGCTGGACATTATCCGTTCCAACACCTTTGTGGCTGAACTGAAAGGCAAGTCACCTGCTGAAATCGACGTTCCGGTTATCGGTGGTCACTCCGGCGTGACCATTCTGCCGCTGCTGTCTCAGATTCCAGGCGTGAGCTTCTCCGAACAGGAAGTCGCTGACCTGACCAAACGCATCCAGAACGCGGGTACCGAAGTGGTCGAAGCGAAGGCGGGTGGCGGATCGGCAACCCTGTCTATGGGCCAGGCCGCTGCACGTTTTGGTCTGTCTCTGGTGCGTGCGCTGCAGGGCGAGAAAGGCGTAGTGGAATGTGCGTATGTTGAAGGTGACGGCGAACATGCACGTTTCTTCTCTCAGCCACTGCTGCTGGGTAAAAACGGTATTGAAGAACGTCAGTCTATCGGCACGCTGAGCGCGTTTGAACAAAATGCGATGGAAGGTATGCTGGATACGCTGAAGAAAGATATCACCCTGGGCGAAGAGTTCGTTAACAAGTAAGCACGTCAGGGAAAATCAAACCGGAGCCGATTGCTCCGGTTTTTTTGTGCCTTAATTTGTGGCGGGATATTCCTGAATCGTCACCTGAAGCGTGAGTTTCTTATCGTCACGCATCACTTCCACTGGAATGATGGAACCTGGGCGAATCTCTGCCACCTGGTCCATGGTCTCCAGTGCGGATACGGCTGGAATGCCATTAACCGACACAATCACATCGTTCACCTGAAGCCCCGCGTTTGCCGCCGGCCCGCCAGGGGTAACTTCGTTCACCACGATGCCCTGGATTTGATCAATGCCACCACCCTGCGTATGTAGCGGGGCGATCTCACGGCCACCAATACCGATGTAACCACGAATCACGCGTCCATCACGTATCAGCTTATCCATGATTTTGGTCGCCAGCTGGAAGGGGATCGCAAAACCAATCCCTTCTGGCGTCTCGCCATCATTGCTTTTATCGAAGGAGAGCGTGTTGATACCCATCAGCTCGCCCAACGAGTTCACCAGTGCACCACCGGAGTTGCCGTGGTTGATAGAGGCATCCGTTTGCAGAAAGTTTTGTCGGCCTGATGGATTCAGACCAATACGCCCCGTGGCGCTGATGATCCCCTGGGTAATGGTCTGGCCCAGGTTATACGGGTTGCCGATGGCCATCACCACGTCACCAATGTGCGGCGTACGTTTACGGTTAATGGGGATAACCGGCAGGCCGCCCGTTGCGTTGATTTTCAGTACCGCGAGATCGGTCAGGCTGTCGGAACCCACCAGCAATGCTTCAAATACGCGGCCATCCTGGAGGGCGACAATGATCTGATCGGCGTCGTTAATGACGTGCTTGTTGGTGATGATATAGCCGCGCTCATCCATGATCACGCCGGACCCCAGCGTGCGGATCTCAAGTTGATTATGGGTCGAGCTGTTGAGGCCGCGGTTATAGACGTTAACCACGGCTGGCGCAGCACGGCGAACGGCCTGGTTATAACTCACCGGCGTCTCATCCGTACTGTCAAATTGCGGTGCCGTCAGTTTGTTGAACTGACGTAACGAGGGCATAGTAGCCAGTAACAAACCACCGACCACTAAACCGATGGCGACCGAACGAAGTAGCTTTAAAACCATGATGCGGGCGTCGTTAATGAAGGAACGGTTGCAGCATAGCATGACTTATCGGGACATCACACGCGGCGGTGAGGTCCCGATATGAAAATGCTAACGTAACAGAATATAGAGTGTGTCATTGCCGCGCACAATCTGTAGCGCAATGACCGTCGGTTTGCTCTCCAGCACCTTACGCATTTCGGCAATCGACTGCACCCGGTTACGGTTCACGCCAATAATCACGTCGTCCTTATGCAATCCTGCCTGCGCGGCCGGGCTGCTCTTTTCGACGTTATCAATCGCGATCCCTTTCGTACCGTCTTTTAACTGTCCATCGCTCAGCGCCGCGCCCTGCAATGCCGGAGCGATCATCTCCGCGCTGGCAGAAGAAGAGGTGCTCTTGTCCAGTGTAACCTCTACGTCCAGCGGTTTGCCGTCACGCAGCAGGCCCAGCTTCACTTTGGTGCCCGGTTCGGTGGTGGCAATGCGAGAACGCAGTTCGGCAAAGCTGCTCAGCGGTTTTCCATTCAGGCTGACGATCACATCGCCCGATTTTATGCCCGCTTTTGCCGATCCCGAGTTGGCCAACACTTCACTGACAAAGGCGCCGCGTTGAACATTAAGGTTGAAGGCTTTGGCGATATCCGCGCTCATCTCCATACCTTTAATGCCCAGCAGCCCGCGTTTCACTTCACCAGAATCGATCAGCTGTTGTGCCAGCGTGCGGGCCATGTTACTCGGGATGGCGAAACCAATGCCAATACTGCCGCCGCCAGGCGCCAGGATCGCGGTATTAATGCCGATCAGCTCGCCGTTGAGATTCAGCAATGCGCCGCCCGAGTTACCCCGGTTAATGGAGGCATCGGTCTGGATAAAGTTCTCCAGCCCTTCAAGATTCAACCCGCTGCGGCCCAGCGCCGAGATGATTCCGGAGGTGGCGGTTTGCCCTAAACCAAACGGATTACCGACCGCGACGGCGAAATCGCCCACGCGAAGTTTGTCGGAATCCGCGACAGTGATTTGCGTCAGATTGCTTGGATTCTGAATTTGCAGCAGCGCAATGTCGCTTTGCTCATCCCCGCCAATCAGTTTGGCGTCAAACTCGCGCCCGTCGTTCATCTGAACGCTGATTTTGTCTGCCTGGCTGATGACGTGGTTGTTGGTCAGGACATAGCCTTTAGCGGCATCGATAACGACACCTGACCCTAAGCCTTCAAAGGGCTGGGCCTGCTGATCGGGTGCATCCTCACCAAAATATTTTTTCAACTCTTCCGGCACGCGCTGGCTCTGCACGGCGGTTCCTTCTACCTGTACGCTGACCACCGCTGGCAAGACTTTCTCCAGCATCGGCGCCAGGCTCGGCAGGGCTGCCTGACCTGGCACTTGCGCAGGTAATGCGGCGGCAGTGGCGTAGGACGCCGTAAGAGATAACCCGACACTTAACGCTAACGCGCTTAACAGCTGGTTTTTTTTCTTCATTGACGCTGGCTCTCGTAACCTGGAAGTAAGGAAAAACGGCCCAAAAACAGTTTGATGTTATTGAATTTTAAATCACTGAACAATGAGGTAATTGACTAAATAATAGCTGGGGTCAGGCAGAAAGGACGGGCGCATGGCCTGCGCCCGTAAAATATATTGTCGTTGTGCGATTAGTCGCGTTTTGCGCCACCACGCAGCAGGCCAGATGCACCGTCTGAGTAGTCTCGAGGCATTTGAACCGGTACCTGATCGTTGCCGGCTTCAGATTCCGCCAGACGGTTGCGGAAGGGGTTGGTTTCCGCGGTCATTTCAGGCAGCAGGCTGCTGGAGCTTTTTGCCATGTGTTGATACAGCTGACGATAGTCGGTTGCCATGTTATCAAGCAGCTCGGCGCTTCGGGCAAAGTGACTGACCAGCTCTTCACGATACTCTTCCAGCTCAGCTTTGTTTTTCTCCAGTTCGTATTGTAACGACTGTTGCTGACGCAATTTGCGATTACCGAAACGCATGGCCACGGCGCCGATTGCGATGCCGACGACTAAACCAATTAGCGCATATTCCCAGGTCATGAACTTCTCCCGTTGTCTTGTGGATCCGTAGGGTATCGGCGCGGCTCCTGCCTGTGCCTGATTATGCCACTATAACCGCTATTCCGGCAGAAGTGGAATCCTGACGTATCATCGCGTACTGTAGAACGGCCTTTTTTTCGTCGATCGATCAAAATGGCGCGGTTTAATTGAAGGAAAAACAACAAGATTATGCAAAACCTTTCCCCTGTATCGCGATACCAACATGCCCTCAGCGAAGGGTCTCACCAGCCGGACGACGTACAGCGTGACGCGGTAAATCGTCTTGAATCCATTTATCAGGCACTGACGACTAAGCCCTCTGAGCCTGTACAAGGCGGTGGGCTTAAAGCGGCACTGGGCCGGTTGCTGGGGAAAAGTGAAGCGCACACTCCCTCTGCGGTTCGTGGCCTCTATATGTGGGGCGGCGTGGGGCGGGGTAAAACCTGGCTGATGGATATGTTCTATCAAAGTCTGCCAGGCGCGCGTAAACAGCGTCTGCATTTTCATCGCTTTATGCTGCGGGTGCATGAAGAACTCACGGCGCTGCAAGGGCAAAGCGATCCGCTGGAGATTATTGCCGATCGCTTTAAAGCGGAGACGGACGTGCTTTGTTTTGACGAATTTTTTGTCTCAGACATCACCGATGCCATGCTACTCGGCGGCCTGATGAAAGCGCTTTTTGCCCGGGGAATCACCCTGGTGGCCACCTCAAATATTCCGCCAGACGATCTGTATCGTAATGGCCTGCAACGCCCACGCTTTCTGCCTGCCATTGATGCGATTAAACAACATTGCGACATCATGAACGTTGATGCCGGAGTGGATTACCGCCTGCGCACGCTCACGCAGGCTCACCTCTGGCTTTCGCCCTTAAACGACGACACGCGCGCTCAGATGGATAAATTGTGGCTGGCGCTTGCCGGGGCGAAGCGCGGTAACGCGCCAGAGCTGGAAATTAACCATCGCGCCATGCCCACGCTGGGCGTCGAGAATCAAACGCTGGCGGTCTCGTTTGCCACGCTCTGCGTCGATGCTCGCAGCCAGCATGACTACATTGCGCTATCGCGTCTCTTCCACACCGTTATGCTGTTTGACGTACCGGTCATGACGCCTCTGATGGAGAGCGAGGCCCGGCGGTTTATCGCGCTGGTCGATGAATTTTACGAGCGGCACGTCAAGCTGGTGGTCAGCGCCGCGGTACCTTTATATGAGATCTACCAGGGCGAGCGCCTCAAATTTGAGTTCCAGCGCTGCGTGTCGCGCCTGCAGGAGATGCAAAGCGAAGAGTACCTTAAACGCCAGCACATGCCATAAATGCCGCCCTTTCCCCGTGAGAGAGGGGCCGGAGGTGAGGACACCATGCCGCACGTTCGCTACCGCCAAAAAACCCGTTTCAAATCACATTTAGGGGTCGACCTTTGACCCCGACTTCTCTATAATCTTGCGACCCCACGTTACGAGAAGGTTTTTTTCCCAAAACTTTCTATGTGCTGGCATAGGCTATTCGAAGGGGTAGGTTTGCCGGACTTTGTCGTGTGAGCCTCAACTGACTAAACGTTTGGGTGTTCACCAACGTGTAACTTATTATTTGGGTAAGCTTTTAATGAAAACTTTTACAGCTAAACCAGAAACCGTAAAACGCGACTGGTATGTTGTTGACGCGACCGGTAAAACTCTGGGTCGTCTTGCTTCCGAACTGGCTCTGCGCCTGCGCGGCAAGCACAAAGCGGAATACACCCCGCACGTTGATACAGGTGATTACATCATCGTTCTGAACGCAGAAAAAGTTGCTGTAACCGGCAACAAGCGTGAAGACAAAATGTATTACCACCACACTGGCCACATCGGTGGTATCAAAGAAGCGACCTTTGAAGAGATGATTGCCCGCCGTCCTGAGCGTGTGATTGAAATCGCGGTTAAAGGCATGCTGCCAAAAGGCCCGCTGGGTCGTGCTATGTACCGTAAACTGAAAGTTTACGCAGGCAACGAGCACAACCACGCGGCACAGCAACCGCAAGTTCTTGACATCTAATCGGGATTATAGGCAATGGCTGAAAATCAATACTACGGCACTGGTCGCCGCAAAAGCTCCGCCGCTCGTGTGTTCATCAAACCGGGCAGTGGTAAAATCGTTATCAACCAACGTTCTCTGGAACAGTACTTCGGTCGTGAAACTGCCCGCATGGTAGTTCGCCAGCCGCTGGAACTGGTTGATATGGTAGAAAAACTGGATCTGTACATCACCGTTAAAGGTGGTGGTATCTCCGGTCAGGCAGGTGCGATCCGTCACGGTATCACCCGCGCTCTGATGGAGTACGACGAATCCCTGCGTTCTGAACTGCGTAAAGCTGGCTTCGTCACTCGTGATGCTCGTCAGGTTGAACGTAAGAAAGTGGGTCTGCGTAAAGCACGTCGTCGTCCACAGTTCTCCAAACGTTAATCTCCTTCTGCGTACGCAGAGCGATTGGCGAAAAACCCGCTTCGGCGGGTTTTTTTATCTCTCACACCCAGGTTATCCACAGCGGGTGTCCCTTTTCCTTCACTTTTTCCACATTTCCAGAATCGCCTCACCACAAACCCTGCAAAATCTGGTAAACTATCATCCAATTTTCTGCCCAAATGTCGGTGAATACTCGATTTTTGTTCAAGTTTTGAACAATAACGGCTGTTCCCTGGATGGGTGACAAATCATCTGGCTAGCCCTTGTGGCTGGTAGCAGTACTATTCTGAATATACCTGGAGGTTTTCATGGCTGTCGCTGCCAACAAACGTTCGGTAATGACGCTGTTTTCTGGTCCTACTGACATTTATAGCCATCAGGTTCGTATCGTGCTGGCCGAGAAAGGTGTCAGTTTTGAGATCGAGCATGTGGAAAAGGATAACCCACCTCAGGATCTTATTGATCTCAACCCGAACCAGAGCGTACCAACGCTGGTGGATCGCGAGCTGACCCTGTGGGAATCCCGCATCATTATGGAATATCTGGATGAGCGATTCCCTCATCCGCCGCTGATGCCGGTTTATCCGGTTGCGCGTGGCGAAAGCCGCCTGTATATGCAGCGTATCGAGAAAGACTGGTACACGCTGATGAACGTTATCAGCAACGGTACCTCCTCAGAAGCAGACGCAGCACGTAAGCAACTGCGTGAAGAGCTGCTGGCAATTGCGCCTGTGTTCGGTCAGAAGCCGTTCTTCCTGAGCGATGAGTTCAGCCTGGTGGATTGCTACCTGGCGCCGCTGTTGTGGCGTCTGCAGGCTCTGGGCGTGGAGTTCAGCGGTCCAGGTTCTAAAGAGTTGAAAGGGTACATGACGCGCGTATTCGAACGTGATTCATTCCTGGCTTCTCTGACTGAACCAGAACGTGAAATGCGTCTCGGCCGGGGTTAATCATTGTGGAAATGTCACAGCTTTCTCCACGCCGTCCGTATCTGCTGCGCGCATTCTATGAATGGTTGCTGGATAACCAGCTCACGCCGCACCTGGTTGTGGATGTGACGTTGCCGGACGTGCAGGTTCCGATGGAATATGCACGTGACGGACAGATCGTACTCAATATCGCCCCGCGTGCGGTAGGCAACCTGGAACTGGCGAATGACGAAGTGCGCTTCAATGCGCGTTTCGGCGGCGTTCCACGTCAGGTTTCCGTGCCGCTGGCGGCAGTACTGGCGATTTATGCGCGTGAAAACGGTGCGGGTACTATGTTTGAGCCAGAGACGGCTTACGACGAAGACGTTGCCAGTCTCAACGATGAAGTAGGGCCCGCCGAGAGCGAAAGCGAAACGGTGATGTCCCTTATCGATGGTGACAAACCCGATCATGATGACGACAATGACCCTGATGATACGCCGCCTCCGCGCGGTGGTCGTCCGGCGTTACGCGTCGTTAAATAACAAACAGGCCCCTCGGGCCTGTTTTGCTTTATGCCCCTTTTCGCCACCTCTGACATCCTGTGATATGATGAATTGTTCCCCCTTTTCGGCACCGGACTGCAATGAAACCACTTGATCTTAAAGCTGAAAACTCCACTGAAACCATTGGTCGCACCCTGCGACGTCGTCCACTGGCGCGTAAAAAGCTGTCCGATATGGTGGAAGAAGAGCTGGAGCAGATGATTCGTCGTAAGGAATTTGCCCAGGATGAACAGCTGCCCTCTGAGCGTGAGCTGATGGAATTTTTCAATGTGGGCCGTCCGTCCGTTCGCGAGGCGCTTGCGGCGTTAAAACGCAAAGGTCTGGTGCAAATCAACAATGGAGAACGCGCGCGCGTCTCTATGCCTTCAGCAGACACCATCATCGGTGAACTCTCTGGAATGGCGAAGGATTTCCTGACGCAGCCCGGCGGCATCGCGCATTTTGAGCAGCTACGTCTCTTCTTTGAGTCCAGCCTGGTCCGTTATGCCGCTGAATTCGCCACCGACGAACAAATAGAGAGGCTGACCCAGGCACTGGCAATCAACAGCCAGTCGCTGGATGACAACGCGCTGTTCATCCGTTCCGATGTGGATTTCCACCGCGTGCTGGCCGAAATTCCCGGTAATCCTATCTTTATGGCGATCCACGTTGCGCTGCTCGACTGGCTGATTGCTGCGCGTCCAAAAGTGCCCGATGCCGATCTGTATCAGCACAACAACGTGAGTTATCACCAGCACATCGCTATCGTCGATGCGATTCGCCGCCGCGATCCCGATGAAGCCGACCGTGCGCTTCAGTCCCACCTCAACAGCGTTTCCGCCACCTGGCATGCCATCGGTCAGGGATCAACCGCGAAAAAATAAGATCCTTTAGTGAAGTGGATCGCAATATAAGCGATCTGTATGGGGTGCTGCTTATTTGATCTGGTATAACAGGTATAAAGGTATATCGATAAAACAGATCACTTAACCCTTGAGGTATCTATGGCAAAGCATTTACGTGGCGTGATGGCCGCACTTTTGACCCCGTTTAACAGCCAGCAGGCGCTGGATAAAGAGAGCTTGCGCCGTCTGGTGCAGTTCAATATGGACCAGGGCATTGATGGCCTCTACGTGGGCGGCTCGACAGGGGAAGCCTTTGTCCAGAGCCTGTCCGAGCGGGAACAGGTTCTGGAGATTGTGGCGGAAGAGGCAAAAGGAAAAATCACGTTAATCGCGCATGTGGGCTGCGTCAGTACGGCAGAAAGCCAGCAGTTGGCACGCGCGGCCAGTGGCTACGGCTTTGATGCCGTGTCGGCGGTCACACCGTTTTATTATCCCTTTAGCTTCGAAGAACACTGCGAGCACTACCGTGCAATTATTGATTCAGCTGATGGTTTACCGATGGTGGTGTACAACATTCCTGCGCTGAGCGGGGTGAAGCTCACGCTGGAGCAGATCAGCACGCTGGTGACAATGCCCGGCGTGGGTGCGCTGAAGCAGACCTCAGGCGATCTGTTCCAGATGGAACAAATTCGTCGGGCGCACCCGGATCTGGTGCTCTACAACGGCTATGACGAGATCTTTGCCTCCGGTCTGCTGGCCGGAGCCGATGGTGGCATTGGCAGTACCTATAACATTATGGGCTGGCGCTACCAGGCGATCGCCAAAGCGATCCGCGAGGGAGATAACGTTACCGCGCAGCGTCTGCAAACCGACTGCAACAAGGTGATTGATTTACTGATCAAGGCGGGCGTATTCCGTGGTCTGAAAGCGGTGCTGCACTATATGGACGTCATCTCTGTCCCTCTGTGTCGTAAACCCTTCGCGCCGGTGGATGAAAAATTCATCCCTGAGTTAAAAGCCCTGGCAGAACAATTAATGGCGGAAAAACGCTAACGCATTGCCGGATAGCCTGTTAGGTATCTGGCCTGGCAGAGATAAAACGCAGGCCGGACAGGGCGCAGGTTGCCGTCCGGCTCCGCAAACCCTGTTCGGGAGAGTGTTATGAGTAAGTCTACCCAAAGCATCCCGTGGTACCGCCATCTGACTCGTCCACAGTGGCGAGCGTTCTCCGCCGCCTGGCTGGGGTATCTGTTGGATGGCTTCGATTTTGTATTGATTGCCCTGGTTCTGACAGAAGTCAAAAGCGAATTTGGCTTAACCACGGTCGAGGCCGCCAGCCTGATCTCTGCAGCCTTTATCTCTCGCTGGTTCGGTGGTCTGCTGCTCGGCGCAATGGGCGACCGCTACGGACGAAAACTGGCGATGATCACCAGTATTGTCTTATTTTCCTGCGGTACGCTGGCCTGCGGTTTCGCCCCGGGATACGTCACGATGTTCATTGCCCGGATGGTGATTGGTATGGGGATGGCGGGTGAATATGGCTCCAGCGCAACCTATGTTATTGAAAGCTGGCCAAAGCATCTGCGCAATAAAGCCAGCGGTTTTCTTATCTCCGGATTCTCGGTCGGTGCCGTGATTGCCGCACAAATCTACAGCCTGGTGGTGCCCGTCTGGGGCTGGCGCGCGCTGTTCTTTATCGGCATCCTGCCGATCGTTTTTGCCCTGTGGTTACGTAAAAATATTCCGGAAGCGGAAGACTGGAAGGCGAAACATGAAGGGAAAGCGCCCGTACGCACCATGGTCGATATTCTGTATCGCGGTAAACATCGGGCAATCAATATTCTCATGACGCTCTTTGCCGGTACTGCGCTGTGGTTCTGCTTTGCCGGGGAGCTTAACAATGTGGGGCTGGTGATGATCCTCGGTCTGCTGTGCGCCGTCGTCTTTATCAGTTTTATGGTGCAAAGCAGCGGCAAACGCTGGCCAACAGGCGTCACGCTGATGTTTGTGGTGCTCTTTGCTTTCCTTTACTCATGGCCCATTCAGGCGTTACTGCCTACCTACCTGAAAACGGATCTGGCCTACGATCCAGCGATGGTGGCGCGGGTGCTGTTCTTTAGCGGATTTGGTGCCGCGGTCGGCTGCTGTGTGGGGGGCTTCCTGGGCGACTGGCTTGGTACGCGTAAAGCCTACGTTTACAGCCTGTTAGCGTCACAGTTGCTCATTATTCCGGTGTTTGCGATCGGCGGGGCAAATATATGGGTGCTCGGCATATTGCTCTTTTTCCAGCAGATGCTGGGGCAAGGGATCTCCGGCATCTTACCGAAACTGATCGGCGGTTATTTCGATACCGATCAACGCGCGGCGGGGCTGGGCTTTACCTACAACGTTGGCGCGCTGGGCGGGGCTATCGCCCCGGTTATCGGCGCTCTGCTGGCGCAGCGTCTTGAACTGGGCACCGCGCTGGGATCGCTTTCGTTCGGCCTGACGTTTGTGGTGATCCTGTTGATTGGACTGGATATGCCCTCTCGTGTGCAGAGGTGGATCCGTCCTGAGGCAATACGTACGCACGATGCCATTGACGGAAAACCGTTTAGCGGTGCGGTGCCCTTTGGCGCGCTGAAAACCAAACGTGAGGCGGTGAAATGACGACCCTGGCAATAGATCTTGGCGGGACAAAGTTAGCTGCCGCTTTGGTCGACGAAAGCGGGCGGATACGGCAACGGCGTGAACGGCCCACGCCGGCAAGCCGAACGCCGGATGCCTTAAAGGCAGCATTACAGGATTTAGTCACCCCCCTGGTCAGAGAGGCGTGTCGCGTGGCCGTCGCGTCAACGGGCATTATCCGTGACGGAACGCTGCGGGCGATCAATCCGCAAAACCTGGGGGGATTACTCCATTTCGCCCTGGTGAATGCACTGGAGAACATCACGGGGTTACCTGCCATTGCCATCAACGATGCTCAGGCTGCGGCATGGGCGGAATATCATGCTTTTGATAAAAGAGTGAGTGAATTTGTCTTCATCACGATCTCTACGGGCATCGGAGGGGGCATTGTCTGCAATGGAAAGCTCCAGCAGGGGCAGGGCGGGCTTGCCGGACATGTCGGGCATACCCTTGCCGACCCGCAAGGTCCACGCTGTGGCTGCGGGCGAGTGGGCTGTGTAGAGGCGATAGCCTCTGGCAGGGGCATCGCGGCTCAGGCCCGGGGCGATCTGGCGGGTCTGGATGCGCGAGCCATTTTTACACAGGCGGCGGCGGGTCATGTGCAGGCGCAGCAGCTCGTCGAGCGATCTGCACGAGCTGTCGCCAGGCTTATTGCCGATCTTAAGGCCACCACCGATTGCGGTTGTGTCGTCGTAGGCGGAAGCGTCGGGCTGGCGGAAAATTATCTTTCACAGGTACAGGTTTTCCTGGCGGAAGAACCGTCGGTTTATCACGTAGAGGTTTTCGCTGCACATCACCGTCACGATGCCGGTTTACTGGGCGCGGCGCTGCTGGCGCAAGGAGCACTGGAATGATAGTAGGTGAACTCAACACGCTCTCCTCGTCAGGGTTACCTGCGGTACTGAACAATGCCCTGAAGCTGGCGCTGACGGCAAGGCCTCAGGACAAAACGCCTGGCCGCTATGACCCGGAGGGTGAACATCTTTTTATGAACGTCATGACTTTTGAAACCCAGCATCCCGCGCAGAAGAAAGCAGAGATGCATGAGCAGTACATTGACATACAGCTCTTACTGTCTGGTGAGGAGAGGATTGAGTTTGGCGTGGTGGGATCTGCCCGACAGTGCGAAGAACAGCAAATCGAAGAGGATTATCAGCTTTGTAACGACATTGAACCGCTGCAGACGTTGCTGATGAAACCCGGTATGTACGCCATATTTATGCCCGGTGAGCCGCATAAGCCCGGGTGTATCGTCACACAGGGGGAGGAGATTAAAAAGGTGGTGGTGAAGGTTCACATCAGTTTGATGACGGCATAAAAAAAGCCGGATGGGTCACCATCCGGCTCTCTGTTTTACACTTCCAGGTAGTTCATAATCCCGTCAGCCGCCTTACGGCCTTCGGCAATTGCCGTGACCACCAGATCGGAACCTCGCACGATGTCGCCACCGGCAAAGATTTTCGGGTTGCTGGTCTGGAAGGCATTTTCGTTGCCTTCCGGTGCGATGATGCGGCCTTGTGAATCCAGCTCAACGCTGTGTTTAGCCAGCCACTCCATGCTGTGTGGGCGGAAACCAAATGCCATCACTACGGCATCTGCTGGCACCACATGCTCGGAACCGGCGACGATTTCGGCACGACGACGGCCTTTCGCATCTGGCTGACCCATTTCGGTACGCGCCATCTTCACACCACAGACTTTTCCATTGGCATTAACTTCTACGCCCAAAGGCTGGACGTTGAACTGGAACTCGACACCCTCTTCACGCGCGTTTTTCACTTCACGTTTCGAACCCGGCATGTTCTCTTCGTCACGACGATAGGCACAGATAACGTGCGTGGCGTTCTGACGAATAGAGGTACGTACGCAGTCCATCGCGGTATCACCACCGCCCAGTACCACGACGCGCTTGCCTTCCATGCTGACGTAAGGCTGAGTCGGTGTTTCACCGAAGCCCATCATCTGCCGGGTGTTGGCAATCAGGAACGGCAGGGCATCGAATACGCCAGGCGCATCTTCGTTTTCCAGCCCGCCACGCATTGACTGATACGTTCCCACGCCAAGGAACACGGCATCGTAGTCTTTCAGCAACTCGTCAATTTGCACGTCACGGCCAACTTCGACATTCAGTTTGAACTCAATGCCCATGTCGGTGAAGATTTCACGGCGACGCGTCATGACCTCTTTCTCCAGCTTGAAGGCTGGAATACCGAAGGTCAGCAGGCCGCCAATCTCCGGATGACGATCGAACACCACCGCCTTAACGCCGTTGCGGGTCAGCACGTCGGCGCAGGCCAGGCCTGCGGGACCGGCACCGATAATCGCCACGCGTTTGTCGGTCTGGCGTACGCCGGTCATATCCGGACGCCAGCCCATCTCGAACGCTTTATCGTTGATATATCGCTCGATGTTGCCGATGGTCACCGCACCGAACTCATCGTTCAGCGTACAGGACCCTTCGCACAGACGATCCTGCGGGCAGACGCGGCCGCACACTTCCGGCAGGGTATTGGTCTGGTGAGACAGCTCGGCAGCTTCAAAAATACGCCCTTCATTGGCCAGCTTCAGCCAGTTGGGGATGTAGTTGTGCACCGGGCATTTCCATTCGCAGTAAGGGTTACCGCAGGACAGGCAGCGGTCTGCCTGTGCCTTGGCCTGGCCTTCTGAAAACGGCTCATAAATTTCAACAAATTCAATTTTACGGATCTTCAGCGGTTTCTTCGGCGGATCAACGCGCTGCAGGTCGATAAACTGGTATACGTTCTGACTCATTGCTACCCCTTACTGCGCCTGCACACGCAGCTCAGCTGCGCTACGACTACGGTGACCCAACAGTGCTTTAACATCGCTGGACTTCGGTTTAACCAGCGCAAATTTCGCCGAGAAGGCTGGCCAGTTCGCCAGAATCTCTTCGCCGCGAGAAGAGCCGGTATGCTGCACGTGTTCAGTAATCAAACCGCGCAAGTGTTCTTCGTGAATCGCCAAAGACTCCACATCCAACACTTCCACCAGTTCCGGGTTCACGCGTTTGCGGAACTCACCGTCTTCATCCAGGACGTAGGCGAATCCACCCGTCATGCCCGCGCCGAAGTTCACGCCGGTTTTACCCATGACGCAGACAATACCGCCCGTCATATATTCACACCCGTTATCGCCAATGCCTTCTACCACGGTAATCGCACCGGAGTTACGCACGGCGAAACGCTCGCCCGCACGGCCTGCGGCAAACAGACGACCGCCGGTTGCGCCATACAGGCAGGTGTTGCCGATGATGCTAGCTTCATGGCTACGGAAGGCAGAACCCACCGGCGGACGTACCGCCAGCAGACCGCCCGCCATGCCTTTACCGACATAGTCGTTGGCATCACCAGTCAGGTACAGCTCAACGCCACCGGCGTTCCAGACGCCAAAACTCTGGCCCGCAGTACCGCTAAAGTGCGCAATAATCGGATCGGCTGCCAGACCCTGATCGCCATGCGTCTGGGCAATATAGCCCGAGAGCGTGGCGCCTACAGAGCGGTCGGTGTTGCGAATATCAAACCAGAACGTTTTACTCTGTTTGTCATCAACATACGGCTTCGCCTGTTGCAGTAACTGGGCGTTCAGCACACCGTTATCAAACGGCGGGTTGTTTTCGGTGCAGAAGACCGCTTTGCCAGGGTGCGGCTCAGCCGTTTCCAGCAACCGGGACAGCTCCAGTTTTTGCTGCTTGGCCGTGAACCCTTCCAGCTCTTTCAGCAGGTCGGTACGACCAATCAGATCCACCAGGCGCGTGACGCCAAGCTGGGCCATCAGCTCGCGGGTTTCGCGGGCGATAAATTCAAAGTAATTCGTCACTTTGAACGGCAGGCCGTGATAGTGATTCTTACGCAGTTTTTCATCCTGAGTTGCCACACCGGTTGCACAGTTGTTCAGATGACAAATACGCAGGTATTTACAGCCGAGCGCAACCATCGGGCCCGTACCAAAGCCGAAGCTTTCGGCGCCCAGGATCGCTGCTTTAATAATGTCGAGACCGGTTTTCAGCCCGCCATCCACCTGCAGGCGAATCTTGTGACGCAGGCCGTTAGCCACCAGCGCCTGCTGCGTCTCCACCAGGCCCAGCTCCCACGGACAACCGGCGTATTTCACGGAGGAGAGTGGGCTTGCGCCGGTCCCCCCGTCGTATCCGGCGATGGTGATCAGATCGGCATACGCTTTCGCCACACCGGTCGCGATAGTGCCGACGCCCGGTTCGGACACCAGCTTCACGGAGATCATCGCTTTCGGGTTGACCTGTTTCAGGTCGAAAATCAGCTGTGCCAGATCCTCGATAGAGTAGATATCGTGGTGTGGCGGCGGAGAAATCAGCGTCACACCCGGCACGGAATAGCGCAGTTTGGCAATGTACGGGGTCACTTTGTCACCCGGCAACTGACCGCCTTCGCCCGGTTTTGCACCCTGCGCGACTTTAATCTGGATAACGTCAGCGTTCACCAGATAGGCTGGGGTCACGCCGAAACGACCCGAAGCGACCTGCTTGATGCGTGACACTTTGTTAGTGCCGTAGCGCGCAGGATCTTCGCCACCTTCACCGGAGTTAGAATTTCCGCCGATGCTGTTCATGGCTTCGGCCAGCGCTTCGTGCGCTTCCGGGCTCAGTGCGCCGATAGACATCGCTGCCGTATCGAAACGCTTATACAGCTCGCTGGCAGGTTCTACGTCGTTAATATTGACGGTGTCGCCGTTCGGCGTAACCGCCAGTAAATCGCGCAGCGTGGCCGCCGGGCGGTTATTCACCAGCTGAGAGTACTGCTCATAATCGCTGTACTCACCGCTCTGAACGGCCTGCTGCAAGGTGCGCACGACGTCCGGGTTGTAGGCGTGATATTCGCCACCGTGAACGTATTTGAGCAAGCCACCCTGATCCAGCGGTTTACGTGCCAGCCAGGCTCGTTTAGACAGGTTCAGCAGATCCTGCTGGAAGTCAGAGAAACCGGCTCCGCCGATACGGCTGATCACGCCATTGAAGCATAAATCCGCGACGTCATCGTGCAGACCGACCGCTTCGAACAGCTTCGAGCAACGGTAAGAGGCAATGGTCGAGATGCCCATTTTGGACATGATCTTATACAGACCTTTGTTGATGCCGTTACGGTAGTTCAGCATCACGGTGCGGTACTCTTTTTCGATCACGTGACCGTCGACCAGTTTCGCCAGCGTTTCGTAGGCGAGATAAGGGTAGATGGCGGTCGCGCCAAAACCTAACAGCACGGCAAAGTGGTGCGGATCGCGGGCGCTGGCGGTTTCAACAATGATGTTGGCATCGCAACGCAGGCTTTTATCAACCAGACGGGTCTGGATGGCACCCACCGCCATCGGCGCAGGCACCGGCAGGCGATTTTTCGCGATATTACGGTCAGACAGTACCAGCAGAACGGTGCCTTCACGCACCATCTGCTCGGCTTTATCACACAGCGCTTTCACCGTCGCTTCGAGGTCCGTTTCGGTCACGTCGAAGGTAATATCGAGCGTGTCGGCGCGGTAATGCTCCTCTTGCATGGTGGTAAGCTGTTTGAAATCGGAGTACAGCAGAATCGGCGACTTAAAGCTCAGACGGTGTGCCTGGCCCTCGGCTTCGCAGAACACGTTCATCTCACGACCAATGCTGGTGGCCAGCGACATGACGTGCGCTTCACGCAGCGGATCGATTGGCGGGTTAGTCACCTGCGCAAACTGCTGACGGAAGTAGTCATAAATAATACGCGGCTGGCTGGAAAGCACGGCAAACGGGGTATCGTCACCCATTGAGCCCACGGCTTCCTGGCCATTTTCACCCAGTACGCGAAGAATCGAGTCCAGCTCTTCTGCACTGTAGTTAAACTGTTTCTGGTAGCTGGCGAGGGCATCGTCATCCAGTTCACGGCTGCCAACTTCTTCGTCAGACAGATCCTCAAACGGTACCAGACGGCGAACGTTTTTCTCCATCCACTCTTTATAAGGATGGCGGCTTTTCAGATCGTCATCGGTTTCTGCCGAGTGCAGGATGCGACCGCTGCGGGTGTCGATCACCATCAGTTCGCCTGGGCCAACGCGGCCTTTTTCCACGACTTCATCAGGCTGGTAATCCCAGATACCTACTTCAGAGGCGCAGGTGATGAGTTTATCTTTGGTGATGACGTAGCGGGCTGGACGCAGGCCGTTACGGTCGAGGTTACAGGCAGCGTAGCGACCATCGGACATAACGATGCCCGCCGGACCGTCCCACGGCTCCATGTGCATGGAGTTAAAGTCAAAGAACGCGCGCAGCTCTGGGTCCATATTCGGGTTGCTCTGCCAGGCTGGCGGAACCAGCAAACGCATCGCACGTACGATATCCATGCCGCCTGCCAGCAGCAGTTCCAGCATGTTATCCATAGAGCTGGAGTCTGAACCGGTTTCGTTAACGAACGGCGCGGCATCGTGCAGATCAGGAATCAGCGGTGTCTGGAACTTATAGGTACGTGCACGTGCCCACTGACGGTTACCGGTAATGGTATTGATCTCGCCGTTGTGCGCCAGGTAGCGGAACGGCTGAGCCAGCGGCCAGCGAGGTACGGTGTTGGTGGAGAAGCGCTGGTGGAACAGGCAAATGGCCGATTCCAGACGCAAGTCCGCCAGGTCCAGGTAGAAGCGCGGCAGGTCAGCCGGCATACACAGACCTTTATAGATGTTTACCAGGTTAGAGAGGCTACAGACGTAGAACTCTTTATCTTCCTGGAGGCGTTTTTCGATGCGGCGACGCGCAATAAACAGGCGACGTTCCATATCGCGCGGACGCCAGCCCGCAGGCGCATTCACAAAAATTTGTTCAATGCGAGGCAGCGAGGAGAGGGCAATTTCACCGAGCACCCCTTCGTTGGTTGGCACATCGCGCCAGCCGACAATAGAAAGGGTTTCACGTTGCAGTTCTTCTTCAACGATGCGGCGTGAGGCGGCAGCTTTTTCAGGATCCTGATTCAGGAACAGCATACCGACGGCGTAATTTTTGGCTAAACGCCAGCCACGCTCTTCGGCAACAATGCGGAAGAAGCGATCCGGTTTTTGCAGCAGCAGACCGCAACCGTCGCCAGTTTTACCATCAGCGAGGATCGCGCCACGGTGCTGCATACGGGCCAGTGCGTGTATAGCAGTACGCACTACCTTGTGGCTAGGTTCGCCTTCTATGTGGGCGATCAGGCCGAAACCACAGTTATCCTTCTCAAGGGATTTATCGTACAACATATCAGTGAACCTCCCCAGGCTCGTCGGGCTTCCCACTGAACCGTGGCGCACAGGCACAGAAAGAGCATGGCGACGGGGTTTGCGTGTCATACGCGTACCTCGCATTCGCCCTCTTTTTCATCCTTTCGCGCAGGTAAACAAGTTTGAGGACTTGCTTCAGAGGAAATCTCAATTACTGCATAAATATGATGAGCAGGCTGCTCATCCAGAAAGCTTCCAGCGGATTTCCAACTTATCGGGATTTGATACACAGGTCAAATGGCAATCTTATTTATACAAAAATGTGCTAAAGAGGGTTTATTGTATTGATTATAAAGATGATTTTTTCATTTTTATTGTGCTATGCGGGCACTGAAAGCGATAAGGGAGTGTGATCTGACTCACTATATGAAAGCGGTATTATCCCTTTTGCGTGCTGAATTGAAGAATTAATGCAGGATAATTATCTGGCAGGGGGTGTAAACCCGCATCATCACACTGTTTTACGCGATGAACGCGATAAGTGAAAAAAACAATCAGAACATAAGGAAAAGTAATAGGAAGTAGTGTGAATGAAATTGCAGTAATAGTGGGTTTTTATTCAAATGGATAATAGCTGTCCAGAGCGATTGATCCAGGTCATCGCCGACTGAGACTAAAAATGGCAGGCTTGTCCCCTTTCTCCGGGACGGTCTATCAGATTATGCAGTTACAGAAATTAGTCAATATGTTTGGTGGGGATCTTGCTCATCGGTATGGGCAAAAGGTCCATAAGTTGACGCTGCACGGGGGTTTTAGCTGCCCCAATCGTGATGGCACCATCGGGCGTGGCGGCTGTACCTTCTGTAATGTCGCGTCCTTCGCCGACGAGGCACAGCAACATCAGTCGATCGCGGAACAGCTCGCCTTTCAGGCAAATCGGGTCAATCGTGCAAAACAGTATCTGGCCTATTTTCAGGCTTACACCAGTACCTGGGCAGAAGTTCAGGTGCTGCGCAGTATGTATCAGCAGGCGGTCAGCCAGGCCAATATCGTAGGATTATGCGTGGGCACACGCCCTGACTGTGTGCCAGACGCCGTCCTGGATTTGCTTAGCGAGGTGAAAGACCAGGATTATGAAGTCTGGCTTGAGCTGGGTTTGCAGACGGCACATGATAAAACCCTGCACCGTATCAACCGTGGGCACGATTTCGCCTGCTACCAGCGCACCGCCAGGCTTGCCCGTGAGCGCGGGCTAAAAGTCTGTGCCCATCTGATTGTCGGTTTACCCGGCGAAGGCCATCAGCACGCTCTGGAGACGCTCGACAGAGTGGTGGAGACCGGCGTGGAGGGTATCAAGCTCCATCCACTCCACATCGTGACAGGCAGTATTATGGCCAAAGCCTGGGAGGCCGGGCGGCTGAATGGCATTGCGCTGGAAGAGTACACGGTGACGGCGGGTGAGATGATACGCCATACCCCCCCTGAAGTGATTTATCACCGCATCTCTGCCAGTGCCCGTCGTCCCACACTTCTCGCCCCGCTCTGGTGTGAGAACCGCTGGACGGGCATGGTCGAACTGGATCGCTATCTGAACGAGCAGGGCGTACAAGGCTCTGCGCTTGGTCGCCCTTGGGTTCCCCGTCTACCGTCGACGGCCGCCTAACAGACTTCCCAGCATTCCACGCACAATCTGATTCGTCACCTGCCGCGCCGCGCTTTTTGCCATGGTTTGCACTACGCCATCGCGTTTGCCGCCGCGCGGACCCGTGCTGCCAAACAGAATATCTTTCAGCCCGCCTAAAATGCCCTCATCCACGGCAACGTCGCTGCCTTTCGCAGACGGGGTATTTTGCTGTTCCGTATTTGCCTGAACCCCTTTTTGCAGTTTTTCAAAGGCGGATTCCCGGTCCACCTCATCTTCATATTTGCCATACACGGGCGAATGATTGATCAGCCCGTTGCGCTCTTCATCGGTAACGGGCCCCATACGCGAAAACGGCGCAATGACCATTGCGCGTTCAACGACCGTCGGGCTGCCTTTGGCATCCAGGAACGAGATGAGTGCTTCCCCTGTACCGAGCGCCTGTATCGCCGCTTCGGTATCAAAGGCGGGATTGGCGCGCATGGTTTGGGCGGCCGCTTTTACCGCTTTCTGATCTTTTGGCGTAAAGGCGCGCAGCGCATGCTGAACCCGGTTTCCGAGCTGACCTAACACATTGTCAGGAATGTCTGACGGATTTTGCGAAACAAACCAGACGCCGACCCCTTTTGAGCGGATGAGACGAATGACCTGTTCAATCTTATCCAGAAGGACCTGCGGAGCATCGTTAAAGAGCAGGTGGGCTTCATCAAAGAAAAAGACCAGTTTGGGTTTGTCCAAATCGCCTGCTTCCGGCAGCTGTTCATAAAGTTCGGAGAGCATCCACAGCAGGCTTGCGGCATAAAGCTTGGGCATCTGATAGAGTTTTTCCGCACTCAGAATGTTAATGATGCCTTTTCCCTGGCTGTCGATGCGCATCCAGTCCTTAATATCCAGCATCGGCTCACCAAAGAAGTGCTCAGCGCCCTGCTGTTCCAGCGTCAGTAAACCGCGCTGAATGGCGCCCACCGAGGCACTACTGATATTCCCGTACTGATTCTGGAACGACCTGGCGTTATCACCGATGTATTGGGTAATGGCGCGCAGATCTTTAAAATCGAGCAGCAGCAAACCCTGATCGTCTGCAATACGGAAGATAATGTTAAGGACACCCGATTGCACGTCGTTCAAGTCCAGCAAACGCGCCAGCAGCAGCGGCCCCATGTCAGAGACGGTTGCCCGCACAGGATGGCCTTTTTCACCGAAGATATCCCATACCACCACGGGATTGCCCTGTGGTTGCCAGTCATTCACGCCGATTTTATTCAGCCTTTCCATGAGTTTTTCCGACGCTGTTCCCGCCTGAGCCACCCCGGTGAGATCGCCTTTTACATCGGCCATAAAGACCGGCACGCCAATGGCAGACAACGACTCGGCCAGCTTTTGCAGGGTGACGGTTTTTCCCGTCCCGGTCGCGCCAGTAATCAGGCCGTGGCGGTTTGCCATGCCGGGCAGTAAGAACAATTCGGTATCGGGTGTACGGGCAATCAGCAGTGGTGAACTCATGATGCAATCCTCTCTTTGTCTTGCGTCGAGTATAGGCAACCTGACGGCAATCTGACTCAGTAAATTCCTGACTTTGCGACGCATTATCCAGTGCAGACTATGCTTTGCATACGATCCACAAAATATTGGGAAGCTATGTCCAGATTCTTTTTTAATGACCGCAAACAGCTGGTCAACGATGCCATTGAAGGCATACTTATCTCCGCACCGCACGGAAACCTCGTCAAACTTGATATCGATCCGGCGGTTCGTATCGTCGCCCGTAGCGACTGGGATAAAGGCCGCGTGGCAGTCATTTCAGGCGGGGGCTCGGGTCACGAACCTGCGCACGCGGGATTCGTGGGTAAAGGCATGTTGACCGCCGCCGTGTGTGGCGATCTCTTTGCCTCGCCAAGTGTGGATGCCATATTAAATGCCATTGTGGCGGTGACGGGCGATCGCGGTTGCCTGCTGATTGTTAAAAACTATACAGGCGATCGTCTCAACTTTGGACTGGCGGCAGAAAAGGCCAAGCGCTACGGGCTGAAGGTGGAGATGGTGATTGTTGCCGATGATATCGCGCTGCCGGATAACAAGCAGCCGCGCGGAATAGCCGGAACGGCTCTGGTGCACAAAATCGCGGGCTATGCTGCCGAGCAGGGTAAGTCGCTTAACGACGTTCGGGATATTGCGCAACAGGCGTGTAAAAATCTCTGGAGCCTGGGCGTGGCGATGCAAACCTGCAATCTGCCGGGCAGCAGTGAGGAAGAGGGACGCATCAAAGAAGGACACGTTGAGCTGGGGCTGGGGATCCACGGTGAGCCTGGCGCGTCGGTTGTCGAGAGCCATAACAGCCGGGAGATCATCGACACGTTGATTAAACCTTTGCAGGACAAGGCCGGTGAAGGACGATTTGCGGTGCTGATTAATAATCTCGGGGGCGTTTCTGCACTTGAGATGGCGTTGCTGACGAAGGAACTGGCGCACTCTGCCCTGAAAGATCGCATCGCTTATCTTATCGGCCCAGCGCCGTTGGTTAGCTCGCTGGATATGAAGGGCTTTTCCCTCTCGTTGCTGAAGCTGAATGAGACCTTTGAGCAGGCGTTAAACGAACCGGTCGAAACCATTGGCTGGCAAAAACCGGTGGCGTTTGCACCCTTACGTTCACAGCCGCTCACGCCCCTTCGGGATACCGTGGAATTTACCCCGTCGGAGAATACTCAGGTTGCCACCGCTGTGGCGGCCGCAACAAAAACACTGATCGATCTGGAGAACCGTTTGAATGCTCTGGATGCGAAAGTGGGGGACGGTGATACCGGTTCTACCTTTGCGCAAGGGGCGCACGAAATTTCGCAGCGTCTGGAGAAGCATCAGTTGCCGCTTAACGATGTCTCAAAATTGTTCCTGCTGATTGGTGAGCGCCTGGCGACGGTGATGGGCGGATCCAGTGGCGTGCTAATGTCGATCTTCTTCACGGCCGCAGGCCACAGGCTGCACGAGGGCAAAACGTTACCCGAGGCGTTGCTGAGTGGCCTTGCGCAGATGAAGCATTATGGCGGCGCGGATCTGGGCGATCGTACGTTGATCGACGCGTTACAACCTGCGCTGGAGGCACTGCAGAAAGGGGATGTTCAGGCAGCAGCGAAGGCCGCTATGCAGGGCGCAGAATCCACCACGCGCATGCAAAAAGCCGGCGCAGGGCGCTCGTCATATGTGAATAAAGAGAATCTGGACGGTGTCACCGATCCGGGGGCCGTGGCGGTGGCGGAGGTGTTTGCCGCGCTGGCACGATAGATAAAAAATCGCCCGGTACTGCTTACGCTGACCGGGCGTGACATCTAAAGCAGGCCGGAGGCGTTACCGCCACCCGGCGCATTCACCTCAAAAATCCGCTTTCAACACCACACGGTAGCGCGCTTTCCCGTCGCGTACGTGCTGGATGGCTTCGTTGATTTTTGACATGGGATACAGCTCAGTGGTCGGAGAAACTTTCTTGCGTCCCGCAAACTTCATCAGCTTACGTAATTCATACGGTGTACCCGTAGCCGAACCCGATACGCTGCGATCGCCACCGATCAGCGTGAAGGCCGGAACCGGCAGCGGTTTCATCACGGCCCCTACGGTGTGGAAGTTACCGCCATGTGCCAGCGCTTCGAAGTACGGCTGCCAGTCAAGATCGACGTTTACGGTATTAATGATCAGATCAAACTGACCCGCTAACGCTTTCAGCAACTCAGGATCGCGGCTGTTGACGACCTTATCTGCGCCCATCGCCAGGACTTCTTTCTCTTTCGCCGGGTTAGAGCTAAACGCGGTCACTTCGCAACCCATCGCATGAAGCAGCTTGATAGCGATATGGCCCAGGCCGCCAATACCAATGACGCCCACGCGGCTGGTGGCGGTGACATGATGCATGAGCAGAGGTTTGAAGACGGTAATGCCTCCGCACAGCAGCGGGCCCGCTGATTCAATATCAATGCTTTCAGGTAACGGAATCACCCACTGCCAGTCGGCACGCAGCTTATCGGCGAATCCGCCTTTGTTCATGATGGTGGGCGTCGCACCTTCGAGACAGTTGATCTGATTGCCGCTGATACAGGCGTCGCAGTGACCACAGCTACGCGCTGTCCAGCCAATGCCCACGCGCTGACCGACTTTCAGCCCTTTATCCTGTGCCGCGGTACCCAGTGCCACAACGCGACCAATAACTTCGTGTCCGGCGACTAAAGGGTACTGAGAGAAGCCCCATTCATTGTCGATCATCGACAAATCAGAATGGCAAATACCGCAGTAGTCGACCTGGACCTCGACGTCTTCTGCCTTCAGCTCGCCCGCATCGTATTCGTACAGTTCAAGTTCTGCACCCGCCTGCGGTGCGGCGTAGCTTTTTATCTTTGACATCGTCTTTCCCCCGTTATGGTGTGAACTGAGAGTGTAGAGCATTCAGTTTACAGCCGCTTAACAGAAGGGGGCAGGAAGGTCATTTACAGAGTTTTCAGCATCCGTACTTCGCAGTCCGTGTGGCCGGTACAGCCCAGAGGCTCGGAGATGTGCTCAAAACCCAGATGTTCATACAGGCCAATTGCTTCTTTCAGAAACGCGGTGGTTTCCAGATAGCAACGTTTAAAGCCGTTCTGACGGGCGTGATCAAGTGCGAGAAGCGCCAGCTTTTTCGCCAGGCCTTGTCCACGAATGGTGGGCAAGAAGTACATTTTTTGCAGTTCACAAATATCCGGTTCACTGCAGCTGAGCGGCGCAATGCCGCCTCCGCCTACGACCTTGCCGTCCTGCTCAATAATCCAGTAGGCATGGCCCGGCTGGCTGTAAAGCTGGAACAGCTCATCCAGATTCGGATCGGCAACGGTATAGCCTTTATCGGCGGTCAGGCCATATTCGGCGGATACTTCGCGGATAACCGCGGCAATGGCTGGGTTGTCGCTGGCAGTAATTGGACGCAACGCAGGAGGGAAAATCGTGGGATTCATTTTGTTACTCAATTAATAAATTAATTCATCATAGTAATATTTGATACCACCCTCTATTCAATGATGCAAGACCCGGCATACCGTCCGGGAGAAATTTTCATCAGTGGCGTTGTGTTAATGTCGGTTTGCTCTGAGTTTATTTATTGCTTTTCTCATATGTTCAACCTGCCTGGAAAGCATGATTATATTATTTATGAGGATGATGAGTGATGAATATGGATATGCTTTTATCAATGTCATTACCTGTAGAAATCTTTTCCACATTTCACCGCTTTGATAATTATTATATTGATGATATGCAGTACGGTGATCTCAGCGATTTAGATTTTCAGCAGCTCGGGTTAGATGATATCTCCGCACGGGTCGATCCTTTCAGATGTTTGGAGTTTGACCGAATGAGCGCATTTAACATTTATCGCTCCCGTTATGACCACCCGTTACCGAAAGGGGTGCCGATCAGCCGTCAGCGGTGCGCAGATATCATGTTTGATGAGATGAAAGAGTTATCTACGCAGTTTGCGGGCGGAATGTACGCCCCTTTAATTGGTGAGTTGATTGATCATTTTCATTACGGAAACGGGCGACCACGGTCCGATGGCCTTTTAAATCGTGCGTATGAGGAGGTCATTAAGGGGAGTGGAACAAATAGTGTGCTGAGGGAAATTTGGGGTGCGATAGATAAACAACTATATTTAAAGCGGCAAGCGAGTCTGGACTGTCGTTTTTTTATGGAGTTGAAAGCAAAAATAAATCATTTGAGGTTGCCAAAATTTAATCGTTTTATTGATAGGTTTAATGGTTTGGGGATAAGTATACATGATATTTATGCGCAAAAAATTGAACTGGTAAGATTCCAGCGCTATGCCATGTCATGGGAGGCGTTACTTTTTTTTAAAGGGCAGGATCATTTTGGCCTCGGCAGAGAATATATTGCTAACGAACTTTATAAAAACTTTCGCTTCTTTCGCATCTGGTTTTTCCTGCAACGACATCGTGATTATGCGTTCAAGCCATTTATGACAAATTTTATGGTGCATATTCCTGTTAAGGGAGGCGTATGAAATCTAAATCTGAAATCGTTATCGGGAGTCTGGCGTTACTGATATTCAGCTATCTGCTTTGGACACAACGACCTGTCGCTGTCATCCAGGCAGGGAGTCAAGTTGAGTTCGACCCTACGTTTGTATTAGGGCAGTTTACAAATAGAGATAGAAGGTTCGAGGCATACGATGTCGTGGTAAATCATTTCCCATTAACCGAGTGGGGAAGGATTCATTGGTATCTGGATCATAAAGAAGAATTGAAGAAAAAATACGGAATACCCTTAAGTTATTCATACAGAATTACTTTTTGGGATATTGGCAGTGGATTTACCGATGTTAAGACATCCGGTGATAGCGATCTGTATTGTTTCCCATTGAAAAAAGAAACAGATAAACATTGTATAGAAAAAAATATGTTCATGAATGTGGAATATGACGCTGGGTCTTACGAAAGGTTTGCTTTCAGCAGTAGTGAGTATTATTGGATAACCATGCCGGATGGGAAGCTAGCGCGAATAAAAAATGCATTGTAAAAAAAACGCCGGAGAGAGTCTCCGGCGTTTCTATAATCTTACAGGGCGGCAATAACCGCTTGCTGCTCGATAAGCTTGGCTTTCGCATCGGCGAATGCCACCAGACGTTCACGCTCTTTCGCGATGACCGCTTCTGGCGCGCGGGCAACAAAACCTTCGTTTGCCAGCTTGCTTTCGATCTTACCGATTTCGATGTCGACTTTAGACACTTCTTTCGCCAGACGAGCCAGCTCAGCGTCTTTGTCGATGAGACCTGCCATCGGGATCAGCAGCTCTGCGCCGTCGATGATTTTGGTCACGGAAACCGGACCTTTATCATTTGCCGGCAACACGGTGATGCTTTCCAGACGAGCCATCGTTTGCAGGAAGGTACGGTTCTCGTTCACACGACGAACAGCGTCATCACTGCAACCGCGCAGCAACAGCTCCAGCGGTTTGCCCGGTGAAAGGTTCATTTCCGCACGAACGTTACGTACCGCAACGATGGCTTGCTTCAGCCATTCGGTGTCGGAGGCGGCAGCTTCGTCAACCTGAGCGGCGTCGAATTCCGGGAACGGCTGCAGCATGATGGTATCGGCAGTAATGCCTTTGATCACCTTCACACGCTGCCAGATCGTTTCAGTGATGAACGGAATGATCGGATGCGCAAGACGCAGCAGACCTTCCAGAACGGTGATGAGCGTGTTGCGCGTCCCGCGCAGTTCCGCTTCAGAACCGCCGTTCATCACCGGTTTGGTCAGCTCCAGATACCAGTCACAGAACTGGTTCCAGGTGAACTCATACAGAATGCCCGCAGCGATATCGAAGCGGTAGGTGTCCAGCGCTTCACGATACGCTTTGATCGTCTGGTTGAATTCCGCCAGGATCCAACGGTCTGCCAGTGAGAGCGTCATGTCGCCGCCGTTGAAGCCGCAATCCTGATCTTCTGTGTTCATCAGCACGAAGCGGCTGGCGTTCCACAGCTTGTTACAGAAGTTACGGTAACCTTCCAGACGTTTCATGTCCCAGTTGATGTCACGACCGGTTGAGGCCAGCGCCGCCAGGGTGAAACGCAGGGCGTCGGTGCCGTGAGGCTCAATGCCGTCCGGGAACTGCTTCTCGGTACGTTTACGAATTTTTTCAGCCAGCTGCGGCTGCATCATGTTGCCGGTACGTTTTTCCAGCAAATCTTCCAGCGAAATACCGTCAACCATATCCAGTGGGTCAATAACGTTACCCTTGGATTTAGACATCTTCTGGCCTTCGTCGTCACGAATCAGACCGGTCATGTAGACGGTATGGAACGGGACCTGCGGCTTGCCGTTTTCATCTTTGATGAAGTGCATGGTCATCATGATCATGCGGGCAATCCAGAAGAAGATGATGTCGAAGCCGGACACCATCACGCTGGTTGGGTGGAACTGACGCAGCGCGTCGGTGTTTTCTGGCCAGCCGAGGGTAGAGAAGGTCCACAGCGCGGAGGAGAACCAGGTATCCAGAACGTCTTCGTCCTGACGCAGGGCAACGTCTGCCCCCAGGTTATTTTCCTGACGCACTTCGTCTTCCGTACGCCCAACGTAGACGTTGCCTTCGTTGTCGTACCAGGCCGGGATACGGTGGCCCCACCACAGCTGACGGGAGATACACCAGTCCTGAATATCACGCATCCAGGAGAAGTACATATTTTCGTACTGTTTTGGTACGAACTGAATATCACCGTTCTCTACTGCTTCAACCGCCGGTTTTGCCAGCACGTCGGCACGCACGTACCACTGGTCGGTCAGCATTGGCTCGATGACTACGCCGCCGCGGTCGCCGTAGGGCACGGTCAGATCGTGTGGTTTGATCTCTTCCAGCAGGCCCAGGGCGTCAATAGCGGCAACGACCGCTTTACGCGCAGCAAAACGCTCCAGCTTCTGGAACTCAGCCGGGATCTCGCTGGAGTAGACGTCAGATTCGTTACCTTTGGTGTCATACACTTCTGCGCTTTCACGGATATCACCGTCAAAGGTCAGAATGTTGATCATTGGCAGGGCGTGACGACGGCCCACTTCGTAGTCATTGAAATCGTGCGCAGGCGTGATTTTCACACAGCCGGTGCCTTTTTCCATGTCGGCGTGCTCATCGCCCAGAATCGGGATACGACGATTCACCAGCGGCAGGACGACGAATTTGCCAATCAAATCTTTATAACGGGGATCTTCCGGGTTCACGGCCACGCCAGTATCGCCCAGCAGGGTTTCCGGACGGGTGGTCGCTACCACCAGGTAATCTTTACCGTCTGCGGTTTTCGCACCGTCAGCCAGCGGATAGCGGATATGCCACATGGAGCCTTTCGACTCGCGGTTTTCCACTTCCAGATCGGAGATGGCGGTGCGCAGTTTCGGATCCCAGTTGACCAGGCGCTTGCCACGGTAAATCAGATCTTCTTTGTACAGACGGACAAACACTTCTTTCACGGCGTTGGAAAGACCTTCATCCATGGTGAAGCGCTCGCGCTCCCAGTCCACGGAGTTGCCCAGACGGCGCATCTGACGGGTGATAGTGCCGCCAGATTCTGCTTTCCACTGCCAGATTTTGTCGATGAACGCGTCGCGACCGTAGTCGTGGCGGGTTTTACCTTCTTCAGCGGCAATCTTACGCTCAACCACCATCTGGGTCGCAATGCCCGCGTGGTCAGTACCAGCCTGCCACAGGGTGTTTTTACCCTGCATGCGCTGATAGCGGATCATGGTATCCATGATGGTCTGCTGGAAAGCATGACCCATATGCAAACTGCCGGTGACATTCGGCGGCGGGATCATGATGCAGAAGGACTCTTTGCTTTCGTCGCCGTTAGGCTTGAAATAGCCCTGCTCTTCCCAGTGCTCGTAAAGCGGCTGTTCGATATCTCGTGGGTTATATGTCTTTTCCATTATTTCCAGGTTGCCGTATTCAGGTTAAAACCAGCCAGGCGGTACGCTTTATAGCGTTCGCGCGCCAGTTGTTTCAGAGAATCTTCGTAAGGGACAAAGTCTACCACTTCTGTGAAAGCGGTGGCAAAATCTGCAAAGTCGATGCGCAGGCTGATCAGAATATCGCGCGCGCTGCTGTTGCGCTTTTGTGGCCAGGCAATCTCCACCGGTGCACCACCGCGTGGCCCTTCTCCCGATAAATTATGCGGAACAAAACTTTCAGGCGGCCTTGCCCACAGCGCTTCGTCCAGACGGTTCGCCTGCTGTTCATCTTCGCAGGCAATCAGGACGCGTTTCCCGTTGCGCCAACGTTCTGCGGCAATTTCACACACCAGTTGTTCAACGGCGCTTAAGCCATCCTGTTGTGTGTCGTTGTCCAGAAGATAGAACGTTGCGTTTCTCATAATATGGGGCTTCTTGTTTTGGATTCAAATGCAAAGCCGGGTGGCGTGACGCTACCCGGCCTGGGGTTGAGTGACGTTCAAGGCCGGGTAAGGCGAGGCCGCCACCCGGCATTTTACCTCACTCGTCGCCATTAAACCCGGCGCGATTGAGCAGGAACTGCGACAGAAGTGCGACAGGACGGCCGGTTGCGCCTTTGGCTTTGCCAGAGCGCCATGCCGTTCCGGCGATGTCCAGGTGTGCCCAGTTGTATTTGCGGGTAAAGCGCGCCAGGAAGCAACCTGCGGTGATAGCACCACCAGGGCGGCCACCAATGTTCGCCATATCGGCAAAGTTGGACTCCAGCTGCTCCTGATACTCATCGCCCAGCGGCAGACGCCATGCGCGGTCGCCCGCCTGTTCCGACGCGCCAATCAGCTCGTGCGCCAGCGGGTTGTGGTTCGACATCAGGCCGGTGATGTGATGGCCTAAGGCGATAACGCATGCGCCGGTCAACGTCGCAACGTCGATAACGGCTTCCGGTTCAAAGCGCTCCACATAGGTCAATACGTCGCACAGGACCAGACGGCCTTCCGCATCGGTATTCAGCACTTCAACGGTCTGGCCAGACATGGTGGTCAGGACGTCACCTGGGCGATACGCGCGGCCGCCAGGCATGTTTTCACAGCCTGCCAGTACGCCAATCACATTGATCGGCAACTGCAGCTCCGCCACCATACGCATCACGCCGTATACCGCAGCCGCACCGCACATGTCGTATTTCATCTCATCCATGCCTTCGGCCGGCTTGATTGAAATACCGCCGGAGTCAAACGTGAGACCTTTACCGACCAGCACGACAGGGCGCGCATCTTCCGATGGGTTGCCTTTGTACTCAATCACCGACATCAGAGATTCGTTTTGCGAACCATTGCCGACGGCCAGGTACGAGTGCATTCCCAGCTCTTTCATCTGCTGTTCGCCAATGACGCGGGTCACGACGTTCTTGCTGTAGGTGTCCGCTAACTGACGCGCCTGAGACGCCAGGTAACCTGCGTTACAGATGTTTGGCGGCATATTGCCGAGATCTTTTGCGGCTTTGATGCCCGCAGCAATCGCCAGACCGTGCTGGATAGCGCGCTCGCCGCTGGTCAGCTCGCGACGCGTTGGCACATTGAAGACCATTTTACGCAGCGGGCGACGCGGCTCGCTTTTGGTCGTCTTCAATTGATCAAAGCTGTAGAGGCTCTCTTTTGCGGTTTCTACCGCCTGACGCACTTTCCAGTAGGTGTTACGGCCTTTAACGTGCAGTTCGGTCAGGAAGCAGACTGCTTCCATCGAGCCGGTATCATTCAGCGTGTTAATGGTCTTCTGAATCACCTGCTTATATTGACGCTCGTCCAGCTCGCGCTCTTTGCCGCAACCAATCAGCAGAATGCGTTCGGAAAGGACGTTCGGCACGTGGTGCAGTAACAACGTCTGCCCAGGTTTGCCTTCCAGTTCGCCACGGCGCAGCAATGCGCTGATATAGCCGTCGCTAATTTTATCGAGTTGTTCGGCGATCGGGGAGAGTCGGCGTGGTTCAAAGACGCCCACAACGATACAGGCACTCCGCTGTTTCTCCGGGCTACCGCTTTTTACACTGAACTCCATGCACTACGCTCCTGAATCTTAAAGACAACGACGGCTGCTACGGATAGAATTGAAACCTTTCGTAACTCAAGTCCGCTGTTGTGGTGACTTCGTGTTAATCTTACGTTACTACGGTTTCGACACGTCAAATATATCCTGAAGCACGAATCCGCCGGATTTTTTAATCTTAGCGATGATTTCGACGACTCAAGAGAATAAATGACGTTTAAGCCATGAAACAAGCGAAATTCCTGCAAAGAGACGGGTTTTTACGGGCGTATTTAAAGTGATAATCATAAGATATCTGGTGCGGGAAACGCTGAAGAGCCAGCTGGCCATCCTTTTCATCCTGCTTCTGATCTTTTTCTGTCAGAAGCTGGTCAGGATCCTCGGTGCGGCTGTCGACGGTGAAATCCCAACAAATCTGGTGCTTTCCCTGCTGGGATTAGGCGTACCGGAAATGGCGCAGCTGATTTTGCCGCTGAGTCTTTTCCTTGGTTTGCTCATGACGCTGGGGAAACTCTACACCGAAAGTGAAATCACGGTGATGCACGCCTGCGGCTTAAGCAAAGCCGTACTGGTGAAAGCGGCTATGGTGCTGGCGTTGTTTACAGGCATTGTCGCAGCCGTGAACGTGATGTGGGCAGGGCCATGGTCCTCGCGACATCAGGATGAGGTGTTGGCCGAAGCAAAAGCGAACCCGGGTATGGCGGCGCTGGCTCAAGGCCAGTTCCAGCAGGCCACCGACGGCAGTTCCGTGCTCTTTATCGAGAGCGTGGACGGCAACCGCTTCAATGATGTGTTCCTTGCGCAGATTCGCCCGAAAGGCAACGCCCGCCCGTCAGTGGTGGTGGCCGACTCGGGACAACTGACGCAGCGTAAAGACGGCTCTCAGGTGGTGACCCTGAATAAAGGGACGCGCTTTGAAGGCACGGCTCTGCTGCGTGACTTCCGCATTACCGATTTCCAGAACTATCAGGCCATAGTGGGTCATCAGACCGTTGCGCTCGATGCAAATGACACCGAGCAGATGGACATGAAGACCCTGATGAATACCAATACTAACCGGGCGCGTGCAGAGCTGCACTGGCGTCTGACGCTGGTGTTTACCGTCTTTATGATGGCGCTGATGGTTGTTCCGCTAAGCGTGGTTAACCCGCGCCAGGGGCGTGTACTGTCGATGTTGCCTGCCATGCTGCTGTATCTCATCTACTTCCTGTTGCAAACCTCTATCAAATCTAACGGGGGCAAAGGGAAAATTGATCCGATGATTTGGACGTGGGCGGTCAACGGCTTGTATCTGCTGCTCGCGCTGGTATTAAATCTGTGGGACACCGTGGCAATGCGCCGTCTGCGTGCCCGATTTACGCGCAAAGGAGCCATCTAATGCAAGCGTTTGGCGTTCTTGACCGCTACATAGGTAAAACAATTTTCACCACCATCATGATGACGTTGTTCATGCTGGTGTCGCTCTCCGGCATCATTAAGTTTGTTGATCAGCTTAAAAAAGCCGGGCAGGGCAGCTACGACGCAATGGGCGCAGGGATGTATACCCTGCTCAGCGCACCGAAAGATATTCAGATCTTCTTCCCGATGGCGGCCCTGCTGGGGGCATTGCTGGGGCTGGGTATGCTGGCGCAGCGTAGTGAGCTGGTGGTGATGCAGGCGTCTGGCTTTACGCGTTTGCAGGTTGCGCTGTCAGTCATGAAAACGGCTATTCCGCTGGTTCTGCTTACCATGGCGATTGGCGAATGGGTTGCGCCGCAGGGTGAGCAAATGGCGCGTAACTACCGTGCTCAGGCGATGTATGGTGGCTCTTTGTTGTCCACGCAACAGGGCTTGTGGGCGAAAGACGGGAATAACTTTGTCTACATCGAACGCGTGAAGGGTGACGATGAGTTGGGTGGGGTCAGTATTTATGCCTTCAACGACGATCGTCGACTTCAGTCAGTACGCTATGCCGCAACGGCCAAATTTGATGCGGATAAAAAGCAGTGGCGACTGTCGCAGGTAGACGAGTCAGACCTGAAAGATCCCAAGCAAATTACCGGTTCGCAAACGGTATCAGGGACCTGGAAAACCAACCTGACGCCGGACAAACTGGGTGTTGTGGCGCTCGATCCGGATGCGCTGTCGATCAGCGGCCTGCACAATTACGTGAAATACCTGAAAGCGAGCGGGCAGGACGCCGGGCGTTATCAGCTCAATATGTGGAGCAAAATCTTCCAGCCGCTGTCGGTGGCGGTGATGATGCTGATGGCCCTGTCATTCATCTTCGGTCCTCTGCGCAGTGTGGCGATGGGAGTGCGGGTTGTTACCGGCATCAGCTTTGGTTTTGTGTTCTACGTTCTAGACCAGATCTTTGGCCCATTAACGCTGGTGTATGGCATACCGCCTATCATCGGTGCGTTGTTGCCAAGCGCCTCGTTCTTCCTGATCAGCCTCTGGCTGCTTTTGAAACGCTCCTGATCGCTCTCTTCCTCACTCCCGACCCGGGAGTGAGGTTAATCTCCTGTTTAACGCCGCACTTTTTCACATAAGCTTCAACGCCTTCCCCTGATTTTGAGTATTATTGAGCGATGAAGTCGTGAAGGGATCCCCTATGAAGCAAATTCGAATGCTGGCGCAGTACTATGTCGATCTGATGATGAAGCTCGGCCTGGTCCGTTTCTCCCTGCTGCTGGCGCTGGCGCTGGTGGTACTGGCGATTGTCGTGCAAATGGCCGTGACCATGGTGTTGCATGGGCAGGTTGAAAGCATCGACGTGATACGCTCGATCTTTTTTGGTCTGTTGATTACCCCTTGGGCAGTCTATTTTCTGTCGGTGGTGGTTGAACAGCTGGAGGAGTCGCGTCAGCGTTTATCCCGCCTGGTAGAAAAGCTCGAGGAGATGCGCGAGCGCGACCTCAAGCTCAATGTGCAGTTGAAGGACAACATCGCCCAGTTGAATCAGGAGATTTCGGATCGTGAAAAGGCCGAGGCCGAACGTCAGGCCACGCTGGAGCAGCTGAAAATTGAGATGAAAGAGCGTGAGGTCACGCAGATTCAGCTTGAACAGCAGTCCTCATTCCTGCGCTCTTTTCTGGACGCCTCGCCCGATCTGGTTTTCTACCGTAATGAAGACAAAGAGTTTTCGGGCTGTAACCGTGCTATGGAGCTGTTAACCGGCAAAAGCGAAAAACAGCTGGTGAACCTGAAACCACAACAGGTTTACTCCGCAGAAGCCGCTGCGAAGGTCATGGAGACGGATGAAAAAGTCTTCCGCCATAACGTCTCGCTGACCTACGAACAGTGGCTGGACTACCCGGACGGACGAAAAGCCTGTTTTGAAATCCGCAAAGTGCCGTATTACGACCGCGTGGGGAAACGCCACGGTCTGATGGGATTTGGTCGTGATATCACGGAACGTAAACGCTATCAGGATGCCCTGGAGCGCGCCAGCCGCGATAAAACGACCTTTATCTCCACCATTAGCCATGAGCTGCGTACGCCGCTAAACGGCATTGTTGGCCTTAGCCGCATTTTGCTGGATACCGATTTAACGCACGAGCAGGAAAAATACCTTAAAACTATCCACGTCTCGGCGGTCACGCTGGGCAATATCTTCAACGATATTATCGATATGGATAAAATGGAGCGTCGTAAAGTCCAGCTGGATAACCAGCCGGTGGACTTCACGGGCTTCCTGGCCGACCTGGAGAACCTCTCCGGCCTGCAGGCGCAGCAGAAGGGGCTCCGTTTTGTCATGGAGCCAACCTTGCCGCTGCCGCATAAAGTCATTACCGACGGAACGCGGCTGCGTCAGATCCTGTGGAATCTCATTAGCAACGCCGTTAAATTTACCCAGGATGGCCAGGTGGTGGTGCGCATTCGTTACGACGAAGGCGATATTCTGCACTTTGAGGTCGAAGATTCCGGCATTGGTATCCCGCAGGAAGAGCAGGATAAAATCTTTGCCATGTATTACCAGGTGAAAGACAGCAACGGCGGTAAACCGGCCACGGGGACGGGTATTGGCCTGGCGGTCTCGCGCCGTCTGGCGAAAAGTATGGGCGGTGATATTACCGTAGACAGCCAGCAGGGCAGAGGCTCGATCTTTACGTTGACGGTGCATGCGCCTGCGGTGGCAGAAGAGGTGGAGGACACCTTTGAACATGACGATATGCCGCTGCCTGCATTGCATGTCCTTCTGGTGGAAGACATCGAGCTGAACGTGATCGTGGCCCGCTCGGTGCTGGAAAAACTGGGCAATAGCGTGGATGTGGCGATGACCGGGAAAGCCGCGCTTGAGATGTTTAAGCCGAATGAATACGACCTTGTGCTGCTGGATATTCAGCTACCGGACATGACCGGGCTGGACATCTCGCGGGAGCTGACACGGCTCTACAGCGCCGACGAACTGCCGCCGCTGGTGGCGCTCACGGCAAACGTTCTGAAGGATAAAAAAGAGTACCTCGACGCGGGCATGGACGATGTGCTCAGCAAGCCGCTGGCGGTGCCTGCCCTGACCGCCATGATCAAGAAGTTCTGGGATACAACTGACGATGAGGAAAGCACCATGACGCCAGCAGAAAGCGAAAAAGCACAGTCGATTCTCGATACCGCTATGCTTGAGCAGTACATCGATTTAGTGGGACCGAAATTGATTACCGATGGTCTGGCCGTGTTTGAAAAAATGATGCCGGGGTACTTGAGCGTACTGGAATCTAACCTCACAGCCCGCGATCAGAAAGGGATTGTTGAAGAGGGGCATAAAATTAAGGGTGCTGCCGGTTCGATTGGCCTGCGTCATCTTCAGCAACTGGGCCAGCAGATTCAATCGCCTGATTTACCTGCGTGGTCAGATAACGTTGGTGAATGGGTTGAAGAGATGAAACAGGAGTGGCAGAACGATGTTGCTGTTCTGAAGGCGTGGGTGGCAGCCAGAAAAAAATGACCCCGGATAAACCGGGGTGCGCGAATACTGCGCCAACACCAGGGAAATCGTAGCTGTGCCTGATTTTTTGTGTTGTTTTCGCATGATGACACAGCCTTAAAATGAGGGCCGCACGCAGATAAGATAGCAAATCTTAAATGATTTGTTACATGAATCAGTGAAATGTGTGAAGCATACCCTTTTAATCAGAAGGATTAATAGGTAGCAGTCGGGTGCAATGAAGGAGCGACAGAATGAAAAAGGTGGGTGTAGTACTCAGCGGATGCGGCGTTTACGACGGTGCAGAAATACACGAATCAGTCCTGACGCTGCTCGCGTTAGCCCGACAGGGCGCTGAAGCCGTTTGCTTTGCGCCGGATAAAAGCCAGTCTGATGTGATCAACCATCTGACGGGAGAGCCGATGGCGGAAACCCGCAACGTGCTGGTCGAAGCCGCACGCATTACGCGTGGGAAGGTGCAGCCCTTGTCTCAGGCGGTAGCGGAAGAGCTGGATGCGCTGATCGTGCCTGGTGGTTTTGGTGCCGCCAAAAATCTCAGTACCTTTGCCCGCTCAGGCAGCGACTGCCAGGTCGACAGCGCATTAAAAAATCTTGCCCTTAAGCTTCACGAAGCCGGAAAACCACTCGGCTTTATGTGTATTGCCCCCGCCATGCTGCCGAAGATTTTTGATTTTCCGCTGCGCCTGACCATCGGCACGGATATCGATACGGCAGAGCTGATTGAGGAGATGGGGGGCGAACACGTGCCTTGTCCGGTCGACGATATCGTGGTGGATGAGGACAATAAAATCGTTACCACACCGGCCTATATGCTGGCACAGGATATCGCGGAAGCCGCCACCGGCATTGATAAGCTGGTTGAACGCGTGCTGGTACTCGCCCAGTGAGCAAACGACGTACTCCGCTCGCCTGGGTAAAGCGTATCTTGCTTCGTCTGGTGCTGTTTTTCGTCGTCCTGTGGGGCGGCGGTATTGCCCTCTTTAGCGTGCTGCCTGTGCCGTTTTCAGCGGTGATGGTTGAACGTCAGCTTGGTGAATGGCTGACCGGCAATTTCAGCTACGTGGCGCACTCTGACTGGGTGAGTATGGATGAGATCTCCCCGTGGATGGGGCTGGCAGCGATCGCCGCAGAAGACCAAAAATTCCCGGAGCACTGGGGCTTTGACGTTGCGGCGATCGAGAAAGCGCTGGCGCATAATGAGCGAAATGAAACGCGGGTGCGCGGGGCGTCGACGCTTTCACAGCAAACGGCGAAGAACCTGTTTTTATGGGATGGACGTAGCTGGTTGCGTAAAGGGCTGGAAGCTGGCCTGACGGTGGGTATCGAGACCGTGTGGAGCAAGAAACGCATTCTGACGGTGTATTTAAATATCGCGGAATTTGGTGATGGTGTGTTTGGAGTGGAAGCGGCGGCTCAGCGGTACTTCAATAAGCCCGCCAGCCGACTGACGATGTCAGAAGCCGCTTTATTAGCCGCGGTGTTGCCCAATCCTATTCGTTTCAAAGCCAATGCGCCGTCAGGCTATGTTCGCAGCCGTCAGGCGTGGATCCTGCGGCAGATGCGACAGCTGGGTGGCGAAAGCTTTATGGCAAGCAATCAGCTGATGTAGGACCTAGTCCTCATCAAATCCGGCATTGAACAGCGCCACCACGGCAGCCAGCGCCTCTTCTTCCTGGGGGCCGGTGGCCTCCACTTCTATCTGACGGCCCTTAGCAGAATCAAGCATCAACAGCGCAATCACGCTGTTGGCTTCTGCTTCGGTGCCTTCATCGTTGCGCAGCAGCACTTCTGCATCAAACCCCTGCATCAGTTCAAACAGCTTCATTGCCGGGCGTGCATGCATGCCCAGCTTGTTGGTGATCTCAACGGTGTGTTTTACGGTCATGTTTTACGTTTTTCCAGCGTGCGATGACGTGACTGAACGTTCTTGCCGCGTGAACGGAAGTAATCGGCCAGCTGTTCGGCAATATATACCGAGCGATGTTTACCGCCAGTACAGCCGATAGCGACGGTCAGATAGCTGCGATTATTTGTCTCGAGCATAGGTAACCATAGCTCAAGGTAGCTACGCGTCTGGTAAATAAAATTGTGTACTTCTGTGTGCCTGTCGAGGAACGCAGCCACGGGCTTGTCCAGACCGGTCATTGGACGCAGTTTCGGGTCCCAGTGCGGGTTTGGCAGGAAACGAACGTCGAAAACGTAATCGGCATCGATAGGGATGCCGTGTTTGAACCCGAAGGATTCGAACACCATGGTCAGCTCGCGCTCACGTTTGCCCAGCAGGCGCGTACGCAGCATCTCCGCCAGTTCATGGACGGACATTTCCGAGGTATCGACGATCAGATCGGCGCGGGATCGCAAAGGCTCAAGCAGATCGCTCTCTTCGTCAATGGCGCTCTCCAGCGACAGGTTTTTACTGGAAAGGGGATGCAAACGACGGGTATCGCTGTAACGGCGAATCAGCGTATTGCGGTCTGCGTCCAGGAACAGCAACTGCGGCGAGAAGTTCTCGGGCAGGCTGCTCATTGCCTGTTCAAAGATTTCCGGGGATTCCGGCATATTACGCACATCGATACTGACGGCAGCAGAGATTTGTCTGTCCGCCAGCGTCCGGGCCAGATCAGGCAACAGGACAACCGGCAGGTTATCCACGCAGTAAAATCCCATATCTTCCAGCGCACGCAGGGCCACGGATTTCCCCGACCCAGAACGACCGCTGACGATCATCAGCACCATGTTCCGTTTCTCCTCAGGACAACAGATAGGAAGGCCATCTCCTGATTACGCATCATCCTGATTGCCTTCTGTTTCCGTGATGATGTGATACAGCTCCTCATCGCTCTGGGCGGCGCGCAGACGTCGACAGATGGTTTTATCCGCCAGACGCTTTGCCACCAGGGAGAGCGTATGCAAATGTGTTTTTGTCTGATCGGCTGGCACCAGCAGAGCAAAGAGCAGATCGACAGGCTGGTTATCGATGGCATCAAACGCAATCGGTGTTTCCAGCTGCACGAACACGCCCACGGCTCGCAGGGTGTCTTCTTCCAGCTTACCGTGTGGAATGGCGATACCGTTACCGATCCCGGTACTGCCCATTTTTTCACGCGTCAGGATGGCTTCAAAAACCACCTGTGGCGGCAGACCTAACTGTTTTGCCGCCAGTTCGCTGATAATTTCCAGCGCACGTTTTTTACTCTGGCAGTGAACGGCACTGCGGGTACATTCCTGGTTCAGGACATTGCTCAATTGAAGAGCGGAATCGTTGTTCATCATAATTTCACCTAAGCGCTAACTGTACAAAGGCCTGTTGTGCTTAACAACAGGCCGTCCTGCACCCGTTAACTGCCCGGACAATTAGTGTTGTTTCAGTTTATCTTTATGTTTATTAAGCTGTCGCGCAAGCTTGTCAATCAAGCCGTCGATAGCCGCGTACATGTCTTGCCCTTCCGCACTGGCATGAAGTTCGCCCCCATTAACATGGAGGGTTGCATCCGAGATGTGAGTCACTTTCTCCACTTTCAACACAATGTAGACCTGATTAATTCTTTCGAAATACTGCTCAAGTTTCGCAAACTTCGTGTTTAAAAAGTCGCGTAAAGCCTCAGTGATTTCGACGTTTTGTCCAGTGATGTTGAGCTGCATAGTGTCTTCCTTATCGGTTGAGTCAGACCAGTTGTTTACGCTGGTTTGACGGCGGAATGGATAAAGACTCTCGATACTTTGCAACAGTACGGCGTGCCACCATGATACCCTGATCGGACAGCATGGTGGTTAACTTACTGTCACTCAGTGGCTTCGCGGGGTTTTCCGCGGCGATCAACTTCTTCACCAGTGCGCGAATGGCCGTTGACGAGGCTTCGCCACCGCCTTCGGTATTCACGTGGCTGGAGAAGAAATACTTAAGCTCAAAAATACCGCGTGGACTGTGCAGATACTTCTGCGTGGTCACGCGGGAAATAGTCGATTCATGCATCTCGACGGCCTGAGCAATGTCCGCCAGCACCATCGGTTTCATAAACTCTTCGCCCTGCTCAAAGAACGCCTGCTGCTGTTCAACAATACAGCGGCTGACGCGGAGCAGCGTATCATTTCGGCTCTCCAGACTTTTGATCAACCATCGCGCTTCCTGAAGGTTGCTGCGAATATATTGATTATCGGAGTCGTTGCGCACGCTGGTGCACATGGAGGCATATTGTTGATTGATTTGCAGACGGGGGATGCTGTCGGAGTTTAATTCTACGGTCCAGTGACCGTTATGTTTTCGCACCAGCACATCCGGAATCACGTATTCCGGTTCACCGGTCTGGATTGACTGGCCGGGGCGGGGATCAAGCGACTGAATCAGATCCACCGCTTCCTTCAGCACCTCTTCTTTTAACCGCGTGACGCGCATCAGAGAGCGGAAGTCATGGTTCGCCAGCAGATCCAGGTGTTCGCTGATGATAAGCCGCGCTTCGTTAATTCGGGGCGTCTCTTTCGCAAACTGAGAAAGCTGAATGAGCAAGCAATCGCGCAGATCTTTGGCGGCAACGCCGATGGGATCAAAGCGCTGGACGCGCTTAAGCACCGCCTCTATCTCTTCCATCTCGATGTCGCTATTGCCAATACTTTCCAGTATTTCGTCGAGGGTGACGGTCAAATAGCCTGTGTCATCGACGGCATCGACAATGGACGTTGCAATCGCACGATCGGTTTCGGTAAACGGCGTCAGCCCCACCTGCCACATCAGGTAATCCTGTAAAGACTGGGTGGTTTCGCCCTGATAAACCGGTAGCTCGTCATCCTGATAGTCGGCGCGCGTGCCTGAGGGGGTGCCAGCGGTGTAAATTTCATCCCAGCTTGCATCCAGCGGCAGTTCGTCCGGCATCTCATGTTGCTCAAGGGCATCTGCCGTATCGAGCGTTTCGGTGTCTTGCTTTTCCTGGGTTTCTACTTCGTCATGAAGATCGGTTTGCTCCAGCAACGGATTGCTGTCCAGGGCCTGCTGGAGTTCCTGCTGGAGTTCTAACGTGGACAGTTGCAACAGACGAATCGCCTGTTGTAACTGAGGCGTCATCGCCAACTGCTGGCTGAGCCTTAATTGCAAACCTTGCTTCATGTTCAGGGCGTTTTTCTCCGCTTTAGCGTGACGTAACCTCTACCCTATCAGAGTCTGAAGTCTTCCCCAAGGTACACGCGCTTAACATGTTCATCTTCGAGAATTTCCAGCGGGGTACCATGGGCAATCAGATGGCCCTGGCTGACGATATAAGCGCGTTCACACACGGCCAGTGTTTCACGCACGTTATGGTCAGTAATCAGCACACCGAGGCCGCTGTCGCGCAAATGCTCGATAATGCGCTTGATGTCGATAACGGAAATAGGGTCAACGCCCGCGAAGGGTTCATCCAGCAAAATAAATTTAGGGTTAGCCGCCAGTGCGCGGGCAATTTCTACGCGACGACGTTCACCCCCGGAGAGCGCCTGACCCATGCTGTCGCGCAGGTGCTCAATATGGAACTCTTCCATCAGCTCGTTCGCGCGATCGGTACGCTGTTCTGCGGTCAGATCGTCACGGATCTGCAGAACCGCCATCAGGTTATCAAAAACGCTCAAGCGGCGGAAAATGGAGGCTTCCTGCGGCAGATAGCCAATACCGCGACGGGCACGCGCATGCAGCGGCAGCAGGCTGATATCGTCATCATCAATGATGATATTACCCGCATCGCGAGACACAATGCCGACGACCATGTAAAAGGTGGTTGTTTTACCTGCACCGTTCGGCCCTAACAGACCCACAATCTCGCCAGAGTTAACGGTCAGACTGACATCTTCTACTACGCGACGGCCCTTGTAGGCTTTTGCGAGATTTTTTGCAGTTAATGTTGCCATAACGGATTAGTTACTCTTCTTCTGTGCTGGGGCCTGCTCTTTGCTCTTATCCTGCAGCTGAGACGGTACAAGCACGGTTGTTACGCGTCGGCCTTTCTCGCTGTAGGCCTGCATTTTTTGTTCTTTCACCAGATACGTGATCTTGTCGCCAGTGATATTGCTATCAAGCTGCTCCAGGAACGCGTTGCCGGTCAGGATCACCAGATCTTTTTCCAGCTCATAGTGCATATGGGAAGCGCGGCCTTTGACCGGCTTACCGTTATCCTGCATCTGGTAGAACGTGGCAGGATTACCGTAGCCATCAATGATCTCTTTGCCCTGTTCACCGCCAGGACGCGTCACCACAACCTTATCGGCATTAATTTTGATGGTGCCCTGGGTCATCACGACGTTGCCCGTAAAGGTCACCACATTGCCTTGCATATCAAGCGACTGGGTGTCGGATTCGATATGAATGGGCTGTTCAGTGTCACCGGTAACCGCAAGAGCGGGAAGACTGGCAGCCAACAGCGCACTGGCGATGATAAAGTTAAGGCTGAGTTTGTTTGTTTTGAATTTCATAGGAGGTTCTAACCTTTTCAATCAGCTCGGCGTTTTTGCTGCGTAAGTTCCCGCGCATTCTCATACCGCTGGAATTAAATGTTGTACCGTACAATGTCACCAGATCCTGCGACGTCACATCCTGGGTGACCAGGTTAATCTGGGCATTGTCCGTCGTAATCTTGCGTAACTGGGAGTCTGCGGTCAGGGCATTGACTTCGACATGACCATACAGATAAAGCATACGGTCATTCGTCAATTTAGCCCGATCTGATTTGATCGACCACGTTGGCACTTTATTGGTGTCAAATGTCGTCATTACCGGTTGGGTAAACCACGACACACCTTCTTCGGAAAAATGTTCAACATGTTGGGCAATCAGGCGATAGTTTAAAGCCCCTTCAGGGCTGTAAACCACCGTATCACTGTGATCGCTCTTATAGGTTGGGTCACTGTTGTTGACCACATCCGGCTGCGTGTCGTCGTTATCGGCAATATTCACGCCAATCAAAATCAGTGCGACCAACACAAGCAGAAGGGTAATCCAACGTCTGGTTTTACTCATATCGATTGCCCTTTGGCTTCATCAAGCTTGCCTTGCGCCAGCAATAATAGATCGCACACTTCACGCACCGCACCACGACCGCCGTTAATCCGGGTGACATAGTCAGCGCGCGGGATCAGCAGGGGATGGGCATCCGCCACCGCAACGCTTAATCCCACTTCTGCCATCACGGGCCAGTCAATCAGATCGTCTCCGACATAGGCCACATTTTGCGGATCAATAGCCAGCTTCGCCAGCAAATCTTTAAACGCGCCCATTTTGTCGGACTGCCCCTGATAGAGATGGGTAATCCCCAGCGTTTCACAACGATCTTCTACCAGTTTAGCCTTTCGCCCGGTGATGATAGCAACGTCGATTCCGGAGGTGAGGGCACAGCGAATTCCGTAGCCATCGCGGACGTTAAACGCTTTCAGCTCTTCACCGTTGTTACCCATGTAAATCAGGCCATCGGAAAGGACGCCATCTACATCGAGGATCAGCAGGCGAATTTTTTCGGCCTGGGAGATCATCTGGTGACTTACCGGACCATAACAGGTTGCAAGGGATGCACCCGCATTACTCATTGTCTTATCCTTCATTACACTACGCCTGCGCGCAGAAGATCATGCATATGTACCACACCCAGCAACTGGTCGCCATCGGCAACCATGACGGAGGTGATGTGGCGGGATTGCATCAGGTTCAGCACATCCACAGCCAGTGTACCGGGACGGACACGGATTCCGCCTTCAGTCATTACATCAATAATACCGAGGGAACGGACGTCAACCCCCATATCAAAGACACGACGCAGGTCGCCATCGGTGAAGATACCTTCAATCTTCATCGTGTCATCACATATCACGGTCATACCGAGATTTTTGCGGGTGATTTCCAGCAACGCATCACGCAACGAAGCGTCTTTGCTGACGTGTGGGATCTCATCACCCGTGTGCATAATATCGTTAACGCGAAGCAACAGCTTGCGTCCCAGCGCCCCGCCAGGGTGAGAGAGCGCAAAATCCTCTGGCGTAAAGCCACGCGCTTCCAGTAAGGCAACCGCGAGGGCGTCGCCCATGACCAGCGCGGCAGTGGTGCTGGACGTGGGGGCCAGGCCCAGCGGGCAGGCTTCTTTCGGTACTTTGACGCACAGATGCACATCTGCTGCCCGCGCCATGCTGCTTTCTGGACGGCTGGTCATACAGATAAGCGGAACGTGCAGCCGTTTTAACACCGGAATCAGGGCCAGAATCTCATTGGATTCACCGGAGTTGGAGAGGGCAATCACCACATCCTGCGGCGTTACCATCCCCAAATCTCCGTGTGCGGCTTCACCGGGATGCACAAAGAAAGAAGAGGTGCCGGTACTGGCAAACGTCGCGGCCATTTTACGGCCAATATGGCCTGACTTGCCCATTCCCATCACCACGACTTTGCCGGCGCAATGGAATATTTTCTCACAGGCCCGCGTAAAGTCCTGATTGATGTATTGATCTAACTGCGCCAGACCTTCACGTTCAATCTCCAGAACGTCTTTGCCTGCTTTCTGAAAGTCAAAACCCGGCTGCAATTCTTGTTGCGACATAATGCGTTTCCGTTACCCAGTGAGAAGAGGCGACAGCCAGTAAAGCATCGCCATCCATACGATAAACCCACCTACAAGCAGTGCGCCTGCTCCTTTACCTATCTGCTGTTTGCGCCGCCAACAGAGCAGGGCAAAAATGACGCTCACCAACAACATCACGCCGTAATCACGCGTGAAGGCCAGCGGGTTGAATGCACCTGGCGCAATCAGCGCGGGTAAGCCCAATACGATGGCGACGTTAAAAATATTCGAACCGATGATATTGCCAATGGCGATATCATCCTCACCTTTGCGTGCCCCCGCGATGGCCGTTGCCAGCTCCGGCAGGCTGGTACCAATCGCAATAACGGTGAGACCAATCGTTAATTCGCTTATGGCAAAGTAGTTCGCCAGAACCGTGGCATTATCCATCACCATTCGGGTCGCCATCGGCATAATAATCAGCGCCACGCCCAGCCACAGTAATGCGACAGGTAAGGTGCCTTCGCGCGGCAGTTCGGCAACCTGCTCACGCGTCAGGCTGTCATTGCCCTGTTTTTCAGCCAGTCGGGCGATTTTGACAATATACAGCAGCCAAATCACGGCCAGCGCCAGCAATAGCAGCCCGTCATAAAACGTTAATTGCCCATCATAAAGCACATAGCCGGCAAGTAGACTAACAATTAACATTAGCGGCAATTCGCGGCGCAGAACATCGGAATGCACGCGAAATGGATGCAACAGTGCTGCAAGGCCAAGAATCAATAAAATGTTAACAATGTTCGAGCCAATCGCGGTACCGATCGCAAGGTCAATTTGCCCGTGCAGGGAGGCGGTGGCAGAGACGATAATTTCAGGAAGCGAGGTTCCGATGCTGACAACGGTCATGCCGATGATTAACGGCGGCATGCCGAATAGACGACAGAGAATAGAGGCCGCGAACACCAGACGGTCAGCACTGTAGACCACCAAAAGTAAACCAATAATTAACAGTGCTGTCGCTAAAAGCATCAAAAGTCCTTTCTTCAGGTATACTCGCGGGTCCACTGAGAGGCGATCTCAGGCGCGGTATACAGTCTGTAGACGTAACGAATTCCTAATTTTGACTTTATGCGCCGGAAAAGTAAAACAAATGCCAGCTTTCGCTAACCCGTGCAGGCAATATTCTGTAAAAATGCTGGGTTCAAGGCTGAATTACACGCCATGCTTAATCTGTAGGCGATTGAAAGGAAGGATAGATGAGCCACAATGCGGCGAATTTAGTCGATGTTCGTGACATCAGCTTCTCACGTAGCAACCGATTGATATTTGATAATATTACGTTGACGGTGCCCCGCGGCAAAATTACCGCGATCATGGGACCGTCTGGGATCGGCAAAACCACGCTGCTGCGTTTAATCGGCGGGCAAATTGCGCCGGACAACGGTGAAATCCTTTTCGACGGAGAAAATATTCCGGCGATGACCCGTACGCGCCTTTACACTGTGCGTAAGCGGATGAGCATGCTGTTTCAGTCCGGTGCATTATTCACGGATATGAACGTTTTCGATAACGTTGCCTATCCTTTGCGTGAGCATACGCGTCTGCCGCCTGAGTTGCTGAAAAGCACCGTCATGATGAAACTTGAAGCCGTGGGGCTACGCGGGGCGGCAAAGTTAATGCCTTCCGAGCTTTCCGGCGGTATGGCTCGTCGTGCAGCGCTGGCGCGTGCCATTGCGCTTGAACCCGATTTAATCATGTTCGACGAGCCCTTTGTCGGACAAGATCCTATTACGATGGGCGTGCTGGTGAAGCTTATCTCCGAGCTTAACAGCGCCCTGGGTGTCACCTGTATCGTCGTCTCGCATGATGTTCCTGAAGTGCTGAGCATTGCTGATTACGCCTATATCGTGGCGGATAAAAAAATTGTCGCCCACGGTGGGGCGCAGGCGTTACAAAACAATAGCGATCCGCGGGTTCGACAGTTCCTCGACGGCATTGCGGACGGACCTGTTCCGTTCCGTTATCCCGCAGTTGATTATCATCACGATTTATTGGGAATAGGGAGTTAAGCCACTCATGCTGTTAAATGCGTTGGCCGCTCTTGGACACCGTGGCATAAAAACCATCAGGACGTTCGGGCGTGCCGGGTTGATGTTATTCAATGCGTTGGTTGGCAAGCCAGAATTCCGCAAACATGCACCGTTGCTGGTGCGTCAACTCTATAATGTTGGCGTACTGTCGATGCTCATCGTGATTGTGTCTGGCCTGTTTATCGGCATGGTCCTCGGGTTGCAGGGCTATCTGGTACTGACCACTTACAGTGCGGAAACCAGTTTGGGCATGTTGGTCGCACTCTCACTACTGCGTGAACTCGGGCCGGTCGTCGCCGCGCTGCTGTTTGCCGGACGGGCGGGATCGGCTTTAACGGCTGAAATCGGCCTGATGCGGGCGACGGAACAGCTTTCCAGTATGGAAATGATGGCCGTCGATCCCCTGCGCCGGGTGATCTCCCCACGATTCTGGGCTGGCGTGATTTCGCTCCCGCTGCTGACGATCCTCTTTGTTGCTGTCGGTATCTGGGGCGGTTCTCTGGTCGGCGTGCAGTGGAAAGGTATTGACGCGGGGTTCTTCTGGTCCGCGATGCAGGATGCCGTTGATCTGCGTATGGATCTGGTGAACTGTCTGATTAAGAGCGTGGTATTTGCGTTTACGGTTACATGGATTGCGTTGTTCAATGGTTATGACGCGATACCGACCTCTGAAGGGATCAGCCGCGCGACCACGCGCACTGTCGTTCATTCGTCGCTGGCCGTACTGGGTCTGGATTTTGTGCTCACCGCACTGATGTTTGGGAATTAAGGTCATGCAAACGAGAAAAAGTGAAATTTGGGTTGGTGTATTTCTGCTTCTGGCAATGCTTGCCGCGCTGTTTATCTGCCTGAGAGCGGCTGACATTACCTCTATTCGGACTGAACCCACTTACCGCATCTCTGCCACCTTCGATAACATCGGTGGCTTGAAGGCCAGTTCACCCGTGCGTATCGGCGGCGTGGTTATTGGTCGTGTGGCGGACATTACTCTGGACGATAAAACCTATCTGCCTCGTGTCGAGATGGACATCGAAGAGCGTTATAACCATATCCCTGATACCAGTTCGCTTTCTATTCGCACTTCCGGTCTGCTTGGCGAGCAATATCTTGCTTTAAACGTCGGCTTTGAAGATCCCGAGCTGGGAACGTCTATCCTTAAAGACGGTGGCGTTATTCAGGACACGAAGTCAGCCATGGTGCTGGAAGACATGATTGGTCAATTCCTTTACAACAGTAAAGGGGGTGATGACACCAAATCTGACGCTTCGCCAGCACAGAGCGAAAGCTCCACAGACGCCGCGCCAGCCACTGGCGCAACGCATTGATCTCAGGAGAATTGATTTATGTTTAAACGATTATTTATGGTTGCCATGCTGATAATTGCTCCACTGACCGTGGCCCATGCCGCGGATCAAAGCAATCCGTACCAACAGATGAATGAAGCGGCGAAGAAAACGTTCGACCGTCTCAAAAATGAACAACCGAAAATTCGTTCAAATCCCGATTATCTGCGTGATGTAGTCGATCAGGAGCTGCTGCCGTATGTGCAGATTAAGTATGCGGGCGCGTTAGTGCTGGGACGTTATTACAAAGATGCTACGCCTGCACAGCGTGAAGCCTTTTTCGCGGCCTTCCGTGAATACCTGAAACAGGCTTACGGCCAGGCTCTGGCGATGTATCACGGCCAGACCTACCAGATCGCGCCTGAGCAACCGCTGGGCGATGCCACGATTCTGCCGATTCGTGTCACCATCATCGATCCAAATGGTCGTCCGCCGGTACGCTTGGACTTCCAGTGGCGCAAAAATTCCCAAACGGGCAACTGGCAGGCGTATGACATGATCGCTGAAGGCGTGAGTATGATCACGACCAAGCAAAACGAATGGAGCGATCTGCTGCGCACGAAAGGCATTGATGGCCTGACGGCTCAGTTAAAATCCATCTCCAGCCAGAAAATCACGCTGGACGAGAAAAAGTAATGACGCAGCAACTGAGCTGGGCGCGTGAAGGTGACAGACTTCTGCTGACCGGTGAGCTGGATCAAGACGTGCTAATCCCGTTGTGGGAGGCACGTGAAGAGGCTATGCGCGGCGCCACCGTTATCGATTTAAGCGGTGTGTCACGTGTGGATACAGCAGGCGTGGCGCTGTTGGTTCACCTTGTTGCCTGTGGCAAAAATCTTGGACAAAACGTGGTGTTAGCGGGAGTCAGTGATAATGTGCTGACTCTGGCTCAACTGTACAATTTGCCCGCTGACGTCCTGCCGCATTAATTTATTCTCAACGTAACATTCTGAAAGCCCCGACTGTTTACATGTCGGGGCTTTTTGCTTGTTTAAGACTGCCGCACTTTGCTCTAAGATGTTGAGCTTGTTTTCACTAAAAGATGATGTAGAACCCATGGAAAATAATGAAATCCAGTCAGTGCTGATGAATGCACTCTCTCTTCAGGACGTCCACGTCTCTGGCGATGGCAGCCACTTCCAGGTTATTGCTGTGGGTGAGATGTTCGACGGCATGAGCCGTGTGAAGAAACAACAGGCTGTTTACGCGCCTCTGATGGAATACATTGCGGATAACCGCATCCATGCCCTGTCGATTAAGGCGTTTACCCCGCAAGAGTGGGAACGCGATCGCAAACTAAACGGTTTTTGAGCCGGGGGTTATCGCCCGCGGCACGGTTGAATTGATAAGAGAGCATTATTCATGGATAAATTTCGTGTACAGGGGCCAACGCGTCTCCAGGGCGAAGTGACAATTTCCGGCGCCAAAAACGCCGCGCTGCCAATCCTCTTTGCCGCACTGCTTGCGGAAGAGCCGGTAGAGATTCAAAACGTTCCAAAACTGAAAGATATCGACACGACCATGAAATTGCTCACCCAGTTGGGCACCAAGGTCGAGCGCAATGGTTCCGTGTGGATCGATGCCAGCAACGTCAATAACTTCTCTGCACCCTACGATCTGGTGAAAACCATGCGTGCCTCTATCTGGGCGTTAGGTCCGCTGGTGGCGCGTTTTGGTCAGGGTCAGGTATCCCTGCCGGGCGGCTGTGCAATCGGCGCGCGTCCGGTGGATCTGCATATCTTTGGCCTCGAAAAACTGGGCGCTGAGATTAAGCTTGAAGAAGGCTACGTTAAGGCGTCTGTGAATGGCCGCCTGAAAGGCGCGCACATTGTCATGGATAAAGTGAGCGTCGGCGCGACCGTGACCATCATGTCTGCGGCAACGCTGGCTGAAGGCACCACCATCATCGAGAACGCGGCGCGTGAGCCTGAGATCGTTGATACCGCCAATTTCCTTGTTGCGCTGGGTGCGAAAATCACTGGCCAGGGCACGGATCGCATTACCATTGAAGGCGTAGAACGTCTGGGTGGCGGTGTTTATCGTGTTCTGCCTGACCGTATCGAAACCGGGACCTTCCTGGTCGCTGCGGCTATTTCAGGTGGCAAAATTACCTGCCGCAATGCACAGCCGGATACCCTGGATGCGGTTTTAGCCAAGCTGCGTGACGCAGGTGCGGATATCGAAGTTGGCGAAGACTGGATTAGCCTGGATATGCACGGCAATCGTCCTAAAGCGGTTAACGTCCGTACCGCGCCACATCCTGCGTTCCCAACGGATATGCAGGCGCAGTTCACGCTGCTGAACCTGGTGGCAGAAGGCACGGGCTTTATCACTGAAACCATCTTTGAAAACCGCTTTATGCACGTACCGGAACTGATCCGTATGGGTGCGCATGCAGAGATTGAAAGCAATACCGTGATTTGTCATGGCGTTGAGCAGTTGTCTGGTGCGCAGGTGATGGCAACGGATCTGCGTGCTTCTGCGAGTCTGGTACTGGCAGGCTGCATTGCCGAAGGCACGACGGTAGTCGACCGCATCTATCATATCGATCGTGGCTACGAGCGTATCGAAGATAAACTGCGTGCGCTGGGTGCAAATATCGAGCGCGTGAAAGCAGAATAAGTGTTTGTGTAGAGAGAAAAGCTCCCGCCATGGCGGGAGCTTTTTTTTTATTGTGGTGTGACCAGCGATGCTAACGAAGACTCACTGTTGAGATGATTCATCTGCAAGCCTGACTGCTCAAGTATATGACCAAACGCAGAGATAGAGTTTACTAATAGCTGCGCCTGTGCTGCGATTGATGCCATCTCGATGGCCTCAGATGTCGGCATGGTTTTATGCATTTCAGCATCCACGGTTGTGGCGACTGCGGCCATGGTAGTCAGTGGGTTGCCATGATCTAGCAGCGAGGGATTACCTGGTAAAGTAGGATCACCTGGTATGAAGGTAAATGTCTCCGTATAGGAACCGCCTCCACACTGGAAAATGAACTCAGGCATTTCATTTTTAGTAATAGTGCGATCGTCAAAAACAAGTTCGACGTTTCGATAAACGTCCCCTTGAAAGAAACGATTTATTTTTACGGAGTCATCATCACCATATGCACGAATGATCAATGATGCTCCATCATTTTGCATTTTCACAGCATTGCTTGATGCTCCTTTAAAGATAAGCTGATCGGTGCCGTTACTGCCGGTGCAAAACACGATGTCATTATCATGACCGCGTTTAAAATAATATTTATCGGCGCCGTCTGAACCCGATAAACTGTCATCACCCGCCCCGCCGATTATGAACTCGTCACCACTCCCTCCGTTGACCGTATCTTTGCCGTCTTCACCATATATGATGTTATCCCCACCGTAGCCGTAAATAGTGTCATCGCCTGCGCCAGCATAAATAGTGTCGGCACCTTCATTCCCGTAGATACAGTCGTTTCCTGCATAACCCCAGATATGATCATCGCCATCGAATCCACTGAGGGTGTCGTTTCCTTCAGTTCCATAAAAGTTGACCCCCATCGCTCTGAATTCATCTGCAGTGACAGTTCTGTCATCGAAGACTAGCTCAAAATGTTGTTTATCGGTCTGGTAATAGTTTTTTATGGTCAATGCGTCGCCGCTCTCATAAACATGCAGTACAAGATCTCCTTTGTGCTGTGAAAGTGTTAATTGATCGGAGGTCGCGCCTGTAAAAACAAGTCTGTTAGCGGAAATCGCATCCATATCAGTCAGGCTGTCCTGCCCGTGCCCGGCACTGAAATAAAAGGTGTCATCACCGGCACCCCCATTCAGGTAATCATTCCCGGCGCCGCCGTCAAGAACATCGTTTCCCTGGCCGCCTTCAAGAGTGTCATCCCCGGTCCCGGCGGTGATAATGTCGTCACCTTCGTATCCGTTCAGATTGTCGTTCCCCCCGGCTCCGTATATGACATCATTGTTTTTGCTGCCATAAAGATAATCATTTCTCTCTGTGCCATTGTCCACGACGCCGAGAGCGGCAAAATCTGTAGATGACAGGGTGCGGTCGTCAAAGACCAGGTTGAAAGATTGATAGCTGGCGTTGATGAAGTAGTCCTGCAGGACGACTGAGTCGTCACCGCCAAAGGCCCGAAGGGTAAGGCTATTTCCGGAACGCTCCAGGATCAGAGAATCGCTGGTTGCGCCGGTAAAGACGAGGGTGTTGGCGGTCTCAACATATCTGTCGGAAAGGGTGTCATGACCGTGTCCTGCAGTGAAGTGGTAAATATCGTCGCCATCGCCGCCGTTGAGGCTGTCATCGCCCGTCCCGCCAATGAGGGTGTCATTGCCTTTATCCCCATAGAGACTGTCATTCCCGGCGTAGCCGTACAGCGTGTCATTCTGCTTCCAGCCGCTGAGCGATTCGTTCCTGTCGGTACCGTAGACCGTGAAGCCCGACGCGAGAAGCTCATCCCGGGTGACGGTACGGTCCTCAAAGACCAGCTCGAAACGGGTGTACTCATTGTTATAGAAAAAGTCCGGGAGGATCACGGCA
>NZ_JAIWPG020000017.1 GCF_020532665.2 Lelliottia sp. WAP21
TATTCACGCCAGAGGATATGGCATAGCTTATGATCTTTCTCGCGACAGAGCAGGACCCGGGCGAAAATATCGTTAATTTCGCCACCGTCAGTGTCCGCCAGGCCAATCACGACCTCGGCGAAAAAGTCCGGGTTGAGATCGTAATCAACATGCTCATTCCAGTCTTCAGACGGGTCGAACAACTCTGCGCCGCCACGCTCTTCAAACTGCAAATTGAAGAGGATAACGTCAGCGGGGTCGAGGTTATCGACCGCCAGCTCAAGAAAAATGTCATAAGCCTGCTCAAGCGTTTCGTCTTCAGTCAGGCGATTATTCAGATCCATTTCCATGATGACACCCTGTTTAACATCGTTGGGCACGTTTTACAGCAACGGACTAAAGAAGTAAAACAGACGTTCCGTAATTCGCTGCCAGAGAGGACGTTTCATCCACAGAGCGGCGTCCAGCAGGCGGGAGCGGGAGATATAATCATCCTGTACGGCCGCCAGATCGCCACCGAAACCGGCATCGTCTATCACCAGAGTGATTTCGAAATTCAGCCACAGGCTGCGCATATCCAGATTCACCGTACCCACCAGGCTCAGCTCACCGTCGACCAACACGCTTTTGGTGTGTAAAAGCCCGCCTTCAAACTGATAGATTTTAACCCCTGCGGCCAGCAGTTCCGCGAAGAAAGCGCGGCTCGCCCATCCGACCAGAACCGAGTCGTTCTTGCGTGGCAAGATGATACTGACGTCAACACCTCGCTGGGCGGCGGTACAGATAGCATGCAACAGATCGTCACTCGGCACAAAATAGGGCGTCGTCATGATCAAATATTCGCGTGCTGAATAGGCTGCGGTCAGTAATGCCTGATGGATTAAATCCTCCGGGAAACCGGGGCCGGAGGCAATGGTATGAATGGTATGCCCGCTGGCTTCTTCAAACGGCATTATATTGTTATCGGGCGCCGGGGGCAGAATCCGCTTACCGGTTTCGATCTCCCAGTCGCAGGAGTAGACAATCCCCATCGCGGTGGCGACAGGGCCTTCCATACGTGCCATCAAATCAATCCACTGACCCACACCTGCATCCTGTTTGAAGAAGCGTGGATCGACCATGTTCATACTGCCGGTGTAAGCAATATAGTTATCGATCATGATCATTTTACGGTGCTGGCGTAAGTCCATCCGGCGCAGGAACACACGCAGCAGATTCACTTTTAAGGCCTCGACAACCTCAATGCCAGAATTACGCATCATGCCTGCCCACGGGCTGCGGAAAAAGGCGACGCTGCCAGCTGAGTCCAGCATCAGACGGCAATGGACGCCGCGACGTGCCGCGGCCATCAACGACTCCGCCACCTGATCGGCCATTCCCCCTGGCTGCCAGATATAGAAGACCATCTCGATATTGTGGCGAGCCAGTTGGATGTCACGAATAAGCGCCTGCATCACGTCCTCTGACGTGGTGAGAAGCTGGAGCTGATTGCCTTTGACACCGCCAATGCCCTGGCGTCGCTCGCAGAGTTTAAACAGGGATGTCGCGACGCTGCTGTTTTCTTCGGCAAAGATATGCTTGCAGGACTTGAGATCGTTCAGCCACTTAGCCGTGGAAGGCCACATGGCCCGCGCACGCTCTGCGCGCCGTTTACCTAAATGCAGTTCGCCCACTGAAAGATACGCAATAATCCCTACCAGAGGCAGAATATAGATAATGAGCAGCCAGGCCATTGCTGACGGCACCGCTCTGCGCTTCATCAGGATGCGGAGTGTTACACCCGCGATGAGCAGCCAGTATCCCAGAATGACCAGCCAACTCACCACGGTGTAGAAGGTTGTCATAGTTAAAAATCCTTTTGAAAGCGTATTGTTATGAGTTTACGCGTAAGGATTCATCTGGCAAATAAAAACGACAGATAAAGCGCTGGTATGCCGCATCCAGAGGACTATAATGGGGCTTCTGTTAAGGAAAGAGCTGTAAACATGAAGCGCAGTAGAACTGAAGTAGGGCGCTGGCGCATGTTGCGACAAATGAGCCGTCGCAAAGCACGTTGGCTGGAAGCACAATCCCGCCGCAATATGCGAATCCATGCCATCAGAAAATGTGGGCAGAGCCACCACCGTAACGCGTTGGTGTTCGCCGTCCGCGATCTCTGACAACGTCGAGGCACCGTTAACGGTGCCTGATTTTTTTCTCTCGCGTCCCCTACCTGAACTGGCGATCTACGCTGTTCCTCGTGTCATAAACCTGTACAACTGCGATAGGATGTACATATCTGACATGATGAATAAAGAGAATGAATCCTTTCCTTTGGGTGTTAATCGCCATTTTTGCTGTAGATGCATTAAGGGAATTATTCGGGTTGTCTTCACTGCCGCAGCTGATTGATGTTATTTCGCTCTTGTTAATCCAGTGGTTGACGCTTCAGTGATAAGTGCTTACCGGGTACAGCCTGTACTGATATTTTAAAAAGGAGGAAGTGGTGTTTGCTGAGTTTGGCGTGCTTAATTTTTGGACCTATTTCGTTGGGGCTTTTTTTATTGTTCTGGTGCCAGGTCCGAACACGTTATTTGTGTTGAAAACGGGAATCGGTCACGGTGTTAAAAAGGGGTATCTGGCAGCGGGCGGCGTTTTTATTGGCGACGCGGTATTAATGTTCCTTGCCTGGGCCGGCGTAGCGGCCATGATTCAGACCACACCTGTCTTGTTTAATATTGTGCGTTATCTCGGTGCGATGTATCTGCTGTGGCTGGGTGGCAAAATGCTTTGGTCGGTGCTGATGAGGAAGACAAGCGCGCATGAGAGCGGTGCAGAGCCTGCCAGTGCAATCATGAAACGCTCGTTGGTTTTAAGCCTGACCAACCCGAAAGCGATCTTGTTTTATGTGTCGTTCTTCGTTCAGTTTATTGACGTGAACGCCAAAAATACCGGCACCTCCTTCCTGATACTGGCGACGACGCTTGAGCTAATAAGCTTTGTGTACATGAGCTTCCTGATTTTCTCCGGTGCGTTCGTTACCCGGTATCTTAATACCAGGAAGAAACTGGCAAAGCTCGGGAATGGCCTGATAGGGCTACTGTTTGTAGGATTTGCGGCGCGACTCGCGTCTCTACATTAAATGAAAGGCTCCTGCGGGAGCCATTTTTATGTCTGGTGTAACTGGAAAGCCGCGCCAGACAAGGCTTCACGTTTTACTACTAGCAGCCAAAAGCCATAAAAAGCGGCCAGGGTGTGGACGTTATGTGACCGCGTCTTGTTCGGACCACTTATCTAAATGGAATGAACGAGACGGCAGCGCTACTCTTACTGAGAAAGCATGAAAGCTCTACACATTAAACGGGTATAGGTAACCAGATGCTTAAAAAAATTGCTGAATACAGTAAAGGCCAGATCACGATCCCCCAGGCATTTTCTGTATAGCTCGTCTCATTAACAATAAATGGTAAGGCGCAGAACACAATCGCAGAGATTAAACGCTATGCCGCAGGTCAGGTCGATCACGACACCGGCAAGCCTCTCACCGATACCGCAGCAGCTGTAACTGCGTGGGCGTCAACGTGGCGCATCCCGCAATTCAAATCTATTGGTCTGCCAACGATGGGCGCATATCGCGAGCTGCGCAAACTACCTCGTGGAGTGAGTATTGCTGATGAATTTGATGAGCGCATCAAAGCGACCAGAGCTGCAGTTGATGAAGGTGAATTTGACCTATATATCGCGGCGCAGGGTGGGGCGAACGTTCCGCGTGACAGTCAGACCGTCCGTGCTGCTTTGCGCTGCGTCGGTCACGTACATGATGTCACCCGCGTGCGTGCCGTTCTGATAATACTTGCGACGAAACAGCGTGGCGGACTCATTCAGCCAGGCGGAACTGCGTGCACTTAGGTATCAGGTGCGGAAAAGACAGCCGCTCATGGCAAAGAAAGGCCGCATTATACGGGCGATGTTTCAGAAACTGCGAACGAGCCACTACATGAAAGCCATTGGCCGCAGTGATGCGGCTGTGGTGGAATTTACTGGCAAGGTGCAACGCATTGCGCAGGTTCATCAGTACGGTCATAAAGACAGCCCAACCCCGAATAGTCAGTACGTTCATTATCCACGGCGTGAGTGACTGGGATTCAATCGTGCTGATAAAAACTATAATGAGGATCTGATAGTTGATTACCTTCAAAATAATTACACTTCTTAATGGTTGCGGTTGGTAGCTTTACATTTCGTTATGTTAATATTTAAAGTGCCTTGAAAAGCCAAGTTATAGAAGGAGCAGTTCTTACCAAGGCATTACGCTACATAAAGACATTACGCGTATTGTATAGGTTGATAAAATTGTTAGTGTTAAATTTAGGCTATTACATATTGGTAGCCAACGTAATGTTTTTTTTACAATAAGCATCTTTGCTATCGGGAAATATAAATGACGATTTCTTCTACTGCACGCATTTCGAGTAGCAGTATCATAGCGCCAGGTGCAGTGATTGATGCACATGTTAATATCGGTCCATTTTGTATTATTTCTGCGGGTGTCGTTATAGGTGAGGGAACCACTATAAAATCTCATTCAGTTATCAATGGATTAACAGTTATTGGGTGTGATAATCACATTGGGCAGTTTTCATCGATAGGTGAAGTCAATCAAGATCTAAAATATAAAAATGAGCCAACCAGGCTAATTATAGGAGATCGCAATAGCATTGGTAATAATGCAACAATTCATCGAGGCACTGAGCAAGATAATAATTGCACTATAATAGGTGATGATAATATTCTTATGAATAACGTTCACATTGGGCATGACTGCATCATTGGTAATGATACGAATATTGGTGATAACAGCGGCTTGGCAGGGCATGTCGCCCTGGGCGATGGTGCTGTGGTCGGGTTCATGTGCGCAATCCACCAGTTCTGTGTATTAGGTGCATATGCCAATGTCGCGCATCACTCAGGTGTAACTCAGGATATACCACCATTCGTTTATGCTAGCGGTAACTATGCTGCCCCATCCGGGATAGATACTGCATCCAGATATTTTACCGGGCCGACGCAGGAGGAGCAGAATTTTATTCAAACCCTTTATGATTTACTTTACAGTAAATCACTTTCGTTAAATGAAGCCAGGGTTATGATAAAAGAGAAGTCAGGTAATCATCCTGTTTGCGAACTTTTCGAATGGTTTTTCAAACGTTCAATACGCGGAATTATCCGTTAGTAAAGTATATGTACAGGTTGGCAATGTGCCAATTTTCGAATTATACGATAGATAACCAAAATGAAAATGGAAGAAAACCACCATCAGCAAAATGTAGATTGTGGCGTTTGATAATAGTAATGCGTTTTACTTAATATAATGAGAGGATCTTTAACTATTCTTCGATGAGCCATATATTACAGGTGATATAACTGACCCGGTATTCACACTCCGGTCCGTTAGCGTATCAGGCCGCTAGTTACCTCCGCTTCTGAGCCGTTCGCTTCAGCAAACGTTATTGCCTGAATAAAAGAGATATGAGGTGTCTCATTCGTTACATGTTGTTTCATCACTCACAAAACTCCGCTTAATTGCCGCTGGCCTTGCCCGGCGGCATCCTTTCCTCCATGAACAATCTAACTTCCCTGCAGGAGATCGCACGCGCGAACCGAAACCTTATCCGCACCGGCATCGTGACCGACATCGACACCGTCGAGGGACTTTGTCGCGTCCAGACCGGCGGGAAATTTATCTCAAACAGCGTGCAGGCTGATGACCACGACCACGGCGGCGTCAAGCGCGGCGATGACAGAACGATGGACACAAAATGACGGTGCGTTATCTGGGTATGAACAGCCACGCCGGGCTCAGTATTTCTGAGGCGGAGCATATCAGGCAAAGCGTGCGCGACGTTCTGGTCACGCCGGTAGGGTCGCGCGTCATGCGCCGTGAATACGGCTCGCTGCTGTCAGCATTGATTGACCAGCCGCAGACACCGGCACTGCGCCTGCAGATTATGGCCGCGTGCATATAACTGAAGTGCTCGCCATATTTCACTGTCCTAAATGCCATTACGCCGCCCACGCTCGCACAAGCCGCTAACGACTAAGGAGCGCTATCATCAGTGCACAAACACTAACTGCAGCTGCACGTTTGTCACCACTGAAACGGTCGAGCGGTTTATTGCCTCACCTGCAGTATTAGTGCCAGCGCCACCGACATCATCAGGCCAGCAACAAATCCACTGGCAGTGACCAATTAAAGCTCCACAAGTTTGGACTGCACCCCAAAAGTTGGACATCCAACTGAGTAAGGTGCAGTCCAGTTTTGGGCGGTTTTTGGTATCGACGTGGTCAATATGTGGACATGACCTGAAATAAATTCTTTTATTTCATTAAGTTAAATCGTTTCAGAAAGCTCCTGCGGAGCCTTTTTCAAAACCTTATCCCGTCACCCGAGATCAGAACACTTTCTTATACGGACGCACGGTTACTTTCCCATAGACGCCTGCGGCGGTGTACGGGTCTGCATCCGCCCAGGATTGCGCTGCTTCCAGGGATTCAAACTCGGCGATGACCGTCGAACCGGTAAATCCTGCTGCGCCCGGATCGTTGCTGTCCACGGCAGGCATTGGCCCGGCGGTCAGTAATCTTCCTTCATCCTGGAGTAATTGCAAACGCGCAAGATGGGCAGGGCGTACGGACAATCGTTTTTCCAGAGAATCAGCAATATCTTCAGCGTAGATGACGTAAAACACGGCATAGCTCCTTAGCCAGTAAAAGTGTCATTTACGTTATGTGAAAGCATCAGTGACTGCAATGTAAAGATAACAGCCTTGTTAAATCCGTAACACGCAACGGGTTTTTTCGCCCATGACACAGTTAAAATCGCGGGAAGATGGAGTGTGTTGTTGAATATGATTGCTATTTGCATTTAAAATCAGGGTCTGGTTTTTCAACTTTAGTGATTATGACTTCGATGACTCTGGATTTACCTCGCCGCTTTCCATGGCCAACGCTGCTGTCCGTTGTCATTCACGCATCGGTGATAGCGGGTTTGCTTTATACCTCGGTACATCAGGTTATTGAAATGCCCGCGCCTTCACAGCCGATCTCGGTGACAATGGTGACCCCTGCAGAGCTTGAGCCACAGGTTGCTCCTCCACCGCCACAACCGGTGGTTGAACCTGAGCCAGAACCCGAGCCAGAGCCAGTACCGGAGCCCCCGAAGGAAGCGCCGGTCGTCATCCATAAACCGGAACCTAAACCCAAACCTAAACCGAAGCCAAAACCGGTGAAAAAGGTGGAAGAGCGCCCGAAACGTCAGGAGCGTCCGGTTGAGCCGCGAGCCACACAGCCTGTTGAAAACAGCGCACCCGCTCGAACGGTGATGAACAACGCCCCAGCGACAACTAAACCTGTTGTCGCGGCACCGGCCGGTCCACGTGCGTTAAGCCGTAACCAGCCGCAATACCCGGCACGTGCTCAGGCGCTGCGCATCGAAGGCCGTGTCCGCGTGAAATTTGACGTCACCGCCGACGGGCGCGTGGATAATGTTGAAGTGCTGTCTGCACAGCCATCGAATATGTTTGAACGCGAAGTGAAATCGGCCATGCGCAAATGGCGTTATGAACCCGGCAAGCCAGGGCGTGGGCTTATCGTCAATATTGTCTTCCGCATCAATGGCGGGGCACAGATGGAATAATGAAAAAATAAAGCCTCCGTACGGAGGCTTTATTTTATGCTTTTGGCAGCGCCCGGGGTTTACCGTCGTTGTCGACGGCAACATAGATAAACAGCGCTTCAGTGGCTTTATAACGCTGACCGATAGGTTCAGAGGCCACTTTTTTCACCCAGACTTCAATATTAATCGAGATCGACGTATTGCCGCGCTTCACGCAACGCGCATAGCAGCAGACGACGTCTCCGACGGCGACCGGACGCAAAAACGTCATTCCATCCACTCTGACTGTCACTACGCGGCCATGCGCGATCTCTTTCGCAAGGATCGCCCCACCCATATCCATTTGTGACATTAACCAACCGCCAAAAATATCACCATTTGCATTGGTGTCGGCGGGCATTGCAAGCGTGCGTAAAACCAGTTCGCCCTGAGGGGCGTCAGTTGTTGTTGTCATTGATCAATTAGCTCGTTACAGAAGACGACAGGCGGGATGCTACTATGATTTTCACGTTGGGGGAAATACGAAAAGTGAAAGGTTTAAACGAAGAAGGCCAGACAGTGAGCCTGCCTGGCCTGCGTGATTAATGCTTATCGTCCTGCGGCATATGTTTATAGATATAAACGCCGCTCAACAGGGTGAAGATCAGCGTCAGCGCCGTCAGGCCAAACACTTTAAAATTCACCCAGATATTTTGCGGCAGCCAGAAGGCGATATAGATATTTGCCAGGCCGCACAGAATGAAGAACACCGCCCAGGCCATATTCAGGCGCGTCCAGACGCTCTGCGGAAGGGTAAGTTCCTTACCGAGCATGCGCTGAATCAAGGGTTTCTTCATCACCCACTGGCTCACCAGCAACGCCCCCGCAAACAGGCCATAAATAACGGTAACCTTCCATTTGATAAATTCATCGTTGTGGAAGAACACGGTCAGCCCACCGAAAACAGCGACCAAAATAAACGTGATCAAGGCCATTTTCTCGACTTTACGATAGCGGAACCAGCTATAGATCAGCACGATGGCCGTTGCGACAATTAGGGCGGTCGTCGCGGCGTAAATGTCGTACAGCTTATAAAAAGCAAAGAAGACAACGAGCGGTAAAAAATCAAGAAACTGCTTCATTCTTCGATTCCATTTTCTGTGTTGAGCCGACGGGCTCAGTCGGCTTTATCATTAATAAATGAGTTACGGATCAACATATACAGGCGGAATAAATAGACCAGTAACACTGCAGAAATCAGGTTACTGATCGTATTGGCAACCACCGCGCCGACGTTTGGCGTCAGCACCGCAAAGTTTGGCGCAAACAGCAGCAACAGCGTTTTAGCCAGAAGCCAGCTAATCACCGCGGGCGCGACCAGACGCATATTCGCCCATGCCAGTTTAATGCTGCTGCGCATGGCGACGAAAATGCCCATTTTATCCTGCACCATCATCACCGGCGCAAAAGAAAGTACGATGGCTAACAATACGCCAGGCACCACAACCAGCATAATCCCCATCTGCACCAGCAGGGTGGTTAAGAAGATCAAAATGAACAGTTTAGGCAACTGCGGCGCACTGGCACCTATGGCGCGCAGGGCGCTAACTCGCTGCCCGGCAGAGATCATCTGAATCATCAGCAGCACACCACCGGCCAGAATGGCATTCCCAATCAGGCCGGAGAAGGTCGACGCCGCAGACGCGCGCAGCAAGATTTGCTGTTGCTCAGGCGTCATGTTCTGCACCAGATCAAATAACCCCACGCTCCCCGCGAGATGATCGCCCTGGCTCAGAGTCGCAATTTGTTCTTCGCTCGGTGAAAACGCATGGCCAAGCACCACCGTAATAAAGGCGCAAAGCAAAGCAATCAGTAAAAAAGTCACGAACTGATTGCGGAAAAAGTTCCCCGTGTCACGGTAGACGGACTTCGCCGTGATAGACATGCACTCTCCTTGAGTATTGCAGGTATGAATAAGCGGGCAATTGTACCCTGGATAACTCTGCGGTGGCAGTATCATGACTTGTATGGAAAAGCATATCTTTGTAAAGCAAAGTGCAAACGCGAAAATTGACCGTAACGGGCGTAATGTCTTTTCTCTGGGTAGGCAAAAATTAATCTGGATCAATGAATGTTAAATTGACCGGATGAATGTGATCCAGATTGGATCATCTTGTACTCATTTTTGGTTATATTCACCGCGCCAACAAAACCACAACGATGGAGCGGATATGAAAAAATTAGCGGTGGCAGCCCTTGTATTAAGCAGTCTCTCTGGTGGCGCTTATGCGCATGAGGCGGGTGAATTCTTTATGCGTGCCGGTTCGGCAACGGTACGTCCTACGGAAGGGTCGGATAATGTGTTAGGGCTCGGCGGTTTCAACGTCAGCAACAATACGCAGTTGGGTCTGACATTTACTTATATGGCAACGGACAATATTGGTGTTGAACTCCTGGCAGCAACGCCGTTTCGTCACAAAGTGGGCACCGGGCCAACCGGAAACATCGCCACCGTGCACCAGCTGCCGCCAACGTTAATGGCGCAATGGTACTTCGGCGATGCACACAGCAAGGTGCGCCCGTATATTGGCGCAGGGGTTAACTACACGACCTTCTTCGATGAGAAATTTAACGATACGGGTAAAGATACGGGTCTTTCCGATCTGAGCCTGAAAGACTCATGGGGCGCGGCGGGTCAGGTGGGGATGGATTATCTCATCAATCGCGACTGGCTGTTGAACATGTCGGTCTGGTATATGGACATTGATACGGATGTGCGCTTTAAAGCGGGTGGCGAGCAGCAGAGCATCCATACGCGACTGGATCCGTGGGTCTTTATGTTCTCTGCAGGTTATCGTTTCTGATAGAGGTGTTTCCCGCCTTAACATGTTGTAAAGGCGGGGATACGATTAATCGATAACGACCTCGGCACCTTCAGCAAAAAAGGTTTCTGCAGGTTTAACGTTCTGACTAATGATTGATGGATCGTATTTCATTGCCAGGAAACGCTCACGATAAAGGTTATACGCTGCTTCGCATACATTACTGGTGAACCAGGCATTATAACCACCACCTACGGCAGCGCCCGCCACCGGAATGATTTGCGCGAGTTTGGCTTTGGTTATTCTTATACCCAGACTACTGGCGATCTGCTTAATGATTTTGACAAAAACTTGTTTTTCCAACTCTTCCCAGACGACTTTTTTAGCCACCTGCTGGGAAATCTTCACCAGCTGAGCCATCGCCACGTTCTTCGCCATGGTCGACGAAGCTGAAGAAAAACCGAGAATATTAAAGGCGAACAATCTTTCTTCCTGCCTGTTTATATCAAAACCATAATAGGTAGCATATTCACCAATGGCGCGCAGGTTGAGGGTAATTAAGGAGGGGATATCGATTGCGATTCCGGCAATACCCAATGCACCGGTGCCAGCGCCTTCCGCCAGCGCAAGTCCCTTATACTTGGCTGCTAACCAACCTACCGTTTTATCGATATCTTCGAGGCGCAGCGTTTCGATGTCGCCATAGCTATAAATATGCTCGAAACCATCTTTCCGGAACTCATCAAAAATGGACTCAGATCGTACGGACCAAAGTGCTGCGTCATTACACACACCCACCAGACCCTGAACCGCTGACTGAATGGCGTTACCCACGACAGGAGTGGAGAGAACCACCTCTCCAGCACTGTTGAGCGGCTTACCGATCATTTCCAACGATCGTGACAAAAAACTGGACTCCGGGTTTTTCCATTTATGAATCTGCGTTAACGCGGTTTGGTCATAGGGGACGAGTTTCATTTGGCTTCCTTTAGCGTGTCTTTAACAATTTATATGCTGAAATAAATTAAGTTATCGGCAGGAAAGACCCCATCAGGAGTGTTATTTCTACCTTATTTTGCAGACACTTTTTATCTCAAAAAAGGAAGGCACTAGCAGGGATGGACGGTAAGTAAAAGCGCCCCGTCAGAGGCGCGTTAACAAGCTATTTCTGAATCAAATAGCGAATCGTGGGGCCATCCTGCTGAATATCCAGCACGGTATAGCCGTGATTCGTGGCATCCAGCGGAATATTATTGATGGACTGGGGACAGTCGCTGACCACTTCCAGAATTTCACCTTTTTTCAGCTGCGGCAAGGCTTCAAGGGTAGCCACGGCGGGATAAGGGCAAGGTTCTCCCACCATATCCAGACGGTAGTCGGGTACGATCGTTTTCATGCAGCATCCTCCTGTGTTTCTGCCTGACGTGCGGTGCGGCGGAAGAAGCGTTTCTCCTGCGCAATAACCAGTAAAAAGGCGATCAGCAACAGGGCATAGGTCACCAGCAATCCGCCCAATGGACCAAAGGTGGACAACAGGTTGACCTTATCCCAACGGGTCGCCAGCGCCGGGGAGAGATCGTCCCAGTAATAGGCCAACAGGGTGGAGCCGATCACATTGCCCAGACCTACCCACCAGTAATGCACCTGGCCTTCCACGGCACGGTACATCCATCCGGTTTCGCATCCGCCCGCCAGAACGATACCAAAGCCAAAGAGCAGGCCACCAATGACGGCATTTGGACCCGCCCACATGATTTTAGGTTCGACGCCAAGCTGGACGTAGCTGAAAATACCGATGGCGCTCACCGCCATTCCCGCAATGATGGCTTTTGCCATCATGGTGCGGCCCGTTATCCACATATCGCGGAACGCAGAGGTAAAACAGATTTGCGCACGTTCAATCAGTAAACCAAACCCGACGCCAAACAGCATGGCCAGGCCAAGTTTAGGTTGATTAAACGCCGTGCAGAGCGCCCAGGCGACCATGGCAAAGAAGACCAGCATGCCCAGGCGGAAACGGCGGCGAGCCTGATCGGGCTTTTGCGTTAACGGTGATGCGGCGCTGACTTTAACCATCTTGACGGGGATGCGGAAAAGCGGAAGCAGGGTGAAGCGGGCGCCAAAGTAAGAACCGATGGCGGTCGCCACAGCAAAGAACCAGGCGTGCAGCGAAAACTGTGGAATGCCGGTAAAGAAAGCCGCAAGGTTACACCCCATCGCCAGACGCGCACCGAACCCGGCGATAATGCCGCCAACCACGGCCTGAGCAATACGAATACGGCTTTTTGGCATACGCAGTTTGACGTTATTCGCCCACAGCGCTGCGGCAAAACAGCCCCCAAACATACCGATGATCATCATCCCGTCAATACGCGTTAACGGCGTACCCTCAAGATGAATCAGTTTAAAATAACCCCATTCCTCGGTATGGACTCCGGCAAGTTGTAAAAGCTGCCCACCCCAGCGGGTAAATTCGCCCGTGACGGCCCAGAAGGTGCCAGTGATACCAAAGTAATAGGTTGCAAGGATGCCCGCCGCGATGACGGCCGGAACGGGTGACCAGAATTTAATCAGGTACGCCTGTTTGAAGTGTTGCCAGGACATAGAAAAGCCTCTGAACTCAGAAGGTGTTTGTGGCCGGAAAGCCGAAAAGAAGGGAGGATAATACGCGCAAGCGGAGATTTGAAAAGTCTGACGAGCGCAAAAACTCGATCAGATCAATTTATACCTGCTCCGGGAATGAAGGGGGATAACTCTCAGGAGTTAAGCCGCCTGGAGACCAGGCGGCTTTTTGCATCAGGCTGAAAGCGTGGCAGCTTTCATCGCCCGAACGAAGGTCTTTAATTCGCTGAGCATTTGCTCAGGCTGATCGACGTTCTTCTCAATGATCTTCACAATCGCGGAACCTGAAATAGCACCCGCAGCGTTAGCCTCTATGGCCGCCGTAACCTGCTCCGGCGAAGAGATGCCAAAGCCCTGAAGAGGTGGGGCCGCATGGTACTCTGCCAGCTTTTCAACCAGATGATGCAGTGGCAGCGCGGCTTTATTCTCCGCGCCCGTCACGCCTGCACGCGACAGCAGATACGTATAGCCGCGACCATGAGAGGCAATCTGACGCAACAGTTCGTCATCCGCGTTGGGTGGGCAGATGAAAATAGGCGCGATATTGTGGCGCATGGCTGCCTGTCGGAACGGAGCTGACTCCTCGACAGGCACATCGGCGACCAGCACAGAGTCGACCCCGACGCGCGCACACTCCGCATAAAATTCATCAATGCCCCGGCTGAAGACCAGGTTGGCATACATCAGCAAACCAACTGGAATGGTCGGATGTTTCTGGCGGACAGTCGCCAGCATTTCAAAACACTGTGATGGGGTGACACCTGCGGCAAAGGCGCGCAGCGTTGCGTTCTGGATAGTCGGGCCGTCAGCCAGCGGATCGGAGAAGGGGATCCCCAGCTCCAGCGCATCGGCACCGGCTTCAATCAGCGCATCGATAATTTTAAGCGACTGCTCAGGGCCAGGATCGCCCAGCGTGACGAAGGGAACAAACGCGCCTTCCTTGCGGGCCTTCAGTTCGGCAAATGCGTTATCGTAGCGTTCCATCAGATTTCCCCTCGTGCTTTCAAAATATCGTGAACGGTGAAGATATCTTTATCACCGCGACCGGACAGGTTCACCACCAGCAGTTGCTCTTTCTCCGGATTCTCTTTCATCATACGCAGGGCATGTGCCAGCGCGTGAGAGGACTCCAGAGCCGGAATAATACCTTCTTTACGACACAGGATCTTAAAGGCGTCCAGCGCTTCGTCATCGGTGATAGAGACATAATCGGCGCGGCCAATGCTGTTCAGATGCGCATGCTGTGGCCCCACAGAAGGGAAATCCAGACCGGCTGAAATCGAATAGGACTCTTCAATCTGGCCTTCGTCGGTCTGCATCATCGGTGATTTCATACCGAAGTAGATCCCAACGCGTCCGTGTTTGAGTGGTGCACCATGTTCACCGGTCTCGATACCGTGACCCGCGGGTTCAACGCCAATCAGACCGACGCTGGCATCGTCAATAAAGTCAGCGAACATACCAATGGCATTCGAACCACCGCCTACGCAGGCAATCACGGCATCCGGCAGACGGCCTTCTTTTTCCAGAATTTGTGCTTTGGTTTCTTCGCCGATCATACGCTGGAATTCACGCACGATTGTCGGGAACGGATGCGGGCCAGCCGCCGTACCGAGCATGTAATGCGAGGTCTCATAGCTACCAGACCAGTCACGCAGCGCTTCGTTGCAGGCATCTTTCAGCGTGGCAGAACCGCTGTGGACCGCGATGACTTCAGCGCCCATCAAACGCATACGGAATACGTTTGGCGACTGGCGTTCAATATCCTTTGCACCCATATAGATACGGCATTTCAGGCCCAGAAGCGCGCTGGCGAGTGCTGACGCCACACCGTGCTGACCCGCTCCGGTTTCAGCGATGATTTCGGTTTTACCCATCCGCTTCGCCAGCAATGCCTGACCCAGGACCTGATTGGTTTTGTGCGCGCCGCCGTGCAGCAAGTCTTCACGCTTGAGGTAGAGGGTCGTGCGGGTGCCTTCGGTTAAATTGCGACATTTCGTCAGCGCCGTCGGACGACCTGCGTAGTTTTTCAGCAGGTCGGTAAACTCTGCCTGAAATGCCGGATCTTTTTGTGCACTGACGAAAGCTTCTTCCAGCTGACGCAGGGCAGGCATCAGGATTTGCGGGACATACATCCCGCCGAATTCACCAAAATAGGGATTGAGTAATGTGGTCATCTTTTCTTCCTTAATAGGCACGCAGCGTCTTGAATACCGAGGCCAGTTTGCTGGCATCTTTGATGCCCGGTTGGGACTCTACGCCAGAATTAAAATCGAGACCGGCACAGCCGGCTTTTGCCGCTTCGACGCAATTGTCGGGGCTTAATCCGCCCGCAAGCAGAACATTGTCCAGCTTCTCGCCGCTAAGCAACGACCAGTCGAAACGTTCACCGGTGCCGCCCTGACCGTTATCCAGCACGTACTTATCGATATGCGTCAGGTTGCGTGCGGGTAAAGTGTCACTCACGCTTTGCGCTTTCCAGATTTGTACCTGCGGAGCCAGCGCCTGACGCAGCGCATCAATATAGGCCTGATCCTCACTGCCGTGGAGCTGAACTGCGCCAAGTGAGAGGCCTTCCGCTTTGGCGACAACGTCGTCAATCGCGGCATTACGGAAGACACCCACGTAGCTCAGTGGCGCGCCAGCTATCACCTCATGCGCTTGCGCATCGGTGACGAAACGGGGTGATGACTCGACAAAGATAAGCCCCCCATACACCGCACCGGCTTCCAGGGCAGCGGCGGCATCCTGCGCACGCGTTAAGCCACAGACTTTGTTTTCCCCCAGCAGCACGCGACGGACGGCGGCATTCAGATCGTCATGCGCCATCATCGCTGAACCAATTAAAAAGCCGTTGGCAAAATGGCTCAGTTCGCGAACCTGCGCATAGCTATCAATACCGGATTCGCTAATGACGGTTACCCCTGCACCCAGACGAGGTGCAAGCTGGCGCGTACGGTTCAGATCGATAGAGAGGTCCCGAAGGTCGCGGTTATTAATGCCGACAACTTTTGCCTCCAGCGCAATGGCCCGCGCTAACTCTTCTTCATTACTGACTTCGGTCAGCACGCCCATATTCAGACTGTGCGCCACCGCGGACAGTTGACGGTATTGTTCATCATCCAGCACCGACAGCATCAGCAGGCAGGCATCGGCCTGATAAAAACGTGCCAGCCAAATCTGATAGGGGTCGATGATAAAGTCTTTGCACAGTATCGGCTGCGGAGCAATGCCGCTGACGATCGGCAGGAAATCAAAGCTTCCCTGAAAATATTTCTCATCCGTCAGCACAGAAATCGCTGACGCATGATGTTTGTAAACCCCGGCGATACGGGCAGGGTCGAAATCTTCGCGGATGACGCCCTTAGACGGAGAGGCTTTTTTACACTCCAGAATAAAGGCGGTGCGGGCACCTTGTAGCGCATCATAAAAGCGACGGCTGCTCGGTACGACGTCATTCTGAAAGGTTGCCAGCGGCTGCTGAGCTTTACGGGCTTCAACCCAAATGGCCTTATCGGCAACAATTTTCGCTAAAACGGTCTGCATTATTTACCCTCTTGCCGCAAGTGCGGTTACGCGGTCATAGGCTGCGCCGGAGCGCAATACGGCCAGGACTTTTTGCGCGTTGGACTGCAAATCTTCGTCACCGTGCAAACGCATCAGCATTGCAACATTGGCGGCGACAGCGGCCTCATGGGCGGCTTCACCTTTACCTTGTAATAAGCGCGTCAGAATGTCACGGTTTTCTTCCGGTGTGCCGCCCGCCAGTTGTTCCTGATGATACGGCGTAAGACCAAAGTCTTTTGCGTCCAGCTGATAGCTCTGGATTTCACCGTCGCGCAACTCAGCCACCAGCGTTGGGGCGTGAAGCGACACTTCATCCATGCCACCGCTATGCACGACAGCTGCACGTTGATAACCGAGTACCCGTAACGTCTCAGCAATAGGCAAAACCAGCTCCGGGCTATACACCCCAATCAACGCGATGGGCGGGTGCGCAGGATTAATAAGCGGCCCCAGCACGTTAAACAGGGTGCGGGTTTTCAACTGCTGGCGCACGGGCATCGCATGGCGAAAACCAGCGTGATATTTCGGCGCGAACAGGAAGCAAACGCCTAAATCATCCAGCGCTTCACGCGAGCGTTCGGCGTTCATTTCCAGATTAATACCAAACGCGGCCAGCAGATCGGACGAGCCTGATCGGCTGGACACGCTGCGGTTACCATGTTTAGCCACTTTCATCCCACAGGCGGCCGCCACGAAGGCGCTGGCGGTTGAAATATTAATGCTGTTGCTGCCGTCACCGCCGGTGCCCACGATATCGGCAAACGGATAGTCAGGACGTGGGAACGGCGCTGCGTTTTCCAGAAGCGCCGTGGCTGCACCGGCGATCTCCAGCGGGTGTTCACCGCGCACTTTCATGCTCACCAGCGCAGCGGCCAGCTGTTCTGGCTTCAGTTCTCCGCGTACAACAGCGGAGAAAAGCTGGTGGCTTTCCGGTTGCGTCAGGGTTTGCGCCTGATACAGTTTTTCCAGAATTGGCTGCAGGGTGTTGGTCTGCTCCAGTTTCTGTAACGCCCAGTTCAGCGTCTGTTCCAGCAGCCGGGCACCGTTGGAGGTGAGAATGGATTCCGGATGGAACTGCAGGCCGCAGACGCGATCGGTATCGTGTCGAACGGCCATGACCATGCCGTCAAAAGAGGCGTTAATGGTCAAGCCAGCCGGAATGTTACTGCCCACCAGCGAGTGATAGCGTGCAACCGGGAGAGGGTTGGGCAGTCCCGCAAACATCGCCTGACCATCGTGTTCGATGCTCGAGGCTTTACCGTGCAAAATTTCACCCGCCTGACCAACATAACCACCATAGGCTTCAACGATGGCCTGATGCCCTAAACAAATCCCGACGATGGGCAGCTTGCCGCGCATACGGGTCAACAGTTCAGGCATACACCCGGCTTCGCTCGGCGTACCCGGCCCGGGTGAAAGCAGCAGAACCGGATTCTGCATGGTAGCCAGACGCTCAATCAACGTCTGCGCAGGGACATGGTTACGGTAAATCACTACGTTATGCCCAGTGGCACGAAGCTGGTCTGCAAGATTGTAGGTAAAGGAGTCGATGTTATCGAGAAGCAGAATGTCAGCCATCAGAAAGTCTCCTGTGCATGGTGTGCAGTGGCAATCGCGCGCACTACCGCACGTGCTTTATTACGCGTTTCGTCAGCTTCAGACTGTGGAACAGAATCCAGAACAACGCCTGCACCGGCCTGGACGGTGGCAATACCGTCCTCAACATAGGCGGATCGGATGACGATGCAGGTATCCAGGTCGCCATGCGCGGTGAAGTACCCTACAGCGCCGCCATAGCTTCCCCGGCGTCGCCCTTCCGCTGCGGCGATAAGCTGCATGGCGCGGACTTTCGGTGCGCCGCTCAGGGTTCCCATATTCATGCAGGCGCGGTACGCGTGGAGTACGTCGAGGTCACGACGAAGTTCCCCCACGACACGAGAAACCAAATGCATCACAAAGGAGTAACGGTCTACTTTGGTTAAATCCGCCACATAACGTGTCCCCGGGGTGCAGATGCGGGCCAGGTCGTTTCGGGCCAGATCGACCAGCATAAGATGCTCAGACATCTCTTTTTGGTCGGTCCGCATCTCCAGCTCAATGCGGCTATCAAGATCGCGATCGAGGGTTCCGTCGGCGTGGCGACCACGCGGACGCGTGCCGGCAATCGGATAGATCTCAATCTGGCGGCTGGTGGCGTCATATTTCAGAGAGCTTTCCGGTGACGCGCCAAACAGAGTGAATTCATTATCCTGCATAAAGAACATGTACGGGCTGGGGTTGCTCTTCTTCAGCACATCATAGGCCGCCAGCGGAGACGGGCAGGGCAACGAGAACCGACGAGAAGGAACCACCTGGAAGATCTCGCCCGCGCGAATCGCTTTTTGCATCTGACGCACCACCGCGCCAAACTGGTCATCGGTCTGGTTGCTTTCACAGCGCATATGTTCAACGTGTTGCACCGGTAACACAGGTGGCTCTTCATTCATCTGCTGCTGCAGTTGGGCAATGCGATGTTCAAGGCGACGCTTTTCTGCGGCAGACGGGGTGAACAGGCTGGCCTGAATACGGGTGCTTTTCTTTTTATGGTCGATAACCAGCAGCGTTTCGGCCAGATAGAAACAGTAGTCCGGGCAGTTGTTGCCCTGGTCGGTTTCCGGTAACGCTTCAAAACCCGCGACCAGGTCATACGCAAACAGCCCGCCGAAGAACATGGCTTCGCGTTCATCTGCAGGCACCTCAACCAGGTTTTGCAGAAGACGAAACGCATCGAAGACAGAGAGTGAGCACAGACGGGCATCTTCATCCAGCAGCTGGCTGACGGGCGGGAAATGCAAAACGCGCATGTCCGGGCGCTGCTCATTCTCAATACCCGTAGGCAGAGCGGCATCCAATAACGGAAGCAGGGCGGAACCGTTCTCCGAGAGGGCTTTAATAGTGACAGTGTCACCCAGCGCGGTAATGCGCAGTGCGCTGTCGACGAGTAACAGGCTCTTCAGATCATCTTTGCTGTCAATATCCGCTGATTCAAGCAGCAGGGTTGCCGGTCGCGCGCCGCACAGCTGATGAAACAGCGCGGTGGGGTTATGGCGGTAAGCCGCGTCGCAGGCCAGCAACTCAAGATGTGGTTTGGCGGTTTGCATGATGTTATTCTCATTTATTCTGTTCAAAAAAAGCCCGCTATTCGCGGGCCTGGTATCTGTTTGCATTTCGCAGACGAATGACACTGCCCGTAATTCAGGAAGTGCGCCACCAGCCTTGCAGAGTGAAATGTGCTCTCATTTTCAGATACCTGTGTTGTGTGAACTTGCGTACTAGTTAACTAGTTCGATGGCGTATTGTCAACCCTTGATTTCAGAATTTCGCCCCAACCCGTTATCATGGGATGAATGCATTCGATTAACCTGTGATGAGAACCGCTTTGAGCGAAACAAAATACGCCGTGATTTATGATTTACACAGCCATACGCAGGCCTCTGACGGTCTGCTTACGCCAGAAGCGCTTGTTCATCGGGCCGTGGAAATGCGGGTGGGTACCCTGGCCATAACCGATCACGATACTACCGATGCTATTCCCGCTGCCCGGGCAGAGATCCTGCGCAGTGGCATACCCTTGAACCTGGTATCAGGCGTGGAAATATCCACCGTCTGGGAAAACCATGAGATCCATATCGTGGGTCTGAACATCGATATTGAACATCCCCTGCTGTGTGCATTTCTTAACGAACAAAAAGAACGTCGCCACCAGCGCGCGGTGTTGATTGCCGAACGTCTCGAAAAAGCACAAATTCCGGGGGCGCTGGAAGGGGCGTACGCGCTGGCTAACGGGGGCGCTGTGACCCGCGGTCACTTTGCGCGTTTTCTGGTCGACGCCGGAAAGGCGAATAACTTTGCCGATGTTTTTAAAAAATATCTGGCACGCGGGAAAACCGGTTACGTTCCTCCGCAGTGGTGTACAATAAAACAAGCTATTGATGTCATTCATCATTCTGGTGGTAAGGCTGTACTGGCGCATCCGGGCCGCTACAACCTTTCCGCTAAGTGGCTGAAAAGACTGCTGGCACACTTTGCCGAATGCGGCGGAGAGGCGATGGAAGTCTCGCAATGTCAGCAGGCGCCCAATGAGCGTACACAGCTGGCAACCTATGCCCGCCAGTACGGATTACTGGCATCACAAGGGTCTGATTTCCATCAGCCTTGTGCGTGGATTGAACTGGGGCGTAAGCTCTGGTTGCCCGCAGGCGTGGAGCCGGTCTGGCAGCTCTGGGAACAGCCGCAGCACCAATTTGAAGAGAGGGAAGTATGAGTCAGTTTTTCTATATTCATCCAGATAATCCGCAGCCACGCCTGATTAATCAGGCCGTCGAGATCGTCCGCAAAGGGGGCGTCATTGTCTATCCCACGGATTCGGGCTACGCGCTGGGATGCAAAATTGAAGATAAAGGTGCAATGGAGAGGATTTGTCGGATTCGCCAGTTGCCGAACGGCCACAACTTTACGTTGATGTGTCGCGATCTGTCAGAGTTATCGACCTATGCCTATGTCGATAACGTGGCGTTTCGTCTCATCAAGAACAATACGCCGGGCAACTACACCTTTATTCTGAAAGGGACGAAAGAAGTTCCTCGTCGCCTGCTACAGGAAAAACGAAAAACCATCGGGATGCGCGTTCCGTCTAATCCCATTGCTCAGGCGCTGCTTGAAACGCTGGGCGAACCCATGTTGTCCACGTCATTAATGTTACCGGGCAGCGACTTTACCGAGTCCGACCCCGATGAAATCAAGGATCGTCTGGAGAAGGTCGTTGACCTGGTGATTCACGGCGGCTATCTGGGGCAACAGCCCACCACGGTGGTTGATCTCACCGAAGAAGCTCCGGAAGTGATTCGTGAAGGTGTGGGCGACGTTAAACCTTTCTTGTAATCCTGTAAGTCGCTATACTACGCGGCCATCATTATTGCGGCCCTGCCGCGATAATTGACCCTATTCGACGCCTGTGAAGGCGACACCTGAAGGATGCTCAATGAGCGAAAAATTACAGAAAGTGCTGGCGCGCGCCGGCCACGGTTCACGCCGTGAAATCGAAACGATTATTGAAGCCGGTCGTGTCAGCGTAGATGGCAAAATTGCCAAGCTGGGCGATCGCGTGGAAATCGTCCCTGGGATGAAGATCCGTCTCGACGGACATGTCATCTCAGTTAAAGAGTCTGCAGAGCAGATTTGCCGCGTGCTGGCGTACTACAAACCTGAGGGTGAGTTGTGTACTCGCAACGATCCTGAAGGCCGTCCGACGGTATTTGACCGCCTGCCTAAACTGCGTGGCGCACGCTGGATTGCCGTTGGGCGTCTGGATGTGAATACCTGCGGCCTGCTGTTGTTCACCACCGACGGTGAACTGGCGAACCGCCTGATGCACCCAAGCCGTGAAGTTGAACGTGAATACGCGGTGCGTGTATTTGGTGAAGTTGACGAAAATAAACTGCGCGATCTGTCGCGTGGCGTGCAGCTTGAAGACGGCCCGGCCGCCTTTAAAACCATTAAATTTACCGGTGGTGAAGGGATTAACCAGTGGTATAACGTGACCCTCACTGAAGGCCGTAACCGTGAGGTTCGTCGTCTTTGGGAAGCGGTTGGCGTGCAGGTGAGCCGACTGATCCGCGTTCGCTACGGCGATATTTTGCTGCCTAAAGGGCTGCCGCGCGGCGGGTACACCGAGCTTGATTTAACCCAGACGAACTACCTGCGCGAGCTGGTAGGCCTGACGCCGGAAACCACGTCTAAAGTGGCGGTTGAGAAAGATCGTCGTCGCGTGAAGGCGAATCAGATTCGTCGTGCGGTGAAACGCCATACTCAGGTCAGTACCGGGCGTCGCTCCGGTAGCCGTAACAACAACGGTTAACGTAAAAAAACCCGGCGCTGCCGGGTTTTTTATTAGTAGTCGATGCCAATCTGCGCTTTTATGCCCGCATCAAACGCGTGTTTCACCGGCCGAAGTTCGCTGACCGTGTCCGCGTAATCCAGAATATCCCGGTGGCAACCACGGCCCGTAATAATGACCGTCTGGTGAGAAGGCCGCGCTTTTAACGTCTGCATCACCTCCTCAAGCGGCAGATAATCGTAGGCCACCATATAGGTGATCTCATCCAGCACGACCATATTTATATCCGGATTGGCGAGCATTCTTTTGCCATGCTCCCAGACGGCGAGGCAGGCGGCAGTGTCGCTTTCGCGATTTTGTGTATCCCAGGTAAAACCGGTGGCCATCACTTGAAATTCAACGCCGTGCGGCTCAAGCAGATTACGCTCACCGTTGGGCCATTCACCCTTGATAAATTGCACGACGCCCACTTTTTGTCCGTGGCCGACGGCACGGGTCGCTGTGCCAAACGCGGCGGTTGTTTTCCCTTTGCCATTGCCCGTGAACACGATGACGATACCGCGTTCCTGCTGTGCGGCCGCGACACGCGCATCAACCTGCTCTTTAAGACGCTGCTGGCGCTGCTGGTGACGATCTTCACTCATTGCGAAATCCCTGGTTTACGGCCCGGTTGGGCATCAAAGGTCATACCGGTTTTACGGCGGCTATCGTCACCCATCAACCACAAATAGAGCGGCATAATATCGGCCGGGGTTTTAAGCTTTTGTGGGTCTTCGGTCGGGAAAGCGCTGGCGCGCATTTTGGTGCGCGTGCCGCCCGGATTAATGCAATTAACGCGAAGCGTCTGGTTTTGATACTCCTCCGCCAGGACCTGCATCATCCCTTCAGTGGCAAATTTAGATGCCGCATAAGCTCCCCAGTTTGCGCGGCCTTCACGGCCCACGCTGGATGAGGTAAAGACCAGCGATCCGGAATCAGACTTGAGTAATAAAGGAAGGAGTGCTTGAGTCAGGAAGAAGGTGCCATTTACATTCACCTGCATCACCTGTTGCCAGACATCCGGGTTCTGCTTATCCATAGGACAGACATCACCCAGCAGCCCCGCATTGTGTAAAACGCCATCAAGGCGTGGATAGTGTTCAGCGATGCGCTGGGCCAGTTCACGGCAGGTTTCGGGAGTACAGGTCAGCAGATCGAGGGTGAAGGTACGCGCTGGGGCACCGCCTGCATCAGCGATCTCCTGGGCCACCTGGCGCAGTTTATCTTCATTGCGACCAAGCAGCACGAGCCTTGCGCCGTATTGTGAGTAGGTCAGGGCGGCTTCCCGACCAATCCCGTCGCTGGCGCCGGTGACCAGAATGATGCGGTTCTGCAGTAGATCTTTTTGCGGTTGATAGTGCACGGTGACTCCTGTGGCGCGATGCACGCGCTGCTACGCCTTCTGTTCTTTTCGCTTTTTTGGGTTTATGCCCGAAATGGCGCGTGATTTCAATCAGTCTACAGGAGATAAGGCTTCCAAATTAACAATTTGCAATGATTTCATGGCGATTGACGCATTTCTGAAAACGCCTCGCAACTCAGGTGTCGCAAACGAGACGCCTGGTTTAGGCTGTTGTACACTGAGCTTGACAAAGTCGTGGCTAAATCAAGGTGGAACACGTGGAGTTACTTTCTGAGTATGGTTTGTTTCTGGCAAAAATCGCGACGGTGGTTGTCGCGATCGCCGTCATCGCAGTCCTGGTGGTGAATCTGGCGCAGCGAAAGCGTCAGCGGGGTGAATTACGTATTACCCGCTTAAGTGAGCAATATAAGGAGATGCAGGAAGATATGTCCGTTGGGTTGCTGGATGGACACCAGCAAAAGCTGTGGCATAAGGCTCAAAAGAAAAAGCACAAGCAGGATGAAAAAGCGGCGAAAGCAAAAGCCAAACAAGGGCAACAGACAGCCCTCAAACCACGTGTCTATGTTCTCGATTTTAAAGGCAGTATGGATGCGCACGAAGTCACCTCGCTGCGGGAAGAAGTGACGGCAGTGATGGCGGTGGCAAAACCTGAAGATCAGGTCGTTTTACGTCTTGAAAGCCCTGGCGGCGTGGTGCATGGCTATGGCCTGGCCGCGTCGCAACTGCAGCGTTTACGTGAGAAGAATATTCCTCTCACCGTGGCCGTTGATAAGGTGGCGGCAAGCGGAGGCTATATGATGGCCTGTGTGGCTGATAAAATCGTTGCCGCGCCGTTTGCCATTTTAGGTTCGATTGGCGTAGTGGCACAGATCCCGAACTTTAACCGCTTCCTGAAAAACAAAGAGATCGATATTGAGCTGCATACCGCAGGGCAGTATAAACGGACCCTGACCCTGTTGGGTGAAAACACCGAAGAAGGGCGACAGAAATTCCGTGAGGATCTCAACGAAACGCATCTCCTGTTCAAGGATTTTGTCAAACGTATGCGTCCGTCTCTGGATATTGAACAGGTGGCTACGGGTGAGCACTGGTACGGAATGCAGGCCCGGGAAAAAGGGCTGATTGACGAGGTGGGGACGAGTGACGATCTGTTACTGGGACTGATGGAGGGGCGCGAGCTTATTGGCGTGCGCTATACCCAGCGTAAAAGATTGCTCGACAGATTCACCAACAGCGCGGCCGAAAGTGCTGATCGTCTGTTGCTGCGCTGGCTACAGAGAGGCCAGAAACCGCTCCTCTAAGAGCAGACAAAAACGCGAGGCATCTGCCTCGCGTTTTGTTTAATCGACCAGGTGATACTTCTCAGAGAGGGTATGCGCCAGGTATTTGAACATGTTGAACACCGCCGTGCTTTTGGGCGTCGGGAGACCTTGTTCATCAAGATAGTATTCTCCACTAAACACCAGCACGCCGTTGCGCTGTTCAACACCCGTGGCTTCTATACCGGCCAGCGTGTCTTCGTGTTCACGGATCAGTTTGTTGGCTTCGAGAAGCAGTGTCACGCGATCGATGGGTTGAGTACTTTGCTGCATATTCCACTCCTTAAACAGTGACATTAGTCTACGCCCGACCGGCACCATGGGCAAATTTTCCCTGTTTTTTGAGGGGCTAGAGCAAAGGTGCTGAGCTGGCGCGATTTGCTTTTGCATGCTAATAAAGTTGCGTAACAGATTTTATCAGGTACAGTGTGCGCTTTCGTCATTCTGGCAACAGAATTGCTTGACATTCGACCCAAAGCTCGTCGCATAGTCACTTCAGTGCGAGAAAAAAGCCCGATAACTCAATCGCCTGGACGCATCTTAGAGCGCGTCCATTCAGAAAAAGGGGTTGATATCCCCTGGCGTCGTCGCAATATACATGGCTCGTCGCTAGCGGAAGGGAAATCAACGTGCGGCGTATTCCTGGAAGAATTAAATTAGGTAAAGGTGAATATGGGTAAAGCTCTCGTTATCGTTGAGTCCCCGGCAAAAGCCAAAACGATCAATAAGTATCTGGGTAATGACTACGTGGTTAAGTCCAGCGTCGGTCATATCCGCGATTTGCCGACAAGTGGCTCAGCCAGCAAAAAGAGCGCAGATTCTACCTCCACCAAAGGGGCTAAGAAGCCTAAAAAGGATGAACGTAGTGCGCTCGTCAACCGAATGGGTGTCGATCCGTGGCATGACTGGCAGGCTCAGTACGAAGTGCTGCCAGGGAAAGAAAAAGTCGTCAACGAGCTGAAGCAGCTTGCAGAGAAAGCCGACCATATCTATCTCGCAACCGACCTTGACCGCGAAGGGGAGGCCATTGCATGGCACCTGCGGGAAATTATCGGTGGTGATGACAAACGCTATAGCCGCGTTGTCTTTAACGAGATCACAAAGAATGCGATTCGCCAGGCCTTTGAAAAGCCGGGTGAACTGAATATTGACCGTGTTAATGCCCAGCAGGCGCGTCGCTTTATGGACCGCGTTGTGGGTTACATGGTATCCCCACTGCTGTGGAAGAAAATTGCCCGTGGCCTCTCCGCCGGACGTGTGCAGTCCGTTGCTGTACGTCTGGTGGTTGAGCGTGAACGCGAAATAAAAGCGTTCGTCCCGGAAGAGTTCTGGGAAATTGACGCTAACGTCACCACCCCTGGCGGCGATGCGTTGCCGCTGCAGGTGACACACCAGAATGATAAGGCGTTCCGCCCTGAAAACCGCGATCAGACAATGGCTGCGGTGGCCTTGCTGAAAAAAGCCCGTTATCAGGTGGTGGATCGCGAAGATAAACCGACCAGCAGTAAACCGGGTGCTCCATTCATTACTTCTACACTCCAGCAGGCGGCAAGTACGCGTCTGGGCTATGGCGTGAAGAAAACCATGATGATGGCACAGCGTCTTTATGAAGCCGGTTACATCACCTATATGCGTACTGACTCAACCAATCTGAGCCAGGATGCGGTGACCATGTTGCGCGACTACATCAGCGACAATTTTGGTAAAAAGTACCTGCCGGAAAGCCCGATTCAGTACGCCAGCAAAGAGAACTCTCAGGAAGCGCACGAAGCCATTCGTCCTTCTGACGTCTCCGTGCAGGCCGAAGCGTTGAAAGATATGGAAGCCGACGCACAGAAGCTGTATCAGCTTATCTGGCGTCAGTTTGTTGCCTGTCAGATGACACCGGCAAAATACGACTCCACCACGCTGACCGTTGGCGCAGGTGATTTCCGCCTGAAAGCGCGTGGCCGTATTCTGCGCTTCGATGGCTGGACGAAAGTGATGCCAGCCCTGCGTAAAGGCGATGAAGATCGCACGCTGCCTGCCGTGAACAAAGGGGACGAACTGTCCCTGACGGAACTGCTCCCTGCTCAGCACTTTACCAAGCCACCTGCGCGTTTCAGCGAAGCGTCGTTGGTGAAAGAGCTGGAAAAACGCGGTATCGGTCGTCCGTCGACCTACGCCTCGATTATTTCGACCATCCAGGATCGCGGTTACGTCCGTGTTGAAAGCCGTCGCTTCTATGCCGAAAAAATGGGTGAAATTGTCACCGACCGGTTAGAAGAGAACTTCCGCGAGTTGATGAATTACGACTTTACGGCACAGATGGAAGATCGTCTGGACGAAGTCGCCAATCATCAGGCGGAGTGGAAAAAGGTTCTCGACAGCTTCTTCAGCGACTTTACGCTTCAGTTAAATAAAGCGGAAAAGGATCCTGAAGAGGGCGGTATGCAGCCTAATCAGATGGTGATGACCAGCATCGATTGCCCGACCTGTGGTCGTAAAATGGGTATTCGTACAGCCACCACCGGGGTCTTCCTGGGCTGTTCGGGTTATGCATTGCCGCCGAAAGAGCGCTGCAAAACCACCATTAATCTGGTGCCTGAAAACGAAGTGCTTAACGTCCTGGAAGGCGACGATGCGGAAACCAACGCGCTTCGTGCAAAACGCCGCTGCCAGAAATGTGGCACCGCGATGGACAGCTATCTGATCGATCCTAAACGTAAGCTGCATGTCTGTGGTAATAACCCGACCTGCGACGGTTACGAGATCGAAGAAGGCGAGTTCCGCATTAAGGGCTATGACGGCCCAATCGTTGAGTGCGAAAAATGTGGTTCTGAAATGCACCTGAGAATGGGGCGTTTCGGTAAGTACATGGCCTGTACCAACGACGAGTGTAAAAACACGCGTAAAATCCTGCGTAACGGGGAAGTGGCACCGCCGAAAGAAGATCCGGTTCCGCTGCCTGAACTGCCGTGTGAGAAATCAGACGCTTATTTCGTGCTGCGTGATGGTGCTGCGGGTGTGTTCCTTGCGGCCAACACCTTCCCGAAATCGCGTGAAACGCGTGCGCCACGTGTGGCTGAGTTGTACCGTTTCCGCGATCGCTTGCCGGAAAAACTGCGCTATCTGGCAGACGCGCCACAGGCCGATCCTGAAGGTAACGAGACCGTTGTCCGCTTTAGCCGCAAAACGAAGCAGCAGTACGTTGCCGCTGAGAAAGAGGGTAAAGCGACCGGCTGGTCTGCATTCTTTGTGGACGGTAAATGGGTTGAAGGTAAGAAATAACCTTTAATTACCGTTAGTTACCTCTTGAAGGGCCGGAAATCCGGCCCTTTTTTATTGCACTGTTATTATTTTTTGATCCGTACTATACAGTCAGGATATAAATGATATAGTGGTTATAGTTAACCCATTTCTTATTATTAAATCGTCTTAAGCGATTGCCCGTGTGCGCTCAATCGGATGGTCTGGCATGAAACTACAGCAGCTTCGCTATATCGTTGAGGTGGTTAACCACAATCTCAACGTCTCTTCCACCGCAGAAGGTCTTTACACCTCCCAGCCTGGCATCAGCAAACAGGTGCGCATGCTGGAAGATGAACTTGGGATTCAGATTTTTGCCCGCAGCGGCAAGCACCTGACTCAGGTGACACCCGCAGGGCAGGAGATTATCCGCATTGCCCGCGAAGTTCTCTCGAAAGTTGACGCCATTAAATCCGTGGCAGGGGAACATACCTGGCCGGATAAAGGTTCCCTGTACATTGCGACGACCCACACACAGGCTCGTTATGCTCTTCCCGGCGTCATTAAAGGGTTTATCGAGCGTTATCCTCGCGTATCGCTACATATGCATCAGGGGTCACCGACGCAAATCGCCGAAGCCGTCTCGAAGGGCAATGCGGATTTCGCCATCGCCACCGAAGCGCTACATCTCTATGATGACCTCGTTATGCTCCCTTGTTACCACTGGAACCGTTCCATCGTGGTCACGCCCGATCACCCTCTGGCAGGTAAAGGGTCGGTGACCATTGAGGAGCTGGCGCAGTATCCGCTGGTGACTTACACATTTGGGTTTACCGGACGTTCTGAACTGGATACGGCGTTTAATCGTGCTGGCTTAACGCCACGTATCGTTTTCACCGCCACCGATGCGGATGTGATCAAAACCTATGTCCGCCTGGGCCTCGGCGTTGGGGTGATTGCGAGCATGGCAGTCGATCCGGTCTCGGATCCGGACCTGGTTCGCCTGGATGCCCATGACGTGTTCAGTCACAGCACCACGAAAATTGGTTTCCGTCGCAGCACCTTCCTGCGAAGCTATATGTATGATTTTATTCAGCGCTTTGCGCCACACCTGACCCGTGATGTGGTTGATACCGCCGTGGCATTGCGATCGAATGAAGATATCGAAGCGATGTTTAATGATATTAAGCTTCCTGAAAAATAATCACCGTCGGTATCTTTCCGGCCGCGAAAGATACCGTTCACCCTTCTTAAAGCTAAATTAGAATTATCATCAACTGCATTTACTCCCTGTTTAAACAGCATAACCGTTAGAAAGTCAGGGGCAAACTGTCGCAAATTTGCGACAAAAGTAGAAAGTAATTCCCCGCTACGCAAATTCCACGTTCCAATTATTTATTTCATGTCAAAAGATTGAATATTTCATACGTTTTCATACGTAAATTCGCTGGCTTTTCGACTAAAGTTTCTTTAGGATTTATCTCAGTCATGATTACTTATGCCGATTGTTTGGTAGCGAAATGATAAGCGATATCGATTGTATGAGGTTAGCAATGCCGTCAGGAAGTGAAGAGCCGCAAAGGGACCCAGCGCTTAAACGTAAAGCCTGGCTGGCGGTATTCCTTGGCTCCGCCCTGTTTTGGGTGGTGGTGGCGTTACTGGTCTGGAAATATTGGGGATGAATATGGCAGCTCTGTTGCAGGTTGAACGGGTTAAGAAATTGTGTCGCCCATGTGACGACAATCGCAAAGTAAGTAAAGTACTTGCGACAAGCGTGCCAACCTCATGGAAGCTGACGGCACAGCAGCAGGCCTTTATTGATATGTTCGCGGAAGACGAACCTAAAAAACAGTAATTTAGTCATTAAGCCCCAAGGGTTAATAATGACTGCACTTTTGTACTCTTTAATAAATACACATCAGCAATATTGAATGGGGAATTCCCCCGGTCCGGTATATATATAAAAGTCTGGTGTTATGATGATGAATATCCTACAGAACGCAAAATACTGGTCATGGATCGGCGCTTTCACTGTATCCATCCTGTTCTGGTCTCAGCTTATCTGGCTGGCCTTAAACTAAACGTAAAAACCTCGCTGCGGCGAGGTTTTTTGTTGGCTCTCTGATCAACCCGGGCAGGCAGTTTATCAATTTGGGTTGTTATCAAAACGTTACGGCATGTTTGTGTTATCTTTAATTACAGCCCCGATGATAGTCGGGGTATCCCTGTAATGAAGGAGGAGCTTATGTCGTTAACCCTACGCGAAGCCAGTAAGGATACGCTGCAGGCAGAGAACAAGACCTACCACTACTACAGCTTGCCGTTGGCCGCTAACACACTTGGAGACATCTCGCGACTCCCCAAGTCCCTGAAAGTCTTAATGGAAAACTTACTCCGCTGGCAGGATGAAGAGTCCGTCACGGCAGAAGACATTCATGCCCTGGCGGGGTGGCTGGAACATGCCCACGCCGACCGGGAAATTGCCTATCGTCCGGCAAGGGTCCTGATGCAGGACTTTACCGGCGTTCCCGCCGTCGTCGATCTTGCGGCGATGCGCGAAGCCGTCAAACGTCTTGGCGGCGATACCGCAAAAGTGAACCCGCTTTCGCCAGTTGATCTGGTGATTGACCACTCCGTCACCGTTGACCACTTCGGCGATGATGACGCCTTTGAAGAAAACGTCCGTCTCGAAATGGAACGTAACCATGAACGCTACGTTTTCCTCAAATGGGGCCAGCAGGCCTTCAGCCGTTTCAGCGTCGTTCCACCCGGCACCGGGATCTGCCACCAGGTGAATCTGGAATACCTGGGAAAAGCCGTCTGGAGCGAGCTACAGGATAAAGAGTGGATCGCCTACCCGGATACGCTGGTCGGGACGGATTCGCATACCACCATGATTAATGGCCTGGGCGTGCTTGGCTGGGGCGTAGGCGGTATTGAAGCAGAAGCTGCCATGCTTGGTCAGCCCGTCTCGATGCTGATCCCGGATGTGGTCGGTTTTAAACTGGTGGGCAAATTATCCGAGGGGATTACCGCAACGGACCTGGTGCTGACGGTGACGCAAATGCTGCGTAAACATGGCGTCGTGGGCAAATTCGTTGAGTTTTATGGTGACGGTCTGGATTCTTTACCCCTGGCTGACCGGGCAACCATTGCCAATATGGCACCAGAATACGGCGCAACCTGTGGTTTCTTCCCGATTGATGGCGTCACGCTTGAATACATGAAATTAAGCGGACGAAGCGATGAGCAGGTTGCATTGGTTGAAGCCTATGCTAAAGCACAAGGCATGTGGCGTAATACCGGTGATGAGCCTGTCTTTACCAGCACGCTGGAGCTGGATATGGGCGAGGTTGAAGCGAGCCTTGCAGGGCCAAAACGTCCGCAGGATCGCGTATCCCTGGGAGATGTCCCGAAAGCATTTGCGGCCAGTAATGAACTGGAAGTGAATACCGCGCAAAAAGATCACCGCCCCGTCGACTATGTTATGAACGGGCATCAGTATCAGCTGCCGGATGGCGCGGTGGTCATCGCGGCGATCACCTCCTGTACTAATACCTCAAACCCCAGCGTGCTGATGGCAGCCGGTTTACTGGCGAAAAAAGCGGTGACGCTGGGCCTGAAACGCCAGCCCTGGGTGAAAGCCTCGTTGGCCCCGGGTTCAAAAGTGGTATCGGATTACCTGGCCCAGGCGCGGCTGACGCCATACCTTGATGAGCTGGGGTTTAACCTCGTCGGGTATGGGTGTACGACCTGCATCGGTAACTCCGGTCCGTTACCGGACCCGATTGAGCAAGCGATTAAGCAGGGGGATTTGACCGTCGGTGCTGTGCTCTCCGGCAACCGTAACTTTGAAGGCCGTATTCATCCCCTCGTCAAGACCAACTGGCTGGCCTCACCGCCGCTGGTCGTTGCTTATGCGCTGGCAGGGAATATGAATATCAACCTCGCGACCGATCCGCTTGGTCACGATCGGAAAGGCGATCCTGTGTATCTGAAGGATATCTGGCCTTCTGCTCAGGAAATTGCCCGAGCGGTGGAAAAAGTCTCGACGGATATGTTCCGCAAAGAGTATGCGGAGGTGTTTGAAGGCACGCCAGAGTGGAAATCCATCGACGTGACGCGCTCAGATACCTATGGCTGGCAGAATGATTCCACCTATATTCGCTTATCGCCGTTCTTCAACGATATGGAGGCGCAGCCAAAACCGCTGGAAGATATTCATGGCGCCCGTATTCTCGCCATGCTGGGGGATTCGGTCACCACTGACCATATTTCGCCGGCAGGGAGTATCAAAGCCGACAGCCCAGCGGGACGTTATTTGCAAAGCCGTGGCGTTGAACGCCGTGATTTTAACTCCTACGGTTCGCGTCGTGGTAACCATGAAGTGATGATGCGCGGCACCTTTGCCAACATTCGTATCCGTAACGAAATGGTTCCCGGTGTGGAAGGGGGCATGACGCGTCACTTGCCTGGTGCTGAAGTGATCTCGATTTACGATGCGGCCATGAAATACCAGCAGGAAGGCACGCCTCTGGCGGTACTTGCGGGTAAAGAGTACGGGTCCGGCTCCAGTCGAGACTGGGCTGCTAAAGGTCCACGACTTTTAGGCGTGCGCGTCGTGATTGCCGAGTCGTTTGAACGTATACACCGTTCTAATCTGATCGGGATGGGGATTTTACCGCTGGAATTCCCACAAGGTGTGACCCGTAAAACGCTGGGGCTGACAGGAGAAGAGTGCATCGATATCCATGCGTTGCAGAGCCTGACACCTGGCGCCACGGTGCCGGTGCAATTAACGCGTGCGGATGGGAAAACGGAAGTGCTTGAATGCCGCTGTCGAATTGATACGGCGACCGAGCTGACCTATTACCAGAACGACGGCATATTGCATTATGTGATTCGTAATATGCTGAATTGATGCAGTAAGGTCCTGCCCGGCAATGTGTTTGCCGGGCAGATAATTTATTCGCTGAGGAGATGCCCCATCTTCGCCGCTTTGGTATCCAGGTAATGTTCGTTCTTAGGATTGCGGCCCACAATCAGTGATACGCGCTCAACGATGTTGATTCCCGCTTCTGTCAAAATCTCCACTTTGCGTGGGTTGTTGGTCAGAAGGCGCACTTCATCAACGCCCAGAAGCTTGAACATATCCGCGCACAAGGTGAAATCACGTTCGTCGGCGGCAAAGCCGAGCTGGTGATTCGCTTCAACGGTGTCATAGCCTTGATCCTGCAACGCGTAGGCACGAATCTTATTCAACAGACCGATGTTACGGCCTTCCTGACGGTGATAAAGCAGGATGCCGCGACCTTCCTCGGCAATGTGCGAAAGAGCCGCTTCTAATTGAAAACCGCAGTCACAGCGCAGGCTGAACAGGGCATCGCCCGTCAGACACTCAGAGTGAACACGCGCCAGGACCGGGGTTTGCCCCGAGATGTCTCCAAACACCAGCGCGACGTGATCTTGCCCGGTTGCCAGTTCTTCAAAACCCACCATCAGGAAATCGCCCCATGGGGTTGGCAGATTGGCTTCTGCCACACGTTTAAGCTGCATGTGATTCTCCAGAGTATGCTGACACGTTTCGTGTCTGTCGCCCTTCGGCGTTTATTTGCGTCTATTTTGCCACAAGCAACAGGCGTTCACCTAGTTGCGGCCATGCTATACGAACGTTAAACGCACAATCCGACATATCCCCGCATCGATAAATTTCAGTTATGATTGTTGAGCTTAGTGAAAAAGGAGACAACATGCTGTTAATTGCCCGTCGTACGGCGGCAGGTGCCGCAATCCTGCTGATCATGCCTGCAGTGGTATGGCTATCAGGCTGGGCCTGGCAACCGGGCCACCATACAGGATGGCTTAAGGCACTCTACTGGATAACGGAAACGGTCACTCAGCCCTGGGGAATCATCACTCACGGTCTCCTTTGCGCCTGGTTCTTGTGGTGCCTGCGGTTCCGTTTGCGTCCGGCCATCATGCTGTTTGTTATCCTTGGCGGGGCGATCCTGGTTGGGCAGGGGGTCAAGTCCTGGGTGAAAGATTACGTTCAGGAACCCCGACCATTTGTGGTCTGGCTGGAAGAAACGCACCATATTCCGGTCGAGACCTTCTACAATTTAAAGCGTAAAGAGCGAAGCCATCTGGTTAAAGAGCAGCTTGCGCAGGAGCAGACTGTTCCGAAATTTTTACGCCAGCACTGGCAAAAAGAGACCGGCTTTGCGTTTCCTTCAGGGCATACCATGTTTGCCGCCAGTTGGGCGCTGCTGGGCGTGGGATTGCTGTGGCCGCGTCGACGCACGATAACCATCGTAGTGTTACTGGTCTGGGCAACAAGCGTAATGGGAAGCCGCTTGCTGCTGGGGATGCACTGGCCACAGGATTTAATGGTCGCCACGGCCATCTCCTGGCTGCTGGTCACCTTCGCGACCTGGCTTGCGCAAAGACTCTGCGGACCGCTTACGCCGCCGCCGGAAGAGAACAAAGAAATAGCCGAAAGGGAGCAAGAAACTTCCTGACGGTTGATAATCAGCATTTAGCCCAAAGATCTTGCATGAGCGCGTCACTTTTTACGTTTCGCGCTCGTCACTAAAATGGTAGTTTATAAGGCTGATTGCGGTAAGTTGAACACACTTTATTCGCTTGAACCACATAACGGGAAGTCATGTGAAATATTTACTCATTTTCTTACTGGTATTAGCGATTTTTGTCATCTCCGTCACACTGGGTGCGCAAAACGATCAACAGGTCACTTTCAATTATCTGCTGGCGCAGGGCGAGTATCGGGTTTCCACGCTGCTAGCTGTTTTGTTTGCCGCAGGATTTGTTATCGGCTGGCTGGTATGTGGCGTGTTCTGGCTAAAAGTCCGTGTTTCGCTTGCGCGCGCTGAGCGTAAAATCAAACGTCTCGAACACCACATTGCACCGGCGACAGACGTGCCGGTAAATACGGGTGTGCCGGTCGTGAAGGAATAATCGACTATGCTGGAGTTGTTGTTTCTGCTTTTGCCTATAGCGGCAGCCTATGGCTGGTATATGGGACGCAGAAGTGCGCAACAAACAAAGCAGGATGAAGCTAACCGGCTGTCCCGTGATTACGTGGCCGGGGTCAACTTCCTTCTCAGCAATCAACAGGACAAAGCGGTAGACCTCTTCCTTGATATGCTCAAAGAGGATACTGGCACCGTTGAAGCGCATCTAACGCTGGGTAATCTCTTCCGCTCTCGTGGCGAAGTTGACCGCGCCATTCGTATTCACCAGACCTTAATGGAAAGCGCCTCGCTGACCTATGACCAGCGTTTGCTGGCGGTACAGCAGCTGGGCCGTGATTATATGGCTGCGGGCCTTTACGATCGCGCTGAGGACATGTTCAGCCAGTTAGTGGATGAAACCGAATTCCGTGTCAGCGCACTCCAGCAGCTTTTACAAATTTATCAGGCCACCAGCGACTGGCTGAAAGCGATTGATACCGCTGAACGCCTGGTGAAATTAGGTAAAGATAAGCAGCGCGTGGAGATCGCCCATTTTTACTGCGAGCTGGCACTGCAGCAGATGGGTAATGACGACATGGATAAAGCCATGGCGTTGCTGAAAAAGGGCGCTTCCGCCGATCGTAACAGCGCGCGCGTGTCCATTATGATGGGGCGCGTGTTCATGACGAAAGGGGAATATGCCAAAGCCGTTGACTGCCTGTTGCGGGTGATCGAACAAGATAAAGAGCTGGTCAGCGAAACGCTGGAGATGCTGCAAACGTGTTATCAGCAGCTGGACAAGCCGAATGAGTGGGTGACTTTCCTGCGCCGTTGTGTCGAAGAGAACACAGGCGCAACCGCCGAGCTGATGCTGGCCGATGTTGTTGATCATCACGAAGGCGGGGACACTGCGCAGGTGTTCATTACACGACAGCTACAACGCCATCCAACGATGCGGGTCTTCCACAAGCTGATGGACTACCACCTGAATGAAGCGGAAGAAGGGCGAGCGAAAGAGAGCCTGATGGCGCTCCGTGATATGGTTGGTGAGCAGATCCGCAGTAAACCCCGTTATCGTTGCCTGAAGTGTGGTTTTACCGCTTATACGCTTTACTGGCACTGTCCATCCTGTAAGGCCTGGTCGACTATCAAGCCTATACGGGGTCTGGACGGGCAGTAGTTTTTAAAAAGTCCGCATATTAGTTACAACATACTAATGGCGTTTTTAAACTTTTTTGCAGCACCGTGCGGCTATCAGCCTGGCAAGGTGGAAATGGATTCTGTCAATTTGCTGCGCTGGCAGGTAGAATGCTCGCCGTTTATCTATCCCGCGCCACAGCGGCGCCCATAGACGAAAAGGGCTGGTCATGACGTCTGTTGCATCCTCTTCTTCCCGCGTAGTTACTGAATCACCTGTTGTCGTTGCGCTTGATTATAACAATCGCGACAGCGCACTTGCCTTTGTCGACCGTATCGACCCGCGCGATTGCCGTCTGAAAGTCGGCAAAGAGATGTTCACACTCTTTGGACCACAAATTGTTCGCGACCTGCAGCAGCGTGGTTTTGATATCTTTCTCGATTTAAAATTTCACGATATCCCGAACACCACTGCTCACGCCGTTGCCGCAGCAGCTGAACTGGGAGTCTGGATGGTGAATGTTCATGCCTCCGGCGGGGCGCGTATGATGACGGCTGCGCGTGAAGCCTTACTTCCCTTTGGAAACGATGCCCCATTGCTGATTGCAGTCACGATATTGACCAGTATGGAAGCGAGCGACCTTCTTGACCTTGGCGTGACGTTGTCACCCGCCGAGCATGCAGAACGTCTGGCCCGTCTGACGCAAAATTGTGGTCTTGATGGGGTGGTCTGTTCTGCACAGGAAGCTGTCCGTTTTAAATCTGAGCTGGGCCAGGCATTTAAACTGGTCACGCCGGGCATTCGTCCTCAGGGGAGCGATGCAGGCGATCAGCGCCGCATTATGACACCGGAACAGGCTCTCGCAGCGGGTGTGGATTACATGGTGATCGGTCGTCCTGTGACACAAGCGGCAGACCCGGCAGCGACCCTGAAGGCTATCAACGCCTCATTAAATAAGGGGGCGGCATGAGTGACGCAAACAGTCGTCTCGTCTATTCCACCGAGTCCGGGCGCATCGACGAGCCAAAAGCGGCGGTTGAACGGCCTAAAGGCGATGGTATTGTCCGCATTCAACGCCAGACCAGCGGTCGCAAAGGAAAGGGCGTTTGCCTGATTACCGGTATTGACGAAGATGAAGCAGGGTTGGTTAAACTCGCGGCCGAGCTGAAAAAGAAATGTGGCTGTGGCGGTGCAGTTAAAGATGGCGTGATCGAGATTCAGGGCGATAAGCGCGATCTTATTAAATCCCTGCTGGAAGCAAAAGGCATGAAGGTCAAACTGGCGGGCGGTTAATGCAAAAAGCCACGGTCGAGACCGTGGCTTTTAATTATTGGTGCGTAAGTCAGAAAAATCGTTCTGAAATAATCAAACCCGATGAGAATTCCCGCTCAGGAATTATTTGCCCACCTGGTGACCGATAACACCACCTACTGCAGCACCACCTAATGTGCCCAGTGTGCTACCGTCGGTTAATACTGCGCCACCGAGAGCACCAGCACCCGCACCGATCGCCGTGTTACGGTCACGTTTAGACCAGTTAGAACACGCGCTCAGAGACATGGCAAGGGCTACGGCTAAAACTGCTGCGGTCATTTTTTTGCTGGTTAAAAACATATTACTTTCTCCTGAATTATCGATTCACAGAAAGAAGTTCTCTATAAGTATAGCCAATCTGAATACTTAACGATGCATTTTCTGTGAAAGCTGTTAGCACAGGCGTTACAAAATCACGCGGGTGATAGTCACTTCCTGTTATATCGCTAACATTAATTCTAAATTTTTGAGGTTATTTCGACAGGTAAATAATCTTAAATGGAGGCTCGGATTAATCTCAGATAAACAGTGTGGAAATACGCCCGTGTCTACGGGCGTATTGAGTGCGGGAGGGACTAAACGATATCAACCTGCAGACCGTCACGCTGGAGCTGTGCACGATCGGTTTCACTGAGGCGATTATCCGTAATGACGCGACTGAATCGGGAGACCGGGCCCATGGTATAGGGATGGACGGCACCAAATTTAGAGCTGTCGCTCAGCACGATGGCTTCGCAACCTTTTTCCAGCACGGCGTTCACCACGTCTGAACGCATCATATCCCGACCGGTAAAGCCCGTTTCTGCCTGCCAGCCGTCGATGCCAATAAAGGCTTTGCTGAAATGAACCTGCTGTACAAACTGGCGGGTTAGCGGCCCAACCATGCTCTCGCTTTTCTTCTGATAGATACCGCCGAGAAGAACCACTTCACACGGCGTCTCTTTCAGCAGATGGGCGATATAACTGCTTACGGTAATGATCGTCACATCTTTTTGTTCAGCAAGCGTACGGGCCAGCAGGGCGTTGCTGCTTCCATTTTCGATAAATACGGTCTCGCCATTATTGACCAGAGACGCCGCAAAGTTTGCGAGTTCTCGTTTCAGGGCAAAGTTGTTCATCATTCGTGTTTCAACGTCTTCACTGTCTATGGGCACGGCATAACCGTGGGCACGGCGAAGGTAACTCTGTTTTTCCAGCAGGTTCAGATCCTGACGTATGGTGACCTCTGAAACGCCGGTCGTTTTAGCCAGTTCGACGACGCTCACGCGTCCTTTGTCGATCACCATCTGCAGAATGATTTGTTGTCGGGAATTCATAGCATCCATATCAAGACGGCACAGGCCGCTGGTTGAAAATAAGCAAATCGATGTTGGCGGGGTTAATTAAACTTCCCACGGCGCTTTGGGTTGAGCAGCATTCGACGCGGGGTCTGCTTCGCCCTGAGCCAACAATTCAGATTTTAAGATCTCAAGATTGCGGATTGCAGAGTGATAATCGCCCGCGACAAGAATATCCAGCACAGTATCAATACGTTGTGCCACCTTCTGTGCATCAATCTCAGCCATCGTGTCATCCTTTGAATGAAAAGTGAATAATTTCAATGATGCAGAAATTGGCTGCAAAAGAGAAGGGAAAAAACGCGTGACGTAAAAGAGATAAATGTCAGTGATAAATTCAGCTCTTCATATCAGGGAGCCTGGGGAGTGGATTAGTCTAAATCTGCGCGCAACGCGCTTTAAACGAAGAGGAAATAGACTATGACTCTCGAGCAAGCCACCATTAAATTGTTCACTGACACAGAACGATTCACTCAACTCGCAGGCTATTACGAAGAGGAGCGGCACACCGTCTGGATGATGTTGCGTGCTCAGCCACGCCCTTGTTTCAACCATGCCTTAATTGAAGAAATCATGAATATGTCATGGCTGGTCAGGCAATCGGGATTTGTCGTGGATTTTTGGGTGACCGGTTCGCTGGTGCCTGACATGTACAATACAGGCGGGGATTTACGCTTTTTTGTCGAGTGTATTCAGAACGGGCGCCGCGAGGCGTTACGAGCGTATGCGCGAGCCTGCGTTGACTGTGTCCATGCCGCTTCGCGCGGATTCGATACCGGGGCCATTACCTTAGCCATGGTAGAGGGAAGCGCGCTCGGAGGAGGATTTGAGGCGGCACTGGCACACCATTTTGTGCTGGGGCAAAGCGATGCTCGCCTTGGATTCCCGGAAATCGCCTTTAATCTGTTTCCGGGCATGGGCGGATATTCACTGGTGGCACGACGCGCAGGCATGAAACTCGCTGAAGACCTGATTTATAAAGGTGAATCTCATACCGCAGAATGGTACGAACAGCGCGGTCTGGTGGACGTTCTGTTTGAGCCAGGACAAGGTTATTTGGCGACAAGAACGTTTATCGATACCTTACAGCCGAAAATGAACGGCGTCAGGGCCATGCTACGTGCCCGTGCACGCGTGTTACAGCTGCCACGTAGTGAGTTAATGGATATCACGGAAGATTGGGTCGACGCGGCGTTTTGTCTGGAGCCTAAGGACATTGCCTATATGGAACGTCTCGTCATGCTGCAAAATCGCCATCAGGCAGCGGGTATGCGTAAAGCCAGCTAACGTTTATTTTTGGCCTGATAGCGTTTAAACCATCGCTCGAATGAGGCAGCGGGCATGGGCTTAGCAAATAAAAAACCCTGCCGTTCGTTGACGCCATTCTTCGTCAGAAAGGCGTCTTCTTTTGCACTTTCGACGCCTTCTGCAATCACCTGCAGATTCAGTGCCTGGGCTACTGCGACAATAGCGCGCACCAGTGACTGAGAGATAGATTGTTTGTGAATATCGCGCACGAACAGCTGATCGAGTTTGATGGCATCAATGGGGAAACGTGCCAGCTGCGACAGAGAGGAGTATCCCGTGCCAAAGTCATCAAGGTGTATTTGTGCCCCTAACTGACTAAATTGTTGGATCACGGAAAGCGCCAGCTCCTCATTTTCAATGAGGCAGCTTTCGGTTAATTCGACATCGATGGGGCAATATTCAAAATGAAGATCTTTCAGTGCCTGTTTAAGGTCGCTAAAAATAGTCTGATCGGCCAGTTGTCGGGCAGAAACGTTAACCGCCACGCGCAGATTAATCCCTTTGTCTCGCCATTTTGCCACTTGCTGAACAACATCCAGCATCACCCACCGTCCAAGGGGGACTATAAGACCAGACTCTTCCGCGTAGGAGATAAACTCCAGCGGGGGGATTAAACCTCGTTCCGGGGACTGCCAGCGAACCAGTGCCTCCAGACTTCTGACCTCTCCCCGCCAGGTTATTTTGGGCTGATAGTGAATCAGCAGCTGGTCGTTATCCAGGGCTTTACGCAGGTTGGTGTCCAGCCAAAGATACTCAAACACCCGTTGATTCATCTCAGGGGAGAAGACCGTAAACTTACCGCGTCCGCTCTCTTTCGCGGTATACATCGCGGTATCCGCGTTACGGATTACGCTCTCGCGATCGGTACCGTGCTGAGGCGCGAGGGCGATCCCCAGCGAGCAGCCCGTGTAGATCTCAATAAGGCCGATGCGGAATGGCTGGCGCAAACGCGTCAGAATACGCGATGCCATCGCCTCCAGTGAACCCTGGGAGGTGTCGGTGGCAAGGACGATAAATTCATCCCCGCCAAGTCGCGCCAGGACCTGGCCCTCATCCAGACAACTCAGGATGGCCAATGCCACCGCCTGCAATAACTGATCGCCAAACATATGACCGTAGGCGTCATTCACTTTCTTAAAGTTATCGAGATCGAGATAGACAACGCCCACCTGGGTTTCACCCCGGCTGGCGATAGCATCGCTGATCAGGTCGTGTATTGCGTTACGGTTGGGAAGGCCGGTGATGGTGTCGGTGTTAGCCAGAACGCGTAACCGCTCCTGGGCACGTCGTTCTTCGGTGATATCGGTGCCAGAACAGATGAGAAAGATTTCATTTTTCCCGCTGCCGCTGTGGACGAATTTATTTCTGAACAGAAACAATCGTTGCCCTTTACGCGTCTTAATCCAGCGCTCAACTTCGTACGAACTGCCATTACGGAAAAAACCGCTGATATTGCGTTTTGAGGCGGCCGCTTCGCTGCGGCTCATAAAGAGCTTAAAGACGTTTTGTCCAATGACTTCCTGTTCTTTCAGGCCTGTGTATTCTTCGCACAGACGATTAAAACGTTGAATATTGCCTTGTTGATCGAGAATGACGATGACGGAGTTAGCTTCGGAAACCACCTGTTCGGCAAAAGAGAGTCCCTGCGCAAGATCGCGCGCAACAGAAGGGGTATCGTTCCACGCGGAGGCGGTGCCCGCCCACTCTTTTTTAGTAATTTTGCGCCCAACGAGATGAACAGGAACATCTGTACCGTAAAGGGAAAGCGTCATGGTGATGCTGGAGGTAATAACGGTTAATTGACGAATCAGCTCTGCCTGATCGTCATTTAACGCCACCACCTGGGTGATATCTGCACTTTCACTGGCGGCCAGATGCAAAGCATTACTGTCTGCGGAAAGCCGCCACCAGGGACTGTGCGTCCCCATGTAACGAAACAGCAAGTTATGCTCAAGTTCGTCAATCATGCTTTCTTCCGACCTCGCTCAATGGCGCAAATTTATTCATTTCACTTCGAGTTTTCCGCTACAACGAAACGGTAGAATCGAGTTGAACTTATTGTTTTTCCCTTCGTTCTTCATTTTTGAGGAGATATGAGCAAAATGATACAAGTGGATAATAATTCGAGTAACCAACGATGACCATGCTCTTTTACTGTAGATAACGGCGTTTGTTTTTGCGGGGTAAAAGCGGAAAATATTGATAAAAAGTGATGAGTGCGAGGTTTATGAGGTAAAGAGAAATGTCGGCTTTCCCGTAAACGAAAAAGCCGACATTTTAATCGGTTATCAGGCGACCGGGCGCGCAATCACGCTACGCGTTTCCATACGAACTTCAGCGATAGTGACATCAATCACATCCGTGACTTTATAGACGGTTTCGCCTTTAATCTGCACCGAGCCATTTTCCTGGCTGCAAACCAGTTCATCCCGGACGGCATGCAGGAACGGAGCAGGGATAAAGGCAACGGCACCGTTATCCACCAGACGCACACGCATCCCGCCACGGCTGATATCGATAATCTCAGCAGCAAAGCGCGTGTCTGTACCGGCTTTATCCTTCAGGAAGCGGGCATACAGCCAGTCTCCCACGTCACGCTCCGCCATACGATTCAGGCGACGACGTTCTGCCATCTGCACGGTGGCTTCATCCTGTGGACGCGCAATGGTTTCACCTTTCACGATCGCTTTCAGCAGGCGGTGGTTAACCATGTCGCCATACTTACGGATCGGCGAGGTCCAGGTCGCATACGCTTCGAGACCCAGTCCAAAGTGCGGGCCAGGTTCGGTGCTGATTTCCGCATAGGACTGGAAGCGGCGAATACGGCTGTCCAGGAAACCGGACGGTTGGGCATCCAGTTCGCGACGCAATTTACAGAAGCCTTCCAGCGTCAGCACCTCTTGAGGATCGACATGCACATCATGATTTTTCAGGAGGGCGGCCAGTGCTTCCGTATTGGCCGGATCGAAACCGGTATGCACGTTGTAGATACCAAAGCCGAGTTTGTCGCGCAGGATACGTGCCGCACAGATGTTGGCCGAAATCATGGACTCTTCAACGATGCGGTTAGCGATACGACGCGGTTCGGCCACGATGTCCAGCACTTCGCCTTTCTCACCCAGGACGAAGCGATAATCAGGACGGTCTTTGAAGACCAGCGCATGCGTTTGACGCCATTCGCTACGGTTAAGACAGACACGATGCAGCAAACGAATCTGCTGTGCAATGGCCTCGTCTGGCGGTGTCCAGCTGCCGGTGTTTTCCAGCCAGTCAGAGACTTCGTCATAAACCAGTTTTGCTTTTGATTCGATGGTTGCCGCAAAGAATTCAATGTCGTCTTCGATGGTGCCATCGCCAGCAATGGTCATGCGACAGGCGAGGACAGGGCGAATTTCATTGGCACGCAGCGAGCAGAGATCGTCTGAAAGCTCGCGCGGAAGCATCGGGATGTTAAAGCCTGGCAGGTAGTTGGTGAAAGCACGTACTTTCGCGGAATTATCCAGCTTGCTGCCTTCAGCGATCCACGCGGTAGGATCGGCAATCGCCACCGTTAAATGCAGCTTACCGTCGGCGCCTTCTTCAGCATACAGCGCATCATCCATATCTTCCGTGCTGGCACTGTCGATGGTAACAAAGCTCAGCGCCGTCAAATCGCGACGTTCGAGGCCTTCATCGAGCATCTCGGTGGCCACGCCGTTTGGCGCTTCTTTTTCCAGGTTATGCCGGGCGAGCGTTACCCACCACGGAACAAAATGATCCTCGCCAAAGGTGATGAACTGGGTCAGTTCAGCATAAAAACCGCGATCGCCTTTCAGAGGATGACGGCGCATCTGTGCAACGGCCCAGTCACCCTCTTTAAAGTCGTGTTCAACGCCGCGTTCAGCGCGGCAGGGGATCGCCTCTTTTAAGAGAGGATGATCCGGCACAATCGCTAAGCGGTCGTCTTTTTTTTGCACCCGGCCCACAAAGCGGGTCAGGAAAGGTTCGATGAGTTCTTCTGGCTCGGCTGATTCACGATCTTTTTCAGTGTGAATAACCGCCGTGACGCGGTCGCCGTGCATCACTTTCTTCATCTGCGGAGGTGGAATGAAGTAGCTTTTCTGTGCATCGACTTCAAGGAAGCCAAAGCCTTTTTCCGTGGCTTTGACAACGCCTTCTGCACGCGGCGTCTGAGAATGCAGTTGCTGTTTAAGCTGCGCTAGCAGCGGGTTATCCTGAAGCATAGTGTTCTATTTTAGTAGCCATTGAGCGGCTCACAGTTTTACGCGATTCTGACTGCTACAGCAAGCGCTCTTTAGGTAACAAGTAGGGTTATTCTCCCGCACGAAGCGCGATGTGTAACCGATCAAGCCAGCCGCAAAAAGCGCGCCATGCGAGAAGGGTAACGGCCTGCTCGACGGCGATACCTGCACTCAATAAGGGGGTAAATTGCGCTGCACTAAAACGATCGGGTGACTGATTAAGTAATTCAATCGCGCTTTTCACACTGTCATTATTCAGCGGAGACAGCCCGGCATCGTTAAACCCGTTCGTCAGAATTTCGCCCATACAATCGAGCACGCGGGGTTCGTGGCTGAGCACGGCGGACACATTCTGCAGGGGCGCAGTGGATTGCCAGCGGACGAACGACTCCATCTGCCGGGCACTGGCGAAGCGCAACTCCACCTCAGGCAAAAATGATTGCCATGCCCCAGGACTGACTCTGGGCTCGGTATGGGGTTGAATATGATGACCCGGTAACCAGCGCACAGGTTGACCTAACATCGCCTGAAAGAGCGCCACGACACGCGCCTGGAAGCCGATAAACCCGATGATCTGATTGAGCAGCACAATGTCATACATCGTCAGCCCCACTTCATCGAGCTGCTGTTGCGCTTTGGCATCAATGATATTTGGCGAGCAGGTTAGCTGGCGAGCGTACTGGGTGAGTTGAGCAAGACGACGATTGCTTTCCCGGGAAGAATCAGGACCGGGAAGTGGCGTGAGCAGGGCAGCGTAATGGTTACACAAGCGCTGCACTCCGCACGCCTGGGCGACCGTCAACGCCGTGCTTAAACGGTCGTAAGCGCTCAGAGTATGCAACCGACTCACCTGTACCCGCAGCGGAAAAAGCAGACCGCAGAGCGTGCGGGCGGGATGTAGCCAGTTTTCACATGCGGCAGTTATCTCTTCAGGCAAGGCGAGATCGAGCAAAAAGCGATCGTCGACGTTAGCGGCTTCGGGGACCAGTGGCAGAACCTCATCCGAACGGTGATTCGTCTGGGTTTCGTGATACCAGTGGCCTTTGCCGGAAAAACGGCGTTGTTCCATGTGCGTTCCTTGATCTCAAATGGCGATCACTATCCTGGCGCATGGCTTTACAAGGGAAAAATATTGTTAGGTGATAACAAATAGCGGAACGGAATAAAGAAAGGAAACCCGACGAAATTTAAACCTGGCAGCAGGCGCTGCCAGGTCACATTCTTCCCCATCGTTCGGGGAAGTTATGCGTTTATTTGATTTCCAGCTCGTTCATTGCAGCGATGTTGAAACCGCCATCAACGTGTACGACTTCACCGGAAATACCCGCTGACAGGTCTGAGCACAGGAATGCAGCAGAGTTGCCCACGTCTTCGATAGTCACGGTGCGGCGAATCGGGGTAACCGCTTCGCAATGTGCCAGCATTTTACGGAAATCTTTAATGCCGGAAGCCGCCAGAGTACGGATTGGACCCGCAGAGATACCGTTAACACGCACGCCTTCCGGACCCATCGCGTTCGCCATGTAACGCACGTTCGCTTCCAGAGAGGCTTTAGCCAGACCCATTACGTTGTAGTTAGGGATAGCACGTTCTGCGCCCAGATAAGACAGGGTCAACAGGGCAGAGCCTGGGTTCAGCATTTCGCGGCAGGCTTTCGCCATGGCCACAAAGCTGTAAGAGCTGATGTCGTGTGCGATTTTAAAGCCTTCACGGGTTACCGCGTTCACGTAGTCGCCGTCCAGCTGGTCGCCAGGTGCAAAGCCGATAGAGTGAACGAAACCGTCAAATTTCGGCCACGTTTTTGCCAGTTCAGCAAACATACCATCGATGCTTTCATCTTGAGCAACGTCACATTCCAGAACAATGCTGGAACCGAGCTGCGCGGCAAACTCTTCAACACGGCCTTTCAGCTTGTCGTTCTGGTAGGTGAACGCCAGCTCAGCGCCTTCGCGATGCATTGCCTGTGCGATGCCGTATGCGATGGACAGTTTGCTGGCAACACCGGTCACCAGAATGCGCTTACCGGAAAGAAAACCCATAGCTTTAATCCTTATATTCATTGTTGTGGCGAACACCATCTCGATGTGGCGATCGTCGTTAAAACGCGGCGATAATATCACGTGTCGCGTTCAGAGTTAATCCGACCACTTTATCCTGTAAAAATCACTTATCTTTACGCCAGGCATCTGCCGTCAGCGCTTCACCAAAATGGCCGGCGATCAGTCGCCGGGTAAGGTCGTGCAGTGGAGAGGCCAGCACGTCGGCAGTGCTGCCACGTTCCACCACTTCGCCCTGGTGCATCACCAGCACCTGGTCACTAATGTGTTTCATCATGCCGAGATGCTGTGTGACGTAGATATAAGAGATACCCTGTTTTTCCTGTAATTCCAGCATCAGGTTAATTAACTGCGAACGCATCGACATGTCCAGCGAGGCCAGCGCTTCGTCAGCGATTATCACCTTTGGTCTCAGGATCAGCGCGCGCGCCAGGCCCAAACGTTGTTTCTGCCCCGGTGCCAGCATGTGCGGATAGTAGCTGACGTGATCCGGCAGCAATCCCACCAGACGCAACGTCTCGATCACGCGTTTACGGCGTGCCTCCGGCTCCAGATCGGTGTTCAGGCGCAGCGGAAAATCCAGAATCTGCGAAATACGCTGGCGCGGATTAAGCGATGTCGACGGGTCCTGGAAGATCATGCGAATGCGCTGACTGCGGAAGGAGTAATCGCCAAAAGAGAGAAAATGGTCGTCGATCAATACATCGCCGGTCGTGGGTTCAACCATGCCTGCCAGCATTTTGGCGAGCGTCGATTTTCCCGAACCATTCTCACCAATGATCGCCAGCGTCTGTTTTTCTCGCAGGGTAAAGCTGAGCGGCTTGACGGCTTCAACCGTCTGACGATGAAACAGGCCCGTACGATAGCGAAAGGTCTTACTTAAATTGCGAACTTCAAGCAACGTTTCGACCATTTCACTCTCTCTCCATGTTCAGCGGGAAATGGCAGGCATAAAGGTGATTTTTGGCGCCAGCCAGTCGCGGGGTTTCGATACATTTACGCTGAGCATAGGGGCAACGAGGCCCAAGACGACAGCCGATGGGTAAAGACTCCAGGAGCGGAATCGCCCCGGGCAGCGTGTTAAGGCGGCTCTTATGCGGCATTGCGCTGCCAAAATCAGGGATCGCGCGGATTAACGCCTGGGTGTAAGGGTGATGGGGCGTATTCACCAGATCTTCACTGATGGCCGTCTCCACGGTTTGCCCGCAGTACATCACGTCGATTTTATCCGCCCATTTGCTCAGCATCTGCAGGTCGTGGCTAATCAGTAAAATCGTGGTGTTGTTATTCTGATTCAGCCGGGACAGGAGGCGAAATATCTGCGCCTGGGTGGTTGGCTCCATGGCATTCGTGGGTTCATCCGCAATCAACAGACGCGGCTGGTTCGCCAGCGCAATGGCGATCATGACCTTCTGACACTCCCCGTCGGTCAGTTCGTACGGGAAACTGCGCATAGCATCTTTGTGATCTTTGATCCCGACGCGGTGCAACAGTTCAATGGCCCGGCGTTTACGCCAGCCGAGACGTTGCCACCACCGGCCTTTGTAAGTCCAGGCCGGAATATTTTGCATCAGCTGTTTGCCGATACGCTCGGAAGGATCCAGACAGGATTGTGGTTCCTGGAAGATCATCGATACGTTATGACCCACCAGCTTGCGTCGTTCCCGGGCGGAAAGCCGGAGCAGGTCAATATCGTCAAAGCGCATGCGGTCTGCGGTTACGCGCCAGTTATCTTTCGCCACGCCACAGATGGCTTTGGCAATTAAACTTTTGCCGGAACCGGATTCACCCACCAGCCCGCGAATTTCGCCCTCTGCAAGCGTGATGCTGATGCGATCGACCGCTTTCACCCAGCCTTCGCCGGTTTTAAATTCAATGGTCAGATTGCGGATATCAAGTAATGGCATTATTGCACCCCCGCGTTAATGGCGCGACGTATGCCATCGCCCAGCAGGTTGATAAGGAGAACGCTGACCATGATCGCCGCACCGGGCAGCATCACCGTCCAGGGGGCGACATAGATTAATTCTAGCGCGTCACCCAGCATCGCTCCCCATTCCGGTGAAGGAAGCTGCGCGCCAAGATCGAGAAATCCCAGCGCGGCAATATCCAGAATTGCCATCGACAGGGCGCGAGTAATCTCGGTCACTAATCCGGCGGCGATATTGGGCATCACGGCAAACCAGAGAATATTCAGCGTGGTGGCACCATCCAGGCGCGCGGCGACCACGTACTCTTTTTCCAGCTCATCGTGAACCAGGCTGTAAACTGAACGAACCATACGCGGCAGCAATGCCAGCCAGACGGCAAACATAGCGTGCGAAAGGTGCGGTCCGGCAAAGGCGACAACGATAATCGCCAGCAGCAAAGAGGGGATAGAGAGCAGCGTATCCAGAATATGGTTGAGCACCGCAGAACGCAGTCCGTGCGTGGAACCCGCCACGACGCCCAGCACCAGGCCAAAGACGGTTGCGGCGAAGGTCACCACAAAAGCGCCGCCCACGGTAGGTGCGGCCCCACTCAGCAGTCGGCTTAAGACATCACGGCCCAGATCGTCTGTGCCCAGGAAAAACGAGACTTCGCCATAACGGGACCATGACGGTGGCAGCAACTGATAGCCCATGAATTGCTGATCGAGCCCATAAGGGGCAAACCACGAACCCAACACGCACACCAGCACCAGCCCGCCACAGCCATACAAACCGATCATCGCCGCGGTGTCGCCATAAAATTTACGCCACACGGTGCGCAGCGCACCCGGCGTGCGCTTTTCACGGTAAACGCTATCGTAAGGCATACCATTCCTTATGTTTCAACGGGTTGGCCATTGCCCCCAAAATATCAGATATCACATTCACAATAATCACCAGTGAACCAATCACCATGACCCCGGCAGAGATCGCCGCATAGTCCTGCTGGCGAATGGCGTTAATCATCCAGCGCCCCAGGCCCGGCCAGCTAAAGACCATCTCAGTGATCATCGCCAGCGTTAGCATGGTAGAAAACTGTAAGCCCAGACGCGGGATCACCGGCGGCAGGGCGTTATGCAGCACGTGACGGCGTAAAATGGTCAGGCGGGACAGGCCACGCGTCGCCGCAGCTTTGACGTAATTCTGGTCAAACACGTCGATGGTGCTGATGCGCATTAATCGGATCACTTCGGTGGTCGGCGCGACGGCCAGCGTGAGGACCGGCAACACCATGTGTCGCAGGGCACTGATGATCATCTCGTGACGCCATACTGAGTCAGAAAGCCAGGCGTCAATAAGAGCGAAGCCGGTGACGTTCTTAACGGTATAGAGCAGGTCAAAACGTCCCGACACCGGCAACCAGCCGAGGGTCAGCGAGAAGAATAACGTCAGCAGCAGCGCCAGCCAGAACACCGGTATCGAAAAGCCTAGCAGGGCGAGGGCGCTAATCAACTTATCCTGCCATTTGTTGCGCGTAATCCCCGCCAGCATACCGACGGGGATCCCGACCAGCAGCGCAAAGCCAAAAGCCAGCAGGCAGAGTTCCATGGTGGCAGGGAACACTTCTTTGAGCTGTTCCGAAATCAGCTGCCCATTAATGCTGGAGACACCAAAATCCCAGTGCAGGACGCCGTTGAACCAGAAGACCCACGCATCCCAAAATGACGATCCCTGAAGCGGAGCATGAGGCGTGAAATAGCTCAGGCTGAAGCCGACAAAGGTCAGAAAGAAGAGGGTGAACGCCAGCAGCAACAATCGGCGTAAGGTAAAAATGATCATGGCTTTTTCACCTCATCTTGTTTAACGCGATCCACACCTGCAAAAGAGGCATTCCCGAACGGGCTTAAGACCAGACCTTTCATATCGTAACGAAATGCCTGCAAGCGCAGCGAAGAGGCCAGCGGCAGCACCGGCAGCTCTTTCGCCAGAATATTTTGCGCTTCATCATAAGCATCAATACGTGAGGCCAGCTGTTGCGACGACAACGCTTTTTGCAGTACGGCATCGAATTCACGGTTGCACCAATGGGCGTAGTTGGTTTGCGAATTAATCGCCGCGCAGCTGAGCAGCGGTCTGAAGAAACTGTCAGGGTCGTTACTGTCGGTCGACCAGCCGGATAAGGTCAAATCATGATTCATATCCATCAGTCGCGCCTCCTGGAATCGGCCTTCCACCGGCACAATCATCACTTTGACACCAATCTGCGCCATATCAGCCTGGATCAACTCAGCCGTTTTTAACGGGCTGGGGTTCCAGGCCTGGGAGCTGGTGGGCACCCACAGCTGCAGTGTCAAATCGCTGATGCCCAGCGCTTTCAGCTGTTCACGTGCTTTGGCCGGATCGTATTCGGTAATTTTAGCTTCATTGTCGTAGGCCCATGACGCCCGCGGCAGAATAGAAGCAGCGGTTTCTGCCGTGCCGTAATAAATAGACTGCATCAGGCGCTGATTATTAATCGCCAGTGCCAGCGCATGGCGTACCGCCGGATTATTCAGCGGGGGCTTATTGGTATTAAAGGCCAGGTAAGCAATATTCATCCCCGGACGCAGGGTGAGCCGAAGACGAGGATCGTCGCGCAAAATGGTCAACTGGCTGGCAGCAGGCCAGGCGAGGACATCGCATTCACCGGTCAGCAGCTTTGACAGCCTTCCTGTTCCCCCGGAGCCTAGATCGACCACGACCTGAGGCATGAGCGGTTTACCGCGCCAGAATTTTTCATGACGCTGCAAACGAATATACTGCCCTGCACGATATTCGGCTAACTGAAACGGCCCCGTCCCCACCGGCTGACGATCGAGCAGTTCCTGACGATCCTGATCGGTCAGCAGTGCGGCGTATTCCGCAGACATGACCGAGGCGTAATGGGTCGCAAGATGCCATAAAAACGAGGCGTCCGGGCGCACCAGATTAAATTCTACGGTTCGGTTATCCAGCTTATGAACGCTTTTTACCGTATCGGCGAACTGCAAACTATCAAAGTAAGGGAAGCTCCCCCCGTTGACGTTATGCCAGGGGTGGCTGCGGTTAAATATGCGCTGGAAGGTAAACACCACATCGTCGGCATTGAGTTTGCGGGTGGGCTTGAACCAGGGCGTCGACTGGAATGTCACGTCGTTGCGCAGATGGAAGCGATACGTCGCTCCATTGTCCAGCACTTCCCAGCTTTCGGCCAGCTCAGGCACCAGACGGTAAGTGTAAGGGTCAACATCCAGCAATCGATCGTATAGCTGTGCCGCCAGCGTATCGACAATCAGACCGCTGCCTGCTTTCTGCGGGTTAAAGGTATCCACTTGCCCGCTCACGCAATAGACAAAACCACTGTCGCGAATATCAGGAAGGGCAGGTTGCTCGGGCGCAGCAAAGACCTGGCTGCTGAACAGGCCAAGCGCTAACAGTGACGATGAAACCAGACGCATAATTTTTAAGGTTTTTAGATTCAATCTGCAAAGTGTATCGCACTTACGCCTGCAAGGTAAAAATGTCTGCGGGTAAGTGCTGATAATGTCAGCGCATTTGATGCTTTTTAAGCAATGCCCTTAATTGATGGTAGGTCAGACCCAGCAGTTCGGCTGCGTGCTTCTGGTTAAATTTTGCTTCTTTCAGGCTTTGATCCAGCAACTGTTGTTCCTGTTGATGCTGAAATGCACGCAAATCCAGAGGCAAAGAGAGAGGCGCTGCGTCGCGCTGTGCCGTTACGACAGGCTGCGCCGTGCGATGGAAAGGGTCGATAATGATGTTATCCAGTTCGGTATCGCTGCTGCCGTGTCGGTAAACGGAACGCTCCACCACGTTTTTGAGTTCACGAATATTGCCGGGCCAGGCATACCCTAGCAGCGTTTCACGGGCATCATCGCTGAATCCCGGGAATAAGGGTAAACCCAGTTCGCGGCACATCTGAATCGCAAACTGTTCTGCTAACAGCATGATGTCACTGCGGCGTTCGCGTAAGGGGGGGAGTTGCACGACGTCAAACGCCAGCCTGTCCAGCAGGTCGGCACGGAATTTTTCGTCAGCCACCATAGCGGGCAAGTCGGCGTTCGTGGCACAGACCAGACGCACGTTTACCTGCAACGGCTGGCTTCCGCCCACGCGCTCCAGCTCACCGTATTCAATGACGCGGAGCAGCTTTTCCTGCACCAGCATGGGGGCGGTCGCCAGCTCATCCAGAAATAGCGTCCCACCATCGGCACGTTCAAAGCGCCCCGGATGGCGTCTCTGCGCGCCGGTAAATGCGCCTGCCTCGTGGCCAAAGAGTTCCGTATCCAGCAGGTTCTCATTTAGCGCAGCACAGTTAAGGGAAATAAACGGGCCATCCCAACGCCCGGAAAGATAATGCAACCGGTTGGCGATGAGCTCTTTCCCGGTTCCACGTTCCCCAATAATCAGTACGGGCTTATTGAGCGGGGCCAGCCTGGAAACCTGCTCCAGAACTTCGAGAAAGCTGTTAGCTTCGCCGAGAAGATTATCTTTATAATCAGTCATGATTAAATTGACCACAGGTTAGTGATATTGACCAGGTAAGCGTAGTGCCTTCCTGTGCTAAAAACAATCACAATCAGTAAAATCAATAAGATAAAAAGTTGGCACGGCATTTGTATTAGTGATTCAGCAGGGCATCGCCCGATAACAGAAATGTGAGGATTGAATTATGGGTATTTTTTCTCGTTTTGCCGACATCGTGAACGCCAACATTAACTCGCTGCTTGAGAAAGCAGAAGATCCGCAGAAGCTGGTGCGCCTGATGATTCAGGAAATGGAAGACACGCTCGTTGAAGTCCGCTCGACCTCGGCACGTGCGTTGGCTGAAAAGAAACAGCTGTCACGCCGTATCGAAATGGCCACGGCGCAGCGTAACGAATGGCAAGAAAAAGCTGAACTGGCGTTGCGTAAAGATAAAGACGATCTGGCGCGTTCGGCGCTGATCGAAAAGCAAAAGCTGACCGATATCGTCGCGTCGCTGGAGCACGAAATTACGCTGGTGGATGAAACGCTCACCCGCATGAAAAAAGAGATTGGCGAGCTGGAGAACAAGCTCAGCGAAACGCGCGCTCGCCAGCAGGCACTGACCTTACGACATCAGGCAGCCAGCTCTTCCCGCGATGTCCGTCGTCAGCTGGACAGCGGCAAGCTGGACGAAGCGATGGCGCGATTTGAATCTTTTGAGCGCCGCATCGACCACATGGAAGCCGAAGCCGAAAGCCACAGCCTGGGGAAACAAAAGACCCTTGACCAACAGTTTGCTGAACTGAAAGCGGACGATGAAATTGGTGAACAACTGGCCGCGCTGAAAGCCAAAATGAAACAAGATAACCAATAATAAGATCAGCGGCACCTGAGCGTGCCGCACTGCATCGTAAGACAAGGAGTACACATGAGCGCACTTTTTCTGGCTATTCCCCTGACCATTTTCGTGCTGTTCGTTCTGCCGATTTGGTTGTGGCTACATTACAGCAACCGCTCGGCGCGGGGTGATTTGTCACAAAATGAACAGCAGCGGCTAGGACAGCTCAGTGCTGAGGCGAAAAAAATGCGTGAACGCATTCAGGCGCTGGAAGCCATTCTGGATGCAGAACACCCGAACTGGAGGGAACGTTAATGGCGGGATTAAACCTGAATAAAAAAATGTGGCGAATTCCCCAGCAGGGGATGGTCCGTGGCGTTTGTGCGGGGCTGGCGAACTACTTCGACGTCCCGGTGAAGCTGGTCCGTGCCATCACTGTATTGTCGATATTCTTTGGTCTGGCATTCTTTACGCTGGTGGCTTACGTCATTTTATCCTTCGTGCTGGATCCTATGCCCGAGGGGGCAATGAACGGAGAATCTGAGCCAACACAAAGTGAATTGCTGGATACGGTCGACGCTGAACTGGCTGAAGGAGAGAGACGATTGCGGGAGATGGAACGCTACGTCACCTCTGATACCTTTAGTCTCAGAAGCCGTTTTCGTCAGCTTTAAGTAAGAGGTATTGAGATGAATCGTCACTGGCAACAGGCAGGGCAGAAAGTGAAGCCCGGTTTGAAAATCGCAGGCAAACTGGTGTTACTGACCGCCTTGCGCTACGGCCCGGCGGGGATCGCGGGTTGGGCAGTTAAAACGGTGGCGCGAAAGCCAGTGAGAATGCTGCTGGCCGTGGCGCTCGAACCCATGTTGAAAAAGGCGGCCACCCGCTTTTCGCGTCGTTACTTCCCTTAACCGTTCCGTCGTTTATGCCCTTTTTCCCCTGAAAGAGGGTTTTCCTCCCCGCCAGATATCCTCTGTTTCTCTTTTTTTTGCGGCAGCTCACATTAATCATTTGAGCTGCTTTGCCATATCCCGTTTCTGCATTCCGGCCCGTTGACAGCGATTATTCATGGGAGTAGATTGCGATCCCGTGGGACCGCTACCATGGAAAATTAACGTGAAAGAAAAAATTAATAAACTCATCAATCTTATTTATGCAGACTCTTTTTCTGATGAGAACATCAGCGCTTTATTAGATAAAATTGACAACGCCAGGCATCTTATTCAGCAAGCACGTAAATCAGGTTGGGATGAACAGGATGTTGTATTAATCACATATGCTGACCAAATTAGTGCGGCCGGGCGAAAAACATTGCCTGTTTTTACTGAATTCTTCCAGCGCTGGCTGGAATCCTGCTTTTCACACGTTCATCTTCTGCCTTTTTATCCCTGGTCATCCGATGATGGCTTCTCGGTGATGGATTATCATCGTGTCTCACCCGAGGTGGGGGACTGGCAAGATGTGGCGCGCTTAAATAAATCGACACAGCTCATGTTCGATTTTGTCTGCAATCACATGTCGGCTAAGAGCGAATGGTTTGCCCACTATTTAGCGCAAAAGCCTGGTTTTGAGGAATTCTTCATCTCGGTCGACCCAGACACGGACCTGTCTGCCGTGACGCGTCCTCGCGCCTTACCCTTGTTAACGCCATTTACGCTTAACGACGGCAGCGTGCGTCATCTCTGGACTACCTTCAGTGATGACCAGATAGACCTTAATTTTGCCAATCCGCACGTGCTCATCGCCATGGTTGATGTGCTGCTTCACTATCTGATTCAGGGTGCCAGCTATGTGCGTCTTGATGCCGTTGGCTTTATGTGGAAAACGGCTGGCACCTCTTGTATTCATCTGGAAAACACGCATCGTCTGATCCAGCTCTTCCGCGCTATCACCGACAGGGTGGCTCCTGGCACGGTGCTCATTACCGAGACGAACGTCCCACATCAGGACAATATTTCCTATTTCGGCGATGGCTACAACGAAGCGCAAATGGTCTATCAGTTCTCGTTACCGCCGCTTGTGCTTCATGCTATTCACAGCGGAAATGTTCATTCACTCTGCCAGTGGGCTAAAACGCTGAAACTGCCTTCATCAAAAACCACCTGGTTTAATTTCCTCTCTTCTCATGATGGCATTGGCCTGAACCCGTTACGGGGTATTTTACCGGAAGAGGAAATCCTCAAGCTGGTTGAAAAACTGCAGGAAGAGGGGGCGCTGGTTAACTGGAAAAACAACCCCGATGGTACACGCAGCCCTTATGAAATAAACGTAACTTACCTGGATGCGCTTAGCCTGCGCGACAGCAGTGAAACTGAACGCGTTGCACGTTTTTTCCTTGCGCACGCACTGCTGCTGAGTTTTCCTGGCGTGCCCGCGATTTATATTCAAAGTATTCTGGGATCGCGTAACGATTATGAAGGCGTCGAGAAATTAGGTTACAACCGGGCAATCAATCGCAAGAAATATCGCGAAGGTGAAATTGACGTTGAGCTCGAAGACCCTGATAGCCTGCGTTTTAAGGTTTATCATGCCTTGACGCGTTTAATTAATCTTCGTCGCCACGAGAAGGCATTCCATCCAGACAATTATGCGTCTTATGAATCATTAAACGATCATGTTCTTAAAATAGTCCGCAGGACTGAAAAAGGTGAGCAAATAACGGCGCTCTTTAATTTTACAGATTCGTCACAAACGGTCTTTGTTGATATTCATCAAGGTAAAGACTTAATCGGTGAAAGCGATATAAATGGCACTACTCTGACCCTTAATCCATGGCAGGTAATGTGGATTAAAGAAAACTAAAAAAGGACTCTAAAATGAAAATGCCTAAAATTGTGCTGATATCAGCACTGGTTTCGTGCGCCCTGTTGTCAGGCTGTAAGGACGATAAGCCATCCACCGTCACCATTGAATTCATGCACTCTTCGGTGGAGCAGGAGCGCCAGGCGGTAATCACGCAGCTGATTCAGCGTTTTGAAAAAGAGAACCCGACCATCACTGTGAAACAAGTGCCGGTTGAAGAAGATGCCTATAACACCAAAGTCATTACGCTGGCTCGCACGGGTGCATTACCCGAAGTCATTGAAATCAGCCATGACTACGCAAAGGTCATGGATAAAGAGCAGTTGCTGGACAGAGCCGCGATTGCCGAGGTCATTAAAACCGTAGGAGAACAGGTCTTCTACGACGGCATTCTGCGAGTCGTTCGCACGGAAGATGGTTCTGCATGGACCGGTGTGCCGGTCAGTGCGTGGTTATCCGGCGTCTGGTATCACAAAGATGCTCTGGCGGCCGCGGGCATCGCCGAGCCGCAAAACTGGGACCAGCTTCTGCAAGCTAGCCAGCAGCTCAACGATCCGGCCAAAAAACGCTATGGCATCGCGTTACCCACGGCAGAAAGCGTCATGACTGAACAGTCGTTTTCGCAGTTTGCGCTTTCAGCCGGAGCGAACGTCTTTGATGACAAAGGCAATGTCACCCTTAATACCCCTGAAATGGCTAAAGCGCTGACGTTCTACCGGGCGCTAGCGGCAACCACCATGCCTGGCTCCAATGATGTTATGGAAATCAAAGATGCCTTTATGAATGGTTCTGCGCCTATGGCGGTGTACTCCACTTATATCCTGCCAGCGGTGTTTAAAGAGGGTAACCCAGCGAACCTCGGTTTTGTGGTGCCCCGGGAAACGTCTTCAGCGGTATACGGCATGATCACCTCGCTGACCATCACCAACGGTCAAACCGAGGATGAGACCAAAGCGGCAGAGAAATTTGTCGCCTGGATGGAACAGGCTCAGAACGCAACGGACTGGGTCATGATGTCGCCGGGCGCAGCATTACCCGTCAACAAAGGCGTTGTAGAAACCGATACCTGGAAGCGTAACGAGGTCATTAAAGCCTTTGGACAGCTGCCTTACGAGCTGATTGCGCAATTCCCTAACGTCCAGGTCTTTGGCGCGGTGGGGGATAAAAACTTCACGCGCATGGGAGACGTCACCGGGTCCGGAATCATCAGTTCTATGGTGCATAACGTCACGGTGGGTAAGCAAGACATGACCGCAACGTTAACGGACAGCCAGAAACGTCTGGCCACTCTTATTTCACAACGATAGACGCGCGCAGCGAAGGGAATTATGAAGACGTTGTTTTCTGGCCGTTCTGATATGCCTTTCGCCATGTTGCTATTGGCCCCCAGCCTGATTCTGCTGGGGGGCCTGGTAGCCTGGCCAATGATTTCCAACATAGAAATTAGTTTCTTACGTTTACCGTTAAACCCACGAATTGATTCCACCTTTGTGGGGATTGAAAATTATGTACGCATTTTAGGCGATGCGGCTTTCTGGCACTCGCTGTGGATGACCTTCTGGTATACCGCGCTGGTTGTCATGGGGAGCACCGGGTTAGGGCTGGCCGTGGCCATCTTCTTTAATCGCGAGTTTCGGATGCGCAAAACTGCGCGTTCGCTGGTGATCCTCTCCTATGTCACGCCCTCTATTTCTCTGGTGTTTGCCTGGAAATATATGTTCAACAACGGCTACGGGATCGTGAACTACCTGGGCGTGGATTTACTCCACCTGTATGACCAGGCGCCACTGTGGTTTGACAATCCGGGCAGTAGCTTCGTACTTGTGGTGCTGTTTGCTATCTGGCGCTACTTCCCCTACGCCTTCATCTCGTTTCTTGCCATTTTGCAGACGATTGATAAATCGCTCTATGAAGCGGCTGAAATGGATGGCGCAAATGCCTGGCAACGTTTTCGTATCGTCACGCTGCCCGCGATCATGCCGGTGCTGGCAACGGTTATCACGCTGCGAACTATCTGGATGTTCTACATGTTTGCCGATGTGTATCTGCTCACCACCAAGGTCGATATTCTTGGGGTGTATCTCTACAAAACAGCCTTTGCGTTCAACGACCTGGGTAAAGCTGCGGCGATCTCCGTCGTGCTGTTTGTCATTATCTTCGCTGTCATTCTGCTGACCAGAAAAAGGGTAAATCTCAATGGCAACAAATAAACGTCTTGCTGGCCGTCTGGGCTTTTATCTGGGTCTGGCGCTGTTTCTGATCGTTACGCTGTTTCCTTTTTTTGTGATGCTGATGACATCGTTCAAAAGCGCAAAAGAGGCGATTTCGCTCAATCCGACGATCTTTCCCCAGGAGTGGACGCTTCAGCATTACATCGACATTTTCAATCCTCTGATTTTCCCGTTTGTGGACTACTTCAGAAATAGCATGGTGGTGTCGCTGACCGCCTCCGTCATCGCGGTTTTCCTTGGGACGCTGGGGGCCTACGCGCTGTCCAAACTGCGCTTCAAAGGACGCGCCACGATCAACGCCAGCTTTTATACGGTCTATATGTTTTCCGGCATTTTGTTAGTGGTGCCGCTATTCAAAATCATCACCACGTTAGGGCTTTATGACACCGAACTGGCGCTGATTGTCACTATGGTGACTCAGACCTTACCGACCGCCGTGTTCATGCTCAGAAGCTACTTCGACACCATCCCGGATGAGATCGAAGAGGCGGCAATGATGGATGGCCTCAACCGACTGCAAATCATCTTCCGTATTACGGTGCCGTTGGCGATTTCAGGGCTCGTTTCAGTCTTCGTGTACTGCTTTATGGTCGCCTGGAACGACTACCTGTTTGCCTCGATTTTCCTGTCCAGCGCCAGCAATTTCACCTTGCCGGTCGGGCTTAATACGCTGTTCAGCACCCCTGATTACATCTGGGGCCGCATGATGGCGGCGTCGTTGGTCACCGCGTTACCTGTGGTGGTGATGTACGCACTTTCGGAACGTTTCATTAAAAGTGGTTTGACCGCGGGCGGCGTTAAGGGCTAAAGCGGCCAATTTTAACAAGGAGTCAGTCATGAAGAAGTTAGTTGCAACAGCGCCACGCGTGGCGGCATTGATGGAATATGAAGATCGCCCGGTTGCGGCGAATGAGGTCAAAATTCGTGCGCGTTTTGGTGCGCCGAAACACGGTACAGAGGTTGTCGATTTTCGTGCGGCCAGTCCTTTTATCGATGAAGAGTTTAATGCCGAGTGGCAGATGTTTACGCCACGTAAAGAGGGCAGTGCACGGGGTATCGAATTCGGTCAGTTTCAGCTCGGTAATATGATCGTCGGCGACATCATCGAGTGCGGTAGCGATGTAACGGACTATCAAACAGGCGACAGCGTCTGCTGCTACGCCCCGCTGCAGGAGACGGTGATCGTTAATGCCGTTAACAACTACAAATTGCGCAAAATGCCTGAAGGGGCCTCGTGGAAAAACGCAGTCTGCTATGACCCGGCGCAGTTCGCCATGAGCGGCGTCCGCGACGCTAACGTGCGTGTGGGGGATTTTGTGGTGGTCATTGGGTTGGGTGCCATCGGTCAGATAGCCGTTCAGCTAGCCAAAAGGGCGGGTGCCTCCGTGGTGATAGGCGTCGATCCTATCGCGCATCGCTGCGACATCGCCCGTCGTCACGGGGCTGACCATTGCATGAACCCGATTGGTACAGATATTGGTCGCGAGATCAAAGCGCTCACCGGAAAACAGGGTGCGGACGTCATTATTGAAACCAGTGGTTATGCCGATGCACTGCAGTCGGCGCTGCGCGGGCTTGCGTACGGCGGCACGATCTCTTACGTCGCCTTTGCAAAACCGTTCGCTGAAGGCTTTAACCTTGGGCGAGAAGCGCACTTTAACAATGCGAAAATTGTGTTCTCACGGGCGTGCAGCGAGCCGAATCCAGAATATCCACGATGGAACCGTAAGCGCATTGAGGAGACCTGCTGGGAACTGTTGATGAACGGTTATCTCAACTGTGACGATCTGATTGACCCGGTTGTGACCTTCAACACCAGCGCTGAAAGCTACATGAAATATGTCGATCAGCACCCTGAACTCAGCATCAAAATGGGCGTGACCTTCTAAGCGACGGAGAGCAAACAAATGAAAATTGCAACACAAAACCAGGCCTTCTTCCCCACCAATATTCTTGAGAAATTTCGCTACATCAAGGCGATGGGTTTTGATGGATATGAAATTGACGGCAAATTGCTGGTTGAAAATCTGTCTGAAGTGAAAGCGGCCATCGCTGAAACCGGGTTGCCGGTCACTACTGCCTGTGGTGGATATGATGGCTGGATCGGCGATTTCATTGAAGAACGCCGCCTGAAGGGATTACACCAAATCGAACGTATCCTGGAAGCGCTGGCGGCAGTAGGCGGTAAAGGGATTATTGTTCCTGCTGCCTGGGGAATGTTTACGTTTCGCTTACCCCCTATGACCTCGCCGCGCAGTCTGGAAGGGGATCGCCAGGCGGTAAGTGCTTCTCTGCGCTACCTGGACGAGGCCGCAGCGCGCACCGGGACCACGGTCTATCTTGAGCCGCTAAACCGCTATCAGGATCATATGATTAACACGCTGGCAGATGCGCGCCGCTACATTGAAGAAAACGATCTTAAGCATGTACAAATCATCGGTGATTTCTATCACATGAACATCGAAGAAGACTCGCTGGCGGGTGCATTACACGACAATCGCGATCTGCTGGGGCATGTGCATATCGCGGACAACCATCGTTATCAGCCCGGTAGCGGCAGCCTGGATTTTGCTGCACTGTTTAACCAACTGCGTCAGGACCGTTATCAGGGCTATGTCGTCTATGAATGTCGTGTGCGTGCTGACAACCCGGCGCAGGCGTATCAGGATTCGCTTAACTTCTTACGCGAGTGCTAATGATGACAAGCGTAATGAGTGCGACAACCCCTTCGCCGCTTCGCGTCGCCATTATTGGTGCCGGCCAGGTGGCTGACAAAGTACATGCCTCGTATTACGCCTCTCGCAGTGATGTGAACATGGTGGCTGTCATGGACAGCCGCCTTGAGCAGGCGCAGGCCTTTGCCGCGCGCCATGCGATCCCCACTGCATGGCAAGATACGCGTGAGATGCTCAAGAATACTCAGCCTGACATTGTGAGCGTCTGTTCACCAAATCGATTTCATTTTGAACATACCCTGCTGGCACTGGAAGCAGGGTGCCATGTGATGTGTGAAAAGCCACCGGCCATGACGCCGCAACAGGCGGACGAGATGCGTCGCGTCGCGCGAAAAGCAGGAAAGGTGCTGGCCTATGATTTTCACCATCGCTTTGCGCTCGATACCCAGCTACTGCGCCAGGAAGTGATGAACGGCACCTTTGGTGAAATCTATTTTACTTCGGCCCAGGCACTGCGCCGCTGCGGTGTGCCTGGCTGGGGCGTCTTTACCAATAAATCACTGCAGGGCGGTGGGCCCTTGATCGACATTGGCATTCATATGCTGGACGCGGCGATGTATGTGCTGGGGTTCCCGGCGGTTAAACGTGTCACCGCGCACAGCTTCCAGAAACTGGGAAACCGTAAGAATTATGGTCAGTTTGGCGAATGGGATCCCGCCCAATTTACCGTTGAGGATGCGCTGTTTGCTACGGTGGAATTTTGCAACGGCGGACTGCTGCGCCTGGATACTTCGTTTGCGCTCAATATTCGTGAACAGTCAGTCATGAATATCTCATTTTGTGGCGAGAAAGCCGGAGCAACCCTATTTCCCGCGCATATCTATAACGATGTGCGTGGTGAGTTACAGACGTTATTACAGCGTGAGGATGCGGATGACCAGCGTCACCTTCGTAGCATGGAAGCCTTTGTTCGCCACGTTCAGGGCGAACCCGTGATGATTGCCGATGCCGAGCAAGGGTGGGTGATTCAGCAACTGGTGGCGGCAATGTATGAATCTGCAGAAAAAGGGAAAAGTGTCGAACTATGCTGAACATCTCTGTACTTAACGATCCGGCATTCTGCTCACAGAGTTTGAACAAGTATGCCTCTCTTATGGCCTGCGGTAATGGCTATATGGGGATTCGCGCCACGCACGAAGAAGAGTATACCCACCAGACGCGGGGGATGTATCTCGCGGGGCTTTACCACCGCGCCGGTCGCCATGAGACCAACGAACTGGTTAATCTTCCCGATATTATCGGCATATCTCTTCAACTTAATGGGGAATACTTTTCCCTGTTAAGCGGCGAAATTCTGAGCTGGGAACGGCAGCTGAATTTTGCTAACGGCGAACTGACCCGCAGCGTTAACTGGCGTTCACCTGACGGAGCGTGCTTTCGCATTGACAGCCGCCGCTTTGTTTCACTGGATCAGTTGCCCTTAACGGCGATGCAATTTTCCATTACCCCCCTGGATAATGCCGCGAAAATCAGCCTGGCAACCGGGATTGATGCCACGCAAACCAACAGCGGCAGGCAGCATCTGGACGAAATTTCTGTACGGGTATTCGATCAGCATTCTCTCCAGGGGGTATACGAGACGCAGGATGGCGCCATTGAAATTGTCATTTCAGCCCGGTGCCAGCTTTCTCAAGAGAGTGAGTGCAGCTTCTCGGCGAAAAACAGACGTTTGACCTGTCATCACGCGTTGACCGTGCCGCAGGGGCAAACCGTAACCCTTGAAAAGATTGTCTGGGTCGCGCATCGACGCGATAAAGCACTCTCCTCAGAGACCTTTGCCCGAAATGCGCTCGGCGAACTCAACGCCTGTGCGGACCGCGGTTACAGCGCGTTGCTCCACCGCTCGGCACGAGCATGGCAGACGCGGTGGAATACCTGTCGTGTAGAGGTGATGGCAGAAGCGTATCAGGATCAGATCGCACTTGATTACGCCGTCTGGCATCTCACCGCCATGACGCCCGCTCATGATGAGCGAATCAGCATCGCCGCCAAAGGGCTAACGGGGGAAGGGTATAAAGGTCATGTCTTCTGGGATACCGAGATCTTCCTGTTGCCATTCCACCTCTTTACCCATCCACAAACGGCTCGCCGTTTATTGCGTTACCGATGGCTCAATCTTGCGGGTGCGCGCGAAAAAGCCAGGCGCAACGGCTGGCCGGGTGCCTTGTTCCCGTGGGAAAGTGCAGCAAGCGGACGTGAAGAGACGCCGGAATTCGCGGCCATCAATATCCGGACGGGCCTGCGTCAGAAAGTGGCGTCCGCGCTCGCAGAACATCATATTGTGGCCGATATCGCCTGGGCCGTCGTCGCGTACTGGCAGGCCACCCACGACGACGCGTTTATGCGTAACGAAGGGCTTACGTTACTGACGGAGACGGCAACGTTCTGGATGGGCCGTGCGACAGAGGTCAGCGGGCGTCTGGAAATTCACGATGTCATTGGTCCTGATGAATATACCGAACATGTGAATAACAACGCCTACACCAACTATCTTGCCCACTATAACGTCGCGAACGCGCTGAAGTTTATGCAGCAGTTTGGCCTGCAGGATAACGGATTTACTGAAAAAGCGACGGATTTCCTCGCCAGAATTTGGCTCCCGGAAGCCGATGAGAATGGGGTGATTCCACAGGATGATACTTTCCTGTCTAAACCGGTGATAGACCTGAGCCAGTACAAGAAGGATGCGGGTAAGCAGACTATATTGCTCGATTACTCCCGGGCAGAAGTCAACGAAATGCAAATCCTGAAGCAGGCCGATGTGGTCATGCTTAATTACCTTCTGCCGGAGCGTTTTGATCGCCAGCAGTGCAGGGCAAATATGAATTTCTATGAGCCACGAACCATCCATGACTCATCGTTAAGTAAAGCGATTCACGGCATTGTGGCTGCGCGGTGTGGTGATACGCAAAAGGCGTATCGATTCTGGCGTGATGGCGCGGATATTGATCTGGGTAGCGATCCGCACAGTAGCGATGAGGGCATTCATGCCGCTGCGACCGGGGCTATCTGGTCCGGTGCTATTCAGGGCTTTGCGGGCTTGCAGGTATTGAACGGTGAGCTGCATCTTTCGCCGGCGTTGCCTTTGCAATGGCATCGTTTAACTTTCCCGCTGCAATGGCAGCAAACGCAGCTTAGGGTAACGATAGACAGCGAAAGCGTCACCATCGATTCCCCGGCGCCGGTCTCGCTGACGCTCTGGGGACAATGGGTGACGGTTAATGGTCAACAGACGTGGCGACGCAACGACTTTTCTTTATCCGTTAATGGGACCGCTACCACAGGTGATAAGCCATGACACTGAAAGCCATTATTTTCGATCTCGACGGTGTCATCACCGATACCGCGCATCTTCACTTTCTGGCGTGGCGGTCCGTTGCCCGGCAGATCGGCATCACCATAGACGAAGCCTTCAATGAAAGCCTGAAGGGGATCAGTCGGATGGATTCGCTGCAACGTATTTTGCAACACGGTGGCAAAAGTGCCGCCTACAGCGACAAAGAGTGTCTGAGGCTGGCAGGGGAAAAAAACGACCTGTATGTCCGTTCACTGGCCGGGCTGACACCCGATTCCTTGTTACCAGGCATACGGGAGGTACTGCGGGATATCCGTGCGGCACAGGTTCGCGTTGGTCTTGCGTCGGTGTCGCTCAATGCGCCGACCATTTTGGATGCGCTGGGGATCAAGGGGGCATTCGATTTTTGCGCGGATGCGTCACGCATTCTCTGCTCTAAACCCGATCCGGAAATTTTCCTCGCCGCCTGTCAGGGACTGAACGTACGCCCTGACGAGGCAATAGGCGTTGAGGACGCCGCAGCAGGTGTAGAGGCCATTAATGCGGCGGGCATGATGTCGGTAGGAATTGGCAACGACCTGCATCATGCCGGGCTGATTCTGCCTTCCACCCGGGAACTCACCTGGCCATGTTTGTCCGATTTTTGGGCGTCCAGACACCACCCCGATTCGAATCGATAAGGAAACCATGATGGCTCAGCTTTCTTTAAAACATATTCAGAAAATTTATGATAACCAGGTCCACGTGGTTAAAGATTTTAACCTCGAAATCGCTGACAAGGAGTTTATTGTCTTTGTCGGGCCGTCGGGTTGTGGCAAATCGACAACCTTACGCATGATCGCCGGGCTGGAAGAGATCAGCGCCGGTGAACTGATCATTGACGGCGTGTGCATGAACGACGTGCCCGCGAAGTCACGCGACATTGCCATGGTATTTCAGAACTACGCCCTGTATCCGCATATGACGGTCTACGACAACATGGCGTTTGGCCTGAAAATGCAAAAAATTGCACCTGCCGTCATTGAAGAACGGGTGAACTGGGCGGCGCAAATCCTGGGCCTGCGCGACTACCTGAAGCGCAAACCGGGTGCTTTGTCCGGTGGCCAGCGTCAGCGCGTGGCGCTGGGGCGGGCGATTGTTCGCGAGGCAGGGGTCTTTTTGATGGATGAACCGCTGTCGAACCTGGATGCGAAGCTGCGCGTGCAGATGCGGGCAGAGATCAGCAAGCTTCACCAGAAGCTGAACACCACCATGATCTACGTAACGCACGATCAAACTGAAGCCATGACCATGGCGACACGAATTGTCATCCTGAAGGACGGCATTATTCAGCAGGTCGGGGCACCGAAACAGGTCTATAACGAACCTGCCAACATGTTTGTCGCGGGTTTCATCGGCTCGCCCGCTATGAACTTTATCCGCGGCGCGATAGATGGCGACCACTTTGTCACTGAAACCTTGCGGCTTCAGATACCGGAAGAAAAACGCGCGATGCTCAATGCGGCAGGTTACCAGCGTAAAGCGGTCGTGTTTGGCATCAGACCGGAAGATATTCTTACCTCGTCGTCAGATACGGGCGTCCCTGCAAAAATCAGTGTGGCAGAACTGACCGGAGCGGAATTTATGCTTTACGCGACCGTTGGGGGACATGAACTGGTGGTCCGCGCTGGAGCCACCAGCGACTATTTTGCCGGTGACAATATTGCGATCAATTTCGATATGCATAAATCTCATTTCTTTGATGCAGTAACAGAGGAGGCCATTAAGTAAGAGAACGCGTACCCGGAAATATCTATTTCCGGTTTTTTTATTTTATTATAAAGGAATATATTAATGAGTACTCTACTAAGAAGTGCTGCACTATTATTATGTGCAGGGGTTACCTGCGCCAATAGTGCTGAAAATGATAAGCAGTGGAAATTCAATATCGGCGCCATGTACGAAATCGAAAACGTAGAAGGTCAGGGTGAAGATAAAGACGGGTTATATGAACCCTCTGTCTGGTTTAATGCAACATGGGACGCCTGGACGGTTGCCGTCGCGATGTATCAGGAGGGACCGGTTGATTATAGCAGCATGACGCGCGGTACTTATTTCGACCGTCCTGAATTTGAGCTGCGCTATCGTTTTACCGACAGCGATGATTTCACCTTTGGGCTAACGGGCGGGTTCCGTAATTATGGTTATCACTTTAAAGACGAGCATGGCGCAAAAGACGGGAGCGCCAATATGCAGCGTTATAAAGTGCAGCCAGACTGGGATATTAAGCTTAGCGACGACTGGCGTTTCAGCGGTTGGTTTGCGATGTATCAGTTCGCCAACGATTTGTCGAAAACAGGCTATTCCGACAGCCGCGTTGAAACTGAAACGGGCTTTACCTGGACCATTAACGAAACCGTCTCGCTTAAAACGAATTATTATTTAGAGCGTGGGTTCAACATGGATAGTTCGCGTGATAATGGCGAGTTTTCAACGCAAGAGATCCGCGCCTATGTCCCCGTCTCGCTAGGAAATACCACGCTGACGCCTTATACCCGTCTGGGACTGGATCGCTGGTCAAACTGGGACTGGCAGGACGATCCAGATCGCGAAGGTCATGACTTCAATCGACTGGGGCTGCTGTATGCCTATGATTTTACTAATGGCCTCTCAATGACGCTGGAATACGCCTATGAATGGCAAAACCATGACGAGGGTAGCGACGATCGTTTCCATTACGCTGGCGTGGGTGTGAATTACGCTTTCTAATGGATTTTACGCCAGGGGCGCAACGCCCCTGGTATCAGCGAAGCGATGACGTTAACGAAAGATGCGTTTCAACGATAACGCGTTGGGGAACCGATTTCCCGGCAATGCGGTTAAAGAGTAAATCACAGCTCTCCTCTCCTAATTTACGCGTCGGGATATCAAAGCCGCCGGGCGCGGGCGTGAGAATGAGTGACAGCATGGGATCGCTATAGCCTGCGACGGCGATCTGTTCCGGTATTCTCAGATTCAATGCTTCCGCTGCACGATACAGACCGAGCAGTTTCATACTGTCCGTTGCAAAAACGGCGTCCGGAGCATTATCGCCGGAAAGTAATTGGCGGGCAGCGGTGAGGGCCGATTCATGGGTGTATCCGCCGTCAATGATCCAGTCAGGCTGAACCGCAATAGCGTGTTTTTCAAGGCTGGCTTTATAGCCTGCAAGGCGGTCAATAGAAACGTGATAATCCAGTGGCGCATGCAGGCAGGCAATTTTACGATGACCATTTTTGATAAACGTATCGGTGAGTGCCAGACTGTCGCTGAAATTATCGGTATCGACCGAATAGATATTCCTGAAATCACCGGCAACTTTGCCGATGACCACTACTGGAATGCCATATTCATCCAGCCTTGGGAAAAAGGATTCATTCGCTGGCGAACTCAGCATGATAATCCCCTTTACCATCTTTTGTTTTATTTTGTTTTCGCACTTAAGGAGATCGTCTTCACTGCTTTTTGATGTTTGCAAAATGACATCGAAACTTTCTTCTTCAGCTTTGGCCGTTATTGCGTGAAGAACATCGGAGAAAAAAGGATTGCCAGCGGTGGTTTTCGTCGAGCGGGTGGAAATAACCATGATCGCATCGAAACCCGAAGAGGTCAGGGCGCGCGCGAGCTTGTTCGGCTGGTAGTTTAATTCATCGATCGCCTTTTGAACTTTTTCCCGGGCTTCAGGAGAAATATTGGTTTGCTTATTCAGAACCCTGGACACGGTTGATTTCGAAACACCAGCAACGCGTGCAATATCATAAATGGTGGGTGACATACACCTTACAAGCTCCATCATAACGGCATCAATGGCTATCTTACTGGAGAAAAAACGGCAATAGCAATAAATATGAATTGATAATCAACGATCTGCCCCAATTTATTGTATTCTGAAGCTGATGATAACGGTCCTCTGGGCAATGAAGGATGGCGATGAAGCGACTGAAAAATGAACTGAATGCGCTGGTAAATCGCGGTGTTGATCGACATCTGCGACTCGCGGTAACGGGCCTGAGCCGCAGTGGTAAAACAGCCTTTATCACTGCGATGGTGAATCAACTGCTCAACCTGCATGCCGGGGCGCGGCTACCGCTGCTGAGCGCCGTTCGCGAGCAGCGTCTCTTAGGCGTGAAGCGCGTGCCGCAGCGGGATTTTGGTATTCCGCGCTTCACCTATGACGAGGGGCTGGCGCAACTGTACGGAACGCCTCCAACATGGCCCACCCCGACGCGGGGCGTCAGTGAGATTCGTCTTGCATTGCGTTTCCGCTCCAATGAATCACTGGTGCGTCATTTTAAAGATACATCCACACTCTATCTGGAAATCGTCGATTACCCTGGTGAATGGTTGCTGGATTTGCCGATGCTGGCGCAAGACTACCTCAGCTGGTCCCGTCAGATGACCGGCTTATTGCAGGGTCAGCGTGCAGAATGGTCCGCAAAATGGCGAGCATTGTGTGCGGATCTCGATCCTCTGGCGCCTGCCGACGAAAATCGTCTGGCCGCTATTGCTGAAGCCTGGACGGACTATCTTCATCAGTGTAAACAGCAGGGGCTGCACTTTATCCAGCCGGGGCGTTTCGTTTTGCCTGGCGATATGGCTGGCGCACCCGCCTTGCAATTCTTCCCGTGGCCGGACGTCGACGCGGTGGGGGAATCGAAACTGGCGCAAGCAGATAAACATACCAATGCCGGCATGCTCCGCGACCGCTTTAATTACTACTGCGAAAAAGTGGTAAAAGGGTTCTATAAAAACCATTTCCTGCGCTTTGACCGCCAAATCGTGTTGGTGGATTGTCTGCAACCCCTTAACAGCGGGCCGCAGGCTTTCAATGATATGCGTCTCGCGCTGACCCAGCTTATGCAGAGTTTCCACTATGGACAGCGCACGTTGTTCCGCCGTCTTTTTTCACCGGTGATCGATAAGCTGCTCTTTGCTGCGACCAAAGCCGATCATGTGACGGTCGATCAGCACGCAAATATGGTCTCTTTGCTGCAACAGCTGGTACAGGATGCCTGGCAAAACGCCGCCTTTGAGGGGATCGATATGGATTGCCTGGGGCTTGCCTCTGTCCAGGCGACGCAGAGTGGCCTGATCGACGTGAAAGGTGAAAAAATTCCGGCGCTTCGTGGGCATCGTCTGAGCGATGGACAGCCTTTAACCGTCTATCCTGGTGAAGTTCCGGCGCGCCTGCCAGGGCAGGCTTTCTGGCAAAATCAGGGATTCCAGTTTGAAGCATTTCGCCCACAGGAAATGCGCGTTGACCAGCCGCTACCCCATATCCGACTGGATGCCGCGCTGGAGTTTTTGATTGGAGATAAATTGCGATGACGGAACCGTTAAAGCCGCGTATTGATTTTACCGGAACGCTGGAACAAGAGCGGACGGAAGCGTTTAAATCGGCTCAGGCGTTCAATGGCCCTGAAGCAGATAATTTTGCCCCGGCGCTGACGGAGACGTTACTCCCGAAAGAGGGCCCGGCGGAAGCCGTTGTCGAAGCGGCACTGCGACCCAGGCGCAGCCTGTGGCGAAAAATGGTCACAGCGGGTCTGGCGCTGTTCGGCATCAGCGTGGTGGGGCAAGGGGTGCAATGGACCCTGAACGCCTGGCAGACCCAGGACTGGGTTGCGTTAGGAGGATGTGCTGCCGGGGCCCTGATTATCGGTGCAGGCGTCGGATCGGTGGCGACAGAGTGGCGTCGTTTATGGAAGCTGCGCCAGCGGGCACACGAGCGTGACGAAGCGCGCGATCTGCTTCATAGCCACGCCGCCGGGAAGGGACGGGCCTTTTGTGAAAAGCTGGCCGCTCAGGCGGGCCTCGATCAGTCGCATCCCGCGCTTCAGCGCTGGTATGCCGCGATTCATGAAACGCAAAACGATCGGGAAATCGTTACGCTCTACGCCCATATTGTGCAGCCGATTCTGGATGCGCAGGCGCGTCGGGAAATAAGCCGATCGGCGGCGGAATCAACATTGATGATCGCCGTGAGTCCACTGGCCCTTGTCGACATGGCCTTTATTGCCTGGCGCAATCTGCGTCTCATCAACCGCATTGCCAAAATCTACGGGATTGAACTGGGTTACTACAGCCGCCTGCGCTTGTTCCGTCTGGTGCTGCTGAATATGGCCTTTGCCGGTGCGAGCGAACTGGTGCGGGAAGTGGGCATGGACTGGATGTCGCAGGATCTTGCCGCACGTTTATCGACACGTGCTGCCCAGGGGATTGGGGCTGGTCTATTAACGGCTCGTCTGGGTATTAAATCCATGGAGCTGTGCCGTCCACTGCCCTGGATCGAGGGCGATAAACCGCGTCTGGGAGACTTCCGTCGGGAGTTGATTGGTCAGTTGAAAGAGACGCTGAGCAAAAAGCCGCAGTAAACCGCTCAATTATTCACCTCGCTGTCAATATTTGTTGACAGCGAGCTTCCAGAGAGCCCATATCTGACATATCATTTTAGTGTCATTGGCTTATAGGGTGAATTTCCCATGCGTCTGGAAGTCTTTTGTGAAGACCGTCTCGGTCTGACCCGCGAGTTACTCGATCTGCTTGTTTTACGTAGCATTGACCTACGTGGCATTGAGATCGATCCTATCGGGCGAATTTACCTCAATTTTGCCGAAATTGAATTCAATACCTTCAGTAGCCTGATGGCGGAAATCCGCCGTATCGCGGGCGTTACAGACGTGCGCACCATTCCCTGGATGCCTTCTGAGCGTGAGCATCTGGCGTTAAGCGCGCTTCTTGAAGCCATGCCGGAGCCTTTTTTGTCTCTGGATCTGAAAAGCAAAGTCGAGCGCGTTAACCCGGCAAGCTGTCAGCTGTTTGCTCAAAGCCAGGAAAAACTCAGTAATCACAACGCGTCGCAGCTCATTCCGGGGTTTAACTTCCAGCGCTGGCTGGACAGCAACCCGCAAGGAACGCTAAGCGAGCATGTGGTGATCAACGGGCAAAACTTCCTGATGGAAATCACCCCGGTTCATTTGCCCGGCGAGAACGCGACTCGCGTTCTGACAGGAGCGGTGATCATGCTTCGTTCTACCGTGCGGATGGGACGACAGCTGCAAAATATCTCCAGCCAGGACGTGGGTGCCTTTAGCCAGATCATTGCCGTCAGCCCGAAAATGCGACATGTCGTGGATCAGGCGCGTAAGCTCGCCAATCTGACCGCGCCGCTGCTGATCACCGGCGATACAGGCACCGGCAAAGATCTGCTGGCGCATGCGGTTCATGCGGCCAGTCCTCGTGCGGCCAAACCCTATCTGGCACTGAACTGTGCGTCCATTCCGGAAGATGCCGTTGAAAGCGAACTTTTTGGTCACGCACCGGAAGGTAAAAAAGGCTTTTTCGAGCAGGCAAACGGTGGCTCGGTGCTGCTGGATGAAATCGGGGAAATGTCGCCACGCATGCAGGCAAAACTGCTTCGCTTCCTGAATGACGGGACGTTCCGTCGGGTGGGCGAAGATCATGAGGTGCATGTCGACGTCCGCGTGATTTGCGCGACGCAGAAAAACCTGGTCGAGCTGGTGCAAAAAGGGGTATTCCGGGAAGATCTCTACTATCGTCTTAACGTTCTGACCCTGAATATTCCGCCGCTGCGCGACTGTCCACAAGACATCATGCCGCTGACAGAGCTTTTTGTCGCACGCTTTGCCGACGAACAGGGCGTGCCGCGACCGAAGCTTTCGGCAGATTTAGGCACGATGCTCACGCGTTATGGCTGGCCTGGCAATATTCGCCAGTTAAAGAATGCTATATATCGTGCGCTCTCGCAGCTTGAGGGTTATGAATTACGGCCGCAGGACGTGCTGTTACCGGATTACGATGCGGGAAGCGTGTCGGTGGGGGAAGAGGCGATGGAAGGCTCACTGGATGATATCACCAGCCGTTTTGAGCGGTCTGTGTTGACCCAGCTTTATCGTAATTATCCCAGCACCCGCAAACTGGCGAAACGTCTCGGCGTCTCTCATACCGCGATAGCCAATAAATTGCGTGAGTACGGGTTAAATCAGAAGAAAAGTGACGACTAAGCGGTGAATCCGGCGCAACGATAAGGTTGCGCCGTTTCTCGAAGGCAAGACTTACGCTTTCAGTGCTTCAAGTGCCGCAGTGTAGTCGGGTTCGGTCGTGATTTCATTGACCAGTTCGCTGAAGATCACCGTGTCGTTTTCATCGATCACCAGCACAGCACGTGCTGCAAGACCTTTCAGCGCGCCTTCGGAGATGCCCACGCCATAGTTGTCGAGGAACGCCGGGCTACGCAGAGTAGACAGGGTAATCACGTTGCTCAGGCCTTCTGCACCGCAGAAACGAGACTGAGCAAACGGCAGGTCAGCAGAAATGCACAGCACAACCGTGTTGTCCATTTCGGTGGCCAGTTGATTGAACTTACGCACGGACGCGGCGCATACGCCGGTGTCGATGCTTGGGAAAATGTTCAGTACTTTACGCTTACCCGCAAACTGGGCCAGCGTAACGTCTGACAGATCTTTTGCCACCAGGGTAAAGGCCTGTGCTTTGCTGCCTGCCTGCGGGATAGCGCCTGCAACAGTAACCGGGTTGCCCTGGAAATGGACGATTTGTGACATAGATATCTTCCTGTTTACATATAGTTAACGTTGAAGCTAGTGTATGACAACACTTGATCGCACAGCAAACCAATTTTTCAGACTTGTTGGCAGCGGAGGAAGGCTTGATGAGAGCGGTAAAAGTTTACGAAGAAGCCTGGCCATTGCACAGTCCCTTTGTCATCTCCCGGGGAGCACGTAGCGAAGCCTGTGTCGTGGTGGTCGAGATTGAAGATGACGGCGTCAAAGGCGTAGGGGAATGTACGCCCTATCCGCGATACGGTGAAAGCATTGCTTCGGTAATGGCACAAATTATGACCCTGGTACCCCTACTGGAAAAGGGGCTGACGCGAGAGGCGCTTCAGAACGCCTTGCCCGCCGGGGCCGCACGTAACGCGGTGGATTGCGCGCTGTGGTCCTTAGAGGCACAACGGCAATACTCTGCTCCCGGTACGGCGTATGGTCGTGAGATCCCGCAAACCATCGTTACGGCCCAAACGGTCGTCATTGGTGAACCCTCCCAAATGGCGAACAGCGCAAAAGCGCTCTGTGACGCCGGAGCCACTCTGCTTAAGGTCAAGCTCGACGATCATTTGATCGCTGAAAGAATGGTGGCTATACGTGACGCTGTCCCCCATGCGACGATCATTGTCGATGCCAATGAGTCATGGCATAGCGAAGGCCTGGCGGCGCGCTGCCAGCTGCTGGCCGATTTAAATGTTGCCATGCTGGAACAGCCTCTGCCGGCAGATGACGATGCCGCACTTGAGAATTTTATCCACCCGTTGCCCGTCTGTGCAGATGAGAGCTGTCACACCCGGCAGAGCCTGGCGAGCCTGAAAGGGCGCTATGAGATGGTCAACATCAAGCTTGATAAGACCGGCGGCCTAACCGAGGCGCTGGCGCTGGCAAGCGAGGCGCGTGCGCAAGGTTTTGCCTTGATGCTGGGCTGCATGCTCTGTACGTCAAGAGCAATCAGCGCGGCATTGCCTCTGGTGGGACAGGTCAGCTATGCCGATCTTGATGGGCCAACGTGGCTGGCGGTTGATGTCTCACCAGCCCTGAATTTTACCACCGGGACGCTACACCTTTAAGGTTGCCAGCGTAGCAGTCCGGTCATGGCCTTAAGGTATTTCTCGCTCGCCTCATCGGAAGAGACGGGCGGGAACTCTGCCGTAATGCAGTGCAAGCCCAGGTCGGCGCACCAGCTGCCAAAGGAGCCCGGCGTCTCGTATCCCACGCTTGTCACCAGCGGCAGGGCGAACGCCCCGGACAGCCACTGACCTAACGCCGTATGGCGCGGATCTTCAATACAGGCCAGCGGGTCATGGAAGGACACCACCCACGCAGGCTGCAACTGATGGATAAGCGCGCACAGGCCCTGCGTTTCGGGTTCAGATCCGGGTTTGTCTCCCGTTAGCAGGACCACGTCTCGTTCCTCGGCCGCACTGTTCCAGCGATAGACCGTTTCACCGGCACGCCAGTTCGCGGCAGGGAAATTACGATTGAGGTCGACGCCACGGGCATTTGCCCGTAATCCCAGCTGACACCCATCCGGATTTACGGTGAGTATGACATGGTGACGGCGTAACTCCGGTGCCAGCGTTCGCAGGGCGCAGGAGAGGGTCACAATGGAGGAGTTTTCATCTCCGTGGGTGCCCGCAATGATCAATCCGCTATGCCGATCGGCCTGCGGGGCCGGGAACCAAATCAGCGGGGCGCCTAAGAAAGAACGACCATAATGTTCAGTGCCTGGCGGGAAAGCGCCACGCTCCGTTCTGGGACGGGTCAGCGACATACCTATTCCTGATGAAGAGACTTTTACTGGCAGTGTTGTGCAAAATTCGCCGTTAATCAAATAGTTTCATTCATGATGAATATTGGGCAGATATCAACTTTCCGGGCCAAGAGATTTGCATTTCGCTATTATGAAACAAATAATTACGCATCGTTCGCTACCCATCATTTTAAAGGGGATCTCATGAAGCATCCTGTTTCGCTGCTCTGTTCTGCACTCTGGCTGTGTGGACTCTCTTCATTCACTTATGCTGCTGACGTCCCAGCGGGAACCGCGCTGGCAGAAAAACAGGAACTGGTCCGTCATATCAAAGATGAACCCGCGTCACTGGATCCGGCGAAGGCGGTGGGTTTACCCGAAATCCAGGTGATTCGCGACCTCTTCGAAGGGCTGGTGAATCAGAACGAAAGGGGTGATTTAGTACCGGGGGTCGCCACCCAGTGGCAGAGCAGCGATAATCGCAGCTGGACCTTCACGCTGCGTAACAACGCGAAGTGGTCCGACGGCACCCCCGTGACGGCGCAAGATTTTGTCTATAGCTGGCAGCGACTGGTCGATCCTAAAACCACGTCGCCTTTCGCCTGGTTTGCCACGCTGGCGGGGATCACCAATGCGCAAAACATCATTGACGGCAAGGCCGCACCGGACTCGCTGGGCGTAACTGCAGTAGATGCCCGTACCCTGCGGGTCCAGCTGGATAAGCCTCTGCCGTGGTTTGCCAATCTGACCGCCAGTTTTGCTTTTTATCCTGTGCAGAAAGCCAATGTTGAAAGCGGTAAAGCGTGGACACGCCCGGGCGCGCTGATTGGGAACGGGGCGTACATCCTGAAAGATCGCGTAGTGAATGAAAAACTGGTGGTGGAGCCCAATACGCATTACTGGGATAACGCCAAAACTGTGCTGAAAAAAGTCACTTTCATCCCTATCAATCAGGAATCTTCAGCCACAAAACGCTACCTGGCAAATGATATTGATATCACCGAATCGTTCCCGAAAAACCTTTATCAAAAGCTCCTCAAGGAGATCCCAGGGCAGGTTTATACACCTTTGCAACTCGGTACTTATTACTATGCCTTTAATACCCAAAAAGGGCCGACCGCAGACTCCCGTGTGCGACTGGCACTGAGCATGACTATCGACCGTCGTCTGATGGCTGAAAAAGTGCTGGGTACCGGCGAGAAACCTGCATGGCACTTTACGCCGGATGTGACGGCAGGCTTTACGCCAGAGAAATCGCCTTTTGAAGAGATGTCTCAGGCGGAACTGAACGCACAGGCGAAAACCTTGTTGCAGGCCGCAGGATATGGACCACAGAAGCCACTCAAACTCACGTTGCTGTATAACACGTCAGAAAATCACCAGAAAATTGCGATCGCCGTTGCGTCGATGTGGAAGAAAAATCTGGGCGTGGACGTTAAATTACAAAATCAGGAGTGGAAGACCTATATCGACAGCCGTAACACCGGCAACTTTGACGTTATTCGCGCTTCATGGGTAGGGGATTACAATGAACCTTCAACCTTCCTCTCGCTGTTGACCTCAACGCACAGCGGCAATATTTCCCGCTTTAACGATCCGGCTTACGATAAGATCATTAGCCAGGCGGCAATGGAAAACACCGATAAAGCCCGGAATGCCGATTACAATGCTGCCGAGAAAGTGCTGGCTGAAAAAGCACCCATTGCGCCGATTTACCAGTACACCAATGGTCGCCTGATTAAACCCTGGGTAAAAGGTTATCCGATCAACAACGCAGAAGATGTGGCTTACAGCCGGACGATGTACATCATTAAGCACTGATGGGGAAGGCTTAATGATGACGCGTGAGCCCGTTGAAATCTCAAACGAGTAGGCCGAAAGCGTAGCCTGCGCCAGCAATACACGGTATGACGTTTACGGTGTCAGGATGAGCCGTTAAAAAAGCCCGTCAGAGCACGGGCAAAATCATTCAAGAATGTATTGATTCGTTATCCTCTTTGCAGAGGATAACGATAAGATTTTACGTAAGGGAAAACGTCGTGAACAGCTGACAAATCCTGTAGGTGAGAAAGAGAACTGAATGTGCGTCAGGGGGCGCTGATAGAAGGATAAAGGCTGTTTTCAAGATAATTGACCAACACCCAGATCTCGCCGCTGAATATAAACCACAGACCAAAAATAATAACGCACAAAATAATTAAGATGAGTATTGTTTCCGTTTTTCCCATAGCAGAATGCTACCCACCCATTATTTGAATTTCAGGCGGGCATTGTAACCCAGGCGTTAATCATTGCGCCAGTTTCATGCCGCGAGGACCTTATTTCGCCCATCACCCTTGGCACGGTAAAGCGCATCGTCGACCCGTTTGAAGAGATCGTCAATATTTTCATCGGGGTTATGCCGCGCGACGCCGATACTGACCGTAAAGCGCGGCAGGCCCGGGATGGTGATTCTGGCCACGGCGGCACGGATGTTTTCTGCGACTTGCATCGCGGTGTCGAGCGTGGTGCGCGGCAGTAAAATCACAAACTCTTCCCCTCCCCAGCGAAATACGAAATCCTCTTTTCGACAGCAGAGTTCAAGCGTACGCGACAGAGAAATAAGCACTTCATCTCCCTTGAGGTGACCAAATACATCATTGATATTTTTGAAATGGTCGGTGTCGACAAGCAACAGACTGAACTGCTGCTGGGCAGGAAGCTGAGCCGGATTTGTCTGCTCGGTGATTAGGTAAAACTGACGGCGATTTAACAGTCCGGTCATGGAGTCGCGCAATGCAGCATGCTCCAGTTCCGTCTCCAGTCTTTTCTGTTCAGTAATATCGTGAATGATGCAAAGCATCAGTTTTTCGCCATAGATCTCGATAGGGCCGGCATACGTCTGTACGTGACGCGTAGAGCCATCAGCAAGCCGATGGACGAAATTTAAAGGCTTGTGACCGCCAGGCAGACGGGCGATTTCGGTCATCATGGGCAGAATATTGCGACCCAGCGTATTAATTTCCCAGGTATGTTTACTGCACATATCTTCGGCGGTGTAGCCATAAAAATTGAGCGCAGCGAGATTAGCATCGACGATTTGCCCATCCCGGCCCGGGTCAATCAGCAGCATAGGGGCAGAATTGGTCAGGAAAAACCGCGCAAAAAATCCTTGTTTCTTACGCTGATACGTCGCTGAACGACTCGCTTTAAGGCCCGCGGGCGCCTGGCTGGCGATCCCTTCAAAGACAATTATCTCCCCGTAACCCTCATAATGGGTGAGTGCGAGACGGCAGCAGAGCGCGGACTCCCGCTCGTGACGAGTCACCGTCCAGATTTCGACGATTTCAATCTTCGATTTTAGATCCGGTACATACTTGGCAAGCAGCGTTTGTGCGCTGGCCGAATAAGGGCCATTGCGCAAATCGTAAAGTGTTTTCGCTTGCATGATCTCTCTCGCTGCCGTGTTGGCGAAAAGAACATGCTCAGATGCTGGGGAAACCAGCCATACAGGTGTCGTGATGAAATTCAGCGCGTCGAAGCTCTCTTGCGGCATAGATCTTTCTCAATCATTGGCACCGTTGCATTGGACATAGCGTAATGAATACGTATGGGCCTTTAATGAACATACGCCAGTTAATCTCATCAGGCATGATTTTTTTGTGAATTAATCGCGTAATCCACATGATTTTTACCAATAGGTATAATTTGTTTCCCCGTCCGGTCTTGTAATACCAGCCAGGGAACTTGTTGGGCAGGCAGCGGGCGAGAGAAGAGATAGCCCTGCAAATAATCACACCCTAACTCTGCAAGCAATTGCCGCTGCGCTTCTGTTTCAATACCTTCTGCCACGACGTTCATTTCCATCGTCCTGGCAACATGAATAATGGTTTCCACGATCTTCCGGTTTTTCTCATTGATCAGGATGCCATCGATAAAACTTTTGTCGATTTTAAGTTCCCGCGCAGGCAATACATTTAACATCAATAAATTAGAGTAACCGGTACCGAAATCGTCAATGGATACGGTAAAGCCGGCTTCATTAAACAGGTTTAATAACTCAATGCTACGCTCAAGATTCTTAAGGGCGGTGCTTTCCGTCACCTCCAGAATCAGGCGGCCTGGGTCGAGATTGTATTTTTTCATGGTGCCGGAAATGACGTCGAAGATATCCTGCTGTTCAAACTGAATCGGCGATAAATTAAACGACAAGGTCCATTGACCAAAACCTTGCTCTGTCCAGAAGCGCAGTTGCCGACACGCCTGATCGATTGCCCAAATGCCCACCGGGATAATTAATCCGGTTTTCTCCATCGACGGCAGAAACACGCCGGGAAGTAATACGCCTTGTTCTGGATGGTGCCAGCGTATTAAGGCCTCAAAACCGTGTATCTCATGCTCTGAAGCCAGATAGGTAGGCTGATACCAGAGTTCAAACTGCTCACGCTCCAGCGCCTTACTCAGGTCCTGTAAAAAGTGCGGCTCGGCCGAAACCGTCTTAGACATTTCCGGCCGATAAATCGCCCAGCCGTTGCGACCTTCGTGTTTAATATGATGCATCGCGGCGTCGGCGTTGAATTTGAGTTCATGAAGCGTTTCGCCATGTTGAGGATACAAACTTACGCCCACGCTCAGAGTTACATTGAGCGTATGGCCACAAAGGGAGAACGGGCGTCGAATATCATCCAGAAGGGTCTTCGCAAGCGAAGCAATTTTTTCGTCATCACTCTCCGGGAGCAGCAATATATATTCATCACTGCCCAACCTTGCCAGCGTCATTCCCGGTGAGAGTCGGGAGGTAATACGTTGTGCGACGCTGATCAACAGTTCATCCCCAACATAGTGGCCCCAGGTATCATTCACCAGTTTGAAGTGATCGATATCGAGAAACAGCACGGCAAATTGCTTTTTATTTAAGAGGGCACTGTGAAGGCAGTCCTGTAAATTCACATCCATTTGATGACGATTCGCCAGTCCGGTAAGGGCGTCAAAACGCACCTGAAGCTCAAGCTGCTTGTTCAACTGTCGCAGATTCTCCGTCAGGCGGTTCGTTCGGCGGTGAGAATCCACCATCGATATAATCAGCATGATGCCTAACAGCACCAGGGTTGTGGTAGACACCCACACCGACAACCCAAATTCACTCACGCCCCCCGGCATGCTGTGCTCATGGACAGGGAAATGGGCCGCATACATACCCGTATAATGCATGGCGCAAATGGCCACGCTCATCAGAATCGCGGCTGCAATTCGGTTAATCACTACACCTTTATGCTTATGCCGGAGATAGAAAGCCAGCCACAACGCAGCGCCAGAGGCCACAATAGCAATGAGGACCGACAGCGATACCAGGGTCTTATTCCAGCGAATGCTGCCGTCCAGCATCATTGCAGCCATCCCAAGATAATGCATGGCGACAACGCCCGAACTGAGGATTAAGGTGGCAATAAAGAGGCGAGAAAGAGAGAGAGAACGACGTCGTACCGCGATATTCAGCGCGGTTGTGGCCGCAAGAATGGCAATGCCAAGGGACGCAAGCGTGAGCCAGACTTCATAGTGCATGCTTACAGGCATGTGCATCGATAACATGCCGATAAAATGCATTGCCCAGATCCCAATACCTAAGGTCATTCCACCTGCAATGCGCCAGAACATAGCCGCCAGGCGACTGGCGTCGGAAATCTTACCGGCGCTGTCTAACGCCACAAATGAGGCAATGAAGGCCACCAGGAATGAGATGATAATAAGTACAGGGTCCCACGTAACATCCAGCATTATGCAATCCCACGCTAAAAGGTTGTAGAGGTTGTCTGCCGAACCCGACTGACCGCCAGGGAGTCATGATTCATTTAAATTTAAACAAGGCGACTTGCAAACAACGGGGTAATGCTAAGGGTAAATATTTTAATTCTGGATATATTATATAGGCCATCACTTAAGCATTGCTACATATTATAATGAACTATACCTCGTGGCGCTTAATTTTTTACCTGTCGGCAGAATGAATGTGGTGGGGTTTTATGTTTATCAATTTTAATGAGAAAGGTCCGTGGGCACACTTTATTCTGTTTTTTATTCTCTTGTCCGCATTGTTGTACTTACTTAAGTTAAATTGCGCGCATCTGGTTGTGAAGAGGAGGAGCGGGATAAAATGTGGTGGAAAAAGGTATTTTGAATGCTATAAACATAACACCTCTGGTAATACGTGGTCGGGATGAATTATGCTCAGAAATGTTAGCGTAAGAACCTTTATTGTTTATTTTATACTTTTCGTTCTGTTAATTATTGATGGGTTGATACTGGCATTATCGAAAAGTACCTCACTTTTTATTGCGGTGAATATCGTAAATGTCGTCGCCATTCTTCTGCTCTGGGGCTACATGACAAAATATCTTGTGACGCCGATCAATACTGTGAAAAAAAGTATTGAAGAAGTGACGTCAGGTAATTTAGCCGTGTCTATCCCGGAATTTGGCAATAATTGCGCGGGAAGGCTTATTCCCGGAATCAATAACTTATCAAGCAATATTGCCACGCTGGTACGTGAAATCAGGGCTTCGTCCCACACGGCGATGACACTTTCCGAACAGCTTTCTTCACGCAGCGCACAGTTATCGGTCAAAACAGAGCAACAATCCGCTTCATTAATCCAGACGGCAGCCAGCATGGAGCAAATGGCCGCCAGCACGCGAAACAATGCCGATAATACCCGACTGGCGAGCGAGCGGGCGAGTCAGGCGACCGTTCAGGCGAGTAAGGGGGGCGAGCTGATGGGCCAAGTTGCGCACAATATGCAGTCTATTACCGAGTGCGCACAACAGATGACAGAGATTATCAGCCTGATCGATGGTATTGCGTTCCAGACGAATATCCTGGCCCTTAACGCCGCTGTTGAGGCGGCAAGAGCGGGGGATCATGGTAAGGGATTCTCCGTTGTGGCGGGTGAAGTGCGTAATCTGGCACACCGCAGCGCCGAGGCGGCGAAAAGCATAAAGTCGTTAATCGACGTAACGAGCAATAACGTGACGCAGGGCGTGACGGTCGTCGCCGAAGCAGAACAAAACATGCATGAGATCGTGAAGGGTTCCGGGCAGGTTAGTAAATTGATGGACGAAATATCGGCCACCACGGCGGAGCAGGAAAAGGGCATCTCGCAAATCACCCAGGCTTTATCGGAGCTGGAACGCGTCACGCAGAGCAATGTCGCAATGGTTGACGAACTCTCCGGTTCGTCCGACGTCCTTAAAAATCAGGTAATTGAATTACAAACGCGCACCCGCAACTTCAGGCTGGAAGGGGGCGATCCCGCCGATCTGCACGATTCCTTCCCCCGCACTTCACTGGCATAAGTCGTTTTTAAAAGGGTAAAGTCTGAATAACCGGGCTTTACCTTTCATTCGCTGCGATACATTTCAAAACACTATTCGTGAGTAAATTCAGCGTCCTGCTAAAGAGAGATATTGATTAACCCACCACGATGGCTAGACTGACAACGGTGAAGGCGAAATGGTGGAGGCGCTGTGGAAGGTATTAAAGGATCCGACGTTAACGTTCCGGATGCGGTATTCGCGTGGTTACTGGACGGTAAGGGCGGCGCCCGGCAACTGGAAGACAGCGATGTGATCGATGCGGAGCATCCCTGCTGGTTGCATTTGAATTATACCCAACCGGACAGCGCGCAATGGCTGGCATCGACGCCGTTGCTGCCCAATAACGTACGCGATGCCCTCGCGGGCGAAAGTTTGCGTCCACGCGTCAGTCGCTTAGGCGATGGCACGCTAATTACGTTGCGCTGTATTAACGGCAGTACGGATGAGCGCCCCGACCAGCTGGTGGCGATGCGTCTGTATATGGACGAACGCCTCATTGTTTCAACGCGGCAGCGCAAAGTGCTGGCGCTGGACGACATTGTGAATGATTTAAAAGAGGGCACCGGACCGACCGACTGCGGTGCCTGGCTGGTGGATATCTGCGATGCGTTGACCGATCATGCCAGCGAATTTATTGAAGAATTGCACGATAAAATTATCGACCTGGAAGATAACCTGCTCGATCAGCATGTCCCTCCACGTGGATTCCTGGCGTTGTTGCGTAAGCAGCTCATTGTGATGCGGCGATATATGACACCGCAGCGAGACGTCTATGCAAGGCTGGCGAGTGAGCGCCTGAGCTGGATGAACGACGATCAGCGTCGCCTGATGCAGGATATTGCCGATCGCCTGGGCCGCGGTCTGGATGAAATTGACTCCTGCATCGCGCGCACGGCAGTCATGGCCGACGAAATTGCACAAGTCATGCAGGAGTCGCTCTCCCGGCGAACCTACACGATGTCGCTGATGGCGATGGTCTTTTTGCCGAGTACGTTTTTAACCGGGCTATTCGGGGTCAATCTTGGCGGAATTCCTGGCGGAGCGTACCGGTTTGGCTTTTCCATGTTCTGCATCATGTTAGTGCTTTTGATTGGCGGTGTTGCGTGGTGGTTGCATCGCAGTAAATGGTTGTAAAAATAGACTTTATCGGCCTCGAACGCGCGTCAAAACGCGATTTTGTTTGAGCGAGGTCAATAAATAACAACCCCGTAAGGTGCACTATAGTTCCCGCAGGTGAATGCAACGTCAAGCGATGGGCGTTGCGCTCCATATTGTCTTACTTCCTTTTTTTGAATTACTGCATAGCACAATTTAATTCGTACGACGCCGACTAAATTAGTCGGCTTTTTTTTTGCCTGCGGCATCTCAGCGACTACCCTAAAAGAGTCATCCGTCAACCCGGAGGGGAATATGAGCTGTCTCTTAACACTGGTGTACTGTCAAATCCTGCCGGACGATCCGATACCTGTCGATCCGGTCCCGGTACCCGATCCTATCCCACGTCCGCAACCTATGCCCGATCCGCCACCCGATGAAGAACCGATTAAATTGTCGCATCGGTTAGTCAGATCTGCGAGGATACGCGGCAACTGATTGTGACTTTTACCACGAGAATACATTGTGACCGCTTTTTCGACTTTAAACGTTCTGCCTGCTGCCCAACTCGATAATCTCAACGAGTTGGGCTATCTCGCGATGACCCCCGTTCAAGCCGCCGCGCTGCCCGCTATTCTGGAAGGGCGTGACGTTCGCGTACAGGCTAAAACCGGCAGTGGCAAAACGGCTGCATTTGGTCTTGGGGTATTGCAGCATATTGATGCGGCCCTGTTCCGTACTCAGTCACTGGTGCTGTGCCCAACGCGAGAACTGGCCGATCAGGTCGCCGGCGAGTTACGCCGTCTGGCCCGTTTTCTGCCCAATACTAAAATTCTGACGCTGTGCGGCGGACAGCCGTTTGGCGCGCAACGTGATTCCCTGCAACACGCGCCGCATATTATTGTGGCCACTCCGGGCCGTCTCCTCGACCACCTGCAAAAAGGCACCGTTTCTCTTGATGCCTTGCAGTCGCTGGTGATGGATGAGGCGGATCGTATGCTGGATATGGGCTTTAGCGACGCCATTGATGAAGTGATCCGTTTCGCACCCGCCACGCGTCAGACGTTGCTGTTCTCTGCCACCTGGCCTGAAGCGATTGCCGCGATCAGTGGCCGCGTGCAGCAAAATCCGGTGACCATCGAAATCGATACTGTTGATGCTTTACCGTCTATCGAACAGCAGTTCTACGAAACCTCCCAGAAAGGGAAAATCACACTGCTGCAAAAATTGCTCAGCAAGCATCAGCCGTCCTCCTGTGTGGTGTTCTGTAACACCAGGAAAGATTGCCAGGCCGTTCACGATGCGCTCAACGCGGCGGGGCAGAGTACGCTTGCTTTGCATGGCGATCTGGAGCAGCGCGATCGCGACCAGACACTGGTACGTTTTGCAAACGGCAGCGCACGCGTCCTGGTTGCAACGGATGTCGCTGCGCGTGGTCTGGATATCAAATCGCTTGAGCTGGTGGTTAACTTCGAGCTGGCCTGGGATCCGGAAGTTCATGTCCATCGCATTGGGCGTACCGCGCGCGCCGGGAACAGCGGGCTGGCGATAAGCCTGTGCGCTCCTGAAGAAGCGCAACGAGCGAACATTCTCTCTGAAATGCTGCAGCTTAAGCTGAACTGGATGAGCGAGCCGGGCAATATCTCCATTGTTCCGCTGAAAGCGGAAATGGCGACATTGTGTATCGACGGCGGTAAAAAAGCCAAAATGCGTCCGGGTGACGTCCTGGGGGCGTTAACGGGTGATATCGGGCTGGACGGTGCAGATATTGGCAAAATCGCCGTTCATCCTGCGCACGTTTACGTCGCGGTACGGCAGTCGGTGGCGCAAAAAGCCTGGAAAGGTTTACAGAATGGCAAGATCAAAGGCAAGGCGTGCCGTGTCTGGCTGATGAAATAAGCCACAGTGAGGCGTCTCAGACGGGGAGTCTGAGACGCTTACGATCACTTCACTTCACTTCAACGACGTTCAGGCGCATCGCATCAAGCTGTGAGTCATCTTCTTCCGGCTGCCAGCCTGCTGGCTGGACGGGAATATCTTCACGATCGAATGCCAAATCACCACCGTCAACGACGGCGGAACCATGTGTAATACCTTTGAAATCAAACAGGTTAATATCACTGAGATGTGAAGGTACGACGTTTTGCATCGCGCTAAACATGGTCTCGATACGTCCCGGATAACGTTTGTCCCAGTCACGCAACATATCGGCAATCACCTGACGCTGCAGATTAGGCTGGGAACCACACAAGTTGCATGGAATGATCGGGTATTCACGCGCCAGCGCAAAACGTTCGATATCTTTCTCACGGCAGTAGGCGAGGGGACGAATCACAATGTGTTTCCCGTCATCGCTCATCAGCTTGGGTGGCATCCCTTTCATTTTCCCGCCATAGAACATGTTCAGGAACAGGGTCTGCAAAATATCATCGCGATGGTGACCCAGCGCAATCTTCGTGGCCCCCAGTTCGGTCGCGGTGCGATACAGAATGCCGCGGCGAAGGCGAGAGCATAATGAGCAGGTTGTTTTACCTTCCGGGATCTTATCTTTCACGATGCCGTAGGTATTTTCTTCCACAATTTTATATTCCACGCCCTGTTCTTCCAGGTACGCTGGCAGGATGTGTTCAGGGAAGCCTGGCTGTTTTTGATCCAGGTTAACCGCGACAAGCGAGAAATTAATCGGTGCGCTTTTTTGCAGGCTACGCAGGATCTCCAGCATCGTGTAGCTGTCTTTACCGCCTGACAGGCAAACCATAATGCGATCGCCTTCTTCAATCATGTTGAAGTCTGCAATGGCCTCACCCACATTGCGACGCAGGCGTTTCTGCAATTTGTTCAGGTTGTATTGCTCTTTTTTATTAATTTCTTGATTTTGCAGCATTTGTACTTTACTCAGATCTCTAATGGGGCACCAGTGGGGCACACGAGTTAACGTTCAGCGCGACCACCTGTTTGCTGTTCATTTCATCTATCCCTGGAGCATAGATTTCATACACCCTCTGCGCATTTTCGTGCCCCATCTGATGGGTAATAAAAGAAGGGTAAGCGCCTGCTGATAGCAATCAACATGCGAAAGTGTGCCGTGTATGGTACGGATTGCGGCGACGAATGCCAGCACGTTTTATCGCAGACGCTCAACATGCCGTTCTTCGACTCAAAAAGAAGGGTAAACCGGCCTCTCATCCAGTTTGTTACAAACAACCAGACCAGTCTCCTCCGCATAGAGGTAGCGATAGGCGTCAGTTGAGACGGAGTGGAACAGCACATCACCATTCGCAAAGGGGATGACCTCCGTGTCCCCGGATCGTTTATGCCCTGCACCCGTTTCGAAATGACCTCTCCATTTCTCCTGGGTATGGCCATATTTATGCAGAATGATTTCAACCAGTCCTCTTTCGGGACAGTTAAGGCGTAAAAAGGTAGAGGAGAAGTCTAATGCATAGGCGAAAGAGGAAAATGATAACAAGCAAAACAGTAAAACTTTACACACCATAATGAAACGCAGCGTCAGTCAAATTGAACCGGGAATTTAACTTAAGTCATCAGGTGTGGCCTTGCTCTGGATCAATAGCTGAATTTTTTCAACGGGATAGCGAAAACAACCCACGCGAAAGCTCAACGCATAAGCGAAAATTGTTCGTAAAATATGCGCCCATAGCAGGACGACAGGGTCAGGCATTTGCGGGTTTTCGACCGGGTTCATCTGTCACGGTTTGCTGGTGAGTTTGACGTTTCCTTGCCAAAATAAACAACACACTCATGTCATGGAGAAGGGTAATGTCTGAAAAACTCAATGCGCAATGTCATTGCGGTGCGGTGGCATTTACGGTGGAACTGACGGATGGTTTTAACACTATACGGCGCTGCAGCTGTTCGTTTTGTCGAATGAGGGGAGCGATTGCGGTCTCTGCGCCGCTGGCAGGGATCAAGGTCGTCAGAGGTCAGGATAAGCTGACCGAGTATCGTTTTCACACCAAAACGGCACGACACTTCTTTTGCTCCGTGTGCGGTATTTACACGTTCCATCAGCGTCGCTCCAATCCGGAACAGTACGGCGTCAACGTCGCCTGTATCGAAAATGTCTCACCATTTGATTTTCCGATCGTCGAGGTCACCGATGGCGTCAACCATCCCAACGATGGCGCATCAAATGGAGTGATAGGCTATCTCACGTTTCAGCCTAAAAAGGCGTAAAGGGTAATTTAATCAGGATCGAGGCTGATGAGCAGCGAACTGATGTGCTGCATCACGTTGCCAAAATCAAAGATTAACACGACCCATACACAGGCTAATATCACGAGCATAGTCAGAGATAGACGGGTAAACACAAAAGGTCCTTAAGCACGAGAAGACATCTGCTTAGTTTACTTTGGTTTCCTTAAACTTCCCTTTAACGACACCATCGTAATATCGACCTTTTGACACCACCTGCAAAAAATCGTTGTAAATGCGGAGTGGGACACCCTGATACTGAAGCATGCTGCGGTCATGAAAGCGGATTTCGAGCGTAGCAGTTCGATTATCATACGCGACAGAGGCAATACGTGACGATTTTACCGGGTGATGGACCATCGAAGTCATCTCTTACTGCCGTGACAGGGACTTCATAATCTTACAGAACAAGGGTGGCCCGCAAGCGATTCTGCGCTGGGGACGTTTACGCCCGCGTGAATAACGCGGGCGTTGATATTAGAACTGGTAAACCAGACCTAAAGCAACGATATCATCGGTGCCGATGCCGTTGTTTTTATAGAATTGATCGTCTTCGTCCAGCAGGTTGATTTTGTAATCAACATAGGTAGACATGTTTTTATTAAAGTAATAGGTTGCGCCTACGTCAGCATATTTCACCAGATCCTGATCGCCCTGGCCATTGTTCAGGTCTTTACCTTTAGATTGCAGGTAAGAAAGTGTCGGACGTAAACCAAAATCGAACTGGTATTGCGCCGTCACTTCAAAGTTTTGTGTTTTATTGGCAACCGCATCTTCATTATCACCATATGGTGTCATGTTGCGGGTTTCAGAATACATGGCAGCCAGGTAGATATTATTGGCGTCATATTTCAGACCGGCGGTCCAGGCATCGGCTTTATCGCCACCTGCGGTGCTGTAACGGACCTGATCGTTTGTACGGTCAGAGGAGGTGTAGGCTGCACCCGCCGTTATGCCCATACCAAAGTCATAGGTAGTGGAAATACCGAAGCCGTCACCATTCTCATGACGCATATCACGTCCGTTGTTGGTGCCTTCCTGATTGTTGCTTGAATCTTCGTTGTTCCCCTGATATTGCAGGGCAAAATTCAGGCCCTGCACCAGACCGTAGAAATCGCTATTACGGTAGGTTGCCACGCCGTTGGCTCGGCCCGTCATGAAGTTGTCTGCTTTAGAATACGAATCGCCGCCGAACTCTGGCAGCATATCGGTCCAGCCTTCCACGTCGTACATGACGCCGTAGTTACGACCATAATCGAATGAACCGTAATCGCCCGCGCTCACACCGGCGAATGCCAGACGCGTCCACGACTGATTATCAGACCCTTCAGTGTTATTAGCCTGAATGTTATACTCCCACTGTGCATAACCGGTCATTAAATCATTAATCTGTGTTTCGCCTTTAAAGCCAAGACGCATATAGGTTTGATCGCCATCCGCACCTTTATCATCGGAGAAGTAATGCAGACCATCGACCTTTCCGTATAGATCTAATTTATTGCCGTCTTTGTTGTAAATTTCAGCGGCATGTGCTGCGCCGGCCATTAAAAGGGCAGGGATCATCAGTGCCAGTACTTTTCTTTGCATGAGACTATTCCTTTGCTGTTTTTTTAATTGCTTTGTGAACTTTCCGGTCTGGAAAGTGGTCTCATGCTAAATCACTCCACTCAGGATAGATAAAATATAATTGTTACGGGTTGAGTAAAATCTTAATGAATTAATTCTGCGGAAATAGTCATAATTTTTATGAATGAGTTAACTGAAATTATACAAAATAAAAATTATTGAAATGCAGTGTAATGCGGTAGGATAACCCCGTTATATGCCTTTAAGATTCTTTATCCATCATTAAATGATAAAAGTTTAATATAATTAAACGATGATTCATTAATTCCAGGATAAGCCCGAAGCGAATGCTTCGGGCTTTT
>NZ_JAIWPG020000018.1 GCF_020532665.2 Lelliottia sp. WAP21
GAAAAATTAAGCCTGCTTACATAGCAGGCTTAATGATAAGAAACTTTAGGGGCGTAGCTCAGTTGGTAGAGCACCGGTCTCCAAAACCGGGTGTCGCGAGTTCGAGTCTCTCCGCCCCTGCCATATAATAATCCTTTGCTTACGCAAAGGATTTTTTTTGCCTTCAATTTACCCAATCCAGCTTCTTTGCTTGCGTCCTTGCAAGCATTGTCATCTTTCTGCTCTTATTCCATCACATTGATTTTTAGAAGATCTTTAATTTGCGCCTGTTTATCACTGTTCTGCAGCCAGATGGCGTAAAGAGGCCTGAGCAGCGTTGTTGAGTCGGCGACAGTATGTAAGTTCTGTTTCTCGTCGGCCCAGCGGGTAGGCAGCCAGGTGCAACCTTTCAGATGAGCAAGTTGCTGGCAGGCAATTTCTGCCGAGCTGGTCGTAAGCGGTGGAACATCGTCAGCCGCAATTAAGCCTGCCTCATGTTGCTGAAAATCGGGTCCCCACTCCAGACGTAAATAGTTAAGGTCGCTCTTCATCATTGCCGGTTCTGCGGCGTATAACGACAAACTGAATTGTCCAAGGATCTGGCTGCTAAATTCGTCCATTTTGGGTGCTTCTGTCGTGATCAGCAGATCAAGCTGTCGTTCATGCAGCTGTTTAACCAGCGACTGACGTTGGGCAATTCGGGCCTCGAACTGTAACTGGTCATGCGAATGATATAAACGCGCCAGCCAGGGGCTCAGCATACATTCCCACAGCGACGCGCTGGCCCCGATAGAAAATTCATTGTACCTGGAGGTATGGGCAACCTCTTTTCGCGCCGCCTGCCAGGTACTCATGAGCGTTTCAGCGTAAGGTAAGAGCTTCTCACCCGCTGCCGTTAAGCGAATGTTGTTGCGATGACGGGTAAAAAGATTAACGCCAAGCTGATTTTCAAGCTGACGAATACGAAAACTCACTGCTGACTGCGTCAGATAGAGCGCTTCCGCGGCTCGCCCAAAGTGACGCGTTCTGCTCACTTCAAGAAAAGTTTTTAGCAATTCCGTATCCACATCTTTCTCCGCAAAATTATTTGTCGTTATGATTTAAATGTTTTGTTTTACACTCTGTCAAGCGTAACTAATACTCCGCGCCATAAATAGCTCGGCCAAAGAATTAGGAGCGTGTAGGATGGCGGACAGCTTTACGACAACTAATCGTTTTTTCGACAATAAACATTATCCGCGTGGGTTCTCTCGTCATGGTGATTTCACCATCAAAGAGGCACAACTGCTTGAACGTCATGGTTATGCCTTTAACGAGTTAGATCTGGGTAAACGTGAGCCTGCAACAGAAGATGAAAAGCAGTTTGTTGCCGTTTGCCGTGGAGAGCGTGAGCCTGAATCTGAAGTAGAACGTGTCTGGATCAAATACATGGCACGTATCAAGCGACCAAAGCGTTTCCATACTCTGTCTGGCGGTAAGCCACAGGTGGAAGGCGCAGAAGACTACACTGAATCAGACGATTGATATCATGGAAAAGGGGCTACGGCCCCTTTTTTACGCCAGCATCTTGTGCAGATGCAGCAGAAGTCGGTCAATGGCACGGTAGCTTAACGCTTCCTGCAAATGGCGTCGTTCAATTTCATCGCACTCCTCCAGATCGGCAATTGTACGTGCCACCTTAAGTAAACGCTGCCACGCACGGACGGAAAGTCCAAATCGCGTCAACGTCTCTTCCAGCCAGTGCGAATCACTTTCTGATAGCCGACAGCGCTGACGAATCTCCGCGTTATCCAGTCGCGCATTCAGTTTGTTCTGACGTAAATATTGCCGGTGATGGGCAGCCTCGACTCTTTGCCGCACGGTCGCACTGCTTTCGCCGGTTTTATGGTTTTGGCTGAGTACGCCGGGTGGCGGAAGGGGGATCTCAAGTGACAGGTCGAAACGATCAAGAAAGGGGCCAGACAATCTACCCAGATAGCGAAGCGTCTGTTCCGGGCTGCTTCGATTATGATTGCCCTGATAGTGACCCGAGGGGCTGGGGTTCATCGCAGCGACAAGCTGAAATTGGGCAGGGTAGCTAATTTTAGCGCGCGTTCGCGAGATATGAATTTGCCCGGACTCAATGGGTTCGCGCAAGGCATCGAGGACGCGGCGCTCGAACTCGGGCAGTTCATCAAGAAAAAGAATGCCATTATGGGCTAACGAAATTTCGCCCGGCTCGGGAATTGCGCCGCCGCCGACCATCGCGTTAAGGGATGCACTGTGATGGGGGGAGCGGAAGGGCCTTTTCCGCCACTGCTGATGCAACGATTGGGCATTCACCAGACTGATAATTGCAGCGCTCTCCAGCGCTTCCTGGCTGGTTAAAGGAGGAAGCAAACCATTCAGGCGACTAGCCAGCATTGTCTTACCCGTTCCGGGTGGGCCAATGAGGAGCAGGTTATGCCCGCCTGCCGCCGTAATTTCCAGCGCGCGTTTCCCCTGCTCCTGTCCGATAATGTCGCTCAGGTCCTCGGTGCTATCAGGCATAACGAATTGATGCTCTTCAGGAGTGGCCAGCTCATGACGACCCTCCAGAAAAGCACAGACTTCCTGCAAATGTTCCGCAACCAGACACCCTTTCTCCTCGATCAGACTGACTTCGGATTCGTTTTCGCGGGCAACGACGATCTGCCGCCCAGCCCTTAACGCTGCCAGCGCTCCCGAAATTGCACCAGGAACGCCTCTCAGCGCGCCTGTAAGCGCAAGCTCACCCACGAACTCGTACGTGTTCAGTCTTGAGGCATTAAGCTGCTCAGACGCCACGAGAAGCGCAATGGCGATAGGTAAATCGTATCGTCCTCCCTCTTTTGGCAAGTCAGCAGGAGCCAGATTGATGGTGATCTTCTTCGCGGGGTAGGTATAACCGCTATTAATGATAGCGCTGCGAACCCGATCCCTGGACTCTTTCACCGTGGTTTCCGGCAGGCCGACGAGCGTCAGGCCAGGGAGTCCATTGCTTAAGTGGACCTCAACGGAGATGAGTGGCGCATTGACGCCTAAAGCTGCACGCGTATAAACAACCGACAGTGACATAATTGCCTCCTTAGAGAAGCACTATGCCTGACAATATTCTCTGCTAAGGTGGCTTATTTGCGTTTTTACGAAGCGTGTTCGCCGATTTTCGCTGATGAATGCAACAATTGCACTTTTATGGAAGCCTTCTCGCAAAGGCAGGAAAACGCCCTGTTTTCTCGTCACTGTCCCGTTAAAAAAATGAAAATTATTCATTTCCTGATTTTCTCATATAAAACAGTCGTTTTTCGTATGACTGTTCGCTGACGCTTATACCCTGTCATAAATTTTTCTTGTGCTGCGTTCAGAATCTGTGGTACCTCTTTAGGTATTCCTTCGAACAAGATGCAAAAAAACTGAAAATGAAAGCCCTTCTAAACGTGATTAGCCTAGTCGTGATTAGCGTGGTGGTGATTATTATCCCACCGTGCGGGGCTGCACTTGGACGAGGAAAGGCTTAGGAATCAAGCCTTAACGAACTAAGACCCCCGCACCGAAAGGTCCGGGGGTTTTTTTATGACTTAAAAACTTAAAAGAGGAGCAGATAATGACATCTAGCATAAAATTCTGTTTCTCTGGATTTATGACGGGGAACTCACTATGAATGGAGCACAATGGGTAGTACATGCGTTGCGAGCGCAGGGCGTCGACATCGTCTTCGGTTACCCAGGCGGGGCCATCATGCCAATTTACGATGCCCTGTATGATGGCGGCGTTGAGCACCTGTTGTGTCGACATGAGCAGGGAGCCGCAATGGCCGCGATTGGTTACGCACGTGCTACCGGGAAAACCGGGGTTTGCATGGCGACATCCGGGCCGGGCGCGACAAATTTAATCACCGGCCTCGCAGATGCACTGCTCGACTCTGTCCCCGTTGTGGCGATCACCGGCCAGGTGGCGCTGCCATTAATCGGTACCGATGCTTTCCAGGAAGTGGACGTTCTCGGTTTGTCTCTCGCCTGCACCAAGCACAGTTTTCTGGTGCAGTCTCTGGAAGAGTTGCCTCGCGTAATGGCGGAGGCCTTCCAGGTGGCAAACTCAGGCCGCCCGGGTCCCGTCTTAGTGGATATTCCCAAGGATATTCAAATTGCCTCAGGCGATCTGGAGCCGCACTTCTCCACCGTGCAGATTGAAGAGCGCTTCCCCTGTGTGGAGGTTGAAGAGGCCCGCCAGATGCTGATGAAGTCGCAGCAGCCCATGCTTTACGTGGGTGGCGGCGTCGGCATGGCGCAGGCGGTTCCGGCATTACGCGACTTTATCGCCACTACGCAAATTCCGGTCACTTGTACGTTGAAAGGGCTGGGCGTGGTGGAGGACGATTATCCGTACTACCTCGGTATGCTGGGAATGCACGGTACCAAAGCGGCGAATCTGGCCGTTCAGGAGTGCGATCTGCTCATCGCTGTAGGCGCACGGTTTGACGACCGCGTCACCGGTAAACTGAATACGTTCGCCCCTCACGCAAAGGTCATCCACATGGATATTGACCCTGCGGAAATGAATAAATTGCGTCAGGCACACGTGGCGCTGCAGGGCGATTTAAATACGCTGTTACCCGCGCTGCAACAACCGTTATCCATCGAACGCTGGCAACAACAGACTGCGGCAATGAGGGCTGAATATGCCTGGCGTTACGATCATCCGGGCGAGGCGATCTACGCCCCGTTGCTGTTAAAACAGCTTTCGGACCGTAAGCCCGCCGACAGCGTGGTGACGACCGATGTGGGCCAACATCAAATGTGGTCGGCGCAGCACATGACCTATACCCGTCCTGAAAACTTCATAACCTCCAGCGGTTTAGGCACGATGGGCTTCGGCCTGCCAGCCGCGGTGGGTGCGCAGGTGGCTCGCCCGGACGATACCGTGATCTGCATCTCTGGCGATGGCTCCTTCATGATGAACGTGCAAGAACTGGGCACGGTGAAGCGCAAACAGTTACCGTTGAAAATCGTTTTACTGGATAACCAGCGTCTGGGCATGGTTCGCCAGTGGCAGCAGTTATTCTTCAACGAACGGTATAGCGAAACGACCCTGACCGATAACCCCGATTTCCTCGTGTTAGCCAGCGCCTTTGGCATCCCTGGCCAGCACATCACCCGAAAAGACCAGGTTGAAGCGGCGCTCGACACCATGCTGTCAAGCAAAGGGCCTTACCTGCTTCATGTCTCAATCGATGAACTTGAGAACGTCTGGCCGTTGGTGCCGCCCGGTGCCAGTAATGCACAAATGCTGGAGAAATTATCATGATGCAACATCAGGTCGCCGTTCAGGCCCGCTTTAACCCGGAAACATTAGAACGCGTGTTACGCGTCGTACGCCATCGCGGCTTTCAGATTTGCTCCATGAATATGGAGACCGCGACGGATGCGCAAAACATTAATATCGAATTGACCGTTGCCAGCCCACGGTCGGTCGACTTACTGTTTAGTCAGTTAACGAAACTGGTGGACGTGGCGCATGTTGCCATCTGCCAGAGCACAACCGCATCACAACAAATTCGCGCCTGAGCGAAATAGGAATAAAAATGACGACGAAGAAAGCTGATTACATTTGGTTCAATGGTGAGATGGTTCGTTGGGAAGAGGCGAAAGTCCACGTGATGTCTCATGCCCTGCATTACGGTACCTCCGTTTTTGAAGGTATCCGTTGCTACGATTCTCACAAGGGACCAGTGGTGTTCCGTCACCGCGAGCACATGCAGCGCCTGCGTGATTCAGCCAAAATCTATCGTTTCCCTGTTTCCCAAAGCGTCGATGAACTGATGGAAGCCTGCCGCGCCGTCATCCGTAAAAACAACCTGACGAGTGCTTATATTCGTCCGCTGGTGTTTGTGGGCGATGTGGGTATGGGCGTTAATCCGCCGGACGGTTACACCACCGATGTGATCATTGCTGCGTTCCCGTGGGGTGCCTACCTGGGTGCCGAAGCACTCGATCAGGGGATCGATGCAATGGTTTCTTCCTGGAACCGTGTCGCACCCAACACGATTCCGACCGCGGCGAAGGCGGGCGGCAACTATCTTTCCTCACTGCTCGTGGGCAGCGAAGCGCGTCGTCATGGATATCAGGAAGGTATCGCGCTGGACGTCAACGGCTATATCTCTGAAGGCGCAGGCGAAAACCTGTTCGAAGTGAAGGATGGCATTCTGTTCACCCCGCCATTCACCTCGTCCGCGCTGCCTGGCATCACCCGTGATGCCATTATCAAGCTGGCGAAAGATCTGGATATCGAGGTGCGCGAGCAAGTGCTGTCTCGTGAATCTCTGTATCTGGCAGACGAAGTCTTCATGTCCGGTACCGCCGCGGAAATCACCCCTGTACGTAGCGTGGACGGTATCCAGGTGGGCGAAGGCCGCTGTGGCCCGGTCACCAAACGGATTCAGCAAGCATTCTTTGGCCTCTTCACCGGTGAAACGGAAGATAAATGGGGCTGGTTGGATCAGGTTAATCACTAAGTATAAATATGGGACGGCACGCACCGTCCCATTTAATAGTCAGACGGGAGTTAATTAAGCATGCCTAAGTATCGTTCTGCCACTACCACACATGGCCGCAATATGGCCGGTGCCCGCGCATTATGGCGCGCAACCGGAATGACCGATGATGACTTCGGTAAGCCAATTATCGCTGTGGTCAACTCCTTCACCCAGTTCGTGCCGGGCCACGTGCATCTGCGCGATCTCGGTAAGTTGGTTGCCGAGCAAATCGAAGCGTCTGGCGGCGTGGCGAAGGAGTTCAACACCATTGCGGTGGATGACGGTATCGCCATGGGCCACGGGGGCATGCTTTATTCACTGCCGTCGCGCGAGCTGATCGCGGATTCCGTGGAGTACATGGTGAATGCCCACTGCGCGGATGCCATGGTCTGTATCTCCAACTGCGACAAAATCACCCCGGGGATGCTGATGGCTTCCCTGCGTCTGAACATCCCGGTGATCTTCGTGTCCGGCGGCCCGATGGAGGCAGGCAAAACCAAACTGTCCGACAAAATCATTAAACTCGATCTGGTCGATGCGATGATTCAGGGTGCAGATCCGAAGGTCTCCGACGAGCAAAGCGACCAGGTCGAGCGCTCAGCGTGCCCAACCTGTGGCTCATGTTCCGGGATGTTTACCGCCAACTCAATGAACTGTCTGACCGAAGCGCTGGGTCTCTCTCAGCCGGGCAACGGTTCACTGCTGGCGACCCACGCCGATCGTAAACAGCTGTTCCTCAATGCGGGAAAACGCATTGTTGAACTGACCAAACGCTACTACGAGCAGGACGATGCCAGCGCACTGCCGCGCAACATTGCCAGTAAAGCGGCGTTCGAAAACGCGATGACCCTGGATATCGCCATGGGCGGTTCCACTAACACCGTTCTGCACCTGCTGGCGGCGGCGCAGGAAGCTGAAATTGACTTCACGATGAGTGATATCGACAAGCTTTCTCGCAAGGTGCCGCAGCTGTGTAAAGTGGCGCCGAGCACCCCTAAATATCATATGGAAGACGTCCACCGTGCGGGCGGCGTTCTGGGGATTCTGGGAGAGCTTGACCGTGCCGGCCTGTTGAACCGTGAGGTGAAGAACATTCTTGGCCTGACGCTGCCAGAGTCGCTGGAGCAGTACGATGTCATGCTCACCAAAGATGCCTCGGTAAAAGAGATGTTCCGTGCAGGCCCCGCCGGGATCCGTACCACGAAAGCATTCTCGCAGGATTGTCGTTGGGACACGCTGGATGACGATCGCGCTCAGGGCTGTATTCGCTCCCTGGAGCATGCTTACAGTCAGGACGGCGGTCTTGCCGTGTTGTACGGTAACTTTGCCGAAAATGGCTGTATCGTCAAAACCGCCGGCGTGGATGACAGCATCCTGAAATTCACCGGTCCGGCAAAAGTCTATGAAAGCCAGGACGACGCGGTTGAAGCGATTCTGGGCGGGAAAGTGGTGGCAGGCGATGTGGTGGTCATTCGTTACGAAGGACCAAAAGGCGGGCCAGGCATGCAGGAAATGCTCTATCCAACCACCTTCCTGAAATCCATGGGGCTGGGTAAAGCCTGTGCGTTGATCACCGATGGACGCTTCTCCGGCGGGACGTCGGGTCTCTCTATCGGCCACGTGTCGCCGGAAGCGGCAAGCGGTGGCAATATTGCGATCATTGAAGACGGCGACCTGATCGAAATCGACATTCCGAATCGCGGGATCCAACTGAAGCTGTCTGCCCAGGAAATTGCCGCACGTCGTGAAGCGCAAGATGCCCGTGGCGACAAAGCCTGGACGCCGAAAGATCGTCAGCGTGAAGTGTCATTCGCCCTGCGTGCGTATGCAACGCTTGCGACCAGCGCAGACAAAGGCGCGGTACGTGATAAATCAAAACTTGGGGGCTAACGATGGCCGAATCACAACCCCTGTCCGACGCCCCCGAGGGGGCGGAATATCTCAGGGCGGTGCTACGCGCTCCGGTCTATGAAGCGGTGCAGGTGACGCCGCTGCAAAAAATGGACAAGCTCTCCTCGCGCCTTGATAACGTTATTCTGGTGAAGCGCGAAGACCGTCAGCCTGTCCACAGCTTTAAGCTCCGTGGGGCTTACGCGATGATGGCGGGCCTGACGGATGAGCAAAAAGCCCGTGGCGTGATTACCGCTTCCGCCGGTAATCACGCCCAGGGTGTGGCATTTTCGGCCGCCCGTCTGGGTTTAAAAGCGCTGATTGTCATGCCTGTCGCCACGGCGGACATCAAAGTGGACGCCGTACGGGGATTTGGCGGTGAAGTCTTGCTCCACGGTGCCAATTTTGATGAGGCAAAAGCGAAGGCGATAGCCCTGTCGCAGCAGCAGGGATTTACCTGGGTACCGCCTTTCGATCATCCGATGGTGATTGCGGGCCAGGGCACGCTGGCGCTGGAACTGTTACAGCAGGATGCCCATCTCGATCGCGTGTTTGTGCCGGTTGGCGGCGGGGGACTGGCGGCGGGCGTGGCGGTGCTGATCAAACAGCTGATGCCGCAAATCAAAGTGATAGCGGTTGAAGCCGAAGACTCTGCTTGCCTGAAAGCGGCACTGGATGCAGGACACCCGGTTGATTTGCCCCGTGTGGGATTGTTTGCAGAGGGCGTGGCGGTTAAACGCATCGGCGACGAAACCTTTCGCGTCTGCCAGGAATATCTTGATGACATCATCACCGTCGACAGTGATGCCATTTGCGCGGCGATGAAAGATCTGTTTGAAGATGTTCGTGCGGTAGCAGAGCCTTCCGGTGCACTGGCTCTGGCAGGGATGAAGAAATATATCGCCCAGCACAACATCCGCGGTGAGCGTCTTGCCCACGTGTTATCGGGTGCGAACGTTAACTTCCACGGCCTGCGTTATGTTTCTGAGCGCTGCGAACTGGGCGAACAACGTGAAGCGCTGCTTGCGGTTACTATTCCGGAGGAGAAAGGCAGCTTTCTGAAGTTCTGCCAGCTTCTGGGCGGCCGCTCCGTCACCGAGTTCAACTATCGCTTTGCCGATGCGAAAGATGCCTGCATCTTTGTCGGCGTGCGCTTAAGCCGTGGTCTTGAGGAGCGTAAAGAGATCCTTAACCTGCTGCACGAAGGCGGCTACAGCGTGGTCGACCTGTCTGATGATGAAATGGCGAAGCTGCACGTGCGCTATATGGTCGGTGGTCGACCGTCCAAACCTTTGCAGGAGCGTTTGTTCAGTTTCGAGTTTCCGGAATCACCGGGCGCGTTGTTGAAATTCCTGCACACTCTTGGCACGCACTGGAACATCTCCCTGTTCCATTATCGCAGCCACGGTACGGATTATGGCCGCGTACTGGCAGCCTTCGAACTGGGTGAACATGAGCCCGATTTCGAAACGCGGCTCAATGAGCTGGGCTACGACTGTCACGATGAAACCCATAACCCGGCATTTAGGTTCTTCCTCGCGGGTTAAGCGGACCCTGGCCGGGCGAGCGTTAATGGTTAGGCAGTATTTTCCAGAATGCCTCAATAAGCGGCTCATGCAGCCGCTTTTTTTGTGCGCACACGCCCAGTTCAAACGGGGTTTTTTCGTCGCTGCGATCTAAAATCATCACGCGATTGCGCACCGGCTCAGGGCTGTTGTCCAGCACCACTTCAGGCAGCAGCGCCACGCCACATCCCAGCGCCACCATCGACACCATGGCTTCATGTCCGCCTACGGTGGCGTAGATTAACGGATTACTGATCTTCTGACGGCGGAACCACAGCTCAATGCGGCGGCGCACGGGCCCCTGATCGGCCATGATAAAAGGCACCGTTGACCAGTCCGGCTTTTCCACCGACACCTGATTACGCACCGGGCAGGGTAACGCGGGGGCAATCAACACGACCGCCAGGTTTTCCAGCATCGAAAACGCCACCGCGCCGGGCAACGTCTCCGGTTTCCCGGCAATGGCGAGATCCGCTTCGCCCGTCACCACTTTATTCATGGCATCGGCGGCGTCACCGGTGGTGAGTTTGATTTCAACGGACGGATGCTCAGCGCGAAAGCGATCAAGAATGGGGGGCAGGTGGCTATACGCGGCAGTCACGGAACAGAAAATATGCAGTTCGCCCGACAGCGACGGACCTTGCTGGTCGATTGTGTGCCGCAGTTGCTGATATTGCAACAAGGTTTGTTGCGCAAAAACGCGCAGCTCCTCGCCCGCCTCCGTGAGCGTCACCGTGCGGTTATCGCGGACAAACAGCGGCTGACCGAGGTCCTCTTCCAGACGCTGAATCTGACGTGACAGCGTGGAGGGGCTTACGTGTATTGCCCTGGCGCTGCGCCCGAAATGGCGGCTCTCGGCCAGATGCAGGAACATTTTTAGATCGCGTAAATCCACTGCTCGCACTCCAGGTTTTTACGTTGCAGAAATTGCAACGTGACGTTGTGAATATATCAATTTCCGCAATACATTTCCTGTCATATAGTGGGTTCATTCTCTCTTGCTAGACACGGCAAGCGAACCGAACAATAAGCACCACAACACAACATCACGAGGTATCACCATGGCTAACTACTTCAACACACTGAATCTGCGCCAGCAGCTGGCTCAGTTGGGCAAATGCCGCTTTATGGCGCGCGATGAATTTGCCGATGGCGCAAGCTATCTTCAGGGTAAAAAAGTGGTCATCGTCGGCTGTGGCGCACAGGGCCTTAACCAGGGTCTGAACATGCGTGATTCCGGTCTGGATATCGCCTACGCTCTGCGTAAAGAAGCGATTGCTGAGAAGCGTGCGTCCTGGCGTAAAGCGACTGAAAATGGCTTCAAAGTAGGGACTTACGAAGAGCTGATCCCTCAGGCGGATTTGGTTGTTAACCTGACGCCAGACAAACAGCACTCTGACGTTGTGCGTGCTGTTCAGCCGATGATGAAAGACGGTGCTGCGCTGGGTTACTCTCACGGTTTCAACATCGTTGAAGTTGGCGAGCAGATCCGTAAAGACATCACCGTTGTGATGGTGGCCCCGAAGTGCCCGGGCACCGAGGTGCGTGAAGAGTACAAACGTGGTTTCGGTGTTCCTACCCTGATCGCGGTTCACCCGGAAAACGATCCAAAAGGCGAAGGCATGGCGATTGCCAAAGCATGGGCTGCCGCCACCGGGGGTCATCGTGCCGGCGTGCTGGAATCCTCCTTCGTCGCGGAAGTGAAATCTGACCTGATGGGTGAGCAGACCATTCTGTGCGGTATGTTGCAAGCCGGCTCCCTGCTCTGCTTCGACAAGCTGGTGGAAGAGGGCACTGATCCGGCATACGCAGAAAAACTGATTCAGTTCGGCTGGGAAACGATCACCGAAGCGCTGAAACAGGGTGGTATCACGCTGATGATGGACCGTCTGTCCAACCCGGCGAAACTGCGTGCTTATGCGCTGTCCGAGCAGCTGAAAACCATCATGGCCCCGCTGTTCCAGAAACATATGGACGACATCATCTCCGGTGAGTTCTCTTCCGGCATGATGGCAGACTGGGCAAACGACGATAAAAAACTGCTGACCTGGCGTGAAGAGACCGGTAAAACGGCCTTCGAAACTGCGGCACAGTTCGACGGTAAAATTAGCGAGCAGGAGTACTTCGATAAAGGCGTACTGATGATTGCGATGGTGAAAGCGGGCGTTGAGCTGGCATTCGAAACCATGGTGGATTCCGGCATCATCGAAGAGTCTGCATATTATGAATCACTGCACGAATTACCGCTGATTGCGAATACCATTGCCCGTAAGCGTCTGTATGAAATGAACGTGGTCATCTCTGATACCGCCGAGTACGGCAACTACCTGTTCTCTTATGCCTGTGTACCGTTGCTGAAAGAGTTCATGACCACGCTGCAGACAGGCGATTTGGGTAAAGCGATTCCGGAAGGTGCCGTGGATAACGCCCAGCTGCGCGATGTTAACGAAGCGATTCGTAGCCACGCCATCGAAAGCGTGGGTCACACCCTGCGCGGTTATATGAAGGATATGAAGCGTATCGCCGTCGCAGGTTAATTCCCGGGCGGGCTGCTGCACTGACCTGACTAAATGTTCAAGGCCTTCTCTCAGAGAAGGCCTTGCTGTTAATTGCGGTAAAGCACTTTGATAATGTGGTAACCGAACTGGGTATGCAGTGGGCCAGTGGGTTCCAGCACCGGGCAGGAGAACACCACTTTGTCGAACGCAGGAACCATCTGGCCCTGACGGAATTCACCCAGATGGCCGCCTTTTTTACCTGACGGGCAGGTAGAATGTTTCTTCGCCAGTTTCTCGAAGTCCGCGCCATTTTTGATCTGTTCCAGAAGATCTAAAGCCAGTTTCTCTTCTTTAACAAGGATATGCAGTGCTGCTGCTGTTTTTGCCATGATCGTGCCTTGAGTGGGATGGATTAGGCTCGCTATACTACCACGCTGATTCTCTCCCCTCCCGACTTTCATTGAGTGACCTTCTTATGCGTTTAAACCCCGGACAACAACAAGCCGTCGAATTTGTCACCGGACCATGCCTGGTGCTGGCAGGGGCGGGATCCGGTAAAACACGCGTGATCACTAACAAGATTGCTCACCTTATTCGCGGCTGCGGCTATCAGGCTCGCCATATCGCAGCGGTAACCTTTACCAACAAAGCAGCACGTGAAATGAAAGAGCGCGTCGGCCAAACGCTGGGGCGTAAAGAGGCGCGGGGCCTGATGATTTCGACCTTTCACACCCTGGGGCTGGACATCATCAAGCGCGAATATGCCGCGCTGGGGATGAAATCGAATTTCTCGCTTTTTGACGATACCGATCAGGTTGCCTTGCTCAAAGAGCTCACCGAAGGTCGCCTCGAAGACGACAAACTCATTCTCCAGCAGCTGATCTCGACGATCTCAAACTGGAAAAACGATCTGATGACACCCGCTCAGGCAGCGGCGAGTGCGAAAGGTGAACGCGAGAGGATCTTCGCCCACTGCTACAGCCTGTATGACGATCACCTGAAAGCCTGCAACGTCCTCGATTTTGACGATCTCATTTTGTTGCCCACGCTGCTTTTACAGCGCAATGAAGAGGTCCGTGAGCGCTGGCAAAATAAGATTCGCTATCTGCTGGTGGATGAGTATCAGGACACTAACACCAGCCAGTATGAGCTGGTGAAATTGCTGGTTGGCCAGCGCGCGCGCTTTACGGTGGTGGGCGATGATGACCAGTCGATTTACTCCTGGCGCGGCGCGCGTCCGCAAAACCTGGTGCTGTTGAGCAAAGATTTCCCCGCGCTCCAGGTGGTAAAGCTGGAGCAGAACTATCGGTCGTCCGGACGCATCCTGAAAGCGGCCAATATTTTGATTGCGAATAACCCGCACGTTTTTGAAAAACGCCTCTTCTCCGAGCTGGGATATGGCACGGAACTCAAGGTTCTCAATGCCAATAACGAGGAACACGAAGCCGAGCGGGTCGCAGGGGAGTTGATTGCCCATCACTTTGTCAACAAAACCAACTATAAGGATTATGCGATCCTCTATCGCGGTAACCACCAGTCTCGCGTTTTTGAAAAGATGCTGATGCAAAACCGCATCCCGTACAAAATTTCGGGTGGAACCTCATTCTTTTCACGGCCCGAAATCAAAGACTTGCTCGCTTACCTGCGCGTGCTGACCAACCCTGATGATGACAGTGCGTTTTTACGGATCGTGAACACGCCAAAAAGGGAAATTGGCCCGGCAACCCTGCAAAAGCTGGGTGAATGGGCGATGACGCGGAATAAAAGCATGTTTTCCGCCAGCTTTGATCTGGGATTAAGCCAGACGCTGACAGGGCGTGGATACGATTCGCTGACCCGTTTTACCCAGTGGCTGGCGGAAATCCAGCGGCTGGCAGAACGCGAGCCCGTCGTGGCCGTACGCGATCTGATTCGGGGCATTGATTACGAATCCTGGCTGTATGAAACCTCTGCCAGCCCGAAAGCCGCAGAAATGCGCATGAAGAACGTCAACCAGCTTTTCACCTGGATGACGGAGATGCTGGAAGGGTCGGACATTGACGAGCCAATGACGCTCACGCAGGTGGTCACCCGCTTTACGTTGCGCGACATGATGGAGCGTGGCGAAAGCGAGGAAGAAGCGGATCAGGTACAGCTGATGACGCTCCATGCGTCTAAAGGTCTGGAGTTCCCTTATGTGTTCCTGGTCGGCATGGAGGAAGGACTCCTGCCTCATCAGAGCAGCATTGATGAAGACAATGTCGACGAAGAACGTCGCCTGGCCTATGTCGGCATTACGCGCGCGCAAAAGGAACTGACCTTTACGATGTGTAAGGAACGTCGTCAGTATGGGGAACTTGTTCGCCCGGAGCCGAGCCGCTTCCTGTTAGAGTTGCCTCAGGATGATGTGATCTGGGAGCAGGAGCGAAAAGTCATTACGCCTGAAGAGCGGATGCACAAAGGGCAAGCCAATGTGGCGAATATTCGCGCCATGCTGGCGAAAGCTAAAGAGAAGTAATCGTCGCCTGGTTGACGTCTAAAGCCCAGTGGACATAGCTTTGCCACTGGCACTCTTGTTCAATCAACTCCGCGCCCAGCGGATGGAGATCAAGCCATTTTTCTGGCAGCGTGAGCGTGAGCTTTTCGTTGTCCACCGTTAAACCAATGGCGGGCAGCAAATCATCCCGGCGTCGGCTGGCGAAGAGAATGGCCAGACGCAGCAAACGACACAAATGCTCGGCCACGCGTGGCGGCACCGCATTTTGTTGATGCAAAGAAGAGAGATCGACCGTGCTGGTCTGATTCAGGAGCAGCGTCGCGAGCAATTTTTTCTGCGCTGGTGTGAAACCGGGCAGGTCGAGATAACGCACCAGATATGCCGCATGGGCAGGCGCGTGTTTAAAATCGATGCTTAAGCCCACTTCATGTAAAGCGCAGGCGCTCAGCAGAAGATCGCGGCTTAAGGGCTCAAGATCCCAGCTCTCTTTCACCTGATCGGCGAAATGGGATGCCAGTTGGGCCACGCGATGAGCTTGATCCGCATCGACCATAAACCGCCGCTGAACGTTACGCAGCGTCCGACTGCGAATATCCTGATCCACCGCCAGATGCAGCATGCCATAAACCAGGCCTTCACGCAGTGCGCCGCCGGACAAGGTCATACAGCGAATATTCAACTCAGAGAAAATGGCGATAAGAATCGCCAGGCCGCTTGGAAACACGAGCGCCCGTTCAAGGGTCAGCCCTTCGATCTCAAGCTCTTCGAGGCGTCCACATTGAATAGCGCGTTGCTTTAGCTGCTGGAGTTTGGCCAGCGTAATACGCTCGTCCATCCCCTGCGCCATCATGATTTCCTGAAGCGCCTGAACGGTGCCCGACGCGCCGACGCAGATTTTCCAGCCGTGATATTGCAGCTCATCCATAACGGGGCGCAACACGTCACGGGCCGCACGTTCAGCGTCGTCGAAGTGTTCCTGGGCGAGATTGCGATCGGTAAAATAGCGCTCAAGCCAGGTGACGCAGCCCATTGAGAGACTAAACAGCGAGGTTGCTTGCGCCCCTGTACCTGTCACCAGCTCAGTGCTTGCCCCGCCGATATCCACCACCAGACGACGATCGTCACCGCCGGTAGTATGGGCCACACCCTGATAAATCAGACGGGCTTCTTCTTCACCGCTAATCACCTGAACGGGACAGCCAAGGATTTCCTGCGCTTTGGCAATAAAATCAGCGGCATTGACGGCCAGACGCAGGGTCGCCGTCGCCACTACGCGGATTTGATTATGCGGGATATCCTGCAAACGTTCGGCAAACAGACGCAAACATTGCCAGCCACGTTCCATGGCCTCAGGGGAGAGTTGATTGTCCTGACTCAGGCCCGCCGCGAGACGGACCTTACGCTTAATGCGTGACAGGGTTTGTATACTCCCTGCCACTTCGCGTACGACCAGCATATGAAAACTGTTCGAACCGAGATCGATTGCTGCATAAAGCGAGGTGGAACTCATACCCTTCATCCTTCAAGCTGCCTCGTCGTTGGCCTCGTCTGCCTGCCCCAGCCACTTACCGGAGTAAGCGCCTGGAGATTCACACTCTTGCCGCCTCGACGCATCTCAAACGACAGCGTGTCAGGCATGTTTACTTAGCCGGAACGACGACGATTACGCGGTGCGCCAGTACGACGCGGGCCATTGCCGGAGCGAGCGCGAGTCAGTCGCTTAGGTGGCGGCAGTTCGCTCAACAATGCTTCCGGATTGTATTTGCTCTGCGGAATCGAGTGACCAATGTAGGTCTCGATGGCAGGAAGATTCAGCGCGTACTCTTCACAGGCAAGACTGATTGAGTGTCCGCTCGCCCCGGCACGACCGGTACGGCCAATACGGTGAACGTAATCTTCGCAATCGTCAGGCAGGTCGTAGTTGAATACGTGGGTCACGGCAGGAATATGCAGGCCACGTGCGGCCACATCGGTCGCGACCAGAATGTCTAAATCGCCACGGGTAAACTCTTCGAGAATCCGCAGACGTTTCTTCTGAGCGACGTCACCCGTCAGCAAACCAACGCGATGGCCGTCTGCTGCCAGATGGCCCCAGATGTCTTCGCAGCGGTGCTTGGTATTGGCGAAGATGATGGCGCGATCGGGCCACTCTTCTTCGATGAGCGTTTGCAGAAGACGCATTTTCTCTTCGTTAGACGGGTAGAAAAGCTCTTCCTGAATGCGGTGGCCGGTTTTCTGTTCTGGCTCGACTTCGACGTATTCGGCGTTGTTCATTTGTTCGAACGCCAGTTCGCGGACGCGATAAGAGAGCGTGGCCGAAAACAGCATGTTCAGACGCTGTGTGGTCGGCGGCATACGACGGAACAACCAGCGGATATCTTTAATGAAGCCCAGATCGTACATGCGGTCGGCTTCATCAAGAACGACAACCTGGATAGCGCCAAGGTTAATATGGTTTTGCTTGGCGTAATCGATAAGACGGCCCGTGGTGCCGATCAGGATATCAACACCGCTTTCCAGCACTTTAAGCTGTTTGTCGTAGCCATCGCCGCCATAAGCCAGACCCAGCTTAAGACCTGTCGTCTGTGCCAGAGGCTCAGCGTCAGCATGGATTTGCACCGCAAGTTCTCGCGTTGGCGCCATGATCAGCGCGCGCGGTTGGTTAACTTTTCGGTCAGCCATTGCTGGATGAGAAAGTAAATAATGGAACGTTGACGTCAAAAACGCCATCGTTTTGCCAGTACCGGTTTGCGCCTGCCCTGCAACATCGCGACCAGCCAGCGTAAGCGGCAGTGCGAGAGCCTGTATGGGCGTGCAGTTATGAAACCCTTTAGTTTCAAGGGCTTCGATCACTTTTGGGTGCAGGGCGAAGTCGGAAAACTTCTGTTCTGTTAAATGTGTTTTGCTCATAGTGTGGTAGAATATCAGCTTACTATTGCTTTACGAAAGCGTATCCGGTGAAATAAAGTCAACCTTTAGTTGGTTAATGCGACATCAACACGTCGTTGGTGGAGACGAAACCAACGTACCAGGCTTATTCCTGTGGAGTTATATATGAGCGATAAAATTATTCACCTGACTGACGATAGTTTTGACACGGACGTACTAAAAGCTGACGGGCTGACCCTCGTCGATTTCTGGGCTGAATGGTGTGGTCCTTGCAAAATGATCGCTCCGATTCTGGATGAAATCGCCGACGAATATCAGGGCAAACTGACCATTGCCAAGCTGAACATCGACCAGAACCCGGGCACTGCGCCAAAATACGGCATCCGTGGCATCCCAACCTTACTGCTGTTCAAAAACGGCGAAGTGGCGGCGACCAAAGTGGGCGCGCTGTCTAAAGGTCAGCTGAAAGAGTTCCTTGACGCGAATCTGGCGTAAGGTTTCTCGGCCTGTGGCGTCTGGAATTCCGAATTCACCTGGATCTCTGGACGCCCGGCTTTAGTCGTGCTAAGTTAGCTATGACTTCGTTTTAAACATACCTTGTTGTTTGAATCTTGTTTTACCCGATACTTCCCTTTGTTGTCATAAACAGTGCGTGAAGTTGCTAGATTCCGGGCTTGTCACTCAATCCGTCTTGTCGTTTCAGATCTGCGTTCTTTCCCTGTGACCAGACAGCGAACAGACATGAGTTGATGGCCGCTAACAGGCATGGATGACCCTTCCATACCATTCACAAATTAAGTTCGAGATTTACCCCGAGTTTAAGAACCCACACCATTATGAATCTTACCGAATTAAAGAATACGCCGGTTTCTGAGCTGATTACTCTCGGCGAAAACATGGGCCTTGAAAACCAGGCCCGTATGCGCAAGCAGGACATTATTTTTGCCATCCTGAAGCAGCACGCAAAGAGTGGCGAAGATATCTTTGGCGACGGCGTCCTGGAGATATTGCAAGACGGATTTGGTTTCCTCCGTTCTGCAGACAGCTCCTACCTCGCCGGTCCTGATGACATCTACGTATCCCCTAGCCAAATCCGCCGTTTCAACCTCCGCACTGGTGACACCATTTCAGGTAAGATTCGTCCTCCTAAAGAGGGTGAACGCTACTTTGCGCTGCTGAAAGTTAACGAAGTTAACTACGATAAGCCGGAAAACTCGCGCAATAAGATCCTGTTCGAAAACTTAACGCCGCTGCACGCGAACTCCCGCCTGCGCATGGAGCGTGGTAACGGTTCTACCGAAGACCTCACCGCTCGCGTTCTGGATCTGGCCTCCCCAATTGGTCGTGGTCAACGTGGTCTGATTGTGGCACCGCCGAAAGCCGGTAAAACAATGCTGCTGCAGAACATCGCGCAGAGCATTGCTTATAACCACCCTGACTGCGTATTGATGGTGTTGCTGATTGACGAACGTCCTGAAGAAGTGACCGAGATGCAGCGTCTGGTTAAAGGTGAAGTGGTTGCTTCTACCTTTGATGAGCCAGCATCTCGCCACGTTCAGGTCGCTGAAATGGTTATCGAGAAAGCCAAGCGTCTGGTTGAGCACAAGAAAGACGTTATCATCTTGCTTGACTCCATTACCCGTCTGGCGCGTGCGTATAACACCGTGGTTCCTGCCTCTGGTAAAGTACTGACCGGTGGTGTGGATGCGAACGCATTGCATCGTCCAAAACGTTTCTTCGGTGCGGCACGTAATGTGGAAGAGGGCGGCAGCCTGACCATCATCGCGACCGCGCTTGTGGATACCGGCTCTAAAATGGATGAAGTTATCTACGAAGAGTTTAAAGGCACCGGTAACATGGAGCTCCATCTGGCGCGTAAAATTGCTGAGAAGCGTGTCTTCCCGGCGATCGATTACAACCGTTCCGGTACGCGTAAAGAAGAGCTGCTTACCACCCAGGAAGAGCTGCAAAAAATGTGGATTCTGCGTAAGATCATTCACCCAATGGGCGAAATCGACGCAATGGAATTCCTCATTAATAAGCTGGCGATGACCAAAACGAACGATGAATTCTTCGACATGATGAAACGCTCGTAACACAAATAAACCCAGCAAACGCCACGTTTTTACGTGGCGTTTTTTATTTTTGGATCATACCCTTTAGTCATAGACTCCCATTTTTGGCCAGTCGGTGCGACAATGTGACCGTTTGCACAGTCAGCCCATTAATTGATTGAAAAATATGCAAAGGGAGTTGTGTCAGGTCTGCTTTATTCCTTCATGAGCAGTGCCTTGATGGTTATACTTCCGGGACTAACATTTGTTGAGAGCATCCATTGTGAATCTACTCACTGCGGTTACTGAGTTAATCAGTATTTTTTTATTCACAACCTGTTTTTTATTCATTGCCCGTAAAGTGGCAAAAAGAGTCGGGTTGGTGGACAAGCCTAATTTTCGTAAACGCCATCAGGGATTGATCCCGCTGGTGGGAGGGATTTCTGTTTACGCAGGTATCTGTTTCACCTTCAGCATTGCGGATTATTACATTCCTCATGCTGCACTCTACCTGGCTTGTGCGGGGGTGCTGGTGCTGGTGGGGGCTCTTGACGATCGCTTTGATATCAGTGTGAAATTCCGCGCCTCCGTTCAGGCGGCGATCGGTATTATTATGATGGTGGTCGGTAAACTATATCTGAGCAGCCTCGGGTATATTTTCGGTACCTGGGAAATGGTACTCGGCCCCTTCGGCTTCTTCCTGACCCTCTTTGCCGTCTGGGCCGCAATCAATGCCTTTAATATGGTTGATGGTATTGATGGCCTGCTGGGCGGGCTTTCCTCAGTTTCCTTTGGCGCAATCGGCATCATTTTATGGTTCGATGGCCAGTACAGCCTGTCAATGTGGTGCTTTGCCATGATTGCCGCCATTCTGCCTTATATCTGCCTGAACCTTGGGGTTCTGGGGCGTCGCTATAAGGTGTTTATGGGGGATGCCGGCAGCACGCTGATCGGCTTTACGGTGATCTGGATTCTGCTCGAAACCACTCAGGGTAAAACCCATCCTATCAGCCCGGTAACTGCGCTGTGGATTATTGCGATTCCGCTGATGGATATGGTGGCGATTATGTATCGTCGTTTGCGTAAAGGGATGAGTCCTTTCTCTCCTGACCGCCAGCATATTCATCATCTGATCATGCGCGCCGGTTTTACGTCTCGTCAGGCATTTGTTCTCATCACCCTTGCGGCTGCGTTGCTGGCAGGCATCGGTGTGGCAGCGGAATATGCTCATTTCATTCCTGAATGGGTAATGTTGGTATTATTCTTGCTAGCATTCTTCCTGTATGGCTACTGCATTAAACGCGCATGGAAAGTCGCGCGTTTCATTAAACGAATCAAACGCAGGATGCGTAGGAACAGTGGTAAAAATCCAACATTAACTAAATAAAACCGGGAATGTGATGACTCAACCGTTGGCGGGAGCGAAATCAGTGGTAACTGAGAATGAGCTGGATATTCGTGGTTTGTTTCGAGTGTTATGGGCGGGCAAACTTTGGATTGCGGGGATCGCGCTGGGCTTTGCGCTTTTAGCGCTGGCGTATACTTTTTTTGCCAAACAAGAGTGGAGCGCGACAGCGATAACGGACCGGCCAACGGTGAACATGCTCGGCGGTTTTTACTCGCAGCAGCAGTTCCTGCGTAACCTCGACATCAAGGCCAACCTGGCGTCTACCGATCAGCCTTCTGTCATGGACGAATCTTATAAAGAGTTCGTCATGCAGCTGGCATCCTGGGATACGCGCCGTGATTTTTGGCTCCAGACGGATTATTACAAGCAACGCATGGTCGGTAATAGCAAGGCGGATGCGGCTCTGCTGGACGATATGATTAACAATATCCAGTTTATGCCCGGTGATCCGCTGCGAAACGTTAACGACAGCATCAAGCTGATTGCTGAAACCGCGCCCGACGCCAACAACCTGTTGCGTCAATACGTCGCCTTTGCCAGCCAGCGTGCTGCAAGCCACCAGAATGACGAACTCAAAGGCGCCTGGGCCGCCCGCACGATTCAGATGAAGGCGCAGGTTAAACGTCAGGAAGAGGTGGCGAAGGCAATCTTCACTCGTCGCGTGCATAACATTGAGCAGGCGCTGAAAATTGCTGAACAGCGCAACATCTCCCGCAGTGAAACAGATGTTCCGGCAGACGAGCTGCCTGATTCTGAAATGTTCCTGCTGGGCCGCCCAATGCTGCAGGCGCGTCTGGAAAACCTGCAGGCCGTTGGCCCCGACTTCGACCTTGATTATGACCAGAACCGGGCGATGCTTAACACGCTTAACGTCGGTCCAACGCTGGATCCACGTTTTCAGACCTATCGTTATTTGCGAACGCCTGAAGAACCTGTAAAACGCGATAGTCCACGTCGCGCATTCCTGATGATTATGTGGGGGATCGTGGGTGCACTGATTGGCGCAGGTGTCGCATTAACGCGTCGTCGCACACATTAAGAACGCCGTCTACGGTGAAGGCTGTGGCCTTCACCGTCTAATCGAAGAGAATCGATGTGAAAGTACTTACCGTATTTGGCACAAGGCCGGAAGCCATCAAGATGGCGCCTCTGGTTCATGCGCTGGCAAATGACCCTGACTTTGAAGCAAAGGTTTGCGTCACCGCGCAGCATCGGGAGATGCTTGATCAGGTCTTAACTCTCTTTTCCATTGTCCCGGATTACGATCTCAATATTATGAAGCCGGGACAAGGGCTGACCGAAATTACCTGCCGTATTCTGGAAGGACTCAAGCCCATTCTGGAGTCCTTCAAACCAGACGTGGTGCTGGTTCATGGCGATACCACGACGACCATTGCGACTAGCCTGGCTTCGTTCTATCAGCGCATTCCTGTCGGGCACGTTGAAGCGGGCTTACGCACGGGCGATCTTTACTCCCCCTGGCCGGAAGAGGCCAACCGTACGTTGACCGGGCATCTGGCGATGTACCATTTCGCGCCTACCGAAAACTCGCGTCAGAATTTGCTGCGTGAAAATATCGCGGATAACAAAATTTTCGTCACGGGCAATACGGTGATTGACGCGCTGATCTGGGTACGCGATCGCGTCATAAGCAGTGATACGCTGCGCGCTGAGCTGGAGGCGCGTTACCCGTTCCTCGCGCGTGATAAGAAATTGATTCTGGTGACGGGCCATCGCCGCGAGAGTTTTGGCCGTGGCTTTGAACAAATCTGCCATGCCCTGGCAGAGATCGCAGCGAATAACAAAGATGTGCAGATTGTCTATCCGGTCCACTTAAATCCGAACGTTAGCGAACCGGTTAACCGCATTTTGGGGCACGTCGATAATGTGGTTCTCATTGAGCCGCAGGATTATTTGCCCTTCGTCTGGCTGATGAACCATGCCTGGTTAATCCTGACCGACTCCGGCGGCATTCAGGAAGAGGCACCTTCATTAGGTAAGCCGGTACTGGTGATGCGTGAAACCACCGAGCGCCCCGAGGCTGTTAAAGCGGGGACGGTACGCCTTGTCGGTACGGATACACGCCGTATCGTTGAGGAAGTGACCCGTCTGCTTCACGACGAAAATGAATATGAGGCCATGAGCCGCGCCCATAATCCATATGGTGATGGACAGGCTTGCAGCCGTATTTTGCATGCACTTAAACACAATCGGGTATCGCTATGAGTTTTACGACTATCTCCGTCATTGGCCTTGGATATATTGGACTGCCTACCGCAGCAGCCTTTGCCTCACGTCATAAACAGGTCGTGGGCGTGGATATCAACCAGCATGCGGTTGAAACCATTAATCGTGGTGAGATTCATATCGTTGAGCCCGATCTTGACAAGATTGTCAAAGCCGCCGTTGAAGGGGGCTTCCTTAAGGCCAGCACCGTGCCTGTTGCCGCCGATGCTTACCTGATTGCCGTCCCGACGCCTTTTAAAGGCGAACACGAACCCGATATGGTGTACGTGGAAGCGGCCGCCAAATCCATCGCCCCGGTGCTGAAGAAAGGGGCACTGGTGATCCTCGAATCCACTTCGCCTGTCGGCGCAACGGAGCAGATGGCGCAATGGCTGGCAGATGCCCGCCCGGATCTCACCTTCCCGCAGCAGGCCGGTGAACAGGCCGATATTAATATTGCTTACTGTCCGGAACGCGTTTTGCCAGGGCAGGTGATGGTTGAGCTGATTAAAAACGATCGCGTGATTGGCGGAATGACGCCCGTGTGCTCCGCACGTGCCAGCGAGCTGTACAACATCTTCCTGGAAGGAGAGTGCGTGGTGACAAACTCCCGCACGGCGGAGATGTGCAAACTCACTGAAAACAGCTTCCGCGACGTCAACATTGCTTTCGCCAACGAACTCTCGCTGATTTGCGCCGATCAGGGGATTAACGTCTGGGAACTGATTCGTCTCGCTAATCGCCACCCTCGCGTCAACATTTTACAACCGGGTCCGGGCGTGGGCGGTCACTGTATCGCCGTCGATCCGTGGTTTATCGTGGCGCAAAACCCTGAACAGGCGAAACTGATTCGTACCGCGCGTGAAGTGAACGACGGAAAACCACACTGGGTAATGAATCAGGTCAAAGCCACGGTGGCGGATTGCCTCGCGGAAAGCGGCAAACGCGCCAGCGAGCTGAAAATCGCCTGCTTCGGCCTGGCCTTTAAACCCAACATTGATGATTTACGTGAAAGCCCGGCTATGGGTATTGCCGAGATGATTGCCGCCTGGCACGCCGGTGAAACCCTGGTTGTGGAGCCGAATATCCATGCGTTGCCCAAAAAACTGGCCGGACACTGCCAGCTTGTCTCCGTCGATGACGCGCTGGCAACCGCGGATGTATTGGTCCTGCTGGTCGATCACACTGTCTTTAAAGCCATTCCTGGCGATGCGGTGCGTCAGCAATATGTCGTTGATACTAAAGGCGTCTGGCGTTGAATCCACTGCGGGGCTCGCTTGAGCCGTTAGGCTGGGAAAGCGCTTTTTTTAGCCTGCCCTCAGCCATCGTTCGTTTTCATGACGATGCGCCAGAGCTGACGGAAGCGGATTTCGCGTCGTGGAAGCGCGTTCAGGCCAAAATCCCGGCCGGACGAGCCGACTGGCTGGATGCCCTTCAGCAAGCCGGATTCCGTTGGGTAGAAGGCGAGATTGACCTGATCATTAAAACAGGTCAGCACGCGCCGACGGATGCGGGTCGCGCCACTGAAGATGAGATCCCCGCGTTGCGCCAGCTGGCAGCACGCGCATTTGCTCACAGCCGGTTCCGCGCGCCCTGGTATGCGCCAGACGACAGCGGACGTTTCTATGCCCAGTGGATAGAAAACGCGGTGAAGGGGACGTTCGATCATGAATGTTTAGTCTTTCGCGCCCCGGATGGTCTGATTCAGGGCTTTGTTTCGCTCCGTCAACTGAACGACAGCGAGGCCCGCATTGGCCTTCTGGCGGGACGCGGGATGGGCGAAAAATTGATGCAGGCAGCGCTTCATTGGGCGCAGCATCGTCAGCTTACTACGTTGCGGGTGGCGACCCAGATGGGTAACACCGCCGCGCTTAAACGCTACATGGCGAGCGGCGCTCAGGTCGACGCAACCGCTTACTGGTTATACAGGTGACAAGATGATTCCATTTAACGCGCCTCCCGTTGTGGGAACCGAACTCGATTATATGCAGTCTGCGATGAGCAGCGGAAAGCTCTGCGGTGACGGGGGCTATACCCGTCGTTGTCAGCAATGGATGGAGCAGCGTTTTCACAGCGCCAAAGTCCTGCTCACGCCGTCCTGTACTGCGTCGCTGGAAATGGCCGCACTGCTGCTGGATATTCAGCCGGGCGATGAAGTCATCATGCCGAGCTACACCTTTGTTTCGACGGCCAACGCCTTCGTGCTGCGCGGCGCTAAAATTATCTTTGTCGATGTCCGTCCGGATACGATGAATATTGATGAAACGTTGATTGAAGCCGCTATCACAGAAAAAACCCGGGCGATTGTGCCTGTTCATTACGCGGGTGTTGCCTGCGAGATGGACACCATTATGGCGCTGGCGACAAAACATAACCTCTTTGTGGTTGAAGATGCGGCTCAGGGCGTGATGTCCACCTACAAAGGCCGCGCGCTGGGCACCATCGGCCATATCGGCTGCTTTAGCTTCCATGAAACCAAAAACTATACCGCGGGCGGTGAAGGTGGCGCGACGTTAATCAACGATCGTGCACTGATCGAACGTGCTGAAGTGATTCGGGAAAAAGGGACCAACCGCAGCCAGTTCTTCCGTGGGCAGGTGGACAAATACACCTGGCGCGACATTGGCTCAAGCTATTTAATGGCGGATTTGCAGGCGGCCTACCTGTGGGCACAGCTGGAAGCCGCAGAACGGATCAACCAGCAACGTCTCTCCCTGTGGCAAACCTATTACGATGCGCTTGCCCCGCTGGCGAGCCGTGGGCGGATTGAGCTTCCGACGATCCCGGCGGACTGTGTGCATAATGCCCATATGTTTTACATCAAGCTTCGCGACAACGACGATCGTGGCGCGCTGATTAACTACCTCAAAGAAGCTGAAATTTTGGCGGTGTTCCACTATATCCCGCTGCACTCAAGTCCTGCTGGCGAAGCCTTTGGCGAATTTGTCGGTGAAGACCGCTATACCACTCAAGAGAGTGAGCGTTTGCTTCGCTTGCCTCTCTTCTACAACCTTGCGCCAGTGAACCAACGCACCGTTATTAATACCCTTCTGAGTTATTTCGGCTGATATGTCTTTAGCAAAAGCCTCGGTGTGGACCGCTGCGTCCACGCTCGTCAAGATTGGCGTGGGATTGCTGGTGGTGAAACTTCTGGCGGTCTCCTTTGGCCCTGCCGGCGTGGGCCAGGCAGGGAACTTTCGTCAGCTTGTCACCGTGCTTGGCGTACTCGCCGGGGCGGGGATCTTTAACGGCGTGACAAAATACGTCGCCCAGTATCACGACGACCCGGCGCAGTTACGCGCCGTGGTCGGTACCTCTTCTGCCATGGTGCTCGGGTTCTCCACGCTGCTGGCTGCTGTCTTTTTGCTGGCGGCAGCGCCGATAAGCCAGGGACTGTTTGGTCATACGCAGTACCAGGGGCTGGTGCGCCTGGTCGCGCTGGTGCAGATGGGTATCGCCTGGGCTAACTTGCTACTGGCGTTGATGAAAGGCTTCCGCGATGCCGCCGGGAACGCGCTGGCCCTGATTTTTGGCAGCCTGACAGGCGTAATAGCGTATTACTTTTGTTACCGTCTTGGGGGCTATGAAGGTGCGCTGCTTGGTCTGGCGCTGGTGCCCGCCCTGGTGGTGATCCCTGCGGCATTTATGCTGATGCGTCGGGGCACGATTCCGCTTGCCTGGTTGAAACCGCAGTGGGACAAAATGCTGGCGGGGCAGTTAGGGAAGTTTACCCTGATGGCGCTCATCACCTCAGTGACCTTGCCAGTGGCCTACGTGATGATGCGAAATCTGCTTGCAGCCCATTACAGCTGGGAAGAGGTCGGTATCTGGCAGGGGGTGAGTAGTATTTCAGATGCCTACCTACAGTTTATAACGGCTTCCTTTAGCGTCTATTTACTGCCAACCTTATCGCGTCTGACGACCCGCTCGGATATTACCCGAGAGATTGTTCGCGCCCTGCGCTTTGTGCTTCCGGCCGTTGCCGTTGCCAGTTTTACCGTGTGGTTATTGCGTGATGTCGCCATCTGGCTGCTATTCTCCGCAAAATTTACCGCCATGCGCGATCTGTTTGCCTGGCAACTGGTTGGCGATGTTCTGAAGGTGGGCGCTTACGTCTTCGGTTATCTGGTCATTGCGAAAGCGTCACTTCGCCTGTACGTGCTGGCCGAAATCAGCCAGTTTGCCTTGCTGACGGCGTTTTCTCACTGGCTCATCCCGACGCATGGCGCACTGGGTGCGGCACAGGCCTATATGGCCACCTATATTGTTTATTTCGCTGCCTGTTGCGGCGTATTTTTACTTTGGCGTAGACGCGCATGACTGCACTGATCCACGTGCTGGGATCGAATATCCCGCATCATAATCAAACCGTTTTACGGTTCTTCAATGACGAGCTGGCTGCGACGAGCGCTCATGCGACAGAATTTATGGTCGCTTCAGAGGATAACGGGCTCAGTGAAGCCTGTCCGGCGCTGTCGCTAACGTTTTTCCCTGACAAAGCGGCCCTGGCAAAAGCGGTTATCGCGAAAGCGAAAGCGCATCGTGAGCAGCGTTTTTTCTTCCACGGTCAGTTTAATACCGGTCTGTGGCTGGCGTTACTGAGCGGGGGAATTAAACCCAGCCAGTTCAGCTGGCATATCTGGGGGGCCGATCTGTATGAAGTCTCCCGGGGCTGGAAGTTCCGCCTGTTTTATCCATTGCGTCGTCTGGCGCAGGGGCGCGTGGGATGTGTATTCGCCACCCGTGGCGATCTCAACTATTTTGCACAGCGCCACCCTAACGTGCGCGGCGAACTGCTCTATTTCCCGACCCGTATGGATCCTGCGCTGAACAGCCTGGCGAACGAAACGCATCGTGACGGTAAACTCACCATTCTGGTCGGGAATTCCGGCGATCGCAGCAACGAACACGTGGCGGCGTTAAAAGCGGTCCACGAGCAGTTTGGCGACACGGTGAATGTGATTGTTCCCATGGGGTATCCAGCGAATAACGAGGCCTATATTGCAGAGGTCCGTGATAGCGGGCTGGCCTTATTCAGCCCGGAGAATTTACAGGTCCTCAGTGACAAACTGGCCTTCGATGACTATCTGGCTTTGTTGCGAAAATGCGATCTTGGCTACTTCATTTTTGCGCGCCAGCAGGGCATCGGCACCCTGTGCCTGCTCATTCAGGCGGGCATTCCCTGCGTGCTCAATCGGGAAAACCCGTTCTGGCAGGATATGGCGGAACAACATATTCCGGTCCTGTTGACGAGTGACGACCTTAACGTTGACGTGGTGCGTGAAGCGCAGCGCCAGCTGGCCTCGGTGGACAAAAATGCCATTGCGTTTTTCCGTCCTAATTATCTCACGCCGTGGCATCAGGCGCTGCGAATTGCAGCAGGAGAGCAGGCATGACCCAGTTGCAATTTAGCGGCTTATTGGTGATATGGCTGATCGGCACGCTGTTTATCGCGACCCTGACCTGGTTTGAGTTCAAGCGGGTGCGCTTTAACTTCAACGTTTTCTTCTCGCTGCTGTTCCTGCTGACGTTTTTCTTCGGATTTCCTCTGACCAGCGTGCTGGTCTTCCGCTTCGACGTTGGTGTGGCGCCTCCGGAGATCCTGATGCAGGCGCTGTTATCCGCGACCTGTTTCTATGCCGTCTACTATGTGACCTATAAAACCCGCTTAAGGCCAATCAACCATGCCCCGCGACGGGCGCTATTCACCATGAATCGGGTGGAAACGCACCTCACCTGGGTCATGTTGATGATTATCGCCCTGGTCAGCGTCGGCATTTTCTTTATGCACAACGGCTTCCTGCTCTTCAAGCTGCACTCCTACAGCCAGATTTTCTCTGCAGAAGTCTCAGGCGTGGCCCTTAAGCGATTTTTCTACTTCTTCATTCCTGCGATGCTGGTGGTCTATTTCCTGCGTCAGGACAGTAAGGCGTGGCTCTTTTTCCTGGTCAGTACGGTAGCGTTTGGGCTGCTGACCTACATGATCGTGGGCGGCACGCGGGCAAACATTATTATCGCTTTCGCCATCTTCCTGTTTATCGGCATTATTCGTGGCTGGATTTCGCTGTGGATGCTGGCAGCGGCGGGCGTGTTTGGTATCGTGGGCATGTTCTGGCTGGCGCTAAAGCGCTATGGACTTGAAGTCGCGGGCGACGAAGCCTTTTATACCTTCCTGTACCTGACACGCGACACCTTCTCGCCATGGGAAAATCTGGCGCTGCTTCTGCAAAATTACGACAAAATTGAGTTTCAGGGTCTTGCGCCCATCGTTCGCGATTTCTACGTCTTTATCCCGACCTGGCTGTGGCCAGACAGACCAGGCGTGGTGCTCAACACCGCAAACTATTTTACCTGGGAAGTGTTGAACAACCATTCAGGGCTGGCGATCTCCCCGACCTTAATCGGCTCACTGGTGGTGATGGGCGGCGTATGGTTTATTCTGCCGGGCGCGCTGGCCGTGGGGCTGATTATCAAATGGTTCGACTGGCTGTATGTGCTGGGCAACCAGGAGAGCAATCGCTATAAGGCTGCGATTTTGCACAGTTTCTGTTTTGGTGCCATTTTCAATATGATCGTGCTCGCACGAGAAGGGCTGGATTCATTTGTTTCACGCGTCGTGTTTTTCATGGTGGTATTTGGGATCTGTCTGGTGCTGGCGAAGTTACTGTACTGGCTGTTTGATATCGCAGGGCTTATCCACACGCGCGAGCCACGACCCGTCAGAACGCTTTCGCAAGTCTGAGTAAGGATAATAATGACTGACAATACCTCTGCGCCGGTGTATGCCCTGCGCGGGCTGCAACTTATCGGCTGGCGCGATATGCAACATGCGCTCGATTATCTGTGTGCCAACGGCAAAATCCGCGCCGGAACGCTGGTCGCCATTAACGCTGAAAAAATGCTGGCGGTTGAAGATAATGCGGAAGTGAAAAGCCTGATAGAAGCCGCCGAGTTCAAATACGCAGACGGCATCAGCGTTGTACGTTCTATCCGCAAGAAATTCCCCGACGCGCAGGTTTCGCGCGTAGCAGGGGCTGACCTGTGGGAAGCGCTGATGGCGCGAGCAGGGCAGGATGGCACCCCGGTCTTCCTGGTCGGCGGTAAACCGGACGTACTGGCGCAAACGGAACAAAAACTTCGGGCGCAGTGGAACGTGAACATTGTGGGAAGTCAGGACGGTTATTTCAGGCCAGAGAACCAACAGGCGCTGTTTGAGCGTATCCGTGACAGCGGCGCGAAAATGGTCACCGTAGCGATGGGGTCGCCTCGTCAGGAGATCCTGATGCGCGATTGTCGGCGGGTCTATCCGGATGCGCTCTACATGGGCGTAGGCGGCACTTACGATGTCTTTACGGGTCACGTAAAGCGTGCCCCGAAAGTGTGGCAAAATCTGGGTCTGGAGTGGCTCTATCGTCTCTTGTCGCAGCCGACCCGCATCAAACGACAGATTAAACTCCTGCGCTACCTCTCCTGGCACTATACCGGCCGGATGTAATCAAAATGTAGCGCGATCTTCTCTTCGCGCTACCCTTCTTCCGTCAGAATTGCTGTCTTAATGCTCAATACATTCATTTTTTTTATGCTTTGTTTGCCATTTCGTCGAATTTAAGAAACCATTCTCTCCCATATTTCAGTACCCCATAACAATAACTGGCTTAAGCCGGGCATCAACAGCAAATACAACCGAGGATTTATGGCAGAGAAAAAACCTGAGCTACAGCGTGGGCTGGAAGCTCGTCACATCGAATTAATCGCGCTTGGCGGCACGATTGGGGTCGGCCTGTTTATGGGCTCCGCCAGCACGCTGAAATGGGCGGGTCCCTCCGTCCTGCTGGCGTATATCATCGCCGGGCTGTTCGTCTTCTTTATCATGCGCTCAATGGGCGAAATGCTTTTTCTGGAGCCTGTTGCCGGTTCCTTTGCGGTTTATGCGCATCGTTACCTGAGCCCGTTCTTTGGCTATCTCACCGCCTGGTCCTACTGGTTTATGTGGATGGCGGTCGGGATATCGGAAATTACCGCCATCGGGGTATACGTTCAGTTCTGGTTCCCGGAAATGGCGCAATGGATACCCGCCATCGTGGCCGTGGGGCTGGTCGCGCTGGCGAATCTGGCAGCCGTGCGTTTGTACGGTGAGATAGAGTTCTGGTTCGCCATGATCAAAGTGACCACCATCATTGTGATGATCGTGGTCGGCCTGGGAGTCATCTTTTTTGGCTTTGGCAACGGCGGGCAGGCGATTGGTTTCGATAACCTGACGGCACACGGCGGGTTCTTTGCCGGGGGCTGGAAAGGTTTCCTGACGGCGCTTTGTATCGTGGTGGCCTCCTATCAGGGCGTGGAACTTATCGGCATCACCGCCGGGGAAGCTAAAAATCCGCAGGTGACACTGCGAAGCGCGGTAGGAAAAGTGCTCTGGCGTATCCTGATCTTCTATGTGGGCGCTATCTTTGTCATCGTGACCATTTTCCCGTGGAACCAGATTGGCACCACCGGCAGTCCGTTTGTGTTGACCTTTGCAAAGATTGGCATCACCGCTGCGGCGGGTATTATCAACTTTGTGGTACTGACTGCCGCACTTTCAGGCTGTAATAGCGGTATGTACAGCTGCGGACGCATGCTTTACGCGCTGGCGCAGAATCGCCAGCTTCCGGCCGCCGTGGGTAAAGTCTCGCGCGCGGGTGTGCCTGCGGTGGGTGTGGCGATCTCGATTGCCATACTGCTGATTGGCTCGTGCCTGAACTACATCATTCCCAATCCTCAGCGGGTGTTTGTCTATGTCTACAGCGCCAGCGTCCTGCCGGGCATGGTACCGTGGTTCGTTATCCTGATTAGCCAGATACGCTTCCGTCAGGCGCACAAAGCGGCGATTGCCAGCCACCCCTTCCGCTCCATCCTGTTCCCCTGGGCCAACTATTTAACCATGGCATTCCTGATTTGTGTCCTGATTGGCATGTACTTCAACGAGGATACGCGCATGTCGCTGTTTGTCGGGATCATCTTCCTGGCCATCGTCAGCGTGGGCTATAAGATTTTTGGTCTGGGACGTCACGTAGAACGCGTGAAAATGAAGGATTAAGCGACAAAACGCGCAAAGCATAACCAAACGCGCATTTATTTTTAAAAAGCACTAGACAGCAGAGCGAGACCTCCGTAATATCCAGCCCCGCAACGGCGCTAAGCGCCCGTAGCTCAGCTGGATAGAGCGCTGCCCTCCGGAGGCAGAGGTCTCAGGTTCGAATCCTGTCGGGCGCGCCAATTAGTCCGGCGCTGGAGCTTCGGCGGTATGTGTTGTACAGTACCGCGTTAAAGATTTAAGTAGTGGTGGCTATAGCTCAGTTGGTAGAGCCCTGGATTGTGATTCCAGTTGTCGTGGGTTCGAATCCCATTAGCCACCCCATTATTAGATAAGTTGTGACATGCGACGGTGGCGGAATTGGTAGACGCGCTAGCTTCAGGTGTTAGTGTCTTAACGGACGTGGGGGTTCAAGTCCCCCCCCTCGCACCACGACTTACAGAATTGAACTAAAAATTCAAAAAAGCAGTACATCGGCGAGTAGCGCAGCTTGGTAGCGCAACTGGTTTGGGACCAGTGGGTCGGAGGTTCGAATCCTCTCTCGCCGACCAATTTTGAACCCCGCTTCGGCGGGGTTTTTTGTTTTCTGCCGTTTATCCTCTCTGTTGTTATTTCCCGACATACCCATTCTGCTTTGTCGCATTTCGGCGACATATAACTCAATGAATAATAAGTTTTTTTCGCGGTTCTGCCATAAGCGTCGTTTTCTGGCGACACTTTTGTTACGCCTGTGGCATAAGATCCTGTCTAAGCAGAGTCTTACGCGTAAAATTTCCTTTTATCTTAAAATGTTGCGTTATGTAAAAGTTCTGCGTGTTAAGTTGGCACGTATCGTGCAATAATATCCGTGTAGATGCTCATTCCACCTTTTATGTTCGCCTTAGTGCCTCATATGCCCAGGAATGACGCAGAGCCAATTTACGGTGCTTATCGTCCACAGACAGATGTCGCTTCGGCCTCATCAAACACCATGGACACAACGTTGAGTGAAGCACCAAATATGTTGTCAAACAGACCTGTTTAACGCCTGCTTTTTTAAGCAGGCGTTTTTTTATGTCTGAAGCAGAGAGTGGAATGACCCGGCAGGCGAGGTGCCGCCGGGTATCAAACAACAGTGAGGGTTACTGCGGGGGATTATTCTGCAGGGTCAGGAGCAATCCATCACGACGCATCGCGGCGGCTTCTTCCGGCTTGTGCTGCTTATCCAGCGAATCGGCCAGCCACGCGTAATCAAACGCATCCGCACGCTGCTTCAACGCGGCGCGAAAGGCCAGGCTCGCCTCCTGCCATTCACCGTGCTTCATCAACGACTGGCCCAGCGTGCTCCACAGCAACGGGCGATCGCCCACGTTTTTGATCTGCTGACGCAGCATCTTTTCCATCTGCTCTGGATTGTTGGTTTTAAGACGCGGAATGACCATCACTAAACGGTCATCATACTGGCGCTTGAGACCGTCCAGGATGATTTCCTGCGCGGTGTCATGATCGTCGCACTCAATCAGATGTTCAGCCATGGCGACCTGCAAAGGTACCTGCTGGCGGGTTTTACGGCTCTGGTTCTTCCACCAGGCTTTTAGCCCATCGCTGCCTGAATCGGCACGCGCCTGATCCATCAGGCCAATCCATGCCTGACGTTGCAACGCATCGCGGTGATCGTCATCTCCGACCTCCGCTTTCGCCATGGAAGGGATAATATCCAGAAGCGATCCCCAGGCACCGGTGCGAATGTACGCCTGCTCGGCAAGACGCAACACTTCCGGATGGCGTGGGGTAATTTCCAGCAGGCGGTCAACGCCATGACGGGCAGCGTGGTTTTCATTGCGCGCCAGCTGCAAACGCACCCGGGTGATTTCAACCGGAATAGGATCTTTGGTGGCCAGCTCAGAGGCACGTTCCAGATGCTGATTCGCCCGAGCTTCATCGCCGCGCTGCTGGGCAGCCTCGGCAGCCAGAAGATAATTCACCACCGGCTGTTCAGCATGATCGGCATTTTTCGACATCAGCTTCTCTACCTGCTGATAATCGCCTTCCGCCAGCTTCAACAGAGCCTGCTCGGTTTGCTTGCGCGCGCGACGGCGTTTGCGTCCGACGAACCAGCCCCGGGTGTGAGCACCGGTGCGGAAAAGGCGTCGCAGGATCCATTCGATCGCAAACAGCACCACCATGGCCAGGATCAGAACGATCGCCAGACCGGTCACGCTGGTTTCAATATTGTAGTTATCCGTCTGGATCAGGACGTAACCCTGATGCCCGGCCAGCATGGGGCCAAGGACGATCCCGGCGATCAACAATAAGAAGAGTAATAAGACTTTTAACATGATTACTCTCCTTGAGGTGCGCTTTCAGGGGCGGGTGCAGGCGCCGCAGGCGTTGCTTCCGCCGCCACGCCAGGCTGCGCCAGCAGATTACGCACGCGGGTTTGCATCAGTTTCTCCAGAATTGGCTGGCTGGCAAGCTTATCCGGCACATCCATGGTGATGTTTTGTTGGCTTAGCTTATCGATGTCATCCAGGAACGCCGCCGTGGAGGCATCGCTGGTATCGTAATAGGCACGAACCCAGGTGGACACGTTATCCAGCGCTTGTTTGTAGGTCTCTTCCTGATGACGCGGAACGGCCTGCGCGGCAACCAGAAGACGAGCGCGGATATTTTCACGCAGGTAAACATCCTGATTTGGTGCCAGCAGCGGAACGGCAGTTTCGTCGCGACGACGAACCGTAATGAAGCTATCCATAAAGTTCTGCCAGCTTTTTTGCAGATTAATGCGCCACTCGCTGAGTGAGCTGGATAATTCCGTGCCGTCAGAATCCATCGGCGCGTCGTCATCGTTATTATCGGCCAGGCGCAGGTTATCAATCTGGTTCGACAGCTGATTTACCTTAAGGATAATACCGTCGTAATCCACCTGAGATACGGCGGAGAGGCTGGCGATATCTTCGGTAATGGCGCGTCGGGCAGTAATCAGGCTTGGATCGTTCATGTCCGCCAGGCTGGCATCTGCGCTTTTAAGCAGGGCGGCTGCGGTGGTGACGTCCTGATCGCTCCATAATTTGCGACCGGCCAGTTTGACCAGGAAATCGGCCTGAGACAGGAGCCAGGTTTTGGCATCCGTTCCGGAAATGGTCGCCACTTTTTGCTGCACTTCGCCCAGTTGCTTTGTCAGCTCTTCCTGCTTTTTATCGGCTTGTGCAAGCTGTTCACCCTGTTGCTTGATCACGCCTTCCAGCTCGGTTTTTTGCGTCTCCTGCGCTTTTTGCAGGGCGGTGATTTGATTGACCAAAGCATCGCTGGTGGATGTCAGATTGGAACCCTGTTGCTTCACAAGACCATACAGACCCACGCCTGCTGCCAGCGCAATGGCGATAGCGACAGCGCTTAACGCCAGGCTGGTTTTGTTGCCGTTTTTTTTCTCAGCGGTTTTCTCAGTCGTCTCTGGCTGTGGCGTGATATCCACAGTCTCCCTGGTCTCTTCAACCACGGCGGAGGGTTTTTCTTGTTCCGTCATTATGGCTTCCCATTTGAGAGTTATTGTAATGCGCGCAGCAGCGCATCGTTGTCGGCGTTATCAGCGATCCGAATATCTTTCCAGCCCAGTTCCCGGGCAAGGTTCGCCAGACGCTCGCTGACGACCCATAGCCGACAGCGGAGTAACCAGTTTTCCCGATACCATTGTGGGATCAGTGACCAGAGCTGTTGCAGCATTTCACCGCTGGTGACCACCAGCGTATTCACGCCACGGCTATGCCAGCGCATTGCCTCTTCTGCTCCGTCGTAATGCTTTTCACAACGTTGATAACATTCACAAAACGTCACGCTGGCACCGCGCTGACTCAGCGTATCGCCCAGCAAATCACGTCCACCGTTGCCGCGTAATAATAATGCACGTTTTCCCGCAACGGTTTGTAATTCAGGTAATTGTAGCAAGACTTCACTGATTTCCCGATCTAACGGATACTGAACGTCGATGCCGCTGACGGTATGCAGGGCCAGGGCGGTGGTACGCCCAATAGCAAAATAGCGCGGGTCAGTAGGCCAGGTCTGCCCCTCCTGCAACAGCTGCGCGTGGGCAAATTCCACGGCGTGCTGGGACAGAGCAAAGACTAAATCACCCTCCTGCAGAGAATGGAGGTGGCCGGTAAGCGCGGGAAGCTCCCGACCAGGGGCAAACTCAATCAGCGGAAAGCGCCAGGCCACCAGCCCCAGTGCGCGCAGACGGCTCACTAATTGATCTCCCGCAGGAGAAGGGCGAGTGACGAGGATACTCATGCTGGGGGTTCTCCGTTATACACGTCTGCCAGAATGTCGCGTGCGCCTTTATCCAGAAGCTCTTCTGCCAGTGAGATACCCAGCGCTTCGGCGTCCTGAGGTTGACCGCGACGCTCGCCGCGCACCATTTGTGAACCGTCCGGGGCGCCAACCAGCGCACGCAGCCAAAGCTCACCGTCGATCAGTTCCGCGTAGCTACCAATCGGCACCTGACAACCCCCCTCCAGGCGGGTATTCATGGCGCGCTCCGCTTTTACGCGAATACTGGTTTCTGTGTGATTCAAGGGGGCAAGAAGCGCGCGGGTGCGCTCATCATCGAGACGGCACTCAATCCCGACCGCGCCCTGACCCACGGCCGGCAGAGAGAGCTCTGGCGGCATGGCTACGCGAATACGCGATTCAAGCCCAAGGCGTTTCAACCCGGCGACCGCCAGAATAATGGCATCGTACTCGCCATTATCGAGCTTACCCAGACGGGTGCCGACATTCCCACGCAGGGAACGAATGACCAGGTCCGGACGGCGTTCTGCCAGCTGACATTGACGGCGTAAACTTGACGTGCCAATCACGCTGCCCGTCGGGAGGTCATCCAGTGAAGCATAGTGATGAGAGACAAAGGCATCGCGCGGATCGTCGCGCTCGCAGATGGTAACCAGGCCCAGCCCTTCAGGGAATTCGACAGGGACATCTTTCATGGAATGGACGGCGATATCGGCGCGGTTCTCAAGCAAGGCTGTTTCCAGCTCTTTGACGAACAACCCTTTTCCACCGACTTTTGCGAGTGGTGTATCCAGAATCACATCGCCGCGCGTCACCATCGGAACCAGTTCAACACACAGTCCCGGATGGCAGGCTTCGAGGCGCTGCTTAACATAGTGTGCCTGCCAGAGCGCGAGAGGGCTTTGGCGTGTGGCAATTCTCAAAACATTGTCTAACATGCTTGTTACCGTCATTATCGTCCACTACCCATCCTAACATTGTTGACTCTGGGATGGCAGTTTTCCGGACTATGAGGGAAAGCGGGACAAGGAGGCACTCAGGTCGTCCGCAGCCGTATTCAGGAATTTACACGTTCAGAACGGTGCTACACTTGTATGTAGCGCATCTTTCTTTACGGTCAATCGGCAAGGTGTTAAATTGATCACGTTTTAGACCATTTTTTCGTCTGTACCACCAAAAAGATAAGGACGAAAAAGGGTAACGGTTATTTTTTGAAATACTGCGGGCCCGTAATCCTTCGCTGTACTGAACGATTGCCGCGTCCGGAAACATCAGGCGATATGTCTTGTACCTCTATATTGAGACTCTGAAACAGAGACTGGATGCCATCAATCAACTGCGCGTGGATCGCGCGCTTGCTGCCATGGGACCTGCTTTCCAACAGGTTTACAGTCTGCTGCCAACATTATTGCACTACCATCATCCACTGATGCCGGGTTACCTCGACGGTAACGTTCCCAGGGGCATCTGCATCTACACGCCTGATGAAACCCAACAACATTACCTTACCGAGCTTGAACTCTATCGCGGCCTGCCTCCACAAGAGTCGCCGCAAGGTGAGCTGCCGATTACCGGCGTCTACACCATGGGAAGTACCTCATCGGTAGGGCAAAGCTGCTCTTCTGACCTGGATATCTGGGTCTGCCACCAGTCCTGGCTCGATAACGAAGAGCGCCAGCTGCTGCAGCGTAAATGTAGCCTGCTTGAAAGCTGGGCGGCCTCGCTTGGCGTGGAAGTCAGCTTCTTCCTGATTGATGAAAACCGTTTCCGCCATAACGAAAGCGGCAGTCTGGGTGGTGAAGACTGCGGCTCGACTCAGCACATCTTATTGCTGGATGAGTTTTACCGTACTGCCGTTCGTCTGGCCGGTAAGCGTATTCTGTGGAATATGGTGCCGTGCGATGAAGAAGAGCATTACGACGACTACGTCATGTCGCTTTACTCGCAGGGTGTGTTAACCCCTAATGAGTGGCTTGACCTTGGCGGCTTAAGCTTGCTCTCTGCGGAAGAGTATTTTGGCGCGAGCCTGTGGCAGCTCTACAAAAGTATCGATTCACCGTATAAAGCGGTGTTGAAAACGCTGCTGCTCGAAGCATACTCGTGGGAATACCCCACACCGCGCCTGCTGGCAAAAGACATTAAACAGCGTCTGCACGATGGTGAGATCGTCTCTTACGGACTTGATGCTTACTGCATGATGCTGGAACGCGTGACCGAATATCTCAAAGCGATTGATGACCCGACGCGTCTCGATTTGGTCCGCCGGTGTTTCTATCTGAAGGTATGTGAAAAACTCAGCCGCGAACGCGCCTGCGTGGGCTGGCGTCGTGAAGTGGTAAGCCAGCTGGTCAAAGAGTGGGGCTGGGACGAAGAACGTCTGGCGATGCTCGATAACCGCGCGAACTGGAAAATCGATCAGGTGCGTGAAGCGCACAACGAATTGCTCGATGCCATGATGCAGAGCTACCGTAATCTGATCCGCTTTGCGCGCCGCAACAACTTAAGCGTGTCCGCCAGTCCGCAGGATATCGGGGTATTGACCCGTAAACTGTACGCGGCGTTTGAAGCGTTGCCGGGGAAAGTGACGCTGGTTAACCCACAGATTTCGCCTGACCTGTCAGAACCGAATCTGACCTTTATCTATGTGCCACCGGGCCGTGCAAACCGCACCGGGTGGTATTTGTACAACCGTTCTCCGAGCATGGACTCCATCATCAGCCATCAGCCACTGGAATATAACCGGTATCTGAACAAGCTGGTGGCCTGGGCCTGGTTTAACGGTTTGCTGACGTCACGCACGCGCCTGTTCGTGAAAGGCAACGACGTGGTGGATTTGGCCAAGCTGCAGGAGATGGTTGCTGACGTGTCGCACCACTTCCCGCTGCGTCTGCCAGCGCCAACCCCTAAAGCCCTGTACAGCCCGTGCGAAATTCGTCATCTGGCGATTATCGTCAACCTGGAATACGACCCGACTACGGCGTTTCGTAACCAGGTGGTCCATTTTGATTTCCGTAAGCTGGACGTCTTTAGCTTTGGTGAGCAGCAAAATTGCCTGGTGGGTAGCGTCGATCTTCTCTATCGCAACTCGTGGAATGAAGTGCGTACGCTGCATTTCAACGGCGAGCAGGCGATGATTGAAGCGCTGAAAACCATTCTCGGTAAGATGCACCAGGACGCCGCGCCGCCGGATAGCGTGGAAGTCTTCTGCTATAGCCAGCATCTGCGTGGCCTCATTCGTACGCGCGTACAGCAGCTGGTGTCGGAGTGTATCGATCTTCGTCTTTCAAGCACCCGTCAGGAAACCGGGCGTTTCAAAGCGCTACGCGTCTCCGGACAAACCTGGGGCCTGTTCTTTGAGCGTCTGAACGTGTCGGTGCAAAAGCTGGAAAACGCCATCGAATTCTACGGCGCGATTTCGCACAACAAGCTGCATGGCCTGTCTGTTCAGGTTGAAACCAACCCGGTCCGACTGCCGCAGGTTGTTGATGGTTATGCCAGTGAGGGGATTATTCAGTTCTTCTTTGAAGAAGCGGACGACGAAACCGGATTCAACATTTACATTCTGGACGAAACGAACCGTGCTGAGGTTTATCACCACTGCGAAGGCAGCAAAGAGGAGCTGGTACGCGACGTGAGCCGCTTCTACTCTTCATCGCACGATCGTTTCACCTATGGCTCCAGCTTTATCAACTTCAACCTGCCGCAGTTTTATCAGATTGTGAAAGTTGACGGGCGTGCCCAGGTGATTCCATTCCGCACTCAGGCCATTGCCCATGCGGTCCCTGCCAGTCAGGATGCGTCACCGCTGCTTCAGCAGTATTTCTCCTGAGCCTGTTAGCCCGGTGGCGCTGCGCTTACCGGGACCTTTACAGCTCGCACTGTCAGGCCGGATAAGCGAAGCGCCCTTAAGCGAAAAGGCCTTAACGGAAGCTCATCTTTTCTCCCGCCTGCGCGGTTGCGGCCTGTTCCAGCAGATCCCAGAACGTCACACCGCTACGATCGCACACCCATTCGTCACCTTTCAGATCAAAATGGTACCCGCCCTGTTTCGCTGCCAGCCAGACCTGGTGCAGCGGCTCCTGACGGTTAATAATAATTTTGCTGCCGTTTTCAAAGGTGAGCGTCAGGATACCGCCGTTGATTTCACAATCGATATCGCTGTCGCCGTCCCAGTCGTCCAGACGCTCTTCGATGGTCTGCCAGAGGGTATCAGCAAGGCGATGAAATTCACTGTCGTTCATGGTGTTGTTCCTGTTTTTCGTGATGGCGGCAGTATAACGCTAAATAATTCCCGTTGCAGGAAAGCGGCAAACTCTTGCTTTTGTGTCTTCTCCTGCGATGATAGAAACAGAATTGAAATTACGAGCAACCTACAATGAAAAACGTTTTTCGAACGCTTGCCGTTCTCATCACCCTCTTTAGCCTGACCGGCTGTGGACTGAAGGGACCGCTTTATTTTCCTCCAGCGGATAAAACAGCGCCGCCACCCACGAAACCGGTGAACAGTCAGATTGAATCCTCTACGCCTGACAGCAACGATCGCGGCGATAACGGTGGCCCAAGCCAGGTGAATTACTGATAATCACGTTCTGTACCCGCGCAATGGAGTAGATGATGCAGTTCTCTAAAATGCATGGCCTTGGTAACGATTTTATGGTCGTCGACGCGGTAACGCAGAATGTCTTTTTTTCCCCAGAGCTGATCCGCCGTCTGGCGGACAGGCATCTGGGCGTGGGCTTTGATCAGTTGCTGGTGGTGGAGCCTCCGTACGATCCCGATCTCGATTTTCACTATCGCATTTTCAATGCGGACGGTAGCGAAGTGTCGCAGTGTGGCAACGGCGCACGCTGTTTTGCCCGCTTTGTCCGGCTGAAAGGGCTGACCAACAAACGTGATATTCGCGTCAGCACGGCGAATGGCCGTATGGTGTTAAGCGTCACCGACGACGATCTGGTTCGCGTGAACATGGGCGAGCCGAATTTTGAGCCGTCGGCGATTCCCTTTCGCGCTATCAAAGCGGAAAAGACCTATATCATGCGCGCGGCCGAGCAAACAGTATTGTGCGGCGTGGTTTCCATGGGCAATCCCCACTGCGTGATTCAGGTTGATGATGTCGACACGGCGGCAGTGGAGACGCTGGGTCCGATCATGGAGAGCCACGAGCGCTTTCCTGAGCGGGCGAATATCGGTTTTATGCAGGTAGTGAAGCGTGAACACATCCGTCTGCGCGTTTATGAGCGCGGGGCGGGCGAAACGCGAGCCTGCGGTAGTGGCGCTTGCGCGGCCGTTGCTGTGGGGATCTCTCAGGGTTTACTGGCTGAAGAGGTTCGCGTCGAATTACCAGGCGGTCGGCTTGATATCGCCTGGAAAGGTCCGGGTCATCCACTGTATATGACTGGCCCGGCGGCACATGTCTACGACGGGTTTATCCATCTATGAAACAACCAGGGGAAGAACTGCAGGAAACATTGACGGAGCTGGACGACCGGGCTGTCGTTGATTATCTGCTGAACAATCCTGCGTTTTTTATTCGTAATGCGCGCGTGGTCGAACAGATGCGCGTGCCGCATCCGGTTCGCGAAACCGTTTCGCTGGTTGAATGGCACATGGCGCGCTCGCGCAAGCATATAGATCAGCTTGAAGAGAACATGACGTTGCTTATGGAGCAGGCCAGCAATAACGAAAGCCTGTTTTATCGCCTGCTGAACTTGCAGGCCCGCCTGGCGTCAGCCCACAGTCTGGACGAGTTTCTCAGCCGTTTCCATCGCTGGGCGCGCGAGCTGGGGCTGGCCGGGGCAACCCTTCGCCTGTTCCCCGATCGCTGGCGCATTGGCGCACCGTCCGGGTTTACTCATCTTGCGCTGAACCGCCAGGCGTTTGAAGCACTGCGCATTCAACGTCTTGGACACGAGCATCACTACCTGGGCCCGCTGAACGGCCCCGAGCTGCTGGTGGTGTTGCCTGAGGCCAAAGCGATTGGCTCTGTGGCGATGTCGCTGATGGGGCGTGACGGCGATTTGGGCGTCTTGCTCTTTACCAGCCGCGATCCGCACCACTATGAGCAGGGGCAGGCCACGCATTTATTGCAAGAAATTGCCCTGATGTTGCCTGAGCTGCTGGAGCGCTGGATTGAACGCGTATGACAGATTCTCTCCTGGCGACCCACGTCACGCGTTTTCTGCGCTACCTGGGCGTTGAGCGTCAGCTTAGCCCCATTACCCTGCTGAACTATCAGCGTCAGCTTGATGCCATTATGCTGATTGCCGACGAGCTGGGTCTGAAAAGCTGGCAACAGTGTGACGCTGCCACCGTGCGTGGATTTGTCGTGCGGAGCCGACGTAAAGGCTTAGGCCCCGCCAGCCTGGCGCTACGCCTCTCGGCGCTACGCAGTTTCTTTGACTGGCTGGTCAGTCAGGGCGCGTTAAAAGCTAACCCGGCGAAAGGGATAGCCACACCGAAAGCCCCGCGCCATCTGCCCAAAAATATCGACGTAGATGACGTAAACCGTCTGCTGGATATTGATCTCAACGATCCTCTTGCGGTGCGCGACAGGGCGATGCTTGAGGTAATGTATGGCGCAGGCCTGCGTTTATCCGAGCTGGTGAATCTGGATCTGAAACATCTCGATCTGGATACCGGTGAAGTGTGGGTAATGGGGAAGGGGAGCAAAGAGCGTCGTCTGCCGATCGGACGCAACGCGGTGACGTGGATAGAGCACTGGCTGGATCTGCGGGGTCTGTTTGGCGCTGAAGAAGACGCGCTGTTTCTGTCAAAACTGGGCAAGCGTATCTCTGCCCGTAACGTGCAAAAGCGTTTCGCTGAATGGGGAATCAAGCAAGGACTGAACAGCCATGTACATCCGCATAAGCTGCGCCACTCCTTTGCCACCCACATGCTCGAATCCAGCGGCGATTTGCGTGGCGTTCAGGAATTGCTCGGCCACGCCAATTTATCCACTACCCAAATCTATACCCATTTGGACTTTCAGCACCTTGCTTCGGTGTATGACTCGGCGCATCCACGCGCCAAACGGGGGAAATAATGCGTTTTTACCGCCCTTTAGGTCAGATTTCAGCCTTGACCTTCGATCTTGATGACACGCTTTACGACAACCGCCAGGTGATCCTGCGGACCGAAAAGGAAGCGTTGTCCTTTGTTCAAAACTATCATCCCTCGTTGAAATCACTGCAAAATACCGATTTTCAGCGCTTGCGTCAGGCATTACGCGAGACAGAGCCGGACATCTACCATGACGTGACGGAATGGCGTCGGCGTGCCGTGGAGCAGGCCATGCTGAATGCAGGGCTCAGTCCGCAAGAGGCGGCTCTGGGGGCTGAAGCCTCTATGGCGAATTTTGCTAAGTGGCGCAGCCGTATCGACGTCCCGCAAGAGACGCACGACACGCTGAAGACGCTGGCAGCAAAGTGGCCGCTGGTGGCCATTACCAATGGTAATGCCCAGCCGGAGCTGTTTGGTCTGGGTGACTATTTCGAGTTCGTGTTGCGCGCAGGCCCGCACGGGCGTTCGAAGCCTTTTAACGATATGTATCATCTGGCTGCGGAAAAACTGGCGTTGCCGCTGGGGCAGATTTTACATGTGGGTGACGATCTCACGACCGACGTCGCGGGCGCGATCCGCTGCGGGATGCAGGCATGCTGGATCAAGCCTGAAAATGCCGATCTGATGCAAACCGCAGACAGCCGCCTGTTACCTCACCTGGAAATTTCGCGGTTGGCATCCCTCACCACGCTGATATAATCACCAGCAGTATTGTATAAATTACCAGGGGTTTGTCGTTGCAGACCCGGGTAAGCGAGGCACCATCGGGTGCTTTGCGGTTTTCAAGATGACTACGTGACGGTGCCAATGGACGTTTCTTACCTGCTCGACAGCCTTAATGACAAACAGCGTGACGCGGTTGCCGCGACGCGCACAAACATGCTGGTGCTGGCTGGGGCGGGCAGTGGTAAGACGCGTGTTCTGGTGCACCGTATCGCCTGGTTACAAAGCGTCGAGAACTGCTCGCCGTATTCCATTATGGCGGTGACGTTTACCAACAAAGCGGCGGCGGAGATGCGTCACCGTATTGCCCAGCTGATGGGCACCAGCCAGGGCGGTATGTGGGTCGGTACCTTCCACGGTCTGGCGCACCGTTTGCTGCGTGCGCACCATATGGACGCCAATCTTCCACAAGATTTTCAGATCCTCGACAGCGAAGATCAGCTGCGGCTGTTAAAGCGCCTGATCAAGGCGATGAATCTCGATGAGAAGCAGTGGCCGCCACGTCAGGCGATGTGGTACATCAACGGTCAAAAAGACGAAGGGCTGCGGCCGCATCATATCCAGAGCTTTGGCAATCCGGTCGAACAGACCTGGCAGAATGTCTACAAGGCCTACCAGGAAGCGTGCGATCGGGCAGGTCTGGTGGATTTTGCCGAGCTGCTGCTGCGTGCACACGAGCTATGGCTCAACAAGCCGCATATTCTGCAACACTACCGTGAACGCTTTACCAACATTCTGGTGGACGAATTCCAGGATACCAACAACATTCAGTACGCATGGATCCGCCTGCTGGCAGGTGATACCGGTAAGGTGATGATTGTTGGCGATGACGACCAGTCCATTTACGGCTGGCGCGGCGCGCAGGTGGAAAACATCCAGCGCTTCCTGAACGACTTCCCGGGTGCCGAAACTATCCGTCTGGAACAGAACTACCGCTCGACCAGCAACATTCTGAGTGCAGCCAACGCCCTGATTGAAAATAACAACGGGCGTCTGGGTAAAAAGCTCTGGACCGACGGCATCGATGGCGAACCGATTTCGATCTACTGTGCATTCAATGAACTCGACGAAGCCCGCTTCGTGGTCAACCGCATAAAAACCTGGCAGGACAACGGTGGCGCGCTGGAGCAGTGCGCCATTCTCTATCGCAGCAACGCCCAGTCGCGCGTGCTGGAAGAGGCGTTGCTGCAGGTCAGCATGCCGTACCGCATTTATGGCGGCATGCGATTCTTCGAACGTCAGGAGATCAAAGATGCGCTCTCCTATCTTCGCCTGATTGCCAACCGTAATGACGATGCTGCCTTTGAGCGCGTGGTGAATACTCCGACGCGCGGCATTGGTGACCGTACGCTTGACGTTGTGCGTCAGGCGGCCCGTGAACGTCAACTCACGCTCTGGAAAGCCTGCCGTGAGCTGTTGCAGGAGAAAGCCCTTGCCGGGCGAGCGGCGAGCGCCCTGCAGCGTTTCCTGGAGCTTATCGACGCGCTGGCACAGGAAACGGCCGATATGCCGCTGCACGTCCAGACCGATCGGGTGATTAAAGACTCCGGCCTGCGCATCATGTATGAGCAGGAAAAGGGTGAGAAAGGTCAGACGCGCATCGAAAACTTAGAGGAACTGGTTACGGCGACGCGCCAGTTCAGCTACAACGAAGAAGATGAAGACTTAATGCCGCTTCAGGCGTTCCTCTCCCACGCCGCGCTGGAAGCGGGAGAAGGGCAGGCTGACACCTGGCAGGATGCGGTGCAGTTAATGACGCTTCACTCCGCAAAAGGTCTTGAGTTCCCTCAGGTTTTTATCGTGGGTATGGAAGAGGGCATGTTCCCGAGTCAGATGTCGCTGGACGAAGGCGGACGTCTTGAGGAAGAGCGTCGTCTCGCCTATGTCGGTGTCACGCGTGCGATGCAAAAGTTGACGTTAACCTACGCCGAAACCCGTCGCCTGTATGGCAAAGAGGTCTACCACCGTCCTTCACGTTTTATTGGTGAACTGCCCGTAGAGTGCGTGGAAGAAGTGCGTTTGCGTGCCAGCGTCAGCCGCCCTGTGAACCATCAGCGAATGGGCACGCCGATATCTGAAAACGATACAGGATTCAAGCTCGGCCAGCGTGTTCGCCATGCGAAATTTGGCGAAGGCACCATCGTCAATCTGGAAGGCAGTGGCGAGCACAGCCGTCTGCAGGTGGCGTTCCAGGGGCAGGGGATCAAATGGCTGGTTGCCGCTTACGCCAGACTGGAAACAGTGTAACTTTCAGAAAAATATCATTATTTTGTAACGATGTGCTAGCCTTAATCACTGAAGGCGATTTATTGCGCTTCCGCGTTCCGCTGCGTGTTGACGCCACTATTAGTGCTGGCGTAACATGCGCGCACGATTACGCTAAGAGGACATTCGCCTTGGACACACCCAGTAGATACTGGCTCAATTCCCTGTCATCCAGGAACAACTCCTAAGGCTATCTCCTCTTGCTGATGGCCTTAGTGGTTGTCAGCGACCTGTTTTTCCCGTCGCGCTGAGTCAGGCTGTTTAATGGTCTGAAACCCTTATTGTTTCAGTGTGCCCACCGAACTGTCCGATATATTTTGCATTGGGAGTCCCGGTCATGTTGAGCGCATTTCAACTCGAAAAAAACCGACTGATTCGGCTTGAAGCTGAAGAGTCACAGCCCCTCATTGACGCCGTATGGGTGGATCTGGTCGAGCCGGACGACGATGAACGCCTGCGCGTACAATCTGAACTTGGACAAAACCTGGCGACCCGCCCGGAACTGGAAGACATCGAAGCATCCGCACGTTTCTTTGAAGACGAAGACGGTCTGCATATTCACTCCTTCTTCTTCTATGAAGATGCTGAAGATCACGCCGGTAACTCCACCGTGGCGTTTACCATTCGCGATGGTCGTCTTTTCACCTTGCGTGAACGCGAACTGCCTGCGTTTCGTCTGTACCGTATGCGTGCCCGTAGCCAGGCGATGGTTGACGGCAACGCCTACGAGCTGTTGCTCGATCTGTTTGAAACGAAAATTGAGCAGCTGGCAGACGAAATCGAAAACATCTATAGCGATCTGGAAAAGCTTAGCCGCGTCATCATGGAAGGCCATCAGGGCGATGAATACGATGAAGCGCTCTCCACGCTGGCAGAGCAGGAAGATATCGGCTGGAAAGTGCGTTTGTGTCTGATGGATACCCAGCGCGCGCTGAACTTCCTGGTGCGTAAAGCGCGTTTACCGGGCGGCCAGCTTGAGCAGGCACGTGAAATCCTGCGCGATATCGAATCCCTTTTGCCGCACAATGAATCCCTGTTCCAGAAGGTGAACTTCCTGATGCAGGCGGCGATGGGCTTTATCAACATCGAGCAGAACCGCATCATCAAAATCTTCTCGGTGGTCTCGGTGGTGTTTCTGCCGCCAACGCTTGTGGCATCCAGCTACGGGATGAACTTTGAGTTTATGCCGGAACTGAAATGGAGCTTTGGCTATCCGGGGGCGATTATATTTATGCTGCTCGCCGGACTTGCGCCGTATTTGTACTTTAAGCGTCGTAACTGGCTGTAAACGCTGGCGGGTGGCCCGCCAGGCGAGTCTTTATGGCCGGATGAGGCGTCGCCGCCCTCCGGCACCCGTCACAATCCTTTGCGTGTTCTGCGCTGAGTATAAATCGCGTCAGCGACAAATACCGCCAGTGCCACCCAGATGAAGGCAAAGGTCACCATCTTATCCGCGCCTGGCACTTCGTCATAAAACACTACGGCCAGCACGAACATGAGCGTAGGGCCGATGTACTGGAAGAAGCCCAGTGTGGATAACCGCAGGCGCGTCGCGGCACCGGTAAAGCACAGCAGTGGAATGGTGGTCACAACACCCGCGGCCATCAGCATCAGATTGAGCGACCATGGATTGCTCCCCATATGGCTGGTGCTGCTATCGGCAATAGCAAACAGGTAAATCGCAGCCAGCGGCAGGAGCCACAGCGTTTCGAACAGCATGCCTGTCTGCGCTTCAACGGCAATCTTCTTGCGCACCAGACCATAGAACGCAAAGCTGAACGCCAGACCCAGCGCGATGACCGGCAGTGAACCAAAGGTCCACAGCTGCACCAGGACGCCACAGAAAGCGAGCAGGACCGCCACCCATTGCATTCGGCGGAAACGCTCTCCAAGGAACAACATCCCCAGCACAATATTCACCAGCGGATTGATAAAGTAGCCAAGGCTGGCTTCCAGCATGTGATGGTTATTTACCGCCCAAATGAACAGTAGCCAGTTACCGCCAATCAGGACGGCAGAAAGGGCCAGCAGAAAAATTTTCTTTGGCGTTTGAAGTAAGACTTTCACCCCAGACCACTGACGGCTAACGCTCATCAGGGCGATCATAAAGAAAAATGACCAAATCACGCGGTGGGTGAGGATCTCATCAGCTGGAACGTAGTGAATCAGCTTGAAATAGGCGGGCGCGATACCCCAAATAAAATAAGCGGCAAGAGCGAGTAACACGCCCTGCCGCGTTTGCTTAGCATCCATCGGGAAAATCCGTTACAGAAAAGTGAAGTAATTTTACCCGATTTACGCGCCTTAACCCACCATATAAGTAGCAGTTGCGCTGGCGATATAAACCTGATCTTCGTTATGCAGTTCAACACGTGCGACGGCAACCTTATTGCCCGCTCGCAGCAGGCTGCTGGTGGCGGTAAAGCGATTTCCACGGCCGGGGCGAAGATAATCCACGCGAAGATCGATGGTGCCCATACGCGACAGGCGCTGACGCAGTTCATCTTCGTTAATCGTATCGTGACGCGTCAGCGTGCTGCCCACGCAGACCAGCCCGGCGGCAACATCCAGCGCTGAGGCGATCACCCCACCATGCAAAATACTTTGCGCCCAGTTGCCCACCATCATCGGCTGGTTATTAAAGCTTAACTGCGCGAAGGCTTTCTCATAGCGCTCCAGCTCCAGCCCTAACGCACGGTTGAAGGGCATATGGTAGACAAAAATCTCTCCCACGAGTTTTAACGCTTCTTCAGCGGTAAGCGTAGCTGACATGAAAAGTGACATCCTTTTGTTAATGAGTTGTTGATTTTATGCTTCTGGAGGATGATTTTCCACTTTCAGAAACCAGGAGGGGAAGTTCGCGAAGAAACAGGTAGAATGTGCCGACATAATTCATCACATAATTTTTTTCGCAGGAGAGCACCACCGATGCGGACGTATCTGGGTTGGCTACTGGCAGGCGTTGCGCTGCCCTTCACAGCATTTGCGCAGGAAGCAACAGTTAAAGAAGTTCACGATAAACCTGCCGTGCACGGCAGCATTATCGCCAACCTTCTTCAGGAGCATGACAATCCGTTCACACTTTATCCGTATGACACGAACTACGTCATTTACACGCAAACCAGCGATTTGAATAAAGAGGCCATCAGCTCTTACAACTGGTCTGATAATGCGCGTAAAGATGAGGTTAAATTCCAGCTCAGCCTGGCGTTTCCTTTCTGGCGTGGCATTCTGGGGCCGAATTCAGTACTTGGCGCCTCTTATACGCAGAAGTCCTGGTGGCAGCTTTCTAACAGCGAAGAGTCATCCCCCTTCCGTGAAACGAACTATGAGCCACAGCTCTTTCTCGGTTTTGCGACCGACTATGAGTTTGCTGGTTGGACGCTTCGCGATGTCGAGGTGGGCTTCAACCACGACTCGAACGGTCGCTCAGACCCTACCTCTCGTAGCTGGAACCGTGCCTATACGCGCCTGATGGTGCAGAACGGTAATTTCATGGTGGAAGTGAAACCCTGGTTCGTGGTGGGTAACACCGACGACAACCCGGATATCACCAAATACATGGGCTACTACCAGCTGAAAGTGGGCTATCAATTAGGTGATGCGGTGCTGAGCGTGAAAGGCCAGTACAACTGGAACACCGGCTACGGCGGCGCAGAGATGGGCCTGAGCTATCCGGTGACCAAACACGTGCGTATTTATACTCAGGTCTATAGCGGCTATGGTGAGTCACTGATTGATTATAATTACAACCAGACGCGCGTCGGTGTCGGTGTCATGCTCAACGACATTTTCTAACTGGCTCGAATGTTTTTGCGTTAAACGTTGAACTTTCTCTCTCAGGCGCTGAAAATAGCGCCTGTTTTTTATTCTGGTAAATGGGGTCAATGTGGCGCAGGCGGAAGTAATGAATCAGGAATCGCTGGCTAAACAGGTTTTACACGAAACCTTTGGCTATCAGCAGTTCCGCCCTGGCCAGGAAACCATCATTGACACCGTGCTGGAAGGCCGCGATTGCCTGGTGGTGATGCCAACCGGCGGGGGAAAATCCCTGTGCTATCAGGTGCCCGCGCTGGTCCTTAACGGCCTGACGGTCGTTGTGTCACCGCTGATATCCCTGATGAAAGACCAGGTGGACCAACTGCTGGCAAACGGCGTGGCCGCCGCCTGCATTAACTCCACGCAAACCCGGGAACAGCAGCAGGAGGTGATGGCAGGCTGCCGTAACGGGCAAATCCGTCTGTTGTATATCGCCCCTGAGCGACTGATGCTGGATAACTTCCTTGAGCACTTAGCCCACTGGAATCCCGTGTTACTGGCGGTGGATGAGGCGCACTGTATCTCTCAGTGGGGGCACGATTTCCGCCCGGAATACGCCGCGCTGGGTCAACTGCGCCAGCGTTTTCCTGCCTTGCCCTTTATGGCGCTGACCGCTACCGCCGATGACACCACGCGCCTTGATATTGTCCGTCTGCTTGGGTTGAACGATCCTTTTATTCAGGTCAGCAGCTTCGACCGACCTAACATCCGCTACATGCTGATGGAAAAGTTCAAGCCTCTGGATCAGCTTCTGCGTTACGTCCAGGAGCAACGCGGCAAATCCGGTATTATCTACTGTAACAGCCGCGCGAAAGTGGAAGACACCGCCGCCCGTCTGCAAAACCGCGGCTTCAGCGCCGCGGCCTACCATGCCGGGCTGGAGAACCATATTCGCGCCGACGTGCAGGAAAAGTTCCAGCGCGACGATCTGCAAATCGTGGTCGCTACCGTGGCGTTTGGGATGGGGATTAACAAACCCAACGTCCGTTTTGTGGTGCATTTTGATATTCCGCGCAATATCGAGTCTTACTACCAGGAAACGGGGCGTGCCGGGCGTGACGGTCTGCCAGCGGAAGCGATGTTGTTCTACGATCCGGCCGATATGGCCTGGCTGCGCCGCTGCCTCGAAGAAAAACCGGCCGGACAACTGCTGGATATCGAACGCCACAAGCTCAACGCCATGGGCGCCTTTGCCGAAGCGCAAACCTGCCGCCGCCTGGTCTTACTCAATTACTTTGGTGAAGGGCGCCAGGAGCCGTGCGGTAACTGCGATATCTGCCTTGATCCGCCAAAGCAGTACGATGGCCTTATGGACGCGCGTAAAGCGCTCTCCACGATCGGACGAGTCAATCAGCGCTTTGGTATGGGGTATGTAGTGGAAGTGCTGCGTGGTGCCAATAATCAACGAATCCGCGAGATGGGCCATGACAAATTGCCGGTCTACGGTATCGGAAAAGAGCAGAGCCACGAACACTGGGTGAGTATTATTCGCCAGCTGATCCACCTGGGTTTCGCCACGCAGAATATCGCGCAACACTCTGCGTTACAGCTGACTGAAGCCGCCCGTCCGGTATTACGCGGTGAAATCGAACTCCAGCTCGCCGTGCCGCGCGTCGTGGCGTTAAAACCGCGCGTGATGCAGAAATCCTATGGCGGCAACTACGATCGCAAGCTGTTTGCCAAGCTGCGTAAACTGCGTAAAGCCATTGCCGACGAAGAGAACATTCCGCCATACGTGGTCTTCAATGATGCGACGCTGATCGAAATGGCCGAGCAAATGCCGCTCAGCGCGGGCGAAATGCTCAGTGTCAACGGCGTTGGAACGCGCAAGCTGGAGCGTTTTGGCAAAGAGTTTATGGCGCTGATACGCTCTCATGCTGACGGCGATGATGAGGAGTAGTCATCCTGGCTAAAAAGTGCCAGGATGGTTGCTCACTGAATTACTTTCCCGCGAGCCAATCATCATGCTTATGTTATTTCTGACAGTTGCTCTGGTGCATATCGTTGCGCTGATGAGCCCTGGCCCCGACTTCTTCTTTGTATCGCAGACTGCCGTCAGCCGTTCCCGTAAAGAGGCGATGATGGGCGTGCTCGGAATTACCATGGGCGTTATGGTCTGGGCAGCCGTTGCCTTGCTGGGGCTGAATCTGATCCTCGCGAAGATGGCGTGGCTGCATAACATCATTATGGTGGGCGGGGGTCTGTATCTGTGCTGGATGGGCTACCAGATGCTGCGCGGGGCGTTGAAGAAAGAAGAGAAAAAGCCGGAAGAACCGACAGTTGAGCTGGCAACGGGCGGCCGGAGTTTTATTAAAGGGCTGCTCACCAACCTGGCGAACCCAAAAGCGATTATCTATTTCGGCTCCGTGTTCTCCCTGTTTGTAGGTGACAACGTGGGCGCGGGTGCGCGTTGGGGTATCTTCCTGCTGATCGTGGTAGAGACGTTTGCGTGGTTTACCGTGGTGGCCAGCCTGTTTGCCTTACCGGCGATGCGCCGCGGTTACCAGCGTATTGCGAAGTGGATTGACGGCTTCGCCGGCGCGCTGTTCGCCGGCTTCGGTATTCATCTCATCATTTCTCGCTAAGCATGACGCGCTGACGCAAGCAGCGCACCAACCAGCATAAACAGCGATCCAAAGACTTTGTTCAGGGCCTTCATCTGCTTAGGCCCCTTAATCCACGCCGCAATCCGCTGCGCCAGCGTCGCGTAACCAATCATCACGATGATATCGACAATAATGGTGGTCGTGCCGAGCACCACGTACTGCATCACCTGCGGCTGATGGGGAACGATAAACTGTGGAAAGAGCGCTGCCAGAAAAACGATACTTTTTGGGTTGGTCAGATTTACGAAGACCGCGCGTTTAAACAGATGGCGACGCGTTTGGGTATGGGCGAGGGTGTTCAGGTCTATCGAACCTGCGGCGCGCCACTGCTGAATACCAAGCCAGATGAGATACGCTGCACCCGCCCATTTCAACACCTCAAAAGCCAGTACAGAACGCGAGAATAGCGTCCCCAGCCCGATACCCACCAGAACGATGTGGATCCCAAGCCCCGTCTGTAAACCGGCAATGGATGCCGCCGCGCCGCGATAGCCATGGTTAATGGAGGTTGTCATGGTATTGATCGCGCCAGAACCCGGTGAAAGGCTGAGGATGATGGATGTCAGCAGGTAAGCGAACCACCACTCGAAGGTCATTTGAAACTCCCGAATCGTCTATTTTTATGCCACAATACGCTATTGTTGAGTCATTTTGTGAAGCATCACAAAAAAACGATATTCCGTGGCTTACAGGGGCACACACCCAATGTTTCAGCAGAAAAAGGACTGGGAAACACGCGAGAACGCATTTGCTGCTTTCTCCATGGGACCGCTGACCGATTTCTGGCGTCAGCGTGAAGAGGCCGAAATCGCGGGCGTGGACAACGTTCCGGTACGCTTTGTGCGTTTTCGGGATGTGAAAAACGATCGGGTTATCGTCGTTTGCCCGGGTCGTATTGAAAGTTACGTGAAATACGCAGAGCTGGCGTATGACCTGTTCCATCTGGGCTTCGACGTATTGATCATCGATCACCGGGGGCAGGGACGTTCCGGCCGGTTGTTATCAGATTCACACCGTGGGCACGTGGTGAATTTCAGCGACTATGTCGACGATCTCGCCGCATTCTGGCAGCAGGAAGTGCAGCCGGGGCCGTGGCGGAAACGTTACATCCTGGCACACTCGATGGGCGGGGCGATCGCCACCCTGTTTTTGCAACGTCATTCGCCACAGTGCGATGCGATTGCGCTCACGGCCCCCATGTTTGGCATCGTGATGCGTTTTCCCGACTGGATGGTGCGCCACATTCTCGACTGGGCTGAGGGCCATCAGCGTATTCGTGAAGGTTATGCCATCGGTACCGGGCGCTGGCGGGCGCTGCCTTTCGCGATCAACGTGTTAACCCACAGTCGGCAGCGCTATCGCCGCAACCTGCGCTTTTACGCCGATGAGCCGCGCCTGCGTGTAGGGGGGCCAACCTATCACTGGGTGCGCGAAGGCATCCTGGCCGGAGAGTCTGCGCTTGCCGGAGCGGGTGAGGATAATACCCCAACATTACTGATTCAGGCAGAAGAGGAACGTGTGGTGGATAACCGCATGCACGACCGCTTTTGTGAATTACGCGCGGCCGCCGGCACCCCTTGTGAAGGGGGGAAACCGCTGGTTATACAGGGCGCGTACCATGAGATCCTTTTTGAAAAGGACACTATGCGCTCAGTCGCGCTAAACGCCATCGTTGAGTTTTTCGACAGGCATAACTGATTACTTTTTATCACCAGAGGTTGAAATCCCTATGTACCAGGTTGTTGCATCTGACTTAGATGGCACGCTGCTTTCTCCCGATCACACTCTCTCGCCCTATGCGAAAGAGACCTTAAAGCTTCTGACGGCACACGGCGTGAATTTTGTCTTCGCGACCGGTCGTCACCACGTGGACGTAGGGCAGATCCGCGATAACCTGGAAATCAAAGCCTACATGATCACCTCCAACGGTGCTCGCGTGCATGACACGGATGGCAACCTGATTTTCACTCATAACCTTGACCGCGATATTGCCGCCGATCTGTTTGGCGTGGTGCATAACAACCCGGGTGTCGTGACCAACGTGTATCGTAATGATGACTGGTTTATGAACCGTCACCGTCCAGACGAGATGCGTTTCTTCAAGGAAGCGGTATTCAACTATTCGTTGTATGAGCCTGGCCTGCTGGAGCCCGAAGGGATCAGCAAGGTGTTCTTCACCTGCGAAAATCACGAAGAGCTGTTGCCGCTTGAGCAGGCGATCAATGCGCGCTGGGGCGATCGTGTCAACGTGAGCTTCTCTACGCTCACCTGTCTGGAAGTGATGGCGGGCGGCGTATCGAAAGGCCATGCACTGGAAGCGGTAGCGAAACGTCTGGGTTACGAACTGAAAGACTGCATCGCCTTTGGCGACGGCATGAACGATGCAGAAATGCTCTCCATGGCGGGCAAAGGCTGCATTATGGAAAATGCGCATCAACGCCTGAAAGATTTGCATCCGGAGCTGGATGTTATCGGCACCAATGCCGACAACGCGGTACCAAAATATTTGCGTAAACTGTACCTTGAATAATCTTCATTTGCCTGTTTATTGTTCAGTTGTCAACTAAAGAGTTCGCTACAATGCCTGTCCATCTTTCAGAGAGACATGCACTGTGGCGCTACTCATTATCACCACGATTCTGTGGGCCTTCTCCTTTAGCCTGATTGGCGAATATCTTGCGGGTTCGGTCGACAGCTATTTTTCCGTGCTGATGCGCGTGGGGCTGGCGGCGCTGGTGTTCCTGCCGTTTCTGCGTACGCGTGGTCAAATGCTGAAAACCCTTCTGCTGTATATGCTGGTGGGGGCGATGCAGCTCGGCATCATGTATCTGTTCAGCTTCCGGGCTTACGTCTACCTATCCGTCTCGGAATTTCTGCTGTTTACGGTGCTCACCCCGCTCTACATCACGCTGATTTACGATCTTCTGAGTAAGCGACGCCTGCGCTGGGGTTATCTGCTGAGTGCGGCACTGGCGGTGGTGGGGGCGGCGATCATTCGTTATGACAAAGTCAGCGATCACTTCTGGACCGGGCTGATGTTTGTTCAACTGGCGAATATCAGCTTCGCCATTGGCATGGTGGGTTATAAACGCCTGATGGAAACCCGCCCGATGCCGCAGCATAACGCATTTGCCTGGTTCTACCTTGGCGCGGCGATCGTTGCCGTGGTGGCATGGTTTATGTTGGGGAATCCACAAAAGCTGCCAACCACCACCGTGCAGTGGAGCGTGCTGATATGGCTTGGCGTGGTGGCGTCGGGCCTGGGCTACTTCATGTGGAACTACGGTGCGACGCAGGTGGACGCCGGCACGCTCGGCATTATGAATAATGTTCATGTCCCCGCCGGACTGCTGGTAAACCTCGCTATCTGGCAGGAGCAGCCCCACTGGCCCAGCTTTATTATTGGGGGAACGGTGATTCTGGCTTCGCTATGGGTACATCGCCATTGGGTCGCTCCGCGCTCCGAACAAACGGCAGATGGTCGCAAGCGTGATTCCGCGCTGAGCGAATAAACGCCTCTGTAACCGGCTGACGCTGCTCGCCATCGCGCACGGCAGCGTACAGCCGGCTCCACAATCCCTCGCCCAGGGTTTTGGTCACCACCAGACCCTGGCGCTCAAAGCTTTCAACCACCCAGTGCGGCAGCGCCGCGATTCCCATCTTCGCCGCCACCATCTGAATCAACAGCAGGGTGTTATCCACACTTTTCAGGTTCGGGCTAATTCCCGCAGGTTGCAGGAAATGGCGCCAGATATCCAGGCGACTGCGTTGAACCGGATAAATCAGCAACGTTTCGGTTGCCAGATCTTCTGGCGTGATGCGCGTTTTGGTCGCCAGTGGATGGTCGGGTGCCAGCACCAGACGCACTTCGAAATCAAACATCGGTGAATAATGCAAACCGCTGCGGGGCAAAATATCAGACGTGAGCACGACATCCAGTTCGCCTTGCTGAAGCGATGGCTGAGGATCAAAGGTGACGCCGGACTTGAAATCCATCTCCACCTGGGGCCACTTCTGGCGAAAGTTCTCAAGCGCAGGCGTCAGCCACTGGATGCAGCTATGGCATTCGATTGCGATACGCAGTTTCGTCTGCTGAGGCTCGTTGCATGCCTGTAGCGCGGAAGCGATCTGAGGCAGTACCTGATTTGCCAGCTGAAGTAATACCTCCCCCTGCGGCGTAAAGCGGAGCGGCTGGCTTTTACGTACGAACAGACGAAAGCCAAGGCGTTGTTCCAGATCGCTGAACTGGTGAGAAAGGGCGGATTGGGTCTGATGCAGCGTGGCCGCAGCCGCCGCCAGCGAACCGCAGTTCCGCAACGCCTGTAGCGTTTTCAGATGTTTTATCTCGATCATGAAAGTCCTTCACTTCGCCATGAACATTTTGCGCTTGAGGAATATACAGTAACCGCCAATTATGGATGTGTAAACATCTGGACGTCCAAACTCGTCATATTTCGACTTGCAGATGCGTTGGCATCCTCGCTTACCCCCGTCACTGACTTCAGTAAGCGCCGGGGAATGCGCTGCGGGGCCGCCTTCCTGCCAGCCGAACTATTTAGAGTTTTACCTTCAGATTCAATGAATTCTTAGAGGAATGACACATGACTGTAATCAACCACACTCTCGGTTTCCCTCGCGTTGGTTTGCGCCGCGAACTGAAAAAAGCACAAGAAAGTTACTGGGCGGGTAAATCCAGCCGTGAAGAGCTGTTGGCCGTTGGCCGCGAGCTGCGTGCGCGTCACTGGGATCAGCAAAAACAGGCAGGCATTGATCTGTTGCCGGTGGGCGATTTCGCCTGGTACGACCATGTTCTGACCACCAGCCTGCTGCTTGGCAACGTGCCGGCTCGTCATCAGAACAAAGATGGATCGGTCGATATCGATACTCTTTTCCGTCTTGGCCGTGGGCGTGCGCCAACGGGAGAACCCGCCGCAGCGGCAGAAATGACCAAATGGTTTAATACCAACTACCACTACATGGTGCCGGAATTTATCAAAGGCCAGCAGTTCAAGCTGACCTGGACGCAGCTGCTGGATGAAGTGGATGAGGCGCTGGCGCTGGGGCATACCATTAAGCCTGTGCTCCTCGGTCCTGTGACCTATTTATGGCTGGGTAAAGTGAAGGGTGAGGCGTTTGACCGCCTGACGCTGTTGAACGATATCCTGCCTGTATACCAGCAGGTGTTGGCCGAACTGGCAAAACGCGGCATTGAGTGGGTACAGATTGACGAACCAGCCCTGGTGCTTGAATTACCGCAGGCCTGGCTTGATGCCTTCAAGCCCGCTTACGATGCGCTGAGTGGTCAGGTGAAGCTTCTGCTGACCACCTATTTTGAAGGCGTTACGCCAAACCTCGACACCCTCGCTGCGCTGCCGGTGCAGGGTCTGCACGTTGACCTGGTTCATGGCAAAGACGATGTGGCGGAGCTGCACCAACGTCTTCCTGCGGACTGGTTGCTGTCGGCGGGGCTGGTCAATGGACGCAACGTCTGGCGTGCGGATCTGACAGAAAAATATGCCCGCATTAAAACGCTCGTTGGCAAACGTGAGCTGTGGGTCGCCTCGTCGTGCTCCCTGCTGCACAGCCCTATCGATTTGAGCGTTGAGACGCGTCTGGATGCGGAAGTAAAGAGCTGGTTTGCCTTCGCCCTGCAAAAATGCGAAGAGCTGGCGCTGTTGCGCGATGCGCTGAACACGGGCAATACCGCCAGTCTGGTTGAATGGAGCGCGCCGATTCAGGCCCGTCGCCATTCATCCCGCGTTCACAATGCGGCTGTTGAAAAACGTCTGGCGGCCATCACCGCGCAGGACAGCCAGCGGCAGGATCCGTATGACGTGCGTGCCGAAGCACAGCGTGCGCGTTTCAATTTACCTGCCTGGCCGACGACGACCATTGGCTCATTCCCGCAGACTACCGAAATCCGCGGCCTGCGTCTGGACTTTAAAAAGGGCAACCTGGACGCGAATCACTACCGCACCGGCATTGCTGAGCATATTAAACAGGCGATTGTTGAGCAGGAACGTTTAGGCCTGGACGTACTGGTGCATGGTGAAGCCGAGCGAAACGACATGGTGGAGTACTTCGGTGAACACCTGGACGGTTTTGTCTTCACTCAAAATGGCTGGGTGCAAAGCTACGGTTCCCGCTGCGTGAAACCCCCGGTCGTCATTGGCGATGTGAGCCGTCCTGAAGCCATCACCGTGGAATGGGCGAAGTACGCTCAGTCGCTGACTGACAAGCCGGTGAAAGGTATGCTGACCGGTCCGGTCACTATTCTCTGCTGGTCGTTCCCGCGTGAAGATGTCAGCCGCGAAACCATCGCCAAACAGATTGCGCTGGCGCTGCGTGATGAAGTGGCCGATCTGGAAGCGGCGGGTATTGGCATTATCCAGATCGACGAACCTGCACTGCGTGAAGGTCTGCCGCTGCGTCGCAGTGACTGGGATGCTTATCTGCAATGGGGCGTGGAGGCCTTCCGTATCAACGCTTCCGTGGCAAAGAACGACACGCAGATCCATACCCATATGTGTTATTGCGAATTTAACGACATCATGGATTCCATCGCCGCACTGGATGCGGACGTCATTACCATCGAGACGTCACGTTCCGATATGGAACTGCTGGAGTCATTTGAGGAGTTCGACTATCCGAATGAAATCGGACCGGGGGTGTATGACATTCACTCCCCGAACGTTCCGAGCGTGGAGTGGATCGAAGCACTGCTGGCGAAAGCAGCACAGCGTATTCCGGCTGAGCGTCTGTGGGTCAACCCGGATTGCGGCCTGAAAACCCGCGGCTGGCCAGAGACGCGTGCCGCTCTGGCGAACATGGTGCAGGCGGCGCAGAACCTGCGTCAGGCATAACGACGCAGCGCGAATGACGTAGTTGTCCTGCTGGAAAATGCAGGTTTAAAGGCCCGGTGGCGATATTGCCTGACCGGGCCTTTGTTGTTCAGGTATCGCGCTTATTTTTTACCCGCGTACTGACTAAACCAGGCCAGCATTCTTTGCCAGCCATCTTTAGCGGATTCCGCATGATAGCTTGCACGATAATCAGCATTGAAGGCATGACCCGCATCCGGATACACCACAATCTCGGCCTTCGCATTGGCCGCCCGTAGCGCATGTCGCATGGTTTCTACGGTATCCAGCGGGATACCCGTATCCTCACCGCCGTACAGCCCCAGTACCGGTGCGTTTAAATCGGTGGCGATATCGACAGGATGTTTTGGTGAGTTTAACGTTTTCTCTCCCACCAGTTTGCCATACCAGGCGACAGCCGCTTTAAGCTGCGGGTTGTGAGCCGCATACAGCCAACTGATGCGTCCTCCCCAGCAGAAGCCCGTGACCATCAGGCGATGCGGATCGCCACCGTTGCGCGCAGCCCAACTGGCGACATGATCCAGATCGGCCAGCACCTGTGCATCAGGCACTTTGCTGACAAGGTTACTGAACAGCGTGGGTATATCGTTGTAGTCATTCGGATCGCCCTGACGGAAGTAAAGCTCCGGTGCGACCGCGAGATAGCCTTCCAGCGCGAGGCGACGACAAATGTCGCGAATATGTTCATGTACGCCGAAAATTTCCTGAATCACGATGACGATGGGCAGGGGGCCTTCTGCCTCCTTGGGCCGTGCGTGATAGGCAGGCATATTCTCACCCTGAGACGGGATGGAGGTTTCACCCGCCGTTATAGCGTCCTCAGGGGTAGAGACGATGGTGGAGGCATGGGGGGCTGCAGCAGGTGCAAAATGTGTTTTCTGAGTCATGGTATTCTCCGTACCCGTTGGTGCAAATAAATATAGACCTCAAGTTAACAACTCACAGTGCCCGAAACGGTCTATCTTTTGTGCAGACGTCAGCGATATAACTTATTAGTGTGACGCAATTCACCATTTCATGGTAATTAGCTGCAATCATTTTCATTCGTGGTGAGGTCTGTCACGAAATTAAGCCTGGTGCTTCTGTAAAGTACCGTTTTACTTCTTCTGACAACCCGACCCACAGAGGAGTCACCTATGTCTAAGTCTGATGTTTTTCATCTCGGCCTCACTAAAAACGATTTACAAGGGGCTACGCTTGCCATCGTCCCGGGCGATCCTGAGCGTGTGGAAAAGATCGCCGCGCTGATGGATAAGCCGGTCAAACTGGCAGCCCATCGTGAATTCACCACCTGGCGTGCTGAGCTGGATGGTAAAGCGGTGATTGTATGTTCAACCGGCATCGGCGGTCCGTCGACCTCTATCGCGGTTGAAGAGCTGGCGCAACTGGGCATTCGGACTTTCCTGCGCATCGGCACTACCGGTGCAATTCAGCCGCATATCAATGTGGGTGACGTGCTGGTGACGACCGCATCGGTGCGTCTTGACGGTGCAAGCCTGCACTTCGCCCCTATGGAATTCCCGGCAGTGGCCGATTTCGACTGTACTACCGCTCTGGTAGAGGCGGCGAAATCCATCGGTGCCACCACGCACATAGGCGTGACCGCCTCTTCCGACACCTTCTATCCAGGCCAGGAGCGTTACGACACCTTCTCTGGTCGTGTGGTTAGCCGCTTTAAAGGTTCAATGGAAGAGTGGCAGGCCATGGGCGTGATGAACTACGAAATGGAATCCGCTACGCTGTTGACCATGTGCGCCAGCCAGGGCCTGCGTGCCGGTATGGTGGCGGGCGTTATCGTCAACCGCACTCAGCAAGAGATCCCGAACGCGGAAACCATGAAGCAGACGGAAAGCCACGCGGTGAAAATCGTGGTCGAAGCAGCGCGCCGTCTGATCTAATCATCCTCCTTTCTGATTTAAGGCCGACGCGTTCGGCCTTTTCTTTTTGCGCAGTGCCTCGCAGGAAATCCCTTTCAAACTGGACGTTTATACAGCACAATTCTATTTTGTGCGGGTAACAGTTTGAAGCAGGAGGCGTTGTGGATATCTCAATCGTGATGTATGCAGTGATTGCGCTGGTGGGCGTGGGTGTGGGCTGGCTGATTTCAGGCTACCAACATGCGCAACATAAAGCCGATCAACTGGCCGAACGTGAAGAGATGGTGGCGGAGCTGAGCGCTGCAAAACAACAGCTTTCCCAGAGCAGCCACTGGCGTGATGAGTGTGAGTTGCTCAACAACGAGCTGCGCAACCTGCGCGATATCAACACCTCTCTGGAAGCGGATCTTCGTGAGGTGACCACCCGTCTGGAGTCGGCCCAACTGCACGCGGAAGACAAAATTCGCCAGATGATGAACAGCGAGCAGCGGCTGAGCGAGCAGTTCGAGAACCTCGCTAACCGTATTTTTGAACAGAGCAACCGTCGCGTCGATGAACAAAATCGCCAAAGCCTGCAGGGCTTACTGACCCCACTGCGCGAACAGCTCGACGGCTTTCGCCGTCAGGTTCAGGACAGCTTTGGCCAGGAGGCGCGTGAACGTCACACTCTGGCCCACGAAATTCGCAATCTTCAGCAGCTTAACGCCCAGATGACCCAGGAAGCGGTTAACCTGACGCGGGCGCTGAAAGGTGACAATAAAACCCAGGGCAACTGGGGCGAAGTCGTCCTCACTCGCGTGCTGGAAGCATCCGGTCTGCGAGAAGGGTATGAATACGAAACGCAGGTCAGCATTGAGACCGAATCCCGCGCCCGTATGCAGCCGGATGTTATCGTGCGTCTCCCGCAAGGCAAGGATGTGGTTATCGATGCCAAAATGACGCTGGTTGCCTATGAACGTTATTTCAATGCCGAAGACGACTACACCCGGGAATCGGCGTTACAGGAACACATTGCCTCCGTACGTAACCATATTCGTCTGCTGGGCAGAAAAGATTACCAGCAGTTACCCGGACTGCGTTCGCTCGATTACGTGCTGATGTTTATCCCGGTTGAACCCGCTTTTTTGCTGGCGCTGGACCGACAGCCTGAACTGATTACCGAAGCGCTAAAAAACAACATTATGCTGGTTAGCCCCACCACGCTACTGGTGGCTTTGCGCACCATCGCGAACCTGTGGCGCTACGAGCACCAAAGCCGAAATGCGCAGCAAATCGCCGATCGTGCCAGCAAGCTGTACGACAAAATGCGCCTGTTTGTGGACGATATGACCTCTGTCGGGCAAAACCTCGATCGCGCACAGGATAATTACCGACAGGCAATGAAAAAGCTCTCTTCTGGCCGTGGCAATTTACTCGCTCAGGCGGAAGCTTTTCGCACGCTTGGGGTCGAAGTTAAACGCGAGATTAATCCGGATTTGGCCGAACAGGCGACCGCACAGGACGAAGAGTATCGTCTGCGCGATGGCGAAAATGGGTTAAATAGTCGCAATCAAGACAATGCGTTAGGCGCACAATCTGCCACCGAAACCCAGGCAGACCGTTTCTTTCACGGTGGTTGAATCGTAGGGCAAACGCGCCCAATCTGTTACACTTCATGCACATTTGACTGATTAGCAGGCACTGAGATGGTTGAAGATTCACAAGATACGACACACTTTGGCTTTCAGACTGTCGCCAAAGCGCAGAAAGCTGACATGGTTGCCCACGTGTTTCATTCCGTGGCGGCAAAGTATGATGTCATGAATGACCTGATGTCATTCGGGATCCATCGCTTGTGGAAGCGCTTCACTATCGACTGTAGCGGCGTACGTCGTGGTCAAACCGTATTAGATTTGGCGGGGGGAACCGGCGATTTAACCGCAAAATTCTCCCGTATGGTGGGTGAAACCGGGCGCGTTGTGCTCGCCGACATCAACGACTCCATGCTGAAAATGGGGCGCGAAAAGCTGCGTAACATCGGCGTGGTAGGCAATGTGGAATATGTACAGGCCAACGCTGAAGCCCTGCCATTCCCGGATAACACCTTTGACTGCATTACCATCTCGTTCGGTTTGCGTAACGTGACCGACAAAGAGAAAGCACTGCGTTCCATGTACCGCGTGTTGAAGCCGGGTGGACGTCTGCTGGTGCTGGAATTCTCCAAACCCATTATCGAACCGTTAAGTAAGGCGTATGACGCCTACTCATTCCACGTCTTGCCGCGCATCGGTGAGCTGGTGGCAAAAGACGGCGAAAGCTATCGTTACCTGGCGGAATCTATCCGTATGCACCCGGATCAGGACACCTTAAAAGCCATGATGCAGGATGCGGGTCTGGAGAATGTTGAGTACTTCAACCTCACGGCGGGTGTTGTCGCGTTGCATCGCGGTTATAAGTTCTGAGTGGAGGTCGCTCATGCCTGTTAAACCTCTGGTGACGGCTGGTATCGAAGGCGTACTGAATACCTTTCTGTATCAATCGCCTGCACTGAAAACGGCTCGTCAGCGTCTGCAGGGCAAGGTTCTTAAAGTTGTCCTGAAGGAGTTCTCGACGCCTGTTGTGCTGGTCTTCAGCGAGCGCCAGCTCGATGTGCTGGGCGAATGGGAAGGCGAAGCGGATTGCGCGGTTATTACGCGTCTTAGCGTGCTGCCCAAACTGCGCGATCGACAACAGCTGACGGCGCTCATTCGCAGCGGTGAGCTGGAGGTCGTGGGCGATATCCAGGTGGTACAGAACTTTGTCGCCCTGGCCGATCTCGCTGAATTCGATCCGGCTGAACTGCTGGCGCCTTATACGGGTGACATTGCAGCAGAAGGGATCAGTAAGCTCTTTCGTGGCGGTGCCGCTTTTCTGCGTAAAGGCGCGCAGCGCCAACAGCGTTATGTGGCTGAAGTCTTAACGGAAGAGTGGCGCATGGCGCCTGGCCCGCTGGAAGTGGCATGGTTTGCCGAAGAGACTGCTGCAGTTGAACGTGCGGTTGACGCGCTAACCAAACGGCTGGAAAAACTGGAGGGCAAATGACGCCTGGTGAAATTCGGCGCCTCTATTTTATCGTCCGTACTTTTTTGAGTTACGGCCTTGATGAACTTATCCCACGAATGCGCATCACGCTGCCGCTAAGACTCTGGCGGCGCACGTTATTCTGGATGCCTAATCGTCATAAAGACAAACTCCTTGGCGAGCGACTCCGGTTAGCATTACAGGAACTGGGTCCCGTATGGATTAAGTTTGGTCAGATGTTGTCGACTCGTCGTGATCTTTTCCCACCGCAAATCGCCGATCAGCTGGCGCTGCTGCAGGATCGGGTCGCACCTTTCGATGGCAAACGCGCAAAGCAACAAATCGAAGCCGCGATGGGCAATATTCCGGTCGAAAGCTGGTTTGATGATTTTGAGATTGAACCGCTGGCCTCCGCGTCCATTGCCCAGGTGCACACCGCGCGGTTAAAAGAGAACGGTAAAGAGGTGGTCATCAAGGTGATCCGCCCCGATATCCTGCCGGTGATCAGAGCGGACATGAAGCTCATTTACCGCCTGGCCCGTTGGGTTCCGCGCCTGTTACCCGATGGTCGACGTCTGCGACCGCTGGAAGTGGTGCGTGAGTATGAAAAAACGCTGATCGACGAGTTAAATCTGCTGCGTGAAGCGGCTAACGCCATCCAGCTGCGCCGTAATTTTGAAAACAGCCCCATGCTGTACGTGCCTGAAGTCTATTCGGACTACTGCAGTGAGAACATGATGGTGATGGAGCGCATCTACGGCGTTCCGGTCTCGGATGTTGTGGCGCTGGAAAAGCAGGGCACCAACATGAAGCTGCTGGCTGAACGTGGCGTGCAGGTCTTCTTCACGCAGGTTTTCCGTGACAGCTTTTTCCATGCGGATATGCACCCGGGTAATATTTTTGTCAGCTATGATCACCCGGAAGATCCGCAGTATATCGGCATCGACTGCGGGATTGTGGGGTCACTCAACAAAGAAGACAAACGCTATCTGGCAGAGAACTTTATCGCCTTCTTCAATCGCGATTACCGGAAAGTTGCCGAGCTGCATGTCGATTCCGGCTGGGTGCCGCCCGATACCAACGTTGAAGAATTTGAGTTTGCTATCCGAACCGTCTGCGAACCGATCTTTGAGAAGCCGCTGTCGGAAATCTCATTTGGTCATGTTTTGTTGAATCTTTTTAACACCGCACGACGCTTCAACATGGAAGTGCAACCGCAATTAGTTTTACTTCAGAAAACATTACTTTACGTTGAAGGGGTAGGACGCCAACTCTATCCTCAGTTAGACTTGTGGAAAACAGCGAAACCTTTCCTCGAATCGTGGATCAAAGATCAGGTCGGCATTCCTGCTCTGGTGCGCTCTTTTAAAGAGAAAGCCCCATTCTGGATCGAAAAAATGCCGGAGTTACCTGAACTGGTTTACGACAGTTTGCGTCAGAGCAAGAACCTTCAGCACAGCATGGATAAAATCACCCGCGAGCTACAATCCAACCGTGTTCGTCAGGGACAGTCCCGCTATCTGTTTGGAATAGGTGCCACGCTGTTACTGAGCGGCACGTTACTGCTCATCAATCGCCCTGACTGGGAGATGATGCCCGCCTGGCTGATGGCCGGTGGTGTGGTTGTCTGGCTTGCAGGGTGGCGAAAAACGCGCTGAATAGCGTCGCTATCACAAGGTTGCAGACGTATAATGCGACCTGGTTAATTAATCATCTATCTGAGGAACATGTATGGGTGGTATCAGTATCTGGCAATTAGTCATCATTGCCGTCATTGTTGTGCTGCTGTTTGGCACCAAAAAACTGGGTTCCATTGGTTCCGACCTCGGCGCGTCCATCAAAGGTTTCAAGAAAGCCATCAGCGATGATGAAGACAAAGCGAAGCAGGATAAATCCAGCCCGGATGCGGATTTCACGGCTCAATCTATCGCTGATAAACAAGAAGAAGCCAAAAAGGAAGACGCTAAACGCCACGATAAAGAGCAGGTGTAATTCGTGTTCGACATTGGTTTTGGTGAACTGCTGCTGGTGTTCGTGATTGGCCTTATTGTTTTAGGTCCGCAACGTCTGCCAGTGGCTGTAAAAACGGTCGCTGGCTGGGTACGTGCCCTGCGTTCGCTGGCAACCACAGTTCAAAATGAACTGGCGCAGGAACTCAAGCTTCAGGAGTTTCAGGACAGCCTGAAAAAGGTTGAAAAGGCGAGCATGGACAACCTGACGCCTGAACTGAAAGCCTCCATGGAAGAGCTGCGCGAGGCGGCGGAATCCATGAAGCGTTCCTACAGCGTCAACGATCCTGAAAAAGCGAGCGACGAGGCTAACACCATTCGTAATCCGGTGGTGAAAGGCAGCGAAGCAGAGCGAGAAGGCGTAACGCCTGCCGCGGCTGAACATCAGGCGAGTTCCCCATCGCAAACCCCTGAAACGGTAGACACGCAGGCAACTGAAGAGATCGTTGTGAAAACAGCGAGCGCTGACGTGAAAGCCGCTGTGCCCGTTTCCGAATCATCCCCCTCGTCGAGTGATAAAGTGTAATTATGGCAGTAGAAGATACACAACCGCTCATCGCGCACCTCATCGAGCTGCGTAAGCGCCTGTTATACAGTATTTCTGCGGTTATACTCATTTTCCTGTGCCTGGTCTATTTCGCTAACGATATCTACCAGGTGGTCTCTGCACCGCTGATAAAACAGATGCCGTTAGGGGCGACAATGATAGCCACCGATGTGGCGTCTCCCTTCTTTACGCCTATAAAGCTGACATTTTGGGTCTCGCTGATTGCCTCTGCGCCCGTGATTTTGTATCAGGTCTGGGCATTTGTGGCACCGGCCCTGTACAAGCATGAACGCAAGCTGGTCATTCCGTTGCTGGTCTCCAGTTCGCTGCTGTTCTACATCGGCATGGCGTTTGCCTATTTCGTTGTCTTCCCGCTGGCGTTTGGCTTTTTAGCGAATACCGCACCGGCAGGCGTGCAGGTCTCGACCGACATCGCCAGCTACCTCAGCTTTGTCATGGCGCTGTTTATGGCCTTTGGTGTGGCCTTTGAAGTGCCCGTTGCCATCGTCCTGCTGTGCTGGATGGGCGTGACCACACCCGAAGACTTGCGTAAGAAACGCCCGTATATCCTGGTGGGGGCCTTTGTTGTGGGTATGCTCTTAACGCCGCCGGATGTTTTCTCGCAAACGCTGCTGGCCATACCGATGTATTGCCTGTTCGAGGTTGGCGTCTTCTTCTCACGCTTCTATGTGGGCAAACGACGCACGCCGGACGATGAGGAAGCCGAGTCAGAGAAATCGACAGAAGAATAAAATCCAGCCGCCCGAAAGGGCGGTTGTTATATGGGAGACCACATGTTTGATATCGGGTTGAATTTAACCAGTGCGCAATTTGCTCACGATCGCGATGAGGTGGTGGCGCGCGCTTTCTCGGCTGGGGTGAAAGGTTTACTGCTGACCGGCACGAATCTCCATGAAAGCGAGCAGGCGCAAAATCTGGCGAAGCGTTACCCGCATTGCTGGTCAACGGCGGGTGTTCATCCGCATGACAGTAGCCAGTGGACGGAAGACAGTGCTGACAAGCTTCGCGCGTTAGCCCGCCAGCCCGAGGTCGTGGCAATAGGGGAATGTGGACTCGATTTTAATCGTAATTTCTCCACGCCGGCTGAGCAGGAAGTGGCCTTTACCGCACAGCTTGCGCTGGCAGCTGAACTGGGTATGCCAGTGTTTATGCATTGTCGTGATGCCCATGAGCGTTTTCTGGCGCTACTTGAACCCTGGCTCGATAAACTGCCCGGTGCAGTGCTGCACTGTTTTACCGGTTCGCGAAGTGATGCGCTGGCATGTTTAGATCGGGGTTTATATCTGGGTATTACCGGTTGGGTATGCGACGAACGACGTGGTCTTGAATTACGTGAACTGCTGCCGATGATTCCCGCCGATCGGCTGTTGTTTGAAACCGATGCGCCGTATTTGCTTGCACGAGATATGAAACCGAAACCTGCATCGCGACGTAATGAACCCGCTTATCTGGGTCATATTGTCGAACGGGTGGCGCTCTGGCGTGGCGAAGAGGCGCAGCAGCTTGCCGCGCAAACTGATGACAATGTGCGCAAGCTGTTTGGCATTACGTTTTAAAGTTTATGGAAAGCAGTGTTTTTGACACTTTGTAAGACCTGCTTATTCAACAGGTTAAGCAGAAGCATCGAACGCGCTTCGCCATCGGGTTCGGCGAATATCGCCTTTAACCCCTCAAATGCGCCCTCGGTGATCACGACGTCATCGCCGGGGAAGGGGGTCTCAGGATCGGTCAAATCCTCTGGCTGCTTATAGATGGAAAGCTGATGAATGACCGAGGACGGCACGGTAGCCGGACGCGCGCCAAAACGCACAAAGTGGCTGACGCCCCGCGTGGCATTGATTGTGGTGGTGTGGATCACTTCCGGGTCAAACTCGACGAACAGATAGTTCGGGAACAGCGGTTCCGTGACTTCAGTACGCTTGCCGCGCTGAATTTTCTCGAGCGTGATCACGGGTGTCAGACAGTGGACTGCCTGACGTTCAAGATGTTCCTGAGCACGCTGAAGTTGCCCACGTTTGCAATACAGAAGATACCAAGCCTGCATAATCACTCTTTCCTTTGTTCGGGCGCAAGCATACCAAAACCCTGGCGAGATCGCTAAGTTGATTATAGAGGCACTACACAGCCTGATAACAAAATTACAGCATGACGGTGACGAACGCCGTATAATGAAGCGCTTATGAAGAGGCCATGACGAACTGCATGAAATACCACGATCTACGCGACTTCCTTGCGCTGCTGGAAAAGCAGGGCGAACTTAAACGCATTTCGCTACCTGTTGATCCTTATCTGGAAATGACAGAAATCGCTGACCGCACCTTGCGTGCCGGTGGTCCCGCTTTGCTGTTTGAAAATCCGAAAGGCTATGACATGCCGGTGTTGTGCAACCTGTTTGGTACGCCCAAGCGCGTGGCCATGGGCATGGGCCAGGAAGACGTCAGTGCGCTGCGTGAGGTGGGTAAACTGCTGGCCTTCCTGAAAGAGCCAGAACCACCAAAAGGCTTCCGCGACCTCTTCGATAAATTGCCACAGTTTAAGCAAGTGCTGAACATGCCGACCAAGCGTCTGCGTGGCGCGCCCTGTCAGCAAAAAATCATTGAAGGCGACGCCGTTGACCTGACCCGTATCCCCATCATGCAGTGTTGGCCTGAAGATGCCGCACCGCTGATCACCTGGGGTCTGACGGTGACGCGGGGTCCGCATAAAGAACGCCAAAATTTAGGGATTTACCGCCAGCAGCTGATTGGTAAAAATAAACTGATCATGCGCTGGCTCTCCCATCGCGGCGGGGCCCTGGATTTCCAGGAGTGGTGCGCTGCACATCCAGGCGAACGTTTCCCGGTTTCTGTCGCGTTAGGCGCCGATCCTGCCACGATTCTCGGTGCCGTCACGCCTGTTCCGGATACGCTTTCTGAATATGCGTTTGCCGGCTTGCTGCGCGGCACGAAAACCGAAGTCGTAAAATGTATTTCAAACGATCTTGAAGTGCCTGCCAGTGCGGAAATTGTGCTCGAAGGCTATATTGAGGCGGGTGAAATGGCACCGGAAGGCCCCTATGGCGATCATACCGGCTACTATAACGAAATCGATAATTTCCCGGTCTTCACCGTAACGCACATTACGCAACGCGAAGATGCCATTTATCACTCGACCTATACGGGTCGTCCACCGGATGAACCTGCCGTGTTGGGTGTGGCGTTAAACGAAGTGTTTGTTCCTATTCTGCAAAAGCAGTTTCCGGAAATTGTGGACTTCTATTTGCCGCCGGAAGGGTGTTCTTATCGCCTTGCCGTCGTAACGATTAAGAAGCAGTATGCGGGCCATGCGAAACGGGTCATGATGGGCGTCTGGTCTTTCCTGCGTCAGTTTATGTACACCAAATTTGTTATCGTTTGCGATGATGACGTGAACGCCCGTGACTGGAACGATGTTATCTGGGCTATCACCACGCGTATGGACCCGGCACGTGATACCGTGTTGGTAGAAAATACGCCGATAGATTATCTGGATTTTGCCTCGCCGGTTTCCGGTCTTGGCTCGAAGATGGGACTGGACGCCACCAATAAATGGCCCGGCGAAACCTCGCGTGAATGGGGTCGCCCGATCAAAAAGGATCCCGAGGTGACAGCGCGAATTGACGCGATCTGGGATGAACTGGCCATAATGAATGACGGTAAGACTGAGACTCACCGTTAGCCCTATAGATTTCCCGACAGAGAGAGCGAATGACAACCTTAAGCTGTAAAGTGACCTCGGTAGATGCTATCACCGACACCGTATATCGCGTCCGTTTGGTGCCAGAGGCGGAATTCTCTTTCCGTGCGGGCCAATATCTTATGGTTGTGATGGATGAACGGGATAAGCGTCCCTTCTCAATGGCGTCTACGCCTGCGGAAAAGGAATTTATCGAGCTTCACATCGGTGCGTCTGAGCTTAACCTGTATGCCATGGCGGTGATGGATCGCATTCTGAAAGAGCGTGAAATCGTGGTGGATATTCCACACGGTGACGCGTGGTTGCGTGATGAAGATGAACGTCCGCTTATTCTGATTGCGGGCGGTACGGGTTTTTCCTATGTGCGATCCATTCTGCTGACGGCGCTGGCGCGTAATCCGAATCGGGATATCACCATCTACTGGGGCGGGCGTGAAGAGAAGCATCTTTACGATCTGGCCGAACTGGAAGCGCTGAGCGTAAACCATCCTAACCTGCGTATTGAGCCTGTCGTTGAGCAGCCTGAAGAAGGCTGGCGCGGTCGCAGCGGTACTGTGCTGACGGCGGTATTACAGGATTACGGCACGCTGGCAGAGCATGACATCTATATTGCCGGACGCTTTGAAATGGCGAAGATTGCCCGTGACCTGTTCTGTAACGAACGCGAGGCGCGTGAAGATCGTCTGTTTGGCGATGCGTTTGCCTTTATCTGAATAAAAAAACCCGCCCCTGACAGGCGGGAAAAACGGCAACTAAACTGTCTCTCTTTGCCAATGACGCCATAACCGCGTTCGCTTGCCGCCGTGTTGTGACGCCATTGGCTTAAGATACTTTTCCTGATTTATACCCTTTCAAAGACCGTCGCGATCCCCTGACCCAATCCAATACACATCGTTGCCAGACCAAACTGGGCATCTTTGCGTTCCATCAGGTTAATCAGCGTGGTGCTGATACGGGCCCCGGAGCAACCCAGCGGGTGACCCAGCGCAATCGCACCGCCGTTCAGGTTTATCTTCTCATCGATCTGTTCCATCAGCCCCAGATCTTTGATACACGGCAGGATCTGCGCTGCGAAGGCTTCATTCATCTCAAACAGATCGATATCACTGGCCGACAAACCGGCTTTTTTCAGGGCCAGTTTGGATGCCGGAACCGGGCCATACCCCATAATTGACGGGTCGCAACCAACCACCGCCATAGAACGAATTCTGGCGCGTGGCGTGAGACCAAGCTCACGCGCACGGCTTTCGCTCATTACCAGCATCGCGGCCGCTCCGTCGGAAAGCGCAGAGGAGGTGCCCGCAGTGACGGTGCCGGTGACCGGATCAAACGCCGGACGCAGTGTCGAAAGGGCTTCAACCGTGGTTTCCGGACGAATCACTTCGTCAGTGTAAAACTGTTTAAGTACGCCGTCTGCGTCGTGACCGCCGGTAGGCAGGATCTCGTTTTTAAAGGCCCCCGACTGTGTCGCCGCCCATGCACGCGCATGGGAGCGTGCGGCAAACGTATCCTGCATTTCGCGGCTGATACCATGCATACGGGAGAGCATTTCTGCCGTGAGCCCCATCATGCCCGCCGCTTTAGCGACGTTACGACTCAGGCCTGGATGGAAATCCACACCGTGGCTCATTGGCACGTGGCCCATATGTTCCACGCCGCCCACCATGCATGCCTGCGCATCACCCGTCATGATCATGCGGGCTGCATCGTGGAGTGCCTGCATGGAAGACCCGCACAGGCGGTTGACGGTGACGGCTGGAACAGAATGCGGAATTTCTGCCAGCAAAGCGGCGTTACGGGCGATATTAAAGCCTTGCTCCAGCGTCTGCTGCACACAGCCCCAGTAGATATCATCCAGCGCGGCGGCTTCCAGTGCAGGATTGCGTGAAAGCAGACTGCGCATCAGATGCGCGGAGAGATCTTCTGCCCGTACGTGACGGAATGCGCCACCCTTTGAACGGCCCATCGGCGTACGTATTGCATCGACAATGACAACCTTTTCCATTGTGACTCCTTAAGCCGTTTTCAGTTCGCCAACCGGACGGGCCGGCTCGACGGGTGGATAATACGGTTCGTTATGGCGAGCTTTCGCGCGCAGGCCTTCCGGAACATCATAAAGCGGGCCGAGATGCTGATATTGCTGAGCCATATCGAGATACTTTGCGCTGCCGAGCGTATCGAGCCAGCGGAAGGCACCGCCGTGGAACGGAGGGAAACCCAGTCCGTACACCAGAGCCATATCGGCTTCTGCGGGGCTGGCGATAATCCCCTCTTCAAGACAACGCACAACTTCATTCACCATAGGGATCATCATACGGGCGATAATCTCTTCCTCAGTGAAGTCTCGTTTCGGCTGGCTGACGTCGGCCAGCAGGCCATCCACGGCCGCATCTTCTTCTTTCTTCGGCTTGCCTTTGCTGTCTTCTTTATAGCGCCAGAAGCCGAGACCATTTTTCTGACCAAAGCGGCTGGCGTCAAACAGAGCGTCAATCGCGTCGCGGTACGCTTTCTGCATGCGCTGCGGGAAACCGGCCGCCATGACGGCCTGAGCATGATGCGCGGTGTCAATCCCGACGACGTCCAGCAAATAAGCAGGACCCATCGGCCAGCCAAACTGTTTTTCCATCACTTTATCGACCTTGCGGAAGTCCGCACCGTCGCGCAGTAACTGGCTGAACCCGGCAAAGTAAGGGAACAGGACACGGTTGACGAAAAAGCCCGGACAGTCATTGACCACAATTGGGGTTTTGCCCATTTTGCTGGCCCACGCGACCACTTTTGCAAGTGTCTCGTCAGAGGTTTTTTCGCCCCGGATCACTTCGACCAGCGGCATACGATGCACCGGGTTAAAGAAGTGCATTCCACAGAAGTTTTCCGGGCGCTTCAACACGCTCGCCAGTTCGCTAATCGGAATGGTTGAGGTGTTCGAGGCCAGAACGGTATCCGGACGTACTTTATCTTCCGTTTCCGCCAGCACGGCTTTTTTGATTTTGGGATTTTCAACAACCGCTTCGACCACGACGTCGACACGGTCAAACCCGCTGTAATCGAGAGTAGGTTGAATGGTTGAAATGACCCCTGCCAGCTTCAGGCCATCGATCTTGCCACGCTCAAGCTGTTTGTTCAGTAGCTTGGCAGCTTCGTTCATGCCGAGCGTCAGGGATTTATCGTTGATATCCTTCATGACGACCGGGACGCCTTTCCAGGCTGACTGATATGCGATCCCGCCACCCATAATGCCTGCGCCAAGGACGGCCGCGCGTTTTGGCGTCTCGACGTTTTTCGTTAACTGCTTCGCTTTGCCTTTGACGAACTGATCGTTAAGGAAGATGCCAACCAGCGCACGGGCTTCGTTGGTGTGCGCCAGCGGAACAAAACTGTGATTCTCAAGTTTGAGGGCTTCTTCGCGTCCCAGACGTGAAGCAGCTTCAATGGTCTTCACGGCGGTTATCGGCGCCGGATAATGTTTACCTGCCGTCTGCATCACCATGCCTTTGGCGATGGTAAAGCTCATGGTTGCTTCAATTTTGCTCAAATGCAGAGGTTCGAGCTTCGGCTGACGTTTCGCTTTCCAGTCCAGATCGCCGTTGATGGCCTGACGCAGAATGCGCAGGGCACCGTCTTGCAGTTTATCCGCCTGCACAACGCCGTCGACCAGGCCGATTTTCAGCGCCTGATCGGCACCGACATCTTTACCCGCGGCGATAATCTCCAGTGCGCTATCGGCGCCCAGCAGGCGCGGCAGACGAACCGAACCGCCAAAGCCAGGCATGATGCCCAACTTTGTTTCCGGCAGGCCGATGCGCAGGTCTGGAGTGGCCAGACGATAGTCGGTTGCAAGCACGCACTCACATCCTCCCCCCAGCGCGTAACCGTTAACGGCCGAGAGGGTGGGAACGGGCAAATCTTCCAGGCGATTGAAGACGCTGTTGGCAAAATGCAGCCACTGACTCAGCTGCTCTTGCGGCACCTGAAACAAAGAAAGGAATTCAGTGATATCAGCACCGACAATGAAGGCGGCTTTGTTTGAGCGCAGCAGCAATCCTTTTAAATCGGATTGTTTTTCAAGAGCATCTAACGCGTGGCCAAGGCTGGCTACGGTCGCAGTATCAAGCTTGTTAACGGAACCGGGGGCATCGAACACCAGTTCGGCGATGCCATCTTCCAGCCAGTCAACGTATAGGGTGTCGCCTTTGTAGAGCATGTCAGTCTCCTGAATCCAGCAAGGGGATCTGGTCATACCAGATGAGACGGAGTGTGGGATTTATGTTAATAAAATGCAAATTAGTCATTACAAAATTGCTGCGCTGATCACGCTCGGTGGAAATCACGCAGCCTGAGTCAGGTGTGCTAAGATGCGAAGACTTGAGGTCAATAAAACGAAAGGGAAAATGATGGATTCACTGGCCGCACTCTATAAAAATCATATTGTTACTCTTCAGGAACGCACCCGCGACGTGCTGGCGCGTTTCAAGCTGGATGCCCTGCTTATACACTCCGGCGAACTGATGAATACGTTCCTGGACGACCATGCTTACCCGTTTAAGGTCAATCCCCAGTTCAAAGCCTGGGTGCCGGTGACACAGGTGCCTAACTGCTGGTTACTGGTCGATGGCGTGAACAAGCCGAAACTGTGGTTCTATCTGCCGGTAGATTACTGGCATAACGTGGAGCCACTGCCCACTTCCTTCTGGACCGAAGAAGTGGATGTCATTGCTTTGCCAAAAGCTGACGGCATTGGCAGCCAGTTGCCTGCCGCACGCGGCAATGTCGCCTATATCGGTCCGGTGCCAGAACGCGCATTGGGGCTGGATATTGCGGCTGATAAAATCAACCCGAAAGGGGTGCTGGACTACCTGCACTATTACCGCGCTTACAAGACTGACTATGAACTTTCCTGCATGCGTGAAGCACAGAAAACGGCGGTGAATGGTCATCGCGCGGCGCATGAAGCGTTTCTTTCAGGCATGAGCGAGTTTGATATCAACCAGGCCTACCTGACGGCAACGGGCCATCGTGATACCGACGTGCCTTACAGTAATATTGTGGCCATTAACGAGCACGCGTCAGTCCTGCACTATACCAAACTCGATCACCGTGTACCGTCCGAGGCACGCAGCTTCCTGCTGGACGCGGGAGCGGAGTACAACGGCTATGCTGCCGATCTGACCCGCACGTGGGCGGCAAACGGTGATACCGAGTTTGCACAGTTGATCAAAGATGTGAACGACGAACAGCTGGCGCTAATCGGCACCATGAAGGCCGGAACCAGCTACGTGGATTACCATATTCAGTTCCATCAGCGCATTGCCAAACTGTTGCGTAAACATCAGATTGTCACCGACATGAGTGAAGAAGCGATGGTCGAAAACGACCTGACCGGACCGTTCATGCCGCACGGCATTGGGCATCCGCTGGGCCTCCAGGTACACGATGTGGCGGGCTTCATGCAGGATGATACGGGCACGCATCTGGCTGCACCGTCTAAATATCCTTATTTGCGCTGTACGCGTGTGCTGCAACCGCGCATGGTACTGACCATCGAGCCGGGCATTTACTTTATCGAATCGCTGCTGACGCCATGGCGAGAAGGCGCGTTCAGCAAGCACTTTAACTGGCAGAAAATCAATGCATTGAAACCGTTTGGGGGCATTCGTATCGAAGATAACGTGGTGATCCACGAAAACAGCATTGAAAACATGACGCGAGACCTGAAACTCGCCTGATGGATAGCTGGCTGATACCGGCCGAACCGGTCACCTTCGTTGAAGAGATCAAAAAGAGCCGCTTCATTACATTGTTGGCGCACACCAACGGCGTGGAGGCGGCGAAAGCCTTTGTCGAATCCGTTCGGGCAGAACATCCTGATGCCAGGCACCATTGCGTTGCCTGGGTGGCAGGTGCGCCGAATGATTCCCAACAGCTTGGTTTTTCTGATGATGGTGAGCCTGCCGGAACAGCAGGTAAACCGATGCTTTCCCAGCTTATGGGGAGTGGCGTTGGGGAAATTACCGCCGTCGTCGTGCGTTACTACGGCGGCATACTACTAGGAACCGGTGGGCTGGTGAAAGCCTACGGCGGAGGCGTGCAGCAGGCGCTTAATCAACTCACGACAATCCGCAAAACGCCACTGACCGAATATACTCTGTTGTGTGATTACGCTCAGTTATCCGGCATCGAATCGCTGCTTAAGCAATTTAACGGCGGCATAGTGCACAGTGATTACCAGGCGATGGTGCAATTACGTGTGGCGCTTCCTCAGGCAGAACAGGCGGCTTTTTCAGCAAAACTGGCTGATTTTAGTCGTGGTTCGTTGCAATTACTGCCGATTGAAGAATAATCCCCACCTTACTTTCTGAATACCAAAGGAAACGGCAGAGATGCATTTTCGTGCCATAACCCGAATCGTTGGACTGCTGGTCATACTCTTTTCCGGGACGATGATCCTTCCCGGGCTGGTGGCGCTCATCTATCGGGACGGGGCAGGACGGGCGTTTACCCAAACCTTTTTCGCCGCGCTGGCCATCGGCTCCATACTCTGGTGGCCTAACCGTCGCGAGAAAGGCGAGCTGAAATCCCGTGAAGGCTTTCTGATCGTCGTCCTGTTCTGGACCGTGCTGGGAAGCGTGGGGGCACTGCCCTTTATCTTCTCCGAGCAGCCTAATCTGACGATCACGGATGCATTTTTTGAATCGTTTTCAGGATTAACGACCACGGGAGCCACGACGCTGGTCGGTCTGGATTCGCTTCCCCATGCCATCCTCTTTTATCGACAGATGCTGCAGTGGTTTGGGGGTATGGGGATCATTGTTTTAGCGGTGGCGATTCTGCCGATCCTGGGCGTCGGGGGGATGCAGTTGTACCGTGCGGAAATGCCCGGCCCATTGAAAGATAACAAAATGCGTCCGCGCATCGCCGAGACGGCAAAAACGTTGTGGTTCATCTATGTTCTGCTGACCGTTGCCTGTGCGCTGGCCCTGTGGTTTGCCGGTATGCCTGCGTTTGATGCTATCGGACATAGCTTTGCGACTATCGCCATTGGTGGGTTTTCGACGCACGATGCCAGTGTCGGCTATTTTGATAGTCCGACCATTAATACCATTATTGCTATTTTCCTGCTGATCTCCGGGTGTAACTACGGTTTGCACTTCTCGCTGTTAAGCGGCCGTAGCCTGAAAGTGTACTGGCGCGATCCGGAATTCAGGATGTTCATTGGTGTACAACTGACGCTGGTGGTGATTTGTACGTCGGTGTTGTGGCTACATGATGTCTACAGCTCTGCGGTGACCACGCTGAATCAGGCATTCTTCCAGGTGGTCTCCATGGCGACCACCGCGGGATTCACCACCGACAGTATTGCCCGCTGGCCGTTATTCTTACCCGTATTGCTCTTATGCTCCGCCTTTATCGGCGGATGTGCGGGATCGACGGGGGGCGGTCTTAAAGTTATTCGTATTCTGTTGCTGTTCAAACAAGGTAACCGTGAACTGAAACGTCTGGTTCATCCAAACGCGGTCTATAGTATTAAGCTTGGCAATCGCGCCTTACCAGAACGTATTCTTGAAGCTGTCTGGGGCTTCTTTTCTGCCTATGCGCTGGTGTTTATCGTCAGCATGCTGGCCATTATCGCGACGGGGGTGGATGACTTCTCCGCCTTTGCTTCGGTCGTCGCCACACTTAATAACCTTGGGCCTGGCCTTGGCGTGGTAGCGGATAACTTTGCCAGTATGAATCCGGTGGCGAAATGGATCCTGATTGCCAACATGCTCTTTGGTCGTCTTGAGGTATTTACGCTGCTGGTTCTGTTTACCCCTACATTCTGGCGAGACTAAGGAAGGAATTGGTGAAGACATTAATACTATTCTCTACGCGAGACGGGCAGACGCGAGAGATTGCCTCTTATCTGGCCTCGGAATTAAAAGAACACGGCGTGTATGCGGATGTGGTTAACCTGAATCGCACAGAAGAGATTGTGTGGCAGGACTATGAGCGCGTCGTGATTGGCGCCTCTATTCGCTATGGACATTTTCATCCTGCCGTCGATCGGTTTGTAAAAAAGCATGCTGATTCGCTAAATGCGCTGCCCAGTGCGTTTTATTCCGTTAATCTCGTTGCACGTAAACCGGAGAAGCGTACCCCACAAACCAACAGCTACACGCGTAAGTTCCTGTTGAGCTCTCCCTGGCAGCCCGATCTCTGCTGTGTCTTTGCGGGTGCGCTGCGCTACCCACGCTACTCCTGGTATGACCGCTTTATGATTCGCCTTATTATGAAGATGACAGGGGGCGAAACCGACACAAGTAAAGAAGTGGTTTATACCGACTGGAAGCAGGTGGCCGGTTTTGCGCGTGAATTAGCGCAATTAACGGCCAATTCGAAGGTTAAATAAACGTAAAGTTTGAAAAATAAGCGAACGATAATTTTTTTGAATTTTATGCTTGTCACCGCCGAAGAACTCCCTATAATGCGCCTCCACTGACACGGAACAACGGAACACAAGCCGCCGGGTCAGCGGGGTTCAGCGATGAACGCCGGCGAAGAAAAGCGAAAACAAACGCTTGACTTTGAATGAGGAAGGCGTAGTATGTGCCACCTCGCAGCGA
>NZ_JAIWPG020000019.1 GCF_020532665.2 Lelliottia sp. WAP21
ATAGACCGGGAAGCCCATGGATTCCATTTCCGCCATGGAAATCAGTTCATCTGAAAATATAATGTTTATTCGACGATGGTTTTCTGAAGTGAAATAACCTGATAAAATAATGTTTTTATTTTCAGGTAAACGAATATGCAGGTCATTGTTAACTTTTTTAAATTCAGTTTGCGTAGCCTTGAAGTCAACTAAATATAGTTTGCTAACTTTGGACGGCGAATTTTCTTGGTCATTAATTGTGATGCTTGTAAATTCAGGTTTAATATAATATGCAGTGGTACTGTCTGTGCTGCCATTGCCAATAGGTGAAGTAGAATTATTATCAATAACGAAAAGTTCATCAATACCAATTTCACTGGAAATGCCTGCCATTTCTGGTGAATACATAAATACATCAGAAAACACTTTTCTAATTAACAGGCTTCTTTGTGCATTAGTTTCTTCCATTTTATTTAATAAGCTTTCAAAAAGGGAAGTATTTAGTGAAATTTCATTTTTCTCTGAGTCATAGATATATTCTATTGTGGAAAACTCTATTGCGAATTCACTTTGCCTCAATAATTGCGCAGCGGTGTATTTTTCAAAGTTATTGAGTTGTTGTTGAAGTTCACGGCTAGCATCTGGTCCTGGAGTTGTCGAGCCATTTTGTTTGAAAACACTACCAGTAATATTGTTAATAAAACTAACTAATTGTAAATCTTTGGTATTCCCTTCAACACCTACCCATTTGAAAACTATTTCCTCGATAAGACCATCTTTCAGATGATTTTGAGGATCGGCAATGAACTCCTTCACAAGAGAAGCAAGGCCTGGATCATTGTTCATTGCTTCATGAAGAGATGTAACGTTACCCATTCCTGTAATATTAGGTAATTTTAATATGGATTCGTCTATTTTATTTTCCGGGATGTGATAAGAGTTTTGTTTGTTAACGTCAAACCAAACATCGGTAGAAATGGCATGTTCACCATTCTTCATAATCACTTCTGAAGTTTGTTTGTGTTTATTATTATTAGAATCAACGTAATCGGATTGTTGATAATTATATTTAATAGCTGATATATCAGAAGCACTAATGCTAATTAACTCACCGGTATCTGTAAAACCATTGCTATTAATATCTTGCCATAAAGAAAGCTCGCTCCAGGCACGATCGCTTACATCGATAACACCGTCTTTATTATCATCTAGTACACTTAATGCTTCGTAACCGTTTTTTGCTAAGGTGCCATCTGAAAGTAATGTGTTATTTCCAAATAATTCTTTTCCTGAGTCAATAGTTCCATTGTGATTAATGTCTCTTACTAACAATGCATCATCGCTGCCTACCCAACCTGTTTTCTCGATAAAAGAATTATCATCATGATCAAAATAGACGCCATCTCGAATCGAGCGTGTTTCAATGCCATCTTTATCAAGATCTATAATAATAGGGGATGTCATTTGGCTTGCTTTATCACCCGATGGCCCTTTATTTTTATCTCTATTCTTCATAAAGGTATTATAGGCATTAAGTGCATCAATCTCTAAACCATTCGGATCCAAGCCATTCCTTTCAAGTATCTTTTTAAAACGGTCATCCAAATTTTCAGGGAAAGTAGGTAAATTTGAAACTGGAAGAATAATTATTTCATCATCAAGTCCTTTTTGAACTGCATCACCGACAAACATTAATCCCACGCCTATAGCCACTTTAGCTTGTATAGGCAATTTAGACGACATTAATGCAGGTATGAAAGCTGATGCAGCAGTACCTGCAGCATCAGAAATAACGCCTCCAATATAACCTTTAATATCACCAGAAGCTAATCCAGTAATTGTTTCCACCGCATCAAATCCAGCTGAGATTTCTGATGTTACTTCAGAAACTGTAGCTGAGTCCTCATGCCCTGCTTGACCTGCAAAGTCGAGCATTTTTAATAATAAATCAGCTATGACGCTGTCGTCTCCATTGTCGTCAGACTCAGCAGTGAGTAAATTTTTAGAATAGATATTTTCTTCATTTTCGCTCTTACTGATTAATGTTATGTTGGCCTCCTTTACATAATAGCATATTGCATATGCCATCAGGTCGTAGTCCACTGATGTAAGCTGTACATACCCAATCGTTGGGCAAAAATTTTCCAGTAATAGTTTTAACTCTTCAGGAGAACCATTGATAGCGCAATTTAGTATAGAGCTTGTATTGATTTCACTTTCTAAGGTAGTCGTCATTTTATATCCTTGATAAATGGTTTTATTGATTTAATAACTAACATCAATGGTTATTAAATTTCTTGTGGCGATAAGTGAAAATAGTATTAACTGGCATGAAGGCTATCATGCGATTTCTGTGTTCATTACTTTCTGAATAAACATTAAAATTCATAGCATAAGGCGTGATTTATTTATCTTCACTTTTGGAAGGGTGATCCCATACCAGGCGGTATTATTAAGGCCAAAATAACTTTTTTGTGCAGCGTTATCTGTGGCATTCTTGTTCGGAAGTATGATTCTGTAAACGATAGTTTTCCTGGGGGTAGAGTAAATTGTTATCGTGCCTTTAAGGCTTTTGATAAATGAAGATATCTCTGATGTTTCTTGTGACCACTGTTCAATATATTCACCAGACATTTTTCCTTTGATAAAAGGGGTTTTGTTCTTGACCAGTAATGCCAGGTTATAGTCGTAAGCTTTCTCGATTTTTACGACGAAATTTGTCACGGGGATTTTATGGAGTTTCTTTTGTGCATTCTCGATCACATCTTCCGCGTGTACGTAACAGGAAAATATAAGCGAGATGAATAGTAATCCTTTTAACAATAGATTTGAACCTTTGCACATAGTGTCATCCCTGGATGAGTTAATGTTTTATGATTCTATCAATGATTAATGGTAAAAAGACGTAAGAGTTAGATTTTTAGGAATTTATAAAGATAAGATAATTTGTGAGATTCATCTCTTTTACTTTACCATGTATGACTACATTCAGAGGTTATATTTCCATGGTGAATGCTTTGGAACGGATTATTAATAATAAAGAGATAAACACGGCTATTGAAGCTTTATGCCTAATTGCCCATTTCCATGGCGTGGCAGTGAATGTTGAAGATATCAAGCACCGTTACGATTTCGAGGGTGTGGGTCTCAACCAGACGCAATGGTTACTTGCAGCGAAAGAGGTGGGGCTGAAGGCAAAAGTCATTAGGAAAAAGGCGGAAAGGCTTGAGAAAATAATTTTGCCAGCACTGGTCTGGAGCGAAGAGGGGAATCATTTTATCCTTGCAAAAATTGAAAATGGTCAGTACCTCATACATGATCTCCGGCTCAAAAAACCAGTCGTCTTGTCCCATGATCAATTTTGCGAGCGTTATTCGGGCATCCTGATAATGGTGACGTCCAGAGCTTCAATTTCAGGCGCCCTGGCAAAATTTGACTTCACCTGGTTTATCCCTGCCGTTATAAAATACCGCAAAATATTTTATGAAGTGATTATTGCTTCCATTGTGTTGCAGCTCTTCGCTCTTATGACGCCGCTCTTTTTCCAGGTCGTGATGGATAAAGTGCTCGTTCACCGGGGGATAAGCACGCTGAATGTTATCGCCGCCGCGCTGATTATCATTATTCTTTTTGAAGTGATATTGAGTGGCTTACGCACCTATATTTTCGCGCACACTACAAGCCGAATCGATGTCGAGCTAGGCGCGAAAATATTCCGCCACTTGCTGACCTTGCCCATCGCCTGGTTTGAAAAAAGACGCGTGGGCGACACCGTTGCCAGGGTGCGGGAACTGGAGCAAATCCGTAATTTCCTTACGGGGCAGGCGCTGACCTCGGTGATGGATCTGATGTTCTCGTTTATTTTTATTGCTGTAATGTGTTTTTACAGCGGCTGGCTCACGTTAATTGTGCTGGCATCCTTGCCTTGTTACGCGATCTGGTCGGCCACGCTAAGCCCGGTATTACGCGCCAGGCTCAACGAAAAATTTGCCCGTAGTGCAGATAACCAGTCCTTCCTTGTTGAATCGGTTACCGCTGTCAGCACGTTGAAATCCATGGCGGTTGAACCCCAAATGACTCACCACTGGGATAAACAGCTTGCGGCCTATGTTCAGGCAGGATTCAAGGTGACCCGTCTGGCAACCGTCGGGCAGCAGGGTATTCAGCTTATTCAAAAAATGGTGATGGTCGCCAACCTGTGGGTAGGGGCGCAGCTTGTCATTGCCGGCGATCTCTCTGTCGGTCAATTGATTGCCTTTAATATGCTGGCAGGGCAGGTGGCGGCACCCGTCATTCGTCTTGCTCAGCTTTGGCAGGATTTTCAGCAAGTGGGTATTTCGGTCGCCAGACTGGGGGATATCCTGAATGCGCCGACCGAAATCCCGGGCAGCCGGCTTGCGCTACCGGAAATCAAAGGCTCAATTGCGTTTGAAAACGTCATATTTCGCTACCGGCCTGACGGCCCACAAATTATCAAACTACTGAACCTGAAAATTGAGCAAGGTGAGATCGTCGGAATCGTTGGCCGCTCAGGATCGGGAAAAAGCACGCTCACCCGGCTTATCCAGCGTTTATACACGCCCGAGCAAGGACGTGTGCTGATAGACGGAAACGATCTGTCACTGGCGGATCCGGCGTGGTTAAGAAGGCAGATCGGCGTGGTGCTGCAGGATAACGTTCTTTTGAACCGCAGCATTCGTGACAATATTGCCCTGACGGATCCTGGCATGTCGCTGGAAAAGGTCATTAGTGCCGCCAAAACGGCAGGGGCACATGACTTTATTATGGCGATGCCAGAAGGTTATGACACCCAGGTGGGCGAGCAAGGATCGCGGCTTTCCGGTGGGCAGCGCCAGCGTGTCGCTATCGCCCGTGCGCTGGTGACAAATCCACGAATACTCATTCTCGACGAAGCAACCAGCGCGCTCGATTATGAATCTGAAAAAGCCATCATGGAAAATATGCAAAGTATCTGTCGTAACCGAACGGTGATCATTATTGCCCATCGTCTTTCGACGGTTCGCTTTGCGCACCGGATTATTGCCATGGATCAGGGTGAGATTGTCGAACAGGGCGTTCATGACGATTTGATTCAGAAAGATCAGGGTTACTACCGTTATCTATACCAGTTGCAACAGGGCTAAGTTCGCAGGGACAAGGAGAAGCAAAATGACTTTATGGTGTAGTGCGTTGAAGGATCTTTTTCGGCGCTACAAAGACGCTTTTGTGCAGGTCTGGCACGTCCGCCATTCGCTTGATGCGCCGGAAAGAACGCCTGATGAACGCGAATTCTTGCCCGCACATCTGGAGCTTACTGAAACCCCTGTTTCGGTTGCGCCCAGGCTTGTGGCGCGTCTGATTATGTTGTTCGCCTGCATCGCGCTGGTGTGGGCGATTGTGGGGCAGGTTGAAATTATTGCCGTTTCCACCGGTAAAACCATTCCATCAGGTCACAGTAAAACCATCCAGCCGCTGGAAACGTCGGTTATCAAACGGATCCTGGTGAAAGATGGCGATCGGGTGAAGAAGGGCGATCTCCTGATTGAGCTGGCGGCTATCGGTTCAGACAGCGATTACAACCAGACGGTCCGTCAACTCAATGCCGCGAAGCTGGCCCGGATACGCAGTCAGGCGCTACTGGCAGGTCTGGAAACGGCAACCTTACCCGATATTCAACGCAGCGATCTAAACGGTCTGTCGCTCAGTGAAGCCGAGCTGGCAGAAGCCCGCAGGCTGGTACAAAACCAGTATCAAACCTGGTTTGTTCAGGACGAACAGATGCAAACCGTTTTACAGCAGCATACTGCCCAGCTTCGCTCGACACGCTCACAAATCGTCAAGCTTAAGAATGTCGGCCTGATTGAAAAACAGCGCTTACATGATTTTGAAACGCTGCAAAAGAAGAACTATTTGTCCCAGCACGAGCTGTATCAGCAGCAAAGTAAAACCATTGAGAACGATCAAGACCTGGCGAGCCAAAAGGAACAACTGCAGCAAATCGAGGAGAGTGTTCATCAGGTCGAAAAAGAACGTCTGGTGAACCTGCAAACGCTTAAACGCGATACCCTGGATAATCTGCGTCAGGCTAATGAAGATATCGATCAGCTCAACGAACAACTTGAAAAAACGCGTCAGCGTCAGTCCTGGATGTCTTTAACGTCACCGGTCTCCGGCACGGTACAACAACTGGCATTTCATAACGAAGGGGGAGTGGTGATGGAAGGACAGCCGGTCATGCTGATTGCCCCGCAGGACGATCGGATAGAAGTCGACGCCATGGTGGAGAACAAAGATATCGGTTTTGTGAAAGCGGGTCAGGACGTGGTAGTCAAAATCGAGTCGTTTCCTTATACGCGGTATGGATACCTTACCGGCAAAGTGCAGCATGTGAGCTTCGATGCCATTGAAGATGAAAAGCGGGGATTACTTTTCAGCGCCCGGATTGTGCTCGATCAAAATCACATCAATATAGAAGGAACGGATATTCCCTTAAATGCAGGTATGAACATTACGGCGGAGATAAAAACGGGATCGCGGCGGGTGATTGATTACTTGTTAAGTCCGTTGCAGACCACCATCGAGAGAAGTTTTACCGAGCGTTAAGCCAGTCACGCTACCGGGGCCGGGCCCCGGCAGTGCTCAGCGTTTACGCATCATCCGCGTTCTGTCGATGAACTCGTGCGTCAGTGGATCATGATAGCGTGAAGGCCAAATCACCCAGGGTTGAGTGTCCAGCGCTTTTGCGATGATCAATTCTCCTTTCGGCCACGGGCGGGTCAGCGCATTCGCGAGTGTTGATGAACTTAACCCATTGCGGCGCGATTCTGCTGCCAGCGACGTTCCTTTTTTACGCAGTGCGGCAATGATATCGGCTGAGTGCCAGTCGATAAATTTCTTATCCATCATACGGTCCTTTTGGTCAGGTGCGTCCACGTCATTTCTGCTGAGTTGACGTGTCTTACTATACCGATTTCGAACGGTTGTTTTAAAAAGTTCGCATTACTGGCGACCATATTCAGAATAGGACAGGGCTTTATACAGGCGGGCTGTAACTGGCTGTTTTAACAGGAATAGATGTGTTACTGGAACGTGCTGGAATTCTCCCTGCGAGAGCCGCAGGGAGTGAGTACACACTTAGAAATCGCGCTGAACGGCGATGTGGGCAAGTCCGATCAGGGCATCACGCCATGGGCTGTCCGGGATGACCTGAAGGGCGGCAATCGCTTTATCTGCTTCTTCTTCTGCACGCTGGCGCGTCCATTCAAGCGAACCGCAGAGTGCCATAGTTTCCAGCACAGGTTCCAGAAGGTGTCGGCCATTTCCTTGTTCGATGGCTTCACGAATCATCTGCGCTTGTTCCGGCGTACCATGACGCATCGCATGTAACAACGGCAGCGTAGGTTTACCTTCGTTAAGATCGTCGCCGACGTTTTTACCCAGGGTTTCGCCATCTGCGCTGTAATCCAGCAAATCATCAATCAGCTGGAAGGCGGTGCCGAGATAGCGGCCATAATCCTGCAGCCCACGCTCCTGCGCTTCGCTACAATCTGCAAGAAGACCAGAGCACTGCGCCGCTGCTTCGAAAAGCCGCGCCGTCTTGCTGTAGATGACGCGCATGTAGTTTTCTTCGGTGATATCTGGATCGTTGACGTTCATCAGCTGAAGCACTTCGCCTTCTGCAATGACGTTAACAGCTTCAGACATCACTTCCAGTACCTTCAGCGAGCCCAGGCTGGTCATCATCTGGAAAGCACGGGTATAGATGAAATCACCGACCAGAACGCTTGCTGCATTGCCAAACGCCGCATTGGCAGTTGCTTTGCCGCGACGCATGTCGGATTCATCCACAACGTCGTCATGCAGCAGCGTGGCGGTGTGGATAAATTCGATCAGCGCAGCAATAGTAATGTGAGCATTTCCCTCATAGCCGACAGCACGCGCAGCCAGAATCGCGATCATCGGACGGATGCGTTTACCCCCGCCGCTGACAATGTAATAGCCTAACTGATTGATCAACTGAACGTCTGAGTTGAGTTGTTCCAGGATTGCTGCATTCACACCCGCCATGTCTTGCGCGGTTAACTCGTTGATTTTTTCTAAATTCATCGCAAATGCCGGGCTTCTTTGTTCTGTTTACCACATATCAAATGGGCTAACGAAGGGTTTTGGTTTCTCTATAGTATTGCTGATTGTACTGAAAAAACGGCGTAGATAAACGTTACCGTACGTGTTGTGTTTTTTTTCTTCATGTATTGACTGTAGCACTTGTCAAAGGCTCGCGTTTTGCGTAATATTCGCGCCCTATTGTGAATATTTATAGCGCACTCTGAATCATACGAAGATGTGCGCGGAAGCGGAGTTCTATATGTACGCGGTTTTCCAAAGTGGTGGTAAACAACACCGAGTAAGCGAAGGTCAGACCGTTCGCCTGGAAAAGCTGGACATCGCAACTGGCGAAGCTGTTGAGTTCGCTGAAGTTCTGATGATCGCAAACGGTGAAGAAGTCAAAATCGGCGTTCCTTTCGTTGATGGCGGCGTTATCAAAGCTGAAGTTGTTGCACACGGTCGTGGCGAGAAAGTTAAAATCGTTAAGTTTCGTCGTCGTAAACACTACCGTAAGCAGCAAGGCCACCGTCAGTGGTTCACTGATGTGAAAATTACTGGCATCAGCGCCTAAGACCTGAGGAGAGATTTAAATGGCACATAAAAAGGCTGGCGGCTCCACACGTAACGGTCGCGATTCAGAAGCTAAACGCCTTGGCGTTAAGCGTTTCGGTGGCGAAACCGTTCTGGCGGGTAGCATCATCGTTCGTCAACGTGGTACCAAATTCCACGCGGGCAACAACGTAGGTTGCGGTCGTGACCACACTCTGTTTGCTAAAGCAGACGGTAAAGTGAAATTTGAAGTTAAAGGCCCGAACAACCGTAAATACATCAGCATCGTTGCTGAGTAAGGTTTCCGTGGTCCGGTAACGGATTAAAGCCCCGCAACGTGTTGCGGGGCTTTTTACATTAGAAGTCCGTAAAATTTTCTGCAGGGAAAACGGGCATGAAGCAGCAGGCTGGCATTGGTATTCTCCTGGCGCTGACAACAGCGATTTGCTGGGGTGCATTGCCCATTGCAATGAAGCAGGTCCTGGAGGTGATGGAGCCGCCAACGGTGGTTTTTTATCGCTTCCTGATGGCGAGCATCGGCCTTGGGGCGATTCTGGCCATAAAAGGCAAATTGCCTCCTCTGCGGATTTTCCGCAAACCGCGCTGGCTGGTGCTTCTGGCTATCGCGACAGGTGGGCTGTTCGGTAACTTCATTCTGTTCAGCTCGTCTCTGCAGTATTTAAGTCCCACGGCATCGCAGGTGATTGGTCAGCTTTCACCGGTCGGCATGATGGTCGCCAGCGTCTTTATCCTGAAGGAAAAGATGCGAGGCACGCAGATTGTCGGGGCGAGTATGCTGCTGTGTGGCCTGGTGATGTTTTTTAACACCAGTTTGATAGAGATTTTTACCCGACTGACAGATTACACCTGGGGTGTCATCTTTGGCGTCGGGGCAGCAACAGTCTGGGTCAGTTACGGTGTGGCACAAAAGGTCTTATTGCGCCGCCTGGCTTCACCGCAGATCCTTTTTTTGCTGTACACTTTATGTACTATTGCATTAATGCCGTTAGCAAAGCCGGGTGTGATTACTCAGCTCAGCGACTGGCAACTGGCGTGCCTGATTTTTTGTGGGCTTAACACGCTGGTCGGTTATGGCGCGCTAGCCGAAGCGATGGCGCGCTGGCAGGCAGCGCAGGTGAGCGCATTAATTACGCTGACTCCGCTGTTTACGTTGTTATTTTCAGATTTGTTATCAATGGCCTGGCCCGATTTCTTCGTCAAACCGATGTTAAACCTGTTGGGTTATCTCGGTGCGTTTGTCGTGGTTGCGGGTGCGATGTATTCCGCTATTGGCCATCGTCTTTGGGGGCGTTGGCGCAAAAATGAAGCGGTCGTAGTAGAAGTCCCCCGCTCAGGCGAATGAGTTACGGAGAGTAAAATGAAGTTTGTTGATGAAGCAACGATCCTGGTTGTTGCAGGTGATGGCGGTAATGGTTGCGTGAGCTTCCGCCGTGAAAAATATATTCCTCGTGGCGGCCCTGACGGTGGCGATGGTGGAGATGGTGGTGACGTGTGGTTAGAGGCGGACGAAAACCTCAACACGCTGATCGACTATCGTTTTGAGAAATCTTTCCGCGCTGAACGTGGTCAAAATGGCCAGAGCCGTGACTGTACCGGTAAACGCGGTAAAGACGTGATCATCAAAGTGCCTGTCGGAACGCGTGTTATCGACCAGGGGACCGGCGAGACCATGGGTGACATGACCAAACACGGTCAGCGCCTGATGGTGGCGAAAGGGGGCTGGCACGGTTTAGGTAACAGCCGCTTCAAATCGTCTGTGAACCGCGCCCCGCGTCAGAAAACAATGGGTACGCCGGGTGATACGCGCGATCTTCAGCTGGAGCTGATGCTGCTGGCCGATGTCGGTATGCTGGGTATGCCAAATGCCGGTAAATCTACATTCATTCGCGCCGTGTCTGCCGCGAAACCGAAGGTCGCTGATTATCCGTTTACCACGCTGGTTCCGAGCCTTGGCGTTGTCCGTATGGATCACGAAAAGAGCTTTGTTGTCGCGGATATTCCTGGGCTTATTGAAGGCGCCGCTGAAGGGGCAGGTCTGGGTATTCGCTTCTTGAAACACCTTGAGCGTTGCCGTGTGTTGCTGCACATTATCGATATCAATCCTATCGACGAATCGGATCCGGTTGATAATGCACGCATCATCATTGGTGAGCTGGAGAAATACAGCGAAAAACTCGCTGGCAAGCCGCGCTGGTTGGTGTTCAACAAGATCGACCTGATGGACAAGAGCGAAGCAGAAGCAAAAGCGAAAGCGATTGCCGACGCGATGGGCTGGGAAGATAAATATTACCTGATCTCGGCAGCAAGCCAGATTGGCGTGAAAGACCTGTGCTGGGATGTGATGAACTTCATCATTGAAAACCCAATCGTGCAGGCAGAAGACGTCAAGCAGCCTGAGAAAGTCGAGTTCATGTGGGATGACTACCATCGCCAGCAGCTTGAAGAGCAGGAAGTTGAAGACGATGAAGAGTGGGATGAGGACTGGGACGAAGACGACGAAGAAGGTGTCGAATTCATCTACAAGCACTAACACTCTGAAGAACCCCCTCCTGACTGAAGGGGGTTTTTTTTATCGTAATGTCGACGGGAGCCAGCAGCGGGCAATTAAACCACCGTCCGGGCCATCCTCAAGCGTCAGACAGCCGCGATGCAGTTGCAGGATGCGCTGAACAATGCTCAACCCCAGCCCACTGCCGCCGTAGCGCTGGTCAAGACGGCGGAACGGCTCGGTAATGGATTGTCTGTGCGCTTCATCGATGCCTGAACCCTGATCCGCTACGCTAATTTGTGTCCCGTCCTCCCGTTCGGTTAAGGTGACGGTAATTGTGGTCCCTGCGGGGCTATAGCGTGCGGCATTTTCCAGAAGATTACGCAGCATCAGACGCAGTAATACCGGGTCGCCCTGCACGGTCAGAGTACTCTCTTGTGGCCAGATGACGGTGTGATCTTTCGTCTCTTCTTCCAGGGAAAGCGGTGCAATGATTTGCTCTGTCCAGCTTACGGTATCGTAATGACCGCTCGCCATCGCTTGTCCCGCCCGGGCCAGCATTAATAGCTGCTCTACCGTATGCATTAATTGATCGATACGCGCAATCAGCGTGGCTGCCTGTGGCGAGCCTGACTGCGACATTAATTCCAGATGAAGCCGAATACCTGCCAGGGGCGTTCGCAGCTCGTGCGCGGCATCAGCGGTGAACAATCGCTCCTGCTGGATGGTATTGTCCAACCGGGCAAGCAGTTGATTAAGCGAGGTCGTCACGGCACCGATCTCTTCCATGTCCGAATACATGGGAAGAGGCGTAAGATTATCCGCCGAGCGGTTGGCCAGGCTTTCGCGCAATCTGCTGAGAGGACGCGTTATCCAGGTTACCGCCCAGAAAGAGAAGAGCAGAGTAAAGCCCACCATCACCAGTGACGGCACCAGCAGCGAGGCGATAGCTTCCCGGATCTCTTTTTCAACGTGCTGATTTCGCGATTTAGCTGAGAGCGTTTCGTTCACCAGAAAACTGATTTGTTCACGGCTTTCATGCCAGAGCCAGATAACGCTTATCAGTTGAAAAAACAGCAGGATAACCGCCAGCAACACCATTAATCGCCGACGCATACTGTTCATTTCTGGTTCTCCAGGCGATAACCTACGCCGCGAACGGTTTTGATCCTGTCTTTACCGAGCTTGCGTCGCAGATTATGAATATGGACCTCCAGCGTATTTGAGCCGGGATCGTCCTGCCAGGAATAGATATCCTGTTGCAGTGTTTCCCGATGCACCGTCTGCCCGGTGCGCATAATCAGACGCGTCAGCAAGGCGAACTCTTTCGGGGTGACCTCAACCGTCTGTTGGCGGCACAGCACCTGCTGTGTGTGCAAATTCAGCGTGAGGTCGCCGTCAGTAAGGATATTGTCGCTGTGACCGTGATGACGGCGAATAAGCGCCCGTACGCGCGCCTGTAGCTCAGCCAGCGCAAAAGGCTTAACCAGGTAATCGTCGGCGCCTGAATCCAGCCCATTAATTCTGTCAGCCAGCGCGTCACGCGCGGTCAGGATCAGCACCGGGTTAGACAGGCCGCGACGACGCCACTGCGTGAGCAGCGTTGCTCCATCTTTATCGGGCAGGCCTAAGTCAAGGATCACCAGGCTGTATTCACCGCTTTGAATTAATGCATCCGCTTCGGCGGCCGTGCTGGCACAATCAAGCGCAAACCCTTCATTGGCCATTGCAAGCGCAAGCCCTTCCTGTAACAGCATGTCGTCTTCAACAATAAGTAATTTCATCTTGGCTGCACTGTCCAATGTCCATGTTGTGCCCTGATTATGGCAGAAACCTGACTACGGGCGTATGTACGTTATCTTACCCAGACTGAAAGCATAAGTCCCTGACGGTGTTAAGCGAATTGTAAAGCATCATGAATGGGAATTTTACCCTTAATATATTCCTAAAACCCCCGGAATTTATGGGGTGAATAGTAAAGAGAGGATATAATCTTATTCTGATACTGGCATCCCGCTTGCCAGCCCTTCTGTTATTGAGCGAAAGAATGGAATCTCTTAATTTATTGACTCTGTCAGGGCTATGCCTGCTTTGCGCAACCTTTATTTATCGCTATAAAGCCATTAGAAACAAATACATCACAACGGTTATTTTTATATTAACGATTTGTGCGGTAGTCATGGATGGTTTTTGGCTTGTCTGTCACCATTTTACGGGTGATGGCGTCAGTCAGGCCGTGCTTTACACCCTGACGGACTCCCTGGAAGGGGCTGAAATCAGTGATTACATTTTGCCCTCCATTTTTACAGTAATTGCATGTGCTGTTATTATTTTCGTTATTTACCTTTTTCTTTGTAAGGCATTACCCACCGTTAAAAGAAATAAACTGTTTACGTTATTAGCCTGTATCACCGGTACAATGGCTGTAGCGATGTCCCCCACGTTATATCAAATCAGCGGCAGCACGCTTCTCAATAAAAAAGTGGATGGTTCTGACTTCGCTCAGTATTACGTTAATAAAGTTAAGAACATCGAAAAACCTCACTATAATCTGGTTTATATTTATGGCGAGAGTCTTGAAAGAACCTATTTTGACGAGAAAGTTTTCCCGGGCCTGCTGCCCGATCTTGATAAACAAAGGGCGGTAAGCCTCGATTTTTCAAACACGGAACAGATGCCCGCGACCGACTTCACCATCGCCGGGCTCGTTGCGTCCCAGTGTGGCCTGCCGTTATTTAAACCGACCGCCTTTAGCGGAGAAAATGCCGGTAATACCTTTTACCCTGACAGCGTTTGTCTGGGCGATATTCTGACAAAATCGGGTTATGAGACCTGGTTTTTCCAGGGCGCGAATACCCACTTTGCCGACAAAGATGCGTTTTTCCGCGCGCATGGCATCCAGCATGTCTGGGGGTTGAATGAATCCGGTTTAAAAGACAACTTTGACGTACAAAACAACTGGGGGCTCTATGACAATGTCGTCCTGGATAATGCCTGGCAAAAATTCAGCGAGCTGTCCGCAGCGGGTCAGCGTTTTGCACTCTTCACCCTGACCGTCGATACCCATCCACCAAAGGGGTTTATTTCACCGGGCTGTAAAAAGAACAGTTATCAGATCGACGGGCAAAAAGCCGATGCATTGAGCTCGGTACTTTGCAGTCAGGAAGATATTGCGCGGTTTGTGCAAAAAATCCAGTCTTCCCCTTGGGCAAAAAACACCATAATTGTGCTCTCTTCCGATCATCTGGCGATGGCAAGTACCGCAGTTTCCATTGATTATCTTAATAAAATGGAACGGCGGAATCTCTTTTTTATCCTTGGTGACACCATCAAACCCGCGATAAAGACGCAACCCAGAACGACCCTGGATAATGGTGCGACGGTGCTGGAGCTGCTGGGGGGAGAAAAAGCGATTGGCCTTGGACGTAGCTCACTGAGTGAAAAATCCCTCTCTGAAAGTGTTCCGGACTTTAAAAATAAACTGTATGCGTGGGGAGACAGCATTCGAAACCTGTGGGGAGTGCCCGATCATATTGATCGGTTCGTTATCAACACAGAAAAAAATACGTTTACGTTCGACGACCATAGCTATGGTCTGCCGTTGCTCATCAATATTAAACCCCACCAGGTATTACCGATGACAGACGACGGAAGCAAGGTAATGTCTCTCAGACAGTCTTTGTCGACGTTAACGGAGGGGGAGCAGTTTATCTGGGTCGATAAATGTTTCCGCCCTGGCAACGTCTGGCGTAACGAATTCGCACTTTCACAGGACTGGTGCCTCACCCAGGGGAAAATGGGCGGTAAAATTACTGTAGAGAAAGTGAACGGAGATCGCTTCGAAGGTAAGGTCCTGAATGATAATACCGCGACGGATACGGCACGTTACCGGTGGGAACAGTCGCAGTTAAAAATTCATCCCACGAATATTCGTTATGCGTCAGATTCGTTCAAGTTTGGGCTGGAAGGGACCCCTAACTTTATCGAAAATATGATGGGATTAAGTCGACAGGAATCCTGGGGCCGCTGGTCGGATGCATTTATGGCACCGTCGGTGCTGCTGCTGTACAACGCACCTTTCCCACGGGAGTTCAATCTTGAAATCGAAGCTAAAGCGTTCGGCAAAAATATCAATGCACCGGTGGCGGTCAAAATTGGCGATCAAACGCAATATGCTCGTTTCGGTAAAGATCCAACAAAGGTGACGCTGCACTTTACCGGTGATATGTACACGCGTTTACTGAATATTGTCCCACCTGCTCCCGAACTGACGCGCGAAGGCAGCGTGCTGGGCTCGTACCTGATTTCACCGGTCCGGCGGCTGGGGGTGGGCTTAATTGAAATAAAAGTGGTGCCGATCGTGAACAAAACGGCAGAGAAGTAATATGACGGATGGCCTCGTCAGAGGCCATCCGTTTTGCTTAGTTATTCTGATAAATATCTTTGTACAGACGGCTTTCGAAGCGCACCAGCGGAATACGACGGTTACGCTGGTCGGACGGTTCAACGGCATAGCCTGACAGATATTGCACAAACGCCATACGCTGCCCGCTGGCCGTGGTGATAAAGCCCGCCAGGTTGTACACCCCTTGCAGTGACCCCGTTTTCGCCGAAACTTTTCCATCCACGCCGGCCGCGTGTAAACCGGCACGATACTGCAGCGAGCCGTCGTAGCCTGCAAGCGGGAGCATGGAGATGAAGTTCAGTTCGGTGTCATGCTGGGCGATGTATTGCAGCACCTGCATCATGGTTGCCGGTGAGATCAGGTTATGCCGCGAGAGACCCGATCCATCGACCGCAATGGTATTGCCCAGATCGATCCCGGCCTGCTGGCGAAGGATCTGACGCACGGCATCGGATCCTGCCCGCCATGTGCCTGGCACACCAAAGCGCGCATGTCCGATGGTGCGGAACACGGTGTCAGCAATCATGTTGTCCGATTTTTTCAGCATAATCTTGAGCAGATCGTGCAACGGTGCAGACTGTTTACTCGCAATCACCGTCCCGGGTTCATTGGGTTGCGTCTGGCGCAGGAGCGTGCCGCTGTAGGTAATATCTGCCTGTTTAAGCTCGTCTTTCAGAATTGCACCGGCGTAACTTGCCCCATCCTGAATCGCAAACGCCAGCGGCAGCGGGTCGGCGCGCTGTGTCAGGCAGCCGGTCAGCGTAAAGCGGTTAAGATCGCCGGGCACAACATCCAGCTCGCAATACTGGGCATCAGGTGAGCCTTTCGCCAGGGTACGCACCTGGCTGAACATGGTCACGGGATAGTAAGAGGCCACCCGAATAAAGGCTAAATCATCTGCTTTTGGCGCGCTGTACAGCGAGACGGAGAAACAGTTGCGGTCGATAATGGCAGCGGAAGGTGGGGCGCTGAAGCACTGCGTCATGTCATTCCAGGGCCAGCCAGGGGCTTTATCGTGACTGGCAAACACCGAGGTATCAATCAGGACGTTACCCTCGATTTTTTTGACGCCTGATTTCTTCAGGACGGCGACCATATTGCGAATATCCTGACGTTTGAACGTCGGATCGCCGCCAAAGCGTGCCACTAAGTCGCCTTTTAACACGCCATCGTCTACGCTCCCTTTGCTTTCGAGCGTGGTAGTGAAACGGAAATCAGGCCCAAGCTGCAGCAGGGCCGCCAGCGCCGTGATAACTTTTTGGGTACTGGCAGGCAGTGCCATTTGCTGGCTGTGGTAGTCAATGTCGGGAGCCTGAGCGCCCACTTTCTGTACCATCAGTGCAAGGTTGGCCCCTGCGGGCAGCTGATTTATGTACTCATCAACGTTCGCGGCCTGAGCAGTGAACGCTAAACTGGTAGTCAATCCGATGATAAATCTGGAAAATCGCATAATCTCGCGCTAACAACCCGGAAACAAACCGTCATACTACGGTGCAATACCCTGCAAAGTAAACGATGACCCATAGTGAACTTCGCGGTAAAATACGTATCAAATTGAAAAATTGCTGCTGACCTGGAACTTTGCTTCCGGGTCAGTTTTCTTTTGCTTCTGGCTCGCTCACGGTGCAGACAATCGTGAGTTCAGGGGCCGGAGCGGGTGATGCTGCTCCCAACAGGAATGTTTAAGAGGTATAACAATGCAAGCTATTCCGATGACCTTACGTGGTGCCGAAAAACTACGCGAAGAACTGGATTTTCTGAAATCGGTTCGTCGTCCCGAAATCATTGCTGCTATCGCTGATGCCCGTGAGCATGGCGATTTGAAAGAGAATGCGGAGTATCACGCCGCACGCGAACAGCAGGGATTCTGCGAAGGTCGCATTAAAGATATCGAAGCGAAGCTGTCGAACGCGCAGGTGATCGATATCACCAAGATGCCTAATAATGGCCGCGTGATTTTTGGTTCGACCGTTCAGGTGCTGAATCTGGACAACGATGAAGAGCAGACGTATCGCATCGTGGGTGACGACGAGGCAGATTTTAAACAGAATCTGATCTCAGTGAACTCCCCGATTGCCCGCGGCCTGATTGGCAAAGAGCAGGATGATGTTGTTGTCATTCGCACGCCGGGCGGTGAAGTCGAATTCGAAATTATTAAGGTTGATTACCTGTAATTCGCATCCTGACTAAGATGTTGATACATTGTAAAGAAAGGAAAAAGGCCGCATAGCGGCCTTTTATCAACTCAAGGAGCATGGCATTTTGCTCACCTGCTAAAGGAAATCGCTGGTTTCACACAGAAAATGTGTTCAACTCAGGATAGTCTTAGCGTGGCAGCGAGATTTTACGCTCTTTAGATGGGCGATAGAGCACCAGCGTTTTACCGATAACCTGTACATTACAGGCACCGGTTTCACGCACGATAGCTTCCACGATCAGGGTTTTAGTGTCTCTGTCTTCAGAGGCGATTTTCACCTTGATTAACTCGTGGTGCTCCAGCGCTTGTTCGATCTCGGCGAGCACCCCTTCGGTCAAACCATTGTTGCCAAGCATGACTACCGGCTTGAGTGGATGTGCCAGACCTTTAAGGTGCTGTTTTTGTTTAGTACTAAGATTCATCGTATATTTTTGCTTACGTTGGGATTGAAAACGGTTCATTCTACCGCCATCTCCCTAATATCGCCAAATAGCTGCGTAGAAATTTACGTCACAGGCAAGCTACGATGAACCAGGACGGAAAGTGAAATGACAGGTAAAAAGCGTTCTGCCAGCTCAAGCCGCTGGCTACAGGAACACTTTAGCGATAAATATGTTCTTCAGGCACAGAAAAAGGGGTTGCGTTCCCGTGCCTGGTTTAAACTTGATGAAATACAGCAAAGTGACAAACTCTTTAAACCGGGAATGACTGTTGTTGATCTCGGCGCAGCACCCGGAGGATGGTCCCAGTACGCGGTAACGCAGATCGGCGGAACGGGGCGAATCATTGCATGCGATCTTTTACCTATGGATCCCATTGTCGGTGTCGACTTCCTTCAGGGCGATTTTCGTGATGAATTAGTGCTGAAAGCACTGCTTGAACGGGTTGGTGAAAGTAAAGTTCAGGTCGTCATGTCCGATATGGCCCCAAATATGTGTGGAACACCGGCGGTGGATATCCCCCGCGCCATGTATCTGGTGGAGTTGGCGTTAGAAATGTCTCGTGATGTTCTGGCGCCTGGTGGTAGTTTTGTAGTGAAAGTGTTCCAGGGCGAAGGTTTCGAGGAGTATCTAAAGGAAATTCGCTCCCTGTTTGCGAAGGTCAAAGTTCGTAAGCCGGACTCTTCTCGTGCTCGTTCACGTGAAGTGTACATAGTAGCGACCGGGCGAAAGTGATAGCTGGTCGATTTCGAACGAAAGTTTGAATGACGCGAGATATAGAGTATCCTGACGCTGTTTTTAACACAGTTGTAATATGAGGTTAATCCCTTGAGTGACATGGCGAAAAACCTAATACTCTGGCTGGTCATTGCCGTTGTGCTGATGTCAGTTTTCCAGAGCTTTGGGCCCAGCGAGTCGAATGGCCGCAAGGTGGATTATTCTACCTTCTTGCAAGAGGTCAACCAGGACCAGGTTCGCGAAGCGCGTATCAACGGACGTGAGATCAACGTTACCAAGAAAGATAGTAACCGTTACACGACTTACATCCCGGTGAACGATCCTAAGCTGCTTGATAACCTTCTGACTAAAAACGTCAAGGTAGTGGGCGAACCACCAGAAGAGCCGAGCCTGCTGGCTTCAATCTTCATCTCCTGGTTCCCGATGCTGCTTCTTATCGGCGTCTGGATCTTCTTTATGCGTCAAATGCAGGGCGGCGGTGGCAAAGGTGCCATGTCGTTCGGTAAGAGTAAGGCGCGTATGCTAACCGAAGACCAGATCAAGACCACGTTTGCTGACGTCGCAGGGTGTGACGAAGCAAAAGAGGAAGTGGCTGAACTCGTTGAGTACCTGCGTGAACCAAGTCGTTTCCAGAAATTGGGCGGCAAAATCCCGAAAGGCGTCCTGATGGTCGGCCCTCCGGGTACCGGTAAAACGCTGCTGGCGAAAGCCATTGCGGGTGAAGCGAAGGTTCCATTCTTTACTATTTCGGGTTCTGACTTTGTTGAAATGTTTGTAGGTGTCGGTGCATCTCGTGTGCGTGACATGTTCGAACAGGCCAAGAAGGCGGCACCGTGCATTATCTTCATCGATGAAATCGACGCCGTAGGCCGCCAGCGTGGCGCAGGCTTGGGCGGTGGTCATGATGAACGTGAACAGACCCTGAACCAGATGCTGGTTGAGATGGATGGTTTCGAAGGCAACGAAGGTATTATCGTTATCGCCGCGACGAACCGTCCTGACGTCCTTGACCCTGCGTTACTTCGTCCAGGCCGTTTCGACCGTCAGGTTGTGGTCGGTCTGCCGGATGTACGTGGTCGTGAACAGATTCTGAAGGTCCACATGCGTCGCGTTCCGCTGTCGCCAGATGTCGACGCGGCAATCATCGCGCGTGGTACGCCTGGCTTCTCCGGTGCCGATCTCGCGAACCTGGTCAACGAAGCGGCGCTGTTTGCTGCTCGCGGTAACAAGCGCGTCGTGTCGATGGTGGAATTCGAGAAAGCGAAAGACAAAATCATGATGGGTGCGGAACGTCGCTCCATGGTGATGACGGAAGCGCAGAAAGAGTCCACGGCATACCACGAAGCGGGTCACGCGATTATCGGTCGTCTGGTACCAGAACACGATCCGGTGCATAAAGTGACGATTATCCCGCGTGGTCGCGCACTGGGTGTGACGTTCTTCCTGCCGGAAGGCGATGCTATCAGTGCCAGCCGTCAGAAGCTGGAAAGCCAGATTTCGACCCTGTACGGCGGTCGTCTGGCCGAAGAGATTATCTACGGTCAGGAACATGTTTCTACCGGTGCGTCGAACGACATCAAAGTCGCGACAAACCTGGCGCGTAACATGGTGACCCAATGGGGCTTCTCCGACAAACTCGGTCCGCTGCTTTACGCAGAAGAAGAGGGTGAAGTGTTCCTGGGTCGCTCGGTCGCTAAAGCGAAACATATGTCTGATGAAACGGCTCGCATCATCGACCAGGAAGTCAAAGCGCTGATTGAACGTAACTACGGTCGCGCACGTGAAATCCTGAACGAGAATCTCGATATTCTGCATTCCATGAAAGATGCATTGATGAAATACGAGACGATTGATGCACCGCAGATTGATGACCTGATGGCACGCCGTGAAGTGCGTCCACCTGCTGGCTGGGAAGACCCAGGCGCGTCCAACAATTCTGACAACAATGGCACCCCGCGTGCGCCGCGTCCGGTCGATGAACCGCGTACGCCGAACCCGGGTAACACCATGTCTGAACAGTTGGGCGACAAGTAAGTCACCGCTTAGCATGTCGTTATCTTCATCTAAAACCCTGGAGCTTGCTCCGGGGTTTTTCTTATCCGCTTAACCGTAAATACCAGGGATATGCCATGAAACTTTTCGCCCAGGATTCCGTTCTCGATCTTTCTCATCCGCATGTGATGGGCATCCTGAACGTCACGCCTGATTCCTTCTCCGATGGCGGTGCGCACAATACGCTGATTGAGGCGGTCAAACATGCCAATCTGATGATCAATGCCGGTGCGACCATCGTCGATATTGGTGGTGAGTCCACGCGTCCTGGCGCGGCGGACGTCAGCGTGGACGAAGAGCTGGCGCGCGTTATTCCGGTGGTCGAAGCCATCGCCCAGCGTTTTGAAGTCTGGATATCTGTGGACACCTCGAAACCTGAAGTGATCCGTGAATCTGCGCGAGTGGGCGCTCACATCATTAATGATATTCGCTCTCTGAGCGAGCCAGGCGCGCTGGAAGCGGCGGCAGAAACGGGCTTGCCCGTTTGCCTGATGCACATGCAGGGCCAGCCAAAAACCATGCAGGCGGCACCGTCTTATGAAGACGTGTTTGCCGACGTGAATCGCTACTTTATTGAGCAGATCGCGCGCTGTGAACGTGCGGGTATCGCAAAAGAGAAATTGCTGCTCGACCCCGGGTTCGGATTCGGTAAAAATCTGTCTCATAACTATGAGCTGCTTGCTCGTTTATCGGAATTCCACCATTTCGACCTGCCGCTGCTGGTGGGCATGTCGCGGAAATCGATGATTGGGCAACTGCTGAATATCGGTCCAGGCGAACGCCTGAGTGGAAGTCTTGCCTGCGCCGTGATTGCGGCGATGCAGGGCGCGCACATTATTCGCGTTCACGACGTGAAAGAGACAGTAGAAGCTATGCGTGTGGTTGAAGCCACATTGTCAGCGAAGGAAAACAAACGCTATGAGTAATCGTAAATATTTTGGCACCGATGGCATTCGTGGACGCGTAGGCGATGCCCCTATCACCCCTGAATTTGTGCTTAAGCTCGGCTGGGCGGCGGGCAAAGTGCTGGCGCGACATGGCTCACGTAAAATCATTATCGGGAAAGACACCCGTATTTCAGGCTATATGCTGGAGTCCGCACTTGAAGCCGGGCTGGCGGCCGCTGGCCTTTCTGCCTCGTTTACCGGGCCAATGCCGACACCTGCGGTGGCTTACCTCACCCGCACCTTCCGCGCTGAAGCGGGCATTGTGATTTCTGCCTCGCATAATCCGTTCTACGATAACGGCATTAAATTCTTCTCCATCGAAGGCACCAAATTGCCCGATGAAGTGGAAGAGGCTATCGAAGCCGAAATGGAAAAAGAGCTGACCTGCGTGGATTCCGCTGAGCTGGGTAAAGCCAGCCGGATCGTCGATGCCGCCGGGCGTTACATTGAGTTCTGCAAAGGCACGTTCCCGAACGAGCTGAGCCTGAGTAACCTGAAAATCGTGGTGGACTGCGCAAACGGGGCGACTTACCACATCGCGCCAAATGTGTTTCGTGAACTGGGTGCGAAGGTCATTACCATCGGCTGTGAGCCTGACGGTCTGAACATCAACGAAGAAGTGGGTGCAACCGATGTGCGCGCGCTGCAGGCCCGTGTTCTGGCCGAGAAAGCCGATCTTGGGATCGCGCTGGACGGCGATGGCGATCGGGTGATCATGGTCGATCACGAAGGTCAGAAGGTCGATGGCGATCAGATCCTCTATATCATTGCCCGTGAAGGGCTGCGTCAGGGTCAACTCCGTGGCGGTGCAGTAGGGACGCTGATGAGTAATATGGGTCTGGAGCTGGCGCTGAAGCAGCTGGGTATTCCGTTTGTACGTGCCAAAGTGGGTGACCGCTACGTACTGGAAAAACTGCAGGAGAAAGGCTGGCGCATTGGGGCCGAAAACTCCGGTCACGTTATACTGCTCGACAAAACCACCACGGGTGACGGCATTGTTGCGGGTCTTCAGGTGGTGGCGGCGATGGTACGCAATCACATGAGCCTGCACGATCTCTGCAGCGGCATGAAAATGTTCCCGCAGGTTCTGGTTAACGTGCGCTTTGCTGCCGGTAACGGTGACCCGCTTGAAAACGACAACGTCAAAGCGGTCATGGCCGACGTTGAAGCCGCGTTGGGGTCTCGTGGCCGCGTGCTGCTGCGTAAATCGGGTACCGAGCCACTGATTCGTGTGATGGTTGAAGGTGAAGATGAAGCGCAGGTCACTGAATTTGCACACCGTATTGCCGATGCGGTGAAAGCCTGCTAACTAAAAGATCGTTTAAAAGGCCGCTCATATAGCGGCCTTTTCTTTACATAACGTGTGTAATAATATATAAAATTGTAATTAACTTCTACGTGATTAAATTATTCTTAATTGATAATTAATTTATTCTGAATTCGTGGGTGAAATGTTTATTAGATAAATTAACCACTTAACTTTTTTCCTAAATATAATCCTATATGCGGGGACGATCTCTATTTTATTGGGATTGTCGTCACTATAATGCGCCTATTCCTGAGAGGGTTCTTGGGAAGCAAAAATTAATATTTAAGGAAAACAGAATGAATAGTTTGGTTTGGAACTTCAAAGGGAAATTGAACCGCAAGGCAGCGAAACTGCAGGAAATGCGTAAGCAGCGCGGTGTGACCTTACTGGAAATCATTATTGTATTAGGTATTATCGGCGTAATCGCAGCGGGCGTGGTTATCCTGGCTCAGCGTGCATTCACCGCGCAGGATCTGTCTGACATTCAAAACAACGCCAACAGCATTCGTACCTCAATGACTGAAGCCTTCAAAGACGAAGGTAGCTATCCAGAAGATAAAGGCGGTGTTGCGGGTCTGACTAAATCCACTATTGCAGGTTCTGACTTAGATACGCCAATTGTTACTCTGGTTAAACTGGGCAAAATTTCTCCGGACGAATCCTTCAACGGTATTTCTAACGATGCATTCCAGATGACAAACGCCACTCTGGATGGTACCAGTTCACAGAAAAAAGCCTTTGTGCTGCTGGTTAACGGTCTGGAAACAGAAGAGTGTCGCAACCTGATCTCTGAAATGGGTAACCAGTGGGATTATGTTGAAGCCGTAACTGGCGTACCAGCAGGTTCTACAACGCCTCTGGCATTTACTAACTCTCTGAGTGAACAAACCTCCACGACTATCCTCAAGACTCTGACGTCTGGCGAAATCAACGCAGCTGCGATCGTGAATAAAGACGTATGTAACGATCAAGGTGCTACCAACGGCGTGATCTTCGGTAGCAAATAATCATTATTAAAGTATCCAGAGCACCTGCCATCTGGCAGGTGCTTTTTTGATGGTGAAACAGGGTAATAAGCGTATGCGCAACAGAAAGGATTCGGGGTTTAGCTTACTGGAAATCATTATCGTGCTGGCGATAGCCGGCGGCGTGATGGTGATGTATACCCAATATGCGCGTAAAAAAGCAGAAAGCATTGCTCAGCAAAATGTGTCGGATGCCATTGTTGCTGAAATGAAAGGGGTGCTTAATTTCGTGGATGACGACGAAATTGCCCTTTACGATGAGCCGGATGAAATTCCTAACCCGCTGTATGAAGATAATGAAGATGATCCAAAACCGACTTCAGATTATCGGGTCCGTATTACCAACGAATTAGACGATGTCGACACGGGAAGTGAAGATTATTATTACCTGTGGGGCGATTATAACAATAGTAAAAATCAGAAGCGTTATCTCTTCCTTAGCAAAAAGTGTGATGTCACGCTGAAGTCTGATTATGAGTTTGAAAAAGAGTACCTGCCTTGCTTTATGCGTAATACGGCCAAAAACTCGATGCCGAGCATTGAGCGTATCGGCTTTGCGGGCAGTAAAGAGAAAAATAGCGACCGTGCTAACGATATCAACCGTATTGATGTCATCGTCAGATTCAAAAAAGAGCAAAAAAAAGGCGATTACTTCTTTGTGGATTATTATCCTCATTTTTCCGAGTCGCTGTCTAAAGCCGGAATTAATATAAGCCATGCCATGCTGGTCCATCGTAATTCGACCAACGCGCACTGGATGGTCGTGAAGCAGACGAAAGACGGTAAAACGCCCATTGAGTTCGGCGCTATCGCCAATAATCTGGATGCCTTAAAACAGTACACCACCGGTGAATTTGGCATTCGCTTTACGATCGATACCAATGATAACTCCAGCAACAGCGGCGCGGGCGGCGGTAAGGTCTGTTGGACGCAGGGCGAGAACGGCGTGAAGCTGTGTTATGACGACAATAAAGGCACTGGCGCGCACGGCGAGCAGAGCGTTCTGGCGCTGGAGATGACCGATCCCGGTAAGAAAAACGGCGTGATGCCCGGCACCCTGAAAGCCAACCTGGTATCGGAAAACACCGCAAATCGCGTGTTTATCTTCAAGCGCGAAAATGGGGAAATTGTATTTGATGAGGACGGGAAACCGGTGCCTTATCTTTATAAAGGTCTCCCTGCAGAAATTACCATGAACGATTGGATCTCTGGCCAGAATGAGTCTTGGGGTCGTGATTACTCGATTCATACCTGGGATGCTTTTGAGCTCACCACCCCGGCGATGATGTCTTACAGTGATGCTTCAATTGATGGATGGAATCCCGACGGAAGCGCCGTGGGCTATGATATAGATCATCACGGAAATAAGCCCGATTTGCCGGCCTACCAACCCTATAGCGATAAGCCTGCAGGTCGTTCTGATTCTACTGGCTGGTATGAAGAAAATATATATGGATATCGTTTCCCTGTGCAGACCTGTCCGCAGTTAGAGCAGGATATTATTTTACGCGATGCAAATGGCCAACCCCTGGTCGATGACAAAGGCGAGGTCCGCAAATACAAATACGTGCGTAAACTCTATCCGCGCATGGCTGCAGCGCTCTCATCTATCTCAGCCTTTCCCGGTGGAAATACAAGTAACCCGGGTACAGCAGCTTCAGCGCTATATGGCGATCTGAGCAAAACGCGTGCATTGCTGAACTCAGACGGAGTGCAAAAATTAGGCCAGTTTGGCGGTATCTCTGTGCAGGTGGAATTTGCTGAGCAAGATACAAAAGGATGGGGGGGGGATTATGAAAATGCAGGAGGTCATTACATTTATGAAAAAAACAAATACGTCTGGGTGGTGAGTGCAACCATGGGCATGTTTGACGGAGACACCGGAGAAGGCCGTAATGTATTGAACCCGACTATGTCATATGTGTTCACCACCTGGTGCAGCACCCTTCCACAGGATGGCACCCCGGCAGATATTTTAGACACGCAGCAATATCAATAAGTTAATTCAGGTAAAGGAATGTATGAAGAAATTTAATTTCAGAAAAGCCCTCCCGGCGGGGGCGGCGGTTGCCTTATTGCTCAGCATGGGTGCGGCTCAGGCATCCGTGAATACCAGCAACGATGCGGCAATGATCCAGGGGAATACCCCCTCGGCCCCGGTTGCCATGGCGCCAGCGGCGGTGAATCCGTTCGCCGCCGACACGCAAACGACAGGCACGGCAACCAGTCGAGCCGTTACGTCGCTGGTGATGCATGAAAATGAACTGCTTAGCCAGGACATTAAAATGTGGGTAACGGCCAACGGCTATAAGCTCTTCTGGAACAGTAAAAAAGATTACCTTATTTACAACACTATTACGCTTTCAGGAAAAACGGATGATGAGGTATTGCAGTCATTAGGCAATCTCTTTTTTTCTGAGAACTATGGTTTAGTGGTTAAAAAATACGAAAAGAACCGTGTCATCGTTATTGATGAAATGTAATTGGATGAAATGAATGAAACTCAAAACAGGTATGTTATTGCTGGCGTTTTTAGTGCAGGGATGCGTGAGTAATTTCGAAAAGAAATATGATATCGATAAAGCGGTGCAGGCACATACGAATGATGCCACCACCGTAGATTCATCCAAAACACAGCCCTACGTAAAATATAACACCGCTTTTCTGGGCCAAAAGGTTCAGTACAGCGTTGAACAGCAAAAGCTGATGGGCAAGCACGTTAAGATTGCGTCGTATGAGCCTGCGTCGCTGTCCACTATTCTGGATGCCGTCTCCACGCAAACGGGGATCAGCTTCCGCATTAATTCATCGGCTATCGGCAGTAACGGCGCTAAAACGGATGACGCATCCTGGGACACGCCGCGCTCCGTCCAGTTTGATGGCACATTCGAAGAGTTTATGAGCTATATCAACTCTCTGTATGATGTGAGTACCAAGCTGGATGAACACAATATCCTTAAAGTTAACGTCTTTGAGACCTACGCCATCCGTCTGGATTTCTATGGTGAGAATAATTCCACCGAAACCACGCTGGACCTGTCGGGTAACCAGGCGACGTCAAGCGGTGGTCTGAAAGGTAAATCGGAAACCAAGTTCGAATCCTCGTTCTGGGATGACGTGGAAGACATGGCGAAAAACTATGTCACCTCCGGTAACTACAACCTGTTTAAAGACTCGTCCATTCTGATGGTCAATACCCGTCCATCTGAATACGAAGCCCTGAGCAAAGCGTTAGACAAATATAAAGCGGATAACAGCCGTCAGTTTATTATCACCTACCGTATCTATATCGTTGATAAAGCGAAAGAGAAGAGTTTAGGTGGCGGTTTAGATTTCAAATATGGCGACGCGCACAACACCATTAACCTCACCAGCAGTCTGTTCGATAATCTGGCTGGCGGCATCTCTGCGGGCTGGAAAAATAGCCACGTTGACATCAACGCCGGTCTGGATGCGTTGTACAAATTAACGGGAAGTGAATCGCTGCAAAGTGGCTCATTCATCACGCGTAACAATATGCCTGTGCCGGTGAACATGACCCAGTCACAGTTCTATGTGTCCAGCAGAACGCGTACCACGGATGACAATGGTGAGGTGAACGTAGACGTTGAAACATCTGAAATCGTCACCGGTACCAGCTTTATTATTACGCCTCGCGTGCTGTCTGATGGGCGCATCGAAGTGGTCAGTGGCTTCACTAAGCGTTTCCTGAATTCGATCGATGAATACGATGATGTCCAGTTGCCGAATGTGAGCACCACCGAATCCTTTAACTCCTCCATTATCAAGCCCGGGGATTTACTGGTGGTCGGGAAATACGAAGTCAAAAATACCAAAGACGGTCTGCAATATCAGGTTCTGGGCGCAGAGGATCAGAGCAATGAAGGTGTTGCAACGGTGCTGATGGTGGTAGGGGTGGACTATTATCGCCAGCCAATTACCTCCCGCGATGACTGAGTGACGTCACCATGAATAACATTCTTTTTAAGAATAATATTTTGACCGGGCTCTACTGGGAGCCCGCCAGCCTGGAAAATTTACAGCCCGCGGAGCAGGCGTCATTCAGAGGAATGATGAAAGCGTACCGCCGGCTGATTTATAAAGATAGCGCTGGCGAGCTCGCGATCGGGTACAGCACGAAAGTGTCCACGCTTTATGAGCCGTTTGCCCTGTATGTGAAAGAACTCTACGGCGATGGGATCTATTTTTCGCATGAAAACGATTCGACAACGTACTTCCTGATCATTGATGAGGGCCGTATTGTCAGCGGTACCGACTGCTTTATCAGCAAAGAACTTTTTGATGAGTTAATGAAGCATCCGGATAGTTACAGCCATCTGGAAGTAACGCCACTGGAAGAGATCCAGATTAATGCGGTTGTGGAGCGATGCTGTGCCAGACAGGCGCGACTGAAGCGTCGACGTCAAATCATTATCGGTTCTATTTTTACTGGCGGGCTAGCCCTGTTATTGGTTTTAGCATTGTCGCTTCATTTTTTTGTGACAGGATAACCCTATGCTTGAAGGAATGTATTTCTGGAAAGATAAGAACGGTGCGGTTTCAAAATTAAAACTGCTGCTGATCCTTATTTTTACTTTAGTGCTTATTGGTGGAGGCGGTGCGGGCGGATGGTATTACTTCGTCACCATGCCTGCTCAAAAAGCCAAAGAAGAAGCCGCGGCCCGTCAGCAGCAGGCCGCGAAAAAATTAAAAGACGACATTGACTCGGTCAACAAGTTCTATTCCAGTTCGCTGGAAGGGGCGGATATTGACCAGACAGTCGTCGTGCTAAACGAACTCAAGAAAAGCGATGAACGTATCAGCATTGCGCCCCTCGATGGCAGGATGTTCAACTGCGATACAAAAAACTGTCGCTTTGAATACAAAATATCACCGGGTGCAATCTGGGTATTACCCCATAAAATATTTTGGGGAAAAGACTACCCACCTACGATGGTGATTAAAAAGAAAAAAGGTGGCGATAAGAAGAAAGGGGATTTTAGCTTCGACAAAATTGAGTCGAGGCTGAATAAAAATTCGCTTATCGAGGCCTATAAACATAAAAAACCGCTCCCGCTTTCCTCATGCAGTGATGTGGTTTCGTACCTCGTTACATACAACTCAATGGTGAAAGGGGTAGGTAAAGAAAGCAAAGCCAAAAAAGCCGGTGAGATTGTGATTAAAACAATGCCGAAAACAACTGTAGGTGAGCTTGAGTCGCAGCTTTCAGGAAAAGTGAAAGCGTATGGTTTGATGACCGGAAAGTGGGAGATGGAGCTTAAAAGTGACACCTCCGCTTTAGGCATAGACGATTTAACAAACTTACAGATTTTGCTTTATAAGCAGGCCTATCGTGATGCTTTCTTAGTGAAAAAAATTGAGTCGCAAGACAAGGGAATGAAAATTTCAGGAGATCTGGTATGCAAAAAAGGCTGAAATCAATCGTCGTGACAAGCGCACTGACACTGGTGGTGGGTAACGCAACGGCAGCACCTACGACGGATTTGCCCCAGGCACCGTCTCATAGTGAGCAAACAACGCCGAAAAGCGTCGAACAAGCTGGCAAAAACGTTTCGGAAAAAGAGAGCAGTGCTTCTGCTTCTGCAGCAACGGCTCCGCAAACACAAGCGGCTACGCCATCTGTTGCCAGCAAACCCGTCCAAAGCGATGCGGAAATGAAGCCTAACGCGGCGATGGAGGCTGTAGGGGAACCTGGCGCGCAAAACGTCGACGCAAAACCGGCTGCTGTCGATAACACGACTCAGGTGCAAAACCACCTCGCGCAAATGGCCGAAGATGATTTCGTCTACGAGCAGCAACGTCGCAAGCTCTCCCAACAGGTTGAGCTGGAAAAACTGCAGAGCCAGATCCGCAAACTCCGTGGCGAAGACAAAATGAGACCGGCGCCTGTGGTATCTGCACCTGTACAAAGTCCTGCGGAGGAACCGCAGGCCGCACCACAAAGCGCGCCTCCGGTTGATATGCCACGTGTAGTCCTGGAAGCGAACATTGGCGGTGCGAACCGTGTAGCGGTCACCAGCGGTGGGTCACTGCGTTATGTTCGCCCTGGCGAAACGTTCGCTATCGATGGCAACTACTATCAGCTTGCGAAGGATCGTAAGTCGGTGGTTATCGCGGAAGAAAAGGGGCAGTAATGCTTGATTTTGTGCGAATTTCAGCCGACGACTTACTCGCTGGAAAATGGACTTACCTGGAATTCGACGGTATTGGCTTTACGGCAACCACCGAAGAGCGCGATTACCTGGTCGTGACATCATTAAGCATCGACACGTTGTTTGAATTCCAGATTCAGGTGTCGAGACTGGTGTCTCAGCACAAGCGGCAGGTCGTTGGCCTGGCGCTTGTCGCCGAAGAGGATTACTACCGTGTCGTTGAACATGTTTCACTGAAACTTCTCAGTGACGCCAATAAAAATATCGATATCACCGATACGCAAAAACGCCTGGCAGCCATTTTGCAGCGCGTGGTGAGTATGGGGGCAAGCGACTTACATATTACGCGCAACGACGTTTTAGCCTTATTTGAAGCCCGTGTGAACGGCGTACTTATGCCGTTTATGCAGATCAAGTCCCAGCAGTGTGATGAGCTGGTTTTCGTGCTCTATAACGTAGAGGCGACAACCCGTGATACCACCTGGAACCGTGCTATTCCGCAGAATGCGAACATCCTTTACAACCTGTCGGGCAAGCCGTATCGCTTCCGCTATGCGCACTTCCCGATCTTTGGTGAAACGGCAGACTGCTACCATGCAGTGCTGCGTATCATTCCCTCAGGTCTGCAAAAGGGGAATATAGGCTCGCTGGAAAAAATAGGCGTTTCGCCGGAAGAGATTGTGGATTTGAAAAAAATCCTCAGTAATCCCTATGGCGCCTATGTAATCGCAGGGACCACCGGTTCGGGTAAATCCACCACCCTGAAAAACCTGATGGAATGGCTGCAAATCAACCGCTACGAGGATCGCGGCTGTTTCCTGACGGTTGAGGACCCCGTGGAATATCAAATTTACGGCGCTAAACAGAGTTCGGTGGTCGACGTTTCCGGCGGGGGGTTCCATGCGGCGATCAAATCGGCTTTACGACGCGACCCTGACGTTCTGATGGTGGGGGAGATTCGTGACAATGTCTCCGCAAACGCGCTGGCGGGGGCGGTGGAGAGTGGACACTACTGCTTCACCACCGTGCACGCCGGGAACATTGTTTCGTTGCTTCAACGTATGTCTGCCCTGGGCATTGGCAGCGACAAGCTCTCCACCCCCGGTTTTGTGGCGGGTTTGCAATGCCAAAAACTGGTCCCGGTACTGTGTGAAAACTGCAAAACCGAGATGGGTAAAAAGACCATCCGTGGCAAGGAGTTTACCCTTTATACGGCAGGTGAAGGCGGGTGCGAGCAGTGCCGACAAAGTGGTATCAAAGGGCGTCAGCTGGCCATGGAGTATTTCCTGCCAACCTATGAAGAGATGGCGGCGATTTCGCGTCAGGAGTGGCTGAACGTTTATACGCTATGGCGTAAAAAGCGTGATACCGCAAACGGTCTGACCGAGGGGTTTGAAATTCGTGAAAAAGTGATGTCGCACGTGCTGAAAGGACGCATTGATGCTGCATGGTTCGCCATGGAATTTGGTGAGATGGCTGAAGAAGATCTGGAGATGATCGTTGAAAAAATTCGGTAAAAAACAGCGCCTGTATCTCTACCAGTTTTGTGCGGATATGATCAGCGCAGGGTTGCCGCTGTTTGACTCCCTGCAAAAACTGCAAACGGAAGGGCGTGAGTTACTCGGCAGAGGCTTTAGTAATAAATTAGGCGAAGTGATCCTGCAGATGAAGCAGGAGGTATCGGTATCAGCCGTGTTCGCTGATGTGGTTCCCAACTCTGAGCTGAGCGTAATAACGGCGGCGGAAAAAAGTGGCAGCCTGGCAGAAGGGTTTTTGACGCTGGTGGCGGTCATCAACTACAACGATGAGCTGCGTAAGAAAATCGTTGGCGCACTGGTTTTCCCGTTAATCATGATCACGCTGTCGCTGATTGTGATTGCGGGTTACTCGCAAAAGGTATTTCCAGCGTTTGCGTCCGTTGTACCCGTCGAAAAGTGGCCCGGGGTAACGCAAAACCTTTATAACTTTGGGACCGCCCTCTACCAGGGGCTGTGGATGAAGATTCTGATTGGATTTGTGGCCTTTGTGTTCATTTCGAAAATTGCCATGGCGAATCTGAGCGGCAAATTCCGCGGAAAAGTTCTGGACAGAGTCTTGCCCTTTTCGACCTATAAACAGCTAACCTCGTCGGTATTTCTGAACAACCTGGCGTTAATGCTCAGTAACGGAATACCCTTGACCGACTCATTACACATTGTACGCCTGAATGCGAACCGCTGGCTCCGTTGGCATATTGATGTCATGAATGACAAAATGGCTCAGGGGATCCACTACAGTAAAGCCTTATCCACAGGCTTGCTCGGTAAAGAAGAGTTACTGAATATTAGTCTCTATGCAGAGTTACCTTCATTTAACGAGGTATTACGTTCGGTATCGGATCGGTCTCGTGACCATATTCAGGAATATATCAAGAAGCTGGCAGGATTATTAAAAAACCTGGCGACGGTTATTCTGGGGGGCTGTGTGGTGTGGGTCTTTATCGCGCTCTTCGCATTGATGGATACATTATCCAAGACAGCCGGTGGTTAATATCACTCAAATGAATGTCAAGAAATTCTGCCGATAATTTCATTGCGGTGTGAATATTGCTGCTTATGGTGGCTATCGGCGAATATAGGCCATGTTCGGTACACCCCCCGGTTATATCGATAAAGAGTCTTCTGATACTGTGCAAGTTTATTTATAAGGGAATCAACAATGCGCCTGGAAGCGTTATTTGCGCCGTATTACCCCTGGCTGGCGTTAGGGTTGGGGCTACTGATTGGTAGCTTCCTGAACGTCGTTATTTATCGTTTACCCGTCATGCTGCTCCGTGAAACCGCGGATGACGAAACGCTGAAAACGTTGCCGGATGTCAATCTGTGGTGGCCGCCCTCGCATTGCCCTGTTTGTCAGACGAATATTAAACCCTGGGACAACATACCCGTGCTCAGTTGGCTGCTGCTGCGCGGAAAGTGTCGATGCTGTAAATGCACTATCCCCTTTCAGTATCCCTTAAGCGAAGCGCTGATCGGGGTAGGGTATTTCCTGCTGGTGTTTTGCTATTACCCGCACTACAGCTTGCTGCAAATTGCCTTTGTCGCACTCTTTTTTAGTCTGCTCTACACGCTGGCAATGATCGATTACAAAACCTTTCTTCTGCCGGATAGTCTGGTTTATATGTTGCTGTGGGCGGGATTGATTGCCTCAGTCAGGAACATCATCCCGGTTTCACCCAGGGATTGTGTTATCGGTGCGGCGATTATCTGGGCCTTTAGCTGGGTGATGGCGAGAGGATTCACATGGATAACCCACAAAGAAGGCTTCGGCAACGGGGACGTCAAACTCTTTGCGGCCTGTGCGGCCTGGGTGGGGAGTGAAAATATCGCCCATCTGATGCTGGGGTCTGCCGCTCTGGGGGTGTTGTTCTTTTTCTTACGCTGGCTGATGGCCCGGCGCAGTAACAGTCAGGAAACCGATGGCGGTTATATTCCCTTTGGCCCGGCCATTGCGATCGCTGCCGTCATCATCATGCACATGGAGGTGCTAAATTAATGTCTTTTTTGCTTCTGTCGGGCGTGCTGCTGACGCTGCATCCGACATCGTCGGTGGGCGCAGAGTGCTTATATCCCACGTTTCACCATTTAACCCAGGTGCTTCACGCCCGGGAGACCCATCCTGATAATCTGGCGTTGCCCCCGCCTGCGAAAGCACAGTGCAGCGACGCGTTGCAGAGCATCGCGTATGCCGCTGCAACCGATTATGAGGCGTGGTTAGGTCGTTATTTGCCAAAGCCATCTTATTTACGTCCTCTGGCGGTCTACGTCCCCGGGCCGGACTACTGTTTTTCGCAGTATGTTATGCGCCGTATGTTGGCAAACTGGAATCATACGACTGAACTTAATTATTCCGGTTCGATCTCCTGCGAGAATGCGTTTACGTTGAGCAGGCCCCAACCCGAACCCGTGAATGAAGGGGAAGCCGAAGAGGTTGCTTTTGATCCGGCACAGCTGAGAGTTGAAAAAACGTCTTCGAGTCATTCGGAAACGGTCGATGTGGTAACGGATACGGCATCAGACGATGAAACCGTGCAGATGGACGGTGGAACGGCAGCGAGCAATGTTTTCTCGGTGATGAATGCCACTATTCCGACGAGTAGCGCACCGGCCCCCACCTGGAAACCACTTTTAACGCAGCAGGCGCAGGGACAACATTTTATCTTCCCTTTGAAGAACGAACCTTTTGTAACGTCGCCTTACGGCATGCGCTATCACCCCATTATTCACTCGTTTATGCGGCATGAAGGGGTCGATTTACGCGCCTCAGCCAATAGCGACGTGTTGGCGATTGCGGATGGAATGGTAGTGGAGACAGGTTATGGCCCTGTCACCGGCATATATATGACGATACGCCATGCGGATGGCTGGAGCAGCCGGTATCTCCATCTGAATAAAATGCTGTATGTGAAAAATCAGTACGTGAAGAAAGGCGATATCATCGCGCTGTCCGGAAGTACGGGCCGTACCGATGGACCACATCTTCATCTGGAGATCGGCCACAATAATCAGTTGCTGGATCCCATGACGTTGCTGTTTGATCGTCTGGACCCTGAAGCTGAGCGACGCGCCACCCGCGCTGACGACGTTGCTACGCCTGCGCCCGCACCAGAACCTGTCGATATGACTCCCAGGATTGCGGTTGTCGCCGGTGAAGGCGAAACGCTGCAGTTTGGCGTTCGCATTGGGCGTAAAATGGCGATGTATTCGCCCCAGGAGATCGTTGAAACGGATGACGGCAACTGGCGGATCGTGAAAAAGTTCGGCAAATATAAACTTCAGAAAGTGCAAAGCAGCGATGTAAACGCGAAAAAGTAACCATTAACGGCATCAGTGCCTTGTTTTAAGGTGGGTTTTCATTTCGTTTTGCTGATTTTTTCCGCAGTTGATACAATGCACTGAAAATGCCCTTGCGAAGGTGATTCGCTTTGGTTAGTATTCACACCCGCTTCAGTGGGAAACACGATTTCCTGCTAATTGGTCGAAGCATTGGTATGCGGCAAATCCGCAAGGAACAGGTTGATTATGTACGAAGCTCTTTTAGTTGTTTTCCTTATTGTAGCCATCGCTCTTGTAGCGCTGATCATGCTGCAGCAAGGTAAAGGCGCTGATATGGGAGCCTCCTTCGGAGCAGGCGCTTCCGGTACGCTGTTTGGCTCAAGTGGTTCTGCGAACTTCATGACCCGTTCAACGGCGGTTCTGGCGACATTGTTCTTCATCATCAGTCTGGCGCTGGGTAATATCAACAGCAACAAGACCAGTAAAGGAAGCGAGTGGGAAAATCTGAGTGCTCCGTCTAAAACTGAGCAGACTCAGCCAGCTGAACCGGCTAAGCCGACCAGCGATATCCCACACTAAGAGAAGTATCTGTACCGAGGTGGTGGAATTGGTAGACACGCTACCTTGAGGTGGTAGTGCCCTAACGGGCTTGTGGGTTCGAGTCCCATCCTCGGTACCAATATTCCAGAAAAAAGACGTCGCAAGACGTCTTTTTTTTCGTCTGTACTTTGTGTCGTTCTCCGGACGGTTGGCGCTGATCTTGTCTGCCCGACACCTCCCCATAAAAAAAGGCGTCCATCGGACGCCTTATGCATTTCAACTAAGCGATTACTTCTTGTCGCTGTGCTCCAGGTTCTCTACCTGCGGCAGACCGTTACCGGTGCCTGCCGACAATAAACCGTTCTCAACGTAGTTGAACAGTTTCTCGCGGGTATCGGTGATGTCCAGGTTGCGCATGGTCAGTTGGCCAATACGATCGTCCGGAGAGAACACAGACTCGCCTTTCTCCATCGTCAGACGCTCTGCTTTATAGGTCAGGTTGTCAGAGACGGTATTCAGAATGGAGTAGTCATTACCACGACGCAGTTCCAGCGTAACTTCGCCGGTGATGGCGCTCGCCACCCAACGTTGCAGCGCGTCACGCAGCATCAGTGCCTGCGGATCGAACCAACGGCCCTGGTACAGCAGTTTGCCCAGTTGACGTCCATGAGAGTGATACTGCTCAATCGTGTCTTCATTATGAATGCCGGTCAGCAGACGCTCGTAAGCGATATGGAGCAGTGCCATTCCCGGCGCTTCATAGATGCCACGGCTTTTCGCTTCGATGATGCGGTTTTCAATCTGATCGCTCATCCCCAGGCCGTGACGTCCGCCGATACGGTTTGCTTCCAGCATCAGTTCAACATCATCAGAGAAGGTTTGTCCGTTCAGTGCCACCGGATGACCGCGCTCGAAACGTACGGTGATCTCTTCTGCCGGAATGTTGACGCTCTCATCCCAGAACTTCACGCCCATGATCGGATTAACGATCTTCATGCTGGAGTTCAGGAATTCCAGATCTTTCGCTTCGTGCGTCGCACCCAGCATGTTGGAGTCGGTAGAGTAGGCTTTTTCAACCGACATCTTATAGTCAAAACCGCAGGCGATCATAAACTCGGACATTTCATGGCGACCGCCCAGTTCGTCGATAAAATCGGTATCCAGCCACGGCTTGTAAATCTGTAATTCAGCATTGGTCAGCAGGCCATAACGATAGAAACGTTCGATATCGTTGCCTTTATAGGTGCTACCGTCGCCCCAGATATTCACGTTATCTTCTTTCATGGCCGCAACCAGCATAGTGCCGGTTACCGCACGTCCCAGCGGGGTCGTGTTAAAATAGGTCAGGCCACCGGTCGTATTGTGGAAAGCGCCGCACTGAATGGCAGCGATGCCTTCAGCAACCAGCTGCTTACGGCAATCAATCAGACGTGCGTTCTCTGCACCATATTCCATGGCGCGACGAGGAATGGCATCGTAGTCTTCCTCATCTGGCTGACCGAGGTTCGCAGTATATGCATAAGGAACCGCTCCCTTTTGGCGCATCCACAGCAGTGCAGCGCTGGTATCGAGGCCGCCAGAAAAAGCGATGCCTATACGTTGTCCTACCGGAAGATGCTTGAGAATCGTCGTCATAAAATAAAACCCTGCTTGATGGACAGATGAGAGGCTGCTCTCGCTCTCTTTGCATGTTTATGCAAAATAAGTGAGTTTTCATTTAATCATCTTTTGTCGGTGACCGGAAGAGATTCGTGTCTTTTTTGTAAAAAATTCCTCTGGTTTGCCCTGGTGGATGCAGGGTTGACAGGCGGGGTTAACTATCAATATACTGAACGCCGATTTAACGTCCCGTCCTCGGTACCAAATCCCAGCATTATTTGCATTTTTTACCCAAAACGAGTAAAATTTGCCACGTTTCAGGCGCGGGGTGGAGCAGCCTGGTAGCTCGTCGGGCTCATAACCCGAAGGTCGTCGGTTCAAATCCGGCCCCCGCAACCACTTTCCCGTAAAGTTCTTTTTCAAATATACTGTGAAGACATAGCGACTTCGTAGCTGGATTTGAAAAAATTCTTTCAGAAAGTGCTCCAGGCCGCAGTTGCGGCTATAGGGTTCAGTTATCTAAAGCCCCGATTTATCGGGGTTTTTTGTTATCTGACTACAGAATAACTGGGCTTTATGCCCTTTTTTTACGTCTTGGGGGTGGGCTTGTCCACATTAGACCAAAAATTAACAGAGATGATTAAAGCACCAGTCGAAGCACTGGGCTACGAACTGGTCGGCATCGAATTTATTCGCAGCCGTACATCCACGCTGCGCATCTACATTGATAGTGAAGATGGCATCAATGTTGATGATTGTGCTGATGTCAGCCACCAGGTAAGTGCGGTCCTTGATGTTGAAGACCCTATTACGGTTGCCTATAACCTGGAAGTTTCCTCGCCTGGTCTCGAACGACCTATGTTCACGGCAGAACACTACACGCGCTATACCGGTGAGGAAGTGGCTCTCGTTCTGCGCATGGCTGTGCAGAACCGCCGTAAATGGCAGGGTATTATCAAAGCCGTTGATGGTGAAATGATCACGGTGACAGTCGAAGGCAAAGATGAAGTGTTCGCGCTGAGTAATATCCAGAAGGCGAACCTGGTTCCCCACTTTTAACAGTCTGGATTGAGGTGAAAAGCCCGCGATGAACAAAGAAATTTTGGCTGTTGTTGAAGCCGTCTCAAATGAGAAGTCACTGCCGCGCGAAAAGATTTTCGAAGCGCTGGAAAGTGCCCTGGCTACAGCAACCAAGAAAAAATACGAACAAGAAATTGACGTCCGTGTAGAAATCGATCGTAAGAGCGGTGATTTCGATACCTTCCGCCGTTGGGTCATCGTTGAAGAAGTGACCCAGCCAACGAAAGAGATCACCCTGGAAGCGGCGCGTTTCGAAGATGAAAGCTTCAATGTCGGCGAATACGTTGAAGACCAGATTGAATCTGTGACCTTCGACCGTATCACCACCCAAACGGCTAAGCAGGTTATCGTACAGAAAGTACGTGAAGCTGAGCGCGCAATGGTGGTTGATCAGTTCCGTTCGCACGAAGGTGAAATCATCACGGGTGTGGTGAAGAAAGTGAACCGCGACAACATTGCGCTTGATTTGGGTAACAACGCTGAAGCCGTTATCCTGCGCGAAGATATGCTGCCGCGTGAGAACTTCCGCCCTGGTGACCGTATCCGCGGTGTGCTTTACGCCGTGCGCCCAGAAGCGCGTGGTGCACAGCTGTTTGTGACCCGTTCTAAACCTGAAATGCTGATCGAACTGTTCCGCATTGAAGTGCCAGAAATTGGTGAAGAAGTTCTCGAGATTAAAGCTGCGGCCCGCGATCCGGGTTCCCGTGCGAAAATCGCGGTAAAAACCAATGACAAGCGTATCGATCCGGTAGGTGCTTGCGTAGGTATGCGCGGCGCGCGCGTTCAGGCGGTATCGACTGAACTCGGCGGCGAGCGTATTGATATCGTGCTTTGGGACGATAACCCAGCGCAGTTCGTTATCAATGCCATGGCCCCTGCGGACGTTGCCTCTATCGTTGTTGACGAAGACAAGCACACCATGGATATCGCCGTGGAAGCCGGCAACCTGGCGCAGGCGATTGGCCGTAACGGTCAAAACGTTCGTCTGGCCTCACAGCTGAGCGGCTGGGACCTCAACGTCATGACCGTTGATGACCTGCAGGCGAAGCACCAGGCTGAAGCCCATGCAGCGATCGATACTTTCACTAAGTACCTGGACATTGACGAAGATTTCGCCACTGTGCTGGTAGAAGAAGGTTTCTCTACGCTGGAAGAACTGGCCTACGTGCCAATGAAAGAACTGCTGGAAATCGACGGTCTGGATGAAGCCACCGTTGAAGCCCTGCGTGAACGCGCTAAAAACGCACTGACCACCCTGGCACTGGCTCAGGAAGAAAGCCTTGGTGATAACAAGCCAGCTGACGACCTGCTAAATCTGGAAGGTCTTGATCGTGCGATTGCGTTCAAGCTGGCTGCCCGTGGTGTTTGTACGCTGGAAGATCTCGCTGAACAAGGCGTTGATGACCTGGCTGATATCGAAGGTTTAACCGACGAGAAAGCCGGCGAACTCATCATGGCCGCACGTAATATTTGCTGGTTCGGCGACGAAGCGTAATAAACTGTAGCAGGAAGGAACAGCATGACTGATGTAACTGTAAAATCACTGGCTGCTGAAATTCAGACCCCTGTGGACCGCCTGGTACAGCAATTTGCTGATGCAGGGATCCCGAAGTCTGCTGATGACTCAGTGACCGCGCAAGAAAAACAAACCTTGTTAGCGCACCTGAACCGTGAACACGGTTCTACGCCTGACAAGTTGACGCTGCAGCGCAAAACGCGTAGCACGTTAAACATTCCAGGTACCGGTGGAAAAAGTAAATCGGTACAAATCGAAGTCCGCAAGACACGCACCTTTGTAAAACGTGATCCGCAAGAGGCTGAACGCCTGGCCGCGGAAGAGCAGGCACAGCGTGAAGCGGAAGAACAAGCTCAGCGTGAGGCGGAAGCAACCGCTAAACGTGAGGCAGAATTAAAAGCTGAACGTGAGGCCGCAGAAAAAGCGAAACGCGACGCAAGTGAAAAAGCGAAGCGCGACGCCGCGGAAAAAGACAAAGTGAGCAATCAACAGACAGACGAAATGACCAAAACTGCCCAGACAGAAAAAGCCCGACGCGAAAATGAAGCTGCCGAGCTGAAGCGTAAAGCGGAAGAAGAAGCGCGTCGCAAGCTTGAAGAAGATGCACGTCGCGTAGCAGAAGAAGCCCGTCGTATGGCGGAAGAGAATGCAGGCGTGTGGGCAGAACAAGAGAAAGCGAAGGGTGATGAGGATAAGAGCGATTATCACGTCACCACTTCTCAGCATGCTCGCCAGGCTGAAGACGAAAACGACCGCGAAGTAGAAGCGGGTCGTAGCCGTACGCGCACTGCCGCAAAAGCAGCGCGTCCTCAGAAGAAAGGCAACAAGCACGCTGAATCTAAAGCTGACCGTGAAGAAGCACGTGCAGCAGGTCGCGGTGGTAAAGGCGGCAAGCGTAAAGGTTCAACCCTGCAGCAGGGCTTCCAGAAGCCAGCTCAGGCCGTTAACCGTGACGTTGTGATCGGCGAAACCATCACCGTTGGCGAACTGGCTAACAAAATGGCTGTTAAAGGTTCTCAGGTCATCAAAGCAATGATGAAGCTGGGTGCTATGGCAACCATTAACCAGGTTATCGATCAGGAAACCGCGCAGCTGGTTGCTGAAGAGATGGGCCACAAAGTTATCCTGCGTCGTGAAAACGAGCTGGAAGAAGCGGTAATGAGCGACCGTGATACTGGCGCTGCGGCAGAAGCACGCGCACCGGTTGTGACCATCATGGGTCACGTTGACCACGGTAAAACCTCACTCCTCGACTACATTCGTTCTACGAAAGTGGCCTCCGGCGAAGCGGGTGGTATTACCCAGCATATCGGTGCTTACCACGTAGAAACCGAAAACGGCATGATCACCTTCCTGGATACCCCAGGCCACGCCGCGTTTACCTCTATGCGTGCTCGTGGTGCGCAGGCAACGGATATCGTTGTTCTGGTTGTCGCGGCTGACGATGGCGTGATGCCACAGACGATTGAAGCAATCCAGCACGCGAAAGCGGCGCAGGTGCCAGTCGTTGTCGCCGTGAACAAAATCGATAAGCCTGAAGCGGACATGGATCGCGTTAAAAACGAACTGTCCCAGTACGGTGTGATGCCAGAAGAGTGGGGCGGTGAGTCTCAGTTCATCCCTGTGTCGGCGAAAGCGGGTACCGGTATTGATGACCTGCTGAACGCCATCCTGCTGCAGGCTGAAGTTCTGGAACTGAAAGCGGTTCGCAACGGTATGGCAAGCGGCGCAGTGATCGAATCCTTCCTGGATAAAGGTCGTGGCCCGGTTGCTACCGTTCTGGTCCGTGAAGGTACGCTGAACAAAGGCGATATCGTTCTGTGTGGCTTTGAATATGGCCGTGTTCGTGCAATGCGTAACGAACTGGGCCAGGAAGTTCTGGAAGCAGGTCCATCCATTCCGGTGGAAATTCTCGGTCTGTCAGGTGTGCCTGCTGCCGGTGATGAAGTGACCGTTGTGCGTGACGAGAAGAAAGCCCGTGAAGTTGCACTGTACCGTCAGGGCAAATTCCGTGAAGTGAAACTGGCTCGTCAGCAGAAATCCAAACTTGAGAACATGTTCGCGAACATGACCGAAGGCGAAGTTCACGAAGTGAACGTCGTACTGAAAGCAGACGTTCAGGGTTCTGTTGAAGCAATTTCCGATTCCTTACTGAAACTGTCTACCGACGAAGTGAAAGTGAAGATCATCGGTTCTGGCGTAGGTGGTATCACCGAAACCGACGCTACCCTGGCTGCGGCGTCCAACGCTATTCTGGTCGGCTTTAACGTTCGTGCTGATGCGTCTGCACGTAAAGTTATCGATGCAGAAAGCCTGGATCTGCGTTACTACTCCGTTATCTATCATCTGATCGACGAAGTGAAAGCAGCGATGAGCGGCATGCTGTCTCCAGAGCTGAAACAGCAGATTATCGGTCTGGCTGAAGTGCGTGACGTGTTCAAATCACCGAAATTCGGTGCGATCGCGGGCTGTATGGTCACTGAAGGCACGATCAAGCGTCATAACCCAATCCGCGTACTGCGTGACAACGTGGTTATCTATGAAGGCGAGCTGGAATCCCTGCGCCGCTTCAAAGATGACGTTAACGAAGTCCGTAACGGCATGGAATGTGGTATCGGCGTGAAGAACTACAACGACGTTCGCGTTGGCGATATGATCGAAGTATTCGAGATCATCGAAATCCAGCGTACGATCGCTTAATCTTCGATGTAGGCCGGGTTAGCAAAGCGCCACCCGGCAATTATTCTTAAAGGGGCTTATTGCCCCTTTTTTGTCTGGAGAATTTATTATGGCGAAAGAATTTGGTCGCCCACAGCGCGTAGGGCAGGAGATGCAGAAAGAAATCGCTCTCATTCTGCAGCGCGAAATTAAAGACCCGCGTTTGGGTATGATGACCACCGTATCGGGCGTGGAAATGTCGCGTGACCTGGCGTACGCCAAAGTGTTCGTGACGTTCCTGAACGACAAGGACGAAGCGGCCGTTAAAAACGGTATCAAAGCATTGCAGGAAGCCTCTGGCTTCATCCGCTCTCTGCTCGGGAAAGCGATGCGCCTGCGCATCGTGCCAGAGCTGACCTTCTTCTACGACAACTCGCTGGTCGAAGGGATGCGCATGTCCAACCTGGTGACCAGCGTGGTGAAACATGACGATGAACGTCGTGTGAACCCGGCGGACGACAGCAAGGAGGACTGATGAGTCGTCCTCGTCGTCGCGGTCGCGATGTGCACGGTGTGCTGTTGCTGGACAAACCTCAGGGGGCATCCAGCAACGACGTGCTGCAAAAGGTAAAGCGTCTTTATAACGCTAATCGCGCCGGGCACACTGGTGCGCTGGATCCGCTGGCAACCGGCATGCTGCCTGTTTGCCTCGGTGAAGCAACCAAGTTTTCACAGTATTTGCTCGACTCTGATAAACGCTATCGCGTGATCGCAAAACTTGGCCAACGCACGGATACCTCCGATGCCGATGGTCAGATTGTCGAAGAACGCCCGGTGAACTTCAGCAGCGCACAGCTGGACGCCGCACTGGACAGCTTCCGGGGCGATATCGAACAAATTCCTTCGATGTACTCCGCGCTGAAGTATCAGGGTAAAAAGCTCTACGAATATGCGCGTCAGGGCATTGATGTGCCACGTGAAGCCCGCCCCATTACCGTGTATGAACTACTGTTTATTCGTCACGAAGGGGATGAGCTTGAGCTGGAAGTGCACTGCTCGAAAGGCACCTATATTCGAACCATTATCGACGATCTGGGTGAAAAGCTCGGCTGTGGCGCACATGTTATCTATTTGCGTCGTCTGGCCGTGAGTAAGTATCCCGTTGAGCGTATGGTAACGCTTGACCATCTTCGTGTGCTGGTTGAGCAGGCAGAAGAGCAGGGCGTTGATCCTGCTGACCTGTTAGACCCGCTGTTGATGCCGATGGACAGTCCGGCCTCGGATTTCCCGGTAGTCAACTTACCGCTGACCTCTTCCGTTTACTTCAAAAACGGGAACCCGGTGCGCACGAATAATGCGCCGCATACGGGGTTGGTTCGCGTGACGGAAGGCGAAGAAAACAAATTCATCGGTATGGGTGAAATTGACGATGAAGGGCGCGTTGCCCCACGTCGTCTGGTGGTAGAATATCCGTTATAAGAATTTTACGTGCCTTGCGATAAGCAGGGGAGACGGGTAGAATATCGCCGCTTAACGCCGGGTAAATTGTTTAACAACTTGCCGGGCGTACACTGGGATTGCTGAATTAGAGATCGGCATCCTTACATTCTATATTTTTTGGAGTTCATCATGTCTCTAAGCGTTGAAGCTAAAGCTAAAATCGTTTCCGAGTTCGGTCGTGGTACTAACGACAGCGGTTCTACCGAAGTTCAGGTTGCACTGCTGACTGCACAGATTAACCACCTGCAGGGTCACTTTGCAGAGCACAAAAAAGATCACCACAGCCGTCGTGGTCTGCTGCGTATGGTTTCTCAGCGTCGTAAACTGCTCGACTACCTGAAACGTAAAGATGTTGCACGCTACACCGCGCTGATCGAGCGTCTGGGTCTGCGTCGCTAAGTCTTGCGAGTTTCAGAAAAAGGGGCCTGATGGCCCCTTTTTTCAACCAGACGGCAGCAATTCACTGGAAACTATTGTATTGTTGCTATAAATGATCTTCATTGCAGAGGTTCGCGCGGCTAATGAGAGGCTTCACCCATGGGGGTGTCGGTTGTCATTAGTCGCGAGGATGCGAAGAAGGTCGGGTTAAATCGACAGCACACCGTGGGTGTGCTGTCAAACATTTAAGAAAGGACAGAATTTTGCTGAATCCGATCGTTCGTAAATTCCAGTATGGTCAACATACCGTCACGCTGGAAACCGGCATGATGGCGCGTCAGGCGACCGCTGCCGTTATGGTAAGCATGGATGACACCGCTGTATTCGTGACCGTTGTAGGCCAGAAGAAAGCTAAACCAGGTCAGGACTTCTTCCCACTGACCGTTAACTACCAGGAGCGTACTTACGCTGCCGGTAAAATCCCGGGTGGTTTCTTCCGTCGTGAAGGCCGTCCAAGCGAAGGCGAAACCCTGATTGCGCGTCTGATTGACCGCCCGGTTCGTCCGCTGTTCCCGGAAGGCTTCGTTAACGAAGTTCAGGTTATCGCGACCGTTGTTTCCGTTAACCCACAGGTTAACCCGGACATCGTTGCAATGATCGGCGCATCTGCTGCGCTGTCTCTGTCAGGTATCCCGTTCAACGGTCCTATCGGTTCTGCTCGTGTGGGTTACATCAATGACCAGTACGTTCTGAACCCAACCCAGGACGAGCTCAAAGAGAGCAAGCTGGACCTGGTGGTAGCCGGTACTGAAGCAGCTGTGCTGATGGTGGAATCCGAAGCAGAACTGCTGAGCGAAGACCAGATGCTGGGTGCGGTGGTCTTTGGCCATGAGCAGCAGCAGGTTGTCATCCAGAACATCAAAGATCTGGTGAAAGAAGCCGGTAAACCACGCTGGGACTGGCAGCCTGAAGCCGTTAACGAAGCGCTGAACGCGCGCGTTGCTGCCCTGGCTGAAGCTCGTCTGAGCGATGCTTACCGCATCACCGACAAGCAAGAACGTTACGCACAGATTGACGTGATCAAATCTGAAACCATCGCAACGCTGGTGGCAGAAGACGAGTCTCTGGACGCGAACGAACTGAGCGAAATCCTGCACGCTATCGAGAAAAATGCTGTTCGTAGCCGCGTTCTGGCAGGCGAGCCGCGTATCGATGGCCGTGAAAAAGACATGATCCGTGGTCTGGATGTGCGTACTGGCGTTCTGCCACGTACTCACGGTTCTGCACTGTTCACCCGTGGCGAAACGCAGGCGCTGGTTACCGCGACCCTGGGTACCGCACGTGACGCGCAGAACATCGACGAACTGATGGGCGATCGCACTGATAGCTTCCTGTTCCACTATAACTTCCCTCCGTACTCCGTAGGTGAAACCGGTATGGTTGGCTCGCCTAAGCGTCGTGAAATTGGTCACGGTCGTCTGGCGAAGCGTGGCGTACTGGCTGTTATGCCGGAAGCAGACAAATTCCCGTACACCGTTCGTGTGGTTTCTGAAATCACCGAATCTAACGGTTCTTCTTCAATGGCTTCCGTGTGTGGTGCTTCTCTGGCGCTGATGGATGCAGGCGTGCCAATCAAAGCCGCCGTTGCGGGTATCGCAATGGGTCTGGTGAAAGAAGGCGACAACTATGTTGTGCTGTCTGACATTCTGGGCGACGAAGATCACCTGGGCGATATGGACTTCAAAGTAGCGGGTTCCCGCGAAGGTATCTCTGCGCTGCAGATGGATATCAAAATTGAAGGTATCACCAAAGAGATCATGCAGGTTGCGCTGAACCAGGCTAAAGGTGCACGTCTGCACATCCTGGGCGTGATGGAACAGGCGATTAACGCGCCACGTGGCGACATTTCTCAGTTCGCTCCACGTATCCACACCATTAAGATCAGCCCGGATAAAATCAAAGACGTTATCGGTAAAGGCGGTTCTGTTATCCGTGCTCTGACCGAAGAAACCGGTACGACCATCGAAATCGAAGATGACGGTACTGTGAAGATCGCAGCGACCGACGGCGAAAAAGCGAAATTCGCGATTCGTCGTATCGAAGAGATCACCGCAGAAATCGAAGTGGGACGTATCTACAGTGGTAAAGTGACCCGTATCGTTGACTTTGGCGCATTCGTTGCCATCGGTGGCGGTAAAGAAGGTCTGGTTCACATCTCTCAGATCGCTGACAAGCGCGTTGAGAAAGTGACCGATTACCTGCAGATGGGTCAGGAAGTCCCGGTTAAAGTTCTGGAAGTTGACCGCCAGGGCCGCATCCGTCTGAGCATCAAAGAAGCCACCGAGCAGTCTCCTGCCGCAGCGCCAGAAGCGCCAGCAGCAGAACAAGGCGAGTAAGGTTGCTATTTGCCCTCCGCGTTAGCGGGGGGCTTATTATCAGGCAGGACGCCTTGTTGAGCCGCCGGGGGACAGGACGTCATCCAACAGTTGTCTTCGGGAGTAGGAAATGAAGCCTTTTTTGCGCTGGTGTTTCGTTGCGACAGCTTTAACGCTGGCAGGATGCAGCAACTCTGCCTGGCGTAAGAGCGAAGTCCTCGCAGTGCCATTGCAACCGACTTTGCAACAGGAAGTGATCCTGGCACGCATGGAACAAATACTTGCCAGTCGGGCTTTAACCGATGATGAACGCGCACAGCTTTTATATGAGCGCGGAGTGTTGTATGATAGTCTCGGTCTGAGGGCATTAGCGCGAAATGATTTTTCACAAGCGCTGGCAATTCGACCTGATATGCCTGAAGTATTCAATTACTTAGGCATATACTTAACGCAGGCAGGCAATTTTGATGCTGCCTATGAAGCGTTTGATTCTGTACTTGAGCTTGATCCAACTTACAACTACGCGCACTTGAATCGCGGTATCGCATTGTATTACGGCGGTCGTGACAAGTTAGCGCAAGATGATCTGCTGGCGTTTTATCAAGACGATCCTAATGATCCTTTCCGTGTCCTGTGGCTTTACATCGTTGAGCAGAAGCTCAATGAGAAGCAGGCAAAAGAAGCGCTGAAGCAGCGTTTCGAAAAATCGGACAAGGAACAGTGGGGATGGAACATTGTCGAGTTCTACCTGGGGAACATTAGCGAAGCTACGCTGATGGAACGCCTCAAGGCGAACGCAACGGATAACACCTCGCTCGCTGAGCATCTCAGTGAAACCAACTTCTATTTAGGTAAGTATTACCTAAGTCTGGGGGATATGGACAGCGCTACGGCACTGTTCAAATTAGCGGTTGCTAACAACGTACACAACTTCGTTGAGCACCGTTATGCATTGTTGGAATTATCGCTCTTGGGCCAGGAGCAAGATGACCTGGCAGAATCGGACCAGCAATAGCTGACGACATACACATCAGCCCGTAATCTTTTGATTGCCATCACCTTAACTGGTGAGGGCGTTGTTGTTCGTCAATACACCTACTTTGAGCCGGTTCACACTTTTCAATGAAAATTGCTAATTATTTTCACGACGAGTTATGTAGACTGGCCGCCATTAATATCGAGGCACTTGTACTACATGGCTGAATTCGAAACCACTTTTGCAGATCTGGGCCTGAAGGCTCCCATCCTTGAAGCCCTTACCGATCTGGGTTACGAAAAACCATCTCCGATCCAGTCTGAATGCATCCCGCATTTACTCGCTGGTCGTGACGTGCTGGGCATGGCCCAGACAGGTAGCGGAAAAACCGCAGCGTTCTCGCTGCCGCTGCTACACAACATTGATCCGGAACTGCGTGCACCGCAGATCCTCGTATTGGCTCCGACCCGTGAACTGGCTGTTCAGGTGGCGGAAGCAATGACTGAATTCTCTAAACATATGCGCGGCGTGAACGTGGTAGCCCTTTACGGCGGCCAGCGTTATGACGTGCAGTTACGTGCCCTGCGTCAGGGTCCACAGATCGTTGTCGGTACGCCGGGCCGTCTGTTGGATCACCTGAAACGCGGTACGCTGGATCTCTCTAAACTGAGCGGTCTGGTTCTGGATGAAGCTGACGAAATGCTCCGCATGGGCTTCATCGAAGACGTAGAAACGATTATGGCGCAGATCCCGGAAGGTCATCAGACCGCTCTGTTCTCTGCAACGATGCCAGAAGCGATCCGTCGTATTACCCGTCGTTTCATGAAAGATCCGCAGGAAGTGCGTATCCAGTCTAGCGTAACGACTCGCCCGGACATCAGCCAGAGCTACTGGTCTGTGTACGGTATGCGTAAAAACGAAGCACTGGTTCGTTTCCTGGAGTCAGAAGATTTTGATGCGGCGATTATCTTCGTTCGTACCAAAAACGCGACCCTGGAAGTGGCTGAAGCCCTGGAACGTAGCGGCTATAACAGTGCTGCGCTGAACGGTGACATGAACCAGTCCCTGCGTGAGCAGACTCTGGAGCGTCTGAAAGACGGTCGTCTGGATATCCTGATTGCCACAGACGTTGCGGCTCGTGGTCTGGACGTTGAACGTATTAGCCTCGTGGTTAACTACGACATCCCGATGGACTCTGAATCTTACGTTCACCGTATCGGCCGTACCGGTCGTGCAGGTCGTGCGGGCCGTGCGCTGCTGTTCGTTGAGAACCGCGAGCGTCGTCTGCTGCGTAACATTGAACGCACCATGAAGCTGACCATTCCAGAAGTAGAACTGCCTAACGCAGAACTGCTGGGCAAACGCCGCCTGGAAAAATTCGCCGCCAAAGTACAGCAGCAGCTGGAAAGCAGCGATCTGGATCAGTACCGTGCGCTGCTGGCAAAAATTCAGCCTTCTTCTGAAGATGAGCTGGATATTGAAACGCTGGCTGCGGCTCTGCTGAAGATGGCACAGGGCGAACGTGCTCTGATCGTGCCACCTGATGCACCGATGCGTCCTAAACGTGAATTCCGCGATCGTGACGAACGTACTGAACGTCGCGGTGACCGTCCTGAGCGTGGCCCACGTGGCGACCGTCCAGAGCGTAGCGGTGAAGACCGTCCACGTCGTGAGCGTCGTGACGCAGGCGACATGGAACTGTACCGTATTGAAGTGGGCCGTGATGATGGCGTTGAAGTTCGTCATATCGTGGGTGCCATTGCTAACGAAGGTGATATCAGCAGCCGTTACATCGGTAACATCAAGCTGTTTGGTACTCACTCCACCATCGAATTGCCAAAAGGCATGCCGGGTGAAGTTCTGCAGCACTTTACGCGTACTCGCATCCTGAACAAGCCGATGAACATGCAGCTGATGGGTGATGCACAGCCACGTCCAGAACGTCGTGGTGGCGATCGTCCAGCAGGTGAACGTCGTAGCTTCGCGGGTGGTGAGCGTCGTGAAGGCGGTCGTGGTCCTCGTCGTGATGGCGCAGCGCCAGCAGCGGGTGCAGGTCGCTTCAGCGGTGAACGCCGTGAAAACCGCGGCCCACGTCGTGAAGAAGGTCCTGTTCGTCGTCGTGACGCATAAGCCTTACGCTAACGTCGTAAAGTAATAATTACAGCCCCGATAATGCTATCGGGGCTTTTTTTATTTCTTTTGTACTCTTGTACTGGTACAGTGCGACAGCATAAAATCTGCGGACACTATTATTCACTGGAGAAAAGGCTGTATGGCGACACTTACCACCACCCAAACATCACCTTCGCTGCTCGGCGGCGTGGTGATCATCGGCGGCACGATTATTGGCGCAGGCATGTTTTCTCTGCCCGTCGTCATGTCCGGTGCGTGGTTCTTCTGGTCGCTGGCGGCACTGGTGTTTACCTGGTTCTGTATGCTGCATTCCGGGTTGATGATCCTGGAGGCGAACCTTAATTACCGCATCGGGTCGAGCTTCGACACCATCACCAAAGATTTGCTCGGCAAGGGCTGGAATCTGGTCAACGGACTCTCTATCGCCTTTGTGCTTTATATCCTGACCTACGCTTATATTTCTGCCAGCGGCTCGATTCTGCACCATACGTTTGCTGAGATGTCGCTGAACGTGCCTGCCCGTCTGGCTGGATTCTGCTTCGCCCTCGGCGTAGCCTTTATCGTCTGGATGAGCACGAAAGCCGTCAGCCGCATGACCGCGATTGTGCTGGGTGCAAAGGTCATCACCTTCTTTCTGACCTTTGGCAGCCTGCTGGGACACGTGACCCCCGCCACCTTGTTCAATGTGGCCGAAAGCAACGCGTCCTACTCACCCTATCTGTTAATGACCCTGCCGTTCTGCCTGGCCTCGTTTGGCTATCACGGTAACGTGCCGAGCCTGATGAAGTATTACGGTAAGGACCCTCGCACCATTATCCGCTGTCTGGTGTATGGCACGCTGCTGGCGTTGGCCCTGTATGTGATTTGGTTGTTAGGCACGATGGGTAACATTCCGCGTCCGGAATTTATTGGTATTGCGCAGAAGGGCGGCAACATTGACGTTCTGGTACAAACGCTCAGCGGAGTGCTGAACAGTCGCAGCCTGGATTTGCTGCTGGTCGTCTTCTCTAACTTTGCGGTGGCAAGCTCATTCCTGGGCGTAACGCTGGGCCTGTTTGACTATCTGGCCGATCTGTTTGGGTTTGATGACTCAGCGATGGGGCGCTTCAAAACCGCGCTGCTGACCTTCCTGCCGCCGATTATCGGTGGCCTGCTGTGGCCGAACGGTTTCCTGTACGCCATTGGCTATGCCGGGCTTGCCGCAACCATCTGGGCGGCGATTGTTCCGGCGCTACTGGCACGTAAATCACGTAAACGCTTCGGTAGCCCGAAATTCCGCGTCTGGGGCGGAAAGCCGATGATTGCGCTGATTCTGGTCTTCGGTGTGGGTAACGCGCTGGTCCACGTCTTGTCGAGCTTTAATCTGTTGCCGGTATATCAGTAATGGGATCTTTTCACCCTCTCCCACAAGGAGAGGGTGGCTTACCGTACTACCCTAACAGCTCTTCTTTCACCTGCATCGCCAAATCAAATGAATGCAAACGCGCCTGATGATCGAAAATCTGGCCGTTAACCATGATCTCGTCGGCTTCCGTTTCGCGCAGCACCGCCTCCAGTCCGTGGCGTACTTTGGCTTTATCGCCCACCAGCGACATACGCAACGCCTGCTGCACGCCGTACTGCTCTGACGCAGACCACAGCTGATGCATATTCTCAACCGGCGGTGGTAACTGACCGGTTTCACCCCGGCGCAGTTTCATAAAGGCCTGCTGCATTGAGGTGAATAAAAATTCTGCATCGCGGGTGCTGTCGGCGGCAACGATGTTGATACACACCATGGCATAAGGTTTTTCCAGGCGTTCGGAAGGTTTGAAGTGCGTGCGATACAGTTGGAGCGCCTGATGCAACATGTCCGGCGCAAAGTGCGAAGCAAAGGCAAACGGCAAGCCAAGCTGTGCCGCGAGTTGCGCACCATACAGGCTTGAACCCAGGAGCCATACCGGGATTTTTTCGCCGTAGCCCGGCACCGGGCGCACCTGCGGGTTCGGGTCGCGCGCATCAAACCAGTCGACCAGCTCCGCCACATCGCGTGGGAAGTTATCCACGTCACCGCTCATGTGGCGACGCAGCGCGCGCATAGTCGGTTGATCGCTTCCGGGGGCACGACCAAGACCTAAATCAATGCGTCCAGGGTACAGGGTATTCAGCGTGCCAAACTGCTCGGCAATCACCAGTGGGGAGTGGTTAGGCAGCATGACGCCGCCGGAACCGAGATGCAGCGTCGTGGTATTTGCCGCAAGGTAACCGAGCAGCACAGAGGTAGCCGCGCTGGCGATGCCGACCATGTTGTGATGTTCAGCCAGCCAGTAGCGCTGATAGCCCCGTTTTTCAGCGAGGCGGGCAAGATCCAACGAATGCGAGAACGCTTCTCTTGCGGACGATCCTTCGGGGATCGGTGCCAGGTCCAGCACCGAAAACGGAATGGTTTTCTCAGTCATAACAGCTCACTTTGTCGACGGCTAATCATTTAATAGTGTATTAAAAATGAGTAACTGTTGTTAACAAAGTGAGCTTTATACTGCCCATCTTTCAGACCGTCTCCTGAATACGGCGTGAAGGCGAGAAGGGCAAATTATGCCTGCAGCGTCAGACCCGCTACGCGTTTCCAGTAACCATTGCAGTCGCTGTGGGGCAACAGCTGTAAAGGCGCGGCCCCTTTTTCATTGGCGCGGAAGGCGTCCAGCATGCCGAATACCCCGGTATCCAGCGGCGACAGGCGCACCATGTCCACCAGACCTTCCATTGAGGCTAACTCGTTGCCCAGGTTGTAAACATAGCCGCTCATGGTCTGAATGCCGTTCAGGACAAAGACTTGCTGATTTTCCTGTGACAGCATGTTGCGCCCATTGGGATACTTAATGCAGCAGGTCTCACACTCGTCTTTCGGGCGGTCTTCCGAACGTGCGGTAAAGCAGCGCGCCGAGTAAGCCAGCGGCAGATGCCCGTAGCTCAATACTTCAACCTCAAACCGATCGCGGATACCCAACTCGTCACACTGGGTCAGCAGGTTTGCCAGCCAGTCACGTGAGAGCTCGACGGGCATACACCAGCGCGTCATCCCCTGTTTGAGCAGCAGGCGCAGCGTCACCGCGTTATAGCAGTTCAGCGCATGGCCCGCGACAAACGGCAGCTTGCGTTCGGCACACATGTTCACCACGCCCAGGTCGCTGGCTTCGATAAGAAACTCGCCGTTCTCAACGTAGCGTTTCAGTTCGCCCAGCTCGGAAGATGCCTGCACCAGCGCCAGCGTGGACAGGACCACCTGCTTCCCACTTCCGGCCAGGTTTTTGGCCATCTCCAGCCAGTCGCCCACTTTCGTGGCGCGGCGTTTACTGCACACGGATTCGCCGAGATAAATAACGTCGGCACTGCTCGTGGCGGCCTGCTGGTAAAAATCTTCCAGCGTCTCTTTTGGCCAATAGTAGAGCACTGGCCCTAAGGAATATTTCATCTATTTTCTCACTGCCATTTACGGTGGTAGGCACCAAGCGTGGTTTGTGTCCCTTCGGACATCGCGCCCAGGGTCTCCATCCACGCAGCCTGGGGTGCGTAGTTTTGCGGATCGGCCATGCAGCGGTCGATGGCCTGACGCCAGACTTTTGCCACCTGGCTGACGTAGGCCGGGCTACGCTGGCGTCCTTCGATTTTTACCGAGGCGATGTTGGCCGCCAGCAGTTCCGGCAGGAGTTCCAGCGTGTTGAGGCTGGTGGGCTCCTCCAGCGCATGGTAGCGCTCGCCATCCACCAGATAACGCCCTTTGCACAGCGTCGGGTAACCGGCGTTTTCATTGTCCTGATAGCGGTCAATCAGCACATCGTTCAGGCGAGACTCCAGCCCCTGCGGGGTTTGTTGCCAGCGCACGAAGCGGGCAGGCGAGCACGCCCCAACGGTATTGGGAGATTCACCGGTTAAATAGGAGGAGAGATAGCACCGCCCTTCGGCCATGATGCACAAACTGCCGAAGGCAAACACTTCCAGGGGAACAGGCGAGACGCGTGCCAGCTGCTTCACCTGATGGATGGAGAGCACGCGAGGCAGGACCACGCGGGCCACGTCAAAATGCTGATGATAAAAACGTACGGCCTCTTCATTGGTGGCGGACGCCTGAACAGAGACATGGCGCTCAATATGCGGATAACGTTCTGCGGCATACTCAAGCATCGCGAGGTCAGCAAGGATTAAGGCATCCGCGCCTAGCTGGGCAGCCATGTCCACGGCGCGTTGCCAGCGGGCATAGCCATCAGGATGTGCAAAGGTGTTGATGGCAATATGCAGCTTGCGGCGGTGCTGGTGAACAAAATTGACGGCTTCCTGGAGTTTTTTCTCCGTGAAGTTAAGACCAGCAAAGTGGCGGGCATTCGTGTCATCTTTCAGTCCGATATAAACTGCATCGGCACCGTTTTCGATGGCCGCTTTAAGTGCCGGAAGATTTCCGGCCGGGCAGAGCAGCTCCATAATTTATCCTGACGTTTGCCGCCCCTGAGGGCGCAAAATTGTTAACGAACGGGGATTTTAATTAACCTCCATGCGACAATTTTTGATTTAAGGCAGCTAATGGCGTATTGATGTCACCAATAATGGAATTAACGCGATGCGAGTTTGTTGATTTACGCCGCTATCGTGGTGGCTGGATGTGGCAAAATAACAGGACTATCGAAATCAGGGAGTAAGCTCGTGCTGGATAAACTGCGTTCACGTCTCGTACAATTTGGTCCGTCAATATTGAGCGTGCCGGTAAAACTGGCGCCGTTCGCGCTAAAACGCCAGGTGCTTGAGCAAATGCTTAGCTGGCAGTTCCGTCAGGCTCTTGAAGAGGGCGAACTGGAATTTCTGGAAGGGCGCTGGCTGAGCATTGAAGTACGTGACATCGGTCTGCGCTGGTTCACCTCCGTTGAAAACGGTCGTTTGATCGTCAGTTCTTGTGCGGATGCTGACGTGAGTTTCAGCGCGGATGCCAGCGATCTGCTGATGATCGCCGCACGTAAACAGGATCCGGATACGCTCTTCTTCCAGCGTCGGCTGGTCATCGAAGGGGATACTGAGCTGGGCCTGTACGTCAAAAATTTGATGGATGCCATTGAGCTGGATCAGATGCCTAAGCCGCTCAGGCTGGTGCTGATGCAGATGGCCGATTTTGTTGAGGCTGGGTTGAGAACCCCGCCAGAGAGTAAACACACTTCAGTAGGTGAGCCATGCTGATTCGAGTTGAAATTGGTATTGATGCCCCGGGCATTGATGCACTCTTACGCCGATCGTTTCCGGATGATAGCGAAGCGCGGCTGGTCCAGGATCTGCGAGAAGATGGGCTGATCACGCTGGGCCTGGTGGCCACTGACGACGAAGGTCAGGTGGTCGGCTATGTTGCTTTTAGCCCTGTATCTGTCGAGGGTGAAGAGCTGCAATGGGTCGGTATGGCACCGCTGGCAGTCGATGAAAATTATCGCGGTCAGGGGCTGGCGCGTCAGCTGGTCTATGAAGGGCTGGATTCGCTGAACGAGTTTGGCTATGCCGCTGTCGTCACGCTGGGCGATCCGGAATTTTACCGTCGTTTAGGCTTTAAGCAGGCCGCGCATCACGATCTGCGCTGTCGCTGGCCGGGCACCGAAGCGGCTTTCCAGCTTCACCCGCTGGCCGATGACGCGCTTAATGGCGTGAGCGGGCTGGTTGAGTATCACGATCACTTTAATCGGTTTTAAGCAGGCTTTCGCGTAGCGCCTCAAACGAACCGTCTCCGGCGACGAGGCGCTCTTTCTGGCGCTTCGTGAGCTGTTTAATGCGATATTCCATTCGTAACGCCAGCGAGCGTTCCCCCACGGGCGCTGAAAACGCCAGCGTGAGTTCACCTTTGCCCCGCAGCGCCTTTGCCCCTTTTCCACATTGATGCTCAAGGAAGCGGCGTGCAACATCGGTCGTTATACCGGTGTAGAGCGCATTATTTGCCGTTCGGACAAGATAGAGAAACCAGCACACGATACAAAAATTCAGTATGTTAAGGTGAACGCACGATAGCATGGGAGAGAGCAAAAATGGAAACTCTGGCCACCATTAATCGCTGGCTGGCAAAGCAGCACGTTGTCACCTGGTGTGTGCAGGAGAAAGGGGAGATGTGGTGCGCGAATGCGTTCTATGTTTACGACCCTGAACGCGTCGCTTTTTATGTATTGAGTGAGGATAAAACCCGCCACGCGCAGATGACCGGCCTTCAGGCAAAAGTCGCCGGGACGGTTAACGGCCAACCTAAGACGGTTGCGCTGATCCGTGGCGTGCAGTTTGCGGGTGAGATCCGTCGGCTGGACGGTGAAGAAAGCGACGCGCAGCGAAAACGCTACCTTCGCCGCTTTCCGGTGGCCCGCGCGATGTCAGCCCCGGTCTGGGAGATACGACTTGATGAACTCAAGTTCACCGACAACACGCTGGGTTTTGGTAAAAAATTTTACTGGTTACGCGCCGAGCAAGCGTAGCGCTTCGCGGTTAAACGCAGGAAGATCGTCAGGCGTCCGGCTGGTGACCAGCTGATCGTTATCAACCACCACTTCCTGATCGTAGAAATCAGCACCGGCATTTTTCAGATCGATAACGATCGGTTTGACCGCGGTTAGCTTACGTCCCCGTACCACTTCGGCACTGATCAGCAACTGCGGGCCGTGGCAAATGGCGAAGACAGGTTTGCCGCTGGCGACAAAATCACGGGTAAACGTGACAAAACGTTCGTCACCGCGCAGGGAGTCAGGGGAGTGACCGCCCGGTAGCAGCAGGGCGTCAAAATCCGCCGGGCGCACCTCATCAATGGCTTTATCAATGGTCACGCTGGCTTCGCCTTTATGACCCTTTACCGTCTTCCCGGCTTCTTTCTCAATGGTAATGACGTCGTGCCCGGCCTTGCGAAATGCTTCCGCAGGCGACGTAAATTCTGAATCTTCAAACTCGTCGGTAATCAAGACCGCAATTTTCTTGCTCATGCTTCCTCCGTTGTTTTTGCTTCAGACAGATTTTTCTCCGTTTGTGGTAAATACTTACCAGGAGCAGACTCATAAGTGTGGTTCAGCCTGCTGAGATCGCCAACGGACAATTCTGGAAAGGGGAACAAAATGAGTCAGGTATTGATTACGGGAGCAACGGGACTGGTGGGCGATCATCTGTTGCGTATGTTGATTCAGGAAAAAAGGGTAAACGCCATTGCCGCCCCAACGCGTCGACCTCTGGTCAATGTTCCGGGCGTTTTTAACCCGCACGATCCCCAGCTCACCGACGCGCTGGCGCAGGTGGCCACTCCCATTGATATCGCCTTTTGCTGTCTGGGTACCACCCGCCGTGAAGCCGGGAGCAAGGAAGCCTTTGTTCATGCGGATTACACGCTGGTCATCGACACCGCGTTAACGGCTAAAAAATGGGGTGCCAGCCATTTTCTGGTGGTCAGCGCCCTGGGAGCCAATGCGCACTCGCCGTTTTTTTACAACAAAGTGAAAGGCGAAATGGAGGAGGCGCTTATCGCACAGCAGTGGCCACGGTTAACGATTGTGCGTCCTTCTATGCTTCTTGGCGATCGGCAGAAGCGCCGTTTCAATGAGTCGATGATGGCACCGTTGTTTCAGCTTTTGCCGGGTAACTGGAAATCCATTGATGCCCGGGACGTCGCGCGCGCCATGCTCAAAGAGGCATTATCACCGTCTCAGGAAGGGGTGAATATTATCCCCTCAGGAAAACTGCGTGAAATTGCACAAGGCGAGGCGTAATATCCCCCGGCTTAATTAATTATCCTTCCCGGGGAATGCTATGACTGGTCAGTCTTCATCTCAGCCGGCAACACCGTTTCAATGGTGGAAGCCCGTACTTTTCTTTCTTGTTGTCATTATGGGTCTTTGGTATGTGAAGTGGCAGCCGTATTACGGTAAGGCCTTCACCGCTGCTGAAACCCATAGCATCGGCAAATCTATTCTTGCCCAGGCCGATACCAGCCCCTTTAAAGCGGCCTGGGATTATGCGCTGGTCTACTTCCTGGCGGTCTGGAAAGCGGCGGTCCTGGGTGTGCTGCTCGGCTCCTTGGTTCAGGTATTGATCCCCCGTCAGTGGCTGCTGCGTACTCTGGGGCAACCTCGTTTTCAGGGAACGCTGCTGGGCACACTTTTTGCCCTGCCGGGGATGATGTGTACCTGTTGCGCCGCACCGGTGGTGGCTGGGATGCGGCGTCAGCGTGTCTCCATGGGGGGCGCGCTGGCGTTCTGGATGGGCAATCCGCTGCTCAACCCGGCCACGTTAGTCTTTATGGGATTTGTACTCGGCTGGTATTTTGCCTTTATTCGTCTGGTTGCCGGACTGATTACCGTGCTGGTGGTCGCTTCGCTGGTGCAAAAACTGGTGAAAGAGTCTGCACAACCGGCTGTGCCGGTTGATATCGATATTGCTGAGCCGCAGGGCAGTTTCCTGGGGCGCTGGGGAAAAGCGCTCTGGCAGCTTTTCTGGAGCACAATCCCGGTCTATATCCTGGCGGTGCTGATTCTGGGCGCGGCGCGGGTCTGGCTTTTCCCACATGCTGATGGCGCTATTGATAATACGATCCTGTGGGTCATCGCCATGGCGGTAGTGGGGTGCCTGTTCGTGATTCCGACAGCGGCTGAAATTCCGATTGTGCAAACCCTGATGATGGCGGGGATGGGGATGGCACCCGCGTTAGCGCTGTTAATTACGCTGCCTGCCGTGAGCCTGCCGTCACTTGTCATGCTGCGTCAAACCTTCCCGGCAAAAGCCCTTTGGCTGACCGGTGTGCTGGTGGCGGTAAGTGGTGTGATTACAGGCAGTCTTGCACTGCTTTAAGACAAAAAAGCCCGGCAAACGCCGGGCTATTTT
>NZ_JAIWPG020000002.1 GCF_020532665.2 Lelliottia sp. WAP21
GTTAAACCCGGCTTTTTCTTAAGGTCTGCTTACCAGACGTACGTCAGCAGATTATGTGATTCAGGCACCATGAAATCCACGGACATCATCACGGACAGGGAGGTGATGGCTACAATCGAGAACACAAACAGTTTGCGCGCCCAGACTTTGTCATCTTCAACCTTGTAACCCCGCAGCGCCATGCCAAGCCACCAGACGCTCACCGCTGCTGCAACCACCAGGTATTTATACCCGGCGTAACCGCCCAGAGAGAGCATCAGCGTTGCCACGGCAAAGGCGATGATGTAAACCGTGATGTGGTTCTTGGCGACTGAAATGCCCTTCACGACCGGCAGAACCGGAATGTTCGCTGCCTGATAATCCTTAAAGCGGAAAATCGCAATGGCATAGGAGTGCGGCATCTGCCACAGGCTAAAGATAGCCAGCAGAATCAGCGCACCGCTGTCGAACTCGTTCGTGACGGCGCAGTAGCCAATCACCGGCGGCGCCGCGCCGGAGAGAGAACCAATCAGCGTACCGTAGACGGAGTGACGCTTCATATACAGGCTGTAAATGCCCACATACACCACGAACCCCATCACGCCGAGCCAGCAGGCCAGCGGATTAGCACCAAACCACAGCAGCATAAAGCCAGCAATACCCAGCAAGGTGGCGTACACCAGCGAGACGGAAGGAGAAATCAGGCCCTTAACAAGCACCCGGTTCTTGGTCCTTTCCATCTTCCTGTCGATATCCATGTCGATGTAGTTGTTAAATACACAACCGGACGCAACAACTAAGGAAACGCCAATCAGCGTGGAGGCAAAGAGGGCGTAATCAATGCTGCCTTTTGAGGCCAGCAAGAACCCTCCGATCACGGAGATTAGGTTGCCAAAGATGATGCCTGGTTTCGTAACTTGCAGGTATTGCTTAAACATACTCGCCGCTCTTAGTGAACCATCATGTTGTAGTTGAGGTTCCACATAATCCAGATGGAACCCACTACCAGGATAGCGATGATAATCACGGTAAAGACAAAGGCCGTCATGTTCCAGCCTTCATCGGATTTGGTGTTCATGTGCAGGAAGCAAACCAGATGCACCAGAATCTGTACCACAGCAGAGATCAGGACAGTGCCCAGAATCACCGTGTGAGACGCCGTTCCGCTCATCACCATCCAGAACGGGATCGCCGTCAGGATGATCGACAGGATAAAACCTGTCATGTAGGTTTTGACGCTACCGTGGGAAGCGCCATGATCGTTAGTATGACTCATTACATCGCCCCCATCAGATAGACAACCGAGAACACACAGATCCACACCACGTCAAGGAAGTGCCAGAACAAGCTCAGGCACATGATGCGGGTGCGGTTGGTATTGGTCAGGCCACGACGATAAACCTGGAACATCAGCACGGCCATCCAGATTAAACCGGAGGTTACGTGCAGACCGTGAGTCCCGACCAGCGCAAAGAACGCTGACAGGAAGCCACTGCGATCCGGCCCAAAGCCTTCAACAATCAGGTGATGGAATTCATAGAGTTCCATCCCGATAAATCCAGCACCAAACAGCCAGGTCAACGCCAGCCAGGAGACAACCTGGCTTTTGTTGTTCTTGTACATGGCGATAGCCGCCATGCCGTAGGTGATGGAGCTGAACAGCAGCAGAGCCGTTTCGACCAGAACGAACGGCAGTTCAAAAATGTCCTTACCGGTCGGGCCGCCCGCTGTGCCGTTCACCAGAACGGCATAGGTGGCGAACAGACAGCAGAACAGAATGCAGTCGCTCATCAGGTAGATCCAGAAGCCGAAGACTTTCATCGGCCCTGTATCGTGGTGCGCGTGGTCATCATGCGCATGGGCGGTTGGGTGCGCCAAAGTATCAGTTGCCATTTTTCAGCCCCGCTTTAGAAATCTCGTCGAAATGCTGGTTTTCCAGTTTTTCAACTTCACGGACTGGTACGTAGTAGTCCACGTCCTCGTCAAAGCTCTTCACAATCCAGCTGATGATCACGCCAGCGAAGCTCGCGATGGCCAGCCACCAGATGTGCCAGATCATGGCGAAGCCAAATACCGTTGCGAACGCAGCAATAACAATGCCTGCACCGCTGTTTTTCGGCATGTGGATCTCTTCGTAATGCTCAGGTTGCTTGTACGCTTCGCCTTTCTCTTTCATTTCCCAGAATGCGTCGCGCTCATGGATCTGCGGCACAATGGCAAAGTTATAGAACGGAGGCGGAGAAGAGGTTGACCACTCCAGCGTACGGCCACCCCATGGATCACCGGTCAGGTCACGGTTCTGCTCGCGGTCGCGAATAGAGACGTAGAACTGAATCAGCTGACATGCGATACCACATGCAATCAGTACCGCACCGCCTGCTGCTACCATCAGCATTGGGTGGAACTGAGGATCAATCTGTTGGCTCAGGCGACGGGTCATACCCATGAAGCCCAGCACGTACAGCGGCATGAACGCGACAAAGAAGCCTACGATCCACAGCCAGAACGCACGTTTACCCCAGGTTTCATTCAGCGTGAAGCCAAACGCCTTAGGCCACCAGTAGGTCACACCTGCGAAGCAGCCGAAGACGACGCCGCCGATGATAACGTTATGGAAGTGTGCAATCAGGAACAGACTGTTGTGCAGAACAAAGTCAGCGCCCGGTACGGCCAGCAGTACGCCGGTCATCCCACCTACGGAGAAGGTGACGATGAAGCCGATGGTCCACAGCATTGCTGAGTGGAACACAATACGGCCCTGGTACATGGTGAACAGCCAGTTGAAGATCTTCACCCCGGTAGGGATGGCGATAATCATGGTGGTGATACCGAAGAAGGCGTTAACGTTCGCGCCCGCACCCATGGTGAAGAAGTGGTGCAGCCAAACGATGAACGACAGTACGGTAATACACACGGTTGCCCACACCAGAGAGGTGTAACCAAACAGGCGTTTACGCGAGAAGGTCGCCGCGATTTCAGAGAACACACCGAAGACAGGCAGAACCAGAATGTAAACTTCCGGGTGACCCCATGCCCAAATCAGGTTGATGTACATCATCATGTTGCCGCCCATATCATTCGTGAAGAAATGGGTGCCCAGATAACGATCCAGGGTCAGCAACGCGACGGTAACCGTCAGAATTGGGAATGACGCGATAATCAGGATGTTGGCGCACAGAGAAGCCCAGGTAAAGACAGGCATCTTGAACATCGTCATGCCAGGGGCACGCATCTTGATGATGGTCACGAAGAAGTTAATACCGGTCAGCGTTGTACCGATACCGGAGAGCTGAATCGCCCAAATCCAGTAATCGACGCCTACGCCCGGACTGTACTCAATTCCCGAGAGCGGTGGATAAGCCAGCCAGCCGGTCTGTGCGAATTCGCCCACACCCAGTGACAGGTTAACCAGAATGACGCCGACAACCGTGAACCAGAAGCTCAGGTTGTTCAGGAACGGGAACGCCACGTCACGCGCACCGATTTGCAGCGGTACAACGACGTTCATCAGACCGATAACCAGCGGCATCGCCACGAAGAAGATCATGATAACGCCGTGAGCGGTAAAGATCTGGTCGTAGTGGTGCGGTGGCAGGAAGCCGGCCTCACCCGCCGAAGCGAGGGCCTGCTGGCTACGCATCATGATTGCATCGGCAAAGCCACGAATTAACATGACGATACCGACGATGCAGTACATGATACCGAGTTTTTTGTGGTCAACCGAAGTCAGCCACTCATTCCACAGGTAGCTCCACTTACCGAAGTAAGTGATCAGGCCCAGTAAGGCCGCACCACCAATGATAATTGCAGCGATCGTAACCACGATAATCGGTTCATGGTACGGCACTGCATCCAGTGTCAATTTTCCGAACATTTTCTTCCTCGGCCCCTTAGTGAGAGGTTTCCGCGTGGCTCATGTCCATGCCTTCCATACCTTCGTGCGAGCTGTGCTCACCTTCTGGCTGGGTCACGTTCATGCTCTTGCCGTGGTCCATAAATTTGCCAATCACATCTTTAAACAAATCTGGTTTCACGTTAGAGAAGTATTCCACCTTGTTGTATTCGCTAGGTGTAGCCACTTTTTCGAACGCCGCCATGTCAGACATAGCGTTAGGAGACTGTTTCGCTTTAGCGACCCACTGGTCGAAAGCGGCACGGTCTGGCGTTGCGATAGCTTTGAACTTCATACCTGAGAAGCCCGGGCCACTATAGCTGGCGGAGATACCATCGTAGGTACCTGCTTCATTCGCGATCAGATGCAGGTTTGTCTGCATACCGGCCATCGCGTAAATCTGGCTGCCCAGACGCGGAATAAAGAAGGAGTTCATCACGGAGTTGGAGGTCACTTTGAACTGAACCGGAGTGTTCGCCGGGAAGGCGATTTCATTCACGGTTGCAATGCCTTGTTCCGGATAGATGAAGAACCATTTCCAGTCCATGGAGACCACTTCAATGGTAATCGGTTTTTCATCGTGAACCAGCGGCTTGCTCGGCTCAAGTGCGTGAGTGGTTTTCCAGGTCAGTACGGCAAGGAACAGGATGATCAGGATAGGCACCGTCCAGACCACAGCTTCAACTTTGTTGGAGTGTGACCAGTTAGGGCTATACTTCGCATCTTTATTGCTCGCACGATACTTCCAGGCGAAACCAACAGCCATCAAAATGGCGGGAATAACGACAATCATCATCAGGCCGAAGGCCGTCAGAATCAGTGAGCGTTGCTCCAGACCAATCTGTCCTTTGGGGTCAAGTAGCGCAGAATCACAGCCACTGAGCAATACAGTGCCTGCAAATAACGACAACCATCCCAAACTTTTATTGTATTTCCTAAGTGTCATTTAACGACCTCAATTCCACGGGGACCTGGTGGCGTTTAAAGTGTGTGGGCATTTTACGGGAAGGTTACATTACTGTAAACATCATTAGTCCTGTGTCAGGAAGGTGTTACCGGGTTCTGCCGCACGTGTCACATGTGTTGCAAAATGTGACTACTTTTAAGACAAAAGCCGCACCAAACGGGTGTTATAACGAAAGAACTACTGAGAATAGCCTAAAAGGGGTAATTGGTATAACCATTGGCAAAAATAAACAAATAATTAACAATTAGGTATCAATTAAAAGACAAATAAAATACTTAAAATCAATCTTTCACGGGCTGAATCGTTTAATGAAAAATAGCGCGCTCTTTAAAGCTCCCATAATTTCCAGATGCTATCCCGCACGAAACAACAAATATTTTTTTGCCCAGCCGAAGGTTATTTCACCGTTATAATTCCGCAGCGTGATTGCAACGGGAAATAACCTTTCGGCTTTATCTGATGCTGAAGGACGTTTTACGAATCGCCAGAAAATCGAGGAGGCTCCCGGTGATGATACCGATGACCGCCAGCACGCCGCCGACATCCAGCAAAAGGGCCTCAAAGGGAAGCTGGAGCGGGGTGGTCGCGTTGACAATCAACACCACGAGCCACAGGGCTAGCAGAACACAACCGGCCATTAACAGACGCAATGCAAAACGGTAGGCGCGATGGTAATCCGTTCGCGGCATAAAGTGTTCGCTTTGCTGGGTATATTCCAGCGTTTGTCGACAGACCAGCAGCAATAATATGCCCGGAACGGCGGCAACGACCGAGAAAAGATAAAATGCAGGCCAGCCATGCGCCTCGACAAACCAGCCAGCGATAGGGCCAACGTAGACTCGTCCGACGGCAGAGAGAGCTGAAAGCAGGGCGAACTGGGTCGCCGAGAATGACTTGTTGCACAGCGTCATGAGTAAAGCGACAAAGGCCGCTGTCCCCATCCCGCCGCACAGGTTCTCGAAGAAGACGGCCGCCGCCATACTGAACATATGTTTATCGGTAATGGCCAGCAACCAGTAACCCGCATTAGAGATCCCCTGCAGAATGCCAAAGATCAGCAGTGCACGGAACAGCGTCAGGCGCTGCATCAACACGCCACCATAAAGCGCGCCGACAATGGTCGCCAGTAATCCCAGCGTTTTATTCACCACACCGACTTCACCCGCATCAAACCCGACGCCGCGAATCAGAAATGTCGTGGTCAGGCTCATGGCAAAGGCATCGCCAAGCTTATAAAGGACGATAAGCAGCAAAATCAGCCAGGCATTGTTACGACCAAAAAAGTCACGGAGCGGCTCGGCGACCGCCTGCTCCAGAGAGCGCGGCACGGGGATAACGTCGCTGGGTTCCGGTGCAAGCAAGGTGGCAATGATGCAGGGCAGTAACAGAATGGCCATCAGCCAGTACATTCCCTGCCAGCCCAGATAGCGATCTGCCAGCCAGAGCGCCAGCCCGCCTGAGACCAGCATCCCCAGACGATAGCCCAGCACGCTGATTGCCGCACCTGCGCCGCGCTCTTCAGCGGGCAGGACATCCGTTTTCCAGGCATCGAACACGATATCCTGCGAAGCGGAGCAAAAGGCAATCACCACGGCAAGCGCCGCCATCCAGCGCAGCTGAGACGCCGGCTCAAGAAAGCCCATTGCGGCGATAGCCAGCAAAAGCAGGACTTGCGTAATGACCAGCCAGCCACGGCGACGCCCAAGGAACGGCGGCGTATAGCGGTCCATCACCGGTGACCATAAAAATTTAAAGACGTAGGCCTGGCCCACAAGCGAGAAGAAGCCGATCGTTTTAAGATCGATATTCTCCACGGTCATCCACGCCTGAAGCGTGCCGGAGGTGAGGGCGAGGGGTAAGCCGGAGGCGAAGCCAAGGATCAGCAGAATGGCTGATTTGGGTTGCTGGAAAATGCGTAAGTAATTATTCGACATGAGGTTATAGCTCTGGCCCGACATAACGCCGGGCCAGATGCAGAATTAACGTGCGTTCTGCTTGATGAAGTCGTGAATGCTGGTGTCCTGCGCCATGTCGGCGATGGTGTCAGTCAGCACGCTGTTCACGGCATTGGCGATATTTTTGTTGGTGGCCTGGAACGCCCCTTCAACAGAGTAGCTGGCGCGATAGTTTTTGGTCATCTTATTGCCCGTCTTCGCTGTTGCGATGATGGCGATATCGGCTTTCGTGGAAATATTGTAACGCACGTTGCCCTGAGAGACGTCTGCATACAGATTGTTCACGATGATTTGCAGGTCAACTGCGCCGCTCGGCCCCACCATATAGCCGCGTGCCGTCATTTGCTTCTCCAGCACTTCCTGCAGCAGGAAGCGCAGATCGCGAGAGGCGGTCAGGGTGACTTGCTGGTTGTCACGGGTGACTTTTGCCAGCGCCTGATCCTGACGCTGATCGGCACCGTTAATGCTTACGGTGATACCCATCAGGCTCGGATCCTGCTGAGGCAGGGTCATTTTAGGGGAGACATCAATGGTGGTCGGCGGAGTGGCACACCCAGCCAGCATGAAGAGAGCGACCAACGGGAAGAATAATTTTTTTAACATTTCAGGTTCTCAACGGATCGTAAGCTTAGAGAGAGGAAAATTGTCGTCATCATAACATCGCCAACGGTAAGGGGAAGTGGTCAACGCATGTAAATTCATCGCCTTGTCTGAAATCTGACCACTCGCCATTTTTCTTTTCGCTCTGCGAGACAAAACGGATGAGGTTCTTAGTGAACTTCATCCGTTTGAATGAGAAAATCAGACGAAAGCTAAATATTTGTTGCCTGGATGTAATGGAAGCGGCAAAAGCGGCTAACATTTAAAGGGATGGGTGAACTATCAGCGTTGTCGGAGGAGTAATGTCATGATGATACGTGAACAAATCGAAGAAAAACTAAGGACAGCGTTTAACCCCGTGTTCCTCGAAGTCGTTGACGAGAGCTACCGTCACAACGTGCCGGCAGGTTCTGAAAGCCATTTTAAAGTCGTGCTGGTCAGCGATCGTTTTACCGGAGAACGTTTTCTTAATCGTCACCGTATGATCTACGGTACGCTAACGGAAGAGCTATCTACCACCGTACATGCGCTGGCCCTACATACCTACACCATTAAGGAGTGGGAAGGGTTACAGGATACGATATTCGCCTCTCCGCCTTGTCGGGGTGCAGGCAGCATCGCCTAAACAATCCGGGTTGCAACGACGGGAGTTTTTCCAGTATGTTGCATACAGATTATGTCAAAACGGCCTGCGGGCCGTTTTGTTTTGTCTGAGTTTTGAGCGCCTGGGGCGGAATTTAAGCCAAAAATAGCCTTAAATTGTGAAAAAAGCCGCAGCTAGAGGCCCCAACCGTTCTCGACTCACTCAGGTGATGCCGCTATAATGCCGCGTCTTAATGAATGTCTTCGGGATGATTCTGGCGACAGGGAATGTGAATCTGCTAAAAGTGAGCATCCCGGTACGGCGAGACGAATTCAGAGTTGACCGAGCACCGTGATTTTTTTGAGGTAACAAGATGCAAGTTTCAGTTGAAACCACTCAAGGCCTTGGCCGCCGTGTAACGATTACCATCGCTGCTGACAGCATCGAAACTGCTGTGAAAAGCGAGCTGGTCAACGTAGCAAAAAAAGTACGTATTGACGGCTTCCGCAAGGGTAAAGTACCGATGAATGTTGTTGCTCAGCGTTATGGCGCCTCCGTGCGTCAGGATGTGCTGGGTGAACTGATGAGCCGCAACTTTATCGATGCGATCATCAAAGAAAAAATTAATCCGGCCGGTGCGCCGAATTACGTTCCAGGCGAATACAAACAGGGCGAAGACTTCACCTACTCCGTAGAGTTCGAAGTGTACCCAGAAGTTGAGCTGAAAGGTCTGGAATCTATCGAAGTTGAAAAACCGGTTGTTTCCGTGACTGACGAAGACGTAGACGGCATGCTGGATACGCTGCGCAAACAGCAGGCGAACTGGAAAGACAAAGACGGCGCTGTTGACGCTGAAGACCGTGTCACCATCGACTTCTCCGGCTCTGTAGACGGCGAAGAGTTCGAAGGCGGCAAAGCGTCTGACTTCGTACTGGCAATGGGCCAGGGTCGTATGATCCCAGGCTTTGAAGACGGTATCAAAGGCCACAAAGCGGGCGAAGAGTTCACTATCGACGTGACCTTCCCGGAAGAATACCACGCTGAAAACCTGAAAGGGAAAGCAGCGAAGTTCGTCATCAACCTGAAAAAAGTTGAAGAGCGCGAACTGCCAGAACTGACCGAAGAGTTCATCAAACGTTTCGGCGTGGAAGATGGTTCTATTGCGGGTCTGCGTGCTGAAGTGCGTAAGAACATGGAACGTGAGCTGAACGGTGCAGTACGTAACCGTGTTAAGTCTCAGGCGATCGAAGGTCTGGTAAAAGCGAACGAAATCGACGTGCCTGCTGCACTGATCGACAGCGAAATCGACGTTCTGCGTCGTCAGGCTGCACAGCGTTTCGGTGGCAACCAGCAGCAAGCGCTGGAACTCCCACGTGAGCTGTTCGAAGAGCAGGCTAAACGCCGCGTTGTTGTTGGCCTTCTGCTGGGCGAAGTCATTCGTACCCACGAACTGAAAGCTGACGAAGATCGCGTTAAAGGCCTGATCGAAGAGATGGCGTCTGCGTATGAAGATCCACGCGAAGTGGTTGAGTTCTACGGCAGCAACAAAGAGCTGATGGACAACATGCGTAACGTAGCACTGGAAGAGCAGGCTGTTGAAGCGGTTCTGGCCAAAGCTAAAGTGTCTGAAAAAGCCACTTCTTTCAACGAACTGATGAACCAGCAGGCGTAATTCTGCCCGAACGGTTTAAAGTTTGAACAAAAGCCCGTTACCTTCTGGTGACGGGTTTTTTTTATCGCAGTAATAGCCCAGGAAGAGTGCTAAAACGCCCTTTCAGTGTTAGCGTAACACCAAAATATTGTTATGCTTGAAATATGGCGATGCTGTCCCCATAAGTGTGTAAGCACGATGATTGAGACTGGCTGATAATCCGTCCGTAAGGTTACAATCAGTACAGCAGGTATTTTCCAATTTTTATCCAGGAGACGGAAATGTCATACAGTGGCGAACGAGATAACTTAGCACCCCATATGGCTCTGGTGCCGATGGTCATCGAACAGACCTCACGTGGTGAGCGTTCTTTTGATATCTATTCCCGTCTGCTCAAGGAGCGCGTTATCTTTCTGACAGGCCAGGTCGAAGACCATATGGCTAACCTGATCGTGGCGCAGATGCTGTTTCTGGAAGCGGAAAACCCGGAAAAAGACATATACCTGTACATTAACTCCCCAGGCGGCGTGATCACTGCCGGGATGTCAATTTATGACACAATGCAATTCATCAAGCCGGATGTGAGCACAATCTGCATGGGTCAGGCGGCTTCCATGGGCGCCTTCCTGCTGACTGCAGGAGCCAAAGGCAAACGTTTCTGTCTGCCGAATTCTCGCGTGATGATTCACCAGCCGCTGGGCGGCTATCAGGGTCAGGCGACAGATATTGAAATTCATGCCCGTGAAATCCTGAAGGTGAAAGGGCGCATGAATGAACTTATGGCTCACCACACGGGTCAATCATTAGAGCAGATCGAGCGTGATACCGAGCGCGATCGCTTCCTCTCCGCATCAGAGGCAGTTGAGTACGGCTTAGTCGACTCCATTTTGACCCATCGTAATTGATGCCCACGGCGCGAGTGTGCCGCTATACTAAGGTAGGGCGGCATTCTGCTTACGAGCGGCTTGCGTCTGAAAATGGCATTTGCGTCGTCATGTGCGGCACAAAGAACTTAAAAAGAGGTTTGGACTCATGACAGATAAACGCAAAGATGGTTCGGGCAAATTGCTGTACTGCTCTTTTTGCGGCAAAAGCCAGCATGAAGTGCGTAAACTGATTGCCGGTCCATCCGTGTATATCTGCGATGAATGTGTCGATCTGTGTAACGACATCATTCGCGAAGAGATTAAAGAAGTTGCGCCGCACCGCGAGCGCAGCGCGTTGCCGACTCCGCACGAGATCCGTCATCATCTTGATGATTACGTCATTGGCCAGGAACAGGCTAAAAAAGTGCTGGCAGTGGCCGTATACAACCACTACAAACGTCTGCGTAACGGCGATACCAGCAATGGTGTTGAGCTTGGCAAGAGTAACATCCTGCTGATCGGGCCTACGGGTTCCGGTAAAACGCTCCTCGCTGAAACGCTGGCGCGTCTGCTGGACGTTCCGTTTACCATGGCTGATGCCACCACGCTGACCGAAGCCGGTTACGTGGGGGAAGATGTTGAAAACATCATCCAGAAATTGCTGCAGAAGTGCGATTACGACGTGCAGAAAGCGCAGCGCGGTATCGTCTATATCGATGAGATCGATAAGATTTCGCGTAAATCGGATAACCCTTCTATCACCCGTGATGTCTCAGGGGAAGGTGTACAGCAGGCGCTGCTGAAACTGATCGAAGGCACCGTTGCCGCTGTTCCACCGCAGGGTGGACGTAAACATCCTCAACAGGAATTCCTGCAGGTTGATACCTCCAAGATCCTGTTTATCTGTGGTGGCGCCTTTGCGGGTCTCGACAAGGTCATTTCTCACCGTGTTGAAACCGGCTCCGGCATTGGTTTTGGCGCAACGGTGAAAGCGACCTCCGAGAAACCGAACGAAGGGGAGTTGCTTTCTCAGGTTGAGCCTGAAGATTTGATCAAATTTGGTCTGATTCCAGAATTCATCGGTCGTCTGCCGGTTGTTGCCACGCTCAATGAATTGAGTGAAGACGCGCTGATTCAGATCCTGAAAGAGCCGAAAAATGCCCTGACGAAACAGTATCAGGCGTTGTTCAATCTTGAAGGTGTGGATCTGGAATTCCGTGACGAAGCGCTGGACGCGATTGCCAAGAAAGCGATGGCGCGCAAAACCGGCGCACGTGGCCTGCGTTCCATCGTTGAAGCCGCACTTCTCGACACTATGTACGATTTACCGTCCATGGAAGATGTCGAAAAAGTGGTGATTGACGAGTCTGTGATCGGCGGCCAGTCTAAGCCATTGCTGATCTACGGCAAGCCGGAAGCGCAGCAGGCATCTGGCGAATAATTAGCCAAATCATACAAGCAGTTAATCAAAAAGGGGGGATTTTATCTCCCCTTTTATTTTTCCGTATTCATAGCGTTGAATGTGTGGGAAACATCCCCATATACTGGTTACATGTTAATGGTTGTGTGAAGCACAGTTGCAGAACCAGATTACCTGGCGGACACTAAACTAAGAGAGAGCTCTATGAATCCTGAGCGTTCTGAACGCATTGAAATCCCCGTATTGCCGTTGCGCGATGTGGTGGTTTATCCGCACATGGTCATACCCTTATTTGTAGGGCGGGAAAAATCTATCCGTTGCCTTGAAGCCGCCATGGATCATGATAAAAAAATCATGCTGGTTGCGCAGAAAGAAGCATCAACGGATGAGCCGGGTGTAAACGATCTTTTCACCGTCGGGACCGTGGCCTCTATTTTACAAATGCTCAAGCTGCCTGATGGCACCGTCAAGGTGCTGGTAGAAGGCTTGCAGCGTGCGCGTATTACTACCCTTTCTGACGATGGCGAACACTTCTCTGCGAAAGCCGAGTACCTCGAATCACCGCAGCTTGATGAGCGCGAGCAGGAAGTCCTGGTGCGCACCGCAATTAGCCAGTTCGAAGGCTATATCAAGCTGAACAAGAAAATCCCACCAGAAGTGCTGACGTCGCTGAACAGCATCGACGACCCTGCACGTCTGGCGGATACCATCGCTGCACATATGCCGCTGAAGCTGGCTGACAAACAGTCTGTGCTGGAAATGTCCGACGTGAATGAACGTCTGGAATACCTGATGGCGATGATGGAATCCGAGATCGATCTGCTGCAGGTTGAGAAACGCATTCGCAACCGCGTCAAAAAGCAGATGGAAAAATCTCAGCGTGAGTACTATCTGAACGAGCAAATGAAAGCCATTCAGAAAGAGCTCGGTGAGATGGACGACGCGCCGGACGAAAACGAAGCGCTGAAGCGTAAGATCGACGCGGCGAAAATGCCGAAAGAGGCAAAAGAAAAAGCGGAAGCTGAACTGCAGAAGCTGAAAATGATGTCTCCAATGTCGGCCGAAGCGACCGTCGTGCGCGGGTATATCGAATGGATGGTTCAGGTTCCGTGGAATGCCCGCAGCAAGGTCAAAAAAGACCTGCGTCAGGCACAAGAGATTCTGGATACCGACCATTACGGTCTGGAACGTGTGAAAGATCGTATCCTTGAGTACCTCGCGGTTCAAAGCCGTGTGAATAAACTCAAAGGGCCCATTCTGTGTCTGGTCGGGCCGCCGGGGGTGGGTAAAACTTCTCTGGGTCAGTCCATCGCAAAAGCGACCGGTCGTAAATACATTCGTATGGCGCTGGGCGGCGTACGTGATGAAGCTGAAATTCGCGGTCACCGTCGGACTTACATCGGCTCAATGCCGGGTAAATTAATCCAGAAAATGGCGAAAGTGGGCGTTAAAAACCCGCTGTTCCTGCTGGATGAAATCGACAAAATGTCATCTGACATGCGCGGCGATCCGGCCTCGGCACTGCTTGAGGTACTGGATCCTGAGCAGAACGTGGCCTTCAGCGATCACTATCTGGAAGTGGACTACGATCTCAGCGATGTGATGTTCGTAGCGACTTCTAACTCCATGAATATTCCGGCTCCGCTGCTGGATCGTATGGAAGTGATCCGTCTGTCTGGTTATACCGAAGACGAAAAGCTGAACATTGCTAAACGCCACCTGTTATCTAAACAGATTGAACGTAATGCGTTGAAAGAGAGCGAAATCACTGTCGAAGACAGCGCGATCGTCAGCATTATCCGTTACTACACCCGTGAAGCGGGCGTGCGTAGCCTGGAACGTGAAATCTCTAAACTGTGCCGTAAAGCGGTGAAACAGCTTCTGCTGGATAAATCGCTCAAGCACATTGTGATTAACGGTGACAACCTGCACGAGTATCTGGGTGTACAGCGCTTCGACTACGGTCGTGCTGACAACGAGAACCGCGTAGGGCAGGTAACTGGCCTGGCATGGACCGAAGTGGGCGGCGATCTGCTGACCATCGAAACGGCCTGCGTGCCGGGTAAAGGGAAACTGACCTACACCGGCTCGTTAGGTGAAGTGATGCAGGAATCCATTCAGGCGGCGTTGACCGTGGTGCGTGCGCGTGCGGAAAAACTGGGTATCAACCCTGATTTCTACGAAAAACGCGATATCCACGTCCACGTTCCGGAAGGGGCGACGCCAAAAGATGGTCCAAGTGCAGGTATCGCAATGTGTACCGCGCTGGTCTCTTGCCTGACAGGGAACCCTGTCCGTGCTGACGTGGCAATGACCGGTGAAATCACCTTGCGTGGTTTGGTTCTGCCTATCGGCGGTCTGAAAGAAAAACTGCTGGCTGCACACCGCGGTGGGATCAAAACCGTATTGATTCCACATGAGAACAAACGCGATCTGGAAGAGATTCCGGACAATGTTATCGCCGACCTGGACATCCATCCGGTGAAACGCATTGAAGAAGTTCTGACTCTTGCGTTGCAGAATGAACCGTCAGGAATGCAGGTTGTAACGGCAAAATAGTGACCTTGCGCAAAGAGCGTCAATAAAAACAAGGCTGGTAAGTGATTTCGTACTTGCCAGCCTTTTTTTGTATAGCTAATTTAGATTGCTGATTGGCTTAGCCATCAACAACGGGTGTTGTAAGGTCATGGCAGGCCTGTTATAAATGCTGCGCGGTCGCGTTGTGAAGGATTCATGCGCGATATAAATTATAAAGAGAGGAAGAGAAGAGTGAATAAATCTCAACTGATTGACAAAATTGCTGCGGGTGCTGATATTTCTAAAGCTGCGGCTGGACGTGCGTTAGATGCATTAATTGCTTCTGTTACTGAATCTCTGCAGGAAGGGGATGACGTTGCGCTGGTAGGCTTCGGTACTTTTGCTGTTAAAGAGCGTGCTGCCCGTACTGGCCGCAACCCTCAGACCGGTAAAGAGATCACCATTGCTGCCGCTAAAGTGCCTGGTTTCCGTGCAGGTAAAGCACTGAAAGACGCAGTAAACTGATCGCTTTCCCGCTCAAGGGAAGCCGAAAAGTACAAGGGCGCATCATTTGATGTGCCTTTTTTATTTGTCCAGCACGACTTTATGTGAGTTTATACGAGTTGTGGGCTGACAATTGCCCCGGTTTCTTGTCACAATACGACTTTACGCGCTTGCGGTCAGGATTTCTGCCAGCGCCAGGTCACCAGTCACCTACAGCGGAGTGTGGTTACACCATGATGGACAGCTTACGCACGGCTGCTAACAGTCTCGTGCTCAAGATTATTTTCGGTATCATTATCCTGTCGTTCATTTTGACCGGCGTAAGCGGATACTTGATTGGCGGTAGCAGCAACTACGCCGCAAAAGTGAATGGCCAGGAAATCAGCCGCGGGCAATTTGAAAATGCCTTCGCGGGTGAACGCAATCGCATGCAGCAGCAGCTGGGTGACCAGTTCTCTGAGCTGGCGGCGAACGAAGGCTACATGAAAACCTTGCGCCAGCAGACGGTCAACCGTTTGATCGACGAAGCGCTGCTCGACCAGTATGCGAAACATCTGGGTCTGGGTATCAGCGACGAACAGGTTAAAAAAGCCATTCTCTCTACGCAGGCATTCCAGTCTAACGGCAAATTCGATAACACCCGTTACAACTCCATCATCAACCAGATGGGCATGACGGCCGATCAGTATGCGCAGGCGTTGCGTAACCAGTTGACGACTCAGCAGCTGATTAACGCCGTTGTGGGCACCGACTTTATGCTCAAGGGCGAAACCGACGAGCTGGCCGCGCTGGTGGCTCAGCAGCGTGTGGTACGCGAAGCCACGATCGATGTTAACGCGCTGGCAGCGAAGCAGCAGGTGAGCGACGAAGACGTTAAAGCGTACTACGAGCAAAATAAAAGCAACTTTACCGCGCCAGAACAGTTCCGCGTGAGCTATATCAAGCTGGACGCCGCTGCAATGCAGGAAACCGCGTCTGATGCGGAAATTCAGTCTTACTATGACCAGCATCAGGATCAGTTCACTCAGGCGCAGCGTAACCGCTACAGCGTGATTCAGACCAAAACGGAAGCTGACGCGAAGGCAGTAGTTGACGAGCTCAGCAAAGGCGCTGATTTCGCGACGGTCGCTAAAGCGAAATCCACGGACATTATCTCTGCGAAGAATGGCGGTGATATGGGCTGGCTGGAAGACGCCACCACGCCGGATGAGCTGAAAAATGCCGGCCTGAAAGAAAAAGGCCAGCTGTCTGGTGTGATCAAATCTTCTGTGGGCTTCCTGGTGGCGCGTCTGGACGATGTTCAGCCAGCGAAAACCAAGCCGCTGACCGAGGTGCGTGATGATATCGCCGCTAAGGTGAAGCAAGAGAAAGCGCTGGATGCCTATTACGCGCTGCAACAAAAAGTCAGCGATGCGGCAAGCAACGATAATGAATCTCTGGCGGGTGCAGAGCAGGCCGCAGGTGTGAAAGCGGTTGAGACCGGCTGGTTTGGTCACGATAACCTGCCGGAAGAGCTGAACTTCAAGCCGGTATCAGAGGCTATCTTCAACGGTGGCCTGGTGGGTGAAAACGGTACGCCGGGTAGCAACTCAGACATCATCACCGTAGAAGGCGACCGTGCGTTTGTCCTGCGTGTGGCTGAGCATAAACCGGAATCGATCAAACCCCTGGATGCCGTCAAGGATCAGATCGTCGCACTGGTTAAGCACACTAAAGCTGAGCAGCAAGCGAAGGTCGATGCAGAAAAACTGCTGGCCGAGCTGAAAGCAGGCAAAGGTGATGCGGCGCTGAAAGCGGCGGGTCTGAGCTTTGGTGAAGCCAAAACGCTGAGCCGTACCGGTCAGGATCCTGTCAGCCAGGCGGCGTTCAGCCTTGCCTTGCCGGCGAAGGATAAGCCAAGCTACGGTACCACGTCGGATATGCAGGGCAACGTCATCCTGTTGGCGCTGGACGAAGTGAAAGCGGGCACTATGCCAGAGGAACAGAAAAAAGCGATGGTTCAGGGAATTACCCAGAACAACGCGCAGATTGCTTTCGAAGCGCTGATGAGTAACCTGCGTAAAGAAGCCAAAATTAAGCTGGGCGATATCATCACGCAGCAGCAGTAATTACGGCGCTCCTCGCAGATTTTCGCAACGTACTGCAATAATTAAAGGCCGCTTTCGCGGCCTTTTCCATTTCTGACATTGGCTGTTTGTTCTTGTTTTAGCGGGTGGTTATCGTTCTCTCGCTGTCAACAAACAAGGAGAAAACAGCATGAAACGTGGAATCAAAGCTCTGTTAATCACCGTGGCCATCGCCACTTCCGGGATGAGCCTTGGCTTACAGGCCGCCGCGCCCGCAACTAAAACGCAGGCGGTGCAACACAAAGTCGACGCCAGCGCGCAAACACCCGCTCAAACCAAAGCAACTGAAGGCAGTAAAAGTGCGGATGAAGAGGGCACCAGGGTCAGCATTAACACGGCGTCAGCCGACGATCTCGCCCAGGCCATGAACGGCGTAGGGCTGAAAAAAGCCCAGGCCATCGTAAGTTACCGCGAAGAGTACGGTCCTTTTAAAACGCTGGAAGATTTGAAACAGGTTCCCGGCATGGGAAGCGCGCTGGTTGAGCGTAACCTCGCACACCTGACGCTGTAATCGCACAATTACTTGCACTGCGGCAAAAATTTGCCAGGATAAAGAGGTCATACCAGTTATGACCTCTTACCCTATAACAAAAGTGAAGGTTATTGCGCTATGCAGACAAAAATTAAGGTTCGCGGATATCACATTGATATCTATCAACACGTGAACAATGCTCGCTATCTTGAGTTTCTGGAAGAGGCTCGCTGGGACGGGCTTGAAAACAGTGAAAGCTTCAAATGGCTTACCGCGAAAAACATCGCGTTTATCGTCGCCAATATCAATATTAACTATCGCCGCCCGGCCGTCCTGGGTGACGTGTTAACCGTGACCAGCCAGTTGCAACAGCTCAACGGGAAAAGCGGCGTGTTAAGTCAGGTGGTGACGCTGGATCCCGAAGGTCAGGTGGTAGCCGATGCGCTGATCACCTTTGTCTGCATCGATCTCAAAACGCAAAAAGCGCTCCCGCTGGAAGGGGAGTTACGCGAGAAGCTGGATCTGTTGATTGGCTAAGCGGGGCGTGCACCGTGGAGAACAGGCGCTGGAAAAATAACCGTGCTGCCGACAGGATAACCGGCAGCACGGGGAATGCGCTTACTTCAGCCCGGTTTTCTGCTTCATCGCTGCCATGACGGCAGGTTTATCCGCAAGATAATGATTCAGGCCGTTTGCCCGCAGATGGCAGGCGGCACATTCGCCACAGCCATCGCCTTTAATGCCGTTGTAGCAGGTTAAGGTTTCAGTGCGCACGAGATCCAGTTTGCCCCAGTAATCCGCCAGCGCCCAGGTCTCTGCTTTGTCGAGCCACATCAGCGGCGTCTCGAAGCGCGTCTCTTTCGCCATGCCCAGATCCACCGCGTGATTAAGCGCCTTAACGAACTCATCCCGACAGTCAGGATAACCGGAGAAATCCGTCTCGCAGACGCCGGTAATGACGGCCTCAGCTTTGACCTGATAAGCGTAAATCGCGGTGAGTGTCAGGAAGAGAATGTTACGCCCTGGCACAAACGTATTCGGGATCCCGCTGGCATCCGGTTCGTAGTCCGGCACAGGAATGCTGTCCCGGGTCAGGCTGCTTACCGCAAGCTCATTTAATAAAGTCACATCCAGCACTTTATGCGCACGGGCGCCCAGTTTCAGGGCCAGTTCGCGCGCGACGTCGATCTCTGCCCGATGGCGTTGTCCGTAATCGAACGTGACACAATGCACTTCATCATACTGATGCAGGGCCTGAATCAGACAGGTGGTGGAATCTTGTCCTCCGCTAAATACAACCACGGCACGTTTCATAAATAGTCTCGCCAGTCACGATAAAAAGTTATGTTACCGCCTCGATTCGGCGACGACCAGCTTCTTCACGCTTTCGGTGCCGGGATCCATGCTTCGGTGAAGTCAAACCAGCCCCGGGTATTGAGACGGATGCCGTTCACACCGGGCGGGGCGCTGATTCGATACTGGTAGTTAAACAGAGGGGTGAGCACGGCAGTGTCCATCAGATGGGAGAAGATCGTCTTCAGCCCGGCCAGGCGGGACGGCTCATCGGGCTGCATCTGGACGGCATCGAGCGTGGCCTGCAAGTGCGCATACTGCGCAGGGTTCAGCACATGAGGCCACAGCGTATCGCAGCGTAGCCACTGTTCGAGCGTATATTCCGGCGCTTCGCCGATCAGTCTGTCTCCCATAATCATATCCGCCTGGGCAAGGGCATCGCAGTTGTCCCAGGTTTTGGCGTCATGGAAAATTATCCTTAACTGGCAACCCTCGCGGGCGAGCCAGAGTTTCAGTTGCTCTGCCATCGTGTGCAGTTCCACAGGCAGATGGTAGATCAGCGTCAGCTTCTCCGGCAGTGCAATGTCCTGCAAGCCCGGCCATTGCGGAAGCGTCCAGCCAGGTAAAAGCGCCTGCGTCGGGGTAATCAGATTTTCATCCAGCGGCAAGGTGTGCATCAACGACGTGTGATGGATGATATTCACCAGTTTACGGGCCTGCAGGTCACTGAGATGCGCACTTTGCCTGAAGACCAGATAACAAAAACCCAGGCTGATACTGTTGCTCACCATGCGCAGGTTTGCCAGTTGAGCGGGTTCGCCGATGGCGATTTGCACCGGATGACGGCAGCTTGTCCCCAGGTCCTGCTCAAAAAGTTGCGGCGTGATCCAATATTCCACGGCCTTTAGTAAGGGATGGCTGAGATGGTACTGCTCATGACACTCCAGCCGCACCAGATCCGGTTCGTAAACCGCCAGGCGAAAGGGACCGCTGCCTACCAGTGGGTGTTCAGGGTGGGCCAGGCGGCTGGCGTAATTTGCCAGTCGATGCGCCAGCCAGTAATCCGGCTGATGCAGAATAAAGGTGAGACACTGGGGGTGGGTCACCTCGATGCGCAGCACACTATGAAATAGCCTGCGCAGGGCAGGCAGGACCAGAAGCGCCATCAGGCTGGTTTGCAGTTGCACCGTGTCGATTTTATCGCCGTTGTGCCAGTGCAGGGTCGAGCGAATATAAAAATCCCAGCGCAAACCGTCCCCGGAGACCGACCAGTGATGAGCAAGATCGCCGGTTGGCTGGGGGGAGGTCCCCTGAAAGCGGGTCAGGCCAGAGAAAACCTGCCCCACCAGGTGCTGCTCCGCACGACCCGGGAGAAAGCCCGGCTGAAGGGGATCCAGCGAACGGTAGTAGGGTATACGTAACGTCGGCGTGTCGTTCTGCCAGAGGCCGCCAAGAAAAGGGTGCAGCAGCGCGCGGAGATCCGCCGGAGCAAGCTGGGCCAACTCCAGCGCGTTATGCTGTTGCCCGCTTTTCAGCGCCTCTTCCATCATCGTATTGCGAAGCGTCTCCGGCGACACATGAAAGGTCAACTCGCCGCGTTTACCCCGGCCGGATTGCGATTGCCAGCTCAGCCAGCCCGCGTCCTGCGCCTGACGCAGTAAGGTGCGTACATGACGTTCGCTGCAAAAGCAGCGGCTGGCAAGCTCCGCGACGGTAACGTGCTGTGCTGCACCCAGCGAGGGCTGCCAAAGACGCTGATACTGATTAAGACGGTTAAGCTGGCGCATAATAAACCCGGAACAATATTTATCATCTATTCACTATTACTTCCGTATATCCCACGCGATACTGAAGCACAAGTTAACCCCATCACATTTCGGGAGCGATCATGGCTCGGCTTGCTGCATTTGATATGGACGGCACGTTATTAATGCCGGATCACCGTTTAGGTGAGAAGACGCTGGGCGTGCTTAAGCGGCTGCGCGAACATGAGATCACCCTGACATTTGCCACCGGACGACACGTGCTGGAGATGCGTCATCTGTTAGGGACGCTATCCATGGAAGCGTTCTTGATTACCGGCAACGGTACGCGGATTCACTCGGTGGAAGGCGAGGTATTGCATCGTCAGGACCTGGATCCTGCCGTGGCGGAGCGAGTTCTGCACACAACATGGGACACGCGAGCCAGCATCCACGTCTTCAACGACACGGGCTGGCTCACAAACCGGGAAATCCCCGAGCTACTGCATGCACATGTCTACAGCGGTTTCAAATATCAGCTAACCGATCTGCGTCGGATCCCGGCCGGTGCGGTGACCAAAATCTGTTTTTGTGGCGATCATGACGATCTTTGTCGCCTGCGCGTTCAACTGAACGAGGCGTTGGGCGATCGCGCCCATCTGACGTTTTCGGCAGTGGATTGTCTCGAAGTGCTACCGGTTGGGTGTAATAAAGGCTCAGCGCTGACGGTGCTGAGCCAGCATTTGGGGCTAACCATGCAGGATTGCATGGCGTTTGGCGACGCCATGAATGACCGCGAGATGCTGGGCAGCGTCGGGCGCGGGTTGATCATGGGGAATGCTATGCCGCAGCTTATTGCGGAACTTCCCCATTTACCGGTTATCGGACACTGCCGCAATGAAGCCGTGTCCCATTTTTTGACGCATTGGCTGGACAACAACACCCTCCCTTATTCCCCCGAATAGTGAGACCCTTCCAGCAAGCCAGACTGCGGTCTGGCTTTTTTTATTTCACGATCTGCGCGATCTGCTCACGCCAGGGTGTGATATCACCAAAGGTGTTTTTTACCCATTCCGGATTGTAATACGTCTCAAGGTAACGATCGCCGCTGTCGCACAGCAGCGTGACAATCGAGCCGGTACGCCCTTCATCGCGCATGCGTGAAGCCACCTGTAACACGCCCCACATATTGGTGCCGGTAGACGCACCGACCTTACGGCCAAGCTGCGTTTCCAGCCAGTGGGCGGTGGCGATGCTTGCCGCATCGGGCACGCGCAGCATCTCGTCCACCACGTCCGGGATAAAGGACGGTTCTACGCGTGGACGCCCGATGCCTTCAATTTTACTGCCCGTGGCGCTCCGCAGGGTAGCGTCACGGTTTTGCCAGTAATCCATAAACACCGAGTTTTCCGGATCCACTACTAAAAGCTTCGTCTCATAGCCCTGGCAGCGAATATAGCGGCCAATGGTGGCGGAGGTTCCACCCGTGCCGGCACTCATGACGATGTACGCGGGTTCGGGATGCGGTTCGTTATTCATCTGGCGGAAGATGCTGTCGGCAATGTTGTTGTTGCCGCGCCAGTCGGTGGCGCGTTCGGCAAAGGTAAACTGGTCCATATAATGGCCGTTCAGCTCGCGCGCCAGCATCTCTGAGGCGGCGTAAATCTCACAGGCGCTCTCCACAAAGTGGCAGCGTCCGCCATAAAATTCGATCTGTTCAATTTTGCGCTTCGCCGTGCAGGAGGGCATCACGGCGATAAACGGCAAGCCCAGCAAACGCGCAAAGTAGGCTTCGGAGACCGCCGTCGATCCAGACGATGACTCAATAATGGGGGTGCCTTCTTTAATCCAGCCATTGCACAGGCCATACAAAAATAGCGAACGTGCCAGACGATGCTTCAGGCTACCGGTCGGGTGCGTGCTCTCATCTTTCAGATAGAGCTGAATCCCCTTAAAACCCGGCAGCGTAAGACGAATCAGATGCGTATCAGCCGAGCGCTGATAGTCGGCGTTGATTTCACTGATTGCATGTTTGACCCATGAACTATTCATCGTAATTATCCGTTTGTCATTTTGTGCCCAGCATAGCGAATAGCACAGAAAAAATTGTTGCTATATGACCTTTAAAATAGAATGCAGGGAGAAAAATATTCTCTGCGAGGTGGATATGATAGACAAAATTGACCGCAAGCTGCTCTCATTGCTGCAAAACGACTGCACCCTCTCTTTGCAGGCTCTGGCAGATGCCGTTAATCTGACCACCACACCTTGCTGGAAACGCCTTAAACGTCTTGAAGATGACGGCATCCTGCTGGGGCGCGTGGCGCTGCTCGATCCCGAAAAACTGGGGCTTGGTTTGACAGCGTTTGTTCTGATAAAAACGCAGCACCACAGCAGCGAATGGTATTGCCGCTTTGTCACTCAGGTTTCTGATATGCCTGAGGTGCTCGGATTCTGGCGAATGGCGGGCGAGTACGACTATCTGATGCGCGTTCAGGTGGCGGATATGAAGCGGTACGATGATTTCTATAAACGCCTGGTGAACCGCGTGCCAGGGTTGTCGGATGTCACGTCGAGCTTTGCCATGGAACAGATTAAATACACCACAGCGTTACCCATTGAATAACTTCCCGGCCAGGCCGGAAACAGACCTTCAGGAATTTACCGCGTGCGATTATTTGCTCAATTAAGCTGGTACTTTCGCCGGGAGTGGCGACGCTATCTCGGTGCAGTGGCCCTGCTTATCATCATTGCTATCCTGCAACTGATCCCGCCCAAAGTGGTGGGCTACGTCGTGGATGGCGTTACGGAACAGCATTACACCGCCGCACGCATCATGATGTGGGTCGCGACGCTGGTGCTGACCGCGGTGGTGGTCTATTTACTGCGCTACGTCTGGCGCGTGCTGCTGTTCGGTGCGTCCTATCAGCTTGCGGTGGAACTACGCGAAGACTTTTACCGTCAGCTCAGTCGTCAGCACCCTGAATTTTACCTCCGTCATCGCACCGGAGATTTGATTGCTCGCGCGACGAACGACGTCGACCGGGTGGTCTTTGCCGCCGGTGAGGGCGTGTTAACCCTGGTGGATTCGCTGGTGATGGGCTGCGCGGTATTGATCGTGATGTCCACCCAAATCAGCTGGCAGTTGACCTTACTGGCGCTACTGCCGATGCCGATTATGGCGCTGGCGATTAAACGCTACGGCGACCAGTTGCATGAACGCTTTAAGCTGGCCCAGGCCGCCTTCTCGTCGTTGAACGACAGAACTCAGGAGAGCATGACCAGCATTCGCATGATCAAAGCATTTGGGCTGGAAGATCGCCAGTCGGCGCTGTTCGCGGCCGACGCAGCAGACACCGGGGCAAAAAACCTGCGCGTGGCGCGGATAGATGCCCGCTTTGATCCCACCATCTATATTGCCATCGGCACGGCTAACCTGCTGGCGATTGGCGGGGGAAGCTGGATGGTGATTAACGGTTCGCTGACGCTGGGCCAGTTGACCAGTTTCGCCATGTACCTTGGGCTGATGATCTGGCCTATGCTGGCGCTGGCGTGGATGTTCAATATCGTGGAGCGCGGCAGCGCGGCCTACAGTCGTATTCGATCCATGCTCGCTGAAGCGCCGGTGGTGAATGATGGGCACGAGCCTGTACCCGAAGGGCGCGGTGTCTTAGAGGTTGCCGTAGACCGCTTTCATTACCCTCAGACCGATAATGTGGTACTGGAGAAGGTTCATTTCTCCTTGCAGCCAGGGCAAATGCTGGGGATCTGTGGGCCCACTGGCGCCGGAAAAAGCACCGTGTTGTCGCTGATTCAACGTCATTTTGACGTCACGGAAGGTGATATCCGGTTCCACGGTATTCCGCTGACGCGCTTACAGCTTGATGCCTGGCGAAGCCGCCTGGCGGTGGTCAGCCAGACGCCGTTTTTGTTCTCCGATACGGTGGCAAACAATATTGCGCTGGGTCATCCGGAGGCCACACAGGAAGAGATTGAGCAGGTGGCGCGACTGGCCAGCGTACATGACGATATCCTGCGCCTGCCGCAGGGCTACAACACTGAAGTGGGCGAGCGCGGGGTTATGCTCTCGGGTGGACAGAAACAGCGTATCTCCATCGCGCGTGCGTTACTGCTGAATGCCGAAATCCTCATTCTGGATGATGCACTTTCGGCTGTGGATGGACGCACCGAGCATCAAATCCTGCATAACCTGCGTCAGTGGGGAGAAGGGCGTACGGTTATCATCAGTGCGCATCGTCTCTCTGCGTTGACCGAGGCCAGTGAAATTCTGGTGCTTCAGCACGGGCATATTGCCCAGCGTGGAGCACACGATCTCCTGGCGGATCGGCCAGGATGGTATCGGGATATGTATCGCTATCAACAGCTGGAAGCCGCCTTAAACGATGCACCGGATCTGAGCGAGGAGGCCACCCATGCGTAAATCTGCACATTTGTGGCCCACGCTGAAACGTCTGCTGGCCTACAGTTCCCCGTGGCGCAAACCGCTCACTATCGCGGTGGTGATGCTTTGGGTGGCGGCGATTGCCGAAGTCAGCGGCCCTCTGCTGATCAGTTACTTTATCGACAATATGGTTGCCAAAAATAGTCTGCCCCTCAAGCTGGTGGCTGGACTGGCGGCGGCTTATATTGGGCTGCAGTTGCTTGCGGCTTCGCTGCACTACGCTCAGTCACTGCTGTTCAATCAGGCGGCCGTGGGGGTGGTGCAAAAACTGCGTACCGATGTTATGGACGCTGCGCTCCGTCAACCGTTAAGCGAGTTTGACGTTCAGCCCGTCGGCCAGGTCATCTCCCGCGTGACTAACGATACTGAGGTCATTCGCGATCTCTACGTGACGGTCGTCGCCACGGTGCTGCGCAGCGCAGCGTTGATTGGCGCTATGCTGGTCGCGATGTTCAGCCTCAACTGGCGCATGGCGCTGGTGGCGATCACCATTTTCCCGGCGGTCCTGATCGTGATGGTTATCTACCAGCGGTTTAGCACGCCGATTGTGCGTCGACTTCGCGCCTATCTCGCGGATATCAATGACGGCTTTAATGAAGTCATCAACGGGATGAGCGTTATTCAGCAGTTCCGCCAGCAGGCGCGCTTTGGCGAGCGGATGGGTGAGGCAAGCCGATCGCACTACATGGCGCGCATGCAAACCCTGCGTCTCGACGGTTTTTTGCTGCGTCCGTTGCTGAGCCTGTTTTCGGCGCTGATTTTATGCGGCCTGTTGATGGTGTTTGGTTTTACCTCTGTTGGCACCATCGAAGTCGGGGTTCTGTATGCTTTTATCAGCTATCTGGGCCGCCTGAATGAGCCATTAATTGAACTGACGACCCAGCAATCAATCCTGCAGCAGGCGGTGGTGGCCGGTGAGCGCGTTTTCGAATTGATGGACAGACCGCGACAAACGTATGGCAGTGACGATCGTCTGTTGCAGAGCGGTGCTATCCGCTTTGATAACGTCTCTTTTGCCTATCGTGAAGATCGTCTGGTGCTCAAGGACATCACGCTCGACGTCCCTTCGCGCAGCTTCATCGCCCTGGTAGGCCACACCGGCAGTGGCAAAAGTACCCTCGCCAGCCTGATGATGGGCTACTACCCGTTAACGAAAGGGGAGATCCTTCTGGATGGGCGACCGCTCCCGACGCTGAGCCACAATGCGTTGCGCAAAGGGGTGGCGATGGTGCAACAGGACCCGGTTGTGATGGCGGACTCCTTTTTTGCCAACGTCACGCTTGGGCGTCCGTTTAGCGAAGAGCAGGTCTGGGATGTGCTTGAGAAGGTGCAACTGGCGGAGCTGGCGCGCGGGTTGAGCGACGGGATCCATACCCGATTGGGTGAGCAGGGCAATACTCTCTCCGTTGGGCAAAAACAGCTGCTGGCGCTGGCTCGCGTCCTTATTGATTCCCCGCAGATTCTGATCCTCGATGAAGCGACGGCGAGCATTGACTCCGGTACCGAGCAGGCGATTCAGCTGGCGCTGGCGGCGGTACGCGAACAGACCACGCTGGTGGTGATTGCCCACCGTCTGTCGACCATTGTGGAGGCCGATACCATCCTGGTACTGCATCGTGGTCAGGCCGTTGAGCGGGGCACGCACCGCGAGCTTCTCGAAGCGAAAGGGCGTTACTGGCAGATGTACCAGCTGCAGCTGGCTGGAGAAGAGCTGGCAGCCAGCGTACGCGAAGAGGGTACGCTTACCCCCTGATGCACTAAATTCAGGCATCGCACTCGCAGCTCGACCTGTTGGTGCAAAAATGAAACGCACCCTGCACTGTCATGGTGCGTTTTTTTTCATCATCCCTGCCCGTATTTCACTCTTGCGCTCTTTGTGACCCCTTTTTCCTCTCTTTTCAAATCTGGCACAGCGCTTGCAATAATTTCTGTGTGTTAGCTGCGGCCATTACTGAATTCTGACTGGAGAGGATCTATGAAGCTGGTTACGGTGGTAATTAAACCATTCAAACTCGAAGACGTGCGTGAAGCCTTGTCTTCAATGGGTATTCAGGGGCTGACGGTGACCGAGGTCAAAGGCTTTGGCCGTCAGAAGGGACATGCAGAGCTGTATCGTGGCGCGGAGTACAGCGTTAACTTTCTGCCCAAAGTGAAAATTGATGTGGCTATCGCTGACGATCAACTTGATGAGGTGATCGACATCGTAAGCAAAGCGGCCTATACCGGCAAAATTGGCGACGGCAAAATTTTCGTTGCCGAGTTGCAGCGCGTCATTCGCATCCGTACGGGCGAAGCTGACGAAGCGGCATTGTAAGTAACGCCTGGCACACAGTGATAGGGATCGAGAAAATGAAGAAATCAACAATCAAATTGGGTCTGGGGTCGCTGGCACTGCTGCCAGGACTGGCGATGGCTGCACCTGCCGTGGCGGATAAAGCTGATAACGCCTTTATGATGATCTGCACCGCGCTGGTGCTGTTCATGACCATTCCGGGGATCGCACTTTTTTATGGCGGTTTGATCCGCGGGAAAAACGTACTCTCCATGCTCACGCAGGTGGCCGTCACCTTTGCGCTCGTCTGCGTGCTGTGGGTAGTGTATGGCTACTCGCTGGCCTTCGGGGAAGGGAACGCCTTCTTCGGCAACTTTAACTGGGTGATGCTGAAAAATATCGAGCTAACCGCGCTGATGGGCAGCTTCTATCAATATATTCACGTTGCCTTCCAGGGATCGTTTGCCGCTATTACCGTTGGGCTGATTGTCGGCGCACTGGCGGAACGCATTCGTTTCTCCGCCGTGCTGATCTTCGTTGTGGTATGGATGACGCTCTCGTATGTGCCGATTGCGCATATGGTCTGGGGCGGCGGTCTGCTGGCCTCTCACGGCGCGCTGGATTTTGCCGGCGGTACGGTTGTACACATCAACGCGGCAGTGGCGGGTCTGGTTGGCGCCTACCTGATTGGCAAACGCGTTGGGTTTGGCAAAGAAGCCTTCAAACCGCATAACCTGCCAATGGTCTTTACCGGAACCGCGATCCTCTATTTCGGCTGGTTTGGTTTCAATGCCGGTTCGGCAAGTGCGGCTAACGAAATCGCCGCGCTGGCCTTTGTGAACACGGTGGTGGCAACGGCAGGCGCGATCCTCTCCTGGGTCTTTGGCGAGTGGGCCGTGCGCGGTAAACCGTCTCTGCTGGGTGCGTGCTCCGGTGCGATTGCGGGCCTGGTAGGCATCACGCCGGCATGCGGTTACGTGGGCGTGGGTGGTGCATTACTGGTCGGTATTGTGGCGGGTCTGGCAGGGTTGTGGGGCGTCACGGCGCTGAAACGCATCCTTCGCGTGGACGATCCTTGTGATGTCTTCGGCGTGCATGGCGTCTGCGGCATCGTGGGCTGCATTATGACCGGTATCTTTGCCTCGACCTCACTGGGCGGCGTAGGTTATGCAGAAGGCGTGACCATGGGCCATCAGGTTCTGGTGCAGCTGGAAAGCATCGGTATCACCATCGTCTGGTCAGGTGTGGTGGCCTTCATTGGCTACAAGCTGGCTGATATGACCGTGGGTCTGCGCGTGCCGGAAGAACAGGAACGCGAAGGGCTCGACGTCAACAGCCATGGCGAGAACGCCTACAACGCATAATAAAAAAACGGCAACGCAGGTTGCCGTTCTGGATAAGCATGCCCTCCCCATGAGCGAAAAGACCCGGGGGAGGGCAACAGGTCAGACATACTATCCGCGATTACGCATGACCCCTTCCTGCACCGTTGATGCCACCAGAACGCCATCCTGCGTATAAAACTCACCGCGCACAAAACCACGGGCGCTGGAGGCCGAGGTACTCTCCACGCTATAGAGTAACCAGTCGTTCATATCGAACGGACGATGGAACCACATCGAATGGTCGATGGTAGCCACCTGCATGCCTTTCTCAAGAAAGCCTACGCCGTGAGGCTGTAACGCCACGGGCAGGAAGTTAAAGTCCGAAGCGTAACCCAGCAGATACTGATGGACGCGCAAATCGGCCGGGACCGTCCCGTTTGCACGCATCCAGACCTGACGCGTGGGTTCCGCCGTATGGCCTTTCATCGGGTTGTGGAATTCGACCGGGCGAATTTCCAGCGGTTTATCACAAAGGAATTTTTCTTTCACCTGTGGCGGCAGAAGATGCGAGAGCGCCCGGGCAATGTCCGTCTCTGATTTTAGATCGTCCGGCGCCGGGGCAGGGGGCATGGTTTTTTGATGTTCATAGCCGGGTTCCGGCGCCTGGAAAGAGGCGGTCATATAGAAAATGGGTTTACCATGTTGCACCGCCGCCACGCGGCGTGCGCTGAAGCTGTTTCCGTCGCGCAGCACTTCAACGTCATAAACGATCGGTTTTGCACTGTCCCCAGGACGTAAAAAATAGCTGTGGAATGAATGCACCAGACGGTCTGCAGGCACGGTCTCTTTAGCGGCATAAAGCGCTTGTCCCACGACCTGACCGCCAAAAACCTGGCGTAAGCCCAGATCTTCGCTTTGTCCGCGGAAGAGTCCTTCCTCAATTTTTTCCAGATTCAGTAATGTCAGCAGATTGTTCAGTGCTTGACTCATAATGGTCCTCAATATACGCCGTGGCGAAAGATACGCTGATTATAACGCAGAAATGGAAGTGGTCCGATGGGTGCAATAGTCTGAATAACTGGCTGAAACCAGGCAAATATCTGTGACTTGTGCCAGACTTAGTCCGTTATGTGAATGTTAACGATATCGGCTGGGATCGATCCCGTTGACGCATTGATGATAAGGAGACTTCAATGAAATTCGTACACATGTTGAGTGGCGTCGCGTTAGCTGTCAGTTTGTCCGCCTGTGCGGACAAGAGCGCAGATATTCAAACACCTGCGCCAAATCCGAATGCCTCAGGGGCAACCACGCAGCCGACCATGCAGCAGCCTAATGTTTCTGGTACGGTATGGATCCGTCAGAAAGTGGCTTTACCGCCAGATGCAGTGTTAACTGTGACGCTTTCTGATGCTTCTCTGGCGGATGCGCCATCGAAAGTGCTGTCACAGAAAGCCGTTCGTACTGAAGGTAAGCAGTCCCCGTTCAGCTTCGTGCTGCCGTTCAATCCGGCTGATATCCAGCCGAATGCGCGTATCTTGCTGAGCGCAGCGATTACCGTGAACGATAAACTGGTCTTTATCACCGATACGGTGCAGCCGGTAATCAATCAGGGTGGGACGAAAGCCGATCTGACGCTGGTGCCTGTGCAGCAGACCGCTGTACCAGTGCAGCAGAACGGTGGAGCGACAACGACGGTTCCGTCTACGTCACCAACGCAGGTTAACCCGTCATCAGCCGTACCTGCACCTACTCAGTACTAATCCTCTCTTACCCTCTCCGTTGGGGAGGGTAGTTAATACCGCCAGCGATACATCGCCAGATCGATTTCCCCTTTCCCTGAGACAATCACCCCTTCTGATAAGAGCGCCTGCCGCTGACGCTGCAAATCCGGTCCGGTGAGTGAGATAACCCCAAGACGATTGACGACCCGATGCCACGGCAGGGTGCTGCCTTCCGGCAGGCGTTTAAGCACGCCGCCCACCTGACGTGCTGCACGCGGTGACCCTGCCAGCCGCGCGATCTCGCCGTAAGTGGTGACAGTGCCTTCGGGTATGGAGGCGACAATCTGCCACACGCGCTGTGGAAAAGAGTCGTGTTCGTCCATTGTTACTCCTGTCGAAATTTCCAGAGACGTTTCTCACCCGATTCGGATCTTGTGACCGAGTCTGGCACGCCCGTAAAAGGGTCTAAACCGTCGAAAAGAGAAATAATACCTGATTAAAGGCCCGCTTTGCGCAATAAACCATCATCCAGTTGGTGTTAACTTGCAATTGCGATCCCGTGCAGGGATAATGCGGCTGCGCGTTGGTTAACAACGCTCTCAATGGGGGCTCTGTTGGTTCTCCCGCAACGCTACTCTGTTCACCAGGTCAGGTCCGGAAGGAAGCAGCCAGGGCAGACGACGTGTGTGCCGGGATGTAGCTGGCAGGGCCCCCACCCAATTCTGCTGGTCCTTTCCCGATTTGCTTCTTCGCCCCGCGACTTCGGACGCCAGACAACATGTCCGTTAAATCAATCCCTTATTGACTACAGGGTTGTGTAATATATTCTTCATCATGCTGAAATAATATTGTCATAAACCTGTAATAATAGACTGCCATTTTATTACTGGGCATTTTTTTTCATGCCATAAGCAAAAAATATAAATCTGGATAAGCGTGTTTACTTCGTGTATTAAATAAAGAACTTATTCCGAAGGGAAGTGACAAACATGGCCACTGCGGTATTAAACGTAAAAATTGATGAAGCGTTGAAAGAGAGACTTCGCCACTATGCTGAAGTCAATAATGAGAATCTTAGCGTGACCACAGAAAAACTGCTGCAGCTTGCCTTTGAAGCCGTCGCAGAGGCGGGAGTAACGGAAGAGGATATTGATAATCAGCATACGGAAGAAGAGAACGTTACGCCATTTACTCCTAAAGAAATCAAGGCATTACGTAAAATTCTGAAGAAGAGAAAATGAAACAACAACTGTCTACCGCCAGCGATTACAAAGAAGCCTGCGATATGCTTCGTTCAGGCTATGTGAAACATGTTCGTCTGGGCTGGAATGTTGGAAGTGATGAGTTTTTTCGAATTGCATCAGACTGGTGTGATACAGGTGCAAAAATAAAAAAAGAGGGAGAAGATTTTGTTATTTCCCTTAAAGGCTTCCCGATTCCTCCGCAACACTAAATACTTTCTGTGAAAACTGCTGACTGCATTCGTTGCAGCCAGCAGTTTTTATTTAGATTACCCTTCGCTTTAATAAGGTTTCGCTTTTATTGAGCGTTTGCCAGAGCGGTTTAATTCGCGTCAGGGCATCTTCCAGCACGTGCGGCTCCAGTGAAAAAGGCATACGCAGATAGCGATCAAAGGCGCCAGCCAGGCCGAATCGCGTGCCGGTACCCAGGTGAATCCCCTGTGTTTCAGCAAGTGCAGCAAGCTGGGTGGCCACTCTGTCGGGCAATTCAACCCAATACGAAAGTCCCCCTTCAGGTTTTTCAAAATGCCACGCCGGAAAATGTTCACGTAACAGTTCGCCGCAGCGGTCGCGACGTTCTGCAAGCATCCTGCGACGCGCGGGAAGGAATGTCGGGCCATTCTCGATTAGCCACTGCGTGGCCAGTTGCTCCAGCAGAGGCGAACCTAAATCCAGGGTGTCGCGCGTTTGGGTCAGTGCCGCAATGGTGCGGGAAGAGGCCCGGATCCATCCCAGCCGCAGGCCGCCCCAGAAGCTTTTCCCCGCTGACCCCAGGGTAATCACCGAGGCTTGCGCGTTAAATGCCGCCAGCGGCGCAGGTGGCGGCGCATCAAACCAGAGATCGACCATCGTTTCGTCAACCACCAGCGTCGTGCGGGTTTGCGCCGCGATATCGGCCAGGGTTTGGCGTGTCGCGCTATCCATACACCGCCCCGTTGGATTGTGGAAATCAGGCATCAGATAGGCCATGCGGGGGGCGGTTTGCGCCAGCGTGGCGGCAAAGCCGTCGGTATCCCATCCTGATTCGGGTAACGAGACGCCTACGGGCCGACAGGATGCGCCCTGAATCGCGGCAATTGCCAGCGGGTACGTCGGATGATCGACCACCACCCGATCGCCCGGCCCGGTTAACATTCTCAGCACTAAAGCCAGGCCGCTGACCGCCCCATTAACCACCATAATTTCGTCCGCACGGGTTGGCAGCCCGCGCGCGGTATAGCGTTCTGCCAGGGTTTCACGCAGCGTCAGTAACCCGGACTGATCGTAACCGGTTTGCGACAGGTGTTGCGTCATGGCGGTAAGCGCATGGGAATAGGCCTGATGGATTTCCGGCCCGGCGCTCAATGCCGCTGTGGAGAGATCGAGCGCCGCTGTGGTGGACGATAAGCCTGGAACGGCATGATTTTCCGGCAGGATCACGCGTGAACCGCTGCCATGACGGCTTTCCAGAAAACCCGCCTCCCGCAGATGCCCCAACGCGCTGCTAATGGTGGTACGACTGACATCCAGCGCCATCGCCAGCTCGCGTTCGCCGGGAAGACGCGTATCAAGCACCAGCCGTCCATCCAGAATGAGCAGGCGCAACGCATCCGCTAGCTGACGCCAGAGCGGGGTACGGGACGTCTGTTGTTGCCAGTGCCCTAACAGGCGCGCCAGCGATTGGCTTCCAAAACGACGAGGCGACATAAGCAGTCCACTATTCTTAAACTGGATATTAATCATAAGGCCATTTGCGGTGAAGATAAAAGCCTGACCTTCAGGAGAGAAAAGATGCCGCGTCGCTTATTACAACTCTATATCGGGCTTGTGCTCTACGGTGTTTCTACCGCTATGTTTGTGCGTGCCGACCTGGGTGCCGACCCCTGGAATGTGTTTCATATTGGGGTGGCCAAACAGCTGTCGCTTGATATCGGTACGGTGATGATCCTGACCGGCGTGGTGGTGCTGTTATTCTGGATCCCGCTGCGGCAGCGTCCGGGACTCGGGACAATCAGTAACGTGATCGTGCTGGGACTGGCCGCCGATGCTTCGCTGGCGCTAATGCCGGAACTGAGCGCATTACCCGCACGGATCGCGCTGCTGATTGCTGCTGTGATCGTCAATGCCATTGCCACCGGAATGTACATTGGGGCGGGATTTGGTTCCGGTCCGCGTGACGGACTGATGACCGGTATCCATGCCCGTATGGGCTGGTCGGTGCGGACGGTTCGTACGGCGATTGAAGTTTCGGTACTTCTGATTGGCTGGGCGCTGGGGGGAACGATTGGTGTGGGGACCGTCCTGTATGCCCTGGCTATTGGCCCGCTTATTCAGATTTGCCTGCCCTGGTTTCGCCAGAAGCCCGCGATAGCGATCGCGCCGCAATCGCCAGAGATTGTTTAATACGACGAAGCGCTCACATGCTTTGCGCAATCAGCTGTGACACAATAGGGAAATAACCCGTTACCCTGTGCACAGCATGAAAGCGATAACCTTATATGATGTTGCCCGCCTGGCGGGCGTCTCTTATCAAACCGTCTCCCGCGTGATTAACGACGCGGAGCATGTCTCCGCGCGCACCCGTGAAAAGGTGCAGCGGGCGATGGCGGAACTGCATTATGTCCCCAATCGTGGCGCACAACAGCTGGCGGGGAAACGCACGCGTACCCTGGGGCTGATCACCACCGATCTGGCGTTACACGCGCCGTCCCAGATTGCGTCTGCGGTCAAATCCCACGCGGGTATTCGCGGGGCCAGTGTACTGATTTCCATGGTTGAGCACCTTTCCCAGTGTCAGGATGCGCTCCAGGAACTTCTGGCGCAGCGCGTGGAAGGGCTGGTGGTGAATGTGCCGCTGGACGACGCCGATGCAGAACGACTTCGCGCCATGGCCTCACCGGTTCCGGTCCTCTTTCTGGATGTGTCTGAGAACGCACAGGTTCATCGCCTGGCATTTGATGCGCTGCAGGGCGCGACGCTGGGGGTGGAACATCTGCTTCAGCTGGGACATCGGCACATTGCACTCCTCAACGGCCCGCAAAGCTCTGTGTCAGCCCGTACGCGCCAGGCAGGATGGCTGGCCCGGCTGGCGGCGGATAATCTTGAACCCGTGGCCCAGGCGTATGGCGACTGGAGTGCGGCTTCCGGTTATGAAAAAGGGCATATCCTGCTGGCAGGTACCCCGCTGCCGGAGGCGATTCTGGTTGCGAACGACCAGATGGCATTGGGCGTGATGCGGGCATGCGCTGAGAAAGGCGTTGCCGTACCCGGACACATTTCTCTTGTCGGCTTCGACGATACAGCCGACAGCGCCTGGTTTTCACCGCCGCTGACCACTATCCGCCAGACTTTTCGTGAGGCGGGTGAGCGCAGCGTGGAGTGGCTACTCGAGGGCGAGAAAACAGAATCATCCTGGCAGACGCTACTGCCTGTCTCGCTGGTGGCGCGGCTTTCCAGCGCCCGACGCTCTGAACAGCAGCTTCAGTACGAACAGCTTGCAAAGCAGTTAAAAAACCTCGCATACATGGCTGAACAGCTGACAAGACAGTGACTTTTTTGTGATCGCACTCGCTTGCTGACCGCGAGTGCCTTTACCGCACCGTTTTGCCAGGGCATGGTGGTTAAAATTGTGAGCGCTTCGCAAAGGGGTTTATATGTTTCTGACATCACCGCAATCACTGAAAACGCTACTGGCTCGTCGCGACTGGGAAAATCCGGTTGTTACGCAGTGGAATCGTCTGCCTGCCCATGCTCCCTTTCACAGCTGGCGGGATGAAAACCTGGCTCGTGAAGAGGGGCTTGCCGCCTGTAAACGCTCGCTTAACGGCACATGGCAGTTCAGCTATTTTTCTTCTCCGGAGCAGGTTCCCGACGCCTGGATCGCTGTCGATAATGCGGATGCCATCGGCACGCCCGTGCCGTCAAACTGGCAAATGCAGGGGTTTGATACACCTGTCTACACCAACGTCACCTATCCGATTCCGGTTACCCCGCCGCAGGTGCCCGCTGAGAATCCCACGGGTTGTTACTCGCTCACATTTGAAGTGGATGAACAGTGGCTGGATAGCGGACAAACGCGCATTGTGTTTGACGGGGTCAATTCCGCCTTTTATGTCTGGTGTAACGGTCACTGGATCGGGTATTCCCAGGACAGCCGACTGCCCGCTGAATTTGACATAACCTCGGCGCTGCGTCCGGGGCAGAACCGTCTGGCGGTGCTGGTTTTACGCTGGTGCGATGGCAGCTACCTCGAAGATCAGGATATGTGGCGTATGAGCGGTATCTTCCGCGATGTCTCTTTGCTGCATAAGCCTGATACCCATATCGCGGATTATCATGCGGTCCCGGAACTGAACGCAGAGTACGATCGCGCCAGGTTGCGTGTGGACGTCTCCCTGGCCGGCCCTGAGCTGGCCGAGTGCGATGTGGCGGTGACATTATGGCGTGGCCAGGAATCCATCGCCTGCACCCGGTCACGTGCAGGAAGCGCGATGGTGGATGAGCGCGGGGCCTGGGCCGAACGTCTTAGCGTATCGCTGGCGGTAGATAATCCTCTGTTATGGAGTGCCGAAACCCCTGAACTCTATCGTCTGACCATTGCCTTGCACGACACTCAGGGGCAGGTGCTGGAGGTGGAGGCGTGCGACGTTGGTTTTCGTCGCGTTGAGATCGGTAACGGACTGTTAAAGCTCAATGGTCAACCGTTGCTGATCCGCGGCGTTAACCGTCATGAACATCATCCCGAGCAGGGGCAGGTGATGGACGAAGCGACAATGCGTCGCGATATTGAACTGATGAAGCAGCATAATTTTAACGCCGTGCGCTGCTCGCATTATCCCAATCATCCTCTCTGGTACACGCTCTGCGATCGCTATGGCCTGTATGTGGTTGATGAAGCCAATATTGAAACGCACGGTATGGTGCCGATGAGCCGTTTATCGGACGATCCCCTCTGGCTGCCCGCCATGAGCGAGCGGGTGACACGCATGGTGCTGCGCGATCGTAACCACCCCTCTGTCATCATCTGGTCGCTGGGCAATGAGTCAGGCCACGGGGCTAACCACGATGCGCTCTATCGTTGGGTCAAAACCACCGATCCGACCCGCCTGGTGCAGTATGAAGGCGGCGGGGCCAATACCGCCGCGACCGATATCGTCTGTCCCATGTATGCCCGCGTCGATCAGGATCAGCCGTTCCCGGCGGTGCCCAAATGGTCGATAAAAAAGTGGATCGGCATGCCGGACGAGACGCGCCCGCTTATCCTTTGCGAATATGCCCATGCGATGGGAAACAGTTTTGGCGGTTTCGCCAAATACTGGCAGGCCTTCCGCGATTATCCCCGTTTACAAGGCGGCTTCGTCTGGGACTGGGTTGATCAAGCCCTGACGCGTAAAGATGACAAGGGTACGCCGTACTGGGCGTATGGCGGTGATTTTGGCGATACGCCAAACGATCGCCAGTTCTGTCTGAACGGTCTGGTCTTCCCGGATCGCACACCACATCCGGCATTGTATGAAGCCCAGCGCGCCCAGCAATTTTTCACCTTCACGCGGGTGAGTACGTCGCCGCTTCTGATCGAGGTGAAGAGCGATTACCTCTTCCGTGAGACTGATAACGAGTCTTTATGCTGGACCCTCGTGCGGGATGGCGAGGTACTGGCTACGGGCGAGGTGACATTATCTCTTCCTCCTCAGGGCACCCAGCGGATCGAAATCACCTTGCCAGAGCTTGAGGCTGCGCCGGGTGACGTTTGGCTAAATGTTGATGTTTTCCAGCGTAATGCAACGCCATGGTCGCCTGAAAATCATCGCTGTGCCTGGGATCAGTGGCTACTTCCGACACCGTTGTTTATCGCGCCCGTTCCGGCGCAAGACATCTCACCCACATTAGAGGAGAGCGCGACCTGGTTTGAGGTGAGCCATAAAGGGCAGCGCTGGCAGTTCAGCCGTGAAACCGGGCATCTGACACAATGGTGGAAGCACGACGCGGAAACGCTGCTTTCACCGTTAATCGACAACTTCACGCGCGCACCGCTGGATAACGATATTGGCGTCAGTGAAGCGACCCGCATCGATCCTAACGCATGGGTCGAACGCTGGAAGGCGGCGGGAATGTACAACCTGTCATCGCGCCTGCTCCACTGCGAAAGTGAACAACAGGCCCATGCGGTGATTATCACGACTCGTCACGCCTGGGAGGCGAAAGGGAAGGCGCTGTTCCTGAGTGAAAAAACCTGGAAAATTGACAGCCATGGCGTGCTTCATGGGGATATTCACGTTCAGGTGGCCGCCGATATTCCAGAGCCGGCGCGGATTGGCGTGAGTGTGCAACTTGCTGAAGTCTCTTCGTCAGCCAGCTGGCTGGGGCTGGGACCGCATGAAAACTATCCGGACAGAAAGCTCGCCGCTCGTCAGGGGCGCTGGACGTTGCCGCTCCAGGCGCTGCATACGCCGTATATCTTCCCCACGGAAAATGGCCTGCGCTGTGATACGCGCCAGCTCTCCTGTGGCCCGCATCACCTGTCGGGATTTTTCCACTTTTCGCTGAGTCGTTATAGCCAGCAACAGCTTCGTGAGACCACGCATCATCCTCTGCTGAAAGAGGAGCCAGGCTGCTGGCTCAGTCTGGACGCTTTCCACATGGGCGTCGGCGGTGATGACTCATGGAGCCCGAGCGTGTCCCCTGAGTTTCTGCTGCAAGGAAAGGCGTTACGTTACACGTTTAGCTGGCGTCAGGACTAAACTTAATCGTCTGTTGCGGCGACATAAGGTAGCCGCACGCTCACTTCGGAGGTTTGTCTCATGAAGTATGTCGATGGTTTTGTCGTGGCCGTCCCGGCGAAAAATAAGGAGGCGTATCGCGAGATGGCCGCGAAAGCCGCTCCCCTGTTTAAGGAGTTTGGTGCCACGCGGGTAGTGGAGTGTTGGGCTGATGACGTCCCGGACGGTAAGCAAACGGATTTTCGGATGGCGGTAAAAGCGGAAGAGGGGGAAGAGATCGTCTTTAGCTGGATTGAATACCCCTCGAAAGAGGTTCGTGACGCGGCGAATCAAAAGCTGATGACCGATCCCCGGATGAAAGAGTTTGGGGAATCGATGCCCTTTGACGGAAAACGAATGATCTACGGCGGGTTTGCCCCGCTGCTGGATGAGTGATCGTCGATGCCCGGCCAAGGTTTTGGCCGGGTGATTCACTCTGGGTCCAGATTATTTTCCGCCCAGAGGATGAACTCAATTTTAGGCAGCGCCTTACTGTACAACCAGCCTTGTCCGTACTGCACCCCATGACGACGCAGCCACTCCAGCTGTCCTTCTGTTTCGATCCCTTCTGCCACCATGGTCAGTTTCAGCGATTTTGCCATTTCGATGATATGTGGGGTTACGTGCTTGAACTCCAGCGCATCAACAAACGACTTGTCTAACTTGAGAATGTCGACGTCCAGATCCTGCAGATAGCTCAGGCTTGAATAGCCAGTACCAAAATCATCAATGTAAACGGCATGCCCCCTCTGGCGAAAAGCGGCGATGGCCGGCGCGCTAATCTTCGGATCGGCAAAGCCGCGCTCGGTTAATTCCAGGGCGATCTGTTGTGGGTGCAGTTGTGCCTGATTAAGCAGGCGACTGAGTAACCGGGGCAGGTCATTTGAAATCAAATCTTCCGGCGCAATATTGACAGAGATGTGTTGGTCCGGATGCTGCTTCAGCCACTCTCCCAGATCGTCGAAGACTTTTTCGACGACCACTTTCGTTAATTGTGAGGTCAGGCCGCTTTGTTCTGCCAGCGGAATGAAAACGTCTGGAGAAAGCAGGCTGCCATCCGACTGAGGCCAACGCACCAGCGCCTCGGCGCCGACAATTTTGCCACTGCTCAGGGCGACAATCGGCTGATAATGTACGACGAACGCCCGTGCGCGGATGGCATCCAGTAATCGGTTACGCGGCGATTGTAATCGTCTCAGGATGCGCAGCATAAAGGTGGCCGCCGCCAGACTGAACAAAAGTCCAAAGGGAAGCCAGAAGATAAGCTGTTGATGCCAGGTCTCTTTTAACGGCTTTAATGATGTCCATGCCACAATCGAGAATCGTAACTCAGGCACCTGTTTCACCACATACATCGCGCCATTGTATTGTAGAGGGGCGAAATTATGATGCTGGAGCAGCTTCCAGACGGCGGGATCGAGAGGCTCACTTTGGGCAAAAATCAGATTGCTGTCATTACCGACCAGCGCGGTCTCCATGGGCAAGGCACCAAAAGGAATGACATCAATCAACGACTCAGGATCGATCATCACCACATGGTTATGATTTCCCAGTGCCGCCATAAAGCGATCAATGCCCAAATCATTTTGTTTTGTCAGCCAGGCATCGTAGCCGTCCCGCGTCATACGCATCGGTGGGGGAAAGGCAGGTGCCAGGCTGTTCAACTCAAGGGAAGAACAAACAGGCTTACGATCAACAACATAGAGCACTTCCTGCACATATCGCAAAGAGAACGCGACACGTCGCATTGCCAGAAGATGGGCGCTGCTGCACGGGGTGCCCTGAAATCGCTCAGTCAGCGTCAACGCGGTTTTAGCCTGATCGGTGACAATGTTGGCGCGGATCAGCACGCGGGCGGCGTAGCGGTTGAGATCGTCAACGAACTTTTCTTCTGCCTGACGATGCGCCAGCCATACGCTCAGGCAGATGGGGACCAGAATTGAAAAGATAAGCACACCAGTCACCAGGCTGACAAGATGTCGGGTAGTCATGCTGCGGTTTCCTTGGCTGTACTGAATTCTTTCATCATGAAATGATAATGTTATAGCACGCGACGACAATTGACTTCATTCAGGCAAAGGTTAATGAAAAAAAAAGAATTTGTGACCCAGGATCTGCTGAGCAAAATTTATCAGGACACGACCCCTGGGCCGCGAAAACTTGCCCCTGAAAGACAGCTTGCCGCGGAGTATGGCGTCTCGCGGTTTACGATTCGTCAGGCTCTGGAAAAGCTGGTCAGCATTGGTGTGATCAGAATTGTACAAGGTTCGGGGATCTGGATTAACGAGCAGGCCCGCAACAATCCGCTGATTTATAACTCGATCACCGAGAAGCGTTTTGATCAGATGCGTTACAAGATGATCAGCCTGCATAAGACGCGTCCCGATCGCGCAGCGCAGCAGATCTTTGGCCTTAGCGACGAGAGCTTTATCTGGCACTTCTGTCGACTTCGGTTTGTCGATGATGTGCCAGTGCAGCTGGAGGTGTCGCGCATGCCGGTGGCCGATTTCCCCGACCTGACGCAGCAGGCGATTGAGCGTTCGATCCAGCAGTATGTGCTCAGCAAAGGATTCACCATTTCACATATGCTCACCACCTATCGCGCGGTCAGCGTCGGGCGCGAACAGGCGGTGTTACTGGGCTGTAAAAAGGGCAGCCCGGCCATGCACATCAATAACCGTGGGATTCTGGAAGGCGGCAGGGTATTTGAAGTCAGCGATATTATCGATATCAACTACACCTGCACCTATGTCATCCCCTATAACCGGGATAATTTAACCTGGCGACAGAATCAAGGGGTATGAAGGGTGCCATCCGGCAGGCGGCTTTGCGTCCACTCGTGAGGACGGTAGACCACCGGCCAGGCCGCAGCCTCGTCTTCCTGAAAACCGACGCCAATACCCTTTCCTGATGGGGGATAGACAAACCCCTCTTTAACCACAGGCGCGCCGGGAAAGACGCGGTTGGTGGTCTCAGACCGCGGGATAAACTCCTGGATCGCCGCGTTGTGCAGGTGAATATTCAGATGGGTATTGACCGCTACGCCGATGGGGGTCATATCGCCGGGACCGTGCCAGGCAAGACGCACGCCAAAGGCCTGGCACAGATGCGCCAGCTTGATCGCCGGGGTGATTCCGCCAATCTGCGAGACGTGGCAGCGGATAAAATCGATGCGGCGGTTGACGATCAGATCGTGCCATTCCGCCGGATTGTTGAACAGCTCACCCATCGCCAGTGGAACGCAACTTTGCTGACGGATCTGTTCAAGCCACGCACTTTGCTGCGGCGGTAAAATATCCTCAACAAAATAGGGCTGGTAGGGTTCAAGCTGTTTCGCCAGCTGGACGGCCTGTTGCGGGAAGAGGCGTTCGTGAACATCGTGCAAAATATGCAGCTTCCAGCCATATTTCTCGCGCAGTGCGCGGAACATCTCGACCGTGTTCGCCATATATTCCTGTTGATCGAACCAGGCACCGGCGGTTGGATTTTCCGGCGCGTGAAGGGCCGACGGCGTACCGCCATAAAAACCGAGCTGGCAGCGAACGTGTCGATAACCCTGGGCCACTAAGCTGTCCACGGAAGCAAACAATTCATCAAGCGTTTCGCCGCTGGCGTGACTGTAGGCGGGAATGGCGTCGCGCGCTTTTCCACCCCACAGTTGATAAAGCGGCATCCCTGCCAACTGGCCCTTAATATCCCACAGCGCCATGTCCACGCCGGAGATGGCGTTGTTCATGACCGGACCGTTACGCCAGTAGGCGTTGACGTTCATCATCTGCCACAGATCTTCGATGTTGTTGGCATCCCGGCCCGTCAGCAGCGGTTTAAGATACTCATCAACCAGCGTTTTCACCGCCAGAGGGCGCTGCTGAAACGTGGCGCATCCGTGACCCGTCACCCCCTGGTCCGTGGTGATACGCACCGTCACCAGATTGTGCCGGTCGGGGCGGGTAATAAAACACTCAATATTATTAATAATCACAGGCGTCACGTAATAACTCCTTTGCTGCACTGTGGAATAGAGAATGAGGAATATCATCGCCCTAAAAATGTTGATGGGTAAACCGTTTTTTTTATATTTATTTTGGTCAGTTATTTTTAAATAAAACCATCAAAAAACAGACCAATTCTCCGTATCAAGGTGGTTTGAGCGCTGTAAGGAGGATAAATGTGAGCTGCGTCTGGTTTTATTGGTTTGTTTTGCGTTGAGGGTTTACTTATCCTTGAAGGCATCATTAAAACGACAACAACATCCGGCAGGAGTTTTTATGGGGACGCAAGAATCCATCAATAATATTATTCGTCTGGTCGGTGGCCAGGGGAATATTAATAAAGTCTGGCACTGTATGACGCGATTGCGTTTTGATTTGATCGACGATAATAAAGTGGATCAAACAGAGCTTAAAAAGCTGCCCGGCGTGCTGGGCGCACAGCTTCAGAGTGACCAGTTTCAGGTCATTATTGGACCAAAAGTGAACAGCTGGTATGAACAGATGCTGAGTGCGCTTGGCAACCAGGCTGACGCGACACCGGCACCTGCGAAGGGCCGTAAAAGCCTGGTGTCGTTGTTTATGGATACGGTCTCTGGCGTGTTTGGCCCGATAGTTCCTGCCATCGCCGGAGCCGGGATGATCAAAGGGCTGCTGGCGGGGCTGATCGCCCTTAAGGTTGTCTCGGCGAAAAGCGATACCGTGATGGTTATCGACCTGATTGCCAGCGGTGTCTTCTACTTCCTGCCTTTTTTCCTGGCGGTATCAGCGGCAAAAATATTCAAAACCAATGAGTATCTGGCCGCGGCCGTGGCAGCCTGCCTGATGTATCCGTCACTGATCGATGCGGCAAAGGCGCTGGCGACCCATCAGGAGGGCGCGGTGAGTGCCCTGTGGCTGATGAATATGATCCCCATATCGGTGTTTAACTATGCATCCAGCGTCATCCCGGTCATCTTCTCGGTTCTGGCACTGAGCTATATCCATCGGTGGGTGGACAGCATCATGCCTGACGTGTTGAAAACGGTTTTTACCCCGACACTGACGCTTTTTTTGGCTGCACTGGCTGCGCTGGTGGTTATCGGGCCGATAGGTATCTGGCTGGGTAAAGGGCTGGCGCTGTTTATCGAAGGGCTCTTTGGCGTATCGGCGAGTTTCGCCGGCTTAGTTGTCGGGGCCATTCGCCCGGTGGCGATTTTGACCGGGATGCACCATGCCATGACGCCGATTGCGCTGCAAAACTTCAGCGACCGTGGTTACGATATGCTGATGCCCATGATGTTTATGGCCAATATGGCCATTGCGGGCGCGACATTTGCCATCTGGCGGTTGAGCCGTGACAGGCAGGAGAGAACCGTCACGCTTTCTGCGGCGATTTCTGCCCTGCTTGGCATAACGGAGCCAGCTCTGTTTGGCGTTTTGACCCGCTATAAAAAAGCCTTTATCGCGGCAACCATCGCCAGCTCACTGGCCTCGGCCTTTATCGCCTTCTTTGGCGTACGCTTGTATGGCTACATCCTGTCGAGCATCTTTAGCTTACCGGCGTATATCGGCCCGTATTTCATTTTTGCCCTCTCCGGCGTGGTGATGGCACTGGTCCTGTCGTTTGTCATGACCACCGTGCTGGTGGGGAGAGAGCAAGCGGCAGATAAATAATGAGATTCCCCGCCTGTCAGGGCGGGGGTTGTTTTTGCAGCAAGACTCGGATATTATTTTGTTATGTTATAACAAAACACAAAGAGTCTACTATGAAAGCGAATATCCATCCTGCGTATCGTACCGTCGTATTCCACGACACCAGCGTGAACGAGTATTTCAAAGTCGGTTCCACCATCAAAACCGACCGTGAGATTGACCTGGACGGCGTGAAATATCCTTACGTCACTCTTGATGTTTCGTCTAAGTCACACCCGTACTACACCGGCAAGCAGAAAAACATCTCCAGCGAAGGCAGTACGGCGCGTTTCCATCAGCGTTTTGGTGGTTTCATTAATGCGAAACGGAGCTAAACATGCAGGTTCTTAACTCGCTCCGCAGCGCTAAACAGCGCCACCCTGATTGTCAGATCGTTAAACGCAAAGGCCGTCTGTACGTGATATGCAAATCGAATCCACGTTTTAAAGCGGTCCAGGGGCGTAAAAAAAGGCGCTAGTTTATCTTTTCTCGCCAGCTTTCCAGGGATCGTTTCTGCTCGCCGCCGTCGGTAAAATTATCGGCGGCGAGCCATTTCTGGAAGGCCATTGCCGCTCTGGGCCACTCGCTATCCAGAAGCGAGAACCAGTCGGTATCGCGATTATGACCTTTGATCACCAGCGCCTGACGGAAGCGTCCTTCATATTTAAACCCCAGTCGCAGGGCGGCACGACGAGAGGGCTCGTTCAGGCTGTTGCACTTCCACTCGTAGCGGCGATAGCCCAGTTCATCAAAGACATAGCGCATCAGCAGGTATTGCGCTTCGGTGGACATCGGCGTGCGGCTCAGCAAGGGTGAAAAATGGACGTGACCGACCTCAATGACTCCATTCGCCGGATCGATCCTCATCAGCGCCAGCGTCCCGACCGGCTGGTCAGTGCGAGTGTCAATCACCGTGAAGTGCATAGGGTCGGCAAGCTGGCTGACGCTCACTACCCAGGCGGTAAAGGCCTCTACTGTGGGGTCCGGCTCACGCAGAAGCCATGTCCAGCTTCGGGTATCGGGCGCAAGCTGATGCGCGCGAAAGAGCGCCGCAGCGTGTTCCGCACACAGCGGCTCAAGCCGACAATATTCTCCCTTTAACACCTTCCGCTCGGGCGCCTGACGTGGCTGCCAGTCGATAAGTGCATCGCCAATGGGCTGTCCGAACTGATTAAGTTGCGTCATGTTATGTTCCCTGTTTGTTGGTAGAAATTCAGATTAGGGAAAATATGGTTCCTTAAAAAGCGCCACTGTATTATGTTTTGGTGGTACCACGGAGGCGAGCATGAACATACCGGGCGATGACTTTTACGCATTAATGAACGCGGCGCTGCAACAGCGTGGGGAAGAAACGCTACAGCGCGCCCTCTATCGGGCATTACGCGAGGCGATTTTATGCGGGCGGTTACAGGCGGAGTGTCGGCTACCGGGTTCGCGGATGATTGCCGAACAGCTGACTCTGTCCCGCAATACCGTCAACGCCGCGCTGGAGCAACTGACTCTTGAAGGTTATTTGCTGAGAAACCGCCAGGGAACCCGCGTCGCTAAACTGACCCATCGCGATGTGGCGCAGTCTGTGCAGCAGCCTGCGGTGACGCTGGCCCCACGGCTTAAACGCTTACCTGAGCCGATGCCTCGCGGAACGCCCGTTCCGGCGTTCACACCGGGTACGCCTGCCATCAATTACTTTCCCTTACCTTTATGGCGTCGCTTGTACGATCGTGTCCTGCGTGAAGAGGGGAGCGGGCTACTCGGCTATGGCGATCCGGCGGGGGAGTTAACGCTAAGGGAGGCGATTGCCCGCCATCTGGCGCTGTCGCGGGGCATTGATTGCGATGCCTCGCAGATTGTCATCACCGAAGGGGCGCTGGAAGGGGTGGGGCTATGCACGCAACTCCTGAGCGAACCCGATGACATTGTCTGGATGGAAAATCCGGGTTATGCAGGGGCGAAGAGCGCCTTTACCAAAGCGGGTTTGCGTATCGTCGGAATGCCGGTCGATGATCAGGGTTTACGCTGCGACACCGCAGAAGGGCCTTCACCGGCGCTGATTTTCACCTCGCCATCGCATCAGTTCCCGTGCGGATGTGTGCTTAGCGTCAGCCGTCGCTTAGCGTTGCTGGAATTTGCCCGCCAGCATAGCGCCTGGATCATTGAGGACGACTATGACAGTGAATTCCGTTACAGCGGCGAGCCGGTGCCTGCCATGCTGGGGATGATGAAAAATGCCCCGGTTGTCTATCTGGGGACGTTCAGCAAAACGTTATTTCCCTCCCTGCGAACCGGATTTATGGTGTTGCCCAGGGCATTAGCTCAGGCGGCAAAACCGGCAATAGGATCACTGCTTCGGGGTGGTCACCGGGTTGAACAACGCACGCTGGCGCTGTTTATCGAGGAGGGGCATTACGCACGGCATCTGGCAGCGATGCGGCGTCTTTATCGTAAGCGCTACCGGCAGCTGCGCGAGGCCCTGAATACTGAACTGCATATACCACACCGTGTGCTGGCCGGGGAAGGGGGAATGCATCTGACGATCGCTATTGAGGGAATTGACGACCACGCTGTGGTTCAACAGGCCAGCCGGTTTCATTTGGCGCCTGCGGCGTTAAGCGGACATTACCTTGACGGTTCGCACGGGCAAACGGGGCTGGTTCTGGGGTATGGCAATACGTCTGCATCGCAGTACGCGCCTGCGATCAGGCGCGTACAATCCATCATTACGCAGTTGCAGGGCGGGAAAGGGTAAAGACGTCGTAGAATGACAATTCACCCTTGGTGGAGACCATCTTCTGCAATTTTGCCTTTTGCACGTCATCCACTTTCGGCGAGTGCAAAATCGCCTTGATGAGCTCGGGTGGCACATAACGGGTGTTATACCACTCGCCGTTGTAACAGACGCGAAAATCAAGCACGTCGATATCTTCATAACGATAACGAGGATTAACGTCGAAGAAGAAGAACGCGTTGAAAACCACGAAAAGCACCACCAGGAGCCAGACTGAGTCAATCAGCGTCTCCGAAAGGAGCATAACGGCGAGCGTGGCCAGCAGGGCCGCGTACATCGCAAGAAATAAGCCCGGATGCTTACGGATAAAACTGATGCTGAAACGCGGGCGATTGTCGCGCTTTTCACGGATATTAAGATCGTCGATGGTTTCTGAGAGCAGGCGCTGTATCTCTGTCATTTATAGCCTTCAGGAATTTTACAAAATACAGGGGAACAGCCTAGTTTAGGGGAGGGGTTTGGATGAAAAAAGTAACAGTTATGCAGGGAAAAACCATAACAGTTACTCACATCTGATCTACAACGTCTTAATGATTTTTGCAGGATTGCCACCCACCACCACATTGTCGGGCACGTTTTTCGTTACCACGGCACCGGACGCCACCACCACATTATCGCCAATCGTCACACCCGGATTGATAACGGCACGTCCGCCAATCCAGACGTTATGCCCAATGGTGACAGGTTTGCCATATTCAACGCCGCTGTTACGCTCCGTCGCATCCAGCGGATGCGTTGCGGTATAAATGTGAACGCCTGGCGCCAGCATACAGTTGTCACCGATTTGAATAGGGCAGACATCCAGCATCACGCAGTCGAAGTTCGCATAGAACGACTTTCCCAGCGAGATGTTATAGCCATAGTCACAGCGAAACGTGGGTTCAATATAAGCGCCTTCACCCTTCCCGAGCAGCTCGGATAATAAGGCCTGCCGTTCAGCTTTTTCATCGGGATGGGTATGGTTGTAACGGTGGATCAAATGACGTGCGCGAAGGCGATCGGCCCGCAGGGTTTCATCTGCAGGATTATAAAGCTCACCTGCAATCATCTTCTGTTTTTCCTGGCGCATGGATGTCCGGTCGAAAGGAATCATAACGTGACGAAGAATTCAGCCTAACAATGCGTACGTAAACATTCAATGCAAATCAGAGATGATTTGATTAACGTACGAATTTCCACACAGAGGTTGGGATTTTATCGTACAGCTTATTCATCGTCAGTTCAGCAAGGCGGTGATCGGCTGCCGAATAAAAGACCGCCAGTTCATTATCTGAAAGCTCGTATTTATTTTTCTCAATCACGCGTTCCAGCGTATCGAGAGACTGACAACGTCGTAAACGCATCAAATAATCAAATTTGGTTAATGGTTTCTCTGACATATATTCACCTGGAAATTGTAATAATTTTAACAAGACAGGCTAACGGGGTTAGCTCTGCTCACGTTGACGAAACAGCGGAATAGTCGATTGCCCGATTTACGCCACTTCTGCAAATCCTGTGCGTTAATGCCGTAGCCGCTGAACAACATAAAGGTGTCGTCCAGGTATTCGTCAATTTGCTCTATCAGCTTATTATCTTCATTGTACTTAATTTTATAATTAAGTGCGAAGGTCGCGATATGCTCAATCAGTTCATTAAGCTGTAAATTGATTTCAGAGGTTGGGTCATTCACCCAGCCATGATTGCTGTCATCAAGGTTGGCAAGGCAGTCATGGTACAGGTTTTCACAGAGAAATTTCAACTGCGCGATATCATGCCTTTTTGGCGAGTACTCGTCCATAGCGCATCCCCTTTTGAGTGATTTTTTACTCACCGAACATCAATGTCGGGGTGGATACTACATACTTAGCCGCAACGGTGCTGTTTTCCTGATGCCTTAACTATAAGCCACTCTGATCAAGATTTCACCGCGCTATTACGAAAAATTACAATTAATGAGCCCGTCAGCCAGGCATCGCGAAAAGAGACACGTTTAATGCGGTCATTCTTTCAAAAACGCTGACAGATTCTTTTTGCGTCCTTATGTTTCATTACGTTACACAGACCGACCAGAAAAGATGAACAGCCAGCGTTTGTTGACGTGGCGATATGCTTAGGAATACTCCTAATAAAAACAGACGGAAATTAATAGCAACATCTCATTAGAGCAAACTGTTTAATAGAATAAGCCCTGGTAGACATACATAAAATAAATAGTTCGACAATAAGACGGAATGACGAATTTAACTTTTAAACAAAAAGTAAAGAAAAAGGCCGCAATGGCGGCCTTTTTATCATGTGAAACCGGTATCAGTGATGTTCTACGTGATGCGTCTGTTCGGTCTCTTCATTTTTACGGCTGAAGCGGCGGCGAACCACCACAAAGAAGACCGGGACGAAGAAGATCGCCAGTACAGTTGCGGTAACCATCCCGCCCATCACACCAGTACCTACTGCGTTCTGCGCGCCGGAACCTGCACCGGAGCTGATCACCAGCGGCATAACGCCGAGGATGAACGCCAGGGAGGTCATCAGGATAGGACGCAGACGCATACGAACCGCTTCCAGCGTGGCTTCAATCAGACCTTTGCCTTCTTTATCCATCAGGTCCTTGGCGAATTCGACGATAAGTATCGCGTTCTTCGCCGACAAGCCAATGGTTGTCAGCAGGCCCACCTGGAAGTAAACGTCGTTGGTTAAGCCACGGAAGGTTGCGGCAAGCAGCGCACCGATAACCCCGAGCGGTACCACCAGCATGACGGAGAACGGAATAGACCAGCTCTCGTACAATGCGGCCAGACACAAGAAGACCACAATCAGCGATATCGCATACAGGGCAGGGGCCTGGTTACCGGACAGACGTTCCTGATAGGACATCCCCGTCCAGTCGTAGCCAATACCGGATGGCAATTTGCTGGCCAGCTCTTCCATCAGGTTCATGGCTTCACCGGTACTTCTGCCAGGTGCTGCCTGACCGAGGATTTCCATCGATGGCAGACCGTTGTAACGCTCCAGACGTGGTGAACCGTATTCCCAGTGCGAGGTTGAGAACGAAGAGAAAGGTACCATCTGACCGTCACTGCCGCGAACGAACCAGTTATTGATATCGTTTGGCAACATACGGTATTGCGCTTCGGACATCACGTACACTTTCTTCACGCGACCACGGTCGATGAAGTCGTTGACGTAGCTTCCGCCCCAGGCGGCACCCAGCGTGGTGTTGATGTCGGTAATTGACACACCCAGCGCCTGTGCTTTTTCCTGATCGATATCGATTTTGTACTGCGGCGTATCTTCCAGACCGTTAGGACGGACGCCGACCAGCAGATCCGGATGTTTCGCCACCTCACCAAATAACTGGTTACGCGCCTGTGTCAATTTTTCATGACCCAGACCGCCCTGGTCAATCAGCTGGAAGTCGAAGCCGGTTGCTGTCCCCAGTTCAACAATCGCTGGCAGGTTAAAGGCGAAGACCATCGCATCTTTAATCTGTGAGAACGTGCCCATGGCGCGGCCTGTAATCGCCTCAACTTTGTTCTCTTCGCCCGGACGTTCTGACCAGTCTTTCAGAGAAACGAAGGCAATACCGGTGTTCTGACCACGACCCGCAAAGCCGAAGCCGTTAACCGCAAATACCGATTCAACGTTGGCTTTCTCTTTGGTCAGGTAATAGTCGGTCACTTCATCCAGCACTTTCTGCGTACGCTCTTGCGAGGCACCCGCAGGCAGCTGCGCCATCGTCAGGAATACGCCCTGATCTTCGTCTGGCAGGAAGGAACTTGGCAAACGAACGAACAGGAAGGCCATGCCCACCACGATGATGATATAGAGCAGCAGGTAACGACCTGTGCTACGCAGGATCCCACCGACGCTGTCGGTGTAGTGGTGCGTACTCTTATCAAACATGCGGTTAAACCAGCCGAAGAACCCTTTCTTGTTCTCACCGTGGTCGCCCTTGGCGATCGGTTTCAGCATAGTGGCGCAAAGCGCAGGCGTCAGGATCAATGCTACCAGTACCGACAGCGCCATCGCAGAAACGATAGTGATCGAGAACTGGCGGTAAATTGCCCCGGTCGATCCACCGAAGAAGGCCATCGGGATAAATACCGCTGATAGCACCATCGCAATACCCACCAGTGCGCCCTGAATCTGGCCCATGGATTTACGCGTGGCTTCTTTCGGCGGGAGCCCTTCTTCTGCCATCACACGCTCGACGTTTTCGACCACCACGATGGCGTCATCGACGAGCAAGCCTATCGCAAGAACCATCCCGAACATCGTCAGGGTGTTTATCGAGAAGCCAAAGACCGACAGAATAGCAAAGGTTCCGAGCAGAACGACCGGTACGGCGATGGTTGGAATCAACGTCGCACGGAAGTTTTGCAGGAACAGATACATAACCAGGAAGACCAGAATGATCGCTTCGACCAGCGTTTTCACCACTTCGTGAATGGAGATCTGCACGAACGGCGTGGTGTCATACGGGTAAACGATTTTCAGGCCTGACGGGAAGAAAGGTTCCATTTTCTTCAGTTCAGCACGGATTGCCGTGGCGGTATCCAGGGCGTTCGCGCCGGTCGCCAGTTTAATCCCCAGACCGGATGCCGGCTGGCCGTTAAACTTCGCAATGATGTCGTAGTTTTCACCGCCGAGTTCAACCTTCGCCACGTCGCGCAGGCGAACCTGCGAACCGTCCGGGTTCACTTTCAGCAAGATTTTACTGAACTCGTCCGCAGAGGTCAGACGCGTTTGCGCGATGATCGAGGCGTTAAGCTGTTGCCCTTTCACCGGCGGCGTACCGCCTAACTGACCGGCTGCAACCTGGGCGTTCTGCGCTTTAATGGCGCTGATAACGTCAACAGGGGTCAGCTGGAAGTTGTTCAGTTTGTTCGGGTCCATCCAGATACGCATAGCGTACTGAGAACCAAACAGCTGCACGTCACCCACACCGGAAGTACGGCTGATGGCGTCCTTCATGTTGGCGCCCACGTAGTCGGAAATATCCTCCTGCGTCATGGTGCCATTGGTGTTGATGACGCCGACAACCATCAGGAAGCTACTGGATGATTTCTCAACGCTCACGCCCTGTTGTTGAACTTCCTGCGGCAGCAGCGGCATCGCCAGCTGCAGTTTGTTCTGCACCTGGACCTGCGCGATATCTGCGTCAGTACCGGACTCGAAGGTCAGGGTAATCTGAACCGTACCGGTTGAGTCACTGTTGGAGGACATGTACATCAGGTTATCGATACCGTTCATGTTCTGTTCGATAACCTGCGTCACGGTGTCCTGCACCGTTTTCGCATCAGCCCCCGGGTAAGTTGCGGTGATTGAAACAGCAGGCGGCGCAATAGTTGGATATTGCGCGACCGGCAGCTTCAGGATCGCAAGTCCCCCGGCTAGCATGATTATTATGGCGATCACCCATGCGAATATGGGGCGATCGATAAAGAAATTAGGCATGTCTTAACGGCTCCTGTTTAAGTTAAGACTTGGTTTGTTCTGACTGCGCGCCGCCAGCTGCGGCTTGTTGTTTCTCGTCAGATTTGACTTCCTGTGCTTTCACCTGCGCGCCAGGACGTACTTTTTGCAAACCAGTAATAATCACGCGATCGCCATCTTTCAGACCTTCAGTCACCAGCCATTTATCGCCAATCGCCTGCGCTGCAGTGATGTTGCGCATTTCGACTTTGTTATCTGCGCCCACGACCAACGCACTGGCTTCACCGCGTGGCGTACGCGTTACGCCCTGCTGTGGTACCAGAATAGCGGTTGGATTAATGCCTTCTTCCAGACGCGCGCGAACGAACATGCCGGGTAACAGCGTGCCATCCGGGTTCGGGAAAATAGCGCGTAAGGTCAGAGAGCCAGTGGTCTGGTCAACGGTGACATCCGAGAATTCCAGCGTACCGGTCTGCGTGAACTTATTACCGTCATTGGTCACCAGCTCCACTTTCGCTTTACCGTTTTCCTGTTTCAGCTTGCCGTCGGCCAGCTCTTGTTTCAGACGCAGGAAATCGTTGCTGGACTGGGTGACGTCAACGTAGATCGGATCAAGTTGCTGCACCGTTGCCAGGGCATTGGTTTGACCGTTCTGCACCAGCGCACCTTCCGTCACCGAGGATTTACCAATACGACCGCTGATTGGCGACGTCACTTTGGTATAAGCCAGGTTAATACGTGCGGTTTCCACGGCGGCTTTGGCAGCCACAACGGCAGCGCTGGTTTGCTGAGCGTCAGCCTGAGCGGTGTCGTAATCTTGTTGACTGATGTACTGGGTACCCAGCAGCTTTTTATAGCGATTGAGCGTGACCTGAGAGATACGGGCAGCGGCTTCTGCTTTTGCCAGATCGCCCTTCGCACTTTCATACGAGGCCTGATAGGTTGCTGGATCAATCTGATACAGGGACTCACCCGCTTTTACATCACCACCCTCGGTGAAGTTACGTTTCAGGATGATGCCACTCACCTGAGGACGAACCTCTGCGATGCGAAATGCGCTTGTACGTCCCGGTAATTCTGTCGTGATTTGAAGAGGTTCACTTTTGAGCGTCACCACGCCAACTTCTGGCGCTTGCTGTTCTCCTTGTTGAGCCTGTTTCTCATCGCATCCTGTAAGCGCTAATCCGCCTGAGAGCATCAGAACGATCGCCAGAGGCGTTAACCCTCTGTTTTTGTTCATATGTAAACCTCGAGTGTCCGATTTCAAATTGATCAATGGATCAAAAGTCCGCAACCCATTGCTGCGTTTATATTATCGTCGTGCTATGTTACATACATTCATAAATGTATGTAAATCTGGCTACTGTAAATTCGCCCAAACATGGCACGAAAAACCAAACAACAAGCACTTGAGACCCGTCAGCACATCCTGGATGTGGCGTTGCGTCTGTTTTCGCAACAGGGTGTCTCATCAACTTCACTGGCGCAGATTGCTCAGGCCGCAGGTGTTACGCGTGGAGCAATCTATTGGCATTTCAAAAATAAGTCAGAATTGTTTGGTGAAATCTGGGAGCTTTCAGAATCCAGCATAGGTGATCTTGAGACTGAGTATCGGGCAAAATTCCCGGACGATCCACTCTCAGTTCTAAGAGAAATTCTGGTATATGTTCTTGAGGCAACAGTCAATGAAGAACGTCGCCGCTTAATGATGGAAATCATCTTTCATAAATGTGAGTTCGTTGGCGAAATGGCCGTCGTGCAGCAGGCCCAAAGAAACCTGTGCCTGGAAAGCTACGACCGCATCGAGATGACGCTCAATCAGTGTATTCAGGCCAGGATGTTGCCCGCCGATCTTCTTACCCGCCGAACCGCTATTTTGTTGCGATCCTATGTTTCAGGCTTAATGGAAAACTGGCTGTTTGCCCCTCAATCCTTCGACCTCGAAAAAGAGGCTCGTAGCTACGTCGCGATTCTGATCGAGATGTGCCAGCTGTGCCCGACGCTTCGGGCGGCGCCTGTGACTGACTAACGCCAGGAATTATCCTGGAGCGCAGCGTTCTTGCTATTCTGCTTTCGGCTCGCGTGGTATTCTTTGCGCCGACTATTTTCGGTCATCTTCTCACAGCAAACTCATAACTATGTTGCACTATTCTCGCTCGCAAAACTCTGTTTTTGCCATTATTTTTTCGATGCTCTTATTCTTTGCGGTTTCCCCGGCAAGCTTTGCCCGTGCGGAAAACAGCAGTGATACCCCCACTCGCGCCGATGTGCAGTCGCAGCTGGATACGCTCAACAAGCAAAAAGAACTCTCGCCTCAGGATAAACTCGTTCAGCAAGATCTGACCGAAACCATTGAGACGCTTGATAAAATTGAACGTATAAAAGCCGAAACTGCTCAGCTTCGTCAGAAGGTGGATCAGGCTCCGGAAAATATGCGCAAGGCGACCAATGCCCTTAACGCGCTTAGCGATGTGGACAGCGACGAAGAGACGCGCAAAACCCTGGCAACGCTCTCGTTACGTCAGTTGGAGTCGCGTGTGACCCAGTTGCTGGATGATTTGCAAACCGCGCAAAACGATCTCTCCACTTACAATAGCCAGCTGGTTTCCCTGCAAACCCAGCCCGAGCGTGTTCAGAACGCCATGTATGCTGCGTCTCAACAGCTTCAGCAGATCCGTACCCGGCTCAACGGCACGTCGGTGGGAGAGGGGGCTCTGCGTCCTTCCCAGCAAAACTTATTGCTGGCGCAGCAGGTCCTTTTAAATGCGCAAATTGAACAGCAGCGTAAGAGTCTGGAAGGAAATACGGTTTTGCAGGATACCCTGCAAAAGCAGCGCGACTATGTCACCGCGAATATCAATCGCCTGGAACACCAGCTCCAGCTTCTCCAGGAGGCGGTGAACAGTAAGCGGCTGAACCTGACTGAGAAAACCGCGCAGGAAGCGGTATCCCCGGACGAAACGGCGCGTATTCAGGCTAATCCGCTGGTGAAGCAAGAGCTGGACATCAACCAGCAGTTAAGCCAGCGTCTGATTGAAGCGACGCGCGACGGCAGCACGCTGGTCGAGCGAAATATCAAAGTCAAAAACTGGCTGGACCGGGCGCTCCAGGCGGAACGGAATATCAAAGAGCAGATTGCGGTGCTCAAAGGCAGCCTCTTGCTCTCGCGTATTCTTTATCAGCAACAGCAAACGCTGCCCTCTGCCGATGAACTGGAAGACATGACCAACCGCATTGCGGATCTGCGTCTTGAGCAGTTCGACGTGAACCAGCAGCGTGATGCGCTTTTCCAGAGCGATGCCTTTGTCGCTAAGCTGGAAGAGGGCCACGCGAATGAAGTGAATGAAGAAGTCCATGACGCCCTGACCCAGGTGGTGGATATGCGTCGTGAACTGCTGGACCAGCTGAATAAGCAGCTTGGTAATCAGCTGATGATGGCGATTAACCTGCAAATTAATCAGCAACAGCTGGTCAGCGTCTCGAAAAGCCTTCAGGAAATCCTGACTCAGCAAATCTTCTGGGTGAACAGTAATAAACCCATGGACTGGGACTGGGTGAAATCCTTCCCGGAAGCGCTGAAAGCCCAGATCAAAAGTATGAAAATTACGGTGAACTGGGAAAAGGCCTGGCCTTCGGTGCTGATTGCCTTCCTGGCGGGCCTGCCGTTGCTGTTGATTGCCGGCGTTATCCGCTGGCGTCTTGGCTGGCTGAAAAAATACCAGGCGAAGCTCGCCAATGAAGTAGGCCAGCTGCGTAACGACAGCCAGCTGAACACGCCGAAAGCGATTTTCATCGACCTGATTCGGGCGATGCCAATCTGCCTGGTCATTCTGGCGGTGGGGCTGATTTTACTGACGATGCAGCTCAATATCAGCGATTTGCTGTGGGCATTCAGTAAAAAGCTGGCGCTGTTCTGGCTGGTGTTCGGCCTGTGCTGGAAAATTCTCGAGAAAGACGGCGTCGCTGTTCGCCACTTCAATATGCCTGAACAACTGACCAGCCACTGGCGTCGTCAGATCGTTCGCGTGAGCCTGGCGCTGTTGCCGCTCCATTTCTGGTCGGTGGTGGCAGAGCTTTCTCCGCTGCATCTGATGGACGACGTGCTGGGCCAGCTGGTGATCATGCTTAACCTGCTGCTGATCGCCGTGTTGATGTGGCCAATGTGCCGCGATAGCTGGCGTGATAAAGAGTCGCATAACATGCGTCTTCTCACCGTTACCGTGCTGGCGATCATCCCGCTGGCGCTGATGGTGCTGACTGCGACAGGCTATTTCTATACCACGCTGCGTCTGTCGGGCCGCTGGATTGAAACCGTCTATCTGGTGCTGCTGTGGAATGTGCTGTATCAAACGGTGCTGCGCGGTTTGAGCGTGGCGGCCCGCCGTATCGCTTATCGTCGTGCGCTGGCTCGCCGGCAGAACATGGTCAAAGAGGGAGCAGAAGGCGCGGAACCGCAAGAGGAACCCACCATCGCGCTGGAGCAGGTAAACCAGCAGACGTTGCGTATCACCATGCTGGTTATGTTTGCGCTGTTCGGCGTGATGTTCTGGGCTATCTGGTCTGATTTAATCACCGTCTTCGCCTATCTCGACAGCATTACCCTGTGGCAGTACAACGGCACCGAGGCCGGGGCGGCGGTCATGAAAAGCGTCACCATGGGTAGCCTGCTCTTTGCCATTGTCTCCTCGATGGTGGCCTGGGCGCTGATCCGCAACCTGCCGGGTCTGCTGGAAGTGCTGGTGCTCTCGCGACTCAATATGCGCCAGGGGGCATCCTATGCCATTACCACTATCCTTAACTATGTGATCCTCGTGGCTGGGGCGATGACGGTGTTCGGGTCGCTCGGCGTATCCTGGGATAAACTGCAATGGCTTGCCGCTGCGCTGTCGGTCGGTCTGGGCTTTGGTTTGCAGGAGATTTTCGGTAACTTCGTTTCGGGTCTGATTATCCTGTTTGAGCGCCCGGTGCGTATCGGCGATACCGTGACCATCGGCACCTTCTCCGGCACGGTCAGCAAGATCCGTATTCGTGCGACCACCATCACCGATTTCGATCGCAAAGAGGTGATCATTCCGAACAAAGCATTCGTGACCGAACGTTTGATTAACTGGTCGCTCTCCGACACCATCACGCGCGTGGTGATACGTATTGGGGTGGCTTACGGCTCCGATCTGGATAAAGTGAAAAAGGTGTTGCTGAAAGCGGCAATGGATCACCCGAAAGTGATGCACGATCCGGAGCCGGCCGTCTTCTTTACGACCTTTGGTCCGAGCACGTTAGATCACGAACTGCGTCTGTATGTTCGCGAACTGCGCGATCGCAGCTATACGGTGGATGAGCTTAACCGTACTATCGATCGTCTGTGCCGCGAAAACGACATCGATATCGCCTTCAACCAGCTTGAAGTGCATCTGCGTAATGAGAAGGGCGAAGAGCATACGGAAGTAAAGCGCGAGCTGAAAGGGGACGACCCTCAGCCTCATCTCCAGCCTTAATCGCTGACGCGTATCGGGCAGACTGAAGGCACCGCCTCAGTCTGCTTTTTTCTGTTAAGACGCGGGTGGAGGAGAAACGTCTCTTCCCTCAAAATCCCGCTTCACAATCTCCAGCGCTTTTAGCACCGTCTCTACCGGGATAGCGTGGTTTTCCAGCAGCATAATCAAATCGACGGCCAGTTTGACTTCGTCGGGGGCGGTTTCCAGTGACATGGGATATTCCTTTAACGGGTCAGGCGTTCAATGACGCGTTCAATTTCTTCCAGAGCATTGCGGCAGCGACGTAAACGTTCTTCGAGAGCGGTGATTTCCCGCATTAGCTGCTGCTGTTCCTGCAACGTTTCAGTTGCGGCCAGCCTCTGCTCACGCGAGCGTTTCATTTCAATCAGACGACGTTCAAAATCCTGATGCTCCAGCCGTTTTTGTTGCCATTTTCGCGTACCGGGAGAGGCACTGTCCCATGCGCGCAACGGCCAGGCCACGATTTCTCGTTGTAGCGCCGTCATTTGCTCGACCAGATGTTCGGCCAGCCATGCCACCTGCTCGCGCTGTTCCTGCTCTACGGCGTGACGCAATTCATCAAGATGGGTCTGGGCTTCATCCAGATAGTCTTTCATCCGTGTGCTGCGGGTGCGGAACAGCTGGCGATCGAAACGCGGTTTGAGCGTGGCATGTTGCATCAGCGGTGCCGCGTCTGCGCGCAGCCGTATAAGCTGGTTTTGCAGCGTCTCTAAAAGCAGGGCTGTTTTCAAATCGCTCTCCAGTGGTAAAGTAACCGTTCAGTTTGATAACGATTCGCATTATGAAGCGTACTATTTTAATCATCATTGGCTGGCTTGCGGTAGTGCTGGGCACGCTCGGCGTGGTTTTGCCCCTGTTGCCCACCACGCCCTTTATATTGCTGGCGGCCTGGTGTTTTGCCCGCTCTTCACCGCGGTTTCACCACTGGCTGCTTTACCGCTCGTGGTTCGGGGGCTACCTGCGTCACTGGCAAAAACACCGTGCGATGCCGCCTGGCGCGAAGCCGCGCGCGGTTGTCGTCATTCTGGTGACCTTTGCGCTCTCCTTGTGGATGGTGAAGATGATGTGGGTGCGCATTCTCCTGCTCGCTATCTTAACCTGCCTTCTTATCTTCATGTGGCGAATTCCCGTCGTTGATGAAAAGCAATAAAAGCACGTAAGCATCATGATGGCTGTTGCATTTCTTACCCGCAGCCAGTAAATTCGACCGTTTTCGAGCACAGGTGCGCCTGGTTAAAGGTTAAGCAATTGTTACCTTCATCCACCTTTTCGCGCACTGTGAGTCACACTGTTTCATTTAGGCACAAACCGATGACCGCAACTGCACAGCAGCTTGAATACCTTAAAAGCAGCATCAAAAGTATCCAGGATTACCCTAAGCCTGGCATTCTTTTCCGTGATGTCACCAGCTTGCTGGAGGACCCGAAAGCGTACGCACTCAGCATTGAGCTGCTGGTAGAGCGTTATAAAAACGCCGGGATCACCAAAGTAGTGGGTACCGAAGCACGTGGCTTCTTGTTCGGCGCACCGGTTGCGCTGGCGATGGGCGTGGGCTTTGTTCCGGTCCGTAAACCGCGTAAATTGCCGCGTGAAACCATCGCGGAAAGCTACGAGCTGGAATACGGCACCGATCAGCTGGAAATTCACGTCGATGCGATCCAGCCTGGCGATAAAGTGCTGGTGGTTGACGATCTGCTGGCGACGGGCGGTACCATCGAAGCCACGGTGAAACTGATTCGTCGTCTGGGTGGTGAAGTGACCGATGCGGCATTCATCATTAATCTGTTTGATCTGGGTGGCGAACAGCGCCTGGAAAAACAGGGTATTACCAGTTTCAGCCTGGTGCCTTTCCCGGGTCATTAATCCCCACTCCCACAACCTCGCCCAATGGGTGAGGTTGTGTTAGCATTACCCCCCTGAATATCCACCTTCCAGCGTTGCAGAGCCTGCCCATGAGTTATCAGGTGTTAGCCCGTAAATGGCGACCCCAAACCTTTGCTGACGTTGTCGGCCAGGAACATGTGCTGACCGCCCTGGCGAACGGCTTATCGCTAGGACGTATCCATCACGCGTATCTTTTTTCCGGCACCCGTGGCGTCGGCAAAACCTCTATTGCCCGTTTGCTGGCAAAAGGGCTGAATTGCGAAACGGGGATTACCGCCACGCCGTGTGGCGTCTGTGATAACTGCCGCGAAATCGAGCAGGGGCGTTTTGTCGATCTCATCGAAATTGACGCCGCTTCGCGCACCAAAGTCGAAGATACCCGCGATCTGCTGGATAACGTCCAGTACGCCCCGGCGCGTGGCCGCTTCAAGGTCTATCTGATCGATGAAGTGCACATGCTGTCGCGCCACAGCTTTAATGCCCTGCTGAAAACGCTGGAAGAGCCGCCTGCGCATGTTAAGTTCCTGCTGGCGACCACCGATCCGCAAAAACTGCCGGTAACGATTTTGTCGCGCTGCCTGCAGTTCCATCTGAAGGCGCTGGACGTCGAACAGATCCGCGCCCAGCTTGAACACATTCTTGATGAAGAGAAGATTGTCCACGAACCGCGCGCCCTTCAGCTGCTGGCCCGTGCCGCCGATGGCAGTCTGCGCGATGCGTTAAGCCTGACCGATCAGGCCATTGCCAGCGGCGACGGCGAACTCTCTACGCTCGCCGTCAGCACCATGCTGGGAACGCTGGATGACGATCAGGCGTTGTCATTGATTGAAGCCGTCATTGATGCGAACGGCGAGCGCGTGATGTCGCTGGTCCATGAGGCCGCCTCTCGTGGCGTGGCGTGGGAAACGTTGCTGGTGGAGATGCTCAGTCTGCTGCACCGCGTGGCGATGCTGCAGCTCTCTCCTTCGGCGATTGGCGCAGATATGGCGACCATTGAACAGCGTATGCGTGAACTTGCCCGCATCGTGCCGCCCGCCGACGTGCAGCTGTATTACCAGACGCTGCTCATCGGACGTAAAGAGCTGCCTTTTGCCCCCGATCCGCGCATGGGGGTTGAGATGACCCTGCTACGTGCGCTGGCATTCCATCCGCGTAAGCCGCTTCCTGAACCCGAGGTGCCGCGACAATCCTTTGCTCCCGTTGCACCGACTGCGGTGATGACGCCGCCGCAGGTCCCGCCGCAATCGGCGCCGCCTCCGCAGCCCGATGTTCCGCTGTCGGATGCCACCAGTTCGGTACTTGCCGCCCGCAGTCAGCTTCAACGCGCGCAGGGGGCAACCAAGCCAAAAAAGAGTGAACCGGCAGCGCCAGGAAGAGCGCGGCCGGTTAACAACGCCGCACTCGAACGCCTGGCATCGGTAACGGAGCGCGTTCAGGCGCGTCCGTCACCGTCCGCGCTTGAGCAAAAAGCCCCGGCGAAGAAAGAGGCTTATCGCTGGAAAGCGACCACCGTTACTGAAGCCGTGAAGGTGGAGGTGGCGACGCCGAAGGCGCTCAAAAAGGCGCTGGAGCATGAAAAAACACCTGAACTTTCTGCGAAACTCGCCGAAGAGTCTATTGAGCGCGATGCCTGGGCCGCAGAGGTCAGCAAACTGCAGCTGCCGAAGCTGGTCGAGCAGGTCGCACTGAACGCCTGGAAAGAGCAGGACGGTCAACAGGTACGTTTACACCTGCGTCCGGGGCAGCGTCATCTTAACTCCCCAGGTGCGCAAAAAGCGCTGGCCGAGGCGCTCACCGCATTACAGGGTGCGCCGGTTGAATTGACTATCATTGAAGATGATAATCCGGCGGTGCGAACGCCGCTGGAGTGGCGCCAGGCAATTTATGAAGAGAAGCTCGCGCAGGCGCGCGAGTCGATTATTGCGGATAACAACATTCAGACTCTGCGCCGGTTCTTCGACGCCGATCTGGATGAAGAGAGTATTCGCCCCCTTTGATCGTGAGTCTGACTTACGGTTGTAATTCTTAAACGTGAAAGAAGAGAGAAGCCTATGTTTGGTGGAAAAGGCGGTCTGGGTGGCCTGATGAAGCAGGCTCAGCAGATGCAGGAAAAAATGCAGAAGATGCAGGAAGAGATCGCTCAGCTGGAAGTCACGGGTGAATCCGGTGCCGGTCTGGTCAAGGTGACCATCAACGGTGCGCATAACTGCCGTCGCGTTGAAATTGACCCAAGCCTGCTCGAAGACGACAAAGACATGCTGGAAGATCTGGTGGCAGCCGCGTTTAACGATGCTGCACGCCGTATCGACGAAACCCAGAAAGAGAAAATGGCTTCTGTTTCCTCCGGGATGCAGCTGCCGCCAGGCTTTAAGATGCCGTTCTGATGCAAACCAGTCCGCTGCTCACGCAGTTAATGGAAGCGTTGCGCTGTCTGCCGGGCGTAGGCCCAAAGTCAGCGCAGCGCATGGCGTTTACGCTGTTGCAGCGCGACCGCAGCGGCGGAATGCGACTGGCGCAGGCGTTGACCCGCGCCATGTCAGAAATCGGTCATTGTGCGGATTGCCGTACCTTTACCGAGCAGGACGTCTGTAACATCTGTTCGAACCCGCGTCGTCAGGAAAACGGCCAGGTCTGCGTGGTAGAGAGTCCGGCGGACATCTATGCCATTGAGCAAACCGGGCAGTATTCCGGACGTTATTTCGTGCTGATGGGCCATCTCTCTCCCCTGGACGGAATTGGCCCGGATGACATTGGTCTCGACAGGCTGGAGCAGCGTCTGGAGTCAGAATCGCTGACAGAAGTTATTCTGGCAACCAACCCGACGGTGGAAGGTGAAGCCACGGCCAACTATATCGGTGAGCTGTGCGCGCAGTATGGCGTTGACGCCAGCCGCATCGCCCACGGCGTGCCGGTAGGCGGCGAGCTGGAGATGGTCGATGGCACAACGCTTTCGCACTCACTGGCGGGTCGTCGCAAGATTATTTTATGACCAAACGGAGGCCGCGCGCGTGGCCTCCGCTTGAAATGTTTCTGCCTTGTCCCCATCTCTCCCACAACGCTTTTAAAACCCCATTAAATGGCATTGTTGAGGTCGACTTAAGATGAAAGGACAAGAAACCCGTGGTTTCCAGTCAGAAGTGAAACAACTTCTGCACCTGATGATCCATTCCCTGTATTCCAATAAAGAAATCTTCCTGCGCGAATTGATTTCCAACGCCTCGGATGCGGCGGACAAACTGCGCTTTCGCGCGCTGTCTAACCCGGACCTGTATGAAGGCGACGGCGAGCTGCGTGTGCGTGTCTCTTTTGATAAAGAAAACCGCACGCTGACCATTGCGGATAACGGTATCGGTATGACCCGTGATGACGTCATCGACCACCTCGGGACCATCGCGAAATCGGGCACCAAATCCTTCCTCGAATCCATGGGCTCCGATCAGGCGAAAGACAGCCAGCTGATCGGCCAGTTCGGTGTGGGCTTCTATTCGGCGTTCATCGTGGCGGATAAAGTCACCGTACGCACCCGTGCTGCGGGCGAGAGCGCAGAGAACGGCGTGTTCTGGGAATCCCACGGTGAAGGCGAATACACCGTTGATGACATCACCAAAGCGGATCGCGGCACCGAAATCACCCTTCACCTGCGTGAAGGCGAAGATGATTTCCTGAATGACTGGCGCGTGCGCTCTATCATCAGCAAATACTCCGACCATATTGCCCTGCCGGTTGAGATTGAAAAACAGGAAGAGAAAGACGGCGAAACCGTGGTTTCCTGGGAGAAAATCAACAAGGCGCAGGCGCTGTGGACGCGTAATAAGTCTGAAATTAAAGACGACGAATACAACGAGTTCTACAAACACATTGCCCACGACTTTACCGACCCGCTGACCTGGAGCCACAACCGTGTAGAAGGGAAGCAGGAGTACACCAGCTTGCTCTATATCCCGGCGCAGGCTCCGTGGGATATGTGGAATCGTGACCATAAGCACGGTCTGAAGCTGTACGTTCAACGCGTGTTTATTATGGATGATGCCGAGCAGTTCATGCCGAACTACCTGCGCTTCACCCGGGGTCTGATTGACTCTAACGATCTGCCGCTGAACGTCTCGCGTGAAATTCTGCAGGACAGCAGCGTCACCCGCAATCTGCGTAACGCGCTGACCAAACGTACCCTGCAGATGCTGGAAAAACTGGCAAAAGATGATGCGGAAAAATACCAGACCTTCTGGAAACAGTTCGGTCTGGTGCTGAAAGAGGGTCCGGCAGAAGATACGGCGAACGTTGAAACGATCGCCAAACTGCTGCGCTTTGCCTCTACGCATACCGACTCTTCCGAGCAGACCGTGTCGCTTGAAGATTACGTGTCCCGTATGAAAGAAGGGCAGGAGAAGATCTATTACATCACCGCGGATAGCTATGCTGCGGCGAAGAGCAGCCCGCACCTCGAGCTGCTGCGTAAGAAAGGGATCGAGGTCCTGCTGCTCTCTGACCGCATCGATGAGTGGATGATGAATTACCTCACCGAGTTCGACGGCAAAGCGTTCCAGTCCGTCGCGAAAGCGGATGAGTCCATTGATAAGCTGGCGGACGAGGTTGATGAAACGGCGAAAGAAGCTGAAAAAGCGCTGGAACCGTTTGTTGAGCGTGTGAAAACGCTGCTGGGCGATCGTGTGAAAGAGGTGCGTTTCACGCATCGTCTGACCGACACCCCGGCGATTGTCACCACCGATGCGGATGAAATGGGCACCCAGATGGCGAAACTGTTCGCGGCTGCGGGCCAGGCGATGCCAGAAGTGAAGTACATCTTCGAGCTGAACCCGGATCACCCGCTGGTGAAACGTGCGGCGGACACCCAGGATGAAGCGCGCTTCGCTGAGTGGGTCGAACTGCTGCTGGATCAATCCCTGCTGGCGGAACGCGGCACGCTGGAAGATCCTAACCTGTTCATTAAACGTGTGAATGCGCTGCTGTTGGCGTAACTACCGCTCACCCCGGCCCTCTCCCACAGGGAGAGGGTGAAAGAGTTCCCTCTCCCTGTGGGAGAGGGTTAGGGTGAGAGCACCCGACCAACCCCTCTAAGAATTTCCCCCCATTAACCGTTTCAGCCGTCCCGCCTTCCTTGAGCCATGCCCGTTCTGATGGTATTGTTTAGCGCTTTTGAAAAATTGAACCAACTTTTGAGGGGATTTTCGCAATGCGTATTATTCTGCTTGGCGCTCCGGGCGCGGGTAAAGGAACTCAGGCTCAGTTCATCATGGAGAAATACGGTATTCCGCAAATCTCTACGGGTGACATGCTGCGTGCCGCTGTTAAATCTGGCTCTGAGCTGGGTAAACAGGCGAAGGACATCATGGACGCCGGCAAACTGGTGACTGACGAACTGGTTATCGCACTGGTTAAAGAACGCATCACTCAGGAAGATTGCCGTAACGGTTTCCTGCTGGACGGTTTCCCACGTACCATTCCTCAGGCTGACGCCATGAAGGAAGCGGGTATCAACGTGGATTACGTACTCGAATTCGACGTGCCTGACGAGCTGATCGTGGACCGTATTATCGGTCGTCGCGTTCACGCTGCTTCTGGCCGCGTTTACCATATCAAATTCAACCCACCTAAGGTTGAAGGCAAAGACGACGTGACCGGCGAAGAGCTGACCACGCGTAAAGACGATCAGGAAGAGACCGTGCGTAAACGCCTGGTGGAGTACCATCAGATGACCGCGCCGCTGATCGGCTACTACTCGAAAGAAGCGCAGGCGGGTCACACCCAATACGCCAAAGTTGACGGTACCAAACCTGTCGCTGAAGTCCGTGCAGAGCTGGAAAAAATCCTCGGCTAATCGCACGCTTCTCACCCGGGCCCCCGGGTGAGAAAAATTCTCATCCTGCCTATCACAGCAATGGGTTCCGTTTAGCTACTTTTCCGCTACAATTAACAACTATTCAAATGGTTAAGAGGCGTGAATGAGTCAGGCGAAAACCGGCATCTTGCTTGCCAATCTGGGCACCCCCGAAGCACCCACTCCTGCGGCGGTAAAGCGTTATTTGCGCCAGTTTCTGAGTGATTCCCGTGTCGTCGATACGCCAAAACTCTTATGGTGGCCGCTGCTGCGCGGCGTAATCCTGCCGATTCGCTCGCCGCGCGTGGCGAAGCTCTATCAGTCCGTCTGGATGGAGGAAGGCTCACCGCTGATGGTCTACAGCCGTCGCCAGGAGAAAGCGCTGGCTGCCCGCCTGCCGGATATGCCCGTCGCACTGGGGATGAGCTACGGTACGCCTTCTCTGGAAAGCGCGGTCGATAAATTAATGGCGCAGGGCGTTGAGCACATTGTGGTGCTGGCACTCTATCCGCAATACTCCTGCTCAACGGTGGCGGCCGTCTGGGACGAGCTGGCGCGCATTCTGTCGACGCGTCGCTTCATTCCGGGCATCACCTTTATCCGTGATTATGCCGACAATGAGCGCTATATTGCGGCCCTCGCCAGCAGCGTGCGGGCTTCGTTTGCTCAACATGGCGAGCCCGATCTTCTTTTGCTCTCCTATCATGGGATCCCGCAGCGTTATGCCGATCAAGGCGATGACTATCCACAACGCTGTCGGGATACTACGCGCGAGCTGGTTTCCGCGCTGGGCTTGCCGCCAGAAAAAGTGATGATGACCTTCCAGTCGCGCTTTGGCCGCGAGCCGTGGTTAACACCGTATACGGATGAGACCCTCAAAATGCTGGGCGAAAAAGGGGTGAAGCATATTCAGGTGATGTCGCCGGGCTTCTCTGCCGACTGTCTGGAAACGCTGGAAGAGATCGCCGTGCAAAACCGCGAGTTTTTCCTGGAAGCGGGCGGCACAAAGTATGAATATATTCCGGCACTTAACGATTCCCCTGAGCATATTGAGATGATGGCTTCACTGGTGACCTCGCGCCACTAATCGCGTTACGGGCCGGGTTTGTGCTACCCTTTCCGGCCCAATCTTCAGATATAGCCCAGAAAATGAAATTTCCCGGTAAACGTAAATCCAAACACTATTTCCCCGTCAACGCTCGCGATCCGCTTCTGCAACAAATACAGCCGGAGAACGAAAAAAGCGCAGCGTGGGTGGTCGGTATCGATCAAACGCTGGTAGATATTGAAGCAAAAGTGGATGACGCGTTTGTCGCTCGTTACGGGCTCAGTTCCGGGCATTCGCTGGTTATTGAAGACGATGTCGCCGAGGCGCTGTATCAGGAGCTGGTGCGAGAAAATCTGATTACCCATCAGTTTGCCGGTGGCACCATCGGCAATACCATGCACAACTATTCCGTGCTGGCCGATGACCGTTCAGTATTGCTTGGCGTCATGTGCAGCAACATTGAAATTGGCGGCTATGCCTACCGCTATCTCTGCAATACCTCCAGCCGTACCGATCTGAACTACCTGCAAGGCGTTGACGGTGCGATTGGCCGTTGTTTTACCCTCATCAGTGATTCCGGTGAACGTACGTTTGCCATCAGCCCCGGTCACATGAACAAACTGCGCCCGGAAAGTATTCCCGAGGAGGTTATCGCCGGGGCGTCGGCGCTGGTCTTAACCTCTTATCTGGTTCGCTGTAAACCGGGTGAACCGATGCCAGACGCGACCATGAAGGCGATCGAATACGCGAAAAAGTACAACGTGCCGGTGGTACTTACGCTGGGGACGAAGTTTGTGATCGCCGATAACCCACAGTGGTGGCAGGCTTTCCTGAAAGAGCACGTTTCGATTCTGGCAATGAACGAAGAGGAAGCGGAAGCATTGACCGGTGAAAGCGACCCGTTGCTGGCGGCTGATAAGGCGCTGGACTGGGTCGACCTGGTGCTCTGCACCGCCGGACCGGTGGGTTTATATATGGCGGGCTTCACGGAAGAAGAGAGCAAACGTAAAACACAGCATCCGCTGCTGCCCGGGGCGATTGCCGAATTTAATCAGTACGAGTTCAGTCGTGCGATGCGTCATAAAGACTGCGTGAATCCGCTGCGTATTTTCTCCCACATCGCCCCGTATATGGGGGGACCAGAGAAAATCATGAATACCAATGGCGCAGGCGATGGCGCGCTGGCTGCATTGCTCCACGACATTACCGCGAATGCATACCATAAATCCAACGTACCCAACTCCAGCAAGCATAAATTCAGCTGGCTGACCTACTCGTCACTGGCGCAGGTGTGTAAATACGCGAACCGCGTGAGTTATCAGGTCCTGAACCAGCACTCGCCGCGTTTAACGCGCGGGCTGCCCGAAAGAGAAGACAGTCTGGAAGAGTCTTACTGGGATCGTTAAAAACTGACGTAAATCGGGAGCCCTCTCGCCTCACCTCAAGCCGACTCCTGACTATTCCCTCTCCCTGTGGGAGAGGGCCAGGGTGAGGGCATCAGACCGCACTATCTCAATCACTTGTCTGTTGGCGCATCGCTACCCTACCTACAAAAATGAAGGACTGCGTCGCCGGTTTCCCTCACCCTACCCCCCTCCCAAAGGGAGAGGGGACTGTTCCGAGCAATCCCTGGCATGGGAGAGGGAACTGTTCCGTGCAATCCTTGCCATGGATGAGGACTGCCCTTCTCCCTCTCCCCGTGGGAGAGGGAACTGTTCCGTGCAATCCTTGCCATGGATGAGGGCTGCCCTTCTCCCTTTCCCCGTGGGAGAGGGAACTGTTCCGTGCAATCCTTGCCATGGGTGAGGGCTGCTCTTCTCCCTCTCCCCGTGGGAGAGGGAACTGTTCCGTGCAATCCTTGCTATGGGTGAGGGCTGCTCTTCTCCCTCTCCCCGTGTGAGAGGGAACTGTTCCGTGCAATCCTTGCCATGGATGAGGGCTGCCCTTCTCCCTCTCCCCGTGGGAGAGGGAACTGTTCCGTGCAATCCTTGCCATGGATGAGGGCTGCCCTTCTCCCTCTCCCCGTGGGAGAGGGAACTGTTCCGTGCAATCCTTGCTATGGGTGAGGGCTGCTCTTCTCCCTCTCCCCGTGGGAGAGGGAACTGTTCCGTGCAATCCTTGCTATGGGTGAGGGCTGCTCTTCTCCCTCTCCCCGTGGGAGAGGGCCAGGGTGAGGGCATCAGACCGCACAAAACTTACCCCGTCACGGTCTCTGCAAGCGGTGGCTTCTCAATCAGTCCAATCATCGTGTTGGCAATTTCACGTTCGCCCATCACCACCTGATCCGCGCCGCGTTCGGTAATGTAGTCCACCTCATCGTCATAATGGGCGCGAGCAATAATCTCTATCGAGGGACATTTTTCCCGCGCGGTGGCGACGATCTCGCCGGCCTCATAGCCATTCGGTATCGTCAGCAGCAACCAGCGGGCGCATTCCAGATGGGCCAGATTCATGATCTCTTCGTTCGCCGCATTGCCCAGCACCGCCCGGATGCCGCGTGCACGCAGTTCATCCACGCGGGTACGTGACGTTTCAATCACTACCAGCGGAATACCCTGGGCCATCAGTTTCTCACCCAGCAGGCTGCCGACGCGACCAAAGCCGACCAGCAGCGCATGGTTGCAGATATCCACCGGAATCTGCTTATCCTCTTCAATGGCCTCTTCGAGCGTCTGCTCCTCAAGGGTTTCCGTTTTATCGAGGTATTTCTCCAGAACCGTAAACAGCACCGGGTTAAGCATGATCGACAAAATAGCGCCCGCCAGCACCAGATTTTGCCCGGCCTGCGGCAACAGATTGAGCGCCATCCCCAGCCCTGCCAGGATAAAGGCAAATTCACCAATCTGCGCCAGACTGGCGGCAATAGTCAGCGCGGTACGCGGTGAGTGTCCGAACATGCGGACCAGCAGAAAAGCCACCGCCGATTTACCGAAGATAATGATCGCCAGCGTCCCCAGCACCGCCAGAGGCTGCTCAATCAGAATAAACGGATCGAACAACATGCCCACGGAGACAAAGAACAGCACCGCAAAGGCATCACGCAGCGGTAACGTATCGTGCGCGGCGCGATGGCTAAGCTCGGATTCATTCAGCACCATGCCCGCAAAGAACGCGCCTAATGCGAAGGAGACGTCAAACAGCTCCACGGCCCCGAAGGCGATACCCAGTGCCAGAGCCAGTACAGAGAGGGTAAAGAGTTCGCGAGAGCCTGTCGCCGCGCTACGGGCCATAATCCACGGCACCAGACGGCGACCTACGACCATCATAATGGCGATAAAGGCGATCACCTTCCCGATAGTGATGCTCATATCCAGCGCCAGCGAGGCAAAGCCGACGTTTTCTTTTTCAACCATACCGGCAACAGCGGGCAGCAAGACCAGCGTCAGAACCATCACCAGATCTTCAACAATCAGCCAGCCAATGGCGATCTGACCGCGCTGGCTGTCTATCAGCTGTCGTTCTTCAAGCGCGCGCAGCAGCACCACCGTACTGGCAGTGGAAAGACATAATCCAAAGACGATACCGGTCATCAGAGACCAGCCAAGCAGTGCGGAAAGCGCCATTCCCAGTAACGTCGCGACGCCAATCTGCGCGATTGCACCGGGTATGGCGATATGCTTTACCGCCAATAAATCCTTCAGGGAGAAATGCAGACCGACGCCGAACATCAGCAAAATCACGCCCAGTTCCGCCAGTTCTGGCGCCAGTTTGGTATCGGCCACGAAGCCGGGGGTAAATGGACCGGCCAGCACACCTGCTAATAAATAGCCCACAAGAGGAGAGATTCGAAGCTTATGGGCAATCATGCCAAGGATAAAAGCGAGCACAAGGGCACCCACAATGGTGGTAATAAGCGGTGTGGCGTGATGCATTCCGTCTCCTTTCGTCGTGATGTGTTCCATTTTTGGTCTAAAACCAAAAGGCCGATTAACAGTTTATGACAATTTTCATCATTATGTTTATGAATAATTGTTGAAAATTCAATAAATCGGCAATAAGCAGTGAAAAAAGCAGGTTCGGTTAAATATGATGGAGGAGTGAGAGCAAAGTCTTATGGGGTAAGGAATGTCAGGGAGCCAAAGTTCACCTTTGGCCCCCGATAAATCACGCTTTATGACGATAATCAGGCAGGAATATGGTCAACATCCCGAGAAGTGGCAGGAAAGCACAGATTTTATAAACCAGGAAGATACTCGTATGGTCTGCGATCAGCCCCAGGACGGCCGCACCAAGGCCACCCATACCAAACGCAAAGCCGAAAAAGAGGCCCGACACCATGCCAATTCGGCCCGGAAGAAGCTCTTGCGCATAGACAAGGATGGCCGAAAAGGCCGAGGCGAGGATAAAACCAATGATTAGGGTTAAAATGCCCGTCCATTCCAGCGTGGCATAGGGCAAAACGAGGGTAAAGGGGGCAACCCCGAGGATAGAGCCCCAAATTACATATTTACGGCCAATTTTATCGCCCACAGGGCCGCCAATCATCGTGCCAGCCGCCACGGCAAACAGGAAGGCGAAGAGGTGAAACTGGGCGTTTTGTACCGATAGTCCGAACTTTTCCATCAGATAAAAGGTGTAATAGCTACTGATGCTGGCCATATAGAAGTATTTCGAGAAAATCAGTATCAGCAGCAGTGAAACCGCCAGAATAACCTTATTGCGCGGCAGGGGATTGATAACTGGCGCTTGGGGTTTGCCTTTATTAACCCGATGCTGAGCAGCGTACCAGCGGCTGATCTGAATCAGGACGACAATCGCCAGCAGTGCGGCGAGCACAAACCACGCCACGTTTCCTTTGCCGTAAGGGGCAATAATAACCGCAGCGAGCAACGGTCCCAGCGAGCTGCCAAAGTTACCGCCAACCTGGAACAGGGATTGCGCCAGACCGTGACGACCGCCTGATGCCATACGCGCCACGCGTGACGATTCGGGGTGAAATACCGAGGAACCGGTGCCGACCAGAGCCGCAGCCAGTAACACCATCTCAAAACTGCCCGCCAGTGCCAGCAGGACCAGGCCGCTTAAGGTAAAGCACATGCCAATCGGCAGGGACCACGGCATAGGATACTTATCCGTCCAGTAACCCACCACCGGCTGCAGCAGGGAAGAGGCGAGCTGGAAGGTGAGGGTAATCATCCCGATCTGAACAAAGGTCAGCGAGAACTCTGATTGCAGCAGCGGATAGATCGCCAGAATCAGCGACTGAATCATATCGTTCAGCAGATGCGACAGACTGATGGCACCTAAAATACCAAAGGCGGTGCGTGATTTTGGCGGCGACGCCGGAACGCCCGAAACAGGCGGGGTTGATTCACTGATTGCCATAAATACCACGTGTTTTGTTATGAAATGTTCAGGATGTCATTATTATCGGACTAACATACCTGTCTGCGAGTTTTGAAGAAAGTCGCAATTCTGAAAACTTATTTGTCTATTCTTGTGACTCATTGTAATTTTTGCGTTTGTCTACGGGTCAGGGAGAGAGAGATGAAGTTAATGAAACGCGGCGTTGCGCTGGCGCTGATCGCCGCCTGGAGTCTGGCAAGCCTGCCGGCGCAGGCCTATGAAAAAGATAAAACCTATAAAATCACTGTTCTCCACACTAACGATCATCACGGTCATTTCTGGCGCAGTGAATATGGCGAATATGGTCTGGCGGCACAAAAGACGCTGGTAGACGGGATCCGTAAAGAGGTGGCTGCGGAAGGTGGCAGTGTGCTGTTGCTCTCCGGCGGTGATATTAATACCGGCGTACCAGAATCCGATTTACAGGATGCCGAACCAGATTTCCGTGGCATGAATTTAATTGGCTATGACGCAATGGCTGTGGGTAACCACGAGTTTGATAATCCCTTATCCGTGCTCCGCCAGCAGGAAAAATGGGCCAAATTCCCGCTCCTCTCCGCCAATATTTATCAAAAAAGCACCGGAGAACGTTTATTCAAACCCTGGGCATTATTCAAACGTCAGGGGCTTAACATCGCGGTTATCGGATTAACGACGGATGATACGGCGAAAATCGGTAACCCTGAATTTTTCACCGATATCGAATTCCGCAAACCGGCTGATGAAGCGAAGCTGGTTATTCAGGAACTGAATCAAAACGAAAAACCTGACGTCATCATCGCGACGACCCATATGGGGCATTACGATAATGGCAACCACGGCTCAAATGCGCCGGGTGATGTGGAAATGGCGCGCAGTCTTCCAGAAGGTTCTCTGGCGATGATTGTGGGCGGTCACTCACAGGACCCGGTCTGCATGGCCTCTGAAAACAAAAAACAGAAGGATTATGTTCCCGGGACACCTTGCGCACCGGATCGTCAGAACGGTATCTGGATAGTCCAGGCGCACGAGTGGGGGAAATATGTCGGGCGCGCTGATTTTGAATTCCGTAACGGTGAGATGAAGCTGGTCCACTATCAGCTGATTCCGGTGAATCTGAAGAAGAAAGTCACCTATGACGACGGTAAAAGCGAGCGCGTGCTTTATACACCTGAAATCCCTGAAAGTGCCCAAATGCTCTCACTGCTGACGCCATTCCAGAACAAAGGGAAGGCGCAGCTGGATGTCAAAATTGGCACGCTCAACGGTCGTCTGGAAGGGGACCGCAGTAAGGTTCGTTTTGAACAGACTAATATGGGTCACCTGCTTCTGGCTGCCCAAATGGCGCGCACCAATGCTGACTTTGGCGTGATGAGCGGCGGCGGGATCCGTGACTCCATCGAGGGTGGGGATATCACCTATAAAAACGTCCTGAAAGTGCAGCCGTTTGGCAACGTGGTAGTCTACGCGGACATGAGTGGTAAAGAGGTGATTGACTACCTGACCGCCGTGGCGCAAATGAAGCCGGACTCAGGCGCATACCCGCAATTCGCCAATGTCAGTTTTATTGCGAAAGACGGCAAACTGAATGACCTCAAAATCAAAGGTGAACCGGTCGACCCGGGTAAAACTTACCGTCTGGCAACGCTCAGCTTTAATGCCACCGGCGGTGACGGGTATCCGCATATCGATAACAAACCTGGCTATGTGAATACCGGCTTTATTGATGCGGAAGTGTTGAAGCAGTTTATCCAGCAAAACTCACCGATCGACGTAAAGACCTATGAGCCGAAAGGCGAGGTGAGCTGGCAGTAGTGCGGTGTTTGTGCCGGGGGGCGGCTACGCCTTACCCGGCCTGGATTTGAATTGCTGGCCCGGTAAGCGCAACGCCACCGGGCAAGTGTCTCAATCGCGTCGCGCAATATCCGCAAATTTCGCGTCCAGTATTTTCGCCAGATCGCCTGCGGCCAGTTCAATCTCCAGCCCACGTTTGCCGCCGGAAATATAAATGGTCTCGAACGCCTGTGAAGGGGCGTCGATCAGCGTAGGCAGACGTTTCTTTTGTCCCAGTGGACTGATGCCGCCAACCAGATAACCCGTTGTGCGTTGCGCAACCATAGGGTCAGCCATATCGACCTTTTTGGCCCCCAGCGCTTTCGCTACCTTTTTGAGATCCAGCTGTCCGGCGACCGGCGTAACGGCGACGGCCAGATGCTTCATGTCGCCATTGACCGCGACCAGCAGCGTTTTATAAACCTGATCCGCATTCAGGCCGAGTTTGCGCACCACTTCGTCACCAAAATTCGTCTCACTGGGATCGTGATCGTAGGTATGGATGCGGAAAGGCACTTTATTTTTTTCAAGTAATTTAACGGCGGGAGTCATAGCTATCCTTCTTGCCACAGACAATCAGTGCGTTAAGCATACGCCTGACATTTGTCTAAAAAATAGCACCATCTTGCGCAATAGTGTTGGCAGTGATGGTTACTTTGAGCGACAATCGCTCAACCGAGGGTCTCCTTCGGCATAATAATAACGATGAAATTCCTCTTTGACGGGCCAATAGAAATATTGGCCATTTTTTTTACTTCAACAGCGAGGGTAAATTGCCCTCTCCGTATAAATGCAACGCGCCAACCGCGACCACGTAACGCCCGGCAGGCAGCGCGTGCAGCCGCGTCCGCCATGCCTGATTCCGCTCGTGCATCAGGACATCGTACAAGCTTTCGCTAAACGTGGAAGGCAACGCCAGCTGTTTATCAGAGGGCGGAGCATCCAGCCACCAGCTGATCATAGTTTGCAACAGGCGGGCATTGGTGTGCCAGTGGGTCAGGGTGTCATCCAGCAGCAGTAAACCGTCTTCGGGAAGCTGGCGTAACAGAGCCACCTGGCTCTCTGCGCCTTCCAGTTCAATGACGGGCAACTGGTGTGATTTGGCGAGCGTTAACAGCTGGTAATCGATGCCGTAATCTCCGCGTAAACCCAAACGCTGCGCCTGCGTAGCCTGAAGGACCATGGCGATTTGCCACAGCGGCTGAGTGTCGAGCATGGCAAGCGACAGCCCGACCTCGTGCGCAACGCGTTCCAGCTCTGCCAGCTGCGATTCAGTGAGACGTTCATTGAGCGGAGGCGGGATCGCCAGATCGGCAAAGGGGGAGTCGTGGCCCGAGATATCCGCTTCGACAACCAGTGCATCGGCGCGCGCGAGCTGTTTTAACAGCCCCGAGGGTAACGGCGACATATCCCGCGTGCCCATGTGAATGCTCCCCACCAGATGCAAATGCTGGCCGCCAGACAAGAGGATATCCACAGCAGGCCAGGCATATCGGCGGGGGAAAAGGGCGCGAAAACGGGCTTTTATTTGCTGAAACAGACTCATACGCGCTCCCACCATCGAAAGGATCATGCTAGCGCGTAGGCGTCTCAGGTTCAATCTTTCGGTGTAAAGCGCAACAGTCGGTTGGCGTTGCTGACTACGGTGATAGACGACAGCGCCATCGCTGCACCTGCGACGACCGGGTTCAGTAATGTTCCGGTAAGCGGCCACAGGATCCCGGCGGCAATCGGTATACCCAGTGCGTTATAGACAAAGGCGCCCAGCAAGTTCTGCTTCATGTTGCGCAACGTGGCTTTTGAGATCGCCAGCGCATCGGCGACGCCCATCAAGCTGTGACGCATCAGGGTAATCGCGGCAGTTTCAATGGCGACGTCGCTCCCGCCGCCCATGGCGATGCCCACATCGGCCTGAGCCAGGGCAGGGGCATCGTTAATCCCGTCGCCGATCATCGCCACCTGGCGTCCCTCAGACTGCAATTTTTTGATCGCATCAGCCTTACCGTCAGGCAGAACGCCCGCGATCACCTCGTCAATTCCCGCCTCCTGGGCAATGGCATGCGCGGTTGTCGGGTTATCCCCCGTTAGCATCACCAGACGATAGCCCGCCAGATGCAGACGCTTAAGGGCCGCCACGCTATCCTGACGCAGCGGGTCACGAATAGCGAACAGCGCCGCCGCTTTGCCATCAACGGCCATTAAGACCGGCGTAGCACCCCGCGAGGCCTGAGCGTTCACCTCGTCGTCGAGCAAGGAGGTATCGACATTATGCTCATGCAGCAAGGCAAGGTTGCCGAGCAGTACGTGACGTCCGTCAGCATCACCGCTGACGCCCAGTCCACGCAGGGTACGGAAGTTTTGTATCTGCGGCAGATCGGTCGTACCGGCTTTCTCGAGGATAGCGTGAGCCAGCGGGTGGCTGGAGCCTTGTTCAAGTGCAGCCGCAAGACGCAACGCCTCTTCCTGCGAAAGACCGTTCGTATTAATCGCCACTACCTGCGGCTTGCCTTCGGTCAGGGTGCCGGTTTTGTCAAAGACCAGCGTGTCTATCGTACTGGCGCGTTGCAGGGCATCGGCATCACGCACCAGCGCACCGAATTCCGCCGCACGACCCACGCCGGAGATAATCGACATCGGCGTCGCCAGACCCAGCGCACAAGGACAGGCGATAATCAGCACCGTGGTGGCAATCACCAGGGTGTAAACAATCTGCGGTGCCGGACCGAAGAAGTACCAGATGGCGGCGCTAAACAGGGCGATCCCGACCACCACAGGGACAAAAACGGCGGAGATCCGATCGGCAAGCTTGCCAATCTCTGGCTTGCTGCTTTGTGCCTGACGCACCATACGGATAATACGTGACAGCGTGGTATGACTCCCCACGGCGCTGGCGCGGAATAAGACGCTACCGTCCTGGACCACCGTCCCGGCATGCACCGCATCGCCCGTCGATTTTTGCTGTGGCACGGGTTCCCCCGTCAGCATCGCTTCATCCATCCAGGCTTCGCCCTGGGTGATTTCCCCATCGACCGGAACGCGATCGCCCGTGGTTAAACGCAGCGTCATACCGGCCTGCACCTCGGCGAGGGGGAGTGATTTTTCACCGTTTTCGGTGACGACACGGGCAGTCGGCGGAGTCAGATCCAGTAAACGTTCCAGCGCTTTGGAGGAGCGCTGGCGCGCCCGCGCTTCAAGCATATGGCCTAAGTTAATCAGACCGATGATCATCGCGCTTGCTTCGTAATAGAGATGGCGAGCTTCCATCGGGAACCAGTGAGGCCAGATGTTCACGCTCATTGAGTAGAGCCATGCCGCACCGGTACCCAGCGCAACCAGCGTATCCATGGTCGCCGTGCGATTTTTCAGGCTCTTCCAGGCGCTGGTATAAAAATGCCCGCCGGCAAAGATCATCACCGCCAGGGTCATAATACCGATACCCAGCCACAGGGTGCGGTTGTCCTCGGTGACCATCATGTTGTCACCGAGCATGCCCCAGACCATCACCGGGATCCCGACCAGCAGCGCGACGATGGCCTGCCAGCGGAAGCGTTTCATGGTGGCGATAGCGGTTTCATGCTGACGTTCACGACGTTCGAGATCGTCTTCTATGGCTTCAGCGCCATAGCCTGCTTTTTCGACGGCCTGAACTAAATCTGCGGCGGACGCACTGCCCATGACCAGCGCCGTGCGCTCCGCCAGGTTCACCCGTGCCTGAGAGACGCCCGGTACCGCCTGCAAAGCATTCTGTACGCGGGAGACGCAGCTGGCGCAGCTCATGCCATTGATTAACAGCTGTTGGCTGTCATCCAGGTCACTGGCTGTCGGAAGCTCAGTAGTCGCCGCTGTCAGTGCTTCCGACGGGATTGTTGACGCTGTCAGCGGTTCAGTCTTTGGGTGGCTAAGCTCCGCCCCGTATCCGGCTTGTTTAATGGTCTCGATCAACGCCTCCGCGCTGGCACTTCCCACCACAACGGCATGATCGAGGGTGATGTCAGCTTGCTCAACATCAGGTCGCTGTTCCAGACTTTCTTTAACCCGTTTGACGCAATGGCCGCAGGACAAACCGTCCAGGGTCAGGTCGATGGTTTGAGACATATTCAGGCTCCTTTGTTTCATGAATTAACCTACGCTTATAAGCTTAAACCTTCCAGTAACTGGAAGGTCAAGGCGTAATGATAAACATCTTTTATGAGCCAGGTTCAGGGCATGACGGCCTTGTGCGCAGAGCAGGGCGTGTTGTATATGAATGTAATGAGGGTTGGTTCTTGTCCTAAAGGCCTTACAATAAACAGAGGCAGACGAGCCAATGTGCAGGAGTGAAAATGAATATTAGCGATGTGGCAAAGAAAACCGGGCTAACCAGCAAAGCCATTCGTTTTTACGAAGAAAAGGGGCTGGTCACGCCGCCACTGCGCAGTGAGAACGGCTATCGCAGCTACTCCGAGCGGCATATCGATGAACTGACGTTACTGCGCCAGGCAAGGCAAGTTGGGTTTAACCTTGAAGAGTGCGGCGAACTGGTCAATTTGTTTAACGATCCGAAACGTCATAGCGCTGACGTCAAAAAACGCACGCTTGAAAAGGTGGAGGAGATAGAGCGCCACATCGTTGAGCTACAGGCGATGCGGGAACAGCTCTTAACGCTGGCTGAATCCTGCCCTGGCGATGACAGTGCCGATTGCCCCATCATGGACAATCTTTCCGGCTGCTGCCACCGCAAGAGCCGCGTTTAACAGGCTTTAACCCGAAGCGTAATCCCCTCGACCGCGATGACCTCTATGCGCGTTCCCGCAATCAGGTCATCCTCGGCCATAACGGGCCAGGAACTGTCCCCAACCTGAACATGTCCACGGCCATTCACCAGCGTGGTGTCCAGGGTGAAGCGTTTCCCGATCAGCTGAACGCCGCGCTGGTTAAGCGCCGCATCCGCCGGTTTTTGCGCGCGCACCTGGCGCGAAAGCCAGCGCCACCACAGCCAGGCAGCAATCAGCGTCAGAACAGCAAATACCACGCCCTGCCATTCCCAGCCAAACGGCAGCAACCAGACGAGCAGACCGGTCACCACCGCCGCTACGCCGCTCCAGAGCAGATAGCCGTTGCCGCCCAACATCTCGGCCGCCAGCAACAGCCCGCCAAGGCTGAGCCAGAACACATGAGGATGTGCAGCAATCATCTCAATCATTTTTTACGCTCGTTTCCGCTGTCTCTCACCAGCTCCGCAATACCCGCTATGGAGCCCATCAGACTGCTGGCCTCCAGCGGCATCATCACCACTTTACTGTTATTGGCAGAACCGATTTGCTGCAGCGCATCGGTGTATTTCTGTGCAATAAAGTAGTTTACGGCCTGAATATCCCCTGCGGCAATCGCCTCAGAAACCATCTGAGTGGCGCGGGCTTCGGCCTCTGCAGAACGCTCACGCGCTTCAGCCTGCAGGAACGCCGACTGACGTTCACCCTCGGCTTTCAGGATCTGCGACTGTTTTTCCCCTTCGGCTTTCAGGATCTCGGCCTGGCGAATACCTTCAGCCTCAAGGATATAGGCGCGCTTGGTACGCTCGGCTTTCATCTGGGCGTTCATCGACGAGATAAGCTCTGCCGGTGGGCGAACGTCACGGATCTCGATACGGGTAACCTTGATCCCCCATGGATTGGTTGCCTGGTCGACAATGTGAAGCAGGCGCGTGTTGATGCTGTCGCGCTGAGAGAGCATTTCATCAAGCTCCATGGAACCCAGTACGGTACGGATATTGGTCATCGTCAGATTAATAATCGCCAGCTCAAGGTTGCTCACCTCATAAGCGGCTTTTGGCGCGTCGATCACCTGAATAAAACAGACGGCATCAATCGTGACGTTGGCGTTATCCTTGGAGATGACTTCCTGGGAAGGAATATCCAGCACCTGTTCCATCATATTGATTTTGCGACCAATGCGGTCCATAAACGGGACCACCAGGCTCAGGCCGGGTTGAAGGGTATTGGTATAACGACCAAAGCGTTCTACCGTCCACTGATAGCCCTGCGGAACAATTTTGACGCCGGCGCCCACAATAATGAGCACGACAAAGATAAGAATAGGAATCACGATAAGCATTAAAACCTCCTGTTTACTCGTCCGTTTAGCGAATAAGAATCATCGCGTGTTGACCCTAAGTATAAGGGGAAAATGGCGCGTGAATCACTCGTCCGGTTACACTACTACGGGTTTTCGGAATAAAACAGGGAATGCCATGAAGGACAACAACTTAATTTTGGAAATCAGCGACGTTGGTTATCGGGCGGGCGAGAAAACCATTCTGAATCACGTCACGATGAACGTATCCCCCGGGGAGTTCAGGCTGATTACCGGGCCGTCAGGCTGCGGGAAAAGTACCTTACTTAAAATTATCGCCTCGCTGCTCAGCCCAACGCAGGGGCATATTGTGTTTGAAGGCAAGGATATTGCCACGCTCTCGCCGGAAGCCTACCGACAGCAGGTTTCATACTGCGTACAAACGCCTTCTCTCTTTGGTGAGACCGTTTACGACAACCTTATTTTCCCCTGGCAGATCCGCCATAAAAACCCAGAGCCGGAGGCATTTATTGCCGATCTGGAGCGTTTCGGATTATCCCCCGACACGCTGACAAAGTCCGTTTCCGACCTGTCAGGCGGTGAGAAACAGCGGGTGTCCTTGATTCGCCATCTGCAATTTTTGCCCAAGGTTTTGCTGCTGGATGAGGTGACGAGCGCGCTGGATGAGCGCAATAAACAAAATGTGAATGACATTATTCATCGCTATGCCAGGGAACATAATGTGGCGGTGCTGTGGGTCACGCACGACGCAAACGAAATTAAACACGCGGATGAGGTGCTGAGGCTTCAGTCGCCGTGTGCAGACCCACAGGAGACATTTCATGGGTGAGCACAATATTACGAACGAATCGCTGGCCTTCTCCATGATTCTGGTGCTGGTGGCGATCCTGGTGAGTTCCCGCGAAAAGCTCGGGCTGGAAAAGGACATTATCTGGAGTATTTGCCGCGCGGTCATTCAGCTCATTATCGTCGGTTATGTATTGAAGTATATCTTCAACGTTAATCACGCGGTGCTGACCTTATTAATGGTCCTGTTTATCTGTTTTAATGCGGCGTGGAATGCCCAGAAACGCAGCAAATATATTGATAAGGCTTTCGTCTCATCGTTTATCGCTATTACCACCGGAACCGCGCTGACTCTGGCCGTACTGGTCTTCTCAGGCTCAATCGAGTTTACACCGATGCAGGTTATCCCTGTTTCCGGAATGATTGCGGGGAATGCCATGGTGGCTGTGGGGTTGTGTTACAACAATCTTGGCCAGCGTTTCAGCAGTGAACAGCAGCAAATCCAGGAAAAACTCAGTCTTGGCGCAACGCCAAAAACGGCCTCGACGGGGCTGATTCGGGAAAGTATTCGTTCATCGCTGATCCCGACGGTGGATTCCGCAAAAACGGTCGGGCTGGTGAGTCTGCCGGGGATGATGTCCGGGCTGATCTTTGCCGGTATCGATCCGGTTAAAGCGATTAAATATCAAATTATGGTGACGTTTATGCTGCTGTCGACGGCGAGCCTGTCGACCATCATCGCCTGCTATTTAACCTACCGGAAGTTCTATAATGCCCGCCATCAGCTGGTGGTGACGCAGCTGAAAAAAGCCCGGTGAGTATCACCGGGCCGCAGAGATCAGTACAGCAGGGCGTAAAGCTGGCGGCGATAGCGCGACGCCAGCGCATCACCTGTCCCAAGCGCTGCGAGGATTTCCTGGAATACCTTACGCGCCTGTCCGTCGGCGGCGGTTAAATCTGTGCTCAGGTGCGCAAACAGCAGCTCAAGGGCTTCTTCATTGCGGCCCACCTGGTGCAGCTGTAAAGCAAGCTGGCTGGCCAGCGTGGCATCGTCAGGATGATCGGCAACCTGCTGCTGCAATTGCTGAATTTCAGGTGTATCGGCAGCCTGTTTCAACAGTTCAATCTGGGCAATCAGACCCTGATAGCGGGTATCCTGATCCTGCAACGGAACTGTATCCAGGACGGCTTGCGCATCTTCAGAACGGTTTAAGGCAATCTGCGTTTCCGCCAGCAACAGGCCTATCTGGCTGTCCTGGCGGGACAATTGCCAGGCGTCTTTCAGCAGCGGTAACGCCTGGTCATAGTGACCTTCCTGCATCAGCGCCATGGCTTCCTGCGCTTTTAACTCTTCTTCGCGGGGCAGCACTTTTTCAAGCAGGGCGCGGATCGCTTCTTCCGGTTGCGGGCCCTGGAAGCCGTCTACCGGCTGACCATTCTGGAACAGATAAACGGTCGGAATGGCGCGCAGACCAAACTGAGCAGCGACGCGCTGCTCGGCGTCACAGTCCAGCTTTGCCAGAATAAACTGACCATTGTACTGAGCGGCGAGGCGGTCCAGCACCGGCGTCAGCTCCAGGCAATGTTGGCTACGCTCGGACCAGAAATAGAACAGCACAGGTTTGACCATCGACTGCTCAAGCGTCTGTTGCAGGTTCGCTTCGGTAATGTTGACAATATTCTGTTCGGACATACGAAATTCTCAGTTATCAGTTTGATAAATACATGGGGGTGAGGAGCGAGGCTTCAACTCATCCGCGTAAAATTTTATCCATCATGCGGCCCGGCAGTAGCCGCTTAAGCCACCCGACAGCATGGGTCACCAGGGTGACCGGATAACGCAGTTTGGGACGGTCACTTTCAAAAGCATGGCGTACTTTGGCGACGACCGCCTCGGGCCCAAGGGTAAATCGAGCCGCGATACCGGGGTTTTCGATCGGCTTATCGGACTGGGTCTGATTAACGTTTTCCGTAAAGCGGGTGCGAATCGGGCCGGGTTCAATCAGGCTGACCTTGATTCCACTATGACGCAGTTCCATGCGTAGTGCATCGGACCAGGCTTCAAGGGCATATTTGCTGGCCGCATACGCGCCGCGGCCCGGTGTGGAGATTAACCCCATGACAGAGGACGTCATGACGATACGCCCCTCGCCGTGCGGCAGCATGGCGGGCAGCAGCGCCATGGTCAGCTGATGTACGCCGAAGAAATTGGCGGAAAACTGCTGTTCCATCTGTTCGCGCGTAATGGTTTGCAGAGGGCCATACACGCCGAAACCGGCGTTATTAAACAGGCCATACAAGCGATTGTCCGTCAGCGCGATCACCTCGGCGGCAGCGCGTTCGATGCTTTCGGGGGAGTCGAGATCCATCAAAATGCCGGTCAGTCCCTTACCGTTCATCCGCTCGACATCCTCGGGTTTACGGCAGGCGGCCAATACCCAAAATCCCTGGCGTTTTAATTCAAAGGCACTTTCGAGGCCAATTCCGCTGGAACATCCTGTAATTAAGACCGATTTTTGCATAACTTTACCTGTCAGGATCTCCGCTGAATTAAGAGTCATGTTTAACTAGAGGTGCCAGTCGTGTTGCCATCCAGTCGGCAATAAACGGCTGTGCATCGCGATTAGGGTGAATGCCATCATCCTGCATCCATTGTGGTTTCAGATAGACCTCCTCCATGAAAAAGGGCAGGAGGGGGATATCAAACTCTTTGGCAAGTCTTGGATAGATCGCGCTAAAGGATTCATTATAACGGCGACCGTAGTTTGCGGGCAGACGAATTTGCATGAGCAGCGGCTGCGCATTGGCGGCCTTGATATCCTGAATGATTTTACGCAGCGTTTGCTCCGTCTGTTGAGGCTGGAAGCCGCGTAAACCGTCGTTACCGCCCAGTTCCACTAATACCCAGCGCGGTTGATGTTGTTTCAGGAGTGCGGGCAGCCGGGCCAGGCCTTGCTGCGAGGTATCGCCGCTGATGCTGGCATTTAGCACTGGCGTTTGGGCCTGCCATTTGTCGTTAAGCAACGCAGGCCAGGCCGCCGTGGCCGCCATCCGATAGCCTGCGCTCAGGCTATCGCCCAGAACCAGTAACGTGTCCGCCGCGGCGGCGCGAAAGGTCATCAGAATCAGAAACAGGAAGGGCAAATGCCAGCGGAAAACATTGTTGCAGTTCATCATCTTAAGAAGTCCGTCGGTCAGGGGGAACACGAGCTATCCATCCTCACCGGAGTTGAACTCGTTGTCAAACGCGGGCAAAGCATCGCCCTGATTGGTGAGTCGGGTTCCGGTAAATCCACCCTGCTGGCTATCCTGGCTGGGCTGGACGATGGCAGCAGTGGTGAGGTGAATCTGGTGGGCCAGCCGCTGCATACCCTGGATGAAGAGGCGCGCGCTGCGCTGCGGGCAAAGCATATCGGCTTCGTCTTTCAGTCGTTTATGCTCATCCCAACCTTAAATGCGCTGGAGAACGTTGAACTGCCTGGCTTACTGCGTGGTGAAAATACCCGTCAAAGCCGTGACCACGCGAAAGCACTCCTTGAACAGCTTGGGCTGGGAAAACGCCTCGATCATCTTCCGGCACAGCTTTCAGGTGGTGAGCAGCAGCGCGTGGCGCTGGCTCGGGCCTTTAACGGGCGTCCGGACGTGCTGTTTGCCGATGAACCCACCGGCAACCTCGATCGCCAGACGGGGGATAAAATCGCCGATTTGCTGTTTACGCTCAATCGAGAACATGGCACCACGCTGATTCTGGTGACGCACGATCCACAACTGGCGTCCCGCTGCGACCGCCGCCTGCGGCTGGTGAATGGTCAATTGCAGGAGGAAGCATGATCGCACGCTGGTTCTGGCGGGAATGGCGCTCGCCATCACTATTAATCGTCTGGCTGGCGCTGAGTCTGGCCGTCGCCTGCGTGCTGGCGCTGGGCAGCGTCAGCGATCGTATGGAAAAAGGGCTGAGCCAGCAAAGCCGTGAATTTATGGCCGGTGACAGGACGCTCAGCAGCTCTCGCGACGTGCCCCAGGCCTGGATCGAGGAAGCGCACCGGCACGGATTAAAGGTCGGTAAACAGCTGACATTCCAGACCATGACGTTTGCCGCCGATACGCCGCAACTGGCAAGCGTGAAGGCCGTCGACGATATCTATCCGATGTATGGCGATTTACAAACCACGCCGCCGGGCCTTAAGCCAACGGCTGGCGCGGTATTGCTGGCCCCGCGCCTGATGGCGCTGTTAAACCTTAAAACCGGTGACAGGATTGACGTGGGCGATGCAACGTTCACTATCGCCGGGGAAGTGATTCAGGAGCCGGATTCGGGGTTTAACCCCTTCCAGATGGCGCCGCGTTTACTGATGAACACCGCTGACGTTGAAAAAACCGGCGCGGTGCAGCCGGGGAGCCGGGTTACCTGGCGCTATAAGTTCGGCGGAACCCCATCCCAGCTGGCATCTTATGAAAAATGGCTACTGCCTCAGCTTAAGCCTGAACATCGCTGGACCGGTATGGAACAGGACGATGGCGCGCTCGGCAAGTCGCTGGAGCGCTCGCAACAATTTTTGCTGCTCTCCGCACTGCTGACGTTGCTGCTGGCCGTTGCGGCGGTTGCGGTGGCGATGGGACACTATTGCCGCAGCCGATACGATCTGGTGGCGATCCTTAAAACTCTGGGCGCGGGGCGGGCACAGCTGCGTAAACTGATCGTCGGTCAGTGGCTGGCCGTGCTGGTGCTTTCCGCCGTGACGGGTGGGGCGATGGGACTGCTGTTTGAAAAAGTCCTGATGGTATTGCTCAAACCTGTTTTGCCTGCGGCGCTTCCGGCGGCCAGCCTGTGGCCCTGGCTATGGTCGATTGGCGCGATGGGGGTGATTTCCCTGCTGGTTGGCCTACGTCCGTATCGTTTGCTTCTTGCCACGCAGCCGCTGCGTGTCCTGCGTCGCGACGTGGTGGCTAACGTCTGGCCGCTGAAGGTCTATCTCCCCGTTATCGTCTGTGTGGTGGTGGCATTGCTGGCCTGGCTGATGGGCGGCAGTATGCTTCTCTGGGCCGTGCTGGCGGGGGCGGTAGTGCTGGCAATGCTGTGCGGTGCACTGGGCTGGCTTCTGCTTAACGTCTTAAAAAGGGTCACGCTTCAATCCCTGCCGGTACGCCTGGCGGTGAATCGCCTGTTGCGTCAGCCGTGGTCCACGCTCAGCCAGCTTTCGGCGTTTTCACTGTCATTTATGCTGCTGGCCATGCTGCTGGTGTTGCGCGGTGATTTGCTGGATCGCTGGCAACAGCAATTGCCGCCTGAAAGCCCAAACTATTTTCTGATCAACATTGCGCCGGAACAGGTGACGCCGTTAAAAACATTCCTGGCGGAACATCAGATTATCCCGGAGTCGTTCTACCCGATCGTGCGTGCACGGCTGACGCAAATTAACGGTGCCCCGACGGAGGGAAGCCAGGATGAGTCGCTGAATCGCGAGCTGAACCTGACCTGGCAGGATAAGCGCCCGGATCACAATCCAGTCACCGCCGGCAGCTGGCCACCGAAAACGGGGGAAGTGTCGATGGAAGAGGGGCTGGCGGGGCGTCTGAAGGTTAAGCTGGGTGATACCGTCACCTTTACCGGTGACACCCAGGATTTTAGTGCCAAAGTCACCAGCCTGCGTAAAGTGGACTGGGAAAGCCTGCGCCCGAACTTCTTCTTTATTTTCCCGGCAGGCGCACTCGACGGGCAGCCGCAGAGCTGGCTGACCAGCTTCCGCTGGGAGAAGGGCAACGGCATGTTAACCCAGCTCAATCGTGAGTTCCCGACGGTCAGTTTGCTGGATATCGGTGCGATCCTGAAGCAGGTAGGGCAGGTTCTGGAACAGGTCAGTCGCGCGCTGGAGGTAATGGTCGTTCTCGTCACCGCGTGTGGCGTGTTACTGCTTCTGGCACAGGTCCAGGTAGGGATGCGTCAGCGGCATCAGGAGCTGGTGGTCTATCGCACGCTTGGCGCGGGCAAAAAACTGCTGCGTACCACGCTGTGGTGCGAGTTCGCCCTGCTGGGGCTGGTCTCAGGGCTGGTGGCGGCGATTGGCGCAGAAACGGCGCTGGCTCTGCTCCAGACTCGCGTCTTTGACTTCCCGTGGGAGCCCGACTGGCGATTGTGGCTCATTTTGCCGATCTGTGGTGCGTTACTGTTGTCGCTGTGTGGCGGCTGGCTCGGCACGCGTCTGCTGAAAGGCAAAGCACTCTTCCGGCAGTTTGTGAGTTAATAACGCTTCGTGATGATTGCGCACCGGTTTTTATACTGGTGCGTAATCATTTAATAGCACAAATCGATAATGCACACCTGTTTACCAGCACAAATCATTAAAAACCCGACCACACGAGCGGTTTAATTCCGGATATTATTCGTCTGCTAAATAATTAGCAGCGTGTCTATCAAGGAATAATAATGACGATAACTAAAACAGCGCTGGCGGCAACGATCGGCGCAGCAGTGGCAATGACGTCTTTCGCCAGCCAGGCAGAAATCACCGTTTTGAAGCAAGACCCTCAGGCAGGTAACCCACTGAGCCGTCTTAATTTCACCGTGGGCGGCAGTATTCGTCCCCAGTTCCAGAATATGACCGGTGATGACGGTAAAAACAGCTATAAGCGTAACGGTTTTGACGGTGGCACCCGTTTCCGTTTCGCCGCAGATTATTATCTGTTCGATGATATTAGCTGGATCAGCTACTACGAGCTGGGTGTGAACATCCCTGCCCAGTTCAACTGGGACCATCACTACGCTGAAGGCGCCCACGACACCTCTCGTCGTATGCTCTATACCGGCCTGAAAAGTGATACCTGGGGTACGCTGACCTTCGGTCAACAAAACAGCGTTTACTATGATGTGGTCGGTGCGAAAACCGATATCTGGGACTATGACATGATCGGTCAGGCACCAGGTAACGGGATCAACGGCGACTATGACGGGTCTTATCGTTCACGCAAGATGCTGAAATATAAGAAGACCGTAGGCGATGCGGATATCTATGCATCTTACCTGTTTGAAGACAGCGAATACCTGCCAGGCAACGGCCTGCGTTACAAACGTAAAGGCGGCGGTTCACTGGGTCTGGATTATCATCTGACCACCGATCTGACCTGGGGCGCAGCATGGAACTATACCCGTGCAGATATGCGTAACCCGGACAACGGCGACAGCAAATCATATGACCAGAACATCCTGGGTACGGCGCTGAGCTGGACACCGGATAACTGGACCTTCTCCGCTGGCGGCGGCTGGTACCAGAACTTCCTGACCACCAAAAAAGTGTCTACTGACAACTACTTTGCCGGTGATGCATGGGGTATTGAATACTTCGCAGGTTACAAATTCCCTGTCGATCAATATGCCGTGAAATCCATCCAGCCTTACTTCATGGGCGATCGCATCGAGTATGTGAATGGTCGTAACTACCAGCGCATCGATAACGGCGTGGGCATTAGCTTCCAGCTGGATTACGGTTTCCGTGTGGATTACGAACATGTGTTCACGTCCAGCACCGACAACCTGGGTGATATGAACCTGGTGCGTCTGCGTTACGACTTCTAAGTCGTCTGTTCCCGGTTGCGTTTTGCTGACCGGGGCAACACATCTACGCACAGGCCGGGTAAGGCGTAGCCGCCACCCGGCTTTTTTCAGCGATTCAACCAGTCAGCGACTTCGGCGAACGTCCCGCGATACACAATTTTGTCGGCTTTCTTTTCAAGCTGATAGCTGTACATCGGGTCGTAATAGTCGTTAAGCAGAGGCGCAAGCCAGCCAAAGTGAGCGTCAGTGCAGCCCGTCCGTTTTTGTTCCTGCAGCGCGGCATCGAGCAAGGCGGTGAATTCAGCATAGCGCTGTAGCCCCAGACGGCGACGAATGGCGAACAGACCGTGATGAAGATAGTCGCTGTACTCCTTCCAGCCCGTATCCTCGCCGTAAGCGGCAGAAAAATCTGCCCACATATGATCGAAATACTCTTCACGCAGACGTTCAAGACGGACATCAAACGGTTCTTCTACCGCCACGATTGCCGCCTGAACCATGCTGTTGCGCAGGCACTCCGGCAGGTGGTTGGAACCAATCATCCGGCCTTCATCTTCCAGCACCCAGCGTGCGGCCTCTTTTTTTAACAGCGCCACGGCAAGCTGGTTTTCAAAGCTCGCCTGGGAAAGTTGTGGCATCAGCGTCCGGCCAAACGACGAGCCGCGATGATGGGCCAGCCCTTCAAGATCAATCCCCTGCTTATGCTGCTTCACCAGCAGCGTTTTACCACTGCCGGTACAGCCGCCGATGAGCACCATCGGTTTTTGTACCTGCTCCGCTGTGACCTGTATCGCCGTCTGACGCAGCGCTTTATAACCGCCCACCACCAACGGGTAATCGATACCGGTCTCTTTTAGCCAGGCCTGGGTAATGTGCGAGCGCTGGCCGCCGCGTGCACAGCAAAGATACCCGTCAGGATGATTTTGGCAGGCCTGGCGCCAGGCATGGATTCGGGCATCACGACGTTCGCCTTGTACCAGACTATGACCAAGCGCCAGCGCTGCTTCGGGTCCCTGTCGCTTGTAGCAGGTCCCGACCGCGGCACGTTCGTCGTCATTCATTAAAGGCAGGTTGATCGCGGCAGGCATCGCGCCCTGTGCGAACTCGATCGGCGCGCGAACGTCAATTAAAGGGGTATCGGACGCGAGGATCGCGCGATAGTCCGTTCCATCGTTCATGGTTATTCCAGAAATCTAAACAGCAATGGACGGGGATTTTACGCGCGTTGTGAGAGGCCGGGGAAGGGGAAGATCAATTCCCCGGCACATATCGCCTATTTCAGCTTTGATTGTGCCCAGACAATTCCGCTGGCGTACTCGGGTGGCAGCAGCGGAATGATGGCTTCAAGGGTGGCACTCAGGCGGCCCGAATCACTATCATTCAGGTTCAGGTGCCCCACTTTACGGCCTGGACGCACTGCTTTATCGTACCAGTGCAGATGCACCAGCGGCAGCTTCAGCCAGTTATAATTCAGATCGGTACCGATCAGATTGATCATGACCGACGGGCTGTTCACCACCGGATGCGGCAGCGGCAGGTCAGTAATGGCGCGCAGATGCAGCTCAAACTGGCTGATCGATGCACCGTTTTGCGTCCAGTGGCCGCTGTTATGGACTCGCGGCGCCAGCTCGTTAATCAGCAGGCCGGCAGGTGTGACGAAGCACTCCATCGCCATTACGCCCACGTAAGCCAGCTCATGCATGATAGCGGAGAGCATCTCTTCCGCCTGCGCCTGTTGATCGGCGTTGGCCTGTGGGAACACCACGCTGGTCCGTAAAATGCCGTCCTGATGCAGGTTGTGGGTCAGTGGATAAAAAACGGTGCTGCCGTCATGAGCGCGCGCGCCCACCAGTGACACTTCGCCGCTAAAGTTAATCCCCTGTTCAACGATACACTCGCCGTAACAGTCGTCCGGCAGCTCAGCGGTTTCATCGGCGTGCAAACGCCACTGCCCACGGCCATCATAGCCCCCGACGCGACGCTTCACGATGGCCAGCTCACCCAGCATGGCGAAGATGTCATTCCACTCGCGTTTATCGGCCAGCAGCTGCCACGGTGCGGTTGGCAGTCCGAGCTTATCAAACAACTGTTTTTGCGTCAGACGGTCAGCAATGATCGGAAAAACATCGCGGTTAACAAAGGCGTTATGACGCGCCAGTTCACGGGTTAAGGCGGTTTCCGGCCAGCGTTCAATTTCGGCGGTGATCACGCTCTGCTGGAACGGCACGGCTTCGGGTTCAGCATCCAGCCCGACAGGCCACACCGAGATACCCAGCGGTTCACCGGCCTGACGCAGCATGCGGCCTAACTGACCATTACCAAGGACGCAAACCTGCTTCATGCCTCACCCCGCGGATCCGGATTGTCCAGCACCTCGTCAGTCTGCGCTTTACGCCAGTCCGCAAGACGTTGATGTAAGGCCTTATCGTGCGTGGCCAGAATTTGCGCGGCCAGCAGGGCGGCGTTCGCAGCTCCCGCTTTGCCAATCGCCAGCGTACCGACCGGAATTCCACGCGGCATCTGAACGATAGAATAGAGACTGTCGACGCCGCTTAATGCGGCGCTCTGGACCGGCACGCCCAGAACGGGCACCAGCGTTTTCGCGGCAATCATGCCTGGCAGATGTGCTGCGCCGCCCGCACCGGCAATGATCACCTCATACCCGTTCTCTTCTGCGCCTTCGGCGAAGCTGAACAGTTTATCAGGTGTGCGGTGTGCGGAGACCACTTCAACATGGTGCGGAACATTCAGGATTTCGAAGATTTCGGCGGCAAACTGCATGGTAGCCCAGTCGCTTTTGGACCCCATCACGATGGCGACACGCGCCGGATTATTGCGGGAAGACATGCGTCTTAAAACTCCTGTGGTGCGAAACACACTGCTTTCGAGGGCACAGAGAATAGCATGTAATACGGGCAAGGAAAACGGTTGCGTGGTCAAAACGTCAGCCGTTGTGGGGGGGTTTGCAAAACAAAACAGACCGCGTTAAAGGCGGTCTGTTACGTGAAATACCGGCAATTTTTTACAGCAGATTACCGGCGGTCAGGCTCTCTTTATCAAACGCGTGGCTGACATCAATATGATTCTGCTGCGCGCTGGTATCGATATTTGAGCCTGCTTCAGGTGTGGAGAAGCGATGCTCTGCCGCCATAGCGCCAGTCGACAGTGTCGCGGCCAGAAGCAGGGCGCTTACGATGCTCATTGTTTTCATTCTCTTGTCCTTTTTCATCGTCTTGTCGCTGTCACGTCTCTGTTCGGGCGGCACGGCAATCAACAGTGTTATTTAGTCAGTTCTGCGGTCATATGCACACGGTTGTTGAACTGAGCGCTGGTGATTTTGTAGGACGCACCCTGTTCTGCAGCCTGAGCGGCAATTTTGGCTTCTGCGCGGTCAAGCGTTGAAGCGGTCGCACTTAAGCTTTGTGCGAAAGAACCGAAAGAGATCAGAGAGAGAGCAGCAACTGCAACGAAAGTTTTGATGGTTTTCATGGTCGTATTCCTTAAGTGTTTTATCTGGAGTAGGGCGTGTCGCCCTGATGTGATAAATAATAGACCGACCATCAGTTGATTAAAATCGAAACAATTTGCGGAACTTGTTCAAATAATATGAACTAAAGGTGAGGGGGGGTAACGCGAAGGGTTAGAAAGGAAAGGCAATCAGGTCTACGCCCTCTGGCGTGACTTTGACCATAGAACCTTCGTGATGCCATGCGCCGAGCACGACACGATGAGCGGGCTTGCCATTCGCGATAAGAGCATGCACGTCCGGACGATGGGTGTGACCGTGAATAAGCCACTGCACCGCATGTTTTTCCATCATGTTGACCACCGCCAGCGGATTAACGTCCATGATAGTCATCGATTTGCTGCTGTTTGCCGCTTTGCTGTTCGCACGCATTTTTGCCGCAATACGTTTACGGATAAAGAGCGGCAGCGCGAGGAAGAGCGTTTGGATCCAGGGCGTATGAACCTTTGCGCGAAACGCCAGATAGCCAGTATCGTCGGTGCAGAGCGTGTCACCATGCATGATCAGCACGTGACGACCATACAAATCGAGTACCTTTTCTTCCGGCAGCAAGATCATGCCGCTTTCCCGTGCAAAGCGTTTGCCGATGAGAAAATCGCGGTTACCGTGGATGAAATAGCAAGGAACACCCGTCTTCACCAGCGCGTGGATCGCGGCGGCTACTTCACGATGGAGCGGATTGGGATCGTCGTCGCCAATCCAGGCTTCAAACAAATCGCCCAGAATATACAACGCATCAGCCGTGCGTGCTTCGCCCTGTAAAAAACGCAGAAAACCGGCGGTGATCGCCGGTTCTTCTGTTTGCAGATGCAGATCCGCAATAAAAAGTGTCGCCACCAATTACTCGCTGACAGTCACGCTTGTAATGATAACGTCTTCTTTTGGAACGTCCTGATGCATACCGCTGCGGCCCGTAGAAACGCCTTTGATTTTCTCAACCACGTCCATACCTTCAACCACTTCTGCGAACACGCAGTAGCCCCAACCCTGCAGGCTTTCGCCGGAGAAGTTAAGGAAGTCGTTGTCAGCCACGTTGATGAAGAACTGTGCAGTTGCAGAGTGAGGGGCCTGGGTACGCGCCATCGCCAGCGTGCCACGGGTGTTTTTCAGACCGTTGTTCGCTTCGTTTTTGATCGCTTCTTTGGTCTCTTTCTGGTGCATACCAGGTTCGAAACCGCCGCCCTGGATCATAAAGCCATTGATCACACGGTGGAAAATAGTGTTGTTGTAGAAACCTTCGCGGCAGTAGTCCAGGAAGTTTTTAACTGTTTCAGGCGCTTTGTCATCAAAGGTTTTGATGACGATATCGCCATGATTAGTGTGGAGAGTAACCATTTTTGCATCCTGTTCCGTTATTGTGGTACGTCGACCCTGGTTCGGGTCACATCTAGGGGCTTGTTATAGCATAACCTCCGGACGCGATCACCTTGCATTGTGTGCTGCTTCGATGACGAATAATGGGTATGATAGTAAAGTTTCTATCCACACACGTCTCACATGGAATCTTCGATGTTAAAAATCTTTAATACTATGACGCGCCAAAAAGAGGAATTTAAACCTATCCATGCCGGGGAAGTCGGCATGTACGTGTGTGGTATCACGGTTTACGATCTCTGTCATATCGGCCATGGCCGCACCTTTGTTGCCTTCGACGTTGTGTCGCGCTACCTGCGCTTTTTGGGTTATAACCTGAAATATGTGCGCAATATCACCGACATTGACGACAAAATCATTAAACGCGCAAATGAAAAAGGTGAAAGCTTTGTCGATTTGGTCGACAGAATGATCGTTGAAATGCACAAGGATTTTGACGCGCTGAATATCCTGCGTCCGGACAGCGAACCGCGTGCGACTCATCATATTCATGAAATTATTGATATCACGGCAACGCTTATCGAACGCGGCCACGCTTACGTAGCGGATAATGGCGACGTGATGTTCTCCGTGCCAACCGACCCTGCGTACGGTCAGTTGTCCCGTCAGGATCTGGATCAGCTGCAGGCGGGGGCGCGCGTTGACGTGGTTGACGTGAAGCGTAACCCAATGGACTTCGTTCTGTGGAAGATGTCGAAAGCGGGCGAACCAAGCTGGCCTTCCCCGTGGGGCGAAGGGCGTCCTGGCTGGCACATTGAGTGTTCAGCGATGAACTGCAAACAGCTGGGCAACCATTTCGATATTCACGGCGGCGGCTCGGATCTGATGTTCCCGCACCACGAGAACGAAATCGCTCAGTCAACCTGTGCCCATGGCGGTGAGTACGTTAACTACTGGATGCACTCCGGTATGGTGATGGTTGACCGCGAGAAGATGTCGAAATCGCTGGATAACTTCTTCACTGTGCGGGATGTGCTGAAATATTACGACGCGGAGACCGTACGTTATTTCCTGATGTCCGGCCACTATCGCAGCCAGCTTAACTACAGCGAAGAGAACCTTAAACAGGCGCGTTCTGCGCTGGAGCGTCTCTATATCGCGATTCGCGGCACGGATAAATCGGTTGCAGCGGCAGGCGGTGAGGCCTTCGAAGCGCGCTTCATCGAGGTGATGAACGACGATTTCAACACGCCGGAAGCCTATTCCGTTCTGTTTGATATGGCGCGTGAGATCAACCGTCTTAAAGTCGAAGATGTTGCCGCCGCGAATGCGCTGGCATCGCATCTGCGCAAGCTGGCTGCCGTACTGGGCCTGCTGGAGCAGGATCCTGAAGTGTTCCTGCAAAGTGGCGCACAAACCGATGATGACGAAGTGGCTGAGATTGAAGCGCTGATCACGGCGCGTCTGGAAGCGCGTCAGGCCAAAGACTGGGCGGCGGCCGATGCGGCGCGTAATCGCCTGACCGAGATGGGCATTGTGCTGGAAGATGGCCCTCAGGGAACGATCTGGCGTCGTAAATAATTGCCCCTGACCCTCTCCCTCAGCGACGGCTGCTCCGATACTCCCTCTCCCTGTGGGAGGGCAGCTCTGACGATTCCCTCTCCTTAAGCGAGAGGGCTGCTCTAACCGCTCCCTCTCCTTAAGCGAGAGGGCTGCTCTAACCGCTCCCTCTCCCTGTGGGAGAGGGTTGGGGTGAGGGCATCAGCGCGCACGCTTCCACCACAACAGCCCCATTACAATCACCCCCGGCAGCCACACCCACAGCAATTCAGAATAAATCACCTGATGCCCATAGGGCGTCATATACCGCGACAGCGCAAAAGGGGCCACCCTGATAACTTGCCAGGGCGCAAAGAATCGTTCATCTGACCAGGGCCATAGCCAGCCCACTCCTTTTCCGCCTGTCGTTATCGAATCAAGCAAACTGTGCGACAGCAGCGACACCGTTAAAAACAGCCAGCAGCGGGTCAGGCTCGCCCGGAACCATCGCCGCCCAATCAGCACGCAAAGTATCGGCACCACAAAAGCAAAAAGCAGCGAATGGGTAAAGCCGCGATGACCAAAGATATTCCCGTAGGCGACGCCGAACTTAAACGCCAGCACGTCGGCATCCGGCAGCATAGCGAGAACGATGCCCGCAAACAGCAGGCGAGGGGGAATCAGTTTGCTTCCCAGCCCTAATCCCAGGCAAAGGGGAACGGCGGCATGAGTAATAACGGTCGGCATGGTCATGCTCCAGGATAAATCAGGGGAATATACCAGTGAAAGCGCGTTGCGTGACCGGCGTGAAATTCTGAATTTACGCCGATTCCCGCGCGATGAGTTGCCCCGAGAGGGTAATCCGCTGGATTTGCAGGTCTGGCTCTTTAAGCTTGCGCATCATCAATCCGGCCGCCTGGCGACCCGTCTCTTCGCTGGCCGAGGAGACATAGGTAAACGACGGTGAGGTGAGATTCACGTGCAGCATGTCTTCAAAGCCCACCAGGGCGACCTGTTGCGTGAGGAAAACGTCTTTGCCCACCGTTCGGCCCACCTGATGAATGCCCGAGATGGAGCCAATCATCGCATCGGGAGAGTGACAGAGCAGGGCGGTGATGGTGTTATTCTTTTCCAGTAACTGACGCGTGGTAAAGCTGACGGCTTGCGTATCGTCGCTGCAGGACGGTGTCGACTCTTCACGGCTGACCAGCCCATATTGTTGCATTGCGCTGCGAAATCCCAGCAAACGCTGTTCGCGAATCAGGCAGCCTTCCTGACCGCCCACATAAGCAATATTACGGTGCCCACGTTCAATCAAATACCGGGTCGCAAGGTTGGCAGCCTGGCGGTTGTCGCGCATAACCAGATTGCATTTGTCCTCCAGCAAGGACTGCGAGACCACGACCATTGGCAGCGGATTTTGACGGATTTTTTCCGGCAGATGCGGTGTCCGCGTGTCGGATGAAAGATAAATAACCCCGGCAACGCCCTGTTGTTTAAAGGACAGCAGGCAGCGCTCAAGATGTTCATGATCGTTGAGCGGCTGTCCGAGGAAGACCATAAAGCCTTGCTTTTCCAGCTCCAGTACAATGCTTGCCATCACTTTAATGGAGAAGCTGTCGCTGAAATCGCGCAGGATCAGGCCGATAAGATTGGAGGTGTTGGCGCGGAGATTGGCAGCGGCGACGTTATGAACATAGCCAAGCAGGTTGATGGCGGCGTGGACTTTCTCCGTCGTGGCTTCAGAGATTTTCCCTTTCTGGCGTAACACCAGCGACACGGTCGAAACCGAGACTCCCGCATGTTTTGCGACATCAATAATGCTGACTTTCTTCAAAACCGCTCCCTGAAATTTACCGATTATCAGCCAGATAAGACACGTCTCCCAGCGTACAGCAGACGTGTCTTTCAGGCATCTTATTATTTGCCGATCATGGTGGACATGGTCTGGGCGATAAACTGTGCTCTGGCACCGAAAATCACCTGAATACCATTATCACCGACAAAGACAACACCGCGCGCGCCCAGCGCATTCAGCCCATCCTTGTTCACCGCCTCACTTTTAGCGACTTCCAGACGCAGTCGGGTGATACAGGAGCCGACGGAGCTAATATTCTGTGCGCCGCCCAGCAGGCCGATTATATCGGTCGCGATTTCCGTGTCAGTTTTGTCATTTGCGCTTGCGGTCACTTCAGTGCGGCCTGGCGTTTTCACGTCGAAACGACGGATCACGAAGCGGAACGTGAAGTAGTAGATCAGCGCCATCGGGAGCCCGATGATAATCGCATTCAGGAAGTTGGTCTGATACCCGTTGAAAGACGGCAGAATGCCGAATGACAGATAATCAATAAAGCCCGCAGAGAACGACTTGGCAATATGCGCATGCATCAGATACATGGTCATGTAGGCCAGACCCGCCATGATGGCGTTAAAGACGTACAGAATCGGTGCTACAAAGATAAAGGTGAACTCAACCGGCTCGGTGATCCCCGTCAGGAAGCAGGTCAGGGCCGCAGAGAAGAGAATACCGGCAGCGATTTTTTTATTTTTGGTATGGGCTTCGTGATACATCGCCAGACAAGCCGCAGGCAGTGCAAATAACATCAGCGGGAATTCCCCCTGCATGAACTTACCGGCGTTTTGGTAGGTGTCGCTGCTAAAGGATTTCACCCCTTCTTCCAGCATTTTGAACCAGATGGTCTGGTCACCATGAATCACCTGGCCTGCCTGGGTCGTGTAATCCCCGAAGGAGTACCAGAAAGAGGGATACCAGATGTGGTGCAGGCCCAGCGGGATCAGGGCACGTTCGACCAGACCAAAAATAAAGGTCGAGGCGGCCTGGTTATCGCCGTTCACTACCACGGACAGCGCATCAATTCCGGACTGAATATGCTGCCAGATATAAGGCAACAGCAAGCCGAGAAGGAATGACAGTAGCGCGGTGGCAATCGCGACAAAGCGTTTCCCCGAGAAGAAACCGAGGAATTCTGGCAACTGCAGGGTATGGAAACGGTTGTAACACCAGGCGGCGAGAATACCGCAAATCAGACCGCCAAATACGCCCATTTGCAGCGTTGGGATCCCCACGACCATCGCGTATTTTCCGCCTTGCGACGCCATTTCGGGCGTAATGCTCAGCACCGTGCTGATGGTGATGTTTGTTACAAAGACCGACACCGCCGCTGACAACGCTGCAATCCCGGATTCAGATGCCAGACCCACCGCAGAACCGATGGCAAAAAGCATGGGCAGGTTGTCAAAAATAACCCCGCCCGCATTCATCATCAGCGGCAGATGGAATTTATCGCCAAAGGCCAGTAACAGACCCGCAGCAGGCAACAGTGAAATTGGCAGCATCAGCGCGCGGCCAATCATCGATAACTTCGACAACGATTTAACAAACCCTGATATCAGACCCATGCTGATTTCCCCCGAGTAGCGCTTTTTTAGGCGCTGTTATTGTAAGTAGAACGTTTTAGTAGAACGTTCTACTTATCGTGAGGAAAGCGTGAAAAACGTGCAACTTAATTTTCACATTTCAACAAACGAAATAGTGATTATTTGAAGTCGATCGATAATTAACCGTGATAGATATGGGGGATTTGAGTCCCCTCACCGATGGGTGAGGGGAAGAGCGCAGTCGGCTCAGGCAGTGACGGTAATGCTGTGACCCTGGAAGGTCACGGTCTGTCCGGCAATAATTTTGCAGCGTTTGCGGATTTCGACCGCGCCATCGACTTTGACCAGGCCATCAGCGATGACGATCTTCGCCTGCGCGCCGCTTTCGCTCCAGCCTTCCAGTTTGAGCAGATCGCACAGTTCTACGTGCGGGTGTTTACCTAATGAAAATGTGTCCATCTTATGCTTCCTCTGCATCGTGGTATTCGACGCATGCCTGATAGGTATTCTGAATCAGAGTGGCAACGGTCATAGGACCGACGCCACCCGGTACGGGGGTGATATAAGACGCACGCGCTGCGGCGTCTTCGTACACCACATCACCCACCACTTTGCCGTTTTCCAGACGGTTAATGCCCACGTCCACCACGATCGCGCCCTCTTTAATCCACTCTCCCGGGATAAAGCCTGGCTTACCGACTGCCACGATCAGCAGATCGGCATTCTCGACGTGCTGGCGCAAATTTTTAGTAAAGCGGTGCGTAACGGTGGTCGTACAGCCTGCCAGCAACAGCTCCATGCTCATTGGGCGGCCAACAATGTTGGAGGCACCAATGACCACAGCGTTAAGGCCGTACGTGTCAATGCTGTAGCGCTCCAGCAGGGTCACAATCCCGCGTGGAGTACAGGGACGCAGGCGGGGAGCGCGCTGGCATAAACGGCCCACATTATACGGGTGGAAACCGTCAACGTCTTTATCGGGAGCGATGCGCTCCAGTACCTTCACGTTGTCGATGCCAGCAGGCAAAGGCAATTGCACCAGAATGCCGTCAATCACTTCGTCGGCATTCAGGGTGTCGATCAGTTCCAGCAGCTCTGCTTCGCTGGTGGTTTCTGGCAAATCGTAAGAGCGGGAGATAAACCCCACTTCTTCACACGCTTTGCGCTTGCTGCCGACATAAATCTGCGAGGCCGGGTTACTGCCAACCAGCACTACGGCTAACCCTGGGGCGCGTTTTCCAGCCGCTGTACGGGCCTTCACTTTTTCCGCGACCTCAGAGCGCACCTGCTGCGCAATCGTTTTACCGTCAATAATTTTTGCTGCCATCAGAGAGAAGATTCCGTCTGTAACGTTTGAAAGGGGGATTGCCTATATTTTGTCAGAAGCGAGGGCTGCTGTCAGTCACCCATTGCGAGATTTCGACGGCGTACCGTCAACCTGCGATAAAAACCCTGATTTCCATATGGCATTTTCTTAGGCGTAATTAGGATGTGACCTGGACGATTAACAGTGTTTTGACATATTTAAAAATAACATCCTGCGCTACTTTAGCCTCTCCGAAATAAGCCTTCAATGAGGCCATCGTTCGTCACTCTTATTCCCGACATGATCGGGAAGGGTATTTTACACTTTAAAGGAATAGACATGAAAATCAGCAATATTGCTTCTATCGTTATTGCTTCCCTGGCCCTGGTCGCGGGTGCTGCACAGGCTGAAGATCCTACGCCGGTTTCTGTAAACGGTGGTAGCGTGCATTTTGAAGGTGAATTAGTTAACGCCGCTTGTTCAGTTAATACTAACTCTTCTCACCAGACGGTTACATTAGGCCAATATCGCACGGCGAAATTTACCAAAGTGGGTGATACCTCCTCCAATATTCCGTTCACTATCGAACTGAATGATTGCGATCCTGTGGTTGCAACCACCGCTTCTGTTGCCTTTACCGGCCAGATCGACGCCACCGATAAAACCTTGCTGGCTGTCACCTCAGGCAGCAACGATAACACCGCGAAAGGCGTTGGTATTGAAATCCTGGACAGCAAATCCGCCACCCTGACCCCAGATGGTGCGACCTTCTCTGCAACCAAAGCGCTGATCGAAGGGACAAACATCCTTAACTTCACCGCCCGCTACAAAGCCACGGCAGCCACCACTGAGCCAGGCAAGGCAAACGCAGACGCAACCTTCGTGATGAAATACGAATAAGCCTTTTGTCAGGGATGATCCCGGTCTCATGGAAGAGACCTTTTTCAGGCGAACCGAGGATGATGGATGACCAGCAAAGGGATGATCTTTCTCATGATGCTTGCCGTCGCCAAACCCGTCATCGCGCACAGCGTGATTGTGGATGGCGGGCAGGTCCATATCAAAGGCGAGCTGGTTAACGGCGGCTGTGCCGTTGCTCCTGAAAGCCAAAATATGCGCATTGAAATGGGGCAGTACCGCACGAATGCGTTTTCTGGCGTGGGCAGTTTCTCGACGGTAAATGTGCCTTTCACGCTGCGGCTGGTGGAGTGCAGTACCGATGTCTCGGGCACGGTGGGCGTGATGTTTGAAGGGGCCACACCTGTTGAAGATCCACAGGTCTTTCTGGCCACCTCCCGGCCCGGTGAGAGTCCGATAAGCAGCGGCGTAGGGCTGGCGATTTTTGATCCGCAACAGCGTCAGATTATCCCCAATGCCCCTGCCGTCAGTGTACTGCAGATTGACGATCGTGAATTAGCGTTTCACTTCAGCGCCCGTTACCGGGCTATTTCCGAGCACCTTGTACCAGGCAATATTCAGTCGGATGTCTGGTTTACGTTGATTTATCCATAACAGCGTACGCACCTGCGAATCGATAATAAAAGGTATTATTGTGATGAACTCACTCTTTAAACCAGGACTGATTGTTTCACTTATTTTAATGATGATCGCGTTACCGGCTAAAGCATCCGGTGGTATTGCACTGGGGGCAACCCGCGTTATTTATCCGGCAGATGCCAAACAGACCTCCCTTGCCATCACCAATAGCAATAAACAGGAACGCTATTTAATTAACGCATGGGTTGAAAACGACCGTGGGCAAAAAGAAAAAACCTTTGCCGTGACGCCGCCGTTGTTTGTCAGCGAACCGGACAGCGAAAACACCTTACGCATTATTTACGCCGGCCCCGCGCTCCCTGCCGACCGGGAATCGCTCTTTTTTATGAACGTGAAGGCCATCCCGTCGGTCGATAAAGCCAGCACGGAGGGCAAAAATGTTCTGCAACTGGCGATCTTGTCCCGAATCAAGCTCTTTGTGCGGCCTGCTAACCTGGCCATGCAGCCCGAAGACGCCCTGTCGCACCTGCGATTTGAGCGGGCGGGAAATCATCTTAAAGTCAGCAACGCCTCCCCGTATTACATCACGCTGGTTAATTTGCAGCTGGGTGGTCAGAAGCTGGACAATCTGATGATTGCCCCGAAAAACGCGGCCCAGCAGGTCATTCCTGCCGGTGCCAGTGGCGTGCTGACCTGGCAAAGCGTCAACGATTACGGCGCCATTACGCCGGCACGTAACGTGAATCTGTGAGTCGGGTCAGGATCATGCATATTCAGCGAGGGCGTTATGGCCCGGTCGCGCTGGCATTGATGGCAGCGCTCTGGCCGCAGATGGGGTGGAGTGAAAGCTACTTTAACCCGGCATTCCTGTCTTATGATGCCGCAAGCGTCGCGGATCTCTCCCACTTCGAAAAAGGGCACCAGCAGGCCCCCGGTATTTATCGTGTGGATCTCTGGCGTAACGACGAGTTTATCGGTACGCAGGATGTTCGCTTCGAGACGGCGGAGGAGAGCAACTCCTCCGTATCGGGTGGGCTTTCCCCCTGCATTACCCGCGCCATGCTGGAGCGTTTTGGCGTCAATATCGCCGCCTTTCCGGACCTGATTCAGGTTAGCGGCGAAACCTGCATCCCTTTGGCAAAGGTCATTCCGGGCAGCGTGATTGCTTTTAACTTTGCCGCCCTGCGCCTGGACATCAACCTGCCGCAGGTGGCGATGCAGAACAGCGCACGTGGCTATATTCCGCCTGAACAGTGGGATGAAGGGATACCTGCGGCCTTGCTGAACTACAGCTTCAGCGGCAACAGGGGCAGCGATGACGACAGTTATTATCTTAACCTGCAAAGCGGGCTGAATTACGGCGCGTGGCGGCTACGCAACAACGGTGCCTGGCGCTATACGAGCAGTAACGGCGAGCGCCACAATGAGTGGCAGAACATCGGCACCTGGGCTGAACGCACCGTTATCCCGTTGAAAAGCGAGCTGGTGTTAGGCGACAGCAATACGGGCAGTGACGTGTTCGACAGCGTCGGCTTTCGCGGAGGACGGCTCTACTCGTCCGACAATATGTATCCGGACAGCATGCAAGGCTACGCGCCAACCGTACGCGGCATTGCACGCACGCCAGCCAAAGTGGTTATTCGCCAGAACGGCTACGTTATTTATCAAAGCTACGTCCAGGCGGGCGCATTCGCCATTACCGATCTCAACCCCACCTCCTCCAGCGGTGATTTGGACGTGACCGTTGAAGAGAAAGACGGCAGCCAGCAGCGCTATTCGGTACCTTACTCCACCGTTCCGCTGTTACAGCGTGAAGGACGGATGAAATATGATCTGGTTGTCGGGGATTACCGCAGCGGTAACAGTAATCAGGACACGCCATTCTTCACTCAGGGCACGTTGATTGCGGGACTGACCGACGGTTACACCGTCTATGGCGGCACGCAGCTTGCCTCGCGCTATACCGCGATGGCCGTTGGCGCGGGTAAAAACCTGGGGGACTGGGGCGCGGTATCGCTCGATTTTACCCATGCCCGAAGCCAGCTGGCCGATGACAGCCGCCATGAAGGCCAATCTTTGCGTTTCCTGTATGCCAAATCGTTAAACGGCTTTGGCACCAACTTCCAGCTTCTGGGTTATCGCTACTCCACCAAAGGGTTCTACACCTTAGACGATGTCGCGTGGAGAACGATGGAAGGCTACCAGTACGGCGACAGCAAAGACGAAAACGGCGTGCCGGATGTGCAGAGCTATCACAACCTGACGTGGAATAAAAAAGGGCGCTTCCAGGTCAATATCTCTCAATCTTTAGGCGACTATGGCTCGGTGTATGTCTCCGGGAGTGAACAAACCTACTGGGGCACCAGCGATTCCAATATCTGGTATCAGCTCGGCTACGCCGGCGGAATGAAAGGGGTGAGTTATTCGGTCTCCTGGTCATGGAACCAGGCGGTGGGGATCGGCGGCACCGACAAAATCGCCTCTTTCAATGTCTCTGTTCCGTTCAGCCTGTTTACCGGCAACGGCTATCGCCGCGACAGCGCGATCGACAGGGCGTATGCCACCGCTTCAGCAAGCCGCAACAGCGAGGGGGAAAACAACTGGCAAACCGGGGTGAGCGGCACACTGCTTGAGGATCGCAATCTTAACTATAGCGTGACCCAGGGTCGCTCCAGCAGTAACGGAACCAGCGGAAGCGCCAGCGCCAACTGGCAGGCAACTTACGGCACCCTGGGCGTGGGCTACAACTATGCCGGCGATCGGCACGATCTTAACATGCAGCTTTCGGGAGGCGTGGTAGGCCATGCGAATGGCATCACGCTGAGCCAGCCACTGGGGGATACCAACGTTCTGATTCAAGCCCCGGGCGCCTCAGGCGTCAGTGTTGAAAACCAGATCGGTGTGAAAACCGACTGGCGCGGCTATGCCGTGATGCCTTACGCCACGGTGTATCGCTATAACCGCGTGGCGTTAAATACCAACACCATGAGCAACAACACCGATATCGAGAACAACGTCAGCAGCGTCGTACCGACCAAAGGTGCGCTGGTACGAGCCCGTTTTGATACGCGTATTGGCGTACGGGCACTGTTTACGGTGATGCGAGCGGGCCAGCCGGTGCCGTTTGGTGCGGTGGTACGCGAAACGCAAAGCGGCGTCACCAGCATGGTGGGCGACGACGGGCAAATTTATCTCAGCGGTTTACCGCTTTCAGGGGACTTGTTAATCCAGTGGGGCAATGGTGCGCAGTCGCAGTGCCGCGCGCATTACACCCTGCCTGCGGACAGTCTCGACAAAGCCATTACGCTGGCGGAGGCAAACTGTGCGTCATAACAGGATACGAATCATGACTCTTATTCGCGCTTTTCTGGGCGTTGTGCTTTTCATCAGTGCGTTGCCCGCCTGGGCCACCGTGTGCCAGAACGCAGACGGGGCGCCAAAAGATATCGCTTACGATCTTTCCGATGTGTTTAACAGCTCCAACAACAAGCCTGGGCAGATTATCACTCTGGCGCAAAAATCCGGGCTGGTGGGGGTTTACGCCATTTGCCCGAAGGGCACCACGGGCAAATCGACCATGCGAAGCTATGTCACCGATCTGCCGATCACAAGCGTGGAGGACCGATTTCAGTACGTCAAATTAAATGATTATCTGGAGGGGGCCATGCAAATCCATGATGACTTTGCAGGCACGTTTTATCCGCCTGCAAACTATATCCAGATGGGGCAACATCCCAACGTGCCGAATCAGAAATCATTTCCGGTGACGGATTCGAAGCTGGTGTTCCGGCTGAAAGTCACCCGCCGTTTTATCAACCTGGTGGTGATCCCGCGACAAACGATGTTCAGGGTGTATGTCACTACCACCAAAGGCGATCCGTTAAGTACACCGGTTTACACCATCAGCTACAGCGGGACGATTCAGGTGCCGCAAAGCTGTACGCTCAATGCGGGGTCCATCGTCGAGTTTGATTTTCGCGAAATGGGGGCGTCGCTGTTTAGCGAAGCCGGGGCGGGCAACCGTCCGCAAAAAATTTCGCCGCAAACCAAAACCATCGCCATTAAATGCACCAACGTTGAGGCCAATGCCTACCTGACAATGCGTATTGAGGCGGACAGGGTGTCGGGCAATGCGTTGGTTTCCGATAATCCCGATCTGGGTTTTGTCGTTGCCACGCAGGACGGTACGCCGCTGACGCCGAACAACCTCTCCAGCAAGATACCGTTTCGCCTGGATGATAATGCCTCAGCGCAGGTGGGGATCAGCGCCTGGCCTGTGAGTATTACCGGAAACAAACCGGCAGAAGGCAAATTTACCTCAGTCGGATATTTGCGGGTGGATTATGAATAACGTGATGCTCCGAACACTGATGCTGGCCCTGACGCTGGTAAGTAGCGCGACGCAAGCCAATAGCTCGCTGGGACAGGTCAATATCAAACTGTACGGCACTATTGTCGATTTCACCTGCGTGGCAGAAGGCAACGACAGTAATAAATCGGTCACGCTGGGAACATGGCCCACGAAGCAGTTGAACACCACCGGTAGTCGGACGCAAGCGATGCCTTTCACGCTGAAGCTGACAGGTTGTCCGCCTGGCGCGGCCTCGATCACCTTTTCGGGTAAGGCTGATGCGCAGGATAACGAACTCCTGGCGCTGAACGATGCCAGCAAGGCCAGCCATGTGGCGGTGGAGATACGCGACAGTGATAAAACGCGTTTGCCGCTGCAGCAGGCCAGTCGGGACGTAGCGATAGATGCTCAGGGAAATGCGGTGTTAGCGTTCTACGCTAATTACATTGCTACAGCAGATAATCCTCAGCCGGGGCGCGCGGATGCCGATGCAACCTTTATGATTAATTATAATTAATCAGGGTGACTTCCTGCCGTGTGGGCAGGAAGTCACATAAGTTAAAGCAACTCGTGTGCTTTGGCGTAATCGATCAGTTCAACAATAGTCTGAACGCCCAATTTCGTATAAATATTCGATTTATGCGCACTAATTGTTTTGTTACTTAGCAATAATTGTTCTGCGATCTCTTTGTTGGATAATCCATTTGCCAGATACCTAAGAACGGTCACTTCTCTGTTAGATAAAGGCGTATCCGACGAATGACCCCGCTGGTTCGTCGAGTTATTTATAAAACTGAGCGTGTCAGAAGGAAAGAAGGAATATCCAGACAGCAACATTTCTACGGCGTTATAGATATCATTCAGATCCTTTCGTTTACTGACAAAACCGTTCGCCCCTGCCCGAATCGCCCTTCCAGCGTAGAAAGACTCTGATTTAGATGATAAAAATAAAACCTTTATTTTTTCATCTAAGTTTTTGATTCTCTTTAGTAAAGAAAATCCATCCGTCCCGGGTAGTTCGATGTCGAGTATCACCAGATCGACGGGATGATTACGGATGTAATCGAGGGTTTCATGGCAGTCGCCAGACTTGAGTTTAATCTCGATGTTTTTATTTTTCTGTAGCAGGACTTCTATCGACATTCTGACGATAGGATGTTCGTCCATAATGATTACGGATGCCGGTTTCATTTTTATGCCTCAGATTGTTAAAGCGCTGGTAAGCCGGAAGGATATTTAAGCGACCCCTGGTGACGGGGTATTTCCCTTGAAAAAGCGAAAGCATCCTTGTTTACGTAATAACGAAAATACTGCCTCAGCGCTGTGGGTGAACATAGCTTGTAAAGGTAACTAAAAGGTATTTCCGATTCATGTCTGGAATATGGCTTATTATACCGTGTAAGTTTTCTCCGAAAAGCCTGTAAATTATCTTAGTACCCTTGCCTAATATGATGTTCTGGAGAGGCAAAGCGATTATTTTAAAAACGGTCTAAATATCTCTATATCCTCATTAGTGCAACTCAACATGTTTATGTAATGACAAAAAATAATATATATCTCCAAATGTTAACCATTTGTTGATATTTGCATGCGGATTTTTCCTTTCATCTGCTGCCCGAAAACGGGCAGAAAGACCGGGTCAGCCCCGTGGTCCCTTCATGTGAAAGCCTTAGCTCGCCTTCTGAAAAACGGCTGTTCAAAAAAGCAGGATCTACTGGCTAACCACTCTTTGAGTTAACACCTGGTCAGCAAGATGATTGTTTTTACATCGTTATTACAAAATTAACCGAATCGATTCAATCTTAAAGTGTGGACAGAAATCCTTTATCTGGAACGTTCTCCAGAATTTAACGTTGGCAGAAGGAGAAAATTAGGAATAGTTATAATTGTTTCGCGTTTGTTAATTGGTAACAATAAATTAACCTGTTCTGGTAAGTAATTTCCTAAAGTTATTTAGGAATTAAGGGGTTAGCAAGGGTTTTAAGAGGTTATTCAGAGAGGCGATTCAGAAGATGCAGCAGTTCCTGGCGATGTTTTAACCCCAGTTTTTCCAGAATCCGGCCAATGCGATATACGATCCTGCTGTAGGGCAGACCCCGCAGCAACGCAATATGCTGCAAGGATTCCCCGGAAGAGACATAGCGCAGAATGGCCCACTCCTCACGCGAAAACCACTCGCCGCGCAGTGAGACGGGGATCGCGAGGTTGGTCAGCGTTTGTTGCAGCAGCGTAGCCGGGAGCTGGCGCTCTACAACATTAAAGGGACCCGCGGCTTTGCAGAAAAGGCGGCCATCGTAATCATCCGCCCGCACCAACAGATTAACGGGCGTAAAAGGGGGGTAAAGGGTGAGTCTGCGCAGCGGATCGAGCAGATCTATAAGAGGGGCGATTCGGCTTTCAATGTCCACGACAAGCCGCGCAGAGGGCCAGAGTTGCACCGCACTGATGGCGGCTTCAAGCGTGTCAAAGTCGCAGCAATGACTTAAAGGGGAAGGGCTGTGCTGAAAGCCGGTGCAGAGAAAACGATCGTGCGAAACCAGAATCATATAGGGCACGTCGGGCTTACGCATTTGATTGATGGATTGGCTCAGATGGACAAGACGATCAAAAAAAGGCGCGCTAAAGCGTGATTGCGCGAATCCCAACGAATCACTTCCCGTTCGGCGACGCCGATAACGGCGTACGGTCATGCGCATAAAGTCCCTCTCAGGCGGCTGTCCTTTACTCTCGTGGCCAGCCAACGGATGGCCAGAAATACCCCTGACCGAATCCCGCTCCTGCTTTGAGTGCGCACTCACGATCCCAGTTTGATTCAATGCCCTCGATAAGCACATTTTCGGCAACGTGTGCGCAGAGGCTCACCAGTTCTTTTAATGCCGGAGTCGCCCTTAATCGCCAGAATGCTATCTTATCGATTTTGATCCCGCTTAACGTTAAACGGCTGCGTAAGAATCGCTGAATTTGCGTTTCGTCAATATCATCAAGCCAGATGCGGCAACGACGCCGGGCAAGAGAGTCCAGGCGCTGCACGACGCGTTGATATGACGCAGCGGGCAAGGAAAAGAGGTTATCCGGATCAACAATCTCAATATTGATACCTGGGCTGAGCAACGGCAGCACCCGTCGAAAAAATTCCGTCTCCGTTAATAAGGTTATCGGCAGATTGATAAAAAGATTTTCGTCCGGAAAGTGGTTTTTTAATGAGGCGAGCTGGGCCTTAAGTAATGCCAGCGACTGTTCAGGCGATTGCTGCTGAAAAAAGCGTTCACTTTCATCGGGGATCGCGAGCACGCTAAGCACCTCCATTCCGACGATACGAGAGGAGGGCAGTGCGACGATGGGTTCCAGTTTTATACCGACGATGTCACGCGCCACACGCCGCCATTCCAGCGACTCTGAAAGTAAAGAAGAGGTTAACGCGCTCACACCACAATCCTGTCATTTCCGGCCTTCTGGGCGCCGGGTTACCATCCGTTAGTCTGACGGTGAAGAGGAGAGGAAAATACAGGGCGTTACTTAATGTCAGCCAGGCTTTTTCGTAGATGACTGTTACGACGGAAAATAAGTCGAAATGGCGAAAAAACGGACATATCTCTGCGGTCCCCACACCCAGGAGGAGAGAAGACAGACAAACACGCCAAAAGGCATTGACTCACTTGCCATTGACCGTATAATTCCACGCGTTTCACCACGTTGTATCGCACGCGTCTCCGTGCGCCCTTAGCTCAGTTGGATAGAGCAACGGCCTTCTAAGCCGTAGGTCGTAGGTTCGAATCCTACAGGGCGTACCATTGAAACTGTCCGCCTTACCGTCTCTGACCTCTCCCGCTTTCGTTCCTGTTTGTGCACGCAGAATATCCCTGTAAATGACGTCTTGCTCATCCTTGTCTGCCTGACTATCCCTCAACGCTGTTTTTTATCATCCACACGCTTGATCCCCGCCTGGGCTGGTATTTCTTCCGATGCCTTGCCGCCGCTGTTTACACTTGATTACAGAAAGATAATGCGTATAGTTCTCATTCTCTTTGGTGTTTGTGGGCGCAGAGGGACATCTCCCGCATAACAGTGAGCGCAGATCTCACATGGAACCCCTGAGTGTTTACGGTGAATTCTGCACTGGTCTCATTGCCTCATCCGCACAGCCTGCTGCTATCAGACGTATTACGTCAACGTGAAGCCTGCCTTTAAAAAAGAGCGGCCACGAACGGGCCGGATAGCGTTGTCAGAATTGCCCTTAACTCATTATCTCAGGCCCGGTGAGGGCCATTTTGCGCGTAACGAACGAGTGAATGATGAAAAAAACCACAATGAATAAAACGCTGCTGGCGATGGCAATCGGCACGGTTATGCACACCGCTCAGGCGGCTGAGGCGCCAAAAGAAGAGACGCTTGTCGTACAAACGACGGCGACAGAGGCATTCAAGCCCGGCGGCGATGAACTTGTCCCGGCCTTTTTAGACGGCCAGGTCGCCAACGGCGGACGGATGGGCATGCTGGGCCAACAGAGCGCGATGGACGTGCCGTTCAATCTCATTAGCTACACCTCAAAGCTGGTTGAAGATCAACAGGCCCATAACATTGGGGATGTGGTGGCAAATGATGCGGGCGTGCAGTCTGTGCAGGGTTATGGCAATAACGCGGAAAGCTATCGAATTCGCGGCCTGAAATTCGACGGCGACGATATGACCTTTGGCGGCTTGTCGGGCGTTTTACCGCGCCAGGTTGTCGATACCCAGATGGTTGAGCGCATCGAGATTTTCAAAGGGGCGAATGCCCTGATGAACGGCGCAGCGACCTCCGCCGTGGGCGGGATGATTAACCTGGAACCCAAACATGCCGGAGAGCTTCCTCAGGCGAAAGTCGGCGTCGATTACACCTCAAATTCTCAGATTGGCACCACCCTGGATGCGGGACGTCGTTTTGGCGACAGCGATCGGTTTGGCGCTCGCGTGAACCTGGTTCATCGCGAAGGCGAAGCACCGGTGGATAACGATCGTCGCCGGACCACGCTGCTCTCGACCGGGCTTGACTACAAAGGCGATAAATTCCGCACATCCGTGGATATGGGCTATCAGAAGAAAAGTTTCCACGGCAGTGAAACCGGCGTAAACATCGCCGGGGTGGATTTTGTCCCCGTGCCCCCGAAAAACGATCGTAACTACTCGCAAAAATGGGCCTACAGTAATATCGAAAATGAGTTTGGGATGTGGCGCAGCGAGTACGACATCACCGACAACTGGGCTGTCTACACGGGCCTGGGGGCGCAACACGCTCACGAAGAAGGGCTTTACAGCGGGGCGAAGCTTGTCGATAAAAGCGGTAAAAACACCGCCACGCGGCTGGATACCAACCGCATCAGCGATGCTGTCAGCGGTATGGCAGGCATTCGCGGTAATTTCGATACCGGCTTCGTTTCACATAAAGTGAATGTCGGCTACTCGGCGATGAGCAAAAACGAAAAAATCGCCTGGAAGATGTCGGCGGCGGCAGATAATCCGATCAGCAATATCTATCACAATACCGGCGTGGATGCGCCTGACAGCACCAATTCGAATGGCAAGGGCGGCAACTACAGCGATCCGCTGACCAGTGGCCGCACCCGCACCCAGGGCTGGCTGCTGAGCGACACCCTCGGCGTACTGGACGATTCGCTGCTGTTTACCGTCGGTGCGCGCCATCAAAAGGTAGTGATTCGCGGCTACGACAAAATCACCGGGGCGGAAAATGACGCGGACAGCTTCGACGGCAGTCGCTGGATGCCAACCTACGGCGTGGTTTACAAGCCGTGGCAAGACATTTCACTGTACGCCAACCATACCGAAGCGCTACAGCCGGGCAAAACCGCGCCAAACACGGCGACAAACTACGGGCAAAGTACCGGTATCGTGCACTCGAAGCAAAACGAAATCGGCGTGAAGGCGGATTTCGGTCGTGTTGGCGGCTCGCTGGCCCTGTTTGAAATCAAAATGCCCTCTGCAATCCTCGACAGCGTGACCAAACACTACGGACTCGACGCCGAGCAACGTAACCGTGGCGTGGAGCTGAACGTCTTTGGCGAGCCGTTGATAGGGACGCGGCTTAACGCCAGCGCAACCTGGCTACAAGCGGAGATGACCAAAACCAACAACGGTCTTAACCAGGGCAACGATGTGATTGGTGTACCGAATTTCTACGCCGTGTTAGGGGCAGAGTACGATATCAAGCCCATCGATGGCCTGACGGCCACCGCCCGCGTCAATCATTCAGGCTCGCAATATGCCAATCTGGCGAACACCAAAAAGCTGGACAGCTACACCACGCTGGACCTGGGCGTACGTTATCGCTTTGCGGTCAATCATGACCAGAATCAGATGACGGTTCGCGCGGGTATCGAAAACGTGACCAACGAAAACTACTGGGCGGGTACTGACGATTCGGGCACGTATCTCTTCCAGGGCGAGCCGCGCACCTTCAAAGTGTCGGCCAGCTACGCCTTCTGATTCCTTTCCATCCGGGGCAGGGATGCCCCGGCGCCTTCCACTGACCTGGAACTTGCTCCTGCTGACCCGAAGTGTTAAAAGGTGCCCCTTCTATAAAAGAGACAGGGGAAAGGCGTGAAAGACGCGTCATCCGCTTCAGACAACGGTGTTTCTGAAGCTTCGTCGGAACACATTCCGACGCTGCAACGTGGTTTGCAAAACCGACATATCCAGTTAATTGCCCTTGGCGGCGCTATCGGTACGGGGCTTTTCCTGGGTATCGGCCCCGCCATTCAGATGGCCGGCCCGGCGGTTCTGCTGGGTTACGGCATCGCCGGGATCATTGCCTTTTTAATCATGCGCCAGCTTGGCGAAATGGTTGTTGAAGAGCCGGTATCAGGCTCGTTCGCGCACTTTGCCTATAAGTACTGGGGCCCGTTTGCCGGCTTCCTCTCTGGCTGGAATTACTGGGTGATGTTTGTGCTGGTGGGCATGGCTGAGCTGACTGCGGCAGGTATTTACATGCAGTACTGGCTCCCCGACGTCCCTACGTGGATCTGGGCCGCAGCCTTCTTTATCATCATCAACGCCGTTAACCTGGTGAACGTGCGTCTGTATGGCGAAACGGAGTTTTGGTTTGCGCTGATCAAAGTGCTGGCAATTATTGGCATGATTGGCTTTGGCCTGTGGCTGCTGTTTTCCGGGCACGGCGGGGAACGCGCCAGTATCGATAATCTGTGGAAACACGGCGGCTTCCTGGCGACAGGGTGGAAGGGGCTGATTCTGTCGCTGGCGGTGATTATGTTCTCCTTTGGCGGGCTGGAGCTGATAGGGATTACTGCCGCAGAAGCGCGCGATCCGCATAAAAGCATCCCGAAAGCCGTTAACCAGGTCGTGTACCGGATTCTGCTGTTTTATATCGGCTCGCTGGTGGTATTACTGGCGCTTTACCCCTGGGTGGAGGTCAAATCCGACAGTAGCCCATTCGTGATGATTTTCCACGATATGAACAGCAACCTGGTGGCCTCTGCGCTTAACTTTGTGATTCTGGTGGCGTCCTTGTCCGTATACAACAGTGGCGTCTATTCAAACAGCCGCATGCTGTTTGGTCTCTCTGTTCAGGGTAATGCACCGAAGTTTTTAACCCGCATCAGCCATCGCGGCGTGCCGGTGAATTCCCTGCTGCTCTCAGGCGGGATCACCTCGCTGGTGGTGTTGATTAACTATCTGCTACCCAAAGAGGCCTTTGGCCTGCTGATGGCGCTGGTGGTTGCCACGCTGCTGTTGAACTGGGTCATGATCTGCCTGGCGCATCTGAAATTCCGCGCCGCGATGCGTCGAAAAGGGCGTGAGACGCAGTTTAAGGCTCTGCTTTATCCGGCGGGGAACTACCTCTGTATCGCCTTCCTGGGGATGATCCTGGTGCTGATGTGCACGCTTGACGGCATGCGCCTTTCAGCGATGCTGCTGCCGGTATGGGTAGCCTTCCTGTTTGTGGTGTTTAGGCTTTCTCACAAAAAAGGCATGTAGCCTTACGCCCGGCAGCGCAGCCGTTGCCGGGCTAACAACCTCTCAAATTTGAAACGCAATCCGTTTCCCATTAGGCAATGTGACATCAAGACTCAACTCTCCACCGAGCGCTGCGACATAGCGTTTTAGCGTGGACAGGCGAGGGTCATTACCCGGTTGTTCGATTTTAGCCAGCGTAGGCTGCTTTACGCCCATTGCCGTGGCGAGCTCCGTCTGCGAAACATTGAGTTCCTCACGCAGTTGGTGAAGTGCAACTATACGGCGCATTTCTGCAACCTTAGCTTCAATGCGCGCCTGACTTTCCACGCTTTGTTGTGCCATGAGTTCTTTTAACGTTGCCATAGGATCTCCTTACTTCGCCAGGTGTTTACTGAATTCAGCGTCAGCCAGCCTAATCATTTCTTTGTAGAATTGTTTTTCAACGCATCCAGTTTTATCACCAGCGCAGAGCACTATGGCTTTGCGACAGGGATCAAAAGCGAAGAATGCCCGAATCGGATCGCCAGCATGCTGGATGCGGAACTCTTTCATGTTGGGATACACAGAAGATTTAACGGTATCCACATATGGGCGCCCGAGCTGCGGGCCGAATTCTGCAAGGATATGCAATGCAGCCAACATATCCTCCTTTAACGAAAGTGACTGGCGAAAGAGCCATTCTTCAAATCTGTCAGTAGTTTCAACATTCCACATTGTTTCTCCTGTGCTTCCTCGCTTAAATAATTTTATAGCTTATTGGCTATAAATCAATATTGTTCTTCGCCTCAGGTTCTCAAAAAATATTTATCGTGACCCCCTTCCCAAATCTGTCTCGATCCACAGGATCTTTATTTTGTAATCGATTACTTTTTATTTGAACTGTTTTGTAATCGATTACTTTTTCTGGATGAGGCTCATCATGGTGTCAACAACTGAAAGTAGTGGAAAGGCGAGAGTGCATTACCGGATGCTGGTTCCGCGTCTGTCGCTGATGATGTTTCTGCAGTTTTTTATCTGGGGTAGCTGGTCGGTTACGCTTGGCCTGGTTATGACCCAGCACAACATGTCGTTGCTGATTGGCGATGCGTTCTCCGCCGGGCCTATCGCCTCAATTCTCTCGCCGTTCGTGCTTGGCATGCTGGTGGATCGCTTCTTCGCCTCGCAGAAGGTGATGGCGGTGATGCATCTGGCTGGTGCGGCGATCCTCTGGTTCGTACCGGGGGCGCTGATCGCGGAAAACGGCGCCCTGCTGATCGGCCTGCTGTTTGGCTACACGCTCTGCTATATGCCGACGCTGGCGTTAACGAACAACATCGCGTTTCACAGCCTGGCGAACGTCGATAAAACGTTCCCGGTGGTGCGGGTGTTTGGCACCATTGGCTGGATTGTGGCGGGGATCTTTATCGGCGTCACCGGTGTGGCCTCCAGCGTCACGATTTTCCAGGTAGCGGCAGTCAGCTCCGTGCTGCTGGCGATCTATAGCCTGACGCTGCCGCACACGCCTGCCCCGGCAAAAGGGCTGCCGATCCAGATTCGCGATCTGTTCTGTGCCGACGCCTTTGCGCTGCTTAAAACGCGACACTTCCTGGTCTTTTCCGTCTGCGCCATGCTGATTTCCGTGCCGCTTGGCACCTACTACGCTTACACCGCCTCGTATCTGGCGGATGCCGGTATCGCGGATGTCAGTACCGCGATGTCGTTCGGGCAAATGTCCGAAATCGTCTTTATGCTGGTGATTCCGCTGCTGTTCCGCCGTCTGGGCGTTAAATACATGCTGCTGATCGGCATGCTGGCGTGGTTTGTCCGCTATGCAATGTTTGCCCTGGGCGTGAGCGAGGAGGGACGTGTGCTGCTCTATCTCGGCATTCTGCTGCACGGCGTGTGCTATGACTTCTTCTTTGTGGTCGGCTTTATCTACACCGATCGCGTGGCGGGGGAAAAGGTCAAAGGGCAGGCGCAAAGCATGATCGTGATGTTCACCTATGGCATCGGCATGCTGCTTGGTTCACAGATTTCTGGTGCGCTCTATAACCGCCTGGTGGCAGGGCAGGCCGTGCCGCAGGCGTGGGTGACATTCTGGTGGATCCCGGCGGTGGCTGCCGCAGTGATTGCACTGATTTTCCTGCTCACGTTCAAATACGACGATGACAAGGCGTAATCTTCAGGAGGCGCGATGAGAACGATCAAAGGACCGGGTATTTTCCTGTCGCAGTTTATCGGTGGGCAGCCGCCGTTCAATTCTTTGGACGGACTGGCAGGCTGGGCGGCAGAAAAGGGCTACAAAGCAGTGCAAATGCCCTGCAACCATCCGCACATTTTTGATGTGGCGCAGGCCGCCGACAGCCAGACCTATTGCGATGAGATCGCCGGAAAACTGGCGGGATACGGGCTGGCGATCAGCGAACTGTCGACCCATCTTGAAGGACAACTGGTGGCGGTAAACGACACCTATCGCGAGGCATTTGACCACTTTGCCCCGGCGGAAGTCCGCGGGAATGAGGCGGCGCGTCAGGCGTGGGCAACCGAAAAAGTCAAACAGGCGGCGGTGGCATCGGCCAGATTGGGGTTAACGGCACATGCCACCTTCTCCGGCTCGCTGGCGTGGCCCTTTTTCTATCCGTGGCCACCGCACAATGCGCAGCGTTTTGACGAAGCTTTTCAGGCGCTGGCGCGGCGCTGGCGCCCGATACTGGATGTTTTCGATGAGCAGGGGGTGAATGTCTGTTTCGAACTGCATCCCGGGGAAGATCTGCACGATGGCGTGACGTTTGAGCGTTTTCTGGCGCTTGTCGATAACCATCCGCGCTGCAATATTCTCTACGATCCCAGCCATATGCTGCTGCAACACATGGATTATCTGTCGTTTATTGATCTCTATCATTCACGAATTAAGGCGTTTCACGTCAAAGATGCGGAGTTCAGAGCCAACGGGCGCAGCGGCGTGTACGGTGGCTACCAACCCTGGATCCACCGTCCCGGACGTTTTCGTTCTTTGGGGGATGGGCAGATCGATTTCAACGGTATCTTTAGCAAGCTGACCCAGTACGATTACGACGGCTGGGCAGTGCTGGAGTGGGAGTGCTGTCTTAAGGATGGCGATACCGGCGCCCGCGAGGGCAGCGAGTTTATCCGCCGTCATATCATTCCGGTTTCCGGACAGGCATTTGATGATTTTGCCTCAGGAGGGCGTAATGATTAATGTCGGCATTATCGGCAGTGGATTTATCGGCCCGGCGCATATTGAGGCGCTGCGTCGTCTGGGATGTGTTCAGGTGGTCGCGCTATGTGACAGCTCGCTTTCACAGGCGCAGGAAAAGGCGCGCCAGCTGAATGTGCCGCATGCCTACGGCAGCGTTGAGGCGTTGCTCGCGCACCCGGATTTGCACGTGGTACACAACTGCACGCCAAACCATCTGCACGCCCGGATTAACCGGCAAATTTTGCGAGCAGGTAAGCACGTCTTTTCCGAGAAACCGCTGTGTATGACCCCGGAAGAGGCCCGCGAGCTGGTGGCGCTGGCTGAGCAGGCGGGGGTGATTCATGGCGTCAGTTTTGTCTATCGCCAGTTTGCGATGGTGCGCCAGGCGGCAAGCATGATGCGTCAGGGCAGCCTCGGGCGACTGTTCGCCTCGCACGGCAGCTATCTTCAGGACTGGATGCTACTGGAAACCGACTACAACTGGCGGGTCGATGCCGCGCAGGGCGGTGCATCACGCGCGGTGGCGGATATCGGCTCCCACTGGTGCGACACGGTACAGTTTGTCACGGGGCGTCGGATCGCCGAAGTCATGGCCGATCTCGCCATCGTCTGGCCGACGCGCAAGGCCAGCATGGCGGGCAACCCGACCTTCTCGCAGGATGAACACGCGCACTACGAAGACAAACCGGTTACCACCGAAGATTTTGGCTCCGTGTTGTTCCGCTTTGATGACGGCAGCAAAGGCAGTTTTAACGTCTCGCAGGTGAGCGCCGGGCGCAAAAACCGCCTGACGTTTGAGATTAACGGTAGCGAGCAGTCCGTCGCCTGGGATCAGGAGATCCCCCAGCAGCTATGGACAGGTCATCGGGCACAGCCAAACCAGTATCTGACTGACGATCCCGGGCTTATGAACAGAGACGTTGCCGACAGCGCCCATTTTCCGGGGGGGCACATTGAGGGCTGGCCGGATGCCTTTAAAAATATGATGGCGCAGTTCTACCACGCCGTTCAGGCAGGCATAATGCCCGCAAAGCCCCAGTTTGCGACCTTTCATGACGGCGCGAACGTCATGCATATCATTGATGCTATTATGAAAAGTCATCAGCAGCAGCGGTGGGTCCCGGTCGCGTCCTAAGTCATTGCCCGGTTCGCCGGGCAACAAATTTATGATAGCCTGCATAAAACGCTAACCGCAGGATGTGTCGTCGCTATGTCAATTCAGAAAATCGCCAGGCTTGCCGGGGTCTCCGTGGCAACGGTTTCCCGCGTGCTGAATAACAGCGATTCCGTGAAAGCCAAAAACCGCGAGCGCGTCCTGCAGGCCATCAAAGAGAGCAACTACCAGCCCAACCTGCTGGCGCGTCAGCTGCGTACTGCCCGTAGCAATATGGTGCTGGTGATGGTGTCCAACATAGCGAACCCGTTCTGCGCGGAAGTGGTGAAAGGCATTGAAGAAGAGGCCGAGAAGAACGGTTACCGCATCCTGTTGTGCAACTCCGGCTCGGATATTGACCGTTCCCGTTCGGGCCTGAGTCTGCTGTCGGGTAAAATTGTTGATGGCATTATCACGATGGATGCCTTCTCAAAGCTTCCTGAACTTTCTGCGCTGATTGGCGCCGCCCCCTGGGTGCAATGTGCGGAATACGCCGATGCCGGAACGGTGTCCTGCGTGGGGATTAATGACGTTGATGCTTCGCAGCACGTGGTGAGCCAGCTTGCCGACGGCGGGCGGCGGCGTATTGCATTAATTAACCATGACCTGAGCTACAAATATGCACGTCTTCGCGAGCGCGGCTACAAAAGCGTGCTCCATCTGCGGGAGCTGGACTACCAAAGAGTTGAGTACGCCTGCGATCTCAGCGCCAGCGCCGGGTTGAAAGCCATGCAGACATTGCTGGCAGAGAACCCGCCAGATGCGGTCTTTGCGGTGTCGGATACGCTGGCGGCAGGCGCGATGCGCGCGATTGAACAGGCGGGGCTTAAGGTTCCGCAGGATATTGCCGTGGTGGGCTTTGATGGAACAGAGTTGTCAGAGATGATCGCCCTGACCACCATCCAGCAGCCGTCGCGGGAGATAGGGCGCAAGGCGGTCGATTTACTGCTCAATAAGATCGATAACCCGGATGCGCCCACGGAAAGAGTGATGATGGACTGGCGCTATGTTTCCCGCGCCAGCACCTGACCTTTATTTTTCGAACGCGCCCGCCAGCGAGCGGATATCGTTTCCGGTGGGAGACTGATGAATCCGCAGACCAAACTCATCGACCACTGCAAAAATATGATCGAAGATATCGGCCTGAATCGCCTCATATTCCGCCCACACCACGGTGTTGGTAAACGCGTAAATTTCGATCGGTAAGCCATTCTCTTCTGGCGCTAACTGACGCACCATCAGCGTCATATCTTTACGGATACGCGAGTGATTGCGCAAATATTCATTCAGATAAGCGCGGAAGGTGCCGATATTGGTCATCTTACGTACGTTCAGTACCGACTCGCCTTCGCCATTTTCCTGATTCCACATCGTAATTTCTTCATGACGTGCAGACATATAAGGCTTTAGCAGCTTCGCCTGAATCAGATGCTGCTGTTCCTGTTCGTCAAGAAAATGAATGCTGGTGGTATCAATATTCAGGCTGCGTTTAATACGACGCCCGCCGGAGGCAGACATGCCGCTCCAGTTAATAAACGCATCGGATACCAGTGCCCACGTGGGGATCGTGGTGATGGTATTATCAAAGTTGCGCACCTTGACGGTGGTTAGCCCAATATCCGTCACCGTGCCGTTAGCACCGTATTTGGGCATCTCCAGCCAGTCACCCAGCTTGAGCATATCATTAGCGGAAAGCTGAATACCGGCCACTAAACCCAGTATCGGGTCTTTGAACACCAGCATTAACACTGCCGCCATGGCGCCCAGACCGCTAATCAGAATTGCCGGGGATTGCCCTATCAACAGGGAGATAATCAAAATCCCGACCAGTATGGCGCTCACGAGCTTAATGCCCTGAAATATTCCTTTAAGCGGAAGCTGAGACGCGGAAGCCATTTTCTGTGTCAGATTGAATATCACATCCAGCAACGAGAAAAAGGAGAGCAGGGCATAGACCATCACCCACAGTTTGGCGCAGGTGGTCAATAACTCCGCCGCTTCGCTGCCTTTTTGAAGCCATAATGCCGCCTGAACGTTGACGATAATCCCTTGCAGGGTAAAGGCCAGACGGTGAAATAATTTGTTTTCAGTGATGATTTGCAACCATAAATGGCTGCTGGCGCGTGCTCGCTTTTCGAAGATCCGCAACACGACTTTGTGCAAAATAAAATGTACGACAAGGGCGGTAAGAAAAATAATACCAAAGATAATCACTAACGAGGTGGTGTGATTAATTTCAATCCCTAACTCTTCAACCTGAGCAATTAATTCCTGCATAACGTCTCCTGTATTGATGCAGCCTCATGATGACGGCTGCGGATCTATTATGCAAATTCGACAGCTTATTTCGCCAACTGGCCGTTTTTGACCACCGGCAAGCACAGACGATGGCGCATACGTACCGTGACCAGCGCCAGCACCATCATCATGGCGGTTTCGACACCGAGAAAGAGGGTGATCGCCCGGGTGTACTCCCCGTGATGGGTGTGCAGGGCGTGCAGCAAAATTGCCCCGAAGATGGCAGGGCCAAGCCCCAACGCCGCCTGTTGCAGGGTGCTTAAAATAGCGCTGGCTGCGCCTGCGTCATCAGGCTGAATATCGCGCATGCCGATGCGATAAAAGCTGTTCACAATCAGCGCCTGGCCGTAGCCAACCAGCCCGGTGGCGGGTGCCAGCGTCAGGGCGGTATTGTGCATTCCCCAGAGGCGGAAGGTGACAATCAGCGCCAGCAGGCCCGCTATCTGGATCGACAGACCGGTCAGCAGAATAGTACTGGTGCTGTAGCGGGCAATCAGACGCGGGGCAAACCACGCTGAAATAAAATAGGTGACACCCAGGGCGATAAAACTGTTGCCAGACTGCCACGGCGCCATCCCCAGACCCGTTTGCATGGTCAGCGCCATGCAGAACATAAACCCGGACCAGACGCTGAAAAAAAGTACCGCAATCAGTACGCCGAACCGGATACTGCGCAGCTGCAGCAGGCGGGGCGGGATCAGCGGATGCGCATCCTCGCGCTCTTTTTTACGTGCATTCAGCACCATTAAATATCCCAGAGGAATAATGGCTAACAGCGCGACTTTCAGCGGCCATGACCAGTGCCACTGCGGCCCAAGCGCCATCGGGAAGAGCAGGCAGCAGAGGATAACGGCCAGCAGCGCGGTGCCCTGCCAGTCGATGCGTGACGGCGTATCCCGTCGGGTTTCCGGGACATAGCGTTGACTCAGTGCCAGCACGACGAGGCAGATCGGCACATTGATAAAGAAGGCGTTACGCCAGCCGAGGCCGGCAATGTCCGCCGATACCAGCCAGCCTCCGCCCATCTGGCCGACGATAAACGCGATGCCGCCGATACCGCCAAAGAGGCTGATGGCTTTCGCATGGGCGGTCCCTTTCAGAGTGACATGCAGTGTGGCCAGAATTTGCGGCATGATCAGCGCCGCGCCCGCGCCCTGTACGATACGTGCGGCCAGCAGTTGTTCAACGCTTCCCGCCATTCCGCACAGCAGCGAGGCAAGACCAAAAATCGCCACACCGGTCATAAATAAGCGACGCCGACCCAGGTTATCGCCAAGCTTGCTGCCGAGCGCCAGGCAGACGGCAAAAGCCACGCCATAGAGTGCGACAATCAGCTCCAGCTCGATGGCGGTGGCCTGTAACGAGTGGGTGATGGAGTCCAGCGCCACGTTGGTGATTGAGGTATCAATCAGCGGCAGCATCTGGCCGGTTAACAGCAATATCAGGCCTGCGCGGCCCGGTGAAACGACTGACGTATTCATGGTAACTCCATTGCGTCATTCAGCAGATGGTCGTAGCATCAACGATCTGATAAACGGGTACCAGTTCTTGCTTATACTGGTACTGGCACTACTATGCAGGGGGAGTTATGGCGCTGATGTCCGAACCCGTCGTCTCGCTCAAGGATGACACCCGGAAACAACTTGGCGCGTTTTTACGCGCCCGACGCGAAAGCCTCGATCCGCAGCGGCTCGGCCTGCCGCGCAGCGGTCGCCGTCGCACGCCCGGACTGCGCCGTGAAGAGGTGGCCCTGCTGGCGGACGTCGGGGTGACCTGGTACACCTGGCTTGAGCAGGGCAGGGACGTCAATCCGTCCAGCGCGGTGATGGCCGCCGTGGCAAAAGCGCTGCAATGCACCCCGACCGAAGCGCGCCATCTTTTTGTGCTGGCCGGGCTACCGCCGGGTGAAGCGCCGCAGGCCACCTGCTGTGAAGGGATCAGCGAAGGCACGCGCCGCCTGCTTGATACGCTGATGCCGAAACCGGCCAGCATTCAGAAACCCAATTTCGACATCGTGGCGTGGAACGACAGCTTTGGTCATCTGATGGGCGTCGATTTCAATGCGATCCCCCCGGAAGACCGCAACTGTATTTATCTGTTCCTCACCCACCCGGCATGGCGCGCCCGTCTCGGCAGACGTGACGATGTGCTGCCCGTCTTTGTCTCCTATTTCCGGGCGGCGATGGCCGAGCACCGGGGTGACCCGCTGTGGGAAGCCAAACTGGCGCGCTTCTTTGCGGTGTCTGAGGAGTTTAAAAATCTGTGGCATCAGCGCAATGACGTGCGCGGTGTGGAAAACCAGCTCAAGTTGTTTACCCATCCTGAGCTTGGGGAATTTACCCTGCAGCAGATGTACTGGTACTCTGCTCCACGAAACGGTTCCCGGTTGCTGGTGTATCTGCCAGTAGATGAAGCCGGGGAGAGAGCAATGGAATGGCTGACGGAGCAGGCAAAATGAAGGTTACCGGCAAACAGGAGCGGCTGCTACGCCGCGCACTCAACGAGTGGCAACAGGAAGGCACATTAACCGCTGACGACCACCAGCGGCTGGCCGGTACACTTCAACGCGTGACCATGGACTGGCAGCGGCTGAGCCGCTATGCCTTCTGGACAGCACTCGCCTGCGTCATTATCGCCATCGGCAGCCTGTTCTCGGACAGCGAACTGATGGCGCGCATTATCGAATTCTTCGCTTTTTCCTCCCTTGCCCGCATCGGGCTGCCCGCGCTAATAGCCGTGCTGTTTTATCTGTGGGGATTCAGCCGCCAGCGGCGGGAGACGCAGTGGCACTACAGTACCGAAGCGATTTTGTTCCTCGGGGTCCTGTTTACCGCCATCGCGCTCTGGCAACTGGCTGAACGGCTGGATAACGGCAGCGGCCACATCGCGCCGCTGTTCCTGGCGGGCTGTGTGGTTTACGGGCTGGTGGGATTCCTGGGCCGCTCCGGGCTGGTCTGGCTGTTCTTCTTGCTCTCGCTTGGCAACTGGTTTGGCGCGGAGACGGGCTATATGTCCGGCTGGGGCGCTTACTGGCTGGGGATGAACTATCCGGTGCGCTTTATCTTTTTCGGCGGCGCGCTGCTGACCCTGTGTTGGATATTGCGTGCTGTGCTGCAGTCCCGTCACCTCTACACCACCAGTAAAGCGATGGGGCTGACGTATCTCTTTGTCGCCCTGTGGATCATGTCGATATTCGGTAATTACGATATCGATAACTGGTACAGCGTGACCCAGGACTCGTTGCTGCCGTGGGCGCTGCTGTTTGCGGTGGCGGCGGTTCTCTGTATTTACATCAGTCTGAAAACTGACGACGGCATGCTGCGCGGGTTTGGCCTGACGTTCCTCGCCATTAACCTCTATACCCGCTACTTCGAATATTTCTGGGATCGGATGAACAAGGTGGTGTTCTTCCTGATTCTGGCGGCGTCGCTGGCGGTGATAGGGCGGTATGCGGAACGGATCTGGCATGCCGGGAGGGCGAATAAGTAGGTTTTTGCGAGGGGCTTTCAGGGAATGAAGGCGGGATCGGTTCAGGCTGAATATAAGGTGTAAGGTATGTCCGGAATGAAAACAACCCACTGAATCTCTGCCATTTAGATGGGAACTAAACTGGTCTATACTTGCGCAATGAGAAACCGCCGATGGCCCCACTGATGATCGATTCCGCTGATTTTAGCCAGAAATTAGGGCTCATTTCCCGAAACGTTGAGCATACTGCTGCGTTTCTGGCGCGTGGTACGGAAGAGTTCTCGTTACCGGGTTTTGTCCTGCCTGTGGGATACCGTCTTTTGAAATCACGTTATAGCGATGAGTATCGCATCGTCACCACGGATGATGGTCATCCCTACACAGCGTATGCGGTTAAGCTGGAGTTACATAAAGAGATCACTTTTCCGCACAGTGCGGCGACGCAGGTAATGGTTTGGCGCACGCCACGTATGCTGCATCAGCGTGTCATTCAGGGATTTCCTCAGTGCTTTTTCCAGTGGCTACTCAGCAAATATGACATCGTTGTGTCTGACAGTGAGCAGACCGGAGACGGACAGCGTTTTTGGTTACGAATGATAGACTGGGCATTTTCCATGAACTACCAAATTAGCGTGGCAGACGGGACGGTTGGAGAAGCCTGGGAGCTCACACCCGTCAGCTCTTACGCTGAGTTAGAAGAACGCTGGATAGCCTTTGCATGGGGTCATGATCGTGATGTGCATCCACATCGAAGACTGGTTATCAGTAAAAGTTGACGGGCCGCAGTTGCGGCCCGTTTGACTTAGCACTCGGTGATAATTGTGCTCAGCGGCAGGCGAGATTTTGGCAGCATGGCGTTGAAATCTTCCACGCTGTGATGTCCTACCGGGACCACCACCAGGCTGGTAAAGCCTTTCTCTTTCAGACCAAACTCTTCATCGAGTATGGCTGCGTCAAAGCCTTCAATTGGCACGGCATCCAGACCCATTGCAGCCACGCCCAGCAGGAAATTACCCACATTCAGGTAAACCTGTTTTGCCATCCACTGGTCGTCATCTTTCAGATCCACGCGGTGCATATCGGCGAAATAGCAGCGACCTTTGTGATTCGCCGCTTTTGCTTCCGGGGAGTTGAAGCGACCGTCGGCCTCTTCCTGATCCACGACGCGCTCAAGCCAGGCATCATCCATGGCCGTTTTGGCACAGAACACCACCACGTGCGAGGCGTCCAGCATCTTACGTTCGTTGAATACATAGGTGCCCGCAGCGGATTTCGCTACGCGTGCTTTGCCTTCGTCGGTGCTGGCGACGATAAAGTGCCACGGCTGTGAGTTGGTGCTGGACGGGCTGAATTGCAGCAGCGTTTTGATTTTTTGCGCTTCATCAGCGGTCAGTTTTTTGCTTGTGTCGAACGCCTTCGTAGAGTGGCGTTTTTGAGCGACAGAAATAATATCCATAACAGCTCCTGGGAAATACGCCCGTGGGGGCGCGAAAGAAAGGCAGATTACAAAAGTAAACGGGAAAAGATAAGTGCCATTTGAGCGCTTAAACTGTTCGTCTTAGCCGAACAATCAGGCAGGACGAATGCGCTTCTGATCTTTTTTTGGCAGCTTATCCACAACCAGATTCCACGAGTCGTTAATCAGATCGGTGACCAACTCCGGTGTGATGTCATCGGTACCAAAGAGGGAGATCCAGTGCTTTTTATTAAGATGGTAGCCGGGTTCAATTCCGCGATAGATCTGCTGATTCAGTAAAGATTTTTCAGGATCGGATTTCAGGCTGATGTGTGGTCGCCCATGCGCGACGGCGGCTAACATGAAAATCTTTCCGCCTACTTTAAACACATCGAACTCAGGCCCAAACGGCCAGCAGTGTTCGGTGAACGGTAACTCAAGCGCCACGCGTTTCGCGTGTTCCTGCAGCAATTTACTCTCCATTGTTATCCTCGATAGCGAGCGCGCGCCACATGGCTTCAAAACCCAGCGCTTTAAAATCGACGGCGCGGGATGGGTCGCGCGTGGCAAATTCCATAGTGGTTTCGGCCAGCGATAAGAACATCGCATCACCAAAGGTTTTAAACTCGTCGGACATAAAGATTGGGCGCACCGAACGGCGGCACAGTTCATTCAGTTCCGGGAACATATCGTGTACGGCCTGTTCGGTCTCCTGGGATATTTTCTCGCTCACGCCGAGCTGACGGATCGCGCCATGGGCAATAGGGTGACGAATGCCCCAGTCGACATAGCTGTTCCAGATATTGCGGGTATGTTCTTTTGGCTGCGTAATAGAGCGATCAAGGTTCGCCAGCATGTTCTGGCAAAGATCTTGTTTCAGGTGCAAATAGAGGGCATTAAGCAGATCGTCCTTGGTAGCAAAGTAGCGAAACAGCGTTCCTTCGGCGACGCCCGCGTTACGGGCAATCAACGCCGTGGAGGCGGCAATACCTGACTGCGCAAATGCAGCGGTTGCTGCCTCCAGTAACGCCAGTTTTTTGTCTTCACTTTTTGGACGAGCCACTCAACATCCCCCTTAAACGTCATCCTCCAGCGGGTGAAGGCTGAAGAATTTTGTGCATCTTTACGAAAAAAAACATATTGAATCATGCGTGTCATACCGCTGCAACGCGGAATGTCAAAGATCGAAAACATCTTGACGATATATTCATCGTATCTATAATGAGTGCTTACTCACTCATAATCAAGTGTCACCCGCGCAAATCACTGGATGGGGCGCGTTGGCGGGTCAGGAAATGAAAAAGCCTCAATTCATCTGCGTGGTGTTTGTCATGATTATTGCTTCAGCGGCGAGTTTACCTTTTGTACTGAATGCCGGATTTGGTCAGCCGCCGCAAGGCGCACAACTCACGGAAGTGGAAGCCTCTCCCCATTATCGGGACGGGAAGTTTCATAACACGCTCCCAACGCCTGGCTACAACGGCGACAAAAATATGCTGGTGGCAATGTGGGATTTTTTGACCAAAAAAACCGAAAACGCCCGGCCAGCACAGCCACTGCCACTGGTCCCGACCGATCTGGCAAGTCTGCCGCTGGAGCAGGATACCCTGGTGTGGCTGGGGCACTCCTCCTGGTATCTTCAACTGGCCGGGAAACGCATTTTGATCGATCCGGTGCTGGGCAACTACGCCGCGCCGTTCTCGTTCCTCAATAAAGCCTTCGACGGGGACTATCCGTGGCGGGCAGAAAGCATGCCAGAGATCGACCTGCTGATTATCTCGCACGATCATTACGATCATCTGGATTACGCCACCATCAAGGCCTTACTGCCTAAGGTTAAGCGCGTGGTGACGCCGCTGGGTGTCGGATCGCATCTGCGCTACTGGGGAATGGATGCGGCCATTATTGACGAGCGCGACTGGAACCAGTCGGTGCATATCGGTGATAACCTGATGGTACACGTACTCCCGGCTCGTCACTTCTCCGGGCGTGGCATTAAGCGTGACCAGACCCTGTGGGCCAGCTTTATGTTCGTCACGGCGGAGCAAAAAATCTACTACAGCGGGGACTCCGGGTACGGCCCACACTTTAAGGCAATTGGTGAGCAGTTCGGCGATGTCGATCTCGCCATTATGGAAAACGGCCAGTATGACCAGGACTGGAAGTACATTCATATGCTGCCAGAAGAGACGGCGCAGGCGTCCGTAGACCTGAATGCCAGGGCTATCGTACCCGGTCATAACGGTCGCTTTGTTCTGGCAAAGCACACCTGGAACGACCCGCTTATTCAGCTGGCAAAAGCCAGTAAAGAGAAAAATTATCGCCTGTTGACGCCTGAACTGGGCGAACCGGTGCACGTTAACGACGTTTCACAAGAGTTTCGTGAGTGGTGGAAATAATGATTAATCGAGAATCAGAGAGGGAGAGCAGTATGACCATTTCCGCTCAGGTCATCGACACCATTGTCGAGTGGATCGATGACAACCTGCATCAGCCATTGCGCATTGAAGAGATTGCTCGCCACGCCGGTTACTCTAAATGGCATCTGCAGCGGCTGTTTATGCAGTACAAGGGCGAAAGTCTGGGGCGTTATATACGTGAACGTAAGCTCCTGCTGGCCGCCCGCGATCTGCGTGAATCGGACGAGCGCGTGTATGATATTTGTCTGCGCTACGGTTTTGACTCTCAACAGACCTTTACGCGCATCTTCACGCGGACTTTCCATCAGCCGCCCGGTGCCTATCGCAAAGAGAATCACAGCCAGACGCACTAACAGGCAAGCCCGGTCGCCCGGGCAATAAACGTCCTCATCAAAGGCCGGAATGGGCATCATCGCTCTCCGGCTTTTTTTATTGCCGTTAATGTGGGAGATGGGTAAACCTTTGTGTGTATTGCAAATCATTACCATTTGCATTAGCGTTGGTCGCACATTTCGTCGGGGAAGATGCGGTAATGAAAAAAGCATGGAGTGGTTTGCTGTTAGGGATAAGTGCGCTTCCGGCGCTGGCAGCAACCTGCGAGCGGCCCTCTGTTCAGGGTGAACAGCAGGGGAAATTTGACGCCAGCGGGGAGGTGTGTTTCGTGCTTCCTGCACTGGGGCAAAACTATGTTTCCGCCACGCTAAAGGGCGTAACGGATGCCCGTCTGCTGGATGAGCAAAATCGTCGCATTCGCACCCTGGTTGAGAACGGCCCTGTGGATGGCGAACATGCCGTGTTGTTCGCCCTGCCGGTGAAGCAACCTTCCTCGCTCGTGCTGCACGGTGAAGCGGGTACAGCGTGGCAATTTCAGTGGCGAATGAAGGAAACCACGTCGCTACCACGCACGCAGATGCGGGAGCCTGAAAGCCCCACGCTACAGGCGCTGGCTAAAAAGGTTGCCGCTGGTGAAGGGACCGAGGCGTTCTGGCAGACGCAGGCCCGACAGGGAACGCCGATGGTGGAGCCTGTTGATGCTGACCATAAGCGTGTCACCTTTTTATGGCGTGGGGCACGCGACAACGTCTATCTTTTTGGCTCACCCGGTGGCGATCACGAACCGTTGTTTCGCCTGGGCAAGAGTGATGTCTGGTTTCGCAGCTACGTTGTCCCTGCTGATACGCTGATGCAGTACAAATTTGCCCCGGACGTGCCGCGCGTGGAAGGCAGCCCGCTCGCTCAACGTCGTGCCATTCTGGTCAGCGCGCAGGCCGATCCGCTCAATCCCTTATCCTTTGGCGATCAACAGGCCGATCGCTGGAGCCGATTTTCGCTGCTCGATCTGAGCCCGGCACGCTACTGCTCCGTGCAGGCCACCGCGCAGCCGCTGGCCCACGGCACGTTAACCCGTCACAGGCTGACCAGTAAAATCCTTGGCAACACTCGTGACGTCCTGATCTATAAACCGCGTAGTGTGCAGCCGGCGCGCTGGACGTTACTGCTCTTTGACGGGCAGGTCTATCAGGACCAATACCACGTTGCCAACGTTCTGGATGGGCTGGTTTCACGGCATCATCTTCCGCCGGTTAACGTGGTATTTATCGACAGCCTCGATCATCCACGTCGCGCTAAAGAGCTGCCGCCGAATCCGCACTTTGCCGACTTTATGGCGCACGAAGTCGTGCCGTGGCTTCGGGGGCAGGGGATTAGCATGCAGCGGCAAAAGACAGTGTTGGCCGGTTCCAGCTATGGCGGTATTGCCTCGTCATGGGTGGCGCTGCGCTATCCACGTCTGTTTGGAAACGTGCTGAGTCTTTCAGGCTCTTACTGGTGGGCGCCCAAAGGCGAACCGTCGGGCTGGTTAACGCGCCAGTATCAGCAATCGCCGCTTTATCCGGTGCGTTTCTGGCTTCAGGCGGGAAAGTTTGAAACCTCCGGTCCGGGTGGTGGGAACTATCCCACCACAAAAGCGTTCGAGCAGGTATTACGGGAGAAAGGCTATCGCGTCAGCTTCCATTCCTCTTCAAGCGGTCATGACTATGCCGCCTGGTGCGAAGCACTGATTCATGGCATGCGCGATTTCACCGGGCTAAGAAGCCAGTGAGAACCAGCGGCGCCAGATGAAACGCAAAACAAAGAATTCAATGGCGCCGAGGGCGACAAACCACAAACAGAACAGCATGGTATAAAGCTGGTTAAGATCCATCAGGTGAAAGATTGTCACCAGCTTTTGTGCCACGACCAGGCCCAGGGAAGGCGCCGGGAGCAATAAACAGGAGATCAGGGCCATCAGCAGGATACCGCCTGCCGTTAACAGTGACTCTAACGGGTGTTTCATATTAATGTTAATCGTCAGTTAAAAAAGTTATTGTCCGGCATATCGAAACGTAAAGCAATATCCGATAAATAAACCGTCACCCCCCTCCATTTCTGCATTAAAAATATTATTTCTTCCGGAATGAATTAAAAAACCTCGTGGAATTAAATTAGTCTGTCGTTGTGTCAATTATTGTCATTATTAAGCAAATAATTTTACAAACGTATAGGTGCTCAATCCAATTAACGTTGCAATAACAATGGCAACAACTATGTATAAAACCAGGCGTGGTGCGCGATAAATACCAAACATGCTATTCCCTCGTTTAGTCTGCGTTTAGAAACATTTTGTAAAAATCAACGTATCAAACAGGTTGTAGCAAATCGTGAATATAACCTGGTAAATATAGTGCGGCAGATTATTTCCCCCCGCAAGTCCCAAAATGAAAATATTAGAGCCAGAAAGGAATTCAGGCTTCCGTCCACCGGATATTGAAGGAAAGAAATTAATGACCCAAAAAATGAATTCGCAGAATACATCCTGGCAGCAGACACCCGAGCAGGTGCTGGCAGCCATGCACAGCCAGACGCAAGGCCTGGACCGCACAGAAGCTCAGGCTCGTTTGCAGCAGCATGGTCCAAATGCGTTGCCAGAAAAAAAAGGGAAACCGGCCTGGTTGCGTTTTCTTGCTCATTTTAACGATGTGCTGATTTATGTTCTTCTTGCTGCTGCCGTATTAACAGCGGTAATGGGACATTGGGTGGATACGCTGGTCATTCTCGGTGTGGCGGTTATCAATGCATTAATCGGCCATATTCAGGAAAGCAATGCCGAGAAATCGCTGAAAAGCATCCGGAATATGCTCTCCAGCGATGCCGTTGTCATTCGAAATGGTGCGCATGAAACCGTGCCCACAACGGATATTGTACCGGGCGATATTATTATTCTTCGCGCGGGCGATCGTATTCCTGCCGATATGCGTCTGATTGAAGCGCATAATTTACGCGTTGAAGAGGCCATTCTGACCGGTGAATCGACGGTGGTGGATAAACATATTCTTCCGTTGACGGGGGAATTACCGCTGGGCGATCGGACCAATATGGTGTTCTCCGGTACCACGGTGAGTGCAGGCGGCGGCATGGGGGTCGTTATCGCGACCGGCGAGAAAACCGAACTGGGCCACATTAATCAGATGATGGCAGGGATCGAAAAGCACCGTACGCCGTTGCTGGTGCAGATGGACAAGCTGGGTAAAGCGATTTTTGCCATTATTCTGGCGATGATGGCGGCGCTGTTTATCTTCAGCCTGGTGTTCCGCGAGATCCCCATGGGCGAGCTGCTGCTCTCCCTGATTAGCCTGGCCGTTGCCTCGGTACCGGAAGGTTTGCCAGCGATTATCTCTATCATACTGTCGCTGGGTGTTCAGGCGATGGCGCAGAAAAAAGCCATTATCCGCAAGCTGCCAACGGTCGAAACCCTGGGCGCCATGACCGTGGTCTGCTCCGACAAAACCGGCACCCTGACCATGAACGAGATGACCGCAAAAGCGATCATTACCGCCGATTGCTGCTACCGCGTGGAAGGTAACAGCTACGAGCCGGTGGGCGATATCTATCTGGAAGGCAGTAATGAGCCGGTGCAAATCCAGCCGGGTACCGTGCTTGAGCAGTACCTGCGTACCATCGACCTGTGTAATGACAGCCAGATGGTTCAGGATGAGCGCGGTCTGTGGGGGATCACGGGCGGGCCAACCGAAGGCGCATTGAAAGTGCTGGCGGCGAAAGCGCACCTGGCACCTGTCGAGACCACGCTGGTCAATAAGATCCCGTTTGACTCGCAGTACAAATACATGAGTACGCACTACCGCATCGGGGGTGAGGAGCAGATTTTGATTACCGGCGCGCCGGACGTTATTTTCGCCCTCTGCGAGCAGCAGCAGACCCGCAATGGTACGCAAGCTTTTAACCGTACCTGGTGGGAAACAGAGATGGAGCGCTATGCGCGTCAGGGCCTGCGCATGGTCGCTGCGGCGTTTAAACCGGCGAACGGTGGGCAGACGCTTACCCACGATGAGCTGAACAAGGGGCTTGTCTTCCTCGGCATCGCCGGGATGATGGATCCGCCGCGTCCGGAAGCCATCGACGCCATTCATGCCTGCCAGCAGGCGGGGATCCGCGTGAAGATGATCACCGGCGACCACCCGCAAACCGCCATGAGCATCGGCCAGATGCTGGGCATTACCAACAGCGAGCAGGCGGTGACCGGCTATGAGCTGGAGAAGATGGATGACGCACAGCTTGCTGAAGCCGCGGTGAAATATGACATCTTTGCCCGTACCAGCCCGGAGCATAAGCTGCGCCTGGTCAAAGCCCTGCAGGAAAAAGGCGAGATTGTCGGGATGACGGGCGACGGGGTGAATGATGCGCCTGCCCTGCGTCAGGCAGACGTCGGCATCGCCATGGGCATTAAAGGCACCGAGGTGACAAAAGAGGCGGCGGACATGGTGCTGACGAACGATAACTTCGCCACCATCGCCGGTGCAGTGAAAGAGGGGCGTCGCGTTTACGATAACCTCAAGAAGACCATCCTGTTTATCATGCCAACCAACCTGGCCCAGGGGTTGTTGATTGTTATCGCGCTGCTGGCGGGGAATATTATTCCGCTGACGCCGGTGCTGATTTTGTGGATGAACATGGCAACGTCCGCCACGCTCTCATTCGGCCTGGCCTTTGAAGCTGCCGAGCGCAACATCATGAAGCGCCCGCCACGTCAGACCGGACAGCACGTGATGGACGCCTACGCCGTATGGCGCGTCGCGTTCGTCGGCACCATGATCGCCATTGCCGCCTTCGCGCTGGAAGCCTGGCTCGCGCCACGCGGCCACAGCGCCGAGTTTATTCGCACCGTGCTTCTGCAGATGCTGGTCTGTGCACAGTGGGTCTACATGATTAACTGCCGCAACAGCAACGGGTTCTCCCTGAACCGCGGATTGCTGGCGAACAAAGGTATCTGGCTGGTCACAGGGGTGCTGTTCCTGCTCCAGGCCGCCATTATCTATCTGCCATTTATGCAGATGCTGTTTGGCACCGAAGCCCTGCCACTGCGCTACTGGTTCGTTACGCTGGCCGTTGCGGGGGTGATGTTCTTCATCGTCGAAATCGAGAAGCGACTGACCCGCAGGTTCCGTCAGGCTGCATAACTTTTTGCCCTCACGCTCACCCTTTCCCGGGGTGACTATCGGCCCTCTCTCTTGAGGAGAGGGCCGGAGTGAGGGGGCAAATTCAGAGGTACTCCCCATGAAATTCCCACTCCCGTTCGTACTCCTTGTGTCTGCGCTTACTCTGCAACCTGCGTTCGCTGCGGCCATCCCTGTTCGCGTGGCGACCGTCGAGCAAACCGCTCACGCCGCTGAACGCCAGATCCCGGGGCGCATCGAAGCTATCCATACCGTTGAACTGCGGGCCCGCACGGAAGGCGTTATTACCCGTGTTCACTTTCGTGACGGACAATATGTGAAAAAAGGTGACGTGCTGTTTGAGCTGGACGATGCCGAACCGCGCGCGGCCTTAAGGCTGGCAGAGGCCGAAGTGAAAAGCGCTCAGGCCACCCTGCGTCAGGCGCAGCAGCAGCTTTCGCGGTTTGAAAGCCTTGGCAGCAGCAACGCCATCAGCCGTCACGATGTGGATAACGCGCGGATGCAGCGCGATGTCGCCAGCGCCGCGCTGGAGCAGGCAAAAGCCCGCCTTGAAACACGCAACGTGACGCTGGCCTACACCCGAATCACGTCGCCGATTGACGGGCGCGTGGGGCACAGTCAGTACCACGTCGGCAGTCTGGTCAATCCCTCCAGCGGCGTGCTGGTGGAGGTGGTACAGCTTGATCCTGTCCGCATAGCCTTTGCGCTGGAAGAGGGCGCGTTTGCCACTAAAGCCGGTCAACATGCGGATATCCGCGCCATGAAGCAGGCCTGGCAGGCACTGATCGACAGCCATGGTCAGCGTGTCAGCGGTGAACTGACGTCGGTGGATAATCGTATTGATCCGCGCACCGCCAGCGTCATGCTGCGTGCTGAATTTGCGAATCCACGGCATCAGTTGCTTCCTGGCGGGAACGTGAATGTCTATCTGCGCCCTGCAAGCGCCCAGCCGGTGCTAACGCTCCCCGCAGCGGCGGTCCAGCAAAATGACGACGGCTTCTTTGCCTGGGTCATTACTGCGGAAGGCAAAGCGGAAAAACGTCCGCTAATCATTGCCGGGCAAATGGGGCAGCAGTTCCAGATCGCCTCCGGTGTGACAGCCGGTGAGCGAGCGATCACTGACGGCGCACAGCGCATTCAGCCCGGTGCTGACGTCCAGATACTGAATTAAGGAGCCACCATGCTGACGTTTTTCATCAAACGCCCGCGGTTCGCCATGGTGATCGCGCTGGTCATCGCGTTACTTGGCGCGATTGCGCTGAGAATCATTCCCGTAGAGCAGTATCCGCAGATCACGCCACCGGTAGTGAATGTGTCAGCCAGCTGGCCCGGTGCCAGCTCAGCAGACGTGGCGGAAGCCATTGCCACACCGCTGGAAACCCAGCTCAACGGCGTGGATCACATGCTGTATATGGAGTCGACCAGTTCTGATGAAGGCACCTACAGCCTGAATATCACCTTTGCCGCGGGCACCGATGCGGACCTGGCGGCCATCGACGTACAAAACCGCGTGGCGCAGGTGGTGGCGCAGCTCCCCGCCGAAGCGCAGCAAAACGGCGTGCAGGTGCGTAAACGCGCCACCAACCTGATGATGGGGGTAAGTCTTTACTCACCACAGGGGACGCATGCACCCTTGTTTGTCAGTAACTACGCCAGTACGCAGGTGCTGGAGGCGTTAGCGCGTCTGCCGGGCGTGGGGCAGGTACAGATGTTTGGTGCCCGCGACTACAGTATGCGCATCTGGCTGCGTCCGGATCGGATGAACGCTCTTAACGTGACCACTGACGATGTCTCGCAGGCGTTGCGCGAGCAGAATGTGCAGGGCGCTGCGGGCCAGGTGGGCACGCCGCCGGTATTTAATGGTCAGCAGCAGACGCTGACCATTAACGGTCTGGGGCGACTGAACCAGGCCAATGACTTCGGCAACATCATTATTCGTGCCGGGGAAATGGGGCAACTGGTGCGCCTGAGCGATGTGGCAAACATTGAGCTTGGCTCGCGCAGTTATAGCTCAGGCGCCCAGTTGAACGGGCTGGATTCGGCCTATCTGGGCGTTTATCCCACGCCGTCGGCTAATGCGCTGCGCGTTGCCGACGCGGTACGTAACGAACTGGAACGCCTCTCGACCCGTTTTCCGGACGATCTGAAGTATGAAGTGAAGTTTGATACCACAGAGTTTGTTGCCGCCACCATCAAAGAGATTGGTGTCTCGCTGGCGCTCACCCTGCTGGCCGTGGTGGTGGTCGTTTCACTGTTTTTGCAAAGCTGGCGCGCCACGCTGATTGTCGCCCTGGCGATCCCGGTGTCATTGATCGGTACGTTTGCGGTGCTTTATACGCTGGGTTACTCCGCCAATACCCTCAGCCTGTTTGCGATTATTCTGGCGTTAACCATGGTGGTGGATGACGCGATTGTGGTGGTAGAGAACGTCGAAACGCTGATGGCGGAAGGACAGAGCCGCACTGCGGCAACCTCGCTGGCGTTACGCCAGATTGCCGGGCCGGTGATCGCCACCACGCTGGTGCTGCTGGCGGTGTTTGTGCCGGTGGCATTGATCCCGGGCATTGTCGGGGAGTTGTACCGTCAGTTTGCGGTGACGTTATCCACCGCCGTCACGCTCTCAAGCCTGGTCGCGCTCACTCTGACGCCTGCTTTGTGCGCCATGCTGTTACGACCACGGACTACCCGCCCCGCGGCCATTTTCCGCGGTTTTAACCGGGGGCTGGAATCCACCCGCGATCTTTACGCGCGTATCGTTAATCTGTTCAACCTGCGCCCGTGGCTGGCACTGCTGGCGACGGCGGGTGCCGCGGCCGTGGTGGCGTTCAGCTTCATGTCGATGCCAAAAGGCTTTTTGCCGCAGGAAGATCAGGGTTATTTCTTTGCCAGCGTCCAGTTGCCGGAAGCGGCGTCGCTGGAGCGCACCGAAGCCGTGATGAAGACCGCTCGTGCCGTGATTGCCAGCCATCCGGCGGTCGCCGATGTCATTCAGGTCTCCGGATTTAATCTCCTCAACGGCACCAGCGCGTCAAACGGCGGCTTTATCTCCGTCATGCTGAAAGACTGGGGCGAGCGTCCTCCTCTGGATGAGGTAATGGGCACGCTGCAACGTCAGCTTCTGGCGCTACCGGAAGCCACCATTATGACCTTTGCCCCACCGACGCTGCCGGGACTGGGCAATGCATCCGGCTTTGATTTGCGTATTCAGGCGCAGGCAGGGCAACGCCCGGCGGAGCTTGAGCAGGTGACGCGGCAGATCCTCGCAAAAGCTAATCAGGATCCTCGTCTGAATCGCGTCTTTACCACCTGGAGCAGTAACGTGCCGCAGCTGACGCTGACGGTCGATCGCGAGAGTGCCGCCAGGCTCGGCGTGCCGGTAGCGCGTATCTTCTCCAGTCTGCAAACCGCTTTTGGTGGCACGCGTGCCGGGGATTTCAGCATCAATAACCGCGTTTATCACGTCGTAATGCAAAACGAGATGCAGTGGCGCGAACGCGCGGAGCAGATCGGCGAGCTGTTCGTGCGCAGTAATAGCGGTGAGCGGGTGCGCCTGAGCAACCTCGTGACGATCGCGCCAACGGTGGGCGCGCCGTTCCTGCAACAGTACAACCAGTTCCCGTCGGTATCGGTGAGCGGCTCGGCAGCGGACGGGGTCAGCAGCAGTACGGCCATGGCCGTGATGGGCCAGCTTTTGGCCGATGAACTGCCAGCGGGTTACGACTATGCCTGGAGCGGGATGTCTTATCAGGAGCAGCAGACCGGGAATCAGGCTGTCTGGATTGTTCTGGCGGCCGTGGTCATGGCCTGGCTGTTTCTTGTCGCCCAGTATGAAAGCTGGACGTTGCCTGCCAGCGTCATGCTGTCGGTGTTGTTCGCCATCGGTGGCGCGCTGGTCTGGCTCTGGATTGCCGGTTATGCCAACGATGTCTATGTGCAGATAGGGCTGGTCCTTCTGATCGCGCTGGCGGCGAAAAACGCCATACTGATTGTCGAGTTTGCCCGCGCGCGGCGCATGGAGGGGATGGCGATTATTGACGCCGCACGAGAAGGCGCGTCGCGTCGTTTCCGCGCGGTGATGATGACGGCAGTCTCGTTTATCATCGGCGTGTTGCCCATGATGCTGGCGACCGGGGCTGGCGCGCAAAGCCGCCGCATCATAGGTACCACGGTGTTCAGCGGCATGCTGGTCGCCACCGTGGTAGGCATCGTCTTCATTCCGGCGCTGTTTGTCTTGTTCCAGCGTCTGCGCGAGTGGGGACACAAGCTTACGGACTAGTTGCCCAGAGCTCGCAGTGTTTTTGTACTAGCGAAATCAGCGAGCCGCCGTCGGCAATGAAGTCCCGCATCCGCTGCGCCTCGCTTTTGCCCTGTTTCAGCATCAGGGCAATTTCCTGAATCGCGCTCGCACCGCCCAGCTTTTCCGCTGAGGGTGCGACGCGCGCCAGCAGCCCGTGAAGATCTTCAGCAATGGTTTTCTGCTCGCCGGTATGGACGTCGGTCAGGATGCCTTCCAGACCGTAGCGGCACGCCTGAAAACGGTTAAATTTATACAGCAGATAATCCAGCTCCTGGTGCTTATAAGGCCGTTCGGTCAGCAGCCAGTGGGCGGTGGCCTGAATCAGTCCGGCGATGTTGATCGCGTGGGCGAGCGTCAGAGGGGTATCCATCACCCGTACTTCCACGGTACCAAAATGCGGGCTGGGGCGAATATCCCAGTGCACATCTTTTATGCTGTCAATCATGCTGGTGTAGCGCAGACGACGGAACAGGCCTTCAAACTCCTGCCAGCTGTTTACCCACGGCATTTTGCCGTTGTCGGGGAATCCTGAGAAAATGTTCAGTCGTGACGAGGCAAACTTCGTATCGCTGCCCTGCATATAAGGCGATGAGGCCGACAGGGCGATAAAATGCGGCACAAAACGTGATAAACCATGCAGCAGGTAGATTGCGTCGTCACCGTTTCGACAGCCTACGTGAACGTGCTGACCAAAAACCGTCGCCTGCAAAATCAGATAACCAAAGCGTTCCAGCGTGACGTTATAGCGCTCGTCGTCACACACTTCCTGGCGCTGCCATTTCTGGAAAGGATGCGTTCCTCCCCCGGCAATCTGAACATGATGTTCACCCGCGGCCCGCAGGATTGCCTGTTGTATGGCTGAAAACTGTGCCGCAGCCTGGCTGATGTCTTTACAGACGCCCGTGGCGATTTCGAGCATGCTTTCGGTGATGTCATGTTTCACTTCTCCGGCTTTGATGTCGTCTTTTACCGCGGCGATAAGCGCTGACGAATCCTGACTGAGATCGAAGCCGGGCGGATTCACTACCTGTAATTCCAGTTCAATTCCCAGGGTGAAGGGTTCAGAAGAGTGAAAGTCGGGTAGGGCCATGGCGTGCTCCATTGAGGGGGATAAGGTGAGTATAGAAGGGATTTTTTGCCCGTTCATTTTCACCCATGGCACCCGTGAAGGAGACAATAGTCGGTTAATGCAGTTGCGTCACGTGTCGCCGCGTCCCCCACCAGAAGAGCAGGGCGAGCAGACTGACCAGGGCACCGGCGAGGCATACGCCCTGCCAGCCTAAACGAACATAAATTGCGGTAGTGCTGATAGCGCCTGCGCCACTTCCGACAGCATAAAAGAGCATGTAGAGACCGACCAGGCGGCTGTGTGCTTCCGGGCGGGTGCGAAAAATCAGGCTTTGATTGGTGACATGCAGCGCCTGCCCGCCAAGGTCGAGCAACACAATGCCGACAAGCAGCGCCCACAATGATGTCGTCAATTGTGACAGGGGCCACCACGCCAGGATTAATACCCCAAGGGAGAGGGCGCTGGTGGTTTGCGCTCGACCCTGGTCTGCCCACTTTCCCGCCCGGGCGGCGGCTAACGCACCGATGGCCCCAACCAGACCAAAACTGCCGATTACCGTATGCGAGAAGCTAAACGGTGGCGCACTCAATGGCAGCACCAGGGCGCTCCAGAAAATATTAAACGCAGCGAACATTAACAGCGCCAGTATTCCTCTGATCTGCAATACCTTTTCCTCACGCAGTAGCGTGAACATGGAGATCAGGAGATCGCTGTAAGTTAGCCCACCCGATCTCTTTGGCAACGCGGGCAGGCCACGCCACAGTGGGATCGCAAGGAGAAGCATTAAAAACGCTGAGCTAAAATAGACCCCGCGCCAGCCCGCAAGATCGCTGATGCCGCCAGCAAACACCCTTGCCAGTAGCAGGCCAATGAACACCCCGCCCTGTGCCGCGCCCACCACATGACCCTGTTCGTGGGGGGCAGAAGCGCTGGCTGCATAGGCGATCAGCCCCTGAGTCATGGCGGTACCGAGCATGCCGATAGCCACCATGCCTGTCAGCAGCGCAGGTGCAGACGTCGCCATCCCCACCGCAATGAGGGCGCTCATGAGCAACAGCAGCTGTACACCCATTAAGCGGCGGCGATCCACCCGATCGCCGAGCGGCACCAAAAAAAGCAGGGCCAGCGCGCAGCCTGTCTGCGTGGCGGCAATCACGCCACCGACGGCTGCATGGCTCATCGAAAAATCCTGCGCCAGCGCATCTAACAAGGGTTGCGCAAAATAGACGTTAGCCACGCTTAAGCCGCTGGCGATGGCAAACAACCACACCAGGCTGCGCGAGAGCGTGGGCGCGCAGGGTCGATATGCGTGTTGAGATGATGGTGAAGCAAGCGGCGCTTTCATGCGTAATGATCCCTATAAACTGGTTTCAAATTAAAACCATTTGAATGCTAGGTCAGGTGGTTTTAAAATGCAACCAGAGGATCGCGATCGTTAACCTGTTCGGAGGCACCATGAAGCCACACAAATCCATGAGTAACGCATTCTGTCCCGTCGCACGAACCGTGGATCTGATCGGCGATCGCTGGTCACTGCTTATTGTTCGGGATGCTTTTGACGGTATGCGCCGCTTTGGTGATTTTCAGCGCAGCCTGGGCATGGCGAAAAATATACTTTCCGACAGGCTGCATAAGCTGGTTGAGGCGGGCATTCTTGACCGTCAGGATGCCTCGGACGGTACGGCCTATCAGGAATATGTCCTGACGCCCCAGGGCGAACGTCTTTTTCCCCTCGTCGTCGCCCTGCGTCAGTGGGGGGAAGCGCACCTGTTTGCGCCCGGCGAACCGCATTCGGTATTAATTGATAAGCAAACGGGGAAACCGGTGCCGCCACTGGTTTTGACCGCTAAGGATGGTTCATCCCTGTCAGCGTTTGATACTGAGGTGAGAAAAGTCACTGAATAAGAATGACGTTTTTACAGCAAAACGAACCTACTGCGCGCTATGACAAATGACGTTCTTTTTTCAGGCGGAGGTGAGCAGCTTTCGCACACCCGCTGACGCCGCGTCTATTGCGCCTGCGAGATAGCCTGAAAAAACCGGCGACCATTCGCTGGCGATACCACTCATTTTCCCCGCCCAGTTTCCGTGGGCCTCAACGGGTTCTGGCACGCTATACCCATTCTCCTGCAACAGATCCTGTTCGGTTGCGGTGAAAGGATCCGCCGCCCAGTCCTTGATCATTTCCGCTTCTGGTTTTTCTGCTGCGGGGCCGAACAGCCGAACGAGTTGCGCACGGCACAAATTTTTAAGAACCGTTTCCGATACCGTTCGTCGGGTGACCGCGGGCACGCCAATAAAGCCGAAGATCGCCGTGATGCCTGAATCCGGTTCGGAGACATCGTGAATTTCCACCATCGGACCGATTCGGCTGCTGGCATCGCCGGAAAGACCCTGCTCCTGAAGGAAGTGGGTGCGATAAAGCGCAACGTATTTTGCCTGCGGCGCCATCCATGTCGCGGTGTTACGCCAGTTGGCGATGAGCCTTTCCGGCAGGGCGGGGGAAAAGGTTATTTTCGCCGCCAGCGCTGGCGGTAAAGCAAGAAAAAGATGATCGCAGGTGGCGATCTGCCGATCGTTTTCAGCGGATGCGCTCTGTACCTGTATCACGTCACCCCTACGCGTGACGTGAGTCACCTGCTGACCGAGTAAAATCTTCTGTGGCGGGAGCTGCTGCACGAGCGCCGTTGTCAGGGCCTGCATCCCGCCCTGAAGTCTGTATGATTCCGGGGAGGTCTGATAAGCAGGATAGCGGTCCGGCGCGGCATCATGATGACGCTCAAAAAGCATCTCGCCTGGACGAGCCTGAGCGATGGCGGGGATACCCAGCTCTTTGATGAGCTGAGCCAGGCCTGGCTGGATATCTGGCCAGAACCAGGTCGCGCCCATATCGACATGCGTGTCCGTAGAGTGTCCAGCGTAAACCGCGCTCGACAGTATCCGGCCGCCCGTTCTTTCCCGTGCTTCAATGAGCTGATAGCTGAGGCCTGCTTTTTCCAGAAGAGAGGCTGCATAGAGCCCGCTCACGCCCGCGCCGATGATGATAACGTTGCTGTGCTTCACGATGGTACTCCGGTAAGGGTTGCGGGACTCAGATGCCCGGTCTTCAGGTAAACGGTGACGCCGGCACTCGCGGCGATCAGCGCGGGCATGTCGCCAGGGGGAAGTCTTAACCAGCTACCTTGCTGATACGGTTCTTCACCGGCGTACAGCTCGCCCTGCAGAATAAAGAGCTCCGCGCCTGCGGGAAGCGTCCCACACAGCAGCTGTTTTCCTGCGGTGACTTTCTGAAGATGCACCGTTTCCGTAGGGCTGGCATAGAGGGGGCAAATCAGCCTGTCAGGATGCGCCTGCCAGTTCTGACTGTCCCGCGTGTTTATCCTGACGAACCGGTGCTCATCCGCGGCCATTTGCCGCAGTTTCACCAGCAGCGTCGCGCCCTCCAGACTGGACGGGCGATGCGAAGAACCCTCCGGGCTTCGCAGATACCAGCCTGCCGGATAATCAACATTGTTTTCAGTGAACGTGCCGCTTAATACCAGAATTTCCTCTCCACCCGGATGAGTATGTTCGGGAAAGGTGGAGCCAGGGGCATACCTGACCAGACTCGTGGCCCGCGCGTTTTCCTGACCGATTCGATCAAGCATGACGCGTTCCACGCCAGACTGTGGCGAGCGTACCCACTGATAATCGTCAGGGGTAACGATGGCCCGTTGTGAGAAGTCAGAATTCAGTAACATCATTTTCTTTAACAGTACGGCACCCGTTGGGTGCCGTAAGCTGGGTTATCGGGTGGGCAAATTGTCGTAAACATCCAGTGCGCGCGCGGTATAGGTCAACGCGGCACCGGCATTCAGACTAATCGCGACGGACAGCGCCTCGGCGATCTCTTCACGCGTTGCGCCATGTTTCACCGCAGTATCAACGTGCACTGCCAGGCAGCCATCACAGCGGGTGGTGACGGCGACGGCCAGGGCGATCAGCTCGTGTGTTTTCGGATCGAGATGCTTGTGTTCAGAGGCCCCTTTATCCATCTGCTGCAGGCCTTTCATAAACTCTGGCTGCAGTTTGGCAAACTTTCCAACGGTGGCGAGCAGGCTGCTGCGATATTCATTCCAGTTTAAAAACATGGGGCACTCCTTCGTTCGGGGATGGGGCAACGCGCCAGATGCGTTATCCGGCTGCATTACCGTTCAGTGAGGCGATTATCAGAGAGCCTGAGAGCTTCAACAAATCAGTTATTCTTGCGAGGCAGAGAAGAAATTCTATGTCGTGAATATCAAGGAGGCCCCCGCTGACGATGAGAGTCAACGGGGTGGGTCTGAAGGGGTTATGCGTTTTCCGACATGACATCCTGCAGGAGCCAGTCGTGAAAGACGCTGACCTCATGGCGCATAATGCTGTGCGGCGGCGTCACCAGGTAATAAGACCAGGTGAGAGGCCAGCGATGATCGGGATGCAACTGGGCAAGCTGCCCGGTTTGAATCAGTTTCTTTACCAGCGCAGCGCGCACGATAGCCACGCCACGGCCACTCAGAGCAGCAAGGATCACGGCAGAGGTAGAGTTGATATGCAGTCCATTCTCACGCGCTTCGGGTGCGCCTACGGTCTGCAGAACCTCTTCCCATGAGGGGAAATTAGCCCCGGGATGAGGGGTGTCATCATGAATGAGTTTTTGCGTGGCCAGCCACTCGCTGCAGGCGATTTTATCCGGCGGAACAAGGCGTGGGCTACAGACCAGCACCGCTTCTTCATCCATCAGCCAGGTTTTATTCAGGCCGGGCCAGTCTCCCTGGCCGCAGCGAATACCGATATCTGCCTCGCCATGCGACACGTCCATCAGCTTTTCAGTCACGTTAAGGCGTAAATCGATCGTGTCATGCGTTTCAGAGAATCGGTTCAGGCGATCCATCAGCCAGTTCATCATCAGCACTTGTGAGGCGGTCACCACCACAACAGAGCGCGCGCGCCGTCCACGTAATTTATTCAGGCCCACTTCCAGTTTGTCCAGACCCTGAGTGATGTCCTGTAGCGCTTCCCGCGCTTCATCAACCAGCGTTAAGCGTTCTTTGCCGCTACGGGTGCGATGAAGAAGCGGGTGGCCGACCCAGTCTTCCAGTGAACGAACTAACTGCCCGACAGCCGCGGGAGTGACGCCAAGCTCATTGGCAGCGCCGGTAAAGCTGCCGTGCCGTGCGGTAGCTTCGAAGGCGTGCAGCCATTTCAGGCGGTTTAACGATCGCATTTCAGGCTCCCTGATGGGTTTTAGGTTTCATTATATCGTAGCGAGAAAGATTTTCTTTCCTGTGTCGCAATTTCTTCTCAGTCGTCAAGCCCCATTGAGGGTGGCATTCTGGCGTCATACGATGAGAAGCAGGCTTCTTATCCACGACAATCAAATGATTTTAAGAGGTTAGCGATGAACGCATCTTTTGCCGGTAAAAAACTGTTAGTGGTCGGTGGGACGAGTGGTATGGGTTTCGCAACAGCGAAACGCGTGCTGGAAGAGGGAGGCAGCGTTGTGCTGGTGGGCAACCGTCAGGACAAAGCCGAAAAGGCCCGTCAGGCGCTGGCCGCACAGGGGCAGGTGTCCATTATCGTTGCCGATTTGATGAAAGAAGAGGGCATGAAGCATGTGATGGAGATCATCAATGCTGAACATAAAGATATTAGCCTGTTGGTGAATGCAGCCGGTGTCTTCTTCCCGAAACCGTTTATTGAAAATGAGATCTCCGACTACGACATGTACATGAGTATCAACCGCGCGACGTTCTTCATTACCCGCGACGTGGTGCGCAATATGGTGGATGCCGGTATTAAAGGGGCTATCGTTAATATTGGCTCTATGTGGGCGCAGCAGGCGATTGGCGCCACACCGTCTTCTGCATACTCCATGGCAAAAGCAGGCCTGCACGCATTGACCAAAAACCTGGCGATTGAACTGGGTGCAAAAGGGATCCGGGTGAACGCCGTCTCTCCAGCCGTCGTACATACGCCGATTTATGAAGGCTTTATCCCGAAAGACGACGTCAAAGAGGTCATGACCAGCTTTGACAGCTTCCATCCTGTTGGCCGTGTCGGGACGCCGGAAGATATCGCTGAGACCGTGGCATTCCTGCTCTCTGACAAAACTGGCTGGGTGACGGGGGCTATCTGGGATATCGATGGTGGCGTCATGGCGGGTCGTAACGCCTGATGAATCTGCCGCACGGGGTAAAACACGTGTGGCAAGGTTATTTTCAGGCAACGCGACGTTGTGCTTTCTCCCCGCCTTTGCAAGGCAAGGTTCTCTCACACTCAAGGTGACTTTTCGTGACAACAACGTTCTGTGCGATGCAGATTGCCTCTCCGGGGGTACTTGAACGGGTGCAAAGACCGATCCCCGTACCTGCGGCTGATGAAGTATTGATTAAAATTGAAGCCTGCGGCGTGTGCGGCGCGGATCTCAGTGACAGCGAAAAATCCCCGCAAACCGGGGCGCAACCCCGGATCCCGGGTCATGAGATTGTGGGCTATATCACCCGCAGAGGTAAGGCGGTGCCTGATATCTGGAAGGCGGGACAGCGCGTCGGCGTGGGGCGACTGGGGGGGTACTGTCAGTACTGCGGGCCTTGCCGGAACGGACAGTTCCACCTGTGTGAAAACCAACTCACGCCCGGGCTGAGCTGTGATGGAGGCTATGCGGAGTATGTCGTCATGCGCCATACCGCGTTAATTAACATACCTGCCGAACTCTCTTCCCTCCACGCCGCGCCTGTATTGTGTGCCGGAACCGCCACCTTTAACGCGCTCCGCCATTCCGGTGCCCGAGCCGGGGATCGCGTGGTGATTCTGGGGATAGGCGGTTTGGGGCATATGGCTATTCAGTACGCCCATAAAATGGGGTTTGAGGTCATCAGTATTGGCCGTGGACGTGACAAAGAAGCCGCGGCGCGTGAACTGGGTAGTCATCACTATATTGATGGCACCTCGGACGAGTGGGTGGCGCACTTAAAAAGCCTGGGGCCGGTGAAATATATGCTGGCAACAGCACCGGATGCGGAACGGGTGTCTTTGCTGCTGCCCCTGCTTGCTCCGCAGGGCAAGGTCATTCTGCTGGGGGCAGGCCGAACCCCTGTACACGTCATGCCCGGCGTCATGGTGGGTGGAGAACGCACGTTGTCCGGATCCTTTGTCAGCACGCCGGTTGAAACCGAACTGGCGCTGCGTTTCAGTCATCTCTTTCAGGCCCTGCCTGTCATCGAGGTGATGCCTTTGTCGAAGGCAAACGAGGCGCTGGCAAAATTGAGAGAGGGGAAAGCGCGCTATCGGATCGTCCTGACCATGGAGTAGAGGAGGTTTACCGTTGCGCCTCTTTTCATGCCCACCTCGGGCACTGAGAGAGGCGTACGTTGACTTTGCGCGACGAATGCGACTTTATAGAAGAGTCTCATCCGCAAAAAATCTCAGGGGAAAAATGCGCAAACTTTTGCAGGATAATCTTCAACAGGAAATAATTGCCTCTGTTAAAAAATCGCTTACCTTCGATATTTTATACCAACGCATCAGGCCTGATATCTCGCCCTTTATTGCGGCGACCTCGACGCTACCTCTGAAAAACCTTGATGACTGGGATCGTCTCATCCGTGACACGCTTTCATCGTCCGTATCATTACCTCCTCCACAACACATCGGGTTGTCCTGTCACTGGATGGGGTCTCTCTCCTGGCTGGATATGTGTCACCCGGATGGTTTTCGCCGGGAAAGGGCGTTAAGGACTTTATGCGTAAAAGCACCCAATTCTTTTTTATTTGCCCTTGCCGTCAGACGGCTGAATGACTGGGTACCCCAGGTCAGGAACGCCGCATGTGAGGCTCTGCCTTTGATCGCAGAGTTATCCGATGCGGATATTATCGTTGATGTTTTGTTTATTACGCTTCCTTACTGGAATTCCTGGGGAAGAATGGGCGATGCAGAAAAAAAGAGTCTTTTAGCGATCCTCACAATGGATAAAGTCGTCCAGGCACTTAAAAAGCGTCTTATTTCCTCAACGTCAGGCCCGGTTGCCACTATTTTCATGCAGGCAGGGCGTACTGGGGGGTTAGATACCGCGCTCGGCGAAATTGCAGAACTGTCGGTCCAGCCTACGCTCCGCGCAAAAGCCTGGCGCTGCCTGCTTGACGGAAAATTCGTCTGGGCTGAAGGGAAAAGGTGGCATTGGATTGACAAAGCATACGGCCTGCGGCGTCGGGTACCTGTTTTGAACGAACGCAGGATAGCCAAGACGAGTACCTTTCTTGAGTGCCTGAAACGGGCAACCCTCGATCGCTCGGCCATGGTGCGACGTGTCGCAGGTGAAATGCTGATTAAAGAGCTCGATAATTTAGGCGAAGACGCCGTTTATCTGGCAAATCTACTTGCTGCTGACCTGTCCCCCTCCGTCGCGGAACGGGGCCGTTTTGCCCTGGCAGACTTAGCGAAGCGCGAATGACGCTTTTACACACCACGGGTCCCAAAAAACCGGAGGGAATAGGGTAAACAATATCCGTGGTTTTCACGTTTGTGCCGCTTCGTTTAATTGCATATGTTAATAGCCATACAGCCATCCGGGTGTTTAAGTGGTTATAATAAAAAATAAAAACTTTGCTTAATAAATTTTTCTATGTCTTAATAGCGTCATCGGTTTGGAATACAGACCTTATTAAAGCAGTTTAGTAAAGCAGTCCTCAGTTCAGGTGTTATCAATAGATACTCTTCTTCATGAGCCTCCTCCTAAGTGCCAAATAAGTCACTCTCTAAATACAGGCCATCATCGCCGCGCTTAGTGGCTCAAAAAAATTAAGGAAGTATCTATGTCTAATAAAATGACTGGTTTAGTAAAATGGTTTAACTCTGATAAAGGTTTTGGTTTTATCACTCCTGACGACGGCAGCAAAGATGTATTCGTACATTTCTCTGCAATTCAGAGCGACAGCTACAAATCCCTTGATGAAGGTCAGAAAGTTTCCTTCACCATTGAAAATGGCGCTAAAGGCCCAGCAGCGGGCAACGTTTCTCCGCTGTAAGTCGCGCTCATTATCAGTGACACTTACGATAGCGATGAAGACAATAGTCTGAGCAGTTAAGCTAAACTGATAACAAAAAAACCCGCCCAGTGCGGGTTTTTTTATGGCTTCAGCGCAATGATTTTAGCGGCGTGAAGCGTCCACTCTATGTCCCTTATCATCAACCACCTGCTCACCATCTTCTTTGGTGAACGCCTTTTTCTGCGCATCAGGAAGAATATCCAGTACGACCTCAGAAGGGCGGCATAACCGCGTACCAAGCGGCGTGACAACAATGGGCCGGTTAATCAGCACGGGATGTTGCACCATAAAGTCGATGAGCTGATCGTCCGTAAACCGATCTTCTGCGAGGCCCAGCGTTTCAAAGGGGTCGACATTCTTACGCAGCAGCGCCCGTACGTCGATACCCATATCCTGAATGAGTTTGACCAGCTCCTCACGTGACGGTGGCGTCTCGAGATAATAAATAATCTCAGGTTCAGTGCCGCTATTACGGATCATTTCAAGCGTGTTACGTGACGTTCCGCAGGCAGGATTGTGATAAATAGTGATGTTGCTCATTTCAGTATCTCATTACAAAGTGAAAGAGAGGCGAAGCGCCAGCGCGGCCAGCGTGATAAACAGCACCGGAAGTGTCATGACGATGCCCACGCGGAAGTAATAACCCCAGGTGATATTAATATTTTTTTGCGACAGCACATGTAACCAAAGCAAGGTAGCCAGACTGCCGATAGGGGTAATTTTAGGCCCCAAATCGCTGCCGATCACGTTGGCATAAATCATCGCTTCTTTAATCACGCCGGTTGCTGTGCTGCCATCAATCGACAGGGCGCCGACCAGTACGGTGGGCATATTGTTCATCACGGAAGAGAGAAACGCCGTCAGGAAGCCCGTTCCGAGCGTGGCTATCCATAACCCCTCTTCTGCCAGCTGGTTCAAAATGGACGAGAGGAAATGGGTCAAACCGGCATTTCGCAAACCGTAGACCACCAGATACATACCCAGCGAGAAGATCACAATTTGCCAGGGCGCACCCTTTAGAACTTTACGCGTATTAATGGCGTGGCCTTTGCGGGCGACGGCAAACAGAATGAATGCTCCAACGGCCGCGACCAGACTAACCGGAACCCCCAGCGGCTCAAGACCAAAGAATCCGACCAGCAATAACACCAGCACCAGCCAGCCTGTTTTAAAGGTACCGGCATCGCGAATGGCTTCTTGAGGTTTCTTTAAAAGCGAAACATCGTACACAGCCGGGATGTCTTTGCGGAAAAACAGGTGCAGCATCCCAAGCGTTGTGGCAATGGCGGCAAGGTTAACCGGCACCATCACGGCGGCGTATTCACTGAATCCAAGCCTGAAGAAGTCTGCCGAGACGATATTGACCAGATTAGAAACAATCAGGGGCAAACTGGCCGTATCGGCGATAAATCCTGCAGCCATAACAAAAGCAAGCGTGGAGCCCCGACTGAACCCCAGTGCCAGCAGCATCGCGATAACGATAGGGGTCAGAATCAGTGCGGCACCATCGTTGGCAAAGAGCGCAGCGACCATCGCACCCAGCAGGACAATCCAGGTAAAGAGCAATCGTCCCCGACCCTTTCCCCAGCGGGCAACGTGCAGCGCTGCCCATTCGAAAAAGCCAGATTCATCGAGTAACAGGCTGATGATGATCACCGCGATAAAGGTTGCCGTCGCATTCCAGACGATCTGCCACACCACGGGAATATCCGTCGGGTGAACGACGCCTGTCAGTAAGGCCAGCCCTGCGCCCAGCGTGGCGCTCCAGCCAATCCCCAGTCCCCGGGGCTGCCAGATAACCAGAATGATGGTGAATAAAAAGATAACCCCGGCCAGTAACATCAATGACATCCTTTATATTTGATTAAACGTATGTATTCGCGTCTTCAGCATGCGCTGCAGGAGGTGTGAGCAAGCATAGTGCGTAATTTTTCACGCTCGCAATTCCAGGCCGTTTCAATAATCTGCGCTGCCCAGGCAGGCATATGAGGAGAGAGCCGGTAATAGACCCATTTCCCTTCTCGACGGTCGATGACCAGCGAGGCTTCGCGTAACAGCGCCATATGGCGAGATATTTTAGGCTGAGACTCAGTGGTGACAGCGCAAATATCGCAGACGCACATCTCCCCGGACTCCCTGAGCAACATGACGATAGTCGACCGTGTTTCATCGGCAAGGAGTTTAAAAAGTGAAACAGGCTGTAGCATGGCTGACCTCGAAGGGGAATGATGATGTATATGGTATTTCATATGTGATGAGTTTAAAAGCAGGGAGTTAATAACAGCAATGCGCACGGTACCAAAATTAGGCCTGCCGGAGCGCTTCCTGGTTAAATGCTATAGTTTTAATCTCTTTTGCTCATCATCAGCGGTCTCATTACGCCGTCACAGGGAATCACATTTGTCTCAATACCCACCGCAGGCTAACCGTCGAAGGGCATTTATTGCAGATACCACCGCCCTGATCCTCTTTTTCACGACCACGGGCATGATTAACGAGCGCGTAATCGCAGGGATGTCGTGGGAGCAAGTGATGCATGCCCGCCTGTTGGGCGCGGTTTTGATGGTGCCGGTGGCGCGACCCTACGGCGTATGGCGGGATTGGGTGATGAAGCATGCAGGGGAAAGTCGGATTTCTCAGCTGCTGTGGGACAGTGTTGCGCTGGTCACTTTTCAGGTGCCCCTCTACGCCATGATTATTGCTTTCAGCGGGGCTACGGGAAGCCGGTTGATATATGGAACGCTGGGGGCCGCCGTGATGATGCTGTGCCTGGGGCGCCCCTATGGTGCGTTTCTGACGTGGGTGCGTAAAGTGTTTGGATTACCTCCGGGTGGCGAGAAACCCATGTCACTCAAGAGCTGAATCTCTTTCTCGCCTCAGTGCGCGGGCCGTTCATGGAACGATTAGCGTTCACCTGAAGGTGGCGCGCGGTCCCGAAGGTTGCTTTCCTGCGATAAACGCCAGAAATCGTGACCTGCCGGATACTGGTACAAGCGCAGGGAGAATTGGCCGGCGACAGCGGTGATGTATTCAAAGATAGCTGACTGCGTATTCTCATATTCCATCCACAGCGTCGATGAGGTAAAGCAATAGACCTCCAGCGGGATCCCCGAGGGCGTGGGCTTTAACGTTCTCACCACAATATACATATCTTTTATAATATCCGGACGGTCGGCGAGCCAGGCCATCAGGTAGTGACGAAAGAGTGTTAAATTCGTCAGGCCGTTATCCATAAACCAGCTGTCCGGCACACCCATTGGGTCGCGACCATCGATGAGTTTTGCCAGCGGTTCAGTTGTCCCGCGCAGGGCCAGCATCGGGGCCAGCGTCTCCTGAGTGAGAAATTTAACCGAGTGTTGATCGATCGTGGTGCTGCGCATAATTCGCCGCGCACCTGATGAAAACATGGCCTGCCAGTTGGTATAGGTTTCGGTCAGAAAGTTTTTGGTTGGAATACGCGAAATCGTATTATCCCAGTTTCGAATAGTAATCGTATGCAGCGCAATATCGGTGACTTCACCGCTCAGATTCTTATCGGGCATTTCTATCCAGTCGCCCAGTTGCAGAACGTCATTCGACGAAAGCTGGACATTGGCGACGAGCGAAAGCAGGGTATGCTGAAACACCAGCATCAGTACGGCGGCGACGGCCCCGAGACTGGAAATAATAATAGCGGGGGACTTATTCGACATCACCGCGAGGATCATGATCGCGGCAATGACGTGAATAAAAATTTTTCCTATCTGAATATAGCCTTTGATAGAGTGATTTTTACGCTTCGTCTTGCGTAAATAAGAGCTGTTCACAATATCGAGCATTTCATTAAAGAAAACAGAGAGGAAAATAAAGAATAAAATTCCGCAAATGGTATTGATGGCCGTCACCAGCGATGCCGGCATATTCGGCATAAACTGCAGGACGTAATAAACAATGATGACCGGGATAAAATTAGACAGCTTTTCAGCAATACGCCGATCTTTTTCCAGAGGTACATCCTGTTTATGGCTGGAAAAGAAGACCTTACGCACCACTTTGATCAGCAGGAATTTGCACATCAGGTGCGCAAAGAATCCTGAAATGACCAGCAGAATAAGGTTAAAACCAATGGCCAGAGCCGGATTGCTTTCTATAAACGTTAATAAATAATCCAAGTACGCCATCGCTCATCGCCTGAATAAGTATGCCATTTTGTATTAAAATTATTCTAAAAGTTAATACAAAAATTTAACCAACTCTTATCATGGCATATCAGGAACAGATAAGTCCATGCTTTGAGTCTGAAGTCGCATCGACCTATTTTGTCACGCCCGGTTAGCGTATTTTATCGGCTATACCATTGATAAAAAGTCGGTGAGGGCATGGGCCTGGCATACCGGAACCCCTGAGCGTACGGCACGTCGTTCTCTCTTAACCAGTCGGCCTGACAGGTGGTGCTTACGCCTTCGGCGATGGTGGTCAGACCAAGACGTTTACTGAGGCCAACGATGGTGTCCAGGATGGGCGTGTCTGTTCCGGCAGAACTCAATGTATCAATAAAGCTTTTGTCGATTTTAAGGTAATCCACCGGCAAACGTTGCAGCAAACTCAACGAACAGTAGCCAGTCCCGAAATCATCCACGGCCACTTTGCAGCCACGTTGACGCAGTTCGTTCAGTTTTTCCGAGGCTCTGTCGGCGTCCTCAACCAGGCTGCGTTCGGTGATTTCCAGTACCAGGTTAAGGGAGGAGGCGAGCGTCACCCACAGTCGCAGCACGTCTTTGGTAAAGGCCTCATCGGCCAGGTGCGCCGCGGCAATATTCACACTGAGATGAAAGGGGGTGGTCACCTTCCAGTGGCTGACATCTTCCGCTATCAGGGTAAACAGATGCCGTGTCAGGCTGATAATCATGCCGTGTTCTTCAGCGGCCCGGATAAAAACGTCCGGTGAAATGAAACTGCCATCTTTCTGCTGCCAGCGTATCAGGGCTTCTGCCCCGGCACACTTGCCGGTTGCCGTCTCGCAGATGGGCTGGTAGTGCACTGAAAACGCACCTGCATCCATACCTTTTCGGATTTCATCGGCCAGAGAGAGCTTTTTCGAATGCCAGTGCCGCCAGACATAGAGCGCGATCAGTGTCAGCAAAAGCGACAGTGGTCCCAGAAACAGAATGTTGCGCAGACCCGGATGGAGAAGCGACCTGACGGGCGTCTGGACGAGCAGGTGTGCCTGACTGTACGGAGAGTGGAACGCCGCACGGAAGGCCGGGGAATGGGCACTGATTTTTTTCTGTCCGGATATAACGGGGCCGCCACTGAATTGCAGCTGCAGCGCCGCGTGCGTTTCGTTATCCAGGGCGTTCATCAGGTCGGTAAAATGGCGGGCGTCCACCACGCTGAACGCCGTCATGCCGTGGCCGGCGTCCGCCGCATAAATGACCGCCTGCTGTCCGGGTACGCTTGTCGTACCGGAAAGAGAGAATATTCGTACTCCCCCTCCGCCAGTTGAAAGGCGGGTACCGTAGAGCTCGGAGGCGTTGCGGATCTTTGCGCCGGTGACCGACGAGCAGACCAGGTTATCATCGCGAATCAGTCCTGTGTTGCGAATATAGGGCAACGCCCCGACGGAGGTCATTTTTTCGAGGATTTCGTCACAGGGTCGGTCCGCCATCTCAGCGGTAATGCGGGTGGCATGGCGGGCTATTCCCGTCACACGATCAATCTGCTTCATCAGAATGCCTGCCGTGATCGCCGTTTCTCTTTTCAACTGATGAACGGCCATGCCCGAGGACAGCAAAATAATTAACACTGCCGGCAGGAGAATGCTTAAAGCCAGCACTCTGTTGCTCAGTCTTTTCATCTGACTCACTTACGTTTACGCAACTCTTATTCGACGGTAATGACGATAATCAGGCTTAACGCTGCTCATTTTCACAGGCGGTATAACGGATTATCGGCATGAATTGTATTGAGTATGACGCCAGAGGATTAAACGGAAGAGCATATTGCGGCGATTACCTGTGGGGTAATTAACAATCATGTCACCTGTTACTGCGGCGAGACCGCATTCGGTGCGTTCGTCACTCAAAAGATGTTTACCCGACGAGTGAGATGACGAATAAAATACGTCCGGGTAGAGACTAGAGACACCGGTCCGGGGGGCGTATAGTGTGAGTAAAATGGCACTTCACTTTCGTTGATACGGTATTGATGCTGCGGTTTATATTCTTACCCTCTGATCACGTTAGGCTAATCCGGAAGGCTTTATGCAGAAATTTCCTGTCCTTTTTCTTATGTTCTTGTTGTGTGGTTGCGTTGACATGGGCCGGGTAGGGCTACATCCGGACGTCAAAACGGCGAGCATTGAAGGTCGCAAGGCTGCGGTAGAAGACTGCCTTCTCTATGAGGCGCGTAAGCAGAATTTTGTCGTGGAGGAAGATTCCCCCTTATCGAATGATACGGATCGGTTCAACCTGGAAGACAGCAGTAATACTCTTGTGGGCTGGATTGAGGTCTCTTCATCGGGTAAGCATATGACAGACGTCGACGTTTTTTATGCCCCGAACGCACCCGAGGTGAAGAAGGCTGTGACGACCATCCTCTCGCACTGTAAAGCCTCGTTTTAACATCAGGCTGCCGGAGACGCCAATATGCTGTTCAAAGTGAGCGTATTTTTCGCCCTCATCGTCACGGTTGTCGCCGGTATTACGTTACTTCCCGGCTTTCTGAACACCATCACGAATAATGATCAGATTAAAACGATGGTGAGGCAGCCAGACGAGACATTTCGCTATTTCAGTCTGTGTAAGCATGATGTGCAGGATGTGGATCGGTGTTACAACGCTTACAGTGCCGCAGTGGAGATTGCCGAGTCAAAGGATTGCTCGCCTGAGGGCATCGCCCTTAAGCGTAAGTTTAAAGGGCTTGTAGAGCATGGCTCAGCCAGTGTCATTGACAGTGAAATTAAAAAAGAGTGTGCCTCTTACTGAACACAGGCAACATCCTGCGCGTTGTTCATTGGCTGATTTATTTTCGCCCTTTCTGGCATGTCGTTTGTTAAGGCACTCTTCAGTCTTTACTCATCAGACGTTATTCATTCTGCGTCAGGGTTCCAGCGTCGCGTTATCCATGACAAAACGATAGTGTACGTCGCCTTTAAGCATGCGTTCGTAAGCGTCGTTAATCTGGCTGGCGTGAATCAACTCAATGTCGGCAACGATCCCCTTCTCTGCGCAAAAATCCAGCATCTCCTGGGTTTCCGGCAGCCCCCCAATCATTGAGCCTGCAAGCGTGCGCCGTTTTGCAATGAGGCTGAATATCTCCGGTGAAGGGTGTGGCGTAGCGGGAGCACCGACCAGGGTCATGGTTCCATCACGTTTTAGCAGTGCGATGAACGGTTCAAGACTGTGTGCGACAGCAACGGTATTCAGAATGAAATCGAAACTTCTGGCGTGCTCTTCCATTTCAGCGGCATGATGAGATAAGACCACCTCGTCGGCTCCGAGCGCTTTTGCGGCATCACGCTTTGCGTCTGACGTGGTAAAGGCAACAACGTGTGCCCCCATGGCATGCGCCAGCTTAATGCCTAAATGGCCTAATCCGCCAATACCGACAACGCCTACCTTTTTACCGGGACCCGTCTGCCAGTGACGAAGGGGTGAATAAGTGGTGATTCCTGCACAGAGCAGGGGAGCGACAGCGGCCAGTTGCCTTTCAGGATGTCGGATCCGCAGAACATAACGCTGATGTACCACAATCTGCTGCGAATATCCCCCCAGCGTATGACCGGGTGCATCCGCAGAAGGCCCATTGTAGGTCATGGTCAACTGGTCACAATAATTTTCAAGCCCCTCCGCGCAGTCCTGACAATGTCTGCAACTGTCCACAATGCAGCCGACGCCGACCAGGTCCCCAGGCCGAAAGTGCGGCACATGGCTGCCGACCGCGATCACGCGCCCCACGATCTCATGCCCCGGGACGCAGGGATACAGCGTTCCCGCCCATTCTGAACGGACCTGATGAATGTCGGAGTGGCAAATCCCGCAAAATGCGATTTGTATTTGAACATCATCACAGCCTGGCTGACGGCGAAAAATCGTCATTGGCTCAAGGGGGCGAGTACCTTCACGAGCACCATAAGCTTTCACCGACATGTCATTCCTCCACTTCTACAGATGACTCAGACACAGGCTGTAAGGGCAGAAATTATTGAACGTGCAAAAGGGTCTCCGCTTTAAAAGACAGAGCCTGTGTGACATTGAAATTATTCAGTGCATCTACCGTGAAAAAATAAATATGCTGCGCTGAATTGTTGAAAAACGAAGAAACTTTTTCATGCCAGAGAGGATAGGAGAGATACCCGTTTTGGGCAAATAGTCATGAGATAAAAGCGTTTTTCGCGCTTTGTAAGGTTATCTTGTGGGTTTTCAACCATATAGCCTGTCGGCGCTACGTAAGGGTTTTTGCATGTGTTTAGGAAATTTCATTTATTCCATGCAAATTCAGGAGATTAAATATCTTTGGTGTAAATTAAAATATTATTGGAATTTTTTATTTTTAATTATCATTTTTTTGGCTGGTTTGATTTACACGGCTGCATTTACTGTACCTATATCCTTACTCTCCATTTTTGGTTGGGGAGGTTTTAAATTTATTGATGACTGATACAGTTTTCATTCAGCTTTCGAGCTGCAACTGCAAAAATCAATTTCTCTGTAATATAAAGGAACTATTATGATAAGTGAAAATACAGTTTCAATGCAGGATTGTAAGCAGGGTATCTATTTACTGGAACAAAGCATGAGCTATCTATGGCCTGCCGCGCTGCGTTCCGTCACGCTACTTGGTGTGGCTGACCACCTTACAGAAGGGCCCAAAACACACGATGAACTGGCTCAGGAACTGGGTGTTGATGCGCAGTCGCTTCAACGTGTCATGCGGATCCTCACCTCCAGAAAAGTATTTGAAGAATCTGACAAAGGCTATTTTTCGCTGACCCCAGCAGCCCACTTTCTGTGCAAAAACCACAGCCATTCATTACGCTCTGCAATATTAATGCTGACAGACAAAACATTCTGGGAGCCTGCGGCACGCCTGGACGATATCCTCAAAGAAGGCCCCGTTTTTGACAGTATTTTTGGTATGCCCTTTTACGATTACTGGAATCAGCAAACCGACTCACCCAGTGATAATGATTTTCATGCCGGCATGTCATCCATGTCGAAAATTGAGAATGAAGTCCTCGTTGCGTCTTATGATTTTCCGCCAAATGCAACGGTTGTGGATATCGCTGGGGGCTATGGTAACCTGCTTTTATGCGTGTTACGTAAGCATGCGAGTCTGCGTGGAATTTTGTTTGATCAGCAAAATGTACTGGAAAAAAATATCCTTCATCAACTTAACGATGACTCCCGATGGCATACGGAGTCAGGTAGCTTTTTCGAAAAATGCCCCACTGCCGATATCTACATGCTGAAATATATTATCATGGACTGGTCTGATGAAAAGGCGAAAAAAATATTAAAAACGTGCCGAGGTGCCATGAAAGCAGATTCGAAAATTTTAATTATGGAACCCGTCATTAAGGAGAATAATAATGAAGTTGGCCGGTATGAAATTGATTTACTGCTTTTGACCAGCTTTGATGGGGGTCGGGCGCGTACTGAACAAGAACTGGCCGCAATGCTTGATGAGGCAGACCTGAAAATCAACAGGGTCATTCATACGCCTTATTATCTCTCTATTGTCGAAGCCATTATTAAGTAATTCTGCCCCCGATATACCGCATGTGCGGTATATCGGGTCTTCATATCCTGTTACTCGCTATGGCGTTGACTTTTGCGCGCACCATAAAGTCGTTATCGTTGCCTGTCCAACTCTTTCAGCAAGACGACAATAAACATTGTCTCCTGTCACCTACTCTTGCTGCCCCCGTCGGAGCGGTTTCAGGTGATGACAGGATGGCGACTCTTACTGAATGCCGAAAACACCCCGAGCCACGTTCATTTACTGGCCCATCTTCGATAAAATATGTTAATACTGCTTTTTGGTGTGTCGTTTGTTAAAGCTTCATTCAGTCTTTAACCTTCAGAATGCCCGTTCAACAGAATAATGATACCAGGCTTGACTGCATCCTGACACGCCGGGAAGAGGAGATGATGATGTCCGATGAGCAATCACTTGCTACCGTTTTTATGCAGCTTTTGCAGGAAGAGAAATACGCTTCCCAGAATGAAATTGTTGATGCTCTGAAAACGCTGGGTTTTGAGAACGCCAATCAGTCGAAAATATCCAGAATGCTGACGAAGGCCGGGGCCGTTCGCATCAGAAATGCGAGTGGGGTGATGGCGTATTGTATTCCTCCTGAGCTTGCGATACCGGTGGCGACCTGTCAGATAAAAACGCTGGTGCTCTCTGCCGAGCATAATGCCCATATGGTGGTGCTACGCACAAGCCCGGGTGCGGCACAGCTGATCGCCCGCATGCTGGACTCGCACGGACGTAGCGAAGGCATTTTGGGGACAATCGCCGGGGATGACACCGTGTTTGTTACTCCGATGAAGGGATATTCCGTACACGAGCTGTTCGCCAAACTTCGCACAACCTATCTCGCTTAGCACCACCGCAGGGGGCGCGTCAGTCATTCGACCTTTAGCCAGGCAAAAAAGGACATTTTCGCTGCAACCTAAACCCGAAAGTGTTATACTGTATAAATACACAGTGTGAGGGGCACATAATGGCTGTTGAAACAAAATTTGTTGTCGTAAGAAAAGGTGAAGAGAAAATGACATTTGCCAGTAAGAAAGAGGCTGACGCTTACGACAAACTGCTCGACATGGCAGAAGCGTTCACCGACTGGCTGCTGCAAAGCGGAATGGAGATGGATGAAACGCAAGCCGAGAATCTTGGGCTGTATCTGGCCGAGCAGAAAGAGACCGTGCAGCATATTCTGCGTACCAGCAAGATGCCCGATCTGAATCCTGAATCTGCACCCGATAAAACCGAGTCAGATGCGGCTGGCAGTCAAAAAATCAGAGCCGTTAAAGCCGCCTGATCGCCAGAGACCATCATTACCGAACCTGTCGCCGTAAGCGGAAAACTGCTTGCGGCTTTTTATTGCATGTCGTGTTCCACAACGGATTTACAGAATCTTTAGGTAAGAATCAGGGGAAAAGCGCGAGACCGTTTATCTGTATTTGCTCAGACTTGAGCTGACAGGTTTCGCAGGTAGAGCATCACCAAATCTGACAGTCTGCTTTGAGCGAGGAGCGGAAGTTCGCAATTGTTCTCGCCGGTGAGGGGGAACTAACATTACCGTGTGTTTATCAACGGGAGGATCACCCCATATTTATCTAGTCGTTGTAGCCCTCATAGTACTTCGATATGATTTCGAAGAACTAAATCATGAAGCCCTGCAAGGCGTAAGACTATGACAACGTTGTCTAAAGGTGTGATGCGGCACCGGAAGGTAGTGAAAGATGCCGCTTTAGCGTTTGCCAAAATGGTGCCAGTTGCCGGGCCTCACGTACTGGCGGCAGAGCAATTTTTTAAGGTGCTTTCGGAGATAAATGCCCAGTTATGTCGTGATCGATTCGATCGTTACATTATGGGAATAGGCGAAATCTGCGAAGATGAAGTAGAAATATCCAGAGAACATTTTTCTGCGTTGATCAAAAAATTGGTACTTGATGATGAAGATAAAAAGACTGAATACTACACCCGACTAACCGTCAGTCTGGCTCGAAGTTGTCTTAGCGACGATGAAAAGTTATTTTTCATCCATATATTGAGTGAGCTAACCTGCTTTGATATTGAGTATGTTCACAAGCTCTACATTATGACAAAATCACCAATTAAGGGGTTTACATCAGCGGCTGCTGCACAGTTAGATCTCACCTCTAAAAAAAATGGGCTAAATCTACGTTCGCTTAATAAGCTCATTACTTCTGGTCTTATATATGAGGCCGACGTAACTCATCCTGAGAACAGTCGAATATTCAATTTCACTGAAGAGCTGCAGTCTCTTTTAAAATATATTTTCCATAAAGACGATTTTTCCCCAAGCATTTTGGGTCTAGATTCCAAAAAATATTATGATGTTGTTATCTTAGAGGGCGATGAATTTTATGATGCTTTTTGTAGAACGTCTATTTGGAAGAAATTAGAAGCAAGAGGCCTTAGTGTTCGAATCGCGAAAAATGAGGGCGCTATGTCAGAGATTGTTGCATCCTTCTACGTTAATACCCGTACAGGTGAAAGGATGGATGGCGAACCATATGGCACTATTGAGACATTTTCGCATATTGACTCAAAGAGTTTCACCTATACTCAAATTGAGCATTGGCAAAATTTCGATCCTAAAAGCATAATCTCGAATGAAGATGGTTCATTTGATTCAACAGAACTTTTTCAAGCTATTGATGACATCTGTGCCTATATTCTCCGTCGTCTGACAGTTTCAACTTAATTTACATCAGCGCCTTGATTCCCTGCACCTTACTTTGAAGTTAAATCTGTTTGGTATAGGGATTACGCGATTGAACGTAATAATGCCTGCCTTTGGCATGGAACTGACAGTGAGCAAGTTCATCAGGTCCGCTTTCAACGACACATAGACACGGGTCTTCCTTTACTAACCGAAGGGCAGAAAAGCAAGGGAGACCCGAAGAAGCAAGCGCAGCGGGCTTCCAGAGTTAACACTTGCTTAATCTACTAGTTCGTAGCACTCAAGCGCAGCCATTCATTCGTATCTAAGCCAACACGGGATAATTGCTCTGCCAATTTATTGGCAATTGCTTGAGCAACCGTTGTTTTGAGTTCCCCATGCCATATAAGATAGCTTTCGTTACTGCCTTTTTTATATTTTATTTTGTATTTATCTCGATCAATTACAGCTTTGATTGTATTGCTTTCGCTGTCAGGGCTAAATGTGAAAATTTGTAAATCTTTACTTCCTGGTTTAATATTAAATTTCAAGAAGCCATTTTTAGCATCTCTGATTACATGAGTGAACCTACCAGTACTATCAACTTTATCAATCTTTAAGAAGATAAAGTTTCTATCCTCATGTATGCGCACTGTATCACATAAAGGTTGCATACAAATAAAATAACTATTACCTTTTTGTACTATAGTACCCTGTTTTATAGTTGGGGCATGGTTCTCAAGTTTTAACGATATAACATCTCTTCTCTTACACTCAATTGAGCTTAAATGTTCATGTGGGAAGTGATTTGCTCCAGTTAAATTTATTTGTATTTTAGAGTTTTTAAATTTATTAACTGTACTGCAAATAACAGGTTGCTCTAATAGTATTGTTGTTAAGTCTGGCTCAGTTGATGCCTCCAATAATCTTTTCATTCTATCTGGCGTGATCCTTACTTCAGTTTTATCAACTTTAATACAAATCATGTTACCTGGTTCAATTCTTCCAGTTTGGTCAGCCCATTGCTTTAGTTTCTCTAAATCAAGATGTTTTTTTATTTTTTGGCTTATTTGCAAAGTGGACTTGAATTCTTCTGATATTATTTCAGTTGCGTAATCGAAAGCTACCTCATGGGCTTTTTCTCTAACCTCTGGTGAAGATAATAGCCCTAAAACATGTGATAGATATGCTGGATCCAAATTCTTGTTGAATGTATGTAAAATATGATGTGTCTTATCCCGTAGTTCACCTATTGCAGATAAAGTTGCGTTAGATAGAAGCCCAATAGTTAACATAGTGAATAAATCAATAACAGAATTTTTTAGTTCAGAGATTGTTTCTTCTTTTTTAATTACGGTTATTTGGCAAAATTCTAGATCAGGATTTTTGAAAGTGATATTTCTGGATTTCAATTTTGCCTTTATGCCTGGGCCGTTAGAAACATGTAAATGGTTTTTGACGCTCCTTGCAATGGTGTTAATATTTGGTTCTGCAGTATAAATAACAATAAGACGTAAGCGACCATGTTGCTCTTTATCATTATTTATTATTTTCTCTATACTTGCTTTGGCGAGTGTCCCAGGTTCGCTATTAAAATCATGATCCATGCTCCAGTCTAATATAGTTATATCTGCCCGTCTGGAGGTCTCCATGATTTTAGTAGATGCGACCTCTATTGTTGAAAAACGCTCGGCATCGGGTATAAATCCGCAACAGTTAATACCGTGTTCAGCAAATGCAAGTGAGAGGCTTTGGTAATCAAGTTGATGTGATTCCTCTATTATATGTATTTCTTCGTTTGTAATGTGGGTAGCAGAGTTAACTATACCTAACCCCGTATCATTTTCTGGAGCGTCGAAACCATCTAAATCACCATCCGAGTCGGCTAGATTCTGTGGTCGAGGGGTGCTCCTTGACTTTCCTAAAAATAATCCGTCATCAACGGCAACGACGCTGTTTAAAAAATTCTTTACGATGTCTTTAGATGATTCAAAAAATGGACCAGTATGCACAATATTACTCCGTTTCTGTCTCTTGTTCTTTTGTCGGTTCGATCCTAAATACGGCACCGGTATCTGGCTGATAAGGCTCTAAAATAATATCAAAGTTCTCTCGCATTAATGTTTGTTGAGCAATATATAGCCCCATGCCTTGGCCGCCAATACGCCGACTAAAACCAAATTCAAAAACATTATGCTGATCGATCGTTGGAATTCCTGGGCCTGAGTCCTTGATAATGAAACCTTTCTTGGTTGCATCAAGAGTGATTGTTTTTTCACCAGTGCTCCGTGCTACCCAGTGAATGGCATTATCAACTATATTGATAAAAACTGGATATAGCGTAGATGTAAAGGTCACAACACTTTGATTATAAAAGCAGGAGGTGAATTTCAGTATTATATTTTCTTTTTCTAATCTCTCTTCAAACACCGATGTAATAAAATCACTAATAGCTTTTCCCGTAATCAAAGTGCGTCGTCGGCCCATACGCCTGGTTAGGGGCATAAGAGTTTTTAAATAGGCGTCTAGATGTTCAAAGCCAATGCGAACTCTTTCATAGATCGTCTTGAATCGCTCACTACGAGCAGCAAATGGCTGCATCTCGTTGAGACTTCGTCTCATAGATAAAATGTTATTGTTGAACTCATGTCCCAGAACGCCTAAAGCCATTCCCAGCTGTGCTAACTGTAAGTTTTTTTCGTTTTGTTCTTTTAAATGTTCATATTCAGTTTCAAAGATAGATATTAATTCAGTTGAAGATGTTGCATTTTGCTCACTGCCTTCTTTTGCAGATAATAGTCTCTCTGTTATAAGGTTTATACTTTGCAAGACTTCTTTCGATGAGCTATCTATGCGATTTTCCAGGTCGTTTTTTAACTGAAAAAGTTGTTCTGTAGTAATTCCTTGGAAGCTAGTTGAGTGAAATTCTTTGAATACGTCAGTTGTCTGTAATTTTGCTTGTTCTCTGTTTTTGTTCAATAATTGCCGTGATTGTTGCTGTAACTCATCTAGTACTTTCTGAGCCTTATTGTATGCTTCATTCAGTTGTTTACGCTGATTCTCTTCTTGAAGAGTGAGAGAATCATTAAATCGGCGACGAAGACCTGTTCGATCTCCATAATGATCTTCATACTCTACTAATTTATGACTTATTTTTAGTTTTAATTCGTCTATTTTATTAAATAATTCTGATTTTTTTACTTGATATGCATCCCATTGTTCTGCTAATTCTTTGTTAAGTCCGATTCCAGACGGTTTAGAAATTTCAATATTTCCAATGATTTTGCCGAATTCATTAATTCTAATCTGTTCGATATTAAAAACGAGGTCATCAATAGCTTGTTTTTTAGGATCGAAGTTAATTAAAATAGTATCTGCTTTATCTGAAAGAGTTTGGATGGATTTGTCCCAATCTCCATTGTCTAATTTTTTAAAGAAATTTTCTATAAGGTCAGAAAATCTCTTCCTTTTGGTATTTTTATATCCATCTCGTTTCTTTAATAGTTCATTCTCTCTCTGTTGGCGAGCTCTTTTTTCAATAAAATTTGAGGACTGATCCCCTTTATCATTAAAATAATCACTTGCTATCTGGATGAAAAAATTTTCTAAAATGGCTTTTAACTGTTTGTAGGCTTTATTTTCAATGAAACCTTCACGGCCTGCCTTTTCTTTCAACTCCGCATTCTTGATTTTTGTAAGTTCTATTGCACCAAACATACGGCGATAGGAGAAGAAATATTCACTTGCACTTTTAGAGCGACGCTGCTCTATCCTTAGAAAATCAACGTCAGAATCACCATATGGTAATATACGTATTCCATCTCGGTATATGTATAATCCACCTATTCTATCCGTTTTATCTCTCAACTCTTTCCAAATATCTGGTGGGACTTTAGAATCTCTTTGCACGCCATGAACATAAGCAAGATTAAGTTCAAATGGCCCACAAAAAACTTCTTTGTTATTACCATCTGGCCAAGAAACTACAATTTCTCTTTCTTCTCCATAGACTTTTAGGGTGCCTGAAAATTGACCGAATTCGTTAAATGTCCCTTGAAAATGATGGTCTGCTATTGCGAATTCACTTGCTGTGAAAAAAACAGACTCACTAATCCGGTCAATACACTCACCTGATAACGTGTGATCACGGAAGCGAGCAACAATCGGTGGATGTGCATTTTCATACATTGTATTGGTGAAGCCAAGAAGTGATTTTTCTAATCGGGATGCTTGGTCTGTTCTTCTGGCCGTAGCAATATTTTCAATATCATCAGCCAATATTTCTTCAACAGGAGCTATAATAAAATGTGTTCCACCGTGATTACCGGTTAAAGTTAGATTCTCTCTTTTTAAATTAAGACTATGATCTAAATCATTGAGCGCTGCATCCCAAAATTCTGGATCGTAATCAAATTTACTTACCTGATCAATAAGTCCATCTATCTTTTTTTGTGATATTTTACCAGCAAGACTTTTTATGTTTTTTAATATGTCATTTAAGAGTCTTTCAATATGCTTTTTGCGTAAAATTTCATTTTTACCAAGTTCAATAGTCGGTATGTTTATATCTTCAAGGTTTAGTTTCGGTAGAGAGAATAAAGTCCAATTTACAAATGCTATAACAATATTTCCGTATGTCGAATTTCTGCGTGATCGTGTTATTACTAATACTTGCGGACCAATTGATGCAATAGCCAATCGACCAATCCCTTTTTCCCCCATAATAGGGCGTGAGGTTTTGGCCATATCCACATCTGGCATACCAATGCTGTCTTCATCGGTCAGTTTACTGTCAGTCCCAATAGTAAGCCAACGTTCTTCAAATTCCTCTTTTGTCATCCCTAAACCATCATCACGAAGGATAAGCAGATTTTTTTTCCTGATATAATCTACTTCAACATTATCTGCATAAGCATCATGAGCATTTTTAAAAAGCTCACTTAAGGCTGTAGGGATGCCGGCAATCTGTTGTCTGCCAAGCATATCAAGCGCTCTGGCTTTCGTTTTTATCTGTGCCATCAGTCGAGTTGGGTCAGCACAACTAACCCCTCCTAATTTATTCGTAATATTGTTTCCATATAGCCTCCGCAAAGCATTTTGCCAGCAATACAGGGACAGCATTTCCAATTTGCTTGGATTTGGAAACTCGGTTTCCGACGAATTGGAAGTTTTTTGGAAACGTTTGTAGCAACGCAGCCTCACGAAACGTAATGGCGCGGTGCTGTGTTATGTCTGGATGCCCAAATCGCCCATTTGAAATACTCGTACATTTTGTAGTTAGAGTTTTGCATGGAGCATCCCAACTCATTCTTCCATATACATCAGTGTGCCCGTCATAAGTTTTATGGCATTTGAGCCACAAATTTCCGGGCCAGTTACGGCGATCCCCTCCTTCAGGGGTGTGTTTTAACCGTTCAATGTTTTTTGGGGTAACCACAGCTGCTGCATGTAAGGGATCATCAGGATCAATTTCACCTGCTTGGAGAGGTGGAAGTTGACTAATATAGTCTCTGACCGTTGCAAAAGGGTGCTCTTTGTCTCCATGAGTAGGATCAGGGAACATTGGTTTACCTTTTAACCGAGCTAGAACTACCAATCGTTTACGCTGCTGTGGAACACCGTAAAATTCACTTGATATTACTCTATATTCATATTGGTAATCAAAGCGTTCTATGAACTGTAAAAAATCTGCAAATGGGCCATTTTCTGATAGTTTAACACTTTGCATTCCTGGAACGTTTTCGATGAAAATGTATGCGGGACGAAATGCACGGATGAACCTTTTTGTCTCACTTAACAGTGATCTGCGTATGTCACCGTTGTGACGATTTTTGTTTTGTGAAGAGAAGGGCTGACATGGAGCGCAGGCACAAAAAATGAGATCGGAATCCTTCCAGTTTGGCACTTTTTCTGCGATATGCTTTGCTTTGATATTTAGGATATCATCTTGGATAAATGCAGTGTTAGGGAAGTTAGTTTTGTAACTGTCAGCCGCGTTTTTGTCCAAGTCGATTCCGAGGGCTACATCAAAGCCCGCCAGCTCAAAACCTTTACTGGCTCCACCACAACCGCAGAAAAAATCAATGACCTTCATTAATGAATTTATCCCTTTAAAATCATGTTGTTAATCGCTACCTCTATCTTTTGTAAGTTAAAATCTTCAAACGACATGACAGATCAACCATATGTATACACCATCATACCTTAAGGATACAGTGGATGGGAATCGAAGCGAGTCGTGTCCTTGGTATGCTTGGTTTCATTATTTATCAACTGATAATAATTCGAGTCACATGAAAGTTGCAGGTTTGTCTCTTCACATCCCGCATTTGGGGCGAATATAAGTTTAATTTCCATTTGTTAACGAAGATAACCTAATTTTTCTTAAGTTTATTGACAACTCTTTTGTCAAAGATATTTTCTAGTATTTCATTGCAGTGCGATTTGTTGTTCACGCGCACATAATCCTCACACTGATGGTGTTCAGCTCGGTCAGTAGCATATCTTAAGATGCTTCCGTGCAACCCGTTCATAAGCTCAGAAAACTCACGCTGCAATATTACCCGGTCAGTCATTTTAGTTCCTTTTGATGAATGAATTTCGGCATCCATCATATCGGTAACGTCCGGTTCAGCACAGTGCGGCTGCGTGTCAGTTGGCATGGGTTTTACCGAATGCTCACAAAAAGTGAGAAAAAACCGCCTCGCAGTGGTATCAAAGCAAAGCACAATCGCTAAGTCCGCTTTTGGCACAAAGCTGCCTGTCAGATTAGATTCAGCTCCGTGCCGTAGCTGTGTCGGGTTAAACCTGAGCTAAAACAGTTTATCTCATCTTACAGCCGTTCAACCACCTCGAATTCTTCTGCGATGAGCTCCATATCTTCAGAAAAATGTCCTTCGCGGGTGAAAAACCGTTGATGTTCTCTCTGCCAGTATTCGAGGCTTAAATCGCCTTCACCTTCTTTGCGGGCAAATTCCTCAGTAACATCACAAAAACGCACCAGTCGCATTGAAACCAGTCTGATCACGCAGATCGGGACGCTGTGACCATCAAGAATAATGTTATAGCTCCCCATTCCCGGTGCAGACTCTTCCTGCTGGTAAGAGGCATAAGATCCGCAGGAAGCCGTTTTAATCCCTTTTTTAATCAGGTCGGCAAGCGCACTTGCCAGTTCCGGGCTGTCACCCATTTGCCAGGTCCTGCACCTGGATACTTCACTTTCAATTCCTCTACCGTCGCCATTACTAGCCCTTCTTATTTTTCGATTAAAAAATGTCATCAAGGTTGGCAGATGAACTGTCCGGACATTAACGGCTTACAAAACGGTTTCCTGACACGTTCACGCTTCACGGACATTCTGGGTGAGAAGACGTGTGCGGCATACATCGAGAATTTCATCGGCCAGAGCGGAGTTGTCCGGGCAGGCACGCGATAAAACCAGAGCGCCGACAAGATGTGCAATGGTGTCAATCAGCTCGGCACGCGTTGGGCCGTCGGTATTACCAGCATGAGTTAATACGTCCAGCTGTCGTTCCAGTCCGGCGGCGAATGTCGCCTTGATTGACTCAGACTGACGGGCTGTATCGGTGCCCAGCGCTGACATTACGCACCCCTTTCCTCTATTATCACGATGTTGTCGGGAGAGGTAGTATTCAATAAATTTTTCCCGGTCCACTCCTGCCGTAGTGTCAGCCGAACGTGTAAAACCGCAGCTCATCGCTTCTTCCATCAGGTCAGCTTTCGATCCAAAGTGCTTGTAGAAACCACCGTGGGTTAACCCCGCCGCTGACATCAGTTCCGCCACACCCACGCCGTCGAAACCGCGTTCGCGAAAAAGTTCTGATGCCGTTTTAACTATGCGCGTCCGGTTTTCTCGTACCTGCTCTTTCGACACTTTCATACCGTTAAGTCCTCCCCAAAATAGGGGGTGAGTATACATTGATGATGATCATAATCAAACCAGTTGACATTATAGATTACGATCATCATCATTAAGTCATCCTTTGATCCACTACCTGGCAGGCGAATAAACATGACGAACCCATCATTATTTCAATCCTATGAACTCGGGCCTGTCACACTGGCCAACCGTATCGTGATGGCTCCGCTGACGCGTAACCGCGCCGGAGCAGGTTTAGTTCCCAACGAACTGGCGGCGACCTACTATGCCCAGCGCGCCACAGCAGGGTTACTGATAACGGAAGCCACGCAGATCTCCGCACAAGCGCAGGGCTACCAGGATACCCCGGGGATCTTTACGCAGGCTCAAATCGACGGCTGGCGCAACGTGACGGATGCGGTACATGCCAAAGGTGGGCACATATTTGTTCAGCTGTGGCACGTGGGGCGCATTTCGCATGTCGATTTACAGCCAGAAGGCGCAGCACCGGTTGCTCCGTCTGCTATCCGTGCTGAGACGAAGACTTTTGTGAACAACGCTTTTATGGATGTCTCTGAACCTCGTGCGCTCGAGTTGCATGAAATACCCGGCATTATCGGCGATTTCAGACAAGCGGCCGCCAGTGCCATTGCGGCCGGATTTGACGGCGTTGAAATCCACGGCGCGAATGGTTATTTGCTTGAACAGTTCCTGAAAGATGGCGCAAACCAGCGTACCGATGCGTACGGTGGCTCTGTGGAAAATCGTGCGCGCCTGCTGCTGGAAGTCACGGCGGCGGTAAAAGACGAGATTGGCGCAGAACGCACTGGCGTGCGCATTTCACCGGTTTCACCTGCTAATGCCATTTCATGCAGCGACCCGCAGCCACAATACAACTACCTTGCGGAACAACTCAATGCGTTAGGCATTGTTTACCTCCATGTGGTTGAAGGCGCGACGGGCGGCCCGCGCGATGTTTCACCGTTCGATTACGACGCTCTCCGTCAGCGCTTTAAAAATACCTGGATTGGCAATAATGGCTATGACCTGGCGTTGGCATCCACTCAACTGACCCAGGGCAAAGCCGATCTGTTCGCGTTTGGTCGTCCGTTCATTTCCAATCCTGATCTGGTCGAAAGGCTGAAAACGGGCGCGCCTCTGGCCTCACTCAATCCTGAAACCCTTTATGGCGGTGGGGCAGCGGGCTATACCGACTATCCGTCGCTTAATGAGACCAGCCAGTAAGGCATCGGTGTCATGGTTGTGCCTGGGTTGCACAGTGGTATCCCTGAAAGCCTGTCCTCTCATCAGCGATGAGAACCGCAAGTACATTATGAAGGCCTTATTCAGCATGACCAAAAAACGTGTAGCACTGGTTACCGGTGCGTCTTCCGGTATTGGCGAAGCATCTGCTCGTAAACTTTTAGCGGCGGGGTTTAGCGTTTACGGCACGAGCCGGCGCGGCACCCAGGCAGGAAATACCCCCTTTCCATTACTGCCTCTGGATGTGACCGATGACGCGTCCGTCGAGGCTGCCATGGCGGAGTTGTTGCGGCGGGAGGGGCGGATAGATGTCCTGGTGAACAATGCTGGCTTTGGGATCGCACCAGCGGCAGCGGAAGAAAGCTCTGTCGAACAGGCCAGGCATATGTTAGACACCAATTTTTTGGGCATCGTCAGGTTGACCCGGGCAGTGATCCCCCACATGCGCCGTCAGGGGAGCGGGCGCATTATTAACATGGGCTCAATACTTGGGGTCGTTCCGTTTCCGTATGTGGCACTTTATGCTGCCAGTAAGTTTGCGGTCGAGGGGTATACGGGGGCGCTGGATCATGAACTGCGCACGCAGGGGATCCGGGTTTCCGTCATCGAACCGGCGTACATGAAAACACAGTTCGAAGCCAATAATATCGAGCCAGATGCCAGGCTTGAAGAGTATGACCTGATCCGGGCTAAGCTGGCGAAAGTGATGAGTAAAGCAATGGCCGAAGCAGAAAGTCCGGAGGTCGTGGCTGACGTGGTGGTTAAAGCGGCCCAGGCAATTCATCCCAAAGTGCGCTACACGGCGGGAAGGCTGGCCCGACAGCTGAATTTTATACTCAGATTCGCCCCAGCATCGCTCCTGGATAAGATGGTGCGCAAAAGTCTTCAGCTTGATGCGAAAGAATAAAAAATGAAATTCTCTCAATTGGCGAGTCTGTCCGCTGCGTTGTTTTTCATTCTGGCGGCAGTATGGATGTTTTTCCCGGAACAGCTTTTTACTCAGCAACAGGCCGGTTAAGAAAAACTCCACGGGCAAACACGACAGGATAAACAAATGAAGGCTAAAACGATGAAAGCGTTTATGTTTAAACGCTATGGTAAATCCCCTGAGCTGGGATTTGATTACACAGATTATCCTGCCCCGGGTGCGGATGAAATCCTGGTTAAAATTTACGCGGTGGGTCTGAACCCGATTGATAATATGATCCCCAGCGGTATGTTCAAGCAGGTTTTGCATTTTAAGTTCCCCGCCACATTGGGTAGCGACTTGTCCGGGGTAGTCATCGCCGTGGGGCGTCGTGTGACGCGTTTCAAACCCGGTGACGAAATTTTTGCGAGCATTTTTGACAGGGGAACAGGGTCACTGGCCGAATTTGCCGTGGTGCCTGAAAGCGCTGCGGCCATGAAACCCGCAAACCTGGATTTTGTACAAGCGGCTTCGCTCCCGATGGTGAGCCTAACGTCCTGGCAAGCACTGACAGAGCGAGCCGGCTTACAGCCGGGCCAAAAGGTTTTTATTCCGGCAGGGTCCGGGGGGATTGGCAGTTTTGCCGTTCAACTGGCGAAGCACCTGGGTGCCTGGGTGGGAACAACAACCAGTACGGCTAATGTCGACTGGGTAAGCCGTCTGGGTGCAGACGAGGTGATTGATTATAAAAAGCAGGATTTCGAAAACGAACTCAGCGGCTACGACAGTGTTCTGGGTACCCTCAGAGGCGATGTGATTGAAAAATCGACCCAGATCCTGAAGCCAGGAGGGAAAATTGTGTCCCTTATTGGGCCGTTAGATGCGGCTTTCGCACGTGAAAGACATTTAAACATCGTCCTGCGTTTTGTCTTTGCCTTGATGAGTCACAAAATTATGCGTCTTTCAAAAAAACGCGGGCTGACCTACTCATTTCTCTTCGTGCGACCCGACGGTGACCAACTGACCCAAATCGCCAAAATGATCGAGGCGAAACAGATCCGTCCGGTGATCGATAAAGTGTTTACCTTCGAAGAGACGAAGATTGCTCTGGATTATCTTGCCCAGGGGCATGCGAAGGGAAAAGTGGTCGTTAAAATACACGAGTGACAACAACGGCACTTTACCTCTTTCCATTGAAGCCCTTTCGGCCTTGAAAGGCTGAAACGGCGTGCTCCATGGGTAGGATGGCACGTCGGTTATTTGCTGAAAGGTTATGGACGAGTATGTACCCGGAACGGACTTCACATGCCAGCGCACCTGATAAATGAAATTAATTGACGCTCTGTCGTCCCTGGCGTTATTAATGTGGTCCCGTTTTGATATATGAATTTTCATCAGGGAGTAAGGGATGATCTCGTTCCGTTCGATGACTGAAAAAGAGTATCCAGATTTTCTCGCGTATTTTATTTCTGATTATGCTGCTGAGATACAGACAAACTACCGACTTTCCCGCGCGGATTCTCTTGAAAGAGCGACTAATGAAATAACGGAAACCCTGGTGGAGGGCGTTAATACTCATGGGCATGAATTACTGTGTCTTTTTAATCAGTTCGATCTGACTGACAAACATATTGGCTACCTCTGGTATAAGACAGATACTCTTATGAAGAGTGTGTTTATCTACGACTTTCATATCTTCGACGCGTGCCAGGGAATGGGACTGGGTAAACAAACGCTTTGCGCTTTTGAAGATCAGTTGCGGGACAAAGGTTTTAAAGAAATCAGACTTCGTGTAGCGGGTGACAATGCCCGTGCCCGCCATATTTACGAGAGCTGTGGATTCGGGGTTACGGGTATCAACATGAATAAGTCTATCGCACACGACTAGCAGATTAGCCTTTCAGCTCACCGTGAAGCTTCAGCTCAGTCAGTCTTTCCGCGATTGCCCCAAAGCGGACTGTTCTGGCACTTTTCATTGCATCCTGACTACCTGAAATGCAGGGTTCTTGCAGCTTCGTTATTTTCAGCGTCAGGGGCAGTGAAATGCGCTGAAGGCAGCATCAGAGTCCAGATTCCCTGAAAGTATGTCGATGATTAAATCATGGGGAAAGATCGTTTGGCTGGTCTGTTTAAGCGCTTCTAACGTCCACCAGTGGTGATTCTGAATGACTCTCTTTTCATTCTCACTCCATCCTGAACGGTCAATATCAGCTTTGTCGGCATGAATGATAAAGAAACGCTCTTTTGCAAGAACGGTTTCCCCATCGGGTAGCATCATGGTAAATGTCCGGGATGCAATTGTCGCTCCTGGTGAATGTCTGTTCAGCCCGGTTTCTTCACGTAACTCACGTAAGGCCGCCTCTTCATAAGATTCATTGTGTTCAAGCCCACCGCCCGGGGTTGCCCAGTATGCTTTTCCACTCAGAGCATCATCTTTATGGCAGAAGCGAAAGAGCAGAACGTGATTTTCAGGCGAGAGTATTATCAATCGCGACGACGGTCGAATGCGCACAAAGTCACCTTATAAACGTTTTAAACCTGATTAAGCATTTTTTATATGAACATAAAATGCAGCCTGAATCGGTATTAAGTCTCCACTTTTTAATACCTTACTCTCATTTACTCTCTGTTACATGCGCATGATGGCCCCAAAAATCCCCGGACGCAATTTGACTCACCACGCTCTACCTCGTGTTAATCTGCATTATCGAACTGATTCTGCTTTGAGGATTCTGACATGACCCCCTTTTATCAACTGACGGCCACCCGTCTGGATGGGCAGCTTATCTCGATGAATGATTACGCGGGCAAGCTGGTGCTGGTGGTGAATACGGCCAGTCATTGCGGCTTCACGCCACAGTACGTGGGACTTGAAGCGCTTTATAGTCAGTATGCCGCGCAGGGCCTGGTGGTGCTGGGTTTCCCCTGTAACCAGTTTGGTAAGCAGGAACCCGGCAGCGTCGACGACATCTCGCAGACCTGTCATATCAATTACGGTGTCAGTTTCCCGATATTTGAAAAAGTGGAGGTTAACGGCTCCGCATCGCACCCGGTGTTTCGTTATCTTAAAAAGGCCTTGCCCGGCGTGCTGGGGGAGCGGATTAAATGGAATTTCACTAAGTTTATGATCGGACGTGACGGCAAACCGCTCAAGCGTTTTGCGCCATACACCACGCCGGAGAAAATGGAAGCCGAGATCCTCGCTGCACTCAATCGCTAAGGCGCTGTAATTCGAAATGAGGCCACTCATCTTACTTCAGCTTTTGTTTGCGACGATATTCATGGACAGGGAACAAAGCGTTTCCTGCCCATGATGGAATGTTTCAGTGGTCCGTTTTTATTTTGTACTGCTCGTTTTAATGAAACAGAGCAATATGCCGACAGCAGCCAGACAGATTAAAGACATGCTGTAGAGTGCCGTCAGAGCGCCAAAATACTGTGCTGTCACGCTGGTGATGCCGGTGGTTATCGCAGCGACCAGAACCTGTCCACGCCATGACATTGCACTGGCTTTGGCGATTTGAGGTTGAGGAAAGCTTTTAAGTACAGCGAACGTCCCTAACGCAAACACCACATTCGACGCGATATGTGCAACGAAAATCAGAACAAGTCCCGCACAGGAAGAGTGTGCGGATAGCGGCAGTAAAAAGTAGCAGCCAATGTAGATAATCAGGAAAAAAAGCAAAAGCCTGTTATTGGCGCTATATCGTTCCAGTTTACCCGCATCAAGCATGAGCGGTCCAAAGAGTTGACCCAGGCTGCGGGCAAACAGGAGAGGCAGGGCAAGCCCGGCGGAGTCAGTTGGCTTTATCTCTTGTGCAAGGGCGGGTAAAAGCGCCATGGCCGGAGACCCTACCGCCGCAAGCCCTGGAAGAAGCAAAATGCTCCTTTTTTGCACGGGAGATAATATGTGCCAGAGACGTTCCTGACGGTGTGGTAGCCGCTCTTTTAGAGGCAATGCAAGTGTGCGAAAAGCACAGGCGGAGAGCAGCAGCAAGCCTGCAGATATAACAAAGCTCAAAGCATCAATGGCCAGCATATGCAGGAGAGGAACACGATCGAACATCAACACACCCAGGCCGGTACCCAGTAGAACCTGTGAAGCAAAAATGATGGTTTCCATCGCAGTTGCTGCCGGAAGTTCCTCATCACGCAATCCACGTTTAAAGAGCAGCGTCAGAGCAGGATAGCTCATGCCACTAAACAGCGCTTCAGCACTCTGTACGGTCAGCAGTGCCGGGACGCTATGATGGGTCAGACCATACAAGGGAAAAACCAACGCAAGCAGGCCGAGTATCTCAGTAGAGAGGAGGACCAGAAGAGGAGACATTTTCTGACACAGCGCCTCTCCCCAAAGACTGCCAATAAACCCGGGCAACATCGACAGCATATAAGCCAGGGTAAGCGTGGCTGGGGAAACCTGCCAGTCTAAAAGTTGCCCAAAGATAATGATCTGAGTCAGCCCATTACCCAGTGATGACAAAATATAGGCAAAACCAAGAAGCCGCAGCCAACGATGGCGACGCAATGCGCGCAACAGCGCGAGGAGCAAAGTATTCATGCACAACGATTCTCATCTTAAATAACAGAGGACCGCACGACCCTGGGGCAGTACGGAAACAGGAACTGTTAAAAATGAGAATGTTTACATTGGGGGATTTTTACACAGATAGCGGTGGTTAAAATAACTTGCCATAAAAGCAGAACGTTATCAATGCGTCTGGAGAAACGCGTTAACCAGATCGGGTGGCTGTAAATTCAAACCGCGATTCGCTATCTTACCCGCCGATGCTTACAAAATGGTGCAATACGAATGAACGCTTTTTTCTCATCGGTAGCGGGCTGCCATGTTCGTTGGCAGTCACTGCCGGGAAGCGGCACGCCGCTGGTTTTTGTTCATGGATTAGGGTGCGCTTCTTCTTACGAATATCCACGGGTGGTGACAGATGCCGCCTTTGGCGGGAGACAGGCGATTCTGATCGATTTGCCGGGATGCGGATACAGCCAAAAACCACAGGATTTTAGTTATTCTATATCCGACCAGGCAAAAGTGGTGGCGGAGCTGGTCGATCATCTCAATTTACCTGCATTCTTTTTGTATGGGCATAGTATGGGGGGCAGCATCAGCATTGAGGCGGCGGAAATTCTGCAAGAACGTCTCTCAGGGCTGGTTGTGTCCGAGCCTAACTTCCATCCCGGAGGCGGTTTCTTCAGCAAAAAAATAATTAGCTTCCCTGAGGAGGCGTTTATTCAATCAGCCTGGCAGCAAATGGTGGATGAAGAAACGAGTCCGTGGGCGGGAAGCCTCGCAGTCGATGCGCCCTGGGCTTTGTGGCGCGGTGCTGCCAGCCTGATTAAAGGCAATAACTGGCTCGAACATTTTGTTCACTTATCCGTTAAAAAGCAGCTTATCTTCGGGGAATTCTCTTTGCCAGACGAGGACTTTTCTCATCTCGCTTCGTCGGACATCTCCACCTGTATCCTGCCGGGGTGTGGGCATTCAATGTCATGGGAAAACCCTCACGCACTCGCGGGAGCTTTATCCGACTTTTGCCGGTAATTCGGGCCTTAAAAAGGGTCAGATTTCGCCAGACACAAACAGATGCTGAAATGGCGTGGTGAATCCAATGAATCTCAAACGATTTTGTTATTTACTCCTGGTGCTTGCGGGCGTAGCAAGTATGTTAACCCCGTCTCCCTTCGTGACGGCGTTCATATCCATTAATGTGCTGACACTGCTGATTTACGGCGTGGACAAAAGGGCGGCGCGAAAGGCAGGTTACCGGGTGCCAGAGTCTACGTTGCTCTTCTTTGGCGTCATTGGGGGATGGCCGGGCGCGATGTTAGGGCAGCAACTCTTTCGTCATAAGACGCAGAAACAGCCATTCAAAACCTATTTTATCGCCAGCGTGATGGTGAATATCGTCGCCATGGTGGCCCTGTATCAGGTTTATCCCATGACTGGCGCCTGATCGTCATCAGCGTCTGGTCGAGGCACGCTGTCAGATTTTTAAGGTATCAATAACGACTCGCAGGGCGGGGGAGACGTTGCGATGGGGGTAGTAAAGAAATGAACCGTCCAGACGCAGGCTAAAACGTTGCAACACGCGTATTAAACGTCCGGCTTCAATGTCATCGGCAATCAGCTCTTCCGGTACATAGGCCAGTCCAAGCCCTTTTCTGGCGGCTTCAGCTTCCATATAGCTGTCTGAAAAAGCCCATTGTCCCTGCGGGAGATGATGTATTTTTTTGTCGTTCTGATTGAGTTCCCACGAATACAGACTGCCGTCGGCAAGCTGATACGCAATACACGGATGCTTGAGCAAATCTGCGGGCGTCTGCGGAAAACCGTAGCGCTGAAAATGGTCAGGTGTTCCGACAATGGCCATCTCCATATCGGGCGTGATACGTACTGCTACCATGCCGCTGCCCACCTCTGGCCCCAGGCGAACACCGGCATCGAAGCGCTCCGCGATAATATCGACAAACCGGCTTTCGCTGATCAACTCAAGTCTGATATCCGGGTAGCGTTGGTTGAACGTGACCAGTTTTGGCAGAAGCACTTTATCAATGAGATGCTGACTCGCATTGATGCGCACCGTGCCGGAGGGGGTATTTCGCAACCAGGCGAGGGCGGCAAGCCCGCTGTCTAAGGTAGCAAAACCTGATTCAACGGTCTGATAGAGGCGCTCGCCCGCGTGAGTTAGCGACAACCTGCGCGTAGTTCGCACCAGAAGCTGTACGCCAAGGCGTTGCTCCAGCTCGCGGACAGACCGACTGATGCCAGACTGCGCCTGACCAAGACGTTGTGCGGCCGCGGTAAAGCTCCCTTCTCGCGCCACCATCATAAATAAATAGAGATCGTTATAATTTTCTCGCTTTGCCATCCCCCTGTCCTCAGGTCTGAGCGACCGTTACGCGTATTTCATAACAATTTGGTATTAATTCTAGCAATAATACCCCACTAATCAGCACAATTTTTGCTAACTATAATCACCGCATACCACAACCCTGACAGGGATCGCCTCAAGAAACCTGTTTCTTCGACGTTCTTTTCCCGGGAGTTCTTATGCGTATTACCCTTCGAAAATTGAAAGTCTCTGTGCCAGCGATGCTGTTGCTGGCCTCTTTGAGTGGAGTATCAACCATGAGCCATGCCGACACCACCAACCCCAACGCACCCGTTTCGATGGGCGATAAATGGGATAAAACGTTTGCGCAGAGTCAGAAAGTCGACCACCGTAAGGTCGCGTTCCAGAACCGTTATGGGATCACCCTGGTGGGCGATCTCTATCTGCCGAAAGATCGCGGAGAGCGCAAACTGGCCGCTATCGCCCTGAGTGGCCCTTTTGGCGCGGTGAAAGAGCAGTCCAGCGGACTGTACGCCCAGACCCTGGCTGAAAAGGGATTCGTCACCCTGGCTTTCGATCCTTCTTATACGGGCGAAAGCGGTGGCTATCCCCGTAATGTTGCCTCGCCGGATATCAATACCGAAGACTTCAGCGCAGCCGTTGATTTTCTGGGGTTACAAAAAGAAGTGGATCGGAATCGTATCGGCGTACTTGGCATCTGCGGCTGGGGTGGTATGGCGCTCAATGCGGCCGCCATGGATACCCGAATTAAAGCGGTGGCGACCAGCGTCATGTATGACATGAGCCGCGCGATGGGGCATGGGGTAGGCGACGGGAAGGATCGCTATTCCACCGCGGACCGCCGTGCGGTGCTGCACTATCTGAACGAACAGCGCTGGAAAGACGCTGAGAAGGGCGCGCCTGCACCGGGCGGGCACGATCTTTATGTCGATGAGAAGGGCGAGGTGAGTACATCGGCGCGAATTCTGCCTGAGACGTTACCGGCTAATCCTAATCCGGTACTGAAGGAGTTTTTCGATTATTATCGTCTGCCGCACGGCTTCCACGAACGTTCGGTTAATTCGACCGGGGCATGGAATGCGACAATGCCATTATCGTTTATGAATATGCCGCTCCTGAGCTATGCAAATGAAATTACTATCCCGACACTGATTGTCACCGGTGAAAAAGCGCACTCTCGCTACTTTGCGGAGGATGCCTTCAAGGCGGTGGGCAGCAAAGAGAAAGAGCTGCTGATTATCCCTGGCGCAAACCATGTTGATCTCTATGACAACGTGGCGGGGAAAATACCCTTCGCCCGGTTTGAAGCCTTTTTCAACGCCCATTTAAAATAAGACGCTACGCCACCTGTTTCCGGCAGGTGGCTTTATTTATCCTCTGCTTTGAACCCGTTCCTCTTATTTAAAAACACTGTTTAAAATTATTTCTCGCCAGCGCTTTGAGTGCGCGGGTGATTCAGAAAGAGATGCCGATATTATGTCCACGCTGAACCACAAAATAGCGCAAGAAGCCGAGCCAGTTTACTGGAGTGGCGTTTTCGCCATGACACTGTGTGTCTTTGTGTTAATTGCGTCCGAATTTATGCCCGTCAGCCTGTTGACCCCCCTAGCGAGCGATTTGCGGGTCACCGAGGGGCTTGCAGGGCAGGGGATTGCTATTTCAGGTGCGCTGGCCGTCGTGACCAGTCTGACCATGACGTCTCTGGCCGGAAATATAAACCGCAAATATCTTCTTCTGGGGATGACGGTATTAATGGCGCTGTCGGGAATCATGATTGCTCTGTCTTCCAGTTTTTTGATTTATATGGCTGGACGCGCGCTTATCGGCATCGCTATCGGGGGATTCTGGTCAATGTCGGCGGCCACGGCGATGCGGCTGGTCCCACCGCGTCAGGTGCCGCGCGCCCTGGCTATTTTTAACGGAGGAAATGCGCTTGCGACCGTCGTGGCCGCCCCGCTTGGCAGTTATCTTGGGGCTACCATTGGCTGGCGCGGAGCCTTCCTGTGTCTGGTGCCGGTCGCCCTGATTGCGTTCATCTGGCAGTGGGTAAGCCTGCCCGACATGACCGGCACGGCAGGCAAGCGATCTCAGGGCTCGATGTTACGCCTGTTGAAACGTCCGTTGGTCATTACCGGCATGCTGGCCTGCGGCGTGTTTTTTATGGGCCAGTTTGCGTTATTTACCTATGTTCGCCCCTTTCTTGAAACCGTCACCCAGGTCACTCCGTCGGGGTTGTCGCTGATTTTACTGACCATCGGCGTGGCGGGTTTTATCGGTACGCTGCTCATTAACCCTTTTCTGCAATCCGGGATTTATCAGACATTAACGGGCATTCCGCTGCTTATGGCCGCGATTGCGGGGGTATTAATACCGGCAGGGCATAGCGTCTGGGTTGTTGCGCCGCTGCTGGGATTGTGGGGAATGCTGGCGACGGCCGCTCCGACGGGCTGGTGGACCTGGATCGCGCGCACTCTGCCCAATGAGGCCGAAGCGGGAGGGGGATTAATGGTCGCGGTTATCCAGCTTTCTATTGCGCTGGGCTCCACTGCAGGAGGCGTGATATTCGACAGCCTGGGCTGGCAAATTACGCTGGGGATGAGCGCTCTGCTGTTGCTTGGTGCGGCAGCGCTGGCCGGTTTAACCGCCCGTAAAACAGCGTCTCAACACGATGACTGACGTCGATACAGCCGATAAGGGCGTGACGGCTTCGCCTCACGTCTGGCGATATTCGTAGTATATTGAGAGTAATCTTTGCAATCAGGTATACGTGAATGTCTTACTCCATCGGTGAATTTGCCCGGCTATGCGGAATAACCGCCACAACGCTCCGGGCCTGGCAGCGTCGTTACGGGCTCCTTAAGCCACAGCGCACGGATGGTGGACATCGACTTTACAACGATGACGATATTCAACAGGCGCTAAAAATTCTCGACTGGGTCAAAAAAGGGGTGCCCGTCAGCCAGGTGAAACCTCTTCTGGCTCGCCCTGGCATGCGCATAACGGACAACTGGCTGACGCTGCAGGAGAAAATGCTGCAACGCCTGAAAGAGGGCAAGATTGAAGCGCTGCGCCAGTTAATTTACGACGCTGGCCGCGAATACCCCCGCCCGGAACTGGTCACCAAAGTGTTACGCCCGCTGCGCAGCAAAGTCTCCGCCAACGTGCCGGCGATGATCACTCTGCGTGAAATCCTCGACGGAATTATCATCTCCTACACCTCATTTTGCCTTGAAGGGGATAAACGTGCGCCGGGCGATAATTACCTGATTACCGGCTGGCATCTTACCGACCCTTGTGAAATCTGGCTTGAAGCGCTCTGTCGCACGGGGCAGGGGCATCGCATAGACGTGCTTCCCGCATCGCCTGCCGCGCTGGCACCGGATATTTTTCCTGACCGTAAATGGCTACTTGTCACCAGTGGCAAGGTGAGCGCGGCCCGTAAAAAGCAACTCGCGCTCTGGCAGCAGCAGGTTAATTCTCTGGATATCATTCCACTGTAACGCCGCCGTTCCCTGTTCCCCCCCCTTTTTTGCTGCGCCACCTGAACGGTGGCGCATGTCGTTTTTTCCTCAAAAAAACCTTTTCTGACACCTGTCTAACTTATTGAATTAAAATATTTTATAAAAATATTTCATTCTAAACTTGGACAAATATTATTAATTGTGTAAGTTTTAATTATACCGCTTCACCACGTTGTTCAGATTCGGGGTAGGATTTATGAGCGCAATGCCATCCGTTATCGACAGATTTGTTGATTACTATACCGGTCTGGATAACCAGCCACCTTCAGCGCTTGCCGCGCTTTACGACGTGAATGCCACCTTGCTCGATCCCTTTGGCGAGCATAAGGGATTATTCGCAATCCAGCGCTACTTCACCCATCTGCTGACCAACGTCGAGAGCTGCCGCTTCACTATCGATCCGCCCCTGTATGACGATCGGCGATTCGTGGTGACCTGGACCATGCACTGGTCCCATCCCCGAATTGCCGGCGGTGAAACGCTTAGCCTTCCCGGCTGCTCCATGGCAGAGATTCAGGGGGAGACGATCGTGCGCCAGCGCGATTACTACGACGCTGGCGAGATGATCTACGAACATCTTCCGCTGCTGGGCTGGGCAGTACGCGGTGTGAAAAGGCGGGTGCGCTCATGATGACTGTCCTCATCACCGGCGCGAGCTCCGGCATTGGGGCTGGCCTGGCAAAAGCCTGGGCTGACGACGGCTGCAAGGTGATTGCCTGCGGTCGGGATCCTGAACGTCTGGAAACCCTGCGTCAGCAAAGCCCCCACATTTCAGTGCGCTCGTTCGATATGACAGACAGGGACGCCTGTCGCCTGGCGCTACAGGACTGCCAACCCGGGCTGGTGATTCTCTGCGCGGGAACCTGTGAATACCTCGATAAGGGTGTGATAGATGCTGAACTGGTCGAGCGGGTGATGGCGACCAACGTCCTTGGCCCCGTCAACTGCCTGGCAGCACTGCAGTCGCAGCTGGTTTCCGGTAGCCGCGTGGTGCTGGTGAGCTCGATGGCGCACTGGCTACACTTCCCGCGGGCAGAAGCCTATGGTGCGTCGAAAGCCGCGCTCACCTGGTTTGCCAATACCCTGCGGCTGGACTGGGAGCCGAAAGGCATTGCCGTTACCGTCGTTTCACCCGGTTTCGTGGATACCCCGCTCACCCGTAAAAATGATTTCCCGATGCCGGGGCAGGTCAGTGTGGATCACGCCGTCAGGGCGATTCGCCAGGGGGTGGCAAAAGGGAAAAATCATATCGCTTTCCCGAGAGGCTTTAGCGTAATGATGCGTTTGCTGGCGGGAATGCCTGGCGGTGTTCAACGCGTGTTGTTGCGCAGGATGGTGCGCTCATGAAAATTGCCATTATCGGCAGCGGCATTGCCGGATTAACCTGCGCCTGGCGCCTCGCCGGACACCATCAGGTCACCCTGTTTGAGGCGGAATCGACCCTCGGCGGACATACCGCCACGGTGGATGTCGCCACGCCGCAGGGGAACTATGCCATTGATACCGGGTTCATCGTCTACAACGACCGCACCTACCCACGTTTTATTGGCCTGCTGAGCGAGCTGGGTATCCGCGGGCAAAAAACGCAGATGAGTTTCTCGGTGCATAATCCGCAAAGTGGCCTGGAGTACAATGGTCATACGCTCACCACCCTGTTCGCCCAGCGTCGCAACCTGCTGAAGCCTGCGTTCTGGGGCTTGCTGCGGGAGATTGTCCGTTTCAACCGGCTGGCAAAGGCGTCCATAAACCACGTGGATCACGCCGCGACGTTGCAGACGTTTCTTGAGCAGCACCATTTCAGCGCTTTTTTTGCCCGTCATTACATTTTACCGATGGGGGCCGCGATCTGGTCCTCGTCGTTGCAGGAGATGCGTCGTTTTCCTCTCCCACTTTTTTTAAGCTTCTTTGAGCATCATGGTCTGCTGGATATTACCGATCGCCCGCAATGGTATGTGGTGCCGGGTGGCTCACGGCAGTACATCCGCGCCATGCTTGAGCAGCTCGGCGATCGTCTGACGGTGCACCTTAACGCCCCGGTAAAACAGGTGTCCCGTGATAGCGATGGGGTCAGGATTCACATCGACGCAGCGGAACATGCGTTTGACCAGGTGATTTTTGCCTGTCATTCGGCACAGGCCCTGGCGATGCTGGACGCGCCAACGTCTGCCGAGCGTGACGTGCTGGGCGGCATTGGCTGGCAGCGCAATGAGGTGGTGTTACACAGCGATCGTCGCTGGTTGCCGACGCGCGAACGCGCCTGGGCGAGCTGGAACTATCGTCTGAGCGCGCAGGAGGAGGCCAGCGCCTGTGTCACCTACAACATGAATATTCTTCAGGGTTTACCCGCAGGTAGCCCGTTGTTCTGCGTCACCCTGAATCCGGATACGCCCGTCGACGAGCAACACGTCTGGAAACGGTTTGTGTATGAGCATCCGCGTTTCAACCCAGAAAGCTGGCAGGCACAGGCGCGGCGCACCGAGATCAACGGCCTGCACCGTAGCTGGTTCTGTGGCGCTTACTGGTATAACGGTTTTCACGAGGATGGCGTGCGTAGCGCGCTGGACGTGGTGAAAGGGATTGCTGCCGGAGAGGCGCGCTAAGATGAACAGTTGCCTCTATCACGGCGTGTTACGCCATCGTCGCCTCCAGCCGAAAACGCACCAGTTTCGTTATAACGTCTTTATGGCCTGGCTGGATCTGGACGAACTGCCTCTTCTGGCCTCCGTTGGGATACGAAGAAATCGCTTTGCCGCTGCCGCTTTCCATGATGGGGATTATCCGCTCGGGACGCCGCTCAAAGAGAACGCCCTGAACACCCTGGAAAGCCTGACCGGTGAACGCCCCGCGGGGCGTGTGATGCTGCTGACGCAGTTACGTTACCTCGGCTTTCACTTCAATCCGGTCAATTTTTACTACTGCTATGACAGCGGCAACGCCCTGCGCTGGGTGCTGACCGAAGTGCGAAATACGCCGTGGAATGAACGCCATTACTACGCGGTGGATGCCCTGACAATGCGTCCTCTGGAAAAAGCCTTCCACGTTTCACCGTTTAACCCGATGGACATGGTGTATCACTGGCGATTTAACGCGCCCGGCAAAACGCTTCGGATGCACATTGAAAATCATCAGGCTGCCAAAGTTTTCGATGCGACGTTAACGCTGAAGCACGAGCCGTTAACGCGGGCTACCCTGCGCGCACGGCTGATGCGTATGCCGTTCATGACGCTAAAAACCGTCTTCGCAATTTACTGGCAGGCGCTGCGTTTGTGGCTCAAGCGTGTGCCTCTTTATCCCCATCCCGATAGCAGGAGTGAACGATCATGACCGATCCCGCCTTTGCGCTTGAACCCGATTTTCCGCGCAACGCCCGTGTCGCGCGATGGTTGCTTTTTCGCCTGCTGAACGGCATTCGTGGAGGTTCGCTCACGGTGCGTGAGGGGGCCCAGACCTATCATTTTGGGGATGACAGTGCGGCCTTACGCGCCGACGTCCATATCCTGACGCCGAAGGTCTACTGGCGAATGCTGACAGGCGGAAGTCTGGCCGTAGCGGAAGCCTGGATGGACGGTGAGTGGGAAACACAGCACTTAACTCCTCTTCTGCAAATATTTGCCCTTAACAGCACCCTTTTGGGCCGGCTGGAAGTGGGTTTTCGCCTGCTGGGTAAACCGGTTGAGCGCCTGCGTCACTGGACACGACGCAACCATCGCCAGCAGGCGCGGGAAAACATCGCCGCGCATTACGATCTGGGGAATGAGTTTTATGCCCACTTTCTGGATGAAGAGTTGCTCTATTCCAGCGCGCTGTTCACCAGCGATGAGCAGGCACTGACGCTGGCTCAGCAGGCGAAAATGGCACGGCTTTGCGAACAGCTGGCGTTGACCGCCAGCGATCATCTGCTGGAAATCGGCACGGGCTGGGGAGCGATGGCGGAATATGCCGCGCGGCATTACGGCTGTCGCGTGACCACGACGACGCTTTCGCAGGAACAATTTCAGTGGACGACCGCCCGCATCGCCCGCGCGGGCTTGCAGGACAGGGTGCAGGTTCTGCTGTGCGATTACCGCGATTTGACCGGCGAATACGACAAGCTGGTGTCGGTCGAGATGATCGAGGCGGTGGGGCAACGCTATTTGCCTGGTTTCTTCCGCACCTGTCAGGCGCGTCTGCGGCCGGGAGGCAGAATGGTGATTCAGGCTATCACCATTCAGGATCAGCGTTATCGCGACTACAGCAAAAGCGTGGATTTTATTCAGCGTTATATCTTTCCCGGCGGCTTTTTACCCAGCATCACCGCAATGAGCGAGCTGATGACCCGCCACACGGACTTTGTAGTACGCAACCTGTTCGATATGGGGCCGGACTATGCCCGCACTCTGGCACACTGGCGGCAGCGTTTTATCCACGCCTGGCAGGATATTGAGAAGCTGGGGTTTGATGAACGCTTTCGTCGGATGTGGCTGTACTACTTCGGCTATTGCGAAGCCGGATTCAATGCCCGCACCATCAGCGTGGTACAACTGACGGCAGAGCGTGCATGAAACGCCATTTGCAGGTCTTTCTGCTGGCCGTGGGGTTCGATGTTTACTGGACGCTGGTGGTGCTGTTTCGTGAACGGGGTCTGGTGATATGGCTTGCCCTTGCGATTCTGGCCTGCCTTCTGCTGTCGCCCACGCAGCGCCTTTACGCGCTACTGCTGGCCGCCGCAGGCAGTGCTCTGGATGCGCTCTGGGCCCTGACGGGGCTGCTCGATTTTAACGGTGATGCACTATTGCCGCTGTGGATGGTGTCGCTGTGGTTGATGTTCGCTGCCGTCTGGACGCGGCTTACCTTTACGACCACGTTGCCAGGCTGGCTGCTGACCCTGTTAGCCACCTTTGGCGGACCGGTGGCGTATCTGTTGGGTGAGCGTCTGGGGGCCATCACCTTTCTCGAACCGACGTTTATTGTCGTCAGTTTGATGGCGGCGGGCTGGCTGGTGCTGATGCTGTTTTACCACATTCTGTCAGGGAGGCGACAATGAAGCCTGCTTTACTGATGCTGCTATGGTTAAGCGTTTTTGCCCCTGCCGCCAGCGCCGCTGACTGGTTAGCCTGGCGCAAAGTGGGTGACGCCACGCTGACCTGGGGGCCGTTCACCGTTTATACCTCCCAACTGCGCACGCCTGACGGGCGTTACGCCGGGCCGCTGCAGGATCAGGCGCTGATTATCACCTATAAACGCCAAATCGATCGGCAGGATCTGATCGATGCCACGCGTGAACAGTGGCAGGCGCAGGGCATTCTGGCGCGAGAAGCGCGGAGCCAGGCCTGGCTTGGAATGCTGGACAATATCTGGCCGGACGTGGCGCCCGGTACGCAGCTGGCCTTTGTCTTTCGCGAGAACCAGGGACAGTTCTGGTATCGCGCATCGGCAAGGCAAAAAACCTTTACGCCGCTTGGGCCACGCCAGTCGGCGGAGTTCAGCAAAAACTTTCTCGCCATCTGGCTCGATCCCCGCACGCAATATCCTGAACTGCGCCAGCAGTTAATCGGAGGTGAAAAATGAAACGTTTACTGACTTTGCTTTTGACGCTGACCCTGAGCCTTCCTTTTTTGGTTCAACTCACGGGCTGTAGCACCGACGTGGCCGATTATCGACAGCAGACTCCAAAGCTGGATATCTTCCAGTATTTTCAGGGCGAAACGGAAGCATGGGGGATGGTTCAGGATCGCAGCGGCAAGCAGATTCGTCGCTTCCATGTCACCATTAATGGCGATGTGCTGGGCGATACGTTGACGCTGAACGAGCACTTTGTCTATGACGACGGCGAGAAGCAGCAGCGTGTATGGCATATCCGTCGAGTCAGCGCCGATCGTTACGAAGGCACCGCAGGGGATATTGAAGGCGTCGCAACGGGCAAGGCGGCGGGCAACGCCTTTAACTGGCACTACAGCATGAATGTGAAAGCCAACGACAAAACCTGGCTTTTACATTTTGACGACTGGATGTACCTGCAAGATGGTCAGCATCTGTTTAATAAAACCGACATGAAGAAATTCGGTATCACCGTCGCCACGGTCACGCTCTTCTTTTCGCGCAAAGCGTCATAACGGACAAATATCCTTCACCGAAACGGGCAGCCTGCTGTAAACATTGCGATGAATAATTCTCATTAACATGTTATATCATCGGAGAGTTAATCGTGCCTTTCCGTTTCAAAGGATATGAAAATGACCTCTCGTTTTTCAACGCTGCGGCGTATTCCCGGCGGTGTGTGGGTTATCGGTTTTGTCAGCCTGCTCATGGATATTTCTTCTGAAATGATCCACTGCTTACTGCCGTTATTTATGGCAACTGCACTGGGAACGCCCGTTGTCATCATCGGGCTCATTGAAGGGCTGGCTGAGGCGACGGCCTTAAGCGTGAAAGTTTTTTCGGGCGTGATCAGTGATTACATCGGTAAGCGCAAAGGACTTGCGGTATTGGGTTATGGCCTTGGAGCGATAAGCAAGCCACTGTTTGCGCTGGCTTCCACCTCCGGCATGATCTTCAGTGCGCGGATGATCGATCGTGTGGGAAAAGGAATACGTGGTGCACCACGTGACGCCCTGGTCGCCGACGTTACGCCCCCTGAGATTAGAGGTGCGGCTTACGGTCTTCGCCAGACGCTGGATACTATGGGCGCCTTTCTGGGACCGCTGCTCGCGGTCGGGCTAATGTTGCTGTGGAGCAATGATTTCCGCGCCGTTTACTGGGTGGCAGTAGTGCCTGCGTTTCTCGCCGTGGCGCTCCTTTTCTTTGGCTTGCGCGAACCCCGGACACCTGTGGTCACCGTCAGGACGAACCCAATAAAAAAAGAGAATCTCAAAAGACTGGGGGCTGACTGCTGGTGGGTTATCGCGCTCGGTGGCGTGTTTACGCTTGCCAGATTCAGTGAGGCTTTTCTCGTGCTGAGAGCACAGGAGGTGAACATTTCGCTTGCCCTCATTCCACTGGTAATGGTGGCGATGAACGTTGTCTACTCACTCACCGCCTATCCTTTTGGTCGGCTATCCGACAGTATCAGCCACCGGCGACTGCTCCAGATTGGGTTACTCCTGCTTATTGCCGCCGATCTCGTCCTTGCCCTCAGCAATAGCTGGCAGGGCATTATCCTGGGCGTGGCCTTATGGGGGCTGCACATGGGCATGACCCAAGGATTGCTCAATGCCATGATAGCCCGCACCGCTCCGTCAGACCTGCGTGGAACAGCGTTTGGCTTTTTCAGCCTGCTGAGCGGGGCCGGGGTATTAATAGCCAGCATTGGCGCGGGTCTGCTCTGGGATATCTGGGGTTCAGCGTCGACGTTCTTCGCGGGCGCGTGTCTCTGTGTGCTAACACTGATACTCACCCGCTTTACCCCTGAGAAGGCATCAGCATAAATCAGGTTCATTCGATTTTATCCGGCCGCTCCTCCATGGGGAGCGCGCTGGCGCTGGCGGGATCGAAGAGGGAGAGGCTCTCGATTTGATCCAGCATAATCACCTTTCTGAAGGCCATGGCGCTTTTGGGCTCTGAATCCAGCGTGATGTCATGGTCGGCATACCACTTACTGTAATTATGCTCAATGCAGAGATTCATTGTTTCCCCGTCGCGGTAGCCGCTCAGCATCGGAATGAGCACAATATTGGCCGTCTTTTCATATTCCAGGGTCGCGGTATGGATCATTCCAATATAGATTCGTCTCGACTTCAGCGTCACCAGCGCCAGCTCGCCTTCTTCCATACATTGATAGAGCAATTGTTCGATACCGTTCGCTCGTGCCAGACGCTTATACAGCTTTTTCCTGCCCTCGCCGTCAAGCCTCGCGCTGCCAGCCCAGTTCGAACGATAGAGGCAAAACAAGATGGCGAAGGCCAGCATCACCACAACCGGCGCCTGGATGCCGAGAAAGCTCCAGTTCATAAAATCAATTTGCCAGTTCGCGGCCGGCTGCGGCACCACGTGCAAACTGTTAACTGTCACAGAAAAGGCAAGGAGCAATAACCAGATCAGTCCGGTTGCGATGACGCCCTGTAAAACAAAAATACAGCCATACAGCGCTACAAGAAAATAGACATCCCAGCCGAAAGAGCGTTTGATTTTAAAGCGGGTGGAAAGGTCGCGGCTGGTATACCAGTATCCGCATACCATTAACACCATGAATATTGCTGTACCCATTTTAAGCCCTCTTCAGCGCGTTCACATGGCGATGGAAATCCTCTTGCACCTCCCGGCTTTTAAAATTAACGGAAGCATTGCCGTCCTGATCAATAAGAATACGGTCGCCATCTTCCAGCGCTTCGATAATTTCCTGGTGGCTCATGACCTGCAGCAACGACTCCGGGCTTGAGAAAATCGACATCAATAAACGGCTCACGACTACTATCCTCACAAAGCAAAAGAGAAAAGCATGGCAGAGGAAGGCACGTGTTGCCTTAAGGTAAAACTGAAAGTCCTGGATTGACGGTCTTTGGCAAAGGCTGTGTCTCGCTGACATCACCCGTCCCGACAGGGATTTAACGCCATCGGGCGGCCCATACACTTGCCATTCCCGCGCAGGGCGGTAAATTATTGTCCACACTTAAGCCAAAGGCATAGTCGGCGCAGGCATTGTGCTTTACACTGCGCGCTGCAAAAATTAAGTCATTGAACGAAGAGATGGGCGGTAACAGCGATGAACGGAACAATCACAACCTGGTTTGAAGACAAAGGCTTTGGATTTATCAAAGATGAAAACGGTGACAACCGCTATTTTCATGTGATTAAGGTCGCCAACCCAGATCTGATCAAAAAAGATGCGGCGGTGACCTTTGAACCCACCACCAACAATAAAGGCCTGTCCGCGTATGCGGTGAAAGTAGTGCCGGAAAGCAAATATATCTATATTGCCGGCGAGCGTTTGAAGCTGACCTCTATTAAGTCTTTCGTGGTGTTTAGTGAAGAAGTGCCTGTCGAAACCCGGATTGATAAAGAGAACGCGGTGCTGTCGGTTGGCATGCTGATGAACAGCATTAGCCCGAAAGCGAAATCGGGTGAAATGCGTACCGTGAAAAAGCTGGCGATCACCACTTTCCAGGGCAAGACGCTGATTTTCTCGGAAGACGAGATCGATGTGGACGCAACGGCAAAAATGCTGAAGGTCTGATGATCTCACCGGCCCTTCTTCGCGGAGGAGGGCCTTGCGCCAGACCTGCCCCCTTTGACCTTCTCTCAGACAATTTACCCCCCCCTCAGCGTTTCTTGCACCTTTGCGTCCTCGTTTTAACCTGCTATAACAAAATTCTTGTCTTTCAGGGAGTCATCGCCGTGCCCGAACTGAATCAACATGGTCAAACCGTAAACGACATTGTCCCGGGCTGGAAGGGCGCTCGCGTCTTAAGCCGAACGCCGCTCAGCGGGCGCGTTTGTCGGCTTGAGCCGCTGGAGGCTGCCCGCCACGCAGCCGATCTGTTTGAAGCCTATGCGCAGGGCGATGATAGCGACTGGACCTGGCTTGCCAGCACTCAGCCCGAAAGCATTGAGGCCACGGCGCACTGGTTGCTGGGTAAAGTGATGGACGATGCGCTGGTACCCTATGCGGTCATTGACCTTCGCACCGGGCGTGCGGTAGGGCTCATGAGCTATATGGCTATCGATCGGCAACAGGGGACCGCTGAAATTGGACATGTCACCTGGTCGCGGCGAATGAAGCAAACCGCCATGGGAACGGAGAGCGTCTGGCTCCTGCTGAAAAACGCGTTTGAACATGATTACCGCAGACTGGAGTGGCGTTGTGACTCGATGAATGTAGCCTCACGACGCGCGGCGGAGCGGCTGGGCTTTGTCTGGGAAGGGCGGCTGCGTAATAAACTGGTGCGCAAAGCGCGCAATCGTGACAGCGATATCCTGTCCATCATCGAAAGCGAATGGCCCGAGCGTGATGCCGAGTTGCAGGCATGGCTCGCGCCGGATAATTTTGACGCGCAAGGACAGCAAATCCGCCGGTTAGCGGCCTTCCGCTGAAAGCCGAACGCTAAATCTTACCGCTATATAAAACCGGCCCCGTCGGCTGGCCCGTCGGCGAACCGCCCTGAGGCTCAAGGCTGATGGCGATCACCGCGTCTTCGGCAAGGGGCTCGTTTTTCAGAACAACACGCGTGGGTGAGCGATTATCCACCAGGCCCAGCGAAACCGGCGCCTGCCCGCGCGGAATCAACCAAAGCTGAAAGCTTTTTTGCGCGGCCAGCGCCGTCGGACGTAGCGGAGTGATGCTTAGCTGCTGGCGCCGCGAGTCGGCATTGACCACCCATTGACCCTGCTGTTGCGTATCATTAAGCACCACCAGAGGCGACATCTCTGGCCCACGCGTTGAAACCCAGGTGAGCGTGACGGCAGCCAGACCCGCCGCCACCGCCCAGCCGAGCCAGCTTCGCGCACGCGGCACAGAGGCGGGTGAAGGCAGGTCGAGGACGATTTTTTTCCAGACCTGCTCGGGTGGCGTGACTGGCGCAAGGTGGCTGTCCAGCGTGCTCAGGGCCGTTTGCCAGCGCGCAACACGTGCAGCGAGATCCGGCTCCTGTCGCACTCTTTTCTGAAATCGCAGCCGTGCCTGGCCTCTGAGCGTACCCAGGGCATATTCTGCCGCCAGGGCATCATCGCGCGTGTCGTGATCGTTCATAGGCCAATACATTCCCGTAGATGGTCCATCGCCCGGCGGATCCAGCTTTTCACCGATCCGACCGGCTGTTTAAGCCAGTCAGCGATATCACTGTGGGACATACCCTGATAATAGGCGAGGGCAATACTCTGGCGCTGATCGTTGCTCAGGTGGGCAAGACAGTGCCGCAAGCGTTCCGCCTGATCGTGATCGTGCCAGTTGTTCTGTTCGTCATGTTCCTGAACGAGAAGCTCATCGACATACTCCTCTTCATGGCGGGCGTTGCGTACCTGACCGCTGCGCAGCCAGTCGATGCAACGGTTACGCACAATGTGCGTCAGCCAGGTCATGGGCGAACTGAGGGTCGCGTTGTAGGTATCCGCTTTGCTCCAGACCGTGATAAAACAGTCATGCAGCACCTCTTCGGCCCAGTGATGCTGACGCAACATGCGCAGCGCCACGGCAAACAGATGCGGTGATGTCAGACGGTACAGTTGTTCAAATGCGCGGCGATCGCCTTTTGCGACCGCCTGCATTAACGAGACCTGCTGTTCTGTCAGCGCATTATCCATGAGAGTCCTGAAAGCCGTTGAGCGACTTTCGAAGTATAGACAATTACTTAGGCATCAGAACGGTATCGATAACATCGATGACGCCATTTTTCTGCTGGACGTCATAGGTGCTGATATTCGCCACGTTGCCTTTTCCATCTTTCAGCTGAATGTTGTGTGGACCATTGCTCATTATCCACAGCGGCTGACCGTTAACCGTTTTCAGCTCTGCATGGCCGCCGCCCTGTTTGATTTTCGCCTCCAGCGCTTTCATGTCATATTTCCCGGCAACCACGTGATAAGTCAAAATGCTGGTGAGCGTGGCTTTATTTTCCGGCTTGACCAGATTGTCTACAGTACCGGCGGGAAGCTTCGCAAAGGCGGCATCTGTTGGCGCAAATACGGTAAACGGCCCTTTGCCCTGCAGCGTATCCACCAGACCGGCCGCTTTCACTGCGGCAACCAGTGTGGTGTGGTCTTTCGAATTCAGGGCATTTTCAACGATATTTTTACTCGGGAACATTTCTGCACCCCCTACCATCACCGTACCGGAATTCATGGCGGAGAAGGCGCCTGCGGTGAAGAGTAAAGCGCTGGATACGAGTGCAACAGAGATTAACTTTTTCATCATACATCCTCGGAGTAGGGAGCGAAGGAGTTGCTCACATACTCACATACGAGAACGGTGTGGAAACTGGATGCAGAAAAAGGAAAATAAATTGTTCATCTCTCCCCGGGCGGGGAGAGATTGAGTGAGTGACGGGTATTACCGGCGGACCGGCGCGCCGTTGGCGACGTAATAGTCCGCCGTGCTTTTCGCCAGCGGCGTGCGTCCGCGAATGGCGTCGGCGATCTTTTCGCCAATCATGATGGTGGTGGCGTTCAGGTTGCCGGTTATGATCAGCGGCATAATCGATGCATCGACCACGCGCAGACCTTCCAGCCCATGAACACGGCCTTCGCCATCGACAACCGCCATCTCGTCCGTTCCCATTTTACAGGTCCCGCACGGGTGGAAAGCGGTTTCGGCGTGGTTACGCACAAACTCGTCCAGCTGTTCGTCGGTCTGGCATTCAATGCCAGGGCTAATTTCACGGCCACGGTATTTATCCAGCGCCGGCTGATGCATGATTTCGCGGGTGATGCGGATCGCATCGCGAAACTCCTGCCAGTCCTGTTCGTGGGACATATAGTTGAACAGAATCGCCGGATGCTGATGCGGATCGCGAGATTTAATGCGCACATGCCCCCGGCTTGGGGATCGCATAGAACCCACGTGGCACTGGAAGCCGTGCTCTTTAACCGCGTTCGAGCCGTTGTAGTTAATGGCAACCGGCAGGAAGTGGTATTGAATATTCGGCCATTCAAACTCTTCGCGGCTGCGGATAAACCCGCCCGCTTCGAAGTGGTTGCTGGCCCCCACGCCGGTACCGCCAAACAGCCACTCTGCGCCAATCTTCGGCTGGTTCCACCACTGCAGGGCAGGGTAGAGAGAGACTGGCTCTTTACACTCGTACTGCAGGTACATCTCCAGATGATCCTGCAGGTTTTCCCCGACGCCTGGCAGATCGTGCACCAGCGGGATATCAAACTGCTTCAGCAGTTCCGCGTTACCCACGCCGGAGCGCTGCAGGATCTGCGGAGAGGCAATCGCCCCGGCGCACAGCAGCACCTCTTTGTTGGCCGTCGCTTTTGACGGAATCGTGCTCTCGCCTTCCAGCCACTCGACGCCTGTCGCACGTTTGCCGTCAAAAATAATATGATCGGTCATGGCATGGGTGCGAATGGTCAGGTTCGGGCGTGATTTCGCCTGATCCAGATAGCCGCGCGCCGTGCTGGAACGGCGGCCCTGTGGCGTGACGGTACGGTCCATCGGGCCGAAACCTTCCTGCTGATAGCCGTTAAGATCCTCGGTGCGTGGGTAGCCCGCCTGCACACCCGCTTCAACCATCGCTTCAAACAGCGGATTGACCCCAGGTTTAGAGGTGGTTACGCTCACCGGACCGTCGCCGCCGTGCCAGTCGTTTGGCCCGACGTCGCGTGTTTCTGACTTGCGGTAATAGGGCAGACAGTTGAGATAGCTCCAGTGTTCCAGACCCGGCGTTTTTGCCCAGTTGTCCAGATCCATGGCGTTGCCGCGGATATAGCACATCCCGTTGATCAGCGATGAGCCGCCCAGCCCCTTACCGCGACCGCACTCCATGCGGCGGTTGTTCATATAAGGTTCCGGCTCGGTCTCATAGGCCCAGTTATATCGCTTACCCTGCAAGGGAAACGCCAGCGCGGCGGGCATCTGTGTGCGGAAATCAAACCGGTAATCCGGGCCGCCCGCTTCAAGCAGCAGAACGGTGGTAGTGGGATCTTCCGTCAGTCGGGTCGCCAGAACGTTGCCGGCAGAGCCGGCACCAATAATGATGTAGTCAAATTGCAAATAAACCTCCCGGTTAAAATATGGACTGGAATTTACCCATCTCAACCTGGATGGACTTCACCTGGGTGTAGCTCTGGAGCGTCATGACGCCGTTCTCGCGGCCAATGCCGGAGTGTTTGTAGCCCCCAACCGGCATCTCTGCCGCGGATTCACCCCAGGTGTTGATCCAGCAGATACCGGCTTCAAGCTGGTGGATCGCGCTGTGGGCGCGGTTCAGGTCGGCAGTGACGATGCCCGCCGCCAGACCGTAATCGGTGTCGTTGGCGCGATGAATCGCTTCTTCATCGGTTTCGTACGTGAGGATTGACATCACCGGCCCGAAGATCTCTTCGCGCACGATGGTCATCTCATCGGTACAGTCGGTGAACACGGTCGGGGCCACCCACGCGCCGTTGTCAAAACCTTCGCCTTTCAGCACGTCGCCGCCACACAGCACGCGCGCGCCTTCTTCTTTGCCTTTGGCGATATAGCGCAGCACGTTGTCGCGGTGCGGGAAGCTGACCAGCGGGCCAAAGTTGGTGCTTTCATCGAACAGATCCCCCGCGCGAATACGAGCCACGCGCTCAACAATTTTCTGCTCAAAGTCGGCTTTGAATTTCGCCGGCACGAACACGCGGGTGCCGTTGGTGCACACCTGGCCGGAACTGAAGAAGTTGGCCATCATGGCGATGTCCGCCGCTAGATCCAGGTCGGCATCGTCGAAAATAACCAGCGGGGATTTCCCACCCAGCTCCATCGTCACCTCTTTCAGGGACGAGGCCGCCGAATTGGCCATCACTTTTTTGCCGCTGGCAACGCCGCCGGTGAAGGAGACTTTGGCGATGCCCGGGTGCTCGGTCAGGAACTGGCCGGTTTCTGCGCCCACGCCCGGCAGAACGTTAAACACGCCGTCCGGCAGACCCGCTTCAGTGTAGATTTCGGCAAGCTTCAGGGCGGTGAGGGGTGTCACTTCGCTCGGCTTAAAGATCATCGCGTTACCTGCGGCCAGCGCTGGCGCGGATTTCCACAGGGCGATCTGGATCGGGTAGTTCCACGCGCCAATGCCCGCGACCACGCCCAGCGGTTCACGACGGGTATAAACAAACGAGGTGTCGCGCAGGGGGATCTGGCTGCCTTCCAGCGCCGGGATCAGCCCTGCGTAGTACTCCAGCACGTCCGCGCCAGTGACAATATCCACGGTGCGGGTTTCTGCGTACGCTTTGCCGGTGTCGAGGGTTTCCAGCTTCGCCAGCTCGTCGTTACGCTCGCGCAGAATGTCTACCGCACGGCGCAGAATGCGCGAGCGCTCCATGGCGGTCATCGCCGCCCAGATTTTTTGCCCGCGCTGCGCGCTTTCTACGGCGCGATCGACATCCTCGCGCCCGGCGGCCTGAACGGTCGCCAGGACTTCACCGTTGGCCGGGTTGATGGTCTCGAAGGTGCGACCGCTGGTGGCGGAGGTATAACCACCATGGATATAAAGCTGCTGTTCTGCCATTCGGGACATAATTTCTCCTCGGTTAATCGGTCTGTAGATGCTGGCTGATGAAGTGGCTGGTCAACGACTGGGCCAGATTTTTATCCAGTGGTTTGCCGCTTAATGCGGCACGAAGCCATAAACCGTCGATAAGGGCAGCCAGGCCATAGCCCGCTTCCTGTGCGGGTTGACGCGGCAGTTCACGGGAAAATTCGCTGACCAGATTTGACAGCAAACGTCGACTGCTCACCTGCTGCAAACGGTAAAGCATGGGCTGATGCATACTGCTCGCCCAGAAGGCCAGCCAGGCTTTCATGGCGGCGCTGCTTACCTGGGTTTCATCAAAATTACCGGCAACAATGGCCTGTAAACGCTGCTCGGCGCTGCCGTCTGGCAGGGCGCGAAGACGGCTCAATACCGCATGACGAAGCTGGCTGGTAATGTCGCGCATGGTTGCTTCCAGCAAGCCATTTTTGTCCTTAAAGTAGTGGCTGATGATCCCGGTTGAGACGCCCGCCCGGCGGGCGATCTGCGCGATCGTCGCGTCATGCATTCCCACTTCATTTATTGCTTCCAGCGTGGCGTCAATCAATTGCCTGCGCCGGATTAGCTGCATCCCCAGTTTGGGCATTTTGCCGCTCCATTCATCAGCGTTGGTTAACTATTAAAGCGGTTTTTGATTGGACGTTCAATATAAAATGTGTCTTAATTGTTGCGGATTTTGTTTTCAATAGTTACAAAAACAGTGGGGATACTGGATGACAGACCTTTCACAAGACAGAGAAAAGGACAAAATCAATCCGGTTGTTTTTTATACATCTGCCGGACTGATTTTGTTGTTTTCCCTGATGACGATCTTCTTTAGTGATTTTTCCGCGCTCTGGATAGGTCGAACATTGAACTGGGTTTCAAAAACCTTTGGCTGGTACTACTTGCTCGCCGCCACGCTCTATATTGTCTTTGTGGTGTGCATTGCCTGTTCACGCTTTGGGTCGGTAAAACTCGGGCCAGAGCAGTCTAAGCCGGAGTTCAGCCTGCTGAGCTGGGCGGCGATGCTCTTCGCGGCGGGCATTGGTATTGACCTGATGTTCTTCTCTGTAGCGGAACCGATCACGCAATATATGCAACCGCCGGAGGGGCAGGGGCAGACCATTGAAGCGGCGCGTCAGGCGATGGTCTGGACGCTGTTCCACTACGGCTTAACCGGCTGGTCGATGTATGCCCTGATGGGCATGGCGCTGGGATACTTTAGCTACCGTTATAATTTGCCCCTCACCATCCGCTCCGCACTCTATCCTATCTTCGGCAAACGTATTAATGGCCCAATCGGTCACAGCGTGGATATTGCGGCGGTCATCGGCACCATCTTCGGTATCGCTACCACGCTTGGGATTGGCGTCGTACAGCTTAACTACGGGCTGAGCGTGCTGTTTGATATCCCCGACTCCATGGCGGCCAAAGCGGCGCTGATTGCGTTGTCGGTGATTATCGCCACCATCTCGGTTACCTCGGGCGTGGATAAAGGCATTCGCGTGCTTTCTGAGTTGAACGTCGCGCTGGCGCTGGGGCTGATCCTGTTCGTGCTGTTTATGGGCGACACTTCGTTCCTGCTCAATGCGCTGGTGCTGAACGTGGGCGACTACGTGAACCGCTTTATGGGGATGACGCTGAACAGCTTTGCCTTTGACCGTCCGGTCGAATGGATGAACAACTGGACGCTGTTCTTCTGGGCATGGTGGGTGGCCTGGTCGCCGTTTGTCGGTCTGTTCCTGGCGCGTATTTCGCGTGGGCGTACCATCCGTCAGTTTGTGATGGGGACGCTGATCATCCCGTTCACCTTTACCCTGCTGTGGCTGTCGGTCTTTGGGAACAGCGCGTTGTACGAAATCATTCACGGTGATGCGGCATTCGCACAAGAGGCCATGGCGCACCCGGAACGCGGATTCTACAGCCTGCTGGCGCAGTACCCGGCATTTACCTTTAGCGCCTCCGTGGCGACGATCACCGGCCTGCTATTCTACGTCACCTCAGCGGATTCGGGTGCGCTGGTACTGGGGAACTTCACCTCGAAGCTGAAGGACATTAACAGCGACGCGCCGAACTGGCTGCGTATCTTCTGGTCACTGGTGATAGGTCTGCTGACGCTGGGCATGCTGATGACCAACGGAATTTCGGCATTGCAGAACACCACGGTCATTATGGGACTGCCGTTCAGTTTTGTTATTTTCTTCGTGATGGCCGGATTGTATAAATCGCTGAAAGTGGAGGATTATCGCCGTGAAAGCGCTAATCGCGACACGGCGCCTCGTCCGTTAGGTTCGCAGGATCGTCTGAGCTGGAAGAAACGTCTTTCGCGCCTGATGAACTATCCAGGTACGCGATATACCAAACAGATGATGGAAACAGTCTGCTTCCCGGCGATGCAAGAGGTGGCGCAGGAGTTAACACTGCGCGGCGCGAACGTCGAACTGAAAAGCCTGCCGCCGGAAGAGGGGGACACGCTGGGCCATCTGGAACTGCGGGTGCATATGGGTGACGAGCAAAACTACGTCTACCAGATTTGGCCGCAGCAGTATTCGGTGCCAGGGTTTACCTACCGCGCCCGCAGCGGGAAATCGACCTACTACCGACTGGAAACTTTCCTGCTGGAAGGCAGCCAGGGCAATGACCTGATGGATTACAGTAAAGAGCAGGTGATCACGGACATACTGGATCAGTATGAAAGGCATCTGAACTTTATCCACTTGCACAGGGAAGCGCCGGGAAATAGCGTGATGTTCCCGGATGTGTAAACGGATTCTTAAAATACTTTTAGGCTGTGTATAAATACAGTGGTAAGGCGCAATATGGCTCCCGGACGAGTCATATTGCAGTAAGAGCCTGAGCTGATGCATTCAGGCTTTTGCTGCATTCAGGGAAGGAGTCATGGATGGGCCACGCGTTAGAATTTATCGAGACGTCACTTTTTACCCGGCAGATCAAAAGTATTGCTTCGGATGATGAATTAAAGGATCTACAAAGGGAACTCATTGCCTGGCCTGATAAAGGTGACGTGATCCAGCATACCGGGGGCTTGCGTAAAATAAGGATGGCCGCAGGGTTAAAGGGGAAGAGAGGAGGTGCCAGAGTAATTTACTTTTTGGCCACGGAACAGGTGATTTATCTCATCATGGCCTATCCAAAAAATACGAAGGATACTCTGACAGAGACAGAGAAAGCACAGCTTAAAAAACTCACCTCTGTTCTTAGAAATACTGCTTCCAATGCCATTGATGAGGGGTGTACTATGTACCCCAATCAGGTAAGAGGAGGTTGAGAATGAGTATTTTTGAAGAACTGAAATCTTCGCTTGAAGAGGCCGTTGAGATCCATAGCGGAAAAAAAGCTCCCTCTCGAGTCACCCGCTATGAAGTCGCCGATGTTCGTGCAATCAGAGAACAGCTTAATGTTACGCAAAGCGAAATGGCAAAGGCGCTCGGCACGAGCGTTGATACCATAAAAAGCTGGGAGTCTAAACGTCGTAACCCAACGGGGCTGGCAGCGAAAGTCCTGAATGCGATTCGTGATAACCCTGCGTTTTACAGAGCGCTTGCTGGGCAATAAACCGCTTTCTGTCGGGTGGCAACCATGATTTACCCGGCCTGAACTCCCTTAACTTAGACCTGATACGCGAAGCGCCATCAGGCGCAGTTTAACGCCGTCAAGACTCCCACCTTTTCTAATCCTGTCGCTGACATAACTTTAATGATAACTATTTTCATTTAAACATAGCCTGTGCTATACCTTATAGCACGGGCTAATTTTGCTTTGAATTTAACCACACCAGGAGACGTCTGCGATGAACCCACTGCAAGGATTGAGAAGACTGTTGTATGCCGCGCTCATCATCGCGCTCGCGCCCACCGGCGCGCTGGCGACGGAGAAATTCAAGGTCGTGACCACCTTTACCGTTATCGCCGATATGGCAAAAAACGTAGCAGGGGACGCTGCAGAGGTTACCTCTATCACTAAACCGGGCGCAGAAATTCACGCGTATCAGCCCACGCCGGGTGACATCAAACGCGCCCAAAAGGCGCAGCTGATCTTGTCCAACGGCATGAATCTTGAGTTGTGGTTTTCGCGTTTTTACCAGCACCTGAACGGCGTGCCGGAAGTGGAAGTGACCAAAGGCATCACGCCGATGGGCATTACCGAAGGGCCGTATAACGGCAAGCCGAACCCACACGCGTGGATGTCGCCGGATAACGCGCTGATTTATGTCGATAATATCCGTGATGCGCTGACAAAATACGATCCGGCCAACGCCGATACCTATGCCCGCAATGCCGACGCCTACAAGCAGAAAATCATCCGCACCCTTGAGCCCCTGCGTAAGCAGGTCGCCGAGATCCCGCAAGACAAACGCTGGATGGTGACCAGTGAAGGCGCTTTTTCCTATCTGGCGCGAGATTTAGGGCTGAAAGAGCTGTATCTGTGGCCGATCAATGCCGATCAACAGGGCACGCCGCAGCAGGTCCGTAAGGTGATTGATCTGGTTAAAAAACATCAGATCCCGGCGGTGTTCAGTGAAAGCACCGTCTCGGATAAACCGGCCCGTCAGGTGGCTCGCGAAACCGGTGCGCATTACGGAGGGGTGTTGTACGTCGACTCGTTAAGTGCTGAAAACGGTCCGGTGCCGACCTGGCTCGATCTCCTCAATGTGACTACCCGCACCCTGGTGCAGGGTATCCACGACGGGATGAAGGAATAAATCATGCAAACGAACGGGATAGTTGTCTCTGATGTGACGGTAACGTATCGCAATGGCCATACCGCACTACGCGATGCCTCGTTCAGCGTGCCGGGCGGGTCGATTGCCGCGCTGGTTGGCGTGAACGGTTCCGGCAAATCAACGCTGTTTAAAGCGGTAATGGGTTTTGTCCGGCTGGCAGCGGGGAACATTTCGATTCTGGGAATGCCCACCCGACAGGCGCTGCGCAAAAATCTGGTGGCGTATGTGCCCCAGTCGGAAGAGGTGGACTGGTCTTTTCCGGTGCTGGTGGAAGACGTGGTGATGATGGGGCGATATGGTCATATGGGCATGTTACGACGCCCTAAAGAACAGGACCGCCGCATCGTGACGGAGGCGCTGGCCCGTGTGGATATGCTGGCGTTACGGCATCGACAAATCGGCGAGCTTTCCGGGGGACAAAAGAAACGCATCTTTCTGGCGCGAGCGATTGCCCAGCAGGGCGAAGTGATCCTCCTGGATGAGCCTTTTACCGGTGTGGATGTGAAAACCGAAGCCAGGATAATTAGCCTGCTGCGTGAGCTACGCGAAGAGGGCAAAACCATGCTGGTCTCGACCCATAATTTGGGGTCGGTCACGGAGTTTTGCGATTACACCGTCATGGTCAAAGGTACCGTGCTGGCGAGCGGGCCGACGGAGAGCACCTTCACCGCAGATAACCTTGAGCGGGCTTTTAGCGGCGTGCTGCGTCATGTGGTGCTCAGCGGGTCGGAAGAGCGCATTATCACCGACGATGAACGGCCTTTTGTGGCGCATCGTGTGCCCTCAAAGGCGCGGGGGGCAGAATGAACGCACTTCTGGAACCCTTTGGCTATGAGTACATGCTCAATGCGATGTGGGTATCAGCAATGGTGGGCGGGCTGTGCGCCTTTCTTTCCTGCTATTTGATGCTGAAAGGCTGGTCGCTGATTGGCGATGCGTTATCTCACTCCATCGTCCCCGGTGTGGCGGGAGCCTATATGCTGGGGCTGCCTTTTTCGCTGGGGGCCTTTTTATCAGGGGGGCTCGCCGCAGGCAGTATGCTGTTCCTCAATCAGCGCAGCCGCCTGAAAGAGGATGCCATTATCGGGCTCATCTTTTCTTCATTCTTCGGGCTGGGGCTATTTATGGTCTCCCTCAACCCGACCTCGGTAAATATCCAGACGATTGTATTGGGCAATATCCTGGCGATTGCCCCAGAAGATATTGTCCAGCTGACTCTCATCGGCGTGATATCGATCCTGGTACTGCTGGTTAAGTGGAAGGATCTCATGGTGACCTTTTTTGATGAGAATCATGCCCGCGCCATTGGCTTGCGTCCCGAGCGTCTGAAAATTCTCTTCTTTACGCTGCTGGCTGTCTCTACGGTGGCAGCGCTGCAAACCGTGGGGGCCTTTCTGGTGATCTGTCTGGTCGTTACCCCGGGGGCGACCGCGTGGCTGCTGACCGATCGTTTTCCGCGCCTGCTGACGATCGCCGTTGCGATCGGCAGCGTGACCAGTTTCCTGGGCGCATGGGCAAGTTACTATCTGGACGGTGCAACGGGGGGCATTATTGTGGTCGCCCAGACGCTGCTATTCCTGCTGGCTTTTGTATTCGCACCGAAACAAGGGCTGCTGGCAAATCGCCGCCGTGCCCGTCAGACGCAGGAGAGTGAACAATGATGTCGCTTCTGCTCGAACCCTTCCAGTTTGCGTTTATGAATAACGCATTGCTTATTTCGCTGCTGGTTGCCGTTCCCTGTGCGCTCCTGTCGGTTTTTCTGGTGCTAAAAGGTTGGGCACTGATGGGGGATGCCATGAGCCATGCGGTGTTTCCGGGGGTCGTTTTAGCCTGGATGTTGGGTTTACCGCTTGCCGCAGGGGCTTTTGCTGCCGGGTTGTTTTGTGCGGTGGCAACGGGTTATCTCAAGGACAACAGCCGCATCAAGCAGGACACCGTGATGGGCATCGTCTTTTCCGGTATGTTTGCCGCTGGGTTAATTCTTTACATTGCCGTCAAACCGGAAGTACACCTCGACCATATTTTGTTTGGCGATATGTTGGGTATCAACGGCATGGATATTCTGCAAAGCGGCCTGGTTGCAACGCTCATTGCGCTGATCGTCGGCCTGAAATGGCGCGACTTTTTGCTGTTCTGTTTTGATTATCAGCAGGCGCAGGTCAGCGGATTACGCACCCGTTGGTTGCATTACGGTCTGTTGTGCATGGTGTCGTTAACCATTGTCGCAACGCTGAAAGCTGTGGGGATCATCCTGTCAATTTCATTGCTGATTGCGCCCGGAGCAATAGCCGTGCTGATGACCCGACGCTTTCATCTGGCGCTGTGTGTTGCCGTGGCGGTATCCATGGTGGTGGCCGTAAGCGGAGTTTACCTCTCCTTTTATCTCGATAGTGCACCCGCGCCAACCATCGTAGTGCTGTTCGCGCTGGTGTTTATGATCACCTTCGCCGTAACCAGCCTGAATGTAAGGCAGCGGGAACGCATCAGAGCAGCGTGATCACCCGGTCTGCGTCACGCAGCCAGGCCAGTGTGAAGGGCGTTTCTACCGGAAAGCTGGCGCAGGGACGGGTAAGCGTTAGCGTCAGGCGCGTTTCATCAAGCGCTGTGATGCGGGCGCTGTCGAAGGCCATGAATGCATTAACGCGAGGAAAGAGCGCTTTAAACAGAGCTTCTTTGGCACTGAATGCGAGCGTCAAGGCGAGCGCGAACGGGTAGCCTGATTGCAGAAGGCGCATTTCTTCCTGTGCGTCGATGACGCCCTCCTTGATTTCCCGGGCTTCGCTTTCGGGAAGAATAGCTTCCAGATCAATCCCGATCGGCGCATGGGGATTGCGCACCGCGACCGCCATCGCCTGCGTGCCGCTGTGGGTGATGCTACCCGCGATATTTTCAGGCCAGAGCGGTTCTCCGCTGGGGCCAATGCCGGGTATCGCGCGTTCGTTTAATGCAGTGAGTGCATGAGCAGCGGCGATGCGTCCGGCGAGATGTTCGGTTTTGCGTTTGGGGGCGGCGTGAGCAAGCGTATTGTGATGGGGGAGCCAGAGGAGATCGGCGTCGTTGAAGGTGGCTGGGTCGAAGGTGATTTGGTGGACCGCGTGTCCGGCAAGACGAAATGTGGAGTGAGTGGTGCGCATTTTTTTTGTCCTGACGTTGTGGAATAGTGCGGCCTGATGCCCTCACCCCGGCCCTCTCCCACAGGGAGAGGGAGAAAAGCTAAAACCCACTCGCTCGAACAGAGGAGGGGGAAATCTAATGCCTGCTCGCTCGAACAGAGGAGGGGGAGACTGCTCGATCAACTCCCTCTCCCTTAGGGAGAGGGTAGGGGTGAGGGGGAGCATGCGGCGCCGGTATTTACCCTGCCTGATGCCCTCACCCACAAAGAGAAGCATTAAAAACGGCAACCGAAGTTGCCGTTTTGCGTTCACCTTAGAAGCGTGTATTCACGCTCATATACCAGGTACGGCCCGGTTCATTATAGGTGTATGCACCTGCGCCGTACATATATGCACCGGTTGTAGCGTTACCCGTCGTCTGGGCATTACCCGCGCGCCACTGGCGTTTGTCAAAGACGTTATCCACGCCGCCGGTCAGGCTGACGTTTTTGGTCGCGTCCCAGGTCGCGCTCAGGCCAACGATGCTGTACGGGCTGACTTCGTCTTTCTCAGACCCGGTCACCGGCTGGCCTTTGTAGTTGTACTTCTTCGGCTGCTGCTTGCCGTACCAGGTGAAGGTCGACTGCAACGAGACATCCTGATGGACCTGCCAGCTCAGGGTTGAGTTCAGCGTGTACTCCGGGATGATCGACAGACGATCGCCGGTCTCTTTGTTTTTGCTCTGCAGCATGTAGGTGATGTTATTGGTCCAGTTGATCGTTTCGCTGACCGGTACGTTCAGGGACCCTTCCAGACCTTCTACCACAGCCTTCGGCACGTTTTCCCACTGATAAATATCCGTGGTCACTTTGCTGGTGGATGTCTGGCCAATCGGGGCATATCCGGCTTCAATCTTGTCGCGATAGTCGTTACGGAACCAGGTGACACCCGCCAGCCAGCCGTCGTGTTTCCACTCCAGACCAATCTCTTTATTGATGCTGGTTTCGGCTTTCAGATCGTCGTTACCCATCATGTAACAGCCTACACCGTCGGAGCTGGCGTAGCAGCCCTGACCTTTGCTGTAGAGCAGATAGTTCGGGTTGGTCTGATACAGGCTCGGCGCCTTATACGCCCGCGCAATCCCCATCTTCAGCGTAAAGTCATCGCCCAGGCCTTGTGACAGGTTCAGGGACGGGCTCCAGTTGTTACCCACGATGGTGTGATGGTCGAAGCGCAGCGCCGGGGTCAGCATGGTGCTGTCGGTCAGCTCCATATTGTTTTCAGCGAACAGGGAGAAGATCTCCGCCGAGGAGTACGGGCTGCGATCGTCACTCATCCCCGGAATGGTGCCGCCTTGCTGAGCCTGGGAATTTGAGGTGGAATCTTTCATACGCTGCTGGTTCCACTCGGTGCCCAGCGTCAGGTTCTGGTTGACGAGGAAATCGATCGGCAGGTTGATTTCACTGTGCAGCATCACGTCGGACAGGTCGGTGTCGGTGAATTTATTGCTGTTGAACAATCCTTCCGTACCGCCCGCCAGGCCTTCGCCGAGACGCGAATTGCGGGTGTGCTCGTATTGTGCCCAGTTACTGGTGGTGATGCCATTATCCCAGCCGCCGTTCCAGGTGACGGCAAAGTTTTGCCGATAAATACGGTTGGTCTCTTTGCCGTAATTTTTCTTCACCAGGCCATTCGAGCTGTTGTCGTTGTTGGTGTTCTGCGTATCGCCCGCATAAAGGTTGTTCTGGCGGCTATAGCCTGCTTCAAACTCCAGGGTCTGCATAGGGGCAAAGTCCCAGCGCACGACGCCGTTAATGTCTTTGTTTTCCACCCCTTCCCGACCTGCGGGCAGCGTATCGGCATACGCGCCGGTACGGTCAGACTGGTGACCCTGGTTGATGTCCCACGCATCGGCCTGGGTTTTGTCCAGGTTACCAAACATGCGGAAGCTGAAGTCGCCGCCCAGCGGGCCGCTCAGGCTGAAGTTGGTGCGCTTAGTGGAACCCTCATCCTTATGTTCTGGAGCATTCAGATAGGTGTTCCAGGAGCCGTGCCACTGGTTGTCGAATTTTTTGGTGATGATGTTCACCACGCCGCCTGCCGCACCGTTACCGTAGCGAGCTGCGGCCGGGCCACGAATGACCTCAATGCGTTCAATCATCTCTGGCGGTACCCAGCCGGTGTCACCGCGGGTATCTCGCTCGCCGCGCCAGCCCAGACGGATGGAGTTGCGGCTGGTAACCGGCTTGCCGTCGATCAGGATCAGGGTGTTTTCCGGACCCATACCACGAATATCAATCTGACGGTTATTGCCGCGCTGTCCGCTGGTGGAGTTCCCGGTCAGGTTAACGCCAGGCATGGTGCGGATGATTTCGGCCACGTCACGTGCGGGCGGATTTTTACGGATTTGGTCAGCCGTGATGGTCGACACACCGGGTGCCTGCAAGTTCTGTTCTGCGGCGGTAATCACCATGGTGTCTTCGTGCTGCGCCGTGGCGGTGTTGTCCGCTGCCAGGGCGGGCAATGCGACGCCATAAATCCCTACGTTGACCAGCAAGGCCAGGGAGTGAATCTTCTTATTCATTGTACGTCCTGCTTTCCGTTGCCGCATCCCCAGGCTCCATTCCCGAAGGGGAGAGGAGGCGGCATATTGTCACCCGCACGTTGCGTAAGCAGCCCTGTCCTCGAGCGCACACAATGCATGGTCTGTTTGTTTTATGAACGCGCTTCCCACAGCGCGGGCACTACGCTATTGCAAATGCAAATAGTTATCAATAATATTATCAATAATTTTTGTCATAGCACAAAAAATACTGTTAAACATGAGGTTATAAGGGTGACGGCATTAACGACGGGAAGTGAGGCCTGGTGGCAATCGAAGCACGGCCCCGATGTGGAGCGTGTTGCAGAGAAGTATCGCGTCACATTCTGGTGGCGTGATCCGGCGGGTACGCAGAACACGTCGCCAGTGAAACGCGTCTGGCTCTATATCACCGGCGTGACCGATCATCATCAAAATGCCCGTCCGCAATCGCTTGAGCGCATTCCCGACACGGACGTCTGGCAGTGGCAGGGTGCGTTCAGCCCGCACTGGCGCGGTAGCTACTGCTTTATCCCCTCAGACAATAAAGACGATTTCGCCGAGGCGGTATTTGAGGGTGAGCATCCTGATCGCATGGCGCTGCGCGAAGGGTGGCGAAAACTGCTGCCCCGGGCGATTTCCGACCCGCTGAATGGACAAAGCTGGCGCGGAGGGCGCGGTCATGCCGTATCCGCGCTGGAAATGCCTGACGCACCGCTGCAGCCCGGCTGGAATCAGCCTGAAACGTCTTATCCCTCGCCAGACTGTATTGAGTGGCACAGTCCACGGCTGGGCAATCGTCGCCGCGTCTGGATTTTTACCACGGGTGCGGAACAGGTCTCTGAACGTCCCCTTGCCGTCCTGCTTGACGGCCAGTTTTGGGCTGAAAGTATGCCCGTCTGGCCTGCGCTGAGCGCGCTGACGCGGGCGGGGAAATTACCCCCGGCGGTTTATGTGTTGATCGACGCGATCGATACCACCCACCGTAGCCGCGAATTGCCCTGTAACCCCGATTTCTGGCGGGCGGTGCAGGAAGAACTTCTGCCTCAGGTGAAAAGGCTCAGCCCTTTCAGCGATCGGCCCGACGCAACCCTGGTCGCCGGACAAAGTTTTGGCGGACTTTCCGCGCTCTATGCCGGTCTTAACTGGCCGCAGCGTTTTGGCTGCGTGCTCAGTCAGTCGGGCTCTTTCTGGTGGCCGCACCGCGGCGCACAGCAGGACGGACTGCTTATCGAACAACTTAAAGCGGGTGAAAAAACCGCACGCGGGCTGCGTATCCTGCTCGAAGCAGGGCGTAACGAGCCGCTTATCTTCCGCGCGAATCAGGCGATATATGCCGAACTACACCACACGCAGCAGCCGGTTATCTGGCGTCAGGTTGACGGCGGACACGATGCGCTTTGCTGGCGCGGTGGGTTGACGCAGGGGCTGATGACCCTGTGGCAGCCGCTCATTGACTAACGGAGTCTGTATGGAATTCAGTAATCCTTTCGATCATCCGCAGGGACAATTCGCTATTTTGCGTAATGACCAGGGGCAATACAGCCTGTGGCCTCAGCAGTGTGCATTGCCTGCGGGCTGGCGCGTTATCTGCGAGCCACAATCCCAGGAGGCCTGCCAGCAGTGGCTGGCAGATCGCTGGCACACGCTGGTGCCCTCTCATTTTGCGAAGGAGCATGCATGAACCGTCTTCCTCTTGTGGCCGCTCAGCCGGGGATCTGGATGGCGGAACAGCTTTCCTCCCTGCCAAACGCCTGGAGCGTGGCGCACTACACCGAGCTGAAGGGCGAGATTAATGCGCCGTTACTGGCAAAAGCCATTGTCGAAGGGATGATGCAGGCCGATACCCTGCGCACGCGTTTCACCGAAGATAACGGTGACGTGTGGCAGTGGGTTGATGAATCCATGACCTTAGCGGAGCCGTCCGTGGTGCGCGTCGCTTCTCATGACGAAGCCGTTGCGCTAATGGAGGCCGATCTCAACCAGAATCTGCGCGTGGACAGCGGCCAGCCGCTGGCACTGCATCAATTGATCCAGGTGGGTGAGCGCCACTGGTACTGGTATCAGCGATATCATCATCTGGTGGTGGATGGCTTTAGTTTCCCGGCAATTACGCGCCAGATTGCCGCTATTTACGCGGCATGGCTGAAGGGCGAACCGACCCCTGCTTCCCCCTTTACCCCTTTTGCAGACGTGGTGGACGAATATCAGCGCTATCGCAACAGTGACGCGTACCCGCGTGATGGCGCCTTCTGGGCTGAACAGCGCAAACAGCTTCCGCCCCCCGTTTCACTCTCTTCGGCACCGTTACCGGGCCGCGCCGCGACAACCGACATTTTGCGTATGAAAATGACGGCGGACAGCCGCGCTTTCAGCCAGCTTACTCAGGCGGCAGGGGCGGTGCAGCGTACCGATCTGGCACTGGCGCTGGTGGCGCTCTGGCTCGGGCGACTGACCGGGCGACTGGACTACGCAGCCGGATTTATCTTTATGCGCCGCATGGGATCGGCGGCCTTAACGGCAACCGGACCGGTGCTGAACGTCCTGCCGATGGCGGTGAACATTGACCCCCATGAACGTCTTTCTGAGCTGGCGTTACGCCTGGCCAGTCAGCTTAAAAAAATGCGCCGTCATCAGCGTTACGATGCCGAACAGATCGTGCGCGACAGCGGGCGTGCGGCGGGAGAGGAAGCGCTGTTTGGTCCGGTGCTGAACGTCAAAGTGTTTGATTACCAGCTGGATATTGCGGGTGTAGAAGCCCTCACCCATACGCTGGCAACCGGCCCGGTTAACGACCTTGAACTGGCGCTGTTCCCTGACGAGCAGGGTGGGCTGAGTATTGAGATCCTCGCCAATAAACAACGCTACGATGAAGCAACGTTGACGCGTCATGTTACCCGCCTGAACGCCATGCTGATGCAATTTGCCGCCAATCCGGATTTGCGCTGCGGTGACGTAGAAACCGTTTCAGAAGAGGAATACCAGAAGCTGGCGCGAATTAACGACACGGCGAGATGCCTTCCGTCAACCACGCTGGCGGCGTTAGTGGCGGAACAGGCGAGTAAAACGCCGGAGGCGCCGGCGCTCGCCGATGCCCACAATGAACTGAACTATCGCCAGATGCGCGAGCAGGTGGTCGCGCTGGCAACGCTGCTGCGTGAACGCGGCGTAAAACCGGGTGACAGCGTGGCGGTCGCCTTGCCGCGTTCGGTGTTTCTGACTCTGGCGCTGCACGGCATCGTGGAGGCGGGCGCCGCATGGCTGCCGCTGGATACTGGCTATCCGGACGATCGACTGCGCATGATGCTTGAGGATGCGAAGCCCTCCATGTTGATCACCTCTGACGATCAGCTTCCGCGCTTTAGCGATCTACCGGTTGAAGTGTTTAGTTACAACACACTATTGCCTGCTGCGGGCAGTGAACCGCTGCAACTGGCAAAACCTGAGCATACGGCGTACATCATCTTTACTTCAGGATCGACAGGGCGTCCGAAGGGGGTCATGGTGGGGCATAACGCCATCGTCAACCGCCTGCTGTGGATGCAGGATCGCTATCCCCTGGACGCGCGTGACGTGGTGGCGCAAAAAACGCCGTGCAGTTTTGACGTCTCGGTCTGGGAGTTCTGGTGGCCCTTCATCGCCGGCGCGAAGCTGGTGATGGCCGAGCCGGAGGCCCACCGCGATCCGCAGGCGATGCAGGCTTTCTTCGCGCATTATGGCGTGACCACTACGCACTTTGTGCCGTCGATGCTGGCGGCATTTGTTGCCTCGCTGACGCCGGAAAATGCGGATTGCTGCAAGACCCTGAAGCAGGTGTTCTGCAGCGGGGAAGCGCTGCCGACAGAATTGTGTCGGGAGTGGGAGCGTCTTACTCACGTCCCGTTGCATAACCTCTACGGTCCAACGGAAGCGGCGGTGGACGTAAGCTGGTATCCGGCGTTTGGCCCGGAGCTGGCGGCGGTGCAGGGCAACAGCGTGCCGATTGGCTTCCCGGTGTGGAATACGGGGCTGCGCATCCTGGATGCGATGATGCGCCCGGTGCCGTTTGGCGTAGCGGGTGACCTCTATCTCACCGGGATCCAACTGGCGCAGGGATACCTGGGTCGGCCGGATCTGACCGCCAGCCGCTTCATTGCCGATCCTTTCGCGCCTGGCGAGCGGATGTACCGCACCGGCGACGTGGCCCGCTGGCTGGATAACGGGGCGGTAGAGTATCTGGGCCGCAGTGACGATCAGCTTAAAATTCGTGGTCAACGTATTGAGCTTGGCGAAATCGATCGGGCACTGCTTTCGCTGCCTGACGTGGCGCAGGCTGTCGCGCATGCATGCGTGTTTAATCAGGCGGCGGCAACCGGGGGCGACGCCCGTCAACTGGTGGGATATATCGTCTCCGAATCGGGTTTGCCGCTGGATCGCGATGCGCTATTGCACACCCTTAAAGCCCAACTGCCGCCGCACATGGTGCCGGTGGTGTTGCTGCAAATCAGCGCACTGCCTCTCTCGGCGAATGGCAAACTCGACCGTAAAGCCTTGCCGTTGCCGGAGCTGACCCGTAAAACGTCTGGCCGTGCACCTGAAACAGACACCGAAGTGGCCATCGCGCAGGCCTTTTCCGTCCTGCTCGGCTGCGAGGTGACTGATATCGACGCTGATTTCTTCGCTCTCGGTGGACACTCCCTGCTGGCGATGCGTCTGGCCGCGCAGCTCAGCCGCGCGTTTTCCCGCAAGGTGACCCCGGGGCAGATTATGGTGGCCTCGACGGTCAGCGCGCTCAGCACATTGCTGGATTCAGCCTTGAGCGACGAACAGGCACAGCGTCTGGGCTACGAGACGATCCTTCCGCTGCGTGAAAGCAACGGCCCGACGTTGTTCTGCTTCCATCCGGCGTCCGGTTTTGCCTGGCAGTTTAGCGTGCTGGCACGCTATCTCAGCCCGCGCTGGTCCATCACCGGCATTCAGTCGCCGCGCCCGGAAGGGCCGATGCAGCAGTGCACCACGCTGGACGAGGTAATAGAACAGCATCTGCAGACGCTGCGCGCCCAACAGCCGCAGGGACCGTATTATCTGTTTGGTTATTCGCTCGGTGGCACGCTGGCGCAGGGGATTGCCGCGCGGCTGCGTGAGCAGGGCGACGCCGTGGCGTTCCTCGGCCTGCTGGATACCTGGCCGCCGGAAACCCAGAACTGGGTGGAGAAAGAGGCCAATGGTCTTGACCCGGAGGTGCTGGCGGAAATCGAACGTGAACGTCAGGCGTTTATTGCCGCGCAGCAGGGGCAGGGTTCCAGCGCGTTATTTAACGCTATTGAGGGCAACTACGCGGATGCTGTCCGCTTGCTCACCACGGCGCACAGTGCTCGCTTCGACGGCAAGGCAACCCTGTTTGTGGCCGAACGCACGCGCACACTGGATCCAAAGCAGGCGTGGGCACCGTTTGTGGCTGAGCTGGAGGTGTATCATCAGGATTGCGCCCACGTGGATATCATTTCACCGCAGGCGTTTGAAAAGATAGGTCCGGTGCTGAAGGAGATATTGGGGTAGCGGTTTCCCCTCACCCTAACCCTCTCCCAAAGGGAGAGGGGACAGTTCGCGTCCGGTCCTTATGGGCAGTGCGGTTTTTACTCCCTCTCCCTGTGTGCAGGCGTGAATTTCTCCCTCTCCCTGTGTGCAGGCGTGAATTACTTCCTCTCCCTGTGTGCAGGCGGGAATTACCCCCTCTCCCTGTGCGCAGGCGGGAATTACTCCCTCTCCCTGTGTGTAGGCGAGAATTACTCCCTCTCCCTGTGTGCAGGCGTGAATTACTCCCTCTCCCTGTGGGCAGGCGGGAATTACTCCCTCTCCCTGTGTGCAGGCGTGAATTTCTCCCTCTCCCTGTGGGAGAGGGCCGGGGTGAGGGCATCAGACCGCACGCTTGCCCAGCGGCACCACCAACGGCGTGCCCGCAACCGGATCTTCAATGATCACACACCGCATGCCATAAATTCGCTCAATCAGTTCCGGCGTCACGATCGCTTTTGGTGCGCCTTCTGCCACGATTTTTCCGTCGCGCAGGGCGATAATATGGGTGGCATAACGACAGGCCTGATTCAAATCGTGCAGCACCGCCGCCAGCGTATAGCCCTTCGTGCGGTTCAGGTCGCTCAGCAACTCCAGCAAATCAATCTGATGACTGATATCCAGCCAGGTGGTGGGTTCGTCCAGCAACATGATCGACGTTTCCTGCGCCAGTACCATTGCAATCCACGCCCGCTGGCGTTGACCCCCGGACAGCGTATCCACGCTTTGCCGCGCGAGATCGGTAATGCCGGTGGCATGCATCGCCCGGGTGACCGCCTCTTCGTCCTCTTTACGCCAGCGGGTAAACAGCGGCTGATGGGGATAACGCCCGCGGGCGACCAGCTCTTGCACGCTGATATCGCCCGGCGTGGTCGCATTCTGCGCCAGCAGGCCAATTTGTCGAGCCACCTCCTTACTGGCGAAGCGCTGAATAATCTCCCCGTCCAGAAAGACGTTCCCGTCCAGCGGTGTCATCAGACGGCTGAGCGTACGCAGCAGTGTCGATTTGCCACAGCCATTCGGGCCAATAATCGCCGTGAAGTGCCCTTCGGGGATCGCCACGGTTAAATCGCGGGCAACGATTTTTTTGCCGTAGCCCAGGGTGAGGTTTTCGCCGCGCAAGCGGGTTGCGGTTTGGGTCATTTCTTGCGTGACTCCTGAACTAACAAGACGATGAGGTAAATACCGCCAAGGCTGACGGTCACCACACCTACCGGAAGTTGATAAGGCATAAAGAGTTGCTGGGCGCAGAGATCGGCCGCTAAGAGCAGTAACGCGCCGCACAGCGCCGACTGCGTCACCCCCCAGCGTGCGGTGTTACTAATGCGCCGCGCAATATGCGGCGCGACCAGCGCAATAAAGGAGATCGGCCCGGCAATCGCCGTGGCGGCAGCCGTCAGCACCACGGCGACCAGCATCAGCGTCAGGCGCGAGCGTTCAACGTTCACCCCTAATGCGCTGGCAGTGTCATCGCCCATCTCCATCAAACGCATTCGCCTGACCAGCAGTAGCGCACAGACGAACATCGTCAGAATGATGGGCGCGGCGGGCAGGGTCTTGGACCACGTCAGGCCGTTGAGCGAACCGGCGTTCCACAAGCCTGCGGTCACCGCGGTGTCCAGCGATGCCTGCAGCAGTAACCAGGTGTTGAAGGCAACCAGCATGGCGCGAACGCCGATGCCGATGATGATCAGCCGAAAGGTTTCGATGCCGTTGCGCCAGGCCAGCAGCCAGACGATGAGAGAGGTGAGTATCCCGCCCGCCATAGCTGCCAGGGCGATGGCGGTTAAATGCTGCCCAAACAGCACCATCGCCACTAACACGCCGCTCCAGGCACCGGTGTTAAAGCCCATCACGTCCGGGCTGCCCAGTGGATTACGCATCAACGACTGGAAGATGGCACCGCTGACGCCTAAGGCGGCGCCGACGAGGATCGCCATCGCCACGCGCGGCAAGCGCCATTCGGTCACCACCAGGGTGACATTACGTGGCGCATTGCCGGTGAGGGCGTGAAAGACCTGTGTGAAATCGAGGGCGACCGCGCCGGTGCGCAGACTCCAGACGGCCACGAGCAGGCTGGCGCATATCAGCAGTAATCCGCTCAGGACCAGGCGTTTTGACGGCGTATTCACAGGCTCCCTCCACGCTGACGACGCACCAGTATGATCAGCACCGGTGCACCAATAAAGGCGCTGACTACCGAGACGCGCAGCTCGCCGGGCACCAGCAGGCGGCCAATAATATCGGCAAACAGCAGCAGAACGGGGGTGGCCAGCAGCGTCACCGGCAGCGACCAGCGATGATCCGCACCCACCAGCCAGCGCGCCATGTGCGGCATCATCAGCCCAATAAACGCAATCGGCCCCACAACCGCGGTTGCGCTACCGCAGAGTACGGTTATTGCCAGCAGGCCGATAAGCTGAGTCCGCGCAACGCGGCTGCCCAGCGCGGTGGCGGTATCACTGCCCAGACTCAGGCTGTTGAGCGCCCGGCTTAAGAGCAGGGCGACCACCCCGGCAACGATCACCGGCACGGCGACCAGTTGTAATGTGTCTAACGTGCGGATATCCAGCGATCCGGCCTGCCAGAAGCGCAGCCGATCGTACACATCCGGGTTAAGCAAGGCGATGCCGTTTGAGAGCCCTTCCAGTACAGCACCGAGCGCGACGCCAGCCAGCGTCAGGCGAACCGGACTGAGCTGCCCGCCGCCCTGGCTGCCGGTAAATGCCACGATCAATGCCGCCGCCAGCGCGCCGCAAAAGGCCATCAGCAGTTGTTCTGTTGGGGAAGAAAAACCAAACAGCGCGGCCCCCAGTACAATGGCAAAACTGGCACCGGCGTTGACACCCAGCAAGCCCGGATCGGCAAGCGGGTTGCGGGTCAGGGTTTGCATCAACGCACCCGCCATACCCAGTGCGGCCCCGGCCAGCAAGCCGGCAAGAGTACGGGGTAGTCGGGCATCCAGCACAATCGTGCAATCCGCACTCTGGCAGGTGCCTGACAGGGCATCGACAATCACCGAGGCGGGCAGAGATCTGGCGCCAACCAGCAGACTGAGGGCCATTGCAATGAGTAACAGCAGTAGTAAAGCGGGCACCGCACAGGCGCGCAGCGCGGGAGAAGAAAACGACATAGATACGTCCATGATTTGATAATGATAGTAATTATCGTTATCTATCTTATTTGGCTATGTTAGCATGTGCGGCCATGGAAATGGTAGACCGTTAGACCTCAAGGCCTTGTCATGAATCAAAAATCCTGGCTGCTCAATCTCAGCCTGCTCAAGTCACATCCGGCGTTTCGCGCCGTCTTTATTGCGCGTTTTATCTCCATTTTATCTCTGGGTCTGTTAGGCGTAGCGGTGCCCGTGCAGATTCAGGCGATGACCCAGTCGAGCTGGCTGGTGGGTCTTTCCGTCACCTTAACGGGCAGTGCGATGTTTATTGGCCTGATGGTGGGGGGCGTGCTGGCCGATCGTTATGAGCGCAAAAAGCTCATTTTACTGGCGCGCGGCACCTGCGGCGTGGGATTTGTCGGGTTGTGCCTGAATGCCCTGTTACCGGAACCCTCGTTGATTGCGATTTATGTCCTGGGATTATGGGACGGCTTTTTTGCATCGCTGGGCGTGACGGCGTTGCTGGCGGCGACGCCCGCGCTGGTCGGGCGCGAAAACCTGATGCAGGCGGGGGCGATCACCATGCTGACCGTACGTCTGGGATCGGTGATTTCGCCTATGGCAGGGGGGCTGCTGTTGGCGACCGGCAACGTGGCCTGGAACTACGGTCTGGCGGCGGCGGGCACCTTTGTTACCACCCTGACGCTGCTGCGTTTACCGGTATTACCGCCACCCCCGCAACAGCGTGAACACCCGCTGAAATCTTTGCTGGCGGCGATCCGTTTTCTGTTCAGCCACCCGTTGATTGGGGGGATTGCGTTGATCGGCGGCCTGCTGACGATGGCGAGCGCGGTGCGTGTGCTGTACCCGGCGCTGGCAGGCGAGTGGCAGATGAGCGCCTCGGAGATTGGTATTTTATATGCAGGTATCCCGCTCGGTGCGGCCTGTGGCGCACTGACCAGCGGTCACCTTGCGCACAGCGCACGTCCGGGACTGATCGTGCTGCTGGCGACCCTGGCTGCGTTTATCGCGATTGGCTTCTTCAGCCTGATGCCGGTGTGGGCGCTGGGCGTGCTGTGTCTGGTGATTTTCGGCTGGCTCAGCGCAATCAGCTCGCTATTGCAATACACCCTGATCCAGACGCAGACGCCAGAAGGCATGCTGGGCCGCATCAACGGCCTGTGGACTGCGCAGAATGTGACGGGCGATGCGATTGGCGCGGCGATCCTCGGCGGATTAGGCTCGATGATGACCCCGGTGGCGTCGGCCAGCAGCAGCGGGTTTGCGTTGGCCCTGGTAGGTGGAATTTTAGTGCTGGTGTTGGTAGAGTTGCGGCGGTTCAGGCAGGAGGTTGTGTTGAACGACAGTGCGGCCTGATGTCCTCAACCGGCCCTCTTCCACGGGAAGAGGGCCGGTTAACCTCTTATCGGAACGTGGCCTCTAAACGCTGCAGCACCCGCATTGCGCTGTAATAATCCAGACGGAACGTCTCTGTCCCCAGCGCCCAGACGCGCTTGTTTTGTACCGCAGGCAGGTGCGCCAGCAGCGGGTTGGCGTAAATGGCCTGCACATCTTTTTCGTCACCCGCGAACAAGAACAATCCCTCACCGTTAAGGCCCGTCGCCAGATTTTCCCCACCCAGCTGAATAATGTCGTGGCGTTTGCCCTGGCTTGTGGAGGTCTGCAATCCAGGCGGTACGTCCGCCAGCGTAAAGCCTAACTGATGCAGCAACTGGCCCTGGGCCGATTCTGCGGTCCACAGGTTGGCGCTGTGTGCGGCGGCGGTATAAACGATGGCGTTGACCGGCTGCGGAGGCAATTTCATCTGTTTTTTCACCTGCGCGAGCTGCTGATCAAACGCGGCAATTCGTTCGGCGGCCTGTTTTTCCTGGCCGGTAAGCGTACCGAGCTGCGTTAAGAGTGCCTGCCAGCTTTTGTCGTCGTAATTGATCACAAGCGTAGGGGCGATAGCGGAAAGCTGATCGTACAACGCGAGCGCGGAATCCCCGCCGGTTGCGCTAATCAGGATCAGATCGGGCATTTGTGCCGCGACGGCTTCGGCGCTCGGCTCGCCAATGTAGAGGCGCGCGAGCTTACGCTTTTTAGCGATATCGCCCCATTGACGTAAAAAACCCTGATCGTCTGCGACGCGGTTATTGGGCGTTGTCGCGCCGCTGGCCACCACCGGCGCATCGATCGCCAGTAATGAACCGGTGAGGGTGACGCTGGTCGAGACAATACGCGTCGGTTTGCTCTCCAGCGTATGCGTGCCACGGCTGTCCGTCACCTGACGCGGCCAGTCTGCGGCAAAGGCTGAGGTTAGTCCTAAAACAAAAAGTCCTGATAAAAGAAGGGCATTACGGCAAGCAGCGGGAAGATTCACGAAGCGGCATCCTGTTTTCGTTGAAGTTAATGCTTCTCATTTTCATGAATGCCTGGCAGGGATGCAAGCGTTAGTCGCACAAGATGCACTCTCTGTGGTTGACACCATCGCGCTGTGCGATTAGGTTAGCCATCGAAAATATAAATGATAATTATTCGTACTGCGTTTATCATTTCAGGAGGATGATATGGATACGTCATTGGCTGAGGAAGTTCACCACAACGCGACCACGCTGCAATCAGACAGCTTTTTCTTTATGTCGCCTTATCGCAGTTTTACCACGTCAGGCTGTTTTGCCCGTTTTTCTGAATCCGCCGTCGGCGGCGATGATCCCGCCGGGCACTTTCAGCAAACGTTAGCCCAGGCTTTCCGGAACGCGAAGGCCAGCGGCATTGCCCAGCCAATCATGGTGGGCGCTATCCCGTTTGATACCCGCAAACCCTCTTCACTGTTCATTCCCGAGCGCTGGCAGACATTTTCCCGCACGGCGCGGCAAAAATCCGCACGCTATCACTCTGCTGCCCAGGCGCTGAAGGTGGCTAACCGGGCCGAGATCCCGCCGCAGCCGGTATTTGAAGAGATGGTTTCGCGTGCCGCCACGCTGACCGCGACACCGCAGGTAAACAAAGTGGTGCTTTCGCGCCTGATTGATATCGCCACCGATCGGAAGATCGACAGCGGTGTTCTGCTGGAGCGCCTTATCGCGCAAAACCCGGCAAGTTTTAACTTCCACGTCCCGCTGGAAGATGGCGGCGTGCTGCTGGGCGCAAGCCCGGAGCTGCTGCTGCGTAAAGAGGGCGCGCACTTTAGCTCACTGCCGCTGGCAGGTTCTGCCCGTCGTCAACCGGACGATATGCTGGATCGGGAAGCGGGAAATAAACTGCTGGCATCAGAAAAAGATCGCCATGAGCACGATCTGGTGACCCAGGCGATGAAAGCCATTCTGGAACCGCGCAGCCATCACCTCAGCATGCCCTCCTCGCCGCAGTTGATCACCACGCCGACCCTGTGGCATCTGGCCACGCCGGTTGAAGGCGAGGCGCGTGAAAATGAAAACGCGCTCACGCTGGCGTGTCTGCTGCATCCGACGCCCGCGTTGAGCGGTTTCCCTCATCAGGCGGCAAAACAGTTGATTGCCGAGCTGGAACCCTTTGACCGTGAACTGTTCGGCGGCATCGTCGGATGGTGCGACAGCGAAGGGAATGGCGAGTGGGTGGTCACCATCCGCTGTGCGCGTCTGCATGAAAATACGGTCCGCCTGTTTGCCGGTGCGGGCATTGTCCCGGCGTCGTCACCCGTGGGTGAATGGCGTGAAACCGGCGTGAAACTTTCGACCATGCTCAATGTTTTTGGTTTGCACTGAGGAATCATCATGACCATCCCCTTTACCCGCTGGCCTGAGGCGTTTGCCCGGCGCTACCGTGAAAAAGGCTACTGGCAGGATCTGCCGTTGACCCACATCCTGACCCGTCACGCGGACAGTGATGCCCTGGCTATCATCGACGGCGATCGTCACTACACCTATCGGCAATTCCATCAGGCGGTGAACAATCTGGCCTCTGCACTGCAGGCGCAGGGCATCAAGCGCGGCGAAACCGCGCTGGTGCAGTTGGGCAATGTGGCCGAATTTTATATCACCTTCTTTGCGCTGCTACAGGCGGGCGTAGCGCCGGTTAACGCGCTGTTCAGCCATCAGCGCAGTGAACTGAATGCTTACGCCTCGCAAATTGAACCGGTTCTGCTGATTGCGGATCGTCAGCATGTCCTGTTTGCGGGCGATGAGTTCCTCAATGATTTTGTCGATCAGCATCGCTCGGTGCGCGGGGTACTGCTGCGCGGCGATCGTGGCGAACATGCGCTTGAAGCGGCAATTGCCCGTCCGGCGGATAACTTTATAGCCTCGCCAACGCCCGCGGATGAAGTCGCCTTCTTCCAGCTCTCGGGGGGCAGCACCGGCACGCCGAAGCTGATCCCGCGCACGCACAACGACTATGACTACAGCATTCGTCGCAGTAATGAGGTGTGCAGTATCCGTGCCGATACCCGTTATCTGAACGCGCTCCCTGCCGCGCATAATTTCGCGATGAGTTCTCCCGGATCGCTCGGGATCTTTATGGCTGGCGGCTGCGTCGTGCTGGCAAACGATCCGAGCGCGACGATCTGTTTCCCGCTGATCGAAAAGCATCAGGTTAACGTCACCTCGCTGGTGCCCCCGGCGGTCAGCCTGTGGTTACAGGCCATTGCCGAAGGCGCAGACGCGGCACAGTTGCGCTCGTTGCAGCTGCTGCAGGTAGGCGGCGCACGGCTGTCCGCCACGCTGGCCGCGCGGATTCCTGCCGAATTGGGATGCCAGCTTCAGCAGGTGTTCGGCATGGCAGAAGGGCTGGTGAACTACACCGCGCTGGATGATTCACCTGAACGCATCATGAATACCCAGGGCCGACCGATGTCTCCGGATGACGAAGTCTGGGTTGCCGACGAAAACGGCCAGCCGTTACCGCGGGGGGAAGTCGGACGTCTGATGACCCGAGGACCTTATACCTTTCGGGGCTATTACAAAAGTCCGGAACATAACGCCAGCGCCTTTGATGCTGACGGTTTTTACTGTTCTGGCGATCTGATTTCTATCGATGAGCAGGGCTACATCACGGTCCAGGGGCGCGAGAAAGATCAGATTAACCGCGGCGGCGAGAAGATCGCCGCAGAAGAGGTCGAAAACCTGCTGCTGCGTAACGAAGCGGTGATCCATGCGGCGCTGGTCAGTATGGAAGACAGCCTGCTGGGCGAGAAAAGCTGTGCTTACCTGGTGGTGAGCAAACCTCTGCGCGCGGTGGACGTGCGCCGTTTCCTGCGCGAGCAGGGCGTTGCGGAATTCAAACTGCCGGATCGCGTGGAGTGCGTGGATGCGCTGCCGCTGACGCCGGTGGGGAAAGTGGACAAGAAACAATTGCGCCTGTGGCTGGCTGAACGCGCCCGGGGCTGAGGAAAAAAGATGACCATTCCAAAATTAAATGGCTATGCGCTGCCAACCGCCGCTGAACTGCCGGACAACAAAGTCAGCTGGGATTTTGAACCCGAGCGTGCCGCGCTGCTGATCCACGATATGCAGGAATATTTCCTGAACTTTTGGGGCGAAAACAGCCCGATGATGGCGCAAGTGGTGGCGAACATCGCTAAACTTCGCGACTACTGCAAGGCGCATAACATTCCGGTCTATTACACCGCGCAACCGAAAGAGCAAAGCGATGAAGACCGTGCGCTGCTTAACGATATGTGGGGACCGGGTCTGACGCGATCCCCTGAACAACAACGTATTGTGGCGGAACTGACGCCGGATGAAGCCGACACGGTGCTGGTGAAGTGGCGCTACAGTGCGTTTCACCGTTCGCCGCTGGAACAAATGCTGAAGGAAACCGGGCGTAATCAATTGCTCATCACCGGGGTCTACGCCCATATCGGCTGTATGACCACGGCCACCGATGCCTTTATGCGTGATATCAAACCGTTCTTTATCGCCGATGCACTGGCTGATTTCAGCCGCGAAGAGCATCTGATGTCACTGAAGTATGTGGCGGGGCGTACCGGGCGCGTGGTGATGACGGACGCGCTCCTGCCCTCGGTACCGGCGTCGAAAGCGGCGCTGCGTGCGGCGATCCTGCCTCTGCTGGACGAGTCCGACGAGCCGATGGATGATGAAAACCTGATCGACTATGGTCTGGATTCGGTCCGCATGATGGCGCTGGCAGCACGCTGGCGTAAAGTGCACGGCGATATCGATTTTGTCATGCTGGCGAAAAACCCTACGCTGGATGCCTGGTGGGCGTTGCTGTCTCGTGAGGTGAAGTGATGACGGGACTGGATTTTACCGGCAAAACCGTCTGGGTCACCGGTGCCGGGAAGGGGATAGGCTACGCGACCGCCCGGGCATTTGTCGACGCAGGCGCAACGGTGACCGGGTTCGACCTGGCCTTTGCACAGGCGGACTATCCCTTTACGACCAAAACGCTGGATGTAGCAGATGCACAGCAGGTGCGCGACGTGTGCGGAGGTCTTCTGAACACGCTCGATCGTCTGGACGTGCTGGTGAACGCGGCGGGGATCCTGCGCATGGGGGCTACCGACCAACTCTCCCAGGACGACTGGCAGCAAACCTTCGCGGTAAACGTTGGCGGGGCATTTAACCTGTTCCAACAGACGATGGGGCAGTTCCGTCGGCAGCAGGGTGGGGCGATAGTGACGGTCGCCTCCGACGCGGCGCATACTCCGCGAATGGGGATGAGCGCGTATGGGGCGTCGAAGGCGGCGCTTAAAAGCCTGGCTCTGACCGTGGGGCTGGAACTGGCAGGCAGCGGCGTGCGGGCTAATCTGGTGTCACCGGGATCAACCGATACGGACATGCAGCGGACGCTCTGGGCAACTGAAGACGCTGAACAACAGCGGATTCGTGGCTTTGGCGAGCAGTTCAAGCTGGGCATTCCACTGGGTAAAATTGCCTGTCCGCAGGAAATCGCCAGCACCATATTGTTCCTCGCCTCCGATGCGGCCAGCCACATTACGTTGCAGGATATTGTGGTGGACGGCGGCTCCACGCTGGGGGCATAGATGATCTGGAAACGTCATTTAACGCTGGACGAACTTAATGCCACCAGCCTGAACACTATGGTGGCACACCTTGGCATCGTGTATACGCGACTCGGCGACGAAACGCTGGAAGCAGAAATGCCGGTGGAGGCGCGCACGCATCAGCCGTTCGGCCTGCTGCACGGTGGCGCATCGGCGGCGCTGGCGGAAACCCTTGGCTCGATGGCGGGTTTTATGATGACCCGTGACGGGCAGAATGTGGTGGGTACAGAGCTGAATGCCACGCATCATCGTGCTGTCGCGCAAGGAAAAGTGCGCGGCGTCTGTCAGCCGCTGCATCTGGGGCGTTCCAGTCAGAGCTGGGAGATTGTGGTATTCGACGAACAGGGACGACGCTGCTGTACCTGCCGGTTGAGTACGATAGTTTTAGGGTAGCGTTGTGCGGGTAGATGCCCTCACCCTAACCCTCTCCCACGGGAGAGGGGACGTGTTGTGCGGTTTGATGCCCTTGCTCTAACTCTCTGCCACGGGAGAGGGGACGTGTTGTGCGGTTTGATGTCCTTGCTCTATCCCTCTGCCACGGGAGAGGGGACGTGTTGTGCGGTCTGATGCCCTTGCTCTATCCCTATCCCTCTGCCACGGGAGAGGGGGCGTGTTGTGCGGTGTGATGCCCTTGCTCTAACTCTCTGCCACGGGAGAGGGGACGTATAGTGCGGTTTGATGCCCTTGCTCTAACCCTCTGCCACGGGAGAGGGGACGTGTTGTGCGGGTTGATGCCCTTGCTCTAACTCTTTGCCACGGGAGAGGGGACGTGTTGTGCGGGTTGATGCCCTTGCTCTAACTCTTTGCCACGGGAGAGGGGACGTGTTGTGCGGTTTGATGCCCTTGCTCTAACTCTTTGCCATGGGAGAGGGGATGTATAGTGCGGTTTGATGCCCTTGCTCTAACTCTCTGCCACGGGAGAGGGGCGCGTTGTGCGGGTTGATGCCCTCACCCTAGCCCTCTGCCACGGGAGAGGGGATGTATAGTGCGGTGTGATGCCCTTGCTCTATCCCTCTGCCACGGGAGAGGGGATGTGTTGTGCGGTGTGATGCCATCACCCTATCCCTCTGCCAAATGGATAGGCAGCCACGGACAGTGATGATGTGCACAATGTACTCCCTCTCCCTTAGGGAGAGGGGTGGGGTGAGGGGGAGCAGGCGGCTCAGTCGCCGCCGCTCTGGCGATCAAAACGACGCATTGACTTACCGCCGGACCCGATTTCCGTTGTCAGCCTTTAATCTCAATGCGCCAGTTTGATCGCTTCCCGCAGGGATAAGGAACGGTGCACGATCAGCGCATTGAAATTATGCGTCTCAATAACCGGATCCTCGGCTCTATCGAGGCGATATCCAGCCACTCCGTCGGGCTGTGAAAACCTGCCCCTATCGGGCCTAAACCGTCCAGCGTCGGGATCCCAAGCGCGGCGGTATGGTTGGCATCGCTGCCGCCGCCTACCGCCTGCCACGTGATGGGGATACCTTCTTCCTGACCTGCGGCTTCCACCTGTTTCATCAGCGCCTGGGTGGCTTCACTCGCGGCCATCGCGGGCTTGTGGTTTACCCGTGCGATCGCAGTGGTCACCCCGTCGAGAAATCCTTTCTCACAGAGCGCCTGAAGCGCGTCATGCACCCGATCGTATTCGCTGTTTTCCCAGAAGCGCACATCCAGCTCAGCAACGGCACGCTCTGCGACCACGTTTGCGGCGCTGCCGCCGTGGATGACCCCGACGTTGAGCGTGGTCCCTTTATCCAGGTCTGCCAGAGCGTTGATGGCAAGAAGACTCTTGGCCAGCGCAGTTATGGCTGAGCGACCTTTTTCCGGCTCGTTGCCCGCGTGGGCCGCCACGCCGCTAAACGTGAGGTGGTAGCCCGCCATTCCTTTACGTGCTTTCACCAGCGAGCCGTCGGCACGCGCGGCTTCGCACACCAGCACGCAGCGGGAACGCTTTGCCAGTTCGCCAATCCATTCGTGGGACCAGACCGAGCCTGTCTCTTCGTCCGGGTTCATCGCCACCGCAATCGCCAGACGTTCTTTGTCTGTGGCATCCAGCCCGCGCATCGCCCACAAAATATTCAGTAATCCGCTCTTCATATCAGAGACGCCTGGCCCGTAAAGGCGAGTCGCATCCTGGCTCATCGGGCGTTCGGCGACCGTACCCGGGGCAAACACGGTATCAAGATGGCCGACCAGCAGGACGTCAAACTGCTCCGCCTGGGGTTTATTGCTGACAAACACGCCAGGCCCGACCTTGTCGCCCAAATCGACCTGTTCGGTATGCCAGCCTTCCTGCTGCCACAGGGCTTCCATTATGCCCGCAACCGTGGCAACGCCCTCCAGCGTTTGCGTTCCGCAGTCGACGTTAACCAGTGTTTTCAGTTCTTCAATGTAACGTTCAAGATTCATGTGTACATCCTGTCAGAGAAAGATCCGTAGACATAGTCTGGCGAAGTGATGAACCAAAAAGATGACTTAAATCATTCGCTAAAGACGTTTTTGGCTGAAAAAGCGAAAAATGTGACTGCAAAAGGCATGAATTCGACCCCGTTGCCGTCTGAAAGTGATCGGCTTAACACTGTGAGGTAAATGTCTGGTTTGACCACGCATTATTGCGTTTCAAAGTTGTTAAATTCTCCCGGGTGTTCTAGAAACAAAATGTAACATTTCGCTGTTTCATGCTAATGGATACCATCTATGAACAATTCAGGGAAATACCTTATCTGGGCCGGGCTTTCCGTGGTCGCGGCATTTGCGCTGGGCTATATCGCCCTCAATCGTGGTGAACAGATCAATGCATTATGGATAGTCGTGGCATCCGTCTGTATTTATCTGATCGCTTATCGTTTCTACGGACGGTTTATCGCGAAAAATGTACTGGCGGTAGACGCCACCCGCATGACGCCTGCCGTTCGTCATAACGATGGTCTGGACTATGTCCCGACCGATAAAAAAGTGTTGTTCGGTCACCATTTTGCGGCGATAGCCGGTGCTGGTCCGTTAGTTGGGCCCGTACTTGCCGCGCAAATGGGCTACCTGCCTGGAATGATTTGGATCCTGGCCGGGGTGGTGCTGGCCGGTGCGGTTCAGGACTTCATGGTGCTCTTTGTGTCCACGCGGCGTGACGGACGTTCGCTGGGTGAACTGGTCAAAGAAGAGATGGGCGCGACGGCCGGTGTGATTGCGCTTATCGCCACTTTTATGATCATGGTGATCATCCTGGCGGTGCTGGCGATGATAGTGGTGAAAGCGTTGACCCACAGTCCGTGGGGAACCTACACCGTGGCCTTTACCATTCCGCTGGCCCTGTTCATGGGGATCTATATCCGCTATCTGCGTCCCGGGCGCATCGGTGAAGTGTCGGTCATTGGTCTCTTTTTCCTGATTTTCGCCATTATCTCTGGCGGATGGGTCGCGGAAAGCCCGACCTGGGCTCCGATGTTTGACTTTACCGGCGTGCAGCTTACCTGGATGCTGGTGGGGTACGGGTTTGTCGCGGCGGTTCTGCCGGTCTGGCTGCTGCTGGCGCCACGCGATTACCTGTCGACGTTCCTGAAAATCGGCACCATTGTGGGCCTGGCGATCGGCATTTTAATCATGCGTCCGACGCTGACCATGCCGGCCTTGACGAAGTTTATCGACGGTACTGGGCCGGTCTGGACCGGTAACCTCTTCCCGTTCCTGTTCATCACCATCGCCTGTGGTGCCGTTTCTGGCTTCCATGCGCTGATTGCCTCCGGGACCACGCCGAAAATGCTGGCGAATGAGAACCAGGCATGTCTCATCGGGTATGGCGGCATGCTGATGGAATCCTTCGTGGCGATCATGGCGCTCGTTTCTGCCTGCATTATCGATCCTGGCGTCTACTTCGCGATGAACAGCCCGATGGCGGTGCTGGCGCCTGCCGGAACGGTTGATGTAGTGGCCTCTGCCGCGCAGGTGGTCAGCGGCTGGGGCTTTGCCATCACGCCAGAGACCCTGACGCATATTGCGAACGAGGTGGGTGAGCAGTCCATTATATCCCGTGCGGGCGGTGCGCCTACGCTGGCGGTGGGGATGGCCTATATTCTGCACGGAGCGCTTGGCGGCCTGATGGACGTGTCGTTCTGGTATCACTTTGCCATTCTTTTTGAAGCGCTGTTTATCCTGACGGCGGTAGATGCGGGAACGCGTGCGGCACGCTTTATGTTGCAGGATCTTCTCGGGGTCATCTCTCCTGGCCTGAAGCGTACCGACTCTTTACCGGCAAACCTGCTGGCAACCGCTCTGTGTGTGCTGGCATGGGGATACTTCCTGCATCAGGGGGTGGTCGATCCGCTGGGTGGAATAAACACCCTGTGGCCGCTGTTTGGTATTGCCAACCAGATGCTGGCAGGTATGGCGCTGATGCTCTGCGCGGTGGTGCTGTTCAAAATGAAACGCCAGCGTTATGCCTGGGTGGCTCTGGTGCCGACCGCCTGGCTGCTGATTTGTACCCTGACCGCCGGCTGGCAAAAAGCCTTTAGCCCGGATGCCAAAGTGGGCTTCCTCGCTATCGCCAATAAATTCCAGGCAATGATCGACAGCGGTAAAATCCCGGCTCAGTACACGGAATCGCAGCTGTCACAGCTGGTGTTTAACAATCGTCTCGATGCGGGTCTGACCATCTTCTTTATGGTGGTCGTTGTGGTGCTGGCGGTGTACTCTCTGAAAACCGCCCTGGCCGCGCTGAAAGTGGCGACGCCGACGGCGAATGAGACACCTTATGAGCCTATGCCTGAGAATCTGCAAGAGATAGTGACCCAGGCGAAAGGGGTCCATTAACCCCTTACCTTAACCCTCTCCCCGTTGGGGAGAGGGATTAACAGGAAATATGACGATGTTCGACACCCTTTCCAAAGCAGGTAAATATTTAGGCCAGGCCGCTAAAATGATGATTGGCGTACCCGATTACGATAACTACGTCGAACATATGCGCGTCAATCACCCCGATCAGACGCCGATGACCTACGAAGCGTTTTTTCGTGACCGTCAGGATGCCCGTTACGGCAGTAAGGGCGGCCCGAAATGCTGTTAACCCTCTTTCGGTAAATAAAGGCTGATCTGTTCCTGCGTGCAGCCATAAATCGCGGCCAGTTTTTCACGGGTGCGTTTTTGCGGGCGGGAATCCAGGGCTTCTAACTGTGATACAGCTGACTGGCTGATGCCCAGTTTCTCCGCCACCTCTTTCTGGGACAGGCCGCGCCAGATACGCCAGGCTGCCTGAAGACTGACGTTTTCTTTGTGCATCACATCGCACACGTCGCCCGGTAAAATGACGTTATCGTAGATGTCTGATTCATAAGGTATCTCTTCCCACTCCTTTTCATCATCGCTGTCATACTCAAGCATGGCCATGCGCATGCGAAAATATTCTTTGTAGGGGATGACGGCGAACTGTGCTTTTCCTTCTTCATCCTTAATTAACTGAACACTCATATTCCCTATGCTCCTCATGAAGGTAGGTCGTGGTTGTCCGGCGTTTTACCGAAACTACGTAACAGGTATCACTTTGCTGCTCTTTGAGGGTGTAAATCACACGGTAATCCCCCAGGCGTAAGCGATAGTGATTTTCGGGTATGGATAATTTTTTAATATCTGCGACTGGCGCTGCGTTGTCGTCCAGGTTTTCCAGTCTGGATTTAATGCGAGTCTGATATCGACAATCAATTTTCGAAAACTGCTTCTCTGCGGCTTTTGACCAGACAATCTTCATCCGTACCTCCACTGTACACCCACACAAAATATAAGGGAATAATAAGACTATTAGATAAATTCCGAATTTCTTATGGCTACTGTAGGGGGGACAAAACACGGAGGAAAGGGCAAAAACGTCAGCCTGCGAGGCGGTTCGAAAAGGCCTCTGTCGGGTGACAGAGGCGGACAAAAATTGTGTGAACGGGCGTCAGGCGTTCAGCCCGCCGTCGACGTCCAGACCGGTACCCGATATTTGCCCGGCCGCCGGGCTTGCCAGAAATGTTACGGCGGCGGCAATATCTTCCGGTTGGCCATAATGACCCACGGCAATGAGCTGACGCTGTGAGTCAGCCTGCTCGCCGTCTTCCGGATTCATATCACTGTTTGTCGGGCCAGGGTGAACGAGATTGACGGTAATGCCCCGTGGCCCCAAATCGCGGGCCAGGCCGCGGGTCAAGGAGTTGAGGGCCGATTTGGTCATCGAATAGACCGATATGTTGGGCTGAGCGACGCGATTTGCCAGACAGCTGCCGATATTAATAATGCGTCCGCCGTCGGACATATGCACCAGCGCGGCCTGAATCGCGATCACCACGCCGCGGATATTGACGTTAATAAGGGCATCAATATCTGCCAGCGTCATGGACTCCAGCGGGCCACCGCGCGCAATCCCGGCATTATTGACCAGAATATCCAGCCCGCCCAGAGTGCGTGCCGCGTGGGTTACAGCATCCTGAATGGCCTCTGCGCTGGCGCTGTCAGCCTGAATCGCCTCGCTGAGTCGCCCAAGCGCGGCAATTTCATCGGCCACCGCCTGGGCTTTGTCGGCGGATTTTTCATAGGTAATAACCACATCGGCACCGGCGCGTGCCAGTGATAGCGCAATTGCACGACCCAACCCACGACTGGCGCCGGTGACCAGCGCTTTTTTACCTGACAAATCGATCTGCATGATGACCTCGTTTGGAGTGATGAGAATCATCATTAGGTATAGTCGGTCGGCGGCATTAACGGTTGAAGGTTTCGACCTTCTCAAACGCGGCACGCAGAACCGCAGGGGTGAGGGTGACCGGCAAATAATGAATAGACTCGACCGGGCGCAGGGTGTGGGTAATGACTTTATCCAGCTCATCACGGTTGTTAATGTCCACCTCCAGCTCGCGAAGCGTGGTGGGCAGGTTAAAGCGCTGATAGGCCGCCACCAGCTGCGCCAGCACGTCGTCCTGATCGAGAAGGGCGCTCTGCACCAGAATGCCGTAAGCCACTTTGGTCCCATGCAGGTATTTTTCGGTCTGTGGGAGTACGGTTAAGCCGTTATGCACCGCATGGGCAGCCGCCACGCGGGTATAACGTTCACCCAGGCCACCCACCATCCCGCCGCCGGCAATGATTGCGTCGACCACATCGCGAAACGCCTGCGTCAGTTCCCCGCGCGCCTGGTCCGCCAGGGCCTGCTCGCTCTGCTCAAGCAGCACGTCGCGAATGGCCTGCGCCCCGTTGAGGCCCAGCCGGACGGTCAGTGAAAGCGCGTCAGGATTTGGCGCCAGAACCACCGCCTCATACCACTTCGCCAGCGTATCGCCGATGCCTGCCAGCAGATAGTCTGCCGGCGCGTTCAGGATGATGTCAGGCTCCACCAGCACCAGGAAGTTGGCATCGTCGAAAATCTCAAACTGCAGCGCCTGTCCGGCATCGTTGTACCACACGGAGAGCGGCGTCCAGGCCGCGCAGGTCGCCGCAATAGTGGGTATGGCGACCGCAGGCACCTCCAGACGACGCGCAACGGCTTTAGCGGTATCGAGCAGCGCACCGCCGCCGATGCCGATCACGACGCTGGCATTGGAACCGGCGTCATTCACCAGCTGCGTGACGTCGCGTTCGCTACAGTGGCCCTTAAACAGCAGGTGGCGGGCACCCTCGGCGTGAAAAGCCGCCGGGAGAAACGCCTGCGCGCCCACTATTGCCCGCTCGCCGTAGATCCAGACGGCGCGTGAAAGCTGTTCCGGCGTAAAGAAATCATGCAGATGGGCGAGACTGCCGGGATGGGAAAAATAGTTTGCCGGGCCGGGTACGACGCGAATATCAGTATTGCTCATGGAGGTGTCCTTTTTGGCGAAGCGCTAACCTGATGTTATGTCTGGACATCCGGATGGCTAATAATATTTCGCTTTATCTTATGCCTTTTCTATCATTGCCAGTCAACCCGACCTGTGAAAAATTCGGTAAATCAGAATAGTTATGAAGGATTTACGCGGATGAATTCCAGTCGCCTTGAGATGCGCGGTATCAGCCTGGCTTTTTCCGGTTTTCAGGCGCTGTCGCGGGTGGATTTCACCCTGACGGGCGGATCGGTGCATGCGTTAACCGGGGCAAATGGGGCAGGGAAATCTACGCTGATGGCGGTCCTGTGCGGCACGTACGACCACTACGAGGGCGAAATCTGCATTAACAACCAGCCGGTCGCTATTCGTCAGCCGCTCGATGCGAAACAGCTTGGGATCCACCTTGTGCAACAGGAGGTCGACGTGGCGCTCATCCCCGGCCTGAGCATCGCGGAAAATATCATGCTCGATCATCTGGCGCAGCCGGGCCACCGCTATCGCTGGCACGCCATCCGTGAGCAGGCAAAGCAGGCGCTCGCCCAGCTGGATGTTACCCTGGACGTTCGTCGATCCATCGATACCTGCTCGCTGGCCGAGAAGCAGCAAATTTTGCTGGCGCGGGCGTTGTCACACCACTGCCGTTTTCTAATCCTCGATGAACCTACCGCGCCGCTGGATGCCCACGAGAGTGAACGGCTTTTTGCGGTGGTGAAGCGCCTGCAACAGCAGGGCATCGGCGTGGTGTTTATTTCGCACCGCATTCATGAGCTGAAAGCCATTTGCGACACCTTAACGGTGCTGCGCGACGGCAAACTCATTGAGTCCGGCCCGATGGCGGCGCTGAGCGGTGAGGCGATCGTCGAGAAAATGCTCGGCTATGAACTGAGCGATATCTATCCTCCTGCACGCCCGCCGGTAAGCGATGAGATTGTGCTGCGCGTCGAAGGATTACACGACGATGCGTTGTTGAAAGCGATCTCTTTACATCTGCGTAAGGGGGAAATTTTAGGCATTGCCGGTCTTGCTGGCGCAGGCAAAACCGAGCTGTGCAAAGCGTTGTTTGGTGCCAGCAAAAGCCGTGTTGAACGTGGCGAGCTACATCATCAACCCTGGCGGCCGCGCGATCCGGCCGATTCGGTTATGCGCGGGCTGGCGCTGGTGCCGGAGGAGCGCCGAAAGGAGGGGATATTTATCGACGAACCGGTGAGCATGAACCTCTCGGTGAGTGCCGATAACAGCTTCTCACGCTGGGGCGTCTTTGGTCATCGTCAGGCATGGCGCTGGGCCGAAGAGGTGATAGCCCGTGTCGGCGTCAGAGCTCGTGGGCCGGGGCAGGTTTTGCGTCGGCTTTCCGGTGGAAATCAGCAAAAAGTGGCGATCGGTAAATGGCTGCGTAACGAGGCCAGCGTGCTGATTTTTGACGAGCCGACAAAAGGCGTGGACGTCAAAGCGAAAACCGATCTTTTCCAGCTGATTGACGCGCTGGCGCGGGAAGGCAAGGGGGTGATTTATGCCTCCGGGGAATTCGCCGAGCTGGTGGGTTTGTGCGATCGCATTTGCGTCCTGTGGGACGGGCGTATCGTGGCAGAAATCGCCGGGGCCGAGGCCCGGGAAGAGACCTTACTTTACTATTCAACCGGAGGAACGGCGCCGTGAGCAAGGCCCTTTCAGTCAATGCGACGGTATCAGGCCGTCAGCAGTTTTTCGATTTTCTTTATAAATGGGGCATGTTGCTGACCGTGGTAGCGCTGGTGATTGTTTTTGGCCTGGCGTCGGATAACTTCCTCGATCCAAACAACATCGTCAATATCCTGCGTTCTATCGCCATTGTCACGGTGATAGCCATTGGCGTGTCGATATCTCTGACCGTCGGCGGGTTTGATCTCTCCGTGGGATCGACGGCCTCGCTGGCGAATGCGCTGGTGGTGTCGCTGTTTGTCTGGCATGGCTTCGGTACGACGGAGTCCATTGTGATTACCCTGGCGCTGTGCACCCTGGTGGGGCTGTTTAACGCCTTTCTTATTGTCATTCTGCGCATTCCCGACATGCTCGCCACGCTTGCCAGCCTGTTTGTCATTCAGGGGGTGGCGATGACCTACAGCTACGGCGGATCGATTACCGAAAACATGGTGCTGCCGAGCGGGGATATGGCGGAGGGCACTATTCCGGTAGCCTTTGGTGCGTTAGGCCAGGTACCCACCATCGTGATTATCATGCTGGTGGTGACCGTGCTCGCGCAGCTGGCGCTGTCGCTGACCACCCATGGACGCCGGATGTACGCCATTGGCGGTAACCCGGAAGCGGCACGATTATCCGGTATTCGCACCACGCGCTACAAAGTGGCGGCCTATGTGCTGGCCTCTCTGCTGGCAGGGCTGGGAGGCATTCTGCTGGCCTCGCGCATTGGATCGTCGCAGGTCAACGCGGGCGGCGGCTATCTGATGGATGCGGTTGCGGCAGCCTGGATAGGCTTTTCTCTGGCGGGCTCTGGCAAGCCAAACGCGCTGGGTACGCTGGTGGGGGCGGTGATTTTGGGCGTGCTGTCCAACGGCCTGGTGATGCTGTCGGTGCCTTATTACGCCATGGACATTATAAAAGGGTTGGTGCTGGCAGTTGCCCTGGCGCTGACTTACATACAAAAACGCTAACAACACAACGGAAATCAGAATGAAAAAAATTGCACTCTCTTTAGTTGCGCTGGGGTTACTGACGGCTTTACCCGGCTATGCCGCCACCTCTGCACCGGTGCCGGCGGCTATTGCGCAGCATGACGGTCCCATTCGTATCGCGGTGATCCGCAATCTGGGTTCCGACGATAACACCACGCAGTTTGTCGCGGGCGCCATCCAGGAAGGAAAGAAGCTGGGCTTTAAGGTCAGTACCTTTTTAAGCAACGGTGACGACGCGAAATTTCAGGATTTTGTTAACCAGGCCATCAGCCAAAAATACGACGGCATCATCCTCTCGCAGGGCCGCGATCCCTATTCTACCGCACTGGTAAAAAAGGCCGTGGATGCCGGCATTAAGGTCGCGGTGTTTGATACCGCCGTGAACGGCGATATCCCCGGCGTGACGGTGACCCAGCAGGATGACGCGTCATTAACGAACCTCTCCTTTGGTCAACTGGCGAAAGATTTCAACGGCAACGCCAATATTATCAAACTGTGGGTTGCGGGCTTCCCGCCAATGGAGCGCCGTCAGGCCGCCTATAAGGTGCTGCAAAAGCAGTATCCGGGTATTAAAGAGCTGGAATCTATCGGGGCAGTTTCGTCCGATGTCCAGGGCGATACTGCCAATAAAGTGGGAGCGATACTGGCGAAATACCCGAAAGGCAAAATCGATGCGATCTGGGGCACCTGGGATGCGTTCAGCCAGGGCGCCTATAAAGCGCTAAAAGAAAATGGCCGGACGGAGATCAAACTCTACAGCATTGATATTTCGAATCAGGATTTGCAGTTGATGCGTGAATCAGGCAGCCCGTGGAAGGTGAGCGTAGCGGTCGATCCGAAGCTGATTGGGGCAACCAACGTCCGCCTGATCGCCAACAAAATCGCCGGAGAAGCGACGCCTGCGACCTACGACTTTAAGGCCGCCGCGATACCTCAGGCGCTGCTTGCGGCGCAACCCGGTGCGGTAAATGTGGCCTCGCTTGGGAAAATCATTCCAGGCTGGGGTCAGACCCAGGATTTCGTTGCGCCGTGGTTTGCGACGCTGGAAGCGAAAAATAAATGAGCCACCTTCCCACGCCCGAGTACAGCCGCAATATGCGGCTGATTGGCCATAGCGATCAGGGCGGTCGTCCGGATGGCGTGCAGCTGATGGTGCATCGGGGCTATGCCTACATTGGTCATATGGTATCGCAGGGCTTTTCGATTGTGGACGTGCGCGACCCGAAAAACCCCAAAGCCGCTGGCTATGTGGCTGCGCCACCCGGCACATGGAACGTGCATCTTCAGGCGCACGACGATCTGTTGTTGGTGATAAACGCGCGCGATCTATTTGCCGACGCACGTTTTGCCGATGAGAAGGTTTATTACACGCGCCAGGTGGGAGAGACCGTCAGCGACGTGCAGGATAAAGGCTGGAGTGCCGGACTGCGTATTTTTGATATCGCGACGCCGGACAAACCAAGGGAGATTGGATTTCTGTCGCTGGAGGGCATTGGCATCCACCGCATCTGGTACGTAGGTGGACGTTGGGCATACGTTTCAGCCCTGATCGACGGATTTACCGATTATATCTTCCTGACTATCGATTTGGCCGACCCGCGTCAGCCGGCGGTTGCCGGGCGCTGGTGGTTGCCAGGCATGAACCAGGCCGCCGGTGAGCAGCCTTCCTGGCCTGAAGGGAAACGCTATGCGTTGCACCATGCCATTATTGCCGGGGATACGGCCTACGGGAGCTGGCGCGATGGTGGCCTGACGCTGCTTGATGTGAAAGACAGAACGCAGCCAAAACTGATTAGCCATCGTAACTGGAGTCCGCCGTTTGGTGGGGGGACACATACGGCGCTGCCGCTACCGGACCGGGATTTACTGGTGGTACTGGACGAAGCGGTACTGGATAACCAGGAAGATGGTGAGAAGCTGATCTGGTTATTTGATATTCGCGAGCCGTCTAATCCGGTGAGTATTGCCACCTTCCCGCAGCCGGATGAAGCCGATTACGTGGCGAAAGGGGCGCACTTTGGTCCTCATAATCTGCATGAAAACCGGCCGGGAAGTTTTGTCAGCTCCACCCTTATCTTTGCGACATACCAGAATGCGGGTGTGCGGGCTTACGATATTTCCAATCCGTATCGTCCGGTGGAAACCGGTGCGCTGGTGCCTGCCGCACCTGCAAAAATGATGGATACCCGTCCGAACCGGCCGCAGATTATTCAGTCGTGCGACGTTTTCGTGGATGCGCAGGGAATCATCTACAGCACAGATTATAACGGTGGACTGTCGGTGATTGAGTATCTTGGATAAGAGCGGGCTGATGCCCGCATCCCGGCCCTCTCCGGCGGGAGAGGGTGATGATTAGCTGTACTGCCGTACCCGCGCGACCAGCGCTTCCGCGCTGTCGATTCTGTCGGCAATGACAATCAGCGCCCGACCCAGATGAATGGCATGACGAAGACAGGCATGGCGCATGGCCTCGTCCTGAATGGTGTCGATATCCGCCACGTGAGATAACCCAACGCTTCGGCGAATCAGTTCGGTGCCGCAGAAACCAATGGCGTCATTCCACACTTTTTTCAGGAACGCAGAGGCATAGCCGGGCGTTGCCAGAGCGCTATCACGCGTTTTCTCGTTAGCCAGCGCCTGAAAACGTTCCGCAAAGGTCGTCCACAGAACCTGAATATCGGTCAGACGCTGCTCGCGCGCGGCGGCGGCATCGCGAACACCCAGATGACCCGGCAGGCCACAGAAGTTCAGTAGCAGATTACCGATGGCGGTGCCAACGTCAAAGCCGACAGGGCCGTAAAATCCAAATTCGGCGTCGATGGCTTTCAGGCTCTCTTCGGCGACAAAAATTGAGCCGCTGTGAATATCCCCGTGCAGTAGCGCTTCGGCCTGCGAGAAGAAGCGGTGCTTCAGCGAGGCCACGGCAATCTTAAGCTGAGCGTCATCGCGCAGGGCGGCAACGTCATTTTCAAGCTCTGCGGGGTAGTTGTTGCGGTCGTGGATCTGATAAGGATCGTTAAAGAACAGATCTTCGGTGATCTCGCACATTTCCGGGTTAATGAATTTTGCGACCTGCGCTTTTTTCTCATGCGGATGGAGATAAAAATCGCTGGTGTGGAACAGCGTATGCGCAAGGTATTCACCCAACTGCCGCGCGGCCTGCGGATAGAAGTGATTTTTAATCAGCTCTGCACGCCAGATCCGATGGCTGGAGAGGTCTTCCATCACCATCACTGCCAGCGTCGGGTCGTAATGGATAATGTTCACCGTGTGCTGCGGGCTGTGCTGGTAGTGGGTCACTAATGTCTGCGCTTCAAGGCGGGCACGATCGAGCGTTAAGGGCCAGGATTCGCCGACGCATCGCACGTAGGGCAACGCCTGCTTGACGATGATGCGGCTGACGCCTTGCGCGTCAAAAATTTTAAACACCAGGTTGAGATTGCCGTCGCCAATTTCCTGCGCCTCTACCAGTGATGAGGGGTTATCAAGCCCGCCAAATTGCTTCGCATAGTCCACGGCATCCTGGGCGGTAAAGGTTCGGTATTGCGACATTGCCTGTTCCTCATTGGTTCTGCTAATAAAGACATTTAGACGTCTATACATCTGAATTTTATCCTGACACAATGTGATACAACAACGCAACAGAGAATTAACGACATGCAGACATTACAGACGACAAGTCTACGAGTGGTGGAAAATCAGCTCTTTATTCTCGACCAGCAGGCCCTGCCGCAGGAGAAAAGCTGGCTGGATGCCTCCAGCGTAGAGGCGCTTGTCGGCCACATTCATGCCCTGCGGGTGCGCGGTGCGCCGCTGATCGGTCTTTCTGCCAGCCTGCTGCTGGCGCTGCTCGCCGAACGTGGCAAAAGCCGCGACGAACTGGCCGTGGCGCTGGAGACATTACGCGCTTCCCGCCCGACCGCAGTAAATCTGATGAATAATCTCGATCGTATGAAGCAGGCGCTTTGGCAGGACGATTTTGTGCCAGCGCTGGTGACGGAAGCGTTGCGTCTGATTGAGGAAGATAAGCAGTTATGCGATGCCATTGCGAAAGCGGGCAGTGCGCTGGTGAAGCCGGGCAGCCGTTTGTTAACCCATTGCAATACCGGCGGACTTGCGACTGCGGGCGTGGGAACCGCGCTGGGGGTGATTGCCCATGCCCACCAGCAGGGACTCGTCAGCAATGTTTGGGTGGATGAGACGCGCCCGCTGCTGCAGGGAGGGCGGTTAACCGCGTGGGAGCTGGGGGAGCTGGGTGTGCCGTACCAGTTGATTGTGGATTCGATGGCCGCCAGCCTGATGGCGAAAGGCGAGGTGGATGCGGTATGGGTTGGTGCCGATCGCATTGCTGCTAACGGCGATGTGGCGAATAAAATTGGTACCTATTCGCTGGCGGTGCTGGCGAAATTTCACGGCATCCCGTTCTATGTGGCAGCACCGCGCACCACGCTGGACCCTGACTGCCCGAACGGGGACGCTATTCCGATTGAACAGCGCGCGGCCCACGAAGTAACGGGCGTCGCCGGAAGCTTTGGCGCGGTGCAATGGGCACCAGATAATGCGCGCGTGTATAACCCGGCGTTCGATGTCACGCCCGCAGCGTTAATCGAGGGCTGGGTGCTGGATACAGGCGTGGTGACGCCAGAGGCGGTACGGAACGGATTTTTCAGGAGCAGTGCGGCCTGATGCCCTCACCCCGACCCTCTCCCACGGGAGAGGGGGCAAGGCGGCTGCGGGTGGTGACGGGGAAAGCGGAATTGAGGCTGTGCGTGAAAATGTGCGGTCTGATGCCCTCACCCCGACCCTCTCCCACGGGAGAGGGGGCAAAGCGGCTCCGGATGATGACGGGGAAAGCGGCTGCGGGTGCTGATGAGGAAGCGGAATTGGTGAGCTGAGCGTGAGGGCGTGCGGTCTGATGCCCTCACCCCGGCGCTCTCCCACGGGAGAGGGGGCAAAGCGGCTCCGGGTGGTGACGGGGAAAGCGGATTTGGGGCTGTGCGTGAAAATTTGCGGTCTGATGCCCTCACCCCAGCCCTCTCCCACGGGAGAGGGGGCAAAGCGGTTCCGGGTGCTGATGAGGAAAGCGGATTTGGGGCTGTGTGTGAAAATGTGCGGTCTGATGCCCTCACCCCAGCCCTCTCCCACGGGAGAGGGGGCAAAGCGGCTCCGGGTGCTGATCCTGAGGGGGGCGCAAAACGGTTCCCTCTCCCTCTGGGAGAGGGGTAGGGTGAGGGAAACCAGAGGCACAGTCCCCCTCCACCTGCAACATCCATCCCAACTATTACGGCAGGCGAGGATAGCCGTCCGCAATGGCGTTACCGGTAAACTGCGCAATCCACCCCTCAGGGTTATCGAAAATACGGATTGCGGTAAAATTCGGCTCCGAGCCCATATCAAACCAGTGTGGCGTGCCGGCAGGCACGGAGATCAGGTCGTTTTTCTCACACAGCACCTGGTACACCTGGTCGTCAATGTGCAGGCAAAACAGCCCGGCGCCTTCGACAAAGAAACGCACTTCATCTTCGCCATGCGTATGTTCACTAAGAAACTTCTCGCGCAGCGCCGCCTTTTGCGGGTTGTCTGCACGCAGGCTGATGACATCCCAGCTCTGGTAACCTTTCTCCTCCACCAGCTTATCAATGGCATGCTGATACGCGTTGATAACGGTTTCCGGGGACGGATCGCGACCCAGATCGCGGTCGGCTTCCCAGCGTTCAAACCGCACGCCGCGTGCATTGAGCCTGGCGGTAATATCACCGGCATCGGTACTGTGCCAGAGAGGTTCCCGGGATTCAGTGTCTGAATAAATCGTTAATGCGCTCATGAAGGGATCTGCTCCGGATTAATCTCGCCAAAGTGATGCACCTGATGATGGTGGCTGGCACCGTCATCATCGCCACGAATTAACTGCAAGGTACGAAAACCCGCCTGCTCTGCGGCGTCCAGTTCCTGATGAATATCCGATAAAAACAGGATCTGTGACGGGGCAACACCCGTTTGTGTCGCGATGTTCTGATAAGACGACACCTCACGCTTGCCGCCTGCATGGGTATCAAAATAGCCGCTGAACAGATGAGTAATATCACCTTCGTCGCTGTAGCCAAATAACAGTTTTTGCGCCGCGACGGAGCCGGAGGAATAAACATAGAGATCAATCCCTTGCGACTTCCATTTTTCCAGTGCCGGGAGAACATCCGGATAAAGATGGCCGGTAAAGTCGCCATTTACGTAACCCTCCTGCCAGATAATGCCCTGCAGCGCTTTTAGCGCGGTAGATTTGCGATCTTCATCCATAAACGCAAACAGCGTGTCGATAAGGTCGCTGAGACTGGCATGCGGCGCGTCGATCTCATCACGCAGGTTGTCCAGAATGGATTTCACCGGCTCGGCGTATTGCTGGGCGGTGACAAAAGCCGCCAGACGCTCGCGTGCGTAGGGAAACAACACATTGTGAACAAAACGAATATCGCTGGTGGTGCCTTCAATATCCGTCACTATGGCGCGAATCATACTCTCTCCAGTTGTCGTAAACGCATCTCGCATTCAAATAAGAACTCTAATCCTTCCAGATGACGGCGGGCTTCGGCCACGTCACGTCCCCAGCAGGTTAAGCCATGGCCTCGCAGAAGAAAACCATAATTAAGGGGGCGTTCTTGCGCGTAATGGGCAATTCGGGAGGCGAGGGTATCGATATCCTGGTCATTATCGAACACCGGCACCGCGACGGTGTCCAGATGGGTGGTCTGCCCGGAGAGCGATTTTTGCATTTCAAAGCCGCTTATCAGCAATTCCGGGGTTTTAATCAGGCGCGACAACACCGTGGCGTTAACGGTATGGACATGCAATACCGCATTAACGTCCGGGAACAGACGATAAATCAGCGTGTGCAAACCCGTTTCAGCGGAGGGTTTACGGCCTGAGGGGGCACGGTTGCTGGCGATATCGACAAGCAGGAAATCTTCCGTCGTCAGGCTCCCTTTATCTTTCCCGGATTCGCTGAGCCAGCACTGTTCGGCATCCTGACGCACGGACATGTTACCCCCCGTGGCGGGCGCCCAGCCTTTTGCACCGATCCAGCGGCAGGTTTCAACAAGTGATGCGAGTTGCAGGTTGTCTGTCATCGTCCTCTTACCTCGGTCGGCCAGGAATATCGATATGGTATAGACGTCTAAGCGTCTTGATTGCCAAAGACTAACATCGTGTTATAGTGTCAGCAACATAAGTATTACAAGCAGGCCCGATACCATGAGCAATAACGCCTTGATTCCGCAGAGTAAACTTCCCAACCTCGGCACGACAATCTTTACGCAGATGAGTGCCCTGGCGCAGGAGCATAACGCGATTAACCTGTCGCAAGGCTTCCCGGATTTTGACGGGCCGAGCTATCTGCAGGAACGTCTGGCGTATCATGTGGCGAGTGGGGCGAATCAATACGCGCCAATGACCGGTGTCCAGGCCTTACGCGAAGCGATCGCTGACAAAACCGCGGAATTGTACGGTTATAAACCCGATGCCAATCGTGAGGTAACGGTGACCGCCGGGGCGACAGAAGCCCTGTATGCAGCGATCACGGCGTTGGTCCGGCCGGGGGACGAGGTGATTTGCTTTGATCCCAGCTACGACAGCTATGCGCCCGCCGTTGAACTGTCCGGTGGTGTCGTAAAACGTGTCGCGCTCCAGCCGCCGCATTTTCGTCCGGACTGGCAGACCTTCACGCAGTTGCTCAGTGCCAAAACGCGTCTGGTTGTGCTTAATACACCGCATAATCCGTCTGCGACCGTGTGGGAGAAAGAGGATTTTGCCGCGTTGTGGCAGGCGATCGCCGGGCGCGAAGTGTATGTCCTGAGCGATGAAGTATACGAACACATCTGTTTTGCGAAAGAGGGGCATAACAGCGTGCTGGCCCATCCTCAGTTGCGCGAGCGGGCTATTGCAGTCTCCTCTTTTGGCAAAACGTATCACATGACCGGCTGGAAAGTGGGATATTGCGTAGCCCCTGCTGCGATCAGTGCCGAACTGCGTAAGGTGCATCAGTATTTGACCTTTGCGGTAAACACGCCTGCACAGCTGGCGCTGGCGGATATGCTGCGTGCTGAGCCGGAACATTATCGCGCGCTGCCTGAGTTCTACCGTGCGCGGCGCGATCTGTTTATTGATGCCTTAAGCGCCAGCCGCCTGGAGATATTACCGAGTGAAGGCACCTATTTCTTGTTAGCAGACTACAGCGCCATTTCCGATCTCGATGATGTCAGTTTCTGCCAGTGGCTGACGAAAGAAGCCGGCGTGGCGGCGATCCCGCTCTCGGTATTTTGTGCTGACCCCTTCCCGCACAAACTCATTCGTTTGTGCTTTGCCAAGCAGGAATCGACGCTTCTGGCCGCCGCAGAGCGCCTGAATAAACTGTAACTATTTCACCGTCCAGGCTTCTGAGTAACGACGGTCTGCAAAAAGTTCCAGCAGGCCGTTGATCTGTTTCAGGCGCAAGACTTCATCGCTGTCCATGCCCAGCTCCTTTCCGATTTTTTCATCATCCCAGTTCAATAACGTTAATTCGCGGACAATCTCGGACATGGCATTGATTTGATGGCGTCCCCGCGCGCGGTTGTGGCGAATGGTGGCCGCCATGCGATCAAATTTTTCCCGGCGCTCTTTACGCAAGCAGGTGACGGGAAGGTAACCTTTGAGCTGGCGTTTCAGCGCCGCGCGATTTTTGCCGATTTCGTGGCGGTGAAAACCGTCCACTATCTCAAAGTGCTGCGGTTCGCCTTCCGTCACGACGATAGGCTGCGTGAAGCCATCCAGCTCCAGGGATTTGCCAAGCAGCCGTTTCTCCGGTGGAGCCACGCTGTTGGGGTTGTAATCGTTGGCGACGATCTCGTCCTGTTTAATCCAGAGAACGCAGTCGACAGGCTGTTCCCGGAAGGGGCTTAATTCATGGATAGCCTGACGGAAAGTGTTGATAGCCTCAATCCGTTCCGTTTCCGGCAGCGACTGAAGGTAGCCTGCCATCTCGTGAATTATTCGTTGTTGCATAAAATCCCCCACTCCTTGCGTTTGGATTTAATTCGTTCACTGTAGCGCTGATAATGTTTGGGTTTGTTCGGACTAAACGACAGCGCCCGACACCAGTAATCATTGTTGAGTAAAACCTTGCATATGCGGCGCCAGGACGGAATGTCTCTCGAACCAATATCACCGTCCTGCGTGTCCGGGATCTCTGTCATGCCCTTTTTTTGGTACCAGTGTAAATAGACAGCGATTTTATTGCGGTAATGCTCTGACGTGGCCTGCGGCATGCTATCCAGCAATAACAGGGCGTATTCACGCCAGCAAAGATGGTCCGGTTTGAGAATTTTGCGATGCCCATAAAAATGGTTATCGTGCCCGGCGTAAATTCCCCCGCTTCGTACGCCGCTGACGCGCTCGCACATTGCTGCCCAGCGTTCAGGCTCAAGCACATGGTAGAGCCACAGGCCCTGGCGCTGTTCCGGCCCAAAGGGTTCACAGATCCGCATATAGCGTGGCGGTACCCCGGCCTGATACATCAGGTCGTAGAGTGGGTTGTAACAGCAGTGCGATTTCGCAAACCAGGTCCAGATATCTGCTGTTTTCCAGTCGTAGATCGGATAAACGTACCAGGCGTGACCGCCCGGGGCGATAGTGGTCCAGGGTTTGTCATCAGAAAAGCGCTGCTTGCGGGCAGAGGCTATTGCTAAAAAGCGGTTGTAGGATTCGTCGGCGCGGATCCCGATCAGCACGGCAGCAGGGCGACTTTGCGAAAACCACTCGGCGAAACCGCGCACAAAGGTTTCAAAGGTCATCCCCGCCTGGTAAAACGGGAAATAATCGGGTCGGGTGATGGCGTCGTCAGGAGGTTGTCGAACCCAAAGAGCGCCGGGCTCCCAGCACTGCCATTCCGGCTGAAACTGGGAAAGGGCGTTTTGGGTGGTCAGCGGCAAGGCCACCCACCAGAACTCGGCGATGACATCCGCGTATAACATCCGCATTTTTTCGACATGCTCTATGGTGCAGGAGAACTGAGCCTCCCAGTCAATAAACAGCACATGGATTTTTTTGTTCATCAGACGGGCATGCTGTGCCGCCAGATGGAGCATCACGGTGGAATCTTTTCCGCCAGAAAATGAGACACACACCCGGGAAAGATTTTCAAGCGCCCAGGTAATACGCTCTTTAGTTCCTTCAAGGACATTATGGTTAAGGGGTATTTTATATATTGACACGCTCAATCACTTCCTGTGAAAGGGATAACAGATTTGTCTCGTCAATGGAAATAGGAGGGTAATATTCGCCATTATTATTGTTATTTCCCCACGACGGGGAAATTAATTACGATAATAATGTGCTACGTATAAAGCGGTTTCTCAAGCGGCTTTTTAGGCCGCTGAGAAATTATTCATGATTTTTCTGAATTCGCTCAATAAATTGAGCAAAAACCGAACTGTTTAACGCGGAACGGTTGAAGAGCATATAAAGGTCAACGGAAGGTAATTCAAAGGGCGCATCGATACGTTTTAAATTCAGCGAAGACTGATAGGTTTCAAATACCGTCTCGGGGATGTAGCCCACAAGGTCGGAGGCAGAGATCATCGTCACCAGCGAGATCAATGAATCGCTGCGAAAAACAATATTTCGCTCAGGGAAGGCATCGTTGACCTGCACCTGAAACTCTTTTACCCCCGTCTGGTTGCTCTGGTAAAAGGTAAATCTTTCCTTCAGCAACGCATCCGTTGTGGCACTTTCATTTAGCCGGGGATGGTTAGCGCTGCAGACCATCACCGTGGGGACAGTAATGAAATGCGTGCAAATGATAGACCGATTATTGACAGGCGCGAAGGTGAGCACGATATCGGCTTTGCGATAGGCCAGCAAATCTTCTGCTGATTCTGGTGAAAGCAGGATATCCCGTTGTTCGACTTCGTAATGCTCGTCGGCGATCAGTAAATTGATGAGCGACAGCAGACGCCCGCGCGAGGCCATTTGCGGGCAAAAAATCACAAAGTTCTTCTTCAGATCGGATCCATGAAGAATGTTGATGGTTTGCTCTAACTCATTAAGATTTTTTTCAAGATGATGGTGCAGATTGATGCCTACCGTCGTGGCGGTAATCCCTTTACCGGAACGGATAAACAACGGGTCGTTAAGTTGCGCACGTAAGCGCTGCAAGGACTGGCTGACCGCAGAAGGGGTGATGTAGAGCGTTTCTGCTGCCTTGCTGATGCTAAGGTGCTGGTAAATACACTCAAAAATGACTAATAGATTGAGGTCGAATTTTTTTAAGTCATAGAGATTAGCCATGTTTCATCCTGAACGTGAGATTACATACATCATAACTATAGAAGATAGTTAACCATTTACATTCCTTTTAGGTTAACCGGCTTAAAGTCTTTTGAAACTTTACTAAATATATCACGCTTGCAGATTAATGAAATACACCTTACATCGAAGTTTAGTTATTTTTATTCATTTTAAAATGAGAGGGGGTATTAACTTAAGTGCAGGAGGGATCAATTAATGTGTCTCTTTTATGTTCTTCAATCTGGTTTTATTGGCAGGATTCATTCATAACGTAAATCGTTATCATTACCTTCCTTGATAAACCTGGGTCAGCAACGGCGTTGGTAAAACCTATCGTAGCCATAGGCAGGAACACCGCCCCGACGCATTGCCCTACAACGCACCGAATGGTGTAATCGTTGCGCTATGACGACCTCGATGAGGTTTTTAGAGCGCAACGCGAGTCAGCGAGAGCTGGCGCTGAATCGACCTTTGGGACGTTCAGGTAACAGGGCCGCCCAATGAGGCGGCCTTTTTACGTTTTGGCTCATCCGCTTATCAGTTCGTGAATGGGGTTGTAAGGTTTGACTGATTGATTTGATACAGCGAACGCATTAGCCCCGAGAATGAAAGTTGGTTAATTTAGCTCTCAACGAAAACACGGAGGAAGTACAGATGTCTTTGATTAATACCAAAATTAAACCTTTCAAAAACCAGGCATTCAAAAACGGTGAATTCATCGAAGTCACCGAGAAAGATACCGAAGGCCGCTGGAGCGTATTCTTCTTCTATCCGGCTGACTTTACCTTCGTTTGCCCAACCGAACTGGGCGACGTGGCAGATCACTACGACGAACTGCAGAAGCTGGGCGTGGACGTTTACTCAGTGTCTACGGATACCCACTTTACCCATAAAGCATGGCACGGCAGCTCTGAAACCATCGCGAAAATCAAATACGCGATGATCGGCGACCCAACCGGCGCGCTGACCCGTAACTTCGATAACATGCGTGAAGACGAAGGTCTGGCAGACCGTGCAACCTTCGTTGTTGACCCTCAGGGCATCATCCAGGCGATCGAAGTGACCGCTGAAGGTATTGGCCGCGATGCGTCTGACCTGCTGCGTAAAATCAAAGCAGCACAGTACGTTGCGTCTCACCCAGGCGAAGTCTGCCCGGCTAAATGGAAAGAAGGTGAAGCGACGCTGGCTCCCTCTCTGGACCTGGTCGGCAAGATCTAAATTTCCGTCGTCTTTCACGCCATAGTGGCGCTGGCGTCGCCTGCTCACCCCGGTCACTTACTTCAGTAAGCTCCCGGGGATTCTCAGGCTAGCCGCCTTGCTCTGATGCGAAATACTTTGGAAATTGTTTCAGTCATGGGCGCACCCGCGCCCATTTCATTCCAGCACCATGATGCAAGTTGCATTCAGGCAGCCCGTGTAAGGCAGCTTGCATGATGACGTTTTTAGAGAGGGAAGAACAATGCTCGACACAAACATGAAAACCCAGCTCAAAGCATACCTTGAGAAATTAACCAAACCGGTTGAATTAATTGCCACGCTGGATGACAGCGCGAAATCGGCAGAGATCAGGGATTTGCTGGCGGAGATCGCCGACCTGTCACCGAAAGTGACCTTTAAAGAAGATAACAGTCTGGCGGTACGTAAGCCCTCTTTCCTGATTACCAATCCCGGTTCCGATCAGGGGCCGCGCTTTGCCGGTTCTCCGCTGGGACACGAATTTACGTCACTGGTGCTGGCGCTGCTGTGGACCGGTGGACATCCGTCAAAAGAGGCGCAGAGCCTGCTTGAGCAGATCCGCGATATCGACGGTGACTTTGAATTTGAAACCTATTATTCGCTCTCCTGCCATAACTGCCCGGACGTGGTGCAGGCGCTGAACCTGATGTCGGTGCTGAACCCACGCATCAAGCATACTGCGATTGACGGCGGCGTTTTCCAGAACGAAATCACTGAACGTAACGTGATGGGCGTACCGGCGGTCTACCTGAACGGGCAAGAATTCGGTCAGGGTCGTATGACGTTGACGGACATCGTGGCCAAAGTGGATACCGGTGCGGAAAAACGTGCAGCGGAAGAACTCAACAAACGCGATGCGTATGACGTACTGATTGTGGGTTCCGGCCCGGCAGGTGCGGCAGCAGCGATTTACTCCGCCCGTAAAGGCATTCGTACCGGTCTGATGGGCGAACGTTTTGGCGGCCAGGTGCTGGATACCGTCGACATCGAAAACTACATCTCCGTACCAAAAACGGAAGGTCAGAAACTGGCGGGGGCGCTGAAGGCCCACGTTGATGATTACGCTGTCGACGTGATTGACAGCCAGAGCGCCAGCAAGCTGGTTCCGGCGCCAACAGAAGGCGGCCTGCATCAGATTGAAACCGCCTCGGGCGCGGTGCTGAAAGCGCGTAGCGTGATCATTGCCACCGGCGCGAAGTGGCGCAACATGAACGTGCCTGGCGAAGATCAGTATCGGACTAAAGGCGTAACCTACTGCCCGCACTGCGACGGCCCGCTGTTTAAAGGCAAACGCGTGGCGGTAATTGGCGGCGGTAACTCCGGCGTTGAAGCGGCTATCGACCTTGCAGGGATTGTTGAGCACGTCACTCTGCTGGAATTTGCCCCTGATATGAAAGCCGATCAGGTCCTGCAGGATAAAGTGCGTAGCCTGAACAACGTCGATATCATTTTGAACGCGCAAACCACGGAAGTGAAAGGCGACGGCACAAAAGTGACCGGCCTGGAATACCGTGACCGCGTGAGCGGCGATGTTCACAGCGTCGCGCTGTCAGGTATCTTTGTGCAGATTGGTTTGCTGCCAAACACCACCTGGCTGGAAGGCGCCATTGAGCGTAACCGTATGGGCGAGATCATCATCGACGCGAAGTGTGAAACCAGCGTGAAGGGTGTGTTTGCGGCGGGCGACTGCACCACGGTGCCTTACAAACAGATCATCATCGCAACAGGTGAAGGGGCGAAAGCCTCACTGAGTTCATTCGACTACCTGATTCGCACAAAAACCGCATAATAAAAGAAAGTAAGGCTACACCTGCAATATAAGAGGCCACCGAAAGGTGGCCTCAATTGTTTTCGAAAAGCACATGTCGCGTCGCGGCACACATCCGGCAGCTGTTATCTGACGACCATCACCGGAATGTGGGTGTGGCGAATAACGCTGGAAGCATTGGAGCCTAACAGATGGGTGCTGATGGACGGATTACGCGACCCGATCACCACCACGTCAGCGCTCAGTTCGTTCGCCAGTTCATTGACCGCATCACGTACGTTGCCAAACCGGACATGGGTTTTGATCCGTGCGGGATCGATGCTGAAGTGGCCCACCATCGTTTGCAGGCGCGTCTCGGCTTCGCGTTGCAGATGCTCTTCAAAGCGGCGCACATCGGCGGCAAATCGATGCAGACTCAGGCTTGCTGAGCCCGGTAGTACGTGTAAAAGATGGATAATCCCATCCTGTTGCGCCAGAAATTCGGCGTGGCGAATGGCCTTGTCGCTCAGTTCCATTTCAAACACATCAACCGGCATAATGATAGTCTGATACATACCCGTTTCTCCTTGTTGATAAACGCTGAAGTCATTCAAACACAATATAATATTTGTTTTTGGTATGTGTCTGGCACTTTTTCATATCGAATCATTTTTTGAACGAACTTTACGCAAATCACCCGCCAGGAATAATCTTAAAGCCGCGCAATCTCCCGATAGTTCGTCGCAGATGTCTACCCTTTAGAAAGATCGTCTCCCAAATGTTGATTACGGAGGTTGCATGAGAGCACTGACGTACCATGGCGCACATGACGTGCGTGTAGAAAATGTTCCGGATCCTGTTATTGAACAAGCTGACGATATCATCCTGCGCGTCACCGCCACGGCGATTTGTGGTTCAGATTTACACCTCTATCGCGGCAAAATTCCGCAGGTGAAGCATGGCGATATCTTCGGTCATGAATTTATGGGCGAAGTGGTAGAAACCGGCGGCGAGGTAAAAAACCTCAGCAAAGGCGACAGAGTGGTTATCCCCTTTGTGATTGCCTGCGGTGACTGTTTTTTCTGCCGGTTGAATCAGTATGCTGCCTGCGAAAATACCAACAGCGGTCAAGGCGCGGCGCTCAATAAAAAGCAGATCCCGGCCCCGGCTGCGTTGTTCGGCTACAGCCACCTTTACGGTGGGGTGCCCGGTGGTCAGGCGGAGTATGTGCGTGTGCCAAAGGGTAACGTGGGGCCGTTTAAAGTGCCGCCGCTTCTCTCCGATGACAAAGCGCTCTTTCTGTCGGATATCCTGCCCACGGCCTGGCAGGCGGCAAAAAATGCCCAAATCGGCAAAGGGTCCAGCGTGGCGGTATTTGGCGCCGGTCCGGTGGGATTATTGACCATTGCTTGCGCGCGCCTGCTGGGTGCTGAGCAGATCTTCGTGGTTGATCATCACGACTATCGGTTGCGTTTTGCCGCTGAACGCTACGGCGCAATCCCCATCAATTTTGATGAGGATAATGACGCCGCAGAGAAAATCATCGAACAGACCGCCGGGCACCGCGGCGTGGACGCCGTCATCGATGCGGTCGGGTTCGAGGCGAAAGGCAGTACCACTGAAACGATCCTCAGCAATCTCAAAATCGAAGGCAGTAGCGGCAAGGCGTTACGCCAGTGTATCGCCGCCGTACGTCGCGGAGGGATTGTCAGCGTACCGGGCGTGTATGCCGGATTTATTCATGGCTTCCTGTTCGGTGATGCGTTTGATAAAGGGCTGAGCTTTAAAATGGGCCAGACCCACGTTCACGCCTGGCTGGGCGAACTGTTGCCGCTGGTGGAGCAGGGACTTCTGACGCCAGAAGAGATTGTCACACACCATCTGCCGCTTGAGGAGGCCGCCCGTGGTTACAAGATTTTTGAAAAACGGGAAGAGGAGTGCCGAAAAGTGATTCTGGTGCCGGGCGCGACGCGGGATAAGGCCATCGGTGGGACGCAGGCGGGACTGGTTAATCCCCTGCCGGGTGATGAAGTCTAGGGCCAACCATTACCAGTGACGTTCAAGATAAAGAACGGCCATGACGACAATCGCCATCACAATGAAATAGACCAGCATGATGCCGAGTATCTCACTCATGCATGACTGTCCCCCCAGGCATCGAAACGGATTAAGCCTGGATTAAAGGATAATGAGGCGCCATAGGAAGAAAGGGTGAAACGCCGGAAAGAGGATGCAAAGGCATCCTCCAGGAAAAGCGACAGAGCTTATTCAGATGGGATTAGCGCAGATACTCACCCGCGGCTTCTGGCTGGTAGAGCAGTTCGAGTACTTCGAGATGGGCTGCTGTGCCGCCGGGCAGTTCCCAGTGGATGGTGTCACCCGTGCGCAGGCCGAGCAGGGCGGCGCCCACCGGCGCGAGCACGGAAAGCTGCGTGCTGCTGTCGGTCATGTTCGCCGGATACACCAGCGTGCGGGTGCGCTCTTCACCGGTGCTGAGATCGCGGAATTTCACCTGGCTGTTCATGGTGACGACGTCCTTCGGCATGGATTCCGGTTTACACATCTGCGCCCGATCCAGTTCCTCGTTCAGCGCGTCGGCAACCGGCAGTGAAGCGAATTCAGGTTTCTCCAGCAGTCTGTCGATACGTTCTGCGTCGAGTTCATTGATGATAATTGTGGGTCTGGACATTTTTACTCCATGTCGTTAATGCTGCGTCTACCGCAGAAACCAATCCAAAAGAAAACCCTCGCCGTCTGGCAGCGAGGGTTTTATCTCTTCTGATGATACTGATTGTGCCCCCCGGTTTGAAGTGATGAATGTCACATTCATTGCGCATGTGAATTTTCTGCGAAAAACGCACCGGTTCTCAGATTTGCATTATTCTTTTTAAGCGCCCCTCGCGGGCGACCATCCGCACTTCGTGTTCTGTCCAGGAGATCTCATGAGTAATTACGACAAACTTACCTTGAAAGACGGCAGTTATTTGCATTTCAAAGACTGGGGGAGCGGGCAGCCCATCGTATTCAGCCACGGCTGGCCGTTAACGGCAGATGCCTTTGAAGATCAAATGTTGTATCTGGGGTCGAAGGGCTTTCGGGTGATTGCACACGATCGACGCGGGCATGGACGGTCTGCACAATCGTGGGATGGTCATCATATGGATCAGTATGCCGACGACCTGGCAGAACTGACCGCGCATCTCAATTTGCAGGATGCCGTTCACGTGGGCCACTCAACCGGTGGGGGTGAAGTGGCGCGGTACATTGGTCGTCATGGTACCGAGCGCGTGGCGAAAGCGGTGCTGATTGGCGCGGTGACGCCCATTATGATCAAAACCGATTTCAACCCGAATGGCGTGCCGAAAGAGGTCTTTGACGGTATCCGCGAAGGGGTTGTGAACGATCGTGCCGACTTCTTCTACGAGCTGACCGCAGCCTTTTATGGTTACAACCGCGACGGTGCAAAAGAGTCAAAAGCGGTGCGTGAAAGCTTTGTTGAGCAAGGATTGCAGGGATCGATTAAGGCGCTTTACGACTGCGTGAAAGCCTTCTCCGAAACCGATTTGCGTGAGGACCTGCGCAAAATGACAATTCCTACTCTTGTCATCCACGGTGATGACGATCAAATTGTACCGATTGAAACCTGCGGTAAAGTGGCGGCGGAGATCCTGCCGAATGCTGAACTGAAAGTGTATCAGGGCGGTTCGCATGGGATCTGTACGACACATAAACACCAGATTAATGAAGACTTGCTGAAATTTATTCAGTCATAATCTTTAACGGATTGCGCTACGCTGATCCTCCTGGCTCAGGGTGATGAGCGAAGCGTTATTCGTGCCTGAATTTAACACAGAGAGTGCCATGTATTTTTATCAACCTTCTCAGGGCCACGGCCTGCCGCACGATCCCTTAAACGCCATCGTGGGCCCACGTCCGATTGGCTGGATTGCCTCGCAGGATGCCGCGGGTCGTCATAATCTGGCCCCGTACAGTTTCTTTAACTGCTTTAACTATCGCCCACCGATTATTGGTTTTTCCAGCAACGGCTGGAAAGACAGCGTGCGAAATATTACCGAAACGAAGGAGTTCGTCTGGAATCTGGCCACGCGTGACCTGGCTGTGGCCATGAATGAAACCTCTGCCAGCCTGCCGCAGGACGACGATGAGTTTGTCATTGCCGGTCTGACCAAGGCCGATAGCCGCGTGGTCAACGTACCCCGCGTGGCGGAAAGCCCGGTGAACTTTGAATGTCGCCTCTCACAGTGCATTCAACTGACCGGCGCAGACGGAACCGCCATTGATACCTGGCTGGTACTGGGCGAAGTCGTGGGGATTCACATCGCGGAATCTTTGCTGGAAGAGGGGATTTACCAGACCGCGAAGGCGCAACCCATCCTGCGTGCGGGCGGCCCGAGCGCCTACTACGGGATAAGCGATACCCACCGTTTTGATCTGGTGCGCCCGGATGCACGTAAAAGCTGAGATGACGGCCCGCACGCTGCCTGCCGATCAGCAGTTTTTTGCCGACCTGTTGGCAGGGCTGGTGCTCAATCCGCAGCAGTTGGGCCGCGTCTGGTTTGCCCGGCGTTCGGCGACCTTATCCGCTGATGGCGTCAGCATGGAATGGCCGCGCCTTGAGGTGGTTTTACGGGGTGAGTACGGGAATGGCCTTATTGTGGAACAAAAGCAGATTTCACAAGGAGAGATGCTCTTTCTACCCGCCCATGCCGCGAATGTACCGGTATTTAAAAAACAGGCCATGCTGCTCAGTATCGTCTTCGCGCCTTCGTGGCTTGGGCTGCATTTTCACGATGCCCGTAAGAACGATGCCGGTATTGCACAACGAAAAATGGTGTTACCTCATCCTGAACGGGGTGAGCGCACCGCCATCTTAATGGCGTTGACTCATTTAAGCGCCTCGCCCCAGGATCAGGCGATTATCCAGCCGCTGATGCTCAGCCTGTTGCACTGGTGTCGCAAGGTGGTTTCGACGCTCCCGGAGGCGGGCGTGTCGCGGGCTGATTTTCTCTACCAGAGCGTTTGTCACTGGGTGCAGGATCACTATGCGGAGCCGGTCTCGCGTGAGCGCGCAGCCGCTTTTTTTAATATCAGTCCGAACCACCTGTCGCGCCTGTTTACCGAGCAAGGCAGCATGAGCTTCGTCGATTATGTTCGCTGGGTGCGCATGGCGAAAGCGCGGACTATTTTGCAGAAGTACAACCTTTCGATAGGCGAAGTGGCGAAACGCTGCGGTTACGCGGACAGCGACTATTTTAGCCGGCTCTTCCGGCGTCAGTTTGGCCTGACGCCGGGGGAGTATCGCGCACGCTTTCAGTAAGGATTAAAAGGTCAGCTCGGCGTTAAGCAGATCCAGAATGCTTTGTGGCGTGGTGGCCGAGAATAACGCCTCCCTGAAGGCCTTGTTCACCAGCTTACGCGCCAGCTGCGAAAAGACTTTCACATGGTTAATCCCTTCCTGCTCGCCAAGCGTCAGCATAATCACCAGTTCAACGTCACCCATCTCAGATTCCCAGTCAATGGGCTTTTCCAGGTGGGCAATACTGATGCTGGAGTGACGTATCCACTGCGATTTTGTATGTGGGATCGCCACGCCAAAACCAACGGCGGTGGTGACAATCTCTTCACGCTGCCAGAGATCTTCTTCGAGTTCGAGAGGATGGTCGGTTCGCCCGTTTATCGCCAGATTTCCGCACAGGAATTGCAGCACCTGCTCTCTGGAGCTGAGCGGTTCATGCATCACGATATTTTCCAGCGCCAGCAGCGGTCGCGTGGGCTCTTCCGGCGCGAAGTCGGTGAGCAGGGTTTCGATTTCAGCCGCGCTACGGCACTCGCAGGCTTGTTCTGCCAGGGTCTGGCACGCCTGGCTGTCCAGATTACGCAGCAGCGCTTTTATCGCCGGAATGCGCGGGCCGCTCATGCTGAATTCATCAATCCCCAGTCCTGCCAGCAGGGGGAGATAGCGGCCTTCACCGGCCAGTTCGCCACAAATGCCGACCCATTTTCCATGGCGGTGGGCGGCGGTCACGATCTGGCGCACCATGCGTAAAAACGAAGGGGCTATCGGGTTATAGAGTGGCGACACCCGGGAATTATTGCGATCGACAGCATAGAGATACTGCGTCATATCGTTGGAGCCGATGCTGAAAAAATCAACCTCATCGCAGAAATGATCGATGATGAAGCAGACGGAGGGGACTTCCACCATGATCCCCAGCGGCAAGTGGGCGGTGTAGCGCAACCCTTCGGCTTTAAGCTCGTCCTGAACCTGCTGCAACGTTTGTTTTACCCACAATATTTGATCGAGGCTGTGAACCATCGGGATCATGAGCAGGGCGTTACCGCTGGCCCCGGCGCGCAAAATAGCCCGAAGTTGGGTGCGGAACAGGCTGCTAAACTCCGGATAAATACGCACGGCACGATAGCCCAGGAAGGGATTTTCCTCCTGGGGAAGCGAGAGATAAGGGATCTGTTTATCGCCACCAATATCCATCGTACGGAAAATCACCGGCTTGCCTTCCGCTGAGAGCAAAACCTGCTGATAGGCTTCAAATTGCTCCTGCTCGTCCGGCGCGGCATCGCGATCCATGTAGAGCATTTCCGTGCGGAATAAGCCTACCCCCTGCGCGCCGCTGGCGAAGGCGCCAGGGGCTTCCAGCGCGCTGCCGATATTGGCGGCAATGTCGACCGGCACATTATCTTTTGTGCGCGCAGGCAGCCCGGCATCTTTAATTTGTTGCTGGTGGCGTTTAGCGGCCAGGCGCTGAGCGATGGCGTAATAGTGGCTGACGGCGCGATCCGGCTCCAGAACCAGCACGCTGCACACGCCGTCGAGGATCACCTCTTTGCCAATAATCGGCTGGAGCAAGGCGACCGTTAAGCCACTCAGCACCGGAATCGACGCGGCGCGGGCCAGTATCAGCGTGTGCGAGGTACGGCCCGTTTTTTCCAGCACCATCCCTTTCAGGTGGCGTGTATCCAGGCTCAGAAACTGGCTGGGGGTGAGATCGTCGGCCAGCAAAATGGTGGGGGAATGGAGCGTAAAGGCGGCGGCGGGGGCCAGTTCAGGCCAGGTAATGCTCAATAGCTGTTCGCTGATGTCGCGAATATCGCTCACCCGCTCGCGAAGATAATCGCTGGCGGACGAGGAGAGCTTGTCGCATATCTGATCCATATTACGCATAATCGCCTCTGCCAGGCTCAGGCGATCTTCCGTCATCAGACGGCGAATATTGCCCGCAAATTCGTCATCCTGAATCAGGGAGAGGTGGGCGCTGATGATGGTTTTACTCTCGCCGTCCAGCCCGCGCAGCTGCTGATTAAGGCGTTCCGCAAGGGTGGCAAGGCTATGTTCCAGCCGGGTGGTATCTTCGGGGCTTGCGGGATACTGACGGTAGCGCTGTAAATTGTTGCTTTCAAAACGACGCAGCGTGCCTGCACCAATGCCGCTGGCAAGGGTGATGGCGTGCTGTAAATGGGGGTTAAGCCGCAGAAGAGAGCGGGGTAGCGGATGCGCAACGTGCGGTGCATCGCCTGACGGGATGGAATCGCTGTCGATAAACGCCCCGGACAGATACGTTTCCAGCGAGCGTCTGGCCTGTTCTTCGTCACTGCCGCTGATTTCCAGCACGCAACGATCGTTAAACAGCGTGCCGGTGCTGATCAGCGCCAGCGAGCTTTTCGCATCGGCGTGGCTGTTCAGGCGGATATTGATAAAACGGATATCGCTGCGCCAGGCGCTGCACTGCTCTTTCAGCGCCCAGGCAGGACGGGCATGTAAGCCATTCGGCAACGGGCAGAAAAAATCAATCGTTAACATACTTCCTCCGTTCAGCGTGAGATCAGCATCTGAAGTCCGTCAGATGAGCCACGGTCTCACGATTCAAACACGCCGCCAGCGCGACCAGGAGCTGGTGGGTTTGGTTTATATCCTGCGCGTCAGCAATGGAGGCCGCGCAGTGGCCGTGTCGGGTGGGTGGCCCCATCACCACCGTCGGTACACCCGTGCCGGAAAGATGAATAGCGCCTCCGTCCGTACCGCCATTGCTGAACATGTCTTTTTGCAGGGGAATACCCAGAGAACGGGCGATTTTTTCAACGAATGCCGTCAGTCGGGGAGGGGCAATCAGGGTTTTGTCGTAAAGCACCAGCAGGGGACCGCCGCCGATCTGGCGATGGTTGGCGCTGCCGTAATCGAAATTTTTTGACCAGCAGGCCGTATCCAGCACCAGAGCAAGATCGGGGTTAACCTTGCGGCTGGCCGTTTGCCCACCGCGCAGGCCCACTTCCTCGCTGGAGCTGGCGACCAGCCACAGTTCGCACGGCAGCGGAGCCTTGTGGAGTTCACGCAGCAGAGTAATGAGGAGGTAACAGCCGAGGCGATCGTCAAAGGCTTTGCCCATCACGCGTTGGCCGGGCAAGGGGGTAAAGAGCGTATTGAAGGTGACGCTATCCCCGACGTCGATTCCGGCAGCAAGAACCTCTTCAGCAGAGGTGGCGCCCACGTCGACGCATAAATGGTCGACGGTGTCGCCTTTCATCTCGCCGTCGAGTAAACCCGCTATTTTGCGTCCGTCACGCGTGGTAATGCGAACGGGTTGCAGCGTACGCGCCTTCATACGGACGTTGCCTATAGGCAAAACGTCGATGGCTCCTTCACGCGATATGCTGCGCACCATAAAGCCAACTTCATCCATGTGCGCGCAGACCATAATACGGGGGCCACTGCTTTCGTTAACCCGAATAAGCACCGACCCCAGGCCGTCAAACTGCACCTCTTTATTATACCGGCGTGCTTCCGCGAGCAGAATATCGCGCACTTCCTGTTCTGACGCGGCTATAGCATCCGCTTCGCTGAGCTGTCGCAGTAACTCTGTATCCATCAGTTTTCTCCTGTCATCAGCAGCGTTTTCGGCTGGTGGTAGAGCACCTCTGCGCCGCTTTCCGTCACCAGCACCACATCCTCAATGCGCACGCCTCCCTGACCTTCCAGATAAATACCCGGCTCAACGGTGAGGAGCATACCTGGCTGTAGGGGCGTGGTATCGGTGGGTGAAAAACGCGGGTTTTCATGAACATCGATGCCAATAGCATGGCCGGTATTGTGTCCAAACTGAGCGCCATACCCGGCGTTCTGGATCAGTGAGCGGGCGGCACGATCGACCTCCAGGCATAACGCGCCCGGACGAATCGCCGCGATGGCCGCAAGCTGTGCTTTCAGTACCGTCTGGTATATCGCGTAAAGAGGATGGGCCTCGGGCGTCGTGTTTTGCCCGGCGACGAGGAAGGTCCTCGTCATATCCGAGCAATATCCCTGGTGTTGAGCGCCAAAATCGATCGTCACGAATTCGCCTGCGACGATGATTTTGTCCGAGGCTTTCCCGTGTGGGAGTGCGCCGCGTGGCCCGCTGGCGACAATGGTGTCGAAGGCGGGCTTTTCCGCGCCGCGTTGGCGCATAAACCACTCCAGCTCTGCCGCCACTTCGCGTTCACGCAGACCGGGCTGAATAAAACGGCGAATATGTTCGGCTGCGTGGTCAGCGATGTCGCAGGCCGCCCGGATGCGGGTGATTTCATCGGCCGTTTTTATCTGTCGTAAGGTCTCCAGCGAGATACTGCAAAGCGTCGCATTCAGGGTTGCGCGCCACTGGCTGCCGGTTTGCCAGCTGACGTGCTCTCCTTCAAATCCCAGCGTGGCGATCCTTTCGCGTTCGATCAGCCGGTTGAGTGCCACCGTAAAGGGATTATCTGCATTCAGCAGGTGCATCTGATAGCCCTTCACACGTGAGGCGAGATCGCTGTAATAGCGAAAATCGGTCAGAATATGCGCCGTTTCACGCGTCACCAGCACGTAACCGGACCCGGTGGAGATCCCCAGATGCGGTTGTTTATTCTGCCGTGAGGCGATCAGTACCGCGTCCAGATTTTCGGCGGCAAGCCAGTCGCGTAGTCGTGTCAGCAATCCCATTTCGCCTCCTCGTTACAGCGTATCGATAGACAGTTTTCCGCGCTTGTACATGCTGTTGCGAATCAGCACGACCAGCAGCGCGGTGATGACAGCGCCCACCAAAATACTCAGCATATAGGCTCCGAGGTTGGTCACCAGCGGCCAGGCCCAAATCGCGGATTCCGGGAACCACTGCACGGCGCCGAGCGCGGTGGCGGTCATCGCCCCGGCGATAGCGCCAACCATATACGCCGGAAGCGTGGCAAGCGGATTTTCCAGCAGGAACGGAATCGCCCCTTCGCTGATGCCCATGAAGGCAAGGAACATGGCTGTTTTACCCTGCGGATAAAGCTGAGGGCTGAAAAGACGTTTTCCGGTTAACCGGTGGTCGATAAGCGTTGCCAGCCCCAGGCCAATCGGAGGGATCACAATCGCCACCGCGCGCGAGGTAATTGGCAGAACGTGGTCCGTCGTCAACCCCAGCCCAACGAAACCGGCTGCTTTGTTAATTGGCCCGCCCAGATCGATTGCCGTGGCTGCCGCCATACCGATGGCATACATCATTGAACCGGCTTCGCCTGCGGCAAGCAGCAGCGTACGCATCCCGGCATTCAGCCAGCCGCCGATGGGGGTGATGACGTAATACATCGCCAGCATCACGAACAGCGCAGACAGGATCGGGATCAGAAAGGTGCTTTTAAAGGCCAGCAGATACTGAGGGACGCTGATTTTGGTGTTCAGCCATTTCACCAGATACCCCGCCGCGATGGCGATAATCAGCGCACCTATAAAGGTGGACGGCACGGGTTTGGTGGCAAGCCAGGTCAGTTTTTCCGCATCGAAATTGAGCACAAGCGTCGGTTGCGTGGAGACCAGACCGCCAATAAACCCTGCCGGGAAGGCCAGCTTTCCACCGATAGAGTTAGCAACGAAAGCGGAGAACATGGGAATAGCAAAACTAAACAGTAGTCCACCGAAGGATTCTGTCAGGTAACCAAACTTCAGGACGGACAGATTAAAACCGGTGAATTTACCGGAGTTAAGCGCATCCAGTATGCCGGTATCGGGCGGAATTTCCAGCCAGACATAGGCGATAAGCTGCGAAATGGCGAGGATCACCCCACCCATAATAAGCGTGGGCACCATGCGGGAAATGCCCGACATAATGTGCTGAGGAAGTTCTTTCCAGAAGGTACTGCCTGCTGCCACTGGCGCGGGTTTCAGAACCAGCGTGTCACCTTCGTGACGCTCTGAGCGAATCGCGCTGCGTTTTTTAATTGCCATGACGAAACCCCTGAGGTGGAGAATTATTGTTGTTCTGCAGCAATCATTTCTTCGATGTCTTTCAGGGTGCCCGCCGCATTTTTGATGGCGTCCTGAAGGGTAATTTCATAAACATCCCGGGTTTCAAAGCGTTCGTTGTCTTCCGGGGTAATCGCAATGGCGTGAATGATGATATCCGCCGTGGCGATATCCTCTGCGGTTAAGCGATTCTGGATCCCGTCTGCCCCCTGCGTTTCTATTTTGACCTCATAGCCTGCTTCAACGGCGGCTTCTTCCAGTGCCTGAGCCGCCATAAAGGTATGGGCCAGACCCATCGGGCAGGCGCACAACGCAATCAGTTTTTTAGCCATGTGAAAATCCTCCTGTTGATGACACCGCGATTATGGCGGTGAGGATTCATGGCTGTTTACCGGATAAATGATGCTTTAGCTGGATAAATGATGCAGAACGTCGGAAGTGTGATGCTCATCCAGCTATAAGAGAAAAGGATGGAGTGCCGGGCATGGCGTGCCCGGCTGAAGATTAATACCCGGCTTTATCGATAACAAATTGCTTCGCGCAATTGCCCGGATGCGGTTGTGGGGCGAACGAGGCGGCGGAGAGCGGGGCGTTAATGGTTGCTGCCTTGAGGGAAATCTGCATTTCCGTCAGATAAGCGGGATTACCCTGACAGGTCAGCTTAACGGCTTTCACATTGGCTTTGCCAAAGCTTCGGGCGACAGCGTCATCAAAGGCCCGACGGGTCACCGTCTTACCGTAGTTTTCAGTCAGGAAGGTGCCCACCGGGCTGGCTTTTACCGCCTGGTTGAGACGCACCATGGTGCCGAAGTAAGCATCCGGGTCGAAGCCGAAACAGACGCCATGCTTGGCATATTCGTAGCGTTCCAGACAGGAGTTCCCGCCGGCGCCAGGCATTACGCTGTTGAGTTTTTCGGCAGTCTCAAGTGACAATCCTGTCTCCGCAGCCGCGCATTTACGGTTGGCTTTGGCCTCAGGCAGATTAGGGACAGGACGCGTGGCACAGCCAAATCGCATCCAGCGGCGATCGTCCACACCCCGCGCGGAAATGCTCTTCGGCAGGCTGGGCCACAGCCCGTGGACGGTCAGGAAGTCGGTTTTAACGTTGCTCTCTTTTTGCAGGCGACACTCGTCCGGCTCTTTGCGGTTGCTGTCATGCACGCTCTGGCAAAATCCCGTTTGCCACGACAGTGCCAAAACGTAGCGATCAAAATCACCGTACTGCGTTGCCTGAAGCGGGGCGGCCTGAGTGGAAAACGCACACAGTAGCAGCGCCGCGGTGCTAAACCGGCTGACAATATCCTTCCTGAACATTTGAATTCCTGATGATTTAATACAAATTTATTTCAGAAGGTTATTAAAGCACAAAAAGCGCCCGCAGGCGCTTTTTGATGATGACGAGACTTAACCTGCGACGGTGCCAGGCACCAGGATTTCGGTGGCTACAATGACAATCACCAGTCCAACCAGCACGGGCACGGAGGTGCGTTTCACCACTTCAAACGGAGAGATTTTTGCCATGCCCGCAACGGCAACAACGACGCCGGAAACAGGGGAAATCGTCCGACCCAGATTGGATGCCTGCAGCATCGGAATGGACAGATAGGCCGGGTTGATGCCAGAGGAGTGCGCCAGCTTCGGGATCATTTCAACGAAAGCATAGAATGGGGCGTTACCGGACCCGGTTGTCATCGCCGCCAGCATGGTCAGCACAACCAGGACGAGCATCAGAATGATGCTTGCCGAGCCAAAAGAGGTGGCGATAGAGATCAGGCTCTGAATAAAGCCGATGGTGCTCAGACCCTGCGCAAAGACGCCCGCGGCAACCAGCAGCATGACCACGCCCGCGAAGGCATCCGCCATTCCCCTGTAGGCCACTTCCAGACCCGAGAACACTTTCTGAGTGTTAAAGCCACGCACAAACTCCAGTACGGCGGCCAGTAGCATGCAGATCACCAGAATGGTGATGATATGCAGCTGTGGACCCCATTTCCCGTCAAAAATCAGCACGCCGATAATCGGGGTAAACGGCAGAATGGCGTAGAAAGAAGGGGCGGTGGTGGTGATTTCGTTAACATCCAGCATCTCGTGGCTGATGTTCTCTTTTTTATCGAGATACTTCTGCCAGAAATAGTGGGCAATCGCCATGCCAATAATGGCCGCGATGGAGATGGGCAGCGTGGTCTTGAACGCAAAGTCGATCAGCGGCATTTCCGCTGCTTTTGCGGCAAGCACCACGTCGCCGGACGTCGGGGAAAGGATGATTGCCGCAGGCGAGGCGCAAATCGCGGCGGCGGCACCACGGCTGATACCGACGTTGACCATTACCGGGAACAGGGTTGCCATCAGCAGTACGCCAAGGCCAGTGGCGGAGGAGACCGCCAGAGACATCAGGCAGGCCACGAAATAGGCGGCAATCATCAAAATATACGGTGAGTTAATATATTGCAGCGGTTTAGAGGCCAGCTTAACAACCATGTCGTTGGCGCCGATGTGGGTCATATACGCGGCGAAACCACACAGCATCATAATCATCATGCCAAGATCGCCACCACGGCTCATCAGCAGGATTTTAATATATTCAACGATATCCGTTGCGGAATAGCCGGTGCTGGTTTCACTGGCGGGTAACACTTTGTGCCCCATCAGCGCACTTATAATCAGCAGCGTCAGGCCGCCGACAAATAACACGCCCGTAGCGGAATAGCCTTTGATGATGTAACGCGCGACGCCGACAATGACGACGACTCCAATGAGGAGCTCGATAAAGGTAAGCATGGTTTCCCCTGTACGTTGCGCTCCCCAGAGAGCACGGAAAATCAAAAATTGAAGGGTGAGAATGTGCCGAATAAACGGTCAGTCATAGATGATTAAAATCAATAAACCGACATCTAACGCAGATGTCGGCGCTATTTTGCCATTACGGCGCCATTTATGTCATTAACGTATTGACCCTGTGGATGGAATTAAATGTCACGGAGTTGCTGAGTATTTGTTAATAGTGATGATTCTTTTTAAGGCGACAAACAGAAATATCGTAAAGCTCATTAAAACACCTTTAATTTTGTCACCGTCTGTTCCTATACTCAGCCACCTCATAGCAACCTGTCGACGCGAATATGTACGCCAGCTGGACTTATCGCCTGCGCTTTCTAAAAAAACATCTTCTGATGTTTTTGATCGCGTTTGGCTGGCTGATGATCAATAGCCAGGTTGCCGTGGCGTCTCATGACTGTGCACTCGATTTGCGCGGGGAAATTGCCATGATCCAGCATATGGACATGATGGCAAACTCGCCAGCACACGCCGCTGACGCACCCTCTCCTCTGTGCGAAAAGCACTGCGTACCCGATCGGCTGCAAAAAGAGAACGCGCATCCCCAGCTTGTTGCACTGCCTGCGGGGATGACGCTTGCCCTGATAACACCGGAATGCGATGACATCACGCCTTCTGTCTGGTCATTAACGCCGCCTGCTGCGGGGCCGCCGGCAACGATTCGGTTTTGCCGGTTCAGAGAATAAACACCTGTTAACACGTTGAGTTTTTTCTTCAATTACGTTTAACAGGAGTTTTATCATGCGTGCATTACTTGTTTCCGCGCTTATGGGCGTGCTGTTTTCTCTCTCTTCTCTTTCCGTCCAGGCGACTACGCCGTCCGCTGCTGTCCAACTCTGGCAAGGGCAGGGCGAGGTCATGGAAATTTCCCCTCCGACTATCGTGCTCAGGCATCAGGCCATACCTGAACTGCAATGGCCTGCGATGACGATGCCTTTTGTTCTTGCAAAGGAGGCGGACATCGCTTCCGTTAAGCCCGGCGATCGCGTCGCGTTCACCCTTGAACGTGCAGGCGATGGTTTTCAGATTGTTGCGTTAACGCCGCTGCGCTAAACGAGGACGCCATGAAACAACACACACTGAGCCTGTGGCTCGGTGGGGTGCTGCTCGGCTTTTTCAGCTCCGCCGTTCTGGCGGAGTCGTTAACGCTCGCGCAAACCCTCACCCTGGCCCAACGCTATTCCGCCGATCTGTCTGCCCGTCGTAACGAAGCCCGGGCGCTGGATGCAATGGCGGAATCCGCCACACAACTGCCCGATCCAAAGCTGAAGTTTGGTATCGAAAATGTGCCTGTTCAGGGGAGCAACGACCGTCGTTTTACCCGCGAAGGGATGACCATGCAGCGGATAGGTATTATGCAAAGCTATGTCAGCGCAGAAAAACGGGAGCGTAAATCGCAAACGTTCCAGGCGCAGGCGAGGAGCGTTGAAGCGCAATCAGAGGCGACCCGTGCCGCGCTGCAACGCGATACCGCGCAGGCCTGGCTTGATCTGGCGCTCTCTCAACGCGCGTTGCGCACGGCTCAAAACGTCGTGGAGGAGACCGAGCGCCAGCAGGGGGTGCAAAAAGCGAGTGTCGGCGCAGGCAATGCCACCCCGGACAGCGTGTTATCGCTGCAAATCACCCTTAGCGCGATGCGCGATAACGTCACGCTGGCCGCCCGGGATGTTCAGGTGGCGCAAAGTCGCTTGATGCAGTTGACCGGCCAGGCCATCACCGATGTGCAGGGGCCCTTGCCGCGTTACCAGCGGCTACCCGCCGATGAGAAAACGCTGGTGGAGGCGGTGATTCGTCATCCGGAAGTTGAAGCCGCACGGCGGGAAGCAGAAACGGCAAAAGCGCGTTCTGCACAGTCTGCGGTGGCCGCGATTCCGGATGTTGACGTTGAGCTCTTCTACGCTCATCGCGCGGAAGGGTATGACGACATGGCTGGCGTCATGTTCACCGTGGATTTGCCGCTTTTTCAGTCACATCGACAGGACAAGGAGTATGCCGCCGATGTGTCACGTTCCCTGCAGGCAGTAGACCAACTGACGCTCGTCCAGCGTGAACATATTGCTCAGGTGCAATCTCTGGTGGCGCAGTACCAGGCCGCTCGGGTGATCTGGCAGCGACAACATGACGACATTTTGCCCTTGCAGCACCAGCGGGTGCGGGTGATGAACGCGCAATATCGTTCCGGTCAGTCGGGCTTGCCTGCGTTGCTGGAGGCGCGTCGCAGCGTGCTTGAGACCGAACTGGCCGCCAGTCAGGCAGAGCGTGAAATGGCGCGCACCTGGGCCGCGCTTCAATGGTTAATTCCACAGGATATTACAGGATGAAAATACGCATTCTTTGTGCGGTGGGCATGGTTGTGCTCGCCGCCGCCGCGAGTGGTTTTTACGTGGGGCAGCGACAAACCCCTGCCGCCGCTGAACGCAGCCGTCCCGCAGAGCGTCAGGTGCTTTACTGGTACGATCCTATGATGCCCGGTCAGCGTTTCGACAAACCGGGAAAATCCCCGTTTATGGATATGGAGCTGGTTCCACGCTATGCCGATGAGGAGAAGCCGTCGGCGGGCGTGGCGATTAGCGCCGGGCAACAGCAAAGTCTGGGCATGAAAACGGCCCGTGTTGAGAGACGGCAGCTGACGTTACCATTCTCTGCCTTCGCTACCGTCTCTACCGATGAACGCAGTCTGACAACCGTCTCTGCCCCTGCCGCCGGGATCATCTCCACATTATTCGTGCGCGCCCCTCAGCAAGAGGTAGCCGCCGGTGAGGCGCTGGCAACATTGTGGATCCCGCAGTGGACCACCTCGCAGCAGGAGTACCTGGCGGTGCGTCAGCTTGGCGATCCCGCGCTGACCAAAGCGGGCAGGGAACGGCTGGCCCTCCAGTTTATGCCGGACGACGTGATTCGGGCGCTGGAGCGCAGCGGTAAACCGCAAACCACTCTGACGCTTCGGGCCGATCGCCCCGGTTACATCACCAGGCTGGATGTACGACAAGGCGCTCAGGTCGCCCCTATGGCGCCGCTGTATGAAATAGCCAGCCTCGACTCTGTCTGGCTGGTGGTGGATTACCCACAGGTACAGGCGCAATCGCTGACGAAGGGCAGCGAGATCGTCGCCGTCTCAGAAAGTTGGCCTGGCGAGCAGTTTCACGGCAAGGTTAGTGAATTACTGCCTCAGATGGATACCGCCACGCGTACCCTGAAAGCGCGCATCGTGCTTGATAATTCACAACACAAACTTAAGCCCGGTATGTTCCTGACCGTTTCGCTTGCCAGGCGGACGCCAGGTGCAGCCGTGCTTGCTGTCCCGGAGGAGTCGGTGATTGATAGCGGCGACTCACAGCGACTGCTTCTCGCCACGGGCGAGGGGTATTTTCGCCCGGTGAAGGTGGTCACGGGCATGACCTCCGATGGCTGGACGGAAATTAAGACCGGGGTGAAAGAGGGCGATAACGTGGTGTCGTCCGGCCAGTTCCTGATCGATTCCGAAGCGAGCCTGCGCAGCGTGCTGCCGGAGGTGGCAAAATGATCGCAGCGGTAATACGGGCATCATTAAGAAATCGGTTCTTAATCATTATCGCGGCACTGGTCATGGCAGGCTGGGGGATCTGGGCGTTGCAACGTGCGCCGCTGGATGCCCTGCCGGACCTTTCGGATGTGCAGGTTATCGTCAAAGCCAGCTATCCGGGAAAAGCGCCACAGGTTATTGAGGATCAAGTCACCTGGCCGCTCACGACCTCTATGCTCTCTGTGCCGGGGGCGAAAACCGTGCGCGGATTTTCGATGTTCGGTGATGCATATGTCTACGTTCTGTTTGCAGATGGCACGGATTTATACTGGGCGCGCTCACGGGTCCTGGAGTATTTAAGCCAGGTACAGTCGCAATTGCCTGCCGGTGTGAAAGTCTCGTTGGGACCGGACGCCACGGGGGTAGGCTGGATTTACGAATATGCGCTGGTGGATCGTACAGGTCAGCATAGCCTGGCAGATTTGCGCGCTCTGCAGGACTGGACGCTGAAATTTGAGCTGAAAACGGTGCCCAATGTTTCAGAAGTGGCGAGCATTGGGGGGATGGTACGTCAGTATCAGGTGACGGCCTCCGTAGAGAAAATGCGGGCGCTCAATATTACCCATGCTCAGATAGTCAGCGCGATTCAGGCTGCAAACAAAGAGAGTGGTGGGGCGCTGCTGGAAAGAGGGGAAGCGGAGTATATGGTCCGTACGGCGGGCTATCTGCATACCCTGGAGGATTTCCGCCAGGTCGTTATCGCGACGCGGGAAGGTATCCCGATACGCCTGAGCGATGTGGCAACGGTAGGTTATGGGCCGGAAATCCGTCGTGGCGTAGCGGAACTGAACGGTGAGGGTGAGGTTGCCGGTGGCGTGGTGGTGATGCGTTACGGTCAGAATGCGCTGGAAACGCTTCACGCGGTGAAAGAGAAGCTCCGCGCACTGCAGAAAACGTTGCCAAAAGGGGTTGAGATCGTACCGGTATACGATCGCTCCACGCTGATAGAGGATTCCATCAACACCCTGACGCACAAGCTGCTGGAAGAGTTTGCCGTGGTTGTGCTGGTGTGCGCCCTGTTCCTGTTCCATCTGCGTTCCGCTCTGGTCGCCATTGTCTCGCTGCCGTTGGGGATTTTAGGGGCATTTGTGGTTATGCATTATCAGGGCATCAACGCCAATATTATGTCGCTGGGTGGGATCGCGATTGCCATTGGCGCTATGGTGGATGCAGCGATAGTGATGATCGAAAATATGCACAAGGTGCTGGAACAGTGGCGGCAGGATAACCCTGAACAGACGCCTACATCCGGTGACTACTGGCATCTGGCGGAGAAGGCGGCAGTGGACGTCGGGCCTGCACTCTTTTGCAGCCTGTTGATCATTACGCTGTCGTTTATCCCGGTTTTCTCTCTGGAGGCGCAGGAAGGGCGCATGTTTTCGCCGCTGGCCTTTACCAAAACCTGGGCAATGGCGGTTTCTGCGGGGCTGGGCATCACGCTGGTACCGGTCTTAATGGGGTATTTCATTCGGGGCAACATCCCGGATGAAAAAGCGAATCCGATTAATCGCGCCCTGATTCGGGGTTATGAACCCTTGCTGGATAAAGTACTGATGTTCCCGAAAACCACGCTGGTGCTGGCCTCGCTCGTCTTAGTGGCCACGCTATGGCCGTTAAGTCGCCTGGGGAGCGAATTTATGCCGCCGCTGAATGAGGGCGACCTGCTTTATATGCCCTCGACGCTCCCGGGTATTTCAGCACGTGAAGCCAGCCGCTTGCTCCAGCAAACGGACCGTCTGATCAAAAGCGTGCCAGAGGTCGCAAGCGTCTTCGGTAAAGCCGGACGGGCTGACACGGCAACCGATCCCGCGCCGTTAACCATGCTGGAGACCACGATTCACTTCAAACCGCGCGACCAATGGCGGGCCGGTATGACGCCCGAAAAACTGGTGGAGGAACTGGATAAAACGGTTTCTGTTCCCGGTATTGCCAATGTATGGGTACCGCCGATCCGCAACCGGCTTGATATGCTTTCGACCGGCATTAAAAGCCCGGTGGGCATCAAAGTGAATGGCAATAACCTTGCCGATATTGAACGGGTGGCCGGGCAAATTGAGCAGATCGTGAAGCAGGTCCCGGGTGTCACGTCAGCCCTGGCGGAACGGTTGTCAGGCGGTCGTTATGTCGATATCCGCATCGACAGAGCAAAAGCCGCACGTTATGGCGTCTCTGTCGATGAATTGCAGAGCATGGTCTCCACGCTGGTAGGGGGTGACAATATAGGCGAAGTGCTGCAAGGGCGTGAACGTTATCCTATCAACCTTCGTTATCCTCGCGATCTGCGCGACAGTGTCGACAAGCTTCGTGCACTGCCGGTGCTGACGAGCAACGGGAGCCAGATTGCGCTCGGAGAGATGGCTGATATCGTGGTAAGTGAAGGCCCACCGATGTTGAAAAGTGAAAATGCGCGACTCTCCAACTGGATTTATGTCGATTTGCGCAATCGGGATTTAAAGTCCGCCGTTGAGGAGATGCAACAGCAGGTTGCGCAACATATTATCCTGCCACAAGGTGTTTCATTAACCTGGTCTGGACAGTTTGAATATCTTGAGCGCGCAACGGCCAGACTAAAATTAGTGTTGCCAGTAACGCTAATGATAATCTTTTTATTATTATGGCTGACGTTCAAACGCATTTCAGATGTCCTGTTAATTATGGGGACATTACCATTTGCGCTGATCGGTGGCGTATGGCTTTTATGGTTACTGGATTATCATTTCTCGGTCGCCAGCGCCGTTGGCTTTATCGCGCTGGCCGGTGTTGCGGCCGAATTTGGCGTTATTATGGTGCTCTATCTTAATCAGGCACTTAATAAACACCGTGCCGGCAATGACGAGTGCGGTGAGGCGACGGTGCGACGGGCCATTCATGAAGGAGCAGTATTGCGCGTACGGCCTAAGGTGATGACGGTCGCCACCATTATGGCGGGGTTGTTGCCCATTATGTGGGGGGGCGGCAGCGGGTCGGAAGTGATGCAGCGCATCGCAGCGCCCATGATCGGCGGAATGGTGACCGCCCCATTATTATCGATGTTGGTCATTCCCGCTTTGTATAAATTATTACATAAACGTTAATTTTTGTGAGCGCCTCATATTGGAGGCGCTTTTTCTTTGCATTCGTAGGAATATTCCCATTTTGTAACTAAATAATTCGGATTTAAGCCGATGTTGTTAAGGCTTTATTCAAATAAACTTTGTTAAGCTGTGCACCGAATACAAAGAATGGTAATGACATTGTGACCTTAAAAAATAGTTTTTTAATAATTTTCCTGTTTATTTTTGGTCAGTTAACTCTGGCTTCATCAGCAATAGCAGACGATAAAACAACGGACAAAGGTTGGTTCACCACCTTTAAAGATAACGTTGCGCAAACCTGGAATGAACCAGAGCATTACGATCTCTATGTCCCGGCTATTACCTGGCATGCACGTTTTGCGTATGACAAGGAAAAAACCGATCGCTATAACGAACGTCCCTGGGGGGCGGGCTTCGGTCAATCCCGTTGGGATGACAAAGGGAACTGGCACGGTCTCTATTTGATGGCCTTTAAAGACTCCTATAACAAGTGGGAGCCTATTGGCGGTTACGGCTGGGAGAAAACCTGGCGTCCGCTGGCGGATGAGAACTTCCACATGGGGCTGGGCTATACCGCGGGCTTTACCGCACGCGACAACTGGAAATATATCCCGGTACCGGTCCTGTTACCCCTGGCTTCCATTGGGTATGGCCCGGCGACGTTCCAGATGACCTATATCCCTGGTACATACAACAACGGTAACGTTTACTTCGCCTGGATGCGCTTCCAGTTTTAACTGAAAAATGGGGACGGAGTGGCGAAAAAAGAGCCACTTTTTGCGGGCTGAAGGATAACGTGTCGGGCACGAAAAATTCCGCGACTTTTGTCACTTTTTGCTAAAGAAGCGCTGGACAAAATGGCCCGTAATTGTTGTACTGATACCCGACACAGCATTTGTGTCCATTTTTCATGTAAAGGTAATTTTGATGTCTAAGATTAAAGGTAACGTTAAGTGGTTTAATGAGTCCAAAGGATTCGGTTTCATTACTCCGGAAGATGGCAGCAAAGATGTGTTCGTACACTTCTCTGCAATCCAGACTAATGGTTTCAAAACCCTGGCCGAAGGTCAGCGCGTTGAGTTTGAAATCACTAACGGTGCCAAAGGCCCTTCTGCTGCTAACGTAACTGCTCTGTAATTACAGACACGTCAGCAAGAGTTTCAAAACCCGCTCACTGAGCGGGTTTTTTTTGGCTTTCATTAATTGAAGAGGTACATCTTAATAAAACTGGCGACGATCAGAACGCTCAGTAAAACCATCCCCGCCTGCATTAAACTCGTTCTCATACTCTCACCCTCACGCGATATTGCACTAAGAGTGACAGAGAAAAATTAAGCCAACATTAACGTGCGGGCTGTTAATGCGCGTTCGCCGCAGAAAAAATCCAAAATGCGATCGCGGTCATGGCAAATGAGCCGAGCATATTGACGGCAATGTTGGTGAGTGCCCACGCAAACTTCCCTTCCTGAAACAAAAACACGACTTCGGCTGAAAAGGTGGAGAAGGTCGTTAATCCCCCACAAAAACCGGTGGTGATCAGCAGTTTCCACATTGGGTCAATGTGGGTCATCCGGTTAAACCAGGCAAGCCCCATCCCGATGACGAAAGCCCCTATCAGGTTGGCCGTCAGGGTGCCGACGGGAATCGCCTGATGCATTGGGTTAAATCGCATGCTAAGAAACCAACGCGCAACGCTACCGGTTCCCCCACCAATAAAAACGGCTAAAAGCAGTTGTAACACAGCGAATTCCTGCTATCTGGTATGGTTAAGGCAATGAGTTTAACGCTAATTGGAACCAGGTGAAAATATGTATGTTGCGGTTGGACAGTTTGCCGTCACGCCAGACTGGCAAGAAAATGCACGACATTGCGTAGAGCTGATGGCACAGGCGGCAGAGAAAGGCGCTTCGCTGCTCGTGCTGCCTGAGGCACTCCTGGCGCGTGACGATAACGATCCAGATTTGTCGGTGAAATCAGCGCAGACGCTGGACGGTGGCTTTCTGAAAGTGCTGAAAACAGAAAGCGCGGCTAATGCACTGACAACGATCCTTACCCTTCATGTCCCTTCATCGCCGGGTCGAGCGGTTAATACGCTGGTGGTCCTGCGGGGCGGGGAAATCGTGCAGACCTATGCCAAACTCCATCTTTACGATGCGTTTTCCATTCAGGAGTCGCGGCGGGTGGATGCGGGCCAGCTGTTGCCGCCCGTGCTTGAGGTGGAGGGGTTCAAGCTGGGTCTGATGATCTGTTACGATCTACGCTTCCCGGAGATGGCGATGAATCTGGCGCTGGCAGGCGCTGATGTGTTGATTCTTCCCGCTGCGTGGGTGAAAGGGCCGCTTAAAGAGCATCACTGGGCAACCCTGCTCACGGCGCGGGCGCTGGATACCACCTGCTATGTGATTGCAGCGGGGGAGTGTGGAAATAAAAATATTGGTCAAAGCCGGGTGATTGATCCTTTAGGCGTCACGATCGCTGCGGCGGCGGAGAGGCCAGCGCTGATCATGGCAGAGCTGGATCGCGAGCGGGTAAACGCCGTGCGCCAGCAACTGCCGGTATTAGGCAACCGGAGATTTGCGCCACCGCAATTATTATGATGTTTTTTTCATCAGTGCTTGATTCACCTTGTTACAGATTGCTATTGTGTGCGCGCGCCAAATGGCCGTTAATAACGTAGGTCTTTAGGGCGCATAACGCAGCCTGTTTTAAGTGAAGAAGGTATCTATGGGTGAGATCAGTATTACTAAACTGTTAGTGGTGGCCGCACTGGTCGTCCTGCTGTTTGGTACCAAGAAGTTGCGCACGCTGGGCGGAGACCTGGGTGCGGCCATCAAAGGCTTCAAAAAAGCGATGAATGACGATGATGCGTCTGCGAAGAAAACCGCTGATGACGAAATCGTTGCTGAGAAGCTCTCGCACAAAGAGTAATGGCGAGCCATTAAAGGCATGCGAAATAAAAAACCGGCACAATGGCCGGTTTTTTTATGCGCGAAGTGTAAGTAAATATTACTTCACTTCTTCGCCTTTTGCCTGCATATCGGCATGATAGGACGAGCGAACAAACGGGCCGCAGGCCGCATGGGTAAAGCCCATCGCCATTGCTTCCGCTTTCATTTCATCAAACTCATCCGGGCTAACGTAGCGCTGCACAGGCAGGTGGTGACGGCTTGGCTGTAGGTACTGGCCTAACGTCAGCATCGTTACGCCATGGCGGCGTAAGTCGCGCATGACCTCAACGATTTCAGCATTGGTTTCGCCAAGGCCGACCATCAGACCCGATTTAGTCGGGATATGAGGATGGGCTTCTTTAAAGCGCTCAAGCAGCTTCAGAGACCAGTTGTAGTCAGCACCGGGACGAACCTGACGGTAAATTCGCGGCACGTTCTCCAGGTTGTGGTTAAACACATCTGGCGGGGTTGCAGTCAGAATATCCAGCGCGCGATCCATACGACCACGGAAGTCGGGAACCAGCGTTTCAATCTTAATGTTTGGACTTTTCTCACGAATAGCGGTGATGCAGTCAGCAAAATGCTGTGCCCCGCCGTCGCGCAGATCGTCACGGTCAACCGAGGTGATGACCACATAGCGCAGCGCCATGTCGGCGATAGTCTGGGCCAGCTTCAGGGGTTCGTTGGCATCAGGTGCCACAGGGCGACCATGTGCAACGTCACAGAACGGGCAACGGCGCGTACAGATAGCGCCCAGGATCATAAAGGTTGCCGTACCGTGGTTAAAACATTCCGCAAGGTTCGGGCAAGAGGCTTCTTCACAAACGGAGTGAAGCCCATTTTTTCGCATCGCCGCTTTGATACCCTGGATGCGTGACGAGTCTGCCGGAAGCTTAATCTTCATCCATTCCGGCTTTCTTAACAGCGCTTCGCGCTCGGTGGCCACGTTTTTAACCGGGATAAGGGCCATTTTATCGGCGTCGCGGTACTTAACACCGCGTTCCATCACAATGGGTTTACTCATAGCGTGCGTGTTCCAGTTGCGAAATTCGAGGAAAGCGTTTCAATTCAAGGGAATGTTGTATTTATCAACTATTTTTGAACGAACGACAGGCAGTATATCATTGATATGGTCGATAAAGCAGCCTGTGAGGTCGCCAAATTGTAAAATAGTTGTTGTTTTGTGCCCTTTGTCCTGATTGAGCAGCCAGGGGAGACCGGGTAACGGCGTCAGAATGCTCTTCTGATAATATCGATGACGTTTTCCAGCACCGGATCGCGCAGGCTCAGTTTGTTGTAATGCAGCGCAATTTCAATGGCTTCACTGTTCAACGGTGCAAAAGGAATCTGCTCCAGGGGCCAGCATTGTCGAAGCAAATTGAACAGACGTAAAGGCATGATACTGAGCAGATCGCTGCCGCCAAGCAGGGCAGCAATAGTGAACATATTGTAACTGCTAAAGCTGATTTGGCGTTCGTGGAAGATCTCGTTAACCCGTTTACGCAGCTGACTGTGGTCGCTCCCCTCATGGGTGAAAAGCGCATGCTCATACTCTTCCAGGCTCTCATACGTGGCCGTTTTGCTGAGGGCAGGATGACCTTTACGGCAGACCAGGACCAGGCTGTCGGCATAAAGCGTGTGCTGACCAAGCGCGCGAGCCGAGAAAGTGTTGTTATCAATGATGAGATCCGTCTGGAACTGCGACAGTTGGGTCTCCGCATCGTTAATAGGGATATTGCGTATTAACAGGTGCGGCACTTCACGCTTTATGGCCTGGTGAACAATCGGCAACACCAGTGCACCAACCGAAGGCGATGTCCCAATGGTGATGGTCCGCTGTTTATCGTAGCTGCCCGTAAGATCCAGCGCACCAAGAATGGACTCCAGGCCCTGGCTGATATACTCGTGAAGGTGCGTGGCATAGGCGGTTGGTGTGACACCCTGACCTTTTCGAATAAAGAGAGGATCGGGAAATATAGCACGCAGTTTCTGGATTGACTGACTAATTGCGGAGGGGGTGAGATTAAGAATTTTCGCAGCATTAACGATACCCTTGTGGACATATACCGCCTCAAAAATGGTCAATAAATTGAGATCGATATTACGTAAAGTCCGAAAAATTTGTGGTTTACCCTCACCACCGGGATCATTTAATCGTTTAGCTGGTAAATTATTATTATCCACGCTGTCACTCCGAATTCATTCACAATATGAATGATAGTTGAATTTATATATTGTGCCTGTCGTGATTGGTAAAGTATTTTATAGGGATCGTATGTTTAAAAAAATCAAACAGTTGTACGATTTTTGATCAAGTCATACCCGACCCGCCTTTTTCAGTATTTAGATTATGAATATTACGCAGAAAAATAGGCAAGTCTGACCAGGCGCTTCGAAAATATAGAATCTCAGGATTATTGTAAAGCTTAAAGGGGGAAATAAATGATGGCCCGGCAAATTACGCGACCATCATGTATCATATATTAAGTAGTGATATATTCACTAGGTGGATTGTTTAGCCCTGCTAAAAAGTTTCTGACCAAAACCGGATGAATAATATCTGGGGAGACTGATTCGACCCACTGGCTCATTTGCACCATTTCCATTCCCGCATAGCCGCAGGGATTAATGCGCAGGAAAGGAGATAAGTCCATATTAATATTCAGCGCCAGGCCATGAAATGAGCATCCCCGACGGATGCGTAAACCCAGGGAGCAGATTTTGCTTTCCCCCACATAGACACCCGGCGCGTCCGCACGCGGGTGCGCTTGAATGCCATATTCTGCAAGGGTATCCACGACGGTATTTTCCAGCAGGGTGACCAGCTCTCTGACGCCCAGCTTGCGCCGCTTAAGGTCCAGCAGGACGTACATGACCTGTTGACCCGGTCCATGATAGGTAACCTGACCGCCACGATCGCTCTGTATAACGGGAATATCACCCGGCACTAAAACATGTTCCGCTTTGCCCGCCTGACCCTGTGTGAACACAGGAAGATGCTCGACCAGCCAGATTTCGTCGGGAGTGGTTTCATCACGGGTGTCAGTGAAATCATGCATAGCCTGGGAGACAGGTTCGTAAGGTTGTAGCCCAAGATGGCGGACAAGAATTTTATCCTGATACAAAACAGCAACTCCGGTGACGGGGGAGAAAAGGTGTCAGGGAGTATACCACAGCAGAGAAGCGGGTTACCCGGCTAACCGGGCAACCGCGGAAGGACTTACAGCACCATACGGACGATTTCGATATTGCCTAACTCTTCATACAGCGTTTCGACTTGCTCGATATGCGTCGCAGTAATGGTGATTGAAACCGAGTGGTAATTGCCTTTGCTGCTGGGTTTTACTGTTGGAGAGTAGTCACCGGGCGCATGGCGCTGTACCACTTCAACCACCTGATCAACCAGCTCAGGTTTCGCCTGACCCATCACTTTGTAAGTAAAGGAGGTAGGGAATTCAAGCAGTTCGTTAAGTTTGGTTTTCATGTCAGCTCCGGCATTACATTAAAAAGAATAACTCCCACGACAGGTGGGAGTTATCAGGATACCTAGTATATGGGGATCAAAATCACACTTTCAAGTGTTCAATTTTTAACCAAACCAGTGATGGAACATCAATTTAATGTAATCAATGATTTTGCCGAAGAAATTGCCTTCAGGGATCTCATCCAGTACGACCAGTGGACGCTGATCGATGGTTTTGCCATCAAGCTGGAAGTTGATGGTGCCCACAACCTGATTCTTCTTAAGCGGTGCGTGAAGCTCGCTGGTCGTCAGCACATAGCTCGCCTTCAGGTCTTTCATACGGCCACGAGGAATGGTCAGGTACAGATCTTTGTCGACGCCCAGTGAGGCGCGGTCGTTGTCACCAAACCAGACGGGCTCAGAGGCGAACTCTTTCCCGGCTTTCAGCGGGTTAACTGTTTCAAAGAAACGGAAGCCCCAGGTCAGCAATTTCTTGCTTTCGGTTTCACGCCCTTTGAAGGTACGCCCACCCATGACGGCAGAGATCAGACGCATCTGACCTTCGGTGGCAGACGCAACCAGGTTATAGCCGGCTTTGTCCGTATGACCCGTTTTGATGCCGTCCACATTCAGGCTGTTGTCCCACAGCAGACCGTTGCGGTTGGTCTGGCGAATGCCGTTGAAGGTGAACTCTTTCTCTTTATAAATGGTGTATTCATTTGGCACATCACGGATCAGCGCCTGGCCAATCAGAGCCATGTCGCGCGCAGAGCTGTACTGACCGTCAGCATCCAGGCCGTGAACGGTCTGGAAATGGCTGTTTTTCAGGCCCAACGCTGAGACGTAGCTGTTCATCAGGCCAACAAATGCGTCCTGGCTGCCGGCAGCAAAATCCGCCATCGCCACGCAGGCGTCATTACCTGATTGCAGGTTGATGCCGCGAATCAGCTGAGAAACGGGCACCTGCATGCCGGGCTTCAGGAACATCAGCGATGAGCCTTTGAACACCGGGTTGCCCGTTGCCCAGGCATCGTTACCGATGGTGACCAGGTCCGATTCTTTGAATTTGCCTGCTTTCATGGCCTGGCCGATGACGTAGCTGGTCATCATCTTGGTCAGACTGGCCGGATCGCGACGCGCGTCAGCATTTTGTTCTGCCAGCACTTTACCGGAGTTGTAGTCGATCAGGATGTACGATTCCGCGTCGATCTGCGGAACGCCAGGGATCATGGTCTTAATGTTCAGGTCATCAGCGTGAGCTGCTGAGAGAGCAGAAGCGCAAAGGGCCGTGGTCAGCGCCATGCGCTGCACAAAACGAGCGGAGAAAGTGGTCTTCATGGTCAGAACTACGACATCCGTGATGGAATTAAAAAAAGTGCCTTACTATAGCAAAAGCTATACAGGCAGGCATCCGACTTTCAGCATGAGTTTGTGAACGTTGGTTACATAAACTGACAATTCGGATACCGCCGATTAATTATTTCGCAACTGCGATAAACGACTGCAATTGTGCTTCACTTTGCAGGCGCTGTTGCAGCGAGGTGGCCTGTGGTTTGCTGGCAAACGGGCCCATCTGGATACGCCAGACGGCGCCGTTTTGCTCTACGCGACCCGGCACGCCAAATTGCTGACTCAGGCGCTGCTGATATTGCTCAGCACGCGCACGATCGCTGACGGCCCCCACCTGAACCACATAACCACCGCTGGTTGATGCTGCCGGTGCCGGGGTATTTTGTACCGCTGCAGGGGCTGTCACAGGGGCCGGTTGGGTGGCGGGCGGAGCGACAACGGGTGCTGGAGTAGGCTCACTGCCTTCCAGCACACCCGTCGCCAGAGTGGTGGGTGCGCCCAGGAAACCGCTGCTCTTAACCGGCGCGCCGGTTGGGTCGTCACTTTGCAACGTATCATTGCTGATCGCGCGCACTTCGCCCTGAGGCTGCATCGGTTCTGTTGTGGACGAGGCCGCGCCCATGCCACCGCTCAAATCCGGGCGAGCCGGAAGGGCGTAAGTTTGTTTCGCCACTGTCGTACAGGCAGTACCGGGGCCGGATAACGTTCCGTCCTGCGCCACAATAATAGGATCAATACGGACTTTAGTATTGTTTGAGGTGTTCAGGCGATCGGCTGCTGCACGGGAGAGGGAGATCACGCGATCGTTGCCATAAGGACCACGGTCGTTAATCCGCACCACGATCATACGCCCGTTCGCCAGGTTGGTCACACGCGCATAGCTTGGGATCGGCAGCGTAGGGTGGGCGGCAGTAATCTGCGCAGGATCGAAGGTCTCACCGGAAGCGGTCAGGTTGCTGCCTGGCTCGGCATCATAAATGGCGGCAAAACCCGCCTGACTGAAGCGGGACGGATCCTGAATGATTTTATAGCTCTTTCCGTCGCGCTGATAATCCTGATTCGCGGTGGCGTTAAGCGGTTCAAAGACCGGGTCCGCGCCGCTGATTTCGACAACGGGACCGTTACAGACCGCCGGTTGCGGTGGCGCAACGGTTGCCTGCTGTTGACCATCATCACTTGTACAGGCTGCCAGCAAACTTGCTGCGATGCAGATACCCAACCACTGCTTGCGCATTGCGATCCCCTTATTGTTATACGCTTTTGGACAACATTTTTCGGTGGGTATGGATAGACATCACTATCCCAAACCCGGCCATCAATACGATTAGCGCCGATCCCCCATAACTGACCAGCGGAAGCGGCACGCCTACGACGGGCAGAATACCACTCACCATACCAATATTGACGAAGACATAAACGAATAAAATCAGCATTAACCCGCCCGCCATAACGCGTCCGAAGGTGGTTTGCGCATGGGCAGCAATCCACAATCCGCGCATAATCAGCAGCACATAGAGCGCCAGCAGAATCAGTATACCCACCAGGCCCAGCTCTTCGGCGAGCACGGCAAAGATAAAATCTGTATGGCGTTCAGGCAAGAATTCGAGCTGTGATTGCGTACCATGTAGCCAGCCCTTGCCGCGCAATCCGCCGGAGCCAATGGCAATTTTAGACTGAATAATGTGATAGCCTGCACCCAGTGGGTCGGTTTCCGGATCCAGTAACATCATGACGCGCTGACGTTGATAATCGTGCATCAGGAAGAACCACAGAATGGGTATAAAGGCCGCGATTAACACCACCGCAATGCCAATCAGGCGCCAGCTTAAGCCAGACAGGAACAGAACAAACAGTCCTGATAAGGCAATCAGTATTGAGGTGCCGAGGTCAGGTTGCGCGGCGACCAGCAAGGTAGGCAGGAAGATCAGTACCAGGGCAATCGCCGTATTTTTCAGCGAAGGAGGGCAGACGTCGCGGTTAATAAAGCGAGCAACCATCAGCGGAACGGCAATTTTGGCGATTTCAGAAGGCTGAAAGCGAACAATTCCCAGATCCAGCCAGCGCTGCGCCCCTTTTGAAATGGCGCCGAATGCATCGACGGCTACCAGCAAAATGATACAGACAAAGTACAGATAGGGTGCCCATCCTTCATAGACGCGTGGCGGAATTTGCGCCATTACGACCATGATAACCACACCCATAGCGATCTGGCCGATTTTACGCTCCATCATGCCAATATCCTGGCCGCTGGCGCTCCATATGACCATGGCACTATAGGTCAGCAGCGCCAACAGGATCAGCAGCATCGCCGGGTCGATGTGGATTTTGTCCCACAACGATTTTTTATTCGGATTATCCGTCATGATTATTGGTCCTCCGCCGCGGCGGATGCCGGGTTTTCTGTCGGCAGTTCGGTGTTGTTATCGCCCAGCATAATGTGGTCAAGGATCTGGCGCATAATCGTCCCGACGGCCGGGCCTGCGCCGCCGTTTTCCAGAATGATCGCCACCGCAACCTGCGGATTATCGTAAGGGGCAAACGCGGTCATCAGTTTGTGATCCCGGAGACGTTCAGCAATTTTATGCGCGTTATAGGTTTCATTCGCTTTCAGGCCAAAGACCTGAGCGGTACCGGATTTTGCCGCCACTTTATAAGGGGCACCGGCAAAGTACTTATGCGCCGTTCCGTTCGGACGGTTAGCCACGCCGTACATGCCGTCTTTGGCGATCTCCCAGAAACCAGAGTGAATATCGCCCACCGGTGGTTCGTGCGGCTGTACCCAGGGCACTTTATTGCCATTTTCCAGGGTACTCATCAGCAGGTGAGGGACCTTCACCACGCCGTCGTTGATGAGGATCATCATCGCCTTGTTCATCTGCAACGGCGTTGCGGTCCAGTAGCCCTGACCAATCCCCACCGGGATGGTATCGCCCTGATACCAGGGTTTTTTGAAGCGTTTTTGCTTCCATTCACGGGTCGGCATATTCCCGGAGCGCTCTTCGGAGAGATCGACGCCCGTATATTGACCGTACCCAAATTTGCTCATCCACTCTGACAGGCGATCGATGCCCATGTCATAGGCGACCTGATAGAAGAAGGTATCCGCCGACTCTTCAAGCGATTTGGTCACATTCAGATGACCATGGCCCCATTTTTTCCAGTCGCGATAGCGTTTTTCCGAGCCTGGCAACTGCCACCAGCCTGGGTCAAAGAGGCTCGTATTACGGGTGATGACCCCAGCGCTGAGTGCAGAGACGGCAACGTAAGGCTTAACGGTGGACGCCGGTGGATAGACCCCTTGCGTGGCACGGTTAACCAGTGGCGTATTCGGATCATTAAGCAAACCGGAATAATCTTTGCTGGAGATACCATCCACAAACAGGTTGGGATCGTAGCTTGGCATGGAAACCAGCGACAGAATGCCGCCGGTGCGAGGGTCGGTGACCACCACGGCGGCGCGACTTCCTGCCAGCAGCGTTTCGATATATTGCTGAAGTTTAAGATCGAGGGTCAGGTAGACGTCATGGCCCGCCTGTGGCGGCACCTCTTTCAACTGACGGATGACGCGACCCCGGTTGTTGACTTCCACCTCTTCGTAACCCGTCTGACCGTGCAGAACGTCTTCGTAGTAACGCTCAATGCCCAGCTTGCCGATATCGTGTGTCGCAGCGTAGTTCGCCAGCTTGCCGTCTTTATCGAGACGTTCGACGTCTTTATCGTTAATTTTTGAGACATAGCCGATGACGTGGGTGAGCGCAGAGCCGTAGGGGTAGAAACGGCGCTTATAGCCTTTTACTTCCACACCCGGGAAGCGATATTGATTCACCGCAAAACGGGCAACCTGCACTTCAGTCAGGTTGGTTTTAACCGGGATAGAGGTGAAACGGTGCGAGCGGGCTCGCTCTTTTTTAAAGTTCGCAATGTCGTCATCGTTAAGATCGACCACCCCTTTCAGGGCGTCCAGGGTGTCCTGCACGTTGTCGACCTTCTCTGGCATCATTTCAATTTGATAGATAGTGCGGTTCAGCGCCAGAGGCACGCCGTTACGATCGTAGATTATGCCGCGGCTTGGCGCGATGGGCACCAGCTTAATGCGGTTTTCGTTGGAACGCGTTTGATAGTCGGTAAAGCGGACAATCTGCAGATTATAGAGGTTGGCGATCAGCACGCCCGTCAGCAGCAAAATCCCCGTAAAGGCGACCAGCGCCCGGCGCACAAACAGCGCGGACTCAGCCGTATAGTCGCGAAAAGAATTCTGTAGTTTCATCCGCTGGTTAATCTACCTGGTCAGTCATTACTCACGATGATAAGGATGGTTGGTGGTAATGCTCCACGCGCGATACAGACTTTCTGCCACCAGAACCCGAACCAGCGGGTGGGGGAGGGTCAGCGCGGAGAGGGACCAACTTTGTTCGGCTGCCGCTTTACAGGCTGAAGACAAGCCTTCCGGCCCACCAATCAACAAACTGACGTCACGACCGTCCTGTTTCCAGCGCTCCAGTTCGTGCGCCAGCTGCGGCGTATCCCAGGGTTTACCCGGAATATCGAGGGTAACGATGCGGTTCTTGCCTGCGGCAGCCAGCATCAGTTCACCCTCTTTATCGAGAATACGTTTGATATCCGCGTTTTTACCGCGCTTTCCGGCAGGAATCTCCACCAGTTCAAACGGCATATCTTTTGGAAAACGTCGCAGATACTCGGTAAAACCCGTTTGTACCCAGTCAGGCATTTTTGTGCCGACGGCGACTAATTGCAACTTCACGCATTAGCCCCAGAGTTTTTCCAGCTCATACAGACGACGGCTCTCTTCCTGCATGACGTGAACAATCACATCGCCGAGGTCGACTACAACCCAGTCAGCAATGGCTTCGCCTTCAACGCCCAGCGGCATCATGCCCGCAGCGCGTGATTCCTGAACAACGTGGTCAGCAATAGAGGCAACGTGACGCGTGGAGGTACCGGTGCAGATAATCATGCAATCGGTAATACTGGATCGACCTTTTACGTCGATAGCGATAATGTCCTGACCTTTCAGGTCATCAATTTTGTCGATAACAAAATCCTGGAGTTCTTTACCCTGCAAGTTTTCCCCCTGGTGAGTGAAGTAGCGCAGCCATGAATGAGTAGCCTGACAGTATACCTGAACTGTTGGCAGTGTCGGGACAAATGTCACCGGACAGACGTTGAAGGCGGGTATCATCCCATCCTCGGTCTGACATTGCATCGCCATTTTTGTAAAACAATTTCTTAAAGACAATGTTCGGCGGGAATGTCAGGCGCGGAGGATATCAGCATGGAAGGGCCTGTCAATGGCAGTGCTGCGAATAACGCGATTTTTCGCGTATCCACTTACGCGTCTGTGCTGTTCTGATACAACCCTTGCTGATGAATATATTCCAGCACTGAGGGCGGCAGGAGGTCGTCACAGGGGAGGCCCTGTTGCAGACGCTGGCGAACGATCGTGGCGGAGATGTCAAACCAGGGCGTTTCGGCCAGATAAATTTTGCCCGCAGGCAGGCTGTGCAGATCTTCCGTTTTATTTGTCAGATGATCGTCGAGCCACGCCTGATGTTGGGCGTCATTCATGGTGAGCGGATACCCCGGGCGGCGACAGACGATCAAATGGCTGTTGTGCAAAATGGTTTCGTATTGATGCCAGCTCGGGAAATTCAGCAGTGAATCCTGGCCGATAATAAACGCTAAAGGACGCGTTGGGCCCTGTTCAATACGCCATTGCGCCAGCGTTTGGGCAGTATAGGAAGGGGTGTCGCGTTGCAATTCCCGCTCATCCAGCCGGAACAGCGGCTTATCGGCAATAGCCAGTTCAAGCATGTGCTTGCGTTGCGCGCTCGTTGCTTCCGGCTGCGGACGATGCGGCGGAACATTGTTGGGCATAATGATGATTTGCTGTAACCCGATCAGGTTCGCCAGGATCTCTACCGGTTTCAGATGACCATAGTGGACGGGATCAAACGTCCCGCCATAAAGCGCCTGTAAAGAATTCATATCAACCATCAATGAAAACGTCTGCCAGTGCCTTATGACACAGCAGCAGCGAGAGACTTTCCAGCTCGGCCCAGACCGACTGGCCGTAATCTTTCTTGAGCGTTAATTCTGCCTGCGTAAGCAGCTGCACTGCCTGACGGAGCTGATCGTGGCTCAGACGATTTACCGCTTCGGTCGTCATAACCCGACGATTTTGCCATACGCGGTGTTTATCAAACAAAGCACGCAGAGGCGTGTTGGCCGATTGCCGTTTTAAGGTTATTAACAGCATGAGTTCACGCTGAAGCGTACGCAATAAAATCACCGGTTCACTGCCTTCCAGCCTGAGCTGTTGCAGGATATGCAGCGCGCGTTTGCTCTTCGCCGAGAGCAGGGAATCGACCCAGTGGAAGGGGGTAAAGTGCGCCGCATCGTTCACTGCCTGTTCAACCCGCGGAAGGGTGAGCTTACCGTCCGGCCACAGTAACGACAGACGATCCAGTGCCTGCGCCAGCGCCAGCAGATTGCCTTCATAGCAATAGCACAGCATCTGGTTTGCGGCGTCGTCCAGTTGCAGGTTAAGCAGCTTAGCCCGGTTAGCGACCCATTTCGGTAATTGCGCCTGTTCAGGCGTCTGGCAGGTGACCTGCACGGAATGGCTGGCAAGCTGCGTCACCCATGCCGCGTTTTCCTGCGCTTTCGTCAGTTTATTGCCCCGAACCATCAGCAGCAGATCGTCATGCAACAAGCTGACCAGCGTAGCCAGTTGCTCATTGATTGCAGCATTGGGACCATTATCCGGAAGAAGTAACAGCAACGTCTGGCGCGCGGCAAACAGACTCATCGCCTGACAAAGCGAAAAGAGGGTGGGCCAGTCCGTGTTGTTATCGATCTGAACGGTGTGGTGTTCGTCAAAGCCTTGCGATGCCGCCACTTGACGAATCGCATCCTGGCTTTCCTGCAACAACAACGGATCGTTGCCGAGGAGCAGATACGCCGTGCGCAGCCCTTCATTGAGCTGCGCACGGAGTTGTTCAGGATACAGCCTGAGCATTAGTTACCCAGCGTCGTCGAGACGCGTTGCGGGGACTCAGTCGTTTCGGGCTGTTCCACAGCGGTGATCTCTTTCGACGCCACCTGGATGCTTGGCAGCTTACGAATCAGCTGTTCTGCCGCCTTGTCATACATTTCGTTGATGATAATTTGCTGTTCAGCATCCTTTGCCAGGGCTGTTTGCGGGTTATCAAAGAACGAACGGTAGACTTTCGTGCTGATAGGATAAATTTCTTTCCCCGGGATCAGTACGGCAGCATTAACGTACAGCACCATCTGGTATTCCGCGGTACGGCCATCCTGGAAGATGGACGCGGTATCTTTGCTCAGCGATGAGCTTAATACGCGGAATGACGGTACATCCTGACGCAACGTGCCTTTTTCAATCAGGTCAACGTTGTTCAGGCGAAGCTGGTTGCGGATCGCACGGCTCAGCGGACCGTTAGGGTCACCTGAGTCGAAGATCATCGTTTTCATTTCAGCAGGCACTGCCGTTGTATTGCGCAGGTGCCAGCCACAGCCTGCGGTGACAAGCACCGCAAGAGATAAGAGTATTGTTGCCAGTTGTCGCACGTTTCCTCCCGCGCTTAGCCAACGACCAGATTCAGCAGTTTACCCGGTACGTAGATCACTTTACGCACGGTAACGCCCTCAAGGTATTTCGCAACCAGATGTTCCTGGCCTGCGCGTTCACGAACCTGTTCTTCGGTGGCATCGACGGCAACGGTAATTTTGCCACGGACTTTGCCATTGACCTGAACGACCACCAGCGTGGTGTTTTCCACCATCGCGGCATCGTCAGCCACTGGCCATGGTGCGTTGTCGATGTCACCTTCACCTTTCAGTTCCTGCCACAGCGTGAAGCTCACGTGTGGTGTGAACGGATTCAGCATACGAACAATTGCCAGCAACGCTTCACGCATTAAGGCACGATCCTGCTCGCCGTCCTGCGGGGCTTTCGCCAGCTTATTCATCAGTTCCATAATAGCCGCAATCGCGGTATTAAAGGTCTGACGACGACCAATATCATCGGTGACTTTCGCAATCGTTTTATGAACATCACGACGCAGCGCTTGCTGATCTTCCGTCAGGGCCGCCACGTTCAGTGCTGGCGCATCACCCTGAGAAGTGTGCTCATAAACCAGTTTCCAGACGCGTTTCAGGAAGCGGTTCGCCCCTTCAACACCGGATTCCTGCCACTCCAGCGTCATATCGGCCGGGGAAGCAAACATCATAAACAGACGAACGGTGTCTGCGCCATAACGCTCCACCATGACCTGCGGGTCAATGCCGTTGTTTTTGGACTTAGACATTTTGCTCATGCCAGTGTAAACCAGCTCATGGCCCGCCGCGTCTTTCGCCTTCACGATACGGCCTTTCTCGTCACGCTCAACGATAGCATCAACCGGAGAAACCCAGTTACGCTCGCCATTCTGGCCGACGTAGTAGAACGCATCTGCCAGAACCATACCCTGACACAGCAGTTGTTTGGCGGGTTCATCAGAGTTCACCATGCCTGCATCACGCATCAGCTTGTGGAAGAAGCGGAAGTAGAGCAGGTGCATGATGGCATGTTCGATACCACCGATGTAAATATCTACCGGCAGCCAGTAGTTCGCTGCATCGGAATCCAGCATACCTTCCTGATACTGCGGGCAGGTATAGCGCGCGTAATACCAGGAGGACTCCATGAAGGTGTCAAAGGTGTCGGTTTCGCGCAGGGCTGGCTGGCCATTAACGGTGGTTTTTGCCCACTCAGGATCGGCTTTGATAGGGCTGCTGATTCCGTCCATGACCACATCTTCTGGCAGAATGACCGGAAGCTGGTCTTCTGGCGTTGGCATCACGGTGCCATCTTCCAGCGTCACCATCGGAATTGGCGCACCCCAGTAACGCTGACGTGAAACGCCCCAGTCGCGCAGACGGTAGTTCACTTTACGCTCACCGACGCCAAGCGAGGCCAGCTTGTCGGCGATCGCGTTGAAGCCTTCTTCAAAGCTCAACCCGCTAAATTCGCCCGAGTTGAACAGCGTGCCTTTTTCGGTCAGCGCGTGTTCAGAGAGGTCAGGTTCTGAACCGTCGGCCGCCAGAATGACTGGCTTGATGGTCAGGCCATATTTAGTGGCAAATTCGTAATCGCGCTGATCGTGGCCCGGAACGGCCATCACTGCACCGGTGCCGTATTCCATCAGTACAAAGTTGGCGGCCCAGACAGGAACCGCTTCACCCGTCAGCGGATGAATAGCGTTAAAGCCGGTTGCGACCCCTTTTTTCTCCATGGTGGCCATTTCTGCTTCAGCCACTTTGGTGTTACGGCACTCTTCAATAAAGGCCGCGAGTTCAGGGTTGGTGGCAGCCGCCTGCTGTGCCAGTGGGTGACCTGCCGCAACGGCCAGGTAGGTGGCCCCCATAAAGGTATCCGGACGGGTAGTATAAACAGTCAGTTTCTGATCGCTGTTTTCCACGTTGAAGGTGATTTCGACACCTTCAGAGCGGCCAATCCAGTTACGCTGCATGGTTTTAACGGTATCAGGCCAGTGATCCAGGGTGTCCAGATCGCGCAGTAGTTCGTCAGCGTAAGCGGTGATTTTAATAAACCACTGAGGGATCTCTTTACGCTCAACTTTGGTATCACAACGCCAGCAGCAGCCGTCGATAACCTGTTCGTTCGCCAGCACGGTCTGGTCGTTCGGGCACCAGTTAACTGCAGAGGTTTTCTTATATACCAGGCCTTTTTTATAGAGCTCGGTGAAGAATTTTTGCTCCCAGCGATAATATTCCGGGGTGCAGGTTGCCAGCTCACGGCTCCAGTCATAACCGAAGCCCAGCATTTTGAGCTGATTTTTCATGTACGCGATGTTGTCATACGTCCATGGGGCAGGGGCCGTGTTGTTTTTCACCGCCGCGCCTTCAGCTGGCAAGCCAAACGCATCCCAGCCAATCGGCTGCAGAACGTTTTTACCCAACATACGCTGGTAGCGTGCGATCACATCACCGATGGTGTAGTTACGCACGTGGCCCATGTGTAGTCGACCAGAAGGATAGGGAAGCATCGACAGGCAGTAATACTTCTCTTTGCTCTCGTCTTCGGTTACTTCAAAGGTGCGCTTCTCGTCCCAGTGTTGCTGGACTTTATTTTCTATCTCTTCCGGGCGGTATTGCTCTTGCATGGCAGCCAGTGGTCCTGTTCTCAGTACAGCTACAAACGTAGCCAATGAATGTGGTATCTCAGATCCGCATAGCATAGCCCAAACGCCCGCGTCAAAACAGCCTTTCGCAAAATTGCCCTTTGCAGGAATTTACCGGGTCTGTGCTTCACCTGACAAAGCGGCGGCGAAATAAGGTCTATCATTAGAGAGAGTTACTTACCCGGGAGGCAAAATGATGAACAAGGTTGCTCAATTTTACCGCGAACTGGTCGCCACACTGACGGAACGGCTGCGTAATGGCGAGCGTGATATTGATGCGCTCGTTGAACAGGCGCGCCTGCGCGTGTTGCAAACGGGTGAGCTAACGCGAACAGAAGTGGAAGAGGTGACGCGCGCGGTGAGGCGAGATCTCGAAGAGTTTGCGCGTAGCTACGAAGAGAGCCAGACAGAGGTCACCGACAGCGTATTTATGCGGGTGATTAAGGAGAGTCTCTGGCAGGAGCTGGCGGATATCACGGACAAAACGCAGCTGGAATGGCGCGAAGTTTTTCAGGATCTTAACCATCACGGCGTTTACCACAGCGGGGAAGTTGTGGGGCTGGGCAATCTGGTCTGTGAGAACTGCCATTTCCATCTGGCTGTGTATACCCCGGACGTGCTGCCGCGATGCCCGAAATGTGGCCACGACCAGTTCCAGCGTCGGCCGTTTGAGCCCTAGGTAAACGCAACGGTGAGGTTTGTTGCCCTCACCCCAGCCCTCTCCCACGGGAGAGGGAGAAAGGCTTACCCCCCAGGGCATCAGGCCGCACAGGGTAAACGCAAAACGGCCACGACAGTGGTCGTTGTTAGGGTGTGTCCCTCTCCCTGTGGGAGAGGGCCAGGGTGAGGGCATCAGGCCGCACAGGGTAAACGCAAAACGGCCACAACCGTGGTCGTCTTGAGTGTGTGTTCCCTCTCCCTGTGGGAGAGGGCCAGGGTGAGGGCATCAGGCCGCACAGGGTAAACGCAAAACGGCCACAACAGTGGTCGTTTTGAGTGTGTGTTCCCTCTCCCGTGGGAGAGGAGCAGGGTGAGGGCATCAGGCCGCACAGGGTAAACGCAAAACGGCCACGACAGTGGTCGTTTTTAGGGTGTGTTCCCTCTCCCTGTGGGAGAGGGCCAGGGTGAGGGCATCAGGCCGCACAGGGTAAACGCAAAACGGCCACAACAGTGGTCGTTTTGAGTGTGTGTTCCCTCTCCCGTGGGAGAGGAGCAGGGTGAGGGCATCAGGCCGCACAGGGTAAAAGCAAAACGGCCACGACAGTGGTCGTTTTGAGTGTGTGTTCCCTCTCCAGTAGGAGAAGGGCAGGGTGAGGGCATCAGGCCGCACTATACCGTTGCAGCCGCTCTGCCAGTAAATCCACAAACGCCTGCCTGTCGATATCCACCATCAACGTGGTATTCGGCTGATTGCCGGTCAGGAAGTAGTAGTCCACCACCGTCATCCCCTGGGTGTATTTACCCTGCGTTTCCACGCCAACCCATCGTTCAACCGTCGTGAAAATCTCCGGCTTTAACAGCCAGGCAATGGTGCAGGGATCGTGTAATGGCGCTCCCTTGAATCCCCATTTTTCGGTTTTATGGTATTCCATAAAGAAGTCGAGCAGCCCGGCAACTGCGTTTGCAACGTGATTAGGGATGGAGCGAAAGCGTTCAATATCCTCCGCCATAATTTGCGCCCGATGGGTCACGTCCAGCCCCGCCATCACCACCGGCAAGCCCGACTGGAAGACGATTTCGGCGGCTTCCGGATCAACAAAAATGTTGAACTCGGCGGCCGGTGTCCAGTTTCCTAACCCCATCGCGCCACCCATGATGACGATACGGGCAATTTTGCTGTGAAGCTCAGGGTGACTGTTAAGGAGCAGCGCCACATTGGTTTGCGGGCCGGTTGCCACCAGCGTCACCAGCTCATCGCTTTCACGTAATACTTTCGCCATCAGTTCGACGGCCGTGCAGTTTTGCGGCGCAAAGCCTGGCTCTGGCAATGCCGGGCCATCCAGACCGGTGTCACCGTGAACGTTATCCGCGATGATCAGCTCCCGCATCAGCGGCTTAATTGCCCCGCCCGCAACCGGAATATCGGTACGGTTAAGCAGCGTCAACATACGTAATACGTTACGCAGGGTTTTCTCCGGGGTCTGGTTGCCGGCAGAAGAGGTCACGGCTTTTAACGTCAGTTCCGGTGAGGCGAGTGCGAGGACAAGGGCGATCGCGTCATCATGACCTGGATCGCAATCGAGAATGATGGGTTGTGCCATAGCGTGCTCCATACACAGCGTGATTTTGTGACAAGATTAACGTGGCAATGAAAGGGAGACGAGAAGCAGAGGCGTAAAGCGTGAAGCAGTGCGCAATCCGAAGATTGCGCACGCGTCTGATATTAATGCAGAATTTTGGCGAGGAAATCTTTTGCCCGATCGGACTGCGGATTGGCGAAGAAATCTTCTTTCGCCGAGTCTTCAACAATTTTGCCCTCATCCATAAAGATCACCCGGTTCGCCACCTTACGGGCAAAGCCCATTTCATGGGTCACCACCATCATGGTCATGCCTTCATGCGCCAGCTCAACCATCACGTCCAGCACCTCATTGATCATTTCGGGATCGAGCGCGGAAGTGGGTTCATCGAAGAGCATCGCGACCGGATCCATACAGAGTGCGCGGGCGATAGCCACACGCTGCTGCTGACCACCAGAAAGCTGTGCCGGGAACTTATTCGCATGTGCCGAAAGCCCGACACGTTCAAGCAGTTTCAGCCCTTTTTCCCGGGCCGCCGCCTTATCGCGATTCAGGACTTTCACCTGCGCGAGAGTCAGGTTCTCAATAATCGACAGGTGCGGGAACAGCTCGAAATGCTGGAACACCATGCCGACGTGAGAGCGCAGCTTCGCGAGATTGGTTTTTTTGTCGTTAACTTTGGTGCCATTAACGACAATTTCGCCCTTCTGGACAGGCTCCAGACCATTCACCGTTTTGATGAGCGTGGATTTACCGGAACCCGAAGGCCCGCACACCACCACCACTTCACCTTTTTTTACTTCCGTGGAGCAATCGGTCAGCACCTGAAAGTGCCCATACCATTTAGAAACATTTTTCAGGGAAATCATTGCACAGTCCTTTTCTTCAGCCAGCTGACCAACAGCGACGCACTTAAACTAATGGCAAAATATACCGCACCTGCAAACAGGATCATCTCCACCTGGGTACCGTCACGCTCGCCTATGGTAGAGGCGGTACGGAAGAAGTCCGCCAGGCTCAATACATAGACCAGCGAGGTATCCTGGAAGAGTACAATCCCCTGTGTGAGCAAGAGTGGAACCATGGCGCGAAATGCCTGCGGCAGAATGATGAGCTTCATTGACTGCCAGTGGGTCATGCCCAGGGCGAGCGCCGCGCTGGATTGCCCGCGAGAGATACTCTGGATGCCCGCACGTATGATCTCTGAATAGTAGGCGGCCTCAAACATCGAGAAAGCGACCATTGCAGAGATCAAACGGATATCCGCCTTGGGTGAAAGCCCCAGCACGTTCTGCAAGAAACCCGGCACGATCAGATAGAACCACAACAGGACCATGACCAGCGGAATGGATCGGAAAACGTTAACGTAAGCCGTCGCGAACCAGGCAAAGGGTTTAAAACTCGACAGGCGCATGACCGCCAGAAGCGTTCCCCAGACGATACCGACGACAATGGCGATGGCGGTGATTTTAAGCGTAATCACCAGCCCGGCCATCAGATATGGCATGGAGGGGATAATGGAACTCCAGTCAAATTCGTACATTATTTGCCCCCCAGATTGCCCGGCAGGCGAGTCTTACGTTCAACCAGGTTCATCACCAGCATGATGACAGTGTTAATCAGAACATAGGCCAGCGTGATGGCGGTGAAGGATTCCCATGCGTGCGCAGAGTAATCCAGCAGTTTGCCCGCCTGGGCTGCCATATCCACCAGACCGATCGTTGAGGCGATGGCCGAGTTTTTGACCAGGTTCATCATCTCGGAGGTCATCGGCGGCACAATCACCCGGTAAGCGTTGGGCAACAGCACATAGCGGTATGCCTGTGGCAACGTCAATCCCATGGCCAGCGCGGCATTTTTCTGCCCACGTGGTAAGGACTGAATGGCCGCACGAACCTGCTCACACACGCGCGCAGCCGTAAACAGCCCAAGACACAGCATGGAGGAGACGAAGAACTGAATATTAGGATCCAGTTCTGACTTAAACCACATGCCGATATTTTCCGGCAGCAGTTCCGGGATCACCAGGTACCAGGTAAAGAACTGCACGATCAGCGGAACGTTACGGAACAGTTCCACATACAATGTGCCGAGCGATGAGAGAAAGCGATTAGGAACGGTACGCAGAATACCGAACAGCGAGCCGACAAGAAAAGCGATGATCCAGGCCGTTATGGATAAGGCAACGGTGACCTGAAAGCCGCTCCAGAGCCAGCCCAGATAGGTGGTGTTGCCGAACGGGGCTTGTTGCAGAAAAATGCCCCAGTTCCAGTCAATTGACATAATCTACTCCAGAAAAAAAAGGGTAGCAGCGCTACCCTCGAAGATTGGTGAGAAGCTCATGTTCGCGCTGAGTGGGGAACGACCACTTAGCGTATAGTCTGTCCGTGCTTCCCGACAATCGAGAGGGCAGGAGGACCCGCCCCTTAATGGTTCTAATTAGTTCAGTGCTTTGTCGTTTGGTGTTTTGAACAGGGCTTTCATGTCGTCAGACAGTTCAAAGTTCATGTTCAGATTTTTTGGTGGGATAGGGTTTTTAAACCACTTATCGAACCATTTTTCCGCTTCGCCAGAGGTCTGGGTCTGCGCGATGGTGTCATCGATCAGCTTTTTGAAGTCAGCGTCGTCTTTACGCAGCATGCAGCCGTAGGCTTCTTTTGATTGCGCGGTACCGACGATTTCCCAGTTATCAGGTTTCTTGGCCTTCGCACGTTCACCTGCCAGCAGAGCATCATCCATCATAAATGCGACAGCACGGCCACTTTCCAGTGTACGGAAAGAGTCACCATGGTCTTTCGCACTGATGATGCGCATGTCCATTTTTTTCTCCTCATTCAGCTTATGAAGCAGAACTTCGGAGGTTGTACCGGAGGTGACAACGACTGCTTTACCTTTCAGGTCAGCGAAGTCTTTAATGTCGCCACCCTTTTTAGTCAGCAGACGCGTACCCACGACGAAGATTGTGTCGGAGAAGGCCGCTTGTTTCTGACGCTCAAGGTTGTTAGTGGTGGAACCACATTCAAAGTCAAAGGTCCCGTTTTGCAGCAAAGGAATACGGTTTTGTGATGTGATTGGAATCAGCTTCACCTGCAGATCAGGTTTGTTCAGTTTTTTCTTTACCGCTTCAACGATAGCGTTGGAATAATCCTGTGAATAGCCCACGACTTTCTGTGTGTTGTCGTAGTATGAGAACGGGACAGAAGATTCACGGTGGCCGACCACGATGACGCCGTTTTTGGCAATCTTGTCGAGAGTGCTCCCGGCAGCCGGGGCATCTTCAGCGTGAACGACGCCTGCAGACATTCCCATTACCAGCATGGCTGTGGCCAGTTTACGTAATTGCATACCCAACTCCTTATTATCTGCGCCAGTGGCACATTGTTACCCATTGTGATGTTGTTATTCTCGCGCTATGCGAGTGCAGTGTTATGCAAGCTTGTTAACATTTAGTCTGGCTTAATGTAAAGATTTTGCTGCGTTATTGTTTATTTTTGCGAAGCGCGCCGCACCATTCAGAGGCAATAATCTGTCGTTGCACCGTTTCGGTGCTACTGATGATCGAACCTGGTGCGACCGGGTTGCACGTTAAGCCAAACAGCGTTTGCGTGGAGAAATAAAGCAAGAGACGTGCCAGAAATGTTCTTCATCCTGCCTTCTACCGAAGGGAGAGAGACAGGCGGAACGGGATACAGAAGGGAGAGAAGAACGATACCCTCTCCCTGACGGGAGAGGGTAAGGGTGAGGGGGAATTATCGACGACGCTGACGCAGGCTCATCAACACCGCGCCAAAGCCAAACAGCACGGTCAGGACCCACAGCGGCCAGTTGCCCGTACGGGCATACGGCGTCAGCCCCGTTGTTGGCGTGACTTTGGTCGTCAGCACCGCACGGCTGAACTGGGGGATCATCGCCTGAATTTCACCCTGCGGCCCAATGACGGCAGTAATGCCATTATTGGTACTGCGCAGCAGCGGGCGTGCCAGCTCCAGCGAGCGCATGCGCGCCATCTGGAAGTGCTGCCACGGACCAATCGACTTGCCGAACCAGGCGTCGTTAGAGATGGTCAGCAGATAATCCGTATCAGGACGGAAGTTATCGCGCACCTGCTCGCCCAGGATAATTTCGTAACAGATCGCCGGCGTCAGCGCCAGGTCATGCGCATGGAGCTGCGGCTGCACGTAAGGCCCGCGGCTGAATGACGACATCGGCAGGTCGAAGAACGGCGCCAGCGGGCGCAGAATCGATTCCAGCGGAACAAATTCACCAAATGGAACCAGGTGGTTTTTGTTGTAGCGATTGGTCGATTCATAGCTGTACGGATTATCTTTGCCCAGCGTGATAATGGTGTTGTAGGTATCGTAACGATTTTGCTTGTTCAGACGCGCATCCACGATACCGGTAATTAAGGTGCTGTTTCGCGCCCGCAGGAGATCGTCCATCATACTCAGGAAGCGCTGCTGGTTAATCTCTAAATCCGGGATGGCCGACTCAGGCCAGATAATCAGCTGCGATTTGCCCATCTCTTTTTGCGTCGCATCCAGATAGATCTTCAGCGTGTTGATCAGCTGATTTTCATCCCATTTGAGCGACTGAGGAATATTTCCCTGTACCATCGAGACCTGTGTTGCCCGTTCGGGAACAAGGGTATACCACTGGATATAGCGCAGCGGGAAGGGAAGGGCGAAAAGTACCAGCCCGGCGATAAGCGGGCGTAAGCTACGCTGCACCAGTGCCAGAACCAGCAGTCCACTGACCACCATCAGCAGGAAGTTGATGGCTTCGACGCCCATCACCGGAGCCAGGCCTTTCAGCGGGCCATCAATCTGGCTGTAACCAAACTGCAGCCACGGGAAGCCGGTTAATATCCAGCCGCGCAGGAACTCTGTAATTTGCCAGACAACGGGCGCGGCGATGGCAACGCGTATCCAGGTGGTTTTTGGCCACAAGCGGGAGAGGATCCCGGCAAACAGACCGGTATACAGCGAAAGATAGGCTGCCAGCAGCACGACCAGGAAAATATTGACCGGGCCAGGCATGCCGCCAAACTGCGCGATACTGACATACACCCAGTTAATACCGGAGCCGAACAGCCCCAGTCCCCAGAAATAGCCAATCGCAGCAGCCTGGACGGGACGCCGGTTCAACGTGAGTCCCTGGAGGCCCATCAAGGAGATAAGCGCCGCAGGCCAGAAATCGTAAGGTGAAAAAGCCAGCGTACCGCTGGCTCCAAAGAACAGCGCCAGCAGCAAACGGACGCGCTGGCGTTCAAGTAATGAGGCAAATGCCATTTACATTAGTCTTCCATTTTAGGTACCGGTGAATCGTCCGGCATTCTGACATGAACCTGAATAATACGACGGCTGTCGGCCATGGCGACCTTGAACTGGTAACCGTCTATGTCAACGGACTCGCCGCGGGCCGGAAGATGACCAAATGCCTGCATGACCAGCCCACCGATAGTATCGACCTCTTCATCGCTGAAGTGGGTCCCAAAGGTTTCGTTGAAATCTTCGATAGAGGCCAGGGCGCGCACGGTCCAGGTATGGCGGCTCAGCTGACGGAATTCGATATCATCTTCTTCATCGTATTCGTCTTCGATTTCACCCACGATGAGCTCAAGAATATCTTCAATCGTGACAAGGCCAGATACACCGCCAAATTCATCGATAACAATCGCCATGTGGTAACGCTGAGAACGGAACTCTTTCAGCATGCGGTCCACACGCTTACTTTCCGGTACCACCACCGCCTGGCGTAACACTTTTTCCATGCTGAAGGCTTCGGCATCACTGCGCATAAACGGCAGCAGATCCTTCGCCATCAGAATCCCTTCAATGTGATCTTTATCTTCGCTGATAACCGGGAAACGCGAGTGGGCAGATTCGATAATGACATCGAGGCACTCGTCCAGCGTTTGGTTGCGTTTCAGGGTGATCATCTGCGAGCGGGGGATCATGATGTCGCGGACACGCTGGTCTGCAATGTCCATCACCCCTTCGAGCATTTCGCGCGTATCTTCATCGATAAGGTCGTTCTGCCCGGAATCACGAATCAGCTCCAGAAGTTCATCACGGTTTTTAGGTTCACCGTGGAAAAGCTGGCTCAGAATGAGGGAGAAAAATCCCTTTTTACTGGTTGTCGTGTCGCTACTGTGTGAATTGTCGTCGCTCATGGCGTTTGTTAAGGGTTCTCTCGTCAATGAAATGCTCACCGCCGCAGGAGGATGTCCGGTGCGGCGGCCTGATGGGTCAGTCCCGTGAATGACGGTTAAACTGACTATTCTTTCTCGGCAATGTACGGATCCTCATAGCCCAGAGCAAGCATTATCTCTGTCTCGAGGGATTCCATCTCTTCCGCTTCGTCATCTTCAATATGATCATACCCCAGCAAATGCAGACTGCCGTGAATGACCATATGCGCCCAGTGCGCATCAAGAGGCTTCTCTTGTTCTTTTGCTTCCTGTTCAACCACCTGGCGGCAGATGATCAAATCACCCAGCAGCGGCATCTCGATACCCGGCGGTGCTTCAAAGGGGAAGGAGAGCACGTTAGTGGGTTTATCCTTCCCGCGATAGGTCAGGTTCAGTTCATGACTTTCTGCTTCGTCAACCAGGCGAATGGTGACTTCTGACTCTTCCTGAAACTGAGGAATCACCGCATCGAGCCATTTCTGAAACTGTGCCTCTTCAGGCAAACCTGACGTGTCTTCGCATGCCAGCTGTAAATCGAGAATAACCTGACTCATTTTTGTTCCTGTTCCTGGGATTCACGTTTGCGTTCAGCAGCCAGTTCCGCCTTACGCTTTTGTTCCGCTTCTTCCCACGCCTCATAGGCATTCACGATGCGGGCTACCACCGGATGGCGCACCACATCTTCACTGTTAAAGAAGTTAAAGCTAATTTCGTCGACCTCGGCCAGAACTTCAATGGCATGACGCAGGCCTGATTTGGTGCTGCGCGGCAGGTCAATCTGGGTAATATCGCCGGTGATAACAGCTTTCGAATTGAAGCCGATACGGGTCAGGAACATCTTCATCTGTTCGATGGTGGTGTTCTGACTCTCATCCAGAATGATGAAAGCATCGTTCAATGTACGGCCGCGCATATACGCCAGCGGGGCGACTTCAATCACGTTGCGCTCAATCAACTTCTCGACTTTTTCAAAGCCCAGCATCTCAAACAGCGCATCGTAGAGCGGGCGAAGATAAGGATCGACCTTCTGGCTTAAATCGCCTGGCAGGAAGCCCAGTTTTTCACCGGCTTCAACCGCCGGACGGGTCAGCAGAATACGACGAATATCCTGACGCTCAAGGGCATCCACCGCAGCCGCAACAGCCAGATAGGTTTTACCTGTCCCTGCCGGGCCGATGCCGAAGGTGATGTCATGGTCAAGAATGTTGGCGATGTATTGCGCCTGATTCGGCGTGCGCGGTTTAATCACGCCCCGCTTGGTTTTGATATTGATGACTTTGCCGTATTCAGGCACACGCTCTGCGCTCTGCTCCAGCACGCGTGCTTCTTTAATCGCGAGATGGATCTTTTCTGGCTCAATATCCTGGCTTTCGCCACGCATCGGGGCGGTATCAACATACAGGCTACGCAAAATATCCGCAGCGGCGTTGACGCAAATGGCGCGTCCGGTGAGTTTGAAGTGATTATCGCGACGATTGATTTCGATACCCAGACGTCGCTCCAGTTGTTTGACGTTGTCATCAAACGGCCCGCAAAGGCTCAGCAGGCGAGCATTGTCTGCTGGCTCAAGGGTAATTTCACGCGTTTCTGTATTCAAACTGTTCCTCTTTTGAATGTGCTTTCAGGCCCGTTCAGTCGGGTCTATGGTGAAAGTATTCACGCCATGGAATAAAGGCGCAAGCCTTGCAATGCATATTGGGGACACAGAAGGGAAATGCAAGGCCTGCCGGAGCGGCAGGCCCGTAGGGATTAAGGCTGATAAACACCGACGCCCAGGTCATTTTCTTTGCGGGTACGTGCAATGACGGATGCCGGCGTTTCTGCCACGCGCAGGCCCATTTCATCTTCTGTACGCACCACAACACCGCGCAGGGAGTTGGTGAGCACTTCCTGAATCTCGATATCCACAAATTTACCGACCATATCCGGCGTGCCTTCAAAATTGACCACGCGGTTATTTTCGGTACGGCCCGTCAGCTGCATGATGCTTTTGCGGGAGGTGCCTTCCACCAGTACACGCTGAACGGTGCCCAGCATACGGCGGCTCCAGGCATTGGCTTGCTGTAGCAGGCGTTCCTGGAGGATATACAGACGCTGCTTTTTCTCCTCTTCCGGGACATCATCCACCATGTCGGCGGCCGGCGTGCCGGGGCGTGCGGAGAAGATAAAGCTGTAGCTCACGTCAAAGTTCACGTCACCGATCACTTTCATCGTGCGTTCAAAATCTTCCGTCGTCTCACCCGGGAAGCCGACGATAAAGTCGGAGCTAATCTGAATATCCGGACGCGCTTCGCGCAGTTTACGAATGATGGATTTGTACTCCAGCACCGTATGGGTGCGCCCCATCAGATTCAGCACGCGGTCAGATCCACACTGAATCGGCAGGTGCAGAAAGCTCACCAGTTCTGGCGTATCGCGATACACATCGATGATATCGTCAGTGAATTCGATCGGGTGGCTGGTGGTAAAGCGGATGCGATCGATGCCATCGATCGCCGCGACAAGGCGCAGCAGATCGGCAAAGGAGCCGGTCGAACCGTCATAGTTCTCACCCCGCCAGGCGTTGACGTTCTGCCCGAGGAGATTCACTTCGCGTACGCCCTGTGCCGCCAGTTGGGCAATTTCAAACAGGATGTCATCGCTTGGGCGGCTGACTTCTTCACCACGCGTATACGGCACGACGCAGTAGGTGCAGTATTTGTTACAGCCTTCCATGATGGAGACGAACGCGGTCGGGCCATCCGCACGGGGTTCCGGCAGACGATCGAATTTTTCGATTTCCGGGAAGCTGACATCCACAACCGGGCTGCGATCGCCGCGCACTGAGTTGATCATCTCCGGCAGGCGGTGCAGCGTCTGTGGACCAAAAACGATATCAACGTAGTGGGCACGGCTTCGAATCAGCTTACCCTCTTGCGACGCAACGCAGCCGCCCACGCCAATAATAAGGTCGGGGTTTTTCTTTTTAAGGAGCTTCCAGCGGCCTAACAGATGAAACACTTTTTCCTGCGCCTTCTCACGAATTGAGCAGGTGTTCAGCAGCAAAACATCAGCTTCTTCTGCCACGTCGGTCAGTTTGTATCCGTGGGTCGCATCCAGCAGATCGGCCATCTTCGATGAATCGTATTCGTTCATCTGACAGCCCCAGGTTTTTATATAGAGTTTTTTAGTCATCGACTTGCTCAGCTCAGGAGTGCAAGCCGCGTATTGTAATGCTTTGCCAGGGTTGTGACCAGTATGAAGGTTAGCCGACTCCAGGCGAAAAAATCCGGTAAACTTAAGGGATTCTCTTTTAAGGACTATTGACCATGACACTCCAACAAACCGAAATAGCCGTTGTCGGCGGCGGTATGGTCGGCGGGGCACTGGCGCTCGGGCTGGCACAGCAAGGATTCGATGTCACCGTGATTGAACAAGCGGTGCCACCGGAATTTGATGCGTCGGAAAAACCCGACGTGCGGATCTCGGCGATCAGCGCCGCCTCGGTCGATCTTCTGCGCGGACTCGGCGTCTGGGAAGCCGTGCGGGGGATGCGCGCCCACCCCTACCGCCAGCTCGAAACCTGGGAGTGGGAAACCGCCCATGTAAAATTCCATGCCGCGGAACTGAAGCTGCCGCAGTTAGGTTATATGGTCGAAAACAACGTGCTGCAACATGCGCTCTGGCAGTCCCTTGAGGCGCATCCGAACGTCACATTGCGTGTTCCTGCCTCCCTGACGGCGCTGCATCGGCTGCCAAAGGGTCATCGCCTTGAGCTGGATAACGGCGATGAACTGGCGGTGAAACTGGTGATCGGTGCCGATGGCGCGAATTCGCAGGTGCGACAAAAAGCAGGTATTGGTCTTCACGCCTGGCAGTACGATCAGTCCTGTATGCTCATTACGGTGGCGTGTGAAAATGACCCCGGTGACAGCACCTGGCAACATTTTACCCCAACGGGTCCCCATGCTTTCTTACCCCTGTTCGATCGTTGGGCCTCGCTGGTGTGGTACGACACTCCCGCCAGGATTCGCCAGCTGCAAGGCCTGTCACTGGAACAACTTCAGCGCGAAATCACCCAGCACTTCCCGGCGCGTCTGGGGGCCGTGACGCCCGTAGCGGCCGGCGGCTTTCCGCTGACGCGTCGTCATGCATTAGATTACGTGCAGGACGGTCTGGCGCTGGTGGGGGATGCTGCGCATACCATTCATCCTCTGGCCGGGCAGGGCGTTAATCTGGGGTATCGTGACGTGGAGGCCTTACTGGACGTGCTGAGTAGTGCACGGCAACATGCCGAACCCTGGGCGAGCCTTCGCGTGCTAAAACGCTATCAGATGCGAAGAATGGCCGATAACTTCATCATGCAGTCAGGGATGGATCTGTTCTATGCCGGATTTAGCAACGACTTAGGACCGATGCGTCTGGTGCGAAATCTGGGGCTGATGGCGGCAGAACGCGCCGGTGGGCTGAAGCGCCAGGCGTTGAAGTATGCTTTAGGATTGTAACGATTGCATCCAGGATGCCCTCTTCTGGTGGTGGAGGGTAGGGATGAGCGCCCGATGCACAATACAGCAAAAACAAAAAAGCCCGCAGAGCGGGCTATTTTGTTTTAAGTGGCTGGGGTGCAGGGATTCGAACCCCGGAATGCTGGTATCAGAAACCAGTGCCTTACCGCTTGGCGACACCCCAATTGCGTTAAGTCAAAACACTCAACGACTTTTAAAATTGGCTGGGGTACGAGGATTCGAACCTCGGAATGCTGGTATCAGAAACCAGAGCCTTACCGCTTGGCGATACCCCAACAATTCTTTTAACGTTACCGAATAAATCGATAAATCACTAATTTGGTGGCTACGACGGGATTCGAACCTGTGACCCCATCATTATGAGTGATGTGCTCTAACCAACTGAGCTACGTAGCCAGACTACAATCTTCGATGGCTGGGGTACCTGGATTCGAACCAGGGAATGCCGGTATCAAAAACCGGTGCCTTACCGCTTGGCGATACCCCAATAACCGCGGAGAACCGCAAATCGAAGAAAATGGCTGGGGTACCTGGATTCGAACCAGGGAATGCCGGTATCAAAAACCGGTGCCTTACCGCTTGGCGATACCCCATCCGTGCAACGCTTACTGGAAATGGTGCGGGAGGCGAGACTTGAACTCGCACACCTTGCGGCGCCAGAACCTAAATCTGGTGCGTCTACCAATTTCGCCACTCCCGCAAAAAAGATGGTGGCTACGACGGGATTCGAACCTGTGACCCCATCATTATGAGTGATGTGCTCTAACCAACTGAGCTACGTAGCCATCTTTTTTTCGCGTAACCTTATCGGCGTTGCGGGGCGCATTATGCGTATAGACCCTTGCAGCGTCAACACCTTTTTCAACGAAAATGTCCTGAATGTGACTGTTTGGTTAGGTTGCGAACAGCGTGACCGAATATTCGGCAATTATTGTTTATTAATCGTTTTTGTTGAACAAAATCGACAACAAAAAAAGGCCCCGAAGGGCCTTTTAGATCGGATGGGATCATTTATACGCAGACTGGTGAACGCCTACCGCACGTCCTGAAGGATCGTTCATGGATTTGAACGATTCGTCCCACTCAATCGCTTTTGCAGAAGAGCAGGCGACTGAGGGGCCGCCAGGCACGCATTCTGCTGCGCTTGGGACCGGGAACAGCTCTTCAAAAATTTCACGATACAGATAGGCTTCTTTAGAACCCGGGGTGTTATACGGGAAACGGAAGCTGGCGGTTTCCAGTTGTTGATCGGTCACGTGCTTAGCGGCCACTTCTTTCAGGGTGTCGATCCAGCTGTAGCCTACGCCATCAGAGAACTGTTCTTTCTGGCGCCAGGCGACGCTTGCCGGCAGATAGGATTCAAAACATTCGCGCAGGATATGTTTTTCCATTTTGCCGTTACCGCACATTTTATCTTGCGGGTTGATACGCATGGCGACATCAAGGAATTTTTTGTCCAGGAACGGGACACGGGCTTCCACGCCCCACGCGGACATCGCTTTGTTGGCGCGGGCACAGTCAAACATATGCAGCGCCTGCAGCTTACGCACTGTTTCTTCATGCAGCTCTTTTGCATCTGGCGCTTTGTGGAAGTATAAATAGCCGCCGAACACTTCATCCGAGCCTTCGCCGGAGAGCACCATCTTAATGCCCATCGCCTTGATTTTGCGGGACATCAGGTACATTGGCGTCGAGGCGCGAATAGTGGTCACATCATAGGTTTCAATGTGATAAATCACATCACGAATCGCATCCAGCCCTTCCTGCACGGTGAAGTGAATTTCATGGTGCACGGTGCCAAGATGGTTAGCCACTTCCTGAGCGGCTTTCAGATCGGGTGCACCTTCCAGACCGACGGCAAAGGAGTGCAGCTGCGGCCACCAGGCCTCGGAACGCTCCTGATCTTCAACGCGACGTGCGGCATATTTCTTGGTGATGGCAGAAATGACAGACGAGTCCAGACCGCCTGAGAGCAGCACGCCGTAAGGAACGTCTGACATCAGGTGGCTTTTAACCGCCTCTTCCAGCGCCTGGGTCAGTTCCACTTTGTCGGTCACGTTGTCTTTAACCGCGTCATAATCAAACCAGTCGCGCTGATAGTACGAACGGATTTCACCGTCTTTGCTCCACAGGAAGCTTCCGGCCGGAAACTCTTTGATGGTGCGACAAACCGGTACCAGCGCTTTCATTTCAGAGGCAACATAGAAGTTACCGTGTTCGTCATGGCCCATGTACAGCGGAATGATACCGATATGGTCACGGGCGATCAGGTAAGCGTCTTTTTCGCTGTCGTACAGAGCGAAGGCGAACATCCCCTGGAGATCGTCAAGGAATTCAGGGCCTTTTTCCTGGTACAGCGCCAGAATCACTTCGCAGTCGGAACCCGTCTGGAAGGCATAGCGATCGCCATATTCCGCGCGCAGCGCCTGATGGTTATAAATTTCACCGTTAACGGCCAGCGCGTGCGTTTTTTTCTCGTTATACAGCGGCTGAGCCCCGGCGTTGACGTCAACAATGGACAGGCGTTCATGCGCCAGAATCGCTTTATCGCTTGCGTAGACGCCAGACCAGTCCGGACCGCGGTGACGCATCAGACGAGACAGTTCCAGTGCCTTTTTGCGCAGTTCGCCTGCGTCAGTTTTAATATCCAGTACGCCAAAAATAGAACACATAACCTTCTCCGTTAACCCTGTAGCCGTGTGATGTTGCTTGCTTATGAAAATGCCGCAAAACAGCCTGGGTGCGCAAGGGTTTTAGGTGGTGAAAAGTAAAAAGTGCAATGCTGATTGCTGAATGTTGAAAATTACGTATGCCTGAAGAGCATTTATTGATGAATATGCAATAAAAACGACTTTTCGTTAGATTTTGCGCTGTTTTGGTTGCCGCAAAATGAAAAAACCACGCGCATTGGCGTGGTTTCAGGGTCAAATGACGTCGATCTCGGCGACAGAGGGGTAAATCCAGCTGGGTCGGAAGGGCATCGAATCGATATCGTCGATAGTCGATACGCCGGACAACACAAGGATAGTCTCCAGCCCGGCCTGGAATCCGGCCAGAATATCGGTGCGAAGGTTATCACCGACAATGACCGTTTGCTCTGAGTGCGCCTGCATCTTATTAAGGGCTGCGCGGATGATCCACGGGCTGGGTTTGCCGACATAGAACGGCTTGCGGCCCGAGATTTTCTCAATGCCCGCGCAGAGCGCGCCACACGCGGGATAAAAACCGCGGCCATGGGTATCAGGATTGGTGGCGATAAAACGGGCGCCGTTAGCCACAAAGAAGGACGCTTTGTGCATCATTTCCCAGTTATAGGAGCGCGTTTCACCCACGATCACAAAATCCGGATTGACATCGGTAATCGTGAAGCCTGCTTTATAAAGCTCGTGAATGAGTGCACCTTCGCCGACCACATAGGCTTTTTTACCTTCCTGACGCTTCAGAAAATCTGCCGTGGCCATCGCAGAGGTATAGAAGACGCTGTCCGGGACGTCCACACCGGCGGTAGCGAATCGGTTTGCCAAATCTTGCCCGGTCTGTGACGGATAGTTGGTAAGCAGCACCAGCGGCATGCCCTTTTCCAGGATGCGGTTCAGAAATTCTGCCGCTCCGGGTACAGCAACGTTGTCGTGCATTAGCACGCCATCAATATCACAAATCACATTCTGAATGGTCATGGACTACCTGGCATCTCGAAAAAAGAAGGCGTAACTATAAAGTGCTCTTAGCTTTCCAGCAAACGCTGGAGTAACAGACCGTTAAGCATGGCGCGTTTCACCAGGGCGAAAGCGCCGATGGCAGAACGATGGTCGAGCGTGGAGCGTACCACGGGCAGATTCTGGCGAAACGCCTTCAGTGCCTGAGTATTAATGCAGCCTTCAATCGCCGGCAGCAGCACTTTTTCGGCTTCGGTAATTTCGCCTGCAATCACGATTTTTTGCGGGTTGAAGAGGTTGATGGCGATGGCGATGGTTTTACCCAAGTGGCGACCCACCTGTTCAATCACCTCGCAGGCCAGCGCATCGCCTTTGTTAGCGGCTTTACAGATGGCGGTAATTTTGCAGTCTTCCAGGGTGACACGGCTTTGATAGCCTTGTTCAAGCAAATGGCGCACGCGTTGTTCAATCGCGGCGTTGGCTGCCACGGTCTCCAGACAGCCGAAGTTGCCGCAGTGACAGCGCTCACCGAGAGGATCAACCTGGATATGGCCAATCTCGCCCACGTTGCCGTTGCGACCAATAAAGATACGACCATTCGAGATGATCCCGGCCCCGGTACCACGGTGGACGCGCACCAGAATAGAGTCTTCACAGTCCTGACTTGCGCCAAAATAGTGCTCGGCCAGCGCCAGACTGCGAATATCATGACCAACATAGCAGGTTACGTTGAAGCGTTTTTCCAGTGCCTGGACCAGCCCCCAGTTCTCCACCTGAATATGCGGCATATAGCGAATCACGCCGCTTTCGGGATCGACCAGACCGGGTAAAATCACCGAGATGGCGATAAGCTCACGAATTTTTCGCTGACTGTTTTCGATAAACTGGGCGATGGTATTGAGCAACGCGTGTTCGAGCGTCTCTTGCGTGCGTTCTGGCAGGGGATAATGTTCTTCGGCAATCGCCTTGCTGCTCATATCGTAGAGCGTGAGCGTGGTATCATGACGGCCCAGTCGCACGCCAATAGCGTGGAAATTGCGGGTTTCGGTCACGATGGAGATGGCGCGGCGACCTCCGGTAGAGGCCTGCTGATCGACTTCTTTGATCAGGCCGCGCTCAATAAGCTGACGCGTAATTTTCGTTACGCTGGCGGGCGCAAGTTGGCTTTGTTCGGCAATCTGAATGCGTGAGATAGGACCGTGCTGGTCAATCAGACGATAAACAGCTGCGCCGTTGAGTTGTTTTACGAGGTCAACATTACCAATTTGAGCTTGTCCGCCAGATGTCATACTTTTGCTTACTCAGTGACGACCTCGTTACCATTAACGATGGTCTTAATGATTTTATAATCGCGTGTAAATGCGGTGAGGTTAGCGACTTTACCCGGCGTGATGGCGCCCAGTTGTTTTTCCACGCCAATCGCACGAGCGGGGTAGAGCGTTGCCATGCGCAGCACTTCGTCCAGTGCAATGCCGCAATGTTCCACCAGGTTGCGTACCCCTTCGATCATCGTTAAAGAGGAGCCGCTCAGCGTACCGTTCTCATCCACACACAATCCATTACGGTAGTATATTGTTTTACCAGCAAAAATGAACTGTTCAATATTCGCCCCGGCCGGTGCCGTTGCGTCGGTGACCAGGCACAGCTTGTCGCCTTTCAGGCGTTTGGCGTTGCGAATGTTAGCGTAATCAACGTGCATGCCGTCTGCGATGATGCCGCAATACCAGTCTGGCTCATCAAAAATCGCCCCGGCAAGGCCTGGTTCACGGCCCGTGATGTAAGGCATGGCGTTAAAAAGATGCGTCGCAAACGTAATACCCGCGCGGTAACCGGCCTTCGCTTCTTTCAGCGTGGCGTTGGAATGTCCGGCAGACACGACAATACCTGCCGCAGCAAGTTGAGTAATTACCTCGGGCGCAACCATTTCTGGTGCAAGGGTCACTTTGGTAATCACATCGGCATTTGCACAGAGGAAATCAACCAGCTCAGCATCGGGCTTGCGCACGAAGTCAGGATTGTGGGTGCCTTTCTTGACGATATTGAGCCACGGGCCTTCAAGGTGCAGACCGAGCGCCTGATGTGGATGTTTTGCCAGATAGTCGCGCATCACGCGGACGCCTTGTTTCATCAGGTCGTCGCTGGTGGTGATAAGCGTAGGCAGATAGCTGGTGCAGCCCGATTTTTCGTTGGCTTTTTGCATGATTTCCAGCGTTTCAACGGTGACCGCCTCTGCGGTGTCATTGAACTGGACGCCGCCACAGCCGTTAAGCTGAACGTCAATAAAACCGGGGGAGATGATGGCTCCATTGAGTGAGCGCTGCTCAATTCCCGACGGCAGATCTGCCAGCGGACAAACTCGTTCAATCAGGCCATCAGCGATAACAATCGCGTGGTCATCCAGAATTTCATGGCCGGTATAAATCCGACCGTGGGTTAATGCATACATAACGACCCCCGGTTTAAAAATCGTCCGCCCCTTCGAAAAGAGGCGGCTATTCACTTACAGACCTTTAATATTTTCCGCTTCTAACTCGTTGAAGTATTTCAGCGTTTTAACTTTCAGTTCCATGGTGGACGGCTCGTCGCACACGACAACGGCTTTTGGATGCAGCTGCAGGCAGCTGATGGTCCACATGTGGTTCACGTTGCCTTCAACTGCTGCCTGCAACGCCAGGGCTTTCACATTGCCCAGCACCAGAATCATCACTTCTTCCGCATCCAGCAGCGTGCCGACGCCCACGGTCAGCGCGTATTTTGGCACCTGATTAACGTCACCATCAAAGAAGCGGGAGTTTGCCACGCGGGTGTCATGGGTCAGCGTTTTAATGCGCGTACGGGATGCCAGAGAAGAAGCCGGTTCGTTAAAGGCGATATGACCATCGTTACCGACGCCGCCCATAAAGAGATTAATTTTGCCGTAGGAACGGATTTTTTCTTCGTACTGACGGCATTCTGCGTCAATATCAGGCGCATTTCCATTCAGCAGGTTAATATTTTCAGGTTGAATATCAACGTGATCAAAGAAATTGCGGTGCATGAAGCTATGGTAGCTTTCCGGATGTTCCTTTGGCAGACCCACATACTCATCCATGTTGAAGGTAACAACATGCTTAAAGCTAACCTGGCCCGCTTTGTGCATTTCAACTAATGCTTTATAGGCGGTCAGCGGCGTGCCGCCGGTTGGAAGACCCAGAACGAAAGGACGATCGGCGGTTGGCTTGAACGCATTGATGCGGTTAACGATATGACGTGCAGCCCATTTACCGACCTGTTCAGCTGTTGCCAGGGGAATCAGTCTCATTGTTCACCTCTAAGTTAACGTAAAAAAGGGGGCGGATAGCGTGCCTGAAACTGAATTAAGCGTAACCTGGATCACGGGAATCAGGGTCAATCCGTCTTGATTTTTTGAATGATAAAATAAGTTTTCGCTCTTAGCCAGTCCGGAGGAGGGTTATTAACGATATTTGGTGACAAAACTCACAAAAAATACGTGTTTAATTTGCGATACGAATTAATTTTTCACACACTCACAATGCCAGTGAATCATCCACTGAATTGATAAGTTGTAACACTATAAAAACGCAGCTGAGAACGTGCCTTAAACGGGGTCTCATAGGGGGAATAAGATGAATATTTTAGGTTTTTTCCAGCGACTAGGGCGGGCTTTACAGCTCCCTATCGCTGTATTGCCGGTGGCAGCGCTGTTGCTGCGATTTGGGCAACCCGATCTTCTTAATGTACCGTTCATCGCGCAAGCGGGCGGCGCAATCTTTGATAACCTGGCGCTGATTTTTGCCATCGGTGTGGCCTCTAGCTGGTCGAAAGACAGCGCAGGTGCGGCAGCGTTAGCAGGTGCAGTAGGTTACTTTATCCTGACCAAAGCGATGGTCACCATCAACCCGGAAATCAATATGGGTGTACTGGCCGGTATCATTACCGGTCTCGTCGGTGGTGCTGTCTACAACCGTTGGTCCGGTATCAAACTGCCTGATTTCCTGAGCTTCTTCGGTGGTAAACGCTTTGTACCGATCGCGACAGGCTTCTTCTGTTTGATCCTGGCGGCGATTTTTGGCTACGTCTGGCCGCCGGTTCAGCATGCAATCCATGCAGGCGGCGAATGGATCGTCTCTGCGGGCGCATTGGGTTCAGGCATCTTTGGCTTCATTAACCGTCTGTTGATCCCAACGGGTCTGCATCAGGTTCTGAATACCATTGCCTGGTTCCAGATTGGTGAGTTCACCAACGCAGCCGGCGCAGTCTTCCACGGTGACATTAACCGCTTCTACGCGGGTGACGGCACTGCGGGTATGTTCATGTCTGGCTTCTTCCCAATCATGATGTTTGGTCTGCCTGGTGCCGCACTGGCGATGTACTTTGCCGCGCCTAAAGCACGTCGTCCAATGGTGGGCGGTATGCTGCTGTCCGTCGCAATTACGGCCTTCCTGACCGGCGTTACCGAGCCGCTGGAATTCCTGTTCATGTTCCTGGCTCCGCTGCTGTATCTCCTGCACGCGGTGTTGACCGGTATCAGCCTGTATGTCGCCACGCTGCTGGGCATCCATGCTGGCTTCTCGTTCTCTGCGGGTGCCATTGACTACGTTCTGATGTACAACCTGCCAGCGGCAAGTAAAAACGTCTGGATGCTGGTGGTCATGGGTCTGGTCTTCTTTGCCATTTACTTCGTTCTGTTCTCTGCGGTCATCCGCATGTTCAACCTGAAAACCCCAGGTCGTGAAGATAAAGACGATGAGATCGTTAGCGAAGAAGCCAACAGCAATACGGAAGAGGGATTAACCCAGCTGGCGACGAATTACATCGCAGCAGTGGGCGGTACCGATAACCTGAAAGCGATTGACGCCTGTATTACCCGTCTGCGTCTGACGGTGGCAGATTCTGGCCGCGTCAGTGATGCCATGTGTAAGCGCCTGGGTGCTTCCGGCGTGGTGAAACTGAACAAACAGACCATTCAGGTCATTGTGGGTGCAAAAGCGGAATCTATCGGCGACGAAATGAAGAAAGTCGTCGCACGTGGTCCGGTTGCGGCGGTATCTGCGGATAGCGCACCCGCAGCAGCTGCCCCGGTGGCGAAGCCACAGGCAGTGCCTAATGCGGTCACTATCGCTTCACTCGTCTCACCTGTGACCGGTGAAGTCGTTGCGATTGAACAAGTGCCAGATGAAGCTTTCGCCAGTAAAGCTGTTGGCGACGGTGTGGCGGTGAAACCAACGGAGAAAACCGTTGTATCCCCGGCAGCCGGTACCATTGTGAAAATCTTCAACACCAACCACGCATTCTGCCTGGAAACGGAAAAAGGCGCGGAAATCGTCGTCCATATGGGCATCGATACTGTCGCGCTTGGCGGTAAAGGCTTTACGCGTCTGGTGGAAGAGGGCGCTGAAGTGGTGGCAGGCCAGCCGATTCTGGAAATGGATCTGGACTTCCTGAACGCGAATGCGCGTTCCATGATTAGCCCGGTCGTTTGCAGCAACATCGACGACTTCAGTGGCCTGGTCATCCAGGCGAAAGGTCAGGTTGTTGCGGGCCAGACGCCACTGTACGAGATTAAAGGCAAGTAATCGCTCCTGAGTAGAGTCATGCCTTCAGCGGCGGGGATATTCCCTGCCGCTTTTTTTTGCAGCAAATATCCCCATTATTTACTTCAGGGACGTTTTAAGGGTTGTCACTGCGTCCGGCTTATAAGATCATATGCCGTTATACGTTATTTACGCCTTGAGGAATCCACGATGAGTGAGGCTGAAGCCCGCCCGAGTAACTTTATTCGTCAGATCATCGATGAAGATCTGGCCAGTGGTAAGCACACCACAGTGCATACCCGTTTCCCGCCGGAGCCAAACGGCTACCTGCACATTGGTCATGCAAAATCCATCTGCCTGAACTTTGGTATCGCGCAAGACTATCAGGGGCAGTGCAACCTGCGTTTCGATGACACCAACCCAGTAAAAGAAGACATCGAATACGTAGAGTCCATCAAGAACGACGTGCAATGGCTGGGCTTCAACTGGTCTGGCGATATCTGCTACTCCTCTGACTATTTTGATCAGCTGTACGCCTACGCGGTCGAGCTGATTAATAAAGGTCTGGCGTACGTCGACGAGCTGTCTGCTGAAGAGATCCGCGAATACCGTGGTTCCCTGACCGCGCCGGGTAAAAACAGCCCGTTCCGCGATCGCAGTGTTGAAGAGAACCTGGCGCTGTTCGAAAAAATGCGTGCGGGTGGCTTCGAAGAAGGTAAAGCCTGTCTGCGTGCCAAAATTGATATGGCCTCGCCGTTCATCGTGATGCGCGATCCGGTTCTGTACCGTATTAAGTTTGCCGAACACCACCAGACGGGTAACAAGTGGTGCATCTACCCGATGTACGACTTTACCCACTGCATCAGCGATGCGCTGGAAGGCATTACTCACTCACTGTGTACGCTTGAGTTCCAGGATAACCGCCGTCTGTACGACTGGGTTCTCGATAACATCACCATTCCTGTGCATCCGCGTCAGTACGAGTTCTCTCGTCTGAATCTGGAATACACCGTGATGTCCAAGCGTAAGCTGAATCTGCTGGTAACGGATAAGCACGTAGAAGGCTGGGATGATCCACGTATGCCGACCATTTCCGGTCTGCGTCGTCGTGGCTATACGGCAGCGGCGATCCGCGAATTCTGTAAGCGCATTGGCGTGACCAAGCAGGACAACACCATTGAGATGGCGTCTCTGGAGTCCTGTATTCGTGAAGATCTGAACGAAAACGCACCGCGTGCGATGGCGGTTATCGATCCGGTTAAGCTGGTTATCGAAAACTATCCGCAGGGTGAAAGCGAACTCGTTACGATGCCTAACCATCCCTCTAAACCGGAGATGGGCAGCCGTGACGTGCCGTTCAGCGGTGAGATCTGGATCGATCGTGCTGACTTCCGCGAAGAAGCTAACAAACAGTACAAACGTCTGGTCATGGGCAAAGAAGTGCGTCTGCGTAACGCCTACGTGATCAAAGCAGAACGCGTTGAAAAGGATGCCGACGGCACCATTACAACCATCTTCTGCACCTATGATGCTGAAACCCTGAGCAAAGATCCGGCCGATGGTCGTAAAGTGAAGGGCGTGATCCACTGGGTGAGCGCTGCCCACGCACTGCCTGTTGAAATTCGTCTGTACGATCGTCTGTTCAGCGTAGCGAATCCCGGCGCTGCAGAAGACTTCCTGTCGGTGATGAACCCGGAATCACTGGTGATCAAGCAGGGCTTCGCAGAACCTTCGTTGAAAGCCGCAGAAGCGGGTAAAGCGTTCCAGTTCGAGCGAGAAGGGTACTTCTGTCTCGATAGCCGCTATGCAACGGCGGATAAATTGGTGTTTAACCGCACTGTAGGTCTGCGTGATACATGGGCGAAAGCTGGCGAATAAGCTGCTGACGCTGACTAAAACGCCGCATTCAGCGGCGTTTTTTTTACGTTTAACGTTGTTGTATCAGCTCCAGTATGCGTTGCTGACTACGTTCCAGCACCGGCGCGGCCTCCTTATTACCGACCGTAACCTGGTTCACCATCTCACCCAGGATCGCAGACCCGGTAATATCGCCCATTCGGGTAAAGTTCTTCTCACCGACCGAGCCAAAGACTTGCATATGCGGGTACTGAGCCATTAATTGCGCGGGCAGCGTGCCATAGACCTTTATCGCCGGGCTGTCTTTAAAGGCGGGATGTTCAGCAGCGGCCTTTGTGACCGGCAGCATGGCCCCCGGCGACATTAAGACCCACTCGGCGGCGTTCTGCGCTTGTTCCATAAAGGTGACAAATTTACGGGATGCCTCGGTTTCTTGCTCCGTTTGACCTATTGTCAGCGTTAGCGCGGTAATTACCCCAAATACTGCGGGCATTTTTTCAGTGGGAACAACAAAGCCCAGATCGTCCAGCATTCCCTGCTGCTGAACGGCTGGCAGGATATAGGTCGAATAGACAGCCATCGGCGCGGTGCCATTCATAAAGGCATCTTTAATCTCCATCACGCTGTTTGAACCGGGCATGGTGCAGCGGGCCAGCTCGCGATAATAATTAAGCGAGGCAAGCATCTCCGGCGAGTTGACGGTGACCTTGCCCTCGGCGTTAAAGACGTTGGCGCTGTTTGACAGGGCGAACTGTGAAAAGGTTTGTTCGCTCATCACGCTTTCCGCCGTCGGCAACGCGATACCATATTTTTTATCCCGGGAATGGGTCAATCTGCGTGCGGCATCCAGTAACTGTGCCCAATTTTTCGGTTCTTCAATCCCGGCATTCGCCAGAACCGATTTACGATACCAGATCCCCTGAAGCCAGGCGCTAACGGGCACCCCCGTATAGCCTGTGCCGTCTTCGGTGCGCACCACGCGCAGGACGCCATCATAAAAGGCATCCTCACCCAGGGTATCTATCAGTGTTTTTACCGCGTTATGGTCGATTAATTGCTCTTTATCCATCACTTTGGCGTAGTCATGACTCACTTCGACAACGTCCGGCAGCGATCCGGAACGGGCAAGCGTGATGATTTTGGTATTGTAAGCATCTTCTTCCACGGGGACCTGCTTAACGACGATCTCCGGGTTCTCTTTTTGAAAACGATCAATCAGTTGGCTAATCACCGCCTGGCGCTCTTGCTCAACGGCCGAGTGCATAAATTCGATGGTCACCTGCTGGGTTTCATCCTGTTTACATCCTGAGAGCAACGCCACGGCGGTGAATAACGAGAGCAATACTGTGGTAGATGGTTTCATTGAAAACTCCTTGTCATTAGATCCTGTTACTCGCAACCACCGTCGATATGGATAGCATCCGTGGATAACGCCCCGGCACAAATGAGCAACCCTACGCCTCCATCACAGAATGCCCCGGGCGCGTTGTCTTCCGCACAGAGCAATTTTCCGTCCACGGTCGCGGTAAGGCAGCGATCCTTCACGGTAATATCGAACGTTAAAGGTCTTTCAAACACATCCTGTAGTACCGTCTCGGCCAGAATGCAGGTGGTCTCGTCACGCACGCGAATGAGCTGGGCATGTCCGCTACGGAGAACACGCACCGCGTAGTAGCGCCTCATCCCTTGCACCCTGAAAGCAAGACCGCCGTACTCGCCCAAATGTAGGGTGATTTCACTTCGCACCCGGTAGTCAGTCCACTGCCGGGTGCCGTGAATAATGAGGCCTTCCTCATATTCTTTAGAGATGCGGAAACTGGCTGGATAATGTCGCGAGAAGAGATCCACGCCGTTAACCCACGCCCGCCACCAGAAATTGTTCTCTCCTTTGGGCTTACGAAGGGTCAGTTTTGGTGCGCCATCCCAGCGCATACTGTCGACGAGGAGCTGCCCACAGGCAAAGGGTGCGTGGCTGCTAAGGGTGACGCCGACTTCTCCAATCGGTTGGCCTTTGCAGTCGGGAATAACCAGTGAGAGGGTGGCCGTATCGCCTGGCAAAAGTTGCTGCGCCTCGCCATAGCAGGGCGTCAGGCAGTTGTTTTCATCATAAACCCGGTAGCAGAGCTGGACGTTAAGCGACGCGGTATTGCTGGCAGGGGCAATAACGTCGGCCTGTAGCCGTTGACCTGGATAGATCAGCGGGGTTGCCATTAAGTCGTAGCTACGCATGTCGACAATTTCTGGCGGCGTAAAGGTCTGCGTCGTGACGCTGGCATGACGTCCCGGCGCAAGAGGGGGATAGCGGAGGCTCAGCATCTGCCGACCCTCGTACGCCTCATTACCCACCTCAACCGGTACGGCGTTCGTCTCATTCAGCCAGCGAAAACCCTGTACGCTGCCCGGCAGTGAGAAGTGGTACTGCGCGCCTGCTTTTTTCGCTTCAGGACGAGGCAGGCCGGCAATTTGGTGCCCCAGTCCAACCAGATAATCGGTTATGCGCACGGCGTTGTTAATGGAAAATCCGCCATCTGCCGAGGAGATCAGCATTCTGTCTGCCAGCGGGCCGCGCCAGTCTGGCCCCTCGTCAATGCCCTTTAGCCCCAGCATGATGCCGGACAGGCAGCCGACGTTCCCTGCATTACAGTCGGTATCCCAACCTGATGTGTTAACAATGCACTGCGCCTGCTGGAAATTATCGGGCGCATACAGAATCGCCATAATCATCAACGCATGGTTTGGGATCACGTGACAGTTGCTGGGATATTTATGGTATCCATAGTGTTCTTCAATTTTCTGCCGCGTGACCTGCCAGTCGTTGTCTTCATACCGCCAGCGACGGACGTCGGCGACAAGCCTGGCGATATCTGAATGCTCAGGGATGACGGATAAAGCACATTCAAGCAGCTTATCAATGTCCTGACATATAAACGCCTGAGACTCCATTGCCGCCCACAGCATCGCGGCATGCACAGATTCACCGTCATGGCTCACGCTGGCCGCTTTTTTTGCCAGCGTCGCCGCCAGCTCGGGCTGACCTGGCGCCACCAACGCCCAGCTATCAATAAAAATTTGTGCGCCGATTTGCTCCGCGATGGTTTTACCGTTGGTTTCGATAGCCCCGCTCAGTGGGGCAGGGATCCCTTTTTTGAGGTTCAGCCATGCGGTGTGCTCGGTCGAGTTACCATTGCCTCCCCACCAAAGGATGGTGCGTTTATCAATGATGTAATTCAGCCAGCAATGTCCTATCTGCTCCGACGTCAGATCCGGCGGCAAGGCATAATCTTCCAGCGCGCGAATAAAGGTAAATGTCCCTGCGACATCATCATCAGTGATCACTAAGGGACGGTTAAATTTTTCATGGACGTAATACTCGACTGGACCCAGCTCCTCCATGATTTTTTGATAGGTCCAGCCTTCAAAGGGGCGCCCAAGATAGACGCCGATTAATTTCCCTAACACACCTGCATAAACCCGGGATTCATAATCAGAAGGTAATTCCATCTACACTATCCTTTTTCTTTGGTTGGCCCATCAGGCCGATTCTCGTGTGATCAAACGCCAGGGCATTGCAGTCGAGCTGCCCTGATTGGGTGGGGCGCTGGGATCAGGAGCCATCAGAATGGAGCCTGCCCGCATGCCGAGTTGTTCGGGAAATTGTGCCAGGGTCGTCAGGGAAGGGGTAACCAGCGCGGAGGCGGGAATATCATCAAAACCAATCACCGCAAGCTGGGCGGGGATGGCAATCCCTTTTTCTCTGGCCGCCCGCATCACCCCGATGGCCATTAAATCGTTGGCGGCAAAGATAGCGTCTGGTCGTTCCCGTTGGCTGAAAAGCTGGATTGCCATCTGGTAACCACTTTGCTCGGTAAAATCAGGGTGTGAGAGGATCTGTGGGAGCAGGCCTGCCAGCTCCATTGCCTGCTGATACCCCTTCGCCCTCGCGTGTTGCGGCCCCCCCGTGCCTGCAATCATCCAGATATTCTGGTGACCTTTACACAACAGATAGTCGACAGCCTCACGGGCGGCGGCGACGTTATCAATAAAAAGGGTGTGGAGGGGTAAAGGGCCGGTTTTTTTCTCCCCGGCTTCAATGCGCACGATCGGTATCCCGGCCTGTAGATAGGGTTCAAAATCAGCCATCCCGGTGTTAAAAAAGGTGCCGATCACGGCGTCTACCCGGCCCTGCGCGGCCCAGCGCAAAAAATGCAGCTCCCTTTCACGTAGGCCGTCTGTGCTGGCGACAATCACATCGTAATGATGTTCGTCCATCACGGACTGTACGCCGCGTATCAGTGAGGCATAAAAAGGGTTGGTGATATCCGGAATAATGCAGGCCACGGACAAGGTTTTATTGGTTTTGAGCGCCTGAGCAAAACGGTTAGGAACATAACCCAGCTGTTTTGCCGCCGCTTCGACGCGGGCGACCGTCTCCTGCGGGTAGGCGTGACTCCCGTTATTCAGCACGACTGAGACCACCGCTTGCGACACGCCAACCAGATTCGCAACGTCCCGCTGTGTCACCCTCTTTTTCATCTTCCTCTCAACTTATACGTATAACCTGAGGTGTTAATTAAGGTGGTCGTTGAAATTTGTCAATAATAACCCTGAGCAAAAGGTGGTTTTTGTGGTTAAAAAAGGATCGTTGTCACATTTTGTCGGCGGGGATAACGGTGGGTGAGGGCGTAAAATATTTTGTTTGTGGCGCGAATTAATTAGCAGGAGGTGAAACGTTATTTTGTGAATCTATTGAGGGTATTTTATTTGTTTGATAAATATCAAAAGAATGAAACCGTTTACATATCTATGGAAAACAACAATTATTTTTGCTGTGTTTTCATTTTTTACCCCACGGCTGAAATGTAACAGAAAGAAATAGAATATGTGCAGTTGCTCATATTTTCACATTCCCGTTACAGAAATCTATTGATAATTCGCGTCGCGAAAAATAGTCTATTCACTGTAGTCTGCGAGGTTTTTCTCAACGCTACTTTTTCATTTTTATTTTTTCGCTGTTTTCCTTTGGTAACAGCAATTTATATGTCAAAGAGGAACATTTTATGCGTACGTTCAGTGGCAAACGTAGTGCGCTGGCGCTGGCTATTGCCGGTGTCACAGCAATGTCGGGGTTCGTCATCACTCCCCAGGCTCATGCAGCCGGTTTTATCGATGATTCAACGCTTACGGGCGGTATTTATTACTGGCAACGTGAACGTGACCGTAAAGATGTCACCGAAGACAAATACAAAACAAACCTCGCGCACTCCACCTGGAACGCCAACCTTGATTTCCAGTCAGGTTATGCGGCGGATATGTTTGGTCTGGATATTGCCGCCTTTACGGCCATTGAAATGGCCGAAAATGGTGACAGCGGCCATCCTAATGAAATCGCTTTCTCCTCCAGCAATAAAGCCTATAAAGAGGACTGGTCTGGCGATAAGAGTGGTGTCAGCCTTTATAAAGCCGCAGCGAAATTTAAATATGGTCCGGTCTGGGCGCGTGGGGGGTATATTCAGCCAACGGGGCAAACCCTGTTAGCGCCGCACTGGAGCTTTATGCCGGGCACCTACCAGGGGGCAGAAGCGGGCGCGAATTTTGACTACGGCGATGCCGGTGCGTTGAGCTTCTCCTATATGTGGACCAACGAGTACAAAGCGCCATGGCACATCGAGATGGACAAGTTCTATCAGAATGACAAAAAGACCAAAGTGGAATATCTCCACTCGCTGGGCGCGAAGTACGATTTTAAAAACGATCTGGTACTTGAGGCCGCCTTTGGTCAGGCCGAAGGCTATATCGACCAGTACTTTGCTAAGGCAAGCTACAAATTTGATATCGTGGGCGGCCCGTTAACCACTTCCTACCAGTTCTACGGCACCCGTGATAAAGCCAGCAACGGCAGCGTCAACGATATTTATGACGGAACCGCATGGCTGCAGGCACTGACCTTTGGTTATAAAATTGGTCAGGTCGATCTGCGTCTTGAAGGCACAATGGTTAAAGCGGAAGGGCAACAGGGCTACTTCCTGCAACGTATGACGCCAACCTACGCCTCGTCAAATGGTCGTCTCGATATCTGGTGGGATAACCGCTCTGACTTTAACGCCGATGGCGAAAAAGCCCTCTTCTTCGGTGCAATGTACGATCTGAAAAACTGGAATCTGCCAGGCTGGGCAGTCGGTGCATCCTATGCCTACGCCTGGGACGCGAAGCCTGCAGATATGGCGACCCCGGATGCGTACTACGATCCTAACTACCGCCTGAAAGAGTCTTCCTATAGCCTGGATGCTATTTACACACTGCAGGAGGGTCGCGCCAAAGGCACGATGTTTAAACTGCACTTCACCCAGTACGACAACCACTCCGACATTCCTAGCTATGCGGGCGGTTACGGCAACATCTTCCAGGACGAACGTGACGTGAAGTTCATGGTTATCGCCCCCTTCACTATTTTCTGATAAACGGGCCAGCGGGTCAGGCCCGCTGGACGAGAGGCTATGATGATGAAAAAAATCGTCCTGATTATGGTGATGGCCGCAGCGTTGACCGCCTGCGTGCAGCAGCAGGCCCCAAAAGAGGACTCACGTCTTAAAGAGGCCTATAGCGCGTGCATCAATACGGCCGAAGGGTCGCCTGAAAAAATCGAGGCCTGTCAGAGTGTGCTGAATGTGCTTAAGAAAGAGAAGACGCACGAGCAGTTCGCCACGCAGGAAAATGTGCGGGTGATGGATTATCAGGCCTGCATTCAGGCGCGTAAAACGGGTAACGACCAGGAAGTGGCACTCCGCTGCGATAAGATTTGGCAGGAGATCCGCAGCAACAATAGCAACTGATAAGCGACCAGAACGCCCGGTGGCGTTGCACTGTTCTGGCCTGTGGGGAGTAACACTCTGCAGGCCCGGTAAAGGCAGCGCCACCGGGCTTTTTTGCTAAACGTCAGGCATAAAAAAAGCCAACCTGTCGGCTGGCTCATATTCTGTCATGACACCTTATTTGGTGTCGTGCGCATGTTCATTTTCGCGGCAATCACCCTCAGCACAGTGACCATAAAGGTACAGGCTGTGGTTGGTGAGACGGATGCCATGGCGAGTGGCAATCTCACGCTGACGCGCTTCAATGGAATCATCGCTAAATTCGATCACTTTGCCGCAATCCAGGCAAATCAGGTGGTCGTGGTGATGCTGCTGTGTCAGTTCAAAAACGGATTTACCGCCTTCGAAGTTATGACGGGTGACAATGCCAGCGTCATCGAACTGGTTCAACACACGGTATACGGTCGCCAGTCCAATTTCTTCACCCATGTCGATCAGGCGCTTGTACAAGTCTTCCGCACTGACATGATGATTGTCCGGCCCTTGCAGAACTTCCAGGATTTTTAAACGAGGAAGCGTAACTTTCAGGCCAGCCTTCTTTAATGCGGTATTGTTGTCAGTCATGCGGAATCTGTCCTGTTGCTAAACGATTCACTTCTAAAGAAGAAGTGACAGAAAATGCACTTGGGATAATGCGTCTCATTATAGAACTGCCATGGCTAAATGAAAACTGCAAGTCTCAAGCAAAGTATGCTTATAAAAACGTGGTATCGCCAACAAAGTTGGGCGAATGCGTCCACTTTAACCTGGGTTATTGTACAGGTCTGAAAGCAAAAGTTAAAAATTTGTAGCAATTATTTTAATTGGAAATACCTATCAATGCGACGCAGCCTGAAAGCTGCGCCGTATGATCAATCAGGCATTCAGAATGTCGTCGAGGTTCAGCTCTTCACGAATCTGTTTTACCCACTGCGTGACGCGTTCTGCGGTGAGTTCTGGCTGGCGATCTTCATCGATGGCCAGGCCGACAAAGTGATCGTCATCCGCCAGGCCTTTGGACGCTTCAAAGTGATAGCCAGCCGTTGGCCAGTGGCCCACAATCGCGGCACCGCGCGGTTCGATGATGTCGCGAATGGTGCCCAGTGCATCGCAGAAATACTCTGCATAATCTTCCTGGTCGCCGCAGCCAAACAGCGCAACCAGCTTACCGTTGAAGTCGACTTCTTCTAACGTCGGGAAGAAGTCATCCCAGTCGCACTGCGCTTCGCCGTAATACCAGGTTGGAATGCCCAGCAGCAGGATGTCGTAACCTTCGAGATCCTCTTTGCTGCTTTTAGCAATGTCATGCACGTCGGCAACGTCTTTACCAAGCTGTTTCTGAATATTTTTTGCGATGTTTTCGGTATTACCGGTATCGCTGCCGAAAAAAATGCCGATGATTGCCATGAGTAAAATAACCTCTTGAAACTTAATGGTATGGTGGCGCAAATTGTCCACGGATAAGGGCAATCATAGCAGAACAGGTAAGGTAGCGGAAACAGCTATCATGCCGGACTGCACTCTGTGCTACATGATTGATGAGAATGCGCAGATTTTCAGACTTTCACCTGGTGTTTTGCAGGGCCTGAAGTTGTTCAAGCAACAGCGCTTCGATCAGCTCGCTGCGGCTGATATCACGGGCGTCGGCCAGTTCATTCAGCGCGTCCACCGCATCCGCGTTGAGTTTTAACTCGACGCGTTTAAGCCCGCGACTTTTATCGCGTTTGAGCTGATTGCGTTTATTGATACGCAGCTGTTCATCACGCGACAGCGGATTTGTTTTTGGGCGTCCCGGTCGACGTTCAGTTGCGAACAGATCTAATGTCGTACGGTCCGTTTGTTCTTTGGCCATGATTCAGAGACTTCGGGGGAAAACAGGCAGCCCTGCTATTGCCGGGGCGATGAGCGCGACATCATACATCACCGCTACCCACACGCCAACGACTGGCAGCGCTGAGGCATCCAGTCGCTGGCTTTTTAATCAAATGTCATTCTCACTCAGGTAGCGGTGGATAGCCCGCAGCACCGCGTCGGGTTTTTCAGCGTGTACCCAGTGACCGGCACCGGCAATCACATGCGCACGTGCTTGCGGGAATTGCGCCAGCAGCGCATCGCGGTATGCCTCGGTGACGTAAGGCGAGTTGCCGCCACGAATAAACAGGGTAGGGTGCTGCCAGGCGGGAACCGGCTGCCAGCCCACGATCTGAGGATATTGATCCCACAACACCGGCACGTTAAACCGCCATGCCCCGTCGACGAAGGATTTTAACAAAAACTGCACCACGCCTTCTTCTGCAAGATGCTCGCGCATCACCGTCGCGGCCTGCTGGCGCGTGGTGACACCGGCTTGCGTAACGGCATTAATCGCGGCGAAGATCTCATCGTGGCGACGCACGTCGTAATCAACCGGCGCAACATCAATCACCACCAGTTGATCGATTCGCGCCGGAGCGAGTGCGGTCAGCGCCATCACCGCTTTGCCGCCCATTGAATGGCCTATCAGCGTGGCTTTCTCGATGTGGTTTGCATCAAGTGTCTCCAGCAGATCTTGCGCCATCGCCGCGTAGCTCATTTCGGGGCTGCGCCCGGAAAGCCCGTGGTTGCGCATATCCACCTGCAGGATGTCGCGATCGCTGACCAGATCGCGAGCCAGCACGCCCAGGTTATCAAGGCTGCCAAAAAGGCCGTGAACCAGTACGATGGGGGAATTATTGTTCGGCGATTGTGCAGATTGCGCTCGGCTATTCAATTTCATGGCAAAGTTCTTTTTTTACGGGTGTCAGGTTAGGGTATTATGTTGACCATTCTGCCGTCCGGCTGCAAGGATCCAGTTTAATCTGACTTTTGCCGCCATCCTGGCTTGACCCTATCCGCGGTTGGGATTTGAACCTATAATCCCAACGACTTGTATTCAGATAAGATATTGCACTGGATTAAGATGAAAACAATCGAAGTTGATGATGAGCTTTATCAGTATATTGCCAGCCACACGCGACATATTGGCGAGAGCGCATCCGACATTTTACGGCGCATGCTGAAATTTTCCGCCGCTTCACAGCCTGCAACTCCGGTTTCCAAAGAGATCCGTCAGCCTCAGGCTGTCGCGGAAGCAAAAACGGTCGCCCCGGTAAAAGATAAGGTCCGCGCCGTGCGCGAGCTGCTTCTTTCTGACGAATACGCCGATCAGAAAAAGGCCGTTAACCGCTTTATGCTGGTGCTGACTACACTGTATTCACTCGATAACAAAGCGTTTGCAGAAGCGACTGAGTCTCTGCACGGCCGTACCCGCGTTTATTTTGCGGCCGATGAGCAGACGCTGCTGCAAAACGGTAACCAAACCAAACCCAAACACGTCCCGGATACACCATACTGGGTGATCACCAATACCAATACCGGACGCAAATGCAGCATGATCGAACACATCATGCAGGCGATGCAGTTCCCGGCGGAATTGATTGAAAAGGTTTGCGGTACAATCTAACCCTTGCAAAAGAAGGACCCCGGCAATGGCAAATCACGATCGTGCAGGTCAACCTGCACAACAAAGCGATTTGATTAACGTCGCTCAACTGACCTCTCAGTACTATGTATTAGAGCCGGAAGTGGGCAACGCAGAACACGCAGTGAAGTTTGGTACGTCTGGCCACCGTGGTAGCGCGGCTCGCCATAGCTTTAACGAACCGCATATTCTGGCCATTGCTCAGGCCATCGCGGAAGAGCGCGCCAAAAATGGTATCACCGGGCCATGCTATGTGGGTAAAGACACGCATGCTCTCTCCGAACCGGCATTTATCTCCGTGCTGGAAGTGCTGGCGGCAAACGGTGTTGATGTCATCATCCAGGAAAAAAACGGTTATACGCCGACACCTGCCGTGTCGAACGCCATTCTGGAACATAACAAAAAGGGTGGCGCACAGGCCGACGGCATTGTGATCACGCCATCGCACAACCCGCCGGATGACGGGGGAATCAAGTACAATCCGCCTAATGGTGGCCCGGCTGATACCAACGTGACTAAAGTGGTTGAAGACCGTGCGAATGCCCTGTTAGCGGATGGCCTGAAAGGCGTTAAACGTATATCTCTGGATGCGGCAATGGCGTCTGGTCATGTGACCGAGCGCGATCTGGTTCAGCCTTTTATTGAAGGACTGGCCGAGATCGTGGATATCGCCGCGATTCAGAAAGCGGGCCTGAAACTCGGCGTCGATCCGCTGGGTGGTTCAGGTATCGAATACTGGAAGCGGATTGCTGAATTCTACAAGCTGGATCTGACCATTGTTAACGATCAGGTCGATCAGACGTTCCGCTTTATGCACCTGGATAAAGATGGCGCGATCCGTATGGATTGCTCCTCCGAGTGCGCGATGGCGGGTCTTCTGGCACTGCGTGATAAATTCGATCTGGCGTTCGCCAACGATCCGGATTACGACCGTCACGGTATCGTCACGCCTGCGGGCCTGATGAATCCGAACCATTACCTGGCGGTGGCGATCAACTACCTGTTCCAGCATCGTCCGCAGTGGGGCAAAGAGGTCGCCGTCGGTAAAACGCTGGTTTCGTCTGCCATGATTGACCGTGTGGTGAACGACCTGGGCCGTAAACTGGTCGAGGTACCGGTGGGCTTTAAATGGTTTGTTGACGGTCTGCATGACGGCAGCTTCGGCTTTGGTGGTGAAGAGAGCGCCGGGGCGTCGTTCCTGCGTTTCGACGGTACGCCATGGTCCACCGATAAAGACGGCATCATTATGTGCCTGCTGGCAGCGGAAATCACCGCGGTCACCGGTAAAAACCCGCAGGAGCACTACAACGAGCTGGCCGCTCGCTTTGGCGCACCCAGCTACAACCGTATTCAGGCAGGGGCGACCACCGCGCAAAAAGCCGCGCTGTCTAAGCTTTCTCCGGAGATGGTGAGTGCAAATACGCTGGCGGGCGATCCTATCACGGCACGCCTGACCGCCGCGCCGGGTAACGGTGCGTCTATTGGTGGCCTGAAAGTGATGACGGAAAACGGCTGGTTTGCCGCACGTCCATCCGGTACGGAAGACGCCTACAAAATCTATTGTGAAAGCTTCCTCGGTGACGAACACCGTAAGCTGATTGAAAAAGAAGCGGTAGAAATTGTCAGTGAAGTGCTGAAAAACGCTTAAGCGTTCGTCGGGACGGTCACTCGCCCCTTCCCGCCGGGAGAGGGTGAAACAGTAAAACGGCAACCCCAGGGTTGCCGTTTTGCGTTTGTTTAACCGTGTTTGTTCTTCAGTTCAAACCGCGGTGAAACCAGACCATACAGCGTCCAGCCCATAAAGGTCACCATTGCACCGTAGAGCATCGCTTCCTGTCCTGAAGAGTAGAGGGCGTAGAAGCTGTAAATGGCGCCCACCAGTGCCACGATATTGGCCATTTTTGCTTTACGCGGCTCGACTTTTGCCACCTTCTGAATAATCACCAGCGCCGCCATCGACAGGATGTACGGGATAATGTTCGTCACCACCGCCAGGTTAACCAGCACGTTAAACTGGCTGTTCAGCGAGGGACTAATGGTCATCAGCGACAGACCGCTCTGGAAGATAACGATCGCCAGCATGCCCTGTATCGGCGCCTCTGACTGACTCACGCGGGAGAAAATTTTCGGGAAGTAACCTTCATCCGCTGACGATTTAAACACCTGCGCGATAGTAAACTGCCAGCCCAGTAACGAGCCGCAGCAGGACATCACCATCAGCCCCATGATCACTTTGCCCACTTCCGGCGTGAACATCTGGGCGAAAGCCAGACCAAACGGCGCGGTAGAGTTAGCCAGATCCATATTCGGCACAATGCCGGCAATCACGTTGGTGGAGATGATATAAATCACCGCCGCGCCGAGCGTACCGCCCAGAACCGCGATAGGGACGTTCTTTTCCGGATTTTCTACCACTTCGGCATTGGCACAGGCAGACTCCAGACCCAGGAAGGCCCACAGCGTCATGGCAATTGAGGAACCGACTGCCGTGAAGAACGGCACGTGGTGCGGGTTCCATGAGTTGGCATACAGTGTCGGGCTAAACCAGAACCAGCCGATGATGCACAGTCCCACCACGGGGATAATGACCCCCCAGACGGTAATACTGCTGATTTGACCGGTGATCCGTGCCCCGCCAAAGTTAGCGACGGTGCACAGCCACAGCACGCCGATCGTGGCAAGACCAATCTGCACCGGAGTCAGGGCGACGCCGAACAGCTCGGTGCCATAGCCTACGGCGGAAATGGCAATGGCGACGTTCGCAATCAGTAACGACACGCCATAGGTATAGTTCGCCATAAAGTTGCCGGACTTGCCGAAAGCGTACTCCGCATACCCTCCCATCCCGCCGGACTTACGGCTAAACATGCCACACTTCGCGAAGGCCCAGGCCAGCGCCATGGAGCCCACGGCGGTGACCAGCCAGGAGATAATCGAGATGGTGCCTACTTCGGCGAGCTTGGTTGGCAGCATAATGATGCCCGAACCCATCATGTTCACCATCGTCAGGATGGTGAGCTGTACGACGCCCATTTTATTATTGGATTTACTCATAGTTTTTCTCCTTTCAGCAGGGCAGGCTGAGCGGCAGGCTGTTTAATCACGTAACAACGAACCTGTTTACGTCCATCACACTCTTCGATATAGACGCCCTGCAGCTCTGGCGCGAAGCCTGGTAGCAGATTGATCCCTTCTTCCAGCGCGATGAAGTAGCGCAGCACCGCATCACCCCAGACTTCGCCAGGCACGACGCACAGCACGCCTGGTGGGTAAGGAAGTGCCCCCTCGGCGGCAATTCGGCCTTCGGCATCGCGCAAGGAAACCAGCTCGACTTCTCCGCGCAGATAGGCAAAGTTCGCCTCCTGCGGATTCATCATGACGCGCGGGAAATGCGCTTTACGGAACATCTCTTTTTGCAGTTGCTTCACGTTATGACGGGCATAAAGATCGTGCATCTCCTGGCAGATCTGGCGCAGTGAGTAATCGGCGTAGCGCTCCGGATGCTGTCTGTACAGGGAAGGCAGAACCTCCCGCAGCGGAGCATCAGTTTCCAGCAGTTTTTCGAAACGAACCAACTGTGCGATAAGCTGTTGCAGCTTGCCCATGTCTTCTGCCGGAGTCAGCAGGAACAGGATGGAGTTAAGGTCGCATTTCTCCGGAATAATGCCGTTTTCACGCAGGAAGTTAGCGAGGATAGTCGCGGGCACGCCAAACGCCTCGTACTCGCCGGTGCGGGCATTGATGCCGGGTGTTGTCAGCAGCAGTTTGCACGGATCGATAAAATACTGATGCTCGGCATAGCCTTCGAAGGCATGCCACTTTTCGCCAGGCACAAAATGGAAGAAGCGCAGATCGGAGGAGATATCGGCGGTCGGCCAGCTTTCCCATGCTTTGCCGTCGACGCTTTCCGGAACAAACGGGCGAACATGATGACAGTTTTGCAAAATCAATTTGCGCGCTTCAATCCCGTTCACCACGCAATCCATCCACATGTTGCGTCCGCTTTGGCCTTCATGCATACGGGCATTGATATCCAGTGCGGCAAAAAGCGGATAAAACGGGCTGGTGGAGGCGTGCATCATAAAGGCGTTATTTAAGCGCTTATGCGGTACGTAACGTTGTTGCCCTTTGATATGGCGGTCTTTTTTATGAATCTGAGACGTTTGTGAAAAACCAGCCTGTTGTTTATGGACCGACTGGGTGACCAGAATGCCAGGATCGTTCTCGTTTAGATCCAGCAGCAGCGGAGAGCAATCCGCCATCATGGGAATAAACTGCTCATAGCCAACCCACGCGGAATCAAACAGGATGTAATCACACAGATGACCTATCTTGTCGACGACCTGGCGCGCGTTGTAGATGGTGCCGTCGTAGGTCCCCAGCTGAATCACGGCAAGGCGGAACGGACGGACATCGTTCGCACGGGAAGGGGCAACCTCTGCCACCTGTTCGCGCAGATAGCGCTCTTCAAAACAGTGGGCATCAATACCGCCGATAAAGCCATAGGGGTTGCGGGCTGTCTCCAGATAAACCGGTGTCGCGCCCGCCTGAAGTAAGGCGCCGTGATGATTAGATTTGTGGTTGTTACGATCGAACAGGACCAGGTCGCCTGGCGTGAGCAGGGCGTTAAGTACCACTTTGTTTGAGGAAGATGTTCCATTCAGGACAAAGTAGGTCTTATCGGCATTAAAGACTTTTGCCGCGTGCTGTTGTGCGATACAAGGTGCGCCCTCGTGGATGAGCAGATCGCCCATTGCGACGTCAGCATTGCACAGGTCTGAACGGAACAGCGTCTCACCAAAGAAGTCGACAAACTGGTTGCCGGCAGGGTGGCGACGGAAAAACTGCCCGCCCTGATGCCCCGGACAATCAAACGCGCTGTTTCCCTGTTTGACGTAATCGACCAGCGCGCGGAAAAACGGTGGGCGCAAGTGTGTTTCGTACTTTTGCGCCGCGGCCTCAAGTTGTCTTCCGTAAAAGTCGTTACTGTTATCGTTGTACTCAAACACGCCGTGGATGCGCGATAAATACTCCGCCGGGACAATTTCTTCTTTATGGGTGGCGATAAATATTGGAATGCCAAAACCGGTGGCTTCGATGGTTTCTATGGTGCCATTAAAAATATCGCCTACAGCAAGGACAACGGCTGCAACGTCAATATAATCGGAGGCGCTTACCTCAACCGTTTCACGGGTAGTGGTAAAGCAGTCCGGACACGCACGGCTGGCAGCAATTTTTAATTTATTCATGTTCAACTCGTTATTTTAGATAATAAGTGGCCCTCGATTCCTCATTAAAAGAAATCGATATTTCCGGAATAAAAGGCAATATCAGGTCGCTGATAAATAATCAGTTAATTGACTTTTAATTGATTAAATCCATGCCGTCCGGTTGCGACAAAGGCAGGATCTAAAGAGAGGCAGCGCACGTCTTAACAGGCAATTAACTGTTTAAAAAGAGTTTTCAGTATAGCCTGCAAGCAAATGCACCCGGATCGAGGGACTAACGGGCGTTGAAGAAATGAAAGTCAAAGCTGTTGCGGTGGGCGAACATCATAATATGCGTTGTCCGCCTGATATGGGGCATTAAACGATTATTGTTTTCCATGCTTAATTTTCCTTTCAGTAATTGAAAGCACGGTCATTTTATCCAGGAAAGGAAGGTAAACTGTGAAGATGATCACCAATAATCGATCTGATCAGAAATAATTATTCACCAGAAGTGAATATCACCGATAAAAATCCTGTTTTGTTGTTGTATTGTTAACAATGTGTTTTTATGCTGTGCTTATTCACCCATAAAAATTATTGGAATAACAAATGCGCTATTGCGTAAATAATTTTCAGCAAGATTTAAAGTCAAGTGAGTAATACAGTGAATAACTATTCACAACATAAAGCGATAACCGATACCGGTTTCTGTTAATAAATGGAGAGGGCGTGCGGGGTCTTTTTCAAGTTTTTGCCGGAGGTGGCCCATATATATGCGTAAATAATGACTATGCTCAACCGCGTTAGGCCCCCAGACCTGATTCAGCAGCTGACGCTGAGTGAGGACTTTGCCATGGTTATTGAGCAAAACGGCCAGCAGACGGAATTCAATTGGGGTCAGGTGGATCTCTTCTGTCCCTCGCTGTATGCGTCGGGCGGCAAGATCGACCCGCACATCTGAAAAGGTATAAACCGGTTCGGCCGGCGTGGTGGCGCTGTGCCGACGGAGTGCCACGCGCAGCCGGGCCTGCAGTTCACCAATGCCGAAGGGCTTACTGAGATAATCGTCCGCGCCGGCATCAAGGGCGGCAATTTTATCGCTCTCCTCGGTGCGGGCCGAGAGCACGATAATCGGCATTTGGCTCCACTGGCGAACCTCACGGATAAAATCAATGCCGTCTCCATCCGGAAGACCTAAATCCAGGATGACCAGATCCGGTTTGCGGGTCGCGGCTTCAATCAAACCGCGTTGTAATGTTCCGGCGTCATACACGCGCAGGCCATCGCCTTCCAGCGCGGTGCGCAGAAAGCGGCTGATAGCCAGTTCGTCTTCAACAATCAGAACGTTAATCACAAATCCTCTGGTAATTCATCAAGTTCGGGCGGTGGATCCAGCGGCAGTGTAACACAAAAACAGGCGCCGCCTTCCGGGCGGTTTTGGGCCGTGATGGCGCCCCCGTGAACGTCAATAATGGCCTGACAAATCGCCAGCCCCAGGCCCACGCCCGGAATCGCTGACTCCTTATTTCCGCGGGCAAACTTCTCAAATATCGCTTTCTCTTGTCCGGCGGGAATGCCCGGTCCGTCATCCCAGACCTCCAGCTTAAGCATCTGGTGGTGCACGCTGGCGTTAAGTCCGATATGGGCGCTGGGTCCGGCATATTTTAGTGCGTTTTCCAGCAAATTGATCAGTACCCGTTCGAACAGCGGTCCGTCCACATGAATCAGCGCTAAAGGTTCCGGCAACGACAGGGCGATAGCGTGCCCGCCAAATCCGGGCTCGAGCATTTTCAGTGCGCTACCGACCACTTCCTCCAGCGTCAGCCACTCTTTTTTCAGGTTAAAACCACCAGACTGAATGCGTGCCATATCCAGCAGATTATTGACCAGGCGCGTCGTGTTCAGCACATGCTGACGAATTTCGCTGGCCTGCGGCGCATGGGGTGAATTCTCACTGGCCAGATCCAGAGTCAGGATTTCGGACTGACCAAATAATACCGTCAACGGCGTGCGTAAATCGTGAGAAAGCGCCGCGAGCAGGGCGTTACGAACGCTTTCCCTTTCGCTTGCCAGACGCGCTTGTTCTTCACTTGCCGTCAGCGCCAGCCGCTCCAGCGCGCTGCCCACCAGCAGAGTGAACGTCTCCAGCAGACGTTGCTGCTCAGGGATCATTAACTGACGTAAGTTTGTCGGTTCGACAATCACCAGACCCAGCTGTTTTTGCGCGCTTCGCAGCGGGAGAATTTGATAGGGAACGCCAGGCAGCGTATCGGTGCCCGCGCCGGCGGGAAGCCCTTTATCAAAGCTCCAGCGGGCGATGGCCTCATCCCACGGCGACATTCCGCTCGCAGCGGTCAATGGGCTCAGTTTGCCCTGCTCATCCGGTAGCAAGATCAGGCTGCTCGCATGAAAGGTTGATCGGATAAATTGTTCGCTGGTGTGCACAATATCCAGTGGCGTGCGCCCCACGGCCAGGGATTTGGACATCTCGTAGAGATGGCGCGTGCGCTGCTCGCGGTAGCGGGCAATGCGCGCCTGATAACGCACCCCCGCGGTCAGATTACCGACAATCAGCCCGACGGAAAGCATGACGGCAAACGTGAGAATGTATTGCACATCGGTGACGGCCAGCGTGCCGCGTGGTGCGATGAAAAAGAGGTCAAAGCTGACCACGTTAACAATGGTCGCCAGCACGGACGGCCAGCGTCCGTAAAAGAGTGCCACAATAACCACGCCCAGCAGATAGATCATCACCAGGTTGGCGGCATCAAATGCGATCAGCCACTGGCTGGCGACAAAGGTTATCAGGGCGCACAGCACGACCGCGACAAGACAGCCACGCAGCTGAATGCGCCATTTTTCGCTGATTGACCGGGCATCCGGCGTACGTGGCGGGAGGGCGACGGGTTTGTCATCGAGCGCCACAATCACCAGGTCCACATCGGGCGCGCGCTTTGCCAGTTTATCGGCGAACGATTCGCGGCTGAACCAGCGACGATGCTGGCGACGGCCAATAACAATTTTGCCCAGATTATGCTCGCGGGCGTAACGAAGAATCGCTTTCTCTTCTGCCGGATCGGACAGCGTGGCGGTTTCTGCGCCAAGCTCTTGCGCCAGGCGTAACGCGCTTAAGATGGCGCGACGCTGATGTTCCGGCAGCGCGTGAAGATGCGGCGTTTCAACATAGACGGCATGCCAGGCGCTGCCAAATTTCGCCGCCAGACGGGCAGCGGTGCGGACCAGTTTTTCATTACCGCTGCCGTGCCCAATACACAGCAGGATGGCATCACGCGTATGCCAGACGCGCTCCTGACCTTGCCGGTCGCGCCAGGCACGCATCTGATCGTCCACGCGATCCGCCGTGCGTCTGAGCGCAAGCTCGCGCAGAGCAATAAGGTTACCCTTGCGGAAAAAATGTTCAATGGCACGCTCAGCCTGCCCCGCGATATAGACTTTACCTTCATGCAGACGTTGACGGAGATCGTCCGGCGGCAGGTCCACCAGCACCACCTCATCCGCAGAATCAAAGAAAGGATCGGGGACGGTCTCGCGAACCTGAATTCCCGTCACACCGCTGACCACGTCGTTGAGGCTCTCCAGATGCTGAACGTTGACGGTGGTCAGGACGTCAATCCCGGCCTCCAGCAGCTCTTCAATATCCTGCCAGCGCTTGGGGTGACGTGAACCTGGCGCATTGCTGTGCGCCAGTTCATCCATCAGGATCAAGGCAGGGCGACGGGCCAGGGCAGCGTCAAGGTCAAATTCTGTCACCCGTCTACCGCGATGATTGATGTTGCGGGCGGGCAGCGTTGCCAGCCCGCTCAACAGCCCGGCGGTCTCTTTACGACCGTGGGTTTCGACGACGCCGATGAGAATATCCAGCCCCTGCGCCCGTAACCGCTGTGCCTCAGCGAGCATCGCGTAGGTTTTCCCGACGCCCGCACAGGCGCCAAAGAAGACTTTCAGCTTGCCGCGATGGGGAGCCGCGGTCTGTTCAAGCAACCGGTCCGGATCGGGGCGCAAAGGCTCGTCGGTCATTTAGTTTTTCCTTTTCGCATCCAGCGCCAGATTCAGTTCAACAATATTCACCACCGGCATGCCGATAAAACTGACCAGTGGTTTTTGGGTGTGCGCGTCCACCAGGTGACGCACCGCTTCGGTGGATAGCTGCCGGGCGGCCGCCACGCGCGGGATTTGCCAGACGACGGCCTCAGGCGACAGGCTGTAATCCAGCCCGCTTGCGGAGGCGGTCACAAGTTCAACGGGAACCTTGCGGCTGGCCTGCGGGTTCGCCTGGCGCAATGCGGTAACGCGTTCCGTGATGGCAGCATCTAACGCCGGGTTGCTGCCTGCCAGGTTGCTCCCGCCCGAAGCCAGTGGATTATACGGTCTTTCCGCCGTGGCGGAAGGACGTCCCTGAAAGTAACCAGCGTTTGTAAAATCTTGCCCAATCAGGCGTGAACCGCGTGTTTCACTGTTCTGAACGATCAGCGACCCGTTGGCCTGATCCTTAAAGAACCATTGACCCAGAGCGGTGGTCGCCAGCGGATACAGACCGCCAGTGACCAGCGTCAGAAGAATAAAAAGAAGTATAGCCGGGCGTAACATAGTCATTTGATTTGCCTCTTAAACCAGCCCAAAAATGGTAAGCAGAATGTCGATCAGTTTGATGCCGATAAAGGGAACGATGAGTCCGCCGAGGCCGTACACCCACAGATTACGGCGTAGCATGGCAGCAGCGGTAAGCGGCTTGTAGCTCACCCCCTTCAGGGCCAGCGGGATCAAGATGACGATGATCAGCGCGTTAAAAATCACCGCGCTCAGAATCGCCGACGCCGGAGAGTGCAGATGCATTACATTCAGCGCGTTGAGTTGCGGGTAGGTGGCGGCAAACGCGGCAGGAATGATGGCGAAGTATTTCGCCACGTCATTGGCAATACTGAAGGTGGTGAGCGACCCGCGCGTCATCAGCATCTGTTTACCGATATGCACCACTTCAATCAGTTTGGTGGGATTGGAGTCCAGATCGACCATGTTGCCCGCCTCTTTAGCGGCCTGGGTCCCGGAGTTCATCGCGACCGCCACGTCCGCCTGTGCCAGCGCCGGGGCGTCGTTGGTGCCGTCACCGGTCATGGCGACGAGACGACCTTCGGATTGATACTGGCGAATCAGGGCCAGCTTGGCCTCCGGTGTGGCCTCAGACAGAAAATCGTCCACCCCTGCTTCGGCGGCGATGGCTGCGGCGGTCAGACGGTTATCCCCGGTGATCATCACCGTTTTAATCCCCATTTTACGCAGTTGGGCAAAGCGTTCTTTTATGCCTCCCTTCACGATATCTTTTAAGGCGATCACCCCCAACACATTTGCGCCTTCGCACACCACTAACGGTGTGGCCCCCTGACGTGCCACGTTCTCTACCAGCGTGTCGACCGCGGGCGGGAAATGCCCATTGTTAGCCTCAATATGACGGCGGATGGCGTCAACCGACCCTTTACGGATCATTCGGTCCTGAATGTTAATACCGCTCATACGGGTTTGCGCAGTGAAGGGCACAAAGGTGGCGTTCAGGCTTTGCACATCCCGCTGGCGCAGATTGAAACGCTGTTTGGCGAGGATCACGATACTGCGGCCTTCCGGCGTTTCATCCGCCAGCGAAGAGAGTTGCGCGGCATCAGCCAGCGTTTTTTCATCCACGCCCGGCGCAGGTAAAAACTCAGACGCCTGACGATTACCAAGGGTGATCGTCCCGGTTTTATCTAACAGCAGAACATCCACATCGCCCGCGGCTTCCACCGCGCGTCCGCTGGTGGCGATGACGTTTGCGCCGAGCATCCGGCTCATCCCGGCGACCCCGATGGCAGACAACAGACCGCCGATGGTGGTTGGGATCAGGCAGACCAACAGGGCCACCAGCACCGTCACGCTGACCGCGGTGCCGCCATAGGCGGAGAAAGGCCATAGCGTCGCGGTGGCCAGCAGGAAGACGAGCGTCAGGGCAATCAGCAAAATGGTCAGGGCAATTTCGTTAGGCGTTTTACGCCGTTGCGCGCCTTCAACCATGGCAATCATTCGATCAAGGAAGGTTTCGCCCGGATTCACGCTGCACTGGATCACCAGCCAGTCGGAGAGAATACGCGTCCCGCCGGTCACCGAGGCAAAGTCGCCGCCGGATTCGCGGATCACCGGCGCAGACTCCCCGGTGATGGCACTTTCATCGACGGAAGCACCGCCCTCAATCACTTCACCGTCGCAGGGAATGATATCGCCCGCTTCGACCAGCACCACGTCACCTTTGCGCAGATCTTCAGCCGGAACGTGATCCATCTGGGCTCCGTATTTCGCTTCACGCAGTTTGCGGGCGAAGGCCGTTTTTTTTACGCCTTTCAGGCTGTTAGCCTGCGCCTTGCTACGGCCTTCGGCTAATGCCTCGGCAAAGTTGGCAAACAGCACGGTGAACCACAGCCATACGCTAATGGCTGCGGTAAAGGATGCCTGACCGGCTAGGTGACCGGTACTCATGGCGATGGCCAGCAGGGTGGTCAGTACGCTACCGATCCAGACGATAAACATCACCGGATTGTGCCATTGCACCCGCGGGCTTAATTTTTTCACCGCATCCATCAGCGCCTGACGAACCAGAGAAGGCTCTAACAGGGCCAGTTGCTTACGACTCATGACGCATGTCTCCGCACAATTAACGTAAAGAAAGATGTTCCGCGACCGGGCCTAACGCGAGGGCGGGGATAAAGGTCAAAGCACCGACCAGCAATACGGTGCCAATCAGCAGGCCGATAAACAGTGCGCCGTGTGTCGGCAGCGTGCCGCTGGTGGTGGGCTGAATTTTTTTGTTCACCAGCGCGCCGGCAATGGCCATCACCGGGACAATCACCCCGAAGCGACCGACAAACATGCAGAAGGCCAGCAGACAGTTCCAGAAAGGGGAGTTCGCGCTTAAGCCTGCAAAGGCGCTGCCGTTGTTATTCGACGCAGACGACACGGCGTAGAGCACCTCACTAAAACCGTGGATGCCCGGGTTGAAAATGCCGCTGCGTCCGGCATCGGTCATCAGCGCCAGCGCGGTGCCCATCAGAACCAGGGCCGGGGTGACCAGAATGGCCAGTGCGGTCAGTTTCATCTCGCGCACGTCGATTTTTTTACCCAGATATTCCGGCGTACGTCCAATCATCAGTCCGGCGATAAATACCGCCAGCAGGACAAACAGCATCATGCCGTACAGACCTGAGCCAACGCCGCCGAAGACCACCTCGCCAATCTGCATCAGCCACAGCGGGATCATGCCGCCCAGGGCGGTGAAGGAGTCATGCATTGCATTCACAGCGCCGCAGGATGCCGCCGTGGTCACCACCGCATACAGGCTGCTTGCCAGGATGCCAAAGCGACTCTCTTTCCCTTCCATATTGATGGCGCTATCCGCACCCAGCGCCAGCAAATGAGGATTTCCCTGCCACTCAGCCCACATCACCAGCGCGACGCAGACGATAAAGATCAGCGACATCGCCCACAGAATGGCGCGTCCCTGGCGGCGATCGTTCACCACATCGCCAAACGCAAAACAGAGCGCAGCGGGAATCAGGAAAATCGCCCACATCTGTACCAGATTGGTCAGCGCCGTCGGATTTTCAAAAGGATGGGACGAGTTAGCGTTAAAGAAGCCCCCGCCGTTGGTGCCGAGCATTTTGATCGCTTCCTGCGAGGCGACTGGCCCCATCGGCAGCATCTGTTTCACCCCTTCCAGCGAGGTGTACGAGGTATAAGGGAGAATATTTTGCAGGGTACCTTGCTGAATAAAGAACAGGGCGATCAGCAAGGAAAGGGGCAGCAGTACCCACAGGGTGATGCGCGTAACATCCACCCAGGCATTTCCCAGCGTCCCCATGCTTTGACGCGCAAAGGCGCGCGCCAGGGCGAACATCACGGCGATACCGCTTGCCGCCGACAGGAAGTTTTGTACGGTGAGCCCCACCATCTGACTGAGATAGCTCAGCGTGGTTTCACCGGCATAGGACTGCCAGTTGGTGTTGGTGACAAAGCTGACGGCGGTATTGAGCGCCAGGTGCCAGGACAAACCGGGCAGCCCTTGCGGATTCAACGGCAGAATGCCCTGTAGCATCAGCAGGGTGAATAAGAAGGCAAGGCCGGACAGGTTCAGCAGGATGATGGCCAGCAAATACTGACGCCAGTTCATTTCACGATCGGTAATACCGAGCGCGCGCCAAATCCCTTTTTCCACTGTCCCCACGCCTGGCAGTGCGACGTTGTTGATCATGCTGGCGAGCAGCGTTCCCAACGGTCTTGCCAGCAGGAAGAGCACCAGTAAAAAAACACCAATAAGTAAAAATGCCTGGGCAGTCATCAGAATGCCTCCGCATTAATCAGGGCGTAGACCAGATAACCCAATAACAGGAACACCAGCACAATGCCGGCAATCAGACCTGCACTCACAATTCACCTCCGGGTGACATTTGTATTTGTGCTAACAGTAGGATTTGCGGCGCAAAGATTTCGCAAAAATGCGGCAGGCAGGTGTAAAAAAAGTATAAAGACAGAAAAACCATTGTTTTACTAATGGTTAGTATCTTGTTAACTTTTTTGTAACTTAATTACGGGCAAACTGTAAATATTCACTAAATGAATAAAAAATAGTGGTCGGATGAGTAGTAAAATTACATACAAAGCGGTACTATTTTAGCCAGATAACCAATTTTGATTTCCGGATAACGTTTCCGGCCAACTATAGGGGAGAAAACAATGGACTTTTACAAAGCGTATCCAGCTCATGTGGTCTTTTTACGCCGTGCTTTCGCCGTAGTGGCGGGAATACTGGCGCTGCCGGTGATGCTTTTCTGGAAAGATCGCGCACGTTTTTATAGCTATCTGCACCGCGTCTGGGCGAAAACCAGCGAAAAGCCGGTATGGATGGATCAGGCCGAGAAAGCGACCTGCGATTTCTACTAATAAAAGACGCCACACAGGCATAAAAAAACCGCCAACAGCAATGTGGCGGTTTTTTTGTCCCTCGGGATTCGCGGTCCGTTGGGAAGATTTTCAAGCTCCCTTCAGAGGATGATAAGCATACTTCTGCTTACTTAAAAATTAAAATCCTGCGCACTAAATATATTCCTAAAGAACAGTTTTGCGGATGACGCTTTGTTCGTACGGCGTTTAGTATGCAGCGTCCCTTTCCGCCATCTCGCACATGGGCACCGGTCCCGGGAAAGGTGTTACCCCAACCGTCAGTCAAGCTTCCTTCAGAGCTTGAGTCCACCGACTTATCACCGGTGGTGAACGGTGGAGCGGTTAGCTGCAGGGACCGCATAATGAAACGCTATCTATGCATCGCGTTCATTGTCGCCAGCGTATTCGTGGTGAAGAGTGATGAACCGTCCGGGTTTGTTGCCCTTACCATGATTACGCAAGACAAGTAGCGTTAAGGCCGCCGTTACAGGCGGCCTTTTTTATTTCATCCCGTCTACACTTCATGGCAAAGTACATAAAAGCCTGCCGTTTTCTCTTTAATGGCATGGCCTTACGGACATAATGGACAATTGCCAGGAGTTTTATGCCCACCCATCTGGTTTGGTTTCGCGCGGATTTGCGCGTACATGACAACATCGCGCTTGCGGCAGCCTGCCGCGCTCAACACGCAAAGGTGCTCGCCCTGTTTATTGCCACGCCGGAGCAGTGGCGGCGGCATGACATGGCGCCGAGACAGGCAGCCTGCCTGCGTTCACATCTGAATCATTTACAGCAAGCGCTGGCTGAAAAGGGTATCCCTCTGATTTACGATGAGGTGAGCGACTTTGATGCCCAGGTTAAAAAAGTGCAGGCGATTTGCGCGCAACACGAGGTCAGCCATCTTTTTTATAACTATCAGTACGAGTTCAATGAACAGCAGCGCGACAGGCAACTGGAGAAAACGCTGACTGAGGTGGTCTGTCAGGGATTTGACGACAGCGTTATGTTACCACCGGGTAGCGTGATGACCGGCAATCGTGAAATGTACAAGGTGTTCACCCCCTTCAAAAACGCCTTTATTAAACGGCTGAAGGAGAGCTTACCTGAGTGCGTTGCGGCCCCTGCAAACCGTGAGGTGAAGGTCCCGCCGCAGACGGACATTCAGTTTGATTACCCCCAGCAGGCGTTCGACAGCACGCGCTTTCCTGATAATGAAAAAGCGGCCATCGCCCAGCTGCGCCATTTCTGCAAACATCATGCGGGTGAATATGAAACCCAACGCGATTTTCCTGCCATTGAGGGGACCAGCCGTCTGTCGGCCTGTTTAGCGCTGGGGGCATTATCACCGCGTCAGTGTCTGCATCGGCTTCTGGCAGAACAACCTCAGGCGCTGGACGGGGGGGCCGGGGCGGTCTGGCTGAACGAGCTCATCTGGCGGGAGTTTTACCGTCATCTGATGACGTATCACCCTGAATTATGTAAGCATCGGCCCTTCATCCGCTGGACGGATAAAGTTCAGTGGCAGGCCAATGAGGCGCATCTTGAGGCCTGGCAAAGCGGTCAAACCGGTTATCCGATTGTGGATGCCGCCATGCGCCAGCTTAATGAAACCGGCTGGATGCATAACCGTCTGCGGATGATCACCGCCAGTTTTTTGGTGAAAGACTTACTTATCGACTGGCGCACCGGAGAGCGTTATTTTATTTCTCAGCTGATTGATGGCGATTTGGCTGCGAATAACGGTGGCTGGCAGTGGGCAGCCTCAACGGGAACCGACGCCGCACCTTATTTTCGCATATTTAACCCGACCACCCAGGGGCAACGATTTGATGCGACCGGCGAGTTTATTCGTCAGTGGTTGCCGGAGCTGGCCGATGTGCCAGACAAAGCCATCCATGAACCCTGGGGATGGGCGGATAAAGTAGGGAAAACCCTGCGTTATCCTCGCCCGATTGTCGATCATAAACAGGCGCGCGTCGCCACGCTGGCGGCCTATGAAGCCGCCCGGAAAGCTTAAAGAGACTCACGATGAAAAACAGCGAACTGGAAAGTCTGATTAATGAAAAGCTGAACAGCGGCAGCTTTAGCGACTACGGTCCGAATGGTTTGCAGGTCGAAGGCCGCGAAACGGTGCAGAAAGTCGTGACCGGCGTCACCGCAAGCCAGGCGCTGCTGGATGAAGCCGTACGCCAGGGGGCAGATGCGGTCATTGTGCATCATGGTTATTTCTGGAAAAACGAAGCGCCCGTTATTCGTGGCATGAAGCGCAATCGCCTGAAAACGCTGCTGGCAAACGATATCAACCTTTACGGCTGGCATTTGCCGCTGGATGCCCATCCGGAGCTTGGCAACAACGTCCAGTTGGCTCAGCTATTGGGGATCACGGTGATGGGCGAAATTGAACCGCTGGTGCCATGGGGGGAACTGTCCATGCCGGTACCGGGTCTGGAGCTGGCCTCCTGGATTGAAGCCCGTCTGGGTCGCCGTCCCCTGTGGAGCGGTGATACCGGGCCGGATTTAGTGAAACGTATCGCCTGGTGTACAGGGGGAGGGCAGGGCTTTATCGATAATGCGGCGCGCTTTGGCGTGGATGCCTTTATTACCGGTGAGGTATCTGAACAGACGATTCACTCGGCGCGTGAGCAGGGTTTGCATTTCTACGCGGCGGGGCATCACGCCACCGAGCGCGGCGGCATTCGAGCCTTAAGCGAATGGCTGAATGAAACGACCGATCTGGACGTCACCTTTATTGATATCCCTAATCCCGCCTGATGAGAGGTGCATAAGTGCAGCGAGCGCGTTGTTATTTATTAGGCGAAAAGGCCGTTGTTCTGGAGCTTGAGCCTCCGGTGACGATGGCTACGCAAAAAAGAATCTGGCGTTTAACCCAGCGGCTGGCAGAAATCCCCGAAGTGGTCGAAGCCATTCCGGGGATGAATAATATCACCGTAGTGCTACGTAATCCCCAGTCGGTGGCGCTGGATGCGATTGAGCGATTGCAGCGCTGGTGGGAGGAGAGTGAGGCCCTGGAGCCTGAATCCCGCTTTATCGACATCCCGGTGGTCTATGGAAAAGCAGCCGGGCCCGATCTGGGTGAGGTGGCCAGACACGCCGGCCTGAGCGAAAAACAGGTGGTTGAGCTGCACGCCTCGGTTGAGTATGTGGTGTGGTTTTTAGGTTTCCAGCCTGGCTTCCCCTATCTGGGTGGATTACCGCCGCAGCTGGCAATCCCCCGTCGTGGGGAACCGCGTTTGATGGTACCCGCAGGATCGGTCGGTATTGGCGGGGCGCAGACCGGGATTTATCCTCTGGCCTCACCTGGCGGCTGGCAATTGATTGGTCACACTGACCTGTCGCTGTTCGATCCTCAGCGTGACGAACCCGTCCTGTTAAGGCCTGGCGATACGGTGCGATTTGTCCCCCAGAAGGAGGGCGTATGTTAAAAGTGATACGTGCCGGGCTTTATACCTCCGTGCAGGATGGCGGACGAATGGGGCAACGGCAGTCCGGGATCAGCTATTGCGGGGCGCTGGACAAACCGGCACTGCAAATGGCTAACGTTCTTGTGGGTAACGATCCTGATGATGCCGCGCTGGAAATCACGCTGGGTCAATGTTGCGTTGAGTTTGAGGCGGATACCTGGTTTGCCCTCACCGGCGCGGGATGTGAAGCCACTCTGGACGATGCCGCTGTCTGGACCGGCTGGCGACTCAGGGCGAAAGCCGGGCAGCGCCTGACGCTTCGTCGCCCGCAACACGGCGTGAGAAGTTATCTGGCCGTTGCAGGCAGTATTGATGTCCCTGTGGTGATGAATTCGCGCAGCACCGATCTGAAAACCGGCATGGGCGGGTTTGAAGGCCGCCTGCTCAAAGATGGCGACAGGCTGCCGCTCGGGCAAGGTCAACGCCCGTTCATAGAGGCACAGGGGATCAAACAGCTGCTCTGGAGTAATCGTATTCGTGCGCTGCCCGGACCGGAATATCATGAGTTCGATCAGCCGTCGCAGGATGCGTTCTGGCGTTTGCCCTGGAAGCTCAGCCCGCAGAGTAACCGCATGGGGTATCGTCTGCAGGGACAACAGCTGATGCGGAATACCGATCGCGAAATGGTCTCGCACGGTCTCTTACCGGGTGTGATACAGGTGCCGCATAACGGCCAGCCCATCGTGTTAATGAACGATGCCCAAACTACCGGCGGTTATCCCCGTATTGCCTGCATTATTGAAGCCGATATGTACCATCTGGCGCAAATTCCTCTCGGGCAGCCGATCCACTTCGTCCTTTGCACGCTGGAAGACGCGCTTGAGGCGCGACGCGTGCAGAAGCAGTACATCGAACAACTGGCATGGAGGTTGAATGATCGTCGTTGATCTGAATGCGGATTTGGGTGAAGGGTGTGGCAGCGATGCCGCACTGTTACAGCTGGTCTCATCGGCCAATATCGCCTGCGGCTACCATGCGGGCGATGCCGAGACCATGCAGACGTGCGTGCGCGAGGCGATGAAACAGGGAGTTGCCATTGGCGCGCACCCCAGCTTCCCCGATCGGGAGAACTTCGGGCGGACGGCGATGAACCTGCCTCCGGACACGGTATTCGCCCAGATGCTGTACCAGATTGGTGCATTACAGGCCATCACGCGCGCGGAAGGGGGGCAACTCCGCCACGTTAAACCGCATGGCATGTTGTATAACCAGGCGGCGAAGGACGCTGCACTGGCAGAGGCTATCGCCCGTGCGGTGCAGGCCATCGATCCCGGCCTGATCCTGGTGGGGCTTGCGGGCAGTGAGCTTATCCGGGCGGGTGAACGTTACGGTCTGGTGACCCGGGAAGAGGTTTTTGCCGATCGCGGATATCGGGCCGACGGGAGTCTGGTGCCACGGAGCGAGCCGGGCGCGCTGATCGAAGAGGAAGAGCGGGCGCTGGCGCAGACGCTGGAGATGGTCCTGAATGGCCGGGTTAAAAGTCTTACCGGCGAGTGGGCAAACGTGCGGGCGCAGACGGTATGTTTGCACGGTGATGGAGAACATGCGCTGGCGTTTGCCCGTCGGCTGCGTGAAGCATTTAGCATTAACCACATTAAAATCAGTGCGTAACGCACAACAGTAAACACAACACACTACAACGACAGGAATTTTATCATGGCAGAGACGCTCTCCCTCTGGCCACTCATCGGTATTGCGGTGATTGTGGTCGGGTTTCTCTTACGCTTCAATCCGGTTCTGGTGGTCATCGTTGCCGGCATTGTCACCGGTGTGGCGGCACATATGCCCGTCACCACCATCCTCGAAAAGCTTGGCGAAGGGTTCCTGAATACGCGAAATTTGCCGTATATCCTGCTGATCCCGCTGGCGGTCATTGGCCTGCTTGAACGCCATGGGCTGAAGGAGAGGGCGCAGGCGTGGATTGCCAAAATCCACAGTGCAACCGCGGGCCGACTGCTGATCGTCTATCTGTTTGTGCGTGAAGCCACCGCAGCGATGGGCCTGACCAGTCTTGGCGGGCATCCGCAAATGGTGCGTCCTTTACTGGCCCCGATGGCGGAAGGTGCTGCGGAGAAAAAATATGGCGCGCTGCCGGGTGCGGTACGTTATCGCCTGAGAGCAATGTCAGCGGCAACGGACAACGTGGGGCTGTTCTTCGGAGAAGACATCTTCGTTGCCTTTGGCGCCATCATCTTTATGCATAACTTTATGCTGGAATCCGGTGGGATCCAGACCGAGCCGCTGCACATTGCGCTTTGGGGGATCCCGACCGCGCTCTGTGCCTTTATTATTCATGCCACACGACTGTGGCGGCTGGATAAACATCTTGAACGCGAACTGGCAAAAACCACGACCGGACAGGGAGATCGCGCATGAATTTCCAGCAAAGTTATCTGTACTGGCTCGCCGGGCTGGTACTGCTGATTGTCGCGGTGATGTCCTTTCGTGATAAAGCAAACCCACGCCGTCTGACCACCGGTCTTTTCTGGGGCCTGTACGGCCTGATTTTCCTCCTGGGCGACTGGACGTATCAGCTGGTGGGCGATAAACGCACGGTGCATATTGCCGTCGGCGTCGCGGTCGTTGGATTAGCGCTGATTGCCGGTTTCGGCGGCGTGCGCCTGGGCAGTTATCATCAGCGTAAACAGGAAGAGCGTGAAAGCAGCGCGAAGCGTCTGGGCAACCGACTGTTTTATCCCGCCCTGGCGATTCCGGTGGTGACGGTGATCGGTGTGTTGATGTTTAATCACATTCCTGGGCTACAGGAGAGCCTGTTTGGGCCGGGCAATCATTCCACGCTGGTGACGCTCTTTTCCATGACGGTGGGCTCGCTGATTGGCCTGGCGATGGCGGTGAAGATGACGCATGAAAAGGTGCATCAGCCGATTCAGGAGGCGCGCCGTCTGCTGGACTCCATCGGATGGGCATTTATCCTGCCGCAAATTCTGGCAACCCTGGGCCTGCTCTTTACCGCAGCCGGCGTGGGAGAAGGGATCTCCTGGCTGACCCAGACCTATCTGGCGGTGGACAGTCGGTTTATCGCCGTGGCGGTCTATGCTATCGGGATGGCCCTGCTGACGATGGTGATGGGTAACGCCTTTGCGGCGTTCCCGATTGTGACCGCGGGGATCGGGATTCCGATTCTGGTCTTGCAGCATGGCGGGAATCCGGCGGTGATGGCAGCGATTGGTATGTTCTCAGGCTACTGTGGAACTTTAATGACGCCGATGGCGGCTAACTTCAATATCGTGCCCGCTGCCCTGCTGGAGCTGCCGGATAAAAACGCGGTGATCAAGGCGCAGGTGCCCACCGGCGTGCTGCTGCTGATCGTGAACGTTTTCCTGCTCTATTTCCTGATGTTCCTGTAAGGAGTGACGATGCGTACTGTATTAGTGACAGGTTTTGAGCCCTTCGGGGGCGAAAGCATTAATCCCTCCTGGGAAGTGGTGAAACAATTTGATGGGATGATCATTGAAAATTGTCGCGTAGTGGCGCGTCAGTTACCCTGTGTTTTCGGTGAGTCTTTAGCCGTGCTGAACGGAGCCATTGATGCGCTTTCGCCTGCGGTAGTCCTTGCTGTCGGCCTGGCGGGGGGGCGCGTGGATATCACCGTAGAGCGCGTGGCGATCAACGTCGATGACGCCCGTATTCCCGATAACGATGGACAGCAACCGGTCGACGCGGTCATTGTCCCGGACGGCCCGACAGCATGGTTTAGCTCACTGCCCATAAAGGCCATGGTTGCTGCGCTTCGTGAGCGCGGGATCCCGGCTTCCGTGTCGCAGACGGCAGGCACTTTTGTCTGTAATCACGTGATGTACGGCCTGCTGAATAAAATCAGCGGGCAGGCGGAAACCAGGGGCGGATTTATCCATATTCCTTATCTTCCTCAGCAGGCGGCGGCACATCCAGGGGCACCCAGCATGGCGGCAGAGACGGTAAAAGAGGCGCTGGAAATCGCCATTACGGTGGCGTTACGCCAGACCACGGATATCAAAATAACAGGCGGTGCGACGCACTGATTCAGGGAGTAAGTATGCCAGAAGGTCCGGAAATCCGCCGTGCAGCGGATAGCCTGGAGGCGGCGATAAAAGGCAAACCATTGACCGGGGCGTGGTTTGCCTTTCCTCAGTTGAAACAGTTTGAAGCCGGGCTCATTGGGCAAACCGTTACGCATATTGAAACGCGTGGTAAAGCCCTGCTGACCCATTTTTCCCATAACCTGACGTTATATAGCCATAATCAACTTTACGGCGTCTGGCGGGTGATCAATGCCGGTGAAGAACTGCAAACGACACGCGTTTTGCGGGTCAAGCTGCAAGCGGCGGATAAGGCAATTTTGCTCTATAGCGCCTCGGATATCGAGATGTTAACGCCGGAGCAACTGCTGACGCACCCCTTTCTACAGCGGGTCGGTCCTGATGTTCTCGATCTGCGCCTGACGCCTGAAGATGTTAAGGCACGACTGTTATCGCCGACGTTTCGCAACCGGCAATTTTCCGGGTTGCTGCTCGACCAGGCGTTTCTGGCAGGATTAGGGAACTATCTGCGGGTAGAAATCCTGTGGGAAGTGGGGCTGGCGGCACAACATAAAGCCTCACAGCTCAGCGATGCGCAGCTGGATGCGCTGTCCCATGCATTACTGGAGATTCCGCGTTTGTCCTACAACACGCGCGGTGTGGTGGATGACAATAAGCATCATGGCGCGCTATTTCGCTTCAAGGTCTTTCACCGCCAGGGCAAGGCTTGCGAACGCTGCGGTGGAATCATCGAAAAGACCACGCTGTCGTCGAGACCCTTTTACTGGTGCCCCGGATGCCAAAGGTAAACGCAAAACGGTAACCCGAAGGTTACCGTTTTTAGTGTGTTCTCCCTCTCCCGTGGGAGAGGGTTGGGGTGAGGGCATCAGGCCGCAGACAGGTAAACGCAAAACGGTAACCCAAAGGTTACCGTTTTTAGTGTGTTCTCCCTCTCCCGTGGGAGAGGGCTGGGGTGAGGGCATCCGACCGCAGACAGGTAAACGCAAAACGGTAACCCGAAGGTTACCGTTTTAGTGTGTTCTCCCTCTCCCGTGGGAGAGGGTTGGGGTGAGGGCATCAGGCCTCACCCAACTGAACATTAACGCTTGATATTAGACGTAAAATCACGCTGCTCGTAGCCAGTGTAAAGCTGACGAGGACGCGCGATTTTCATGCCGTCGGTGTGCATTTCGTTCCAGTGTGCGATCCAGCCTACGGTACGGGCCATCGCAAAAATCACGGTGAACATGGAAGACGGAATACCCATCGCTTTCAGAATAATGCCAGAGTAGAAATCAACGTTCGGGTACAGTTTCTTCTCGATGAAGTACGGGTCGTTCAGCGCAATATGCTCAAGCTCCATCGCCACTTCCAGCAGATCGTCCTTCGTGCCCAGCTCTTTCAGCACTTCGTGGCAGGTTTCACGCATCACGGTGGCACGCGGATCGTAGTTTTTGTAAACACGATGACCGAAGCCCATCAGGCGGAAGGAGTCATTCTTGTCTTTCGCGCGACGCACGAATTCAGGAATGTGTTCAACGGAGCTGATCTCTTCCAGCATCTTCAGTGCCGCTTCGTTCGCGCCGCCGTGCGCCGGTCCCCAAAGAGAGGCAATACCTGCTGCAATACAGGCGAACGGGTTTGCGCCAGAAGAGCCTGCGGTACGCACGGTAGAGGTGGATGCGTTCTGCTCATGATCGGCGTGCAGGATCAGAATACGGTCCATTGCGCGCTCCAGAACCGGATTAACCTCATAAGTTTCACACGGCGTGGAGAACATCATATTCAGGAAGTTACCCGCATAAGAGAGGTCATTGCGCGGATAAACAAACGGCTGGCCGATGGAATATTTGTAACACATCGCCGCCATGGTCGGCATCTTCGACAGCAGACGGAACGCCGCGATATCACGGTGACGTTGATTATTTACGTCCAGCGAATCGTGGTAGAACGCCGCCAGTGCGCCCGTGATCCCGCACATGACCGCCATCGGATGGGAATCACGACGGAAAGCATGGAACAGACGGGTAATCTGCTCGTGAATCATGGTGTGACGCGTCACGGTGGTACGGAACTCATCGTACTCTTTCTGCGTCGGTTTTTCGCCGTTCAGCAGGATGTAGCACACTTCCAGATAGTTGGATTCAGTGGCTAACTGGTCGATGGGGAAGCCGCGATGGAGCAGGATACCTTCGTCACCGTCGATAAAGGTGATTTTGGATTCGCAAGATGCGGTGGAGGTGAAACCAGGATCAAAAGTGAATACGCCTTTTGAACCCAACGTACGGATGTCAATTACGTCCTGACCGAGCGTGCCTTTTAGCACATCCAGTTCGATAGCAGTGTCACCCCCAAGAGTGAGCTTTGCCTTTGTATCAGCCATTTACGGTCTCCTTAGCGCCTTATGTCTAAGACTGCTAAACACTTTGCCCTTCGCACTGTTTCTGGCGCGAATGACGATGTGTCTGGGATTTGCATTCTGTTGATATTCGTTCGTTACCAGTTTGTTATTTGGCTTACCGCTCAGCTCACGAGGAGAAACCAGGGTACAGAGCTATGGCGCCTTGCAGGTAAACGACTGAAAATCAGAGAATTAACAGCAAATCAGTGTCTTCGCAGTCCGAATTATTCAAACCTGTATATCACTAATAACTGTCCTGATAACTTCGGTCAATACCATCACACTGTTACATAACTAATTGTCAGGTGAAAGAGAGACCTCATAACTTTTGCGCATTATATGCCTTTTCTGATGACGTTTGTAACAATATTGTTTAACATTTGTCAAATCAGATGATTAAAAATTAAAAAGATGTTGTTATCGTGACTCCGATCACTGTTCCGTATAAAACCCGACAAACTGTATGTAGGTTAATTGTAATGATTTTGTGAACATCCTATACTGCCGCCAGGTCTCCGGAACACCCTGCAATCCCGAGCCACCCAGCGTTGTAACGTGTCGTTTTAGCATTTGGAAGCAATGTTTTGCATGACGCGCAGTTATAGAAAAGGAACGCTGTCTGACCCGCACGCAGCCGGAGTAAGGAAATCCCATAGTCTTTCACGCTACAGGTGCGTTGGCTGCGCCCGCTTGTCCCGGTCACAGATTGCTTGTGTTCACGGGGATTCCCGGACTTGCCGCCTTCCTGTGACGCGAAATCCAAAGGGAATAATAAGAACAGCATGTGGGCGTTATTCATGATAAGAAATGTGAAAAAACAAAGACCTGTCAATCTGGATCTGAAAACGATCCGATTCCCTGTAACGGCCATAGCGTCCATTCTGCACCGCGTATCCGGTGTGATTACGTTTGTGGCGGTTGGCATTCTGCTGTGGTTACTGGGAACCAGCCTCTCGTCTCCTGAAGGATTCCTCCAGGCCTCCGCCATTATGAACAGCTTCTTCGTGAAATTTATCATGTGGGGCATTCTGACTGCGCTGGCGTACCACGTCGTTGTGGGCGTTCGCCACATGATGATGGACTTTGGCTATCTGGAAGAAACGTTCGAAGCCGGGAAACGGTCAGCGAATATCTCTTTTGTCATCACTGTCGTGCTTTCAATTCTCGCAGGAGTCCTCGTATGGTAAGCAACGCCTCCGCATTAGGACGCAACGGCGTACATGACTTCATTCTGGTCCGCGCTACTGCCATCGTCCTCACGCTTTACATCATCTACATGATTGGTTTCTTCGCGACCAGCGACACGCTGACGTGGGAAATCTGGAGCGGATTCTTCGGATCTGCCTTCACCAAAGTGTTCACCCTGCTGGCGCTCTTCTCCATTCTTATTCATGCCTGGATTGGCATGTGGCAGGTGTTGACCGATTACGTTAAGCCTCTGGCGATTCGCCTCCCACTGCAACTTCTGATTGTTGTCGCACTGGTGGTTTACGTTATTTATGGATTCGTTGTGGTGTGGGGTGTGTAATGAAACTGCCAGTCAGAGAATTTGATGCTGTAGTCATTGGTGCGGGTGGCGCAGGTATGCGTGCCGCACTGCAAATTTCCCAGAGCGGCCAGACCTGTGCGCTGCTCTCAAAAGTGTTCCCGACCCGTTCGCACACCGTCTCTGCGCAGGGTGGCATCACCGTTGCGCTCGGTAATACCCATGAAGATAACTGGGAATGGCACATGTACGACACCGTAAAAGGGTCGGACTACATTGGTGACCAGGACGCGATTGAATACATGTGTAAAACCGGGCCGGAAGCGATTCTGGAACTGGATCACATGGGTCTGCCGTTCTCCCGTCTGGAGAATGGCACCATCTATCAACGTCCGTTTGGCGGCCAGTCGAAAGATTTCGGCGGCGAGCAGGCGGCACGTACTGCGGCAGCGGCTGACCGAACCGGTCACGCACTGCTGCACACGCTCTATCAGCAAAACCTGAAAAACCACACCACCATCTTCTCCGAGTGGTACGCGCTGGATCTGGTGAAAAACGAAGATGGCGCGGTAGTGGGTTGTACCGCACTGTGCATCGAAACCGGCGAAGTGGTTTACTTCAAAGCGCGCGCGACCGTGCTGGCAACCGGCGGTGCGGGCCGTATTTATCAGTCCACCACCAATGCCCACATCAACACCGGCGACGGCGTTGGCATGGCGATCCGCGCGGGCGTTCCGGTACAGGATATGGAGATGTGGCAGTTCCACCCAACCGGCATCGCCGGGGCAGGTGTTCTGGTGACAGAAGGTTGTCGTGGTGAAGGCGGATACTTGCTGAACAAACACGGCGAGCGCTTCATGGAGCGTTACGCTCCGAACGCGAAAGACCTGGCGGGTCGTGACGTGGTGGCGCGTTCCATCATGATCGAAATCCGTGAAGGCCGCGGCTGCGACGGCCCATGGGGCCCACACGCTAAACTCAAACTGGATCACCTGGGTAAAGAGGTTCTGGAATCTCGCCTGCCGGGCATCCTGGAGCTTTCCCGTACCTTCGCACACGTCGATCCGGTGAAAGAGCCGATTCCGGTCATCCCAACCTGCCACTACATGATGGGCGGTATTCCGACCAAAGTAACCGGTCAGGCGCTGACTGTGAACGCACAGGGTGAAGACGTTGTGATCCCTGGCCTGTTTGCCGTGGGCGAAATCGCCTGCGTATCCGTACACGGTGCAAACCGTCTTGGCGGCAACTCCCTGCTTGACCTGGTGGTATTTGGTCGTGCGGTCGGTCTGCATCTGCAGGAGTCCATCGCTGAACAGGGCGATCTGCGCGACGCAACCGAGGCGGAAATTGATGCCTCACTGGCGCGTCTCAATCGCTGGAACGGTAACCGTGACGGTGAAGATCCGGTCGAAATTCGCAAAGCGCTTCAGGAATGCATGCAGCACAACTTCTCGGTGTTCCGTGAAGGTGACGCAATGGCGAAAGGACTTGAGCAACTGAAAGCGATCCGCGAGCGTCTGAAAAACGCCCGTCTCGACGATACCTCCAGCGAATTCAATACCCAGCGTGTCGAGTGTCTGGAGTTGGATAACCTGATGGAAACCGCTTACGCCACTGCGGTCTCTGCGAACTTCCGTACCGAGAGCCGTGGCGCGCATAGCCGCTTCGACTACCCGGATCGTGATGACGAAAACTGGCTGTGCCATTCCCTGTATCTGCCAGAGTCGGAATCCATGACGCGTCGTAGTGTCAATATGGAACCGAAACTGCGTCCGGCGTTCCCGCCGAAGATTCGTACTTATTAATGCGGAGACAGGATAATGAAACTCGAATTCTCAGTTTATCGTTATAACCCGGATGTTGATGACGCTCCGCATATGCAGGATTACACCCTGGAAGCGGAAGAAGGTCGCGACATGATGCTGCTTGATGCCTTAATGCAGCTGAAAGAGAAAGATCCGACACTGTCGTTTCGTCGTTCCTGCCGTGAAGGGGTGTGTGGCTCCGACGGTGTGAACATGAACGGCAAAAATGGCCTGGCCTGTATCACACCGATTTCGGCGTTGCAGCGTGCAGGGCAGAAAATTGTTATCCGTCCTCTGCCTGGCCTGCCGGTCGTGCGTGATTTGGTGGTGGACATGGGGCAATTCTATGCACAATATGAGAAGATTAAGCCTTACCTGTTGAATAATGGGCAAAATCCTCCGGCTCGCGAGCATTTGCAGTCGCCCGAGCAGCGCGAGAAACTCGATGGTTTGTACGAGTGTATTCTGTGCGCATGCTGTTCGACGTCGTGCCCGTCTTTCTGGTGGAACCCGGACAAGTTTGTTGGTCCTGCGGGTCTGTTGGCAGCTTATCGCTTCCTGATCGATAGCCGTGACACCGAGACCGATAGTCGTCTGGAAGGTTTAAGTGATGCTTTCAGTGTATTCCGGTGCCATAGCATCATGAACTGCGTCAGTGTATGTCCTAAGGGGCTTAACCCGACGCGGGCCATCGGCCATATCAAGTCGATGCTGTTGCAGCGTAGTGCGTAAGACATAAGAGGGGGCGCTGTTCCCCTCACCCTAACCCTCTCCCAAAGGGAGAGGGGATAGATTGTAGGAAATCTTTAAAAACCGCCACAATGGCATATCCAGTAATCGAGGCGTTCAGCGCGAGACAAGGCAGCAACTGAGCGCATCCCCGGGAGCATAGTTCACTATGTGACAGGGGTAAGCGAAGGCAGCCAACGATGTCGCAGCCTGAACGAAGAAGATTAATGGCAGTTTTTAAAGGTTCCTTCGCGAGCCCAAGACAACATAAGAGCTCGCAGGTGAACCCCGGCACGTACGTGTTGTACGTGGTAGTTTCTACGGCGAAATAAGCATACACATGCTTAAGGGATCACGATGCAGAACGGCGCAATGAAAGCCTGGCTGGACTCTTCTTACCTCTCTGGTGCGAACCAGAGCTGGATAGAACAGCTCTATGAAGACTTCTTAACCGATCCTGACTCAGTGGACGCTAACTGGCGTTCCATGTTCCAGCAGTTACCTGGAACTGGGGTCAAACCGGATCAATTCCATTCCAAAACACGTGATTATTTCCGTCGTCTGGCGAAGGATGCCTCACGTTACTCTTCCTCGATTTCTGACCCCGACACCAATGTGAAGCAGGTTAAAGTCCTGCAGCTCATCAATGCTTATCGCTTCCGTGGTCATCAGCATGCCAATCTTGATCCACTGGGATTATGGAAACAGGACCGCGTTGCGGATCTCGATCCAGCGTACCACGATCTGACAGAGGCCGATTTCCAGGAAACCTTTAACGTGGGTTCGTTTGCCAGCGGCAAAGACACGATGAAGTTGGGAGAATTACTGGAGGCGCTGAAGCAAACCTACTGCGGCTCCATCGGTGCAGAATATATGCACATCACGTCGACCGACGAAAAACGCTGGATCCAGCAGCGTATCGAATCGGTGACCGGTCACGCCAGCTTCAGCACTGATGAGAAAAAACGTTTTCTCAACGAGCTGACCGCAGCGGAAGGCCTTGAGCGTTATCTTGGTGCAAAATTCCCGGGTGCAAAACGCTTCTCGCTGGAAGGCGGCGACGCATTAGTGCCGATGTTAAAAGAGCTTATCCGCCACGCGGGCAAGAGCGGGACACGTGAAGTGGTCCTGGGCATGGCCCACCGCGGTCGCCTGAACGTGCTGGTTAACGTGCTCGGTAAAAAACCGCAGGACCTCTTTGATGAGTTCGCGGGTAAACACAAAGAACATCTGGGTACCGGCGATGTGAAGTACCACATGGGCTTCTCATCAGATATCGAAACCGAAGGCGGTCTGGTTCACATGGCGCTGGCGTTTAACCCGTCGCACCTTGAAATCGTCAGCCCCGTGGTTATCGGCTCCGTGCGTGCGCGCCTGGATCGTCTGGACGAACCAAGCAGCAATAAAGTTTTGCCGATCACCATCCACGGTGATGCGGCGGTCACCGGGCAGGGCGTGGTTCAGGAAACCCTGAACATGTCCAAAGCACGGGGTTACGAAGTGGGCGGTACCGTTCGCATCGTTATCAACAACCAGGTGGGCTTCACGACCTCTAACCCACTGGATGCGCGTTCTACCCCGTACTGCACCGACATCGGTAAGATGGTTCAGGCGCCTATTTTCCACGTTAACGCGGATGACCCGGAAGCCGTTGCTTTCGTTACCCGTCTGGCGCTGGACTTCCGTAATACCTTTAAACGCGATGTGTTCATCGATCTCTTCTGCTATCGCCGTCATGGCCATAACGAAGCGGACGAGCCGAGTGCAACCCAGCCGCTGATGTATCAGAAGATTAAAAAGCATCCGACGCCGCGTAAAATCTACGCTGACAAACTGGAAGCAGAAAAAGTCGCGACGCTGGAAGATGCGACTGAGCTGGTCAATCTTTACCGCGATGCGCTGGATGCCGGCGAATGCGTGGTGAAAGAGCTGCGCCCAATGAACATGCACTCCTTTACCTGGTCGCCGTACCTCAACCATGAGTGGGATGAGAGCTACCCGAATAAGGTCGAGATGAAGCGTCTGCAGGAGCTGGCGAAACGCATCAGTACGGTGCCGGAAGCCATTGAGATGCAGTCCCGCGTGCAGAAAATCTACTCCGACCGTCAGTCAATGGCGGCAGGTGAGAAGCTGTTCGACTGGGGTGGCGCGGAAAATCTGGCCTACGCAACACTCGTGGACGAAGGCATTCCGGTACGTCTGTCAGGCGAAGATGCGGGACGCGGAACCTTCTTCCACCGTCACGCGGTGATTCACAACCAGACGAACGGTTCAACCTACACCCCACTGCAGCACGTGCATAACGGTCAGGGCCAGTTCAAGGTCTGGGATTCCGTGCTGTCTGAAGAAGCGGTGCTGGCCTTTGAATACGGTTACGCCACGGCAGAACCCCGCACCCTGACCATCTGGGAAGCGCAGTTCGGTGACTTCGCCAACGGTGCGCAGGTCGTTATCGACCAGTTCATCTCCTCCGGCGAACAGAAATGGGGCCGTATGTGTGGCCTGGTTATGCTGTTGCCACACGGCTACGAAGGGCAGGGGCCGGAGCACTCCTCCGCGCGTCTGGAACGTTATCTGCAGCTTTGCGCTGAGCAGAACATGCAGGTTTGCGTCCCGTCGACCCCGGCACAGGTTTACCACATGCTGCGTCGTCAGGCGCTGCGCGGTATGCGCCGTCCGCTGATTGTTATGTCACCGAAGTCTCTGCTGCGTCATCCGCTGGCGGTCTCCTCACTTGACGAGCTGGCTAACGGTACGTTCCTGCCAGCGATTGGTGAGATTGACGACCTCGATCCTCAGGCGGTGAAGCGTGTCGTGATGTGTTCTGGTAAGGTCTATTTTGACCTGCTGGAACAGCGCCGCAAAAAAGATCAGAAAGATGTCGCCATCGTGCGTATCGAACAGCTTTATCCCTTCCCGCACCAGGCGGTGCAGGAAGCGCTGAAACCTTATGCTCACGTACATGATTTTGTCTGGTGCCAGGAAGAGCCGCTTAACCAGGGCGCATGGTACTGCAGCCAGCATCATTTCCGTGATGTGATTCCATTTGGGTCTGGTCTGCGTTACGCAGGTCGCCCGGCCTCTGCCTCTCCGGCAGTAGGGTATATGTCCGTTCACCAGAAGCAGCAACAAGATCTGGTCAATGACGCGCTGAACGTCGATTAATTAAAGGATACATAATGAGTAGCGTAGATATTCTTGTTCCCGACCTGCCTGAATCCGTCGCTGACGCCACCGTTGCAACCTGGCATAAAAAACCAGGCGACAGCGTCAAGCGCGATGAAGTGCTGGTAGAAATCGAAACTGACAAAGTGGTACTGGAAGTACCGGCATCGGCGGATGGCATTCTGGATGCAGTGCTGGAAGATGAAGGGACGACCGTCACTTCTCGCCAGATCCTGGGTCGCCTGCGCGAAGGCAACAGCGGTGGAAAAGAGTCCAGCGCCAAGTCTGACGAAAAAGCGTCTACCCCGGCCCAGCGTCAGCAAGCCTCTCTGGAAGAGCAGACTAACGACGCGCTCAGCCCGGCGATCCGTCGCCTGCTGGGTGAGCATAATCTTGAAGCCAGCGCCATTAAAGGCACCGGTGTGGGTGGTCGTTTGACCCGTGAAGACGTGGAAAAACACCTGGCGAAAGCCCCTGTTAAAGAAGAGGCGAAAGCCCCTGAAGCGGCACCTGCCGCACAGCCAGCACTGGGCGCACGCAGTGAAAAACGCGTGCCAATGACGCGTCTGCGTAAGCGTGTTGCTGAGCGTCTGCTGGAAGCGAAAAACTCCACCGCCATGCTGACCACCTTCAATGAAGTCAACATGAAACCTATCATGGACCTGCGCAAGCAGTACGGTGACGCGTTTGAAAAACGTCACGGTATCCGTCTGGGCTTCATGTCGTTCTACGTGAAAGCGGTCGTTGAAGCGCTGAAACGCTACCCGGAAGTGAACGCGTCTATTGATGGCGAAGATGTGGTGTATCACAACTACTTCGACGTCAGCATGGCGGTTTCAACGCCACGCGGCCTGGTGACCCCGGTTCTGCGTGACGTAGACACCCTGGGCATGGCTGATATCGAGAAAAAAATCAAAGAACTGGCGCTGAAAGGCCGTGACGGTAAGCTGACCGTTGATGACCTGACCGGCGGTAACTTCACCATTACTAACGGTGGTGTATTCGGTTCCCTGATGTCCACGCCAATTATCAACCCGCCGCAGAGCGCGATCCTTGGTATGCACGCAATTAAAGATCGTCCGATGGCGGTAGACGGCAAAGTTGAGATCCTGCCAATGATGTATCTGGCCCTCTCCTACGATCACCGTCTGATCGATGGCCGTGAGTCGGTGGGTTACCTGGTGGCGATTAAAGAGCTGCTGGAAGATCCAACGCGTCTGCTGCTGGACGTGTAGTAACACTTTAGCGTCACCTGCCCTGTAGGCCGGATAAGCGTAGCGCTATCCGGCGCGGACACCGCACCGGCCTGCAGGTTTAAAGATAACGATTACCCTGAAGGATGGATAGAACACATGAACTTACATGAATATCAGGCTAAACAGCTGTTTGCCAGGTCAGGCTTGCCGGCTCCGGTGGGTTATGCCTGTACTACCCCACGCGAAGCAGAAGAAGCCGCCTCTAAAATCGGTTCCGGCCCGTGGGTAGTTAAATGTCAGGTTCACGCTGGTGGCCGTGGTAAAGCGGGCGGTGTGAAGGTCGTTAAAAGCAAAGAAGAGATCCGTGCCTTTGCTGAACATTGGCTGGGCAAACGCCTGGTAACGTATCAAACAGATGCGAACGGTCAGCCTGTAAACCAGATTCTGGTCGAAGCGGCGACAGATATCGCGAAAGAATTGTACCTCGGCGCAGTGGTAGACCGTAGCTCACGTCGTGTGGTGTTCATGGCCTCTACCGAAGGCGGCGTGGAAATTGAAAAAGTGGCGGAAGAGACCCCGCACCTGATCCACAAAGTGGCTATCGATCCGCTGGCGGGCCCTATGCCTTACCAGGGTCGCGAGCTGGCGTTCAAACTGGGTCTGGAAGGCAAGCTGGTTCAGCAGTTCACTAAGATCTTTATGGGTCTGGCGAATATCTTCCTGGATCGCGATCTTGCGCTGATCGAAATTAACCCGCTGGTTATCACCACGCAGGGCGATCTGATTTGCCTGGATGGAAAACTGGGCGCTGACGGTAACGCACTGTTCCGTCAGGCCGATCTGCGTGAAATGCGCGACCAGTCGCAAGAAGATCCACGTGAAGCGCAGGCGGCACAGTGGGAACTGAACTATGTGGCACTTGATGGCAACATCGGTTGCATGGTTAACGGTGCGGGCCTGGCAATGGGCACCATGGACATCGTTAAACTGCACGGCGGCGAGCCGGCGAACTTCCTGGACGTGGGCGGCGGTGCGACGAAAGAGCGCGTGACCGAAGCGTTTAAAATTATCCTCTCTGACGACAAGGTGAAAGCCGTACTGGTTAACATCTTTGGCGGTATCGTGCGTTGCGACCTGATTGCCGACGGTATCATCGGTGCCGTAGAAGAAGTGGGTGTTAACGTCCCGGTTGTGGTGCGTCTGGAAGGGAACAACGCTGAACTCGGCGCGAAAAAACTGGCTGACAGTGGCCTGAATATTATTGCAGCGAAAAGTCTGACGGACGCAGCACAGCAGGTTGTTGCCGCAGTGGAGGGGAAATAATGTCAGTTTTAATTAATAAAGATACCAAGGTTATCTGTCAGGGCTTCACCGGTAGCCAGGGGACATTCCACTCCGAACAGGCAATTGCTTACGGTACGCAGATGGTTGGCGGCGTGACTCCAGGTAAAGGCGGCACCACGCATCTGGGTCTGCCAGTATTCAATACCGTTCGTGAAGCGGTAGAAGCAACCGGCGCGACCGCGACCGTGATCTACGTTCCGGCACCGTTCTGTAAAGACTCCATTCTGGAAGCGATCGACGCGGGCATCAAACTGATTATCACCATCACCGAAGGTATCCCGACGCTGGATATGCTGACCGTGAAGGTGAAGCTGGATGAAGCAGGCGTGCGTATGATCGGCCCGAACTGCCCGGGTGTGATCACTCCAGGCGAGTGCAAAATCGGCATCATGCCAGGCCACATTCATAAGCCAGGTAAAGTCGGTATCGTATCCCGTTCCGGCACCCTGACCTATGAAGCGGTTAAACAGACCACTGATTACGGTTTCGGTCAGTCTACCTGTGTGGGTATCGGCGGCGACCCTATCCCGGGTTCTAACTTCATCGATATCCTGAAGCTGTTCCAGGAAGATCCACAGACCGAAGCGATCGTGATGATCGGTGAGATCGGCGGCAGCGCGGAAGAAGAAGCGGCTGCTTACATCAAAGATCACGTGACCAAACCGGTTGTGGGTTACATCGCAGGTGTGACCGCGCCGAAAGGCAAACGTATGGGCCACGCAGGCGCCATTATCGCGGGTGGTAAAGGGACGGCAGATGAGAAATTTGCCGCGCTGGAAGCCGCAGGCGTGAAAACCGTGCGCAGCCTGGCCGATATCGGCGAGGCGCTCAAATCTATCATTAAGTAAATCCTCTCTGCTCTCTGAAAGGGGAGCTTTGACATAATAATTGTCCATTTCGACATGGTTGGCCGCTGAAAAGCGGCCTTTTTTATTGTCTGCGTCGGGCAACCAGTGTGAATTTATAATCGTCGCTGTTAAATATGTTACGGCTGTATTCAAAAACACGACCGTCTTTCAGAAATCCGCGAGACACTTTTTCGAGGACAGGTTTTGTGGGATCGAGCGCGAGGGCGTTTATGGCCTCGTCTGACGGCATCACCGGCACCAGCTCCTGCTCGCTGCGATCGATAACCATCTTTTTGGTCTGCTCTATGTAGTGGTATTTCGACTTTTCCATTACTTCCCAGGTGAGATCGGCAAACATCGCCAGTGGCATCCACGTCTCTTCCAGATTGACCGGTTTTTGCTTGATGAAGCGCACGCGTTTGACGTGCCAGACGTTGTCATTGACCGTGAGCTCAAGTTTTTCCGCCAGCCGCGCGTCGGCCTTGATCACTTCGAAAATTTTCACGTCGCTGTGGGTATCAACGTTTCTGTCGGCCAGTTTCTCGTAGAAACCCGTGAGCTGGTAAATATCGTAATTGACGCGATCTTCTTTTACGTACGAGCCGCTGCCCTGAATACTCTCAATGATCTGCTCGTCAGTGAGTCGTTTTAAGGCCTGGCGTACGGTCACGCGGCTGACGCCGTAGGTCTCCTGGAGGCTCGATTCCGTTGGCAGTGCATCGCCCGGTTTTAATGCCCCGGAGCTGATTTTCTCGCGTAACGCATCGGCTATCTGCCGATACATCGGTTTATTGCCCATTTTCTTAAGCCTGTGTAATACCTTTTCAATGAATTATGCCCTTAACGGTTAATTTGTAAATAATACAACTTAAATACAAATTATAGCCATTAGTGAAAATGATCACATAAATGTATCTTTTTCTCTGACACACTTCCCGCAGACAAAAACATTCTCACTGCGAGGCTCGTGATGAACCTGACGACTCTGACCCACCCGCGCGCGGTCTGCGTGCAGGCGCATTTTTCCAGCCGGGAGGACGCCATACGCCAGCTGGCGATGCGCCTTTCTGAGCTGGGCGTTATCACTGACTGCGACGCCTTTCTGGCGGAAGTCTTCCTTCGTGAATCGCTGGGGCCCACCGCCCTGGGTGAAGGGCTGGCGGTGCCCCATGGCAAAACAGATGCGGTGAAAGAGGCGGCTTTTGCCGTGGCAACACTCTGTGACCCGCTGCAGTGGGACGGCGTAGACGGGCCTGAAAACGTCGAGCTGATTTTTCTGCTTGCCATTCCGCCAACGGAAGCGGGCTCGACGCATATTCAACTGCTGACGGAGTTAACCAGCCGCCTGGCAGATGATGACCTGCGGACCCGGGTGATGGCGGCAACCACGGCGTCGGACCTGCTTGCAGCTCTGGATAATGCCCCCCAAACGGTAAAGATATCACCTCGGGAAGGTGCGCCTGTGCTGGTCTGCGTTACCGCCTGTCCGGCAGGGATTGCGCATACCTATATGGCAGCTGAATACCTTGAGAAGGCGGGGCGCAAGCTTGGCGTTAACGTGGTCGTAGAAAAGCAGGGGGCGAACGGTATAGAAGGCCGCCTGACTCCGCAGCAGCTACGGAGCGCGCAGGCGTGTATTTTTGCGGCAGACGTGGCCATTAAAGAGCGTGAACGTTTTCTGGGAATTCCCTCTCTTTCCGTCCCGGTTGCGGAGCCACTGCGCCATGCAGAAGCGTTGATTCATCGTGCACTTGCGCTTGAGCCGTCTTCGGTCACGCGTGCTGAACCCGCCGACGGCACAACGGATAAAAGCGTTAAAACCGAACTCAAACAAGCCCTGCTGAGCGGTATTTCCTTTGCCGTGCCGCTGATTGTGGCGGGGGGGACCGTGCTGGCCGTCGCGGTGCTGCTGGCCCAGCTGTTGGGGCTACAGCATCTGTTCGATCAGGAAAACTCGTGGTTGTGGATGTATCGCAAACTTGGCGGCGGCATGCTGGGGATTCTGATGGTGCCGGTACTTGCTGCGTACACCGCGTATTCTCTGGCGGATAAACCCGCGCTGGCACCCGGCTTTGCGGCAGGGCTTGCGGCCAACATGATTGGCTCTGGATTTCTGGGTGCCGTCGCAGGTGGGCTGATTGCCGGTTACCTGATGCGTTGGGTAAAAACCCATATTCGTTTAAACAATCGCTACAACGGATTTTTAACCTATTACCTCTATCCGGTGATCGGCGTGCTGGGGGCGGGCAGTCTGATGCTGTTTGTGATCGGTGAGCCGGTCGCCTGGCTGAACAATTCCCTCACCGCGTGGCTGAATGGCCTTTCAGGAACCAACGCGCTTTTGCTGGGAGCCATTCTCGGCTTTATGTGTTCATTCGATCTGGGCGGCCCGGTGAATAAAGCGGCCTACGCCTTTTGTCTGGGCGCGATGGCGAACGGTGTCTACGGGCCGTATGCGATTTTCGCCTCTGTCAAAATGGTGTCCGCGTTTACCGTGACCGCCTCAACCCTGCTGGCGCCTCATCTCTTTAAACCCTTTGAAATCGAAACCGGCAAGTCAACCTGGCTGTTAGGGCTGGCGGGGATCACCGAAGGGGCCATTCCAATGGCGATAGAAGATCCACTGCGGGTCATCGGCTCCTTTGTGCTGGGATCGATGGTGACAGGCGCCATCATCGGATCGCTGGGCGTGGGGCTGTCCACGCCGGGGGCAGGCATTTTTTCGCTCTTTTTACTGCACTCTGCCGGAATGGGCGGTCTTGTTGCCGCTGCGGGCTGGTTGGGTGCGGCGCTGCTTGGCACCGCCCTCTCTACGTTCATTTTACTTCTCTGGCGACGTCAGGCGGTAAAAAGCGGCAAATACGTCACCGAAGACGTCCTGCCATAACATGCACTTACAGGAAACGACGATGAAAGCTCTCTCTCGCGTTCATATTACGCCGCATATGCACTGGGACCGTGAATGGTACTTCACCACCGAAGCCTCACGCATTCTCCTTGTCAATAATATGGAGGAGATCCTCACGCGTCTGGAAGAGGATGAAGCGTACAAATATTACGTTCTCGACGGACAAACGGCGGTGCTGGAAGATTATTTTGCCGTCGTGCCTGAAAACCGGCCCCGTGTAAAAGCGCTGGTTGAGCGCGGAAAGCTGATAATCGGCCCGTGGTATACCCAGACCGACACCACGATTGTCAGCGGCGAATCGATCGTTCGCAACCTGATGTACGGGATGCGCGACTGCTCGGAATTTGGTGAACCAATGAAAATTGGTTATCTGCCGGATTCCTTTGGTATGTCCGCACAACTTCCGCATATCTATAACGGATTTGGCATTACCCGGACGATCTTCTGGCGGGGATGTTCAGAGCGCCACGGGACCGACAAAACCGAGTTTTTATGGCAAAGCAGCGACGGCAGCGAGGTCACGGCACAGGTGCTGCCGCTGGGCTACGCGATTGGTAAGTACTTACCGGAGGACGAAGCGGGGCTGCGAAAACGACTCGACGATTACTTTGAGGTGCTGGAAAAAGCCTCTGTCACGAAGGAGATTTTACTGCCAAATGGTCATGACCAGATGCCGCTGCAGCAGAATATTTTTGCGGTAATGGAAAAGCTGCGTGAAATCTATCCACAGCGTCACTTTGTGATGAGCCGTTTTGAAGAGGTTTTTGACCATATTGACGCGCACCGCGATCGGCTGGCAACCCTGAAAGGGGAGTTTGTCGACGGGAAGTATATGCGCGTACACCGGACGATTGGCTCGACGCGTATGGACATCAAAATTGCGCATGCCCGTATAGAAAACAAAATTGTTAATAGTCTTGAACCCCTGGCGACCCTCGCCTGGACGCTGGGCTTTGAGTATCACCACGGCCTGCTGGAAAAAATGTGGAAAGAGATCCTCAAAAATCATGCCCACGACAGTATTGGCTGCTGCTGCAGCGACAAGGTTCACCGGGAAATCGTCTCCCGTTTCGAGCTGGCAGAGGATATGGCCGACAATTTGATTGCGTTTTATATGCGCAAGATTGTCGACAATATGCCGCAAAGCGAGGAAGACAAACTGGTGATGTTTAACCTGATGCCCTGGCCGCGAGAAGAGGTGATCAACACGACGCTCCGTTTACGCGCCAGTCAGTTTCAGCTGCGGGACGACAAAGGGCAGGTGGTGCCGTATTTCATTCGCGCTGTGCGTGAAATCGACCCCGGGCTGATTGACAGACAAATTGTGCATTACGGCAATTACGAACCCTTTATGGAGTTTGATATTCAGCTGAGCCAAATCCTGCCTTCTATGGGCTATCGAACCCTTTACATCGAGCCCAATGTGCCCGGGCAGAGGACCTCCGCGCCCGTTTCCTCAACGAGCGTGCTGGAAAATGCCTTCTGGCAAATTAAACTCAACAACGACGGAACGCTGCACCTGTATGACAAAGCATCGGGTCTGATTTATGACCGCGTGCTGGAGATTGAAGAGAGTTCCGATGACGGGGACGAGTACGACTACTCGCCTTCACGAGAGGAGTGGCGACTCACGTCCTCTCAGGGAACCCACGATGTTGAGATTATTCACGAAGCCTGGCAGAGCAGGGCCGTCATTCGGCACCACATGGCGGTTCCGGCTAATTTGGCCGAACGGTCAGCCCGCCAGCAAAGCGGCAAGCTGGTGGCGGAGTTTGAGGTCACGCTTAGCCACAATAGCCGACGTATAGAGGTTGCGGTGCACCTGGATAATCAGGCGGATGACCATCGGGTTCGCGTGCTAATCCCCACACCGTTCACCACGGAAACGGTGCTCGCCGATACGCAATTTGGTTCACTGACGCGTCCCGTCAGAGATAATGCGATTGATTGCTGGCGGGAGGAGGGGTGGAAAGAGGCGCCGATCCCTGTCTGGAATTTGCTGAATTACGCCGTTCTTCAGGAGGGACGTCATGGTATGGCGCTCTTTACCGAGGGGCTACGCGAATTTGAAGTGGTCGGGGATAACAAAAAGACCTTTGCATTGACGCTCCTGCGCGGCGTCGGGTTACTCGGGAAAGAGGATTTGCTTTTGCGACCGGGAAGACCGTCCGGTATCAAAATGCCCGTACCTGATTCGCAGGTCAGAGGCGCGCTCGACTGTCGTTTTAGCCTCTTTAGCTTTAGCGGATCGCCGGAAAACGCCGGGGTAGCCCAGCAGGCGAAAGCGTGGCTGACACCGGTCCATTGCTATAACAAAATCCCCTGGGATGCCATGAAGCTTAATCGCGCCGCGTTTACCACGCCTGAGCGTTACAGTCTGCTCACCCTGTCGCCGACGGGCTGCCAGCTCAGCGCGCTGAAAAAGGCTGAAGATCGTGACGCGCTGATCCTGCGCCTGTTTAACCCTTCTGAGTCTGGGTTGTGTGACGTTTCGCTGTCCATGAACCGGACGATTTCAGCCTGTTATGAAACGGACATGAAGGAACAGTTTAAAAATGCCAGAGAGGAACAACAGGGCATCACGGGTCCATTTCGACCTGGGCAGTCGCGGACGTTTAGCCTTACATTAACGTGACAATCTACCTGAGACGCCAGGGCTGCAGAATTTGCGGCCCTTTTTCATTTAATAGTCACACGTAGGTGTTAATTATGAGGTTGATAAAAGTAAAATTAATGTAATTTCATTCGTTCCCAGCGGAACAATGAAAAAAAACGAGGGCACAACTACGCTTAAATGTTAGCACGCGAATGTAAAGAGAGATTCGTTTTTGCCGTGGATTAAAACGCGCTTTTTATATTATTTCTTGTATTTGATAAACATCACTATCTCACCTTGCACATATCATTAACATGGTCTTTACCATTCTCACCTCAATTAAACATGATTAACAAAGACGCTCGTTTTTGATTTAAATCAATGTTTAATCCTTGGAAAAAAGTGTCAAAAGGCGTTAAATTGTTCGCGATCAAATTGGCTGAAAACTGCCGGATTAGCTATAAATTGATCACCGTCGTAAAACGTAAAACTGATTCAATAAAAACCTGTTTATTGTAAGGGTTTTGCAGCGTATTATATTTGCGGGATCAATTAGAGTTTTTTCTTAACGTATTTGTAACCTTTCCTCACCGCTTTTTTCTCTTAAGAGAAATCAGTCACGAAGAAGGGAAGCAGATAACTTTGTATTGGGGCATGCGTGTGGATCCTTTCTAACGGGGTTCACTCTCGGAGTCTTCATGCGATGAGCAAGGAGTCATGATGTTAGATATAGTCGAACTGTCGCGCTTACAGTTTGCCTTGACCGCGATGTACCACTTCCTTTTTGTGCCACTGACGCTCGGTATGGCGTTCCTGCTGGCCATCATGGAAACGGTCTACGTCCTTTCCGGCAAACAGATTTATAAAGATATGACCAAGTTCTGGGGCAAGTTGTTTGGTATCAACTTCGCACTGGGCGTGGCCACCGGTCTGACCATGGAGTTCCAGTTTGGGACGAACTGGTCGTACTATTCCCACTATGTCGGGGATATCTTCGGTGCGCCGCTGGCCATTGAAGGTCTGATGGCCTTCTTCCTCGAATCCACCTTTGTAGGTCTGTTCTTCTTCGGTTGGGATCGTCTGGGTAAAGTCCAGCACATGGCCGTGACCTGGCTGGTGGCATTAGGCTCCAACCTGTCCGCACTGTGGATTCTGGTGGCGAACGGCTGGATGCAAAACCCTATCGCGTCTGATTTCAACTTCGAAACTATGCGTATGGAGATGGTCAGCTTCTCTGAGCTGGTCCTGAACCCGGTCGCACAGGTGAAATTCGTCCACACCGTAGCGTCTGGCTATGTTTGTGGCGCGATGTTCGTTCTGGGCATCAGCTCCTACTATATGCTGCGTGGTCGTGACTTCGCCTTTGCTAAGCGCTCCTTTGCTATCGCAGCAAGCTTTGGTATGGCGGCAATCCTCTCTGTCATCGTTCTGGGTGATGAATCCGGTTATGAAATGGGTGACGTGCAGAAAACCAAACTGGCGGCAATCGAAGCAGAATGGGAAACCCAGCCTGCTCCGGCGGCATTTACCCTGTTTGGTATTCCCGATCAGGATGCGCAGGAAAACCGCTTTGCTATTCAGATTCCTTATGCGCTCGGTATTATCGCGACCCGCTCCGTCGATAAACAGGTTACTGGCCTGAAAGACCTGCTGGTGCAGCATGAAGAGCGTATCCGTAACGGGATGAAAGCCTACTCGCTGCTGGAACAGTTGCGTGCAGGTTCTACCGATCAGTCCGTTCGCGATCAATTTAACGACGTGAAGAAAGATCTGGGTTACGGCCTGCTGCTGAAACGCTATACCCCGAACGTGGCGGATGCGACAGAAGCGCAGATTCAACTGGCCACCAAAGACTCTATTCCACGCGTAGCGCCGTTGTACTTCGCGTTCCGTATCATGGTGGGTTGCGGCATCATTATGCTGCTGATTATTGCGGCCTCGTTCTGGTCGGTGATTCGTAACCGTATCGGTCAGCGTAAATGGCTGCTGCGCGCTGCGCTGTATGGCATGCCGCTGCCATGGATTGCCATCGAATCCGGCTGGTTTGTTGCGGAGTATGGTCGTCAGCCATGGGCGATAGGTGAGGTGCTGCCAACGGCAGTTGCCAACTCCTCGCTCACAGCAGGGGATCTGATCTTCTCCATGCTGCTGATTTGTGGTCTGTACACCCTGTTCCTGGTGGCCGAACTGTTCCTGATGTTCAAGTTCGCACGCCTTGGCCCAAGCAGCCTGAAAACCGGTCGCTATCACTACGAGCAGTCCAACGTGGCTTCTCAGCCGGCACGCTAAGACAGGAGTCGTCAAATGATCGATTATGAAGTATTGCGTTTTATCTGGTGGCTGCTGGTCGGTATCTTACTGATTGGTTTTGCGGTCACCGACGGGTTCGATATGGGGGTGGGCATGCTCACCCGTTTCCTCGGTCGTAATGACACCGAGCGTCGAATCATGATTAACTCCATCGCCCCGCACTGGGACGGTAACCAGGTGTGGCTGATCACCGCAGGCGGCGCGCTGTTCGCGGCCTGGCCGATGGTCTACGCGGCTGCGTTCTCCGGTTTCTACGTGGCGATGATTCTGGTACTGGCGTCTTTATTCTTCCGTCCGGTAGGCTTTGACTACCGTTCTAAGATTGAAGACAACCGCTGGCGCAACATGTGGGACTGGGGCATCTTCATTGGTAGCTTCGTGCCACCACTGGTGATCGGTGTGGCGTTCGGTAACTTGTTGCAGGGCGTACCGTTCCACCTTGATGAGTACATGCGTCTCTATTACACCGGCAACTTCTTCCAGCTGCTGAATCCGTTTGGATTGCTGGCGGGTATTGTCAGCGTCGGGATGATCCTGACTCAGGGCGCCACCTATCTGCAGATGCGTACCGTGGGTGAATTGCACCTGCGTTCCCGCGCGACGGCACAGGTTGCTGCGCTGGTCACGCTGGTCTGCTTCGCGCTGGCCGGGGTGTGGGTGGTGTACGGTATCGATGGTTATGTGGTGACGTCTGCGATTAACCACGCAGCGCCGTCTAACCCACTGACCAAAGAAGTGGCGCGTCAGGCGGGAGCCTGGATGGTGAACTTCAACAATAATCCTGTGCTGTGGGCTATCCCGGCGCTGGGTGTGTTGCTGCCGCTGCTGACTGTACTGACCTCGCGTCTGGAAAAAGGGGCCTGGGCCTTCGTGTTCTCTTCACTGACGCTGGCGTGCATCATTCTCACGGCAGGTATCGCGATGTTCCCGTTCGTCATGCCATCCAGCACCATGCTGAATGCAAGCCTGACCATGTGGGATGCGACCTCCAGCCAGCTGACGCTGAACCTGATGACCTATGTGGCCTGTGTGTTCGTACCGATTATCCTGCTTTACACCGCCTGGTGTTACTGGAAGATGTTTGGTCGTATCACCAAAGAAGACATTGAGAGCAACTCTCATTCTCTGTACTAAGTCAGGAGCTGAATATGTGGTATTTCGCATGGATTTTAGGGACGCTTCTTGCCTGTGCATTTGGTGTCATCACCGCCCTGGCGCTTGAACATATCGAAGCGTCTAAAGCAGGTGAAGAAAAACACTAATGAACATTATCGCGACGCTTTACGCGGTAATGGATAAGCGCCCGTTACGGGCGCTTTCTTTAGTGATGGCATTACTGCTGGCAGGCTGTATTTTCTGGGACCCGTCGCGCTTCGCGGCAAAAACCAGTGAGCTTGAGATCTGGCACGGTTTTCTTGTGATGTGGGCGGTGTGTGCCGGTGTGATTCACGGCGTGGGCTTTCGTCCGAAGGCCGTTCACTGGCAGGGGATTTTCTGCCCGCTGATTGCCGATCTTGTGCTTCTTGCCGGGCTCATGTTCTTTTTCTTCTGAATAAGAAATGTCCGTTAACGATATGGGCTTACCCAAGCCCATAAAAATTTACTCTCCGTTTACTTCTCCCCATTCCAAACCATCATTCCCGCGCGTATAGTAGCGAAGTTTTAAAGCGCTAACTTTTGTTGCATTACCAGGATGTAAAGTGAATACAACGCTGTTTCGATGGCCGGTTCGGGTCTACTACGAAGACACTGATGCCGGGGGTGTGGTCTACCACGCCAGCTACGTTGCTTTTTATGAACGGGCACGTACAGAGATGCTGCGCCATCATCATTTTAGTCAGCAGGTTTTGCTGGCTGAACGTGTTGCCTTTGTGGTACGCAAGATGACGCTGGAGTATTTTGCACCCGCCAGACTCGACGATATGCTCGAAGTCCAAACGGAAATTACAGCAATGCGCGGAACCTCGCTGGTTTTCACACAGCGGATCGTCAATGCAGACAACGCAGTGCTGAACTCAGCAGAAGTCCTGATTGTTTGTGTTGATCCAACCATAATGAAGCCTCGTGCGCTTCCTAAGTCTATTGTCGCGGAGTTTAAGCAGTGACTGACATGAATATCCTTGATTTGTTCCTGAAGGCAAGCCTTCTGGTTAAACTTATCATGTTGATTTTGATTGGTTTTTCAATCGCCTCCTGGGCCATCATTATCCAGAGAACGCGTATCCTCAATGCGGCAACGCGTGAAGCGGAAGCCTTTGAAGATAAGTTCTGGTCTGGTATTGAGCTTTCTCGTCTGTATCAGGAAAGCCAGGGACGTCGTGAGAATCTTTCAGGCTCCGAACAAATTTTCTATAGCGGTTTCAAAGAGTTCGCCCGTTTGCATCGTGCTAACAACCATGCACCGGAAGCGGTCGTTGAAGGGGCATCACGTGCGATGCGTATTTCAATGAACCGTGAGCTGGAAACGCTGGAAAACCATATTCCTTTCCTCGGCACGGTAGGTTCCATCAGCCCGTATATCGGTCTGTTCGGTACCGTGTGGGGGATCATGCATGCCTTTATCGCCCTGGGTGCGGTGAAACAGGCAACGTTACAAATGGTTGCGCCAGGTATTGCAGAAGCATTGATCGCGACCGCTATTGGTCTGTTTGCCGCAATCCCTGCCGTTATGGCTTATAACCGCCTGAATCAGCGCGTGAACAAACTGGAACTGAACTACGACAACTTCATGGAAGAGTTCACCGCGATTCTGCACCGCCAGGCGTTTACCAGCACCGAGAGCAACAAGGGGTAAACCATGGCCAGATCGCGTGGACGAAATCGTCGCGAGCTCAAGTCCGAAATCAATATCGTTCCGTTGCTTGACGTCTTGCTGGTGTTGCTGCTGATCTTTATGGCAACGGCACCCATCATTACGCAGAGCGTGGAAGTTGATCTGCCGGATGCGACAGAATCACAGGCCGTAAGCTCTAATGATGAACCACCCGTCATTATTGAAGTTTCCGGGGTGGGGCAATATAGCGTGGTGGTTGAAAAAGATCGTATGGATCAGTTGCCGCCAGAGCAGGTTATCGCCGAAGCACAGCGACGTCTTGAAGCCAATCCTAAAACGGTCTTCTTGATCGGCGGTGCGAAAGACGTGCCTTACGATGAAATCATTAAAGCGCTGAACTTGCTACATAGTGCGGGCGTTAAGTCAGTCGGCTTAATGACTCAGCCTATTTGATCATCTGCGTAGTTTTTGGGAACCGATAGTGTCAAAGGCAACCGAACAGAACGACAAGCTTAAGCGAGCGATAATCATCTCCGCAGTGCTGCACGTGATTCTATTTGCAGGCCTGATCTGGAGTTCGTTCGATGAGCATATCGATGCATCAGCGGGCGGCGGTGGAGGATCCTCCATTGACGCCGTAATGGTGGATCCCGGCGCGGTAGTGCAAAACTATAACCGTCAGCAACAGCAGCAGGCGAGTGCAAAACGTGCTGAAGAGCAGCGTGACAAACAGGCGCAACAGCAAGCCGAGGAACTGCGTGAAAAGCAGGCCGCGGAGCAGGAGCGTCTGAAGCAGCTTGAAAAAGAACGTTTGCAGGCGCAGGAAGCGGCGAAAGAGCAGGCTGAGCAGCAGAAACAGGCGGAAGACGCCGCGAAGAAGGCGCAGGAGCAGCAAAAGCAAGCGGAAGAGGCAGCAGCCAAAGCCGCAGCAGATGCGAAAGCGCAGGCGGATGCTCAGGCAAAATTAGCGGCTGAAGCCGCGAAGAAAGCCGCTGCCGATGCACAGAAAAAAGCAGAAGCAGAAGCCTCGAAGAAAGCCGCTGCGGACGCTCAGAAGAAAGCGGAAGCAGAAGCGGCGAAGAAAGCGGCTGCTGATGCACAGAAGAAGGCTGAGGCCGAGGCCGCGAAGAAAGCGGCTCAGGAAGCAGAGAAAAAAGCAGCACAGGACGCGGAGAAGAAAGCCGCTGCCGAAGCTGCGAAGAAAGCCGCCGCCGCTGAGAAGGCTGCGGCAGCTAAAGCCGCTGCGGCTGAGAAGGCTGCGGCGGATAAAAAAGCGGCCGCTGCAGAAAAAGCAGCTGCAGATAAAAAAGCGGCTGCCGATAAAGCAGCAGCGGCTAAAGCGGCTGCAGCCAAAAAGGCCGCCTCTGCATCTGATGTAGACGACCTGTTTGGTGACCTGAGTTCAGGTAAGAATGCACCGAAAACCGGGGGTGGGGCGAAAGGAAGTAACGCAGCACCTGCTGGAAGTGGTAACACTAAGAACAACGGTGCTTCAGGCGCTGAGATCAACAGCTATGCCGGGCAGATTAAATCCGCGATTGAAAGCCGATTTTATGATGCTTCTTCTTATGCCGGTAAAACGTGTACGTTGCGTATAAAACTGGCACCAGACGGTATGCTTCTTGATATTCAGTCTGAAGGTGGGGACCCGGCACTCTGTACGGCTGCGCTGGCAGCAGCGCGTCAGGCTAAAATGCCAAAACCGCCTTCACAGGCCGTTTATGAAGTCTTTAAAAACGCACCACTGGACTTTAAACCTTAAATGACATTTTCCCGTGCAATCGGGGAGAAATAGACCAGGTTTAGTGTCAGGGGTCGGGTAGTTTTGTCTATTTGAGTTTGTTAACATTCTGCTAAATTATCATGGGTAATGTTACTCAGATAAGGGAGATATGATGAAGCAGGCATTACGTGTAGCGGTAAGTTTCTTTATGCTGTGGGCAGCTGTGCTGCATGCAGAAGTACGCATTGAGATCACCCAAGGGGTGGACTCAGCGCGTCCAATCGGCGTTGTTCCGTTCCAGTGGGCAGGCCCGGGTGCTGCACCTGAGGATATCGGCGGCATCGTCGCAGCCGACCTGCGTAACAGCGGTAAATTCAACCCATTAGATCGTTCTCGCCTGCCGCAGCAGCCGGGCACTGCGCAGGAAGTTCAACCTGCTGCATGGTCTGCGCTGGGTATTGATGCAGTCGTTGTCGGCCAGGTTACGCCTGCTCCTGATGGCGGCTATAACGTCGCTTATCAGCTGGTGGATACTGGCGGTGCGCCGGGTACCGTACTGGCTCAGAACACGTACAAAGTGAACAAGCAGTGGCTGCGTTATGCAGGCCACACTGCCAGTGACGAAGTGTTTGAGAAGCTGACCGGTATTAAAGGGGCGTTCCGTACTCGTATCGCCTATGTGGTGCAGACCAATGGCGGTCAGTTCCCGTATGAACTGCGCGTTTCCGACTATGATGGTTACAACCAGTTCACCGTTCACCGTTCGCCGCAACCGCTGATGTCTCCGGCCTGGTCTCCGGATGGCTCTAAACTGGCTTACGTGACCTTTGAAAGCGGCCGTTCTGCGCTGGTCATCCAGACGCTGTCTAACGGTGCGGTACGCCAGGTGGCGTCATTCCCGCGTCACAACGGTGCACCAGCCTTCTCTCCGGATGGTTCTAAACTGGCCTTTGCACTGTCTAAAACCGGTAGCCTGAATCTGTATGTGATGGACATTGGTTCTGGTCAGATCCGCCAGGTCACTGACGGTCGTAGCAACAACACGGAACCGACCTGGTTCCCGGACAGCCAGAATCTGGCCTTTACCTCTGACCAGGCCGGTCGTCCGCAAGTGTATAAAGTTAATGTTAACGGCGGTGCCCCGCAGCGTATTACCTGGGAAGGTTCACAGAACCAGGATGCTGATGTAAGCAGCGACGGTAAAACGATGGTAATGGTAAGTACAGCTGGCGGTCAGCAGCACATTGCCAAACAAGATCTGGTAACGGGTGGCGTGCAGGTTCTGTCGTCAACGTTCCTGGATGAAACGCCGAGTCTGGCACCTAACGGCACGATGGTAATCTACAGCTCTTCTCAGGGGATGGGATCTGTGCTGAATCTGGTTTCTACAGATGGGCGTTTCAAAGCGCGTATTCCGGCAACTGATGGACAGGTAAAATCACCTGCCTGGTCGCCGTATCTGTAAATAATAATTAATTGATTACTAAAGGAATCTTAGAAATGCAACTGAACAAAGTGCTGAAGGGGCTGATGATCGCTCTGCCTGTCATGGCAATCGCAGCGTGTTCTTCCAACAAGAACGCAAGCAACGACCAGAGCGGCGAAGGCATGATGGGTGCCGGCACTGGTATGGACGCTAACGGCAACGGCAACATGTCTTCTGAAGAGCAAGCGCGTCTGCAAATGCAGCAGCTGCAGCAGAACAACATCGTTTACTTCGATCTCGACAAGTACGACATCCGTTCTGACTTCGCTGCGATGCTGGATGCGCACGCTAACTTCCTGCGTAGCAACCCGTCTTACAAAGTCACCGTAGAAGGTCATGCTGACGAACGCGGCACCCCAGAGTACAACATCTCCCTGGGTGAACGTCGTGCTAACGCTGTTAAAATGTACCTGCAAGGTAAAGGCGTTTCTGCAGACCAGATCTCCATCGTTTCTTACGGTAAAGAAAAACCTGCAGTACTGGGTCATGACGAAGCGGCTTACTCCAAAAACCGTCGTGCCGTACTGGTTTACTAAGAGAATTGCATGAGCAGTAACTTCAGACATCATCTGTTGAGTCTGTCGTTACTGGTTGGTATAGCGGCCCCCTGGGCCGCTTTTGCTCAGGCACCAATCAGTAGTGTCGGCTCAGGCTCGGTCGAAGACCGCGTCACTCAACTCGAGCGTATTTCTAACGCTCACAGTCAGCTTTTAACTCAACTCCAGCAGCAACTTTCCGATAACCAAAATGATATTGATTCTCTTCGTGGTCAAATCCAGGAAAGTCAGTATCAGTTAAATCAGGTTGTAGAACGCCAGAAGCAGATTTTATTGCAGATGGATAGCCTGAGCAGCGGGGGGAGCGGTGCAGCACAACCCGCAGCAGGCGATCAGACGGGTGCCGCGACCACGACCCCGGCTCCTGGTGCAGATGCGGCCGCAGCAACAGGTGCGCCTGTACAGAGCGGTGACGCAAATACAGACTACAACACCGCCTTTGCCCTGGTGCAGGACCAATCACGTCAGGAAGACGCGATTACGGCGTTTCAGAACTTCGTGAAGAAGTACCCTGATTCAACTTACCAGCCAAATGCAAACTACTGGCTCGGTCAGCTGAACTACAACAAGGGTAAAAAGGATGATGCGGCGTTTTATTTTGCCTCTGTGGTAAAAAATTACCCCAAATCACCGAAGGCTCCTGACGCGATGTTTAAAGTCGGCGTAATCATGCAGGATAAAGGCGATAGTGCGAAAGCGAAGGCCGTTTATCAGCAGGTTGTTGCCAAGTATCCTGGCACTGAAGGTGCAAAACAGGCGCAAAAACGTCTCAGCACGATGGGATGATGATCGCATGACCAGAAATCGCGTTATTTCTGGTCGTGCTGCGTGATTCCTAAGCAGTTAAGTGATCTGTATCGAAATTTTTGTTGCGCTGAATTCTTAAATCAGTAATATATGCCGCCGTTGCCAAGGGATATCAAACACCCCAAAAGCAGCAAAAATAGTGGGTCGTTAGCTCAGTTGGTAGAGCAGTTGACTTTTAATCAATTGGTCGCAGGTTCGAATCCTGCACGACCCACCACTAAAGCATTTCCGGTCGTTCAGAGTGGGTGATTAGCTCAGTTGGTAGAGCATCTCCTTTACACGGAGGGGGTCGGCGGTTCGAGCCCGTCATCACCCACCACTCGGGTCGTTAGCTCAGTTGGTAGAGCAGTTGACTTTTAATCAATTGGTCGCAGGTTCGAATCCTGCACGACCCACCAATTTTAATGTCTTACTCAGATATTAAACGTGAAGGATAACGTTGCATCAGCAACGGCCCGTAGGGCGAGGCGAAGCCGAGTCATCCTGCACGATCCGCCAATTTTATTGGTACAGAGTAAAATTTCAGGCGTACCCGAGAGGGTCGTTAGCTCAGTTGGTAGAGCAGTTGACTTTTAATCAATTGGTCGCAGGTTCGAATCCTGCACGACCCACCAGCCTGAAAATAGAAGTACATCCCGAAAGGGGTCGTTAGCTCAGTTGGTAGAGCAGTTGACTTTTAATCAATTGGTCGCAGGTTCGAATCCTGCACGACCCACCAATGTAAAAAAGCGCCCTAAAGGCGCTTTTTTGCTATCTGCGATATGAACGATTCGAACCAGACATCTAACCAGTTTGGGTAAGCAAAGCGCCAACCGATACATGTCGCGCACGCTAATTCCGATGACTTTTGCGCGCAAATTCGCTATCTTGTTTAGTATACAAAACACACTCAGCCTGTCTTGCGATCGGTCTGCGTGATACACAGATTAATGTTAAGCCTGTAAAACGAGATATGACGATGAGCGTGATGTTCGACCCAGAAGCCGCAATCTATCCTTTCCCGCCGAAGCCGGTTCCTTTAACGCTGGACGAAAAGCAATTTTATCGTCAAAAAATCAAGCGACTACTGAAAGAGCGCGATGCGGTCATGGTCGCGCATTATTACACCGATCCGGAAATCCAACAGCTTGCCGAAGAGACAGGTGGATGTATTTCGGACTCGCTGGAGATGGCGCGGTTCGGCGCAAAACATCCGGCATCAACGCTGCTGGTGGCGGGCGTTCGCTTTATGGGCGAAACGGCTAAAATATTAAGTCCTGAAAAAACGATTCTGATGCCAACCCTGAATGCCGAGTGCTCGCTCGATTTGGGCTGCCCGATTGAAGAATTCTCTGCGTTTTGCGATGCCCACCCGGATCGTACCGTCGTGGTCTACGCCAATACCTCCGCTGCGGTGAAAGCACGGGCAGACTGGGTCGTCACCTCCAGTATTGCAGTCGAACTGATTGAGCATCTGGATAGCCTGGGACAAAAAATTATCTGGGCACCGGATAAGCATCTTGGCGGCTATGTGCAAAAGCAAACTGGCGCGGATGTGCTTTGCTGGCAAGGTGCCTGCATTGTGCATGATGAATTTAAAACGCAGGGGCTGATGCGCATGAAAGCGCTCTATCCGGAAGCCGCCATTCTGGTGCATCCGGAGTCTCCACAGTCCGTGGTCAATTTGGCTGATGCCGTCGGGTCAACCAGTCAGTTAATCCACGCCGCGCAAACCCTGCCACATCGACAATTGATCGTGGCGACCGACCGGGGCATTTTTTACAAAATGCAGCAGGCCGTACCGGAAAAAGAGTTGCTTGAAGCGCCCACGGCAGGGGAAGGGGCGACATGCCGAAGCTGTGCGCACTGTCCGTGGATGGCAATGAATGGCCTGAAAGCCATCGCTGAAGGATTAGAAAACGGCGGGGCGGCGCATGAAATCCATGTTGATGCGGCATTACGTGAGGGCGCACTGATTCCGTTAAATCGCATGCTGGATTTTGCGGCTACACTTCGTTCTTAAATCAACACTTTCAGGGGAAAAGATGGATTTTTTTAGCACACAGAACATTCTGGTTCATATCCCGATTGGTGCCGGGGGCTACGACCTCTCATGGATTGAAGCTATCGGGACCCTGGCGGGCCTGCTCTGCATCTGGCTGGCAAGCCTGGAAAAGATTAGCAACTATGCGTTCGGGCTGATTAACGTCACGCTCTTTGCCATCATCTTTTTCCAGATCCAGCTTTATGCCAGCCTGCTGTTACAGCTGTTTTTCTTCGCGGCGAATATTTATGGCTGGTATGCCTGGTCAAGGCAAAACAGCCAGCAGGAAGCTGAGCTGCAAATTCGCTGGCTGCCGTTCCCAAAAGCCATCGCCTGGCTCGTGGCCTGCGTGGTCGCCATCGGCCTGATGACCGTCTATATCAATCCGGTTTTCGCTTATCTGACGCGTATAGCGGTCATAGTGATGAGTTCACTTGGCCTGAATGTCACCCAGCCTGCGCTCCAGCCGGATGCGTTCCCGTTCTGGGATTCCTGCATGATGGTGCTGTCGATTGCAGCGATGATCCTGATGACGCGTAAATACGTTGAGAACTGGCTCCTGTGGGTCATTATCAACGTGATAAGCGTAGTGATCTTTGCGCGTCAGGGCGTTTACGCGATGTCGCTGGAATATCTGCTGCTCACCTTTATTGCATTGAACGGGAGCCGGATGTGGATTAAGAGCGCGCGTGAGAGAGGCTCCCACGCGCTGGCACGTTAATGGTGGTGATGATGTGCATGGCCGGTCTGCGTCTCATTGAGATGACATTCCGGCCCGTTACAGTGCTGATACTCCATCTGGATCGTCGCATGACCAATCTCATAATGATGTTCGAGGAAGTGCTGGATTCGGCCCAGAAGCGCGTCATGGTCGTGCGGCGGAACCACCTGTACATGGAGCGTCATGACCGGTTTTTCGCCCACTTGCCAGACATGAACGTGGTGCACATTACGCACTTCCGGTACGGAACGACACAGATCGCGTTTGAGCTGTGCAATATCCAGCGAAACCGGTGCCCCCTCCAGTAATTCGTTCACACTCTCTTTTAACAGCTGCCAGGCACTGCGCAACACCAGGCAGGAAACCAGCACCGACAGAATCGGATCGACGGGCGTCCAGCCGGTATAGAGGATGACCAGTGCCGCAACAATCGCGCCGACAGAACCTAACAGATCCCCCAGCACGTGCAGCGCCGCGGCACGAACATTCAGGTTTTGTTCCGCACTGCCGCGATGCAGTATCCAGAATGACAAAATATTCGCGACCAGCCCTGCGACAGCGATAGCCATCATCGTCGCCCCGGCGATAGGCTGGGGATGTCTGAATCGCTGAAACGCTTCCCAGACAATCAAAATCGTGATCACCACCAGGGCGATAGCATTCACGAAGGCAGCAAGGGTCGTCAGCCTGAGCCAGCCAAAGGTATGGCGCGTATTCGGCGGACGGCGTGCAAAATGCACAGCCATCAGGGCGAAGAGGAGCGCTGCCGCATCCGTCAGCATATGACCGGCGTCAGCCAGAAGGGCCAGCGAACCGGACACCAGCCCGCCAATGACCTCGATAACCATAAAGATGGCAGTGACGCCAAAAGCCAGCAACAGACGCTTAGCGTTGTCGTCGCCAGAAGTGGATGAGTGTGAATGCGCCATGGGGGGTGTTTGCTCCTTTATCCCTTTGAGCCTGGATTCTTTAACATTTTGCACAAAAAAGAAAGGAGAGCTTTCGCTCTCCTTCTTGTTTCAGACATCAGCCGTTATTACTGGGTCGTGCCGTCGGTTTTAGTATCGGCATCATTACCCACTTTGCTGCTGGTGTCCGGACATTTGCCGTCTTTACACATTGAGTTTTTATGCATATCGTCCTTGGTCATATTGTCATGATTCATGGTGCCGGAATCCGTCCCGTCCGGGTGAAGCATCTTGCCACCCGTGTTTGTGCTGCCATTATTAATGTCGTTATTACTCACGCCATTTGGGGCAATATTCTGCTTCGCATCAGGGGCGACCTGGCCTGCTTCAGCGGCTGCGTTTGCCTGACCTGTACCATCTGATGAGCCCGTTTCTGCAGCGAGTGCTGCGCCGCTGGCCATGGTGAGTGTCGCTGTCAGGAAAAGGGTCGCGAGTTTAGTCATTTTCATTATGCTGCTCCTGTTTCGGTCGTTATTTGCTGGATAACTTTCCAACAGTGCACGTCATTGAGTGGTCAAAGATTCCGCCATAAGTTGCTGTGACAGGATGGAATCATGTCTAAAGAATGAAAATCAGTCGTTACAGTTAAAAAGTTTAGAGTAGATCTCGTTTTTCGCTACATTGTGGCGTTTTTTAATCTATTTCCAGGAATTATCCGTGCGAAGTGTAAAAGCCCGTTTACACTTCGTGAATGACGAGATAGATTGGAGGGATTGCATTCATGATGAAAGATATGGCAGAGCTGGAAAGAAAATGAATTATCAGAACGACGATTTACGCATTAAAGAGATCAATGAGTTATTACCTCCCGTCGCACTCCTTGAAAAATTCCCTGCTACTGAAAATGCCGCGAATACGGTTTCTCATGCCCGCAAAGCGATCCATAAGATCCTTAAAGGCAGCGACGATCGTCTTCTGGTGGTCATTGGCCCTTGTTCAATTCACGATCCTGCTGCGGCAAAAGAGTACGCCGCTCGTCTGCTGACGCTGCGCGAAGCACTGAAAGATGAGCTGGAAATTGTCATGCGCGTCTATTTTGAGAAACCGCGTACGACAGTGGGCTGGAAAGGGCTGATTAACGATCCTCATATGGATAACAGCTTCCAGATTAACGACGGTCTACGCATTGCGCGAAAACTGCTCCTTGAAATCAACGACAGCGGATTACCGGCTGCGGGTGAGTTTCTGGATATGATTACGCCGCAGTATCTGGCCGATTTAATGAGCTGGGGCGCAATTGGTGCCCGGACGACGGAGTCACAGGTTCACCGTGAGCTGGCTTCCGGTTTGTCCTGTCCGGTCGGATTTAAGAACGGCACCGACGGGACTATCAAAGTGGCTATTGATGCCATCAACGCTGCCGGGGCTCCGCACTGCTTCCTCTCTGTCACCAAGTGGGGACATTCTGCCATCGTCAACACCAGCGGAAATGGCGACTGCCATATCATCCTGCGCGGCGGTAAAGAACCCAATTACAGCGCACAGCATGTGGCTGAGGTGAAGGCCGGGCTGGAAAAAGCAGGTCTGACGTCTAACGTGATGATCGATTTTAGCCACGCGAACTCCAGTAAGCAGTTCAAAAAGCAGATGGACGTGGGTACCGACGTTTGTCAGCAGATTGCTAACGGTGAAAAAGCGATTATCGGGGTGATGATTGAAAGCCATCTGGTGGAAGGGAATCAGAATCTTGAAGGCAGTGAACCGCTTGTTTACGGTAAAAGCGTGACGGATGCCTGTATTGGCTGGGAAGATACGGATGCGATTTTGCGCCAGCTTGCCGACGCGGTAAAAGCACGTCGCGGCTAACCCTCCGTTAGGCAGTCAGGCAAAAAAAAGCGTGGAGGCTCCACGCTTTTTTTATACCTGCGAAAAATTACTTCGCTTTACCCTGGTTTGCAACGGCAGCGGCTTTCGCGGCGATTTCGTCTGCATTACCCAGATAGTAACGTTTGAGTGGCTTGAAGTTTTCGTCAAACTCATACACCAGCGGAACGCCCGTTGGAATGTTCAGTTCAAGGATCTCTTCTTCGCTCATGTTGTCCAGGAACTTCACCAGCGCACGCAGGGAGTTACCGTGGGCAGCAACGATCACACGTTCACCGCTTTTAATGCGCGGCAGAATGGTTTCGTTCCAGTATGGCACTACGCGGTCGATGGTCAGCGCCAGGCTTTCTGTCTGTGGCAGCTCTGCATCGGTCAGTTTAGCGTAGCGCGGATCGTGGCCCGGATAACGCTCATCATCTTTGGTCAGCTCTGGTGGGGTAACCGCGAAGCCGCGACGCCACTGCTTAACCTGCTCATCACCGTATTTTTCAGCGGTTTCTGCTTTGTTCAGGCCCTGCAGCGCACCGTAGTGACGTTCATTCAATTTCCAGGATTTTTCAACCGGCAGCCAGGCCTGATCCAGTTCATCCAGAACGTTCCACAGGGTGTGGATGGCACGTTTCAGCACAGAGGTGTAAGCAAAATCAAAGCTGAAGCCTTCGTCTTTCAGCAGTTTACCTGCTGCTTTTGCTTCGCTTACGCCTTTCTCGGACAGGTCAACATCGTACCAACCGGTAAAGCGGTTTTCGTTGTTCCACTGACTTTCGCCGTGGCGCACCAGAACCAGCTTAGTTACAGCCATATTTTTACTCCTCAAGCATTTTGAATGATAAGTATTCTCATTATATTGCCCTGGCAATGCAGCGGCAACGCTTACCCTTAACCATAGCGAAAATAGTCTCTCAGTGTAAGATGCTTGTGAATTGAGGGTTGTGATTTTGTCTATGACTGGCGCTATTTTCAGCAAAGTGGACATAAAAAAAGCCTTCAGAACGAAGGCTTAGTCTTTACAAAACGGATGGCATCACGCAATGCCATGCCGGCAAAGCGCCATTGACGCGTTTAACGGGCGGTAAAGTGATATTCCGTCACGCTCACGTACTCTTGACCTGGACGCAGCACACAATCTGGTTGAGGCCAGTCGGTATGGTTTGGACTGTCAGGTAAGAATTCGCTTTCCAGCGCCAGGCCTTGCCAGTCACTGTACTCGTCATGTTCCCGCGCGAGCGTGCCGCCCAGATAGTTTCCGGAGTAAAATTGCAGGGCAGGGGCCGAGGTATAGACCGTCATCTGCAACTTCTCATCCGCTGACCAGAGCTGTGCTGCGGGCATTGAAAGATCGCCTTTTGCCTGCAGCAGGAACGCGTGATCATAGCCTTTCATCTTGCGCTGATCCTCATCGCTAAGGAAATCCTGAGCAATGGTTTTCACGTCGCGGAAATCAAAGCTGTTGCCGTTCACCGACTTGAGATCCTGATAAGGGATGCCCGTTTCATCAACGGGAAGATACGCATCGGCCAAAATTTGCAGTTTATGCTGACGCACGTCGCAGCGATTACCGTCGAGATTAAAATAGGCGTGATTGGTCAGATTCACCGGGCAAGGCGCATCGACGGTGGCGCGATACTCAATCGCAATACGGTTATCGTCGGTCAGGGTAAAACGTGCCGTTGCAGAGAGATTCCCAGGGAAGCCCTGATCGCCATCATGTGACTCAATGGCAAATAACACTTCGGTGTCGTTCTGCTGAACAATACGCCAGCGGCGCTTATCAAAACCGTCCGGCCCACCGTGAAGCTGGTTCTCGCCCTGGCTTGGCAACAACGTGTAGTGCTTGCCGTCGAGCTCAAACTGGCTTTTGGCGATGCGATTGGCATAACGCCCCACCGAGGCGCCGAGAAATGCCTTCTGCTGGGGATACTGTTCAGGCGAGGCGCAGCCAAGCAAGGTTTCCCGAACGCTGCCGTCTGGCATTGGGACGCGGGCGGAGAGCAGTGTCGCGCCCCAGTCCATCACCGTGACGACCATTCCGGCCGGGTTACGCAGGGTGAGCAGACGGTACGGCAGACCATCCGACGCGAGAGTTGGCGTTTCGTTTAGCACTGACCCGCTCCTTGTGAAGGTTTGCACACGTAAAAGGTTTCCTTGATGCCCGTTTTCGCTTCGTACTGTTTCTCAACGGCATCCTGAACGGCAGGAACCAGCGACTCGGGAATCAGCGCGACGATACAGCCGCCAAAGCCGCCGCCGGTCATGCGTACGCCGCCTTCATGGCCAATCGTCGCTTTCACGATCTCGACCAGCGTATCGATTTGCGGCACGGTGATTTCAAAGTCATCGCGCATCGAAGCATGAGACTCTGCCATCAGCTCACCCATCCGTTTCAGATCGCCGTGCTCCAGTGCGGAGGCGGCTTCAACGGTGCGGGCGTTCTCGGTCAGGACATGGCGAACGCGTTTTGCGACCACCGGGTCCAGCTCGTGAGCCACTTTATTAAATTCGTCGAGGGTGACATCGCGTAAGGCCGGTTGCTGGAAGAATCGCGCGCCGGTTTCACACTGTTCACGCCGGGTATTGTATTCACTGCCAACCAGCGTCCGCTTAAAGTTGCTGTTGATAATGACCACCGCCGCCCCTTTTGGTACGGAGACGGCTTTGGTCCCCAGCGTACGGCAGTCGATCAGCAGGGCGTGATCTTTTTTACCGAGCGCCGAGATAAGCTGATCCATAATCCCGCAGTTACAGCCGACAAACTGGTTTTCCGCTTCCTGGCCGTTCAGCGCAATTTGCGCGCCGTCCAGTGACAGGTGATAGAGTTGCTGGAAAACCGTTCCGACCGCCACTTCCAGTGAGGCAGATGAACTTAAACCCGCGCCCTGTGGAACATTACCGCTAATCACCAGATCGGCACCGCCAAAATTTTTGTCGCGATTTTGCAGGTGTTTCACCACGCCACGCACATAGTTGGACCACTGCTGCGAATCGTGGGCGACAATCGGTGCATCCAGAGAAAATGTGTCAGTTTGATTGTCATAGTCGGCGGCAATCACGCGTACCATGCGGTCATCACGTTTCGCGCAGCTGATGACGGTCTGATAATCAATCGCGCAGGGCAGAACAAAACCATCGTTGTAGTCGGTATGTTCACCAATCAGATTCACGCGGCCAGGCGCCTGAATCGCGTGGGTGGCAGGGTAGCCGAATTTTTCAGCAAACAGGGATTGTGTTTTTTCTTCCAAACTCATGTTATTAAACTCCTGATTCGCGGTAGTGGACGTCGCTGACAGCGCGCAGACGCTCTGCGGCTTGCTCAGCCGTCAGGTCACGCTGGGTTTCTGCCAGCATTTCATAGCCCACCATGAATTTACGCACCGTCGCGGAACGCAGCAACGGGGGATAGAAATGGGCATGCAGCTGCCAGTGCGTGTTCTCTTCCCCGTTGAACGGCGCGCCGTGCCAGCCCATGGAGTAAGGGAAGGAGCACTGGAAGAGGTTGTCATAGCGGCTGGTGAGTTTTTTTAACGCCAGCGCTAAGTCGTCGCGCTGCGCATCATTCAGATCGGTGATGCGTTGCACTGCGGCTTTAGGCAGAAGAAGCGTTTCAAACGGCCACGCCGCCCAGTACGGCACAACGGCCAGCCAGTGTTCAGTCTCGACCACGGTACGGCTGCCGTCTGCCATTTCACGTTTGACATAATCGACCAACAGGGGCGACTGGTGCTCCGCGTAATAGGCTTTTTGCAGCCGGTCTTCACGCTCTGCTTCATTTGGCATGAAGCTGTTAGCCCAGACCTGGCCGTGCGGGTGCGGGTTAGAACAGCCCATGGCCGCCCCTTTATTTTCAAAAACCTGCACCCAGGGATAGGTCTGACCCAGCTCTGCCGTTTGCGTCTGCCAGGTGTTGACCACCTCTTTGAGCGCATCGACGCTCAGCTCCGGCAGCGTTTTACTGTGATCGGGTGAGAAGCAGATGACCCGGCTTGTGCCGCGCGCGCTTTCACACCGCATCAGCGGATCGTCATTTTCCGGCGCGTCAGGCGTATCGGTCATCAGGGCCGCAAAATCGTTGGTAAACACGTAGGTGCTTTGGTAATCCGGATTTTTATCACCGGTCACCCGGGTATTGCCCGGGCACAGGAAACAGTCGGGATCGTGCGCTGGAAGGGTCTGCTTAGCGGGCGTTTCTTGCGCCCCTTGCCAGGGCCGCTTCGCACGATGCGGAGAAACCAGAATCCACTGACCGGTTAACGGGTTGTAACGCCGATGCGGATGATCGACGGGGTTGAATTGCGTCATCACTGATCCTTAGTCTGGATAACCTTGTGGATGGCGTGACTGCCAGTGCCAGGTATCTTGTGCCATTTCATCCAGCGTGCGGGTCACACGCCAGTTAAGCTCTTTATCGGCTTTGGTCGCATCTGCCCAGTAGGCGGGAAGATCGCCGTCGCGACGAGGGGCAAAGTGATAATTCACCGGTTTGCCACAGGCTTTACTGAACGCATTGACCACATCCAGTACACTGCTGCCGACGCCCGCGCCCAGATTATAGATATGCACGCCAGGCTTACCCGCCAGCTGCTGCATGGCGGCAACGTGTCCATCGGCGAGATCCATCACATGGATATAGTCGCGCACGCCGGTGCCGTCTTCTGTGGGGTAATCATTGCCAAAAATAGCCAGTGAATCGCGACGGCCCACCGCCACCTGCGCAATGTAGGGCATCAGGTTATTCGGGATGCCCTGAGGGTCTTCACCCATATCGCCCGATGGATGTGCGCCTACCGGATTGAAATAACGCAGCAGGGCTATGCTCCACTCAGGCTGGGCTTTTTGCAGGTCCGTGAGGATTTGCTCGACCATCAGTTTGCTTTTGCCGTAGGGGCTTTGTGGCGTACCGGTTGGGAAGCTTTCAACGTAAGGGATTTTAGGCTGATCGCCGTAAACCGTCGCCGAGGAGCTGAAGATAAAATTTTTCACGTTTGCAGCGCGCATCGCCGAGATTAAACGCAGCGTGCCGTTAACGTTGTTATCGTAGTATTCGAGCGGTTTTGCTACGGATTCACCGACCGCTTTCAGACCCGCAAAATGGATCACCGTATCGATCGCGTGATCGTGCAGAATTTCGGTCATTAACGCTTCATTGCGGATGTCGCCCTCTACAAACGTAGGTTGCTTTCCGCCCAGGCGTTCAATAACAGACAGTACGCTGCGCTTACTGTTGCAAAGATTGTCGAGGATGATGACATCATGGCCATTTTGCAGCAGTTGCACACAGGTATGACTTCCTATGTAACCGCTACCACCTGTTACCAGAACTCGCATGTTTCGCTCCATTAGGCTTATGGTATGTAATAAACATAGCATATCAGAGACGCGAAAAGTGTGACATGGGATAAAATAGTGGAATCGTTTACATTGGAAAATGACGCCCTTTTTTGCGGTGGTCAGAGCATTCTAAATCAAAGAGATAGGGATGTATTGATGCAGGTTATCTGAAAAACGGGGCGGATGCCCCGAAGGGTTAATCAATCTTGCTCAGCAGATAGCGGTAACTGTCACCTTCAGGCACAAACGCCAGACGGTGTGTGATGCAGGAGGGGGCATCCTCGGCATGGTGTGAAACAAACAGCAGCTGCGTTTCACCTTCGCCAATCAGCACATCCACAAAGCGGCGAATCAGCTGACGGTTCAGCGGGTCCAGCCCCTGTAACGGTTCGTCCAGAATCAACAGCGTGGGGTGTTTCACCAGAGCGCGTACAATCAGCGCAAGACGCTGCTGACCCCAGGAGAGGCTATGAAACGGCGCATCTGCCAGGCGGTTATCGATACCCAGAATATCCAGCCAGTGCTGTGCAAGCTTATGCTGTCTGTCTGATACCGCCTGATAAATGCCAATGGAATCAAAATATCCCGACAAAATGACGTTACGCACCGAGGTGCTAACGCGGTAATCCAGATGCAGGCTACTGCTCACATAGCCGATATGTTTTTTGATATCCCAGATGGTTTCTCCGCTGCCGCGGCGGCGGCCAAACAGGGTCAAATCATTACTGTATCCTTGCGGATGATCGCCGGTAATCAGGCTCAGTAACGTCGATTTACCGGCTCCGTTTGGCCCCGTAATTTGCCAGTGTTCACCGGGCTGCACCGTCCAGCTGAGTTGATTGAGAATAGGGCGATCGTTATAAGCAACCTGACCATTGTTGAGCACGATTAACGGTAGACCGCTAACCAGCCCGTGTCGGGCGGAGGGAAGGTCCGGCTCAGGAAGGCGAATACCGTCCAGCTTTTCGCTGTGCGCCAGCTGGGCAATCAGCGCCTGCTGCAACAACGCGCTCTTTTCGCCTGTTTCAGTCAGCGCGCAATCGGCAAGAACCCCGGCGTACTGAACGAAGGGCGGAATCTCATCAAACCGATTGAGCACCAGTACGAGGGTATAGCCCTGCCGGTTAAGTTTTTCCAGCAGGAGAGCCAGCTGTGCGCGGGAGTGGACGTCCAGTCCGTCAAAGGGTTCATCCAGAATCAGCAGATCTGGCTCACTCATCAGCGCCTGACACAGCAGGGTTTTGCGCGTTTCACCCGTGGAGAGGTATTTGAAGCGCCGTTCAAGCAGACCTGCAATGCCAAACTGTTCAGCCCACTGCTGGCACCGTGCGCTGTCTTTGACTTCGTCCTGAATAATCTCGGCGGTGGTACGGCCCGTATCCTCTTCACCGGGGCTCAGCAGATCGGTATTGTTGCGTTGCCACTCGTCGCTGACCAGCTTTTGCAGTTGTTCGAACGAGAGGCGAGTCACGCGGGTAAAGGTACAGTGGCGCTCCCCCTTAAGCTGGGTCAGCTCGCCGGCCAGGGCGCGTGCCAGGGCGGATTTGCCGCTGCCGTTGGTCCCGACAAAGGCCCAGCTTTCGCCAGCGTGAAGGGTGAGATCGGGCAGATTTAATGTGCGGGTATCGCTAAGACGAAACGTGCCTTGCGAAATTTGCAATGATGACATGAGTTATCCCGTTTTTTGCAGCAATAGTTCTCAGGGATACTCACTGGCGTCGCGTTTGTCAATGGGCTTAGCACAACGTGGCGATAATGACGCGGTCAGCATTAAAATATGCCGTGACGTCCGCACCTTCTTCTAAATCCGTGGCATCGGCTAACGGAATCGTGGCGCACAATTCCTGGCCGTCGGGGAGGGTCATTAAGACTTCGCACTGCTCATCACCGCGTGAGATATGGCTGAGAGTGCCGTGCAACTGGTTATCTGCCTCTTTGGCGCGTTCCGCTTCACGCGTGATATTTACCCAGGGCGCTTTAAGCAGCACCAGAACCTCTTTTCCTTCATCCAGGCCCAGGCGTTCGCCACTTTGCGCCGTGAGCGCAACCTTCAGGCGCGTGGTGCCATCCGCCAGAAGAATATCGACATGTTGCTGCACCCGCGCACGATCGCGGGCGGTGACCGTCCCAAACCACTGATTGCGTGCGCTGGTCTGGAGCGAAAAGCGGGAAATAGCCGCCAGCAGGCTGTCCAGCGGCAGGGCATCATCGTCACTTAAGACATCAAAGGCTTTTTGCTGGATCTGTGCCAGCAAATCGTAAAGCTGGATCAGACGTTGACCATACCGGGTGAGCACTGCACCACCGCCGCCTTTGCCGCCTGTGGCCCTGTCGACCAGCGTTTGTTCGCTCAGGGTGTTCATCTCGTTAATGGCATCCCAGGCGCTCTTATAACTGATTCCGGCGTTTTTGGCCCCCTGGCTAATTGAGCCGGTTTGTTCTATCTGTTTAAGCAGGGCGATACGTCGCGGATCGGCGAAAAGTTTCTGCTGAAGTCGTAAGGTGAGGAGAATTTCGGCCTGCATATCACGGAGTCCTGGCAAAAAGGGTATTGTGACCCAAATGCCTTCCGGCGCAAAGGGCACCGCACAAAAGGGGATGTTTTTCTCTCTTTTAAGGGTAGAATACGCTATTCACAATGTCTGGAGAAAACCATGTTAGAGTTGTTGAAAAGTCTGGTATTCGCCGTGATCATGGTACCCGTAGTGATGGCCATCATCCTCGGCGCCATCTACGGTTTGGGTGAAGTGTTCAACCTGTTTTCGAACATTGGTCACAGAGACCAGCCTAAAAAGCAGCATTGATTTCCTCCAAAACGCCCGGCTTTCCCGGGCGTTTTGCTCTTAAGTTTTCGCCACTCCCGCCGATATCTATTCCATTCGCCGTGCGCTTTACTCATTAATCGGTACGATTTAACGCTAGGATCTCCCCGGTGATATCGTTATATTTATAAATATATAACGAAACTTACAGGGGTTACTCATGTCACGTACTGGATTACGTTTTTTCGCAGGGGCTATGCTGACGCTGACGTTCACCGGGCATGCGCTGGCTGATGAAGGTAAAATCACCGTTTTCGCTGCTGCGTCACTGACGAACGCCATGCAGGATATTGCTGCACAGTATAAAAAAGAGCACCACGTGGACGTTGTGTCGTCTTTTGCCTCCTCGTCGACGCTGGCTCGCCAGATAGAGGCGGGTGCGCCAGCTGACCTGTTCATTTCCGCCGATCAGAAATGGATGGATTACGCGGCCGACAAAAAGGCGATTGATACGGCGACTCGTGGCACATTGCTCGGTAACAGCCTTGTGCTAGTGGCGCCAAAAACCAGCGCCCAGGGCGATGTAACAATCAATAAAGAGACGCAATGGACACGCCTGCTTAACGGTGGACGTCTGGCGGTAGGCGATCCGGAACACGTTCCCGCCGGGATCTATGCAAAAGAAGCGCTGCAAAAACTGGGGGCCTGGGATACATTGTCGGCAAAACTGGCACCGGCGGAAGACGTACGAGGCGCACTGGCGCTGGTGGAACGTAATGAAGCCCCGCTCGGGATTGTTTACGGTTCCGACGCCGTTGCCGGGAAAGGGGTTAAAGTCGTGGGCACCTTCCCGGAAGACTCCCACAAAAAAGTGGAATACCCGGCGGCCATTGTTGATGGACACAAAAATGCGACGGTCAGCGCCTTCTATGACTATCTGAAGGGGCCAGAAGCGTCGGCAATCTTCAAACGATATGGATTTACGACTCACGAATGATATTGACGGAACCTGAATGGCAGGCTGTACTGCTGAGCCTTAAAGTCTCTTCCCTGGCGGTGGCGTTCAGTTTGCCTTTTGGGATCTTTTTTGCCTGGTTACTGGTTCGCTGCCGGTTTCCTGGCAAGGCGTTGCTCGACAGCGTGCTTCATCTTCCTCTCGTTTTGCCGCCCGTTGTGGTGGGCTATCTATTACTGATCGCTATGGGGCGTCGCGGCTTTATTGGCCAGTGGTTATACGACTGGTTTGGCCTGACGTTTGCGTTCAGCTGGCGCGGCGCGGTGTTGGCTGCGGCGATCATGTCTTTTCCCCTGATGGTGCGCGCTATCCGGCTGGCGCTGGAAGGCGTCGATCTCAGGCTGGAGCAGGCGGCGCGTACGCTGGGTGCGGGGCGCTGGCGCGTCTTTATGACCATCACCTTACCGCTGACGTTGCCCGGCATTATTGTGGGCACGGTCCTGGCGTTCGCCCGATCGCTGGGGGAATTTGGTGCCACCATTACGTTTGTTTCTAACATTCCCGGTGAAACGCGTACGCTTCCGTCGGCGATGTATACCCTGATACAAACCCCTGGTGGCGAAGGCGCTGCCGCGCGGTTGTGCATTATCTCGATTGTGCTGGCGCTGGTGTCGCTGCTCATTTCTGAATGGCTGGCGCGCGTGAGCCGTGAGCGGATGGGGAAATAATCATGCTTGAACTGAATTTCACCCAAACGCTGGGTAACCATACCCTGACGCTGAATGAAACGCTTCCCGCCAGTGGCATCACCGCCGTCTTTGGTGTCTCAGGGGCGGGAAAAACGTCGCTTATCAACGCCATCAGCGGTCTCACGCGTCCTCAAACCGGCCGCATCGTGCTAAATGACCGCGTGCTGACGGACGTTGACCGCAAGATCTTTCTTGCCCCGGAGAGGCGTCGGATTGGTTATGTTTTCCAGGACGCACGACTGTTTCCCCATTACAAAGTGCGCGGCAATCTGCGTTATGGCATGGCCAAAAGCATGGCCGCGCAGTTTGATCATCTGGTCTCTCTGCTGGGCATTGAAGCCTTACTGGATCGACTACCGTCCTCGCTCTCCGGAGGCGAAAAACAGCGCGTGGCGATAGGGCGTGCTCTGTTAACCGCCCCGGACCTCTTGCTGCTGGATGAACCGCTGGCGTCTCTCGATATTCCGCGCAAACGTGAACTGCTGCCGTATCTTCAGCGACTGGCGCGCGAAATTAATATCCCCATGCTCTACGTCAGCCACTCTCTGGATGAGATTTTGCATCTGGCGGACAAAGTGCTGGTGCTGGAAAACGGCAACGTGAAAGCCTTCGGCAATCTTGAAGAAGTCTGGGGAAGCAGCGTCATGCATCCCTGGCTGCCAAAAGAGCAGCAGAGCAGCATTCTGAAGGTCAGCGTGATGGAGCATCATCCACACTATGCCATGACGGCGCTGGCGCTGGGCGACCAGCATTTGTGGGTCAACAGGATAGATAAGCCGCTGCAAACGGCGCTGCGGATCCGTATTCAAGCCTCGGATGTCTCGCTTGTTCTGCAACCACCGCTGCAAACCAGTATCCGTAATATTCTGCGTGCAAAGGTAGCTCAGTGTCTTGACGACAACGGGCAGGTCGAAGTGCAACTGGACGTGGGAAGTAAAACCCTGTGGGCGCGTATCAGCCCCTGGGCCAGAGATGAGTTAGGCATCAAACCTGGCCTGTGGCTTTACGCGCAAATCAAGAGCGTCTCGATTACGACCTGATCACAGCAGATGGGTGTAGATATACTGCGCAATGCTGTCGGTGGTGTTATCGCCAATCACGATATTGGCGCGCGCTTTTACCGCATCATCGGCGTTACCCATCGCCACCCCGATACCCGCTGCTTCCAGCATGCTGATGTCATTGTAGTTATCGCCAAAGGCAATGACATCCTGCATTGATCCTCCCTGCGACTCGACAAATTGCGTCAGGCGTTTACCCTTACTGTTGCCTTTGCGGGCGATATCGACCTGATCGTGCCATGACCATTCGCATTCCAGACCTAGCGTTTGCTCCACGTGCAGGGCAAATTCATTGAGCTTTGTGGTGTCTTCATCGGTCAGGGCAAATTTCCAGATAGCGTCGACTTCTTCAGCAGCCTGGCGCAAAGAGGAGACCTGCGTGAAGACCGGACGCTGCGCTTCAGGCAGCGAAAGCGCCCAGTTACTGGTGCGAATCACGTGGCCGGTAGGGCGCTCATACAGCATGGCATTATCGACATACATCAGGCCGTGAACAGCGTGTTCATCCAGCATGTCAATCAGTTGCAGGGCTTGTTGTGCAGGCAAGGGATCGGCTTGCAGAACCTTTTTTGCTTGATAATCATACAAATAAGTGCCATTACAACAAATTGCAGGTGTATCTAATGCCAGTGCCTGATAAAAAGGATGAATGGCAACGTGATGTCGGCCCGTGACGATGAGAAGTTGATACCCTGCTTCCTGAGCACGTTTCAGTGCCTCGAGCGAAGAGGGGAGCAAGGTTTTTTGCGGGGTCAGTAAGGTACCGTCTAAATCCAGAGCAATCACACGCGAGGTCATTTTTTATTCCGGGTTAATATTGAATTTAAGATCTGATGGGATGGTACACCGAGAGGCGAAAGCATCAAAATCCCCGGCTCAAATTCAGCATTTGCCGTTAAAAGTTAACTACTTTCATGCGCAGTGAGGAGTGAGTATTCATGAAACAAACCGTCTATACCGCCAGTCCTGAAAGCCAGCAGATCCACGTCTGGCGTCTGAATTCCGAAGGTACGCTCACCCTGGTTCAGGTTGTTGATGTGCCAGGACAGGTTCAGCCGATGGTGATTAGCCCGGATAAACGTTTCCTGTACGTTGGCGTTCGTCCGGAGTTCCGCGTGCTGGCCTATCGTATCTCACCCGATGACGGTGCACTCACCTACACCGCCGAGGCCGCCCTGCCAGGCAGCCCGACGCACATCTCCACCGATCGTCAAGGTCGCTTTATCTTTAGCGGCTCCTACAATGCGGGCTGCGTGAGCGTCACGCGTCTTGACGACGGTATTCCTGTTGAAACCGTCGACGTGGTGGAAGGGCTGGAAGGCTGTCATTCGGCGAATATCTCCCCGGACAACCGCACGCTGTGGGTGCCGGCGCTGAAGCAGGATCGCATTTGCCTGTTCACCCTCAGTGAGGACGGTCACCTGGTGGCGCAAGAACCTGCCGAAGTCACCACCGTTGAAGGTGCAGGCCCGCGTCACATGGTGTTCCACCCGAATCAGCAGTTTGCCTATGTTGTGAACGAACTGAACAGCTCCGTTGACGTGTGGCAACTGAACGACGCGCACGGTCAAATCGAGTGCGTGCAGACGCTGGATATGATGCCAGCTGACTTTACCGATACGCGCTGGGCGGCGGATATTCACCTCACCCCGAACGGACGTCACCTCTATGCCTGCGATCGCACTTCCAGCCTTATCACGATTTTCAGCGTGTCTGAAGATGGTAGCGTACTGGCCGTGGAAGGCTTCCAGCCGACGGAAACACAGCCGCGCGGGTTTAACGTCGATTTCAGCGGTAAATACCTGATTGCCGCAGGGCAAAAGTCCCATCATATCGCCCTGTATGAAATCAATGGCGAGCAGGGCCTGCTGGAAGAGAAAGGACGCTACGCGGTAGGACAAGGCCCAATGTGGGTCGTCGTCAACGCACACTAATCTGGCGCAATAAAAAACCTCGCAGATGCGAGGTTTTTTTATGTCCGAAAAGCGGCGTTATTGTTTTGGTTCAGCAACCACTTTGCTACCCAGACCGCGGTTGTTGTATTCCCACATGCGGTTGAAGTTAGCGTCGTTCAGGTTGCGCTGCACGTTACCTTTGTCATCCAGGGTGCCGGTATTGCCGGAGTAAGGACGTTTAGAGATCGCGGCATCGGCCCAGGGTTTCGCCACATTGAAACCTTCGTTGATGACGCTATCGCGGATCACTACTTGTCCATTGGTGGCAGAGTCGGCATCCAGCGAGCGGCCCAGCTGTGCAACATTGTCACCGGAAGCGGTGAAGCGGCTGTTGACTGCCAGGAAGCCATAGAACAGGTTAGACAGGGTCGCTGGCGCGAAAACATAACCTTCCTGCTGGGTACGCGAGTTCACCACGCGGAAATCGGTGTTATCAAATACCACCGCGCCACGGCCAGAAACAATATCCACATCGCCTTCGATGTAGCTGTTTGTCACCAGAGTGCGGGTCAGACGGTTATTTTGCAGCGTGTTCTGCAAACCGCTGTTGGTCACAAAGAAGGTGTTCTGACGGCCCAGAACGTTCACTTTATTGATCTGCACTTTGTCGCCATCGGAACGCAGGGCAACGGCCTGGTGATTACCTGCATCCACGCTGTCGCCAACGGTATTCTGGATGGTCAGGTTCTGCAGCTGCAAGCCATTATTCTGCGACCAGAAGACCGCTGAACACATCACGCCAATGGTCGTGCTGCGCTTGCTCTGGCAGTTATCGAACATATACCACGCCGGTTTGCCCGGCATATATTTACCGGCCGGGTTCACCAGATGGCGCCATGTCGTGCTGTCGATCTCAGAGTCGATGGCCTGACCGATTTTCACATCTGACGCTTTTTCACCGGTTCCGTAAATCGTGATGCTGCCTGGTGCGGCTGGCACGTAGACCGTCCCTTCGTATTCACCCGGCATAATAGCGATGTACTGGCGAGAGGCGCTGTGACGGGTAATGGCTGCGTCAACGGCGGCCTGAATCGAGGTATGGGTCACTCCCGGCGTACCGGCAGGGCCAACAATAAAGTTAGGTTTTTCAGGCAGACGGATAGCTGACGGGCTCCACGGTGCCGCGTTCGCATCCATCGATGAGAAATAGTGCGCCTGGCTAAAGTTTTTCGCTTCGTCAGCCGACAGAATCGGGCGAGAGGCCGTCCCCGGAGCAGCCTGCTCAGAAGGTCGTTGGTCCGGTGGCGTTGAGCTACACGCGGACAGTGTCACGCCAAAAGCGAGGGCCATTGCCAGACGGGAAATCCTGGACATATTCAAGGGAAAGCTCCTGAGTTCACGAATCAAAGGGATAGTCGAAATAGCCTGCTTTTTTATACTAAGTTGAGCGAAACGGGAAGATGAATCCGGTAAAAAGTTGCATTTTCTCACCCGACTCCCGGGAACGTTATCATCATTGCGTCACACTTTCGCGCAAGAGGGTTGACAGAGGCGGCGGAATCAAAATAAATGTCTATACAACCCATGACAAGTGGAAGTCCCATGCAGCAGCTTCTTCCCGACGATGTTATCTGGCGCAATGCACGACTCGCCACGCTGGATCCGTCCCGTTCTGAACCCTACGGTATGCTCGATAATCAGGCGCTTATCGTCCGCGATAGCATGATTGTGGCGCGGGTGCCGGAGTCTGAACTGCCCGCTCATCCCCACAGTATCGATCTTCAGGGGCGGCTGGTCACGCCGGGGCTGATTGATTGCCATACCCACTTGATCTTCGGCGGTAATCGGGCCGCAGAATGGGAGCAGCGGCTCAACGGCGTCTCCTATCAGGCCCTGAGCGCGCAGGGCGGGGGAATCAACGCCACCGTCGCGGCAACCCGCGCCAGCTCACCGGAAACATTAACAGCGCTTGCTGAACAGCGGCTGCGTCGTCTGATGCGTGAGGGCGTGACCACGATTGAAATCAAATCGGGATATGGCCTGAACCTCGACGCGGAAGAAAAAATGCTGCGGGTAGCGCATCAACTCGCCCGCCAACATGCCATTGAGGTTAGTCCCACTCTGCTGGCCGCGCATGCGGTACCGGTTGAGTTCCGCGGGGATCCGGATCGCTATCTCACGCTCGTGTGCGAGCAGATTATGCCGTCTCTCTGGCAGCAGGGCCTTTTTGAGGCCGTTGATGTCTTTTGTGAAAACGTCGGGTTCAGCACGGCGCAAACTGAACGCGTCTTTCAGGCGGCAACCGCGCTCGGCATTCCCGTTAAGGGCCACGTGGAGCAGCTCTCCCGACTGGGCGGAGCAGCGCTGATCAGCCGGTTTAAGGGCTTGTCTGCCGATCATATTGAGTATCTTGATGACGCCGGTGTGGCTGCCATGGCGCAGCAGGGCACCGTTGCGGTGTTACTCCCCGGGGCGTTTTACTTCCTTCAGGAACGCCAGCGTCCGCCAGTTGAACAACTGCGTAAGCAAGGCGTGCCGATGGCCGTGGCGACCGATTACAATCCCGGTACCAGCCCGTTTGCCAGCCTGCATCTGGCGATGAACATGGCCTGCGTCCAGTTCGGGCTGACGCCGGAAGAGGCCTGGGCCGGGGTGACGCGCCATGCCGCGCACGCGCTGGGACGCGGCGCGACTCATGGCCAGCTAGCCGCCGGTTTTGTGGCGGATTTTATCGTCTGGGATGCAGAGCATCCTGTTGAGATGGTCTACGAGCCGGGGCGCAATCCTCTTTATCAACGCATTTTCCGCGGGAAGGTCACATGAAACAGTGGCAACCTACGTCCCGCACGGTCTGGCAGGGCCGTGACGATCGGACTGAAGCTGCCAACGCCCTGCGTATTTTCCAGACAATAGCCATCGCTGACGCGCAACCCCCGGTCCGCGACGGCCTCGCGCTCATCGGTTTTGCCAGCGATGAGGGGGTAAAGCGCAATCAGGGCAGGCCAGGGGCGGCAGAATCGCCCGATCTGATCCGTCAGGCGCTGGCGAATATGGCGAGCCATTCAGGCCATGAGCGGCTGCAGGATCGGGGCACTTTTCTGGTCGCAGACGGCCAGCTTGAGGCCGCCCAGCAGACGGTCAGTGATGAGGTAAAAGCGTGTCAGCAGGCGGGGATGCGTACGCTGGTTTTGGGGGGCGGGCATGAAACGGCCTGGGCTCACGGGCGAGGGGTTCTGGATGCCTTTCCGGACGCGCGCGTGGCCATTGTTAATCTGGATGCCCATCTTGATTTACGTCAGGCGGCGTACGCCACTTCCGGCACGCCCTTTCTGCAGCTGGCGCGTCACTGCCAGTCTCAGGGTCGGGAATTCCAGTACGCCTGCCTGGGCGTGAGCCGGGCGGGGAATACCCAGGCGCTATGGGATGAAGCCCATCGCCTGGGCGTGACCGTCGTCGAGGATATTCATTTTCGCCGCGATGCCGCCGACGCGCTGGAGCGGATTCTGGCAGAGGCCGACAGGGTGTATTTAACCCTGGATCTGGATGTTCTGCCTGCAGGGGAGATGCCTGCCGTCTCAGCTCCGGCGGCATTAGGGATCCCGGCGCTGGATCTGTTACCCCTTATCGAACGCCTTTGCCGCAGCGGGAAACTGCAGGCAGCCGATCTGGTAGAATTCAATCCGCATTACGACAGAGACGGTCAGGGTGCGCGCCTGGCCGCGCGGCTGGCCTGGCAAATCGCTCATTGGTGGGCATAACATTTTTAAGGAGTCAGCATGTTTTCACGCTCACCGGGTCAGCTCTCTGGCACCCCCGCACCCTTTTATGAAAAGGTGAAGCAGGCGATCAGCGAGAAAATCGCGACAGGTCACTGGCGTGCGCACGATCGCATCCCTTCTGAGGCCGAGCTGGTGGCACAGTTTGGGTTTAGCCGTATGACTATCAACCGCGCCTTGCGCGAGCTCACGGACGAAGGGCTGTTGGTGCGTTTGCAGGGGGTCGGGACGTTTGTTGCGGAGCCAAAAGGGCAGTCGGCTCTGTTTGAAATTCGCAGCATCGCCGATGAGATTGCCGCACGACATCACCATCACCGCTGCGAAGTGTTAAAACTCGACGTCGTGCAGGCCAGTGCCGAGCAGGCGGCAGAGTTGAACGTCGCGGAAGGGACGTCAATATTCCATTCGGTGATGGTCCATTTCGAAAACGATATTCCGGTTCAGATTGAAGATCGCTGCGTTAATGCGCTGCGCGTACCGGACTACTTGCTTCAGGATTATACCCAGACCACCCCGCACGCTTACCTTTCGCAGGTTGCCCCGTTAACCGAAGGGGAGCATATCGTTGAGGCGGTGCGTGCCACACCGCAGGAGTGCGCGTGGCTGAGAATCAAAGAGCATGACCCCTGCCTGCTCATTCGCCGGCGTACCTGGTCCTCATCGCAGATTGTCTCCCAGGCGAAGCTGCTTTTCCCGGGCACCCGATACCGTCTGCAAGGGCATTTTATGTCCTGAGCGGGCAAAGCGTGATAGCTAACGCAATATCACAAAATTGTATCTTTTTTGTTAAATCCACCCTTGTGCGTAGTTGTCTATACAAGTATATCTATTTGTATCTTTCATCCCGTATGAGGTCTACACAATGTCGTCAGATCGCTACCGCGAGCAGGAAATCCGCGCCCCACGTGGAACCACGCTGACCGCCAAAAGCTGGCTTACCGAAGCGCCCCTGCGCATGTTGATGAACAATCTGGATCCTGACGTCGCGGAAAACCCCCACGAGCTGGTGGTTTACGGCGGTATTGGGCGCGCGGCGCGCAACTGGGAGTGCTACGACGCGATAGTGAAATCCCTGATTAATCTGAACGATGATGAAACGCTGCTGGTGCAATCCGGTAAGCCGGTAGGCGTGTTTAAGACCCATCAGAATGCACCTCGCGTGTTAATCGCCAACTCCAACCTGGTGCCGCACTGGGCTACGTGGGAACACTTCAATGAGCTGGACGCCAGAGGGCTGGCGATGTATGGCCAGATGACGGCCGGCAGCTGGATCTATATTGGCAGTCAGGGCATTGTGCAGGGGACGTACGAAACCTTCGTGGAAGCCGGACGTCAGCATTATGGCGGCTCCCTGAAGGGGCGCTGGGTGCTAACGGCAGGGTTAGGCGGAATGGGCGGTGCCCAGCCGCTGGCAGCCACGCTGGCGGGCGCGTGCTCTCTGAACATTGAATGCCAGCAAAGCCGCATCGATTTCCGTTTGCGTACACGTTACGTGGATGAACAGGCGGATGACCTGGATGACGCTCTGGCGCGCATTAAAAAATACACGGCAGAAGGCAAAGCCGTGTCGATTGCCCTCTGCGGCAACGCGGCTGAGCTGCTGCCGGAAATGGTGGCTCGCGGCGTACGGCCTGATTTGGTGACTGACCAGACCAGCGCGCACGATCCGCTGCATGGTTATCTGCCCAAAGGCTGGACGTGGGAAGAGTATCAGCGCAACGCGCAACGCGATCCGCAAGGTACCGTGCAGGCGGCGAAACGCGCCATGGCGGAACACGTCACGGCGATGCTGGCCTTTAGCACGATGGGCGTCCCTACGTTCGACTATGGCAACAACATCCGTCAGATGGCAAAAGAGATGGGGGTGGAAAACGCCTTTGAATTCCCCGGGTTTGTACCAGCCTATATTCGTCCCCTTTTCTGTCGCGGCATCGGCCCGTTCCGCTGGGTGGCCCTGTCCGGCGATCCGCAAGATATCTACCGCACCGATGCGAAGGTGAAAGAGATTGTGGCCGATGACGAACACCTGCGCCACTGGCTGGACATGGCCCGCGAACGCATTCATTTCCAGGGACTGCCAGCCCGTATCTGCTGGGTTGGGCTGGAGTGGCGGCAAAAACTCGGGCTGGCCTTCAATGAAATGGTTCGCCACGGTGAAGTCTCCGCGCCGATCGTTATTGGCCGCGACCATCTTGATTCCGGTTCGGTAGCCAGCCCCAATCGCGAAACGGAAGCCATGCGTGACGGTTCAGACGCCGTGTCCGACTGGCCGCTGCTTAACGCGTTGTTAAACACCGCCAGCGGGGCGACATGGGTTTCGTTGCACCACGGCGGGGGCGTAGGCATGGGCTTTTCCCAGCATGCGGGCATGGTGATTGTGTGTGACGGCACCGATGAAGCCGCTGCGCGTATCGCTCGCGTCCTTCATAACGACCCGGCAACCGGCGTGATGCGTCATGCGGATGCGGGCTACGACATGGCTATCGACTGTGCGAAAGAGCAGGGACTGAACCTGCCGATGATCCCTGCCACTCAAGGAAAACACCCATGAATACGTTAACCCTGATTCCCGGTTCCCTGACCTTACAGCAGCTTCGCCACGCCTGGCGTCAACCCGTGAAGCTGACGCTGGACGAGCGTGCCCACAAGGGGATTAATGCCAGCGTCGCCTGCGTTGAAGCCATCGTGGCAGAAGACAGAACGGCGTACGGTATCAACACCGGTTTTGGCCTGCTGGCACAAACGCGCATTGCTGCTCACGATCTTGAAAATCTACAGCGCTCACTGGTGCTTTCGCATGCGGCGGGCATCGGTGAACCGCTGGATGACGCCATGGTGCGTCTGATGATGGTGCTGAAGATCAACAGCCTGGCGCGGGGTTTTTCCGGCATTCGTCTGAGTGTGATCCAGTCGCTGATTGCGCTGGTAAATGCAGAAGTGTATCCCTGCATTCCGGCTAAAGGCTCCGTTGGTGCGTCGGGCGATCTGGCGCCGCTGGCCCATATGTCATTACTGCTGCTGGGTGAAGGTCAGGCACGCTGGCGGGGCGAATGGTTGCCTGCCACCGAGGCACTGAGCAAAGCGGGACTGCAACCGATCACCCTGGCGGCAAAAGAGGGGCTGGCACTCTTAAACGGGACGCAGGCCTCCACCGCTTTTGCCTTACGCGGGCTGTTTGAAGCGGAAGATCTGTATGCTTCCGCCACGGTGTGCGGGGCGCTGACCACCGAAGCGGTGCTGGGTTCTCGTCGTCCCTTTGATGCACGTATTCATGCGGTGCGTGGCCAGCGCGGCCAAATCGATGCCGCCGCCATGTATCGCCATCTGCTGACAGACACCAGCGAAATTGCCGCGTCTCATCACAACTGTGAAAAAGTGCAGGACCCTTACTCGCTGCGCTGTCAGCCGCAGGTTATGGGGGCCTGTCTGACGCAGCTTCGCCATGTGGCAGATGTCTTGCTGACAGAAGCCAACGCGGTTTCGGACAACCCACTGGTCTTTGCCGAAGAAAACGAGGTCATCTCCGGGGGGAACTTCCACGCCGAGCCGGTGGCAATGGCGGCGGACAATCTGGCGCTGGCCATTGCCGAGATCGGTGCCTTATCCGAACGCCGTATCGCGCTGATGATGGATAAACACATGTCTCAGCTGCCGCCTTTCCTGGTGCGCAACGGCGGCGTAAATTCCGGGTTTATGATTGCTCAGGTGACGGCAGCTGCGCTGGCGAGTGAGAACAAGGCCTTATCGCATCCTCATAGCGTTGACAGCCTGCCGACCTCGGCGAATCAGGAAGACCACGTTTCGATGGCGCCCGCAGCAGGGCGACGTCTGTGGGAGATGGCGGCAAATACGCGCGGTGTGGTGGCGGTGGAATGGCTGGCGGCGTGTCAGGGGATTGATCTGCGGGAAGGGTTAAAAACGAGCCCGTTACTGGAACAAGCGCGTCATCTTCTCCGGGAGCAGGTTTCGCATTATGACGACGATCGTTTCTTCGCCCCGGATATTGAGAAAGCGATGACCTTGCTCAATGAGGGGAAACTGGTAGGGCTTTTGCCAAACATCGTGTGAAAGCAGGTGGGCTGGATTGTTCGTTATCATACCCCCTCTCCGGTTAAGGAGAGGGGAAACACGCGGATCATAGCCAGACAAAAGGGGCGCTAACTGTACATCGCCGTAATCGATGCGCTGCCCAGCGAATGGAAATGAACGTTAAAGCCCACCATCGCTCCACTGGCACCTTCATCAACGTCTATCTTCTCCACATCCAGTGCATGAACGGTGAAAATATACCGGTGCGTCTCACCTTTTGGCGGCGCAGCGCCACCATAGCCCGCCTGACCAAAATCGGTGCGGGTCTGGACGGCGCCTTCAGGCAGGGCCGTCAGATCCGACCCCGAACCTTGCGGCAACACGCGGGTATCGGCGGGCAGGTTCGCCACAACCCAGTGCCACCAGCCGGAGCCTGTCGGGGCATCGGGATCGTAACAGGTCACCACAAAGCTTTTTGTCCCCGGTGGAACCTCGTCCCAGGCAAGATGGGGAGAGATGTTATCCCCCTGATAACCCATGCCGTTAAATACGTGGCGCTCCGGGAGTTTCTCCCCGTCGCGCAAATCTTTACTGACAAGCTTCATGCGAATTCTCCTTACGATGCACTGCTCAAAGTGTAATGCATCGTAAGCGTAGTGGATTTGCCGGGCTGGGTTAAATCACAAAATGTGCGGGAATGTTAACGGCGCTGACCACAGCAGAGGTAAGCATCGTCAGCTGTTCCGGCGTGATAATGTACGGCGGCATCAGATAGATCAGCTTGCCAAAAGGCCGCACCCACACGCCCCGTTCGACGAAGAATTTCTGCAATACCGCCTGATTCACCGGATGGTGCGTTTCTACCACGCCAATCGCGCCTAAGACGCGGACGTCTGCCACGTATTCAGAGGCCGCTGCATCCTCAAGTTCACGTTTTAACTGCACCTCGATGGCGGCCACCTGAGCCTGCCATTCACCGCTTTGCAGAATCGCCAGGCTTTCGTTGGCCACCGCACAGGCCAGAGGATTCCCCATAAACGTGGGGCCGTGCATAAAGCATCCCGCTTCGCCATCGCTGATGGTGGTGGCAATCTCGCGGGTGGTCAGCGTGGCGGAGAGCGTCATTGTACCGCCGGTCAGGGCTTTGCCGAGGCACAGAATATCCGGTGAAATGCCCGCATGCTCGCAGGCAAACAGTTTGCCGGTGCGCCCGAAACCGGTGGCAATTTCATCGGCAATCAGCAGGATACCTTCCCGGTCACACATTTTGCGAATGCGCCTTAACCACTCAGGATGGTAGATGCGCATCCCGCCCGCGCCCTGAACCACAGGCTCCAGGATCACCGCCGCAATCTCATGACGATGGGCTGCCATCAGACGGGCAAAGCCCACCATGTCAGTTTCATCCCATTCCTCGTCAAAGCGGCTTTGTGGCGCAGGTGCAAAGAGATTCTCTGCCAGATACCCCTTCCAGAGACTGTGCATGGAGTTATCCGGATCGCACACCGACATCGCGCCAAAGGTATCGCCGTGATAGCCGTTGCGAAAGGTCAGAAAGCGCTGGCGCGGTTCACCCTTCGCATGCCAGTACTGCAACGCCATTTTCATTGCCACTTCAACCGCAACCGAACCGGTATCGGCAAGGAACACACACTCCAGAGGGGCCGGGGTCATTGCCACCAGCTTGCGGCAGAGGTCAACGGCAGGCTGATGGGTGATTCCGCCAAACATCACGTGCGACATCTGATCGATTTGCGTTTTCATCGCCGCATTCAGGCGGGGATGGTTGTAACCATGCAGGGTCGCCCACCATGACGACATCCCCTCCACCAGCGTCTCTCCCGTGGAGAGCTGCAGTTCACAGCCGCTTGCCGAGGCCACCGGATAAACCGGGAGAGGGCGCGTCATAGAGGTGTAAGGGTGCCAGATATGGCGCTGATCGAAGGCGAGATCGTCCTGGGTCATAATCGACTTGTAAACCATTTTGAAATATTTTAGGTTTACAAGTATAAACCGAACCGACAATTAACAAAACCCTTTGGAGAAGCCCGATGGCTCACCACGCACGCTGGACGATGTCGCAAGTCACCGAATTATTTGAAAAACCTTTTCTGGAGCTGATGTTTGAAGCCCAGCAGATCCACCGTCAGCATTTTGACCCGCGCCATGTACAGGTCAGTACGTTGCTGTCGATTAAAACAGGCGCCTGTCCGGAAGACTGTAAATATTGCCCGCAGAGTGCCCGTTATAAAACCGGGCTTGAGGCGGAACGGTTGATGGAAGTTGAGCAGGTGCTCGACTCGGCGCGCAAAGCGAAAAATGCCGGTTCGACCCGTTTTTGCATGGGGGCTGCGTGGAAAAATCCCCACGATCGCGACATGCCGTATCTGGAGCAAATGGTTCAGGGCGTGAAAGCGATGGGGCTGGAAGCCTGCATGACGCTGGGGACGCTGGATGAAAGCCAGGCGCAGCGGCTGTCGGCGGCAGGTCTGGATTACTATAACCACAACCTGGATACCTCCCCGGAATTCTACGGCAATATCATCACCACCCGTACCTATCAGGAACGCCTGGATACGCTGGATAAGGTGCGTGATGCGGGCATTAAAGTGTGCTCGGGCGGGATCGTCGGCCTGGGCGAAACGGTGAAGGATCGCGCGGGATTGCTGTTACAGCTCGCCAACCTGCCGACGCCACCGGAAAGCGTTCCCATCAATATGCTGGTGAAGGTGAAAGGCACACCGATGGCCGATAACGAGGATGTGGATGCCTTCGATTTTATCCGCACCATCGCGGTGGCGCGAATTATGATGCCGACCTCGTTTGTGCGCCTTTCCGCAGGCCGTGAGCAGATGAGCGAGCAGACCCAGGCGATGTGCTTTATGGCGGGGGCGAACTCGATTTTCTACGGTTGCAAGCTGCTGACCACGCCTAATCCGGAAGAGGATAAAGACGTCCAGCTGTTCCGCAAACTGGGGCTGAACCCGCATCAGACCGACGTGCTTGCTGGCGACAATGAGCAACAGCAACAGCTTGAGCAGCAGCTGTTCAATGCCGATACCGATCAGTATTACAACGCGGCGACGGTATGACCTGGCAGCAACGCATCGACACCGCCCTCGACGCCCGCCGGGCGGCAGAGACATTACGCTCGCGCACCGTCGTGGACGGAGGCGCAGGCCGGTTTCTGACCCGCGACCAGCGTCGGTATTGCAATTTCTCCAGCAATGATTATCTGGGGCTGAGCCAGCATCCGGCGATTATCCGCGCCTGGCAGCAGGGCGCCGGGCAGTATGGCGTGGGAAGCGGTGGGTCCGGGCACGTCAGTGGCTACACCCGGGCGCATCATGCGCTGGAAGTCGACCTGGCCGAATGGCTGGGTTATCCGCGGGCGTTACTGTTTATATCGGGTTTTGCCGCGAATCAGGCGCTGATTGCGGCCCTGATGGACAAAGACGATCGGATTGTCGCCGATCGTCTGAGCCACGCCTCGCTACTGGAAGCGGCCAGCCTGAGCCCCGCCCAGCTTCGCCGCTTCGCCCATAACGACGTCAGTCAGTTATCCGCACTGCTGGCTAAACCCTGCGCCGGACAACAGCTGGTGGTCACCGAAGGGGTGTTTAGCATGGACGGAGACAGCGCACCGCTGGAGGCGCTGGCAGCCATAGCCCACCAGCATCATGCCTGGACGCTGGTGGACGATGCACACGGTATTGGCGTTCTGGGCGAGGAGGGGCGCGGGAGTACTGCGGCGCTTGATGTTCGCCCCGATCTGCTGGTGGTCACCTTTGGAAAGGGCTTTGGCGTCAGCGGCGCAGCGGTGTTGTGCAGTGCGTCGGTGGCCGATTACCTGCTGCAATCTGCCCGACATCTCATCTACAGTACCAGCATGCCGCCGGCACAGGCGGTGGCCCTGACGGCGGCGCTCAATGTGATCCGCAGCGATGACGGAGCACAGCGGCGTCACATCCTGGCCGATCATGTTCGGCGTTTCCGGGAGGGGGTAAGCCGTCTGCCGTACCAGATGACCTCCTCGCAAAGCGCGATCCAGCCGTTGATCGTCGGTGATAATCGCCAGGCGATGCAGTTGGCCGAGCGCCTGCGCGAACGCAACATATGGACCACGGCGATACGCCCGCCCACGGTACCGGTGGGGACCGCGCGACTGCGTCTGACGCTCACGGCCGCCCATGAGCCGGACGACATCGATACGCTGCTGGAGGCACTTCATGCAGCCGGTCAATAAACAGGCCATTGCCTCGGCCTTTGGGCGCGCGGCACAAAGCTATTCCCGCCACGATGAATTGCAGCGCCTGAGCGCACAGGGTCTGCGGGCGATGCTGGATAACCGATCCTTTCCCCGCGTGCTCGATGCCGGGTGCGGGCCGGGCACCCATAGCCGGGCCTGGCGCGATGAGGGAAGCCGGGTGACGGCGCTCGATCTTTCGGCGGCTATGCTGGCGCAAGCGCGTGCGATGCAGGCTGCGGAGGAGTATGTGGTGGGAGACATCGAGGCGATGCCGCTCCCTGATGCCCGGTTTGATCTGGTCTGGAGCCATCTGGCGGTGCAATGGTGCGCCAGCTTGCCGCAGGCGTTACACCAGCTCTGTCGCGTGACGCGGCCAGGTGGGACCGTGGCCTTTACCACGCTGCTGGATGATTCCCTGCCGGAGCTGCATCAGGCATGGCGGGCGGTCGATGCGCAACCGCATGCGAACCGTTTTCTGCCGCTGGCGGAGGTTTTGAGCGCATTGCAGGGCTGGCAGTTTCAGTACACAACGCAGACGGTAACGCTGATGTTTGATGATGCGCTCAGTGCGATGCGTTCCCTCAAGGGAATTGGCGCGACCCATCTGCATGCCGGGCGTTCGCGAAAACCGCTCACGCGGGGCGAACTTAAGCGGCTTGAGCAAGCCTGGCCGCAAAAGCCGGGCGGTTTCCCGCTCTCCTATCAACTTTTTCACGGGGTAATTGAACGTGACTGAACGCTATTTTGTCACCGGAACGGACACGGAAGTAGGTAAAACCGTCGCCAGCTCCGCGCTGCTCCAGGCCGCGCGCCTGCAGGGATTTCTCACCGCCGGATACAAACCGGTGGCATCAGGCAGCGACATGACGCCGGACGGACTGCGAAACACGGATGCGCTGACCCTGCAGCGGCATAGCGCCCTGACGCTCTCTTACCAGGCGGTAAATCCTTATACTTTCGCAGAACCGACCTCTCCGCACATTGTCAGTGCGGACGAACAACGTCCGATTGATTTTGCGGTGATGTCCGCGGGGTTAAAGGCGCTTGAAAAATCGGCAGAGTGGGTGCTGGTGGAAGGGGCAGGAGGCTGGTTTACGCCGCTTTCTGAGACACAAACCTTTGCAGACTGGGTCAGTCTGGAGCGCCTTCCCGTGATTCTGGTCGTGGGGGTCAAACTGGGCTGTATTAACCATGCCATGCTGACGGCTCAGGCCATTCAGCGGAGCGGCTTGCCGCTGGCAGGGTGGATTGCAAATGACGTGGTCCCGCCTGGCCGACGCCATCAGGAGTACCTTGCGACATTAAAACGTCTCCTGCCCGCGCCGTGTCTGGGTGAAATTCCCTGGCTGGCAGAAGGGGCAGAGCACGCCTCGACAGGACAGTATCTGGATCTCAGCCTTTTGCCTCACGCGTCAGCCAGTGGGCAATGAGCTGCTCGTCCAGATCGTTAACGTGGCCCTGCGCCACGTTACGTCCCCGGTAGAGCACGCAGAAGCGTTCGGCGACCCGGCGAATAAACGACAGATGCTGCTCAGCCAGTAACACCGTCATCCCCAGTTCACGGTTCAGGCGCACCAAAAGGTGCCCCAGCTTGCGGGCATAAGTATGTCCTGCGCCCAGCGTGGGTTCATCAAGAATCAGCAGGCGCGGACCATTCACCAGCGCATTGGCGAGCGCCAGCTCATACTGCGCTTCCTCCATGAGCGACGTCGCACGCGTCTGGCGCTGCCCCCAGAGCTGGGGAAAGAGATCGTATACCCTCTCCAGTGCTGCTCCGTCGACATTGCCCTGTGCACGCTGGGCGATGTGCAGATTCTCCTCCACCGTTAACTGCGAGAAAATCCGCCTCTCCTGCGCCACATAGCCAATGTTCAGCGGACGACGCTGTGCATCCAGTAAGTTCTGCGGCGGTGCACCCGCTTCATGCCAGATGATGGTGCCGCTTTCTACGGGAAGCTGGCCGGTGATGCAATTTATCAGGGTGGTTTTTCCCATACCCGGCAATCCCACCACGCCCATGCAGGTCCCCGGGGGTAAATCCAGATCGACATTCCACAGCGTATGTTGGCTTCCGTAAAACTGATTGACGGCACGCAGACTCAGCATGTTGTTCTCCTTAAGTACGGTGGGAGTAAGGCATCGATGATGTTCTGCAAAAGGCCTGCCATAACCGACAAAATGATTAATCCGGCCCTTTTTTTCGGAATGTATCGCATATTCGGGGCGCGCAGAGAGCAGAACTGCACAGTGACGGTGCCTGTAAAGTTGAGTTATGGTGCAGAAGCGGTATCGCCATTTTCGCGATGCGGCCTTAGCTGATTATCATCAAAAAAAAGCGATAAATATTTTTTGTCGGGACGCCTTCGGGAAAAACCGGGAATTTGCGGAGTGGCTGTCCGTATGGGCTGGAGGCAGTTATCCACTATTCCTGTGGATAAGGTTGTGCATTAGAGTTAGAAAACCTGAGGTAAGCGAGAGAATACGCGGCTTCCGACCAGATTGATGCGAAAGGCGGCTTTAGAAAATATCGCTTAATAATGAGCGAGTTATATAAAATCAATCATCGTAATGAAAGTGTCACTGGCTGCCATAAAACTTTCACGACCTGTCTTGACAAATGTTAAAAAGGAAATCCATTTGGGGATAACCGAAAAAGCCCGCCGTTTTGTTTTGCCGTCGTTTAAATTTCAGTCACTTTTCGCTTATCCTTTCAACGCGCTGATTATTATCCTGCCACGCCACTGGTTTTTCATCCAGTATTAATAACTGGCAAAATTATCAGCGACGAGTAAAATTACTCACCTGCCGCTTAATCCGTCATCAGGTTGTTGCCCATGAGTAAACCGTTCAAATTGAATTCTGCCTTCCGTCCTTCTGGCGACCAGCCGGAGGCCATTCGCCGCCTGAAAGAGGGGCTGGAAGATGGCCTGGCGCACCAGACGCTGCTTGGCGTAACGGGGTCAGGTAAAACCTTTACGGTGGCGAACGTGATTGCGGATCTCCAGCGCCCAACCATGGTGCTGGCACCTAACAAAACGCTGGCGGCGCAGCTGTATGGCGAGATGAAAGAGTTTTTCCCGGATAACGCGGTGGAGTATTTCGTCTCCTATTACGACTATTACCAGCCCGAAGCCTATGTCCCCAGTTCGGACACCTTTATCGAAAAAGATGCCTCGGTGAACGAACATATCGAACAGATGCGCCTGTCGGCGACCAAGGCGCTTCTGGAGCGGCGGGATGTTATCGTGGTGGCGTCTGTTTCGGCGATCTACGGTCTGGGCGATCCCGATTTGTACCTGAAGATGATGCTGCACCTCACCCAAGGGATGATCATCGATCAGCGGGCGATTTTACGACGTCTGACCGAACTGCAGTACACCCGCAACGATCAGGCTTTCCAGCGCGGTACGTTCCGCGTGCGGGGGGAGGTGATCGACATCTTCCCGGCAGAGTCGGACGATATGGCGTTGCGCGTTGAGCTGTTTGACGAAGAGGTCGAACGCCTGTCGTTATTCGATCCCTTAACCGGGCACGTGGAATCCACTATTCAGCGCTTTACCGTCTATCCCAAAACTCACTATGTCACCCCGCGCGAGCGTATTGTGCAGGCGATGGAAGACATTAAAGTTGAGCTGGCCGAGCGCCGTAAGGTGCTGCTTGAGAATAACAAACTGCTCGAAGAGCAGCGACTAAGCCAGCGCACCCAGTTCGATTTAGAGATGATGAACGAGCTGGGCTACTGTTCGGGTATCGAAAACTACTCGCGCTATCTCTCCGGGCGCGGGCCAGGCGAAGCGCCGCCGACGCTGTTTGACTATTTGCCTGCCGACGGGCTGCTGGTTGTGGATGAATCCCACGTGACCATCCCGCAGATCGGCGGGATGTATCGCGGTGATCGGGCGCGTAAAGAGACCCTGGTGGAATACGGTTTCCGCCTGCCGTCAGCGCTGGATAACCGCCCGATGAAATTTGAAGAGTTTGAGGCGCTGGCCCCACAAACCATTTACGTCTCTGCGACGCCGGGCAACTACGAGCTGGAGAAATCCGGTGATGAGATCATCGATCAGGTGGTACGTCCAACCGGTCTGCTGGATCCGTTAATCGAAGTCCGTCCGGTGGGCACTCAGGTCGACGATCTGCTTTCTGAGATTCGTGCCCGCGTGGCCATTAACGAGCGCGTACTGGTGACCACGCTCACCAAGCGTATGGCGGAAGATCTCACCGAATACCTTGAAGAGCATGGCGAGCGCGTACGCTACCTGCACTCCGATATTGATACGGTCGAACGTATGGAAATCATCCGCGATTTACGTCTCGGCGAGTTCGACGTGCTGGTGGGCATCAACTTGCTGCGAGAAGGGCTGGATATGCCGGAAGTCTCGCTGGTGGCGATCCTGGATGCGGACAAAGAGGGCTTCCTGCGTTCCGAACGTTCGCTGATTCAGACCATTGGTCGTGCCGCGCGTAACATCAACGGGAAAGCGATTCTCTACGGCGATAAAATCACCGCCTCGATGGCTAAGGCCATTAGCGAAACCGAGCGTCGTCGTGAGAAACAGCAGCAGTACAACGAAGAGCACGGTATCACGCCGCAGGGGCTGAACAAGAAAGTGGTGGATATCCTGGCGCTGGGTCAGAATATTGCGAAGACCAAGGCGAAAGGTCGCGGCAAGTCCCGCTCGCCGGTTGAGGCCGATACCGTTGCCCTGACGCCGAAAGCGCTCCAGCAGAAAATTCACGAGCTGGAAGGGCAGATGATGCAACATGCGCAGAACCTTGAGTTTGAAGAGGCTGCGCAGATCCGCGACCAACTGCATCAACTCCGGGATCTGTTTATCGCAGCCTCTTAGGTAAACGCAAAATGACAGCCCGCGGCTGTCATTTTTAGTGTGTGCTCCCTCTCCCGTGAGAGAGGGCCGGGGTGAGGGCATCAAACCGCAGAGGCTTAAGCTCCTTCTCCCGTGGGAGAGGGCCGCGGTGAGGGCATCAAACCGCAGAGGCTTAAGCTCCTTCTCCCGTGGGAGAGGGCCGGGGTGAGGGCATCAAACCGCAGAGGCTTAAGCTCCCTCTCCCGTGGGAGAGGGCCGGGGTGAGGGCATCAGACCGCAGAGGCTAAGCTCCCTCTCCCGTGGGATAGGGCCGGGGTGAGGGCATCAAACCGCAGAGGCTTAAGCTCCCTCTCCCGTGGGAGAGGGCCGGGGTGAGGGCATCAAACCGCACAGGCTTAAGCTCCTTCTCCCGTGGGAGAGGGCCGGGGTGAGGGCATCAGGCCGCAGAGGCTTAAGCTCCCTCTCCCGTGGGAGAGGGCTGGGGTGAGGGCATCAGACCGCAGAGGCTAAGCTCCCTCTCCCGTGGGAGAGGGCTGGGGTGAGGGCATCAAACCGCACAGGCTTAAGCTCCTTCTCCCGTGGGAGAGGGCTGGGGTGAGGGCATCAAACCGCAGAGGACCTACCCCAGCGCCTGAATGGCTTTTTCCAGCGCTTCACGTAGTAGATGCCGGTCATGGCGATACTTGATATCGCTCGCTTCGAGAGGCTCCTGAACCACCACGCGCCCCTCCATGCCGCTGACATCAACCTTAGGGCCCACCACCACCCCATCAATGATTTTTTTGCCGACGTATTGCTCCATCAACGCCAGCTTATCTGCCAGCGACAGGCTGGCAGCGGCCGGGCTCAACTCGCGTCCCAGATTCCCAATGTACACCATGGGGGCGGGCGTCCTGCGCAGCGCTTGCGCCAGCTCCTTGACCAGTAAAATAGGCATCAGGCTGGTATAAAAACTTCCTGGACCAATCAGAATCAAATCCGCTTCGCTAATCGCCTCTACCGCTTCCCGCGTGGCGGGCACGCTCGGATAAGTGAGTAACTCTTTCGGCGGAATGACCAGCTGATCGATATTCACTTCGCCATACACTTCATGGTCTTCCGCATCAATTGCCATCAAATCGACAGGGTGTTCCGACATGGGAATCAAAAACGCGTCAACCTTAAGCAGATTACGGATTAAATTGATCGCCTCCAGTGGTCTTACGCTGAGGTGATCCAGGGCTTTTAACATTAAATTGCCCAGGTTATGGCCGGAAAGCTCTCCGTTGCCACCAAAACGATACTCAAACATCGCGGAGGCGACGCTTTGCTCAGTAATTAACTGATTCAGGCAGTTACGCATATCGCCCCAGGCAATGCCGCCTTCGGCGCGGCGGATACGTCCGGTTGACCCCCCATTGTCAGTAGTGGTCACAATTCCGGTCAGCCTTGAACCGAGTGATGAGAGCGACGACATGACGCGTCCCAGGCCATGCCCTCCACCGAGAGCGACCACACGGTCAAGATCCGCAAAAGTGCGATTGCGCATACAGATTCCTTATCCTCTTTGAGCGGCTAACAGTAACCTAACTACCCCTAAAAGACGATGCCCGACCCGATGCAAAATGACGTATATCAATGCGAAACCTTGATATATGCGTATTCTGTAGCGAAAGTGCACGAAAAGCTCGCTATGTACGTGATTATATAGCGAAAGGCGAGAATGGCGAAGCTGCTCTTTCCGCGCTACTATCGGCATTACCACGTTTTCATTTTTGAAAACATACACTCTAGCCCTGGCGCCTGTGTCACATGATATGGCGCCCTGGCCGTGGCGGTTATCGCCACCAGGGTGCAGGAAGAAATGACTGTGCCTCCCTTATCTGGAAAGGTGTACATGGCTTCACAACTTACCGATGCTTTCGCGCGTAAGTTTTACTACTTACGTCTGTCGATTACCGATGTGTGTAACTTTCGTTGCACCTACTGCCTGCCTGATGGTTACAAGCCCGGCAGCGTCACCAATAACGGATTTCTCTCCGTGGAAGAGGTGCGTCGCGTTACGCGGGCTTTCTCTGAACTGGGCACCGAAAAAGTCCGTCTGACCGGCGGAGAACCCTCTCTGCGTCGCGATTTTCCTGACATCATTGCCGCTATCCGTGAAAATGACAGCATTCGTCAAATTGCGGTGACCACCAATGGCTACCGCATGGCGCGTGATGTTGCGACCTGGCGTGATGCAGGGCTGACGGCCATTAACGTCAGCGTCGACAGCCTCGACGCGCGTCAGTTTCACGCCATCACCGGGCAGGATAAATTTCAGCAGGTCATGGACGGGATTGATGCCGCCTTCGATGCGGGTTTCGAGAAGGTGAAAGTCAATACGGTACTGATGCGCGATGTGAACCATCATCAGCTGGACACCTTTCTGGCGTGGATAAAGCCACGACGCATTCAATTACGGTTTATTGAGCTGATGGAAACGGGCGAGGGCAGCGATCTGTTCCGTCGCCATCATATTTCCGGCATGGTCCTGCGCGACGCACTGCTGAGACGCGGCTGGATCCATCAAATTAGTCAACGCAGCGATGGCCCGGCTCAGGTCTTTTGTCACCCCGATTACGAAGGGGAAATTGGGCTTATCATGCCCTATGAAAAAGACTTCTGCGCCAGCTGTAATCGCCTGCGCGTCTCCTCCGTTGGCAAGCTGCATCTGTGCTTGTTTGGTGACGGCGGCGTGGATCTTCGCGATCTGCTGGAAGATGATGCTCAACAAAACGCCCTCGAAGCGCGGATTTCTGCGGCATTGATGCATAAAAAACAGACCCACTTCCTGCATCAGGGCAACACCGGTATTACTCAAAACCTGTCCTATATCGGCGGGTAATCAGGCTTAAGAAGGAATCATAAGATGAGTCAGGTCAGTGCAGACTTTATTCCGGTACGCATTGCAATTCTTACCGTTTCTGAACGCCGTGGGGAAGAGGATGATACCTCGGGCCACTGGCTGCGCGACGCGGCGCATGAAGCAGGGCATCAGGTCGTCGATAAGACCATCGTGAAAGAAAACCGCTACGCGATCCGCGCACAGGTATCACAATGGATTGCCAGCGAAGAGGTGCAGGTCGTATTAATCACCGGCGGCACCGGTTTTACCACAGGCGATCAGGTTCCGGAAGCGCTACTGCCGCTGTTTGACCGCGAAGTTGAAGGGTTTGGCGAAGTGTTCCGCATGCTCTCCTTTGAAGAGATTGGCACCTCGACGCTGCAGTCGCGCGCCGTTGCCGGTCTGGCGAACAAGACGCTGATATTTGCCATGCCCGGCTCGACCAAAGCCTGCCGGACAGCGTGGGAAAACATTATTGCCCCGCAGCTTGATGCCCGAACCCGCCCGTCTAACTTTCATCCCCATTTAAAGAAATAAGCTATGTCACAACTGACCCATATTAACGCTGCGGGCGAAGCCCATATGGTGGATGTTTCCGCCAAGGCCGAAACGGTGCGGGAAGCCCGTGCCGAAGCTTTTATCACGATGCATCCTGAAACGCTGGCGATGATTATCAACGGCAGCCATCATAAAGGCGATGTCTTTGCTACCGCGCGTATCGCCGGTATTCAGGCAGCTAAACGGACGTGGGATCTCATCCCGCTGTGCCATCCGCTGATGCTCAGCAAAGTGGAAGTGAATTTGCAGGCGCAGCCGGAACACCACCGGGTGCGCGTTGAAGCGCTGTGTCGTTTAACCGGCAAGACGGGCGTTGAAATGGAAGCTCTGACCGCGGCGTCCGTGGCGGCGCTGACCATTTATGACATGTGCAAAGCCGTGCAGAAAGATATGGTGATTGGCCCGGTTCGTCTGCTGACGAAAAGCGGCGGTAAATCAGGCGATTTTAAGGCGGACAGTCATGATTAAGGTGCTCTTTTTTGCCCAGGTTCGCGAACTGGTTAGCACCGACAGCCTGACGCTGGACGGTACCTTTGACAACGTGGAAGCGCTGCGTGCGCATCTGGCCGCCCAAAGCGATCGCTGGGCGCTTGCTCTGGAGGAGGGCAAATTGTTAGCTGCCGTCAACCAGACGCTGGTCGATTTCGAACATCCGGTTAAAGCGGGTGATGAAGTGGCCTTTTTCCCACCGGTAACAGGGGGTTAAGCATGGCTGAGACGCGCATTGTTGTCGGAACTGAACGTTTCAACGTCGGGACCGAATACACCTGGCTTGCCGCGCGTGATGAAGACGGCGCCGTGGTGACCTTTACCGGAAAAGTCCGCAATCACAACCTGGGGGATAGCGTCAAAGCGTTAACCCTGGAGCATTATCCCGGCATGACCGAACGATCGCTTGCGCAGATTGTAGAAGAGGCGCGTGGCCGCTGGCCGCTGGGGCGCGTCACGGTCATTCACCGCATCGGTGAGATGTGGCCAGGGGAAGAGATCGTGTTTGTTGGCGTGACCAGCGCCCATCGCGGAAGTGCTTTCGAGGCGGGTGAATTTATTATGGATTATCTCAAGACCCGCGCACCGTTCTGGAAACGCGAAGCGACGCCGGAAGGGGAGCGCTGGGTAGAGTCGCGTGATAGCGACAAAGAGGCCGCCCGACGCTGGTAATCGTTCTGTCGGGAATGTGTTAATCTTACAGGGTATTCCCACTTAATTCAGGAGTTATCATGGACCGATTTCCGCGTTCCGATTCTATCGTGCAATCCCGTGCCGGGTTGCAGACCTATATGGCTCAGGTGTATGGCTGGATGACAGTCGGCCTGCTGCTTACCGCGTTTATTGCCTGGTATGCGGCGAACACGCCTGATCTGATGATGTTTATCTTTTCCAGCAAAATCACCTTTTTCGGGCTGATTATTGCTCAGCTGGCGCTGGTATTTGTGCTCTCAGGCCTAGTACATAAGCTGAGTGCAGGGATGGCGACGACGTTATTTATGCTCTACTCGGCGCTTACCGGGCTGACGCTTTCCAGTATTTTTATCGTCTATACCTACTCGTCAATCGCCAGCACCTTTGTGGTGGCCGGTGGCATGTTCGGGGCGATGAGTTTGTACGGCTACACCACAAAACGTGACCTGAGCGGTATGGGCAGCATGCTGTTCATGGCGCTGATTGGTATCGTGCTGGCGTCGCTGGTCAACATGTGGCTGAAAAGCGAAGCGCTGATGTGGGCCGTGACCTATATCGGGGTCATTGTCTTCGTGGGTTTAACGGCTTATGACACACAAAAGCTGAAGAACATTGGCGAACAAATTGACGTAAGTGATACCTCTACCCTGCGTAAATACTCCATTCTGGGCGCGTTAACGCTGTATCTGGACTTTATTAACCTGTTCCTGATGCTGTTACGTATTATGGGTAACCGCCGTTAAGTTTGTTTTGCCTGGTAAGGTCACCAGACTGCACTCATCAAATCCCCTCTCCCCGTGGGAGGGGGGCAGGGTGAGGACACCAGACCGCACCCATCAAATCCCCTCTCCCCGTGGTAGAGGGTCAGGGTGAGAGCTTCAGACCGCACCCATCAAATCCCCTCTCCCCGTGGGAGAGGGTCAGGGTGAGGGCACCAGACCACACTCATCAAATCCCCTCTCCCCGTGGGAGAGGGTCAGGGTTAGGGCATCAGACCGCACCCATCAAGTTCCTTCTCCCCGTGGAAGAGGGTCAGGGTGAGGGCACCAGACCACACCCATCACGTTCCCTCTCCCCGTGGGAGAGGGTCAGGGTGAGGGTACCAGACCGCACCCAGCAAGTTCCCTCTCCCCGTGGGAGAGGGTTAGGGTGAGGGCACCAGACCGCACCCGGCCCACTATTTTGCCATCGCCTTTTCGTTTTTCGCCCGCAGCTTCTTCGCCCGACTTTCCAGAATCAGATAACCCACCGTTGCCAGCGCCAGAGGCAGGAAATAATACAGCATGCGATAGGCAAGCAGTGCCGCAATGATGGTGCCATGGGTAACGTGTTCCCCGGCAAGCAGCGCGATAAACACCGCCTCCAGCACGCCGATCCCCGCAGGAATATGGACAATCACCCCGGCGATACTACTCACCAGCAGAACGCCCAGCACGAAGAAATAGTTCACCTCTTCGCCAATCAACAGCCAGACGATGGCCCCCATCACCATCCAGTTTGCGCTCGAAATCACCATCTGAAGCAGGGCAAACCTCCACGTCGGCAACACCAGCTTTTGCCCTTTAATCGTCATATGACGGCGTTTGGCAAACGCACATGCCCACAGATAGGCTGCAATCATCAGCAGCAGAACAATCCCCAGAATGCGCAGCGTCGACTCATCGATGTACCAGTGAGCCGGTAACTGGACCACGCCGATGGTAAAAATGACCCCGCCCAGCAGGATATAGCCCAGCCAGTTCGTGGTGATACTCAAAGAGAAAATGCGCGTAATGGTACTGCCCGGCAGCCCAAGGCGGGAGTATAGGCGGTAACGCATGCCAATGCCGCCGACCCAGGTGCTGAGCGTCAGGTTGAAGGCGTAGCAGATGAACGACACCAGCATCACCTGGCGTTTCGCCAGCTTATGCCCGCAGTAGGCCCGGCCCAGCAGATCATAACAGCCATAAATGAGATAGCTCAGAATCACCAGCCCGACTGCGCTCAGGAGCGCGACACGGTCATAGTTGCGGATCACTTTCCACACCTCTTCCCAGTCAATCTTCTGTGCGTAAACCACCAACAGCACGGCAACCGCAATGAAAAAGACCCAGGTAAGGATTTTTTTTATCAACCGCCAGCGCGGATGTGAATGACTCATCAGGGTTTCGCTCCTGTGCTTTCGGCTTCAACGCGATCCTGGGTCTCCATCTCGGGCTGCACCGGGGCAGGCACCTGCGCCAGTTTCGGCGTATGGGCCGGCAACCAGCCGACCAGCGCGGGGAAGTGACGCAGGAAATGGAACACCACAATACTTTTGCCCAGATTCCACCAGGTGCGTTTAGGGACCATAGAGTCATCCACACGCACACAGTCATTGGCGATGATCGCGTTCAGATTGTCGCGTAACGTCTGGTTGAATGCGCGGTCATGGATGATCAGGTTAGCCTCCAGATTGAGCGACAGACTCAGCGGATCAAGGTTACTGGAGCCGACCGTGGTCCAGTGATCGTCCATCAGCGCCACTTTTCCGTGCAGCGGCCGACGGCGGTATTCGTAGATTTGTACACCCCCTTTGACCAGATAATCGTACAGCAGACGGGCCCCGACGGTGACAATCGGCATATCCGGCTCTCCCTGAACAATCAGCTTCACCCGCACACCGCGACGTGCGGCGTTACGCATGGCATGCAGTAATCGATAACCCGGGAAGAAATAGGCGTTAGCAATAATCACTTCGCGCTTCGCATTTGCCAGCATCTTGAGGTAATGGCGTTCAATATCATCCCGGTGCTCTTCGTTATCACGCCAGACAAACAGTGCCTGCGCTTCACCGGGCTTGCGGTTCTCCTCCGGACGGTGGCGGCGTTTCCACCAGCGACGCGCCGAAGCGTGGCCCGGCAGGTTTTCCAGTTCGAACTGCAGAATGTCCAGAACCACCGGGCCTTCAACCTGAACGGCATAGTCCTGTTTGGCCTCGGGACCGTAATCGGACATATGCTCAGCGGAATAGTTAATGCCCCCGACAAAGGCAATGGTGTCGTCGATCACCACGATTTTACGGTGCATACGACGAAACACGTTGGTGCGCATCCCCATCAGACGCGGGCGCGGATCGTAATAACGGAATACCACTCCCGCTGCGGTCAATTCATTAACAAAATTATCGCTGAGATCCGGCGAACCGTAGCCATCAAGCAACACTTCTATCTTGATGCCACGCTGGGCGGCGCGCAGTAAGGTTGCATGCAGCTTATTGCCTACCTCATCTTCGAACCAGATAAAGGTTTCAAGGATGATTCTGCTTTGCGCACGGTCGATGGCGGCAAACACGGCCGGATAAAAGTTATCGCCGTTTTCCAGCAGCGTAATTCGATTTCCTTCTTGCCATGAACATTTCATAAGTGAATCTCCGCACTTAACGGGGCATGGTCAGACAAATGGCGCCAGTTACGCAGCGCCAGCGCTGTAGGGCTGCTGGCGTGTGCGTTTTTCACGTAAATCCGGTCGAGGCGAAGCAGGGGAAGACTCACCGGAAAGGTGCGTGCTGGCCTGCCGTGGGCGCGTGTGAAAATTTCTTCTAAGCCTGCCTGGGATTTTAGCGTGTGGTTGGCACGTTGCCGCCAGTCGTTAAAATCCCCCGCCAGCACCACCGGTTCGCCCTCCGGTAAGGCGTTCGCCCAGTTTGCCATCATATGCAGCTGGGCCTGACGATGCGCTTCACGCAGGCCCAGGTGAACGCAGCCGATATGCACCGGGAACGCCAGATCGGGCGGGCGGATGCGGCAGTAAAGCAGCCCGCGTTTTTCACTTTCCCCGACAGACACATCATGGTTCTCATAATGTTCAATAGGAAAGCGCGACAGTACTGCATTGCCATGATGCCCTTCCGGATAGACCGCATTTCGCCCGTAGGCGTAATCGCTCCACATGGTATCGGCCAGAAATTCGTAGTGGGTCTGATCCGGCCAGTTCTCGACATGCATCGGATGCACTTCGTGGGCGCCCATCACCTCTTGCAGGCAGACGATATCCGCGCTGACGGTGCGCACCGCGTCACGCAGTTCGGGTAAAATGAAGCGGCGATTAAACGCCGTAAAGCCTTTGTGTGTGTTAATGGTCAGCACTTTAAGCGAGAAATGCCGATTTTTTTGAGTCATAAGTTCCTTCCCGCAGCTCTATCCTGATGAAAATAAAGTGTAGTCGTCGTCACAAAAAGGTGCGGTGTTACGGAATTTTCCGTAAAGTGCGGTAGTCTGAACTAGCAGAGAAATATCCTTCAGGAGAGAAGCCATGAAGTGGCAACAACGTGTTCGTGTCGCAACCGGTTTAAGTTGCTGGCAGATTATGTTGCATTTACTGGTCGTGGCCATACTGGTGATGGGCTGGATGAGCGGGGCGCTGGTGCGTGTCGGTCTGGGTTTATGCGTCCTGTACGGCGTGACCGTACTGTCGATGCTCTTTTTACAGCGTCACCATGAGGAACGCTGGCGTGAGGTGGGTGACGTGCTCGAAGAGCTGACCACCACCTGGTACTTTGGGGCGGCGATGATTGTGCTGTGGTTGCTGTCGCGTGTATTACAAAACAACATTTTGCTGGCCCTGGCGGGTCTGGCAATCCTTGCAGGGCCAGCGGTGGTCTCATTACTGACCAAAGAGAAAAAGCTACGCAATATTGCGTCTAAACATCGCGTACGCCACTGACCCCGTCGTGGCCGCTATCACCAGTAGCGGCCACAAACTTCCCCAGACAATATCCAGACTCGCATCCTTCAGATAAATTTGCTTAGTGATATCGGTGAAGTGCCGTATCGGGTTCACCCAGGTCAGATTCTGCAACCAGACGGGCATATTCTCCACCGGCGACACATACCCGGAGAGTAAAATCGCCGGCATCATAAAGACAAACACCCCAATGAATGCCTGCTGCTGCGTTGAGCACAGGGCTGAAATCAGCAGGCCAAACCCGACCAGCGACAACCCGTAAATCACCATAGTGAAGTAAAACAGCGCCAGCGATCCGGCAAACGGAATGTGATACGCCCAGATGCCAATCCCCAGAACCAGGGTGGCCTGGAACGTCGCCACGATAAGTGCGGGCACCGCTTTACCGACAAAAATCTGCCAGGTCGCCAGCGGCGAGACTAACAGCTGATCCAGCGTTCCCTGTTCGCGTTCACGGGCCACCGACAGGGAGGTGACAATCATCACCCCGATGGTGGTGATCATGGCGATAAGTGAAGGCACCACGAACCATTTGTAGTCCAGATTCGGGTTATACCAGTTGCGCACCACCAGCTTGCTGTTGTTCGGTTTCGGCTGGCCCTGAATCAGCTCCTGCTGATAATCCTTCACAACCTGTTGTAAATAGTTTGCCGCAATCTGCGCACTGTTCGAGTTACGTCCATCCAGAATAAGCTGCATGGGAGCGGTCTGGGCGGTATCCAGGTTTCGCGAGAAGTCGGCAGGGAAGCGCACCAGCAGCAGGGCCTTTTGTGTATCGATGGTGGGCTGTATTTCCTGCGGGCTCTTCAGCAGCAATACATGCGTAAAGGCTTTGGCGCGGGCAAAACGCTGGGTCAGCTCGACCGAATGTTTGCCAGAATCTTCGTTGTAAATGGCGATGGTGGCGTTGGTCACCTCCAGCGTGGCGGCAAACGGAAAGAGCAGTACCTGGATCAGCACCGGTAAAATCAGGATGGCGCGGGTCTGCGGCTCGCGCAGCAGCGACTGCAACTCTTTACGAATCAATGTCCATAAGCGATAAAACATACCCTCTCCTTAATCCAGCCGCCTTTTGGTTTTCATCCAGGTCAGGCCGATAAACATCACCGCCGACGCCATCAGGAACAAAATATTGACGATCAGTACCACCGGAATGTTGCCTGCCAGAAACAGGCTTTGCAGCGTGCTGACAAAATAACGGGCCGGAATGATGTACGTCACCGCGCGGATGACGGCAGGCATACTGTCTATCTGGAAGATAAAGCCTGACAGCATAATCGACGGCAGGAAAGCCGCATTCAGCGCCACCTGTGCCGCATTAAACTGGTTGCGGGTGATGGTGGAAATCAGTAACCCCATCCCCAGCGTGCTGAGTAAAAACAGGCTGGTAATCAGGAAGAGCAACAGCAAGGAGCCACGGTAAGGCACCCCGAGAATAAACACCGACACCAGCATACACAGCAGCATCGCCAGCATCCCGAGGAAGTAATAGGGGATCAGTTTGCACAGCAGTAACTCCACGCGGGTGACTTCAGTGGAGAGTAGCGCCTCCATGGTGCCGCGCTCCCACTCACGGGCGATCACCAGCGAGGTGAGGATCGCGCCGATCACCGTCATGATGATGGTCACTGCGCCGGGTATAATAAAATGCTGGCTGATCGCAGCCGGGTTAAACCAGTAACGCGTCTGCACGTCAATTAAAGGGGTAAAGGTCTCGCCCCGATCCTCAGCACGCTGCATTTGCCACAGCTGCCAGATCCCCTCAACATACCCTTGCACAAAATTTGCGGTGTTCGGCTCACTGCCGTCCGTGATCACCTGGATGGGCGCATCGGCTTGCGGACGGGCCATATTCGCCGCGAAATCTACCGGGATAACTACCATTCCGCGGATTTTTCCGGCCTGCATCTTTTGAATCAACGCCTGACGGTTATCGCTGATGGTCGCGTCAATATAGGGCGAACCGGTCATGGCATGGGTAAAGTCGAGCGCTTCTTCGCTCTGCTGTTCCAGTAAAATGCCGACGCGCAGTTTGCTGGAGTCGAGGTTAATGCCATACCCAAAAATGAACAGCAGAAGCAGGGGGATGACCACCGCAATCAGCCAGCTACTCGGATCGCGGACAATCTGTCGCGTCTCTTTTACACACAGGGCGCGCACGCGGCGCCAGGAGAGCGCGTTAATGCGCATTAGCATGCTCCTTATCCCAGTTGTTAATCAGGGTAATAAACGCCTGCTCCATGGTGGGATCGGGCTGTTCCTCATCGGCGGCCTGCGCTTTTAAATCGTCCGGCGTTCCGTGGGCAATAAGCTTTCCGCGATAGACCAGCCCAATACGGTCGCAATATTCCGCTTCATCCATAAAGTGGGTGGTCACCATCACCGTCACGCCTTTCTCCACCATGCTGTTGATATGCAACCAGAACTCACGGCGGGTGAGGGGGTCAACGCCGGAGGTAGGTTCATCAAGGAACAGAATATCGGGTTCGTGCATCAGCGAGCAGGCCAGCGCCAGACGCTGTTTAAAGCCCAGCGGAAGTTCATCCGTGGCGTGCGAGGCAATCGGCGTCAGGCCAAAGGCTTCGCTCATGCGGCCGATTTTTTCACGCTGTGCCTGACCACGCAGACCGTACACGCCAGAGAAAAAGCGCAGGTTCTGCTCCACGGTCAGATTCCCGTACAGCGAAAATTTCTGCGCCATATAGCCCAGATGCTGGCGCGCCTTGCCGGAACTCACTTTAAGGTCCATGTTCAGCACCAGCGCACTGCCCGAGGTGGGAACCAGAAGCCCGCACATCATCTTAAAGGTGGTTGATTTTCCGGCCCCGTTTGGGCCAAGCAAGCCGAAGATCTCGCCGCGCTTCACGGCAAAGTCGACGTTATCCGTCGCCGCAAAATCACCAAATTTCTTGGTCAGCGATTTCGCCTCAATGACCGTCTCCCCCGGCGTGCCTTCCACGGTGTGTAAAATGGCTCCCAGCGGGGATTCAGACGTTCCCGCCCCCCCGAGCAGATCGATAAAGGCATCTTCAAAACGGGGGGCGGTTTCCACGATATCCACCTGAGGCATGCCCGGGGCGTGACGAATATCGTCCTGCGTCGCCTCTTTTTTGAGGATGACGCGTACCGAACGCCCCTGAATCATGCCATCGCTCACCTGAGGTAATTTCAGCACCCGTTGCAGCAGCTTACGGTTAGATTCGTCCGGGCTGCGGAGCAGGAGACTGCGTCCGGCCATGGTCTGTGTCAGCCGGGTCGGTTCGCCCTGATAGAGCAGTTCGCCCTCATTCATTAACAGCACATCCCGACACTGTTCCGCTTCGTCCAGGTAAGAGGTACTCCAGAGAATCAGCATGCCGTCGCCCGCCAGTTCATGCACCATTTGCCACAGTTCGCGACGGGAAATGGGGTCGACGCCCACGCCAGGCTCATCAAGCAGCAGAACATTCGGTTCACCCACCAGAGTGCAGGCCAGCCCCAGCTTTTGCTTCATCCCACCCGACAGTTTGCCTGCCAGACGGTTAGTGAAGGGGCCAAGCGAGGTGAATTCCAGCAGGCGCGCGAAGGTTTTCTGCCGCGTATCCCCTGTTACGCTGCGCAAATCGGCGTACAGGTTCAGGTTCTCCATGACCGTCAAGTCTTCGTATAAGCCGAATTTTTGCGGCATATAGCCCAGCCTGGCGTGCAGGGCGCTGTCATCGTTAATCGGGTCCAGGCCGAGCACGCTCGCGCTTCCGCCGTCCGGTTTCAACAGCCCGGCGAGCATGCGCATCAGCGTGGTTTTCCCTGCGCCATCCGGACCGACTAAGCCCGTCACGTAGCCTTTGTGAATGGTACAGTTCAGCGGGGCGACGGCGGGCTTCTCCATGCCCGGAAAGCGTTTTACCAGATCGTGAAGCTGGATAACCGCATCATTCATGTCGTTGCCCGTCGTCAAAGGCCACGGTAACAGGCATCCCCTGGCGTAAGGCATCGTCGGCGTCGGTCACAATAATGCGCAGGCGATACACGAGGTCGGTTCGCAGATCCGGCGTTTCGACGGTTTTAGGGGTGAATTCAGCCGTAGGCGAAACGAAACCGACCTTGCCATGATAAGGTTTGTCCGGACGACCATCGGTGTACAGCAGCAGCTGGCGACCCGGCTGCGCCTGATGCAAATTGGGTTCATCAATGTAGGCCCGCACCCAGACCGGACGGGTGAGGGAGAGCGTCAGCACCGTGCTGCCCGCACTGAGCATGCTCCCCGGCTCCACGGCCCGGGTCATCAGCGTGCCGTCAGACGGCGCGACCAGCGTGGTATCACGCAGATCCAGTTCCGCCTGCGCCAGCTGGGCCTGTGCCTGTTCCAGGCTCGCTTTCGCCTGCTCGATATCCTGAGGACGGTTACCCGTCTGGTACTGGCTCAGTTTGTCCTGTGCCGATTTCAGGGTTGCCTGCGCCTGATCGCGGGACGAACGTGCGTTTTCCAGATCGTTCGCCGAGATCGTCCGGCTTTTCCACAGCCCCTGCTGGCGGGCATAGAAGTTCTGCGCGTAGTCATAGGCGGCCTTCGCCTGTTTAACCGCGGCGGCGGCCTGGGCAATCTCTTCATCACGGTAGCCCGCGACCACAAGGTCATACTGCGCCTGGGCAACGGACACGCCGGCTTTCGCCTGCATCAGGGCATTTTCATAAGGGGCTTTGTCCAGCATCCCCAGTACCTGTCCAGCCTTAATGGCGTCGCCTTCGTCCACCGTCAGGGACGCCAGGCGTCCTCCCACCCGGAAACTCATGTTTACCGTTCGAATATCGACGTTGCCGTAAAGCGTTAGCCCGCGATCCTGATGACTCTGATACCACAGCCAGCCACCGACACCGGCTGCTATTAAAACAACCACCGCCAGTATGGCGACGACAGGTTTTTTCATGACTCCAGGCTCCTTAGCGTTAAACCTTGCAGGATGAAATCCAGGTGACAGGTGATGACCTGGCTAATCTGCGCAGCTTTATCCTCATCAAATTCAGTCCAGCCCGTGCGTAGCAAGATGGTTTCTCGTCCCAGTCGAAAGGCGAGGATTTCACCCAGCAGGGCATGGGTATGCAAAATGGTCTCGGTATCGTTGGCATCGCGTCCGGTGTAAGCGGCGATCAACCGGGTCAGGTGCGTGTGCATAGGGGAGATGACCTGATCGTGTACCCGCTGATAGGCCGCCGTGGGGGCAAGCTGTTCGCGCGAGATAAACTTACTGAGATTTAGCGTATCGTCATGCGTCAGCAGGCGAATCATATTGTGACAAGCCTCCAGAATCAGCGTGCGGATCGCCGCGCGATCGGGGGCTGGCTGGTCAAGAAGCGCCGTGGCAGATTCCACCTGGGCGCGAAAATGTCCGCCGATAAAGTCCGCAATCCACTGGGCGCAGGCCAGATACAAATCTTCCTTGGAACCAAAATAGTAGGTGATCGCGGCGATGTTCTGGCCGGCCTGTGCCGCGATATCACGGGTGGTGGCGTGCAGACCATATTCACCGAACTGGGCGAGACCCGCGGCAATCAGCTGGTTTTTTGCGTGTTCACCTTTCACGGTTGTCGGGATGGTATTCATGGCTCGTCAAAAAATTAGTCAATCGATTGATTAAGATTATGACTGTTTTTTCACCTTGTCCAGTCGCGGACGGTGAATACCTGATGGGGAAATATTTTGGTGAAATCCCCTGACGGGATATTTTATGCGCCACGTCACAAAATCTGCTACACTCGGCAGCTTCGTGACATTGTGGTTTTTGTCCTACTCTTTTCGTCTTATCTCCCTGAAAACTACACCTGTGACGGTCGGGGCGGTTCGGAGTTTTTATGTCTTTTGATACCCTTGGCCTGAACCCGGAAATTCTGCGCGCCGTCGCAGAGCAGGGCTACCTCGAGCCTACCCCTATTCAGCAGCAGGCGATCCCTGCTGTACTGGAAGGCCGTGACCTGATGGCCAGTGCCCAGACCGGCACCGGTAAAACCGCAGGCTTTACCCTGCCGCTGCTGCAGCGTCTGGTGCAGAACAATCCTCATGCAAAAGGTCGCCGCCCGGTACGTGCCCTGATCCTGACGCCTACCCGTGAACTGGCCGCCCAGATTGGCGAAAACGTGCGTGAATACAGCCGTTACCTTGATATCCGTTCGCTGGTGGTATTTGGCGGCGTGAGCATCAACCCGCAAATGATGAAACTGCGCAGCGGCGTCGACGTTTTAGTCGCCACGCCAGGCCGTTTGCTGGATCTGGAACACCAGAATGCCGTCAAGCTGGACCAGGTTGAGATCTTAGTGCTGGATGAAGCTGACCGTATGCTCGATATGGGCTTTATCCATGATATTCGTCGCGTGCTGGCAAAACTGCCTGCTCGCCGCCAGAACCTGTTGTTCTCCGCGACCTTCTCAGATGAGATCAAAGGTCTGGCAGAAAAACTGCTTCATAACCCGCTGGAAATCGAAGTCGCCCGCCGTAACACCGCCTCTGAGCAGGTGACGCAGCATGTGCATTTCGTGGATAAGAAACGCAAGCGGGAACTGCTGTCCCAGATGATCGGTGAAGGGAACTGGCAGCAGGTGCTGGTCTTTACCCGTACCAAACACGGCGCGAACCATCTGGCAGAACAGCTGAACAAAGACGGTATTCGCAGCGCCGCTATCCACGGTAACAAGAGCCAGGGGGCACGTACGCGTGCATTAGCCGATTTTAAATCCGGCGACATTCGTGTGCTGGTGGCGACCGATATCGCCGCGCGCGGTCTGGATATTGAAGAGCTGCCGCACGTGGTGAACTATGAGTTGCCAAACGTGCCGGAAGACTACGTTCACCGTATCGGTCGTACCGGTCGTGCTGCGGCGACGGGCGAAGCCCTGTCTCTGGTGTGCGTTGATGAACACAAACTGCTGCACGACATTGAGCGACTTCTGAAGAAAGAGATCCCGCGCATTGCACTGGCGGGTTACGAAGTTGACCAGTCCATCAAAGCCGATCCTATCCAGAATGGTCGTCAGCAGCGTGGCGGCGGCGGTGGTCGTGGACAAGGCGCCGGTGGCCGTAGCCAGCAACCCCGTCGTACCGATGGCGGTGCGCCTAAATCAACGGGCAAACCTCCGCGTCGTACGGGCGAGGCGAAACCCACCGGGGAAAGCCCATGGCGCAGCGGTGATGCCAAACCCGCAGGTGAAGGCCAACGCCGACGCCGTCCGCGTAAACCTGCCAGCGCGCAGTAATCTGGAAGCCCGGCCGTAAAGCCGGGTTTTTCTTTTTGCGGCAAAGAAAATTAAGTGCCACAATAGTGGCTGTTTATACAGTATTTCAGGTTCCCCGATGGCTTTAACCGCTGCGCTCAAAGCGCAAATTGCCGCCTGGTATAAGGCGTTGCAACAACAGATCCCCGACTTTATCCCCCGCGCACCCCAACGGCAGATGATTGCTGATGTGGCGAAAACGCTGGCCGGGGATGAGGGGCGGCATCTGGCGATTGAAGCCCCCACCGGCGTCGGGAAAACCCTCTCGTATCTGATACCCGGCATTGCGATTGCCCGCGAAGAACAAAAAACGCTGGTCATCAGCACCGCTAACGTGGCGCTTCAGGATCAGATCTACAGCAAAGATTTACCGCTGCTACGCAAAATCATCCCTGAACTGCGATTTACCGCGGCCTTTGGCCGTGGGCGTTATGTCTGCCCGCGTAACCTGGCGGGGCTGGCCAGCAGCGAGGCGACGCAGCAGGATCTGCTCGCGTTCCTCGATGACGATCTCACGCCCAACAACAAAGCGGAGCAGGAGCTGTGCGCCAGACTGAAGGTGGATCTCGACGGCTATAAATGGGACGGCCTGCGCGATCATACTGATAAGCCGATCGGTGACGATTTGTGGCGGCGTCTGAGCACCGATAAAGCCAGCTGTCTGAACCGTAACTGTCATTATTATCGGGAATGTCCTTTCTTTGTCGCCCGACGAGAAATTCAGGAAGCCGAAGTGGTGGTGGCGAATCACGCCCTGGTCATGGCGGCGCTGGAGAGCGAATCGGTCCTGCCGGAGCCTAAAAATTTATTGCTGGTGCTGGATGAAGGGCATCACCTCCCGGACGTGGCGCGGGATGCGCTGGAAATGAGCGCGGAGATCACCGCGCCCTGGTTTCGTCTGCAGCTCGATCTCTTTTGCAAGCTGATTGCTACCTGCATGGAGCAATTTCGGCCCAAAACGACCCCGCCGCTGGCCGTGCCGGAACGGCTGAGCGAGCATTGCGAAGAAGTCTACGCGCTCATTGCCTCTCTTAACGCCATTCTCGATCTCTATCTCCCCCCGACGCAGGAGGCAGAACACCGCTTTGCGATGGGAGAGTTGCCGGATGAGATCATGGACATCTGCAAGCAGCTGGCAAAGCACCTTGAAAAGCTGCGCGGGCTGGCGGAGATGTTTCTCAACGACCTGAGCGAAAAAACCGGTACCCACGATGTGGTCCGCGTGCATCGGGTGTTGCTGCAAATGAACCGCGCCTTAAGCATGTTCGAAAGCCAGAGCAAACTCTGGCGGCTGGCCTCCCTGGCGCAAGCCTCCGGCGCGCCGGTCACAAAATGGGCGACACGGGACGTGAAAGACGGTCAGGTTCATCTTTTCTTCCACTGCGTGGGGATTCGCGTCAGCGATCAGCTTGAGAAACTGATCTGGCGCAGCGTGCCGCACGTGGTGGTGACTTCGGCAACGCTCCGCTCGCTGAACAGTTTCTCCCGTTTGCAGGAGATGAGTGGCCTGAAAGAGAAAGCCGGAGACCGCTTCGTTTCGCTCGATTCACCGTTCAATCACTGTGAACAGGGGAAACTGGTGATCCCCAACATGCAGCACGAGCCGCTGATGGAGCATGAAGAACAACATATTGCTGAAATGGCTGCCTATTTCCGCGAGCAGGTCGAGAGCAAAAAACATTCCGGCATGTTGGTCCTTTTTGCCAGCGGTCGCGCGATGCAGCTGTTTTTAACCTATGTCACGGATTTGCGGCTGTTACTGCTGGTGCAGGGGGATCAACCCCGTTACCGGCTGGTGGAAACGCACCGTAAACGCATCGATAACGGTGAACGTAGCGTGCTGGTGGGGCTGCAATCCTTTGCGGAAGGCCTGGATTTGAAAGGGGATTACCTGACCCAGGTCCATATTCACAAAATTGCTTTTCCGCCTATCGACAGCCCGGTCGTGGTCACCGAAGGGGAGTGGCTGAAGAGCCTGAATCGTTACCCGTTTGAGGTGCAAAGCCTGCCTGCGGCTTCGTTTAATCTGATTCAACAGGTCGGGCGTCTGATTCGTAGCCACGGCTGCTGGGGCGAAGTGGTCATTTATGATAAACGACTGCTGACCAAAAACTACGGCCAACGCTTGCTCAACGCGTTACCGGTGTTTCCGATAGAACGGCCGGACGTGCCGGCGGTAAAAAAACGCCCGGCAACACTCACCGCCGGGCGTAAAAAAAGCATCCATGCTAAGAGGCGCGGTCCTACTGGTAAGTAAATGTCACTGACACCACGCTGCTAAATGTCCCGGCGCTGATGGGCATTGAGGTGGCGTAATAGCGGGCTGAGAGCGGGAAGGTGGCCGTGTGATCGTTCTGGTTCACCAGCACGTTAAAGCTTGCCTGCGGGGCGATAAGAATATTGTCCTGACGATCGGCAAGCTCCAGCGCCAGTCCTTTCGCGCTGCCGGTATTAGCAAATTTTGTCGGGTGCGCGCTGTCCGCCTGACCGTAAAAATACGCGTTTGCCAGTGTGACGGTGCGTGGACAATGCGTCACCGTCAGTGAAAAGGTTTTCCACTCTCCCGTGTCGCCAACATCTTTAAATTGACTGGACGCCGCCTGGCCCAAATCAACGGTGAGATTTTTGCTGGCGCTGTCCACGATGCAGGTATTGGCGTAAATATTGCCTGTCATTTGCACCTGAATGTCATCTGCATACGCCTGCGATATCAGGCCAAGGGCAACGCATAAAAACAGTTTTTTCATGACGATCACTTATAGGCAAGGGTAATGGTGGCGACGGTATTCGCCGGGCCGGGGGTGACTTCATCGCTGATCTGCTCGTACCGCACCTCGAAGGGGATATCCAGCGTCTCGTTGGCCGCCGCTTCTCGCTGGGTAGGAACATAGTTGTCGAAGGTGGCGATATTGCCGTCGAACAGCATTCTTACCCCCACCCCGGTTGCCATGCCGGTTTGCGGCGTGAGCTTGATGACCCCTTCAAACGCGGGTTCGTAACCATTGGCACTGCTAATCTTGACCTCAGGTTGGACGGTGGTGTTGCAGTTGACCGTGACGTTAAAATCCTGCGCTGTCGAAGAGAGCATGCCGACGCCGATAAAATCACTGACCGGGAAATCCCCCAGATTGACCGTCAGGTTCCGGGGTAAGACGGAACAGGTAACGATTTGGACGTTCACGTTTCCGGCGTAGGAGATCTTGTTCGGTGAGCCTATCCCTTCATGGGCAAAGACGCCGATCCCAAATTCGGTCTGGGACTGGATCAGGGTGCCGGATTTGACCTCGTTGCTGGTTTTCACCAGCTCAAGCGTGACGTTAAAGTTAAAGGATAATTGCCCGTCGCTGGAGACATAGCCAATCGGCGTGCCGCGCGAATCGCACTGAACCCCACCCGCACCGCTGATGCGTTGGCCTTGCTCGTTCATCAGCGCCACGCCCACGCCCGGTACGCCAGAGTCATAGACTCCTTTCAGCCCCGGGATTTCAGAGCCTGTTCCGTAGTAGCAGGAGACGATCATCAGTCCACTGTCGTTGCTGTCATCGCAGTGACCGGCCACGTGGACGCTCTGTTCCGTTCCCGGGATCGTGCCGCCCACGGCCAGCGTGGTGGGCACCGAAATCGAGGCAACGTTAATCAGTTTGGGCATATCGGGCGTGGTGCACGTCGCCTTTGCATGCGGCATAAAGAGAGCCGCCGTTCCCAGCACCAGTAAGAAAACAGCGTGTTTGATCATTTGCATCATGATGAGCCTGTTCGTGGAATTAATGACACTGCGCCGCAGCGTTAATAATGTTTGTTTTGTTTTTCTCATCCGTTAGCGTGTATTCAGCGATACAGTGATTGCCGGCTTCCTGGCCCCACGAGACGGCGAGCGTACCGTGCTGTGGCAAACCAGAGAGGTAGGTCTGGCCGTCACTGCCGACGATAAATTCGCTGTCCTTATCGTCGGTGGTCACCGTGGCCCCAAAGGGCAAAGGCTTCCCGTTTTGCGTGAGCGTCATTAAGACTCTGTTGCCCACGCGGGTGTTAAAGCTGGCACGCACCACTGCTCCGCGCGTTGGGGTGACGATCTGCGCGGCGTGGGGGACGTCGGCATCGTCCGGCAGTGTTTCGGTATCCAGCGCAATCGTATTGTGGCGATAGGCAGAGACAAACGGCACCACGGTATAGCCACGGAAATCGGTTTCGACCCCGGTCTGGCTAGTAATGTGCGTGCCGTGCGTGCCCGGCGCTTTTACTAAGGCGATGGTTTCACCCAGCGGCTGTGACAGGGTGATGCCATTGGCATGGGCCACGATGCCTCCCTGAAGACCGACGTTAAGGGTGTGCTGATACTTATCCTGACTGACGCCCGCGCTGGCCTCACCGTAGGTCCCTTTGTAATCGGCGTTCAGGCTAGTGGAATTGCCGGTGCCGGTATTGCTCAACCCTTCCTGAATGTTCCAGTTCAGGTTCTCCTCCGCGAGCGCGGTGCCGTTAAGACCTATGTTGTGCGTCGTGCCCTCTTTGGTGTTGTTCATGTTGTACGTTGCCCAGGTGTTATGCATCCAGCGATCGAGTGGAACGGAGACGCTCAGCGCAAACTGGTTATCGTTCGAGACGGATTCACCGTCATCGTTACTGTCCTGGGTATTTTTGTTCATGCTGTAACTCAGGCTGTAGCTGACGCCGTGCCAGTTATTGTTATAACTGACGCTCAGGGAGGTCATGTTCTGGCTCTGACTCCAGTACGTCTCTTTCACCAGGCTCAAGGTGAACGAGCCCCAGCCGTCGCCCAGCGTCTGATCAACGGTGGCTTCCGTGCGTGCGCGGCGCTGCTGTGGCGCCGACCAGTCACTGGCACGGGTGTAAGACTCCATCGTGTCTTCCAGGGTGTAGAAGCCTTTGCTGTTGTAGCGATAGCCCGCCAGCGAGAAATTGGTTCCTGTTCTGGCGAAATCTTTGCTGTAACGCACCCGCCAGGACTGGCCCTTACTGGCCTGTTGCTTTTTCAGCAACGCTTTCGCGCGGGTCACGTCGATGGAAAAAGCGCCTAAATCGCCAAAGTTTTTCCCCGTACCAAGCGCCTGCGACTGGTAATGGCTGCTTTGTTGCACCCCGCCATAGGCCGTAAAACCGTAGGGTAGGCCGTAGATGGCGCTGCCCTGCGCAAACGGCGTTTTCTCAACGTCTTTGTCGTAAGAGCGATAGCGACCCGCCGTCACGTTGTATTTCAGATGCTTTTCACGTTGCAGTACGGGAACCGAGGCGTAAGGCACCACAAAATGGCGTTCGCTGCCGTCAGTCTCTTTGACGGTGACCTGCAAATCGCCGCTGCTGCCGGTGGGGTAAAGATCGTTAATTTCGAAGGCGCCGGGGGCGACGGTATTTTGATAAATCACGTAGCCATTCTGGCGAACCACTACCAGTGCGTTGCTGTGTGCGGTGCCGCGAATGATCGGCGCATAGCCTTTTTCGCTGTCCGGCAGCATGTCGCTGTCGGAATTTAACTGTGCCCCGGTGTAGGGCACGCTGTCGAAAACGTCCGCCGGGGAGCTGCTTTGCCCCACGGTCAAATCGCTTTTCATCGCCACGATATCCCGCTGGGCGTAGGTATAAACCGAGGAGAATTTCTGTTGCTCCTCACCATCGGTGGTGCTGCGATTCCAGGTGGAGTAGTTGCGAACCCGCCATGCGCCGATATTGAAGCCGGGCCGCAGGTTAACGTACTGGCTGCTGTTGTCGTCGTAACCCGCCTGACGCGCATGGCTTTGGCTGGCGCTCGCACTGTAATTCAGTAAGCCTGCCGTGATCCCTTCATCGAACTCCTTTGGGTCGATGTAGCCACGGGGGACCTGGCCTAAGAAGGTTTGCGGGATGCTCAGAAGAAGTTGCTGATTGCTCACCTTAAAGGTGGCTGAAGCCGCCGGGATTTTGCTGAGATCGACGCATTTCCCATTACCTGACCGAGGGGACAACGTATCCGTTTTAATACCCAGGCTTTTTAACTGCGCCAGGCTAAAACAGGGCTGTAATTGGCTTTGTCCGTTGCCCTGTTTTTGCAGGGTAAAGGTGACGTCGCGGGAATCAATTTTATTATTATTAATAAAAATGGTGACCTGATATTTCCCGGGGGCTTGCCCAGGGCCTTTTTCATATACTGTGAGATCGGTTTTCGCCTGCTGGGGATTATCCACGTCCAGCAAGGCCGGGTTAAAATAATCATCAGCCCTGGCTTGTGCAGAAAAGCACGCCGCGGCCAGGCTCAGGAAAATAGCCAGCAGCGCGAACAGTCGCAGAATAAAGGGCTTTTGATTAAGCATGATATTAATGAACGCTTTTGGTCCAGGTCTGGCTGATGCTGCCGTAATCGCTGATAACCGACCAGCTTACGTGGGTTCCGCCCGTATGGGCAGTCAGCGCGAAATGGGTATCGGTTTCAGGTACCGCCCAGGTTGCTTTCGCTATTTTGTGTCCATTCAGCATGACGCTCTGGAAATTCATATAAAACGGGGTCGGATTCGTGACAACCAGATCGTTCCCGTCGATACGCCATTCCAGCTTATCTCCCTGTTCATCGGGTTTTCCTTTCACCGATTCAGGGCGATACATTAATTTAATCCGCGTGTTAATGGCGATTTGCAGCGTATTGACACCCTCTACGTGTTTTGACGAGGGAATAGCCTTGATATTGAGCCAGAACAGCGACTCGCGATCTTCCGGCAGATTACCGCCGGTGCGCACCACGCGCAGGACGTTATCTTCTTTTGAGTCCAGACGGAATAACGGTGGGGTGATCAGAAAGGGCGCTTTTTGCATATTCTTGCCGCCGGCATCGACCCAGGATTGCACCAGGTAATCCGTGGCGTCCGGGTTTGAAATACCGATAGATGACTCTTTTTTTCCTCCCTGATAAACGAGACGCGTACCGTTAATGATGACGCCTGCATGAGCTGTGGCGGCTACCAGTAATAGTGTGCTCAGTAAATAACCGTGTCGCATAAATATTTCTCAACATAACGAAGCGATATTCCCTCTGTGACAAAGGGAATATCGCATAATTGATAATATCAGTTGTAAATAACGGTGAATGTGGAAACGGAATTCGCCAGACCGGCAGTCACTGCGGCCTCTGTCTGAATATAGCGGGCACCAAATTCCAGGTCATTGACCGTACTTCCGGCAGTTAAAGGATATTGCTGGGAAGGGGTATACAAGCTGACGGGGTGTTGGGCTGAATCAAGCAGCTGGATAGCAACGCCTGTTGCTGCCTCTGCATCCGGCGTTAAAGCCAGCGTGGTGTTATTATTGGCATCGGGAGTGCCACCGAAATTAATCGCCGCTGAGGTGACCGTTTCCGGGCAATCTTTTAATTCAATATCGAATTTAGTCATGGTGCTGGTGGAGCCGGCACCGGTAAAGACGGTTTTCGAAATCTTGCCCAACGGGACATTCAGCGGATTGCCTAAGCCATTAACCACCTGACAGGCTGAATCAATGATTTCACCCGTAAAGTTAATTTGGCCCTCGCCATTTGTTGCTGCAAACGCAGATGCAGAACACCCGACTGTTGCCGCGATGAAAAACCCTAACGCAACCTTGTTCATAATGAATCCTGTTGTTTTCTCCTGAAAAACCCTGCCCGGGTTCGACGTGTAAAACGCCACTCTTTGTCGGTGGTTATTTAATCAGAATGCGTTGAGTTAAGAATCTTCTGCAGGCATTAGAAATAATTAAATTATCGCTTGAGCTTTTTTTTCTCCTGAGATAACAGGAGTCTGACAGGTGGCGACAAAAAACTATCGGCCAGCACTTCTTCAGGGCTATATTGTTAACAAGATGTCTTCAGGAGAAATGTCGTGGATTATCGCAAAATTATCAAAGAGGTAGGGCGCGGGAAGAATCATGCTCGCGATCTGGACCAGGAAACGGCACGGGCCTTATACAGCCACATGCTCAACGGCGATGTCCCTGAACTGGAGATGGGCGGCATCCTGATTGCGCTGCGCATCAAAGGGGAAGGCGAAGCTGAAATGCGCGGCTTCTATGACGCCATGCAGGCGAAGACCCTGCGTCTCACACCGCCCGATGGCCGCCCAATGCCTATTGTCATCCCGACCTATAACGGGGCGCGTAAGCAGGCCAACCTGACCCCGCTGCTGGCATTATTGCTCAGCAAGCTGGGCTTTCCGGTAGTGGTCCATGGGGTGAGCGCCGATCCGACGCGCGTGCTGACCGCAACCATCTTTGAACTGTTGGGGATCGCGCCCACGCTGTATGAGGGACAGGCGCAGGCAAAACTGGAGGGCGACCGTCCCGTCTTTATCCCGGTGGGGGCGCTCTGCCCGCCGCTGGAAACTCAGCTGGATATGCGCTGGCGAATGGGCGTGCGTAACAGCGCGCACACGCTGGCGAAACTGGCGACGCCGTTTGGCGAAGCCTCTGCCCTGCGACTTTCCAGCGTTTCACATCCGGAGTATGTCACGCGTGTCGCGGCCTTCTTTGCCGATATCGGCGGTAAAGGGTTATTGATGCACGGCACGGAAGGGGAAGCGTACGCTAACCCGCAGCGCTGCCCGCAGATGACGCTGATCGATGAACAGGGAACGCGGGTGATCCTGGAACGCGGTGAGGAGAACGTCGATATTGCGCTGCCTGCGGCAAAAGATGCAGAAACCACGGCTCGCTGGATCGAGTGTTGCCTGGCGGGAAGTGAACCCATACCTCATTCGTTACAGCTGCAACTGGCGTGTTGTCTGGTGGCGACGGGCGAAGCGGCGTCGTTCGATGCGGGGCTTGCGCGCATTAAAGAGATATTTTAGGCAAAAAAAACCCGTCCAGTGGCGGACGGGTAAACAAAGGGTAACAACAACAGGGTCAATGAGGGTGGAGCCACTCGCAGAGGGGCGCGCGAGCGTGGAGCAGAATTTCGTTTGGGTTATTTATAGATAACCGCAGTACCACTCAGTTTGTTATTGGTGTTCGCAGAGGTAATGGTATAACCGCTTGCGCCGGCAGCAGAGGCTTTCTCAGCCAGCTGGGCTTCAAGACCATCCAGCGTTGTTGCACCTTCTGCACTGACTACGCCGATTTTGTTCATGTTATGTGCCTGAGCTGGCGTCACAGACTGTGCCGCGAAGGCACCAAAAGAGAGTGTGGTCAGAGCTAGGGCAGCAACAGCATATTTAATGGTTTTCATAATTAATCTCTCGCAGGTGATTCTGTTAAGGGGACGATGTTCCGTCGATGTGATAAGTATCACGCTTTTAAGCGAAAGATAAAATCGAATAGAATTGACGTCATTGCTCAAAAAAATTGAATGACAAATAAGTTATTGAATATTAATAAATTCGAAGCGGCGCTTTACAGTTCTTGCCGCTTCGCTTTACAGAACGCCCTGTCAGGGCACGATTTGCTACGCGGTACCTTAAAAAACGTGAGCGTAAAGTAATCACCTGACGCCTTTAGGAAGGGTAAAGAAGAGTCAACGCAGCTGGCTATCTTTAGAACCTCTGCGATTATATCCTGCATATGACGCATTATGTGAATCTTTCTTCTGCTGGCAGGCCAGGCATAACCGCACGCCTGGCACGGCCTTTTGGCGGGCCTCAGGAATGGGATCGCCACATTCTTCACATTCTGTCAGACTTTCACCTTTCGATAATTCGCCTCTTACGCGCGCAACAGCATCTTCAATGGTACTGTTGATCTGTTCGTTTACCGCATCGTCATTCGCCCAGCCGGATGCCATGGTGCCTCCTCACAGACAGTGATCGTTAAGCATAAATATGGGGTCAGAAAGCGTACAGTCAAGGTGGGGAAAACACTGCATCTGTTGGCAGATGCAGTCAGGGCGCTGGATTATTTATAAATGGTGGCCGTCCCGAACATTCGGTTTTCGCCGCTTGCCGAATTCACGACAAACCCTTTTGCGCCTTCTTCACGCGCTTTTTCCGCCAGCTTAGCCTGGAGATCGTCAAGGTTCGCCGCGCCAGTGGCAGATACCGTTCCGGCAGGACGGAGCTGACTGGTGTCTGTGCTTTGCGTCAACGACTGCACAGACCAGGCGGAAAAGGAGAGGGTCGCCAGCGCGCCAGCAGCAACAATGAGCGTCAGATACTTTTTCATAATCACAATCCTCTGAGAGACAACGGGTGATTCACATTAAGTTTAGAAGGTTGCACAGTGTGATTTAGCGCAAATATTTGATGATGATCTGCTTATTTTTTGAACGACATTTTTTGACAAAATGCTGACAGATCATAGATATACAGGTGGCTGATTTTTGTAAGATTATTGCTTACTGAAGAGAGTTATTTACCGTCGCGCCGACAGAGGGTATCTTACGCCGCTGTTAAAAGGAGAAAGCCATGACTGCCCAAAAGCCGGGATTGCACCCGCGTAACCGCCACCGCAGCCGCTATGACATGAACGCGTTGTGTCAAAGCCACCCTGAATTGCAACACTATATTGTGCAAACCCCTGCGGGCGAGCCATCGGTCAATTTTGCCGATCCTCTGGCAGTCAAAGCCCTGAACAAGGCGCTTCTGGCCCATTATTACGGTGTAGCACAGTGGGACATCCCGGACGGTTTCCTCTGTCCGCCAGTGCCAGGCCGTGCCGACTATGTTCACCACCTTGCGGATCTGTTAGCGGAAGATCGCGATGGCGTGCTGCCTGAGAGCGCGACCGTGCTGGATATTGGAACCGGCGCAAACCTCATTTACCCGCTGATTGGGGTAGCAGAATACGGCTGGCGCTTCACCGGCAGTGAAATCGGTTCAGAAGCTTTCTCAAGCGCACAGGCCATTATCAACGGTAATGCCGGATTAACCCGCGCCATCCGACTGCGTCGGCAGAAAGAGACCTCCGCGATCTTTACCGGCGTTATCCATAAAAACGAATTTTACGATGCAACCATGTGTAATCCGCCGTTCCACGATTCGGCCGACGCTGCACGCGCTGGCAGCGAGCGTAAGCGACGTAATCTTGGTCAGGCGGAAGATGGTGCACTGAACTTTGGCGGTCAGCAGCACGAGCTGTGGTGCGAGGGTGGCGAAGTGGCGTTTATCGAAAAAATGATCGAAGAGAGTCCGCAGTTTGGCCGTCAGGTGAAGTGGTTCACTACGCTGGTTTCTCGCGGTGATAATCTGCCGCCGCTGTACCGGGCATTGACGCGCGTGGGCGCGGTAAAGGTCGTCAAAAAAGAGATGGCGCAGGGACAAAAGCAGAGCCGCTTTATCGGCTGGACCTTTATGGACGACGCCAAACGGCGCAAATAATTTTGCCGGGTCAGGCATCCTGCTTACCCGGCACGAAAATCAGCTACAGCGTCGGCTCCTGCGCGGCTGGCGGTGTACCTGACGCAGGTGCAGGCAATAGCTGATACGTCTGGACCGGCGCGCGCACGTCGGCCAGATCGAAGTGTTTTTTCACCATGCTGTCGAGTGCAAATCGCACCGTCCACTGTTTGAGTGGCTGGGTGGTGAATGACACGCGCAGGGTAAAGGCGGTATTGGTCAGCCCGACAATGCCCGCAAACGACGGTTCGCCAATCACCAGCCCACGTATATCCTCCATCTCCATCAACTCTTCGACAGCAGCTCTCAGCGCGTTTTTCGCTTTCTCTGCATCCTCATGACGATCGACATCGTAATTTGCTACCACTGAGCCAATGCCACGTACGAAGTTCGCGAAGGTCGTAATCGAGGACCAGGGAATAATGTGATACGCCCCGGTGTCCTGGCGCACGCCAACGGACCGAATCGACATACGTTCAACTGTACCGGTTAATGGCCCGATGGTGACCAAATCGCCCGTGTTCATGCCGTTCTCAAACTGAATAAACACACCGGTAATAATATCCTTCACCAGGGTTTGCGACCCGAATGAGATGGCCAGCCCCAGAGCGCCTGCACCTGCCAGCAGTGGCGCAATGTTCACGCCGATTTCCGACAGTAAAATCATAATCGTAATGGTGCTGATAATCACCGCCAGCGCGTTGCGAAACAGGGTTAACAGCGTTCGCGCACGTGCGCTGGGCAGAGGTCGGCCATGAATATCGGACACCAGGCGGTTTTCAATCAGGCTGGCCAGCAGGGTCCAGCCAATGGCCGAGAAGAACAGAATCAGCGCGATACGAATCAGGACATCAACCGTTTTCTCGCCTGCACCGTTATGCAGCCAGTTCCAGAAATCAAATAATCCCCACGCATTCAACAGCAACATGATGGCCACACACACCGTCAGAATACGCGCGACCTTCAGGGAAACGGAGATCCAGCCATTCACCCGCTTTTGCAGCTCCGGGTAATTGCGCTGAACCTGCGGCGAAAGGGTGATGGTTTTGGAGAGCCAGCGGGAGAGCAAGCCGGAGACAAACGCGGCGATGCCGATAATGGCCAGACTACGGAAAGTCGCGCCCATCATAAATTTCAGGCTGTTGCCCGGATCAAACAGGGAGAAGAAACAGAGCACAATAAAGTAGGCGCTCGCCAGCCAGTGCCACACCAGGGCAAAGGCGCGGATAAACAAGCTAAAAAAGGTGAGCGAGCGATCGGCCAGATGCAACAGGCTTTCGGTAATGGCTCTTTTATTATGGAAGATCAGGTACAAGGCCCAGACGGTAATGCAGAGCATAATCAGCACGTTGGCCAGCGCACCAATTTGTACGTTGACCTGGTTGGAGATAATCGGCACGGCGACCATCAGACCGTAGCCGATGAGTCCGCTGAGGATACTCAGGCGCACGGCCCAGTATTTTGCACTGTCATCCTGGATCGCGAAGGGGCGAAGATCCGGCACGCGTGGGCAGAAAATCAACCGTAGCAACGCTTTAAAGAACTCAATCAGCGCAAAGGCGTTCAGGAAGAGCCCTTGCTGGAAGGCGATCGTTTTGCTTCCGGCATGAAGACTCCCTATCAACACCTGACCAACAAACAGGGTCAGCGCCAGAAGCAGTAAATCAATCACAAACGCGGCGGCAATCATCAGGGGCAGATGCAGCCAGCTGCTTTTCTCGCGATTCTTCTTTCTACCCCAGCGGCCCATTTTAAGGTAGAGCGGCCAGGCGCACAGGCGTAACAGCCAGTAAAAAGCAAACACGCTGGCGGCCAGCATCAAAAAGTGGCTGGCGGCGTTAGAGAAAGTCTGCGGATTAAACGCTTTGTGCGGAGAGCCAATCAGGTTGCGATAAAGCTGGGCGAATCGTGAAGAGAGCGCCTCTCCATAGTGGCGACTCACGTCGGTGACGTTTTCCAGCACCGTTTTTTGTTCTTCCACCTCCGGTGGGGTAATAACCGGCACCGTCTCCTGGGGCGGCGTGGCGGCCACTTTGCGAAGCTGTTCAATCAGCTCTTGTCGTGACGTGTCATTTTCCAGCACGTCGGCCAGCGCACTATACGCGGCTTTTTTCTGTTCAACGTTGGGTTCAGGAGGCGGGGTACTTTCCTGAGATGCAGACGCGCCGGTTGTGACACCAGGAATCGTCACCGCCTGCGCCGGAGCGCAAAAGAGACAGAACAGGAACACTAAGATCCACGGCACGGCGTCCTCCGGTGACAATAAAATACCGAACAAAATGATAAGTATAGAAGGCGGGAGAGGGATGGATGTTTTTGAGAGGAATCTGGCGAAAAAAAGCCGGGTTGCTTGCGCGTCCCGGCTCAGAAGCGTGTGGCTGTCAGGAGACGTGCTGCAAGAACTCCTGCAAACGCGGGCTAGGCGGATTCGCAATCAGATCCTGCGGATTACCGTCTTCGGCTATACGCCCTTTATCGATGAAAATCAGGCGGGAAGCCACTTTCTCGGCAAAGCCGATTTCGTGGGTTACGATGACCATGGTCATCCCTTCTTCCGCCAGATCCTGCATCACCTTCAACACTTCATGACGGAGTTCGGGATCCAGCGCAGAGGTTGGCTCATCAAACAACATCATTTTAGGTTTCACCGCCAGCGCACGGGCAATCGCCACACGCTGCTGCTGTCCACCGGACAGCTCGGAAGGGTAGTGATGCGCACGCTCGGCCAGACCCACCTTCGCCAGCAGATCTTTTGCCAGTTTTTCGGCTTCCGCTTTGCTGGCTCCGCGAACGCGCAGTGGGCCAAACATCACGTTTTCCAGCGCCGTCAGGTGCGGGAAGAGATAAAACTGCTGGAACACCATGCCCGCTTCCTGACGAATCAGACGGTCATCGACTTTCGGATCGTTAACTTTTAACCCGTCAACAAACAGATCGCCGCTGGTGATATCTTCCAGCTTGTTAATGCAGCGCAGCAGCGTGGATTTACCGGAGCCAGACGGCCCGATAATCACCACCACTTCACCCTGTTTGATGTTCAAATCGATGTTGTGCAGCACCTGGGTCGGACCAAAGTGCTTAGAGACATTTTTAAATTCAATCACAGGATTTTCATCCTTCTTTCCAGACGACGCAGAACAAAGCTCAGCAGCAGCGTGATAATCAGATAGACCACCGCAACGGCACTCCAGATTTCCAGTGCGCGGAAGTTACCGGCAATGATCTCCTGTCCCTGACGGGTCAGTTCAGCCACGCCGATAACGATGAACAGGGAGGTATCTTTAATGCTGATAATCCACTGATTGCCCAGTGGCGGAAGCATACGACGTAATGCCAGCGGCAGGATCACATGGCGAATGGTTTCGCGTCGGGACAGACCCAGCGCTAAACCCGCTTCGCTGAAGCCTTTATGAATCGACAACACCGCACCACGGGTAATCTCCGCAATGTAGGCGCCAGAGTTAATCATAATGGTCACTACCGCTGCGCTAAAGGGATCAATGCGCAGGTCATTGAAGGCCATCGGCAGAGCAAAGTAGATAAACATGACCTGGACGACAATAGGTGTGCCGCGGATCACTTCGATGAAAACCAGTGCGATGTGGTTAGCAATCCAGCCACCGTAGCTGCGGGCGAAACCGGCGATAAGACCGATCACTAACCCGCCAGCCAGACCGAGGACCGAAATCCACAGGGTCATTTTGGCGCCTTCAAGCAAGAGTGGAATGGCAGGCCAGATGGCGCTCCAGTCAAACTGCATGATAATTTCCTGTATACCGTGGTGAAAAAAACACTGAGTTACCGTATCGACAACTCAAAATGTAGGCCCGGCAAGCGCACCCGCCGCCGGGCGTTACAAACCTGCTAACAGGCTGAATTATTTAGGTTCGGTACCGAACCATTTTTTGTAGATTTCGTTGTAAGTGCCGTTCTCTTTCAGGGTTTTCAGCGCGCCGTTCACTTTATTACGCAGCTCATCGCTGCCTTTCGGGAAGGCGATACCGTATTGTTGTGCTTCCAGAGACTCACCCACGGCTTTGAACTTGCCGTTGCCTGCCGTTTTGATGAAGTAAAGAATGTTTGGGGTATCGTGCAGAACCGCGTCAGCGCGGTTAGTACCCAGTTCCATATAGGCATTATCGATGTTCGGGAACTGACGCAGATCTTTGGTTTTGATGTTGGCTTTTGCGTAGTCAACAGAACCGGTCCCGCTCTTCACGGCGACCACTTTACCGTCGAGGTCTTTCACGCTTTTGACGTCGTTGTTGTCCTCTTTAACCATCACCAGCAGGCCGCTTTTGTAGTAGCCATCAGAGAAGTCGATCGCTTTTTTACGTTCTTCGGTGATCGTGATCCCTGCCAGTGCCAGGTCAATATTTTTCGTTTGCAGAGCCGGGATGATGCCGCTGAAATCCATTGGTTTCAGGGTGTAATCCAGCTTCAGTTCTTTCGCGACCGCTGCCCACAAATCCACGTCAAAACCAACGTACTTGTCACCTTGCTTAAATTCAAACGGAACGAAAGCAGTATCAGTTGCGACAACGAGTTTGTCCGCGGCGTGAGAAGAAACCGCAAAAGCCAGGGTAAGTGCAGCCAGTGAAACTTTTAATACAGACTTCATAGCATTTCCTTTTATATCCACGGGGCGATCCCCTGCGGGAGCGAACGGTAACATGAAAAAATCGTGCCAACTTTACAACTTATTGTTTTGCAAAGGGGATGGTGTCATCTGTTGCACAATGAGCGTGGCATGGCCGTCAGTTTGCACCAATTCGGAGCACTGTTTTGGTGCGCGTCGTGAACGGTGGATGACGAGTGACCATTAAGCGTAAAATCAGGCGAGAAAACAATCTTCCATTAACGATTGTGTGAGGTGATTATTACATTTCGTTTACTTTGACGGGCCTTAAGGCGGAAAAAGTGCACCATAAATGTGCAAAACCCCTGCCGGGCGGCAAGGGTTTGATAGAAATTCCGTATGGATTATTCGATGTTAGATTCGATAAACCACAGGAACTGATCCAGATCGCGAGAGGCGGCAGTGAAGATATCCGCAGTGTCTTCGTCTTTCGCTTCGCCGATGGCTTTACGCACATCGTTAGCCACCACGGCATAACGGTCGGCCAGCTCTTTCAGGTGATCCTGAACGCTATGGATATCCAGCGGATAGCTTTTTAACGCCGTCTTGCTGTTGATCACCTGCGTGGTACCCAGCGCAACGCCGCCCAGCTGAACAGCACGCTCAGCCATGGTATCCAGGTGAGTGACCAGCGCCGTGCGGAAGCCATCCAGCATCTCATGGACGGCGATAAAGTTTGCGCCGCGCATGTTCCAGTGAGCCTGTTTAGTGATTAAAGAGAGATCAATGAACTGGATCACCTGGCGATTCAGCAACTCAATCGTCGCTTTCTTATCGCTGTCTGATACATCGTTACGGGTATAAAGCAGATTAGACGCTTTCGTTTTAACCAGTTTAGCGGTACTCATAATCTCATATCCTCTTGATGATTTGTGTCCCAGGTAATTACTGGAATTCAGTATAGCACCGGATCTGAATGCTGCCGGTTGGCTGTGCCTATCAGTTTAATAGCAAGAGGAAGGTGGCTTTTGTTAACTCATTGATAATTATCTATTTACTATATTGTGTTGCGGATGTGTCTTAATTACGGCGCTTATTTCGTTCGTTACGAAAATATTTCCTGACAAAACTAAAGTGTGTCAGGAAATAAATGCATAGGGATTCTGGTCTCTATTCTGCATGGCGCGTGCGGCCATGCAGAACGCGGGCTTATTTAATGTCAATTTCCTTGATTTTGCTTTCCTGACGCATCGTGAGCGTAGAACCCATCGAAGCAGCAATGATGGAGCAGAGCGCGAGCGTCTGGATACCTGTCAGCGTTTCGCCGAGAAAGACCATGCCTGACATGGCGGCAAGAGCAGGCTCCATGCTCATCAGCGTGCCAAAAATGCGCGTCGGCAAGCGGGTCAGGGCGATCATCTCCAGAGAATAGGGCAGGGCAGTAGACAGGACGGCGACGGCCAGGCCAACGGGGAGGATCGACCACTGCCAGATAGACTCGGTTGCTTGCGCCATCCCCAGAGGAACGAAAATAATCGCGGCGATCAGTGAGCCAAGTGCGACCGTGGCGGGGCCGTGTTCTTCCCCTGCACGTTGCCCCGTAAGGATGTAGACCGCCCAGCAGGCCCCCGCGCCCAATGCCAGCGCGGCGCCGGTCAGGTCAACGTGCGAGATGTCTTGCCCCAGAGGAAGTAAAAACCATAAGCCCAGCACGGCCAACACCACCCAGACGAAATCGACCGGTCTGCGGGAGGAGAACAGCGCAACGGCCAGCGGGCCGGTGAACTCAAGGGCCACGGCAATGCCCAGCGGGACGGTTTGAATAGACAGATAGAAGAGATAGTTCATCGCCCCCAGCGACAAGCCATACAACAGCAGCGGCAGGCGTTGTTCTTTCTTAAAGCGAAGCCGCCAGGGTTTAAATATCACCACCAGGATGATCGTCCCCAGTGCAATACGCAGCGCCGTCACGCCGGGCGCGCCAACCAGCGGGAAAAGCGATTTTGCCAGCGATGCACCACTCTGAATGGAGAGCATGGCAATCAGTATCACAACGATGGGCAACCAGACCGGCGCTTTGCGAGACAACCCAGGCATCCTTTCTCCTGTCAATTTTTGTCAAAGGAAGTAAAAGAGGCAGTGTAATGGAATTAAACCGAAGCCGTTGAGACTTTGTTGAAAAAAAAAGCCTCCGAAATCCGTAAAATGAGCCATGATTGATGGATTATTAAGCGGTTAAATTAGGAATAATCTGGATGAATGTCTTTTCCATGACGCGCAAAATCAGCTTAATAGTTCAAAAATTTTTTGTTATTTGAAGGAGATAACCTGGCCTGGAAACGTTCTGTTACATCAAAGGTTGGGTTAGACATCGCGAATGACAAAGAGTTTCACAAGATTTTTTGATATATTTAAAACTTACGGATTACTTGAAGCACATTTGAGGTGGTTATGAAAAAAATTGCATGTCTTTCAGCTTTGGCCGCAGTTCTGGCTGTCTCCGCAGGTACTGCTGTAGCTGCTACTTCTACCGTTACCGGTGGTTACGCTCAGTCCGATATGCAGGGCGTAATGAACAAAACCAACGGTTTCAACCTGAAGTATCGTTACGAGCAGGATAACAACCCGCTGGGCGTAATCGGTTCTTTCACTTACACCGAGAAAGATCGTTTTGAAGACGGCGCTTACAACAAAGGCCAGTACTACGGCATCACCGCTGGTCCAGCTTACCGCCTGAACGACTGGGCAAGCATCTACGGTGTTGTAGGTGTTGGCTACGGTAAATTCCAGCAGACTGAAAACGAAAGTCTGAACCGCTCTGCAACCAACAGCGACTACGGTTTCTCCTATGGCGCAGGTATGCAGTTCAACCCAATCGAAAATGTTGCACTGGACTTCTCTTACGAGCAGAGCCGTATCCGCAACGTTGACGTTGGCACCTGGATCGCAGGCGTAGGTTACCGTTTCTAATCACTTCGGTAAGCTTATAAAAAATCCGCCCACTGTGGCGGATTTTTTTTATCTGCATATTCTGTTCCGGCAACAGGCTGGCATCAGAGAACTTTTCCCTTCTGCACGATCCTCTCTCTTCTAGCGGCTTTTGGTCGCGAATATATCCGTGCCAAGATGCGCGTACTCCACCTTTTGCAGTTTGAAGTTGGTGACGTAGACCGGCGGCGCTTTCTTACTGGACACAAAGGGATAGCTATTCACGATTTCTTTCGTGGAGATCCCGGTCCACTGTGAAAAGAAGCTCAGGAAATCGTTCGCCGAACGACGCGCTTTGATAATGCGGTGCGTTTTATCGTCACTGGAGATCACCATAAAGGGGACCTGGAAGTTCTGCTGGAATTTATCGTCATGGGCGAGATATTGCACCGCTTTTCCGCGCTCTTTAAACGCCAGGCCATGATCGGAGAAGTAGACCATCGAGAAACTCTCGCCCGCATTTCTCAGCTGGTTGTACAACTGGCTCAGAAGCTCATCCGTCTGTGTCATGGTATAGAGATAACATGAGGTCTCTTTCGACTGCACGAATTCCGCATATTTCCCCCCGGTACGATCGCACGCCTGCGGATGTGATCCCATCAGATGCAGGACGATCAACTGCGGCTGCGTACGTTGAGTGGCAAATACCTGTGCGGTCATTTTTAACAGCGCGTCATCTTTGGTGTTTTTATCAGCCTCGAAGTCGCCGCTTTTCAGGAACTGCACTTCATCGGCTCGTTTAGCAATGCTGGCGATGGCCGTATCGTACTCACCAATTTGCCCCTGGTTTGAGAACCACCAGCTCTGAAAACCGGCACGGTTTGCCAGCGTGACGAAGTTGTCCTGATACTGCGGCTTGCCGTCGACGACGCGGTTTAAGGTTAACCCGAGCGATTTTTGCGTCGACCCGCTGGCGGCAACGTAATCGGTAAATAAGGTCCCGTTAACGGAACTGGCAAATGGCGTGTTATTCCAGTGCCCGCCAAAGGCGCCCAGCGCATCACGGCGCGCGCTTTCACCAATCACCACTACATAGGTATGGTATTTCGGTTTCACCGCCAGCACGTTCCAGGTGTCCTTCATATTAGACAGCGCGGTCATGCGTGCCTGTTCATCAATCACTTCTTTATTATTCACCACCACGTCTTTAACGAAGCGGAAAACAGGGTAGCCGGTATCTTTCAGTTTAAAGACGCCACCCCAGGCCAGGTTTTGTAGTGGGGTCACAAAAAAGACGGCCACGCTAAAGGCAAGGCACAGGTTATCCAGCATGTTCCAGCTTTTTTCCCCGGTCACTTTACGACGCAGCGCAATGACGCCAAGGGCAAAGATGAACAGACCGATGACATAGCTATACCACGGGAAAATCGTCAGGATTTCCGTGGACTCCTCCATATTGGTGGAGTGGAGCGCCAGCACCGTATTGAAGTTAGGCGAGCCATAGGCCTGACCAAACGGATAATACATGGCCGCAATCAGGGAACACACGCCAACCAGCGCCTTTTGCACGCGCGGCATACTGCGCCAGAGGATATGCAAAATACAGGTGAACGCGACGGCATAAAGCAGGCTAAACGGGTAGCCAAGCGCAAGGTTAATCAGCAGGGATTGCAAAAAATAGAATCCCGTCCACGGGCTTAAGGCCCGGCTGCGGGAAATAAGTGTTTCTTTTAGGGTTAAATTCATAGGTCACTATCATGAAAACGCCATGCGCTCACCCTGGCGTCGAGGGTCAAAGCCTGCCTGACAGTGCGCGTAGAGGGAATGAGGGTCCGCTTCAGCGAGCCGCAAAGGGTGCAGGGCTGCAAGAAGATAGAGCCAGTCAGTCTTCAGGTCAACCGTTGTTAACAGTTGTTTTGGGAGAAGGATTACAAAACCGCGAAAAAGATCGGGAATTAGGCGGCCAGAGGCCAGTTTACCGGTGAAATGTGACAGGAAAAAGATGCGGCGTACCGCGACGCCGCATTAGTTTGAAGGCTTGTCGTTCTGCTGCGGTTTGCCGTTGAACATATCGCACAGCATGTTGAGCAGCATTAAACGCACGGTAAAGGGAGAATGTGTAAACACGCGGAGACACCTCTTAAATTCGTTCATATGACCTCCTGATTTCTGATCCCTTCGATCCGTGAAGGGTGACTGCATTACATACAGATATAGCACAGGCTATATTACATAGCTACGGCTATTTCGTTAAATTTTTGTGCTTGTAGAGGGATGGTTTACACTATGCGCTCTCGTCCTATGACGACGGACGCGCCACCACACTGAGGAAGCAGAATGAACAGTCGCGCAGGTAAGCCCACTACAAAAAAAAAGACGCAACTGGTTAATGTTGAAGAGCACGTTGAAGGGTTCCGCCAGGTCCGCGAAGCGCATCGCCGCGAACTGATTGATGACTACGTTGAGCTGATTTCGGATCTGTTCCGTGAAGTTGGGGAGGCCCGACAGGTCGATATGGCTGCCCGTCTCGGGGTATCACAGCCTACTGTGGCCAAAATGTTAAAACGTCTGGCCTCCGTAGGGCTGATCGAAATGATCCCCTGGCGCGGCGTGTTCCTCACGCCAGAAGGCGAAAAACTGGCGCAGGAAAGCCGCGAACGCCATCAGATTGTGGAAAATTTTTTACGTGTGCTGGGCGTCAGTGAAGAGATTGCTCGTCGCGACTCAGAAGGCATCGAACATCACGTCAGCGCCGAGACGCTGGAAAAGTTTCGTGAATTCACGCTCAAATACGGTACGCCTGCTGAATGAACATCCCTGGAGTGCAGGCTCTCGCCCGCGATCGCTTCTTCCATCTTTTACTGGTTATCGGCGTCGGGTTGAGTTTCTTCGTTCCCTTCGCGCCACAGGCCTGGCCTGACGCGATCGACTGGCACACCATTATTACCCTGAGCGGGTTGATGATGCTGACCAAAGGCGTTGAACTGAGCGGCTATTTTGATGTGCTGGGCCGCAAAATGGTGCGCCGTTTTGCTACCGAGCGGAAACTGGCGCTTTTTATGGTGCTGGCCGCGGCGCTGCTTTCCACGTTTTTAACCAACGATGTGGCATTGTTTATCGTGGTGCCGCTGACCCTGACCCTGCGCCGGCTCTGTGAGATCCCGGTGACCCGCCTCATAATCTTCGAAGCCCTGGCGGTCAATGCCGGATCGCTGCTGACGCCGATTGGCAACCCGCAGAATATCCTGCTCTGGGGCCGCTCCGGGCTGTCGTTTGCCGCCTTTACCTGGCAGATGATGCCGCTGGCGCTGGTGATGATACTCTCACTGCTTGTAGTGTGCGGGTTCGCTTTCCCTGATAAGAGGCTTCATTATCACAGCGGGTCACCCACGCCGACGTGGAAGCCGCGTCTGGTGTGGGGCGCGTTGCTGCTCTATATCGTCTTCCTGACGGCGCTGGAAATGAAGTTTGAGCGGGTGGGCGTTCTGATGGTCGCCGTGGGTTTTTTGCTGCTGGCGCGTCGGGTGCTCATCAGCGTCGACTGGACCTTGCTGCTGGTGTTTATGGCGATGTTTATTGACGTGCATCTGTTGATTCAACTGCCAGTGTTGCAGGCGACCCTGCACAGCGTCAGCGGTCTGCCGCCGTTTGGACTGTGGCTGACGGCGATTGGACTGTCTCAGTTTATCAGCAATGTGCCTGCCACGATTTTGTTAATCAACTATGTGCCGCCTACGGCACTGTTAGCCTGGGCAGTAAACGTTGGGGGATTCGGCCTGTTGCCGGGGTCGCTGGCGAATATCATCGCCCTGAGAATGGCCAACGATCGGCGTATCTGGTGGCGTTTCCACCTGTGGTCACTGCCCATGTTGATCTGGGCCGCTGGCGTCGGTTTCGGAATTATCCTTCTCATATAGTGCGTTCTTTGTCAGTTTTTCCTGGCAAATGTATAGCAACGTCCTAATTTTAGTGAACGGCATAGCGTGATGCCCTTTACTGACAGGACTGTTGTTGACCTATGGCTGAAGATAACGAAAAACAAGCGGCTGACGAGCCGGAAAAAAACCAAAACGAACGTAAGCGACCCGGGAAAAAACCGTTAATTATCCTCGGGATCGTGGTTGTGGTGATGATCGTCGTTGCGCTGGTGTGGTGGTTATTAACGCGCAATGAAGAGACCACTGACGATGCCTTTACCGATGGGGATGTGGTCACCATCGCGCCGAAAGCGGCGGGCTACGTCACTGAATTACGTGTCCGTGACAACCAGCGCGTTAAAAAAGGCGACGTGCTGGTGGTCATTGACCCGCGTGATAACACCGCTCAGCGCGATCAGGCTCAGGCACAGCTTGGCCTGGCGACAGCGCAACTGCATCAGGCGCAGGCCCAGCTGGCCCTGTCAAAAGTGCAATACCCCGCTCAGCGGGATGAAGCCAAAGCGCAGGTCATCAAGGCCCAGGCCGATCTGGCCAATGCGCAGGCAGAATACCGCCGTCAACGCGGCGTGGATCCTCGCGCGACAACCCAGCAAAGCATCGATACCGCGAACGCACAGCTCAGAAGTGCCCAGGCGGGGCTTGCCAGCGCGCAGGCTCAGCTGGAAGTCGCCGAGCAGGTGCAGCTGCAAATTCGCCAGCAGGAAACGAACGTTGAGGCCCGCGAACGTCAGGTGGATCAGGCGAAAGCGCAGCTCGAAACGGCGGAGCTGAACCTCTCCTATACCGAAGTGACAGCGCCGTTTGACGGGTTTGTCACCAAACGTAACGTCCAGACCGGCACCCTGGTGCAGGCGGGTACCGCGCTATTCTCGCTGGTCTCGCCGGATATCTGGGTGGTAGCGAACTTCAAAGAGTCGCAGCTTGAGCGCATGAAGCCCGGCGATAAAGTGACGATGTCGGTGGATGCCTGGCCAGATATGGCGCTGGAGGGGCATGTCGACAGCATCCAGCAGGGCAGCGGCGCGCGCTTCTCTGCCTTCCCGGCGGAAAATGCGACCGGCAACTTTGTGAAGATTGTCCAGCGCGTTCCGGTGAAAATCGTGATTGATAAAGGACTGGATCCGAACAGACCGCTGCCGCTGGGGCTTTCCGTCGCACCGAAGGTCACCGTCGAATGACCGATCACAGCCACGATAACTGGCGACCTGCCAGCAACCCGTGGGCGGTCGCCATTGTTGTGACCCTTGCGGTTTTTATGGAGATCCTCGATACCACGATTGTAAACGTGGCACTGCCGCACGTCGCGGGTTCGCTCTCGTCAAGCTATGACGAATCGACCTGGGTGCTCACCAGCTATCTGGTGGCGAACGGTATTGTCCTGCCGATCTCGGCGTTTTTAAGCCGGGTGTTTGGCCGCAAGCAGTTTTTCCTGATTTGCATCGTGATGTTTACCGTCTGCTCATTCCTGTGCGGGATCGCCACGGAGCTGTGGCAAATTATTCTTTTCCGCATCATGCAGGGCTTCTTCGGCGGCGGGTTGCAGCCAACGCAACAGTCGGTGCTACTGGATTACTTCAAACCCGAAGATCGGGGCAAAGCTTTTGGTCTCTCCTCTATTGCCATTATTGTGGCACCGGTCCTGGGGCCGACACTGGGCGGCTGGATCACCGATAATTACTCCTGGCGTTGGGTCTTCTTTATCAACATTCCGGTCGGTATTGTTACGGTGCTGGCCATTTATCAGCTGCTGGAAGATCCGCCCTGGGAGCGCAAGTCGGAAGAAAAATTGTCTATCGACTGGAGCGGGATCGGCCTTATCGCGCTGGGGTTGGGTTGCCTTCAGGTGATGCTCGATCGCGGCGAAGACGAAGACTGGTTCTACTCAAACTTTATTCGCACCTTCGCTGTTCTGACGCTGATTGGCATCATTGGGGCGATCTACTGGCTGATGTATGCCAAAAAGCCAGTGGTCGATCTGCACTGCATGAAGGATCGTAACTTTGCCATCTCCAGCCTGCTGATGGCCGGTATGGCGATGATTCTGTACGGCAGCTCCGTGGTGATCCCTCAGCTGGCGCAGCAGGATCTGGGGTATACCGCGACCTGGTCCGGCATGGTGCTCTCACCCGGCGCCGTGCTGATCGTGCTGACGATTCCGCTGGTGCTAAAACTGATGCCGGTGGTGCAAACGCGCTGGATCATTGCCTTTGGCTTTACCTGCCTGGCCGTGTCGTTCTTCTGGTCGCGCAATCTGACGCCGGATATCGATTTTGAAACGCTGGTGCTGTTCCGCAGTGCGCAATCTATCGGCCTGGGCTTCCTGTTTGTGCCGCTGACAACCATTGCGTTTATTTCGATTCCCCGGCGGCTTAATGGCGATGCCGCCGCGCTGTTCACCATGTTCCGTAACGTGGCGGGATCGATAGGCATTTCTCTCTCCACGGCGGCGATCACCGAACGCGCTCAGGCGCATAGCGCGCATCTGGCTTACCACGCGTCGCCGTTTAACGAACAGTTCCAGCTGGCGATACGCGAGTCCGCACAGGCGATTCAAAACTTCACGACGCAGGTCGGCGATCCCATGGGCATTGCGACCGGTCGGATGTATCAGACCATGATCGAGCAGTCGCGATTTTTGGCCTACATCGACGTATTTACGATTTTGAGTGCGGTGGCGTTACTGCTTATACCGTTTTGTTTGTTGCTTTCGCCGGTGAAGAGCGAAGGCAGTGCAGGAGCACATTGATGATTGACCCTCGTTTGGCATCCCTGATTTTACTCACAACCCTGACAGGGTGTTCAGTGGGACCGGACTATCAGCCCCCCGCGCCGCAAACGCCCACGAAATGGAACGATCCTGGCGATAATGGCGTGGCGTCGAAAGTGAACACCACGGCCATGAATCCTCGCTGGTGGACATCGTTTGGTTCGCCGCAACTCGACAGCCTGATTGAACGGGCGATTGCCGGCAACCTGTCATTGCAACAAACCGTGCTGCGTATAGCCGGCGCCCGCGAACAGATTAACCAGGCGGGCGGGGCGTTTTATCCCTCGGTGAACGGTAATCTGCAGGCCACGCGTCAGCAGCTTGGGCTGGAAGGGGAGCTAAAATCCCAGGGTGCCTATGACCAGCTCGACAACGTGGATCCAGAACTCAAAGGGGCGCTTGGCCCGCTCACGCAGCCTGTAAACCTCTATCAGGGCAGTTTTGATGCGCAGTGGGAAATTGACCTGTGGGGCAAGGTTCGTCGGCAGGTCGAAGCCGCCGAAGCGCAGCAAAAGGCCGCCATTGAGCAACGGAACGATGCGCTGGTGTCGCTGGAGGCCGAAGTCGCCCGCGCCTGGCTGCAGCTGCGCGGTGCGCAGAGCATCATCGCCACGTTGAACACGCAAATCGAGAGCGCGCAGCAAACCGTTGAACTGACCGAAAACCGCCAGCGCGGCGGCTTGTCACCTCAGCTGGACGTGGAAAACGCCCGGGCGCAGCTCGGCAATCTGGAGGCGCAACTGCCACAATATCAGGCCCAGGAGCGCCAGGCGATGAACGGGCTGGCGATTTTGTTGGGTAAACCGCCGGGTGCGCTCGACAGCGAATTGCGCGAGGTTAAGCCGCTACTTGTGCTGCCGGATATTGTGCCGACGGGCATCCCATCTACGCTCGCCAGACGTCGTCCGGACGTGCGCGAGGCGGAGGCGAATCTCCATGCGGCCACGGCGCAAATTGGCGTGTCGGTGGCGCAACTCTTCCCCAGCCTGACGTTGTCCGGTCAGTTTGGCCTGCGGAACAGTGAAACCAACTGGCTCACAGACTGGAGCAGCCACTTCTACAGCGTAGGCCCCCAGGTCTCTATTCCTATTTTCCAGGGAGGCCGTCTGGTTTCCAGCGTCAAAGTCGCCCGTGCCCAACAGGGGGCGGCGGTGCTGGACTATCGTCAGACCGTGCTGACGGCGCTGGGAGATGTCGAGAATGCGCTGGTGAGTTACCGCACCGATCAGCAACGCGAAGCGGGATTAGGCAAAACCATCGACGCGTTGCAAAACGCATTTGATTTGGCGAGCGACAGCTACCGACAGGGGATTGCCACCTTCATTGACGTGCTGGACGCCCAGCGTCAGCTTGCGCAGGCCGAGCAGCAGCGCTCTCAGGCAAAAGTGCAGAGTGCACTGGATCTGGTGGCACTTTACAAGGCCCTCGGCGGCGGCTGGGAACCCTATCAGCAGGTGAAACTGCCGGATTACCGCGTGTTTGGTGAGGCCCCGCGTGGATAAGGTTCAGAGAATTGGGCAAGAAACGGACAGGAACACCCCATTCGCCGAAAGCGGTGGGCGAGTATAACTGTTTTGCACCCAACACGAACATTGCGAGGAACGTCCCATGCGTTATCAAAAATTAGGCAACACCGGTCTGTTTGTTTCTGAGTTGTGCCTCGGCACCATGACCTTTGGCGGTGAAGACGGTATGTGGGGCAAGATTGGTCAGCTCCAGCAAAACGAAGCTGAAAAGCTGGTAGGACGGGCACTGGATGCCGGGATCAACTTTATTGATACTGCCAATGTCTATTCCGAAGGTCGTTCGGAGATCATCACCGGTCAGGCACTGAAAAACCTCAAGATCCCACGTGAAAACGTGGTGGTGGCGACCAAAGTGTTTGGCGAGACGGGCACCGCGGGCGTGAACTCACGCGGCAGTTCGCGCTATCACATCATTAACAGCGTAAAAGAGAGCCTGCAACGCATGCAGCTCGATCATATCGATCTCTATCAGCTGCACGGTTTTGATCCGGCAACGCCGATGGAAGAGATGCTGTATGCGCTGGATAATCTCGTGCAGCACGGTCACGTGCGTTATATCGGCGTATCGAACTGGGCCGCGTGGCAAATCGCTAAAGCGCTGGGCATTTCCGAGCGTCTTGGGCTGGCACGGTTTGCCTCGCTTCAGGCTTACTACACGATTGCCGGGCGCGATCTGGAACGCGAGCTGGTGCCGATGCTGCAAAGCGAAAACGTGGGGCTGATGGTCTGGAGCCCGCTGGCAGGCGGACTGCTGAGTGGTAAATATGGCCGCGACGGTCAGGCGGAAGCGGGCGGACGGCGTCTGGAATTTGATTTCCCGCCGGTGAATAAAGATCGCGCGTTCGACTGCGTGGACGTGATGCGGACCATCGCTGACCAAAAAGGCGTCTCGGTCGCGCAAATCGCCCTGGCATGGCTGCTTCACCAGAAGGTGGTCACCAGTGTGATCGTGGGGGCTAAACGCGTGGAGCAGCTCGATGACAACATTAACGCCACCGGCATCAGCCTGACCGACGACGAACTGAAACAGCTGGATGCCGTCAGCGCGTTGCCGCGCGAATATCCCGGCTGGATGCTGGAGCGTCAGGGCGAATATCGTCGGAATCAGCTGGCATAATTTTCACATAACACGTTGCGTTAAAGCCGGATCCGCCCAGTGCGATCCGGCTTTTTTATTTCCACACGCCTCACAAAAAACGATCCCACTCTTTGATTGATTTTTCATCTTTCGCTATATGACTAGTCATGAAATTTAAATGACTAGTCATATAGGGGGCAATCATGAATCAATCATTACCAGCACATTTTTTATGGGGTAATTCCGTTTCCAGCATGCAAACCGAAGGGGCCTGGAACGAGGGCGGGAAAGGGATGTCGGTGTATGACATCCGTGAAGCCGGGGAGAATGCCTCTGACTGGAAAGTGGCAACGGATTCGTACCATCGCTACAAGGAAGACTTCGACCTGATGCAGGATCTGGGGATGAACTGTTATCGCTTTCAGATTTCCTGGAGCCGCGTTTGCCCTAAGGGTGATGGCGAATTTAACGAAGAAGGCATCGCGTTTTACGACCGCTTTATTAACGACCTGCTTGCCCGCGGTATCGAACCGATGGTGTGCCTGTATCACTTTGATATGCCGCTGGCCCTGGCGCAGGAATACAACGGCTTCACCGACCGTCGGGTGATGGAGGCTTTTGTCCGCTACGGTAAAAAGATGATCGACTGCTTCGGGGATCGGGTGAAGTACTGGCTGACCTTCAACGAGCAGAATATTTTTCATATGCCAGAGGCGTTTCGCGTTTCAGGCTATATGAAAGGTGAGCAAACCCTGCGCGAACTCTACGAAATTCAGCATCACACGATGGTGGCGCATATGGCGCTGACGGAGTATCTGCATCAGGCTAAACCCGGGCAGATGATGGGCGGGATGTTAGCGCATCAGCTGATTTATCCGGCCACCTGCAAACCGCGCGATATCTTCTGTGCCCAACAGTATGACGAATTCCTGAATCAAAACCTGCTACGCGTCTTTGCAGGGCAGGGCTACAGCCCCGCGGTGATGGCGGTGGTGGAACAACAGGGCCTGAGTGATATTTATCGCGCTGAGGATCTCGCGCTGCTGGCCCGCACGCAAAACGACTTTATGGCGTTCAGCTATTACGCCAGCAAAACCCTCGACAGCGATCCGATCCCTGAAGGCACGCCGGTGAACTATTACCTCACTCACGGCGAGAAAAACAACCCTTACCTGAAAGCCACCGAATGGAACTGGCAGATCGATCCGTTGGGCTTTAGAACCATCATCACCCGCTATTACAACGACTGGCGATTACCGGTCTTCCCGATTGAAAATGGGATTGGTGTGATCGAGTCCTGGGATGGGGTAAACCCTGTCGAGGATGATTATCGTATCGACTATCACCGTCAGCATTTCATGGCAATGAAGGCCGCCATCTTTGAAGACGGTGCGCAGGTGATCGGCTATCTCGGATGGGGATTAATCGACATCCTTAGCTCGCAGGGGGACATGCGTAAACGCTATGGCGTGGTGTATGTCAACCGCGAGAACCACGATTTAAAAGACCTGAAGCGCGTACCGAAAAAAAGCTACGCATGGTTAAAACAGGCTATCCATAGCAACGGGCGCGAGCTGTAAGCCGTACGCTGCCGGACCGTTTTTGTGACTGATTAATGGGAATCTCCGCTATGTCTGATACAAAAATCACACCTGCAATGCAGTCGTTTGTCGATAAATTTGTTGAGTTTTCAGCGCGCCTGGCGAATCAGGTGCACCTGCGTTCCCTGCGCGATGCTTTTGCCACGGTGATGCCCATTTTTATCCTCGCCGGTCTGGCGGTGCTGGTGAACAATGTGGTGTTCCCGTGGATACTGGACGGCGAGACGCTTGTGCGTTTTAAAGTCTGGGGAGATGCGATCATCAACGGCACGCTGAATATTGCGGCGCTGCTGTTAGCGCCGATGATCGCCTGGTCTCTGGCGCGAAATAAGGCATTCGACAACCCGGTCTCGGCAGTGGTTATCGCCCTGAGCAGCTTTATTATCATGATGCCGATGCAGTTACAGATCCTGCCCGTCGGCAGCCAGAATCCGGTAAACGTTACGCAGGTTCTGACCTTTGCCAATATCGGTTCCACCGGGATTTTTGCCGGCGTGCTGATTGGTTTAGTGGCAACCGAAGTGTTCATCGCGATTTCTCGTCTGAAGGCGTTACGTATTTCGCTGGGGGAAAATGTGCCCCCGGCGGTAAGCCAATCCTTCACCGCGCTGATCCCGACGATCATGACGCTTTCGCTGTTTGCGATTCTGGCGGCGGTGCTGACGAACGTGATGCACACGGATCTGATCCATTTAATCACCACCTTTATTCAGCAGCCGTTGCGGTTGATCAACACCAGCCTGCCGGGGACGATCTTTATCTACAGCTTCGGTAATTTCCTGTTTACGTTGGGCATTCACCAGTCGGTGGTGAACAGCGTGATTCTGGAACCTTTCCTGCTGATTAACACCAACGAGAACATGCTGGCATTTGCCAACGGCCAGCCGATTCCACACATCATCAATAATATTTTTGTGCCTACCTTCGGGATGGTCGGCGGTACGGGCAGTACGATCTCGCTGCTGATCGCGATTTTCCTCTTTTCCCGTCAGCGTTCGGCCAAACAGGTGGCGCGTCTGTCACTGGCGCCCGGGCTGTTTAACATCAACGAACCGGTGATTTTCGGCCTGCCCATTGTGTTTAACCTGCCGCTGATGATCCCGTTTGTTTTACTGCCGGCCATCGGGATTTACTTCGCGTGGCTGTGTACCACCCTGGGGCTGATGTCGCGCTGCGTGGTGATGATCCCCTGGACCACTCCGCCCATCCTGAGCGCCTGGCTGGCGACGGCAGGGGACTGGCGCGCCGTGGTGGTGCAGTTGGCAATCATCGTATTTGGTGTATTCTTCTACCTGCCTTTCCTCAAGATTGCGGAGCGAGTGGCGTTAAAAAACAGTGCGATAGCGGAATAACGATAAGGAACAGGCGATGGCGGCGAAGTACATCACCATAGCGCGGGAAATTAAAAAACGCATTATTAGTCAACAATATGCCGCCAACGAGCCGCTGCCAGACCAGTTTGCGCTGGCGGCGGAGTTCAGTACCAGCCGGATGACTATCCAGCAGGCGATGCGCCAGCTGATTGTTGAAGGCCTGGTGTATACCCGCCAGGGGCAGGGGACCTTTATCCGTAAAAACTTCCTGCAGTTGTCCCAGTGGGATCTCTCCGGCAGTGACTATTTTGGCGCGACCAAAACCTGGCAACATCTGGGCACCGTCAGCAGTCAGGTGGTGCATTTTGAGCTGCGTTTTCCCGACGAGAAAGAGCAGTCATCGCTGATGATCAACGCCGATACCCCGATTTATGATTTTATCCGCCTGCGCTCCCTTAACGGCGAGCCGATGTCGCTGGATTCTACGGTCATGCCGTTGAATCTGGTGCCGGGCCTGAACAAAACCCACCTTGAAAGCTCGGTGTTCCAGTATGTACAGGAGACGCTGGGGTTGAAAATTATGGGCTCGTATCGTGTGGTACGCGCCCTAAAACCGAACGCGCTGGATATGCAGCATCTGATCTGCGAACAGACCGACCCGGTTTTGGAAGTGGAGCAGGTGATTTATCTGGAAGACGGTACGCCGCTGGAGTATGCCCATTGTCATTACCGTTATGACCACGGCGGGATAGTCATTGTGAATAACGGATAATAAAAAAGCGGGCTATCAGGCCCGCTTTTTTGTGGTTGAACGCTTACAATCAGTTCAGACGTACCGGCATACCGGAGCGATTCTGAATCGCCTGGTCAACAACGGTGGTTTCAACGTCTGGCTGGCTGGTGACAGCCTGCACGTTGCTACGCAGCGTAATAGGGACGATTTCGTTGTTGTTGATCTGATCTTCGCTGGTGGACAGCGGGTTGTGCACTTCGATATAACGGCTGCCATCTGGCTCGGAGGTCGCTTTTACCGGCTCGTTAATGAACTGGACGCGGGTTCCGACAGGCACGTTATCGAACAGGAATTTGATGTCTTCATTACGCAGACGTACGCAGCCGTGGCTGACGCGCAGGCCGATACCGAAGTTAGCGTTGGTACCGTGAATGGCGTAGAGACGACCGATGTACAGCGCGTACAGGCCCATAGGGTTATCCGGACCGGCAGGTACTACGGCTGGCAGAGGTTCACCTGCGGCAATGTATTCCGCGTGCATTTTAGCGGTTGGCGTCCAGGTTGGGCCGGCTTTCTTACGCTCAACTTTCGTCGTCCAGTTCAGCGGGGTGTCTTTACCCAACTGACCAATACCAATAGGCAGCACAATAACGGTATTGGTGCCTTTCGGATAGTAGTACAGACGCATTTCGGCACTGTTGATCACGATGCCTTCATGAACGGTGTCCGGCAGAATCAGCTGCTGTGGAATGTTCAGCACGGTACCGGCTTTTGGCAGATAAGGGTCAACGCCCGGGTTGGCTTCCAGCATGTTGGACAGGCCAAGCTGATACTGCGCGGCAAAATACTCCAGCGGCTGAGAGTTGCCTTCCGGAACAATGACCACCTGGTTTTCACCCACCAGACGGCTACCGTCGGTCGGCAGCGGATACGTCACCGCTGACGCGGTATTGCAAAAACCTACTACGGCTAACGCCGCCGCAAAAAGCGTTGATAATTTCATGTTCATATTATGCGAGGTATCTTTGCCACTCTGGCGATTAGTTAATGAGTCTGAATCAGTGATGGGAGCGCATTATATGTGCATTCCCCCAAACAAGGAATTCAGATGTGTACGAAATCACATTTTTTTCGATTTTGTTAAAGTTTAGTGGTTAGTTGCAACACGGGATCTCAATTCGGAATTGTGGCATAATGACGTGTTTATCACACTTTTTTGCAGGAATCCCCCGTGCTAGTTACCAGCAACATCACTATGCAGTTTGGCAGTAAGCCGCTGTTCGAAAACATTTCCGTCAAGTTTGGCGGCGGCAACCGTTACGGCCTGATTGGTGCCAACGGTAGCGGAAAATCCACCTTTATGAAAATCCTCGGCGGCGATTTAGAGCCGACGCTGGGCAACGTGTCGCTTGATCCTAACGAGCGCCTCGGCAAGCTGCGTCAGGATCAGTTCGCCTTTGAAGAGTTTACCGTACTGGACACGGTGATCATGGGGCACGGGGAGCTGTGGGAAGTTAAGCAGGAACGTGACCGCATTTACAGCCTCGCTGAGATGAGCGAAGAAGACGGCTATAAAGTGGCCGATCTGGAAGTGCTGTACGGGGAGATGGACGGTTATTCTGCCGAATCCCGTGCGGGTGAACTGCTGCTGGGCGTGGGTATTCCGGTTGAGCAGCACTACGGTCTGATGAGTGAAGTGGCCCCGGGCTGGAAGCTGCGTGTGCTGCTGGCACAGGCGCTGTTCTCGAATCCAGAAATTCTGCTGCTGGATGAACCGACGAACAACCTGGACATCGATACCATTCGCTGGCTGGAGCAGGTGCTGAACGAACGTGGCAGCACCATGATCATCATTTCGCACGACCGTCACTTCCTGAACATGGTGTGTACGCACATGGCGGATCTGGACTACGGCGAGCTGCGCGTCTATCCGGGCAACTATGACGAATATATGACGGCAGCCACGCAGGCGCGTGAACGTCTGCTGTCCGATAACGCCAAGAAAAAAGCCCAGATTGCCGATCTGCAATCCTTCGTGAGCCGCTTCAGTGCGAACGCTTCAAAATCTCGTCAGGCGACCTCGCGTGCGCGTCAGATTGATAAGATCAAGCTGGACGAAGTGAAAGCATCAAGCCGTCAGAACCCGTTCATTCGCTTCGAGCAGGACAAGAAACTGTTCCGTAACGCGCTGGAAGTCGAAGCGCTCACCAAAGGGTTTGATAACGGACCTCTGTTCAAGAACCTGAATTTACTGTTGGAAGTCGGCGAGAAGATTGCCGTACTGGGTGCGAACGGCGTGGGTAAATCGACTCTGCTGAAAACCCTGGTCGGTGAATATCAGCCTGACAACGGTACGGTAAAATGGTCTGAAAACGCGCAGATTGGCTATTACGCGCAGGACCACGAATATGAATTCGAAAACGACCTGACCGTCTTCGACTGGATGAGCCAGTGGAAACAAGAAGGCGATGATGAGCAGGTGGTTCGCGGGATTTTAGGCCGTCTGCTGTTCAGCCAGGACGATATTAAAAAACCGGCCAAGGTGCTGTCCGGTGGTGAAAAAGGCCGCATGCTGTTCGGTAAGCTGATGATGGAAAAACCCAATATCCTGGTGATGGACGAACCGACTAACCACCTGGATATGGAATCGATCGAATCGCTGAACATGGCGCTGGAGATGTATCAGGGGACCCTAATCTTCGTCTCTCACGACCGTGAGTTTGTTAGCTCGCTGGCAACCCGCGTGATTGAAATCACGCCGGAGCGCGTGGTGGACTTCACCGGTAACTACGAAGATTACCTGCGCACAAAAGGTGTTGAGAGTTAATCTCCCCTCGGCTTTCACGCTGCAGAGGCGTTGGTTGCATCTGCAGCGCGAAAATCGTAGCGCACGCGTTCAGCTTTATCCCCTTTCCCTGTGAGAGAGAGTTAGGGTGAGAGCATCAGGCCGCACTACAGCTTTATCCCCTCTCCCTGTGGGAGAGGGTTAGGGTGAGGGCATCAGGCCGCACGACAGCTTTATCCCCTCTCCCTGTGGAAGAGGGTTAGGGTGAGGGCATCAGGCCGCACGACAGCTTTATCCCCTCTCCCTGTGGGAGAAGGTTAGGGTGAGGGCATCAGGCCGCACTTCAGCTTTATCCCCTCTCCCTGTGGGAGAGGGTTAGGGTGAGGGCATCAGGCCGCTCTACACCACCCATTCGCTCCCTTCTGTCCCATTCACCCGCAGCGTGCGTGTCTCACCCACCGGTAAGGTCACCTTCAGCGTTTTCCACGCCGGACGATAATCCCCGCGCCCGGTAATCTTCAGGTCGATAGTTGCCCCCCCGCACACCATTTCCCATTCCACCCACAGCGCATTCCCGCTCTGATAACCCCAGCTTTCGCCATCGTCTTCAAACAGCAGGCCAGCAGTGGAACCGACGCCTTTCACCGGGAACAGTTTCAGCTCGCGGGTATCGTCCTTTTCGGCGCTGACATGCGTAATACGCGCGCTCAGCGGCAGACCGGCCCCGGCTCTGACCAGCAGCGGTAATTTCTCCAGCGGTGCATCACGCACGATCCACTGCCCGCCAGCGAACCACTCGTGGGTGTAAAAATCGTACCAGCCGGTGTGGTTATCCGGCAGCCAGACGCGACGCTGGTGCTGCCCGGCTTCCACCACGCTCGCCACCAGCACGTCGCGACCGAGAAGGAAATCATCACACTCCTCGAAGGTCTGCATGTCGTGCTCGTGATCGAGGAACGTCGGGCGTAACATCGGTTCGTCGTCGGCATGCGCCTGCCACAGCAGGGTGTAAAGGTACGGCAGAAGACGGTAGCGCAGCTCAATCGCACTGCGGATCGCGGGGGTGACGCCTGGATACATCCATGGTTCGTTCACCGTGCGATCGTCATTCCACGAATGGATAGTAAAGCGTGGATGCATTACGCCATTTTGCACCCAGCGGACAAACAGCTCGGCGTCAGGCTTATCGCCGGAGAAGCCACCGACGTCGTGGCCAACGTTAAACAGTCCGGACAGGCTCATGCCAAGCCCCATACGGGTGTTATAGCGCAGGGTGTCCCAGTTGGTACGGTTATCGCCGCTCCATGTCTGCACGTAACGTTGCATACCGGCGCAGCCGGAGCGAGAGATCAGGAAGGGGCGTTTTTCCGGCGCGAAACGTTGCTGCGCTTCCATGGAGGCGCGCATCATCAACAACGGCATCACCGGGCGGATGTGCTTGATGGCAATTTCCTGGCCAAAGCCGTGACAGCGTGCTTCTCCGTCCCACACTTCGAACTCGTTATTGTCATTCCACGTCGAATCGATCCCTTTCTCCAGCAACTGGGTCGTTACGCCGTTCTGCCACCACGCCACGGTCTGCGGGTTGGTAAAGTCGAGATGGGACCCTTCATCATCCCAGAAGCTGGAACGTTCTGGCGTATCGGTTTCAGAATCGCGGATGAATAAACCTTGTTCCGCCACTTCGTTATAGCGCGGATGATCCTGCAACAGGCAAGGTTTGATATTGGCCGCCAGCTTCAGTCCCGCATCATGAAACGCCTGGCTCATCGCATTGGGCTGCGGCACTTTGTCGTGATTCCAGTTAAAGACGTAACGTTTGCCGTTGATGGAGGTATAACCCGATGAGAGCTGGAACGAATCGCACGGAATGGCGTGTTCTTCGCACAGGCGAATAAAGTTCATCAGCTGGTTTTGCGCATCCGGCGCGTCGGTGTAATGCATGGTCGACCCGCTGTAGCCCAGGCTCCATTTCGGCCCAAACAGCGTTTTCCCGGTCAGACGGACAAAGGCTTTCGTCACGTCCAGCACCCGCTTACCGGTAAAGAGATAGTAATCAATATCACCCGCTTCCGCCTGCCAGCGACGGTAGGCGGTGTGGTAGTTGTCTATTTCGTTGCCCAGATCCAGCCAGCTGCTGCTGAGGTTGTCATAGAAGAGACCATAGCTCACGTCATCGCGGCGGGTGAGGGTAAACGGAATATGCTTGTAGAGCGGATCGGTGCTGACGGCGTTATAGCCCATCGCGTCGAGATTCCGCATTTCATAGCGTTTACCGTTGCGCTGCAGGTCACCGGCTTTTTCCCCCAGACCGTAAAAACGTTCGTCTTTGTGGCGGCTCAGATAATGCGCCGCGCCGTCGCCGTGGGCATTCAGCAGATAGGCGCTGGTGGGACGATCGCTTGCCAGCGGCTGCCAGAGACCGGCCTCATCGCGGTGATGCCACTCGAGCCACAGCGGCTGGTGAACGGTTACACGCAATGTCTCAGTAGCAATAATCAGCGCATCGTTCTGCTGCGTTAGCGTCCACGATGGGCAGGTAAATCCGCTGATATCTTCGCGGTCACGTCCTTCCCAGGGCACATCACTCGTTGGCGCGATGCTCCAGGTTTTGTTCAGCGCCAGCGTGCCTTTGCGCTTAATCAGCACGCGGAAAAGGTTCTCTTCCAGAACGTACAGGAACAGACGGTGCTGGTTATCCACCAGGAGTTCGACATGGTGGGCTGATTGATTATCAAGGGTCCAGTTTTTCAATGTTTTCATATGCGATACATCCACTATCAGGCGCGCTTGGCGCGACGTTCAGCAATAAATGCGACCAGGAAAAAAGCGCCAATCAGGTCAAAGAAACCCATGGCAATGAAAAGCGGGTTGAAGCCAATTTTGTCGGCAGTTACACCGATCAGCAGTGAGAAGAGGAAGCTGGCAATCCACGCTGCGGAGCCGCGCATGCCGTTGACGGTGGCCATCTGGCCTTTATCAAACGACTCCACAACCAGCGCGCTGAGCATGCAGGAGATGATCTGGTGCCCGAAGCCACCAATTGAGATCAGGGCAATGGTGACGTAAGGATCGCGGGTGATGGCCACGGCGGCCAGAGAGATCATCAGGAACGCGCCCGTGACGGAGCTTGCGACGACAGCGTTGACGCGTGTACAGCCGAAGAAGCGGGTATAGAGGCGAGTGAGGTAGCCGCTGGCTACGCTGCCCAGATCGGCGGCCAGGAACGGCAGCCAGGCAAACATCGCAATTTGCTTCAGGTCCATACCGTGCTCTTTAGCAAGGTACAGCGGTACCCAGAAGCTCAGCACGGCCCAGGCGGGTTCGGCCATAAAGGCCGGGATGGCAATCCCGTAGAAACGTTTGTTTTTAGAGACGGTTTTCAGCGCAGTCAGGAAAGGCAGCTTGATGGCAGGAGGCTCATTGTCCTGCTTGATAAAGGCCAGTTCTTCTTTGCTCAGATTCGGATGCTCCTCCGGGTTATGGTAAAACGCCCACCATAAAACAACCCACAGCAGCGCCAGCACGCCGGTAAACATAAACGCACCCTGCCAGCCAAACGAAGCGTGCGCGAAATAGATGATAGGTGGAGCCAGCATTGCCCCAATCGAGAAGCCCACGCCAGCCCATCCGGCCGCGACAGGACGCTCTGATTTCGGGAACCACTCGCCAATGGTTTTGGCGTTCGCGGGTGTGGCAGCCGCTTCCGATGCCCCCATGAAGAAGCGCAGTATGGCGAGATGCAGCCAGCTGCCAGCACCGGCGTGCAGGATACACATCAACGCCCAGATGCCTGCGCAGACCATAAACCCAATCTTCAGGCCGATGACATCGATCAGCCAGCCGCACAGAGGCTGGAAAAGGGTGTAAGCAATCTGGAATGCCCCGACGATCCAGGAATATTGCTCGGTGGTGATCCCCATGCTCTCTTTGAGCTCAGGGGCCAGAATGCCTAACGAGTTACGGGTAATGTAGTTAACGGTGACGCCCAGCAAAAACAGCACCAGCACGTACCAGCGCAGGTTTTTTATGACGCGACGGGTTTTATTCCCCGCGAGGGTGTTATTAATGTCCTGACTCATTTTCAGTCTCCACAAGACGGACGATAAGAGGGTAGTTTCGGTTGTCACACTGCGCGTTATGCCATTGATCGATATCTGTTTTATGACTTCAAGTTGGTATACAACTAGTATGGAAGTTGTGTGACAAGTTCACCTTAAGGGAGAAAATAAGCGGCTAATAGTGGATTTTGTGCAAGCTTTCTCATAAATGAGCGCCGGGCTTTGGCATGATAGCTTTCAGCACTGTTATCGCCTGATATGAATGCCGTGCAAAATTTTTCATTTAGCAAACGGAGCAAGATCACAAAATGGACAAAAGGCTCAGAATCGCGGAAATCGCCTCCCGTACTCAGCTTTCCATGAGCACCGTTTCTCGCGTGCTGGCAGGGAAGGCCAATACCAGTGAAAAAGCGCGTAAAAAGGTACTGGAATGTGCACGAGAGTTGGGGGTGATGGACGGTATTGCGGCGGGGCGATTGCTGCTAAACAGCCTGGTGGTGTTTGCGCCCCAGCGGGCCTTCGACGAGCGGTCCGACATCTTTTACTACCGTGTCATTCAAAGTGTGAGCAAAGGACTGGCGTCACATGAGGTCAGGTTACGGTATTGCGCGCTTGAGGAGAATGACAGCGATGCCCAGCTCTTTCTGGCCCGCATGAACGAAGCTGACACCCAGGCGGCTATTTTACTGGGCATTGATGATCCTCATATCCACGATCTCGCGGTGGACGTGGGCAAGCCCTGTATGCTGATTAACTGCCGCGACCGGCGGATGCGCTTGCCCGCGGTGGCCCCCGACCATCGGGCAATCGGCGAGTGTGCAGCCGATTACCTTTTTGAAATGGGACATCGTGACGTGGTGAGCGTGCTCTGTTTACGTCGATACACCATGGAGCTTCGCCTGACGGGGATCCGTGACGCGTGGCAGTCGCATAATATGAAATTTAATGACAAGCGCGATCTACTGGTGGTGCCGAGCTTTAGCGCCAAAGAGACAGAACGGCTGATGACGGAGTGGCTTAATGAGCGTCCTCACCACCAGTTGCCTACCGCCTTTCTGGTCGGGGGCGATTTTATGGCGGAGGGGACCATCAGCGCCTTGCAAAAGAGGGGGTTGCGCGTGCCGCAGGATGTGTCAGTAATGAGCATCGACGGCTTTAACCTTGCCGCGATTCAGGATGTCCCGTTAACCGCGGTGCATGTGCCGCGCGATGAGTTGGGTAGCGAGGCGGTGCATCTTCTCCAGCAGCGCCTGATGCGACCGGATGCCCCCGTGGGAACGCTACTGCTCAACGGCACGTTACAGGTCAGGGAGTCGGTACGGCGGATACGTCAGGGAAAAAGACGCACCGCCGTGGAACGGGAAGGACTTTACGACAGTTAAATCATGCCCAGAGCGCGCTTGCCGTGGATGTTCAGATCGTCCAGGGTAAAACGATCCTGCCAGGTGGTTTCATAATCTTCACGCGGAAAATCGCCCGGCGAGGCGCCAGTTTCCAGTGCCGCTTTGACCTTCTTCGCATAGGCGAGGTTCTTCTCGCACATCGGCGCGGCGGGAATATACATCACGTTACCCCAGCCTTGCTGGTCTTCAACCGGTGCGACAGAGTGAATCACATCGCAATGCCACCAGACGGAGTCCCCGGCCTCAAGCGCCGGAATACTGGTCAGTGCTTCAGTTAAGAGTGGATGCCACTTCTCTGAAATTGGCAGCACGCGGCCCGGCGCGACACCGCACAGTTCATCTTCCGGTACATCGTCCAGCAGCGGACGTAGCAGGATATACGCCATCGCCTCAGGGATCGGCACCACGTGCAACAAGCCCTGACCGGGGATCATGTCTGATAACGCGGTCCAGCCCTGGAAGGTGCGGAAGACTGAACATTTGGTGGTGTTATCCACGGTGTACTCTTCTACCTCGGTCCGGTGTGCAGCGTTCCACGGATCGTATTTATCCACGTTGCCGTCGAAAACGCGGGCAAAGACCTGTTGATAGGCCGGTAATAGCCAGCGCTCCAGCGCGCCGGAGTCGGTGTGTGCGCCCAGCCCTTTTGATGTGGTTCCCGGCGGACGGCGGCGAATACGATCCGGATAAATCACGCTGACATCCGGGTCGAACCACTGTTTGCCGTTACTTTCGAATGTCCATAACCGGTTAAGGAACGATTGTACCTGAGCCATCGCCTCGCTCTGACGCGCCTGCATCTGGGCCTGCGACCAGTAAATCGGGAAAATTTCCGGGCGGGAGGCGCTCAGGGTCCCAAAGAAGTTATCACCGGGGCCTTTATAGACGTCATCAAAGCGGTTGAGATCGAGATAGTCGAGCATGGAACGATCCCACGCCAGCGCCTGCTCGCGCGGGAAGTGACCCTTGATCACCGCACAACCCCGGCGCTTTACCGCATCGCGCTGAGCGGACGTGAGGGTACCGTCTTTAATCTCCGCGAACGGAATCACTGGCCAGACAGGCTCCCCCTTATTTTTCAGCGCATTAATCTCCGCCACGCGGGTAGCGATTTTATCACTGAGCGTGTCGAACACGGCCTGAACGTCGCCAATCTGGGCGCGTAACTCGCGTTTTAACTGACGAATTGCTGCTTTTGGATCCGCAGGCAAAGTTTCACTGGTAAACGTCATAATGGCCTCGCATCTTTCATTCGAAAGTAAATTTATCTACAAGTGATACTTTAAGTTAAAAAGAAGTTAATGCAAGTTTAAAAACTTGATGTTCAGCACAGGATGGGAAAAGAGTGATAGGCCGGAGACGGGCTCCGGCTTAGCGAGGATTAAGCGTCGAACGGCGAATGGGCGTCAAGCACGGCCTGAATGACGTTCAGTGCGCCCTGATGGTTATTATCGTCTGTGCTGTAACGGCTGATGGCTTTAATGCTCTCAGCGGCGTTGCCCATGGCAAAAGAGTATTTCACCAGCTTGAGCATTTCCGCGTCGTTGCCGCTGTCGCCGATAGCTACGCACGCCTGTGGTGATATCTCCCAGCGCTTCAGCAGGCGGCTAATGCCGTTCGCTTTATGCAGGCCAGGGATAATTAAATCGACAAATCCAAAGCCGCTGGTCACGGGCTTCATGATGCCGTCGAGCGAGACGTGCAGTTTATCGATAAGGCCTGGGATATCGCTATCCGGCAGGTTTAGCGAGAACTTAAACAGCACATCCTCGATGTCATGATAGTCACGGATGCGTTTCAGGCGGTGGTAGTGTTTTGCCATCAGCGCCACAAACTCATCGGGCGCTTTTTCGCTGACATACGCGCTTTCCAGCCCACAGGCGACAAAGTTGAGCTGTTTGTCTTTCAGCAGTTCACCTATAACGATTTGCGACTCGTGGCGCGTCAGTTCCCCATGGAATACCTGTTCCCCGTGATCGAACACCAGCGCGCCGTTTTCTGCGACGAAGGAGATCTGCTCTTTCAACTCCGGGAAGAAGGAGATGAGCTGGTAATACTGATTGCCGCTGGCAACCACGAATTCAATATTGCGGGCCTTAAGTTGCTCGAATTGCGCCTGAAAGCGGTCACGATCGTACTGCTTGGCATCATCAAGAAAAGTTCCGTCCATATCGGTGACGATAACTTTAACGGTCATACATTGCGCTCCTGGGGGTCACTGCATTTTGAAACATTCTAATAACAAGGTGACGGGGAGCACAAATTTAATTTCATTCGAAAGCAAAAGCAAAGCGGCAACCAAAGCTGCCGCTGAGTGGTTTCTCCCTCTCCCCGTGGGAGAGGGCGGGGTGAGGGCAGCAGTGTGTTCTCATTCTCCCCGCGGGAGAGAGCCAGGTGAGGGCATCGGTGTTCTCCCTCTCCCTGTGGGAGAGGGCCGGGGTGAGGGCATCGGTGTTCGCCCTCTCCCCGTGGGAGTGGGCAGGGTGAGGGCAGCGGTGTGTTCTCCCTCTCCCCGTGGGAGAGAGCCAGGTGAGGGCAGCGGTTTTCTCCCTCTCCCTGTGGGAGAGGGCCGGGGTGAGGGCATCAGCGCGCACATTCCCCCCGGCACGTCGCCTTACAGCGTGTGCTCGGTCCGTGCAATAATATCGTCCTGCGCATCTGGCGACAGGGCGGTAAAGAACGCGGAGTACCCCGCGACACGCACCACCAGGTCACGATACTGGTCCGGGTGTTTCTTCGCTTCCAGCAGCGTTTCACGCGAAACGATGTTGTACTGAATATGCCAGCCTTTGTGCACCTCGAAGAAGGTCCGCAGCAGGATCATCAGCTTCTGGCGGTCGCTGTCATTTTCCAGCGTCGCCGGGTTCAGCTTCTGATTGAGCAGCACGCCGCCCAGAATCGCTTCGGTCGGCAGCTTACCGACAGATCCAATCACCGCCGTCGGGCCGAGGTGGTCAGTACCGGAGGCCGGGCTTGCCCCTTCTGCCAGCGGCGTATGCGCTTTACGTCCATCCGGCGTCGCCATCGTGGCTGCCCCGAACGGCACGTTTGCAGAAATTGAGGATGTCCCGGCGTAGTAATTCCCGCCAATCGGACCACGGCCATAGCGCGGATTGTGGTACTGCTTCAGCTCCTCGATATAGGTCTGGTAGGCCCGGGTCAGCAGCAGATCCACGCTGTCGTCATCGTTACCGTATTTCGGTGCGCCGTTGATCAGACGCTGGCGCAACTGCTCGTGGGTCAGCCCGTCAAAATCATCGGCCAGCGCGGCGGCCAGCTGTTGCTGACCTATCGTACCCTGTTCGAAGACCAGTTTTTTCACCGCAGCCAGGCTGTTGCCCAGGTTAGCAATACCCACCTGCAGGCCTGACACCCAGTCATACTTCGCGCCGCCTTGTTTGATGCTTTTCGCGCGTTCAATGCAATCATCCACCAGCGCAGAGCAGAGAATATCGTGGACGTTCTCTTCCAGCATGGTGTCCACCACATACTCAATCTCGATAGATTTGCGGGTGTAATAGCGGATCTGGGTATCCCACGCCGCCATCACCTCCTCGAAGTTATCGAAGTTACCGGCAGAGAGGGCTTTCTCCTGCGGCAGGAATACCTTACCGCTGGTGGCATCGCGGCCGCCTTCCAGCGCTGCCAGCATCACGCGGGCGAAGTTGATAAAGCTCATGCCGGTGCAGCGATACCCCCATTTGCCACCCACGGCGGTTTCGATGCAGCCAATCGCGGCATAGTCGTAGGCATCCTCTTTTTCGACGCCGAGCTTGATGAATTCCGGAATAACAATCTCATCGTTATTGAACGCTGGCATACCAAAGCCGCAGCGGATCACCTGCACGCAGGCGTCGAGGAAGTCATTGCTCATGCCCGCATGGTAACGCACGCTCAGGTTTGGCTGCGTGGAGCGCAGACGACCGCAGGATTCCAGAATCGCATAGCTGAGCGGGTTGACCGCGTCCATGGGTTCACCGTTGATCAGCGTCTGTCCGCCGATGGTGACGTTCTGATACAGCGGGCTACCCGCAGAGGCTTTGGAGTGCGAGCCGGAGCGGATTTTGTTCACTTCCAGCAGCTTCAGCCAGCAGCTGTGCAGCAGTTCAATAGCGTGTTCGCGATCCAGGCTCTGGTCCAGCTCCACGTCGCGGCGGTAGTACGGATAGAGATACTGGTCCATGCGGGCAAACGACACGGAGTGACCGTTGGACTCAATCTGCAGAATAAGCTGGATGAAGTAGCACAGCTGCAGCGCCTGCCAGAAGGTTTTCGGCGGCTGGTGGGCAATCAGATCACAGTTCTCTGCCATCGCCAGCAGCTCGTCACGGCGGCTTTCACGGGATTCGGTGGACGCCATTTCACGCGCCAGCGTGGCGAAACGTTCGATATGCAGGCTGACCGCTTCCAGCACAATATCGATCGCTTTCAGGAACTGTTCCCCGTGAAGGTCGTCGAGCACCGTCAGGTTAATACGCGAACGACGCTCGGCCACTTTGTCGCGCAGACCATCGAGGCCTTTCTCCAGCAGCAGCGGGAAGTTAACCGCCAGGTGTGCGTCGCCGGAGGTCATGTTGCCTTCCGCTTTGATAATGCCGGTTTCAAGCAGCCCTTTTTGTTCGTCGGTGAACATGCCGTAGCAGCGATCCTGCACCGTCTGTCCGCGCCACCACGGGCAGAGTTCATGCAAGACGCGCTTGTTCTCTTCGCTCACCGCAAAGCCTGCACCCGGACGGTCCGCCAGATCGTCAATCTCTTTCTCAATCCACGAGACGGTGTATTCCGGGAAAATTGGCGCGGCGCGGACTTCGCTGGCCTGGTTACCGATGATCAGCTCATCGTGTTTTATCCAGATGGTGCGCTGGGCCAGGTGATGCGCCAGCGCCAGCGCACGACGTACCGGGATTGGCTTGTCCATATGCTGCTGGTACATCTCGGTGTAATGCAGGGCGCGCTCGGTGCAGACCGGCGGCTTCACAATGTGCACCAGTGCCGTTTTGTGCGCTTTGATACGTTCGCTGAGGGTATTAAGATTCAGGGTCGTCATAGATTTATCCTCGTAAGGTCGCGGTTAACCCTTTCTGGCAGGCGTACTGCTGTGCGAAGTCCAGAAGCGCAGGATTATCCAGCGGTTTATCAGGGGCAGAGTAGGGTTGGCCGAGCAGGGTGTATTTGTTCATGCCCAGCGTGTGATACGGCAGAAAATGGATCTCGCGGACGTTAAGTTCGTCGGCGGCAAAATTGGTGATGGCGGTAATCGACGCTTCATCGGCGTTGAAGCCCTGAATCAGCGGAACACGGATGGTGACCTTTTTGCCGGCGGCGGCCAGACGTTTCAGGTTATCCAGCACGCGTTTGGCTGAACCGTCGGTCCACTGTTTAAAGATGTCACTGTCGACGTGTTTCAGGTCGGCGAGGAACAGGTCAACATAGGGTAAAGCGGGCTCGATATAGTGCCACGGTACGTGCAGACAGGTTTCGACGGCAGTATGAATTCCTTGCTCGTGGCTGGCTTTGAAGAGGGCGAGTGCCAGCGTGGGGTTCATAAAGGGCTCGCCGCCGGACAGGGTGACGCCACCGCCGCTGCGATCGTAGAAGGGTTTGTCGCGCAGTACGGTCGCCATGATATCGGCAACCTGTTGCTCCTCTCCGCAAACGGTCAGCGCCTGCGTCGGGCAGCAGTCGGTTAAGGCGTCGAGGATCTCTTCATCAAGCTTTTCACGATGGATAACCAGCCCATTCAGCGCACGATCGATAACGCCCGGTGCCGCTTTCTGACACAGGTCGCAGCCTTCCAGGCACAGACGCGCGTCAAACAGGACATCCCGGGTGCGGGAGCGGCTTTCCGGATTCTGGCACCAGCGACAGCCCAGCGAGCAGCCTTTCAGGAACACCACGGTACGGATACCGGGGCCATCGTGGGTGGAGTAACGCTGAATATTGAAGATCATGATTTCGCCCTCTCATTGCATATGAAGATTAAATGACTTTCGAATGAAAGTTATCTTGATGCAGGTCAACTCTTAAGCGGGTTTTGCCGTGATAGGGTATTTGCAGGCTAATTTTGAGGGCGACATCATGGAACTTTATCTCGACACATCTGACGTTGCGGCAGTAAAAAAGCTGGCGCGAATCTTCCCGCTGGCAGGCGTGACCACCAACCCCAGTATCGTGGCGGCAGGTAAGACGCCGCTGGACGAGCTGCTGCCAGCGCTGCACGACGCGCTCGGGGGAAAAGGCCGCCTGTTTGCGCAGGTCATGGCACCGACTGCCGAAGGCATGGTGGAAGAGGCGCGTAAACTGCGCACCATTATCAACGACCTGGTTGTCAAAGTACCGGTCACGGCGGAAGGTCTGGCAGCGATCAAAATGCTGAAAGCGGAAGGGATCCCGACGCTGGGTACGGCGGTATACGGTGCAGCGCAAGGGTTGTTTTCCGCACTGGCGGGCGCGGACTATGTTGCGCCTTACGTTAACCGCGTTGACGCCCAGGGCGGGGATGGCATTAAGACCGTGACGGAGCTTCAAACGTTACTGACGCTGCATGCTCCCCAGTCGAAAGTGCTGGCGGCAAGCTTTAAAACGCCACGTCAGGCGCTGGACTGTATGCTGGCGGGCTGTGAATCCATCACGCTGCCACTGGACGTTGCGCAGCAGTTTATTACTTCGCCTGCGGTAGAGGCGGCGATAGTGAAGTTTGAGCAGGACTGGCAGGGGGCGTTCGGACGGACGTCGGTTTGATGGGTGCGGCCTGATGCCCTCACCCCAACCCTCTCCCACGGGGAGAGGGAGAAAATAGATTCCCTCACCCCAGGGAACGGGAGAACAGATCAAAACGACAACCCGAAGGTTGTCGTTTGATTTACCCTCCGCACACCTCGCATCCGGGGTTACGCATCAGCTTCATCTCGCGGAACTGGCAGGTCATCGCGTCATACATGACGATTTTCCCCGCTGCGGGCGTGCCATACTGCGCCAGCACTTTAATCGCTTCCATTGCCTGCAACGATCCGATGACGCCGACTAACGGGGCCATCACGCCTGCTTCCACGCAGGTGAGCGCGTTCTCGCCAAACAGACGGCTCAGGCAACGATAGCAGGGGTCGCCTTCGGCCCAGGTAAAGACGCTGATTTGGCCTTCCATGCGAATAGCAGCACCGGACACCAGCGGCGTTTTGTGGGCAAAACATCCTGCATTCAACTGATTGCGAATCGCCACGTTATCGGTGCAGTCCAGCACCAGATCGTGCTGTGCGATCAGCGCGGAGAGCGCTGCATCATCCAGCATGGCGTTGACCGGAGTGAACTGAACGTTGGCGTTAATACGCGAAAGTGCCGCGTGCGCGGATTCCACTTTAGGCTGACCGAGTGTCGCCTCGCTGTGCAGCGTCTGACGTTGTAAATTCGACAAAGAAACAGTATCAAAATCAAGCAACGTCATATGACCCACGCCGGCCGCTACCAGATATTGCGCCGCCGCACAGCCTAAACCGCCCAGACCCACAATCAGTACTCTGGCGGCTTTCAGCGCTTCCTGACCGTCGAAATCAAACCCGCGCAGCACTATCTGGCGGTTATAGCGCATCATCTCCTGGTCGCTCAGTTCCACCGTCATCATCAGCCTCCGAACAGGTGGTTGAACGCTTCGACCTCAACCCATTCGCCTGCTTCAACATTCCCGCGTTCACGTTCGAGCACAATAAAGCAGTTACCCTGGCTAAACGAACTGAAAATATGCGAACCCTGATGGCCTGTTGTGCTCACTTCAAGTGCACCTTCCGCATTGCGGGTCAGGACGCCGCGCTGGAAATCAAGGCGTCCCGGGGATTTCTTCAGGCGCGTGGCGGCGCGTACGCGCTGGCGTACCGGCATAGCATTGGCGGTATCGCCAGAGAGTTTCGCCAGCAGCGGAATCACCAGCTGGTAGAACGTCAGGGCGGCGGAAACCGGGTTACCCGGCAGGCCGCAGAACCAGCTGTGCTGGAGCTTGCCAAAGGCGAAGGGTTTACCGGGTTTAATCGCCAGCTTCCAGAAGCCGATTTCGCCCAGCTCTTCAAGAATGGTTTTGGTGTAATCCGCTTCACCCACGGAGACGCCGCCGGAGCTAATGACCACATCCGCAGACTGGTCTGCTTCAATAAACGCGGCGCGCAGTTTTTCCGGGTCGTCAGGAATGATACCGAGGTTGATCACCTCGCAACCCAGCTGTTCCAGCATCAGATGCACGGCCAGACGGTTGGTGTCATAAATTTGACCTTCCCCAAGCGGCTGGCCCGGAAGCTGGAGCTCGTCGCCGGTTGAGAAGACCGCCACGCGAACTTTGCGCACCACCTCAACGCTGGCGATGCCGAGCGATGCCAGCACCGGCAGTTCAGCCACGGTCAGCTTTTTACCGGCCGCGAACACGGTTGCGCCCTGGGCAATATCTTCTCCGGCGCGGCGTATATTCTGGTTAGCTTTGACGCTGGCGGTTAAACGCACGCCCTCATCCGTTTGTTCGGTCTCTTCCTGCATCACCACCGCCTCGCAGCCAGCGGGAACGGGTGCACCGGTCATAATGCGGATGCAGGTGCCCTGCGGCCACTCACCCTGAAAAGGCTGACCGGCAAATGCTTTGCCCGCGACCGGCAGCGGGTGACCCGCATGGATATCCGCCAGGCGCACCGCGTAACCATCCATCGCCGAATTATCAAACCCAGGAACGTTCAGCGGAGAGATGATGTCGGTGGCAATAACGCGACCAAAACAGCGCAGCAGTGGTAACGTTTCGCGATCGGTCAGCGGGGAAATGCGGTCGAGCATCTGCGTGAGTGCCGTCTCAAGCGGCATCAGTCCGGCGGTAAAATCCATGGGTTACTCCTGCGCGATAACAACGAAAGCGCCCATTATGGCAGAAAAGTGCCGCTAACTGTATGACCCGATGGGCTTACCCTTTACATCACCGTTGCGTCTTTCTATATTCAAAAATCATCTGAAGTTCCGTCGACGATAATGATATTTATAGAAAAAGCAGCGCGTTTACGCTGATGGGTGATGGAAATGGGCAAGGCGGTTATCGCAATACATGGCGGGGCAGGGGCAATTACCCGGGCGTTATTAAGCCCGGAGCAGGAAAAACGCTATATCGATGCGTTGTCTGCCATTGTGGAAAAGGGCCAGCAGATGCTGGAGAGCGGGGAAAGCGCGCTGGACGTTGTGACCGAGGCGGTGCGTCTTCTGGAAGAGTGCCCGCTGTTTAACGCCGGCATTGGCGCCGTATTTACCCGCGACGAAACGCACGAGCTGGACGCCTGCGTCATGGATGGCAATACCCTGAAGGCGGGCGCCGTGGCGGGCGTGAGTCATCTGCGTAATCCGATACTGGCGGCGCGCCTGGTGATGGAACAGAGTCCGCATGTGCTGCTGGTGGGAACCGGGGCCGAGCAGTTTGCTTTTGCACACGGCGTTGAACCCGTTCCGCCCGACACCTTTTCAACGCCAGAGCGATTCCAGCAGCTGCTGGATGCCAGAGCGGGAGGGGTAACGCAGCTGGATCACGCAGCACCGCTGGACGAGCGCAGTAAGATGGGCACCGTCGGCGCCGTGGCGCTCGACAAAGAAGGTAACCTGGCGGCCGCCACCTCGACCGGGGGGATGACCAATAAGCTGCCGGGACGCGTGGGTGACAGCCCGTTACCCGGCGCGGGCTGTTATGCCAATAACGCCAGCGTGGCCGTCTCCTGCACCGGAACGGGGGAAGTATTTATCCGTACGCTGGCGGCGTACGACATTGCCGCCCTGATGGATTATGGCAATTTAAGCCTGGCGGAAGCCTGCGAGCGCGTGGTAATGGAAAAATTGCCCGCACTCGGGGGAAGCGGCGGTTTAATTGCCGTGGATCGCGAGGGGAACGTGGCCTTACCCTTTAACAGTGAAGGTATGTATCGCGCCTGGGGCTATGCGGGCGATGCGCCAACAACCGGAATTTATCGTGAATAAGGGGAGTGCGGGTGCCGCAAAATAACGAACTGGATAGCCGGGAAGTCCTGGCGGTTCAAAACCTGAATATTGCGTTTCAGGAAGAGCGGCAACAGGTCCCGGCAGTCAAAAATCTGACATTTTCGCTTCAGCGTGGAGAGACGCTGGCAATTGTCGGCGAATCGGGCTCCGGCAAGTCGGTCACCGCGTTATCGCTGATGCGTCTTCTGGAGCAGGCGGGTGGAACGATCGCTTGCGACAGCATGTTATTGCGTCGGCGCAATCAGGCCGCGATCGATCTGACAACGCTGAGCCAGTCGCAGATGCAAAAGGTGCGCGGCGCAGACATTGCGATGATTTTTCAGGAGCCGATGACCTCGCTGAATCCGGTCTTTCCGGTGGGGGAGCAGATCGCCGAATCGATCCGTCTGCATCAGAAGTTAAACCATGAAGATGCGCTGGAAGAGGCCAGGCGTATGCTTGAGCGGGTGCGCATCCCTGAGGCCAGGGCCATTTTGTCCCGCTATCCGCACCAGCTTTCGGGAGGCATGCGTCAGCGCGTAATGATTGCCATGGCGCTCTCCTGTCGTCCGGCGGTGCTCATTGCGGATGAACCGACCACGGCACTGGACGTTACTATCCAGGCACAGATCCTGCAGCTGATTAAAGTCCTGCAGCAGGAGATGGAGATGGGGGTGATTTTTATCACTCACGATATGGGCGTCGTCGCCGATATTGCCGATCGGGTGCTGGTGATGTATCAGGGCGAGGCCGTGGAAACCGGCACCGTGGAGCAGATTTTTCATGCTCCAGCCCATCCGTATACCAAAGCGCTGCTGGCGGCCGTGCCGCGTCTGGGATCGATGAGTGGCAGCGATCTGCCGCGCCGTTTTCCGCTGATTTCACTGAACAATCCCGGGCAGCAGGAGGCGGAAACAGAGCAAGATACCGTGATACCCGGCGAGCCTATTTTGCAGGTGCGCGATCTGGTCACCCGTTTTCCTCTGCGGGGCGGCATCCTCAACCGCGTAAAACGCGAAGTGCATGCGGTTGAAAATGTGAGCTTTGATTTGTGGCCGGGCGAGACGCTCGCGCTGGTGGGCGAGTCCGGCTGCGGTAAATCCACCACCGGGCGCGCGTTGCTGCGGTTAGTGGAGTCACAGGAAGGCAGCATCACCTTTAACGGGGAGCGCATCGATACCCTGGCATCCAGCCAATTGCAGCCTTTACGCCGGGATATACAGTTTATTTTTCAGGACCCTTACGCCTCGCTCGATCCGCGACAAACCGTGGGGTACTCGATTGTGGAGCCACTCCGGGTGCACGGTCTGCTGGACGGGGACGACGGCCAGCGACGCGTCGCCTGGCTGCTGGAACGGGTAGGACTCAAACCGGAACATGCGTGGCGTTATCCGCACGAGTTTTCGGGCGGCCAGCGGCAACGTATCTGCATCGCCCGGGCGCTGGCGCTGAACCCAAAAGTGGTTATTGCCGATGAGTCGGTCTCCGCGCTGGATGTCTCGATTCGGGCGCAGATCATCAATTTGCTGCTCGATTTACAGCGGGAAATGGGCATCGCCTTTTTGTTTATCTCACATGATATGGCGGTCGTTGAACGTATTAGCCACCGCGTGGCGGTGATGTATATGGGGCAGATTGTGGAGATTGGCCCACGCCGGGCGGTGTTTGAAAATCCTCAGCATCCTTACACCCGCAAACTGATGGCCGCCGTGCCTGTCGCCGATCCGGCGCATCGACATGGACAGCGCGTGCTGTTGCAGGATGAGATGCCGAGCAATATTCGTAAACGGGGGGAGTCGATGGAGCGCGTGGTACTGCGTGAAGTTGGCCCGGGTCATTTCGTCGCCCCACCGCCGCAGGCTAATGCCTTTTCGCGGTTATAACCTTTAACAGGCAGGAGAACACAATGACTCAATTTGTTGCTCGTCGATGGCTTCTCGCCGCGAGCGTCACCGCCGCTCTGGCCGCCACGCCCGCATTTGCTGCCAAAGATGTGGTGGTGGCGGTTGCTTCCAATTTCACCACGCTCGACCCGTATGATGCGAATGATACCCTGTCGCAGGCGGTGGCGAAGTCCTTCTATCAGGGGCTGTTTGGCCTGGATAAGGACATGAAACTCAAGAATGTGCTGGCAGAAAGTTACACCGTGTCTGATGACGGACGGGTCTATACCCTGAAATTGCGCAGCGGGGTGAAGTTCCAGGACGGTACCGATTTCAATGCCGAGGCGGTGAAGGTGAATCTCGATCGCGCCAGCAATCCGGCCAATAGCCTGAAGCGCTACAACCTGTATAAAAACATTGCCAGCACCGAGGCTGTTGATCCGACGACGGTGAAAATCACCCTGAAAGAACCGTTCTCGGCGTTTATTAATATTCTTGCGCATCCGGCGACGGCGATGATCTCTCCGGCAGCGTTGAAAAAGTACGGTAAAGAGATTGGTTTCCATCCGGTCGGTACCGGGCCGTACGCGCTGGACACCTGGAATCAGACCGATTTTGTGAAGGTGAAGAAATTTGCCGGTTACTGGCAAAAAGGGTTGCCGAAGCTGGATACCATCACCTGGCGTCCGGTCGTGGATAACAATACGCGTGCGGCGATGTTACAAACCGGCGAAGCGCAGTTTGCTTTCCCGATCCCGTACGAGCAGGCGGCGATTCTGCAAAAAAACAGCAAGCTCGAACTGGTGGCGAGTCCTTCCATCATGCAGCGCTACATCAGTATGAACGTGACGCAAAAACCGTTCGATAACCCGAAAGTACGTGAAGCGATTAACTATGCCATCAATCGTCAGGCCCTGGTGAAAGTGGCCTTCGCGGGCTATGCCACGCCGGCAACGGGCGTCGTGCCACCGTCAATTCAGTATGCTCAGACCTATCAGCCGTGGCCGTACGATCCCGCCCGCGCGCGTGAGTTGTTAAAAGAAGCGGGCTTCCCGAACGGATTTAGCACCACGCTCTGGTCATCGCATAATCACAGTACGGCGCAGAAGGTGTTGCAGTTTACCCAGCAGCAGCTGGCACAGGTGGGCATCAAAGCTCAACTGACGGCAATGGATGCCGGGCAGCGTGCGGCAGAAGTGGAAGGCAAAGGGCAGAAAGAGAGCGGTGTGCGGATGTTCTACACCGGCTGGACGGCGTCAACGGGTGAAGCAGACTGGGCGCTGTCGCCGCTGTTTGCTTCGCAGAACTGGCCGCCGACGCAGTTCAACACGGCGTTTTACAGCAATCCTCAGGTGGATAAGGATCTGACCGATGCTCTGAAAACGACCAAACCCGATGAGAAAGCGCGGCTGTACAAAGAGGCGCAGGATACACTCTGGAAAGAGTCGCCGTGGGTACCGCTGGTGGTAGAAAAACTGGTCTCAGCGCATAACAAAGCGCTGACCGGGTTCTACATCATGCCGGATACGGGCTTCAGCTTTGATGATGCAGATTTAAAATAATACTCATTCCCGCAGATGCGATTCTGCGGGATGAGAGGGAAAGGCATGCTGAATTATGTGATTAAACGCCTTTTGGGGTTGATCCCGACGCTGTTCATTGTGGCAGTGCTGGTGTTTTTATTTGTCCATATGCTCCCGGGCGATCCGGCACGACTCATTGCCGGCCCGGAGGCTGACGCCACCGTGATCGACATGGTGCGCAAGCAATTAGGTCTCGATCGGCCACTCTACGTGCAGTTCTGGCACTATATGACCGATGTCCTGCAGGGGGATTTTGGCATCTCGATGGTATCGCGTCGTCCGGTTTCGGAAGAGATTGCCAGCCGATTCATGCCCACGTTCTGGCTGACCATTGCCAGTATGACCTGGGCAATGCTGTTTGGATTGGGGGCCGGGATTATCGCGGCCGTCTGGCGTAACCGCTGGCCGGATCGTCTGGGCATGGCGCTGGCCGTTACCGGGATCTCGTTCCCGGCCTTTGCGCTGGGGATGCTGCTGATGCAGATCTTCTCCGTTGAGCTGGGCTGGTTGCCCACGGTAGGGGCAGATACCTGGAAGCACTATGTGCTGCCATCGGTAACCCTCGGTGCCGCGGTGGCGGCAGTGATGGCGCGTTTTACCCGGGCGTCATTCGTGGACGTCTTAAGCGAAGACTATATGCGTACGGCGCGGGCGAAAGGGGTCAGCGAAAAATGGGTGATCCTCAAGCATGGCCTGCGTAACGCCTTGATCCCCGTCGTCACCATGATGGGGCTGCAATTTGGCTTCTTGCTCGGCGGGTCGATTGTCGTCGAGAAAGTCTTTAACTGGCCGGGGTTAGGTCGCCTGCTGGTCGACTCCGTCGACATGCGCGACTATCCGGTGATTCAGGCGGAAGTGTTGCTGTTTTCACTGGAATTTATTCTCATCAACTTAGTGGTGGATGTGCTTTACGCCGCCATTAACCCGGCAATCAGGTACAAGTAAATGCGACTGTTTAACTGGCGCCGTCAGGCCATATTAAACGCAATGCCGGGGCTAAAACCGGACCACATTCGCACGCCGTGGAGGGAGTTCTGGCGGCGATTTCGCCGCCAGCCGATCGCGATGGCGGCGGGGCTTTTTGTGTTGATCTTAATTATTGTGGCGGTTCTGGCACCGTGGATCACCCCCTTCGATGCAGAGAATTACTTCGATTACGACCGGCTGAACGATGGCCCCTCGATGCTGCACTGGTTCGGTGTGGACTCTCTGGGGCGTGATATTTTCAGCCGCGTGCTGGTGGGGGCACAAATATCGCTGGCGGCCGGGGTATTCGCCGTCCTGATTGGGGCGGTGATTGGTACGGTGCTGGGGCTGATCGCGGGCTTTTACGAAGGATGGTGGGATCGCATTATCATGCGTATTTGCGATGTGCTGTTTGCCTTCCCCGGTATTCTTCTGGCGATTGCCGTCGTGGCGATCATGGGCAGCGGCATGGCGAACGTCATTATCGCCGTGGCGATCTTTTCCATACCGGCCTTTGCGCGTCTGGTGCGGGGAAATACGCTGGTGTTGAAACACCAAACCTTTATTGAATCGGCGCGCAGCATTGGCGCCAGCGATGCGACCCTCCTCTTTAACCATATCCTGCCGGGGACGGTCTCTTCCATTGTGGTTTACTTCACCATGCGTATTGGGGTGTCGATTATCTCCGCGGCCAGCCTGTCGTTTCTGGGATTGGGCGCACAACCGCCGACGCCGGAGTGGGGGGCGATGCTCAACGAGGCAAGAGCGGACATGGTCATTGCACCGCACGTGGCCATCTTCCCGAGCCTGGCCATTTTCCTGACCGTGCTGGCGTTTAACCTGTTAGGCGATGGGTTGCGCGACGCGCTGGATCCGAGGATCAAGGGGTAGGATGGAAACCCTCTCCCGGCGGGAGAGGGTGAAGGGAAGGGTAAAACGCCGTTAAACCCGGCTTCCCCACAAATCATACTCGTCGGCGTTTTCAACTTTCACGCGAACGATATCGCCCGGCTTAACGCTGGTTTCACCGTTCAGGTAGACCGCACCGTCGATTTCAGGGGCGTCCGCCATGCTGCGACCAATTGCGCCTTCGTCGTCCACTTCATCGATGATGACCAGAATTTCGCGGCCCACTTTCTCCTGCAGACGTTCAGCAGAGATCTGCTGCTGCAGCTGCATAAAGCGGTTCCAGCGCTCTTCTTTCACCTCTTCCGGAACCTGATCGGCCAGTTCGTTGGCCGTGGCACCCTCGACCGGGCTGTATTTGAAGCAGCCCACGCGATCCAGGCGCGCTTCTTTCAGGAAGTCGAGCAGCATCTGGAAATCTTCTTCGGTTTCACCCGGGAAGCCCACGATAAAGGTGGAACGCAGGGTCAGGTCCGGGCAGATTTCACGCCACTGTTTGATGCGTGCCAGCTGACGGTCGACGGAGCCAGGACGTTTCATCAGCTTCAGAATACGCGGGCTGGCGTGCTGCAGCGGGATATCCAGATACGGCAGGATTTTCCCTTCCGCCATCAGCGGAATGACATCGTCAACGTGCGGATACGGATAAACGTAGTGCAGACGCGTCCAGATACCCAGTTTTGCAAGCTGTTCACACAGGCCGACCATGCTGGTTTTCACCGGCTCGCCGTTGTGGAAACCAGAGCGGTGTTTCACGTCCACACCGTATGCCGAGGTATCCTGGGAGATCACCAGCAGCTCTTTAACGCCTGCGTCTGCCAGACGTTTGGCTTCTGCCAGCACTTCACCAATCGGGCGGCTGACCAGATCGCCACGCATGGACGGGATAATGCAGAAGGTGCAGCGATGGTTGCAGCCTTCAGAAATTTTTAAATACGCATAATGGCGCGGCGTCAGCTTCACGCCCTGTTCAGGCACCAGGCTCAGGAACGGGTTGTGTTTTGGTTTTGGCACGTAGTGGTGAACATGCTCCAGCACCTGCTCATAGCTGTGCGGCCCGGTGATTTCGAGCACTTTTGGGTGCACTTCACGGATTTGATCGACTTTCGCCCCCAGGCAACCGGTGACAATCACTTTGCCGTTTTCGGTCAGCGCTTCGCCGATGGCTTCCAGAGATTCCTGAACGGCGCTGTCGATAAAGCCACAGGTGTTAACAATCACCATGTCAGCGTTGTCGTAGCTTGGCACCACGTCATAGCCTTCGGTGCGAAGTTCGGTCAGGATGCGTTCAGAATCCACCAGGTTTTTGGGACAGCCCAGGGAGACGAAGCCGATTTTAGGCTGGTGCGTAACATTGCTCATAGGTTAAAAAATCATCATTTATCGAATTATCAGGCGCGATTTTACAGCGTTCCGTGGCGGATTTATAGACTCAAAACGCGGAAGGTCAGTTCAGGAGAAGTTGTTACATTGTAAAAAATGTTAAACAGTTATCTTTTATTGATCCTGGGCATTAAATCGAACAAAAAATATACATATTCTAAAGGTGCACAATCATTGACAGAGGGAGGTAAAAAGTATGTCCGTTGACAGACTGAAACGCGATCTTCTGAATAAGTTGATCAACGCCCGAATCGATATTGCTGCTTATCTTCAGTTGAGAACAGCAAAAGGGTATATGTCAGTCAGCGAAAGCGAGCATCTGGGTCAAAACTGCCTGGAACTGTGTAATGAAATGCGTGAAAGAGCCCCGGTACTACGTCAGCACTATGATGTCGACGAACGGCAGATTTTACGGCAGGCGGCGCAGTCTCTTTCACAGGTGGCTGTCTGTATGATGTCGGGGCACCACGATTGCCCGACGTTTGTTGCAGTTGATGCCCGGAAACTTGAAAACTGTCTGACAACATTATCGCTTTGTATTATGTCTCTGAAAGAGCACCACGCGCTCGGACAGGCGTAAATACGGGGGAGGCGACTCCCCCATCTGTTTAAGCTTTTGTAAAAGTTGCCGCGCTCTGAGTCGATCTGGCTAATCTTTAAGCCATACGACGAAAAAGGAGTGCGTTATGCATCGATCCTCGCTTATTCCCCTGTCTCTGGTCTTTCTCTCGGGTTCGCTTGTGGCGGCGCCTGCTCCGGTCAAGGTCGACGTTTTACAAACCAAACTCGATCATCCCTGGTCGCTGGCTTTTTTACCCGCGAATCAGGGCCTGCTTCTGACGTTAAAGGGAGGCCAGCTTAAACACTGGCAGGCAGGAAAAGGCTTATCCGATCCCATAGTGGGTATCCCAAAAGTGTGGGATAGCGGACAGGGGGGATTGTTTGATGTGGTGCTGGCACCAGACTTTGAACGTTCCCGCCGCATCTGGCTGAGCTATGCCGAAGGGGGCAATGACGGAAAAGCCGGCACGGCGGTGGGGTATGGACGACTGAGCGAGGATCTGTCGCGCATTGAAGCTTTCCAGGTGGTGTTCCGTCAGATGCCCAAACTCTCGACCGGCAACCACTTTGGCGGACGGCTGGTGTTTGATGGCAAAGGACACCTATTTATCGGCTTAGGCGAGAACAATCAGCGACCGACGGCGCAGGATCTCGATAAATTGCAGGGCAAGGTGGTACGCCTGACCGATCAGGGGAAAATCCCCGCCGATAATCCCTTTGTCGATAAAGCCGGTGCCCGCCCGGAAATCTGGTCTTACGGCATTCGAAATCCGCAGGGTATGGCAATGAACCCGTGGAGCGACACCCTCTGGCTGAACGAGCATGGCCCGCGCGGGGGCGATGAGATCAATATCCCGGAGAAAGGTAAAAACTACGGCTGGCCGCTGGCGACCCACGGCATTAACTACAGCGGGCTGAAGATCCCTGAAGCGAAAGGGGAACATCATGAAGGGACCGAACCGCCGCTCTTTGTCTGGAAAGTCTCGCCCGCCGTGAGCGGGATGGCTTTCTACAACAGCGATGTTTTCCCGCAATGGAAGAACAAACTGTTTATCGGGGCACTGAAAGAGAAAAGCGTCATTGTCCTGAATGTGAACGGCAATCACGTGACCGAAGAGGGGCGCATTCTGGACGATAAAGGCCAGCGTATCCGTGACGTCCGCGTAGGGCCGGATGGCTATCTCTATGTGTTAACCGATGAATCGGACGGACAACTCTGGAAAGTCAGCCCGTCCGGGTCGTAATCACGTTACCGGGATCATTACGGTGCTGCGATAAGCAGGACGCTCGCTAAGCTGTTTCAGCCAGCGTTCCAGATGCGGGCGCGGTGCCCACGTGATGCCAAGGTTGGTCAGGTTCCAGACAAAGGGGGCGACGGCAATATCGCCCACGCCAAACTCTTTGCCAGAGAACCACGGCTGATTGGCGAGCGTGCTGTCCATCAATTCGAAGAGCGATTCGCAGGCGTCCTGCGCGGCATGGATGGCGGGATAATTGCGCTCGGCTTCCGGCGTTCTTACCAGTCCCATCAGGATCACGCGGTGGGTGGGCGAGAGCGTCTGGTTGGCCCAGTCCATCCATTTTTCACCGCTGGCCCGCCTGGCCGGCGCATCGATCCACAGGCGGCTTTGACCATACTGCGCGGCCAGATAACGTACGATGGTATTGGATTCCCACAGCGTGAGGTCGGTTTCATCATCACGCAGCAGGGGGACCAGACCATTCGGGTTCATCGCCAGATACTCCGCGTCTTTGTTGACCCCAAATTCTAATCCCGCCATGATTTGGTTGTACGGAAGCTCCAGCTCTTCCAGCGTCCAGAGCACCTTTTTCACATTGGTTGAATTATTCCTGCCCCACAGCGTAATCATAATGACTCCTGAATTGTTCAGTTTATCTGTCTGGTAAATGAAACAAGGTGTTTTACCCATCGTGAGATAAAGCCAACATTTACGCAACAGATGATAAAAAAAACCGCTGAATCAAAGCGTATCTGAATGTTATTGCGTAAACTTTAAAAACTTTACCTGGTTTAGGTTTCTTTAATAGTTCTAGTGCGCTATTACTCATCGCTTCTTGCGACACGGTGATGTGACGTAATTATTTGAATGGACACTCGGGTGGCATTTATGACGCAAAAAACTTCCTCTCTGCGCAGCCTGGCGGCAGGCTCTGCGCTGCTTTTCCTTTTTGCCCCAACGCTCTACGCAGCCGAGCAGGCCGCGCCAGAAGCGCCGCCGGTTGATGCGCGCGCCTGGATTCTGATGGATTATGCCAGTGGCAAAGTGCTGGCAGAAGGCAATGCCGACGAACAGCTGGACCCCGCCAGCCTCACCAAGATTATGACCAGCTACGTGGTCGGTCAGGCATTAAAAGCCGGGAAAATTAAGCTCGATGACATGGTCACCATCGGTAAAGACGCCTGGGCGACGGGCAATCCCGCGCTGCGTGGCTCTTCCGTTATGTTCCTGAAACCGGGCGATCAGGTCTCGGTTTCTGATTTGAACAAAGGGGTTATTATTCAGTCCGGCAATGATGCGTGTATTGCACTGGCCGATTATGTGGCAGGCAGTCAGGATTCATTTATCGGTTTGATGAATGGTTATGCGCAAAGACTGGGATTAACCAAAACCACCTTCAAGACCGTACACGGGCTGGATGCGCCTGGACAATTCAGTACCGCACGTGACATGGCGCTGCTGGGCAAAGCGCTAATCCATGACGTGCCGGACGAATACGCAATCCATAAAGAGAAAGAGTTCACCTTCAACAAGATACGCCAGCCAAACCGCAACCGTCTGTTGTGGAGCAGCAACGTTAACGTGGACGGCATGAAGACCGGCACAACGGCAGGCGCAGGCTACAACCTGGTGGCCTCGGCGACGCAGGGGGATATGCGCCTGATTTCTGTCGTGCTGGGCACCAAAACCGATCGTATTCGATTCAACGAATCAGAAAAATTACTGACCTGGGGCTTCCGTTTCTTCGAAACGGTGACGCCAATTAAGCCGGATGCCACTTTTGTGAGCCAGCGCGTCTGGTTTGGTGACAAGAGCGAAGTGAATCTGGGCGCAGGGGAAGCAGGCTCAGTGACCATTCCACGTGGTCAGCTGAAAAACCTCAAAGCAAGCTATACCCTCACCGATCCTCAACTGACCGCGCCGTTGAAGAAAGGTCAGGTTGTTGGCTCGATTGACTTCCAGCTTAATGGCAAATCTATCGAACAGCGTCCGCTGATCGTGATGGAAGCCGTGGAAGAAGGTGGATTCTTTAGCCGGATGTGGGACTTCGTATTAATGAAATTCCACGGTTGGTTCGGTGGGTGGTTCTCCTAGGTAAACGCTAAACGGCAACCGAGTTGCCGTTTTAATGTTTTCCCCCTCTCCCGTGGGAAAGGGCTGGGGTGAGGGCATCCGCCCGCAGAGGGCACGTGCAAACCGGCAACCGAGTTGCCGTTTTTAGTGCGTTCCCCCTCTCCCGTGGGAAAGGGCCGGGGTGAGGGCATCAGCCCGCAGAGGGCACGTGCAAACCGGCGACCATGTTGCCGTTTTAGTGTTTTCCCCCTCTCCCGTGGGAGAGGGCCGGGGTGAGGGCATCCGCCCGCAGAGGACTCGTGCAAACTGGCAACCGAGTTGCCGTTTTAGTGTTTTCCACCTCTCCCATGGGAGAGGGCCGGGGTGAGGGCATCAGCCCGCAGAGGACACGTGCAACCCGGCAACTGAGTTGCCGTTTTAGTGTTTTCCCCCTCTCCCACGGGAGAGGGCTGGGGTGAGGGCATCAGCCCGCAGAGGACACGTGCAAACCGGGAACCAAGTTGCCGTTTTAGTGTTTTCCCCCTCTCCCGTGGGAGAGGGCTGGGGTGAGGGCATCAGCCCGCAGAGGACATGTGCAAACCGGCGACTATGTTGCCGTTTTAATGTTTTCCCCCTCTCCCGTGGGAGAGGGCTGGGGTGAGGGCATCAGCCCGCAGAGGACACGTGCAACCCGGCAACCGTGTTGCCGTTTTTAGTGTGTTCCCCGCCCCCTTCAATACATCAGCTTAATTTGCTGCGCCTTCGCATGAGCGACCAGGTCTTCATCCGGGCGACAATCGCTAACGATAGCGTCGAAGCGTGCCAGCTCACCCATTCTGGCCGAACGCACCTTGCCAAACTTACTGTGATCGACCACCAGCACGTGGTATTGCGCCGCATTCATCGCCCAGTGCTTCACCGTCAACTCTTCAAGATTAAAGCACGTCGCCCCCTGACGTACGCTGACGCCAGCCGCAGAGTAAAAGGCAATATCGGGGCAGAGATTCGTCAGAGTATCCTGAAGATTTAACGGCTTAAAAATCGCATTACTGGCGTGGAACTCCCCGCCGCACAGAATCACCCGGCACTCGGGCTTTTCCTGTAAGGCAAGGAAGGTGTTCAGGGAGTAACAGACAGCGGTAAACGGCAGTGCATTATCAATGGCTTCGATAATCCACGGTGTCGTGGTTCCACAGTCGAAAAATAACGTCTGATGAGGCTGCACAAGCGAGGCCGCCAGGCGTGCCGCTTTGCGTTTTTCTTCCACCAGACGGGTCTTCTGATCGTTAATCAGATAGTGACTGGCGCTGCGAGGCTCCAGAACAATATAGCCCCCCAGCAGGACCACAGGCCCGGGTTCACTGTTTAAATCCCGACGGATGGTCATCTCTGATACGCCAAGCAACGCGGCGGCTTCTTTGAGATGCAGCTTATCGCTGCGCTTTAGCGCCTGCAGCAGCTGTGCAATGCGGTCATCGCGTCGTGTTTCCATAGTTCCTCGGGATGAAAAAAGTGAACGCCCGCAGGGCGGGCGTTCAAGTGTAACCTGTCGGACTGGGGTTAGTCACGTATCCAGCCTTTGCGGATAGGGAAGGCAAAACAGATGCGATAGATACGCTGAAGTGCCTGATAAAGCCGTGTTCCGAAGAGATTCCAGAGGATCTGTGCGCTCAGACAGCCAATCATCCCCACCAGCAGGCCGCCCAGCATATCCAGCGGCCAGTGTACGCCAAGATAAACCCTTGACCAGGCGATGGCCGCCGCAATAGCCATTAACACCACGCCAGACCACAGGCGATGCCATAACAGGAAGGCCAGCGCAAAGGTAAAGATCACCGTACCGTGATCGCTCGGGAACGAATCGTCGGCAGAATGATGGAGGAAGTTATAGCCGATGTGGTCCACAAACGGACGATCGTGTGGGAACAAATGGCCCAGCGTCCAGGAGGCCGTCATGCTGATAACCAGCGCCATCGCTACTTTGATGACCAGCTGGCGCTGGGCGCTCACCTGTTTACGAGGCCCCCACAACCACAGGATAACCACCAGAGCTGGCACGATATTGATCAGATCCTTCGCAATGAAAGTGGCAACGTCGATCATCCACTCTGGCGAAGCAGGGGTGGCATTAATCAGATAAAACAGTCCGTAATTGAGATTCTCTAACATATCCTCGTTACTCTTTTGCAAACCAGGCAGAAATCAGGCCATAGGCCACTACCTGTGAAAACCACACCCACCAACCTGCCCACAGGTTATGTGAGAAAAAATGTGCGCCGCGCATCACCTGACCAAAACCCATTGCCAGGCCCATCACGACGCCGAGCGCTACGCAACACCAGGCCAGGCGAGGGCGTTCGCGCCAGAATCCAAAAAACAGTCCCATCAACATAAACCCGCTGGAGGAGTGTCCGCCGGGAAAACAGCGTCCTGGGCCACTGTCTGCGGGGGTATGACCAAAAAGGGGCCACGAGACCGCTTTGCCGCCGTATTCCACCAGGTCCCACGGGCAGCTGTGATGGCTGATGCTTTTCAGCGTGCCCACAACCAGCGCACCCAGCCCCACCAGCAGTGCGGTGGTGATCCAGCGCGCATTACGGCAAACGACCCCGTAAATCAGTGCCGATACGGCAAGGGCGATCGCGAGATATTTCGCCAGCCGGTGATTCAGCAGATCCAGCAAAGGGTTTTGTTGCAAGGGGAAGCGGTGCGTGGCAGCGTCGTACCAGAAACCCGTTATCCAGCGATCGAACGTTTCATCGCGGGAGACCCAGGTAAACAGCGCCGCCAGGACCACCAGCATTAAAAGTTGATAACCATAAAAGCGGACAGGCAGACGGTAAAGCGGTTTTGTCTTAGTTGTCGGTGACTTAGATAATTCTGATGGGGTAAATGTCTGTGTCATAATTACGGTCAGTGACGTGTCATCGGGGTATCATAAAGGTGTCAACTTAAGGAAACCTTAAACGACAACGATATGTGCTTTATTTCTGTTTCTCCTCAATAATTCACTATCTCAGGCTGCGGCATTTCATTAAAATCACCGCGATTTTGACACTATAAAGAGACCGCATGTTAAACCGTTCTTCCTCTGGTCACCGTCTGGGTCGCCAGGCGTTACTTTTCCCTCTCTGTCTGGTGCTTTACGAGTTCTCTACCTATATCGGCAACGATATGATCCAGCCGGGTATGTTGGCAGTGGTGGAGCAGTACAACGCCGGTATTGAGTGGGTACCTACCTCCATGACGGCCTATCTGGCGGGCGGCATGTTTTTGCAGTGGCTATTAGGGCCGCTGTCGGATCGTATTGGCCGTCGCCCGGTGATGCTGACCGGCGTGGTCTGGTTTATCGTGACCTGTCTGGCGACGCTGCTGGCACAAAACATCGAACAATTTACCTTGCTGCGTTTTTTGCAGGGGGTGAGTCTGTGCTTTATCGGCGCGGTAGGATATGCCGCGATTCAGGAGTCATTCGAAGAGGCGGTATGCATTAAGATCACCGCATTAATGGCTAACGTGGCGCTTATCGCACCCTTGCTGGGGCCGCTGGTGGGTGCAGCCTGGGTGCATGTTGCCCCGTGGGAAGGTATGTTTGTGTTGTTTGCCGCGCTGGCGGCAGTCTCATTTTTCGGCCTGCACCGCGCGATGCCTGAAACAGCGACCCGGCTGGGCGAAAAGCTCTCGCTCAAAGAGCTGGGCCGCGACTATAAAGAAGTGCTGAAAAATGGTCGTTTTGTGGCAGGCGCGCTGGCAACCGGGTTTGTCAGCCTGCCATTGCTGGCGTGGATTGCGCAGTCGCCGGTGATTATCATTAGCGGCGAGCAGCTCAGTAGCTATGAGTATGGCCTGCTGCAGGTGCCGATCTTTGGCGCGCTGATTGTGGGGAATCTCGTTCTTGCCCGGCTGACATCCCGCCGCAGCGTGCGTTCGCTGATTATCATGGGCGGCTGGCCGATTGCGGCAGGGCTGCTGGTGGCGGCGGTGGCTACGGTTGCTTCTTCCCACGCGTATCTGTGGATGACAGCGGGGCTGAGCATCTATGCGTTCGGTATCGGAATTGCCAACGCGGGGCTGGTGCGCCTGACCTTGTTCGCCAGTGAAATGAGTAAGGGCACGGTTTCGGCAGCCATGGGCATGCTGCAAATGCTGATTTTTACCGTCGGGATTGAGATCAGCAAACACGCCTACGCGTTTGGCGGGAACGCTTTGTTCAGCCTGTTTAATCTGATCAACGGCGTTTTGTGGGTAGGACTCATAGTGATGTTCCTGCGGGACAAACGTGTCGGCACTGCGCTTCAGTAACCGTCAGGCCCGGTCCGACCGGGCCATAAACGCTCAGTGAAACGGCGCCTCTCTGTTTAGCACTTTCTCGATCACGTCCAGTACGCCCTGATGATTATTGTGCGGGGCTTCAAAGCGGGCGACCGCTTTAATATGCGGTTTCGCATTCGCCATGGCAAAGCTAAAGCCTGCCTGACGGAGCATCTCCACATCGTTACCGCTGTCGCCAAAGGCTACAACCTCACTGTCGTTAATACCCCAGCGCTGCTGCAAAATGCGTAAACCGTTCGCCTTATGCACGCCCGGTATAATCAAATCGATATTGCCGTGACCTGTGGTGACGGGCACCATGATGTCACCGAGTTCAGCATGGATCAGTGCCTGAACTTCCGGGATAGCCTCATCCGGCAAGTTAAGACCAAATTTAAAGAAAATGTCGTTGAGATGGTCGAAGTTATCTACCATCTCCAGACGGTGATAATACTTTGCCGCCATGGTTTTCAGTGCATCATCATAGGCTTTAAGCGTATAGGCGCTGCTTTTGCCACAGGCAATCACTTCAACACCGGGCAGGGCGCAGAGAAAACGCGCCACGGTATCAAACTGCGCCTGGGTCAGTTCACCGTTGAAGACATCTTCCCCGGCGTTGACCACCCAGCCACCGTTTTCCGCCACGAACGCGATTTCGTGAGCGATCTCCGGGAAAAATGAGATCAGCTGGTAATACTGGTTTCCGCTGGCGACCACAAAACGGATGCCCTGGGCTCTCATGCGGGCGTACTGTTCCAGAAAGCGTTCCCGATGATAGGTTTTTTCATCGCTCAAAAACGTGCCATCCATATCAACGGCGATCAGTTTAACGCTCATATTCCTTCTCCATGGTTGAATGTTTTGCTTCCGGTTTGGCCACGGCTTTCGCCACCAGCGCGGCAATAATTATCAGCCCTAATACCACCAGCATGGCGCTGCGCAAACCGTAATGTTCCCCCAGGAACCCAAGCAGTGGCGGGCCTACCAGGAAGGCAAGGTAGCCCGTGGTGGCGACGACGCTGACGCGAGTTGGCGCATCCGGGCCCGTATCGCCTGCAGCAGATATCGTCAACGGGAAACCCAGTGATGCACCCAGGCCCCACAGGATGACCGAGACACCGGCAATCCAGTCAACATCGATGAAGATAATCATCGCGATGCCCAATCCGCCCAGCAGGGCGCTGGCGCGCACGACCGCCACGCGGCTGTAGCGATCGATAAACCAGCCGCCGGTAAAGCGACCTACGGTCATACCCAGCGTAAAGCCCGCGTAGATAAGCGAGCCGGACGTCGGACTGAAGCCATGTCCATCAACCATGAGCAGCGGCAGCCAGTCGTTAGCTGACCCTTCGGCGAAGGCCATCGCCAGCACCACCACACCAATCAGCATCAGTTGCATATCGCGGTAGAAGGGCAGTCCCTTCTCGGCTGTGGTGTGCTCTTCCGTCGTATTTTTACCCGTGCCATCCGGAATCGCGCGAATGCCGGTTAAGACAGGAATGATACAGACCAGCGCCGCCAGCAGAATATGCAGGTTCGCCGCCAGGCCCAATGCGGTCAGCGCCATCCCCACGCCAGCGCCCGCCAGGGTACCGAGGCTGTAAAAGCCGTGCATCATAGGCAGAACGGTTTTGTTCATCTCTTTTTCAACCGCCGCGCCTTCAACGTTAATCGCCACTTCTGCCGCGCCAAAGCTTCCACCAAACACCGTCAACCCCAGCGCGAAGATAAGCGGCGAAGCCAGCCCTAAGGCCAGGCTCAAAATCAGCATGCCAAACACCGCGCAGCACATGGTGATGCGAATCACTTTTCGTGTGCCAAAGCGCTTTACCAGCCAGGCAGAGCACAAAATTCCGCTCATTGACCCTATCGACAGGCCAAACAGCACAATGCCCATCTCCGCGGTCGAGACCGATAAAATATCGCGGATCGCGGGCGTACGCGTGGCCCAGGAGGCCATCAAAAGCCCGGGAATAAAGAAGAACATAAAAAGCGCCCACATACGCAGTTGCAGGGCCTTACGAGAAGCGGTCAAGGTCATCAGGGAAACACCAGAAGAACAATAATAGCGACAACACTAGCAAGAATGTGTACATTTGTACATAAATGAGCTGAGGATTTTATGAACAGAAGACCGAACGATCCGCAACGGCGGGAGAGGATACTTCAGGCGACGCTGGATACGATTGCAGAGCACGGTATCAACGCAGTGACGCACCGCAAAATCGCCACCTGCGCCGGGGTACCGCTGGGCTCCATGACCTATTATTTTGACGGCATGGAATCCCTGCTGGAGGAGGCGTTCGTTTGGTTCACGCAGCAGATGTCGCGTCAGTATCGCGATTATTTCGCAGATGTCACCGGCCCGGAGATGGCCTGTGAAGCCATCGCTACCCTGATTTACCGTTCTGAAGTGACAACCCCGCGCAACATGGAGCTGATGTATCAGCTGTATGCCTCGATGAATCGCAGTACTGCTTTAAAAACCGTTATGCAGGACTGGATGAAGACCAGCCAGACCACGCTCGAACAGTGGTTCGACCCCGTCACCACCCGGGCGCTGGATGCATTTATCGAAGGCATGACGCTGCATTTTGTCACCGACAGACAGCCGCTGACGCGCGATGAGATAGTACGGATGGTATGGCGAATTGGGGGACTGGGGGAATTTGGGCAATAAAAAACCCATTTATGTAAACGGGTTAGTGAAAACAACGAGTTACAAGATAATCAATAAGTTAGGTTAGTGGTAAGGAGTGGCGATTACGTGGCTGTCAATGCTGACGAGCGATCTGGTTACCAGATGAATGAAAACGGCTGTAAGGGCGGGTTCCGCCAACGTGCAGTTTGACGACTCTCTACAGCGCATAGCCCGTCGTCACGATTACACCCTGAGTCGCAAAGGGAGGGCGGTCCGCTACTCGCAGCACGCCTGTAGGTAATTGATGAAGTAGAAAATACCAACCGTGACACACTCCTGCGCTGGCTCACTATCTATCCCTGATTATCTTTTATGGATTCATCAATTTGATTTTCTATCTTCTGAGGTGGAACTGTTTCAATTGAGTTTTTCCTGGTAATTGCGTTTTTAAAAATTTCCGCTAATGAGAATCCAGCACGTGAAACACAGACAACCGTGAGTGCAGCAATCAATAAAGAGAAAAGTAAGGGGTGCGCATGTGACCATTCATAGAAAGGTGACTCATTTTGAGATTTGGATTTATGCTCTATGAAATAGTTTACTGCATATATAAAAACAAATGCGGTTTCTAAATTCCATATGGCATTTAGAATATTTTTATATAATTCAAACGTACCATCTTTAATTAAGTTTATTCCCAGCAAGGTCGCCATTATAAAAATAGCAAATAAATATTCTATTATGTTTTGATCGATTTTTGCGTTCACTTCCATCCATATAAGTATGATGAGTAAGAATAATACAAAAAGAGAAATGTAAACACCTAACGGCAACTTAAGATTTAATTTCATTTAAGTCTCGATTTTGATTTGTGTGAGTTATGATACTACCCGGTTTATGCCATGTTGAGAGCTAAACGGCAAAATAAAAATGAGCGCACAACACGCCGAAATCATGTGCCTTTTCATCAACCTGATCCTCACCGGCATCTTGACTGAAGCGGTCCGGAAAACTCGCTGCGCTGGTTAAGATTGGCGAGCTTAACTGGATTAACGGGCTGACGCTACGAGCTGGAGGGGACCGAAACTGATGTACTCCATCGTTGGATAAACAGGTGGTGCTGATTATGGGTGGAAACCCGGAAACCGCCTTTGCGCTGCCCACCATGTACTCCGGCAATTTGCGCCGCTAACGGATTCTGTGGACGGTTGCGTGACGGATTACCCGGACAGGGATTGGTTTGAGTATCAGCCCGCTACCGGGCGCTGGCATGCCAGGGACATTAAATTCCTGGTATCGAGGCTGCCGAGAATATCTCTCTTGAAGCCCTAAGTATGTCGCGAATGCCGTCACCACGCGCAGATACCCAGTAGCGTTAAGGCTTTCAATGAAACTTAAGAACGATACAACTAGTGCCCCAATATCGCGTGCGGGCATGCGTTCGTGACACTTGAGATGTTTGTCCGCTCGGTTTGCCGACCGAAAAAATTAGCGCCGCACCGCCTCATTCGAATGGAGTGCAGAAAAAATTAACGTACTGATATTGTCCTAACGCTGGCGGGTTTTTTATTGCCTGTTGTATTCTAAGTGCCAAAATTTAGCGCGTTGGATTAATCAAGGGCAAGGGAGTGATTGGTACGAGTGAAAATATTTGAAACTGAATTATTTGGCCCTGTCGTAGCACCAGATGAGTTTTGGCAAATTATCGAACTGGCTTCATTAGGTGAATGCGAAACAAAAAACATTTACCTGTGGAGAGGGCAGGGCAACATTGCGTGGCCAATTCATAGTTCGGCTTACAGACGATTAGAGAAAGACAAAACCTTCCCCCCTTCAGAAATGACTATGCGTGATTACGAAAGGGAACTTTTACTAAACGCAAAACACCAAGGCTACCACCACGAAAATGGGCGTACGCTGGCTGACTTTGAACTTTTGGCAAAGCTACAACATCATGGTGCAGCAACGCGACTGGTGGATTTTTCAAGAAACATGCTTGTAGCTCTGTGGTTTGCTTGTAATTCCGAAAGTGACAAAACAGGATTGTTATTCGGTATGTACTGGGCTGGTGTGAGCGGTTTTGAAGGAAGGCCTGAACTTCGTACATATAATGAGCTATTTGGATCAGGAGATCCTAAAGCTGATGACGAGTTAGAGAATTTCCCAAGACTCTGGCAACCTCCTGTCGTGACAAGAAGGATCGCAGCTCAGAGCGCACAATTTCTGTATAGCAGAGTCGCAGATGAAAGGACTGGCAGCCTGGTTTTATGTGAGAATCCAAACCATCTCAATATGATTGCCATTACGCCTGAACTGAAAAAGAAATGTCTGGTCTTGCTGGAGAATGTTTTTGATATCAGGCAATTTACACTTTTTCCTGATATTGATGGTTTTTGCTATGCCAATAGCGTGAGTTTTGAAAGCCACAGTAATGAACGCTGGTAGCTAAAATTTTTTGCCAGGCGCCACTTTGTCGCCATGCACAGAAAAGTGGTGGTGTAAGTGATTGATTTGATGAGTGACAAATTTCAGGCAACAAAAAACCCATCAACCTTGAACCAAAACGGCGGGGTTGATGGGCTCCACAAATTGGGGGACATCAAAGAAAAGCAGTGGCAATAGTTATGACTGCACCCTGCGAGAAAAGTTCTGCGCAATGCGAAAATAATTTCGACAGTGCGCAGCGCAGGCGTTATCCGAGTCCGGGCCAGATGATGATAATCAGCGTACCGGCGAGCGTCAGCAGGACGTTGGCGATAGCGTAGGTGCCCGCGTAGCCCAGCGCCGGGATGTTGCTGCGGGCCGTATCGCTGATGATTTCCATGGCGGGGGCGCAGGTGCGCGCGCCCATCATGGCGCCGAACAGCAAGGCGCGGTTCATGCGCAAAACGTAAGCGCCGAACAGGAAACAAATCACCACAGGGACCAGGCTCACAACCAGACCGGCGACCAGCATCTGCCAGCCCACGGCGCCCAGACTGTGTCCGATGCCGCTGCCCGCGCTCAGGCCCACACCCGCCATGAAGACCATCAGGCCAAACTCTTTCACCATATTCAGCGCCCCTTGCGGGATATAGCCGAACGTCGGGTGGTTGGCTCGCAGGAAGCCGAGCATAATCCCCGCGAACAGCAGGCCGGCGGCGTTACCGATGCCAAAGCTAAAGTTACTGAACTGGAAGGTGATCATGCCGATCATCAGGCCGACGATAAAGAAGGCGCAGAAGGCGAGCAGGTCGGTGACCTGGCTGTGGATAGAGATAAAGCCGATACGATCGGCCACGGTTTTCACGCGGCGGGCATCGCCGCTCACCTGTAACACGTCGCCTTTATTAAGTACCACGTTATCGTCGATAGGCATTTCGATCTGGCTGCGAATCACGCGGTTCAGGAAACAGCCGTGATCGGTCAGCTTCAGCTGGGCCAGACGGCGGCCTACGGCGTTATGGTTTTTCACCACAATCTCTTCGGTCACGATACGCATGTCGAGCAGATCGCGGTCGAAAACCTCTTTCCCGTTACGGAAGCTCGGGTCAAGACGGGCATGCGCATCCGGGTAGCCGACCAGGGCGATATCATCCCCCATTTGCAGCACCGCGTCGCCGTCGGGGTTCGCCAGAATGCCGTTACGGCGAATACGTTCGATATAGCAGCCGGTCTGGCGATAGATCCCCAGCTCACGCAGGTTCTTACCATCGGCCCAGGCGACCAGCTCCTGACCTACGCGGTACGCGCGAATGACGGGTAAATAGACTTTACGTTTTGAATCGGTATCCAGTCCGCGCTCACGGGCAATTTGCTGGGCGCTGGTCTGTAAATCCTGATGCTGCAATTTAGGCAGGTAGCGTGCGCCGACGATTAAGCTCACCAGACCAATCAGGTAGGTCAGGGCGTAACCCAGGCTCAGATGGTCCAGCGCCAGAGAGAGCTGGCTGCCTTCCATACCGGAGTGGCGTAAGGTATCCCCGGCGCCGACCAATACCGGCGTTGAGGTCATCGAGCCTGCGAGCATCCCCGCCGTTAACCCGATATCCCAGCCAAACACTTTACCCAGGCCTAACGCCAGCAACATCGCGCTGCCGACCATCACCAGCGCCAGCATCAGATAATTTTTGCCGTCGCGGAAGAAAATCGAGAAAAAGTTTGGCCCGGCTTCCACGCCCACACAAAAAATAAACAGCATAAAGCCTAAGTTGAGCGCATCCGTGTTAATGCTGAAATGCTGCTGACCTAATAATAATGAGACGACTAAAACGCCAATAGAATTACCAAGTTGAACTGAACCCAGGCGCAATTTGCCAAGACAAAGGCCCAATGCCAGTACCACAAATAATAACAGGATGTAATTCCCATTTAACAAGTCTGCGACGTTTATATTCACGGAGGCTAACTTCTTGTTTACCAGTAAGTTGTTGAATGAACGGACTATTTGGGCTACTGTTTTGGAATGAGAAAGAGGATGTCAACATTTCTTACCCTCTGATTGAATTCCGTAAAACAATAGTAGGCAGCTAGTTTAATCGTATTACATATCAACGGCTACTCATTATCGCATAATCGTATGCGGGGTTTGGCAAGGATTGCCACGCGGCTTTATCTGACTGGGCGTCCACAGGACGAGTGTGTATTCGATAGAGAAGGATCAGGAGGATTTTTGAACATCAAACGAAACTGGGCAGGCGTGACCTGTTGTTTCTTGTTATTTATCGTCGTTTGCGTGTCACTTAAGTTTCATATGACCGGGGCGTTTCGCTCGGCGGGTCGTCCGGAACTGGGTCTGCTGTTCTTTATTCTGCCTGGCGCCATAGCAAGCTTTGTCTCTCGCGGGGGGGAAGTGGTCAAACCCCTGATTGGCGCGATGCTCGCTGCGCCTTTGTGCCTGCTGGTGATGCGTCTGCTGTTCGTGACGTCACGGACCTTCTGGCAAGAGCTGGCATGGTTGCTGAGCGGGGTGTTCTGGTGTGCGCTGGGCGCGCTCTGTTTTCTGTTTGCGCGCAGCCTGTTTCATTACCGCCGTCGCCACAAATAAAAACGCCCTCCGTTGAGGGCGTCATTGCATTACTGAGCGGCAAAAAGGCCCAGATTTTCTTTGGCGTAGGCTTCAAAATCAGTGCAGCCGCCAATGTGTTTCTGATCGAGGAAAATCTGCGGAACGGTTTCAACCGGTTTACCCACGGTTTTTTCCAGGTCAGCTTTGCTGATCCCTTCCGCGTGGATATCCACATAACGGAAGTTAAAGTCATCACGCTCAGCGGTCAGTTTTTCTGCCAGTTCTTTAGCGCGTACGCAATATGGGCATCCAGGGCGTCCAAAAATTACTGCAAACATATCTCTCTCCTCAAAACGTCAGCCAGACGGCGAATGACACCTATAGTGCACGATAACGCCTGCTCATGAAAAGCAGGTTTTACCTGTCGCTTTAATACCTGTTGGCTATGTTTCGCCAATTACATCCGCGATTTCTTTGCCTATACTGGCTGCCATTACGCAAAAAGCCAGAGATAAGAGAGACAAAATGACGCCAACCATTGACCTGTTACGTTCCCACCGCTCGATTCGCCATTTCACTGACGAGCCCATAACAGACGCGCAGCGTGAGGCGATTATCGATGGTGCAAGAAGCACCTCCAGCTCCAGTTTTTTACAGTGCAGCTCCATTATTCGTATTACCGATAAGGCGATGCGCGAAAAGCTGGTGACCCTGACAGGCGGACAAAAGCATGTCGCTCAGGCCCCGGAGTTTTGGGTGTTCTGCGCCGACTTTAATCGCCACCTGCAAATTTGCCCTGACGCGCAGCTTGGCCTGGCGGAACAGCTGCTGCTGGGCGTGGTTGATACCGCCCTGATGGCGCAAAACGCCTTTACTGCCGCGGAGTCACTGGGGCTGGGCGGCGTGTATATCGGCGGTCTGCGCAATAATATTGAGGCCGTCACCGAGCTGCTTGAGTTGCCGAAACACGTTCTTCCTCTGTTTGGTCTGTGCCTCGGCTGGCCGGCAGATAACCCGGACGTCAAGCCGCGTCTGCCAGCGGCGATGCTGGTGCATGAAAACCATTATCAGCCTGTCGATCCAGACGTGCTGGCACACTATGACGAAGAGCTGGCGCACTATTACATGACGCGCGACAGCAATAATCGTCGTGACACCTGGAGCGATCACATCCGACGCACCATCGTGAAAGAAAATCGCCCGTTTATTCTCGACTATTTGCATAAACAGGGCTGGGCGACGCGATAGCCCATTTTTCCCGCGCCTGCCTGCGTGTATGATACGCAGGCTTTTATCAAGACTTGAGAGGTGCAGGGTGAAAATTGCCATATTGTCCCGGGATGGAACGCTCTATTCTTGTAAGCGCCTGCTCGAGGCTGCACATAAGCGCGGCCATCAGGTCGAGGTGCTCGATCCGCTGTCGTGCTATATGAACATCAGCCCGGCGGCGTCGTCCATTCACTATAAAGGACGCCATCTGCCGCACTTCGATGCCGTCATCCCCCGCATTGGTTCGCAAATTACCTTTTATGGTTCGGCGGCATTGCGACAGTTCGAAATGCTGGGAAGCTACCCGCTCAATGAATCTGTCGCCATTACCCGCGCCCGCGACAAGCTGCGCTCCCTGCAACTGCTCGCCCGGCAGGGGATAGATCTGCCGATCACCGGGATTGCCCATTCGCCTGATGACACCAGCGATCTGATCGACATGGTCGGCGGTGCACCGCTGGTGGTTAAACTGGTAGAAGGGACCCAGGGCATTGGCGTCGTGCTGGCGGAAACCCGTCAGGCGGCAGAAAGCGTCATCGATGCCTTTCGCGGACTTAACGCGCACATCCTGGTGCAGGAATACATTGAAGAAGCCAAAGGCTGCGATATTCGCTGTCTGGTGGTCGGTGACGAAGTGGTCGCGGCCATTGAACGCCAGGCAAAAAAGGGCGATTTTCGCTCGAACCTGCATCGTGGCGGCATCGCCAGAATCGCGATGATCACTGAACGTGAACGCGAGATTGCGATCAAAGCGGCACAAACGCTGGGGCTGGATATCGCGGGCGTGGATATTTTGCGTGCGCATCGCGGGCCGCTGGTGATGGAAGTTAATGCCTCTCCGGGTCTTGAAGGCATCGAAAAGACGACGGGCATCGATATTGCGGGCAAAATGATCGCCTGGATCGAGCGCCAGGCTACCCCAGGATTCTGCCTGAAAACGGGCGGCTAACGAGATTGCCACGCGCTTTTTGCGTAAACTAAGTAATGATGATTTTAAGAGGCTGCACAGCAATGGATATGGATTTACAGATCGTCCCCACTCTGGACACGATGCGAAAGTGGCTTGATGAAGCAGGCATCACCTTTTTTGAGTGCGATTCCTGTCAGGCGCTGCATCTGCCGCATATGCAAAATTTCGATGGCGTATTTGATGCCAAAATCGATCTGATTAACGACGTGATCCTGTTCTCTGCGTTAGCCGAAGTTAAGCCCTCTGCACTACTGGCGCTGGCCTCCGACCTCTCGGCCATCAATGCCAGTTCTTTGACGGTGAAAGCGTTTCTCGACATACAGGATGATAATCTGCCAAAACTGGTGGTTTGCCAGTCTTTATGCGCCGGGGCTGGGCTGTCGTTTAAGCAGTTTGCCTGGTTTATGCGCCAGAGCGAAGAGCAGACGTCAATGGTGATGCTGGAAGCCAGCGCGCACCATCTTCTGTATACCGCAGAGGGCGAAGAAGAGAATAATGATTCACCTGAGCAATTTCTGCACTGATCCCACCTCGCGACAACGCAGTCGCTGCCATGGCGACTGCATAATTCCCTCGTTTATGCTGCATTAAGCCTCTTTTCTAAGTGTTTTACACCACTCCTCATGCCAATCCGCCTTATCCCGTCGCCGCTTATGGCCTAAAAAATTGATAAAAGGCGTTTTTTAAGCAGAGCTATAGCCGCAGACAGAGGCTACAGTTATTCTTGCGAAGCTTAAAAAAGCGAGCGGAAACCGCCAACGGTTTTTTCTTCTGCGTCAGGCAGAGCGACAAAATATGCACGATTCTTGCATATCTTCCAACGCAAACATTTAGTTCGTTTGGGAACGAGCTTTCAGAAGGAATAAAGATATGATCGCCTTGAATAAAAAATGGTTATCGGGTCTGGTTGCGGGTGCTCTGATGGCTGTCTCTGCCGGCACGCTCGCTGCGGAACAAAAAACGCTGCATGTTTATAACTGGTCTGACTATATTGCACCGGATACGGTGGCTAATTTCGAAAAAGAGACGGGGATTAAAGTCGTCTATGACGTTTTCGATTCCAACGAAGTTCTGGAAGGAAAACTGATGGCAGGCAGCACGGGGTTTGACCTGGTGGTGCCGTCCGCAAGTTTCCTTGAACGCCAGTTGACGGCAGGGGTGTTCCAGCCGCTGGATAAAAGCAAATTACCGAACTGGAAAGATCTTGATCCGGAAGTCTTAAAGCTCGTTGCCAAACACGATCCGGATAACAAATACGCCATGCCTTACCTGTGGGCGACCACCGGCATCGGATATAACGTTGATAAAGTCAAAGCCGTGCTGGGTAAAGATGTCAAACTCGACAGCTGGGATGTGGTGCTGAAGCCGGAAAACCTTGAAAAGCTCAAAAGCTGCGGCGTGTCGTTCCTCGACGCACCGGAGGAGATTTTCGCCACCGTGCTTAACTATCTGGGTAAGGACCCTAACAGCAGCCAGGCCAGCGACTACACAGGCCCGGCGACCGATCTGCTGCTGAAGCTGCGCCCTAACATTCGCTACTTCCACTCTTCTCAGTACATTAACGACCTGGCAAACGGCGATATCTGCGTCGCGATCGGCTGGGCGGGCGATGTCTGGCAGGCGGCGAACCGCGCGAAAGAGGCGAAAAACGGTGTGAATGTGTCCTACTTCATTCCGAAAGAGGGGGCGCTGGCCTTCTTCGACGTCTTTGCGATGCCAGCTGATGCGAAAAACAAAGACGAAGCCTATCAGTTCCTCAACTACCTGATGCGTCCGGATGTGATCGCCCATATCAGCGACCACGTTTACTACGCGAACGGCAACAAGGCTTCTGTTCCGCTGGTCAGCGAAGAGATTCGCAATAACCCGGCTATCTATCCGCCGGTGGATGTGTTTGCCAAGTTGTTCACCCTGAAAGTTCAGGATCCAAAAATTGACCGCGTGCGTACCCGCGCGTGGACCAAGGTGAAAAGCGGTAAATAACGGCGTTTGAGACTGTGGCCCGGGGCGGTGTTGCTTGCCGGGCCGACCAAACCCGTAAGCCGGGTGCGTGAAAACGGCCCGGCAATGCGCACCCAAATGGTGCGTCTGCACCCGTTTTGATTTCTGCCGGAGAACACCCCGTGAATGATGCGATCCCCCGCCCGCAGGCGAAAGTCCGTAAAGCGTTAACGCCGCTGCTCGAAATCCGCAACCTGACCAAATCCTTCGACGGGCAACACGCCGTGGATGATGTCAGCCTGACGATTTATAAAGGGGAGATTTTTGCGCTCCTTGGGGCATCCGGCTGTGGCAAATCCACGCTGCTCCGTATGTTGGCAGGTTTTGAGCAACCCACTGCCGGGCAAATCGTGCTGGACGGTGTCGACCTCTCCAGCGTGCCGCCGTACCAGCGCCCAATTAATATGATGTTCCAGTCTTATGCGCTCTTTCCGCATATGACGGTGGAGCAGAATATCGCCTTTGGCCTGAAGCAGGACAAGCTACCAAAGGCGGAAATCACCGCCCGCGTGGCCGAGATGCTGAGCCTGGTGCATATGCAGGAGTTTGCGAAGCGTAAACCGCACCAGCTCTCTGGCGGTCAACGCCAGCGCGTGGCGCTGGCCCGCAGTCTGGCAAAGCGGCCAAAACTGCTGCTGCTGGATGAACCGATGGGGGCGCTGGATAAAAAACTGCGCGACCGTATGCAGCTGGAAGTGGTCGATATTCTGGAGCGTGTGGGGGCGACCTGCGTGATGGTGACGCACGACCAGGAAGAAGCCATGACGATGGCCGGACGTATTGCGATCATGAATCGCGGAAAGTTCGTGCAGATCGGCGAGCCTGAAGAGATCTACGAACACCCGACGACCCGCTACAGCGCTGAGTTTATCGGCTCGGTTAACGTGTTCGAAGGACTGTTAAAAGACCGCCAGGAAGACGGGCTGGTCATCGAATCGCCGGGCCTGGTGCATCCGCTGAAGGTCGATCCCGATGCCTCGGTGGTGGATAACGTGCCGGTGTATGTAGCCCTGAGACCAGAAAAAATCATGCTCTGCGATGAGCCGCCTGCTGATGGCTATAATTTTGCCGTCGGGGAGGTGGTGCATATTGCCTATCTGGGCGACCTCTCCATTTATCATGTCCGCCTGAAAAGTGGTCAGATGATCAGCGCTCAGTTGCAAAATGAACATCGCTATCGGAAGGGGCTGCCCACCTGGGGCGATGAAGTGAGTCTGTGCTGGGATGCGGACAGTTGCGTCGTGCTAACGGTATAAGGAGTGGCGATGAACATGCTTGAACCCACACCCGCCGTGCAAAAATCGGGCGGCCTGACCCACTGGCTTACGCGTATGAAGATGGCGCACGGGCGCAAGCTGGTGATTGCCCTGCCATACGTATGGCTGATTCTGCTGTTCCTGCTGCCGTTTCTGATTGTCTTCAAAATCAGCCTGGCGGAAATGGCGCGGGCCATCCCGCCGTACACCAATCTGCTGGACTGGGCGGACGGGCAGCTGACGCTCACCCTCAACCTGGGCAACTTCCTGCAGTTGACGGACGATCCACTTTATTTCGAAGCCTATTTGCAGTCGCTACAGGTGGCGGCGATCTCGACACTTTGCTGTCTGGCAATGGGCTATCCGCTCGCCTGGGCGGTGGCGCACAGCAAACCCTCGACGCGCAATATTCTGCTGCTGCTGGTGATTCTGCCTTCGTGGACCTCATTCCTGATCCGCGTCTATGCCTGGATGGGGATCCTGAAAAACAACGGGGTGCTGAATAACGTTTTACTGTGGCTCGGCGTTATCGATCAGCCGCTCACCATCCTGCACACTAACCTCGCGGTTTACATCGGTATTGTCTACGCCTACCTGCCGTTTATGGTGCTGCCGATATACACCGCCCTGACGCGTATTGATTATTCGCTGGTAGAGGCATCGCTGGATCTGGGCGCGCGTCCGCTGAAAACCTTTTTCAGCGTGATTGTTCCCCTGACCAAAGGTGGCATTATTGCCGGTTCGATGCTGGTCTTTATTCCGGCGGTGGGGGAGTTTGTCATCCCCGAGCTGCTGGGCGGCCCGGACAGCATCATGATTGGGCGCGTGCTGTGGCAGGAGTTCTTTAATAACCGCGACTGGCCGGTGGCGTCGGCGGTGGCCATCGTCATGTTGCTGCTGTTGATCGTGCCGATCATGTGGTTCCACAAACATCAGCAAAAACAGATGGGAGATCACGGATGAACAACTTACCGGTCGTGCGCTCCCCGTGGCGAATCCTGATTCTGGTGACGGGCTTCACCTTCCTGTACGCCCCTATGCTCATGCTGGTTATCTACTCTTTCAACAGTTCAAAACTGGTGACGGTGTGGGCAGGCTGGTCGACGCGCTGGTACAGCGAACTGTTCCACGATGACGCGATGATGAGCGCGGTAGGCCTGAGTCTGACCATTGCTGCCTGTGCGGCGACGATGGCCTGTATTCTGGGGACGATCGCCGCGCTGGTGATGGTCCGTTTTGGCCGCTTCCGTGGATCGACGGGCTTTGCTTTTATGATTACCGCCCCGCTGGTGATGCCCGATGTCATCACCGGTTTGTCGCTGCTGTTGTTGTTTGTTGCGCTGGCGCACGCCATTGGCTGGCCTGCGGATCGCGGCATGCTGACCATCTGGCTGGCGCACGTCACCTTCTGTACCGCGTATGTTGCGGTGGTGATCTCGTCTCGCCTGCGTGAGCTGGACCACTCCATTGAAGAAGCGGCGATGGATTTAGGCGCCACGCCGCTGAAGGTCTTTTTCATCATCACCTTGCCGATGATTATGCCTGCGGTGATCTCCGGCTGGCTGCTGGCGTTTACCCTGTCGCTTGACGATCTGGTTATCGCCAGCTTTGTCTCCGGCCCCGGGGCAACGACGCTGCCGATGCTGGTCTTCTCCAGCGTGCGCATGGGGGTGAATCCGGAGATCAACGCCCTGGCGTCGATTATTTTGGGCGTCGTTGGGGTCATTGGCTTTATTGCGTGGTATCTGATGGCAAGGGCTGAAAAACAACGTGTACGTGATATCCAACGTGCAAGACGCGGCTGAAGCATTTAAAATTTCCAGTGGAGTGCCGCGCCTGTCGCGGCACTGTTTTTCAGGGAAGCAAAACATTGGGATTCTTGACTAAATCACGTTATTCGCATGCCCGACTGAACGTCCCTGCGCTTGTGCAGGTGGCGGCGCTCGCCATTATTATGATTCGCTGCCTCGATCTGTTGATGATTTTCAACACGCTGGGCATGCGGGGGCTGGGAGAGTTTATTCATCGCAGCGTGCAGACGTGGACCCTGACGCTGGTCTTTTTTAGCAGCCTGATGCTGGTGTTTATCGAAATACTCTGTGCGTTTTCGCTGGTGAAAGGGCGTAACTGGGCGCGTTGGGGCTATTTGCTGACCCAGATTATCGCCACGGTCTATCTGTGGGCCGCGTCGCTGGGTTACGGCTATCCGGAGCTATTCAGCATTCCGGGTGAGTCAAAACGAGAGATTTTTCACTCGCTGGTGATGCAAAAACTGCCGGATCTGCTGGTACTGTGCCTGCTGTATTTGCCTGCTTCCAGCCGACGGTTTTTCCAGCTGCAATAATGTGTATAATCGCAGCCCCGTTATTTTTAAGGTTTTCCTATGCAGTGCGCACTTTATGACGCCGGTCGCTGTCGCTCCTGTCAGTGGATAGAACAGCCGGTCACCCAACAACTCGCCGCCAAAATGAGCGACCTGCAGCATCTGCTGGCCGGGCACGCCGTGGGCGAGTGGGGCGCACCCGTCAGTGGGCCCGAGCAGGGCTTTCGTAATAAAGCCAAAATGGTGGTCAGCGGCAGCGTTGAAAAACCGCTGTTGGGCATGCTGCATCGCGACGGTACGCCGGAAGATCTCACGGAATGCCCGCTTTATCCTGCCTCTTTTGCGCCCGTCTTTGCCGCACTGAAACCTTTTATCGCCCGGGCAGGGTTAACGCCCTACAACGTTGCGCGTAAACGCGGCGAGTTGAAGTTCATCCTGCTGACCGAAAGCCAGCGCGACGGGGGCATGATGCTGCGTTTCGTGTTGCGTTCAGAAGCGAAAGTGGAGCAGCTACGTGCAGCACTGCCGTGGCTTATGCAACAGTTGCCACAGCTTAGGGTGGTGACCGCCAATATTCAACCGGTGCATATGGCGATTCTGGAAGGAGAAAAAGAGATCTTTTTCACCGCCCAACAGGCACTGGCCGAAAAATTCAATGAGGTGCCGCTGTGGATCCGTCCGCAGAGTTTCTTCCAGACTAACCCGATGGTCGCCAGCCAGTTGTACGCCACGGCCCGCGACTGGGTACGTCAGCTTCCGGTCAGGCATATGTGGGATCTCTTCTGCGGCGTCGGGGGGTTTGGGCTGCACTGCGCAACGCCCGACATGACCCTGACGGGCATTGAAATCTCACCGGAGGCGATCGCCTGCGCGAAGCAATCTGCCACGGAGCTGGGCTTAACCCAGCTTCATTTTCAGGCGCTGGACTCCACACAGTTTGCCACCGGACAGGACAACGTGCCGGAGCTGGTGCTGGTGAACCCGCCGCGTCGGGGCATTGGTGACGCCCTGTGTGATTACCTGAGCCAGATGGCACCAGCGTATATCGTCTATTCCAGCTGTAACGCCCGGACGATGGCAAAAGATATTGCCCGCCTGCCGGGTTACCGCATCGCGCGCGCGCAGCTTTTTGATATGTTTCCGCATACCGCGCATTATGAAGTGCTGACGTTACTGGTCAAAAACCCTTAACTGATAACACACTTCCGTCTCTTGCCGGATCAGGGGCAGCCGCCCCCCGGCGCCTGTATCGCGCAATGTTCAACAAAATGTGAACTCTTCCCCGGGGGGAAATCAGGTAAGCTTAAGGCATAAGAATTGAATGAAGGCTTACCGATGAAGCAGATCCTGCTGGTGGAAGATGACCACGATATCGCGGCGCTCCTGCGTCTTAACCTGGAAGACGAAGGCTACGCCATAACCCATGAATCCGATGGGGCCAACGCATTACACCTTCTTGAAAAACAACCCTGGGACGCGGTGATCCTCGATCTGATGCTGCCCAACGTTGATGGCCTGGAGATTTGCCGTCGTATTCGCCAGATGACCCGCTACCTGCCGATTATTATCATCAGCGCCCGCAGCAGTGAAACGGACCGCATCACCGGGCTTGAAACCGGCGCCGATGATTATCTGGCTAAACCCTTTTCGGTGCAGGAGCTGATTGCGCGGATCAAAGCGCTGTTCCGTCGCCAGCAGGCGATGGGGCAGGCACAAACGGCCGGGCAAATCCAGGCGCATGGCCTGACGCTCGATCCGCTGGCGCGTACCGTGCGCCTGCAGGGTCAGGAGGTCGATCTCACCCCGCGTGAATTTGAATTACTCTACTTTTTTGCCCGCCATCCGGGTGAAGTCTTCTCTCGCCTGGCGCTACTGGAGCAGGTCTGGGGCTATCAACACGAAGGGTATGAGCACACCGTTAACACTCACATTAACCGCCTGCGTATCAAGATAGAGAAAGACGCCGCCGAGCCGGAGATCATTCGCACCGTCTGGGGCAAAGGCTACAAATTTGCGGAGCTACATCATGATGCGACGCTTTAGCCTGGGTCAGCGCCTGACGGTGCTGTTTGTCCTGCTGATGATGCTCTGCGCGACGGTCGCCTGCGTCGTACAACTCTACAGCAGCATGCAGTACGGAAATGCCATGGTGCAGCGGCTCTCTGGCGGTCTGGCGCAGCAGATTGTGCAGCGGGAGCCGATTCTGGATGCGCAGGGCCGCGTCGATCGTGACGCGCTGAAACCCCTGTTTGACCGGTTGATGACCTTTAATCCGAGCGTTGAGCTGTACGTGATCTCCCCGGACGGTGATGTTCTGGCCGATGCCGCGCCGCCGGGCCATATTCAGCGGCAAAAAATCGATCTGGCGCCGATTCAGACCTTCCTGAGCGGGACGGCAATTCCGGTTTTAGGTGACGATCCGCGCAGTCAGAATAAGAAAGTTTTTAGCGCCACGCCCCTGCGTCAGGATGGCGAACTGAAAGGCTATTTGTACATTATCCTGCAGGGCGAGGAGTCGAATGCACTGGCGGAAATGGCCTGGCATAAAGCACTCTGGAGCACCGTTCTGTGGTCGTTGCTGCTGGTGGCGATGTTTGGCCTGCTGGCGGGGCTGGTGGTCTGGTACTGGGTGACACGTCCCGTTAAACGTCTGACGCGCGAGGTGACAGGCCTTGAGCAGGACAGCATCAGCGCCATTAAACAGCTGGCCGCAGAGCCGCTGGAGCCAGCGGTGAACGACGAAGTGGCGATCCTGCGCAATACCTTTATCGAGCTGGCGCGCAAAATTACCTCTCAGTGGGATCAGCTCGCCGACAGCGACCGTCAGCGCCGGGAGTTCATTGCCAATATTTCACATGATTTACGCACGCCGCTGACCTCTCTGCTGGGCTATCTGGAGACGCTGACGCTTAAGTCCGCTTCCCTAACGCCGCAGGAGCATAAGCAGTATCTTGCTACCGCGCTACGACAGGGACAAAAAGTGCGTCATCTTTCGCAGCAGCTGTTTGAACTGGCGCGCCTTGAGCACGGCGGTATCAAACCCCAGCGTGAACGTTTTGCCATGGGGGAGCTGATTTCAGACGTGGCGCAGAAGTTTGAATTAACGGCGCGCACGCGCGAGTTACAGCTGCATATTGACGTGCCTGGCCGTTTGCCACTGCTGAATGCGGACGTGTCGATGATTGAGCGGGTGGTGACCAATCTGCTGGATAACGCCATCCGTCATACGCCAGCCGGTGGCGAGATCCGTCTGGCGGTGTGGCAGGAGAACGAACAGCTACAGGTCGAGGTCGCAGACAGTGGGTCGGGGGTGGATAGTACGCTGCGCGATGCGCTGTTTATGCGGCCTTCTGCACTCAGTCCTCAGGCGTCGCGGGAAAATCGCGGCGGGTTGGGGCTATTGATCGTCAAGCGAATGCTGGAACTGCACGGTGGCGGGATCAGACTGATGGATTCGGTGAGCGGGGCGCGTTTTCGCTTCTTTGTGCCGTTATAAAACCGTGCCGGGCGGCGTTACGCTGCCCGGTCAACGAATACAGGTTATTGCGGGAACCACTGGTCGCTGATTTTCTGGTACGTACCGTCAGCTTTAATCGCTTTCAGCGCACCGTTCAGTTTTTCCACCAGGGCTTTATTATCCGGACGTACAGCGATGCCGAGACCTGTACCGAAGTACTGCGGGTCGGTCACTTTTTCCGTTGCGGTGCCCAGCTGCGGGTTGGTTTTCAGCCATTCGTTCACCACGGCGGTATCACCAAACACACCATCAATACGGCCATTTTTCAGGTCGATAATCGCATTCTGGTAGCTATCGTAAGCCACGGTTTTCACTTCAGGATGTTTGTCCTGCAGGTATTTCTGATGCGTGGTGCCGTTTTCCATCCCGATGCGTTTGCCTTTCAAATCAGCAAAGGTTTTATAGGAATCTTTCTTGGCAATCACCACCGCTGAGTTCGCGTAGTACGGGTCGCTGAACGTCACCTGCTTGCTGCGCTCCGGCGTAATATCCATACCCGAAATCACCGCATCGTATTTTTTGAATTTAAGTGACGGGATCAGGCTGTCAAAGGCATGGTTGGTAAAGGTGCAGTCGGCCTGCATCTGTTTGCAGAGTGCTTTGGCCAGATCGATATCAAACCCGACGATCTGATTGCTGGCATCCAGCGATTCAAACGGCGGATAGGTGGCTGAAACACCAAAACTGATTTTGTCTGCGGCCGTTGCGCCGGCAGCGAAAGTGGCGAGTAATGCGGCCAGAACTAACTTTTTCATGGTAATGCTCCCGTCTGTCAATCTGTCTTATGCACCGTGTCTGCGGTATGAAAATAACAATGCCATTTATTGAATTTATATGCAATAAAAATGATTAAATATTATGTGTGGAATAAAAAAAAGCGGACAACCCAAAAGGTTATCCGCCATTTATGATATGCAGTTATGCACTTAATCCGACGATTAAGGCGAAACCAATACGGCTAGTTTCTGCGCTCGAATGCTAAGGCTTTACGTTCGATCAGGCGCATCAGCAGCGTGAGCAGACCATTCACCACCAGATACACCAGCCCCGCAGCCCCGAAGACCATCACATCATAAGTGCGTCCGTAAAGCAGCTGACCGTGACCCATGACCTCCATCAGCGTGATGGTGTACGCCAGAGAGGTGCTCTTGAATACCAGCACCACTTCGTTGGAGTAGGACGACAGCGCGCGCTTAAAGGCGTAAGGCAACAGGATCGCCAGAGTATCTTTCTTGCTCATTCCCAGTGCGCCACAGGATTGCCACTGGCCTTCGGGAATGGCGCGAATCGCACCGTAAAACAGCTGCGTGGTGTACGCTGCGCTGTTCAGCGAGAGGGCGATGAGCGCACAGAGCCAGGGTTCTGACAGCAAATGCCAGACAACCGGGTACTCCTGCAAAGAAGGGAACTGGCCTGGCCCGTAGTAAATCAGGAAGATCTGCACCAGCAGCGGGGTGCCGGTAAACAGGGTGATATAGGCACGCACCACCCAGACCAGCACCGGTGTTTTCAGCGTCAGAACGATGGTGAAAAACAGGGCCAGAATCAGGGCCACCACAATTGACGCCACGGTAAGCGTCAGGCTGGTGTGCAGCCCTTTCATTAATTCAGGTAAATATTCAAGCATCAGCCCGGTCTCCGTTCAAAACGCGTTGCGCGCAGGTCAATACGTTTGAGGATGTATTGGCTCAGCAACGTGATCACCAGGTAGATGGCCGCCGCAACGATATACCAGGTAAAAGGTTCCTGGGTGCGGGTGGCGATGCTTTTGGTTTGCAGCATTAAATCATTCACGCTAATCAGGCTGACCAGCGCGGTGTCTTTTAACAGCACCAGCCACTGATTACCTAAGCCTGGCAGGGCATGACGCCACATTTGCGGCATCACCAGGCGGAAGAAAATCGCGCTCTTTTTCATGCCCAGCGCCTGGCCCGATTCCCACTGACCCGCAGGCACGGCTTTTAACGCACCGCGCAGGGTTTGCGAGGCGTAGGCAGAATAGAGCAGAGAGAGGGCGATCACGCCGCACAGGAACGGGCTAACGTCAAAGTTCTCAATCTGCATCTGCACCGGAATCTGGATAAACCCCAGATTGAGCGTAAAGCCATCCGATAACATCAGCAGCAGCTGAGACGAGCCAAAATAGATAAACAGAACCACCAGAATTTCAGGCAGTCCACGCAGCACCGTCACCAGCGCGGAGCCAAGCCAGGCGATAGGACGCCATTTTACTGACTCCCACACCGCGAAGAACATGGCCAGCGCCAGCCCGATAATCAGGGCACAAACGGCAAGGCCGACGGTCATCCCGGCGGCGCTTGCTAAAGGAAAAATTTCGTTCATCAGATCTTACTTCTGGAACCATTTAGCGTAGATAGTCTGGTAGGTCCCGTCTTTCTTCACTTTTTCCAGCGCAGCGTTAAATTTCTGCTGCAGCTCAGTGTTGCCCTGACGAACCGCGATACCCAGACCTGTGCCGAAGTAATCTTTATCGGTAACTTTATCGCCCACAGCCGCCAGTTTGTCGTTGGCTTTCAGCCATTCGGTCACCACGGCGGTATCGCCAAACACGGCGTCAATACGACCATTCTGCAGATCGAGCTTCGCATTCTGGTAGCTGTCGTAAGGCACGGTGGTGATTTCCGGATGTTTATCCATGATGAATTTCTGGTGCGTGGTGCCGTTCTGCACACCGACTTTTTTGCCTTTCAGCAGGTCGACAGAGGCAAACTTGCCTTTTTGACCGATGAACAGCGCCGAGTTGTCATAGTAAGGCGTGGTGAACAGAACCTGTTTTTCACGCTCAGGGGTAATGTCCATACCGGCCATGACTGCGTCGATGCGGCGGAATTTCAGGCTTGGGATCAGGCTGTCAAACGCCTGATTGCTGAAGGTACAGGTCGCATCGATCTCTTTACACAGGGCGTTGGCCAGATCGACATCAAAGCCGACAATTTTATTGTTGGCATCGATAGATTCAAACGGAGGATAAGAGGCTTCCGTCGCGAAACGAATAGTCTGTGCTGCGGTAGCGGAAAGGCTGATGCTGGCGAGCAGCGCGGCGATCAATACTTTTTTCATTGTCATTTTCCCTAACACATCAGTGAGATAAATAGTTTTTAAACGCGTCGGTTTGCGGATCGGTAAAGCAGCGCGCGTCGCCTTGCTCCACGATATAGCCGTTTTCCATGTACACCACGCGGCTGGCGGTTTTACGCGCCACTTCCACTTCGTGGGTCACGATGACCTGCGTAATGTTGGTTTCAGCCAGCTCGCGAATAATGCTGACGATCTGAGCGGTAATTTCCGGATCCAGCGCGGCGGTGGGTTCGTCAAACAGCAGAACCGCAGGCTCCATCATCAGCGCACGGGCAATCGCCACACGTTGCTGCTGACCACCCGACAGGTGCAAAGGATAGCGATCGCTATAGGGTTTCAGACGCAGACGCTCCAGCAGCTTTTCGGCACGCGCCATCGCCTGATCTTTGCTCAGGCCGAGCACACGGCACGGCGCTTCAATCAGGTTTTGTACCACAGTGAGGTGCGGCCAAAGATTGTATTGCTGGAAAACCATACCCACATTTTGACGCAGTTCACGAATCGCTTTATCAGACGGCGTTTTCGCAAAATCGAAATGATTACCGGCAATAGCCAGCGTGCCCGAACGGGGCATTTCAAGCAGATTGAGGACACGCAGAAGAGAGCTTTTACCTGCACCGCTTGGGCCAAGCAAAACCAGCGTTTCGCCCTCTGGGCAGTTCAGCGTGATGTCGAACAGCGCCTGGTGTGCGCCGTAGAAGCAGTTAATGCCGTTTAGTTGAATACTCATCGGGGCAGTCTTTACTCATCCAGGCAATCTATAGCAATTGAGGCCGCAGATAGTACCGTTGACAGAATAGTTATGCAATATTTATGCGTTAAAAGTTAAATATAAACCGAATTTCTGTTTAAACATAGCACAAAATAGCGGAAGGCATAGGGGGTGAGTATAAATGTCGGCATTCCATCAGAAATGCCGGACATTTTACGGGGTTAACGTTTTTTTAACGGTTTTCGAGGGACTGGCGCAGCGTCCCGGCAGGGGCATGAACGCTGCCGCCGAGGTAGCGTACGTCGTCCACGGCCCAGCATTGACCCTCGCGGATCATCAGCACTTCGTCCTGCCAGGTCTGGGTGCCCTGGGTCAGCTTCACGCGCAGGGGAATGTTGCGTGCATCCGTATTGGGGATGGTTGACGCGCTGGCGACCTCTGCGGTTTCCGGCAGGGTGGTTCGGCTGGAGAACGGATCGGATTTAAGCAGCGCAGAATGCTGCGGATCGCGGTTCGTATCGTTCAACAGTTTTGCCAGACCATCGCTCAGATAAGGACGCAGGGCGGTCATGTCATTGCTGCGGTGTTGAATACGATAATCATAGAATTGCTGCGCCACGGTATCCGGGCCGCCCTCTATACAGGGGCCGCTGCGGGTTCCAATATCCTTAAAGGCTGGCGTGACCGGTGTGGTGCACGCGCTGAGCACCAGCGCGCAAGGCACTAAAAGCGTTAAAGCAGAGAAGCGCATGTTGATTTCCTTATTTATTAACTATCCTTTCAATCATAGCGTAACGAACCGATAATGTTGTGACTAAGGTATTGAACGCACTTGCCGACTTCCTGCAACGTGAAAGATTCAGGGCAAAAACAGAAGGAGAAAGAGAATGCAGTTTTCAACTACGCCAACCCTGGAAGGGCAGCCCATTATCGAGTATTGCGGTGTCGTGACGGGCGAAGCGATTCTGGGAGCAAACATTTTCCGGGATTTCTTTGCCGGTATTCGCGATATTGTTGGCGGCCGTTCTGGCGCGTATGAAAAAGAGCTGCGCAAAGCGCGCGAAATCGCCTTTAAAGAGCTGGGCGAGCAGGCTAAAGCGCTGGGCGCCGATGCGGTGGTCGGGATTGATATCGACTACGAAACGGTGGGGAAAGACGCCAGCATGCTGATGGTGAGCGTCAGCGGTACGGCGGTGAAAACCCGTCGATGAGGCGTGCGCTCTCGTCCATCCTGCTGGCGATGCTGCTGGCAGGATGCGTTTCTGATAACGGGATTGTGGATAAAGGGGCCTATGAACTGGACACCCGGCACCAGGCTCAGGCGGCGTATCCGCGCATTAAAGTGCTGGTTATCCATTATACCGCCGATGATTTTGACCGCTCGCTGGCCACACTGACGGATAAAAACGTCAGTTCACACTACCTTATTCCCGCGAAACCCCCTGCGCCTGACGGCAAACCGCGTATCTGGCAACTGGTACCGGAAAGCGAGCTGGCCTGGCATGCCGGGATCAGCTTCTGGCGCGGCACCAACCGTATCAATGACACCTCTATTGGCATTGAGCTGGAAAATCGGGGCTGGCAAAAAAAGGACGGCGTGAAGATCTTTTACCCGTTTGAGCCGACGCAAATAGCCGCGCTGATCCCACTGGCGAAAGATATCATCGCCCGTTACGACATCCAGCCGCAGAACGTGGTCGCGCATGCGGATATTGCTCCACAGCGTAAAGACGATCCGGGTCCGTTATTCCCGTGGCGCGAACTGGCGCAACAGGGGATTGGTGCCTGGCCCGATCCGGCGCGGGTGGCTTTTTATATAAATGGGCAACCGCCTGACCAACCTGTTGACGAAGCTGCCCTGCTCGATTTGCTGGGGCGATACGGTTACGACGTTCAGCAAAATAATAACCCCGCACAAAATAAGCGGATAATAATGGCGTTCCAGATGCACTTTCGCCCCAGTAATTGGCAGGGTGTAGCTGATATAGAAACAATGGCCATTGCCGAAGCGTTATTAGAAAAATACGGGCAGGGGTAATTCTTCGATAATACAATCGAATACGCTTACTTTTAGTTATATCTTCATTAAGATTAATCTTAAGTTTAAACTCAATTCATTTTTAGTTAATTGACTTAAAATTACCTGCGATTACTATACATCCATAGCTTGCTAAGCAATGTCAAAACATCGCTAGCATAATAAAATTATCTTAGTTTTTATTTCATCATAATTGATCGCTCGCCTCCGGTTAAATACCGCGGCTGACTCTCATCTAAAATAAAGCATCTTAAACGGGTATAACAATGTTAAGCATCTACGGTAAAAAATTACGTCCGCAACAAGAAATGGAAGCCATTATTTCTGCCACGTCAGGTTATGAAGAAAAAACGTTAAAGAAATGGCAAAAAATTACCACTTCTGACGCTGACTGCATTCATATTATCATCAGCGGAGAAGTCGAATTCCGCCGCAAATCTGATGAACTGTGCATGTTCACGCTTCAGGGTCAGTGCATTTTTGGCCTGTCTGCTATCTTCTATAACTCATCGCATGTTTACGGTCTGGTCCGAGCCAATACGGTGGTGCGCACCATCAAAAAAGAGGCGTTTGAACAACTGATCACCGAGCGAGGCCTGTGGCCGGAACTGACTAAAGTGCTGGCCTGGTACATTTGCATGCTCAGCAAGCGTGACGATGTATTAGTCGCCCGCAGCGCCTATTCGGTTGTGCGTGAATTCCTCCTCGAAATTAACGAACTGATTGTCCATCATCAACGTGATATTAACGTTTATGACTATATTCAGGAATACACCAACCTGGCACGCAGTACCATTATTAAAATCCTCTCTGACCTGAAAAAAGGTCAATATATTGTGGTTGAAAAAGGACGCCTGATTACGCTTTCAACCCTGCCGGAAAAATATTAACTACTCCAGCCGGTCTCCTTTTTGACTTAACGGGGGCCGCGCATTTTCCTGCGTTTCATCGATCGGTGGCGCAGGAATTTTTCCCTGTGAATAATCCTTCTCTTGCTCCTGCATGGCATGCATAAACAGCGCTTTTAGATCGTTATTTTCTGGCTGATCCGGTGATTCCGGGTCGGCATGAGGCTCGGTTCCCGGCAAGGTATCGCGATCGTGCGTCTCTGCGCTCCCGGGGGCCTGCTGCCAGTCCGCATCATTAGTATTAATTGGAATATCTTCCATCGGCGGCATTGCCTGAACAGCGGGTGCCGGCATCGGGTGCGATTCAGGATGCGGGAACGGTTTACTGACGTAGACATAATGCATATCCGAAAGCTGGGTTTCCGGTTGCGTGATGCTGACGTTTTTCACCACCGGAGCCGGCTGGCGTAAGCTCCACCAGGTATGCGCATAAAGCCCGGCGACGAGCACCGCGCAGATTCCCAGAACCCAGATTAACGTGTGGCCGGCCAGTTTTTTCAGGCTGGGCAGGCGCCAGGAAAACCAGACGGCCTCCCCGGTGGTAAAGCTGCGCTGAGCAGCCAGACAGATGGTGGACATTATGACTTTTTCTCCATAGAGGGCATATCGCTGGAACGGGATGCCTGGAGCAGCACGCTCGGCGTGGTATGGGTCTCAAGCATAAGCTGCATCAACGTCTCTTCACCCGGAATACCATCCACGTGTAAGTTCATTTTTTTCTGGAATTCCCGCGTGCGTTTCATCATCTCGGCGGTCCAGTTTTGCGAATGGGTTTCAGGCTGGGCGAGGGCAAGGCTGAGTTGCTGATCGAGCCAGCTCACGTCCTTGCTGTCGCTGGCGGCGGTGATGGCATCTTTGCCTTCCGGCGTCAGGCGGTGCAGTTGGGTGTAATTCCCGGTGGCATGCTGATTGAACCAGTTACGACTCACCTGCCAGGTGCGGTTATTCATGAGCAGATCGAGGGATTTTTCCCCGACGCGCGCCACCACGGCATAGTTAAGATGATTACCCGTTTTCAACTCGCTGACCCACGGATATCCCTCGTTGACCAGCGTCGACACCGGGGCATTTCCCTGTTTACACATCAGGTTGACCCGCCCTGCGTTCTGGCACAGCGCATCTTCCGCCGAAGCGTCATACCCCCACATCACATAGAGCTGGTGCATAGCGTCAGGCTGATTGACCATTTCGTTCTCTATTTCGGGCACGACAGCGACGTGTGGCTTCGCTGCGGGCTGTTTCCAGCTCACCGGAACAGGCAGCGGAACCGGCAGATGGGCGTTAAGGGTTGGCGTCAGCATCCAGCCGCAGGCGGCGAAGAGTGCAGAAGCCATAAGACCGGCGAAGGCCAGACGTTTTGTCTGCTTGCGGGCGGGCAGGATCTCACCCGCCGCCAGACGTACATGGCGCGGGCTGACCTGAGCCGCACGCTCTGTCCACGCCGCCAGCAGGGAAAGATGGGCCAGCTCGTTGAACGTGCCGATATGCCCTTTGGTCAGCGCATGCATTTGACGTACGCGGGCCGGTGTAACAGGGGAGGTGTCCGCCCCGTGGGCTTCACACTGCATCTGGACATAATGCTGATATTCCCGGCAGGTTAACGGGCGCAGGGTGTGGTGGGTATGCATACTCTGGGCGAGGCCGGGCTGTTGCAGCAGACCCTTTTCCTGCTCCGGTGAGCCCATCAATACAATCGACAAGCGAAAGTCTCGCTCCTGCGCCCGGGTCAGCAGCATGCTAAAAACGGTCAGAGCACTCTCTTTCATCGCCTGAATTTGCGAAATCACCAGCACTTTGCTTTTCAGTTTCTCGTCCTGCCAGTTGCGCAGGATGGCATCCACAGCCTGAAGACGGTTTTTGCTCTCTTTCGTTGTGGGATTGAGCTTATACAGCAGGCTGCTGGCGCCAAGCTTTGGAAAAGCATTCACGGCCTGACTCGCGGGCGCTTTAAGCGCATCGCTGAACTGGTTGAGCAGCGACGTGTCGTTACTAAAGAGTCCGACGATTCCTGCCTGACGCGTTTTCTCTTTCAGCAGGTTGAACACGTCCTGATGATAAGGCACAAAAAAGTCACCCGCGGCCCGGGTCACCTTTTTAAAGGGCAGGGTGTTGAAATTAAAATGGCTCTGATACATAACGACTTACCGTCTCTTACATGAATAGCAATGACAGGGAAAATAAGGTAAGCCGTGACATGGGTCAATTTTCGCACAGGGTAAAAATAACCTGTTGCTGATGCCTAACATTCGATTTTTCTGTCGTCAATATTTTTCTTTATGAAAGATAATGGCAAAGGCGATAGGCGTAACCGGTCAATATTATTACTCTTTACCTCACATATTGGCGCAGCACGACGCTGCTTATTTTCGCTATGCTCAAGGCCAGATGAATAATGATGTTTTCTTCCCTATCCCGATGGATAACACCTTGCATTATGTTTGCGCTGCTGCTTTTTTGCGGCCAGCAAGGTTACGTCGTCGTTAAAGATTATAAAAAAGTGTCAAATAAGCTGGCAGTGGCGGATAAAAAACCACAAATAAAAGCCGCTGAGGAAAAACCGTTTGCGCTCTTTACCCGGGCGGTACGCCAGACCAATTCAGCCGTTGCGGTAAAAGCCCCGCTGGCGGCGGAGCTGGAAGGCATTATCAGCAGTGATGATGCGTGGTTGTCCTTTGCCGTCATCAAAACGCCCGGTGGACAACAAAGCTATCGCGAAGGCGAAAACCTGGTCGGTTTTAACGACGCCTGGATTGAAGCCATTAATAAAGACAACGTGCTCGTTCATTATGAAGGGGCGACACAGACGCTGGCGCTGAAAAAGCCCGACTATTTTAAGGGGGGCGTTGAGAGCAACCCGGTAACCAAATCGACAAAAGATGCGGGTGCAGAAAGTGTGCATCTTGATGATTATCTGGTGTTAAAGCCGTTAATCGAAAAAGGGCAGCTGGAAGGCTATAACATTAATCCAAGGAATGCATCGCCCTTTTATCAGCATACAGGGCTGAAAAAAGGTGATGTGGTGGTGAAAGTCAATTCCGTCGATATGACCGAAGCAAATGAGGCGAAAAATATCATCGCCAACTGGTCGAAAATGAAAGAGGCCGAGGTTGTCGTCAGACGCCACGCTCACCTTGAAAATATCCGGGTTAATGTTTTAAACAATTAAAAGTGTGCAGATATGAAGAAATTTCCATGGGCATGCGTGGCGCTGACCGCATTGTCGTTATATTCCAGTTCGCTGCTTGCAGCAAACTTTAGCGCCAGTTTTAAGAATACGGATATCCGTGAATTTATTGACACGGTGAGCCGCAATTTAAATAAAACCATTCTGGTCGATCCCTCCGTACAGGGTTCGGTTTCGGTCAGAACCTATAACGTGCTGACCGAAGATGAGTATTACCAGTTCTTCTTAAGCGTGCTGGATCTGTATGGTCTGTCGGTGATCCCGATGGATAACGGCATGGTGAAGGTGGTGCGCTCAAGCGTGGCGCGTACCGCAGGTGTACCGCTGGCCGACAGCAAGAATCCGGGCAAAGGCGATGAGATCATCACCCGCGTCGTGCGGATGGAAAACGTTCCGGTGCGCGAGCTGGCTCCGCTTCTGCGCCAGCTTAACGATGCCACCGGCATTGGTAACGTGGTCCATTTTGAACCGTCGAACGTGCTGTTGTTAACCGGTAAAGCGTCGGTGGTGAATCGTCTGGTTGACCTGGTCGAGCGCGTCGACAGAGACGGCATTCAGCGTCGCGAAATTGTGCCGTTGCATTATGCCTCGTCGAAAGCTCTTTCGGACATGCTGAACAACCTCAACAACGAAGAGCAAAAAGGGCAGAACGCGCCACAACTTGCCACCAAAGTGGTGGCGGATGACGAAACTAACAGCCTGGTGATCAGCGGGTCGGAAGATGCCCGGGCACGGACGCGGGCGCTGATTGGCCAGCTGGACCGTGAGCAGAATAACGAGGGGAATACCCGCGTCTTCTACCTGAAATATGCCAGCGCCACCAAGGTGGTGCCGGTGTTGACCGGGATTGGCGAGCAGCTAAAAGACAAGCCCGGCGCAGCTAAGACCAAAAGTCCGTCCGCTCAGAGCGACCTGAATATCACCGCAGACGAGTCCACTAACTCGCTGGTGATCACCGCCCAGCCTAATGTGATGAACTCACTGGAAAAGGTGATCGACAAACTGGATATTCGTCGTCCACAGGTGCTGGTGGAGGCGATCATTGCTGAAGTGCAGGACGGTAACGGCCTGGATTTAGGCGTGCAGTGGACCAGCAAACACGGCGGCGTGCAGTTTGGCTCGACCGGCCTGCCTATCAGCCAGGTGAAAGATGGCGTGATGAAAGGGGCGGGCTTTACGGGCCTGGCGACCGGCTTCTTTAACGGCGACTTTGGTGCGCTGATGACGGCCCTGTCGACCGACGGCAAAAACGACATCCTCTCCACGCCGAGCGTGGTGACGCTGGATAACAAAGAAGCGTCATTTAACGTCGGTCAGGACGTACCGGTTCTGTCCGGTTCGCAGACGACCAGCGGGGATAACGTCTTTAACTCCGTTGAGCGTAAAACCGTGGGGACCAAGCTGAAGATTGTTCCGCAGATCAACGACGGTGACATGATTCACCTCAAAATTGAGCAGGAAGTCTCCAGCGTGGATAACAGCGCGACGGAAGATGCGAGCCTCGGCCCAACCTTTAACACTCGCACCATTAATAACGAAGTAATGGTGCACAGCGGGCAGACCGTGGTGCTGGGCGGTCTGATGGAGAACGTGAATAAACAGTCCGTCTCTAAGGTGCCGTTATTAGGGGATATTCCGCTGGTGGGCCAGTTATTCCGCTACACCTCGCAGGATACCTCGAAGCGTAACCTGATGGTGTTTATTCACACCACCGTGTTGCGTGATGACGACAACTACAGCGCCGCGTCAAAAGAAAAATATGACCAGATCCGCGCGCGCCAGCAGCAGCGCATGGAAGAGAAAAAACTGGGCATTCTTGAGAATGACGACGCGCCTGTTTTGCCTGCGTTTCCGGCCACCAACAGCGCCGCACCGGTGAAAACCAGCGCAACCGCCTCACGTAACCCTTTTAAAGAGTAACCCGGAGGTGTGACGTGGACGAATTAAGCAAACACTTATGCAGCAGTAGCTACGCGAAGGATAACGGCGTTCTTTATTACAACGATACCGTTTATGTTCGTGACGATGCGCCCGCCTTCGCGCTACTGGAGATGAGGCGTGTGCTGGGGCGATCTTTTGTCCCGGTGAGCCTGACGGCAGAAGCCTTTGAGGAGATGCTGGCGAAGATCTGGCAGCAAAGCAGCGGCGTATCGCAACAGATGGTTGACGATATGGATGCGGATATCGACCTGATGGCGCTGACTGAGGATATACCGGATAACGAAGATCTGCTGGATAACGACGAAAACTCGCCGGTGATCCGTCTGATCAACGCCATTCTTGGTGAAGCGGTCAAAGACGGCGCGTCGGATATTCATATCGAAACCTTTGAGCGCACGCTGAGCATTCGCTTTCGCGTCGATGGCGTGTTACGCCCGGTACTGCAACCGGCGCGTAAACTCGCGCCGCTGCTGGTTTCGCGTATTAAGGTGATGTCCAAACTGGATATCGCCGAAAAACGTCTGCCGCAGGATGGTCGTATTTCCCTGCGCATAGGCCGCAAGGCGATTGACGTGCGTGTTTCTACCATTCCCTCGCAGTATGGCGAGCGCGTGGTGATGCGCCTGCTCGATAAAAGCAATCTCAAGCCGGACATCAATAAACTCGGGTTAATTGATGAAGAGCTGGAAAAATTAAAAGGGCTGATTGACCGTCCACACGGCATCATCCTGGTGACCGGCCCCACGGGGTCCGGGAAAAGTACCACGCTGTACGCCATCCTGTCGGCGCTCAATGGTCATGAACGCAATATTTTGACCGTGGAAGATCCGATTGAGTATGAGCTGGAAGGGGTCGGACAAACGCAGGTTAATCCCCGCGTGGACATGACCTTTGCCCGCGGTTTGCGTGCGATTCTGCGTCAGGACCCCGACGTGGTGATGATTGGCGAGATCCGTGACGGCGAAACCGCGCAAATTGCGGTGCAGGCCTCCCTCACCGGGCACCTGGTGATGTCGACCCTGCACACCAACAGCGCAGCCGGGGCCATTACCCGTTTGCGCGATATGGGGCTGGAGTCATTTTTAATCGGTTCATCGTTGCTCGGTGTCATTGCCCAGCGTCTGGTGCGCCGGCTGTGTACGCATTGCCGGATCACCAGTCCGCTGGATGCCAATGAAATGGCGCTGTTCAGCTTTATGGATGCCCCGCCCAAAGCCATTTACCGCGCTGTGGGCTGCGAGCATTGCCGCCAGAGTGGCTATCAGGGACGTGCCGGCATCCATGAATTCCTGGTGGTGGACAGCACCATGCGTCGCGCTATCCACGAAGATAAAGATGAGATGTCGATTGAAACGCAGCTGTTTAAGCAAGCCTATAGCCTGCGGGAAAACGGCCTGCTGAAGGTGATTAGCGGTGTGACCTCGCTGGAAGAAGTCATGCGCGTGACGGCGGAACGTGGAGGAGACGACTGATGGCCTTCTACGCCTGGACCGCGACGAATGCGGCGGGGAAAACGCAGCGCGGCACGCTGCAGGCCGAGGGGCAAAAGCAGGTTCGTCAGATGCTGCGCGAGCAAAAACTGATGCCGATAAGCGTCACGGAGACGCGGGAAAAAACCGCCTCCGGAAAAGCGCAAACCGGCGCGAAGCTCTCCACACCGGTGCTGTCGATGTTTACCCGTCAGCTGTCGACGCTGATCAATGCCGCGTTGCCGCTGGAAAGCGCGTTAAAGGCCATTTCAAAGCAGACCGAAGACAAAAAGCTGGCGGCGATGGTGGTCGAGATTCGTGAAAAGGTGGTGGAAGGCCACACGTTATTTGACGCGTTTAGCCAGTTTCCACGCACCTTTGACAAGCTTTACTGCACGCTGGTGATGGCGGGTGAAAAAACCGGTCATCTTGGCGAGGTACTGGAAAAACTGGCGGAATATAACGAACAACGCCAGAAGATGAAAAGCAAGCTCACCCAGGCGATGGTTTATCCCATTACCCTGACGGTGGTGGCGATAGCGGTGATCAGCATTCTGCTGGTGGCGGTCGTGCCGCAGGTTATCGAGCAGTTTACCCATATGAAGCAGCAACTGCCGCTCACCACCCGGACGCTGATTGCCGTCAGTGATTTCCTGCAGGCTTACGGGATATATATCGCCGGCAGCCTGGCGGGAGGCTTTATTGGTTTTAAAACCTGGCTTAAAAGCGCGAAAAACCGCTTCCAGTGGCATCGCTGGCTGGTCAACGGCTCGCCCGTCAAAAAGCTGGTTTGCGCCATTAACAGCGCCCGCTATATCCGTACGCTGAGCATTTTGCAGGCCAGCAGCGTGCCGCTGCTTGAAGGCATGTATATCGCGATGGACGGGATTGAAAATCTGTATGCCCGTCAGGTGCTGGAGCAGGCGGCGGATACCGTCCGTCAGGGGGCGACATTATATTCTGCCCTGGAACAGGCAAAATTATTTCCGCCCACCATGCTGTATATGATTGCCTCGGGCGAAGAGAGCGGCGAATTAGGGAACTTAATGGATCGCGCCGCAGAAAACCAGGAATCGGCTTTACAGCATCGTATTACTTTAACGCTGTCGGTATTCGAACCGGCGCTGGTGGTCTCTATGGCCACGATTGTTTTATTTATCGTGATGTCAATATTACAACCGCTTCTGCAACTTAATAATATGGTAGGTTAACATGGCTATGAAAAACAAAAACCTGGCACGCCAGGCGGGCTTTACGCTGCTCGAATTAATGGTGGTAATTGTTATTTTGGGCGTTCTCGCCAGTATGGTGGTGCCTAATTTAATGGGTAACAAAGAGAAAGCGGATGCGCAGAAAGCCACCAGCGATATTGTTGCGCTGGAAGGTTCGCTGGATATGTACAAGCTGGACAACCACCGTTATCCCACCACCGAACAAGGCCTGCAGGCGCTGGTGACCAAACCTGAGATCGCGCCTGTTCCAAACGGTTACCGTGCGGATGGCTATATTCGCCGTCTGCCACAGGATCCGTGGGGTAGTGACTATATTCTGGTCAGCCCGGGTGAACATGGTGCCGTGGATATTTTCTCCGCAGGCCCGGACGGCGAAGCCAATACCGCCGATGACATTACAAACTGGTCAATCGATAAACAAGCAAAATAATGAAAAAGCAACGCGGCTTTACTTTGCTGGAAATTATTCTGGCGCTGGTGATATTTGCCAGTTGCGCCATGATGGTGGTCTCCACGATACCGTCACGCAGCGGTGCGGATATATTTGGCCAGCAATTGAAAGCCCTTGTTGATTATGGTTCAGATCGTGCCGTCATGGACGGGAATATTGTCGGGCTGGTGATTACCCCCGACAGTTATCAATTGTTGACGTTAAAAGAAAATAACGGAGAGCGGCAGTGGTTGCCGTTATCCGCAGGCCGAATTACGACGAAAGGCCATTTTCCGGAAGAGATGCACGTGTCGCTGTCGCCGCAAAGACTGGCCTCCACGCCGGACGCCGATCCCCAGATCGTTTTTCTGCCTGACGGGGAGATCAGCCGCTTCACGTTGACCTTACAAACATTTGATAAACAGCATCATTTCCGCGTGGTGTCGCAAGGTGCCTCGCCCGTACAGGTAGAGAACGATGGCTAAATGTATCGGTAAGCAAAAAGGGATGACGCTGCTGGAGGTGATGGTGGCGCTGGTGATCTTCTCTACTGCCGCGCTGGCACTGATGAACTCCGTCTCGTTGAACGTGCGTTTTACCTACGGGCTGGCCGACACGCTACAGGCGGGCTGGGTGGCTGAAAATCTCCTGGCGCAGGCGCAGTTGAGTAAAAGCGACTTCCCGGACGCCCAGGAGAAAGGAAGTGAAATCATGGGCGGGCGCAGCTGGAACTGGCGCAAGCAGCGGGTCAAAACCGCGGACAACGGTTGGGCGAATGAGGTCCAGGTCTATGCCGAAGGTGAAGAGAGCCAGCCGGTGATTGCCCTGCAGATCATTCCACCAGGAGAGAAAAAGTGAAAAAAGTGCAGCGTCAGCAAGGTTTTACCCTGCTGGAGATCATGATTGCGCTGACTATTTTTGCGGTGATCAGCACGCTGGCCTGGCAAATCCTGGATGGTGCGATGCGCAACAGTTCCGCGACCGATGCCCGCGCCGCAAAACTGAACCAGCTTCAGCGTACCTGGAGCCTGATGGAGCGTGATTTTTCGCAGCTTCAGGCGCGTGCGCCCCGCAACGAGCCGGATCGCTTTCTTCAGGATGACAGCACGCTTGAGCTGACGACCTTAAGCGGCGTCAGCGGGCAGATCCAGCTGGAACGGGTGCGCTGGCGGCTGGAAGAGGGGCGCGTCTGGCGCGACGTCTGGCCGACCATCGACTGCCCTGCGGGAACAAAGCCTGATGAAGTGCCGATTCTCGATGACGTTAAAACGATGACATGGCGGTTTTATCATCAGGGCTGGGTCGCAGGCTGGACGGATACGGAACACCAGCCCGACGGCGTTGAGCTGACCCTGACCCTGAAAAATGGTGAAACCTGGCGTTGGGTGTTTTTAACCCCGGGGGATATTCCCGAGGCGGCAGCCGCTGAAAAAGCGAGCCCGGAAACACCTGCAACAGAGACGATGCCAGACTCACCGATACCGCCTCAACCGCAGCCGGAAACGCCCTCTGCACCCGGAGGTCAGCCGTGAGCAGAATGGATAAACAGAAAGGGGTTGCCCTGCTGGTGGTGTTGATTCTGCTGGTGATGATGTCGGCGCTGGCGGCAAAAATCAGCCAGCAGTTCAGCCGCAACCTGCAGAAAACGCACTATCAGGTGAGCCAGCAGCAGCTGCGCTGGGCGATGCTGGCCCAGGAAAAGATCATCAAAGATCGCCTGCAAAGCGACGCGAGCGGGGAAAGCCACCCCCTTGACCCGGAGGGGGAATGGCATCAGCCGCTGGAAACGCAAGGCGAGGACTATACGGTGGTCGGCCAGGTCGAGGACGCGCAGAACTGTTTCAACGTCAACAACCTGGTGAGCCCTGAAAAAGAACCCGCAAACCAGACCAGTACGGCTGTCCCCGAGAAACCTCGTAAGCAGCGCATTGTAGAGCAGATCCTGACGGAAAGTGGCCTAAACCCGGGCACTGCCGAAGAGGTCTATTTGCAACTGGTGGATTCGCTGGATGGCGATGACACCACAGCAAAAGAGGCGAAGGAGAGTGATGCCTGGGCAGGCGTGCAGCCGCCGCGTTTACCGGCGAACCAGATGATGCGCAACATTGCCGAAATTAAGCAGCTTCCGGCGTTCCCGGGCACGGCCTGGCCTCGCATAAGCAAGCTGCTCTGTGCGCTGCCTGACGCGGCGACAAAGGTGGATGTGAACACCATCAAGCCCGAGCAGGCAGTCGTTCTCGCGGCGCTCTTTCCAGGCAAACTGACCCGGGATGATGCTGTGCGTCTGATTGACGCGCGTCCGGAGAAGGGCTGGGAAAACGTGGAGGCGTTCAGCAAGGTGCTGGAGCAGACCTTCCCGCAGTTAAAAGACGATGTGCCGCAGGTGGCGGAGCTGATCTCCACCAGCAGCCGCTACTTCCAGGTGAACTACACCGGAAACACTGACGATTTAACGCTCCGCGCGGTGAGCCAGCTTCAGGTGAATGCCGAAGCCGGGGAGATCGTGACGTGGCAGCGTCGTTACCGAATGATTGAATAACATAAGTCGAACATGATGAAACAGGTACTTTTTATTCGTCCTGACAGCCGTGAGGATGGGAAAATAGGGTGGTGTGTATCCGGTAGTCAGCAGGTTGAAACCCTGGACGGCGTGGCATCCCTGAGTGCGCTTGCCGGCCATGCGCTGGCGGAAAGCGTCTGTCTGCTGTTACCCGCCAGTGACATGATCTTCCGGCACTTTACGCTACCCAAAAAAGGGCTTTCCGCTCAGGCGACGCCGTTCTCCTGGATGGCCGAAGAGACGTTGATCGGTGAGGTGGACAACCTGCACTGGACCGTGCTCGCCAAAAAGGGGCGTGAGGTTGACGCCGTGGCCATCGACGCATCACGCCTGCGGCAGTGGTTATCGCTTTTCGCCGAAGCGGGACTCAAGGTGGTTCAGGTTTTGCCTGACGCCTGGTTGTTACCGGTAAGTCACGGCGGCAGCACCGTGGTGGCACTGGACGATCACTACTGGCTGCGTTTTTCCCCCAATGGGGCGTGCGTAGTGGACGCAACCCTGCTGGCGATGCTGATGCCAAAAAGCGGCGAGGGTGCGGTGTGCTGCTACGGCGACGTCCCGCCGGGAATAGATGTCGATGAACAGCGTGCCTGGCAGCACCCCATGCTGCTCATCCAGCCCCAGTGGCAGACGTGCCGCGTCAATCTGTTGCACGGTGAGTTCAGTCTTAAAACGCGTACCGGCAAGGCAGGAAAAGGGACCCAGGCGACGCTGTTTGCCATGGCGCTGCTCTCACTTGGGCTGTTGATTGGCCCACGCGTCGCCATGGCCTGGATGCTGGTTCAGCAGGAAACGCACCTGCAGCAGGAGATCATCCAACTCTACCAACACCATTTCCCGAGCCTGCGTCATCAGACCAATATTAAATACCATTTTGGTCAGAACATGAAAAAGCAGACCAAAGGGATATTTCTGCAACTGGAGGAGCTGGAGCAGATAAAAGCTGGCATACCAACACTGGAAGTGACCTCGCTGGAATATGACAAGGCTGACGGTGGAATAACCCTGAATGTCAGCGCCGACAATCAGCCGGCCTTGCAGGAATTTATGACCCGCACCCGCGAACATTTTAATTTCTCGCTCCAGCCGGTCTCCACTGAAGCACCTTATACCGCAATGATAAATGGAACCTATAAATGAAAGAACGCATCAATCAGGTGAAAGCGCGCTATCAACAGTACAGCACCAGGGAAAAAGTGATCATTAAACTCGGCGCTGCGGCACTGGGTTGCGCTATGGCTTATTACTCGGGGGTGATTCCATTGGATAATATGATTAACAACAGTAAAGTGACGCTGAGGCAACAAACAGAAACCCTAAGCTGGATGCGCAAAGAAATAGATAAAAATCACCTTCCGGTGCAGCTGATTAAAACCAATAATCCGCGCAGCGTCGTTGAGAACAGTGCACACGAGATTAATTTAACCCTGACGGATGTCCGGCAGGACGGACAAATGCTGTCATTCGTGGTGAACCGGGTCAATGTATATGAATTAAAAAACTGGCTGCGCGAAATTAATCTGTCCTCCGGCGTCAGGCTGGAGAAAATGAATCTCACGCCGGTGGATCACTTAAGTGACGTGAAGGCTGAAATTCAACTCACGTGGAAAAAGAGTGCATGACGACGCTCACCCTGATCCGGGAGGGGTATCCGGTTGGGTTTTCCGCAGCGAGTGCAGTCCTGGGGGCCATTGTGGGGAGTTTTCTCGGCGTGGTGGCAGAGCGTCTTCCGGGGATAGTGTTGAACGACGAAGGCAGCGGGAATCTTCTCTTTCCCGCGTCCCATTGCCCGGCCTGTCAGCACCGGCTTGCCGTCTGGGAGAATATCCCGCTGGTCAGTTGGCTCCTGCTGGGCGGGCGTTGCCACCACTGCCGTTCTCCTGTTCCGCTGCGCCTTTTTTTAATTGAACTTTTTTCCGCACTTTTATTCGGCCTCACCGCGTGGTGTATTCCGGGAGAGCAGACGCTGTTCTCTCTGTGGTTATTCGCGGCTTTTTTACTGCCGCTGGCAATCATTGACGGGCGCTACCAGCTCTTGCCCGATGCCCTGACGCAACCTCTGCTCTGGGCGGGCTTGTTAATCCACACCTTCGATCACGCGTTACCCTTGCGGGATGCGGTCTACGGTGCGGTGGCGGGATATCTTTCGCTCTGGCTGGTGTACTGGGCATTTCGCCTGACCACCGGGCGAGAAGGACTCGGCTACGGAGATTTCAAACTGCTGGCGGCGTTAGGCGCGTGGTGCGGCTGGCAGGCGTTACCCTCTATAGAACTGATCGCCGCGCTGAGCGGTATCGTCGGGTACGTATTATTTAAACCTTTGCGTAAAAATAACCAAACCATTCCTTTTGGGCCGTATCTGGCTGTGGCAGGAATGGTGATATTTATTGCACAGTCTTTTGGATTCATCATTTAAACAAGCAGGTCAAGTTTTTTCGTCAATTTTTTCGATAAGAGAACAGAAAGACGTCTTTAATTACACTGTGTATTGTTAGCGTCAGAAGCTAAATGGATTTTAGGCTTGAGTGTTATTAATGGAGAGTGGCAACGCGTTATATATGTTTTTGCCATGAAAGTCTTTGTGCAAAACATAACGTATGAAATATCGTCCATGTTTTAAAGGAAGACATGGGTAATTAATCTATCCGAATAAATTTATCAGGAAATGAAATGAAATTTATGAAGCCTAAATATCTGGCGCTCTTCGTTGCGGCGGCGGCAAGCCCTGTATTCGCGGCAGCACCAGGTACTCCGTCTATTACCAGTGGCAATGATAAATTTGCTATTGTTGAAGTCGATCAGGCCGCGCAGGATTATAACAGCCTTGTCAAAGTCCATCCTGATGGTGCGGACGTGAAGGTTGAGTGGAACGTGTGGAGCGGTGATGCGCCAACGTCTGCAAAAGTATTGCTGGATGGCAAGACCGTCTGGACGGGGGCAGGTAGCGCTTCCGGCTCTGCTAACTTCAAAGTGAAAAAAGGGGGCCGTTATCAGGAGCAGGTTGAGCTCTGTAACAACAGCGGCTGCACCAAAAGCGCCAGCAAACTGATTATTGTCGCCGATACCGATGGTAGCCACTTGCTGCCACTGAATACCACAATGAAGGAGAACAACAAATCCTTCGCACAGCACACCGATAAAGTGGTGGGTGCCTACTTCCCTGAGTGGGGCGTTTATGACCGTAACTTCCCGGTTGATAAAATTCCGGCAGCTAACCTGAACCATATCCTGTACGGCTTTATTCCAATTTGTGGCGGCGACGGCATTAACGATAGCCTGAAAACCATTGAAGGCGGTAACAGCTTCGAAGCGCTTAAACGCGCCTGTAACGGCCGCCAGGACTATACCGTGGCGATCCACGATCCCTGGGCCGCGTTACAAAAACCGCAGTCTGGCGTCTCTAACTGGGACGACCCGTACAAAGGGAACTTTGGACAGCTGATGGCATTGAAAAAAGCACATCCTGATCTGAAAGTTCTGCCATCCATCGGTGGCTGGACGCTCTCTGACCCGTTCTACCAAATGAACAACCCGGCTATCCGTGCCCGCTTTGTGGCATCCGTGAAAGATTTCCTGAAAACCTGGAAATTCTTTGACGGCGTAGATATTGACTGGGAGTTCCCGGGTGGCGGTGGTGAAAACGCCGCACTGGGTAATCCACAGGTTGATAAAGCGACCTACACCGCGCTGATGCACGATCTGCGCACCATGATGAACGAACTCTCCTCTGAAACCGGTCGTACTTATGAGCTGACCACCGCCATTGGTTCTGGTCAGGATAAGATCGAAGATGTGGATTACACCGCGGCACAGCAGTATCTCGATCATATCTTCCTGATGAGCTATGACTTCTATGGCGCATGGAGCAACACCGACCTGGGCCACCAGGCGGCGCTGAAAGCACCGGCATGGAAACCAGACACCCGCTACACCACGGAAAACGGTGTGAACGCCCTGCTGGCGCAAGGTGTGCAGCCTGGTAAGATCGTTGTCGGCGCAGGCATGTATGGCCGTGGCTGGACTGGCGTTCATGGTCAGACTGGCGACAACCCATTCACCGGCACCGCGACCGGTCCTGTTAAAGGGACGTGGGAACCTGGCGTTGTTGACTACCGCCAGATTGTTAATGAGTACAAAGGTAAGCCAGGTTGGGAATACAAATACGATGCCGATGCTGAAGCACCGTATGTCTTTAATAAATCCACCGGTGAGCTGATTTCGTATGAAGATGCGCGTTCTGCTGCCGCAAAAGGGAAGTACGTACTGGCCAACAACCTGGGCGGTCTGTTCTCTTGGTCTATCGATTCTGACAATGGCGATATTCTGAACGCCATGAACGAAAGCCTGGTAGGCGGAGGTTCAACACCGGTTGATCCTGTTGTGACGAACCATGCACCTGTCGCGACGGCTGCCGATCAGAGCGTGACCGGTCCTGCGACCGTTACCCTGGATGGCTCAGCGTCTACCGATCCAGACGGCGATGCAATCACCTACAAATGGACCCAAATTTCCGGTCCTACCGTGACTATCACCAACAGCACCAAAGCAAAAGCGTCCTTCAACGTGGCCGCCGTGACCAGCAACCAGACGCTGGCATTCCGTCTGACGGTGAAAGATGCGAAAGGGCTTTCCAGCTCGGTTGATGTTCAGGTTCTGAACAAAGCGCCAAAAGCCAACCAGGCGCCGGTGGTTAATCAGATGGAAGCTGTAACCCTGGAAGCAGGTCAGACTTACTCTCTGCATGCGCAGGCTGTCGATCCTGATGGCGATGCACTGACTTACGCCTGGAGCGTTCCGGCTGATATGCACGCTACCGGTTCTGATACCGCGAACGTGAGCATCACCGCGCCAGAGCTGACGTCTGAATCGTCTTACACGCTGAGCGTGATTGTCTCCGATGGTAAAACCAGCGTGCAGTCGAACGTTCAGGTCACGGTGATGCCGAAACCAGCGGCAGAAGAGCCGTCTGACGTCCCTGCCGATGTGCCTGCTGATGTCCCTGCAGACGAACCTGCCGATGTACCGGCTGATGAACCTGCGGACGTCCCAGCAGACCAGCCTGCTCAGGGTTCCTGCGATGCACCTGTCGATGCGAATGCCAGCAAATACGCGGCATGGGATGCGAGCAAGATCTACAACAGCGGCGATACCGTCAGTGCCGATCACCTGGTGTGGAAGGCGAAATACTGGACGCAGGGTAACAAACCTGGTTTCGACGCGGACGCGTGGGAACTGGTGAGCCAGGTGAAATTCAACTGGCGCTCTGATGTGGTTTACAACGGTGGCGACACCACAACGTATGAAGGTTCTGTTTACCGTGCGAAGTGGTGGACCCGTGGTGATAAGCCAGGCAACAGCGATGTATGGGTGAAAGAAGGTGCAGCAACCGACTGCAAATAATCGTCTGAACCTGATGCGGGATAATTAAATCCGCAACGGAGGACCACACCCCACTTCGGGTGTGGTCCCCAACCTAAGTCCTTACATTTTTTGCACAAGGAGCCATGCAAATCACCGTCAGGAAAAGAAATGAAACGTGTTCTTTTATTATTACTTTTATTTACCCAAACCACCTTTGCGAATTGCTGGGATAACGCGGCTCGTTATTATCACGTTGACCCCTGGTTATTATTTGCCATTGCCAAAGTGGAATCGGGAATGAATCCCTACGCGGTGGGCGTTAACCACGACGGCACGCGTGATGTGGGGCTGATGCAAATCAACAGTTCGCATTTTAACGAACTCGCACGCAAAGGTATCGATGAGTATCGGCTGATGACAGAACCTTGCACCTCAATCATGGTGGGGGCGTCGATATTGTCCGGGATGATTAAAGTTTATGGTTATAACTGGGAAGCAGTGGGTGCCTATAACGCGGGCTTAAAAAAAGATAATTATCCGCAGCGAATGATCTATGCCCGGAAAGTCTGGAAAAAATACCAGCAAATTAAAATGACGCAGCAGGTGAATTATACAGGTTGATTTTTTATTTTTTGAAGAATGCCGTTACGTGTTCTTCAGAAAATGAAAATATTTATGGCTGATTTATTAAAGGATTAATACATCAGCTTGGAATGTGACTTCTCTCAATCATAATTTACAGGATAAATTGAAATGAATAAAAGGACATTGCTGAGTGTACTCGTCGCAGGAGCATGCGTTGCACCGTTCATGGCACAGGCCACGATGTTACAGGCCAGCGCCAGCGAACCGTACACCCTGAAAGCCAGCGATCTGCAAAAGAAAGAGCAGGAGTTGACCAGCTTCCCATTGATGGCATCCGTGAAAGATACCATTCGGACGCTGGACAACAGCCTGGTCGAGCAGATTGAGCCTGGCCGGGCCGCCAACCCAGAAAACGTGAAGCGCGTTGAAGGGATCGTGAAGGCCAGCGACTGGGAATACCTGTTCCCGATGCGCGCCAAAGAGTATACCTACAGCAACTTCCTGAAAGCGGTGGGCAAATTCCCGGCACTGTGTAAGACCTATAATGACGGTCGTAACAGTGACGCGATTTGCCGTAAAGAGCTGGCAACCATGTTTGCTCACTTCGCTCAGGAGACCGGTGGTCATGAAAGCTGGCGTCCGGAAGCCGAATGGCGTCAGGCGCTGGTCCATGTGCGTGAAATGGGCTGGACCGAAGGTCAGAAGGGCGGTTACAACGGCGAGTGTAACCCGGATATCTGGCAGGGTCAGACCTGGCCTTGCGGTAAAGATAAAGACGGCGATTTCGTCAGCTACTTTGGCCGTGGCGCGAAGCAGCTTTCGTACAACTATAACTATGGTCCGTTCTCTGAAGCGATGTTCGGCGATGTCCGCACGCTGCTGGATAAACCTGAACTGGTGGCGGATACCTGGTTAAACCTGGCGAGCGCCATCTTCTTCTTCGCCTACCCACAACCGCCAAAACCAAGCATGTTGCAGGTGATTGACGGTACCTGGCAGCCAAACGATCACGATAAAGCGAACGGTCTGGTGTCGGGCTTCGGCGTGACCACGCAGATCATCAACGGCGGCGTTGAGTGCGGTGGCCCAACCGAAATCGCCCAGTCCGAGAACCGTATCAAGTACTACAAAGAGTTTGCTAATTACCTGAAGGTGCCGGTACCGGCGAACGAAGTACTGGGCTGTGCCAACATGAAACAGTTTGATGAGTACGGCGCTGGCGCGCTGAAAATCTACTGGGAACAGGACTGGGGATGGAGCAACGAGACGCCAGACGGTAAGACCTACTCTTGCCAGCTGGTGGGCTACCAGACGCCATTCAGCGCCTTCAAAGAGGGTGACTACTCCAAATGCGTGCAGAAGTTCTTCAACGTGAACATTGTGAACGACGATGGTTCTTCCGTTACGCCTTCAGATGAGGTCAAACCGACCCCGGCACCGTCTGACGATACGCCTGCACCGGTTCCGTCTGATGAAACCCCGGCTCCAGTGCCCTCTGACGACACGCCAGCTGAACCTGCTACCGTGAACCACGCACCGGTTGCGCACATTGCGGGTCCGATTGGTGCCGTTGATGCAGGCGCGCAGGTTTCTCTGAGTGCCGAAGGGTCGACCGATGAAGACGGTAACCAACTGACCTACACCTGGCGTAGCCAGGACGGTCAGACGGTCACAGGTCAGGACAAAGCGGTGGTGAGCTTTACTGCTCCAGAGTCTTCTACCGCGCAGCAATACGAAGTCAGCCTGACCGTGAGCGATGGCGAACTGAGCAGCACCACCTCTTACCTGCTGAACGTGAAAGCGAAAGCTTCTACCCCTGCTCAGGATGAAGGTACTTATCCTGGCTGGAGTGCGAACAGCAAGTACAAGGCGGGCGATATCGTGAATAACCACGGTAAGCTGTTCCAGTGCAAACCGTTCCCGTACAGCGGCTGGTGTAACAACGCCCCGGCTTACTACGAACCGGGCGCAGGTCTGGCCTGGGCAGACGCCTGGTCAGCGCTCTAAAAGCAAAACGGCAACCTTCGGGTTGCCGTTTAACGTTTATTCACCTGCTGCAACAGTCTTAACGATGCAGTTTCCCGTGATCGCGCAGCCAGGCTGCCGTCTGCACGATACCCTCATCCAGCGTGACGACGGGTTTATACCCCAGCTCGGTTTCAGCGCGCGTGGTATCCAGCGTAAAATCAAAGTTAAGTTTTGACACGCCGTAGTGGGTTAACGCAGGCTCTTTTGCCGACTTATTGCCTAACCGCTCCATGCTGCGGGCGATCATATCCAGCATCGGATAGGGTACCGAGCGGATGCGGCAGTGGATGTTCAGTTCATCAATCAGCTTCTGCACGATGCTGCGCAGCGTGCGCGGCTCACCGTTCGTAATGTTATACGCCCGCCCGGAAACCAGGTGGTCGCACGCGGGCTGGCTGGCCAGCCACATAGCGTGGATCGCATTTTCAAAGTAGGTCATGTCCACCAGCGCCTCACCGCCACGGGGCAGCAGCACGCTGCCGTAGTGGTGCATCATGTGCGCCAGACGCGGAATAAACACTTTATCATGCGGGCCAAACAGGCTTTGCGGGCGCAACACGGTAAAGCGGGTATGCGGGTTCGACTGCGCCAGCAGATCGATCACCTCTTCGCTGGCCGCTTTACTGCGGGCGAATTCACAGGCGAAGCGCGCAGGGCGAAAATCTTCCTGAATATCGCGATGGTGGTGATAATCGAAATAGAGCGAAGGCGAGGAGATATGAATAAAATTACGCACACCCCAGGCGACGGACCACTCGCCCAGACGACGCGTGGCGCGTACGTTAGCGAGGTCGAATGCCTCCTGCGTGCCCCAGGGAGAGGTAAAGCTGGAGCAGTGCCACAGGGTGTCAATACCGGCCAGCATGACCTTGGCCTGGGAAGAGACCAGTTCCGTCAGATCGGCCTGGATAAATTCCGCGCCCATCTTTTGCAGGAGTTTCCCCATCGCTTCATTGCGACCGGTAGCTCTGACGCTGATGCCTTTTTTGCGCAGAAACTCGACCGCGTTTCGGCCTAAGCCGCTGGTGGCGCCGGTAACCAGTACCTTCATATCAATCCACTGTGTTGAAAAGAATTTCGTGCGCATTCTTCCGTGATTTACGCCATGATGCAATGGGAAAGGTGAAAGTTTAAGAGTTTTATTTACGCTTTCCCTCTCGCTGTTCTGCCCGTTGCACAATGCGTTTTGCCATTCCACGGAAGATAAAAAGATGCGCAGGGATCATCAACAGCCAGTAAAACAGTCCCGGCATTCCGTGGGGATGCCACCAGGCGCGCACGTCCAGTTCGCGGTGATCGCCCTTGTCTTTGAGGGTGAAACAGAGCCGCCCCAGACCGGGCGCTTTCATGCCAAACAGCAGCGCGAGCTGTTTTTCTGGCTCCACGATAATCACCTTCCAGCTGTCCACGGCATCGCCAACCTGAAGATAAGGGCGTGCGGGTCGGCCTTTCGCCAGTTTATGCCCCACCAGCAGGTCCAGCATGCCGCGCGTTTGCCACAAAATATTGCCGAAGAAGTAGCGCTCTTTACCGCCAATTTGATTCACCACCTCCCACAGGGCGGCGAGGCTGGCGGATGTCTTCACGGTGAATCCCGCTTGCTTAGGGAAATAGCCATACTCGGGACGCCAGCGGGCAAATGCCTGCGCGTCATACCCCCAGTCGCTGGAATTCACCAGTTTCTCTTCTTCTTTCAGAGTATGGCGTACCGCATCGTCAAAGCGGATCAGGTCCTGCGGGATCAGTGCGCGAAGATCGCGGTCGTCAGCCAGCAGATCATGCTTCAACCCCTGGATCAGCGCTTTGGCGGTGGTCGGCGGCACAGAGGTGATGACGGTTAAAAACCAGACCGAGATCCAGCTTGTCGGGAAGGGGATGGGGAGCAGCAAACGTTGCCGTCCGCTCACGCGCATAAAATGCTCGAATTGCGCCTGATAACTCAGCACCTCCGGACCCGCCGCTTCTAACACCCGATGCTCTTGCGCCGGGTGATGCAGTAGCTCCACCAGGTAGTGGAGTAAATTCTCCAGCGCGATGGGCGTGGTACGCGAACGTACCCAGCGCGGCGGCGTCAGCACCGGCAGGTTATAGACCATATCGCGCATCACCTCGAAGGCGGCAGAGCCCGCGCCGACAATGATCCCGGCACGGAGTTCGGTCAGCGGGATATTCGCGCTGCGCAGGGTTTCTGCCGTAAGCTGACGGGCGCGAAGATGATCGGATTGTTCGTGTTCAGGTGCCTGAAGGGAGCTTAAGAAAATCACCTGCTTCACGGGGGTTTGCAGCAGAGCATCGCGAACGTTCAACGCCACCTGCCGTTCATGGGCGATAAAGTCGCCGCCTTCCCCCATGCTGTGAACCAAAAAATAGAGCGTGTCGACCCCTTCCAGCAGGGCAGGAAGCGTTTCTGGCCAGTTAAGATCGACCACATGACAACTGACACCGGGCAGATTTTGCTTCTGCAAACGCTCCACGTTACGTGCCGCGGCCAGCACCTGATACCCGCGCTCGCTTAACGCGGACGTGAGATGCTGACCAATATAGCCGCTGGCGCCTAACACCAGAATTCGTTGCGGCACGTTGTGCTCCTTAGCGCTGTAAAAAAGCCTGCCAGTGTTTTACCACCTCAGCAAGCTGCTCGCGGTTAACATCAAGGTGCATCACCAGACGTACCACCGGTGAGGCATTGATCAACACGCCCTGGGCTTTCATGTGCTCCCCGAGCGCAGCGGCCTGATCCTCACCGACGCGAACAAACAGCATATTGGTGTCATGGCGCATCACGTCGGCCCCGATTTCACGCAGCTGCGTCGCCATCCATGCCGCATTGTCATGATCGTCTTTCAGACGCGTGACATTACTTTTCAGAGCGTAAAGGCCTGCGGCGGCCAGAATACCCGCCTGACGCATCCCGCCGCCGGTCATTTTACGCCAGCGGTTTGCGCGCTTAATGTAATCCGCATCGCCCACCAGCAAGGAGCCTACCGGCGTGCCCAACCCTTTGGACAGGCAAATGGTGAACGAGTCACAATACTGCGTGATATCTTTTAACGCGCAGCCGTATTCCACCACGGCGTTAAAGATACGCGCACCGTCTACGTGCAGGCCGAGCTTACGCTCACGGGTAAATTCCCACGCTGCTTTGAGGTAGTCACGCGGCAGCACTTTGCCGTTATGGGTATTCTCCAGACTCAGCAGTCTGGTGCGGGCAAAGTGAATATCGTCTGCTTTGATTTTTGCGGCCACTTTGTCCAGCGGCAGGGTGCCATCAGAGGCTGCATCGATAGGCTGCGGCTGGATGCTGCCCAGGACCGCAGCGCCACCGGCTTCGTAGAGATAGTTATGCGCACCCTGACCGACGATATACTCTTCGCCGCGTTCGCAGTGGCTGAGCAGCGCCACCAGATTAGCCTGGGTGCCGGTGGGCAGGAACAGCGCGGCCTCTTTACCGCTCAACTCTGCGGCGTAGCGCTGAAGTTCGTTCACCGTGGGATCGTCACCGTAAACGTCGTCCCCGACCGGGGCGGTCATCATTGCCTGAAGCATGGCGCGACCCGGACGGGTAACGGTATCACTGCGTAAATCAATCATGACATATCCTTAAACGCGTCACCTTTTACGCCGTCTCGGCGTTGGCTTCGCCCTCAAACCCCGGGCAGATCGTTATCTCTGCTGCCGGGATTTTCGGGCGTGCCGCCTTAATGCACCATAAAGGGTTTTGCGTATGACTTTAAAAGGATATTTTTACCTGAGCCAGTTGGTTTTTGCCAGTTCCATCACTTCGTCACCGCGACCACTGATGATCGCGCGCAACATATAGAGGCTAAAGCCTTTGGCCTGCTCCAGTTTGATCTGCGGTGGGATGGCCAGTTCGTCTTTGGCAACCACCACGTCGACCAGCACCGGGCCATCGATAGAGAACGCGCGCTGTAAGGCTTCATCGACGTCTGAGGCTTTCTCAACGCGAATGCCGGTGATACCGCAGGCCTCAGCAATGCGGGCAAAGTTGGTGTCCTGGAGTTCGGTGCCGTCAGTCAGATAACCCCCGGCTTTCATCTCCATGGCGACAAAGCCCAGCACGCTGTTGTTAAAGACCACGATTTTGACAGGCAGCTTCATCTGTACCACCGACAGAAAATCGCCCATCAGCATGCTGAATCCGCCGTCGCCACACATCGCCACAACCTGGCGCTCCGGCGCGGTCGCTTTCGCGCCAAGCGCCTGCGGCATGGCGTTAGCCATAGAACCGTGGTTGAACGAGCCAATTAATCGGCGCTTGCCGTTCATTTTGAGATAGCGGGCAGCCCAGACGGTAGGGGTGCCAACGTCGCAGGTGAAGATGGCATCCTCGGCGGCAAAATGGCTGATCTGCTGCGCGAGATACTGTGGATGGATGGCTTTCTCGCTGGGCTTCGCCAGATCGTCCAGCCCTTTACGGGCATCACGATAGTCGCTAAGCGCTTTGTCGAGGAATTTACGATCCGTCTTCTCTTCCAGATGCGGCAGCAGGGCGGCGAGGGTCGCTTTGATATCGCCAATTAACGCCATGTCGACCTTGCTGTGGGAGCCAATGCTGCCGGGGTTGATGTCAATCTGAATGATTTTGGCATCCGTGGGATAAAAGGCGCGATAGGGGAACTGGGTACCAAGGAGAATCAGCGTGTCGGCATTCATCATGGTATGGAAACCGGACGAGAAACCAATCAGGCCGGTCATGCCCACGTCGTAAGGGTTGTCATATTCGACGTGCTCTTTCCCGCGCAGCGCGTGGACGATGGGCGCTTTTAGCTTCCCGGCAAATTCCAGTAACTCTTTATGCGCGCCAGCACAGCCGCTGCCGCACATCAGGGCGATGTTGCTGGAGTAACGCAGCAGTTGCGTCAGCTTTTTCAGCTCCTCTTCCGCCGGGGTGACAACAGGCTGCGGTGCAGCATACCAGTGGCTACTGGCGCCTTCCGGCGCGGCTTTTAACGCGACATCGCCCGGCAAAACCACCACCGAGACACCGCGATTCAGGATAGCTTTGCGCATCGCGATCGCCATCACCTGTGGGATCTGCTCAGGCGTGGAGACCAATTCACAATAGTGGCTACATTCACGGAACAGCTCCTGCGGATGCGTTTCCTGAAAATAGCCGCTACCGATTTCACTCGACGGGATGTGGGCCGCGATCGCCAGCACCGGTACGCGGTTACGGTGGCAGTCGAACAGGCCATTGATCAGGTGAAGGTTACCCGGGCCACAGGAGCCGGCACATACGGCCAGTTCACCGGTCAGTTGCGCCTCGGCACCGGCGGCAAAGGCGGCGACCTCTTCATGGCGGGTGGGCATCCATTCGATGGTTTTCATTTTATTGAGACTGTCGCTCAGTCCGTTCAGCGAATCTCCGGTCACGCCCCAGATGCGTTTGACGCCAGCCTGTTCCAGGGTTTTTGCGACGTACGCGGCTACAGTTTGTTTCATGGTTGTCCATCTCCGTTTTTGTGATATCGATTACAAGCTTAGAAGAAAAGTGCCGTTATGCCCGCGAAATCCCCCTCATTAATCGTTGCTTTCATTGGGAAACAAATCGTCATATTGTGGTGTGACCTCAGGTGAAAACAGGAATCATTTCAAATGGTTAAATCATTGTTAATGTCTGTTAATAAAACGCTAACGCATGAAGATTTTGGCAAGCTCTTACTCCGTCTTGCCGTAGGCGGGCTCATGCTGTTCCACGGTCTGCATAAGTTATTTGGTGGGGTGGGCTTTATCAGCGGCATGCTGGTGGAGAAAGGGCTGCCCGGGTTTATTGCCTACGGCGTATTGATTGGCGAAGTGGTCGCGCCCGTGCTGATCGTACTGGGCATTTTCACCCGCCCGGCAGCGTTGGTCCTGGCGTTTACCATGATTGTGGCGTGGCTGATGGTGGGCACCGGCAAAACCTTCGCGCTGGATGCGGTAGGGGCCTGGGCTATCGAGAGCCTGGTGTACTTCTTTATTGGTGCGCTGGCGGTGGCGGCTTTAGGCGCAGGACGTTACTCCGTGGCGACCCGTCCGGCCTGGCAATAGGCAACGGCCCGGCGCAGATCCTTGCGCCGGGCAAGGGGTTACTCCAGTTTGCCAATTAACTCACGGCTTTGCTTAATCATATTCAGCGAGCGGAGATCGTGCAGCTGCAAAAGCCCGATAAAAATCAGGTCGGTGATACAGTTTTGCGCCGTACGCGAAGAGATGGATGAGCTGCGCCATTCGTCCTCGTTTGACAGGGTATCCACGGCATAATGGGCAATGCGCCGTAGCGGGCTTTTATTCACAGAGGTGATGGCGATCACCGTCGCGCCCTTGGCTTTTGCGGCATGTGCCGCCAGGTTAATCTCTTTTTTTCTGCCGGAGTAGGAGAGCACAATCTGTACGTCAGCCGACGTGAGCGCCTGAGCAACGGTCAGCTGAACGTGAGAGTCCACTTCGCAGGCCACGTTATAACCAATTTTCATCAGCTTAAAGGCGAGATCTTTCCCGGCAAGCGCCGATGCGCCAAGGCCGGTAATCTGAATTAAACGGGCTTTATCTAGCGCATGAATAATCGTGGTGAGCGTGGGAAAGTGGATACAGTGTGTGGTTTTTTCCAGCGCCATCCGCTTTTCAAGGATGAGCTTTTCCGCTATCACCTGCAGCGAGTCGGATTTATTGATCGAGCTGTGCAGAACGGGCTCATTTTCCGTTTTATTTTCACTGATAATTGAGATTTTTAGCTCGGTAAAGCCTTTCGCCCCCACTTTTTTGGCAAATTTACTGATGGAGGATTGGGCCACCTGCAGGCGCGATGCCAGCGAGTGGGTGGTCGCATCTTTGAGTAATTCAATATTGTTAACGATATAAATCGCTATTTTTCTTTCTGTGGGTGAATAGTTTTCCAGACCCGATTTTATTTTATTGATATATCCCACGTGATATGCCTTCTCCCTACCGAGTTAACTGGGGAATATAATTTATTCAATGTATAAATACAAATTATAATTCATCTGCTGGCATGGTTTTATTTTGAATTCTGTCACAAATCATTAAAAATGAAACGTTAATTCCATTTTAAACTTTATAAAAGTGATCAATGATTCCTCCCGCATTAATTATCTCTTACCAGAAAATGAAGAATGACAATACGATTGATAAGGATGGAATATGAATAATGGATTGAAGTATTTAGCTGGGATATTATTTACAGTGACGTTTTGCAGCAATGCCGCCGTGATATATCAGGCAGATGATGGATCGAACATCGATTTATATGGTCGTCTGGGTTTTAACGTCTCCGATAAAAAAACCGGGGATACCTCCGGCGATTTCGACGCCCGTATTGGCTTTTCGGCCCGTCAGGCAATCAACGAGAAGCTGGCGGTGATCGGATTTACCCAATACCAGGTGAATGCGGCGGAGTATGCCAACAACATCAAAGCCGAAGATCCGGATGATTTTACGGCGCGTTACGTCTGGGCGGGGCTGGATTTTGCCGAGTGGGGAAAGGTCACAGCGGGGCGTGTCTCCTCGGGGCTTATCATGTTCACCGACATTGGCGATGTGTTTGCCAGTTCTGATGTTGCCATGGCGCGGCAGGCCAACTTTATCGACCCTACCGCCGTACAGGTGTTTCGTCAGGACGGCACGATCCAGTATCAAAATACGATCGGCGATGTCGATTTCTCTACCGCCTGGATTCTGGGCAATAACAGTTCCGACCTCGATTACGGCGTTAACGCCGCGGTGCGCTATACCCTGGATATGGGGAACGCCGGAAAATTTCAGCCGGTTCTGGCTCTTCAGCAATCGCAGGCCAGCCATGACGACACCTCGGTTCAGTCGGACGATGACGCCGACAAATACCAGATGTGGGGCGCAGGGGCGCGCTACTACCTGGGCGATGCGATGTTCGGCTTGCTCTATGCAGAAGATACCGTTGAGTATCTCGACGGGCGGCCAGACAGTACTGACAAAGATTATGAAGCCACGTTCGTTTACAGCCTGACGCCGGCGTGGTGGCTCCGGACAGGCTATCGTCATCTGGAAAATACCGATGGCGACGGACTCAAACTGCGCGATGCGACCTTTGAAGTGCAATACAAAGCGACCGCCAAAAGTTCGATATACGCCTCTTACTCATGGCGTAACGGTGAGGCCGGGGTGAATCGGGTAACCAATAGCCTGGTGTCGTTTGGCGGTAGCGATCCGGACGATGACTATTTCCACCTCGGATTACGCTACGAATTTTGACGTTCGCCCGCATTTTCAAAACGTTTTGGGAAAGGACATTTGCATTGTCCTTTCCCGCAGGAGTAAATATGAAGAGATTACTGCTGTTATTTCTGCTTATTTTTACCCATTCAGGGTTTGCGCAGCGGAATATGCAGATTGGCGATAACGTCGTTGTCATGGCGGCAAAAACCGCTAAAGTGTCCATGTTTTCGAAGCAGGTGGCGTTAGCGGATGGGGAACAAAAGCTGGTGATCAAGTTTGATAGCCCTATTAATCCTGAATCTGTTAATCAGGGTAAAGGACGTATTACCTCGGCGTTTTATCTGCTCTCGTTTCATTATTCGGGCAATGAGCCACTGATGCTGACGGCAGGAAACGTCAGTAATGAACGTGAGGCAAAACGCGAGGCGTTAAACCCGCACTTTTCGCTGATGGCCGGGAATCGTGCGGTCCCTTTTACGCGGGAGAAAATAGATAAAGAGGGCGTCACCCTTTTTACCGATTTTAACGCATTGCTGAACAGCAAAAGGGCGGAAAACGTCCCGGCACCTGTGGAAAATCACGATGCGGCAGAAAAGGTTAAGCGAGCATTCACCGGGTTGTCAGACAAACAAAAAGTGATCTTTATGAAATGGTTACTCACTTACAAAGAAGAGAGCATGTAATGTCGAAGAGCATCGATCCCCAGTTGTTAACGGAAATTCTGACGTTGGTGGGTGGTGAGGAAAACATCCTCAGTTGTGGAAACTGTATGACCCGATTACGCATCCGGGTGAATGATGTAAATGCGATTCAGCCTGATATCTCGCAAAAACTGTCCGGGAAGGTGAGCGGGGTAGTGATTAACGGGAATGAAGTGCAGGTTATTTTTGGCGTCGGTAAAGCGCAGCGCGCCGCAGAAGGGATGAACACCCTGCTTGGCAAAAAAGATCTCAACGCCATCGCGGCAGAGAATAAAAGCCAGCTCAAAAGCAAACAACATTCTTCGCTGCAGCAGTTCCTCGCTAATTTTGCCACCATCTTTACGCCCCTGATTCCGGGGTTTATTGCTGCCGGTCTGATGCTGGGTATCGCCACGCTAATCGGTACCATGATGCATGTCGCGCCGGATGCGAAAGGCACGCTTCCGGATGCGCTCAACTTTCTGAAGGTTTTCAGTAAAGGACTGTTCACCTTCCTCGTCATCCTGGTGGGCTATAACGCGCAGAAGGCGTTTGGCGGCACGGGCGTCAATGGCGCCATTATCGCCTCGCTCTTTATCCTCGGCTATAACCCGGCGGCGACGGTGGGCTACTACTCCGGTCTGCAGGACTTTTTTGGTCACGCCATTGATCCGCGCGGAAACATTATCGGCGTGCTGCTTGCCGCCTGGGCTGGGGCCAAAATCGAACGCACGATCAGGCGTTTTATTCCTGATGAGCTGGACATGATTTTAACCTCCATGCTGACGCTGCTGGTGACGGCGGCACTGACCTTTATCATTATCATGCCGATTGGGGTCTGGCTGTTCCAGGGGATGTCCTGGCTCTTCACGCACCTTAACAGCAACCCGCTCGGGTGTGCGGTGCTGGCGGGCGTATTCCTGATTGCGGTGGTGTTTGGCGTGCACCAGGGTTTTATTCCGGTCTATCTGGCGCTGATGGACAGCCAGGGCTTTAACTCCCTGTTCCCGATTCTGTCGATGGCGGGCGCGGGTCAGGTTGGGGCGGCGCTGGCGCTGTACTGGAAAGCCGATAAAAGCTCGACGCTGCGGTCTCAGATTCGCGGGGCGATCATCCCGGGCTTTCTGGGCGTGGGGGAGCCGCTGATCTATGGCGTGACGTTACCGCGCATGAAGCCTTTTATCACCGCTTGCGTCGGGGGCGCGGCGGGCGGGCTGTTCATTGGTTTTATCGCCTGGATGGGGTTGCCGGTCGGGCTGAACAGCGCCTTTGGTCCGTCAGGGCTGGTGGCATTGCCGTTAATGACCTCCGATCAGGGTATTGTGCCTGCTATCGCCGTTTACGCTGGCGGTGTGGTGGTGGCGTATGTCGCCGGTTTTATCGCAACGGCACTGTTTGGGTGTAAAAATGTCGACTTAGGATGAGGACACAGGTATGAAAGCGAATACCATTTGTGCGGCGTTATTGTTGCTCTCTTCAGCGGCGCTCGCCGCTGAATCTCCGGTGCTGCATCATGCCAGCCCGGAAAGCGTGGGATTTGACAGCCAGAAGCTCGCCAGGCTTGATGGCTGGATCCAACAGCAGGTGGATGCGGGCTATCCGGGCATGAACGTGCTGATTGTGAAAGACAATGCCATCGTCTGGCAGAAAGCCTGGGGCGATGCGAAAAAGTACAACGGTTCGGCGTTAATGACGGTGCCGATTAAAGCCACCCCCAGTACGCTTTATGATTTAGCGTCTAACACCAAGATGTATGCGACAAACTTTGCGCTGCAGAAGCTGGTGTACGAAGGCAAACTGTCGGTGGACGATCGCGTGGCAACGTACCTGCCGGGCTTCGCCGACCAGCCGACCGATACCATCAAGGGTAAAGACCGCCTGCGCATTATTGATATTCTGCATCACACGGCGGGGTTTCCCGCCGATCCGCAGTATCCTAATCAGCAGGTGGCTGGCGCGCTCTATTCCCAGGATAAACGCACCACCTTAGACAAAATCAACCGCACGCCGCTGACCTACACCCCAGGTACGCGTCATATTTACAGCGACGTGGATTATATGATCCTCGGGTTTATTATCGAAGCCGTGACCGGAATGCCGCTGGACCAGTATGTCGAAGAGACGATCTATCGCCCGTTGGGCCTGCATAACACGGTATTTAATCCGCTGAAAAAAGGCTTCCGTCCGGAGCAAATTGCCGCCACGGAGCTGAATGGCAATACGCGAGACGGTGTCATCACCTTCCCACACATTCGCACCTCGACAATCTGGGGGGAAGTGCATGACGAAAAAGCCTGGTATTCGATGGGCGGCGTTTCCGGTCATGCGGGGCTCTTTTCCACGACGGGTGATATGGCGGTGCTGATGCAGGTGATGCTCAACGGCGGGCAGTACGGGCAGACCAGACTGTTCGATCGCAAGGTGGTGGAGGCATTTACGCGCAGTTCAGCGGAGGACAAGACCTTTGGGCTCGGCTGGCGCGTGAATGGAACTTCCGCCATGACGCCAACCTTTGGCACACTCGCCAGTCCAGAGACTTACGGGCATACGGGATGGACAGGCACCTTAACGGCGATTGATCCCGTGAACCACATGGCGATTGTGATTCTGGGTAACCGGCCCCATTCCCCTGTGGCGGATCCAAAAGCGAATCCCAATGTCTTTGAAAGCGGCTTACTGCCTGCTTCCACGTATGGCTGGATTGTCGATCAGGTGTATGGCGCATTGCGGTAAAAAAAAGCCCGGTCGCCAAAGGCGCCCGGGCTGTTGTCATGCGTTAGCTTTACGCCAGAACCAGCTCCCCCTGGGGGTGGCAGGAGCAGGCGAGCACGTATCCCTCGGCGATTTCTGCGTCGGTTAACGTCATAGTGCTGCTCACCGTATAGTCCCCTGAGACCACCCTGGTTTTACAACACCCGCATACGCCCGCACGACAGGCGGCAACGACAGGAACGTTGTTGCTTTCCAGTGCTTCCAGCAGCGTGGTGCCCACCCGGCCAAAGAAGGTCTGAGCCGGTTGCAGCTTCGTGAATTTGATGCCGCTCGTCGCGGCCTCTGCCACCGGTGTAAAGAACTGCTCTTTGAAGAAGCGCGTCACGCCGAGCGCTTTCACCTCTGCTTCCACGGCGTCCATGTAGGGTGCCGGGCCGCAGGTCATCACGGTACGTTGCGCAAGATCCGGTACGCTTTGCAGCAATTCGCGGCTCAAACGACCCGGGACAAAACCGTGGGTCGCGTTGTGTTCCGCTACCAGCGTGACCGGATAGTGACGCCACTCTTCAGCAAAAATCACATCTTCCGGCGAGCGCACGCTGAAGATCACCTGAACATCCGCCTGCGGACGGTTTTTCGCCAGCCAGCGACGCATTGACATGATCGGCGTGACGCCGCACCCGGCGGCCAGCAGCAGGAATTTATCTTCCGCTTTATCGTCACAGGTGAAATCCCCCTGTGCGTGCGACAGCCAGAGGTAATCCCCGCGCTTCACGTCCCGGGTCAGCCACTGCGAGCCTGCGCCATCATCGATACGGCGGATAGTGAGCGTGATGTACTCGCTCACCCCCGGCGTTGAGGAGATTGTGTAGGCGCGCAGCGTGTCCGCTGAGTGGCGGACACTGACCAGCGCATACTGACCCGCACGGTACGGATAGTAGTCATGGCACAGCAGCGACAGCGTCCACACATCCGGCGTCTCCTGATGGATGTGATGAACCTGCATCCGCCACGGACATTGTGAGGTTGGCATGGTCATAAATAACTCCTTACGCGCTCAGCAGTTGCTGCATATCTTCTTCTACGGTGGTCACGGAACGCAGACCAAACTTCTCGTTCAGCACGGCCAGCAGGTCCGGCGTGAGGAAGCCAGGCGCGGTTGGGCCGGTCACAATGTTGGTCACGCCCAGGGAAAGCAGGGTCAGCAGGATGACAATCGCTTTCTGTTCAAACCAGGAGAGCACCAGCGACAGCGGCAGGTCGTTCACGCCGCAGCCCAGTTTTTCGGCCAGCGTGACGGCCAGAATGATCGCTGAGTAGGCGTCATTACACTGACCCGCATCGATCAGACGTGGCAGACCTTCGATATTGCCGAAGTCCAGCTTGTTAAAACGGTATTTCCCGCAGGCCAGCGTCAGGATCAGGCAGTCTTCCGGCACGCGGGTGGCGAAATCGGTGAAGTAGTTACGCTCACCGCGCGCGCCATCACAGCCGCCAATCAGGAAGATGTGGCGCAGTTTTTCACGGCTGACCAGATCAATCAGCGAATCCGCCGCGCCCAGCAGGGTTTCACGCCCAAAGCCGACGGTGATCAGATGTTCGATTTCGCTGAACGGGAACCCTGCCATCTGTTGTGCCTGAGTAATGACCGGTGCGAAATCGTCACCTTCGAGGTGGCTCACGCCCGGCCAGCCGACGATGCTGCGGGTCCAGATGCGGTCGTCATACGCGCCAACGGTTGGGTCAATGATGCAGTTAGAGGTCATCACGATTGGGCCCGGGAAACGGGCGAACTCCACCTGCTGGTTCTGCCAGCCGCTACCGTAGTTACCGACCAGATGTTTAAATTTGCGCAGCTCAGGGTAGCCGTGGGCGGGCAGCATTTCGCCGTGGGTGTAGACGTTAACGCCGGTGCCTTCGGTCTGTTGCAGCAGGTTGTAGAGGTCTTTCAGGTCGTGACCTGAGATCAAGATACACTTGCCGGCGGTGGCTTTAACATTGACCTGAGTCGGCGTTGGATGACCATAGGCACGGGTTTCACCCGCATCCAGAATGCTCATCACCTTGAAGTTCATCTGACCGATTTCCATGGAACACGCAAGCAGCGCATTCATATCGGCAGGCCAGGTGCCCAGCCACGCCATGATTTTATGGTACTGGGCATAGATTTCGTTGTCGTACTGGCCCAGTACATGGGCGTGTTCCATGTAGGCGGCAGCGCCTTTCAGGCCGTACAGGCAGAGCAGACGCAGGCCGAGAATGTTCTCGCCAATGGCCGCTTTGTCTTTATTCGGGGTAAATTCGGCGGCCTGACGTTGCAGGTCGCCCAGATCGTCACTCACCAGCTGGAGGTCTGCCATCGGGTTATCCACGGCGGCACTGGCGTCGATCTCCAGACTTTGTGCTTTTAACGCTTCACGCAGCGCAATGGCTTCACGGGCATAGCCGACGATGCGCGGGGAGTCGAAGTTAACGTTAGTGAGCGTGGAGAAAAACGCGCGGGGCGCAAAATTATCGACATAGTGATCGACGATGCCATATTCGCGCGCTTTCGCAGCCCAGGCGGACAGCCCCTGCAGTGCGGCAATCAGCAAATCTTGCAGGTCAGACGTTTCTGCGGTTTTCCCGCACATACCCTGTGCGTAAGAGCAGCCATTGCCGGCTGGGGTACGGATGGTTTGTTCACATTGCACACAAAACATAGACACACCTGTTAAAGTTATATTTGATATACATGTTTAAGATTATGCCTGTGCAGAACCGGTGAAAAGGTCTTTCTTATACAAAGTCGAGGGTTATTGATTTAGCGCAATTTTGGCGGTAGCAGGCTACCGCCAGAGAGGTATTATGCGGAGAAAATAGCCATCAAAATGGGGACAAGCAGGCTTAAAATAAACCCATGTACGATGGCGGCGGGCACCAGCTCAAGGCCACCTGAACGTTGTAATACCGGCAGAGTGAAGTCCATGGAGGTGGCACCGCACAGCCCCAGCGCCGTGGAGCGGCTTTGACGCACCAGGCCCGGGATGAGCATGATGGCGATCAGCTCGCGGCCCAGATCGTTAAAGAACGCGGCGCTGCCAATTACCGGCCCGAAGGACTCCGTCAGCAAAATACCGGACAGCGAATACCAGCCAAAACCGGAGGCCATGGCCAGCCCGGTTTTTAGCGGCAACCCCAGAATAAACGCGTTAATCACGCCGCCGATCAACGAGCTTGCCACTACCACAACAGCGACAATCATTCCCCGTCGATTAAGGACAATCTGTTTCAGCGTCATGCCATTATTTCTGAGCTGAATGCCAATCAGGAACAGCAGGAAGATCAGGGTATATTCACTGGCCTCGGTGGCATGTTTTAAAAATGCCAGGCCGGTGAGGCCGAGCAGAAAACCTAATACCACTACGCCGCACAGTTTTAAAGATTCCAGGGCCATGGCAATACGCGAAGGCAGCTTTTCCTGCTGATGGTGATTTCGCCACGGCAGGGTGCGTTCAAGCCAGAAAAGGGCGGCAATATTACAGGCTAAAATAACCACAATCGTCACGACAGAATAATGCAGTATGGACAAGAGATTGGTGGCCAAATTATCCAGGAACGCCAGGCTGATTCCCATGAAAAAAAGGATGATGTATACAATCCAGCTGAGAAAACGGTTAATCAGCTTTAACGCCGCATCATGGCGAAGGGGGATGAGATAGCCCAGGATTAACGGGAGCAGAATGATTAAGAGTCCTGAAAACATGAACAGCCGGGTCCTTTTTAATGTCTGTTAAGCGCCAGAGACACTACCCAATAAAGGCTGTTCAGTAAAGCGACAAAAAAAGCCAGGCGGCGGCTACGCCATACCTGGCCTTGAAAGGGGAGGGTCAATCACAGCGGCAGGCGTTAATAGCGCCCGACGCCGAACAGAACTCTGCCTTAATCGCGTTTTTCCAGCAGCGTACGGTACAGAAGACCGCCTAAAATACCGCCGATGACAGGCATCACCCAGAACAGCCAAAGCTGTTGCAGCGCCCAGCCACCCTGGAAAATCGCCACGGCGGTGCTGCGGGCCGGGTTTACGGAGGTGTTGGTGACAGGAATCGAGATCAGGTGAATCAGGGTTAATGCCAGACCAATCGCAATAGGGGCAAAACCTGCCGGTGCATGTTTATCCGTTGCACCGTGAATCACCAGCAGGAATCCAGCCGTCAGGACAATCTCAATCACAATGGCAGACAGCATTGAGAAACCGCCTGGAGAGTGTTCGCCATAGCCGTTCGAGGCGAATCCGCTGGCGGCAGCGTCAAAACCAGCTTTACCGCTCGCCACAACGTAAAGGACAGCTGCGGCAATAATACCGCCAATAACCTGTGCGATAATATATCCAATGACCTCTTTTGCCGGGAAACGACCACCGGCCCACAGGCCCAGAGTTACCGCCGGGTTAAAATGGCCCCCGGAAATATGTCCGACGGCAAAAGCCATGGTTAAGACGGTTAAACCAAAGGCTAAGGCCACGCCTGCGAAACCAATGCCTAATTCAGGGAAGGCTGCGGCCAGAACAGCGCTGCCGCAACCACCAAACACCAGCCAGAATGTACCAAAACATTCCGCCGCTAATTTTCTAAACATAACCACCTCAAAATAATAATTTTCCGCACGCGTTCCGGCGAGCAGAGATTTATCGCCATAAAGGGATGACGACTCAAAGAGCCATTATTTTAGAAACCAACAACATCCCTTCGCTACTTAAATAAATTCGATAAATTTGATTTAAGGCAATGTGATGTCATTCCTTGTTCGGGAGGGAGGTAAATAGAGCATAGTCTACAACGCCTGCGCGTGTGAATGGTCCAGGAGCGCTATTTCATTTGAAAGTCAGCCTTAAAAAATGAGTGAGATTTACCACGCAAAGGGTATAGAGGTGTCTTACCGGCACCGCTCCCGCTATACTGCTGATAACTTGAAGGAAAAAGTGCTCATCAGGCGGGGGATTTATGCTTCTCGAACGAGTGGATATTGTAGGGTTCCGTGGCATCAATCGCTTGTCGCTAATGCTGGAACAGAACAACGTGTTAATTGGTGAGAACGCCTGGGGTAAATCCAGCCTGCTGGATGCCCTGACGTTACTGCTTTCACCCGATACCGATCTCTACAGCTTTGTTCGTGAGGATTTTTGGTTCCCGCCAGGGGATATCCACGGGCGCGAACATCATTTGCATATTGTCCTGACCTTTCGCGAAACCGAACCGGGCCGCCATCGGGTGCGACGCTACCGTCCGCTTGCCGACTGCTGGGTGCGTGGCGACGATGGATACCAGCGCATTTTTTACCGGCTTGAAGGCGAGCTGGGCGAAGACGACAGCGTAATGACGCTGCGCGGATTTATGGACGCCGGTGGGCATCTGATCCCCCTGGATGACATCGACGAGCGGGCGCGTCACCTGGTGCGTCTGATGCCGGTGTTAAGGCTGCGGGACGCCCGCTTTATGCGCCGGATCCGTAACGGTACGGTGCCCAATGTGCCACAGGTGGAGGTGACCGCCCGCGAGCTGGATTTTCTGGCGCGTGAGCTGGTCTCCCATCCGCAAAATCTGACGGACGGACAGATTCGCCAGGGGCTGTCGGCGATGGTCCAGCTACTGGAGCATTACTTTTCTGAGCAGGGCAGCGCGCAAAGCCGCAATCGTCTGATGCGGCGTCGCTCCCACGACGAGCAGCGAAGCTGGCGTTATCTGGACATTATCAACCGGATGATCGACCGGCCGGGTGGTCGGGCGCACAGGGTGATTCTGCTTGGACTCTTTTCGACGTTGCTGATGGCGAAAGGTAATGTCCGCCTGGACCGGGATGCCCGACCCCTGTTGCTGGTGGAAGATCCCGAAACGCGGCTGCATCCTATTATGCTCTCTGTGGCGTGGCATTTACTGAATTTGCTGCCGCTGCAACGCGTCACCACGACTAACTCCGGCGAACTGCTCTCGCTGACGCCGGTAGAGCATGTGTGTCGGCTGGTGCGTGAGTCTTCGCGCGTTTCGGCGTTTCGCCTTGGACCGGGCGGGTTAAGCGCTGAAGATGGCCGCCGCATCGCTTTCCACATTCGTTTCAACCGCGCGTCATCGCTTTTTGCCCGCTGCTGGCTGCTGGTTGAAGGGGAGACGGAAACCTGGGTGATCAACGAACTGGCCCGTCAGTGCGGGCATCATTTCGATGCCGAGGGCATCAAAGTCATTGAGTTTGCCCAGTCGGGCTTAAAACCCCTGATTAAATTTGCCCGGCGTATGGGGATTGAATGGCACGTACTGGTGGATGGTGATGAAGCGGGGAAAAAGTACGCCAGTACCGTTCGGGGGTTGCTCAATAACAACAGTGACGACGAACGAGAGCATCTGACGACCCTACCGGCGCTGGACATGGAGCATTTCATGTACCGTCAGGGGTTCGCCGACGTGTTTCATCGGATTGCGATGATTCCGGTAGGTGTGCCCATGAACATGCGCCGGATTATCACCAAGGCCATTCACCGCTCGTCAAAACCGGATCTGGCGATTGAAGTCGCCGCTGAAGCCGGAAGACGTGGCGTGGAGTCCGTACCAGCCCTGCTACGTAAAATGTTTTCCCGCGTGCTGTGGCTGGCCCGCGGGAAAGCCGATTAACCGCGCGTGGCCTGGTTGACCTGCGCGGCCAGGCTGTCGAGCAGTTCATAACGGCGACGGTACTCCGCACGTTTTTTACTGGCGATCTCTTCCATAGGCTTACGCGGCAGGGAAAGCGGCAGAAGGAAGTGCCCGTGGGCCTCCTGCTCGCCGCCCATGGAGCGCCAGAAGCTGTCATAATCGGCCAGCAGCTTGCCCTCTTTTTTCTTACGGTAGCGCAGGCTGCGGTAGATATGGGTCGCATTACTTACCGCCATAATCTGCTCGACCGGGAAGGCCGCCCCCAGCGCCATGGCAGCTTCCAGAATTAACCGTTTCGGGAATAAACCGTGACAGGCTTTTGTTGCGCCCTGGATCAGTTCGTGTGGTACAAAGGATTTCGCTCCCTGCAATCCCCCGATAAACAGCGTCAATTTTCCGTCGAACTGGCACAGCGTAAAGGTCATTTCGGCGAGAACGGTTCCTTCACGATCGCAAAACGCCAGCGTGGCTTCCCCTTCTTTATCGAGGAACGCATCGGCGCACAGTCGAATGGTAAAGTGCTGCTCGTCTTTTCCGGTCAGGGTCAGTAAGGTTACCCCCTGTTTGGACAGATAACCGTTGACCAGCGTGGCCGGAAGATGTTCATGCATAGCCTGATAGTGGCCGGTCAGGGCTTCACGGGTTTGTTGACGGTTCATTTTCACCGACAACCAGGGGCGGTGCAGACGGCAGGGTAAACCGGGCTGCACGTTAAGCATCTGTAACAGCCGTGGCTGCTCCGCCAGCGAGGCAAGCAGGTGGGCCGTGCTGAAAGGCGTTGCCAACGAGCGCAACATAAATTTGCGACGATAGGCAGGATTTTGCCATGCCAGCCCCGGTGCGAGTTTGCCCGTGGCAAGCTGACGGAAAAGTTGCCAGCCCGATTTTGGTTGAGGTTGCTGTGAATACGGTGTATCGACAATGGAAGACATGATAAATCCCGGCTTCTGGAGAAGATCTGTATTTCAGCAGGGAAGATTTCAACATCTCGTCAACAAACTATTCATGCCCTCAAAAACAAGGGTTTCGTTGATGAACAGTTTAGATAGAATCGATTGTTATCAATGCCAGAACATTTAATTGGAATATTTATGAACCTTAAGGGAAAACGCAGGACGCTGTATCTTCTTCTGGCCGTTATTGTGCTGGCAGGTGGATTCTGGCTGTGGCAGGTGCTGAATGCGCCTGTGCCACAGTATCAAACGTTGATTGTCCGCCCGGGAGAACTCCAGCAAAGCGTGCTCGCCACCGGCAAACTGGATGCGCTGCGTAAAGTTGACGTGGGCGCCCAGGTGAGCGGTCAGTTGAAAACCTTGTCCGTTGAAATCGGCGATAAGGTGAAAAAAGGTCAGCTTCTGGGGGTGATAGACCCCGAGCAGGCGGAAAACCAAATCCGCGAAGTCGAAGCGACGCTGATGGAGTTACGGGCGCAACGTAGCCAGGCCGACGCCGAGCGCAAGCTGGCTCAGGTTACCCTTGGGCGCCAGCAGGCGCTGGCGAAAACGCAGGCGATTTCACGCCAGGATCTGGATACCGCGATCACGGAACTGGCGGTGAAACAGGCGCAGATTGGTACGATCGACGCGCAGATTAAACGTAATCAGGCGTCACTGGATACGGCAAAAACTAACCTCGACTATACCCGCATCGTGGCGCCGATGGCGGGCGAAGTGACGCAAATCACTACCCTTCAGGGACAAACGGTGATTGCTGCGCAACAGGCGCCCAATATTCTGACCCTGGCGGATATGGGCACGATGCTGGTGAAAGCGCAGGTATCCGAAGCGGATGTGATCCACCTGAAGCCCGGACAAAAAGCCTGGTTTACGGTGCTGGGCGATCCGCAGACGCGCTATGAAGGCGTGCTGAAGGATATTTTGCCCACGCCAGAAAAGGTCAACGACGCGATTTTTTACAATGCGCGTTTCGAGGTGCCTAACCCTCATGGCGTGCTTCGGCTGGATATGACGGCGCAAGTGCATATTCAACTCACAGGCGTGAAAGACGTCCTCACCGTGCCGCTGGCGGCGCTGGGCGAACCGGTGGGCAACAACCGTTATAAAGTAAAAGTGCTGCGTAACGGTGAAACCCGCGAACGTGAAGTTGAAATTGGCGATCGCAACGATACGGATGTCGCGATTGTTAAAGGCCTGGAAGAGGGTGAAGAGGTCGTTATCGGCGAAAATCTGCCGGGAGCAGCGAAATGACCGCATTGCTCGAGCTGAATGATATTCGCCGGAGCTATCCTTCCGGGGATGGCTCGGTGGAGGTCCTGAAAGGCATCTCTTTGCGCGTTGAGGCAGGCGAGATGATCGCCATTGTGGGGGCATCGGGTTCCGGTAAATCCACCCTGATGAATATTCTCGGCTGTCTGGATAAACCGACCAGCGGGACCTACCGCGTGGCGGGAACGGACGTGTCGACGCTGGATAGCGACGCGCTGGCACAACTGCGTCGCGAACATTTTGGCTTTATCTTCCAGCGTTATCATTTGCTGTCGCATCTGACGGCGGCGCAAAACGTGGAAGTTCCCGCGGTGTACGCCGGCGTGGAGCGAAAAAAACGTCTGGAGCGGGCAAAGAACCTGTTGACGCGGCTGGGGCTTGCGGAACGGGTGGATTATCAACCGTCGCAGCTTTCTGGCGGTCAGCAGCAGCGGGTGAGTATCGCTCGCGCGCTGATGAACGGGGGCCAGGTCATTCTGGCGGATGAACCCACCGGGGCGCTCGACAGCCATTCGGGTGAAGAGGTGATGGCGATCCTGCATCAGCTTCGCGATCAGGGGCATACGGTGATTATTGTCACCCACGATCCTCTGGTGGCCTCACAGGCTGAACGGATCATTGAAATCCACGACGGTGAACTGGTCAGCAACCCCCCGGCTAAAAAATCCCGGGCGGGCGTGCATCGGGAGGTCCTTCCGCCGCCAACGGGCTGGGGCCAGTTCGTCAGCGGCTTTCGTGAGGCGCTGACGATGGCCTGGCTGGCGATGGCCGCCAATAAAATGCGCACCCTGTTGACCATGCTCGGGATCATTATCGGTATCGCGTCGGTGGTATCGATTGTGGTGGTCGGTGATGCGGCCAAACAGCTGGTGCTCGCGGATATCCGGGCGATCGGCACCAACACCATTGATGTCTATCCCGGAAAAGATTTTGGTGACGATGAACCGCAAAATCAGCAGGCGCTGAAGTATGCCGATTTGGCGGCCATTCAGAAACAGCCCTGGGTGAATTCAGCGACGCCTGCGGTATCGCAAAACCTGCGGCTGCGCTATGACAACATTGATGTCGCCGCCAGCGCAAACGGCGTCAGCGGTGATTTTTTCACGGTCTATGGCATGACGTTTAGTGAAGGGGCGACGTTCAATGCCGAACAGCTGGCGGGCAGGGCGCAGGTGGTCGTGCTCGATGAAAATTCTCGTAAACAACTCTTCCCCAACAAGACACGGGTGGTGGGAGAAGTGATTCTGGTGGGCAATATGCCCGCCACGGTGATTGGCGTGGCGGAGGAGAAGCAGTCGATGTTTGGCAGCAGTAAACTCCTGCGCGTCTGGCTGCCGTATACCACCCTCTCCGGGCGCATTATGGGGCAGTCCTGGCTTAACTCGATCACCGTTCGCGTGAAGGAAGGCTTCGACAGCACACAGGCGGAACAGCAGCTTGAACGTCTGTTAACGCTTCGGCATGGCAAGAAGGATTTCGTCACCTTTAATATGGACGGTCTCTTGAAAACGGCGGAAAAGACCACACGTACTCTTCAGCTATTCCTGACGCTGGTGGCGGTGATTTCACTGGTTGTCGGGGGGATTGGCGTGATGAATATCATGCTGGTGTCGGTGACGGAGCGCACGCGAGAAATCGGGATCCGTATGGCGGTAGGCGCCAGAGCCAGTGACGTGCTGCAACAGTTTTTGATTGAAGCAGTGCTGGTTTGTCTGGTGGGCGGCGCGTTAGGGATTGCGCTGTCGATGCTCATTGCTTTTACGCTGCAGCTCTTTTTACCCGGCTGGGAAATTGGTTTTTCCCCCTTTGCGTTGCTGACGGCATTTTTATGTTCGAGCTTTACCGGCATTCTGTTTGGCTGGTTACCGGCCCGCAATGCGGCGCGACTGGATCCCGTCGATGCGTTAGCCCGTGAGTAAACCGGACGCGAGATGCCCTGAATAAAAATGCCAGCCGATCGGGCTGGCATTTTGACCGCGTGATGTACACAATGAAGTTAAGAGCTAAGCAACCGTTTCTGCTTCAAGGGGCACAATGAGACTGGCATGATTGCCTTTCGGACCCTCATGAACATCAAACCGAACCGACTGCCCGGCTTTTAGCGTTCTGTAACCATCCATCTGAATGGTGGAATAGTGAGCGAAGATGTCTTCGCCGCCGCCTTCAGGGCAGATGAATCCAAACCCTTTGGCGTTGTTGAACCACTTAACAATACCCGTTTCCATGCTTCGACATCCTTCGTATATCTTATTAAGTAAGATGGAATGAACCGGAGGTGAAGTGGGGGCTGTTCAAAACCTCGCCAGTTCACGCTTGTACAATTTAGAGAAACCAACCCTAGCGTCAAGCGTTTGGCACCGGAGAAGGGTCAACAATTAATCAAAGTTTGAAGCAGTTAACGCTATTGGCGGGAATGTGACAGACATCGCGGATGGCAGTAATAGGTGTTTGCTATCGGCCATCTGAGGTAGATTCAGAGATGAAGACTGACAATGGGTAAGACGAATGACTGGCTGGATTTTGACCAGCTGGCGGAAGATAAACTGCGCGACGCGCTAAAACCGCCATCTATGTATAAAGTTATGTTAATGAACGATGATTACACGCCGATGGAATTTGTTATTGACGTGCTACAAAAGTTCTTTTCTTATGATGTAGAACGTGCAACGCAACTGATGCTTACCGTTCACTATCGTGGTAAAGCGATTTGCGGGATCTTTACCGCAGAAGTCGCCGAGACGAAAGTCGCGATGGTGAACGAATATGCGAGGGAGAACGAACATCCGTTGCTGTGTACGCTGGAAAAAGCCTGAAAAGGCATAAAAAATTGGGGGAGGTGCCTATGCTCAATCAAGAACTGGAACTCAGTTTAAACATGGCTTTCGCCAGAGCGCGTGAGCACCGACATGAGTTTATGACGGTCGAGCACTTGCTGCTTGCACTGCTTAGCAACCCATCTGCCCGCGAAGCGCTGGAAGCCTGCTCCGTGGATCTGGTGGCGCTGCGTCAGGAACTCGAAGCCTTCATCGAACAAACTACGCCGGTGCTGCCTGCCAGTGAAGAGGAGCGCGACACGCAACCGACGCTTAGCTTCCAGCGCGTATTGCAGCGTGCGGTGTTCCACGTCCAGTCCTCTGGCCGGAGCGAAGTGACCGGTGCCAATGTGCTGGTGGCTATCTTCAGTGAGCAGGAGTCGCAAGCGGCCTATCTGCTGCGTAAACATGAAGTCAGCCGGCTTGATGTGGTCAACTTTATCTCTCACGGAACGCGTAAAGACGAACCTAACCCGTCGTCGGATCCTGGCAGTCAGGTCAATAACAATGAAGAGCAAGCAGGCGGGGAGGATCGTATGGAAAACTTCACCACCAACCTCAATCAGCTTGCTCGCGTGGGCGGTATTGATCCGCTGATTGGCCGCGACAAAGAGCTGGAGCGTGCTATCCAGGTCTTGTGCCGTCGTCGTAAAAATAACCCGCTGCTGGTGGGGGAGTCGGGCGTCGGGAAAACCGCGATTGCCGAAGGGCTGGCCTGGCGTATCGTCCAGGGTGATGTGCCGGAAATCATGGCCGACTGCACCATCTACTCGCTGGATATCGGCTCTCTGCTGGCGGGCACCAAATACCGGGGTGATTTTGAAAAACGGTTCAAAGCCCTGCTGAAACAGCTGGAACAGGATACCAGCAGCATCCTGTTTATCGATGAAATCCACACCATTATCGGTGCAGGTGCGGCCTCTGGCGGCCAGGTGGATGCGGCTAACCTCATCAAACCGCTGCTGTCCAGCGGCAAGATCCGCGTGATGGGGTCCACCACGTATCAGGAGTTCAGCAACATTTTCGAAAAAGACCGTGCGTTAGCGCGTCGCTTCCAGAAAATTGATATTACTGAGCCTTCTGTGGACGAAACCGTGCAGATCATCAACGGCCTGAAACCGAAGTACGAAGCGCACCACGACGTGCGTTATACCGCCAAAGCGGTGCGTGCGGCGGTGGAGCTGGCGGTGAAATACATTAACGATCGCCATCTGCCGGACAAAGCGATTGACGTGATTGACGAGGCCGGGGCACGTGCCCGACTGATGCCGGTCAGCAAACGCAAGAAAACCGTCAACGTGGCGGATATCGAGTCCGTAGTGGCACGTATTGCGCGTATCCCTGAGAAGAGCGTTTCTCAGAGCGACCGCGACACGCTGCGTACCCTTGGCAACCGTCTGAAGATGCTGGTGTTTGGTCAGGATAAAGCCATTGAGGCCTTGACCGAAGCCATTAAAATGGCGCGTGCGGGTCTGGGCCATGAACACAAACCTGTGGGTTCTTTCCTGTTCGCCGGCCCGACCGGTGTGGGTAAAACCGAGGTAACGGTTCAGCTGTCCAAAGCGCTGGGCATTGAGCTGCTGCGTTTTGATATGTCCGAGTATATGGAGCGTCACACGGTCAGCCGTTTGATTGGTGCGCCTCCGGGGTACGTCGGATTCGATCAGGGCGGGCTGCTGACCGATGCGGTAATTAAACATCCGCATGCGGTTCTGCTGCTCGATGAGATCGAGAAAGCGCACCCGGACGTGTTCAACATCCTCTTGCAGGTGATGGACAACGGGACGCTGACTGATAACAACGGGCGCAAAGCGGACTTCCGCAACGTGGTGCTGGTGATGACCACCAACGCCGGTGTACGTGAAACCGAGCGTAAATCCATCGGCCTTATCCACCAGGATAACAGTACCGATGCGATGGAAGAGATCAAAAAGATCTTTACGCCGGAGTTCCGTAACCGTCTGGACAACATTATCTGGTTCGATCATCTCTCAACCGAGGTGATTCATCAGGTCGTTGATAAGTTCATCGTCGAGCTGCAGGTCCAGCTGGATCAGAAAGGCGTCTCGCTGGAAGTGAGCCAGGAAGCCCGCAACTGGCTGGCCGAAAAAGGCTACGACCGTGCGATGGGGGCACGTCCAATGGCGCGAGCCATCCAGGACAACCTGAAAAAACCGCTGGCTAACGAGCTACTGTTTGGCTCGCTGGTGGACGGTGGTCAGGTCACCGTGGCGCTGGACCCGGCGAAGAATGAGCTGACGTATGATTTCCAGAGTGCGCAGAAGCATAAACCGGAGGCGGCACACTAAGGTATAAAGTGTGTGACTCTAAAAGCCGGGTTTTTTAACTCGGCTTTTTTATGCGCGTCATTCAGGAGAAATCGCCCGTCTGATTATATTCCCTCTTCTTTTGGGAGAGGGAATCAGGCCGCACCATCTCATTCCCTCTCCTTTTGGGAGAGGGGATCAGGCCGCACCATCTCATTCCCTCTCCCTTTGGGAGAGGGGTAGGGTGAAGGAAAAAGACCGCACGACCTTCTCCTCGCAGGCAATTATTCACGCCATGGCTGATGAATTTACTGCCCCTCATACTCGGATTCACAGTATCGATTTCAACGGTCTCCAGGTTCAATAACCCCAAGCCTGATTGCAGACCCTTTTTTTTGGCATTAATCTAAGTTATTGATTTTTATAATTGTAAATAACCGCCGAGAAAAAAGGGTTAAAGGAGGGGCATGTTGATTATTTTATTCCGGAACAATAAGATAGCGACGCAGCGCCTCAGTTCACTGCCGTACAGGCAGCTTAGAAAATCATCGCGTCCTGCTGCTGCATGATCCCATAGTTCACTGCCGTACAGGCAGCTTAGAAACACGTACCGAAGTTTAGCCACGTCGCCGGGTTTGTTCACTGCCGTACAGGCAGCTTAGAAATTTGATTTGCCATTGTTCTCAACTGGGACGCAGTGCACTGCCGTACAGGCAGCTTAGAAACCGCAAGGGGCTTAAACAAAATGGAAAAACAAGTGCACTGCCGTACAGGCAGCTTAGAAAATTTGCATATTTATATTAAAACTGTTGATAAGGTTCACTGCCGTGCAGGCAGCTTAGAAACGCCCAATGAGCAACATCGACAAACACGCATCGTGCACTGCCGTACAGGCAGCTCAAATAAAAACCCTGCCATCCTGATTCACATTCTCTGTCATTCTGGCGCCTAAAAATTACACAATCCTGACCCAGAATATACCGCAGAAATCATTCCCTGGCCGTTTGCCGCACGCCATTCATTGAATTCTATTAATCAGCTAACGAATCAAATAAATAAGGCCGGGAATTATCCCGGCCTTGTTTAAATATTCATCTGCCTTTACAGGCGAAAGCGATTAGCGACTACGGAAGACAATGCGGCCTTTGCTCAGGTCGTACGGGGTCAGCTCAACAGTCACTTTGTCGCCCGTTAAAATGCGGATGTAGTTTTTACGCATTTTACCGGAGATATGCGCGGTTACCACGTGACCGTTTTCCAGCTCTACGCGAAACATGGTGTTAGGTAACGTATCAAGTACGGTACCCTGCATTTCAATATTGTCTTCTTTGGCCATCTAATCCTCTGGGGTATCACTACCAAGTTTTGAACCGGCAAGATAATGCCGAAATTCATCAATTAAGTAAAGAATTGCGCGTTTAAAACGCAGCAAAACAGTTTCGGCGCATTGCCCAGTCGTCACGGTATAACCGCACGAGAAGCGCATTCGTAAAGGGGACGACAGGATAAACGTCAGGACGTTATCTGATGCGAAGGGTTCCCAAACGGCGGCGGGGCAACAGGCAGAACCTACTCTGCGGCACCAATTATAACACCGCTCGTCAAAAATGGGCGGAAAACATTTACATCTGAGGCAGAAACAGCGTGCGGGGAACCCAAAAATTGTGCGGCAGCTTCTGTAAACGCAGAGTATCCAGCTCGTCAAGGTAATGTCGACGCGTGATTTCAACTGCACCCAGCGATGCGGTGTGCTCGTTCAGCACCTGGCAATCCAGCAGTTTTCCGCCGCGCTGGGCGAATTCCTGGCAAAAAACCAGCAGGGCGGTTTTGGAGGCATTAACAGCGCGACTGAACATCGATTCACCGCAAAACAGCGTCCCTTGCGATACCCCATACATACCGCCAACCAGTTCGCCTTCTCGCCAGACCTCAATAGAATGGGCATGACCAAGTTCATGCAAGCGATGATAAGCCACGTTGATGTCATGCGTGATCCAGGTCCCTTCATCCCTGTCTGCCGCGCACCCCTCCAGCACCTGACCAAAGGCATGGTTGATGGTCACTTTATAAGGTGATTTAGCATGGAATCGCTTCATACTCCGGCTCAGATGAAATTCCGTCGGAATCAGCACGGCACGCGGATCCGGTGACCACCATAAGATGGGGTCGCCTGGCGAAAACCACGGAAAAATACCGCGCTGGTAGGCCATCAACAGCCGGGCAGGGCTGAGATCGCCTCCCAGCGCCAGCAGTCCGTTGGGTTCACGCAGCGCTCCCTCCGGAGAAGGGAACGCAATATTATGCCGAGAAAGCTGGACCAGGCGCATGACAGCAGAACTCCAGTACGCGAGTAGGATCGATAAGAATATAGTCTACAGACGTTGTTTTAACTGGAAGTATCGACCCTGTTTCGCCAACAGCTCTGCGTGATTACCTTGCTCAATAATGTGACCATTGTCCATCACAATTATTTGATCAAAGCGAGCCAGTCCGCGCAGGCGGTGCGTAACCATCAGAACGGTTTTGTCCTTCATGACCTGCGCAAGCAAATCAAGGATTTGGCTTTCCGTTGTGGCATCCAGCCCTTCGGTTGGTTCATCAAGCAGCATCAGCGGCGCATCGTGCAGCAATGCCCGCGCAATCGCCAGACGACGCAATTCTCCGCCCGAGAGCTGGCGACCGCCTTCTCCCAGCCAGCTGTTAAGCCCCTCATCATCCAGCAGCTTTTGCAGACCCACCTGCTCCAGTGCCGCGCGCAGCCGTTCGTCAGATGCCGTTGGCGATGCCAGCAGCAGATTGTCACGCAGGGTGGCGCTAAACAGATGGACACGCTGTGTCACAACGCTCATAGCCTGACGCAGGGCAGGTTCACTGAAAGCGTTAAGCGGCATACCATTCAACAGAATCGCACCTTCGCGCGGATCCCACGCGCGGGTTATCAGCTGTAGCAGGGTTGATTTCCCACAGCCGGTACGTCCCAGGATAGCGACGTGTGCCCCCGCAGGAATGTCCAGCGTGATGTCGTTAAGGGCGTTCTGAAGTTGTCCGTCATATGCAAACGTCACGTTTTGCAGGTGCAGCGACGCCTGCGTGGGCGCTGGCGTATGTTGTGCGGTGAACTTTACTTCAGGCGTTTGCTCTGTCAACTGGGTGATGCGCACCGCGGACGCGATCACCTGGCCCAGATGCTGGAATGCGCCGGTTACCGGTGCCAGTGCCTCAAAGGCGGCCAGCGCACAGAAGACAAACAGCGCAATCAGCGCGCCGGGCTGCAGATTATCCCCCACGCCGCCGGAGGCCATCCAGAGCATGGCGATTACCGCTACGCCACCAATCAACGTCATTAACGCCTGGGAGAACGCCGTCAGCTCGGATTGTCTGCGCTGGGCTTCATGCCAGCTCAGTTCCGTGCTGTCCATGCGTGCACGGTAGCGACCGCTGGCCCCAAAAATCGTCAACTCGGCCTGACCCTGTAGCCACGACGTAAGCTGCTGGCGGTATTCGCCGCGTAAGCGGGTAAGATTCTCTCCGGCTGGCTTACCTGCGCGATAGAACAAAGGCGGCAGCAGAACCAGGGTCAGCAGCATGATTCCACCCAGGGTCAGCGCTATCTGTACGTCCAGGAAACAGAGCCCCAGCGTGACCACGACGATGACCACAAACGCCCCAACCAGTGGCGACAGCACGCGCAGATAAAGATGATCCAGCGTATCCACATCGGCCACGATGCGGTTCAACAATTCACCCTGGCGAAAACGAGCCAGACCGGCCGGGGAGAGAGGTAGCAGTTTACTGAAGGCGAAAACGCGCAGGTGCTGCAACACCCGGAAGGTAGCGTCGTGGCTCACCAGACGCTCAAAATAGCGCCCGGCCGTGCGGGCTATGGCGGTGCCGCGTACGCCTGCCGCCGGGAGCATATAGTTAAAGCTATACAGCCCGGCAAAACCCGCCACAGCAGAGGCAGAAAGGAACCAGCCGGAGAGGGTGAGCAGACCGATGCTTGCCAGCAGGGTGAGGATCGCCAGAACGATACCCAGCGTTAACATCCATTTATGGCGTGAATAGAGAGCCAGATAAGGCAACAGGGCGCGCATTAAATCTCCTCCTGACGGTTCGCCAGCAAGGCGGCAAAATGGCCCTGCGCGGCGGCGAGCGTGGCAAAATCACCTTGCTCAACAAGTCGTCCATTATCCATAACCCAGATGTGATCCCAGTCGGCGATGCCTTCCAGCTGATGCGTCACCATCAGCGTGGTTTGCTGTGTTGACGCCTCATTGAGAGAGTGCATCACGCGCTGTTCACTGTGCGCATCCAGGCTCGCAGCAGGCTCATCGAGCAACATGAGCTGGCAAGGGTTGAGCAGGGCGCGGGCGACGGCAACACGTTGCGCCTGGCCGACGGACAAGCCCGCTGCCTGATCGCCGATAACGGTGTCGAGACCCTTTGGCAGACTGGGCAGGAATTCGCTCACCCAGGCCCGGTCGAGGACGGCGTTTAGCTCATTCTCCCGGGCGTCCGGTCGGGCAAGGAGAACATTATCGCGAAGCGTTGGCGCGGGTAACTGCGGATTTTGTCCTACCCAACTGAGCTGCCTGCGCCAGGCATCAGGTTCGAGCGAACGCAGTTCAGTACCGTTGATGCGCAGTGAGCCGCTGTAGGCCATAAAGCCCGCCAGCGTATTCAGGAGTGAGGTTTTACCCGAACCACTGGTCCCGACCAGTACCACGCGGTGTCCGGCAGGCAGAGAGAAAGTAAGCGGCCCGGCCAGGATTTTACCTTCGGGCGACAGGATGCAGAGATCTTCTGCTTCTAATGAAACGGGCTCTTTCGCATTAAGCGTCACATCGCCGCGCTCAGGATGTGCAAGCGGCGTTTCGAGGAACGTTTTAAGGCTGTCTGCTGCACCAACGGCCTGTGCTTTGGCATGATAAAAGGTGCCCAAATCGCGCAGTGGCTGGAAAAACTCCGGTGCCAGAATCAGGGCAAGGAAGCCTGCTGAAAGCGTTACCGCGGTGCCGTAATGACCAAAGTCCAGCGCGCCAAGATAGGAGAAGCCAAAGTAAACCGCGACCAGCGCAATCGACAGTGAGGTGAAGAACTCCAGTACGCCTGAGGAGAGGAATGCCATCCGCAGCACTTCCATCGTGCGCTGGCGGAAATCCTGTGAGGCGAGACGGATGTTCTCCGTTTCGGCTTCGCCGCGACCAAAGACGCGTAATGTTTCCATGCCGCGCAGACGATCGAGGAAATGCCCGCTCAGACGGCCCAGCGCCAGAAAGTTGCGTCGATTCGCATCGGCGGCACCCATACCGACCATCGCCATAAACATGGGGATAAGCGGGGCGGTGCCCAGTAAAATCAGGGCCGCGACCCAGTTTGTTGGGAAAATAGCGATCACAATCAGAAGCGGAACGAAGACCGCCAGCGCCATCTGCGGAAGATAGCGGGCATAGTAATCGTGCATATCGTCGATTTGCTCAAGAATAAGCGTGGCCCAGCTTCCGGCTGGTTTACCCTGAATCCAGGCGGGTCCGGCCTCCTGGAGCCTGTCCAGCACCTTACGCCGTATCTCATAGCGAATATGTTGTCCGGCGTGAAAACCCACGCGCTCGCGCAGCCATACCACCCAGGCGCGTAAAATAAAAACCAGCACCAGCACGATAAAGGGCAGCAGCAACGCTTCCCGCGGTATGTTCTCCATGATCATATGATTAAGAATGCGGGCCAGCAGCCAGGCCTGACCGACAATCAACAGGCCACTGATAAATCCCAGAAGGCGGGAGATATTCAGCCAGCGGCGGGAAAGAACGCTTTGCTCTTTTAGCCAGCGAGTTAACTCTTGTTGACGGTTTTTTTCCATTGCGCGCTTTGCAGGTGAGTTATAAGAAGTTTTACTTCGGCAATGGTACATCCTGGAAAAAATAAAGGCGACTCATCGCCGCCTTTATTTACGTTTGTTACTGACTTGTAAAGATTATTTACTCAGTTCAGCCAAGCCGTCGAGGTAACGCTCTGCGTCCAGCGCGGCCATACAACCGGTGCCAGCAGAGGTGATAGCCTGACGATAGATGTGATCCATCACGTCACCCGCCGCAAAGACACCCGGGATGCTGGTCTGGGTCGCGTTTCCGTGAATGCCAGACTGCACTTTGATATAGCCGTTTTCCAGCTCCAGCTGGCCGTCAAAAATGCCGGTATTCGGGCTATGACCAATCGCCACGAAAAGACCCGCCACCTCGAGCGACTCAACGTTATCCGCGTTCTGAGTGTCGCGAAGACGCAGACCCGAGACGCCCATTTGATCGCCCGTCACTTCTTCCAGCGTACGGTGGGTATGCAGCACGATGTTGCCGCTTTCCACTTTATCCATCAGACGCTTGATCAGGATTTTCTCTGCACGGAACGTATCGCGACGGTGGATCAGGTGCACCTCAGAAGCGATGTTCGCCAGATAAAGTGCCTCTTCAACCGCGGTGTTACCGCCGCCGATTACGGCCACTTTCTGGTTGCGATAGAAGAAGCCATCGCAGGTGGCGCACGCTGACACACCACGGCCTTTAAAGGCTTCTTCCGAAGGCAGACCGAGGTAACGGGCAGAAGCACCGGTTGCAATGATCAGCGCGTCACAGGTGTACTCCCCGCTGTCGCCCACCAGGCGGAACGGACGGTTTTGTAGATCAACCTTGCTGATATGATCGAACAGAATCTCGGTTTCGAACTTGGTCGCGTGCTCGTGCATACGCTCCATCAGCAGCGGTCCGGTCAGATCATTCGGATCGCCAGGCCAGTTTTCTACTTCCGTTGTGGTGGTCAACTGACCGCCTTTTTCCATGCCGGTAATCAGTACCGGGTGCAGGTTAGCGCGTGCAGCGTAGACCGCTGCGGTATAGCCCGCAGGTCCGGAACCCAGGATAAGTAGTTTACTGTGTTTGGCCGTGCCCATGAGATCCCCATTGTTGTTGGCAGACATTTGGCTGGATTGTAGGGAATTTGTTGCCGTAAAAAAAGAGCACAGCCGTTTTGATATCGATATCTGCGATAGCCACAGGCGATGAATAGTCTGAACGGGCATCACACTTTCTACTGAAAATCGGTCGATTATAAGGCGATAAAATGAGGATTAATTGCCGGTCGCAATGAATAACTGGCACGTTGTACTAAAAATCGATGTTTTGCTTTGACAATCCCCTGCGCTTTTGCGAAAACATTCAGAGAAGAAAAAAACGCGAGAGGAGTTTGCCGCATAGGCATGCATATTTTCGCCATTTTTACCGGGTCAGCAAAATCTACTTATGGCGTGGACAGATGCCATAGGTGATGTTGATGTCAGCCTTCGGGCGCCGGACTTCTATATACCGTAGACCCGCACCCACGTCGCGCATATAACATAAACAGGCGATGTGATGAGCAACGGGTACAGCTCTGAACAGTGATGTGAACAGAGTCCAGGCAGGAGTAGGGAAGGAATACAGAGAGACAATAATAATGGTAGATAGCAAGAAGCGCCCTGGCAAAGATCTCGACCGTATCGATCGTAACATTCTTAATGAATTGCAAAAGGATGGGCGTATTTCCAACGTCGAGCTTTCAAAACGTGTGGGACTTTCCCCAACGCCATGCCTTGAGCGTGTGCGCCGACTGGAAAGACAGGGTTTTATTCAGGGCTATACGGCTCTGCTGAACCCGCATTATCTGGATGCATCACTTCTGGTATTTGTTGAGATTACTCTGAATCGTGGCGCACCGGATGTGTTTGAGCAGTTCAACACCGCTGTGCAAAAACTTGAAGAAATTCAAGAGTGTCATCTGGTTTCAGGCGATTTTGACTATCTGTTAAAAACCCGCGTACCAGACATGTCGGCCTATCGTAAGCTGCTTGGGGAAACCCTGCTGCGACTGCCTGGCGTGAACGACACCCGCACCTACGTGGTGATGGAAGAGGTCAAACAGAGCAATCGTCTGGTTATTAAGACTCGCTAATACGGAACAGGTGCAAAATCAGTGTAATTTGATTACACTCCTGTTAATCCATACAGCAACAGTGCCGGGACCCCCGGCGCTGTTGTCCGTTTTAGCAAACAGGCAGGAATTGCCTGGTACCTGGAGAGCTTTTCTTGAGCCAGGAATACACTGAAGACAAAGAAGTCACATTAAGTAAGTTAAGCAGCGGGCGCCGACTCCTTGAAGCGTTGCTGATTCTTGTTGCCCTTTTTGCCGTCTGGTTGATGGCTGCATTACTCAGTTTCAATCCTTCGGATCCCAGTTGGTCACAAACCGCATGGCACGAACCTATCCATAATTTGGGTGGGATCCCCGGTGCGTGGCTGGCGGATACGCTGTTCTTCATCTTTGGCGTCATGGCCTATACCATCCCGGTGATCATCGTGGGTGGGTGCTGGTTTGCCTGGCGACACCGTCAAAACGAAGAGTACATCGACTACTTCGCCGTTTCGCTGCGTCTGATTGGCGCACTTGCGCTGATTTTGACCTCCTGCGGGTTAGCCGCCATCAATGCGGATGACATCTGGTATTTTGCCTCCGGTGGCGTGATTGGCAGCCTGCTCAGCACGGCGCTGCAGCCAATGCTGCACAGTAGCGGCGGCACGCTTGCGCTGCTCTGCATCTGGGCGGCGGGTCTCACGCTGTTTACCGGCTGGTCATGGGTCAGCATCGCTGAAAAACTCGGCAGCGTAATTCTTAATATTCTGACATTTGCCAGTAACCGTACGCGTCGCGACGATACCTGGGTCGATGAAGATGAGTATGAAGATGATGACTATGAAGATGACGACGCACCGGCGATGCCTAAAGAGTCCCGACGCACGCGTATCATGCGAGGTGCACTGGCGCGTCGTAAACGCGTAGCGGAAAAATTCGCCAATCCTTTAGGCCGCCAAACCGATGCTGCGCTTTTCTCCGGCAAACGCATGGACGACGATGAACAGGTACAGTACAGCGCAGCGGGTGTTGCGGCCGATCCGGATGATGTGCTGTTCTCGGGCAATCGCGCCCGTTCAAATGATTATGATGAATACGATCCCCTGCTGAGCGGTTACTCCGTCACGGAGCCCGTCAATTCGGCAGCGGTCGCGACTACGGCCACGCAAGCTTATACCGCGCCAGTCGAGGCCGTGATGCCTGCTGCGCCGGTACACACGCCTGAGCCTGCTATGCAGCAGCCGGTGATTGACTGGCAAACCGCACCGGGCGTGCACACGCCTGAGCCGGTTATCGCGCCAGAACCGCAGAGCTATGCGCCCGTCGCGCCACAAGAGCCATGGCAACAGCCTTATCAGCCAGAGCCTGCTTACGCGCCGCAGCCTGCTACGCAGTATGAGCAGCCAGACGTTCACCCTTACTATGAGCCGCAAGCCGTTCAACCTCATCAGGAATATGTGCCTGAGTCCGTGCCGCCGGCGCAACCTTACATTGAGCCGCAGCCAGAACCCGAACCCCCTGTGGAAGAGGTGAAGCCGTCTCGTCCGCCAATGTATTATTTTGAAGAAGTGGAAGAGCGACGCGCCCGTGAACGCGAGCAGCTTGCTGCCTGGTATCAGCCCATCCCGGAACCGGTCCGCGATCCTGTCCCGGCCCCGGCTATGCCTTCTCCGTCTGGTGCAAGTGTCGATCCTGCTGCCGTTACCTCTGTCGCCGCGGGCGTGAATCAGGCCGCCTCCGCTGCATCTGCCGCCGCGCCTGTCTTTAATCTTGCGGCGGGTGGCGTTGCACGCCCTCAGGTTAAAGAAGGGATTGGTCCCCAGTTGCCGCGTCCTAACCGTGTACGCGTTCCGACACGTCGCGAGCTGGCTTCTGCTTCTTTTGGTATCAAAATACCGTCGCAGCAGCGCCCTCATGACGACAAAATGACCGATGCTGAGTACGACGACGCAGAAGAGCAGCATCAGGATGAGCTGGCGCGTCAGTTTGCCGCCCAGCAGCAGCATCGTTATGGTGAAGAGCCTGAGACTGCTGCCGATCCATACGCGTCACAGGAAGAAGAGGATGATGCTGCAGAGGCAGAGCTGGCGCGTCAGTTCGCCGCGTCTCAGCAACAACGTTATTCCGCAGAACAACCGTCTGGCGCGAATCCGTTCTCACTGTCTGATTTTGAATTCTCACCAATGAAAGATCTGGTGAGTGATGCACCAGGCGAGCCGTTATTTACGCCGAGCGTGGCGCCTGAGCCTGAACCCGTGCGTCAGAACTTTGCGCCAGTGCAGCCTCAGCCTGCATCCCAACCGGTTGTGCCACCGCCTCAGTATGCACAACCGCATCCGCAACAGGTACAGCCACAGTATGCTCATCCACAACAGGTACAGCCGCAGTACGCTCAGCCGCAGCAGCCTGCGCCGCAAGCACAGGAAAGCCTGATTCACCCGCTGTTGATGCGCAACGGTGACAGCCGTCCGATGCAAAGGCCTACCACGCCGCTGCCGTCGCTGGATCTGCTGACATCCCCACCGAGTGAAGTCGAGCCCGTTGATACCTTCGCCCTCGAACAGATGGCCCGGCTGGTGGAAACCCGTCTGGCAGATTTCCGCATTAAAGCGGACGTCGTCAACTATTCCCCGGGGCCGGTGATCACCCGCTTCGAACTGAACCTTGCACCTGGCGTTAAAGCTGCACGTATTTCAAACCTGTCACGTGACCTGGCGCGTTCGCTGTCGACGGTTGCCGTGCGTGTGGTTGAAGTGATTCCGGGCAAGCCGTATGTAGGGCTTGAGCTGCCGAACAAAAAGCGCCAGACCGTCTACCTGCGTGAAGTGCTGGATAATGCGAAATTCCGCGATAATCCATCACCGCTGACAGTGGTGTTGGGTAAAGACATTGCAGGCGATCCGGTGGTGGCCGATCTGGCGAAGATGCCGCACCTTCTGGTGGCGGGGACAACCGGATCGGGTAAATCCGTCGGTGTTAACGCCATGATCCTCAGCATGCTCTATAAAGCGCAGCCGGAAGACGTGCGCTTCATCATGATCGACCCGAAAATGCTGGAGCTGTCGGTTTACGAAGGTATTCCGCATCTTCTGACAGAAGTGGTTACCGACATGAAAGATGCTGCCAACGCTCTGCGCTGGAGCGTCAATGAGATGGAACGTCGTTATAAACTGATGTCGGCACTGGGCGTACGAAACCTGGCGGGTTACAACGACAAGATCGCTGAAGCTGCACGCATGGGCAGACCGATTCCGGATCCGTACTGGAAGCCTGGTGACAGCATGGATGCGCAGCATCCGGTGCTGGAAAAACTGCCGTACATTGTCGTTCTGGTCGATGAGTTTGCTGACCTGATGATGACCGTCGGCAAAAAGGTCGAAGAGTTGATTGCCCGACTGGCGCAAAAAGCGCGTGCGGCGGGTATTCACCTTGTACTGGCTACGCAGCGTCCTTCTGTCGATGTGATCACGGGCCTGATTAAAGCCAACATTCCGACGCGTATCGCCTTTACCGTTTCGAGCAAAATCGACTCTCGTACTATCCTCGATCAGGGTGGCGCAGAATCGCTGCTCGGCATGGGGGATATGCTCTATTCCGGGCCTAACTCCACCACGCCGGTTCGTGTTCATGGTGCGTTTGTCCGCGATCAGGAAGTCCACGCGGTGGTGCAGGACTGGAAAGCCCGCGGCCGTCCTCAGTACGTTGACGGGATTACCTCTGAAAGCGAAAGCGAAGGCGGAGGAAGCGGTGGCTTTGATGGCGGCGAAGAGCTGGATCCGTTATTCGATCAGGCGGTTAATTTCGTCACTGAAAAACGTAAAGCGTCTATATCCGGTGTACAACGTCAGTTCCGCATTGGCTATAACCGCGCGGCACGTATCATCGAACAGATGGAAGCGCAGGGCATCGTCAGCGAGCAGGGGCACAACGGTAATCGCGAAGTGCTGGCACCGCCGCCATTTGAATAACCCTTGCGCGTTTGCAAAGATGGGTAAATCAGCAAAAATTAAGCATTTTCTCCTGTCACCTGCCTGCGGGCAGGTCCAGAATAGATGACAGAGAACCCCCATTTCGGGATGACGTATTTTAAGGATTAATAATGAAAAAAATCGCAATCGTCGGAGCATTACTGACCAGCTTTGTTGCCAGCAGCGTCTGGGCCGATGCCGCTAGCGACCTTAAAAATCGACTGGATAAAGTCAGCAGCTTCCATGCCAGTTTCACGCAAAAAGTGACCGATGGCAGCGGCAATGCGGTTCAGGAAGGTCAGGGCGATCTGTGGGTGAAACGCCCGAATCTGTTCAACTGGCACATGACCCAGCCGGACGAGAGCGTCCTGGTATCTGACGGCAAAACATTATGGTTCTATAATCCGTTTGTTGAGCAGGCCACCGCGACCTGGCTGAAAGACGCGACCAGCAATACGCCGTTTATGCTGATAGCGCGTAACCAGACCAGCGACTGGCAGCAATACAATATCAAACAGACGGGTGATGATTTTGTGCTGACGCCAAAAGCAGGTAATGGCAACCTGAAGCAGTTCACCATTAATGTGAGCAGCAATGGGACGATTAACCAGTTTGGTGCCGTCGAGCAGGATGATCAGCGCAGTAATTATCAGCTGAAGACGCAGCAAAACGGCGCCGTAGACGCATCTAAATTTACTTTCACCCCGCCACAAGGCGTCACGGTGGACGATCAACGCAATAAGTAAGAGGCGTGAGTGAGCAATTTGTCGCTCGATTTTTCGGATAATGCGTTTCAACCTCTGGCCGCCCGTATGCGGCCAGAAAATTTAGCGCAGTATATTGGTCAGCAGCATTTGTTGGCTGCAGGCAAACCGTTGCCGCGCGCGATTGAAGCCGGTCATTTGCATTCCATGATCCTGTGGGGGCCGCCGGGCACCGGGAAAACCACGCTTGCCGAGGTCATTGCGCGGTATGCCAGTGCCGATGTAGAGCGTATTTCGGCAGTCACTTCTGGCGTGAAGGAGATCCGCGAAGCCATTGAGCGCGCGCGGCAAAACCGCAACGCTGGCCGCCGTACCATTCTCTTTGTCGACGAAGTCCATCGCTTTAATAAAAGCCAGCAGGATGCTTTCCTGCCGCATATTGAAGATGGCACTATTTTCTTTATCGGTGCCACAACCGAAAACCCCTCCTTTGAACTGAATTCTGCACTGCTTTCGCGTGCCCGCGTTTATCTGCTTAAATCGCTTACCGTTGAGGATATTGAGCAGGTCTTAACGCAGGCGATGGAGGATACCGCGCGGGGCTACGGTGGTCAGGACATCGTTCTGCCTGATGAGACGCGTCTTGCGATAGCGCAACTGGTTAACGGCGACGCACGTCGCGCCCTTAACACGCTGGAAATGATGGCCGATATGGCCGAAGTGGATGATGCCGGTAAGCGCGTCCTCCTGCCGGCGCTATTGACTGAAATTGCCGGTGAGCGCAGTGCACGCTTCGATAATAAAGGCGATCGTTTTTACGATTTAATTTCGGCCCTGCACAAGTCCGTACGCGGCAGTGCGCCGGATGCCGCGCTGTACTGGTATGCGCGGATTATTTCTGCCGGCGGTGACCCGCTTTATGTGGCGCGCCGTTGTCTGGCTATTGCCTCGGAAGACGTTGGCAATGCTGACCCACGTGCGATGCAGGTGGCACTCTCGGCATGGGACTGTTTCACCCGCGTCGGCCCGGCGGAAGGTGAGCGAGCCATTGCACAGGCGATCGTTTATCTGGCCTGTGCACCTAAAAGTAATGCCGTTTACACCGCCTTTAAAGCGGCGATGAAGGATGCGCGAGAATGTCCGGATTACGACGTTCCGGTACATTTGCGTAACGCACCGACCAAATTAATGAAAGAGATGGGTTACGGACAAGAATATCGTTACGCGCACGATGAACCGAATGCCTACGCCGCCGGTGAGGAATATTTCCCGCAGGAAATGGCACAAACGCGCTATTATCACCCCACAAACAGAGGTCTTGAAGGCAAGATTGGCGAAAAGCTCGCCTGGCTTACCGGACAGGATCAAAATAGCCCTATAAAACGCTACCGTTAGCGCGATCGTTGCGGTAATGTTGGCAATGTATCCCTGTGACCGCAGGCTGTGGTCACTTTTCCTCTTTTTAATTCGATAAGCACAGGATAAGCATGCTCGATCCCAATCTGCTGCGTAACGAGCCAGACGCAGTCGCAGAAAAACTGGCACGCCGAGGCTTTAAGCTGGATGTAGATAAGCTCCGCGCTCTTGAAGAGCGTCGTAAAGTTCTGCAGGTACAAACCGAAAATCTGCAGGCAGAGCGTAACTCACGATCGAAATCCATCGGCCAGGCGAAAGCGCGTGGGGAAGACATCGAGCCATTGCGTCTGGAAGTGAATAAACTCGGCGAAGAACTGGATCAGGCGAAAGCCGAACTGGATGTGCTTCAGGCCGAAATTCGTGATATCGCGCTGGCGATCCCAAACACGCCGGACGATAGCGTGCCTGTCGGTAAAGACGAAAACGACAACGTTGAAGTGAAACGCTGGGGTACGCCTCGTGAATTCGACTTCGAGGTTCGCGATCACGTGACGCTGGGCGAAATGCACGCTGGCCTGGACTTTGCCGCAGCGGTTAAGCTGACCGGGTCTCGTTTTGTTGTCATGAAAGGTCAGATTGCTCACCTGCACCGTGCGCTGGCGCAGTTCATGCTGGATCTGCATACCGAACAGCATGGCTATAGCGAAACCTATGTCCCGTATCTGGTCAACCACGATACGCTGTACGGTACTGGCCAGCTGCCAAAATTTGCGGGCGACCTGTTCCATACGCGTCCCCTCGATGAAGAAGCTGACAGCAGCAATTACGCGCTGATCCCAACGGCAGAAGTGCCGCTGACGAACCTGGTACGTGATGAGATCATCGATGAAGACGATCTGCCAATCAAACTGACGGCACACTCTCCGTGCTTCCGCTCTGAAGCAGGCTCGTATGGTCGTGATACCCGTGGTTTGATCCGCATGCACCAGTTCGACAAAGTAGAAATGGTGCAGATCGTCCGTCCTGAAGACTCAATGGACGCGCTGGAAGAGATGACCGGCCACGCAGAAAAAGTACTGGAGCTGCTGGGCCTGCCGTATCGTCGCGTGGCACTGTGCACCGGTGATATGGGCTTTGGTGCCTGCAAAACCTTTGACCTTGAAGTGTGGGTTCCTGCACAGAATACCTACCGCGAAATCTCTTCCTGCTCTAACGTAGGTGATTTCCAGGCGCGTCGCATGCAGGCGCGTTGCCGCACCAAATCAGATAAGAAAACCCGTCTGGTGCATACGCTGAACGGTTCCGGTCTGGCCGTGGGTCGTACGCTTGTCGCCGTACTGGAAAATTACCAGCAGGCTGACGGTAGTATTGAGATCCCAGAAGTGCTGCGTCCTTATATGAAAGGCCAGCAGTTCATCGGTTAATTTGACCTGAAGTAAAAAAGCGCCTTCGGGCGCTTTTTTTATGCCTTTGATTTGACCCGAAGCAATAACACCCCCCACTAAAGTAGTAATACTCCTCCCTACAAAAGTCAGCATAAAAAACCATACTCGAAGCAATTCGCTATATATAAAGCTATACAGCGGCTCGTGCCGCATCTCTTTTCTTTGTGAGCAACCAAAGTGAGTGTCTATGAAAATCAAAGCGCCTGATGCTTTACTGGCTGCCGAGGTGAGCCGTCGCGGGTTAGTCAAAACAACCGCGATAGGCGGCCTGGCCGTTGCCAGCAGCGCGTTCTCCCTGCCTTTCTCTCGTATGGCGTCGGCGGCTGAGGCCATCGCGCCTTCCGCGTCCCCTGAGAAAATTGTCTGGAGCGCCTGCACTGTAAACTGTGGTAGCCGTTGTCCGCTGCGTATGCACGTGGTTGACGGTGAAATCAAATACGTCGAAACCGATAATACCGGGGACGATAACTACGAAGGGTTACATCAGGTACGTGCCTGCCTGCGCGGGCGCTCAATGCGTCGCCGGGTTTACAATCCCGATCGTCTTAAGTATCCGATGAAACGTGTGGGTAAACGCGGTGAGGGTAAGTTCGAGCGCATAAGCTGGGATGAGGCTTACAGCACCATTGCCACAAATATGCAGCGTTTGATTAAAGACTACGGCAATGAATCGATCTATCTGAACTACGGCACGGGTACGCTCGGCGGGACCATGACGCGCTCATGGCCGCCTGGAAAAACCCTGATTGCCCGTCTGATGAACTGCTGCGGCGGTTATCTTAACCACTATGGTGATTACTCCTCCGCGCAAATTGCAGCAGGACTGAACTACACCTATGGCGGCTGGGCCGATGGCAACAGCCCGTCGGACATCGAAAACAGCAAGCTGGTTGTTCTGTTTGGTAATAACCCGGGTGAAACACGCATGAGCGGCGGCGGGGTGACTTACTACCTTGAGCAGGCACGTGCAAAATCGAATGCCCGTATGATTATCGTCGATCCGCGCTATACCGATACCGGTGCGGGCCGCGAAGATGAATGGATCCCGATCCGTCCGGGGACTGATGCCGCGTTAGTGAATGCGCTTGCCTGGGTGATGATCACCGAAAATCTCGTGGATCAACCGTTCCTCGACAAATACTGCGTCGGCTATGACGAGAAAACGTTACCCGCCAGCGCACCAGCCAATGGCCATTACAAAGCCTACATTTTGGGTCAGGGCAGTGACGGTATCGCTAAAACACCTGAGTGGGCGTCTACGATCACCGGTATTCCTGTCGAACGTATTGTGCAGCTGGCGCGTGAAATCGGCTCTGCCAAACCTGCCTATATCAGCCAGGGCTGGGGGCCGCAGCGTCATGCGAACGGTGAAATTGCGACCCGCGCCATTTCAATGCTGTCGATTCTGACCGGCAATGTGGGGATTCACGGCGGCAACAGCGGCGCGCGTGAAGGCTCATATGAAGTGCCATTTGAACGTATGCCAACCCTGGATAATCCGGTTCAGACCAGCATCTCCATGTTTATGTGGACCGATGCGATTGAACGTGGTCCGGAAATGACGGCGCTACGCGACGGTGTGCGTGGAAAAGACAAACTGGACGTGCCGATCAAAATGATTTGGAACTATGCCGGTAACTGTCTCATTAACCAGCACTCTGACATTAACCGTACCCATGACATTCTTCAGGATGATAAGAAATGCGAAATGATTGTGGTGATCGACTGCCACATGACGTCGTCGGCGAAATATGCCGATATCATTCTGCCGGACTGCACCGCGTCTGAACAAATGGACTTCGCTCTGGATGCCTCCTGCGGCAATATGTCCTATGTGATTTTCACCGATCAGGCCATCAAGCCGCGCTTTGAATGCAAAACCATCTATGAGATGACCACGGAGCTGGCAAAACGCCTCGGCGTTGAGCAACAGTTTACAGAAGGTCGTACGCAGGAAGGCTGGATGCGCCATCTGCATGAATTGTCCCGCAAGGCCATCCCCGATCTGCCCGATTTTGACACCTTCCGTAAGCAAGGGATGTATAAACAACGTGACCCGGAAGGGCATCATGTGGCCTACAAAGCGTTCCGCGAAGATCCTCAGGCCAACCCGCTGACAACGCCGTCTGGAAAAATCGAAATCTACTCCGAAGAGCTGGCGAAGATCGCTTCCAGCTGGGAATTGCCGGAAGGGGACGTTATCGATCCACTGCCCATTTATACGCCGGGCTTTGAGAACTATAACGATCCGCTCACGACAAAATATCCGCTTCAGCTGACAGGGTTCCATTACAAAGCCCGCGTGCACTCCACTTACGGCAACGTCGAAGTGTTGAAAGCCGCCTGCCGTCAGGAAATGTGGATCAACCCGATGGACGCGAAAAAGCGTGGAATTCAGAACGGGGATCGTATCCGTATTTTCAACGATCGCGGTGAGGTGCATATCGAGGCGAAAGTGACGCCACGTATGATGCCGGGCGTGGTTGCGCTGGGGGAAGGGGCCTGGTATAGCCCGGATGCCAATCGCATCGACCAGGCGGGCAGTATTAACGTACTGACGACGCAACGTCCTTCGCCCCTGGCGAAAGGCAACCCGTCCCACACGAACCTCGTTCAGGTTGAGAAGGCGTAAGGAGTAACCGATGACAACCCAGTATGGCTTTTTTATTGATTCAAGTCGTTGCACCGGCTGCAAAACCTGCGAACTGGCCTGCAAAGATTACAAGGACTTAACCCCCGACGTCAGCTTCCGCCGGATCTATGAATACGCGGGT
>NZ_JAIWPG020000020.1 GCF_020532665.2 Lelliottia sp. WAP21
GTGATGGGCATGCAAGTTTAGGTTATCTAACCTGATGATATTTATAATTAATAACCATCCGATCCCACGGCGTGGGGCATGGATGGGGCAAACTCACTCAATTTCTGGTTGAGGATGAGTACCTGGTCCTGGTTATTTTCAGCCATCCAGGATCCGTACACCCGGTAAACCATTTGCGCGTCGGTGTGGCCCATTTGCTTCGCGATGAAGTTCGGGTTTGCACCGGCAGCTAACGACCAGCATGCATACGTGTGTCGGGACTGGTATGCTCTGCGATAGCGAATCCCGGCGCGTCGCATTGCCGCTTCCCACGACTGGTTAATCGACCCCACTGCGTAATGATGCCCGGCACGGCCATTGCGTGATGCGATCTGCGGGTTGAACACGAACGTGCACGGATGCACATCAGTACGACCATACTCGCGCAGTTTCACCTCAACCTGATACTGCTTACCCAGGCGTGTTAGTTCTGCCTGGCTCTTCAGCACGTCGATCGCCGGCTGAATGAGGTTGATGATGCGGTCCGTTCCGGCCTCCGTTTTCGGAAGGGTGAACTCCTTCGTTAACGTGTGGTTCCGGCGGATCATCATCGTACCCGCTTTGAGGTCGATATCCTCCCAGGCCAGCGACACGAGCTCGCCGTGGCGTACCCCGGTGTACACGGCCAGCGACCACATATTTTTCAGCTGCTGGTGGGCGCAGGCGTTAATCATCCTGACAAACTCGTCACGCGTCAGCGGGTCAGGTTCGCAGCGCGACCGCTTAAGCATGGCGATCCCGGTAAACGGGTTCACCCTGACATACCCGCTGTCAGCAGCAAACTTAAACATCCCGCCCATTATCTTCATGTAGTTGTTGACCGTTCTGACCGAGCGGCCTTTAACCGGCGTTTTCTGCCCGATCTTCATGGTGTGATAACCGGTCAGCAATTCCTTTCTGATAAACAGCAGGTCTTCCTGCGTTACTGCAGATACCAGCCTGTCACCGCCGATTCTTGGCACCATGTTGCGCGATATAGATGAATAGCGAGACATAGCGTTGGTGCTGATCTCCATGCGTTTCAATTCCAGCCACTTATTCGCCAGTTCCAGCACGGTGATTTCCTTGCTCTCCACGCCAAACCTTTTCAGGTTAGGCGAGTCCGGGAATTGCGCTGCATAGTTGAAGTTGCCGGTCTTAATCGAAAAGCATACCGACGCGCGCAGCTCGCCAGCGACCTTTCTATTTTTTGGTGTATCCGGCACGCCGAGGCTTTCACGCACCCGGCTGCCTTTATAGATGAACCATATGCGGAGCGTACCGCCATGGTTTTCCACGCCTGTTGGGTATGCTGACTTAGCCATTATTCCCTCCTGACGTCCAAGAGCCCGCTAAGCATAAACGGATCCTCATTGGCGCGCACCTGGCTGTTTCTTTGACATGCTCTCAACCCACTGGTCGACAGCCTTGCGGTTGTACATGCATTCGCTGTTCTTCTTCGGTACGCCGTCCGGTGAGACGTGAAGGTATTCCCGGCCGACCATCCAGCATTTTTTGCGGGCCCGCTCGATAGTGCCCGGGCGAAGGCCGGTAATCTCGACGAGCTTTTCTTCGGTTACCCAGTCGTTGGGCACGATTAAGGTCATTTCGCTCATGGTCGCTCCTATGACATCGTTTTATAAAACTGCGGCTGGTCTGGCGTGGCCGCGCGCAATTCGTATTCGTAATGGATCTGATAAGTGCCGCCGTCCCATGCGACATAAACCCGCGCCTTATCGTTTTCAGGCTCCAGCAGGCTTTCGACTATCCCCGTCAGTCCGCCGGTCTTCTTCTGGACTAATGCGCCCACATTAAAAGCAGCCATTGCACACCTTCCGGTTCGTGAAGAAATGAGATGAGAGCGACAAGGGCGATAAGCGCGCCTATGAACATAAGTACGGGGTTTGATTGCATGGTGAACTCCCAAAAAGAATGCCCTCACAGTGGAGGGCAAAAAGGGATGACGTTGCAGTGCTTTCGCACCCAATAGCCAGCTCATAACTGGCTATCAGTTGCGTCATTCGAGTTTTTTCAGCAGCGAGAGGTAATCGACTACCACTGCGCCAAGTTTGGAATAATCGCCACCGGACGATTTCATAAATCCATCAATTAGTCCGTTTACTGTTTCGATCAATAATTCGCGCTTTTTATCCTCTTGCGTTTTCAGAGGTCGAAAACACTTGGAAGTGCAAACTCCTCCGACTTTACCGATTTCATCAACGAATGCAGCGAGCTCAATGCCTCGATCATCAGTGAAGTGAGCGTAAATTTTCACGACCGAGCCTTCCGGGTGTTTGATATGTAAATGTGGTGTGCTTGCTGCTATCTCGCATACTGTCCCGACTGGAGGCATTCCATTGCCATCCCAGTTTTGATTGTTGGTGCTGATAGTGAAATTCATATTCTTCCTCATGCCGCGCACCGAGCACGCAGCGTTAAATTACTTGCGCCAGGCGAAGGCAATCGGCTCTGGCGTAATCCACAAGTGGCGCATGTTCGCCACGTTCACCACATCAGAATCCCGCGGGTAAATCTCCACGGCATCACGATCGCCATAGCCCACGGCTGACTTTATCTCCTGCAACGCATCCCAACTGATGCCATCCTTCCACCGGCCAGAACTCCCAATGCTGGTGGTGTTCACCGTCAGGCGAATGACACCGTTGTCTCCCTGAAACTCCTGGACCAGAAAGTAAGAGTTAGCCCACACGTTGCTCCGCTTGGGGTCGTGGCATCGTACCGGCCACTGCGATTCCGGTACCGGCTTGAGTATTCCGATCACGTCTCATGCTCCTTAATTTTTCGATGTGCTCTGCTGTTTCGATTTCTTCGGCGATCCGCTCGGCCTGTGCTTTGGTCAGCGGCTCGAATTCGTGCTGAAAGCGGCCCATACTGGCTATGCAGGTGCGACCGTTGCGGATGTAGTGGATTACTTCGTGGGTAGCGCGGAGGATTTTGCAGGGCGCGCCGTGTGGATCGGCGTACCAGGTATTAGGCTGGATTATCCTGAACATTGGCTGACTCCTGCATTTGGAGATAGACCATCATGGCAGCACGTAAAGAGTTTTGATGTATGGCTCGCTTAGAGCGGCAGTCCGCTACACCGCGAGCACCCCATTCATCCACTTCAAGGTTGATGATGCTTATTCTGTTCTCAACGATAATCGGCCATGCGGCAGCCGCATCGTTGCAGTAGTCGGGAAGCGGTGATAGCGGGTTGAGCGAAGCATCCGCGTTACCGTAAAACCATGAGTCACTTTTATTTCCCGCAGTTCCCGGCCTGCATGACCAGAGCCCTTTGAAAACGACATCGCCGACCAATTTGTTAATCTCAAAATCGCTTAGCTTGCTGTAATCCATCACATCCCCCTCTGTTTATTCTTCAGCTCGATGACGGATTGGCACTCTGCACACGTCTGGCAGCCAGGAACGGCAGCGCGCCGCGGCGCCGGGATATCCTCTCCGCATTCACTACAATGCTCAGCTGATACGGCGTTGCGGTCGATCCGGTGAGCGGAAAGGGCAGCGTTACGCTGAAGCTCTTCAATCTCTGCTGCGGTATCGATGATGTCGGCCATGGTCACTCCTTACCGAGGGCTTTGTGGATGGCCGCGCGGGCTTTGTTGATTACGCCGTACCATTCCGGGTATGTAACGTTTCGACCTTCTGCCATTGCTTTTTCGGTTAGCTGTAATGCTTCCAGTAATTCCGGTGCGGCGGCCATGAGCGCGCCGTTCTCGTCTTCGGAGCCATTAATCAATAACTCAGCGAGAAGGCCACTATCGCCGCGAATTGTTCCTGTCTCTTTGCTATATGACCAATTACCTTTAGTGCCTTTAAAATCTTCCATAGTCACTCCGCGAACTGTCGGTTAATACGGTTGAAGATGAACGCCAGCAATAAAAAAGGCCGCGATAGCGACCTGGTGATTAGTGCTTTCATGCTGCGTCCTCAATTTTGTTTAAGAATGGAGAATGCTGCCGCTGCCACTCTTGGAACTTGTCCATTTCCAAGGGCTTTAACTCTGTCCACCCGATGGGCCAGCCCATGAACCACTCGACCCATTCCGGGTTCAACTGTCCATTCTGGTGTGGCTCCGACCCATCCGGCAACGGACGCATCTTTATCGCACTGGGCAGGTCCGGAGTTCTGCGTAAGCGCTCGCTCGGACAGTCTCCTCGGATCGTTGCCTTCGCTGTAGGCCACAATCCACATCCTGTCTCTTTCATGGGGCGCTCCGCAGTTCGATGCTGAAAGACGGAACCACTCGCAGCCATACCCCATTTCGGTAAGGTCACCAATGACCACAGCAAGACCTTTTCCTCTGAGTCGCGGAGAGTTTTCCACGCAGACAAACGCAGGTCGTATCTCACTGACGATTCTCGCCATTTCTGCCCACAGTCCGGAACGGAGACCATTGATGCCGGCACCATGACCATTTGCGCTAATGTCCTGACACGGAAATCCGCCTGAAACGACATCAACAATTCCTTGCCACGGCTTTCCGTCAAAACTGCACACGTCAGACCAAATCGGGAAAGGTCGGAGAATTCCATCATTTTGTCGTTGCGCGAGAACTTGTGCGGCGTAGGCATCACGTTCAACTGCGCAAACTGTTCGCCAGCCAAGGAGGTGTCCACCGAGTATTCCTCCGCCAGCACCTGCGAAAAGAGCCAGCTCATTCATGCCACCTCCATTTTTAAAACTTCAATTGCACAGCCGGGTAACAATTCAACCGCGGCGGTGGCGCACTGGTTTCCCCAGTGATGCCAGCCTGGCGCTGCGCTGCGGCTAAACAACTCAATGCGCGGCACATCGCCGTAAAGCAACTCCAGCCGGTGGCGCACTTCCCACGGCTTTTCGCTGTGCGCACCGAGCGGGCTGTATACCACTTGCTTAATCCCGGCGTGCTTTCGTTCCAGCCCGGAGCCGCGGGTGGCAATCAGCAGGTCTTCTGTATTGGCCCGGGTATGGTTGCCGCCATTCATTCGTGTCTCTGCATTCAGCAGATTGAGGAAGTCGTAAAAATCAGTGACCTCACCCTCGGCCAGCGCCTTGTTGATGCGCAGCTCGGCATTCTGATTCAGCTTCACCCAGGTAAAGCCCTTCATCGTGCGAACTGTGAAGCCCCATGCCTCGGCCAGTTCGATAGCCTCCTGGTTATGCGTGCCGGTGTACCACATCGCCAGCACCGCGTTTTCGGCTGCAAGTTCCCACACTGGTAGGCGTTTGATGTCGATTAACTTCATGGTGGAGTAGTGGTCGGCAGCGGCGCCGTTGCTGATGGTGTTGCCGTAGGACCAGGGCGGATCAGCGTAGATAAGAGCGTATTTTTCGGTCATGCCGCCTCCCGTCTGCGTGCCAGCAACGGCCCGTCGTGTCCTGCGTGAAAGCTTTCAACCATCGCCCGGCAACACGCTGGACAGCAGCTATAAGTCCTTTGCGGCTCTCCGTCGAATTTCCAGTATGCGGAGCGCATAGACGCTGAAAACGTGTCGCATAAATCGCAATGAAAGGACCCTGTTCCCAGAACTTTCACCAGCTGAGGTACAGAGAGTTCGAATTTACTGGCGATATCCGCATGCTCAAGCCCTGCATCCAGCAGGGCTTCTATCAGTTGCAGATCGTTGATGGTTAATTTCCCACAACGGTAAAGCCCCATACTGCTGGCCTTCATCTGAATAGATGCTTTGGTACGTTGTAACTTTTCGCACAGCTCATCCATGTCCAGGTACAGATAAGTTTTGGACAAAAAAATGGCCTGAGATTCAGGCCAGGGCATTGAGTGCATCTGCATAGTCATAATTATTCTCCCAGGCTTTTTGCCAGGATAATTTGGACGAGCCGCTCAGCAGCCGATTTCTGCGCTGGAACGGAGGCAATGATCGTTGGCCGGTCTTTTTCGGTGTTGACGCAGACACCACCCCATCGAGAAATCAGGAAGAAATCTTCCATCTCTGAGGAGCCTGCATTGCTTGCCAACTCATCAATCATCTGGACGATATCTCCGATTGGATGATCCGCCATGAGTCGCTGAACGGCATATCCGAAGGCATTAATCATCACCGCGTGAAACTGTATGTAGTCGCGCTTGTAGTCCGCCTGGCTGGTGCCGTGGCGAATTGCCTCGATCTGCGTAAGGGACAGCCATGCTTCCCAGATGGATTCGATATCGCCCATTTCCAGTGGCCTACTTCCTGCGCTGGCAAACTTGGCCGTCGCGTCGATCAGCGCCTTGAAGCTCACCCACAACTTACTTTTCGCAGGAACGACGTTGTGCTCAAAGTCTGTAACTTCTGCGAAGGTGTCATGCTGAGACAGAAACGTCACCATCCCCTGGGCGACATCGTTGCGCCCGTCATAAGCCATGTTGATCGCAGCTGATGGTTTGGAGACGTTGTTGTTAATATCAGAGAAGAACTGCTGGCGTGCCTTCAGCGGGAGATCGTGCGTCAACATCAGCGGTATGCTGATCGGCTCGCCATAAGTTCGGCAGAACTCCGCTAACCCTGCAGCGCGGTGCTGGCCGTCGAACAGTTTGATCACAGCATCCATCGGGAAGCGTGCGACACCCATATTCGTATTGCCGAACTCTTCAAACTCGATAACCGAGTCGCAGTTTCCGACCAGGGGCGGGATGATGAAGGGCTCTTTATTTGTGTAGGCATTGACGAGGTACTGGTAAAACTTCTTCACGCGAGCCTGGTTAATTTCGCGTTGCGAACGCTCGAGCGTAGTGCCGTGATTGTCAGACGCAAGAATGCGGGTCAATGCTCGGGCAGGGGCCGTAATCATGTAAGTTATCGTACTGCCCTGAGCGCCTCGGGACGCCGGGAATTCAAAGAAATAATCGCCTACTTTGCTCATGCTGCCTCCTGCCTTTCCCGATATTCCTCAGCAAGCCGCTGCGCCTTTAATGGATTGCTGACCACTTCACCCCATGGCATTAGCCAGCCGTTACCAATGAAGGGAAGGCACAGTGTGCCAATCCTGATGTCGTCGTGAGCGTGAGTCATTAGTCACTCCTTGAAGCACCGCCGAGACCTTTGCGGTTGTCGTTCAGATATGGATCACATGGCCTGTACGTCGATGGTTTTGACGGTGATGTGTCGCTCTCACGCTCCTCACGAATGATTTGGTAAAGCTCTTTGCGATCGGCGCGTTCTTGCGGGGTAAGCTTCCGGTCAGGGATTGGCCGGAGAAGATGTTTTCGATACTCGGGGGTAAATTTGCACATGGCTATGTCCTGACCGGATTGACTATTTCTGGACTAACTTCTGCCAGATAGCAGAAACGTATTTGGCCTGATGAATAGCATCATCAAGTGCGCTGTGGCGTGTTCCCTCGAATGGCATATCGCGCTTAGGGTCGATGCCGATAGCCTTACCCAACTCTACGACGGTACGTACGTCGCGGTCGTTCCACCATTGCCATGGCGCTTCCTGCCCTGTGAGTGTGTAACTGTTGCGGAGAATCACGCAGTCGAACGACGCGCCGTTACCCCATACCTGAACGAATCTCGGTTTTGAGTGTTTGGCGATAAAATCAGAGAGCCAGTTCAGGGCAGTGGAAATTTCCTGAGTGTCATTGATTAATGCCTTTCGGGCTGCTTCATCTTGTTCCATCCACCACAGGATGGTGGAGGCATCAGGTCTGGCGCGGAATCGCATTGATGACTCAAGGGATATGTTGACAAGAAAATCATCACCAGTTTTTCCAGTAGTTGGGTCAAAGAAAACGGCTCCAATGGAGATGATCGGAGCGTATGGGCCATTCCCCATTGTTTCGAGGTCAATCATTAAATGGTTCATGTTTATCCTTAAATGGCGTGAATAGAGTGTCTAGGGAATGGGAGGGTTATCGGAGCAAATGGAATATCGTCGTCGAAGTCCATTGGCGGTTCGTTAGATGGTGCGGGTGTCGACTGCTGATGCGGACGAGGCCGAGCGCCGCCGCTGAACTGATTTCCGCCCTGCGGTTGGCTGCCACCTGCTGGTGCCGCACCACCATTTTGACGGCCACCCAGCATTTGCATTGTTCCGCCGACGTTTACCACCACCTCGGTGGTGTATTTCTCAACGCCTGCCTGGTCTGTCCATTTACGTGTTCTTAGCTGGCCTTCGATATAAACCTGAGAGCCTTTACGCAGATATTCACCGGCTACCTCAGCCAGTTTTCCGAAAAGAACAACGCGGTGCCATTCCGTTTGCTCTTTCTGCTCGCCAGTGGCTTTATCTCGCCACGACTCAGATGTCGCCAGCGTCACGCTGCACACTGCGCCGCCGGAGGGCAGATATCGGACCTTGGGGTCTTGCCCAAGGTTACCGACGAGGATCACTTTGTTTACGCCTTTGCTAGCCATTTACGCCGCCTGTTTAAGTTCTTTGAGTCGAATACCAGTAACGTCTTTGCATTTGTTCTGATGCTCAGCAAAGCCGTTAAGCAATTTCCATGTGTCTTCATAGCGATGCTTAAGCCGATCACCATCATTTTCAGAGCCCGCATATGCAGAGAATTCGGCGAGGATTTTGTCCGCATCCAAGGACTGAGGTGCCTGGTCTCGCTGCTGGTGACCATCATGCGGTTGCTGGTCCTGCTCGATTGGTGTTCCTGATGGCAATGCCCATGCCGGTAGAGCAGGCGCCTTCCAGTAGAAAACGCCAACCTCTTTTGATTTGGCGTACTGGAACCCGGGCGCGCGCGTTGCTGAAACCACTGCGAAACCTTCTTCCAGGTTGTAGAGGTAACGACCGATCCCCCATTGCACAGCGGCGCGCTTCATAGCGCCAGAGCGACCACCTTTCACCGCTTCAACCTGTGTGTTTTCTGCCGCATCCCACTTGGTGATCCACTCGCCTTCAACCTTGATGGAAATACCGCACTCAACGCCGCCATTATTCGGGATATCCCGGTACTCGTTGCGCCATCCGGCCTTGCCGCATACTTCGTCCAGGCGCTTCATGATTGCGCGGTTGGTTACGTAAGCCAGCACCTTGGCCCAGATGCCGTTATTGTTTTTTCCCGCCTGCTGAATGCGCCATTCAATATCCTCACTGGCAAATGGCGCATCTAATTCATCAAGGTTCATGTGTAATTCCCCGCGAATTCATCCCAGCTAATAACCGGGTTCTGCCGCTCAGCGGCCAGGTTAACCGGCACGTCATCGCTCTCTGGCTTATCCGGTATTACGTCTCGCATGAGGCGCAGGAACGACTCTTCATCCCACCGTTCTGCTGCCGTCATGCTGCACGCTCCTGATGAGTGATGACGTAACCCTGCTCAACCAGCCATTCGATGACTTCTGCGCCGTCGAGCTGCGGTAGCACGTCACGGGTTTTAACGGTACCGGCCAGCACAACGCCTTCCATCTCAACTTTGATGGTGTTGTGTGGTCCGACAGATGTGCGCATGTCCACGCACTCGCATGTGATATTCATGAATCACCTCAGTAATGAATTTTCGCGCAGGGGAGCAGGTCATCTTTCAGCGCGGTAAGCACTTCGATAGCCTGTTCGCGGGTTAAACTGGTGTGCCTGGTGAGCGCGTTAACGATGTTGCTGCCGACCGTCTTCCGGTGCTTTACGTCGGCTTCTCGCTTGGCCTGCTCGTCGGCTTTGCGCTTTTCTTCGGCCTGCCGGGCCTCTTCTGCCTGTTTTACTTTCAGGCGTTCAGCTTCTACAGCCGCGGCCTTTTCGCGTTCCGCCCGCGCTTCTGCTTCCTGCTTCTCACGTACCGCACGCTGTTCCGCTTCGATACGCTGGCGCTCAGCCAACTCAGCACGTGCTTTCTCTTCAGCCTCTCGGCGCGCTGCGGCTTCAATCTCCGCCTTGTGCTTCGCTTCGGCATCGCGGCGGGCCTGTTCAGCTGCTTCACGCTTAATGCGTTCTTCGTGTTCACGCTGAGCCTGTTCCGCCAGGCGGCGCTGCTCTTCGCGGTCACGGTCAAACTTTTCGTTCATCAGCAGAGCCATTTCGTGGTCCGCTTCGATCTGTGCTGCGCGCTGATCATCAAACATCTTGTTCATCACCAGCGCTTCTTCATGCATTGCATTCCAGGCTTCCTCTACCCGGATACGCTCCTGCTCGGCTTCCCACTCATTAAGTGGGCGGCGTGTTGCATCGCGCAGCTCGTCACAGGCATCAACAAACCGCTTAATTTCTGCCTCAGCGGGGCGCACAGCTTCTTTCAGGCGCTTCAGGTACTCACGGCCAGGCTTTTCTATTGCCGTCTTGCTGCGTGATACCTGCGCTGCCAGAGAGGCGATACGGTCACGGCCTTTCTTCGTGGACAGGTCCGGCACTTCGTTTACTGCCTGGCGGATCTGCTCAAGGTAAGCATCAAGGCCGCCAGCTACGTACAGCGCAGGTGCCTGCTCCGTCTTGATTTCGATGACAGTTAAGTCCGTTACTTCGCTCATGGTTTCTCCTGAAATTTGGATGTGCAGATCCCGCCCGCATGATGCCAGGCCGATCGGATGAATAGGGGGGTTAATGCTGGATAGGGTTGCCGTGACCGTCCAAAAGAACGTCAATCACGCAGTCACTGAGTCGGATGATTTCTGCATCGGTGTGCAGGTACACCCATTTGCGCTCCTGAATGACTGCTGAGACGCGATAGGTACGGCCTTCATACAGCGCTATCATGCCGGGCGTGACGCACTGGCGAATCAGCGGGGTAGTACCGTAGTGCATTCCGATCATAACTTCACCTCAACCTGTTCCAGGAGGCCAGCGATATGCATCTGCCAGCGGTTCATCGTGAGCTTTTTGGTGATGTACTGCTTGCCGTTGTGGGTGACAGTCATGATGCCTCCCGGGCGTGGAGCATTGCGTCGGCAATGTAATACGCATCTTCGGATAATTCTTTGTATTGTGGTGATTCTGGGCCGCCACCAAACGAATGCCCGTCCCATCTACGCACAATGGCTGCCATAGCCTTAGCCGCGAAGTAGTCACGCATGCTTATTCCACGACCGCCAAAATCATCGCTGTCCCATGAGTGAATTTCAGGAGTACATACGCCTGATTGTGGAAAAGCTGGACCGCCATTATTCTTCCTCATAAATCCTCTTGGCCTTATCGCGGCGAACGGAACGGTTGATACAAGACTTCTGCGCTAATGGGCGGTGGATAGCCGCCGGTTGTCATAACTAAGCCGCCTCTGTGAAGCGACTGAGGTATGAGGTAATAAAAAGGCCGCCTTCAGGCAGCCTCAACTTGAATGAGTGCCGGGGTGTTTAGTCACGCCCGGCGCGTGATTTCCTTCACTTTCCACAGTCGAAGGAATGTCGTAGACTGCTGTTTCCACAGTCAAAATAAGGAAATGTTTATGGCAATCTATACTGTTCGTGTGGTTTTGCGCGGAGCTGAATGGGACACTTATGAAAAGCTTCATGAAAGCATGCAGGCATCAGGATACACACGAGAAGTAACCAGCGACGATGGCGTGGTTTTCAAGCTGCCTGACGCCGAATACGTTACAACCAAAAGCATTGACGTCTACCAGGTTCGAGATGAAGTCCTGCGCATTGCAAAGACTTATAACTTTGATCCACAGGTTCTTGTTACAGAAGCTGTTCAATGGGCGTGGGCTCTACAGAAGGCTTGATGCGCCTCCATTTATGGCAGGCCACTCATTAAACGACTTTCTGCTCTGAATTTCGTATTGAAGCGTCTTTATCGAAATATCTGTGGCATCGGCTAAACTGATGCCTTCTTCATCTGCTAGTTCCTGAACTACATTTCTCAATTCATTGTCCGGTTTTCCATACTCTCACCCCTTTGTTTATTCACCGCAGGCCACTCGCAAATGACCTCTGGTGAATCGTGTTACGCACCATTGCCGCTCTCCCTGAGCCCGCCGGGCGTCCGACGCATGGATTACTGTCGCGCCGTTCGACTGACCGAGACGCTAGATTGTCTCGATGTCTAAACAATACTAGCGGTATTAATATAAATCAATACTGTCGGTATTAATAATTGATTGCACGGTATTATGTTTATGAAAATAAGGAAGAAATATTTTTGTAAGCGAGCAGAGCGGCTAGTATTGATGGGGTTTTGAACTTTATTGGAGAGGGAAAATGAGGTTACTTATAGCTGCGGCGTTAGTTTTACCGATGGTTGCAAACGCATCGTGCTGGACTGTGAAAGATCTTAAAGGGTCAAGCTACAGTGAGAGAGAAGGGTATTCGCGGATTGACGACGCGTTTTCTGGAACATTCACAATCGTTATTGATGGCGATAATGCGACAGTACTGTATGACGGTCTTGATGGTGGAGGCATGGTTTATCGAGCTATGAGTAAAAATGTTGTCGTAGGGCTTACCACTGAACCTGGAAAGCACGCCATGGAGACTTGGGTTGTACAGCCTGATGGTGTGGTATTGATGAGCAAAACGCTATCTGGTTTTGGAGGGATAGATTCAACGAAGGCAATGGTGGGCAGGGTCGCCGGTCAGTGCAAATAGAGGCGCGAAAACGCCCCTGTTTACAAACTTATCAAACGAGCTTTAGCTTCGTCTCAATCGCAACACCGATAATTCTGCAATTACCATTGATGGGAACGAGGGGCCACTGCGGGTTAAGGCCCTTGAGGTATTTTTGGCCTCCATCAATGATCAATTTCTTAAATGTAGCTTCGTTTGAATCAGATAGTTTAGCGATAACGAGGCTGCCATTAATTGGTTCTCGTCCGGTATCGAAAAGCACAAACGTGCCTTCTGGTATGCTTAAACCAGCGGGCGCAGTCATTGAATCCCCTTCAACACGCAACCAGAAAGCATCTCCCTGAATGTGAGCATCTGATTCCAGCCACTGATCAACATCCTTAATCGAGTATGGCTCTAAAGCCTCACACCATGAACCCGCCTGTACGCTACTAATCACCGGATAGCGTTTGCCTTGTGTATATCCAACTACATAAGGAACTGATGGCTCATTAAAGCTGGCTAGCCCCATTTCGGAAAGCTCTTTAGCCAAAGTCGGGCTGAATTCCTCAACGCTAACTTTAAGAAGGCGAGCAAAAACAGATGCTACTGGAACGTTGAGTGGATTCCTGCCGTTTAGGTAATGGCCTACCGCACCCTGAGTTATGTCCAACTCGTCAGCAATAGACTGTTGGGTAACTCCGAGTACTTTTTTCTTCGCCTCATAGATGGCTTTAAGGCGCTTTGCGTCCTCAGCCTGATTCGGTGTGATTTCTTTTTTCTTTTCCATTATCAGATAGTAATACCTGAGCTATTAATTTAAAAATACCGCCGGTATTGCATGTTTTAATACTTATGGTATTGTTTTTGTATCAACGGTAAGGAGTCACGTAAAAAAAATGAAAATTTCACTCGCTGAATATGTCGACGAGGTTGGTCAGGTAAAAGCAGCTGATGCCATTGGCGTCCACCAAACGGCAATTAGCAAAGCGATCAGGGTCGGCCGTCAGATTTTCATCAACAAGCTTCCTACTGGCGAGGTTCAGGCGGTCGAGTATCGCGAATTTCCTCACAGTAAGAAGCAGGAACATCAGGAATAGCAAATGCATTCACTTGCGTATCAACACAATACCGGAATACACCCGGGAGCGATGATAAACCTCGCTCAACCTAAGGCGGCGCCAGACCACGAAAAGATCCGCGATGCGGTCCGGGCATGGTCGTCGGCGCTGGACAATCAGGACGTCGTGTCGGCGCTGATCATCAACGAATACCGGGAGCAGGGCGGGACCGCCATCAGCTTCCCGGAAGACATCAGCCGGGCGCGCCAGAAGCTGTTTCGCTTCCTGGATAACCGCTTCGACTCCGAGCAGTACCGCGAGAACGTGCGCCAGCTGACACCGGCAATCATGGCCGTGCTGCCGGTTGAGTATCGCACTCGTCTGATCGGTGCAGATTGCAAAATGTCCCGCCTGGCTGAAGCCGAGAAAGAACTCGCTGAGGCTAAACAGGCCGTTCTGTTGGACGCTCCAGAGCATCAGAAGCTGAAAGAGGTAAGCGAGGGTATAGCGTCGCTGTTCCGCCTCATGCCGGAGCAGGTAGGGCCGTTGATGACGATGGTCACGTCGATGCTCGGCGTCATGTAACCGGAGAAGACCATGAACCACATCGAATTTATCGAGAAGCATGTGCGCGATGAACTGATTAAACAGGGATTCCCCGTAGCGGTGGCTCAGGGGGGGGCATTTCAGGCCGTCGATATGTACAAGCGCATGTCACAGGCCAGTCGTAAGGGGAGGATTTTCGATGACGTGTTACGACACGCAAAGCTCTGGGCGGAGAAGCAGCAGGTCCCGTCAGACAAGTTCGAAAAGAAGCGCGTTAATCGTGTGCAGCAGCAGCCAGGTCTGCTCTGAAAAGGCGAAAGCCGTGGTGCGCGAACACCAACGGCTTTCAGGTGCAATTACGGCAGTAATTACGAGGTCATTATGACAAAGAGTAATCCAAAACACCAGGCGCGGGAGTCATAGCCATGTCGAACGTCGCCTATGCAAACTTTTCGGCACATTCTGCCGTCAGGAGCAACCGGATGGAGAACCAGAAAACCGGATTCATCCCGTTGTACCGGAGTGTTCTGAAGCAAACCTGGTCGAAGGACGTCTTCCTGCGAACGCTGTGGGAAAATCTGCTGCTGTGTGCTGCCCGTCAGCCTTACACGGCAAACTTCAAGGGGCGCCAATGGCCGCTGCAAACCGGACAACTGGTAACAACATCGGCCGATCTCGGGCTGAATTTATGCGACAGGGAAGGCAAACCATGCAGTCGCCACGCCGTCGACAGGATGCTTGATTTTTTCGAGCGTGAAGGGATGATTTCTCGCTCAGGAGAAAAGCGAAAAGGCTCTGTGATAACCATCACAAATTACGCTGAATATGCTCAAAAAATGGACGATTTACCCGAGCGTTTCACCGCGCAAATCTCCGAGCTTAATGCCGAGCATGGCAAAACCAATAATGGCGCGGCTTCTGATGGCGATGCCGCGCATTACGACGCGCATTTATCCGAGCGTTTCACCGAGAATCATGAACAACAATGTAATAACAACAATAAAAAAATTAAAAGATCTTCGTCCGAGAATTCTGACGAATCCTCCGACGCACGTCTGAAGAAATTTTTATCAGCTCATCCTGACGCTGCGGTCTACACGCCATCCGGTGCGAAGTGGGGATCGGCTGAAGACCTCAAAACCGCCCAGTGGATATCTGCCAGGGTGAAGCAGATTAACCCAACCTGCAAAGCCCCGGACATGACCACCTGGTCTAACACCGTTCGCCTGATGCGCCAGATAGACAACCGGTCTCACCAGGACATCTGCGCGCTGTATGACTGGGCCAGCAAGCACCACTTCTGGCAGACCAACATCCTGAGCCCTGAAAGCCTGCGCAAGCAGTGGGACAAGTTGACAATGCAGCGCAGCGCTGGTGGTGAGCAGCGAGGCGGAAAACCGGATCTGGACTTCAACAACACTGACTGGGCCTATGGGGTGATCCGATGAAATCTCTTGCAGAGCAGATGCGTAACCACGATCGCGAGCAGATGAGCCGCATGGCCCATAACCTGCCAGAGCAGTATCAGGAGCGTGCGCCTGTAGAGCAGGTGGCTCAGGTATTCAACAAGCTGTTCAACGAGCTGCGCGCGGCGTTCCCGGCCAGCATGGCGAACTTCCGCACCCAGGACGACCTGAACGAATTCCGCCGTCAGTGGCTGCTGGCGTTTCAGGAGAACGGGATCCACTCAATGGCCCAAGTCGATGCCGGTATGCGGATCGCCCGCCGCCAGGAGCGTCCATTCCTGCCGTCGCCGGGCCAGTTCGTCGCCTGGTGCAAACAGAGTGGCGGCGCGTTGGGCATCACCGTTGACAAGGTGATCGCCGAATACTGGGACTGGCGTAACCGTTCGTTCGAATTTACCTCCAGCGAGCAATTTCCCTGGTCTCAGCCGGTCATGTACCACATCTGCGTCGAGCTGCGCCATCGCAGCACAGAGCGCCAGTTAACGCATGGTGAGCTGGCACGCGAGGCGGGAGAACTGCTGGATATGTGGGAGAAGCGTGTCACTGAGGGTAAGCCAGTGCCTCCGGTACGCCGGGCAATAGCAGCACCGGCTGCCGAGCACGGGCCGACTCCGATCCAGTTGCTTCAGGCCAAGTACAACCGCAACAAGTCGAACGGGATGGTGTGAGATGACCATAACAATTCGTGAGCAGGTGCTGGCAGCCCTGCGCAATAACCCAGGGCTGAACAACGCCAAACTTCAGGGTGCACCCGCAGAGCTTCAGGAATACCGGAAAGCGGCACAACCGATTTCCGACCAGAGTACAGGGAATGAAAACGCTGCTGCAAAATGATCACCATAGCCAGTTTAGTTAGAAATGTAGTATCAATGACTTATTTGTAAGAAGTTGAAGTTTTAAAAGTTTAGACAATACTGTTTTCTGGAGATCACCTCCTTAAAAACTACACACAGCACATTTCATAAAATACTGATAAGAGGGCGCTCTATGCCGAGTATGAAGGATCGTGTTGATAAAATTAATTGGAAAATGATGTATGACCCTAAGAAGGTTACAGAAATCATTTCCAGCAAATCAATAACTAATTGGGCAAAATTACATCCCTTAACGGTAATCCCTAACCGTATTGATAAATCTTTAATCCCGATAGATTTTAAAATGTTTAGGTTGCTTTCTGTTACCTCAGTCGCTCCGGGCGTGAAGGTAGTACCACATTCCCATGATGAGCCTGTATTTCGGTTTTTCTTGAAAGGGTCCGTTTTATTAAATGGGGTAAAATATGAAGAAGGGGATTGGATACTTATTCCTGAAGGTGTGGAGTATGAATTGACAACTGAGGATGGATATACAGCTTTGGTTGATTACGGTGTTCAGTGCGGCGCACCTCATAATGGAGATGTTCTCTCTCCCCTACGAAGTAAGCCTGAGCATGATTAGCTGAAACGTTAGCCATTCTCTATAATATTAGTTTGTAATCGCGGTATGGTCAGAAGATGTTCAGGACTATACGCCGCTTGATATTATCTCACCTATAAACCCGCTTCGGCGGGTTTTTTGTTATAAAATTTCCATGAATTCTTTGCCCGGTACCGATATGTCAGACTTCAACATAGCAGCCAAAAGCCAGGACGAACGCGACAAGGTCAACGTAGACCTTGCCGCCAGCGGTGTAGCGTTTAAAGAGCGCCTTAACATGCCGGTTATCGCTGAGGTGGTGATGCGCGAGCAGCCAGAACATTTGCGGGATTACTTCCTTGAGCGCCTGAAGTTTTATCGTGAGAAGTCGATAACTTTACCGAAAGGTAGCGATCCCGATTATTTAAACAAGGAGGAAGTGAAATGAGTTTTGATTGCCTTTTATTCGGAGCTGGACACAAGGGCACCCCGATCACTATTGATGGTGATTTTGTTGTAAGAATTATGGCTCCTGTTGCAGGGACTACTAAAAAAGTACCATTTGACGTTAAAAAACACCTGATCGGAGGCTTTAACTATGCTGTAGCTGAGCATCCGCCTGTAAACTTAACACCTGAAATCGTTGACGCGGCTATTACTGCATCTGGAATTCAGCCGCTCGATTGAATTGATTTTCCATAATCAACCCGCCATAATCATGTCATCGGAGCCTGAACAACTCCGGTGACTTCTGCGCATTTAAGGGGACTTAAATGCGACCACAATATGAACTCCTCACCTTGTCACAGATGCAGAAATGCACCTGCGATTTTCTGCATTCTGCGTTACCTCTCGGAGGTGGCGCGTGAAGCAGCAATTCCACCTCGTCAGCGACGCCATCAAGCAAAACGCTATCAACTTCATCCGGGGACTACCGGTGGACGCCAAGCGCCCGTTAGTTCTCGATATCAAGGAGATGACCCGCACCCTCGATCAGAACAAAAAAATGTGGCCACTACTCAAAGACCTTTCCGACCAGGTAACGTGGTTTGGCAATACGTACGATTCTGACGACTGGAAAGACCTGATCACCGCAATGGTAGCCAAATCCAAAAAGCAAGAGCAGCGCATGGCCCCGGGGCTCGATGGTGGTGTTGTGATGTTCGGCCAGCGAACCAGCAAAATGACCGTCCGCCAGATGGTTGAAGTCATTGAGGCTATCTACTGGTTCGGCACTCAGCATAACGTCAAGTTCAGCGAAAAATCACGCCTCGAAATTGAATGGGCAAAACGCTGGGGTGAGCGCAATGAGTAGCCCACTTTCCCGCGTCATCACCAACGAAATCTTCCGCGTTCCGGTGCGCCGCAAGCGTAAGGCCGCGGTTAAGCCGTCCGATATCCCGACACTGAAGGGCTACACCGCCAGCCTGGTGGATCAGAAATGGCTGCGTCTCGCGGCACGGAGGAACCATGCGTAAACCATCCCGCCGTAAGTGCAAGGTGTGCGGTGAATACTTCGTGCCGAAATTCCACGACATCCGGATCCGCTGGTGCTGCCCGGAGCACGGCGCAATCCTCGCTATGCAAGAGCGAGAAAAGGAGAAGGTGAAAGCCGCGGCTAAGCGTATCAAGGAGCAGAAGGAAGCCGAAAAAGCCGGGCGCAAACGTCGCAAGGAGCGACTGGCAGAACTGCGGCCCGCCGGTTACTACAAGGCGCAGGCTCAGCAGGCATTTAACGCCTACATCCGCGCGCGTGATGCTGATTTGCCATGCATCAGCTGCGGAGAGACCAACCCGCCCGATCTGCACGGCGGCCAGTGGGACTGTGGCCATTTCAAATCTGTAGGTGCAAACCCTGAACTTCGCTTTGAAGAACGCAACGCCCATAAGCAGTGTAAATCCTGCAATGCCGGAGCTGGCAAGTACACCGCTAAAGAGGCTACTGTCGCGCAGCAATACGAAACTGGCCTGGTCGCTCGCTACGGCCAGGAATACGTCGACTGGCTCAACGGCCCCCACGAAATGACCAACTACCGCCGGGAAGACTTCATCAGGATCCGCGATGAGTACCGCGCAAAGCTCAAAGCACTGAAACAGCGGGAGGCAGCATGAACTATGCCGACTTCCTCCGGTACCAGGAAGAAAGCGTTAAGCGTGCCAGCCTGTCGCCAGTAGCAAAGCACAGCCAGACCAAAACCAATCAGCCACAGAAGGAAGCCGCATGAACAGTCAGCAACTGGAATACGTACGTCAGCAGCTTATTGTGGCGACCGCAGATCTGAGCGGGGCGACGAAAGGACAGCTGGTGGCCTTCGCCGAGAACGCGCAATTCACAGCAACGGCGCGCAGCCGGGGCCGGAAAAAAGTATTCGACAAGGATAAGCAGCGCATGGTTAACCCGGACGGCCCGCCAATGAGCGGTAGCCAGTCCCGAGCCAAGGGCTCATCCATCGCGCTGGTGGGACCGGTTGAGTTCGGTACCGCATCGTGGCGCCGCGCTGTCCTGTCGCTGGAAGAGCACCAGAAAGCCTGGCTACTCTGGAACTACAGCGAGAACATCCGCTTCGAGTACCAGGTGGTGATCACTCAGTGGGCGTGGGCAGAGTTCCGGGAGCAACTCGGTGCGAAGAAGGTTGCAGGCAAGACGATGGAACGCCTTAAAAAACTTATATGGCTGGCGGCGCAGGACGTTAAGGCTGAACTGGCAGGGAAAGACGCTTACGAATACCAGAAGCTTGCGGAGCTGGTAGGCGTAACGCCAAAGAACTGGTCAGAGACATTTACCGATCGCTGGGTTGAAATGAAACGCATCTATGGTCGCTTGGATAGCGGCGCTTTATTGCAGGTAACGCGATCACGTTCACAACAAAAGGCGACAAATTCGCAGCTAAGTATTGCAAAACTGGATTGAAAGGGCTATATTTCGTGTAAATCAGATATGCTGCCAAAAATATATCGGCGGCAAAGAATAAAAAGCCCGAGGTTAACGCCTTGGGCTTTGTCGTTTCTGGGTCAGAAGCACAGAGGTTGTGCGTTCGGCTGTTAACCGAATGGTCGAAGGTTCGAATCCTTCCTGTCCCGCCAAACCCAAGCCAGGGTATCTTCAGCCAAAGAGCTGACATTGCCACACCCTCATGTTCCCGGCCTGTCGCCGGGTTTTTTATTCAGGCCGCAGACAATCAATTCCAGATGCCACGTAGCTATCGAGTCTGACGGCCTTTCCTACTACACGAACAGCACCCGCAAATAACGCGAGGTGAAGAGCATGTATCGAATGGAAAAACTAACCACTGGTGCAGCCTATGGCGCTTCTGCCGGTAGCATCCTTAACGGCATGCTTAACGCCTACAGTCCTGAGCAGTGGAACGCCATTGGCGTACTCGTAGGCATTGTCATTGCCGTGCTGACATACCTCACCAATCTCTATTTCAAGATCCGCGAAGACAATCGGCGTAACAGGAGCCACGATGAACCCGACACTCAGGAATAAGCTGGTGGGTGCCATTGTTGGCGGATCCGGAGCAATCACCATTGCTGCAGTAATGCTGGGCAATGCGGATGGGCTGGAAGGGCGTCGATATTACGCTTATCAGGATGTGGTCGGCGTCTGGACTATTTGCGATGGGCACACCGGTGCCGACATTCGCCGCGGTCACCGCTACACCGACAAAGAGTGCGATAACCTGCTGAAGGCAGATCTGCGAAAGGTGGCAAACGCCATCGACCCGCTGATCAAGGTTCGAATCCCTGAACCTACCCGCGCCGCGCTTTACTCCTTCACCTATAACGTTGGTTCCGGTGCATTCGCCAGCTCCACGCTGCTGAAGAAGCTGAACACTGGAGATGTGCCGGGTGCATGCAAAGAACTGCAGCGCTGGACGTATGCCGGTGGCAAGCAGTGGAAGGGGTTGATCACCCGACGCGATATTGAGCGCGAAGTTTGCGAGTGGGGTCAGAATTGAGCCGATTAACTGCAATCATCTGCGCTGTCGTTATCTGCCTGCTGGTTTCAATGGCCTGGGCGATTAACCACTACCGCGACAACGCCATCAACTACAAAGATCAGCGCGATAAAGCTACCGAAGAACTGAGCCTGGCGAACGCCACCATTGATGATATGCAGGTGCGCCAGCGTGACGTTGCTGCACTGGATGCCAAATACACGAAGGAATTAGCCGATGCAAAAGCTGAAAATGATGCTCTGCAGCGCAAGCTTGATAATGGTGGTCGGGTGCGCGTCAAAGGACGCTGTCCAGTGCCAGCCTCAACCCAAACCACCGGCACCTCCAGCATGGGCAATGATGCTACCGTCGAACTCTCTGACGTTGCTGGACGAAACGTTCTCGGTATCCGGTCCGGAATCATCAGCGACCAAAAGGCCCTGAGGATGCTACAGGAATACATCAGCACTCAGTGCTTGAAATAAAGGTTTTATTAATAACTGCATCTGGTTGTATTGTGGATCCTGTCTACAACAAAATAAGGTGCTGATAAATGCAACAGTTGCTTAGTGGGATAGATGATTGCCTGTCTAAAAAGAATTGGGTTGGTGCGTTGTTCATTGCAATATCCCTTCCTGATATCTGTGGCGCGACAGAGGATAAAATCAAAGGAAATGGCGCGAGATACAAGGATTGGTTTAATCGCTATCTAAAGCCAAGATATAACGCTGATAATATGTATGACTATTTAAGCCTAACCAGTCCTGCGATGCTTCTGTACATGCCTGAAGAAATTAAGCAAAGCTTAAGGACTCAAATCCCCGTGGTTTCATTCAGCGCAGATGACTGTTGGAGCTTAAGAAATGCATGTTTGCATGAAGGCGTTGATGAAACAAAACTAAGGAAGTTCAAAATAACAATTCCTGCGCAAGAGAACCTCCATACCCATATGAATGTTTTCAATGGTATTCTGCAATTAGATGTCATTGATTTATGCAATGATATTGCAGCAGGAGTAAGGAAATGGCTTTTCGATATGCAAGAAGAGCCCGAAGTAATGGAAAAGATTAAGAAAATGATGACCATAGATAGTCTCATTTTTGACGGATTTATAGATTATAAAGCCGCAAAATAAACAGCCCATATCGCTGAATTGTAATGCCATCAAAATGGTGATGGCATTCTCTTTCGCAACAGATTATGAGGTTCTTCGTGTCCGACATCTACCAAATCACTTTAACCACCCAAACAGGCGAAACCTTCACGGGCAAGATGTCGCGTCGTCAGCCTGAACTGGTTAACGGCTTTGTGCCGCTGGCGACCGAGACGGGAGAGTGGCTGTATTTCGCACCTGCCGATGTGAAGCGCGTACAGTTCACGCCAGTACCTGCAGAGGAAGAAACCAATGGCGACGTGCAGAGTGTCAGTTGAAATAAAAAGCAGGTGGTGGGTTCCCGTCTACATCAAGACGCTGACGCTGTTCTGCTTGATGATGCGTTGCGAGCCTGATTACCGAAAGGTGGCAGAGTTCATCGTTAAGCATGGCATTAGCCAGAAGTTGAAGTATAAGCCTGTAAAGAGATAACGGAGTAACCCATGGATAACGATGACGAGCGCAGGCCATATCCGCCAGTTAACTTCATCGCCTCCGACAACTGGCAGCCATACAGCAGGCTGATCCCCGCTAACGAAGTACACGAATGGATAAGCCGACAAATCCTAAGCGATACCGGTAGCATCCATAACCCAGACCACGAACACCTACTTGAGGCCGATCTCTGCTTAATGTGGGCGTCAGATTCATTCGCGAAGAAAGGGCGCTACGTCCTAGGGCAGGCTGAGCAGGTAATGCTCCGTGCAGGTGGTTGGCAAAAAGCCAGAATGGAACAGCAGATGTATGAATGGTTCGGGCGAATCCCGAAGTTCATCATCACGCTGGCAGCCGACTACTGCTCACAATGCAGTGACCTCGAGTTCTGCGCACTGGTAGAGCATGAGCTTTACCACATCGCTCAGGCCACCGATGATTTCGGCGCGCCAAAGTTCAACAAAGAGACCGGCCAGCCAGTGCTAACACTGCGCGGTCACGACGTCGAAGAATTCACTGGTGTCGTACGTCGATACGGTGCCAGCAAAGAAGTACAGGAGCTCGTTGATGCGGCCAATGCGCCAGCAGAAGTGGCTCACATCGATATAGCCAGGTCATGTGGCACATGCATGTTAAAGCTGGCCTAACAATATGACTGATTATGACAGGCAGGTAATTCATGGCGACACTGAAAGGTGAGGTCAAAGCCTTCATCGTTCAGTCCCTTGCCTGCTTCGATACTCCATCCCAGGTGGTTGAGCTGGTCAAAAAAGAATTTGGCCTAAGCATCACACGTCAGCAGGTCGAATCCCACGACCCGACGAAAGCAAACGGCAGGGGGCTGGCGCAGAAATGGGTAGACATGTTCAATGCCACCCGCGAACGCTTCCAGAATGAAATCTCTAATATTCCGATCGCCAACAAGGCGTACCGGCTGCGCGTACTCGACCGCATGGCAACGCGTGCAGAAGGCATGAAGAACCTTGCACTCACCGCCGATATTATCGAGCAGGCGGCGAAGGAATGCGGCGATGCCTACACCAATAAGCACAAGTTTGAACATTCCGGTCCTAATGGTGGCGCCATCCAGACGATCACCATGAGCAAAGAGGAATACAAATCCGCACGGCAGGAGATGATGGAGGATGACGACTGCTGAGCAAAGGGCGTTTGCCCGTAAGGTTGAATGCCAAGAAGACGGGCTCTATTACGCTCGCTACTTCTTCAAGCAGCGAACCGGCGGCAAGATGATTGTCGCGCCTCACCACAAAGTGATTCAGGAAACACTGGACCGTGTCATTGATGGCGAGATACAGCGCCTGATCATCAATGTTCCGCCTGGTTACACCAAAACGGAGCTGGCAACCATCAATATGATGGGCCGCGGACTGGCGCTGAACTGCCGTGCCCGCTTCATGCACCTGTCCTACTCGCATAACCTGGCGCTACTGAACTCCTCCACAGCTCGGGGCATGATTAAGTCGCAGGCCTATCAGTCAATGTGGCCAATGTCATTGCGCGATGACGCAGATAGTAAGGCCATGTGGTGGACTGAGCACGGCGGAGGCGTTTACGCATCTTCAGCTGCCGGACAGGTTACCGGGTTTCGTGCCGGACACATGGAGCCGGGCTGGCAGGGCGCGCTGATTATCGATGACCCGGTTAAGCCAGATGACGCTTACTCTGAGGTTGTCCGCGACGGCGTCAACAACCGCTTTAACGAGACAATCAAATCACGACTGGCGATCGAGACGACGCCGATGATTGTCATCATGCAACGAATCCACTATCAAGACCTGAGCGGTTATCTGCTACGGGGCGGGAGTGGTGAGAAGTGGCATCACCTGAACCTGCCGGTGATTATCGACAACAGTCAGCCATACGCTGCCCAGTACCCTGAAAACACCCACGCTATACCGATTGACCATGGCTTACCTGATGGATGGCTATGGCCGTTTAAGCACAATGAGTCGCATCGGGTGTCCCTGTTCTCTCACCGGCGTACCGCCGAAGCGCAATACATGCAGAACCCTAAACGCTTCAATGCGGAGGGGGCGCTGTGGAATGAGGAGATGATCAGCGCCGCACACGCGATGCGGATCACCCAGGAACTGGCCCGTACGGTCGTGGCAATTGACCCGCAAGCGACCAACAGCGAAGAGAGTGACGAATCAGGCATTGCCGTCGCCAGTGTTTACGGTACCGGCGATGAGCGGCAATACAGCCTCGACGCGGATTACAGTGGGAAGTATTCACCCAACGGCTGGGCTACCAAAGCCATAGAGGCCTACGAGCAACACGAAGCTGATGCGATCGTCATCGAAACCAACCAGGGTGGCGATATGGCGGAGGATACGCTGCGCAATGCCGGGTTCGGCGGGCGCATCATCCGCGTGCACGCCTGTAAGGGTAAATACGCACGTGCAGAGCCTATCTCCGCGCTGTATGCGCAGGGGCGGGTAGCTCACCGTGGCAGCCTCTACGAGGTAGAAAACCAGTTCATGGAGTACGTGCCATCCACTGCGAAGAAATCACCTGACCGGCTTGATGCTGCTGTATACGCGCTAACCGAATTATCAGAACCACAATCAACCGGCATGTTGGTGCGCTCGCGCTGACGGAGGACACCGTGAACGAAAGCGAAAATAAACAACTCGCCACGAACGCCAGCATCGACCGCGAACGGATGCGTTACGTCAACGCACTGTTCAATGGCACCAGTAATACCAAGCGTAAGCGCCTGTATCAGGAGTTCGGGTACCCGCAGGATCTTTGCTTCGATGACTTTTACCGGGCGTACCGCCGCAATGCTATTGCCGGCGCCGCAGTGGCGCGCATGGTTGATGGCTGCTGGGAGGATTTCCCGGACGTTTACGAAGGCGACCAGACTAAGGATGCCACACAGCAGACGGCCTGGGATAAGCGGGTCAATAAGCTGCTTAAGCGCTGTTGGAAGCAGATTAAGGGCGCTGACAAGCGTAACCTCGTGGGCCGTTACTCAGCGCTGCTCATCCAGGTTAAAGACAGTAAACCATGGTGGGAACCTGTCGATAAGGCGATGGTCGGCAGGCTGCAGGAAAGGGCCCTCGTCAGGCTAATCCCGGTCTGGGAGGCTCAACTAGACCCGGTTAGTTATAACGAGGACCAGAACAGCGAGGGCTACGGCGCTGTCAGCATGTACTCGTTTACCGAGATACCGGTTCAGCAGCAACGCAGTGGCCAGCCCGGGCGAATCATCAACGTTCACCCTGATCGCGTCATCATCCTGGCTGAAGGCTCAGACGATGGAAGGCTGGATTCCGGTGAGTCTCTGCTGGAAGAAGGCTTCAACAAGTTGATGGACCTCGAAAAGGTGTCTGGTGGTGCGGCTGAGGGGTTCCTGAAGAATGCCAGCCGGCAGCTCAATTTCAACTTCAGCGCCAAGACAAGCTTTGCGCAGCTGGCAAGGGCGCTGGGTGTTAGCGAAGCCCAACTCTCTGAAGGGATGGATGACCAGGTTCGCCGCCTGAACGACAGCACGGATAGCGCGGTCATTATGCAGGAGGGCGATACAAGTGTGCTTTCTGTGGCGGTTGCCGACCCTGAGCCAACATGGAGAACGGCGCTTAATGAGTTCTGCGCCACCGTGCCGATACCGGTGAAAGTGCTGGTGGGCATGCAGACCGGAGAACGGGCCAGTACGGAAGATGCGAAGGACTGGGCTAAAACCCGGATGAGCCGACGCAATGGCTTCCTGACCGACGTCATCACCGAAGTGGTTACCCGTTTCTGGACGCTGGGGGTTATACCTCCTGCCAGCGGCGAAGAAGTCACCGTGGGATGGTCTGACCTGCTGGCTCCGAGCCAGGCAGAGAAGATTTCCAACATGGACAAGCTTGCGGACGTGGCGGTGAAGTCGACGAACGCCTTTGGCCGCTCAGCTATCACCGAAAACGAGATACGGGCGGCGGGCGAACTGCAAGCCCTGCCTGAACTTGATGACGAGGTGCCGCCAGATGGCAATAAGCCAAAGCCTGACCCACTGGCCGACCCAGAATAAGAAGCCGAAAAGTCCGGTGATACCACGGTCGAAAGTTGACCCAACAAGGTCGCGCAAGTCCGTCAGCAAGATGGAGCGCGACATTGAGGATCGTTATTACGCGATAAAGGTGGCGCTGAAAGCCCTGTTCGACCAGCGCCTGACAGGGCGAGAGCGCGAGGTAAACAACCATAACTGGCACTTCCTCTGCCACGACCACGGCGAGGATATGCGGCTCTACCAGGTCAACGCTGGCAAGTTCATCTACGACATGTCGGCGCAGGAACTGGCTGACCTGCTGGAAGCGGTGCAGGGCATTCTCGACGATTACCTGCTTGAAGGTGGCGAGCAAAACCTGTGGGCGATGGATTACGTCGTCGCAGAAGCGCAGCGCGGCACGCTGGAGGCATTCAACAATCTATCGCAGCAGTCGCAGGTGTACGCTAGTCAGACGACTCTACAGCAGCTTTTAAGCAGCCCCGGTCACCTTAATCAGGTGGCAGCGGCCAGGCTGACAACGTTCAGTGACTGGAAGGTCATCAGCGATACAGCCCGCGGCGACCTGACCAACATCATCACCGATGCGGTAGCGCGCGGGGTGAATCCTCGCGAGACGGCCAGCGTCATCAGTAAGCGTCTCGATGTGTCGATGTCGAAGGCGAAGACCATCGCTCAGACTGAGCAGGTCGGCGCGCTGCGGCAGGCTCAGTGGAATGAAACGGACTGGGCATCCGAGAGGCTGGGGCTAAATACCGGTCTTCTGCATCTTTCTGCGCTGAAGCCTACCACCAGGACAACGCACGCATTCTGGCATGGAAAGGTCAGAACCGTGCAAGAGGTGCGCGACTGGTATGCAGTCGATGGTAACAAATACCACTGCTATTGCAGCCAGATTCCGGTGCTGCTCAACGAGGATGGCAGCATATTTAACGAAGGGCTGGCGGATAAGCTAAAAAAAGAGCGTCAGCAGTGGACCGCTAAGGAGGCTGCTTAATCATTTTTTACATGGATAGCGGTAGCTCATGTAAAGCATGATTATTGAGCTTGCCGGTTTATCCCTAAAGCTTGGATTGCTCCTTAGGTAACCACCAACCATGTCAGCGATCTGGCCTCTGGTAATTTTGTCATCAGTACATGCAACGGTACCTTCCATGGCATCCCACACCCCAGTAACGTAGCCCAAATATTCGTTTGCATCACGAAAATCTTTGTCGCTGGCAGACGATTGCTCTGCACGCAAAGAGGCTTTGTATAGCTCATATAAATCGTTGCCTGACATGAATCCAGCATGAACAGGGGCTGTGATTGTAAACGCTAAAGCCAATAACCATTTTTTCATTTTAGTAATCCAAAGGGTTAAACATGAACCTTACCAGTATTCATGTTAAATCCCTCGCCATCAACGCCTCCAACATCTCAACGACAACCATCAATGGCCAGGAACACTACGTCATTCGTGGTGCGGTCCCGATCGTCGATGACATCGTGATGAATGGCGGCCTGTACCCGGCGGAGGAGATTAACAACAGCTACCAGACGATGGAGCGCAAGTTAATGCCGATCGGCCACCCGATGGTGAACGGCAAATACGTCAGCGCCAACGACCCGCAGGCGGTCAACGATTATTACGCCGGGGCATGGGCTCAGAACGTCAGCAAGGCCAATGACAAGGTCGTGATGGACGTATACGTCAATAAGGCTGTGGCAGATACCAAGCCTGACGGTAAGCGCCTTATTCAGCGCCTTGATGACATGATTTCCGGCAATAACGCCGACCCGATTCATGTCTCTACCGGTCTGCTGCTGAACAAAGAGCAAAAGGCCGGGGAGTCGAAGCAGAAGAAATACTCCTGGGTCGCTCACAACATGCAGTTCGACCACATTGCGATCCTGCTCGACGAGCCAGGCGCCGGTACACCTGATGAAGGTGTCGGCATGTTCGTTAACGCTGACGGGCAAGAGGCTGATGTTGAATCGACGAGCCTCATCGATGCAGCCAACAGCATGAAAGACGGCTGGTGGAACAAAGTGAAGTTCTTCATCAGCAACGCTTCAGAGATGTCCTTCGACGACATCTACCAGGCGCTGCGCATGTCCATCAAGCAGGACGACAAAAAGTGGCGCTATGTCGTCAGCGTCTGGCCTGACCATTTCGTTTACGAACAGGATGGCGAAAACGCCAAGCCGAAGCTCTTTGACCAGAAGTACATCATCTCTGACAAGGTCGTAACGCTTGTCGGCGATCCAGTAGAAGTCGTGCGCAAACCAACTGAGTACGAAGTCAAAACCAACGGAGAAACAAACCCAATGAAAGAGAAGATGATCGCCGCGCTCAATGCCGCAGGCGTTAAAACCGAGGGGCTGACCGACGATCAGGTCTGGGATGCCTACAACCAGCAGATGCAGAAGAAAGATGGCGGCGGCGACCCGGGCCAGGCTCAAATTAACTCTGATGTGATCACCGCGGCTGTTAATGCGGCACTCACCCCGCTGAATGAAAAGTTGGGCAAGCTGGAAACCCAACTGCAGGCGAACGCTGAGAGCGACCTGAAAACCAAACGTGACGCGGTTAAAGCGAAATTCTCGTTCATGACCGAAGCAGCGGTTAACTCCCTGTCCGGTGACGCGCTGAACGACTTGTACTCACAGTGCCAGACCAGCACCGGTCTGAACCCTGCATTCCAGGGGAATGGCGCTCAGAGTGAAATTCTTAACATGGAGGCACCTGAATAATGGCTCTCGCACCTCGTTTCCATACCGTAATCGCGGGCCCAGCCCGTAAGAATGACCCGCAGGTCATTGAAGCAATCATGGCGGCGGCCGTGAAGCCCGGCTCACTGGTGATGCTCGACAGTACCGGGAAACTGGCGGTTCACAATGTCGCTGGTGGTGCAGGCGTTGTTCTGGCTCTTCAGCACAACTATATCGGCGGCGGTGACATTCGCGACTCGGTTCCTGCAGGTGATACCGGCGCGGCCATCATGTGCGAAGACGATGTGGATTACCACATGCTGGTCAAAGCAGGCGAAGTGTTGCTGGAAAACGAAGGCCTGGTTTCTGCCGGTGACGGCACGCTTGCCAAGGCAACAACGCCAGCTACCGACCAAGTCCTCTTCTATTCACGCGAAAAAATCACCGTTGGCGCTGAAGCTCAGCTCGTGAAAGTTCGCAAATCAGGGAAAGCAACCGCATGAGCATGATCGTATTCAACAAAAAGCTGATCACCGAGCACAACCAGGTGAAGCAGGCATGGAATCAGCTGCTAATGCAGCGTGAATCCTTCAACATCAACCAGAACACCATTTCCGCCCAGTACGGCGGCGCGCTGGAAGTTAACCAGGCCGCGCTGATTTCCAAAGACTATTGGCGCGAAGTGGACAACATCACCACCCGAGTCTTCCGTAATGACGAAGGCAACGGCCTGCTGGATGATCTGCTCGGTCTCGGTACGCCGATTTCTATCGGCAAGACGGCGGCGCTGTACCGCGTTTCCAGTGACGCTGGCAAGGTACATCGCTCACTGACGGGCCACGTGCCGGAAGAGCTGGATAAAGTCATCTACGACGAAGCTGGTGACCCAATCCCGATCTTCAACACCGGCTACGGCCGTGAATGGCGTGAATGGAACGGCATGCAGTCGGAAAACCTCGACGCGATGGCTGATGATCAGGAAGCGCACGTCGCGGCTATCCGTGAAGACATGGCTGACTACATGCTGTCAGGCGATGCGAAGGTTAAGGTGAAAGGGTATGTCGGCGCAGGTATCACCAACCATGCCAACACCAACCAGGTGGATCTGAGTGCGTCTGGTCTGAATATTGACCTCACCACCTCGACTCCTGATGAATCAGTGGCATTCTTCATCGGCCCGTTCGCCAAACTTCTGGATGATAACTACGTGCAGGAGAAGGTTAAGCTGTGGGCTTCGCCGGACATCATGCGCAACCTGAACCGACCGTATTCCGATGCTGCCGGATTCAAAGAAGGCACTGTGCTGGAATACATCCTGCGCTATGGCCGCATCGAGTCGTTTAACCAGACCTTTAAACTGACCGGTAACCACTTCATCGCTTACGTGCGCAACTCTCAGTACATCAAGACGCGCATCGCCGCGCCGGTGGGTACCTTCATGATCCCGCGTCAGAATCCGTTCGACAACTACAACTCCCTGGTCTGGAGTGCTGTCGGCCTGCAGATTAAGCGCGATTTTAACGGTCGTTCTAAAGTGTTCAACGCACAGGGTTAAGGGGCTTCGGCCCCTTTTCTTCGGGAGAGAGCATGAAAAAGTTAAAAGTCGAGAAGGCTGGTTGCTGGGGAACGATTAACGGCGTATTCCAGCAACTGCCGGTTGGTCATGAGTTTGTTGCGGTTGATGTGCCGCCAGCTTTCGCAGGCCGAGTCTCGGTCGTTGGCGAAGTTGAAGAGCAGGAGCTTGAAGTTGCCACACCTGGTGCTGACGATAAACCTGCAGAGCAGGCAGAGCAGGCAGAGCAGGCAGACACCTCCGCTAAATCGAAAAAGGCGAAATAACCATGGCTGACCCAATCACAGCGGCAGACGTGCAGGCGTTCCTCGGTGAATTGGGTTACTCCATCCCGGGCGCGCTGCTGGATCCGATCCTCTGCGTGGTGAACAAGATTATCCCGTGCCTCGATGGCGCGGGGTATGACGACTGCACCGCGAAGCTGATCCTGATGTACGCTGCCGCGCTTATGGCTACGTCGTCCGGCGCGCGCCGCATCAAATCGCAGGGGGCGCCGTCTGGAGCGTCCCGGTCGTTCGATTACGATGCTGACAGCATTACCTGGTTGCGCGACTCACTGGCCCGGCTTGATACCAGTGGATGCACTGGTGAGTTGCCAATCAGCGCCGGTAACAGTGTCGGCCTGTTCATGGTGGTCGGAGGCTGCTGATGACTTACAAATCAGTTAAGCACGGGCTGCCGCGCTCATTCGTACGCGTCTGGGTGATGACCGACACCGGGCGGGAGACTACCGGCCACGTTAAATCTGACGGCGAGTGGTTCATTAACTGCCCGCGCATCCGGGCGACCGGCGCAAAGGTGCTGCGCTGGAAGGAGGGCTGATGTCATCGGTAGCGAACTGGAGTTATACCGCGACGGCAACCATCTGGCGCAAGCTGGAGGGAAATGACGAATACGGCGACCCGCTTGGCTATGCCGAACCTGAGCAAATCCTGTGTGATTATGAGGGAGGGCTCAGCAAGAAGTTAGCCAGTCTGGGCGCTGAAATCGTCGTGAAGAACACAGTCTGGACTGAGTTTGCGCTGGCGGCCGCCGGTGATTACCTGCTGATTGGCGCGTCGACAGAGCCAGACCCGGTTGTGGCCGGTGCCGACGAAGTACGGCAGGTTATCCGCTACGCCGACACGTTCGAGCGACTGGCGGATGATTACGCCATACTTACCGGTGTTTAGCTGATTTGAGGTGGTTATGTGCCTGAATGATGGTGACTTGGTTTTTGAATCGGAACTGAACCGGTTCGACCTGAAAAACTATGACCTCATCCACTCCGTTTCACCAGTAATTGCTCATCCAGAAATTCCAATCGGTGTTTATAGAGTCATTTTTAAGAACGGCATTCCTATAGATTCCTGGATTCAGCCAATTCAAAGCTGAGGTCGCTCCGGCGGCCTTTTTTATTGCCTGGAGAATGCCATGGGCATCAAAGTGAAGGGCGTCGGTCAGGTTGTAAAAAATCTGAATAAGTTCATCGATGATACAGCTGGCATTAAGGCTGTCAGGGCGACTTATAAGGTTCTTGATGTAATTGGCATCGATGCTGCTGTGATGACACCAGTAGACACCTCAAATCTTATCAATTCTCAGTCTAAGGATGTGAAACTGACGGCTGGCGGAGTGACTGGGAAGCTAGTTTATTCTGCTAGATATGCTCTTGCTGTACACAATGCATCAGGCAAATTAAAAGGCCAGCCCCGTGCTGATTTCGGGATGACAAGCAACCGTTCCGACGTAGGTCCGCAAAAACCAAAGGCGTTTGGTGGCGGCACTAAGCAGGGTAACTACTGGGATCCGCATGGCGAACCTCAATTCCTGTTGAAGGCGTTAAAGAAGAACAAAGATGTGGCCTATGATATTTTCAAAAAGGAACTTAAACCATGAGTCCTGACATGTACGAGCGAGTGCGGGATATGTTTATGAGCGCTGATTTAAGTGATGGCTATATATCACAACTGCTGTTATTTGAAGACACTGGCAAACTCAGCGACGCATTTATGGTATTTGCTCCAGGCGGAGGCACCGTACTGAGAGATGACCTCTCTTCTGATTATTACGTAGATGTAGCGGTCATTGGCGCCAAAGATAAAAGGCGGGCGACAGCTGAGCGAGTAAAGTTAATTACCGCCTACGTAAAAGCCAATCAAACAACCGACCCCTGCCTGAACTATATCGAAATGATGGGGGTTCCAGGGCCAATGCCGACGACAGAGGGACGCATAGTTTTTCAACTTAGATTCCGCTGCATATATGGCGAATAATCCAATCACCAACCCATCAGGCTGCCATTCGGCGGCCTTTATTTTATTTGAGAGGTAACACATGCAAGGCTGTGCTAATGATTTTGGCAAGCTGATCGGGAAAGTAGCTGTGCTACGCATGGCCTTTGGCTGCCCCGACGCAGTGCCAGAGCTTTCCGAGTGGAAGCGTCTCGGCGCTATGACCACAAAAGGTTTCGATTACTCAATGAATACAGTCAGCTCTGAGGCTGATGATTCAAAGGGTCTGGTTGAGAATTTGGTCAACAACATGGACTTTACAATCTCTGGTGACGGCGAGTTCCGCAAGAACGATAAGTCTGTAGAGATTGGCGCGATCCACATGTCGAAATACATTTTCGATGAAGTTCAGGCTGGCCGTCAGCCAACCGTCTGGGTTCGTTTCGATTTCGCCGGAGAAGATGCTGGGACCTACATCATGGGGTATTTCAACACCACCTCGTGGTCAGGTGACTTTGGTACCAGTGATATTTCAACTTTCTCCGGGGAGTGGAAAGTCTACGATGCCGACACGGTTGTGTTTGAGATTGCTGGCGATGCGCTTGCCTTCACAACCAACCTTCCTTCAGCGAAAACCGTTGCTACTGGCTCAGCGCTCAACATGAGCGTTGCCATTACAGGCGGTACAACTCCGTATACGTATGTCTGGAAAAAAGATGGATCAGTAGTGAGCGGTCAGACTACGGCGACGTTCAATAAGGCAAGCGCAGTCTCGGGTGATGCTGGTTCATATACCTGTGAAGTTACCGACTCTGCTGGCACGCCAGTGAAAATTACATCTAATGCCTGCGCTGTCACTGTCAGCTAATGGCTATTCCAAAGGGCGGCGTGCTGCCCTTGATAATAATCATTAAGGCAAACGCATGATCCCATTAATAGATATTGGTGAGGTTGTTCTTTCAAGCAGAAAGGATGGAGAGAAAGAATACCTTCTAAGGCCGTCATTCGCTGCGATGACCAGAATCGGATCGCCTGAAGAAATCGTTTCGGCTTACGCAACCATACATGGCAGTGATGTACAAAATCTAATAGCAGTATGCGCTTCTAATCTTGGACGACTTCCGGAATGGTTATCGCCACAACTTTATCGCATGGCTGAAAAGGTCCTTTCCGTTTCCATTCAGGTGATTCAGGCGTGTTGTGAAGATGATTTAACCCCGATGATCGGCGAGTGGAAAGGTTGGTCAAGATACATTGTCTACCGGCCAGGAGCTCTAAGTCGTAATGACATTATAGTCATCGCCCAGCACCTCATGACACATGGTGTAATAGGGAAGGCCAGGGTTAGAAAATTGCAGCGGCATGAAACTAATTCGACCACCTCTGAATTCAACGCTATTGAGTACATCAACTCCGCCCGCACTCATTTTGAAATGACTCGTGAAGACGCTGCGGAACTGACAATGACAGAGTTTGCGCTGCTGTTGAACGCCAAATATCCAGACCAAAAAGGGCTGACGAGAGAGGAATATGACGCAGTGATGGATGATGATGAGCGTCGCTGGCAGGAAAAAATGATGCGCGAACAGCAAGAGCGGTCAGTGAAGTAGTAGCTAACGTATCCAAGGAGAACAGCAATGTCGGAAAATTTAGGTGGTATCGATATCACCATCGCATTGGATACCGCTCAACTTCTTGACGGTGCCAAGGATGTGCAGAACGCGCTTAGCCAGATCGATAGTTCATCAAAAAAAACCGGTCAAGAACTGGATGGGCTTGATAATAGTACCTCCCAAACCGGATCCGCATTTACTGAACTCGCCGGTTATGCCAACTCAATGGATAACCAACTGCGTAAATTGAACACCAACGTGAGCGGTATAGCTCGTGCGATGGATGAGGCCCGCAGCGGTACAGGTGGTGCTAACAGCGAGTTCAATCGTGCTCAGTCAATCATTGAAGCTCTTGGCAATCAGTTAGCTGTTCTTGATGAAGCGCAAGAGAATGGCGCCCGAAGCGCAGCAGTTCTTGCAGCACAGTTGCGTGCAGGCTCTAAAGCAAGTGATGAAGAAAAGCAAAAGATAGGCCAGTTAACCGGTCAGCTTTTCGATATGCAGAGAACGACCCAGGCATCTGCAGGAGGAAATAAAGGCTGGAAATCCAGCATGCAGCAGGCTGGTTATCAGGTGCAGGACTTCATCGTGCAGGTGCAGGGCGGTCAGTCTGCTCTGGTTGCGTTCTCTCAACAGGGATCGCAACTTGCTGGCGCATTCGGCCCAGGTGGCGCAGTTATCGGTGCTGTCATTGCATTAGGATCAATCATTGCGGGTACGCTTATTACCTCGCTGAATGGTGGAAAGACCGCCATGGATGCGTTGAAAGACGCAGCGGAAGCGATGGACAAGGTCATCAACGTCTCTATAAATGGCGTGGCCGCGCTTTCCGACAAATACGCCTACCTCGCAAAGACTAATGCTGAAGTCGCCACGTTGATGCGAAACCAGGCGCTTCTGGAGTACAACGAAGCGATCAACAAAATCCCGAAAGCAATCAGTGATGCCTCAAGCTCGCTACTGTCGTTCGGCGATAAAGCACTTTCGGCCTTTTCCGGAGGATATGCGTCGGTAGACGGCTTCAACGATCGTCTGGCTACTCTTGAAATCACTACGGATAACTATGCTGAGGCAGTTAAGCAGGCATATGGTGCCGGGCAAGCATTCCAGGCGACAGCGAACAGTATCGGAAATACCGTTGGTGCAGTTGCGGACAAGTTCGGGATAACCGAGCAGAAAGCCTTCGAGTTGAGTAAGCAGCTTTCTGATATCGCTAAAAACCCATCTCCCGAGGCATTGCAGCGCCTCGCTACAGAACTGCAGAACACTCAGAGCTCCACGGAGAAAGGGCAAACAGCGCTTACGGCCTTCGTGGGAAAACTGGTGGAGCTTTCACGCGAAGCCGTGATAGCGAAAGGAAACGTTGCAGCACTTAAGCAGGAAACTGACAACCTAACCAGCGGCCAGAAGAATCTCATTAAGCAATCTGAACGCAACCTGGCTCTGTCGAAGTTGCAGGGAGAGGCTCGCGCACGGTTGCAGGCGCAATACGCTGCTGAAGATGCCGGGTTTTCGAATGATGATCCGCACGCTAAGCAGATGGAAGATGATGCTGCCGCTACGTACAAAAATACGCAGGCGCAGAAGACGCTTCAGTCAGAGCAGAAGAAAGGCGCTTCCCAGGCGGACTCTGTTGCTCAGAAACTGGCGAACCTCAAACAACAATCAGAATTAGCCGCCGACTCAACGAATAAGCTGAGCCGTGAACAGGCCATCCTGAATGCTCAGCAGTCTCTCGGAAAAGGAGCCACCAAAGAGCAAATAGCGCTGGCTGGTCAGTATGCTGCAAAAAAATGGGACACAGCCAACGCCATCAAAGCTGAAGCTGCAGCCCAGAAGCTTCTCCCTGAAGCGGCCGCGAATGCCAGCTACAAACAGGATGTTGAGGATCTAAATACGGCTCTGGCTGCGAAGAAAATCAGCCAAGATCAGTACAACGAGACCTCAGAAAGACTAGCGGCAACGCACCAAGCTAACCTTGCCAAAATCCAGTCTCAACAGGCCGTGACGCCACAGCAGGATGCAGTAGGTGGAGTTGACCCTGTTCAGCAGTTGGCAAACGAGAACGCTCGCAAACTGGCGTTGATTCAAGCCTATGAGCAGCAAGGGCTAATCACTCATCAGAATGCTCTTGCTTTGCGAGCTGCCGCTGATACGCAGTATGAGCAGCAACGTCTCGCTGCACAGTGGACTTTGTTTTCACAGCAAAGCGCAGCCAACCAGATGCTTGCAGCGTCGCTTGACGCACTTGGTAACAATGCATCGAGCGCTTTTGCTGGAATTATCACTAGCTCACAGACAGGTGAAGAGGCGGTCCGCTCGCTGGCTAACTCAGTTGTGAACCAACTGATGAACTCGTTAGTGCAGATGGGTGTTGAATGGGCAAAGTCAGCAATTCTCGGCGCCACCACTCAGCAAACAGCAATAGCAGCAACTACGGCTGCGCAGGTTGCTGGTATCACCACACAAACTGCCGTGAGCACGGCATCGGCAGCGGCTACTACGGCGGCATGGACTCCGGCGGCAATCATGTCATCTATTGCTTCATTTGGCGGTGCTGTCGCGATTGGTCTTGGCGCCATGGCTGGAATTATGGCGCTATCGGGTAAGCGCAAGAATGGCGGACCTGTATCGGCAGGTGGAATGTACCAGGTCGGTGAAGGCGGGATGCCTGAGATTTACCAGGCCAGTACAGGTAAGCAGTACATGATACCGGGCGACAACGGCAAGGTGATCAGCAACAAGGATATGCAGGGCGCGGGAGGTGGTGGGGTGGTGATCAACATTCAAAACTACACATCGTCTTCTGTTGATGCACAGGCCGGTAGTGACGGTAATGGAGGATTGACCGTTGATGTCGTTGTTGCAGACCTGAATAACGGTGGCCCAATCAGTAACGCCATAACCAGCAACATGAACGTTAAACGCACGCCAAGGGGGCAGGGCTGATGCCAATTATTGACTATCCCGACTGGCTGCCGTTGACGCAGAAGTCCAGCAAAAACATGACGCTCGATACCGGGTACCAGACCGATCAGCCAGCGGTCGGCCCGGCTATCTTCGAGAATCTCACTGATGACCTGAAGGTGACCTGGTCGCTGACGTGGATATTCACGCTTGATCAGGAACGCGCATTCCAGCAGTGGTTGCGCAGTCCGAACTACCTTAACCGGGGCCTTAACTGGTTCAGAATGCCGCTTAACATCGGCGGGAGCGGACTGCAAATTCAGGTACTTCACTTTACTGGCATGCCTGTGCAGACAAGCATTGATGGCGGGGTGGTGACCTGGACGGGAACCGTTGTCGCGAACCACCTCTACAACGCCGACGACGAGTTCGACGACGTAATTGTTGAACTTCCGCCGCCGTGGCCTTCACTGCTTGATATTGTAGTCACTGGCTATCCTGATGGGCGCGATCCAGAATCACTTCCGAGAGTTTAGTAATGCCTACCTTCAGAGCTTATAAGCAGCAGCGCCCGACGCGCGGGTTGTACGACACCATCACTTTCTTCCATCCGTCGTTCGGTTATGTGCGCCTTGTTCACAAGCAGTTCTTCCCGAAGACGCTTGGCGGCCAGACGTATACGCCTGCACGCTTTGAAATCGAAGAGAGCCAGCAGAGCGGAACGCCGGTGATAGACGCGACTGTCAAGTTAGGGCGGCTATCGTCGGATATTAAAGCGCTGATGAAGCAGTGGAAGGGCGCTGCGCGGCTAACAGCCATCACGGCCACACGGCAGATCTTCGACAGCGGGGATGTTTCGGTGCCGATTAAGTCGTGGCAGCTATACGTCAAGACGGTGGATATCGATGCCGACGCCGCATCGGTCACTCTGTCTGTCACCAACCCGCTGAACAACAACATCGGAAGGCTCTATGACCCAACGGAATATACCGGCCTGCAGTACCTCTGATTTTGTTCGGAAGGTGATCGGCGTGCCGTGGGCTAACCGGGCCTGCTCGTTCGATAGGGTCGACTGCTGGGGCTTGTGCGTGCTGTATTACCGGCACGTTCTCGGCATTGAACTGCACCAGACGCCGGACTACGAAGCCGGTGAGGACTTCTTCACCTGTTATCAGGGTGACGTCGTTTTCTGGCGCCAGGTAGATAAGCCAGTCGAGGGCGGCATATTCGTCGGGTACCGCGGCGCGCAACCGGCGCATGTTGGTCTGGTACTGAGCCGTCAGGCGCTGCACTCGCGCGGCGAGAACGGAAGTGTACGCATGGACTCGTTGCTGATCATTCAGCGGGCATTTACAAAGGTGGAGTATTTTTCGTATGGCGTTGATTGAACTCCAGCGTTTCCCGGGAACGCCAAAAGAACGCTACAGGGTGCCAAACGGCACCCTTTTTTATGACTGGCTGGCGGCAAACGACGCCACCTTTCATCGCGATCTGCTGATCGTCCGTAACGGCGTGAAACTGGGCGACGATGACGAGCTGGCGTTTAAGCTGAGCGAGCTGGACAGCATTCAGATATTCGACCAGCCGAAGGGCATTGTCGGCGACATCCTGAGCCCGATCTTTAAAGTTGTGGGACAGGTATTTTCGTTCCTGGCACCGAAGCCAGCCATCGCGAACAACGGCGGTGATAGTGTTGACTCGCCAAACAATAGCCTGACCGGTCAGACAAACACCGCTCGCGTCTATAAAGCGAAGCCGGACATTTACGGGCAAATTCGCTCTTTCCCGGACCTGATTCAGGAATCGGTATTCGAATACGTGCACCAGACGTCTACGGATGGCGGCCTGAAGTACGTCACGGAGTGGATGTGCATCGGGATTGGCAGATATGATTACGAGTCTGTGCGCTATTCAGAATCTAGCCTGGGCTCCCTGGCCGGGGCTGAATTCCAGTTTTTCCAGCCTGGTGAAGTCATCCCGCAGATTGTCGAGGGCTACGGATTCGATGATGTAGACGGGCAGGAAGTTCCCGGGCAGAACGAGGCAGGAGATTTCCCGGTCGAGACTGCTACGGCAAATACTGTGGTTAGCGGTACGTATTCCGGTGGTCAGATAGCGATGAAAATCGTGAAGCAGGCCGAGTTCGATTATTTCATGGGCCTGGTCCTGCCACACGCAGTGACATTCACAATCAACGTGACGTACAGCACTGCATCGGGGAGTGTTACGACCGACGCGACATTTGCCGGGACGCTGATCTCCGCCGTTGAGACAAATGACGGCGCGGTGGTTAACCCTGTGCGCTGGTACACGTTTACGATGAACGATTTGCAGGGCCCGCAGGACATCCCGGCGAATGCGACAATCAACACCACGAAGTTCATCCTCAACGATAACGAGGCGCTGGTTGTTGGGCCGTTCTTCTCTCCCGTTGAATCTTCGCAACTCTGGCTGCACACGCAGTCGAGTCTGGGTGGGAAGAAACAGACGAACTGGAAAGTTGTTATCTGGAAAATCGACGACGATTACAACCAGATCCCCGGCACTACGCAGACCTTTGCTTATTACCAGGGAACGCCGCACGACCACACCAGCGAAGTGTTTTACCGCACTGATAAGCTGACGCCGACGGCTGGGTTCGGGAAGTATGCTATCAGCTTCCAGCGCACGGATAACTCCAGCGATGCTTCAATGCTGAAGGTCGAAGAGATACACGCTATCAACATCAGGACCAACGTTGTTCACCCCACGGATACTCTGGTTCGCGTGAAAGTCAGGGCGACAGAGAACGCGCTGGGCAGCCGCGAGCGCAAATATAATGCTCTGGTAACGCGCCATACCATCACGTACGACCTGAACGCTCAGGCTGTGGATTACACGCTACGACCGTCGCGCTCGTTCGCTGATGCAGTGGCACATACCTGGCTCATCATGGGTGAGCAGCCGATCAGCAGCATTGACCTGTACGGACTGTACTCGATTGCTGAAAGTCTGTCAGATGAGCGCCTGGGTTACTTCGACTACACGTTTGACGACGAGAACGACTCCCTTGGCGACCGCGTGCAGGCAATCTGTAATGCTGCCAGCGTTGTAGCGTACTGGGATGACGGGGTACTGACCTTTACCCGCGACCAGAAAGTGGATTACCCGGCTGCCGTATTCAACCGGGCCAACATGAAGACGGACGAGTATAAAATAACGTACGAGGCCACTCTTCCTGGCGGCTACGACGGCGTGCAGGTGTCCTACGTGCATCCAACCACGAACAACAAGACTTACATCAACTACCGCGTGCTGAACGGCGCCATCGTCGAGCAGGAAGCGGAGAACCCGAACAAAATCGAGATTGTAGGCTTCCGTAATGAGTACCAGGCGCGAGAGCGAGCAATTCGCGAAACAAAGCGCCTGATTTACTCCCGGGTGAAGATGAACGCCAAAGTGTTTGAGGACGGGATCATGCAGGTCGGTAGCGTCGTGCAGATAGCGGATATCTACGACAGCAACCAGCAGCAGGGGTACATCACCGGCCGCGCCGGTAATAACTTTGATACCAGCGAGCCGATCGCGTTTACCGGCTCGATGTATGTGCTGATTACCGACAGCCTGGGTAACCCGACTCTGCGCTATCCGGCCACCGCCCGCACCGACACTAAGTATGGCTTCACCGCGGCAATACCCGACATTCAACTCAATATCTGGAACGGAGACACTGTACAGCTCCCGTCGCGCTACCTGATAGCAACGGTGGAGGAGTTGAACAGCCAACTATGGACGGTCAACAGCATCAAACCGAACACTGATAACACGGTATCTCTGACCGTCGCGGAATATAGCGACGCCATCTATCAATAAGAACCGTCCCCGACCAACCAGACCCGGCCACCGCGCCGGGTTTTTTATGGAATAAATATGACTACGACACCAACCAATAGGCCTGTACCGAGCGAATCACCCATTGACCTTAAATTTAACGCCGGGAAAATTGATGAATTCGTTACCTCTTTTGCTGAGTGGTATATCGATCGCTTCGGGAATAAGCACTATACGATTGAAGGTCTGAAGAATTTGGTTCTCGAACAGATCTATGCTCTGGGATGGAATCCCGTAGGAACCTTCCAGGGTGGGGCGATAGTCAATAACCCAGGAGATATCGTCCAGGATACCACCTCTGGCGCCTGGTACCGATGGGATGACCTTTCGACATTACCCAAGACAGTTCCGTCTGGATCAACACCTGGCTCATCAGGCGGAACAGGCGAGGGTAAATGGCAACTTGTAGACGTTAGCGACGTTCTCCGCAAACAGCTTGCTGATGTTAACAGCACGGTAAATATTGCAGGCGTGCCGGCCTCTCAGGTTGCACAGAACGTTAAGGGGACTAAATATCTCGAAGCGCCAGATGTTTATGACATCATCGTTACGTATGGTCAGTCAAATAGTGCCGGTGAAGCCATTCTTTCAGGTGATACCTCTGGTTTCCCGTCACCACTTCCTAAATCACTGATGTATGATTTCACTGATGGTACGATTAAACCAATAATTCAGGCCATTGTGAGCTCATCGGGAGTAGCATCTTCTGGGCATGCGTGGGGAGAATTTACTAACGAATGGTATCGCCTGAGTGGAAGGGGGGCTGTTGTTGTTCATTGCGGACGCGGGGCCACCTCGTTAGCTCAACTTTCTAAGGGAGCATCTTCTGGCGCGTCCGATTATTACGGATTTCTTGTTGCTGGTGTTAATAATGCAATTTCAAGAATGGTAACGCAGGGTTTAACGCTGGGAAAAGTTTATGTTCTCTTCCATCAGGGGGAAACAGATCAGCAAATTGAAACATCTTTCGATGCATATCGCGGCCTGTTTGTTACGTTAATAGATAATCTCGCAGCCGACATTCCGCTTGCCAGATTTGCCAACTGCACGGTTGGTAGCCCTAAAAATAGGCCGGAATACACTTGGCAGACGATCCAGAACGCTCAGCGTTATGTGGTAAATGGGCGAGACATTGCCGTTACTGCTTTTGATGGTTGCCCATCATTTCTCAATCGTGATGGAAACGTCGGAACAGAGGGGGTTCACTACACTCAGAAAGGTTATAACACAATGGGCGCGGGAGCTGCGCGGGGGTTATGGGCAGTAGAGAAAGGCGGGGCAAAAACTAAGACGCCTGAGGATCTTCTTCAGTACACAGCTAACAATGTCGCGCCATGGCTAAGAGCGAAGCATTGTGCCGCCGCTACACGCTATGCGTCTTCATCTTCATCATGGCAAATTCTCAACTTTAACAATGATACTGGCGTCATGCGGCCTTCGAACATTTCAAAGGTCGCGCCCGCTGCTGATGGTAACTCTCTTCTTTTTACAATTTCTGATAATGCATCATGTTGGTTTGATTTTAACGCTTACATGAATCGCACTGAATTAACTTCAGGTCTCTATGCAATAGCGGACCGGGCAAATGTAGGTACGGATTACAATCTCAGAGTCACTATTTACGCTAACCTGGATATTATTGTTAACGTTAATACTGCTGAGATTAGAGTGGGAAGGCCAGCTGCAACGCCTCCGGCATGGATTGCGTCGCTGGTATCTGCAGCTGGTTCTGCCGGGCTGGTTACGCTTACGCATGGAGCAACAACGACACTACCTTCAGTATCGTACTATGCAGGGTCGACTCTGGTTGATACATCAGCAACGGTGGGCGTTAATGCGCCATCAGCTACACAGACTATCGTAATGGCTGCAAACGTAACAAGTAGCCCATGGGTTGCTGTGAGCCTGAAGAATGTCCTGGTTAAACCAGCATTCATACAGGCTCTCGGGACGACTATTTTTGTATCAGGGACGTATGCTCCGGACTTTTAACGTCCAGAGTGACAGGTGGGGCCTTCTTCATGAACATGGCTGTCATGATTTTTTTGTTTTCGAATACACGTGAGGCGTAATGTGAAATGATCAAGGCCGCAGCCATAGCGCAAACCCCTACCACAGCGGAGGCAGTTGCATCATGCTTTACTTTAAACTCAAATGTGCCGATGAAGAACAGCATCACTGGGAAGTGAGTAATGTAAAGCGTGTACGATATTTTTGATGATTTTTTGAGGACGTTGAATGGCAGATCATAGACGAAAAGAGCAAGGTAAATCAGGAATGCAAACGCCAGGCCGAATGTAATTTTATACATTTCAAGATCGGTTGTTCCGCTTAGGAATGTCCCGGCATTTAAATATGAAAGATAAGCGAAGTAAGCCAGGCCAACAGAGCAGAAGAACTTAGCATAGGCATTTTTTGACATGATGAATGACATCGCAAACCCTGCTCCCCATATCACTGAGTAAGCCATAAAGCGGTCATTTGCCATGGAGATCACGCAAAAGAACAGAAGTCCAAGAACTACAAGTCCCGGACGTAAAGTCGCCAGCAAGCCAAATACAACGTAGTACCATACTTCATAAGGCAGGCTCCATAGCGGAGAGTTGAACTGCACGCCTACCGGCAAAAATCCATTCATTAAAGTAAGAGCTGCAAGAACCTCTTTGGCTGGCATCTCCAGTGATTTCCCACGAGTGAACGCATCGGGGATCATGAATGATGCGCTACCGCTTTCAAAGAAGAACGGTGCCAGATTTGATAAAATAAAGCAGAGAATAACCGCAAATAACAGTGGTGGGTAAATGCGAAGGAAGCGCGATTTGGCATAGGATGTCAGATCAAAGCTACCATTTCGGGAGATGTTTGACTGAACCGATACGCCAATTAAAAAACCACTCATAACGAAAAATATCATCACACTTGATTGGGCGATGATTAAATCAGTATAAAAGTACTCAGGGTAAAATCTTGCCAGAAACACCTGGAAGAAGTGGCAAATCAACACAGCTATTGCTGATAAACCCCTGAGAGACTCAAGTGCATCAGACTGATTTTGAGATAGTTTCATATTGAATATTCGGTTCAAAAGAGGTAGTGACATCAGCATTATATGCATAAATGATGCTTTATGTAAGGGTGTATTAACGGCAGGCTAGGCCATGCGGATATCGCCTTTTTGCCAAAGCCCCAGCGCGACTGGTGTCACGATGATTCTTGAATAACCTCGTTTGATTTCCGAGCTTTTTTCTGTAGCTGGTACGCACAATCCTAACTTGACCTTATACTAAGTAAGGCGTTTAAATTGGACTTATGTCGACAAGATAAGGAGGATGGTGTGTCTTTTTCCAGAAGGGATGTCTTTAAGATAGCAGTTCCTGCTGCCCTTTCTCTCCCTGCGGTAGGTTTAGCAAAATCTCATAAGTCAAATGTTCGTGGTGGTAAGTTAGATATCATTATTATTTACGGCCAAAGCAATGCCTTAGGTTTGGCTGGCATTGATGATAACTTTAAAGAAAGTTCCCTTGTTAAAATAAATGATGGCTCATACTATTATTTTGATGGAGAGGTAAAGCCTCTCACACATTATTTGCCGTCAGTTAATATGGGCATGTCTTCTGGATCTCCTTGGTCACAGTTCTCTAATACATACAAACAAATAACTGGTAGAGGATGTGTTTTTATTCAATGCGCAAGGGGTTCAACCCCTTTAGCAGACCTTGCGCCGCCATCAATGAATTACAAGAGGATGGTGGAAGAGTCTAATAAACTTATCAGTATTCTTGGTAAAAACTCTATTGATAACATCTTCACTGTATTCCATCAGGGTGAAGCCGATCAGATAGCAAACACTCCCAAGAAAGTTTATAAGGACATGCTTGTAAGCCTTGGCCTTTCTATGCAGAAAGATATTGGCATAAGCAAATTCTTTGTTTTTAAAGTAGGGGAACCACAGAAGCGGTCACAAGAAAGCATATCTGCAATACAGTCCGCTCAGGATGAAATCTGCAAAGAGCAAGAGCTGTTCATCATGGCCTTCTCTGGGTGCTCATCCTTCAAGAGAGAAAACCTGCTTATGGGTTCGGATGGTGTTCATTACTCCATTTACGGCTACAACCTCATGGGGCAGATTGGTGCGGAGAACGTCGCTTCCAACATTGAGACCAGGACAACAATAACTAAAGACGACGTTGGCACATATGGGGCATTATCGTTAACTGCTTCGTATGACTGGCGCTATGTCGCAGCGACATTCGGTGTCGATGGCGGGAAAATGAGACTGCTATCTAACATCTATCCAGAACATAATGAAGGGCTGTACGCCACATCACACATTATTGATTTCGACATTTCTGATAATATTATTAAGGCAACTCCTTCCTTCCCGCTGAGTAAAATTCTTTCTAAAAATGTCTCAGCCGAATGCTCAGAGCCTTCCATTACATTACATCCAGTTTTAAAGGTTAACAAAGCTGGCCCAGTTGAAATACGTTGCAGGTTCGATGTTTCTTTTGATGTGCAGGTTGGTAGCCACGGAGTCTTCAGGTACGCATCAGGTGAAATAATTGAGGCACTAAGAGACATCGTTACTATTGAGAGTGATGACTCAACTGGATATTTAAAAGTAACCCACCCCAAGACAAGCAAGGCACCTGAAGTATATTCGTCTGGCCCCGGGAAAAACAGGAGATATGGTGACTTCAATATTCAGCAAGTCGACGACAAAACCTTCATAATTATGCCTGGCAGGCAAGCTACAGGTTCGCGTTTCTGTGTCAAGATTTCGGACTGCGAAATGGACCTGAGCAAAAGCAGCTTCGATAACCTGCTGATCTCCTTTGACGTAATTGCAGCGTAGAAGCAAAAACCCTTCTTCTTAAAAAGAACTTAAATCAAAACGGCATAGTAGAACTTGATAAGTACCTCACTTGATATTACTGTATATGCATACAGTATATTTTGTGAGGTCATCATGCCACGCACAGCAGACATACACGCCGCATTTAACGCGGTGATACAAAAAAATCCCAAGGGCTACCGGTGCCTGCATACAGATGCGTTCGTTTCGAAGTTACGAGAGTTTAACTGGCACTTTAGCCTTAAGGATGCGAACGACTGGATTGAGCGGTACCAGCCTGACTTCGCTGACAAGACTGAGGGGCAGGGCGAGAATCGCTACTGGATCTTACGCAATATGGGGAGGGTTCGCTGATGGGATTTCCTTCTCCGGCCATGGATTACGTTGAAGGGCCTTTAACGCCAGCGTATATCTGCAATATCGGCGCTGAAAGCAGGTTGCTTGAAACTGATGCGGGCTTTGCTGTTATTGAACCCGCCAGCAAGAAACACCCCGGCGATGTATTTCTCATTCTTAGTGATGGCCACACACAGTTTGCAAAATTGATGGGGGGAGCGCTCATCACTGATGATGGTGAAGCAATTGAAGGAACTGCTCTGGAAGAGGTGGAAGTGCTTGGTCGTGTGACGTTCTTCATTAACCGCGCAGTAGATGATGGCCTTCCGATTTGAATACGCAGTTCACGAAAGCGGTTCAATCAGGTCCGGGCCCTGATTCTTCACATTCCCAACCGCGCGTGTAACGGCGTGCCAGATAAATTTGTCAGCGGGCACTGTTCCGTCGGCAACTATCTCCTCTGCTTCCTTTCCGCCAACGTTCTGGCGCATCCATTCGCGAGCGGCTTCTGGTGATAGCACCAATGGCCGCCGGTCGTGAATGTCGACCAGTCCCTTATCAGCTGCAGATGTCACAATCAGGAATCCTTCGGCTTCGTCCCCGCTTTCGAATGGCGTGCTGCCGATCGCTGCCATAAATATTGGCTGTCCGTCGGCACGATGGATGAAGTAGGGCTGTTTCTTGTCGCCTTCCTTTTTCCATTCAAACCAACCGTCAGCGAAACAAATCGCCCGGCCATGCTGCCACAGTGGCTTAAACATTCTGCTGGATGCTGCGGTCTCTACACGCGCGTTAATCAATGGGGCTTTATCCCACCATCCCGGAGCGTATGACCAGAGAACCGGATCGAGATGCAGCTGCTCGTCACGTTCACTCAGCAGTAAAACTTTTGTGCCTGGCGCAACGTTGTACCGGCCAATCGGTTCAGGGTCATAGGGAATGTCGCGATCAGCTTCATCAGCCAAAAATGCCAGATAATCATCTCGGGTCATTGATTGTGCAAAACGTCCACACATAGAAACCTCCAGCCAGATGTCAGACTGAAAGTATAGGGCAGGAAGGAAAAGAGGGGGGCAGTGGGGCATGGGTGGGACACAAAACAGCACTCGTTCTAAGGTGAACTTAGACGACTGATGTTTTCGACGACTATAACCATCTGTTATTTGGTGCGCTCTTGGACGATCTTTGTCGATTATGAAAAATGTATGCTCAT
>NZ_JAIWPG020000021.1 GCF_020532665.2 Lelliottia sp. WAP21
CTAAGTGAGTATCTTATGTTCTGTCAGTCCGTAAAAGTTAAGACCGGTATCCTGCTGGTCACCGCCCTCTGCGGCATCATGGCCTCCGACGCCCGTGCCAGCGGCGTAGCCCTGTATATGGCTATGTCTGCACAAGCATCATTAACCATCTGCTTGACTGAACAAAAACCTAAGTTTTTCATTTAATTAAAAGGAATATTGTGCGTAAATTACTTTTGTCAACTCTAATATTATCATCACTAATATCATTGACAGCTTGCGTAACCCTCTCGCCAGACACTCAGTTAATGTCAGACGCAGAGGTCAGGACATGCGCTAGCGAAGAAAAAAAAGCAAACACAAAGAATAATTGTCAAAAAGCATTGCATGATCGTATGCAACTTACATCCGTCACCGCAAATCCGAAGTCTCCGCCTGACGGTCAACTGGGATTTGTCAAACCCGTCGAGGAAGAATGGATCATCGTCAGTCCCCTTATTAAAACCATGATTTATTCATCCGACCATAATATTGTTCACGGCTGGTTACGCGGCATACAGGCTGGTAATACAATCATGTCCCGATATGAATTATCGTGCCGTTCAAAAACGCTAAGAGAATATCAAGAGTTAACGTATAACTCAGATGGCAAGCTAATAAGAAATAGAGAAAATCACAACACTCAATTTAATATTATTGTACCCAAATCCATAGGGGCTGATCTTTATTTCAAGGTTTGCCATCAACAATAGATGCCTTGCTCCCTGAACTAAGATACATACGTTGTTGCAAGCAAATTAGTGGAACCATAAAATTTAAGAATAGTTAACATAATAATATTACATCATGCTTTCATATAGATACCAAATGTTGAATTCTAAATATATAGAACTCACCTGAAATTATATTTTTACACAGTAATACACCTAAGTTTTGTTTTACATGAAAGCATGCCATTTAACTTTAATTGACTTAAAACTTCAATAGAGCCTCAACATAATGAAGCAATATCAAAAATTTAAATAAAAGATTTTTTATTACAAACATGTGAGTTAATCTATTAACGACATGTTTTTACAACGCACTGCAATTATATTACATATGATTACAGTGCGTTAATATAAAACAAAGCTTTAGGGAGTAAAATATCAATAATATTTTTAACTGGTATCTTCGCTTCCATGCTAAACTCATTTTATATGGACAATGTAAATATGGCAATGAAATGCGATAATGAAGCAATAGTTAAGCAATGAAGAGCGAGCATAATTTCATCCATGTATTAGGTAAATAAAATGTCAATTTCACTTACTGCCAAAATCGCAAAAGGTTGTATTATTCAGCCAGGCGCCGTGCTAGGAGAGAATGTTAGAATAGGTCCATTTTGTATCATTTCTGAAAATGTAGTTATTGGAAAAGATACGGTAATTGGTCCTCACTCGGTGATTAATGGATTAACTACCATTGGATGCGAAAATTATATCGGGAGTTTTTCAACACTGGGTGAAATAAATCAGGATTTAAAGTATAAAGATGAATCTACAAAACTGATAATCGGCGACCGAAATAAATTTGGAAATAATATCACAGTACACCGGGGCACTGTTCAGGGGCGAAACAGTACGACAATTGGTCATGATAATTTTTTCATGAGCAACGTCCATATTGGACACGACTGTGTCGTTGGAAATCGTACAGTTATAGGTGTGAATAGCGGATTGGCTGGACATGTTCAGTTAGGGGATGGCGTTATTCTGGGAGTTATGTGTGCAATACATCAGTTTTGCATTTTGGGTGCTTTCGCGAAAATTGCGGACCAATCAGGAGTTGTCCAGGACGTCCCGCCATTTATTTTCGCCCGCGGTAACCATGCTGTTGCTATAGAAATAGACACACATTCTATTGGTATAGAAAATGAGACAGACAGAGAATTGCTTAGTATATTTTACTCTATGCTTTATCATCAGGCATTACCTTTACAAACTGTAAAAGAATATATCGAAAAATTAACTAGTAACAGTTCAATTGTTAATTATTTTAACTGGTTTCTTATGAATTCATCACGTGGAATTGTACGCCCTTAGAGCTTAGCTCAGCCAAAATCCATGGTTGTTATTATTAATAATCATGGTGTTTTTGTTTCAAAACTAACTATATAGCATTAAATTTTATGGGTGGCATACAGCCTGTAAATTTTTTAATACTCATCAAATAATAAAGCGAATATGTTTTATTAGTCTCGTGTGATTTTTCATTCCCGCGCATTTAGCTTCAGTCTTCTGAATTTTTACGGTACAAGCAATGACATTCATATAAATGATCACTAATCATAACCACAATTAACAAATTTTGATTTTAAAGTTAAAAATTCAAATTTACACAATCTATCCTATTTTTTTATTTTCCTATGTCATTAATTAAATTTGAGTGAAGCATTTGTTATCGAAAAAATTAATGAAACTTAGTGGGTAAATTTCTAAATTATAAGGTCATAATGAATCATGCCAAAGAGAATGTGATGGGATGCTGGATTCATTTCCTTGCTGTTATGTTGATTACCACCATCAGTACCGCACATATATTTTCATAAGATTTTATCTTTTCAAAAGCCCCTTGCGTCTGTATAGAGAATTAGTAGCATTTTATTTAGCATAGCAATTGCATTTTTTGATGCGATTAAATTAATCCAAAATATTTATTAGAACAAACATATTTCGACTTTGAAATGTTACCATATATTCCTTAATCCTTTCAATAAGGGTTGGAGTGTATTAACATAATGAAGATTTTGTTTTTGACTAATTAATTAAATTAAACAGTTTATTATATAATGCAGTCCCACCATCAGATTGGCCCAGTTTGGTAATCACGTCAAGCTAATACTCGGAATAATATCATCATGGAAAATAACGAACTATCCGCCGTCCTGGAGAAAAGGCTGGTCGCCCGCTTTCTGGATATGTTCATCAAACTTTGTCTTATATTAGGACTGGGTTCCTTCTGTTTTACTATCATTTCGCCTTTCATGAACATGTTGCTGTGGGCTCTGATTCTGGCGGTTACGTTGTATCCATTACAGCAACATTTTGTAGCAAGGACTGGTGGGAAACAGGGGCTTGCTGCCACAGCGTTGGTACTGATGGGTATATTACTGATTGTAGTACCAACCCTGGCTATGCTCAGTTCTTTGGGTGAAAGCGTAAGCATTTTTATGGGTAAAGTGAATAATAATACTCTTGTAATTCCACCTCCCTCATCGAGTCTGGCATCTGTACCTGTGATTGGTGAGAAATTGTTTGCAGCATGGTCTAAAGCTCATGCGGATTTACCCGGTCTCATCGCCAGTTATCGCCCACAGTTAGGGGATTTCACCCGAATCGTGGTTGGAAAAATGGCAAGTATGGGCGGTGGTCTTATTGGCTTCGTCTTTTCCTTCATTATTGCAGGTATCGTAATGGCCTGGGGCGTCGCAGGTGCAAAAAGTGCTGGATTGATTGCCATCCGTATTACCGACGAACGCAGAGGCCTGGCATTGACCAAATTGTGTACCAGTACCATTCGTGCTGTTGCGATGGGAGTTATCGGTGTAGCCTTCATTCAGGCATTGCTGGCGGGGATTGTCATGGTGCTCGCGGGGATCCCTGCAGTCGGTGTCTTCTTTATTCTGGCGCTGATTATGGGGATCGCCCAAGTTCCAGTCATTGTTATTACTGCGCCGGCTATTGCCATAATGTGGATGGGGGGCGATCACGGCACTGGGATGAACATCGTTTTTACTGTTTTACTCATTGTAGCCGGAATGGCGGATAATGTTCTTAAACCATTACTGCTGGGACGCGGTGTTGATGCGCCTATGCCTGTGGTGCTGATCGGTGCGCTCGGTGGAATGGCTGCGAGCGGTATTTTGGGGATGTTCGTTGGAGCCACCCTGCTCTCTATCGGCTATCGTATTTTCATGGCCTGGGTCAGCCAGGGTCCTGATGGCCTGACGATGAGCGGACAACATGAACAATGACGGTCACTTTAGGCGCCTCCTGTTTCCAGGAGGCGCCTGTCTGGTCCTGAATGCATGCACGACTCTGGGACCTGATTATAAAACGCCCCAAGTGCCGGAGTTGAAGCAATGGCAGCCAACAACAAAAAGCATAGCGACGACCTCCCCCCTTCAGAATTACGACCAGTGGTGGGTACAACTTAATGATCGCACCCTAACGGGGTTGATTACAGAAGCACTGCATAAAAACCCCGATGTTAAAATTGCTGGCCTGCGCTTACTGGAATCTAGTGCACAGCTGGGAATTGCTGAAAGTTTAATGGGCCCACAGGCTATGACTGGTAATGGTGAGGTTGTCACCGGTGGTCAACGCCATGATAGTCGCTACAAAGAAACCACTAACTACGGTGCAGGTTTCAATCTCGGCTGGGAACTGGATTTTTGGGGAAAATTCCGGCGCAGTATTGAGTCTTCCGATGCAAGTTACTTTGCTACGCTGGCTCAGTATGACGACATTCAGGTGTTGATCGCTGCGCAAGTGGCTCAGTTATATGTAAATATCCGAACGTCTGAGGCCAGGCTCCAAATTACGCAAAATAATGCCCGTATACAGCAACGTAGTTTGGATATTACAGAGAAGCTTTTCCTCAGCGGCAATAGTGCTGAATTGGATGTGCAGCAGGCAAAAACTCAGTATCTTTCGACACTCTCTGGCATTCCGCAACTCGAAACCACTCTGAAGCAGAGTCAGAACGCGCTCAGTGTATTACTGGCTAGAAAACCAGGCCCGCTGCCGGAAATGGCGAGTAATACTGGTGTAATTCCTCAAGGGAACTTGTCTATGGTATCTGAAGTTCCTGCAGATTTGATGCGTCGCCGACCTGATGTACGAGTTGCCGAGAAAAAACTGGCGGCACAATCGGCACTAATTGGAGTGGCAGAAAGTGAGCTTTATCCCTCTATTTCATTAAGCGGTAACGTCGGAATCAGCGGGCGTAATGGCAACAGCAATAGCAGTCTTTCCTGGGCAGCAGGCCCGACATTTAGCTGGGATCTTCTGGACCAGGGTAGGCTGGGTAATAAGGTGTTGGTGGAAGATGCTCGCTTTTTGCAACTACATGAACGTTATCGGGACGTCGTATTCCAGGCGGCCCGTGAGGTAGATGATGCAGCTATCGCCTACGCCAATGACCAGGTCGAAATTGATCTCCTGACCCAAACGGGAGAGGCGGCTAAACGCTCTCTGGAAATTGCCAGTACGCAATATCGTGAAGGGATGGCCGATTTCCAGCGTGTACTGGATTCACAAAGGGCCTTATTTAGCCAGCAAGAACGTCTCGTGAATAGCCGCGGCGCCCAGATGCGGGATCTTATAACACTCTACAAAGCACTCGGTGGTGGCTGGGAAAAAGGACGACAACGTTCACTGGTAGACCCACAAGCTGATGCTCATTTGCGGAAACGTGACAACTGGCGTTCGCTGCTCGATGAACCATTGCCTGCAGCAACCAGCCTTATAAAAGGTGTAAAGTAATGACAGAAACATCCCCCCCAGCAGGCCAGGCCAGCCGTCGCGGAGTAATCATGCTCCTCGTCGTGATTACCGTGTTGATCTGCTGGTATTTAGCAGCCGATCGACTCACACCTTACACCTCACAGGCCAGAGTCCAGGCATTTGTGATCCCCGTGTCTTCCGAAGTCGCAGGCCAGATCCAAAAGGTCTATGTAAAAGATAACCAGCGGGTTGCCCCCGGAGATCCGTTATACGCGCTTGACCCAGAGCCGTATGACATTGCATTAGCTAAAGCACGTTCTGACTACGATACAGTGCTTAGTTCAGTCAAAGCCAGCAATGAAACCGTTGCCGCCGCCAAAGCGGGACTACAGGCAGCGACCGCTGCTTACCAGAATGCGGCCAAAGACGCCGATCGTCAGGAGCGGCTGTATCGGGAAGATTCAGGTACGATTTCAGTTCGTCGTCTTGAAGTGGCACAGGCCACACGAGAAACCGCACGAAGCCAGATGGCTGCTGCAGCGGCTGATATGCGCCGCGCCACTGAAGCAAATGGTATTCCTGGTGATAATAACTCGCAACTTCTGAGCGCATTTGGTGCGGTACGTAAAGCTGAACTGGATCGCAGAAATACGGTGATCGTGGCCACTAACCATGGTCTTGTTACCGATTTGCGCACTGACGTTGGTCAGTTCCTCAGTGCCGGGGCACCAGTGATGACAGTGATATCAATCAACGATGTCTGGATTAGTGCAGACATGACGGAGAACAACATCGGAAATATAGCCTCTGGTGACGAAGTCGCCATTTTGCTGGACAGTATGCCCGGACATATTTTCAGAGGACAGGTACGCAGTATTGGATATGGCGTGAGTGCAGCACAAAACCAGCCAGCGGGCGACCTGCCGACTATTGACAATAACCGCGACTGGTTGCGCCAGGCGCAGCGCTTTCCGGTCAAAATTACGTTCTCCGAAAAGGATTATCCACCTGTAGAAAGTTTGCGTGTCGGTGGGCAGGCCGATGTACTGGTATACGCCAACGGTAACGGATTGATGGGCTTTCTGGGTAGTATTTATATACGGTCGATGAGTATCTTCTCGTATATCTATTAAGAATAAGGTGGTGCAACATGCATAACGGAGATCGGGCCGTGATGAGGATCAGCTGCGGAAGTGCCATAGCAGCTCTTGTTTGTTATAGCCTCGCACTGCCGATGCCTCATCTGGGTTGCATTATGGCCTGGATTGTTCTGTGTCAGGGAAATCCACTTCCTGTAGGTAAAGGGATCGCTGTCGGTATGCTGCTAATGATTACCCTGACCGGTGGGGTACTTATGGTTCCTTTCTTGACGCATTTTCCAGCCCCTACACTGTTGATGACGGCATTGTTACTCTATCTGCTGATGTTGATGGGATTAGCCGGGAAAAGCACCCAAGCCGTGTTGCTCATGGCAGCGGTTACGATTATCCCGGTAGCCGGCCTCATAGAACAATCCCTCGCTACAGGTATTGCTCAGATGATGGGTCTTGGCATTATTATCGGTACCATAGTAAATTATCTGGCTCTGGTTCTGTTGCCCCCCTCCCCTACACGAATTGTCACCGAAAAAGTGCCGCTTTTGCCTGATGCACCCCATCAATTAGCTCTGCGCGCAATACTGATTGTAATACCAGTCTGGCTATTGGCCTTGAGTAACCCGGCTTTCTATATCCCCGCAGTCATGAAAACGGTGATGCTGGCACAGCAAAACGCCTCCCTGGCGGCTAAACAGGTGGGACGGGAACTAGTGCTATCAACATTGATGGGTGCATTCCTGGCGATTATCTTGTGGTCTGGTCTGAGCTTATGGCCATCTTTGTTGATGTTAATCCTTTTGCTCGCGCTGATCAGCTTGTACGTTGCCCGACGCATGGTACGTCTGGTGCCAGATCGATTTACACCTTCTTTCTGGAGCAACGCATGGGTCACGGCTCTCATCCTGCTTGGGCCAGCCATAGAGGATAGCTCTGCCGGCAAAGACGTCTGGCTGGCGTCTGCTATGCGCTGTGCACTTTATGTTGCAGTTGCCCTGTATGGCTGGGCATGTATTGTTTTGATTGAAATCTGGCGTCCGGGCGGTCAGCCCGTACAAAAAACTATCCGAGGGGATTAAGATGTTACTAGTGTTAATAACGGGGATGCCAGTCATTCTGCTGAATATGTTGCTGCAATCATGGGTTTCCATCGCCTGTATTCGCTTTTATATTAAACGTTTTCGCCATAGAGAGGGGGTGATGTCCGGGGTGTTAGGGCTATTCGGCATTATTATCATCGTTCTAATGGGTAACATGTTGCAGATTATGCTTTGGGGTTTATTGTTCCTCTATCTGGGCGAATTCTCTACGCTGCGGGAGGCGGTTTACCATTCTGGCGTTAATTTTGCCACCCTGGGCTATGGTGATATAGTGATGAGTGTGAAATGGAAACTGCTTGGCCCACTGGAAGCGGTCAATGGTGCGATGATGATCGGTCTGTCTGGTGCCAGCATGCTGGCCATCCTTCAGCACTATATTAGAAAACAGTTTAATAAAATTTAATGCCCCCTCGCCATAAAGCGACCACTTCTCATAAGAATAACAATTTGATGAAGCTGGTTCTGCATAATCCACTTTTTGATGTCAGCAAAAGTGGATTATGATCCCCCATAAAATTCATTTTATTTTTTAAAAGTGATAATTACATAATTAAATCAAAGGCAAAATGTAACCCGCATTTAATTGTAAACAGTATAATCATCACCCCCCAACAATGAATAAAATTATATTTTTGTGTGTGCTATCTTCCTCGTTGAGGCTGTTTATTTTTAAAAAAAAGCATTACGTTCTTTGGAAGAGTAAATCGTATATTTGCATTGCTTTTATTTTGTTATATCAATAAACCCTACCGTCTATATTTATTCTTCCAATATTTAAAATTACAAACTATAAACCCCCTCAATTTTATCAACTATTATACTCAGGAACTTGCGTAAATTTTGTGTATTTTATTCTCAACGCTTCGGTGAATAGCTATTTCGAATGTTTACCTACTGCTCCAGTAGTCCCAGCCCTTCAACAATTTATATCCATACGACCGTAATATATAATACTTATTTCATTTAGTTATCAATTGTTTAAGCCACTTACACGATAACCAATATTAAGCTAACATGCTGACAATGAGAAAGAGTGGAAATTTTGACAACATTAACCAACAACAGTGCTTAATAACCATATGATTTCGACTGGTTATACAATGATTAACCTGACAACGACGTTGTGCCCATTAATTATTTAACCTTTGATATGAGAGTCGGAGGCAGGGCAGTTTTACCATCGGAAAATTATTTTCCGCTGTTTTGTCGTTACGCCTGCCGTAGCGTCGTTATTCCTTTAAACGACCAAAGCTCCGTCCAATGAGGTTCCGGTTAAGGTACGCATTACGCTCAGGTTGTGAGCCTCTATCCGATGCCATGCTCTTATTTGAGTTTCTGGGAATGACTGCTTTTATGCCGTACGTTTTCAGCTCGTTACGCAATGCGTTCCTGATATACGCTTTCCCGGCCAGTATCACATGACCCCCCGGCAATGCATGCAGCCGCTCCGACGCTTAACGTCAATGCCGTAAAGTAGTCGTTTTGCGCACTGGCTTTCATGAGTCTGTCCGGGACCCAATACGATATTTGATGGAAGTCCACTTTCGTCAGTTGCCAGATGGGTTCTTGTGTCAAACACACCGCGAGAGCGCCCCGGTCCATTACCTCTGACAATATCGGGATGTCTACAAAAGCGCCGGCGGCCCCTTTAAGGGTGCGGATATTACAGTCAACCAGCGCTGTGGCAACTCAGTCAATAAGGGCATGAGCATTAAGTAATAAGAGTAACATGTTAAAATTAATGTTAATCATTCCCAACTGCGAGTATCTGTTAAAGCGGCTGTGAGCGGTCCTCCATGGACCGTAACGCTCAGGTAAATTGCGATCTGGCGTACTACGGTGCACTGCCTAAAGATCATCACCTCCATCATGTGCATGTTGGATAATTTAGAGTTTTTGTAGCTAATTTGTTATTTGATATTAAATATAAATGTATATTTTTTAACTTAAATTAAAATACTCCATGTATTTTAATATATAAAGCTCATCGTACATAATAAAGCTAATAAACCGACATTTCTGTATGCGGCTGTTTTTATTGAAATAATAATTCAGATTATCATCGGATACTCGCAAGCCAAGTAAAAAATCGAGCAAAAAACGAACACACCTGATATCATAAATTGAAAATGTGATTTACATGGGATGTGAACACCCGTTTGTCAGGATATCATCTTATCTATTGATCATTAATTATGACTATTTTATTCATGTTTTTTCTGCTATCTCTATCATTTTCTGCCAGTTGTTTTGAGCTATCTCGGGATTTTTCGTCTAAGCATAGCTATTTGTTAAAAACAAATAATTTGACTGAGCAGAAAAAAAATATATATGGAGATAATAATTTTCGTTCGCGACTTCTCAGCCAGTATCAAAAATGGCGTGGTACTCGATACCATTTCGGTGGAAATTCTTTCAGGGGTATTGATTGCTCCGCACTCATGCAGCATCTTTTTCGAGACACAAAAAATTTATCACTTCCAAGAACAACCCGTGAGCAAATCCTGAGGGGACGTGATGTAATGCGGCATGCTCTTCAGGTGGGAGACCTTGTATTTTTCCGGTCTGGCCCTGAGGGACGACATGTCGGTGTTTTTATTGGCAATCATGAATTTATTCATGCTTCTTCCAGTAAAGGGGTAATAATTTCTACCCTAAAAAATAAATACTGGCATTCCCGTTTTATGACTGCTCGCCGAGTTACTGCGTGACGGTATCTGAATGGTCTCAGGCTTAACAGGTCCCCCCGGGTCATTGAGATGACCAATCCCAATGACCCTATCCCGAGGTAATCGTGAGCGTACAACTGACTGCCCCACCTCACAGCATCTTTCATAAGGGGTATAGTTCAAGTTTAATTTGGGGTAATGGAACATTACAACCACTTTTAACCGGTATTCCTTGATGTTGTTCGCAATAGAAATATTTTGCTATTCAGCAATTCTGCATTGCCGTTTGATTCCCAATGCTACATGGCGCTCAAAATCCCATACTACCGTTTACGTAACATCCGGTTTGCACAACGCAGCGGTGGGGCACTAACGTCTTTTGCTATGACTATCCATTCCAGCCACAGCCGTTTGCTGTGCTTGTCATACCGAGCATTCCTGAGTTCCCGGGTCCGCTCTTTCTTTGCTCAGCAACGGCTTGTATCAGGCAGGACCATCTGCGCTATTCGCTTATCCGTGCGGTCTGAGTATGCTGTAATATCCAACAATATGGTCTGTTATTGCGTAGACTGGAACGCTGAAGTGTAGCTGCTGCGATGAACCCTGAACAGGTGGCAGATTGTGCCCACAGGATACAGCGCCCTGAGATTACCGATTATCAAGAACTGTTGGGGAATCTGACGTCAGAAGCGCTGTAGCTTTTTTTAAATTTCTTTCACAATTTCAATTGGTTGTAATTTTTTTAGCTCGCATATTTCGATTTAACCCGGAGTTTTACGGATAAAGAAAATCGCTTACGCGATGAGCAACATGAAAGACCTTGAGCAATCGCAGTTCATGCCATCAGGAATGTATTTATTGCTTAAGGTGGCAACGAATACGACGGGGCAACAGTTTGAGTAGTTTTACATTCACAGAAAGAGTTAATTTAAAATAACGAAAATAGTAATTTTTTTTACTAAAACACCGCACTTAAAGTTCATTTTCCCATCTTTTCCTTATCGGACAGAGTGTTATTATCACTATGAATTTATACTATAAAATTAAGGATTTTGAATGTCAGCGAAGGATGCGTTTTTAAAAAAAATGCAGGAAAATAAACACTCACAAACAGCAAGCATCGAACAAGCAAAAGTGGATATCCAACGTTTCAGAATGGGTATGGACGATTTGTCTAATCAGGTGGAAACGTGGCTTAAAGACTCCGGTGTGGACGTTTCGGTTAGAGAAAATGAATATCACGATAAGAGCATTAATATCCTTCTTGGCAGTCAGAGTACTCTCTTAGAACGTTATCAGGTCGTCAGCGTCGCACTAAGTAACAAGGATAAAACAGGTACCATCGTACCGATTGGGGTGTATGGTTATAGTGCGGCTGGTCGGGCATCACTAACGCTGGAAAACCGGCCCCAGAGAGCTGTAAATTATTTGCTCGTTCTCAACAGTGATGGTAAGTGGTTGATTCGTGAGGAACATCCCTCAGGGCAACCCTGTCAAGCGATTACTTTAAACGAAGAAATATTTTTTAAAGCTATTGAATGTCTGGCCTGAGTTTGATTTTCATACAGTTATGTATGCATTGTAATTCCTTAAATACTGTGTTTCATAATGGTGATGGCAACAAAAGTCAACTTCGGTTACCGCCTGAAATATAGCTTCGAAAACGTAAATTAATTACGTAACTATATAATTAGATGCTAAAAAATATTTTTGCCGGTTGGATTTCAGACTCCATTAACTACCTCGCCAGTTTCCGCATCGCTTAAGATATGCGCTCCCTAATCTCGCTATCTTCCTGGTCGTTCTCTGGCCAATCACTGGAAGCTTTCGAAGTACTGGAGAAAATATTACTTATGCTGTGCAGATGGCTCACTCGCGGTGATTTCACCGTATACTTGTGACATTGATTATTAATAAGGACACGAAGCGCTATGTTGGAACTCTTTAAGGCAATTGGGCTTGGTCTGGTAGTCTTACTGCCATTAGCCAACCCGCTCACCACCGTCGCCCTGTTTTTAGGGCTGGCGGGGAATATGACCAGTACAGAGCGCAACCATCAGTCGATGATGGCCTCGGTGTATGTGTTTGCCATCATGATGGTGGCTTATTACGCCGGACAGCTGGTGATGAACACCTTCGGGATATCCATTCCCGGCCTGCGCATCGCCGGTGGGCTGATCGTTGCCATTATCGGTTTCCGGATGCTTTTCCCGGTGCAGAAAGCACATGACTCGCCTGAAGCCAGAAGCAAAACGGAAGAGATGGAGGATGAACCGACTGCAAATATCGCCTTTGTTCCTTTAGCCATGCCGAGTACGGCGGGGCCAGGTACCATTGCGATGATTATCAGTTCGGCCTCTACGGTGCGTAACGGGGATACCTTCCCTGACTGGGTGATTACCGTGGCACCACCGCTTATCTTCGCCCTTGTTGGCCTTATCGTCTGGGGCTCTTTGCGCAGCTCTGGGGCGATTATGCGCTGGGTAGGCAAGGGCGGGATTGAAGCCATTTCACGTCTGATGGGCTTCCTGCTGGTCTGCATGGGCGTGCAGTTTATTATTAACGGCATACTGGAAATTATTAGAACGTACCACTAAGGCGGTGCCTGGCGGCAAAGCTCCATCCGGTATAACTTTTTCCACCAGCGTAGCACTAAAGCCAAAAATAACCAGAGATCCGGGAAATATACACATTCCCGTAAGGAATGTGTATCAGCGCAAAACAGGAATATGCTGTGCGTTCCCATTTTGCCAATATCATCAAGCAACTAACTATTCTCCATGTAGTCGGTGGCTAACGAAGGGAATCCAGTTTAATATCCACCGTTTGGATTAAAGAGCCTATATGTCCGATTCTCACCTTCCTGGTCTGGGATATCTATAAAGACGATTACGTAGGTTTTGATCCACTGGTTCACTTCTCAAACACTTTAGGGGAGATTGATTTTCGCCAGCTGTTTGACGAAATTCACCTTAGTGACTGTCTGCCGAGCGTTTGGCTCCCGATGGATACAGGCACGCCAGGCTGAATCAATTTCGTAATATCTGGGCTTCACAAACTGAATCGCCACAGATTTAACAGACAACCTGGAGTCATTTGAAATGGCTTAAAGAATGGGTCACCGACGTAACGAAGTTCGCCGTAGATGGGAAGAAGCTTTATCTTTCCCCAGTGCTGGACCTCTTTAACAGAGAGATAATCGCATACAGCATGTCTGAGAGACCTAAAATGCTGATGATTAACTCGATGCTAGATCAAGCCATGTCAAGGCTTGGAGAACATGATAAGCCGATCCTGCATTCAGATCAGGGCTGGCAGTACCAGATGAGACATTATCAGAATGTTTTGCACTCGAACGGAGTAGTTCAAAGCGTGTCACGCAAGGGAAATTGTCTGGACAATGCCGTGATGGAAGGCTTCTTCGGGATGCTCACGTCAGAGTGTTATATCTGAACAAATTTAAGAGCATTAAAGAGCAGCTGTAGAGGAATACATAGATTACTACAACCATGAGCGAATCAGCTCAAGGGTAAAGGTCTGAGCCCGGTAGAATACCGGACTCAGGTTCAGTTAGTCGCCTGGCAAATCACTGTCCAACTTTAAGGGGTCAGTTCATTTTTTGGCGGGGTCACATTCAGCATCTTTTAGACGTTAACGCCGTGCTGGGCGGCAAGCGCTGAAAGGCCACCAGCATAGCCCTGGCCCACAGCTTTAAACTTCCACTCAGCGCCGTTACGATAGAGTTCACCGAAGATCATCGCCGTTTCAGTTGAAGCATCTTCAGATAAATCGAAACGGGCAATCTCTGCGCCATTATCGTTGTTGAAAACGCGCATATAGCTGTTGCTCACCATACCAAAGTTTTGTTTACGTGCTTCGGCATCGTAAATGGTTACCGCAAATACCAGCTTTTTAATGTCCGCAGCCACTTTAGTCAGGTCAATTTTCACCTGCTCATCGTCGCCATCGCCTTCACCGGTACGGTTATCACCCTGGTGTTCAACGGCGCCATCAGGGCTGGTTTTATTATTGAAGAAAATGAAGTGGGCGTCAGACAGCACTTTGCCGTCTTCGCCAACGGCGAAGACTGACGCGTCCAGGTCAAAACCCTGACCGTCTGTTACACGGGCATCCCAGCCCAGGCCAACCATAGCAACATTCATGGTTGGTGCTTCTTTGGTCAGAGAAACGTTACCGCCTTTTACGAGAGAAACTGCCATTTTTAGCTCCTGCTAACAGTTGAGTTAGGGCTACAGACACAGCCCCAGGTAATAAATGTCAGGACGCGTTAATGCCGTACTGAGCGCAAACAGATGCCAGACCGCCAGCATATCCCTGGCCTACCGCACGGAACTTCCACTCACCATTGTGGCGATATAATTCACCGAACAGCATCGCAGTTTCTGTGGAGGCATCTTCAGTCAGATCGTAGCGCGCCACTTCCATCTGGTTATCATCATTGACCAGACGAATGAACGCACCTGACACCTGGCCGAAGCTCTGGCGACGAGCCTGAGCATCGTGAATCGTCACAACGAAAATAATCTTGTCGACATCAGACGGGACAGTATCCAGTTTGATTTTCAGGGATTCGTCATCACCGTCGCCTTCACCGGTACGGTTATCGCCAGTATGAGTTACTGAACCGTCAGAAGACGTCAGGTTGTTATAAAAGATGAAATCAGCATCACCACGAACTTTGCCGTTAGCGGCCAACAAAAATGCTGACGCATCCAGGTCAAAGTCCTGACCATCGGTTGAACGTGCATCCCAGCCAAGACCCACAAGGACATTTTTCATTGTCGGGGCTGCTTTACTCAGGGATACGTTCCCACCTTTGGAAAGAGAAACACTCATAAATAACCTCTTCGATTAGTAACGGGTTTAGTTCAACACGTCAGGAGATTAGCTCTCCTTTTCCTCTGAATCTGGTTTGCCTGGGAACATGACGCTGATAATGATCCCCAGCGCCAGCACACCGAGCACAACATACAGGCTGGTCGTTGCAGCGATGCTGTAACCATGGTGCCAGATATGGTCAGTTGCATTCAGGCCAAGTTTTGCTGCAATGAAGAACAGCAGAACGATGACAGCCTTTTCCAGATGAACCAGGTACTGTTTAAGCGCTTCCAGGACGAAATACAGGGTACGCAGACCCAGAATAGCAAACATCATGGCACTGTAGACGATCAGCGGTTCGCGGCTGACAGCGATGATTGCAGGTACAGAGTCGAACGCAAACATAACATCAGACAGTTCAACCACGGCAACACACAGGAATAGAGGCGTGGCGTACAGCGCTGCTTTTTTACCACGACCAATAGTCACATCACTGTTTTCGGGTTTTGCCAGTTCTGCATCCACTTCCTTCTGATTGAGCAGGAAGGCATGCCCGCGCAGCTTCGGCCAGATGGGGAAGAAACGCTTAACCATGCGATATGCAAGGTGCTGGGAATAATCTTCAATTTCATCATTGTCATCGCCGCTTTTGAGCATCATGACCGCAGTCCATGCAACGATAAGTGCGAATACAACTTCAACGTACGGCCCAAGACTCAGAAGACTCGTTCCGATGGCGACAAAAATGCCCCTGAAAACAATAGCGCCAATAATCCCCCAATACAGAACGCGATGACGGTAACGATCCGGCACGGCAAACCAGGAGAAGATGGCCATCATGACGAACAGGTTGTCGACCGACAGCACTTTTTCCAGTGCATAACCCGTGACAAACAGGCTGGCGACTTCTGCACCATGATGAATGTAGAGAAAACCGGCGAATGCCATCGCAACCACAACCCAGAATACGGACCAAAGTGCCGCACTCTTGAGGGAGATTGGCTTGTCGTGACGGTGCATAAACAAGTCAATAAAGATGGCACCGACTGAAAGCGCAATAAAAACAATGACTGTTTCAGTCGGAAAACCGATGTGTGTTGAAACCATAATTTACCCTTAGGGATGAAGATCAGAGGCCAAATTCAGCCGGTTCAAAGCCCAACGCGACAGCAATTTCGCGGGAAGCAATTTTCTCATCCTGGTCAAAATTACCGTCACTTTTTGCAACAGCAATGCCCACGCGTAAAGCCAGCTGAGCTGCTTCAGGCTGGTCTTTTAGCGCCAGGATGTACTTCATGGTTTCGCCTTTACCAATCTCGATATCGAAATCAAAGCTTGAAACCAGCTTATTGAAGAAGTCGATGACCTCATTGGTATCGAAAACTTTTAACTCTTCCGAAGAGCGCAGAAAACCCATCATTTTCTGTTTTTCCTCGGCGCTCACACCATCACTGGCAGCGGCGATACGCGCGCAGACAGCGACGGTACCCTGCATAAATTTTTTGTTTTTAAAACGGCCAACCTGACGGGTTAATTCTTCCCGTCCGGAATTAATCGCACCTTTAACTTTGTCAAAAAAGCTCATATGTATTTCCTTTGTTGCTGTGTTATTTAGACCCGGCACTCCAGCGAAATCCCCAGCCAAAGGCGCGGTCCATTTCGTTCTGCCCTTTGAAGTATTGGTTGATTCGCTCGACTTTAATCGCGCCGTTCTCGTTTACCAGTCTGGCAATCGCGCACAAGGTACGACGGTTTTCACCTTCTGTCAGACGTGTCTCAATAGGCGGTTGATCCGGAACATGAATGGTGACCACTCCATCTGTCTTATCCCAACTTGGGACGCCTTCATAAATAAAGGCATAAATCAAAACTTCACGGATATGTTTCCATTCACGCCCATTAATGTGTAGCCATTCACCATCAGAAATATCCCCCGTGCGGTCATCCCCCTGAAGCCTGACATAAGGTTCGCTATGATAATCGCCAAAGGCATTACCCAGTGCCTGAATAACGGATTTATAGCCGTCCTGAAGCTCAACAAAAGCCCCCAAATCAAGATCTATGCCTTTTGAACCGAACATGCCCGCAATACCGGTTTTGGTACTGCCACGGTGCCAGTTCAGGTTGATACGAATTTCACCAAAGTTATCGCGTTTCGTCAGGCTGATAGCTGGTTTCTCTTTGGTGAGAGAAACTTTGCTCAGGCTAATTTTTGTTTCGACAGGTGGAGGTGTGGCAACCGGTGGTGCTGGAGGGGGTGAAACAGGTGCGGGCTCGTCAGCAATCGTTACGCCAAAATGCTCTGCCAGAGGCTTCAGGCCGCCATTAAAACCCTGAGCAACAAAGCGGAATTTCCACTCATTATTACGCCGGTAAAATTCGCCCAGAATTAATGCCGCCTCCTGGCGACCGGTGAGATCGACAACGCCGCTCACCAGGTTATTGGCCCCCTGCTCTACATCAATGGACAGGTTGCGAAGGTTTGATACTTTTTGCCCACCGTCACAGGTCACCGTAAAAGCGACTTTTTCAACATTGGCCTTCAGTTGGTGTAAGGCGACAGTAAAAGTTGAATACTGTCCTTCACTGGCAAGGCTAACCGATCCATCGTCGTTGCGTAATTGGCCATAGAACACCATGTCCGCATCTCCTTGCACCTTACCGTTGGCATAGAGACGAAATGCGGATGCATCAATCGGACCGCCTGAAGTGACACGGACCCGAAGTTCTTGTGTTGGAACGGGGGCATTGCCCCCTGGCGTCAGGTTCATTAGCGAACAACCGTTGAAACGATATCATTATGCATGTCATCAATGGTGCGTCCACGGCAGGCATGGCCATGGGCGGTAAAGTCCCAGTTGCCATTGTTACGACGCAAAGAGGAGATGACGATCCCAGTGTGAGGGCCTTGCTCGGTCAGTTTGTAGCGCGCCAGTTCTTTACCTGTCTGATCCACCACGCGGCAGAAGGCGTTTTCTACGTCATTGAACGTCTGGCCGCGAAAGCTATTTACAGTGAATGCCAGATATTCAACCTTCGCTGGCAATTTGGACAGATTGACGCCGATCACTTCGTCGTCTCCGTCCCCCTCGCCCGTCAGGTTGTCGCCACTGTGAACAACAGAACCGCAACTCGACGTTAGCTTACGGAACCAGATGGTATCAATTTTATTCCCCGCGCTATCCATCAACACGCAGCCAGCATCGAGGTCGATAGAGTCGCTGCCACCAAATAAACCGCCAAGAAGTCCTTTTTTCTTAATTGGATCCCAGCCGAGACCAAATTTGAGCTCACTTAATTGAGAGGATTGTTTGCTGAGTGACACCGTCTGGTTCTTGCTTAATGAAACCATGTTCTATTCCTTAAAATGGTAATGACCGAGACAATCAAGGTATGTTCATTCGCTAACAAAGAAAATCATATCATGATGAAGTACTCTGACAAGGTAAATTTTGGTAGGTTTTGCGTAAAAGCGCATTTCATGCCAGAATTAAACGTCAAAGCGTTCATTTAACTTATTGAAATTAAAATAAACATTCACTTCATGAATATTTGTAAAGGCCGACTGTTTTGCGTAAGTGATTAATCATATTATGATTGACATACAGTGGTGACCTTCTTAGACTCAATCATCCTCCTCCTTTTGCAGAGCTTTCCAGGTAATTATAAAAATGATGAAGAGTAAAATTTGGTTTATGGAAGGTTTGTCATCTCAGAAAGATATTATTCAGGGAATAAAGGCATTTACCCAAAATCATAAGATTAACATTACTATTTTTGCGTCCCATCGCCACGAGAGAAATGAAATCTTATCCGTCGCCGACTACTCTTTCCTCGAACCTGATGATGCTGAAAAGCGACTTCAATTTATTATTGAAACGGTTCAACAATATGGTATTGATCACATTCATACAGGACGTAACTGTTATTGGTTTGAAGAGAACCGAGGGGCGATTGAAGCCTCCGGCGCAACCCTGACAACGGGTGCCGGAGGCACAGACTGGCTCTCACTGGCCGACGAAAAAGTCTCTTTTGCCCAGTTCATGGAACAACATTGTCTTCCGGTCGTGCCCTCCTTGCGTGTGAGCACACCCGCAGAGCTTCAGGCATATCTTGCAACGCCACCCTTTCATGACACCCCTGTATGCGTGAAGCCTGTTACCGGTATTTATGGCATGGGTTTTTGGCGCTTTGATGACAATGCCGCGCCAATGGATGTTTTTAATCATCCGGAAAAACGTATTGTTCACCCTCAACAATACCTTGCAGCAGTATCCGCTTCAGAGGAGTTTCCCCCTCTTGTCTTGATGCCCTATTTACCCGGTCCAGAATATTCTGTCGATATTCTTGCTGATAAAGGTGACGTTCTCGCGGCTGTAGGCCGCCGAAAAGAAGGAGCCATTCAGCACCTTGTTAACGAGGGTGAGGCTGTTGCACTCGCCTGCGCATGCGCCCGCACCATGAAAGCCGACGGGCTGGTTAACGTACAGACGCGTAATGACAAAAATGGAACGCCTCTTTTGCTTGAAACAAACATGCGTCCTTCAGGCGGTATCGGTTACACCCTGCACAGCGGCGTCAATTTGCCCGGGTTGTTTGCTGCATTTAAGCTCGGACTGATGACCAAACATGACGTTATCAGGAACGCAAAGTTGTCCTTTACCCCGGTTGCTGTGAGATCCATGACGGATGTAGTTGTGTACCCGGAAAACCTTTCTAACAGATTGAATTAAGGCTAAATAATGTCTTTAATCAGTGAAGATAACGTTTATCGTCGTACACTCTCCTGCGGCACCATTCAGATTACGCGCGATCGGGGAAATATCGCGCTCGATGACTTGTTTGATATCGCCGAGCGTCGAAATCCAAAACGCGCTTTTCTTTTTGTCAGTAAGGTTCTTGGGCGGCATATCCCGGTCCCTCCTTCTGTCATGCGGCAGGCCTATAAACAACTTGCCAACCAGTTTCCCAGGCGCCTGAATGGGCCCGTGCTGTTTATCGGTATGGCGGAAACTGCCGTTGGACTGGGTGCTGGGGTATTCGATGAGATTCGGTCACACTGTGAAAAATCCGTCTATCTGACTTCAACACGTCATCCGGTGGACGGCGAGTTGCTTTGTGAATTCAAGGAAGAACACAGTCATGCAACCGATCATCTTATTTATCTGCCTGATAATGAAGAAAAACGGCGCTGTGTCTCTGGCGCGCGAACGCTGGTTTTGATTGATGATGAAGCTACGACCGGAAATACCTTCCTTAATTTACTGGCTGCCCTGCGCAATACCGATCAATTGCCTCACCTGGAGCAGGTTATCGCGGTAACGCTTACAGACTGGAGTAACAATGCGCTACCTGAGCGAAGTCCTTTGCCCGTCAAAGCCATTTCTCTCGTGAGCGGGCAGTGGGGGTGGACTCCTTTTCCCGACGCAACGCTACCCGTAATGCCTGCAGTCAACGTGACCTCCCGAGGGAAATGGAATATTACCGGCAAACAGTCCTGGGGCCGACTGGGTATGACTGCCCCTGCCGCAGATTTGGGCCCAAACATTACCGTTTCACGCGGTGAACGCGTCCTGATTCTCGGAACCGGTGAGTTTGTCTGGGAACCTTTTCTGCTGGCCGAACGCCTTGAAGCAGCGGGAGCTCAGGCGGTTTACAGCTCGACGACGCGATCGCCTATCGCACTGGGTTATGCCATAGAATCCGCCATTTCCTTTACCGATAACTATGGTTTGGGCATTCCTAACTTTGTCTATAACGTTGCTCACCAGCAGTTTGACCGCATATTGCTTTGTATTGAAACAGCCGCAGAAAGCATCGATCAACATTTACTGAAAGCGCTGGCTGACGTTGCGCCTGTCGTGGAGATTGTTACCTATGATTAAACCTGTTGTTCTGAGCGATCTCGATGACACGTTATTCCAGACACGCCGCAAGATGGTCGATGAGCTGGCCCTTGAACCATTTCGTCCTGGTGCACTGGACCGCGCCCTCGCGCCACGCAGTTTCATGACTGAAGAACAGGCTATGCTGGTGGACTGGCTGCTGGAACACGCAGAACTCATCCCCGTTACCGCCAGAGGCACTGAAGAGATAAGTCGGGTCCTGATTCCCTTCCGTTCCTGGGCAATTACAACCCATGGCGCCGTTATCCTGACGCCTGAAGGCGAGCCCGATGAAGAATGGAAAAGGCATATGCTCAAAGCATTGTCATCCTATCGCGAAAGATTGACGTCAATGCAGCGTCTTATCACCGAGATGATGGAATCAAAAGGGATCAACGCCTGGGCAAGGCTGAATTATGAATATGGTGACACGCCTGTCTATATGGTGATGAAACACCGCGACAGCAGCCGACTGGATGAACTTAATGCTATTGCAGATGAAATTGAACATATCTTCCCGACTGAGGGGTTCTACATCCATCGCAACAGCAACAATGTTGCATGGCTTCCTGTTCCGGTAGAGAAAGGGTTGGCCGTCGCCTGGTTGCTGGAAAAACTACGGGCTGAGCGGGGGATATTCCCCGTCATTGGCCTTGGTGACAGCCTCAGCGATCACCGTTTTATGAAGTTGTGCAGTTGGTTTGGCATCCCACGTCAAAGCCAGTTTGCAAATGCGATTACACAGCATGTCTTTGGAGAACAGTAAGATGCAGCCACGGAAAACGTTCTCTGGTTCTTACCTACCTGGTGACGTGGAATTTCTGCTGAAGCCGGTCGAAATGGAAATGACGTCTGTCGAGCAAAAAGAAATGCTTATCCAGTCGGGCAAAAAGCACTATTCAGACATGCTGAGTCAGGAGCCCGCACCGACACAATGGCACCTTGATATCTTTAAACGAGCCCTGGATCGCGGTGCAGAACGTCTTGCGAGAGAGGTAGAACAACTGGCCGTCACCCTCGCAAAACGCTTCGGTGATACCCCGGTTATTCTTGTCAGCCTTGTCAGAGCAGGCGTGCCGCTGGGAGTGATGTTGCACCAGGCCCTGCGTGATATGGGTAAAACCTCCTTCCATTACGGTATCAGTATCATCCGTGATCGGGGAATTGACGGCGCAGCACTGGATATTATTGAACGCCGTCATGGGACCGACGGTATTGTCTTTGTTGACGGCTGGACCGGGAAAGGCGCGATCACGGGTGAGCTGGTACGTGCATTGAAGGATCGCCATGGTTATCCGGAACAGCCACGTCTCGTTGTACTGGCGGATCCTTGTGGTTGCTCGTGGCTGGCGGCGAGCGACGACGACTGGCTGATCCCTTTTGGAATTATGGGCGCTCCCGTATCCGGTTTGATTTCCCGGTCAGTCTGGTCTTTCGACGGTTTACATGGCTGCGTCGTTTGTGACCACCTTAGCAAATATGAATGCAGCCGAATGCTTGTGGATACTGTTGCCCATTTCCGTCAGCAGTTATTGCGAGAGTCGCTCTTACCACTGGACTGGAATCTCAACACTGCTAAAGCCTTATGGCATAAAAGCCGAGAGGTGATCGCCTTCCTGGCCAACAAATTTGACGTTGACAGTATTAACCGTATCAAACCGGGCATCGCAGAAGCCACCCGTGCCGTATTGCGACGGGTACCCGATCATGTATTTGTTCGTTCGATTAATGACCCTGACGTAGCCCTGTTAGTTGGACTTGCCCGTGAAAAAGGTATCACTGTCACAGAAATGGGAGAAACCCTCGGCCAGTATCGGGCCGTCACCATTATTAAGAAGGTGCTCTGATGAATAAACGCCTTTCGCCCTGGAATCTGGGCGCTACGCTCTATATGCCTGCTACCCGTGATGATATTGCCGATGCGGTCATGCTCGGTAAAATCCCCGGTCTGCGTTCCCTGGTTATTTGTCTGGAAGATGCTGTCAGCGAGGCGGATATCCCCGTTGCGCTGGCTAATCTCGGCAGGCTGTTGCAGGAACTCAATGAATGTCGATGCGCCCAAGGCAATCAAGACTGGCCACTGGTCTTCATTCGCCCCCGTAATACCGAGATGGGAAAATGGTTGACAGAGCAGTACGACCTTTCTGCAATAGATGGTTTTGTGCTGCCTAAGTTTACCCTTAACTCCTTACCCATATGGTGGCGTTTTATGGGCGGCACCCATCTTTGCATGATGCCTACGCTCGAAACAGAAGATGTCTTTGACGTGGTACAAATGCGCGAGCTGGCGACCACGCTTATAAACCATCCATGCCATGAAAGGATTATTGCCCTGCGCATCGGCGGAAACGATCTCATGAACGTTGTATCGCTGCGTCGTCCACGCGATCTGACGCTCTATGACAGCCCGATGGGATATGTCATCAAAATGCTGGTCTCCGTTTTTAGTCCGCGCGATTTTGCCCTTACCGCCCCGGTTTGTGAACACATTGACGATCATGAGGTTATGGCTCGTGAGCTGGCGCTCGATATGGCCCATGGCCTGGTAGGCAAAACAGCTATTCATCCGTGCCAGATTGATATAATTGAACAAGCGCTTATGGTCACCCAAGGTGAGTACTCGGATGCCCTGCGGATCCTCAATTCGACCCAGGCAGTCTTTAAATCGCAAGGTGCAATGTGTGAACCCGCCACACACCGCCGCTGGGCTGCTGGAGTCCTGGAGCGTGCCAGGGTGTATGGTTTAGTGAATGACCAAAACGATGATGGAATCAGATTACTTCCCGTGACCCAACATAACTAAGGAAATAATAATGGGGTTCAGATTTCGTCAGTCGCTCACCATTTTACCTGGGGTCCGTCTGAATCTGAGTAACGGCACGCCTGGCCTGAGTATGGGTCTACGCGGAGCATCCATTTCTTTTGGTCGACGGGGCATCTACGCCAGCCTTAGGCTGCGAGGAACAGGGCTAAGTTACCGTACACGTCTGAACCGGGCGGCACGTTCAGCGGGTCAAAGCAGAAACATAAACGATTCGGGGCTCCGGCAAGCTCTGGAGCTGGAGCTGATTGATACAGAGCGCGAAAACACGCTTCGACAACTTAAATACCAGAATCAGCGAACGACCTGGGCCGAGCAGTATGCAAACTGGAAATATCACGCGCAAGAACATGTCACAAAGCTCGCTACGACGCAATCCAATGCTCGCCAGCAATTCCAGACTGATGCCGCGTTTTTTGAATCCCGTCTGACATCGGTCCTCGTCGGGACGGAGTGGCCCCGTGAAACGCTGGTCACATTCGAAGTGAGGCCCGAGACATCAACCGTCTTTTTAGACGTTGATTTAGCTGAAATTGAGGATATGCCTGATAAAATTTATGCCGTGAATAGCCGTGGAACCGAACTCACAGAAAAACCAATGACCTTAAAGTCAATGCGAGAAATCTATGCCCGTCATATTCATGGATGTCTCTTCCGTCTGGCAGGAATTGTTCTCCATACTTTACCCTTTGAAAACGTGACGGTTTCAGGCTTCACACAAAGGATGAGTAAGCGAACAGGATATAGTGAGGACGAGTACCTCCTCTCTTGCAAATGCAGCCGTAGGAAAATGGCATTGATCAATTACGCAGGACTTGAAAATGTCGATCCGGTTGAAGCGTCAGGCGATTACCCGGTTATTCGAAAAATGAGCAGTACGTTCATTTTTCAACCGATAGAACCCTTTACTCATACTGCAGGCTAAACCTTACGATGCAATTAAACACCAGACAGGCCCGGATTTTTAAGCTTGCCAATTTATTGGGTACCGGCAAACCCGTATCCGCCGCTGATATTATAACCAGTCTGGATTGTTCAGAGCCTACTCTAACTCGCGCTCTGAAAGAACTTCGCGAGTCGTATTCAGCGGAGATCAGATACAGCAAGGCGAGCCATTCCTATCTCCTTGTTAATCCTGGGCTGCTGGATAAAAAGACCCTCCGTCGCATGAATGAAGCCCTGGCCTCAAATGCGGAACTCAAAACGAGTGATTCAGTCGGTAAGGTGTTTTTAGATAAAGATAAAAAAACCGCTGTATCGCTATCGCTTCGTATGCGGATTTTACGCAAAATCGACCGACTGGCATCTCTTAGTGGCACGTCACGCAGTGAAGCAGTTGAGAAACTTGCTGAGCGCGTAGTGGACGATCTAATAAAAGAATATAATGTCAAAAAAACTTGACACTTAATTTTAGGTCGGGGTGAAATCCCCCGCTTTGTCATATTTCACATCTGTATAGACGTGATATTTTTTCGTCGAATTTCCTGTCAGTCCTTTCAGCAGCGCCTGTCTGCCTACATCATATAGCATCTTAAAATCCTCTTGTGCTGCAGATCAATCATACCGCGATATACACTCTATTCATGCAAGTCTTTGATATATTTGATTACCGTACACATTGCAATTTTTTTCCTGAGATTTTTAACGAGTATTATATTTCTGTCCGATCTGAATTATTTTTTGTTAAAAAGAGGCCATTCATATATCGGAAATTAAATGGTGGTTTACATCTTATTTAAAAGCGGACTCTGAGCCAGCATCTTAATATATATCCCCCACCCGACTGCTTTTGTCCCGCTTTATCAAATCAACAAAATTTAGCATCATCCTGAAACTGCATCCATCCTCCGATCTCTTCAGGAGAAATTATTTTTGAGATACTAACCCGTATATCTTCGACCTGACACGTCCGACTCTATGTATGGAGAGCCTATCGAGGCGGTCAAAAATGGCGTTCAAACGCAGCCTACTACGCGGAAATAGGATCCATATGCACTTGAAACGGCTTTTTGTATCAGTGATCATGTTTGATTCTTCTGCTCGACAGGTAGTCCCCCTGACAGACCTCCTGAGTTACTAGTTGACTGCATTATCAGCCAGTGACACCAGGTCTCGTAGCGAAGCTCTTTCCCTCACGGCCTGCTCCATTCCCAACGACGTACAAAAAACGACCGCTGACAGTTCGACAATTAAAGCTTTCTTTGAATGGGCCAGTGCGAGCCTTTTGGCAGACAGTCAGAAAGTGCATTCCAGCAAAAAAAGTGATCGGTCTCGAAGACCTGCCACCGCCGCAAATAGAATTGAATGGGGTCTTATAATTTTCTCGATTAAGGGGATGTCATGTCTGTCAGTCTGAGCAAAGGCCAGGGCGTAACACTTTCCGTCGGGGTCTAGATATTCCCGGCACATCTAGACCAAGAACAGATCGCCTGCGGTTTTACCATCTTAAAGACGTTGCACCAGGACGAACAGCTCCAGCTGTTGTTCCAGCAAAAAATTTGTTGAAAAACAATCAGTTTTTCCCCCTGAATCAGCGCTCTGGCGTGACCGTGCTTAATTGCCAGCACATCTGGCATGACTTCACAGATGTCATCATAACGGGTATGTTTACGCATTCGCAAACCGCGGCCTTTCTGTGTGACCCGGTAAAGCGGGCGTTTCGGGAATTCAGACAATGGCGCGATATGCGTTTAAAGCTGGTACAGCGTCATTAAGGAGTATTCTTCCTGCTAGTCGGGTTTGTAGACTTGTCTGACCAGCACAAAGGCACCAAACTGGCGCAGTGATCGCGCCCGTATGCCCTTAAATCACGTAATGACGGTTAACCCGCTATGCCACCGTCTCGCCGTGAATCATAATCTGGAGCGGCACAGATTTTTCCGGGGTAGGCTGATGCGAAGTAAAAAATGTCCCGAAGATATGCTAAGGAGCACGTACTGGAGGAGCTCAGTGCAATTAATCCGGTACTGGCTAGCCCACAAAATTGTATCGCCAGCCTGAGTCGCTAACCCCTTTTCTCATCTGAGTACCTGAAATAGATGGCGGCGTTGATGAAGGGAGAAATGTACAGCAACACTGCAGTATGGCTGACGCTACAGGAAGTGCTGCCTCTGGATTTTATTAAAGCCAACCTGGCTTGAGAGATTTAGCTGGCAGAGTTAGCGCAGTCTGCTGAACTCACCAGGCGTCAGTGTACCCGTATGATTACATGCTACCGAGAATCCGGGCCGGCAGGTCTTATCATTCGCCGTCGCGAAAAAACGGAAATCATCAGCTGAGCTCAACCATTAAAGGCCAAGCTCTGCAGATCATCCGGCACGCATCCGCGGGAAAATCCGTCAACAATCTGGCGAACGCTGACAACGGAATACGATATCCGGACCTCAAAAAAACCGTGCAAAAATGATGATTGCTTAGATAATCAGGTTGCGTACGGCGTTTTTATAAGCTGCCTGTACGGCAGTGCACTTGTGATAATGCCAGCCTGCTCGAATCGCTCATTTCTAAGCTGCCTGTACGGCAGTGCACGCTTCATCAGAACCGGCATCGACAATCTCCATTTTCTAAGCTGCCTGTACGGCAGTGCACCTGGAGCAAGCTATCTTTGTGTCAGATGTCTGTTTCTAAGCTGCCTGTACGGCAGTGCACACTGGCGAGCCCTGCGCCGCTTCCGTTCTGCCTTTCTAAGCTGCCTGTACGGCAGTGCACGATCGCACTCTACGAGGATTTCAGCGGCCCACTTTCTAAGCTGCCTGTACGGCAGTGCACAAGACCATCGAGTAGTGGGAGACGGCTGGAGCTTTCTAAGCTGCCTGTACGGCAGTGCACATTCACGAGTGCGCTGATCGGACATCAATACCTTTCTAAGCTGCCTGTACGGCAGTGCACGCCCTGATACAAAGAGGTTACGGCGCATGAATTTTCTAAGCTGCCTGTACGGCAGTGCACGATATTGATTCTTTAATCACTGATGCTCTCCTTTTCTAAGCTGCCTGTACGGCAGTGCACACGGCCATGCCCGGATTTTTCATCCTTCCAGTTTTCTAAGCTGCCTGTACGGCAGTGCACAAATTAACGGCATTTCAATCTCTGTAGGCATGTTTCTAAGCTGCCTGTACGGCAGTGCACACCACGCTATGGGTTTCGCCAATTCAGCTTTGCTTTCTAAGCTGCCTGTACGGCAGTGCACATTAGGTTCGCCAGCTTCAGTTCCGATGTGTCTTTCTAAGCTGCCTGTACGGCAGTGCACGTCTTCCGGGAGCTGTACTGGCGGTGGCATGCTTTCTAAGCTGCCTGTACGGCAGTGCACAAATAATTAAATAGCTAACCCCGGTGTCTTCCTTTCTAAGCTGCCTGTACGGCAGTGCACCATTACATAAACAATAACCCGGAAAGCATCATTTTCTAAGCTGCCTGTACGGCAGTGCACAAACGAATGGCTATCATCAGCATGATGGAGCTTTTCTAAGCTGCCTGTACGGCAGTGCACCAGATTGCGTAGGTCGGCCAGGGCCTGCAGGCTTTCTAAGCTGCCTGTACGGCAGTGCACAAATCCCATTATTCAATGAGGCTCCCGCAGTGTTTCTAAGCTGCCTGTACGGCAGTGCACTTGAGTTAAAGGGTTTCCGCGGTGTGTCGGCATTTTCTAAGCTGCCTGTACGGCAGTGCACGGAGTTGGCAGTGGTCCAGAGCGCATTCAAAGATTTCTAAGCTGCCTGTACGGCAGTGCACCTCATAATTCGAAAATGAGCAGTTTCTATGCATTTCTAAGCTGCCTGTACGGCAGTGCACGGCGCACGTTAGCCATCGCCTGCGCAATGCGCTTTTCTAAGCTGCCTGTACGGCAGTGCACCCGTTTCTTTTCCAGCCTGTCCATTCTTGAGCTTTCTAAGCTGCCTGTACGGCAGTGCACTATCAATGCATTTACCCGCACATTCAGATGTTTTTCTAAGCTGCCTGTACGGCAGTGCACGTTCCGGGTCGTTACCTGCACGTTTGCCGCTATTTCTAAGCTGCCTGTACGGCAGTGCACCGCATATTCAGCATCGTTGCGTTTAATTGCCTTTTCTAAGCTGCCTGTACGGCAGTGCACACCTCAAGCCCTCGCCTTAATCGGTGCAAGGTTTTCTAAGCTGCCTGTACGGCAGTGCACATTCACGATAAGCCTCAGAGAGATTTCTTCGATTTCTAAGCTGCCTGTACGGCAGTGCACTTCTGCGGGGAAGACGTATCGTCAGCACGAGATTTCTAAGCTGCCTGTACGGCAGTGCACTGTTAGACACCGGGGAGCTTGCTGACGTGTACTTTCTAAGCTGCCTGTACGGCAGTGCACCCTTTGGCTTTCGAGAAGTGACGGCAGTCCGGTTTCTAAGCTGCCTGTACGGCAGTGCACTTGGCGCTGATTAACCCTGACCTGGTCGCACATTTCTAAGCTGCCTGTACGGCAGTGCACCAGCCCCAACCTCGCCGTTAACGCTTGTTACCTTTCTAAGCTGCCTGTACGGCAGTGCACGATAACTACCTAACCAAAGCAATGCTGCCGTGTTTCTAAGCTGCCTGTACGGCAGTGCACCGTTTCTTCCAACTCGCGCCAGCGATCAACCATTTCTAAGCTGCCTGTACGGCAGTGCACCCATGGCGGCAATCATCTCGATTTCGGTCAGTTTTCTAAGCTGCCTGTACGGCAGTGCACGTTGACGCGGTTATTTGTGGAGGTGTTGTTCGTTTCTAAGCTGCCTGTACGGCAGTGCACTTATCGTGACAAAAAACCGCTCCGGCTCGCTGTTTCTAAGCTGCCTGTACGGCAGTGCACGCGCTTCGATACCGACAAGCACGTGACCTGCCTTTCTAAGCTGCCTGTACGGCAGTGCACATGAATAAAGAAACATTAATAGCGGCTGGAAATTTCTAAGCTGCCTGTACGGCAGTGCACATTTCCATCTCTGTGGGTATGGCCGCGTGGCTTTTCTAAGCTGCCTGTACGGCAGTGCACTCATCATTAGTTTTTTTCTCAGTGACGGAGTGTTTCTAAGCTGCCTGTACGGCAGTGCACGTTCACGCCATTAACAAGTATTCAATCAGCCTTTTCTAAGCTGCCTGTACGGCAGTGCACAATTTCGGTACCGAGACAGAGCTACTGGTTCATTTCTAAGCTGCCTGTACGGCAGTGCACCGATATTGGGTACCGGTTTATCAGGTTCGCGGTTTCTAAGCTGCCTGTACGGCAGTGCACTAAACCGCCGCTGAACGTTACGCAGCGTCCGACTTTCTAAGCTGCCTGTACGGCAGTGCACAAGGAAACACCTTTGGACTTGATACTGAGCCATTTCTAAGCTGCCTGTACGGCAGTGCACGTGTTGCAGGGTTCGGCGGTGATTGCGGCCTCTTTCTAAGCTGCCTGTACGGCAGTGCACTAAATCAGCACAATAAATCCTTAAACCCATCATTTCTAAGCTGCCTGTACGGCAGTGCACGCTGTGCCCAGCTTGATTGAGTGGAGGTGTTCTTTCTAAGCTGCCTGTACGGCAGTGCACAAGATAATGCTGGATGAGGCTCGCCTTGACACTTTCTAAGCTGCCTGTACGGCAGTGCACCCGGGGTCTCAATCCCGACGCCAGATTTTGCTTTTCTAAGCTGCCTGTACGGCAGTGCACTATGCAGTCTTCGCAGTTTGATACCCCCGTTGTTTCTAAGCTGCCTGTACGGCAGTGCACTCCATTGCTTACCACCCTTTAACTCGAATGACTTTCTAAGCTGCCTGTACGGCAGTGCACATAAATAATCCGCTGACGGCGGTATGCAGGGTTTTCTAAGCTGCCTGTACGGCAGTGCACAATAATCGCCAAATAACCAACAAACCCGCCTCTTTCTAAGCTGCCTGTACGGCAGTGCACGGCATGCTTTAGCCGGGTGTTCTGGTCCATGATTTTCTAAGCTGCCTGTACGGCAGTGCACCGCTGTTGTAAAGCACATCATGCCCGCTTTGGTTTCTAAGCTGCCTGTACGGCAGTGCACGGTCGTCCTGTTGTGCTTACGTTCGATGACGTTTTCTAAGCTGCCTGTACGGCAGTGCACGGGTTTTGAAATCCCGCGATCGGGCGAAACATTTTCTAAGCTGCCTGTACGGCAGTGCACACTGCCCGACCGTGATTTTTACTGTCTGCGTTTTTCTAAGCTGCCTGTACGGCAGTGCACAATGCATTGATATTCATATGACCCGCGCCATTTTTCTAAGCTGCCTGTACGGCAGTGCACCTGATGGAAGATGAAGGTGTCTGGTATCTGGCTTTCTAAGCTGCCTGTACGGCAGTGCACCTGATGGAAGATGAAGGTGTCTGGTATCTGGCTTTCTAAGCTGCCTGTACGGCAGTGCACTTTATGCAGTCTTCGCAGTTTGATACCCCTGTCTTTCTAAGCTGCCTGTACGGCAGTGCACTGAAATACTATCACCACATCTCTCTGTTTTCTGAGCAAAAAAGCAACTTCAGGCAGTTTTAACCCTTTTTCCAACACATAATTTATTTTAATTAAATATCAATAACTTAAAAACACCTTTAAAATTAGGGTCACGCCAGCATTCCTCTCCATTTCTTCCGATGATTAAAACACCCACAGAAATTCATTCCCACGAAACTGACAAATGACTATAATTACCCATGACAATTGTCATAACCCGAGGAGATACTATGAGAACCTGGATCCCTGCACAGAAACCGACAGGTGATGCGCTCTGGCGGTACGCCGGTTTGCCTGCCAGTCGGGGAATGAAGCTGATTGAGATGCTCAGTCAGGGGCTGCCCGTAAGCGTTCTGGACAATATTCATGAATGGACTGAAATGTCCAAAGCCGACATTTTACGCGTCACGGGTATTAATGAACGCAACGTTGCGCGGCGTAAAAGTGCTGGCAGAACACTGACACCGGATGAGAGTGAGCGTGTGGCGCGCTTTGTCCGGGTGCTGGATGCCGCCGTCGGTTATTTTGGAAACAAAGACGACGCCTGGAACTGGTTACAGTCGCCGGTTCGTGGGCTTGGCAACGTCGCGCCTGTGGACCTTATTGCCACGGAGACCGGTGCACTGGAAGTGACCGACCTGATTGGCCGCCTGGAGCATGGGGTCTTCGCGTGATTTTTTACCGACTCGTCACAAGCCGCTATGCCAGCGAAGCCTGGACAGGAAGCGGTGCAAATCAGTACGGCGGACGCTGGAATCATAAAGGCAACCCGACCGTTTACGTCTCGACCTCTATTGCACTGGCTTCGCTGGAAGTATTAGTCCACGTAAAGAATGAGCGGATGCTGGATCAGTATCAGCTCTTCAGCATCGACATCCCTGATGATGACGTTGAATATATGGATCAGAAATGGCTGCCGGTTGACTGGCGGGAGAACCCTTCACCGGTCTCAACAATGGATCTGGGAACGGGCTGGTTACAGGCAAAAAGTTCAATGGCGCTGGTCTTACCCTCGTGCATTATTCCTCAGGAAAACAACGCGATTCTTAACCCGCTGCATCCCGCCTGGGCGCAGACGCTCACTTCCGTGCAAAGACTTCCCTTTGCATTTGACGTTCGATTAAGTCAATAAACCGCACCCTAAACGGGTGCGGTCAGTGCCCTTAAAACCAGGGAATAGTCGCGGACGAACTAAAACCGTAGCTGGTAAAAGTGCCCTTTACGGGTGCAGAGAGCAGATGGCCGTGACGAATAAATACACGGAAGGGTTGCTGGTTAGAGAGACTTTTCACGTTAATCCACGGAAGATCGGTCTGCTCAGCCTCCATCGTCAGGGCCTTTTCCTGAGCTTGCGCCTCCGTTATCCACCCTTTTTTGACCGAGCGGCGCAGTAACCGCTCAGGGCTGCTTTTCACCTGCACGCGGCTAACGCAGCGCCAGTGCGTAATCGCTGGAAGATGACATACCGCCGAACAGGCACAATAATCACTCAGCCCTTTTCGCCAGGATAATGCTTCCAGCTCATGCAGTGCAGGGCCTGTCCCGTGAAGACGCAAAAGGGGGCCAGGTTTGATCCCGTGCAGCGGAAAACTAATCCCAATGTCGCCCTTTCCTCTCTCCCCCAGCGCGCGATGCAGTTTGGCAAAAAGCGCCGCCATCAGCATCTCCTCTGTAAACTCCGGATCGGGAAGGACGCGGATCTCCAGATAGTGATCCATACCGACTCCTTATTCGCTCTTCTCGCCAAACACGCCGCCGCGAATCAAAATCGCCATCACATAATGCTGCTGATCCACCTCGGGTTGTTGCCCTTTCGTCACCCAGTTGTCCAGCAGGGTATAGAAGTCCATTTTTTCTTTTGGTTGACGGCAGGCAATACCCCGGCTGGTGACCGAACCGTAAGGCTCAACGGCAATCGCGCCGAGTTCGTCAACGCGCGGATGCCAGGTATCAATGGTTCTGACCGCGTTGCCGATCTTCTGCGAGTGCATACCTGCAACGTTATCGACCTGATAAAGCAGGCGACTCTTGGTACTGTTGCTGTCTAGCACCAGCTCCTGCGAGGGGAATACTTCCTGCCCGTTCCCCAGCAGAACGTTAGCGCTGACCTCCAGCAGGACGAAGCTTTCACCGCGCAATCCTTTTTCGATTTCCCGGGAAAGCGTTTGTAGCGCTTCATCCTGTGCGGTGAAATCCCGCAGCGGATAGTCATGCGCATTAAACGTCCAGGCCTCACTCCCCTTCTTCACCGTAATCTCAATTTTTTCTGCACCGATGCGGTTACGCCAAAGGAAGCGACCGTTCGCCAGGTTGGTGGCATAGCGATGGGCCAGTGTGCTAAACCCGTGCTCGGCAATGTATCCTTCAATAACCTGCTGCAGGGCATCCTGATAGGCGCGATCGTTACAAACCGACGGCATGGAAAGGTTGCCCAGAACGCGCAGGGTAAATCTCACCTGAAGGGTATCGGCCTCTGCCGGCAGCGCCGCCACATCCACGCGTTGCAGGTTGGCTTTCTGGATTTCAGCATCCAGTTTCACTGGGTCGTTAACAAGCGCATTTTTCAGGCGGTTTGAGATCGTTCCGCGCACCGCCTTTTCCTGAAGCCGGATCGGCTGCCAGTCAGTTCCTTGCCAGTTTCCCGCATACATTACCGCGTCTGACGTTGCCAGTTTGCGTTCGAATGCCAGTACAGAAGCCGTTTTAACGGCAGTTGGAGCCTTTGCCATGTGATAGTCCTTTTTATGAATGTTGTTTTGCTGCCTGCGGCGCGTTGGCACCCTGACAGTAGTAGCCGGTTTCAGTGGTGTGATAGCGCCAGAAAATATCCTCCAGTGACGAAATGCGATGCAGCCCGCACCATTCACCCACGCCATACACCGCTTCGGTAAAGGCAAACGGCGTCTGGTCATCCCGGGCATGGGTTACCACACCCGGCGCGTAGAGTTCAGAAATGCGCTGGTATCCTGTCATCAGCGGAACCAGATACCCCGGGTAGGGTTTAGGGACGCGCTGCCAGGCGGCTGGCTCGCCCTCCTGGATATCACTCTCTTCAGGCGTTTCGGCCTGGAATTTCAGGGCGGCAAAATCAAGCCAGGCGTCCAGCATTGTGGCCTGTGGGTTATCTTCAAGCAGGCTTTGATGATGCTCGCCAAGCCAGGCGCTGCGATCGCGCAGGACAAAGCCCGGCGTCAACTGCCACTTCAGGTAAGCCAGTTTTTCATCCGTCGTCGGCTTATCCATAACCGAAATATCTTTAATGCTGACAATAATGCCGCCCGCCAGGCGCAGCATCGGGCAACGCGCTTTCAGAAACTCTGCCAGCGCCTGCTGCCCGTATTCGCCGTTAACGATTTCACCGTGACACTCCAGCAACAGGGAGACGGTCATATGCATCCGCCCCTCCTCGTTGAAGGAGGCCGTTTTGCCTTCGCGGGTCAGCGGGTTGCGCGTCAGGGCAAACTGATAGTCTCGGCCGGACGTGTGCGCATGGATCTGATGCCCGTGGCTGACGACGGCACAGCCTTCCAGCGTCAGCCCGTGTGTTTGCGTCAGGATGCGCGACAGCGCGTGGGTGAAACCTAAAAAGTGGGTGATGGCCGGAAAACCGTAAGTGATGCCCGCAATGGCGTTGGCGTTTTCAACGCGCACGTGGCGTAAAAGGATCAGCGTACTCATTTCATCGCCTCCCGGAGCATTTTTTCCATTTCACGCAGGTTGGTACGAAGCTTTTCGCGCGTCTCCCATTCCCGTTTTTCCACCGCACCAACGTCGGGTAAGTCTTCTCGCAAGCGGGCGTTAAGCCATATTGAAAAATCTGCGGCGACCTCTTCCAGCCAGTCGTCTTTATCCCGCTCCTGGCGAAATACCTCGTCGGTTTTGGTTCGCCACGGATCGAGCCAGAGCTGCTGGTGTATTTTCAGCGTCGGGCATTTGAGCGTCCAGTTTTGCCATTCCTCACGCTGAAGTTCTGACACCACAACAAACAGCAGATCGATAAGTTCGTCGATGTACTTATCGCGTGCTTCACGGATGTGCCGATTTTTGTAATCCTTTGATCGCGTAAGTAGCGTTAACAGCCGCTGCACCGTCGCATTTGCTCTGCGGTCAAACTGGCCTCCCTCGGTAAATACCGAGCGCAGATTTACCGGAGGTTTATCCGCACGCTTCCACTGCGGAGGCTGCGCCGAAAGCAGCCAGACCCGCCCGCCGCGCACGCTGTTCAGATAGGAGATATTCTGTGGCTTGGTACCGCCAAAATGCATTTCGGCACTTTCAGGGAAGAGCACAAGCGGCTGTGGATGCCAGGTTTTCTCGCGTCGTGCTTTGCGGATGGCGTTAACATCATCACCAAAACGAAACGCGATCATCTTTTGGTGGTATGCATGTACCAGCGACGTGGCAAAGAGCGGACTCAGGAGATGATAACCATCACCCACCGGGAAATAGTTCTGCTTTGCCAGCTTGTGCGAAGTAGGTTCACCAGGCGTGAGTGCTCGGGAAAAACCGGCGATCCATTCATCGAGTTGAGTCACATCGTTCGTGAAGGCCGCAAGCGGGCTATGGTCACCTCGTTTCAGGCAGGCAAGGAGGGAATCTCCTTCAACGCGGGTTTGCAGCAGCTTTGCGACATCCAGCGCAGCGGCGTTCCCGACGGCATCCGGCTCGACGTCGTCTAACGCGGCGCTGCTGAGATAGCCTTCTTTCTGCGTCGTTTCACTGTACAGGCTGCTGCTTTTCGAATCTCCGTGTGTGAACTTCGCCGCATGGGTGACCAGGCTAATCTGCCCGGCACGTCTTGCAGCATCGGTGAGCCACGTCTGCGGTTCATAGCGAAGCTCAAGCTCCCTGCGTTCACCAGCCAGAGCTGCGCGATCCGCCTCGTCACGCTTTGCTGCTTCTTTATCAAACGCTTCCAGCTTCGTTTGCCGTCGACCGGCAATATATTCAGCAATAAAAGCGGTCAGTGCTTCTACAGACATACCTGCTCCTGACAATTTAGTCATAATCCCTGAAAACACCCAGAATCGGGTGGTATCGCCATCGTTCTATTGCATCCTCCTCTCCCGTTCTCACCGTAATCTCCCCATATCGCTTTGACACCACCTCCAGTGCCATCTGTTTTGCCTCGGCCTGCGCCAGCAATATCTCCTGATAGTCCACGGAAAACCACGGCTCTACGCCATCGGCCAGCACGATCTCCTGGCGTTCAAAACATCCCGCCTCTTTCAGCATGCCGTTGTCCTGCAACAGACAAAAAACGGGCTTGTCGTCCTCCTCTTTCATTCCAAGGAAAAACGATTCCTGGGATGCAGACTGACGAAACGGCGTGCGCCTTTGCAGCTCGCCGCACCAGGTGAGCGGCAGCGTCCACCAATGTGCAGCGATGGCCTCATTCTTGTCAGCGGCTTCCAGTAGCGCAGCGCGCAGCCGGAGATGCTCCTGTGCGGCAAAGGCGTTATCCGCTATTGCATCCGTTATTCGTGGTATGGCATTAATGGCGTGATACGCCGACACGGGCAGTAGCGTCTGCAAATCATGAGTGGTAAACGCGTGTTTTTCCGTTTCAAAACCGGGCTTGCAGTACGCAACACGCTTCCCGCGCAGTGCATTAATATTGCGGTTCAGAATCACCAGATTTTCAGTCTCTGGCACTCTCTGACGATGGCGCTGAATACGTCCGGCGAACTGGATCAGCGAGCGCATGGAACTGGGTTCGATAATCCCCCAGTCTGCACAGAAATCGCGCCCGACCTCCAAAACAGACGTACCAAGCACCACAAACAGATGGTGTTGACAGGGCGATTCCAGCGCCTGTTTCACCTCGGGGAGTAGCCAGATGCTGTCGGGGTTGTGGCGCGTAAAGGCACTGTCCAGCCGGGCTTCAATATGCGAACGCACCACCAGAGGATGCCGCCCGTGATACACGCTGTAGTGGATGCAGGTATTTTCCGGTGCAGGCATCGCCATCAGCGCCTGCGCCACAGCAACCAGTGGATTGATATTGGCCAGCCGTATCAGGCCGAATGAAACCGTTTTACCGCTTTTATGCATGCTGTGGTGAGCATGGTGAAGCTCAGGCATGTGCTGATGCAGCGTTTTCGCTACAGCAGAAATCACCGCCTGCGCGTCGGTAGATTCAGGTTCGACGCGGGCAAGTTTCCCGCTCCGCAGAACGGGTTGATGGGGAAGCTTTTTCAACCGTCCAGCAACAAACTGCGCATGCGCCTGCTGGAACGCCGACTCTTCAGCCACATCCAGGGACTGTGCGCCGTATTCATCAAACCAGGCACAGCAAATATTGACGGGTCTGTTCCGTTCACCACATGCCTGCTGATACGCTTCCCGACCCGCCCGATAGGCCTCGAACAGGGCCTGCGTCAGCACGGGTGGCAGCGTTGCAGACGAGAGCAACACGCGTGAACCGAGCATGCCAGCCCAGTTCACCAGCCGGGACAGCGCGTGCAGGTCATCAATATCAAAATCATCAGGCTCGTCCAGCACCAGATCGCTGGTCATCAGGCGCAGCATTGCGGGGATCTGCCTCCCGCCGCGAATGCCTTCGGTGGCAGGCATCAAATGATCGATGGTTGTGACCAGCACCGGTGCGCTCACCAGCCGGTTAAGCGCGGGCTCGGAAGAGAGCCATTGTTGCGTGATGCCATTACACACACTGCCTTCATAGTGAACGTACTGATGGCTGGAGAAAAATGCTTCGTTGCTGGCGCTGTTATCGTCCGGCTCTTCCTTTTTCTGTTCTTTTTGTTGTTCATAAAGCTCCCGCACGGCGGCTGAACCGGTGACCACGGCAAGCGTGTCTTCATCCAGGCCCAGACGTTCGCGCAGCGCCTGTCCGGTTTGCAGCGTCAGGGTACGCAGGCCAAGTGCAACGCTGAAGCGGCAGCCTTCCTTCTCATCTGCCAGGGCATACATGATGCGGGCATTGGCGAAGGTCTTACCGCAGCCAGTAGACGCCATATTGATGCCAAAAAATCCCTGGGCTGCACTGCGTTCGCGCAGCGCCGATGCGACATCCCAGGCTCTGTTCTGCCACTGAAACCGCTCGCCCTTCGCCCGCTCGCGAAAGGTTTTGTGCCGCGCAATTGCGGGCAACGAACGCCGCAGCCAGGGCAGCGATCGCCCCAACAACAGGGCGTAATGCGCCACACCTGTGTTGTGTTCGTCCAGCTTTTGTTTTAGCTGAGCGGTGGCACGATCGCTGTTGGCCCACACATCAAAGCTCTCTTCCTGCCACTGGACGCGCGGGGGTTGTGAAGAATAAAAATGATCGGCAAGCATCAATGACAGACGGGCGAGGTGCGCCGTAAACAGATTATCAATTGCGCCATACTGGCGTAACGACGCAGCATTGCGGGCACGTTTGCCGATTTGCCTGGCTTTTTCTCGCCAGGTGGCACTTTTGAGCGGCGTGCCGTTGGGGAACGTCCAGACGTTTTTTAAGTCTGCGGCTTTCCACTTATGCTTATCAGTAATCTGGTGATTGAGCGCGTTCCAGTGGACATTCAGCTGTCGATCAAGCCAGCCGTCACAGTACTGAAGGTTGGGTCTGGATTGCAGGGACTGCGGCAGGCGGTGATGGGACAGGATCAGCCATGTCACTATTCTCGCCAGCGGGGGCAATCCCTTTAACGGACTGCCGTCCGTCAGCTGTGGCTCTTTGAGCATTGATTTCAGCATTCGCGTTTCATCGGCAGGCTTCAGATGCTCCAGCGATGCCAGCCACGCCTCGTCGGTCTGCCCTGCGGCAAATCCCTGAAACATCCGCGCTGAAATCCATTCATGGCGATAAGGCTGATAGCGATGCTGACTTTCGCCCTTCAGGGTCTGCTGAAAGCATTTTCCTGCCTTTCCAAAATCGTGAAATAGCCCGGCGATGGCGGCCAGCAGCGCAATACTTTCTGCGCAGTGCCAGTGGTGTTCGGCTCCGCTTTTCAATACGTTGGTCGTCGTACGGTTTGTCGGCACGCGCCCCTGGGCGTTAAAGCGGCGCAGGTTACCGACGATCCAGAGCAATTCTGTTTCACCGTTTTTTTTAATCCAGTGACACGCTACCGCGGTATTACGTCGCGCGTGTTTGCGCAGTAATTTTCGCAGTGTATTGATGCCATCAAGGGTTATGGTGGTTTGCCAGGCCGCATCGCCGGTGCGTTCGGCAAACTGGTCAATAATCTGGCAGCTGATTTCACGGGCGCGTTTGGTACAGCGGGAGATAATCAGGACGTTCATTCTGCCACACCCGCCAGCAAGCCAGACGTTTCCTGAAGCGTCGTAATCATGACGTCAAGCGCGTCGGCCTGCTGAAAGGCGTTGATACAACGCTGGCGAAACTGCTGGTTGTCTTCTCCCTGCATCGCCGCAAGGAACGCCTGCGGCATCACCAGCGCATCTTTGATCAGATCGGCAAGATCGAAGACCAGCCCGCCTCGACGGGTTTTGCCGTGCATCACCGCCAGCCCGTGCGGGATCCCCGTCACCCACGCGGCTACCGCCGCCAGTCCGTAGGCCAGGTAATTACCCTGATCGAGAAACCGGTTAGCCATATCCACACCGCCACCGCGTTTTGCGCGACTAAAATCGCCGTAGCCGACCGCCAGGCTGACCTGTTTATAGAGGGATTTGGTAAGGAGCGCTTCTTTAAGCATCAGCGAGGTATGATCGGCGGCGTCCGACATATTCTCCCGGGCGCGCACCAGAGACTCAAGCAATCGGGTTTTGTCAGGGTTGAAAACCGCGTCGCGCTGCATTTTTGCGCCAAGCCAGTGTTTCTCTATTTGCTGAAGCCGAATCATTTGAAACTGCTTTGCCGCCTGCAGCCGTTTTTCTTCATCGAACCAGAACGAGACCCAGTTCTGAAGATACGCGGTGGGCCGATATTCGCTTTGCGGGCATAACCAGGAGACATCAATATCCATTTCGTTAGCGGAATAAAGCGGTGTGCCGTCCGTACCGCAAAAGCCTACCATCACACCCGCCCGCGCGAATTCCCGCATGGCCATCTGAGTAACCGACGTCCCCATTCCAAGCATTACCGCCGTGGTATTCGCGATGGGGATATTCCAGTAAAAGGATTCTTTACCTTCCTGCGTGATATATTCCACCCGACCACCATTAACCTGCACCCGGCATTTTTCAAGATAATAAATATTGGCACGTTTGGAATGGAGAATGGTCTTTAGATCAGCGGGGGTAGTAACGGGTGGGTGCATGTTTGGATCTCGCCTAAAAAAACATAGTGAACCATGTTAAATGAATTTTGCTTATGCGAAATAAACATAAAATGCTTAAAAAATATTTTTCTACTGCTATTTCTCATTGATTAATTAAATGTATTTTGTTTTTTTAAAATGTGTTGTATTGCACAATATTTAATTGGATACATAAACGGCGCAATGATTAAAGTGTGCAGATACAAAAAGATATTTATCTGTGGATATGAAAAGAGAAAATCCAACCCAATACAGATCTTCTGTGAACCCATACTTCGGATTGATACGCCTGGCATATGTGAAAATTGAATTAGCATATCAATGATAGAATCGATAATCATAAGTGCTAAATATTTCATCCCACCTGCTGGATTTTTAAACTTATCGTAAAAATTTTAATATTTAAATAAATTTATTGTTTTTATCGATTTAAAAATATTTTATTTTTACTGCGGCTTTAGTTTTTTCTCAACACTATTAGTACCAATAATTACTTAGAATATGTTAACGGTTTGGTGCCTGTCATTCTGTATGAAAATGCGACAGACAAGCACCCGTTCTGGATGCTTTGATGCAAATCCAGATAAGACGGGACTCCAGGTTGATTTTTTTATCAGGGGGGAGTGAAAAATTGTTATACAGTTAATTTTTTCATCACGAAAATCATCAAGCAACTACCTGCATGCGCATAGCAGCAAGCGTACATGCTATTTTGTTGTCATGAAGACCTAAAAATCATAATCTTGAAAAAATTTCAGTATCTCTATTTGATCCTTGATGACTGTTTATCGATTATATCGAATAATGCAAATAAAATTAAAACCTCTTCATTCAGAAAAAATATGTTGGACATGTGGAACATTAAGGATGCCTAAACCTACAGGATTGATGTTGAGGATAATAACGTTGCAATAGGTAATAATAATTCCATAAATCGATTTTTTTGTCAGTCATTAGGCTTTTCTGCCTAAAACACAGAAGATTCAGCATTTTGTCAAAATGCTATCCTTCTACAAATGGAAATTTTGATTTGTGGACATCTCGCGGCACTATTTTTATGAAAAAATGCCTTTTTTTGTTTGATTTGTATAGTGCGATGGGCCTCAACGCTCAAGCTTTCAATATTCAACTATAACCTGTTTTTTTGAAGTGGCTTAACTTTCTGGCTGTATAAGCAAGACCGTAAAACCCATACAAACAGGCAGTTTCTCAGTCTTCAGCTTGCACTGCTCCAATATTTGAAATATTTCTTCAAAAACACCAGTTAAGCGCACCTCAAGCGGGAGGATAAGCTCTCCCGCTTCCGTAAAAGAGCTAAGGAGTTGAGATTTTTGTGTATATACAGCCGATATTTCTGTACCGCATTTCCAACCCTGTTGCCATTCAGCATCAGATAATAGATGATCCTGCCAGCCCATCGTACGTAAGGAGTCAATCATGCAGGTGAATCGGAACAATGTGCTCTGATTGACTAATTCTCCAGAACTTGCGAGCCAAATGTATTCCACTTTGCTAAAAAGCCGTGCACCAGGGCCGTAAAGTTTTCCCTGCTTCTGTAACCAGATAATGTCTGGTGCCAAGGATTTAGGAAATAGCTTACGTTTCTGGGCGGTTGAAAGCCACTGCATTATGAACATGTGTGTTTGAAGAGGCGTGATTGATTTTCCCTCTTTCCGTGCAAGCTTTACCGCTACGATGATGCACCAGGCAAGATGAGCCAGTTCAGTGTCAGGGCGCTTAGTAGTTAGCTCAGTCAATACTTTCTCCACGACTGTCAGGGGAAATTTTAAGGCCGGAGATTAACATGAAATTGGGAGTTGGCGAACTGGCTAATTGAGGTCAAGTTTCGATACCCGGAATGGGTACAGGTAAGGTGTACGGAGCCATATGAAACTGAACTTCGTCATTTACCGGTACGTCTGAACACAAAACCTATTCCAGCTTGCCTGATGTGGCCATCATGTAGGAGTTGTTCAGCTGCCTGAGCTGAAGATTTGCTCGATTAAGCAGGTCTCTTGACAGCGGTTGGTTCTGAGGGGAATTTTGCAGTTGCCTGATTAACTCTTCAACCGGCATGCTTTCGTTGAATGACTTTGATATTGAGAACACGGCCGTTTTAAGCTCACTAACAGTCAGGTACTTACCTTTCTTTTCGTCGAGTCGATTAAGTCTGTCCTGAAGCATCTGAAGTTCAGATACCCCCTTATACCAACCCGTCATGCTGGCATCGGGCAAAGAATTGGCTTTCAGCTTTGACTGCCAACCTGCTGACATTTCCTCTGCAAGTTTGGTGTTGGGGAAAAGATGACGGGTTTGCTCAACCAGCTGAGATCCGTATTGCAACGGCCAGTATGGTGGAAGCATGATTAGTTCGTTCAGTCGGGCGTTTACTTTTTCCGCGTAGGCATCACCGGATTTAAGCCAGGACGGGGCGTCCTGGTGTAGTTGAGCGATAACCGGAAGAGGCATGCTGGCTGGTAAAGCTGTGAGAGAGTTGTTTAACGCCTCTTCTCCCGGGTGATTGAATAATTTTGGTATGAAAGTAAAGGCGGCTATGCTCAATGCGCCAGCGGTTAAAAGGCCGCAGATAAAAGCCGTGACTGGGCTGAAATTAGTTGCTGATTCTTTGGTTACTCCAACTTCAATTGTTGGTTCAGAATTAACTACATACACCCAGCGCTGACTATTCTGCTTTTCCGCCCTCACAGGCAGCACTACGTCTGTTAGATTGTTCTCTGTCTGGCCTTGGAGGGGATAGCTATTTTCCAGCCTGAGGGTGGCGCTATGCAGCATTTGACGGAGAGTATCAACCCCGCTTGCATTGTGAAGTTCAAGCCGTTGCAGGGCCTCCACCGTTGAGCTCAAAAGCCTTATGCCCTGATTCAGTGCTGGTAAATCCGTCCTCTGGAGTGATAGGGTCCTGAATAGCTGCTGAAGTCGTTTACTCAGGCTGCTGAGTATTTCAATTCGGGCATGTGCAGAAGCGGGCCACATTGCTGACCATTGATAGCGGATCAGAGCATCCAGAATCCCCATACCTTCATTGAAGCCCTGTAATCCAGCCAACTGTGCCCTTGCCAGGGTATACCACGCCGCCGTCTGAAGTTCGACTCCATTGGTATCGAAAAGATTTAATGCCAGTTTTTCAACATGCCTCCAGTCCACATCCGGACGGGCAGGATGAGATAGTTTTGCCAATTCCTCTCGCAATGCTGAGTAATCGGGCAATGTACGGGGATCGCTCCCGGTTTTAAGGTGGCGTTCGCTTGAATGGGGCATTGTGAAATCCGTATCGAAGGAAGATATGAGTGGTTTAAATAAACTGGTTGTTTTCGAGATACTGCTGTTGTTTCAGGTGTCTGATCATCACTTTTCCCTCTGGCATAAACTCGGTGCCATACCGGACAAGTCCAATGCCTCTCAGTTCTGCATCAATAGCGTAACGCAGCTCACCAGGCACTTTCTGTTCGAGCAAAGTGACATTGAGGGACTGCAAACGGGGTTCATACTTGAGCAGGACACCGGCCAGCGTATCGATCAGCTCGTGGGCTGTACCGGGCATGCCTTGCAGTATTTTGGTCATATCCGGCAGACCATAATCAGGTAAATGGGAAATGGTACCGGCCCGGGCGTTCAATATACGCTGGATGTTATCCAGTACGGATAAAATGACCTGGTCTTCTTCGTTTACAACTTCAAGGGGAAAATCCCCTGTAAAGTTGCCAGTAAGAATTTCATATAGAGATGGGGATTTTCTATCTGGCATTTTGACCTCAGGAATCAGCTTCAGAATCTTTAAAAAGTGGAAGCCCTTGAGATTTTCTCCATTTAATTATTTCATTAAATACACCTTCAGGTGAATCATTTTCAGGTGTGTCCGGGTAGTATATAAAATCACTGACTTCTCCGGTCCCAACCAATGTAGTCAGAATATCAAGGAGATTATCCAAATAAATTTCTAGCTCGTCACCCTTAGGTGATGGTGATGACCTATGGCTTGAATAAAATTCATTCAAGGTTTTCATGAATTCATTTTTAGTATAATCTTCCAATTTATTTTTAACACAATTAATGTTAATCATAATCAGCCTGGCATCCCTCATAATGTGCAAGCGGAAATGTTTGGTTATATTATCTTATCAGACAGCCACATTGAGTTCAGTTATTAGTTCTTAACCATCTTTAAAAAGCGGAAGCCCTTGCGATTTCCTCCACTCCTTAACAATTTTGATAATATTCTTTGGTTCCCTGGCTTCTGGTGTTTCAGGATAGGCTATTAGGTCTCCTTGCTTAGGGTGCTCAGTAATAGCTATGAAATGGTCCATGAGATTATCTAAGTAAGTATCTAATTCTTTCCCTTTTAGAGACTTATCCTTCCTGGTTGCTCGTCTGAATTCATGCAAAAATTCGATGAATTCATCTTCAGTATAATCGTTAATTGTGTTTTTGAATTCTAACATCATCTTACCTTCTATAGTGAATTTCATCATGCAATCGCGGTGTAACTATTCTCAAATTATCAATGTCATATACACTGCCACCATTTTCTATGGCTTTATCGTGATGTATCTGAAATTTTTTCACAACTTCATTTGGACCATGATAATATCCAGCAGAAGGAACCCATGGAGCTAAACCGCCACTAATTCTTTCTTGGTTATCCTCTCCAAATTGAGCCATGAGCTCTGGGTCATTGCTTATCTCTATCCATATGTCTTCGCGTAACCCATTGAAAGAAGTATAATTCCTTCCTCGTAATTTATCAGCAATATGAGCTGGGATTTTAGCGCCCTCGCCACTATTGGTAACTGATAAATCGAGCCACATTTTCCCATTTTCAATTTGAGCACCATTACCCGTAGCTGTGCCTGCTTGATTTCTCAGGTCATCTTTCAGATAAACATAAATCGGCTTAATCCCTGAATCCGCAGGGAAGACCAGGATGTAATCGTTAAGATCGCGTTCTTCCGGCACCGGGAAAGGTGGGGTCGTGTATTCATCTTTGCCGTCAGGAATTGGCGTGACGAGTATTGTAGCCTGGTCTATGGGTTTGATGTCGCTGCCGGTATGTGAGGGAAGATCACTGCCTTCAGGTCTCTCAGGCGTCCAGGTAATCAGTGGACCATCGGCACCGTGAGCAGGCGTAAATTCATACCGATTATGTTCACTACTCCACACCATGTTTGCCGTACGGACACCTTCATACGGGGTACCTTCACCTGTATGGACGCCATAAACGCGCATGATGCCCTGCTCATCCTGGCGCCAGAAGAACCTCACACGGGTTGACGCTTTTGCCCCGGTGATGGCTTTCTGCCGCAGCTCTTCCTCGTACCAGAATTCATCCCGGCCAGGAACCCTGTCACTCCCCTCGCCCGCAGATGGAACGTAGAGCGCGGACATCATCGCGCCTACATACGGAATCCCCCGGGCCGCACCCAATACGCCGGTCAGGGACCATTCCCCCCAGACCTGGGTCATCACACCCGTAGCAGCACCCAGAGCAAGCGGCGCTGCCGTTGCCTGAGCTGGCGCATTTTCGCCCCCGGCGTCAGGCTTATGTTTTTTGGCCGACTGGGCATGCTGAACGACTTCATCATCTGCATGCTCATGCTGATGACCGTAACCGCAGCAGTCGTCCTCGACAGGCTGGGCAAAAATAGTCATCTGCCCAAAGTTATCAACGGGCTCTTCAGCTGTACCGGCATCAGTACAGCCTTTCTCCTTCAGGCATGACTTTGCATACACCGGCGTCACCCAGGGAGCGAGCGTTTCGGGATTGAATTCCCGCATGGTCGCCGGAGGTGGCAGGGATACGGCCTGTGCTGGTTTAGGACTGGCTGATGCAGCCATAGTTCGCTTCACTTTACGCAAATAAGATGCCGTCGTACCGTACTCGACCTTCCCCGCCTCAAGACGCAAATAACTCCCGCCACCAATCAGCGTGATACGTTTTTTCCCGGCCAGGGAGATGTCACTCGCTGAGCTCAGCGTCAGCTTCTTCTCTGCAAACAACCGCATACTGGCGTTTTGCGCCTGAACATCGATTGGCCCTTCTCCGGATTTCAGGCTCAGTTGACCGGTGCGGGCAAAGAGCCCCAGTTTCTCCCCGGTCAGCGCGGTCAGATTGCCCATTGTTCCAACGCTGATATCGCCCCCGGCATTGACGGCCACGTTTCGTGCTGCGGCCAGCTGCATATCTTCACCACTGGTCAGGGCCATGCCTTCCGGCGCCGAGAAAAACACTGCTTCATTGAGCGGTTTCAGCCGCTGCTCAAACATCTGC
>NZ_JAIWPG020000022.1 GCF_020532665.2 Lelliottia sp. WAP21
GTTCTCACGCCGCCGCAATACTTAAATGACAGAAAAATGACTGACTGCTGCAATCCCCAGCAAAACCCCGCCTTATACCTTTTTTCACACAGACTTATCCACAAGACAGCGAAAAATTGAAAAATGACGAGCGATGCGCAAACGTTTTCGTTAAAATGCCCGCGCAAAACAAGGATGCTCCGTTAGAGGTGTTAGATGAGTTTTTTGCGGAAAATTCATCTAACGCTCTCTGTTATCGTGAAATCCAGGGGATTTACCATGCAACAACGTCGTCCAGTTCGCCGCGCTCTGCTCAGTGTTTCTGATAAAGCCGGTATCGTCGAATTCGCTCAGGCACTTTCTGCACGTGGTGTAGAGTTGCTATCCACCGGCGGTACCGCTCGCCTGTTAGCAGATAAAGGTCTGCCGGTAACGGAAGTCTCCGATTACACCGGCTTCCCGGAAATGATGGATGGACGTGTAAAGACCCTGCATCCAAAAGTACATGGCGGGATCCTGGGTCGTCGCGGTCAGGACGACGGCATTATGCAAGAGCATGAGATCGCGCCTATCGATATGGTCGTCGTTAACCTCTACCCATTCGCCCAGACCGTCGCCCGCGAAGGCTGCTCTCTGGAAGATGCCGTTGAGAATATCGATATTGGCGGGCCCACCATGGTGCGCTCCGCTGCCAAGAACCATAAAGATGTGGCCATCGTCGTTAAGAGCAGCGACTACAGCACCATTATTAGTGAGATGGATGCCAACGAGGGTTCGCTCCAGCTGGCTACCCGCTTCGACCTCGCCATTAAAGCTTTCGAACACACCGCCGCTTACGACAGCATGATCGCCAACTACTTTGGTAGCCTGGTTCCGGCTTATCACGGTGAAACCACTACACCTTCCGGGCGCTTCCCGCGCACGCTCAACCTGAACTTCATTAAGAAGCAGGATATGCGTTACGGAGAGAACAGCCACCAGCAGGCTGCCTTCTATATAGAAGAAGAGGTAAAGGAAGCGTCTGTTGCCACTGCACAGCAGGTTCAGGGTAAGGCACTCTCTTATAACAACATTGCTGACACCGATGCCGCGCTCGAATGCGTGAAAGAATTCAACGAACCCGCCTGTGTGATTGTGAAGCACGCCAACCCATGCGGTGTAGCGGTAAGCACCTCTATTATGGATGCCTACGATCGCGCCTATAAAACCGACCCCACCTCTGCTTTCGGCGGCATTATCGCGTTCAACCGCGAACTGGATGCCGAAACGGCACAGGCGATTATCTCCCGTCAGTTTGTTGAAGTCATCATCGCCCCTTCCGCAACCGAAGAAGCGTTAAACATTACGGCGGCAAAACAGAACGTTCGCGTACTGGTTTGTGGTCAGTGGGCAGAACGTACACCGGGTCTGGATTTCAAACGTGTTAACGGTGGCCTGCTGGTTCAGGATCGCGACCTGGGGATGGTCACGGCGGATGATCTTCGCGTGGTCACGCAGCGTCAGCCAACCGAGCAAGAGCTGCGTGACGCGCTGTTCTGCTGGAAAGTCGCGAAGTTCGTGAAATCCAACGCCATTGTCTATGCCAAAGAGAACATGACCATCGGAATAGGTGCAGGCCAGATGAGCCGCGTTTACTCCGCGAAGATTGCCGGTATCAAAGCGGCTGATGAAGGTCTGGAAGTGAAAGGCTCGGCAATGGCCTCTGACGCCTTCTTCCCATTCCGTGACGGTATCGATGCCGCTGCCGCAGTGGGCATTACCTGTGTTATCCAGCCTGGCGGCTCTATCCGTGACGATGAAGTCATTGCCGCCGCTGACGAACACGGCATTGCAATGATCTTCACCGACATGCGCCATTTCCGCCATTAATCTTCGGAGCAGACAATGAAAGTTTTAGTAATTGGTAACGGCGGGCGCGAACACGCCCTGGCATGGAAAGCGGCGCAATCCCCGTTAGTCAAAACCGTCTTCGTCGCACCGGGTAATGCAGGCACCGCGCTGGAACCTACCCTGCAAAACGTGGCGATTTCTGTCACCGATATTCCCGCGCTGCTGAGCTTTGCCCAGAACGAAAAAATCGATCTGACGATTGTTGGACCAGAAGCGCCGCTGGTGATTGGCGTGGTGGATGCATTCCGCGCTGCGGGCCTGACGATTTTTGGCCCAACCGAAGGCGCCGCACAGCTTGAAGGCTCCAAAGCCTTCACCAAAGATTTCCTGGCGCGCCATAAGATCCCAACGGGTGAGTACCAAAACTTCACCGACATTGAGCCTGCGCTTGCCTATCTGCGTGAGAAAGGCGCGCCGATTGTGATTAAAGCGGACGGTCTGGCAGCGGGTAAAGGTGTGATCGTTGCGATGACGCTCGAAGAAGCCGAAGCCGCCGTGCAGGATATGCTGGCCGGCAACGCCTTTGGCGACGCGGGCCATCGCATCGTGATTGAAGAGTTCCTTGACGGTGAAGAGGCGAGCTTTATCGTGATGGTGGATGGCGAACACGTCCTGCCGATGGCCACCAGCCAGGATCATAAACGCGTCGGTGATGGCGATACAGGCCCAAATACCGGCGGGATGGGGGCCTACTCCCCTGCACCGGTGGTCACCGATGAAGTCCATCAGCGCACCATGGAACGCATTATCTGGCCAACCGTGAAAGGCATGGCGGCAGAAGGGAATACCTACACCGGCTTCCTGTATGCGGGCCTGATGATCGACAAGCAGGGCAACCCGAAGGTGATCGAATTCAACTGCCGCTTTGGCGATCCGGAAACTCAGCCCATCATGCTGCGCATGAAATCTGATCTGGTAGAACTGTGCCTGGCGGCCTGCGAAGGCAAGCTCGACGAGAAAACGTCTGAGTGGGACGAGCGTGCCTCACTGGGCGTGGTGATTGCGGCGGGCGGGTATCCGGGCAATTACACTACCGGTGACGAGATCCACGGCCTGCCGCTGGAAGCGGTAGACGGCGCAAAAGTGTTCCACGCGGGCACGACGCTGTCTGACGACGATCGTGTCCTGACCAACGGTGGCCGCGTGCTGTGCGCGACCGCTCTGGGTCACACCGTCGCTGAGGCGCAACAGCGCGCCTATGCGCTGATGGCAGATATTCACTGGAACGGTAGCTTCAGCCGCCGGGATATTGGCTATCGCGCTATTGCACGCGAGCAGGGCGAGTAACTTACCCTCCCCCTCTTCCACAGGGAGAGGGGATCTTACACAGCCGGATAAGCGTAAGCGTCATCCGGCTTAATCCGCAGAACTCAGAAGCTCTTCTCAGTAGGCTGCCATGTGCAGAAATCCTCATTCGCAACCAGCAACAGCTGAGCCCCTTCCGGTGCTTCGAGCCATGCTACGCTCACTTCCAGTGAGGAGTGACGCTGACGGCGTTCAATATGCGCCAGGGCCCAGGATTCCAGATCGGGTTTAATAGTTTGCCCTTCACAGGTGGTCACAGAGCCATCGGTATGCCAGCGTCCCTGGCGTAATACGACTCTGCCCTGACGTAATGCGTCGCTGGTCTGACGAACCTGTTCAGCCCGGTAACGATAGAGCGCGATTTGATCGCTGGAGAGTTGTTGTTTTTGACCATCGATTTCGCGCTGCATAAAGCTGAGCTCGCCATGGTCATCAAAACGTACGCGAACGTGCTCGGGCGTTTTGCTGTAGATATTCAGTTCAATCAGCGTCAGGGCATCGCCTTGCCAGCGGTATTCCGCCGTAGAGGTATTGCCGTTATGCCATGGACTGAACGCAGAAAGAAGGTGGACTTCTCCGTCCGTGTCTTTTCGCCAGACCCTTACCGCGCCCTGATCGGCGGCATAGCCGCTGGCGGTAAACGGTGGCAGGGAGTTGTCGTGGCTACAGGCAGAGAGCAATAACATCCCCGCCAGCGTGACGACACCACGCCAGGAAGACAAAAGGGGCGAAATCGCCCCCTTGTTAAAACTGTTCACTGCCACGCTTATTACTTAACAGCGTCTTTCAGTGCTTTGCCAGAAACAAAGGCCGGTACGTTTGCAGCGGCGATTTTGATTTCTTTACCGGTCTGCGGGTTGCGGCCAGTACGCTCAGCGCGGTGGTTCACTTTGAAGGTACCGAAACCAACCAGTTGTACAGCATCGCCTTCTTTCAGAGACTCAGTAATAGCAGCCAGGGTGGATTCCAGAGCAGCTTTAGCCTGCACTTTAGACAGATCAGCCTTGTCCGCAATTACATCAATCAGTTGAGTCTTGTTCATAAGTTATCCTTTCAATGTGTTTATCGCTTGCTAAGCATCGAGTGCGACGAAAATGCCAAAAAAGCACTCTCCTGCATACACGCACCGATAGCCACTTTTTTTCGCCCCCCAAATGTAGACCAGACGGGGGGCAGAAGGGAAGAGTCGAGGTGCGACAAAACAGGCGTTAAATCACGTTTTATTGTCTCATTGGTTAAAAATTATACCAATATTACTCTCGCCCGCCTCACGTAAGTCCGCGCGCAGCCCTTTAATCAGGTCAATATCGCGTTCTTCACAGTCGGCAAGGAGTCGGAAAATTTCCCACTGAATGTCCCATTCTTGCTCTACAGCCGGGTTTGCTCTCAGCTCTTCATCGGTCATTTCACGACCTGCCTGGGTCATTTCCAGCATGGCGACTGTCGTAATCGAGGCCTTGCTCACTTCGATCGCATGCTCCAGCGTTTCGCCACTCAGTCGGGAGTGAATCAGTTCACTTAATGCAACGCAGGCATCGATGGCCGGGTAGACACCGTACATATCAAAGTCATCCGCGGCCGGGATCGCCTCTTCCAGCTTTTCGAGCTGAGAGTCGAAGTTCACCTTCGCGTCTTTGACGGTTAGCGTTTCCCAGATTAAATCCAGGATACGGCGATAAATCTGGCCTTCACCAAAGTGGGTCTGCTTACAGAACGCGGCATAGTTGGGATACATGCGCTCGCACAGGCAGGCCATAAATGTGGTGTGCTGCCAGCTTTCCAGCTTCTCAAGGCGCAGATGAATCGGGTTTTGTAACATGATGATGTCTCGAATCGGAAATTAGCCGCAGTTTACCTGAATCATGGCTGAATTTCCTGCCAACGAATAAAAGCAGGACGCCCTGACGCGACCGCATCCGCCCAGCGAGTAGGTTCAGGTAAGCGATACCCTTTCATACAGCGCTGCACCCAGGCCAGCGCGCTATCGGTACTGACCCGATGCCCTGTGGCAATAAACAGGGGATTACAGCGCGCCTTGCTGCGCCAGACCCACGCCAGTTGTTCACCTTTGTCGATAAGCGGTGCCAGCGCGCCGGGTTCGGCAGAAAGCGGTTCAAACTTCCCGCAGAGACGTTTCTTGGCGACGCCGATGGTCGGGACGTCCACCAGCAGGCCAAAGTGGCTGGCCACGCCAAGACGACGGGGATGCGAAATCCCGTGTCCATCGACAAACAGCAGATCGGGTTTTTGCGAAAGCAGTTCCCACGCGGCAAGCAGCGCGGGATATTCACGAAAGGAGAGGAACCCTGGAATGTAAGGCATGGTGGTGGCGATACGGGCGACTTTGTATTCCACCAGCTCCAGCGAGGGATACCTGAGTAAGACCATCGCCGCTCGCGTCACTTCTCCGCCCTGCTCAAATCCGACATCCGCGCCCGCAATTAACTGTGGTGGATCCCTGTCCAGGCGATCCTCACGAGAGACAGATGAGGCAAGTTCGATTTGCTGTGCGCGTAATGACGCGAGATCCATAACAACTCCTTACAGGTGATACTGGGCAGAATGTCGGTGCACCGCCTCCACAAACGCGCCAGCGTGTTCTGGCGGTACATCCTGATGGATACCATGCCCCAGATTAAAGACGTGGCCTTCACCTTTGCCGAAACCGGCGAGAATGGTGGCCACTTCCTCTTCAATACGGGCAGGCTGAGCATAAAGCATAGACGGGTCCATGTTGCCCTGCAGCGCCACTTTGTCACCCACGCGTCGGCGCGCATCGGCAATATCGGTTGTCCAGTCGAGGCCGAGCGCATCGCAGCCGGTAGCTGCCATCGCTTCTAACCACTGACCGCCACCTTTGGTAAATAAGGTCACAGGCACGCGACGGCCTTCGTTTTCACGAAGCAAACCATCAACGATTTTATGCATGTAATACAGGGAGAACTGCTGATAATCGCGCCCGGTCAGTACGCCGCCCCAGGTGTCAAAAATCATCACCGACTGCGCGCCCGCTTTAATTTGCGCATTCAGGTACAAGGTGACGCTTTTCGCCAGCTTGTCGAGCAGCGCGTGCAGGGCCAGCGGCTCCGCGTACATCATTTTTTTGATGAGGGTAAAGACCTTGCTGCTTCCGCCTTCGACCATATAGGTCGCCAGCGTCCACGGGCTGCCGGAAAAACCAATCAGCGGGACTTCGCCCTTCAGCTCACGACGAATGGTACGTACTGCGTTCATCACGTAGCCCAGTTCGCCTTCGGGATCGGGGATCGGCAGTTTATCAACGTCGGCTTTGCTTTTTATCGGGGAGGTAAAGCGCGGGCCTTCGCCGGTTTCGAAATACAGCCCCAGTCCCATGGCATCCGGGATTGTGAGGATATCTGAAAAAAGGATCGCAGCGTCAAGCGGGAAGCGACGCAGCGGCTGCAGGGTCACTTCGCAGGCCAGCTCCGCGTTTTTGCACAGCGACATAAAATCGCCCGCCTCCGCGCGCGTGGCTTTATACTCCGGCAAATAGCGCCCAGCCTGGCGCATCATCCATACCGGGGTGATATCAACGGGTTGGCGCAGCAGCGCACGCAGATAACGATCGTTCTTCAGTTCGGTCATTTTTGCAGTTCCTTAAGCGTCATGGCCTCAGTGTAACACTACTCATACTCGGCCCGACACATTGCGACGGTATCTTCAATTAAGCGCCGCGCCACGGTGCCTGGCGGGGGTAACAGCGGTAAATCGTCATAGCGATACCAGTTCGCGCTAAGCAACTCTTTCGGGTCAATCACGATTTCCCCGCTGTCGTAGTCGGCCATAAACGCGGTCATCAGCGACATGGGGAACGGCCAGGGCTGAGAGGTCACATAGCGCAGATTTTTGACCTTGATGCCGCTCTCTTCCATCACTTCGCGGGCGACCGTTTGTTCGAGCGTTTCACCAACCTCAACGAACCCCGCCAGGACGGTATGAATGCCGTTACGGTGGCGAACGTGTTGCGCCAGCAGAATGCTGTCACCACGACGGATAGCCACGATAATGCAGGGGGCGATTTGCGGGTAATAGCGTTCGCGACAGTGGCTGCACAGCAGCGCCCATTCGGTTTTACTGGGGCGCATCGAATGACCGCAGTAACCACAGAAACGGTGAGAACGGTAAAATTCAGCGAGCTGCACGCCGCGTCCGGCCAGTTGGAACAGGCCCGGGTCAAGATCAAGCACCTGGCGAACCGATCCCATCTCCTGAGAACGATTTTGTTGGATCAACCACACCGGCTCGCCTTGCCACTCGCCGATCTTTAACGCGGACTGGCCCGCAAGATCGAAATTTTCTGCCTCGCCGTAAGGTATTTCTCCCGCGGGAAGCCATAATTTTTGTTCATGGCTGACAATCCACCAGCCACGATCTAATTTTTCAATTATACGATCCATATCTATTGCACAACCTTTGCTTCACAGGCATGTTGGTAACATAATTCTTACATTTTGAGTGGGCAGCTTTTATCTCAACCTTGCGGAGTCAAACATGCTAAACCAGCTAGAAAACCTGACAGAGCGCGTTGGCGGAAGTAACAAACTGGTCGATCGCTGGCTGCATATGCGCAAGCATTTGCTCGTTGCCTACTACAATCTGGTTGGCATTAAGCCTGGCAAAGAATCGTATATGCGGCTCAATGAAAAAGCGCTGGATACCTTTTGCCAAAGTCTTGTCGACTACCTTTCCGACGGACATTTCAATATTTATGAACGCATTATTCGCGAAATGGAAGGGACTAACCCGTATTTAACCGCTTCCAAACTCTATCCGCTACTGGAAGCGAATACGCAACAGATCATGGATTACTACGATTCCACGCTTGAGAATGCTATCGATCATGATAACTATCTTGAGTTCCAGCAAGCGCTGTCAGATCTGGGCGAAGCGCTGGAAGGCCGATTCACGCTGGAAGATAAGCTGATCGCCCTTGTGCTGGATAATAATCTGAAGGCGAGCAATGAAGAGAACATCGCGCGCCCTGCTTGAGTTATGAATCATTAACGTATAATTTACATGCAATGCTCCTGTTTCAGGGGAGCACATTCTTGTCGGAGTGCCTAGCGCGAAAGCCGGGCTGAGACCGTTAATTCGGGATCCGCGGAACCTGATCAGGCTAATACCTGCGAAGGGAACAAGAGTCAAACAGCTGTTGAATCGCCCTGGGCGATCCTCTCTTGCTTCATCCGTCGTCTGACAAGCCACGTCCTTCTTTTTTGGAATGAGCTATGTCTGCACCTAAAATGACCCGCCGCGAACAACGCGCACAAGCACAACACTTTATTGATACGCTGGAAGGTACCGCCTTCCCCCAGTCAAAACGCATCTATATTACGGGTTCGCAAGCGAATATCCGGGTGCCCATGCGTGAAATCCAGCTCAGCCCAACGCTTATCGGTGGGGGCAAAGACAATCCCCAGTATGAAGACAACGAAGCGGTGCCTGTCTACGACACCTCGGGCCCGTATGGCGATCCCGATGTGGCAATTGACGTGCAGAAGGGGCTGGCAAAACTGCGTCAGCCGTGGATTGATGCCCGCCAGGACAGCGAAGACCTGCACGTACGCAGCTCCGCCTATACCAACGAACGTCTGGCAGACGATGGGCTTGATGAACTGCGCTTTACTGGCCTTCTGACCCCTAAACGTGCTCTGCCCGGGAAATGTGTCACGCAGCTTCACTACGCCCGTCAGGGGATTGTGACGCCTGAGATGGAGTTTATTGCCCTGCGCGAAAATATGGGACGCGAGCGTATTCGCAGTGAAATACTGCGTCACCAGCATCCCGGCGAAAGCTTTGGCGCTGGCCTGCCTGAAAATATTACGCCTGAGTTTGTCCGTGACGAAGTGGCTAAAGGTCGCGCCATTATTCCTGCAAATATCAACCACCCGGAATCGGAACCCATGATCATTGGGCGTAACTTCCTGGTGAAGGTGAATGCGAATATCGGTAATTCCGCGGTGACCTCCTCTATCGAAGAAGAGGTCGAAAAACTGGTCTGGTCGACGCGCTGGGGGGCTGACACGGTGATGGACCTTTCTACCGGCCGGTATATTCATGAAACCCGCGAATGGATCCTGCGTAACAGCCCGGTCCCCATTGGTACCGTCCCGATCTACCAGGCGCTGGAGAAGGTGAATGGGATCGCTGAAGATCTCACCTGGGAAGCGTTCCGCGATACGCTGCTGGAGCAGGCTGAACAAGGGGTGGACTATTTTACCATCCACGCCGGCGTGCTGCTGCGCTACGTGCCAATGACCGCGAAACGCCTCACCGGGATCGTATCGCGTGGCGGCTCCATTATGGCGAAATGGTGTCTCTCACATCATCAGGAAAACTTCCTGTATGTGCATTTTCGCGAGATTTGCGAAATCTGTGCCGCCTACGATGTCTCGCTCTCGCTGGGAGATGGCCTGCGTCCAGGATCGATTCGTGATGCCAACGATGAAGCACAATTCGCCGAGCTACATACCCTGGGGGAGCTAACGAAAATCGCCTGGGAATATGATGTGCAGGTGATGATTGAAGGCCCGGGGCACGTGCCGATGCACATGATCCGCCGCAACATGACCGAAGAACTGACGCATTGCCATGAAGCGCCGTTCTACACTCTGGGACCGCTGACGACCGATATCGCACCGGGTTACGACCATTTCACCTCAGGTATCGGTGCCGCCATGATCGGCTGGTTTGGCTGCGCCATGCTCTGCTACGTGACGCCCAAAGAGCATCTGGGCCTGCCCAACAAAGAGGACGTGAAGCAGGGACTTATCACCTACAAAATCGCCGCGCATGCCGCCGATTTGGCGAAAGGCCATCCGGGAGCGCAAATCCGCGATAACGCCATGTCAAAGGCACGCTTTGAATTCCGCTGGGAAGATCAGTTTAACCTCGCCCTCGACCCGTTCACCGCACGCGCCTACCACGATGAAACCCTGCCGCAAGAGTCCGGCAAGGTGGCGCACTTCTGCTCCATGTGTGGACCAAAATTCTGCTCAATGAAAATCAGCCAGGAAGTGCGCGACTACGCTGCCGCACAGGCCATTGAAGTGGGCATGGCGGATATGTCGGAAAACTTCCGCGCCAAGGGCGGCGAAATCTACCTCAAAAAAGAGGAGGCATAATGTATCAGCCTGATTTTCCCCCCGTCCCCTTCCGGTTAGGTCTTTATCCGGTTGTGGACAGCGTGGAGTGGATAGAACGTCTGCTGACGTCAGGTGTGCGCACCCTTCAGCTACGCATCAAAGATAAACGCGATGATGAAGTGGAAGCCGACGTGATCGCCGCCATTGCCCTGGGCAAGCGGGTTAACGCCCGTCTGTTTATCAACGATTACTGGCGCCTGGCCATTAAGCATCGCGCTTACGGCGTGCATCTTGGTCAGGAGGACCTGGAGACCACCGATCTCAACGCTATCCGTGAAGCCGGGCTGCGCCTTGGCGTCTCGACGCACGATGATATGGAAATCGATGTGGCACTGGCGGCGCGTCCGTCTTACATCGCACTCGGTCATGTGTTCCCCACCCAAACCAAGCAAATGCCCTCTGCTCCGCAGGGTCTGGCTCAACTTGCGGCGCACGTAACACGTCTGAGCGATTATCCCACCGTCGCCATTGGCGGCATCAGTCTGGAGCGTGCCCCAGCGGTGCTCAATACCGGTGTGGGCAGCATCGCGGTCGTCAGCGCGATTACCCAGGCGGCAGACTGGTCGCTCGCGACCCGACAGCTCTTGCAGCTGGCAGGAGCAGGCGATGAATGATCATGATTTTATGCGCTACAGCCGCCAGATCATGCTGGAAGATATCGCAGCTGACGGGCAGCAGAAACTGCTCGCCAGCCGGGTGCTGATTGTCGGACTAGGAGGTTTAGGTACTCCGGCTGCGCTCTATCTGGCCGGTGCGGGGATTGGCACGCTGGTGTTGGCAGACGATGACGACGTGCATCTGAGTAATTTGCAGCGGCAAATCATCTTTACCAGCGAAGATATCGGCAGGCCAAAAGTTGACGTGTCTCAGGCGCGACTAAGCCAGCTCAACCCGGCGATTCATATCATTGGGCTTCATGAAAGACTGGCAGGCGAAAGCCTTCATCAGCAGGTTGCACTGGCAGATGTGGTACTCGACTGCACGGATAATATGGCAACCCGACAGGCAATTAATGCTGCGTGCGTGAACCTCAACACGCCTCTGATTACGGCCAGCGCCGTAGGTTTTGGCGGACAGATGATGGTCCTCACGCCCCCCTGGAGTCAGGGGTGCTACCGCTGCCTGTGGCCAGAGGAAGAGGAACCGCAGCGCACATGCCGCACGGCAGGTATTCTTGGCCCGGTCGTCGGCATAATGGGCACGTTGCAGGCACTCGACGCCATCAAGCTCCTCTGCGGGATGGCGTCCCCTTGCAACACGCTACGTCTGTTTGATGCCCGCGCAGGAAGCTGGCGCCAACTTGCCCTGCAGCGCGCCAGCGACTGCCCGGTTTGCGGGAGGCATCATGCGGATCACGTTTAATGACGAGCCCATGCAGTGCCGGGAAGAATTAACGGTCGCCATGCTGCTCGATCAACTCTGCCAGCTGAAACCCGGCATCGCGCTGGCCCTCAACCAACAGATCCTGCCGCGTGAGCAGTGGGAACGTCAGCAGGTGCGCGACGGCGATAACATCCTGCTTTTTCACGTCATTGCGGGAGGCTGATATGTTACATATTGCAGATAAAACCTTTGATTCTCATCTCTTTACCGGCACAGGTAAATTTTCCTCACCGCAGCTGATGCTGGAGGCGATTCGTGAAAGCGGCAGCCAGCTGGTGACGCTGGCGATGAAACGCGTGGATCTCCGGAATCGTAGTGACGCCATTCTTGCCCCTCTGCTGGAAGCCGGAGTAACGTTGCTGCCGAATACGTCGGGGGCTAAAACCGCAGAAGAGGCCATCTTTGCCGCACAGCTTGCACGGGAAGCGCTGGGAACACGCTGGCTGAAGCTGGAGATCCATCCTGATGCCCGCTGGCTGTTGCCCGATCCCATCGAAACGTTAAAAGCCGCAGAGAGGCTGGTGAAACAGGGATTCATCGTTCTCCCTTATTGCGGAGCCGACCCTGTGCTGTGCAAACGTCTGGAGGAGGTGGGTTGCGCAGCCGTGATGCCGTTGGGGGCCCCTATTGGTTCCAACCAGGGCCTGGAGACGCGAGCAATGCTGGAAATCATCATTGAGCAGGCCACAGTGCCTGTCGTCGTTGACGCGGGGATTGGTGTGCCCAGCCATGCGACACAGGCGCTGGAGATGGGGGCGGATGCCGTGTTGGTCAATACGGCGATTGCGGTTGCTGACTGTCCGGTGACCATGGCGCGTGCGTTTCGTCTGGCTGTCGAAGCTGGCCTGCTGGCACGTCACGCCGGCCCCGGTGCGCGCTCCCGCCTGGCGCAGGCTACCAGTCCGCTCACCGGCTTTCTGGAGACGTACTCATGAAGAGCTTCGTGGATCGCTGGCGGGAACTGGACTGGGAAGATATCCGACTGAAAATCAACAGCAAAACGTCTGAGGACGTTGAACGAGCATTGAGCGCACGACATCCGGGCCGGGAGGAGATGATGGCACTGCTCTCCCCTGCCGCAAGTGTCTGGCTGGAACCCATGGCCCAGCGTGCACAACGTCTTACCCGTCAGCGTTTCGGCAATACCGTGAGCTTTTACGTTCCGCTCTATCTTTCGAACCTTTGCGCCAATGACTGCACCTACTGCGGTTTCTCCATGAGTAACCGCATCAGGCGAAAAACGCTGGATGAAGATGAGATCGCCCGCGAGTGCGCAGCGATTAAAGCGCTGGGATTTGAACATCTGCTGCTGGTGACCGGCGAGCATCAGGGGAAAGTGGGGATGGCCTATTTCCGCCAGCATCTTCCGGCCATTCGACGCCAGTTCTCGTCATTGCAGATGGAGGTTCAGCCTCTGTCGACGCAGGAATATACTGAGCTGAAAACGCTGGGGCTGGACGGGGTGATGGTTTATCAGGAGACGTATCACCAGAAGATGTATGCCCAACACCACCTTAAAGGTAAGAAGCAGGATTTCTTCTTTCGTCTGGAGACCCCTGACAGACTAGGCCGTGCCGGAATCGATAAAATTGGTCTCGGGGCGCTCATTGGCTTATCAGACAGCTGGCGAGTGGATTGCTTTATGGTAGCGGAACATCTGTTATGGCTTCAGCAACACTACTGGCAAAGCCGCTATTCGGTCTCTTTTCCCCGGCTGCGGCCCTGTGCGGGGGGCATAGAGCCTGCATCGCTTATGGACGAACGGCAGTTAGTACAGACGATTTGCGCGTTCAGATTGCTCGCCCCCGAAGTTGAGCTCTCACTCTCAACCCGTGAGTCTCCGGCCTTCCGCGACCGGGTGATCCCGCTGGCAATTAACAACGTGAGCGCTTTCTCAAAAACGCAGCCGGGAGGCTACGCAGACAACCATCCTGAACTGGAGCAGTTTGCCCCCCACGACAGTCGTCGACCTGAAGAGGTGGCAGAGGCGTTAACGGCGCAAGGCTTGCAGCCAGTATGGAAAGACTGGGATAGCTGGCTGGGACGCGCTTCGCAAACTCGCTGAAAGAAAATGTAACGCAGTGAAATGATGACAAAGCGGCTCGAAGACCAGGAAACGTGAGATTGCTGTGACCCGCGCGTTTTTTTATTCTGCCGCTGTCAGCAACGGAAGCTGACCAGGGCGAAAGGCTTCTTCCTCGTTTCGCCCTGCCTTCGCGTCTGCCGCGCAGGCAAATCACCGGAGTGATTGATTACATGATAAAAAAGCCCTGACCGTTGCAGTCAGGGCTTTTAAGGTACTGCGAACTTCAAAATTAACATTAATAGACTTAATTGCGGATTACTGCTTATGAGACTGCTGTTTAATGTACACGTTTAACACAGATAATATTGGATGCTTCAAATTTTCCAAAAGACTCCTCTATTAATTGTTTAACTTACGCGCCAGCCAGATAATTACGGCGGCATCTTAAACAAGTACACTCCCCATCGCGACATAGACTCTTTGATGCATTGCCTTACTGCTTTGCGGCTCGCTAACACAAAACGTATCACCGCAAATTTTTACTCTTAAAACATGGCGTTACATCGTCGCGTTTTCGATACTTCTTTGCGATTTCATAAATCAACTTCGAGGCCTTAAAGCTTTAGCGAAGCGAGAAATACACTTTATCCCGTTTCGACTAACCCAAACAACATAACTTCGTGGCCTTCATCGCAACCCCCAATAAAGCTCACTAACACTTTTTGGATAAACAGCATATAACGCTTTCTCTGCTGTTGAGTACCAATCTACACAGTTGAAATTTAGAGTCAATACTGTTTTTAATAACATGCAAATATGAACAGTACTCAATAAACTCGGTCATTTTGACTGCGTCGGCCCGTTTTAATCATCGCATCTTAAGGGCAAAGCCTTACCCTATTTTCACACTCTCTCCGTTTTGTTCTGCAGAATTGTAACCGGTTTCAGAAAAACCAGAATTCTTTGTGATGCCTGACACACAATCGCGGTAAAGCGGTTGTTGAAGCGGTCTGCACGGGATAATTATCAATAAACACATGTAGATCGAGGCTGACTATGAAGAACATCGTTTTATGCTGTGCAGCGGGGATGTCTACCAGCATGCTGGTTCAACGCATGAAAGACGCCGCGCAGAAAAAAGGGGTCGAAGTAAGCATCAAAGCCGTTCCGGTTGCGGAGTTTAAAGACATTATCGCCACAGCGGATATCGTTTTACTGGGGCCACAGGTGAAATACGAGCTTGCTAAGCTTCAGGCGCAGGCTGAACCGCTGGGTAAACCCGTCGCAGTGATCGACATGATGGATTACGGCATGATGAAAGGCGAAGCCGTTCTGGAAAAAGCGCTGAAGTTACTGGAGTCATAATGGAAGATTTAGAAACCACCATCATGGAACTGCTGGTCAATGCTGGCGCGGCACGTAGTGCTGCTCTGACGGCATTGCAGCTGGCACGTAAGGGTGAGTTTGACGAAGCCGAAAAGGCGATGGAAGAGTCACGCGACTATGTGAAGCAGGCACACACCATCCAGACACAGCTGATCGGTTTTGACGAAGGCACCGGAAAGCTGCCGGTTAATCTGATCACCGTTCACTCACAGGATCACCTGATGAATGCGATGGTCATCCAGGATCTGGCGGGCGATATGATAGAGCTTTACCGTCGACTGCCGCTGGTAAACTGAGAAACGTCGAACGAGAGTCGGCTCATCAGGCCAACCACCGAAAAAAAACCCGCCGAAGCGGGTTTTTTATTGGCTGCATCAACGATTAATCGTTGTCGGAACCGCCCAGACCTGCGTTCAGCAGTTCTGCCAGGCTCGCGGATGCATCTTCAGCAGTGACCTGCGGTGCGGCTGGGATGTCACCCGCTGCACGACGACGCATACGATCCTGATGGTACGCATAACCGGTACCGGCAGGGATCAGACGACCCACGATAACGTTCTCTTTCAGACCGCGCAATTCATCACGTTTACCCGCAACAGCGGCTTCAGTCAGGACACGCGTAGTCTCCTGGAACGATGCTGCGGAGATGAAGGACTCGGTTGCCAGAGACGCTTTGGTGATACCCAGCAGGTCGCGAGCATAGGTTGCCGCCACTTTGCCGTTCGCTTCCAGATCGCGGTTTGCAATCTTAACGCGAGAGTATTCAACCTGTTCGCCTTCCAGGAAGTCGGAGCTGCCGGTGCTTTCGATGGTTGCTTTACGCAGCATCTGACGAACGATAACTTCGATGTGTTTATCGTTAATCTTAACACCCTGCAGACGGTAAACGTCCTGAACTTCGTTGGTGATATAACGCGTAACCGCGTGAACACCACGAAGACGCAGAATGTCATGCGGCGCTTCTGGACCATCGGAAACCACATCACCACGTTCTACGCGTTCACCTTCGAACACGTTGAGCTGACGCCATTTCGGAATCATCTCTTCGTATGGCTCGCTACCGTCTAACGGAGTGATAACCAGACGACGTTTGCCTTTGGTTTCTTTACCGAAGGAGATGATACCGGTAATTTCCGCAAGGATAGCCGGCTCTTTCGGACGACGCGCTTCGAACAGGTCAGCAACGCGTGGCAGACCACCGGTGATGTCCTTGGTACCGCCGGATTCCTGTGGAATACGGGCCAGGGTATCACCCGCGCTGATCTGTACGCCATCTTCCAGCTGAACAATCGCTTTACCCGGCAGGAAGTACTGAGCTGGCATATCGGTACCAGGGATCAGAACATCGTTGCCATTGGCATCGAGGATTTTCAGTGCTGGACGCAGATCTTTACCACCTGCGGTACGTTCTGCAGAATCCAGAACCACCAGAGATGACAAGCCGGTCAGTTCGTCGGTCTGACGAGTAATCGTCTGGCCGTCGATCATATCCGTGAAGCGAATAAAGCCGCCCACTTCGGTGATAACTGGCATGGTGTGTGGATCCCAGTTTGCAACGGTTTCACCGCCGGCAACCTGCTCGCCATCACCTTTAGCCATCACTGCACCGTAAGGCACTTTATAGCTTTCTTTGGTACGACCGAATTCGTCGATCAGCTTCAGCTCGGTGTTACGAGAAGTCACTACCAGCTTACCGGCAGAGTTCATAACCGACTTCGCGTTGCTGAGCTTGATGCTACCTTTGTTTTTCACCTGGATGCTGGATTCAGCAGCAGAACGAGATGCCGCACCACCGATGTGGAACGTACGCATCGTCAGCTGTGTACCCGGCTCACCGATGGACTGTGCTGCGATAACCCCGATGGCTTCACCTTTGTTGATGATGTGACCACGTGCCAGGTCGCGACCGTAGCAGTGTGCACACACGCCGAAGTCGGTTTCGCAACCTACAACGGAACGTACTTTCACGCTATCAACAGAGTTGAGTTCTAACAGGTCACACCATTGCTCATCGAGCAGGGTGTTACGAGTAACGAGGATATCCGCTGTACCCGGCTTCAGAATATCTTCTGCCGTGACACGACCCAGAACGCGGTCGCGCAGTGGTTCTTTCACGTCGCCACCCTCGATGACCGGAGTCATCAGAATGCCTTCGTGCGTACCACAGTCATCTTCGGTAACAACAAGATCCTGCGCGACGTCAACCAGACGACGAGTCAGATAACCGGAGTTAGCCGTTTTCAGTGCGGTATCCGCCAGACCTTTACGCGCACCGTGCGTGGAGATGAAGTACTGGAGTACGTTCAGACCTTCACGGAAGTTCGCGGTGATTGGCGTTTCAATGATCGAGCCATCTGGCTTAGCCATCAGACCACGCATACCGGCCAGCTGACGAATCTGTGCTGCAGAACCACGCGCACCGGAGTCGGCCATCATGTAGATGCTGTTGAAGGAAACCTGCTGCTCTTCTACGCCGTCGCGGTTAACCACGGTTTCGGTTTGCAGGTTATCCATCATCGCTTTGGATACACGATCGTTCGCCGCTGCCCAGATATCGATAACTTTGTTGTAGCGTTCACCTGCGGTGACCAGACCAGACTGGAACTGTTCCTGGATTTCAGCAACTTCAGCTTCTGCTTCAGAGATGATTTCCGTTTTCTTCGCCGGGATGACCATGTCATCGATACCTACAGAGACACCTGAACGCGCTGCATAAGCAAAGCCGGTGTACATTGTCTGGTCAGCAAAGATTACCGTAGGCTTCAGGCCCAAAATACGGTAACAGGTGTTCAGCATCTTGGAGATCGCTTTCTTGCCCAACGCCTGGTTGACGATTGAGTAAGGTAAGCCTTTCGGTACGATCATCCACAGAATCGCACGGCCTACGGTCGTGTCTTTCAGGCTGGTGTTCGCAACGAATTCACCGTTAGCATCTTTTTCATATTCAGTGATACGCACTTTGACACGCGCATGCAGTGAGGCCAGGCCAGCGCGATAAATACGCTCAGCTTCTTTAGGGCCAGACAGCACCATGCCTTCGCCTTTGGCGTTAACACAGTCACGGGTCATGTAGTACAGACCCAATACAACGTCCTGAGAAGGAACGATGATTGGCTCGCCGTTCGCTGGTGACAGAATGTTGTTGGTAGACATCATCAGCGCACGCGCTTCCAGCTGAGCTTCAAGCGTCAGTGGAACGTGTACTGCCATCTGGTCACCATCGAAGTCGGCGTTATATGCCGCACAAACCAGCGGGTGCAGCTGGATAGCTTTACCTTCGATCAGTACCGGTTCAAATGCCTGGATACCCAAACGGTGCAGGGTTGGTGCACGGTTCAGCAGTACCGGGTGTTCGCGGATAACTTCGTCCAGGATATCCCAAACGACAGCTTCTTCACGCTCAACCATTTTCTTCGCGGCTTTGATGGTGGTGGCCAGGCCACGCAGCTCCAGCTTGCCGTAGATGAACGGTTTGAACAGCTCCAGTGCCATTTTCTTCGGCAGACCGCACTGATGCAGACGCAGGTATGGACCTACGGTGATAACAGAACGACCGGAGTAGTCAACACGCTTACCGAGCAGGTTCTGACGGAAACGACCCTGTTTACCTTTGATCATATCGGCCAAAGATTTCAGAGGACGTTTGTTAGAACCGGTGATCGCACGACCGCGACGGCCGTTATCCAGCAGAGCATCGACCGCTTCCTGCAGCATACGTTTTTCGTTACGTACGATGATGTCAGGCGCAGCCAGATCCAGCAGACGTTTCAGACGGTTGTTACGGTTAATGACGCGACGATACAGATCGTTCAGGTCAGACGTCGCGAAACGACCACCATCCAGCGGTACCAGTGGACGCAGATCTGGCGGCAGAACCGGCAGAACCGTCAGGATCATCCACTCTGGTTTGTTACCAGACAGGACGAACGCTTCCAGCAGTTTGATACGCTTGGTCAGCTTTTTACGCTTGGTTTCGGAATTCGTTTCGTTCAGCTCTTCACGCAGCTGCTCGCACTCTTTCTCCAGATCCATGTTTTTCAACAGGGCCTGAATAGCTTCCGCACCCATCTTCGCGTCGAATTCGTCACCGAACTCTTCCAGCGCGTCCAGATACTGTTCTTCGGTCAGAATCTGGTTACGTTCCAGATTCGTCATCCCGCCTTCGATCACAACATATGATTCGAAGTACAGAACACGTTCGATATCACGCAGCGGCATATCCAGCAGCAAACCGATACGGGACGGCAGAGATTTCAGGAACCAGATGTGAGCCGTTGGAGACGCCAGCTCGATGTGGCCCATGCGCTCACGGCGCACTTTAGTCTGGGTCACTTCAACGCCGCACTTCTCACAGATCACACCACGGTGTTTCAGGCGCTTGTACTTACCGCACAGGCACTCGTAATCTTTTACTGGCCCGAAAATACGCGCACAGAAAAGGCCGTCACGTTCAGGTTTGAACGTACGGTAGTTGATGGTTTCCGGCTTTTTAACTTCACCGAAAGACCATGAACGGATCATGTCTGGCGAGGCCAGAGCAATTTTGATCGCATCAAACTCTTCGGTTTTAGTCTGCGCTTTCAGAAACTTTAATAAATCTTTCACGGATTTGCTCCCGTCGGAGTTAGCACAATCTGGTGCCGGGTTTTATCCCGGCACCAGTGACCTGTTTGAGCGAGAGTTACTCGTCTTCCAGCTCGATGTTGATACCCAGAGAACGAATCTCTTTCAACAGTACGTTGAAGGATTCTGGCATACCTGGTTCCATCTGATGGTTACCGTCCACGATGTTTTTATACATCTTGGTACGACCGTTCACGTCATCAGACTTAACGGTAAGCATTTCCTGCAGGGTGTATGCCGCGCCATATGCTTCAAGCGCCCATACTTCCATCTCACCGAAGCGCTGACCACCGAACTGTGCCTTACCACCCAGCGGCTGCTGAGTAACCAGGCTGTAAGAACCGGTAGAACGCGCATGCATCTTGTCATCAACCAGGTGGTTCAGTTTCAGCATGTACATATATCCAACGGTAACCTGGCGCTCGAATTGCTCACCAGTGCGTCCGTCGAACAGAGTGATCTGACCAGAAGTTGGCAGGCCACCCAGCTGTAACAGTTCCTTGATTTCAGACTCTTTCGCACCGTCAAAGACTGGCGTTGCGATTGGCATACCTTTTTTCAGGTTCTCAGCCAGACGCATCACTTCATCATCAGAGAAGGTGTTCAGGTCAACTTTCTGACGAACATCAGTACCCAGATCGTACGCACGCTGGATGAACTCGCGCAGTTTCGCGACTTCTTGCTGCTGTTTCAGCATGGCGTTGATTTTCTCGCCAATGCCTTTCGCAGCCATACCCAGGTGAGTTTCAAGGATCTGACCAATGTTCATACGAGACGGTACGCCCAGCGGGTTCAGTACGATATCTACCGGTGTACCGTTAGCATCGTGCGGCATATCTTCGATCGGGTTGATCTTAGAGATAACACCCTTGTTACCGTGACGACCTGCCATTTTATCACCAGGCTGAATCTGACGTTTAACAGCCAGATAAACCTTAACAATCTTCAGCACGCCTGGTGCCAAATCGTCGCCCTGAGTGATTTTACGGCGTTTCGCTTCGAGTTTTTTCTCGAACTCGTGTTTCAGTTCGTCGTACTGCTCAGCCAGTTGCTCCAGCTGATTTTGTTTCTCTTCGTCGGTCAGGCCCAGTTCCAGCCAGCGATCGCGAGGCAGTTTGTCGAGCTTCTCAGCTTCAACACCACCGGCAACCAGCACCGCGTAGATACGACCAAACAGGCCAGCTTCGAGGATCTGCAGTTCTTCAGACAGGTCTTTCTTCGCCTGCTTCAGTTGCATCTCTTCGATTTCCAGCGCACGTTTGTCTTTTTCTACGCCATCACGGGTAAAGACCTGAACGTCGATGATCGTACCGGAAACACCGTTTGGTACGCGCAGAGAAGAGTCTTTAACGTCAGACGCTTTCTCACCGAAGATGGCGCGCAGCAGTTTCTCTTCTGGCGTCAGCTGGGTTTCACCTTTCGGTGTCACTTTACCAACCAGAATGTCACCACCGGTCACTTCAGCACCGATGTAAACGATACCGGATTCATCCAGTTTGGAGAGCGCAGCTTCACCCACGTTAGGGATGTCAGCGGTGATCTCTTCTGGCCCCAGCTTGGTGTCACGTGACACACATGCCAGTTCCTGAATGTGAATCGTAGTGAAACGATCTTCCTGAACCACACGTTCGGAGACGAGGATGGAGTCTTCGAAGTTGTAACCATTCCACGGCATGAACGCTACGCGCATGTTCTGACCGAGCGCCAGTTCACCGAGATCGGTAGACGGACCATCTGCCAGCACGTCGCCGCGCTCAATAGGTTCACCCAGAGACACACATGGCATCTGGTTGATACAGGTGTTCTGGTTAGAACGGGTGTATTTGGTCAGGTTATAGATGTCGATACCTGCTTCGCCCGGGTACATCTCATCTTCGTTAACTTTGATAACGATACGAGAGGCATCCACGTACTGAACAGTACCGCCACGTTTAGCCACCGCAGTTACACCGGAGTCAACGGCAACAGCACGTTCCATACCGGTACCAACCAGCGGCTTATCAGCGCGCAGAGTTGGAACGGCCTGACGTTGCATGTTCGCACCCATCAATGCACGGTTGGCGTCATCGTGTTCCAGGAACGGGATCAGGGACGCACCGACGGAAACCACCTGCTGGGTGGAAACGTCCATGTAGTCAACCTGGTCACGGCTGAACAAGCTCGATTCGCCTTTGCTACGGCAGGTAACCAGATCTTCTACAAAGTGGCCTTCGTCATCCAGGTTGGAGTTCGCCTGAGCGATAACGTAGTTGCCTTCTTCGATAGCAGACAGGTAATGAATCTCATCAGTCACCACACCGTCAGTCACTTTACGATACGGGGTCTCGAGGAAACCGTATTCGTTAGTCTGTGCGTAGACGGACAGGGAGTTAATCAGACCGATGTTTGGACCTTCAGGCGTTTCGATTGGACATACGCGACCGTAGTGAGTCGGGTGTACGTCTCGAACTTCAAAGCCTGCACGTTCACGGGTCAAACCACCCGGGCCCAGTGCGGAGATACGACGTTTGTGCGTAATCTCAGACAGTGGGTTGTTCTGGTCCATAAACTGAGACAGCTGGCTGGAACCGAAGAACTCTTTCACTGCGGCAGAGATTGGCTTGGCGTTGATCATATCCTGAGGCATCAGGGTATCAAGATCGCCCAGAGACAGACGCTCTTTCACCGCACGCTCAACACGTACCAGGCCAACACGGAATTGGTTTTCCGCCATTTCGCCTACGGAACGGATACGACGGTTGCCGAGGTGGTCGATGTCATCCACTTCGCCTTTGCCATTACGGATATCAATGAGCTTTTTCATCACTTCGATGATGTCTTCTTTGCTCAGGATACCGGAACCTTCAATCGAATCACGCAGCAGAGAACGGTTGAACTTCATACGACCAACCGCAGACAGATCGTAGCGGTCTTCAGAGAAGAACAGGTTCTCAAACAGGTTTTCAGCTGCTTCGCGAGTTGGCGGCTCACCAGGGCGCATCATGCGGTAGATTTCTACCAGCGCGCTCAGACGATCGGTGGTTGGGTCGACGCGTACAGTTTCAGAAATGTAGGCACCGTGGTCCAGATCGTTGGTGAACAGCGTTTCGATACGTTTGTGACCGGACTGGCTCAGTTTAGCCAACAGATCCAGGCTCAGTTCCATGTTCGCAGGGCAGATCAGTTCGCCCGTTGACGCATCAACGTAATCTTTCGCGGATACTTTTCCTGCAATGTATTCAACCGGGACTTCGATGAGTTTGATATCATCTTTTTCCAGCTGACGGATGTGGCGCGCAGTAATACGGCGACCTTTTTCCACATACACTTTGCCGTCGAATTCGATGTCAAACGACGCGGTCTCACCACGCAGACGTTCCGGCACCAACTCCATTTGCAGCTTGTTGTCGCGGATCTCAAAGATCACTTTCTCAAAGAACAGGTCCAGGATCTGCTCAGTGGTATATTGCAGCGCACGCAGGATGATGGTTGCAGGCAGTTTACGACGACGGTCGATACGGACAAACAGGTTGTCTTTTGGATCGAACTCGAAGTCCAGCCATGAACCACGGTAAGGAATAATGCGAGCGTTATACAGTACTTTACCGGATGAGTGTGTTTTACCTTTATCGCTGTCGAAGAAGACGCCCGGGCTACGATGCAGCTGGGAAACGATAACACGCTCAGTACCGTTGATAACGAAAGTACCGTTGTCTGTCATGAGTGGAATTTCACCCATGTAGACTTCTTGTTCTTTAATGTCTTTAACGGTGCCTTCAGGCGCTTCGCGCTCGTAGATCACCAGACGCAGTTTTACGCGCAGCGGTGCGGAATAGGTCACGCCACGGATCTGACATTCCTGAACGTCAAACACCGGTTCGCCAAGGCGGTAGCTGACGTATTGCAGCTCAGAATTACCGCTATAGCTTTTAATCGGGAATACGGAACGGAAAGCTGCTTCCAGACCATACTGCCCTTCAGGATCTTGCTCGATAAACTTCTGGAACGAGTCAAGCTGGATAGAAAGGAGATAAGGTATATCCAGAACTTGTGGACGTTTACCAAAATCCTTACGAATACGTTTTTTCTCGGTATAGGAGTAAACCATTAGGGTTCCTCAGCTCGCTGACAAGTCGACCCATCTGCCCGACGAAGGGACAGTTTGTGCAACACCGTTTTGTTGATCGGAAAATCGAATACTTTCCGCAATACCTGTTGCTATCACGCTTAAACCATTTCGTTGCAATTTACACAGCCCCAGCGGTCTGTTGCAGTATATTAAGACGTCGATAGAAACAAGCATTGTCAGGACAGCCAGCAGTCAAACAGTGTGAAATGCTACTGGCGCCTTACAGCGCAAAAAGGCTGGTGACTAAAAAGTCACCAGCCATCAGCCTAATTACTCAGGCTGCAACCGGAAAGGTTGGCTTATTTAACTTCAACTTCTGCGCCAGCTTCTTCCAGAGATTTTTTCAGTGCTTCAGCGTCATCTTTGCTCACGCCTTCTTTCAGTGCAGCTGGAGCAGATTCTACCAGGTCTTTAGCTTCTTTCAGACCCAGGCCAGTTGCGCCACGTACTGCTTTGATTACTGCAACTTTGTTCGCGCCGATACCTTTCAGAATCACGTCGAATTCAGTTTTTTCTTCAGCAGCTTCAGCTGGGCCAGCAGCTACAGCTACAGCGGCAGCAGCAGAAACGCCGAATTTTTCTTCCATTGCAGATACCAGCTCTACAACGTCCATTACAGACATAGCTGCAACTGCTTCGATGATTTGATCTTTAGTGATAGACATTTAAATTGTTCCTGAAAATCAGAATAAGTTTATACGTAAGCGAATGCTTTATAAAGAAGGCGGCTATTAAGCAGCTTCTTTCGCATCGCGTACAGCAGCCAGAGTGCGAACCAGTTTGCCAGCCGAAGCTTCTTTCATGGTTGCCATCAGGCGTGCAATTGCTTCTTCGTAGGTTGGCAGTGTAGCCAGGCGATCGATTTGCGATGCCGGGATCAACTCACCTTCAAAGGCTGCGGCTTTGACCTCAAATTTTGCATTCGCTTTAGCGAAATCTTTGAACAGACGAGCAGCTGCGCCCGGGTGTTCCATAGAATATGCAATCAGGGTCGGACCAACGAACGCGTCTTTCAGGCACTCGAACTGAGTACCTTCAACAACACGGCGCAGCAGGGTGTTACGAACAACACGCATGTATACGCCGGCTTCGCGACCTGCTTTACGCAGTTCAGTCATTTTGTCAACAGTAACGCCACGGGAATCCGCAACTACTGCAGACAGCGCGCCTTTGGCTACTTCGCTGACTTCAGCAACAATCGCTTGTTTGTCTTGAAGATTTAAAGCCATTAGCTTTGCTCCTGGATGTTTGCCAGGGCTCATGCCCTGGAACTCACTTCACTCTTACCAACGGAAAGAGCGTCTTAATACGGTGAGCAGAAACAAGCCAGAGTATCCAAAAAATAATCTTAGCGTTCTGTCACCGTCTACGCAGGGGATTAAGTTTCAAAAGAAACTCCTGCGGTCTTCGACGGAGGCCTGGATAGGCCAGGCTCCAACGAACAAATCTTTCTATGACTTCGCCCTTTGAACTGCTGCTGCGTTGGCTGCCGAGTTACTCGTCTCATCCATGAGACTCGCCCTTACGGGCCGTCGCTCCGCGACGTTCAAATCTGTTCCTGACAGATTTGTCACACCAGTCACATAGTTAACTATGCTCCTGGCGATTCACTCGTTTGCCGCCTTGCCGCAATTCAAATGGCTCGCATAGTGTCTGTCTATTTCAACAGAAACGTGGGGGTAGAATTGTAGACAAATCCACCGCCCACGTAAAGGCGAATCTTAGTTCGCTACTGCAGTCAGGCCAGCCTGGTCAACTGCAACACCTGCACCCATAGTGGTGGAGATGCTAACTTTCTTGATGTACACGCCTTTCGCCTGAGTTGGTTTCGCTTTTTTCAGCGCAACCAGCAGAGATTCCAGGTTTTCTTTCAGTTTGTCAGCGTCAAAGTCCACTTTACCGATGGTGGTGTGGATGATGCCGTTTTTGTCGTTACGATAACGAACCTGACCTGCTTTAGCGTTCTTAACCGCTTCAGCAACGTTAGGCGTTACAGTACCGACTTTCGGGTTTGGCATCAGGCCGCGTGGACCCAGAACCTGGCCCAACTGGCCAACAACGCGCATTGCATCTGGAGATGCGATAACGACGTCGAAGTTCATTTCGCCTTTCTTGATCTGATCAGCCAGATCTTCCATACCTACCAGTTCAGCGCCGGCAGCTTTAGCAGCTTCAGCGTTTGCACCCTGAGCAAATACAGCTACGCGAACGGAACGGCCAGTACCGTGTGGCAGTACAGTTGCGCCACGAACGTTCTGATCGGATTTACGAGCATCGATGCCGAGGTTAACGGCAACGTCAACGCTTTCTACGAACTTAGCAGTAGCCAGTTCTTTCAGCAGAGCGATAGCTTCGTTGATATCGTACTGCTTAGTTGCGTCAACTTTGTCACGAATGACGGACATGCGCTTGGTCAGTTTAGCCATTTCTTAGTCCTCCACTACCAGGCCCATGGAACGTGCAGTACCTTCAATGGAGCGAGTCATCGCTTCAATGTCGGAACCAGTCATGTCGGCAGCTTTGGTCTGCGCGATTTCCTGCAGCTGAGCGCGGGAAATTTTACCTACTTTGTCTTTGTTCGGCTTACCGGAACCAGACTTGATACCAGCCGCTTTTTTCAGCAGAACTGCTGCCGGCGGGGTCTTGGTAATGAAGGTGAAAGAACGGTCAGCGTAAACGGTAATAACAACCGGAGTTGGCAGGCCTTTTTCCAGGGATTCTGTTTTTGCGTTGAACGCTTTACAGAATTCCATGATGTTAACGCCCTGTTGACCCAGAGCCGGACCTACTGGTGGACTCGGGTTAGCCATACCCGCTGCAACCTGCAGCTTAACGTAGGCTTGTACTTTCTTAGCCATTCTAAAATCCTCTGTGTGGGTTATAACGCCTCAGTGAGGCTCCCCGTGATATAAATTCGTCTTACGGGTCGTGACCCATAAAAACAAAAGGCGCGAAATTGTATTCCAATCTCGCGCCCTGTGCAACGATTAAATCGTCGCTTTTTTACGCTGTGCTTAGGCTTTTTCGACCTGCGCAAAGTCCAGCTCTACCGGGGTCGCACGACCGAAGATAGAAACAGAAACTTTCAGGCGGGACTTTTCATAGTCCACTTCTTCAACCACGCCGTTAAAGTCAGCAAACGGACCGTCGCTAACACGCACCATTTCACCCGGTTCAAACAGCGTTTTAGGACGCGGCTTATCACCCACCTGCTGCAGGCGGTTCATAATCGCATCAACTTCTTTGTCGCTGATTGGCGCCGGACGGTCGGACGTGCCGCCGATAAAGCCCATTACGCGCGGGACGCTGCGCACCAGGTGCCAGCTTGCATCGTTCATCACCATCTGAACAAGCACGTAACCCGGGAAGAATTTGCGTTCGCTTTTGCGACGCAGGCCGCCACGGATCTCGACCACTTCTTCGGTCGGTACCATGACTTCGCCAAACAACTCTTCCATATTGTGTAATTTGATATGCTCGCGCAGCGACGTTGCTACACGGCCTTCAAAACCGGAAAACGCCTGAACGACGTACCAGCGCATCTTAGGGGCTTCAGACATCTTAGAACCTCAGGCCAGTGATAAAGGAGACCAGGCGAACCAGAATGCCATCCAGTCCCCACAGGATCAGTGACATTACAGCAGTCACCGCTGCCACAATCAGCGTGGTGTGCAATGTTTCCTGGCGAGTCGGCCAAATGACCTTGCGAACTTCGGTTCGCGCTTCGCGGGCAAAAGCAACGGTCGCTTTACCTTTTGTCGTCAACAGCGCGACACCACCCGCTGCAGCAATAAGAATTACTACGGCCAGCGCACGCAACGGCAGCATCATGTCACGATAAAGGTAGTTGCCAACGATCGCTACAATCAGCAGCACGGCTACAATGACCCACTTCATCGCTTCCAGGCCGCGACCGCTCCCTTGAGCTTCGGTATTCGCACTCATAAACCAACCTGTCAGAAGAATTCTACAAACATTTTCACCCCGCGATTGCGAGGCGAACCAAGCCGAAATGCACTGCAGCTTTTCGGACTAAACGCCCTCTACAGAGCCTGTCTCAGCAATGATTATGACAAATAAAATCACTGATGAGCCAGGTTCTGGTTCGAAAGCGTGCAAAAAGGGCATCAAATGATGCCCTTTTATCGCGCATTGCGTCAAATGTTATCGGCGATTAGCTGATAACTTTAGCAACAACGCCCGCACCAACGGTACGGCCGCCTTCACGGATTGCGAAACGCAGACCGTCATCCATCGCGATTGGGTGGATCAGGGTAACAACCATCTGAATGTTGTCGCCTGGCATTACCATCTCAACGCCTTCTGGCAGTTCGATGGTACCGGTCACGTCAGTTGTACGGAAGTAGAACTGTGGACGGTAGCCTTTGAAGAACGGAGTATGACGGCCGCCTTCATCTTTGGACAGGATGTAAACTTCAGATTCGAATTTGGTGTGCGGCTTGATAGAGCCTGGCTTAGCCAGAACCTGACCACGTTCGATTTCTTCACGTTTGATACCACGCAGCAGAACACCAACGTTCTCACCTGCACGGCCTTCGTCCAGCAGTTTGCGGAACATTTCAACGCCGGTACAGGTAGACTTAGCAGTG
>NZ_JAIWPG020000023.1 GCF_020532665.2 Lelliottia sp. WAP21
TCCCAGTTTTTAGCACAAGCGTTTTTTGGATCTTTTTTTCCGACTGCTGATTTTCCGCTCTTTTCGCTGAAATCCCGCCCGATCTGCTTAAATATTGACGCATTTAACACTTGCCCCCGCTGGATATTACGATCAAAGTCTTCTGGAACTTGTTTATTAGCTGAGGTAGTTATGTCCCGTTCTCTGCGTCCTTATAAAGATCTGCTCCCACAAAAAGGCGATCGCGTGATGATCGACAGCAGTAGCGTCGTCATTGGTGATGTCCGACTGGCCGCTGATGTCAGTATCTGGCCGTTAGTCGCTATAAGAGGCGATGTTAACTATGTCGCGATCGGTGCGCGTACCAATATTCAGGACGGCAGTGTCCTACACGTCACCCATAAATCCAGCTATAACCCTGACGGCAACCCGCTGATCGTTGGTGAAGATGTCACGGTAGGTCATAAAGTTATGTTGCACGGCTGCACGATCGGTAATCGCGTGCTGGTTGGAATGGGGTCCATATTGCTCGATGGAGTCATCGTGGAAGACGATGTGATGATCGGCGCAGGCAGCCTGGTGCCGCAAAACAAACGTCTGGAAAGTGGCTACCTCTATCTGGGCAGTCCGGTTAAACAGATCCGCCCATTAAAAGAAGCAGAGATAGAAGGGCTGAAATATTCGGCGAACAATTACGTTAAATGGAAAGATGAATATCTGGCTCAGGATAGCCAGACCCAGCCTTGATCGTCTTCTTGCCGATCGCGGATCCTGTCGCTGGCTTCTTCTTCCAGATCCCAGCGATTTTCACGGAACACGTCGAGAGGTGACATTCCCCCGAAACGGCGAAGCAATTCGCCCCCCGCCATCGCACAGGTCAGTTGCATACCATTCACTATTACAGGGAAGCACACCGCCTGCTTTACTTCATCCCAGATTTCTCTGTCCGGGAAATGAATAGCCTGGTTCATACCTGCAGCGCCTGTTGCAGGGTGTTAATTACCGGTTCTACTTCCGGTAACATTCCATGCCAAAGTAATACCGCATGTGCAGCCTGCCCCACCAGCATACCAAGCCCATTGGAGAGATGTTTCGCACCATGGCCTTCACACCAGGCAAGGAAAGGTGTTTGTCCTTTCTGATAGAACATGTCGTAGTAGCAGGCATGACGATTAACCAGGGAGGAAGGAATTTCAGGCACGCCGCCTTCAATACCGCTTGAGGTCGCATTGATGATCAGATCAAACTCGTGCCCATGAAGCTTATCCATCGCACATGCCCCCACGCTGCCCGTATGAGAAAACAAAACTGCCAGCTCTTCAGCACGGGAAAAGGTGCGATTGGTAATGGTCACGGCGCAATCCATAGAGAGCAAAGGTAATAATACGCCTCGAGACGCGCCCCCTGCCCCAATGAGTAAGATCCGATCGCCTGGTTTAATATAAGAAAGTCTTTCAAGATCGCTGAGTAAACCAATGCCGTCGGTGTTATCACCCAGCAGCCGACCATCTTCCAGATATTTTAAAGTGTTAACTGCACCAGCAAGCGAGGCGCGTTCCGTTAACACATCGGCTCGTTCAAATGCCTGCTCTTTGAAAGGCACGGTGATATTGGCACCTTTGCCTCCCGCCTTAAAAAAACCATTCAGGGTCGGGATAAAGTCATCCAACGGCGCCAGTACGCTTCCATAGGGATGATCGATATGCAGTTGCCGGGCAAATTCACCATGGATAAAAGGTGATTTGCTGTGGGCAATCGGATTACCAAAAACGGCATACGTTTTCATCATATTACCCCTGGCGAAAGCGCTCGCCGGTTAATGCATCCCGAATTTCCGAAGGGTTTTGACGCCCTCCCGTTTCACCGAGAACCACAGGGAAATCATCGCCAAATTGCGCCAGCACTTCACTTCTGTTGCGGCATGGGGGCAATCCAGTCAGGTTTGCGCTGGTAGAAACCAGTGGCTTACCAAATTGTTCACATAACGCAATCACAACAGGATGATCCGTCACCCGAACGGCAAGAGAGTTAAACCGCCCCGTTAACCAGCGTGGCGTCGTAGGCTGCGCCGGAAAAACGTACGTTACCGGACCCGGCCACGATGCGAAGATCGTCTCACGTTGTTCGGGCGTTAGCGATGAGTCATCTATATAGGGTTTCAGTTGCGCGAAACTGGCAGCAATCAGAATCAGTCCTTTTTCGACGGGTCTTTGCTTGAGCGTTAATAAGCGAGTGACCGCCACCTCACTGTCAGGATCGCAACCGACGCCAAAAACAGCTTCCGTAGGATAGGCGATGACGTCTTCTTTTTTCAGTACTTCCACAGCATGCGCAATGGAGCCTGATTGAGCATTATTATTCACAGGTTTAATCCGCCGAGACCGGCTTTCCACATTGTTTACTGGCGCAGAAGCATTTAACGCCCTGCGCTGTTTTCTTTTCTATAAGCAGCGGGTATTCGCAATGAGGGCAAGATCCCGCAACCGGTTTGAAATTGATAACAAACTGACATTCCGGATAGCGATCGCAGGAGTAAAAGGTTTTGCCAAAACGCGAACGACGCTGGACCAGGCTCCCTTGTTGACATTGTGGGCAGGCTATCGCTGTTTCATCTGGCTTATCAATTTGCTCAGTATGTGCGCACTGGGGATAGTCAATGCATCCGATAAACATGCCAAAGCGCCCCTGGCGCAGCACGAGATTGCCGCCGCATTCGGGGCAGGTTTGCCCCTCCAGAACCTTAACGATATGTCCATCCGCCTGATTCTGCAGGGGACGAACATATTGGCAGTCCGGATAGTGAGAGCATCCGAGAAACGGACCGTGTTTCCCGGATCGAATGACAAGTTCAGCCCCGCATTGTGGGCAGGGCTCGTTGTTACGCACCGTAAAAAGTGCTGATTTGGCCATAAAAACTCTTCATGCTACACGTCAATTAATGCAGCATACCTTCATTCACTTCAAAGAGTAATTCTTCCATCTGCTGATAGGCATTTTCACACCCTGGAATATTGAACAGAACCATCAGGATGACCCATTTCAGATCTTCCAGTTCAAATTCTGCCGTATCCAGCGCCATGACGCGCTCTATCACCATCTCTCGGGTTTCGAGGTTTAGCACCTGAATTTGCTCCAGGAATAACAAAAACCCCCGGCAACTGGCATCCAGTCTTTCACCCTCTTCTGCGGTATAGATCCTTACAGATAAGGGGTCAGAGGCCATCTGCATCGGTTCGGCAAGACCTTCCTGATAGTCAGCCAGTTTTTCGAGCCAGTTTAATGCGTTAAAGATATCTTCCTGTTCAAATCCCGCATCGGTAAGGTCTCGCGTTATTCTGTCCTGATCCACGCGCGTTTCGGCTTCGTTATGGATGTAAGTCTCAAACAAATACATCAGTACGTCGAACATGGCTTGCCCTCCTTAATCGGACATAGCCGCCGGGTACAGCTGCGATCCACCCTGCTAACTCCAGTTCCAGTAGCTGTGCTACCGTTGCTGGCACAGGTTGGCCGGCACGTTCAGCGACAACGTCAACAGGTGTTACCTCATCTCCTACGTTAGCCAGGAGCTTTGGAAATGGCAATGCCACCTCCTCCTTATCTGATGAATAAAGTGCTTTTTCAGGCTGATCCGCAGCCCAATGTAGCCCGTGTCGCAAATTTTCGAGGATATCCTCTGCGCTAGTGACAGGTGTAGCGCCCTGCTTTATCAACCAGTGCGGACCTTCACAACCAGGGTTGCCTATCGGCCCCGGCAGGGCAAAAACCTCACGGCCTTGTTCCAGCGCACATCGCGCCGTCACTAACGAACCACTGCGTAACGCCGCCTCGACGACAAACACGCCCAGGCTTAACCCACTAATGATTCGATTACGTCTCGGAAAATTGGCAGGCCAGGGAGGCGTAGCCAGCGAAAATTCAGAAATAACGGCACCAGAAGAGGCAATGATCTGTTCAGCCAGAGAAATATGCCTGCACGGGTAGATGTTAAACAGTCCGTTGCCCAGCACTGCCACCGTCGTGCCCTGGGCGGAAAGCGTCGCACGATGCGCCACACCGTCTATACCACACGCCAGCCCACTGGTTATGGTCAATCCGCTTTGTGCCAGTTGTTCACAAAAGATCTTCCCCCACCGTTCACCATACCAGGAAGGTGAGCGACTCCCTACGACAGCTAACTGGACGCTGTTTAGCGCATCAATATTCCCGGCAACAAACAATGCGCCAGGAAAGTCGACAAGGGTTCGCAACAAAGGCGGATAATGCGGGCTATTCGCCGTCAGAAGAAAGTGACCGGGCAGAGCAAGCCACTGCAAGCTTCGTTGTATCTCAGCATCACTCTGCGCATAAAACTTAGCTGTCTGCTTTTTTGTCAGCCCAGCTTCTGCAAGTAACGCGTGATCTAACTGCCCACACGATGAGAGACGTTGGGCAAGATTAACCATTCTCTCACCATACAAATCACCGATATTTATCAGGCGTAACCAAATCTCTGTCGACGTCATCCTTTCCCCTGCCATAAGCAGCCTCAGCAATCTTTGCGATTGGTCAGCGATGCTGTCAATCAGAGGGGGATTTGTCTAGAATAGAGGTAATAATCTTTTCTACTCCTGAATACGACTCTGGAAATTTATGGCAGTTTTGCAAGTGTTACATATTCCGGACGAGCGCCTTCGCATCGTCGCTGAACCGGTTAAAGAAGTGAATGCAGAAATTCAGCGTATCGTCGATGATATGTTCGACACGATGTACGCCGAAGAAGGGATTGGACTGGCTGCAACACAGGTAGACATTCACAAACGTATCATCGTGATTGATGTGTCGGAAAATCGCGACGAGCGCCTGGTGCTGATCAATCCTGAGCTGCTTGAGAAAAGTGGCGAAACCGGCATTGAAGAGGGCTGTCTGTCCATCCCTGAACAACGTGCTTTGGTGCCTCGTGCAGAGAAAGTGAAAATTCGCGCGCTTGACCGAGACGGCAAACCGTTTGAACTGGAAGCAGATGACCTGCTGGCGATTTGCATTCAGCATGAGATGGATCATCTGGTGGGGAAACTCTTTATTGATTACCTCTCCCCCCTGAAGCAACAGCGTATTCGTCAGAAAGTCGAGAAACTGGACCGTATGCGCGCTCGTGCATAATGTGCCACCCGGATACAAGGAATAACGTGTCTAGAAAGCTTCGCATAATCTTCGCTGGAACGCCCGATTTCGCGGCGCGACATCTTGATGCGCTTTTAACGTCGGGCCATGAGGTTGTTGGCGTGTTCACCCAGCCCGACCGCCCGGCGGGGCGCGGCAAAAAAATGCTCCCTGGCCCGGTAAAGGTTCTGGCGGAAGAAAGAGGTTTACCGGTATTTCAACCGGCATCCCTTCGCCCAACAGAGAATCAGCAACTGGTCGCCGACCTGAATGCAGATATCATGGTGGTTGTGGCCTATGGGTTGATTTTGCCCAAAGCTGTGCTCGATCTTCCGCGTCTGGGCTGCGTGAATGTGCACGGTTCTCTCCTGCCTCGCTGGCGGGGAGCTGCGCCTATTCAGCGTGCGTTATGGGCGGGTGATAGTGAAACTGGCGTGACGATCATGAAGATGGATGTTGGCCTGGATACGGGCGACATGCTCTTCAAACTCGCCTGCCCCATCACCGCTGAAGATACCAGCGCGACCTTGTACGATAAGCTTGCAGAGCTTGGGCCACAGGGGTTGATCGAAACATTGCAACAGCTGGCAGAGGGCACGGCACATCCTGAAGTCCAGGATGAAGCCCTTGTCACCTATGCGGAAAAACTCAGTAAAGAGGAAGCCAGGATTGACTGGTCATTACCCGCTGTCCAGCTTGAACGCTGTATTCGTGCCTTTAATCCCTGGCCGATGAGCTGGCTGATGATTGACGATCAGCCCGTAAAAATCTGGCAAGCTTCCGTCATTGACGCCGAAACAAAAGCCGTTCCGGGTACCATCGTCGACGCAAATAAACAGGGAATTCAGGTTGCCACGACTTCAGGCATCCTGAATCTTGAATCACTCCAGCCGGCGGGCAAAAAAGCGATGAGCGCGCAGGATCTTTTAAATTCTCGTCGTGAGTGGTTTACGCCAGGCAGAAGTCTTGCCTGAGTTCATCTATTCCTAAGGCCCGGAGTTTCCGGGCATTTTTATTTCTACGGCTATGAAAAAACAAAACCTTCGCAGTATGGCAGCACAGGCTATTGAGCAAGTAGTCGAACAGGGTCAGTCCCTGAGCAATATTTTGCCCCCGCTGCAGCAAAAAGTGTCCGACAAAGATAAAGCACTGCTGCAGGAGTTATGCTTTGGTGTGTTACGCACGCTTCCCCAGCATGAATGGCTTATCAGCAAACTCATGTCCCGGCCAATGACGGGAAAGCAGCGCACAATTCATTATCTGATAATGGTTGGATTTTATCAGTTGCTGCATACGCGCATTCCACCGCATGCCGCTCTGGCAGAAACCGTTGAAGGCGCCGTTGCGATCAAACGCCCGCAGTTGAAAGGGCTCATTAACGGTGTATTGCGTCAGTTCCAGCGCCAGCAGGACGAACTTCTGGCTGAATTTGCACAATCCGAACATCGTTTTCTGCATCCAGAGTGGCTGCTGAAACGCCTTAAAAAAGCCTACCCGGAAAGTTGGGCAGCGATTGTAGAGGCAAATAATCAGCGCCCTCCGATGTGGCTGCGCGTTAACCGAATCCATCACTCCCGCGATGAGTGGCTGGCTCTTCTCGAAGAGGCTGGTATGCAGGGAGCGGTGCACAGCGAGTATCCGGATGCAGTGCGTTTAGTCTCACCAGCACCCGTTTTATCTTTACCAGGTTTTGAGCAAGGCTGGGTCACCGTCCAGGACGCATCAGCACAGGGTTGCATGGCGTATCTGGAGCCGCAAAATGGCGAACGTATTTTAGATCTCTGTGCCGCACCGGGCGGTAAAACAACCCATATTCTGGAAGTTGCTCCGCAGGCAAGCGTCATGGCCGTCGATGTCGATGAACAACGACTTTCTCGCGTGTATGACAACCTGAAACGCCTGGGGTTAAAAGCAGAGGTCAAACAAGGCGATGGTCGCACACCCGCTCTGTGGTGTGGTGATGAGCAATTTGACCGTATTTTATTGGATGCGCCGTGTTCTGCTACGGGTGTAGTACGCCGACATCCGGATATAAAATGGCTGCGCCGCGATCGCGATATCAGTGAATTAGCCCAGCTACAGGCAGAAATTCTCGAAGCAATCTGGCCACATCTTAAAGCGGGCGGCACGCTGGTTTATGCCACCTGCTCTGTACTTCCTGAAGAAAATTGTCAGCAAATCGCAGCATTCCTGAAACGTACACCAGGCGCCAAACTGTGTACGGGCACTGCCGAAAAACCGGGCAAACAAAATCTCCCCGGTGCTGAAGAAGGTGATGGCTTCTTTTACGCTAAGATAGTCAAAGCGTGATAGTGAAAACAGGTCGCAATTTATGAAGATAATCATTCTGGGTGCCGGGCAGGTCGGTGGTACGTTGGCCGAAAACCTGGTGGGTGAGAATAACGACATCACTATCGTTGATACCAACGGGGATCGGCTGCGGGGATTACAGGATAAGTTCGATCTGCGCGTTGTTCAGGGTCATGGTTCACACCCTCGCGTGCTGCGCGAGGCGGGTGCCGACGATGCAGACATGCTGGTCGCGGTCACCAGTTCAGACGAAACCAACATGGTTGCCTGTCAGGTCGCGTATTCGTTATTTAACACGCCGAACCGTATTGCGCGTATTCGTTCGCCAGATTACGTACGAGACGCTGAAAAGTTATTTAATTCGGAAGCGGTGCCCATCGATCATTTGATTGCACCAGAACAGCTGGTTATCGACAGTATTTATCGTCTGATCGAATATCCGGGCGCGTTACAGGTCGTCAATTTTGCCGAGGGCAAGGTCAGCCTGGCGGTGGTCAAAGCCTATTATGGCGGCCCCTTAATTGGCAACGCACTGTCCACCATGCGCGAACACATGCCTCATATTGATACGCGCGTTGCGGCGATATTCCGCCATGACCGCCCCATTCGCCCCCAGGGTTCTACCATCGTGGAAGCGGGTGATGAAGTCTTCTTTATCGCAGCATCGCAGCATATTCGCGCGGTAATGAGCGAGCTGCAGCGTCTGGAAAAACCCTACAAACGCATCATGCTGGTTGGCGGCGGGAATATTGGCGCAGGTCTGGCGCATCGGCTGGAAAAAGATTACAGCGTAAAACTGATCGAACGCGATCAGCAGCGCGCAGCCGAGCTCGCAGAAAAATTGCAAAATACGATCGTATTTTATGGCGATGCGTCCGATCAAGAATTACTCGCTGAAGAGCATATCGATCAAGTTGATCTGTTTATCGCCGTGACTAATGACGACGAAGCAAACATTATGTCTGCCATGCTGGCAAAACGCATGGGTGCCAAAAAAGTCATGGTGTTGATACAACGCCGGGCCTATGTTGATTTGGTGCAGGGCAGCGTAATTGATATCGCTATTTCGCCACAACAGGCGACGATTTCTGCCTTACTGAGCCACGTGCGAAAAGCTGATATCGTCGGTGTGTCCTCCTTACGCCGTGGCGTTGCGGAAGCCATCGAGGCCGTAGCCCACGGCGATGAAACCACCTCACGAGTTGTCGGCCGCGCCATTGATGAAATTAAACTGCCGCCAGGTACGATTATTGGTGCCGTAGTGCGTGGAAACGACGTCATGATTGCAAACGATAATTTACGTATTGAGCAAGGCGATCACGTCATTATGTTCCTGACGGATAAAAAGTTTATTACCGACGTTGAACGCTTATTCCAGCCAAGTCCATTCTTCCTGTAATTCTGATAGGGTGCCTTTATGGGTACCCTGCAGATAATCCCCTCTATTTTATAATGATTATTTTTTCCTGATGATTATTTAACGTGAATGGTAATTAGCTAATGATTTGTTAAACTTATAATCGTCAGCTGGCATAAGGAGAATGAAATGAGTTTTGTTAAAGAATTTCGCGAATTTGCGATGCGCGGGAACGTGGTTGATTTGGCAGTGGGTGTGATTATTGGTGCAGCGTTCGGTAAGATCGTTTCATCTCTCGTCGCCGATATCATTATGCCACCTTTGGGATTATTAATCGGTGGCATTGATTTCAAACAGTTTGCCGTTACGCTTCGGGATGCTCAAGGAGATATCCCTGCTGTAGTGATGCATTACGGCATTTTTATCCAGAATATCTTTGATTTTGTTATCGTTGCATTTGCGATCTTCCTGGCCATCAAGCTTATCAATAAGCTGAACCGCAAAAAAGAAGAACCTAAAGCGCCACCTGCACCAACGAAAGAAGAAGTCCTGCTTACTGAAATTCGCGATCTGTTGAAAGAACAAAATAGCCGTTCTTAATCAGGCCCAGAAACTAAGAAGGCCAGTGGCAAAAAAGCGATTCACTTTCTTGCCACTGGCCTCCCAGTTACGTCCTTTTGCATTTTTCTCTTTCCGCAAATAACTGCCTTTTCCTTTCTTATTCTTTTCAATACGCTGTTTAAACAGCGGGTCATGCAGTAATGCTGCAATAGCATTGTCCTGAATTTGGCCTTTCGTATGCTGATAGCGGCTCATCATTTCTCCAGATTGTGTGTAAAAACAGCAGGAGTGTAGACCTGCCTTTCTGTAAAATCAACATCCCTTCGTTTCGCTGCGCACGCCTTGTTCAAGCGTCTCCAGGATCGAGCAGTAGATGCTGCTGTGCGCTGTACCGCAGCAGGCATCGTTAAGTCTCTGCAAAGATCTCTGCATCGTCTGCAATTCTTCAATACGTGCCTGAACTTCACTTAGCCGGGCCTGAACAATACTTTTAGATTCCTGGCAGGTGTGGTGCTCGGGATCAATGCGGATCGACAGCAGCTCTCGGATAGAATCCAGGGTAAAACCCAACTGTCGTGCATGTCGAATGAATCTCAGCCTCTGCAGATCCTTTTCCGTATAGAGCCGGAAACCTCCTTCCGTGCGCACTTCATGATCCATCATCTGCTGCTTTTCATAATAACGAATGGTATCGGGTGTTACATCGGCAAGTTTAGCGATCTGACCAATACGATACATTACTCATTCTCCTTAATTTTTGACGCCAGACTATGGGCATACTCACCATGAAGAAACTCGGTGCTTAACCCTGCCTGACGTAATTTGAGTTCAAGCAGCGCGAGACGACGACTGAGCGCTTCATATTCTGGTTCGTCCTGACGAACCGAATTTAACAGGTCAGCAAGATCCACCGCTTCCTTACGTTGCTGGAGCTCGGGGGGAAGACAGCCGGCATTTTTAAGAAGGCGATAACCTGCCCGGAGTTCAGTGGGGACATGGAGGTCGTCGTCCAGGATCAAGGGTTCACCAGAACCTGGCAGGTTGTCGAACTCTCCCTGACGCTGGGCATCAAGAATATGGCGTTCTGCCCACTGATCGAGTAACCACATTACGTGTGCTCCAGAGGATGAACAAGAATTGACAGGGGTATTGTAGAGAATATGAGGGCACACCGGATATAAAAAAACCCGCCGAAGCGGGTTTCTTTACGTTACTGCAGATTACTCTGCAGCAGCTTCTGCTTTCGACTCAGAACGATCAACCAGCTCGATGTAAGCCATCGGAGCGTTGTCGCCTGCACGGAAGCCACACTTCAGAATACGAGTGTAACCACCGGCGCGGGTCGCGAAACGCGGGCCCAGCTCGTTAAACAGTTTTGCCACGATCTCGTTATCACGAGTGCGGGCGAATGCCAGACGACGATTTGCAACGCTGTCAGTCTTGGCAAGAGTAATCAGCGGCTCAACTACGCGACGCAGCTCTTTCGCTTTAGGCAGGGTCGTCTTGATGATCTCATGACGAACCAGTGAACCTGCCATGTTGCGGAACATAGCCTGGCGATGGCTGCTGTTGCGGTTCAGTTGACGACCACTCTTACGATGGCGCATGACCTTATCCTTCTCAGTAAAACCTTAACCTGTGATCCGGTTACTCGTCAGCAATGCTTGCCGGTGGCCAGTTTTCCAGGCGCATGCCCAGAGAAAGACCACGTGAAGCCAGCACGTCTTTAATCTCAGTAAGAGATTTTTTACCCAGGTTCGGCGTTTTCAGCAACTCAACCTCGGTACGCTGTACCAGATCACCGATATAGTGGATAGCTTCTGCTTTAAGGCAGTTAGCAGAGCGGACAGTCAATTCCAGATCGTCAACAGGGCGCAGCAGGATCGGATCGAATTCTGGTTTCTCTTCTTTCACTTCTGGCTGACGTACATCACGTAAGTCAACGAAAGCTTCCAGTTGTTCTGCCAGGATGGTTGCCGCACGACGAATCGCCTCTTCAGGATCGATTGTGCCGTTGGTTTCCATTTCGATGACCAGCTTGTCCAGGTCGGTACGCTGTTCTACACGCGCTGCTTCAACATTGTAGGCAATACGCTCTACAGGGCTGTAGCATGCGTCGACCAGCAGACGGCCGATTGGGCGCTCATCTTCTTCCGAATGAATTCGGGCAGAAGCCGGCACATAACCACGACCGCGCTGAACTTTGATACGCATGCTAATCGCTGCGTTCTCATCGGTCAGGTGGCAGATCACGTGCTGCGGCTTGACGATTTCGACATCACCGTCGTGGGTAATGTCGGCTGCAGTCACAGGGCCAATGCCAGATTTATTCAAGGTAAGGATAACTTCATCTTTCCCCTGAACTCTCACCGCAAGCCCTTTCAGGTTGAGCAGGATTTCCAGGATATCCTCCTGAACACCTTCTTTGGTGCTGTACTCATGAAGTACACCATCAATCTCAACTTCGGTCACCGCACAACCCGGCATCGATGAGAGCAGAATACGGCGCAGTGCGTTACCCAGAGTATGGCCAAAGCCACGCTCTAAAGGCTCAAGGGTCACCTTGGCGTGCGTCGAACTCACTTGCTCGATATCTACCAGGCGCGGTTTTAGAAACTCTGTCACAGAACCCTGCATTGTGTCCTCTCTTTGGTACTAAGCTTTACTTGGAGTAAAGCTCGACGATCAGGTGTTCGTTAATGTCCGCAGACAGATCAGAACGTTCCGGCTGACGCTTGAACGTGCCTTCCATCTTGCCAGCATCAACTTCCAGCCAGGTTGGCTTTTCACGCTGCTCAGCCAGCTCCAGAGCGGCTTTCACGCGAGATTGCTTTTTCGCTTTCTCACGAATGCTAACAACGTCATTCGCTTTAACCTGATAAGAAGCGATGTTAACAACACGACCGTTTACCATGATCGCTTTATGGCTAACCAACTGGCGTGACTCGGAGCGAGTAGCACCGAAGCCCATACGGTAAACAACGTTGTCCAGACGACCTTCCAGCAGAGCCAACAGGTTTTCACCAGTGTTGCCTTTCAGACGTGCTGCTTCTTTATAGTAGTTACGGAACTGACGCTCCAGCACACCGTAGGTACGGCGAACTTTCTGCTTTTCACGCAACTGCACACCATAGTCAGACAGACGCGGTTTACGCGCACCGTGCTGGCCAGGAGCTTGTTCAATTTTACACTTGGTATCGATCGCGCGAACGCCAGACTTAAGGAATAAGTCGGTGCCCTCACGACGGCTCAGCTTGAGCTTAGGACCCAAATATCTTGCCATTTTCTATCTCCAACAATCCTAGAAAACGTAAGCGTTAAACGCGACGTTTTTTCGGCGGACGACAACCGTTATGAGGGATCGGAGTCACATCAGTAATATTAGTGATGCGGAAACCAGCGGCGTTCAGAGCACGAACAGTAGATTCGCGACCCGGACCCGGACCTTTAACCATAACTTCCAGATTCTTGATGCCGTATTCTTTTACGGCTTCAGCGCAACGCTCTGCTGCAACCTGAGCTGCAAACGGAGTGGATTTGCGTGAACCACGGAAACCGGAACCACCGGCTGTTGCCCAACCCAATGCGTTACCCTGACGATCAGTAATAGTAACGATGGTGTTGTTAAAAGAAGCATGGATATGAGCCACGCCGTCAGAGACTTGTTTTCTTACACGCTTACGTGCACGAATTGGTGCCTTTGCCATTATTCAATCACCCCGATTATTTCTTGATCGGTTTGCGCGGACCCTTACGGGTACGTGCGTTGGTCTTAGTACGCTGACCGCGCACTGGCAGACCACGACGATGACGCAAACCGCGATAGCAACCAAGGTCCATAAGGCGCTTGATGCTCATGCTAACTTCACGGCGCAGATCACCTTCAACGACAAATTTGGCAACTTCGTCACGCAGCGTGTCGATTTGTTCTTCAGACAGCTCACTGATCTTAACATCTTCAGCGATACCCGCTGCAGCCAAAATGGCCTTGGAACGGGTCTTGCCGACGCCGTAGATCGAAGTTAATGCGATCACAGCATGTTTCTGATCAGGAATGTTAATGCCTGCTATACGGGCCACTATGCACTCCTACTATTTAATATGTACACACCATGCTGAAAAGCCCGTTTTCAGGATACTCAAATGGTTGCGCACAGACATACAAAAGATTGGCTGGCTAATCTAGCCAGCTCAACCCAACTTTGCAAGAAAAATATGCGAAATAATCAGCCTTGGCGCTGTTTATGTTTCGGCTCGGCACTGCAAATCACACGGATGACACCATCACGCTTAACGATTTTGCAGTTACGGCATAATTTCTTGACGGAAGCACGAACTTTCATTTTTACTCTCCGTAACTTCTCAGGCGACCGTTTAGCGGCCGTAGCCTTTCAGGTTCGCCTTCTTCAATGCAGACTCGTACTGACTTGACATCATCAGAGTTTGCACTTGAGCCATAAAGTCCATAATCACGACAACAACGATGAGCAGTGAAGTTCCACCGAAGTAGAACGGTACTTTCATTGCATCACGCATGAACTCCGGGATCAGGCAGATAAAAGTAATATAAAGCGCACCAACCAAAGTCAGGCGAGTCATTACTTTATCGATATACTTCGCCGTTTGCTCTCCCGGACGAATTCCTGGTACAAATGCACCGGACTTCTTCAGGTTATCTGCTGTTTCACGTGGGTTGAAGACCAACGCCGTATAGAAGAAACAGAAGAAGATGATTGCAGACGCATAGAGTAACACATAAAGCGGTTGCCCAGGCTGCAAATACAGCGAAATTGTTGTCAGCCAGTTCCAACCAGTACCGCCCCCGAACCATGACGCGATGGTCGCTGGGAACAGAATGATACTGGAAGCGAAGATTGCCGGGATTACACCCGCCATATTCACTTTCAGCGGCAAATGTGTGCTCTGTGCAGCATACACGCGACGACCCTGTTGACGCTTAGCGTAGTTCACCACAATGCGGCGTTGACCACGTTCAACGAAGACAACAAAGAACGTCACTGCAAATACTAACACTGCAACCAATAGCAACAGAAGGAAGTGCAGGTCGCCTTGACGCGCTTGCTCGATTGTATGGGCAATGGCTGGCGGGAGTCCCGCAACGATACCAGCGAAGATAATGATCGAGATACCGTTACCGATACCTCGTTCAGTAATCTGTTCGCCGAGCCACATCAGGAACATCGTTCCTGTGACCAGACTTACAACAGCGGTGAAATAGAACGCAAAGCCTGGATTGATTACCAGACCTTGCATACCAGGCATATTCGGTAGACCGGTAGCAATACCGATCGACTGGAATATTGCCAGCACCAGAGTGCCGTAACGGGTGTACTGGCTGATCTTACGACGACCAGACTCCCCTTCTTTCTTCAACTCTGCCAGGGCCGGATGAACGACCGTCAGCAGCTGGATAATAATTGATGCCGAAATGTACGGCATAATACCCAGTGCAAAGATTGAAGCACGGCTGAGAGCACCACCAGAGAACATGTTGAACATTTCAATGATGGTACCTCGCTGTTGCTCAAGCAGTTTGGCAAGTACAGCGGCATCGATACCAGGGATCGGAATAAAAGAGCCAATTCGGAAAACGATCAGCGCACCAACCACAAACAGAAGTCTGCGTTTAAGTTCGCCAAAACCACCCTTGGCACTTTGAAAATCTAATCCCGGTTGCTTAGCCATCTGCTACTTATTCCTCAATTTTACCGCCAGCAGCTTCGATAGCAGCACGTGCGCCTTTAGATACACGCAAGCCACGAACAGTTACCGGAGTTGAAACTTCACCAGCCAGGATCACTTTCGCGAACTCGATCTGGATACCGATAATGTTTGCTGCTTTCAGCGTGTTCAGGTCAACAACGCCGCCTTCAACTTTCGCCAGGTCAGACAGACGGATTTCCGCTGTAATCGCTGCTTTGCGAGAGGTGAAGCCGAATTTCGGCAGACGACGGTACAGTGGCATCTGGCCACCCTCGAAACCGCGACGTACGCCACCGCCAGAACGAGAGTTCTGACCTTTGTGACCACGACCACCGGTTTTACCGAGGCCAGAACCGATACCACGACCAAGGCGTTTACCCGCCTTTTTAGAGCCTTCGGCTGGAGACAGAGTATTTAAACGCATCTCTTACTCCTCAACTTTAACCATGAAGTAAACCGCGTTGACCATACCACGTACAGCGGGAGTATCCTCACGCTCAACGGTATGACCAATACGACGCAGACCCAGGCCAAGCAGCGTTGCCTTGTGTTTCGGCAGACGACCGATTGCACTGCGGGTTTGAGTGATTTTAATAGTCTTTGCCATGGTCAATTACCCCAGAATTTCTTCAACGGATTTACCACGCTTGGCAGCGACCATTTCTGGAGAATTCATATTTTCCAGGCCATCAATAGTTGCACGAACCACGTTAATCGGGTTGGTGGAACCATATGCTTTGGCCAGAACGTTATGAACTCCAGCGACTTCCAGGACGGCGCGCATTGCACCACCGGCAATAATACCGGTACCTTCAGAAGCCGGCTGCATGAATACACGAGAACCCGTGTGAACACCTTTTACAGGGTGTTGCAGGGTGCCGTGGTTCAGCGCGACGTTAATCATATTGCGACGGGCTTTTTCCATCGCTTTCTGGATCGCTGCTGGAACTTCACGCGCTTTACCGTAACCAAAACCAACGCGACCATTACCATCACCAACAACAGTCAGAGCTGTGAAGGAGAAAATACGACCACCTTTAACGGTTTTAGATACGCGGTTAACCGCGATCAGCTTTTCCTGCAGTTCGCCAGCCTGTTTTTCGATGTGAGCCATCTTACACCTCTACCTTAGAACTGAAGGCCAGCTTCACGGGCAGCATCTGCCAGTGCCTGGACACGACCATGATATTGGAACCCGGAACGGTCAAAGGACACAACTTTGATGCCTTTTTCCAGAGCGCGTTCAGCAACAGCTTTACCTACAGCTGCAGCAGCGTCTTTGTTACCGGTGTACTTCAATTGTTCTGTAATAGCTTTTTCTACTGTAGAAGCAGCTACCAGAACTTCAGAACCGTTCGGTGCAATGACCTGTGCGTAAATATGACGCGGGGTACGATGTACCACCAGGCGAGTTGCACCCAGCTCTTTGAGCTTGCGGCGTGCGCGGGTCGCACGACGGATACGAGCAGATTTCTTATCCATAGTGTTACCTTACTTCTTCTTAGCCTCTTTGGTACGCACGACTTCGTCGGCGTAACGAACACCCTTGCCTTTATAAGGCTCAGGACGACGGTAGGCGCGCAGATCTGCTGCAACCTGACCGATCAGCTGTTTATCCGCGCCTTTCAGCACGATTTCAGTCTGAGACGGACATTCTGCAGTGATACCGGCTGGCAGCGGATGCTCAACAGGGTGTGAGAAGCCCAGAGACAGGCCTACTGCATTCCCTTTGATCGCTGCACGATAACCTACACCAACTAGTTGAAGCTTTTTAGTGAAGCCTTCGGTAACACCAACAACCATTGAGTTCAGCAGGGCACGCGCGGTACCAGCCTGAGCCCATCCATCCACGAAACCATCACGTGGACCGAAGGTCAGAGCATTGTCTGCATGTTTAACTTCAACAGCATTGTTGAGGGTACGAGTCAGCTCGCCATTTTTACCTTTGATCGTAATAACCTGTCCGTCGATTTTTACATCAACGCCGGCAGGAATAACGACCGGTGCTTTAGCAACACGAGACATTTTTTCCTCCGATTAGGCTACGTAGCAGATAATTTCGCCACCAAGACCAGCTTGGCGCGCTGCACGATCAGTCATAACACCTTTAGAGGTAGAAACAACTGCGATACCCAGACCAGCCATAACTTTAGGCAGCTCATCTTTTTTCTTATAGATGCGCAGGCCTGGGCGGCTGACACGCTGAATGCTTTCTACAACAGCTTTACCCTGGAAATACTTAAGCGTAAGTTCCAGTTCCGGCTTGGTGTCGCCTTCAACTTTAAAATCTTCGATAAAACCTTCTTCCTTCAGCACGTTGGCAATTGCCACTTTCAGCTTGGCGGAAGGCATGGTGACCGCAACTTTGTTCGCGGCCTGACCGTTACGGATACGGGTCAGCATATCCGCGATCGGATCTTGCATGCTCATCTGTCTTTACTCCCGTGATTCAATTGGTAATTACCAGCTAGCCTTTTTCAAGCCTGGTACTTCACCGCGCATGGCGGCTTCACGCAGTTTGATACGGCTCAACCCGAACTTGCCCACATAACCATGTGGACGACCTGTTTGACGGCAGCGGTTACGCTGACGAGACGGGCTGGAATCACGCGGCAGAGACTGCAGCTTGAGAACAGCATTCCAACGATCTTCGTCGGAAGCGTTCACATCAGAAATGATCGCTTTCAGTTCAGCGCGTTTAGCGAAGAATTTATCAGCTAAAGCTACGCGCTTTACTTCGCGTGCTTTCATTGATTGCTTAGCCATTCAGTAACCCTACCTTACTTGCGGAACGGGAAGTCAAAGGCAGCCAGCAGAGCACGGCCTTCTTCGTCAGAGTTCGCAGTAGTGGTAATGGTAATATCCAAACCACGCACGCGGTCGACTTTATCGTAGTCGATCTCTGGGAAGATGATCTGCTCACGGACACCCATGCTGTAGTTACCACGACCGTCGAAAGACTTAGCGGACAAGCCACGGAAGTCACGGATACGTGGAACAGCAATAGAGATCAGGCGCTCAAGGAACTCCCACATGCGTTCGCCACGCAGAGTTACTTTACAGCCGATCGGATAGCCCTGACGGATTTTGAAGCCTGCAACAGATTTGCGTGCTTTGGTGATCAACGGCTTTTGACCGGAGATAGCTGTCAAATCAGCTGCTGCGTTATCCAGCAGTTTTTTGTCAGCGATCGCTTCACCAACACCCATGTTCAGGGTGATCTTCTCGACCCGAGGGACTTGCATGACAGAATTGTAGTTAAACTCAGTCATGAGTTTGCTAACTACTTCGTCTTTGTAGTAATCATGCAGTTTCGCCATCGTACTACTCCAAATTACTTGATAGTTTCGCTGTTCGATTTGAAGAAACGGACTTTTTTGCCATCTTCAAATCTAAAGCCTACACGGTCAGCCTTACCGGTTGCCGAGTTGAAGAGCGCAACGTTAGAAACCTGAATAGCAGCTTCTTTTTCAACGATGCCACCTGGTTGGTTCAGGGCCGGAACCGGCTTCTGATGTTTCTTAACCAGGTTGATACCTTCAACAATGATCTTGCCGGAAGACAGAACATTTTTTACTTTACCGCGTTTACCTTTATCTTTACCGGTTAACACGATAACTTCGTCATCACGACGGATTTTCGCTGCCATGATTCGCTCCTTAGAGTACTTCTGGTGCCAGAGAGATAATTTTCATGAACTTCTCAGTACGAAGCTCACGAGTTACCGGCCCAAAGATACGCGTGCCGATAGGCTGCTCGCTGTTATTGTTTAAAATAACGCATGCATTACCATCGAAGCGAATGACAGAACCGTCAGGGCGACGAACACCCTTTCTGGTGCGCACCACTACCGCTTTCAGCACATCACCTTTTTTGACCTTACCACGTGGAATTGCTTCCTTGATGGTGATCTTGATGATGTCGCCTACGCCTGCGTAGCGACGGTGCGAGCCACCCAGAACCTTGATACACATTACGCGACGTGCACCGGAGTTGTCGGCGACGTTCAGCATAGTCTGTTCTTGGATCATTTCAGTGCTCCGCTAATGTCAACTACTACCTGAGACTCCAAAATCAGAGCCGTTAAAAAGCCCCATATCGAGGGCGCGGCATTATAACACCGCTTCTACAATATGGGTAGAAAAAATAAACGGCTCATTGCTGAGCCGTTTATTCGTATTGAGAAGGCTAACTCTATTACAGAACCGCTTTCTCTACAACGCGAACCAGCGTCCAGGACTTAGTCTTGGACAGTGGACGGCATTCACGGATTTCAACCTTGTCGCCGATACCACATTCGTTGTTCTCGTCATGTACGTGCAGTTTGGTCGTACGCTTGATGAATTTACCGTAGATCGGGTGTTTCACAATACGTTCGATAGCTACAACAATGGATTTCTCCATTTTGTCGCTAACAACACGACCTTGCAGAGTACGGATTTTATCGGTCATTACGCACCCGCCTTCTGAGTCAGTAAAGTCTTAACGCGTGCAACATCACGACGCACTTGCTTCAGCAGGTGAGTCTGTTGCAGCTGGCCACTTGCAGCCTGCATGCGCAGGTTAAACTGCTCACGCAGCAGGTTCAGCAGCTCAGCGTTCAGCTCTTCAACGCTTTTTTCACGCAGCTCATTTGCTTTCATTACATCACCGTCTTAGTTACAAAGGTGGTTTTAATCGGCAGTTTCGCTGCTGCCAGGCCGAATGCTTCACGGGCCAGCTCTTCCGGTACACCGTCCATTTCATACAGGACTTTGCCCGGTTGGATCAAGGCAACCCAGTACTCCACGTTACCTTTACCTTTACCCATACGAACTTCCAGCGGCTTCTCGGTAATTGGTTTGTCCGGGAATACACGGATCCAGATTTTACCTTGACGCTTAACTGCACGGGTCATTGCACGACGTGCTGCTTCGATCTGACGTGCAGTCAGACGCCCACGGCCAACAGCTTTCAGACCGAAAGAGCCGAAGCTAACATCCGTACCCTGCGCCAGACCACGGTTGCGGCCTTTGTGCACTTTACGGAATTTTGTACGCTTTGGTTGTAACATCAGCGACGCTCCTTATTTACGGCCTTTACGCTGCTGCTTTTTAGGTTGCGCAGCCGGTTTTTCCGGTTGTTCAACAGCAGCCATACCACCCAGGATCTCACCTTTGAAGATCCATACCTTAACGCCGATTACACCGTAAGTGGTGTGCGCTTCAGAGGTGTTGTAGTCGATGTCAGCACGCAGTGTGTGCAACGGTACGCGACCTTCGCGGTACCATTCGGTACGTGCGATTTCCGCGCCGCCCAGACGGCCGCTAACTTCAACTTTGATACCTTTAGCGCCCAGACGCATTGCGTTCTGTACAGCACGCTTCATAGCACGACGGAACATAACACGACGTTCCAGCTGAGAAGTGATGCTGTCAGCAACCAATTTAGCGTCCAGTTCAGGCTTACGAACTTCAGCGATATTGATCTGTGCAGGAACGCCAGCGATATCCGCTACGACCTTGCGCAGTTTTTCTACGTCTTCGCCTTTCTTACCGATCACGATGCCAGGACGAGCAGTGTGAATAGTCACACGGATGCTCTTAGCTGGACGCTCGATAACGATACGAGATACAGACGCTTTAGCCAGTTCCTTAGTCAGGTACTGACGTACTTTAAAATCGCTGTCCAGGTTGTCAGCGAATTCTTTGGTGTTCGCAAACCAGGTTGAATTCCATGGTTTTACAATACCCAGGCGAATACCATTAGGATGTACTTTCTGACCCATTGCTAGTCTCCAGAGTCTCAGCGATCGGACACAACCACAGTAATGTGGCTGGTGCGCTTCAGGATGCGATCTGCACGACCTTTCGCACGCGGCATAATGCGCTTCATGCTTGGGCCTTCATCTACGAAAATTTTCGCAACTTTCAGATCGTCAATGTCAGCGCCATCGTTGTGTTCAGCGTTAGCAATGGCAGATTCCAGTACTTTCTTGACCAATACCGCAGCTTTCTTGTTGGTATAGGTCAGGATGTCCAGGGCCTGCGACACTTTCTTACCGCGAATCAGGTCAGCAACAAGGCGAACCTTCTGAGCAGAAGAACGAGCATGGCGATGTTGAGCTAAAGTTTCCATCTCTTCCTCCTACCTTATTTCTTCTTCGCTTTTTTATCAGCAGCGTGGCCGCGATAAGTACGAGTCGGTGCGAATTCACCCAGTTTGTGACCGACCATTTCGTCGGAAACAAAGACTGGAACGTGCTGACGACCATTATGGACAGCGATGGTCAAACCGATCATGTTAGGAAAGATCGTTGAACGACGGGACCAAGTGCGCAGGGGCTTCTTGTCTCCGCTTTCCACCGCTTTCTCTACCTTCTTCAGCAAGTGCAGGTCAATAAAAGGACCTTTCTTGAGAGAACGTGGCATGGCTTATCCTCTAATATTATTTGCTACGGCGACGTACGATAAATTTATCAGTACGCTTGTTGCTGCGGGTCTTCTTACCTTTGGTCTGAACGCCCCACGGGGATACCGGGTGCTTACCAAAGTTACGACCTTCACCACCACCATGTGGGTGGTCGACTGGGTTCATCGCAGTACCGCGAACGGTAGGACGAACACCACGCCAGCGTGCAGCACCAGCTTTACCCAGAACGCGCAGCATATGCTCAGCATTGCCAACTTCGCCCAGAGTAGCGCGGCAGTCTGCTTCGACTTTACGCATTTCACCAGAACGCAGACGCAGGGTGACATAAGCACCATCACGAGCAACGATCTGAACGTAAGTACCAGCGGAACGTGCCAGCTGACCGCCTTTACCTGGTTTCATTTCTACGTTATGAACAGTAGAACCAACCGGGATATTGCGCATCGGCAGGGTGTTGCCTGCTTTGATTGCAGCATCAACGCCAGACTGAATCTGGTCGCCAGCTTTCAGGCCTTTAGGGGCCAGGATGTAACGGCGTTCGCCATCTTTGTACAGAACCAGCGCGATGTTCGCGGAACGGTTCGGATCGTACTCAAGACGCTCAACAATTGCCGGGATACCATCTTTGTTGCGTTTGAAGTCAACAATACGGTAAGCCTGCTTGTGACCACCACCGATATGACGAGTGGTGATACGGCCATTGTTGTTACGACCACCGGATTTGCTGTTTTTTTCAACCAGCGGAGCAAAAGGCTTGCCCTTGTGCAGCTCTGGGTTGACCACTTTAACAACGTGGCGACGACCCGGAGATGTCGGTTTACATTTAACAACTGCCATTGTATTACTCCTCCGACTTACTCAGCGCCGCCGACGAAGTCCAGATTCTGGCCTTCCTTCAGGGTGACGTAAGCTTTTTTCCAGTCGCTACGACGACCGATACGCTGTCCGTGACGTTTAACTTTCCCTTTAACTACCAGGGTGTTAACGACTTCGACTTCGACTTCAAACAGTTTCTGCACAGCAGCTTTGATTTCTGCTTTGGTCGCGTCTTTAGCAACTTTGAGAACGATGGTATTGGTTTTTTCCATCGCAGCAGACGCTTTTTCAGAAACGTGCGGTGCGCGAAGCACCTTCAGCAGACGTTCTTCACGAATCATGCCAGCATCTCCTCAACTTGCTTAACAGCATCAGCAGTCATTACGACTTTGTCGAAGGCGATCAGGCTAACCGGGTCGATACCTGTTGCATCGCGTACGTCAACCTTGTGCAGGTTGCGCGCAGCCAGGAACAGATTTTCGTCCAGCTCACCGGTGATGATCAGCACATCTTCCAGAGCCATGTCTTTCAGTTTCTGTGCCAGCAGCTTAGTTTTAGGCGCTTCAACAGAGAATGATTCGACAACGATCAGACGATCCTGACGTACCAGTTCGGACAGAATGCTTTTCAGCGCGCCGCGGTACATCTTTTTGTTTACTTTTTGACTGTGGTCCTGCGGGCGAGCAGCGAAGGTCACGCCACCGGAACGCCAGATCGGGCTCTTAATAGAACCTGAACGCGCACGGCCGGTACCTTTCTGGCGCCACGGCTTTTTGCCGGAACCAGTTACTTCAGCACGAGTCTTCTGAGCACGAGTACCCTGACGAGCACCAGCTGCATAAGCAACTACAACCTGGTGAACCAGCGCTTCGTTGAAATCACGACCGAAGGTAGTTTCGGAAACAGTCAGCGCGCTCTGCGCGTCTTTCAATACTAATTCCATTGCTATCCCCTTACGCCTTCACAGCTGGTTTAACGATCAGGTCGCTACCGGTTGCACCCGGAACTGCACCTTTAACCAGCAGCAGGTTGCGCTCAGCGTCAACACGTACTACGTCCAGGCTCTGAACAGTCACACGTTCGTTACCCAGCTGACCTGCCATTTTCTTGCCTTTGAACACTTTGCCCGGAGTCTGGTTCTGACCGATAGAACCCGGAACGCGGTGAGACAAGGAGTTACCGTGCGTGGCATCCTGAGTACGGAAGTTCCAGCGCTTAACGGTACCAGCAAAACCTTTACCTTTAGAGGTACCGGTTACGTCAACTTTTTTAACTTCAGCAAACAGCTCAACGCTAATGTCCTGACCCACGGTGAACTCTTCGCCTTCAGCAAGACGGAATTCCCACAGACCACGGCCAGCTTCAACGCCAGCTTTAGCGAAGTGACCCGCTTCTGGTTTGGTTACACGGTTAGCTTTTTTAGCACCAGTGGTAACCTGAACAGCGCGGTAGCCATCGTTAGCCAGGTCTTTAACCTGAGTAACGCGGTTTGCTTCAACTTCGATTACGGTTACTGGGATAGATACGCCATCTTCAGTGAAGATGCGGGTCATTCCCACTTTTTTACCGACTAAACCAATCATTGTATCAACCTCTCAATCGCTCGATGACCTGATTAACCCAGGCTGATCTGCACGTCTACACCGGCAGCCAGATCCAGACGCATCAGAGCATCAACGGTTTTCTCGGTTGGCTCAACGATGTCAACCAGACGCTTGTGAGTGCGGATTTCGTACTGATCGCGCGCATCTTTGTTAACGTGCGGAGAGATCAGAACAGTGAAGCGCTCTTTGCGGGTCGGCAGCGGGATCGGACCACGGACTTGCGCACCAGTGCGCTTAGCAGTCTCGACGATTTCCGCGGTTGATTGATCAATCAGACGATGATCAAACGCTTTCAGGCGGATACGGATTCTTTGGTTCTGCATGAGACCAGAGCTCCAATTATTTTATAAACGAAAATGATCACTACTCAAACCCATTACGATTGATGGGAGAGTGTAATCGTTCTTACATTGTCCCCTAATTGGGAACGTTGTCTGATAGCAAAAATAAACGCTATCATGAGTTCTTTCGAACTTGTTGTCATATCGACAAGCCCACGCATTATACTCATTTCAAAGCGTGTTGCAAGGCAACTGTTCCCGATAAAGACAGATATCTTCATTCAGACTCACTCACGGCCAGACTCAACGCCTGTATCGCGACTATACCGGCCCTTTACTGCCCCCCATCCTGTCCGCATATGCCTCAGATAAACGATTCTCCCCCTGAGACTAAATGGAGGGGGGGTCATAACATTCCTGCCCTTCCTTTAGATAATCTGAAAAGCCCCTTTCCCGCCGGGTTTATGGACCATGCGACAGGAAGGTCATTTAAACTCAGCACAAGTACGCCTGTTTTCAGGCTAACGCTGGGTACAAGGGGGGCGGATAAACTCTCTGATATTTACAGCGTCAAGATGAGGACTCACGATTAAAGGACCCTGCACGTGATCACTATACTCAGCGTCGGCCTGAACAGCACTTTTCGCCTTCTGCCAGGTGTGATGTCAGAATGAACTTCAGCATGATCACCCTAAACGAATACTCATGTAGCCTCTTGGTTACGTGGCTCATCATGCCGCTACTTGGTCTACTGAGCGGATGGGTTATGACGCTTATAACCTGTCGCTTACCGGCCTTAGTAGAACAGGAAGAGACGGGTGTCAGGTGCATCAAAACCCCCTTCATCCTGTCGGGCTCGCAATGCTGCCTCTGCCATCACCCTCTGACATGGTCTGATTGTCTGCCTTTGTTTAGCTACCTACGCCTTGGCGGGAAATGTCGCTATTGCCACGAGCGGATCTCCTGGCGATATCCAGTTCAGGAGGCGGGATGTTTACTTTTCGCCGTCTTCTGCGGCCTTTTTCAGGGTGATAATCTTTCGCTGGCGCTGGCGTTATATACCTTTGGCTGGTTTGCCTTTGCTCTTTCAGAGATAGACTCCAGAACGTTTTTACTGCCTGACGTGCTCACCCTCCCCCTGCTGTGGCTGGGACTCATTTTTAATGCCACAACAAATATGACTGACCTTGTCGATGCAATCTGGGGAGCGGTGTTAGGTTATACCCTGTTGTGGTCGCTCTTTTGGGCAATGTTCTTTGCCACAAAGAAGAAAGGGATGGGGTATGGTGATTTTAAATTGCTGGCAGCAACCGGGGCGTGGTTTGGATGGCAATGTTTGCCCGCCGTTTTATTCGTCGCCTCAACAAGTGGTTTGCTGTATGCGCTGGCAGGATATTTACTGTTCAGAAAAAAAAGCGCGGTACTCCCTTTCGGCCCTTTTCTTGCCCTGGGCGGAACCGTCTACTTCATTGATTTTTTGACCCACTAATAAGGAAGGGCACCGCCCTTCCTGAGGTTGTTCTACTCTTCGCGAATCTGCGCCTGAAGATAGTTCTGGATACCCATTTTCTGGATCAGATCCAGTTCGGTCTCCAGCCAGTCGATATGACCTTCTTCATCCGCGAGGATCTCTATCATCATATCGCGGCTGACGTAGTCATGAACGCTGTCGGCATAGGCTATGGCTTCACGCATATCGCGCACACCTTCCAGCTCGAGTCGAAGATCCGAACGTAGCATCTCTTCAACATCTTCACCGATACCTAATTTACCCAGGTCCTGCAGATTTGGGATTCCTTCGAGGAAGAGAATACGCTCAATATACTTATCAGCGTGCTTCATCTCATCGATAGATTCATGATATTCAACATCATTAAGACGTTTCAGACCCCAGTTCTTGAACATTCTTGCATGAAGAAAATACTGGTTGATTGCGACAAGCTCGTTTCCCAATAATTTATTGAGATAATTTATTATCTTAATATCACCTTTCATATTGCTTCCTCCGCTTCCACTACATGAAGCGTAGATGGGGTACGGAGTAAGTCAAAAAAATGATCTTAAAATGAGACGGGCTTGAGGACGATTTTTTTACAATGCGGCTCAGGCAATTTCTTTAAATTCAGGAAGCTGCATTAGCTCATCCTGCATAATCTCACGTGCAGCACGAACACACTTGCCACACTGATTACCAACAGGGATAAACTTCCTAAGCTGTTGAAAAGACTGAGGGGTAAACTGGCGAACCGCCTGGCGTATTTTTTTATCAGTTACGCCGTTGCATAAACAGATGTACATAAAAACTCCTGCTCTGATTATCTAAAAGCGTAAATGATTCCGATTCGCAATGCAATACTAAAACTGTAATACTCTTTTCCAGCTTATACCGGAACCAGTTTTAATGCATTTATGCCATGCCGGGGGTTATCGTTTGGTGGGAGTTCTGAGGTGGGCTGTCGACACCCCTGCCCCATTCATTACTTCGTAAGTGCCGGGAAAGCGTCATTTCAACTTAACAAAAAATATCAAAAAATCATTTATATACGAAAAGAGCAGCGTTATTTATCCAATAAAAAAACCCCGAAATAAATTTCGGGGTTTTAAACTAATAACGTTTAATAAAACGTGATATTAGCTGATTACTTTAGCAACAACGCCCGCGCCAACGGTACGGCCGCCTTCACGGATTGCGAAACGCAGACCGTCATCCATCGCGATTGGGTGGATCAGGGTAACAACCATCTGAATGTTGTCACCTGGCATGACCATCTCAACGCCTTCTGGCAGTTCGATGGTACCGGTCACGTCAGTTGTACGGAAGTAGAACTGTGGACGGTAGCCTTTGAAGAACGGAGTATGACGGCCGCCTTCATCTTTGGACAGGATATAAACTTCAGATTCGAATTTGGTGTGCGGCTTGATAGAGCCTGGCTTAGCCAGAACCTGACCACGTTCGATTTCTTCACGTTTGATACCACGCAGCAGAACACCAACGTTCTCACCAGCACGGCCTTCGTCCAGCAGTTTGCGGAACATTTCAACGCCGGTACAGGTAGACTTAGCAGTC
>NZ_JAIWPG020000024.1 GCF_020532665.2 Lelliottia sp. WAP21
TAATGCCCGGTTTAACCGGGCATTTTTTTAGAAGTCGGCGGGGGCCTTAAAGGTCATGGCATTACCAAAGACCGGATGGGTGATAGTGAGCATTTCAGCATGCAGCTGTAAGCGCGGGGCCATCGCCAGCGCTTCCGGTGTGGCGTAGAAGCGATCGCCGAGAATCGGATGCCCCAGCGCCAGCATATGGACGCGCAGCTGGTGAGAGCGCCCGGTAATCGGCTTAAGCCGTATCCGCGCGGTGTTATCCGGCGCATATTCCAGAACCTCGTACTCCGTTTGCGCAGGTTTCCCCGTCTCAAAGCAGACCATCTGCTTTGGACGGTTTGGCCAGTCGCAAATCAGCGGTAAATCGACCAGCCCTTCTGCTTTTTCAGGATGTCCCCAGATGCGGGCGATATACTGCTTCTTCGGCTCGCGTTCACGGAACTGACGCTTCAGCTCACGTTCTGCTGCTTTGTTCAGAGCCACTACAATCACGCCGCTGGTCGCCATATCCAGGCGATGGACGGATTCTGCCTGCGGATAATCACGCTGAACGCGCGTCATCACGCTGTCTTTATGCTCCTCCAGCCGCCCCGGCACGGACAATAAGCCGCTTGGCTTATTGACCACCATAATGTGCTCATCCTGATACAGAATGACCAGCCAGGGATCTGTTGGCGGATTGTAGGTCTCCATGATCATATTGCGCTCCGGTTACTGATGCGTCACGACGATCAGGCGCAGCGCATCCAGTCGCCAGCTTGCCTGATCCAGGCTTTCCAGCACCTGCAGACGATTACTCTCAATCGCAGCCAGTTCATCGTCACGAATGTTTGGATTCACCGCTTTCAGCGCTTCCAGGCGTGACAGCTCAGCAGACAGTTTTTCATCGGCCTCGCGACGCGCCGCATCAATCAGCGCACGTGCGGCTTTCTCGATCTGCACTTCGCCTTGCTGCAGGATGGCATGAACATCCTGCTGGACCGCATTCACCAGCTTACTGCCGGTATGGCGGTTTACGGCGCTCAACTGGCGGTTGAAGCTCTCAAACTCAACCTGAGCGGCCAGGTTAGTCCCGTTTTTGTCCAGCATCAGACGTACCGGGGTTGCCGGCAGGAAACGGTTGAGCTGCAGCTGTTTCGGTGCCTGGGCTTCCACCACGTAAATCAGCTCAAGCAACAGCGTGCCGACTGGCAACGCTTTGTTCTTCAACAGTGAAATGGTGCTGCTACCGGTATCGCCAGACAGGATCAGATCCAGACCGTTACGAATCAGCGGATGTTCCCAGGTAATAAACTGCGCATCCTCACGGGAGAGGGCAATATCACGCTCAAAGGTGATCGTACAGCCATCCTCCGGCAGGCCCGGGAAATCAGGCACCAGCATATGGTCAGAGGGGGTCAGCACAATCATGTTTTCGCCACGATCGTCCTGATTGATGCCAACGATATCGAAGAGATTCATCGCGAAGCTAATCAGGCTGGTGTCGTCATCCTGCTCCTCGATGCTTTCAGCCAGCGCCTGCGCTTTTTCACCGCCGTTAGAGTGGATCTCCAGCAAACGGTCGCGGCCCTGTTCCAGTTGCAGCTTCAGCGCGTCATGTTTTTCACGGCAGGCTTTGATGAGGTCGTCAAAGCCGTCGGTGTTTTCTGGTGCGGCCAGATAGCCAATCAGATCGCTGTGGACCTGATCGTAAATGGTGCGACCCGTTGGGCAGGTATGCTCAAAGGCGTCGAGGCCTTCATGGAACCAGCGAACCAGGACGGACTGGGCCGTTTTTTCCAGATAAGGGACGTGGATCTGAATATCATGCGCCTGACCAATACGATCCAGACGACCAATACGCTGCTCCAGCAGGTCCGGGTTGAAGGGCAGATCGAACATCACCAGATGGCTGGCAAACTGGAAGTTACGGCCTTCTGAGCCGATTTCAGAACACAGCAGTACCTGCGCGCCGCTGTCTTCTTCACCAAACCAGGCGGCGGCACGGTCGCGTTCGACAATAGACATGCCTTCGTGGAACACGGCGGCGCGGATGCCTTCGCGTTCGCGCAGGACCTGCTCCAGCTGCAGCGCGGTGGCCGCTTTGGCACAAATCACCAGCACTTTCTGTGAGCGATGGGCCGTCAGATAGCCCATCAGCCATTCAACGCGGGGATCGAAGTTCCACCAGGTTCCGGTATCGCCTTCAAATTCCTGATAAATCTGTTCCGGATAGAGCATGTCTCGCGCACGCTCTTCTGCCGTTTTACGGGCACCCATGATGCCGGAGACTTTAATTGCCGTCTGGTACTGGGTAGGCAGCGGCAGCCGGATGGTGTGCAGTTCGCGTTTCGGGAAGCCCTTCACCCCATTTCGGGTGTTACGGAACAGCACGCGGCTGGTGCCGTGGCGATCCATCAGCATGGCGATCAGTTCCTGCCGTGCGGACGCCGCATCTTCACGGTCGCTGTTCGCCACCTGCAATAACGGCTCAATATCCTGTTCGCCAATCAGATCGCTGAGGGTATTAAGTTCGTCGTTAGACAGATGTTTGCCTGCCAGAAGCAGGGCTACGGCGTCAGCAACCGGACGGTAGTTTTGCTGCTCTTCAACAAACAGGTCGAAATCGTGGAAACGGTTCGGGTCCAGCAGACGCAGACGGGCAAAGTGGCTTTCCAGACCCAGCTGTTCCGGGGTCGCGGTTAACAGCAAAATACCCGGGACGCGTTCGGCCAGCTGTTCGATGGCCAGATATTCACGGCTGGGGGCATTTTCGCTCCACACCAGGTGATGGGCTTCATCGACGACCATCAGATCCCATTCGGCGTCGCAGAGATGCTCCAGACGCTGTTTGCTGCGGCGAACGAAGTCCAGCGAGCAGATCACCAGCTGTTCGGTTTCAAAGGGATTATCGGCATCGTGCTGAGCTTCCGCGTAACGCTCGTCATCAAACAGAGAGAAACGCAGGTTGAAGCGACGCAGCATTTCTACCAGCCACTGATGCTGCAGCGTTTCCGGCACCACAATCAGCACGCGTTCCGCTGCACCGCTGAGCAGTTGTTGGTGCAGGATCATACCGGCTTCGATGGTTTTACCGAGGCCAACTTCATCGGCGAGCAGAACGCGCGGCGCATGTCGACGGCCCACATCGTGGGCAATATTCAGCTGATGCGGGATCAGGCTGGTACGCTGGCCACGCAGGCCGCTCCACGGCATGCGGTACTGCTCACTCTGGAATTTACGTGCGCGATAGCGCAGCGAGAAGCGATCCATACGGTCAATCTGACCGGCGAACAGGCGATCCTGCGGCTTGCTGAACACCAGTCGGCTGTCGAGCAGCACTTCGCGCAGCATCACATTCGTCTCGTTGGTATCAAGACGGGTTCCCGTGTAGGCGAGCAGTCCATTCTCTTCTTTTACGTCTTCAATCTTCAGCTGCCAGCCTTCATGGCTGGTAACGGTGTCACCCGGATTGAACATCACGCGGGTGACAGGGGAGTCATTGCGTGCGTACAGACGGTTTTCACCCGTTGCAGGAAACATAATGGTGACCATGCGCGCATCCAGCGCCACGACTGTTCCTAATCCGAGTTCGCTTTCTGTATCGCTGATCCAGCGTTGACCAAGTGTAAAAGGCATAGTTGTTCGGCTCTAATCTTTAATTGCAGGCAATAGTTCGACCACCGTCAAAAAATGACGGCCATCGAAAAATGGGTCCGGGAATGGAAAGGGCGCTATGGTACTGGATGGCGGCGTTTTCGTCACGCGTCAAAATAGCCCCAGTTGCCCTGTCACTAGTGTAGCAAAGTCATCATCCATAAACGGTAATATTCCATCCGCGACGGGTTGAAGCTGACGCGTCAGGTAGTGTTCATAGTCCAGTGGCGAACGCTGATAATCAACAGGCTCCGGGCCGCTGGTGGTCCAGACGTATTTTATGCTACCGCGGTTTTGATACTGCAGGGCGCGACCGAGGCGTGCATTCTCTTCATCAGCCAGACGCGCAGCCCGAACGTGGGGCGGGACGTTACGCTGATATTCAGCCAGCGGGCGACGCAGGCGTTTACGGTAAACCAGCTGTGCGTCCAGCTCGCCGGCCATCAGGCTGGCGATGGTCTCGCGTACAAAATCCTGGTACGGCTCACGCCGAAAAATCTTCAGGTACAGCGTCTGCTGGAATTGCTGAGCGAGCGGGGTCCAGTCGGTACGGACCGTTTCCAGCCCTTTAAAGACCATGCGCTGCGCTTCACCCTCCTGAATTAATCCCGCATAGCGTTTTTTGCTTCCCTGATCGGTGCCCCGAATTGTCGGCATTAAAAACCGGCAAAAATGGGTTTCAAATTCCAGCTCTAACGCGCTGGTTAACCGCTCTTTTTGCAAATGCTGTTGCCACCAGCTGTTGACGTACGCGACCAGCTCTTTGCCGATTCGTGAGGCGTCCGCCTCCCCGTGCGCGCCCTTTAGCCAGACGAAGGTGGAATCGGTGTCGCCGTAAATCACGTCATAGCCCTGAGATTCCACCAGCGCTTTTGTCTGGCGCATGATCTCGTGTCCCCGCATGGTAATTGAGGAGGCCAGCCGGGGATCGAAAAAGCGGCAGGCGCTGGTGCCCAGCACGCCATAGAAGGCATTCATGATTATTTTTAATGCCTGAGAGAGCGGTTTATTGCCCTGACGTTTCGCCTCTTCACGCCCCAGCCAGATCTGGCTGACGATATCCGGCAGGCAGTTTTTATCGCGCGAAAATCGCGCGCCCAAGAACCCCTCAGTGCTGTGTTCCTCGTCGGGCTGCGCCATTCCCTCCACCAGCCCGACCGGATCGATCAAAAAGGTGCGTATGATCGACGGATAGAGGCTTTTATAATCCAACACCAGCACGGAATCGTACAGCCCTGGCCGGGAATCCATGACGTAGCCCCCCGGGCTTGCCTGAGGGGGGACTTCGCCGAGATTCGGCGCAACATAGCCCGCGCGATGCATCCGTGGGATATAAAGATGACCGAAAGCGGCCACCGACCCCCCATGACGATCCGCCGCCAGTCCGTTGACCGTGGCGCGCTCCAGCAGGAAGGGCATGATCTCCGTTTTATGAAAGATCCGCGTGACCAGCTCGCAATCTTTCAGGTTATAGGTGGCGAGTGCAGGTTTATCTTCATTAAAACGACGGTCGATCTCATCCATGCGATCCCAGGGATTATCAATGGATTTCCCTTCACCAAGCAGCTCCTGCGAGACGGATTCGAGCGAAAATGAGGAGAAAGTCCAGAATGCGGATTTTAAGGCTTCGATGCCATCTACGATCAGTCGGCCGTTGGCCTGGGCGAAAAAGACGCCGTTTTTGAAGCCATGTTCGCGCCACTCCAGCTCCGTGTTGCCCCGGCCCAGCATCAGCGGAATGCGGTACCGCTCGGCATGTTTTTGCAGTACGCGCAGGTCGAACTGCACCACGTTCCAGCCGATCAAGACATCCGGATCGTGATCGGCAAACCACTGGTTAAGTTTTTCAATCAGTTGCGGACGGCTGTTAACGTATTCCAGATGGAAATCGAGCGCCGAGGCATCGCCATTCGGCGGGCCGAGCATATAAACAACCCGCTGCCCACACCCTTCCAGGCCGATGCAATACAGCTCGCCGTGACGCGTGGTTTCAATATCTAATGACACCCATTTCAGCGGCGGGCGGTAGTGAGGATGCGGTTTCAGGCGCGCATCGATCAGCCGTTGACCGTGCGGAGTGCCATCAACCCAGACGGGCGCGGTGATAAATCGCTCCATCAAAAAGCGTTCTGGCGGGCGAATGTCGGCCTCGTAAAGGGTTACACCCGCTTCGCGCAGGAGCTTTTCATAGCGCATCAGCTGGCGATGCGCACGACAGTAAAGACCGTAGACCGGTTGACGATGGAAATCTTTTAACGCAAGCGGGGTGAGACGCCAGCCGTTTTCGCCGTGCAACAGCTGCTTCACTTTCTCGACGTGCGACGCCGGAAGAAAGGCCACGGACTCCTGAGGCGGCAGCGTGACGTTCAGCGGGCCGTTATCCGTCGCCAGCCAGAATTCCACTTCTGTCCCCTGAGGAGTATCCCGCCAGTGTCGGGTCAGTAAAAAGCCTTCTTGCGCCTGCGTCACGCCGTTATCCCATCAAACAAAACCAGGCGTGATTATAGCCTGGTCAGGTATTTTATGCTGGGAATTTATACAGGTATAATTAGCGGAGTTAATGCCCTCTCCCAAAACGAAGAGGGGAGGACTCTCACTGCCCGTAATACGCTTTCGCGCCGTGTTTACGCAGGTAATGCTTATCCAGCAGGGTTTGCTGCATATCCGGTAACTGAGGCGCCAACTGGCGGGCGAAGATCCCCATATAGGCGACCTCCTCAAGCACAATTGCGTTATGCACCGCGTCTTCGGCATTTTTACCCCAGGCAAACGGGCCATGGGAGTGAACCAGTACGCCGGGCATTTGCGCCGCATCGATTCCCTGCTTTTCAAAGGTTTCGACGATCACGTTACCCGTTTCCCACTCATACTCACCGTTAATTTCTGCGTCGGTCATCAGGCGCGTGCAGGGGATTGTCCCATAGAAATAATCGGCATGGGTGGTGCCCGTCGCCGGAAGAGATTGCCCTGCCTGCGCCCAGATGGTGGCATGACGTGAATGGGTGTGCACAATGCCGCCAATAGAGGGGAATGACTGATACAGCAGGCGATGGGTTGGGGTATCAGAAGAGGGTTTTTTCTTTCCCTCCACCACGTCACCCGTTGCCAGGCTGACCACCACCATATCCTCTGCGGTCATCACCGTATAATCGACGCCTGAGGGTTTGATGACAAACACGCCGTGCTCACGATCGACTGCACTCACGTTGCCCCAGGTCAGTGTCACCAGATTGTGTTTAGGCAGTGCCAGGTTGGCTTCAAGCACCTGGCGTTTGAGTTCTTCTAACATGCATCCTCCAGGAAAAGAGGCCCGCCCTGCGGCAGGCCAAAGGTTCCCCTGTTAACGTTTTGAACCGTAATAGACTTCGTTCCAGCGCAACGCATCCTTAAAGGCAGGCAGGCGGGTATCGTTATCAATGACCGTCAGTTCGATATCATGCAGCTCGGCGAACTGGCGCATATCGTTCAGATCCAGCGCGTGGCTGAAAACGGTATGGTGTGCGCCGCCCGCCACGATCCAGGCTTCGGACGCGGTTGGCAGATCGGGCTGCGCTTTCCACAGCGCGTTTGCCACCGGCAGCTTCGGCAGTGAATGCGGGGTTTCTACCGCGTCAACGCAGTTCACTAACAGACGGAAGCGATCGCCCAGATCGATGAGGCTGGCGTTAATTGCCGGACCGGTGCGCGTGTTAAAGATCAGGCGGGCAGGATCCGCCTTGCCGCCGATACCAAGATACTGCACGTCGAGGATCGGTTTCTCTTCAACGGCGATCGAAGGACACACTTCCAGCATGTGCGAGCCCAGAACCAGATCGTTACCGTTCTCAAAGTGGTAGGTGTAATCCTCCATGAAGGAGGTGCCGCCCTGTAGACCGGTCGACATCACCTTCATGATGCGAAGCAGGGCGGCGGTTTTCCAGTCGCCTTCGCCCGCAAAGCCGTAGCCCTGCTGCATAAGACGTTGTACCGCCAGGCCAGGCAGCTGTTTCAGGCCGTGGAGGTCTTCAAACGTGGTGGTAAAGGCGTGGAAGCCGCCCTGTTCAAGGAAGCGCTTCATGCCGAGCTCAATGCGCGCTGCATCCAGCACGTTCTGGCGTTTGTCGCCGTTGATTTGCGCTGCGGCGGTCAGGCGGTAGCTGCTTTCATACTCATCCACCAGCGCGCTGATATCGCCTTCGCTGATGTCGTTAACCACCTGCACCAGATCGCCCACGGCCCAGGTGTTCACCGAGAAACCAAATTTAATCTGTGCGGCAACTTTATCGCCGTCGGTCACCGCCACTTCACGCATGTTGTCGCCAAAACGCACGACTTTAAGATGGCGCGTATCCTGTTTAGAGACCGCCTGACGCATCCAGGCGCCGATGCGCTGCTGGGCATGTTGATCCTGCCAGTGCCCGGTCACGACGGCATGCTGCTGACGCATACGTGCGCCAATAAAACCGAACTCGCGACCGCCGTGTGCGGTCTGGTTCAGGTTCATAAAGTCCATATCAATGCTGTCCCAGGGCAGGGAGGCGTTGAACTGGGTATGGAACTGCATCAGCGGTTTATTAAGGATAGTCAGGCCGTTGATCCACATTTTGGCCGGCGAGAAGGTGTGCAGCCACACCACCATACCGGCACATTTATCATCATAATTGGCGTCACGGCAGATATGCGTGATCTCATCCGGTGTGGTGCCGAGCGGTTTGAGCACCAGTTTGCACGGCAGTTTGGCTTCCGCATTCAGTGCATTCACGACATGTTCAGCATGCTTCGTCACCTGTTGCAGGGCTTCTGGTCCGTACAGATGCTGGCTGCCAATAACAAACCACACTTCATAATTGTTAAAAATGCTCATTATCGTGTCCTTAATGGGTCAGAGTTGCCGGCGTGTCCGCGGTATGTTTGGCCGGGGCGGCGACAGGGAGATAGTGTTGTTCGGCGCTTTTCGACCATTGCAGGTAGCGCTGATAAAGTTGTTCAAAGCGTTGCGCCTGTTCCGGGCGAGGCTGAAGCGTGTTTTCAACGGCGCTGGCCATATGGCGTTGCGCCGCAGGAATATCCTCGTGAACCCCTGCCGCCACGGCGGCAAAAATAGCGGCACCTAACGCACAGCATTGATCGGAGGCCACAATTTGCAGCGGGCGATTCAGCACGTCGCAACAGGCTTGCATAATCACCGGATTTTTACGGGCGATGCCCCCCAACGCCATGACGTTATTGACGTCGATGCCCTGTTCGGTGAAGCACTCCATAATGGCGCGGGCACCAAAGGCGGTGGCGGCGATCAGGCCGCCAAACAGGGCTGGCGCGTCGGTAGCCAGATTAAGATCCGCGATTACCCCTTTCAGGCGCTGGTTGGCAAACGGCGTACGACGTCCGTTGAACCAGTCGAGCACCACCGGCAGATGGTCGAGAGAGGGATTTTTCGCCCAGGCAGCGGTAAGCTGCGGCAGCAGCTGTTTTTTACTCTCGGCAATCTGGGGTTTCAGCTCAGGATGGGCGGCGGCCAGCTGATCCAGCGGCCAGCCCAGCACGCGACCGAACCAGGCGTAGATATCACCAAATGCGGATTGTCCGGCTTCCAGGCCAATAAATTCCGGTACCACGCTACCGTCAACCTGACCGCAAATGCCTTTTACAGCACGCTCGCCAACGCTGGCTTTATCCGCCGTCAGAATGTCGCAGGTGGAGGTCCCGATCACTTTCACCAGCGTGTTTGGCTGCGCACCGGCACCGACGGCACCCATATGGCAGTCGAACGCGCCACCCGAAATGGTCACGCTTTGCGGCAGGCCCAGGCGTTGCGCCCACTCAGCGTTGAGGGTGCCCACCGGAATGTCAGCCGTCCAGGTATCGGTAAACAGCGGGTACGTCAGGCTTTGGTTAATAATGGGGTCGAGTTCATCAAAGAACGCTGCCGGGGGTAATCCGCCCCAGCTTTCATGCCAGAGCGATTTATGCCCAGCGCTGCAGCGGCCACGGCGAATCTCTTCCGGGCGCGTCGTACCGGAGAGCAGGGCGGGCACCCAGTCGCACAGTTCAATCCACGAGACGGCAGCCTGCGCCACGGCACGGTCGGCGCGGGTGACGTGTAAAATCTTGGCCCAGAACCACTCGCTGGAGTAAATGCCGCCGATGTAGCGGGAGTAATCTGCTTTGCCGGGCTGATGGCACAGGCGGGTAATAGCTTCGGCTTCTTCAACCGCAGTATGGTCCTTCCACAATACGAACATGGCGTTCGGGTTGTCGGCAAATTCAGGGCGCAGTGCCAGTACGTTGCCCTCGGCATCGACGGGCGCAGGCGTTGAACCGGTACTGTCCACGCCAATACCGACAATCTGTGCCCGCTGGTCGTCACTCAGTTCTGCCAGCACGGTTTTAATGGCCGCTTCCATCGATTCGATGTAATCGCGCGGGTGATGGCGGAACTGATTATTTGGCGCATCGCAGTAACGCCCCTCTTGCCAGCGCGGGTACCACTCAACGCTGGTCGCTATTTCCTGACCCGTACGGCACTCCACTGCCAGGGCGCGTACTGAGTCACTGCCAAAATCGAGGCCAATCGCAATTGCCATTGTGTTGCTCCATCAAAAAACGGGTATGCAAGAACATTAGAGACAGAGGGAGAAAATCGTCAGGCAGGATTCGCTAATCTTATGGACTAACGTGCTGTTACATCTGAAAGTGTGACGCTGTGCAAATATTCAATGTGGACATTTCTGCCGTAGTTATAGACACTTTTGTTACTGCTCATTCTCATGAAGTGACGGAGAAATAAGGGGCGAATGCTGAAATAAGGCGGGCTTAAAAGCACAGGGATCAGTTTTGAACGGTGAAAACGCACGTTTTTATCCTGCCGTCATTGATATGGACAATTTGTTTCCTTCCTGACCACATGGGGTACTGAATTTATGGCCGAAACACAAAACGATCCCTTGCTCCCGGGGTATTCATTCAATGCGCATCTTGTTGCGGGGTTAACCCCGATTGAAGCCCAGGGATACCTCGATTTTTTTGTTGATCGACCGCTGGGGATGAAAGGCTATATTCTCAATATCACCGTTCGCGGCGAAGGGTTGATCAAAAATAACGACAAGCAGTTTGTCTGTCGCCCTGGCGATATTTTGCTCTTTCCGCCCGGCGAGATTCACCACTATGGGCGGCATCCGGAGGCGAAAGAGTGGTATCACCAGTGGGTCTACTTTCGCCCACGCGCTTACTGGCATGAGTGGCTTGCCTGGCCGTCAATCTTTGCTCATACCGGCTTTTATCGCCCCGACGAAGCGCATCAGGCGCAGTTTCGCGAGCTGTTCGCACAGATTATTGAGGCGCAGGCCGGGGGACGTTACGCCGAACTGCTCGCGATTAACCTGCTGGAACAACTTTTGCTGCGGCGCATGGAGGCGATAAACGCGTCGCTTAACCCGCCGCTGGATAATCGCGTGCGTGATGCTTGCCAGTACATCAGCGATCACCTTGCCGACAGCCAGTTTGATATCGCGGGCGTGGCGCAGCACGTCTGCTTATCGCCGTCGCGTCTGTCACATCTGTTCCGTCAGCAGCTTGGGGTGAGCGTACTGAGCTGGCGTGAGGATCAGCGTATCAGCCAGGCCAAGCTTTTACTGAGCACGACGCGTATGCCGATTGCTTCCGTCGGGCGCAACGTGGGCTTTGAAGATCAGCTCTATTTCTCTCGTGTCTTTAAAAAATGCACCGGTGCCAGCCCCAGTGAATTCCGCGCAGGATGTGAATAAACGGTAAAAAATTATAAACGAGCAGGTGAATTTGGGAGGTAACCTGTAAACTATTCCAACAATTGATGTCTTGACGTCGTCGGGGTCTGTTCGCAGAATCGCTGCTTCGTTAACTGACCGGAAGCGTTATGCAGGCATTGCTGGAACATTTTATCACCCAGTCCGTTACCTATTCCCTCATCGCGGTTGCGCTGGTGGCTTTTCTGGAATCACTGGCGCTGGTGGGGCTGATTCTTCCTGGCACGGTCATGATGGCCGGGTTGGGCGCACTGATTGGCAGCGGCGAGGTGAATTTCTGGCAGGCATGGATGGCCGGTATCGTCGGCTGTTTGCTTGGGGACTGGATCTCATTCTGGCTCGGCTGGCGCTTTAAAAAGCCGCTGCATCGCTGGTCATTCATGAAGAAAAACAAAGCGTTACTCGATAAAACCGAACACGCGCTTCATCAGCACAGCATGTTTACCATTCTGGTGGGACGATTTGTCGGCCCGACCCGTCCGCTTGTGCCCATGGTTGCCGGGATGCTGGATCTGCCGGTCGCCAAGTTTATCGTGCCAAATATTATCGGCTGTGTCTTCTGGCCACCTTTTTACTTCCTGCCTGGGATCCTTGCCGGTGCGGCGATCGATATTCCTGCCGACGTACAAAGCGGCCACTTCAAATGGCTGCTGCTCGCCACGGGAGTCCTGCTGTGGGTGGCCGTCTGGCTGTGCTGGCGTTTATGGCGCAGCAGCAACGCATCCACGACCCGGCTGACCCGGTATCTGCCCCGTCAGCGTCTTTTCTGGCTGGCGCCATTAACGCTCGGCGTGGCTGTTATGGCCCTGGTGGCGCTGATTCGCCATCCGTTGATGCCGGTGTATGGTGAAATCCTGTTAAAAGTGGTGAGTCATTAAACAATGCCCAGCAGGGCTGACGCGCTCGCTTTTCCGCTCAGGAGCGTGTGCGTTTCGCCATCCCAGGCGATGCGTCCGTCAGCCACGACAATGGAGCGTGCCGCGATTCTGGCGGCATCTTCCACACTGTGAGAGACCATTAACAGCGTCAGTTTTTTCGCCTGGCAGACGTCACTGACCAGCTGGAGCATCTCTTGTCGCAGAGCGGGATCGAGGGCTGAGAAAGGTTCATCCAGCAGCAGAACGGGCTGTTCCCGCACCAGACACCGTGCCAGCGCCACGCGCTGTCGCTGCCCTCCCGAAAGCTCGCCCGGCAGTCGTTCCAGATACGCTGAAAGCCCCATTTGCTGTGCAATCGCATCGCGTTTTTCGCGCTGTATGGCCGTCAGTTTCAGACCGGGATCCAGGCCCAGGCCAATGTTCTGACGCACCGTCAGGTGAGTAAACAGATTGTTTTCCTGAAACAACATGGAGACCGGACGTTGAGCAGGCGGCGTGCGCGTGTGATCGTCCCCGTTGATAAGAATACGGCCGCTCGCCGGGGGCAAGAAACCGGCGATCAGGCTCAGCAATGTGCTCTTACCCGCCCCGCTAGGACCCAGTATCGCGATGGTCTCCCCCTGTTCAACAGAGAGGGTGAACCGCATCGGCAGATGCTGGTAAAGCCAGGTTATATCAATCAGTTTTAGCATCACGCCCCGGAAGTTTTTCAATGACGGTAAATAAGGTAAAACACAGCAGCAGAAGCAGTAACGCCGTGACGGCACCGTCCTGGCTGCGATAAGAGCCAATTTGCTGATAGAGCCAGTAGGGCAGCGTGCGGAAATCGTCATTGCCAAACAGCGCAACCACGCCGAAATCACCAATCGATAAGACGCTGGCAAAGGCCAGCGCCTGCGCCAGCGGACGTTTTAATGCCCGCAGCTCAACCACCTTCAAGCGCTGCCACCCGTGCATCCCTAACGACTGGCAGAGGGGCGTGTAGCGCGCGCTGATATCGCGCATGGGGTTTTCCAGCACTTTTAACGCGTAAGGTATCGCCATCAGCGCATTGGTGAAAATAACGATGCCATCCGCATTTTTAGGCAACCCCGTTGTGCTGTTAAACAGCAGGAAGAATCCTGTCGCCAGGACAATGCCGGGCATCGCCAGAATCAGCATCCCGCTGAGTTCCAGCGCCTGACCGGCGGCGAAACGTTGGCGGGCATAGAGTTCGCGGCTGCTCCACAACAGCATGGTGGTCAGTAGAACGCACAGAATCCCGGCGCCTACGGCAATGCGTAGCGATGTCCAGAGTGCCTGCCACAGCACCGGCTGCTGCAAAACCTCCGCAATATTTCTGTTTAAACCGTCAACGACCACCGCCAGCAGGGGCGGTAACAGCAGCAGCAGGGCGAGAGTGATAAGTGCGGTATCGGTGAGCCGGCTGCGCAGGCAGTCCTGCGGATCGCGCCACCCGCTGACATGCGGGCTTCCCACGGCAATCGCTTTGCTCAGGCGTTGGCTCAACAGCACCAGCCCGAGACAGCAGGCCATTTGAATCATGGCTAACAGTGCCGCGCGACCCGGATCGTAGTCATAGCTCAGCGCCTGATAAATGGCGAGCTCAATGGTGGTGGCCTGCGGCCCGCCGCCAAGCGAAAGCACGGTGGCAAAGCTGGCGAAGCAGAGCATAAAGATCAGGGCGGCAACCGGAGGGAGCTGGCGGCGGAGCCAGGGCCATTCGACATAATAGAAGAAATGACGGCCGCGCATGCCCAGCTGCGCCGCCAACTGACGTTGCTCGCCGGGAATGTTTTCCAGAGCCTGCAAAAACAGCCGCGTGGCCATGGGCATATTGAAAAAGACGTGGGCCAGCAAAATACCCTGCAGGCCATAGGGTGAGAAATGCCACTCCATGCCAAACGCGTCAAGCAGAATGGCGATCCAGCCCTGTCGGCCATACACGCTCAGGATGCCGAATACGGCGACTAACACGGGCAGGATCAGGGTCATGGCGCACAGGCGTAATAACGTCTGCCTGCCGGGAAAGCGGCGACGATAAAGCGCGCGCGCCAGGAACAGCGCGGGTACGACGGAAAGCACCGCAGAGAGAAACGCCTGCCAGAAAGAGAAACGGACCACATGCCAGAGATAGCTGTCGTGCCAGAGCGCAAAAACATCGCTCTCTGGCGCGTTAAACCATAACGCCAGGAAGGCCCCCATGCTGACGACCACCATCAGGATGGCAGCCGTCAGCCCGGGAATTAACCAGCCGGGGATTAGCGGCTGACGGCGCGTTGCCATTCACCGATCCACGCTGCGCGTTGGGTAGAGACCTGCTGAGGGGTAAACTCGAGCGTGGTCTGAGGCTTCGTTATTGAGTTAAATCCTGCGGGCAGCGCGACATCTGTGACGGGATACATCCAGTTGCCGGTTGGAATGGCATTCTGGAACGCTGGCGAGACCATAAATTTGAGGAATTTTTCCGCCAGTTCAGGCTGCTTGCTGGCGGCGGTACGGGCGGCGACTTCAACCTGCAAATAGTGACCTTCGCTGAAGTTTGCGGCAGCGTACTGGTCTTTTTTCTCTTCGATAATGTGGTAGGCCGGCGAGGTGGTGTAACTCAACACCAGATCGCTTTCTCCTTTCAGGAACAGGCCGTAGGCTTCACTCCAGCCCTTGGTCACCGTGACGGTTTTTGCCGCCAGTTTTTGCCAGGCTTCAGGCGTTTTATCGCCATAGACTTTTTGCATCCAGAGCAGCAAACCAAGTCCTGGCGTGCTGGTGCGTGGATCCTGATAGATCACGCGCCATTTCTGGTCGCTTTCGACCAGCTCTTTCAGGCTTTTCGGCGGATTCTTCAGCTTATTCTTGTCGTAGACAAAAGCAAAATAGCCATAATCGAAGGGGACAAAGGTGTCGTTGTTCCAGCCGCCTGGTACGGTGACGGCATTGGACGACACACCACTTTTGGCAAACAAGTGAGTCTGGGTGGCGGCTTCAAGGAGATTATTATCCAGACCGAGCACGACGTCGGCTTGACTGTTTTTGCCCTCCATCCGGAGACGGTTAAGCAACGAGACGCCATCTTCCAGCGCGACAAACTTCAGCGTGCAGTTGCAATCGGCCTCAAAGGCTTTTTTGACCACAGGGCCAGGGCCCCAGTCAGCGGCGAACGAATCATAGGTGTAAACCGTCAGGACCGGTTTGGCAAAAGCAGGTAGCGCAATCAGCGCCAGGAGAGGAAGAACGTTTTTTAACACTTTGCACCTCAGCAGTGAGTGGCAAAGGATTTTGAGCGACAGCCTCAAATCCCTTCGCCGGCATTATCCGGATCAGGTTCGACGGGTATTATCTCAGCGAACATTGTTAATGCCGCACCCCGTTGAGAACGTTTGTATTGTAATGAATTGGTAAAATTACGAAAGGGTTATGGCTCCGGTGGGGCAAACCAGGCGGATTTAAAGTCAAACCAGCCTAACGTGTTCATACGCAGCCCTCGCATACTCCGCTGACCCTGAATCATCAACCAGTGGTGAATAAGCGGGACCATCGCCTGCTGCGAGAGTAATTGCTGACACCACACGGCCAGGTTCATCTCTCCGGCGCGCCACTGCGTGGCATCCGACTGCCAGTCGCGGGCAATGCACTGCTGAATTAAGGGGATCTCAAAAAGATGTGAGAACAGTGAAAAGTCGAGCGGGAGGGTAAAGTTGGCGCTGTTAAGCCAGATGTCACTCACCGCTTCGCCACGGTGCCATTCGTCGTATTCGACCTCCTGTATATTCAGCGTCACCCCTTCCTCCGCCAGCAATTTACTCATGATCCGGGCGATCACGCGGTGTTCAACGTGCTCACGATAATAGGTCAACGTGAGCGACTCCAGACCGGCGGGCCTGTCGCCGCGGCCCGGACGTGCATGGTGCCAGCGCGGGAGAAGCCCATAGGCCGGGAACCAGTAGGACTGATGTTGATCCTCGGCCTGATAAATCAGGTTGGCTGGCGAGAGCACCCGGCTCACCCATTGCCGAACGTCGTGGCTGGCCCCGCGATGCGTACGGCCATCAAAGAGCAGGTAATAACACCCTTCCTCCAGGCGGCTTTCAACCGCTTTTTCCCCGTCGGTTGGCCCTTCCAGCGTCAGGCCTGGGCTCAGCTCTTCGGTGATGTCGGGTAAGACCCAGACATTGACCTCATCAATAAGCGCGCGATAGCCAAAATAGTCATCGAAGGCGTGAATTTTCAACTGATTGTTAGTGTTCCGCGTCACGGCATACGGGCCTGTACCGACGGGATGGCTGGCAAAATTGGGCAGGGTGGCCCATTCGTGGGGCAAAATCATTGAGGGAACATACCCCATCAGCCAGGGCAGCCACTGGTCCGGTTCGGATAATTCGATATCCAGCGTCCAGGCCGTGGGCGAATGCACCTGCGCAATATGACTGTACAGGGGCAACGTGCGGGCGCGCTGAAGCGAGGCGATAACGTCAGTCATATCCAGCTCGCGACCATGGTGAAAATGAATGCCGGGGCGTAAAAAAAAGCGCCAGTGCAGCGGTGACAGTTGTTGCCAGTGGTGCGCAATATCCGCTTCGAGTTCCCCGTTTTCCTCATTTATACGCGTCAGGCCGCTGAATATCTGGCGCGCCATATGCGTTTCAGACCGGCGTAATGCGCTGCCAGGCAACAGGTTTTTCATCGGACGATAATAGACGACGCGCAGAATATGACGTCCCTGGCGAAAGCTGCGGCCCAGATGAGAGACCAGCATCTGGCGGACGGCAGCTTTATCGCCAACCAGCTGTACCAGCTGATCGATTCTGTCCTGCTCCAGCAGGTCTTCCGCACGCTGCTGCTGTAATGCAAGACCGGTGTAAAGGAAGGTCAGACGAGAGCGTTTGCCGCGCCCGGCTTCCGCCTCCCAGTTGAGCCAGCCCTGTTTTTGCATGGTGCTCAGCAGAGTGCGCATATGGCGACGCGAGCAACTGAGCAACTCTGCCAGCTCGTTAAGCGTGGTCTCCTGGGACTGGCCTTCGCAGCACTGCCACAGGCGGATGAATTGTTGTTGCAGACGACCGGAAGGCATAAAAGGGGAACTCCTGACAAAAAATCAGCAATTTATTAATCCCTATATTAAGCCAATAATCCTTTTCGATGAAGCAAGGAGGTTAATGATGATGAGGTCAACCGCACGTCAGTTTTACCAGCAGTACTTTTCAGCGACACAGGGAGCGTCATGGCTGGCCCGCCTGAGCCCGGAGCGGCGACTGAAAATGCTTGCGGATCTGATGCAGTGGGATGTTACGAAACCGACCTCTGACAACTGACTTGCCTCGATCATGTGTGACTGAGTATTGGTGCTTTTCACCCGCCAGCAAAATGTTTTTGCTGGCTTTTTTCGTTTACTATTCAGCCTGATTTTACTCCCTGCAAAAGGATTTACGCATGCTCTGGTTAATGACGATGGGGCGACGCCTGAATGGCGTCTATGCCGCATTTATGCTGGTGGCCTTTATGATGGGCGTAGCGGGAGCGTTACAGGCCCCGACGCTGAGCCTGTTTCTGAGCCGGGAGGTGGGGGCGCAACCCTTCTGGGTTGGGATCTTTTATACGGTGAATGCCATTGCCGGGATTCTGGTGAGCCTGGGGCTGGCCAAACGCTCCGACAGCCAGGGCGATCGCCGTAAGCTGATTCTGTTTTGCTGTGCGATGGCAGTGGGTAACGCGTTGCTTTTTGCCTTTAATCGACACTATCTGACGCTAATTACCTGTGGCGTGTTGTTGGCTTCGTTAGCCAATACCGCCATGCCGCAGCTTTTTGCCCTCGCGCGTGAATATGCCGACAGCTCGGCCCGGGAAGTGGTGATGTTTAGCTCGGTGATGCGTGCGCAACTTTCGCTGGCCTGGGTCATCGGCCCGCCGCTGGCGTTTATGCTGGCGCTCAATTATGGCTTTACGGTGATGTTTTCGATTGCGGCGGGGATTTTCATCATTAGCCTGGCTCTGGTGGCATTTGTGTTGCCGTCGGTTGCCCGTGTCGAACAGCCAACGGATAAACCCGTGATACACATCAGCGGCTGGCAGAATAAAAATGTTCGCATGCTGTTTGTCGCCTCCACCCTGATGTGGACCTGCAACACCATGTATATCATCGATATGCCGCTCTGGATCAGTACCGACCTGGGCTTGCCGGACAAGCTGGCCGGGATTCTGATGGGCACCGCCGCAGGGCTTGAAATCCCGGCGATGATCCTGGCGGGATACTATGTAAAACGCGTTGGCAAGCGTCGGATGATGGTGATGGCCGTGGCGGCGGGTGTGCTGTTTTACGTGGGGTTAATTTTGTTTCACAGCCGTGAGGCGTTGTTGGCGCTGCAGCTATTCAATGCCATTTTCATCGGGATTGTTGCCGGAATTGGCATGCTGTGGTTTCAGGATTTAATGCCGGGCAGGGCCGGGTCGGCCACCACGCTCTTTACCAATAGTATCTCAACGGGCGTCATTCTGGCGGGGGTGATTCAGGGGGCGCTGGCGCAAAGCTATGGCCATTTTTCCGTGTACTGGGTCATCGCGGCGATTTCGCTTGTCACGCTTGGAATAACCTGGCAGGTAAAGGATGTTTGAAATTCTGGAAGGCGGCTTCACGTTATCAACGCCATTTCTGACAGGAAAATAGAAGGCGCATAGAGTGTCCGGCGGGTGCTTAAGGCTGTTTGCCTTAAGCTGTCGCAAAAGGCAAACAGTGGAGAGACCCACATCATGTTACATCTGATATGGGCTAACTTCACAACACACCAATTGCGAGGTTAGCCTCTTCATCGCTGGAAAGCAATAAGGAGGCTGGAATGCCACAACGTACTCTGCTGATAAGTTTGTTGGTGATCTGTACGACGTTACTGATCTTCACCTGGATGGTACGCGACTCGCTATGCGAGCTGCATTTCCGACAGGAGAAAACAGAACTGGCAGCAGTGTTAGCTTACGAAGTAAAACGTTAGCGGTATCGGGGGGGGGGGGGGCCCCCCCCCCCC
>NZ_JAIWPG020000025.1 GCF_020532665.2 Lelliottia sp. WAP21
GTGATGGGCATGCAAGTTTAACACCCTGTCGTGACTCAGAATCTTACGCTGGCGGCTTTAACGCTTTAATGCCACAATATTTTTTTCTTCGCATGCGGAAAAGATGATGAAAAAAATAGCAGTGGCTGGCGTGTTGCTGGCGTTAGCGGGATGTGCACAGGTTGATAATTATCAGGAAGTCGTTAAGCATCCTGCTCCAGCGGAGCTGACGGGGTACTGGCAGTCAAAAGGGCCGCAAAGCAAAATGGTCAGCCCGGAAGCCATTGCCACCCTGGTGGTGACCAAAGACGGGGACACCCTTGATTGTCGTCAGTGGCAACGTGTGGTGGCCGTGCCGGGTAAAGTCATGATGCGCTCCGGCGATTTCTATAACGTTACGCGTAAGCTCGATATTTATGCCCTCGAACACGAAGGCAGCAGGCTGGAGTATGACGGAATGGAATTGCAGCGGGTCGATCGCCCGACCGTGGAATGCGCCGCTTACCTGACTAAACATCCCCTTGAGAGTACGTTGCCTTAACCCTTTCACGAAGGGGGACCCAGGCACAGACTTGAACCCTGTTACAGGCCGGGCAGCGTCAGACGCCGCCCGACTCGCGTTTACAGAACGTCCTCCATTACCCAGATACTGACGCTGCCGCCGTTGCAGGTGAAGGTGCCTTCACCATCGGATCCGGTCGTGACGATCTCTTCGCGATTGCCGAGGAAATCACGCCAGCGTTTGTCGCCGTAATTCTCCCCCAGACAGATCGTTTTTTCGCCTTCATCTCCGTTAGACATCACCACCACACAACCTGGTGCTTCGTCTGTGCCGCTGCGGCTAAAGGCAATGCAGTTAGGGTGATCAAAATAGAGCGTTTGCACCCCGTGGGCGAAACGCTGGCGCGCCAGAATCAGCTCGTGCAGTTGCTCGATAATGGGCATGTCGATTTGGTATGTTTCGCCATCGCCGCCGGTATCTTCATAGCTGGCACCGAATAAATCGGGGTAGAAGACGCTCGGGACGCCGTTTTCACGCAGCAGAATCAGCGCGTAGGCAAGCGGTTTAAACCAGGCTTCGACGGGCGCTTCAAGCGCCTGGAGCGGCTGCGTGTCGTGGTTGGCGACCAGCGTCACCGCATGGAAAGGGTCGGCTTCCACCAGTGTCCCGGTGAAGATTTGACTCATGTCGTAATCCCGGCCCTGGCGAGACGCATCGTGGAATTTCATCTGCAGGGGCGCATCGAACAGCATCGTTTTACCTTCGACCTGGTCGATATACTGCTGCAGTTTGTCTACTTCGTGAGACCAGTATTCCGCCACGATAAACAGCGGTTTCTCCGCCACTTCCTGAACGTGTTCAATCCACTCTTTGAAGAACCAGGCGGGAATGTGTTTCACCGCATCAAGACGGAAACCGTCGCACTGGGTTTGCTCCATGACCCATCGCGCCCAGTATTTGATCTCCTCGGTCACCGCGTGGTTACGGAAATCGATGTTTTCGCCCATCAGGTAATCAAAATTACCCATTTCATCGTCGACCTGCTCGTTCCAGCCTTCGCCCGTGTAGTCGTTAACAATCTTGAAGATGCCGTCCTGATCGGGATTTTCGATATGGTCAACGCCGCTAAAGCATTTGTAGTCCCAGACAAACTGGGAGTACTCACCGGCGCGGGCAGGGAAGGTGTAACGCGTCCAGGCCTCGCACTCGATCACCGCGTCATCAATCTGCGTGCGATCCTGCTCATTGACGCTTTGCACGCGAACCGGTTCTTTTTCATCTGCGCCCATCTTGTGGTTGACCACCACGTCGAGCAGCACCGCGATTTCGTTGGCTTTTAACGCCGCAATGGCTTCGAGCAATTGCGCCTTGTCGCCATATTTGGTGGCGACAGAGCCTTTTTGGTCGAATTCGCCCAGGTCAAAGAGATCGTAAGAGTCATAACCGACAGAATAACCGCCTGATGCCCCTTTGTACGCCGGGGGTAACCAGATCATGTTAATGCCGATTTCATTCAGGTTGGGCGCCAGTGCGGTAACTTCCCGCCATAACTCACCGCCTGTGGGGTAATACCAGTGAAAGCATTGCAGTAAGGTTGGATTGCGCATGCACCATCTCCATGAGGTTGCGAAACTCAAGTATGGAGCAGATTTGCAGAAATGCCTGGCGAACGAAGCGGAGAATGCTCGTTCGCCAGAAACGGTGGCTAATTTATTTCGGGATTGCTCTGGGGAACCAGCACATGTCCGCCCTGATTACTGTAGGTGGAAAGCACGGTTTTTTGGATGGAGGACTGACCCACCAGTTTCGCCAGTTCATTCATACGGGCTTGCAGCAAGGCTTTAACTTCAGCTTCATTATCCAGAATCACCCGTAACGTAGGACGAAGTTGCTCCTGAACCTGCAAGGAGGGGGCATTCTCCTGGGTGAGACGAGCCAGGGAGTGGACCGCATTAACATAATCGGTTTCACAGATAATAAGATCGTCCCACAAGCCCTGACGCGCCAGTCGCAATAACAACTGGCTCTGCTCAAGGAGCTGCTGGTAAAGGGTGTAGAGTTGCGGTGCATGACTCATTAGACGGCGTCCTGAGTGAGTTGTGGCGTACCTGCAACCTCCTTCCACCCGTCAGCGATATTGCGCAGCAAGGATTCCACCTCTTCGATGGCGCTGGCGTCGTTATTCAGGTTGGCGTGCAGGAGGCGACGTACCATATAGGCATAAAGAGCGATAAGATTTTGCGTCAGCTCATCACCATTATTTTCCGCAAGGCCGACCTTCAGCCCGTTTTCAATGATGTTAATGGCTTTCGACAATGCGAGCCCCTTTGCCGGAATATTGCCGTCGCCAAGGAACAGACGCGCGCGCACCAGCGCGCTGAGGGCACCATCAAATAGCATGATAACCAGCTGATGCTGGCTGGCGCTCATCACCGCGCTTTCAACTTCAATTTTTGCGTAGGCCTGCGTGCCTTTTGCGCCGTACATGTTATTCCCCTCGGGTCTGATTAGCGTTTACTACTTGTTGGACGACGTGTTTTCAAACTGCTGCGTCAGGTAGCTGCTGGTGTTGTTCAGCGACGTCATCAGCACGTCCAGTTGGGTAAACTGGGCTTTGTACTGTGCCACGGTAGCGTCAATCCGCGCGCTCACGGCGTTGTACTGCTCGGTCAGGTTGTTCAGCGTTTTGCTGACGCCATCTTTTGCCGCCTGAATGATACCTTTACTGGACAACCAGTCGGTCAGGTTGGTGGCCATCGTCGTCGTGATCCCGGTCTTTTTACCGTCACCCACGACCAGATCCTTCACGGCTGTCGGGTTTTCTGTCAGCGTTTTTTTCAGCTGTTTGCTGTCCAGTTCCAGCTTGCCGGTACCGGGATCGGTGGTAATGCCGATCTGCGACAGCGTTTTATACGCCGTTCCGCCTACGCTGTTGCCCAGCATGGTTTTCAGTTGGGTCTGAATCGTACGCAGCGTGCTGTCACCGAGCAGCGCGCCATTGTTGGCGTCCTGCGCGCCGGTACCGGTATCCACCGCCGTGTATTTGGTCAACGAGGCAAAGCTGTCCTGTAAGGTATTGTAGGCATCGACCCATGCTTTCACTGCCGTTTCTGCTTTTGACGTGTCCTTGGTGATCGTCAGCGTCTGGTTGCCCGTGGTGACATCGTTCAGGTTCAGGGTGATATCTTCCAGTGCATCGCTGATCGTGTTGCTGCTGTTTTCGATATCAACGTTGTTCACCTTCAGCTTCGCATTTTGCGCGGTCACACTTTCGGTCATCCCGTTGCTGCCATCAGTGCTGGTGCCGTTGTAACCCATAAAGGTTTGTAAGGCGCTGTCACCGCTGACGCTGATGCTCACTGCATTATCGGTACCCGTCTCTGTAGAGGTGACAGATAAACGATACTGGCCGTTGCCGACGTTAATAATACTGGCCGTGACGCCTGCCTCAGCCTTGTTAATGGCATCGCGAATGCCGGTTAACGACGAGTTTGCTGCGCTAATATCGATGGACACGGGCTTTTTACCGTTGCCCGGCGTCAGGGTAATTTTACTGTCTGCGGAGGCGATAGCGGTTTTAGTATCCGCCTGCGTGTTTTTCGTGGTCAGCGTTTGCGCCTGGGCCAGCTGTGACACGCTGATGGTATATTTACCCGCAATTGCGCTACCGGTCGTGGTGGCGCTAAATGCTGTACTGCTGCTTGCTGTGCTGGTTGCCGTAAACAGGTCGGCTTTATTCAACGCGGTGTTTGCCGTCTGAAACGCTTCCAGCGAACTCTTCAACGTGCCGTAACCGCTAAGCTTAGAAGTGTAGGATGTCTGTTGTTTAGAAATCGGTGTCAGCTGTGCTTTTTCAGCGGCGGTCAGACTATCCAGAATGTCTGCTAATTTAAGACCCGAACCGATCCCCAGAGATGAAATACTTGCCATGTTTAATCCTTAATCTATCGACACGTAGAACGAATAGTGGGGTTATCGGCCTTATTAAGGGAAAGTTTACGGTTACTTTCTTTTTTTTAATGGCGGGAATAACGCTAATAGAGAAGAGTAATTCTGTGGCTAAAAAAATTTAACGCGATCCTGAAAAAATTTCTAAAGGTTGTTTTGGGACAGACGATAACACCTTTGACGGCGATGAAGCCGAAGGGTGGAAACCCAAATCTAACCAAACAGATTTGATGAACAACAGGAAACGAAATCATGGCACAAGTCATTAATACCAACAGCCTCTCGCTGATCACTCAGAACAACATCAACAAGAACCAGTCTGCTCTGTCTTCCTCTATCGAGCGTCTGTCTTCTGGTCTGCGTATCAACAGCGCGAAAGATGACGCTGCGGGCCAGGCTATCGCTAACCGCTTTACCTCTAACATCAAAGGTCTGACTCAGGCTGCACGTAACGCCAACGACGGTATCTCTCTGGCGCAGACCACTGAAGGCGCACTGTCTGAAATCAACAACAACCTGCAGCGTGTGCGTGAACTGACCGTTCAGGCGACGACCGGTACTAACTCCGATTCTGACCTGTCTTCAATCCAGGATGAAATCAAATCCCGTCTGTCTGAAATCGACCGCGTATCCGGTCAGACTCAGTTCAACGGCGTGAACGTACTGGCTAAAAATGGCTCTATGGCTATCCAGGTTGGCGCGAACGATGGTCAGACTATTTCAATCGACCTGCAGAAAATCGATTCTTCTACTTTAGGTCTGAACGGCTTTAATGTTGCAAGCGGTGCCATCAAACTTAGCGATGCAGTTACTCAAGTTGGTGACGGTTCTGCTGCACCAGCTACTGTTGACCTGAAAACTGCCGCAACCGATCTTAGTACCGCATTAGGTAAAACCGTTGATGCAAGCTCATTGACACTGCATAACGTACTTGATAGCAATGGTGCTGCAACTAAAGATTACGTTGTAAGCTACGGAAGCGACAGTTATGCTGCCTCCGTAGGTGCAGATGGTAAAGTTGGCTTGAACAAAGTTGATGTTACTTACTCAGGTGGTGATATCACTGGCGCAACAAAAAATGACGCCTTGATCAAGGTAGCCACAGATTCCCTTGGTGCAGTTGTTGGTTATGCTGAAGTGCAAGGCAAGAACTACGCGGTCACTAACGGTGCAGTTAACCAAGCCACTGGAGCACCAACAGATCTTACGCAGACTATTAATATTGACACGGACGCAACCTTTACCGGAGCTTCTTCTGCAGATCCATTAGCTCTGCTTGATAAAGCTATCGCTCAGGTTGACAGCTTCCGTTCTTCTCTGGGTGCGGTACAGAACCGTCTGAGCTCTGCCGTAACCAACCTGAACAACACCACTACCAACCTGTCTGAAGCGCAGTCCCGTATTCAGGACGCCGACTATGCGACCGAAGTGTCAAATATGTCTAAAGCGCAGATCATCCAGCAGGCCGGTAACTCCGTGCTGTCCAAAGCTAACCAGGTTCCTCAGCAGGTTCTGTCTCTGCTGCAGGGCTAATCGCCTGATTTTGCTTAAAACCCCGCTTCGGCGGGGTTTTTTTCTTCTTATATTCATTCGTAACCCTCAAATAACCCCTCATTTCACCCACTATTCATCCAATCAAAACCCCTCCAGAATCGGATAATCATGCCGATAACTCAATTAACGCAGGGCTGTTTATCGTGAATTCACTCTATACCGCTGATGGTGTAATGGATAAACACTCGCTGTGGCAGCGTTATGTCCCGCTGGTGCGTCACGAAGCATTGCGCCTCCAGGTGCGGCTGCCGGCGAGTGTGGAACTGGACGATCTGCTACAGGCGGGCGGTATCGGGTTATTGAATGCAGTTGACCGATACGACGCTCTGCAAGGAACGGCATTTACGACTTACGCAGTACAGCGTATTCGTGGAGCAATGCTGGATGAACTGCGCAGCCGCGACTGGGTGCCGCGCAGTGTTCGCCGCAATGCCCGCGAAGTGGCGCATGCGATGGGGCAGCTGGAACAGGAACTTGGACGTAACGCAACGGAGACTGAAGTCGCGGAGCGTCTGGGAATTGCTGTTGCTGAATATCGCCAGATGTTGCTCGATACCAACAATAGCCAACTCTTCTCTTATGATGAGTGGCGTGAAGAGCATGGCGATAGCATCGAACTGGTGACGGATGAGAACCAGCAGGAAAACCCATTACACCATTTACTGGAAGGTAATTTACGCCATCGCGTAATGGAAGCTATTGAAGCTTTACCCGAACGTGAACAACTGGTGTTGACGCTCTATTACCAGGAAGAACTGAATCTAAAAGAGATCGGTGCCGTTCTGGAAGTGGGGGAGTCGCGGGTGAGCCAGCTGCACAGCCAGGCCATCAAACGCTTGCGTACCAAACTGGGTAAGTTATAGGTGAGTCATTCACCCGAAAAATGCCGCACAACGTATTGACAACCAGGAGTTATCATGACGGTGCAGCACGCTAAAAGACGGCCTTTAAGCCGCTATCTCAAAGACTTTAAACACAGTCAGACGCATTGCGCCCATTGCAATAAGTTGCTTGATCGCATCACCTTGGTGCGTCACGGCGAAATCGTCAATAAGATTGCCATTTCGCGCCTCGACACGCTGATGGATGAATCAGCATGGTCCGAAGAACAAAAAGAGTGGGTGGCGCTTTGCCGTTTCTGCGGCGATTTGCACTGCAAAGAGCAAAGCGACTTTTTTGATATTATCGGCTTTAAACAATTTTTGTTTGAACAAACGGAGATGAGCCACGGGACCGTTCGTGAATACGTCGTTCGCCTGCGTCGCCTGGGTCAACACCTCACCGTTAACAACATTTCCCGCGATCTGCTCAAGACCGGCTATCTGGATGAAAATCTTGAGCCATGGCTGCCTGCAACCAGTACCAACAACTACCGCATTGCTTTGCGTAAATACGCTCAATATAAAGCGCACATCCCTGCGGTGGTAGAGCAGAAAGTCTATGCAGAGACAACTTCTGATATATATTAAATATGAATAAGATGTAGCGCAGTTGCCTTTGACGTGACAGGCAAAAGCTCTACACTGCTCAAAAACCACTATATCGGGGTAATTATGAAATTAGCACTTCTGGGTCGTCAGGCGCTGATGGGTGTGATGGCCGTTGCGCTGGTCGCAGGAATGAGCGTGAAAACGTTCGCGGCTGAAAATCTGCTGAATAAAGTAAAAGAACGCGGCACGCTGCTGGTTGGGCTGGAAGGAACCTATCCTCCGTTTAGCTTCCAGGGCGATGACGGTAAGCTGACCGGTTTTGAAGTGGAGTTTGCACAAGAGCTGGCGAAACACCTTGGCGTCAAAGCCGCGCTGAAACCGACCAAATGGGACGGTATGCTGGCGTCGCTGGACTCTAAGCGTATCGACGTGGTCATTAACCAGGTGACCATCTCGGACGAGCGTAAGAAGAAATATGACTTCTCTACGCCGTACACCGTGTCCGGGATTCAGGCGCTGGTGAAAAAAGGTAACGAAGGCACCATCAAAACGGCAGCAGACCTGAAAGGCAAAAAAGTGGGCGTGGGCCTGGGTACCAACTATGAAGAGTGGCTGCGTCAGAACGTGCAGGGTGTGGATATCCGCACTTACGATGATGACCCAACAAAATACCAGGATCTGCGCGTCGGCCGTATCGATGCCATTCTGGTAGACCGCCTGGCGGCGCTGGATCTGGTGAAGAAGACCAAGGATACCCTGGCCGTTGCGGGTGATGCCTTCTCTCGCCAGGAAGCGGGTGTGGCAATCCGTAAGGATAATCAGGATCTGGTGAAAGCGATTGACGGGGCTATTGCAGAGATGCAAAAAGATGGCACCCTGAAAGCGCTGTCTGAGAAGTGGTTCGGGGCAGACGTGACGCATTAAGTCTTGAAAGATAAAAAAAGGCGCTTTTAAAAGCGCCTTTTTTATTTCTGACGCGTGAGCGTGCATAATAAAAAATAATAAACAAAAACAGCGTTACCGGAGGTTCCATGTCATTGCAGAATTTAACGCGTTTTCCCCGTCTCGAATTTATCGGCGCGCCAACGCCGCTGGAGTACTTGCCCCGCTTTTCTGACTATTTAGGTCGCGATATTTTTATCAAGCGAGATGATGTCACGCCGATGGCCATGGGCGGCAACAAGCTGAGAAAGCTGGAGTTTTTGGCGGCTGATGCGCTGCGCGAAGGTGCCGATACGCTGATCACGGCAGGCGCAATTCAGTCAAACCACGTTCGTCAGACCGCCGCGGTGGCGGCAAAGCTTGGACTAAACTGCGTGGCGCTGCTGGAAAATCCGATTGGAACGCGAGCGGAAAACTATCTCTCTAACGGTAACCGCCTGCTGCTGGACCTGTTCAACGTGCAGATTGAGATGTGCGACGCACTCAGCGATCCCGCCGCGCAACTGGATGAACTGGCCACGCGGGTGGAAGCACAGGGCTTTCGGCCGTATGTCATTCCGGTGGGCGGATCAAACGCGCTTGGTGCGCTGGGGTATGTTGAGAGCGCGCTGGAAATCGCACAGCAGTGTGAAGGCGCAGTCAGTTTATCCTCTGTCGTGGTCGCGTCGGGCAGCGCGGGGACGCATGCCGGGCTGGCTGTTGGGCTTGAACAACTCATGCCTGACGTTGAGCTGATTGGGGTGACGGTCTCACGCAGCATTGCCGATCAAAAGCCGAAGGTTGTTACGCTACAGCAGGCCGTAGCCGGGCAGCTTGAACTTAAGGCGAAAGCCGATATTGTGCTCTGGGATGATTACTTTGCGCCTGGCTATGGCACGCCTAACGATGAAGGGCAGGAAGCGATAAAACTGCTGGCGCGTCTGGAAGGGATTTTGCTCGATCCGGTCTACACCGGGAAAGCGATGGCCGGACTCATTGATGGGATCACGCAGAAACGCTTTAAGGATGAAGGACCGATTCTCTTTGTGCATACAGGCGGTGCGCCAGCGCTGTTTGCCTATCATCCTCACGTCTAATTGCGGGCAGAACAAGACTCATGCAAGAAAGTATTCAGCTCATCATTGATTCACTACCGTATCTGCTTAAAGGCGCGGTATTTACCTTACAGCTCTCGTTAGGCGGAATGTTCTTTGGCCTGCTGCTGGGCTTTATTCTGGCTCTGATGCGAATGTCAGCGATCTGGCCCGTACGCTGGCTGGCGCGCTGCTATATCTCGATTTTTCGCGGAACCCCGCTGATTGCCCAGCTGTTTATGATCTACTACGGGTTGCCGCAGTTTGGTATTGAGCTGGATCCGATTCCGGCCGCGATGATTGGTTTATCGCTGAATACAGCGGCTTACGCCTCAGAAACCTTGCGTGCCGCTATTTCGTCGATCGATAAAGGTCAGTGGGAGGCCGCTGCCAGTATCGGCATGACGCCGTGGCAAACACTGCGCCGCGCTATTTTACCGCAGGCGGCACGGGTAGCGCTGCCGCCGCTCAGCAACAGCTTTATCAGCCTGGTTAAAGACACCTCGCTGGCGGCGACGATTCAGGTACCGGAGCTGTTCCGCCAGGCACAGTTGATTACCTCGCGCACGCTGGAAGTGTTTACGATGTATCTGGCGGCGTCCCTGATTTACTGGGTCATGGCGACCGTGCTGTCGACGCTGCAAAACTATTTTGAAAATCAGCTTAACCGCCAGGAGCGTGATCCAAAATGAGTGCTATTGACGTCAAAAACCTGGTTAAAAAATTCCACGGGCAAACGGTCTTGCACGGTATCGACCTGGAGGTACAGCAGGGAGAAGTGGTGGCGATTATCGGCCCAAGTGGCTCTGGTAAAACCACGCTCCTGCGCAGCATTAACCTGCTGGAGCAGCCCGAAGCGGGCACCATCCGCGTGGGCGAGATCACGATTGATGCCAGTAAGTCGATCGGTCAGCAGAAAGGGTTGATTCGCCGTTTACGTCAGCATGTCGGGTTTGTGTTTCAGAACTTCAATCTTTTCCCGCACCGCACGGTGATGGAGAACATTATTGAAGGTCCGGTCATCGTTAAAGGTGAACCCAAAGACGAGGCGACAACGCGCGCCCGTGAGTTGCTCGCAAAGGTGGGGTTGTCCGGTAAAGAGACCAGCTACCCGCGCCGACTGTCCGGTGGGCAACAACAGCGTGTGGCGATTGCTCGCGCGCTGGCGATGCGGCCTGATGTGATTCTGTTTGATGAACCGACCTCGGCGCTGGATCCTGAGCTGGTGGGGGAGGTGCTCAACACCATCCGTCAGTTAGCGCAGGAGAAACGCACCATGGTTATCGTGACCCATGAAATGAGCTTCGCCAGAGATGTGGCGGACCGGGCGATTTTCATGGATCAAGGGCGCATAGTGGAGCAGGGTCCTGCTCAAGCGTTGTTTACCAATCCACAGCAGCCGCGCACGCGCCAGTTCCTTGAGAAATTTCTGATGCAGTAGCATTATCGGGTAAATTTGCTCCGGAACGCGCTTTCGGAGCAAATTATCTTCCCCTAAATGAAACTGAAATGCGCATTTATTCCGCCAGGCCCGGGTAAACCTGACGTTGGGTAGAGGGATTGTCATCGACCCCGATATTTTGTATTAATAAATAAGATTTATGTGTTAGTTTGTATTCACCATAATAATGATTATCTTTATCAGGGGCTTCATTTAGTCAGTATGAGGGATTCAGACTTTTTCACATGGCGACGGGATTGCTTCCTCACGTTTCAGGCAATGACCACGGCCAACGAGATATATCTCGAACTTCAACGACAAACACAAATACTCGAATTCGATTATTTTTCACTTTGTGTTCGTCATCCCGTTCCTTTCACCCGGCCTAAAGTATCAATGCATTCCAGTTACCCGGCAGCGTGGATGTCACATTACAAGTCAGAAAACTATTTCGCCATCGATCCGGTGTTACGACGTGAAAACTTCATTCACGGTCATCTTCCGTGGACCGATGAGTTATTCGCCGATGCCCAGGTGTTGTGGGATGGTGCGCGCGATCATGGCTTACGCAAAGGTATTACGCAGTGTCTGATGCTGCCTAACCATGCGTTAGGGTTCCTGTCGGTTTCCCGCGCCAGCCAGTTTGGCAAAATGATGAATAACGAGGAAATAGAACTCCGATTGCAAATGCTGGTGCAAATGGCACTTACCGCGCTGCTGCGAATTGAGCATGAGATGGTGATGCCGCCTGAAATGAAATTCAGCAAGCGAGAGAAAGAAATACTCAAATGGACGGCAGAAGGAAAAACATCGGCTGAAATTGCGATCATACTTTCAATTTCTGAAAATACCGTCAATTTCCATCAGAAGAATATGCAGAAGAAATTTAATGCGCCGAATAAAACGCAGATAGCTTGTTATGCTGCGGCGACCGGCCTTATCTGAGGGTTAACCTGTTCTGCGTGTCAGACACGAAAACGGCTGAATGCATTGCGTTCAGCCGTTTGCTTTTTACTGGCGATAAGCTTGTTTAATTTGCTTAACGGTGCTGTTAAAAACATTCGCCTGAGCTTCATCTTCCAGCAGCGCGATTTGTTTTTCCATCTTAAGGATCACACGACCCGCATCAGCCTGACCCATTGCCTGCAGCATCAGGGTGAGCAGCGCTTTCAGGCAGGAGATTTCCTGCGCCAGTTCTTGGTTATTCTCAGCAGTGGCGAATTCAGGTGTGCTCATGTGTTTTTCCTCATTATAAAAACCGTGCTTTGCGCAACGATGAAAGTTATGGCGGCGGAGTATACCACAAGCCAGCTAAAAAAAAGCAGAGGTTGATTTTTGTACTTTTGTTCTCCGTGTTCATTGGGGTAAACAAAAAATAAGGGTAACCTTTACAGGTCGGCCATTCGGGATAAATTGTTTATATCGGGTAAGTCGGTAGTTAATTATTGTTACAAAAATATTGGTTCTGTTTTTGGACTGCTAAGCATTCAACTTTTATCGTAACTTTTTGAACACACGTAGTTAAAAATAGCCTCTGAACCCCATTTTCTCTGGGTTGCGCTTTCCACTCTGTGTACAGCCTAATTTCCAAAAACGAGAGCAAAATCGAAATGCGCGTTTTTTAACGTTTTAATCTTGCGTTGAAAAACGGTAATATAAAGGCACTTCGCTGTCAGTTGCGTTATCCCTATTCTGGAGAGTTTCCTTTGATCAACGTCCTTCTTGTTGATGACCACGAACTGGTGCGCGCAGGGATACGACGCATTCTTGAAGATATAAAGGGTATTAAAGTCGCAGGTGAGGCCTGTTGCGGCGAAGATGCCGTGAAATGGTGCCGCGCTAACTCCGCAGACGTGGTGTTGATGGACATGAATATGCCGGGCATCGGTGGGCTTGAAGCCACCCGTAAAATTGCGCGTGCGTTTGTCGATACCAAAGTCATCATGCTGACTGTACATACCGAAAACCCGCTGCCCGCTAAAGTGATGCAGGCGGGGGCTGCGGGCTATCTGAGTAAAGGTGCTGCGCCGCAGGAAGTGGTCAATGCTATCCGCTCTGTTTATGCGGGGCAGCGTTACATCGCCTCTGATATCGCGCAACAGATGGCCTTAAGCCAGATCGAGCCGGATAAAACTGAATCCCCGTTCGCCAGTTTGTCTGAGCGTGAATTGCAGATTATGCTGATGATCACTAAAGGCCAGAAGGTGAATGAGATTTCCGAACAGCTTAATCTCAGCCCGAAAACGGTGAACAGCTATCGCTATCGTATGTTCAGTAAACTGAACATTCATGGCGACGTCGAACTCACTCACCTGGCCATTCGTCATGGTCTGTGCAATGCGGAGTCGTTAATAAGTCAGTGAGTGATGTGTTCGATTCAAAATCATTTCTTAAAACCGTCACCAGCCAGCCTGGCGTCTATCGGATGTATGACGCTGGCGGGACGGTTATCTACGTCGGTAAAGCGAAAGACCTGAAGAAACGGCTTTCCAGCTACTTCCGCAGCAACCTTGCCTCGCGCAAGACAGAAGCGCTGGTCGCGCTTATCCAGCATATCGATGTGACGGTTACGCATACTGAGACGGAAGCCCTGCTGCTTGAGCATAACTACATCAAGCTCTATCAGCCGCGCTACAACGTGCTACTGCGTGACGACAAATCCTATCCTTTTATTTTCCTGAGCGGTGATACGCACCCACGACTGGCTGTTCATCGTGGTGCGAAACACGCGAAAGGTGAATACTTTGGCCCCTTCCCGAATGGCTATGCCGTGCGTGAGACGCTGGCGCTGTTGCAAAAAATCTTCCCGGTGCGCCAGTGCGAAAATAGCGTCTATCGCAACCGTTCCCGGCCGTGCCTGCAATATCAGATTGGCCGCTGTCTGGGGCCTTGCGTGGCCGGGCTGGTCAGCGAAGAAGAGTATGCACAGCAGGTAGACTATGTGCGTCTGTTCCTCGCGGGTAAAGACGACCAGGTGCTGACGCAGCTGATTGGCCGAATGGAAAAAGCCAGCCAGGCGCTGGCATTTGAAGAGGCCGCGCGAATTCGCGATCAGATTCAGGCCGTACGCCGGGTGACGGAGAAACAGTTTGTCTCCAATACCGGGGACGATCTGGACGTTATTGGGGTTGCCTTCGACGCAGGGCTGGCCTGTGTGCATGTGCTGTTTATTCGCCAGGGTAAAGTACTGGGCAGCCGGAGCTATTTCCCGAAAGTGCCCGGGGGAACTGAATCCGGTGAAGTGGTCGAGACCTTTGTTGGACAATTCTATCTGCAGGGCAGCCAGATGCGTACGCTTCCCTCGGAAATCCTTCTCGATTTCAACCTCGAGGATAAAACCATTCTTGCGGAATCGCTGTCGCAGCTGGCAGGTCGCCGGGTCAATGTTCAGACCCGACCGCGTGGCGATCGCGCACGCTATTTAAAACTGGCCCGCACGAACGCCGCCACGGCGCTGACCACGAAATTATCTCAGCAGTCCACCATTCATCAGCGCCTGGCCGCGCTGGCTACGCTGCTGAAAATGCCTGAGGTGAAGCGCATGGAGTGCTTTGATATCAGCCATACGATGGGTGAGCAGACGGTGGCGTCCTGTGTTGTGTTCGATGCCAATGGCCCCGTGCGTGCGGAATATCGCCGCTATAACATTACCGGCATTACGCCGGGTGATGATTATGCGGCCATGAACCAGGTGTTACGTCGTCGCTACGGAAAGGCCATCGAAGAGAGCAAAATTCCTGATGTCATCCTCATTGACGGCGGGAAAGGGCAGCTTGGACAGGCGAAAGCCGTTTTCGCCGAGCTGGATGTGCCCTGGGACAAGCATCATCCTTTATTACTGGGCGTGGCAAAGGGTACCGATCGTAAAGCGGGTCTGGAAACGCTGTTTTTTGAGCCGGAAGGTGAGGGGTTTAACCTGCCGCCGGATTCTCCTGCGCTACACGTTATCCAGCATATTCGTGATGAATCCCACGATCATGCTATCAGCGGGCATCGCAAAAAACGGGCAAAAGTTAAAAACACCAGTACACTTGAAACGATTGAAGGCGTTGGGCCTAAACGTCGGCAAATGCTGCTGAAGTATATGGGTGGATTGCAAGGCTTACTCAATGCCAGCACAGAAGAAATTGCAAAAGTGCCGGGTATTTCGCAAGCCCTGGCAGAAAAGATCTACTACTCGTTGAAACATTGATCGCTCTGTAGCAACATAGAGCTAAATTTTACTGACAACAGACAGTTACCGTCATTATGCGATTTAATATCCCTACGCTACTTACGCTCTTTCGCGTCGTGCTTATCCCGTTCTTTGTACTGGCGTTTTATCTGCCGTTTACATGGGCACCTTTCGCATGTGCGCTGATTTTCCTTGTTGCAGCGGTAACGGACTGGTTTGACGGATATCTGGCGCGTCGCTGGAATCAAAGCACGCGTTTTGGCGCGTTCCTGGACCCAGTGGCAGATAAAGTGATGGTCGCTATTGCCATGGTCCTGGTCGCCGAGTATTACCACACCTGGTGGGTTACGCTGCCTGCTGCCACCATGATTGCGCGTGAAATTATTATTTCGGCGCTGCGTGAGTGGATGGCGGAATTAGGCAAGCGCAGCAGCGTGGCGGTCTCCTGGATCGGTAAAGTGAAAACCACCGCGCAGATGGCCTCTCTGGTGTGGATGCTGTGGCGTCCAAATGAGTGGGTTGAGTGGGCGGGTATTGGCCTGTTGTGGGTTGCGGCGGTTCTGACGCTGTGGTCCATGCTGCAATATCTGAATGCCGCGCGCGGCGATTTGCTTGAACAGTGATCGTTTCGCCGTAATTTTCAGCAAACGATCTGACTAAGCAAAAAATAACGTTGACTCAAAACGTCATATAAGTAGAATGCAACGCATCGAACGGCGGCACAGTTTGCCAGACGATAACGAAATCAAGTGATTAGGTAATTACCTGATGACAAGCGGGAATAGCTCAGTTGGTAGAGCACGACCTTGCCAAGGTCGGGGTCGCGAGTTCGAGTCTCGTTTCCCGCTCCAAATTTAAAGCATCGGCAACAGCGGGTGTTTGTCGCAAGACACAAGATTTAAGGCGCGTTAGCAAAGCGGTTATGTAGCGGATTGCAAATCCGTCTAGTCCGGTTCGACTCCGGAACGCGCCTCCACTTTCTTCCCGAGCCCGGATGGTGGAATCGGTAGACACAAGGGATTTAAAATCCCTCGGCGTTCGCGCTGTGCGAGTTCAAGTCTCGCTCCGGGTACCATGGGAAAAGTAGAATAATCAAAGCAATAAGCAGTGTCGTATAAACCACCGAAAGGTGGTTTT
>NZ_JAIWPG020000026.1 GCF_020532665.2 Lelliottia sp. WAP21
GGAAGCCGCTTTAGGTTGTTAACTTTCTTGCTATAAATCATTTACACTATGCGCCTCTTTATCGGAGGATAAGTGGTTAACCCATTCCATCAGTCAGCCTGGAAACGCGCAGCGGCATTGACCGCCTTGTTTGCGATCCTGCTGATCCTGGTGGCTCCTCTTATCTCCGTATCGCTGCAAAAAGATCCCATGGCCGGAATGCCGGGCATGCATCACGACATGAGCATGATGTCGATGAGCGAGCATCAGGGCGAAATGTCCCATTCACTGCCTGTCAATCACGCCGAAGCATGCGGATACTGTGTGCTTATGGCACATGTGCCGGGGGTGATGCTGGCGCTGATGGTGATCGTCTGTGTTCTGCTACAGCGTCTTTGCATTCGACCGTTACCCCAGATGGTCAGCCATTGGCACTTTTTCCCCTGGTTATATCCTGATACCCGTGCGCCGCCGCATCAGTCTGCTTTCTCCTTCTGAAAATTAAATAATCACTTTTTACCTTATCAAAGGAAGAGTATGACCACCTGCACTCCACGCGCGGCATGGGGCAACCTGCTGCGCAGGCTTCATTTTTATATCGGGCTGTTTATTGGTCCGTTCATCTTCATTGCGGCCTTCACCGGCACGCTGTATGTCGCCACGCCACAAATTGAACATTACCTTTATCGTCAGGCGCTACACGGAGAAACAACAGGCGAACCGCAACCTCTGGCAGAGCAAATTGCCGCTGCGGAAAAGGCGCTCAGCGCGCCATTGCCAGTACAGGCGATCCGACCAGGTCTGGCGCAGGGGGAGACGACCCGAGTTATGTTTGCCGATCCCACGCTTGGGCCTTCGGAGAGCCGCGCTATCTTTATCGATCCGGTGAGTCTCGCGGTCCGTGGCGATTTCACCGTGTATGGCACCAGCGGTATTCTGCCGTTACGGCAGAAGATCGATTATCTGCATCGCTCGCTGATGTTAGGTGACCCCGGAAGGTTGTACAGTGAGCTGGCGGCATCCTGGATGTGGATAGCGGCGCTGGGTGGCGTTGCGCTCTGGTTTTATTCTCGTCCTAAAAGGCGCATTCAGAATCGCTTTCAATCCCGCCGTCGCCTGCACGTTTCGCTTGGCTGGGTGCTTCTGGCCGGAATGTTGCTCTTTTCTGCGACCGGCCTGACCTGGTCACAGTGGGCGGGTGGCAATGTCGACAAGCTGCGGGCAGAAATGAACTGGCTGACGCCACAAGTGAACACAACGCTAAATGGGCCAGCGCAAGCAATGGATGCCCATGCCGAACATCATGGTCATGATTCAGGCATGATGATGCCTGACAGAGAGAGCGATCTCACCCAGTTCGATACGGTTTTACAGGCAGCAAGACGCGCGGGTATTGATGCTGACAAGCTTGAGATCCGCCCGGCAAAGCAGGCCAGTCAAGCCTGGACCGTCACTGAAATTGACCGCCGTTGGCCAACGCAGGTGGACGCAGTGGCGGTGGATCCGCTCTCGATGCAGGTGGTGGATCGGACACGTTTCGACGATTTTCCGCTTATGGCAAAACTGACCCGCTGGGGCGTCGATTTTCATATGGGGATTTTGTTCGGTCTGGCAAACCAGCTGGCGTTAATCGCATTTGGCGTGGCGCTTTGCGTGCTGATTATATGGGGATATCGCCTGTGGTGGATGCGGCGTCCGGCCCGGTCATCAGGTAATCCTGTCCAGACGTTATGTCAATGCTGGCTGGACTTGACCGTCAACGGGCGGGTGATTTCGCTGGCTGTGAGTTGCCTGCTCGCGGTGGCGATGCCGGTGTTAGGATGCAGTCTGCTTTTGTTTGTGTTGATTGACTGGCAGCGATGGCGCTTACACTCCGCGCTGCCCCTGATAAACGAGACGAAATAATAGCCTACGGCGTGCTGATGACCACGGCGACCCGACGGTTTTCAGCGCGCCCCTGGGCAGTACTATTACTGGAGACCGGGTATTTTTTACCTAATCCCCGCGTGGTGAGATGACTGCGCGGGATATTGGCTCCTTTTGCCCAGGCGTCAGCAACAACGTTGGCGCGCTTGAGGGAGAGCGTCTCGTTATAACCCTCTTCACCGTAGTTATCAGTATGACCATCCATACGGGCATGTGTTAAGCCTGTTTTGGCAAGACGCGCTGCCATTGTCTCGATCTGTTGCTCGCTTTCACTGCGTAGCTGCGATTCGTTTTTGCCGAACAGGATCTTATCGGAAAGTCCCAGCGACCAGTCGCCATTAAGCTCATTAAAACCATAGGATTTCATGGCGGTAATTTGTTCTGGTGTAAATTTTCCCTGCGGTGCGGACTGGCAACCTGCCAGAAGTGTTGATACCAGTAAAACTGGAGCGAAATAGCGCTTCAACATAACGTGTTCCTTTTACAATATCGTTTTTGAACGTTGGTTTTTCACCTGATACATATTGCGATCGGCCTGTTCAAGAAGGGTTTCCACCGACGCGTAGTTCCACGTTAATGCAAAGCCAATGCTGAGAGACAGGTCAGCCGTGTGTCCATTGTGCAGATCAAATGGTCGCATAAATTGCTGAGTCAGTTCCGCGCAGACCTGTTTAACGTCCGTCTCGGTGTAAACGCCATAGAGGATCATGGCAAACTCATCACCGCCAAGCCGATAAGACTGATGACGTTTCGCACCAAACTGGACCATTCTGCTGGCAACTTCAATCAGCACACAATCTCCGGCAGCGTGGCCCCAGGTATCGTTAATGGCTTTAAAGTTGTCCCCGTCAAGGAACAGCAGCGCTGAATTTGTTTGTGCTGAGTGGTCTTTCATCAGCGCAGCAATGCTATTCCGAAAGGCAGCGCGATTCGCAAGACCTGTTAAGGGGTCGTGCATGGCGGTGCGCATCAGCTGGGCATTCTTGGCTTGCAGCTTAAGCTGCCACTCCTCCATTTCATCCAGCAGGCTATTAAAATCCTGTCCAAAACGATGGAATTCATCGATGCGCTCTTCGGTTACCCGATGAGAGAAGTTACGGTTTGTCCGCACGTCGTGGACGACGTCAGTGATATTTTGCAGGGCGGTGACGACTCCGTTATGCAACGATCGGGTGATCGCGAGGGCAACAAACGAAGCGAAGAGAATGCAGCCGGTGAGAACGGCAAAAGACATCCAGATAAAATGGCTTATCAGGCTATCACGCGCGGTAATAAGCACTTCACCAATTAGCCTGCCGTTATGCATAATTGGCTGGGCAACCGGAACCGGGAAGAGCCAGCGGCTGACCAGTTTGCCCAGCGTGTCAGAGTTGTCAGCCGGGTTCCACGACCACGAGGCAAAGCGTTTCTTACGAATATCGAGAACTTCAGCCGCGGCAAACTGGCCCTGTTTGCCCAGCGTGGCCAGTGTTTCAGTGGCGGCAGCGGGGTCGTTAAATACCAGTGAGGCTTCCAGACTACGACCCATCGTCGCGGCCGTTAATTCGAGATTCTTTTGCGCATACTGCTTTAATGTGACCACCGAAGCCATACACAGCAATAGCCATATTATTGTCATCGTTATGATGACGCTTATCATGCTAATGCGGCGCAACGTTCTTTTAAACGTCGGACGGGGTGGAGATGAAATTTCCTTATTCATGCTTTTTATTCCGGGCAAGCATTAATACATCCGGATTGACCCTTACACCGCTTCGGGAAAGTGCATCCAGATTGACGGAGAATCTGACGGAATGATCATTGATAATCAGGCAAAAAGCACTGCCAATAAGACATTCAGGATTTTGTTCCGCAATTAACAGAAGAGGACGACCCTGATATTTATCGATTAATTCCAGTTGGGCCGCAGTTGATTCGTCCCCAAAATAGATGGCATCGCAGGTGGCGCTTAATGCTTCTGATTGATTATTAACAATAACAGGCGTGTAAGGTAGCGACGGCGGAGCATCATTGTTCAGCGCATACACAAACCGGGAAGAACGGAAAATACAGAGCCTGGGTTGATCGGAAAGGGCTGGCCAGCGGGTATAACTCACTATGCCTGAGACGATTGCACGTACTGACTTCTCTGTGTCTGACATCGTTCTGGCGCTGGCTGGCCAGTTGGCGAGTAACAGTGCAAGTGCCAGTGTCAGTTGACACAAAGATATGATTAAAGAGTGTCTCACCAGCATTTGTTACACCGACTGGAAATATAGATCCCTGAAAAGTGCAGGCAGAATACCATTTTTTCCCACACTCGTCATTAAGCCAGAATTATATTCATTCTGACTTAAGTTAAATCTTATTGATGGCAACGGGTGAGGGTTTATCTATTCGTTCAATTAAGTCGCGTAGCCTGCATGCCCTCATTCATTCCTTTTTGCCAGACGCTGCGTAATTTGTCTGTGTTTTCAACTGTGTCGCAACTGGCCGGAAATAGTTTCCCTGCCAGCCCCCACGCATGAAGAAAATCTTCCGTGCAGATTCTCTTCTGACCCTCCGCATAGCCGCGAAGATAGTCGCTGCGATTGACCTCAGGATCGTTAAAATTATCGGCCAGGGTTTCATTACTTTTGACCGACGCGCCGTTCATGGCATCTTCTTTACCTGCATCAAACCAGTTTGTGCCCGTCCAGTCTGGCTGAAAAGTGTAGGGATTTATCTGGCATCCGGTTAACACGAGCACCAGTATCGCAAGCGGTATCAGTCGCATAGGCATTTCTCCTTTTTCTTCAGCATAGCCTGGCGAGAGAATAAAGGGGTGTAATATTATATTTACGGTAATGGCGGCATTATTTTGCTATTAACGGCCATGTGTACATTAATCTTTACGTATTTTGGATTGAAATCTTTACTGTGTGTGATATGGTGAGTTCACCTCAGTGAGGAAACTTCTATCGCAAACGAGCATTACAGGATCGCTATCATGCAAAAAGACGCGCTGAACAACGTACATATCACCGACGAGCAGGTTTTGATCACTCCGGATCAGTTGAAGCAGGCATTTCCACTCAGCGCTGAGCAGGAAGTGCAAATCGAGCACTCTCGCCAGACTATCTCCGATATTATTGTAGGCCGCGATCCGCGTCTGCTGGTGGTTTGCGGTCCGTGTTCCATTCATGATCCTGAAATGGCACTTGAATATGCTCGTCGATTTAAAGTTCTGGCAGAAGAGGTCAGCGATAGCCTCTATCTGGTCATGCGCGTCTATTTTGAAAAGCCTCGTACCACGGTTGGCTGGAAAGGGTTGATCAACGATCCGCACATGGATGGTTCGTTTGATGTGGAAGCCGGTCTGAAGATTGCGCGTCAATTGCTGGTAGAACTGGTGAGCATGGGCCTGCCGCTGGCAACGGAGGCGCTGGATCCGAACAGCCCGCAATACCTGGGCGATCTGTTTAGCTGGTCGGCGATAGGTGCGCGTACCACCGAATCACAAACTCACCGCGAGATGGCGTCCGGTTTGTCGATGCCGGTGGGTTTCAAAAATGGCACCGACGGCAGCCTGGCTACCGCGATTAACGCGATGCGCGCTGCGGCAATGCCTCACCGTTTTGTCGGGATAAACCAGGCAGGTCAGGTTTGCCTGCTGCAAACACAGGGTAACCCGGATGGCCATGTGATTTTACGTGGGGGGAAAGCGCCTAACTACAGCCCGGCCGACGTCGCCCAGTGTGAAAAAGAGATGGAACAGGCGGGACTGCGTCCGGCACTGATGGTAGATTGCAGCCATGGTAATTCGAATAAAGATTACCGTCGCCAGCCTGCGGTAGCGGAATCCGTTGTCGCACAAATTAAAGATGGCAATCGTTCTATTATCGGTCTGATGATTGAAAGTAATATTCATGAAGGCAATCAGTCGTCGGAACAGCCGCGTAGCGCAATGAAGCAGGGTGTATCCGTTACGGATGCCTGTATCAGTTGGGAATCCACTGATGCGCTGTTGCGTGAGATTCATAAAGATTTAAACGGCCAGTTGACCGCGCGTCTGGCTTAAGAGGTTGTTATGGTTGCAGAATTGACCGCGTTACGCGATCAAATTGATGAAGTAGACAAAGCACTGCTGGATTTACTGGCGCGTCGTATGGCGCTGGTCGCCGAAGTTGGCGAAGTGAAAAGCCAGTATGGTTTGCCCATTTATGTGCCAGAGCGCGAAGCCTCTATGCTGGCGTCACGACGGAAAGAGGCGCAATCGATGGGCGTATCGCCCGATCTGATTGAAGACGTGCTGCGCCGCGTGATGCGTGAATCTTATTCCAGTGAGAATGACAAAGGGTTTAAAACCTTGTGTCCGACGCTGCGCCCCGTCGTCATCGTGGGCGGCGGCGGTCAAATGGGACGTCTCTTTGAGAAGATGCTGACGCTTTCCGGTTATCAGGTTCGGATACTTGAAAAAGAGGACTGGGCACAGGCACCGCAGTTAGTCGCTGATGCAGGAATGGTCATCGTCAGCGTGCCGATCCATGTGACGGAGCAGATTATCGGCAAGCTTCCTCCGTTACCAGACGATTGCATCCTGGTGGATCTGGCCTCGGTGAAAAATGGCCCACTCCAGGCCATGCTGGCCGCGCACAGCGGTCCCGTGCTGGGTTTGCATCCCATGTTTGGACCGGACAGCGGCAGCCTGGCGAAACAGGTGGTGGTGTATTGTGATGGTCGCCAGCCGGAAGCCTATCAATGGTTCCTGGAACAGATTCAGGTCTGGGGTGCGCGTTTGCATCGCATCAGTGCGGTGGAACACGATCAGAACATGGCGTTCATTCAGGCATTACGCCACTTCGCTACCTTTGCTTACGGGCTGCACCTGGCAGAGGAGAATGTCCAGCTTGAACAATTGCTGGCGCTCTCTTCCCCTATCTATCGCCTGGAATTAGCCATGGTTGGCCGTCTGTTTGCGCAGGACCCACAGCTGTACGCTGACATCATTATGTCGTCAGAAAATAATCTGGCGCTCATTAAACGTTATTACCAGCGATTCGGTGAGGCCATCGCGCTGCTGGAGCAGGGCGATAAAAATGCTTTTATCGACAGCTTCCGTAAGGTGGAGCACTGGTTCGGCGATTATGCAAAACGTTTCCAGAATGAAAGCCGCACACTGTTGCGACAGGCGAATGATAGTCGCCAGTAATCTGATGATGTATATACTTTAAGCCAGCATTGCTGGCTTTTTTCATTTTGGGGATTTGTCATGGCTGAACCGCAGGTTTTATTTGATTACCGGGGGCACTTACCGGAGTGCCCGACCTGGAGCGAGAGTGAAGGCGCACTCTACTGGGCCGATATTCTGGAAGGGGAAATCCACCGTTATCATCTGCAGACCGGCGAACATACGGTACTGTCGTTTCATGAAGAGGTGGGGTGCTTTGCGCTGCGCGAAAAAGGCGGCTTTATTGTTGCAATGCGAAATGCCATCTGGCTGAGCGATCGGCACGGTTTGTTGCAGCGTAAAGTCTGCGATAACCCGTCGAATCCACAGCTTGCACGCTTTAACGACGGCGGGACGGACAGTTCTGGCCGCTTCTATGCCGGGACCTTTTGGGGGCCTGGCGATTATAACGGCGCCATGCTCATGCGTATCGACAACGATCTCACGCCAAAAGTGATCCAGTGCGATATTCAGGGACATAACGGCCTGGCCTTTAGCCCGGACGGCAAATGGATGTTCACTTCCGATACACCAAACGGGGTGATTTATCGTACGCCGCTTGATGCGCAGGGTGAACCCGGGGATCGTGAGATTTTCCGTAAGTTCGGGGAAGGTGAAGGTATCCCTGACGGTGCCGCGATGGACAGAGAAGGTTGTTACTGGAGTGCGATGTTCGATGGCTGGCGCATCGCAAGATTCTCACCCCAGGGCGAGCAACTTGAGGAATATCGATTACCGGTGCGCTGTCCGACGATGGTCTGTTTTGGCGGGGAAGAGATGAAAACGTTGTTCATTACCACCACGCGGGAGAATATGGATGCGGAAGAGGTGGCGAAATACCCACTGTCTGGCGCTCTCTTCACCCTGCCCGTGGACGTGGCAGGGATGAAGAAAAAGCCCTTTATGGAGCGTTAAACCGGATCGACCGGCACCACGTTTTCACCCGGATAGCAGCCCAGCACTTTCATTGACCGGGTGATTTGTCCCAGTTCACGCAGGGCTTTCTGCATGGATGCCGATTCCAGGTTGGCCTGGATATCAAGATAAAACATCTCTTCCCATGGGTTTCCATGGATAGGCCGGGACTCAAGTTTTGTCATGATCAGGTTGTGATTACGTAAGACCAGCAGCGCTTCCACCAGAGCACCTGCCTGCTGGCCTGTCGCCATCAGCAGCGTTGTCTTGGCAGGCACTTGATCGGAGACATTAATAGCTTTACGCGCCAGGACGATGAAACGCGTGATGTTTTGCGTCTGATTGGCGAGATTACGCTCCAGCACCTGCAAACCGTAGAGCGTACCGCCGGCTTCGTTACCCAGCGCGGCTACGGTAGGGGAGTTCATTTGCGCCACCTTCTCCATCGCTGCCGACGTACTCTCGGTATAGTCGATTTTCCAGTGAGGATAGCGGTTCAGGAACTGGCTGCATTGCTGGAATGGCTGCGGATGGCTGTAGACGGTTTCGATTTTGCTGAGGTCGGTTGAGCCTGATACCAGCACGCAGTGATCGATTGGTACGGTCAGTTCTCCCACCAATGAGAGCGTGGTGTGCTGCAATAGATCGTATACCTCGTTAATGGCGCCCGAGCTGGTATTCTCAATCGGGACGACGGCGTAATCCGCTTGCCCGGTTTCCACCTGATTGAAGATATCGGCAAATTTGGCACAGCCACTCTCAATAAATTCTTCAAAATGGCGGGCTGCATACTGACGCGCGGCCAGATGCGAGTAGGAGCCTTTAGGACCCAGAAACGCGATACGGGCTGAATGCGGATTGGTTTTATTCAAATGTTGTTGCAGTAGCGCTTGTTGCGTCAGTACTGAATCTTCAATGATGAGCTGGAAAAGGCGGGTAATATAATGCGCATCAAGGTGATGAACTTTGCCAAGTTGTATGAGGCGTTCCATCAGATCGCGCTCACGATCGATATCGCGCACGGGACGATGAGAGTCCAGTTTGGCTTTACCCACTTCAACGGCGAGCGTGCGGCGTTCTGCCAGCAGGGCCAGAAGCTTTTCATCGAGGGCGCTGATTTTTACTCGCAGATCCAGTAACGGGTTTTCCGGTGTCATAGTGTTGCCTATTCTCTTTCTTGTTATCAATAAAAAAGGCCTCCCGCTTTGGGAGGCCTTGTTGTTCGTCTTCGCATTCTTTATCACACGACGAAACGCCTCCCAGTCAGGGGAAGGTAAAAAAGAATGCGAAGAAGAACGGTGACTGTTTCATGAAATCATCCTGTGGTTGAGACCTTAAAGTACCTGTACTGTTTTCGTTCTGTCAATAAAAAACGCGCCCGAAGGCGCGTTGGCAGTACACTCAATTTAAAGGATTACTCTTCTTCAACTTCTTCCGCGAAGCTGGCGTCTTTCACCGATGTTGCGGCGCGACGGGCTTCACCTTTGTGTTGCACTTTATTGAGCTGCCGTTCCAGCTTGTTGATCAAATCGTTGATAGCCGTATACATGTCTTCGTGCTTAGCGCTGGCGACCAGATGGCCGTTAGGAGTATTGATAGTTGCGTCAGCGATAAACCCCTGTGGTTCTTTAGACAGAATGATATGCGGATTAATCAGATGGGTTTGCCATTTTTCCAATTTGGCGAGACGGTCTGCGACGTGCTGGCGGATTGCCGGAGTAATTTCCATTTGTTTACTGGTAATGTTCACTGTCATAAAAGTTACCTCTTGTCTTTCCGTCTTGGTGATCCCAGCATACCGTTCTTAATGTCAAAATGTGTGATCTAAATCACGATGTTTTGTCGGTTTTTGTCAGGGAATCTTTTTTGTGAGGCAAGACAGGAAGAGGTGAGATTTACCTTGTTGAAACCCAGAATACCGGCCATAGTTGACTGGATGTGTTGCGGTGAAACCGCTGCAACAAAGCGTTATGTTGAATAAAAAAACGGCAGCCCCAGGGCTGCCGTTTTGCATTTGCGGGTCTGTCAGGTATTGCTGCTGTTGGCTGCGATGATTTTCGCCACTTTTTCAGCTTGCGCATTCATCTGCATCTGACGGTAAGCGTTCTCCATCAGTTTCAGACCATCGCGCGTTGCCTGAGTATCCGGGTAATCGCGAAGCATACCTTCAACACGGTTGACCACCGCCACCCATGCACCACGGCGGGTGTAGTATTCAGCAACGGAGTACTCGTATTTCGCCAGACGGTCTTTCAGGAAGACCAGACGTTTAGTGGCATCGGTAATGTATTGACTGTTCGGGTAGCCACGCACCAGCTTCGAGAAGTCGTTGAACGCATCGCGGGCGTGCTGCGGGTCACGGTCAGAACGATCAACGCCAAAGAAGCCCTGCAGCGCACTGTCATCTAACGCCATATTGGTCAGGCCACGCATATACATGACATAATCAATGTTAGGATGAGTAGGATTCAGACGCATGAAGCGATCGATGGTGGCCTGAGCCAGCGGCAGATCGGCATTTTTATAATAGGCGTAGATCAGATCTAACTGTACCTGTTGGGAATACGGACCAAATGGATAGCGATTATCCAGTGCTTCCAGTTGCGTTATCGCCTGTTTCCAGTTACCGTCCTGCAGTTTTTGCTGAGCAGTCGCATAGATTTCATTCGGCGGATTGTCAGGGACCTGTTCATTTGAACCGGAGCAGCCCACCAAAGCCAGGCTCAACGTGGCCGCTGCCACCAGATATTTCATGCGCGTCATGACGTTTTGACTTTCCTCAAATGTTTGTCCGGGAGAATCTCTTTCCTGCTCCCGATTAAGACCAGCTACAATAGCACACTATATTATACGGCAAAGCCGTAAAACCCAACGTTAAACGAAGAAGCAGTCTATGGCACAACGAGTAGAACTCACCGCAACAGTCTCCGAAAATCAACTCGGTCAACGCTTAGATCAAGCTTTGGCCGAAATGTTCCCTGATTATTCACGATCACGCATAAAAGAATGGATTCTTGACCAGCGCGTGCTGGTAAATGGCAAAGTATGGGACAAGCCAAAAGAGAAAGTGTTAGGCGGAGAAGCGATCGCCATCAATGCTGAAATAGAAGAAGAAATTCGCTTTGAGCCACAGGATATCCCGCTGAATATCGTCTATGAAGATGACGATATCCTGGTGATTAACAAACCCCGTGGCCTGGTTGTCCACCCTGGCGCAGGCAATCCTGACGGCACCGTTTTGAACGCGCTGCTGCATTACTATCCGCCCATTATTGACGTTCCGCGTGCCGGCATTGTCCATCGTCTGGATAAGGACACGACGGGCTTGATGGTGGTTGCTAAGACCGTTCCTGCACAGACCCACCTGGTGGACTCTTTGCAGCGCCGTGAGATTACCCGCGAGTACGAAGCCGTCGCCATCGGTCATATGACCTCAGGCGGTACGGTGGAAGAACCGATTAGCCGTCACCCAACCAAGCGTACCCATATGTCTGTGCATCCTATGGGGAAACCTGCTGTGACGCACTATCGCATTATGGAGCATTTCCGTATTCACACCCGCCTGCGCCTGCGTCTGGAAACAGGGCGTACCCACCAGATCCGTGTTCATATGGCGCACATTACCCATCCGCTGGTGGGGGATCAGGTGTATGGCGGTCGTCCGCGTCCACCGAAGGGGGCCTCTGAGGCTTTTATTACGGAGCTGCGTAAATTCGATCGCCAGGCACTGCACGCGACAATGCTGCGTCTTTATCATCCGGTGACCGGCATTGAGATGGAATGGCATGCACCGATTCCACAGGACATGGTGGATCTGATTGCGGCGATGCGCGCCGATTTTGAAGAGCATAAGGATCAAGTGAGCTGGTTATGACCAAACTGATTGTTCCGGAGTGGGCTATACCGGAAGGTGTGGCCGCCTGTAGCTCAACGCGTGTGGGGGGAGTGAGCGAAGGCGCGTGGAATTCGCTGAATCTCGGCGCCCACTGCGGTGATAACCCTGAACATGTTAACGAGAATCGACAGCGGGTGTTTGCGGCGGGGAATTTTCCCTCTGATCCCGTCTGGCTCGAACAGGTTCACGGTAAGGAGGTATTGAAGCTGACCGGGGGATCTTATGCCTCGAAGCGTGCAGATGCCTCTTACAGTAATACTCCTGGAACAGTTTGTGCAGTGATGACTGCGGATTGTCTGCCCGTTCTGTTCTGCAATCGTGCAGGTACGGAGGTGGCGGCTGCCCATGCAGGATGGCGTGGATTGTGTGAAGGTGTTCTTGAGGAAACCGTTGCATGCTTTGCCGATCGTCCAGAGAACATTATCGCCTGGCTGGGGCCCGCTATTGGCCCTCGCGCTTTTGAGGTAGGGCCGGAGGTGCGTGAGGCGTTTATCGCAAAAGACGCGCAGGCCGCAAGCGCCTTCCACGCCACAGGTGAAAAATATCTGGCAGATATTTACCAGCTTGCCCGCCAGCGTCTGATGAATGTTGGCATTACGCAGATTGCGGGCGGTGACCGCTGTACCGTCACTGAAAAAGACGATTTTTTCTCCTGGCGACGCGACAAGACCACTGGCCGTATGGCAAGTTTCATTTGGCTGATATAACCTAAGTAATCAAGACGATCCAGAACGTGTCGTTTTCTTTTCGCATAAAACAGGTCATTCACCTTGAATAATTGAGGGATGACCTCATTTAATCTCCAGTAGCAATTTTGACCTGTTATGGGAGGAGTTATGCGTCTGGATCGTCTTACCAATAAATTCCAGCTTGCACTCGCTGATGCCCAGTCTCTCGCGCTGGGACACGACAACCAATTTATCGAACCTCTTCATCTAATGAGTGCCTTGCTGAATCAGGAAGGGGGATCGGTACGTCCTTTACTCACGTCCGCTGGCATCAATGCCGGGCAGTTACGCACCGCTATCGATCAGGCGTTGAGCCGTTTACCGCAGGTGGAAGGCACCGGCGGCGACGTTCAACCCTCGCAGGATTTAGTGCGCGTGCTTAATCTTTGCGACAAGCTGGCGCAAAAGCGTGGGGATAACTTTATTTCGTCAGAACTCTTTGTTCTGGCAGCGCTTGAATCACGCGGCACCCTGACCGACCTGTTGAAATCGGCCGGTGCCACGACGGCCAATGTGACTCAGGCGATTGATCAAATGCGTGGAGGTGATAGCGTGAACGATCAGGGAGCCGAAGACCAACGTCAGGCTTTGAAGAAATTTACTATCGATCTGACCGAGCGTGCCGAGCAGGGCAAACTTGACCCGGTGATTGGGCGTGACGAAGAGATTCGTCGAACGATTCAGGTCCTGCAGCGCCGTACTAAAAATAACCCGGTACTTATCGGTGAACCCGGTGTCGGTAAAACGGCCATTGTTGAAGGCCTGGCTCAGCGTATCGTCAATGGTGAAGTGCCTGAAGGCCTGAAAGGTCGTCGGGTACTGGCCCTGGATATGGGATCGCTGGTGGCCGGGGCGAAATACCGCGGTGAGTTTGAAGAGCGTCTGAAAGGGGTGCTGAACGATTTATCGAAACAGGAAGGTAACGTCATCCTGTTTATAGATGAGTTGCACACCATGGTGGGCGCAGGTAAAGCTGACGGGGCAATGGATGCGGGGAACATGCTGAAACCCGCGCTGGCGCGTGGTGAGTTGCACTGCGTGGGGGCCACTACCCTGGATGAATACCGTCAGTACATTGAAAAAGACGCTGCTCTGGAGCGACGTTTCCAGAAAGTGTTTGTGGCTGAGCCAACGGTTGAAGACACCATCGCGATTCTGCGTGGTCTGAAAGAGCGTTATGAACTGCACCACCATGTGCAGATTACTGACCCGGCAATCGTTGCGGCGGCGACACTGTCGCATCGTTATATTGCCGACAGGCAGCTTCCGGACAAAGCTATCGACCTGATAGATGAAGCCGCATCCAGCATTCGTATGCAGATTGACTCGAAACCTGAAGAGCTGGACAGACTCGACAGGCGAATCATTCAGCTCAAGCTGGAACAACAGGCGCTTAAGAAAGAGTCCGATGAAGCGAGTAAGAAACGCCTGGAGATGCTGAATGAGGAACTGGATGACAAAGAACGCCAGTACTCTGAATTAGAAGAAGAGTGGAAGGCAGAAAAAGCATCGCTTTCCGGAACCCAGACGATCAAAGCTGAACTTGAGCAGGCGAAGATTGCCATCGAGCAGGCTCGCCGCGTGGGCGATTTGGCGCGCATGTCGGAACTGCAATACGGCAAGATTCCAGAGCTGGAAAAACAGCTGGAGATGGCGACGCAGTCAGAAGGTAAAACGATGCGTCTGTTGCGTAATAAAGTCACAGATGTAGAAATTGCCGACGTACTGGCTCGCTGGACGGGGATTCCTGTCGCCCGCATGCTTGAAGGTGAGCGCGACAAGCTCTTGCGTATGGAAAGCGATCTGCATCAGCGCGTGATTGGTCAGAACGAGGCTGTTGAAGCGGTATCGAACGCCATTCGTCGTAGCCGCGCGGGTCTGGCCGATCCTAATCGCCCAATTGGTTCGTTCCTGTTCCTGGGGCCTACGGGGGTCGGTAAGACAGAGCTTTGTAAAGCGCTGGCGGACTTTATGTTCGATAGTGATGACGCGATGGTGCGTATCGATATGTCCGAGTTTATGGAGAAACACTCCGTCTCCAGACTGGTCGGGGCGCCTCCGGGATATGTGGGTTATGAAGAGGGCGGTTACCTGACCGAAGCGGTTCGCCGTCGTCCTTATTCTGTCATCTTGTTAGATGAGGTGGAAAAGGCGCACCCGGATGTCTTCAACATCCTCCTGCAGGTGCTGGATGATGGTCGTCTGACTGACGGGCAGGGGAGAACGGTCGACTTCCGTAATACGGTGATTATCATGACCTCAAACCTGGGTTCTGATTTGATTCAGGAACGTTTCGGCGAACTGGATTACGGCCATATGAAAGATTTGGTTCTCGGCGTAGTGAGCCATAGCTTCCGTCCGGAATTCATTAACCGTATCGATGAAGTTGTGGTGTTCCATCCGTTGGGTGAACAGCATATAGCGTCTATTGCGCAGATTCAGTTGCAGCGTCTTTATAAACGTCTGGAAGATCGTGGTTATGAAATCCACATCTCTGACGATGCGCTGAAGCTGCTGAGCGCAAATGGTTACGACCCGGTTTACGGTGCGCGACCATTGAAACGTGCTATTCAGCAACAGATAGAAAACCCGCTGGCGCAGCAGATACTTTCTGGCGAGCTGATTCCGGGCAAAGTAATACGCCTGGAAGTGAACGAAGACCGTATCGTGGCCGTCCAGTAAGCACTAAAAACAGTAAAACGAGCTCTCCGGAGCTCGTTTTTGTTTATAAACCAGGCGATGCAGGATGAAAAAGCGTCCTGTTGCCTGGAAAATGAGCGGTCAGTAAATATTTTTCACTTTAATCTTGCAGACTCAGAAT
>NZ_JAIWPG020000027.1 GCF_020532665.2 Lelliottia sp. WAP21
ACAGCCAAAGAAGCAAGTGCCAAAGCCCAGTCGGAAGCGAAGACGAAAGACAGTAAGGCCGTGGCTGAGCTTAAACAGGCTCTGACCGAAAGTCGGAAGAAAGAGCTCGAAAATGAGAAAAAATGGCAGGAGGCAAACCTGAATATTGAGGAAAAAAATAAGCAAATTGCATCAGCACAAAGCCAGATCAGCTCCAGCTCTGTAGCTGCATCTAAACCCGAAACTAAGGATGAAATACGGGCTTATGCACTCGGAACATTATGGGGGCAAGAAGTTCGTGGAGCTATCAGCAAAGTTGCCGTGGATGGAGTTGAAATGAATATGCCGCAAGTCACTAGTGGTGTGATTGACTCGATAAACAATAGCTTTAAAATACCGAAAGACAAAATTATTGCTGAACTGGATCGCCTGAATCAAGAAATGCTGGTGCGATCAGGTGATACAAAGAAAACAATGGAAAATGAGGGCAGCAAGTTCCTGAAAGAATTTAGTAAGAAACCCGGTGTTAAGCTTGCAGACATGGGATACTACTATCAGGTGATGAAAAAAGGCCAGGGGAAGATTGAGGCATCAACGGTTGTAGCTATAACTGTGAAGGAAAGCCTGAGTAATGGAAAGGTTATCAATGACATGTCGAAAACAGGAAAATTATTAGTGTTGTCACTTAATAAATTCCCGCCGTTGTTTTCTTCTGCAATAGCGAAAATTGGTAATAAAGGAAAAATCACCATCGCGGTTCCCCCTAAACTGGCTTATGGCGATCAGGGGCAACCTCCGCAGATTCCACCGGCCTCAACCATGGTTTATGAGATAACGGTTGTAAATGTGAATCCATAAAATTATAGACCGGGGAGTTGCAGCTTAAATGACAAGTCGTCAGAACGCACCATCCATGCTTGTACAGAATGGGGTGTTCTGACAACCAAATTTTCCAAATTGTACAGAGCGTGGGAAGGATTAACCTTGCATTGTGGTTATATTTTGTTAATAAAAAGATTTTAAATGCTATATGGCAAAAAAATACTTCATTCAGACGTAAATACCTTTTCTCTTCAATTGCGTCTATTTTGAGGTTGATACTTCGCTATTATACCCAATAAATCAGTCAATAAATTAATTACGGATGCCTTAGTGCAACATATTGCCATTCGTCATATCATAAAAAAATGATTATATTTCCCGTTCAAACCATGCTCAAAACACACTACCCTGTGAAATATCTAGAGCAGTAATTCGGGTTCGGTAAATATCATATTTACGTACCCGAAGCCCGTCGGAATGGCAGATTAGAATGTAGCCAACAGTTTTGCAATGCCCCCTGGTCAATTAAGAATACTTATAAAGGTCACACATAAACAAACACTTAATCCATATCACTGACAAATATATTACTTTATTGCCCCCCCATTTTTATAAATTATATTAAACTATTTGCATTTAAAAATCACAAACTGAACACCATCTATTTTCACCCCGCATTTATAATCAATGACAGCATCCAGAAATGTTATTATGCTAGCAACCCTAAAATAGTCGTTTTAGGTGTTAAAATGAACAAAACATTCTTCTTCTTTTTTCTGTGTTGTGTTTCTTCCGGGGCATTTGCTCAAGAGTTGATCTCTATGTCCACAAGGGATTCAGAACTGCAGTCAAGTTTCGCAGGTCGTTCAATAGTTGCGACGTCTGCTGCGCAAGTTAAATCGCTGCGGGATAACACATGGGTTAGTCTGGAAGGTCTTATTATCGAAGAGACCGGTGAGGAACTTTATGAGTTCCGAGACAACAGCGGCTCTGTTTATGTCAATATTGATGATGAACTTTGGTTGGGACAGCATGCGACACCAGGTAGCATTGTTGCAATTGTTGGAGAAATGGATAAAGATCTGAGTACCACCGAAATAGATGTGAAGACGATTAGAGTTATAAAATAATAAATATTTAAATTTATCTGCGTCAGATGATATTTTACGTGATACTGACCAAGGCAATTCACTCTGTTAAAATTCGTATATAACGATAATAACAGCCTGCCGTTGTTCATGATCGCAAGAAGCTTCGACGGTTCAAAAAACAATGTATTTAACAGAAATTCAGGGGGATCAAATGAGGTTGGGGTTTTTAGGCGGAGCATTTTTTTCAGCATGGCTGACCTTGTCTTATCCGGCTGAAGTGGCCACTGTTTTTGAGAAAATAACTACTGCGGCACAACAAATTTTTTCGTCGACTACGACGTCAGAATCCCAAGAAAACCATAAATGAGGCTCAGGGAAGACTATTTCTAAGGGAAAAAACAAGGTCTTTCTCGCACAACAAAATTATGACGTGCCCCTTGTTTCTTGCGGTGACCTGCTGCCCCGTTGATTAACACATCGCGATGTTAGTAATGTCTTCAAAAGCCACATGAGGCCCCCCCCATGAAGAAGCGTTTTTCCGACGAACAGATCATGAGTATTCTCCCCGAAGCTGAAGCCGGGGTTTCTGCCCGTGAGCTCTGCCCAAGTACGCCCTTTCCGACACCATCTTTTACACGTGGCGCAAGAAGTATGGCGGTATGGAAGTGCCCGAGGTTAAGCGCTTGAAGTTGTTTGAGGAAGAGAACGCCAGACTCAAGAAGCTGCTTGCCGAAGCCATGCTGGATAAGGAGGCACTTCAGGAGGCTCTGGGGCGAAAGTACTGACCACAGACCAAAAGCTGGAAGCCGTTGAGTTTGTGTATGATGCGACCGGTCTTTCGCAACGTCGTACCTGAAGGCTTACAGGTTTCTCCCTGTCGACCTGCCGCTAGGAGGCTCAGCGTCCGGCGGCTGATGCACATTTGTCAGGGCGTATCTCTGAGCTGGCACTGGAGCGCAGGCGTTTTGGCTATCGCCGTATCAGGCAGTTTCTGCGCCGTGAAGGCCTTCATGTTAATCACAAGCGCGTGTACCGGCTTCATCATCTCAGCAGGCTGGGCGTAAAAAGCAGACGACGTCGTAAAGGACTGGCAACGGAATGTCTGCCGCTGCTCCGCCCGGCAGCGCCCAAACTGACCTGGTCGATGGATTTAGTCATGGACGCGCTGACCACCGGTCGCAGGATCAATTAACTGACCTGTGTGGACGATTTCACGAAGGAGTGTCTGACAATTACCACCTCATTCGGGATTTCAGGCGTTCAGGTCACGCGTATTCTGGATAGTATTGCACTGTTTCGGGGCTATCCGGCGACTATAAGAACGGACCAGGGGCTGGAGTTCACTTGCCGCGTACTGGATCAACGGGCCTTTGAGCATGGTGTTGAGTTGCGCCTAATCCAGCCGGGCAAGCTAACGCAGAACGGATTTATTGAGATCTACTACGGACGATTTCGCGATGAATGTCTGAATGAGCACTGGTTCAGCGATATCGTTCACGCCAGGAAAATCATAAATCACTGGCAGCAGAATTATAACGAGTGTCGTCCATATTCGGCACTGAATTATCAGACGCCATCAGCGTTTGTAGCACGGTGGCGAAATGGAAAATGTGAAGGTAAACAAACCGACATTACTAACTGATGGTCGTATCTAATACTGGGGGCAGGTCACAGTAGCCAGTCGTTTACGGATCAGAAAATTAACGCCACATTCAGAATTTTTCGCGTTCAGACATCACAATTACTGGACAACTTGACACTATTTCGCTGCTATTTTGAAACGATAAAAACCTTTCATACAGTTACCAAAGTTTCTTAAACACGGCTTTGACCTGCGCTTTAGCCTGTCTGACAAATCACGGGTGGACGGAAAAAATCAAAGGAAAACTAATCCTCGTTACTTAATTATTTTTTACTAACGCCGAATTTAATAACAGTTTTTTGAACAATAGAGTGTAACCCTCCCCCCTCTCACAAAGGTATTTAATTTCAATTACCACGCTAATTATTTGTTAAGCATAAAAGTTACAACAGCGGACTTAAATGACGTATAAAATTTGGCATGATGGTTTGAAATCATCATGTTAATTAAGATCTCTCGCAAGGAAGTTTATAGACTCACTCAAGCCGGTAACATTCGATAATGGCATGGTATGCGGTATTAAACATCACTTAATGGAAACATCATTCTTTTAACATGGTTAGAACTCACCTCGCCCTCAGAGTGAATGTGCAATTTTTCCGCTTTAGTTTAATAACCCGCCTCATAATTTTATGCTTACATATCAATAGAGAGCGTTAACTCACAAGCACTTACCCCCCGTTTTAAAGATGAAATAACAGCAAGATCCTTTAAATTTTAATAATATTCCCTCTGACACATTGCTAAATGAAAATTACCATCCATACTCTCAATATATTCATCGTTAATTAATAAAAAAATTCAGAATTTATCGTTGCGGAAAAATTACTTCCAGACTATCGACAAGAAAATCATTGAACTATCAGATAGCAAAAATTTTCGGATCCATTTTGTTATCAGGAGTCACCTGAAAAATTTGCATATTTTCTACATTGATTTACATATTAATTATTTGCGCACGCCATTTATTTTGCATCGCGAATCATGCTCCTCCGCAATAACACTCTTAGGCCTGCCTTTCGCACACGAAGCCAGACCTAATGGAATTATTGCGCAGACGGACCTGCATACATCCCCCTTATTGTGTATAAAATTGGAATAAATCATGAAAAAAACTATTCTGGCTGCCGTTATTGCTCTCCCGTTTGGCCTGGCTGCGATGAGCGCCTCTGCTGCCACCGTCCAGGGCGGTACCATTCACTTCCAGGGCGAAGTCGTTGACGCGGCCTGTGCCGTGGCCTCCGAG
>NZ_JAIWPG020000028.1 GCF_020532665.2 Lelliottia sp. WAP21
TTAAGTGAGTATCTTATGTTCTGTCAGTCCGTAAAAGTTAAGACCGGTATCCTGCTGGTCACCGCCCTCTGCGGCATCATGGCCTCCGACGCCCGTGCCGGCGGCGTGGCCCTGGGCGCCACCCGTATTATCTACCCGCTCGGCAGCAAGCAGGTCTCCCTCCCGGTCAGCAACAGCGATGAGCGTACCGTGTTCCTCATCCAGTCCTGGGTCAGTGACGAAAAGGGCAACAAGTCTGCCGACTTTATCATCACGCCGCCCCTGTTCACCCTGAAACCTCAAAAAGAGAACACCCTGCGCATCATGTATGCCGGGCAGATGAACCTCCCCGGTGACCGGGAAACGGTGTATTACTTTAACAGCAAGGCCATTCCTTCCATCCCGGAATCCGTCCGCCAGGGAAACAGCCTGCAGATCGCCACCCAGAGCGTCATCAAGCTCTTTGTTCGCCCGAAAGATCTCCCGGTTCCCTCCGGCGAGGCCCCGGGCATGCTGCGCTGCAGCCTCGCCGGTCACGACGTGGTTATCACCAACCCGTCGCCGTACTACGTGTCCATGATCAACATCCATGTCGGCGCAAAGAAAATTGAGCACGCCATGGTGCCGCCGAAAGGTGAAAAGCGCATCAGCGCCCAGGGCAGCAGCGGCGCCGTGAAGTTCCAGACGGTCAATGACTACGGGGCCACCACCGGGCAGCAGGTCTGCCCTGCCTGATGCGGCGGCATTATCCTTTTCTTCACTATCGTGGTTTTCTGATGCGTATACGTCTGTCTTTGCTCGCGTTTTGTATTGGCTCGGCCCTGCAGCCGGCCCTGGCTGAAACCTGGTTTAACCCGGCGTTTCTCTCCGCTGACCCGAATGCCGTGGCCAGCCTGAAGCATTTTGAGTCGGCCGACAACCAGCTGCCCGGCTCATACCGGGTGGATATCTACCTGAACGGTAATTTCGTCGAAAGCCGCGACGTCGCCTTCATCGCCAGCCCCAAAAACGGCGGGGACAGCGGCCTCATCCCGGCCTTCACCGCGAAGGACTGGGACGCCCTGGGGGTGAATACCGCCGGCTTCCCGGCGTTCCAGGCAGAAAAAGCCGCTGAAACCCCGGTGGCCATTGCGGATGCCATTCCGATGGCCGCCACCCGGTTTGACTTCAGCGCCCAGAAGCTGGACATCAGCGTCCCGCAGGCGGCCGTCAGGAACCGCGCCCGCGGCTACGTATCGCCGGAGCTGTGGGACGAAGGGGTCCCCGCCCTGCTGTTTAACTATAACTACAGCGGCAGCAGTTCGGAGGATGATGACACCGGCTCCGACACCACCCACTTCCTCGGCCTCAACAGCGGCCTGAACGTCGGTCCGTGGCGTCTGCGTAACTACTCCACCTGGAACAAAAATGACAGCGGCGAGGACGTGGAGCAGGTCAGCACCACCCTCAGCCGGGCCATTATCCCGTTCAAAAGCCAGCTGGTTATCGGGGATACCAGCACGTCAGGGGATATTTTTGACAGCGTGCCGTTTCGCGGGGTCCACATGATGTCCGATGAGAATATGCACCCGGACAGTATGCGCGGGTATGCCCCCCTTATCCGCGGTATTGCCAAAGGCAACGCCACCGTCACCATCAGGCAGAACGGCTTCACCATTTACCAGACGCATGTGTCGCCCGGCGCCTTTGTGATTGAAGATCTGTATGCCGCCTCCAACAGCGGGGACCTGGCGGTCGAGGTTGAGGAAGCCGACGGCTCGGTCAACCGTTACACCGTGGCCTATTCCACCCTGCCGAGCCTGGTGCGTGAAGGCCGGCTGGAGTACGCCGCCACCGTCGGGGAATACCGCTCCGGTAACGATCAGCAGGAAGAAACGGAGTTTGTCCAGGGCACCCTTAACTGGGGCCTGCCGTACGGCATTACCGTTTACGGCGGCACCCAGCTGGCCTCGGATTACCGGTCGGCCGCCCTGGGCCTCGGCTTTAACCTCGGTCAGCTCGGCGCCATCGCGGTGGACGGCACGCATGCCGCCACCACCCTCGCCGATGACAGCGAACACACCGGCCAGTCGTTCCGTTTCCAGTACGCCAAGTCCCTGAACGAGTACGGCACCAACGTGCAGCTGATGGGCTACCGCTATTCCACCTCCGGATTCTACAGTTTCGCAGAAAGCACCTGGCGGGCCATGGAGGGGGCCGTGTATGAGGATGAGGACGGGAATGACGTGGAAGACACCACCCCGACCATCTACTACAACCTCCACTACACCAAGCGCGGGCGCCTGCAGGCTAACGTGTCCCAGACCCTGTGGGGCTCCGCCTCACTGTACGTCTCCGGCAGCCAGCAGAGCTACTGGAACACCGATGAAACGGACACCTACTGGCAGACCGGGTACTCCGACTCCTGGAAGGACGTGAACTACAGCCTCGCCCTGAGCTACAACAAGTCAGCCTGGGGCGGGGACGCTGACAAAACTGTGTCCCTGAACATCTCCCTGCCGCTCAGCCGCTGGCTGTCGCCGGGTAACGGCAACATGGGTGAGTCCGTTAACCCGATGAACCTGTCCCTCTCCACCACCCGGGATGCCGACGGTTACAGTACGTCCACCGCCGGCCTGAGCGGCACGCTGCTCGAGGACCGCAACCTCAGCTACAGCGTGCAGCAGGGGTACCGCAACCAGAACGGGAACGGTTATTACGGCAACTCCACCCTGCAGTACCGCGGCGGGCGCGGTAACCTGAACGCCGGCTACAACTACAGTGACGGCTACCGTCAGTTTAACTACGGGGCATCCGGCGGGATGATTGTCCACGGCAACGGGGTCACCCTGAGCCAGCCGCTGGGCGACACGAACGTGCTGGTTGCCGCCCCCGGTGCGGAAGGCGTGTCGGTTGAAAACGGCACCGGGATAAAAACCGACAGCCGCGGGTACACCGTAATGCCGTATGCCTCCAGCTACCGTAATAACCGGGTGGCCCTGGACATTAACTCCCTGGGCGACAGCGTGGACCTGGATGAGGCCGTGGCCAACGTGATCCCCACCAAAGGTGCGGTGGTGAAGGCCGAGTTCGCGACCCTGGTCGGGGTGCGTGGCCTGCTGACGCTGAAGCAGAACGGCAAACCCGTGCCGTTCGGGGCCGTGGTGAGCGTGGATGGCGGGAAGAGCACGGGGATAGTCGGTGACGACGGTCAGGTGTATCTCTCCGGCCTGACGCCGGAAGGCAAACTGAAGGCGAAATGGGGCGAAGGGAGTGGCCAGAGCTGCGCTGCGGGCTGGACCCTGCCGGAGAAGGCAAAAAATGTGCCGGTACTGCGTGCCGACGTCACCTGTCTGTAAGATGAGAAACAGAATATGAATAAGACGATGAAACAGTACATTAGACCGGCGCTCGCCGGAGCCCTGTTGTGGCTGGTATGGTGTCCTGCGTCCAGTGCCGCGACCGGGTGGTGTCAAGCCCCCCAAGGAACCACGGATATTCCCTATGATTTAGGATCGCTGTCGCTGAGTAATCCCGCTGACAACTACCCGGGATATAGTTTTCCACCCGTACAGATCGATATGTCTGCGCCTACAACAGCAGGTATGGAATGTGACTGTCCGACAACCACGAATAACTATTATATGTGGGGGGACTCGGTCCTGCCTAGATCTACCGTAACTGACGGGAGGCAATATTTTCACATTCCGGGCAATGATGAGTTTGAAGTTGCGGTTGATGTCTGGTCCCTGCTCTATGGCTTTGTAAATGTACCGTTTGACAAACTACAAAACGACGGAGAGGTGTACCAATGCCATCCCGCAGGCAGTCAAAAAGCAGCCACTACAGGCTCCACAGCCAAAATGTATTTACGCCTGAAAAAAAAGCTGATAGGGACAGTTAATATCCCAAATACGATTGTGACATCCATATACTGGACGGCCGATATAGCAACAAGCCATGGCCCCACCCCCTGGACTAATATGATTCTGGGTGGGAGCATAACCGTACCCCAGAACTGTGAAATTGCCGGCGGCAGTACGATTTCGGTTGATTTTGGCCAGATCCCCGCAAATACCTTTTCAGTCCCGGGGGGTCTCCCTCAAAAAAATGTGACACGTAACATCAGTGTACCAGTACAGTGTAATGGCTGGGTAGAAGGGGATGCGCAGGTTATTCTGACTCTTTCTGCTGACCCGGCGGGGGTGAATTTAAATACTGTAAAAAGCACAAATGCGGATATCGGGATAGCAATAGGTACTGACCAAAACCTGGCAGACAGCAGCCGCTGGCTGGTTCCGCAGACAGGGGCAATACCGTTTACGCTTGACGGGTCAGGCCGGGCACAAATCGAACTTTACGCATCACCGGTCAGAATTGGCGACTATCCGACTCCGGGCTCCTTTACAGCAATCGCCACGCTACGTATTGAATTCCCCTGAGACGTGAGCGGTGTAACGCAGCGGGACTAACAGCATCTAGCACCGTCTGTGGAATATCTGGCTCCTGCCAGATATTCCACCCTGAACCTGAACTCCCTG
>NZ_JAIWPG020000029.1 GCF_020532665.2 Lelliottia sp. WAP21
GAGCGGCGTATGCCAGCCCAGCGTTTCACCGGCATAAGGCTTCGCCATCCGCAGCCACAGGTAACCGTAACCGGATTCCGTGCCCTCCCGGTCGAAGTCCAGTTTCACCCGATAGCGCCCCTGCTCGTCCAGGTGTGCGTAGGTATCATTTTTTTCGCGACTTTCGACCCGGGCCGGAAGCGTACCCGGGATGACCGGGCGAGGGTTCTCTACCGGACGGAAGCAGTAACGTTCCGTGTAAGGCAGGCCCCAGACCGACACATGCAGACGGGAATCACGGGCGCCACGGAAGGTCACCAGCGTGAGGATCACGCCCTCTTTCAGGGCCGTAATGACGTCGCCCTGCGGCTCCAGCACCTGCCCGGGAGTGAGGTGTGCAGCATTGCTGAACAGGTGAATGCGGGCCGACCTGTTCAGCTCCCGCTCGTGATGAAGACGGGCGTAGAACGCGCCGGATTCGGTTTCCGGCTCCGGGCTGGTGTCGTCACCTGCGTCACGATAAGGTGCCGCGTAGCGGTAATGCTCCCCGGTGATGACCGCATCACTACGCACACTCACTGCCGCATCCATCGGCGTGGTGGCGGTCCGGTAGTTGTAATCCCGCGTGGCGACCGTGCCGGTGTCAAGGGTGTGCAAGGTCAGATTCCAACCAATTTTTTAACTCCAGTTTTCAAAACGAGCCGACAACCCGGTAAATACATATTAACTATGAAGTATCAAAAATTCTCTCAACTCACCAGATATGTTATTACGCTCTAAGTATTTCTCTTTATCTTCTTCAGATTGAGATATCCAAAAAGGAGACCAGTAAACGTTCCACCACAGATCCATCTGTCCTTGCAAACTGCCCACTGATTCAAAATCAGAATATGGGAAAATAGTATCAGGAGCTGGCGGTTCAAAATGTTCATTGCAGAGTTTTTTAATCAAATAATTATCATTAGTGATTATATCAACCACTATTTGACTTAACTCATTGAATTTATAGTAGTGCACTATTTTCTCATTATTGATTAAACATACCTCTTCATTTTCTATTTTTTTTGAAAAATAGACTCTATTATTTTTTCTACTTTATCTACATCGCTAGGTTTAACCATAAATCTTGATGAATATGCATATACATTGTTACTTACCAGACACAAAAAGATGGGTATGTATTTATCGATTTTGACAAGACTTCAAAACCTGAGGCTGAGTAAATATCTTGGAGGTCATTATTTTTCTGAAAAAAATCAAGAAATTTAATTTTCATCTATGTAATCCGCAATCCAGTCCGCACCATAATACCCAGCATAGCCGAATATTATACCACCAATAAGTCCTGTAATAACTGCACCTGGACCTGTCTCTACTCCCACTGCCGCACCAGCAACGGTTCCTATTTTAGCTCCCGTGACGAATCCCCCCCCTGCTTGTCGTATAACTTCAGCGCTGATAGGTTTTACACTTCCGGTCTTTATAGATTTTTCAGTGGCTTGTTCAAGATCATACGCTGTAAGAACTATCCCTACGACCTGAACTACCCTACCTGCTTTCGCCATCCCTTTTACTAAGCTAAGAGATTCTGGTGTAGAAATGGCTTTCGCAGGTATTTTCTCACCCTTTATCAAAATTTCCTTATCAACATCTCTTACATATAAAGATGGGTTTTTAAAAAATTTCCCACGGGAATTTCAGTGAGTCCATTCAATTTTATGCGAAAATTGATTTTCACTATTCAGTAAAATAATGAGTAAAAAACACTCCACCAATTTTTATTTTTTACTGGAATTGTGTAGCCTTCGGTAAAATCATTAACTCCGTTAAGGAATAGTGATTTTTCTGTACCATCCGCATCATCAGGGAAAAGTATATCATTTCCAAAAATAGTGTATTGATCTGTAAATCCAAATGGTGAGCTTTGTCCTAGATAGTTATTTTCTGCATCATACAATACCAAAAAAACATCGCCTTCGAAAGCCCATTGAAAAAACGATACTGGAGTGGCGGGCAAGACATAGTAAGCCACAACTTTGTATTTCCCATCTTCACTAATTTGTTCGTGTGCTTTGTTGAAATCTCCAAAAAACGCTGTAGGTGATAGAATCATCCACAATATTAAAATTGGTATGGTTACTATGGCTAATTTCAACTTTTTCATTTTCATCATAGAATCACCAGTCGGTCTTTATCTAATGGAGGCATCCAAAGCACATCAGAAAAAACTATATAGTCACCGCCAGTGTTATGTCTATTTTGCCATTTTCTGAAGTCGGAATTAAAAATCGGTACAAAGCCGTAAAACATTCGCACTAATAAACCAAATGCACCTGATCCATACGATAACATATACGATAGCGTTTCCGCCTTATTTAGAATTCGGTCCTTCCCCCAAACACCTAATGATTCCGGTATGTCGATGCCGAATTTATCATCATCTAAAAAGTCATATGTATCTTTAATATAAAACCCTAAAAACTCGATGGTGAGGGTATGTAGACCATTGAGCAAGTTGGCTGTTCCACGGACACATACCTTTAAATTACAGTTCCCAATCGCGCCATACCAATCATTAACTGTGTCGAACTTGCTGCCAATTATGAGAAAGTTGGCTTGCGCTGTTGCATCTAATTCTTTTACATCATCCGAAAACCCAAACTTCACAGTTTCGCCTTCAGAGAGCTTTATGTTGGAAATATGCTTCTTTAATACCTTTCGACTATTTATGGTGTTCCACGATGACCTAAGATCATTGATGCCATTTTTCACTTGGGGAAACTGATTCGCCCATGCCATTTTCACGATGTTATCATTCACCTTAGATAGGGGGATATTTCTTGCATCGCAGTTTAGAAGTTCAGTTTTTGATTCTTTGTTAAACGAGTAAGCTGGGGAAATGCTGAACCAATGCTCCATTAATTTGGGTGCCATTTCCCAGCCCATTTTTCTCATTGCACTGGGGATCATATCAATATGGAAGAAATCAACACTGACTTTCTTTTCCTTTTGCTCCTGCTCTTTTGTGGTGGTCGTTGATGAAACTGCCATTACCTTGTCCCCGCTCTGATCTGGAAAACATAATCCAGGTTTACGTTTTCTTCTGAGTCTGAATTAACTGCATGCGTCAGGGCTGAATCAGTTCTTCCCTGCACCTTGCCTGTAGATGTCTGAACTTGATATGCAAACTCCATATCTTCAGTTCCTGTTAAGGCATCTATGACCCTGAAACATGCGGTATTCGGACCACATGATAAATTTGGTAATGGAGCGGGCATTTCAGCCGGTCCCTGATCCAGGGTATTGCTTCCTGCCGCCATAGTCCGCTTCACTTTGCGCATATACGATGCCGTCGTACCATACTCGACCTTCCCCGCCTCAAGTCGGAGATAGCTCCCCCCGCCGATCAGCGTGATACGTTTTTTCCCGGCCAGGGAGATGTCACTCGCCGAGCTCAGCGTCAGCTTCTTCTCAGCGAACAACCGCATGTTAGCGTTTTGCGCCTGGACATCTATTGGTCCTTCTCCGGATTTCAGGCTCAGCTGGCCGGTGCGGGCAAAGAGCCCCAGCTTCTCCCCGGCCAGCGCGGTCAGATTGGCCATTGTTCCGACGCTGATATCGCCCCCGGCATTGACGGCCACGTTTCGTGCTGCGGCCAGCTGCATATCTTCACCACTGGTCAGGGCTATGCCTTCCGGCGCCGAAAAGAGAACGGTCTCGTTAAGTGGCTTCAGTCGCTGCCCAAACATCTGCACCTGGCTGTCGACATCCGCTTTCAGGGCCTGCGCTTTTTCGGCGGCTATTTCCAGTTGTAGCAGATGTTGATTGAGTTGTTCGATTTCCTTCAGCGCGGCATCCATGTCCAGTGCCTCACCCTGGGCTTTCGCCTGGGCATCCGCAGCGACAAAGAGTCCCTTCCCTGCTCTCAGGGTTCCCCATTCATCGGTGCGCAGCTCTGTGCCTTTACCGCGAAGTTGCCCTTTGCTGTCCACCAGGTGCCCGCTGTTGAGCTGCGACTTGCCGTATTCCGTTGCGAGCTTGATGTGCTCCTCGCCGCGT
>NZ_JAIWPG020000003.1 GCF_020532665.2 Lelliottia sp. WAP21
TTGAAACCTTTCTGCTCTTTTATCAGCTCGTACGCTTTCTGGATTTCCTGCGCCTTTTGCTTTGCCATCTCCATCATTTCTGGCGGCAGACCTTTAGCCACCAGTTTATCCGGATGGTGTTCGCTCATCGCCTTACGATACGCGCGCTTGATGGTCGTGGCATCATCGGTTGGTTTGACGCCCAGCACATTACAGGCATCTTCCAGCGTAGGACCGCGTTGCGCCTGTTGCCATCCGCCGCCTGCAGACTGCTGCTGATACCCGCCGCCAAACTGCGCGCCCCCCTGCATCATGCGCAGGAACTGGTCGAACTGATTGCGGGAAATACCCAGCTCTTCTGCGATGACGTAAAGAACATCGCGTTCATTAGGATGCAGCGAGCCATCGGCAAAAGCCGCCTGAATCTGGATTTCCAGAAACATCCGAATTAAATCAAAGCGTCCGAAGCAGATGCTGCGGAACTGGCGCATTTTTTCACGCAGCGGATAGTTATCCGCTTTACCAATACGAAACGCATTTTGCGCCGCGACGCGGGATTCACCATGAAGGTTCATGCGATCCATAAAGACGCTGGCGATTTGGATATCCGCTTCGGTGACTCGCCCTTTTGATTTGGTCAGGTGTCCCATGACTTCAAAGGTGGTCGCGAAAAAGAGAGTCTGACGCTCGCGCTGGTTCGCAAACCAGGCCATTTTGCGGCTACGCGCCTTATCAAATAAATGACCAATAATCAGCCCCAGGACAACGCCCCAGAAGCCTGCACCCATTATGATTGCGAACGCAACGCCAATTATTTTACCCCAATACTGCATAGACTCCCCGAATGGTCATGTTCCTGGTGTGACGCAACGCCATCTTACTGTGGTCGAGCCACAGTCAATTGAAGGACATCGCCTATAATTTGCATTATCATACTCGTCATTCGATCGCGCGCCTAACACTCCGGCGCGCATACGGGCAGGATTAACGCTGGCACTGCGATGATGAGTAAGATAGTCTCTGAGCGTTTGCAAGCCGTAGCCACTGATGACGGAACAATAAATACAACGTATGAAAAAACGTATCCCCACCCTCCTGGCCACAATGATTGGTGCAGCCCTGTATAGTCAACAGGGGCTGGCGGCCGACCTCGCCTCGCAATGTATGCTTGGCATCCCAAGTTACGATCGCCCGCTGGTGCAGGGTGATACCAATAACTTGCCTGTTACTATTACCGCCGATAATGCCAAGGGGAATTACCCTGACAATGCCACGTTTACCGGCAATGTCGACATTAATCAGGGCAACAGCCGTTTGCAGGCCGATGAGGTCCAGCTGCATCAGAAGCAGCCAGAAGGCGCTGCCGATCCGGTTCGCACGGTCGATGCACTGGGCAATGTGCACTATGACGACAATCAGGTCATCCTGAAAGGTCCGAAAGCCTGGGCAAACCTGAATACTAAAGACACGAACGTCTGGGAAGGTGATTACCAGATGGTCGGTCGCCAGGGCCGCGGTAACGCAGACCTGATGAAGCAGCGTGGCGAAAACCGCTACACCATTCTGGAAAACGGCACCTTCACCTCTTGTCTTCCAGGCTCAAATACCTGGAGCGTCGTGGGCAGCGAAGTCATTCACGACCGCGAAGAACAGGTGGCGGAGATCTGGAATGCGCGCTTTAAACTGGGCCCGGTGCCTGTTTTCTACAGCCCGTACTTACAGCTTCCGATTGGTGACAAGCGTCGTTCAGGCTTCCTCATCCCCAATGCCAAATACAGCACCACGAACTATTTTGAGTTCTACCTGCCGTATTACTGGAACATTGCGCCCAACATGGACGCCACGATTACGCCGCACTATATCCACAAGCGCGGCAATATCATGTGGGAAAACGAATTCCGTTATCTGACGCACGCAGGCGCAGGCCTGATGGAGCTAGATTACCTGCCGTCGGATAAAGTCTACGAAGACGAGCATCCAACGGAAGGCGATCGCCATCGCTGGTTGTTCTACTGGCAACATGCCGGGGTCATGGATCAGGTCTGGCGCTTTAACGTCGATTATACCAAAGTCAGCGATTCCAACTATTTCAATGACTTCACGTCGAAATACGGCTCGAGTACGGATGGTTATGCCACGCAGAAATTCAGCGCAGGTTATGCCGTACAAAACTTTAACGCGACGGTATCGAGCAAACAGTTCCAGGTCTTCAGCAATCAGACTGCAAGTACCTACGGTGCCGAACCGCAGCTGGATGTCAACTGGTATCAGAACGATGTGGGTCCGTTCGACACGCGTGTTTATGGCCAGGCCGTTCATTTTGTGAACACCAATTCCGATATGCCAGAAGCCACCCGTGTGCATATTGAGCCAACCATTAACCTGCCATGGTCTAATGATTGGGCGAGTGTCGATACCGAAGCCAAAATGATGGCGACGCACTATCAGCAAAAAAATGTTGATGACTACAACAGCAGGAATGGAACGGATCTCGAGGAATCGGTAAACCGTACGCTGCCGCAGTTTAAAGTTGACGGTAAACTCATTTTCGAACGCGATGTGACCCTGGCAGACGGTTATACCCAGACGCTTGAGCCTCGCATGCAGTACCTGTATGTGCCTTATCGCGATCAGAGCAAAATCAACAACTACGACTCCTCGTTCCTGCAATCTGATTACAGCGGCTTGTTCCGCGACCGCACCTACGGCGGCCTGGACCGTATCGCATCCGCGAACCAGCTCACGACTGGTGTGACATCGCGTATTTATGATGATGCTGCCGTTGAACGTTTTAACGTTTCTGTGGGTCAAATCTACTACTTCACGGAGTCGCGTACCGGTGATGACAACATCAACTGGGAAAAAGACAACAAAACGGGTTCTCTGGTGTGGGCAGGCGATACGTACTGGCGTATGACCGATCGCTGGGGCCTGCGCGGTGGCGTTCAGTACGATACCCGTCTGAATAATGTTGCCACCAGCAGCACTGCGCTGGAATACCGTCGTGATGAAGATCGTCTGGTACAGCTTACCTATCGTTATGCCAGCCCGGAATATATCCAGGCGACATTACCTAACTATGCAACGGGTGAGCAGTACAAAGAGGGTATCTCGCAGGTGGGCGGTACCGCGAGCTGGCCGATTGCCGATCGCTGGTCCGTTGTTGGCGCTTACTACTTCGATACCAACACCAGTAAAGCGGCCGATCAGATGTTGGGCCTGCAGTATAACTCCTGCTGTTACGCGATTCGTGTTGGTTACGAGCGCAAGCTTAACGGCTGGAATACAGACAATAATCAAAGCGAATACGATAACGTGATTGGCTTTAATATCGAGCTGCGCGGCCTGAGTTCTAACTACGGTCTGGGCACACAGCAAATGCTGCGCTCGAACATTCTGCCGTACCGTAGTTCCTTGTAATGAGCTTGATTTACAACGTAATCCGCATTGCGGTTAATTGAAATGGAAAAAGTATGAAGAACTGGAAAACGCTGCTGCTCGGTGTCGCTATGGTTGCGAATACCAGCTTCGCTGCGCCACAGGTTGTTGATAAAGTCGCTGCCGTTGTAAACAATGGCGTCGTTCTTGAAAGCGACGTAAATGGTATGATGCAGTCTGTTAAGCTCAACTCAGGTCAGGCAGGTCAGCAACTTCCGGATGATGCGACGTTGCGCCATCAGATCCTGGAACGTCTGATTGCGGATCAGATTGTCCTGCAGATGGGGCAAAAAATGGGCGTGAAAGTCACTGACGAGCAGCTCGATCAGGCGATTACCAATATCGCAAAACAGAACAACATGACCCTTGATCAGATGCGCAGCCGTCTGGCTTACGATGGCATCAGCTATGCGACCTACCGTAATCAGATCCGCAAAGAGATGCTGATTTCAGAAGTGCGTAACAACGAAGTACGTCGTCGCGTAACCATCCTGCCACAGGAAGTCGATGCTCTGGCGAAACAGGTGGGTAACCAGAACGATGCCAGCACCGAGCTTAACCTGAGCCACATTCTGATTCCATTACCTGAAAACCCAACCTCCGATCAGGCAGCCGAAGCGGAAAGCCAGGCGCGTTCTATTGTCGATCAGGCGCGTAACGGCGGTGATTTCGGTAAACTGGCGATCACTTACTCTGCTGACCAGCAGGCGCTGAAAGGCGGCCAGATGGGCTGGGGTCGTATTCAGGAACTGCCTTCTATCTTTGCGCAGGCACTGAGCACGGCGAAAAAAGGCGATATCGTGGGTCCTATTCGTTCAGGCGTGGGCTTCCACATCCTGAAAGTGAACGATCTGCGCGGTCAGAGCCAGAGCCTCTCCGTCACGGAAGTCCATGCTCGTCATATCCTGCTTAAGCCATCGCCAATCATGACTGACGATCAGGCTCGCGCTAAGCTCGAGCAGATTGCAGCCGATATCAAGAGCGGTAAAACCTCCTTCGCCAATGCTGCGAAAGAGTTCTCACAGGATCCAGGTTCTGCTAATCAGGGCGGCGATTTAGGCTGGGCAGCGGCGGATATTTACGATCCGGCGTTCCGTGATGCGCTGATGAAGCTGAACAAAGGCCAGCTTAGCGCACCGGTTCACTCCACCTTTGGCTGGCATTTGATTGAACTGCTGGATACCCGTAACGTGGATAAAACCGATGCGGCGCAGAAAGATCGCGCCTATCGTATGTTGTTCAACCGTAAGTTCTCTGAAGAAGCGGCAACCTGGATGCAGGAACAACGCGCCAGCGCCTACGTGAAAATCCTGAGCAACTGATGAAAACGCACCGTGTTGTTATCACGCCCGGCGAACCTGCCGGGATTGGCCCGGACCTGGTGGTGCAGCTTGCTCAACGTAGCTGGCCCGTGGAACTGGTTATTTGCGCTGATGCAACGCTGCTGGAAGACCGGGCGACATGTCTCGGTCTCCCTTTAACGCTCCTCCCCTATGATGCCCATCAACCGCCCGCTCCCCAGCAGGCGGGGACCTTGACCCTGCTTTCCGTTCCACTGCGCACGCCGGTAGTGGCGGGGCAACTGAGCACGGAAAATGGACATTACGTTGTTGAGACACTGGCCCGCGCCTGCGATGGCTGTCTGAATGGCGAATTTGCCGCGCTGATTACCGGCCCGGTACATAAAGGGGTGATCAACGAAGCTGGTATTCCCTTCACCGGCCATACCGAGTTTTTCGAAGAGCGTTCGCACAGCCCTAAAGTGGTGATGATGCTGGCTACCGAAGCGATGCGTGTCGCCCTGGTCACCACGCATCTACCCATAAAAGCGATTCCTGACGCGATTACTCCCGCGTTGCTGCGTGAAATCATCACCATTTTGCACCATGACCTGCGGACCAAATTCGGTATTGCCTCTCCGCATGTTCTGGTCTGCGGTCTGAATCCGCATGCGGGCGAAGGCGGCCATATGGGTACGGAAGAGATCGACACGATTATTCCGGTGCTCAATGAAATGCGCGCGAAGGGGATGAATCTCAGCGGTCCCTTACCGGCCGATACGCTTTTCCAGCCGAAATACCTGGATAATGCGGACGCAGTGCTCGCGATGTACCACGATCAGGGTCTGCCCGTGCTAAAATACCAGGGCTTTGGCCGTGGCGTGAACATCACGCTCGGTTTACCTTTTATTCGAACGTCCGTTGACCACGGTACTGCGCTGGATCTGGCAGGCCAGGGGAAAGCGGATGTCGGCAGTTTTATTACGGCGCTTAATCTCGCCATCAAAATGATTATTAATACTCAATGACTAATCGAGTCCATCAGGGCCACTTAGCCCGTAAACGCTTCGGGCAAAACTTTCTTAACGATAGCTTTGTAATTGAAAGCATCGTATCTGCCATTAATCCGCAGAAAGGCCAGGCCATGGTTGAAATTGGCCCGGGTCTTGCTGCGCTGACGGAACCTGTCGGCGAACGCCTTGACGAGCTGACCGTTATCGAACTGGACCGCGATCTGGCTGCCCGCCTGAAAACGCATCCGTTCCTGGGCCCCAAGCTGACCATCTATCAGCAGGATGCCATGACCATGGACTTCGGCGAACTGGCCGAGAAAATGGGTCAGCCACTGCGCGTCTTCGGTAACCTGCCGTATAACATCTCTACGCCGCTGATGTTCCATCTCTTTAGCTATACTGATGCCATTGCTGACATGCACTTTATGTTGCAAAAAGAGGTCGTCAACCGTCTGGTTGCAGGACCGAACAGTAAAGCGTATGGTCGTTTAAGCGTGATGGCGCAATATTTTTGCAACATCATTCCGGTGCTGGAAGTGCCACCCGGTGCGTTTACGCCACCGCCAAAAGTGGATTCCGCCGTGGTTCGCCTTGTTCCGCACAAGACGAAACCGTATCCGGTCAAAGAGCTTCGCGTGTTAAGCCGCATCACCACTGAAGCCTTTAACCAGCGCCGTAAAACGGTTCGTAACAGCCTTGGCAATCTGTTTAGCGTTGACGTGTTGAACGATCTGGGTATTGACACGACAATGCGTGCGGAGAATATTTCCGTAGAACAGTACTGTAAGCTGGCTAATTACATCAGTAATAATGCGCCGCCGAAGGAGAGTTAAGCCATGATCGATTCGCCCCGCGTCTGTGTTCAGGTACAAAGCGCCTACATTGAATCTCAATCCACACCGGATGAAGAACGTTTTGTTTTTGCTTACACCGTCACGATTCGCAATCTGGGGCGGATGCCTGTGCAACTGCTTGGGCGTTACTGGCTAATCACCAACGGCAATGGCCGTGAAATCGAAGTCCAGGGAGAAGGTGTTGTGGGTGAACAACCGCACATCGCCCCTGGCGAAGAGTATCAGTACACCAGCGGCGCCGTCATCGAGACGCCGATGGGTACGATGCAAGGCCATTATGAAATGGTCGATGTCGATGGTAATACCTTCCGCGTTGCCATTCCCGTTTTCCGTCTTGCCGTACACACACTGATTCATTAAGACATGTCTACATATCTCATTGGTGACGTTCATGGTTGCTACGATGAACTGATCGCGCTGTTAAAGCAGGTCGACTTTACGCCTGAACACGACACCCTCTGGCTGACGGGCGATTTAGTTGCGCGTGGTCCAGGCTCTCTGGACGTCCTGCGCTTCGTTAAATCGCTGGGCGACTGTGTCCGTGTGGTCCTCGGCAATCACGATCTTCATCTGCTGGCCGTTTTTGCGGGGATCAGTCGAAATAAACCGAAAGACCGCCTTGCCCCACTCCTTGACGCGCCGGATGCGGATGACCTTCTCAACTGGCTGCGGCGTCAGCCGCTGCTGCAAATTGATGAAGAGAAAAAGCTGGTGATGGCGCACGCCGGGATCACACCGCAATGGGATCTGCAGACGGCAAAAGAGTGTGCACGCGACGTCGAAGCGGTTCTCGCGAGCGATTCCTATCCGTTCTTCCTGGATGCGATGTACGGCGATATGCCGAATAACTGGAGCGCGGAGCTCAGCGGTCTGGCTCGCCTGCGGTTTATCACCAATGCTTTCACACGCATGCGTTACTGCTTCCCGAACGGGCAGCTGGATATGTATTGCAAAGACACGCCCGAGAATGCACCTTCGCCGCTCAAACCCTGGTTTGCCATTCCCGGTCCTGTGACGGATGAATACAGCGTCGCCTTTGGCCACTGGGCCTCTCTGGAAGGCAAAGGTACGCCTGACAATGTCTATGCTCTGGATACGGGATGCTGTTGGGGCGGGGATTTGACCTGTCTGCGCTGGGAAGATAAAACCTATTTTATTCAGCCATCAAACCGGCAGCTCGATCTGGGTGAAGACGAGGCGGTGGCCTCCTGATCAGAAGAGTCCCCCTCCCGATGGGGAGAGGGGTCTCTTTTAGCGACGCTCAAGAACCTCGAAGCAGTAGCTATGTGAGTTCTGCGCATCCGCGTCGTGGAATTCACTGAATATAGATTCCCACTCATCAGGATCGTAATCCGGAAAATGGGTATCCCCTTCCACCTCTGCATCAATATGCGTCAGATACAATTTCTGCGCTTTCGGCAGGAACTGCTCATAAACACGCCCACCGCCGATCACCATGATCTCTTCGGCGTCGCCGCAGGCCGCAATCGCTTCATCGACAGATTTCACCCACTCGACGCGATCGTCGGTGCCAGGCTTGCTGCTGATGACAATGTTTTTACGGCCCGGCAATGGGCGACCAATTGACTCCCAGGTCAGGCGGCCCATCACGACTGGCTTGTTCAGCGTCGTACGTTTAAACCATGCGAGATCGGCAGGCAGGTTCCACGGCATGGCGTTTTCCATACCGATAACGCGGTCTACCGCCAGCGCTGCAATCAGACTGATCATTGAAAATTTCCCGGATGCAAAAAATTGCCGCCACTATACGTAAAGCTTAATCTTTCGTCGACTAGAGCCAGAGTAAAGAATGGGAAATATTTCATTATTGCTGGCAACTCCACTTCACGCAGTCGGTTTCGGTTCCGGCTCATCCTTCGGATCGCCCGTATGTTTACCTTCTTCGGTGCCCTGCCAGCCATGACGCTGAATCAGCGAAAGGTGATTGCGATCCTCATTAATGATTTCCGTGAGCATCGCACTGGTGCGTTTCACAACGGCCGCTCGGGACGAATCGTCGCTTTCCGCCATCTCCACCATCTCTTCCACCATATCCATATTGAAGCGACGGAACAGGTCGGCACGCTCGCGCGCTTCGTATGACCCCAGCCCCAGACCTTCCAGCGCCATCCTGCCTGTCTTCAGCGCCCCTTCAAAGGTCTCACGTTCCGGCGCGTCTACCCCGGCCTGACGTAATTTAATGAAATGATCGACGTCACGGGCGCGTGCGATGATTTTCAGGTTCGGGAAGTGTTCTTTCGCAAGTTCGGTCAGTTGCAGGCTGGCCTGCGGATCGTCAATCGCGTTGATCAAGACTTCGGCTTTGGCGGCTCCGGCAGATTCCAGCAGGTCGACACGGGTGGCGTCACCATAAAAGACCTTCATCCCAAATTTCCGCAGCGTTTCGATGTGATCCGGGTCGTGATCGAGAATAACCATCTTCACGCCGCTGGACAGCAGCAGACGCCCGGAGATCTGACCAAAACGGCCAAATCCGGCAATGATCACCCGAGGCTGTTCTTCATCAATCTCATCGGCTTCACGTTCTTCACCACTGGCTGATGTTTCCAGACGCGTCAGCAGGACCAGTAAAATCGGCGTCGCCGCCATCGATAACGCCACGGCCAGGGTCAGCGCTTTGGCCCATTCGGCGTCCAACACGTTTGCCATCTGCGCTGCGCCAAAGACCACAAAGGCAAATTCACTGCCCTGCCCCAGCAATACGGCAAACCAGCGACGCTGTTTATTGGGCACATTGAGCGGGCGCGCGATCAGCCACAGCACGGCCATTTTTATGACCAGGAAGCCGACCAGCAGAAGGAGTATCCGCAGAGGGTGAGTAATAAGCGTGCCGAAGTCGATAGACATCCCGACGCCGATGAAAAACAGCCCCAGCAGAAGCCCTTTAAAAGGCTCGATGTCGCTCTCCAGCGCGTGGCGATATTCGGAACTCGCCAGCAAAACGCCCGCCAGGAAGGCCCCCATCGCCATGGACAGCCCTGCTTCTTCAAGCAGCAGGCCGAAACCAAAGACAAGGAACAGCGCCACGGCACTGAATACTTCGCGCAGGCCCGATCGTGCCACAAAACGCAGTAGCGGACGGGTCACGTAACGTCCCAGCAAAATCACCAGCGCCAGCGCACCTGCGACTTTTAACGCAGAAAGCGCGAAGGCCCCCAGCGTCGTAGAGGCGCCGGATGTGGCCAGAAGCGGGATCATTGCCACCAGCGGAATGGCCGCAATATCCTGAAAGAGTAAAACGGAAAAAGCGCTGCGTCCCATTTGCGACACGGTCAGGTTACGTTCGTTCATCGCCTGCATCGCAATCGCCGTTGATGACAGCGCCAGCGTCATGCCTATCAGGGCGGCAATCTTCCAGTTCATGCCGAGCAGAGTACAAAAGCCGCCAAGCAGCACACCGCAGGAAACCATCTGTAATGCGCCGCCGCCAAATACCGAGGCGCGGAGCTGCCAAAGCCTGCGGGGATCGAGCTCCAGCCCGATGACAAACAGCATAAGGACCACGCCAATTTCCGCAAAATGAAGAATCGACTCCGCATCCGTCACCAGACGGAATCCCCACGGGCCGATAACGCATCCGGCAATCAGGTAGCCCAGCACGGACCCCAGACCCAAACGAACGGCAACAGGCACAATCAATGCCGCGGCACCGAGATAAATCAGCGCCTGTATCAGCGTATGGCTATCCATTGTGCGTCTCCTGCCAGTCGAGTAAGCGTTGTTTAAAGTGACGCGCCTGCGCCTGCAGCGTTTCGTCATCGCACACAAAGGTGCAGTGCATGGCAAAAGGGGGAAGCCAGTTCAGGCCACAGTAAAGCGCGGTAGCCTGAAGCGGCTGGGACAGTACGTCAAAGCCGGGGTGGGAACCAATCTCAAAATGATTTTCTCCCCCGCCCGTTGTCACGGCCCAAAGCACGCTTTTTCCCTGCAGTGCCTTGCCGTTATGACCGTAGGCCCAGCCGTGGGAGAAGACTTTATCGATCCACAATTTGAACAATGGCGGCGTGCTGTACCACTGCATGGGGTGCTGCCACACAATCAGATCGGCACGCGACAGCGCCTCCTGTTCGGCGGCAATATCGATATTAAAATCGGGGTAACGTTCATAGAGGGAGCGTATCTCTACGCCTTCAAGCGTCTTTACCTGGTCGAGCATCCGCTTGTTCGCGTGCGAATGACGCGGATAGGGGTGCGCATAAATAATTAAGATCATGAAGTAGCCTGTTGTTTTACTGCACTCTTTTAACAACAGAGTGTAGACAGTAATTCAACAGGCTTATAGTGAATAATATTGACGGGCTAAATGGGTAATTCTGAACTAGTTATCCAGTTCGCCCATTGATTTTAACTGGTCGCGGTTGATCTGCTCAGTTTTACCGGTCTCAGCATTTTTCATCGAAACCATACCCGTATCATCATCCACCTGCGGTTTACCGTCGGTGACGATGGTTTTGCCGTCCGTGGTTTTAACCGCCTGGTTAGAGGAACAACCGGCAACGGTGAAGAGGGCTGCGGCAGCAAAAAGTGAGGTCGTCAGAAGTTTATTTCGCATGGTGTTCTCCCTGCTTTTCAGTTGAATTTCGTTAACTACCTAATCATTTTAGGCTAACTCACTGAAGAGAGATGGAAAACCAGACGTTTCTGAACGAAGGGGAAGGCTACCGGACGGGACAACAAGGAAAGCGTCGCCGCCTGCCCGGCAGCATGAGTCTGCCGGGCAGGCGAGGAAAGACCGATTATTTACCGATCTGCGCGTGCATCTCCTGAACGGAAATCACCTTCTCGGTGGCGTCCGCATTTAACGCCATCGCCGTGGCAAAACCGCCGTTCAGCGTGGTGTCGTAGTGCACCTTATACTGCAGTGCGCTGCGGCGAATCAGCTTGGAGTCTTCAATCGCCTGACGCCCTTCGGTGGTGTTGATGATGTAGGTATATTCGCCATTCTTGATACGGTCCTGAATATGCGGTCGACCTTCATGCACCTTGTTTACCAGACGCGGGTTAATCCCGGCTTCGCCCAATACAATCGCTGTACCGTGGGTCGCGTCCAGCTCAAAGCCCTGTTTCAGCAGTTTCGCTGCCAGGTCTACCACGCGCTCTTTATCGCCTTCGCGAACAGAGAGCAACGCGCGCCCCTGTTTTCTCATGGTAGAGCTGCTGCCCAGCTGTGCTTTGGCGAAAGCTTCAGCGAAGGTACGGCCTACACCCATCACTTCCCCGGTAGAACGCATCTCTGGCCCTAACAGCGGGTCCACGCCCGGGAATTTGTTGAACGGCAGGACCACTTCTTTCACCGAGTAGTAAGGTGGGATGATCTCTTTCGTTACGCCCTGCTCTGCCAGCGTCTGGCCCGCCATGACGCGTGCGGCAACTTTAGCCAGCGGAATGCCGGTGGCTTTTGACACGAACGGTACCGTACGTGCGGCGCGCGGATTGACTTCAATCAGATACACTTCGTTATCTTTCACCGCGAACTGGACGTTCATCAGGCCGCGAACCTGCAACTCAATCGCGAGTTTTTGCACCTGCTGGCGCATCACATCCTGAATTTCCTGGCTCAGGGTGTACGCTGGCAGAGAACACGCGGAGTCGCCGGAGTGAACACCCGCCTGCTCGATGTGCTCCATGATGCCACCAATCAACACGCGCTCGCCGTCGCAAATCGCATCCACGTCAACTTCTACCGCATCGTCGAGGAAGCGGTCTAACAGCACAGGGGCATCGTTGGAAACGCTCACCGCCGTCTGGAAGTAGCGGCGCAGGTCAGCTTCGTCATAGACGATTTCCATCGCGCGGCCACCCAGGACATAAGAAGGACGCACCACCAGCGGGTAGCCAATCTCTTTTGCCTTCTCAACGGCCATCTCAATCGCGGTGACGGTGGCGTTAGCAGGTTGTTTCAGCTTCAGACGGTCAACCGCCTGCTGGAAACGTTCACGGTCTTCTGCACGGTCAATCGCGTCCGGGCTGGTCCCGATGACCGGTACACCCGCGGCTTCCAGGGCACGCGCCAGCTTCAGCGGGGTCTGGCCGCCGTACTGCACGATGACGCCTTTCGGTTTCTCGATACGCACGATTTCCAGTACATCTTCCAGCGTTACCGGCTCAAAGTAGAGGCGGTCGGAGGTGTCGTAGTCCGTCGAGACGGTTTCCGGGTTACAGTTGACCATGATGGTCTCGTACCCGTCTTCACGCAGCGCCAGGGAGGCGTGAACGCAGCAGTAGTCGAATTCAATACCCTGGCCGATACGGTTTGGTCCGCCGCCCAGCACCATAATTTTGTCGCGGTCAACGGACGGGTTCGCTTCGCACTCATCTTCATAGGTGGAGTACATATAAGCGGTATCGGTGGCAAATTCTGCCGCACAGGTATCGACACGTTTGTAGACCGGGTGCAGGTTGTACTGGTCACGCAGCTTGCGGATTTCCGCTTCGCGCACGCCCGCCAGTTTTGCCAGACGCGCATCGGCGAAGCCTTTACGCTTCAGCATGCGCAGGAAGTCAGCATCAAGGCCCGTTATGCCCATCTCTGCTACCTGCTCTTCCAGACGCACCAGCTCTTCGATTTGCACCAGGAACCAACGGTCAATGTTGGTCAGATTAAAGACGCCATCGACCGACAAACCGGCGCGGAATGCATCCGCGATGTACCAGATACGTTCCGCACCAGCATCTTTCAGTTCGCGACGAATTTTGGTCAGGGCTTCAGGATCATCCAGGCTGACTTTCGGGTCAAAGCCCATCGCGCCGACTTCCAGGCCGCGCAACGCTTTTTGCAGGGATTCCTGCTGCGTGCGACCAATCGCCATCACTTCACCCACGGATTTCATCTGGGTGGTCAGGCGGTCATTGGCACCGACAAATTTTTCGAAGTTAAAACGAGGAATTTTGGTCACAACGTAGTCGATGGACGGTTCAAATGAGGCCGGCGTGCGCCCGCCCGTGATATCGTTCATCAGTTCGTCAAGGGTGTAACCCACCGCCAGTTTCGCGGCCACTTTAGCAATCGGGAAACCGGTCGCTTTTGAGGCCAGCGCGGAAGAGCGGGACACGCGCGGGTTCATCTCAATGACAATCAAGCGGCCATTTTTCGGGTTAACGGAGAACTGGACGTTAGAGCCGCCGGTTTCCACACCGATTTCACGCAGTACCGCCATCGAGGCGTTACGCATGATTTGATACTCTTTGTCGGTCAGCGTCTGAGCTGGCGCAACGGTGATGGAGTCGCCGGTGTGGATACCCATCGCATCGAAGTTCTCGATAGAGCAGACGATGATGCAGTTGTCGTTTTTATCACGCACCACTTCCATCTCGTACTCTTTCCAGCCAATCAGCGACTCATCGATCAGCAGCTCTTTGGTTGGGGAGAGATCCAGACCGCGTTCGCAAATTTCTTCGAACTCTTCACGGTTGTAGGCGATGCCGCCACCGGTGCCGCCCATGGTGAAGGACGGACGGATGATGCACGGATAGCCCACGTCAGCCGCAACGGCCAGCGCTTCTTCCATCGTATGTGCGATACCGGAACGCGCGGTGTCGAGGCCGATTTTCTTCATCGCCACGTCGAAGCGACGACGGTCTTCGGCTTTATCAATGGCATCGGCTGTTGCACCAATCATGGTCACGCCGAATTCAGCCAGCACGCCCTGACGCTCCAGCTCCAGCGCACAGTTCAGCGCCGTCTGGCCGCCCATGGTAGGCAGAACCGCATCAGGGCGCTCTTTTTCAATGATTTTGCGTACCACTTCCCAGTGAATCGGCTCGATATAGGTTGCGTCGGCCATTTCCGGGTCGGTCATGATGGTAGCCGGATTAGAGTTCACCAGGATAACGCGGTAACCCTCTTCGCGCAGGGCTTTACACGCCTGGGCACCGGAGTAGTCGAATTCGCAGGCCTGGCCGATCACAATCGGGCCAGCGCCAAGGATCAGGATGCTTTTTATGTCTGTACGTTTTGGCATTGTCTTAATACTCCTGATTACTTAGCGGTTTGACGGTACTGCTTAATAAGTTCGATAAAGTGGTCGAACAGCGGCGCGGCATCATGCGGCCCCGGGCTGGCTTCAGGGTGGCCCTGGAAGCTGAACGCCGGCTTATCGGTGCGATGGATACCCTGCAGGGTATGGTCGAACAACGACTTATGCGTTACGCGCAGACAGGCGGGCATGGACGCCTCATCAACGGCAAAGCCGTGGTTTTGCGCCGTAATCATGACGGTGTTGTTATCGATATCTTTCACCGGGTGGTTACCACCGTGGTGACCGAACTTCATCTTGATGGTCTTTGCCCCGCTCGCCAGCGCCAGCAGCTGATGACCCAGGCAGATCCCGAATACCGGAATATCGGTCTCCAGGAAAGTTTTAATCGCGTCGATCGCGTAATCACAGGGTGCCGGGTCGCCAGGGCCGTTGGAAAGGAAGATTCCGTCCGGGTTCATCTTCAGCACGTCTTCAGCAGGGGTCTGAGCCGGAACAACCGTCAGACGGCAGCCGCGATCCACCAGCATACGCAGAATGTTGCGCTTGGCACCGTAGTCATAGGCCACCACGTGGAAGGGTAATTCGTCTTCTTTCTTCGCTTCCGGCAGGTCGCCTGCCAGCGTCCAGCTACCCTGTGTCCAGCTGTATGCTTCAGCGGTGGTCACTTCTTTTGCCAGATCCATCCCGTTCAGGCCCGGGAAAGCTTTAGCCTTCTCCAGCGCCAGCGCGGCATCCAGGTTATCGCCCGCAATGATGCAGCCGTTTTGTGCGCCTTTCTCACGCAGAATGCGCGTCAGCTTACGCGTATCGATATCGGCAATGGCCACGATGTTATGGCGCTTAAGGTAAGAAGAAAGGTCTTCGGTATTGCGATAGTTGCTGGCAATCAGCGGCAGGTCGCGGATGACGAGGCCTTGCGCATGAACCTGGGAGGATTCTTCATCGGCGGCGTTGGTGCCGACATTACCGATATGGGGATAAGTAAGGGTGACGATTTGGCGGGAATAGGAAGGATCAGTGAGGATTTCTTGATAACCGGTCATTGAAGTATTGAAAACGACTTCCCCAACCGCCGAACCTGTTGCCCCTATGGCCCGACCGATAAACTGGGTTCCGTCTTCCAGAACCAATAGCGCTGACTTAATCAAAACACCCTCCAGAGAATATTCACTCACTTTATCTGCATATTAATTCACAACGACGTTATGAATCAATGCAAATTTGTTGCCAGTGGATTTTCGGCAAACGGCGGCATTCTGGGGATTTGAGTGGTGAAAGTCAACTTAAAATGGCTATTTTGCTTATTCTTTTACGCCCCTGGCGTAATTATCGCAGTTTAACCAGCAAAAAGATCAAGCAAATCACAATAGAAAACGTTTGTTTGCTGACTTTACTGTTTATTGAGGGCGATCGCGGTAAAAAACCAGACCAGATGGTCAAAATTTACAATACAGTAACGAATTACAAGAGGAAGAATGCCACTTTCAGGAGCCTTACATAAAAAAGAACTTAAAACAGACAAAATAAAAGGGCAATAAAATATTGCCCTGTGTAATCAACAGATTATGATTACAATAACCACATCACGAAGGGTAAATCATTCTATAAATCATTTAAATTCAGTACATCTCTCATATCAAAAAGACCGCTTTCGTTCTTTTTAAGCCACAAAGCGGAACGTACCGCGCCGTTAGCAAAGGTCATTCGGCTCGATGCTTTGTGCGTAATCTCAACGCGCTCGCCGATATCGGCGAAGATCGCCGTATGTTCACCGACAATGTCTCCCGCACGAATGGTGGCAAACCCGATCGTACCGGGAACACGTTCTCCCGTGTGGCCTTCACGGGTGTAGACCGCGCATGCCTTTAAATCTTTGTCGAGTGCATAAGCAATCGCTTCGCCCATCGCCAGTGCGGTGCCTGAAGGGGCATCCACTTTGTGGCGGTGATGGGCTTCGATAATTTCGATATCGGTATAATCGCCCATGACCTTTGCCGCTTTCTCCAGCAGCTTCAGCATGACGTTCACCCCGACGCTGAAGTTTGCCGCAAACACGATCGCGATATCCGAAGAGGCCTCGACGATCGCCTGCTTGCCCGCGTCGTCAAAACCGGTGGTGCCAATGACCATTTTTTTGCCGTGCTGGCGGCAAAATGCCAGATGCGTCAGCGTGCCTTCCGGACGGGTAAAATCAATAAAGACATCAAAGTCGTCCTTTACCGCCTCCAGGCTGCTTTGAACAAGCACACCCGACGCCCCTGCCCCCGCCAGTTCACCGGCATCGGTTCCCAGGAGTGAAGAACCCTCACGCTCCAGCGCGGCACCCAGCGCCACGCCGTCCATCTGAAGCGCAGCCTGAATCAACTGACGGCCCATACGGCCACCCGCGCCCGCAATTGCGACACGGACCTGTGCATCATGCATAGTTATTCTCTTACGTTAAAAGTATGTAAATCGTTTTCAGATTAACCAGCCTTTGCCTGGGCTGCCATCTGAAAACGCCAATAATTAGAATTTAATGTTAAACAGGACGAGATATCAGCAAAAGACATAACGTTTAGCGAAAGCCGCATGATTCGCGGATCACCAGTGCAGGAGGCAGGATGATCCGTTTTGCGGGTTCATCGTTGCCCTGCATGCGGCTGTAAAGCAGTTCACCCGCTTTGCGTCCGATCTCTTTTGCCGCAACCGAGACGGTGGTCAGGGCCGGCTGGACCAGTGCAGCCTCGGTAATATCATCAAACCCCACCAGGGCAAAATCGCGCCCAGGTTCATGGCCGAGTTTGCGTAGACACTGCATAACGCCAAGCGCCACAATATCCTGGTAGCAAATTGCCGCGCTAATGCACGGGTGAGCCGTTAACAAGGCTTCTGCCACGCGCGCACCATCACTTTGCGTGGCCTGAGATGCCACAATCCACGCCGGATTGGGCGTTACACCGTACGTCTGTAGCATGCGGGTAAAGCCTTCAATTCGCTGTGCCCGCGTGCCGGAATTCTCGCTGCCGCCGATGAAAGCGATATCCCGATGCCCCATGCGTAACAGATGTTCGGTCGCCATCTGCGTGCCGAGTACGTTATCGGTCCCGACAAAATCGAAATCAGGATCGCTCAAGGGCCGCACGACCATAATAGCCGGAATATTGCGTCGTTTAAGACCATCAAAAAAGGCCTGCGGCGTCTCACGCGCGGCGCACAGCACCATCCCGCCCACGTTGTTACGCATCAGCGAGTCGACAAACTTTTGCTGACGCTCGGACGACTCTTCGCTGTTGGCCAGCAACAGCAGAAGCTCGTGGCGTTCCATCTCATGGCTCAGCCCCGCCGTCATCTCACTGTAAAAGGGATTGGTAATATCGTGCAGCAACAGGCCGACCTGGTTACTGCTGCGATTGCGCAGGTTCGCCGCAGTTTGGTTATAGACATAGCCGGATTCATCCAGCGCCCGCAGCACCCTTTCGCGGGTGGACGGGGAGATCCGCCCCTTGTTGCAAAGCACCATCGAGACCGTCGCCGTCGACACGCCTGCCCGTTTCGCCACATGCGCCAGCGTAACCGCGCTCATACTTCGCCCCTCTGCCCACAATACATTTTTAATGTGACGTTACGCACTCAATCCGCGAGGAAAATCCTGATATTCCGGATACTGCTGAGTTAATCGCATTAAGCACTCTACCCACAAAAAGTTAATCGATTAACCTCGACGTGTCCAGATGCTTTCTTACAGGGAACAACACGTTACGTCAGGGGGTAATATGTCATTAAGCAGCATAACGACCAACAAACTGATTGTGCTTGATGCGGACTGGGAGAGCCGGGAAAAGATCCTCGACGAACTGGCCCGACGGCTGTATGAAGAGGGAAAAATCACCGATAAAACCGCCTTTCTTGATGCCGTCTGGCTGCGGGAAAACCTGTCGGAAACAGGCTTTGAACAGGGGATCGCCATTCCCCATGGCAAATCGTTAGCGGTGCCCGCACCGGCTTTCGCGGTCGCTCGCCTGAAACACCCGGTCGACGACTGGCCCACCATGGACGGCGAGGATAACGTCGACCTGGTCTTTTTGCTGGCGGTTCCCGAGGGGGACGACGACGGGCACCTGAAACTGCTCTCTACCCTCAGCCTGACGCTCATGCAGGAGGAAAACGTTTATGCCCTGAAGCGGGCCGCCGATCCGGTGAGCTTCCTTACCCTGCTGGATAGCCCTGCCCACCGGGCGGATACACCCCCCTTAGCGCAGCATGCCCGATCGTTGATTGTCATCACCTCCTGTCCTACGGGGATTGCGCATACCTATATGGCCGCCGAAGCGCTGGAAAAAGCGGGTGCAGCACGTGGTATCCGGGTATTGAGTGAAAAACAGGGGGCCAGTGGTACAGAAGATGAAGTCACGCCAGAGGAGATTCGCGCTGCCGATGGGGTAATCTTCGCCGCCTCGCTCCCGCCGAAAGGAAAGGGGCGATTCAACGGTAAACCCTACCTCTGCGTTCCGGTATCGGAACCGCTAAGAGATGCCGACGGCGTCATCAGCCGATTTCTCACTGCCCCGGAGGGCATTGTGCAGGATGACACCCAGTCGGCTCCGGTATCGGCGTCGAAAAGCCTCTCCGGTCGACTTTATCAGGGTGTCTCCAGCGGTATCTCGTACATGATTCCGGTGATTGTCGCCGCCGGATTAATGATTGGCGTCGCCCAACTTCTGGCCGGGGCGTTTGGCGTGACCAATCCTGCCGATGCGCGTTACGCCACCAGCGACAACCGACTTCTGGAGACGGCGCACGGCTTGTCGCTGTATGGCACGATGATCATGAAATTTATGTACCCCGTCTTTGCCGCCTACATGGCCTGGAGTATTGCTGACCGACCCGGTCTGGTGCCCGGCTTTATTGGCGGGGCCTTCGCGGGTGGACTTCATTACACGTTCTGGTCGATCGACGGGGGCATTCCCTCTGGCTTTTTAGGGGCGCTGATCCTGGGTATGGCGGCCGGACTGATTGCTGATGCCCTCAACCGGCATATTCATCTGCACAAGCATTTACAGGCAATGAAGCCGATGCTGATCGTGCCCGGCCTTACCGTGTTGCTGCTGTTCTTTTTAAACAGCGGGTTTGTCGATCCGGTCTTTGGTGGGCTTAACCAGGCACTGCAAGGTTTTATAATCGAACATGGTCGCTCCAGCGCCCTGCTGTTGTCAGTGATCATCGCGTCGCTCACGGCGTTTGACCTGGGCGGCCCGGTGAATAAATCGGCTGGGGCGATAGCCATCGGCCTGGCGGCCGATCATATTTTTCCCCTCACGCCGCGCGTGTTAGCCATTGTGATCCCGCCGATCGGCATTGGTCTGGCAACGCTTATCGATCGCTTTATCGTTCACCGCCGCGTGTTTGACGACAGCCTGCGCGTCACGGGCACCACCTCGCTGATCCTCGGCTTTCTGGCGATTGGTGAAGGGGCGATTCCCTTCATGCTTAAAAATCCGCTGATCACCATTACCCTCAATATCCTCGGCGCCGTACTCGGCTCCGTTATCGCCATCCAGCTCGGTTCGGTGCAGTGGTATCCACTCCCCGCGGTCTGGGGCTGGCCGCTGGTGGAAAATCTGCCCGCTTACCTGTGTGGAATGGGCGTGGGTATCGCGTTTATCGCGATCAGCAACGTGCTGGTGCGCTATTACTTCATCAAACATGGCACGCTAAAAATCGATTAACAAGGAGGTTATATGCAACGTCAGGATGTCTACGTCGTCCCCCATTCACACTGGGATGCCGAGTGGTATTTTACCTGTGAGGATTCCCATATTCTGCTGGTCGAAAACCTCGACGCGCTGATCGCGCTGCTGGAAAAAGACGACGCGTTTCCCGCCTACACCTTTGATGGCCTCGCCTGTGTGCTGGAGGAGTACCTGCGGGTCAGACCGGAAAATCGGCAACGGTTGGCCGCGCTTATCGCCGGTCGTCGATTGTTTGTCGGCCCCTGGTATACTCAGTGCGATTCATTACTGATCCGCACTGAATCGCTCATCCGCAATCTGCAATACGGGATAGCTCTCGCCGAAGCGTTCGGTCACAGCATGAACATTGGCTATTTGCCGGATATTTTCGGTCAGCACGCCTGGCTACCTTCCATCTTTACCCAGCTAGGAATTGATTATGCGGTACTGCAACGCGGCGTCTATACCGACGAGCTGGAGGGGGATCTGAACCTCTGGTGGCAGTCGCCGGACGGCGCAAAAATTGCGACAAACTACCTCTATTATGGCTACGGTCCCGGCAAATTTTTGTCGGACGATGAGGCGTATTTACAGCACCGACTGTTGCCGATCCTGACCGCGCTAAAAAAGATGAATCGCAGTACTCGTAACCTTTTGCTGCCTGCGGGCGGCGATCAGGTGCTGGCGAATCCACGTTTTCCGCAGATCGTGGCGTCGCTGAATCAAAAAGCGCTGCCGTGGCGCTTTATCCTCGCCGATTACGAACGCTACATGCGGGAGACCTGGTCTGAGACGTCGTTTCACCACACGCTGAAAGGCGAGCTTTATGCCTGTCAAAAATCCCGTATCCACCGTACCTGCCACTCCACCCGTTACGACATCAAGCGGCAAAACTGGCAAACGGAACATCTGCTGATCGATAAGCTTGAGCCGCTGGCCGCGCTGGCCTCGGTAATGGGGATCCACTGGCCTGCACCGGTACTATCGTCCCTGTGGAAAACCCTTTTTATGGCGCAGGCGCATAACGGCGTCGAAGCCACAAACGCCGATCCGGTTAATCAGAACATCAAAAACCGACTGATCAGCGTGGAGCGCTCAGCGCTGAGCCTGCTCAATCTGCTGAAGAAAAAAATCAGTCATCGCATCGCCCAGCCTGACGCGCTGGTAGTGTTTAACGGCGATTTGCATCCGGGAACAAAACCGGTTGAAGCCGTCGTGTTTACCCGAAGCCGTGGATTTGCGCTGTACCATCAACAGCAGAAGGTGCCCTGCACGATCCTGCGTCAGGAAAAGCGTCGCGGGGGACAACGGATCGTAGTCACCGCCGAGGGGGAGAAGCGGGAGGATCTCGACGATTATTACCGCAGTGAGATCCTGTTTAACGCCGATCTGCCCGGGCTGGGCTGGCAGACTTACCGGGTTGAAGAAGGCCAGGCCAGCCCCCGCCTTACACCAGCCTCCTGCGCGATCGTTGAAAACGCGTTCTTCCGCGTGACGCTCCACGATGGCGCGCTGACGTTTGTAAACCGCCAGACGGGGGTCCGCATCAGCGATCCTGTTACCTTTGTGGACTGTGGCGACGACGGGGATGAGTTCGACTTCGCCCCGCTGGCGGACGATGTGGAACTCCGCACGGCGCACTTTACCCTGATTCGCTGCGAGGTGAGCGATCGGGTGAGCATCATGATCCTTGAGACACCGCTGCGGCTTCCCGCCGACATGCTCAGCCGCCAGGCCGGACGGCGCGACCGCTTGCTGACGATTGAAACCACCCTTACGCTGCGCCAGGACGAGCCGCTGCTGCGGGTTCAGCATCGGTTAACCAACAAAGCGAAGGACCACCGGCTTCGCGTCCATCTTGCCACGCCGGTGCATCGGCCCAGCCAATCGTATGCCGATCAGGGCTTTTCCGTCATCGCGCGTGAGACGCAAAGCCCCTGGCTGACAGGCTGGCGTGAAAAGGGCTTTGTAGAAAAACCGGTGCCTATCTACACCCTGGAAAATGGGGTTTACCTGCGCGATGAATCACACTCCTTCGGCGCGATCACCCAGGGTATCAAAGAGTACGAGGTCCTTCCGGCGTCAGATACGCTGGCGCTGACGCTTTTTCGCAGTGTCGGGTTATTAGGAAAAGACGACACGCCCTGGCGCCCGGGACGCGCGTCCGGCATCAACAACTGCGTGGTGGAAACACCCGACGCCCAGATGCTTCAGCCTATGCTGTTTGACTATGCGCTCGCGCTGGATACCCTGGCAAATGAGCAGGCGTTTTTCTCCGCCATTCAGCATTATCGTTCCCCCTTGATGACGTATCAGGTGCAGGACCTGAATACCTTTGAGGAGCGTCTGGAACGCTTTGCCCTTCCGCTGCCTGAGCAGGAGATGCCCGCCGCCTGTTCGCTGGTCAGCCTGGATAACCCACGCGTGTTCATGAGCCTGTGTAAACCTGGCGTGCGCAACGACGAGCTCATCGTGCGCCTTTTCAACCCCGGCACACAGCCTGAGGCGTTTTGCCTGACCACCACGCGCCCCTGTCTAATTCAATATCTTGATTTAAAAGAGACGTTGACGAAACCCGCTACAGAACCACTGCTGATTCCCGCCGGTCATTATCAGACCTTTTCGCTGCTTTTCTCCTGACTGGCCTCCCCGTCCATGACGGGGATTTTCTTTGTGCGTTCACTCACAGAAACCTGCCGCTCGCGTGCAGGTTTATTCATTCTGCCGGGTTAATCCCGTTAACCACCCTTCCCGAATAAGGTTAATCGATTAATCTAACATCATCTTACGGGAGAAACTGATGACAACGACCTACGACAAATGGCCCGAAATCCCCGTGGCGGGGTATGACGATCGGGCATGGGAAAGCTGGGAAAACATTGCCGCCACGCTGAATAAGACACACAGTACGCACCAGCGCACGGTACTGACGCTGGATTGCTATCCGGGTGTGCGCCTGCGTGAACTGGAAGAACAGCTATTTCCTCTGCTTGATCCGGCTCTGATCCTAAACGCCGAAGAGGCGCGGCGTGACGAAGCGGCCCTGCATACCCTGCTGGCGCGCAACCTGACCGACGATCGCGTGTTCGGCGTGCTCTCCTGCCACCAGCTAAACGAGTTTATCGATCCCGATGCCCTGGAGAGACTTAACGCGCAGGTGGAGGCCTGTCGGGAAGGACTGATTGTGATCTACGGGCCTGGCGCCGCGTTGGTGCATCCGGGCGACATTCTGGTCTATGCCGATCTTCCGCGTTGGGAGATCCAGCAACGCATGCGCAGCGGAGAGCTGGATAACTGGGGCGCCCAAAATCAGAGTGAAGATATGCTTCGCCGCTACAAGCGTGCGTTTTTCATTGAATGGCGCGTGTTCGATCGCCATAAAACCCCGCTGCTCAAACGGGCCGATTTTATCCTTGATACCACCGACTCCCGGCGTCCGGCCATGGTTTCAGGCGATGCGCTGCGTGCTGGCCTGAAGCACGCCACCGGTCGCCCCTTCCGTGTGGTGCCCTTTTTCGACCCCGGCGTCTGGGGCGGACAATGGATGAAACAGACATTCGATCTCGATCCCTCTGCACCTAACTACGCATGGTGTTTTGATTGCGTGCCCGAGGAAAACAGCCTGCTACTGCGTTTTGGTGCCGTGCGGATCGAGATCCCCTCTCAGGATCTGGTTTTACTGCAACCCCGTGCCCTGCTGGGAGAAAAAGTCCACGCCCGGTTTGGGGCCGAATTCCCGATTCGTTTTGATTTTCTCGACACCATGGGCGGGCAAAACCTGAGTTTTCAGGTGCACCCCGTTACTGAATATATCCAGCAGCAGTTCGGCATGCACTACACCCAGGATGAGAGCTATTACATCCTGGAAGCGGAGCCAGGAGCGAATGTCTATCTGGGCACCAAAACGGGTATCGATCCCGATGAGATGCTGGCGGATCTCCGCAAGGCCGAGCGCGGTGAAAAAGCCTTTGACGATCACCGTTTCGTGAACGCCCTTCCGGCGAAAAAGCATGACCATTTCCTGATCCCAGCCGGCACCGTCCACTGCTCCGGGAAAGGCACCATGGTGCTGGAGATCAGCGCGACGCCCTATATCTTCACCTTCAAGTTGTGGGACTGGGGCCGCCTGGGCATGGACGGGCAGCCCCGCCCGGTTCATCTGGACCATGGCGAGCAGGTGATTGACTGGCAGCGGGATACCCAATGGGTGAACCAGCACCTGGTGAATCAGATTGAACGCGTCGCCGAGGGACACGGCTGGCGGGAAGAGCGGACAGGTCTCCACGAGCGCGAATTTATTGAAACGCGCCGCCACTGGTTTAGCGAGCCGGTTACCCACCACACCCACGGCGGTGTGAACGTGCTCAATTTAATTGAAGGGGATGAGGCGATCGTTGAGAGTCCGAACGGCGCATTTCCCCCTTTTGTTGTGCACTATGCCGAGACGTTTATCGTTCCGGCCAGCGTCGGAGAGTACCGAATCCGCCCGTCGGCTCACTCTCCCGAGACACCTTTAGCCACCATCAAAGCCTGGGTAAGGAGCTAACGATGATTCACGTTATTGTCGCCACACACGGCCCGCTCGCCGCCGCGCTGCTGGAGAGCGGAAAAATGGTGTATGGCGACCTGCCCCACGTCCATGCCGTCTGCCTGAACGACCAGACGGGCATTGAAGGATTTCGCCGCGATTTTGCCGCCACGCTGCGTCACGCCAGTGCCAGTGCCGATGGCGTTCTGGTGCTGTGCGATATGCAAAGCGGCACGCCGTGGAATGTCGCCTGCGAGCAGGCGTTTAACCCCCTTACCTCTCCGCCTGTTGCTGTCATCGCCGGGGTGAACCTGCCCATGGTGTTACAGGCGGATGAGATCATGCACGACGCGCAAGTGCAGACCGCAGCCGCCCGACTGATTGCATTAACACAACCGACACTGGTGCAGGCAAAACCGGTGCCATCCGCCCAGACCGACGATTTTTAGGAGCCTGACATGAGTATTTCTTTTGTACGCATTGATGACCGCGTTATCCATGGGCAGCTCGTCACACGCTGGGCCAAAGAGCTGCCCTGCGATGGGATCGTCGCCATTGACGATGCCGTCGCGACCGATCCGCTGCTGTCGTCGGTAATGAAAGGGGCGGTATCCGACACCAAAGTGTGGTTGTTCGATACCGCCACCGCCATTGAAAAACTGCCCAAAGTCATCGCCAGCGAAAAACGTTACTTCGTCATTGGCAAGTCTCCGCTCACGCTGCAGCGCATCGAGCAGGCGGGCATCAGCCTGCAAAACAGCCATGGCAAAATTAACGTTGGTCCCATGAGCGCTCGCGCCAATACCACTACGATTGGCCCAAACCAGTCGGTGACCGACGACGAAGCGGCCGCGTTTGAGTGGCTTTCACAGCAGGGCCATACGATTGAATTCCGCCTGGTGCCGGATGCCGGTTTTTACCGCTGGCAGGATGCCCGGCAAAAGCTGAAATAAGGAGCAGACCATGATTGTTGAAGCTGCATTAATTGGCCTGCTCTGCTATCTGGGGGCGCTAAGCAGCCCGTGGCTACTCGGGCTGACCGGCGGCTGGTATCTGATTAGCCGCCCGCTGGTCTCCGGCATGCTGGTTGGATTGATTCTGGGTGATGTCAAAACCGGGATCATGATTGGCGTCGCGGTACAGGCGGTCTATATCGCCATGGTAACGCCTGGCGGCTCAATGCCTGCCGATCTTAACTTTGTCGCCTATCCGGCGATAGCGCTTGGCATTCTTTCCGGCAAGGGGCCTGAGGTCGCCGTCGCGCTGGCCGCCACGATTGGTATTGCCGGCACGCTGCTGTTCAACGCCATGATGGTGCTGAACTCCTTCTGGAATCACCGTGCCGATGTGGCGCTGGAGCAGGACGACGAGCGCGGGATCTATCTGAACAGCGCCATCTGGCCGCAGGCAATGAACTTTGTCTTACGCTTCGTCCCGACCTTCATTGCCGTCTACTTCGGCGCACAGTACATCAGCAGCTTTATGGATAGCCTGCCGAGGGTGGTCCTGTCGACCATGAATGTGCTGGGCGGGATCCTTCCGGCGGTGGGGATCGCCATTCTGCTCAAGCAGATCATCAAAAGCTACACCATGCTGATTTATTTTCTCGTCGGCTTCATCTGCATCGTTTTCCTGAAGCTGAACATGGTCGCACTGGTGATCGTCGGCGCCCTGCTGGCGTTAATCCACTACAACTATAAACCGGAAGCACCGCAAACCGTGGGCACGAAGCCGGTCAACGACGATGAGGATGAGTTCTGATGGAAGCGCGTAAACTGACCCGCAACGATCTGCGCCGCTGCTGGCGCGCCTGGATGATGCATAACCTGTCGTCGATGAGCTTCGAGCGACTTCAGTCGTTTGGCTTTTGCCTGAGCATGCTGCCCGTTGCCAAAAAACTCTATCCCGACCCTACCCAGCGCAAAGAGATGCTGCGCCGTCATGCTTCGTTCTATAACACCGAGCCACAAATCGGGGCGATGGTGAACGGTATGGTGCTGGGGCTGGAAGAGAAAAAAGCCCATGGGGAACCGATCGACGGCGAGACCATTAACACCCTGAAGGTGGGGCTGATGGGACCGATCGCCGGGATCGGCGACTCCATGATCCCCGGTATGCTGATCCCCATTTTGCTCAGTATCGGCATGGCGCTGGCGGCGGGAGGCAATATTCTTGGCCCGCTGTTTTACACCGTTGCCTGGCTGGCGATTATCCTTCCGGGTTCATGGTTTTTGTTCCTGAAGGGCTATCAGATGGGATCGGGTTCCGTGGAGATGCTGGTGAGCAGCAAATCGACACGGCTACGAGAAGCGCTGTCCCTTCTGGGCGTGTTTGTGATGGGCGGCGTGGCGGCAAGCTACGTGAAGCTCGGGACCGGTCTGGAGTTTATCACCAAAGAGGGCGTGAACATCCATGTCCAGCAGATGCTTGATGGCATTTTCCCCCAGCTCTTACCGCTGTTAGTGGTACTCGGGACCTGGTATCTGATGGCAAAACGCGGCGTCTCGCCGGTGAAAGCGATGGTGCTGTTGCTGGTGCTCGCCGCGCTTGGCGTGGCCTCTGGTTTATTTGCAGGCTAATCTGTCCGGGGCCGCGGCCCCGGAGGGTTAAGGATGGAAGTTAAGCCATAACGCCGCCACTCTGTCCGGCCGCGATATAAATTGCAGCCGGTCAGGGTCCTCAATAAATTGCTGGTAGGCGGGTGCGTCCGTAATGCCAAACTCACTGTAGCGGCGCGGGGTGATAACCTGTAATCGCCCCGGCTGATAGTGATTGTTATGCTGCCAGACAATATGCTTCCCCTGTACCAGCGGATACCAGGCCAGCCCTTTTCGTGCGCGCACCGCGTCATACTCAAAACCATATTCCCGATCGCACCACGCCCCAAACGTGAGCGGTTCGTCAGGCGATGCGGAGATGGTCGCGTGACCCCATCCAGGCGGGACGAGCACTTTCTCCCCCGGGCCGGCAAGCACCGCAAAGCAGCGCCCCGGATCGTCGTCGACAAACTCCTGCATATAGACGATCGCGTTGCCCTGCCAGATTTCATACAGCTCCGGGGGCGACCAGCCGCTGTGCTGGCTGATGCGATGCACGTGCCCCTGGCTACGTACCGGCTCATTGCCGAGCGTCCCGGCGGCATAGGTCACCACCCCGAACAACAACATGCGTTTTTCCAGCTCCGGACGATCGGGCATTCGCGCCACATCCATCGCAATCGCGTAAACCTGCTCTGGCCCCTCGCAATTCGGATCGCGCAGCGAGGGCCGAATCTGATCCAGCGTGCGGATCTCCGGCATCGGTCCTGTCACCTCGCCGCCGTAGCAAAAACCCAGCGGCTGGTGAGTAATGGTCATATCCAGTCCATAATCAGGCATGGCACACCTCATATCCGTTTTCAGACGCGAATACCCGAACCGCAAAACCGCCCGCCAGCGCAGCGTAGTCATGCCCCGCAACGGTTGGCCAGACCGCCAGCGCAGAGAGTGTCACGTCACCCGTATTGATAAGCCGGTGCGCCGTATGGCCGGGAATAATATGCACGGAACCGGCAAACACAGCCTCCAGTCTCGTCTCACCCTGCTCATTTTGCAGCAGCAACAGGCCGTTACCGCTTAGCCCAAAATAGACCTCGCCCTGCTCACGGCGCTGATGATAATGCCCCCGGGTAAGATAAAATTCGCCGCCGGACCTTCCCGCCCGCAGGCGCGTTACGCCAACGAAGAGTGCCCCCTCCGGTGTGGGCGTATCGAGCATCTCAACGGTATATATCACCTGTTGGGGATCGTGCCGTTGCCACGCGGCGGTATCGGCAAAGACGCCGCGTAAATCGCTCATCCGTGTCGTTTTAGCAATAACCGGGCCACGGGTAAGCAGGCCGGTCGCCCATGCCACCTGAGGCGGCATAATGATGTCAGCATTCATTTCTGTCTCCAGCCCGAGGAGAACAACAGGAAAAGCCTATCAGATTAAACGATTAACCTGCGGGGAAGATACGAAGGATTGTCGGGTTAATCACAGGTAACCAAAAAAAATGCCAGCCACTTGCGTGGCTGGCATTTTCTGAAGAGGAGACGGTTATTGCACTTCGCGGGCGTCGATACGCAGCTCTTTCGGGACTTCAAAGACGATGTTCTCTTCGCGTCCTTCCAGTGGTACCGCTTCGCCACCGCCCAGCTCCTGGAGACGAGCAATGACGTTTTGCACCAGAATATCAGGCGCAGAAGCACCGGCGGTAACGCCGACACAGGAGGCATTTTTCACCCACGCTTCCTGTATATCGCCAGCATCGTCAATCAGGAATGCCGTTTTCCCCATCCGCTGCGCCAGTTCGGCCAGGCGGTTGGAGTTAGAGGAGTTTCTGGAGCCGACCACCAGCACCACATCCGCCTGTTCAGCCAGCGCACGTACCGCTTCCTGACGATTAGTGGTGGCGTAGCAAATGTCGTCCTTGCGCGGGCCGACGATTTTAGGGAACCGCTGGCGCAGGGCGTCGATAACGTCAGAGGTGTCATCCACAGAGAGCGTGGTCTGCGTCATGAACGACAGTTTTGCCTCGTTTTTCACGTTAAGGGTGAGCACATCTTCCGGCGATTCGACCAGGTACATTCCCCCTTCAGGGTTGCTGTACTGACCCATGGTGCCTTCCACTTCCGGATGGCCTGCGTGGCCAATTAAAATGGACTCTTCACCCCGACGGCTGGCGCGAGCGACTTCCATATGCACTTTGGTTACTAACGGGCAGGTCGCATCGAAGACGGTCAGATCACGACTTTTGGCTTCGTTACGCACCGCCTGAGAGACGCCGTGCGCCGAGAAGATCAGGATCGCACCGTCCGGTACTTCATCAATCTGCTCAATAAAGATTGCGCCGCGCTCGCGCAGGCTCTCCACCACATAGCGGTTATGCACCACTTCATGGCGGACATAAATCGGCGCGCCGTAAAGCTCCAGCGCGTTTTCAACAATGCTGATAGCGCGGTCTACTCCGGCACAAAAACCGCGCGGGTTAGCCAACAGGATCTGCATTTACATCCTCCAGCGCCGGATCGATCTCCAGCACTTCAACATCAAAATGGACGGTACGCCCGGCAAGCGGATGGTTGAAATCAACGGTGATGGAATCGCCGTTAATTTCGCGGATCACGCCAGGCATTTCGCTGCCATCCATTGCGGTAAAGAGCATAATCGCGCCGATCTCCGGCTCGCCCGCATCCATAAATTCACGACGCGAGAAATACTGCACCAGATCCGGGCTTGGCACGCCAAACGCCGCATCAGGCTCCAGCGAGAACGCTTTTTTCTCACCCTCTTTCAGGCCAAGCAGTTGTTGCTCCAGACCTTCCGACAGCGAGGTGTCGCCCAGGCGAAACAGTGCAGGTTTGCCGTTATTGCGCGTGGATTCAGCCGTTGAACCATCGTCCAGCTTCAGCGTGAAGTGAACCAGAACCGCACTATTACTCTGTATGGATTTCGACATGCCTATTGCTCGCTTGTTTTGCCCGGTGACGCCGCGCGTGCAACGACACCGGTCAGGGATAATTACGCCTGCTCTTTCGCCGCCGGTTTCGGCAGGAAGCCTTCCAGCACGATTAACGCGGCACCCACACAGATTGCACTGTCGGCCAGGTTAAAGGTGGCGAAATGCCAGTCGCCGACGTAGAAGTCGATCATATCGACCACAAAGCCGTGCCACAGACGATCGAACAGATTGCCCAGCGCACCGCCAATAATCAGCGCGTAAGCGATATTATTCAGCTTCTGCGTCGCTTTCGAGCGATACATCAGCACCGTTAGCACCACGCAGATACCCAGCGCGATACCGGCAAAGAACCAACGCTGCCAGCCGCCGCTGTCGGCGAGGAAGCTAAACGCTGCGCCATAGTTGCGCGCATAATGCAGATTAAGCGACGGGAACAGCGAGACCGTCTCCCCCAGAGCAAAGTTCTGGAGGATCAGGAATTTGCTGCCCAAATCAATAATCAGCACGACCACCACCAGCCACAGCCAGCGCAGTCCTGTTGAACTGAACGATTTAGTCATCAGGCAAACTTACGTTTTTCGCCATCACCGGCGATGTTACTGACACAGCGTCCACAGATATCTGCATGTTCCGCCACCTGACCGACATCGGTAGTGTAATGCCAGCAACGCGGGCATTTCTCACCGTCGGCTTTGCTCAACGCCACTTTCAGCCCTTTGAGCAGTTCGCTCTGCTGAGCGTCAGCGGAGGCCTGTGCATAATCGGCAACCTGAGCACCCGAGGTCAACAGGACAAATCGTAATTCATCGCCCAGTGCCGTCAGTTTTGCCGCCAGTTCAGGTTCTGCGTAGAGCGTCACTGCCGCTTCCAGAGAACCACCCACTTTCTTGTCAGCACGCGCCTGCTCGATAACCTTGTTCACTTCCCCACGCACTTTCAGCAGGTCATTCCAGAAGGTATCGTTCATGGCTTCGGTATCCGCAAGACCAAACAGGCCTTCGTACCATTCACCCGTAAAGACATACTGCTCGCGTTCACCCGGCAGGTAACCCCAGATTTCATCGGCCGTGAAGGACATGATCGGAGCCATCCAGCGAACCAGCGCTTCTGCAATGTGATACAGCGCAGTCTGGCAGCTACGACGCGCGACGCTGTCGGCCTTCGCGGTGTACTGACGGTCTTTAATGATGTCGAGGTAGAACGAGCCCATCTCGATGGAGCAGAAGCGCATCAGGCGCTGCACCACTTCGTGGAAATCGTAAGATTCGTAAGCCTTCAGGATATCGTCCTGTGCCGCTTGCGCGCAGCCTACCGCCCAGCGATCCAGCACCACCATCTCTTCCGGTTTCACCATATCTTTTACCGGATCGAACCCGTTCAGGTTCGCCAGCAGGAAGCGCGCGGTGTTACGGATACGACGATAGCTGTCGGCTGCACGTTTCAGGATCTCATCCGACACCGCCATTTCACCGGTATAGTCGGTCGAGGCGACCCACAGACGCAGAATGTCCGCGCCCAGTTTGTTCATCACATCCTGCGGTGAAACGGTGTTACCGATCGATTTGGACATCTTACGACCCTGACCATCTACGGTGAAACCGTGGGTCAGAACCTGGCGATACGGTGCTTTACCTTTCATCGCGGTAGAGATCATCAGGGATGACATAAACCAGCCACGGTGTTGGTCAGAACCTTCCAGATACATATCGGCAGCGTGACCCGCGAATTCCGGACGCACGTCTACCACGGAGGAGTGCGTTGAACCGGAGTCGAACCACACGTCCAGGGTATCCGGCACTTTCTCGTAACTGTCCGCATCCGCGCCCAGGATGTCGCGGGAATCGAGATCCCACCATGCCTGAATGCCGTCCACTTCAACACGTTTCGCGACTTCTTCCATCAGCTCCAGCGTGTTCGGGTGCAGTTCCTGCGTCTCTTTATGCACAAACAGAGACATCGGCACGCCCCAGGTACGCTGACGGGAGATACACCAGTCAGGACGGTTGGCGACCATGGATTCAATACGCGCCTGGCCCCAGTCCGGGATCCACTGCACGCCTTTGATCTCTTTCAGAGACTGCGCGCGCAGGCCTTTCTGATCCATGCTGATGAACCACTGCGGAGTAGCACGGAAGATGATCGGTGTTTTGTGACGCCAGCAGCACGGATAGCTGTGCTGCATTTTTTCTACGTGCAGCAGCGCGCCGCTGGTGCGCAGCATATCAACGATGATGTCGTTGGCTTTGAAGACGTTGACACCGTCCAGCGTTGGGTAAGTGCCAGGGAGATAAGCGCCGTCAGGACCCACCGGGTTCGCGATTTCCAGACCGTATTTCAGGCTGATGTTGTAGTCGTCAGGGCCGTGACCACCGGCGGTGTGAACCGCACCGGTACCGGCTTCCAGGGTGACGTGATCGCCCAGAATCGCAGGCACATCGAAATCCAGGAACGGGTGTTTAAAGCGCATCAGCTCAAGCTCAGCGCCGTTCACGGTGCCCAGCACGGTGAAGTTATCGATGTGGGCACGTTTCAGAACGCTTTCCACCAGATCTTTCGCCAGGATCAGCGCCTGACCGTCTACCTGCACCAGCGCATATTCGAAATCAGCAGAGAGCGAGATCGCGCGGTCTGCTGGCAGCGTCCACGGGGTGGTGGTCCAGATAACCAGCGAGATTGGGCCATTTACCGACGTCACGCCAAATTTGGCTTTCACCGCATCCTGATCGACGGCATTGAACGCCACGTCGATAGACGGAGAGGTTTTGTCGTAATACTCCACTTCCGCTTCTGCCAGCGCAGAACGGCAGTCAACGCACCAGTGCACCGGCTTCGCGCCTTTATGCAGGTGACCGTTGCCAATGATCTTGCCCAGGGCACGGATGATGTTAGCTTCCGTTTTGAAATCCATGGTCAGGTAAGGACGAGACCAGTCGCCCAGCACGCCCAGGCGGATAAAATCTTTACGCTGACCGTCAACCTGTGCAGCAGCATATTCACGGCATTTGGCGCGGAATTCAGCCGCGGTGAATTTTTCACCCGGCTTACCGTATTCCTGCTCCACCTTCAGCTCGATCGGCAGACCATGACAGTCCCAACCCGGCACATACGGCGAGTCGAAGCCCGTGAGTCCTTTGGACTTCACGATAATGTCTTTCAGAATCTTGTTTACAGAGTGACCAATATGAATGCTGCCATTCGCATATGGAGGGCCATCATGCAGAATGAAGGTTTTTTTGCCTTTTTTAGCTGCACGAATGATGCCGTACAGGTCATCATCGGTCCAACGCGCCAGCATTCCCGGTTCACGCTTGGCGAGATCGCCGCGCATCGGGAACCCTGTTTCCGGCAAATTCAGGGTCGATTTATAGTCACTCATCAGATTCTCGGTTCCGTATTTAAAACTCGTTCAGGCATTAAGCCGGGTTCGATAGCCCAAAAAAATCGCGGGCCGTTAACTCATCGCGGGCGATTTGCGCTTTCAGCTCATCAAGCGAAGCAAATCGCTGCTCATTGCGTATCTTTTTACGCAGGATTACATCTATATGGCGACCATACAGGTCCATTACAACGTCCAGCAGATGCACTTCGAGTTGTTGACGTACACCTGCCACGGTTGGACGGGTGCCAATATTAGCCACCCCCGGTAAAGGTTTATCACCCAGCCCGGTTACTTCTACCGCATAAACCCCTTTCACCGGGGACACCTGACGACGGAGCGGGACATTCGCCGTCGGGAAACCTATTGTGCGACCTAATTCGTCGCCATGAACCACGCGGCCGGAAATGGAAAACGGATGCCCTAGCAGGTTCTCCGCGACGTCCAGTCGATCTTCGGCCAGCGCCTGGCGTACCGCCGTGCTGCTTACCCGTACGCCGCCTTCGCAGAAGGTCAGCGTGCTGGTGACATCAAAACCGTATTCCAGCCCTGCTTTCTGTAATAACAAGAAATCGCCCTGACGACCAGCGCCAAAGCGGAAATCATCGCCTACGGCCAGAAACTGCACGCCCAGGCGTTTCACCAGCAGATCGCCGACAAAGTTTTGTGCAGTCAATGCGGCAAAGCGACGGTCGAACCGCACGCACAGCACGTAGTCCACACCGCTCTGTGCCAGATAGCGCAGCTTATCGCGCAGGCGCGTTAAGCGTGCTGGCGCTTTGTCGCCCGCAAACAACTCCAGCGGCTGCGGTTCGAAGATCATGACCACCACGGGCAGCCCGCGGGCCTGGCCCTCTTTACGCAGTCCCTGCAACAGCGCCTGATGCCCACGATGCACGCCGTCGAAATTACCAATGGTCAGTACGCACCCGTGCGGGGCGTGACTGAGATTATGTATGCCGCGTATCAGCTTCATGACAGGCTCAAAACAGTGAAAATCGCTCGAGTATACCTTGTACAGCGATTAAGGTTAACTGGCGATTGTTCCCTCAAATCAGAAAGCCGTAATGATTTCATGATGGTTGCCACTTCAGGCAAAAAAAACTGCCCGCCAGATGTGATTTTTATCGCCGAAAGGCTGTATTCAGGGAGCACAAGCTGGTAGAATCCTGCGCCATCACTACGTAACGTAGCGTCGCCTTATTAACGGCGCTTATTTGCACAAATCCATTGACAAAAGAAGGTATAGAGGGCATATTCCTCGGCCTTTGAATTGTCCACATAGATCATATTTGGGAGTTGGACTTGGCTAATATCAAATCAGCTAAGAAACGTGCAGTACAGTCTGAAAAGGCTCGTAAGCACAACGCAAGCCGTCGCTCTATGATGCGTACCTTCATCAAGAAAGTATACGCAGCAATCGAAGCTGGCGACAAAGCTGCAGCGCAGAACGCATTTAACGAAATGCAACCAATCGTGGATCGTCAGGCTGCTAAAGGTCTGATCCATAAGAACAAAGCAGCGCGTCATAAAGCAAACCTGACCGCGCAGATCAACAAACTGGCTTAATCGCTACTTGTTGTTGCTTGTTTAAAGAACCCGCTTAACGCGGGTTTTTTTATGGCCTTAGCGTGTCGCGGGCGGCGTGAACAACGCCGAGTAATCGCGTTGACAGATACGCTGCACCGCCGGATGCTGAATCATTCGTTCAGCAAATATGGCGTGATACTCCTCCATCACGTTATCCACCCGTCCAATCTCCGTTATCGTGTCGTCCGTATAGAGATCGAGCGCGTAGAGCGTTGGCGCAACGAAGATGGCATTGTGGGCTTCGCCAAAGGCCTTCATCAAGGCGGCATCGTCAAACTCACCCAGTATTTCCACCTTCAGCCCCTGCGAGTTAAACCAGTTCAGCAATTTGCGCCCGAGCATGGAACGACGACCCGGCACCAGTAAACGACGCTCTTCGAGACAAGCGGGGAACGGTTTTTTTGGCGGCGGATTGCTACACCAGAAACTGACACCGCACTCGCCAATCTTGACCGAGAACAGCCCTTCCTGCTGAGTCGAATCGATCGGACAGTCTGAAATAATCATATCCAGCTTGTGCTGACTGAGCTGCTCCAGAAGCATCTCGTGCGTGGATTCGAAGCAGCGCAGGTGAATCTGTTCATCTTCCACCACGGCCGCATCCAGCACGCCGCTGACCAGCCGTTTGGACAATGCATCCGCCACGCCCACATCAAAGAGCAGATTCGATTCCTTGCGATAGTTGACGATATCCAGCATCTCCTGGCTGAGCGTGAACATCTTATCGGCGTAGCGAAAGACCAGTTCCCCCAGTTCGGTTGGCTCAATCCCTCTTCCTTTACGCTTAAAAAGCTTGCCCTGAAGACGCTCTTCGAGTGCCTTTATCTGCCCGGTGATGGTTTGCGGCGTCAGAAAAAGCGCCTCCGCCGCACCGACAACGGAGCCTTCTTTGTAAACATGCCAGAAATAGTACAGATGGTTGTAATTGATATAAGACATGCCTTCTCTCCCTGAGCGTGATGTCGGGAGAGAGTCTCGGCTCTCTCCCCTGTTTCGATTAAGCGGGCTGCGCCTCACCGGATAACTTTACCCTGAGTAAGGTATAGCCAACAAACGCCGCAAGCAGCGAGCCGGTCAGGATGCCGAGTTTCGCCCAGACGATAAGCTCAGGATCCACTGAAGCGAACGCCAGCGTCGAGATGAAAATCGACATAGTGAAGCCAATACCACAGAGTACACCCACGGCCATAATCTGGCGGAAGGTGGTGCCGTGCGGCAACGAAGCGAGCTTAAGCTTAACGGCCAGCCAGCAGAACAGGCTGATGCCCAGCGGCTTACCAATAAACAGCCCGGCGATGATGCCCAACGGCAACATGGCGGTTAGCCCTTCGAGGGTCACCCCCTCCAGCGACACGCCAGCATTGGCAAACGCAAACAGCGGCAAAATCATAAATGCGACCCACGGGTGCAAGATATGCTCTAACTGTTTAGCCGGTGATTTACCGTTCTGCTCTTTCAGCGGAATCAGGAAACCAATAATCACGCCCGCCAGCGTCGCGTGAACGCCCGATTTCAGCACCGCTGTCCACAACACCACCCCCACCAGCACGTAAATCCCGATGCGACGCACGTTGAAGATGTTTAACAACGCCAGCACGGCAATCGCCCCGGCGGCAACGCTCAACGACAGAATCGACAGGTCGCTGGTATAGAAAAGCGCAATGATGACGATCGCGCCGAGGTCATCGATAATCGCCAGTGCCATCAGGAAAATCTTCAGAGCCGTTGGCACACGGCTTCCCAGCAGCGCCAGCACGCCCAGCGCGAAGGCAATATCCGTTGCCGCGGGAATAGCCCAGCCTTGCCGCGCAATGGGATCTTGATAGTTAAAGGCCAGATAAAGCAGTGCGGGAACGACCATACCGCCGACGGCCGCAATGACCGGAAAAGCAGCACGCTGGCGGCTGGCAAGGGAGCCAAGCACCAGTTCGCGTTTCACCTCCAGCCCCACCAGCAGGAAAAAGACCGCCATCAGGGCGTCGTTAATCCACAGCAGCATGTTTTTATTGATTTCGAGCACGCCCACGCGCAGCTCTACCGGCGTTTCCAGAAACGCATGATAAATTCCCTGAGTTGATCCCAGGTTCGCCAGCACCATAGCCAGTGCGGCGGCCACGATCAGCACGATACCGCCCGAGGCTTCGTTGCTGAAGAATCGTTGTAGTAATTTCACTTATGTCATCCTTATTTACGACAATACCTCGTAAAAACCATCATACCAAGACAAATAACTCGGCAAAAACAGTTTAATATTGAGTCTAAGCTCAGTTTTACCGAGCATTTTGCGAAAAAAAAGCCCGGAATCGCTTCCGGGCTTTTTAGATGACTGCAGCTAAAAGCTTAGCGGGTCAGATCGTCAAAGAATTTTTTGACGCCGTCGAAGAAGCTTTTTGAGCGTGGGCTATTTTTCTCACCCGTCGGGCCACCGAAGCTTTCCTGCAACTCCTTCAGGAGTTGTTTCTGCTTATCGTTCAGGCTGACTGGCGTTTCCACAACCACGCGGCAAAGCAGGTCACCCTGTGCGCCACCCCGGACGGATTTCACGCCTTTGCCACGCATACGGAACAATTTACCGGTCTGCGTTTCACCTGGCACTTTCAGATTCACACGCCCATCAAGCGTAGGCACTTCAATTTCACCACCGAGCGCGGCCATTGCAAAGTTGATCGGCACTTCACAGTAGAGGTTATTGCCTTCACGCTCGAAAATAGCGTGCTGCTTAACCTGAACCTGAACGTACAGATCGCCTGCTGGTGCGCCCTGCTCACCGGCTTCACCTTCGCCAGTCAGACGGATGCGGTCACCGGTATCCACGCCTGCCGGGATTTTCACGGACAGGGTTTTGGTTTTCTCAACGCGACCATGACCGTGGCAGCTGTTGCAAGGATCTTTAATCAGCGTGCCGCGACCATGACAGTGAGGACACGCCTGCTGCACGGCAAAGAATCCCTGACGGATCTGTACCTGACCAGAGCCATGACAGGTTGGACAGGTCTGTGGCTTGGTTCCCGCTTTCGCGCCGCTACCGTGGCACACGTCACACTCTTCGAGCGTAGGAATACGGATCTCTTTGGTCACGCCGCGTACGGCTTCTTCCAGCGTCAGATCCATGTTGTAACGCAGATCTGCACCGCGCGATGCGCGCTGACGTCCACGACCACCGCCGAAGATGTCGCCAAAAACGTCGCCAAAGATATCGCCAAAATCAGCACCGCCGCCACCAAAGCCGCCGCCGCCGTAACCACCGCCACCCATACCACCTTGTTCAAATGCGGCATGGCCGTATTGATCGTAGGCGGCACGTTTTTGCGCGTCGGTCAGAATTTCATACGCTTCTTTGATTTCTTTAAATTTGGCTTCGGCCTCTTTGTCACCCTGATTACGGTCCGGGTGAAATTTCATGGCCAGGCGCTTGTACGCCTTTTTGATTTCGCGCTCTTCCGCTGTTTTGGAAACGCCCAAAATCTCGTAATAATCTTGCTTTGCCATTGGTTTTTTCAGCCCCTAACATGCGTGCACGGGCGGAGAGGAAACCTCTTCGCCCGTGCCAGTAATTACCCGTTCAAAGGGCGATTATTTTTTGTCTTTAACTTCTTCGAACTCAGCATCAACAACATCGTCGTCTTTCGCGTTGTTCTGAGAAGCATCAGCGCCTGCACCCGCTTGCTGCTGTGCATGCTGCTGCTGAGCGATTTCCATCAGCTTCTGAGAGGCCTGCGCCAGCTCCTGCATTTTCGCTTCGATGTCCGCTTTGTCTTCTCCTTTCAGAGAGGTTTCCAGCGCGCTCAGTGCAGTCTCGATAGCCGCTTTGTCGTCAGCTGGCAGCTGTTCGCCAACTTCTTCAACCTGCTTGCGAGTGCTGTGCAGCAGATGGTCACCCTGGTTACGGGTCTGAACCAGCTCTTCAAACTTACGGTCAGATTCAGCATTCGCTTCCGCGTCACGGACCATTTTTTCGATCTCTTCTTCGTTCAGACCGGAAGAAGCCTTGATGGTGATCTTCTGCTCTTTACCGCTGTTTTTGTCTTTCGCAGACACGTGCAGGATACCGTCAGCATCGATGTCGAAGGTGACTTCAATCTGTGGCATACCGCGCGGAGCCGGGCTGATACCGTCGAGGTTAAACTGGCCCAGATCTTTGTTATCCGCAGCACGTTTACGCTCACCCTGCAGCACATGGATGGTGACCGCAGACTGGTTGTCTTCAGCAGTAGAGAACACCTGGCTGTGCTTGGTCGGGATGGTGGTGTTTTTGCTGATCAGCGGCGTCATTACGCCACCCATGGTTTCGATACCCAGAGACAGCGGGGTAACGTCCAGCAGCAGTACGTCTTTCACTTCACCGGTCAATACACCACCCTGAACAGCAGCGCCGATCGCAACCGCTTCGTCCGGGTTAACGTCTTTACGTGGCTCTTTACCAAAGAATTCAGCCACTTTCTTCTGAACCATTGGCATACGCGTCTGACCACCGACCAGGATAACGTCCTGGATGTCGGATACGGACAGGCCAGCATCCTGCAGTGCCACTTTCAGCGGCTCGATGGAACGGTTCACCAGGTCTTCGACCAGGCTTTCCAGTTTCGCACGGGTCACTTTGATGTTCATGTGTTTAGGACCAGACGCATCTGCAGTGATGTACGGCAGGTTCACGTCGGTCTGCTGCGCAGAAGAGAGCTCGATTTTCGCTTTTTCTGCCGCTTCTTTCAGGCGCTGCATGGCCAGCGGATCGTTACGCAGGTCAATGCCCTGATCTTTCTTAAACTCGTCCACGAGGTAGTTGATCATACGGCTGTCGAAGTCTTCACCACCCAGGTGGGTATCACCGTTGGTTGCCAGAACTTCGAAGGTTTTTTCGCCGTCAACTTCGTCGATTTCGATAATAGAGATATCGAAAGTACCGCCACCGAGGTCATAAACCGCGATAGTACGGTTGCCAACTTCTTTATCCAGACCGTAGGCCAGAGCCGCTGCGGTTGGTTCGTTGATGATACGTTTGACTTCCAGACCGGCAATGCGGCCAGCATCTTTGGTTGCCTGACGCTGCGCATCGTTGAAGTAAGCCGGTACGGTGATAACCGCTTCAGTTACCGGTTCGCCCAGGTAATCTTCAGCCGTTTTCTTCATTTTTTTCAGCACTTCAGCAGAAATCTGCGGAGGCGCCATTTTCTGACCTTTAACGTCAATCCACGCATCACCGTTATCAGCACCGATGATTTTGTAAGGCATGATGGCTTCATCACGCTGTACTTCTTCGTCCTGGAAGCGGCGACCAATCAGGCGTTTAATCGCGAACAGGGTGTTCTGCGGGTTTGTCACTGCCTGACGTTTAGCCGGCTGACCAACCAGAGTTTCACCATCCTGGGTATAAGCAATGATAGAAGGCGTGGTGCGATCGCCCTCAGCGTTCTCCAGCACACGTGCCGTCGTGCCGTCCATAATCGCTACACAAGAGTTGGTAGTACCCAGGTCGATACCAATAATTTTACCCATCTAAACGTCTCCACTAAAAATTCAGTCAACATGTGGTTGTGTACCTGTAATAAGGGCAGAAGGTGCTTTTTCAACTGTCCAGATTTGCTTTTTTTCAGGTCCACACACTGCGGTTGACTACTAAATGGGGTCGCAACGGCATCCATCAAGGGGTAATGATAAAAAATATTTTAATTTCACCCTGATCAGATCATAGACGCGGTGATGGGGTCCCATTATGATGCCGCGCCCCGTCAGGGAGAATTGACGCGGGTTTAACCATTTCACCATATTAATGATGATTTTTTTTGAGGACTTATGGGCAACACTAAGTTGGCTAATCCGGCTCCGCTGGGCCTGATGGGTTTTGGCATGACTACCATTCTGCTGAACCTGCACAACATCGGGATGTTCCCGATGGATGGCATTATCCTGGCGATGGGCATTTTTTACGGCGGTATCGCACAAATCTTTGCGGGCCTGCTGGAATATAAAAAAGGCAACACCTTCGGTTTAACAGCATTTACCTCTTACGGTTCATTCTGGCTGACCCTGGTCGCGATTCTGCTGATGCCTAAAATGGGCCTGGCAGACGCGGCTAACGCACACTTCCTGGGCGTATACCTTGGTCTGTGGGGTGTCTTCACACTGTTTATGTTCTTTGGCACCCTTAAGGCTAACCGCGCACTGCAGTTCGTCTTCCTGAGCCTGACCGTGCTGTTCGCCCTGCTGGCGATTGGCCACCTGGTGGATAACGAGGGCATTGTTCACGTTGCAGGCTGGATTGGTCTGGTGTGTGGCGCAAGCGCTATCTACCTGGCAATGGGTGAAGTGCTGAACGAGCAGTTTGGTCGCACCATTCTGCCAATCGGTGAACAACACTAAGCCGTTTCTCGTCGTGCCTGCGCTCGCAGGCACGTCTCTTCGTGGTACTCCCCTCTCTGTTCTGCAAACACCAACACGACATCAATAAACCCTGCATTATTTCATTCATGGCTGGCAATGCCGTCTGACTTTATCTATTGTCCCCCCGTCTCTCGCGGATTATGGATATCCTGCTGCGCATGCCACAGGCACGGTGGGCGAGACATGTTTTTTGTGTTGCATAGGGTTATCCAATGAATTCCAGCCTTGCCGCCAGCGTAAAGCCTGACGCTTCCACTATTGCCGCTCGTTATCGCCGGGTTGTGCTTCGCCGTTACGCACTTGCAGGTGTTCTGCTGGTTCTGATTATCTGTTCTCTGTTTCTTGATTTCACCCTCGGGCCGTCGGGCATCTCTGTTTCAACACTCTGGCAAACCGTGATGCATTCCGCTGCGGCCGATGCAGGCACGCGCGTCATTGTGTGGGACATCCGCCTACCCTATGCCTTGATGGCGCTTGCCGTGGGTTTGGCGCTGGGGCTTGCCGGCGCAGAGATGCAAACTATCCTGAACAACCCGCTTGCCAGCCCTTTCACTCTGGGCGTCTCCTCTGCCGCCTCCTTTGGCGCGGCGCTGGCAATTGTGCTCGGCTTAGGCATCCCGGGCATTGCCGATAAGTGGGTGATTCCCGCCAATGCTTTTGTCTTTGCGCTACTGGCGTGCTTTATCCTCGACGGCATCAGCCGCTGGACCCGCGTTGCCACCTCCGGGGTGGTGCTGTTTGGCATCGCGCTGGTCTTTACCTTCAACGCGCTCATTTCCATTATGCAGTTTGTCGCCAGCGAGGATACCTTGCAGGGGCTGGTCTTCTGGACGATGGGCAGCCTGGCGCGCGCCTCGTGGGATAAGCTGGCAATACTGGGTGTCGCGTTACTCTTTCTCGTACCGCTGTCGATGAAAAATGCCTGGAAACTCACCGCGCTGCGCCTGGGTGAAGACCGTGCGGTCAGCTTTGGCATTAACGTGAAGAAACTCCGCCTCGCCACGTTGTTACGCATTAGCATTCTTTCGGCACTGACGGTGGCCTTTGTGGGGCCGGTGGGCTTTATCGGCCTGGTCGCACCACACATCTCACGTATCTTGTTCGGTGAAGATCATCGGTTTTATCTGCCCGGCAGTATGCTTATCGGCGCGCTGGTGCTCTCTCTGGCCTCCGTGCTGTCTAAAAACATCGTCCCTGGCGTGATCTTCCCTGTCGGTATCGTGACCTCGCTGGTCGGCGTGCCGTTCTTCCTCAGCATCATTATTCGTCACCGGGGGAACGTATGAGCGACGGTCTGCGTATTCTTAATCTGCATACGGGGTATGGCAGGAAAAAAATCATCCAGCATCTTCACACACCCCTGCTTCCTCGCGGCCACATTACCGCCCTGCTGGGCCCCAATGGCTCGGGTAAATCGACGCTGCTGCGTGCGCTTGCCGCGCTGAACCCCTCTCAGGGTGAAGCTCTGCTCAATGGTGACGATTTGATGGCGATGCCCGCCGCCACGCGCGCCCAAAAGGTGGTGTATCTCCCGCAGTCACTGCCGCAGGGCGTGCATCTGCATGCCCTGGAATCTGTGATTGTCGCGCGGCAGGCAAGCGGTCATGTTGCGGGTCACAATGCCGAACAAGACGCTTACCGCATTCTCGAAAAACTGGGCGTAGCCCACCTGGCGATGAACTTTCTCGACCAGCTTTCCGGTGGACAAAAGCAGCTCATTGGCCTGGCGCAATCCCTTATCCGTGAACCGGAGCTGTTGCTACTGGATGAGCCGCTCAGCGCCCTTGATCTTAACTACCAGTTCCATGTGATGGATATCGTCGCCCGCGAAACGCAGCAGCGAAATATCGTTACCCTGGTGGTGATTCACGACATCAACATTGCGCTGCGCCATGCACACTACGCGATGATGCTGAAAGAGGGAGAATTGATCGCCAGTGGACGACCTGGCGAAGTCGTCACCCCCGCCAGTCTGGCGAGGGTGTATGGTGTCGACGGACGGGTGGAATACTGTTCCCGTGGTTTGCCGCATGTTGTGGTGGACGGATTACTGGCGGCAGATTAACCCACCAGCACAGGCGCCTCGAGGGGCTTCTGACGTAGCCAAATCCCCAGCGCTAACCCCATGACAGAGAGCGCCAGCACGTACCAGGCAGGAGCCATAGGCGACACGCCCATCAGTAACGTCACGGCAATCGGGGTTAATCCACCGAAAATGGCGTAGGAAACATTGTAGGAAAACGAGATCCCCGTGAAGCGGACCTCTGCCGGAAACGCGCGCACCATGACATAGGGTACGGCCCCCACCACACCCACGCACAGCCCCACCATGCCATACAGCAAAAACAGCTGTTCGGGGTGGCTTCCCACCAGGTGATAGAACGCCCAACTCGATGCCGCCAGTAGCAGGCTACCCACGATAAACGTCCGGCTTGAACCAAAACGATCCACAGCCAGACCTGCTATCAGGCAGCCCACACAGAGCATAATGGTCGCAATACTGTTGGCCTGCAGCGTCAGCGCCGGGGCAAATCCATACTGTTTTTGCAGCCAGACAGGTGACATCAAAATCACCACAACAATGCCCGCAGAGAGCAGCCAGGTGAGCAACATAGAGACCATAACGGCTTTTTTGTGATGAACCACCACCGCCTTCACCGGAAGTTCCTGCGCCAGCGCTTTGCGTTGCTGCATCTCAAGGAAGATCGGCGTTTCCTGCAACCAGCGACGTAAATACATCGCCACCAGACCAAAGGCCCCGCCCAGCAGGAAAGGAATTCGCCAGCCCCACGCGTGTACCGCCTCGGGCGTCATACTGGTATTCACCAGGGTCGCAACCACCGAACCGAGCAGGATCCCCACCGTCAGCCCGGCGGTGAGCGTCCCACAGGCAATGCCAATACGGCGCACCGGCACATGCTCAGCGACAAATACCCACGCCCCCGGCACTTCCCCACCGATGGCGGCACCTTGCAGGATACGCATCAGCAGCAGTAACACCGGTGCCAGAATACCCATCGACGCATAGGTAGGCAGCAGGCCTATCGCCAGGGTCGGCACCGCCATCAGCAGAATACTCAGGGTAAACATTTTTTTGCGCCCGACCAGGTCGCCAAAGTGGGCCATGATGATCCCCCCCAAAGGACGCGCAAGATAACCGGCAGCAAAGATGCCAAAGGTTTGTACCTGACGCAGCCATTCCGGAATATCTGTCGGGAAGAAAAGCGCACCCACAACGGTGGCGAAGAAGACAAAGATGATGAAGTCGTAAAACTCCAGTGCACCGCCCAGAGCAGCAAGTGTGAGGGTTTTATAATCCTGACGATTTAATGGCCGGGTGTAATGAGACATAAGGAACCCTTTCGATAGCGTAGAGATAATTTTACAGTAATCGTAAAGAAAAAATTACTATACCGTAAATGCATCACCACGCTATCGCGGCTGTAGCTTATGTCAGAAAAGCATAAAATTTAGGAGATTGTTTCGCGGCGTGCACTTTTTGGGCGAAAAGCTGCTACGACCTGCGAATCGGTCTCAACGTAGGGGCCATCCAGCAATTGTATACAATAAGGTACACTTGCAAATATCCCAGGCACGACGACGGTCCCGTCAGGCTCTTTCACCCCTTCAAGGGTCTCTTTAATCGATTTCGGCTGGCCGGGTAAATTGAGGATCAGCGCCTGTTTACGGATCACCCCAACCTGACGGGAGAGAATAGCTGTCGGGACAAAGCGCAGGCTGATCTGACGCATCTGCTCGCCAAAGCCGGGCATTTCACGGTCGGCTATTGCCAGCGTCGCATCCGGGGTGACATCGCGTCGCGCGGGGCCGGTACCGCCGGTCGTGAGCACCAGATGGCAGCTCATTTCATCCACCAGCTCGCACAGCGTCTGTTCAATGATCGCCTGTTCATCCGGGATCAGCCGGGTCTGGATGTCAAAGGGGGTGGTAAGCGCACTGCCCAACCATGCTTCCAGCGCGGGGATGCCTTTATCTTCGTATACACCGCTTGAAGCGCGGTCAGAAATCGAGACTAAGCCGATGCGTAAGGTATTCATATCCATTCCATTCAAAAAGTACTGATTAAGAGGAATGATACACGCAGAGGGGAGATTCAGACAGAGGACGAAAGAGGTCGCGTGACCAGGGATCCGGTCACGCGGAATGATTACAGCAGGTCGCCGATCATTTTTTCCAGTTTTTCCTGGTCAACAGCAAACTTACGGATACCGTCCGCCAGTTTGTCTACGGCCATTGGATCCTGGTTGTGCTGCCACAGGAACTCGGATTCCGTGATGCGTTCTGGACGCGCTTTCACTTCACCGGTGTAGGACAGTTTGCGCTCGAGAGCGCCTTCGCTCTCTGCCAGCTCTTTCAGCAGTGCAGGTGCGATGGTCAGGCGGTCACAGCCAGCCAGCTCAATGATTTCGCCCACGTTACGGAAGCTTGCGCCCATCACAACGGTCTCGTAGCCGTGCTGCTTGTAGTATTCGTAGATTTCAGTAACAGACACTACGCCTGGATCTTCCGCTGCCGCGTACTCTTTCTTATCCGTATTAGCTTTGTACCAGTCCAGAATACGGCCCACGAATGGAGAGATCAGGTAAACACCGGCTTCCGCACAGGCACGCGCCTGGGCGAAGGAGAACAGCAGCGTCAGGTTACAGTTGATGCCTTCTTTTTCCAGCTGTTCCGCTGCGCGGATACCCTGCCAGGTAGACGCCAGTTTGATCAGGATACGATCGTTGCTGATGCCCGCATCGTTGTACAGCTTGATCAGGTGTTTCGCTTTGGCGATAGACGCTTCGGTGTCGTAGGACAGACGCGCGTCAACTTCGGTAGAAATACGACCCGGAACCAGTTTCAGGATTTCCAGACCGATATTCACGGCCAGTTTGTCCGTCGCGTCCACAACCTGCTGAGCACGATCGTTGCTCTGGCTTTTCGCCCAGGTCACGGCGTCGTCAATCAGTTTGCGATACTCAGGGATCTGTGCGGCGTTCAGGATCAGAGAAGGGTTGGTGGTGGCATCCTGCGGCTGATACAACTTCATTGCCGCGATATCTCCAGTGTCAGCTACAACAGTGGTGAACTGACGAAGGGAGGTTAATTTATCCGTCATGATAGTGTTTCTCTTTTACGTGCCCTGGATAATTCACGCTACCGACAGCATGCCAGCAACGGAAAAATGACAGGTTTACTTGTTAGGGGGATGTAACCGGTCTGCCCTGATGATAACACGACGGAATAGCAGCGCAACCGCAGACCGTGCGCTTAGGGTGTACTGAGGGAGAGTATGATAAACTCGCAATATTAACAGGCTGCTAATTAACAGCGTGCTCAATAACTGGAAGCGCTTACCTTTTTCATTTGGCATCAACAGAGGGACGTTAATGCCTGATTTCCTTTATTTTATCAATGAGGTCCTCTGGGGCTCGGTCATGATATACCTGCTTCTGGGAGCCGGTATCTGGTTTACGCTGCGCAGTGGCTTTATCCAGTTTCGTTATATTCGCAAGTTTGGCAAAAGTCTGAAAAACAGCGTCACGCCCCAGCCGGGCGGATTGACCTCCTTTCAGGCATTATGCACAAGCCTTGCCGCGCGTGTCGGTAGCGGCAATCTCGCAGGCGTGGCCTTAGCAATCGGGGCGGGCGGCCCTGGTGCGGTATTCTGGATGTGGGTCACCGCCATTATTGGCATGGCGACCTCGTTTGCGGAATGCTCACTCGCTCAACTTTATAAAGAACGCGATAAAACCGGCCAGTTCCGCGGCGGCCCGGCGTGGTATATGGCGCGGGGCCTGGGAATGCGCTGGATGGGCGTTCTGTTCTCTCTCTTCCTGCTGCTGGCCTACGGGCTGATATTTAACACGGTTCAGGCCAACTCGGTCTCGCATGCGCTGCAGTATGCCTTCGCTGTCCCGGAATGGATCACGGGGGCTGGCCTGGCGCTTGTGGCACTGCTGGGGATGATCACCGGCATTAAACGTGTTGCCCGTCTTATGCAGTGGCTGGTGCCCGTGATGGCGGCAGTATGGGTTGCCGCCAGCATCGTCGTCATGCTTATGCACATCGATGAGATACCAAACGTCATTGGCACCATCTTTAAATGTGCCTTTGGCTGGCGAGAAGCCGCCGCAGGGGCGCTGGGTTATACCATCAGCCAGGCGCTGACCGCAGGTTTTCATCGCGGAATGTTCTCCAATGAGGCGGGTATGGGATCGACGCCCAATGCAGCGGCGGCAGCGGCGTCATGGCCCCCTCACCCGGCGGCGCAAGGCATCGTGCAGATGATTGGCGTGTTTACCGATACCATTATCATTTGTTCTGCGAGCGCCATGATTATTCTGCTCGCCGGGCCTATCCCCCATGAGGAAAACACCGCTGGCGTGCAGTTGATTCAACAGGCGCTGGCCTCCCTTTCCGGCACCTGGGGCGCAGAGTTTGTCTCGCTTGTCGTTTTGTTGTTTGCCTTTAGCTCCATCGTGGCAAATTACGTCTATGCGGAAAATAATTTGATCTTTTTGCGGCTTGATTCGCGCAAAACGCGCTGGATGCTGCGGGCCAGTATTGCCCTGATGGTGCTCATGGGTTCGGTCATGAGCCTGCCGCTGGTGTGGCAGCTGGCCGATGTCATCATGGCGTTTATGGCCATCACCAACCTGACCGCCATTTTGTTGCTTTCGCCGGTAGTGACGCTGATTGCCAGGGATTATCTGCGCCAGCGAAAACTGGGTATACCGCCCGTCTTTGATGCCACGCGTTACCCGGAAATCGAGTCGCAAATTGCGCCAGGCGCCTGGGATGATTTGCCACGGCAATAGCAGTCATCGATCAATTCAGATCGTTTTTTTGCTAAAGTCGCCCTAAATTTCCTGCAAGGACTGGATATGCTGATCTTAATTTCACCTGCAAAGACGCTCGATTATCAAAGCCCTCTCGCCACCGAGCGTTATACCCAGCCTGAACTGCTGGACTATTCCCAACAGCTGATTCACGAGGCGCGCAAGCTCTCCGCCCCACAAATCGGCAAACTGATGGGCATCAGCGACAAGCTGGCCGATCTTAACGCGACCCGTTTCCATGACTGGCAGCCTGATTTTACGCCGTCGAATGCGCGCCAGGCACTTCTCGCCTTCAAAGGCGATGTCTACACGGGCTTACGAGCAGAAACCTTCAGCGAAGCGGATTTCGATTTTGCGCAAACCCATCTGCGTATGCTGTCTGGTTTGTACGGCGTGCTGCGGCCTCTGGACCTTATGCAACCCTATCGTCTTGAGATGGGTATTCGCCTGGCCAATACCAAAGGCAAAGATCTGTACCAGTTCTGGGGCGATATCATCACCAACAAGCTCAATGATGCGCTACGTGCACAGGGCGATAGCGTGGTCATTAACCTGGCCTCCGACGAATACTACAAATCAGTCAAGCCGAAACAACTTAATGCAGAGATCGTCAAACCTGTCTTCCTGGATGAGAAAAACGGCACGTTTAAAGTGATCAGTTTCTACGCCAAAAAGGCGCGAGGACTGATGAGCCGTTACATCATAGAAAATCGCCTCACTCAACCCGAACAGCTTAAGACGTTTGACAGTGAAGGTTATTTCTTTGATGCCGAGGCCTCAGCGAACGGTGAGATGGTGTTCAAACGGCACGAGCAGTAGCGCCGGATAGCCCCGTTCTTCGGATGAAGGCGTACCCTCTCCCGGTGGGAGAGGGCTGGCGTAAAAGACCCAGACGATAGCTCCCTTAACGGTGCTTCCAGTCTTTCCCCGGATGATGGTCATCATGATGGTCGTCGTGACCACGATCGTGACGATCGCGATGTTCATCATGCGGATGCCAGCGATTCTCGCGCCATTCATAATGCGAGCGCCACCAGTCATGATCGCGCCAGCGACCGCCGTCCCAGTACTGCCCTCGATTATCCTGATCGCCAATGTGCAGTTTCACCGCTGGCACAAGGGTGATTTCAGAGGCCTGTACCACCATGGGAGCGACCAGCATCAGTGAAAGCGCGATAAGTGCAGGTTTCAGTTTAGACATAGGTGACTCCTTCATATTCTTGCCCGACATGGGCCGATAACTGAAGGTTACGTGAGGGGAACCGGGGATGTTATTCTCTGCAATCCTATTCTCTAAGTGACCGCATTTATTGGGCATTTCTGCATTTTTCCTGCTTTTTTTCTCCTTAATTTCTTCACAAAAAAGCCGGGAGGCACTGCGCCTTACCCGGCCTAAAAAAAGGTTATCGACGCGCCGATCTTACCCGCGCGTCATCATCAACTTACGCAGCGCGGCAAAATCCGCAGGCAGTTCATGAGACAACAGCGGCAGATCAGCGCGGTCCGCCAGCTCTTTTGGCAGCGGAAGGGACTCGCCCAGGATCTCATCCACACTCTCTTTAAACTTCGCCGGATGCGCGGTGCCCAGGAACAGGCCATATTCGCCCGGATTCAGCTGGTCGCGCAACGCACGGTAGGCAATCGCCGCATGCGGTTCAGAGGTATACCCCACCGCTTTCAGCTCACGCATTGTGGCTTTGGTGGTTTCATCCGTTACTGCCGCATAGCCAAGATCGCCCAGTCGCCAAATCTTGCGACGGAACAGCTCTTCGACACGAGGCCAGTTGTTCGGCTGGCTCACGTCCATCGCGTTAGAGAGCGTGGCTTTGGTTGCATTCGGCGCCCACGTCCCGTCTTTAAGGAAGCGCGGCACCGTGTCGTTGGCGTTGGTCGCGGCGATAAAACGCTTCACCGGCAGACCCAGTGATTTCGCCAGCAGACCCGCAGTCAGATCGCCGAAGTTACCGCTCGGCACGGAGATCACCAGTTGATTGCGTGCTTCCTGAGGCAGTTGTGCCACCGCTTCGAAGTAATAGCAAATCTGCGCCAGAAGACGGCTGATATTAATGGAGTTAGCCGAGTTTAAGCCCAGTGCGGCTTTCAGCTCTTCGTCATCAAAGGCCTGTTTGACCAGAGCCTGACAGGCATCAAAGTCACCGTCGATGGCAACCGTTTCAATATTGCCACCCAGGGTACAGAACAGTTTTTCCTGTAACGGGCTGATTTTACCCTTTGGATAGAGGATAACGACGCGCACGTTCTTCAGGCCGTAGAAGGCATGCGCCACCGCCGCCCCCGTATCCCCGGAGGTTGCGGTCAGAATGGTCACCGGTTTGTCGCCGCTGATATGGGTCAGCATTTGCGCCATAAAGCGGCCGCCAAAGTCCTTGAACGCCAGCGTCGGGCCATGGAACAACTCCAGACAGCCAATGTCGGGTTCAACCGATTTCACCGGCGCCGGGAAGGTAAATGCCGTACGGACACGCTCTTCCAGCAGCTCCTGCGGAATCTCTTCACCGATAAAGGCGGAGACGATTTTGGCGCTACGGCTGACAAAATCCTGCTTCAGCATGTCGTCAATTTCGGTCAGGGAAAATTCAGGCAGATCGTGCGGGAAAAACAGCCCCTGATTTTTGCCCAATCCTTGCGTCACGGCCTGCGCAAAGCTGACCTGCTCGTTATGATCTTTAAGGTTATAGAGTTTCATCGTTTATCCCAGTACTCGTGCGCCTGCCGTGTCCAGACGGCAAATATGAACAAAGCCTTCCTGATTTTGCAGGTAGTGTTTAGTCAGCCAGTCGGCCACGCGCTGCGCGGTGTCGGGCTTATCGCATAGTGCAAAGAGCGTCGGGCCTGAGCCAGAAATCCCGCAGGCCTGTGCGCCGATATCCATCGATGCCTGACGCGCTTCATTAAAGCCCGGCAGCAGTTTGGTGCGATACGGCTCGGCAATCACATCTTTCATCAGCTTCGCGGCTAGCGCAGGCTGACGGGTATAACAGGCATGAATAAACCCGGCAAGATGCCGGCCATGCGCGATGCAGTCCTGTCGACGATACTGCGCGGGCAGAATCGCGCGAGCTTCCGCAGTGGAGACTTTGATCCCCGGATAGGCTAACACCCACAGCCATTCATCAAAGCCTGGCACTTGCTGGCTGATGATGCCGTTTTCTTCAATCATCAACTGCATGCCCCCCAGGAAACAGGGGGCGACGTTGTCGTAATGAATACTGCCGGAAATACGGCCTTCCAGCTCACCCATCAGGGATAAGAGGCGGTTATTATTCAGTGGCTTACCGCAGTGTTCGTTCATTGCCACCAGGGCGGCCACAACCGAACACGCGCTGGAACCCAGCCCAGAGCCAATCGGCATGCTTTTCTCAAGGGTCATTGTGACGGGGACATTTTTGCCAATTTCCTGGCAGAAGCGTTCCCAGCACTGATAAACAATATTTTCCCGCGGCTCCACGGGCAATTTGCTGGCAAAACGGCCCACGTTGATGAGGCTGAAACTCTCCGCCGCGTCGACAGTAACTGTATCGCCCAGAAGCGATCCATCCACCGGCGTGACCGCCGCGCCCAGGACGTCAAATCCGACGCTCATATTGGCGCTGGAAGCCGGGGCATACACTTTGACCATCTTAAACTCCTAACTTCCATGACAGGGTACGCAACAGATCGGCAAATACGCCCGCCGCCGTCACATCGTTCCCTGCGCCGTACCCGCGTAAGACCAGCGGCAGCGGCTGATAATAGTGGCTGTAAAACGCGAGGGCGTTTTCGCCGTTTTTCACTTTGTATAGCGGATCGTTACCGTCCACTTCAGCTATCTTCACGCGGCAGACGCCGTCGTCTTCAATGTTGCCAACATAGCGCAATACCTTGCCTTCATCACGGGCTTTCGCGACCCGGGCGGCAAACTCATCGTCCAGCGCCGGTAAACGGTCCATAAAGGCGGCCACGTCTCCGCTGTCGTCAAACGTGTTTGGCAGTACAGGTTCAATCACGATATCCGAAAGCTCAAGCTCGCGACCGGTTTCGCGGGCCAGGATCAACAGCTTGCGCGCAACGTCCATTCCGGAAAGATCGTCGCGTGGATCCGGCTCGGTATAACCCAGCTCACGTGCGGCGCGCGTCGCTTCTGACAGGCTCATCCCTTCATCCAGCTTGCCGAAGATAAACGACAGCGAGCCGGAAAGGATCCCCGAGAAACGCTGCAGCTCATCACCCGCGTTAAGCAGGTTTTGCAGGTTCTCAATGACCGGCAGGCCCGCCCCCACGTTGGTATCGTAGAGGAATTTACGCCGTGACTTACTGGCCGCAAGACGTAACTGGTGGTAATACGCCATCGACGAGGTATTCGCCTTTTTGTTCGGCGTCACTACGTGGAAGCCTTCACGCAGGAAATCAGCGTATTGATCCGCCACCGCCTGGTGCGAGGTACAGTCGACGATGACCGGGTTCAGCAGATGGTACTCTTTCACCAGACGAATCAGGCGCCCCAGGTTAAACGGCTCTTTGGCCTCAGCCATCTCAGCCTGCCAGTTCTCCAGGCTTAACCCGTGAACGTTGGTCAGCAGCGCCCTGGAGTTGGCAATCCCGCATACGCGCAGATCGATATGCTTACTCTTCAGCCAGCTCTGCTGACGTTTCAGCTGCTCCAGCAGCGCGCCGCCGACACCGCCGACGCCAATCAGGAAGACCTCAATCACCTGATCGGTATTGAACAGCATTTGATGCGTCACACGCACACCCGTGGTCGCATCGTCGTTATTCACCACCACCGAAATCGACCGCTCTGATGAACCCTGAGCAATCGCCACGATATTGATATTGGCGCGAGCGAGCGCCGCAAAGAATTTTGCGGAGATCCCGCGCAGCGTCCGCATCCCGTCACCGACCACGGAGATGATCGCCAGGCGCTCCTGAATTGACAGAGGCTCCAGAAGCTCCTCTTTTAGCTCCAGATAGAACTCCTCTTCCAGCGCACGGCGGGCACGCAAACAATCACCCTGATGGACGCAGAAGCTGATGCTGTATTCAGAAGAGGACTGGGTGATCAACACGACCGAGATACCGTTGCGTGACATGGCGGCAAAAACGCGCGCTGCCATGCCGACCATCCCTTTCATGCCCGGGCCAGACACGCTGAACATCGCCATATTATTCAGGTTTGAAATGCCTTTTACCGGCAGGTCGTCCTCTTCATGGCTGGCGCCAATCAGCGTTCCCGGTGCCTGTGGGTTACCGGTGTTTTTGATCAGGCAAGGGATCTGGAATTGCGCAATAGGTGAAATGGTGCGTGGGTGAAGCACTTTCGCGCCGAAGTACGACAGCTCCATCGCTTCCTGGTAGGACATGGATTTCAGCAATCTGGCATCGGGCACCTGACGTGGATCGCAGGTATAGACGCCATCGACGTCTGTCCAGATTTCACAGCAGTCGGCACGCAGGCAGGCAGCCAGTACGGCAGCCGAGTAGTCTGAACCGTTGCGCCCCAGCACAACCAGCTCGCCCTTTTCGTTTCCGGCGGTAAAGCCCGCCATCAGAATCATATGGTCAGACGGAATTTTGCTGGCAGCGATGCGGCGAGTGGATTCGGCAATATCCACGGTGGATTCGAGGTAATGTCCAACGGCCAGCAATTTTTCAACGGGATCGATAACGGTAACGCTGTGACCACGGGCCTCCAGCAGGCCAGCCATGATCGCGATGGAGAGTTTTTCGCCACGGCAGATGAGCGCAGCATTGATGCTGTCCGGACACTGCCCCAGCAGGCTGATTCCATGCAAAACGTGTTTGATCTGAGCAAACTCTTGCTCCACAAAGGCTTTCAGTTGGGCAAGAGGGAAACCCGGCTGGATCTCCGCCAGCCCCTGCAGCAACTCGGCAAAAATACGCTCGGCGTCACTGATGTTCGGGAAGGCATCCTGACCACCGATGGTTTTTTCAATCATCGCCACCAGATGGTTGGTTATTTTCGCCGGGGCAGAGAGGACGGTCGCAACCTGCCCCTGCCTGGCATTGCTTTCCAGGATGTCGGCAACACGCAGAAAACGTTCTGCATTTGCCACTGATGTACCGCCGAACTTCAACACTCGCATGGTATTACCTCATTTCCTTTAGCCGAAAAAAAAGCCCGCACTGGTTAGGTGCGGGCTTTTTTCTGTTTTTCCTGTTACGCGTCAGCCCGCATCGTTACCTGTGGTAATGATGATGGTTGTTGTAATGGTGGTGGTGCTGATGCGATTCATGGATGTTGTGTGCCTGTCATTATTATCTGTCTGTCCTGTATCCTTTTAGGGTTAAAGTATCCGACACCTGAAGTCAATTAATTTTTAAATTGCCCACCGTTCGCGCGCCTCTGCCGACGCGCTGTAGCCCGTTTACTTTCATCCAGAAACATCCAGTTGCAACCCTTATCAACAGCCCCTTCAACCATAATAAAAAAGCATCTCAGAATTTTATTCTGGCAATTTTTTTTCAATATCATGCAGCAACTGGTGCAGCATTGCGGTGTCTCGCTGTGTCAGAAGCCCCAAACGCTGGTGCAACCAGTCAGCCAGTTTTTGGTCGTCTGCAACATCCAGGCGAGACATCAGCGCCTGCGTACGTGAACGCAAGGCCCGCAGTTGATTTTCATCGGCGGCATTCGCAGCAGGTGCCGGAATTTGCATTAAGGACGCTAATTGATAGCAGTACACCATCACCGCCTGGCCTAAATTGAGCGAGGGGTAATCGGCCACCATCGGCACACCGGTCAACACATCCGCCAGCTCCAGCTCTTCATTGGTGAGGCCCGAATCTTCACGACCAAACACCAGTGCAGCCCTCGTTAACCAACTGCTTTTTTCCATCAGTATCGGCAGCAGTTCAACCGGCGTAGCGTAGTGATGAAACTTCGCCCGACTCCGCGCCGTGGTCGCAACGGTGAAAGAAACATCCTGCAGAGCGTCAGCCAGCGTAGGGTAAGTCGTTATGTTATCTAGAATTTCTCCCGACCCGTGCGCAACCCATCGCGCCGCCGGTTCACGATGCGCGTCACTGGCAACAATACGCAGATCGGTAAAACCCATGGTCTTCATTGCCCGGGCGGCGGCGCCAATATTTTCGGCTCTTGCTGGCGAAACCAGCACTATCGATAAGTGCATTTATGCTCTCTTTCTAATCAGTTAGCGGATAAAAATGTGATGTGCTTCAACATATTACGCAGCGCGAATTTACAAAATTGCAACACAAATCACCGAAATCGCGTTTCATGACAAATTAAAAAGGCTAAACTGTTCTGAGACGGAACTATCAGTGATAATGTTAACAGATGCTGCTTATCCTCATGTTTACTAATGATAATAAGGGTATTGATACGCTTTTTGAATTGGATTCACATCGTTTATTAATCAAGATCCGCAACTAGTTGGTTTATTGAAAAATTGTGACAAAGGCTACCATTCAGATACGATGATTTCATCAAAGTGTTATCGTGCTACAATTGAACTTGATATATGTCAACGAAGCGTAGTTTTATTGGGTGTCCAGTGTCACTTAGCCTGTTATGTTGCTGTTAAAATGGTTAGGATGACAGCCGTTTTTGACACTGTCGGGTTCAGAGGGAAAGTACCCACGACCAAGCTAATGATGTTGTTGACGTTGATGGAAAGTGCATCAAGAACGCAATTACGTACTTTAGTCACGTTAGCCCGGTCATGTTAATTTGCGACATGCATCAGGCAGGTCAGGGACTTTTGTACTTCCTGTTTCGATTTAGTTGGCAATTTAGGTAGCAAACATGCAGACCCCGCACATTCTTATCGTTGAAGACGAGTTGGTAACACGCAACACGTTGAAGAGCATTTTCGAAGCAGAAGGCTACGATGTCTTTGAAGCGACCGATGGCGCAGAAATGCATCAGATCCTTTCTGAAAATGATATCAATCTGGTGATTATGGATATCAACCTGCCCGGGAAAAACGGCCTTCTGCTGGCACGCGAGCTGCGTGAACAGGCGAACGTCGCATTAATGTTCCTGACAGGTCGTGATAATGAAGTCGATAAAATCCTGGGCCTGGAAATTGGCGCAGATGACTACATCACCAAGCCGTTTAATCCGCGCGAATTAACCATTCGTGCACGCAACCTGCTATCCCGTACCATGAACCTGGGTACCGTAAGCGAAGAGCGCCGCAGCGTTGACAGTTATAAATTCAACGGCTGGGAACTTGATATCAATAGTCGTTCACTGGTCAGCCCTAACGGTGAACAATATAAGCTGCCGCGCAGTGAATTCCGCGCCATGCTGCACTTCTGCGAAAATCCGGGCAAGATCCAGTCCCGTGCAGAACTGCTGAAGAAAATGACCGGCCGTGAGCTTAAGCCACACGACCGTACTGTTGATGTGACCATTCGTCGTATTCGTAAGCACTTCGAATCCACACCAGATACACCTGAAATCATCGCCACTATTCATGGCGAAGGTTACCGCTTCTGCGGCGAATTGCAGGAATAATTCCGCTTTTCAGTCAGTAAAAACGGCGCTTACGCGCCGTTTTTTTATTTCCAGATCCGTAATGCATCATCGTCCGGCGACCCTGAAGGCAGCGGGCGTTTAGGCTGGGAAAGCGAATACCAGTCAAAGTGGCGAGTCAGATACATCACCGCAAACAGCGCCAGCACCAGTACGCCTGAACCGAGCAGCAGAGCACTGTCTTCCGACCGTAGCAGACACCACATCACCGCATCCAGACTAAGCAAGGCAGCCACGAACAGGCCGCTTCGCGCCCAGCCTTTCAGGACGGCCTGCAAATACACGCCATTCATTAGCGCGGCAACAAGGCTCGCCACGATCCACGCCGGAGTAAAACAAACGTGTTCTGACAGCGCCAGCAGCACCAGATAGAACAGGACCAGCGATAACCCCACCAGCAGATATTGCATCGGATGCAGACTTAAATGGGTAAGGGTTTCGTAGACAAAAAACGCCATAAAGGTCAGAGCAATCAGCAAAATGGCATATTTAATGGCGCGATCGGTAAGTTGATACTGATCGGCTGGCGTTGCCACCATCACGCTAAAGGCCGGGAGTTGCCGCCATTCAGGCCCCTCCTGAGCGCTAAACTGGCTTTCGAGATCGTTAGCAAACCAGGTGCTCTGCCAGTGGGCCTGAAATCCAGAATCGCTAATCTCATGCTTTACGGGCAAATAGTTTCCCATAAAGCCCGGGTGGGGCCAGTTGCTGCTGAGATTAAGTTCGCTGTTGCGTCCTACCGGAACGACGTCAAGACTTCCGGTGCCGTTAAGCTTGAGAGACATCTCCAGCGCGAACGATTTACCCTCCAGCATTTTTTGCGTCAATGGAATATGAATGCCGGGCAGATCGCCCGCCACACCCGAACCCGGCTCTATTGGCAGCGTTTCACCGTTTACCTTCGAGACCGTTACGGCACCTATACCCCGGGCATCTCCCACACTGACAACGATAAAAGGCTGCCCAAGCGAGATCGTTTCGCCTTTTAAGGAGGCCAGCTTTTCAGGGTTAAATTGCGCCTTGATCTTCAGATCGGAGCTCCAGATCTGTCCGTCATAGATACCAATGTTGCGTGATTCAACGTGCTGACTGCCGTCGATTAACAGGGATTCCGGCAGCAGAAAATGGAGATAACTGCGCTTGTGCTCGACCTCTTTTTTATCTTCAATCCGGTAATAAATTTCCGTCACGGGAATGGCGATCACCGGGCCGGTTAACTGCTGTGAGCCGCTGGTGCTCTCCCGAAGCGCCTCTTCGACGCTGTGGCGATAGCTCACGCGTTCCGCAATTAAATTACCCACCATCATCAGCGGGACTAACAACAGCAGGATGCACCCTAACAGCGTGCAGATTTTCCAGAACAGGGGGGATTTTTTCATGACCTTCTCCTTAGTGATGGCAGGAGCTTAACGAGGCCATGTGCGGTGAGTTTGAAGTTATGTGAAGGGACGGTGAAGTGTCAGGGTGGCTTCAACGCCCCCATGCGGACGATTTCGCAACACGATCTCCCCCTGATGCAGGCGCGCCACCTCCTGCACGAAGGCGAGCCCCAGACCGCTGCTCTTGACGCCGTTGGCACGGGGAAGCGAATAAAAACGCTCAAAGATGCGGGGCAACGCGTAATCAGGAATACCGGTGCCACTGTCGGCCACGCTGAGTGCTACGCCTGCTGACGTGGCCTGCGCCGCCAGTGTAAGGGTGCCGCCTTCAGGCGTGAAATCGATCGCATTATCCAGCAGATTGCCCAAAGCCTGTTCGATCAGATCGGCATCGCCCACACACTGTATCGGTGGTGAGTCGATGTCCAGACGCAGTCGTTTCGCCGACAACAAAGTGGAACGCGTGTCATGTAAGCGGCTGAATAAGGTGCCAGTGTCGATTGTCGTCGGCGCAATCTTAACGCGGTTCTCCAGCCTCGCCTGGGTCAGCAGCTTTTCCACCAGCGATTGCATGCGCGCATTTTGCGCCAGGATATTTTCAATAAACCGCGAGGCAACCTGCGGCGGAGGCTGTTCAGCTAAAATCTCTGCGGCACCCCGCACGGCCGCCAGTGGGCTTTTCAGTTCGTGCGTCAGAGCGTGGACATAATGCTCAATCTCTTTTTTGCCTTCGAGACGCAGACGCATATTTTCCAGCGCCTGTGCCAGTTTACGCAGTTCACGGCTCCCGGGATCGGGTAAGGGCAACGGGGAGTCACGGGTCACCGAATCGGCATAACGCGACAGCATGCCAATCGAACGGTTGATCCACCACACCACGATCGCGCCGATCAACAGCGCGATCCCCAGTAATGCGCCGCCCGCCCACAAAATGCGTCGTTCGCTACGATGGATCACGGGGGCCATCGCGAGGTTAGGTTTCCCCACGGAAAGCACCCCAATGATGTTCCCCTGATCCCTTATCGGCGCGGCAACATACATCACCGTACTTTCCGGATCGTCAGGATGGGCAGCCGTACTCCGTGCGCCATACTTGCCCCGAAGCGTGAGCCAGACATCGTTCCAGCGTGAATAATCCTGACCAAGGGCTTTACCGGCAGAGTCGAACACCACCCTGCCCTGTGCGTCAGTCATATAGACATGATATTCGTTACGCACCTTCTGAATGCCAGCAATATTCGCGCGTAAAGGACGCTGATGAAGCCGTGAAAAAGCCTGCGCCAGGTGACCATTTTGTGCGGAACCGGACAGCAGATCGTCCCGGCCAATTTCAGCCAGCAACGTCGCCGTATCGATTAAAGTTCCCTCCGTTGCCCGCCGGACGCCGGGCTTCACTTCCTGCACAAAAATCGACAGCACAAACCAGGCGGCTATCGCCACGATCAGGAAATACCCCAGCAACAGGCGCATGCCAATGCGCATTACATCAACCCCAGGCTATAGCCCATTCCGCGATGGGTACTGACTGGCGACAGATCCGGATTGATGGCGCGTAGCTTCGCCCGCAGGGTTTTAATATGTGTATCCACGGTGCGATCGAAGCTGTCCCCTTCGTCGCCCCAGACTTTGTCCATCAGCTGTTGACGTGAAAAGACGCGCCCCGGGGACAGCAGCAAAGTTTTGAGCAGCAAAAATTCATAGCGCGTTAAGATCAAAGGTTTACCGCACCAGCTGATATGGGCCGCGGGTTCGTTAAGCTCAAATTGCCCTATACGCACAATGTCCGTCGGCGCGGTGGATTTCTGCATCCGTCGCAGTATGGTCCGAACGCGAGCACAGACTTCACGCGGGGAAAACGGTTTGGCCACGTAATCGTCGGCGCCCATTTCCAGGCCGAGTAATTTATCCACCTCGTCGCTGCGCGCGGTAAGGAACAACACCGGCAGTGACGGATGCTGTGCCAGCAGGCGACGGCACAGCTCAAAACCGCTGATATCGGGTAAACCCACGTCCAGGATCGCCAGTGCAGGCGGATGGAGACGGGCTTCATCCAGAGCCGGCAACCCGCGTTCAAACGCTTTGACCGCAAATCCCTCCTGCGACAGCATATAGATGAGCGTCTCTGCAATGCTGATTTCGTCTTCTACCAGCCAAATCAAGGGTTGTTGCATCGACGGCCCCTCATTAATGCCATGGCATAATCGGCACGGCGCTTATGGCGTTTTTCGGCGAGCCTTCGACCACTTTATCGGAGTAAGCGAGATAGGCCAGCGTGTTGCGCTTCGCATCATAGAAGCGGACAACCTGCAGTTTTTTGAACACCAGCGAGGTACGTTTCTGGAAGACAACGTCGCCCTGCGCTTTGCCATTTTTGATCTTCTCGCTCAGCTCAACGGGCCCGACCTGCTGGCAGGAAATCGCCGCATCAGAGGTGTCTTCTGCCAGGCCTAATCCGCCTTTAATCCCGCCCGTTTTCGCCCGGCTGACATAGCACGTCACGTTCTTCACATCCGGATCGTCGAAGGCTTCCACCACGATTTTGTGGTCCGGGCCAAAAATTTTAAATACGGTGTCAACAGAGCCGATTTCTTCAGCCTGAGCGACGCGACCCACCAGCAGCAGCAGGGAGGTCAGGAGCAATGTCTTGTATTTCATATTGTTACCATTTTTAAGATTACACTGAGCGATTATTCAACAATTTAGCCAAAAAATGTTTCAAGATCACAGGATTACAAAATAATGGCCCTTAATGTGCGCCAAAAAGCATTTATGCGCAAAAAAAACACCGAATGCGCAAACATCAAAAAATGCTATTATCCGCTAACCTGTTATCAGGCACCTGCTGTTTTAAGGATGAGGATAGTATATGGATCAGGCTGGAATTATTCGCGATTTGCTTGTCTGGCTGGAAGGTCATCTTGACCAGCCTTTGTCACTGGACAATGTGGCGGCAAAAGCAGGCTATTCCAAGTGGCATCTGCAAAGGATGTTCAAGGATGTCACCGGTCATGCTATCGGTGCCTATATTCGTGCGCGTCGGCTCTCAAAATCTGCTGTTGCCTTGCGCCTCACGGCTCGTCCGATTCTGGACATCGCGCTGCAATACCGTTTCGATTCGCAGCAGACGTTTACCCGTGCCTTCAAAAAACAGTTTACGTTGACGCCGGCACTCTATCGCCGCTCGCCTGACTGGAGCTCGTTTGGCATGCGTCCGCCGCTGCGATTAGGCGAATTCGCGATGCCAAAACACGAATTTATCACTCTGCCCGATACCCAGCTGGTGGGTACCACGCAAAGCTACTCCTGCTCTCTGGAGGAAATATCCGAGTTCCGTCATCAGATGCGCGTTCAGTTCTGGCGTGATTTCCTGAGCCATGCACCCGCTATCCCGCCCGTGCTCTATGGCCTGAACCAGACGCATCCGAGCCAGGAAAAAGACGACGAGCAGGAAGTGTTTTACACCACCGCGCTGACGCCTGAACTGGCCAACGGCTATATTCAGGGGTCAAAATCGGTCACGGTGGAAGGCGGCGATTACGTCATGTTCACCTATGACGGGCTGGGCACTGGCGTGCAGGAGTTTATCCTGACCCTCTACGGTACCTGTATGCCGATGCTCAACCTGAACCGTCGTAAAGGTCAGGATATTGAGCGTTACTATCCGGTCAGCAATGTGAAACCGGACGAACGCCCAATCGATTTACGCATGGAATACCTGATTCCGATCCGCCGCTAGCGCTGAAGTTCATCCAGCGCGGGGGCATCCAGATGCGAGATGTCCCCGGCCATTTCCACGACCCAACCTGACGCCAGCCATGGACTTTCCTGATAGTCGATACGGGAAAGAGAACAGTTGCGCAGACGCAAACGGCGTTCAGCCCAGGCCGGCAGCCCCAGAATCGTGCTCACCAGACATCCCAGCGCAATACCGTGGCTCACCAGCAGGGGGCGACTGCCTTTCGGCAGTTTCAGACATTCAGCCAGCGCGCCATGAACGCGCACGCTCAGCTCCTGCATTGACTCACCCTCCGGAATACGGCCCTCTTTGGTGCCGTTCACCAGCGTACGACGCCAGCCTTCTTCCTCTTCGGTCAACGAGTCAACGTGACGTTTCTCCAGCACGCCCATATCCAGCTCGCGCAGGCGAGGTTCGAGGATAATATCGCAGCCGCAGGCTTCGGCAATAATCCGCGCCGTTTGCTGGGTGCGCCCTAAATCACTGGCGATGACATGCGTGATGCCCAGCGTTTTGACACGCTCTGCGACCTGACACGCCTGTTGCTCACCTTTGGCGGTGAGAGGACTGTCTGACTGGCCTTGAATACGTCGCTCGGCGTTCCACTGCGTTTCACCGTGGCGAACAAGGTAAACCTCTAACATGTTATTTTCCGTTATACTGCGATGAATTTTTTTATGTGAGTGTAATTATGCACCAGGTTGTCTCAGCTACCACTAATCCTGCCAAAATTCAGGCAATTCTAAGGGCATTTGAAGAGATCTTCGGCGAAGGATCCTGCCACATTGACGCCGTCGGCGTCGAGAGTGGCGTTCCGGAACAGCCATTTGGTAGCGAAGAAACGCGGACTGGCGCACGAAACCGCGTCATCAATGCCAAAGCCCTACGTCCGCAGGCGGATTTTTGGGTGGCGATTGAAGCCGGGATCGACGAAGGGGCCACCTTTAGTTGGGTGGTAATAGAGAGCCGTCAACAGCGCGGCGAAGCACGCTCCGCGACCCTCCCGTTACCGGAAATCATTCTGAAAAAAGTGCAGGATGGAGAAGCACTGGGTCCCGTGATGTCGCAGTACACGGGCATTGATGAGATTGGGCGCAAGGAAGGGGTTATTGGCGTGTTCACTGCCGGAAAATTGACGCGTTCAAGCGTCTACCATCAGGCGGTCATTCTGGCGTTAAGCCCGTTTCATAACGCCATTTACCGTTGAGAGAGTGACCCGGCGCCGGATGACGGCTTCACCCTGTCCGGCCTGCGGTTCGTCTCGCACTATCAGGCGTTGTTCAGAAGTACCTGTTCAAGCCACTGGCGCAGTTCAACGGGCGCCGATTTCAGGCTGTTCGAACCACGCGTGATGGTTGCGATGCCCGCACCCAGTTCGTTTTTCAGCTCGCGCTGGCTCATTTCACCCCGTAGCAGCTCTTCGATAATCCGCACCCGTGTGCCCAGCGCCTCGCGCTCGTCGGGGGTGAGCATCAGCTGCATGAGGGGCAAATGCAGATCCTGTTCGTAAGACTGGCGAAGCAGCTCCACAAAACGAAGCCACTCCTGATTGCGCTGTTCGGCCATCGCCGATGAATAAGGGGAATGCTGGGTCATGTTATGCCGCCTGTTGTACTCTTAAACGAGTACAGCATAACACAACCCACCGCGATCAGTAACGTCGCTGCCACTCCGAATCGCTCAGCAGGGCCTCTTTCTGTCCCAGGAAGTGTCGATAGTACGCGTCATACGCCAGCACATTTTTCACATAGCCCCGCGTTTCAGAGAACGGAATGCTCTCGACAAAGGCGACGGCGTCGAGTCGTCCGGCACTGTTACCAAGCCAGGTGCGCACCCTGCCAGGACCTGCGTTATACGCTGCCGATGCAAAGATACGGTTATCGCCAAACTGTTGATAAACATATTGCAGGTAGCTGGTTCCGATGTTGATATTGGTTTCCGGATCGAGCAGCTGCGAAGGGCTGCTGTAGCCCGGGATAGAAAACATCTTCACCGTATGTGTCGCCGTGCCCGGCATAATCTGCATCAGACCGCTTGCGCCGACCGGTGAACGCACTTTGGGATTCCAGGCGCTCTCCTGACGGGCAATCGCCATCGCATAACTCTGTGGGATATCTTTCCCCTGGGTATAGCGCTCAAAGAGATCTTTATAGGCCAGCGGGAAACGCTCTTCCAGATGATCCCACAGCTTACCGGCGATCGTGGCCTGCACGCTCAGATCCCACCAGCCGTTATCAAAGGCATAACGGGCGAGTTGTGCCTTCTCATCGACGGTACGGCTGGTGACCAGGTTGGCCCATTCACTGCGCGCGGTGTTATCCAGACTCCAGTACATGAGCTCGCGCACGCGCGCCATTTCCGGCCCCTGGATCAGCGTGGAACTGGAAACGGACGGCGCTTTATCAATTTTGAGCGTATAGTCCTCGCCCAGACGCTGGGCTGCCACCATCGGGTAGAAGCCGCGCTGCTGCATCAACGCGTGCAGAATCTGTTTCGCTTCATCTTCACGCCCGCGCTCCATCAGCAGGTCGGCCTGCCAGTACCGCCATTCATCTTTCTCTTTGGCGTCCATTGGCAGACGCGCAAGCCAGGTATTCAGACCCCGACGATCTCCCGTCCCCAGCGCCATACGCACCCGGCGCTCCACCAGCGACGTTGAGTTTGAACGCATGATGGCATCGTCACGCCAGCGAGCCTGCTCGTCGGTGACATCCGTCCCCATCAGACGCCAGGCAACGATATCGCGCAGCTCCTGTGTTTGATCGTCATTAAGCTGTTGTGCCTGCACCAGCTGTGGAATCATCAGCCGCGCATTTTCGACGTCATCACGCGCGACGCTTGCAAACGCCACCGCCGCCATCTGACGGGTGAAATCCGTTGCACCCGTGGTGCGTGCGAAGTTCAGAACGGTGTTGGGATCGTTCGCCAGCTGCATTACGGCCGAAGAAATGGTTTGATAATCGGACGGCATTTGGCCTGCCAGCGTGGTGACCAGCCGCGTATTCCCCGCCTTCATCGCCAGACGGATGCGTTCAAGATAGGCCAGCGGATCTTGCTGACCCGAGGCACGCCACGCGCCAAATAACGAATCGCACGCATTTGGCTGGCTTTTCCCCGTCAGCCATAGATCTTTTGCCCCGCTCCAGGCCTCTGCCTGCTGGCCCGTCGCCCATTTCGCGTAGTAGTAGTTACATTGTGCTTCCGTGGTTGCAGGCTTTTCAGGGCTGAACGCCAGTAAACCTCGCCAGTCTTCACGTCGCGCCAGCTCGTTCACAAAACGTGATTGCAGCGTGCGTGCAGGCGGTAGCGTGGGATTCGCCTGAATAAATTGAGCGACGGTCACCGTCGGCTGGTTCATTAAATCGTCGGTGATTTGGCGATATTCCAGATACGGGTACAGCGGATACGTTTTTAACGTCGGCATCAGCGCCTGCACCGTATCCATCTGTTTACTGTCCCATGCCTGCTTGATCTGCGCATAGCGACTGCGTTGTTCATCCAGTGAATCGGCATGCGCCGCATGGCTTATCGTCAGCACGCACACGCTGGCAGCCAGCAGACGCCAGACCACCTGTTTGGCTTTTTCCACAAGCTCTTCCTCATTTGTTATAGGCAGTTGCAGCATCATGCCGCGTCAAAAAGTTATTCACTTATGCTAACCAGGCATCCCGGAACACGCCACGTCATGGACACTTTTTTACCTTTCTTGCGCGTTTTAACACTCCCGGTGTTCCTGGCTGGGATTAGCCTGCGAAAAAGGCTACACTTCGCAGCTGTTACCTTATTTTCATTACGATAAAAGAGGCGAAGTCCACGTGGCTCAATTCGTTTATACCATGCATCGTGTCGGCAAAGTGGTTCCGCCGAAACGTCATATTCTTAAAAATATCTCGCTGAGTTTCTTCCCGGGCGCAAAAATTGGTGTTCTGGGCCTCAACGGTGCCGGTAAGTCTACCCTGCTGCGCATCATGGCCGGCATCGATACCGACATCGAAGGTGAAGCCCGTCCTCAGCCTGGTCTGAAAATCGGTTACCTGCCGCAGGAACCTAAGCTGAACCCTGAACATACCGTTCGTGAGTCCATCGAAGAAGCGGTTGCGGAAGTGGTTAATGCCCTGAAAGGGCTGGATGAAGTGTACGCGAAGTACGCTGAACCGGATGCCGACTTCGATAAACTCGCGGCGCAACAAGGCAAATTTGAAGAAATTATCCAGGCGCACGACGGCCACAACCTGAACGTGCAGCTGGAGCGCGCGGCCGATGCCCTGCGCCTGCCAGACTGGGATGCAAAAGTCGAAAAACTGTCCGGTGGTGAACGCCGCCGCGTCGCGCTGTGCCGCCTGCTGCTGGAAAAACCAGACATGCTGCTGCTCGACGAACCGACGAACCACCTGGACGCCGAATCCGTCGCCTGGCTGGAACGTTTCCTGCACGATTTCGAAGGCACTGTGGTAGCCATTACCCACGACCGTTACTTCCTCGATAACGTGGCAGGCTGGATTCTGGAACTTGACCGCGGTGAAGGTATTCCGTGGGAAGGCAACTACTCCTCCTGGCTGGAACAAAAAGATCAGCGTCTGGCACAGGAAGCCTCTCAGGAAGCGGCACGTCGTAAATCCATTGAGAAAGAGCTGGAGTGGGTTCGCCAGGGCGCGAAAGGCCGTCAGTCTAAGGGCAAAGCCCGTCTGGCACGCTTTGAAGAGCTGAACAACGCCGAATACCAGAAACGTAACGAAACCAACGAACTCTTTATTCCACCTGGCGCACGTCTGGGCGATAAAGTCGTTGAAGTGAGCAATCTGCGTAAATCCTACGGCGATCGCGTGCTGATCGACGACCTGAGCTTCTCCGTACCGAAAGGCGCTATCGTCGGGATCATCGGTCCGAACGGCGCGGGTAAATCGACGCTGTTCCGCATGATGTCCGGTCAGGAACAGCCTGACAGCGGCACCATCACCCTGGGTGATACCGTGAAGCTGGCATCCGTTGACCAGTTCCGTGACGCAATGGATAACAGCAAAACCGTGTGGGAAGAAGTCTCCGGCGGGCAGGATATTATGCGTATCGGCAACACCGAGATGCCAAGCCGCGCCTACGTGGGTCGCTTCAACTTTAAGGGTGTCGATCAGGGCAAACGCGTTGGCGAACTGTCTGGTGGTGAACGTGGCCGTCTGCATCTGGCGAAGCTGCTGCAGGTTGGCGGTAACGTACTGCTGCTCGATGAACCCACCAACGACCTGGACATCGAGACCCTGCGTGCGCTGGAAAACGCCATGCTGGAGTTCCCCGGCTGCGCGATGGTCATCTCGCACGACCGTTGGTTCCTTGACCGTATCGCTACGCACATTCTGGATTACCAGGACGAAGGCAAAGTGGAGTTCTTTGAAGGTAACTTCACCGAATACGAAGAGTACAAGAAACGCACGCTGGGCGCAGATGCGCTTGAGCCGAAGCGTATCAAATACAAGCGTATTTCAAAATAAACAGCAAAACGGCAACTTCGGTTGCCGTTTTTTATGTTTGCTCCCTCTCCCCGTGGGAGAGGGTCGGGGTGAGGGCATCACACCGCACAAGCTAAACAGCAAAAGGCAACGCAAGTTGCCTTTTTTATGTTTTCTCCCTCTCCCCGTGGGAGAGGGCCGGGGTGAGGGCATCAGGCCGCACAAGCTAAACAGCAAAAGGCAACGCAAGTTGCCTTTTTTATGCTTTCTCCCTCTCCCGTGGGAGAGGGTCGGGGTGAGGGCATCACACCGCACAAGCTAAACAGCAAAAGGCAACGCAAGTTGCCTTTTTTATGCTTTCTCCCTCTCCCGTGGGAGAGGGCCGGGGTGAGGGCATCAGGCCGCAGAGGATCACCCCCCCACGTAAAAACGCTTCACCTCATCAAACCCCATGGCAAAGTCGATATAGCTCATCAGTGCCGGTGAGTTCAGCTTGCGGCTCGGATAGGCCAGCCACAGGTCGTTACCCTCGACGCTCCACGCCGGAAGGACCTGCACCAGCGCCCCCTTCTCAATGTTATCTTCCAGAAGAAAGGCCGGTAATAAGGTGATCCCGGCTCCGGCAATGGCACATTCACGGGCATACACCAGGTTATCCGTCAGATGGGTGTTATCTGACAGATAGCGATAATCTTCGCTGCCGCTTTGCAGCAACCATTCCGACCAGGATTTGTGGGTGATGCAACGATGTCCCACCAGTTGCCGGGGATGCGTCAACGGCTCACGGGTCGCCAGATACGTCGGTGACGCCAGCATGTAGCGCGGGCAGTGACCGATCATACGGCCAATCAGCGACGAGTCCTGCGGCTTGCCGGTGCGCAGCGCGACATCATAACCTGACGCCACCAGGTCGACCACGTCGTCGGAAATGGACACGTCCAGCGAAACGTCAGGATAGCGGCGCTGAAATTCCGTATTCAGGTGCGCCAACAGGGTTGCACCAATTCCGGCCGGGGACGTAATGCGCAGCCGTCCGCTAGGGTTATCCCGCAAACGCTGAATGGCGTATTCCGCTCTTTCGCTGGCCGCCAGCATCTCACGACAGTGCACCAGATAGTGCTCGCCCGCAAAGGTCAGGTTGAGCTTGCGCGTGGTACGGTTAAGTAACCGAAGGCCGATCTGCTGCTCAAGCTGGCTGATACGCTGGCTCACGCTCGATTTGGGCAAGTCCGCTTTTTGCGCGGCGGCAGTAAAGCTCCCCATCTCGGCGACCAGCGCAAACAGCGCCATATCCTGAAGCTGTTTAAACATGATTGTTCACCCTGTACGAACACTTCGTTCTGGATTGTCCATCTTATCACGCAGCGGCCCCCTGAATAGACTAGCCTCAACAACACGCATTCCATTGAGGAGCACACCATGTCAGTGAAAGTCATTGCCGTTAACCCTGAAAATCCGACTGATTTTATTGAGATTACCCAGCCGATGCCGCAGCCGGGCGAGCATGATCTGCTGGTTGAAGTGAAAGCGGTCTCCATTAACCCTGTCGACACCAAAGTGCATGCCGGTATCGCCAAAAGTGGTCTGAAGGAGCCGCGCATTCTCGGCTGGGATGCCAGTGGCATCGTAAAAGCGGTTGGCGCGGGCGTGGCCCAGTTTAAACCGGGCGACGAAGTCTGGTATGCAGGCGATATCACCCGTCCGGGCAGCAACGCGACGTACCAGTTAATTGATGCCCGCATCGTCGGACACAAACCGGCAAGCCTGAACTGGGCCGCAGCGGCGGCAGTGCCATTAACCGCGCTGACGGCGTGGGAAGGACTTTTCGAACGACTGAATATTCAGCAGGCAGGCGCGGATAAAACGTTGCTGATTGTCGGCGGTGCTGGTGGCGTGGGATCGCTGGCGATCCCGTTTGCGAAGCACAATAGCCAGGTGACCGTGATCGCCACCGCCTCGCGGGAAGAGTCTGCCAGATGGTGTCGCGATCGCGGGGCGGATCGCGTGGTGGACTATCGCGATCTGAAAGGCGAGCTGGCGAAACAGGGGATCACCTTTGTGGATTACATCTTTATCCTCAATGATACCGATGGTCACTGGGATGCCGTTAGCGAACTGATCGCGCCACAGGGGCATATCTGCACAATCGTCGAGAACGAACACCCGCTCAATCAGGATAGGCTGAAATCAAAATCCGCAGCGCTGCACTGGGAATTTATGTATACCCGCAGCATGTACCAGACTGCCGATATGGCGCGTCAGGGCGAGATCTTAAACGAGGTGGCGAAGCTGGTGGATAACGGCGTGGTTGAAAGTTCACTCAGCGAAACATTGCACGGGTTGAGCGTGGAAAGCATTACCGAGGCTCACAGGAAAGTGCTGGAGGGGCATATGCGCGGGAAAGTGGTGGTTGCGTTCTGAGCCGTCTGGTGCCCTCACCCTAACCCTCTCCCACGGGGAGAGGGGATATTAAGCTCACTCCCCTTTGGCAGAGGAGATTTTAAGCTCACTCCCTTTTGGGAGAAGGGATATTAAGCTCACTCCCCTTTGGATGAGGGGATATTAAGCTCACTCCTCCTTTGGGCGAGGGGACTTTAAGCTCCCTCTCCCTTTGGGAGAGGGCTGGGGTGAGGGGAAAGCAATTTACCCCTGCTCTCCCATCATCTCCTTCACCAGCTCCACACAGCGCAGGAAGCGGGTATCGTAGTCGGGCTCTTCCACGTGAACATAGGCTATGTTGTTCTCGTTGAGCATGTCCACCAGCATAGTCTGGAACTCTTTTCGGTCAACGGAACTGCCAAGGCTGCGCATCCCGTCGGCGACCCATGGGGTATTGTTTTCCACCAGAATCACCAGATCGAAGCGGTATTCGTCAATCAGCGCCTGCACAAACGGGTGCTCGCGCCCTTCGTATTTTTTACAGAACGCCTGAGTGGTTACAAAATCGGTGTCGACAAAAGCAACTTTATTGGCATATTTCACGGCAAAATCAATGTACTGGGCATGACCAAGAGCGATTTTATCGTAGTCAGAATACTGGAGCGCCATCTCGTCACCGCCCAGATGCGAGAAAACATAATCCCGTCCGAACTCCCACGCACTGGTGGTGTTAAAGATGTTCGCCAGCTTATTGACCAGCGTAGATTTACCGCTTGATTCGCCGCCCAGAATCGCTACCGTGCGCACAAAGAACGGCTTCACTTCCGTCGGGATGTAATCCCAGTAGCGGAACGGGTTCTCGCGGATTTGCCCGCCGCTGATATTCATAAACGTCCGTTTCGGGTCAATCAACACGGTTTCGGTGCCCAGATGCTCGCGGAACTGCGGGGCATCGGACTCTTCAGACGTGTAAATCCAGTTAGGGGTGATCCCCTTCTCTTCCATAAAGGCTTTGACGCCGTTACTCCACACATCCCAGCCATGCGGATAAGGCTCCATGCCCTCTTCGTTAAAGGCATGTATACGGATGTTTTTCTGGTATTTAAAGGTCTGCAGCAGCCAGCGCAGGCGATCGGGCACCGTCGGCTGCTGCGACATAGCGCTGTCTTCGAAAAGCTTACGGTCACGGGTTTCGTCATAGCCCATGATGATGTGTAGCTCGTCCACCTGGCTACAGGCACGCTGGATAAGGTAGATGTGCCCGGTATGCAGCGGATAAAACTTGCCAAACACCACGCCGATGTTCTTCTGCATACGCGGGAATTCCAGCCCCAGGAAGCGGTGCAACGCCTCCAGCTTTTGCGCGCTGGGGCTTTTGATTTTGGCGTTTAGCAGTTGGCTTAAATAGCCTTTGGTCATGCCGCTGGCTTCCGCGACCTGCTGCAAGGTACAGCCTTGTTGGCGGATCGCGGTCTTAAGGTAGTCAAATGTCGACATAAATTACGGTGCCTCCTGCAAAATCGAATACGTAATTATAAGTCGTCAAAGACGTTTAATGCATCCGACAGTTTTTTGACGGGGAAAACCTTCATCCCTTCGGGCACTTTTTTTGGCACGTTCGCTGCGGGAACAATCGCCCGACGAAAACCGTGTTTAGCCGCTTCTGAAATGCGCTCCTGGCCGCTTGGCACCGGACGAATTTCACCGGCCAGCCCGACTTCGCCAAACACCACTAAATCCTGCGGAAGGGGTCGGTTACGCAAGCTGGACACCATTGCCAGCAGCAAGGCCAGGTCAGCGCTGGTTTCGGTTACCTTGACGCCCCCGACCACGTTCACAAAGACATCCTGGTCTGCCATTTGCAGCCCACCGTGTCGATGCAACACGGCCAACAGGATCGCCAGGCGGTTCTGTTCAAGCCCCACAGCCACACGCCGAGGATTACCCATCATCGACTGATCGACTAAGGCCTGGATTTCCACAAGCAGGGGACGTGTCCCTTCCCACAGCACCATAACTGAACTGCCTGAGGTGATTTCATCCCCCCGGCTCAGGAAGATGGCCGACGGGTTGCTGACTTCACGCAACCCTTGTTCTGTCATGGCGAACACCCCCAGCTCGTTCACCGCACCAAAACGGTTTTTGTGGCTGCGTAGCGTACGGAAGCGGGAATCGGCGTCACCATCCAGCATAACCGAGCAGTCGATACAGTGTTCCAGTACTTTCGGCCCTGCCAGAGAGCCATCTTTGGTCACGTGGCCGACCATCACGATCGCCACGCCGCGGGTTTTGGCAAAGCGGGTCAGATAGGCCGCTGTTTCTCGCACCTGTGCCACGCTGCCCGGCGAAGACTGAATATCCGCCATATGCATCACCTGAATGGAGTCGATGACCATCAGCTTCGGCTGCTCTTCTTCCGCAATCATGCAGATCTGTTCGATGCTGGTTTCGGAGAGCATATTGAGATTGCCCGTAGGCAGGCCGAGACGGTGCGCACGCATCGCCACCTGCTGCAAGGACTCCTCACCGGTGACGTACAGCGTCTTCATTTGTTCGGAGAGCTTACACAGGGTTTGCAGAAGAAGAGTGGATTTCCCTGCTCCGGGATTCCCGCCGATCAGAATGGCGCTGCCGGGGACCACACCGCCGCCCAGCACGCGGTCAAACTCTTTAAAGCCGGTCGAAAAACGTGGGACTTCGTCCAGGCTGATTTCCGAGAGTTTCTGCACTTTAGAAATGCCCGCGTTACCCGCATAGCCGCTCAGGCGCTCATTACGGGCCACGGTAGGCGAAGCGGCCACACCACGCACTTCGGTAATGGTGTTCCAGGCATGACAGGCACTGCATTGCCCCTGCCAGCGCGGGTAATCGGCACCACATTCATTACAGACAAATGCGCGTTTTGGAGCTTTCGCCACGGTTTACCTCGTTATTTCTGTGCGGCAGACCGGTTGGCGTTCGCGCGCTACCGGCCTGTAAAAATCGGTCATTACTTCATGTTCACGCTACCAGACAGGATGCAAAACACCCCCATCAGGTCAGCATGACGAATAATGACTTCGGTCTTTTCATTCACTTTAGGCTTGGCATGATACGCAATGCCAAGACCCGCAATTTTAATCATCGGCAGGTCGTTCGCACCGTCGCCAATCGCCACGGTCTGCTCGACGGGAATCTCATATTTATCCGCCAGGCGCGTCAGGGTGTTGGCTTTGTACTGCGCATCCACGATATCGCCAATCACCTGACCGGTGAGCTTACCGTCCATGATCTCCAGTTCGTTGGCGACCACGGTGGTTAAACGCAGCTTGTCGCGAAGGTAATCGGCAAAGAAGGTAAACCCGCCGGAGGCGATAGCCACTTTCCAGCCCAACGTTTCAAGCTTCAGGACCAGTTGGGTTAATCCTGGCATCAGCGGCAGTTCATCACGCACCTGACGCAGAATATTGGCGTCTGCGCCCTTCAGCGTCGCCACGCGTTGACGCAGACTGGCGGTAAAATCCAGCTCGCCGCGCATGGCGCGTTCGGTCACTTCGGCAACCATCTCGCCGCTTCCGGCCAGTTTGGCAAGTTCATCAATACACTCAATCTGGATGGCGGTGGAATCCATATCCATCACCAGCAGGCCCGGCGTCTTCAGATGAGGAATTTTTCCCAGCGGCGCGACATCCAGACCGGCATCATGCGCCAGACGTGTGGCGCGCGCAGTGAGTGAACCGGCCAGACGCAATACCTGATAATCTTCCACACACCAGGCCGCAACGATCACCATCGCAGCACCGAGTTTGGTCTGATATTGCGTCAGCGTTTGCTTATCCAGACCGCGACCGTACAGCAGCCAGCCGCTACGACCCGCATGGTAATCGAGGGGCATTACCTCATCACCACTTAAAGAGAGCGGCAATCCTGGCCATAAAGAGACATCCGTTGGCAGGTCACACCAGGTAATGTTCGGCATTGAAGCTCCTGTAGATTGGTTCGCGCCGGTTGGTTCCGCGAGGGAAAATAACGCATGAGGCTACCTTGTAACCATCACTTCTGGCAACATTAACTCGTAAATTTTCAGCAGGTGGAATATGGCTCGCGCAAAACTGAAATTCCGGCTCCATCGTGCCGTGATTGTCTTATCCTGTCTCGCATTATTGGTCGCGCTGATGCAAGGGGCTTCGTGGTTCAGTCAGAATCACCAACGACAGCGTAACCCTCAGCTCGAAGAGCTGGCCCGCACGCTGGCTCGTCAGGTGACGCTCAACGTTGCGCCGTCGATGCGGACCGAAACGCCGGATGAAAAACGGATAAGCCAGGTCCTGCGCCAGTTGACGGAAGAGAGCCGTATTCTGGATGCTGGCGTCTATGACGAAGAAGGCAACCTGATCGCCCGCTCCGGCGAGCAGGTTGACGTGCGCGATCGACTGGCATTGGATGGCAAAAAGGCCGGGGGATATTTTAATCAACAGATCGTTGAACCCATTCAGGGAAAAAATGGCCCGCTGGGTTATTTGCGTCTGACGCTCGATACCCACACGCTGGCGACCGAGTCCAGGCAGGTCGATAATACCACCAATATTCTGCGTCTGATGCTGCTGCTTTCCCTGGCCATTGGCGTTGTGCTAACGCGTACCCTGCTCCAGGGCAAACGAACCCGCTGGCAACAGTCCCCTTTCCTGCTGACTGCCAGTAAATCGGTCCCGGAAGAGGAAGAGAGCGACAAGAAAGATTAGTGATACAGTAGGCGAATGATTCGGAAAAGGAACTCTGCCATGACGACGTTACGCTTACTTATCTCTGACTCTTACGATCCCTGGTTTAATCTCGCCGTGGAAGAGTGCATCTTCCGCCAGATGCCGGCCACGCAACGGGTGCTGTTCCTCTGGCGTAACGCCGACACGGTGGTAATAGGCCGGGCGCAAAACCCCTGGAAAGAGTGCAATACGCGTCGAATGGAAGAGGACAACGTGCGTCTTGCTCGTCGCAGCAGCGGCGGCGGCGCGGTGTTTCACGATTTGGGCAATACCTGTTTCACCTTTATGGCAGGCAAACCAGAATATGATAAAACCATCTCTACGGCCATTGTTCTTAACGCACTGAATGCGCTGGGCGTCACGACGGAAGCATCAGGGCGAAACGACCTGGTGGTGAAAACAGCCGAAGGCGATCGTAAAGTCTCCGGCTCCGCGTACCGTGAAACCCTGGACCGCGGCTTCCATCACGGCACATTATTACTGAATGCCGATCTCAGCCGTCTGGCGAATTATCTCAATCCGGATAAGAAAAAGCTCCAGGCAAAAGGGATCACCTCCGTGCGCGGTCGCGTGGCGAACCTGGTTGAATTGCTGCCGGGTATTACCCATGAACAGGTTTGCGATGCAGTACGCGAGGCCTTTTTTGCCCACTATGGCGAGCGCGTTGACGCAGAAGTGATCTCTCCTGACAAGACGCCCGATCTGCCCAACTTTGCTGAGACCTTCGCCCGACAGAGCAGTTGGGAGTGGAATTTTGGTCAGGCTCCCGCTTTCTCACATCTTCTGGATGAGCGTTTCACCTGGGGTGGCGTGGAACTGCATTTCGACGTTGAAAAGGGCCACATCACCCGCACGCAGGTTTTCACCGATAGCCTGAACCCGGCACCGTTAGAAGCGCTGGCCGCGCGATTACAGGGCTGTTTATATCGAGCAGACATGCTGCAACAGGCGTGTGATGCGCTGCGGGGAGATTTCCCGGAACAGGAAAAAGAGCTGCGGGAACTGTCGGCGTGGATTGCACGGGCAGTGCGTTAGATGCGCTCTGGTGTCCTTACCCCAACCCTCTCCCACAGGGAGAGGGCGGGAAGAGACAGAATTACTCTTTATCGCCCAGCAGAACGGATTCCAGCGCGATTTTGATCATGTCGTTGAAGGTGGTCTGACGCTCAGCAGCCGTCGTCTGCTCGTGCGTGCGGATATGGTCAGACACGGTGCAGATGGTCAGCGCTTTTGCACCGAATTCAGCCGCAACGCCGTAGATACCAGCCGCTTCCATTTCCACGCCCAGGATGCCGTACTTTTCCATCACGTCGAACATTTCGCCGTCCGGGGAGTAGAACAGGTCGGCAGAGAACAGGTTGCCTACGCGCGCGTCAACGCCCAGTGCTTTTGCCGCGTCAACCGCGTTACGCACCATATCGAAGTCCGCAATCGCGGCGAAATCATGATCTTTAAAGCGGATACGGTTCACTTTGGAATCGGTGCAAGCACCCATACCAATCACCACATCACGCAGCTTAACGTCCATGCGTACCGCACCGCAGGAGCCTACGCGAATGATTTTCTTCACGCCGAAATCGGTGATCAGCTCTTTGGTGTAGATGGAGCAGGATGGGATACCCATACCGTGGCCCATCACGGAGATTTTGCGGCCTTTGTACGTACCGGTGAAGCCCAGCATGCCGCGCACGTTATTCACTTCACGCACGTCTTCGAGGAAAGTTTCAGCAATGTGCTTTGCGCGCAGCGGGTCGCCCGGCATCAATACGACGTCAGCGAAATCACCCATTTCTGCATTAATGTGAGGAGTTGCCATCTTCAGTTCCTTTTACATTGTTGTTTTTGCCGGGTGGCGGCTACGCCTTACCCGGCCTAAATTCTGTTCTCCCTCTCCCTGTGGGAGAGGGCCGGGGTGAGGGCATAAGGCCGCACCCAATCCGTTTAGAACATAGCCTTGCCATATTCCATGTCAGACGTACCAAAGTATTTCGCGATGGTCTGACCGATATCAGCGAAGGTTTCACGATGGCCCAGCGAGCCAGGTTTCACTTTCGGGCCGTACACCAGCACAGGAATGTGCTCACGGGTGTGGTCGGTACCGGTCCAGGTCGGGTCGCAGCCGTGGTCAGCGGTCAGGATCAGAATGTCATCTTCCCCTACCAGCTCCATGAGCTCTGGCAGACGACGGTCAAACAGTTCCAGACCTGCGGCATAACCGGCTACGTCACGACGGTGACCCCATGAGGAGTCGAAGTCCACGAAGTTGGTGAAGACGATGGTCTTATCACCCGCTTCTTTCATCTCTTTGATCGTGGCGTCAAACAGCGCGTCCAGGCCGGTGGCTTTCACTTTTTTGGTGATGCCGCAGTTAGCGTAGATGTCGGCAATTTTACCCACGGACACTACGTGACCGTCTTTCTCTTCAACCAGTTTCTGCAGCACAGTCGGTGCCGGTGGCTCAACGGCCAGGTCGTGGCGGTTACCGGTACGCTGGAAGTTACCCGCTTTGTCACCGATAAACGGACGTGCAATGACGCGACCAATGTTGTAGCCGCCTTCGGTCAACTCTTCACGCGCGATTTCACACAGCTCGTAAAGTTTATCCAGGCCAAAGGTCTCTTCATGACACGCAATCTGGAACACGGAGTCGGCAGAGGTGTAGAAAATCGGCTTGCCGGTTTTCATGTGCTCTTCACCAAGTTCGTCCAGAATCACGGTACCGGAAGAGTGGCAGTTACCGAGGTAGCCCGGCAGATTGGCACGCTTAACCAGTTTATCCAGCAGCTCCTGCGGGAAGCTATTCTCGTGATCGGAGAAGTAGCCCCAGTCAAACAGCACCGGTACACCGGCGATTTCCCAGTGACCTGACGGGGTATCTTTACCGGATGAAAGCTCGTGCGCCCAGGCGTAAGCGCCTACCACTTCCGCATTGCCGTCCATACCGGCTGCGATTTTGCCGGTAGAACCTTCGTGCGCTTTAACCAGGCCCAGACGGGTCAGGTTAGGCAGATTAAGCGGGCCCTTACGGCCATTATCCGCTTCGCCTTTTGCACAGGCTTCTGCGATGTGTCCCATGGTATCGGAACCCACATCACCAAAACGTTCTGCATCTTCGGTTGCGCCGATGCCGAATGAGTCCAGCACCATAATAAATGCACGTTTCATAATTGTTCTCCGTACGTAGTGCTCAAAAGTAAGTGATCAGATCAGTATACAGTTAATCAGTAATACGACGATAGACCGTTGGTGTGCTTTCAGGCGCTTTATCGTCAAGCTGAATTGCCGCTTTCACCGCCTTCGCCGCATCCTGCCAGCTGGCTTCGTCTTTCGCATGAATCACTGCCAGCGGACGCTGGCCATCCACGCTGTCGCCCAGCCGCGCCATATCGGTAAAGCCCACGCTGTAATCAATAGTGTCCGACGCCTGGCGACGACCGCCGCCCATCGACACAACCGCCATGCCCAGCGCACGCGTATCCATCGCCGAGACAAAGCCTTCGGTATCGGCGTAAACCGCCTTGCTGAGCGTCGCCGTTGGCAGGTATTTCGCGTAGTTTTCCACGAAGTCGGTCGGGCCTTTCTGCGCGGCTACCATGCGGCCAAAGATCTCTGCCGCTTTGCCGTTATCCAGCACCGCCTGAAGTTTGGCACGAGCGTCAGCATCGTCTTTGGCGAGCTTGCCGGAGATGAGCATCTCTACACACAGGGCCATGGTTACATCGAGCAGACGCGGGTTACGGTACTCACCGGTAAGGAACTGCACGGCTTCACGCACTTCCACGGCGTTGCCTGCGCTGGATGCCAGCACCTGGTTCATGTCCGTCAGCAGAGCGGTGGTACGCACGCCCGCACCGTTGGAGACGCCCACAATGGCTTCTGCCAGCGCGGCGGAAAGTTCATAGGTCGGCATAAAGGCGCCGCTGCCGACTTTCACATCCATGACCAGCGCATCCAGACCTTCCGCCAGTTTCTTGGCGAGTATAGAGGCGGTAATCAGGGGAATAGAGTCAACGGTCGCGGTGATATCGCGGGTCGCATAGAAGCGCTTGTCCGCCGGTGCAAGAGAGCTGGTCTGGCCGATAATCGCCACACCCACATCTTTAATAATGTCACGGAAGCGATTGTCATCCGGGAAAATATCGAAGCCCGGAATGGCTTCCAGTTTGTCGAGCGTACCGCCGGTATGACCCAGGCCGCGCCCGGAGATCATTGGGATGTATCCACCACAGGCCGCCACCATAGGGCCCAGCATCAGGGAGGTGACATCACCCACACCGCCGGTAGAGTGTTTATCAACGATCGGGCCGTTGAGATTAAGGCTCTTCCAGTCCAGAACGGTTCCTGAATCTCGCATCGCCATGGTCAGCGAGACACGCTCAGGCATAGACATATCGTGGAAGAAAATGGTCATTGCCAGCGCAGCGATCTGCCCTTCTGAAATGGTGTTATCACGAATGCCATTGATAAAGAAGCGGATCTCTTCGTCGCTTAATGCCAGACCATCACGTTTTTTACGAATAATTTCTTGTGCGAGAAACACGGTAACCCCCGAGAAAACAGGTTAATTGCGGCGGATGACCCGCCGCAGGATGAAAATCAGTAGCTGCTTGCGCTCTTACCGTCGCCGTGACCCAGCGCTTTCAGCAGGCTGGCCAGCAGGCTTGATGCGCCAAAACGATAGTGACGGGAATCAGCCCAGTCAGCGCCAAAGAGTTCATCGGCAATCGCCAGGAACTGCTGCGCATCTTCTGCGGTACGCACGCCGCCTGCCGGTTTGAAACCAACGGTTTTTTCCACGCCCATATCACGAATGACTTCCATCATGATGCGCGCGCTTTCCGGCGTGGCATTGACCGGCACTTTACCGGTAGACGTTTTGATGAAATCGGCACCGGCTTTGATGGCGATTTCAGAAGCTTTACGGATTAACGCTTCTTCTTTCAGCTCACCGGTTTCGATGATCACTTTCAGCAGCACGTTTGCCGCCGCACAAGCGTCTTTACAGGCTTTCACCAGGTCGAAACCTACCTGCTCGTTACCGGCGATCAGCGCGCGGTACGGGAATACCACGTCAACTTCGTCAGCACCGTAGGCAATTGCCGCACGGGTTTCTGCCAGCGCGATATCAATATCGTCGTTGCCATGCGGGAAGTTTGTCACGGTTGCAATGCGCACATCCGGCGTGCCCTGCTCATTCAACGTCTTACGAGCAACAGGGATAAAGCGCGGGTAGATACAGACAGCGGCAGTGTTACCCACTGGCGTTTTCGCCTGATGGCACAAGGCGATGACTTTCTCGTTGGTATCGTCATCGTTCAGGGTGGTCAGGTCCATCAGTTTCAACGCGCGCAGGCTGCTTGCAGTTAAATCGGTCATAACATTCTCCAACGGCATTGCCGTATAAATTTTCACCTTGCGGGCCTGTGAATATTCTAACATTCACCCGCATTCACACTTCGACATTCATCACAGTTAATGAAAACTGCATACAAATTTGCATTACTGTAATGAGATCTCTCTCAAGTTTTATCACTCTGTCTGCTGGCTAAAGCAGCAATCACCCGCGTGGGATCAAAAGCACCGACGGGATGACTTTCTACAATCTGCGTACACTTTGCAGAATAATAAGGAAGCGCACATGTCCACCTCCGGCCCTGACGCCCTGCAACAACGTTGCCAGAAAATTGTGACAAGCCCTGTGCTATCACCCGCGCAAAAACGTCACTTCCTGGCACTGGAAGCCGAAAACAATCTGCCCTATCCCGGCCTGACTGACGCTGCTCGCGCTGCGCTGGACGCGGGATTTATCTGTGACATGTTCGAAGGCCATGCGCCCTACAAGCCGCGTTATGTTCTGCCGGACTACGCAAAATTCCTGGCAAACGGCTCGCAATGGCTGGAACTGGAAGGTGCGAAAGATCTTGATGATGCTCTCTCTTTGCTGACCATCCTCTACCACCATGTTCCTTCGGTCACCTCGATGCCGGTCTATCTGGGCCAGCTCGATGCGATATTGCAACCTTATGTTAGAATTCTAACACAAGAAGCGATCGATATCCGCATAAAACGTTTCTGGCGATACCTCGATCGCACCCTGCCGGATGCGTTTATGCATGCCAATATCGGCCCATACGATACGCCCATCACCCGCGCCATCTTACGCGCAGATGCAGAGCTGAAGCAGGTCGCACCCAACCTCACGTTTATTTATGATCCAGACATCACCCCTGACGACCTTCTGCTTGAAGTGGCAAAAAACATCTGTGAATGCAGTAAGCCACATATTTCAAACGGCCCTGAAAATGATAAAATTTTCACAAAAGGCGATTATGGTGTGGTCAGTTGCTACAATTCGCTGCCGCTGGCAGGCGGTGGCAGCACGCTGGTGCGCCTGAATCTGAAAGCCATTGCCGAACAGAGCGCGTCGGTAGACGATTTCTTTACTCACACACTGCCGCACTACTGCCAGCAGCAGATGGAGATCATCAATGCCCGCTGCGACTTCCTCTATGAACAATCCGGCTTCTTTGAGAATAGCTTCCTGGTCAAAGAAGGACTGATAGTGCCTGAACGCTTTGTGCCGATGTTTGGCATGTATGGCCTGGCAGAAGCCGTTAATACGCTGTGTGAAAAAGACGCTATCACCGGACGTTACGGTAAAGACGCCCAGGCGAATGCGCTGGGTTATCGCATCAGCGAAGCGCTCGCCGCCTTCGTTGAAAGCACGCCGGTTAAACATGGCTGGAAACAGCGCGCCATGTTACATGCCCAATCCGGCATCAGTTCAGACTCGGGCACCACGCCGGGTGCACGACTTCCGTACGGCGAGGAGCCCGATCCAATTAACCATTTGCTGACGGTTGCCCCTCACCATCGTTATTATCATTCTGGCATTAGCGATATTTTGACGCTGGATGAAACCATCAAACGTAACCCGCAGGCCGTTGTGCAGCTCTGTCTTGGCGCGTTTAAAGCCGGGCTGCGGGAGTTCACCGCCAACGTTGCGGGCAACGATCTGGTACGCGTGACGGGATATATGGTGCGCCTGTCCGATCTGGAAAAATATCGCGCTGAGGGTTCCCGCACGAATACCACCTGGCTGGGTGAAGAGGCCGCACGCAATACCCGTATTCTTGAACGTCAGCCACGCGTGATAAGCCATGAACAACAGATGCGCTTTAGTTAGTCAGGTTATTCCTTTCTCCTGCGTGGACGGGCCGGGCAGTCGCCTGGCGCTGTTTCTGCAAGGATGTAACCTGCGCTGTAAAACCTGCCATAATCCCTGGACCATTGGGCGGTGTAATGATTGCGGTGTTTGCGTGCCACACTGCCCACATGAAGCCCTGAATATTCAGGCGGGGCGCGTCTGGTGGCAGGAGGAAGACTGTCAAAAATGCGATACATGCCTGCATCTGTGTCCGCAGCAGGCCACGCCAATGGCGCTGCGTCTCAGCGTGACGGATATTGTCACCCAGATCCGCCAGGTCGCCCCGTTTATCGAAGGGATTACCGTCAGCGGCGGCGAAGCCACCACCCAACTGCCCTTCCTCGTCGCCCTGTTCAGTACGCTTAAAGCCGATGCGACGCTGAAACAGTTAACCTGCCTGGTGGACAGCAATGGGTTATTAAGCGAAACCGGCTGGCAAAAACTGTTCCCTGTTTTTGATGGCGCGATGCTCGATCTGAAGGCGTGGAACAATGACCATCATCGCTTCCTGACCGGACGCGAAAACGGATTGATTAAGCAGAGCATTCGCTGGCTGGCTCAGCATCATCGCCTGACTGAGCTGCGGCTGCTGGTGATCCCCGACCACAGTGATTATCTGGAAAATCTCAAACCCCTTATCACCTTTATTCATTCGCTCGGTAAAATACCTGTACGAATTAACGCCTTTCATGCTCACGGGGTCTATGGCGACGCGGCAGCCTGGCGAAGCGCAACGGCAGAAGATGTCGAGCCGCTGGCGCAGGCGCTGGAAAAAGAGAAGATTAGCGTGATTCGTCCGGCACACTATTTATAGAGTGATGCCAAACAGCTCGCGGGTGTTATTGAGCAAGGCGTCGGCCATCACATCAGCGGGTTCATCCCGCAATTCACAGAGCGTAGTGAACACGCGCGCAACCTGCTCCGGGCGGTTTGGTTGCCCCTGAAAACCATTCAATGGCATATCGGGCGCGTCCGTTTCCAGCAGCAGTGAAGAAAGAGGGAGCTGGCTCATCACCTCCCGCGTTTTGCTGGCACGCGGATACGTAATCGTTCCACCTACGCCAATCTTATAACCTGCCGCGATAAAACGCTGCGCCTGTTGCAGGCTGCCTGAAAAGCCATGGACCACGCCGGTTCTCGGCAGATCGTGGCGTTTCAGGTGCATCGCCAGCTTGTCATGCGTGCGACGCGAATGCAGGATCACCGGCAGATCGTGACGTTTCGCCAGTTTCAGTTGCGCATCCAGGATCGCCTGCTGACGGTCAAAATGCGGATCCTCACGATAAAGATCGAGACCAATTTCGCCGATCGCGATCAGCTTGTCGCCCGCCGTCAGTATGCTCTCTTCAAGGCGATCAAGGTGATCGTCCTGGTGCTTTTCAATGACGATCGGATGCAAGCCCAGCGCGGCGTACAGGGCCGGATGCGTGTGGGCGAGTTCGATCACCCGATCGAAGCGCGCCGCTTCAATGGCGGGGACGATGATCGCTTTTACACCCACACTCGCCGCCTGCTCAATGCTGTGCACTTCGTTGCCGCTAAACGGTGGGAAATCGAAATGACAGTGGGTATCGATAAAGCGATAAGTCACGCCAAATCCTCGCTGTCATAGGTGGTATCGTTCGCGTGCGGCGCGTTCACAATCGGCACCGCGACGGCATCATTTGCCACCACCGCGGGCGGTGTAATGATCCCTTTATGCCGCTGAAGAGGCGCTTGCCCGGCGAGCAGTTTGCCCACCGTTGCCAGAAAATAGCGGCCACATAAACGGCCCGTTTTGTAGTCATTGCGTAACGCCGGTAAACGGCTGCCGAGCGCCATACTGGCGAGGGGTTTTGGCGGGTAAATTTCAAAAATCCGCAGCTTGCCCGGCGGCTTTTCGATAAAGCGCTGCATGGCGCTATAGGTGCTTTCATGGCGCTGAGCGATGTTCACCAGCGGCTGCAAGCTGCTGTCGCCCAGCCAGCGTTCCATACGTTTAAACCACTGCGGGGTGTAATACATTTGCGACGGGACCGTGCGGATCACGACGATCGTTTTCGCCCCGCGTCGCGCCGCCTCCTGAACGGGGACGGCATCGCTGATCCCACCGTCCAGATAGTTGATCCCATCCAGCGCGGCCGCCGTTCGATAGAACCCCGGGATAGCACTGGAGGCGCGAATGATGTCCAGCCAGTTCTCTTTTTGCGGGCTGAAATAACCCGGCGAATAATCATCACCCCGGCTGGCGCACATCCAGAACTCTTTGCCCGTATCGAAAAGCCGTGCAGCCGTGTCCATCGCCAGGGGCATTTCACTGGCGGTCGCATCGAGCAGCCAGTCCAGGTCAATTAAATTGCCGCCACGCACAAAGCGCATGGGGTTAAAAAACGCCCGCGAGGTGGTGTATCGCATAATGACTTTGCGCGCATAGCCCGGCTGCTGGCAGACATAGGCGGAGAGATTCTGTGCCCCGGCAGAGGTGCCGAAATACAGGTCAAACGGGTTAAAGTCGGCGCGCATAAATTCATCCAGCACACCAGCCGTGAAAATGCCTCGCTGCCCGCCACCCTCACACACCAACGCAATCTGCCCTGCGTGGAAAGGTTTTAACGTCAGCGGCGCAATATTACCGAGCGTAACGGGAATTCGTTGCCCCACCTCTGCCTTCCTGTTTTGATTATTTTATGCAGACACAGTAACTCACACGGCTTCCTCACTCAAACGAGAAAAGCCAGTCACGAGGACTGGCTTTTGAGGATGTTTACGATAGCGTGTTGCTACGGACGTCTGCGTCCGGTAAACAGGCTGACCAGGAACAGAATAATACCCACAACGAAGACAATTTTAGCTGCCCATGCTGCTGTACCCGCCAAACCACCAAAGCCCAAGGCAGCGGCAATTAACGCGATAACCAGAAATATGATGCCCCAACGAAACATAAGACTCTCCTTTACCATAGTTAATATCAGCCGCTATACGTGAGCCATAAGGTGCTCACCGGCGTTTTTCCAGGTGTTATTTTTACTTCGCTTTCAGATCGTTTTTGACGCTCTTCACGCCATCAACAGCTTTAGCGATAGTTTCGGCACGTTCTACCTGCGCCTGGGAATCCACCGTACCGGACAGCTGAACCACCCCATCCGTGGTTTCAACTTTCACTTTGCGCGACGGCACGATGTCATCAGCTAATAGTTTAGCTTTGATTTCACTGGTGGTTGCCGTATCGCCTGCATAGCCTTTCACTGACGAGTCTTTTGCGTCACGTACATGCAGTTTATCGCTAACAGAAGTGACGCCTTCAACGCCCTTCGCCACTTTCACTGCCTGCTCCGCCTGCGCCTGGCTTTCTACAAAGCCGCTCAGCGTGACCACTTTTTTATCGGTTTTAACGGAAATATCGGTGCTCTTGATGTTTTCATCATCCACCAGAGCTGCTTTCACTTTTGCTGTGATTGAGCTGTCATCCATGAAATTACCGACTTTATTCATAGAGCTATCGATTTTTTGCCCTGCGCTATCGGTGGTTGACTGCGCTTTATCCATGGTGGTGGTTTCCGCCATCACGGAACCGCTCATCATCAGACCACTCAGAGTAACGGCTAACAGGGTTTTAGAAATCTTCAGGCTTGTCATATTCATCGATGTATTCCTGTAGTTTGCTCATGATTTGAGCGTCAAACTTCCTTTCGTATAGTTTTTAATCTTGCGAATAAACACGCTGTCGAAATGCAAAGCAATAAAACTAAGGTTAAACAGCTTTTTCATTCGTGCCAGGTGCTAAACACTGAGTTAAATATAGATCACAATCACAAGGCTGCTTTAAGAATTGGGGAAAATACGAACGATTGGTAAGAAAAGACGATGAATTAAGAAAATTCCGCAAGGGTTTAATAAGGAAGGGAATTAAGCAGAGCACGGCAAATACCGTGCTCTGAAGGGGATTAATGCTCGCGGGTTTTACGGAACTGAACCTCAGGATAACGCTCCTGCGTCAGGTTCAGGTTTACCATGGTTGGGGCAATGTAAGTCAGGTTATCGCCGCCATCCAGCGCCAGCTGGATTTCATTCTTACGCTTAAATTCTTCGAATTTTTTCACGTCAGTACACTCAACCCAACGTGCCGTGGCAACGTTGACGGATTCGTAAATCGCCTCAACGTTGTACTCACTCTTCAGGCGCGCAACCACCACGTCAAACTGCAGCACACCGACCGCACCGACGATGAGATCGTTATTGGCAATAGGACGGAACACCTGTACGGCGCCCTCTTCCGAAAGCTGTACCAGGCCTTTCAGCAGCTGTTTTTGCTTCAGCGGATCGCGCAAACGAATACGACGGAATAGCTCCGGCGCAAAGTTCGGGATACCGGTGAATTTCATCATTTCACCTTGCGTGAAGGTATCACCAATCTGAATGGTGCCGTGGTTATGCAGGCCAATGATATCCCCTGGATAGGCTTCTTCCACATGGGAACGGTCGCCAGCCATAAAGGTCAGCGCATCAGAGATCACCACGTCTTTACCGATACGCACCTGGCGCAGCTTCATGCCCTTTTCATATTTGCCCGACACCACACGCATAAACGCAACGCGGTCGCGGTGTTTCGGGTCCATGTTGGCCTGAATCTTAAAGACAAAACCGGTGAACTTCTCTTCTGCGGCTTCAACCAGACGCGTGTCAGTTTTGCGTGGCATCGGTTGCGGTGCCCACTCCACCAGACCATCAAGCATATGGTCTACGCCAAAGTTGCCTAACGCGGTACCAAAGAAGACAGGCGTAATTTCACCGGCCAGGAACAGATCTTTGTCGAACTCGTGGGACGCCCCTTTCACCAGCTCCAGCTCGTCGCGCAGCTGCATCGCCAGCTCTTCACCCACAGCGGTATTCAGTTCCGGGTTATCCAGGCCTTTGACGATGCGCACATCCTGAATGGTGTGACCTTTACCGGTCTGGTAAAGGTAAACTTCGTCTTTATAAAGGTGGTACACCCCTTTAAACAGCTTGCCACAGCCAATAGGCCAGGTAATAGGCGCACAGGCAATTTTCAGCTCACGCTCGACTTCATCCATCACTTCCATTGGATCGCGAATATCACGGTCAAGTTTGTTCATGAAGGTCAAAATCGGCGTATCGCGCAGACGGGTGACTTCCATCAGCTTACGGGTACGATCTTCTACCCCTTTCGCGGCGTCAATCACCATCAGACAGCAGTCAACCGCCGTCAGCGTGCGGTAGGTATCTTCAGAGAAGTCTTCGTGGCCCGGGGTATCCAGCAGGTTCACAAGGCAGTCGTGATACGGGAACTGCATCACGGACGTGGTAATAGAGATACCACGCTGTTTTTCCATCTCCATCCAGTCGGATTTTGCATGCTGGCTGGAACCACGGCCTTTTACCGTACCGGCTGTCTGAATCGCCTGTCCGAACAGTAACACTTTCTCGGTGATGGTCGTTTTACCGGCATCCGGGTGAGAGATAATGGCAAAAGTACGGCGCTTGGCCACCTCTTGCAGATAAGGAGACAACGTCATAATTGAATCTTCTTTTAAAAGCGCGGCAGCAGGCCACGCATTATGGAATACGAAATTGCGGCTATTTTACCCATCAACAGGGGGCAGGCAATCATTGTTTACACAGGAGTTGCTCCAGTTCGTTCAATGATGTGACCGTCCAGGTGGGGTGGATACCTTCCGGCACGTCGCGACGGTGCGCATTGAGCCAGACGGTCGCCAGTCCAGACTTATTGCCGCCAAGAATATCCGACTCGGCGGTATCGCCCACCATTAATACGCGATCGCGATCGGGGTTACCGGCTTTTTCCAGCGCGTAATCAAATATCCGTGGGTCAGGTTTGGGTACCCCAACCTGTTCAGAGATCACCAGCGCATCGAAGTAATCGCGCAGGCCGGTACGCTCAAGGCGAATTTGCTGTAACGCGGTAAATCCGTTGGTAATGATGCCCAGCTTCGCTTTCCCCTTCAGCGCGTTCAGTAAAGATACCGCACCCGGTAACGGGGCGCAGATCTCCGCCATGGCATTAAGGAAGGCATCGTTAAGCGCCCCTGGGTTGACGTTTAACCGTTCGGCCCAGACATCAAAGCGCTGATGCTGCAGCTGTAACGCAGTGATGGCACCGTTCTGGTAATCCACCCACAGCGGCTTGTTCACCGCCTGATAGTCCTGAAAATCTTCCGCGGTGAAGGTCACGCTATAATCCATAAACATCCGCTGTAGACCGCCAAACGAATCAAACGTAAACAGCGTTTCGTCGGCGTCAAAGAAAATCCAGTCCCATTTCATCGTTACAACCTTATTTTTGTTATCCAATCGGCAGAGCCATAATAATGGCGTCTTCACGTCCCTCGGCAGTCGGGTAGTAATTACGGCGTATCGTGGCCTCGTTAAAGCCCAGGCTTTCATAGAGGGCGATAGCGGCAGCGTTAGAAGCACGCACTTCCAGCCACAGCGTGAACACATCCCGGCTTTCAAGCTCGCGGATCACATGCTCCAGTAATTGTTTGCCCACACCCCGACGCTGAAACGCAGGATCCACGGCAATGTTAAACAGGGTGGCTTCGTCTAACACCACCTGGGTAATGGCGAAGGCGGCCATCTCACCCTCAACATCCAGCCGATAGTTGAGATAACGCTCGCCCTGATTACTGGCAAAGGTTTTTTCGCTCCACGGAAAGGCGTGGGCGCGTTTTTCAATCGCGAATGCTGTCGCCAGATCAGCCGTCGTGAGGGAAGAAATCGTGTTCATATGTGCAGATCTGTTGCCATAGCGCGCTGCGCGCGGTTGGGTTTGCTTTTAATTCTTCCAGCGCGGGCGAGAAGATCCGGCCACCTTCAAGGGAAATCGCTTCCGTTCCACCTAACTGCCAGCTGTTACAGCGGCTTTCAGGGGGCAGCATCGCCACACGATCGGGGGTAAGTTGTAACACCTGATCGGGGGTGACCTGTAAGGAACGCAAGACGTCACCAATAACCGTTTCATGCAGGGCGGGCAGCTCTTCTGCCACCATCACCAGACGAACATGCGCAGGAATTGAGATGGCAATTTCACCCTGCAACGCCGTCGGGCGACGCAACGCCCACTGGGTAATGCCCAGTTGCTGCAACTGCCAGTCTCGTCGGGATGTCATAGCAAAAACTCCTGTCTGTCAGGCGCGCAAATATAGCAAATTCGTCGTATATCCGCCAACAAACTACTATACTCCCCGCCTGAGTTTATTGAGGAACAATTCATGTCTGCATTTACCCCGGCAAGTGAAGTCTTGCTGCGCCACAGTGATGATTTCGAACAAAGCCGTATTCTGTTTGCCGGAGATATGCAGGATGACCTGCCTGCTCGTTTAACCTGTGCAGACAGCCGTGCACATACACAGCAGTTCCACCACTGGCAGGTATTAAGCCGTCAGATGGAAGAGCGCGTGCGTTTTAGTCTGGTCGCCGATCAAACCGATATCGGGGATTGCGATACGCTGATTTATTACTGGCCAAAGAACAAGCCGGAAGCGCAATTCCAGCTGATGAATCTTCTCTCCCTGCTGCCGGTTGGGTGCGATATTTTTGTCGTCGGTGAAAACCGCAGCGGTGTGCGCAGCGCCGAGCAAATGCTGGAAGGCTTCGCGACGCTGACGAAAATCGACAGTGCTCGCCGCTGTGGTCTGTACCATGGTCGCCTGGATAACAAGCCGTCCTTTGATGCTGAAAAACACTGGGGCGAGTATCAGCTGGACAACCTGACCATCAAAACCCTGCCGGGCGTGTTTAGCCGTGATGGTCTGGACGTTGGCAGCCAGTTGCTGCTCTCCACCCTGACGCCGCACACCAAAGGCAAAGTGCTGGATGTGGGCTGTGGCGCCGGCGTGCTCTCGGCCGTTCTGGCAAGCCATTCGCCAAAAGTCCGCTTAACGCTGTGCGACGTTAGCGCGCCTGCGGTAGAAGCCAGCCGTGCAACTCTTGCCGCAAACGGTTTTGAGGGCGAGGTCTTCGCCAGCAACGTCTTCTCTGAAGTCACGGGCCGTTTCGATATGATTATCTCGAATCCACCGTTCCATGATGGCGTTGAAACCAGCCTCGAAGCAGCACAAAACCTGATTCGCGGAGCGGTTCGTCACCTTGGCAGCGGGGGCGAATTGCGCATCGTGGCCAACGCCTTCTTACCGTATCCAAAACTGCTGGATGAAATTTTTGGCTTCCATGAAGTGCTGGCGCAGACGGGACGCTTTAAAGTGTACCGTACGGTAATGACGCGTCAGGCGAAAAAGTAACGTCATCGACACGGCAGCATCGCGCTGCCGTGTTGCCTGAATGCCCATTTTTGCAGCAATTAAAACACCCCGGTCAATTTTCTGTTGACGAACAGCGGAAAACATCTAGAATGCGCCTCCGTGGTTGCGATACTTTTATAAGTATTAATGGTATGCGACGGTGGCGGAATTGGTAGACGCGCTAGCTTCAGGTGTTAGTGTCTTTACGGACGTGGGGGTTCAAGTCCCCCCCCTCGCACCACAAACCATGTTGATATTGTTCTCACCGGGCGACGGTGGCGGAATTGGTAGACGCGCTAGCTTCAGGTGTTAGTGTCTTAACGGACGTGGGGGTTCAAGTCCCCCCCCTCGCACCAACGAGGCAATATCAAAAGAATAAGATAACAGTGCGAAGGTGGCGGAATTGGTAGACGCGCTAGCTTCAGGTGTTAGTGTTCTTACGGACGTGGGGGTTCAAGTCCCCCTCTTCGCACCACTTATCTTATCTCCCTTCTGAATTCTCTGATTCCCTGTTATTTCAAACTCATCATTATCACCAGTATCCCGCTTATCAGCGCGACGCAGGATGGCAGCAGAACGAAATGCCGCAATTGCTTGTGCCAAATCATCGCTGAGGTCACCAGTAAACCGGTTACGATGAGCATTTTCCAGACGATCAATGAGAGATCGCTAAAGGCCAACCCGGTAAGAACGATCCCTGGCAGAACCACTCCCCAACCACTTCTCAGCACGTTGCTCAACATGGTTTTCTCTCTCGATACGATAATGATAACCAATATCATATGATAGAGTTTCTCATTTGTCAGCAGTCGCCAAAACATTCTTACGACCTTTACCTTTCCTGTAATGACAGGAAATGAGTAAGGTGATAAATTGCACACCTGTTAACTACCTATAACATTTTCCTGATATTTTAGTTCCTGATAATTTCACCATTTCACGTACACATTGGCAGCCATCAGTCTGATTTAATTAAGTATTAATAAAATATACCGACATGACAGCACAATCCTGGCGTTCGCTTCGCCACAAGAAATATCAGTTATCTTTACGTTTATTCCTGTTCCTGAATACATTTTCAGCCCTTTTTAGTGTGCTGAATCCGCTGTACACCGTACAGTCCCTGACTCTGCCCATCGTGATTATCCTGACGTTTAGTCTGTCTTTGCTGGCATGGCACTGGAAAAACAAAACGCGAACCATCAATATCCCGCTGATCTCTCTCTTTTTTGGCGGGTTATGGGCCTGGCATATCGCAGGAAAATATTTTCAGGTGGCCGATGAGCAGTCGACCTATTTACTGGTTGCGTTGCTGAGTGTGCTTTTCATCGGCTCCCTCGCCTTTGCCAGTGACATCAAAGCGTTTACGCTGCACTCATTACCCACGTTTATTATCTGCTTGTCTTTAAGCCCCCACGATCAATGGTTGAGGATGATCTATTCTGTCGCCCTGCCAATGATCGGGATTGCGATACATCAGGTCATTCAAAAGCGTAATGATCTGTTTGCGCAGCAATTACTTTATCGCTTACAGGCAGAACGCGAAACGTTGAACGACCTGAGCATGATGGACCCTCTGACCGGCCTGTATAACCGGCGCGGGTTGCAGAACCGCATCGAAAACCTGCCTGCGCTAAAAAACGGTGAGCATTTTGTCCTGCTGCTGGATATTGACCACTTCAAGGCCTACAACGACCATTACGGACATATGATGGGCGATCAGGCGCTTATTCGCGTCTCTGCCGCTATTCGAAATGCCGTGCGCTCCCGGGATATTGTCGCCCGCTTCGGTGGTGAGGAATTTATGGTGTTGTTCACCAACATCACCCTCGATCAGGCGCGCCAAAGGGCAGAACGGATCCGCCAGCAGGTTTACGATCTTGAAATCCCGCATATGTTTAATGAAAGTGTCGCAACAACCGTCACGATCAGCATCGGGATGGCCATGCTCGAAGGTGAGGATATTGAAGGGGCGCTCGATAAAGCCGATAAAGCACTCTATGAAGCGAAACATCTTGGGCGTAACACCATTCTGCTGAGCACCGAACACCAGGCGATCTGAGGTCAGCCTCTCGCTTTGCCGACAAAAGGCTTGCGAATGCTTTTATCTATAGTTAGGATTGGCAATCATTATCATTTAGATTCCTATCCAATCCTATATGGCCACTCATTCCGCACAAAATGTTGACGCAATTCTCTGGCGAGCCCGTCTCTCCACGGGGAGCACTTCGCTTGCGGAGGCCATACGGGATCAGATTGCGGAATCACGCGCCTACATGCTGGATTTCATCAAGCTGGATGAACCGCATCCGCATCAGGCCATGACGCTCGAACAGTGGCGTCGCCCGTCGGAAATGCGCTCTCTGCTGGCGCTCTATTCCGACCATATCTACCGTAATCAACCCGATCAAACGCGGGAAAACAAACCGCTGCTCTCTCTTTGGGCGCAATGGTATATCGGGCTGATGGTGCCGCCGCTGATGCTGGCTCTGCTGAGCCAGGATAAAGCGTTAGCGCTCTCACCCGAGCATTTCCACGTAGAATTTCACGAAACAGGCCGTGCCGCGTGTTTCTGGATTGATGTGCATGAAGATCGTCAGGCTACCGTGATGTCACCTCAGGCGCGGATGGAAACGCTGGTTTCTCAGGCGCTGATGCCGGTGGTCGAGGCGCTGGAAACGACGGGCGAAATTAATGGCAAGCTCATCTGGAGTAATACCGGGTATTTAATTCACTGGTATTTGACAGAGATGAAAACACTGCTGGGAGATGAGAAGGTCGATGCGCTTCGTCAGTCTTGCTTCTTCACAAAACAGCTGGCGGACGGCAGAGATAATCCCCTTTATCGCACCGTGGTGCCGCGCGACGGAATACTTGTCCGACGTACCTGCTGCCAGCGCTATCGCCTGCCTGATGTGCAGCAATGCGGTGACTGCACGCTCAAATAATCCTGCTTCATAAAACCCGGCGGCATCTCACCGCCGGGTTTTGCATTATGCGACCTGCTGATTTTCCTCTTCAGCGCGCTGCGCCTCTTCCGCTTCCTGTTCAAGCAGTTGCTTCTCGTACACCTTAAAGAACGGGTAGTAGATAATTGCTGAAACCAGCGCCAACAGAATCACCAGTACCGCCGCACGGAAATCCCAGCCTAATGCCCACGCGGCCCCAATGGGCGCTGGCGCGGTCCAGGGGACCACTGAAATCACGCGCCCAATCAGATCGAGCTTCATCGCTGCCCAGGCCAGTACGGCGTTGACCATTGGGGCCAGCAGGAACGGGATAAAGAACACCGGGTTCATCACGATGGGGGTACCAAAAATAACCGGTTCGTTAATATTGAAGATACTCGGCACCACGCTCAGGCGACCAATGGAGCGCAGGTGGGCTGAACGGCTGCGGAGATAACAGAACACCAGACCGATGGTGGCGCCAGACCCCCCGATGACGATAAAGAATGTCCAGAATGCCTCCATAAAGATATGGGGCAACGGTGCACTCTGTGCCAGCGCAGTCTGGTTAGCCCCCAGGTTGGTGAGCCAGAACATTTGCAGCATACCGGAGATGATCGCCGCACCGTGGATGCCCGCAAACCACAGCAGATGACCAATCAGTACCGCCAGCAGAATCGCGGGCAAGGAGTCTGCTGCGGAGACCAGCGGTTTAAAGATCGACATAATGGCCTGCGGGATCAACATGTCGAACTGCGACTGAATTAACAGGCTCAGAGGATAGAGCGTCAACACAACCACCAGCACCGGAATCAGAAGATCAAAAGAGTTTTTGATCATCGGAGGTACCTGATCCGGCAGACGAATGCCGATATTATGCGCTTTCAGGAACCGCATCATCTCCACGCAATAGATCGCCACCAGGATTGCCGTAAAGATCCCGGTTCCCCCCAGGCTGTCCACGGGTAAGGTCCCTTTGGTTTTAGGCGCCGCGACCAGTAAAAAAGCCATTAACGACAGCATCGCACACATAAACGGATCAAGTTGATGCGACTTAACGTAATGTTTGCCCAGGTTATAGGCGATAGCCGCACAGATATAGAGGGACATCACCCCCATCGTCATATCAAACGGCGTCAGTATCTGGCCTTCAAACTGTTTGGCCATGTCCAGCCACGCACGGGCAAAGCCCCACGTGGTGTCTGGCGAGAAAGGCGGGTAAGCGAAAACTAACAAAAACGAGCCGACAATCATAAACGGCATCGCGGAGATAAAACCGTCGCGAATCGCCATCACATGACGCTGGGAGGAGATCCGCCCGGCAATCGGACTGACATAATTCTCGACGAAACGAAATATCAGATTAAACGCAGCATGGTTGGCAGACATATCGGCTCTCCTGTCAGACGTTCATTTTGGACGCGCACGCGCCACACGTTATTCCACACATCTTTTTCACAACCTTGCTGGTTCGTTTGCCAGCAGTACTGCTCAAGCGGATTGGATTCATAGTTGACTCTTATTATTAGGTGCAGAGGAGGTTACATCCACAGTATTCATCTCTCATTGACGCTCTGCAACCGGTTACTGTAACCGGTTTCCGTGAATGTGAAGGCGATCCATAAATCAGTGGTATTGAATATTTGTTACGGAAGAGATATTTACAGAGCATAATTTCTTATGACAAATTACGCAGGAAATTTGTCAGGAGGAATCATGAGTTTGCAGTCAGTGCGGCAATTTTTTGCTGACAACGCCCCAGAGATTGAAATTATTGAGCTTAGTCAAAGCACGGCAACCGTCGCGCTTGCGGCCGCAGCACATTCCGTTGAGCCTGGCCAAATCGCCAAGACCTTGTCTTTAAAGGTTAAAAACGACGTCATCCTGGTTGTCGCCAAAGGCGATGCGCGGCTGGATAATAAAAAGCTGAAGGCAACCTTTGGTGCTAAGGCGCGAATGCTGAGCTGTGATGAAGTGGTGACACTGACAGGACATCCGGTAGGCGGCGTTTGCCCATTCGGTCTGGAAAATCCGCTTGCGGTGTATTGTGATGTTTCGCTTAAACAGTATGAAGAAGTGCTCCCCGCTGCGGGTGCGATTCACAGCGCGGTGCGTATCGCGCCAGAAAAAATGGCAGAACTGACGGCAGCAAAATGGATTGATGTCTGCATTTAATCGCTGCGCCAGGGCCTCTGGCGCAGTGAGTTTGTCTTTAAGAAAACGAAGAGACGATCCTTAAAGAACGACGTGGATCGGTCGCGGGCACATGCTTCAGAATATCTGCCGCATCCAGCAGCCCTACGTCAGAATTGACTCCCAGTTTAATCATGGCATTAAATTTATGCGCACGTATCGTCTTGATATTGCGCTCCAGTTGGGCGGCAATTTCCGGAATGGAATAACCGGAAGACATATAGCGCAAAATCATTCGCTCTGTCGGGCTTAACATGCGTCCCTGGCTGACGTGCCAGTGATTCAACATATTGTCATTGACCCGATGGGTTTCACTCAGCAAAGTGACGAGCTGATTTTTAAGATCGTTGAGCGATGCCGATTTACTGATGATTCCGTGGAGGCGTGACGGGGCTAAATGGCTCACCAGTCTTGCTTCCATATCATCTGACGCCAGAACAATTCGCTGTACTGAACTGCGTGTAATAGCCAGCTCACGAATGGATACCATGCAATTACGTCGTTCTTCTCGTCCATCTGAAAGAGAATAGATGACAGAGAAGAACGGTATTTGCGTCATTGCAGCTTTAAGACTGTCGAAATCTGAATAAAAATGTAATTGATATTGATCAAGCGGTGGCGCCGTGAAAAAATGCGCCAGGCCCGCGGCACTCATTATGCACTTTTCGATGACAGCGATGTGTCTCTTTGTGGGGTTCGTTTCCATTCCTCTGGTTCTCCATAGGCTGAAATTAAATTCAGCTCTCTCATTCCATGTGTACTATTGATCCACGCATACATTTCGGCATTGCTACGCAGCGCTAACCGTCGCATCGCACTGTTTTTCTGTGCACTGACCGTCTTATTACTCTTCTGAAGTAATGAGGCGATTTGGTTAATACCCCAGCCTTTCCCAATCAGCCTTAACACTTTGCGTTCGGAAAGCGTGAGCAACACACAGGATTCATATCCTTCATCCATGTCTTGTGGCTCAGGTGCCAGTAACGTCTGGCTTATCCTTTCTGCACGTTCGCTACCTGCGCGGATAGCACCGATCACGCCTTCGATAGGTTCCCTGTCAGAGAGCAAGGTGCTCTCCGGGCGCATGAGTAGCTCAACGGCAACAGGATATAAAGGACGTGATACTAAAAAGATCCAATGAATTCCCCGGTATTGACTTAATAATGAGTAATACTGTTCGAGCGTGGCTCGAGGATTGCGGTAATCACCGGAAATATCAGCAATAACAACATCAGCGCGACGCAACTGAAGTAACGTCAACTCCTCCTGTGAACGACAATATGTCAGTTCATACTCGGGAAAGTGGCGTGTCATTACGCCTGTCAGGCCCGTTTGCATGACAGGTAATTTGCTAATAATAATCCCGTATTTACCGTTTGTTGATAACATAGGTTCTCCGAATCCCTTCATAATTTTGCTTGATAACGCCTGGTGTGCATACGGCAGCACACGCATCCCTTAACGTTAAAATTAATTCGTTACATATATGGCAATACAGCTGACTATCTAAGAATCGCCTAATCAAACCTAATATCGCACAAATAAAAGCAAAACATAATCAGTCCTCTATAAAATATGAAATTAGAAAAACTAAATATAAACACCCTATTATTGAAGCCTCAAATATTCATATAACAAATATAAATGACCGTTCACGTCGTTTCTCTGGGCGCCAACAGAATGCACAAATCTTGATCTAACCCAGCGCAAAGGGGGCCCTGCTCTGTGCTAAAAGTAAGCATTCGCAAGCGTTTGACCGTACTTTTTCACCAGGGCAACACATGCAGGTAGATCAGTCATCACAGCGGGCCGTCACGCGGTTATGTATTCAATGCGGTCTTTTTTTATTGCAGCACGGTGCTGAAAGCGCACTGGTTGAGGAGTTATCGACACGTCTGGGTCTGGCCCTCGGCATGGACAGCGTCGAAAGCGCCATCTCGTCTAATGCCATCGTGCTGACGACCATTAAAGACGGGCAATGTCTTACTTCAACGCGTAAGAACCACGACCGTGGCATCAACATGCATGTGGTGACGGAAGTGCAACATATCGTCATCATGGCCGAGCATAAGCTGCTGGATCTCGACACCGTCGAAAAACGCTTCAACCATATTAAACCGCTGCGTTATCCGCGCTGGCTGGTCGTGGTGATGGTGGGGCTCTCCTGCGCCTGCTTCTGCAAGCTTAATAAAGGCGGCTGGGACGGTGCGGTCGTCACCTTCTTTGCCAGTGCCATTGCGATGTATGTGCGTCAGCTTCTGACCCAGCGACAGTTGCATCCTCAGATTAACTTTTGTCTCGCCGCCTTTGTGGCGACAACAGTTTCCGGGCTGCTGCTGCGTCTGCCTGCGTTCTCCACGACGTCCACCGTCGCGATGGCGGCCAGCGTGCTGTTGTTGGTTCCCGGCTTTCCGTTGATTAACTCGGTCGCAGACATGTTTAAAGGACATATCAATACGGGCCTTGCGCGATGGGCGATTGCCAGTCTGTTAACGCTTGCGACCTGTATTGGTGTCGTGATGGCGATGACGTTGTGGGGGTTACGCGGATGGGCATAATGGACTTTCTCTTCGTGCTGGTGCAAGACATGCTATTGGCTGCCATTCCTGCCGTAGGATTTGCCATGGTCTTTAACGTGCCGCATCGCGCACTGCCCTGGTGCGCCTTACTGGGTGCGATTGGCCATGGTTCACGCATGGTGATGATGACCGCGGGGTTCAACATTGAGTGGTCAACCTTCATGGCTTCAATGTTAATTGGCTGCATTGGGATCCAGTGGTCACGCTGGTATCTGGCCCATCCTAAAGTGTTTACTGTCGCCGCCGTCATCCCAATGTTTCCTGGCATTTCAGCGTATACCGCGATGATCTCCGCTGTGAAAATCAGTCATTTTGGCTACAGCGAGCCGCAAATGATCCTGCTGCTCAGTAACTTCCTGAAGGCCTCGTCCATTGTGGGCGCACTGTCCATTGGCCTGTCGATCCCGGGTCTGTGGCTATACCGTAAACGTCCCCGGGTGTGAGATTTGTGTTATCCCGCGCCTCTGGCGATAATCATTCACCCTGTCTGGTCATATAAGGAAAGGATGTGGTTATCGCTGAGCATCATGAAGACTCCAGTCTGAAGGAGAAAATTTTTCAGAGCGCTATTACCCTGTTTGCCGAATACGGTCTGAACGGCGCACGCATGGAGCAAATCGCCGAAAGAGCGGGCACGACCAAGCGCATGGTGGTCTATCACTATAAGAATAAAGAGAGCCTTTATCTCCAGACGCTGGAATACGTTTACACCCAAATTCGCGCCAGCGAAAAACAGCTAAGCCTGGCCGGGATGCCGCCGGTTGAAGCCCTCGTTCATCTGGTTGAAACCACGTTTGATTATCATGCCGATCATCCTGACTATATTCGTATCATCTGCATGGAGAACATGCAGCGGGGCCGCTTTATGCAGCAGTCCAGCTATTTACGCCAGGTAAACCGCAGCGCGCTGGAACTGCTTGAGGAGATCCTGCGACGCGGTAAAGAAAAGCAGCTGTTTAACCACACCGTTTCTGCCCGCGATTTGCATCGTTTGATCAGCAGCTTCAGCTTTCATTATGTGGCTAACAGTTACACCTTTACCCTGTTGTTTGAAGACGGTGCGGATGAGCAGGCGCAGCGCGAACATTACCGAAAAATGGCCGTGCAGGTGGCATTGCGCTACACCTGCCCTTAAAATAGCTTGCAATTAAATCGCGCACTATCTATATTCATTACATGAACGCAAAAACGAACGACTCGACCGCGGCGCTAAAGCTGGATAACCAGCTCTGTTTTGCTCTGTACTCAACAAATCTGGCGCTTAATAAGCTGTACCGGCAGTTGCTGGCACCGCTGAACCTGACGTATCCGCAGTATCTGGTTATGCTGATATTGTGGGAGCAGGATGACATTACCGTGTCAGCGATCGGCGAGCGTCTGTTTCTGGATTCCGCCACGCTGACGCCGCTGTTAAAGCGCATGGAAAGCGCAGGGCTGATTCTTCGCCAGCGTTCGCGTCAGGATGAACGTCAGGTCGCGGTCACGTTAACGGCGCAAGGCCATGAGCTGCAGCAGCAGGCGCTGACCATCCCACATGCGGTGGGCTGTGCCGCTAAATGCGATGCGGATTCTTTGAATACCCTCAAGCTCCAGCTGGAACAATTACGCCAGCAGCTCCATCAGGCTTGAGATACAGTGAATAAGTAATGATTTATCCCTATATATCGCGCGCTATTTAATAGCACATATAAATGTAAGATGAGGAACCTGCCATGTCTTTAGAAAAAGTTGTCTACACTGCCAAAGCCAAAGCCACCGGAGGCCGTGATGGCCGTGCAACCTCTTCCGATGGCGTACTCGACGTTAAACTCGGCGTGCCAAAAGAGATGGGCGGCATGGGCGGTGACGTCACCAACCCAGAGCAGCTTTTCGCCGCTGGCTACTCTGCCTGCTTCCTGGGCGCAATGAAGTTCGTCTCCGCCCGCGACAAAATTGCGCTGCCGAAAGAGGCGTTCATTGAAGGCGAAGTCGGTATCGGCCCGCTGCCAACCGGTTTTGGTATCGAAGCAAAACTGAATATTCACGTCGAAGGTATGGATCCTGCACAAGCCAAAAAACTGGTCGATGCAGCGCATATCGTCTGCCCATACTCTAACGCAACCCGCGGCAACATTGATGTTACGCTGAATATCATTGCCTGATAGCGTTTCCCCTCTCCCTGTTGGGAGAGGGTTCACCTGCCCCTTCCTCTCTGTGCTACCATAAGCCCATAATGTGTTCGCCGTTATTCAGCAGAGAAAGTGTGATGTCTTCCAGAATCCTGACCACCAGCGTCGCTGGTATTGATGCCTTTATGCGCGACCCGCGAGGGGTGCTAACGAATGCCGAAGGCGGCACAATCGCAGTCTTTGCCGATAATGCCCCTGCATTCTATGCCATCACGCCTGAGCGTCTGGCCCAGCTTCTGGAGATAGAATCTCGTCTGGCCCGCCCGGCAAGCGATGTCGCCCTGGATACCCAGTTCTTCGAAGAACCGACCAGCGCCCCTGTCGCCGTTCCGATGGGCAAATTTGCCATGTATGCAGGATGGCAACCCGACGCCGATTTCCAGCGGCTGGCCGGTTTATGGGGCATCGCCCTGACGAAACCCGTCACGCCGGAAGAGTTGGCCGCCTTTGTCGCCTACTGGCAGGCAGAGGGAAAAGTGTTCCACCACGTGCAGTGGCAGCAAAAACTGGCGCGTAGCATCCAGATTAATCGGTCCAGCGCCGGCGGTCAGCCGAAGCGTGATATTAATGCATTCTCACAACCTGATTCACATATCCCACAGGGATTCCGGGGGGCCAAATGAAAAACGTCGGCGACCTGATGAAGCGTCTGCAAAAAATGATGCCTGCGAACGTAAAGCCCGCCTTCACCACGGGTGAAGAGCTGCTGGCCTGGCAAAAGGAGCAGGGACAATTGCGCGCGGCTGCGCTGGCCCGCGAAAACCGTGCCATGAAAATGCAGCGTACCTTTAACCGCTCAGGCATTCGTCCGCTGCATCAAAACTGCTCTTTCGATAACTATAAGGTTGAGTCGCAGGGGCAGATGAATGCCCTCAACCTGGCACGCCAGTATGTCGATGAATTTGATGGCAATATCGCCAGTTTTATCTTTAGCGGTAAACCTGGTACGGGCAAAAACCATCTTGCCGCCGCCATTTGTAATGAGCTGCTATTGCGCGGAAAATCGGTGCTGATCATTACCGTTGCCGACATTATGTCCGCTATGAAAGACACCTTTAGCAACCGCGAAACCAGCGAAGAGCAACTGCTCAACGATCTGAGTAACGTTGATTTGCTGGTGATTGACGAAATCGGTGTCCAGACTGAATCACGCTATGAAAAAGTGATCATTAACCAGATCGTCGATCGTCGGTCCTCCTCCAAGCGCCCCACCGGCATGCTCACCAACCATAACATTGACGATATGACCCGACTGCTGGGCGATCGCGTGATGGATCGCATGAAGCTCGGCAACAGTTTGTACGTTATTTTTGACTGGGACAGCTTCCGCAGCCGCGTCACAGGCAAAGAGTATTAAGACATTTCCGGCAATGCTGTATGTACAGCAGGTATATACTGGGGCGACTTCCAGCCTGTAACAGGCATTGTTTGGGTAGATATGATGAAAAAACGTCTTCTTAGCACAGCATTAACGGCACTGCTGCTTACCGGTGCTGCACATGCGGCCTCCTGGCAGGATTCTCTTTCCAGCGCCGCCAGCGAATTGACCAAAGAGAGCGGAAGCGCCGGAAACAGCGGTCTTTCAGCCTCCTCCCTCGCCGGTTTGCTGGGTGATAGCAGCCAAAGCCTGAGCGCAGGCACGATGAATAATGCCGCAGGTATTCTGGAGTATTGCGCGAAGCAAAAACTGGCCTCGGTGACGGATACGCAGAACATCAAAAATCAGGTTCTGGGCAAGCTGGGTCTGGATACGCAGGAACAGAAAGCGGATACCAACTATATGGACGGGATTCAGGGTCTCCTGAATGCGCAAAACGGCCAGCAGTTGAATCTGACCACGCTGGGCAACTCGTCGCTGGCAAAACAAGTAAAGACCAAAGCCTGCGATTTAGTGCTAAAACAAGGTGTTAATTTCCTCTCCTGATATTACCCATTTTCTGCCACACCCAGCCGCGTTGATTCGATTATTCTCTCAACGCGGTGCAAGAAGTGAGTTGTCCTCCCCCCGCGTCTCTCCGGCCCTTTAGCAGGATGCGACGGCGTTCAAATTTTCCACTTTCTAAACCAAATCCTAACAACAGCACAATTTCGTGTCACTAGAATTGCAGCTGTATGACTTCGTCATTACATTGTATCAACCAAAAAATAGACACTTAGCCTGCTAATAAGACAGGCACCATTGAGGATAAGCTGTTGTCAGAGTTTATATCCCTTACCCTGTTCCTGGCCTCCGTCGGCATCTATGCCTGGAAGGCTGGTCGCAATACCTGGTGGTTTATCGCCACGCTGCTGGTATTGGGCTTTTTTATTGTTTTAAACATCACCCTCTACGCCAGCGATTACTTTACCGGTGATGGGATCAACGATGCCGTCCTCTACACCTTAACCAACAGCCTGACCGGCGCGGGTGTTAGTAAGTACATACTTCCTGGATTTGGCCTGATTCTGGCGCTGGTCGCCGTATTTGGCGCGCTCGGCTGGGTCCTGCGTCGCCGTCGTCATCGCCCGCATCATATGGGCTACAGCCTGCTGGCCTTGCTCCTTGCGCTCGGTTCCGTCGATGCCAGTCCGGCTTTTCACCAGATAACGGAACTGGTGAAATCCCAGTCGCGCGACGGCGATCCCGACTTCATCGCCTATTACAAAGAGCCGTCAAAACAGATTGCCCACCCTAAACTCAATCTGGTTTATATTTATGGCGAAAGCCTGGAACGCACCTATTTTGACGAGGACGCTTTCCCGGGCCTTACGCCGGAATTAGGGGCAATAAAAAACGAAGGGCTGGATTTCAGCCACACGGCACAGCTGCCGGGCACCGATTACACCATCGCGGGCATGGTCGCCTCTCAGTGTGGTATTCCGCTTTTCGCTCCCTTTGAAGGCAACGCTTCTGCATCCATGTCGAGTTTCTTCCCGCAAAATATTTGCCTCGGCGATATCCTGAAAAATTCCGGCTACGAAAACTACTTCATGCAAGGCGCAAACCTGCGTTTTGCCGGTAAAGATGTCTTCCTGAAATCCCACGGTTTTGACCACCTTTACGGCGCTGAAGAACTTAAAACGACGGTAGCCGACCCCACTTACCGCAATGACTGGGGCTTTTACGACGATACCGTGCTGGACGAGACCTGGAAGAAATTTGAAGCCCTTTCTCAGTCTGGCAAACGTTTCTCGCTTTTTGCCCTGACCGTGGACACGCACCATCCGGACGGTTTTATCTCGCGTACCTGCCAGCGCAAGCGCTACGACATTGACGGCAAGCCTAACCAGTCGTTCAGCGCCGTCACCTGTAGTCAGGAACATATCGCGGCCTTTATCGAGAAGATCAAAGCCTCGCCGTGGTTTAAAAATACGGTGATTGTGGTCTCATCCGACCATCTGGCAATGAAAAATACCGCATGGGATCGGCTTAGTAAGCTGGACCGCAGCAACCTGTTCTTTGTGATCCGCGGCGACCAGCCTCAGCAGGAGCTGATTGCCACCAAACGTAACACCATGGATAACGGCGCAACGGTCCTTGATATTCTGGGCGGCGATAACTTTATTGGTCTGGGGCGAAGCACGCTTTCAGGTCAGTCACTGTCTGAAGTGTTCCTCAACATGAAGGATAAAATTCTGGCCTGGAAACCGGACGTTATCCGCCTGTGGAACTTCCCGAAAGAGATGAAAGACTTCACCATCGATCAATCCAAAAATATGATCGCCTTCTCCGGGAGCCACTTCCGCCTGCCGCTTTTGCTGCGGGTCTCTGACAATCGCGTTGAGCCGCTGCCGGAAAGCGAATACTCTGCCCCGCTCCGTTTCCAGCTGGCCGATTTCGCGCCACGCGATAACTTCGTCTGGGTCGATCGTTGCTACAAAATGGGCCAGATTTGGTCCCAGCCGCTGGCCCTCTCAACCGACTGGTGCGTGTCGCAAGGCCAGTTAGGGGGCGAACAACAGGTGCAGCGTGTCGATAAAGATCGCTGGAAAGGCAAAACGACCTTTAAAGATGTCGTCATCGATACCGACCGCTATAAACGTAACGTAGATATGCTGAAAGTGGTTGATAACGATATCCGCTATAAAGCCGACAGTTTCGTGTTTAACGTGGCGGGCGCGCCGGAAGAGGTCAAACAGTTCAGCGGCATTTCTCGTCCTGAATCCTGGGGACGCTGGTCCAATGCCCAGCTCGGCGACGAGGTGAAAATTGAGTATACCCGCCCCCTGCCTGAAAAATTCGATCTGGTGATCACCGCCAAAGCCTATGGCCCGAATGCGGATAAACCGATTCCGGTGCGTATCGGGGATAATGAGCAGATGCTGACGCTGAGCAAAGAGGTCACCACGACCACGCTGCATTTCGATAACCCTTCCCGCAGCAATACGGTCGTGATTGTTCCGCCCGACCCGCAATCGACAAACGAAGGGAATATTCTTGGGCATTCACCGCGTAAGCTGGGCATCGGCATGGTGGAAATCAAGGTCGTTAACGCGGAAGGTTAAATGTATCGCATCGGTGAAGTTTCGGGGTTCGTGTGAGCCTGCGGAGAGCATGCGGAGAGCCTGTCAGGCTAAAGCCACGGCCATGGCATCGTAGTGCGTAATGACGCTTGCCACCGCCAGATCAAACGTCCTGCCGAAGCAGGACGTTTTTCACATCAGAAGGTTTCCCAGTTATCACCTGAACTGGTGGCAGCCGCTTTGCGCGCCATCACCGGAGCCGGGGTTTTTAATGCCGGGTCACGTGATTTCATCTGTTCCTGCTGAATGCGGAACACGGCGACAGCCTGCGTCAGGCGACTCGCTTGCTCTTCCAGCGCGGCGGCAGCGGCGGCGGACTCTTCCACCAGCGAGGCGTTCTGCTGCGTCACACGATCCATTTCAGCAACCGCCAGGCCGACCTGATCGATACCCCGGCTCTGCTCGTCAGACGCAGACGCGATTTCACCCATAATGTCCGTCACGCGGGTCACCGCATTAACGATCTCATCCATGGTTTCACCGGCGCTTTCAACGAGGGTTGAACCCAGCTCAACGCGACCAACAGAGTCTTCAATCAGGCTCTTGATTTCGCGTGCTGCCTGGGCACTACGCTGTGCGAGGTTACGCACTTCGCCTGCCACTACCGCAAAACCACGGCCCTGCTCACCGGCACGCGCGGCTTCAACCGCGGCGTTCAGCGCCAGAATATTGGTCTGGAAGGCAATACCATCAATCACGCTAATAATATCGGCGATTTTCTGCGAACTGCCCGCGATGTCACGCATGGTTTGCACCACGTTATCCACCACTTTACCGCCTTTCTGCGCGGTCTCGGATGCGCTCAGTGCCAGGTTGCTCGCCTGACGCGCATTTTCGGCGTTCTGTTTCACGGTAGCCGTCAGCTGTTCCATGCTTGCAGCCGTCTCTTCCAGAGACGCAGCCTGCTGCTCTGTACGTGAAGAGAGATCGTTATTCCCGACAGAGATTTCGCTCGCGCCGCTGTAAATCGCATTGGCGCCGTTACGCACGTCACCCACGGTCCGAACCAGCTCACCCTGCATGTGACGCAGTGATTCGGCCAGTTCGCCCATTTCATTGGTCCCTTCCACATCAATGCGTTTAACCAGATCGCCGCTGGCGATATGTCGAATGCTGTCGATCAGACGGTTAAGTGGGGAGATCAGGGTTTGTTTGATACCCAGCCACACGCCGACGATAACTACCAGCACCAGGATCAGCACGCTCAACAGAACCCAGATAGCCTGGCTGTAAGAGCTGTTGCTGTCATCCACGGCAACCTGGTAGAGATGGTCGTTTTGCTGCAGATAGTTGACGTATTGTTTCTCGAAACCATCCTGGAAACTCTGGGTCGGCTGATCGAAGAAATCGTTAATTTTACCGGCGCCGAGTAACTGGATAAGCTCTGCCAACGCACCGTGGTAGATATCGTAGTTACGCTTGATTTCCAGGGCCGCGGCATCGCTCTGGCGCGGGTCACGCGGTAACGCTTCGTAATCGGCCCAGTTTTTTTCCGCCTGCTTCAGGGAAGCAGAAGCAATCTGCATCAGCTCGGCCACGGTCGCGCCGCTGCCAATATTGCTCTGATCCATCATGTAACGGATACCCGCACGGTTTAGGGTATTACGGGTTTGCAGCAACGCGACCCAACTGCCGTTAAGCGTGGATTGTTGCTGGCGAATGGTTTGCAGGACGGTGAAGTTCTCTTTGTCATGCTTGAGGGCATTAAAGAAAAGACCACCGGATGTCAGCTGTAACAGGCCGAAAATAGCCAAAACCAGCAACAAGCTGGTGACAATCTTGATACGATTTAACATGATTTCTCTTTCCATCAGACAGATAACAGAATTTTCGGCCTGGGAAAGGAAAACTTTACGAAAATCGTACTAAAAGTGGTGTTTATTTCCACTCTTCACGCGGCGTGAGAAAGATTGAACTGAAATCTATTTTAAAGGTTGCGTTCAGGCCGTCATTCCGGAACGTAAATTCGTCTGTTTATTATTAATATCTACCCCTGTCAGAACAGCAGGCCAGCGCGAAAAAAAATTAATGTTTACCCTGCACGGGGTCGTTATATATCCATAAGATAAATTTCGGCTCTGTATCACTGATCTGTTTTTTCAGCGATCGCATCACTTTTCAGAGTCACGCACGAAAATAAACGGGAATGCATTATGGCAACGCCGGTTCGGAGCCGCTCGGCTGAACGCCTCGTCGATATTATTCTGGAACTCCATTTAAACGGCGTCGTTAATCGCAGCGACCTGATGCAAAAATTTAACATTACAGAACGAACTGTCTATCGCGATCTCAATGCGCTGGCACCGATAGTTCAGCATAGCGGTAATGGTCAGTATCGTCTTATCCATGCTACACCAACCCACGGCTTGCAAGGCCTGCATCATGCACTGGCACATTTTCTGAATGCAGACGCCTTCTTTCCTGAAAGAGGGAAAGAGTTCTGGGGGAGCCTTGAAGCCCGGGCTGAAGAGAACCATATTCTTATCCTGAATGGAGAGGCTGAACATTCGGCGAAAAAAGATATTCGTCAGCATTTAACCGCCATAGAGAAATCGATTAAACAGCACTTTGTCTGCCAGATTGTTTATAAGAATAAAACCAGACTGGTTAATCCCTACAAACTTATTAACAAAAAAAATATATGGTATTTACAAGCCACCGAAAATGGCAGGTTAAAATCCTTTTCCCTAAGTCAGATTCATTGGTTTGATATACAAAATACGACCTTTACACCGGATGCGGATACGCTCGCATTACTTGAGAAAAATCTCGACCCCTGGGTCAGCGGTGAAACCTTTGAGGTTACCGTATTTACGCATCGTGCTATCTCACACTATTTTAAACGCCGCAATGTGTTGCCTGACCAGGAGCTGCTTGAAGAGACGCCCGAAGGGATTACGATCCGTTGCCAGGCCTCGCACGAGAACCAAATCCTGCCGCTGTTATGTTACTGGCTGCCACATATCCAGATTGTGTCGCCATCCTGGCTGCGTGAAAAACTGATTCATACACTCGAAGGGTATCTTGCTGCGGTACCCGCTGACGCCTGCCAATAAACTTCGTGATCTCAATCACATAAACCGACCGACTGCGGGTGAGCCAGAACCGCTCACCCCACCCTTTGACCGCTTACCTGCATGTTTTAACCACTCACACATTTACCGTCCTTTACACGGGCACGGATCTGGCAAGATCGCCCCAGCATTAATCAATACGACCTCACAACGCACGATGACCCTTTTTTCTTCACATAAAAAACCAGGTCTTAATATGGATACCAAAAAACTACTTAAGCACGTGCCCTGGGCCTTACTCGGGATCCTCGGGGCTTTCTGTCTGGCGGTTGTTGCATTACGCCGGGGCGAGCATGTCAGCGCCCTGTGGATCGTAGTCGCGTCAGTCTCCGTCTACCTTGTGGCTTATCGCTACTACAGCTTGTACATCGCGCAAAAGGTCATGAAACTCGACCCGACGCGTGCTACGCCTGCGGTCATTAACAACGACGGCCTGAACTACGTGCCGACCAACCGTTATGTCCTGTTCGGCCACCACTTCGCCGCGATAGCGGGTGCGGGGCCGCTGGTTGGGCCGGTGCTTGCCGCACAGATGGGCTATCTGCCGGGTACGCTTTGGCTCTTAGCCGGTGTGGTGTTGGCGGGTGCGGTTCAGGACTTCATGGTGCTGTTTATCTCTACCCGTCGCAACGGCGCCTCTTTGGGTGAGATGATCAAAGAAGAGATGGGCCGCGTGCCGGGTACCATTGCCCTGTTCGGCTGCTTCCTGATCATGATTATCATCCTGGCGGTGCTGGCGTTAATCGTGGTAAAAGCCCTGGCAGAAAGCCCGTGGGGGGTCTTCACCGTCTGCTCCACCGTGCCAATTGCGCTCTTCATGGGCATTTACATGCGCTTCCTGCGGCCAGGTCGCGTCGGCGAAGTGTCGATCATTGGTATCGTCTTGCTGGTGGCAGCCATTTACTTCGGCGGCGTTATCGCGCACGACCCGTACTGGGGCCCGGCGCTGACCTTTAAAGACACCACCATCACCTTTGCGCTGATTGGTTACGCCTTTATCTCTGCACTGCTGCCGGTCTGGCTGATTCTGGCTCCGCGTGATTACCTGGCGACCTTCCTGAAAATCGGCGTGATCGTCGGTCTGGCGATAGGCATCGTGATCATCAACCCGGAACTGAAAATGCCTGCGGTCACGCAGTACATTGACGGCACCGGTCCGCTGTGGAAAGGGGCCCTCTTCCCGTTCCTGTTCATCACCATTGCCTGCGGTGCCGTATCGGGCTTCCATGCGCTGATCGCCTCCGGCACTACGCCGAAACTGATGGCTAACGAAACCGATGCCCGCTTTATCGGTTATGGCGCGATGCTGATGGAATCTTTTGTGGCCATCATGGCGCTGGTTGCAGCATCGATCATTGAGCCTGGTCTGTACTTTGCGATGAACACGCCGCCTGCGGGGCTGGGCATCACCATGCCAAACCTGCACGAAATGGGGGGCGATAACGCCGCACTGATCATGGCGCAGCTGAAAGAGGCGAGCGCACATGCGGCTGCAACCGTCAGCTCCTGGGGCTTTGTGATTTCGCCTGAGCAGATCATGCAGACCGCGAAAGACATCGGTGAACCGTCGATTCTGAACCGTGCCGGTGGCGCACCAACGCTTGCCGTGGGTATTGCTCACGTCTTCCACAAAGTACTGCCGTGGGCGGATATGGGCTTCTGGTACCACTTCGGTATTCTGTTCGAAGCACTGTTCATCCTGACCGCGCTGGATGCGGGCACCCGTGCGGGCCGCTTTATGCTTCAGGATTTGCTCGGTAACTTCGTGCCTTTCCTCAAGAAAACGGATTCTCTGGTCGCAGGCGTACTGGGAACGGCGGGCTGCGTCGGTCTGTGGGGTTATCTGCTGTATCAGGGTGTCGTCGATCCGTTGGGCGGCGTGAAGAGCCTGTGGCCGCTGTTCGGTATCTCTAACCAGATGCTGGCCGCTGTGGCCCTGGTCCTTGGCACCGTTGTCCTTGTGAAGATGAAACGCACCAAATACATCTGGGTGACCGTGGTCCCTGCGCTGTGGCTGCTGCTCTGCACCACCTGGGCGCTGGGTCTGAAACTGTTCAGCGCCAATCCGCAGCTGGAAGGCTTCCTGTACATGGCTAACCAGTACAAAGAGAAGATTGCGGCAGGCGGCGGCGATCTGACCGCGCAACAGATTGCCAACATGAACCATATCGTGGTGAACAACTACACCAACGCGGGTCTGAGCATTCTGTTCCTGGTCGTCGTCTACAGCATCATCTTCTATGGCATCAAAACCTGGCTGAACGTGCGTAACGCCGACGGTCGTACGGATAAAGAGACCCCGTATGTACCGGTACCGGAAGGCGGCGTGAAGACCTCTTCACACCACTAATCCGTCCTCCTCCCCTCTCCTTTCTGGAGAGGGTTGGGGTAAGGGGAAACAATGCCCGGCCGCCCCTGCCGGGCTTTTTCTATCTGGAAGGTTCAATGTTTGGTAACTTAGGCGAAGCAAAAAAATACCTCGGTCAGGCGGCTAAAATGCTGATTGGTATCCCGGACTATGACAACTATGTTGAGCATATGAAAACCAACCATCCCGATAAGCCGTATATGACCTATTACGAATTCTTCCGTGAGCGTCAGGAAGCACGCTACGGCGGAAGTGGCGAAGGCGGCGTACGCTGCTGCTAAAGGAGAGACCATGACACCGATTGCAGTAACCCTCCTCACCGGCTTTTTGGGCGCGGGCAAAACCACCCTGCTGCGCCACATTCTGAACGAGCAGCACGGTTTTAAAATCGCCGTCATTGAAAACGAATTTGGCGAAGTCTCGGTAGACGATCAGCTGATTGGCGATCGCGCTACGCAGATCAAAACCCTGACCAACGGCTGCATCTGCTGTACCCGCTCCAGCGAACTGGAAGATGCCCTGCTCGACCTGCTCGACAGCCGCGATCGCGGTGACATCGAGTTCGATCGTCTGGTGATTGAATGCACCGGCATGGCCGATCCCGGCCCGATTATTCAGACCTTTTTCTCCCACGAGATCCTCTGCCAGCGCTACCTGCTGGATGGCGTTATCGCCCTGGTCGACGCGGTACACGCTAACGATCAAATGGATCAGTTCACTATTGCCCAGTCGCAAATTGGCTATGCCGATCGCATTTTGCTAACCAAAACCGACGTGGCGGGCGACAGTGAAACCCTGCGTGAACGCCTGACGCGCATCAACGCCCGCGCCCCGATCTACACCGTGACACATGGCGATATCGATCTGGCGCAACTTTTTAACACCAACGGCTTTATGCTCGAAGAGAACGTCACGTCAAAACCGCGCTTTCACTTTATGGCTGATAAGCAAAACGACGTCTCATCGATCGTGGTTGAGCTGGATTACCCGGTAGATATCAGCGAAGTCTCCCGTGTGATGGAGAACCTGCTGCTGTCGTTTGCCGATAAGCTGCTGCGCTACAAAGGAATGCTGTGGATTGACAGCGAACCAAACCGCCTGCTGTTCCAGGGCGTGCAGCGCCTTTACAGCGCCGACTGGGACCGCCCGTGGGCCGACGAAACGCCGCACAGCACGATGGTATTTATCGGCATTCAGTTGCCGGAAGATGAGATTCGGGCGGCATTCTCGCAGTTAAAGAAATAATATTTCCACTCCCTTTCAGCCTGGAAGGGAGTATAAACGCCACTGATATTTACCTTGTTATATTCTTTTCGTTTCCAATATTGTCTGTTAATGTCTTAAATAATGAAACAGCAGTCAATTAACATTCTCGTAAATGTTAATTACACTAGAAATATAAATTCCATGAATAAGTAGGCGTGACATGGCAATCATTATTCCGACAATCAGTAGTTGTAGCGAGAAAATTACGGCAGGCGAAAAAAGACTTGCCAGGATCCTTGAAGGTGGACTGAGCGATAAGTGTACCTGCTGGTATGATATCCCGATAGGCGATAAGCAACATCATCCGGACTTTGTCATTCTCAGCCCAGATAAAGGCCTCTTATTTATAGAAGTAAAAGACTGGTTTGTCACAAAAATCAAATCCGCCAATAAAACCCACATTCATTACGAAACCAAAAACGGTATTGAACCTCTTAAAAATCCACTTGAGCAGGTTCGCCAATATACATTCAAGACGATTGATAGCCTGAAAAATGATCCCCAGCTTCGCCAGCAAGAGGGGGATTATCAGGGCAGTTTTATTATGCCCTATGGATACGGCGTTTATTTGAGCAATATTACCCGTCCGCAGCTTGAAAAACATTTTAACGCGCTCGAACTACAAGAAATCTTGCCCGCCGATCTGATTATCTGTAAAGACGAGCTTAACGAGTTTATGACAAGAGAACAAATCTCAGCAAGGTTGATATCTCTTCTTAAACATAACTTCCCGCATCACACCACGCCGCAACAGCTCGATCGAATCAGATGGCATCTTTATCCCGACACTCGCATCAACCCGTCAGTGACTCACGTTGAACTGCATACCTTTACCTTACATGCCCCTGATATCGTTTGCATCATGGACACGAATCAGGAACAGCTCGCCAGAAGTATGGGGCCAGGACACCGCGTCGTGCATGGGGTAGCGGGCTCGGGCAAAACGCTTATTCTCCTTCACCGCTGCGTTGATCTGGCTAATAATATAGAAAATACCAAGCCTGTCCTGGTGGTTTGCTACAACATTACGCTCGCCAGAAAACTAAAAGCGCAGATCGACCTCCATCCACTTCGGATCCCGGTTGAAGTGACGCATTTTCACGCCTGGTGCTATCAGCAATTACATTCGCATGGCCGACTTCCGCCTAAAGGTAAAAACTTTGTAGAACGAATGGAAAAAGCCCTGACAGAGGCATATGAGGAAGGTGCGATTAAACCAGAGCAATACAGTGCCGTGTTAATCGATGAAGGGCATGACTTCAAGCCCGAATGGCTGAGAGTTCTTGCCCGCATGCCCGATAATAAAGACAACGCGCTGCTCTTCCTCTACGACGATGCACAATCTATTTATCAGAAAAAGAAAGCCCTCGACTTCACACTTTCAAGCGTCGACATTAAGGCGCAAGGCCGCACCACCATTCTGAATATCAACTATCGTAATACCCGTCAAATATTGCATTTCGCCAGCAGCATGGCATTTAACTATCTTAATAATCATATTGAGGCAGCGCTTCAATACCAGCAGCCTTCTGCGGGCGGTCTGACCGGACATTATCCCGCGCTGGCTTGCTTTGATAACCAGGATGATGAGATTACCCACGTGCTCAACTGGATTACTGATCAACGCCAACAAGGGGTGGCCTGGTCAGAAATCGCGGTACTCTGTCCTTCAACCTATAGTATCTCCGACGCCCTGGTTCCCAGATTGACGGCCCGCAAAATCCCCTTCCAGATGATTGTTACCGGAAATGATAAGAAACACTGGTCACCACAGAATGATTTGCTTTGCGTCATGCCACTGCCAAGCAGTAAGGGTCTGGAGTTCCACTCCGTCGCGATTATGGATGCGGCAAAAGGGCGGGAAGAAGAGGATTTAAGCGATGATATTAAGCGTCTGTATGTCGGTTTTACGCGTGCACGCCACAACCTTCTGGTGACAATGCACGGTAGTGGCAAACTGCACGATCATCTTAAAGAGACCTACGAAAAGAGCGAAAAAATCGTTTAAGTGACCTGAGCGCCTGGCCCCAGTTCTGCTGCTGGGGTCTTCCTGACTTTTCTGGCGTTATCCCGAGTCAATAATAGCTTCAACTCAGCGCTTTTCTGCGGACGTCAGCACCTTTTTTAAAAGCCGCCTGCGGCTCAAATCGTGCTCTTAACACCGTAGTTATGTAAATTTACGTTTTTATCTGTTTCAGCTGAAATATAATTGGAAATTATTAGAAGCTTAATTAATTCACTTCAAACGATTTTATCTGCTCTGTTCATTTTATGTTTAGCCAAAACATTAAACACTGATTAAACCCAAAAACATTATCCATTGACCCCAAAATAAACACTCACACGCGCAACATTAAAGAATAATCTCAATAACAAAACCAGCATTAAACCGCGACATCTGTCACATTTGCAGTCATAAACATCGCCTGTTAAGGTGCCTCCAGATTAATTTAACGACGAGGCATATAACATGAAAAAGCGTAATCTCTTTATCCTGGCTGCTCTGACCGCTGTATCAGGTTCCGCACTGGCAATGGGCGGTAGCATTGAACAAGGTAAAAACTTTACCAATCTCAATCTGGAAATGGGTAAATCCTCATCCGGTATTTATGCTGAAAGTAACTGGCTGAAAAATACCGATGACGGCACCCAGACTGGCGGCGTTGGCGCAGGTTACAACCTGGAACTCGGTCCGGTTATGCTGAATGCAGGTGCAAAAGCGATCTACATTGGCCCGAAAAAAGGCGATAACGGCGTGGCATTCCCTATTGGCGGCGGTGTAAATGTTGCCCTGACCGACAGCATCCATGTCTTTGGTGAAGGCTATGCCGCACCAGAAGGCCTGAATAACAGCGTGAAAAACTACGTTGAAGCCAACGGCGGCGTAAGCTGGACCCCTGTTAAACCTGTTACGCTGAAAGTGGGTTACCGCCACGTGAGCGTTGACGGCAAAGATGGACGTCCAGGCCACACCCTGATTGACGGCGCATACGTTGGCGGTGGGGTCACCTTCTAATGAAACGCCGCATGACTGCGCTTTGTGTTCTGAGCGTCACCTTACTTCTTTCAGGTTGCGTCCAGTATAAATGGGTTAAGCCAGGGGTGAGTGATTCAGAGATGAATAAAAAGCTCACGGAATGCGAAGCGCAGGCGCTGATTGATCTTCCGCCCGATAATGTCGTGACGAGTTCTAGCTCGGAAAAAAAGGACAAATCGAAAAAGAAAAAGGATATTTCCACGAGCTATTCCGTTGAAGACGCCAACGAATATCGCAGAGAACCGCTTGTCGACAGCTGCATGTTCAAAAGCGGGTGGGATAAGATCGAAGTTAAATAACAGCCCAGTTTAAAAAACCTGCCTTTCGGCAGGTTTTTTTATGCAATTTACTGACGCACCACGACCAGCTTCTGGTTCACAAACTCTTTAATCCCCAGATCCGACAGCTCACGCCCGTAGCCCGAACGCTTCACGCCCCCGAACGGCAACTCTGCTGCGGTATCGGTCAGCCAGTTGATGTAGACCATCCCGGTTTCGATACGTGACGCCATTTTCTTCGCGCGCTCGATGTCTTTGCTGAACACCGCGCCCCCCAGTCCGTAGTGAGAATCGTTGGCCAGGCTTACCGCCTCGTCGTCATTTTTCACCACGTAAACCTGCGCCACCGGTCCGAAGAACTCTTCGAAATACGCCGGGTTATCCCGTGAAATATTGGTCAGGATCGTCGGCTCAAAGAAGCTCCCCTCTCGCTGCACGGGCTTGCCGCCAAGATGCAGTGTCGCGCCATTTTTCACCGCATCGTTCACCTGTTTGGTTAACGTTTCCAGCGCGTCTTTTGACGATAAAGGTCCAAGCGTCGTGCTCTTATCGAGCGGATCGCCCACTTTTATCGCACGGAAGGCTTCGGTGAATTTTTCCAGGAACTGGTCGGCAATTTTTTCATGCAGGATAAAGCGCTTGGCCGCAGTACAGACCTGCCCGGCATTGGCAAGTCGGGCATTGACACCCGTCTTGACCGCCTTCTCCAGGTCCGCGTCGTCCAGCACCACAAACACATCATTCCCGCCTAACTCCAGCGTCGATTTTTTAATGTGTTTCGCTGCCTGAGCGGCCACCACGCTACCGGCTTTCTCGGAACCGGTGAGAGCCGCCCCCTGAACGCGTGGATCGGCGATAATCGTCGCCACCTGATCCTGCGAGATAAACAGGTTTGTCCATGCCCCTTCCGGCGCGCCCGCTTCACGAACCAGATGCGCAAAGGCTTCTGCACATTGCGGCACAATGCTGGCATGTTTCGCCAGCACCGGGTTACCGGCGGCCAGGTTGGGTGCCAGCACGCGCATCAGCTGATAATAGGGGAAGTTCCACGGCTCAACGGCCATCAGGACGCCGATGGGATGGTGTTCCACCCACGCATCGCCCAGTTCAGATTTGTATTTCACCGGCGCGAGGAACTGCTTCGCGTTATCTGCGTAATAGCGGGCAATTTGTGCACAGAGTTTCACTTCGCTGCGGCTTTGCTCAATGAGCTTCCCCATTTCCACACTGGCGATTTTGGCCAGATCGTCCACACGCGCGTCGATAAGATCGGCCAGTTTATGCAGAACAGGCAGGCGCTGTTCGATGTCCCCTTTCGCCCATTCTGAATGGTAAAGGGCATCCGCTTTTTTAAGCGCCGCTTCAACGTCTGCGTCGGTATGGGAGGGATATTCTTTGATGAGCTGATTGGTGGCAGGATTTACTGTCTGATAAGCCATTTTGAATCTCCTGTTTTTGCCGCTTAGGGTAATAAGGGTAGTCAATATGACTAAAGGTGGGCGTAAAGTTGGGTATATACGGACGTTTCCGAATGTGACGCTGCCCGCTAAGGAGCTGACATGGTATAAAAAAGCTCAACTGACAGGATGACCTATGACCGAAACGCGCCACATTCGCCAGAGTTTTCATCGTGCCCCGGGCCTTGAACTGCGAAGCACCTGGCAAAGCACACAGGCTTATAAACGCCACAGCCACACTCAGCTGTCGATAGGCGCGATAGTTGAGGGGCAGACGTGCTGCGTATGCAACGGTCAGGAATTTATCCTGAAACCAGGCGATATCATCGTCATCCCAGCTCATGTACCGCACAGCTGCAATCCGCTGGCAGGGCAGCCACGCAGCTATCATATGCTGTATCTCGACACCCCTGTTTCGCTGGCGCAGCAGGTTATCCGCAGTGCGTCTCTGTTTAGTCTTTATCAGCATGTTGTTGAAAATCTTTCTGAATCATCCCTGCATGCTTTGCTCGCGGCCCTACCTCAGGGTGGGGATACGGGCGACACGCTGCGACCGACCAGCCAGCAGTTACAGCAGGCTTTCCTTCGCGAACTCATCCACCCACCCGGACTGGATGAACTTGCCCAACGGTTCTCGCTGCGTAAAGAGACGCTGATACGTACCTTTAAACAGGATACAGGCCTGACGCCGGGCAGCTTTCTCAATATCGCGCGTGTGGAATACGCCAAATCCCGCTTGCGCGCAGGAGATAATATTGCCGACGTGAGCTATCAAAGTGGGTTTGCCGACCAGAGTCATTTTCATAAAACGTTTGTCAGCTACACGGCCGCAACCCCTCGCCAGTACGCTACGGGCCGATCAATTTCAGACAATAAATAGTGTCCACAACGCCCTAAAGTGACCTCGGTTTTCCTGATGAGGTCGTTATGGAACTTTTATCACACCTTTTTCCGTCTGCTTTTCTCGCGCTGGCGCTGGCGCACTTTGTCGCCCTTTTAAGCCCCGGGCCGGATTTCTTTTTATTGGTCGGATACGCCGCACGCTACCGGCTTCGCGGCAGTGCAGGCCTGTGCCTGGGCATTGCGATGGGGAATGGGTTTTATATTGTGCTGGTGATTATCGGCTGGAGCATGCTGCGCCACGTTACCTGGGTTTTCACTTTCATTGAACTGCTGGGCGCCTTGTATCTGCTGTGGATTGGATCGCATCTGATACGCAGCTGCCCGCAAATTCTGACGCTCCGTGATACTCAATCGCACCGTCCCTCTTTACCGATGCAGATACTCATTGGGCTAGGCTCGGCCCTCCTGAATCCTAAAAATGCGCTGTTCTATCTGGCGCTGATGACATCGTTGCTGGGGCCGGATGTCACGCTGCTTCAGCAGTCGGTCAGTGGCATCTGGATGGTAATGGCGGTGCTGGCATGGGATTTTGCCGTGGTATCCCTGATCGGCTTGCCGAGGGTGCAGCATACATTACATCGCTCCCTCTGGTTGATAGAGCGGACGGCTGGCGTGGTGTTAATGGTGTTTGGTGGCTGGATTTTATGGCGCACTTTGCACTTTCCCCCCGCTTCCCTCTATCCTTAACCCATGGAAAAATTAGCTGAACTAAAACGCGCCAAGCTGTTGGCGCTGTCGCTCCTGCTGGTGGCCGTTGCGACATTTATTGTGACCCTCTTTCTGCCACAGACGTTCTGGGTGCGCGGGGTGAAGGCGATCGCCGAGGCGGCGATGGTCGGTGCGCTGGCGGACTGGTTCGCGGTGGTTGCGCTGTTTCGTCGGGTGCCGATCCCCTTTATCTCGCGCCATACGGCGATTATTCCGCGTAACAAAGACCGGATTGGCGACAATCTCGGGCAATTTGTGCAGGAAAAGTTTCTCGATACCCAGTCGCTGGTGGCGCTTATCCGCCGCTACGAGCCTGCACAAATGATTGGCGTCTGGTTCAGCCAGCCTGAAAATGCTAAGCGCGTCGGTCAGCATCTGATCCAGGTGATGAGCGGTTTTCTGGAGCTTACCGACGACGGGCGCATTCAGCGCTTATTAAAACGCGCCGTGCATAAAGCGATCGATAAGGTGGACTTCACCGAGACCAGTGCCGTAATGCTGGAAAGCATGACCAAAAACAACCGACATCAGGTGTTGCTGGATGCGATCATTCATCGCCTGATCACCCTGATTCAGCGGGAAAGCACGCGTGATTTTATTGCCGCGCAAATCGTCCACTGGCTTGAAACTGAACACCCACGCAAGGCGATGGTGCTGCCTACCGAGTGGCTGGGAGATCAAAGCGCAGAGATGGTATCGAAAGCGGTGAACACCCTGCTGGATGATATCAGCCATGACCGAACGCATCAGATCCGTCAGGCCTTTGATCGCGCCACGCTGAAGCTTATCGACAACCTGAAAAATGATCCTGAGATGGCGGAGAAAGCGGAAAATATCAAACACTATCTCAAGAACGATGACGCCTTTAACCGCTATCTGAGCGAGATGTGGGGCGATCTTCGCCAGTGGCTGAAAAACGATATGCAAAGCGACGATTCTCGCGTTAAACAACGCATGACGCAGGCCGGACTGTGGTTTGGCGAAACGCTGGTGGCCGATGCCAGCCTGCGGGCGTCGCTGAACGAGCACCTTGAACAGGCCGCGCATCGTATGGCACCGGATTTTGCCACCTTCCTGACGCGGCATATCAGCGACACCGTCAAAGGATGGGATGCGAAAGATATGTCGCGCCAGATTGAGCTGAATATTGGTAAAGACCTGCAGTTTATCCGCGTCAACGGTACGCTGGTGGGCGGGACCATTGGCTTAATCCTGTTTTTACTCTCCCAACTCCCCAGCGTGATAACCTTTTAATCGTTTTGTGGCGGCGCAATGACGTAACGCGTCGGCTCAAAACAGTTGAGGATCAGATGCACCAGAAACACGAGGGTGAGCGTGGCGACCAGCGCGACGGTGACGGAGACGATGCGATAGAGATCGCTGAACACCAGATCGCCGTCAGGATGCAGGTTTTGACCAAACATTATGCCGATGGTGGTAATACTGGCAAAGCCGACTCCTGCGCCCACCTTTTCCATCACGTGCAGACGTGCGCCAAACGCCAGCCCAAGACCAATCAGCGGCATCATGAGCACCATATGGCTGCTGTGATCGTAAAGCAGCAGCTGCATCACCAGAATATACAGACAGCCCAGCACCACGCCGACCACTCGCCACAGCGAGCTCATCACCGCCCCGCGATAATGCATAGGAAATAAAATTAACACCCCGGCCATCAGCGCCGACAGGGAATCGCTCAGATCGCTTATCTGAAAAACGACAAAAATCAGCGTTGCTACCGTGCCAGAAAGCAGCGATTCGTGGCGGACACGAGCGGCATTTTTCTCAATCAACGGCGGCGGTTTACGCGGTTCTACGTCGGGTAACAGATAGTTCATCAGCGCACTCAGGCACACCGCCATCACGCTGGCTTCGATATTGGAAAACAACAGCGTGTGCCAGTTAGTGGTGGGATAACTCATAAAATTGAGCATCACGCTCTGGCACACCACGCCCATCGAACCAAACAGGAAAAGCGGCCCCTGGCTCATAAAGCGAAAGCGCATCACATACAGGGCAAACACCACCAGCGTCATAATCACCGGCCATTGCGACAAATAGCCGATGATGAACACCATTTCGATACAGTTCAGCGAGGCGCTAAACACAAACTGTTTGGCGACATGGCGATTAAACACGGGCACCAGTGACATAAGCATAATCGGGTAGACCACGTAAAAGACGCCATACGTGGTGTTGTAAAAACTCGATATGCTCAGGGCTATCATGCCGGCAAAAACAATGCGCAGCGTCTGGCGAAAATCATTCGCCGTATAGACGATATTGCCGTGCGGGGTAAAGACCCGCGCCAGGGTATTAATAGACATAGTGCAGCAGGCTGACGAGATGAATTTGCAGACCGGAGAAGAAGCGCGCAAACGGCCCTTCGCTGTTATAGAGCTGTACGGTAGCACGTGCGCCGGTCGGCAGATGCTTAGGTAACGGCTCTTCCAGCGAAACATGAATGCGCATACGTTGGGCATCACGCACCCAACGGTTAGAGGTCTCCGGTTGAGAGAGTTGACCGTTTACCGCCTCTTGTCCTGCCAGGATCCCCGCATCGCTGCTGGTCACATGCGCACGAAAAACTTTCCCGGGGAAGGCATCAAACACCACCGCGGCATCGGTTCCCTGATGCGTATGCCGCAGGCTCTTCTCACGAAAATCCGCCACGATATCGGTCTGGTTGTTGACCAGCGCCAGCGCGGCGGTACCTGAGGTGGCGTAAAAACCGGGGCTGAGCTGCAGGTTGCTGATGGTGCCATCGGCCTGGGCGTAAACCCGGGTCCAGCTCAGGTTTAGCTCAGCCTCCTCCAGTGCGTTACGGTATTTTTGCAGCGTGACGTTACGCTTTTCATCCCGTTCGCCGCGCTCGATGCGTAAATTTTGCAGCGTCGCCTGCAGATTCGCGACGGACTGTTCACTGCTCTGCCAGGCGGTGCGGACCTTATCCAGATCGGACCGGGAGACATTTTGCAGGGTGCTCAGCTTTTGATAACGATCGAAGGTCACTTTGTCGTTGCGGGCATTCAGCTGCGCCGTTTTCAGACTGGCCAGCGCACCGGTGATTTGCGCATCAAGCTGTTGATTAGCGAGGCGCGCTTGCTCAAGGGCGATTTCAGCGGCCTCGACCTTATTGCGAAAGGGGGTGGGATCCAGTTCAAACAGCACATCCCCTTTTTTGACCTGGCTGTTGTTATGAACGTGTACGGCGGCAACATAGCCCGACACGCGTGCCGACACAGGCGTCACCACGCGCATAACGGTGGCGTCCGGCGTCAGCGGGATCCAGATATCCGCCACGATAAAGTAGACAAACATCAGCAGGAAAGAGGCAATACTCACCCTTACCCAGCGGGCAAACTTTTGTTCAGGAGTCATTATTTTTGAGTCTTGTTATCTTCTTCGCGGATTGTCCGCAAATTGCAGGCGATTTGATTTAAGGTGGCGCTAAAAATGTCCATATGTTCTGGCGCGATATTGTGCGATACGCGCGCCTGAAACGTCTCAATGACTTGCGTCAACGTCTCCAGCACCGCGTTGCCTTCAGAGGTCAGCCGTAGTAAACGAATACGCTTGTCATAGGGCGATGTGGTACGCAAAAGATAACCCTGCTTTTCCAACTGAGAGAGTGTACGCATCAGCGGCGGCAGTTCGATGCCCTGTACTTCCGCCAGTTCACTCACCGAGACGTTATCCCCTAGCTGTTGAAGCTGCATCATGACCGTCCAGCTCGACTGGGTTAACCCCGTTTCAAGAATGGCATCGTCAATAATGGCGCGCCACTGGCGCACAACCATAGCCATTCGCATGCCCATTGGCCTGCGGTTGAACAGATCTTCTTCACTCACGGGGAAATCCTCTTGTATCACGCGGTCACAGTAATAGTTATCACGGTAAGTATCAAGAAACGAGAGGCTAAAGAGCAGGAATTGCGAAAAGCGGTGAGAGGGTTCAGGGGCTTGTTTTCTTCCTCTCCCCGTGGGAGAGGGGCGGGGTGAGGGCATCAGCGCGCACATTACCTCCCTCACCCTAACCCTCTCCCCAAGGGAGAGGGAATAACGGCACCGGTTCTCGCCTGGGCAAGGGGCTTGTCTTCTCCCTCTCCCCGTGGGAGAGGGAATATCGGCACCGGTTCTCGCCTGGGCAAAGGTCTTGTTTTCGCCCTCTCCCCGTGGGAGAGGGCCGGGGTGAGGGCACCAGCGCGCACATTCCCCCCCTCACCCTAACCCTCTCCCCAAGGGAGAGGGAATATCGGCACCGGTTCTCGCCTGGGCAAAGGTCTTGTCTTCTCCCTCTCCCGTGGGAGAGGGCCGGGGTGAGGGCACCAGACCGCACAGTCCCCCGCCCGCTTCACCCGCTAAAATACTTCTGCAACGTAGCTCTCCCCCCAGCGGTGATTGTCACCTCACGAAACCCCGCCACCCGCTGGATCCATCCTTTGGAGTCCAGATACGTCAGTAACGCCGCGCCCGCCTCGCCGCCTAAATGAAAACGCCGCTCGCTCCAGTCCAGACAGGCACAGCACGCTTTTCGGCGCGGGTTAACGCTTAAGGGAATGCCGCGTTGCAAAAACTGTTCGCGCCCATACAAAGTTAACGCGGAACCGTCTGGCACCAGCCATCCTGTCGTCTGCATAAAATCATAGATCTGCACCGCAATCGCACCGGCCAGATGATCGTAACAGGTTCGCGCCTCACGCATCGATTTCGGCGCCGTGGTTTCCGGTGGCGTGATGCGGCTCCAGGAAAGCCCCATCATCTGCTCCACCATCTCTGCCACCTCGTGTCCCGCCAGACGGTAGTAACGATGCCGCCCCTGCGACAGACAGGATATCAGCTTCCCCTCCACCAGCCGGTTGAGGTGTCCGCTGGCGGTAGAGGGCGCGACATCTGCCGCCGCGCTCAGCTCGGTGGCGGTCCAGGCGCGCCCGTCCATCAACGCGCACAACATCTTCACCCGCGACGGATCGGCCATGGCGGCGGCGAGCGCCGCCACTGCCTGTTCCAGCGCAACGTGATTATCGGGAATCAGACTCGTCTTTGGCATGAGGTGCCCACTGTGCAGTAATCTCTGCCGCCAGCTTATCATTATCCGTCAGCAGAATAAGGCGATTCGCATGATCGCTGTACTGCACCAGAACCGCTATCCCCTTTGATGCCAGCGCTGCAGCAATCTCGCCCAGCTCGCCGGGACGCGCCTGTCTGAGCTTTCTGATCACCGGCGGGCGTACGGATTGCACGTTAAATCCGGCCTCTTCTAATACAGTACGGGCTTTCTCCCCCTCCTCCACCAGGAAATGTGCCTCCAAGCCAAACACGCCACCGCCCTCCAGCCCAACGCCGTTGCGGCCCAGCAGTTGCCCAAAACGGGCCAGTTCGCCCGGAATATCGTTAAAAATCACATGAACGTCATACACAGGCATGCCCTCCGTTTTCGGAGTCGTATTCCCGCACCAGCTGCGCGACCCGGATGCGATAGAACGCAAAAATTGACGCCCGCCCTTCGGCTTGCGCGGCCTGCTGAAAAACGTTCTGCCTCCAGTTGCGAATGGCCTCTTCATCCCGCCACCAGGAGAGCGACAAAATTTTGCCGTCGGTGGTCAGACTCTGAAAACGTTCAATATCGATAAACCCGTCGATATCCGCCAGCAGCGGCTTAAGTTCGGCGGCAAGTTGCAGATACCGCGCCTGATGCGCGGGTTCGGCCTGAGCTTCAAAAATAACGGCAATCATGTCTGTCTCTCCATTGTGATGATGAGGAGAGAGTGCCGGTAAAAGGAACCCGATGCTTCGGTCCAGAGCGAAGTGTTTACCGGGCGCGCACCGTTACCCCAGAATAGATTTCGGCTCCATAAATGCGCGAATCCCCCACTCCCCCATCTCGCGACCCACGCCGGAATGTTTAAACCCGCCAAACGGGGCTTTGGGTTCATGGGTCAGGGTGTTGACCAGCACGCGACCGGCGGTAATGTGTTGCGCCACGCGCCTGGCGTGCTCCGCATCGCGGCCCAGGACCAGGGCGCTCAGGCCATACTCGGTATCATTCGCAAGGGCGATTGCCTCTGCCTCATCACGAAAGGTCATGATCGATAACACCGGGCCAAAGATCTCTTCGCGGGCGATGGCCATCTGGTTACTCACATCGGTAAACAAGGTTGGGCGAACAAACCAGCCATCCTGCGTGCCTTCAGGCCGACCTTCTCCGCCCACCAGCAGACGCGCCCCTTCGTCAATCCCCAGCCGAATATAGCGCTGCACGCGCTGCCACTGTTTTTCGCTGACCATCGGGCCAATTTCAGTCGACCTGTCCCGCGGATCGCCCGATTTAACCGCCGCCACCGCCTGCGCCAGCGCCGCTTCGCACTCTGCTTTTCGCGCGAGCGGCACCAGAATGCGCGTACCGGCAACACACGCCTGCCCGCTGTTCATGAAGCCCGCCGCGATGGCCAACGGAACCGCCTGCGATAAATCCGCATCCGCCAGAATCAGCGTCGGGGATTTGCCGCCTAACTCCAGCGTCACCCGTTTAAAGGTCTCCGCGGCATTGCGCAGAATCGCTTTGCCGGTATTGGTTGAGCCGGTAAACGATATTTTGGCCACGTCAGGATGGCGAGCGATGGTCTCCCCCACGGTATCGCCGCGCCCCGTGACGATATTAAAGACGCCCGGCGGCAGACCGGCTTCACTCAGCGCTTGCGTCACAATCAGAGTTTGCAACGCGCTCATCTCGCTGGGTTTGATGACGGCCGTACACCCTGCGGCCAGCGCCGCCGCCAGCTTGCCGCAGATAAAACCCGCATCGCTGTTCCACGGCGTGATAAGTCCTGCCACCCCCAGCGGCGTCATGTCGACGGTGGCGGCGCCCACCTGTGTGGTGAAGGGAAATGCCTCCAGAGCCTCAATGACCTGGGCGATCACGTCTGCCGGATAGCGTGCCATCCACGCCGAACGCGACGCGGGAGCGCCATACTCTTCGATCACCGCTTCCAGAAGATCGTCATGGCGTGCAGCCACAGCGGCGTGCATTCGTTTCAGGGCGGCAATCCGTTCCTGTTTGCTTGTCTTCGACCAGGCCGGAAAAGCAGCTTTCGCTGCGGCAATGGCCCGTTCGGCATCCACGTGATCCGCCAGCCGCACCTGTCCGGTAATTTGCGCCGTGGCAGGGTTATATAAATCAAAACGTTCGGTACCGTGCGGGGTGATAAATTCACCATTAATAAAGATCTGTTCGATGTTACGCATTGGGGGCCTCCTCAGGCTGTCTGGAGGCAGTCTGGCACGCCTTTAACGTTTCGATAATCCACGCTATGCTGCAAAGGCTGTTTCGATATTCAGGATAATCTATGCATCGTTCAGGTTTAACCGAGCTGGAAGTGGTACTGGCCGTCGTGCGGCGCGGCAGCTTTCGCGGCGCCGCGCAGGAGATGGGGATGTCTGCCAGCGCGGTGAGCAATGCCATTGCCGGGCTGGAGGCCCGACTGCAAACAAGGTTGTTCAACCGCACGACCCGTAGCGTGGCGCTGACCGACGCAGGACAACACTTTGTCGCCCGCATCTCGCCCGCCTTGCAGGAAATCCGCCAGGCCACGGAAGAGATGCACAGCGACAGCGACGAACCTGCCGGCACCCTGCGGCTGAACGTACCGAACAATGTCGGCGCACTCTTCCTGGATGCGCTGCTGATCGACTACATGATTCGCTATCCGAAAATGCGTGTAGAAACGGTAAGCGAAGCACGCATGATCGATATTGTCGCCAGCGGTTTCGATGCCGGGATCCGCCTGGCCGAGTCGGTGCCGCAGGACATGATCGCCGTCGCACTGACCCCCGATATTCGCCAGCTCGTCACCGCCACGCCTGCCTGGTTTGCCCGTTACGGCACACCGCAAATGCCCGAGGATCTCCTGCATCATCAGGCGATCGGGATGCGCATGTCACACGGTGGGATCTATCGCTGGGAGCTGGAGCGTCGCGGCGAGCGATACGAGTTAGCCGTTCCGCCGCGTTTTGCGACCTCGGATCTCTTTGCCTCGATACGAGCGGTCAAAGCCGGTTTGGGCGTGGGATTTTTACCTGAACTTTATATTCAGCAGGAGCTGGAGAGCGGGGAACTGGTGAGCGTCCTTAACGACTGGACGCAGCCGTTTGGCGGGCTGCGCCTGTACTACCCCGGTCATCGCCACGTCCCGCCCGGTTTGCGGGCGCTGGTGGCGATGATCCGCGAACGCGGCCTTACGCCAGATTAGCTTTATTCAGGCCATACGCCACGTCCATCGCGCCAGGCTCCATGCGCGAGGTGATCCCCAGACGGTTCCAGGCATTGATCGCCACAATGGCGAAATTGAGTTCAGAGAGTTCGACCTCGGAGAAATGCTCGGCCACGCTGCGATACAGCTCATCGCTTATCCCCTCCGGCGTGATCTGCGTCAGGGCTTCGGCGAAGGCCAGCGCTGCTTTTTCTTTGGCGCTAAACAACGGCGATTCACGCCAGGCCGCCAGATGGTAAAGGCGCAGTTCGCGCTCGCCGGCAATTTTGGCCTCTTTCGCGTGCATATCCAGGCAGAAGGTACAGCCGTTCAGCTGCGAGACACGGATGTCGATCAAATGCTTTAACGTGGGATCCAGCGCGGTTTTACCGATCGCCATACTCAGATCGGAAAGGGCTTTTGCCAGGGCAGGTGTAGCTTTGTGGTGATTGACGCGAGTGCTCATTGTCTTTCCTCTTTTTGTGCGGCATGTGCCATGCGATGGGGCAAATGTACGCTGTTCATGACATAGTAAAAAGATACAAAACACGTGAAATGAGGTAGGACATGAAATCGGGCTATCATGAGATCTATACCCGCTATCGCGATAATATTACGCGGGGCGTGCTCAAGCCCGGGGACAAAGTTCCTGCTATTCGCGTGCTGGCAGAAGAGCTAAAAGTGGCGCGTAAAACCGTCGAGACGGCCTACGCTATCCTCACGGGCGAGGGCTATCTCGTCAGTCAGGGCGCACGCGGCACGCGGGTCAATCCGGATTTAGCGCTGCCAGCCCGGCTGGATGCTCCCACGGATCACCCCACCGGTTCTCTGCCGGAATCGTTAATGACCCAGCGCGAGCGGGCAGGATTCTTACGCCCGGGCATTCCGGCGCTGGACAGCTTTCCCTATAAAAAATGGCTTCTGCTGGCAGGCCAGGCGACACGTTCAATGCGTCAGGAAGAGATGCTTAACCCGCCGGTCATGGGCTGGCCTGCGTTGCGTCAGGCCATCGCCAGCTACCTGAATATTTCGCGGGGCCTCTCCTGTCGCGCTGAGCAGGTCCTGATCACCAGCGGATACAGCGGCAGCCTGCGGTTGATCCTCGATACGCTGGCCAGCCGAAACGATAAGGTCGTGTTTGAAGATCCCGGCTATTTTATGGGCCAGCAGTTACTCAAACGGATCGTGCCACGTCTGCATACCGTGCCGGTCGACAGAATGGGCATGGATACCGACTATCTGCTGCGTCATCATCATGACGCCCGCTTCGCCATCGTCACGCCATCACACCAAAGCCCGCTGGCGGTCACCCTTTCCCTGCCGCGAAAACAGCAATTGCTCGACTGGGCGAGCCAAAACGCAGCGTGGATTATTGAAGATGATTACGACGGTGAATTTCATTACACCCGCAAAGTGTTGCCCTCGCTGAAAAGCCTCGACCGCCATGATCGGGTGATCTTTATGGGCACGTTCAGCAAAACGATCATGCCGTCGCTACGAATGGGCTACGTGGTGATGCCCGCCAGCACGGTGGATGCGTTTACCGACTGCGCGGATATCATGGCCAGCGGCCAACCCGTGCTCACGCAGAAGATCCTTACCGCTTTTCTCAGTGAAGGGCATTTTTTCCGCCATCTTAAGAAGATGCGGGCGCTCTACCAGATTCGTCGCGACTGGATGATTGCCGCCCTGCGCGAGGTGTATGGCGATCTGTTCTTTACCGAGCAAAACGATGGTGGGATGCATATCGTGGCGTTTCTGGCAAAAGGCAGCTGCGACAAGGAGATCGCCCGTTGCTGGCAGGCACACCAGCTACAGGTGAATGCGTTATCCGAATGGTATCGCGGATCGGGCAAGCGCTTCGGACTGGTGATGGGCTACAACAACGTGCGCACCAGGCAGGAAGCGCTGGAATTACTGCAAAGGCCGAAACAGCAGACGCTCGACCTGATGCGTTGAGCCTCGCCCGTCACACATCGTAGCGCGATAATCCGACATCCTTCAGCTGCTCGTCGCTCATTCCGTTTAAAATTCGGCGGGTACGGTTAACGCGGTACCACTGTTTCACTGTTTTCCAGATCCAGACGAAGGCGATAAACGGTCTTTTTGCACGATTTTCGTAGAATTCCATGATGCTCTCCTCGCGGTGTCAGTGGAGATATCATCATGGATTTCAGCATCGACAATACAGACTCAAAAAACACTTTTTTTTAACATACAGATCCGTTACAAAGGGATCTGCATGCCGATTTATGCGGCAATCTGTACTGGTTTTATAATCTGTATGGTGAAAACTAAGGATACAGCATGACGCGTTATCAACATCTGGCTAATCTCCTGGCGGAGCGCATTCACCAGGGGCTGTACCGCAGCGGCGAGCGGCTGCCGTCCGTGCGCGCCCTGAGCCAGGAGCACGGGGTCAGTATTAGCACCATACAGCAGGCCTATCAGATTCTGGAAAACCTTCAGCTGATCACGCCGCAGCCGCGTTCCGGCTATTTTGTCTCGCCACGTAAAGCCCTGCCACCGGTCCCGGCCATGACCCGCCCGGTTCAACGGCCGGTGGATGTTACGCAGTGGGACGAAGTCATGATGCTGCTCGACGCCCGTGCAGACAAAGAGATGATCTCTTTTGGTGGCGGCTCGCCAGACCTTAATCAGCCTAGCCTGAAGCCTCTCTGGCGTGAAATGAGCCGTATCGCCCAGCACAATCCCACCGAAATGCTCAGCTACGATGTTCTGGAGGGGCGAAAAGAGTTGCGGGAGCAGATCGCACGCCTGATGCTTGACGGCGGTTCAACCGTGTCGGCGGACGAGATTGTGATCACCAATGGCTGCCATGGTGCCCTGTCGCTGGCCCTGCTGTCGGTCTGCAAGCCAGGCGACATTGTCGCCGTCGAATCCCCCTCTTTTCACGGCACCATGCAGATGCTGCGCGGGTTTGATATCAAGGCTATTGAGATCCCCACCGATCCGCAAACCGGGATCAGCATCGAAGCGCTGGAGATGGCGCTGGAGCAATGGCCCATCAAAGCGGTTATTCTGGTGCCCAACTGCAACAATCCCCTCGGGTTTATCATGCCGGAGGCCCGCAAACGTCAGGTTCTCGCCCTGGCCCAGCGTCACGATATTGTGATTGTGGAAGATGATATTTATGGCGAGCTGGCCGCAGAATATCCGCGTCCGCGCACCATTCACTCGCTGGATATCGATGGCCGCGTATTGTTATGCAGCTCCTTTACCAAAACGGTTGCACCCGGACTGCGCGTCGGCTGGATTGTCCCAGGACGTTATTACGACCGGGTCATGCACATGAAATATGCCGCCGGGGGCTTTAACGTTCCCGCCACGCAGATGGCCGTGGCGGCGTTTATTCGTGACGGCCACTATCATCGTCACGTGCGCCGCATGCGCCAGATTTATCAGCAAAATATGGAAACCTACACCTGCTGGGTGCGTCAGTATTTTCCCTGCGAGATTTGCGTCACACGCCCGCAGGGGAGCTTTCTGCTGTGGGTGGAGTTGCCGGAACAGGTGGATATGGTCTGTGTCAGTAAGCAGTTGTGTAAACTGAAGATTCAGGCCGCCGCAGGTTCGCTCTTCTCCGCCTCGGGTAAATACCGAAACTGCTTACGGATCAACGTCGCCCTGCCGCCAACGGAGAAAACCCGCGAGGCACTGAAGAAGATGGGCGAGGCAGTGGCTATCGCCATGGAGGAATAGCCCGCCTCGCTGCATGCAGGCCGGGTCAGGCGACGCCGCCCGGCAATAACATCACGCGTTGCCCGGACTCAGAACGCCCAGGAGACACTGCCCACGATGCTGCGCTCTGCGCCAAAGTAGCAGTAGGACAAGGAGTTACAGGCCGCCACGTAGCTTTTATCCGTCAGGTTATTGACGTTCAGCTGCGCGCTCAATCCCTTCAGACCCACCTTCGACAGGTCGTAACCCACCATCATATCCACCAGCGTGTAGGAAGGCAGCGTATGGGTATTCTGGCGATCGCTGGTTACCCCGTTGACGTAACGCACGCCTGAGCCCACCGTTAAGCCGTCCAGTGGACCGGTTTTGACATCGTAACTGACCCACGCGCTCGCCATATTTCGCGGGGCATAGACGGCACGTTTGCCCTCTTCTTCCGGGCTGCTTTTCTTGTAGCGAATATCGGTGTAGGTATATGCCGCCTGCATACGCAGACTCTCCGTCACCTGACTTATCGCCTCCAGCTCTACGCCTTCTGACTCAATTTCACCAATTGAGCGATAGGGATCCGTTGGCTCTTCTTTGGTCGCGATATTTTTTTGATTGATGCGGAACACCGAGGCGCTGAACTGGCTGTTCATCCCCTCTGGCTCATACTTCACGCCCGCTTCCCACTGCTTGCCCTTCATCGGATCCAGAATCTGACCGTTTTCATCGGCAAAGCTGGTCGGGGTAAAGGCGGTGGAATAACTCACATAAGGCGCAACGCCATTATCAAAGAGATACAGCAACGCCGCGCGGCTGCTGAAGTTATCCTTATCCAGATCGCTCCGGGTGTTGTTGAGTTTGTCGATATTCGACACGCTCACCTGATCGTAGCGTCCCCCCAGCGTTAAGCGCCAACGGTCGAGCGACATCTGATCCTGCAGGTAGTAGCCGGTCTGGCGCAGCTTGTGCTTCTCTTTGCTGTACATCGTGATGGAGTCCGGCTTCGCGCCATACACCGGATGGAAGGCGTTAATCGCCGGGAAAGCACCGTAATAACCGGTCGTGTTGTTACTGCGATCCTGATAATCCATGCCGATCAGCACGCGATGGTTGACGATCCCGGTATCAAAGCTGCCGTCCACCTGGTTATCCAGCGTAATGGCATTCATCTTCTCATCCGAACCGGAATAGCCCCGATTCAGATCGGTATCGTTGAGCCAGCCCGCGGCATACACCTGGTTCAGTTTTACTTTGGTGTGCAGATAGCGAAGCTTCTGACGGACTGACCAACCGCTGTCGAACATGTGCTCAATGTTGTAGCCCACCATATTTTCGCGACGGTCGTACTTGTCGTAATCGTCCTCACCTTCATAGAAGGTATTGGAAATCTTCTTGCCGGCGTGAGGGACGACGGTGCCGTCATAAGGCAGCCCCGAGTGGCTCCCGCCTTCCGGGTCGCGATGCAGATAAGCCATCAGATCCAGGCGCGTATTGTCGGTGATACGCCAGGTCAGGCTGGGCATCACTGCATAACGCTCTTCCTTCAACGGATCGAACTGCGAATCGGCGTAGCGCGTCATGCCGCTCAGACGAGCCGCCACGCGATCGTTATCATCCAGCGCGCCGGTGACGTCAAACATCGCACCGCGCTGATCGTTATTCCCGGCAAGCAGTTTGATCTCTCCACCCGGATCAAACGATGGTTTGCGCGACGTGAGCGCCACAATACCGCCCGGTGATGAGCGTCCGTAAAGCACAGACGCCGGACCGCGCACCACTTCAACGCTCTCCAGGAACCACGGATCGACCACTAGCGAGCTGTGGGAGTTGGTATCCCCCATCATCTTCAGGCCGTCGAGGTAAATATTGTCCAGGCTGCCGTCGGAAAAACCACGCAACACGATGTAATCAAAGCGGTTAGAGGCACCAATCTGGTTACTGTAGACGCCCGGGGTATAGCTCACCGCCTGACGGACGCTCGTGGCGCCCTGCTCTTCGAACTGGTCGCGCGTCACGATGGAGACCGCCTGCGGGGTTTCGATATCGGGCGTGGCGAGCTTGGTTGCGCCGCTCTGCATTTGCGACGTCACCACCACGGTCTCAGGTTTCGGCGTATCCTGCGCCAGCAAAGGAAAAGCAATACTGCCGGTCACGCATCCCACCAGCAGAGCCAGCCGTGATTGAGCAAACATGAAGATCTCCAAAGGCATTTCTAATTGTTAATAAGAATTATTACCCTTTTGAGATCGCAAATAGCTATGCGTCATGCCAGGTTACGTATGCGCAATGCCAAACCGCACGAAAAACGTTAGCGCGATGGAGAAAAGTGGATTAGCCGGATTGACGCACATCCCCGGGCGGGATGCCATAACGTCGCCGAAAGGCGGTCGAGAAATTAGAGGCATGTTGATAGCCTGACATCCAGGCGGCCTGCTGCACGCTGTGCCCTTCCAGAAGATAGCGCCGCGCCTGCTCAAGACGGCAATCGCGCAGATAATCAAATACCGTGCAGCCATACGCCTGACGGAACTTGCTGCGTAAACTGCTGGAGCTCATCGCCGCCTGAGCCGCCAGTTGTGCCAGGGTGTACTCCCGCTCCGGGGATTGTTCCAGCACGATCCGCACACTCTCCAGACGCGCACGTTCCCCGCCTGACGGCAAGGTGCGGCAGTGGGTCTGCTGCTGACGATGGTTCAAACCGTGACCGAGTAGCTGATACATCAGTCCTTCCAGGAGCAATTTGCGCGACAACGCCCCGATCCCCGGCTGCTGAGAATGGGCAATCCCTGACAACACAAATCCCGGCACCTGCCAGACAAACGTGGGCGTATCCAGGCGCTGCCACTCCTGAAGCAGTGACTCCAGCAGGCTCTCGCGGTGCATGTTATCCGGATAAACGCCAAAGGAGAGCGTTTTTAAGCTGATATCCGCGTCGTGGCGGGCGCTCATCGCCTGCTGTTCGCTTAAGCGGGCCGTAAATGCCATGCCGGAATAGACCTGAAACTCATCCCCGTTGAGAGCGATCGTCACGCATCCCTCAAGCACCACCAGCATGTAAAGCGGGCTACTGTGGCGAGAAGTGGTTTCGTAGGGTTGCAGGACACGAACGTCAGAGTGGGTGAGCGAAATCCCGGATGACAAAGTCATCTCCTGAACGTCACCGTGGAGAACAGGGCTATTGTGACCGGCATCGCCAGACAAATGCGGGAAGCGGTAATCGATACCGTAGCGCTCGCCAAAGCGTTGAAAATCCTCAACCGAAAAAAATTTCTTTGTAGATGCACTTTCGTCGCGGAGCGTCGAGTTCTGCATACCTGCGCCTGCCGGAGAGAATAATAAGGAAGAAAATATTATCACTCCCGCTACGTAACGGCAATGCTGCGCAATCTGTCAGACCTCAGAAATTATAAAGCTCTGGCAGGATGCCAGAGCCTGAAAATAACATCCTTGTTACTGTGGTAATTAGGCTTCTTGCCACTCAGCAAAAACCTCTTTATGGTTTTTGCTGAGAACCACTTTATTGTCATCGACTTTATCGACCCACCCAAGCGGAATATAATGGTGTTTACCACCTGATTCCGGATCGCTTTTCGAAAGCTTGATGCGCTCGCCATCTAAATGGTCGACAACGCCGACGTGAGTCCCACAGCTGGCGACGACCTGAGTGTGATCCTTAATCTCGCTCTTGTTTACCATATTAATTCTCCTCTGTGGTTAATGTGCTGTTTCACGATAATAACTGTAGCCCAAAATCTCGTTATTTCATCCTCTGTTAGCATTTAGATACATCTTTGACAAATGAATAAAAGCGACTATTTATGGGCGAATTAAAATATCGTCCCAACATCGGAAAGAGACGAATTTAAATATAATCCCTTAGACTGCTTTATAATTAATGCTACGCACTCAACAAGGAGGCAAATATGATGATTCAACATAATCGTGAAGAGATTTCATTGGCTCTTGGAGAAGCGGTATTAGACATCGTGCAAAAAGGCCAGGAGGTGTCGCGAGAAAATCTGGCGCGAACGATGAAGTACAAAGCAGAAAAAGAGGCGGACGATGAGCGGCTCCTTTATTACTGGAAAGCCTGCAATATGCTGATCTAAGCCTGCTGGTGACGCTCAGCGCGCGCTGAGCGTCACCGTGATATTACTCGTCGAAGTACCAGTATCCCTGATTGATCAGCTCCGTCAGCTCCTCAACAAATGCCGGGTTTTGCAGCGCTTTGCCTAATTCGTTCTGACCGAACTCGGTATAACGGCACAAGACGTCTGCGGCTTTCGGATCCGAGGTCTCCAGCAGCTCGCTGTTGATAAAGAAACTGTCCCCTACGTTTAAGACCCGCAGCCCGCTCAGACGGCACAAGGTTTCCCCTCCCAACAGCGCATCGAGCACCTCTTCTGGCTCGTAGGCAGGTTCTGCCGCGGCGATATCCAGTTCGTGGCGTGGCGTGGAGACAAAGCTACCAAACCATTTTTTAAAATCGTCCGGCTGGCTGATCATCTCGATCATCATGTTGCGCAGACGATCGAGTTCATACTGCTCTACGCGGCCAGGATGTTCGCGGCAGGTGAGATCCGGATCGCTGTAGTGCTCGCCGCCCAAATCGTTTTCAAGGGCATAATCTGCGAAGCTGCTGATCAGATCCCGGCCATTCGGCCCACGGAAGCCGACGGAATAGTTCAGGGCAGTCTCATGGGTGAACCCGTCATGCGGGAATCCCGGCGGGATATACAGAATGTCGCCAGGCGCCAGATCTTCATCAATAATCGGGGTGAAAGGATCGACGTGCAGCAGCGCCGGATGCGGGCAGAACTGACGCATCGGCAGTTTGTCGCCCACGCGCCAGCGACGGCTCCCCATCCCCTGAATAATAAACACATCGTACTGATCGATATGAGGCCCCACGCCACCGCCCGGAACGGAATAGGAGATCATCAGATCGTCCAGACGCCAGTCCGGCAGCACGCGGAAGGGGCGCACCAGTTCAGCAGAGGGCATATGCCAGTGGTTGACCGCCTGCGCCAGCAACGACCAGCCGGTTTCACCTAACCCATCAAAATGTTCAAACGGACCGTTGCTCGCCTGCCATTCGTTGTTGAAATGGCTGACCAGGCGGCTATCCACTTCTGGCTCCATCGCCAGCCCCGCCAGCTCGTCCGGCGTGATCGGATCGACAAAATTCACAAAGGCATTTTTTAAAACAACGGGTTGTTTTTGCCAGTATTTTTCAAGAAATTCCGGCCAGTTCAGGTTCAGTTGATACGCCATGGGTAGCACCAGTGAGATAAGAGACGGGTGCCATTATGAAAGCGGGGGCGTGGGGATGCTTTGTTGTGGGTCAAGCGACAGTGAAAAGCCCAGTGCCTTTCATGAAAGGGTTAGCGCCCGGCTGGCGGGCGCTAACGGGGAGACATTAATCCAGCTTCAGCTCATCGTACTGGGTGATGATCTTGCCTACGATGCCATAATCCAGCGCTTCCGCCGGGGACATCCAGAAGTTACGGTCGGTATCTTTTTTCACTTTTTCCAGCGGCTGACCGGTCGCGTCTGCGATCAGTTTGTTGACGCGCTCAAGCATACGAATAATTTCGCGGGCTTCGATCTCGATATCCGTTGCCTGACCGCGCACGCCGCCCAGTGGCTGATGGATCATAAAGCGGGTGTTTGGCAGAGCGTAACGGTGCTCTTTTTTCGCCGCCAGGAAGATGGTGATCCCTGCGCTTGCCACCCAGCCGGTGCCAATCACGTGCACCTCAGGGCGAATGAATTTAATAAAGTCGTGGATGGTATCCCCGGCTTCCACATGACCGCCCTGGCTGTTGATATACAGCTTGATCGGGTCGTTACTGACGCTTTGCAGCAGGATCAGTTGGGTTATGACTTTTTCAGCCAGTGCCTGGTCTATTTCTCCCGAAATAATAATCGAGCGTGATTCAAGCAGCTTTTGCTGCAACGCGCCCGCGCCGTTTTTTCCGTCGGCTTTCTCAGTGTTGTCGCGATCTTTCTGTGTGAAGTGCATTATGCTTATCCTCGGCTTTTAGCGCTCAAAGTCAGAGTGTAGCCTGTTTTACCTGTCAAAGTCCTTAAGGGCGCACACTCCACGCTTTCGTTGTTATGCAGAATCTGAATCATGCTGTAGAACGGGCAGGACACTCTGTTGATTACGCTGCACAACCCACGAGGATTTCAATGAAAATTGCACACGTCGCACTCTGGACCCGCAACCTGGACGCACAGGTTCATTTCTGGGAAAACATCTTTGGCGGACACAGCAACGCGCGATACGTCAGTCAAAACCGCCCGGGATTTTCATCGCACTTTATTACCCTCGAGGGTGGCCCGACGATAGAACTGATGACGGTACCGGATCTCCCCGACGCCCCTTCGCACCCTGAGTTTGTTGGCTGGGCACATATTGCCGTCACGGTAGGCAGCCGGGCGGACGTCGACAGAATGGCGGCGCAGGCACGCGAAACGAGTACCCTGATCAGCGCGCCGCGGATGACCGGCGATGGCTTTTACGAGGCCGTGATTGCCGACCCGGATGGCAACCGAATTGAACTGGTCGGCGAGTAACCTTACCTGAACCGCGTCACTGCCCACCTGAACAGGCAGTGACATAATTAAGATTAATCTCATAAACTAAGCCATTTTCCGATTTCCGGAGTTTATGATGGTTCAGGATCGCACCGCGCTCGCCCCTTTTTTCCGCACACACAGTGCAAAGAACCGTGAATACAGCCCTAAGTGGGGCCCCGCCTACCACGATATTGCGGACCAGGTCCAACGAGAGCGTCCCGATTTTAACGATCCCGGCCTGCTAAAATCGCTCTGGTACGATCGCTCTAACGGCGTCGCCAGCATTAAGCAAGGGGGCATGTCGCTTGATGAATTTAACGGCGCACACACGCACTTGCGTGAACTCACCCGCTTAATGGCGCAGGGATGTACGCCTGAGGTGTATCAGGCGGTGGTCAACCAGCTTCAGGCGCTTAAAGCTCAAAATATCCTTAAAAAACAGTACTGGGCGCTTTGTCATCGGGCCTTTGCCACGATCTATCCTGAAATGGTGTCGAACGTCGTCAATACCAGTATGTTTTCGCGCATTTATAACTATTGTAATAACCGTTTTGGTCTTGGGCTGTCCGGAAAGGGCGAGTGGTTTGAAAAAAACCTCGAGTTAAAAGAGGCGCTGACGCGTGAGACAGGCCATGCGATCGATCCGATAGAACTGAATATGTCGCTTTGGCATCTTTATACGCATTACATCAAGGATCAAAGTGAAATCGGATTAGTCAGCCAGGCGTCGTTCGTTGATGAGGACGAAGAGGATGCGGTGGCTGGCACGCCGGATATCCCCCTGAACGTCATCCTGTACGGTCCGCCGGGAACCGGTAAAACCTACACCACCGTCGAACATGCGGTGCGCGCCTGTGAGCCAGAGGAATATTCCCGCTTACTAGATGGCCTTGAAGGCAGCGCATATCGAACCGAACTGAAAGCGCTTTATGACCGTCTGGTGGAAGAAGGGCGAATTCGCTTTGTGACATTCCACCAGAGTTTTGGCTACGAAGAGTTTATTGAAGGACTCAGGGCCGATACCACTCACGACGGAAATGTCCGCTACGAGATCAAATCGGGCGTCTTTAAGCAAATCTGTGAAGACGCCGCGTTTGGTCATGCGGGCGAGCAGCTGGCCCTGAATGAGGCCCTGTCACAGTTTCAGGCCGATCTGATCGAAAACGACAGCATGACGCTTCACACGCCATCAGGAAACGCGTTCCGGGTGACCTATAAAAGTGAGACGTGTTTCGGCATCTTCCCTTCACAAAGCAAAAAATCAGATCTGGGCAACGGCTATAACGCGTATCTGAAGGACATCAAATCCTGGTATCAGGATAATCACGCCGACGTTCATAACCCGTCCTATGTGAGAGGTATCCTTCACCATTTGCAGGAGACGTATCACCTTCCGGCCACCCCGGCTGAGACTTCCCCTGCCAAACGTCAGAACTACGTGCTGATTATCGATGAGATTAACCGCGGCAATATCTCCAAAATCTTTGGCGAACTGATTACCCTGATTGAAACCTCAAAACGCGCGGGTGAAGCGGAAGCACTGAGCGTTGTGCTTCCCTACTCCGGGCAAACGTTCCGCGTGCCGAATAACCTTTATCTGGTCGGCACCATGAACACCGCGGATCGATCGCTAACCGCCCTCGATACCGCGCTGCGTCGCCGGTTCGAGTTCAAAGCGATGCTGCCAAAGGCATCCCTGCTGGAGGGGCATGTCATCAATGGCATTAACCTTAAGCAGCTGCTTGTAACGCTGAATGAACGTATCGAGATGCTTTACGACAGCGAACATACGCTTGGGCACGCGTTTTTCATCCCGATAATTCAAAACGCCGATGACGAAGACGCTGCGTTCGACAGGCTGCGTCGGGTAATGAAAAACAAAGTGCTGCCTCTGCTGGAAGAGTATTTTTATAACGACTGGCAAAAGATACGGCTGGTGCTGGGTGATAACCAAAAAAAGGCGCCTGAGCTGTGCTTTATCCGCTCGATTAAAAACGAGGGTAACGCGCAACGCCTGTTTGGTGCCGATGCGACAGATGAACTGCAGGAGGCCGGGGATCGTTATTATCTCGCCAGTGAAGAGGATCCGGTCTGGCTCACTCCACTCGCCTGGCGCCAGATTTACGATCCTCAGGCGCGCGACACGGAGCAGGAGGCATGACCACCCCACCGCCGTGGACGCTCTATGAGTATGGTTATCTGGTAAGCGAAGCAAATTCCGGCCGCGTTCAGGACGCGGTTGCCCTGCCCGACCCGCTGTTTCAGTGGCTGGAGCAGCGCTGCCTGAGCGATGGCGATGAATACGATCGCCGTCTGCTGACGTTACGCACCGTAGGGCGAGTAAAGGTTATTCAGGTCAAAAACTACGTGGGCGTTCTCGCCCTGCCCGGCGGTGCGTTGATCGAGGTATTACCCAAAACGGGACGCGGAGAAGAGAATCATGCCCGGGCGCGCGAACAGCTGATCATGATGCTGCGTACGTTGAAAACCTTCCGCCATATTGCGACCACTCCCGCCAGCGTCAAAACGTCGCGTATGCCCCTGATGGATATTTTCATTCAGCAGTTTATTACCAGCGTACAGGCGATCCTGCGTCAGGGCCTTAAGCGGGATTATTTACGCCGCGAGGATAATCTCTCGTGGATGAAGGGCAAACTGCGGGTGTCGGCCCAGTTGTCCAAAAACAGCGTACGGCCCGATCGTTTTCAGGTGGAATATGACGAGTACAGCGTCGAACGCCCTGAAAACCGCCTCCTGAAAACGGCTATCGATAAAGTCAGGCGCTTGACCCGTAATCCAGCGCTGATCCAGCAGCTTCACCCCTTGCAGGCCCATTTCGACCCTGTTGCCGCCGTGGCGGATGTCGCGGTTGCTTTCAGTCAGGTGCGACTCGGCCGGCATATGCATCATTACGTGCAGGCCCTGGACTGGGCCAGGTTGATTCTTCAGGGCGAGTCGCCGCACTGTATGCAGGGCCAGGCTAACGCTATCTCGCTCCTTTTTCCCATGGAGGCGGTATTTGAATCCTTTGTTGCCGCATGGATGCGCCATCATCAGCGGCACTATCGGGTGGAGACGCAGGCGAGAGAGAAGAGTCTGGCGCGGTTTAATACCCGGCACATGTTCACGTTAAAACCGGATATCTGGCTTCGCTCACCGACTGACGCTGAACCCAGGCCGATCGTTTGCGATACCAAATGGAAGATGATCCAGACCCATAAACCCGGCTTTAATCTGGCACAGGACGATTTGTATCAGATGCTGGCGTATGGCCTGCATTACCTTGATGGCGAGGGCGAGATGTTGCTTATCTATCCTGAGCATGACGGGTTTAGCCAGCCGCTGCCGCATCCCTTTGACCTGCATAAAGAGGGGAAACCAGACTTGCGTTTATGGGTGGTGCCTTTTTACATTGGCGACAGCATCAACACCTCGCGGCTTCGCCTTCCCGACAGCTTCCCCGCAAGCCTGACGCCTGCTTAGCAGGCGTCAGCTTCTGTTAATTGACCGATACCGGGCCCGTTACCTGCCCTTGGTCGTTGCCGGGCTGACGGGCCTGGTCGCGACGCTCCGCCAGCAAACGGCATATCTCAGCGTGCTTCTCCTCGGTAAAGGTAAAGCGAGACATGCACAGCAGGCGAATCACGGAGCCAATCGCCGGGAGCAGACAAATCCCGAAGAACAGTCCTGTTAACACGCCGTCGCTTTGCGCCTGCGCCTGAGGCACGTAGCCTATCATCGTCAGGAAGACGCCTATCAACCCGCCGCCCACGGCGACGGACATCTTGCCGGTAAAGGTCTGCCCCGAGAAGGTAATGGCCGCGCAGCGTTTATGTGTGTGATATTCCGCGTATTCAATGGTGTCGGCAATCATCGACGAGGTGAGGATGTTGGTCATCATCACGAACAGCGTGCTCAGGCCCAGCAGGACAAACAGCAGCGTCGTTTGCTGATAGCCTGCAAACCACATCACCAGCCGCACGGCCACATCCAGCCCGCAGAGGATCATAAACAGCTGCCGCTTTTGCATCCTGCGCGTCAGCATCGGCGCAATCAGGCACACCACCGCGGCCAAAATCCCCATAATGCCAATCGCCATTTGCAGGCTGCCATCGCCCAGATTGTAGATAAAGAAGTAGATATAAATACCGTTCGCGACGTTATGGAATACGCAGAAAAAGAACGATAACAGGATAATAAAGAGAGGCTTATTCTGCCGCAGGTTATGGAACGTATCGCGTATCGTCACCTTCTCCGGGCTGGGCGGCACGCGCTCTTTAATCTGGACAAAGCCATTTATCATCAGCGGCAGGCCGACCATCATCATCACCAGCGCCGCCATAAAATAGCCTTTGTCATCACTGTACTGCGCAAAAAAGGCCGCCAGTTTGGGGAAGAAGATATTGGCGCAGGCAATACCCGCATTCACGCCCAGCATCGCTGCCGTGACCGCCCGGGTACGCTCGCCTGAGTCATTGGTCATTACCGATGACATCGACCAGAACGGAATATCGGATATGGCGTACAACGTTCCCCACAGGATATAGGTCACCCCGGCATAGAGAATTTTGGTGGTCATGTCCGCTTCGATTTTATAAAACGACAGCAGCGTAACGCCGGTGATCAGCAGCGGCGCAATCAGCAGAAAGTGACGAAATTTACCGAACCTGCTGTTAATCGTATCCATAAAGCTGGCAAACAGCGGATCGTGAACCGCATCCCAGACGCGGGCGATCAGGAATATGGAGCTTGCGGCCAGCGCCGAAATCCCCAGCACGTCGGTGTAAAAATAGTTAATGAATGAACCCACTAAACCAAAGCTAAAACACTGACCTAAACCATAACCAAAATAGGACCATAACTCGCGAGACGGTATTTTCATTGTCGTTGCCATAGGGTGTACCTTGCTGCCCGGCGGTGAACCGCCGGGTCGTTATTATTAGCCACACGTTTTCGGGGCGATTTTACGCAGGTGACGAAGCAGAGCGATCTCGTTGCGCGAGAACGGAATGCCATTTTCTTCAAAAACATCGTGGAACCACAGACGGCAGTAGTCGGTGGACTCTTTCATCACCACCGGCCAGGGGAGCCAGGTCTGCGTTTTACCGCGCACCAGCCCCCATTGATATGGCGCAACCTTCGCCATGTACATCAGCGGCAGTTGCTCTTCCAGGGTGCTACCCACGTGGCGCGCCAGCCATTCGGTGCAAAAAATCGGACGGCCCAGCGTCTGAAGATGCTGGATAATCGCCGTCATTCGCGCCGTGTGGGTATAAGCGTGATAGCTCACCACGTCTGACAGGGCCAGCGCGGTTTGATCCAGCGGATGCTGATAAAAGGTTTCGTCTTCCACTTCTGCGGGTAATCGCCACGCGCAGACGGTCAGCGGTTGCTCAGGGTCTTCTTCGCGGACCCACTGGAACGCCAGCTTCATCAACTCATGGGCATAGCTTTCCAGCTTTTCGTCGTACAACACCTCTTCGGTCCCGGTTGCAAAAATGCCCCGGTTGCCTGGTTCGTTGTAGAGATCCCACAACAATACGCGCTTATCGTCGCGGAACTGGCGGACAACGTCGCGGATATAACGCTCAACCTGCGGCCAGGCGTCCCGATCGCAGACTTTATCGCGCCCGGGGCTGGCCGCCGCCTGGCTGTTATGTTTGCCCGGTACCGGCGGTTTTTGTGGCCCCAGATAAGGTTCATCCCCCGAGAAGCCGCAGTCGTCCATCAGCGTCAGCATGGTGCTAAAGCCATGGCGATCGGCGATGTGCAGAAAATGGTCGATACGCGCCATTAAACCGTCACGGTCAGCCTCCCAGACGATAAATGGCAGGTTGATACGCAGGGTGTTATAGCCTGCGTCTGCCGCCCAGCCCAGCTCACGGTCGATAGTACCGGCATCGAAGGTCTCTTTCTGCCAGATATCCGTCCAGTTCACCGCCGTTGACGGCAAATAATTAAACCCACATAACCAACCTTTTTGCTGATACCAGGCCTGCGCCTGTTCCTTGCTCCATTGCGCTTTCATTAGTCTTCCTCTTACTGATAATGTTTAGCTAATAAATATTAGCTACGGTATCAATGAGCAAATCCTTGCGTTCAGAAAAGCGACGCCTCTCACAGAGTTGACGCATGTCTGAAGAAGAAACGTGATCGACGGCGCTTTAACAGGCAGTTAAGGTATGATGCGATTTCGCAAAAGGGAGAGGACGGATGAAGCGGAAAAATAAAGTCACGATGAATGATATTGCGCGAGCGGCGGGCGTGTCGCAGGCGACGGTATCGCTGGTGTTAAACCAGTCCCGCAACATCAAGCTCAGCGATGAGACCCGCCAGCGCGTGATCGCCGTGGCTAACGAACTGGGCTATGACCGCTTATCGCCTTTGCATGCCCCGCGCAATCAGGAAGAGGTGGCGCTGCTGCTAAGCTCCCTGCAAAGCTATGATCCTTTTATCGATGCGATAAGCCAGGCGCGAGAAGCAGCATGGCGCAATGAGGCGATGCTCACCGTCTATGAGTACGGGGACGACGTGGCGCTGGCATTAAACATCATTCGTCAGCTTGAGAAACGCAACTGCGTGGGGATCATCCTCGCCTCCCCCGTCACCACACTGGTGGACATGACTGATTTCCAGGACTGCACTCGCCTGCCGCTGGTGTTGCTGAATCAGCGCGATCCCGATTCCCCTCTGCTCCCGTCGTTTGTGCCAGACGATTATGCCAACGCCTTCCAGGTCACCCGGCATTTGATTGCCTGCGGCGCAACGCGCATTGCGCACATCACCGGCGAAAGCTGGATGGAAGCGTCCCGTCAACGGCTGGCGGGGTATCAGGCCGCATTGCAACAGGCCGGGCTGGCCCTTGATGAGAGTCTGGTCCGCCAGACCAACTGGCAGTTTAGCGAGTCCTTCACGGCTACCGAGACTTTGCTGCAGCTTCACGCGCGCCCGGATGCCATCTTCTGCGCCAGCGACTGGCTGGCGATTGGCTGCTATCAGGCGCTGGCGGTGAACGGCATTCGCATCCCGCAGGATATGCTGCTGGCGGGCTACGACGACCAGAAGATCTCCGAGCAGCTCACCCCCGCGCTCACCAGCGTTCAACTGCCCTACAGCGAACTGGGGCGGCTGGCGGTGGAATATCTTTGCAACCAGGAGGACGCCGCCACGCACGTCACGCTGGCGGGCAGGTTAAAAGTGCGGGCATCAAGCACGCGTTAACCCTTATCAGCGGTAAACATCATTCCCGCATAGGGCTTTTCCCGGCACGCCGCCAGCCGCGCGGCAAGATTGCCCACGTGCAGCTCCAGCTTATGTCCGTCCGGATCGAGAAAATAGAACGACGCGCCTTCGCTTTTGTTCTGCTTCCAGACGGTAACCCCTGCCTGTTCCAGCTTATGCGAAAACGGTGCAAAATCTTCCGCTGCAACGGTAAAGGCGTAGTGGGTGTAGTCGCTCTCCTGTGGCGGCACAGCGCGTCGCGTCTCATCGTAGGACAAACATATCCACAGCTCGCCGCAGGTGAGGTACGCGCCTGTCTCCCAGCGGGCGTGAAGCGGAAGGCCCAGAGTGTCGTGCCAGAATGTGAGACTTTTTTGCAGATCGCTGACGGCGAGCGTCAGGTGGTTGAGTGATTGCAGCATACTGTGCCCTTTTGTTTTTCGCGCCAGTCGTGGTACGTTAACCTTATGAACATAAACCACGCCGACCTCACCGTAAACCGTTGGTGGCTGCCTACTTAAAGGCGGCATGGAATCGTTTTCTCCATTTTCAGATAGCCGCCGAAAGGCGGCTTTCACATTTCTAAGACCCCTTTCGGCTTTTCAACCTTAAGGAGTTTGTATGAGCACTCAATCCACTATCCTCACAGGCGACCGTCCAACAGGCCCGCTGCACCTGGGCCATTACGTTGGTTCACTGCGCCAGCGCGTGGCGCTTCAGCACACCCATAACCAGTTTGTCCTCATCGCCGACCTGCAGGGGCTGACCGACAACGGCAGCAACCCGCAAAAAATCCGCGACAACATCCCCGAGGTGCTGGCCGACTATCTTGCCGCCGGAATCGACCCTGACCTGACCACAATCTGCCTGCAATCCGCCCTGCCCGCCCTCGCCGAGCTGACGATGCTCTACATGAATATCGTCACCGTCGCCCGCGTCGAGCGTAATCCGACGGTGAAAAACGAGATTGCCCAGAAAGGATTTTCCCGTGCGCTACCCGTCGGATTTATGGTCTATCCCATCAGCCAGGCGGCGGACATCACCGCGTTCAACGCCGAATGCGTACCCGTGGGCGATGACCAGCTGCCGATGATTGAGCAGACCAACGAGATTGTGCACAAGATGAATAGCCTGCTGCCCGCCCCCGTACTGCGCCACTGCAAAGCGATGCTGAGCGACACCAGCCGCCTCCCCGGCATCGACGGCGGCGCCAAGATGTCGAAATCGCTCGGCAACACGTTGCATCTTTCGGCCAGCGAAGAGACCATCCACCGTGCGGTCAGCGCGATGTACACCGACCCGAACCACCTGAAAGTAAGCGACCCGGGGCAGATTGAAGGGAACGTGGTGTTTACGTATCTCGATGCGTTTCATCCGGATAAAGCGAAAGTGGCCGCGATGAAGGCGCATTATCAGGCGGGCGGACTCGGCGACCGGGCGTGCAAGAACGAGCTGGAGTCGTGTTTGCAGGAGCTGATTGCGCCGATGCGGGAACGCCGGGCGATGTACATGCAGGATAAGGGGGAGTTGATGGCCATGCTCAAGCGCGGCACGGAACGGGCGCAGGGGGTGACGCAAGGGACGTTGCGGGAGGTGAAAATGGGGCTGGGGGTACCGGTGTTTTAATGAGGTGAGTTGATTGAGGTTGCGTGTGTATGGCAAAAGGTGGGCAAGAGAATGCGAACTGGCAGGCCGCAAACCGACTACCTTTTGATCGTCACTCCTTCAAACGTCATGGAGACTGTATGCAAAACGCATTTTACTGGATAAACGAACCAGCCGAATGGCATAGCGAGAACAACACGTTATCGGTCGTGACAGACGACCACACCGATTTCTGGCGCCATACGTGGTACGGATTCGAGCGTTTCTCGGGCCACATCTACGCGACGGACACGGCGGGTGATTTCACGTTTCAGACTAAAATCCGCGCTGAGTTCAGTACGCTCTATGACCAGGCGGGAATCATGCTGTTGTCGGACGAGCAACACTGGCTCAAGGCCGGGATTGAATACAATGATGGCGCGCCGGCCATTGGCAGCGTACTGACGTTACAGGCATCCGACTGGGCAACCGGTATCTTCCCGGGTAATCCTCGGGAGTTCTGGCTTCGCCTCACCCGCAAGGGAGACGCGTTGCGGTTACAGTACTCAGCGGACGGGCTTTCGTGGCCTTTGCTGCGTTTATGCCATTTCCCGTTGGGGCCAGTGAAAGTCGGTGTCATGTGCTGCACACCTGAACGCAGCGGCTTAGCCGTCGAGTTTAGTGATTTCAGTCTCGCTCCGGCCATGGATAAAGCACTGCACGATCTCAGCTGATTTACATCGCGCCATCCGGTTCTGTGATCCGCTGATGGCGCAGGCTGAGTTTCCTGGTCGGACTGTTTTTCAAAGCCCCGAAATCGAATGCGGACACCGTTACCCTTATGGGCAGTCGTTACACTACCGAGAATGGCATGGGCAATCGCTTTCGCCGCTGTGTCGTCATTCATGCCCGCATGGTGGCCGATGATGTTCGTCAGTACCGGTGCTGAAGCCCCCGCCAGCGCACCCGCAATATTACCGCCCGCCAGCCCCTGGAGAGCTGCCGTGGCCGCCTGGATGCCGCGCTGCACAGGAAGCCATCGCCGCATCAGCAGCGTAGTCCGCCGAGCCTAACGCTGCATCACCGGTATCAGCAAGACCATTGATAATAGTGTTTGCGATAGCAGAAGTGATGCCTTCAACCAGCGTTTCCCTGACCTGATTTTTCAGAGATTTAGTAGCCCGTTTCGCCGCTTCTCGGGCCTTATCACCGCTGAGCGATTTATTCTCAACAACAACCTCAGCCGCGAAGGATGGGACTCGTCAGATTACTGATATGGTTTTTTAATGCCCTTACGTTCTTGTATCCTCGCTTTTATCCATAGCCCCAGACCAAGAGCTGAGCCGACAACTCCCCCTTTTTTCAGCGAGAGCAGGGTAGTTTCTTTCCAGTTGAGTTCAAAATAACCGATTTTGAAATAAACCAGCAACGCGCCCAAAACACCTGCCATAAAACAAATTACAAAAAACACCAAAATGCAGCGGTAAATTAGGGTAACAAGCTCATATGCTTTATTTCTTTTCATCTTTATTCTCCGCTTTATCAAGAGCATTTTTTGCAGCATCGCTGAATATTTCACTTGTAGTAGAACCACCAACAGCACCAACTGCCTCAGCCGTCCCCTCTTTAACTGCTGTCGATAACCCTTCTGTAATATATTTTTCCGCCTTACTTCCAACAACGGAACCTAGTCCAGCCCCAATAACCGAATTAGTGGGGTCTTCCCCCTTGATTCCACTGCCTATAGCAGCTCCTGCCATATTTATTGCAGCAGAAGCCCCAATACTTTTTCCTGTCGTCGCTGCTGATGTTAGCCCAGCCATTATTGCATCGACATAACTGAAAGGTTCTTTTCCAGACAACTGAGAGGCTGTATTAACGCCCACACCGATTGCCGCATTAGCCGCCATACCTTTCACCGTAAGGCCCAGTACATTGCCTCCAAACATCAGCGGTGCATCACCAATACTGGCGTTCGATTTATGGTAACCCCAAGTGTTCAGGATGCTCTGGGCTTTAGACATAGCTTCGGAGTCAGGATCTCGTTTCATGTAATCCTGACCAGAGAGTAGGCCTGTAACCAGTTGCTGTGCTACCACTGGTCCGTAGGAATGTTCCATTTCAGAAGCATAAACACGCAGATACCCGGCCAGTTCAGCTCGTTCCGTACTGGTCATCTGTGAAGGGTCTTTGGTGAATTTGGATACCAGTGCATCGCTACGCTTATCGGCATTTTCCAGCCTGATAAGTTCATTGGCTGTAGCTAATGACTTATCGCCGTTCTTAATTTTCTCAACAGCTTTGTCTAGCTTGTCTGAAGATGTTGCCCCAAGGAAATTATTCTCAGCAGTATTCTTCCCTGCACTGGCCCCGGCCGCCGCACCAGCCGTATTTCCTCCGGCAATCCCACCAGCTATACCCGCTGAAACAGACGCCAGCGCACTCACGGTCTGCTTCTGGTCTTCCGTCAGCTTCGACGGGTCTGTGTCCGGATAGAGCTGTCTGGCAATCGCTGTCGCAACCAGTTCGCCGGAAGCGGCGCCCGCTGCGCCTGCCGCGGCACTGTTGCCCTGAAGAGCTGCGGTTACGCCGCCGAGGATGGCATGGGCAATCGCTTTTGCCGCCTCGTCGTCATTAATGCCTGCACGGTGTCCGATGATGTTCGCCAGTTCCGGGGCTGAAGCCCCCGCCAGCGCACCCGCAATATTACCGCCCGCCAGTCCCTGGAGTGCTGCCGTGGCCGCCTGGATGCCGCGCTGCATGTCGCTGCCGGTGCCGTATTTGGCCTGCTCTTGTTTGTATTCCGGAGTATCACGTAGAGCCGACAGGTACGCCTGACGTTGTTCCTCTGTCGCGTTCGCCGGAAGTGCATCGTATTTTTCCTGAGCCGCCTTCAACGCGTTCAGCTCACCCTGCGTTTTGGCAATATCCGCTACCTGACTGCCAATATCGCTGATCATCCCGATTTCATTCAGCCGGTTCTGCTCTTTCTCCTTGTCGAAGATTGGGCTGATGCTGTCATTGGCATGCACGGTGTCGCGGCTCAGCCCGGCAATGTCTTGCTGCTGGTTATTCTTATCACGAATGGTGATAGAGCCCTCTGCCACGGCGGCCTGGGTCGTTCCTTCCGCATGCCCGCTGTTACCTGCTGCGGAGATCATCCCGCCCGGCATGTTGCCCTGGGATTTATCCCCGAAGCTGCCGCCGCCGCTCAGGCTGATACCGGAGTGCGAGGTTTTGAAGTCGGCTTCGTTATGGATGTCGCTGAAGCCCAGCGTCCCGGTATCGAGGCTGTTTTTGTCCGCTGTGGCGGTGGAGGCGATAACCGCGCCATCAAGCTGGGTATGGTGACCCACCGTGATATCGAAACCGCCGTTCCCGGCGTACAGCCCGGTTTGTTCTGCCACGGAATCAAAGCGGCTCTTCATCTTATCCTGGCTGGCGTTGATGTAGCCTGAACCGGACATAGTACCAAAGGTGAAGCTGCCCCCTGCTGCGACGCTGCTCTGCTTGCTGTCGTAGTCGTTATTATTCTGCTGGCTGCCCATCAGCAGATCGTGCCCGACATCCGCCACGATTTTATTGCCATTCACCTGGGCGCCGTTGAGCACGGTGTCGTGCCCGCTTGTGAGGGTGACGGTTTTGCCGCTGTCGAGGGTGGTTTCGGTCCAGTCGGTGCCGTTGCCTTTATCTTTGCCGTGCGCCGCGTTGACGTTGGCGAATACGCTGATACCCGCGCCGTTATCCCCGCCCCCGATGCTCACGCCCACGCCGCCACCGCTGCTGCTGTTCTTGCCGCTGGTTTTTTGGGTGTTCGCCGCGCCCGACAGCAAAATATCGTTCTGCGCATCCAGCACGGTGTCGCCACCGGCTTTCAGCTGGCTGCCGGCAATCACGATGTCGCCGCTGTTCGCGCCTTTATTTTTGCCGCTCGCGGTGATGGACAGGTTATTACCTGCATTCAGCGTGCTGCCCGCCACCGCATCACTTTCGGCGTGCTGTTGTGATTTTGACTTCTGGGTCGTCAGTGAGAGGCTGACTCCCAGAGCGTTCGGATCGCCAGTGGTTGCCGCCATATCCGCTGCCTGCCCGGCCTGCACGCCTGACAGCACCGTTTTGGTCGCCTGAAGGGCTTTCAGCCGTCCGTCACTTTGCTCTTTGGTGTCCTGCGCTGCGGTGACAGCATTGTTCACTGCGCTGCCGACCGTGCCGGAAAGCGCCACCGTCAGCCCGCTTTTCTTCTGTTCAAAGGTTTCATCGCGGGTGCGCTTGTCGTGCCCTGGCTCGATGATGACGCTGTTGCCGCTGAGGCTTAAATCCTTCGCGGCGATAAGATCTGCGCCGCCGATATGGGCCTGATTGCCTGCGGCAATGTCCACGCTACCGCCCGTCGAGCCCACGGTACTGAAGCTCTGACTCTGGGTGGTCCCTTTCTCACGCAGATCGTGGGTACTTTTACTGCTGCCAATGGTGAAACCTATCCCGCCGGTCCCCATCAGGCCTGATTTTTTCTCTTCCTTAAAGCGCCACGACGTATCGCTATTGGTTGCAGCCACGATATCAACGTTGTTGCCTGCCTTAAGCCGGACATCGCCATCACCCGCTACAGCCGAACCTGACACCAGCAGATTATTACCTGCCGAGACCGACACGTTATCACCACTCAGCAGGGTGCCCGCTTCACGCGTGGCGCTGTTCTCCTCAATAGTGTGGGTCGTTTTCTTGCTGAGGAAACCGCTTTTGGTTTTGGTCTGCTCTTTGAAGTAATAGTCGCTTTCGGTGGCGGTATTGAGATTAACATCACGCCCCGCCGCTACGCCAATGTCGCCTTTCGTGGTTACCTGCGCGGCTTCGGTTGTTACGTCACGTCCGGCGATAATAGTGGTATCACCACCGCTGGCGATCTCGGTCCCCTGCTGGCGTACCGACTCGTTAATCACCGTTTTCTTGCTCGCTTTATAGCTGTCGCCCTGGGTGGTTGCCTCCGCGGCAAGATTCACGTCGCGGCCAGCCTGCAGCCCAACGTTGTTCTCCGCAGCCAGTGCGGCAGCCTGAGCATTGATATCCTGTCCGGCTTTCAGGACCAGATTATCGCCCGCCGAAATCGTGGTGCGATCGAGTCCCGTGCTGTGGGACTCGCTTTTCCCCTGACGACTGCTTTCGCTGGTACTGGCTGCGTTCAGATTGAGATTGTTACCCGCGCTTAATCCTGCGCTGCCGCCCGCGTTGAGATCGCTGGCGCTCAAATCGAGATCACGCCCGGCATTCATCACCAGATTTCCCCCGGCGGTGACGGTACTTCCCTGGTACGTCACGGATGATCGGCTGGTTTTCGCCTGACTTGAGCTGTATGCGTCGTTTATCTGATTCGCATTAACGGCAATATCGCCCCACGCGTTCAGCAGCATATCGCCATCAGATGCCAGCCCCGCACCGGTGATGGTGATATTTTTTCCCGCCCCGAGTGAAAGGCCATCCTGCGCGGTAATCGATGCCGTATTGCCCAGGATCGTGTCCTTCAGGCTGATGTTGCTGTACTTCCCTTTGGCGTTGATATCGATCTGTTCAACCTGGGTCAGGTTGTTAATGCTGCCGTCCAGACTTTCAAGCTGAACCGTTTTGCCATTGATGGTCGAACTGATGTTATTGATATCACCGATAGCGCTGAGATTGAGATCGCCGCCTGCGTTCATCAGGCCATTGTTGAGGTTACTGATGCTGTTCTGGCTGTCGAGCGTCAGATTATTCTTCGCCAGCAGTGAACTGCCGCTGTTAGTGATACTCCCGCTCTTCAGCGTGACGTTGTTGCCCGCGATCACGCTGCCGTTGTTGACGGTGACGTCCTTCGGCGACAGGTAGAGTTTCGGCACCATCACCGTTTCACCGTTGATGGTCGCTTTTTCCCACCACAGGAGGCTGTGGTCGAGTGCGGCAATTTGATCTGCTGAGAGCGACACGCCAAACTGCAGGCCCAGCGATTGCTGCGCCGCTGCGGCGTTATCCATCAGATAGCGCATCTGATCCAGATCGGAGCCGATACCGTTCAGGTAACGGTTACCGGTCTGGTTGAGCATCACGTTTGAAACATACCGGGTATCAAACGCTGCATCGCCCAGGAAGCGGTAATCATAATCCGGATTGAGATTCAGACGGCCCAACATATATGACGAACCGAGGAATTGTTTTTCGTCGGTAAAGGCGACACGCGTCTCCTGCTGCGGCTGTGAAGTCGGTTTGACGCCAAGCATCGCATTCAAATCGTTAAACAGCGCTGGATCGAGCTGCCCGAGCGTGTTCAGTTTAGGGTTAACGCTGATCAGATACGGGCTTTTTGGGTTATCGGAGACGACGAAATAGCCATTGTCTCCCGACGGCAGGGGATAAGCGCTGGTATCTACGCGCTGAGCCTGATGCTCACCTCCGTTGCTGCCTTTGACCTGACTGAGATCGGCTGCGCTGACGCCCGCATTGACCAGTTCGCTGGCTTTACCGAGATTAGCTTTGTCTTTTTGCGTGGTGGAAATCGAACTGAGAGCCGCGTTCTCTGCACCACGGCTATCCAGTGCTCCACCGCCGTTGAGCTGTTGCAGGGCATCCTGCAACTGATCGTTCCACTGGGGTGAATTCACCGCCACGGTCCCGGTATTCGCCAGGCTCTGCTTTTGAACTCCACTGCCGAGGGTCTGATTGCTGAGCGAGTTTAGCGTTGGCGTGGAGATGACATGACTGACACCACCCGCGTTGGCGGTGGTATTTGTATTACTGATGTTGCTGGTGAAGTTAGCGGTGACGTTGCCACCCGCCTGGATGACGGCGCGGTACGTTTCTCCATTCTCGCTTTCTGTGACATGTCCATCCAGTACATATGTTACGTTATTGTCGTAGTACGTATCACGATGAGTTGGGGCATAGGATCCGGGAGAGCCACTACCAATAGGCGCGCCTTTGTACTTATATACAGCATATTCAGTATACGTTCCGCTCTGGTAACTTTGGTTATTAAGCGTATTTCCAGCAAGGGTTATATCGTTATTAGCCAGAATTGTACTCGCCTGATTATTTAAGTTGTCAGCTACTATGTTCAAATTATGCCCGGAAGCAATGCGTGCACTTCCACCTTCAGCATTGACGACCTGAGCAGTTTGATTCAATGCATATTTGCGTGTTTCATATCCGGCAATCGGTTTGTAATAGTAATGCGTATCCTCATACATGAAACAGGGGACACCACCGCATGTACCTGAACCATCATGGGTATAAGTGCTGTATTTGCCCTGAACAAGGGTATCTAGCCCTAGAACCGAAGCTGGTATATCAACAGTTGCCTGCCCTACCCAATCATAAGTTGACGAGGAATTAGTAGTCGTTGTCGTTGATGTCAACCCGGCACGTTGATTGAGGAATTTAGACGTTCTAATGACAATATCACCGTCCTGCGTCTCAATATTCCCTGACGTATTCACTACCTGGCTATTGGCATTGCCGGCAGCATCCCGCTGCATCCACAGGTTATTACCCGCCATGATGTCGCCACGCTGGTTGGTAATGCTGTCGGCATAGAGCGCCAGATTGTTCGCTGCATACAGCAGCGCCGTATTGATGATAGAGCCTGGCGCGTTCAGGGTCAGTGAGCCGCGCGTGCCGGTAAACCCGTCAATCGTGATATTGCCACGGCTGGTGACGTTGATATCCCCGCCCCCTTGCACTGACCCTGTCGCATTCAGCGCTACGGCGCTGCCGGTGAAGGTGCTGGCGCCCGTGCCGGTGGTTATTTGTCCGTTGTTAATCAGTTGCCCGGCGGCATTCAGGTTCACCGCCTGCCCCTGCAGCACACTCTGGTTGTCTAAGGTTCCGCCACTGTTGATGGTCAGGGTTTTCCCGGCAGCCACAGCGGTTTTATTGGTAAACGCGTTCGCCAGCTCCAGGGTCAGATTACCCAGTGACACCAGTTGGCCGACGACATCAAGCCCTTTACTTTGAAGCCACAGGTCGCCGCCGCTCAGCAGCTTACCGCCTGCGCTCTGGGTCACCTGGTCGGCGCTAACGTTCAGTTGGGTGTTACCCAGCAGCGTCCCGCTGTTGGTCAGCTGGTTGTAGTTGACCGTCAGCTGGCCCGCCTGAGCAGTGCCCTGGTTGTTAAATGTTGTACCGGTCAGCGTGGCGCGATCTGCAACCCACGTGCCGCCACTGGTGGCATTAGCCGCATTCAGGATCAGATCGGTGGCCTGTAACCAGCCCGTACCGCTGTACTGCGGTGTACCGAGTGTCAGGCGGGCTCCAGAGAGCAATTTACCGTCGTTACGCGCCTGCGAGGTTGCGGTCAAACGCGTTTCGCCCCCGCCCTGAATCAGGCCGTAATTAAACAGCGCGGGTGTCGTCACCGTCAGGCCACCCCGGCTGACAATTTCGCCAGCGGAATTATTGGTCAGCGTTCCGCTGAGCCTCAGGTCCGCGCCATTGTCGCCCTGCAAACGCCCATTATTGGTCAGCGCGCCCGTGGTGATGCCGAGCGTTGCGCCCTGAATTTTGCCCTCGCTGGCCACCGATGCGGCGCTGATGTTCAGCGCACCGCCGGTCAGCATCGTCCCGCTCGCCTGCTGGCTAACGGCCCCTGTCTGACTGAGCGTCAGGCCATTAACCCCGCTGATGGCGCCGCTGTTGCTGAGTGAGCCTCCTTTCAGCGTCAGGTTTTTCGCTGCCCATTGCCCCTGGTTCGTCAATGCTGCGGCCTGCAGCGTGGCTGTCCCCAGCGCGGTGATTTTACTGTCGACGCCGGAGGTGAGCGTATCTGCCAGGATCATCTGCAGTGCATCAGCACTCTGCACAGCCCCGCTGTTCACCAGCGACCGGGCGTTAAGGAGAATGTTTTGCCCCTGCCAGCTGCCTGCGTTGGTGACCGTGCCGGAGGTGACTGCAAGCGTCCCCTGGGTGAGGAGTTTTCCGCCCGCGCCGTTGATCAGTTCCTGCTGTGGCACCGCCATCGCCATGCGTGCCATCAGCCGCTGCTGCGCCTGCAGCGTCAGGCTCTCCAGGCCGGTTAAGGTTCCCTGGTTATTGATGCTGTTCTGGGCAAGCGTCAGGGTTTTGCCCTGTACCGTTCCGCTGTTTTTAAGCACATTACCGCCCAGCGTCACGTCACCTTCGCTGAGAAGCTGGCCCCGGTTATCCAGGGTCTGCGCGTTGATATCGGCCGCGCCTGCGCTCATCAATGAACCGGTTGAAGTGAGCGTGCCAGCGGTGTTCACCGTTAATACATCCTGACTGAGCAGCGACCCGCCGTGCGTCCAGCCCGTCGCGCTGACCTCCACCCCATTCCCCTGGAGTGTCCCCTGCGTGGACAGCTGTCCGGCATCCAGCGACAGCAAGCCGCCCGTAAGCGTACGTGACGCAGTGCCGGTGATAAGCGTATCGCCGGTGACCGTCAGCCCCCGGGTCCCCTGCCAGAGCCCGCTGTTATTAAGATCGCGGGCGCTGAGCGACAATGTGCCGCTCATGATGCGCCCCGGATTGGTCAGCACATCGGCGGAGAGTGTCGTGGTGCCGCCACTCTGTAGCAGCCCGGTATTGCTTATCGCCCCGCTGAACGTACCGGTTAACCCTGCCAGTCCGTTGAGGGTGCCACTGTTGGTGAGCGTGGCGCCCGTCATTTTCACCGTTGAGCCCTGAAGCGTACCGGCGCTGGTAAGCTGTCCACCGTTCAGAATCAACCCGCCGCCGGAAAGCCATGTTCCGCTCAGTTCGTTGATAAAGCGGTCGGCCGTCACTTCAATGGCGTTGCTCCCCTGGACCAGGCCGCTGTTATGCCATTCCGTGCCTGTCAGCGTCAGCGTTTTACCGGCCACCGTACCGTTATTACTGCCCGTGGTTGCACTGAGCGTTGCGTTCTCAAGGGCGACCAGATTGCCCTGGTTGGTCAGCGCGTTGTCCAGCGCGATATTCAGATCCTTCGCCTGAATATCGCCCCGGTTAATCAGGTCCTGGCTCCGCAGGGTTAACCCCTCGTTCACCAGCAATAAACCGGCGTTATCCAGATGGTCGAGCGTCAGATCCAGCCCACTGCCGCTCACCACCTGCCCGGTGTGACTGTTCACTAACGTGCGGGTGGTGAGATCCAGACTATCGTTACCCTGCACCATACCGGTGTTGGTGAGCTGAAGCGCGTTCAGCGTCAACGCTTTCCCTGCCAGTTGCCCGTCGTTGAAGAGTTGCCCTGCCGTCAGCGTAAACCGATCCTGACTGAGTAACGCCCCGGTGTTATCCAGCCTGCCGGTGCTTGTCAGCTTCAACGCATCCAGCGCCTGTACCGCGCCGTGGTTAGCTAGCGTCTGCGCGTCCAGCGTGGTGTTGCGCCCCTGGATAGCCCCGTCACTGAGGATATTTTTCCCGGTCAGCGTCAAGGTATCGCCGCCCGTCACCTGCCCCTGAGACTGGTTAACGAAGGTATTACCCGACCAGGTCAGCGTGTTGCTGCCCTGCAGAAGACCGCTGTTCTGCAAATCGCCCTGCAGCGTAAGCACTTTTGCCAGCAACTGGTTTCGGTTATCCGTACTGGCGGCCTTCACGTCCACCTTTTGCTGACTCAATATTTTGCCGCTGTTGGTCAGCGCACCGTTCAGCGTGGCGGTTATGCCATCCTCACCCAGTGCGTTGCCGCTGTTTATCCAGTCACCGGTGGCAAGATTGAGCGTTTTGCCCTGCAGTAAGCCCGCATTTGTGAGCGTGGTATTACGCAGCGCCAGGGCGCCGCCGGATAACAGCATGCCCGTTTGCTGGTTGGTGAGCTGCGTGCCCGTTGCCGTCAGAGAACGCGTTCCCTGCAGCGTACCGCCGTTGGCGATCGACGCGCTCGTCAGCTGCAAATCAGTGCCAGCGATGAGCCCGGCGTTATTCAGTTCGGGTGCGGTCACGGTGACGCCATCCCGGCCAATGATCCGTCCGTCCGCGCCGTTACTGGCCTGGCGGGTCAGGTTCAGCAACAACGTGGTGGCACTGAGCTCGCCGGTGTTGGTAAGCGCTCCCCCCTGAAGATCCAGTGCGCCATTGCTGTGCAGCACACCGCTGTTTGACACCGACGCGGCATCAAGCGTCAGGGCGTGGTTGCCCTGCACCTCTCCGGCATTTTGCAGGTCGCCCGAGGCTATCTGCACGCTGTCGGCAGCCATCAGACCGCTGTTGTTCAGCGTTGCGCCATTGAGGATGAGGGTGTTATCAGCCAGCAGTCGCCCCGTCCCGAGGTTGTTCACGCTGCGATAATCGCTGCGCAGACTGACGCCGTTAATTTCCCCCTGGCTTGTCAGCGTATCGCCCTTCAGCCATAGCGCACCATCCGTCGTGATCAGGCCCCGGTTATCCAGCACCGGGATATCCAGAGTCAGATCCTGCTTGCTGTAAAGCGATCCGCCCGCAGCGTTCATGAGCGAGCCAGTCTTCAGACTGAGCAGACGGCTTCCCTGAAGCAACCCGCTGTTTGTGAGCGACGCTCCGCTAAGCGACAGCGTATCTGCGATCAGCGTACCGGTATTGGTTATGGCCTGAGGCGCAGTCAGGGTAATGCGATCGGCTTCTGCACTGCCGGCCTGGGTAAGGTTCTTGCCGCTCAGGGTAATGTCATTCGCGGTTAACTCTCCGGCGTTTGTCATATCCCCGGACGCCAGCAGATTCAGGGTGGAGCCAGTGGATTTGCCGCTATGGGTCAGCGTGTTTGCCGTTGCAGAGAGGGCCCCTTTTGCCGCCTGGGTGCCCTTCAGTTCGGCGCGGCCCGCCTGCAGGGTAAGCGTCGTTTCGCTCTGCAGGTGCGCATCCTTCTGGGTGGTAAGCTGGTCAGTCGCGACGGTTAACGCGCCCCCCGCATCGGTCTGCCCGTTAAGGTCGGCACTTCGGGTTGCATTCAACTGGACATTGCCCGCACTGGTGGTACGGGAGTTCTGACCGCTGCTCAGCGTGTCGGCGTTGACCGCAAGCGATTTTGCGCCGGACAGGGTTCCCTGCTGCTCCAGCGTGCCGGTCCTGACGGTAAGCCCCCCCTCCGAAAGCAGGCTGCCGGTGTTACGCAGGGCGGTACCCGCCACCACATTGACGTCACCTTTTGCGCTTAAGGTCCCCTGCTGTGCCAGACGGTCGGCAGTCAGGATCAGCTGTCCCCCGCTTTGCAGCGTGCCGCTGTTGGTGATGCCCTTGCCCTGCAACGAGACGTCGCTACCCTGCAGGGTACCGCCGTTATTCAGTTCGTCTGCGGTCACCGCGAGACGCCCTTTTGCAGCCATCTGACCGCTGTGAGTCACCGTACCGCCGGTTAAGGTGAGATCGTGACCCGCATTGACCTGCCCCTGGCTGATGACCTGATTGCCCGCCAGACGCATATTTTCCTGAGCATCAACACGGCTCTGTTTGTCCAGTGCAATCTGCCCCCCGTTCAGGTCAAGACGATGACCCGCGGTGAGGGTGCCTGCCGACGCCGACAGCCCGCCCTGACTGGTCAGTGCGACGCTGGCGTCACTGCCGACCCGGCTGTTCACCAGACCGATATCCTGCCCAGCGGTCACTTTAAGGTCGCCCTTGCTGGTGATGCTGCCGCCGCGCTGAGACAGGTTTCCGTCTGTGGCCAGCGTGGCGTTTGCCTGGCTTGTCAACGTGCTGTTCGTTAGCGCCATGCCCTGCTTCGCGGCTACGTTTAACGCTCCGCCTTGTGCGGCAATCCCCCCACCATTCATGGTCAGGGTACTTTTACTCTCCAGCCCGGCGGTGCCCTTTGAAACCAGCGCCGTATTATTAAGCACCATCTCCTGACCGCTGCTGATTGTCAGCGGACCGGTGCTGTTGGTGCCGCCGCCCGCGCTCTGCAGTTTTCCTTCGCTGGAAAGCCGCATTTCGCTGCCGCTGGCCAGGGTGCTGTTGTTCAGCGCCATATCCTGCGAACTGCTTACATTCAGCGCGCCGCCGGCCTGATGGCTACCGGTTAACGTCACCCCCGCGCCCTTTGCCGTTATCGATCCGGAAGCGAGACTGTTCGATACCGTCAGCCTGCCGCTGGCATCAAGCTGAATATCCCCCTGACGGGCATTCAGATTCCCCAGGTTAACGCCGAGCCCTTTTTCGCTGGACACCAGATGAATGCGGTTAGCATACATTCCACCCAGCGCTCCGGTATCTATCGCCACCTTCGGCGCGCTGCCTTCACCCTGAAGCGCACTTACGCTGCCATCCGCCGCCACCCGATTAGCACCGGCGATGACGGTTAACGCTTTAGCATGCAGACTGGCGTTGATCTCCGTTGCACGAGAGATGATCGACACGGCGTCGTTCTGGCTGCCATCCAGCCCTTGCCCTTCAATCGTGACGGCACCTTTCGTGACGTCGAGCGACTGCAGTTTTCCATTGGTATCCAGCACCGGCTTGCCCGTGGTCAGCGTCACGTTCGGGGTATTAATAAATCCGCAGCCGTTACAGGTAATGCCGTACGGGTTAGCCACCATCACGTTGGCCGCCTTGCCGGCGACCTCCGTATAGCCCTGCAGCGTTGAGCGATTCGCTCCGGTGACTTCGTTAATGATGCCTTTGGCTTCCTGCCCGGCTTTCAGGTTGGGGTTATTTTGAATAAGCCCACCGAGCTGAGTCTGGTTCAGTTGCCCGGTCGCGTTATTGAGAATGAGCCCTTCTTTCCCCACGTTGTAGTCGTTGTATTTGTTATGGGAAATGCCGGACTGATTGGGCGTGGCAATGTTCACGACCGGGACACCGTTCGCCGCTTTATCCAGCTGCGTATTGCCGGAAGGGGTGAGGGTAGCGGCAACCGCAGGAAGCAGCGGCTGAGTGGTCAGCAGGACGCTCAGTAAGACGCTAAGCGCGCGTTGCGAAAAATGAACCCGATCGTTTTTCATCGTCCCTGTCCCTTAGAAAGCCACTGATACGCGGTAGTAAATTGTGAGGTGATCCGGTGCCAGCCAGTCCGGATAGTTAACGGGCGTCCCGACGGTAAACTGGCTGGTGACCCATCGATTAACCGTGGTCAGGCCCATCGCCGCGCCCCACAGGGTGCCGGAAGCATAGCGGTCAAAGCCGTCTTTCTTCAGCCAGCCGCCGTCGACTGCGGCCAGCAATCCCACATCGCCCACCCACGGCAGCGTAAAGAGCGACCAGTTAAGTTCATTCCGCCAGTAGCCCCCGTTATCACCGGAGATATACTGTTCTTTGTAGCCCCGCACGGAGGTTTCGCCCCCTAACGTCAGGCGTTCGCTGCCGTAGAGTCTGTCCGGTGACCACTGAAAATAGACGCTGGTCAGCCACCACAGCTTGTCCGCCACGGGACGCTGAAAACTGCCGTTCACGCTCCATTTACGGAACTCTGCTTTTGGTACGTCGCCATGTTTGTCGTTATCGTCCTCCGCCCCGAGCCAGGGCACGCCCTGGGTAAAGGCGGGATTGAACGTAGCCACACCGGACGCCACTTTTTGCGTATGGTTAATACCCAGTGAGAAGCTTGAGAGTTTGCGGCTGCTGGTATCCAGCAGGACATCGTTGAGGTAGTTGTGATTGATTCGGTGTGTGATGCCCGCCGACACGCCGGTTTTGATATCGCCATTACGGAACAGCACCCAGGATCCGTTGAGGCGGTGTGTCTCCGTATCCCCTGTAGAGCGCCAGAAGTAGCCATTATTATCAATCGTGCTGAGGTAGTTGCTCCAGCTGTAGCTGTAATCCAGCAGGCCATAGCCGTAAGGGATGCTGACACCGGCGGCAAAATTTTGTGCATCACCGCTGTTGGAGAAATCACTGCTGCGCCCGCCGCTGATAAACCACTTATCCGCCAGCCCCAGCAGGTTATTCCCGTAGAGCGCGCCGCTCAGTTGCCCCGTCCCCGTGCTTTTTTGCCCACTGTTATCAAAGCTGACGGAACCGGCCAGCGGGAATTCAGGCGTGGCGGTTAAATTCACCACCGAATAGCCTTGCTGGTCCCCCGGCAGGATTTCGATTTCAACCGGTGTTTTGCGTACCCGGTTTAATTGCTCCATGCCCTGTTCAATATCGCGCAGGTTAAGGATTTTTCCCTCCAGGCCCGGGAACGTCATCTTCAGCGTGCGCGCTGGCACCCCCTCAAGACGAATTTGCTGTAGCTTTCCTTCCAGCACGGCCAGATGGAGCACGCCACTGGTCAGATCCTGTTCGGTTAAAAAGGCGCGGCTGGTGATATACCCGCGGCTGATATACCAACTGGAAACGGCATCGGTGAGTTTATTGAGGCGGGCCACGTCCAGACACTGATTGAGCCAGGGCGCGAGTAGCCGATTTTTGGCAGGCGCAGAAAGCAGGGTTGAACCTGAAAGCTCAATTCGCGTAATGAGGAAACAAGGGCCGCGCGGGGCGGACACACGGTCTGGCTTAACGGGCGGAGGCAAGACAATACTGCGCTCCAGCTCCTGCCGCTGGCGCTGGTTTTCATCCAGTCGCTGTTGCTGTTGCTCCTGAATGCTTGTTCGATCCGCAGGTGAAAGCAGTGCGGCACCCAGAGGAAACGCGAAGCAACCGTAAAGAACGACAGCGACCGATAAACTTATCAGGAAGCCCTTGTCAGAAATCCATGCTTTCATCACAAGCCCGAACAAATGTAATTAATTGTTTCGTGGCAGGCTAATTGTTATTCAAAGTATTGTAAAGATCAAAAATGAATTTTAAGGATTTTCCCGATTGATTTTTTCATTATTTGAAAAAAGATTGAATTAATCACTTTGGGAAATTAATTTTTTTTGCATGGGATCACAGTAATAACCTTTGGGGCAGCGTCTGGCAATTGACTGAAATAACGGGGATACATGCTATGGATGCTTATATGCCCTCTGATTCCTCCGCGGTAAACAGGCATCTCAGGGTTTTATCTTTCTGGCAGCCAGGTGAGACAATATCCCTCAACCGAGCGTTGCCTAAGATTCATAGGAATATTCTCACATCTTAAGAAATCGTGCCTGACTATGTTAGCGGCGCTTTATTATAATGGCGCGGGCAGCGCCTTACCGACGATACCGCCTTTCATGAAGAGTGTGTTATCGGGTATTAAGGCGATGCAGGGTAGAAATGAACGCGAATTCATTTCCACCCTGTAAGGCATGTTCAGACGACACGCTTATCTGTGCTGAATCACCGGGATATCGCCCGTATCATTCAACGCCCCTGGAAATGTTTTTAACCACTGAGCGACTTTTTGTTTATTGATATTCACCACACTCATCCCTTCCAGGCATCCCCATAATTCTCTTGTATGCTGCGGCGTGATCACAATACAGTCTTTCATCACACGGATTTTAACCGGCATACCGCTGATAAACCCTGCGCGTGTTAACCAGTCACCACCCAGCGGAAGATATTTATTATCTATCCGGGCATAGAGTTCGCAGCAGGCAGCGCTTGATTCCGGCGTTTGCGCACGGGGATGGACGGGTGCCGCGCTGGTCTGGTTGCCGTGAAGACGGCGGATGCTGTTTTTGCGTACCCGCTCGCGGTTTTCAATCATGCCGGTGAAAGCATCTGATTCTGTTTTGCAAACCGTACACTCTGGCTTAAAATTCGTGGCAGCCATTTTCAACTCCATCTTAGTTGTTTGTGGTTAGCGGTATGGGGGTGTTGCAGCACCTTCATATCGCGTCTCTTCGTAAATAATTCCTGTGAAACTTACTCTGCCATTCGGCGTTATTTCTGCTGCGTATTATACCAGGCTGGGTATAAATACAGCGGTTTGGGATGGGGTAAATTTGAGAAATGCGAGGCGGATTCAGGAAATAGTGTTGTATGCGGTAAGGTGAAATTTATGTCGGTAGAAAATGATTGCACGCTGTTGAGTTGAGAGGGGCTGCAATACACCTATCGATTACAGCTTCTTAAGGATTTTTTTCTTCTTTTCAGGATCAAGTTTCGGCCAGATACGAATCAAAGATGCCAGTTCATCATCTTCGGTATAGAAGTAAGCTAAAGGCACTTCAAGAACTTTAGCGATTTGACGGACGACTTCTGTGCTCGCTTGGTGAACCCCCTTCTCATAGCGATTGACACGTGCGCTCGCAGCAAACTCATCAATTCCAGCCAAAATACCCAAATTTTTTTGTGATAAACCTATGGCCAAACGCACCTCTTTGAGGCGACGACCGAAGAGCTGATTATGAGTATTAGAAGTTTTCATAACTACGATAATCGTAGTTCTTGTTAAAAGATGATACTACGATCTTCGTAGCATCCATAACGATCAGTTTCATCACCATTACATAAAAGCTCGATCGACTACGCAAAAGCTACGTAAAACGTAGTTTTTGCGTGGTTTTAAGATTCCAAAGTGGCTACGAATAACGTAGCTTCTTAATCAGGCGATCATTTTAAGGGAGATAAAAAATGGATTTGCATTACTCAAACAACATCATGGTATTCAGAGGAAGAGGAGCGGTCTCGAAAGATTATCAAGACTGGGCTGTATCAGTTTACAGCGCTAAACCGATATTGGCTTAAAAATGGAACGTTGTTAGATCGAAGCATGACACTGAGAAGAGCTAAGCACAGCAAAGAGTTACGTTAAATCATACGTAATTTTTTAACACTTTGTGTTTTATCGGTATAAAAACTTCGTTCTCACCATTTTTTTACGTAAAATGTGACGTAATTGCGTATTTTTAACAGGGAATCGAACATGGCTAATTTTGATGCAGATTATTGCTACTCTTTCCCAGCGGTAAGAGGTGTCCAGGCTGGTCGACCTTTCTACATCGCGACATGCCCAATGCGCATTATCCCGAAGATCTTTAGCTTCGATGAAACAGATGTACCGCCAGAGCTGCGTGCCCAACGTATCTTGAATAAATCGCGAATTCCAGAAATGGTGCGTTATTTGCTTGAGAACCCTAAAGATTATGTATTTTCTGCATTGACTGCATCCATTGCGGTCGATGTTCAGTTTGACGAGTTCGCAAACTCCAACAACCTTGGAACGCTTCGCGTACCAATGGATGCCCAAATTCTTATAAATGACGGACAACATCGCCGTAAGGCTATCGAGGATGCCCTTTCTGAGCGTCCCGAATTAGGGCAGGATAACATCCCTGTATTGTTCTTCGTTGATGAAGGTTTAAAGCGTAGTCAGCAGATGTTTGCAGACCTGAATAAATACGCCATCCGCCCCAGCCCATCATTATCCGCCCTTTACGACCATCGCGATGTAAGCTCGAACCTTGCGCGCTATCTTGCGATGTCTATTGAGCCGTTTATAGGTCTTACTGAACTTGAGAAATCCAGTATCAGCATGCTTTCGAATAAGCTTTTCACCTTAAGCAGTATTAAACAGGCAACACGAGCTCTGCTTGGTAAAGACCCTAAAGTAGGCAGCATTGAGGACAATACTCATATCGCTACGCTTTACTGGCAGGCTATTTTCAAAGTCATGCCAGACTGGCAGCTTGCTGCGCGTAAAGAAGTTTCTCCGGCACAGCTCCGCCAGGATTATGTTCATGCCCATGGTATCGGTTTGCAGGCTTTGGGCCTTCTGGGCCGTTCACTGTTAGTTGAAGAACCTGATCACTGGCAGGAAAAACTTACGAAGCTAAAAAGCTTTGACTGGCGTAAAAGCAATCCTGAGATGATTAAGCGGGCAATGCAGCATGGCAAGCTGAGCAAAACCGGTACCGCCATTCAGCTAACATGCAACGCTTTAAAAGCAGCGCTGTCTCTCCCTCTTTCTCCTGAAGAACAAGAGCTTGAAGCTCAAATGGTTGTATCATGAGTACATTAACTCAGGCCTATGATCTGGCCGACTATGAAGATTTTATAAACAAAGAGCAATTTGCTGGGCGTCCTCTGGCCGAATATGTTGCCGAAGTGCAAAGAATTTATTGTGCGGACAAACGTCCGTGGGTAATTGGCTACAGCGGTGGGAAAGACTCTTCCGCCGTAATCACTCTGGTGTATCTGGCATTACTCGGCCTGCCCCCGGAAATGCGCAGCAAAGATGTTTTTTTAGTGTCATCCGATACGCTGGTGGAAACGCCAGTCGTTGTGGACCTGATTAAGAAAACGATGTTGCAGATTGAGGCAGGGGCAAAGCGCAATGGTCTGCCGATCACCCAACATGCCGTGATGCCTAAAACTAATGAAACTTTCTGGGTTAATCTGCTGGGGAAAGGGTATCCAGCTCCAACCCGTAGTTTCCGCTGGTGTACTGAGCGTATGAAAATCAATCCAGTGAGTGACTTTATTAAAGATAAGGTCAGCCAGTTTGATGAAGTTATTGTTGTACTGGGTTCACGCAGCAGTGAAAGCGCTTCCCGCGCGCAGGTTATCGCAAAACACAAAATTGATGGCTCACGCCTGGCCCGGCATACCACGCTGGCAAATGCGTTTATCTATACCCCTATTGATACCTGGGATGTAGAAGACGTCTGGAAACTGCTGCGTGGCGCTTTCCGCTATGCTCCTGAAGATATCGACGAATGGGAAAGCCCGTGGGGTGGAAACAATCGCCCTCTTTGGACGCTTTATATGGACTCTTCCGCACAGGGTGAGTGCCCCCTGGTGATCGACGAAAGTACCCCCTCGTGCGGAAACTCCCGCTTTGGCTGCTGGACCTGTACCGTGGTCACCAAAGATAAAGCGATGGAAAGTCTGATCAAAAACGGCGAAGAGTGGATGTCTCCGTTGTTGAAATATCGCGATCTGCTGGCGTTTACCACCGATCCGGTGAATAAAGACAAGTTTCGAAACTATAAGCGCCGCACTGGCAAGGTGAGCTATCAGTACGCTAAAGACGGCGAAGATCGCAGCGCAGAGCGTAAGCATGTTCCTGGCCCCTACTGGCTCCAATACCGTCAGCAGTGGTTAAAAAATTTACTGGAAATTGAGCGCGATTTAAACGCCCAGGGCCACACGATTACATTAATTACCCAGCCAGAGCTACACGCAATCCGTCAAGAATGGTTGAAAGATCCTAATGAGCCAGACTGGCACGACACTTTGCCGGGTATTTACCGCGAGGTATATCAGCAGGATCTGAACTGGGTAGTTGACGATCAATCACGCTTTGATGCCAGCGATGCTGATTTGCTTGCCCAGATAACGCAAGGGTTCGACGTAGTACCTGAAATGGTGATGAAACTCATTGAGCTGGAAACCTCGATGGAAGGGTTAAGCCGTCGTCAGGGGATTTTTGACAAGCTCAGCACAATATTGAAGCAAGACTGGGGCAGCCTGGAAGAGATTCAGCAGCAGCAGGCAACGCTGCAAAAACGCAACGATCGGGATATTCATCAGGACGAGGTGGATAAGCTAGAAGCTGAACTTCAGACTTTACAGCGCAGAATCATCGATGCGGGTGAATCGTCTGCGCTTATCGATGAGGAAAATGAACGTGCTCATTAAGCAACTGGTATTACATAATTTTCGCGTTTTTTGTGGCACGCACATCATTGATCTGGCTCCCAGAAAGCGGCCTCATGAAGCAACCCCTCGCCCGATAGTTCTATTTGGTGGTTTAAATGGGGCAGGGAAAACATCTATTTTGTCGGCAATTCGACTGGCACTATATGGGCGTTTAGCGTTTGGCTCGGCAATGCAGCAGCAGGAGTATGTTGAACAACTCGGAGCACTGGTGCACAACGGGACGTATACAGCAGAGCGACCGGATGAGGCCTCAGTAGAACTGACCTTTACCTACAACCAAAACGGCCATGAGACGGAATTCACCGTCACGCGTAGCTGGAAGAAAGGAAAGAAAGATCGTCTCTCTTTGCAGCAGGATGGACAACCGCGTAGTGAACTCAGTTATGACCAGTGCCAGGGGTTTTTGAATGAATTAATTCCTCACGGTGTTGCCGATCTTTTCTTTTTTGATGGAGAGAAGATTGCGGAGTTAGCGGAAGATGAATCCGGCAATATTCTGCGTACAGCGGTGCGTCGTTTGTTGGGACTGGATCTGATCGCCAGACTGCAAAATGACCTGATGATTTTTGTCAAACGCCAGCAAACCGCGCAGTTAGGTGGCTCCCAGCAACAGCAGGTCGAAGCGCTTGAGACAAAGATTAAAACGCTCGCCGGTCAGGCGGAGAAATTGCTAGAAGAGGCCGATTTCGTCAACTCGCGGATTGAATTTTTATCCCAGGACATTATTCGCCATGAGGGATTGTTAAATGCGCAGGGTGGTGCATTTGCCCAGACTAAAGCACAGGAAAAACAGAAAGTTGAAACGCTGTTAAAAGAAAAAGAGCGTCTGGAAAAAGCGTTACGACATGAATGCGATGGATCGTTGCCCTATGCGTTAGCGCCTAATACGTTGTCGCGGTTGCTGGAAAAAATTGCCAATGAAGCACAGATCAAGCAGGCGAAAAATTTTGAGACGGAGTTAAATCAATTCTTAACTCAACTCAAAAATGATATCGCATTCCGTTCCAGCAGTGAGAGCAGTACCAGAGCCATTGCTACCGAAGCGATTACCAATAATTTGGACGCATATATGGCAGCCAAACCAAAAGGTGATTTGCTGTTTGATATTTCTGAACGTGAAGCCGGTATGCTCCAGCAGTCCATTGAGCAAGACAGCAAAAAAGCATGGCAGCGTTTTGATATGTACCGCCAACAATTAGCGGATATTGAACAACAACTGGAGCAGGCCGCAGCAAATATTGCTCGTGCCCCAGAAGACGAGCAGTTAATGGATCTCTTTGCAGCATTACGCGATCTCGATCATAAGCGTGAAAAACAGCGGCAAAAATATCGCTCGTTGCTGGAAGAAGCTAAACGGACGAAACAGCAGCAACTGGACTGTGTTCGTCAGGTACAGAAAGCACATGACATCACGCGTAGCCAACATGGTCTTAGCAGTGCGTTTAAAAACGCGCAGGAGACCATTAACTTACTCGATTATTACAGCGATGTGTTAACACAGGCGCGAGTGAAAAAGTTATCTGCTAACTTTGAAATTGCCTACCACAAGCTGGCTCGTAAAGAGGATTTACAGCTTAATGCGCACATAAATCCACATACATTTGATGTTGAACTGGTGGATGAAAAGGGTTCTGTGATTAATCGCAAGCTGCTTTCTGCGGGTGAAAAGCAGATTTATGCGATTGCCATTCTGGAGGCGCTGGCAAAAACTTCTGGGCGTGATTTCCCGGTGATTATTGATACGCCGTTAGGACGTCTGGATTCTCAGCATCGGGATAAGTTGATTAATCATTATTTCCCGGAGGCCAGCCACCAGGTTGTGCTGCTATCCACCGATACTGAAGTAGACGAGCGTTATTTCGTCGATCGACTGCGTGATGATATTTCTCATGCTTATGAGATTGTGTTTAATGCACATACCAAATCATCTGCGCTGAAACCCGGTTATTTCTGGGAATTAACTAAGGAGGCAGTCTGATGCTCCCGAATCGAATGGTACTTAGTCGTCAGACTGAAGACCAGCTCAAGAAGTTAAAAGGATATACCGGGATTACGCCCAATGTCGCGGCTCGGCTGGCATTTTTCCGCTCGGTGGAGAGTGAGTTTCGTTATTCGCCTGGACGCGATAGTAAGAAGTTGGATGGTACGCTAGTGCTGGATAAATTTACGTGGCTGGGGGAGACACTGCAAGCTACGGAGTTGGTATTAAAGATGCTCTACCCGCAGATCACGCAGAAGGATATGATTAAGGCCTGGGCGGCGCATGTTGAGGATGGGATTGCTGCGTTGAGGAACTATAGAAATTTAAAAGATTTCACTTTAAACTTATAAGGTATTAGACTAACTTAATGTCGAGACATTAAGCTCGGCATTAAGTTAGCATCTAAAAACACTATTTAAGCATGACCCGAAAAACATTCATCATATTATATCTTCTTCAAATGATAATGCATAATCCATTATTCCTTGTATTGTATCCATCCAAGAGTCAATATTAATATCATCTATGCTTATAAGCTTAATTATTCTATGCCTATCAAAAATTAAAGATGCTGTAATTTCGTCACTTTGACAAAAATAACGGTTAAAATCTCTAAAATCATACGGGACAAACAAAATATTTTGCGAGTTAGAAGGGAGGTCCATAATATAGTTTTTAACCCTATCAACACTTGCCTGTTTATTTGCCCAGTTTTTCCCCGCTGCGCTTTGCCCCAGAAAGATTTGTTTTCTATCTAAATTTGGATCATCTTTAAATGGAATCCAAGCTACGATATCAACCCCACCATCACCATTATCTCCATCTCTGAACACGTTAGGTCTAGTTGATCTGGTTAATCCTAAATCTTGTGCAAGAAGACTATATTTCTGATCAATACTCCCCGAGTATCGTACATTCCTTTCAGAGGATACGCCAAAAACATGTACCTCTGCAATTTTTGGCAGATATTTCTTCAAGGAAATATATGATATTTTCTCAAATAAAGTTGTTAGTAAGTGATATCCGCTAACATATTTAAGTAACGAACATAACAATAGCAATATATACAAATGATGATTAACATTTAAATTATTGTTTTTTCTTATTCTGTTTCCATCATAGATAAAGGGATAGCTATCTCCGTAATGAGATACTCTACAATTGATCTCATCAAACCATCCAGATATTCTCCCCATCCACTCTTCATTCATAATACCGCCATTTTCCGTGCCAATATCCGTTATCTTATTATCCTCAAGAAAACGGTCATAAATATCACTGACACTAACACCATCATCACAGTCAACCAAGGCCAGAAGTTCTAAATAATCACAATAATAATGTGAATTACATAGAGTTTCATTTGGTGTCTTGTCTAATAACTTGAACTCAATCATCCCATTTCTCTTCAGCCATGGATTCAATAATTACTTTCATGTTTTTAGCTAATGTGAATATCTCTTTTAACTTAATTTTAACCGACTCATGATGTTGATCTACATTATGAATAATATTATTTGCTCTTTTCAAACCAGCCAGAGACAGATCAATTTCTTGGTTAAACGAATCAGCAGTAACAGAAACTAGATTAAATGCTTCGACAATACTTCCCTCCCCGGTTCGAAAGTATTCTTCGGCTTCTTTGTCTCCCAGAACTTTATCAAGCATTCCTAAATGCTTACTGTCACCTAAGACCCGACTACGCCCATTTTCATTCTTTTCAAAAAACCACTTAGTAAGCAGTTCTAATTTATCTATATTCACATGAGATGTAGGTTCATTTGATTTAATATCAACATTAATATAATTTCTTATATTTTCTCTACTTAATGAATCAGAGAGGTAATTAAAATGCAACGTCGTTTCATCTAAATCCTTTATCTTAAAAAATGCCTGGTCTTCAATTTTAAGGTAAAGATCATAGGCCGTAAGTAAACTACGAACATAATCACTACGACTCCCTATTGTTTTTGCTAACTTGCGGCATTTAGTTGTGAAATCTGTTTCATTTAACTCTTGTGATAACTCATTGAGATATCTTGCTTTTGGTAAGATTCCCCATGATTTGACACCTGTGATATGACGATACCCCAGATATTTATTTATCTCTTCTCTGGATTTAAATATAATGCACGGTAGCTTTTTCGGTCTCTCTACTGTCTCATTTAGAACTTTTTCTATTTTTATTTTTTGAGATGTAGCCAAATTAGGTTCATTGAGCAGCATTACTGAAGTTAAGCGCCTGTTACCCTCCACCACGACATACTTATCCGACTCATGCTCGTCAGGAATAACCAATAAAGATTCGCCAATGAAGAACCCTGACTGTCCTATAGCAAGCATTAATTCGATAATAGATGCGTCATTCAGCATCCAATTAACGATGTCAGACTTTCCTATTTTTTTCTTCCTAAAAGATGATGGAAGTCTAGGATTTTTATCATCTAACTTAATATTTCCAAGATCAATAAAATCTATATTTTGCCCTGACATTATATTACCTCATCAAAAGATTAAAAAACTAACTCCCAAAACGCCCGATCCCGCATTTTCTTAACTCGTTTATCCCCATCAATATACAGGCTAAAATGCTTCTCAAGCTGACGAATCTGCCCCATCAAAGACTCCTGCTCACCTTTATCATCGACGTTAAATACAGCCTTAATATCTGCATTCCTAATCTCAGAAACACGATGGATCACCCACGTTAAAATATAGGAGGCGTAATTATTTTCTCCGGTCTTGAAGTGGGTTATCTCCTGCGTTGACAGGATCGCTCCAACACCATATTCACGACCTTCTTTAAGGATCTTACGCAGACTGGAAAAATCCTGACGCATAAAGTTATCGGCTTCGTCCACTAGAATCATTTTAGTGAGCTGACGATAATCCCCTCGCACTACTGGTTTACCGCGCTTTTGCATCTGCGCGTAAAAAAGATCCAGCGTTAGTGCGACCACCAGGTTTTGCACTTCTGGCGGGTAACCAGCCAGTTCAATCACAGTGACACCGTCAATCAATTCGTACAAACTGGTCATCTTCTCCGGGATTGTCTCGAATATCTTGTAACGCGCCAGTTTAGAAAGTGCTGCGTAAAGCGAATCTTCTTCAACCTTTTCCTGATCGAGGAAGCGCTGCCATACATCTTCAATTGTCGGCGCAGTCCTTGACCATGTTGTGGGATCTTCCGCCGAAATGCCTGCCGCTTCGTAGCATTCTAAAATCAGATTTTCTAATTTGAGCTGCTGTTTATGACCCAGCCCATAGGCTTTCGCCATCGTTTCTGATAGCCCACCAGCTGTGTGGATTGGTAGCATTGGCGTGTCGCCAAATAGAGATAAGGGGTTGTAAGGTAGCTTGAATAACTTGTACTTTTTGGCCCCCGTTGCATCAAGAAAAGCCTCATCCACATAGTCTGATTTGTAGTCGAAGATCAGCAAACCAATAGGTTTACCATCAACGTTACAGGACTGATTACGCATCAACTGTGTGACCAGCGATTTAGTAAACTGGGTTTTACCTGTGCCCATCGTTCCAATAATGCCGGTATTGGTATTCATGAACTTCGCGGTGTTGGTTGGCTCCCAATATAACGGACTCTGACGCGCAGCATCATGACCTAACAGGATCTGTAATGGAGTATCGCTAATATCAGGTGTTACCGCCGGTGCATCAGGCTGTAACGACTCCGACTCAGGTTCCGAAATAGACTGTGCAGCAGTCGGCGTTGTGATTTCTACCACGACTTCTGGTTGTGATGGACTGGCATCACACTCAGGCTTAAGCCGGTATTTTTCCGGCACCCGGTAACGTTCCGCCAGAGGTGGTTCATCCCCCTGTGCAGCAATCAGCGAAGGCAACAGTGAATAAGGGATTTCGATCTGTAAGATATTTTCCGCTGTCTCTTTATAAGAGAGATCGAAGCAGGTTGCGCTGTCCACATGCGCCACGACGAAGCCGTCCGCATAGTCGGTCAACTCCCCTAACTTATAGTCGCCCGTTAACCACCATTCGCGTCGATCCAGCAAGGGAGCCAGTTTATTGCTGTCCAGCACACCATACAGACGTAGTTTCTCCACTTGCATCAACACCTGACGTACAAAGAGCGCACGGTACAGCTGTGATGCCAGCGTTTGTGGTTCCAGAATATCCTGCTGTAAATAACGTTTCAGCTCACGAGCCTGTTGGCCTGCATAGCTGTAGTCCGGTCGCGCCCCGGTTTTAACTTCCAGAGGCAACAAATAGAGGCGGTTTTCTTTGAATCCGACAAAGAGCACATCATCTGAGATCGCACCTTTACGATATCCCTGTAAATTCCTGGATAAATCGCTCTCTTTCATTTTCAGCCCGACATTGCCGGATACGCGGATCATTTCGGCCACCGATAGCGGAATCCAGCAAATATCGGACTGGTGCAACATGGATTGCACAAATTTGTACGCACCAATAATACCGTGCTTCTCTTTACGCTCTCTTTCATTGGAACGTAGCATTTTCAGCAGCCATTCGCCGTTAAAGGCGTTAAATTCAGCCAGCAAATGCTGACTGTTAACGGCGGGTTGTCCGGACTGACTTCCGCTCTGGAGTAGCCGCAGGAATAAATCAACCTGCTTCGTGACGGTGACGGCATCGTAGCCTGCGCAACTGGTGTATTGGTCAGAATAGTGGATAAGCACCACATCTTTCTGACTAGTGAAAAAGTCGAGGGTGACTTTAGGATCAATGATGGTGGTCCAGAGCGCACTATTGTAGGAGTAATTGAGTAGCTGTTTAAAATTGCCGCTCACGGCAAGGCCGATCCCTTGTCCATGATACTGGCTGTTGCTTTGACGTGCGGGTTGCCACAGGCAGCCGATTAGCCGGGCAAGACGCAGGGCGTAGTAGGACTCAGTCTCCACATCACGCAGTCCAAACGCGGTAAAGTAAGCATCCCCCTGCGTTTCGGCACCTTCCCCAGCGATCAACCCATGACACAATACCCCGCTGGACGCATCTTCGATGCGGATCTGGCGACAATCCACCGGTGCGGTATTGGTGAAAAATGCCAGATGTGCATAGGCCAGTTTGTCGCTTTCTGACGGCAGGACAAACTTGCTGAACGTTAACCGGCTACGCAGCAGATCAATAAGCATATCGGCTTCCGCACGCCATACGCCGCTGTTCAGATCGAGATCGTTTTTAAGCTGCTCATAGCTACCACTTTCGGCAAAGTGATCGAACATATTAGGTAGTAAACGTTCATCGTAGCAGTTCACATGTACCGAAATAGCATGCTCTTTTTCCTGCTTAAAATATTCTACTAATCCCAAAAACAGCTCTTTAGCATTACCCTGATTAATGGCATTGATAATCAACGCATTGTTTCCAGCGCTCTGGAACAATCGAGCGTAGGCGTCCGTGAACTCATTGAGTTTGTCTTTTACCAGACGCTTAATGTAGTCATGACTAACTTGTCGCTGAGGAACCACATCAATCCAGAAGCGGTTCTCCTCCACCGGCTGTAGTTGCGCGTATTCATGCTCACTGTGGTAGACAAACGGCATTAAGCCAGAAACCATCAAGCGATCAAGAGTGATCGGCGGTAGGATGGCAAATGAAGCCGAATCGTGCTCTTCCGACTCCGCAACGATGGTTTCTACCAGTTGTAGATGGTAGGCCAGCACTAATGGGTGCAGTGGTGAGAGGCGCTCATGGCTATCATCGCGACAGATCCCCAGATGCAGAAGACGTTTCTCCTGTGCAGTCAGTGCTCTGCTCAGGCCGATTTGCTGGAGTGACTGTTCAAACGTAGTAACAATGTAGGTGACTAATGTGCGATATTCCGCTGACCACGACACCAGACTTGGCAGGGTGTTACGACGATGATAGTAGGCAAATAACTGCTCATAGGCGTTATGTAGATCGGGGTAACTGGCAAGAAGTTCATCCAGGGCAAACTCGCTATCGTCACTTCCCATACCCAGCAGACGTTGCTCAATTAATGAGGCTTCCAGTATCAACAACTGCTGGCGTACACCAACGACCTTGTGTTCAGTATTATCGAGAATGATGCGCCCTTTTAGTCGGTTCCAGGTTGCATTGCCCTCTTCTTTGAACAACTTATTGAAACGACTTTGGTCAAAAAGCAGCGGCAGCGTTAGCCCTTCTTCTGCTCCCGGCCCCTCGATGTTAAACGACAGACGGGAATCACCTGAAACGAGTGCAAACTTAACCAGGTCACTTTGATTTGCCAGCGTCTCAAAATCTACCTGAGCATAATGCTGGCAGTCGATGTCTTCGCTCTCGTCATCCAACGTACAGGCCAGGTCGCCAGACTCGGCAATACGCAGCTTGTTATCTTCCAGTTGGAGGGTTATTTGGTTTTTACCTGGCTCAACGCGGTAGCAGTGCTGAATTTCGTTTAGCCAGAATTGCCCCTGCTCGACCAACAACAGGCGAAATTTATACTCTTCGGCAGAATTATTACGGTTGGTCAGTTCGAGACTAAAGAAACAGGGATGCCCATCAAAAGGAACCGACGCCATGATACGGGAAGTCTTGCCGCCCGCCCGGCTGGTGCGCCAAAAAGGCATGTTCTTTAACTGGCGATTATGAGCAATCTTTATCTGATTATCCTGAAGATCGTTGCCCTGAAAGCTGAACTCCAGCTCAGCCTTTGATTGCCCTGGCGGCACCTGCACCAGTAGGCTGATATCTCGTTTTCCTGCCTTACTGGCACTTTTTGCTCGTAGCCAAATGTCGCCGTTTTCGACGGAGACATTCTCCAGCACCAGTTTTTGTTCGCTGTTCTGCTCTTTCTCTTTCCTGTAGTCGGAGAAATCGAGTTCACGCCAGTCATCTTTATCGTAAAAATGCTCCTGAATGAATTTTGTACTAAATTCAGGTAGCACATTTTCAAGCTGTCCACTGTAGCGTTCAACACTATCTTCTATCTGGCGATATAATTTCCTGTTTTCATTCAGTCGGGTGCGTAGCTGCTTCTGGCTATAGTTCAGTAGTTCATCATCTTTAAAAAGATGAAGCTCGGAGAAATCCAGATTGCCATCATCCAGCAAGCGATACAATGAAGAGAAACCAAATACGGTCGCGCCTTCATCCAGTACCGTCGACAGTTGATCCTCCAGCAAACAGCGGGACAATTCCGAACGGTTACTGCCAGTGGTAATGAGCTTTTCCAGTTGATGACTGAAAGTTTGTGGGTACCAAATAGCATCCGGTGCCGCCACGTCTTTCGTGCTGTTAATCAGGGTATCGAGCATACTGTTGTGAATAATCAACAGAGCTGTATGTGCAAAAACGCCGCTGCGCCCTGCAACTTCATCGCGCAAATGAGAAATGTAGTTTTCTGTGAATGCTGGAGCCTCGGCTCCGTGCAGTACGGGAATAAGCTGAACACCATTACAGGGGAGGCAATCAATATATTGCCCTGGCGCAATTTCCAACTGATTGCCATCCGCCAGAGAGACGAATGCTTCCCAGAGTTTTAGGGCATTATCAGGATCGGGAGATTTGAACTGGTAGCGCTCTCCGGGCTGGATGATGCCACCTACCCATTCAATAAAGGTTTCTGCCAGATAGGTTTCATACTGTTTTACGGACATACACGGCGTCTCCACTATCACTCATTCGCTCTACATTTCCCATGCGTTCATAAAACGCTACCAGCGTCTGCGCCGACTGGTTGTCCAGATAAAAACCGCGCTGTTCAAAACCACGCAGCAGTTCATGCAGGCGGAGTTTGTCATTTTTGCCCACAGTGAGATTGGTCAGTAACAGAAGACGATCCTGATTCAGCACCAGCACTTTCCCTGCCCGACCACGCACCTGAATGAAATCAGTGCAAATCTGGTTTTCCAGCTCATTAACGTATTTACGATTTACTGTCGCGCGGTCAGTTTTTTTACCCTGGAACTGCTCTACGGCTACGGATAATAGCTGTTTGAATGCACTTTCCAGGCTTGTTGCGCGGTCACGAAGTGGAAGATTGCGATCGACAATAAAGTCCTGCAAATAATCGTTAAGGTCATTTAATATCTGAGAAGGTGAGTCTGAATCATTCAGTGCATCTTGATAAATCTGCCATAACGGACGCTTTTTCTGTCCTTTTCCCCATTGCAAAACTTCAAGTGCAGAAAGCACCGGGAAAAGTTTTTCGCTCTGGCTGGCAAACAGTTTATAGCCATAACGCTTCACCTTTTCTCGCTCGGAGCTGGCCTTTTCGCTATCAAGAATAAAAAAAAGTGATTTGCTTTGTGGTTCGCCGTCTTGCCAGTTGTCCAGATTGAGCGCCAATTGAGCACACCAGCTAAAGGCATACAAACGCAGGGTGTTGGTCAATTCCTGCAAAAGATATTGTGGATGTTCTGCCAGAAACGCCAAATCGGACTGAAAACACGTTACCATATACGGAAGATAGGGTTGCTCTTCGGTAAATGGTCCTTTTCCTAACAGCTTAATTTTTTCATTGAGCTTATTCAGCATTTGCTGCTCAATGAAGTTCAGTCTATCCCGTATGGGATAACGAAGATTGAAATCACCCATCAAATTGGCAAACAGCGTACCAAGACGTTTATCTGCTGTTGAACCCGCACTTATTTTTTCACCCACAAATTGAGCATGAAACAGTAAAAAAAGTGGGGATACGCGGAAAATGTCCTGGCTGGAGAAATACATCCGTTCCAGCACTGGCCAGAATGCAGGCTCATCAAGCATCTCCTGCATATGTGTTTTACAATCTTCACGGAATTGTTCGGGATCGTAAGCTTCGATTTTGCGTTTCAGGGCGTAGCTAAGGACCAAACCGGTGACGAATTGCCAGCTTATATCGTTGTTTTTATTGCGTACAGGCAGGTAACTATCCAGTTGATTGTTACCCACTTTTAACTCGGTTGCGATAGGGTACATTCTGCTAACCCTCCATACCGCTAATAGTGATCATATCGTCATCCGCCTTTGCACGATAAACCCGTTGTCTGCCATCATAAAATTTTATTTCGCTACTGGATTTAGCCTGCTCCGCTATCAACTCAACAATTTCATCCAGTAACACAATGGCATTTTTATCGTATTTATTCGGACGATAGCCATTATTCAACTTGTCCAATAATTCGAACAAATTAAGTCCAATATGGATATGCGGCAGTGGATTTCGCCCCACCTTTAAATAGACATCGAAACCAGTTGGATGAGCCGTATGTTTATTACGAATAGAGTCCCAGTCAGGTTTTATATCTACCGGCGCGGTTATTTTTACCCCGCCAAACTCGCCCAAAAAGAACTCTTCTTTTTGCAAACTTAATTCAGGCGCTTTGCGGTTAGCGTAGCGCTGGATACCCGCAATAAGCTCAAAAGCATAGAAGCGATTCAGAGCTCTTTTTTGCTCCGGATCTGCTGTGTAATTCCTATGCAAGTGCCAGATTTCTGAGTAACGTTCAAACAGCGATTCGTTAAAGAATGCAGAAAATCTTCGATGATAATCATTACCCAACGACTCGTACTGCAACAACCAGAAAAGCCGGATCAACGAGGTTGCGTCACCAGGCTTAACGCACTGGCGATCAAATTTAATGTGCAACGGATCAAGTGCTGCTAAAAAATCATCGAGATCGGCGTCAACCAGTCCCAGTTCATAGCGTAAAATAAACTGATCAAGTTCATAGGTGTGCAATCTGGCAGGATCAAAATCGGAAACTTTTTTAATCAGATCATTTTCTGCACCGGTAAAGAGGTTATCAAATAAATAACCAGGCCCCATCAACAGATGATGCAAAAAATCCAGAAGCGTTCGGGTCGTAACAAACTGGTCTTTAATTAATCGCGCTTTAAAGAGCTGTGTAATTAATACATTCTGCACACCTGGCATGCAAAGCAACTTAAAGTTTGCGACCTCTTTCAAATCTGGATCAACTAACTCATCGCGCCGAAAGACAAACTGAAATAAATTATTATCATCATCACGAGTTAAGTTATCTAATAAATTTTTAATAAATGATGAGTACTGTTTATTTTCGTCAAACTGGAATTTAGGATAATGTTCAAAATCAAAAAAAGTACAATTTTCATTATGAAAAGGACGGCTTCTATCCTGCTGCGCTGATAGAAATGAGTCAATTGCAGATCGGATCGCCTGATGGCATTCAGCGCCTTCTCGGGCAAAGTTGGCGAGCATCCCGGTGTTGATACCAATTAGCAATGGAGATGACTGCTGCTGATGGTTAGTAAATAGATTATTCAACGCATCAATAGCTGATTGTTGGGGGGCAAAGCTATGTGTGGCGTCCAGATGGAAACTAAATCGCCGCTGATAACGCGGATCTGATTGGCAACGGGTTAAAATTTCAGACTTTCCATCCCCGCTACTACCGCACAAAAAAATGATTTCCCCAGACTTAGCAACATCTAAATAACGTTGTAATTCATTTTCAATCTCTTGTTTAACAAAGAGTTGTTCCTTCAACTGATCGAACTCATCTTTCTGACGGTGTGTCACAGTGGTGACGGAAAACGAAGATGACTTCGCAAGTACACCCAACGCTTTACGTAATGTGATTGCGCTCATAACTTCATGTTCTCAAAAGTAGGAATACACCTATTCTATAAAAGCTACCCGCTGATATCTATAGGTTCTTTGACACATTCATTATAAGCAATTTCAACATAGTATCTTTTCCTATCAGTACACAAAACCCACCCAAAGACGGCGGGTCAAATCCATCCATCAACCAGCCTCAATTGGGGGCTAGTTGATTAGTTGTACCTAAGTTAAACATATAGACAAAATATTACCCCGATTTATTTTTGCATCGTCAAACGGTGTAATCCCCTCTCCCTATTCGCACCCAGAAAATCAGCCCACCACTGCAACATTAGCCTACGTTCCTCTATATGCTCGGCCTTATGAATATAAGCCGCACGCACAGAGTTACGTTCCTGGTGACTCATCTACCTCTCCACCGCATCCTTCGACCACAATCCTGACTCAATCAGAGAACTACAAGCCATGGTCTTGAAACCATGCCCACAGACTTCCGTTTTAATGTCATAGCCCATGACTCGCAGAGCCTTGTAAACCGTATTTTCACTCATGGGTTTAAGTGGATCATGATCGCCCACAAAAATCAGCTCTCGATTCCCATTCATACTTTTGATCTTTTCCAGAATGGCTAGAGCCTGCCGCGACAAAGGAATAAGGCGACAAAGGAATAAGATGAGGTGTTCGCATCTTCGAACCACGCTGAGAATGTTTAACGCCTTCCAACGGTTCACGCTCGCCCGGAATCGTCCACATGGCCGTTTCAAAATCTACTTCTGACCAACGGGCAAAACGCAGCTCGCTTGAACGGATGAAAACCAACAAAGTGAGTTCAACAGCCAATCGAGTTAACGGCCTACCAGAATAGCGATCAATGCGGTGAAGTAATTCAGGAATACGGTTAAGTTCTAATGCAGCACGGTGCTGTCTTTTCACCGTAGCAACTGCACCGGCAATCTCTTGCGCGGGGTTGTAGTCGATTAATGCGCTATGCGATGCAGACCATTTCTGATTACTGGCGTGCCATTCTCTGGCGACCACTTCAAACGTTATCGCCTCTTTTTCCTGCTCTACTTTAACTGCTTTCTTGTTCTCACTGGGATCGACACCATTAGCTAACAGGTTACGGGCTTCATCCCGCCGTGCCTTGGCATCCGCCCGCGAGACTTCGGGATATTTTCCCAACGCCAGCATCTTTTCTTTACCGCCGAAGCGATAACGCAACCGCCAGTATTTGGAGCCGTTAGGGTGAACCAGCAATACCATGCCTTCACCATCAGTAAGCTTGTAGGCTTAGCCAAACGAACCTTCACCTCACTCAGAGCCATGATGAGTACGCTTTCAAGGGTTCTGTCTGGGTACAAACATTATCGAACCGGAATATACCCGCAATTATACCCGCATCATTAAGTTGATGTAGATTGAATCAGGTTGACTTAGATTGAGTGAAAATCGCGGCAAGCCTTGTGCTACGCGGATTTCAGGCACAAAAAAAGCCGCTCTTAAGCGACTTTTTTATGCATCAATGGTGCCGAAGGCCGGACTCGAACCGGCACGTATTTCTACGGTTGATTTTGAATCAACTGCGTCTACCGATTTCGCCACTTCGGCACTGAAGGGGATGATGCGGAAACGTTGTGGATTATACCTGTCACGCGCTGCCATGCAAGCAGCAGCGCGTTAAACCTGTGCTAAGTGTCGAAAAAATCAGCGTAAGGGCTAATCCAGCTCGGAAACGGCCAGACGGATGACGCCGGCGGCCTTCTGTTCCGGCAGTTTAAGTACCTTCGCCCACATCGCCTGCACCATATCGCACGACAGCTTCTCTTTACCGATGGCTTTCTCCGGCATCTGCAATAGCTGGATGTCCTCGCCGTACTGGCTGGCCAGTTCCTTCATGACAGGCCGCACGTCGGCGATCGCCGTTTGCCGCTCTTCAGGGGTAACGGTGTGGCGATTTTTACCGTAAGCGGCGCGCATCATGTCGGCGTCGGCCTGCATGCGGCGCTGCATCATCGCTTTATCCAGCACGCGCATCGGGTTTACGCCGCCCTTCACGGCGGGATACAGGAAGCGGAAACAGGCATCGTCGCTCACCTTCTGAATGGCGGCGGTCTGTTCCATATTGGCGCGCATATAATCCACCACGTTGGCGTCGGGCGCGAGTTGCAGACGGGACATCTGCAGGTTGAGAATCTGAGGCTGGATGACGTCGATAATGTGCTGTTCAGGTTCACCCGCCTTTTGCATCGCGAGGATCTGCTCGCGGATGCGCTTTTGCAGCGCGGGCTCTTGCTCTTTGATCACCTGCCAGGCAGGCATCGAATTCAACGTGATATCAAGCTGTTGTTCGGGGGTATTGAGCTGGCGCTGCCTGTCGTAATACACCCAAAACGCCACGACGGCGGCCAGTACGGCAACAATGACTATCGGTTTCCAGGCTCTCTTCATCGTCTCGCATCCTTATCCTTTCGCTATGCCGGTTACACCGGCACGCCACTGTGAAAACGGAATTCATCGTCCGGTGTTGAGATAAGTGTGGCTTCAATTTCACCAAAAAGCTTTATGCGCGGTGAGATATCGTTATCGCTCACCTGTTGGGCAAGTGTCAGATAGTCCTGATAATGCCGCGCTTCTGAGCGCAGTAACGACAGATAGAACTTCTGTAGATCATCATCCAGGTGCGGCGCAAGGGCGGCAAACCGCTCGCAGGAGCGCGCTTCGATGTAGGCGCCACAGATAAGCTTATCAATAAGCGTCAGCGGTTCATGCGTGCGGACTTCTTTCAGCATGCCTTTGGCGTAGCGGCTGGCGGTGATTTTTACATAAGGGATGTGGCGCGCCTGCATCGCTTCGCGCACCTGCCAGAAATGGTGCAGCTCCTCTTTAATCAGCAGCACCATGCTATCGATTAGCTGCCGCCCCCACGGATCGTCGGTGCCGGGCATGGCACTCTTCGCGATCTGCTTTTGCAGGGCGATGAAGTCAGGCTCCGGGCCGTCGCGGAAGGTGAAAGCTTCGTAAGGTTTTAACAAAGCCAGCAGCGCGTCGGCCCCGTGTTGATCGGCGGCGTATTTACGTACCAGCAATAGCGCGGTCTGTGCGGCTTTGAGTTCGCACACCATATGGTCGGTCAGTAATAGCGGCAGATTGGCCGGATCGCGGGCTTTATCAATCCAGGCTTGCGGGGTTGAGCACTGAAGGAACTGACGAACGGGGGCAAGTATCTGCGGGTAATCCATTTTGCACCTTAAAGAAACGGCAGCCGGGGCTGCCGTCAGCCATCCTTAGTGACGCACGCCGTCGTCGTCTTCATCGACGAGATCGTCATCTTCGTCGTCACCCTCTTCGCCGTTTGGATCTTCGAAGTAGGTACCCCAGCCGTCATATTCCACTTCGAACTTCTCGGCCAGGTTCATCAGCTGTTCAACCTGAGCGTCAATCAGTTCCGCTTTCAGCGCGCCTTCGCTCAGAATGTCACAGCAGATGACGGTCTCGCCCTCTTCCACTTCCAGCTCTTCTGGCTCGGTGACTTCGTAACCCATTTTGAAGGCTTCTACCGCCATTTTCTCCAGCGACTCAAAATCGTCAGCAGAGAAATGGTGCTCGATGGTGTACAGCGCGTCAGGATCGCTGCCGTCTTCCAGCAGTTCTTCAATAATCAGACGCGTCTCTTCGCGTTGCTCTTCAAGCAGTTCTGGGTTTGCCATGGCTCGTTCCTCTTTAAAGTTCGGCAGATACTTCTATTTTCACACACGGATGTGTTTGCCTCCACCTAATGTAAGAAAGAATTGTGAAACAGGGTTGCAAATGAATATTCATACATATAAAGTGAATTTTAATTCAATAAGTGGCCTTTGCCATGTGAGGATAAAATGTCTGAACTGTATAAAAAACACTTTCTGAAATTGCTCGATTTTACACCAGCACAGCTTCACGGTTTGTTGTCTCTTGCCGCTCAGCTCAAAGCCGATAAGAAAAAGGGCAAAGAGGAACAAAAGCTTACGGGAAAAAATATCGCGCTCATCTTCGAAAAAGACTCGACTCGTACACGTTGCTCTTTCGAAGTTGCCGCATATGACCAGGGCGCACGCGTCACGTATTTAGGGCCGAGCGGCAGCCAGATTGGGCATAAAGAATCAATTAAAGATACCGCGCGCGTGCTGGGGCGGATGTATGACGGGATTCAGTATCGTGGTCACGGGCAGGAAGTGGTTGAAACCCTGGCCGAATACGCAGGCGTGCCGGTGTGGAACGGCCTGACAAACGAGTTCCATCCCACGCAGCTTCTGGCGGACCTGCTGACCATGCAGGAACATCTGCCGGGCAAAGCGTTGAACGAGATGACGCTGGTCTATGCGGGCGATGCGCGCAATAACATGGGCAACTCGATGCTGGAGGCTGCGGCACTGGTGGGGCTGGACCTGCGCCTGGTAGCACCAAAAGCCTGCTGGCCGGAAGAGAGCCTGGTCGCGGAGTGCAGCGCGCTGGCGTTGCAGAACGGCGGCAAAATTACCCTAACCGAGGATGTCGCGGCGGGCGTGAAAGGCGCTGATTTTATCTATACCGATGTCTGGGTGTCGATGGGTGAGCCGAAGGCGATCTGGGCGGAGCGTATTGCGCTGTTGCGTGGTTATCAGGTGAACAGCGAAATGATGGCGCTGACCGGTAACCCGAACGTGAAGTTCCTGCACTGCCTGCCAGCGTTCCATGACGATCAGACGACGCTGGGCAAGCAGATGGCGATAGAGTTCGATCTGCACGGCGGGATGGAGGTGACGGACGAGGTGTTTGAATCGGCGGCAAGCATCGTGTTTGACCAGGCGGAAAACCGTATGCACACGATTAAAGCAGTGATGGTGGCGACGCTGGGGGAGTGATCCTCTGCGGTCTGGTGCCCTCACCCCAACCCTCTCCCACAGGGAGAGGGAGAAAACCTTGCGGGCTGATGCCCTCACCCCAGCCCTCTCCCACAGGGAGAGGGAGAAACCTCTGCGGGCTGATGCCCTCACCCCGGCCCTCTCCCACGGGGAGAGGGAGAAAATCGGCGCTCTCTATGACGCGTATTATTCCAGCCGATTGATTTTTCAGCGCAAAAAAGGTACGTTTTCGCCTTAATTCCAGCGTGGATATCCCCCATTATGCCGATCATTCAGTCTGTTGAGCGTGCCCTCCAGATCCTCGACCTGTTTAACGAGCAGGCGACGGAGCTTAAGATCACCGACATCAGCAAACTGATGGGGCTGAGTAAAAGCACCCTTCACTCGCTGCTCAAGACGCTGCAGCTGCATGGCTATATCGATCAGAATCCGGAGAACGGCAAATATCGTCTTGGGATGAAGCTGGTCGAGCGCGGTCATTTTGTGGTGGGCTCCATCGATATCCGTCAAAAGGCAAAAAGCTGGCTGACGGCGCTGTCTCGCGATACCGGGCAGACCACCCATCTGGGTATACTCGACGGGCGGGAAGGCGTCTATATCGAGAAAATTGAAGGCAAACTCGCGGCGATAGCGTATTCCCGCATTGGTCGGCGTCTGCCGGTGCATGCCACCGCCATCGGCAAGGTGCTGATCGCCTGGCTGGATGACGCTGAGCTGGCTACGCTGCTGGAAGGCTATGAATATACCCCGTTTACCCCGGCGACAATTGGTTCGCGCCAGGCGTTGTTAAGCGCGCTGGCGCAAACCCGGGCGCAGGGATATGCCCTGGACAGCGAAGAGAACGAGCAAGGCGTGCGCTGCGTGTCGGTTCCGGTGTGGAACCACGAGTCGCGCGTGATTGCCGCGTTGAGCCTGTCGACCTTGACCTCTCGCGTCGATGACGACGAGCTGGCGCGTTACCGCCTTAAGCTGGAAGAGGCCGGGTTGCAGCTCTCACGCGCGCTGGGCTACCCGGCCTGACCCTTACTCGGCTACCGGCGCATAGACAAAATAATCAAAATCGGCGTGGCAACCGTCGCCGCTGATGTCCTCGCAGTGCAGGCCGACAAACGCGCCGGTAAAGAACCCTCGCCCGCCAATATAATCGTCCGACAGTTTCCACGCCTCGTACTCTACCGGCACGGTCTGCCACTGTTCGCCATCAAATGAGTAGCTGTAGCGATACACGAGCTTATCAACGTCAACGCGCAGCCACACGCTTTGCGCAGCCTCCGGCACCGGAATGGGATTATCGTGCAAGGGCCACGACGGGACGTTGTGATCGAGCTGGATCACCTTGAGCGTGCGTCCGCGCCCTTCCTCATAATCCACAAAACAGTAGCTCCAGTTTTTTGTGTTGTAGTAGCAGGTCAGCCCCGCGCTCTGCTGGAAGTGGCGTGGCGAAAAGTCCATGCGCGTCTCGGCGCGAAAGGCGAAATGCTGCCAGCGTCGCGCCACCGTAGACTGGGTAAAGGTCGAGTTGAGCGAATCATTGCCATACAGGCGCAGAAAACCAGGCCGCGCGTCCAGGGAACCCAGAGCGCTGTCGAAAGGAATACGCAGGGTTTGCCACTCCGGATTTAACGCCTCGCGGTCAAAATCGTCCCGCCAGACGGGCGCCAGGCCAGGGGCACTCTCGGTCATCTGCGGGCCCGGCACGCTTAGCTGGGCGTGTTTGCCGCCTGCCACATATGGCCAGCCGTCGCGCCACTCAAGGCGGGCGAGACCCGTTTCGCGGCCTAATACACAATACCCGCGTCCGCCGGAAGCTAACAACGGAATACCCGGCACACGCTGTGGGCGACTGGTGAGATAGGCCATATACCATTCCCCGGTGTGGGTTTGGAGCAGCGAACCGTGGCCGCTCTTTTGCAGCGGATTTTCAGGAAGATGCCAGCTGGTCATCAGGGTGACGTCCGGATGTAGCTCATACGGCCCGTCAATGTTCTGCGCCCGCAGCACCACCACCGCATGCTCGTAGCTGGTGCCGCCTTCGGCCACCACCAGATAGTACCAGCCGTCACGGCGATAGAGATGCGCCCCTTCGGTGTAGCCGAGCGGCGTACCGGTAAAGAGCGTTTTACGCTCTGGCGACAGACGCTGCGTTTGCGGGCAGTACTCCTGCATCACAATGGTATTGTGCGGATTACTGTGATGACGCGGCCCCCACGGGCGGTACAGGTAATATTTACGGCCATCGTCATCGTGAAACAGCGACGGATCGAATCCGCCGTTCCCCATGGGAATCGGCTCGCTCCACGGTCCTTCAATGGAGGGGGCCGTCACCATAAAGTTGCGGCCATTTTTCCACGGCGAGTCGACGATTTTGACATCGGTATACACCAGCCAGAACTGCCCGTCCGCCCACGAGAGGCAAGGCGCCCAGATGCCGCCCGAGTCCGGGTTGCCTTTCATATCCAGCTGGGACACGCGGTCCAGCGGCGTGCTCACCAGCGACCAGTTTTTCAGATCGCGCGAGTGATAGATGCGCACGCCCGGAAACCACTCAAACGTAGAGGTGGCGATGTAATAGTCGTCACCCTGACGGCACAGCGACGGATCCGGATTAAAGCCGGTCAGAATGGGGTTGTTAATCGTATACATGTTGCCTCCTGTTTAATGGGATGCCGCCGTCGCCGCTTCAGGCACCACGTCGCCTTTCGTCGCACGATGCTTCAGTAATTGCTGGCTAATCGCCTCCACGCGGGCGTCGGAGAGCTTATAGAGTGACAGCATGATGAACATGCCGGTGTAGAGCACCACGGGCACCACGCAGAACAGAATTTTGATGGTCGTTAATACTTCCACAGGCTGCACGCTGTTGCTGGCGGAGTAGTTCACCCAGGCCAGGATCCAGCCCACGAGCGCCCCGCCAATCGCCAGGCCAATTTTCAGGCTGAAGAGATAGGTGGAGAAGACCAGCCCGTCCATGCGACGTCCGCTGCGGCTCTCTTCGTAATCGACCACGTCTGAGGCCATCAGCCACTGCAGCGGCGTGGTGGTATTAAAGACGAACAGGAACACGATATTGAGCGCAAAAATCAGCGCGATATGTTCAGCCGGGGTAAAGAAAATCAACAGGCTGATCAACGAGTAAGCAACGATAATGCCCTTAAAGGCCTTGACGCGATCGAAGCGGCCCAGCAGGCGCGACGAGCAGAGCGAACCAAACATGGTGGCAATGCTGCCATAAAGCAGAAACTGCGTGGCCATCTGCGGATGGTCCATTACATATTTAACGAAGTAGAGCGTCGCACCACCGCGTACCACGCTGGAGCAGGTCGCCATCATTTTGAACGCGCACATGATGCGCCACTGGGTATTGCCGAACAGCAGCTTCAGGTCTTTCGACACCGAGGAGCCCGGCTGCACGTCAAAGGTATAACGCTCTTTGGTGGTGAAGAAGCAGACATACAGCAGCACCACGCCGCACAGCCCCAGCACGCACATCGCGCCAAAGTAGCCCACCTGCTCGTTACCTTTGCCGATGATCCCCACCAGCGGCAGAGCAATCCCGCTGATCGCCAGCGATCCTGCCGCCGCCAGGAAAAAGCGCCAGGACTGAAGCGCATGACGTTCTTTCGGATCGGCGGTGATCACCCCAGGCATCGCGCAGTACGGCACGTTGACGAAGGTGTAGACCAGCGTCAGCAGGATATACGTCACGCAGGCGTAGATAATTTTGCCCTGAGCAGAGAAGTCAGGCGTGTAGAACGTCAGCATACAGACGATGCCAAAGGGGATCGCGCCCCACAGCAGGAAAGGCCGGAACTGCCCGTGGCGCGTGCGGGTGCGGTCGACCAGCAGCCCCATCAGTGGATCGGTTACCGCGTCGAGCACGCGCGAAACCAAAAACAGCGTGCCCATAATGCCCGCAGACAGGCCGAACACGTCGGTGTAGAAATAGGCGAGCAGGAACATGGTCGCCTGCCAGACGAAGCCGCAGGCGGTATCACCCAGCCCGTAGCCAATTTTGTCTTTCATGGTGAGTTGCATGGTTTTCCCCAACGCAGAGAGTGGAATGGTGCAAACGTCAGGGACCTGATCCAGGAAATATGTCACCCGGCGTCGTGTCAGGAATACACCCTATTCTCGTGTGCGGTTATTATCGCTTCGTGTTAATAAAGTGTAATGACATGTTCGTTTTATCAGCAATGGTCATTTCTTATTTCTGAATTATGATATTTTGCTTTTGTGATAAGCGTCGTTATATTTTAAATATGAAAAAGAGGTTTATTTTTAGTGAGTTATAAATTTCAGTTCGCGCAATATTCATTTATTTCAGACGCAGAAAAACCGCCTGCTAAATATATTTAGCAGGCGAGAGAAAATCCCGAAATGATTATATTCCGAGGGCTTTTTTACCGGCGTTAATAACCTCAATAATTTTATCGGTATCGTAAATGCACCCTTTCCACGTACCTCCGCTCACCGATTGCAGCGCAGCCCACAGGCGAGTGTCGTCGGGCAGAAAATCGTGCGCGTGCAGTTCCGGATGAGGCATGCGCCGCGCCAGCTCTGCCGCGCCCTCTTCCGGCGTCAGCGGGACGTGCAAGGTGCCGATAAAGTTCACGCTGCCCGTCAGGGAGAGGCGATCGACCACGATCTCAATAATGTCGTGATCCCGCAGCTTGCCAATCGGCCCCCCTGCCAGCGCTTCCGGCGCGACGTGGCCAAAACAGGCGCCGGTCGAGACGCCGGAGAAGCGTGCATCCGTGATCAACGACACCGTTTTGCCCCAGGAGACATGCTTAAGCGCCGACGTCAGTTGATAGGTCTCTTCCATACCGGTGCCGGACGGACCGCCGCCGATCACCACCATGATATCGCCCTGCTCGATCTCACCGCGCTTGATCGCCTTGATGGCGCTCGCTTCCGAGACAAAGACCCGCGCCCGCCCGGTATGCCGGTAAACGCCATCTTCGCCCACCACCGAAGGATCGATCGCCGTGGCTTTGATCACCGATCCTTCCGGCGCGATGTTGCCCACCGGGAACGCCACCGTCGAGGTGAGTCCTCGGGCTTTTGCACGGGCTGGCGGCAGGATCACGTCGTCTGGATCCACGCCATCCTGCTCGCGCAGACACGCACGGAAACGCGTCCTGCGCTCGGATGCCTGCCACCAGTCGAGATTCTCGCCTACCGTCTGGCCCGTCACGGTCATGGCATCTTCATGCAACAAACCGAGATCGCGCAAATGCAGCATCACCTCCGGCACGCCGCCGGCCAGGAATGCGCGTACCGTCGGGTGGTAATCAGGCCCGTTTGGCAAGACGCTGACCAGCCGCGGCACCTTGCGATTGATCCGCGTCCAGTGCGCCACGTCCGGCAACGTACAGCCCGCCGCGTGGGCGATGGCGGGAATATGCAGCAATAAATTGGTCGATCCGCCGAAGGCCGCGTGGATGACCATCGCGTTCTCGATGGCTTTGTCGGTCAGAATGTCGCGGGTGGTAATGCCGCGGTTATCCAGTTCGATGACGGCCCTGGCAGACTGGCGTGAGATCTCCAGCCAGACATCCTGCCCGGAAGGCGCCAGCGCAGAATGCGGTAAGGCCAGGCCCAGCGCTTCAGCCACCACCTGCGAGGTGCCCGCCGTGCCCAAAAACTGACAGCCGCCCCCCGGAGTTGCGCAGGCGCGGCAGCCCAGCTCGGCGGCCTCCTGCAAAGAAAGCTCATGGTTGGCGTAGCGTGCCCCGATGGTCTGCACTTTGCCGGCATCTTCGCCAAAAGTGGGCGGCAGCGTCGCCCCGCCTGGCACCAGAATGGTAGGCAGATGGTGCATCGATGCCAGCGCAATCATGGTCGCAGGCAGACCTTTATCGCAGGTTGCCACGCCGATCACCGCCCGGCGCGTCGGCAGCGAGCGAATCAACCGCCGAAAGACGATGGCGGCGTCATTGCGATACGGCAGAGAATCAAACATACCGTGCGTCCCTTGCGAACGACCGTCGCAGGGATCGCTAACGAACGCGGCGAAGGGGATGCCGCCGTTACGTGTGATCTCTTTTGCTGCCGCCTGCATTTGCAGGCCAATCTCCCAGTGCCCCGTGTGGTAGCCCAGCGCAACCGGACGACCATCACCGGCGCGGATGCCCCCCTGCGTACCAATAATCAGCACCTCTTTGCCGGTCAGCTTGTTTGCATCCCAGCCCATCCCCGCATTTTGCGTCATACCAAACAGATTACCGCTGGGGGATTCCATCAGCATTTGCGGTGTCAACGGCAGCGCACCCTGCGGGCCGGGCGCATGGGTAGTCACGGAATAAAAGGCGTCGTTCTGAGGGGTAAAAATCGTTTCTATCGACATCGTTACCGTCCGCTTTAGCAGAGCTTGAGCTGTTGTAAGAGCGATTTGAGGCGGGCTTTTCCGGCCTCATCCAGCGGCGAGGCGGGTGGCAGTACGTGCGTGGAGACTGCACGTCCGCACAGGACAATCGCTTCTTTGATGACATTCACGAAGGGCGTATCCAGCTGGTAGATCTGCGGGATTTGCAGCAAGGTCTGATGATAGTGCGCCGCCAGGGCTAAATCACCGTCGCGGAAAGCCTCCAGCAGTTTGACCGAGATCTGCGGGGCAAAGTTACCGCTGGCCGAGATGGCCCCGTCGCCGCCCAGCAGCAGGGTATTAAACAGGTGATCGTCATAGCCACAGAGCACCGTAAAGTGCGGATGTGCTGCTTTCACCGTCTGGATCATGCTGCGCAAATGCGCCACCGAATCGATGGTATCTTTTATACCAACGATGTTCTGACGGGAGTCTACCAGCGTTTTCACCAGCGCGGGCGTCAGATCCTGCCCGGTCAGTGCCGGGAAGTTATACAGCATCACCGGCAGCGTCACGCTGTCGGCGACCTGCTGGAAATAGCCCACCAGATTTTGCTCAGAGACCTTCCAGTAATACGGATTGATCACCACGATCCCGTCAGCCCCTGCCTGCTGGGCATGCTGGCTGAGTTCAATCGTTTCGCGGGCGTTGGTGCCACCGGTACCAATCAGCACAGGTACCCGACGGTCAACGTGCTCGATGGCGAAACGGGCGATCGCTTTTCGTTCTTCAGCATTGAGCTGGGAGAATTCACCGCCGCTGCCTAAAAAGAACAGACCGTCCACGCCTGCCGCAATCATATCGTCGATAAGCGCGGCAGTACCTTGCTTATCAAGTTGCCCTTCGGCGGTAAAAATTGTGGAGACAGGGGGAATAATGCCCGTAAACATCGCGGTCTGCTGCATAGGATCTCCTTGCTGATTCATTTTGTTCTACATTATAGAACAGCGTTCGTTAATTTAACGATCATACTATGACGCAGTAAAAGCACAGGTAAATGGGAGGCGTAGAGGAAGTGCGGAAAATATAAGCTGGATCACATATTGGATTGTCAGGGTGCGGCCTGATGCCCTCACCCTAACCCTCTCCCACGGGGAGAGGGAACCAGAACTTTACCTCCATGGATGAGAGGGAACCAGAACTTTACCTCCATGGATGAGAGGGAACCAGAACTTTACCTCCATGGATGAGAGGGAACCAGAACTTTACTTCCATGGATGAGGGGAACCAGAACTTTACTTCCATGGATGAGGGGAGCTAGAACCTTTACTTCCATGGGGGCTGGGAGCTTCGACTTTTACTCCCACAGGTGAGGGGAATTTCCCCCTCTCCCCTGGGGAGAGGGCCGGGGTGAGGGGCTCAGCCTGCCAGCATTTTCACCACCACTTTACGCACCTGGGCAGGCGCTCCCACCGCGCACAGCGGCTTATGCACTTCACCCGGGTAAAACACCACAAAATCGCCTTCGCTTAACACGACGGTTTTTTCCTGCTCCCCTTCGGGCAAAAACGCAATGTCTTTATCCGCCAGCCAGTCTGTGTCCGGCGTGCCGTGCGGTAGGGTGCTGAAGGTCATCCCTTCCTGCCCTTTTAACACGATCTGGATATCCAGATAGCGGGCGTGGTACTCCGCGCGACGTTCAGCAAACGGCTGGGTCATATCTTCAGAGACCAGATAGAAGAGGTTGTTGCCGTCAATGTCATGCTTGCCCAGCGGAGTCGCATCGGTCACGTGCGTTTTAACGTGCTCAATCGCCTGACGCAGCGCTTCCGGTAGCCAGACCTGTAAGTGATGAATGTTGCCAACGATCATGTTTAAACCCTCAATATAAAACGATGTTTCATTTTCATCTTTTATACGAGAATTTTCACTGCCATACCACCCCTTTTTGAGTCAACCTTGCGGCAGCGCATGTTTATCGGAAAACGTGTTAAAACACTGTTAAACCTCTTCCGGCAACTATGCAGCCATTATGCATAAACCCTGTTTCTGCACGTTTCATCTGCTTACTAACCCTCTGATGTTTCATTGAAAAATTAAATAAAGCCTGCCAGTTCACACTTTGTTATTTTGGTATTTTGCGTTAAAAACAAATAATTATTTATGGGTTTAAGATAAGACAATAATAATTATTGGCTATTTTTGCATAGCCATGCCGCGATGCATAAAATAACCTTTAAAATCAGCAGCATGTCAAATTATGTCAATGTATAAATATCTACAAAATAATAACAACTTCAGATAAGGCTTTCTAATAACGCGTAGCTATTCATATTTTAAAACCCATCAATTAATCATTATCTGATGCGAATCATGCAATTGAAAACAAACGTATCGTTCGCCTGTTGAGCGTGAGCAACATCACATTATGAATATATTTAGCGCCTAGTATGATTCCTGAAATCAAATGAGCTTAGCCGCCATGACATTAATTAACATGCATGGCTCAGCCCTTTTTATTCTGAAAAAAAGCAAAGGGATAAATATGGAAAAGCATTATGTCGGTTCTGAAATAGGTCAATTGCGTAGCGTGATGCTGCATCGCCCGAATTTAAGCTTAAAACGCTTAACGCCATCGAACTGTCAGGAATTATTATTTGATGACGTATTATCCGTTGAGCGTGCCGGTGAGGAGCATGACATCTTCGCAAACACGCTGCGCGAGCAGGGTGTGGAAGTCCTGCTGTTGACCGACCTGTTAACCCAAACGCTTGATATTACGGAGGCAAAAGCCTGGCTTCTGGATACGCAAATCTCGGATTATCGCCTTGGCCCCACCTTCGCCAACGATGTGCGCGGCTGGCTGGCGGATATGCCTCATCGGGAACTGGCGCGTCGATTAAGCGGTGGATTAACCTACGGTGAGATCCCGGCCTTTATTAAAAATATGGTGGTGGATACCCACACGGCGAATGATTTTATTATGAAGCCGCTGCCCAACCATTTATTTACCCGTGATACTTCCTGCTGGATTTATAACGGCGTTTCCATTAACCCAATGGCTAAACCTGCCCGCCAGCGTGAAACCAATAATCTCCGCGCCATTTATCGCTGGCACCCTGCCTTTGCCGATGGCGACTTTATTAAATATTTCGGCGATGAAAATATTAATTATGACCACGCCACATTAGAAGGCGGCGATGTCCTGGTCATTGGTCGCGGCGCCGTATTAATTGGTCTTTCTGAGCGCACCACGCCACAGGGCGTGGAGTTCCTGGCAGACAGCCTGTTTAAACATCGTCAGGCCGAACGGGTGGTGGTCGTTGAGTTACCAAAACATCGCTCCTGTATGCACCTCGACACCGTCATGACCCATATCGACGTTGATACCTTCTCGGTCTATCCCGAAGTGGTGCGCAAAGACGCACAGTGCTGGACCCTGACCCCGGACGGACGCGGCGGCCTGCTGCGCACCCAGGAGACGGATCTACTGCATGCCATTGAAAAAGCGCTGGGCATTTCTCAGGTGCGCCTGATTACCACCGGCGGCGACGCTTTCGAGGCCGAGCGCGAACAGTGGAACGATGCCAACAACGTGCTGACCCTGCGCCCCGGCGTGGTGGTGGGTTATGAGCGCAACATCTGGACCAATGAAAAATATGACAAAGCCGGCATCACCGTGCTGCCGATTCCCGGTGACGAGCTGGGTCGCGGTCGCGGCGGCGCTCGCTGCATGAGCTGCCCTCTGGAACGTGACGGAATTTAAAGGAGTCATCATGGAACGAAAACCCACTCTGGTTGTGGCGCTCGGCGGAAACGCGTTGCTGAAACGCGGTGAACCGCTGGAAGCCGCCATCCAGCGTCAGAACATCGAGCTGGCCGCTCGCACCATCGCCGGGTTAACAACGCAGTGGCGCGTGGTGCTGGTGCATGGCAATGGACCGCAGGTTGGCCTGCTCGCGCTGCAAAACAGCGCCTATGACAAGGTCACCCCTTACCCGCTCGACATTCTCGGTGCCGAAAGTCAGGGGATGATTGGTTACATGCTCCAGCAAGCGCTGAAAAACAATCTGCCCCAACGTGAGGTGAGCGTGCTGCTCACCCAGGTGGAGGTGGATGCGGCCGACCCGGCGTTTAGCCACCCGACCAAATTTATCGGTCCGGTCTATTCCGAAGAACAGGCGCAGGCCCTGCAGGCAGAAAAAGGCTGGGTATTCAAAGCAGACGGGCCTTACTTCCGCCGCGTTGTTCCGTCACCTCAGCCGAAACGCATTGTCGAGAGCGATGCCATTACCGCCCTGATTGCCCGCGATCATCTGGTGATTTGCAACGGCGGCGGAGGCGTTCCGGTGGTGGAAAACGCCAGTGGCTATCAGGGTATCGAAGCGGTCATTGATAAAGATCTCTCCGCTGCACTGCTGGCGCGCCAGATCGAAGCGGATGCCCTGCTGATCCTGACCGATGCCGACGCGGTGTACCTCGACTGGGGAAAACCCACCCAGCGCCCGCTGGCCCAGGTCACGCCTGACATCCTCAGTGAAATGCACTTTGACGCCGGGTCGATGGGCCCAAAAGTCGCCGCCTGCTGCGCGTTTGTGCAGACGTGCAACGGCATCGCCGGGATCGGGGCGCTGGAAGACGGCCCGGAAATCCTGGCAGGCGAGAAAGGCACGCTGATTCGTCACTAAAACCCCTCACCCTAACCCTCTCCCACAGGGAGAGAGAATATAAACCCCCCTCTCCCTGCGGGAGAGGGCCGGGTTGAGGGCACCAGACAGCTAACAATTTAAAAAGGATTTACCCATGACCATCAACCTGAAAAACCGTAATTTCCTCAAACTGCTGGACTACACCCCAGCAGAAATTCAGTACCTGATCGACCTGGCTATCGAACTCAAAACCGCCAAAAAAGCCGGTCGGGAAAAGCAAACGCTGGTCGGGAAAAACATCGCCCTGATCTTCGAAAAAACCTCCACCCGCACCCGCTGCGCGTTTGAAGTGGGCGCATTTGACCAGGGCGCTCAAGTCACCTACCTCGGCCCAAGCGGTTCCCAGATCGGCCATAAAGAGTCGATGAAAGATACCGCCCGTGTGCTGGGTCGGATGTATGACGGCATCGAATATCGCGGCTACGGCCAGGCGATTGTTGAAGAGCTGGGCGAGTTCGCGGGCGTGCCGGTCTGGAACGGCCTGACCGATGAGTTCCATCCAACACAAATCCTGGCGGATCTGATGACCATGCTGGAGCATGCGCCGGGCAAAACGCTGCAGGAGCTGAGCTTCGCCTATCTGGGCGATGCCCGAAACAATATGGGCAATTCGCTGATGGTCGGCGCGGCAAAAATGGGCATGGATATCCGCCTGGTCGCCCCGAAATCGTTCTGGCCAGATGCCGCGCTGGTTGAGCAGTGCCGCGCCATCGCCAAAGAGACCGGCGCACGCATCACCCTGACCGACGATGTGAACGAAGGCGTGCACGGCACGGACTTCCTCTATACCGACGTCTGGGTATCGATGGGCGAGCCGAAAGAGGCCTGGGCCGAGCGCGTCAGTCTGATGAAGCCTTATCAAATCAACGGCGACGTGATGAAAGCGACCGGCAATCCAAACGTCAAATTCATGCACTGCCTGCCTGCATTCCATAACGAACACACCAAAGTGGGACGGGAAATCGAAATGGCCTACGGCCTGAAAGGACTGGAAGTGACGGAAGAGGTCTTCGAATCCCCGAACTCTATCGTCTTTGACGAAGCAGAGAACCGCATGCACACCATTAAAGCGGTCATGGTGGCGACACTCGGCGACTAATCACCGCCCGGCGCGGCCTAAGGCTGCGCCGGGGCAAGGAGAACATCATGGGCAAGTTCAAGTTTCCTTCCGCGTATACCATTCTCTTTTTTCTGATTGCCGTTGTCGCCGCGCTGAGCTGGATTGTGCCAGCCGGCCAGTACCAGATGGCGATGAACGAAACGCTCGGCAAAGAAGTGCCCATAGCCGGCACTTACGCGCACGTTGCCGCGCATCCGCAGGGGATCGTTTCGGTGCTGATGGCCCCGATCGCCGGATTGTACGATCCGGTCTCCGGCCAGGCCGGGGCGATCGACGTCGCGCTGTTTATTCTGATCATCGGCGGATTTCTGGGGATCGTCACCAAAACCGGCGCCATTGATGCGGGGATCGAGCGCGTTACCACTAAGCTGCGCGGGCGCGAAGAGTGGATGATCCCGATCCTGATGGCGCTGTTTGCCGCCGGTGGCACCATTTATGGCATGGCTGAAGAGTCATTGCCGTTCTACACGCTTCTGGTCCCGGTGATGCTGGCCGCCCGCTTCGATCCGGTTGTGGCTGCCTCCACCGTCCTGCTCGGCGCGGGCATTGGTACGCTCGGCTCGACGATCAACCCGTTTGCCACGGTTATCGCGGCTAACGCCGCCGGTATCCCCTTTACCAACGGGATCGCCCTGCGTCTGGCGATGCTGGTTATTGGCTGGATCATCTGCGTGGTCTGGGTGATGCGCTACGCACGCAAGGTCCGTCAGGATCCGTCGCAGTCGATCGTGGCGGATAAACAAGAAGAGAACCTCGCCCATTTTCTGGGTAACAAAGGCGACCAGTCGCTGGAATTTACCCCGGTGCGCAAAATCATTCTGGTGATTTTCGCCCTGGCCTTTGCCGTGATGATTTACGGCGTGGCGGTGCTGGGATGGTGGATGGCAGAGATCTCGGCCGTGTTTCTTGCCAGCGCCATCATCGTTGGCCTTATCGCGCGGATGAGCGAAGAGGAGCTGACCTCGACCTTTATTAACGGCGCACGGGATTTGCTGGGCGTCGCGCTGATTATCGGCATCGCCCGCGGTATCGTAGTGATTATGGATAAGGGCATGATTACCCACACCATTTTGCACAGTGCTGAAGGCCTGGTGACCGGATTATCCTCCGTCGCGTTTATTAACGTGATGTACTGGCTGGAAGTGCTGTTGTCATTTCTTGTGCCTTCTTCGTCCGGCCTGGCCGTTCTGACGATGCCGATCATGGCGCCGCTTGCCGATTTCGCTAACGTCAATCGCGATTTGGTCGTGACTGCGTACCAGTCTGCATCCGGTATCGTCAACCTGGTGACCCCAACCTCCGCCGTGGTCATGGGTGGGCTGGCAATCGCCCACGTTCCCTACGTGCGCTATCTGAAGTGGGTTGCGCCGCTGCTGGGGATTTTAACGGTGGTGATTATGGTGGCGTTAAGCCTGGGTGCATTGATGTAATTTTCCGGATGGCGCTGCGCTAATCCGGCCTACGGATCGGTGCGGCGCCACCGGTTATTTTGGTCACTGAGATGGGAAGAAGAGAACATGGAATACGGAGATTACTCCCCCAAAGAACAACTACAGCTGGCGGTTTGCCAGACTCTGATAAGCGAAAACACCTACCTCTCTCAGGAAGAGATCCGCCGTGATTTACAGGAACGCGGCTTTGAAACCATAAGCCAGTCTACCGTTTCACGTCTGCTCACGTTGCTGGGCGTCATAAAAATTCGCAATGCCAAAGGCCAAAAGATTTATTCGATGAATCCTCAGCTGCGCCCGGCTCCGGATGCGGCGCGTTCCATCTCGGAAATGGTGGTGAGCGTGGAGCATAACAGCGAATTTATCCTTATCCATACCGTTGCCGGATATGGCCGTGCGGTGGCGCGTATTCTGGATTATCACCAGCTGCCGGAGATTTTAGGCGTGGTGGCCGGAAGCAGTATTGTCTGGGTCGCGCCGCGCATCGTTAAGCGCACGGCGCTGGTGCACAAGCAAATTAATTATTTACTCAGAACGCATTAATATTCATATAGAACCGTTTGCACTGAGTAAAGTGTGCATTAAATGCTTGATCGGAGCATCGAGCTGAGTATAATGCCCGACAATTTGCCGGGAGGAAGTCATGGTCAAGCGTGTACGACATACAGTCATACCGCGTCTGAAAACAGACGCTGGCCTGCCGTTTTTCTTCCCGTTGCTTACCCTATTCCCAGAGCCCCTCATTTGAGGGGCTTTTTTTTGCCCGGCGTCAGGAGATAAACATGAATCCGCTTTATCAAAAACACATCATTTCCATCAATGACCTCAGCCGCGAAGAGCTGGAACTGGTTCTGGATACCGCGGCAAAACTGAAGGCCAACCCACAGCCCGAGCTGTTAAAACATAAAGTGATCGCCAGCTGTTTCTTTGAGGCATCGACCCGTACTCGCCTCTCGTTCGAAACCTCCATGCATCGCCTGGGCGCAAGCGTGGTCGGCTTCTCAGACAGCAGCAACACGTCGCTGGGCAAAAAAGGCGAGACGCTGGCCGACACCATATCGGTTATCAGCACTTACGTGGATGCCATCGTAATGCGTCATCCGCAGGAAGGCGCCTCGCGCCTGGCGACCGAGTTTTCAGGCGGTATCCCGATTCTGAATGCCGGCGATGGAGCGAACCAGCATCCGACGCAGACCCTGTTGGATCTGTTCACCATCCGTGAAACCCAGGGCCGACTGGAAAATCTGCATATCGCCATGGTCGGTGATTTGAAATATGGCCGCACCGTCCACTCGCTGGCTCAGGCGCTGGCGAAATACAACGGCAACCGGTTCTACTTTATCGCCCCAACGGCGCTGGCGATGCCGCAGTACATTCTGGATATGCTCGATGAGAAAGGGATTGCGTGGAGCCAGCACGCCAGCATCGAAGAGGTGATGGGCGAGGTGGATATTCTCTATATGACCCGCGTGCAAAAAGAGCGTCTGGATCCGTCCGAGTACGCCAACGTGAAGGCGCAGTTTGTCCTGCGCGCCAGCGACCTCGACGGCGCACGTGACAACATGAAGGTATTACACCCGCTGCCGCGCATCGACGAAATTGCCACCGACGTGGATAAAACGCCGCACGCCTGGTACTTCCAGCAGGCGGGTAACGGCATCTTTGCACGCCAGGCATTACTGGCACTGGTACTGAATCGCGACTTGGCTCTGTAAGGAAAAATAACCATGACACATGACAACAAACTCCAGGTAGAAGCCATCAAACGTGGCACCGTGATTGACCATATCCCTGCGCAAATTGGCTTTAAGCTTTTGACGTTATTCAAGCTGACCGAGACCGACCAGCGCATCACCATTGGTCTGAACCTGCCGTCAGGCGAGATGGGCCGCAAGGATCTGATTAAAATTGAGAACACCTTCCTGACCGACGAGCAGGTGAACCAGCTTTCGCTCTATGCGCCGAATGCGACGGTAAACCGCATCGATGATTACGAAGTGGTGGGAAAATCCCGCCCAAGCCTGCCGGAGCGTATCAACAGCGTGCTGGTCTGCCCGAACAGCAACTGCATCAGCCACGCTGAGCCGGTTTCGTCCAGCTTTGCAGTGAAAAAACGCGAGAAAGATATCGCACTCAAATGCAAATACTGCGAAAAAGAGTTTTCTCATTATGTGGTGCTGGCCAACTAATTGAGGTTGGTAAAGGATCCCGGCCTCCCTATAATGGCCGGGAACATTCTTAACGCTGTTATTCTGGAGAAAACATGAGCAAAGTACTTGCGACGGAAAATGCACCAGCCGCTATTGGCCCGTACGTTCAGGGCGTTGATCTGGGCAGCATGATCATCACATCCGGTCAGATCCCGGTGAACCCAAAAACGGGTGAAGTGCCAGAAGATGTTGCCGCACAGGCGCGTCAGTCACTGGAAAACGTTCAGGCGATCGTTGAATCTGCGGGCCTGAAAGTGGGCGATATCGTGAAAACAACCGTCTTCGTTAAAGATCTCAACGATTTCGCGACCGTTAACGCCACTTACGAAGCGTTCTTCACCGAGCACAACGCCACCTTCCCGGCGCGCTCCTGCGTGGAAGTCGCGCGTCTGCCAAAAGACGTGAAAATTGAAATCGAAGCGATCGCGGTGCGTCGTTAAGTTTCATATTTGCACTAAAAAGGTAGCGCTGGCTGCCTTTTTTATATTTATCATCAGCGAATTATTTCGCCTATTTTTACCCTCGTCTTCAAATGACTTATTTATCGGTCCATTAATACACTAGCGCAGCTGTATTAACCCTCTAATGGACTAAAAATGAAACGTTCTAAAATTGCCTTTGCGATTGCGACACTCACGGTTGCGTCTTCTGCCTTTGCGCATGGCTATATCGAATCGCCTGCCAGCCGGGCGTATATGTGTAAGCTTGGGCAAAATATTGACTGTGGTAACGTCGAATATGAACCGCAGAGCGTTGAACGCGCCTCCGGCTTTCCTGCCAACAGCCTGCCGCCCGACGGTGAGCTGGCCAGCGCAGGCATTGCCAACTATTCACAGCTCGACAGACAAAGTCTGAATGCCTGGACCAAGTCACCGATGACCGCAGGCCCGCATACTTTTACCTGGTATCATACTGCGCCGCACAAAACCACCAACTGGCGTTATTACATCACCAAACAAAACTGGAATCCTAATAAGCCACTGACCCGCGACCAGTTTGAATTAACCCCATTCTGCTCCGTCAATGGCAATGGACAGGCACCTGCTGCGCGGCAGGAAATGCATTGTAATGTGCCAGAACGTACCGGCTACCAGGTGATTTACGGCGTATGGGAAATTGCAGATACCGCGAACAGTTTTTATCAGGCTATCGACGTTGATTTTGGCCATGGCGGCCATAACGTGCCGGATGAAACACCCGCCGTGGTATCCGAATGGAGCAAAACCCTGACCGGTCAGGTAGCGGGAAATAACCTGCAGCCCGGCGATAAAGCGATCGCGCGTTTCTTTGATGCCCATGGTGAAGTGCTGAACATGAGGACCTCGCTGACCATCTCATCAGCCCAGCAGGGCGACGCCAACCAGTGGGCATTTGACCTGGCTGAGAGTATCAACGCACAGCACAGCGACGTGCGCGTCGGGGTGAAGGACGAGGGCGGCAATGTGAACCCGGTCCACGGCGCGAACAGCGTCTTTGTGCGTGAAGGTAGCTCACTGCGTAGCGTAGCGATCTCTTATGAAGAACAAAAACCTCAGGTGAACGAGACGCTTCAGGTGTCCAACGTGCAGTACAGCAAGGTGGAAAACGGCAAAGCAACGGTGAGCTTCCACGTTAACACCAGTGGCGATGTGAACCTTGAAGCGCATGTCATGAACCACATGGGCGCGGATAAGGGTTACCTGAAGCAGGACCTGAACAACGCGAATCAGGATGTCACCATGACCCTGAATGACGTGACGGCGGGTCACCACATGCTGAAATACTACGCGACCAACAAAGCCGGTACGCTGTTTGCTCAGGATGTGATCGACATGATGCTGGAAAGCGCAAACGCGCCTGCGCCTGCAGGTCAATACGATTACAGCTTCCCGGACGGGGTATCATCGTACAAAGCAGGCACCGTGGTGTTCCAGCCAAAAGATGGCAAGACGTATCAGTGTAAGCCTTTCCCTTACAGCGGCTACTGCATGCAGTATAGCGCCACCGCTCACCAGTTTGAGCCTGGCGTGGGTTCACACTGGAAAGAAGCCTGGGTATTGAAGAACTGAGTCGCCTGTTTCCCCTCACCCTACCCCTCTCCCAAAGGGAGAGGGAACTGTTCCGTGCAATCCTTACCATGGATGAGGGCTGCTCTTGTCCCTCTGCCCGTGGGAGAGGGGTCGGGGTGAGGGCATCAGACCGCACTATCTCAATCACTTGTCTGTTGGCGCATCGCTACCCTACCTACAAAAATGAAGAACTGAGTCGCCGGTTTCCCCTCACCCTACCCCTCTCCCAAAGGGAGAGGGAACTGTTCCGTGCAATCCTTACCATGGATGAGGGCTGCTCTTCCCCCTCTCCCGTGGGAGAGGGTCGGGGTGAGGGCATCAGACCGCACTATCTCAATCACTTGTTTGTTGGCGCATCGCTACCCTACCTACAAAAATGAAGAACTGAGTCGCCGGTTTCCCTCACCCTACCCCTCTCCCAAAGGGAGAGGGAACTGTTCCGTACAATCCTTGCCATGGGAGAGGGAACTGTTCCGTGCAATCCTTGCCATGGGAGAGGGAACTGTTGTGTGCAATCCTTGTCATGGATGAGGGCTGCCCTTCTCCCTCTCCCCGTGGGAGAGGGTCGGGGTGAGGGCATCAGACCGCAGAGGCCCCCACGCAGCCTACGGGTTGCGCGTCGCCCTGAGCAGGGTCTCCAGCGGATACACTGCCGCAATGACCACCTCGTCCTGAATCTGTGCCGCACTATCCAGCTCACGTTGTATCGCCGCGATCTCTGTATCATCCAGCGTGCCCTGCCGTGCCACCAGATCCGTTAACCGCAGACCAATCGATGCCAGCTTATCCACCTCCTGAATCACAGGCTTCATCGCCTTGAGCTGATAATTATTTTCGCTGAGCGCCAGCGCATCGCTGGTATTGCTCTGCCAGCGGTTAAAGACGTGACGCAGCGACTCGGCGCTTTCCGTATCCTCCGCGTCGCTGATTAAACGCTCAGCCCATTTGTTCATCTGCCGCACGGTGGTGCTTTCAGCGTTCAGCGCATCGGCATAGCGGTTCAGCGGCTCAAACTGGTGGTAGTTCCCGGCCTGGAATTTAAGGTGCTGACGGGTGTAATACTGCGCAGGCTCCAGCGCCTGGGCGAGAACCTGCAAAGGGAGTGTGTCGGCGTTATTCGCCAGACGCGTAAAGTAAGCCTGCTGCTGACTATGCTGCTGCAAGCCCACCGAGACGGTGGTCCAGCTGTCCATCGCCTGCAAACGGGTATACATGTTATCGGTGTCGTTCACCTCTTTCGCCGACCAGAGCCGCTCCGCCACCGCAAAGGCGCGCGGCCAGAGCTTAATATCCAGTACCGGTGCGACCACGTTTTCCGCCCAGAGGGCCGCTTCCCCGCCCATCAAATTCGCCTGCTGCGCCGCGTCTGGTACCACCGGCTGCGTTCCTTCAGGCACGTTGTCGAGTCGTGCGCCCGTAATCGGGTAGCGGGCGTTGCCTACCAGGAAATAACCGCTGAGCTTATCGTCCGTTACGTTCACAACCGGGCGGGTTTCCCCCATCCAGGTATCAACGGTAAAGGTGACCTGATTGTCGTCCCGCCACTGGATGTTATCCACGTCGCGACGTGATTTGCCTTTAAAATCAATAAATCCGCGCCAGCCGGATTCGCCCTTCACCAGCGTGAAGCTGCCCTCAACCGGCTTGCCCTTCAGGCGCGGCATAACGAATGACCAGCTTTGCGCGCTGTCGTTATCCGCCAGTTGATCCACCCCATTCAGCCCCTGCGGGACAATCTCATTGCGATAGTGGTAGGCAGTGCTTTGTGGCTGATCAAGATAAAAACCGGTGGAGAGGATGCCCTTATAGCCCTGCTTCGCCACCTCACCGAGCGCGTCCTGCCCCTGCCAGGACTGGATCAAAATGCTCTTCGGCAGGTCGGGATGGTAGATCTCATCCCAGCCGACCATCTGACGGTGATGCTTCTCCAGAAGGGTTTCCAGCTTACGGTTGAAATACGCCTGTAAGGCGTGGCTGTCGGCCAGTTTGTTTTGCCGCATAAAGTTTTGAATCGCCGCATTCTCTTTCCACTGCGTATCGTCCACCTCATCACCGCCGATGTGCAGATACGGATCGGGGAAGATCGCCGCGAGTTCGCTCACCATCGCGTCAGCAAAGGTGTAGGTTGCCTCTTTGGTCGGATCGAGGACGGGTTTTAGTACGCCCCAGTGCCGTTCCATTTCATAAGGGCCTGGGGCGCTCATCAGTTCCGGATAGGCGACGGCAATGGCCGAGGCATGTCCCGGCATGTCGATTTCCGGCACCACCCGAATCCCCCGTTCGGCGGCATAGCGAACGACCTCGCGCATCTGCTCCGGCGTGTAGAACAGCCCGTCGCTGGCAAGCTGGGTCAGTTTGGGATAGCGCGTCGAAGCAAAGCGCCAACCCTGATCGTCCGTTAAGTGCCAGTGCAGCACGTTGAGTTTTGCCGCCGCCATGCCGTCGATCTGGCGTTTAATATCCGGCAGCGGAATGAAATGACGCGCGGAATCCAGCAGCAGTCCGCGCCACGGGAAGCGCGGCGCATCGTCGATGCTCACCCACGGTAATGAGGTGTTTTCCGCGCCGTTCTGAATCAGCTGGAGTACGGTCTCCATCGCGCGGAGCGCACCAAAACGGGTGTTGGCGGAGATGGTCACGCCGTTAGCGTCCACGTTAAGGGTGTAGCTTTCATCGCTGTCCGGCAGCGGCTGCGGCTTCACTTTTTTGGCGATGACAATGCGAATGGTGGGGTTTTCCGGCGTGCTGCTTTGCGGCTGAAGCGTCCAGCCCGTTTGCAGAGCAATGCGCTGGCGCAGACGGTTAACCGCCCCACCGAGGTCATCGCCGCTGACGCTAACGGAAACCTGATTGGTCAGGACAAATGCGCCCTGAGTCGTCGGACGCTCCACTTTCGCGGGCCAGGGCATCAGGGGTAAATCGCCTGCCGGTGCGGCAAACGCTGAAGCGCCGAGCAAAAGCCCGGCGGTGAGAAGGCTGTAACGCAACATGAATGTTCCTTATCAGAATCTGACGGGCCAAATAAAAGCAAAACATTCTGTTAACATGCGTACAATTTATCGTCAAGCACAAGGGCCGACGGAGATTACAGGTTCTTGAATTTAAGCGGAAAGCCATGGCCCGGTACGCGCAGCGCCACCGGGCACACAAATCACTGCCAGCCGTACCGGCGGCTGTAAAAACCTTTCACCAGCTGCGTCAGCACCATATATCCGGCCAGAATCGCCACCAGCCACGGGAAGTAGCTCAGCGGCAACGCCTGCAGATGCAGATAGCCCGCCAGTGGCGAGAAGGGCAGCGCGATACCCATCACCATCACCAGCACCGTCATGATCATCAGGGGCCACGCCGCGCGGCTCTGAATAAACGGAATACGACGCGTGCGAATCATATGCACAATCAGCGTTTGCGACAGCAGCCCCACGACAAACCAGCCGGACTGGAACAAGGTCTGATGTTCCGGGGTATTAGCGTGGAACACGAACCACATCAGGCAGAACGTCAGGATATCGAAAATGGAGCTGATCGGGCCAAAGAAGAGCATAAAGCGCCCCAGATCGGCGGGATTCCAGCGCTGTGGTTTCTGAATCTGCTCGTCATCGACGTTATCAAACGGAATCGCCACCTGGGAGACATCGTACATCAGGTTCTGAATCAGCAGGTGCAGCGGCAGCATCGGCAGGAACGGCAGGAAGGCGCTGGCCACCAGCACGCTGAAGACGTTACCGAAGTTGGAGCTGGCGGTCATCTTGATGTATTTCAGCATGTTGGCAAAGGTTCGGCGTCCTTCAATCACCCCCTGCTCCAGCACCATCAGGCTTTTTTCCAGCAGAATGATATCCGCCGCTTCGCGCGCAATATCGACCGCACCATCGACGGAAATACCAATGTCAGCAGCGCGTAGCGCCGGGGCATCATTGATACCATCCCCCATAAAGCCCACGACATGTCCTTCCCGACGCAGCAGAGAGACAATGCGCTCTTTGTGCATGGGCGTCAGACGCGCAAACAGCGTGGTCTGTTTTGCCAGCGCCGCCAGCGCATCATCAGAAAGCGTTTCAATCTCGCTCCCCGTCACCACCTCGCCTGCATCCAGGCCAACCTCATGACACACTTTTGCCGCCACCAGCTCGCTGTCGCCCGTCAGAATTTTCACGGTGATGCCGCTGGCTTTGAGCGCCTTCAGCGCCGGTGCGGTGGTCTCTTTTGGCGGATCGAGGAACGCGATATACCCTTCAAGGATCAAATCGGATTCGTCGATGCGCTGATAATCCCCTTCCCGGGCGGGCAGAAATTTACTCGCCACCGCCACCACGCGCAGCCCCTGACGGTTCAGGTTGTCGGTCACGCGTTTGATGCGACGCAGCATACTGTCGTCCAGCGGCACAATCTCACCTTTATGACGCACCTGCGTTGAGACGTTCAGGATCTCCTGCAGCGCGCCTTTACAGATCAGCTGATGGGCGTCAGCCTGCTCGCTGACCACCACTGACATCCGGCGGCGCTCAAAATCGAAGGGGATCTCATCCACCTTTTGCCAGCGGGTTGAAAGCTGACGGGCAGATTCTTCTTCCACGCCCTCCAGCACCGCCACGTCGAGCAGGTTTTTCAGGCCCGTCTGGTAATGGCTGTTCAGCCAGGCGGTGTGCAGAACGCGTTCGCTCACCTTACCCGAGACATCGGTATGGTTTTCCAGCACGATTTTATCCTGGGTGAGCGTACCGGTTTTATCGGTGCACAGGATGTCCATTGCGCCAAAGTTCTGAATGGCGTCGAGGTGTTTGACAATCACCTTTTGCTTTGACAGTTTGACCGCGCCGCGCGCCAGCGTAGAGGTGACAATCATCGGCAGCATTTCAGGCGTAAGCCCCACGGCGACCGACAGCGCAAACAGTGCCGCTTCCCACCAGTCGCCTTTGGTGTAGCCGTTGATCAGCAGCACAATCGGCGTCATCACCATCATAAAGCGGATCAGCAGCATACTGACGCGACCAATCCCTTTCTGGAACGCATTCGGCTCGCTCTCCTGCTCGCTGACGCGGCCCGCCAGCTGCCCGAACCAGGTTTGTCCGCCGGTGGCGATGACGATCGCCTGCGCCGTTCCGCTGACCACCGTGGTGCCCATAAAGCACAGGGTATCGCATTCCAGCGGGTTGGTTTGCTCAGGATCGCGGCTGCGCGCCACCTTCTCGACCGGTAAGGACTCGCCGGTCAGTGAAGCCTGGGCCACGAACAGATCCCGCGCCTGGATGATACGGAGATCCGCTGGGATCATGTCCCCTGCGGCAAGTTTGATCACATCGCCAACCACCAGCTGATCGATCGGCAGTTCAAGCCAGGCGTTTTCGCCCTTTTCATTGATCACACGCTGCACCGTGGCGGTATTGCTCACCATGGCCTTCAGGGCATCCGCCGCCCGCGTGGAACGCGCCTCCTGGATAAAGTTGAGCAGCGTGGAGATCCCCACCATCAGGGCAATCACCCCGGCGGCAAACAGATCTTCCGTGGCGTAGGAGATGATGGCCAGCACCGTCAGCAGCAGGTTGAAGGGGTTACGGTAGCAAAGCCACAAATGAACCCACCACGGAGAGGGCTTTTGCGCCGGAATCGCATTGTCGCCCTTTTCCGCACGCATTTTTTCCACTTCGGCGGCGTTAAGGCCTTCAGGGTGGCCACCGAAGGCACGCCAGACCTCGTTTTCATCCATGGCGGCGGCATTCAGGCACTGAACGGTCAGGGTGTGTGGGATCGGCGCGCCAGCCAGATTTTTGGCATTTGGCAGCGGATCGCGCTGCACCAGGCGGTGCGGCAGGTGACGGTGCAGCTGAGCAAGCAGCTGGCGGGTAATATTTTTCAGCATAAGCAGTCCCCCGCATCCGTAACGACGGACGCAGTATTTTCTTCAGGCGTGGCAAAGCCGTACCTGAAAGGCACTCTACAATGTAAACAGGAACGTTCGGGACGTTACTGCCTCACGTCACCGGTGAGGCAGCAAAAGCTGACTTACCGGAAAGAAAGGGTTCTCCGTTTCAGGAGAGGTGCGGGATCGGGATCCATATGGCCTCCGGTAAGTGAAAGTCGTGTGTCGCCGCGCAGTATAAGGATTTAACCATACCGTTTGTGACGTTTCGGGCGGTATGATACCCCCTCTGAACTAAACCTAATGTAAACCAGACTTTGCCCATTGCTATTTCACACCCGGGCAGTAGGCTCTATTGACCACATTGTTGCTGTAACAGGGAATAAAGGATGCAGAACCGCCTGACCATTAAAGACATTGCGCGCTTGAGCGGCGTGGGGAAATCCACCGTGTCGCGCGTGCTGAACAACGAAAGTGGTGTCAGCGAACGCACGCGCGAACGCGTCGAAGCGGTAATGGCTCAGCATGGTTTCTCCCCTTCCCGTTCCGCCCGTGCCATGCGTGGGCAGAGTGACAAAGTGGTTGCGATTATTGTTTCCCGTCTGGATTCGCTGTCCGAAAACCTGGCGGTACAAACGATGCTCCCGGCGTTTTACGAGCAGGGTTACGATCCCATCATGATGGAAAGCCAGTTCTCCACCCAGATGGTGGAAGAGCATCTCGGCATGCTGCAACGACGTCATATCGACGGCGTGGTGCTGTTCGGTTTTTCCGGCATTCAGGATGAGATGCTCAAACCCTGGCAGGCATCTCTGGTGCTGATGGCCCGCGATGCCAGCGGCTTTGCCTCTGTTTGTTATGATGATGAAGGGGCCATCACTACGCTGATGCACCGCCTGTACGATCAGGGCCATCGCCATATCAGCTACCTCGGCGTACCGCATGCGGACGTTACCACCGGTAAACGTCGTCATGAAGCCTATCTGGCTTTCTGTAAGCAGCACAACCTGCCCGCCGTCGCGTCCCTGCCGGGGCTGGCGATGAAACAGGGCTATGATCAGGTCGCCAGCGTCCTGACGGCGCAAACCACCGCGCTGGTCTGCGCGACCGATACGCTCGCCCTTGGCGCAAGTAAGTATTTGCAGGAGCAGCGTATCGACACGCTCCAGCTCGCCAGCGTGGGCAGCACACCGCTCATGAAATTCCTGCACCCGGAAATTGTGACCGTCGATCCGGGCTACGGCGAAGCGGGCCGCCAGGCGGCATCACAGCTCATTGAGCAGATCAATGGCCGTAGCGAACCCCGTCAGATCGTCATTCCCGCCCACCTTTCCTGAAGCCTGACAGAACGGTTTATTGTGATCATCACCCAATTTCGGGAACGTTCCCGTTTTCGCCGTTACGCTTAAAGAGTAGGCTCTCACTCATTCCGTTACCCACCCTATCTGTCATGAGGCTTCATGATGAGCAAAGTAAAACAAACCGACATCGACCAACTGATCGTTCTGGTTGGCGGGCGCGAGAATATCGCCACCGTCAGCCACTGTATTACCCGCCTGCGTTTTGTGCTGAACGATCCGGCCAAAGCCAATCCCAAAGCCATCGAAGAACTTTCCATGGTCAAAGGCTGCTTTACCAATGCCGGTCAGTTCCAGGTGGTGATTGGCACCGAAGTGGGCGATTACTATAAAGCCCTGTTGGCGACCACCGGCCACGCTTCAGCAGACAAAGAACAGGCCAAAAAAGCGGCCCGTCAGAATATGAAATGGCACGAGCAGCTGATATCCCACTTTGCGGAAATCTTCTTCCCGCTGCTACCTGCGCTGATCAGCGGAGGTCTGATTCTGGGCTTCCGTAACGTCATTGGCGATGTGCCCATGAGCGACGGCAAAACGCTGGCGCAGATGTATCCGGCGCTACAAAGTATTTATGATTTCCTGTGGCTGATCGGTGAAGCGATCTTCTTCTATCTGCCGGTCGGGATCTGCTGGTCGGCGGTGCGTAAGATGGGTGGGACGCCTATTTTGGGTATCGTCCTGGGCGTCACGCTGGTCTCTCCACAGTTAATGAACGCTTATTTACTGGGTCAACAAGTGCCTGAGGTATGGAACTTCGGCCTGTTTACTATCGCCAAGGTGGGCTATCAGGCGCAGGTCATCCCGGCTCTGCTGGCAGGCCTGTCGCTCGGCTTTATTGAGACACACCTCAAGCGCATCGTGCCGGATTACCTGTATCTGGTCGTCGTTCCGGTCTGCTCGCTGATTCTGGCGGTCTTCCTCGCACATGCCTTTATCGGTCCATTTGGCCGCATGATTGGCGACGGTGTTGCATTTGCGGTTCGCCATCTGATGACCGGTAGCTTCGCGCCGATTGGTGCCGCACTGTTTGGTTTCCTGTATGCCCCGCTGGTGATCACCGGTGTTCATCAGACCACGCTCGCCATTGATATGCAGATGATCCAGAGCCTGGGCGGTACGCCGGTCTGGCCATTGATTGCGCTGTCGAACATTGCGCAGGCCTCTGCGGTCACCGGCATTATTATCGTCAGCCGTAAACATAACGAACGCGAAATCTCCGTGCCGGCCGCCATCTCTGCCTACCTTGGCGTGACGGAACCGGCAATGTATGGCATCAACCTGAAATACCGCTTCCCGATGCTGTGCGCGATGATTGGCTCAGGCCTGGCGGCCCTGCTCTGTGGCCTAAACGGCGTGATGGCGAACGGTATCGGTGTCGGTGGTTTACCGGGCATCCTCTCCATTCAGCCCGCGTACTGGCAGGTCTTTGCCGTGGCAACGGCGATTGCGGTTATCGTTCCAATGGCGCTGACCACCGTCGTTTACCAGCGCAAATTCCGTCAGGGCACGTTGCAGATTGTTTAACACCTTTTTTCGGGGCGCACTTGCGCCCCTTCGCATTTGCAGGAAAACATTATGAATACCCTTCCCCACTGGTGGCAAAACGGCGTCATCTATCAGATCTACCCGAAGAGCTTCCAGGACACGACCGGTTGCGGCACCGGTGATTTACGCGGGGTGACCCGGCGTCTCGATTACCTGAAAACGCTTGGCATTGACGCCATCTGGCTGACGCCGTTTTATATCTCCCCGCAGGTGGATAACGGCTACGACGTAGCGAACTATACCGCCATCGATCCAGCTTACGGCACGCTGGATGATTTTGACGAGCTGGTGGCGCAGGCGCATTCACGTGGGATTCGCATCGTACTCGACATGGTGCTCAACCACACCTCTACGCAGCATGCCTGGTTTCGGGAATCCCTGAATAAAGCCAGCCCGTACCGTCAGTTTTATATCTGGCGCGACGGTACGCCGGACCAGTTGCCCAATAACTGGCGCTCCAAATTTGGCGGCAACGCATGGCGCTGGCACGCCGAGAGTGAGCAGTACTATCTGCATCTGTTTGCCCCTGAGCAGGCGGATCTCAACTGGGAAAACCCGGCTGTGCGCGCCGAGCTGAAAAAAGTGTGTGAGTTCTGGGCCGATCGCGGCGTGGACGGCCTGCGTCTGGATGTGATTAACCTTATCTCAAAAGATCAGGCGTTCCCGCACGACGAGACCGGCGACGGTCGCCGCTTCTATACTGACGGACCGCGCGTACACGACTATTTGCAGGAGATGAGCCGCGACGTCTTTACCCCGCGCAACCTGATGACCGTGGGTGAGATGTCCTCGACCTCGCTGGAAAACTGCCAGCAGTACGCGGCGCTCGACGGGCGCGAACTGTCGATGACCTTTAACTTCCATCATCTGAAGGTCGATTATCCCGGCGGCGAAAAGTGGACCCTGGCAAAACCTGATTTCATCGCGCTGAAAGCCCTTTTTAGCCACTGGCAGCAGGGGATGCACAACAAGGCCTGGAACGCGCTGTTCTGGTGTAATCACGATCAGCCGCGCATCGTGTCGCGCTTTGGTCACGAGGGTGAGTACCGGGTGCCCGCGGCAAAAATGCTTGGCATGGTGCTCCACGGCATGCAGGGCACCCCGTACATCTATCAGGGTGAAGAGATAGGCATGACCAATCCGCATTTCACCCGTATCACCGATTATCGCGATGTCGAAAGCCACAACATGTTCGCCGAACTGCGAACATTGGGTCGCGATACTGACGAACTTCTGGCGATTCTGGCGACTAAATCCCGCGATAACGGTCGAACGCCAATGCAGTGGGATGCCAGCCATAATGCCGGATTTACCGACGGTGAGCCGTGGATTGGCGTGTGCGATAACTACGAGACGGTAAACGTTGATCGCGCGCTCACCGATCCGGACTCGGTGTTTTATGCCTATCAGACGTTGATTGCCCTGCGTAAAAGCCTGCCGGTACTGACCTGGGGCGATTATCAGGATCTGTTACCGGATCACCCGTCTTTGTGGTGCTATCGCCGGCGGTCGCAGGGCCAGACGCTGATGGTGGTGGCAAACCTGAGCCACGAGCGCCAGCAATGGGTTCCCGCCTCAGTACAGGGAGCATGGCGGGTCGCACTGAGCAACTATGCGGATGCTCCCCCTCAGCCCGACAACCTGCTGTTGCGCCCGTTTGAAGCCATCTGGTGGATACAGGAATAACCCTCAAGAGATACAGCCTGCTGTATCTCTTTTTTTATGTTTAGCGATACGCTAAATGTACGACGATAACTTTTACTTCACGGTGTGCCAAAATAAGAATAGCCCTGCCATTTAAATAACCTCGGCAGGACATTATGAAAAACACAATTATTAAAGCAACATGTATTAGCGCATTATTATTAAGCACCCAGGGATGGTGCGGAAATACCTCCGTCGATCTTCGCTTTGGTCATAATACGCGCTCAGACGTAAATGATTCACGTATTAAAGTGATGCATCAGGCTGATAACGGTTTTTACTTTTCCGTGGAAGCGGCGCAAAACCATAACGATACGTTCTTTGGTGATACCGACCGATATAATCCGGACGAAAAAGGGTTAACGGAGGCAGCACAGGAAATCGAAACGCGCTGGCGTTTTGATCTGGGAAATGGGTTCGCCATCGCGCCAGGGATGGTGACCGTCTTTACCGCCAGCAATACGCATTACCGCCCCTTCATCCAGGGCTGGAAAGCATTCAATAACGGCCTTAACCTGTCTGCTCGCTACCGCTATAACACCGTTAACGACGCGCACAGCGACAAACGCCTGGACGGCAGCGGCTACACCCGCCGCGAGTCGCACCAGTTCGACCTGTGGTTTGCATATAATATCGGGAAATTCGGCATGTCCTATAACCCGCGCTTCCGCTGGCAGGATAATGTCGATCAGGGAACCGGGGATGATACCTACTGGGAGCACACCGTAGCGTTCAACTACAAGCTCGACGACGGCTGGACGCCTTACGTCGAACTGGTGTCGCTGGATAAAACCTACCTTACTCAGGATGGCAATCATGAAAATGATTACGCCATTCGTCTGGGTATCGTGAAACAGCTCTGACGGCCTGCCTACTCCGTATCGTGCTGCAGAAGCCTGCAGCCGATACGATCGACGGCGCTTAACAGGTCCAGCTGTCCCTCTCGCTGGTATAACGAGACGGCATTCATATCAATCGACAACGGCCAGCAAAGCGTAGAAAGCCCGGCCAGCGTCGAACCCTGACGGGTAATCGCAATAATCTTTAGCCCTTTACGCAGCGCGTTACGCGCCATTTCAATCAGCGACTGCGTCTCCCCGGATTTACTGATCAATACCAGCGTGCCCTTCGACACCCGGGTCAACTGGTGCATATCATTCAGAATCAGGTGCGGCAGGCTTGCCAGTGACAAAAAACGCGACAGGTAGTTGAGGCTGGTGAGAGACGCCCCGCGTGCATACAAATAGATATGGCTGGAATGGGTCAGTAACCGGGACACATCCACCACAATGTCGTCTGCCTGCGGCCCCATCACAGGCTCGGCAGGGACAGACGTAAAATGGTCGCGTAAAAACCGATAGCGAAGCTCGGTATAACTTTTATAGCCCATTTTCTTACAAACACGATTAACCGAGGTGGTTGTTGTAAAAGTATCACGCGCAATCTCTTTTGCCGATATATCAGAAATATTGCGTGCGTGGAGCTGAATGTATTCAAATATCAACCGTTCACTTCCCTGAAATGAATTCATTTATTACGTCCTGTTAAAACCCAACAGGATATTAGCAGAATAGCGAAATAGTCTCTGGAAGGCGCTTCACATATTGCAACATAGCGTATGACGATACGTAATTAGTATTAGCAAACCTTAAACACTGTTTTGAGTTCTCTTTATACTTTCGCTATTTTCACACCCAGGGAATTATTACAATGATGAATCAAAAAATTATCGCTGTAACGGCTTGTCCTACAGGGATCGCACACACGTTTATGGCGGCAAGTAAAATTATTGCATGGGCAAAAGAGCATAATATTGAGGTCAAGGTCGAAACGCAGGGCAGCGACGGCGTAAAAAACAGATTAACGAAACAGGATATTGCCTCCGCCACGGCCATTATTCTTGCAACCGACGTTCCCATTCAGGATGCAGAACGTTTTGAACACGTTCCTCACCTTCAGACCCGCACGCAGGAGCTGATTAAAAATACCGACCGCTACCTGCGTCAGGCGCTGGCCATGCAGAAAAACGTCACAACTGTGGCGGACGAAGACGCCATTCAGCGTTCGGCTTACCAGATTTTTATCGGCCATATCATGGCGGCCATCAGCTATATGTTACCGGTCGTGGTGATGGGCGGCCTGATGATGGCGACGGCCAAAATTACCGGGCAGTTTATTAACATTGAGCATTCGCCGTTCAGCGTGCTGGATAAAATGGGCTTTATGACCATCAAGTTCATGTACCCGGTCTTTGCGATGTATCTGGCCTTTTCCATTGCCGGTAAACCGGCGCTGATCCCCGGACTGATCGGCGGCATCATGTCAGATGAGGTCTACAAACGCTTCTTTGATATTGAAGGCTTTATGCCCTCCGGCTTTTTCGGCGCAATTGGCATCGGCTTTTTTGTCGGCTATCTGGTGCGCTGGCTGAATGATGCGATTCACGTCCGACAGCAGCTTACCACCCTTAAAACCATGCTGGTCGTTCCGCTGATCACCGGTATTACGCTGGTGATGGTAATGGAATATCTGATCAACCCGATTTTTGGTTCGCTTAATCAGCTGATGGTGGTCTTTTTTACCTCGGCGGGTGATACCGGACGCGGTTTCTATTCAGCCATGATCGCCGCGGGTACCGCGTTCGATCTCGGCGGCCCGGTCAACAAGGCGGCAGGATCGGTCGCGCTCGGCCTGAACGGCATGAGCGAGACATTTGATTTAACCGCCCGCGAGCTCTCCATCGTTATTCCTTCTATTGGGGTAGGCCTCGCCGCGTTCCTGAATGGGCGTTTTGGCCTGCCGGATGTGTTCAGCCGTGAAGAGAAAACCGTTGGCAGCACTTCGTTATTACTGGGCTTTATCGGTATTTCAGAAGGCGCTATCCCGTTCATCCTGAAAAACCCACGCCTGATCCCCGTGTTCATGACAGGAGCCGTCGCGGGTGCGCTGGTGGCGATTGCCCTCGGCGTGAAGCAGACGTTGCCCCTGCCGGCTATCTGGGGCTGGCCGCTGGCGACCAATGTGGTCGGGTACCTGGCAAGCGTCTTTATTGGCGCACTGATTTGCGCCCTGGGCGTGCTTTATCTCAGCCCAAAGAATGCCAGATAAGGAGAGCGCAATGAGCCAGATCCACGTCATAGCCCATACCCACTGGGATCAGGAGTGGTATTTCACCCGCCAGGACAGCATGGTGCTGGCGTCATACAACTTTGCGGAGGTCATCGAGACGCTGGAGCAGGACCCGGCCTGGCAGTGCTATCACCTTGACGGGCAGATGGCGGTGGTGGATGACTTTCTCGCCATCAATCCCGATTACCGGCCCCGGCTGGAAAAACTGGTCAGGGAGAAAAGAGTGTTTGTCGGCCCGTGGTTCACCCAGACGGATACCTACAATGTTCACGGCGAATCGATTATCCGCAACCTCAAGTACGGCATCTTCGCCGCTCGGGCGCTGGGGCATGCCATGCAGATCGGTTATCTGCCGGATACCTTTGGCCATAATGCGCAGATGCCCACGATTTTGCAGGGCTGCAATATCGATAACATCGTTTTCTGGCGCGGTATCGACCACGACACTCAGGCCAAAAACAGCCAGTTTCTCTGGCGCGCGCCGTCAGGTGCAACCATCATCGCCTGTGCAATGGCGCTGGGGTATGGTGCGGCCAAGAACATGCGCGCGGAGGCCAGCCATCTGCACGGCAAGATCTACCCGATAGTGGATCTGCTGCGTTCACGGTCGCAGATTGACGACCTGCTCCTGCCCTGCGGCGGCGATCAGGTGAGCATCGACCCGGCGCTGCCGCATATCCTGCAAGCTGCCAGCGCGTACTCTCCCACGCAGGACCGTTACGTCCTCAGCTCACTGGAGCAGTACGTCGCACTGCTGCGCACAAAACGGGAACAACTGGCGTTATGGGAAGGTGAGCTGAAATCGCCGCGCTATACCCGCATTCACAAAACGATCGGGTCTGTGCGTTACGATATCAAAAAGAAAAATGCCGACATTGAGCAGTTTATTCTACGACAGCTGGAGCCCACCATCGCCATGGCGCGTCATCAGGGCATTCCGGTCACGCTCCCGATCGTGGACACCCTCTGGAAGAAGCTTCTGCGAAGCCATGCCCACGACTCCATGGGCGGCTGCAACAGCGATGCCACTAACCGCGATATTCTTCATCGACTCGAGCAGACAGAGCAGCTTTGTCACAGCCTGTGGAATCTGGTGGTGAAGTCACTGGCCGCCGCATGCTGTCAGGAGGGTGACCTGCTCATTTTCAACCCGCTGGCCACCCCGACCCGCTGCGTGATCCACACCACCCTGTACAGTCGGGCCGACAATATCACCCTGACGTATCGGGGCCAACCACTGCCCTTCGACGTTCTGGAACGCGAGACGTTACCCGGAGGAACGGCCATCTCCCTCACCTGTGAGGGCGAACGCGAAACACATCTTCCGCCTTATTTCCGCTGGCATGTTGTTCTGCAGACGCCTCTCCTGCCGCCGGTGGGCTATATCACCGTCAACGTAACAGACACACCGGCTCCGTTTGCCAGGACCCGCGCCGCGAAAGGAGAGGCGATAGAGAATACGGTTTATCGACTGACGCTGGAGGCCGGTACGCTGGTGCTTGAAGACAAGCGCAACGCCAGGCGCATCACGTCGTTATTCAGTCTTGAAGACTGCGCGGATGCCGGAGACAGCTATGATTTCTCGCCGCTCGCGGGTGATGAACCGACGCGCTGCGCGCATTTCACGCTGATCGACTGCAGCAAAACCCCTCTTTGCCAAACGATGGTGCTTGAGGCGGTCATGTCGCTGCCGCCGGATCTCGCTGGACGCCGGGAAAATACCCGCACGCCGTTATCAATGCGCATAGTGTGCGAATTACGTCACGACGATCCGAATCTGCATGTTGATAGCTCGCTGGTAAACAGCCACTGCGATCACCGGCTGCGTTTACTGATCAACAGCGATATTTGCACCCGTCACTCCCTCGCCTCGCAGCCGTTCTCAATAATCGAGCGCGAAACGGGGTACGACGATACCCACTGGCAGGAGCGCTATCGTGAGAAGCCCGTGGATATCGAAACCAGCGAGGGCATTATCGCTATCGCGCAAGCGGGCAAAGCGCTGGTCGTGAATAGCCGCGGCATGAAAGAGTTTCAGGTTATTGGACGCGATCCGGCAGTCATTGCCCTGACCTTATTCAAATCAACCGGCGTACTGGGGCGCAGCGATCTTGACTGGCGACCTGGCCGGGCGTCTGGCATTAACAATACGGTGGTCGATACGCCCGATGCGCAGCTGCTCAAACCTCTGCACTTTTCCTTCACCGTGGCGCTGGCCGATAACGCAGACCATCTGACGCTGCGCCAGCTGGAGAATCAGGCGACGGGTTACCCCTTCACCTATCAACGGCAAACGCTGCATACCCTCGATAACCGGCTTGAGCGTTTTTCGCTGCGCCTGCCCGAACGCACGCTACCGGCAGAATTTTCGTTATTCGCCTTACCGGAACCGCTCGTTCTTTCTGCCCTGCCTCATGCGCAACGATCGCCTGGCACGATCGCGCGCGTGTTCAACGCCGGGACGCAGCCTGTCCCTGTTCCGACTGACCTGGCAGAGCGTCCCCAGCTCAATTATCTGGAAGAACACGTGCCATCGGTGACGATGATCCCCCCTTCTGCGACCTGTGATTTTTTGATTGAGGCTTAACATGAACTTGCTTGATCTCACGCACCCCGAACTGGTGTTTATTAACCCACCCTGCCGCACGCCTGAAGCGCTGATCCGCTGGCTCTCCGAACCGCTTGTCGGGCGAAACGTCATCACCGATAAAGACGCCTTTATCAAGAGCGTCTTACACCGCGAAAGTGAAGGTCCCACCGCGCTGGGCGAAGCGCTGGCCGTTCCGCACGGTAAATCAGACGCGGTGCAGCAGGCGGCGTTTTGCCTGGCACTTTTTGATGAGCCGGTTATCTGGCCGGGGCTGGAAGGTGATGAAGCGGTCAGGATGGTTTTTCTGCTCGCCATCCCACACGCCGAGGCCGGCAGTACGCATATGCAACTGCTGACGACGCTGACCAGTTCGCTGGCGGAAGAGCACGTGCGTAACGCGCTTCTGGCGGCGCGCACCGGCGAAGAAGCGCTGTCCGCGTTGCGCAGAGAAACGCCACAAAACGCGGACGCCGAACCCGGGCGCTCACTTGTTATCCCGCTGATACTGGGGAGTATTGCGGCGGCAGCCTTTCTCCAAGCCGGACTGAACTGGGCATGCGGGGTGAGTTAACCGACTGGCGCTCGGCACATGCTGCTGAGCGCTTGTTTTTGTTTAATAATTAATCAGAATTTTCACTCTCGTCTTTACAAACGCTGAAATGCCCGTCGTTTGTACTCTCGCTTTTTTACTTTGTTCTGAATCAAATAAATCGCAAACAAGTTTGATGCAAATCACTACATATAGACCTTAAAATGCACGCCGACCCAATATCTTGTATTTTTCGTCTATTATTCCAACAAGACAACGGCGATGACGCTGGCCGGAATTGTGGATAACACGGGTCGAAAACGAGGGAAGTGGCTGGGTTATTTGAAAATCTCACCTGCATCTGTTTCCCCCGCCTCTGTGGATAACCTGTTTGAATGGAGTGATCATGACACCGCATGTGATGAAACGAGATGGCTGCAAAGTGCCATTTAAGTCAGAGCGCATCAAAGAAGCGATTTTGCGTGCAGCTAAAGCAGCGGGAGTCGATGACGCAGATTACTGCGCCACCGTCGCAGAAATCGTTAGCAGCCAGATGAATGAGCACAGCCAGGTGGATATCAATGATATCCAGACGGCAGTCGAAAACCAGCTGATGTCTGGCCCGTACAAACAACTGGCGCGTGCCTATATCGAATATCGCCACGACCGCGATATCCAGCGCGAAAAGCGCGGACGCCTGAATCAGGAAATTCGCGGCCTGGTCGAGCAGACCAACTCGGCGCTGCTCAATGAAAACGCCAATAAAGACAGCAAAGTGATCCCCACCCAGCGCGATCTGCTGGCCGGTATCGTCGCCAAACACTATGCCCGTCAGCATTTGCTGCCGCGCGACGTGGTGCAGGCGCATGAACGCGGTGAAATTCACTACCACGACCTGGACTACTCGCCGTTCTTCCCGATGTTCAACTGTATGTTGATCGACCTGAAAGGGATGCTGACCCAGGGCTTTAAAATGGGCAACGCCGAGATTGAACCCCCGAAATCGATCTCTACCGCCACGGCGGTCACCGCGCAGATTATCGCGCAGGTTGCGAGCCACATATACGGCGGCACCACCATTAACCGTATTGACGAAGTGCTGGCTCCGTTCGTGACCGAAAGCTTTAACAAACACCGTAAGGTCGCGCAGGAGTGGCAGATCCCTGACGCCGACGAGTATGCCCGTTCGCGCACCGAGAAAGAGTGTTATGACGCGTTCCAGTCTCTGGAATATGAGGTGAACACCCTGCATACCGCCAACGGTCAGACGCCGTTTGTCACCTTCGGTTTTGGTCTGGGCACCAGCTGGGAATCGCGTCTGATCCAGCAATCCATTCTGCGCAACCGTATCTCTGGCCTGGGCAAAAACCGTAAAACCGCCGTGTTCCCGAAACTGGTTTTCGCCATTCGCGACGGTCTGAACCACAAACCTGGCGATGCGAACTACGACATCAAACAGCTGGCGCTGGAGTGCGCGAGCAAGCGCATGTACCCGGATATCCTCAACTACGATCAGGTGGTGAAAGTCACCGGCTCGTTTAAAACCCCGATGGGTTGCCGCAGCTTCCTGGGCGTGTACGAGGATGAAAACGGTGAGCAGATCCACGACGGACGTAACAATCTGGGCGTCATCAGCCTGAACCTGCCGCGCATCGCGCTGGAAGCGAAAGGGGATGAAGCCGCATTCTGGACATTGCTGGACGAACGTCTGGTGTTAGCGCGTAAAGCGCTGATGACGCGTATCGCCCGCCTGGAAGGGGTGAAAGCCCGCGTAGCGCCCATTCTCTATATGGAAGGGGCCTGCGGCGTGCGTCTGAACGCAGACGATGATGTGTCGGAAATCTTTAAAAACGGTCGTGCCTCGATTTCGCTGGGCTATATCGGCATCCATGAAACCATAAACGCCCTCTTCGGCGATCGGCACGTTTACGACAGCGACGCGCTGCGCGCGAAAGGCGTGGCGATTGTTCAGCGTCTGCGTGATGCGGTTGACCAGTGGAAAGATGAAACTGGCTACGGCTTTAGCCTGTACAGCACCCCAAGCGAAAACCTGTGCGATCGTTTCTGCCGTCTGGACACCGCCGAGTTTGGCGTAGTGAATGGCGTGACCGACAAAGGTTACTACACCAACAGTTTCCACCTCGACGTGGAGAAAAAGGTGAACCCGTACGACAAGATCGACTTCGAAGCAGCTTACCCGCCAGTCGCGAGCGGCGGCTTCATTTGCTACGGCGAATACCCGAACATCCAGCATAACCTGAAGGCGCTGGAAGACGTGTGGGATTACAGCTATCAGCATGTGCCGTACTACGGCACCAATACGCCGATTGACGAGTGTTACGAGTGCGGCTTTACCGGTGAGTTTGAGTGCACCAGCAAAGGTTTTACCTGCCCGAAATGCGGTAACCACGATGCGGCTCGCGTCTCCGTGACCCGCCGCGTGTGTGGGTATCTCGGCAGCCCGGATGCGCGTCCGTTTAACGCCGGTAAGCAGGAAGAGGTTAAGCGCCGCGTGAAACATTTGGGGAATGGGCAGATCGGTTAAGGCATTCACCGGTTTTTCCCCTCACCCTACCCCTCTCCCTCAGGGAGAGGGAACCGATCGAGCACCTTGTCGCGCATGGCATCCGTTTTCTCCCTCAGGGAGAGGGAACCGGACGAGCACCTTGTCGCGCATGGCATCCGTTTTCTCCCTCAGGGAGAGGAAACCGGACGAGCACCTTGTCGCGCATGGCGTCCGTTTACTCCCTCAGGTAGAGGGAACCGATCGAGCACCTTGTCGCGCATGGCGTCCGTTTTCTCCTTCAGGGAGAGGGAACCGGATGAGCACCTTGTCACACATGGCGGCCGTTTTCTCCTTCAGGGAGAGGGAACCGGACGAGCACCTTGTCGCACATGGCGGCCGCTTTCTCCCTGCCGGGAACGGTAACCCTTCCCCCTCTCCCTGTGGGAGAGGGCTGGGGTGAGGGCAACAGCGCGCACACACTCTGGACATCTTCTTATGCGATATCATCAATACTACCCCGTCGACATCGTCAACGGCCCCGGCACCCGCTGCACCCTGTTTGTTTCAGGCTGCGTTCATGAATGCCCCGGCTGCTATAACAAAAGCACCTGGCGCCTGAATTCCGGTCTACCGTTCACCGCGGAAATGGAACAGCGGATCATCAACGATCTCAACGACACGCGCATTCCCCGCCAGGGGATTTCTCTCTCCGGTGGCGATCCGCTTCATCCGCAAAACGTGCCGACAATCCTGAATCTGATCAAACGTATTCACCGCGAATGTGCAGGAAAGGATATCTGGATCTGGACAGGCTATACGCTGGATGAACTGAATGCTGAGCAGAGGGAAGTGGTTGATTTGATTAACGTGCTGGTCGACGGTAAGTTCGTTCAGGATTTAAAAGATCCTGCGCTGATCTGGCGCGGCAGCAGCAACCAGGTTGTGCATCATTTGCGATGATCCAGGGTGGATATCGCTATCCACCTCTCTTCAAAACCGACTCAAACTCTCCACGGCCACCGTCTTAAACTCGGCAAAATCGCCGCAGCTACAGAGCCGGGACATGGCGCGCTCGCGCAGAAAGGTGACGAAAATGTCGTAGATCGCCATCGCCTCTTCGTACTCACTTTTGCTGATGGCAAGCAGGAAAATGACATAGGCCGTTTCATCACCCCATTTAATTCCCTTCGGGGCCAGCACGGTATAGACCACGGTTTTTTGCGCCAGTAGCCCCAGGGAGTGCGGCAGCGCGATGCCGTCGCCCAGCATAGTGCTGACTATCGCTTCACGCTCGACAACGGAATCGAGAAATTCCGCGCCGACAAAGCCCTCTTCCTGAAGCTGTTCACACAGTTCGTGGAATAACGTTTGCTGATCCATCGCCAGGTCCACGATACGGAAATGGGCAGCATCAAAATATTTTTCCAGCATCCAGGGGCGCGTGCGGTCCACCAGCACCAGCTTGCCGATCTGTTCCAGCTGATAATCGGTTGGAAAAGGCGCGATCTGCACCACCGGTTTGGCTTTCTCACTGATGCGCGCGGTGGCGATCACGAAATCCTCGCTGATACTGTCTGCCAGCTCGTACTCCCGCAGCGTCACCGTGCGGGTGATCTCCACCTGCGGATATTTGCGCTGCATGACCGCTTCGATCATCCGGGCCATGGCATTGCCCGCATCACACACCAGCAGTACCCGCGGTTGTCGCTGATAGCCCACGTTGTAATGCCGCTCCAGCCCGACGCCAATGTGCAACACCAGAAAACCGATCTCGTTTTCACTGATGACATACGGCGTATATTTTCCCCATCCAGACACGGCCGCCAGCGTCATGTCCCACGCCATGGGATAGTGCTGCTTGATATTATCCAACAGCGGATTGGGGATCATGATTTGATAGCGCACGCGGGTGATCATCGTTTTAATATGCGTCAGCAAATCGGCGTGCAGCTGGGCATCGTTAAGCAGGTTGTAGTTATAGTGTGTGTTGATATAGCGCAGGATGTAATTGACCAGCGCTTCATCATCATCGGCGTTAATGGCGCTGGGTGCGATCTCCTGAATCTGACGCGCGGCAATGTGCACGCAGAGCCAGTTCTCTTCAGAGGGTGAAAGCACTTTATCGGCAAGACGCGCAATCGCCGCCGCAATATCCCGTGCCGCGTCGCGGACATTCTCCTCTACGCCATCGGCATTAAACTCTGGCAGCGGGAATCCTTCGCTGATACGACGGACCGAGACCGCGCAATACAAACGGACAAAGAGTTCGCCTTCATCGGTCAGGCGAATATGGTGCCGCGTCAGGGTATCGTGCAACACACCCACCAGCTGTTCAGGGACACCCGCATTAAGAGCGACTTCGGTGACCAGCGGATTCAGGCTGTCCTGCTGGGCCAGCTCCCAGAGTAAATCCGTGAGACAGGCGCGCACGGACATCTCGCTGCCAAACAGCTTCATGCCATGACGCGGACGCGTCTCAAGCGTCAGGTTGTAACGCTGAAACCACTCCCGCACCTCGACCATATCGCTTTGCAGCGTCGCCCGGCTGACAAACCATTCGTCTGCAAGATCCTCCAGCTTTAACGAAAATGCCGAGGTCAGAAAGCGCACCACCAGGTAATGCACCCGCTCCGGCCCGGTACGCGGGATGCGCAACGCGCTCGGACGCGACTCCTGCAGCGACTGATAGCGTGCCGCATCGTCGATCTTTAACTGGTAGCCATTGCCCCGGCTCAAAATAAACTGTGCGCCGTGGTTTGCCAGCAGCGCGTTGAGTGCGGTGATATCCGCCCGGACGGTACGTGTGGAGACCGCCAGCCGCTGCGCGAGTTCGTCCTGCGGCAGCGTTTCGTTTTGCAACAGGTCGAAAAGTTGCGCTAAACGTTGGTTCGGAAATCGCACGGGGTTGTCCTCTTAGGGCTTAGGGTGAAATAACCATCTGGGATGGACTGCCGACGGGCGTATAGTCTGGCTCGAAGCGGAGTTTACCGTCCTGCGCCACGCGAAAACGGGTAATGTTGTCGCTGCGCTGGTTCATGACGTATAGCCAGCGCCCCTGCTTGTCCAGCGTCAGGGTGCGCGGATAATCACCCCGCGTCCAGACATCGTCCTGATGCGTCAGTGTGCCATCTGCTGTTACGGTAAAGTGCCCGATGCTGTTATGCAAACGGTTAGCCACATACAGCTGTTTGCCATCGGCACTGAGCGCCAGCCCGGCGGCAAAGCTCGTTCCTTTGTAACCTTCAGGCAGCGCTGAGATCGTGTTGCCCTCTTTTAACGTCCCGGTCGCAGAGTCCAGCTTGTACCAGGTTAAGGTGGAGGCTTCTTCATTAATTAACCATAGCCCCTCACCGTCTGGCGAGAAAACAAAGTGGCGCGGTCCGGCACCTTTTGAAGAGGCGCTGATATACGGCGGATCGTTCGGCGTCAGCTTGCCTGTTTGATCGTCAAAACGGTACTGATAGAGACGATCCAGGCCCAGATCGGTAGAAAAAACGTATTTCCCGCTCGGATCGGCGGCGATCATGTGCGCATGTGGGCCATTGTGGTCGCTAATGGCAAAACTGCCTTCTGCCGCTGCTGCCGGTTTCGCCGCGCCCGGTTCCCCCTTATCCTGATGGGTATCCGTGGCTTCACCCAGGCTGCCATCTGCCTTAACGGGCAGAACAGCAATCGATCCGCTGACGTAGTTCGCCACCAGCAGATGTTGGCCTTTTGGCGTCAGGGAGAGATAGACCGGCCCCGCCCCGCCGGACGCCACCTGATTCAGCTCGCTCAGTTCACCGTTATCGCCCACGCGCAGCGCCTGCACCACACCCTGCTCCACTTCACTTGCTACATAGAGCGTTTTACCATCCTGCGAGACGGTGAGCTGCGCGGCGTTTGGCAGCGTGCTGACCAGCGTTTTATTACCGAGCGCGCCGGTTTGCGGATCGACAGTAAAGCGGTACACCCCTTCGCCGTTGGGGTTGTAGGTCCCCACCCAGGCGAAGTGTGTCTGGGCGACCGCAGCGTTTGCCAGTAAAGAGAGTGAAGCGACAAGCAGGTTACGGGTGTGCATGGTGGCTCCTTTGGTTTTGTGCGGTTTGTGCCCCTCACCCCGGCCCTCTCCCAAAGGAGAGGGGGTATAGGTTCCCTCTCCCTTTGGGAGAGAGTTAGGGTGAGGGCAAGTTCTACTTCACCAGTTTCTTCGTCATATCCAGCAGCGTACGCACATCTTCCGGGCGCGTGTCGCCGCTGGCTTTGTCGATAATCGAGCTGTAGATATGCGGAATGATTTTACTCACGCCCGCATCAAGGGCGATCTGCAGGATTGTCTCAAAATTCTCCAGATCGATTCCACCGGTCGGCTCCAGCCAGAAATCGTGACGGGCGCAGGCTTCTGCCACCGCCTGGTATTCGTCCCGACACGCCAGGCCTCCCATCGGGAAGTATTTGATAGAGCTGCCGCCAAAATCTTTCAGCAGGGCAATCGCGGTGTCAACCGGCACAATACCGTCCGGCGCCGTGCTGCTCAGCGGACCGGTGGAGATTTTCACCTTGCCAACGGTGCCGGTCGGCGAGACCAGGCCGTTGACCACGGATTCACTCTGCCCCAGCAGCGCACGGCTGGTTGCCACGCCGGTGAACACCTGGTTGACGTGCTGCGGCTGCACCTGACGGGCGATCTCACTGACCATCGCGGACTGATTCGGATCGCCCGCGCCGAGGCCCACAGAGAGCGCATTATCGATCAGCTGGGCGTAGTCGCGCATATCGGCAACCGCACTGGCGACATCCGGGTAATTTTTGGAGAGCACGCCCACCAGCACGTGGCCTTCCGCCGCTTCATAAATGGCGCTGGCGTTGGCTTTCGATCCTGCCAGCACGTTCAGGCAGACGCGGTCACGGTAAAAGTTGGGGGTCAGTTTCATGCCTTTTTCTCCTGTCCTAATACTTCACGAATGCGGCGATAAACAATGTTCAGCTGATCGGTATTCACGCTGCGCACGTCCGCTTCGATAATCCCTTCGTTGGCCTTGTAGCCACGGAAGTAAATGGCGTACTCGCCCTGCTTCAGCGCGGCCACCAGGTCGCCGGTGCCAACACCGGTGGTAGCTTCGTCAAACTTAATCTCGGTACGGGCGATATCGCGACCGGCGCTGTCCCAGACCACGCGTGCCGTCACGCCGTTAAGGGTATTGAGTGCGTCAATAAACGGCGTCATCTTCGCCACCATCTCTTCGCCGCTCTCTTTGGTCGCCGTCAGGTAGTGTTCGATGGCACATGTAAGGCCGAGGATCCCCTCTTTACCCACTTTCATTGCGCGACCAATCCCCGCCGTCTGGCGTTTTACCCACTCAACGTATTGCGTTTTGCCGATCACCAGCCCGCTGGTTGGCCCTTCGATCGCTTTCGCACCGCTGTAGATCACCAGATCGGCACCGGAGCGATAATAAACGTGAAGATCTTCTTCCGCGGCTGCATCCACGATCAGCGGCAGATCGTGCTTACGCGCCACCACCGCCGCCTGCTCTACGCTGAGCATGCTTTTCTGCACGCAGTGGTGAGACTTGATGTAAAGAATGGCCGCGGTACGCGGCGTGATGGCCGCCGCCAGCTGATCGGCGGAGCATTCGTTCGCGTAACCCGCTTCCACCAGCTTGCCGCCGCCCAGCGCCACCATGGTACCGACCGGTGCGCCAAAGTTAACGTTATGGCCTTTCGGCATCACGATTTCGTTGTTCTCAATCGGGGTGACGTGCAGGTTCTCCAGCAGCCAGTCGCTGTCTTTGACCAGCACCGCCGCCACGGACTGGGCGATGCCCGCCGATGCGCAGGAGACGACCGTCGCCCCTTCCACATCCAGTAGCTTCGCGATGTATTCGCCGGTTTTGTTGACCAGATCCTTCATCTCGAAATAGTGATTCATGCCATCCATCGCCGCCTGCACCACTTCAGGGCGCGGCGTGGAGACACCCAGCGCCGTCATACGGCCTGAGGTGTTGATGACTTGCTTTAAGTGATACTTCTCATAAATCGAAGGCATGTTCCGTGCTCCCTTGTTCGGTCATGTAGCCCTTGCCTGCGCGGATGGCGGCAAGCGGCACCAGAATATGTTCAGCCTGCAGGCTGTCATTTTCAGCATCCACCAGCAGCGTAGGCTGGCGTTTTACCGTGAACAGCGTCAGGTCGGCATCGAGGCCTGGCTGAATACGGCCTTTGTGCGTCAGACGCAGCCCGTCGGCGGCGTTCGCGGTGACGCACTCAATCACCTGCGGCAGCGACATGCCGATGGCGAGAAACTTCGACATCACGCTTGCCAGCGACCCTACCGGGCCGTTAATGCGGTTGCGGCAGTAAATATCCGAGCTGATGGTGTGCGGCAGAATGCCCATCGCAATGGCCCGTCTCGCCACCTCAAAGCTAAAGCTCGCGGTACCGTGCCCGACGTCCAGCCGTACACCGCGTTTCAGGGCGGAGGTAATGGACGCACGCAGTTCGCCGGATGGCGTCAGAATGCGGTTCGGCTTGCCGTTGTAGCAGTGGGTGATGATGTCGCCAGAGCTGAGCAGGTCGGCAATTTCATCGAGGTTGGGCGGGTTGTTGCCAATGTGCACCATCAGCGGCAGGTCGCCGTTCTCTTTCTGAATAGCTTTCGCGCGCTCAAGCGGCGTAATGCCGTTTTCGCCGACCACGCTGCTGCTCATGCGCGCTTTCAGGCCCACGATAAAATCGGGGTGGCGCGTAACGGCCCGCTTCACGGCGTCTGCGTCGATGTTGGCCATATTGGCCAGTTCGTTCTGGGCAATCAGCCCCACGCGGGAGATGTTCAGTAAGGCATACACGTCGGTTGAGGCTTTACGGGTGATTTCATAAAAATCGTCCACGTCATCCGCGCCGGTACTGCCAGCATCCACCACCGAGGTCACGCCGGTAGCGATGCCCACGCTGTCCGGTTCGTCAAAATAGATGGGGGAGTTCGGGTAGCAGTGAACGTGGGAGTCAATCCAGCCTGCGCTGACGAACACTTCACCGTTCAACTCCACCGTTTTGCGGGCGGGCGCGATAATGTCGCCCAGCGCCGCGATTTTTCCGTTCTGAATGGCGATATCGGTCAGGGTATCGTCGGTGAGGCGCGCACGGCGCAGGAGTAAATCAAACATGGGGTTCTCCTGAAAAGACGGGCGCCGGAGCGCCCGCGGGTATTAAAGGGCGACCGGGAACAGCCAGCCCAACAGCATCGCACCGAGGATGGCTCCGCCGGTAATCGGCTTCTGCCAGATGTAAAACAGAAGTGCGCCCAGCAGTGAACCCACGCCAATGGGAATGGAGGCGGTCATGGCGCTGAGGATAATCAACGGCCCGAGGAAACGACCGGAGGCGTTACCGGCACCCATCATCACGTCCGCCCCGTAGGTGGAGTTGCTCTGATTGATGGTGAACTTACGCGCCAGAATGATGATGTAGCCAATCGCCAGACCAATCACCAGGCCGGTAATCAATGCCGCGATGAAGTTGGTCACCGGGAACATAATGCCCGCGCCCAGCAGCAGCGCCGGAACACCGAGGCCCACGCCGGTCTGGATCGCCCCGCCGATATCCAGGATACCGACCAGCGATCCTTCGATAATACGGGCAAACAGGAAGCTCGCGCCGAACGCCGCCACCGCGCCGTAAACGCCGGTATCCATACCCGCTTTCAGCATCGCCACAAAAGCGACTTCGTTAAACGCGCCGATACCGTAGAGGTAATACATGTGTGTCCCGGCGAACACGCCGGAAGAGAGCAGGCCAACGAAGATCGGGAATGACCAGTCGGCATACCAAAAACCTTTATTCTGTTCCATTTAGAGGCTCCTGTTATTTACCGCTGAGCGAGTTGTGGATCATATCGAGCCAGTTCGGCACGGTCAGATGGAAGGATTCGATCATCTTCATGTCGAAACCGCGGAAGAAGCCGCTCAGCACAAACAGGGCCACAATAGCCGCCATCATTACTTTGGTGACGTGGTTCCAGCCGCTCTCTTCAACGCCTTTACCGATCAGAATACCCAGCACCAGACCCGGAACGGCGTTACCCATGATCAGCTGCGCCGCGCCGCCAAAGACGGTGGCCCAGAAGCCCGATTTTTTACCCGCGTCGATCGCCGCCAGCCAGAAGATCACCGGCATTACGGTATTCACCAGCAGGTTTGCCGCCGGTACCAGTACCTTTACAGCCGTCACCTGAAGCGCCGCCGGAACGGAGGAGGCGGTGAGGTTAAGGAAGGTGACGACAATCATGCCGATCACGCCGCAGGCAATCGCCATTTTGCGTGGATCGTGCAGCGTTTCGCCGACGTTACGGTTTTTAATCATCAGTGCCGCCGCACCCCAGTTCGGGATGATGCGATGGTCTACGTCCTGAGTGAAGGCACCTGCCGCCACTGAAGAGGCCCAGGCGTTAAAGAAGAACCCCAAACCGAATGAGAAGTGGGACGCGGGATCGCCTTCACAGGAGTTCAGTTCCCCCAACGTACGAAATGCGCCCATACCCTGTGTGGTAGGCGCATGAAACATGCGTGCAGCCCCGGCCCCAACGCCGACGCCAACCAGGCCGCCGATGATGAGCGATTTTATTAAAATTATCAGGAACATTAGTCTGCCCTATTAGTAAGAATCAGCGTTGCGTGACGAAATCCACCTGGTCGAGATTGATGGCAGTCACGTTGACGGTCACATCCAGCTCCACGCTGTAGGTGCGTCTTTCCCGGCGCAAAAAGAAGAACAGAAAGGCTTCTTTACGCACCGCTTCTTGCGCCTGAACAACCTGCACGTCCTGTGGCTCAATACGCAGTAAGATGTGGGGTGATGCTTTCATCACCGTGGCCTGAACCTGGTTCAGCGCGTCAGCAAAGGCGCGGGCTTTCGCCTCGCCTTTGCCTTTAACTCTCACCGTGGTGGTGAATTGCTCTTTCATACTAGGCGCCGTACTTTTTCAGCCAGGCTTGTACCAGCCGCTCGCCCAGCTCTTCTTTATCCATAAAGCCAAAGCCCAGCACGTTGCAGCCTTCATTGATGGCGGTCACGCCCTCTTCTACCGAACGCATGCCGTATTTGGCCTTATAGCCATATTTGGTTTGTGCGGTGATGGCACCTGCGCCGCCGCTACCGCAGAATGAAATGCCGAAGGTGGCGTTTTCCGCTTTCATCACGTCGCCCAGCTTCATATCTGCTGCGACACCCGGCACGACAACCGCACGTCCACCCGCTTTTTCCACACCTGCAGCCACTTTCTGACCTTTACCCAGGCGATCGCCAATCACGACTGTAATCTGTTCCATGTAATGCTCCTTAAAGGTTGTCTTTCGCGACTTCGAAGTGAACGGAGAGCAGCCAGGCCTCTTCATCAGGCAGGTTGCCAAACTGTGCGACCACTTCGCGGGCGAGCCGCATTGAATCAGGTGAAATTTCGTCAAACAGGTCTGCTTCGACCTCCGGCAGCGGCTCGCCGGTCACCGACCGGTGCGCCATTGCGCGGACGTGGGAGGTCAGCATTTGCTGCTGCACGTCGTTGGGGATGATGTTGTTGCGGCTAAGCAGGGCATACACCTGTTCCAGCATGGTGGTGGCAAGCGTCTCCGTTTGCGCAGCCTGTTCCCCAACGTCGTTCATTACCGCTCCGTTAATCACTCGTCTTACCCCGTTAATGGCTCTGAGGTAAAACTAACGTCGGGGGGGAATTGTTTGTAGCGAGTTGTTTTCCACTTCAAAGTGGAAAGGAGAGCGGCACCAGTGATCTGTGCCACATAATCCCGGTGAATATATATAAATCACCAGATTTACGTGATGAATATCACTCATTTGCGTGGCAGAAAGGCAGGGTGACAGGCGTAAAAGTTTACGAGCCGACTCGTGAAAGTGTGACGTGGATAAGGTTTTCTTATGGGGATTCGTTACAGTGCGTGCGGGTGCTTGAGACTGACCGTCTCATGCATGGGACGGGAAGTGGAAAGCCCCTACCTGAATTTAAATCAGGGCGGGGCTGTAAACGACACGTCTTGCCACGTGATGTTCGCTGCCTTACCCGCTTTTAAAGCAAGGAGGCATCCATGAAACGCAGAACCCCATGTATCAGGGTTTTGATGATTATTGCACTGACAATAATCATCTTAACGCTGGTGACGCGGAAAACACTGTGCGAGATCAGTTTTCGAAACGGTTCTTTTGCAGTAACAGCGAGACTGGATTGTCGCTCCGGATTGTAGGGAGCAAGCATGCGGGGGCGCGATTTCGCGCTCCCGCACACGGAGAAAGGACGTACAGCTCAGGCACCCAATTAACGGTATTTTTTGTGGTACGTATTACGCGTCATGACAATGTTATCGGCCGCCGCCTGAGCCTCTTTGACCTTGCCTTCGTTAGCAAGCTTCAGCGCACCGTCGATCTGACCGACCAGCACATCGAACCCGTGGCGATAGTCTTTCATCTCTGCACTGTCTGCCGCTTTGTTTTCAAGCTTTGGCGGCGTGGCTTTTTGCGCGTCCAGCGCCGCTTCACGCATTTTGGTCAATGCGTCTTTCATTTCCGATGCATTGTCCGTTTTTTGAACCACCTTCAGATTACTGCTGAGGGTATCCATATTATCTTCAAGATCGGCGGCAAACGCAGAAGAACCAAGAACCAGCGTTGACGCTGCGACGATCGCTAACAGGTGTTTACGCATTGCTCACTTCCTTTTTTATTATTAATAACGCCTTAACGAGTCTTACTGGCCCGCAATTTTCATTTCGGGCAGAAGCACTGAACCACACTGTATATTGCTACGTGTTTCAATATCGTTACCGACCGTAACGATGTTGCGCCACATATCCTTCAGGTTACCGGCAATGGTGATTTCGCTCACCGGATACTGAATTTCACCGTTTTCGACCCAGAAGCCCGCCGCACCGCGAGAATAATCGCCGGTAATGCCGCTCACGCCCTGGCCCATCAGCTCGGTCACCACCAGGCCAGTGCCCATCTCTTTCAGCATCTGCTCAAAGTTCAGGCCCTGTCCGGCAATGCGCCAGTTATGGATGCCGCCCGCATGCCCGGTACTTTTCAGCCCCAGTTTGCGCGCAGAGTAGTTGGTCAGCAGCCACTGGGTCAGGATGCCGTCTTTAATAATATCGCGACGTTCAGTGCGCACGCCTTCGCTGTCGAACGGCGTGGAGGCCAGCCCTTTCAGCAGATGAGGATGCTCTTCAATGGTCAGCCATTCCGGCAGGATCTGTTTGCCCAGTGAGTCGAGCAGGAAGGTCGATTTTCGGTAAACGGAGCCTCCGGCAATCGCCCCCACCAGGTGTCCAAACAGCCCGGTCGCCACTTCGTTGGCAAAAATAACCGGTGCCTTCATGGTGGACAGTTTACGCGGAGACAAGCGGGACAGCGTGCGCTTCGCACACTCTTCACCCACCCACTCCGGGCTCTGCAAATCGCCCATAGCGCGACCGATGGTATAGGCGTAATCACGCTCCATATCGCCGTTTTCTTCCGCGATAACACAGCTGGAAAGAGAGTGGCGAGTCGAACTGTAGCCCTGCAACATACCGTGGCTGTTACCGAAGACTTTGATGCCGTAGTGGCTGTTAAAGCTTCCGCCTTCGGTATTGGTGATGCGCTTGTCCGCATTCAGCGAGGCCTGCTCGGCACGCGCAGCGTATTCAATGGCTTCGTCGGGGGACACTTCCGCCGGGTGGAACAGATCCAGATCGGGCGCATCAAAGGCCAATAGCTCTTTATCGGCGACGCCGGCAAAAGGATCGGGAGAGGTATAGCGGGCAATATCCAGCGCCGCCTGCACGGTACGCGCGATGGCGTCCGGGCTTAAATCGGTCGAGGATGCGCTGCCTTTGCGGTTCTGATGATAGACGGTAATCCCCAGTGCACCATCGCTGTTAAATTCAACATTTTCCACTTCGCCGTAGCGAGTGCTAACACTGATACCGGTCGTTTTGCTGACGGCCACTTCCGCGCCGTCTGATTTTGCTGAAGCCAGCTCCAGCGCTGTGGAGACGGCTTCTTCCAGAATCTTACGCTGCGCTTCAACTTGTGAGGTTACTTTCATCGCAAATGCCATACTGTAAGAGAGAGTTATTTGAAGTCTAACAGAGAACCGTTTTTCAGTGCGCGTCTTAACTGGTAACATTAGCCTCTTTTTTAAGGAGCCTGACATGACTAAGCAGCCCGAAGACTGGCTCGACGACGTTCCCGGTGATGACATCGAAGACGAAGATGATGAGATCATCTGGGTCAGTAAAAGTGAAATTAAACGCGACGCCGAAGAGTTAAAACAACTGGGTGCGGAAATGGTAGAGCTGGGCAAAAACGCGCTGGATAAACTCCCGCTCGACCCGGATCTGCGCGGTGCCATTGAACTGGCCCAACGCATCAAAAAAGAAGGCCGCCGCCGCCAGCTTCAGCTGATTGGTAAAATGTTGCGTCAGCGCGACGTAGAACCGATTCGCCAGGCGCTGGATAAACTGAAAAACCGCCACAACCAGCAGGTTGCGCTGTTCCATAAGCTTGAGCAGATTCGCGATCGTCTGATCGACCAGGGTGATGAAGCCGTGGCCGACGTGCTGAACCTGTGGCCAGACGCCGACCGTCAGCAGTTACGCTCGCTGATCCGCAATGCGAAAAAAGAGAAAGAAGGGAATAAGCCGCCGAAATCTGCGCGCCTGATTTTCCAGTATCTGCGCGAGCTGTCTGAAAACGAAGAGTAAGATCGGCGTCGTTTGATGCCCTCACCCCAACCCTCTCCCACAGGGAGAGGGGGAAAAACGGGGCTGGCCTCTCTCCCACAGGAAGAGGGGGAAAAACGGAGCAGGCCTCTCTCCCACGACGAGGGGGAAAAACGGAGCAGGCCTCTCTCCCACGACGAGGGGGAAAAACGGGGCAGGCCTCTTTCCCACCGGGAGAGGAAGAAAAATGGGGCTGGCCTCTCTCCCACAGGAAGAGGGGGAAAAACGGAGCAGGCCTCTCCCGCACAGGGTAAGAGGAAAAAACCCGGTCGCGCTAACGCTTACCGGGCTTTTTTTACTTTGTGGCTGCGGCTTCGGCTTTCTTTGCCAGACCGTCCAGCAGTTTCTGATGAATCCCACCAAAACCACCGTTACTCATCACCAGGATGTGATCGCCAGGCTGCGCCGTTTTGATCACCATCTCCGCGAGCGTATCCACATCCGCATGCCAGTGCGCTGGCTGAATACAGGCTTCCGCAACTTCTGCGACCTGCCACGGAATATGCTGGGGTTGCAGCAGGAACACTTCATCTGCGCGCCCTAATGAAGGGGCGAGGTCATCTTTGCAAATGCCCATTTTCATGGTGTTGGAGCGGGGTTCCAGCACGGCCAGAATGCGCGCCGTTCCGCCCACTTTTCCGCGTAACGCGGCAAGCGTCGCCAGAATCGCCGTCGGATGGTGCGCAAAATCGTCGTACACGGTCACGCCATTGGCTTCGCCGCGTAATTCAAGGCGACGACGAGCGTTGATAAAGGCGCCCAGCGCATTCGCGGCGTCAGCCGGCAGCACGCCAACGTGACGCGCGGCGGCAATGGCCATCAGGCCGTTGTGCATGTTGTGCTCGCCAACCAACGCCCATTTCACTTCACCCACTTTTTCGCCGTCCAGCCACACTTCCCATTCAGCAGCATCGGTGGTCAGCTTTTTCGCCTGCCAGTGGCCTTGTTCGCCCACCAGCTCCTGCTCGCTCCAGCATCCCATCGCCATCGTCTGTTTCAGGTTGATGTCGTTCTCAGGGTAGATAATACGGCCCTGGCCCGGCACGATGCGCACCAGGTGGTGGAACTGTTTCTGAATGGCTTTCAGATCGTCAAAGATATCCGCGTGATCGAACTCAAGATTGTTGAGGATCAGCGTTCGTGGGCAGTAATGCACGAACTTAGAACGCTTGTCGAAGAACGCACAGTCGTACTCATCCGCTTCGATCACAAAGAACGGGCTGTCGCCCAGACGCGCAGAAACGTCGAAATTCCCCGGTACGCCACCGATAACAAAACCGGGCTTATACCCACAGGCTTCCAGAATCCAGGTCACCATACCGGCGGTGGTGGTTTTACCGTGCGTACCCGCAACGGCCAGCACCCAACGATCGCGCAGCACGAAATCATGCAGCCACTGCGGGCCGGACATAAACGGAATATTACGTTCCAGCACCGCTTCAACGCAGGGATTACCCCGGGTCATGGCGTTACCAATGATCACCAAATCCGGCGCCGGATCCAGCTGGCTGGCATCATAACCCTGAATAAGGGAGATACCCTGCGTCTCCAGAAGCGTGCTCATCGGCGGATACACATTGGCGTCCGAACCTGTCACTTCATGGCCCAGCGAGCGCGCCAGCATTGCCAGCCCGCCCATGAAAGTGCCACAAATCCCCAAAATATGAATGCGCATACGTCACTATCCCTCTTCAATGTGGCGCACATTTTACTCACATGTCAGCGCCAGAGAAACGCATTTCAGGTAAATCCGTATTTTGCTGGCGCGATTCACCTCTGCGCTAATATTTGAATGTTTGTTAAGATTGTTGGACATCAAGCTCTACACGCAACATCCGATCGCTTTACTCAACATACGATGCAGGGAAAGGGTTATGAAAACGTTAGGTGAATTTATTGTCGAAAAGCAGCACGAGTTCTCTCATGCTACCGGTGAACTCACTGCTTTGCTGTCGGCAATAAAGCTGGGCGCTAAGATCATCCACCGCGATATCAACAAGGCCGGTCTGGTCGATATCCTGGGTGCCAGCGGTGCCGAAAACGTTCAGGGCGAGGTGCAGCAAAAACTCGATCTGTTCGCCAATGAAAAACTGAAAGCGGCACTGCGCGCACGCGACATCGTGGCGGGTATCGCCTCGGAAGAAGAAGACGAGATCGTCGTTTTTGAAGGGTGTGAACACGCTAAATACGTCGTGCTGATGGATCCGCTGGACGGATCGTCCAATATCGACGTGAACGTCTCTGTCGGGACCATTTTCTCCATTTACCGTCGCGTAACACCGGTGGGTACCGCGGTAACGGAAGAGGACTTCCTGCAACCAGGCAACAAACAGGTCGCAGCGGGCTATGTGGTTTACGGCTCGTCCACCATGCTGGTTTATACCACTGGCTGTGGCGTGCACGCCTTTACCTACGATCCGTCGCTGGGCGTTTTCTGTCTGAGCCAGGAGCGTATGCGCTTCCCGCAGAAGGGCAACACCTACTCCATCAACGAAGGCAACTACATCCGATTCCCGACTGGCGTGAAGAAATACATCAAGTTCTGTCAGGAAGAAGATAAGCTGACGCAGCGTCCGTATACCTCGCGCTATATCGGCTCTCTGGTGGCGGATTTCCACCGCAACTTGCTCAAGGGCGGTATTTACCTTTATCCAAGCACCGCCAGCCACCCGGAAGGGAAACTCCGTCTGTTGTATGAATGCAACCCGATGGCGTTCCTGGCTGAACAGGCCGGCGGTAAAGCCAGCGACGGTAAAGAACGTATTCTGGACATCATTCCGGAAAGCCTGCACCAGCGTCGCTCCTTCTTTGTCGGCAATGATCATATGGTCGAAGACGTTGAGCGTTTGATCCGCGAATATCCGGACGCATAACTGGTTGATCCACGGGGAGCGATGCTCCCCGTTTTCATTTATATGTTTTACGGTATAAACGAATATAAAAATCAGCCTTTAATATCGGGCCTCTCTCACGCATTATTCCTGAACAGTTTATTATTTATTCAGGAGTCATCATGGCGATGCAAAATTATTCTCGCGCCAGTACCGGCATTGATCTTAATCTTATTCCCGTTTTTATTGAGATTGTCCGCTGCGGCAGCATGGCGAAAGCCTCGGTACGGCTGGAGATGTCGCGTCCTGCGGTGAGCCTGGCCTTAAAGCGTTTTAATCAGCTTTTTAATGAACCGCTTTTTGTGCGAAAAGGGTTATATCTGGAACCCACCGACAGAGCTTTAGCGTTGACCCATTCCCTGGAGAAATTAATGGGGGATATTCATGAGAATATTGGTTCGATGAATACTGCACAGAATTAATATCCCGCCGTCGGCGACGGCGGGAAAAGGACTCAGGCCGTGCGGGCGGTGAGTTTGAAGGAAGCCATCGCTTCAATAAGCTCCCGCGACTGATCTTCAAGCGAGCGCGTCGCGGCAGAAGATTGCTGTACCAGGGCGGCGTTTTGTTGCGCCGTTTCATCCATCTGATTCACCGCAATATTTACCTGCTCAATACCACGGCTCTGCTCCTGAGACGCCGTCGCAATTTCACGCATCAAGCGGGTCATGCGCATGACTTCGGAGGCGATCTCATCCATCGTCTCACCCGCCTGTTGCGCCAGCTCGCTACCTTCTTTGACGTGCGTCTGTGAATCGCTGATAAGTGTTCGGATCTCTTTCGCCGCGTCGGCGCTACGGCTGGCCAGGTTACGCACTTCCCCTGCCACGACGGCAAAACCGCGCCCCTGCTCACCGGCGCGCGCCGCTTCAACCGAGGCATTCAGCGCCAGGATATTGGTCTGGAAGGCGATACCGTCAATCACGCTCAGAATGTCGGCAATACGCGCCGAACTGCCCGAAATGTCGCGCATCTTCTCAATCACGTAGCAAACCATTTCGCTGCCATGATCGGCCGTATCGGAGACGGTTTTCGCCATCTGATGCGCCTGTTCGGCGTTATCGGCGTTTTGTTTCACCGTGGCCGTGATCTCTTCCATGCTCGCCGCCGTCTGCTCAAGCGAGGTTGCCGTCGACTCCGTACGCTGGGCGAGATGCAGGTTACCTGCGGTCAGTTCCCGGCTGCCGGTATCAATTTGCGAACTGGCATCACGCACGCGCAGTACCGATCCCATCAGCGACTGACGCATTGCCTCAATGGCCCCGTTCAGGCGCGTAAACTCCTGGCTTGCCGGTTCATTCAGACTGTGGGTGAGATCGCCCGCCGCTACGTGCTCCAGCTGGGCAATAGACGCGGACAGCGGCTTCAGCAGCATATGGCGCAGCGCCAGCCAGGCCAGCACGATGATCCCGGCAGTCAGCAGGGCTGCAATCACGATCAACATCATCACGCGATTTTTGCTCGACTGCACCGCTTTCACTTCTGCTTTACCCCGCGCATCGCTCCAGGCCTGAAACGCCTGCATGTCATTATCAAACTGGCGCGAGACAGGAATCAGTTTATTTTCCAGCAGATCGTAATACGCATCGGCACTTTGCTGATTCAGCGCGGCGACCATTGGCACCATCCCCTGCGCATTATAGGCGGCGAAACTTTTTGCGACGTTCTCCAGCAAACGCTGCCCCTGCTCGTCCGACACGCCGCTATCGATCACCTTTTTCAGCGTTTTTTGCGCCAGGGCAACTTCTTTATTGATGTTTTGCACGGATTTCGCGGCATCATCCAGCATGCCAATCTCCATCAGTCGAACGGCCTGCCCCGCTTCATTACGGGCACGCAAAGTCAGCGTATAGCCCGCGTTAAGCTGCACCATTTGTTCACCCTGAAGATGATTAATGCGCTGCAGTGAAGAGGAACTCTGTGTGAGGGCATAAATGCCAATGCCGCTGACAATCAGCAGCAGAAGGGTCATAACGGCCAGTAACGAAAGCAAGCCGGTACGAATCGATAGCGTTTTCAGCATGATATTATTTCCGGTAGCGAGATATTTTTGGCAGAAAAGAAGATTATCGGCCGCTACCGGAAAATGTTTAGAGTTTAAGCAATTTCAGCATGTTATCGCTCTGTTGCTGATGTGTTTACACGGGTGACGGGTGAGCTTAAGCGATTCTCCCAGAGTACCGTCAGCCCCCGCTGCAAGGCGATAAAAATAAACAGCAAAATACCAATCGCAATTTTCGTCCACCATGAACTCAGGGTGCCATCAAAGTTGATATAGGTCTGAATCAGCCCCTGAATCGCCACGCCGAACAGCGTGCCCAGCACCGTACCGACGCCGCCGCTCAGTAACGTCCCGCCTATCACCACGGAAGCAATGGCATCCAGTTCAACCCCCACGCCTGCCAGGGCATAACCCGCCTGGGTGTAGATCGAAAAGACAATCCCGGCCAGCGTCGCCAGCCCTGTCGATAACATATAAATGCGGATTGTGGTGCTGCGGGTCGAAATGCCCATCAGGTTTGCAGAGGTCGCGCTGCCGCCGATGGCATAGACCTGATTACCGAAGCGGGTACGATGCGCAAGGAAGATCCCAATCACCACCACGCCCAACATCAGCAGCCCCATGGCACTCAAACGGCCACCGCCCGGGATTTTCCAGGCAAGGCTGGAGAGAGTTTCATACACCGGATGGTTAATGGGGATCGACTCTTCGGAGAGCAGATAACTGACGCCACGCAAAAAGAACATCCCTGCCAGGGTGATAATAAAAGCGGGAATTTTCAGCGCGTCGATCAAAAGCCCCATAAAGGCACCAAACGCGCAGCCCATGACCAGCACCAGCGGAAAAGCCAGCAATGGGGAGATCCCCCAGAAGCCAATGGCTTTTGCCAGAAAAACGCCGGTAAAGGCGATCACCGATCCCACAGAGAGATCGATACCCCCAGAGAGGATCACAAACGTCATGCCAACGGCGATAATGCCCAGAAAAGCATTATCGGTCAGGATATTACAAATCACCCGCGTTGAAGCAAAACCAGGGAATTGCGTCAGGCAGTAGAGATACCCCAGCACAAAAACGCCGAGGGTGATCATTAACGGCAAATTACGTTTTATCATGGCCGCGAATCCCCTTGATAATGCTGATAAAGCGCGACGACTGAACAATCAGCACGCACAGAACAACCACGGCTTTCACCACCTGGTTAAGCTCGGGCTGGAAGCCAGAGAGCAGAATGCCGGTATTCATACCCTGAATAATCAGCGCCCCCAGAACGGAAAGCACCAGATTAAAGCGTCCGCCCATCAGTGAGCCGCCGCCAATAACCACCGCCAGAATCGCATCCAGCTCCAGCCACAGGCCGGCATTGTTAGCATCCGCACCGCGAATATCGGCCGCCACAATGATGCCCGCGATGGCCGCACATACGCCGCTGAGCACATAGGCCAGCATCACTACCAGACGCGTGTTGACCCCGGCATTTTTTGCCGCCCGGATGTTAATCCCCACGGCTTCAATAAACATCCCGAGCGCGGTTTTACGGGTGAATACCCAGAATACGACCAGCGTCACCAGCGCAATCATCACCGGCGTGGGGAACAGCAACAGTTTGCCACTGCCAATCCATGCAAGGCTGGGTGAATCAAACGTTACGATCTGCCCGGAGGTGATTAACTGCGCCACGCCACGCCCAGCAACCATTAAAATCAGCGTGGCAACAAAGGGCTGGATTTTGAGGATGGCGACAAGAATACCGTTCCATAATCCCGCCAGCACGCCTGTGCCGAGAGCGGCAAGCAGTACCACCGGCAGGCTGTGTCCGGCCACCGTCATCGAGGCGGCGGTTGCCCCCGCAATCGCCATAATGGCGCCGACGGAGAGATCGATTCCCCCTGTGGCGATGACCAGCGTCATCCCGATGGCGAGCAGAGCAACAGGAGCGGCACGGTTAAGAATATCAATGGGGCTGCCGAACAGACGCCCATCCTGTAAAACGATCTGCAGAAAATGCGGTGCAACCAGACTGTCGACCAGCAGCACCAGGAGCAGCGCCACAATTTGCGGCGTGCCGGTGGGCCAGCGAAAGCGGCGTTTTGACTCTGCGGTCTGGGGAAGTGAACGGGGCATCACGATTAACTCCTTATGCCGCGATAGCATTCATGATCGCCGGAACGGACAGTTCATCCAACGGGATCTCTGCCACCTGCTTACGATCGCGCATGATGATCACCCGATCGGCGTAGCCTACCAGCTCCTCCAGCTCGGATGAGATCACCAGCAGCGCCAGGCCATCGGCGCAGAGCGTTTCGATAAGTCGGATGATCTCTGCATGCGCCCCCACGTCGATGCCCCGGGTCGGTTCATCGAGGATCAGGAACTGTGGTTTGGTCAGCAGCCAGCGGGACAGCAGGACTTTTTGCTGATTCCCCCCGGACAGGAACTCGATCGGCTGTTCAGCACTCGGCGTACGAATGCCAAGCTGGCGAATGAAGCGTTCAGCAATGGCGTTTTGCTCCTTACGCGGAATAGGCCGTAGCCAGCCTCGCTGGGCCTGTAAGGCGAGGATAATATTTTCCCGTACGGAGGCGGCGGCAATGATGCCGTCTGTTTTGCGATCTTCCGGACAAAAACCGATACCCAGACAGGAGGCCTGATGCGGCGATCGCAGTTTTTGCGGTTTACCTTTGATCATCGCCGTGCCGCTGTCGGCTGGTTTAATCCCGAAGATCACTTCGGCCGTTTCGGTACGTCCGGAGCCTAACAATCCTGCCAGCCCAACGATTTCACCGGGGCGGACCTCCAGACTGAACGGCGCGATGGTCCCTTTTTTGCCAAAATCGTTAAATGCCGCCACCGGCTTGTCGCTTAACAGCGTCCGGCCCGCACGCTGCAGCGCGTGGGTGTCCAGCTCGCGTCCCAGCATCATTTTCACCAGCTCAATCTGTGGCAGTTCGCGGGTTTCGCGACAGCCGACAAAACTGCCGTTACGCAGGACGGTAATGCGATCGCTCACTTCATACACCTGATCGAGAAAATGGGTGACGAAAATGAGGCTGACACCCTGATCGCGCAGCTGGCGCATCAATGTGAAGAGCATCTCCACTTCCTGCGTGTCGAGGCTGGCCGTGGGTTCATCAAGGATCAGCACTTTTGCCGAGAGATCGATAGCACGACAAATGGCGACGATCTGCTGCATTGCCACGGAAAAACGGTTTAGCGGTTCGCGCACGTCGAGGGAAAAACCGTAGGATTCCATCAGCGCCGTGGCCCGTGCTTCCATCTCTTTGCGTCTCAGGAAACCAAACCGACGCGGCTCGCGACCAATAAACAGATTGTCTGCCACCGACATGTTCGGCAGCAGGTTCACTTCCTGATACACCGTACCGATCCCCAGCTGTTGCGCATGGGCGGTATTTTTGGGGGATATGGCGTTGCCTTCGAGCCAGATCGTGCCGCGATCGGCGTGATAGACGCCGGTCAGCGCCTTAATCAGCGTCGATTTTCCGGCACCGTTTTCACCGAGTAACGCCATGATTTCCCCGCGACGCAGGCTGAAATCGACGTTATCGAGCGCTTTCACGCCCGGAAAGAATTTACTTAAGCCCTCTGTGCGGAGGATTTCCTGGTGTTTTTTTTCGGTCATGATTCCCCCTGCATCCGGTCAAATGGCGCTACGCGTATCCGGCCTGCCCACGGGTGCAAAGCAGGCCGGGCACGCGCAGCGCCATCCGGCACGTGTCTAAGGCTTAGTAGCCCATATTTTTCTTCTTCTCTAACTCTTCTTTCGCCGTATCCGGCAGGTAGAGCGTTGATTTGGTGATGGTCACCTGTTCAGGTTTGGTGCCGTCCTTCTTGAATTTCTCCAGCGCATCGAATGCCGGGCCCGCCATGTTTGGCGTCAACTCGACGCTGGCGTTGGCATCGCCGTCCATCATCGCTTTAAAGATGTCAGGTACGCCGTCGATGGAGCCGGTGAGAATATCTTTGCCCGGTTTCAGGCCCGCCTCTTTGATGGCCTGGATTGCGCCGATCACCATGTCATCGTTATGGGCATAAACCATGCAGATATTTTTGCCGTTGTTTTCGGCTTTGATGAAGCTCTCCATAACCTCTTTCCCTTTACTGCGGGTGAAGTCACCGGACTGAGAGCGGATGATTTTGATGTTAGGCGCTTTGGCGATGGCGTCAGCAAACCCTTTCTTACGGTCAATGGCGACGCTCGCCCCAACGGTACCTTGTAGCTCAACGACGTTACAGGGCTTGCCGTCGACCTGCTTAATCAACCAGTCGCCGATCAATTGACCTTCCAGAACGTTGTTCGCGGTGACGGTGGTCATATAGAGAGATTTGTCTTTTACATCGATGGAACGATCGAGCAAGAACACAGGAATTTCTGCATCTTTGGCTTCTTTCAGAACCGGTTCCCAACCTGTCGCTACCACCGGCGCGATGAAGATAGCGTCTACCCCCTGGGCGATAAACGAACGTACCGCTTTAATCTGGTTTTCCTGTTTTTGCTGACCATCGGCGATTTTCAGCGTAATGCCGCGTTTTTCTGCCTCGCTCCTGGCGACGTTGGTTTCTGCTGCGCGCCAGCCGGACTCAGAGCCGACCTGCGAAAATCCGACGGTTAACGGTGCGGCCATTGCCATAGACGACATAGCTGCCGAAACTGCTGTGACGAGAAGTAAGCGCTTCCACATAATGATGTCCTCGTAGCCCAGGTTATTGTTGGTTAAAAGATGTTCTGCGGGGAAACTATAGCTAATGCAATATGTAACGAATTGCGTTACATCACACTTCAGAAAAGTGAATGAAACGTTAATCACAAGTTTGTAATCGCTTTCATTTCATCATTTAAAATGCGGCTGACTTTATGGACAATCCTGTCATGGAAAGGGTCTGAAAATGGCATAGGACGAAGGGTAGAGGTGAAAACAGGCGAAGACATTCGGCGTGAGTTGGCTATAATACTCGCCACTTGTTTACCATACTTTTTAAAGGACACAGACATGAGCTTACTCAACGTCCCTGCGGGTAAAGAACTGCCGGAAGACATCTACGTTGTTATCGAAATCCCGGCCAACGCAGATCCTATCAAATACGAAATCGACAAAGACACCGGTGCGCTGTTCGTTGACCGTTTCATGTCCACCGCGATGTTCTACCCGTGCAACTACGGCTACATCAACCACACCCTGTCTCTGGATGGCGATCCTGTAGATGTGCTGGTCCCAACGCCATACCCACTGGCGCCAGGCTCCGTGGTTCGCTGCCGTCCCGTTGGCGTTCTGAAAATGACTGACGAAGCAGGTGAAGATGCGAAACTGGTTGCCGTTCCGCACACCAAACTGAGCAAAGAGTACGATCACATCAAAGATGTGAACGACCTGCCAGAACTGCTGAAAGCACAGATCACCCACTTCTTCGAGCATTACAAAGATCTCGAAAAAGGCAAATGGGTTAAAGTAGACGGCTGGGATAACGCTGAAGCTGCTAAAGCGGAAATCGTTGCTTCCTTCGAGCGTGCTGCGAAGAAATAAGCCATAGCGTGCGCTGACCCGAAAGGTCAGGCAACATCACGCAGGCTTCAGAGAAAGAGTCCATGGATGCCATGGGCTCTTTTTTTTAACGCGCTTCTCTCTTCCGCTGTTAAAGACAATCTTGCGGACAACTGGCGCGTCAGGCATTCAATGCCTCTGATTGGTTCTGTATACCATCACAGAGTTCCTGCAATTCATTGAACAGCCTTGCCAGATGGAAACCATCGCACACGGAATGATGCACCTGAACGGCAAGAGGCAATAAGACTTTTTCATCTCGTTTAGCATATTTCCCAAAAGTGAACATGGGCGCAAAAAAATTCTGCATGTTAGCCACATTGATATTAAAACTGGTAAAAGTAACCCAGGGAATAGCCGAGACAAAAAATATATTTTCCCGGGACTCTTCCTTTGGCCAATAAGAAAGAACGTTACCATAGCGTGCGATGTCTTCAGCATAAACATTCTGAAAGTGATGAATATTGCCGTCGTAGTGACTCCATAATGATGAAAAGGTCTCTGTTTCATGATGGAAAATAGTATAGCTTGGATGAACTTCATTCCAAATAATAAGCTCATTGTTCTTCATTGCCATACGGAACTCCGAATGGCGATTAACAATTTTAGACAGCAGGAAAATCATAGTAGGATAAAATTTCCAGCCAACCTCTTTTATATGTTTTAGCAAAGCGGTGATATCTATTTCAACAGTCTGGTTAATGGTAGATTGAGCAAAGGACTGAAATACTTCAAAATGCTCTTTCCTTGCCCAACGAGATAAGTCAACAGAGGTATATTCTGGCGTGGTTTTTTTCATTGTTTAACCCTGAACTCGCAATCATAAATAAGATGTTAGCATACATTTTTCATCAACCTGGCGAGAGTCGCTCATCCTTAAAAGAGGATGTTCAGGGTGATACCGCTACGGTTGAAAGGCCACTACAGGTCCGACTCCCCTTTCTCAAAGCCCTGGGATGACGAGCTGGCAGGGGGTACGTTGTCCTTAGTCTGAACAAACCATTAAACCACACTTTTTTTGCGTGTTTATTTGCGCTAACCATACAAATAGCTTACTGTTTGTACAGGCCTAATGTACCTGAAGCATCTCAAATAACAGTACCTACCTTGATTAATCACCATCACAGCACAATACTCTATAACTGATTGTTTTATATGCATTAAATTATAATTTTCCTTAATGCATTGTTATTCAACAGGCTGCATGTATAAATACTGCAATAACTAAATTATACTTCTTTTATATTCGATAGACAGGCGGTTTAAAATGCGATTAATTGTCATGTTGTTGAGTTTTGTGATCGCCACGCAGGCCCTGGCGAGTGAGCTCCCTAAACCTGCCGGGAAAGTCCTTTTAACCCTGTCCGGTAATATAGAAAATACAAATGAACAGGGTAAAACCGTTTTCGATATCGCCAGCCTTGAAAAGCTGGGGATGGTGAGTTTCCAGACCGCCTCTCCCTGGTATAATGGACGCACAACCTTTACGGGTATTCCAATGAAAACGCTTATGGAGTACGTCGGAGCAAAAGGTTCTGTGGTGAAGGTTACTGCACTCAATGACTATACCACCGTTATCCCTCTCAGCGATTTCAACAAATATAATGTGATCCTTGCTTTAAAAATCAATGGCGAATACATGCGTGTTCGTGACAAAGGTCCGCTATTCATCGTGTATCCCTATGACAGCAAACCTGAACTGAATAATCAGGTCTATTATTCAAGGTCAGCATGGCAGGTCAGCAGAATGAGCATTGAGTAGGGTTCCAGAAGAACAACATGAACAGAATACTGGCCGGCATCATATTTTTACTTTTTATATCTACCGGATATATATCTTTCCTTGTGCATGAAAGGCAGCAAGAATTACAGAAACTGACGCACTACGCCAGCTCCTGGTCTGCCGGACAACTGGTCTCGGAGTATTACCGGTTCGAGTCATGGCTTGGCCTTTACACTATCGATGAGACGATGACGCTCGATGATGTGCGCCTTCACCTCGACATTATGCTCAGCCAGAGTGATTTATTGAAAGAAGGTGATTTAGGACAATATATTAATAGCAATAAATCACTTCACGATCTGGCAGTAAAACTTGAAGACACGCTTAATTATCTGGATACTCATCTTGAGAAAATGACGCGCTCAGAACTCCAGGAGTATCTGAAAGTCATGTATACGCTTGATGGCCCCCTTAGCCGCCTTTCCTCCGGTGCGTTAAACAAAGATATTAACCTCATTAACAATGCCAACAGTAATATTCAAACGCTGTACTCTATTTATTCAGCAACGTCTGTGCTGCTAATAATATTGAGTGCGATACTGGGGATGCTGATTTTTTATCAGAACAGAAATATTCTGAAAGCGCATCTTCAGGTAAAGAGTCTTGCTGAAGAGCTTCAGGAATCTAAAGAAAAACTGCAAATCCAGAATACAAAGCTGGAGTATGACGTTTACCACGACCCTCTTACAGAGATGAGCAACCGGCTGTTTTTCTGGGATAATTTAAATAAGACCATCCAGATGGCAGAAAGCACTCAACGCTCTGTGACCGTGATGCTGTTTGATTTAGACAGATTCAAAGAGGTCAATGATACCTACGGGCATGATGCCGGTGATATGTTATTGCGGCAGATCTCTCAGCGTCTGAGTTCGATGCGTCTTCCTCCGGATACCCTTTACCGCTTGGGTGGCGATGAATTTGCTTTACTCACGAGCGATCTGACAGAAAGCCAGGCGGTAACGCTTGCCCAAAAAATATGTGAATGTATTAACCAGCCCTACACTATTTACAGCACGATTATCAACATCACCACCTGTGTGGGCATTGTTAACTCAGACACTGAACGCCGTTCCGACTATCTCTATAAATTTGCCGACCTGGCCCTTTATGAAGCCAAAAATGAAGGCGCCGGCAAGACTAAAGTCTTCCGCCAGCGAATGTTAGATAAGCTGCAGGAAAGCAGAACCCTTGAGCACGACATGGCGTTGGCGATAGTGAATAAAGAATTCGTGGTTTATTATCAACCGATTGTGGATTCCTTCAGTCGGGAAATTTACAGCTATGAAGCCCTTATTCGCTGGGTACATCCGCTAAAGGGCCTTTTGTCGCCTGATAGCTTTATTCCTGTTGCTGAAAAAACAGGAATGATTAGCGAGATGGGGAAAGCGATGCTGGAAATGGCCTGCCGGGAAGCGGCGTCCTGGGCGGTTCCGGTTAAAATTTCCGTCAATGTCTCCCCCGTCCAGCTAAGCAGTAAAGCCTTTGCAGGAATCGTGGTCTCTGTTCTGAAGGAAACCGGGCTTCCGGCGGACCGTCTTGAACTGGAAGTGACTGAGTCCTCTCTCTTTACGGAGAATAATACGCCGATGAATACCCTCAATAAGCTCAGAGCGCTGGGGGTGAAAATCTCCATCGACGATTTTGGTACAGGTTACTCTTCACTGTCGCGGCTGAGCCGACTGGCCTTTGATAAAATCAAAATAGACAAATCCTTTGTGCATTCGATATCCACACAAGAAGACGCCCTGAATATCATCAGACTGATCACCAGCATGGCGAAATCTCTCAGTATGAAGACGGTTGCAGAAGGAGTGGAGACACAGGAACAACTGGAAAGTTTGCAGGCGCTGGGTTGTGATTTCGTTCAGGGATACCTGTTTAGTAAGCCTCAGCCGTATATCGACGAGGAAATCAAAAATGGGTTAATGCTGAACGAGGCTCCTGCCCTGTTAAAGGCGCCATGAACAAACTTCCCGACAGATGACGAGCTCTCGCGCAAAAAACAACGCCACCCGAAGGTGGCGTTGTTCATATCAGTACTGGTCTCTGTCTAACCAGTTACCGCTTTCAATCCGCTTCAGTCCGTCGACCGGACGCTGGTAGACATACATCCAGGCGCTACCGTAGGGCGTCTGGATCAACTGACGTGCGTATTCACCGCCCCGGGTGCGCAAGGCATCCAGTTCGGCAAGCGTGGCATTATCAATACGATAAACTTCACCTTGTACCGTTCCGTTCCCCGGAACCGCGCCTGGATAGTGGCCCAGACTGTACAACTGGTAGTTCTCAATATTGTAATTACCCATCAACTGGGCGTTCGTCATCCAGTGACTGTTGCCCTGCTTAGTTCGTAAACTACCGTAGACAAATATTCGCATTGCTAGAACTCAAACTGATAGAGCACATCGAGTGCCTGATCTATGCCAGACACCGCTTCCAGATATAGCTTAGGCATCAGACGGTAGCGTAACGTGAGTGTGGCTAGTGAGTCAAAGATCCCCACACCGTATTTCACCTGCAACCCAGGCAGGACATAACCGCTGACCACCACCTGAGAGGAGTCACCGACGCCCTGGGTATCCAGTGCCAGATTGCTGACGCCAAACGTCTCGCCGATTTTACCCACAACCTGACCACTTTGTGCAACCCCCAGACCCACTAACATCGACGTCATCGCAGCACTGTCACTCTGCTGACTGTCCAGGCCTTGCCCGCGCAGCAGATAAGAGAGCGCTTCTTGTTGCGACATGGCCGGATCGGAGAAAATTTCAGCTTTCGGCTCGTCGGCGCTGCCCGTTACGCGAACGCCTGCGATCACATCGTTTTCCGTTGCCTCAGGATTACGGATCGCCTCGATGTTCAGCAGTGGCTGATCCGGTGGACCCGAGAAGAGCAGCTCACCTTTACGCACAATTAAATCCTGGCCGTAGGCGTGGAAACGCCCTTCCGGAATATTAATTTGCCCGTTAAGGCCCAGCCCCTGTTTATCCTGCGCCACTTTCAGATCGCCGGTCAGTCTCGCTTTCAGGCCAAACGCATCCAGGCGAACATTGTTCCCGACGTGCACAATCAGGTTGCTGTTGATCGGGATCCCGGCGCTCTTCTGTTCGACGGGTTTGAGATTATTGTCGAGAAGCACTTCATCGCTGGAGACACCCACCGCGCTTTCCGGTACTTCGTGCACCACAATACGCGCCCATGGCACATCGACGCGGCCATCCAGGGTAAAGAGGCTTGGCGTGGCTTCAAAGACCACATCCGGGGAGACGTCCAGGCGTACCATTGGAGGAACGGTGATACGTACCCGGCTCCCTTTCGCCGCGACCCGCGCACGCCAGTTATCAATCTGACTCCAGTCCGCATCACCGCTCAGGTTGATTTCCCCTTGCTGCGTGCGAACCACGCCCGCCAGCGTCGACCGTGTGCCATTAAAGTTCATCGCGATCTGGCTTGGCTGCATATCAAACGGCATAAAGTTACCGTCGATATCCACGCCGTTTAGCTGTAACTGGCCGAAGAGCTGCGGGCTTTGGGCATTCCCGCCCAGGCGCAGGTTGGCACTGACCATCCCGGCGGCCTTTTCACCCCGTTCGAAGATAGGGTTCACCATGGCAAGGTTCATATTGCGGATATTTACGTTACCGCCCAGATTTCGCCGCCCTTGCGGGTCGGTAATTTGTACCTGCCCGTCGAGTTGCCCGTTATTGGTCAGGCGAATCAGCCAGCCCAGTTCGGCGCGGTTATCATGGAGATCTGCTTTCAGATTCAGGGTGTCAAATGCCACCGGTAGCGGAGCATCATTCACCACCTGCGTCACCTTCACGTTCCGCCCGGCAAGCGTTACGCTGCCCTGCGGCAGACCTTCTTTGGTGGTGTCCCAGGCCACGTCGGCTTTGCCACTGAATACCCCGCTTGCCTGGGTCGTCTCGGGCATAAAGGGCTTCAACATGGCCAGATCGAATCGATTAAGATTCACCACCGCCCGGCCTTCTGCACCGGCATCAATCGTCTGCGGCACGCACAGTTCGGCATTGGGGTTGGTCCAGCAGTGCGGCCCAATGCTGATCTTCTGTTCGGCATTACGGTAATCAAGCGCAATAGAACGAGAAAGCGTAAGCGGCCCCACCGGCGTTGAGAAGCGGGTGTTATCCAGCGTCCCTTTCCAGCGAGTCTCCTTGCGATCGAAGCTGCCCGCCAGATGCAGTTGTCCGGAGACCGGCTCACCCTGTACGCGCAATTGCAGATCGTGCTGCTTCTCGTTGCCTTTAGCCTCCAGAGTCACCAGATTGATATTCACATCCGGCTGCGCGATACGTTCCACGCGCAGGTTGAGCGTGCCGCCGATCTGGTCAGTGGATTTCACATCGCCCTGCACGCGCACGCGGGCAATGGAAAGTTCCTGCCAGCGCAGTCCGTTCGCGGTGATATCCGCCAGAATCTGCGGGGCCTCAACCGTGCCGCGTACTTTTACTAACCCTTTCGCCGTACCACCCAGCCCCGGAAGGGCATTGTCGAGATTAGGGGCGTCAATGGTGGCATCCAGATCGAGATCTTTCACGCCCAGCTCGCCTTTGATATCCGCGGTGTTACGCCCCAGCGCAACATGCATTTTTGGGATAATCCACTGGAGGTAGCTGTTGCCCCGGACTGCCCCTTCGACCAGCACCTTGTTCTGCTTCACATTGCCGGTGATTTTGATCTCTGGCACCTCCATCTGCCAGCTTCCGCCGTACAGACTGCCACGCGTTTTGATCAAACCATCCAGTTTTGACGGCCAGTCAGGGACCTCTTTCGCGGTGTTAATCCCCGTGAGCTTCAGCTCGCCGCGCCAGCTGATTGCCTGCTGCCAGTCGAGCAGCGCGGTCAGTTCTGTTTTCCCTTCCAGCGCCGCAACGGTCAACTTATCCAGGTTGATTTGCCGTTCGTTACCCTTTGCATCCAGCGTAATGCCAGCGGAGGGTACGCCTTGCCCCTTCACTGATGTCCGGAATGACAGCGTGTAATCGGTCATTTTGCCGCTCAACTTGAGCTTGAGGTCGTCGGCCTGAAACTGTTTTTCACCGGTAAACGGCCAGTAGAGCTGCTGGCTTACGACTTCAATGTTCAGCGGTAATCCCGCTTCGGCAAGCTGAGTCTGCCCGCGTAGTACCATGTCCACCGGGCCAGACAAATTAATGCCAAACGCCAGTTTTTCACGCAGCGCACCGCCCACTTTCATCTTCACTTTCTCGCCTTTCAGCGGGTCAATATTGAGGGTGCTGTTCAGGGTGAGGTCTACCGGCCAGTTATCGCGCAGCAGGGCATTGCCCGTCGCATTGAGCGAACCCTGGTTAGTGTCGATATCCAGCGCATCGAGTTTCATATTGCCGTCGATGCTGCTGACTTTGAGCAGCATGTTAAAGACCGTCAGATCGGTATCGCCGGTCAGACGTAATTGTTCGCCTTTAAAGGATTCGATATTGAGATTCAACGGCAGATGGACGTCGGTCATCTCCGGCAGAACCGGTTTTGAGAAGAGATCCTTGAGCGTTTCGCCCAGCGGTTTTTCATCCGGCTGCGGATTCTGGATTTTAGGCTCCACAATCTCTTCCTGCGCCACTTTCGCCACTTTAGGCAGGGCAATAAGCAGCCCCTGCAGCGAGGTCGGCGTCAGGGTCAGATTCTTTTCCTGCCAGCGCAGACCCGAGGTGAAATCCATGACCGACACGGTGGTGTCGTCAATTTTAATATTCACATTGTCCAGCGCGACCCGGTAAAGCGCGATCGGGTACGGCGTGGAGAGATTCAGCGGACCGCTGTCCTCCTCTTCAACCGGAGCAGACTGAGGCATTTTTTTCGAGTCTATCGCCACGTTCACATCTTTTAGCGACAGATCGTTAACACAAAGCTTGCTGTCGCGCAGACAGCCCAGCTTCACGGCCAGATGAAACTCACCGGCATTGACGGCCACACCAGGTTGTTCGTAACGGATATTCTTCAGCCGTAAATCACGCCAGCCGCCCGTGACCTGGCCAATCTCCAGGCCCGGCACCCAACGGTTCGCCGCGTTAAACAGCAAATGCAGTCCGGAGGTCGTCCCCACCAGAAACGCCACCGTGCCAAGCAGCAGCACGATAAAAATCAGAACGCCGAGGCTTATCTTCTTCCATAAACTCATAATTCAGGCCCCAGACCGATGTAAAACTGTAAACCGTGCTCGTCTTTGTCCCCAACCGGAACGGCGAAATCAAGCTTGATAGGCCCAACGGGCGACTGCCAGCGCACGCCCACACCTGCACCGGTTTTGAAATCACTCTTACGGATATCGTTAACCGCCTCACCGCCATCAACGAACATCGCCCCCCACCATTTACCGCTGACGTTGTACTGATATTCCAGCGAGCCGGTCGCCAGCTTGGACGCGCCCGTCAGCTGTCCTTTTTCGTTTTCCGGTGAGATCGATTTGTATTTATAGCCACGAATGCTGCGATCGCCCCCGGCAAAGAAGCGCAGATCCGGCGGCACGCGCTCGAAATCGCCCGTTTCAATCCAACCGAGATTGCCACGCATGACAAAGCGGTGCTTATCGTACAAGGTGCGGATCCAGACGTTTTGCGCCTGTACCACCGAGAAATCAACGTCCGATCCCCAGGCCGTATTGGAGTAGTCGATCGAATAACGCTGTGAATCCCCCCACACCGGCATCAGGCCGCCGCGCGAGCGGGTACGGCTGATCATCACGCCCGGATAAAGCAGCATGGTGGTGTTGGTGACGTTTGCCTGCGTAAAGTGGTCAAGGCTCCAGCGCAGATTGATGGCACGCTGCCAGCCGCTGGAGAGGTCCCAGAAACGCGAGACGGCGAGCGTGGTGGAGTCCTGCTCCGTATCGTTCAGATCGGTGCGCTTAAAGCCCCCCTGCACCAGGTAATACTGCTCAAGCGGGTTTTTCAGCAACGGCATCTTATAGCTGAAATCGAGTTGCTGTTCCGGCGCAGAGAGGCTGGCGCTGGTGGTCAGGCTATGGCCGTAGGAGTTCATCCACGGTTTTTTCCACGTAGCTTTCACGCGCGGCCCGACGTCTGTCGAATACCCTACCCCTGTCTCAATGGTGTTCTCGGTGCGCGGCGTCACGACGCCATGCAGCGGCAACACCTTCGTCTGGCGCGCCTGGTCAAACTGAGGCGCCACAACCACCGAGTTAAACCAACCCGTCGCAGACAGGCGGCGGTTTAGCTCTGCGAGGTCTTTTGACTGGTAGTATTCACCCTCTTTAAACGGAACCAGATTTTGCAGATATTCTTCGCGGATTTGTGAGCCTTCAAAGGTGACATCACCAAAACGATAACGCTGTCCGCTGTCGTAATCGATATCCCAGAACGCCTGACGTCTCTCTACCGCAACGCCGAGCTGGCTTTTGGTAAATTGGCTATCAAAATACCCTTTACGCAGCGCAACGCTGGTGAGGCTTTTTTTGAAATGGTCATAATCACTGTGATTCAGCACGGTACCGACCTTTGGTCGGGTATCGAGTAAATCCAGATAATCGCGGTCGGTACGTGCACCGCCACGCAGCACAACATTGGTGCCGCCAATCAATACCGGCTCACCGGGTGAAACGCGGGCAATGAGCACCTGACGCCCCTTCGCCGGAGGCGGGCGTAAATCAAAATCGATAGTAGGTTCGTAATAGCCTAGCGCTTTTAACCCTTCGCGGATGGCATCATCCACGCGCGCCCGAAAGCGCCGGTCCGGCGTCACTTCATCGCTCTCAATGGTTGAAAGCTGTGCACGCACGTTTTTTTCCAGCGTCCCCGATAGCCCTTCAACCTGCAAACGGACATTCGCCGCGCTGGCGACTCCGCTTGTCAGCAACAAACTGACCAAACATAACTGGCGGATCTTTGCCACGTTTTCTCCTGAATATCCTTGTTTCCACCCTGGAAGCAATTGAAGTGCCGCTCCGCGGCGTCTCACGGCCTAAAGCCCAAAACCCAAAAGACGGGTTGAAAATTGGTTAAGTACCCTAATATTTCTTATGTTTAAATCTAGACTCATTCACCGCATTTATTGTGTTCAATTAAACGCTTCGTGACAACCTTAACTGAAACATCACTGCCCGGGAGGCCCCACCGTGAGTTTATTCGACAAAAAGCATCTTGTATCTCAAGCAGATGCACTGCCGGGACGGAACACCCCTATGCCAGTCGCCACATTACACGCCGTTAACGATCATTCGATGACCCACGTTCCTGACGGAATGGAGATCGCCTACTTCGCGATGGGCTGCTTCTGGGGCGTAGAGCGTCTGTTCTGGCAATTGCCAGGCGTCTACAGCACGGCAGCCGGGTACACCGGCGGTTATACGCCTAACCCGACCTATCGTGAAGTGTGCTCGGGTGAAACCGGTCACGCGGAAGCCGTGCGCGTGGTTTATGATCCCGCCGTCATCAGCTATGAAAAATTGCTGCAGGTGTTCTGGGAGAATCATGATCCGGCTCAGGGGATGCGTCAGGGTAACGATCACGGTACCCAGTATCGTTCCGCGATCTATCCATTAACGCCGGAACAGGATGCCGCCGCCCGCGCCAGCCTGGCACGTTTTCAGGAGGCGATGCGCGCTGCCAATGACGACCGTCCCGTGACCACCGAAATCGCAACGGCGACACCGTTTTATTATGCCGAGGACGACCACCAGCAGTATCTGCATAAAAATCCGTACGGGTATTGCGGCATCGGCGGTATCGGCGTCTGCCTGCCACCGCAGCTGGCGTAATTATTGATCCAGCGCCACGCGAGCTGCGTGGCGCGTAGCATTACTTACCGATCCGTGATCCACCACTTTTCCCTGTAAAAGCAGATTGTATACCGGCGCCTGCGGTCGGTTTAGCCGCGTTTGCAGCAAATGCACCGCTTCGATGCCCAGTTCCCGGCAGGGCACCGTCACCCCCGTGACCGACGTCGCCAGCCGGTTTTGCAGGTTCCATGCAAAATCCGTGGTGATGATCGAGACGTCTTCGGGTACGCGCAGTCCGTGACGCTCGAGGGCCTTGACCACCCCTTCCGTCATACTGGTGCTATTAGGGAAGATAACATCCGGCCACACCGCCCGCTCATGCTTTGAGAGCCATCCATCCAGAGCGTGTTCTGCCTCTTCGGCCGTAAACCACTCCGTGACCAGCAGGTCGTGTTGCGGATCAAAGGGCACGTGGAAGTAGCGGTACGCCTCTTTGATGCCATCAAGACGCGCATACAAGGTTTCACGACGCAGGCAGGTCATGGTGAGCACGCGGCGATGCCCTTGCTCAAACAGATAACGCATGGCGGTAAAGCCAATGGCCCGATGATCCGGCGAAACGGAATCCAGAACCATTTCCCGATCGATAGAATTAATCAGCACGCAGGGTTTATTCAGCGTGCTCGCCAGTTTAAATATTGTTGAATCATCCGTTCCAATGATAATTATCGCATTAATATTCTTATGACCGGCTTTTTCCAGAAATAATTTCACGTCTGCACGCTGTTCTTCTAAACCTGAATAACTGATCCAGACATTGTGCGGGGCGCTGGCTTCCGCAATGCCTTTGGTCACCTCTAAATAGAAGATATCCCCGCGCCCCTGAAAGGTTCTTTCCGGGGCAAATACCGCTATGCCATTGATTAAGAGCCGTCCGCTGGCCATTGAGTCCAGCACGCCCAGTTCACGCGCGCTGCGCACAATCGCTTCCCGGGCCTTATCGCTGGTATAGGACTTCCCGCTCAGGACCCGTGAAACCGTGCTGACGGAATAGCCTGTCAGAGCGGCTATTTCCTCCATTTTTAATCTGCCCGGCATAGTGTGACCTCGCTCGCATTCAGTTTTTGCAAATATTTGCAGAAACAGTCTGTTGATTTTAAAACCAAATTTCATCCGCGTGAGGGATTACTTAAACACCCTGCGAGTATTCTCACAAAATAACATTGTCGCTGCGGTCCACCTTTCCTATTTTCCGGTTATCACTCTTTTCACAGAAATAAGGTGTGACATGGACAAAGTACGTTTTGGCATTATTGGAATCGGTAATATCGGCACCGTTCACGCGAAATATTTACTGGCGGGAACCGTGAAGGATGCCTGTCTGACGGCGGTGTGCGATAACGCGCCGGAAAAACACGCGGGGATACGCCAGACAGTAGGCGACGCGGTGCCGCTCTTTAGTGATGCGCAAGAGATGCTCAGCAGCGGGCTTATCGATGCCGTTATTGTGGCCACCCCGCACTACGAACACCCTCGCCTGTCGATGCTGGCGATGCGCCAGGGCATTCATACGCTCTGCGAGAAACCGGCGGGTGTTTACACCGCCCAGGTGCAGGAGATGAACGCCTGCGCGCACGAATGCGATGTGGTCTTCGGCATTATGTACAACCAACGCCCTAACCCGCTGTATCAGAAAGTCAAAGATCTGATCGACAGCGGCGAACTGGGCGAGATCCGCCGCTCTAACTGGATCATTACCAACTGGTATCGCTCGCAAAGTTATTACAACTCCGGCGGCTGGCGTGCCACCTGGAAAGGCGAAGGCGGCGGCGTGCTGTTGAACCAGGATCCCCACCAGCTCGATCTCTGGCAGTGGCTGGTAGGCATGCCAACCCGTCTACGGGCGTTTTGCCAGTTTGGTAAACATCGCGAAATTGAAGTGGAAGACGAGGTCACCGCGTACGCGGAATACCCTAACGGCGCGACCGGCGTATTTATTACCACGGTGGCAGAAACGCCGGGGACCAACCGGCTGGAGATTGCCGGCGATTGCGGCAAGGTCGTGGTGGAAGAGGGAAAACTGCGTTTCTGGCGGTTACGCGAATCTGAAACCACGTTTAACGCCCGCTGGCAAAACGGCTTTGGCGAGCCGGAATGCTGGGAGGTCACCCTTCCCGTTGCGCCTGAATACAGCGAACATCATGTCATCACCGCCAATTTTTGCGCTGCCGTCCTGCGTGGCGAGCCGTTAATCGCCCCCGGAGTGGAAGGGATAAACGGCCTGACGCTGTCGAATGCCATGCACCTGTCCACCTGGACCGATGACTGGGTAGAACTGCCGTTAAATGAGAAACAGTACCTGCGCCTGTTACAGCAGCGCATCAGCCACTCGGTTGATAAAGCAGTGATAAGCCGCACCCTGGACGCCTCTGGCACCTGGTAACCCCGGAGAATAACCGATGTTAAATGTCGCAATTGTGGGAACAGGGAACATCTCGCATAACCATATTCAGGGATATTTGCAGTTTACCCAGCGTTGCCGCGTGGTGGCGCTGGTCGATATCTATCCCGAGAAAGCGCACGAGAAAAAAGCGCGCTACGGTCTGAACGATGCGCGCGTTTATGCCAGTCACGAGGAGATGCTGGCCTCAGAGCCGCAGCTGGATATTGTCGATGTCTGTACGCCGCCGTACGTTCACGCTCAAATCAGCATTGATGCGCTGAATGCAGGCTGCCACGTCCTGTGCGAAAAACCGATGGCCGCGTCGCTGGAGGAGTGCGATGCGATGATTGCCGCCCAGCAGGCCAGCGGAAAAACCTTATCCATTATCGCGCAGAACCGGTTTACCGATGCGTTCTGGCGGCTTAAAGCGGTACTCGATTCCGGTCTGGCGGGCAAGATTTGCCATGCGCAGGTCGACTCCTTCTGGTGGCGCGGGCATTGCTATTACGATTTGTGGTGGCGCGGCACCTGGGAAAAAGAGGGCGGAGGCTGCACGCTTAACCACGCGGTGCACCATATCGATGCCATCCAGTGGATGCTGGGCTTTCCATCGGAAGTGGTCGCGATGATGACCAACGTGGCGCACGACAATGCCGAGGTCGAGGATCTGAGCGCGGCGATCTTTAACTATCCCGGCGGCGCGCTGACCCAGCTGACCGCCTCAGTCGTCCATCATGGCGAAGATCAGAAGATCGTTATCCAGGGGGAGAAAGCACGTATCGCCGCGCCGTGGCAGGCCTGGGCCAGCATCAGTGCTGATAACGGCTTTCCGCAGACGGAACGCGACGCTGACCGTGAAGCCCGGCTCAATGCCGTCTTTCACGAGGTCCCGGCGCTCGACTGGACGCTGCATACCGGGCAAATCAATGACCTGCTTCAGGCCATTGAGCGTCAAGGTGCGCCGCTGGTTGATGGGCTACAGGGCAAACGGTCTCTGGAGCTGATTACCGCTATCTACAAATCCGCTATCACCCGCAGCGTGGTGTCGCTGCCGATTGAGCACGATGACCCGTTTTACCGGACCGGCGGCACCAATGTCCTGGCTCCCCGTTTTTATCAAAAATCCGCCAGCGTGAGTAACTTCAATGAAGTGGGCGCTATCCCTCTCGGCAAAGATCTGGACCAAGGAATCTGACCATGAACAAGAATGACGGTATGAACTATGCGCCGGTCGGCAAACCGCAACCTGTCGTACAGGAAGGGGAATTTGTCTTTGCCGCCGCCGCACTCGATCACGGCCATATTTATGGCATGTGCAATGGACTGATAGAGGCGGGGGCGACGCTGAAATGGGTCTACGATCCGGATCCGGCAAAAGTGGATAAATTTGTGCAGCAGTACCCGCAGGTGCAGATCGCTGCCACGCTGGACGTGATCCTCAACGATCGTGACGTACAGATGGTAGCGGGTGCGGCGATCCCGTCTGAGCGCTGTGCGCTGGGGCTAAAAACCATGGCTGCCGGGAAAGACTATTTTACTGATAAAGCGCCGCTGACTACCCTCGATCAGCTTGCCGATGCCAAAGCGATGGTGGCGAAAACCGGACGAAAATATGCGGTCTATTACAGCGAACGTCTGCATGTGGAGAGCGCGGTCTTTGCCGGACAACTGGTCAGCCAGGGCGCCATTGGCCGGGTGATACAGACGTTAGGTACCGGTCCGCATCGTGAAGGACAAGGCCGACCAGACTGGTTCTACGATCGCCGCTATTTTGGCGGCATCCTGTGTGATATCGGCAGCCATCAAATCGAGCAATTCCTGTTTTATACCGGCAACGGCGACGCCACCGTGATTGCCAGCCAGGCACGTAATGTTAACCATCCTCAGTACCCGGCATTTGAGGACTTTGGCGATGCCATGCTGAAGGGCGAAAACGGGGCCAGCGGCTATTTCCGCTGTGACTGGTTTACCCCTGACGGCCTTTCCACCTGGGGCGATGGTCGCCTGACCCTGCTGGGCACCGAAGGGTATATCGAAATGCGCAAGTACGTCGACTTAACCCAGGGCGAGCAGGACGTGGTGTATCTGGTGAATAAAGAGGGCGAGTTCCGTTACCCGGTGGCAGGACAGGTAGGATTCCCCTACTTCGGCGAACTGATCCTGGATTGCCTGAATCGCACTGAAAACGCCATGACGCAAGCCCACGCCTTCAAAGCGGCGGAGCTGTGCGTCAAAGCACAAATGCTGGCAAACGCCACCGTGTAGGAGATGCAAATGACAACCCTGAATGCGGCCATTATCGGCGGCGGTGCGATCCACCGTTGCCATGTCAACGCCCTGCGTCAGCTTTCTGGCGTTAACCTGCGCGCCCTGGTGGAGACTGACAGCGAAAAGGGTCTGAAACTGTCGATGGATTACCAGTGTCGTTTTTATCAGGATTATCGGGAGATGCTGCTGGACGATAACATTCACGTCGTCCATATCTGCACGCCGCATTTTGAGCATAAAAACATGATTCTGGCGGCACTGGCCGCAGGCAAACATGTCTTTTGCGAAAAACCGGTCGGGATGAACAGCGGCGAAGTGGCTGACATTACCCAGGCGGTGGAAAACGCGTCCGGGCGGCTCGGCGTCTGTTATCAAAACCGCCTCAATCCCACCAGCCTGCGCATACGTCAGGAGATAGAAAGTGCGGCGCTGGGAAGGATGCTCAGCATCAAGGCCGTGCTGACCTGGTCGCGTTTTGGGGACTATTACCGCTTAAGCCCCTGGCGTGGCAGGTTTGCCACGGAAGGCGGCAGTTTACTGATTAATCAGGCCATTCATACGCTGGATCTGATGCAGTGGTTCGCGGGCGGCGTAACACGCCTTAAAGGCGTTGTAGACAGCGGAGAACTGGCGGACGTCACGGAAGCCGAAGACAGCGCCATGGCCACAATGCACTTCGCTAACGGCGCACGCGGTCTTTTTTATGCCAGTAATTGTCACACCACCGATTCCCCGCTGCTGCTGGAAATTCAGTTCGAGAAGGCCACTTTGCAGCTTAGCGATAACGTCCTGTGGCAGATAAGCCCGGCAGGTCGCGTCAGGCTGGTCAGCGACGAGTCGCCCGATGGCGTGGCCAAAAGCTACTGGGGTCTGGGGCATCAGCAGGCCATCCGTCACTTTTATCACGCTATTTTTCACCCTGACGAGGCGAATTACACCGATATTCGCGAAGCCGGAAAATCACTCACTCTTGTGGAGGCTATTTATCGTTCATCTCAAATAAGGCAATGGATCACTCTCGATAACTAGAACGTCATTTGTATTCCAGCAGTCAATAAAAAACGGCCAGTCATCTGGTTAAACGTTACCCTACACCTGGAAAAACATTATGGTCAAACCAACTGAACGCAGGGTTGGTTATGGCGTGGCACTCGGCTACGGCATAACCGATCTGTTTGGCGGAGGCGCTTTCGCCATTATCAGCACCTGGCTTTTATTTTTTTACACAACCTATTGCGGCCTGACCGTGCTGGAAGCCGGATCTATTTTCGCGGTTGCACGTATTATCGATGCGATATTAAGTCCCGTGATGGGTTATATCACCGATAATTTCGGTAACACCTGGCTTGGCCGTAAATTTGGCCGCCGACGCTTCTTCTTATTAATCAGCTCACCCTTGATGTTTTTGTATGCGTTATTGTGGCTCACCGATATGGGCTACTGGTATTACCTGGGCACCTACCTGTCTATTGAGCTGTTATCCGCCATGGTGCTGGTTCCCTGGGAAACCCTGGCCGCAGAGATGACCAACCGCTACGAGGAGCGTAGCCGCCTGTCCGGAGTCCGTATGATCTGCTCTCAGCTCGGCGGTTTTCTGGCGGTCTCTGTCCCGGGCGTCATTATGCATTTCACCGGTAAAGATAATCCGTTTACCTACACGCTCACGGGGCTTATCTTTTCGCTGATTTTCTGTATTGCGGTATTTATTACCTGGCGCGTCACCTGGGAAGCAAAAGATGTCCCTCAGGAGTCCGATTTCAAAGTAGAGAGTCAACGAAGCAGCGGCATGATGAACCACCTGAAATATCTGGTGCTGGATCTGTTCTCGGCGTTTCGTATTCGGGCATTCCGTTTACATATTATTATTTATATTTTCTCTTTCACCGCCATGGATGTCTTTGGCTCCGTCTTTACCTACTACGTTGTTTATTGTCTGAGCCAGGATGCCGCCGCGGTCTCCGGCTGGTTGAGTATTGCCGCCTTTGCCTCTGTACCGGGTACCTACGGCTTTATGTTGCTCTTAAACAAACTCCACTTCACCCCTTCCGCGGCGCTGCGTTTATCTTACGGCTGTATTTTCGTCGTGCTGGCCTTTTTGTTTACCGTCTATTACACCGAAACGCAGGTACCGGCGATGCTGTTCTCCGCCGTGTTTATCCTTCTTGGCGCGGCCCGCTCAGGTTTGTATTACATTCCCTGGAATATCTACAGCTTTATACCGGATATCGACGAGATGGTGACGCAGCAACGTCGGGAAGGCATCTTTGCGGGTGTAATGGTATTAACGCGCAAGAGCACCGTCGCCATGGCGATTATGCTTATCGGGGTGGTGCTGGAGGAGTCGGGTTTTGTTAAGGGCAGCGGGGCGCAGCCCGAGAACGCGCTGAATGCCATTATCGGACTGATGATCTTCGCCACTGCCGCGCTGTTGGCCGTGAGCTTCTTTACGACCTATAAATTCAAGCTAACGCGCGACACGCACAAGCTGCTGTTGAAAGAGATTGCACGTCGCAAGCTGGGCGGTGATTACCGTGATTGCGATAACACGACCCGCACCGTCATTAAACAGCTGACCGGATATGAGTACGACCAGGTCTGGGGCGGTGATGCCACCCGACGCGTAGCGGGAGAAGTAAGTTTATCCAGCGCGAAATAACCCTACTGTTCCCATGGCCGGGCCGCTTCTCAGGCAGCCTGGCCTGCTCAAACGCCAAAAATGTGACCTCTGGCGGCTTTACACTCTCTTACGCTATACTACCCGCTGAAATAATCAGCTCAACGCTACGAGCTGACGTTCTATGTGTCTTCACACAAATGTAATTAACTTCCCTTCCGAGGATCTGGCTGAAGCCGGATAAACTATGTTAAACAGTATTTTAGTAATACTTTGCCTCATTGCTGTCAGTGCCTTTTTCTCGATTTCAGAGATTTCACTGGCCGCCTCCCGTAAAATCAAACTTAAGCTGCTTGCGGACGATGGCAACATCAATGCACAGCGCATCCTGAAAATGCAGGAAAACCCCGGAATGTTCTTCACCGTGGTGCAAATCGGCCTTAACGCAGTCGCCATTTTGGGCGGTATCGTGGGCGATGCGGCGTTTTCCCCGGTGTTTCACAGCGTCTTCTCACGCTATTTTTCGCCTGAACTTTCCGAGCAGTTGAGCTTTATTCTCTCCTTCTCGCTGGTGACGGGGCTGTTCATTTTGTTTGCGGATTTAACTCCGAAACGCATCGGTATGATTGCACCAGAAGCCGTGGCTTTGCGTATCATCAACCCGATGCGCTTCTGTCTGTACGTCTTCCGCCCGCTGGTCTGGTTCTTCAACGGTCTGGCTAACAACATTTTCCGTCTGTTTAAAATCCCGATGGTGCGTAAAGACGACATCACCTCTGATGACATCTACGCGGTGTTCGAAGCCGGTGCGCTGGCTGGGGTGTTGCGTAAGCAAGAACATGAGCTGATCGAGAATGTGTTTGAGCTGGAATCCCGTACCGTTCCCTCATCCATGACGGGACGTGAAAACGTGATTTGGTTCGACCTGCACGAAGACGAGCAGAGCCTGAAAAACAAAGTGGCGGAACATCCACACTCCAAGTTTCTGGTGTGTAATGAAGATATCGACCACATCATCGGGTATGTCGATTCCAAAGATCTGCTGAACCGCGTGCTGGCAAACCAGAGCCTGGCACTGAACAGCGGCGTTCAGATCCGCAACACGCTGATTGTGCCGGACACGTTAACGCTCTCCGAAGCGCTGGAAAGCTTCAAAACTGCCGGGGAAGACTTCGCGGTCATCATGAACGAATACGCGCTGGTGGTGGGCATAATTACCCTCAACGACGTGATGACTACGCTGATGGGTGACCTGGTCGGCCAGGGGCTGGAAGAACAAATCGTGGCGCGTGATGAGAACTCATGGCTGGTCGATGGGGGGACGCCTATTGAAGACGTTATGCGCGTGCTGGATATCGATGAATTCCCGCAGTCTGGCAATTACGAGACGATTGGCGGCTTTATGATGTTTATGCTGCGTAAGATCCCGAAACGTACCGACTCGGTGAAGTTCTCAGGTTACAAGTTTGAAGTGGTAGATATCGACAACTTCCGTATCGACCAGCTGCTGGTGACGCGAATTGACAACAAGCCCACCGTACTGGTGCCGAAGCTTCCGGATGCGGAAGAGAAAATTTCCGCATAACAGCGCTATAAACATCAACGGCTCCCAGTGGGAGCCGTTACGTTTAATTCACTACTGCATAGCACGTTGGTTAAGCCATCTCAGTCTGCAGACGCATAACCTGACGGTTGACCTCGGACATCACAGAATAGTGCTGCTTGTCCTTCACTTTCGGGATAAGAATTTTACCCTTATCAAATTCGAAAGCGCCAACATCCTTGATATACAACCGTCCACGGAACAGGATCTTCACGTACTTCGCCACTTGAAGCGGGTTGTAGCGTTGGAAAATTTTCATTCTTGTCTCTCCTGCGAATCATACGCTCTTGCGGTGCCACAATCGGCCCGACTGTCCCGAGCGCAAATTTTGATGCCCAATGACTATAGTCCAGAATCTCAGAGACACCCAGTATGCATCAGTTTATTTACCGTTTGATTACAAATAATCAGAACATTCTTTGCATAGCATTACTGAAAGCAGTATAAGCCGTCGTTTTTTTACGGATATGTGCGTTCGCCCGCAAACTGGCATCGCACTTGCGGGAAAAGCATATTGATCGCACTTATGATTAAAAACGTATGACCAAGTGGTCGGATCACCTGCAAACAAAAGGAAACACTATGACCCTTCGTAACATCCTGGCCGCAGCCTGCCTGTTACTGCCGCTGATGGCGTCCGCGCACAACATTGAAAAAGGACAACGTGTGCCAGCAGTCGGTATTGCCGATCGGGGAGAATTGATTCTCGACAATGATAAGTTTAGCTATAAAGCCTGGAATAGCGCACAACTTCCAGGAAAAGTGAGAGTGGTACAACACATGGCGGGGCGTACCTCTGCAAAAGAGAAAAACGCCAACATGGTCGAAGCGATCAAGGCCGCCGATTTGCCACACGATCGTTACCAGACCACCACCATCGTCAACACCGACGATGCCATACCAGGCTCAGGCATGTTTGTGCGGAGCAGCCTGGAGAGCAATAAAAAGCTCTATCCGTGGTCGCAAATTATCGTCGACAGTAACGGCGTGACGCGCAAAGTGTGGCAGCTGGAAGAAGAGAGTTCAGCCGTCATTGTGCTGGATAAAGCGGGTCGCGTGCAGTGGGTGAAAGACGGCGCGTTGACGCAGGAAGAGGTGCAGCAGGTGGTTGCCCTGCTGCATAAATTGCTCGCTCAATAAATCGAGACCCGGAAACCGGGGTTTAAGAACGACTCACGCGGGGTATAGTCCAGTGGCTTACCCTGCCAGTCGTGAACATGCGCCCCCGCAGCGGCGGCTACCGCATGCCCTGCCGCCGTATCCCAGACGTTGGTCGGCCCGAAGCGCGGATAAAGTTGTGCCTGCCCTTCTGCCACCAGACAGAATTTCAATGATGAACCTATCGACGTCGTCTGATGTTCGCCCAGCTGTTGCAGGTACTCCTGCAATTCATTGTCGCTGTGTGAACGGCTGATCACCACCAGCGGCGGACGAGCGTCGCGGACGTGGATTTGCTTGCGCACGCCGCACTCCTCTTTCCACGCTTTGCCCTCAGCGGCGCTGTACATGACCTTCATGACCGGGGCGTATACCACGCCAAGCACGGCCTTTCCTTTCTCAATTAAGGCGATATTGACGGTAAACTCACCGTTGCGCTTGATAAACTCTTTGGTGCCATCAAGGGGGTCCACCAGCCAGTAACGCTGCCATTGCTGGCGTTCGTCCCAACCTTGTGGGTCTTCTTCAGACAGGACAGGGATATCCGGGGTCAGTTCCTGCAAGCCTTTGAGGATCACAGCATGTGCGGCGAGATCCGCCGCCGTCACCGGGGAGTCATCCGCTTTGCTGACCACGTCCATCGGTTTCGCACCATCGTACACTTGCATAATGGCGTCTCCCGCTTCCCGCGCGATCTGACAAATTTTATCTAACATTCTCCACCTCTTTGTTAACGCAGTGGGTTTAACTCATTGTTTTATTTATATCGTATTGTGAACAATTCCGCTATCTGTGAAGCAATTCCGGTTTCAGGGTGCCTTTTTCTGGCAGGATTCACATTTCTGTAAGCAACAAACTATAGATACATATTCTTTTGTGGCTTAGATCGTAAAAAGGACTCCTCTGATGATTAAGTTTAGTGCAACGCTTCTGGCGACGCTGGTTGCCGCGAGCGTACAGGCAGCGACCGTCGATCTGCGTATTCTGGAAACGACCGACCTGCATAGCAACATGATGGACTTCGATTACTACAAAGATACCCCGACGGAGAAATTCGGACTGGTACGTACCGCAAGTTTGATCAACGCGGCGCGGGGCGAAGTGAAAAACAGCGTGCTGGTGGATAACGGTGACTTAATTCAGGGGAGCCCGCTGGGCGATTATGTTGCCGCGAAGGGGCTGAAAAAGGGGGATATTCACCCTGTTTATAAGGCGCTGAATACCCTGGATTACGCAGTGGGCAACCTCGGTAATCACGAATTTAACTATGGTCTCGATTTCCTGCATAACGCGCTTGCTGGTGCGAAATTCCCGTATGTTAACGCCAATATTATCGACGTTAAGACCCAAAAACCGCTCTTTACCCCCTACCTGATTAAAGAGACCGACGTGGTGGATCAGGACGGGAAAAAACAGACGCTCAAGATAGGGTATATCGGCTTTGCTCCCCCGCAAATCATGACGTGGGATAAAGCCAATCTGACGGGCAAAGTCACCGTCAATGATATTACCGAGACCGCGCGCAAGTATGTTCCGGAAATGCGCGAAAAAGGCGCCGATCTGGTGGTCGTGGTCGCGCATTCAGGCCTTTCTTCTGACCCCTGGCAGGCCATGGCAGAAAACTCGGTGTATTACCTGAGTGAAGTTCCTGGCGTAGATGCCATTCTGTTTGGTCATGCGCACGCCGTATTCCCGGGTAAAGATTTCGCCAGCATCAAAGGGGCGGATATCGAAAAAGGGACGCTGAACGGCGTGCCGTCCGTCATGCCAGGGATGTGGGGCGATCATCTGGGCGTGGTCGATCTGGTGCTGAACAACGACAACGGAAAATGGCGCGTGACGCAGTCGAAAGCGGAAGCACGGCCTATCTACGATACCGCGAATAAAAAATCGCTGGCGGCAGAAGATAACGATCTGGTCAAGGTTCTGAAGCATGACCATGACGCGACGCGTGAGTTCGTCGGCAAACCTGTCGGCAAATCCGCCGATAACATGTACAGCTATCTGGCACTGGTACAGGACGACCCCACGGTTCAGGTCGTCAATATGGCGCAAAAAGCCTACGTAGAGCACTTTATTCAGGGCGATCCAGACCTGGCAAAACTGCCCGTGCTGTCTGCCGCAGCTCCCTTCAAAGTAGGCGGGCGTAAGAACGATCCGGCAAGCTATGTTGAGGTGGAAAAAGGGCCGCTAACCTTCCGTAATGCCGCCGATCTCTATCTGTATCCCAACACGCTGGTGGTGGTGAAGGCTACCGGGAAAGAGGTCAAAGAGTGGCTGGAGTGCTCAGCCGGGCAGTTTAATCAAATTGATCCGAAGAGCAGCACGCCGCAGTCGTTGATTAACTGGGACGGTTTCCGCACCTATAACTTCGATGTTATTGACGGCGTGGACTATCAGATCGACGTGTCGCAGCCTGCAAAATATGACGGCGAGTGCCAGACGGTAAATCCGCAGGCGGAACGCATCAAGAACCTGACCTTTAAAGGCAAACCGATCGATCCTGAGGCGGTCTTCCTGGTGGCAACCAATAACTACCGCGCCTATGGCGGTAAGTTCGCCGGTACCGGGGATAGCCATATTGCCTTCGCCTCACCGGATGAAAATCGCACGGTGCTGGCGGCCTGGATCGGCGAACAGTCGAAGAACGCGGGCGCGATTCATCCTGCCGCGGATAATAACTGGCGTCTGGCCCCAATTCACAGCGAGACAAAACTGGATATTCGCTTTGAAACCTCGCCTTCAGAGAAAGCGGCAGCGTTTATTAAAGATAAGGCGCAGTATCCAATGAACAAGGTCGGCACGGACGATGTAGGTTTCGCCCTCTATCAGGTGGATTTGAGTCAGTAAAGAAAAGCGTGCCGGGTGGCGGCATTACCCCACCCGGCCTGATGTGCAAAGGCCCCGAACGTCAAACCATTCATCTCCACCTCGGGTTCGCGAAAGCGCCACCCGACAGATCACGCCGCACGTTCGTCCCGGTTCGCCAGTACCCGTGGGGTATTGACCTCTATCCAGTCTGCCAGCGCGACCACTTTTTCACTCACCTCTACGCCGAGCGGCGTCAGGCTGTATTCCACATGGGGCGGCACGACCGGGTATGAAATGCGATTAACAAATCCGTCCTGCTCCAGCGCCTGTAAAGATTGAGAGAGCATTTTCTCGCTCACGCCGCCCATTTTACGGCGGAGATCGCTAAACCGATGTGTCCCCTGGCGTAGCGCCACCAAAATCAGTACGCCCCAACGGCTGGTGACGTGTTTCAACACCTCGCGGGAAGGGCATTGTTCGGCAAATAAGTTGCCGTCGCGCATTTGATCGCTGAGGGTCGGGATCGTTTTGTTCATACTTACCTTTTTGTACGTACTTACTAAAAGTTAGCTATGGTGCTAGTGTGCCATAACACCAGACAAACACGAAGGAGTTCCTCATGATTGCTATTACCGGCGCTACCGGCCAGCTTGGCCAGCTCGTTATTGAACACCTGCTGAAAACCGTTCCCGCAGACCAGCTCGTGGCTGTTGTCCGTCATCCGGCGAAAGCCGAAGCGCTGAGCCAGCAAGGGATCCATGTGCGTCAGGGCGACTATACCGACCAGACAACGCTGACCACCGCCCTGCAGGGCGTGGAGAAACTGCTGCTGATTTCCTCCAGTGAAGTGGGGCAACGCGAAGCCCAGCATCAGAATGTGATTAACGCTGCCAAAGCAGCAGGCGTGAAATTTATTGCCTATACCAGCCTGCTGCATGCGGATCACTCGCCGCTCGGCCTGCATGTGGAACATGTCGCCACCGAAAACGCGCTGGCAGCCTCGGGCATTCCTTACGCGCTGCTGCGCAACGGTTGGTATACCGAGAACTATCTGGCCAGCGTCCCACCAGCGCTGGAACATGGCGTCTTTATTGGGGCCGCAGGAGAAGGCAAAATTGCTGCCGCTCCGCGTGCAGATTATGCCGCCGCCGCAGCCCACGTCATTGCCAGTGAAGGGCATAGCGGAAAAGTGTATGAACTGGCGGGTGACAACGCATGGACGTTAAGCGATCTGGTCGCTGAATTGAGCCGACAGAGCGGTAAAACGGTCAGCTATCAGAATCTGAGCGAAGCCGATTTTGCCGCCGCGCTGAAAAGCGTGGGCTTACCGGCGGGTCTGGCGGATATGCTCGCCGACTCCGATGCGGGCGCCGCCAAAGGCGGTCTGTTTGACGACAGCCATACGCTAAGCCAGCTGATTGGTCGTCCAACGACGCCGCTGGCGGAGAGCATTAAAGCCATCCTGTAACGGTTAATGGTTGGTTAATTTTTGTAGCATCCCGGAGGGGCATCTTTAATAATGCAAAGATGACCCTGAAGGAGGCTTCCGTGCAAGGCGTACCCGAACAGTTCAGTGATGAAAGAGACAGCGCGCGCTTTCGCCATCTGGCGCATTTGCCGGGCCTGGAGCTTTATCACGCGCATATTTCTGACTACGCCTTTGAACCTCATACGCATGAAGCCTTCGGCATCGGCACCATTGAAACCGGTGCCGAACGCTTTCGCTATCGCGGTACCCAGCATCTCGCGGCGGAAAAATCCGTCGTGACCATGAACCCGGACGAGATCCACACCGGGGAATCGGCGACGGATGGCGGCTGGCGCTACCGGATGGTTTACATTGAACCCGATCTGCTGGAAGAGGTAACCGGCCTTCGCCACTGGTGGTTTAACGACGTAACCCGCCATGACCCGCAGCGCTCACAGCAAATCGGCAGGCTTATCTATGGCCTGTGGCATACGGACGACCCGCTGGCGCAAAAAGGCTTGCTGCTGGATCTGATCGAGACCTTCCAGCCGTTAGCCCGCCACACGCCGGTTACCCGGGAAGGTGCACACCGGTTCGAACGGGTTCGTGAGTATATGCACGACAACTACATGCACGCCCTGACGCTGGACGAACTGGCCCGCGTGGTCTCACTGAGCCCGTACCATTTTCAGCGCCAGTTCAAAGCCCATTTCCATGTCACCCCGCACCAGATGCTGATGGCTATTCGCCTGTGGCGCGCCAAAATATTCCTCACCCACGGTATGCGCGCGGCCGACGTGGCGGCAGCGACGGGGTTAACCGATCAGTCGCATCTGACTCGCGCCTTTACCCATCGCTATGGCATTACCCCTGTGCGCTACCAGAAACAGGTTACGCCGCGTTAATGCGCAATCTCCTACAATATTCTTGCCAGGCCCCCAACTACACTGACGTTCAGGACACTGAAAACGGATGGAAGCATGATTAGCGGTGTGTTGTATGCCTTACTGGCCGGTTTAATGTGGGGGCTGATTTTTGTCGGTCCGCTGATAGTGCCGGACTATCCGGCGGTATTGCAGTCAATGGGGCGCTATCTGGCGCTGGGACTGATTGCCCTGCCCCTTGCCTGGCTGGGGCGGGCGCGTTTACGTCAGTTAACCCGTCAGGACTGGGTAACCGCGCTGGGCCTGACCATGATGGGGAATCTTATCTATTACGTCTGTCTGGCAAGCGCCATTCAGCGGACCGGGGCCCCCGTATCGACCATGATTATTGGTACCCTGCCGGTGGTGATCCCGATTTTTGCCAACCTGCTTTACAGCCAGCGGGATGGCAAGCTGGCCTGGTCGAAAATGCTGCCTGCGCTGCTGTGTATTGCCGTCGGCCTCGCCTGCGTGAACATTGCTGAGCTGAGCCATGGGATGGCGACATTGAGCCTCTGGCGTTACGGCACCGGCATCGCGCTGGCATCAGTCTCGGTCATCTGCTGGGCCTGGTATGCCCTGCGTAATGCCCGCTGGTTGCGGGAGAATCCGGATAAGCATCCGATGATGTGGGCAACCGCGCAGGCGCTGGTGACCCTGCCGGTCTCGTTACTGGGTTATCTGGTCGCCTGTGGCTGGCTTAGCGTTCGAGAGCCCGCCTTCGCGCTGCCGCTAGGGCCGCGACCGGAGGTCTTTGTCGGGCTGATGCTGGCGATTGCCGTGCTCTGTTCATGGGTGGGCGCGTTGTGCTGGAACATGGCCAGTCAGAAATTACCTACCGTGATCTTAGGCCCATTGATTGTCTTCGAAACCCTGGCCGGGCTGTTGTATACCTTCCTGATGCGCCAGAGTATGCCGCCGCTGTTAACGGCCTGCGGGATTGGGTTGTTAGTCGTAGGGGTGGTGATAGCGGTCAGAGCGAAGCCGGAAAAACCGTTGGTCGTTCCGGCTTCAGAGGGGTGACGGGTTGCCGGGCGGGGCTCACGCCTGCCTGGACTACATAGGATTAATGAGAGACGCTTTAAAACGTCTCCCAGTTCCCTTCCGTCACCGTCGATACGGGCTTAGCTTTCGCCGTATAGGTTTTCACCGGAGCGGCTTTAACAGCCTGACCACGGGTAATTTTGAAGACGGCAACCGCTTCGTTCAGACGCGCCGCCTGATCTTCCAGCGCTGCTGCCGCAGCCGCGGACTCTTCGACCAGCGAGGCGTTTTGCTGCGTCACGCGATCCATCTCGGCCACCGCCTGACCCACCTGGTCAATACCCCGGCTCTGCTCGTCGGACGCAGAGGCGATTTCGCCCATGATGTCGGTCACGCGCGTGACCGCGCTGACGATCTCAGCCATGGTTTCCCCCGCCTGATTCACCAGAGCAGAGCCAGCATTCACCCGCTCGCCGGAATCATCAATCAACCCTTTGATCTCTTTCGCTGCCTGCGCGCTGCGCTGTGCCAGCGTACGCACTTCACCTGCAACTACGGCAAAGCCACGCCCCTGCTCGCCGGCTCGCGCCGCTTCGACCGCCGCATTGAGCGCCAGAATATTCGTCTGGAAGGCAATGCCGTCAATGACGTTGGTGATTTGCGCAATTTTGCTGGAGCTGGTGGCGATTTCATCCATGGTACGTACCACGCCTTCCACCACATTGCCGCCTTTCTTCGCGGTGGAAGAGGCATCGAGCGCCAGTCGGGAAGCCTGACGCGCGTTGTCGGCGTTTTGCTTCACGGTCGCAGTGAGTTGCTCCATACTAGCGGCGGTCTCTTCCAGAGAGGCGGCCTGCTGTTCCGTACGGGAAGAGAGATCGTTGCTGCCCGCTGAGATCTCCCCCGCACCGGTATAAATAGTGTCAGCCCCTTCGCGAACCACACCAACGGTGTTCGCCAGCGCGGTTTGCATCTCCTGCACGTTACGCGCCAGTACGGCCATCTCGTTTTTGCCCTGCGCTTCAATAGGCTGGGTGAGATCCCCTGCCGCAATCGCCCGAATGTGGGCAATCACATCATTCAATGGCAATAACAGGACGCGACGCATCGCCACCCAACTGGTGATAATGACCGCAATCACCACAATCATGATCGCCGAGAGGATCCACAGAATACGTTTGTAATCGTTCTCGTTGTCTTTCATGCCTGCGCTGGTCAGCTTCGCCTGCGCTTCACGCCATTCACGATAGACCTTCTGCATCGCCACCTGTTTCTGTTCAGCGTTTTGCTTGAACATATCTTCCAGGTTGCCCTGTGCCAGCAGGGTGTTCATCTGTGCCAACGTGGATGAATAAAGGCGATATTGTTCTTCCAGCTGGCTGGACAGGTTCTCATTCATTCCCGGCGTTTCTGGCAAAGCATAGTATTTATCGTAATGACTCTGCGCTTCCGTCAGCAGGTTTTTGGCGGTGGCCACCAGCTCGTTTAACTGCCCGCCGTTAATCTGGCTGGCGACGCTGCTTTGCAGGCGGAGCATACCGCGGTTAAGCGTGACACGCGCCTGGTTGAGGCTTATCCACGCGTCGGTAAATTCCGCCACGTTCTGGCTGGAGAGCTGAGAGACGGTAAAGTTATCTTTATCGTTGTTAAGCGCGTTAATGAACACGCCAGCTGAGATCAGCTGCATAATACCCAGCACTAACAGCACTGAGATCAGGAGAGTAATGACTTTGATACGTTTAAACATGCGATGCCTTTTTTATATGCAGGATTTTGTCTGACGTGTATCTATCGGCAGACATTCGCGGTTGTTTAACGTCACTTCGGTCTTAACTCGCTGTTTTTCGGAATTTATCAATGCCATTCAGCAGCTTAATCGCAGCAAAAAAATTGTGACACATCTCTCATTTCCTTCTGTGCCTCCAAAGGATTATAGCCTTACCTTAAAGATGCATTTAATATGCATCTTATATTCCTGATAACGAGGTAACGATCATGGCCTTTCGCGACCAACCTTTAGGCGAGCTCGCGCTCTCCATCCCACGCGCTTCGGCGCTGTTCCGTAAATACGATATGGATTATTGCTGCGGGGGTAAGCAGACGCTGGCACGTGCGGCGTCACGTAAAGAGCTGGATGTCGAGGCTATCGAAGCGGAACTGGCACAGCTTGCGGAAGAGCCGGTGGATAAAGACTGGCGCAGCGTGGCGCTGGCTGAAATCATCGACCACATTATTGTTCGCTATCACGATCGTCATCGCGAACAACTGCCTGAGCTGATTCTGCAGGCCACCAAAGTTGAACGTGTTCACGCCGATAAAGCCTCGGTGCCGCGTGGGCTGGCGAAATACCTGTCCATGCTTCATGAAGAACTGTCCAGCCATATGATGAAGGAAGAGCAGATCCTGTTCCCGATGATCAAACAGGGGATGGGTCGCCAGGCCAACGGGCCGATTAGCGTGATGGAAAGCGAGCATGATGATGCGGGCGAACTGCTTGAAGTGATCAAACACACCACCAACAATGTTACGCCGCCAGCAGATGCCTGCACGACCTGGAAAGCCATGTACAACGGCATTAACGAACTGATTGATGACCTGATGGAACACATCAGTCTTGAGAATAACGTCCTGTTCCCGCGTGCCCTCGCAGGCGAATAAAAAAGGCGCCCGAGAGCGCCTTCCTGCAGTTCAGATTCGGCCACCGCATACGTGGCCTTTTTTATGCTCGACGATTTGAACCCCGCCGGGCAATACGTTTAACGTACGCCAGCCATACGCTTCTTGCCAATAAAGAACCAGCCTAAGCCCAGCGCAATAAACCACAGCGGCGTCACGATCAGCGCCTGTCGGGTATCGTCTTCCAGCGTCAGCAGAACCAGCACGAAGACAAAGAACGCCATGCAGACCCAGCACATCAGCTTGCCCAGCGGCATCTTATAGATGGATTTCTCATGCAGATGCGGACGCTGTTTACGGTACACCAGGTATGAACACAGGATGATGGTCCAGACGAACATGAAGAGAATCGCGGACACGGTGGTGATCATGGTGAACGCACCAATGACGCTCGGGTTAACGTACAGCATCACGACACCGCCCAGCAGGCAGATACAGGAGAAGGTTAACCCTTTCGCCGGTACCGCACGTTTGGACAGTTTCGCAAAGGCTTTAGGTGCCACGCCCTCCTGTGCCAGACCGAACAGCATACGGCTGGTGGAGAACACGCCGCTGTTAGCGGAAGACGCCGCGGAGGTCAGCACCACGAAGTTAATCAGGCTTGCGGCTGCCGGCAGGCCGACCAGCACAAACAGCTCTACAAACGGACTTTTAGTGGGGACCACCGAGCTCCACGGCGTGACCGACATGATGATGATCAGCGCGAAAACGTAGAACATGATGATGCGAATCGGAATTGAGTTAATCGCACGCGGCAGAGATTTCTCGGGATCTTTCGTCTCCGCAGCGGTCGTGCCAACCAGTTCAATGCCCACAAAGGCGAACACCGCGATCTGGAAGCCGGCAAAGAAGCCGCTCAGACCTTTCGGGAACCAGCCCCCCTCGTTCCAGAGGTGCGTGAAGGAAGCCTCAACGCCCGTTGGCGACTGGAAGTGCGTCAATACCATCACCAGACCCACGACAATCAGCCCGACGATAGCGACGATTTTGATCATCGCGAACCAGAACTCCATCTCGCCGAACATCTTCACGGTTGCCAGGTTGAGGCTCAGCAGAAGCACGATGACGGCCAGCGAAGCCACCCAGTCCGACAGTCCGGGGAACCAGAACTGCGCATACGCGGTAATGGCGACGACATCGGCCATCCCGGTGACGACCCAACAGAACCAGTAGGTCCATCCGGTAAAGTAGCCTGCCCAGGGGCCGAGCAGGTCGGAGGCAAAATCACTGAAGGATTTATATTCCAGATTCGAGAGCAGCAGTTCACCCATTGCACGCATCACGAAAAAGAGCATAAAGCCGATGATCATATAGACAAATATAATCGACGGCCCGGCCAGACTAATGGTTTTGCCCGACCCCATAAACAGCCCGGTACCGATAGCACCGCCGATGGCGATAAGCTGAATATGACGGTTTGTGAGATTTCGCCGCAGCGACTGTTCAGACGACGCGTCTTCATCAGCGACGACTTTGACCTGATCTACCATGTGATATTTTCCTGTTATGCCTGTCTGTGTTGTTTAGGCTCTTCTGGCCCTTAATACGTCAAGATGTGACGGTCCGTAGAGGACTCATCGATAGTAGGTAAGAATCGGCAGGATGAATACTATGAATTAGATATTATGTTAACAATATGTTTAAAGTGAGTGTCATATCACTCATCTAACGCGAAACAGCTCACAAAAATACACGCAACTTATGCATTTGCAAGATAAAATGTTGATATCGCTATAACTGTAGGTTTTATCACTGTTTTCCTCTCCGGGGACGAAGAGGAAAACAGTCTGTCGATTACAGGATTTCCAGCAATTCGACTTCAAAGACCAGGGTGCTGAATGGTGGGATAGACGCGCCCGCGCCACGTTCACCATACGCCAGGTTTTGTGGGATAGTCAGTTCCCATTTAGAGCCAACTGGCATCAGGGTCAGTGCTTCGATCCAGCCTGGGATCACGCCGTTAACCGGGAATTCAGCCGGTTCGCCACGCGCGACAGAGCTGTCGAATACGGTGCCGTCAATCAGCTTACCGGTGTAGTGAACGCGTACGCGATCGGTACGCGCCGGGATAGAACCCTCGCCCTGAGCGATCACGCGGAACTGCAGCCCCGATTCGGTGCTGTTTACACCTTCACGTTCGCGGTTCTCTTCCAGGTATTTCACACCCTCAGCGGCCATCTCTTCGAAGCGCTCGCGACGAACGGCATCAGCACGCTCGTGAATTTCACGCAGGGCGCGATGCACAACATCGACCGGGACAGCAGGTTGTTTGCCTGCCAGCGCGTCAGCGATACCTGCCACCAGCGCGTCAGGTAACAGGCCTTCCAGGCCAGATTCGCTCAGCTGCTGTCCTACCTGCAAGCCGATACCGTAGCTTGCCTGCGCTTCGATAGTGTCAAAAGTCGGGGTGGTCATGGGGGATTTCCTTCCATCACATTTAAAGTAGCGGGCAGCATATCAGCCACGCCCTTATGGGTAAAACTTTGTCTTAAGTTAAGATGACAAACTGCGCCGAAACAGAAACAATAGGCAAGGTTTAGATTTTTCTTAAATGCAGGTCACGGAAGGCGACTTTGTTACGCCGTTCAGGCAGTTAGCAATCTATACTTCTCACGACAGGAAAAAAATGATGCGGAGCAGGAGGAAAGCCATGCCCGGGCGATTTGAACTGAAACCTACCCTGGCGAAAATCTGGCATGCGCCGGACCACTTTCGCATCATGGAGCCACTGCCGCCGATGCACCGCCGCGGCATTATCATTGCCGCGCTGCTGGTGATTGTCGGCTTCTTGCTCCCTTCAGAGGATAACGACCTCAGCACGCAGGCGACGAGCCGCGATGCGCAGCTGGATATTCAGTCGCAAACCCGGCCTCAGCCCGACATTCAGCCGACACAACCGCAGCTGGTGAGCCCCTCAAACGATCCGGGACAGATGGCCCCCGTGGAGCCTGAACCCGTTCAGGAGGAGCAGCCTCAGGAGCAGGCGGCAGCGCCTGTTCAGCCTCAGGCCCAGCAGCCCACCGGCATTGAACAGCAGTGGCGCTCTTATCGGGTAGAATCCGGTAAAACGTTGGCGCAGCTTTTCCGCGATCATAATCTGCCGCCTACCGACGTCTATTCTATGGCGCAGGTGGAGGGTGCCGGCAAGCCGCTGAGTAATTTGCAAAACGGCCAGATGGTGCAGATCCGCCAGAACGCCAGCGGTGTGGTGACGGGCCTGACGATTGATGCCGGAAACGGGCAACAGGTCCTGTTTACCCGCCAGACAGACGGGAGCTTTATCCGAGTTCGCTAGTTTCCGCAGGCCGGGCACGCCTACGCGTCGCCCGGCCGCGCTTCTCAGTTATTTCGTTTGTTCACCCAGCCTATCCCCGAGCACACCAGCACGAGCGCCACGGCATATTTTATATCGAGAATATTTTCCCCAAGGAAAATGGCTGACAACACCGTTCCCGCAACCGGCACGACAAAATTAAATGGGGCGATCATGCTGACGCGGTTCACTTTTAACAGCACACTCCACAGCGCAAAGGCGACGGACGACAGAAGCGTCAGATACCCCAGAATCGCGGCGGCGTCGATACTATGCACCTCCAGCGTTCCCCCTGTTAAATAGCCAGCGACAACCAGTGCGAGGCCACCCAATGCCAGCTGCCACCCCGTCATCACCGTGGGGTCAACCGTCTGCGAGATGCGCTTGCCGTAGAGCGTTGCGGAAGAAAGGATAAACGCCGCCAGAATCACGAAGCCGTCACCCTTCCAGACAAAATGAAAATCGCTCAGCCCATGATTGAAATTCACCAGCATCACTCCGGCAAAACCCAGTACGCAGCCAAGGGATTTGTTATAGCTGAGCTTGTCGTTGTGATAGATAAAATGCGCCAGCAGCACGCTGAAGAAGGTGCCCGTCGCATTCATGATCGACCCGTTCACCCCGGTGGTCCAGGCGAGCCCTATATAGAAGAATGTGTACTGGATAGACGTTTGCGTGAGGCCGAGCAGCGTGAGTTGCCCGAACTGGCGCGTCGTGAACCTGGCGATAGGTTTACGCTGAGCGAGCGCAAACAGAAGCAGCAGCGCCCCTGCAAACAGAAAACGATAGCCGGCAAAGACGAGCTTCGACGGGATGTCATCGGTGGCAATCTGAAAGAGTTCGTAGCCGCTTTTTATCGCCGGATACGAGCTGCCCCAGAGCAGGCAACATAGCGTGGCGCAGGCGTAAGCAACTTTTTTACGGGCAAAAACGGATGCAGGCTGGGCGGTGTCCATGACAAATCTCAAAGATAAAATGGCGTTTCATTTTATTATCGGAGATTGTGACGGGAATAGCTACCATACAAGACGGGAAGGGTTGGATTTACGGGCGATAAAAAAGCAAAACGCCGGCACAAGGCCGGCGTATCGACGCGAACTAAGTAAAAATTACTCAGCTACAACGTTAACAACCAGTTTAGCGAAGACTTCGCTATGAACCTGGAAGTCCACTTCGTGCTCACCAGTGGTGCGCAGAACGCCGTTCGGCATACGAACTTCGCTCTTAGCCACGTTAACGCCAGCTGCAGTAACAGCGTCAGCGATATCGCGAGTACCAATGGAACCGAACAGTTTGCCTTCGTCGCCAGATTTAGACGCGATGGTTACGGTGCCCAGTGCGTTGATTGCTTCAGCGCGAGCGTTAGCAGCCGCCAGAACGTCAGCCAGTTTGGCTTCCAGTTCAGCACGACGTGCTTCGAAAAACTCTACGTTTTTCTTAGTAGCTGGAACAGCTTTACCCTGTGGAACCAGGAAGTTACGTGCGTAACCCGCTTTAACGTTAACCTGATCACCCAGGCTGCCCAGGTTTGCTACTTTATCAAGCAGAATAACTTGCATTACCTTATCCTCTTAAAGTCGTATTAATGGACCGTGCCCGATTACTGATGACGATCAGTGTACGGCAGCAGAGACAGGTAGCGAGCGCGTTTGATAGCGCGAGCCAGCTGACGCTGATATTTTGCACGAGTACCGGTGATACGGCTTGGGACAATCTTACCGCTTTCGGTGATGTAGTTTTTCAGCGTTGCGATATCTTTATAGTCGATCTCTTGAACGCCTTCCGCGGTGAAACGGCAGAACTTGCGACGACGGAAATAACGTGCCATATGGCTAGTCTCCAGAATCTATCAAATCAATCTGCTCGGCATGCAGAACCATTTTGCTCAGACCGTTCTTTGCCTTGTGGCATGAAATGAACCCCTGAACGGTAACTGCACTGCCGACCGTTAAACTGTGAGTAATGGCCTGGTTTTCGTGTCCGCTAATAATCACGGGCATTTGGCACCACGCCTGCCGGTGGAAACCGGCTTCCTCTTGTACAGAACGATGCTCAAGCACGAACTGACAATGAGGAATTCCTGATGGGCTGACCTTTCGAAGGGGGGTCCTGCACACAGTACCGGACAACACCAGACGGTTGGTCATCAGAAATTACTCTTCAGAATCCCCAGCATCAGAATCATCTGCGGTTTCGTTTGCGAAATCATCGCGACGCTCACGGCGCTCGTCTTTCGCTTTAACCATCGGAGATGCTTCGGTCACTGCGTTTTTGGTACGCATAACCATGCTGCGGATAACGGCATCGTTGAAGCGGAAGGTAGTTTCCAGCTCATCGATCACTTCCTGCGGAGCTTCAACGTTCATCAGAACGTAGTGTGCTTTGTGCAGTTTGTTGATCGGGTAAGCCAGCTGACGGCGGCCCCAGTCTTCCAGACGGTGAATCGTACCTTCTGCACCAGTGATGGCAGCAGAGTAGCGCTCGATCATGCCCGGAACCTGTTCGCTCTGGTCAGGATGGACCATAAAAACGATTTCGTAATGACGCATCGAATTGCTCCTTACGGATTATTCAGCCTCCTGTCTGGGTCAGCCGCGGCCCATGGAGGCAAGGAACGTGATTAAAGGGCGGCTGAAAAATTGACGCGCCATTCTAATTGCGATGCCCCATAAACTCAAGCTGATTGCACAAATAATTCGCACATAGCGCGAAGACAGACTAAGTGAATGATTTAAAATTAATCACATCAGGAAGCGCCATTTTTTTGAACAACAGCATCAGAAATGGTCGCGATGGCGTAGCAAAGAAGCGATTACACTTTAATCAGACCCCATCCCCAACGAACAGGAGAGGCAGAGACCGTCACACAGCACCTTGTCGTGGAGCGTACGTATGAAAAACATCACAATTGCCCTTCTGGCTGTACTGTTGCTCAGTGCAAACGCAACGGCAGCCATCAAGATAGATGGTCGACAGGCCCGGAATATGGATGATGTGCAGAGCTTAGGTGTGATTTACATCAATCATAATTTTGCCACCGAAAGCGAAGCAGATCAGGCCCTGAATGAAGAGACTGACGCGAGAGGCGCCCACTATTATCACGTCATGCTGATGCGAGAGCCCGGCAGCAACGGCAATATGCATGCAAGCGCGGATATCTACAAATAAAGCGTCACGCGAGCACCAGGAAAGCCAACAACGAAAACATAGCACGCAATGATTTAGCCCCCTGCCCGGGGGCTTTTTTTATTTCTGCCCGTAATAGGCGTCGGGACCGTGCTTACGCAGATAATGTTTGTTCATCAGATAGCTGTCGATGGGGTGAAGCTGCGGATTAATACCGCGTGCTATCCAGGCCATTTTTGCTACCTCTTCCATCACTACCGCGTTATGCACCGCATCGTGAGCATCTTTGCCCCAGGAGAAGGGCCCGTGCTGATACACCACCATTCCCGGGGTATGCAACGGGTCGCGTTCCCCCAGCGTTTCAATGATGACCTTGCCCGTATTGCGTTCGTACTCGCCCGACACTTCGGCTTCGGTCAACGCACGGGTGCAGGGAATATCACCAAAGAAATAGTCCGCATGCGTGGTACCCAGCGCAGGAATGGCCATTCCTGCCTGTGCCCAGGCCGTGGCATGCGTCGAGTGGGTATGCACAATGCCCCCGAGCGAGGGAAAACGTCGATAGAGCGCCAGGTGCGTGGCCGTATCAGATGAGGGATTCCAGCGGCCTTCGATAACGTTGCCGTCCAGATCCACCACCACCATATCGTCAACGGTCATGGCGTCATAAGCCACGCCGCTCGGCTTAATCACCACCAGCCCACGCGCCCTGTCGATAGCACTGACGTTCCCCCAGGTGAAGGTCACCAGGCCGTACCGGGGGAGGTCCATATTGGCGTCGAAAACCTGCTTTTTAAGCTGCTGCATTACCGGCCTCCAGTAAGCCCGCACGCGCCATGCGCGCACGTACCCAGTCGCGTGCCAGAGCCACCTCGGCTTCCGGGTTTTCCGCGGTTTCGCTCCACATCTCAATCAGATAGGGTCCGCAGTAGCCGCTCTCTTTTAACGTCCGGAAGCACTGTTCAAAATCGACCACGCCGGTACCAAACGGCACATTTTTGAAGACGCCCGGGCGCGTATCTTTGACATGGACCGCCACGATATGCCCGATTCCGGCCTGTAACTCCATCTGCACATCGTTGTCCCATGCCGACAGATTGCCGATATCAGGATAAAGCTGGAACCAGGGATTATTCAGATAGTGCGCATACCCCAGCGCCTTGCTGATGGAGTTCATCAGGGGATAGTCCATGATCTCCATAGCCAGCGTGACCTGGGCACGGCTGGCCATCTCAACGCTCTCTTTCAGGCCTTCGCGAAACCGTCGACGCGTTTCGTCATTGGCTTCCTGATAATAGACGTCATACCCCGCCAGTTGGATGACGCGGATACCTACATCCTGGGCGAACGCGATGGCTTTGCGCATGATCTCCAGCCCCTGGGCGCGAATGGCATCGTCCTCGCATCCCAAAGGAAAGCGTCGATGTGCGCTCAAACACATGGACGGCACCCGCACGCCGGTTTCGGCAATGGCACTGACTAACGACAGACGCGCGTCACGATTCCAGTCAAGACGGGATAAACGTGCGTCGGTTTCATCAATCGACATTTCAACAAAATCAAACCCGAGTTTTTTGGCGAGCTGTAGCCGTTCCAGCCAGCTCTCTCCGGCGGGGAGCGCCTTTTCATAAATCCCTAACGGGACATGTTTAAACAACATACCCGCTCCTTATCCCCACAGCTGGGCGATGGAGCGTTTAAACTGACGCGCGGCTTCAACAGGCGAAGCGGCATCACGAATACTGCGACCTGCGATAAACACATGAATCGGAATCCCCTGGAACAACGGGAGATCGTCGAGCGCCAGTCCCCCCGTTACGGTGACCTTGAAGCCCATATCCGCCAGACGTTTGATCGCACTGATATCGGCTTCGCCCCAGGCAACACCGGCGGCCTGCGCGTCACGACTGCGATGATAGACCACCTGCTGAATCCCGGCATCACGCCACTCTTGCGCCTGTTCCCAGGTCCAGTAGCCCGTCAGTTCAATCTGCACGTCGCCACCGAACTCTTTCGCCACGTCCAGCGCACCTTTTGCGGTGTTGATATCTGCGCAGCAGATCACGGTGACCCAGTCGGCGTTCGCTTCAAAGCACATCCGCGAGAGAATTTTGCCCGCATCGGCAATTTTGGCATCGGCCAGCACAATTTTATGCGGATACAGCGCTTTCAGATCGCGTACGGCGCGCACGCCCTCACCGACACACAGAATGGTGCCGACTTCTATAATGTCCACCTCTTCCGCGATCAGGCGGGTGGTTTCGTATGCGTGCGACAGGGTCTGGTTATCAAGCGCAACCTGCAACATAGGTAATGACATTTTCAATTCCTTCTTAAAGTGCCGCCGCATTGGCGCGATCGATTAAATCCAGCACGTCCTGCTCGGTACGGCAGGCGCGTAAACGGTCGAAATTATCTTCATCATCAAACAGATTAACGATCTGCATAATGCCGACTTCCTGATGGGTGTTGGCATCAACAGCCGCCATGGTGATCAGGATATCGACCGGATCGTTATCTTCATGGTTGAACACCAGCGGCGTTTTGAGCGTCACCAGCGCGAAGCCGGTTTTTTTAACCCCCTCTTCCGGGCGGCCATGCGGCATTGCCAGACCGGGCGCAATCACAAAATAAGGACCGTGCTGATTAACGCCATCCAGAATGGCCTGGTAGTAACGCGGCTCCACAACGTCTGCCCTGACCAGCAAATCCACGCCGAGTTTGACGGCTTCCTGCCAGGTGCTGGCATCCGCCTGCAAAAGAATGGAATGATTTTCCGCCAGCGAATCACGTAATTTCATGACACGTCCTTATTTCACATCATTCGGGAAGTGCGCGTTGATCACCTCCATCAGTTTTGGACCAAAATCAGCGGCAGAGAGCATGTTGCGAACCCCCACCACATATTTGTTTCCGGTGACGGTAATTTCACCGGCGATATGGGTTGAGGCAATAATCACATCTGCGCCGCCCAACTCGCTTTTGTATTCGCCCACGGCACAGCTATTTACCGTGTGATCAACGCCTTGCTGCGTCAGAAACTGGTCCACTTTCATTTTCATGATCATGGAGCTGCCTTGCCCATTTCCACATACAGCCAGAATACGTACGGTCATAATCGGAACTCCTTATTAAGCAGAGTGCTCTGCCAGTTGTTTTTCTGCGTCTTCTTCAGCGCGTAACGCGCGCCCGGCGAAGACCATGTAAGCCAGTGCAATCAGGATAATGGCTGCCATAAAGACGATGCCGAGGGAGGCGAAGCCCTGCATCATTGGCGGAGCCAGAATTGACCAGTCCGCCATGCCCATCCAGGCACTCATGCCGGTCAGTTTGACTGCCCAGACGCAGCCAAAAATTTCAATCATGCCCATCACGAGGCAGATTTTGAGCGCGGCACGCCAGCCGCCAAAGTGATTGGCAAACACACCGATCGTGGCGTTAGAGAAGAACATCGGGATAAAGCCAGGAATGATCAGAATCGAGGAGCCGCAGCCCACCAGAATGCCCACCGCGATCAGCTGGCCGATGGTGCCCCACATAAAGCCCCAGACGACCGCATTAGGGGCAAAGCTATAAATGGCGGCGCAGTCGATGGCGAGCACGGCCCCCGGGATTAGACGTTGTGAGATACCGTTAAAGGCTTCAGACAGCTCAGCCACAAACATACGGACACCCTGAGTGATGATGAAAATCGCCACCGCGAACTGGAAGCCGGTCTGCAGGATGTAAATCGTCCAGTGGGTTTTGCCTGCCATCGCCTGAACCACGTCGATGCCGAAGGAGAGCAGAATCGCGCCAAAGAAAATGGTCATCACGATGGCGGTTGAAACGATGTTGTCATGGAAGATATTGAGCCAGCCCGGCAGTTTGAGATCTTCTACGCTCTCTTCTTTCTTACCGAGGAACGGGGCGACTTTATACGCAATCCAGGAGGCAAACTGCTGCTGGTGTCCGATAGAAAAACCGCAACCGTCGGTCACTTCCTGCGTAGGTTTGTACATCATGTTGGACGTAATACCCCAGTACAGGGAAACCAGCACCGCAGTACAAATAATGGTGGTCCACATCGGGTAACCCAGGATGTAGAAGAACACCGCGATCAGCCCCGCCTGCTGGAACATGATATGCCCGGTTAGCATGATGGTGCGGATGCCCGTCAGGCGACGAAGCAGAACGTAGGTTATGTTCAGCGCCAGAGCGAGCAGAACGGCATAGCCTACCCAGCTATAGGCCTCGCCCATGCGCTCAATAGTGGCCATCATGGAGGCGTAAGTATCAGAGATGGCTCCGTTAATGCCGTAAACCTCCGACATTTTGGCCACAACGGGCTTAAAGGTGCTGGTTAAAATGCCCGACCCCGCCTGCAACAACATAAAACCAATGATTGTTTTAATCGTGCCTTTCACAATCACGCTCGCGCTTTTGCGCAACAGGATATAGCCGAGACAGGTAACAATACCCAGCAGCAGCGGCGCGTTGGTCATGACCTGATTGAAGAAGACGGTAAAGACGCTGTAGAGGACTTCCATTGCATTCTCCAGAAAATGGGGACGAGAGGGTCAACCCCTCATGCGTAAAGTGCCCTCACTCTAGTAATCACAAATAATCACTACAAGATTGAATTTGATTATTTGTGATGTATCACGCAAATTATTTCCCTGCAGTTAATAGTGATTTTCATTACACACGGCACCACCTAAATTTATTTTTATATTACATATAGATAGCAACAACACACCGCTTTAGACAGATTTATACCCTCTGTGCGACTCCTTCATCCTGTCATAAAAAACAGCAAAATTTGCCGTTGCAATGATGATTAACTGGTGACAGTATAAATCACAACAAATCACTATATGATTATTTATGATTAGAAACAGGGAGTCGAACGATGAGTAAAGTGAACAGCATCACCCGTGAATCCTGGATCCTGAGCACTTTCCCGGAATGGGGCAGCTGGCTTAATGAAGAGATCGAGCAAGAGCAGGTTGCGCCGGGTACCTTTGCTATGTGGTGGCTGGGGTGTACGGGTATCTGGCTGAAATCGGAAGGCGGCGCCAACATTTGCGTGGATTTCTGGTGCGGAACCGGCAAACAAAGCCATGGCAATCCGCTGATGAAACAAGGCCACCAGATGCAACGTATGGCGGGCGTTAAAAAGCTTCAGCCGAACCTGCGCACGACACCCTTTGTGCTTGATCCCTTTGCTATTCGTCAGATCGATGCCGTCCTGTCCACGCACGATCATAACGATCACATCGACGTGAACGTGGCCGCCGCCGTTATGCAAAACTGTGCCGACGACGTGCCGTTTATCGGGCCGCAGACCTGTGTGGATTTATGGATTGGCTGGGGCGTGCCAAAAGAACGGTGCATCGTGATGAAGCCGGGCGATGTGGTGAAAATCAAAGACATCGAGATCCATGCGCTGGATGCTTTTGACCGCACCGCGCTGATTACCCTTCCCGCCGATCAAAAAGCCGCAGGTGTTTTACCGGATGGCATGGACGAACGTGCCGTCAACTATCTGTTTAAAACGCCTGGAGGCTCGCTGTATCACAGCGGTGATTCACACTACTCCAATTATTACGCGAAACACGGCAATGACCATCAGATCGACGTTGCGCTTGGCTCCTACGGGGAAAACCCACGGGGCATCACGGACAAAATGACCAGCGCCGATATGCTGCGCATGGCGGAAGCGCTGAACACCAAAGTGGTGATCCCTTTCCATCACGACATCTGGTCAAACTTCCAGGCCGATCCGCAGGAAATCCGCGTCCTGTGGGAGATGAAAAAAGACCGCCTGAAGTATGGCTTTAAGCCCTTCATCTGGCAGGTAGGCGGTAAGTTTACCTGGCCGCTGGATAAAGATAACTTCGAATACCATTATCTACGTGGTTTTGACGATTGCTTCACGATCGAACCCGACCTGCCTTTCAAATCGTTCCTGTAAGAATTCGCGACAATATAGCGATCTTTATCGCCAGACTCTGAGTCTGGCGATTCATCTTTTGCTTAGTAATTTCAGGCTATTTCAAATATTATCTTTTCAAATCAATTTTTATCGGAATAGCTCATGACGGAAGCGCAACGGCATCAAATTTTACTGGAACTTCTGGGGCAAACGGGGTTTGTTACCGTCGAACAAGTTATCGACCGTTTAGGGATTTCGCCCGCAACCGCACGCCGGGATATCAACAAGCTGGATGAAAGCGGCAAGCTTAAAAAGGTGCGCAATGGTGCGGAAGCCATTAGTCAGCAACGCCCGCGCTGGACGCCCATGAACATTCATCAGGCGTTAAACCATGACGAAAAAATTCGCATTGCCCGCGCCGCGTCGCAACTGGTGAATCCTGGTGAAAGCGTGGTGATAAACTGTGGCTCCACCGCCATTTTGCTGGGCCGTGAAATGTGCGGCAAACCCGTGCAGATCATCACTAATTACCTGCCGCTGGCCAACTTCCTCATCGATCAGGAGCATGAGAGCGTAGTGATCATGGGCGGTCAGTATAATAAGAGCCAGTCGATTACCCTTAGCCCGCAGGACAGCGAAAACAGCCTGTATGCCGGCCACTGGATGTTTACCAGTGGCAAAGGCCTGACAGCGGATGGGTTGTATAAAACCGATATGCTGACCGCGATGGCAGAACAGAATATGCTCAACGTCGTCGGCAAACTGGTGGTGCTGGTCGACAGCAGTAAGGTCGGTGAACGTGCCGGTATGCTGTTCAGTCGCGCTGAGCAGATCGATATGGTGATCACCGGCAAAAATGCCAATCCGCAGATCCTTCAGAAACTGGAGGATCAGGGCGTGAAAATCCTGCGTGTTTAAAGGTTCTGTAAAAAGAAATCAACGGTGGCATCAAGTGCCGTTGGGGTAATACGATGCCGTACACCGGCTTCCCAGACGCAGGTGAGTTGTTTATCCAGCCCGTCGCGAATTAGCGCCTGCTGTAACCGGAAGGTTTCCCCGGCGGGCACCACGTCATCTGCTTCGCCGTGCCATAAGAACAGCGGCCTTTCGGCAAGACGCGGCAGTGCATCAGTGACGTCCCACGCCTTGAGCGATGCGCGAACGGCTTCAATATCACCCGTGGGCGGAAACAGCGTGTCTGCCAGCGTCAAAAAATAACCCGACCCCATCAGACTCGCCACACAGGTGACGTCAGGATGCTGCGTCATAATACCCAGCGCCGTCATTCCCCCCATTGAGGCACCGGCCACCGCCAGGCGTTGATCGGCCACCAGTCCGGCGGCAAAGAGTGCGTCACGGAGCCCGGCGAACTCCACCAGATTACCGTGAAGAATTTGCCAGAACTGCCCCAGCCGATTCTGTTCATCGCCGCGGTAACGCGAACCATGATCGGGGGCATCGGGCATGACGACACGAAACCCCGCCTGCGCCAGCGCAACCGCAAAGTAGCTGTAAACCAGTTTTGATGAGGTAAATCCATGATAAAAAATAATAACGGGTAAAGGCTGTGTCGCTTTTCCCGCCGGAAAAGCGTGTAAAATCTCGTGGTCACCCAGCCTCTGGGTCGTTAACTCAATCATGGCCGCTCCTTATTCGTGTGGGTGATTCATAATGTTGAGAACTGGATTACGCTTTCAGGACATTTTCATTCGAAATTTACGTTACAGATAACAGTTTGGGAACATTCCCCCAAAAGGAAATTCGCAGACATCTACACTATGGCTATCAGGAAACGAGATATGGCTATGCGAAGGTTTGCTGCTTTATTGCTGGTGTCATTATTAGCGGGCTGTAGCGCGCTGCAAGGCACACCGCAACCTGCTCCACCGGTTGCCGATCATCCGCAGGAAATTCGTCGTAATCAGACTGAAGGATTACAGCGAATGGGGACGGTTACCGTACTGGTTCGCGGTTCCCCGGATGATGCGCAAGATGCTATTAAAGCAAAAGCTGTCGCTGCAAACGCAGATTATTACGTGATCATATTGGTCGACGAAACGATCGTTACGGGACAATGGTACTCGCAGGCAATTTTGTATCGCAAGTAACGTTCAGAATTTAAGCGACATTTACACTGCTTTGCGTCCATAGACGTTTTCCTGTCCACAATAAACTGCATGCCTGTGACAAAGGAAATGAGTTTATTCGCGAAGGATTGCCCGGCGGATACCGGAGACCTGTGAAATGGAGTTGACTATGAAACGATCGCTTGCTTTAACCTCACTCTTGCTCTCAGCCGGGCTGGTGAGCACGACCGCACAATCCGCAGAGTTCGCCAGTGCAGATTGCGTCACAGGCTTGAATGAGATTGGGCTTATCTCCGTGAATAATATTTCGGGAAGCCAGCAGGACGTTGAGCGTGTTATCGCGTTAAAAGCCGATGAGCAGGGCGCGTCCTGGTACCGAATCGTTCAGATGCAGGAAAACAACCGTGCCGATCAGTGGCAGGTGAAAGCCATCCTTTATGCCTGAGCCACATAAAAAAGCCACGTTATTTCAGTGGCTTTTCTGTTTTTGCTCCCGCCTCTCCCGCCTTGTAACCTGAGCATTACGGTCATGTAACAATTTGTTACATGAAATCGATAAATGTTATCCGCGCTCTGCCGTTGAACAGCCATACCTTTTCGACGATGAGCAATTTATGATCAACTTTTTCCGCCGCGCGGGACTGGGCACCAAACTCTCTCTGCTGACCGGCATCAGCGTGGCGGCCCTGTTCCTGCTGTTCACCTTTCTTCTGAGCCATAAAGCCAGCGAACAGCTTGAAACTCTGGCCGTGGAAGATCTGCATAATCAGTCTACCGGCGTGGTGGATATGGTGCAGATGTTCAATACCAGCCTCAGCGAAGAAGTGGAGAGCTACACCAAACTCTTCACCACCTTTCTGCCCCAGCCGCTGAACATTGACCCCAGCCAGAGCCGCACCATCAATAACCAGACCGTTCCGCTCCTGAAAGGCGGAGAAACCGAGCTGCATGAAAACAGCACCCTCTCGGATGATTTTTTAAACCGCACGGGGGCCATTTCAACGCTGTTTGTCCGCAGCGGTAATGATTTCATCCGCGTCGCAACATCCCTGCGCAAAGAGAACGGCGAGCGAGCCATCGGTACGGTACTGGATACCACCAGCCCGGCCTTTGCTTCCGTAGCGAAAGGAGAGATTTATCGTGGCCTGGCGCTGCTTTTCGGCAAGCGATATATCACCCAGTATCAGCCGGTCAAAGACGCGGGCGGCCAGGTGATTGCCATCATTTTTGTGGGCGTGGATATTACGCCGTCATGGAACATCATGCGTGAAAAAATCCTCAACCGTCGACTGGGCGAAAGCGGTCACTTCTATGTTCTGGATCGCGGCCAGGGCAAAACGCGTGGCCAGTATCTGTTCCATGCCGACAAAGAAGGTCAGTTGCCCGCATGGGCAAGCGACATTCAGCAGGCGGTCATGAGCGGCCAGTCCGGCACGCTCGAGCGCGTCAGCGATGATGACCGCACGCTTAAAATGGCCTACACCCCGATGCCCGGCTGGAACTGGACGATCATTGGCGAAGTGGATAAATCGGTCCTCCTGGAGAACGTCACCGCCCTGAGGGATCGGTTCCTGTTAGCCGGCGCGGTACTTTCTGCACTGTTTGCTTTGATGTTTGTGGTGATTATTCGTCGCTGGCTAACCCGTCCCTTGCATCGCGTGATTCACCTGGCGCGTCTGTACGCCGCAGGCGATTTGCGGGCAGAACTGCCGGTGACTCGTCAGGATGAAGTGGGCCAGTTGATTGCTGCCATCAATGGCATCGGGGGTGGGTTACAGACTATTGTTCAGCAGGTTCGCGAATCGGCAGGCGATATCCACCTGGGGACTAACGCCCTGGCGTCCGATAGCGGTGAAATCTCTGAGCAAATTAACAAGCAGGCCAGCAGCGTTGAAGAAACCTCTGCCAGCATGGAACAGCTAGCGGCAACGGTGCAGCAAAATGCCGCCAACATGCAGCAGACACAGCAGCTGGTGAGTGAAACCTCTCGCGCCGTACATCAGGGCGGCGAGACGGTCGGACACGCCGTGGCTACCATGGACGATATCCGCGTGGCGTCAAAACGCATTGAAGACATCACCCGCGTGATTGAGTCTATCGCCTTCCAGACCAATATTCTGGCGCTGAACGCTGCCGTTGAGGCCGCACGGGCGGGTGAACACGGCAAAGGGTTTGCCGTTGTCGCGCAGGAAGTCCGCGCGCTGGCCGCACGCAGCGCCAACGCGGTGAAAGAGATTGAACAACTGATTGGCGATACGCTGAAAAAGGTGAGTGAAGGGCATCAGCTTTCAGAGCAAACCCGCCATGCGATGGACGCGATCATTGTGCATATTGATAACATCAGCCAACTGGTGGGCGAAATTAACCATGCCTCGCATGAACAATCAGCGGGGATCCGACAGGTTAATCTGGCCATGGCACATATTGGCGAAGCGTCGCATATCAATGCGGATCGCGTCTCACGTAGCGAGCAAACCGCGCACACGCTGCGCGAGAAAGGATCGCATCTGACGGAACTGGTCAGTGTGTTCCGCTTAAAGTCTTAAACCACCCTCCCCGTGGCACGCAGCAGCAAATCATTTTTGACCTGTTCATTAAGCAACATGCTGCCCCGGGGGTCCATCATCATGCGGCACCATGCCTGCGCAACCGGCGGCGAGGCGTGCCGCAACATTTGCGCACCCGCGCCCAGCAAAAAGAGTTGCCGGGCGATCTCCCGGGCCTGGGCTTCCTGTGGTTTACGCAGCTTCTGCTGTAACTGACGCCAGCTACGATCGAAATGGCGGTCCTGCCCTTTCACCTGAGCAAAATCGTCATGCAGCACGTCTATCATGCCTGGCTGCTTTGCGATCACCCGCAGCACGTCCAGACACATAATATTGCCGGAGCCTTCCCAGATGCTGTTTACGGGCATTTCACGATACAGGCGCGGCAATTCACTCTCTTCGCAGTAACCTGCCCCGCCCAGGACTTCCATCGCCTCCGCCACAAAGGGTATCCCCGCCTTGCAGACGCTAAATTTGGCTGCAGGTGTAAAGAGACGTGCCCATGCGGCCTCGTGTTCATTTGCCCGCTGGTCCCAGGCGCGTGCCAGCCGAAACAGAAACGCGGTTTGCCCTTCCAGCTGCAGCGCCATTCGGCTTAAAACCTCACGCATCACCGGCTGATCAACCAGGTTTTTGCCAAATGTCTGCCGTTGATGCGCATGGAACAACGCAATCGACAGCGCACGACGCATAAGACCATGACTGCCCAGCGCACAGTCAAAACGCGTCAGCCCACCCATCTTAAGGATTTGCCGAACGCCTTCCCCCTCTTCCCCCAGCAACCAGCCAGACGCATCAAAAAACTCCGCCTCAGCGCTGGCATTTGAGCGATTACCCAGCTTGTCTTTGAGACGCTCCAGACGCACGGCATTTCGCTGCCCGTCAGGCAAAAAGCGCGGGACAAAAAAGCACGACAGTCCCCCCTTCGCCTGAGCCAGAACCAAATGCGCATCGCTTTGCGGCACCGAGAAGAACCATTTATGCCCAACCAGCCGGTAGCTACCGTCGCTGTTTTTTTCTGCGCGGGTTGTATTGCTCAGCACATCCGAACCGCCCTGCTTTTCCGTCATTCCCATGCCAATCAGCAATCCTCGCTTCTGCCCGCCCGGTGCTAAATGGGGGTCGTAGCGATCGCTTAATAACGGCGGCAGCCAGTCGTGAAACGGTTTGGGCAGCGCCTGTTGCAGCAGTGGCGTGGCGGCAAAGGTCATGGTGATGGGACAAAGGGTGCCCGCTTCGACCTGCGCATGGAGGATAAAGCGCGCCGCCCGGGCGACAAACGCGCCTTTACGGGCCTGGTCTTCCCACGCCAGATTGTGCACGCGATTGGCGCATAACCCCTGCATAAGCAGATGCCAGGCCGGATGAAAGCGAACGTCGTCCAGCCGAGCCCCGGTGGCATCGTAGCGCAGAAGTTCCGGAGGGTTGATGTTCGCCAGCCTTCCCAACTCCAGCGACTCTGCGGTCCCCAACTGCTGTCCTATACTCGCCAGCAGTTCCACGTCCCAGTCCCCGCCCTCCCGGATGACAGCCTCGCGAAGCGCGCAGTCCGACAAAAAAAGATTGCTGTTAGAGAGTGGTGAAGGTTGATTAAACACAGTGTGTGTCTGCCAGTGCATGTGCGTCCCTCCTTCAATGGCCATACGGTAAGTATGGACAGCTGACGGCGGCGCTGCATGGGAGTGAGGTCACAGCGTGACGATCTCGCTGAATTCATTCGTGAAACAGCTCACACAATATAAGAATAAACTATTTCACATCAGCGAATGTGTTGAATAATTTATTCTCACCTTTCAGAAGAGAATGATTATGCACGCTTCACACCCTGCGCCAGATGCTCACAAGCGCGCTTTAATTGCTGGCTCTATCGGCAACTTCATCGAATGGTATGAATTTGCGGTGTATGGTTTTATGGCAACCGTCATCGCGAAGAACTTCTTCCAGCTTGAGGGGGAGTCGGGTCTGACCAGCCTGATCCTGACCTATGCCTCCTTTGCTATCGCCTTTTTCTTCCGTCCACTTGGCGCAGTGGTGTTTGGGCGCATGGGCGATCGTATTGGCCGTAAGCCAACGCTTATCATCGTTCTGGTCTTGATGACGCTCGCCACCGCGGCTATTGGCCTGGTGCCGGTGTATGCCAGTATTGGTATCGCCGCGCCGTTAATCATTACCGGGCTGCGCATTTTGCAGGGATTATTCGCCGGGGGAGAGTATGGCGGCGCCGTATCGCTGATGACGGAGTTCGCACCACGCGGCAAGAGAGGCCTCTACGGGGCGTGGCAATCCTTTACCGTGGCATTGGGTCTGCTGGCAGGTGCGGGCACCGTCGCGCTGCTCTCAGCGCTGCTGACGCCAGAAGCGTTGCATGAGTGGGGCTGGCGCATCCCTTTCTTCCTGGCGCTGCCGATGGGCATTGTGGCGTTGTGGCTGCGGGTAAGCATGGAAGAGACGCCCAGCTTCGTCAAACAACAGGTTAAGCCCGCCGTCGCGCAGGCGCGTACTACGGATACGCTGAAAGCCATTGCCATGGGGATTGGCCGGGTGATGGTATGGTCCGCCGCGGGGTATACCTACCTGGTCATCATGCCAACCTATCTGCAGTCGGCCCTGCATACGGGCTTCAACCAGGCGCTGCTGATTGCGGTGATCTCCAATATCGGTTTTGCGATCACCATTATTCCGGCGGGTATCATGAGCGATCGTATCGGGCGTCGCACGGTGATGATGGTTGCCACGGTATTGCTGCTCGTTCTGGCGCTGCCACTGTTGAAAATTCTGCAGGCTGACACCAGCACGCTGGCGATTAAAGCGATTGTGGTGCTGATTGCCGGTGGACTGGTTGGCATGCTGGCCGGCCCTGGCCCGGCGATGCTGTCAGAAATGTTCCCGACACGGGTGCGCTATACCGGTCTTGGACTGGCCTATTCGTTATCGAATGCGATTTTCTCAGGCTGCGCGGGGTTGATCATTACAGGCCTGATTAAGCAAACCGGTAATCTGGATATCCCGGCGTACTACGTGATGACCACGGCGGTAGTGAGTCTGGTGGCACTGATGACGCTCAGAAAGGATGACCACTTACGGTCACTGGAAGAGTAACGTCCTTATCGTCTGATGTCCTCGCCCTGTGGGAGAAAGAAATCACTAAAGGCCGTCCCATGGACGGCCTTGCTGTTTATTGCCCGCGCTGACGAACCGCTTCGAACAGGCAGATGCCCGTTGCCACGGAGACGTTCAGAGAAGAGACGCTCCCGGCCATGGGAATGCTGATCAGCTCATCGCAATGTTCGCGCGTCAGGCGACGCATACCTTCGCCTTCTGCACCCATCACCAGCGCCAGGCGCCCGTTCAGTTTGCTCTGATAGACGGTGTGATCGGCTTCCCCTGCGGTCCCGACAATCCAGATGTTCTCTTCCTGAAGCTGACGCATGGTGCGTGCCAGGTTGGTCACGCGAATCAACGGCACGTTTTCCGCCGCGCCGCAGGCGACTTTCTTCGCGGTTGCATTTAACTGTGCAGAGCGATCGCGTGGCACAATCACCGCATGCACCCCAGCAGCATCTGCGCTACGCAAACAGGCGCCGAGGTTATGCGGATCGGTGACGCCATCGAGGATCAGCAGGAATGGGTTATCCAGTTGGGCAAGCAAATCCGGCAGATCGTTTTCCTGGTACTGACGACCCGGTTTGGCCCGCGCAATAATCCCCTGGTGTACCGCCCCCTCGCTTTTTTCGTCGAGGAACTGACGGCTGGCCAGCTGAATCACGACGCCCTGCGCTTCCAGCGCATGGATCAGCGGCAGCAGACGTTTATCCTCACGCCCTTTCAGAATATAGACTTCCTGAAAACGCTCTGGTGCGCGCTCCAGCAGGGCCTGCACCGCGTGGATGCCGTAAATCATTTCACTCATTGATGGTTCTCATTATGACTTTTTGTCGGGTGGCGCTGCGCTTACCCGGCCTACAGAACATTCTCCCTCTCCCCTGGGGGAGAGGGCTGGGGTGAGGGAATTACTCCGCCACTTTTTTCTTCGATGCGCGTTTCGCTTTCGTGGCAGCCGCTATTTTTTGCGTCTTCGCTGAAGGCTTTTTGGCACTTTTCTCTTGTTTCGCTTTTGGCGGCTTCGCTGATTTCGGTTTGTCTTTACCGCCGCGGAATGCGCTGTCCGGTTCGAAGTTCACCTTTTTACCTGCCTGACGACGCTTGCCGTTACTTTTCCCGGCCGGTCCTTTTTTGGCGTTGTCACGCGCGGTTTTGCCTACGTTACGTGGCGCACGTTCGCTTGAAATCAGGCTGAAATCAATCTTACGTTCATCCATATTAACGGCTTCGACTTTCACTTCCACGCGATCGCCCAGACGGTATGTTTGACCACCTGACTCGCCGGTCAAACGCTGCCCGACCTGATCGTAACGATAATAATCGTTATCCAGGGAGGATACGTGGACCAGGCCGTCAATGAACAGCTCATCAAGACGCACAAAGAAACCAAAACCGGTGACGCTGGCAATGACGCCTTTAAAGACATTGCCCACCTGGTCCAGCATAAAGTCGCACTTCAGCCAGTCAGCCACATCGCGAGTGGCTTCATCAGCACGGCGCTCCGCCATGGAACAATGCTGACCAAGCTGGAGCATCTCTTCCATGGTGTAGTGATACCCACCGGTCTCCGTGGTGTTACCTTTATGTCCCAGCTCCTGCGCGACCAGATACTTAATGGCGCGGTGCAAAGAGAGATCCGGATAACGACGAATCGGCGAGGTAAAGTGTGCGTAGGACTGAAGCGCCAGGCCAAAGTGACCGCGGTTTTCCGGATCGTAAATGGCCTGTTTCATCGAACGCAGCAGCATGGTTTGTAGCATTTCCGCGTCAGGGCGATCGGCGATGGATTCCAGCAGTTCGGCGTAATCGCGTGGCTCAGGTTTACTGCCGCCTGGCAGCTCCAGACCCAGCTCCGCCAGCACAGAGCGGAACGCAGTAATCGCTTCCGTCGTGGGTTTATCGTGAATACGGAACAGCGCAGGCTCTTTCGCTTTCTCAACAAACCGTGCCGCTGAGATGTTCGCCAGAATCATGCACTCTTCGATCAGCTTATGCGCATCGTTACGCTGCGTCTGTTCGATACGCTCAATGCGGCGCTCAGCGTTGAAGATAAACTTCGCCTCTTCGCTTTCAAAGGAGATCCCGCCGCGCTCTTCACGCGCCTGGTCCAGCGTTTTGTAGAGGTTATGCAGCTCTTCGATGTGTTTGACCAGCGGGGCATACTGCTCACGCAGCTCCTGGTCGCCCTGCAACATATGCCAGACCTTGGTATAGGTCAGACGTGCATGGGAACTCATCACCGCTTCATAGAATTTATAGCCGGTTAAACGCCCTTTGGTGGAGATGGTCATCTCGCACACCATACACAAGCGATCAACCTGCGGATTCAGCGAGCACAGGCCGTTTGAGAGGACTTCAGGCAGCATCGGCACGACCTGCGACGGGAAGTACACGGATGTCCCACGGCTGCGCGCTTCGCTATCCAGCGGCGTGCCAGGACGCACGTAATAGCTGACGTCAGCAATGGCGACCCATAAACGCCAGCCACCGCCGCGTTTTTTCTCACAGTAAACCGCATCATCGAAGTCGCGGGCATCTTCACCATCAATGGTGACCAGCGGCAGGCTACGCAAATCAACGCGGCCCACTTTGGCTTCTTCAGGTACCTGCTCTTTCAGGCCTTCAACCTGATCTTCAACCGCTTTCGGCCAGACGTACGGGATTTCGTGCGTACGCAGCGCCATATCCACGGCCATGCTGGTCCCCATATTATCGCCCAGCACTTCGACGATTTTACCCACGGCCTTGGTACGGCGGGTTGGACGCTGAGTCAGCTCAACGACCACCACAAAGCCCATGCGTGCGCCTTTTACCTCTTCCGGCGGGATCAGAATGTCAAAACTCAGACGACTGTCGTCAGGCACCACAAAGCCCACACCGGCATCGGTGAAGTAGCGGCCCACAATCTGGCTGGTTTTCGGCACCAGAACGCGCACAACACGCGCTTCGCGACGACCTTTACGATCGGCACCCAGCGGCTGCGCCAGGATCTGGTCGCCATGGATACACATTTTCATCTGCTCGGACGAGAGATAAAGATCGTCTTTGCGCCCTTCAACGCGCAAGAAGCCAAAGCCATCGCGGTGACCAATGACGATGCCTTTCAGCAGATCGAGACGCTCCGGCAGCGCATAGCACTGGCGGCGGGTAAAGACCAGTTGGCCATCGCGTTCCATGGCTCGCAGGCGACGGCGAAGGCCTTCAATCTGCTCTTCGCCTTCAATATGTAATTCTTCAGCAAGTTCTTCACGATTAGCGGGTTTTTCGCGTTTAGTTAAGTGTTCAATGATGAACTCGCGGCTTGGGATAGGATTCGCGTACTTTTCGGCTTCGCGTTCCTGGAAAGGATCTTGTGACATGTCGGTTCCTCCGTTGTCAGCTCCGGTGGAAATTTTCTTCATTCCACCAGCAATAATTTATACAGTGGTTGATTCTCTTCAACCAAATCGGCCAGCGTGTAGTTATCCAGTTCCTTGAGAAAACTTTGCACGGCCTGAGAAAGCACCTGTTTCAGGCGACAAGCGGGTGTAATGTGGCAAAAGGCACTGCTGCAGTTCACCAGAGATAAAGGCTCCAGTTCACGCACCACATCCCCAACACGAATACTCTGTGCCGGTTTACCGAGACGGATCCCTCCGTTTTTCCCGCGGACGGCAGTAACGTATCCCGCACGGCTAAGTTGATTGATTATTTTGACCATATGATTACGGGACACACCGTAGACCTCGGTTACCTGCGAGATACTGGTCATTTGTCCTTGTGGCAACGACGCCATGTAAATCAGCGCTCGTAAGCCGTAATCGGTGAAACTCGTTAACTGCACATCAACCTCAGGGAAAAGGGAAAACGCGGTCAAACCGCAGAGATATTCACTATTGATGATAAACCAGCCAGATACTTAGCGGTTAATTTATTTGAACTGAAAGGGGGAAAAAGCGAGGAACAGCGCGCGATCGCCGAATGGCGCTGCGCTTATCCAGCCTGCGAGTTTCCCCGCAGGCCAGCACGACAAGGATTATGCGTCGAACGGATCGCGCAGAATCATCGTTTCAGAACGGTCAGGGCCAGTTGAGATGATATCAATCGGCACTTCGGTCAGTTCTTCAATACGCTTGATGTAGTTCAGGGCTGCCTGAGGCAGACCGCTACGCTCTTTCACGCCAAAGGTGGTTTCGGACCAGCCCGGCATGGTTTCGTAGATGGGTTCGATACCTTCCCAATCGTCAGCAGCCAGCGGAGTCGTGGTCACTTCGCGGCCATCTGGCATGCGGTAGCCCACGCACAGTTTCACTTCTTTCAGGCCGTCCAGCACGTCCAGCTTGGTCAGGCAGAAGCCAGACAGTGAGTTGATCTGCACTGCACGACGAACCGCAACAATATCCAGCCAGCCGGTACGACGACGACGACCTGTCGTTGCGCCGTATTCATTACCCTGCTTGCAGAGGAACTCGCCGATGTCATCAAACAGCTCAGTCGGGAATGGACCCGCACCCACGCGCGTGGAGTATGCTTTGATGATGCCCAGAACGTAATCCACATAACGTGGACCCAAACCAGAACCGGTCGCAACGCCACCCGCAGTGGTGTTAGAGGAGGTGACGTACGGATAGGTACCGTGATCGATATCCAGCAGCGTACCTTGTGCGCCTTCAAACATGACGAAATCGCCACGCTTGCGCGCCTGGTCCAGCAGATCGGACACATCCACAACCATACCGGTCAGGATATCCGCTACCGCCATGACATCATCCAGGACTTTCTGGTAGTCAACGGCGTCAGCTTTGTAGAAGTTCACCAGCTGGAAGTTGTGATATTCCATCACTTCTTTCAGTTTTTCAGCGAAGGTCGTTTTATCGAAGAGGTCACCGACGCGCAGACCGCGACGAGCGACTTTATCTTCGTAAGCCGGGCCGATACCGCGACCGGTCGTCCCGATAGCTTTCGCACCACGTGCTTTTTCACGTGCCACATCCAGCGCAACGTGATAATCAAGAATAAGCGGACAGGCTTCTGAGAGCAGCAGACGCTCACGAACCGGGATACCACGGTCTTCCAGGCCTTTCATCTCTTTCATCAGCGCAGCAGGAGACAATACAACACCGTTACCGATGATGCTGGTCACATTTTCGCGAAGAATACCTGATGGAATAAGATGGAGGACGGTCTTTTCACCGTTGATTACGAGAGTATGGCCAGCGTTATGACCACCCTGATAGCGTACAACATATTTAGCACGTTCAGTCAGAAGATCGACGATCTTCCCTTTACCTTCGTCACCCCATTGGGTGCCCAGTACGACAACGTTGTTACCCATTTTAAAAATCACCGATTGCTTAAAAATGGATTCTACCACCGCTTTTTCAGAGTTACAGCACTTTTTGACCTCAGAATAGACCAAATCCGACCACTTTTTGATCAGCCAATCGTTTTCCTCAACATGTAGTAGATCACCACTCCGGCAACCACAAGACCACCGCCAAAACGACGCAAAATATTATCGGGCAATTGTGTCAGACTCGAAATCATACGCCGCCAGGCCTTTGGATAAAGCATCGGGCCTAACCCTTCCAGCACCAACACTAACGCCAGCGCGAGGATAATCGTGGAGTTCATTTGCATTCCTTAAAAAAGAAAACCACCGCTCCGTTAAGAGCGGTGGTTTGACAACGGACTGCCGAAACTTATCGGGTCGCGTTGCCTGGCGATTTCATGTAGCGGAAGAAATCGCTGTCCGGGCTGAGCACCATGACGTCCTGGTTGCTCTGGAAGCTGTTCTCGTAAGCACGCAGGCTACGGATAAAGGCATAGAAGTCTGGATCCTGACTGAATGCATCAGCAAACAGTTTGGCAGCTTCAGCATCACCTTCACCACGCATAATACGGCCCTGGCGTTCAGATTCGGCCAGCGTCTTCGTGACCTCGTAATCCGCCGTTGCACGCAGCTTCTCAGCCTCTTCCTGACCCTGTGAACGGTGACGACGCGCTACCGCTTCACGCTCAGCGCGCATACGGTTATAAATCGCTTCGGACACTTCCACCGGCAGGTTGATCTGCTTGATACGCACGTCAACCACTTCGATACCCAGTGCAGCCATACTGTTCGGGTTGATCACCGGGACTTTACCGTTGGTTTCAGCCTGAACACGCTCTGCCGCTTTAGCAATCGCATCATCCGCTGCTGGCGTCGCGACTTCATCTTCGGTGCCTGCAGAACCGGAGTTCAATGCATCACGCACTTCCAGCGTCAGGCGACCGCGCGAGTCGGTGACGATGTCTTTCACATCCAGACGACCAATTTCAGAACGCAGACGGTCAGAGAATTTACGTTTCAACAGCACTTCGGCCTGAGAGACGTCACCGCCGCCCGTTGCCAGGTAGTAGCGGCTGAAATCGCTGATACGCCATTTGATGTAGGAATCGACGATCAGGTCTTTCTTCTCTTTGGTCACGAAACGATCGGCCTGGTTATCCATCGTCTGGATACGGGCATCGAGCATTTTCACTGATTCAATCATCGGGAGCTTAAAGTGCAGACCCGGCTCGAAGACCAGCGGTTTGTTTTCATCGTCGCGCAATACTTTGCCAAATCGCATCGTAATACCGCGTTCGCCTTCTTTCACCACAAAGATAGAGGCATAAAGCACTACCAGCACGATGATAATAATCGCAATAACTGACTTACGCATCGTTATTCCCCCTGACGCTGGCTGTCGTTACGCTGCGCGTTAGCGCGACGTTGGTCCATGATGTCACCATCGTTTGAAGAAGACGTGGATTTTGCACCAGAGCTGCTTGAGGAGGCCGGTGGCAGGCGCAGCAGATTATTTGCTCCGCTTGTATCCTGTTTCGCACCTGACGTATTCGCGCCTTTCAGCATCTGGTCCAGCGGCAGAACCATCAGGTTGCCACCTTTGTTTTCATTAACCAGCACTTTACGCGTATGGCTCAGCACCTTCTCCATGGTCTCGATATACAGACGTTCACGGGTAATTTCCGGGGCCGCCTTGTATTCCGGCAGAAGCTTCGCAAAACGAGCCACTTCACCCTGAGCTTCCAGGATGGTCTGGGTCTTATAGGCACGCGCCTCTTCAAGAATACGCTGCGCCTGACCGTTAGCACGTGGCTGCACTTCGTTGGTGTACGCTTCGGCTTCACGGATGTACTGCTGTTCGTTTTCACGTGCAGCAATCGCATCATCAAAGGCCGCTTTCACCTCTTCCGGCGGACGAGCAGCCTGGAAGTTGACGTCCAGCAGGGTAATCCCCATGTTGTACGGGCGAATCGTCTCTTCCAGCTCACGCTGGGTATCGCTACGAATAACGGTACGACCTTCGGTCAGAATGCGGTCCATGGTGTATTTACCGATCACACCGCGCAGCGCACTGTCGGTTGCCTGGCGCAGACTGTCATCTGCACTGGTCACGCTAAACAGGTAGTGCTGCGGATCGGTGACGCGGTACTGGACGTTCATCTCAACGCGAACCACGTTCTCGTCAGAGGTCAACATCACACCGGACGCCGCCAGTTCACGTACCGATTCCACGTTAACCGCGGTCACGTTATCGATAAACGTTGGCTTCCAGTTCAGACCCGGCTCAACCAGATGGCTAAATTTACCGAAGCGCGTTACGACGCCACGCTCGGCTTCTTTAATGGTATAGAAGCCACTGGCTGCCCAAATGATCACCACGGCAGCGGCAACAATGCCCACTACACGGCCACCAATATGCGGGCGCGGACCTTGAGGGCTATTGCCACCCGAACCGGAACCTTTACCTCCCAGACCGCCCAGTTTTTTACTGAGCTTGCGGAAGATATCGTCCAGATCAGGAGGACCCTGCTCGCGACCACCTTTGTTGCCATTTCCCCCAGAGTTGCCGCCTTGATTATTGCTGCTTCCCCACGGGTCGCGGTCTTGTCCGTTATTACCGGGCTGATTCCACGCCATGTATATGCTCCATATTTGTTATGCAAGGGCGAATTATTCAGGCTTCCCTTTCTGGTCAGACGATGTAGTCGACCAGCGCAGGTTCTTGTTTACAGAGGCGACGCCAGTCAACGATCGGCATACGCACCTGCATTCCCACGCTGCCGTCATCCTCCATCCACTCTTTTTCTATCGCCTGAAGCTGATAAAACCGGCTGCGCAGCTTACCTTCCTGTGGAGGCAAACGCAGCGTGTGCTGAGCGACCTCACCGGAAAGACGTTCTGTCAAAGCCTGGAAAAGGAGTGGCACACCCACTCCAGTCTGGGCTGAAAGCCAGACCCGAATCGGTTTGTTCTCTTCATCTCGATCGATACGCGGCTCAAAGTCATCAAGCATATCGATTTTGTTCATCACCAATAGCGTGGGAATCTCGTGCGCGTCGATCTCTTCCAGCACGGTATTCACAGCATCGATGTTTTCCTGCACACGAACATCAGCTGCATCAATGATATGCAGCAGCAGAGTCGCCTGACGCGTCTCTTGTAATGTCGCTTTAAACGCCGCAACTAAATCGTGCGGCAAATGGCGGATAAACCCAACGGTATCCGCCAGTACAGTCTCGCCTACGTCCGCCACATCAATGCGACGAAGCGTGGGGTCCAGGGTCGCAAACAGCTGGTCCGCGGCATAGACCCGGGCCTCAGTAATCTGATTAAAGAGGGTAGATTTACCGGCGTTGGTATACCCCACCAGCGACACCGTCGGAATGTCGGCTTTGGTTCGCGAACGACGCCCTTGCTCACGCTGTTTTTCCACTCGGGCCAGACGTGAGAGGATCTGGGTAATACGGCCACGTAATAATCGACGGTCGGTTTCGAGCTGGGTTTCACCCGGGCCACGTAAACCGATCCCGCCCTTTTGTCTTTCAAGGTGGGTCCAGCCACGCACAAGACGGGTGGCCAGATGGCGCAACTGCGCCAGCTCAACCTGCAGTTTCCCCTCGTGGGTACGCGCACGTTGAGCAAAAATGTCTAATATCAGCCCTGTACGATCGATAACCCGACATTCGCACAGACGTTCAAGATTACGTTCCTGAGCCGGAGAGAGCGCATGATCGAACAGCACGACTGAGGCGCCGAGCGCTTTTACAGCCTCCGCGATTTCGATTGCTTTACCTTCACCAACAAAATACTTCGGGTGCGGTGCTTTACGGCTACCAGTAATCACCTGCATTGCTTCGACGCCAGCGGAAGAGACCAGAGCTTCGAACTCCTGGAGGTCTTCCATGTCTTTGTCTTGCGTAAAGTAGATGTGTACCAGTACCGCATGCTCACCGGCATCATAGCGGTCAAACAAGCGTATAATCCTCAAGATAAATCAGCGGGGAACGCAGAAAATCTGGCTCCCCGTGTGGATAAACAGCCCGTAACCTTATTCGGTTTCTTCGCTGTCCTGCGCAGGAGCAGAAGAACCTTGCGCGTTGCTGCCATGATGGTAGTTACTACCGGTGCCGCCGCCAGCGTTGTTGCTGTGATGAGATACTGGACGAGACGGAACAACAGTAGAAATAGCGTGCTTATAGACCATCTGGCTGACCGTGTTTTTCAACAGAATCACGAACTGATCGAAAGACTCAATCTGACCTTGCAGCTTAATACCATTCACCAAATAAATAGAAACTGGAACACGTTCACGACGCAGTGCGTTCAAGAACGGATCTTGTAAAGATTGCCCCTTAGCCATTCTATCTTTTCCTTATATGCTTGTTATGTACTTAGAACCTTGCGATTCTGAAAATTGCGCACGATACGGCTTAATTGTACACATTCAGTGTGCGATATCACCCACTACCTGTAAAACATCGTTGAACGACTGTTCCGGTTTATCGCTGTCTAACCAGTGAATTCCGTCCCAACCGCGCAACCAGGTGATCTGGCGCTTCGCCAACTGTCTGGTGGCGCAAATACCTCGATAAACCATTTCATCGTATGAGATTTCGCCTTCAATGTATGACCACATCTGGCGGTATCCAACACAACGAATGGAAGGCATGTCCGTATGCAAATCTCCGCGAGCAAATAACGCTCGCACTTCTGCTTCAAAACCTGAAGCTAACATCTGATGAAAACGCTGCTCAATTCGCTGATGGAGCAGTTCACGGCTCGCCGGGGCGATGGCGAACTGATACACCTGATACGGCAGAGCCTCTCCTGACGTTTGCGTCAGTTCCGTTAAAGTTTTACCCGAAATGAAAAAAACTTCCAGTGCCCGGGAAAGCCTTTGCGGATCATTTGGATGAATCCGTGCTGCAGCAACCGGATCAATCTGTTCCAGTTGCGCATGCAACGCGCTCCAGCCCTGCTCTGCCGCCTGTTGCTCAATCTTTGCTCTGATTTCAGGATCCGCAGACGGAAGAGGTGATAACCCCTCCAGCAACGCCTTGAAATAGAGCATGGTTCCACCCACCAGCAGCGGAATCCGTCCTGCCGCTGTAATGTCTGCCATGTGCGCTAACGCATCCCGACGGAAATCCGCGGCGGACCAGGCCTGCGCCGGGTCGAGAATATCCAACAACCGGTGCGGCGCCGCACGCTGTTCTTCCGCATCTGGCTTCGCCGTGCCGACATCCATCCCTTGATAAATAAGGGCAGAATCGACGCTAATCAACTCTACTGGCAAAACTTTACGTAGCTCAATGGCTAGCGCGGTTTTGCCGGAGGCCGTTGGCCCCATCAAAAAAATTGCCTTAGGCAGGCTCGCCTTACTTACATCACTCATCTTTCAGGGCTTTCATCGCCGAATGCAAATCAATAGGTTGTAATAAGCCACCCGGCGGAGCTTTGACCAGTTGAGGACAAAGACGTTCAACTTCTGCCAGTACGGTGATGGCCTGGGCCATATTCCACGGGTTGTGGTCACTCGCTAAGCGTCGTGCCATCCACTGGGCAGTATTAGCAGCATCGAACGCTGTCTGTTTTGCCAGGTAGCCTATCAGTTCAGGAATCAAGTTTTGTAAATTTTGTTGGCGTAAGGGTAAAGGCACCGCGCGAACGGTCACATGCTGCGCCTCAACGACACACTCAATACCCATTTCCGCCAGTAAGGCATTTGCCCGGTTTATCACTGCCGCTTCATCAGGTAACACCTTTAGCCGGACAGGGATCAGCAAAGGTTGCGCGCAGGCGGCATTAACGCCTGGCGTAAGCTGGGCCTGTTTTAGCCAGCGCTCAGCCACCGTGAGTGCCAGCAGGACCAATTGGCCATCGCGTTCCAGCACCGCCGTATCAGGCGCGATAATCGTCAATACGCGCCCAAAGCTCTGGCTGTGTCCATCCAGCGCGGGTTGAGACGGCAATGGCGGCTCTTTACGCGTGACGGCAGGTGTCTCAAGCAGTTTGTTGTACAGCGCGCCCTGCTGTTTTTGGTAGCCAGGGGCATGCGGATAGTTGGCCCCCGTCGGACGTGGGCTGCCGCCACCCGCACTGTATGCCGGTGAAACGGACTCACGCGCCGTCGACGGTTCAGCAAAGTGGTTGCGTCCCGCCGCGACACGGTTTTCAGGAATCGGACGGGCCGCAGGGGGCGCATCCGTTAAGGGGAGTACGGGCTCAGCCTGCTGTTGCAGAACGCTCAGCACCCCCTGATAAATAAAATCATGCACCAGACGAGACTGATGAAAACGCACTTCATGCTTCGCCGGATGAACGTTGACGTCGACCTGGTGCGGGTCGATATCAAGATAGAGCACAAACGCGGGCTGCTGGTCGGCGCCAAGTTTGTCTTCGCAGGCCTGGCGGATAGCATGGTTAATGAGTCGATCGCGCATCATGCGGTTATTCACATAGCAATACTGAATCTCCGCAAAGGCAGGATTTACCGCGTTGGGATCGGCCACCCAGCCTCGCATACCCAGATCGCCATGCTGCCACTCAATTTCCAGTGCCTGCTCAACAAACGCAGCACCACAAATGGCCCCTAAACGCCGGGCTTTATGACTCTCTTCCGTGACCGCGCGGTACTGGCGCATTACTTTGCCGTTATGGCTCAGGTTGATTGTCACGTCAAAACGCGCCAGCGCGATGCGGCGAATGATTTCGTCAATATGGCTAAATTCGGTTTTCTCGGTGCGCATGAACTTGCGGCGAGCGGGGGTGTTATAGAATAAATCCAGCACCTCCAGCGTCGTCCCCACCGGATGAGCCGCAGGCTTGACCGTCACGTCCATATCACGCCCTTCCGCATACGCTTGCCAGGCTTCCTGCTGTTCTGCCGTGCGAGAGGTCAGCGTCAGGCGAGAAACGGAGCTAATGCTGGCCAGCGCCTCACCGCGAAAACCGAGGCTAATAATGGCCTCAAGATCGTCGAGTGAGGCGATTTTACTGGTGGCATGACGCGCCAGCGCCAGCGCCAGCTCGTCTTTTTTGATGCCGCAGCCATTGTCACGAATACGGATAAGCTTAGCGCCACCGCGTTCGATATCGATATCGATGCGGGTTGCACCGGCATCGAGGCTGTTTTCAACCAGCTCTTTCACGACCGATGCAGGACGTTCCACCACCTCACCGGCGGCGATTTGGTTCGCAAGCTGCGGCGGCAGAACCTGAATCGGCATGATTTCTCCTTAGTGGGTCGCGCTCATTTCGCCCGGCTGCGCTGCGCTGGCCGTTTGACCGGCGCCGCCCTGCGGCGCTGATTGCAGTGGATGCGCGGCAAAATAAGTGCGCAGGCCGCTGTAAATCGCCTCGGCAATTTGCTGCTGGTAACTTTCGCTGGCCAACAGACGTTCTTCGCCGTTGTTACTGATAAAGCCCGTCTCCACCAGGATGGACGGAATATCCGGCGAGCGTAATACGCCCAGGCTGGCATGCTCCGGACGACGCTTATGTATGGAACCAATGCTTTGCAGCCGGTTCAGTACGTTTGTTGCCACATCATAACCGACACGCTGTGAATGACCGAACTGTAAATCCAGAACGGCCTGGCTGAGATAAGGATCGGACTGGCTGTTCGCCAGCACATCGCCCGCGCCACCCAGCAGCTCAGATTGCTTCTCGTGCTCTTCGAGCCAGTTCGCCATTTCACTGTTCGCACGTCGGTTTGACAGCACCCATACGGAAGCACCCGTCGCATTACGATTGGGTGCGGCGTCAGCATGAATGGAGACGAGGAAATTCGCATTTTGCTTACGGGCCACGTCAGAGCGCCCCATCACCGAGATAAAATAGTCTCCGTCACGCGTCATAACCCCGTTAAACATCGGATCGTCATTGAGCAGCGAACGCAATTTCCGCGCAATGGCAATGGTCACGTTTTTCTCGCGTGTGCCACCTGGCCCAATCGCACCAGGATCTTGCCCGCCGTGACCCGCATCGATGGCAATAATCACTTTTTCACCACTGACCGCACTGGCGCGTGCCGCCGGGCGGGTGACCGTATTACTGCTGATCGCTCCTGTCACACGCTCACTTTCTGCTTTGAAAGGGTTTTTCGCAGGCTGAGCGGGACGTGGCGCAACCACCGGGGCCTCTACACGTCTGGCGACAACGGGTGGTGGCGGTGGCGGAGGGGGTGGCGCATCGGCATTAATGGTAAATACCACGGTATAGTTAGACCCGTTTTGCTGCTTCACCACGCGCGTTTTGCCATTTTGCGTGAGATCGACCACCAGTCGCAGCGACTGGGCGTCTTTTGCCGTGCCAGAGCGGATGCTTTTCACCAGATTATTGCCGCTGAACTGCAACGGTAATCCCTGAATCACCCCTGTCTGTTTAATATCCAGCGCCACGCTGCGCTTATCGTCTTGCGAAAAGCTGTAGTCCGGATCGCCGACAAAACTAAAGGTAATTCGCGCCTGTGCGTCTCCGTTGGAGACCTGAATATCTGACAAGTTTGCCGCACCGGCCTGCGTGCACAGCAAAACCGTTGCCGCTAACAACCAACTTTTCACGCGAAAAATCATCCCGTCATCCCTACGCAATACCTGCTAAACGAGCCAGTAAGGAACTGCCTGATGAGGAAACCGCACTGATGCGGGCCTCACGCCCTTGCGCCTGATAATCTAAGTGAATTTCGACATCCGGATCAGGTAGCACACCCGCACCTTGTTGCGGCCACTCCACCAGGCAAATGGCGTCGTTGGCAAAATAGTCACGGATCCCCATAAATTCCAGCTCCTCCGGGTCCGCAAGTCGATACAGATCGAAGTGATACACCATCAAATTTTCAAGCGCGTACGGTTCTACCAGGGTGTAGGTCGGGCTTTTGACATTCCCTTTATGACCCAGCGCTTGCAAAAAACCCCGGCTAAAGGTCGTCTTACCCGCCCCTAAATCACCATAAAGATAGATGACGGTTGCGCCGTCGCAGGCCTGCGCCATGCGTTTGCCGAGATCCAGGGTTGCCTGCTCGTCGGGTAAAGGAATCACTCGATTAGTCATTTTCTACGTCAATCACATCTGGGTTAACAACACGCCGTAGCGTGTCAAAAAGATCGGTCGCCAGCATGCCACGCGTCCCGTAAACCGCGGCAAGCTTATCCGCCGCCGCGCCGTGGACCACGCAACCCGCACTGGCTGCATCATTCAGGGTGAGTTTCTGTCCGGCAAGCGCGCCGATAATGCCGGAGAGCACATCGCCCATTCCGCCACTCGCCATCCCGGCATTGCCTGCGTCAACAATACTGAGCGCACCAGACTCGCTGGCCACAATCGTGCCCGCCCCTTTTAAAACGACAACACCTCCGTAACGTTTTACCAGACGCTGGGCGGAAAGTAAGCGATCACTTTCAATTTCTGCAACGCGACAGTTAAGTAACCGAGCGGCTTCGCCGGGGTGTGGTGTCAGAATGCGATTGTGACGTTTATCAGGATTGATTGCCAGAAGGTTAAGCGCGTCGGCGTCCCACAACATCGGTTTGGTGCAATTCTCCACCTTTTGCAATGCGGCTTTCCCCCATGCCTGCTGGCCCAGACCGGGGCCAATGACCACCACATCAGCCCACTGCAAACTGTCGTCCAGCGACGCGGGCGTGAGCTCATGTACCATCAGTTCAGGCCGGGCAGTGATCAGGGGAGCCACATTTTCACTGCGTGTCAGCACCCTCACCAGCCCTGCCCCTGTGCGCAATGCAGCTTCACCGGTCATGCGAATGGCGCCTGCGGTACCGTGGTCTCCACCAATAATGACCAGTTTGCCGTGATCGCCTTTATGCGATGTAGGCCGACGCGGCGGCAGCCAGCCCGAAAGCAGGGACGCATCAAGACGTGCAATCCGGGTCTCCTGCCCGGCCAGCCAGGCGTCCAGACCCAGACTGTTATGGTGCAGCGTACCCACGACATCCCGTGCTTTGCCGGTCAAAAGCCCTGGCTTTAGCGCAATAAAGGTCACGGTATGTTGGGCGTTAATGACCGCACCGGGCGTTGCGCCGGTTTGCGCCAAAAGGCCAGACGGGATATCCACGGCGACGATGGCCGCTGTATGCGCGTTAGCCTGATTAATAAGCATCGCAACGTTATCACGCGGCGCTTGCGTTAAGCCGGTGCCCAGCAGCGCATCCACGATGAGGTCAGTCTCTTCCGGCCAGACAGTATCCGCGCGATGAATTTCACCCCCGGCGTTTAGCCAGGCTTCTCGCGCTTCTGCGGCCTCATCCGGTAGCGGCTTATCGCTCTCCAGCGCCAGAAGGGTCACTTGCAGACCCGCCGCGACGGCCAGGCGGGCGACCACATAGCCATCACCGCCGTTATTACCCAGTCCGCAGAGAATCAGCCAGTGACTGGCCTGCGGATAAGCCTGGCGCGCCACCTGAAACGTCGCTTCGCCCGCACGTTGCATCAGTTCATACAGGGTTACCCCCAGACTGTCTGCAGCCTCTTTTTCAGCGTGACGGAGTTCATCCGCAGGCCAAATGGAATGTGGTATACTTTCGGGGATTTTCTTCACCGTATGGTCCGTCATGTCACAGCCCCTCGATCTCAATCAGTTAGCGCAAAATATTAAACAGTGGGGCGCCGAGCTTGGCTTTCAGAAGGTGGGTATCACCGATACCGATCTCTCTGCCAGCGAGCCAAAACTACAGGCGTGGCTCGACAAACAATACCACGGAGAAATGGAGTGGATGGCGCGTCACGGTATGATGCGCGCTCGTCCGTATGAACTCCTGCCGGGAACATTACGCGTGATCAGCGTGCGCATGAATTATCTCCCCGCCAACGCGGCATTTGCCCGCACGCTGAAAGATCCCTCCCTCGGTTACGTCAGCCGTTACGCCCTGGGACGTGATTATCATAAGTTGCTGCGTAACCGTCTTAAAAAGCTGGGAGAAACTATCCAGCAACACTGCGGCTCGCTGAATTTTAGACCCTTTGTGGATTCAGCGCCTATTCTTGAGCGCCCACTGGCTGAAAAAGCTGGCCTCGGCTGGACAGGTAAGCACTCACTTATCCTTAGCCGGGATGCAGGGTCCTTTTTCTTTTTAGGTGAATTGCTGATCGATTTACCCTTGCCTGTCGACAGCCCTGTCGAAGAAGGCTGTGGCCGCTGCGTCGCCTGCATGACGATTTGCCCCACCGGCGCCATTGTCGAGCCGTATACCGTTGATGCGCGCCGCTGTATCTCGTATCTCACTATCGAACTGGAAGGTGCGATTCCGGAAGAATTTCGGCCATTAATTGGTAACCGGATTTACGGCTGTGACGATTGCCAGCTTATTTGCCCCTGGAATCGCTATTCACAACTGACCGACGAAGAGGATTTTAGTCCGCGTAAAGCCCTTCATGCCCCACCGCTCATTGAACTGTTCGCCTGGAGCGAAGCCTGGTTCCTTAAGGTGACAGAAGGCTCAGCCATCCGCCGCATCGGTCATCTACGCTGGCTGCGCAATATTGCGGTGGCACTGGGAAATGCCCCCTGGGACGAAGCCAATATTACCGCGCTTGAAAGTCGCCGTGGTGAGCACCCACTTCTCGACGAACACATAGAATGGGCGATTGCGCAGCAAATTGAGAAACGAAATGCCTGTGTGGTTGAGGTGCAACTTCCGAAGAAACAGCGGCTGGTAAGGGTGATCGAAAAAGGGCTGGTTCGCGATGCGTGATATATTCACAGCCTGTGCATAAAAATCAGATGTCAGGTGGCATCAGGCTTTGCAATGAGGTCAAGTGATCTCGCTAACATTTTGAAATCAAATTTTAACTATTAATTTCAACGCATTACGCGAAATTCGTTCACCGTGCGAAGGTTTACTACTTGAGGGAAGGACAGGCTTTCCTGTGGATAAGTCTGTTTACAATAATATTTCGAAGAAAATAAAAATCGTCCCCAACGAAAGATTCGCTGTGGATAATCAAAATATTGAAGAAGAATTTGGAGCGGGAAACGAGACTCGAACTCGCGACCCCGACCTTGGCAAGGTCGTGCTCTACCAACTGAGCTATTCCCGCTTAATCTGCATCTTTCAGGCTGCCTTGTAGCAACGCGAACGTCTGCGATTGGGTGATGCGTATCTTGCGATACTTTTCAAATTTGGAGCGGGAAACGAGACTCGAACTCGCGACCCCGACCTTGGCAAGGTCGTGCTCTACCAACTGAGCTATTCCCGCTTAATCTTCGTCTTTCAGGCTGCCTGGTAGCAACGTGAAATCCTGCGATTGGGTGGTGCGTATCTTGCGACACTTTTCAAATTTTGGAGCGGGAAACGAGACTCGAACTCGCGACCCCGACCTTGGCAAGGTCGTGCTCTACCAACTGAGCTATTCCCGCAAATCTGTTACTGCTTTTGCTGCTGTCGTAACGTGTAATTCTCTGTCGTTACGGGAGGCGCATTATACGAGAAATCCTTTGAGCTGCAACCCCCCAGAAAGCGATTTTTTAAAAATCACGTTCAAGTGATTAATTAATCGGCAAGCTGGACAATTTAACGGCAAATGCCCGGTCACGCAAGCGTTCCGGGCATGAAAATCAAAGCTTAATAAAATTCTCGCGGTAAAACGCCAGTTCAGCCACTGACTCACGGATGTCGTCCATCGCCTGATGCGTGCCCTGTTTGGTAAAGCCTGTCAGAATTTCAGGCTTCCAGCGACGAGCCAGCTCTTTCAGCGTGCTCACGTCCAGATAACGGTAATGGAAATACGCTTCCAGCTCCGGCATGTACTTGAACAAGAATCGGCGGTCCTGGCCGATGCTGTTACCGCAAATCGGTGATTTACCCTGCGGTACCCACTGTTTAAGGAATTCAATCGTCGCCAGTTCAGCGTCGCGATCGCCCAGGGTGCTGGCTTTCACTCGCTCTACGAGGCCGCTGCCGGTATGTGTGCGCACGTTCCAGTCATCCATCAGAGCAAGCTGTTCATCGGACTGATGAACGGCAATCGTTGGCCCTTCGGCCAGAATATTGAGATTGGCATCAGTCACTAACGTGGCAATTTCGATAATGCGATCGCGCTCGGGATCGAGCCCTGTCATCTCAAGATCGATCCAAATCAGGTTGTTTTCATCTGCGCTCATGTTATTTTCCACCCTTCTCGCATAACCCGCTGTAGCAGGTTAACTCGTATTGATTAGTGTGTATCATAGAGGTTTTGCCCGCTATGGGCGACCAGGAGCCACCCCGATTGAGTAAAAATAAACTCTCCAAAGGTCAGCAGCGTCGCGTGAGCGCCAACCACGAGCGCCGTCTTAAAACCACAAGGGAGAAGCCCGACTACGACGATAACCTTTTTGGCGAAGCCACAGAAGGCGTTGTCATTAGCCGCTTTGGCATGCATGCCGACGTGGAAGATGCCGACGGCCGCGTTCACCGCTGCAATATTCGTCGTACCATCCGCTCGCTGGTCACCGGCGATCGCGTCGTATGGCGTCCGGGTAAAGCCGCCGCTGAAGGCGTCATGGTCAAAGGTATCGTAGAAGCCGTGCATGAGCGCACGTCCGTTTTGACGCGTCCAGACTTCTACGACGGTGTTAAACCCATTGCCGCAAACATCAATCAGATCGTCATCGTATCGGCGATCTTGCCTGAACTTTCACTGAATATTATCGACCGCTATCTCGTCGCCTGTGAAACGCTGGACGTTGAGCCGCTGATCGTCCTGAACAAGATCGATCTGCTCGATGAAAACAGCCTGCGTTTTGTCAATGAGCAAATGGACATCTACCGCGCCATTGGTTATCGCGTGCTGATGGTCTCCAGCCATAAAAAAGATGGTCTTAAACCACTGGAAGACGCACTGACGGATCGCATCAGCATTTTTGCCGGTCAGTCCGGCGTAGGGAAATCCAGCCTGCTGAATAACCTGCTGGGCCTGCAGCAAGAGATCCTCACCAATGAGGTCTCTGATAACTCAGGTCTTGGTCAGCACACCACCACGGCATCGCGCCTGTACCATTTCCCTCACGGCGGCGATGTGATTGACTCCCCTGGCGTGCGTGAATTCGGTTTATGGCACCTTGAGCCGGAACAAATCTTTAACGGTTTTGTCGAATTCCATGCGTATTTAGGGGCGTGTAAATATCGCGACTGCAAACATGATAACGATCCCGGTTGCGCCATCCGCGAAGCGGTTGAAAACGGAAAAATCGCACCGACCCGTTTCTATAATTACCACCGCATCCTTGAGAGCATGGACCAGGTAAAAACGCGTAAAAACTTTTCTGATTCTGATAACTGACAATTAAGCTAAGCATCGCTAAAATCGTCCCCTTTTTTCAGGTTCCGGCTGCTGTAGGCCGGATTCAGGAACGACAAAACAATGGCCTGGAGGCTACCTTGTTAAACTCATTTAAACTTTCGCTTCAATACATTCTGCCGAAACTATGGCTCACCCGCCTGGCGGGCTGGGGCGCAAGCAAACGAGCGGGATGGCTGACCAAACTGGTTATCGACCTGTTCGTGAAATACTACAAGGTTGATATGAAAGAAGCGCAAAAGCCGGATACCGCCAGCTATCGCTCTTTTAATGATTTCTTCGTGCGCCCACTGCGTGATGACGTTCGCCCGCTGAACACAGATCCGAACGTGCTGGTCATGCCTGCCGACGGCGTTATCAGCCAGTTAGGTAAAATCGAAGAAGATAAAATTCTGCAGGCGAAAGGCCACGACTACAGCATGGAAGCCCTGCTGGCAGGGAACTACCTGATGGCCGATCTGTTCCGCAACGGGTCTTTCGTCACCACCTATTTGTCACCGCGTGACTATCACCGCGTGCACATGCCGTGTAACGGTATCCTGCGTGAGATGATCTACGTGCCAGGCGATCTCTTCTCCGTTAACCATTTGACCGCGCAGAACGTGCCGAACCTGTTCGCCCGTAACGAACGTGTCATCTGCCTGTTTGACACTGAATTTGGCCCAATGGCGCAAATCCTTGTGGGCGCAACCATCGTCGGCAGCATTGAAACCGTCTGGGCTGGCACCATCACCCCACCACGCGAAGGGGTGATCAAGCGCTGGACCTGGCCTGCGGGCGAAAGCGATGGCGCCGTCGCGCTGCTGAAAGGCCAGGAAATGGGCCGCTTTAAGCTGGGCTCTACGGTGATTAACCTGTTCGCACCGGGCAAAGTCACGCTGGTAGAGTCGCTGGAAAGCTTATCAGTGACTAAGATTGGTCAACCGCTGGCCGTATCGACAGAGCCTTTCGTTGCGCCTGTCGCGGCGGAACCTGCCCCACTGTCGGAAGAAGAGATTCAGGCCGAACATGACGCCAGCCCGCTGGTAGACGATAAGAAAGACGAAGGTTAACGAAAGGACCACTGACGTGCGCCCGATTATCATTTTTCTGATGGCCTGGTGCCTCAGTGTGGGGGCGTACGCAGCGACAGCCCCCGATGCCAAACAGATAACCCAGGAACTGGAGCAGGCGAAAGCGGCAAAACCCGCCCAGCCTGAGGCCGTTGAATCACTTCAGTCCGCTCTGAATGCGCTTGAGGAACGTAAAGGTTCCCTTGAGCGCGCAGAGCAATATCAACAGGTTATCGATAATTTCCCCAAACTCTCGCAAACGCTGCGTTCGCAGCTCGCCAACCTGCGCGATGAACCCCGCGAGGTGCCTGCGGGCATGTCAACCGACGCCCTGAATCAGGAGATCCTGCAGGTCAGCAGCCAGCTTCTGGAAAAGAGCCGTCAGGCGCAGCAGGAGCAGGAACGCGCCCGCGAAATCGCCGATTCACTGAGTCAGCTGCCACAGCAGCAAACGGATGCACGACGCCAGCTCAATGAAGTCGAACGCCGCATCGGCACGCAAACCGGCACGGCCCCCCAGAATCAAGCCCAGAATCTCAGCCTCCAGGCGGAATCCGCCAAACTGAAAGCACAGGTTGATGAGCTGGAGCTGGCGCAACTTTCGGCCAATAACCGTCAGGAACTGGCGCGTTTACGCTCGGAACTGGCGCAAAAACAGAGCCAGCAGCTGGATGCCTGGCTGCAAACGCTGCGCAATCAGCTCAATAGCCAGCGGCAGCGTGAAGCGGAACGCGCGCTGGAAAGCACGGAACTGTTGGCTGAAAACAGCGAAAACTTGCCGTCCGGCATCATTGATCAGTTCAAAATTAACCGCGAACTGTCTGCAGCGCTGAATCAACAGGCACAGCGGATGGATCTGGTAGCGTCGCAACAGCGCCAGGCCACCAATCAGACACTTCAGGTGCGCCAGGCACTCAATACCCTGCGTGAACAGTCCCAGTGGCTGGGGTCGTCAAATTTACTCGGTGAAGCGTTGCGCGCTCAGGTCGCCCGCCTGCCCGAGATGCCAAAGCCGCAGCAACTGGATACGGAAATGGCGCAGCTTCGCGTTCAGCGCCTGCGTTATGAGGACCTCCTCAACAAGCAGCCGCAGGTGCGCCAGCTTCACCAGGCTGACGGCTCGCCGCTGACCAGTGAACAAAATCGAATTCTGGAAGCCCAGCTTCGTACCCAGCGTGAATTACTGAATTCATTGCTCCAGGGGGGCGATACCTTAATCCTTGAGCTGACGAAGCTGAAAGTCTCCAACAGCCAGCTTGAAGATGCGCTGAAAGAGGTGAACGAAGCGACGCACCGCTACCTTTTCTGGACCTCTGATGTCCGTCCGATGACCATCTCATGGCCGATTGATCTCGTTCAGGATCTGCGCCGATTGATCTCGCTGGACACTTTTGGGCAGGTGGGCAAGGCGGGAGTCATGGTGCTGACCAGCAAAGAGACCATCTTCCCGCTGCTGGGTGCGCTTATTCTGGTCGGGTTTAGCATCTACTCCCGTCGCCATTTCACACGCTTCCTGGAGCGTTCCAGCGCCCGTGTCGGCAAAGTGACCCAGGATCACTTCTGGCTCACCCTGCGCACCGTCTTCTGGTCCATTCTGGTCGCCTCGCCGTTACCGGTGCTGTGGATGACGCTGGGGTATGGTTTGCGGGAAGCCTGGCCTTATCCGCTAGCCGTGGCCATAGGCGACGGCGTTACCGCAACGGTACCGCTGCTGTGGGTCGTGATGATTTGCGCCACGTTTGCGCGTCCTAATGGGCTTTTTATCACGCACTTTGGCTGGCCGCGGAATCGTGTCTCCCGGGCGATGCGTTATTATCTGATGAGTATCGGGCTTATCGTGCCCCTGATCATGGCGCTGATTATGTTCGACAATCTCAACGACCGGGAGTTTTCCGGCTCGCTGGGACGCCTCTGTTTTATCCTGATTTGCGGTGCGCTGGCCATGGTCACGCTCAGCCTCAAGAAGGCGGATATTCCGCTCTACGTCGACAAAACCGGCAGCGGCGACAACATGGTTAACCGCATGCTGTGGAATCTGTTACTCAGCGCACCGTTGATGGCGATTCTGGCTGCCGCCGTGGGTTATCTGGCGACCGCGCAGGCGTTGCTGGCGCGCCTGGAAACCTCGGTCGCTATCTGGTTCCTGTTGCTGGTGGTTTACCACATCATACGGCGCTGGATGCTGATTCAGCGTCGTCGTCTGGCATTTGACCGCGCCAAACACCGTCGTGCAGAGATTCTTGCCCAGCGCGCACGCGGCGAGGAAGATCCCCATAGCCCCACCAGCATCGAAGGCACGAGCGAGGTCGATGAGGTCGAGCTGGATCTTGATGCCATCAGTACCCAATCCTTACGACTGGTGCGTTCTATTCTGATGCTGATTGCCCTGCTCTCGGTCATTGTGCTGTGGTCGGAAATTCATTCGGCGTTTAGTTTCCTGGAGAACATCTCTCTGTGGGATGCCACGTCCACCGTGCAGGGTGTTGAAAGCCTTGAACCGATCACCCTGGGCGCCGTGCTGATTGCTATTCTGGTCTTGATCATCACCACGCAGCTGGTACGTAACTTCCCGGCATTGCTGGAGCTGGCACTCCTGCAGCATCTGGATTTAACCCCGGGGACAGGCTACGCCATCACCACCATCACCAAATACCTGATTTTGTTGTTTGGCGGGCTGGTGGGGTTCTCGATGATTGGCATCGAATGGGCGAAATTACAGTGGCTGGTTGCCGCTCTGGGTGTCGGGTTAGGTTTTGGTTTGCAGGAAATTTTCGCCAACTTTATCTCTGGTCTGATTATTCTGTTCGAAAAACCGATCCGTATTGGCGATACCGTAACGATCCGCGATCTGACCGGCAGTATCACGAAGATTAATACGCGCGCCACGACCATCAGCGACTGGGACCGTAAAGAGATCATCGTGCCCAACAAGGCCTTTATCACTGAACAGTTCATTAACTGGTCGCTTTCCGATTCCGTAACGCGTGTGGTGCTGACCGTCCCGGCCCCGTCCGATGCCAACAGCGAAGAGGTGACGCAAATCCTCTACACGGCGGCAGAACGTTGCTCGCTGGTGATCGACAACCCGGCGCCAGAAGTCTTCCTGGTTGATTTGCAGCAGGGTATTCAAATCTTTGAACTGCGTATTTACGCCGCAGAGATGGGGCATCGTATGCCGCTGCGCCATGAAATCCACCAGCTGATTCTGGCTGGATTCCACGAGCACGGTATTGATCTGCCCTTCCCGCCATTCCAGATGCGTCTGGAAACGCTGGATGGGCGTAAGACAGGAAGAACCTTGACCTCTGCGGCGCGATCGCGTCCGGCAGGGAGTTTATAGTGCCGCCCCCTCCCTCCCGGGAGGGGACGCTTTAAATTAGACCATCTCCGCCTGGCCAGTCATATTACGACGGCGGTAATTCTCATAAATCCCCATCGCCAGCAGCGAGAAGAAGATCGGGCCGCCCGTCATCCACAGCGCGCTATTCCAGTCTCCTGCCTCAATCACGGGCTGAATCACGGTAAAGATATTGGCAAACGCCACGACCATCACCACCACTGTGGTTGCCAGCAGCGTGGCGGCGCGGGTTTTGAAAATCACAAAGGGACGTTCCAGCCCCTGCTTCGCCTTAAAGAACGGGAAAGCCAGCGACAGGAAAAGATACGGCAGCGTCATCGACACATTCGCCATCAACGTGAGCTTGTTGTAAAACGCTGACGCGGTATCCCCGCCAAACGAGACCAGCAGAATAAACAGTGAGACCAGCAGGCACTGCATCCACATCGCATTGGCAGGCATACCAACCGGATTAAGACGCGTCATTGTCTCAGGCCAAAGCGCTTTTGGGGTACCCTGAATGATCGCCTTCAGTGGCGAGTAGATGAGAGTGAAGAATGCGCCAGTATAGGCCAGGAACATCGACAAGCCGGTAATACGCGCAAACCAGACACCCATCGTGATGGCGGCCTCTGGCGACAGATGCATCGCCTGGCCCAGCGTCATCCCCAGGCTTTTCATTAACACATAGGTGATATTGCCAAGGTTGGTCGTGTCATTACTCAGCACCTGCTGCCAGTTCGTACTGACGCCCCAGAGGAAAATAGCCAGCGAATACCCAATGGATATCACGATCGCAGCGAAGATAATGCCTTTGGCAAAATTCTTTTCCGGATTTTCCGTTTTATCGACCAGTCCCCCCACCGCCTCAATGCCGCCATAGGCGAAGATGGCAAACACGACAAACGAAAGCATGGCGAGGCCCGACTGATAATTCGGATTGGGCGAGCTGGCAAAATTTATCTGTTCCGCAAAATGCCCGCCGTTCAGGCACAGAATCGCGATACTCACCAGCAGTAATACCACGTTGAGGCACATGACCGAGATGCCTCCGACGGCGGTGATACGCGCAATTTTATTGATCCCCTTTGAGGCCACCCGCGTTACCGTCACCATCCAGCACACCGCCAGTATTCCCACCACCTGTGTTGAACTCAGGCCCGCAAACGCCCAGACCTGTGTCTTGTCGGAGCCAAACAGAAAGGTCGAGAAAGGTACCCAGACCTTCGCCGCGGTACTGACCATCCACACCACATACGAGGAGAACCACATAAAGGTGCCGATAAAGGCATAACGCGGGCCGATGCTGTTATTCATCCACGAATAAATACCCCCTTCTTCCTTACGATAAGCCGATCCCATCTCGGCCATCATCAAGGCAAACGGGATAAAAAACAGGAGAGCAGAAACGATATAGAACGGCATCGCACTGTAGCCCATCAGGTAAAACGCGGAGGGGCTGTTGGCAAATCCAAAGACCGAGGTAAATATCATCAGGATAAGCCCGGTCAGGGTCATCTTCTTCATTGAGGGGGACATAGCATCATCCGAAAGAGTCATAAATTGCGGCGGATGTTATCAGAAGACCAGACAATCTGTGTGGCTATAGAGGGCAAACCAGGAAAAAGACCCGTGTAAACAGAAATGAGCAGCGTTTAGTTTCAGAGGGAATAAATGGAAAGGATCATTGCCACGCGGGAACAGGGAGCCGAAGCTCCCTGGCGGAATCAGGCCCGATCGACGGTAAAGGCAATCACATCGCCAAGCTGTTCGGCACCTAATGCCAGCATAACCAGACGGTCCACCCCCAGCGCCACGCCGGAGCAGTCCGGTAGCCCGGCTTTCAGGGCATCCAGCAGGTGAGTGTCGACAGGTTGCTGCGGCAAACCACGCGCGGCACGCTTACGGTTATCCTGATCGAAGCGTTGCTGCTGTTCGCGGGCATCCGTCAGTTCATGGAAACCATTCGCCAGCTCCAGCCCTTTGAAATACACCTCAAAGCGTTCGGCCACGCGGTGATCTTCCGTGCTGATCTGCGCCAGAGACGCCTGGCTTGCCGGGAAGTGGTAAACGAAGGTCGGGCGATCTTTACCAATCTGCGGTTCCACCCCGAAGGCGAACAGCAGCTGCAGCAGCGTGTCGCGATCCTCTTCTTCATCTGCCACGTTACTGAGATCGAGTTTCGCCGCGGCTTCACGCAGCTGCGTTTTGTCCGCCGAAAGCGGGTCGATCTCCAGGTGACGCTGGAACACCTGCTGATAAGAGAGCGTCTCTGCGCCGGCACAATCCAGCACCTGCTGCAGCAGATCGTCTACTTCGTTCATCAGGCGATACATGTCGTAATGGGGACGATACCACTCCAGCATGGTGAATTCCGGATTATGGTGACGGCCCATCTCTTCATTACGGAAGCTACGGCAGAGCTGGTACACCGGGCCACAGCCTGCCGCCAGCAAGCGCTTCATGTGGTATTCCGGGCTGGTCATCATGTACAGGTTCATTCCCTGCGAATGGCCCGGTCCTACGAAACGGGTTTCAAACGGCACCAGATGAATGTCGGTGACCGTCGCCTGACTCATGCACGGCGTTTCCACCTCCAGTACACCACGGTCGGCAAAGAAACGACGGATTTCCGCCATGATTGCCGCACGTTTTAACAGGTTAGGGATGGAGGCGCTCGGCTGCCAGGTGGCCGTTTCGCTCATGGGAAATTCTCCGATATCAGACAAGGGCGCAAAGTCTACTCGTTCGTACTCAGAGAGACAAATTTTGCGCGGTAAATTTTCTGGATTTAGAAATCAACGCAATTCCGTGACGGAATTCATCAATCAGGATGATAAATCGCCAGAGATAACAGCAAAAAAATCGAACGCGTCAAATTTCCCCGACGTCCATACGGTTATACTCTTTTACCCATAAAGGAGCAGTGGAATCGCTTTCGCAATGGCCCCAGGGCAAGTGAACTACCCTCAGGTAATCACGTTGCGAAAAAACAATAATCTGGAGGAATGTCGTGCACACTTTTCAAGCCGATCTTGTCGTAATAGGCGCTGGCGGTGCGGGATTACGCGCTGCGATTGCCGCAGCGCAGGCCAATCCGAATGCTAAAATCGCGCTGATTTCTAAAGTTTATCCGATGCGCAGCCACACGGTGGCCGCTGAAGGAGGCTCTGCCGCCGTCGCGCAAGATCATGACAGCTTTGAGTATCACTTCCACGACACAGTCGCCGGGGGCGACTGGCTTTGCGAACAGGATGTCGTTGATTACTTTGTCCATCATTGCCCTACCGAGATGACGCAGCTTGAACAATGGGGCTGCCCCTGGAGCCGTCGGCCTGACGGCAGCGTGAATGTGCGTCGCTTCGGCGGGATGAAAATCGAACGCACCTGGTTCGCCGCCGACAAAACCGGCTTCCATATGCTGCATACCCTCTTCCAGACCTCTCTCCAGTTCCCGCAAATTCAACGCTTTGACGAACACTTCGTGCTGGATATTCTGGTCGATGACGGTCAGGCGCGCGGGCTGGTTGCCATGAATATGATGGAAGGCACGCTCATGCAGATCCGCGCCAATGCGGTTGTCATGGCAACCGGCGGCGCGGGCCGTGTTTATCGCTACAACACCAATGGCGGCATCGTTACCGGTGACGGTATGGGCATGGCCCTGAATCATGGTGTACCGCTGCGCGACATGGAGTTTGTGCAGTATCACCCCACCGGCCTGCCGGGGTCCGGCATTCTGATGACGGAAGGCTGCCGCGGTGAAGGCGGTATTCTGGTCAACAAAAACGGCTACCGCTATCTCCAGGATTACGGCATGGGTCCGGAAACTCCGCTTGGTGAGCCGAAGAATAAATATATGGAGCTAGGTCCCCGGGACAAAGTCTCCCAGGCATTCTGGCACGAGTGGCGCAAAGGCAACACCATCTCCACGCCACGTGGCGATGTGGTTTACCTCGATCTGCGTCATCTGGGCGAGAAAAAATTACTGGAACGATTGCCGTTTATTTGTGAACTGGCGAAAGCCTATGTTGGCGTAGATCCGGTCAAAGAACCGATCCCTGTTCGTCCTACCGCACACTACACCATGGGCGGCATCGAAACCGATCAGCAGTGTGAAAGCCGTATTAAGGGGCTATTTGCCGTGGGCGAATGCTCCTCCGTTGGGTTGCACGGCGCGAACCGCCTTGGCTCTAACTCACTGGCAGAACTGGTGGTCTTCGGTCGCCTGGCCGGTGAAAAAGCCATGGAGCGTGCAGCCACCGCCGGTGCGGCGAATAACGCCGCGCTGGATGCACAGGTGAGCGATGTTGAAAAACGCCTGAAAGCGCTCGTTAATCAGGAAGGTACTGAGAACTGGGCGAAGATCCGCGACGAGATGGGGCTGTCGATGGAAGAAGGATGCGGTATTTACCGCACGCCAGAGCTGATGCAGAAAACCATCGACAAGCTGGCGGAGCTGCAGGAGCGCTTCAAACGCGTACGCGTGACCGATACGTCCAGCGTGTTCAATACCGATCTGCTTTATACCATTGAGCTGGGTCACGGTCTCAACGTGGCCGAATGCATGGCCCACTCGGCTCTGGCGCGTAAAGAATCCCGCGGGGCGCACCAGCGCCTGGATGAAGGCTGCACCGAACGTGACGACGTCAATTTCCTTAAGCATACCCTTGCTTACCGCGACGCAGACGGCACGACGCGTCTGGACTATAGCGACGTGAAAATCACCACACTGCAACCGGCAAAACGTATGTACGGTGGAGAAGCGGACGCAGCCGAGAAGAAGGAGTCGACCCATGGCTGAGATGCAAACCCTGAAAATTGAAGTAGTGCGTTACAACCCGGAAGTGGATACCGCACCACACAGCGCATTCTATGATGTCCCTTACGACGAGCAAACTTCGTTACTCGATGCGCTGGGCTATATCAAAGATAACCTGGCACCAGATCTGAGCTACCGCTGGTCCTGTCGCATGGCGATTTGTGGCTCCTGCGGCATGATGGTCAATAAGGTGCCGAAACTGGCCTGTAAAACCTTCCTGCGCGAATACACCAAAGGCATCAAGGTGGAAGCGCTGGGCAACTTCCCGATTGAGCGCGATTTGGTGGTCGACATGACCCACTTTATTGAAAGTCTGGAAGCCATTAAGCCTTATATCATTGGCAACCCGCGCACGCCGGATCAAGGGCCGAACACGCAAACCCCGGCTCAGATGGCGAAATACCATCAATTTTCCGGCTGTATTAACTGCGGCCTGTGCTACGCGGCGTGCCCGCAGTTCGGTCTCAATAAAGAGTTTATCGGTCCGGCGGCCATCACCCTGGCCCATCGCTATAACGAAGACAGCCGTGACCACGGCAAAAAAGAACGTATGGCACAGCTGAACAGCCAGAATGGCGTCTGGAGCTGTACTTTCGTGGGTTATTGCTCCGAAGTGTGTCCGAAGCATGTCGACCCTGCCGCCGCTATTCAGCAGGGAAAAGTGGAAAGTTCGAAAGACTTTCTTATCGCTACCCTGAAACCACGCTAAGGAGTGCATGATGACGACTAAACGCAAAGCCTACGTGCGGCCAATGCCGTCCAACTGGTGGAAGAATCTGCCGTTTTATCGCTTCTATATGCTGCGTGAAGGCACGGCAGTACCCGCCGTCTGGTTCAGTCTGGAGCTGATGTACGGCCTGTTTGCGCTCAAACATGGCCCGGAAACCTGGGCCAGCTTTGTCGGCTTTTTGCAAAACCCGATTGTGGTAATTCTGAACCTGATCGTGCTTGCTGCCGCGCTGTTACACACCAAGACCTGGTTTGAGCTGGCTCCTAAAGCCGCCAATATCATCGTTAAAGGCGAAAAAATGGGACCAGAGCCAGTTATCAAAGGGCTTTGGGCGGTGACTGCGGTTGTGACTGTGGTCGTTCTGTTTGTTGCCCTGTTCTGGTAAGGAGACCTGTGTGATTAATCCAAATCCAAAACGTTCTGACGAGCCGGTATTCTGGGGCCTCTTTGGCGCAGGCGGCATGTGGAGCGCTATCGTCGCGCCGGTGATCGTGCTGCTGGTGGCGATTTTGCTGCCGCTGGGGTTATTCCCGGGAGATGCGCTGGGCTATGACCGCGTGCTGGCATTTGCGAGCAGCTTTATTGGTCGGGTGTTCATCTTCCTGATGATTGTCCTGCCGCTGTGGCTGGGTCTGCATCGTATACATCACGCCATGCATGACCTCAAAATCCACGTACCAAACGGTAAATGGGTCTTCTACGGTCTGGCAACGATACTGACAGTGGTCACCCTGATTGCTGTTGTCACCCTCTGAATAAACAGGCCCGCAGGTTTGCGGGCCTTTTTACTTCGGCATTTTTTCTACCAGCCACTGCGCAAAATCCTGCATCGCCGGCGTTTCAGCGCGCGACTGTAAGCGCGTCAGCCAGTAACTCCCCAGATCAATCTGCGTCGCAAAAGGCTGTACGATGCGCTCGCCATTGATCAGATGCGAAAACATGGTGACAGGGGCAATCGCAATGCCAACCCCTGCCTGTGCGGCCTCCAGCATCGTCACCGAGGAGTCAAAGACCATCACCCGGTGCGTTGGCGCTGGCGGCTGTTCTCCCTGAGCCTGCATCCAGATTGCCCATTCATCACGCCGGTAAGAGCGCAACAGCGTATATTTCAGCATATCAGCCGGAACCTTAAGCCTGGCGGCAATATCGGGCGTACAGAGCGGGGCCATCGGCGCTGCGCAAAGCCATACGGCTTCGGTACCATGCCACGCGCCCCCACCGTAGCGTATCGTATAATCCAGCCCTTCAGCCGCCGGATCGACCCGGTTGTTATGGGTGGAGAGATGCAGATCGATATGCGGATAACGCCGGCGAAAATCCTCCAGCTGGGAAAAAAGCATTCCCGTGGCAAAGGTACCCACCACCCCGACCTTGAGTTTTTCTTGCGCTTGCTTATGGGCAAACCGATCTAACATGCCGGCAATACGATCGAAGGAGTCGTTCAGCACGGGCAGCAAATTTTCCCCCTCGGTCGTCAGCATCAGCCCCCGCGAGACACGCACAAAAAGCTGGCAGTTCAGCTGTTGTTCGAGTGATTTTACGTGCTGGCTAATCGCAGAATGCGTGACGTTTAGCTCGATGGCGGCATGCGTGAAGCTAAGATGCCTGGCGGCAGCTTCAAAGGCACGAAGGGAATTAAGCGGAATATAGCTGCGCGTCATTATCGGTCCGTTAGAAAAATTAACACCTAATGCTAAATTTACCCGTTTGTCACGCGCAGTCAAATCCTCCACACTGTGTCCGTCTGATGGGCCCTGACATCCCCCCCTATAACCCTGTTACGGAAGATAAAAGATGATAAACAAATCTCTTTGCTGCGCACTGATGCTGGGCGTTTCCTGCTCCGCCTTTGCCGGGACAATGTCAGAAAAACAGCTGGCTGAGGTGGTCAACCGCACCATCACGCCGTTAATGAAAGAACAGGCCATTCCCGGTATGGCCGTCGCAGTTATTTATCAGGGTAAACCTTATTACTTTACCTATGGTAAAGCCGATGTAGCCACAAAACTGCCGGTAGATCAGAAAACGTTGTTTGAACTGGGTTCAGTGAGTAAAACTTTCACCGGTGTTCTGGGCGGCGACGCGGTGGCGCGCGGCGAAGTGGCGCTTTCGGATCCTGCATCCCAATACTGGCCTGCGCTGACGGGCCCGCAGTGGAAAAATATCACGCTGCTTCATCTGGCGACCTATACCGCGGGCGGTTTGCCCTTGCAGTTACCCGACAGTGTGACCGATAACAATTCGCTGCTGGCGTTCTATCAACACTGGCAGCCGCAGTGGACCCCAGGCTCAACACGACTCTATGCCAACGCCAGCATCGGCCTGTTCGGCGCGCTGGTGGTTAAACCTTCCGGGATGCGCTACGAACAGGCGATGACCACACGGGTCCTGCAACCGCTCGGCCTCAATCACACCTGGATTACCGTTCCTGCGGCTGAACAAGCGCATTACGCCTGGGGCTATCGGGATAACAAAGCGGTGCGCGTTTCACCCGGAATGCTGGACGCCGAAGCCTACGGGGTAAAATCCAACATAGAGGATATGGCAAGCTGGGTAAGGGTAAACATGACGCCTGATGCCGTGCAGACGCCGAGCCTGAAGCAAGGTCTGACCCTGGCACAGTCGCGCTACTGGCGCGCAGGATCATTATACCAGGGGCTGGGCTGGGAGATGCTTAACTGGCCGGTAGAGGCCAGAACGGTCGTGGAGGGAAGCGATAATAAGGTTGCGCTTGCCCCCTTGCCGGTGGCTGAAGTGTCGCCCCCGGTTGCACCGGTCAAAGCCTCCTGGGTACATAAAACCGGATCGACTGGCGGGTTTGGCAGCTACGTTGCCTTTATCCCGGAAAAGCAGCTTGGCATCGTGATGCTGGCCAATAAAAGCTACCCCAATCCCGCACGGGTTGCAGCGGCATACCGTATTTTAAATACCCTGCAATAAACAGCCGTTGGCGTTGCGCTTATCTGAACATGATTTGAGGGCGGATAAGCGTTGCGCCTGCCCGTAAAATTTTCAGCACAATACCCGCATTTTCCTTGCTGTCATCTACACTTAACAAAAAAACAGCAAGGATATAGCTATGCGCATTCTGCCTGTTATCGCCGCGGTGACAGCCGCGTTTTTAGTGGTTGCTTGTAGCTCGCCCACCCCACCTCCTGGCGTCACCGTCGTCAGTCAATTCGATGCTCAACGTTTTTTAGGTAAATGGTATGAAATCGCCCGCTTCGATCATCGCTTCGAGAGTGGCCTTCAGCGCGTAACGGCGACGTACAGCAAGATGGATGATGGCGGTCTTCAGGTCATTAATCGGGGATACAATCCGGACAGAGGCATGTGGCAGCAAACGATCGGAAAGGCGTACTTTACGGGGGCGCCGACGCGCGCCGCGTTAAAAGTGTCATTCTTTGGCCCCTTCTACGGGGGATACAACGTGATCGCACTGGACAGAGAATACCGTCATGCGCTGGTCTGCGGACCGGATCGCGACTATCTGTGGATACTGTCACGAACGCCAACCCTCTCCAAAGAGATGAAAGAGCAAATGCTGGATGTCGCGACCCGGCAAGGGTTTGATGTCTCGAAATTAATATGGGTTGAACAGCCCCATTAATGGGTGCTGAGTTTCAGCCCAATAATTCCCGCCACGATTAATGCGAGGCTGGCAATACGCGCCAGGCTCGCAGATTCGCCCAGCAGCAAAATACCGGTAATGGCAGCCCCCACTGCGCCAATCCCCGTCCAGACGGCATAAGCCGTACCGACCGGCAGCGAACGCATCGCCCATGACAGCAGCACAATACTGACAATCATGGCACTCACCGTAATGATGCTTGGCGTCAAACGGGTAAAACCATGGGTATATTTCAGGCCAATGGCCCACACCACTTCCAGCAAACCGGCAATAAACAGAATAAACCAGGACATATCAGGCTCCTTAACTCAAATAACAGTCTGGGGCCGTCCCCGATGGAAGAAGCGCTTACAGGTCGTCCTGTAAGGCTGAGTGAGAATGACATTCTGCTCAGAAAGCGATTTTATTTCAATCCATTTACGTCAGGCTGTTTAAAGCGAGAAATAGCCTCAGTATGCAACGTAGTTCAGTCCTTTATCACTCATCGGACTTCCCTATGATGGTGTGCTTTCTGAGGGCCGGAAGCGAAAACCCTTTCCCAACTGTGAATCCACTATGTTCAAAATTTTGTTGATTGACCGATGTCACTTCACCCGTTCGGGCTTTGAAGCGTGGCTCAATCATTCCGGACTGCTCCCGGGCACCTTTATGGTCGCCGGGCTGAACAATCTGTTTCTTGCCAGAGAGCATATCCTGCACTGGAAACCCTCGCTGGTTATCGCTGATGTAGACAGTTTTATGCAGGATATTCAGTCTGTGCAGCAACTCTCGTCTTTATTGATTGCCAGTGAAACCGTACCCTTTATTTTGCTGCAATCCGGGGGAGAATCAGCGGAGAAACCCGAGATGTCGGGCTATTTAAACCAATATCCTCTCTGGGCAACGCTTGAGAAAAAAGCGTCACTCGACACGCTGGCAACCGTGATTAACGATGCCCTGAGCGCATGTGTTAGCTATGAATTGCCCAAAATGGCTACGCCTTTACTGACGCGGCAGGAAGAGAGGGTTTTGGCGCTGTGGCTGGAAGGAGCCAGCAATCAGAAGATTGCCAGTAAGCTGAGTATTAATGGTAAAACGGTCTATACCTACAAACGCAATATCCGCATGAAATTACACATGGATACTCGCTTTTCACCGTTTTTATCGCTTACCGAAGTGGCAAGCTGACGGTACGGTAAAGATCCCGCACCGTACCGTCCGGGCTTGATTAGTTCTGGGCTTTGGTTGCTGCACCTGAAATCGCGCTGCCACCATCTGAAATGTCTTCGCCCACACCACGCGTGGTGTTACAGGCGGTCAGAACAGAGGAAAGCACCAGTACAGAAAAGATCGCTGCAATTGTTTTCTTAACCATAATATCTTCCTTTTATAGCCAATGTTATTTGTGTATAGCTAACTAAGAATAGACAAAATCCCGTGCAATGAGGGAAAAGGAAGGAATTTTAGGAAAATTTAACAGTATTAGCTGGCGGCGTGCGAAATGGCATTACCCAATGATTTGATATCTTCGCCGACACCACGTGCGGTATTACAACCAGAAATGAGTGCGCTGGACAGCGCCAGTAACAGCAGAATCTTAACGGTACGTTTCATCATCCCTGCCCGAATCAATCAGGCGCAGCGGGCGCTGCGCCTCTCAACATTTACATGAATTACTTCACGCGGGATACGTATTCGCCAGAGCGGGTATCCACTTTGATCACTTCGCCCGTCTGAACGAACAGTGGCACTTTAACCACGGCGCCAGTAGACAGTTTCGCTGGCTTGCCGCCAGTACCTGCGGTATCGCCCTTCAGACCTGGATCGGTTTCAACGATTTCCAGTTCAACGAAGTTTGGTGGGGTCACAGCGATAGGCTGACCGTTCCACAGCGTCACGATGCACTCAGCCTGATCCAGCAGCCATTTCGCGCTTTCGCCAACGGCTTTCTCGTCCGCAGACAGCTGTTCAAACGTCGTGTTATTCATGAAATGATAGAACTCACCGTCGTTGTACAGGTAAGTCAGGTTCATATCGACTACATCTGCGCCTTCAGCGGAGTCAGTAGACTTGAAGGTTTTTTCTACACGGGTGCCGGTCAGCAGGCGACGCAGTTTAACGCGTGCAAACGCCTGGCCTTTACCTGGTTTAACGAATTCGCTGGCTTCAACCGCGTACGGTTCGCCGTCCATCATGATTTTAAGACCAGCACGAAAATCGTTGCTATAGTAAGTCGCCATAAGGCCCTCTGAAAATTGTTAACTGGTAGCTAAGCCACAAAATGGCGCATATTGTAACCCTAAATACCCCGTCCAGAGAAGATTGGTTATCGCAACTTGCCGATGTAATCACCAGTCCTGATGAATTACTCCATCTTTTAGAGCTGGATAAGCATGAACACCTGCTCGCTGGCCGTGAGGCAAAGCGACTCTTTCCGCTGCGCGTACCCCGCGCATTTGTCGCGCGTATGGAGAAAGGCAATCCCGACGATCCCCTGCTAAAACAAACGATTAGCGCCCAAGATGAGTTTATCACCGCGCCAGGTTTCAGCACCGATCCGCTGGAAGAACAAAACAGCGCGGTGCCCGGACTGCTGCACAAATACCAGAACCGCGCACTATTACTGGTAAAGGGTGGATGCGCCGTAAATTGTCGATATTGCTTCCGCCGCCACTTCCCGTATGCCGAAAATCAGGGCAATAAGCGCAACTGGCAGGTGGCAATGGACTACATTGCGGCCCATCCTGAGCTTGATGAGATCATTTTCTCTGGCGGCGATCCCTTGATGGCAAAAGATCATGAGCTGGACTGGCTCCTGACGCAGCTGGAGTCCCTCCCGCACATTAAGCGTCTGCGCATTCACAGCCGACTGCCGATTGTGATCCCCGCACGAATCACCGACGGGTTAGTCTCGCGTCTGGAACAGTCGCGTTTGCAGGTGTTGCTGGTCAATCATATCAATCATGCCAATGAGATTGATGACGCATTTCGCGCGGCCATGAGCCGGATGCGTAAGGCGGGGATCACGCTGCTCAATCAGAGCGTGCTGCTGCGTGGCGTAAACGATAGTGCCCGCGCGCTGGCGGATTTGAGCAATGCGCTATTTGATGCGGGTGTAATGCCCTATTATCTCCACGTTCTCGACCGGGTGCAGGGCGCTGCGCATTTTATGGTGAGTGACGAAGAGGCACGGCAAATAATGCGTGAACTGTTGACGCTGGTATCAGGGTATATGGTCCCCAAACTGGCGCGCGAAATTGGCGGTGAACCCAGTAAAACGCCGCTGGATTTGCAATTGCGCCAGCGTTGAGAGGCGGGTGGCGCTACGCTTATCTGCCCTGTGGGTCAGACGCAGCGCCATCCGGCTTGTTAAATCAGTTCGGGCACTTGTAAACCTGACCGTTCATTTGGCTGGCGGTCGGTACAAAGCTGGACAGCATCCCCTGCGTCGGGCTGCTCACGCCATAAATCACGTTGCCGCCCATCTGTGCGGCCTGATTACGCAGAGCATTTGCCGCGCCGCGCATCGAACCACCTTCGTCGCCATGCTGGCCAGACAGCCAGTTACTCTGCTCGCCGCTTGCCGTGCCGATTAACTGGCATTCACTGCCCGGCTTATCTTCCACAAAGCGAACGCCCTGTCCCGCAGCCGACAGTTCGTTACTGGAACTACAACCCGCCAGCAGCAAGGCTGCCCCTACGATCCCTGCACAGACTTTTACGCGCATGTTATTCCTCGTTTTACATAAGCTGGACAGTAGTTGTCCGTGTGTAAATCTTATACCTAAAAGATGACCAAAAGAAAAACCCCTGGTCATTATCTGCGATGCATCCGCAAGAACGCGTCTGCCGCCTAAATGGATTCTGATAATACCCGCCCTGATATCGTTTTTTGCGGCATTTTTTGCTCTAAGTAGCGATTCACTGGCGCATTTTTAGGCGCCCCGCAGGGACGATTCATCAGGAGGTCGCATGAGTAAGGCATCCCTCAGCCAGGGAAAGGTACCCTGGACAGGATATCTCGCGTTTATTATCACCATTATTTTCTTTTCCGGCTTTTTTTCTCACACCACCGAATGGTGGAGAGTATTTGATTTTACCGTACTCAACGGCACGTTTGGTCAGATAAGTAGCGCCTCCCCCACGCCGGTCTCTTTCCGCGGCAGCGGCGGAACGGGGGCGAAAGATGGTTTCCTGTTTGCCCTGGAGCTGGCGCCTTCGGTTATTTTATCGCTGGGGATCATTGCCGTTACCGAAGGGCTCGGTGGCCTTCGCGCCGCACAGCAGTTGATGACCCCAGTGTTAAAACCTTTACTGGGGATTCCGGGCATTTGCTCGCTGGCGCTGATCGCTAATCTACAAAACACCGACGCCGCCGCCGGGATGACGCGAGAGATGGCCGAAGAAGGCACCATTACCGATCATGAACGCGCCATTTTCGCCACCTTCCAGACCAGCGGCAGTGCCATTATTACCAATTACTTTTCGTCTGGCGCCGCCCTTTTCACCAGTATCACCGTTCCGGTGATTACACCCCTGGCGGTCATTCTCGTGTTTAAGTTTATCGGGGCTAATTTTCTACGCCTGTGGATAGCGCAGATTGAAGGTCGCCAGCATGAGGAGGCGCAAAATGACTGAACAAGTGCGTAAAAATGTCATGGATCTGTTTATCGAGGGTGCCCGACGCGGATTTACCATTGCGACGACCAGCCTTCTGCCGAATGTGGTCATGGCGTTTGTCATTATTCAGGCACTAAAGGTCACCGGTCTTCTGGATATCGTCGGCAAAGTCTGTGAACCCGTTATGGCATTGTGGGGACTGCCCGGCGAGGCCGCTACCGTCCTGCTGGCTGCGGTGATGAGTATGGGCGGGGGCGTGGGTGTCTGTGCAAGCCTGGTGGCTGCCGGTACGCTCAATGGGCATGATGCCACCGTGCTGCTGCCCGCCATCTATCTGATGGGGAACCCGGTACAGAACACCGGACGTTGCCTGGGCACCGCGGGTGTTAATCCCAAATACTATCCACACATTATTGCCGTGTGCGCGATTAACGCGCTGCTTTCGCTGTGGGTGATGCAACTGCTGGTCTAAACGAAAAACCCCCGGATATTGCTATCCGGGGGTTTGAACATCGTAAGGATGTTATGCCCCGCTCTGCCTGCTGACAGGCAAAATGCAGGGCACAGGGCAATTACATCATGCCGCCCATACCACCCATGCCGCCCATTCCGCCAGCACCTAAGTCAGGAGCATCGCCTTTAGGCAGGTCGGTCACCATGCATTCGGTGGTGATCATCAGGCCCGCAACAGAAGCGGCGTACTGCAGAGCAGAACGGGTCACTTTAGTTGGGTCCAGGATACCCATGTCGATCATGTTGCCGTATTCTTCGGTCGCTGCGTTGTAACCGTAGTTACCGTCGCCCGCTTTCACGGTGTTAGCAACAACAGAAGGCTCTTCGCCGCAGTTCAGAACGATCTGACGCAGTGGTGCTTCCATTGCGCGCAGCGCAACTTTGATACCCACGTTCTGGTCTTCGTTCTGACCACGCAGATCGCCCAGTTTGGACGCAACGCGAATCAGCGCAACACCACCACCGGCAACCACGCCTTCTTCTACCGCAGCACGGGTCGCGTGCAGGGCATCGTCAACGCGTGCTTTTTTCTCTTTCATTTCAACTTCGGTTGCAGCACCGACTTTGATTACCGCAACACCGCCGGCCAGTTTAGCCACACGTTCCTGCAGTTTTTCACGATCGTAGTCAGACGTTGCTTCTTCAATCTGCTTACGGATCTGGGACACACGGCCCTGGATCGCTGACTCTTCACCCACGCCATCGATGATGGTGGTGGTGTCTTTGTTGATCACAACGCGTTTCGCCTGGCCCATATCTTCCAGGGTCGCTTTTTCCAGCTCCATACCGATCTCTTCAGAGATCACGGTACCGCCAGTCAGGGTTGCGATGTCCTGCAGCATAGCTTTACGACGGTCGCCGAAGCCAGGTGCTTTAACCGCAGCCACTTTCACGATGCCGCGCATGGTGTTAACGACCAGAGTCGCCAGCGCTTCGCCTTCAACATCTTCAGCGATGATCAGCAGTGGTTTGCCTGCTTTCGCAACGGCTTCCAGCACTGGCAGCATTTCGCGGATGTTGGAGATTTTTTTGTCAGCCAGCAGGATGAACGGACTTTCCAGCTCAACAGCACCCGTTTCTGGCTTGTTGATGAAGTATGGGGACAGGTAGCCACGGTCGAACTGCATACCTTCAACCACGTCCAGCTCGTCTTCCAGACCGGTGCCGTCTTCAACAGTGATAACGCCTTCTTTACCGACTTTATCCATCGCTTCAGCGATCAGCTTACCTACGGTTTCGTCGGAGTTAGCGGAGATGGTCCCTACCTGAGCAATGGCTTTAGAGTCAGAGCACGGTACAGACAGCGTTTTCAGCTCTTCAACAGCCGCAGTCACCGCTTTGTCGATACCACGCTTCAGGTCCATTGGGTTCATACCCGCAGCAACCGCTTTCAGACCTTCAGTGATGATAGCCTGAGCCAGCACGGTCGCGGTGGTGGTACCGTCGCCTGCAGCGTCGTTCGCTTTAGAGGCAACTTCTTTCACCATCTGCGCGCCCATGTTTTCGAATTTGTCTTCCAGTTCGATTTCACGTGCAACGGAAACGCCATCTTTGGTGATGGTTGGTGCGCCGAAGGATTTGTCCAGAACGACGTTACGACCTTTCGGGCCGAGAGTTACTTTCACTGCATCTGCCAGTACGTTAACGCCGCGAAGCATTTTTACACGAGCGTCGTTACCGAATTTTACGTCTTTAGCTGCCATTTCTTCTATTCCTCAAATTCGTTCAGTTTCGTGCGCGAATTACGCTTCCACAATTGCCAGAATGTCGCTTTCGGACATGATCAACACTTCTTCATTGTCGATCTTCTCGGATTTCACGCCGTAGCCATCGTTGAAAATGACGATGTCGCCCACTTTAACGTCCAGTGGCTGCACCGTTCCGTTTTCCAGGATGCGGCCTTTACCGACAGCGATGATTTCGCCACGCGTTGATTTTGCGGCTGCAGAACCGGTCAGAACAATGCCACCTGCAGATTTGGTTTCAACTTCTTTACGTTTGACGATCACACGATCATGTAACGGACGAATACTCATTGATAGCTCTCCTTCGAGAAAGTCATTATCACTTATGGAAGACGCCGGACCGTATCCGGTTTTCCGGCTAGTGCCCTGAGAGATGGGGATAGCTTTCAACCCCTTCAAGGGGGGAGACGAAAAAAAATTTACGAAAGTGTTACCATCTCCGCTCTTTTGGCGAGGGCAGGATGAAGTAAATGAGCGGACTCAAGCAGGAACTGGGGCTGGCACAAGGCGTCGGTTTACTCTCAACCTCTTTGTTGGGCACGGGTGTGTTTGCCGTTCCGGCGCTGGCGGCGCTGGTGGCGGGCAATAATAGCCTGTGGGCGTGGCCCGTGCTGATTATCCTGGTCTTCCCGGTGGCGATCGTCTTTGCCGTGCTCGGACGACATTTTCCCAGCGCAGGCGGCGTCGCCCATTTTGTCGGCATGGCGTTTGGTCCCCGCCTGGAGCGCGTAACCGGCTGGCTTTTTCTTTCGGTCATTCCCGTCGGCTTACCCGCCGCGCTGCACATCGCAACAGGGTTTGGTCAGGCGCTCTTTGGCTGGCATGACGAACAGCTGCTTTACGCCGAGCTGGCGACGCTGGCCATCGTCTGGTGGGTCGGCTCGCGCGGTGCCAGCTCCAGCGCCAATCTGCAAACGCTGGTTGCCGTGCTTATTGTCGCCCTCATTGTGGCGATCTGGTGGGCCGGCGACATTCGCCTCGCCGATATCCCCTTCCCTGCGGTGACGGATGTCGACCACAGTCAGCTCTTTGCGGCCCTGTCAGTGATGTTCTGGTGTTTTGTGGGGCTGGAGGCCTTTGCCCATCTGGCGTCCGAATTTAAACAGCCGGAACGTGATTTCCCCCGTGCGCTGATGATTGGGCTGATTCTTGCGGGCACCGTCTACTGGGCGTGTACCGTTCTGGTGCTGCACTTTAACGCATACCGCGCAGATACCGCCGCCGCCGCATCGTTACCGGGAATTGTGGTGACCTTATTTGGCGTCAAAGCGCTGTGGATTGCGTGCGTCATTGGCTACCTCGCCTGTTTCGCCAGCCTGAACATTTATATTCAGAGTTTTGCACGACTGGTGTGGTCGCAGGCGTTGTACAAACCCGAAAGCCGCCTTGCGCGCCTGTCTCAACGCCAGCTGCCGCTGAATGCGCTGAATACCGTGCTGGGCTGTTGTGTGGTGAGCACGCTGTGCATTTACGGGCTGGACATCAATCTTGATGCGTTAATCGTCTATGCCAACGGCATCTTCATCATGATTTATCTGCTGTGCATGCTGGCAGGCTGCCGCTTGCTGAAGGGCCGTTTTAAAGCGCTGGCGATCCTGGGGGGTGTGCTGTGTCTGCTGCTACTGGCGATGGTAGGCTGGAAAAGCGTGTACGCTATTGTCGTGCTGGCGGGGCTGTGGGTGTTTATGCCGAAGCGCGGTGCGCTCCGCTAGTTGCCGGATGGCGCTCGCCATCCGGCAAAAGAATCACCGATCGTCTTTGTGATCTAAACGGTCGCGCTGATCGTCCTTACGCTGATACTCCCCGTCAAACGTATCGCCAGGTCCGGTGCTGAAACCACCGCCCGGCATCCGGTTGAATCGCAGATGGGGCAGCAGCTTCATGGTCAGATGCTTTTGTACCGGCGGTAACAGCAACAGCAGGCCGAGGAAATCGGTAAAGAACCCAGGCAGAATGAGCAGCAGGCCCGAAATGATCAGCGACACGCTTTTGATCATCTCAGCGGCAGGGCTTTCGCCGGCGGCCATCTTTTGCTGCATTAACAGGAAATTTTTGAAACCCTGGTTGCGCACCAGCGACATACCAATGACCGAGGTGAAGATCACCAGAATCAGGGTCAACAGGACACCCAGTACGTGGGCAACCTGAATGAAAATCGATATCTCAATGTAAACATAGAGAAAAATAGCAATAAACGGTATCCAGCGCACTGGCTTCTCCTGTGTGGCAGCGGCGCTAAGGCCGCTGTCTGAATGGTTTTGCAATTCGCATCTGTCAGAGATGGTGACGGTTAGCCAAAATTCAATCGGTTTGCACGGATATTTTTTCTGGAAATATTCAAGCGGTGACTCATTTCACAGATTAATAATTATCATGGAATCGGGTCCATAATAAGTGATCCAGATTACGGCAATTCGCTATCATCAGCATATGATCTCGAGCATCTGGCTGATTGAGGGAATAATCGTCGGTCAGCAATAGCGTGAAAACCACATATCTACTGTGCGTTTAGTACAATCCATCGGCAGCTTTAAAAGAAGGTTCACATGTTAAACAACATTCGTATCGAAGAAGATTTGTTGGGTACCAGGGAAGTTCCAGCGGATGCCTACTACGGTGTTCACACTCTGAGAGCGATTGAAAACTTCTACATCAGCAACAACAAAATCAGCGACATTCCTGAGTTTGTCCGTGGCATGGTGATGGTGAAGAAAGCCGCAGCCCTCGCGAACAAAGAGCTGCAAACCATTCCGAAAAGCGCCGCGAATGCCATTATCGCCGCGTGCGATGAAGTGCTGAACAACGGCAAATGTATGGATCAGTTCCCGGTTGACGTCTATCAGGGCGGCGCGGGAACCTCGGTCAACATGAATACCAACGAAGTATTGGCAAACATCGGCCTGGAGCTGATGGGTCATCAGAAAGGTGAATACCAGTACCTCAACCCGAATGACCACGTTAACAAATGCCAGTCCACCAATGACGCGTACCCAACCGGTTTCCGTATCGCTGTGTATGCCTCCGTGTTGAAGCTGGTCGATGCGATTAATCAGCTTGGCGATGGTTTCCAGCGTAAAGCGGTTGAGTTCCAGGACATTCTGAAAATGGGGCGTACTCAGCTTCAGGATGCTGTGCCGATGACGCTCGGCCAGGAATTCCATGCCTTTAACGTGCTGCTGAACGAAGAGACGAAAAACATCCTGCGCACCTCCGAGCTGCTGCTGGAAGTGAACCTGGGCGCAACCGCCATCGGGACGCGTCTGAACACCCCGGACGGATATCAACAGCTGGCGGTTCAGAAGCTGGCCGAAGTTTCTAACCTGGCGGTCGTCCCGGCAGAAGACCTGATTGAAGCGACGTCCGACTGCGGCGCCTACGTGATGGTGCACAGCGCGTTAAAACGCCTGGCAGTGAAGCTCTCTAAAATCTGTAACGACCTGCGCCTGCTCTCTTCCGGACCGCGTGCGGGCCTGAATGAAATCAACCTGCCAGAGCTGCAGGCGGGTTCATCTATCATGCCAGCCAAAGTGAACCCGGTAGTGCCAGAAGTGGTGAACCAGGTGTGCTTTAAAGTTATCGGGAACGACATCACCGTCACCATGGCCTCCGAAGCCGGTCAGCTGCAGCTGAACGTGATGGAACCGGTCATTGGCCAGGCGATGTTTGAATCCATCCACATTCTGACTAACGCGTGCTACAACCTGCTGGAAAAATGCATTAACGGTATTACCGCGAACAAAGCCGTTTGCGAAAGCTTTGTTTATAACTCAATCGGGATCGTCACTTACCTCAACCCGTTCATCGGCCACCACAACGGCGATATCGTCGGGAAAATTTGTGCCGAAACCGGTAAGAGCGTGCGTGAAGTCGTTCTTGAGCGCGGACTGTTGACCGAAGCCGAGCTGGACGATATCTTCTCGGCGCAAAACCTGATGCATCCGGCATACAAAGCGAAACGGTATACCGATGAAAGCGAACAGTAACCGTTCCGGTTAGTATTTACGAAAGGCACGTCACACGGTGACGTGCCTTTTTTCTTTTCAGGCTTTACCAATTACACAACAATTTAATATCAACTTGTTAATAAGCAAGGAAGGTCCTTATGTTTGGAGCAGAACTCGTCGTCGTGCTGTTGGCGATATACTTAGGCGCAAGGCTCGGGGGGATCGGCATTGGTTTTGCCGGTGGCCTCGGTGTGCTTGTACTCACACTCATCTTTCAGATCAAACCCGGTGCTATTCCGTTTGACGTTATCGAAATCATCATGGCGGTTATCGCCGCGATTGCCGCCATGCAGGTCGCAGGCGGTATGGATTACCTGGTGAGTCTGGCGGAGCGTATGCTGCGTCGTCATCCAAAATACATTACCTTCCTTGCTCCGCTGGTCACCTGGTTTATGACGATTCTCGCGGGGACAGGCCACACGGCGTTCTCCACGCTGCCGGTCATTACCGAAGTAGCAAAAGAACAAGGCATCCGTCCTTCTCGTCCGCTCTCTATCGCAGTGGTCGCCTCGCAGATTGCGATCACCGCGTCGCCCATTTCGGCGGCCGTGGTCTTTTTTGCCGGCATCCTTGAGCCGCTGGGCGTCAGCTACCTGACCCTGCTGGCGATCTGTATTCCGGTCACGCTGATTGCCGTCATGCTGACAGCCGTGGTGTGTAACTTCCTCGGTGCCGAGCTGAAAGACGATCCGGTGTATCAGGAACGTCTGGCGAAAGGTGAAGTCAGCCTGCGCGGCAGCCAGGTGTTTGAGCTGAAACCTCACGCCAAACGCGCCGTGCTGTTGTTCCTGATCGGTATCGTTGCGGTCATGTTTTATGCCACCGCTATCAGCGACACCGTCGGCCTGATCCAGAATCCGGTTCTGCCGCGTAACGAAGCGATTGTGGTGTTTATGCTGACTATCGCGACGCTTATCAGCATCACCTGTAAAATTGACACCAGTGAAGTGCTGAATGCCAGCACCTTCAAATCCGGCATGAGCGCCTGCGTGTGCGTTCTGGGCGTGGCCTGGCTGGGTGATACCTTCGTGAAAGCCCACATCTCCGATATCCAGACCGTTGCGGGCGATTTGCTACATAACTATCCGTGGCTGCTGGCCGTGGTCCTGTTCTTTGCCGCGACCCTGCTTTACTCCCAGGCCGCAACCACCAAAGCCCTGATGCCAGCCGCGCTGATGTTGGGCGTCTCTCCGCTGACCGCCATCGCCTCTTTTGCGGCAGTCTCTGCGCTGTTCGTGCTACCAACCTACCCAACGCTGCTTGCCGCCGTGGAAATGGACGATACAGGCTCCACGCGTATCGGGAAGTATGTCTTTAACCACGCCTTCCTGATCCCGGGTGTGATCGCCATTACCCTGTGCGTCATTCTCGGCTTTATCATTGGCGGTATCGTGCTGTAAACGTTTTGCCGGTGTAAAAATCATTAAATTCGGGCCGCTCTGCGGCCCGATTCATTAATCCCCGCAGGTGCAGCATGATATAGTGATCGCTTCCGTGATGAGGAGGTCAACTTGTGAACACGCCTGACGCTGTTGTTGTGCTTTGTACCGCCCCTGATGAAGCGACCGCCCAGGACCTTGCGGCTAAAGTGCTGGCTGACAAACTTGCTGCCTGCGTAACGCTGCTGCCCGGTGCCACGTCACTGTACTACTGGGAAGGCAAGCTGGAACAAGAGTACGAAGTGCAAATGTTGCTCAAAACCAATCAGGAAAATCAGCAGGCGCTGCTTGATTGCCTCAAATCTCATCATCCTTACCAGACTCCCGAACTGCTGGTCCTGCCAGTGGCTCACGGCGATAACGATTATCTCTCATGGCTCAACGCTTCCTTACGCTGATTCTGCTGCTGTGCAGCACATCGGCCTTTGCCGGACTATTTGACGCGCCCGGCCGCGCCAGTGTCATTCCCGCCGCTCAGGCGTTTGTCTTTGATTTTCAGCAAAACCAGCACGATCTTAATCTGACCTGGCAGGTGAAAGAGGGCTATTACCTTTATCGCAAGCAGGTCAGCATCACTCCCGCCGGGGCAAAAATCGCCGAGCCGCAATTGCCCGCAGGTGAATGGCATGAGGATGAGTTTTACGGCAAAAGCGAAATTTATCGCCACCAGTTAACCGTCCCTGTTGTTGTGAATCAGGCCGATAGCGGGGCGACGCTGACCGTTACCTATCAGGGCTGTGCCGACGCGGGGTTCTGTTATCCACCGGAAACCCGCGTGGTGCCGCTTAACGCCGTAAGCGCGGCAGCGATCGACTCTCCTGCTGCCGCTGCAAAAGCGCCGGAAAAGGATGACGCGCCTGCCAAACTGCCCTTCTCCGCGCTCTGGGCGTTACTGATTGGTATTGGTATTGCCTTTACGCCGTGCGTCCTGCCGATGTACCCGCTGATTTCCGGTATCGTTCTTGGCGGCAAGCAGCGGCTTTCAACCGCCCGCGCACTGTGGCTGGCCTTTATTTACGTGCAGGGAATGGCGCTAACCTATACCGCACTGGGCCTGGTAGTTGCTGCCGCCGGGCTTCAGTTTCAGGCCGCGCTTCAGCATCCCTACGTGCTGATTGGCTTGTCGGTGATTTTCATCCTGCTGGCGCTCTCCATGTTTGGCCTGTTCACCCTGCAACTGCCTTCTGCGTTGCAAACCCGCCTGACGCTGATGAGCAACCGTCAGCAAGGCGGTTCTGCAGGCGGCGTCTTCGCCATGGGGGCTATTGCCGGTCTCATTTGTTCCCCCTGCACCACCGCACCGCTAAGCGCCATTTTGCTTTATATCGCTCAGAGTGGAAATCTGTGGTTCGGCGGCGGCACCCTGTATTTGTACGCGCTGGGCATGGGTCTGCCTCTGATTCTGGTTACCGTGTTTGGCAACCGCCTGTTGCCGAAGAGCGGCCCGTGGATGGAGACGGTCAAGACAGCGTTTGGCTTTGTGATTCTGGCGCTGCCGGTGTTCCTGCTGGAACGCATTATCGGTGACGTCTGGGGGCTCCGCCTGTGGGCGATGCTCGGCGTGGCCTTCTTTATCTGGGCCTTTATCGCCAGCCTGGAAGCCAAAAAAGCCTGGATGCGTCTGGTGCAAATCCTTCTCCTCGCTGCCGCGCTGGTGAGCGTGCGCCCACTGCAGGACTGGGTTTTTGGCGCGCCTGCGGCACAAACCCAGGCTCACCTTAACTTTACGACCATTCAGAGCGTCGATGAGCTGAATCGTGCGCTGGCACAGGCAAAAGGCAAACCGGTGATGCTCGATCTCTATGCCGACTGGTGTGTCGCCTGTAAAGAGTTCGAAAAATACACCTTTAGCGATCCGCAGGTGCAAAATGCCCTGAAAGAGACAGTTCTTTTTCAGGCAAATGTGACGGCGAATAACGCGCAGGATAAAGCATTACTGCGCCAACTGGACGTGCTTGGCCTGCCGACCATTTTGTTCTTTGATGAGCAAGGTAATGAGCAACCCGCCGCGCGCGTGACCGGATTTATGGACGCGGAAGCGTTCAGCGCGCATTTGCGCGATCGCCAACCGTAAACGACACTTTAAGCGGGATAACGTGAAGGAGAAAATCGTGCAACGTGAAGACGTACTGGGACAAGCCCTCCAATTACTTGAAGTACAAGGGATCGCCAGCACCACGCTCGAAATGGTGGCCGAACGCATCGATTATCCTCTGGATGAATTGCGCCGCTACTGGCCGGACAGAGAAGCCCTGCTTTACGATGCCTTGCGCTATCTTAGCCAGCAGGTCGATATCTGGCGCAGGCAACTGATGTTGAATGAAGAGCTCACCGCCGAACAAAAGATCCTGGCACGCTATACCGCGCTGGCGGATTGTGTGCGTAACAATCGCTATCCGGGCTGCCTGTTTATCGCTGCCTGTACCTTTTATCCTGACCCGGGCCACCCGATCCACCAGCTGGCGGATCAACAAAAACGTGCCGCCCATGATTTCACCCACGAACTGCTGACCACCCTTGAGGTTGATGACCCGGCGATGGTCGCCCGACAAATGGAACTGGTGCTCGAAGGCTGCCTGAGTCGAATGTTGGTTAACCGCAGCCTGAACGATGTCGAGACCGCACACCGGCTGGCGGAAGATATCCTGCGATTTGCGCAGTGCCGTATGGGCGGCGCGCTGACTTAACCCAGCATCCCCGCCCAGACGGAGATCAACAAGCAAAGCGCCATCACGCGCTGAAAACGCACCATCGCCACGGTGGTGCGAAACAACCGATTCACCGCCCTTCCTAACCACGCCCAGCACATCAAACACACGACAGAGATCGCTAAAAACCACGTCGCCATCAGCGCGACATCCCGCAGGGCATGCGCGCTTTCAGGGGCAAAGACGCTCACCACCGCCAGCGCCATCATCCAGGTTTTCGGGTTAACGACCTGCAATAACGCGGCCGCTCGGGCGGTAAACCGAGGCGGTTTTTTTGACGTCAGGCTGGCCGCAGGAGCACGGAATAACTGCCAGCTCATCACGCTTAGCCACAGCACGCCTGCCCCGCTCATCATTTGCCGTAGCAGCGGGTATTGTCGCAAGACTTCTCCCGCGCCCGCGCCTGAAATCAGGACTATCACACTCGCGGCGATACAGGCTCCCAGAACGGCGGGAAGGGTATTTTTAACGCCAAAATGCTGGCTGTTGGTCAGCACCAGAATATTTGTCGGTCCGGGCGTGATGGAGGCGACGAACGCAAACAGCAGAAAGGGAATAATACTCACCGGCGGCTCCTTTTTTATAAGAGCCCTGAATGTGCCGTTATTTTCTAGAAACGTCTGGAAGGTTTGTGCACAACCGACGGTAGTGCGCTGGCGATATACGATACGCTCGCTGGAACCAGCGTCCCAAATGGCTTTGATCGGCAAAACCTAACGCCGCAGCCACTTCAGCCGGCAACTCTCCCTGCGCCAGCAGCTGGCGTGCTTTTGCCAGCCGGAGCTGAATCAGCCACGCGTGCGGCGCGAGATGAAATTCACGTTTAAAACAGCGGGTCAGGGTGAAGCGATCGGTACCGGTCACCGCAGCAAGATCCGAAAGGCCGACGTTATCGCCCATGTGTGCGTACAGATAATCCCGCGCACGATGAGCAATGGCGGCGCTTTGCACCCGAGAAGGCACTTTTTTACGCCAGTGGCAGTGGGCGGTGATCTGCGCAAGCAGCCCGTCTATCGTACTCTGCTGCACAATTTTCATCTCATCGCTGTGCAGCGCTGCAAAGGTATCACCGATGGCACGTACCAGCAGAGGCGCCCGGGTCAGCGTCTGGGCAAAATGCACCGAATAGCGTCCCGGCGTCGCGTCGTAGAGTCCCTGAAGGGTCTCTGTCAGCCAGCGGTCGTCGAGATAGAACGTCAGATAGGTAAAACCACCTTCAACCGGAGCATCCCCATCGTGTATTTCTCCAGGCTCAAGCAGAAAGGCATCGCCCGGGTGACTACGGTGACGCTCCCGGCGGCAGTGGAACTGCTGCGTTCCCGATAGCGTAATGCCCACCAGATAGCTATCGTGCCAGTGCGGATCGTACGCATGTCCTTCGAAATGCGCCTTGATTGTTTCAATACCGGTATCCGCATGCTGGCGGAGTTCAAGCCAGTCGTTCGCCATAGTGCCCTCCTCTTCCTTTCAGCATTGCCACCACACGCGTATCTTGTCTGGAAGATTTGTGCAAATTCGTTGCGTAAACCGACAGATTGCCGCAATCTTAAGCAGTTGAACAGCTTTTCCCGAAATAGGGTTGACGACTGCACGGGATTACGGTTTAATGCGCCCCGTTGCCCGGATAGCTCAGTCGGTAGAGCAGGGGATTGAAAATCCCCGTGTCCTTGGTTCGATTCCGAGTCCGGGCACCACTATTTAAAGAACCCAGCCTATGGCTGGGTTTTTGCTTTCTGGGATTCCGGTAGATTTTTGAACCCTTTCTCACGGATATTATTGCCCTGCCTACACTCTCCAGCCTGAGTATTTCGCCCCGTCAACTATCAGCCCTTCCGGGCGTTGTGACCATGTCTGCCAGATTTTTACGGACTTATCTCCGCCACTCTTTTTAAAGCGACCGCGCCCAAAGACATATCAAAATCAGCGCCTGGACACGTCGTTGCCAGCAATTGAGTGTCATGAATGAACGCTAAACCCTGAACACCAATGCGGGACAGATAGCCATTCTTTTCATCCCACCGCTCTCACACTTGCAGCAGCTCGTGCTTTTTTCACTGCGCCAGCATTCTGAATAATAGACTCGCGAGGACGGTTGTCCTTCTTGCCATACTCTACTGTCAGCCGGGCTTCACCGCGCTCCAGCAGTTGTGAGGGACTGAATTGCAGCTCAGTTTTGCTCCAGCGCAACGCCCAGCGCGTCGGCAATCAGTCTCTCACCTTTGGGTCAATGGCGGTTAAGTGCGTTTGTCAGCGTGGAGGACGCCTGCCCAGCCTTGCGGGAAAGCGTCGCCATTGAGGTTCCCTGTTTTTTAAGCGCGGCAATAATGTCAGCAGAATGCCAGTCCGGTTGCATCATGCTGCCACCTCATCGGTGAACTTCACGCCGTCAGCGGTGCGTATCCAGCGTGGCGCGGTGATTTCTGCGGAGAAATAGAGAATCAGGTCGCATAGCAGGCAGGTAAGGTCATTCCGCGTTTCCGGTAAAAGCTCCTGTGACGCCAGTATCTTTGTCAGGGCAAGGCAGTAATGGCAGAGTTCGGTGCATTCAGGTTCAAAACGTGGAACGCTGGCACGTCGTATGTCGCCTGTAAGGAATATATTCAGGAGACCAATCCCGGCACCTGAAAATCAGTTCGCTATGTCTGCACGGGTATTTTTGCACCTATGTTACACGTTCTGCTTAAACTGACCGAGTACATTTGAGTTGGCTTGTCTGTAGCAACTACTGGTTTATATTTTTCATAATATGTCGATTTAAAGGCGACATATATTAAAATAATCAAACTTAATCTTGTAGTGAGACATCAATCTAAGATAGTTTAATAATTCAGAAAATTGTCTACCCAGAGGCGACATTTGCCAAACTATCTAAACTGGCTGATGCAGAACACCCTACCCGGTCAGGTGCTGCTCCAGTCTTGGCTTACCCGTAACGGCATAGATCGTAAGCTCTCATACCTTTATGTCCAGAACGGTTGGCTCAGGCGGCTCGCACACGGCGTATACTGCCGGACGGGCCGTGAACCAGACTGGGTGGACGCAGTTTACTGCCTGCAAACGCAGTGGGAAAAGCCAGTTCGCATGGCCGGGCTGACCAGCCTTGCGCTACAGGGCCATGCCCACTATACCGAACCGGGCAGGCCGCAGGTCTGGCTGGCGCTTCCGGCTTACGCCAAACTGCCGGGATGGTTTACTGCTTTTGAACAATCCGCGAGGTTTGTCACGCTGTATACGTCTGGCCTCTCTATTGATGTAACGCCATTTACGACAAAACTGAATATCGGTGACCGACAGTTAGCAGGCAGTGTCCCGGAACTAGCCGCGTATGAGATCGCCTGCGGCGTTCCTTCGTTGATCTCGTTCGAACATGCCGATTCTCTGTTTCAGGGGATGAATCTTCTTAGCCCGCGTAAGTTACAGGCTCTGCTCTGCGCCAGTCACTCGGTTAAAACCAACCGGGTGATGCTTTACCTCGCCCGACGCAATGGGCATCCTTATTTTCAGTATATCAATCATAGAGATATAGAAACAGGCACGGGAAAACGGCAAATCATCCCCGGCGGCTGGCTGGAGCCGGATTATCAAATCACCGTTCCCCGCACGTTTAAACCGGAAGGAGTCGAAGATGGGTTTGCGTGATATTTATGCCCGACAGGTCAGGTTATTAATGGCTGCCCTGCCCCATGTTGCGAAGGAGTCTTGTTTCGCGCTGAAAGGCGGCACGGCAATCAATTTGTTTGTGCAGGATTTTCCCCGCCTCTCGGTAGATATCGATCTGGCATACACGACCTTCAAAGATCGTGATACCGATCTGGCAGCCATCAATGACGCTTTGATGCGTATTACTGAATCGCTGAACAGCAGGCCGGAGATCACGGCGATCCGACAGGAGAATAAAGCGGATGAGAAACGTATTATCGTTAATACCGTTGATGCGCAGATAAAGATTGAAGTCAGCCCGGTCTGGCGTGGACTGTTGTTTCCACCGACAAAAGTACCGGTATGTGAACAGGTGGAAATGGAGTATGGCTTCACCACCATGAATGTCGTCTCTCTGGCGGATCTTTACGGTGGTAAAATCTGTGCCGCGCTCGACCGCCAGCATCCACGCGATCTATTTGACGTGCTGAATATGCTGGAGAAACCGGGCCTGACGCGCGAGATCTTTGACGGTTTTCTTTGCTATCTTGCAGGCCATCCCCGTCCTATTGCCGAACTGCTGGCACCGAACTGGGATACTGCGCGGATCGCCACGCTGTACGCGCAGGAATTTTCAGGTATGACGCAGCAGGAAACGTCACTGGAATCTCTTTTGTCAGTAACGACATTGCTGCCACAGACGTTAAAGTCACATCTTACGGAGCGGGATCGCCAGTTCTTGCTCAGCTATAAGCAAAGTAGTCCTGACTGGTCGCTGTATCGCTATCCCGAAATTCAGCATCTTCCGGCCATTCGCTGGAAGTTGCGTAATCTGGCAGTGCTGAATGATAAGAATCCGGTCAAGTATGCGGCGGCGGTGAGCAAGTTAGAAGGGGTTCTGGGGCTGTACTTTTAGCTCTGGTTCTGAGGGAATGAATTAAGCCATGATGTTTTGTTATCTCAACGGCTTCATGGCGATATCTCAAAAATATAGAATAATTTCTATATAATTCAAGAAATAAAAAATAACGTCGTCAACTATTATCTCAAAACACCCAATCTAACATATCAACTTAAAGCTCAATACAGGGGTGACGGTTCAAGACCCTACAAACGAGATGGGTATGTTTTTCACGTCGTTATATGTGGACCTAACTTCACATATAACGCTCCACCAGCCGCTAAAACACCGATTTTTCGTGATAACCATCACCAAACCATAGCGATTTTTTGTGGAGGCCTTCGTGGGGGCGCTGCTTACGAGAAATACCAATGAAACCAAGAACAAACAGCATGTTAATCGTGGATATGATTCCGAGTCCGGGCACCACTATTTAAAGAACCCAGCCTATGGCTGGGTTTTTGCTTTCTGGGGTTCCGGTAGATTTTTGAACCCTTTCTCACGGATATTATTGCCCTGCCTACGGTCTCCAGCCTGAGTATTTCTCCCCGTCAACTATCTGTCCTTCCGGGCGTTGTGACGATGTCTGCCAGATTTTTACGGACTTATCTCCGTTACTCTTTTTAAAGCGACCGCGCCCAGAGACATACCAAAAATCAGCGCCTGGACGAACCCTAAAATATCCGCATAACCATAAAAGCCTCTCAGGGAACAGTGTCCGGCCTATACCTGACCTTGCAGTGAATGATCAACTGCCCCTGTCATACTTTTGGCGTTTCCAGCAGCTTATTTGTGCGTTCATGTTTCATTAGGCATTACGCTACACACCGACTCAGAGGCGGGCTTTAATACAAATGACGATTCTGTTTCATAGGCCGTATTAATACAGACTGCATTATCGGGCCTGAATACAATCACAAAAAAAAGTCCGTTGTTATTTTCATACGAGGGCATCAAGACCTGAAAGGTCTTATCCTGAACACCTTCTTTCTCTCTGTACCAGCGAACTGAAAGCTGAAATTTCAATCCCGGTTGCCATGCAGGTAACCTGTCCTTTAACCAGCAGTAGTCGCCATCCCTGCGTTCAGGAATAAAATCTGGTTCAACCCTTTTCACATCGCATATCCACGAGGCTGGACTATCAACAGGGGTAAGGACAGCATGGGTAATGTCGTCTTGTCCTGCGCGGGTATCAAACGCCACCATTCTGGCATCCGGGCCACCATATAAACGCGCTTTTTCCCGATCCTGTAATATTATCGACACACCCAGAACCACGCAGATTCCCAGCAGTAACAGGGTAAATCCTCGCAGCAAAGGGCCATACACACATCGCTGTTCCAGCAACCCTACTACCAGCCCCGCCAGCGTGATAAATGGGATGCTAATTACGCCCGTCATGCCGATACCCAGCACTCGCCAGGCATCGCCATCCACACGGATTAGCTCGTATTGAATCCACAAATACGTAATAAAAAGTGATCCCAGAAAACCAAGCAACGCACCGATCGCGCCATTGATCCGCTTTGGGGAGGAGCCAGATGGGGTATCCTGCATAACAATTCCTTTTTAAACGCGGGTACTTCGGCGTTCGCTTCCATTTTTCGTGACGTGATTATAGTGCGAATACCCACAATTAATGCAAGGCTAAAACATCCCTGTCATACCCGTTATCGCCCGGTCTGAAGACCCGTCTTTTTAGCCGCTGCGGTTTTCGGTTTACTGCTGGAATAGATAAAGAACAGCGCAATGCCCAGGCAAATGACCGCGCCGATACGGCTCGTTGAGAAGGGGATCGCATTGTTGCCCAGCCAGCCGAAATTATCGATCAGCATACTCATGGTGAGCTGACCAAAGATCACCGCAACCGTTGCAATCGCGGTACCGATGCGCTGAACGGCCAGCACCATGATAACGATGTAGGGCACACCAAACAGTGCTCCCACTAACTGCCATTTCGGGACGTCCATAAGGGTTAGCGCGTGTTTGGGTTCAAAAAAGAAGATCAGTAACGCCGTGATCAGCGCCCCAACAGAAAAGGTCAGAAACGCACTTTTGAATACGCCGACCTGGCTCCCCAGCTGGCCGTTAATGGCTGCCTGGATACTCAGCATGGCCCCACCGACAACGGCGAGCAGAATCATAATAATGGTCATAATGTCACCTTAGCCCTGCGCAACCAGAATCAGTGCGGCAATAATGAAAAACAACGCGATGATGCGTTTGGTATCGATTTTTCTGTGCGGCGTGCCGAACAGGCCAAAATGATCGATGATCAGGCTTTTGAATACCTGACCGGCGAGGATACCAATCATGGTCATCGCAATACCGATTGCCGGTGTCGCCACGGTCAGAATAATGACGTAGACAGGCCCAAGTACGCCGCCCAATAGTTGCCAGCCGGGCTGAGAAAAGAAAGACGGGCTATTGCGTGGGCTGAAGAAGAGCATAAGCAGAAAAGTCAGCGCCGCGCCGACGCCAAAAATGCTGAAAGTAGCCCACAGGTCCCCCACTTCGCCCCCAAGCGGCCCGAGTAGCCCTGCCTCTACGGACAGTCCCATTCCCCCGGCAATAACGATTAAAACCAGTAACAATTGCATCGCGTTCAGTCTCCTTTTTGAAGAAGCAGAACACTACGCCTGTTCGTCGATGAGAAAAATGCCATAATGCTGTAAACACCTGTGCAGGATATGCATCAATGTATAACACTGGAAATATCAGCATTCGTGCGCTGCTCATTTTTATCGATGTCTATGAAACGCAGAATTTCTCGGTGGTTGCGCGGCGTGAAGGCCTTTCAGCTTCGCAGGTTTCACGTATCATTCATCAGCTTGAAGACGCGCTCGGTCAGCAGCTTTTCTACCGCAACACGCGGGCCGTGATCCCAACGGAAAGTAGTCATCTTTTTATCAGCTATGCCCGGGCGATTGCAGGCAATATTGAGGATGCACGCCGCGAGCTGGATGAACGTTCGCGGGAACCGTCCGGCCTGATCCGTCTGAATGCCCCGGTGTTTTTCGGACAGCGGCATGTCGCGCCCTGCCTGCCGGGCCTCTCCAGACGTTATCCCCGCCTCAATATCGAACTCACGCTCACTGATGATTATATCGATCCGCACCGCGAAGCGGCGGACGTCATATTCCGTATCGGCCCCCTGACGGACTCTTCATTTCATGCCCGCGTTTTCGGACGGCAGCGTTATCACCTGGCCGCATCACCCGACTATGTGGCTAAGCAGGGTGCGCCGACAGGTCCCGATGACCTTGCCCATCATCAATGCCTTGTCTATCGCGGCTCTTCGGGTCCCAATCGCTGGCTGCTGCGCCAGCCGGGCGAGGAGTGGGTTCACTACCCCATCACACCGCTGATGTCATCCAATAATGCAGAAACGCTGCTCATCGCCGCGCTGGGCGGAATGGGCATCGTGCTTTTCCCTGACTGGCTATTAGGTGACAAATTGAAAAGCGGTGAATTGATTGCGCTGCTGCCAGAAAGGGAATCCGCCATCAGCACGGAGCCACAGAATATTGCCGCCCTGTATCCCCATGCGCGGCACCCGCCGCTGAATGTGCGCGCAGTGATTGATTATTATGTTGAAGCGTTCGGATCGCCGCTTTACTGGCAGACACCGCAGTAACGACAGGCAGCCAGCCGCTGCGTAGGCTATACATGTTGAGGGACTCTGGCGGAGCGCCTCATATGATGCGACTCATCTTTATATTGCTCGGAATTGATTTCCTGCGCTCGCACTGGTGCGGGTTGCGCCGTTTTGGCTGGATCACCCTGATTGCCGGCGCGGTTATTTTCATCGACGCGCTGGATGGCTCGCTTTTCTTTCCTCTTGAACCCTTTGCCTGTCTGCTGCTTTTTGAAGGGGCTGCGACGCTGATGGTGGCGCACAGCGGTATGGGAGGGCAGCGCGTGCTGCGCTATGTCAAAGGGGCTTCTTTTGTTCTGGCGGCGGTGCTGATTCTGGCCGGACACCACGACGGGGATATCGTCCTGTCGATTATTTTTGGCCTCCTGTTTTTGCTGGATGGTTTGCTGCAAATCGCCTCGGCGCTCGTCGTGCGCTACCAGCGGTGGCGCTCCGCGCTGGCGGGCGGCATGGTCGAAATGGCTCTGGCGATCTTCTTTTTCCAGCCGTGGCCCTCTGACTATGCCGGTACGGTCCCCTACTGCCTGGGATTAGGGCTGGCCTTTGCCGGATGGAATATGTTCATTCTGGCGAACCGCGTGAAACGTGCTGCGGCGAATCCCGGTCTGCAGGGCGAGGTTTTTATGGAGGAGGCGGAGTCACATCCCCCTGCGGTCGTGGAGTGGGACGGCCCCCCGCAGGCGGACGAAAAAGCTCTGACCGTTCATGTCTGGACGCCGGTCGGTTCCGCACCGGGAGAAACCCTTTCCCGTCCGGTCATTAACCGGTATATCGCGGCAGTCGATCAAAACGGCATTATCTCAACCGGCCACGCTGCGCTTGAATCGCCGGGTGGGATTTATATCAGCCTCTACCCTGCCGTGCTTATCGATCGTTCCCCGGACGCCTTTGCTCGCCTGTTACGCGCCACGCCCGAAAATAACGTTCCTGGCGAATTTCAGCCGGACTACGTCACCGAATCAACAAAATGGTGTCCCTCAACGCGTCAGGTGCGCATTCGTAACTACAGCGAAACACGGCTAAAGGCCTTCTGGGAAACCTACCGGTTGAATACTGACTATAACCTGACGCATCGAAACTGCTCCAGCAGCGTGGCACGGGCACTCGAAGCGGCACTGGAAGGCTCGGTAGGCAGGCTCTGGCAAGCCCGTGGGTTCTGGCAAGCCATGGGGAAACTGATGTCCACCCCCGAATTATGGGTCGCCCTGCAAATACGCAAACGAGCAGAAACAATGGCCTGGACGCCCGGTCTGGTCCTGGATTACGCCCGTGCGCTGAGTATGCTCGCCGATCCCCGCCCAACGGGTTGGTTTAATACCTTGAGCCGGGCGCTTAACAAAATGTTCCGCCGTCGTCTCGCCTGGGAAAAGGGCAAACGTGGCGAGGGAATTTCCGGAGATGAGTGTTCAGCACCGCAGGAGCGAAAATAGAAATCCGTTATACTCTTCGCCATCTCCTCTCCACAGGACAGCCCATGACAACTGACCGTCTCTCGCGTCACTGGCACCTCCCTGCCGTCGGTTTGATGGCGGTGTTGCTTGCAGGTATCACGTTACAAACCCACTGGGGCGCTTTTATTCAGTGGTGCCTCGCCACGCAAATCACCCTGCATCGTTATCTGGTGATGTATCTCCTGCAACTGAACAACCATCAATACTCTGGCGGCTTTTGGCTTCTGACGGGGGCATTCTTTTACGGCGTTCTGCATGCTATCGGGCCGGGACACGGAAAGTTCATCGTCACGACCTACCTCAGCACCAATAAAGAGAGCCAGCTTGCCGCGCGGGTCGTGCCGTTTCTCGGCAGCCTGATGCAGGGCGTCAGCGCGATACTGTTTGTGTTTATTCTGGCGATCGGCTTTAACCTTGCCTCAGGCGATTTGAGTGCCAGCCGCTGGTATGTGGAAAAGGCCAGCGCAGTGATGATTGGCGCATTTGGTGTATTTATCATCTGGCAGGCATTGAAAAATGTGCGGCCACGCAGAATAGCCGTCACCTCGCTCAAACCTCTTCATCAACACGATAAACAGTGCGGCTGCGGGCAACACGGTGTGGGGACTGCTGTGACGCAAGGAGACTGGAAAACGCGTCTGGGCGTGATTCTGGCAATAGGGGCGCGTCCCTGTAGCGGCGCAATCATGATTTTAATGTTCGCCAATGCGCTCGGAATCGTGACGTGGGGCATTGCCGCCGTGATGTCCATGTCGTTCGGAACCGCACTGTCAATCATGGGGTTATCATTGGCCGTGCGTTACGCCCGTGAGCGCACGGTCGCCCTTTTTGGTGGGGATTCACGCCTGCGCTGGCTGGTCCCGACATTAAAGATTGTCGGCGGCATTGTGCTCATTCTGTTTGCCACCGTGCTGTTCCTGACGGTGATCCCGATCAGTGCCAACGGTGACTATATCGCCGCAGGCTGCTAATGGCCTGTTTTACTGCGCGAGATGACTGTGATCCGGCGACCCGATACGCATAAAAAAACCCAGCCGAAGCTGGGTTTTTTGTCTTAAAACGTCGGCCTTACTCGTTAATCCGTGGATGCTGATCCACCAGACGAGAACGCTTCTTCTGCAGTTCTTCGATTTCCACATCAATGTCATCAATTTTCTGTTCAACATTGTCGTAGTGTTCGCGAAGAATCTCTTTGGCTTCCTGAAGATCGGACGCCGCCGGAGTCGCACCTTTCAGCGGACGATTTGCCGTCTCTTTCATCGTCAGGCCGGTCAGCAGGCCGATAGCCGCAACCACCATCAGATAATAGGCAGGCATCATCAGGTTCTGCGTGCTTTCAACCAGTGACGCGGCGATGGTCGGGGTCAAACCCGCAACCAGCACGGAGATATTGAACGCCGCAGCCAGCGCACTGTAACGAATGTGCGTCGGGAACATCGCCGGTAACGTCGACGCCATCACGCCGATAAAGCAGTTGAGGATCACTGCCAGCAGCAGCAAGCCTGCGAAGATCAGCCCCAGCACGTTACTGTTAATCAGGATGAAGGCCGGGATAGCCAGCAGGAACAGCGCAACGCTGCCCAGAATAATAAACGGACGACGACCGAAGCGGTCACTCAGCAAGCCCATAATCGGCTGCACAAACAGCATACCCACCATAATGGCGATAATAATCAGCACACCGTGGTCTTCAGAGTAGTGCAGGTTATGCGACAGGTAGCTCGGCATGTACGTCAGCAGCATGTAGTACGTAACGTTGGTCGAAATCACCAGACCGATACAGGTCAACAGACTGCGCCAGTGCTTGGTGGCAATCTCTTTGAAGGAGACTTTCGGGCCGTCCTGCAGACCTTCGCGATCGCCCTGTTCCAGTTTTTCAACGTGTTGCTGGAACGCCGGTGTCTCTTCCAGCGCATGACGCAGATACAGGCCAATAATGCCCAGCGGCAACGCCATAAAGAACGGAATACGCCAGCCCCATTCAAGGAAGTTGGCCTCACCTACGACGGTTGAAATCAGCACCACCACGCCCGCGCCCAGCACGAACCCGGCAATGGAACCAAAGTCCAGCCAGCTTCCCATAAAGCCACGCTTACGGTCCGGGGAGTATTCAGCGACAAAGATGGACGCGCCGGTGTATTCCCCACCCACGGAGAAACCTTGCGCCATTTTACAGAGCAGCAGCAGAATCGGTGCCCAGATACCTATAGTGGCATACGACGGAATTAAGCCGATACAGAAAGTACTTATCGACATAATCACAATGGTGATAGCGAGGATCTTTTGACGACCATATTTGTCGCCCAGCATCCCGAAGAATAATCCACCCAATGGGCGAATCAGGAAGGGAACAGAGAAAGTACCGAGCGCCGCAATCATCTGCAGGCTGGGATCGGCACCGGGGAAGAACACTTTACCTAACGCGTAGGCAACAAACCCATACACACCAAAATCAAACCACTCCATCGCATTACCCAGCGAGGCTGCGGTGATCGCTTTACGCAATTTGGCATCATCGATGATGGTCACATCGCGCAGCGTGATGGGTTTTACTTTTTTCCTTTTAAGCATAGCTTTCCTCGTAGACTCAGCCCTGTCCATACCACAGATACATTGCGGCCTGTGACCTGAAGATTCGCCTCATGCGAATCTTCTTATTCAAGCGTAGCAGGTTTACTTACATTGACGTTTACCGTCGATACAACCGAACCTGTTGACGCCTGTTGGGGCAGTTAGTGACGTCATTACCCTACCAGCGTTTAAATTAGTGATCAACTTCACATATATTTTCGCCGTACGTCAGGTGCCGTCAGGAAATGTAAAAAGAACGAAGATTTTATCTGCCCATTGCCCACCTCATTACCTTCTTCCCCACGTTATTATTTTCCGCGTTAGTTAATTCTCACTTACTTTCTTTTACATCTAATTTACAGCCCGTTTAATTATTACCCTGCCAAAACAGAGACGATTAAAATATGTGACGAAGATAACTAAAACGATGTTTTATTTTCATTGAATCATCATTCCATTGATCGCATGATACGTCCGAACACGCCCCACCAGGGCCGCTTCGCTGACCGTTAAAAAGATAAAAACGTTGCTGTTTTTGTATCGATAGACGGATACCACAACACCAGGAAGGTGTAATCCGTTGAATTTAATGCTTATTTTTATCCACCTTATCCGCCCAAGCTGTGCGATAGGAAGTGAGGATTTTTCATGAAGATTAAAGCCACGATTGAACGTATCCCTGGCGGGATGATGCTGGTTCCGCTGGTACTTGGCGCAATATTAAATACGCTTGCCCCCAATACCGGTGCCTATTTTGGCGGCTTCACTAAAGGAATGATCACCGGTACGGTTCCCATTCTTGCTGTCTGGTTCTTCTGTATTGGCGCCTCAATTAACTTACGTGCGACCGGCACGGTTTTACGTAAGTCAGGCACGCTGGTTATTACCAAAATAGCCGTGGCGTGGGTCGCCGCGATGGTGTGCGCCATGTTTATCCCGGAAAATGGTATCCAGACCGGTTTCTTCGCGGGCCTGTCCGTCCTCGCTATTGTTTCCGCGATGGACATGACCAACGGCGGTTTGTACGCGAGTCTGATGAATCAGTACGGTACAAAAGAAGAGTCTGGTGCGTTCGTGCTGATGTCTCTGGAATCCGGCCCGTTGATGACCATGTTGATTCTGGGATCGGCCGGTCTGGCCTCGTTTGAATTACATCATTTTGTGGGCGCGGTGCTGCCGTTCCTGATCGGTTTTGCGCTGGGCAACCTGGATACCGACCTGCGTGATTTCTTTAGCAAAGCCACACCGGTTCTGATCCCCTTCTTTGGCTTCGCGCTGGGGAACACCATTAACCTGGGCGTCATTATGGACACCGGCCTGCTGGGTATTGTGCTGGGGCTTGCCGTCATCGTCATCACCGGTATCCCACTGATTATCGCCGACCGCGTCATTGGCGGGGGTAACGGAACCGCGGGCGTTGCAGCCTCTTCCGCTGCCGGTGCCGCAGTCGCAAACCCGGTGATTATTGCGCAGATTAACCCGGCGTTTGAACCGGTTGCCGCCTCCGCGACGGCGCTGGTTGCCGCTGCGGTTATTGTGACAGCCATTGTCGTGCCTATCATTACCGCGCTGTATGCAAAACGCTATGGCACCCTTTCTCAGACCGCGCCAGAGCAACAGACTGTGGAATCGCTGCACCATTAAAGAGAATGATAACCCCTCATACGAGGGGTTTTTTATCACTCACCAAACATCTCGTTTACCATGGCGTCCGCAAGTCGCTTAGCGGAACATAGCCTTGGCATGCCCAGCGCGACAGGTTGCCAGCTCTGGGTCACGGACCAGCAGACCGGGTGGCGCTCGGCATGACACCAGTCACCCAACCAGCCGAGCAGATCTTTATGATCCATCAGGCCTGGCGTAACCGGCGTGGTCAGCCACTGATGGTAAAAGTGACGCGTGGTCGGGGAAGCGTGAATGCCCTGCGCGAGATAGTTCGCCGCCATGCTACGCAGATTATCTTTTAACATGGCGGAGACATCGCGGTTAGCCAGACGACACGCATCGCCAAATGCTCCCCAGCGCAACTCTTCCAGCGCCACACAGCACCGTCCGGCCAGCGACCATCCATCATAATGGCCGGCGCGCCAGCGGGTAAAAATTTGCTCGCTGTGCTCACCTGCCTGCACCATTAAGCCCCGCTGGGATAACGCTTTTTCTTTATAAGCCGCACGCTTTGAAAAATGAGAAGAGAGATCGTCATACTGCTGCATCAGGCCCGGGGGGTGCTGTCCACGTGGGTTAGCCTGCTGGCGTAATGACGTGAGCTTGTCCGTCATACGGGTCAAGGCGAGATGGCCGGGGTCAAACATCCCGGCCAGCTTTTCGGCAAGGCCAAGCCGCAGGGCAGCATTTTCGCTGAACATTCCTGCCATTGCCCAGGGTCGAAGCTTCGTCTGGGTGACGATTTCCTGGGTTAAACGCTCACGAAAGTGCTGCTGCTGAGGCACCACAGGAGGCTGACGCGCCGCGTCCACCCCCAGCACCAAATCGACCATAAATTTGGGATGAATACACTCCAGCGTCCGCCCGGGACCGTCCAGTAGTTGTGTTGTCATGGTTGCTCGGCTGCGAATAGGGTTTGAATATCATCGCGTAATAGTCGGGTATCTTCCTGAATCCACGTCGCAGTGGTGATACTTTGCTGCAAAAGTTGACTGAGCGCCCGTGTGGAATGCTCATTTTGCTGCCGCACGGCGAGGCTATCACGCAAGCTTTCCTGTAACCCGGTCAGGCATAATGAGAATTCAGCAAAAAACGTTGCCATACCCGCCGTAACAGAGACATCGACCTGCGCCGCCAAAGCTTTACGGATTTGTTCACAAAAATGATCAATATGCTGTTTAAAGCGCGCATGCAGCTGGGCAACATCAATGACGTAACGGGTGCGCGTCATCACGTAATCCTCCCAGCCCCAGCCGGGGTTATTCAGCCAGCGAGAAACGGTTTCCCGCACGCTGCTGTTTCCGGCGACATCGCCGGCCGGGCGATTCTCGCGGGCAATCGCATCGTTAAACAGCACCCGCGTATTAAAGTTAAGCTGGCTTGCCTGAAACGCCGGGAAACTGATGCGGGCACGAAAGCCCGCATGGCTGAGCTCTTCTTTAATACGCGTCTCAATGGGGCGCATTGCGTCATTCAACGAGCGCGCCAGGGTCGATTCAAGCTGATCAAATCGTAACGCCAGCTCACGGCTGATTTTGCCCTGCGCGTCGAGCATAATCAGCTCACAGGAGGAGCTAATTTTGCTCAGGACAATTTGCGCCTGGCTTTCATCTTCCAGCACCAGTTTTCCCTTATCCTCTCCGGCATGGAGATGCGGACTCGCAGGGCTAAAGCCCGCCAGCGTGAGGATATTATCGTGGCTAAAGACGTCGCTTATCGCCTGCTGAATCACGTTTTGTTGATGGGTAATAAAGGTACCGGAAGCATCCAGCGCCTGCTCGACCTCATGACCGACTTCGTCGCTGACCACGCTCTGGCGCGATTGTAGTAGCGCCATGTCCTCTTCCAGACGAACAATATTGCGCTCCAGCTCATCGAAGGCGACCGTCAGCCCCTGAAAGCGGAAATCGAGATATTCGCGGGCGCTCTGGGCGTAATTCAGCAGCTTATGGGAGGCCGAACGTAACGCGTAAAGCGAGGCGTTAGCGTACGCTGCGTAGATCAGTTTTCGAATCGGTTGTTCGAATAACGAATCTTCCCACAATAAATCAGCCGCATGACGTATATGCTCAACGTCAGCCAGATCCGCCGTACGCCAGCGCCGTCCAAGCGCCGCTTCGGCAAAGTCCTGCACCCAGCGCTGCGCCTGAGGCTCCGGCAGCTTACCGTGCTGTGTAATCTCATAACGCGCACGATTAGCCAGATACGCCCACATCGACGAGACAGGATAAATCTGCCCCGGTGAAATATTTCCCTTCATCAGCGTACCGGAAATCATCGCCTTTACCTGCTCTTCGTCGTCACTGTTACGATCCTTTTGATCGAACTTATTGACCAGCGCATAGAGCGGCACCGATTTACCGACAGCGGAGATCGCCTGACGAACCTCTTCGTCAGAAATCGACTTAAGCTGCGTGTAGTCCATCACCGCTAACACCGCCGACGAACGCGCCAGCTGCTCGCTGAGCATTTTTTGTAAGTGCGGCTGCCCGGCTTCATTTGGCCCGGGGGTGTCCAGCAGGGTCAGTTGTCCCAGATGCGCATCCAGCCCCGCCAGATGAACAAACTCCACTTCGATCACCGGGATATGTTCAATGGCCGCATAATCGGTAAACGGAAACTCCACGCCCAGCGCCTGGGACAGACGAACCAGATCGTTCAGGTTTTTCAGACACTGAAATATCGGCTGGGCGCCAAGATAATGTTTTTCAAACGCGTCGCCCTGCTCAATACGCCCCAGCAGCACATTCATGTCTTTATCCACTTCAAGGCGTTGCGTCAGCTTGCCACGATCGTGGTTGCTTAATTTGTCCTGCAACTGCTTCATCAGGGTATCGATGGGCGAAACATGCGCAAAGTGCAGCACCGGCTCCTTTTGACCCGGTGTATGGCGGATTAACGTCGGTAACGCGGTCATAGGACGATTGCGGTTGGGTAAGACCTCCGTTCCTACAATGGCGTTAATCGTGGTCGATTTACCCGCTTTCATGGTGCCGACAATCGCCAGTACCATTTCCAGTCGTGTGATCTTACGTAATTCGTTATTCAACATAGAATGCTGGGCTTCAACGCCACGCGTGCTGAAATGCAGGGGAAGTACATTGTTACTCTCCCCCGTCATGGCTTCGGTGGTGCTATCCAGCATCGCAATGGGCATTGATTTAAGGGCATCAAGATTCTGCAATGCAAGTTGCAGTAACCGTTCGGCTTCCTGGCTCAATTCAAATATTGTCTGTGTATGCATGATTAAAGCCTTTCCTTAACGCAAATTTATTACTTTTATTCAGCCTGATTGTTTTAATAATGAAATGTCGGCTTTTATGATTAAGCGTGGAAAATATACTCAACGAATATAAGTGATTGATGATATTCCATAATTCATTCCAGATATCGCGTAGCGCGCCCATATCCGTCCGTCGACAAAAAAGCCGAAAGATAAAAAGCGTAGAACAATTTTAAGAAACGTCAGGATATATCAACATTATTTACCCACCCAAAATGAGAGGTAATTCCCGATTGCCATTGCAGAGATGGCAGTGCAGGTATCCGCAGAGAAATAAAAACGACCGACCTAACCTTATCCGAAACAGCCGTACCTGGCAATTTGCGCAATAAAATATTCAATATATTCTTCTGGCGGGGTTAATGCCCGGTACAGAGTGCTAGCATCGCTTAAATGACTGACAGGAATTGTCACCGCCATCACTTTTTTTACCTGTGCTTTAAAAAAGGATATCAACGACAACTGTGTGGGATTTACGCTATACTTGGCCTCTTTTCCGGCTAACTGCCGTCTTTTCGCTGGCGCTTTCCAGCGTGCTACACACTTTTGAGGATATCGATATGTCTCTTCCCCACTGCCCGAAATGTAATTCCGAATATACCTATGAAGATAACGGGATGTTCATTTGCCCGGAATGCGCCCATGAATGGAACGACGCAGAGCCCTCCCAGGACAGCGATGCGCTGATCGTAAAAGATGCGAACGGCAATCTTCTGGCTGATGGCGACAGCGTCACCGTCGTGAAGGATCTGAAAGTGAAGGGCAGCTCCTCCATGCTGAAAATCGGCACAAAAGTGAAAAACATTCGTCTGGTCGAGGGCGATCACAACATCGATTGTAAAATTGACGGATTCGGCCCAATGAAACTGAAATCCGAGTTCGTTAAAAAGAACTGAGTTTTTATCTTTTTAAGCCGGATAAGCGAAGCGTATCCGGCTTAAACGCCGCCTGGCGCTCCGCTTACCTCCCCTGTCAGAAACACAAACCCGAACTAAACTTATCGAGCTACTCTTACCTGAGGTAATGATTATGCCGTTAAGTCCCTACATCTCATTCGCCGGAAACTGTGAAGAGGCCAGCGCCTTTTATCAGCAGGCTCTTGGTGCAGAACGCCTGTATAAAATCACCTTCGGCGAAATGCCCAAAGACGAGCACAGTGAAGAAGGCTGTCCTTCCGGTATGCAATTCCCCGACTCCGCCATCGCCCATTCCAATGTCCGCATTGCGGGCAGCGATATCATGATGAGCGACGGATTGCCGCCAGGCAGTCCGGCACACTACGCCGGGTTCACACTGGTGCTCGACACCCAGGACGTGCAGGAAGGCAAAGGTTGGTTCGATAATCTCGCCGAAGGCGGCACTGTCGAGATGGCCTGGCAGGAAACCTTCTGGGCGCATGGTTTCGGTAAAGTCACCGACAAATACGGCGTACCATGGATGATTAACGTCGTTAAGCAACAGCAGTGATCGTGTGGCGGTGGGCAGTCTGCCCCCGCCTGTCATCAAACTCCCCTCAACTCTTCAAACTCCCGCAACCGAGACTTAACCCAAATGTCATATTGATGCGCCAGCATGAGGCCACATTTATCGTGAGGCCTGAACATGCAAACTGTCATCCGCGTCGAGAAACTGAGCAAGACCTTCCTGCACAACAAGGCTCTGCATGCCGTTGATCTGACCGTCCGGCAGGGCGATATGGTGGCCTTGCTCGGGCCTTCTGGTTCCGGAAAATCAACCCTTCTTCGCCACCTCAGCGGCTTAATCACCAGCGATAAAACGCCCGAAAGCCATATCGAGCTGTTAGGCAATACCGTGCAGCGGGCGGGGCGACTGGCGCGTGATATCCGTAAAAGCCGCACCCAGACGGGCTGTATCTTCCAGCAGTTTAATCTGGTGAACCGTTTGACCGTGCTCGACAACGTGCTGATTGGCGCACTCGGCAGCACTCCGTTCTGGCGCACCTGTCTGCGCTGGTTCACTCCTTCTCAGAAACAGCAGGCATTGCAGGCGCTCACCCGCGTCGGCATGGTCCATTTCGCCCACCAGCGCGTATCCACCCTCTCCGGTGGGCAACAGCAGCGCGTGGCGATTGCCCGGGCGCTGATGCAAAAAGCCAACATCATTCTCGCCGATGAACCCATTGCCTCCCTGGATCCGGAATCGGCCCGCATCGTCATGGAAACCCTGCGCGACATCAACCAAAACGACGGCATCACCGTCGTGGTGACGCTGCATCAGGTCGATTACGCCCTGCGTTACTGCGAGCGCATCGTCGCGCTACGTCAGGGTCATGTGTTTTATGACGGTGCAAGCCAGGCCTTTGATAACGAACGTTTTGATCATCTCTACCGCAGCATTAATCGCGTCAATGAGAACGCGCAGGCTGCTTAACGACCTGATAACGAGGAACCTCGATGAGCTATAAAACGATTGCCGCGCTGGCCTTTACCAGCCTGTTTAGCATCAGCACTCTGTTAAGCCCTGCCAGCGCGCAGGAACAGGAAAAAGCGCTGAACTTTGGCATTATTTCGACAGAATCACAGCAGAACCTGAAACCTCAGTGGGAACCCTTCCTGAAAGATATGGAAACCAAACTGGGGATCAAAGTGAACGCCTTCTTCGCCCCGGACTACGCGGGCATTATCCAGGGGATGCGCTTTAACAAAGTCGACATCGCCTGGTACGGCAACCTTTCCGCGATGGAAGCGGTGGATCGCGCCAACGGACAGGTGTTTGCACAGACCGTGGCGGCGGACGGCTCTCCGGGTTACTGGAGCGTGCTGATCGTCAATAAAGACAGCCCCATCAACAACCTGAACGACCTGCTCGCCAAACGTAAAGAGCTGACGTTTGGTAACGGCGATCCGAACTCGACGTCGGGCTTCCTGGTGCCGGGCTATTACGTCTTTGCTAAAAACAACGCCTCCGCCAGCGACTTCAAGCGCACGGTGAACGCCAGCCACGAAACCAACGCGCTGGCCGTGGCCAACAAGCAGGTAGACGTGGCGACCAATAACACCGAAAACCTCGACAAGCTGAAGACCTCCGCTCCGGACAAACTGAAAGAGCTGAAGGTGATCTGGAAATCCCCGCTGATCCCGGGCGACCCCATCGTCTGGCGCAAAAACCTCTCCGAAAGCACCAAGGACAAGGTGTACGACTTCTTTATGAACTACGGCAAAACGCCGGAAGAGAAAGCCGTGCTGGAGAAGCTGGGCTGGGCACCGTTCCGGGCTTCCAGCGATTTGCAGCTGGTGCCTATTCGCCAGCTGGCGTTGTTCAAACAGATGCAGGGCGTGAAGGATAACAAAGGCCTGAAAGCGGAAGAGAAGACCAGCAAAGCATCCGAAATTCAGGCGCAGCTTGACGATCTCGACCGCCTGACAGCTGCCCTCAGCGCCATGTCCAGCGTGAATAAAGCGGTGCAGTAAATCTTTTCTCCCTCTCCCTGTGGGAGAGGGCCGGGGTGAGGGCATCAGCGCGCACATTTCCCCCTCACCCTAACCCTCTCCCTCAAGGGAGAGGGGACTAAACCCAAAGGAGTCACCATGCAAACCATCACCCTTCCACCGCCTAAGCGCAGCTGGTTCTCGCTCATCAGCTGGGCCATTCTGCTGGCGGTGCTGGTTATCTCCTGGAAAGGGGCGGAAATGGACCCGCTCATGCTGGTTAAGGATGCCGGCAATATGGCCACCTTCGCCGCTGATTTCTTCCCGCCGGATTTTAGCCAGTGGCAGGACTATCTCAGTGAAATGGCGGTGACCATGCAAATCGCCGTCTGGGGCACCGCCCTGGCCGTCATTCTCTCCATCCCGTTTGGCCTGATGAGCGCGGAAAACATCGTGCCCTGGTGGGTTTACCAGCCGGTTCGCCGTCTGATGGATGCCTGCCGCGCCATCAACGAGATGGTATTCGCGATGCTGTTCGTGGTCGCGGTCGGTCTTGGGCCCTTTGCCGGCGTGATGGCGCTGTTCATTCACACCACCGGCGTGCTCTCCAAACTCCTCTCCGAAGCGGTCGAAGCCATCGAACCCGGCCCGGTAGAAGGGATCCGCGCGACCGGGGCGAACAAAATCGAAGAAATTCTCTACGGCGTACTGCCGCAGGTGATGCCGCTGCTGATCTCCTACTCCCTCTACCGCTTCGAATCTAACGTACGCTCGGCAACGGTAGTCGGCATGGTCGGCGCGGGAGGCATCGGCGTCACCCTGTGGGAAGCGATTCGCGGATTCCAGTTCCAGCAAACCTGCGCCCTGATGGTGTTAATCATCGTCACCGTCAGTCTGCTGGATTTTCTCTCTCAACGTTTGCGTAAGCATTTCATCTGAGAAGCGAGGCATTGATTTCTATGCACTTATCCAGACATCCGACCAGTTACCCCACCCGCTGGCAAGAGATCGCCGCAAAACTCGAAGTCGAGCTGCGCGCGCACTACCGTTGCGGAGACTATCTGCCCGCAGAGCAACAGCTCGCGGATCGTTACGAAGTCAATCGTCACACCCTGCGCCGCGCCATCGACCAGCTGGTTGAGCGCGGCTGGGTTCAGCGCCGTCAGGGCGTTGGCGTGCTGGTATTGATGCGCCCGTTCGATTATCCGCTCAATGCCCAGGCACGGTTCAGCCAGAACCTGCTCGATCAGGGCAGTCATCCCACCAGCGAAAAACTGTTATCGGTACTGCGACCCGCCTCCGGCCACATTGCCGATGCGCTGGGCATTACGGAGGGCGATAACGTGGTCCATTTACGCACCTTGCGCCGGGTGAATGGCGTAGCGGTATGCCAGATAGACCACTACTTTGCCGATCTGAGCCTGTGGCCAGTACTGCAACATTTCGCCAGCGGTTCGCTGCATGACTTTCTGTTTGATGCCACCGGCATCGCACTGAAACGCACTCAGACGCGTATCAGCGCCCGTCGCGCCCAGGCCAAAGAGAGCAAGGTGCTGGAGATCCCGAATATGGCGCCCCTGCTCTGCGTGCGCACCCTCAACCACCGTGACGACGAGGTAAACGCAACGGAGTACTCCGTCAGCCTGACCCGCGCCGACATGATTGAATTCACTATGGAGCATTGAATGCACTTCGATACCCCAACCCGCCAGCGCTGGATGGCCGTGCTTGCCCATAGCCAGCCTGCCGCACTGCTGCGCCACATGCAGGCCCTGAGCCTGGCACCCGAGTACGAATGCATCCGGGCACCGGAAACGGGCCTGGTGCAGATACAGGCCCGGATGGGCGGCACCGGTCAACGCTTCTTCGCCGGGGACGCCACCCTGACCCGTGCGGTGGTCCGCCTGAACAGCGGCACGCTGGGATACAGCTATATCCTTGGGCGCGAGAAACCGCATGCAGAACGCTGTGCAGTTATCGATGCCCTGCTGCAAGAACATCCCTGGTTCCAGACCTTAATGGAAACCGTTATTGCCCCGCTGGAGGCCGATCGCGCCGCTCGTCTTGCCGCTCGTCAGGCAGAAGTAAACACCAGCCGGGTCGACTTCTTTACGCTCGTTCGCGGAGATAACGCATGACGCTTCAACCCGCTTTTACCCTGGCCGTCCAGGATGCCCAACAGAGTTTTCGTCGTCTGCTAAAAGCGATGAGCGAGCCGGGCGTCATCGTCTCGCTGCATCAGCTCTCTCAGGGCTGGCTGCCGCTGAATCTGGCGACCACCAGCGTACTGCTGACGCTCGCCGACAACGACACCCCGGTGTGGCTCTCTGGCGCGTTATCGAATGATATCGCCAGCCAGAACCTGCGCTTTCACACCAACGCCCCGCTGGTTGAACAGCCCCAGCTCGCCCTGTTCGCTGTCGCCGATGAGCACATCAGCCACGAACAGCTCAATGCCCTTTCCGAAGGCAGTGCCGTGGCCCCGGAGACCAGCGCCACGCTGATTTTGCAGGTGACCAGCCTGAGCGGCGGACGCATGTTACGCCTGACTGGCGCCGGTATTGCCGACGAACGCATGGTGGCGCCGCAGCTGCCGGAATACATCATTCACGAGCTGACCGAGCGCCCTCACCCGTTCCCGCTGGGGATTGATCTGATCCTCACCTGCGGCGAGCGCTTGCTGGCTATTCCCCGGACCACTCATGTCGAGGTGTGCTGATGTACGTTGCCGTCAAAGGGGGCGAAAAGGCGATAGCCGCTGCTCATGCCCTGCAGGAAGTTCGACGTCGTGGCGAAAGCCACCTTCCCGAACTGAGCGTTGAACAGATTGAGCAACAGCTCAATCTTGCCGTAGACCGCGTCATGACCGAAGGCGGCATCGCTGACCGCGAACTGGCTGCCCTTGCGCTGAAACAGGCCAGCGGCGATAACGTGGAAGCCATTTTCCTGTTACGCGCCTACCGCACCACGCTGGCAAAACTGGCGGTCAGCGAGCCAATCAACACCGCCAGCATGCGTTTAGAACGCCGAATCTCTGCGATCTATAAAGACATCCCCGGCGGCCAGCTGCTTGGTCCCACCTATGACTACACCCATCGCCTGCTGGATTTTACCCTGCTGGCGAACGGCGAAACACCCACTCTGCGCACCACGGAAAGCCTACAGGAGCCGGCCCCGCACGTCTTCAACCTGCTGGCAAATCAAGGTCTGGCGAAGGCCGAAGAGGACAACGGCGCGGTACCCGATGACGTAACCCGCACACCGCCGGTCTATCCCTGCTCGCGCTCATCCCGGCTGCAACAGCTTATGCGTGGCGATGAAGGCTATCTGCTGGCAATGGCCTACTCCACCCAGCGCGGCTACGGGCGAAATCATCCGTTTGCGGCTGAAATTCGCAGCGGCCAGGTGGATATTGAAATCATCCCCGAAGAGCTGGGATTTGCGGTGAATATCGGCGAACTGCTGCTGACAGAATGCGAAATGGTGAACGGTTTTGTGGCGCCGGAAGCCGAGGTTCCGCACTTTACCCGCGGCTACGGGCTGGTGTTTGGCATGAGCGAACGTAAAGCAATGGCGATGGCGCTGGTCGACCGTGCGTTACAGGCGCCTGATTACGATGAAACGCCCACAGGCCCGGCGCAGGACGAGGAGTTCGTGCTGGCGCATGCGGATAACGTTGAAGCCGCAGGCTTTGTCTCACACCTGAAACTGCCTCACTACGTGGATTTCCAGGCCGAACTGGAACTGTTAAAACGTCTGCAACGGGAGCGTAAAAATGGCTAACCTCAGCGGCTATAACTTTGCTTATCTGGATGAGCAAACCAAGCGCATGATCCGCCGCGCCATTTTAAAAGCGGTCGCCATCCCGGGCTATCAGGTGCCGTTTGGCGGACGTGAAATGCCCATGCCATACGGCTGGGGTACCGGCGGCATCCAGCTGACCGCCAGCGTCATCGGCGAGTCGGACGTGCTGAAGGTCATCGACCAGGGCGCCGACGACACCACCAACGCCGTGTCGATTCGCCAGTTCTTTCAGCGCGTGACGGGCGCCCATACCACCGAAAAAACCGAAGATGCGACGCTGATCCAGACCCGTCACCGCATTCCGGAAACGCCGCTGACCGAAGATCAAATTCTGATTTTTCAGGTGCCCATCCCTGAACCCCTGCGCTTTATTGAGCCGCGTGAAACCGAGACCCGCACCATGCACGCGCTGGAAGAGTACGGTGTGATGCAGGTGAAGCTATATGAGGATATCGCCCGCTTCGGCCATATCGCCACGACCTACGCCTATCCGGTCAAGGTGAACGGGCGTTACGTCATGGACCCGTCTCCCATCCCCAAATTCGATAACCCGAAGATGGACATGATGCCCGCACTGCAACTTTTCGGCGCCGGACGTGAAAAACGCATCTACGCCGTACCGCCTTACACTCGCGTGGAAAGTCTCGATTTCGACGACCACCCGTTTACGGTGCAGGCGTGGGACGAGCCGTGCGCCATCTGCGGCTCAACGCACAGCTACCTTGATGAAGTGGTGCTGGATGATACGGGCAAACGGATGTTTGTCTGCTCCGACACCGACTATTGCCGCCAACAGAGCGAGGCAAACAATCGATGAAACCGCTGCTTTCAGTCAATCAACTGACCCATTTATATGCCCCCGGTAAAGGTTTCAGCGACGTGTCGTTTGATCTCTGGCCCGGCGAAGTGCTTGGCATTGTCGGTGAATCTGGTTCCGGCAAAACCACGTTGCTGAAATCCATCTCGGCGCGGCTGACGCCACAAAACGGTGATATTCGCTATAACGATCGCTCGCTGTACGGCATGAGCGAAGCCGAGCGCCGTCGGTTGCTGCGCACCGAATGGGGCGTGGTACATCAACATCCCCTGGACGGCCTGCGTCGTCAGGTCTCTGCCGGCGGCAATATTGGCGAGCGGTTAATGGCGACCGGGGCGCGTCATTACGGCACGATTCGCGCCACCGCCCAGCGCTGGCTGGAAGAGGTGGAGATCCCGGCTTCACGCATCGACGACCTGCCCACCACGTTCTCGGGCGGCATGCAGCAGCGTCTGCAAATCGCCCGCAACCTCGTTACCCACCCGAAGCTGGTGTTTATGGATGAACCTACCGGTGGGCTGGACGTCTCGGTGCAGGCACGCCTGCTGGATCTGTTGCGTGGCCTGGTGGTGGAGCTGGATCTGGCCGTGGTCATTGTGACCCATGATTTGGGCGTTGCCCGCCTGCTGGCCGATCGCTTGCTGGTGATGAAGCAGGGTCAGGTGGTGGAAAGTGGTTTAACCGACCGCGTGCTGGACGACCCTCACCATCCCTACACCCAGCTGCTGGTGTCATCGGTATTGCAGAATTAAGAGGCCCCTATGATCCGCGTAGAAAACGTGAGTAAGACCTTTGTCCTCCACCAGCAAAACGGCGTGCGCTTGCCGGTGTTACAGAACGCCTCTCTGGAGGTGAACAGTGGGGAGTGTGTGGTGTTGCACGGCCATTCCGGCAGCGGCAAATCGACGCTGCTGCGCTCCCTGTACGCTAACTATCTGCCGGACGAGGGCCATATCCATATTCGTCATGGTAATGAATGGGTCGATCTGGTGCAGGCCCCTGCGCGTAAAGTGCGCGAAGTCCGTCGTCAGACGCTCGGCTGGGTCAGCCAGTTTTTACGGGTGATCCCGCGAGTCTCCACGCTGGATGTGGTGATGCAACCGCTGCTGGATCTGGGCGTCCCGCGCGACACCTGTGCGGTAAAAGCGGCGCATTTACTCACCCGCCTTAACGTGCCGGAACGCCTGTGGCATCTGGCGCCGTCGACCTTTTCCGGCGGAGAGCAACAGCGCGTCAATATCGCCCGGGGATTTATCGTTGATTACCCCATTTTACTGCTCGATGAACCCACCGCGTCGCTGGACAGTAAAAACAGCGCGGCCGTCGTTGAGCTTATCGAGCAGGCCAAAGCACGCGGCGCGGCGATCGTCGGGATCTTCCATGACGCGACCGTGCGTGAGCGCGTGGCGGATCGTCTTCATACCATGGGAGTGACGCCATGATCATCAACAACGTGAAGCTGGTACTGGAAAATGAGGTGGTGGGGGGATCAATCGAGATCCAGGACGGTGAGATCCGCGCCTGGGCCGAAACCCAGAGTCGATCGCCCCAGGCGATGGACGGCGAAGGCGGCTGGCTGCTGCCCGGGCTTATCGAACTGCATACGGATAATCTGGATAAGTTTTTTACTCCGCGTCCCAAAGTTGACTGGCCTGCGCATTCAGCGATGAGCAGCCACGATGCGTTGATGGTAGCCAGCGGAATCACCACCGTGCTGGATGCCGTGGCGATCGGTGATGTTCGCGACGGCGGCGACCGTCTGGAAAACCTGGAGAAGATGATTAACGCGGTGGAGGACACACAAAAACGCGGTCTTAATCGTGCCGAACACCGCCTGCATCTGCGCTGCGAACTGCCGCATCACACTACCCTGCCGCTGTTTGAAAAACTGGTAGGACGCGAGCCGGTATCGCTGGTGTCATTGATGGATCACTCCCCCGGCCAGCGTCAGTTCGCCAATATTGAGAAGTATCGTGAATATTATCAGGGTAAATACTCCCTCAGCCGTGAAGAGATGGCCCGCTACGAAGAAGAACAGCTCGCGCTGGCGGCACAATGGTCACAGCCCAATCGCCTGTCGATTGCCGCCCTGTGTCGCGAGCGGAATATTGCCCTCGCCAGCCATGACGATGCCACCGACGCACACGTCCTCGAATCCCGCCAGCTTGGTAGCGTGATCGCCGAATTTCCCACCACGTTTGAAGCCGCCGAGGCTTCACGTCGCCATGGGATGAACGTGCTGATGGGGGCGCCAAACATCGTACGCGGAGGCTCCCATTCGGGCAATGTGGCGGCCAGCTCGCTCGCCTCGCTTGGCCTGCTGGATATTCTCTCGTCCGATTATTACCCGGCAAGCCTGCTGGATGCGGCCTTCCGCGTCGCCGATGACGAGTCTAACGATTTCACGCTATCGCAGGCGATTCGTCTGGTGACCAAAAACCCGGCCAACGCGCTTAATCTGCCCGATCGCGGCGCGATCGCGGAAGGCAAACGCGCCGATCTGGTCCTCGCACACCGTAAAGGCGATCACGTCCATATCGACCATGTCTGGCGTCAGGGAAAAAGGGTGTTCTGATGGGAAAACTGATCTGGCTTATGGGGCCTTCGGGTTCGGGTAAAGACAGCCTGTTGTCGGCGCTGCGTCAGCAGGACCATTCCACGCTGTTAGTCGCGCACCGCTACATCACCCGCGCCGCCCACGCGGGAAGTGAGAACCATATTGCCCTGAGCGAACAGGAGTTCTTCACGCGCGCCGGGCAAAATCTGCTGGCATTAAGCTGGCACGCTAACGGTTTTTACTATGGCGTGGGTATTGAGATTGACCTGTGGTTACACGCCGGTTTTGACGTGCTGGTGAATGGCTCACGCGCACATCTGCCGCAGGCCCGCGCCCGTTATGAAGCGGCGCTGCTGCCGGTCTGCCTGCAGGTTTCACCGGCGGTGCTTCGCCAGCGTCTGCAAAACCGCGGACGCGAAAACGCGAACGAGATCGACCAGCGGCTTGAACGTGCGGCGCGCTACACCCCATCGGACTGCCATCTCCTCAATAACGACGGAAGTTTGCTACAGTCAGTCGATAACTTTTTATCGCTTATCCGTCAAAAGGAGAAACAGCATGCCTGATTGCCAGCTTCGTCCCGCCACCGCTGAAGATGCCACGATCGTTTACGCGCTGATTTGCGAGCTCAAACAGAGTGAACTGGACCATCAGGCCTTTCACGCGGGCTATCTTGCCAATCTTGAGGATCACAATATGCGCTATCAGCTTGCCGAAGTGGACGGGCAAGCGATCGGCCTGATCGGTCTGCATATGCAGTTTCACCTGCACCATGCCCGGTGGATCGGCGAGATCCAGGAGCTGGTGGTGATGCCGCAGGTGCGTGGCTTAAAGGTGGGGAGCCGCCTGCTGGCGTGGGCAGAAAACGTGGCGCGCGAGGCGGGGGCAGAAATGACCGAGCTCTCGACCAGCGTAAAACGGGTGGATGCCCACCGGTTTTACGTCCGTGAAGGTTACACGCAAAGCCATTACCGGTTCACTAAACCCCTGTAGAGGTGCGTAATGAGTCTGACTATCACGCTAACCGGGACGGGTGGCGCCCAACTGGTGCCTGTGTTTGGCTGCGACTGCGCAGCGTGTCGTCGCGCGCGTTTACAGGAACAGTATCGACGTCGGCCCTGTAGCGCGGTGGTGAAATTCAACGATGCAGTGACCCTGCTGGACGCCGGTATCCCGGCGCTGATGGACGACTGGCCTGCGGGCAGTTTTCAGCAATTTTTGCTCACCCACTATCATATGGATCATGTGCAGGGGCTTTTCCCGCTCCGCTGGGGCGTGGGCACGACCATTCCGGTCTATGGACCACCGGATGACGCGGGCTGCGACGATTTGTTCAAGCACCCTGGCCTTCTCGATTTCAGCCACACTCTTGAGCCGTTTGTGATGTTTGGACTGCAAGGATTACGCGTGACCCCCCTGCCGCTTAATCATTCCAGACTCACCTTTGGCTACCTGCTGGAGAGCGCGCACAGCCGCATGGCGTGGTTGTCGGATACTGCCGGGCTGCCGGACAAAACGGTGAAATTCCTGCTGAATAATCAGCCACAAGCCATGGTGATTGATTGCAGCCATGCGCCACGCGACACCCCACCGGCTAACCATTGCGACCTGAATACGGTGATTGCGCTGAATCAGGTGATTGGCTGTCCGCAGGTGATCCTTACCCACATCAGCCATCAATTTGACGTGTGGATGATGAATAATCCGCTGCCGCCGGGCTTTGAAGCCGGCTATGACGGGATGCGACTCGTGCTGGATTGAGGTATGCCTGGTTTTTCCCCCTGCCCCTGTGAGAGGGCTTTGATTTCCCCCTCTCCCGTGGGAGAGGGCCGGGGTGAGGGCATCAGACCGCAGAGGTCATATTTTGATTTTCCCCCTCTCCCGTGGGAGAAGGCCGGGGTAAGGGCATCAGACCGCAGAGGTCATGTTTTGATTTCCCCCTCTCCCGTGGGAGAGGGCCGGGGTGAGGGCATCAGACCGCACTCACCTTCTATCGTAATCGTCCTCTAACCGCCTTTCATCATCCTCTAACTGACGTCGATCCTCATCAAGCTGACGCTGACGCTCATCTAAGCGCCGACGCCTGTCCTCCAGCTGCCTGCGGCGATCGTCATACTGGCGGCTATCCGTCCGACGGTTATCGTCATAGCGATCGTCATCATTGCTGCTGCGGTTGCTGTCGGGATTATAGGCATCGTTAATCGCCTGCTGAATGTTGCCAATGGCATCATCCACAATGTCGGCATGCGCCAGCGGACAGGTTAACGTTAAAAGGGTATAGAGCAGAGCAGTAGAGTAGCGTTTCATAAGGCCAGTCTCACAAGGATACTGGCTTTACGGTAAAGATCGGCGCAAGAGAGAGGTAGCGGAGGAATCTCATTTCTGCGTCTGTTCAATCACCCCTATCGCTTCCACTCTCACCTGATGTCGCCCACCCTCAAAGTCTGCATTGAGCCAGGCATCGACAATCATTTTTGCCAGCTCAAGACCCACAACACGTGAGCCAAATGCCAGTATATTGGTGTTGTTATGCTGCCTTGAAAGCTGCGCAGAATAAGGCTCACTACATACCACCGCACGAATGCCGGGGTATTTGTTGGCCGTAATAGAGATCCCGACGCCGGTACCACAAATTAAGATGCCGCCATCAACCTCACCGTCGAGCAGGGACGTCGCAACAGCGCTGGCATAATGCGGGTAATCGGTGCGTTCGGGCGACCAGGTGCCCTTATCCACCACCTCTACGCCACGCCCACGCAGATGGGCCAGTATGTCCTCTTTCAGTATGAAGCCAACGTGATCGCAACCAAACGCAATCCTTTTCATGATTTGCCTCTCAGTGAGTAAACTTTACGAACGCGATGTGTTTTGTGATTTAAGACCGGTCAGTTGTGCAATAAAACCACAAAACCATCGCGTTCTGAGCGTGTTCTACACCCCTGAGGATCGCATTTCAACCCTGACCTGATGGTTAAGTTTGCCTGTAAGTCTTAGCCCACTAAATGCCGAATAAATCAAGTAATTGATTTAGAACGAATTAAGCAACAACACACAGCCAAAAACTTCACAACCAATAAAACTTTATGAATTTACAAATTCTGTGAAGTCGCCAACATATTTCCCAGGAAGGTTGTGGTGATATAGTGTCGTCTTCATTTTTAAGGACAAAAGAGAGCGATGAGTCAGTCTGAATTTGAAAAAGAGCTGCCCAATGGCATCGGTCTGGCACCTTACCTGCGCATGAAACAGGAAGGGATGACCGACAACGAGAGCCGTATTGTCGACTGGCTGCTTCAGCCAGGTAACCTGAGTGGTGTTTCGGCAATTAAAGACGTTGCCGAAACATTGATGGTTTCGGAAGCGATGATCGTCAAAGTGGCCAAACTGCTCGGCTTTAGCGGTTTTCGTAATCTGCGCGCTGCGCTTGTGGACTACTTCTCACAATCCGAGCAAGTACTCCCCGCTGAACTCGCCTTCGATGAAGCGCCACAGGATGTGGTTAATAAAGTATTCAACATTACGCTTCGCACCATTATGGAAGGCCAGTCGATTGTTAATGTGGATGAAATTCATCGCGCAGCACGTTTTTTCGCTCAGGCTAACCAGCGCGATCTCTACGGCGTCGGCGGCTCTAACGCCATTTGCGCCGACATCCAGCACAAGTTTTTACGCATCGGGGTGCGCTGCCAGTCCTATCAGGACGCCCATATCATGATGATGTCAGCCTCGCTGCTGAAAGAGGGGGATGTCGTGTTGGTGGTAACACACTCCGGCCGCACCAGCGATGTGAAAGCCGCAGTAGAGTTAGCGAAAAAGAACGGCGCGAAGATTATCTGCATAACCCATAGCTATCATTCGCCCATTGCCAAACTCGCTGATTATATTATTTGTTCGCCAGCACCAGAGACCCCTTTATTAGGGCGTAACGCTTCCGCGCGTATATTACAACTCACACTATTAGATGCTTTATTTGTATCCGTTGCACAACAGAATATTGAACAAGCCACACTCAACATGCAAAAAACCGGCGCTATTGTGGATTTCTTCTCCCCTGGCGCCCTGAAGTAACGATAAAAGGTTGATCCCGTATTAGCGGGATCAACAAAAATATACCCTACATTGAGAACACTGCTATGAATAAATATCTGAAATATTTCAGCGGCGCCGCTATGGGCTTAATATTGTCTACCAGTGCATTTGCTGCCGCAGAATATGCGGTAGTATTAAAAACATTGAACAATCCATTCTGGGTGGATATGAAGAAAGGGATCGAAGATGAAGCAAAAACCCTGGGGGTAAGTGTTGATATTTTTGCTTCGCCGTCAGAAGGTGATTTTCAGTCTCAACTGCAGCTTTTTGAAGACTTGAGTAATAAGAAATACAAAGGCATTGCCTTTGCCCCACTCTCCTCGGTCAACCTGGTGATGCCCGTCTCACGCGCCTGGCAAAAAGGTATTTATCTGGTCAACCTCGATGAAAAAATCGATATGGATAATCTGAAAAAAGCCGGCGGTAACGTTGAAGGTTTTGTCACGACGGATAACGTGGCCGTTGGGGCAAAAGGCGCAGGCTTTATCATTGATAAACTCGGTGTGCAGGGCGGTGAAGTTGCGATTATTGAAGGGAAAGCCGGTAACGCATCAGGAGAGGCGCGCCGCAATGGCGCCACAGAAACCTTCAAAAAAGCAGGTCAGATCAAGCTCGTTGCCAGCCAGCCTGCCGACTGGGATCGCATTAAAGCCCTGGATGTCGCCACCAACGTTTTGCAGCGCAACCCAAATTTGAAAGCCTTCTACTGCGCAAACGACACCATGGCAATGGGCGTGGCGCAGGCGGTGGCAAACGCCGGTAAAACGGGAAAAGTGTTGGTCGTTGGCACGGATGGCATTCCTGAAGCACGCAAGATGGTCGACGCCGGGCAAATGACCGCTACCGTCGCGCAGAACCCAGCGGATATTGGTGCCACGGGCTTGAAGTTGATGGTGGATGCGGCGAAAACCGGCAAAGTGATCCCCCTAGAAAAAACGCCTGAATTCAAACTGGTTGATTCGGTTCTGGTGACGAAATAACGGATATCCGGTGCGGTCAGATGCCCTCACCCCAGCCCTCTCCCACAGGGAGAAAGGGATAAAATAAGGAGTAAACATGGTCACGCCATATATCTCAATGGCGGGGATCGGCAAATCCTTTGGTCCGGTTCACGCATTAACGTCGGTTGATTTAACTATTTATCCCCACGAGATTCATGCGTTATTAGGAGAGAATGGCGCCGGTAAATCAACCTTAATGAAGGTTTTGTCGGGAATACATGAACCGACCAAAGGAACGATTACTATCAACGGGGTAAATTACGACAAGCTCGATCATAAACTGGCAGCACAGTTGGGCATTGGCATAATTTACCAGGAACTTAGCGTTATCGATGAATTAACCGTTCTGGAGAATTTATATATTGGCCGTCACCTGACGAAAAAAATCTGTGGCGTCAATATCATCGACTGGAAAGAGATGCGTATTCGCGGCGCAATAATGCTTTTACGCGTGGGACTGAAAGTCGATTTAGATGAAAAGGTGGCGAATTTATCCATCAGCCACAAGCAAATGCTGGAAATTGCAAAAACATTAATGCTCAACGCTAAAGCGATCATTATGGATGAGCCCACATCTTCTTTAACCAATAAAGAGGTGGATTATCTTTTCCTGATCATGAATCAATTACGTAAAGAGGGCACAGCAATTGTGTATATCTCGCATAAGCTCGCAGAAATCCGCCGCATTTGCGATCGCTTTACCGTGATGAAAGATGGAAGCAGCGTCTGCACGGGCATGGTGAGTGATGTCACAAACGACGATATTGTGCGCCTGATGGTGGGCCGCGAGTTGCAAAACCGCTTTAACGCGATGAAAGAAAGTACCGGCAACCTCGAACGCGATACCGTGTTCGAAGTGAAAAACGTCACCAGCCGGGACAAGAAAAAAGTACGTGATATCTCGTTCAGCGTGAGCCGCGGTGAAATCTTTGGCTTTGCAGGACTCGTCGGCTCAGGCCGCACCGAGCTGATGGACTGCCTCTTCGGGGTGGACAAACGCGCTAGCGGTGAAATCCGTCTCAATGGTAAAACCATCTCCCCACACTCGCCGCTGGATGCGTTGAAAAAAGGGATGGCCTACATCACTGAAAGTCGTCGGGAAAACGGCTTCTTCCCCAACTTCTCTATTGCTCAGAACTTGGCGGTCAGCCAGAGCCTGAAAAATGGCGGCTACAAAGGCGCCATGGGCCTGTTTCGCGAACATGAAGAGCGCAAAACTGCTGAAACGCAGCGCCAGCTGCTGGCGTTAAAGTGCCATAGTGTGGAGCAAAACATCACTGAGCTCTCCGGCGGAAACCAGCAGAAGGTGCTGATTTCCAAATGGCTGTGCTGCCACCCGGACGTCATCATTTTTGATGAACCTACCCGCGGCATCGACGTCGGCGCAAAAGCCGAAATCTACAAGGTGATGCGCCAGTTGGCTGACGAGGGCAAGGTCATCCTGATGGTGTCATCCGAGCTACCTGAAATTATCGCCGTCTGCGACCGCATCGCCGTGTTCTGCGAAGGGCGACTGACGCAAATCCTGACCAATCGCGACGACATGGGCGAAGAGGAGATTATGGCATGGGCATTACCACAAGAGTGAAACGCGATATGGACGAAAAAAAGTCGTTTAATTTCGCGCTGTTCTGGGACAAGTACGGCACCTTTTTCATCCTCGCGATCATCGTTGCCATCTTTGGCACGCTGTCGTCGGAATACTTCCTGACCACCAACAACATCACTCAAATTTTTGTCCAGAGTTCGGTGACGGTGCTGATCGGGATGGGCGAGTTCTTTGCCATTCTGGTGGCAGGTATCGATCTGTCCGTCGGGGCGATTCTGGCGCTGTCCGGGATGGTGACCGCCAAGCTCATGCTGGCCGGCGTCGACCCGTTCCTGGCAGCGCTCATTGGCGGCGTGCTGGTTGGCGGTGCGTTAGGCGCGATCAACGGCTGTCTGGTCAACTGGACCGGGCTGCATCCGTTCATTATCACCCTGGGCACTAACGCCATTTTTCGCGGCATTACGCTGGTGATTTCGGATGCCAACTCGGTATACGGCTTCTCGTTCGACTTTGTAAACTTCTTTGCCGCCAATCTCTTAGGTATTCCCGTGCCGGTAATCTTCTCGCTGGTAGTGGCGGTGATCCTCTGGTTCCTCACCACCCGTATGCGGCTGGGACGCAACATCTACGCGCTGGGCGGTAACAAGAACTCGGCGTTCTACTCCGGTATTGACGTGAAGTTTCATATCCTGGTGGTTTTCATCATCTCCGGCGTGTGTGCAGGGCTGGCAGGCGTGGTGTCAACGGCGCGTCTGGGGGCGGCAGAGCCGATGGCTGGGATGGGCTTTGAAACCTACGCTATTGCCAGCGCCATTATTGGCGGAACCAGCTTCTTTGGCGGTAAGGGGCGCATCTTCTCTGTCGTGATTGGGGGGCTCATCATCGGCACCATCAATAACGGACTCAATATTTTACAAGTACAAACCTACTACCAGCTGGTGGTGATGGGCGGGTTGATTATCGCCGCTGTCGCCCTCGATAGATTGATCAGTAAGTAAGGAATTGACGATGAAAATTTCACCCTCCCTGATGTGTATGGACCTGCTGAAATTCAAAGAGCAGATCGAATTCATAGACCAGCACGCGGACTACTTCCATATCGACATCATGGACGGTCACTTTGTGCCTAATTTGACGCTATCACCGTTCTTTGTCAGCCAGGTGAAGAAGCTCGCCACCAAACCGCTGGACTGCCATCTGATGGTGACGCGCCCCCAGGACTACATTAGTCAGCTGGCGCAAGCCGGAGCGGATTTCATCACCCTGCATCCGGAAACGATTAACGGTCAGGCCTTCCGCCTGATTGACGAAATTCGCCGTCATGGCATGAAAGTCGGTCTGATCCTCAACCCTGAAACGCCCGTTGAAGCGATGAAATATTACATTCACAAGGCGGACAAAATCACGGTCATGACCGTTGATCCTGGCTTTGCCGGGCAGCCTTTCATTCCGGAAATGCTGGATAAAATTGCCGAACTGAAAGCCTGGCGCGAACGTGAAGGGTTGCGCTATGAGATTGAGATCGATGGCTCCTGCAATCAGGCCACCTACAAAAAACTGATGGCCGCCGGGGCTGATGTCTTTATCGTCGGGACGTCTGGCCTGTTCAACCACGCAGAGAATATCGACGACGCATGGCAACTGATGGCCGGACAGATTCTGTCGGCAAAGAACGAGGCTCTTCCTCATGCAAAAACAGCCTGATGTCGTCGCCGGCGTAGATATGGGCGCTACCCATATCCGTTTTTGCCTGCTAACAGCCGAGGGGGCCGTGCTGCACTGTGAAAAACACCGTACGGCGGACATTATCCGCTCAGGCGTCATGTGCGGCGTCGCAGAAATGATCGTTGCAAGGCTTCGCCACTATCAGGTTCGCTGTCGGGGCCTGGTGATGGGTTTTCCTGCACTGGTCGGCAAAGACAAACGCACCATTATCTCGACACCAAACCTGCCATTACAGGCAACAGACCGACGGGACCTGGCAGGCAAACTGGCAGACGCGCTGGGATGCCCGGTCGAATTCTACCGTGACGTTAACCTCCAGCTCTCTTTTGATGTTATGCAGCACAACCTGCAGCAACAGCAGGTTCTGGGCGCTTATCTCGGTACCGGCATGGGGTTCGCCATCTGGCTGAACGGCGCGCCCTGGACAGGTGCACACGGGGTCGCGGGCGAGCTTGGACATATTCCGCAGGGCGATATGTCACGCCATTGCGGTTGTGGTAACACAGGATGTCTGGAAACCGTCTGTTCCGGTATTGCCTTGAAACAGTGGTATGAACAACAGCCCCGTGATTACGCGATTGGCGAGATTTTTACCTCAGCGTGTCATGACCCCTTTGTCATACAGCTCTTAAATCATGCAGCCCGAGCCATTGCCACCAGCGTAAATCTCTTCGACCCGGACGCAGTGATCCTCGGCGGCGGCGTGATGGATATGGTCGATTTTCCACGCGACGCGCTGATTGCCAGAATTAAACAGCATCTGCGCCGTCCGCTGCCGTATGAAGCAGTCCGTTTCATTACAGCATCATCGTCATCCTTTAACGGTGCTCAGGGGGCGGCGACCCTGGCTCTCAGTCAGTTCCTGTCATCACCTTGCGCAACGCCTGCGCCAGCTGAACACGGGTAAAAGGCTTGCGCAGTTGCTCAACGTCCGGTAACTGTGAGTGCTGTGCGGGCCGCAGGTCCTGGCCGCTAATCAGCAGGATCGGCATTGCCGGAAAACAGGCGCGAACATGCTGAATCACCTCTGCACCGCTGATCGTGCCGGGAAGCATTAAGTCGCTGATGAACATGCCGATATCCGGTGAGGCATCCAGCATCGCCAGCGCCTGCTGCCCGGATTCGGCCTCCAGCGTCAGATAGCCCAGCTCATGAAGTTGCTCGCACAGTGTCTGCCGCACGTCGGTTTCATCTTCCAGAACCAGCACCACGCTGTCACTGTGCTGCGTTTGTGCTGTCGCACGCGTTTCATCCCGGGATATCGCGGGTTGCATTGAACGCGGCAGTTGCAGACGAACGGTCGTCCCCTGCCCCGGTGCGCTTTCTATTTCAACCCGTCCACCGGACTGGCGAACAAAACCATACACCATCGATAACCCCAGCCCGCTGCCACTGCCGGTCTGTTTAGTAGTAAAGAACGGTTCGAAGACCTGGGACTTCACCTCCTGAGACATCCCGCAGCCGCGATCGATAACCTCCAGCGCGACCATATCCTGTTTGCGTCCGTCGCTGCGGGTGACCCGCTGATTCCATGTCCGGATACGGATCGCCCCACGTTGCCCTTCCATCGCATCACGGGCATTCATCACCAGATTAATAATCGCATTTTCCAGCTGGCTGACGTCTATCCAGGCCGGCCATGCAGGATGCTGCGCTTCAAGCTCCAGGGTCAGCGTCGCGGGTAACGAGTGACGCATGAGTTCTTCCAGATTCTCGAGCAGGGGTTTCATCTCTACCGCGTGGGGATGAAGGGACTGTTTGCGTGAAAACGCCAGCAGGCGCTGGGTCAGCAACGCCCCCCGCTCAGCGGCTTTACGGGCACGGTCAATGCGTGGCGCATCCGGTGAGTCGGGATGGACCAGCTCCAGGCTGCCGATAATAACCGCCAGCAGATTGTTGAAATCGTGCGCCAGGCCGCCGGTGAGTTGTCCCACTGCTTTCATTTTTTGGCTGTGCAGCAGCGCCTCCTCCAGCTCCTGACGCTCAATCCGGTCAACTTCCATCTGCGTGGTTTTCTGTTTTAGCAAGCGGGTTGTGTGCTCCAGCGAGGCGGTGTTACGGGCAAAAACGTTGAAAGAGCGCGCCAGGTCGCCCAATTCATCGCGGCGCTGCAAGGCCGGAACGGAGACCTCCTGTTCCCCCTGCGCCAGACGTGACATCGCCCGCGAGATCGCCGTCAGATTGGAGCCTAAATTGCGATAAATATACCAGCAGGCGCAGCCGGTGATGATCAGCGCCAGCAAAGCGAAGACGCTAATCAAGACGCTGATCGAACGCAGCTCTTGATGGCTTTGCGCCGTACGTAACGTTGATGCCTGCGCCACGTGCCCCACGTATTGATTGATATCGCTGTTTAACATCGCGACCAGCGCCTTAATGTGAAACATATACCAGCTAATCGCGAGATCGCTCTCCTCAAGCTGCGTTGAGAGCGGCACGAGTCTGCGTAATGCCTGATTAAAATCGGGCAGGACAACATTGACGACAGGCTGACGTGCCGATTGTGGAAGCGTGGCCATCACCGTATCAAGCTGACGCAAAATAGCGCCAGGTGAAGGCGTATCAATGGCTGCGACAATCAGTCGGTCCATTTCAGCCAGCTGTCGGGCATCCGGTACGCGGCCACCGAAGCGGCGATTCAAATCCTGCACGTGGCGCAGATAACTTTGCGCCTGATAGAGCGCACTCAGCAGCGAGTTACGTTCCAGATGGCGTTGATGCCCCCGCTCCAGCATACCGTTCACGCTTTGCTGTAATTCATTACTTCGACGAATGATACGCTCGACCAGCACCGGGGCCTGTAGCGCCAGCGGCGCCTCAGCAAGCTGTTCCAGAGAGTGTCGCAACGCCGTTTGCGTCTGCTTGAGTCTTTCCGCTTCTCCCTTATATTCCAGCGCGCCCACCACCTGCGACAGACGCACGGCTGCCGTAGCTACGTTGGCAGTGTCACGCGCCAGATTCATGCTGCCGGACATATCGCTGAGCGTCTGCTGCTGAACCTGTTCCTGAATCTGGCTGGCATGGCGGAAACCCAGCACCGCCACGCCGCTCACCATCAATGTCACCGCCACCACCAGCAGATTGAAAATGAGCAGGCGTCCACGGGCGCTGGCAAAAAACGGGGGGCGTCGTGAGGGCATGGGGTGGCTCCAGAGTCGTTGGCGGCCCTCACTTTCCCCCTGACCAACAGGAGAGGGGAAAAGCCGGGAAATGTGACGGCGGTTAACTATTCATAACTATGACAAATATGAACAGCTTCTGACATTGTCCGTTTACCAACCTGTGATGAAGTGCTGATATCGACCTTCACAGGAGATCCGCCATGAGCAGGACCCCGGTTTTAGAGATGCGCAACATTGCCAAAACCTTTGGCCACTTTCATGCGCTCAAGGGTGTGGATCTGACGGTCTGGCCCGGCGAAATTCACGCGTTAATGGGGGAAAATGGCGCGGGCAAAAGCACCCTAATGAAAATCCTCGCCGGGGCGTACATCGCCACCCACGGGGAGATCCTTATCGACGGTCAACCCTTCCATATTAAAGGGCCCAAAGATGCGCTGTCGGCAGGTATTACCCTGATTTATCAGGAGATGCAGTTGGCCCCCAATCTGACCGTCGCAGAGAATATTTTTCTGGGCAGCGAGCTGTCGCGTGGCGGTCTGGTCCAGCGTAAAGAGATGGCCACCCAGGCCCAGGCTGTGCTTGACCGCCTGGGCGCCCATTTTAAAGCAACCGACCTGGTGATGAAACTCACCATCGCCGAACAGCAGCAGGTGGAAATTGCCCGTGCGCTGCACCGCAACAGCCGTATTCTGGTCATGGACGAACCCACCGCCGCCCTCTCCTCACGCGAAACCCATCGTCTGTTTGAACTGATCCTCCGTCTGCGCGATGAGGGTATGGCGATTATCTATATCAGCCACCGCATGGCGGAAGTGTATGAACTGTCGGACCGTGTGAGTGTGCTGCGCGACGGGCAGTATGTGGGCAGCCTGACCCGCGACAAGCTCAACGCCGCCGAATTAGTGAAAATGATGGTGGGTCGTCCGCTTAGCGATCTGTTCAACAAAGAGCGCGATATTCCCCTCGGTAGCCCCCGGCTTAACGTCCATCATCTGACCGATGGCAAAAAAGTGCAGCCCTGTAGCCTGCAGGTGCGATCCGGTGAAATTGTCGGGCTGGCCGGGCTGGTGGGCGCCGGACGTTCCGAGCTGGCGCAGCTCATTTTTGGCGTGCGAAAAGCCACCGGCGGCATGATTGAAGTCGACGGGGAGCCGGTCGTGATCCATTCGCCCCGCGCGGCCATCGATAACGGAATTGGTTTTCTGACCGAGAACCGAAAAGAACAAGGGTTATTTCTCGAACTCGCGGCCCAGGACAACATCACCATGGCGACGCTGGAGCGTGATGCAACGTTCGGTATGCTGAATCGCAAAAAAGCACAGACCATTTCCGACGATGCTATCGCCCTGCTCAATATTCGTGTTCCTCACGCCCAGGTACGGGCGGGCGGGCTTTCCGGTGGCAATCAGCAAAAACTGTTGATCTCTCGCTGGGTGGCGATTGGCCCGCGCATTCTGATTCTGGATGAACCCACGCGCGGCGTCGACGTCGGGGCGAAAAGCGAGATCTATCGCATTATGAATCAGATGGCGCGTAAAGGTGTCGCCATCCTGATGATCTCCAGCGAACTGCCGGAAGTGGTGGGAATGAGCGACCGCGTTTATGTGATGCGCGAAGGGAGCATTGCCGGAGAGCTTCACCGCGAGAACATCACTCAGGAAAACATTATGACGCTGGCAACCGGCGTGAACGACACTCATCAGCAGGCGGTGCAATCATGACACAACCCACTCACCCACAGCAGGTCGCGAAATCGGCATCAGCCAAAAAAATGCTGATGAGCGATCTGATGCAAACGGTCGGTATTTTACCGATTCTGATCCTGATTGTGGCGGTATTTGGCTTTATCGCACCCAACTTCTTTACGGAAAGTAACCTGCTCAATATCACCCGTCAGGCATCAATCAATATCGTGCTGGCGGCGGGTATGACCTTCATCATTTTGACCGGGGGGATTGACCTGTCCGTGGGGTCCATTCTGGGCACCACGGCGGTGGCGGCGATGGTGGTGTCGCTGATGCCTGAGTTTGCCATGCTCTCCATTCCCGCCGCGTTAATGCTTGGAATGGTGCTGGGCATGTTTAACGGTGCGCTGGTCGCCTTTGCCGGACTACCGCCCTTTATTGTCACGCTTGGCACCTACACCGCCCTGCGCGGGGCCGCTTATTTACTGGCGGACGGCACCACGGTCATTAACTCGAATATCAGCTTCGAATGGATCGGCAATAACTACCTTGGGCCGGTGCCGTGGCTGGTGGTGATCGCGCTGGCCGTGATCGTTTTATGCTGGTTCATCCTGCGCCGTACCACGCTGGGGGTTCATATCTACGCCGTAGGCGGCAACATGCAGGCGGCCCGCCTGACCGGTATCAAAGTATGGCTGGTTCTGCTCTTTGTTTACGGCATGAGCGGCCTGCTCTCAGGCCTTGGCGGCATCATGAGCGCCTCCCGACTGTATAGCGCCAACGGTAATCTGGGCACAGGTTATGAACTGGATGCCATTGCAGCCGTGATCCTCGGGGGGACCAGTTTTGTTGGCGGGATCGGCACGATCACCGGCACGCTGGTCGGTGCCCTGATCATCGCGACGTTAAACAATGGCATGACGCTAATGGGTGTGTCCTATTTCTGGCAACTGGTGATCAAAGGGGCGGTGATCATCATTGCAGTGCTGATCGACAAATACCGTACCCGACACCATCAAAGTGCATAACAACAACATCTTACTTCGAGGAATACAGCATGAGATTAAAGCCGTTAGTGACCGCGCTCTGTGCTGGCGCACTGCTTGCCGCAACGCCGTTTGTGCAGGCCAAAGACCTGAAATCCATCGGCGTGACGGTGGGCGATCTGGCTAACCCGTTCTTCGTGCAGATCACCAAAGGTGCAGAGCTTGAAGCACGCAAACTGGCGGGGGATAACGTCAAGGTGACGTTAGTTTCCAGTGGCTATGATTTGGGCCAGCAGGTGGCGCAGATCGACAACTTTATTGCCGCCAAAGTAGACATGATCATTCTGAACGCCGCAGATTCCAAAGGGATCGGTCCGGCGGTAAAACGGGCGAAAGAGGCCGGGATCGTTGTGGTGGCGGTTGACGTTGCGGCAGAAGGTGCCGATGCCACGATCACCTCAGATAACACGCAGGCCGGCGAGATCGCCTGTAAATACATCACCGATCGCCTGAAGGGCAAAGGTGATGTGGTGATCATCAACGGACCGCCAGTATCAGCAGTACAAAACCGTGTTGAAGGTTGCCAGACAGAATTCAAACGCCATCCGGATATCAAGGTGTTGTCTTATAACCAGAACGCCAAAGGCAGTCGCGAAGGGGGTCTGGAGGTCATGACCGCGCTCTTAGCCGCCAATCCGAAGATTGATGGGGTATTTGCCATTAACGATCCCACGGCGATCGGTGCCGATCTGGCAGCGAAACAGGCGCAACGTAATGAATTCTTTATAGTTGGCGTCGATGGTTCGCCAGACGGTGAAGAGGCATTGAAACGTGAGAACTCCCTGTTTGTCGCAACACCCGCTCAGGATCCGCAGGTGATGGCAGCGAAGGCGGTGGAGATCGGCTACGACATTCTGCAGGGCAAACCGGCACCAAAAGAGCCTGTGTTGATCCCGGTGACGATGATCGATAAGCAGAGCGTGGGGACGTATAAGGGATGGACGGTGAAGTAACGCGGTGCGCTCTGATGCCCTCACCCTGACCCTCTCCCACAGGGAGAGGACAAGGTGAAAGTAACGCGAGTGCGCTCTGATGCCTTCACTCGTTAGGCGGGTCAGGTGAGTGTTTTTCCCCCTCTCCCTGTGGGAGAGGGCTGGGGTGAGGGCAACAACCCGCACCATACCCAAGGAATCCACATGAAACGCTCCGAAATCAACGAAATCCTCGGCCACACACGACAGTTTTTCTCGAAGCACGATGTTCATCTTCCGCCATTTGCCAGCTTCGCGCCGACTCAGTGGCAGCAGCTTGACCAGGACGCATGGCAGGAAGTTTACGCCCTCAAACTTGGCTGGGACGTCACCGCGTTTGGCGGAGACCATTTTACCGCGCAGGGATTAACCCTCTTCACTCTGCGCAACGGCTCGCCCAACGGCGTGCCCTATGAAAAATGCTACGCTGAAAAAATCATGCATGTACGCGACGGTCAGGTTACGCCGATGCATTTTCACTGGCGCAAACGTGAAGACATCATCAACCGCGGCGGCGGAAACCTGATCCTTGAGTTGTGGAATGCCGGTAGCCATGAAGAAACCGACAATACTCCCGTCACGGTCACGATTGACGGCCACCGACAGACCCACGCACCCGGCAGTCAGCTGCGCCTCACCCCAGGGGAAAGCATCTGCCTGACGCCCGGCCTGTATCACAGCTTCTGGGGTGAACGAGGATTTGGCGATGTGCTGGTGGGGGAAGTCTCTTCCGTCAACGACGACGAGCACGATAACCACTTTTTACAGCCCCTCGCCCGCTTTAACCCTATCGAAGAAGACGAGCCCGCCGTGCTGGTGCTGTGCAACGAATACAGCCTGTTTCGACTTTAAGGAGCGTGTTATGCCGCTGATCTCTCTCGCTGATGGACTGGAACATGCCCGCCAGCACCGCTATGCCCTTGGGGCGTTTAACGTGCTCGACTCGCACTTTTTACGCGCATTATTTGCCGCCGCTAAACAGGAACGCTCGCCGTTTATCATCAACATCGCTGAAGTGCATTTTAAGTATCTTTCGCTGGATTCCCTGGTGGAAGCGGTAAAGTTTGAAGCCGCACGTCATGATATTCCGGTGGTGCTCAATCTCGATCACGGCCTGCATTTTGAGGCGGTCGTGCGGGCCCTGCGCTTAGGATTCAGTTCCGTGATGTTCGATGGGTCGACGCTGAGCTATGAAGAGAATATTCGCCAGACGCGGGAAGTGGTGAAAATGTGCCATGCCGTTGGCGTCTCGGTTGAGGCGGAGCTGGGCGCCGTGGGGGGCGATGAGGGCGGCGCGTTGTACGGCCATGCCGATGAAGCTTATTTCACCGACCCAGCCCTGGCGCGCGAATTTGTCGATCAAACGGGCATCGACGCGCTGGCAGTCGCCATCGGCAATGCACACGGCAAATACAGAGGGGAACCCAAACTTGATTTCTCGCGTCTGGACGCCATTCGCCAGCAAACCGGACTTCCACTGGTATTACACGGTGGGTCGGGGATCGGTGAGGATGATTTCCGTCGCGCTATCGAGCTCGGTATTCATAAAATCAACTTCTATACGGGAATGTCTCAGGCGGCGCTGGCATCCGTTGAACAGCGCATCACCCACCGTCAGCCTGTTTATGATGAATTGGCTGAACTCCTGCTCGGGATCGAAGAGGCCATTACCGATACCGTCTCGGAGCAGATGCGCATATTCGGCAGCGCGGGGCAGATCTAATGGAACGCAGAGGGGTTATCGCCGCAGGCAATATGCTGGTCGACCATGTGCATCATATTGTGCAGTGGCCCGAGCGCGGCTGGCTGGCCGAAATCATCCAGAGTGAGCGTGCCACGGGCGGTGCGCCGTTAAACGTACTGCTCACGCTGGCAAAAATGCACACGGGCCTGCCGTTACAGGCGGTCGGGCTTATCGGGGAGGACAGCGACGGCGACTACATCATGGCGATGCTCGATCAATACCACGTGAATCGTCAGCAGGTGCAGCGCACCAGCTCTGCCCCCACCTCCATGTCGCAGGTGATGACCGATCCCAGCGGACAGCGTACCTTTTTCCACTCACCCGCCGCCAACCGGCTGCTGGATCTCTCCTCTTTTGACAGACTCGATCCGAAGATGAAGATTTTCCATTTAGGGTATCTGTTGCTGCTTGATAGCCTTGACCAGCCCGACGAGGAATTTGGCACCCGCAGCGCGCGTCTGCTTTCACAAATGCGCGATCTGGGATACGAAACCTCCCTCGACCTGGTATCCCGTAAAGGCGATCCCCGCTATCAGCCGCTGGTGCTCCCTGCCCTGCGTTATGTGGATTATCTGGTCATCAATGAGCTGGAAGCCGGCGAATTTAGCGGCCTGGAGATGCGCGATGAGACGGATGCGCCTCATTTGCAGCACATTGCCGAGGCCGCCTCGCAGTTGTTATCGGCGGGCGTGCAAAAACGGGTGGTGATTCACTGTCCGGAAGGTGCCTGGGGCGAAACCCCTGATGAACCCGGCCTGTGGATCCCCTCGCAGGTCCTGACGCCCGATGAGATTGTCGGCAGCGTGGGCGCGGGCGATGCCTTTTGCGCAGGGTTTTTATACGGTTGCCACGAGGCATGGTCACTGCCAGCGAGCATTCAGCTCGCGCATGCCTGCGCCCGGGCGAGTTTGCTCGCCGCGAATGCGATTGACGGGGCTAAGACGCTGTCAGAGCTACAGGCATCTCTTTAGAACGGCGTTTAGGCCGCCTTATCATGGTGAGAAACGTCAGCGGCAAAGACATAGCCCAGCCCGCGGATGGTTTTGATCAGCGCTGGCTGATGCGGATTGGCTTCGATTTTACGTCGCAGCCGCATGATTAACACGTCGATAGTGCGATCAAACACCTCCGCGCTTTCGCTGTGCGTGAGCTCCAGCAACTGTTCCCGGCTGAGGACCCGACGGGCATTCTGCGCCAGTGCCAGCAACAACCCATACTCACCCTGCGTCAGCGGCACCACGTTACGTTGGCTGTCACTCAATTCACAGCGGGCAGTATCCAGCGTCCAGCCACTAAACGACACGCCCGTGACCTGCGGCGTGACAGGTTCTGCCGCCAGAATACCGGTACGGCGCAGTACGGCTTTCACACGCGCCACCACCACGCGTGGGTTAAAGGGTTTGCCGATATAATCATCCGCGCCCATTTCCAGCCCGACGACCACATCAGACTCGCTACCCAGCCCCGTCAGCATAATCACCGGGAGGTCCGTTCGCAGCTTTTGCAACAGCTGTAAAACCTGCAACCCATTGATATCCGGCAACATCATATCCAACAATACAAGCGCGATACCCGGATCCTGCCGGGCGAGCGCCAGGCCATCCAAACCGTTATGGCAGACATGCACGGTAAACACGTGCTCATTGAGCACATCTTTCAGCAGTTCGCAGACCGCCGCGTCGTCATCTATCACCAGAATCGCTGGTTTCATCGCATATTTCCGTCAGGGGATTATGTTAAGTCTGAACCATTCTGCGATCGGCTCCAGCCAATTTCTTTTTTCCATTGCGGAATTTCAACCAATGTCACATCCGCAGCGCTGTCGACACGTCAATTTTGACGATTGCCTGTTTTTCGTCAGGGTTTTGCGGGCGCATCCGCCGTAAAGTCAGGAAATAGCCACAATTTAAACATGGCATAGAAGCTGCATAACAGCCGGGAAAGCATTGTTTAACTGGAGCGAAACCGATGAAAAAAGTCGTCACGGTTTGCCCCTATTGTGCCTCAGGTTGCAAGATCAACCTGGTGGTCGATAACGGCAAAATCGTTCGGGCGGAAGCGGCGCAGGGTAAAACCAACCAGGGCACGCTGTGCCTGAAAGGCTATTATGGCTGGGATTTTATCAATGACACCCAAATCCTCACCCCCCGCCTGAAAACCCCTATGATTCGGCGTGAACGGGGTGGAAAGCTGGAATCCGTCTCCTGGGACGAAGCGCTGGACTATGTTGCCAGCCGTCTGAGCGCCATCAAGCAGAAGTATGGCCCGGATGCGATTCAGACCACCGGATCGTCACGCGGTACGGGTAATGAAACCAACTATGTAATGCAAAAATTCGCACGCGCCGTTATTGGTACCAATAACGTCGACTGTTGCGCTCGCGTCTGACACGGCCCATCGGTTGCAGGTCTGCACCAGTCGGTCGGTAACGGCGCAATGAGTAACGCGATCAACGAGATTGATAACACCGATCTGGTGTTTATTTTCGGCTACAACCCGGCGGATTCGCATCCGATTGTGGCGAATCACGTGATCAATGCGAAGCGCAACGGGGCGAAAATCATCGTCTGCGATCCGCGTAAAATCGAAACGGCGCGCATTGCGGATATGCATATCGCGCTGAAAAATGGCTCCAACATCGCGCTGCTCAATGCGATGGGGCACGTCATCATTGAAGAAAACCTGTACGACCAGGCGTTTGTCGCCAGCCGCACAGAGGGCTTTGAAGAGTATCGCAAGATTGTCGAAGGCTATACGCCAGAGTCGGTCGAGGCGATAACCGGCGTGAGTGCGCAGGAAATTCGTCAGGCGGCGCGGATGTACGCCGGGGCGAAAACGGCTGCCATTCTGTGGGGCATGGGCGTCACCCAATTCTATCAGGGTGTCGAAACCGTGCGATCCCTGACAAGTCTCGCAATGTTGACCGGGAATCTGGGTAAACCGCACGTCGGGGTTAATCCCGTGCGTGGTCAGAATAACGTTCAGGGTGCGTGTGATATGGGCGCGCTGCCGGATACTTATCCGGGATATCAGTACGTTAAGTTCCCGGAAAACCGTGAAAAATTCGCCAAAGCCTGGGGCGTCGAAAGTCTGCCTGAACACACCGGGTATCGCATCAGCGAGCTGCCGCATCGTGCGGCGCACGGTGAAGTGCGGGCGGCCTACATCATGGGTGAAGATCCGCTGCAAACCGACGCCGAGCTGTCAGCGGTGCGTAAAGGCTTTGAGGATCTGGAACTGGTGATTGTCCAGGATATCTTTATGACCAAAACCGCAGCGGCGGCGGATGTGATTTTACCGTCGACGTCGTGGGGCGAGCATGAAGGGGTTTACACCGCGGCGGACCGTGGCTTCCAGCGCTTCTTCAAAGCGGTCGAGCCAAAGTGGGATTTGAAAACCGACTGGCAGATCATCAGTGAAATCGCCACCCGCATGGGTTATCCGATGCATTACAACAACACTCAGGAAATCTGGGACGAGTTGCGCAATCTGTGTCCGGATTTCACCGGGGCTACCTATGAGAAAATGGGTGAGCTGGGGTATATCCAGTGGCCATGCCGTGATGAATCAGAGACCGATCAGGGCACGTCGTATCTCTTTAAAGAGAAGTTCGACACCCCGAATGGTCTGGCGCAGTTCTTCACCTGCGACTGGGTCGCGCCAATCGATAAACTCACCGACGAGTATCCGATGGTGCTTTCCACCGTGCGTGAAGTAGGACACTACTCCTGTCGCTCCATGACCGGCAACTGTGCTGCGCTGGCGGCGCTGGCGGACGAACCGGGTTATGCCCAGATCAATACCGCAGATGCTGCACGGCTGGGCATTGAGGACGAGGAGCTGGTGTGGGTCAGTTCCCGTAAAGGCCGCATCATCACCCGCGCACAGGTGAGCGATCGCCCGAACAAAGGCGCGGTGTATATGACCTATCAGTGGTGGATCGGTGCCTGTAACGAGCTGGTGACAGAAAACCTGAGCCCGATAACCAAAACCCCGGAGTACAAATATTGCGCCGTACGGGTTGAGGCTATCGAAAATCAGCATCAGGCCGAGCAGTACGTTATTGATGAATACACCCGACTTAAAGCCCGTTTACGCGAAAGTGCAATGGGTTAATTAATCAGAAACCAGGGGTGCGTAAAAGGGGTGGAATATTCACCCTTTTTTTATTTATATTTAATACATAAATCATGTGAATATTTATTCTGGAAGGCGTCACGCAAAAATAATGTAATTTCGCTCAATCACATTTACATCTTTGCATTTTATTTCAGTGAGATAAGATTGGCGGCGGGTGCTTAAGGCTTTCTGTCTTAAGCATGATTGAGGGACAGAAAGTAAGAAGCCCCGGGAAATTTTCATTTACCCGAGGCTGCCCTCAACGACCACAAGTTGAGAGTAGCCTCTTATTCTTTCTTTCGCAAGGAGTAAAAGGCATGACGCCATTAAAATCAGTGTTGGGCATCGTTCTTATTATTTGCCTGACCATCGTGATTTTTACCTTTATTAATCGCGGGAAGTTATGCGAGCTAACAATAAAGAGTGAGCATCAGGAGGTGGCGGCTAAATTAGCCTGTGTTGCAGGCTAAACTCAAGGGCGGGGAAACCCGCCCGACTTGTCGGGACGCGGAGGTCTTAACGCACCCTTTTTCATTCAGACCTATCTTTATTATACTGCGCGCCATGTACCTTAATGATAAAAATCCATGAAACCCATTTTTTTGCTGTTGTTCCTGTTCACCCTTTCCGCCCGCGCCGACGAGATCGGCAGCCAGTATAAAGAGCAGGCGGAAGCGGGAGACGCGCGTGCGCAGTACTATCTGGCCGACACCTGGTTCAGTTCGGGCGATGACGCAAAGGCCAGTTTCTGGGCCGAAAAAGCCGCCAAAGGGGGCGATGTCGATGCCATGGCGCTGCTGTCACAAATTCATTTCAAGCAGGCTGATTACCCGCAGGCCAAAACGCTGGCGCAGCAGGCGACCATCGCCGGGAGCAAACGTGGCGCCATCATGTTGGCCCGTCTGCTGGTCAACACACAGGCCGGGAAGACGGATTATCCTCGCGCTATCGAGCTGCTACAAAATGCCACAGGTGACAGCGATAATGATTCGGCGGTGGATGCCCAGATGCTGCTGGGGCTGATCTATGCTAACGGCGTGGAGGTTGTGCAGGACGATGCCAAAGCCGAATCCTGGCTCAAACGCAGCTCGGCCATTTCGCGCACCGGTTACGCGGAATACTGGGCAGGCATGGTGTTCCTGCAGGGCGAAAAAGGCTTTATTACCCCTAACAAGCAGAAAGCGCTTTACTGGTTAAACCTGAGTTGCACAGAAGGTTTTGATACAGGGTGCGAAGAGTTTGAGGCACTCAGCGGGGAGTAAAATGCCCGTTGGCGTTACGCCTGCCGGGCTTAGCATGTTGCAGGCCGGGTAAGCGTCGCGCTACCCGGCTGTTGGACGTTACTGGTCCGCTGTCTTATCGAAACGGCCCAGCACGTCACGCTCATAGGCGAGCGCTTTTTTACGGTCGAACTGGTGTTCCCATTTGGCAATCACCAGAACCGCCAACGCGTTACCCACCACGTTCAGCGCCGTACGTGCCATGTCCAGAATACGGTCCACACCGGCAATAAAGGCCAGCCCTTCCAGCGGGATGCCCACGCTTCCCAGCGTCGCCAACAAGACCACAAACGACACGCCTGGCACGCCCGCGATACCCTTTGACGTGACCATCAGCGTGAGGACCAGTACGATTTCCTGCCACAGAGACAAATCGATGCCGTACAGCTGGGCAATAAAGATCGCCGCAATACTCTGATACAGCGTCGAACCATCCAGGTTAAAGGAGTAACCGGTCGGGACCACAAAGCTGGTGATGGACGCCGGTGCGCCGTAGGCTTCCATCTTCTCAATAATGCGCGGCAGCACGCTTTCAGAGCTGGCCGTGGAATACGCCAGAATCAGCTCATCTTTCAGAATGCGAATCAGGATCCAGATCCGCAGTCCGCAGATACGGGCCACCAGTCCCAGCACCATTAGCGCGAAGAACAGAATCGCGAAATGCACCAGAATGACCAGCTTCGCCAGCGGCCAAAGGGACGCAAATCCAAAGTTAGCCACGGTCACGGCGATCAGGGCAAACACGCCGACGGGCGCGTAGCGCATCACCATGTGAGTCACTTTGAACATGGTTTCAGAGATTGAACGGAACACGGTCACCAGCGGTTCACGATGCGTCGCCGGCAGCGACGACAGACCAAGGCCGAACAGTACCGAGAAGAAGATAATCGGCAGCATCTCGCCCTTCGCCATCGAGGCCACAATATTGGTCGGCACCAGTGAGAGAATGGTTCCCATCAGGCCATGGGCATGGCTCTGTACTTCTGCCGTTGTGCTTTGGTATTTCGAAATATCCACCGTGGCCAGTTGCGACATATCAATCCCGGCACCCGGCTGGAACACATTCGCCAGCGTGATACCCAGAATGATAGCAACCGTAGTGATCACTTCGAAATAAAGGATGGTTTTCGCGCCAATACGGCCTAACTGCTTCGCATCGCCGACACCTGCAATACCGACCACCAGCGTCGAGATCACAATAGGGACGACAATCATTTTAATCAGGTGAATAAAGATGTCGCCAGCGGGCGAAAGCATGTTGACCACCAGCCATTCACGGCTGTCGCTATGATAATGAAGATAACTACCCAGCAAGATGCCCAGCACCAGCGCCAGCAAGATTTGCCAGGCAAGGCTGAATTTGAAATTTTTCATAAAAGCAGACTTCCTCAATGAAGCGTCCTATTCATCAAAAATGCATGAATATGGAAACATACTGAAAGGGTATGAATTGTGTTGCGTTGGCTTATAGGGTTTTAAAACGCGCCGTATGAGTATCATTTGCACGCCCTGCTGCGCAAGCCTTAAAGAACGAGGCTTTTCACTGCAAAAAGGTCTCAGGACGCTAATTTGTGTTACTTCTTATAAATAACCATTTGTTATAAAAACGCTTTTTTCCTGACAAATGTGAATAATGCTCAAGGTAAATTATTTCTCTTCAAAGTTTCAATTGCCTAATTTTCATGCAGTGCAATGAATGCGTGATCTGTCGCCCAAATACTAAACAAAGCCACCAAAGCCCCTGTTATTAACGTTTTTGCGACATATTATTAACATTCAAAAGGAGAAAAAAAGCCATGAGCCAAATCCACAAACATGACATTCCCGCTAACATTGCGGACCATTGCCTGATCAATCCGGAGCAGTACCACGAAAAATATCAGCAATCCATTTCTGCGCCTGACGTCTTCTGGGGCGAGCAAGGCCGCATTCTGGACTGGATCACACCGTATCAGAAGGTGAAAAACACCTCCTTTGCACCCGGCAACGTCTCAATCAAATGGTATGAAGACGGCACGCTAAACCTGGCGGCAAACTGTCTGGACAGGCATCTCGCCGAGCGCGGGAATGAAACGGCCATTATTTGGGAAGGCGATGACGCCTCTCAGAGTAAGCACATCAGCTATAAAGAGTTGCACCGCGACGTGTGCCGCTTTGCCAACGTGCTGCTGCAACAGGGCATCCGCAAAGGGGATGTCGTCGCCATCTATATGCCCATGGTGCCTGAAGCGGCCGTCGCTATGCTGGCCTGCGCGCGCATCGGCGCGGTTCACTCCGTGATTTTTGGCGGCTTCTCCCCTGAAGCCGTTGCGGGACGTATTGTCGATTCAAACTCAAAGCTGGTGATCACTGCCGACGAAGGCGTGCGCGCCGGCCGCAGTATTCCGTTAAAGAAAAACGTCGATGATGCGCTGAAAAACCCGAACGTAAAAACCATCAGTAACGTTATCGTCCTGAAACGGACCGGGAGTAAGATCGACTGGACCGAAGGCCGTGACCTGTGGTGGAGCGATCTGATTGAAAAAGCCAGCGACCAGCATCAGCCGGAAGCGATGAACGCGGAAGATCCGCTCTTTATTCTGTACACCTCTGGCTCAACCGGGAAACCAAAAGGGGTGCTGCACACCACCGGCGGTTACCTGGTGTATGCCGCGACCACCTTTAAATATGTGTTCGATTACCATCCCGGTGATGTCTACTGGTGTACTGCAGACGTGGGCTGGGTGACCGGACACAGCTATCTGCTGTATGGCCCGCTGGCCTGCGGCGCAACCACATTAATGTTTGAAGGCGTGCCCAACTGGCCAACGCCAGCCCGCATGAGCCAGGTGGTGGATAAACATCAGGTCAATATTCTCTATACCGCGCCGACGGCGATCCGCGCCCTGATGGCGGAAGGTGACAAGGCTATCGAGGGGACCGACCGTTCTTCCTTGCGCATTCTGGGTTCCGTGGGAGAACCCATCAACCCGGAAGCCTGGGAGTGGTACTGGAATAAAATCGGCAACCAAAAATGTCCGGTCATCGACACCTGGTGGCAGACCGAAACCGGCGGATTCATGATCACCCCGTTACCGGGCGCCACTGAGCTGAAGGCCGGGTCGGCAACGCGTCCCTTCTTTGGCGTCCAGCCCGCACTGGTCGACAACGAAGGCAATGTGCTTGAGGGCGCAACCGAAGGCAATCTGGTGATCACCGATTCGTGGCCAGGTCAGGCGCGTACCCTGTTTGGCGATCATGAGCGTTTTGAACAGACCTATTTCTCGACCTTCAAGAATATGTACTTTAGCGGCGACGGCGCGCGTCGTGACGAAGACGGTTATTACTGGATCACCGGACGTGTGGATGACGTACTTAACGTTTCCGGTCACCGTCTGGGTACCGCTGAAATTGAATCCGCGCTGGTATCGCATCCTAAGATTGCCGAAGCCGCCGTTGTGGGGATCCCTCACAACATTAAAGGCCAGGCTATTTATGCCTACGTCACGCTGAACCATGGCGAAGAGCCGTCACCCGCGCTTTATACCGAGGTACGAAACTGGGTGCGTAAAGAGATTGGCCCGCTTGCCACGCCGGATGTCCTGCACTGGACCGACTCGCTGCCAAAAACCCGTTCAGGCAAAATTATGCGCCGCATCCTGCGCAAAATTGCCGCTGGTGACATAAGTAACCTCGGTGACACCTCGACGCTCGCGGATCCGGGTGTCGTGGACAAACTGCTCGAAGAGAAGCAGTCCATCGCTATGCCATCGTAACGTCACGCTGACCCTCCAGGCAGGAGGGTGTTCCGGTTCGTTTTCCCCTCTCCATGGGGAAGACCTGTTTTCCCCCTCTCCCCATGGGAGAGGGCCGGGGTGAGGGCATCAGACCGCACCTCCCCCTCCAGCCACCCTCTCTCACCAGAAAGGGAATAAAAAAACCTACCCTACAATACTTTTGGAGACTCTGTGATGAATGACACCATTTATCAACGGATAGAAAACAGTGCGCATTTCAGGGAGTTAGTCGAAAAACGGCAACGGTTTGCCTTCACGCTGTCGATCATCATGCTGATCATTTATGTCGGCTTTATTTTGCTTATCGCCTTTGCGCCTCACTGGCTCGGTACGCCGCTGCATGCAGGCACCAGCGTTACCCGGGGGATCCCAATTGGGATTGGCGTAATTGTGATTTCCTTCGTGCTGACGGGCGTATACGTCTGGCGTGCGAACGGCGAATTTGATCGACTTAACCGAGAAGTTTTGCGTGAGGTAAAAGCCCAATGAAGCGAGTCCTGACGGCGCTTGCCGCCACACTTCCTTTCGCGGCCAACGCCGCCGATGCGATCACGGGTGCAGTCGAGCGCCAGCCAACAAACTGGCAGGCGATTATCATGTTCCTGATTTTCGTGTTATTTACGCTCTATATTACGTACTGGGCGTCAAAACGCGTACGTTCGCGTAACGATTACTACACCGCTGGCGGCAATATTACCGGCTTCCAGAACGGGCTCGCCATTGCGGGCGACTTTATGTCCGCCGCCTCGTTCCTGGGGATCTCCGCGCTGGTGTACACCTCGGGCTACGACGGGCTGATTTACTCTCTTGGCTTCCTGGTCGGCTGGCCCATTATCCTGTTCCTGATCGCCGAGCGCTTACGTAACCTTGGGCGCTACACGTTCGCCGACGTGGCCTCCTATCGTCTGAAGCAAGGACCGATTCGTACGCTCTCTGCCTGTGGCTCGCTGGTGGTGGTGGCGCTGTATCTTATCGCCCAGATGGTGGGCGCCGGTAAGCTGATCCAGCTGCTGTTTGGGCTGAACTATCACATTGCCGTCGTGCTGGTCGGCGTACTGATGGTGATGTACGTGCTATTTGGCGGCATGCTGGCTACCACCTGGGTTCAGATTATCAAAGCGGTATTGCTGCTGTTCGGCGCAAGCTTTATGGCCTTTATGGTCATGAAACACGTAGGCTTTAGCTTTAACAACCTGTTCTCAGAGGCAATGGCTGTTCACCCGAAAGGGGAAGCGATCATGAGCCCGGGGGGACTGGTAAAAGATCCGATATCCGCGCTGTCGCTCGGTCTGGGACTGATGTTTGGTACGGCAGGTCTGCCGCACATCCTGATGCGTTTCTTTACGGTGTCAGATGCCCGTGAAGCGCGTAAAAGTGTCTTTTACGCCACCGGCTTTATGGGCTATTTCTATATTCTGACCTTTATCATCGGCTTTGGCGCCATCATGCTGGTCGGTGCGAACCCGGCCTTTAAAGATGCCGCGGGCGCGCTGATTGGCGGCAACAACATGGCCGCTGTCCATCTGGCGGATGCGGTAGGCGGAAACCTGTTCCTCGGCTTTATCTCTGCCGTGGCCTTCGCCACCATCCTGGCCGTGGTTGCGGGCCTGACGCTGGCCGGTGCATCGGCGGTTTCCCACGATCTGTATGCCAACGTGTGGCGTAAAGGGGCGACCGAACGCCAGGAGCTGAAAGTCTCCAAGATTACCGTACTAATCCTGGGCGTCGTGGCGATTCTGCTGGGCATTCTGTTTGAAAATCAGAATATCGCCTTTATGGTGGGGCTGGCCTTCTCCATCGCGGCGAGCTGTAACTTCCCCATCATCCTGCTTTCTATGTACTGGTCTAAACTGACCACCCGTGGCGCGATGATTGGCGGCTGGTTAGGTTTGCTGACGGCGGTCATTCTGATGATTCTGGGTCCGACCATTTGGGTGCAAATCCTCGGCCACGAGAAGGCCGTCTTCCCGTATGAATACCCGGCGCTGTTCTCGATTGCCGTGGCGTTCATTGGGATCTGGGTCTTCTCAGCGACGGATAATTCCGCGGAAGGCAAGCTGGAACGCGAGAAGTTCCGCGCACAGTTTATCCGCTCACAAACCGGCATGGGCGCCGAGCAAGGTCGCGCGCACTAAACGCTTTTCTCCCCGGCCATTTTGGCCGGGGATCACATTTTTAGCCCTTCCCTCTGTCCCTCTTTTCCCATCGCGCTACAGTACCCGAACGATATTAAAACGCTGTTTTATTACGTGAGGATACCATGAAGCGATATGCCCTTATTGGAACCGGCGGTCGTGCCGGACTGTATATCTCAGCTATTGGCGGGCAATGGAAAAGTACCGCGCAAATGGTGGCGTTTTGCGACACCAACCAGACCCGGATGCATTATGCGAATCAGCTTTTGCAAAAAGAAGGCGCGCCCGCCGTCTCGACCTGGCCGGCAGCGCAGTTCGAAGAGATGATCCGCGAAACGCGTCCCGACATTATCATCGTGACCACGATGGACCGGACCCACGATGAGTACATCGTACGGGCGCTCCATGCAGGCTGTGACGTCATCACCGAAAAGCCAATGACCATCGATGAAGCCCGCGCCCTGCGAATACTCAACGCCATTGAAGAAACGGGACGTCAGGTTCGCGTGGCATTTAACTACCGCTACGCGCCGCATCACAGCAAAGTGCGGGAACTGCTGATGAATAACACCATTGGCGAGGTCTACTCCGTGCACTTCGAATGGTTGTTAAACACCGAACATGGCGCAGACTATTTCCGCCGCTGGCATCGGGAAAAGCGCAACAGCGGCGGGTTACTGGTGCATAAATCCACCCATCATTTCGATCTGATGAACTTCTGGCTCAATAGCTATCCCGAGCGGGTATATGCCGAAGGGAGCCTGCGTTTTTATGGTAAAGAGAATGCAGAGCGTCGCGGCGTGACGCAGTTCTATCCGCGTGCGCACGGTTTTGCCCAGGCTAAAGAAGATCCTTTTGCCCTGCACATGGACGACAATCCGCAGCTTAAAGCGCTCTATCTGGATGCCGAGCATGAGGATAACTATTACCGCGATCAGAGCGTGTTCAGCGACGGCATCACCATTGAAGATACGTTGTCCGTCCTGGTGAAATACCAGAATCAAACGCAGCTAAGCTACTCGCTAAATACGTATCTCCCCTGGGAAGGACTGAACGTGGTCTTCAATGGCAGCCAGGGGCGGTTAGAGATGAAGATTGTTGAAAAATCCTACGTCAATGCAGGCGGGGAGCGCGAGAATGAAGGAAGCCTGGAATCCTGTGATATCACCGTTTTCCCGATGTTTGACGCACCGTGGAAAGCCGAGTTTTCGCTGGGTGAAGGGGGGCATGGTGGCGGTGATAACGCCATGCTGGCCGACTTGTTCGGCGAGCCGGGTGACGATCCCCTGAAACGTGCCGCCGACCATCGCGCCGGGGCAATGTCGATTTTGACCGGTATCGCCGGAAATATCTCGATGCAGCAGCAACGCCCGGTCAACTTTAAGGAGTTTGAACTGGTTTCCCGGCTGAAATAACAGGTTGCGCCACGGGTCAGAAGAGTAACCGGGCCACCAGTGGCGCAATCAGCACCATAACGACACCAGACAGCATCATCACCAGGCTGGCAATCACCCCTTCCTGGGGGCCGATTTCATAGGACCGCGCCGTTCCCGCACCGTGGGAGGCCGCGCCAAATCCGGCCCCTTTTGCCATTCCTTCGCGGATGGCGAGCCGCAGAAACAGTACATCACCGACCGCCATACCAAATACACCGGTAACCACCACAAACAGCGCCACCAGATCAGGCTGCCCCCCCAGCGGTTTCGCCGCGGCCAGCGCAAACGGCGTGGTGACGGACCGCACCGCCAGGCTGCGTTGAATCTCATCGGAGAGCGTGAACAAGCGTGCCAGCCAGACGGAACTGCATACCGCCACGACCGTGGCGGTAATAACGCCTGCGCTCAGCGACATCCAGTGCCGTTTGATGATCGCCAGGTTGTCGTAGACCGGGACAGCAAAGGCAATGGTCGCCGGACCTAAAAGCCACAGCAGCCAGTGAGATTCCCCGATGTAACTCTGCCAGGAGATATGCCCAAACACCAGCATCAGAACCAGTAACAAGGGGGTAAACACCAGCGGCATAAAGGGCAGGCGGTGAAAGCGCTTGTAGAGCCGTTTATTGGCAAAATAGACCACCAGAGTCGCCACAAGACAGAGCACGCTTAAGCGAAAATCAGTCATGATTCTGCCTGCTGATTTCAAAGCGGTAGACTTTGTCCACCACCCAGGCGGTCGCCCCCAGTACCATCAGCGTACTCAGGCCAATCACCGCGAAGATACGCCATCCGTCCACCATCAGCAGTTGGGTGTAATTCACCACCGCGACCACCGCCGGCACGAAGAACAGCAGCATTTCCGCCAGAAGCCAGCGCGCCCCTGCTCGTACCCAGCTCAGAGGAAGAATGCGACACAGAATAAGCGCCAGCATCAACACCATGCCGACCAGATTCGCCGGCAGCGGCAAATGCAGCCAGGTCACAAGATACTGCGCAAAAACGAAAAGAGCTGCATAAAGCAGGACCTGAACCGGCACCTGAAGTCGTTGCACTACGGCAGGCGTAATCCGACGTAACGCCACAGCCATGGGCGATTTCCTCGAAATGAGACGAGGCGCCAGTATAGAGAGCACACGTTATAGACAGAAATGAATTAAAATCATCAAAGGTATAGTTCCGAGGAATAATCATGGACATAAGAACGCTGCGTTACTTTGTCGAAGTGGTGCGCCAGCAGAGTTTTACTCGCGCAGCGGAGAAGCTTTTTGTTACCCAACCCACCATCAGCAAGATGTTGAAAAACCTTGAGGATGAACTGAACTGTACCTTACTCATTCGCGACGGACGTAAATTGCTGCTCACCGACACGGGCCGCGTGGTATTCGAACGAGGCTTAGCGATTCTGGCGGAATTCCGCCAGCTCGAGGCGGAACTGAGCGACATTAACCACCTGAATAAAGGGCTGTTGCGCCTGGGTATTCCCCCGATGGTCGGCATGATGATGGCAGGTCCTATCAGCCTTTACCGCCAGCGTTATCCGGGCGTGGAGTTAAAAATCGCTGAATTTGGCGGCTTAACCGTTCAGCAGGCGGTCATTAACGGCGAACTGGATCTGGCGATGACGGCCCTGCCCGTTGAAGAGGACAGCGGTCTGGCTACGCTGTCCCTTTTCAGCCATCCGCTGTGTGTGCTGGTGCCGCGCTCAGGCCAGTGGGTCCATATCGACACCGTGAAGCCTGAACTACTGGCAGAGCATCCCTTGCTGATTTACAACGAGGATTTTGCGCTCAGCCGCCAGCTGATGCAGCTTTTCAACCAGCATGGCGTGAAACCGCGCATCGCGGTGCGCAGCGGTCAGTGGGATTTTCTGGCGGCAATGGTCCAGGCAGGTGTGGGCATTGCCATTCTGCCGCAGCCCATCTGTGAACGTCTGGATAAAAATACCCTGCGCTGGATCCCGCTTGAAAGCGATTTGTACTGGCAGTTGGGGATGATCTGGCGTGAGGGCGTCTATCTGTCGCACAGCGCCCAGGCGTGGCTGAAATGCTGCGAGGGGTTTTGGGTTCCTCCTCAGACGGACCCTCTCCCGCAGGAGAGGGGGTCACTCACATAAGGCATTAACTCTCGACTAACAGCGCTTCCAGCAAATCCAGATCGTGGAGCAATTTCTGCAGCGTCTCATTGCTAATCTCGCGGGTGGCGCGCAGATGATACAGCTCGGCACGCTCAGAACGCAGCGCCGCCAGACGGAAACGGCGCTCCAGGTTCTCTTCCTGCATCGAACTTTCGGCATCGTTACGCCCGTCAGCCCGGCGGCGTAAATTCCCAATCACCCGCGAACTGACCTCTTTCAGCAGCTGATTATCAATATTCTCTTCGGTATCCGCAGCCAGGCGCTCTTCCATTTTTTGAATCGCCACAATCGCCACTTCTGCGGTTGCCGCACGCGCTATGCGCTCCTCTTTGTGCTGTTGCGAGTGGTCAGCCACTTCGAGATGTTGCAGCAAAATGGGCAGCATCACGACGCCTACAAACAGGGAGAACAGAATCACCCCCGCCGCCAGGAAGACCAGCTCGTAACGGGCGGGGAAGACGTCGCCCGTGGGCAGTAGCAGCGGAATGGAGAGCACACCGGCCAGCGTAATCGCCCCACGTACCCCGGCGAAAGACGCAATCAGCAGTTCACGCGTGGTCCAGGAACCGAACTCCATCGGCTTTTTCGTCAGGAAGCGAACGCTGAATTTCTTCATCGTCCACAGCCAGCCAAAACGTACCAGCATCAGCGCCATATAGATCAGCACGATGTCGGTAAACAGCATCCAGGTATCGACGTTTGGATCGGCCTCGGCAGCCACCAGCGAGGACTCCAGAATACCCGGCAGTTGCAGGCCTAACAGCAGGAAGACCATGCCGTTAAACACAAACTCCAGCATCGCCCAGGTGCTGTTGGCGCGCAGACGCATCGCCAGCGGCGCACGGCGCATTACGCCGGCACGGGTGATGGTCATCCCTGCCGCAACGGCCGCCAGAATGCCCGAAACACCGATATGTTCGGCAATCAGGTAAGACGCGAACGGCAGCAGGAACAGCAAAACGATCTGCGTTGCGGGTTCGTCACCGCCCCAGCGGCTCAGGAAGCCCAGCGACCGGCCATAGAGCCAGCTCACCACGAAACCGGCCAGAATCCCGCCAATCGCGACCTTAAAGAACTCAACCGTTGCACCGCCCACGGTAAAGACCATGGTGCCCATGGCCACAGCGACGGCAAACTTCAGGGCAACCAGGCCAGAGGCGTCATTCATCAGCGCCTCACCCTGTAAAATCCCCATGATTTTTTTCGGGATGCGCCCTTCCCCTACGATGCCGGAAAGCGCCACGGCATCCGTGGGCGACAGCACGGCGGCAAGCGCAAAGGCAGGAATCAGCGGAATGCCCGGCACGGCCCAGTAGATCAGGAAACCAATGCCGACCACGGTCACCACCACCAGCGCCAGCGCCAGACCGAATATCTCTCGCCCGTGCTCCAGGAATTCACGCGTCGGGGTTTTCCAGCCGTCGGCAAACAGCAGCGGCGGGATGAACAGCACCAGGAATAGCTCCGGATCGAACTCTACGTGCAGCCCAAACGTCGGCCATGCCAGCAGTGCGCCAATCGCAATTTGCATCAACGGAAGAGGTAACTGGAAGGGCAGTACGCGGGTGACTACCCCAGAAAGTGAGACCACAAGGGTCATGATGAGGATGGTGAAGAAGATTTCCATGCGTTCCCTGTTTGCGTATTTCTGAATGACTAAAACATAAAGCGTCGTACTCCTGTTTTACTGCATTCAGATTAACGCAAAAGACAACGAGTGTGCGCCGAAAATAAAAATGGGCGGCCTGAGCCACCCATTTTCGCAGGAAATGCCAAATCAGATGGCCCAGCCGCCTGCATAAAACGCAACGAGCGCAATGGCAATCACTACCGTGCCCACGTTCAGTTTGCGCCACTCACCTGAGACCAGACGACCAATCACCAGCGAGGCGAAGCCAATCATGATGCCGGTGACGATGTTGCAGGTCAGAACAATGAAGACCGCCGTGATCAGGCCCGACATCGCATCCACGAAATCAGCGAAGTCGATTTTGGCCACGTTGCTGAGCATCAGCAGACCGACGTACATCAGCGCAGGCGCCGTCGCGTAAACCGGCACCAGATAAGAGAGCGGAGAAAGGAACAGGATCAGCAGGAACAGCACGCCGACGGTAATCGCCGTCAGACCGGTTTTACCGCCTGCCGCCGTACCTGCCGCAGACTCAATGTACACCGCAGCAGGCGCCGCACCGACCAGGCCTGAGAACACGCTGCTCAGGGAGTCAGTGGTCAGCGCTTTGCCGCCATCGATGATTTGCCCGTCTTTATCCAGCAGATTCGCCTGGCCCGCGACGGCACGAATGGTGCCGGTCGCATCAAAGACGGCGGTCATCACCAGCGCCAGTACGCTTGGCAATACCAGGGGATTCAACGCGCCCATGATATCGAGGCTGCCAATCAGGGAGTTGCCGTTATCATCCTTCAGCGACGGCATGGCAAAGAGACCGGAAAAATGCACAGACGGGTCAAAAATCAGGCCGACAATGGAGATACCAATGATGGTAAAGAGAATGCCACCCGGTACCTTAAGCTTCTCCAGACCGATAATCACCGCCAGACCTATCAGCGACATGATCACCGGGAAACTGGCGAAATGCCCCATGGTCACCGGCAAGCCGTCCAGAGGGTTTTTAATCACCAGGCCCACGCCGTTCGCGGCAATTAACAGCAGGAAAAGACCGATACCGATACCTGTACCATGCGCGACACCCTGTGGGAGGTTGCGCAAAATCCAGCTACGGATACCCGTCGCCGAAATGACCGTGAACAGGACACCCATCAGGAAGACGGCGCCGAGCGCGACCGGTACGCTGATTTGCTGACCCAGCACCAGGCTGAACGCAGTAAAGGCCGTCAGCGAGATGGCGCAACCAATCGCCAGCGGCAGATTCGCCCAGAGACCCATTACGATGGAACCGACGCCCGCAACCAGACAGGTCGCGACGAAGACAGCAGAAGGCGGGAAGCCCGCTTTGCCCAGCATACCCGGCACAACAATGACGGAGTACACCATGGCAAGAAACGTGGTTAAACCGGCAACCACTTCCTGGCGCACGGTGCTGCCGCGAGCAGAAATTTTAAACATGGCGTCGAGTGAACCGCCGGTACGCGCAGATGGCGTAGACATAGAAAACATCCCCTGAGAGTTTTTATCATTCGTCGTAAGCGTGGTGGACACTCCACTGCCAGCGAAACGTCAAATCCTTGTGCTGCGTTTGCGACGAAAGGGGCGTCACAAAAAAAGCAAACGTTTAGCTCCGCGCTTACAAAACGGGTGGTCAAATTAAGGCAAACGATTATCTAGCGTAAACCACGCCCTTTTCAACTTAACTTTGCCCTTTTTCCCTAAAATTCCCTTATGACGATGAAGAAATAACCAGAGGATGCGCAAACGTTATCGTCGATGCGCAATTTGATAACAATTTACGCCTCGCCAGGGAGATCGAACGGGCCGCCTTGCTGAATCGCTCTCTGCCATGCCGGACGCATTTCGACCTTTTTCTTCCAGGCCTGCGTATGGGGAAGATTGTCGATACCCCCTCGCGCAAGCAGGGCAAAAATCGGGAAACTCATCTGGATGTCCGCCATGCTCAGACGATCGCCCGCAAACCAACTGTTCTCGCTGAGATGGGCTTCAATAAACCGGGCATGTGTTTCCAGCTGCGGATTGAGCCAGGCTTTCTGTACGCCCTGCCCCAGCCCTTTACCCAGCGTTCGCAGCCCAAAGGGCACCGGCGGTTTGCCAAAACTGTTGAACACCAGCTTCATCAGCAGGAGGGGCATCAGCGATCCTTCCGCATAGTGCAGCCAGAAACGGTATTGCAGCTTCTGTTCAGGCGACTGTGGCTTGAGCTGCGAGGTCAGATCGTAGGTCTCCTGCAGGTATTCCAGAATTGCGCCCGATTCCGCGATGATCAGACCGTTGTCTTCCACGACCGGCGATTTACCTAACGGGTGAACTTTCTTCAGGGATGGCGGCGCCATCATGGTTTTTTCTCGCTGGTAGCGGACGATGTGATACGGCAAAGCAAGCTCTTCGACTGCCCAAATCACGCGCTGTGAGCGAGACTGATTAAGATGGTGAACCGTTAGCATGGTTTTCTCCCGTTATGCATACCCGTTAACTATAGAAAATCGAACAAGATGGCGAAAAAATTTTGCCGACATTTCGTCGCTGGCGACTGGCAAACAGGCGGGTATTGCATAGAATTAAAGTGTCAGCACAAACCGGAACCTCCTTAACAGCTCGACATGAGGGGTGCTGATGTCGGGGGAAACCCTCCTGTGAACCAGCGGGATAGAGTGAAAGACAAAAGACCGGGAATAAACTAAAGCGCCCTCCTGTGGCGCTTTAGTTTTTTTAATCATCTTCCAGCAGGCGCGCCCCGGTACCTTGTTGCCCCAGCGTGTCCCCGGGGTTGCGCAAAGGGCAATCGCTTCGGGAAAGGCAACCACAGCCAATGCATCCATCCAGTTCATCACGCAGGGCCACCAGCGTGTGGATACGCCTGTCCAGTTCAACCCGCCATTGCGATGACAGCTGTTTCCACTCTTTTGCGCTGAGCGTGTGGCCTTCCGGCAGGACGCCTAATGCATCGCCGATGGTCGAAAGCGGAATGCCGATGCGTTGCGCAATCTTAATGATCGCCACGTAGCGCAACACGTCACGGGTATAACGGCGCTGATTACCCGCATTACGGATGCTCTTAATCAGCCCTTTGCTCTCATAAAAATGGAGTGCCGACACCGCCACTCCGCTTCGTTTGGCGACCTCACCCGGGGTTAACAGCGCTTTCAGTCGCGGCAATCTCTTTTCCATAAAACCTCTTTACCTCAAGTTAACTTGAGGAATTATACTCCCCCGCAGAGAAAACGACGAATCAACTAAGCGAGTTGTATCTGGAGAGGGGCAACCTTATGTCGCATCAGCAAATTATTCAGACACTTATTGAATGGATTGATGAACATATCGACCAACCACTAAACATTGACGCCGTCGCGAAGAAGTCGGGTTATTCGAAGTGGTACCTGCAGAGAATGTTCCGCACGGTCATGCATCAAACATTAGGTGAGTATATTCGCCAGCGGAGATTGTTACTGGCGGCGCAGGCGTTACGCACCACGAAGCGGCCGATTTTTGATATCGCCATGGATTTGGGTTACGTTTCGCAGCAAACCTTTTCACGCGTGTTTCGCCGTGAATTTGATCGCACACCGAGCGATTACCGCCATCAGCTGCATTAAGTTAACTGCGGGATGTCTTTTTCGTCAGGCTGCTGCTGCCAGGCCATAAACTCCTGGGGCGGCATTGCTTTGGCAAAGTGCCAGCCCTGACAGTACTGCACACCGCGTTTCAGCAACCAGGTGACCTGCTCTGCCGTTTCCACCCCTTCCGCAATGGTTTTCAGGCGCAAGCTCTGCGCCATTTCAATGATATGTTCGGCGATAAGATGGCTGGTGCTGTTGGTGGTTAAGGTATCAATAAAGGATTTATCGATTTTCAGGATGTCGACGTTCAGGGAATAGAGGTTGTGCAGATTGGAATAGCCCGTTCCGAAGTCATCAATGGCCACTTCGTAACCCGCCTGGCGGAAGGCCTGAATCACTGGAGTGGTTTTAGGCACATCGATAAACCCGCGTTCCGTCACCTCTATTTTAATCTGCTGGGCGCGTACCGAATAGTGCTGCGCTTTCTGTGAGATCAGCGCAATCAGCCGCGACGAGTGAAAATCAGAGGCTGACAGGTTGATCGATATATACAGATGGGGATGACTGCCCAGGAACTCACCCAGATCGTTAAACACCTCTTCCACTACATAATCGGTGATACGTTCAATCATGCCCTCTTTTTCGGCGAGAGGAATAAACTCGGCAGGACTCATTACCGGGCCATTAAACCCCGGCCAGCGAAGCAGCGCTTCAGCGCCCACGCACTGATTGTGCTTAATATCGATGATAGGCTGATAGTGAACGCACAGCTGACGTTTATTTAATGCACGATGTAATAACCGTCCGGGCGAATAGAACTCACGATGCGTTCGTGACCAGACCAGCAGTATAAGCATGCTGCAAATCATGCCCAGCGGTAATGTCAGCGTAGCCTGGTGATAAAGAACGTCGTAGAAGCGGGTATTTGACGTCGACACAATGGCGGCAATAGGCCGTTTTGGCGATGTCACGATCGTGTAAAAACGCCCCCCTTTCTGGAATGACTGAGCGTCCTCTCCCACCATCGAACGTAATGACGACACGTTCGCCTGTGGGCTGAGTGAAAAGAAGGCATTGGTAACCGTGTCGTATACCCCCCAAATCAGCGCATGATCGGTGGACATAACCTCACTCCAGGAGAGAGGATTGACGACCACGACATAATTCCGGCGCTGCATATATGTCATTTTATATCCCGCGAAGAACGGCGTGTCGCGGAAATAATAGATTGAGACATCAGGGTTGCGTTTGTAATTTGCGGTAGGGATAACATATGGCTGGTCGGGTGTGGAAACCGTCGAGCAGAGAAATTGCTGGCCCTTAGCGTAAATTAAATCGGCAACATACAAACGACCACGCACGACGTTCAACATATATTGTCGATGTTCGGGTGTACATAATTCACCCTGGTATTTTTCGGCGGCATCTCGGGCTAAATCAACCTGCTCTATTACCAGCTCCGTTTTATCTAAAGCAAGTTGCGCGAACGTTTGTAGCTGGCTACTTGTTTCGGTGACGGCTCTTAGTTGGGCAAACCATAGCGCAAGCATCACCGGCAGTAAAACTACCATGATGATCCCTACTACCCTTAGCACCTTGCGCCGAGCGCTACGATTCATTTCCGCCTAATATCCCTGCATTTTGTGTGCCTGTAATCACGAAGGCTGGATGCTTTGATAAACAGGTGATTACGTTGCATGAATCATGCGAAGTTAGCAACTGACTTTTAGAATTAAAATTCCCGTAAATGCTTATGACGATATTATTTGTCCGTAACCTAAACTAAAAGTGTGCGTACCGTTTTAATTAAGGAAAATATTTATCCACGCTTCCCTGCGGGTTTTAAGATAACACAACAGAGTATCGTTGATTAAGACAAACTCGCGGCAGTGTGAAAAAGGCGCACTTTTAAACTTGAATTTTTATACTATTTACAGGTTTCTTTTCCCGGCAGTGATTTATAAATAATCAACAGAGACCACCGTTTTCCCCCGGCCTGTCCGTTTAGCATCATATAAGGCTCTGTCGGCCTGGGTGAGTAACAGGGAGGCATCGCGTTGCCCGCAGCGGACATCCACGACGCCTGCGCTGAACGCGAGAATTAAGGATTTATCGCCAACCTTAAGGGGCGACGTCCGAAGCGCTTTACGCAGCGCGGTGCAAAGCGTCAGGGCCGCAGCACTGTTGGCACCAGGCAGCAGGAGCAGAAACTCTTCTCCCCCCACGCGCCCCAGAGCAGACGACGCGGGGCTGATTGCCCGTAGACAATCACAAAAATGAACCAGCGCCCGATCGCCCACCTGATGTCCCCAGCCGTCATTAATTTGCTTGAAATAATCCAGGTCAAACATCAAAACACTGTATGGGTGGTCCCACTCCTGTCGTCGCTCGCTCTCCAGCGCAACGGTCAGGCGTTGTAATATGGCAGACCGGTTCAAACAGCCGGTGAGATCGTCGGTCATGGCTCTTTGCGCCAGCAGCTGCTCCGCTTTTTTGCGCTCGGTAATATCCAGGCCAATGTTAAGAATCGAACCGTCCGGCAACGGAACGTTTGACCACAAAATGGTGAGCGTCGCGCCATCCTTTCGCCGTGGATGCCACTCATACATATCGTTAAGCGGCAACGCGTTTAACGATCCGCGAACGCGTCGCCGCTCTTCGTGGTCCGGGCAGAATAATGCCAGCGGATCGGCGTGGGTATTAATTTCCGCCATCCTCCAGCCAAACACCTTTTCACATTCGGCATTCCAGAGCACGCAGCGGTTGCGCCGATCGAAACTGCTCATCAACACCGGGGCACGTTCGAATAAGATTTTATATTGCGTCACAACGCGCTGCATCTCGATTGCCGCCCGCTCACGGACAACGATTTCGGCAAAATAATCGCTGAGTTTTTCCATCAGGACCACCATGACGTGCTTCAGGATGGGCATTGATAAGAGCCGTTGCGAAAATCCCAGAAAGAAATAGCCGTAATCACTTCCTTCCCGGCCTGACAGTTTACATAAGACGCCGCCGTGTAATTGCTGGTAGCCAGGATGGGAGGGGGTAAAAAGAACATTGCCCACATTCTCCTTCCAGTAGATTGACCGCCACGAACGGTGCTGGCGTTGTAATAAGGTACTGGCCAGAAAATGGGTAATTTCAAACGAGTGGCAGGTGACTTCCCCCGCGCAGATCACACGCTGCATCCCCGCCTCATCGTCCATGCTTATCCAGGCAAGCGTCGATCCCAGCGTGCGATTAATGGTTTCCAGCATCTCGGATAAAGCACACTGAGACGTTAACAGCGGCATCAGTTTTGCTAAAGCATGCAACGCCTGCATGCTGTCGTTTACCACTTCGCGACATCTGTCGTTAATCATTTTTCGCAGGTCCTGGAATGATAAAAACCGGGCACAGCGAATAACTCAGGATTCGACGGGAAAGGCCCCCGGAACCGCTATTCCAGGGTTAATTAATAAGGTACAAAAGACGATGCATGTGTGAATAATAAATGACACAACCAGAGAAAAATCAATAAATTCAATATCCTGAATCACTTACTGTACGTATATTTATTTATCCGTTCAAGCATAATCCATAGGTTGAATACTGTACATATTGTACGCAGAGACCGGGTCCGTACAACTTTAATTATCTTAATGAATTTATTATAAAGATATCAAAAAGCGGATCCTTAGCGCGCAAAGATATATTTTCCGGCCCTCTTCCCCCACTCTTTTTTAGTCGAAAAGCGCACATTTTTCCTGCAACGAGACTGGTGAATAAAAGAGCAAATGTGATATAGTTCACACATATTTTGTAACGAGAAACACTGTTTCATTGTTGTTCATCTGCTCTTTCGAGGATCGGTTTTATGGCAACCCTTACTACCAGCATGGTGCTTCTGCGCTGGCCGTTATTCAGCGCCGTGTTAATGTTTTTAGCCAGTACGCTGAATATTCAGTTTCGTAAATCAGACTACGCCGGGCTGGCTGTCATCAGCACTCTCCTGGGCGTTGGCGCGGCGTGCTGGTTTGCAATGGGCCTGCTGGGTATCACGCTGGTAGATGTGGCGACGATCTGGGAAAACGTGAAAGTGGTGATGGTTGAAGCGATGAGCCACACCCCACCCGACTGGCCAATGGTGATTACCTGATCTTTTCGCCGCACGTTAGTACGGAAAATTGCGTTTGTCAGCGTGCGTTGAGCGCATAAAGAGGGCGTGGCCGTTCAGGGGCGGATGAGCACCGCGCCGCCCCCCCAAACGCAACCTGAACTGCCGCTGTCCGCAACAGAGAAGCCAGGTCAGGTGCCAACCGGGCTTAGAAAATGCCCTTCTGCCTGATTTTCTGCATTTTCTCCGTTGGCGCCTCGATCGGGCTTATCTCAACGTTATCCCGCTCCGGGATCGCGGCGCTTGCCCCCTTCGCGGCCATTCGCAACTGCTGTAAAGCCAGCTTCTGCTGTTCCAGCAACGGTTTTAATGCCGCAATCTCCTCGCGAATTTTCTGCAGTTCTTCCAGATGCGCTGACGGTGACTCATTTTGGCGCTCAGGCTCAGGCTCAGGCTGCGCCTGAAGTTCGCCCAGCAACGTCGCCAGGGACAGATTTTCTCGCCCTAGCGATTCCGCCACGTGATGGCACAGCGTGGGATCCATCCGGTGCAACTGCAGGCCAGCCAGATAGACATTACGATGAAAGGCGCGAATCTCCATATTGGCATCATCAATCCCCGCGGCCGACTCCAGCGACTGGTGCCACTTTTGTAGCTGCTGCATGGCATGCAAATCCGCACGTGACTGTTCCGGCGTCAAATGCAGGGACAGATTAACGCGACGAATCTGTCCCTTACGCATCCTCGCCCACCTCAGCCATTACTGGCCGATCGATGTTCTCCGCGCCCGTCTCAGAGTGATACAGGCAAATTTCCCGAGACAGGGCACTTTGAGGATTCTCAACCGTCACCACCCGTTCACCGAGCGTGCTATAAGCCTGACGAATAGCGTCTTCAATCAAGTACGCTCCGCCACCGACCAGATAGACCCGGTTCGGGTTCTTCGCAAATTTCCTGGCTTCGTAAGCGACCTGATCGCCCAGCTCCTGAATTTTAATCGCGATCTTCTCAAGGATCTCGTCGATCCGTGACTCGTCATTAATGACGCTTTTCACAAAATCCAGATCGTGACGGCGTTTGATCAATTCATTCGCCACCAGGTAGCTTGAATCACTGTCGGCGGCTGCCAGAAGCTTACGCGTCGCGTCAGTGACCATTGCCACACCAATTTCATTGTTCCCATAAATAGCCGAAACATCATCGAACTCACCAATGACCACGCCCATATCGAGCGTGGTGCCGCCACAGTCAATGACCAGGGATTTGGTAAATTCATTCACATTAGAATTCAGCAGATGTGAAAGGGCCGCTGGCAGACTCTCCGGCATGACCTGAACGTCCACAATGCGGAACAGTTGCCCTTTGTTCAGGGTAATCTCGCGCATCAGGTTCTGGCGTTTTGCCTCAATGCGCTCTTCATTACGCTGGCAGTCATCCGGGTTGTAAAACTGAGTGATCGGCAACGTCACAACCACTTCCACATCGCACGGCGTTAAGCCTGTTTGCAACAGCGCGTGATGTACCGCCAGCAGATTAAGGTCGTCATATTGATAGTCGATATGCGTGGTGGAGAGCGCCTTATCAGAGGTGGCATCATAGGTGTATTTGGTCGTGCCAATCGTATAGTTATGCACCGCCTGCCCCCTGAGCAGGGCCGCGCTTTTCCAGTCTTTGCGGAACGAGTTAGGTGAGACGACGGTTTTCAAGGTACCGTTCTCAATCCAGCTAATTTTCACGTTGGTTGAGCCATCATCGATGGCGAATTTTTTACACATCAGGTTCATGAAATTATCTCAATCAAACTTTAATTAAGGGGCCATCCCTGGCGGCGCATACCTGAGGAGGTATTCTGCGTCAGGCCCTGCGGTAACAGCACGGCCTCATCGGTTAATATCCGGCGCGCACCCAGATAGTGGTCTTGCCAGAAACTGTCGGAAAGTTGGCTGATTCGAATATTCAGCCCCGTGCGCGGAGCTTCAATGAATTGGTCCTCGCCCAGGTAAACCCCGACGTGATCGGCACCGGGACGCTGGTTAATGTTGAAGAAGACCAGATCCCCGCGACGAAGACTGTCCTGTTTCACATGCCGAAGCGTCCGATCCTGATACATCCCGTTAGCGGTGCGCGGCAGGCTGCGGCTTAAGACCGGCTTAAACGCGTAAAAGACCAGACCGCTACAGTCGAACCCCTGTTCAGGGGTTGCGCCTCCCCAGACGTAGGGCTTGCCAATCTGCCGCTGCAACAGGTGGAGTACCTGCTTCAGTGAGGCCTGTAAGCGGGGACTGGTGTTCTCTCCCGGTAACGGTTCCCAGATCATATCGGTGGATAATGCGCCGGGCTGCCAGCGTGTGTGCATCGCCAGACGTTCACGATTTTCCTGCCGTTCCAGGCGGCGCTTTTCAGCGTCACGGCGCTTCTGTTCGGGCGTGATGGGAACCACAGCCAGACGCGTACGGTTCTTTTTCAGCAAGGCAGCCCGATTACGCATACGGGCTTTTATGGCACTCTCTTTCTCCGTTGCGACCACTTTTTCGCTACGCGGCGCAGCCTGTACGGAAAGGCTACATCCCGCCATAAGCACGGTGAAAAGGGCAATACCGGCGGCTTTCTGGAGAGGAAACAGGGTAAACATCGTTAAACCATTAGTTATTCTGGGAGAGGCGATCGGCAATCGGCTTAATGACCTTTTCACCGTGCTGACCAAAGAACTGATACAACGATTCGCTGGCCGAACGGGTAAGCACCATGATCTCTATGCGTCGGTTCGCAGAGCTAAGGGGCTGCGACGGATCGATCAGCATCTGGTCCGCCATCCCACTCACCTGCAATACCCGGCTCTGGTCCAGACCGGCATGGGTTAAGACCTTGCGCGCCTGCATCGCCCGCTCCCCTGACAGGTTCCAGTTGTTATACAGATCCTGATCGCGAAAACGGGTCGCATCCGTATGCCCGGTAATGATGATCTTGTTGTCGATCTTGTTCAGCTCAGGGGCAAATTCGGTTAACAGTCGTTTGAAAAACGGAGTCAGGATCGCGCTGCTACGCTGGAACATTTCACGCTTTCGATCGTCGGTGATCAGGATCCGCAACCCCTGCGGCACGATCTCAATTTTAAGGTTCGACTGCGCATCATAGGCGGAGGTAATTTTCATGATGATCCGCGCCAGATCTTCAATTTCTCGCTGCGAACGTTGATTCACCTCGTCCAGACTCTCGCCTTTCGCGGCCGCCTGAATGGCTGCCGGTTGCGGCTTATCCTGTCGCGTTTTCGGCGTGCTGCGATCGTGCTTCTCGGTCACGGCGATTTTTCCCCCCACGCCGTTCGGCTGTGTAATGGATGAAAGCGTCTGACCATCAAAAATCGATTCACCGTTAAGCTGAGAAACGATCTCTTTACGCTCCTCCTCGGTGACCGATCCCATGATCCACAGCACCATAAAGAGCGCCATCATCGCCAGGGTAAAGTCGGCAAAGGCAACCTTCCATGCGCCGCCATGAAAAGTATCGTGGCTTTTGCGCGAGGAGCGTTTGATGATGGTGGTATGTTCTTTTCCGCGAGAGCCACGCATCAGGCGTCACCCGTCATTTGATTCACCCATCCATCCAGGGTGGCGAACGTCGGTTTAGAGTCCAGCGGTAACATTTTTCGGCCCGCATCCACTGCCAACAGCGTCGGCTTTCCGGCCACGTGATTGACCAGTACCGTTCGCACGCACTCGATGACCGCCATCTGTTTTTTGGTACGCTGTTCCATGGCATTCGCCACCGGATCCATCAGGCAATAGCAGAAGAAAACGCCGAGGAAGGTGCCCACCAGCGCGGCGGCCACTTTGACGCCGATAATGGCGATAGAGCCATCAATGGACTGCATGGTGATAATGATCCCGAGTACAGCGGCACAGATACCAAAACCGGGCATTGCCTCTGCCGTACGCTGCAAGGAACGAGAGGGCTGAAGCAGGTTTTCTTCCATCGCGACCAGCTCTTGTTCCAGTATCCCTTCCAGCTCGTGCTCGTTGATTTTGCCCATCGCCATCAGACGGAAGTTATCCGCGATAAACGTAATGATCCCTTTGTTTTGCAAAATCAGCGGGTATTTCTGAAATAACGGGCTGCTTTCCGGCACTTCGATATGCTCATCGAGCACCTTAAGTCCGCCGTCCTGCACCAGTTCAAGCAGTTCATACAACAGCATCAACAGCTGACGCTGATACTCATCGGTATACTCGTTTTTGCGCATGATGCCGCGAAACTGCTGGTACATCTCCACCAGCACTGGCTTAGGGTTAGCCAGCACCATTGCGCCGAGACCTGCCCCGAGAATAATAATGATCTCACCCGGCTGCCAGAATGAAGAGAGCCGCCCGCCGGACATGATAAAACCGCCTACGACGCAGGCAAAAATAATGAAAATACCGAGAAACTTTTGCATATACCTTTCACTTCTGGAAAAAACACTGGATCTTTTGAGCGATCTTTTTATTGAGCTGACAGACGCGCGCCTCAGTGAGATCAAGGACTAACGCAATTTCCTTCAGACTCATTTCCTGCTGGTAATAGAGCGTAAGAATCAATTGTTCACGCTCATCAAGGCTTGCCAGCGCAGCCCTTAACGTACCGCTGGTGACCATTTCATCCTCCAGCGAACGGCTATTCAGCGTGCCGTGAAGTGCATCCTCGCCTAATAAGTCATCAAGACTTTCCAGGGTTTTGGCGCAATCCAGCAGTAAATACTCGTGGTATTCGTCGGCTGTGATGGACAAATGTTTGCTGATATCGTCGAAGTCCGGCGTTCTGCCCAGCTTGCGTGTGATTTCGCGGATGGCGTCGTTGATTTTGTGGCTTTTCTGCCGCAAGCGACGCGGGCGCCAGTCCAGCTCACGTAACTCGTCCAGCACGGCTCCGCGTATACGCTGAGCGGCATAGGCGCCAAACTGTTCGTCAGGATGACCATAGCGACGCAAAGCGGTCAGTAGCCCCATCAGGGCTATTTGCTCCATGTCGTCTCTGTCCATGACGCTGCTGGTCTGCCACGCGAGCTGTTTTACCACCCGATAGACCAGCGGCAGATAGTCGTTGACGTAGCGCGCCTCCTCCGCCGGGGTCAGCGTGTCATCCGCAATAAAATCCATCATTTCTCTTTGTGACCGTGACTTACTGGAAAACCATTTTGCTGATGATCACGTCTTTAAACGGCATCCGCGTCTTCAGACTCTTCATGCGCTCGGTGTACGCATTCATCAGCATGCCGCGCAGGTCTTCTACGCTCATTTCACGTACGGCGTCGTAATCCATCGCCGAAAGCAGCGTAACGGTGGCACCACGAATAGCCGGTGACAGCTCTTCGGCACGATGTGTATCCGCCGCGGAATCGGTGGTTAAAGCCAGCGCAAGGAGCAAATACCGTTCAGAATCGCCACGGCTTTTTAACGTCACCACCACGTTTTTAATTTCAACAAACTCCACGAAGCTCTCATCCGAGGAGGCAAAGAACTGGCTAATCATCGAGCTTTTATTCTCGTCCTGGCTCAGAAGATGGGTACCCAGAACGGTAAGCACGGCAGCGAAGATCGCGGCGATAAGGGCGATAACCAGCCCTAAAGAAAAGGTCTTAATTGTCATAATGTGTCTGTTTACACCGTAAGTAGTACTGAATCGTCTTTGCCAGCCGTGGACTGTTCGTCGTCTGCAACGACCTCCAGAGCAGCACCGGGGGCGTTCTGTTGAGCAGGCATCTGCTGACCACGCCCTGACTGCTGTTGGCCCGACTGTGTGGAGACCTGCACGTTAACCTGAACAAAATTTTGTTCCGTCAGACTCTGGCGCAGTTCCTGACTGATCTGCTGAAGCGCCCGATAGGTTTCCCCGTTGCTGGCGCTGATATGTACCTGCATCCGTCCGTTTTCGATTTGCAGCGAAATATCCACTTTGCCCATCTCTGGCGGGTCGAGACGGATCGTGGCATGCTGAACCTGATTTCTGACCTGAAGCTGCAAGCGATCGTTGAGCGCGCTATGAAGCTGCTGCGCCCACTTCGCCTCGGAAGTATCCAGCTTGACTGGCGGCAGGTTAACCGTTTGTTTCTCCATCGCAGCCGTAAAGGTTTGAACGCCTGTCGGCTGCCCGGCCGTGGCCGGCAATGACGTTGCCAGAGTCTTGACGAGGTCAACCGCCGTCGGTTTTACGCCCTCCAGGACAGGCTCTGGCGTGAGACTGAGCGGGGCGGGCTGCGCGTTAGCGTTCATCGGGGCAGAAGACGGGATCGGGCCTGCCGACAGGTTCTGCCTCTTTAGCGACTCCCCCGTCTGCGTCACGCCTATCTGGGCGGCATTAAGCGTTTTCACGGGCATCTGGCTTGCCATCAGCAATGCATCCAGGAGCTGCTGCGGAGCGTCAATCGAGGTCGTTGCGCCCACCCGCTCGGCCTCCGTCGGCCTCTCTTCCTCTTCGTCGTCGGCTTTTACTCCGACCATCACCATCCTGTTTTCACGCGGTTGTTCGCCGCCCGTCAGGTTCTGGATCAGAGCAAGCAGTGCATCGTTAAAGGCCGGCGCCGTCTGGCTGTCCGTCTCGTTGCCTGGCTGCGCCGCTGTCGTATCGGGTGACTGAGACTGGGCCGGCGCGATGCCGACAGGGTCGCTGGCAAGCGGCAATAACGAGAGGTGCGAAAGCGCCAGGTTCATCGCCCGAAATCCTCGACATCCGCAAATTGCGCATAGGCTGTCGCCCCTTCACGATTACGCCGGGCCGTCGCCATCTGCACTTCCAGTTTCTCACTCTGCTCTTTGCAGTACTGGCTGACCGTCGCGTGGGTCTGTCGCAGCTGCTCTAACGCTTCACGTTTTGCGCCGTTCAGAGGTTGGCCTTTGACTGACGTCAGTAGCGCAGCAATTTGTGCGTCAATCGCCTGCATGTCAGGCCAGTTATGCTGGCTGGCCGACTGTGCAAGGGAGCGCGCCAGATAACGCATCACCTGGACATCATCCATTTTGCTGTCCCATTTTTTCCCAGCCATCCTGAAGATTGCCGAGAATCACTTCGACCTCTTCGATGTGTGCCACAGAGAGCTTGTGGCTGGCATCGTAAAGGCGATACACGCAGTAGTCGTAAAGGTTGGCCAGGCTCAATGCCAGCTCGCCACCTTTATCAAAATCGAGTGAACTGGTGAGCGCATTCAGGATATCGATGCACTTATTAATGCTCTGCACTTTGCGGTCATACCGGCGTGCGGCAATGTGGCTTTTTGCCCTGACCAGTTCGTCCATCAGACCGTTAAAAAGCATCAACACCAGCTGGTGCGGATTCGCGGCGGCCGCCTGAATCGCCAAATCAGATTGCTGATAGTGGCCGTAACCCTGCTGTTCGTTCCCGTACATAAAAACTAAGATCCCTTAAGCTAAACCAAACATACTCATGGTGTTGTTCATCTGAGACATCGCCTGCTGTAACTGCGTGAATTGCTTCAGGTAGCGGTTGTAGGAGGAGTCGTAACGCGAATTCATGGCTTCCGTTTTGGTATCAATATCTTTCTGCTGACGGTCCAGCACCTCCTGACGCCCCTTCAACAAGCCATTACTGGAATTGAGATAACGGTCGAGGGATTTGTCCATGCTGGTCAGCATGCCTTCTTTGCCATTGAACAAATCATTCAGCTTCTGTGGATCGGCTTTAATCGCCTCGTCGAGCTTCTTGCTGTCTATTTGCAGCTTGCCCTCTCTGTCAGCCGTAATACCGAAATCAGACATACGCTTGCCGCCAAACATCTGGCGCATCACGTCATTTAATTCGCGATCAAGGGAAGACATCGTGGCATCACCGGCAAAGGCGCCGCGCGTTTCATCGTCGCCATTGCCGCTTTTGGTGAGTTTGGTCAACGTGTCCTGGAGGGTGTTGTAAGAATCAATAAACGTCTGAAGCTGCTCTTTGGTTCCGGTGCTGTCAGTCCCCACTGAAATCGTCAGTGGTTTATTATTTTCCGTTACGGAAGTGAGCTCGATGGTGACACCGTCGATGAGGCTATCCAGGGTGTTAGAGCTGTTGGTGAAGGTCATTTCCCCCATGGTGATCTCTGAATCCGATGCCTGGGAAATCACTTTGGCATTCGCAGAATCAAAGCCCGCCGTCCCACTCACAGCAATCGTATTTTTTGCGCCGCTTTCATCGCTGCTCAGCATCATGGTCACTTTGCCATCGGTGCGAATGAGCGACGCGGTGACACCTGGGTTGTCTTTATCGCCGTTGATGGCTTTCGTCAAATCACTGAGGCTTTCCATCTCATCAAGATTGACGGTAATAGTCTTGGCATTGCTGCCTTCACCCAGGGTGATATCCATCGTACCGGAGGCATTTTTGATGGATTCATCGGACATTTCGTCAAAGCCGATCTGATGAGCAGAGGCTAATTTATTGACTTCAATGTTGTAGGTGCCTTTCAGCGCGCTGGAGTTCGCGGTCACGCTGGCAATGCCTTCGCGATTGAGGCTGACGGCATTTTTCAGCATGCCATCGCCGGTTCCGTTCAGGCCGCTCATGGCGGTGCGGAAATCGGTCAGGGCCGTTTTCAACGCATCAAGCGCCTTTTTCTGCGAATCCATCGTCGAGGTTTTGGTTTTGAGCTGGTTTTGCAATGACAAGATGTCGTAAGTCGCCAGCTGCTGAGCCAGAGTCTGGGGATCGATGCTGCTAAAATCTGCCATGTGAGTGTTCTCCGTTCGCACCTGTTGCTAAACCATACTGTTTAAATGCAACCATCGTGCCAATTTTTATTTAACTAAAATTCAATAGCTTATATTGCGGAAGGAAGGCGACTTTCCCCGGATGGGAAGAAGACAGGAAGGGAAATGCCGCAAACAAAAACACCGCCTGACAGCGGTGTTTTTTAACGGTGTAAGGAATTAGCCCAGCAGGGACATCACCATACCGGACATGCTGTTGGACTGTTTCAGCATGGACATACTGGTCTGAGCCAGCATCTGGTTACGCGTCATGCTGGAGGCTTCAGAAGCAAAGTCCGCGTCGCGAATATTACCCAGGGCCAGGTCAGTGTTGTCTTTCATGTTTGCCAGGTTAGCCGCGGTGTGGCCCAGACGGTTGATGTTCGCACCCAGTTTGGAACGCAGGGTACCCACCTGAGAGATTGCGCTTTCAATGTTGCCAATCATATTCTGCGCACCCGAAACGGTGGTCAGCGTAGCGCCAGATGCGGTCAACGCCCCCATACCGCTTGCGCCCTGAACGGCTTTCAGCTCGGTATTCACGTCCAGTTTAAGGGTTTCATTTTTAGATGCACCGATCTGGAAGTTCATCTCTTTTGTGAATTTACCGCCGCTAGCAAACAGACCTTCACCGGCGTATTTGGTGTTGTCCATGATATTTGAAAGCTCTTTATTCAGTTCGTCCATCTCAGACTGCAGCGCCTGACGATCTTCAGCACCATTGGTGTCGTTCGCAGCCTGCGTAGCGAGGTCTTTCATGCGGTACATGATGTTGCTTACTTCATCAAAAGCACCTTCTGCCGTTTGCAGCAGGGCAGTCGCGTCGGAGATGTTGCGCTGTGCAACACCCATACCGTTAGTCTGGCCCTGAAGACGGGTTGCAATTTGCAGACCAGCCGCATCATCAGCAGCAGAGTTAATACGTTTACCGGTACCCAGACGCTCCATCGCGGTGGACAGCATGCTGTTGGATTTATTCAGCGCATTAACGGAAGCCATGGAAGAGGCGTTAGTAAAAATAGAAAGTGCCATTTTAGAATTCTCCTTATGAATCTGTTTGTCAGATTCTTCTCTCTGGTACTCAAGTAAAACGACACGCCTTCAGCCACAATTAAATCAAAACTGAAAAAAATATTACTTCTTGAGAATAAAAATCGATACCGCAGCTGCCGGGAGAATTACGTCGCCGCGCCTGAATAACAAAAGGGCAAATAAAGCGACACCTTTGCACTCAAACTTAAAAGACCATTACATTTTCTTACGTTTTTCTTTTTAAATGCGATCTGTTCTTCACTGGCGGAAGATCAAATAAAACATTAAATAAACACAATTGATCAACTTTTTAACAAGAAATGCAAAATGGCAGGACTGTTAACCTTTACCCATAAACCGCAATAAAACGACGGGAGATTCGGGTAATAATTTGTTGCACATCACACTTTTATAGCGTAAAAATGTGCCACGGAAGAGAAACTTCCTAAAAACTTCTCAGAAAAGGGCGCGGCCACTGAGTGAAACTTCCTGTTTTATACAGGATTTTTTTCATCTGATGTCGATGTCGTGCCTTTTTTGCTCAGTTTCCGCAGGCACGCGGCAATTCTCAATGAATTTACAAAATGGATTTAATGATTAATTTACATTAAGCATTCGGCTATTTTTTACGCAGTGCTTAGCGAATTAAATTCTTCTGGAGTGGTTATCCACCTTCACCTGCCATGAATAAAACATATTACTCGGTCAATAACTGGCTCATCGATTTACCTTCGGGTTCAATCATTAGCCTGGTTTCCGGGGAAAGAAAGCGCCTCGGAGAGTATCAATTAAAGCTTCTGGACATCCTGGTCACTCATGCGGGAAAAATACTCACTCGCGAAGAGTTGACCACGCTCGTTTGGGAACGTCGGGTCATTGGGAATAATAGTCTGCCTAACGCGATTCACGCATTGCGAACCGCGCTGGAAGATGATGGTAAAACGCAAAAAATTATAAAAACCATCCCAAAAAAGGGCTATTTACTGGAGCAGAGCTGGTGTAAATGCGTTGAACATGACAGCGAGGCAATTGACCCCCCTGAGCCTCAGACCACCGGGCCTGTGCCCGAGGCCGGCGAAGAAACGCCAGCTAATGAGAGCGAACTGCCTGTAGAAAAGAGTGAAGGGGTCATTCACCCTGCTGCCGACGTGATGGTTGCCGCCCCCCGCCCGACTGAAACCTTACAGGCTGGACGTCTGTCTGCTCATCCGCTGATCGCAATACTGTTGCTCCTGGTGTTGGTGGCGATCAGCACAGCGGCGGGCTGGCAATACGCGACTTCGCGTGGCACCAGACTGATTGCTACCGAACAAGAGACCGGTGTTTACAGCAACATCAAGATTTATGAAGTCGCCGAAGCCAGCCGACTGGATATGAATAAAGAAGATTTTTACAGCAAGATCAAAGACACCCTGTATGCCGTTAACCAACAGCTTAAATCACAATCGATGAGCATGACGGTCTATTACCAGAGCATCAACGAGACGCTCAACTACAGTTTTTCGCTGAAAAATCGCTGTGATAACAAACAGCTGGTGATGGCTATCTATCACTGGCGCATTGATACCACGCAGTTAAACAATCTGATCCTGAGAGAAACAAGGAGGAAAATCAGTGAGATGGAAACCTGCTCTTAATGTAAAATGGCTTCTTTCCCTGATCCTGATTGTCGTCTCGCTTTTCACCGGGGTCACGATCTGGCAAAAGCCAGCGATGCCTGAGGCGAATGTCGACGGATTTTTGCAGCTCGGCTTTTACGATCTGATGTCCCGGCGTAAAGAGATTTACGATTCACATATGCAGACCGTCAATCATGCCATTATGACGACCATCACCAGCCCGAACGACAATCGTTTTGTTATGAAAGGGAAATTTGCCGAAATCAACGAGCAAAACGGGAAGCAGTTCTTTACCTATACCCCTATCTACTACAGTACGGCACAGAAAGGGTTAATGATCGATGGCCTGGTCGATATGTTGATGCATATGGATTTCTGGATGCAGCCGGTGAAGGTGGACGGTCAGCCGCTGGTCGTCGGTCAAAGCGGCGCAATTTTTTTATATCCGCTGCATGAGTAGCAGGCCCGCGTGATGACCCCCTTTCGGATGAGAAGGGGGACATCTTTAGCTGAGAAGATTTTTTACCGTCGACAGCGACACATTTCCCTGAGCCGCCAGCGCCTGTGACAGCACGCCGTACTGCTTGCCGCTGTTCGCAAGAGCGGTCCCCAACGCACGTGCCGTTTCCAGCGCCTCGCCCGGCGTGTAGGCGGTGGACATATCCTGAATACGGGCAGAAACGCGATCCTGGTGAAAATGCAGTTTGCCTCGCTCGCGAGTGATCTGCTCCAGTGCCTGCTGTAACTTCCCGCTCGCGCCACGCTCCCACTGGCTGTTCAGTTGACTGATTTCATCCTCACGGCTGACCTCAGCCCGAGGCGCCAGAAGGGTGAACGCATCTGCCGGAAACTGTTGCCCTTCACCACGCACGCTTAAGTGCTGGCTCACTCGTGCCCAGCGTTCTTCATCCACCTGAAAGAGTGCCTTGCCCTCTGCGTTCAAGGTGGCGTGAATGCCCAGCTTTCCCAGCCCGACGTTCAGATGAACCAGCGCCTGACGCGGCGTCGCCTGCTCCGGGATCGCCACGGCGGTCAGTTCGCGTGGGTTGCCGCCCAGCGCAAAGACCAGTGTTTCACCCGAACCCGGCTCCAGCGCCCGCTCCATACCCGGTAAGGTGAATTGAATTTTACTTTTTTGCTGCAGGGTCACGTTGAAATTACGATCGACCGTCCCGCCAGACAGTGCACGGCGCTGCTGCAGTAACGTCTTTACCGAGGCCGCCGACTCTTCACCCTTGCCGCGCGTGGCCTGATGGCGCAGTGTCAAAAGTTGCGTCTCGGTTTCGACGAGATAATTCTCGGCTTTCTGCACCGCCGTGAGCTGCTGGTTCAGCTGGACGTTGTAACGCAGCGGCCGCCGTGAAAGCAGCGCGGATTCCGGAAAGGAGGACGGCGCACGCCGTACAGTCGCCGGTGGCTCTGTTCGTGCAATGGCCTTCGCCGCACCCGGTGCGGTTCTCACCGGAACCGAAGGGGTCGAAACCGTGGTTGTTTTAAGACCGACTTGCATAACCATTACAACATGCTGAAGAGCGAAAGCTGATTAATCATGCTGTACGCTTTGTTCGTGATCTGCACGGAGTTGGTAAACAACTGCAGGTTAATGCTGGTCGTGGCCCAGTCGGTGTCTGCCAGATCGCTCGCCACTTTATCATTTGCCATGCTGACATCCGTGTGTGCGTCATCAAGCATGGTCAGGCGATTTTGTCTGCCACCAAGATCGGTAAACAGCGCGGCGACTTTATCCCGTGAGTTTTCGGACAACGCCAGCATTTCGTTGAGATCGTCCTGATAATCACTGGTGGGAAGAGTGGGATCCTGCATTTTATCGCTCAGCGCTTTGAGCTTGTTGAGCATCTCCAGGTCATTGCCGCTGCCCGAGAAGGCCCCAACCACGTTGGTGTTTTCCGTCACGCTGACCCCGTTCGCTACCGTGGTTTCACGCGTGCCGTTATTGCCCTCGTAGACATATTTGCCTGCAGCTTGATCCCAGACAACCGGTTTGCTGTCCGTTTTTGTGCCGGAAAACAGATAGCCGCCACTTTCATTCTGCGCATTCATCGAGGCCACCAGCGAATCCAGCATCGACGACAGTTCCGCACCGTAACCGGCCATGTCTTCGCTGCTGTGGGTCCCGTTCGCCGCAGCCAACAGTTTATCATTCAGCGATATCAGCTGATTACTCATGGCGCTGACATGTGCTTCCTGACTGGCGAGCGCACCGCTCAGTCCGCTGATATTGTTCTGATACTGCTTAATGGCCGACTGCTCGCGGTTAAGCTGCACCAGACGCGTGGCGGCAACCGGATCGTCGGAGGGCACATTAATCCGCTTTTGGGTGGCCATTTGCTCCATCAGCTTGCTCATACGCATGCCGTTGACGCCGAGCTGTGCCATCATGGCATCGGAATTATAAAGACTACTGATTCGCATAGCGTGCTTCCTTAGCGCCGGTTAGAACAGACCTAACAGGTCGTTGAAAATCTGATTTCCCGTGGCGATCACTTTGACGTTGGACTGATAAGCTTGCATATACACCTGCAGGTTAATCGCTTCCTCGTCCTGATTTACCGCACTGAGGTTATTCCGTTGCAGCTGTGCCTGGTCGTAGACGCCTTGTGCAGCTTCCATTTCGCTTTGCGATTTCTTACTCGCAATACCAATGTTAGAAATGATCGCCGCAGCCGCTTCATTCAGGCTCATATTGCCCATGCCACCGATATCGGTTTTTTTGTTTTTGAGATCGATTAAGGCCTGAAGATTGCCACCGTTACCCTGCTCGCCGGCGGTATCCGATAACGCCAGTTCATCCGGTTTCAGTTTGTTCACCTGCAATATTCCGGCTGGGTTGGTGAGATCGAAGGTAAAGAGCGGCTGACCGGGGTTGCCATTCTTATCAAAACCCTGCGCCAGCTGATCGTTAAACATCGTGGCGACCGCTTCTGCCATACCCTGAATCGACGTCTGCATGTCAGCCAGTTCCCCCGTCTCGTAGTCATACAGCGCGCCAAGCTGACCGCCGGTGGAGGGATTTAACGAGAAGGTGGTATTAGAGAAATTCAGGCTGAGCACGGGGGTCCCGTTGCCGTCGAGACTGCTGCTCAATTCGCCCGCGACTTTACCGCTCACCAGAGGCTGACCGTTTTTCATCGAGACGGAGTAGCTGCCGTTACTGTCTTCAGCCACCTTCACATCGGCATAGGTGCTGAGCTGTTTAACCAGCTCATCTCGCTGGTCACGCAGTACGTTGCTGTTGCCGCCTGTCGAATCCATCTCCATGATTTTTTTGTTGTAATCCGCAATACCCGCCGTCAGGCTGTTGATCTGGCCGACCATGGTGTCGCGCTGGTTCGTGACCGATGTTTTTTGGCTGCTGATAAAGTTATTCATGTTGTTGAAACGCGTGGCCAGAGAGTCAGCCTGATTCAACAGTTGCTGACGGTTGGCTTCGCTTTCAGGCTCTTTCGTCAGGGCACTCAGCGCCGAAAAGAAATCATCGAGACCGGTCCCCAGACTGGTTGAATCTGTACCAATGACCTTTTCCAGCGAGCTCAGGTATTGATTGTTAATGCCGTAATAGTTCGCTTTGCTGTTGCTCTGCCAGACCTGATTGGTCAGGTACTGATCGGAAACACGGCGAATGCTGTCTACCTGGACCCCAGCGCCCGCTGACATTCCGTCAGCGCCCATGGAGACCACCGAACTTTGGATAATCCCCTGACGGCTGTAGCCCGGCGTCAGCATGTTAGAGATGTTCATGGAGGTCACGCTCATCCCAAACTGGGCGGCCTGCAAACCACTCCAGGCAATGTTGATCATGTTCATTGATTACTCCTGCCCGCCACGCATCACCGGCACTACGGGGGTCGTTAATTGCTGAGGATGTTCATGTAAAGCGACCCTCTCTTGTGCATTCTTAAGTGGCGCACTCTCCTGGGGACCCAACTGGGCAATAATCATCTGGGCGATGCCGCTACTGCGCTGTGACGCCAGCTGCGAGGCCAGCTTGTCATCGTAGAAATCACGCATCATGCGTTGCTGTTTGCTGTCGAAGGGATTGTCGTCCACCAGCGCCTCCGAGGCTTTACGCATCTGCTGCATCATGGCGCGCAAAAACATCGCTTCAAATTGTTCTGCCGCCTGTTCCAGATTTTGCGGCTTCACCTGCCCGGTCAAATCACCGGGCATGGCACTGCTCCTGGACTGAATTGCCTGTAACATTCCGCCTTCCTTAAATCACGACCAGTTCAGCATCCAGCGCGCCCGCTTCGTGCAACGCCTGTAATATCGCCATCGTGTCATCCGGCGATGCGCCTAAGCTGTTCAGCGTATTCACAATGCTGCGAAGACTGGTCCCGGCGGCGATCGTCACCATCTGTCCGCGTCCACGATCGACATTTACGTCACTTTCCGGCGTCACCACGGTGCGCCCCTGGCTAAACGCGCCCGGCTGGCTGACGTTAGAGGATTCGCGAATCGTCACGGTTAAATTACCGTGCGACACGGCCGCCGCGTGGACCACCACGCCATCGCCAATCACCACCGTGCCGGTACGCGCGTTAAACACCACGCGAGGAGGTTGTTTCCCGGCGTTGATCTGCACGTCTTCCAGCATCGACATGAAAGCCACGCGATCCCCCGCCGCCAGCGGGGCATTGACCACCACGTTGGTGGCGCTTTGTGCCGTGGCGGTGCCATAGCCAAACGCCGTATTGAGCGCCACCGCCACGCTGTTTGCCGTTTTAAAGCTCGGGCGTTTTAAATTGAGGATCACCTGATTGTTCTGCTGAAAATCAGACGGAATTTCGCGCTCGACGGAACCGCCGTTCGGAACCCGACCCACGGTAGGCGTGTTGATCGTGATACTGGAACCGCTGTTGCCCTCGGCTTTGACGCCGCCCACCACGACATTCCCCTGCGCCAGGGCGTAGACTTCACCATCCGCTCCGCGCAATTGCGTAAGCAGCAGCGTGCCGCCGCGCAGGCTTTTGGCATCGCCAATCGACGAAACCGTCACATCAATAGCCTGACCGCGTGCGTACCCTGGCGGCAGGGTGCCGCTGATAGCCACGGCGGCCACGTTCTTAACCTTAGGGTCGATCTTTGTCGGCAGTTGCACCCCAAACTGACGCAACATATTGGTGACCGACTGGCTGGTAAATTTCACCTGGTTTTTATCGCCCGTCCCGTCGAGACCCACGACCAGGCTGTAGCCAACCAGTTGGTTACCGCGCACGCCCTGGACATCAACCACATTTCCCAGACGTTCAGCCGCTGCTGAAGCACTCCACAGCAGCATCAAAAAAAGCATTGCTTGACGCATGGCACACTCCATTAAATCGGGAACAGCGGATGGTTAAAGAAGCGAGTCAGCCAGCCTGCGGAGTTTGAATCGCTCAGCGCCCCGCGTCCTGCATAGGAGATACGTGCGTTCGCAATGCGCTGGGACGAGACGGAGTTATCGCGTTCAACGTCTTCCGCGCGAACCAGGCCGGTGACGCGCATGTACTCATCCCCCTGATTGAGGGTCAGCCATTTTTCCCCTCTTATCGCCAGCACGCCGTTTGGCAGAACCTTGTAAACCGCCACGGTGATCGCCCCACGCAGGCTGTTTTGCTGCTGCGACGTGGCATTGCCATTGAAGTTACGACTGCCGTCGATGGAGCCAGAGAGCTTATCGACCGAGTGACCAAACGCCTCCGGGACGCCAATGGAGACATCATTTTTTTTACCGAAATTGGTCCGCGCCTGTTTGCTTGCCTGGGTAGATTCATCCAGCTTAACGGTCAAAATATCCCCGACGCGGTAGGCGCGACGATCCTGAACCAGCGACCAGTTATAGCCACCGTTATAGAGACCCCCGCCCTGAACCTGCGTGGACGGCATCGCGTAATCTTCCGGCGGCGCAAAGGCCGCATCGTCTTTATGCACCAGCAACGCCGGGCTTTCACACCCGGCCAGCAGCAGGACAAACAAGCCGATAACTAACTGCTTTTTCATGTTTATTTTCACTTCACTTCACGCATTACATCGACTGCGTGACAAATTTCAGCATGTCATCTGCCGCTGAGACCATTTTGGCGTTCATCTCATAGGCACGCTGGACGGTAATCATGTCCACCATCTCTTCAACCACCTGAACGTTGGACCCTTCGAGCGAGCCTTGTTCGAGTTGCCCAAACGCCTCTTCGCCCGCGACACCCTCAACCGCTTCACCGCTTGCTGCCGTTTCGCGATACAGGTTGCCGCCGATGGCTTCCAGCCCGGCTGGATTCACAAAATTCACCAGCGTGATCTGCCCGAGTTCAACCGGTTCCGTCTCTCCCGCCACCGTCGCCGTAACGGTGCCGTCTTTGCCGATTTGCACATCTTTCACGTTGTCCGGCAGTTCAATTTGCGGGATCAGGGGTAAACCTTGCGCATTGGTCAACATGCCGTCCGGGTTTTTCTGCAGGTTACCGGCGCGGGTGTAGGCAATATCACCCTCGCTGGTCTCCACCTGGAAGAAACCCTGACCGGTGATCGCCACATCCAGCGAGTTACCTGTGTTCTGGATATTGCCGGTGGAGAACTCTTTCTGCGTGCCGACGATCTTGACCCCGGTACCAAACTGAATACCGGTAGGAGAGGTATTGTTCTGATCCAACTGGCCGCCCGGCGTACGCTGGTTCTGATAAAACAGATCGGCAAACATCACGCGGTCGCGCTTGAAACCGGTGGTGTTCACGTTCGCCAGGTTGTTGGAAATGGCACTCATCTTCGCGTCTTGCGCGGCAAGGCCGGTTTTGCTGATCCATAAAGCGGGATTCATCTTTTTTCCTTACTCAATCAGGTATTACGCAACAGGCGATTGCCCGCGGTTGCCAGATCTTCCGCAGCCTTCATCATCTTGATTTGCGCCTCAAACTGACGGTTGAGCGCGATGCTCGACACCATTTCGTTGATTGCCGATACGTTGGAGCTTTCAAGATGCCCCGCCACCAGCTCGACCTCTTCGGTACGCGGGTTGACGTTGGCGTCGGTGATCATAAATCCGGCAGCGTTCTTGCTCAGTTGGGAGGCGGGAATATCCACCAGCTTGATGCGATCGATATCCATCGGTGCCGCCACGTTGCCGTCATCAGCCACAATGGAAATCACACCATCATCAGCAATGCTGATGGATGAAAACGGCGGCAGAACAATCGGGCCGTTGTCGCCCGAAACCGGTAAGCCGTCGATGGTTAAATCCCCTTCGGGGCCTACCTCAATCTGCCCGTTGCGGGTATAGACCTCGCGGTTTCCGCTGACCAGTGCAATCAGGCCGCTGCCTTTGATGGCGACGTCAAGATCGCGGCCCGTATCACGCGTCGCGCCTGGCGTCAGATCGACGCCACCCTGCTGCTGTTGCACCAGATAGCGGGAGGCATAGCCCTCCCCTTGAATCTGCTGCGAGAGGGCGTTATCCAGATCGTGACGGAACCCCTGCGTGTTTACATTGGCGAGGTTATTGGCATGGATCTGCTGCTGCGAGAGGCTACGGGTCGCTCCGCTCACTGCGGTATAAATTAAATGGTCCATTACACCGCCTGGAACAGCGCCGTCATCATGCTGTCATTGGTGCTGATAACTTTGGTATTCGCCTGATAGTTACGCTGCGCCGTCATCAGCCCGACCAGCTCCGCCGTCAGATCCACGTTTGACCCTTCCAGCGTGTTCGAGGTCAACGCGCCTAACAGGCCGGTACCCGGTGTGCCGGTCAGCGGCGCACCTGAGCTGGCGGTTTGCGTCCAGGTGGTGCCATTCTGCGAAGAGAGACCGTTCGGATTGGAGAAGGTCGCCAGAATGACCTGGCCCTGCAGAAGCCGTTCACCGTTTGAGAAGGTGGCGTAAACGCTGCCATCTTTATCGATCGTCTGCCCGGTGCGTTCGCCGGAGGCATAGCCGTTACCGTTGTTTTTGCTGACGGAAAAATCAGAACCAAACTGAGTGGTGCCGTTGTAGTTCAGCGCCAGTTCAATTCTTTCCGCCCCGGGAATGTCTGCCGTAATGTTGACGGCCCCGTTAGGCATTTCCAGTATTCCCTGCTCGGTGAAGGTCATCTTCTGCGTGGTGCCCAGATCCTGGTCATCCATGTAGTAGTGCACTTCCCACTCGTTATCACTGGTCTTCACAAAATACTGCTTCATGGTGTGCTCACGGCCCAGCGAGTCATACACCTGCGTGGCATAGGTGTGGTTGTAGGACGTTTCGTCCGTGGGATCGAATTTCGCTGTTTCAGGCAACTTTTCGTTTGCGTTGAGGTTTGCCGTGAAGTCGAGGGTACTGGTCGACTTCGCTGGCAGAGAACCGCTGCTGATCGTCAGGTTGCCCACGGTACCGGTTTGCACGACGCCATTTGCATCTACCGGATACCCTTGCAGGTACATGCCCTGGTTGTTGATCAAATTGCCGAGACTGTCGGTTTGCATGTAGCCCGCGCGGGTATACGCCGTGGAGCCCGCGCTGTCACGCATCACAAAAAAGCCGTCACCGTTGATCGCCAAATCGAGGCTGCTGGCAGAGGAAAAGATGCTTCCGCTTTTGGAAATACTCTGGGCGATCCCGGTCACGCCCACGCCCAGCGGCTGTCCTTCTGCATACAGCGACGCAAACTCCGCGCGGCCTGACTTGAAGCCCACGGTGCCCGAGTTGGCAATATTGTTGGAGATCGCACCCAGCTGTTGGTTAATGGCATTTAGGCCAGAAATAGCAATGTCAAAGCTCATAGTTGTTCCTGATTAACTCATTAGTCCCTTTGGGTTTTTGTCACTTGACTGCCCAAACTGCGAAATCGTGTTGTAAGCCACTTCACCAACACCGGTGATATTCAGTACCGTTGGGCTGCCGTCGAGCGGAATGCGCACGTTGCTCACCACGCCGCCAACTTCGACAGGCACCTTGGTTTCTTCGGTATCGGTGACCACGGACAGGGTGTATTTTCCCTCTTTCAGATCCAGTTTTTCAGGGTCGATATCGAAATTCACCGTCCCTTTTTCCTGTTTACCCAGCTCGATTTTGGTCTCGTTACCGCTTTCATCTTTCAGGATAACGGTGACGGTATTCGCGGCATGACCGAGCGTCAGGCGACCATCAACCGGGGTAGCACCATCGGTCTCAATCGTGTCGGTTTGCACCATCACTTTTTGTCCGACCAGGTTACCCGTCGAGAGCGTCTGCAGGTTGTCCATCAGCACGGCGTTATTCGCCATCAGCTGCGACATGGTCTCCATCGACTGTACCTGGGTAAGCTGTGCGAGCTGACTCACATACTCGGTGCCATCCGTGGGATTCAGGGGATCCTGATTCTGAATTTGCGCCACCAGCAGCTGCATAAACAGGTTATTCATGCCCGCCGCTGAGTTGTCATTAGAAGAAACACCGCTGCCATAGGGGGTGGTGCCGGATTGGGTGGAAACGCCATTCACACTCATGTATTACGCCTCGCCAAGACGCAGCAGGCTTTGCTGCATACTTTTCACATTGTTAAGCACATCCACGTTAGTTTCGAAGTTGCGCGACGCAGACATCATGTCGGCCATCTCCTCCACCACGTTGATATCCGGGTACCAGACATAACCGTCCTGGTTTGCCATCGGGTGATGGGGCTCATAACGTTGCACCGCATTCCCGGACTCCACGACGTCCATCACCTGAACGCGGGCGCCTGACAGCGCCTTGTCGTGCATCAATTCATCATTCTGGTAAATTGCCGCGAAAACCGGGCGTCGCGCTTTGTAGACATTGCCTTCATCCAGCGCCGGCGTTTCGGCGTTGGCCAGGTTACTGGCGATGGTGTTCAGGCGGACGGTTTGCGCTGTCATCGCCGAACCCGACACGCGGTAAATATCGCTAAAAGCCATTTTTAATCACCTGATTCAATTACTTACCTTCAATTGCTTTTTTCAGACCGGTAAATTTCATGTTTAAAAACGCCAGGCTCATCTGGTAGTCCTGCGTGTTTTTTGAAAACTCGGCCTGCTCCACATCCAGCGCAACGGTGTTGCCGTCCGATGAGGGTTGATACGGCACGCGATACATCTCCTGCGGCGCTGAGGCGGGAAAGAAATCCCGCGCTGAACGTTGCATCTCCGCGGCAAAATCAATATCTTTAGCCTGGAAATTGGGGGTATCGACGTTAGCCAGGTTTGCTGAAAGCAGTTCCGCCCTGGAAAGTCGAAGTGCTACAGCTTGCGGATGAACGCCCAATGCCTTATCAAACGTAATACTCACAACTCACTCCTTCGTGATGTTGGACTGCGATAGTTCACTTGCTTAACGCCATTAAGCAACTATCGTGCCAGGTTTATAACATCATGAATTTATTGTATTTAATGTCATTACCTCCTGTTATAAGGAAGGTTTTTTTCCGCTGGAATCTCGCGGCAGCGCTGCTGTGCTTGTCGACCTTTCCTGCTCTGGCTCAGCCTTCTCCCTCTACCGCCCGTAAGCAGGTGTATGCTCGCGTGCAGCAACAGGCAGCCGATGTCATTCGCCAGGAAGCAGAACGCAACCGATGGCAGGACTACCAGGCCAAACTTAACCTGTTTATTCCGGCCGAAATCTCGCAGTACGCCCCCTGTCAAACGCCTCTGAGCGTGAGTGCGCCGGGAGGCGAGCGTCTGGATTTGCGCCGTCTGCGTTTTGACGTGCGCTGTGAGGCCGGTCAGGGATGGGAGGTGGCGGTGACCGTGAAGCCCGATATCTATCTTCAGGTTCTGATGGCTAAGGAGACGCTTGAACGCGGCCACGTTCTGAGCGCCTCTGACGTTACGCTTCGCAAATTCAATATCAGCACTTTGCGCGGCGGCTATGTCACCCGACCGGATGATGTGGTTGGCCTGACGCTTAAGCGTCGTCTGCGCGAGTTGCAGCCGCTGAGCATGAGCCAGCTTGACTCGCCAGTGCTGGTCGAGCGTGGACAACGCGTGTTGATGATTGCCAGTCAGGACGGAGTGGAAGCCCGCACCATGGGCATCGCCAGTAAAAAAGGGCGTAAGGGGGAGATGATTAAAGTTAAAAATGAAAGCAGCGAACGTGACGTCACCGCCACCGTCATCGACATGGGCGTAGTGAGGACAGGCTATACCTCGACGCGATAAAAAGTGACGTACCGTTTAAGTTTTTCCGTGAATGCGCCGCTTTGTTCCCATAAGGCGCCAGGAAAAGTCGTTTCCGCCCTGGCGAAAACAACCAATAAAAATTCCGATGATGGAGTAATGCGATGAAAGTGACATCCACCCAGTACGCAATGGCAAGCGCGATCAACCAGGCCAGCAGTACGGTCCCGACGCGCACCACCGACGCTGAAGAGATGAAAACGACACGAACCGCAGCCATCGATCCTGTGCTGGGCGACGCGCAGGCGCAGCTGTCCGCATTGCCGGAAGTGGATATGGCGCGCGTCGCCAGTATGAAAGAGGCGATTGCGAGTGGCCAAATCAGTATCAATATTGATTCGCTCGCCAGCGCGATTGAAAAATATTATCAGAGGTAATAATGAGTAACGCCGCACAGAGCGTAAAAATGCTGGTTCAGGGTATGGTAGAGGATCGGAAAACCTATTCTGAACTCAGGGCCCTGCTGGTCGATCAGCGACAGTGGCTCATTGCACGCGATGCGGCAAAGCTGGAGACGCTCAACCCGCAGATGATGGCGCTTTACGCGCAGTTATCGCAAAACAGTCAACAGCGCTATCAATTGCTGACCCAGTTAGGTATCCCTGCTGGTTCACCCGGCCTGCGCACGCTCTTCTCCCGCCTTCCCGCCCCCCATCAAAATCAGTTAACGGCCCTTTGGGAATCGCTTGAGCAGATTGCGGCCGAGTGCAAAGCGCTTAATGACCGCAATATCACCGTACTGTCGATGCAGCAGGAGATTTTGCAAAACCTACTGAACATCAGCGAGCCGGAAAACTGGCTTTATGCACAGGGATGACCCCCTTTCCGCCTTCAGACCCGCTAAGAAACGTTTATGTTGACGAGCTGGTCATTTAACCCCTTTGTGGAACCCCATATTTGACGTGCAAACACATGGCCTTTGCCAAGATATCGCTGCCCGGTAAAATGTTCCGGGATAAAATAGTGACTTGGCCACAGGGTGATATTTGAATACTTTAGGCGGTTAATCGTCTCGCTTAGCAACAGCGGCCCGGTTACCCGCCAGGGAAGGTCGTCAAGCACCGTTTTTCGTCTGCCCAGTTCCATAATCAGCTCGGCGATCAGGGCGGCACGTGACTCAGCGGCGAGATAACCATTTGCCACCAGACCCGGCCTGACCATTTCATTTTCCATACTGGCACAGACCTGGCTATCAAATAGCCAGTCTTCAAGGGGGCGAAGACAGACACTGTCCGCATCGACCGTAAAACCGCCATGGTGAAACAAAATTTCATAACGCATTATATCGGCTGCGCCGCACATCCGATTAGCGGCCACCATAGCGTTGATATGCTTCTGATTAATCCATTTCACTGTTTTTAGTTCGTGATTTCCCCAAATTTTGACAATCCAATCAGGATTGAATTTCCGCCAGGTATGAATCATCTCGCGTGGGGTTTTCTGTTCGTCACCAATCCAGACAATATGGATAATTTTAGGGATTCTCATTGCGATGCCTTAGGATGAAATCGTACTGAGTTCTTTATAAAAATGCGCGGTATAGTCCATATTGCCATCTTCAATATCGGATTGCCCAGGAGCCTGGTGCCCTGCCACGGGATGCAGACCAAACCATCGATCTCGTTTCATTAAAGGCATCCACATGACATCTACCGTATAATCGTACTTATTGCCGCCCTGAAGAAGACGTTCTACAGACAAGGTAAAAGCCTCTCTGAGTACAGATAAATAGCGCCGGTTTACCAGATAAGCGCATGCACAGAGCGCAAAGACAGGTTTGATAAGCTTATCCGTACTTCTGAAACGAATCACTTGATGATAATTCGCACTCAACAAGGCGGCGTCCCATTCAAGGTGACTCAGTGCGGATAAGAAATGATTAAAACGTAATTCAGAAGCGGGATCCTTATTGAATATCATGTCATCTTCCAGGACCAGGATATTCCCCCAGTCCTGTTCAATAGCTTTGGTTAATACTTCCCGATGTGACTGCGCACAGCCTATTTGACCAATTAAATGTCGCCTGGCTTCCAGGCGATAAATTTTATTTTCCGGAATGCCAAGCGCTTTTAATTCCGCTTCAATATTCTTTTTACGATCTTTCCGCTCTTTTAAATTGATATAAATAACTTTGTCGATCAAATGCCAGTCAATATCCATGCTCGCTCTCGCCATAATGAAGTCTTCAGTTTAAATCAACGATAGACCGCAAAGCAGAGTGTAATCGGCAGTATTCGTTCCGATCTCTACATCCTGATCCTGCCCCTGCCACGTAAACCATGCGCTGAACAACGCCACAAAATCCTCTTCCGTAAGCTGGTCGTTATCTTCCAGCCACAGGGCACACAGCATTTTTAGCTGGAAGAACTGGCCGGTCAGCAATTTGAACGCACTGCCGTAGTTGGTTGCGTTCGCCCCCGGGAAATGGTCACCGTATAAGCGATACAGCAAAATATTCAGCGCAATATGTGGCTGTTCTACCAGGAGAGGAATGGAAATCACATCGAGCGTGCGCAGGCGCTCCTGCAACCGCGCGGGAGGCAGAACGGCAAGCTCGCTGAGCTTAAACATCAGCTTCATTTTTGCCATGGCCGGCAGATTCAGGTTCAGTCGCATCTTGCCCATACTTCCCAGCGCCTCGACGCGGTTCACTTCAATGGGCGGCAAGAGAGAAAATTGCTCGTTCAAAATACCGCTATCGGCCAGGTGGGAGAGTTGCTCCCCCATCTCGACCAGATTCTGCGGATCGCGCTGGTTCTCATCCCGGTACCGCTGAGCCTTACTGAGTAACACGCCAATGGCATAGAGACGACTCTCCAGAAAGAGCTCAGGATGCACAGCCAGCTGAATACACTGCTGATTCAGCGCCTCATCCCAAAGATTTTCTTCACGCGCATCGCTGGCGCTCACTTCACCGGTATGAAGCATAAAGGCTTCCGGATTGAGTAAAATTTCACGCGCGGCACTTTCGCACGCGGCGTTGAGGCTATCGCGTTGCTGATGACCCACCGTGATACGCGTCACCGGCCAGTCGTCAGACGCAGAGAGGCAGGTCGGACAGGCACACTTTTCCTGTCGATGGTTAAAACGGATAACGTATTCAGGTTGGTAATGTTCAATTAATTCCATACAGGCTGCTCCAGCCGCTGCTTCGGCGGCATTCGTCATTGAAAATTTTTACGGAAAAACCAGTGGGTACAGTCGACCGTTTCACCGCTTCGCGGATCCTCTGTCTCAGATAAAAAGGCAAAACTTGGCTGAAGACCCAACCAGCAATGGGATTGCATTTGCCCAGGCCAACAGGCGTCCAGGGTGAGTCCGTTTTCCTGCGCCTGTCGATACTGCTGCAATAGCGTGGGGATATAGTCTCCATTCACCGCGTAGGCACAGCCGCAGCCGCCAGCAAGAAGTCGTGCCACACCGGGCAGCGCCTTGAGCAGGGAAATACGTTCGTAACGCCCGCCCAATAGCAACGCCTGCCACTGAATATGCGGCAACCGCGTGAGGAGTTGATTCACGGTTTTCAACGAGATCTCTTTACGCACAAACTTCACGGAGACATCCAGCAGCAATAGGCTGCGCCAGCCTTCACGCTGCGCGTGTTCCAGTGCGCGCACGTGCCTTTCCAGCTCGTTCTCGTGCTGCCCGCACGGAAAAGGGACCCACTGCGACTCGCTCAGCCCCAACGAAGCCAGCGCCTGCCGCTGTGACTCAAGCGCCTCGGGCTTTGCCGGGTCGTACAGCACCGCCACGCGGTCAAATGCGTGCCAGTGTACGGCGGCGCTTAAGGGGGCCTGATTCAGACGACGGTAGTGGCTGAGCAAGTTCCGATCGGAGACAAAATCCTCCAGGGTGAGATCAACGGGCTGAGAGGACCCCAGAACAAAATCTTTATCGTAGGTATTGGCACTGTGGGAGATACACAGAATCGCCTGCCGGGGATCGATCTGCTGCACCGGAGCGGTAAAGTTATTCAGGAATGCCTGCTCTTCCGCCAGTATGGCAGTATCTTCATACCGATGATTTTTCAGGAAGTTGCGGTGATAACCGAACGTACCGTTCAGCGCATGGCGGTCGCCAAATGCGTGCGTGCGATAGATTTTATCGAGATGGCTGTACCAGATATAGATCGTGTCACTGCCGGAAAACAGCGCGTTATTCTCCTGCATGGCGGCGACCTGAGCACTGATTTTATTGGGGGGATAATAGTCATCATCGTCAAAGCAGAGAATGTACTCACCTTCGGCCATGTCGTTGAGCATATTGCGCTTTTTACCCAGATCGATGCGCTCAGGACTGTGAACATAGCGCACGTTGGCGAGGGCCGGATCCACCATCATGGCAATCAGGTCCTCGTTACTTTGTGCTGAATCATCCAGAATAATCAGCTCGCGCTTGTCGGCCGGATAGTCCTGATACTGGAAGATATACAGCAGATAGGGCAGAAATTCCCGACGATTCCAGGTAGGGCATATCACGCTGACGAAGGGCGTCCCCAGGCTACGTTTCTGCTGCTGACGTTTGAGCAGCGTTTGCATGAGATTCGTGGTCATCTTATCGCTGCCGCTGCGCCTGCTGCTGTCGTAACCAGCACTGGGCTGAAAGCGCATCGGTATTTTTTTGCTCCCGACGCGCTTCCATTTGACGCTGCTCGTCACGGCGAGAAGCCAGCACCTGTTCAAGGCTCTTTTCACGACGCGACTCTGCCAGCAAATTACCCTGCAATTTTTGCGCTTCGACGCTTGCCAGCGCCTGCTCCTGCTTTTGCCAGTCAATGACGCGCTGAATATGGCGTTTATACACCGACTGATTGCTCAACATCGTTGCGCCCCCCTGGATCTGCTGAGCAGCGTTATTGATCAGGTTCGACAGCGCAGAGATATTCTTTTCAAGCCGCTGACAGAGTTGCTGCTGAGAGGCGAGTTTGACGCTGAGATCCTGCACCGCGCGGTTGCGCAAATGGTGAAGTTGCTCAAGGGTGTGTATCAGTTTGTTCATCGCAATTATCCTGCCTGCGCCAGTACATTCAGATCGGAGAGGGTTTTTTCAAGTGCGGCGGCATCCTGCACTTCCTGTTGAAGAAAGCGGGTGATGGCCGGAGAGAGATTTACCGCTTTATCCGCCATGGGATCGGCCCCTGCCACGTAGCCTCCAAGCGGAATTAACGGCTTAATGCTTTGGTATTCGGCGTAAAGCTGCTTTAGGACGCGGGCGGAGCGCTGATGTTCTCGCCCGGTGACCTGACTCATGCATCGGCTGATAGATTGCCCGATATCAATCGCCGGATAGTGGCCCGCTTCAGCCAGATGGCGGGACAGCACAATATGCCCGTCCAGCACGGCGCGGGCGCAATCCACAATCGGGTCCTGCTGGTCATCCCCTTCGGCAAGCACGGTATAAATAGCGGTCATCGACCCTGTGCTTTCACTGTTTCCTGCGCTTTCCACCAGCCTTGGGATCAGCGCAAACGCCGACGGCGGATAGCCTTTGGTTGCCGGAGGTTCGCCCAGTGAAAGCGCGATCTCACGCTGGGCCATGGCGTAACGCGTCAGAGAATCCACCAGCAACAGAACATCTTTACCCTTGTCGCGGTAGTAGCTGGCGATGGAGTGGCACAGCTCGGTGGCTTTTATACGCATCAGCGGGGATTCATCCGCCGGGGCCGCCACAATGACCGATTTTCGGCGTCCGGCCTCACCCAGCGAATGTTCAATAAACTCTTTCACTTCGCGTCCACGCTCGCCAATCAATCCCACGACGACCACTTCAGCCTGGGTATAGCGGGTGATCATACCGAGCAGTACGCTTTTGCCCACGCCGCTGCCCGCCATCAACCCTACACGCTGGCCTTTACCGATGGTAAGTAAGCCATTGATTGCCCTAACGCCCACGTCGAGCGGCGCGTCTACCGGCTGACGTTTTAACGGGTGAATCTGCGGCAACTGCTGCGCCAGCAGGGTATCACCGGTGAGCTTGCCCTTATCGTCAAGCGGTTCACCCAGACCGTTGACCACACGACCCAGCCATTGATCGCCGATCAATACGCCCTGCTGTTTATCAACAGGGTAAACGCGTGCTCCGGCCATTAATCCTGTGGGCTGCTTAAAGGGCATCAGGAAGGTCACCTCGCGGTCAAACCCCACCACCTGTGCGTCCGTCAGCTCTCCTTCTGCGCCTTCGATCTGACAAAGCTGCCCCACACCCAGGCGGCAACCCACGCATTCCAGCAGGATCCCGGTGACACGCACCAGCCGGCCCGCCACGCGCGCCAGGTTGATGTTTTCCAGCGAGCGCAGAACCTGTGCGAAATCCTTATCACTCATTGTGCGTTTCCGGCAGAAGCGTGGTTTTCAGCGCATCCATGCATTGATCCAGGCGATGCTGGCAACCCACATCCATTTCAGTGGTATCCGTGACCACACGACATTCGCCCGGCGGCAGGTCGGGATCGGCGGTTAATCCCCATTGCGCCACCTTTTCGGGTTCAGCCTCGCTGATGCGACGATGCTCCTCGCTGTTCAACAGGACCTTCACGTGCTCCGGCTGCTGGGGGAGTGCGCTCAATGCCTCCTCCACCAGCGCCAGGATCTGGGTCGGGTGCAGTGCCAGCTCGCAGCGAATCACCTGGCGCGTCACTTTTTCCACCAGCTGCAACAGCTCTTCCCGGCGACGCTGTTCGTAAGTCGCCATAAAGCTCTCCATGGAGGCAATAATGCTGTCCAGCGGATGCGCAGCCTCCAGAAACTGTTGCCGTGCCTGCGTCTTGCCTTCAGAGCGCCCTTTACGTACGCCCTCATCAAACCCTAAACGCAGTCCTTCCTGATAGCCCTCTTCTTTTCCCTCTTCCAGCCCCTGTGCAAAGCCGCTGTTCAGCCCCTCCTGGAAACCTTTATCGAGCTGCGCCTGCACTGTGGCACTGTCCACCGCCTGTAGCACGTCTTCCGGGCTACCCGGCGCCATGCGGCGTTTACGCAGCGGCGGGAATTTGTGCAGCCGTGGCTTAATTACCGCCTGTCGGCTGGAGGTCAATGCGCTTAACGGTACGCTTTTCTTGTCAAACATGGCTTACTCCATGGTCTGCTCGGCAAAGAGCTGCACCTGAATTTCGCCCTCTTCCGCCAGCTGGCGAACGGTCGCCATGATCTCTTTACGCACATGCTCGATACGGCTGACCGGCACGGGTCCCAGACGAGAAGTGGTGGATTGCAAAAGCGTGACCTGACGTTTTGGCATGACGTTGAAAATCGCCTGGCGCAGCACCGGCTCGGTGCCTTTGAGGGCCACCGCCCACTCCTCGATAGGGACCTCTTCCATCAGGCGCTGCAAGGTTGCCGGGGTCTGGCGACTCAGAATGAAGAATTCATACATCTCTTCTTCCAGTTCATCCACGACGTCCGCATCACGCTCCCGCAGTTGATCGAGCAGTTGCTGCTGATTACCCGGAATGCGGTTCACAATATTGGCGGCATGCTTAATGCCGACCACTTTGGAACCGTGTTCGGACAACACCGCCACGCCGCGCTCAATCAGGCGATCCAGTTCATCGATCACGTCACGGTTGACGTCATCCAGACGCGCGATGCGCCAGACAATTTCATCCTGACGTTCCTGGGAAAGCGCGTTCAGCACCCCTGCGGCAACATCAGGCGGCAGGAAGGCCAGAAAGACGGCCTGGAGCTGCAAATGTTCTTGTTCAATGAGTGCCGCCAACTGTGGGATATCGACCCACTGCAGCAGCGCCATGCGGTGGCGAATTTCGTCACCGTAAATACCGTTTATCACGCTGCTGGCGATTTCCCCGCCCAGCGCCTTTTCCAGAATGCCGCGCAGGTAACTGCGCGAGGCCCCATTGATGCCGCTCTGCTCGCGATAATCATCAAAAAAGTTATTCATGGCATAGCGGGCGTGATCGACCTTCACGTTGTGCAGACGCGCCATGGTGTCACTGAGAAGAATGACCTCATCGCGGTTCATCTTCTGCATCAGCTTTGCCGCCGCCTCTTCGCCCACGCTGAGCAACAGAATGGCGGCCTGTTCCAGTCGGCTGCGTCCTGCTTTTACGCCACCTTTGCTGTTACTGCTTACTGTCGGTTCGCTCATTGCTGTTGATCCATTGTTTGAGTACTTCGGCCATACGTTCGGTTTCGTTTTCCGCCAGCATTTGCAGATATTCGACCTTGGTTTCAAGGCCAGAGCTTAGCGGCGGCAGTTCTGTATCCGGATTAAAGGCAGGCCCTGGCAGCCCCGCCAGGCCCGCTTCCGTTGTCATCAATTCGTTCTCACCCCTATCGCTCTGGGCGGTCCCTTCGATCGCAGCAAGCTCCGCCGGGTCACGTCGGCCATACCGCTGTGCGAGTGGACGCAGGCCAAACAGCAGGGTGAGCAGAATCAGCATGCCAATCCCGCCGTTTTGCCCCCAGTACTGGATATTCGGGTCCTGCCACCATTTCGGCTCCGGGAAGCCATCAACCGTTCTTTCCAGGAAGGCCAGGCGATCCAGGGTCAGTGAGTCACCACGCGTTTTTTCTATGCCCGCCGCGTCCTCAACCAGCCGCGTTAAAGCGGTCATTTGCTCTGCCGTCATACTGGCAAGCGCAGGTGCGGCCTGGTTTAACGCCACTGCAACGCGCAGTTTTTCAAGCTTGTAACCAGGATGACGGATATGGCGGATATCGCGATCGAAGGCGTATTTACGCTGTTCCTGGCTGCGATTAGAGAGTGAACGCGGATCGCTGGACTGCGTCTCGGTGGTTTGCTGATTAGCCGCCGCAGGTGGGATAACGGGCGGCGTTGGCTGATTCACCGGGCGATTGCTTAATGAGCCTGGGATCCCCATCGCAATCTCATTGGTGGTGTTCTCACGCGAGATATTTTCATCGCTGATCTGCGGTTCTTTCCCCAGCCGCTCCTGCGTCTCTTCGATACTGCTCATGTCGACAGTGGGCGACACGCTGATACGGAAATTTTCCGCGCCAAACAGCGGGTTGAGCAGGCCGGCAATATTGTTGGTGGTTTCGTTTTTGATGCGTTCAATCACGTCACGGCTCTGACGAAGGCTTGCCATGCTGCTGCCGCCCTGCTGACCATTTTCTGACAATAAATTGCCCGCCTGATCCACGACCCGCACGCTCGCGGCCTGCATCCCCGGCACGCTTCCGGCAACAAGTTGAACGATGGCCGCCACCTGTTGCTCATCCAGGTGCTTACCGTAACGTAGCTGGAGCATCACAGAGGCGCTGCTTTGCGGTTTGTTGGTCATCACAAACGAGCTAGACTCGCTTAATCCCAGATGCACGCGGGCGTTTTCAACCGGGTCAAGCGCCATGATGCTGCGCGCCAGTTCCCCCTCAAGGCTGCGCTTATAGCGGACGTTTTGCACAAACTGACTGCTGCCGAGCATCTCTTCTTTATCCATCAGCTCGTAGCCGTCCGGCATTACGGCGGTTATCCCTTTGGCAGCCAGCGCCATTCGCGCGCGCGGCAATTTATCCTCCGGGATAAGGATCTGCCCGTTATCGGGGTTAACACGATAGGAAATCGACTCGGCTCCCAGCACTTCCACCACCTGGGCTACGGGTAATTTTTCGTCGCTGCCGTATAACGCAACATAGCCCTGGTTACTGCGCCAGAGCGAAAACACAATGGCCGCCGCCAGCAAAACGCCGCCCGCGGCGATAAGCCATTGCGGTTTCGGTCGTCCGGTGGGAAGGGGTAATGCAGAGAATCTACTTTTTAACTTATTCAGCACGAGGGAAACCTTACAGCGGAGTATTCATCACTTCGTCGAGCGCAGTGGTGAGCTTGTTACGTACCTGCATCATGGCGGAAAAGGCGACGCTGGCTTTTTGCGATTCAATCATCGCACCGGCAAGATCGTCACTCTGTCCCAGCTCGATGGCCTTTTGCTTCGCCCCAGCGGAGTGCTGCAGGGCATCGACGTTGTCGATGGCATTGTTCAGGACCTGAGAAAAGGAGAGATCGCGGGCACGGGTACCGCCAGGAAACGTGGCGCCTGGCGCAATAAACGGGTCATTGCCCGTCACGCCTGAAGAGGCGGCAGCGGCGGTGTTATGCAGTGCGTTTAACATCTCTTGCTGGCTGACAGGCAAGCCAATAGCGGAAATTTTATCCATTATTTATTCTCTGACGCGCGTTATGAGTAGCATTCAACGTCGATACCTTCTTCGCGCATAGAGGCGAGTCGGTAGCGTAATGCGCGGGGGGTAATCCCTAAAAACGCCGCCGTTTTCGATTTATTGCCGTCGTGACGCTTCAACAACTCAAGAATGTATTGATACTCCGCCATACGACCATGGAGTTTGACGTTGCTCATGGCGGACGGCGCAGCCTGCTGCTCCCGATACGCCGGCATAAGATCCACAGAGGAAACAGGCGAAAGCACGGCCGGTACCGGCAAGCCAAAATCAACCGCTTTGATCACTTCGCCGTTGCTTAAAATCATGCCGCGCTGAATGACATTCTCCAGCTCACGGACATTTCCCGGCCAGTCATAGGCCAGAAGCGCATGGCGGGCATCTTCCGAAAGGCAAATATTGCCTTTATGAAAGGCTTTATATTTATTAATAAACCGCATCGCCATCGGAATGATATCCAGGCGGCGTTCACGCAACGGCGTGATATGAATGGGTACCACAGAAATACGATAAAACAGGTCCTGACGAAAACGCCCTTCGGCAATTTCATGATGTAAATCTTTGTTAGTGGAGGCGACAAGACGAATATCCAGAGGGATTTTTTTATGGCTTCCCAGGCGTTCAACTTCTTGCTCTTGTAAGACACGTAAAAGCTTTGCCTGGAGTGCCAGTGGCATATCACCGATTTCATCCAGTAATAAGGTGCCGCCATTGGCCTGCTCGAACTTACCCGCTACGCCGGTCACCGCCCCCGTAAAGGCACCTTTTTCATAACCGAATAAAATTGCCTCAAGCATACTTTCAGGAATGGCTGCACAATTCACGCCTACATATGGCGCATCGGGCCCGAGTGCATTTTCATGAATGTAACGAGAAACACATTCTTTTCCTGTACCCGTCTCGCCAGTAATGAGTACCGATACATTATATTTAGCAACACGGCGTGCTAATGAAAATACATTTACGCTTTCAGGCGCATTGGCAACAAATCCATTTTCATTACGGACTTCATGTTCAATAACAATACTCATAACAACTCACCAACATATATGTTAATCGTTAACCTGACGCGTGCACGGGCCTGTTACGCAATAACAATCACGTAATGAAATAAGACAAGCATCTATGAGAGAACACGCAAAAACCAATATTATTCAATATCGGTATTTATGGCTGATGCGCATTATAACGACCGGTTAGGAATTGTCTTGTTTTTTATGGGTATTAAAATATTAAACTATAAATTTCAATAAGTTACAGAAAATATTAATGAGTATTAATCGACCAGGAATAATGAATTAATAAGATTAAGCATCTTGATCATAGAAAGAAAACCGCGTCTAATCACTATCCCTAATAAAGCCAGCCGTAGGGCACTTTATGAAAGCCCTGTTCCCCGCAGTTACAAGGCGACAGGGTTAAAGAGAACTTAAATAATTTTTTGTACCGACAAGCAAATTCTTAACGACTATCACTTTTGCTTACGGTGATCTTTATGTGGAAAACCTATGCAAGCAGCTCCTCAGCGAATCAGAATTTACCAGCGTCAGGCGCTCCCCGATATGGTGAAGCTCGATGTGAGCAAGCTTGGGCGTCCCTGGCATAAGCTGCCAAAAATGATGAATGACAGCTTTGACGTTTTCGACGCACGTTTGAGTATTTATTTTCTTAAAAAACTCCGTGTGAATGTCGAGCTGAAATCGATGACCTTTGCTATCGATCAGAACTATAAGAACACCCAGCTTTTTTCTACACCGCTTGGCTCAATCGCGTTTAATATTGAGCGGACACTTTTATTGCAAATACTGCACGATTATTACGGACTGGAAAAAGAGAGCCGTAACAAATCGCTTGATATTCACCAGCCGGTGACCAAAACAGAAGATCGCCTTAAAAATAAAATCGGTCTGGATTTAACACGACTTTTAATCGATGAAGAGACATTTGGCGAAAAGCTGGAGATTAAAAGTGACAATACGACGGTCATTAATCAATGGTCCTGGTGCGTAACCTTTGTGCTGGAAGGATATGACCAGGGCAGCTTTACCTTGCTGTTTGATAATGCCCATGTCGACCACATGCTGGCGACCATCCGCTCCCCGGAAAATGACCCGTCGTCCAGTCGGCAAGCTCAACCGACGCAGGCTCAAATTGAGCGTCTGTTTTACAGCCTGCCGCTGAAGTTTAACGGCCATATTGCCAGCCTGAATTTAACCGTCGCTCAGCTGGCAAAAATCAGACCTGGCGACATCATTCCTGTGAACATTAACGACAACGTTCCGGTTTATATCGGGAAAGAACAGATTTTTGACGCCAAAATCGCAGAAGATCGCGGCAAATTATTACTCTGTGAATTTAACGACAGAACCATTGAGAAGCATTATGAGTGATCTGCAACAAGACCTGAGCCAGACCCTGGATTTTGGCGACCTGAACCTGACCGAGATGCCGCGAGAAGAGACCGTTGAAGGCAATATTCGCCTGGATCTTCAGGCAGAGCCCGAAACGCCCGCCGGTATCGACGATCTGCGTAAAATGGCGCTCTTTAGCCGTATACCCGTCACGCTGACGCTGGAAGTCGCCTCTGTGGACATCTCCCTGGCAGAGCTGATGACCGTCAACCATGACTCGGTGATAGAGCTGGATAAAATGGCGGGTGAGCCGCTGGATATTAAAGTGAACGGCATTCTGTTTGGTAAAGCAGAGGCCGTTGTGCTGAACGATAAATACGGCCTGCGTATTCTCGAGTTCAACAGCAATGAGCTGGGTGAGCTGACAAGATGATTGCGCGCCTTCGCACCGCCCTGCCTTTACTTGTCCTGGGCGGTCTGCTCTTTTCTCCCCAGCTATTAGCTGCAAACGGTGACATCACGCTCTTTAGCGCTGCCACCACCGGAAGCGGGCAGGATTACAATGTTAAAATTGAAATCCTGATCCTGATGACCCTGTTGGGTCTGCTGCCCGTCATGCTGATGATGATGACCTGTTTCACGCGCTTCATCATTGTGCTGGCCATTTTGCGCCAGGCGCTGGGTTTACAGCAAAGCCCGCCGAATAAGATCTTAACCGGCATCGCGCTGGCGCTAACGCTTTTGGTCATGCGTCCGGTCTGGACGACCATCTATGACGAGGCCATCGTGCCTTTTCAGAACGATCAAATCACCATGAAAGAGGCATTTGGCAAGGCTGAAGTCCCGCTAAAACACTTTATGCTGGCCCAAACCAGCAATAAAGCGATGTCGCAAATGATGGAGATTGCCGGCGTCTCCGGCGATGCCGCGAATCAGGATTTAACGGTTGTCACTCCCGCCTACCTGCTGAGCGAGCTGAAAACGGCTTTCCAGATCGGCTTTATGATTTACATCCCCTTCCTGGTGATTGACCTGATTGTCGCCAGTATTTTAATGGCGATGGGGATGATGATGCTGTCGCCGCTGATTGTCTCCCTGCCCTTCAAACTGATGCTGTTTGTTTTGTGCGATGGCTGGACGTTGATCGTCGGTACGTTGACCTCCAGCGTGCAGGGAATATAGCCATGATCACAATGGATATTGCCGGGGATATCATGGCGACCGGGATTAAACTGGTCCTGATTATCTCCGCTGTGGCGATTGTCCCGAGCCTTGTTGTCGGCCTGTGTGTCAGCATTTTCCAGGCCACGACCCAAATCAACGAACAGACGCTGAGCTTCCTGCCACGCCTGCTGGTGACCCTGGCCGTGCTCATCATTGGCGGAAAATGGATGCTGACCCAGCTGGTGGATTTTACCGTCACGATTTTCCAGCAGGCGGCGGCGCTGGTGGGTTGACGAACAATGGGTATTGATATTCATACGCTGATTAACCCATTGCTGGCGTTGGTCTTCCCGTTTTTTCGCATCCTGGCTTTTATACATTTTTGCCCGGTGCTGGATAACCGCGCCTTTAGTCGGCGGATTAAAACCGTTCTCGCGTTGACCCTTGCGGTCATTATTACTCCCATGCTGCCGGAAAAGGTGCTGCTCAACGAACTGATGTCCGTCCGCACGCTTCTGCTGGTCGGTGAACAGCTTATGTGGGGAATGTTGTTTGGCATGGCCATGCAGCTGGTTTTCGTGGCGCTTCAAACGGCCGGACATATTCTGTCCATGAATATGGGGCTGGGAATGGCGATGATGAATGATCCGGTTAATGGCAGTTCGACCACGGTGATTTCGCAGATTATTTACACCTTCTGCGGTCTGCTTTTTTTCATCATGGACGGGCACCTGCTGGTGGTGACCATCCTCTATAAAGGCTTTATCTGGTGGCCCATCGGCCAGGCAATTAACCGGCCTACCCTCTGGTTAATCGTGCAAAGCCTGGGCTGGATTATGTCGTCCGCGACGCTGATTGCCCTACCGACCACCTTTGTCATGTTAATTGTGCAGGGCGGATTTGGTCTGCTTAATCGCGTCTCCCCGACGCTTAATCTGTTCTCACTTGGCTTTCCTATCAGCATGCTCTTTGGTCTGCTCTGTATTTCTATGATGATCACCAATATTCCCGACCACTATCTCAATCTGACCACGGATATTTTGGCCAGACTCGACGCCGTGAGGACGCACTGATGTCCGCCGGAGGAGACAAAAGCGAAAAACCCACAGCCCAGAAGCTTCGTAAGGCGCGTGATAAAGGGGACCTTCCCCGATCCAAAGATCTTACGATGGCCGTGGGTCTGCTGGCGTCATTTATGACCATGGGAACCTTTTTCCCCTATTACAAACAGCTTGTAGGTGAGTCATTTACCTCCGTGGGAATGATGGCGGGGCGCATTGATGATGAAGGGGCAATGAGTCAGTTTTTATTGTTAAACGTCTGGGTCATTTTGCGCTTTATCGCCACCCTGGTGCCGATTCCCGTCGCCTGCGTGGTGGCAAGCCTGGTCCCGGGCGGGTGGATATTTACCGTCTCAAAGCTGAAGCCTGACTTTAAAAAACTCAGCCCCATTAGCGGGGTGAAACGGATGTTTTCTGGCAGCCATTACGTCGAAGTGGGCAAAATGCTGCTCAAGTGCGGCATGATCCTGGCCGTGCTGTACAGCATGGTGCATAGCTCGCTCAATCCCCTGCTTCATTTGCAGCGACTGAACCTGAATCAGGCCATTTATCAGGGATTTGGCATTCTCCATCACGTATTGATCTACTTTATCGCCGTCATCGTGATCTTCGCCCTGCTGGATGTGCCGCTGACCCGGTTCATGTTTACCAAAAAAATGCGCATGACCAAGCAAGAGGTGAAGGAAGAGTACAAAAATAACGACGGGAATCCGCAAATTAAGGGACGTATACGTCAGCTGCAACGCCAGATGGCGTTGGGCCAGATCAACCGCACGGTGCCCGATGCGGATGTGATTATTACCAACCCGACGCATTACGCGGTGGCACTGAAATACGACCCGAATAAGGCCGAAGCCCCTTACATTGTGGCGAAAGGGATGGATGACATTGCGCTGCATATCCGTGACGTGGCCCGCGCGCATGACATCGAGATCGTGGAATTTCCCCCACTCGCGCGCGCCGTGTATCACACCACCCGCGTAAACCAGCAGATCCCCGCCCAGCTTTTTCGTGCCATTGCGCACGTGCTGACCTACGTCATGCAACTGAAATCCTGGCGAACCGGCCAGCTTGATCAACAACCCCGCCTGAACAGGCAGATAAACATTCCAAAAGAGGTGATGAAAGCCGATGGCGAACAGTAAGTTACAGCAGACGCTTACCCTACTCCGGAAAGGGCAATTAGGCGTCCCGATACTGCTCTTGTGCGTGCTGGCAATGGTGATGCTCCCGTTATCGCCGCTCATGCTGGATATCCTGTTTACCTTCAACATCGTCCTGGCGGTGGTGGTTCTGCTGGTCGCCGTCAATATGCAGCGTCCGCTGGATTTTGCCGTGTTCCCGACGCTGTTGCTGATTACCACTTTGATGCGTCTGACCCTGAATGTCGCGTCAACGCGCGTGGTGCTCCTTCACGGTCACGAAGGCGAGGGGGCCGCCGGTAAGGTGATTGAAGCCTTTGGCCAGGTCGTGATTGGCGGCGATTTCGTTGTCGGCTTTGTGGTATTCATCATCCTGATGATCATCAACTTTGTGGTGGTCACGAAAGGGGCAGAGCGTATTTCTGAGGTGTCGGCACGCTTCACCCTGGATGCCCTGCCAGGCAAACAGATGGCGATTGATGCAGACCTCAACGCCGGGCTGATCAACCAAAATCAGGCGCGCGACCGCCGTAAAGAGGTATCAAAAGAAGCTGATTTCTATGGCTCGATGGACGGCGCCTCAAAGTTTGTGCGCGGTGACGCCATCGCGGGCATCATGGTGTTGATCATTAACGTGATCGGGGGCATTTGCATTGGTATCTTTAAATACAATCTTGATGCCAGCCATGCTTTCCAGCAATACGTTCTTCTGACCATCGGTGACGGCCTGGCTGCGCAGATCCCTTCTCTGCTGCTGGCGACCGCGGCGGCGATAATTGTCACCCGCGTCAGCGATGGCGAAGACGTCAGCGCTGAAATCAAAACCCAGCTGCTGGCTAAACCCCATGTTCTCTACACTGCCGCTTTCGTCATGTTTATCCTGGCGATTGTTCCCGGTATGCCCCATCTCGCCTTCCTCTGCTTTACCGCCCTGCTGCTCTTCGCCGCCTGGCGTCAGAGCAAGGTGGTTAAGCCCGCCAGCGAGGAGACCGATTATGAAACTCTCGCGGATGTCCTTGCCCCTGACGCTCTCCCGACAATCAACTGGGAAAGCATCCCGCTGGTTGAACCCATTGGGCTGAATCTGGGTTATAAGCTGGTGACGCTGATTGATACGGCGCAGGGTAGCCCTCTTTCCCAACGCATCCGTGGCGTGCGTCAGGTGGTTTCCGAACAGTGCGGCGTGCTGCTTCCCGAAATCCGTATTCGGGAAAATTTCCGCCTCAAGCCCGCCCAATACGCCATTTATATCAATGGTATTCGCACCTCACTGGCGGAAGTCTACGCTGAAAAGCTGATGGCGATTCCCGGTGCTGAACTCTATGGCGAGATTGATGGTGTTCTGGACACCGATCCCGCCTATGGCATGGCGATCGTCTGGATCGACCCGCAGCAGAAAGCAAACGCGTTGAATTTGGGTTATCAGGTTGTGGATTGCGCAAGCGTCGTGGCAACGCATGTGAATAAAGTTGCGCGGGAGCATCTGCCGGAACTCTTTAACTACGATGATATTACCCATCTGCACGCCCGTCTGGCATCGCAAGCGCCGAAACTCGCGGAGGATCTGACGAATGCGCTCAGTTTCAGCCTGTTACTGCGGGTTTATCGGCAGCTGTTGCTGGAGCAGGTCTCGCTAAAAGATATCGTGACCATCGCTTCCACGCTGCTGGAAAGCTCTGCCGTCACGAAAGACCCTATCCTTCTGGCCTCGGATGTCCGCTATGCGCTGCGTCGGGCAATTATCCATGCGATTAACGGCGATCGGGCTAAACTGGCCGCTTATACCATCGATAATGCGCTGGAGAATATGCTTCTTGGTGCGCTGAATCAGTCGCAACAGGCAGGTAAGGTAGCGCTGGACAGTTTTGCAGTCGATCCGAATATTTTAACGCAGTTGCAAAATACGATGCCCGTCATACAGGAGCAGATGAAAGCGAAGGGATTACCGCCGCTGCTGCTGGTGACGCCACAGCTCAGGCCGTTGATTTCACGATATGGACGTCTGTTTGCTAAAAATCTGCACGTGCTTTCGTACAACGAGGTGCCGGATGATAGCGATTTAACCATTGTCGGTACGCTGACCTGATTCGAGTGCCATGCGGAAACCTGTTTTCAGGTTTCCGCGCTTAATTGTCCAGAAAACGTAATTTCCATGCCGCCAGGGTGCGGGGCATTTTTCGCTGATCGTTGCCTTCGGTACTGTAATAATGCAACGCCAGCCCCCCTTTCTTCACCGGTGAAATTCGCCCGGCCCAGATTTCCCCTTTGGGCGTATACATGATGATCGCCGTCCTGCTGTTTGCCGCGCCCTGCACCCACATGGACAACACCTTCGCTCCGATATTATCGATATCATTCTGGTAGATATAAACATTGGCGCTGTTGACGAAGTTTTGATAATCCTCCCCTACCAGCGCACGGAATTTATTATCAAAGGCCGCATCCGGAAAAATACCCAGGGAAAGTAATGTGGCCTTTGGACGCGGATCCACGTCTGACTTTTTATAAGCGCCATCCAGAAATACGCCCGTTGGCATGGATAAGCGACATCCCCAGTCTGCATTACTGTAAGCCTGTAATGAGCCATCGTTTTTAGGGATCAGCAGTAGCTTACAGTCGCTGGTCTCGACAATCCGCTCAACCACCAGCATTCCGTACAGTCTTCGGGCTTCTGCCGTGAATTCGTCTTTGTTAAGGCCGGCCCAGGCGCGAATATCCAGCGTCACGCTCCATTGCGCATTACGGCTGAACTGGATCCTGCCACCACTCATGTTTGGCGAAAGCATATTCCACCAGGCCCCTTCCCAGACAAAATCACGATTGGTATCAGAAATGGCGCTTATACCCGCGTAGTAAGCACGTTCGATACACGCTTCCGTGGTGCATTTCTCCCGCAGCGCTTCCCATTCATGATATTTCTTATCGCTCTCTTCCGGCCCGTTTTGCAAAATCGCCTGGTGATAAACCATCGACAGGGTTCTATCCAGCCAGTGCAGATTGTTGTCGTTACAGATGGTATTTTCCAGAGGCGTAACGGCCCTCTGGCAATTCACCGCAAATGCGCTGCCGCTAGTAAATAAGAATATAAAAAACAAGATATTAAAAAAGCGACGCGTCATTTTGTTCAACTTTCATCCAAAGGAAGGGTTATTGTGGCGAATGCTCTCTTTGTTTGCAATATAAACTCACAGCCGTGACTAAATTAATAAAAAATGAAAATAAACTGTTAAGATATGTTCTTTTTTTGTCGCGATATATAAGGGAGTAAACTAAATATGAGTGCATCGTGATGAAAATTGATAGCAGTAATCTGACCATTGCAACGGCGTTCGCCTCTGTATCGCAAGCGGAATCCACTCGAAGCCCATTAGGTATCAAACGGATGAGCGGCCATATTTGTCCGCAAAGCGGGTACTGGCAAATGGATAATCCTGTCGCCAAAAATGTTGTGAATGTTAAGAAAGGCGAAAACCTCCCCTGGCAAAATGGTTATCCGGTTAACTGGACGCTGATAAAATACGATCTCAGTTACGATTGACCATTTATCCGTTTATCCATAACCAATCCTCGGTGAGTAACCTATTTCTCCAGTGCGAATAAATCTTCTTATTTGGAATCACCTGAAAGTAACGGAGTAATCTGTGATCGAAAGTTTAAATTTCAGAAGGCTACTAAACCTTTGCTTTTCAGTTCTGGCCTCGACGTTAATTCTGGTGGGCCTCTTTTCTGGATAAATATTTTGATGGGTATGGAAACAGTATCCGCGAAATGGCAAGAATTGCTGCCGATCAGTACAAATTTGAAGGAACACCCGACAGCGTTCATGCGTTACGAAGCTGGCTGATCGAGTGTTTGCGTATTTTGCCTGATGCCATATCCGTTATACACGCAGACGATAACGGACATTTCATTCGCTTACCTTACATCGAAGAAAAGCCGGACTGGGATCTTCGCAAAGGAGCCCTGGTTTGCCATCTCTATAGAAGATTCTGATGAAGCGCATTTCAGCATTAGCCGGGATCCTTTTGCCAGGAAAGAGCGCGTGCTGACCCTCTCTTTGCCCGTCATTAATGGAAACGATGGGGCGAACAGTGGTGTACTGGCACTCAATCTGGATCTGGATAAAATCGCAGACAGCCAGAACGCGTGTAAGGCATTTAACGCTCCCTGTCTGTCGCGCGGGTCCATCAACTCGCCACATTGCTCTGACGCTATCCTTTAAGCAATAAAAAAGCCCCAAAAGGGGCTTTTTCTGACGAGTGCGACAAGACTTAGAACGGGATGTCGTCGTCGAAATCCATCGGTGGTTCATTAGACGGGGCTGGGGCAGACTGCTGCTGTGGACGAGACTGTGCGCCACCGCTGAACTGGTTGCCGCCCTGAGGCTGCTGAGGCTGGCCCCAGCTACCCTGCTGCTGTTGCTGTCCGCCACCTGCTGGTGCGCCACCGCCTTGACGGCCACCCAGCATCTGCATGGTGCCACCCACGTTGACCACAACTTCCGTGGTGTACTTCTCAGCGCCGGCTTGATCGGTCCATTTGCGGGTACGCAGTTGGCCTTCAATATAAACCTGAGAACCTTTACGCAGATATTCACCGGCCACTTCGGCCAGTTTGCCAAACAGCACAACGCGGTGCCATTCGGTCTGCTCTTTCATCTCACCGGTCGCTTTATCACGCCAGGATTCGGAAGTAGCCAGCGTAATGTTGGCAACTGCGCCACCACTCGGCATGTAGCGTACTTCCGGGTCCTGGCCCAGATTACCGACGAGAATCACCTTGTTTACGCCTCTGCTGGCCATGATCGTGTCTCCTGAATTCGTTTCTTAATAGTGTAACGCGCGAGTGTATCATTTCCATGTAGCATTTTGATAGTTGCAGCGTGGATTCCAGATAACTTGCGCCAACTGAACATTGTTGCACACTCAATCAGAATTTGCATTCCAATACTGTATATTCAAACAGGTTATATTGTGTCATAATTAGCCGTTTCTGCCGTTTGTCCTTCAAACAAACCAGGCATCCGAGTCTCTACCGGGAAAGGTGAATGGATAAGATCGAAGTACGGGGCGCCCGCACCCATAATCTCAAGAATATCAACCTCATAATCCCTCGCGACAAGCTCATTGTCGTGACCGGGCTTTCGGGGTCTGGCAAATCCTCACTGGCTTTCGACACCTTATATGCCGAAGGACAGCGTCGTTACGTTGAATCATTGTCTGCGTATGCCCGTCAGTTCCTGTCGCTGATGGAAAAACCCGACGTCGACCATATTGAAGGGTTGTCGCCTGCTATCTCTATTGAGCAGAAATCGACATCGCACAACCCGCGTTCAACGGTGGGTACCATCACAGAAATTCATGACTACCTGCGCCTGCTGTTTGCCCGCGTGGGTGAGCCGCGCTGTCCGGATCACGACGTCCCGCTGGCCGCGCAGACCGTCAGCCAGATGGTCGATAACGTGCTGGCCCAGCCGGAAGGCAAACGCCTGATGCTGCTGGCACCGATTATTAAAGATCGTAAAGGCGAACACGCTAAGACGCTGGAGAACCTGGCAAGCCAGGGTTATATCCGCGCCCGTATCGACGGCGAAGTGTGCGATCTGTCCGATCCCCCTAAGCTTGAGCTGCAAAAGAAACATACGATTGAAGTGGTCATCGATCGCTTTAAAGTGCGTGACGATATGTCAACACGCCTGGCGGAGTCCTTCGAAACAGCGCTGGATCTCTCAGGCGGCTCGGCGATCGTCGCCGATATGGACGATACCAAAGCCGAAGAGTTGCTCTTCTCGGCCAACTTTGCCTGCCCTATTTGCGGCTACAGCATGCGCGAGCTGGAACCGCGTCTGTTCTCGTTCAACAACCCGGCGGGCGCGTGTCCAACCTGCGACGGTCTGGGCGTGCAGCAGTACTTTGATCCAGACCGTGTTATCCAGAATCCAGAGCTGTCCCTGGCGGGCGGTGCGATTCGCGGCTGGGATCGTCGCAACTTCTACTATTTCCAGATGCTGAAATCGCTGGCGGAACACTACAAGTTCGACGTGGATTCCCCGTGGGGAAGCCTGGGCGCCGCTGTGCATAAAGTGGTGCTGTACGGTTCAGGTAAAGAGAACATTGAGTTCAAATACATGAACGATCGCGGCGATACCTCCGTGCGTCGCCATCCGTTCGAAGGCGTGCTGCACAATATGGAACGCCGCTACAAAGAGACGGAATCCAGCGCGGTGCGCGAAGAGCTGTCCAAGTTTATCAGCAACCGCTCCTGCGCCTCGTGTGACGGCACGCGTTTGCGTCGCGAAGCTCGCCACGTTTATGTTGAAAACACCCCGCTGCCCACCATCTCAGACATGAGCATCGGGCATGCGATGGACTTCTTCACCAACCTCAAACTGGCTGGCCAGCGTGCGCAAATTGCGGAAAAGATCCTCAAAGAGATTGGCGATCGTCTGAAGTTCCTGGTCAACGTTGGCCTGAACTATCTGTCACTGTCCCGCTCAGCGGAAACGCTCTCAGGTGGCGAAGCCCAGCGTATTCGTCTGGCAAGCCAGATTGGCGCGGGCCTGGTGGGGGTGATGTACGTACTGGATGAGCCGTCTATCGGCCTGCATCAGCGCGATAACGAACGCCTGCTGGGTACCCTGATCCACCTGCGCAATCTCGGTAACACGGTGATTGTGGTTGAGCATGATGAAGACGCGATCCGCGCGGCTGACCACGTTATCGATATTGGTCCGGGCGCGGGTGTGCATGGCGGTCAGGTGGTGGCAGAAGGCACGCTGAAAGACATTATGGCGGTGCCGGAATCACTGACCGGCCAGTTCATGAGCGGCAAGCGGAAAATCGAGGTGCCGAAACAGCGTGTGGCTGCCAATCCGGAAAAAGTGTTGAAACTGACCGGCGCGCGCGGCAATAACCTGAAAGACGTCACCCTGACACTGCCAGTGGGTCTGTTTACCTGCATTACCGGCGTGTCCGGCTCGGGTAAATCAACGCTGATTAACGATACGTTATTCCCGATTGCTCAGACCCAGCTTAACGGCGCGACGCTGGCTGAACCGGCCCCCTACCGCGATATTCAGGGTCTGGAACATTTCGATAAAGTGATCGATATCGATCAGAGTCCAATCGGGCGTACGCCGCGTTCTAACCCGGCCACCTATACCGGCGTGTTTACGCCTGTACGTGAACTGTTCGCCGGTGTACCGGAAGCCCGTTCACGCGGCTATACGCCAGGACGCTTCAGCTTTAACGTACGCGGCGGTCGCTGTGAGGCCTGTCAGGGCGACGGGGTGATCAAAGTTGAGATGCACTTCCTGCCAGACATTTATGTGCCGTGTGATCAGTGCAAAGGCAAGCGTTATAACCGCGAAACGCTGGAGATCAAATACAAAGGCAAAACCATCCACGAAGTACTGGATATGACCATTGAAGAGGCACGTGAGTTCTTCGATGCCGTTCCGGCGCTGGCGCGTAAGCTGCAAACGCTGATGGACGTCGGTCTGACCTATATTCGTCTGGGGCAATCTGCAACGACGCTTTCCGGCGGCGAAGCACAGCGCGTGAAGCTGGCGCGTGAGCTGTCCAAACGGGGTACGGGCCAGACGTTATATATTCTGGATGAGCCGACCACGGGTCTGCACTTTGCCGATATCCAGCAGTTGCTCGAGGTGCTGCATCAGTTGCGCGATCAGGGCAACACGATTGTGGTTATCGAACATAACCTGGACGTCATCAAAACCGCAGACTGGATTGTGGATCTGGGTCCTGAAGGCGGCAGCGGCGGTGGGGAAATCCTCGTCTCCGGTACGCCAGAGACGGTTGCAGAGTGCGAAGCCTCGCACACCGCACGTTTCCTTAAACCGCTGTTGTAATCGCTATACGGAGAGCTGTTGCCGGGTTGTTTCCGGCAGCAGCTCTACCGCCTGCTGATACGACGCATCCACCAGGTAGTAAATTTGCGAACCTGGAATGGTGCCGTCGAGATAGACCGTGCTCCAGTGAGCCTTGTTCAGATGCTTGCTGGGTCTTACGTCATCGTGCTGTTGACGCAATAAATCCGCCAGCTCAGGACTGGTTTTCAGCGACGCCGCCGGACGGCCTTCCACCTCTTTCACCATGGCGAATAAAATATCGCCCACCTTTATCTGCGTGGCTTTCCAGTCGCTGTGGACGCTCTGTTCCGCACCGGGTTTGCTCATGCAGTATTGAAGTATCTCCGAAATTGTCATCTTTATTCCCCTTGAAGCGTTGCGATAATTTTGCGCGAACCGCCGTGAATACGATGCTCTCCCAACCATATCCCTTGCCATGTGCCCAGAAGGACTCGTCCGTTGTGAACAGGCAGCGTCAGGGAGACGCCAAGCAGGGAGGATTTAATATGCGACGGCATATCATCTGGCCCCTCATAGTCATGTTCGTAAGGGGCGTTGTCCGGAACGGTTTTGAGAAAATGCCGCTCCATATCGGAACGGACGGTAGGATCGCAATTCTCATTTAGCGTGAGAGAGGCTGAAGTATGCTGAAGCAACAAATGAAGCAGACCCGTTTTGATACGCGACAGATCGCGGATCTGCCCGAGGATGTCGTCGGTGACCAGGTGAAATCCACGCGATTTGGCGTTCAAGGTCAGGGTCTGTTGAAACCACATAGGCTGCTCCATGATGAAAGATGAATCTTTCTAAGTGTGCAGCAAGAAGTCGAAAGGTAAAACCCATCGCGGCAAGATTTGCTTAAAAAAGAAACAAACCCGCCGCCCGTGGATTAATACTCTGAATTAACAATCACTTCTTCGCCAAACTTTCCTGCCATGGGTAAGGGGCGATAGGTCGAGTTAGAGGCGCGTAAGACGCGGATCGCCCTGGCTCCCACATCGCGCGCAGCGGTGATGTCATTATCAGAGTCGCCGTAAAAGACTTTGATATTCTTCTGTTCCAGCCACTGCGTTTTGGTGTTTTGCCCCTCTTTGTCCCCGGCAAAAATGACCGGGTTCATATTGGCCGCAGGGATCGTAAAATCACCCTGCAACGTTTTTGAGACAGTTTCGGTTTTGGTCTGGCTGCGGCCCGTAACGAAATAAATGCTGTCGCCGCGTTTAACGTGCATTGCGATCAGGGCGCGGGCAACCTCTTTTGGAATGCTGTATTCATCCCAGCCGTTGTTCATTTTTTCCCAGAACTCAGGGTTTTTCAGATACGCCTCGCTCTCGGGCGAATAGGTTTTTTTACCGCGCCAGAAGCCAGGGCTGGAAAAGAGAACGGTGTCATCGATGTCAAACCCGACGGCCATAGGGGCACGGCCCATCAGGCTATTTTCGATTTGTGCGACAGAAACCCAGTGAACGGGTGCTTGATCAGCCAGAATGGCTGCGGTGGTGCCGGAATAGAGCGGTGTCGGTGCGGACGCCCGTGCGACGACGGCACTATTAAGTGAGAACAATAAGCAGGCGGCGCTGAGCGCCAGTGTGATCTTGCGCATGTTTTCCCCTGAATATTCAGTTTGTTATCGTTATATTTTGAGCGAATGGTCAAAAAACTATCCGACCATAACCCCCGCAAGAGGTGAAAGAAAGGAGTTTTTACTTATGAATATGAATAAAAAGAAGGGGATCACAGAGTGCTGTGCAGAACTTAAATTTGATAAACGTTACTGCCACGGGCAAACATGTCAGTGCGGTCTGTTGCCCTCACCCCAACCCTCTCCCACAGGGAGAGGGGGCAAACACAAAAACGGCAACGTTGCAGTCTGATGCCCTTACCCCAGCCCTCTCCCACAGGGAGAGGGGGGCAAACACAAAAACGGCAACGTTGCAGTCTGATGCCCTTACCCCAGCCCTCTCCCACAGGGAGAGGGGGGCAAACACAAAAACGGCAACGTGGCGGTCTGATGCCCTCACCCCAGCCCTCTCCCACAGGGAGAGGGGGCAAATACAAAAACAGCAACGTGGCGGTCTGTTGCCCTCAGCCTAGTCCTCTCCCACAGGGAGAGGGGGGCAAACACAAAAACGGCAACGTTGCGGTCTGAGGCCCTCACCCCAGCCCTCTCCCACAGGGAGAGGGGGGCAAACACAAAAACGGCAACGTGGCGGTCTGTTGCCCTCACCCCAGCCCTTTCCCACAGGGAGAGGGGGCAAACACAAAAACGGCAACGTTGCGGTCTGATGCCCTCACTCCAATCCTCTCCCGCAGGGAGAGGGGGCAAACACAAAAACGGCAACGTTGCGGTCTGATGCCCTCACTCCAATCCTCTCCCGCAGGGAGAGGGGGCAAATACTAAAAACGGCAACGTGACGGTCTGTTGCCCTCACCCCAGTCCTCATCCACAGGGAGAGAGGGCAAAGACTAAAAAGAGTGAGTAAGTGCTTACATTACCGCTGCAAAGGCTTGTGCCACGCGTTGGACGTTGCTGGCGTTGAGGCCCGCGACGCACATGCGGCCGCTGGCAATAAGGTAAACCCCAAACTCTTCGCGCAGGCGATCGACCTGAGCCGCACTCAGGCCGGTATAGCTGAACATGCCGCGCTGCTTGAGCAGATAGTCAAAATTATGCCCCGGGACAGCCACTTTCAGGACATCCACCAGCGACTGGCGCATCGACAGAATGCGCAGACGCATGGCTTCCACCTCAGCAAGCCATTTCGCTTTGAGCGCGTCATCACTGAGTACGGCTGCCACCACCTGCGCGCCAAAGGCGGGCGGGCTGGAGTAAATTCGACGAACCGTGGCTTTCAACTGACCCAGCACGCGTCCGGCGGACGCTTCATCCTCACAAATAACCGACAGACCGCCAACGCGCTCGCCGTACAGGGAGAAGATTTTTGAGAAGGAGTTGCTGACCAGTGCAGGCAAGCCCGCGCTGGCAATCGCCCGAATGGCGTAAGCGTCTTCTTCCATACCCGCGCCAAATCCCTGATAGGCAATGTCGAGGAACGGAATCAGATTGCGTGCCTTAAGCACCTCAATGACCGCGTCCCACTGGCTGTTCGTCAGGTCAGCACCGGTTGGGTTGTGGCAGCATGGGTGCAGCAGCACGATGCTGCGTTCGGGCAGGGTATGCAGTTTTTCCAGCAGCGCATCGACGCGCACGCCGTTGGTTTCCGTGTCGAACCACGGATAGGTTGCCACCGTAAAGCCTGCGCCTTCAAAAATGGCGACGTGGTTTTCCCAGGTCGGATCGCTGACCCATACGCCGGAATCCGGGAAGTACTTTTTCAGAAAATCTGCGCCCACTTTCAGAGCACCAGAGCCGCCCAGCGTCTGGATGGTCGCCACGCGTTTTTGCTGTAATACCGCGTGCTCAGCGCCAAACAAAAGCGGTGCAATTGTATTACGGTAGGTGTTTAGCCCTTCCATCGGCAGATAGAGCGATGCGCCGTGTGGGGCTGCGTTAAGGCGCGCTTGTGCCTCCGCGACCGCCTGCAGCTGAGGAATGATGCCATCCTCATTGTAATAAAGACCAATGCTGAGGTTCACTTTGTCGCTACGAGGATCTTCTTTGAAACGCTCCATTAAGGAGAGAATGGGGTCGCCAGCGTAGGCGTCTACTTTCTGAAACACGCGATGGTTCTCCGGAAATCGATGAGGCAGGGATTTCCACAATAAACCGGAAGTGAAAGAAGATCGAGAGGATGTTAATCAATGCGGAGTGAGGACGGATGCCTCACTCCAGGAAAGACTTAGTCGACGTATTTCATCGCTACCCGCGAGGTGAGACGCGTAATAAGTTCGTAAGCACTTACTTTTGTGATTTCCGCGATGCGTTCGACCGGCAAACCTTCGCCCCAAAGCACCACTGGATCGCCAGCTTTATCCTGCGCATCGGGCCCTAAATCGACACAAATCATGTCCATTGCCACGCGACCAACAATCTTCACCTCGCGACCGTTGACCAGCACCGGGGTCCCCGAAGGCGCCGCACGCGGATATCCATCGCCATAGCCCATTGCGACCACGCCCAGACGGGTATCTCGTTCGCTGGTCCATGTTCCGCCATACCCCACAGGCTCACCGGCCTTATGTGGACGTACGGCAATCAGATTGGACACCAGCGACATCACGGGCTGGAAGCCAAAATCCGGGCCCCAGGGTTTGTTCTCTAATGGCGAGACGCCGTACAGAATAATTCCCGGACGCGCCCAGTCGAAATGCGATTGAGGCCACAGCAAAATACCACCCGAGGCGGCGATAGAGCGCATCCCCGGCTTCCCTTCGCAGAAGGTGTTAAAAATATCCAGCTGCTGTTCGGTAGCGCCGCATTCTGGCTCATCGGCACGGGCAAAGTGGCTGACAATATTCACCGGCTGGCGCACGTTGCGGCACCGGGAGAGACGCTGATAAAACGCCTCAGCCTGTTCAGGACGCACGCCAAGACGATGCATACCCGTGTCGAGCTTCATCCAGACAGTGACCGGCTCGCTCAGATCGGCGGTTTCCAGGGCTGCCAGCTGCTCTTCGTTATGTACGGAGGTATGGAGATGCTGGCGGGCAATCGTCGGCAGATCGCTGGCTTCAAAGAAGCCTTCAAGCAGCAGAATGGGTTGCGTGATGCCGCCCGCCCGGAGTCGCAGGGCTTCGTCGAGTCGGGCAACGCCAAAAGCGTCAGCATCCGGGAGCGTTCGCGCAGTCTCAAGAAGACCGTGTCCATAAGCGTTCGCTTTCACGACTGCAACGAGCTTGCTGGCAGGTGCCAGTTCACGCAGACGTTGCAGGTTGTGTCGCAGAGCGCGGCGGTTAATGACGACAGTTGCCGCTTGCATGTTGAATTCCTTAGAAATTACTCATCATCGTACTGAGGGCCCGCGTAGTTATCAAAGCGCGACCATTGCCCGTTAAAGGTCAGACGTACCGTCCCGATCGGGCCGTTACGCTGCTTACCAATAATGATTTCGGCGATCCCTTTCATGTCGCTATTTTCGTGATACACCTCATCACGGTAGATGAACATGATTAAGTCGGCATCCTGCTCGATGGAGCCAGATTCACGTAAGTCGGAGTTAACCGGGCGCTTATCAGCACGTTGTTCCAGCGAGCGGTTAAGCTGCGAAAGGGCCACCACGGGCACCTGCAACTCTTTCGCCAACGCCTTGAGCGAGCGGGAAATTTCGGCAATTTCCAGGGTACGGTTATCCGACAGTGAAGGCACACGCATCAGCTGAAGGTAGTCGATCATGATAAGGCCGATGCCGCCGTGTTCGCGGGCAATACGCCGCGCGCGCGAACGCACTTCCGTAGGCGTCAGGCCAGAGGAATCGTCAATATAGATATTACGTTTTTCCAGCAGAATGCCCATGGTGCCGGAGATACGCGCCCAGTCTTCATCGTCTAACTGGCCGGTACGAATACGGGTCTGATCCACGCGCGACAGGGATGCCAGAGAACGCATCATGATCTGATCGGAGGGCATCTCAAGACTGAAAATTAAAACCGGTTTATCCTGCAACATCGCCGCATTTTCGACGAGGTTCATCGCAAAGGTGGTTTTACCCATCGACGGACGCGCCGCAACGATAATCAGATCGGAGGGCTGCAGGCCCGCCGTTTTTTTATTGAGATCGTCATAGCCGGTATTCACCCCCGTTACGCCGTCGTGCGGTTGCTGGAAGAGCTGTTCAATACGGGCGATGGTCGAGTCGAGCACATCGGCAATATTTTTAGGGCCTTCGTCTTTATTTGCACGACTTTCCGCAATTTTAAAGACGCGTGATTCAGCCAGATCGAGGAGATCTTCGCTGGTGCGGCCCTGGGGATCAAAACCCGCCTCGGCGATTTCGTTGGCGACAGCGATCATTTCGCGGACAACGGCACGTTCGCGCACGATATCGGCATAAGCACTGATATTCGCCGCACTTGGCGTATTTTTGGATAACTCAGCCAGATAGGCAAAACCGCCGACGCTGTCCAGCTGACCAAGACGCTCAAGGGATTCTGCCAGCGTAATCAGGTCAATCGGACTGCCCGATTCCTGAAGTCGTGCCATTTCGGTGAAAATATGGCGATGCGGACGGGTATAAAAGTCCTCGGACACCACGCGTTCGGCAACATCGTCCCAACGCTCGTTGTCCAGCATTAAACCGCCCAACACCGACTGTTCCGCTTCAATCGAGTGCGGCGGGACTTTTAACCCGGCGACCTGATAATCACGTTCGCGAGGTTCAGTCTGTTTGTTGAAGGGTTTGTTTCCTGCCATAGTGAATGGAGTTACCGAGATAAAGAGTGGGTCGAAAGATTACCACATTTTCTTATGGAGGAAGCATGGCAACGCGTATTGAATTTCACAAGCATGGCGGCCCTGAGGTACTCAATGCGGTTGAGTTTACCCCCGCAGCGCCTGGCGAAACCGAAATCCAGGTTGAAAATAAAGCCATCGGTATTAACTACATCGACACCTATATTCGCGGCGGCCTTTATCCACCTCCCTCGATGCCGAGCGGATTGGGAACCGAAGCCGCAGGCGTGGTGGTGAAGGTGGGCAGTGCCGTGAAGCATATTAAAGAAGGCGATCGCGTGGTGTATGCACAGTCGGCGCTGGGCGCTTACAGTTCCGTTCACAACGTTCCGGCCGACAAAGCTGCCATTTTGCCGAATGCAATTTCGTTCGAACAGGCCGCGGCATCTTTCCTGAAAGGACTGACCGTCTTTTATCTGCTGCGTAAAACCTATGAAATCAAACCGGACGAGCCTTTCCTGTTCCACGCGGCTGCCGGTGGCGTGGGGCTGATTGCCTGCCAGTGGGCGAAAGCGCTCGGGGCAAAACTGATCGGCACCGTGGGGAGTGCGCAAAAAGCGCAGCGGGCGCAACAGGCCGGGGCCTGGCAGGTGATCAATTACCGTGAAGAGAACATTGCCGAGCGGGTCAAAGAGATCACCGGCGGTAAAAAGTTACGTGTGGTGTATGACTCGGTGGGGAAAGACACCTGGGAAGCGTCGCTGGATTGTTTGCAGCGCCGTGGCCTGATGGTGAGCTTTGGCAACGCCTCAGGCGCCGTGACCGGTGTGAATCTCGGCATCCTCAATCAGAAAGGCTCGCTTTACGTCACCCGCCCTTCCCTGCAAGGCTATATCACCACGCGTGAAGAGCTGATCGAAGCCAGCAATGAGCTGTTCTCGTTGATCGCGAGCGGAGTAATTAAAGTCGATGTGGCCGACGCTCAGAAATACCCGCTAAGCGAGGCACGGCGTGCGCATGAGGTACTGGAAAGCCGGGTAACAGAAGGGTCGAGCCTGCTCATTCCCTGACCCTAAAAAAGAAATTGGGCTTCCCGTGGGAAGCCCTTTCTTTTTTTAGTTCGGCTGTATGTAGGGTACAGCTCGATGAATTCTTTAGCGGCAGTCATAGTGACAGATTCGATAAGTAAATCCTATTCCGTTCTAAGCAATGCTGCCGGAAAAGTTGCAGGTATGTGACGAACCCCTCAATACCTTAGTAACGAAAACGCTTATTGCGCTGATAACTCGGGAGTTTTGGTGATTTAATCGCCCGAATAACCCATACAACCGCAATCGCCAGCAGCAGCCACGGCAAGAGCTTAATCGTCAGGGCAAAGAGTCCACCGATGAACATCACCACGGTCGCCACCACCATCGCGATCAGAATGCCCAGCAATGAGACGCCCGTAACCATCAGCATCACAAAAAATCCCAATACAAAAAGTAGTTCAAGCATGGTTCTCTCCCACGTAATACCCGAATGATGAAAAGGCTATTACAAGAAACATGCCAATTTTAATGCATTGAAAGATAACAAAAAAGGCTTGTCATTCCTGACAAGCCCTGGTGAATTTGACGAAAAATGAGTGAAATTTATCGTTTATCAGCAACCAGTCGCAGCGCGTGCTCAAGCACATTGATGTCCGCGCCAGGTTTATGCGCATTTTCACTCAGATAGCGACGCCATTGACGTGCTCCCGGGATGCCCTGGAAGAGGCCAAGCATGTGTCGGGTGATGTGCCCCAGGTAGGTGCCATTGCTCAGCTCACGCTCAATGTAGGGATACATTGCGCGCACCACGGCGACCGGATCGCTATCCGCGCCGTTAACGCCAAAGATTTCACGATCGACGGTCGTCAGAATACCGGGGTTCTGGTACGCCTCGCGTCCCACCATCACGCCATCCATATGCTCCAGGTGCACTTTGGCCTCCTCGAGCGATTTAATGCCGCCATTGATCGACATCGTCAGGTGCGGGAAATCGCGCTTTAACTGGTATACGCGGGGGTAGTCCAGCGGGGGAATTTCACGGTTTTCTTTTGGACTTAATCCAGAAAGCCAGGCTTTACGGGCGTGGATAATAAACATCTCACACTCGCCTTTCCCGGCAACCGTATTGATGAAATCACACAGAAATTCGTAGCTGTCCTGGTCATCAATACCGATACGGGTTTTAACCGTCACGGGGATGGACACCACATCGCGCATCGCTTTGATCCCGTCCGCCACGAGCTGCGCATTGCCCATCAGACACGCACCGAACATGCCATTTTGTACGCGATCGGAAGGACAGCCGACGTTCAGGTTTATCTCGTCGTAGCCACGCGCTTCCGCCAGCTTCGCACAGTGGGCAAGAGCTGCCGGATCGCTGCCACCCAGCTGCAAAGCGACAGGATGTTCTTCTTCGCTGTAGGCCAGATAGTCGCCTTTACCGTGAACGATCGCCCCGGTCGTCACCATTTCGGTGTAGAGCAGCGTATGGCGGGAGAGCTGGCGCAGGAAGTAGCGACAGTGTCTGTCCGTCCAGTCGAGCATCGGCGCGATGGAAAAACGATGTGCAGGGAAAGTTGACTGAGATTCTGACGACATGGCGAAGTTTTAAGCATCTGCTGGAAAAGGGGCGCTACTATAGCACAAGAAAAGCCGGAGGCGCATGGCCTCCGGTTTTGCTTAGAAGGTAACGCTCAACTGTGCGCCCGCCCCCCAGGTTTCATCCTCACCATACAGGCCCATCAGGTCGACATGCACGGTATTAAAGGGCGCAAAACCGACACCGCCGGTGAAGACATTGCTGTCATTCCCCTTTACATCAGCACGATAACCGGCGCGAACGGCCAGCCAATTGAGCGGTGTTACCTCGGCACCCACGCCCACATACTGGGAGGTATCTTCGCTTTTGAATCCTTTGGTTTCCGTCAGATCGCCATCCGCTGTCAGGGTGACTAAATCATTATGCCAGGCAGCACCTGCGGTCACCAGAGGACGAATTTGGTAAGTATCTTTATAGCTCACCACTTCCCCGGTTCTGCCGTTGCGGATACGCACATCTTTCGTATCGATATCACGCGACATCAGGTTCTGCCCGCTCACGCCGACGGTCCAGTGTTCGCCAAAGTCTGCGGTAATACCCGCATCCACGTTAAAGCCGGTGTCGTCGGTACGGTAACGGCTGTCGTTCCATTTATTACTGTCGTAGTCATAAATAGACGTGGTGTAGTTATAGACCCAGGTTTTTTGCAGTTTTGGCGTGACACCGACAGAGACCGGCACGCCACCCAAATCAAACTGACGAGCCACAGCAATACCATAGTCAGAGACAATAGCAGCCCGGCCAGACGCCGTTGAGTTAAGGTTTTTGGTAATCTGGTCGGTCCCGTTGATCGCTGCGTCCAGCGCAACGCCCGCGGCGACCACATCGCTTCGCTGGATACCGCGCAGGTAATCAATATCCTGCTGATCGATAGACGAACTTACGCGCCCGTGCGCATAGCCTTTGGCCATGAAAGCCACGGCAAGCACATCGTTTGGAATCGTGACGGCAAGACCGGCACCTGCTGTCGCACGCGCGGTTTTCCCTTTCAGGTAATCCAGCTCATCGGCCAGATCCTTTGCTGCGCCCTGAAACTCGTTGATAGAACCTAAGGGGTTGGTAATGATTTCGGCAGGCGTAAGGTTATCAATGACATCCTGATAGTGGTTGATTTTATCGTTGATGTTATCAATTTCATCCTGAAGATTGTCTTTATCCGTAATCTGCGCACCGACGGCAGGCAGAATCACGGTGACATCGTCGTCAGGTTTTGCCTTCGCCAGCAAAGCAGGGTTGATTAACGCCCCACTGCCATAACTGCCTGATGCGACACCTGTGCCACCCATTGCATCACTACGTGATTCCGTCCAGGTATTGGCTGCTCCCGCCTGATTTGCCATAAACATGGAGACAGCAATGCTAACCACCGAAAATTTAAAATGTTTTTTCACAGTTTTCTCGTCTTATAGTCTGTTATTAAATAACCCCCTGTCAGTTATCACCCAAACAGGAGCGAACTATTGCTGTGAATAAGAACAAAAAGACCTGCTATTTCCCTAAGTTAAATCTTCCGGTCGGCCTGTTGTATTCTGTGATGGCCCTCAATATTTATAGAAGAGGATGTTATTTTCGCCCAGGTTTTCCATCGTGAGGGCCAAAAAATTGCGGTGGATGGTCCACCCAGCGGTCCTGACGGCTCGCTGCATACGCCGGATTCAGTGGGTAATAGATACGGTTCTGTTTCTTGTTTGCTTCTCCCACCACCAGCAATCGCACCTCTTCATCGGTATTATTAATAAAGGTGTGGCACAGCCCGGTCCCGGCAGGAAAGCCCACGCTGTCGCCCGGTTCCAGTTTCCATAAATACCCATTGATCCACGCCTCAGGGTGCCCTTCTAACACGTAGATGAACTCTTCTTCGTCACTTTCTGCATGGGGATACGAGGTACGTCGCCCTGGCGGCAGTCGTTCGTGATGGATACCGAGACGTCCGAGTCCCAGCTTGCGGGCCAGCGGCGCGCCAATAGAAAAAAGTTCGTCGCTATCGGGATAGGTTGAATCATCCGCGCCTTCGACGTCACGCCAGTGTTTTATGCATTCAGGTCTTTTCATGATGTTATAGCCCAGTAGTGCGATGCGTCAGGTATAGCACATGGCGTCGGATCTCGGCGTTTTTAACAGAACATGATAAAGTGGGGGTTTACAGCCATTTTTTATTCGAGGTGCTTAATGGATAAGACCACAACGCAGGAGCTGCTCGCGCAAGCTGAAAAGCTCTGTGCGCAACGCAATGTGCGCCTGACTCCGCAGCGCCTTGAAGTTCTGCGTCTGATGAGCCTGCAACAAAATGCCATTAGCGCTTATGACCTGCTTGACCTTCTGCGCGAGAGTGAGCCTCAGGCTAAGCCGCCAACGGTGTATCGCGCCCTGGATTTTCTGCTTGAGCAGGGTTTTGTTCATAAGGTGGAATCGACGAACAGCTATGTGCTGTGTCATCTTTTCGATCAGCCCACCCACACATCGGCCATGTTTATTTGCGATCGCTGTGGTTCGGTGAAGGAGAAAGGTGCAGAGGGTGTAGAAGATATTCTTCACACGCTGGCAGCAAAGATGGGCTTTGCCCTTCGCCATAATGTGATTGAAGCGCATGGCTTATGTTCGAGTTGTGTTGAGGTTGAAGCCTGCTCTCATCAGGGTGAGTGTCAGCACGATCACTCTATTCTGGTAAAGAAAAAACCGCGCTAAAAAATCGGGCGGCTTAACGCCGCCCTCTTAGTTGTACGTCCATGTACGTTGGGTAGTCATGTCGGGAAAATACCGCTTACCAGCGGTAGTCGTTACGTTTTTCCCATTCGCCGACTTCTTTCTCGGCCTGATCTTTCTGGTATCCGTAACGTTCCTGAATTTTACCGACCAGCTGATCGCGTTTACCTTCGATGATCGTCATGTCATCGTCAGTCAGCTTACCCCACTGCTCTTTCGCTTTACCTTTGAACTGCTTCCAGTTACCGCCGATTTCGTCTTTATTCATAATCATATCCTCATCGTTCAGGTATCACGTAAATTCATATCGTCCGTAACGTTCATTTCATGCTGGACGTGATAATAATTGTAGATGAGGATCTGGGACATGTTTCGTTATTCAGAATCTTTAACCATTTGCGCAAACGAGCCCGTCACGAGAACCAGGTATTATTTCGCCAGTGACGACGCCAGACCAGCCCGAGAGACAGCCCGCGAAGCGCAAGAAAAACGGCCAGCGCCAGCCATAATCCATGGTTACCCAGATAAGGGAGCGTGAGAAGCGTGAGCGCAAATCCCGCTGCGGCGACCGCCATGCTGTTGCGCATTTCCGCCCCTCGCGTTGCGCCAATAAACATGCCATCCAGCAGGTAACACCAGACCCCAACAACCGGTAAGACAATTTGCCAGCCAATATAGTGGCTTGCCAGTTCGCGCAGCGCCGGGAGAGAGGTGAGCATCGCGACAATATTGCTGCCAAACAGAGCGTAGATCAGCGCAAATGCCAGCGCGACCAGGCCCGACTGCCGACAGGCTGCGTGCCAGACGTCCTGCAACTGTCCCGCCTGTTTTGCCCCATACGCCTGTCCGGAGTGGGCTTCAACAGCATAGGCAAAACCGTCCAACGCGTAGGCGGTAAAGGTTAACAGGGTCATCAACACGGCATTCACGGCCACGATTTCTGGCCCTAAGCGCGCCCCGAAAACGGTCAATGCGCCAAAACAGAGTTGCAGCAGCAGGGAGCGCAACATAATGTCGCGATTCAGCGCCAGCAGTTGACGAACCTGCCCACGCCAGGCGGTTTTCAGCATTGCAAAGGTGACCCCGCGCATGACCAGTACGCGTTTCACCATCCACAAGCCTAAGAAAAAGGTTCCGTACTCTGCCACGACCGTCGCCAGTGCGGCGCCCTGCACGTTCATGTGCAGCCCCATAACCAGCCAGAGATCGAGCACGATATTCAGAAGATTGCCTACCACCAGCAAAATCACCGGCGCGCGGGCGTACTGAACGCCCAACAGCCAGCCTAGCAGGACAAGGTTTGCCAGAGAGGCCGGGGCGCTGAGCCAGCGAATTTCAAGAAAGCGCCGGGCCTGTGCCAGCACCGCGTCACTGCCGCCAACGATATACAGTGCCGCATCAATCAGCGGCGCGCGTAGCAGCACAATCAACATCCCGGCACCTAACGCCAGAATCAGGGGTTGAACCAATGCACGCGCCAGTCGTAACGGATCTTTCGCGCCAAATGCCTGTGCCGTGAGTCCCGTCGTGCTCATGCGTAAAAAGAGCAGCAGCATAAAGAGGAAGCTGGTGGCCGTTGCGCCAATCGCCACGCCGCCGAGATAAAGGGGAGAATCAAGATGACCAATGACAGCCGTATCCACAAGCCCTAAAAGCGGGACGGTAATATTGGAGAAGATCATTGGGAGAGCAAGACGCCACAATGCCTTGTCTGAGGTTGTCAGCAGAGACATGAGAAATGTCCGGAGCAGGAATAAAGAGAATCAGGCTGCGGAGGTACCGCAACCTGTCAGGAAGAGATTACAGCCATTCACCGTTGCGAATGACGCCCACGGCCAGCCCTTCGATGGAGAAGCTCTGTTCACGAAGGTCGACCACAATCGGGGAAAATTCGCTATTTTCCGGTAGCAGTTGTACGGAGTTGCCCTGTTTTTTCAGGCGTTTGACCGTCACTTCATCGTCAATACGCGCCACAACAACCTGTCCGTTATGCACATCCTGGGTTTTATGCACGGCCAGCAAGTCGCCGTCAAGAATACCGATGTCTTTCATGGACATACCGCTAACGCGAAGTAAGAAATCAGCGCTAGGTTTGAACATGCCAGGATCGACCTGATAATGACCTTCAATATGCTGTTGTGCCAGCAGGGGTTCACCTGCCGCGACACGCCCTATCAGCGGGATCCCCGTCTCTTCTTCAACGAGAAGACGAATACCACGCGACGCGCCAGACACGATTTCAATCGCGCCTTTACGCGCCAGGGCTTTAAGATGCTCTTCAGCCGCATTTGGAGAACGGAAGCCCAGTCGCTGCGCGATTTCCGCACGCGTAGGTGGCATACCCGTCTGGCCGATGTGATCCCGAATGAGATCAAACACCTCTTGCTGCCTGGTCGTTAACGCTTTCATTCCGCCCCCTGGGTGTATATACAGTTATGCTGTGAGTATATACAGTTAAAGGTGAATTTGGAATCAAAAAGTGCACAAAAAACCAGGGACTTAATTATTCCTCGAGGCTTATCGGAAATGTGACCAAAGAAGCGTGCCCCAGGTGATAACCGCAGTGATAATGGCTAAAAGCACAGCGGCGGAGCCCATATCTTTTGCACGACCGGACAACTCGTGAAAATCGGAACCAATTCGGTCAACCACCGCTTCGATAGCACTATTGAGAATTTCCACTATCATCACCAAAAGTACGGAACCAATGAGCAGAACGCGGGTTATGGCGTCAACATCAAGGAAACAGGCGATAATCACCGCCACGATGGCCGCGACCCCTTCCTGACGGAAAGCAGCTTCATTGATCCATGCCGCACGGAAACCTTTCCATGAGTAGCCGGCAGCTTTGATGATTCGGGTTAACCCAGTGGTATTATTGGCCATTAAAAGAACCTTTTCTTAGATTTAGCGTCAGTAACTATAGCGGCTGCGCGTTTCGCTGCCGTCTGAAGTATGACGGGTAACAACAGAAATTTTGCGCGCTTTCTGTTATCCTTTGCGCCGCAATTGCATTATTAACCAGAGGCTTTACATCCTTTATGTCTGGCTGGCCACGAATTTACTACAAATTACTTAATTTACCATTAAGCGTTCTGGTAAAAAGTAAGTCTATCCCCGCGGAACCCGCGCTGGAATTGGGGCTGGATACGTCACGCCCTATTATGTACGTTTTGCCTTACAACTCGAAGGCAGACCTGTTAACGCTCCGCGCCCAGTGCCTGGCGCATGACCTGCCCGATCCGATGGAACCGCTGGAGATCGACGGGACGCTACTACCGCGCTACGTCTTCATCCACGGTGGGCCGCGCGTGTTCACCTATTACACGCCAAAAGAAGAGTCCATCAAACTGTTCCACGACTATCTGGACCTGCATCGCAGCAATCCCGATCTGGATGTGCAGATGGTGCCTGTGTCGGTGATGTTTGGTCGTCGCCCGGGCCGTCAGAAAGGTGAGGAAAACCCACCGCTGCGCATGCTCAACGGGGTCCAGAAGTTCTTTGCTGTCTCCTGGCTGGGACGCGACAGCTTTGTGCGTTTCTCTCCTTCCGTCTCTTTACGCCGGATGGCTGACGAGCACGGTACCGACAAGATCATCGCGCAAAAACTGGCGCGCGTCGCTCGCATGCACTTTGCCCGCCAGCGGCTGGCTGCCGTTGGGCCAAGCCTGCCCGCGCGACAGGACCTGTTTAACAAACTGCTGGCGTCAAAAGCCATTGCCCGCGCCGTGGAAGACGAAGCGCGCAGCAAGAAAATTTCCCATGAGAAAGCTCAGCAAAACGCCATCGCGCTGATGGAAGAGATTGCGGCTAACTTCTCCTACGAAATGATTCGCCTGTCTGACCGTATCCTGAGTTTTACCTGGAACCGTCTCTATCAAGGCATCAACGTCAATAATGCCGAGCGCGTGCGTCAGCTTGCGCACGACGGTCACGAGATCGTGTATGTGCCCTGCCACCGCAGCCACATGGACTATCTGCTGCTCTCCTATGTTCTGTATCACCAGGGCCTGGTGCCTCCGCATATTGCGGCAGGGATTAACCTGAACTTCTGGCCAGCTGGCCCGATTTTCCGCCGCCTGGGTGCGTTCTTTATCCGTCGTACCTTCAAGGGCAATAAGCTCTACTCCACCGTATTCCGTGAATATCTGGGCGAATTGTTCAGCCGCGGTTATTCGGTCGAGTATTTCGTTGAAGGCGGACGCTCGCGTACGGGTCGTCTGCTCGATCCGAAGACCGGCACGCTGTCGATGACCATTCAGGCAATGCTGCGTGGTGGTACGCGTCCGATTACGCTGGTGCCCATTTACATTGGCTATGAGCACGTGATGGAAGTGGGTACGTACGCCAAAGAACTTCGCGGCGCCACCAAAGAGAAAGAGAGCCTGCCTCAGATGTTGAAAGGTCTGAGCAAGCTGCGCAATCTCGGTCAGGGCTACGTGAACTTTGGTGAGCCGATGCAGCTCATGACCTACCTGAACAATCATGTTCCGGAGTGGCGTGAGTCTATCGATCCAATCGAAGCGGTTCGTCCCGCCTGGTTGACGCCGACGGTAAACGGCATTGCGGCTGAGCTGATGGTGCGAATCAACAATGCAGGGGCGGCGAATGCTATGAACCTGTGCTGTACGGCGTTGCTGGCCTCCCGTCAGCGCTCGCTAACGCGTGAACAGCTGACCGAGCAGATCGACTGCTATCTCGATATCATGCGCAACGTGCCTTATGCCAACGATTCGACGGTGCCGTCCACAACGGCAAGCGGCCTGATCGATCATGCATTGCAGATGAACAAGTTTGAAGTCGAGAAAGACACCATCGGCGACATCATCATCCTGCCGCGTGAGCAGGCCGTGTTGATGACCTACTATCGCAACAACATCGCTCATATGCTGATGCTGCCTTCTCTGATGGCGGCAATTATTACTCAGCATCGTCGTATTTCACGTCAGGAATTGCTGCGCCACGTTGAGACGCTCTATCCGATGTTGAAAACGGAGCTGTTCCTGCGCTGGAATCAGGATGAGCTGGCGGTTGAGCTGGATAAATTGACGGAAGAGCTGCTGCGTCAGGGCCTGATCACCGTTAAAGAAGACGAGCTGCACATCAACCCGGCCCGTTCCCGCACCCTTCAACTGCTGGCAGCGGGTGCGCGCGAAACGCTGCAGCGCTACGCGATTACCTTCTGGCTGTTGAGTGCGAATCCGTCCATTAACCGTGGTACCCTGGAAAAAGAGAGCCGCACGCTGGCGCAACGTCTTTCCGTGCTGCACGGTATTAATGCGCCGGAGTTCTTCGATAAAGCGGTCTTTAGCTCACTGGTGTCCACGTTGCGTGATGAAGGCTATATCAGTGATACAGGGGATGCTGAGCCTGGAGAAACCATGAAGGTTTACCAGATGCTGGCGGAGCTGATTACCTCTGATGTACGTCTCACGATTGAGAGCGCGACGCAGGGCGAGTGATAATTGCAGCGTTCACCTTACCTGTCGGTAAAAGGTGAACACAGTAAAACGGCAGCCTCACCAGAGGCTGCCGTTTTTTATTCGCTTGCCGCCCTGGTTATGAGAAGTAGCTTACTGCGAGCCCCAAAAACAGCACCAGGCCCACGTAGTTATTATTTAAAAACGCTTTAAAACAGGCGTCGCGCTCGCGTTCCGCAATCAATTTCTGCTGATACACAAAGAGCAATCCCGCCACCAGCACCGACGCGTAAAACGCCCAGTCGAGCTCGTTCAGACGACCAATCGCCACCATCAGCGCCAGTACAGCAACCTGTAATATCCCGATGATCAGCTTGTCATGGCGACCAAACAAAATGGCCGTCGATTTGATACCAATTTTCAGGTCATCGTCGCGGTCAACCATCGCATATTGGGTATCGTAGGCGACCGCCCAGAGAATGTTCGCCAGGAACATGAGCCAGCAGCTGAGCGGAACAGACTCGCTAACCGCCGCAAACGCCATCGGAATTGACCAGCCAAATGCAGCCCCCAGCACCACCTGCGGCAGATGGGTGTAGCGCTTCATAAACGGATAAACCCACGCCAGCGCCAGCGCCGCGACGGAGAGCAGGATGGTCATGGTGTTCAGCGTCAACACCAGCAGGAAAGAGAGCAATACCAACACAATGAACAAGTTGCGCGCTTCTTTTTCCGTGACTTGTCCGCTTGGCAGGGGACGGTTGGCGGTACGTTTTACATGCCCGTCGAATTTCCGGTCCGCGTAATCATTGACCACGCAGCCTGCCGCGCGCATCAGCCAGACACCCGCCACAAAAACCGCCAGAATCCACAGCGGCGGTACCCCGGGGGTAGCGACCCAAAGCGCCCACAGCGTCGGCCATAGCAACAACAGGGCTCCGATAGGTTTATCCGTGCGCATAAGCCGATGAAAGGCCAATAATTTAGTCTGTGTCAGACTCCACTCCATTTCTTGTTTTCCTCCCAGTACAACGGCGATGCAGGCAAAAACAGCTCCGTTAACATTAACGGTTTTCCGCTTAAGCGAAGGCGGGAACGACGCCCCCAAAGATCGGCATCGCGGCCAATCTCAATAAAATCTCGGGTGAGTTCAGATGATGTAAAAAGATAGCGTCCCAGCGGCGTTTTGCCCAACTGTTGCAGCGCGAGTTCGGGGCCAGTGAGGGTCGATTCAGGCACCACGGTGCGTCCTGCAAGCCAGGGTTCACCGTCGGCGCACAGCAGGATTTCACGCAGCCAGTAGCGATCTTCCTTTGGCAGTAGCGGCAGTTCGCTGGCAATGGCGTCAGACCCGACGAAACCTTCCTGAATGAGGGTCACCGTAACGTTAACGCCCTGACGCTCAAAACGTTTGGTCATGGAATCTTCCAGTAGCAACCAGTCGAGCTGCTCCGGGTCAAGCGCAGGTATTTGGTCAAAATAGCGCAGCGCACGCAGTTGCGTTAGCGCAGGGTGTGACATGCCAGACTCTCCAGTACATAACGTACCGTCATTGTATCGCAGAAATTAAGAATGGGGGCGGGCAAAGATGGTTTGGCGATCATTATCGCAACAGAGATGCAACACCACAAACAGCACCAAAAAAAGTGCGCCTGAACAGGCGCACTAAACTACTGACAAAATCAGCACTGTGGGGAGACGGTTACCCCTTGCCTTTTACACTGCTGATAAAGGTGGAACGGGCAGTGGTCGAACCTAAACGTTCGGCTTCATCAAGCAACTTCAGCGCTTTGTCGACGTCGCCGTTTTTCACGGCCTGCTTGATGGCATTGTTAAAGTAAGTTTCGGTATCGTTCAGCACTGGCTCAGCTTTTTTAGCGGGAGCCGGAGCGGCGGAAGAAGCAACCGGTGCGGCAGCCGTAGCGGCTGGGGCGGCATAAACTGGAGTAGCCGTGTTACCCACTGTCACCGGCCCTGTGCCAGAAGAACCAAACAGTGGGCCGACCAGGACGCTGGACGCGCTACTGGTTGAAACTTTCAGCTTCACAACGCCATCGGTGGTATGACGGGCGATCGGATCCGGAATATCCGGAACCGCATTCCCTACCCCTTTTGCATAGGCCTTAGCCGGGTCGAGGAGCGTCGTGGTCTGCTGTAAATCTTTCTCAGTGGTAAACACAAGCACATAGATTTTTTGCTGGCCCAGTGCTGGCGTCAGGCGCATCACCCCTTCAAGGCGATCGGCACTCATTACGCCAGGTTCCTGATACGTGAAGTATTCGCTTGGGAAGAACGCAGATGGCGTCATGTTTTGATCGAGAATCAGCACGTTAGGTGCATACACGCTGGTTTGTTTATTCACTTCACTCGACAGTGTAAGAGTCAGTTCGCCGATATTTGCAGGCACACTGTAGGCCACGACCGGACCGCTGATCCCCGGGACATTCAGCGTTTGCCCCCCCGTTGAGAGCTGGGTAGTTTGCGCTTTAGACTGATCGACAGGCGTCCAGACCAGTTGCTGCAGCGCCGCCGCCGGAATGGCTGGCGCGGATGTGGTGTTTTGCGGGACGAAATTCACATTGGCGAGCGTAACAGCAGGGGCGCATGCCAGCAGCCCTGCGGACAGGCAAAGGGCAAGGAGAGTTTTGTTCATTTTCATTGTTATCACCTCAAAATGCACAGGTTCAGCGGTAGCCAGGCAATAGCGCGCCGTCCCAAGGATTGAGGGGCTTGCGCCCCTCAGTTTGGTCATTAACGTCAGATTAAGACGGGATTACCACCAGATTTCCATCTGGGCGCCGAAGGACCACTCGTCGTTGTCGCCACGACCGAAGGAACCGCCGTTGAAGCCGTCTTTAACCGCTTTACCGAAGTTAGCGTTATTTCCTGGATTACCGTTGTAGTCGTAGCCCCACTTTTCATCCCACTTCGCGTAGGTTGCGAAGACGCGGATAGCCGGACGAGACCAGATGCTGTCGCCAGCCTGCCATTGTTGCGCCAGGGTGATTTTGTACTGGTTGTTGGTTTCGCCAGTTTCCTGGGATTTCACGTTGTCGTAGCCAACTTCCAGCAGGGTGCTCATGATTGGCGTCCATTTGTACATTGGACGTACGCCCACGGTCCACCACTTGGTGCCGTTGTTGTTATCCCAGTCGATATCCTGATACATACCCACGTACATCAGGTCCCAGCTGTCGCCCAGGGAGATTGCACCGTGGTCGAGGATACGCAACAGGCTGCCGTTGTTGTTGATGTCATAAGCAAAACCGGTATTGCTATCAATGCCTACGCCAGAACCTTGAGACAGGCCTTTACCCTGAGAGGTCATGGAATCGGTAGCGTATTGAACCACAAACTTGTTGTAGCCTTTCAGCATGCTCTGGGTGTGTTCAGCGGTGAACATCCAGCCATCTTTTGACGCGCCGTCAACCAGACGATAGTCGTCACGCGGGTTGGCACGGCCATAGTCAACGCCCAGCTCCAGAGTACCACCCGGGTTAATTTCCATTTGCGCTAAACGAACGTCAAATACGTCGTTCGCGGTGCGTGTGGTGTAATCATAAATGCTGTTGCTGCCGAAGGAGGAAGAGCCACCCGCTTCAGAAGAACGAGTTGCTGCCAGGGACAGTTTACCAAAGCCGACGTCGATATTTTCCAGACCCGCACCAGGACCAGAGATATCCCAGTAGTAGAAGTCGATCATGTGAACGTCATGACGCTGATAGAAGCGCTTACCGGCCCAGATGGTGGAGCCTGGCAGCCATTCAATCAGGTTTTTACCCTGCACATTGGCTTCACGAAACGCTGGGTCAGTGGCTTCCCAGTCGTTCTGCTGCGCAACGGAGTATGCTACGTTGGTGTCGAAGTAGAAGCTCTTATCACCTTCTTTCCACACTTCCTGGCCCAGCTTAATCTCGGCATAGGTTTCACATTCGTTACCCAGACGGTATTTACTTTGGGCACCCGTTGCCTGGAAACACTGTTGTTCGCCACCACTACCCGTCCAGCCGATACCAGAACGAGCATAACCGTGGAAATCCACAGCCAGTGCCTGAGCAGACATTACGCCCGCTGCGACGGCAACTGCCAGAGGAAGTTTGCGCAGAGTAATCATTATTCTATCTCCTGAGATCATTGCTTTTCTTTGAACACTTCACCTGTCGGTTTCGTGTCTTCTTTTGGGAATGCTTAAACGCCAGGCTCTTTGTGCAACCGACGACATGCGGTGCCATCCTCGCGGAACAGATGGCAACGCTCTGGCGGCAAGCCGATAGCGAATGTGGCACCCTCTTCTACCAACACCACGTCATTCTGGCGGTAAACCAGGTTCTGACGGATGGCGGGGATCTGGATATGAATCTGTGTTTCGTGACCAAGTTGCTCGACGACCTGAACGACACCTTCCAGGGTCACATCTGCGATGTGGCTCGGCAGTAAATGCTCAGGACGGATACCCAGGGACATATTCGCCCCGACCTGTACATTGGTGCTCTCCACCGGCAGCCAGACTTGCTGGCGGTTCGGTAACTCCACCTGTACTTGTTCAATCGCTGTCGCCGTCACTTTCACCGGCAGGAAGTTCATCTTTGGCGAGCCAATAAAGCCCGCAACAAAGCGGTCCGCCGGGTAGTGATAAAGCTCAAGCGGTTTACCCACCTGCGCCACGCGACCGGCGTCCAGCACCACAATCTTGTCGGCAAGCGTCATCGCTTCGACCTGATCGTGGGTGACATAAATCATCGTGCGGCCAAGACGTTTGTGCAGACGGGAGATTTCGATACGCATCTGGACACGCAGGGCGGCGTCCAGGTTAGAAAGCGGTTCATCGAGCAGGAACACGCGTGGCTCTGCCACAAGCGTACGACCAATAGCAACGCGCTGACGCTGACCGCCGGAGAGCGCTTTCGGCTTACGTTCCAGCAAATGGGCAAGCTGTAAAACTTCGGCTACCTGGTTAACGCGCTGGCTGATCACCTCTTTTTTGGCGCCGGCCAGCTTCAGGCCAAAGGACATGTTCTCCGCAACGGACAGGTGGGGATAGAGTGCATAAGACTGGAATACCATGCCGACACCACGCTCGGCAGGGGGGATATCGTTCATGCGGGTTTCCCCAATGAACAAATCGCCACTGGTGATCGTTTCGAGACCGGCAATCATACGCAGCAGAGTCGATTTACCACAGCCTGACGGACCGACAAACACCACGAATTCACCTTCGTGAATGTCCAGATCGATGTCTTTTGACACCACTACGTCGCCCCAGGCTTTCGTTACATTACGCAGCTGTACGCTCGCCATGCCCTTCTCCCTTCGTTACAACCTGTCACCGACAGACACATTCAAGATAAGTTCACTATGGGGGATCCATTACTTTCGTGAATCCTCCACCCCCACTGTTTTTTATGGGGGAGGAGACGGGAGGATGAGAAGGAAGGCTCTGCCCCCGCCGCTGGCGGGCTAAGACGAAAATCGTGACGCCACCTGCAAAATTCAGTGCACTTTTATGTGCGCCAGGACTCATAACTTAAATTTATGCGATAGAGATCACGCAACGCGGGGGTGGGGCGTAGGGCTTGGGAGGATGGAAAGATGATGTCAAATAAGGAAACTGAGCCACGTTGAACCACTGAAGTCATACCACGAGCACATCACCAAAAAGGATGGCAGATATGAAGATCAAGACTGGCGCACGCGTTTTCGCATTGTCCGCCCTGGCAGCAATGATGATTTCCGCACCGGCTCTCGCCAAAATTGAAGAAGGTAAGCTGGTTATCTGGATTAACGGCGACAAAGGCTATAACGGCCTGGCCGAAGTGGGTAAAAAATTCGAGAAAGACACCGGTATCAAAGTGACCGTTGAACACCCTGACAAACTGGAAGAGAAATTCCCCCAGGTTGCGGCAACAGGCGACGGCCCTGACATTATCTTCTGGGCGCATGACCGTTTCGGCGGCTATGCACAATCTGGCCTGCTGGCAGAAGTCTCTCCTGACAAAGCGTTCCAGGACAAGCTGTTCCCGTTCACCTGGGATGCAGTGCGCTATAACGGCAAGCTGATCGCCTACCCAATTGCGGTTGAAGCCCTGTCTCTGATTTATAACAAAGACCTGGTTCCTAACCCGCCGAAAACCTGGGAAGAGATCCCGGCGCTGGATAAAGAACTGAAGGCAAAAGGTAAGAGTGCCTTGATGTTCAACCTGCAGGAACCGTACTTCACCTGGCCGCTGATTGCAGCCGACGGCGGTTACGCGTTCAAATTCGAAAACGGCAAATATGACGTGAAAGATGTGGGCGTGGACAACGCTGGCGCGAAAGCGGGCCTGACCTTCCTGGTTGACCTCATCAAAAACAAACACATGAACGCGGATACCGACTACTCCATCGCAGAAGCGGCGTTCAACAAAGGCGAAACTGCGATGACCATTAACGGTCCGTGGGCCTGGACCAACATCGACAAGAGCAAAATCAACTACGGCGTAACCCTGCTGCCAACCTTCAAAGGCAAGCCGTCTAAACCGTTCGTTGGTGTGCTGAGCGCAGGGATTAACGCTGCCAGCCCGAACAAAGAGCTGGCGAAAGAGTTCCTGGAAAACTACCTGCTGACCGATCAGGGTCTGGAGGAAGTGAACAAGGATAAACCTCTGGGTGCTGTTGCGCTGAAGTCCTTCCAGGATACCCTGGCGAAAGACCCACGCATTGCGGCCACCATGGATAACGCCCAGAAAGGCGAAATCATGCCGAACATCCCGCAGATGGCGGCGTTCTGGTATGCCACTCGCACCGCCGTGATCAACGCGGCAAGCGGTCGTCAGACCGTTGATGCTGCGCTGAAAGACGCTCAGGATCGTATTACGAAGTAAGTCTGAAAAACGGCGGGTGGCGTAAACGCCACCCGCCCTACGACTACGGCACGATCCGTAGGTCAGGTCAGCGCACGCCACCTGACAATAAGTTTCCACTGTTGTAGAGGAAGAACCCCATGGATGTCATTAAAAAGAAACACTGGTGGCAAAGCGACACGCTGAAATGGTCAGTGATTGGTTTGCTTGGCTTACTGGTGGGTTACCTTGTTGTTTTAATGTACGTACAGGGGGAGTACCTGTTCGCCATCATGACGCTGATTTTAAGCTCAGTTGGCCTGTATATTTTTGCCAATCGTAAAGCCTACGCGTGGCGCTATGTTTATCCCGGCGTGGCGGGGATGGGGTTGTTTGTTCTTTTCCCCCTGATTTGTACCATTGCCATCGCCTTTACCAACTACAGCAGTACCAACCAGCTCGCTCAGGAACGCGCCCAACAGGTGCTGATGGACCGTTCGTATCAGGCCGGAAAGACCTTTAACTTTGGCTTATACCCTGACGGTGACGAGTGGAAACTGGCGTTGACTGACGGGGAAAGCGGAAAAAACTATCTCTCTGACGCCTTCAAATTTGGTGGTGAGCAGAAGCTGAAGCTGAAAGAGGTCGATGCGCTGCCGGAAGGCGATCGCGCTAACCTGCGTATCATCACCCAGAATCGCCAGGCATTAACGCAGCTGACCGCCGTATTGCCCGATGACAGCAAGGTCATCATGAGCTCGCTGCGTCAGTTCTCCGGTACCCGTCCGCTGTATACGCTGGCGGATGACGGTACGCTGACCAACAATCAAAGCGGCGTGAAATACCGTCCGAACAATGAGATTGGCTTCTATCAGTCCGTCAATGCCGACGGAAACTGGGGTGATGACAAGCTCAGTCCTGGTTATACCGTGACGATTGGCTGGGATAACTTCACGCGTGTGTTTACCGATGAAGGCATCCAGAAACCGTTCTTCGCTATCTTTGTCTGGACGGTCGTGTTCTCCGTCTTAACCGTCATTCTCACCGTCGCCGTGGGCATGGTACTGGCATGCGTGGTGCAGTGGGAATCGCTTAAAGGCAAAGCCATTTACCGCGTGCTGCTGATTCTGCCTTATGCGGTGCCGTCGTTTATCTCGATTCTGATCTTTAAGGGGCTGTTTAACCAGAGCTTTGGTGAGATCAACATGATGCTTGGCGCGCTGTTTGGTATTAAGCCCGCCTGGTTCAGCGACCCGACCACCGCCCGCAGCATGATTATTATCGTTAACACCTGGCTCGGCTATCCGTACATGATGATCCTGTGCATGGGCCTGCTGAAAGCGATTCCGGACGATCTGTACGAAGCCTCGGCGATGGATGGCGCAGGCCCGTTCCAGAACTTCTTTAAGATTACGTTCCCGCTGTTGATCAAGCCGCTGACGCCGTTGATGATTGCCAGCTTCGCCTTTAACTTTAACAACTTTGTGTTAATTCAGCTTCTGACCAACGGCAGTCCGGACCGCCTGGGAACCACGACACCAGCCGGGTATACCGACCTGTTAGTGAGCTACACCTACCGTATCGCCTTTGAGGGCGGCGGAGGACAGGACTTCGGCCTGGCAGCCGCCATCGCCACGCTGATCTTCCTGCTGGTAGGCGCGCTGGCCATTGTGAACCTGAAAGCCACACGTATGAAATTCGACTAAGGAGGGCATTGAACATGGCTATGGTCCAACCCAAATCTCAAAAACTGCGCCTCCTCGCGACGCACCTGGGGCTGCTTATTTTTATCGCCGCCATCATGTTCCCGCTGCTGATGGTTATCGCTATCTCCCTGCGTGAAGGTAACTTTGCCACCGGGAGCCTGATTCCGGATCAGATCTCCTGGGAGCACTGGCGTCTGGCATTAGGTTTTAGCGTGGAGCACGCGGATGGTCGCGTAACCCCGCCGCCGTTCCCGGTCCTGTTGTGGTTGTGGAACTCGATTAAAGTGGCGGGAATTACCGCGATCGGGATTGTCGCACTTTCCACGACCTGTGCTTACGCCTTTGCCCGTATGCGCTTCCCGGGTAAAGCGACGCTGTTGAAAGGGATGTTGATTTTCCAGATGTTCCCGGCGGTGCTGTCGCTGGTGGCGCTGTATGCCTTGTTTGACCGCTTAGGACAGTACGTTCCGTTTATCGGTCTGAACACCCATGGCGGCGTGATCTTTGCCTATCTGGGCGGCATCGCGTTGCACGTCTGGACCATCAAAGGGTATTTCGAAACCATCGACGGTTCGCTGGAAGAGGCCGCAGCGCTGGATGGCGCGACGCCATGGCAAGCGTTCCGTCTGGTGCTGCTGCCGCTGTCCGTTCCGATTCTGGCGGTGGTGTTTATTCTGTCGTTCATCGCGGCCATCACCGAAGTGCCGGTGGCCTCTTTGCTGCTGCGTGATGTGAATAGCTACACGCTGGCGGTGGGGATGCAGCAATATCTCAACCCGCAAAACTACCTGTGGGGCGACTTTGCCGCGGCGGCTGTGCTCTCCGCTATCCCGATTACCGTGGTGTTCCTGCTGGCTCAGCGCTGGCTGGTCAACGGCCTGACGGCGGGCGGTGTGAAAGGTTAAGTTTCATTGTTCTATGCCACTGTTATCCTCAACTTGTATTAACCCTTTACTGTGACTGTTGTTTGGCGCTCTTCGGAGCGCCATTTTTTTATTCACGTTTCAGTCGCTGCGAATTACACAACCACAGGGTGATCACCAAAATCAGGATCGCCGCCGAGTAGATCAACACGTCCATGGGAGAGGTGTGATCGATAATGATCAAGCGGACAATGGCCGTGATCCCGATATAGACAAAGTAACGCAATGGGAAGTGAAAACCCGACTGAAAGTACTTCACAATCAGGGCAATAAACTCGAAGTAAAGGAAGTAAACCACCAGTCCTTCTACCAGTTCATATTTGCTGGTTTTCTCAGGTGCAAACAGCACATCGGCCAGATGTATCGTCTCTTTTCCAAGAAAGACGATCAGTATCAGGCCAAGACTTAGCAGGCCCAGACTCAAAATGGTCTGGAGGATCGTTGCGATAAATTCAACACGCGGACGCGTCAGGGATGACATAAAGCACCTCAATCTCAGATCGAGGCTCCTGTATAACGCAAAAATGTGACGGAGATCTATATTTTTTAATGATGTTATCTTACGCGCTGTGGCAGGTTGCCTGTGGCTCGCGTTTATCAGCAACGCCAATCCGTACAGTGCACATCATGTAAATACCTGTCTGAGGAGACCTATGTCAGACGGCCATTCGCAACGTTAGCTGCGGTAAAAATGTCGTCATATGCGGCGTTTGTAAAGTGCCCGGCAGGTTTAACGCCGCCGGGCCGTAACGCATCAGCGGAAATTAATATTTCGATCGCTGGTCATGTCGTACAGCTGGAATTTACGACCCAGCTGCTGACCACCGTCACGCGTCAGCGGCGTCCAGCCAATTGCCGCACGGCTGCGGGTTGGGCCTGACGAGAAGAGATCCAACGGAATCGAGACGTACACGCCTTTGGTGAAGTCCCCTTCCCCGTACTCGTCCGGCGAGACGTTGGTGATCGTGGCGTAACCGCCCACCACGACGCCGCTGTCGAAGTGTTTAGAGATATCCAGCGTGCCGCCCTTATCCCCTGCCAGATACTGACCAACGCTCGCTTTCACCAGTACATCCTGGGCAAACGACGGCGTCCAGTAGGCGGTCAAATGGCCTGTTTTGACGCTGTAATCGGTAAACTTCATCATGTCCTGCGCGCTGCGCCAGTCACGCTGTTTCACGTAGTTGGCATCCAGTCCAAATGCCCAGTTACTGTCCACCGGACGGTAGAGCACCTCGGCACCCGCGCCGCCGTACATAGTTTCCAGATAACCGCCGTACACCTGCCCATAAAAACCATTACCGAAATACTGGAAGTAGTTAGCCTGCAGGTTGTTGACGTAGGCATCGTTTTGCACGTATTCACGTACGCGGGTTCGCACGCGTGGCAGCGTAGAGTCTTTCGGTGGATTGGTGTAGTTAAATTTGTCGTAGTTATTCGCCAGGTTACCGAACAGACTGCCGGTAGTCAGCAGGTGGTCGGTCACCCACCAGTCCGCCGTGGCCATCACGCCCAGCTGGTACATGTAGAAGTTTTCAGGTCCGCCAACGGACTGGTTGAGCACCGGATCGATGTGGAAATCAAAGCGCGATTTGTCGATGTACCAGCCCTGCTCGGTGGATGCCGGTACCACCGGTTCAACACGTTTTTGCACCAGTTCCGTTTCGTGACCCAGAGGTTCGCCTTCCAGATGGCGCTTAAGGCTTTCAACATCCGTTTCGGTGGTCACCTGTGGCATATTCAGACGGTTTTCCGTCACGCGGATCGTGCGGATCCCCTCCGGTAGATCGTTCATGACGATCCGATTTGCCCGCTCGATCCCTTCGCGTGAGTCACGGTATTTCACCTGTTCGCCGGTGACGTACAGCGTATCCCCTTTCGTCTGAACAACGGGATCGGCAAGGCCCGCGTTGTACTTCAGTAAGGTCAATTGGTTCGCCACCACCGAGTGCTGGATGATGGCATCCTGCGGCTGTGGCTGATATTTAGGACGTGCGTTGTCGTTATACGACGGTCGCATATCATTAAAATTGGTGCGCAGCGTGACACCAAACATGAAGGTGTTTCCGCGCTCATAGCTGAGGTTAACGTCGGCCCAATCGGCCACGCGATAAATCGCGCCGACGTTAAACTTACTCTTCTGCTCTATTTTTCCGGCGAAGTCTTCGGTGTAGTTATTGCCTTCGTATTCCAGCTTCAGACGCAGCGGCTGCCACGGCGTCTGGTATTCCACCCCGCCGAAGAGCGATGCCGGGCCGTGAAACATCTGATCACCATTCACCGAACCGGCTTTCTGATAGCTGTTATCACGGTAACAATATTTATCACTGTAAGAACAGAACGGGTTTTTGACGTTTCCGCTGGTGCCCAGATAGCCCCATCCCAGACCCAGAGAGAAGTCGAAAGGCCCCCAGGCTTTATTAGCCACGACGTATTCTGCATCAAAGAGGCCCGTACCGCCGATATCACGCGCACCGACAGAGACCTGAGGCATCCAGTAGCTCTCTTCCCACAGGCGAAGCTTCACGTCGAAGGCTTTATCTTTATACGTCTGATTACCCGAGAACGCATCGACGCTGCTGTACTGCTTCGTTCGCACGTCCGTATAGCGCAGGGTGGTTTCCAGCCACGGGAACAACTGCACCGACGCGGAATAGTAGCGATACTGATCGTTATCACGGTAGTTCAGGCTGATTTCACCCTCACGCGCCATACGCGCTGTAGGCGTCTGGAGCAATCCGACGCCGCCAAAGTCCGACTGTGACGGACCTATGGGCGCGGGATACGTTTCGGCGTGGCACGCTGCGCTCACGCACAGCGCCAGCATGCTATAGAAATAAGTTCTTTTCATTAATCCGGTATCCGCTGCGTCAAAGAGCGAAGGATGTCGGCATTCAGTCCGTCATAGGCCTTCGTCCAAAAATGGTCGGCAAAACCGACAAAAATGAGGCTGCCTGGCATTGGCTCGATATGGCGCTTATTCCAGTAAGCCACCGGGGCTTTCTGCGTTCGCCCGTCAGGATAGATGACCCATGCGTAGCTTTTTTCTGCCCCCGCCAGCAGGCGTTGTTCGTCGAGATAACTCGCCAGATCGCGACCCGGGGTGAATGGTTTTTTACCTGGCGCGCTAACCAACCCCATCACCGTCACGGTGTCAGGCTGGCGCGGAACCCACAGGGTATATTCGCCTTCCAGCGTCGGATTGCCGGTATCTGTCACCCGGACAACATCCGGATCGAGGTTCACCTGCTGACGTCCCGTCACCTGTATCGCCTGCAGCTGCTGACGTAATGCATTGATCGCCGCAGCGGCGTCACCCTCTTCTTGCTCTGCCAGTCCGGTGAGCCGGGCAAGCAGGGCAAGATGTTTTTGTTCCGCCAGCACCGTTGCCTGGCGCTCGCTAATGACCGCCCCCGGCCACCAGCTGTTTGCCAGCCGGGGCTGCCCGACCAGATCGATCAGATGTTCCGCGTTGGATAATGTTTTTGGCTCTTTGCTTTCCGGGGAGTACACCTTAACCGTGCCTGCCGACCACGCCAGCGGTGCGGCCAGGCTCATCGCCAGCGCAAGTGATGAGATGATTTTCATTATTTCGCCGCCTTGATCAGAGTCGCTTTCACCGGGAAGAAGTTTGCGCCAAGATATTGTAACGACTGGCGAATCTGTCCCTCGTCATCGATCCAGTAACGGTTGTGCCAGCGGGTCTGGTCGGTGGTGACCTCTTCATCCAGCACGCGGACCTGTGTCTCATCACTGCCAACGATGACGCGGTCTGTTCCGTCCCAGTGAAAGACGGAACGGGCAGTGGCGTAGCGAACCTGCTTGTGTTCGGTCCAGCCCATCGTGCGCGTCCAGCTTGCGCCATCAATAATTTGATTCGGTTTGATCAGCGGATCGGCCGCGAGGTTATTCACCTCAAGCAGGTTGTCCCCGCCCAGTAAGGTTTTCACGATGCGTCCATGCTGTGTCACGAGCGTGGCCTGATCCTGCGTCACCCATTTCTGCTGCCCGTTTTCCGCGAAAGCAAGCACCACAAACAGCTGTGGCCCATTGTTGAGCTGCATATACTGGCTGGCGTACGGCATATTCTGGATATCGTCATCGGTGAGTTGCACACCGGGTGTTCCAAATATGCTGTCCCACAATGAGTTGCCCAGCCCTTTAGTCGTGGCCGAACATGCCTGTAAAAGCAGGCAAATCAAAATAAGTGCGGGTCGCTTCACGACTCTTCTCCGAAGGGGCGAAATAACCACACCGAAGTGTGGTTATGATTAAAACACCCGGTATTACTGGGTGCTGGTCGTCGTGGTGGTCGTGGTTCCGGTATTGGAGCCATCACCGCCACCGGTTGCCGCGAGAGCAACACCTACGGCTGAGCCTACGGTGCTCGTCGCGGTCGCGGTAGAACTTCCCGCTGACGCAGACGTCGCCGCCGAGCCTGCTGCTTCACCGACCTGAACCGGAGCTGCATAGACAGACGACGCCGCAAGCGCAGATATGGCAAAAATGCCATACAGTACTTTTTTCATAACAATTTCCCTTCAATGAATGAATGGAGATTTGCCCAAAAGAAATTCAGGCGGATTCGAGTATACACAACTAAAGCAGACGGATTGCCGTATGAGGAAATAGCAGAAGGGTTTTCAGACTAATGGATATCAGAGAATAAGAGATGCAATAAATTTAATTAAAAGTCATTTAAATTCATCATGTTAAAATATGCGGTAGCGAACACGCTCTGCGTATAATCCTAAAATTACACCCAGTAATTAACGGGGTAATGGCTTTTTTCAGATAAAACTCATAATAGAAATCTGCGCTAAATAACAGACATCAGGAATTATCCGATAAAAAAATGCCGGCAGTCTGCCGGCATTTATATGACGCTATTATTACGCGCGCCAGGCTTTATAACGATTAATCAGCCCGTTGGTTGAGCTGTCATGGCTCTCGATATTTTTCTCGTCACCCAGCTCCGGCAGAATGCGGTTTGCCAGCTGTTTACCCAGCTCCACGCCCCACTGGTCAAAGGTGAAGATGTTCAGGATGGCGCCCTGAGTGAAGATTTTATGCTCGTACAAGGCAATCAGCGCACCCAGGCTGAACGGCGTAATTTCGCGCAGCAGGATGGAGTTGGTTGGACGGTTGCCTTCGAACACTTTGAACGGCACAACGTGGTCCAGCGTGGCCGGATCTTTACCCTGGTCGCGGTATTCCTGTTCAACCACGTCACGAGATTTACCGAACGCCAGCGCTTCGGTCTGTGCAAAGAAGTTAGAGAGCAGTTTCTGATGGTGGTCAGAAAGCGCGTTATGGGTGATGGCAGGCGCGATGAAATCGCACGGTACCATTTTGGTCCCCTGGTGAATCAGCTGGTAGAACGCATGCTGCCCGTTGGTGCCTGGCTCGCCCCAGATGATTGGGCCAGTCTGGTAATCCACCGCGTTGCCGTTACGGTCAACGTATTTGCCGTTGGATTCCATGTTGCCCTGCTGGAAGTATGCCGCGAAACGGTGCATGTACTGGTCGTACGGCAGAATCGCTTCGGTTTCTGCGCCGAAGAAGTTGTTGTACCAGATGCCGATCAACGCCAGCAGTACAGGCAGGTTTTTCTCTGGAGCGGTGGTGGAGAAATGTTTGTCCATCGCGTGCGCGCCGGAAAGCAGCTCGACAAAGTTGTCGTAGCCAACGGACAGGATGATCGACAGACCAATCGCGGACCACAGCGAGTAACGGCCCCCGACCCAGTCCCAGAACTCAAACATGTTCGCGGTATCGATACCAAATTCGCCAACTGCTTTACCGTTGGTGGACAGCGCCGCGAAGTGTTTCGCCACGTGCTGATTGTCACCTGCGGTTTTCAGGAACCAGTCGCGCGCGCTGTGGGCGTTGGTCATGGTTTCCTGGGTGGTGAAAGTTTTAGACGCCACCAGGAACAACGTGGTTTCCGGATTCACTTTTTTCAGCACTTCGGCGATGTGGGTTCCATCGACGTTAGAGACAAAGTGCATGTTCAGGTGATTTTTATACGGGCGCAGCGCTTCGGTCACCATGAAGGGGCCGAGGTCGGAGCCACCAATACCGATGTTCACTACATCCGTAATCGCTTTACCGGTGTAGCCTTTCCAGCTACCGGAAATAATGGCTTCAGAGAAGGTTTTCATCTTCTCCAGTACGGCGTTCACTTCCGGCATGACATCTTTGCCGTCAACGATAATCGGGGTATTGCTACGGTTACGCAGGGCAACGTGCAGCACGGCGCGATCTTCGGTGCGGTTAATTTTCTCACCGGAGAACATGGATTTGATGGCGCCCGCCAGATCGGTCTCTTTGGCCAGATCCTGCAGCAGTGCCAGCGTCTCTTCGGTGATGCGGTTTTTGGAGAAATCCACCAGCATCTGATCGTCGAAGGTGGCAGAGAATTTGCTGAAGCGATCGCCCTCTTTCGCGAACAGATCCGCGATAGTGACGTCTTTCATTGCATCAAAATGTTTCTGTAATGCCTGCCAGGCAGAAGTCTGCGTTGGGTTGATGTTTTTCATTAGCAATACTCTTTTGATTTGAGAATGTTGACTGCGGTCGATTGTAGCGCCTGCAAATAAAAATTGTGATGGTTTTTATGCCATTGCCCTGGCATGCATCAAACACAGGTTAAAAGACCCGAAAAGTATAGCTGCTGGGGAGCGCGACAGGGGGGCGTAATGTTGGTCAAAAGGCGGTAAAAGGGAGCATAAAATATGGCCCTGTTATAAGTCCTGTTACTGAGGGGTACCCCCCCATAAAAAATCCGCATAATCCCAGCATTGACAGGACCTCCCCCGCATTTTATTTATAGGGCCGTATTTTGCGCCTGCACCTGCTCTGGTTTCATTCTTGTGCCAAGGTCGCTTTATTCATTCCCTGACACGAGGATGTTATGACCAGTTTAGTTGTCGCCAAATTTGGCGGAACCAGTGTGGCCGATTATGTTGCCATGAACCGCAGCGCCGATGTGGTGCTGGCCGATCCGAATACCCGCCTGGTGGTTCTCTCTGCCTCCGCTGGTGTCACCAATTTACTGGTGGCTTTGGCGGAAGGACTGGAAGCAACTGAGCGCTTCGTCAAGCTTGATGCGTTGCGTAAGATTCAGTTCGACATTCTCGAATGCATGCAGAATCCACAGGTTATTCGTGAAGAAGTAGAACGTCTGCTGGAAAATATCACGACGCTGGCAGAAGCCGCCTCTCTGGCGACCTCCACGGCCTTAACCGACGAACTGGTCAGCCACGGCGAACTGATGTCGACGCTGCTGTTCGTGGAGATCCTGCGCGAGCGGAACGTCGCGGCGCAGTGGTTTGACGTGCGTAAAGTCATGCGCACCAGCGATCGCTTTGGCCGCGCCGAGCCGGACGTTGAAGTGCTGGCAGAACTCACCAACCAGCAGCTGGCGCCCCGTATGGCAGAAGGCCTGGTGATTACGCAAGGCTTTATCGGCAGCGAAGCGAAAGGCCGTACGACTACCCTCGGTCGTGGTGGCAGCGACTACACCGCTGCCCTGCTGGGTGAGGCGCTGCACGCCACCCGTGTGGATATCTGGACAGACGTTCCGGGTATTTACACCACCGACCCACGCGTGGTCTCTGCGGCGAAACGAATTGATGTGATCGCGTTTGAAGAGGCGGCAGAAATGGCCACCTTCGGCGCGAAAGTATTGCACCCGGCGACGCTGTTGCCGGCCGTGCGCAGCGATATCCCGGTCTTCGTTGGCTCCAGTAAGGATCCAAAAGCTGGCGGTACGCTGGTGTGCAAGAAAACCGAAAACCCGCCATTGTTCCGAGCGCTGGCCCTGCGCCGCCGCCAGACACTGGTGACGCTGCACAGCCACAATATGCTGCACTCCCGTGGTTTCCTGGCGGAAGTGTTCGGTATCCTGGCGCGCCATCATATTTCGGTTGATCTGATCACCACTTCCGAAGTCAGCATTGCGATGACGCTGGACACCACCGGTTCCACCTCAACGGGCGATACGTTGTTAACCCAGTCGCTGTTAATTGAGTTGTCTGAACTGTGCCGCGTGGAAGTGGAAGAAGATCTGGCGCTTGTTGCCATCATCGGCAACAAGCTGTCGCGTGCCTGCGGCGTGGGCAAAGAGGTCTTTGGCGTACTCGACCCGTTCAGCATTCGCATGATTTGCTACGGCGCCTCCAGCTACAACCTCTGCTTCCTGGTGCCTGCCGATCAGGCCGAGCAGGTTGTGCAGAAACTTCATCAGAATTTGTTTGAATAAAATTCGTTAGCACGTTAAACAATATCGATAAGCCGGGCATAGACCCGGCTTTTTTATAACAAAACAACACGACAATACTGCAAGGAAATCAACATGCTCACCGCTATCACCCGGCTGTTCCCGTTATGGGCGCTGCTGCTCTCTGTCATCGCCTATTCTACCCCGACCCACTTTACGGGCATCGGCCCGTGGGTTACGACGCTGCTGATGCTGATTATGCTCGGCATGGGTGTACACCTGAAAATTGACGACTTCAAACGCGTCCTGTCGCGCCCGGCCCCCGTAGCGGCAGGAATCTTCCTGCACTATCTGCTGATGCCGCTAGCGGCCTGGCTGCTGGCATGGGCCTTTAAGATGCCACCGGACCTTTCTGCGGGAATGGTGCTGGTCGGCAGCGTGGCGAGCGGGACGGCATCCAACGTGATGATCTATCTGGCGAAAGGAGATGTCGCGCTCTCGGTGACCATCTCATCGGTGTCGACGCTGGTGGGCGTGATTGCGACGCCGCTTCTGACGCGCCTGTACGTGGATGCGCATATTCAGGTGGATGTGATGGGCATGCTGCTGAGTATTCTGCAAATCGTGGTGATCCCCATTGCGCTCGGCCTGGTGATTCACCATCTCTTCCCGCGCGTGGTGAAAGCCGTTGAGCCATACCTGCCTGCGTTTTCGATGGTCTGTATTCTGGCCATCATCAGCGCCGTGGTCGCAGGTTCCGCAGCGCATATCGCCTCGGTGGGCTTTGTGGTCATTGTCGCGGTAGTGCTGCATAACACGATTGGTTTGCTGGGCGGATACTGGGGTGGCAAGCTGTTTGGCTTTGACGAATCCACCTGCCGCACGCTGGCTATCGAAGTGGGGATGCAAAACTCGGGTCTGGCCGCCGCACTGGGCAAAATCTACTTCTCACCGCTTGCGGCACTGCCAGGCGCGCTGTTCTCGGTCTGGCATAATTTGTCGGGCTCACTGCTGGCAGGATACTGGTCAGGTAAACCTCTTGATGAACAAGCGAAAAAAGATGCAGTGAAACAGAGTTAATTTCCTTCGCTTGCTTTACACTGAAGCCTCCCCTTCAGGAGGCTTCAGCAATGGCTACACCACGTTTGACCCAGAAAGACATGACGGAAGCTGAGCAGCGCGAACTGAAAACGCTTCTCGACCGCGCGCGTATCGCCCATGGCCGCACGCTGACCAACGCCGAAACCAATCAGGTTAAGAAAGAGTACATCGATAAATTGATGGCTCAGCGTGAAGTTGAAGCGAAGCAGGCCCGCAAGCTGAAAAAAGAGCAGGCTTATAAACCCGACAAAGAAGCGACCTTTTCCTGGTCAGCCAATACCTCACCCCGTGGAAGGCGCTAACTAGCGCCCTTTCTTTTTGCGGCCCGGCTGGACGAAGCGTTTTCCTGCGGGCTTGCCGCGACTTTTCTCTTCCGATGACGGCGCTTTCACCACCGGGCGCTTAATGGCCTGGGTTTTCGGTTTGGCTTTCGCTTTTGGCTTCGCTTCAGACGAGGAGTTCTCGATAAGCTTGAACAGCTCAATCAGTTCATCCCCGGTTAAGTCGCGCCATTCGCCCAGCGGAATGCCGGACAGGCTGACGTTCATGATGCGCGTACGTTCCAGCTTCGTCACATCATAACCAAAGTGCTCGCACATGCGGCGGATCTGACGGTTTAACCCTTGCACCAGCGTAATGCGGAAGGCAAACGGCGCCTCTTTTTTCACCTTACACTTCTTCGTGACGGTCCCCAGAATCGGCACCCCTGAGGCCAACCCGCGGATAAACTCGTCCGTAACGGGCTTATTGACCGTGACGATGTACTCTTTCTCGTGGTCATTACCGGCACGCAGAATCTTGTTCACCAGATCGCCGTGATTCGTCAGGAAGATCAACCCCTGTGAATCTTTATCCAGACGCCCAATCGGGAAGATACGGCTGCTGTGGTTAACGAAATCAACGATATTGTCCCGTTCGCCATCTTCCGTGGTACTGACAATGCCAACCGGCTTATTCAACGCGATAAATACCAGGTCTTCTTCGTCGCGAGGTTCGATCAATTGACCATTCACTTTTACCACATCGCCCGGCACAACCTGATCGCCAATCGTGGCGCGCTTGCCGTTGAGGAAGACATTCCCCTGTTCGATATAACGATCGGCTTCGCGACGCGAGCAGATCCCGCTCTCGCTAATGTATTTATTTAAACGGGTGGATTGTGTTGGCAGCATAGTTTCTCCTTGATGGGGGGAAATATACCTTACCTTGCGGGAGACAAAAACGGGTTAATCGCCGTTTTTTCAGGCGTCACGAGATAAGAGAGCTCGCCCTCTTATCTCGTTTAACGGTGGAGCTTGCAGAATTAATACTCATCCCGCTCATCGTCTTCATCCGGCTGTTCCATGACGCTGTAGGCGACCGCACAGAAGAGGGAGTTGAGACGCTTCATATCGCCCAACAGCCCGAGGTGAAGGGAGCTGGTTTCGATACTCTGCACGTTCTGCTGGTGCAAGCGTTCGACGTGCGCATGTGAGTAGCGGCGATTCAGGATACGGAAACGGTGCTTGCTGCGACGCAGTCGGCGGGCGCTGGGCACATCGCCGGAGAAAAAGACCGACATCGCCAGGCGCAGATTGCTGAGCAACTGCTCCTGCAGGGCATCGAGTTCCGCAAGCCCTTCCACAGAAAAGGCACGACGGGCAGCCAGGGATTTGTCGGCAATTTCACTCCCCATCCGCTCCACGATATCCGAGGCCTGCTCCAGGTTTAACGACATCTCGATGATCTCTGCCCAGCGGCGGGACTCCTCTTCCGCGAGTTCGTCCTGCGGCATCCGCGCCAGGTAAAGCTTAATGGCGGTATAAAGCACATTAATGTCGTCCGCGAGTTTGCGAAGCTCTTTCTCTTGCCGGGGCTCGCCGTGCATCACTTTTTGCAGACCATCAAGCATAGTCTCCATCGCATCCCCCATGCGAAGCGTTTCCCGGGCGGCATTGGCCAACGCCAGGGCGGGCGTATCCAGCGCAGAGGTATCCAGATGCTTTGGCTTCAGACGCGCGTCCAGCTCCGGTTCATCGCGGATGAGGCGCTCGCAGAACCGCGCCATAGGGGCAGCAAAGGGCACCATCACCAGACACCGGACCAGGTTGTAGAAGACGTGGAAGTAGATCACCAGCTCCGATTTGGGCAGCGGCAGGTTGTCCATCAGGTTCGCCAGCGGATGCACGAACGGCAAAATGGCCAGGCTCCCCACCAGCTTAAACAGCAGGCTGCCCAGCGCCACGCGCCGCGCTGCTGCGTTGGCGGCGCTGTTGTTGATCATAGCCAGCAGGCCGGAACCCAGGTTCGCACCAATCACCAGACAGAGCGCTACCGGGAATGAAATCGCTCCCGCTGCGGTCAATGTCGCGGTTAACAGTACGGCTGCCAGGCTGGAGTAACTGACAATGGCGAATACCGCCCCGATCAGCGCATCGAGCATGATATCGCCAGTGAGCGAAGCAAAAATCACCTGCACGCCGTTGGCCTGTGTGATCGGCGTGACGGCCTGCACAATCAGCTCCAGGGCCAGCAAGATAAGACCAAGACCGATCCCCACGCGCCCTAACTGACCTTCCCGGGTCTGCTTGCGTCCCAGGAAGAAGATCACACCGATAAAGATCAGCAGCGGTGACAGCCAGGAGAGATCGAAGGTCAGAATACGCGCCATCAGCGCGGTCCCAACGTCAGCCCCGAGGACAATCACCAGCGCTGGGGTGAGCGCCACCAAATCCTGCGCCACAAACGAGGTGACCAGCATAGTGGTGGCATTGCTGCTTTGAACCAGCGCAGTGACGCCGATACCCGCACAGAAGGCGAGCGGTTTTTTCTCCACGCTGCGGCTCAGGACGGTGCGTAAGCGCGCGCCGAATACGCGCATAACGCCGGTGCGGACAATGTGTGTCCCCCAGACCAATAAAGCCACTGCGGATAACAGGTGTAACAACGTCAGCACGGAAGTGGATCCTCCTTATCGTTTACGTGTTTCTCAGGCCCGGCGCGCAATGTTTTACCGGATGGCAGGGGCGCCCTGTCCGGTCTGCGCATGAACTTTCTTCCAGTATAAGGGTTTAAACGTAAGAAAGAGACAAGGCGCCCAAAGAGCGCCTTGTATGTTGTAAGGAAAGGTGACGTAAGTCAGGTCGTCAGCGGCCTGCTAGTCGGCGTCATAGCCCAGATTCGGCGCCAGCCAGCGTTCCACTTCCTGAATGCTCATCCCTTTGCGCCGGGCGTAATCTTCCACCTGATCGCGCTGAATTTGCGCCACGGCGTAGTATTTGCTGTCAGGATGGCTGAAATACCAGCCCGAAACCGATGCGCCGGGCCACATGGCAAAGGATTCGGTCAGTTTCATTCCCGCATGGGTTTCGACATCCAGCAACTGCCAGATGGTGCCTTTTTCTGTGTGCTCCGGACACGCCGGATAGCCGGGTGCCGGGCGGATCCCCTGGTAATTCTCGCGAATCAGCTCCTCGTTGCTCAGGTTCTCATTCGGCGCATAACCCCAGTACACCTTACGTACGCGTTCATGCAGATACTCAGCAAATGCCTCTGCCAGACGATCGGCGATCGCTTTAACCATGATTTTGTTGTAATCATCAAGCTGTGCCTCGTAGGCCTCGGCGAGCGCGTCCTCCTCCAGGCCACCGGTCACGGCAAAGGCACCGATATAGTCCGCTTTGCCGCTCAGTTTCGGCGCCACAAAATCAGCCAGGCAGTAGTTAGCAAAGCCGATCTTCTCGGTTTGCTGACGCAGATGATGACTGACCGCCAGCACGTGTGTACGCGTTTCGTCGCGATAGATTTCTATATCGTCGCCCACGCGGTTCGCCGGGAACAGCCCTACCACCCCTCGCGGATTGAGCTTTTTCTCACGACTAAGCATGTCGAGCATGTCGTTAGCATCTTTAAACAGACGCTTCGCCTCTTCCCCAACCACCTCATCTTCGAGGATGCGGGGATATTTTCCCGCCAGCGACCACGTCATAAAGAACGGCGTCCAGTCGATATAATTGCGCAAGGTTTCAATACTGGCGGTAACTACCTGCACGCCCAGTCGATGTGCCACCGGCGGCGTATAGCTTGCCCAGTCAAAGGCCAGATCGTTGTCCCGCGCCGCGGCAAGCGTCACCGGTGGGGTACGGGGTTTTTTACGCCCATGCTGTATGCGGACGGTTTCGTACTCTTTACGCGTTCTGGCGACAAAGTCGTCATGCTGGGTGGCAGAAAGCAGTGCCGACACAACGCCCACGGTACGCGAGGCATTTTGTACATAGACCGTCGGGCCGCTGTAATTTTGCTCAATTTTAACCGCAGTATGCGCTTTGGAGGTGGTGGCGCCGCCAATTAACAGCGGAATGGTAAAGCCCTGTCGCTCCATCTCTTTCGCCACGTTGACCATTTCGTCGAGCGAGGGGGTAATCAACCCGGAGAGCCCGATCAGATCGGCATTTACCTCACGCGCGGTCTTGAGAATTTTGTCCGCAGGCACCATCACGCCGAGATCGATTATTTCGTAGTTGTTGCATTGCAGCACCACCCCAACGATGTTTTTCCCGATATCGTGGACGTCGCCCTTCACGGTCGCAATGACCATTTTACCGTTGCTGGAGCCTTTCTCTTTGCTGGCTTCAATATAGGGTTCAAGATAGGCCACGGCTTGTTTCATCACACGGGCGGATTTCACCACCTGTGGCAGGAACATTTTGCCTTCCCCAAACAGATCCCCGACGACGTTCATCCCGTCCATCAGCGGGCCTTCGATCACTTCGATAGGGCGGGCCGCCTGTTGACGGGCCTCTTCCGTATCCAGTTCGATAAATTCAGTGATCCCTTTCACCAGGGAATACTCCAGACGCTTTTTCACCTCCCACGAGCGCCATTCGGCCTGCTGGATGTTGGCGCTTTCATCAGCTTTGCTGCCGCGATATTTCTCCGCCAGATCCAGCATCCGCTCGGTGGCATCATCCCGACGGTTCAGGATCACATCTTCCACGCCATCGCGCAGTTCAGCAGGGAGATCGTCATAAATGGCCAGCTGGCCGGCATTGACGATACCCATGTCCATCCCGTTACGGATGGCGTAATAGAGGAAGACGGCATGGATGGCTTCACGCACCGGGTCGTTCCCGCGGAACGAGAACGACACGTTTGACACGCCGCCTGAAATCAACGCATGCGGCAGTTCGCGTTTGATGTCTTCGCAGGCGCCAATAAAGTCCTGGGCGTAATTGTTGTGTTCTTCGATACCGGTGGCGACGGCGAAGATATTCGGGTCGAAGATAATGTCTTCAGGCGGGAAACCGACCTCTTCCGTCAGGATCTTGTAGGCGCGACGGCAGATTTCAATTTTACGCTCGCGCGTGTCGGCCTGACCCACCTCATCAAAGGCCATGACCACCACTGCGGCGCCATAACGGCGGACCAGTCTGGCATGATGGATAAACTGCTCAACGCCCTCTTTCATCGAGATCGAGTTGACGATGCCTTTACCCTGAATGCACTTCAGCCCTTTTTCGATGACGTCCCATTTTGAGGAGTCGATCATGATCGGCACGCGGGCAATATCCGGTTCACCGGCAATCAGATTGAGGAAACGCACCATCGCCGCTTCCGCGTCGAGCATGCCCTCATCCATATTGATATCAATGATCTGCGCCCCGCTTTCGACCTGCTGACGGGCAACGTCTAACGCTTCATTGTATTTTTCTTCTTTAATCAGACGCTTGAACTTGGCAGACCCGGTCACGTTGGTACGTTCGCCCACGTTCACAAACAGGCTTTCTTTACCAATGGTCAGCGGTTCCAGCCCCGCCAGGCGGCACGCCACCGGCAGCGTGGGCAATTTACGCGGCGCTAAATCTGCCACCGCGTTGCTCATCGCGGCGATATGTTCAGGCGTTGTACCACAGCATCCCCCAACGATATTGAGGAAGCCCGATTCGGCCCATTCCCGAATCTGCGCAGCCATGGTGTCGGCATCAAGATCGTATTCACCGAAGGCATTTGGCAGGCCAGCGTTCGGGTGCGCGGTCACGTAGCAATCGGCAATACGCGACAGCTCTTGTACGTACTGGCGAAGTTCATCTGGCCCCAATGCACAGTTCAGACCGAAGGTCAGGGCATCCGCGTGGCGTAACGAGTTATAAAACGCTTCGGTCGTCTGGCCCGAAAGGGTACGGCCTGACGCATCGGTGATCGTACCGGAAATCATAATCGGCAGATCAACGCCCAGGGCCTCCATCTCTGCCTTGACGGCAAAAATGGCGGCTTTCGCATTAAGGGTATCGAAGACCGTTTCGATCATGATGAGATCGGAACCTCCTTCCACCAGCGCTCTGGTGGATTCACGGTAGGCCGCCACCAGCTGGTCGAAGGTGACGTTACGATACGCAGGGTCGTTCACGTCCGGGGAGATGGAGGCCGTACGGTTGGTCGGACCCAGTACTCCCGCCACGTAGCGCGGTTTATCCGGCGTGCGGGCGGTCCATTCGTCTGCACAGGCCCGCGCCAGTTTTGCCGCTTCAAGGTTAATCTCCGCCGACAGGGATTCCATCTGGTAATCCGCCATGGCGATAGTTGTCGAGTTGAAGGTGTTGGTTTCAACAATATCCGCACCCGCGTCAAAATACGCGTTATGAATGGCCGCGATAATGTCAGGCTGTGTGAGAACCAGCAGGTCATTGTTGCCTTTCAGGTCGCACGGCCAGTCGGCGAAACGTTCGCCGCGAAATGCGTCTTCGCTCAGACGGTAGCTTTGGATCATGGTGCCCATGCCGCCGTCCAGCACCAGAATTCGTTCATTTAACTGCGTCCGCAGTTGATTTTCTTTGCTGCTCACACTCGCTCCCGACAACGATCACCCAGGCCAAAAGGCCAGCAGTCCATACTGGCATAATCTGGCAGAGTGGAGAAGTCACACAGCGTTAACATGAGACATGTTCACCATCACTCCTCCGATCAGTCAGGATAACGGTTGCAAATTCACCAGATAAAACGAAAATGATTTCCACGATACAGAAAAGGAGTCCGTCATGGTCGCTACCGTACCCGCTAAACGTGGCAGAAAACCTGCCGCCAACCCTGCAGCACAACCTGCGGGTCAGGTTCAATCGCTGACGCGTGGATTAAAACTGCTGGAATGGATAGCGGAATCCCACGGCAGCGTGGCGTTAACCGAACTGGCACAGCAGGCGGGATTACCCAACTCGACCACGCACCGTTTGCTGACGACGATGCAGCAGTTGGGCTTTGTACGTCAGGTCGGCGAACTGGGCCACTGGGCGGTAGGCGCGCATGCGTTTATCGTGGGCAGCAGTTTCTTGCAGAGCCGTAACCTGCTGGCGATTGTGCACCCCATTCTCCGTAAACTGATGGAAGACTCCGGTGAGACGGTCAATCTGGCCGTGCTGGACCAGAGCGATCACCAGGCGATTATTATCGACCAGGTGCAATGCACACAGCTGATGCGCATGTCTGCGCCCATTGGCGGTAAATTGCCGATGCACGCCTCTGGCGCGGGCAAAGCTTTTCTGTCACAGCTGACGGAAGAACAGGTGACGAGCCTGTTACACCGCAAAGGCCTGCACGCCTATACTCACGCCACCCTGGTGTCGCCCGTTCATCTGAAAGAGGATCTGGCGTTGACCCGTAAACGGGGTTACTCGTTTGATGACGAAGAGCACGCGCTGGGCCTGCGCTGCCTGGCGGCCTGTATTTTTGATGAACATCGCGAGCCTTTTGCCGCTATCTCCATCTCCGGCCCCATTTCACGCATGACCGACGATCGCGTCACCGAGCTGGGCGCGCTGGTGATTAAAGCGGCGAAAGAGGTGACGCTGGCGTATGGTGGGATTCGTTAAGACTTATTGCGCTCGGGAGCCTTCACTGCGCCCCTCTTCCGCAGGCAGCGGGGGAAACCTGATGCAAAACCGCTGCTTGCGCCGGTAGGCGTACACATCTTCCACATGCCCGTTCTTAATGCGCGTTTGCAGGCCGCGCCAGTAATCGGCGTGGAAGAGATCGTCATGCATCTCTTCAAACAGGGGTTTAATGCGCGGGTCCGCGCAAAGCCAGTGGCGAAACTCTTCCGGGAAAACATCTCCCGGCGAAACGCTGTACCACGGCTCACCTGACATTTCATCTTCGGGGTAGCGCGCCGGGGGAATAGTGCGGAAATTCACCTCGGTCATATAGCAAATTTCATCGTAATCATAGAACACCACACGCCCGTGGCGCGTCACGCCAAAATTTTTAAACAGCATGTCGCCCGGGAAGATATTGGCGGCGGCAAGCTGACGAATCGCATTCCCGTATTCTTCAATGGCATCGCGAAGCTGTGCCCCTTCAACCTGCTCAAGCCAGATATTCAGCGGTACCATTCGGCGCTCAATATAGAGATGGCTAATCGAAATTTTATCGCCCAAATCGGTGATTTTGCCGGACGCTTCCTGCATCAGCAGGGCCATTAATGCCGGTGCAATCTGACGCTTATCCAGCACAAAATTTTCGAATTCCTGAGTATCAGCCATCCGCCCGACGCGGTCGTGCTCTTTGACCAGCTGGTAACAGGCACGGACATGTGCTGCGGTCATCTCCTTCTGCGGCGCGAAACGATCTTTGATGACCTTAAAGACGCGGTCGAAACCCGGCAGGGTAAACACCAACATGACCATGCCGCGAATGCCAGGTGCTTCAACAAACTGCTCATCAGCGCGGGCGATATAGTGCAGATATTCCCGGTAACTTTCCGTTTTAGCGTGTTTTTGACAGCCAATCGCCATATACAGCTCAGCCGTGGTTTTAACGGGTAAAAGCTCACGTAGCCATTCGACCAACGCGGCGGGAAGCGGGGCATACACCATAAAATAGGAGCGGGCAAAACCGAACACGATACTGGCTTCGGCATGCGTGGTCAGACAGGCATCGACAAAAAGCTCACCCTCGTCGGTACGATGAATCGGCAGTAGAAACGGCAGGGTGAGCTCAGGGGTGATCAGTTTTCCAACCAGCCACGCCGCTTTATTACGATAGAAAAGCTCATTTGCAACCTGCAGATGGCTCTGTTGCAGCGTCTTTTCGCCTACGGCTTCGTGCAGATGCTGCATGATATAGCCCACATCCCGTTGACGATTTTGCCATGGCAGGCGCAGGGGAAGATCGGACAGGACTTTAGCTAACAGGCACTCCCATCCCGGATCGGGATAAAAATCTTTTGCCAGCGGGCGCGGTATAGCGCGAAACCGCCCCTCCGGTTGAGAACTGAAAATAAATAACCGCTCAGGAGACAGCGAGCGGTGGTCAAATAACCGGCAATAAACGGAGTTAAAAAAACTCTCCGCAATTTCAAAGCGCGGGTAATCGGGTAATAAACGGGTGTATTGCTCTTTGACCCGCAATAAAAAATCGGCATCGGGCGTTTTGCCGTCGGTAATACAGCGCAACTGCTCCACAACCAGGCCCACGTGATGATCGTATAAATGAATGCGCTGCTTCATGGCCTGCTGAACGGCATGCCAGTCAGCCTGTTCAAAGCGTTGCTGCGCGCCAGAAGTGACTTCCAGAAAACGACCATACTGAGCATCAAAGCCCTGCAAAATGGTCTGTGCTATCAGTAATTCACGGCCACGCGACATGTTTTCTGCTCCCTCAACCCAGCCCTCTCCCGGCGGGAGAGGGAGTCAGTCGTAGGCCCGGTCAGTGCAGCGCAACCGGGCATGAAACGGCTCAGAACTGTGCTTCTTCCGTCGATCCCGTTAAAGCCGTGACGGAGGAGGCGCCGCCCTGAATGATCGTGGTGACGTTATCAAAATAACCCGTGCCGACTTCCTGTTGATGAGAGGCGAAGGTGTAGCCCTCCTTGCTGGCCGCAAACTCCGGCTGCTGCACTTTTTCGACGTAATGCTTCATTCCTTCGCCCTGCGCGTAGGCGTGGGCTAAATCAAACATGTTGAACCACATACTGTGGATACCGGCCAGCGTAATGAACTGGTATTTGTAGCCCATCTCCGACAGCTGCTCCTGGAAACTCGCAATGGTGGAATCATCGAGATTTTTCTGCCAGTTGAAGGATGGCGAGCAGTTATAGGCCAGAAGCTTGCCCGGGTATTTTGCGTGGATAGCATCGGCAAAGCGCTTCGCCAGGGCCAGATCCGGCGTGGACGTTTCGCACCACACCAGATCGGCATAAGGGGCATATGCCAGGCCACGGCTGATGGCTTGTTCAATTCCCGCATGGGTACGGTAGAAGCCTTCGCTGGTGCGTTCACCGGTGATGAACTCACTGTCATAGGGATCGCAGTCGGAGGTGATGAGATCGGCGGCATCCGCATCCGTACGGGCGATGACAAGCGTAGGTACGCCGAGCACATCCGCAGCCAGACGCGCCGCAACCAGCTTTTGAATGGCTTCCTGGGTCGGAACCAGCACTTTGCCGCCCATGTGCCCGCACTTCTTCACCGAGGCCAGCTGGTCTTCAAAGTGGACAGCCGCTGCACCGGCTTCAATCATCGATTTCATCAACTCAAACGCATTCAGTACGCCGCCAAAACCTGCTTCTGCATCTGCGACAATCGGCAGGAAATAATCCACAAAGCGGGGATCGTTCGGTTCGATGCCGGATGCCCACTGAATCTGATCCGCCCGACGAAAGGTATTATTGATGCGATCAACTACCGAAGGCACCGAGTTGGCCGGATAGAGTGACTGGTCCGGATACATACTGGATGCCAGGTTAGCATCGGCAGCCACCTGCCAGCCGGACAAATAGACGGCCTCAATCCCGGCTTTCGCCTGCTGTAAGGCCTGACCACCGGTGAGTGCGCCGAGGCTGTTGATGTACCCTTTCTTCGATTCACCATGAAGCAGACGCCACATTTTTGCGGCACCCAGTTGTGCCAGCGTGCATTCCGGATTCACCGAGCCGCGTAATTTCACCACTTCCGCTGCACTGTATGGACGGTTGATACCTTCCCAGCGCGGTTGCGTCCACTCTTTCTGTAAAGCTTCGATTTGTTGGGTACGAGTTTTCATGTGCAGATGCTCCATATTATTATTGAGTGAATCAGGCCAGTAAGCGGTAGCCCGGGAGGGTGAGGAAGTCGATTAAGTCATCTGATGTGGTGATTTGCTCCATCAGGCGGGCAGCATCATCGAAGCGACCACTGCTAAAGCGGTGTTCTCCAAGCTCCTCCTGAATAGTCATCATCTCTTCGGCCAGCATCTGACGGAACAGGGATTTGGTCACCGGCTTGCCGTTACTCAACGTTTTCTGGTGATGGATCCACTGCCAGATAGAGGTGCGTGAAATTTCGGCGGTGGCCGCATCTTCCATCAGACCGTAGATCGGCACACAACCGTTGCCAGAGATCCAGGCCTCGATGTACTGCACAGCGACGCGGATATTGGCGCGCATCCCCTCTTCCGTCCGTTCACCTTCACACGGCGCCAGCAGGTGTTCTGCGGTGATCGGCGCATCTTCTTCGCGCAGGACCAACAGCTGATTTGGACGGTCGCCTAACGTTTGGCTGAATACGCTCATTGCCGTGTCGGCCAGGCCAGGGTGGGCAATCCAGGTTCCGTCGTGGCCGTTGCGTGCCTCAAGCTCTTTATCCGCTTTCACTTTGTTTAATACCTGAGTATTGCGCTCCGCATCTTTGCTCGGAATAAACGCCGCCATGCCGCCCATCGCGAAGGCACCGCGTTTGTGACAGGTTTTAATCAACAGGCGCGAATAGGCGTTCAGGAAAGGTTTATCCATGGTGACAACCTGACGGTCCGGCAATACGCGATCGGGATGATTTTTCAGGGTCTTGATATAGCTGAAAATGTAGTCCCAGCGACCACAGTTCAGCCCGACGATATGATCACGCAGGGCGTGCAGAATCTCGTCCATCTGGAAGACCGCAGGCAGCGTTTCAATCAACAGGGTGGCTTTGATGGTCCCACGCGGCAGGTTGAAGCGATCTTCAGCATAGCTAAACACCTCACTCCACCAGGCGGCCTCCTGCCAGGATTGGGTTTTAGGCAGATAGAAATAGGGGCCGCTGCCTTGTGCCAGCAAGGTTTTATGGTTGTGGAAGAAGTAGAGCGCAAAATCAAACAGGCTGCCGGGGATCGCTTCATTGCGCCAGGTGACGTGTTTCTCCGGCAGATGCAAACCGCGTACACGACAAATCAGCACGGCCGGATTGGGTTTGAGCTGGTAAATTTTTCCGGCTTCATTGGTGTAACTGATCGTACCGTTGACCGCATCACGCAGGTTTATCTGGCCTTCGATCACTTTACGCCAGTCCGGTGCCAGCGAATCTTCGAAGTCAGCCATAAAAACTTTGACGTTCGCATTCATCGCATTGATCACCATTTTCCGCTCAACAGGACCGGTGATTTCGACGCGACGATCCTGCAAATCAGCGGGAATACCGCGTATCTTCCAGTCAGATTGACGAATGGAAGCGGTTTCCGAAATAAAATCAGGAAGCGTGCCGTTATCGATTTCGTGCTGTTGTTGGATCCGCGCAGCCAGTAGCGTGTTCCGCTTTGGCGTAAAGCGAGTGACCAGTTCAGTGAGAAATTCAACCGCGTCTGGCGTCAATACATGCTGTTCTTGCTCGCCATGCGGCTGGCTAAAGCTCAATTCATCTGCTGTCGTTGCCTGTTGCGTCATAGTGCGGATCCTCTTTTCGTTCCAAAAATACTCTTCAGGGCGAGTGAACGATCGTTGTGTGGTTTTCACTCAGCAGAGTTAAGACTATCCATTATTTTTCCAAAATCAAAAACAATTTCCATTTTAATTCATAATTACATATAACTGACTGATAATTAATAAGTTAAATTTCATTCGATCATTGATTAAAATTTCGGAAATAAAAAAGGCACCCGAAGGTGCCTGTTAAGGAGAGCTGAAACGCTTTAGGATCGTTTTTGCTAGCGGATTATTCCAGCGTCGGGTTCATATGTCGCAGATCGTATGGTGTGATCTGATAGACGTAATAGTTGAGCCAGTTGGTAAAGAGCAGATTACCGTGACTGCGCCAGGACGCTCGTGGTGTGTTTTGTGGATCGTCTTTTGGGAAATAGTTATACGGTACCTTTGGCGAAAGTCCCGCTTCCAGATCGCGGAAAAACTCTCCCGCCAGCGTATGTGCATCGTATTCAGGATGACCCGTGACAAAAGCGATACGCTTGTCTTTACTGGCAAACAGATAGGCATCTCCGTCTTCTGTTTCAGCCAGGATTTCCAGGTCAGTGTAATCACGTATCAGCGCGGCCGGGAAATCGGCGTAGCGAGAATGCGGGGCCAGGAAGAAATCATCAAACCCACGCGTCAGCAGCGCGTGCGGATGGAGAATATGGTGCTCATAGACACCCGATAGCTTTTCGGTACGCGTCTGTTTTGGAATGCCATAAAGAATATTGAGCGCGGCCTGAACGGCCCAGCAGACAAAGAGTGTGGAAGTCACATGATCTTTTGCCCACTCCAGAACCTGTTTGATCTGCGGCCAGTAGGCAACATCGTTGAACTCAACCAGACCAAGCGGAGCGCCAGTGACGATCAGTCCGTCAAAGTTCTCATTACGAATGTCTTCGAAATCGCAGTAGAAGTTATTCAGATGCTCAGCAGGGGTATTACGCGATTCACGAGCATCAATGCGCAGGAGTTGAATATCCACCTGCAGCGGCGAGTTTGAGAGCAAACGCAGGAACTGATTTTCTGTTTCGATCTTCTTCGGCATCAGATTAAGGATCAAAACCTTCAGTGGACGAATTTCCTGACCTGTCGCACGCGAGGCCTTCATGACAAAGACATTTTCCTCACGCAAGAAATTGACGGCTGGTAGCTCGTCCTGCACCCGAATCGGCATAACCTTAGATCCTCACAGCATACGTATAAACGTTTAGACATCCAGATAGCTGACAATAACCAGAAATGAGCGTATTGTCGAGGATCTGTTTGGAAGGTGAGAAAGTTTCAAGGAGAAGAGCATGCGGTCCGGTTTATCACGT
>NZ_JAIWPG020000030.1 GCF_020532665.2 Lelliottia sp. WAP21
GACACGCAGCAGGACCAGCAAATCGGTATGAAGGATGCCACCGGGTAACCAGCCTTCCGCTTCGTCCGAATCTTCCGTCTCCAGCGTCACAAGAACCCGACTAGAAGCGGGCCACATTGCTGACCATTGATAGCGTATCAGGGCATCCAGAATCGCCATACCTTCATTGAAACCCTGTATACCCGCCTGTTGTGCCCTTGCCAGGGTATACCACGCCGCCGACTGAAGCTCGACACCATTGGTATCGAAAAGGTTTAATGCCAGTTTTTCAACATTCCCCCAGTTCACATCCGGACGGGCAGGATGGGAGAGTTTGGCAAGCTCATCACGTAGCACTGAATAATCAGGCATTGTGCGTGGATCGTTTCCGGTCTTAAGGTGGCGTTCGGTAGTATGGGACATTGTGAAATCCGTATCGAATGAGGGTAAGAGTTGATTAGATAAACTGATGGTTTTCCAGATGCTGCTGTTGTTTCAAGTGCCTGATCATCACTTTACCCTCTGGCATAAACTCGGTCCCATACCGTACAAGTCCGATACCTCTTAGTTCCGCATCGATGGCGTAGCGCAACTCCCCGGGCACTTGCTGTTCGAGTAAAGTTACATTAAGGGACTGCAAACGGGGTTCATACTTGAGCAGAACCCCTGCCAGCGTATCGATCAGCTCGTGGGCTGTCCCAGGCATGCCTTGCAGAATCTTGGTCATATCCGGCAAACCATAATCTGGGAGATGGGATATGGTCCCGGCCCGGGCGTTCAAAATACTCTGGATGTTATCCAGTACGGATAAAATGACCTGGTCTTCTTCGTTTACAACTTCAAGGGGAAGATCCCCTGTAAAGTTGCCAGTAAGAATTTCATATAGAGATGGTGATTTTCTATCCATGATTTTATTTGACCTAAGAGTCTTTAAATAAAGGAAGCCCTTGGGATTTTCTCCATCTTATTATTTCTCCGATTACCCCATCAGGACTATCTTCACGGTCATCTGGTGGATAGAATAGCAATCCATTACCTTCAGGGTGATTTACTATTAGGTCAAAGTGTGCGACTAAATTATCTATATATTGCTGTCGCTCTTTCCCTTTTAATTTCTTAGGGTTGGTGAAAAATTCATTTAAAAAAGATCTAAACTCATCCTCTGTATATTCCTCAAGCTTTGGCTTAAGCTCCATAGAACACCGCCCCTTTATGCGCATAAACACCGTTAGAAATTATATTAATTTACACTCAGGCTGGATGTTATCCAATACAGATAAAATGACCTGGTCTTCTTCGTTTACAATTTCAAGAGGTAGGTCCCCAGTGAAGTTGCCAGTAAGAATTTCGTATAAAGATGGTGATTTTCTGTCTGGCATTTTGACCTCAGGAATTAGTTTCAGAGTCTTTAAAGAGAGGAAGTCCTTGAGATACTCTCCATTTTTTAATTTCTTCAAATATTCCTGATGGCGAGCATTCAATTTCATCTGGCGTGTTAAAAATTAGTCCATTGCCGAGTGGGTGCTTGGTAATGTTAACTACGTGCAGTTGTAGGTCATCAATAAATTTCCTAAAATCTTTAGCATTTAGCCCATGTTTATTCTCAAAGAAATTAGATAGCAGATCAATAAACTCTGACTCAGTATAATCGCTTATTGTTTTTTCATTATTTATTAGCATTTTTATGTATTCCTATATGTAAGCGAGGAGTGGTGACGTTTATATTATCCACATTAAACACTTCTCCGCCATGTTGGATTTCTTCTAAATGATGAAGTTCAAAAGTTGTTCTACCACCCACCTGTTCTGAAGGGATGGGATACGGCGCTAACCCCATTCTTATCAGGGTTTGGTTAGAAGGTTTAAAATCCTTCATAAGTTCTGGACACTCAGACACAGCAAGCCAAAACTCTTCCCTAAAGTGGTCAAAGTTTCGGAAGGATTTTCCTCTAAGTTTATCAGCAACTTGTGCTGGCACAGGTGCTCCCTGACCCGAGCTTGCTGCTTCAAGCCATTTTTCAGAACCTGATAGTATCTCACCCTTCCCTGTTGCCACACCTGGCTCATCCCTCGCGGTTTTGAGATAAACATAAATCGGCTTAATCCCGGAGTCCGCAGGGAACACCAGAATATAATCATTAAGATCGCGTTCGTCCGGCACCGGGAATGGTGGTGTCGTGTATTCATCTTTGCCGTCAGGAATTGGCGTGACGAGTATTGTAGCCTGGTCTATTGGCTTGATGTCACTGCCGGTATGTGAGGGAAGGTCACTGCCTTCAGGTTTCTCAGGTGTCCAGGTTATCAGCGGACCATCGGCACCATGAGCTGGAGTGAACTCATACCGATTATGTTCACTACTCCACACCATGTTTGCCGTACGGACACCTTCATACGGGGAACCTTCACCCGTATGGACGCCATAGACCCGCATGTTGCCCTGCTCATCCTGGCGCCAGAAGAACCTCACCCGGGTTGTTGCTTTTGCCCCGGTGATGGCTTTCTGCCGCAACTCTTCCTCGTACCAGAATTCGTCCCGGCCAGGAACCCTGTCACTCCCCTCGCCCGCAGATGGAACGTAGAGCGCGGACATCATTGCCCCTACATACGGAATCCCCCGGGCTGCACCCAATACACCGGTCAGGGACCATTCCCCCCAGACCTGAGTCATCACGCCAGTAGCAGCACCCAGAGCAAGCGGTGCAGCCGTTGCCTGAGCTGGCGCATTTTCGCCCCCGGCGTCAGGCTTACGTTTTTTTGCCGACTGGGCATGCTGAACGACTTCATCATCTGCATGCTCATGCTGATGGCCGTAACCGCAGCAGTCGTCCTCGACAGGCTGGGCAAAAATTGTCATCTGTCCAAAGTTATCAACGGGCTCTTCGGCAGTACCGGCATCCGTGCAGCCTTTCTCCTTCAGACAGGATTTTGCATAAACCGGCGTCACCCACGGGGTGAGCGTTTCGGGATTGAATTCCCGCATGGTCGCCGGAGGTGGCAGGGATACGGCCTGAGCTGGTTTAGCACTGGCTGATGCAGCCATAGTTCGCTTCACTTTACGCATATACGACGCCGTCGTACCATACTCGACCTTCCCGGCCTCAAGTCGAAGATAGCTTCCGCCGCCGATCAGCGTGATACGTTTTTTCCCGGCCAGGGAGATGTCACTCGCTGAGCTCAGCGTCAGCTTTTTCTCAGCGAACAATCGCATGTTAGCGTTTTGCGCCTGGACATCGACTGGTCCTTCTCCGGACTTCAGGCTCAGTTGGCCGGTGCGGGCAAAGAGCCCCAGCTTCTCCCCGGCCAGCGCGGTCAGATTGCCCATTGTTCCGACGCTGATATCGCCCCCTGCGTTAACCGTCAGGTTCCGGGCTGCGGCCAGCTGCATATCTTCACCACTGGTCAGGGCCATGCCTTCCGGGGCTGAGAACAGCAACGCCTCGTTAAGCGGTTTCAGCCGCTGCTCAAACATCTGT
>NZ_JAIWPG020000031.1 GCF_020532665.2 Lelliottia sp. WAP21
CGCCAAAACATCTTCGGCGTTGTAAGGTTAAGCCTCACGGTTCATTAGTATCGGTTAGCTCAACGCATCGCTGCGCTTACACACCCGACCTATCAACGTCGTAGTCTTCAACGTTCCTTCAGGACTCTCAAAGGAGTCAGGGAGAACTCATCTCGGGGCAAGTTTCGTGCTTAGATGCTTTCAGCACTTATCTTTTCCGCATTTAGCTACCGGGCAATGCCATTGGCATGACAACCCGAACACCAGTGATGCGTCCACTCCGGTCCTCTCGTACTAGGAGCAGCCCCCCTCAATTCTCCAGCGCCCACGGCAGATAGGGACCGAACTGTCTCACGACGTTCTAAACCCAGCTCGCGTACCACTTTAAACGGCGAACAGCCGTACCCTTGGGACCTACTTCAGCCCCAGGATGTGATGAGCCGACATCGAGGTGCCAAACACCGCCGTCGATATGAACTCTTGGGCGGTATCAGCCTGTTATCCCCGGAGTACCTTTTATCCGTTGAGCGATGGCCCTTCCATTCAGAACCACCGGATCACTATGACCTGCTTTCGCACCTGCTCGAGCCGTCACTCTCGCAGTCAAGCTAGCTTATGCCATTGCACTAACCTCCTGATGTCCGACCAGGATTAGCTAACCTTCGTGCTCCTCCGTTACTCTTTAGGAGGAGACCGCCCCAGTCAAACTACCCACCAGACACTGTCCGCAACCCGGATTACGGGTCTACGTTAGAACACCAGCCATTAAAGGGTGGTATTTCAAGGTTGGCTCCACGCAGACTGGCGTCCACGCTTCAAAGCCTCCCACCTATCCTACACATCAAGGACCAGTGTTCAGTGTCAAGCTATAGTAAAGGTTCACGGGGTCTTTCCGTCTTGCCGCGGGTACACTGCATCTTCACAGCGAGTTCAATTTCACTGAGTCTCGGGTGGAGACAGCCTGGCCATCATTACGCCATTCGTGCAGGTCGGAACTTACCCGACAAGGAATTTCGCTACCTTAGGACCGTTATAGTTACGGCCGCCGTTTACCGGGGCTTCGATCAAGAGCTTCGCGTTACCGCTAACCCCATCAATTAACCTTCCGGCACCGGGCAGGCGTCACACCGTATACGTCCACTTTCGTGTTTGCACAGTGCTGTGTTTTTAATAAACAGTTGCAGCCAGCTGGTATCTTCGACTGATTTCAGCTCCACGAGCAAGTCGCTTCACTTACCATCAGCGTGCCTTCTCCCGAAGTTACGGCACCATTTTGCCTAGTTCCTTCACCCGAGTTCTCTCAAGCGCCTTGGTATTCTCTACCTGACCACCTGTGTCGGTTTGGGGTACGATTTGATGTTACCTGATGCTTAGAGGCTTTTCCTGGAAGCAGGGCATTTGTTACTTCAGCACCGTAGTGCCTCGTCATCACACCTCAGCGTTAATAAGGAACCGGATTTACCTGGAACCTCCGCCTACATGCTTAAACCGGGACAACCGTCGCCCGGCTAACATAGCCTTCTCCGTCCCCCCTTCGCAGTAACACCAAGTACAGGAATATTAACCTGTTTCCCATCGACTACGCCTTTCGGCCTCGCCTTAGGGGTCGACTCACCCTGCCCCGATTAACGTTGGACAGGAACCCTTGGTCTTCCGGCGAGCGGGCTTTTCACCCGCTTTATCGTTACTTATGTCAGCATTCGCACTTCTGATACCTCCAGCACCCCTCACAGGACACCTTCAACGGCTTACAGAACGCTCCCCTACCCAACAACACATAGTGTCGCTGCCGCAGCTTCGGTGCATGGTTTAGCCCCGTTACATCTTCCGCGCAGGCCGACTCGACCAGTGAGCTATTACGCTTTCTTTAAATGATGGCTGCTTCTAAGCCAACATCCTGGCTGTCTGTGCCTTCCCACATCGTTTCCCACTTAACCATGACTTTGGGACCTTAGCTGGCGGTCTGGGTTGTTTCCCTCTTCACGACGGACGTTAGCACCCGCCGTGTGTCTCCCGTGATAACATTCTTCGGTATTCGTAGTTTGCATCGGGTTGGTAAGCCGGGATGGCCCCCTAGCCGAAACAGTGCTCTACCCCCGAAGATGAGTTCACGAGGCGCTACCTAAATAGCTTTCGGGGAGAACCAGCTATCTCCCGGTTTGATTGGCCTTTCACCCCCAGCCACAAGTCATCCGCTAATTTTTCAACATTAGTCGGTTCGGTCCTCCAGTTAGTGTTACCCAACCTTCAACCTGCCCATGGCTAGATCACCGGGTTTCGGGTCTATACCCTGCAACTTAACGCCCAGTTAAGACTCGGTTTCCCTTCGGCTCCCCTATACGGTTAACCTTGCTACAGAATATAAGTCGCTGACCCATTATACAAAAGGTACGCAGTCACCCTGATAAATCAAGGCTCCCACTGCTTGTACGTACACGGTTTCAGGTTCTGTTTCACTCCCCTCGCCGGGGTTCTTTTCGCCTTTCCCTCACGGTACTGGTTCACTATCGGTCAGTCAGGAGTATTTAGCCTTGGAGGATGGTCCCCCCATATTCAGACAGGATACCACGTGTCCCGCCCTACTCTTCGAGTTCACAGCACATGCATTTTTGTGTACGGGACTATCACCCTGTACCGTCGGACTTTCCAGACCGTTCCACTAACACACATGCTGATTCAGACTCTGGGCTGCTCCCCGTTCGCTCGCCGCTACTGGGGGAATCTCGGTTGATTTCTTTTCCTCGGGGTACTTAGATGTTTCAGTTCCCCCGGTTCGCTTCATTACGCTATGTATTCACGTAATGATAGTGTGTCGGAACACACTGGGTTTCCCCATTCGGAAATCGTCGGGTATAACGGTTCATATCACCTTACCGACGCTTATCGCAGATTAGCACGTCCTTCATCGCCTCTGACTGCCAGGGCATCCACCGTGTACGCTTAGTCGCTTAACCTCACAACCCGAAGATGTTTCTTTCGATTCATCATCGTTTTGCGAAAATTTGAGAGACTCGAACACACCGCTTGCCTGTTCTTATTACGGAGAACAGACACAGTGTGTCGTTTCAATTTTCAGCTTGATCCAGATTTTTAAAGAGCAAA
>NZ_JAIWPG020000032.1 GCF_020532665.2 Lelliottia sp. WAP21
TGAGCGAAAGCCGCGTTGCACTGCTCTTTAACAATTTATCAGACAATCTGTGTGGGCACTCAAAGTGACATGGATTCTAAACGTCGAAAGACGCTAAATGAATACCAAAGTCTCTGAGTGAACATACGTAATTCATTACGAAGTTTAATTCACGAGCATCAAACTTAAATTGAAGAGTTTGATCATGGCTCAGATTGAACGCTGGCGGCAGGCCTAACACATGCAAGTCGGGCGGTAACACAGGAAGCTTGCTTCCGGGTGACGAGCGGCGGACGGGTGAGTAATGTCTGGGAAACTGCCTGATGGAGGGGGATAACTACTGGAAACGGTAGCTAATACCGCATAACGTCGCAAGACCAAAGAGGGGGACCTTCGGGCCTCTTGCCATCAGATGTGCCCAGATGGGATTAGCTAGTAGGTGGGGTAACGGCTCACCTAGGCGACGATCCCTAGCTGGTCTGAGAGGATGACCAGCCACACTGGAACTGAGACACGGTCCAGACTCCTACGGGAGGCAGCAGTGGGGAATATTGCACAATGGGCGCAAGCCTGATGCAGCCATGCCGCGTGTATGAAGAAGGCCTTCGGGTTGTAAAGTACTTTCAGCGAGGAGGAAGGCATCAAGGCTAATAACCCTGGTGATTGACGTTACTCGCAGAAGAAGCACCGGCTAACTCCGTGCCAGCAGCCGCGGTAATACGGAGGGTGCAAGCGTTAATCGGAATTACTGGGCGTAAAGCGCACGCAGGCGGTCTGTCAAGTCGGATGTGAAATCCCCGGGCTCAACCTGGGAACTGCATTCGAAACTGGCAGGCTAGAGTCTTGTAGAGGGGGGTAGAATTCCAGGTGTAGCGGTGAAATGCGTAGAGATCTGGAGGAATACCGGTGGCGAAGGCGGCCCCCTGGACAAAGACTGACGCTCAGGTGCGAAAGCGTGGGGAGCAAACAGGATTAGATACCCTGGTAGTCCACGCCGTAAACGATGTCGACTTGGAGGTTGTTCCCTTGAGGAGTGGCTTCCGGAGCTAACGCGTTAAGTCGACCGCCTGGGGAGTACGGCCGCAAGGTTAAAACTCAAATGAATTGACGGGGGCCCGCACAAGCGGTGGAGCATGTGGTTTAATTCGATGCAACGCGAAGAACCTTACCTACTCTTGACATCCAGAGAACTTAGCAGAGATGCTTTGGTGCCTTCGGGAACTCTGAGACAGGTGCTGCATGGCTGTCGTCAGCTCGTGTTGTGAAATGTTGGGTTAAGTCCCGCAACGAGCGCAACCCTTATCCTTTGTTGCCAGCGGTTCGGCCGGGAACTCAAAGGAGACTGCCAGTGATAAACTGGAGGAAGGTGGGGATGACGTCAAGTCATCATGGCCCTTACGAGTAGGGCTACACACGTGCTACAATGGCATATACAAAGAGAAGCGACCTCGCGAGAGCAAGCGGACCTCATAAAGTATGTCGTAGTCCGGATTGGAGTCTGCAACTCGACTCCATGAAGTCGGAATCGCTAGTAATCGTAGATCAGAATGCTACGGTGAATACGTTCCCGGGCCTTGTACACACCGCCCGTCACACCATGGGAGTGGGTTGCAAAAGAAGTAGGTAGCTTAACCTTCGGGAGGGCGCTTACCACTTTGTGATTCATGACTGGGGTGAAGTCGTAACAAGGTAACCGTAGGGGAACCTGCGGTTGGATCACCTCCTTACCTGAAAGAACCTGCCTTTGTAGTGTCCACACAGATTGTCTGATGAAA
>NZ_JAIWPG020000033.1 GCF_020532665.2 Lelliottia sp. WAP21
CCTAATGCCGATCGTTTAAGGATCGGTTGAACGATCCGGTGGCTGGTGTAAAAAGGGTTCATGTTCATCATGGACCCTTTTTTAATGGAACTTTCACAAGCCCTCGGCATTATTAATATCACCTCCCCTGAGCATGCCCGTAGCCTTTCTGACCTCATTCCCGCTGAATTTATTCAAAAGGCGTTAACGTTGACTGATACTGTCACGCTCCGCAAACGCAAACTTCCTCTTGAATCTATGATCTGGCTTGTCGTTGGCATGTCCATCTTCTGCAATCGCCCCATGACCGAAATCGTCAATCTGATGGATATCACTGACAGGACCGGTGAACCGTTCACCGCCCGCAGCTCAGTCATTCAGCGCCGAAAAACCCTCGGGGAAGATGCTGTGCGGGAGTTGTTCGACATTACACAGCGACACTGGAACCAACAGGCGGCCCATCCGAAATGGCACGGCCTGAACCTCTTTGCCGTGGATGGTGTCGTCTGGCGTACGGCAGACACGCCGGAAAACAGCGCGGCCTTCAGCAGACCTGCCGGTGGAAATGGCATCGGTGGCTATCCGCAGGTCCGGATGGTCTGCCTGATGGAGCTGAGCAGTCATCTGATTAACGCCAGTGCCTTTGACAGCGAGAACGTCAGCGAAATGCGACTGGCAGCGCAACTGGCAGAGAGAACGCCGGATGAGAGTATCACACTGTTCGATAAGGGCTTTTACTCCCCGGGACTGCTCCATCACTGGCAGACATCGGGAGAAAAACGGCACTGGCTGCTGCCGCTGAAAAAAAACACACAATATGAAGTTGTGCGTAAACTGGGGCGTGGCGACGAGCTTGTAGAACTGAAAACCAGCCCGCAGGCCCGGAAACAATGGCCTGCGCTCCCCGGGCAGTTCACAGCAAGGCTGCTGACCCGAACGGTAGACGGTAAAGAAAGACAGGTGCTGACATCCCTGACAGACCCGAATCGCTATCCGGGCAAAGATATCAGTGAGTTATATCGACACAGATGGGAAATTGAACTGGGTTACCGGGAAGCGAAACAGGGAATGCTGGACAGTCGCTGGACGTTACGCAGCAAGTTGCCGGAGCTGGTGCGACAGGAGTTATGGGGTGTCCTGCTGACTTACAATCTGGTGAGGTACCAGATGGTAAGGATGGCGTTCGAACTGAAAGGCGATTATCTGCCTTACCAGCTGAGCTTTAGTGGTTCAATAAGTGAAATCACCCGGCTGCTGATAACGTTGCCGTGGGCATCGCCGGGTAAGATGCCGGGCGAGTTAAGAACGATGTATGAGAAAGCAAAATGGCTGGTGTTACCGGGAAGAAGGGAGCGAAATTATCCCCGGGAATTAAGAGCAAAAGCCCGGAAATATCCGCCGAAAAAAAATGCTGATCACCTTAAGTGACCAGCATTAGG
>NZ_JAIWPG020000034.1 GCF_020532665.2 Lelliottia sp. WAP21
GGCGACTGGCAGGAAGACAACGGCGTCTGGCATCAGAACGTCTTTGCCTATTATCTGTCGATTGCCTGTAACCACTGTGAAGACCCGGCCTGCACCAAAGTGTGTCCGAGCGGGGCTATGCACAAGCGTGACGATGGCTTTGTCGTGGTGGATGAAGATGTCTGCATCGGCTGTCGCTACTGCCATATGGCCTGTCCGTACGGCGCGCCGCAGTACAACGCCGCGAAAGGTCACATGACCAAATGCGACGGCTGCCATACCCGCGTCGCAGACGGCAAGAAACCGATCTGCGTCGAGTCCTGCCCGCTGCGTGCGCTGGACTTTGGTCCGATAGACGAACTGCGTAAAAAGCATGGTGAGCTTGCGGCCGTTGCACCGCTGCCCTCCGCGCACTTCACCAGGCCGAGCATTGTAATTAAACCTAACGCTAATAGCCGTCCGACGGGTGATACCACCGGCTATCTGGCTAACCCGAAGGAGGTGTGACATGGGAAGTGGATGGCATGAATGGCCGCTGATGATTTTCACCGTCTTTGGGCAGTGCGTGGCCGGTGGCTTTATCGTTCTCGCGCTGGCGTTGCTTAAAGGACAGTTACAGCCTGAACAGCAGCAGCGTCTGGTGCTGAGCATGTTTGGTTTGTGGGTGTTAATGGGCATCGGCTTTATCGCGTCGACATTGCACCTGGGGTCCCCAATGCGCGCCTTCAACTCGTTGAACCGTATTGGCGCATCATCACTGAGTAATGAGATTGCCAGCGGTGCGATCTTCTTTGCCATTGGTGGGCTTGGCTGGTTGCTGGCAGCCCTGAAAAAACTGCCTGCAGGGTTACGTACGTTATGGCTGATTGTGACGATGGTGCTGGGCGTGGTCTTCGTGTGGATGATGGTACGTGTCTATAACACCATCGACACCGTCCCAACCTGGTACAGCGTCTGGACACCGATGAGCTTCTTCCTGACGATGTTTATCGGCGGTCCGCTGCTGGGCTTCCTGCTGTTGCGCGTCGCGGGTGTTGATGGCTGGGCTATGCGATTACTGCCTGCCGTTTCGCTGCTGGCACTGGTGGTCAGTGCGATCGTGGCGTTAATGCAGGGTGCAGAGCTGGCCACTATTCATAGTTCAATCCAGCAGGCTTCTGCTCTGGTACCGGATTATGGATCGCTGATGGCCTGGCGTATCGTTCTGCTGGCCCTCGCGCTGACCTGTTGGATTCTTCCTCAGATTAAAGGTTATCAACCTGCTTTGCCGGTATTGTCCCTTGCCTTTGTGCTGGTGCTGGCGGGAGAACTCATTGGGCGTGGCGTGTTCTACGGTCTGCATATGACGGTTGGTATGGCTGTCGCCAGTTAACGCTTTCTTTCGTTATATCAAGCCGGGGTCCTGACCCCGGCTTTT
>NZ_JAIWPG020000035.1 GCF_020532665.2 Lelliottia sp. WAP21
TGGATTAGTGTCAGTTGGGAAATATAATTAATAAGTTGATTAATGTTATTTTTTTAAATGACGTGGGGCTGTACTGAGTTGAAGGAGTCAAACAGGTTATTGATCGCGGTCATTCAGTTTCCAGTGTTGCAACACGTCTCGATATCACCACCCACAGCCTTTACGCCTGGATAAAGAAGTACGGTCCGGACTCATCCACTAATAAAGAACAGTCAGATGCTCAGGCCGAGATCCGCCGACTCCAGAAGGAGCTGAAGCGGGTTACTGACGAACGGGACATATTAAAAAAAGCCGCGGCGTACTTTGCAAAGCTGTCCGACTGAGGTACGCCTTTATTCGTGACAACTCCCGTTGCTGGCCTGTTCGTCTGCTCTGCAGGGTGCTGGATGTTCATCCCAGTGGCTTTTACGCCTGGTTTAAGCAACCGTATTCTAAGCGCCACCAGATAGATCTGAGACTGACGGGACAGATCAAACAGTTCTAGCTGGAGTCCGGTTGCGTTTATGGTTATCGCAAGATCCATCTGGACTTGCGGGATAGCGGGCAATAGTGCGGAGTGAACAGAGTCTGGCGACTGATGAATCGTGCCGGGGTAAAGGCTCAGATCGGGTACCGGAGCCCGCGGGCACGCAAAGACGAGGCCAGTATTGTATCGCCCAACAGGCTCCAGCGACAGTTCAATCCGGATGCTTCGGATGAGCGTTGGGTAACGGACATAACCTACATCAGGACCCACGAAGGCTGGCTGTATCTTGCCGTGGTTGTTGATCTGTTCTCACGCAACATTATCGGCTGGTCAATGCAATCCCGGATGACAAAGGACATTGTCCTGAACGCACTGCTGATGGCTGTATGGCGGCGTAATCCCCAAAAACAGGTACTGGTTCATTCGGATCAGGGCAGTCAGTACACAAGCCATGAGTGGCAGTCGTTCCTGAAATCACACGGTCTGCAGGGCAGCATGAGCCGTCGCAGTAACTGTCACGCTAATGCGGTTGCAGAAAGCTTTTTCCAGTTGCTGAAACGCGAACGGATAAAGAAAAAGATCTACGGAACACGGGAAGAAGCCCGCAGCGATATTTTTGATTATATCGAAATGTTTTATAACAGTAAGCGTCGGCATGGTTCGAGCAATCAGATGTCACCGACGGAATATGAAAACCAGTATTATCAATGGCTCGGAAGTGTCTAGATTATCAGTGGCGATTCGCACAGCTTCCACCTGCGACCTTTG
>NZ_JAIWPG020000036.1 GCF_020532665.2 Lelliottia sp. WAP21
TCCGCTGACCAGACCGTTATTCTGGACCAGGTGCGCTCAGCCTCTTTCACTGCTGCGGGTGAACTGGCTAACCAGAAGAAAAACTTCCAGATCAAACTGGTTGACTGTGATTCTACCATTCAGCAGACTGCCGCCGTCTCCTTCAACGGCAACGCCGATGTAAATGATGCGGCCCTGCTGGCGAACACCGCCAGTGCCGGCGCGGCCACCAACGTCGGCCTGGCGCTGTTCGGACCGGACGGCCAGCCTATCGGCCTGAACGACGGCACCCTGACGTCAGCAACCACCATCCAGGATGGCACCACCATCATCCCACTGTCTGTTGATTATAAATCCACCGCTGGCGTGCCGACCGCCGGTTCAGTTGAATCTGTGGCCACGTTTAACGTCACCTACAACTGATCCTGACAGGACGCGGACGTGCCCCCTGGCGTCCGCATTTCTTCAGCAAGATTTTTGTAGAAATATAACAATGACAAACCTCTCTCAATCAACGCTGCTGATATTTCTGCTGTCTGCTGCCGGACCCGCCATGGCCGCCGCCCCGCCGGATCACACCCCGACGGAAGACCGGCCGGTGCACCAGGGCCTGGCACACTTCCAGGGGCAGATAGTGGACAGTGCCTGTTACGTCCGCGTCTGGGGCCAGAACTCCGCCCATACCGTTGTCCTGCCCAAAAATCTTTATGACGGCCCTGCAGGCTGGTCCCCCTGGAAACCCTTTGCCATCGCCATTGCCGGCTGCAGCGAGCAGACGGCCACGGATGCCGTCGTTAACCTGGAGCCCGGATGGCCCGCTGACCCCGACGGCCTGTACGTTGCAGACCCGCAGGGCACCGCCGCTGTCCGCCTCGCGGACGAGTACGGCACCAGGCTCGTCCCCGGCACCCCCCTGCACGCAACGGCCCTTCAGGAAGATGTGGTACAGCATTTCAGATTAAAGGCTTCTTACCGGCTGACAGAAAATGACACGGCCGGAGACCGCGCGCTGGTTCCCGTAAACGTTAATGTCCGTTACTT
>NZ_JAIWPG020000037.1 GCF_020532665.2 Lelliottia sp. WAP21
AGTGCTTCCCTGCCCCGAAATCGCAGAACATCCGGCTTTACCTGGCTGTCGTTGATATCCAGAAAATAGCGAGTCTGCCCGTCGAAGAGCGCCAGCCAGTTATCCATTTTGTCACTCCTTTACCGGTACAAGGCTGAGCCAGCCGTCACCCAGCTCGATGGTCCGGGGTTTGTCAGGATCCAGGTCGTCACGGGTCAGTACCAGCCGCCAGCGGTTGTCCTTCTGATCCGGTCGATTAAATAATCCCACCACCGCCACGAACTGGGCGTCTTCATCCATGGGCATATTCAGAGAAACGCTGCCGTTGGGCATCACCAGCAGCGCTTTTGATGCAAGTACATCGTCCTTAAGTACCGTATCGGCATTGCGCAGCAGCGTCTGGTAATCGGCGGCATCAACCGCTTTACGATCTTTGAGCTGCCAGACCCGCACCATGGTTGCCAGCGGCGTCTGTGCGGCATCGGCGTTAATGGCCGTGCGTGGGGTAAAATCCAGATGCAGCGTTTTAATTTTCTTGTAGAAGATGGATTTCGTGATGCTGACCGTACCGTCCGTGACGGTCTGCGTCAGACCGCAGCCAGCGAGCAGGCTACAGGCAATAAGCGTCAGCGCCCACCAGCGGGTTACTGTTGCCATTCAAAAGTTCCTTTATTGAGAGTGGGAGTACGTGATTAGTTGAAGCGGTAATGCCCGTCTTCAGCGGGCGGTAACGCAGAGCATTGCTGCCCTTCATAGCAGCCCAGACTGACGGTGAGACTTTCCCGTAGCGTATTGAGTTTGCCTTCCTTCAGACCCAGTAAACCGGTTCTGCCCAGCTGTATACGCCTGCCCTTGCCCAGACGAGGCTCAGGGAGCAATCGCACAGGCACGGTCAGACGCAGACGTGCATCACTGCGGTAGCCGAGATA
>NZ_JAIWPG020000038.1 GCF_020532665.2 Lelliottia sp. WAP21
TCTTGCCGTATTCCGTGGCGAGCTTGATGTGCTCCTCGCCGCGTTTGTCTTCCATCCGCAGTTTTGAGTTAGCGGGTGTTCTGAGGATATTTCGGGTGTGATTGTCCCGGTTCACGAGGTCCGGATGTTCGGAGTCGTGTAATGCATACGCGATGTACGGCAGGTCAATATCACCGTTGCTGTACGCAATGGCCACTTCGGTGCCATCGATGAGCGGCGTATGCCAGCCCAGCGTTTCACCGGCATAAGGTTTCGCCATCCGCAGCCACAGGTAACCGTAACCGGGTTCCGTCCCCTCCCGGTCGAAGTCCAGTTTCACCCGGTAGCGCCCCTGCTCGTCCAGATGGGCGTAAATGTCGTTCTTCTCCCGGCTCTCAATGCGGGCCGGAAGCGTACCCGGGATGACCGGACGCGGGATTTCCACCGGGCGGAAACAGTAACGCTCGGTGTAAGGCATTCCCCACACCGACACATGCAGACGGGAATCACGGGCCCCCCGGTAGGTCACCAGGGTGAGGATAACGCCCTCTTTCAGGGCAGTTATGACATCGCCCTGCGGCTCAAGCACCTGTCCCGGTGCAAGGTGGGCAGCGTTGCTGAACAGGTGAATGCGGGCCGTTCTGTTAAGCTCCCGCTCGTGGTGAAGTCGGGCCCAGAACGCGCCGGATTCGGTTTCCGGCTCCGGACTGGTGTCATCACCTGCG
>NZ_JAIWPG020000039.1 GCF_020532665.2 Lelliottia sp. WAP21
TCTCACGTTGAATATGACACCCCGACTCGCCACTACGCACACGTAGACTGCCCAGGCCACGCCGACTATGTTAAAAACATGATCACCGGTGCTGCGCAGATGGACGGCGCGATCCTGGTTGTTGCTGCGACTGACGGCCCTATGCCTCAGACTCGTGAGCACATCCTGCTGGGTCGTCAGGTAGGCGTTCCTTACATCATCGTGTTCCTGAACAAATGCGACATGGTTGATGACGAAGAGCTGCTGGAACTGGTAGAGATGGAAGTTCGTGAACTGCTGTCTCAGTACGATTTCCCAGGCGACGATACTCCAATCGTACGTGGTTCTGCTCTGAAAGCGCTGGAAGGCGAAGCAGAGTGGGAAGCGAAAATCGTTGAACTGGCTGGCTTCCTGGATTCTTACATCCCAGAACCAGAACGTGCTATCGACAAGCCATTCCTGCTGCCAATCGAAGACGTATTCTCTATCTCCGGCCGTGGTACTGTTGTGACCGGTCGTGTAGAGCGCGGTATCGTTAAAGTTGGCGAAGAAGTTGAAATCGTTGGTATCAAAGA
>NZ_JAIWPG020000004.1 GCF_020532665.2 Lelliottia sp. WAP21
TCAGGGCAGTTCACTACTCGACAGAGAGCAGGACAAAAGCGAATGCTTTTGAACGTTGCGAAGCAATGGCCCGGAGGATGAATCACAGTGTGATTCATCCACTGCCAGGCATTAATTAAGTGAAGAGGCCATCCGGAAGGATGGCCTTTTGGCTTTTTTGTGCCCAAAAAAGCTCCACAACTTTTCTTCATTGCCGTCTAAAATTGTTAGAAAGACTTTAACAATGGTGCCGATTTGACCCGTCCATTTGATTATCAGCAAGATTTTGCCAACATTAATTTCCGCGAACATCCCGAGCTCTACCAGGTTGGCCGTGGAGAGCAGGGCGTTTTGATGGTCGAGCCTTATAAAGGTGAAATCCTTCCTCACTGGCGCTACAAAAATGCTGAGGTTGCGGCGCGTTCTGCAAAAGAGATATATGCCCTGTTTGAAGAATACCGCCAACAAAACGACTTTGTCGGCATGGATATGGCTCGTAAATTTATTCAGATGGGCTATACACGTGCCCGTCGATACGCCAATCACAAAGGCGGTAAAAAGTACGATAAGGAGCGTCAGGTCAAACCACTCGATCACGATCAGGTTAAAGCTGAAGCTGCCGCAGTATTCAAAGCGTGGTGGGATAAAATCCGTGGGGACGACGATTATTTGCAAAGGAAAAAAGCGCATCAACAAAAGTGGGGATAATTACTATGCTCGCTAATAATTCAATAGCAGATCAACTTCACAAAACGTAATGAAACATACTTGAAACATTTTTTTTACCTAACGGTTCGTTTTAAATCCGGTTTTACTGTGGGTGGACACTGGCCCGCAATGTGAGACAGGGGATTAAAAATGACAGAAACCGTAGCAAGTACAGATACGGAAAACACCAACTTAACGGGTAAAGATACCCGCCGTCGTGTTTGGGCAATCGTGGGGGCTTCATCAGGGAACCTGGTAGAGTGGTTCGATTTTTACGTTTATTCATTCTGCTCTCTCTATTTCGCGCATATCTTTTTTCCATCAGGAAATACCACAACACAACTTCTGCAAACCGCTGGCGTCTTTGCCGCCGGGTTTTTAATGCGTCCTGTCGGCGGATGGTTGTTCGGCAGGATCGCCGACAGAAAAGGTCGAAAGACCTCGATGCTCATATCGGTATGCATGATGTGCGTCGGCTCGCTGGTGATTGCCTGCCTTCCCGGGTATGACGTTATTGGAACATGGGCGCCCGCGTTGCTACTGCTTGCACGTCTGTTCCAGGGGCTTTCGGTAGGGGGCGAGTACGGCACCAGCGCGACATACATGAGTGAAGTCGCTGTTGAAGGGCGAAAAGGATTCTATGCTTCCTTCCAGTATGTCACGCTAATTGGCGGGCAACTGCTTGCTCTGTTGGTTGTGGTGATCCTTCAACACGTTCTCAGCGATGCAGATCTTCGCGCATGGGGCTGGCGCATCCCGTTTGCAATGGGCGCTGCTCTGGCGGTTGTGGCGCTGTGGCTGCGCCGCCAGCTGGATGAAACATCTCAACAAGAGGTCAGGGCACTGAAGGAGGCGGGCTCGCTTAAAGGGCTATGGCGTAACCGTAAAGCCTTTTTAATGGTACTCGGTTTTACCGCCGCGGGATCCTTGAGCTTCTACACCTTCACCACCTATATGCAAAAATATCTGGTCAATACCTCCGGCATGCATGCCAACGTAGCAAGCGTGGTAATGACCCTCGCCCTGCTGGTCTTCATGTTTATTCAGCCCGCCATCGGTGCGCTATCGGATAAAATAGGCCGCAGAACCTCAATGCTGATTTTTGGCGGTTTACTGACTCTTGGCACCGTTCCACTATTAAGCGCTCTGCGGCATACCACCTCACCTTATGCCGCTTTTGGACTTATCATGGTTGCACTGGTGATCGTCAGTTTTTACACGTCAATTAGCGGGATATTGAAAGCTGAGATGTTCCCTGCCCAGGTCAGGGCGCTTGGGGTAGGGCTATCATATGCAGTGGCTAATGCGTTATTTGGCGGGTCAGCGGAATACGTCGCGCTGTCGCTTAAATCCTGGGGCAGTGAAACAACGTTCTTCTGGTACGTCACGGTGATGGGGGCGCTGGCCTTTATTGTCTCCCTGATGCTGCATCGCAAGGGTAAAGGCATTCGCCTTTAGTAATGAGCCATCTGCCATACCGCATAGCCGGTTGTTGCGCCGGCTACGTCCCAGGCAAAATCTTTCCAGCTCCAGCCGCTCCCGGCAGGGCGGCTATCCCAAAGCTCTTTTGATGCCCCAAGACTAACCGAAAACATAAAGCCTATTGCTGCACTACGATCCCGGCTGTAGCCTTGATGTTGGGCATATTCATTACCCGCAGCCGACAGCATCGCAGAAGCGATAAAATGCTGGGCTTTATCCTGGCCCTGCCAGCGGTCATTCGCCATGTGGCTACAGCCTGTAAGAAGTAAGAGAGCAAACAGAAGCGGAAAGCGCATAAGCTGGCTCCAGAAAAAAGCCCCGCATTCAACGGGGCCAGACTTCACAGAATACGACTTATCAGACGATCAATTCGGATACGCCGTAAGCGACGGATAAGCTTGCGCACTTTAACCGGATAGTCCGCGATGCTTTGCAAATCACGATAGTGGCGAACCACTGTGGTATGCGTACGTATCAATTCCAGCTCTCTTTCGCGTGACGCGGCCAGTTCATGACGTGGATCGTGGATCAGGATCGCATTCTCCAGATCCAGGCGCCATGCTCGCGGATTGAGGTTGTTACCCGTCAGAAGCATCCACTCGTCATCTACCCACATGCCTTTCAGATGATAGCTGTTGTCCTCATCTTTCCAGAGGCGTACCACCAGCTGATCGGTATTGACATAATACTGCAGGCGACTCAGGAACCGACGCAGGTTGATCTCATAGAGATAGGGTAGCGCCCCGATAATTTTGAACGGCTGATCTTCAGGAATGAAAAAATCGTTCGCCGTTTTATCACCCACGATGATCTCAACTTTCTTACCATCCCGGAGCAACTGAATAATGTTACGCACCAGAATTGCAGGCAGGTTGAAATAAGGTGTACAGATTGTCAATTTCTGCTCAGTACACGGCATCAAATGGTAGATGGTTTTATTCAGCAGGCTTGATTTTCCGAGGCCCACCAGCGGGGTCACGGACAGCTGTTCGTTATCGGCATCACCCTGGAAATGGTACATCGCATCACGCAGCTCCTGGCGGAACAAACGGATATCGTTTTTGATTTCCGGGCTTTTTGGACGGTGCGGATCGTCAAGACGATTCACGCCACGGCCATGCACCAGATACTGGTCGACCCAGTTAAACATGATATCGACCATCTGCGGATTACGAATCAGGTGGTAGCGATCGTAGCGATACTTATCGAGCTGATGTAAATACACATCGTTCAGGCTCGCGCCGCTATAAAGCACGCTATCATCGATGATAAAACCTTTGAAGTGCAATACGCCGAGTGCTTCACGGGTATTCACCGGTACGCCATAGACAGGCACATCAATACCCGGATTATCCTTGGCCATGCGGCAATACCAGTCCGCGTTGGTGTTCGATGCGGCAGCACCAATTCGACCACGCTGTCCACGATGCCAGTCAACTAAAACTCGCACATCCAGTTCAGGACGTTGGCGTTTTGCTTCATAGAGAGCGTTAAGTATGGCACTACCGCCTTCATCTTGTTCAAGATAGAGGGCCACAATGCAAATGCGCCGCGTCGCGCTGGCGATTTTCTCCAGAAGCGCCTCCCGGAAATGAGCGGGGGCGTAAAAGAACTCGACATCATCAACTGACTGAGAAATCTTCGGTAGTTGAGCAAGGTGTTGTTGATGTTTATTACGCTTAAATTTTGACAACATCACAGTGCGTATCTTCTCTGTTCATTGAAGGTTTGCCTGTCATCTGCAGACAATATAAGCGGACAATGATACCACCAGTACTTCCTAAAGTGGTCAACATTTCCAGTACCTTACTCTGGATTATCAGGGGAAGTCAGGCCGAGAGACAGGGTGACGATCCCATCTTCGAGCTGTATATCCACGTCAAATCCAAGCTTTCGAGCCAGGGCGATCATGCCCTGGTTATGCGGCATAGTAATGCCATTCAGGCGCAACAATCCGTGATCTCGCGTATAGCTAATGAGCTTTTCCAGCAGCCGCCTTCCCAGCCCAAGACCTTTCAGATCCGAACGCACCAGCACCGCAAATTCAGCATCCACATTATCCGGATCGGAAATCGCCCGCGTCACGCCCAGGATCTCATCGCCCTCCTCATGACGACGAACGGCAACAAACGCCATTTCCCGATCGTAGTCGATTTGGGTCATATTGGCTAAGTCTTCGTGGGTAAATTCGTTGATTTCGCTAAAGTAGCGATAGTACAAATCTTCTTTAGTCACTCGCGCGATAAAAGCCTGAAGTAAGGGCTCATCTTCCGGCAGAATCGGGCGAAACAGTGCCTGTTCGCCATTTTTCATCTGCACCCACTCTTCCAGATGGAGAGGATAGGGGCGGATAGCGAGCCGACTTTCGCGATCGCCTTCAAAAGGGGCAATATCAAGAGTGACGTCAAGGGCGGTAAATTCGTTTCCGGATGCCAGAAGTGGGTGGATATCCAGGCGCTGAATTTCAGCGCAGTCCACGATCAGGTTAGAAACCTGTACCAGGAAGCGGCTTAACCCGGCGATATCAAGCGGTCGCAACGCGCTGCGACCCCGTATTTTCTTACTTTTAATGGCCTGAATAACAAGATAACGGGCCAGGTTCATATTAAGTGGAGGAAGCGCGACGACAGCCTGTTCTTCTGGTCGCCATTCGACCCCTCCTTCCCCTAACATGATCAGTGGCCCAAAGACCGGATCATGTTCAACCACGACTCTCAATTCCTGAGCACCCGCGCGATTGGCCATGCTTTGTACCAGCAAGCCGTGGATTCGCGCCTGTGGCCAGGTCATTTTGACACGATCGATAATCGCCTCAGCAGCGTGTTGCACCTCTGCCGCCGTGCGCAGATAAAGCATCACCCCCTGGACATCAGATTTATGGGGAATATCAGGAGAGCGAAGCTTCAGGGCGACGGGATAGCCGAGCTGCTCGGCAATGTGCACAGCTTCAGCGCTATCGCTGGCAATCCATGTTGGCAGCGTCTGCATTCCATACGCGTCCAGAATAGGTTTAACCTCATGCGTATCCAGTGAACGTGCCCCCTCCTGAATGGCTTGTTGCAGCAAAGCGTGAGCATCAGCGGTATTGGCCATTAAATTACCGGGTAGGGCGGGCGTTTCTCTAAGCTGTTTCTGGTTGCGGCGATATTCCACCATATGCATAAAGGCGGTAATGGTTCCTTCCGGGGTACGGTAGGTAGGTAAACCCGCCTCGCTGAACAGACGGCGTGCTTCCTGGGAGGAAAACTCCCCGCACCAGTTAGTCAGTAAAGTGACATATTTCCCGCGCGGATGGCGTTTAACAGCTTCAATCAGGGCACGGGCACTTTCACTGCCGGGAGCCGCTGCGCTCGGTGAATGGATAACCATCAGGGCATCAAAATCCTGACTATCCAGCAAGGTTGAGAGAGCCTGAATATAGCGTTCATTATTGGCATCATCGCGCAAATCGAGCGGATTCGCTGGGGCAACGCTTGCAGGCAACACATCCCGCAGATGCTGAAGTGTCTCTTCACTGAGCGTGGCAAGCTTGCCATTGCGCTTCCACAGTTCGTCGAGCGCCAGTGCGGCCGGGGCAGCACCGTTGCTGATAATCATCAACTTCTCACCACGAAGCGGGCGCATGTGGCTGAGCGTCTCAACCGCTGAAAAAAGCTCATGCGTATCCTGCACGCGCAATAAGCCGGCACGCTGAATCGCTGCATCCCAGGCAGGATCCAGGCCTGAATGTGAGTTAAGTAAACGTTGTGCCGCCGGGCTGCGGCCACTTTTAATCACCAGGATAGGCTTATTGCGTGACGCGCTTCGCGCGGCGGAAACAAATCGCCGGGCGTCGCTTAAATGTTCTAGATAGAGCAGGATTGCGCTGGTTTTACTGTCGCGAGCCAGAAAATCGAGTAGCTCATCCACGTCAATATCCAGGCTATCACCCAGGGCGATAAAGTAGGAGAACCCCATCTCACGCTGTTGCGCCCAGTCGAGGATGGTGTTTGAAACGGCTGCCGACTGCGAGATAAAGGCCAGCTTGCCTTTCCGTATAGGCACCGGCGAAAAACTGGCATTCAGACCTTGCCAGGGCGCGAGCAAACCTAGGCTATTTGGCCCCAGTAAACGCATCTGATAGCGGCTCGCGCAGGCAAGCAATTCACTCTGCTGTTCAGGGGGAGAAGAGAGAATAATGCAGGTTTTACACCCTTTTTGACCCAGGGATTCCAGTAAGGTGAGGTTACGCCTGGCGTGGGTGCATAAGATGGCAAGATCCGGGATAAAAGGCAGGCTTTGCACATCAGGCCAGGCGAGCACCCCTTGCACGGCCTTGTAAGCGGGCGTCACCGGCATGACAGGGCCGTTAAATCCACCGGCCAGTAAATTGCGCATCATTAAATACCCTGCACGGTCGGGTTTCATGGATGCACCAATCACGGCAATGGATTTAGGGCGAAGTAGCGCTTCAAGCCCTCGCTGGCTCATACAAGTCTCCTGTGAAGGCGAGTGACCTGATGATTTTAAACGCTTTCCGCTTCCTCTGCTGTGACGCTTCCCTTATGTCTGGTCTTTCCTGCCAGATAACGTTCGCGGAAGCAGGAAAAATGATCGCCAAGGGCGCTGGCGGCCTGCGTGTCACCGGCCAGATCCAGCAGCGCGATGGCAACCTCTGCCGTGCAATACTGTCCGTCAGCATGGGCCTCACGTAGCCGGTAAGCCGAAACGCGGGACAGATCTACCGAAATGACAGGAAGTGCATCAAGGTAAGGACTTTTACGAAACATCTTTCGTGCTTCGCTCCAGGTTCCGTCGAGCATAATAAACAAAGGGGGTTTACCCGTCGGGGGCGCGGTCAGCACCTGGCGCTCAGTGCCTGCATATGAGGCGGGGAAAACCACCATCGGCTGATAGTCAGGACAGGCGACCAGATCCAGCAGCGCCTGCGGTGGCTCGGTTCGCGACCACTGAAATGCGGCAGTATCAGGCAAAATATCAGCGATAAGCCGGCCAGTATTGCTGGGTTTCATTGGCTCTGTATCGAACATCACCAGACAAAAGCGACTTTGTGCCTGGCTCGGGGAGAGCGTTGCGCATAAGCATTGCTTTTGCGGCAGCAAACACCGCTGACAGCGACGTATGCGGTTGCCACGGGCAAGAAAAGGGCGTGTTGCACGCGCAAGGCGTTCAGCGCGTAATTGAAGGACAGCGTTTTCAGTCATGGAAGATGCGCAGGAAAAACGCCATTTTCGCAGAGGGGAGAACGGGGCACAAGATGTACCCCGTAAATGTTACAGTGATTCGTTGAGCCAGCTCTCAAACGGCGCCTTCGGCACTGCGCCATTCAGCATGTCGACCACTTCACCCTTTTTGAAGATCATGATCGTGGGGATACTGCGAATACGAAAACGTGCGCTCAGTTCGCGTTCAGCTTCTGTATTCACTTTCACGAAACGTATTTTGCCGCTGCGTTCTTCGGCAACGTCCTCAAAAATCGGGGCAAAATTACGGCACGGGCCGCACCATGGTGCCCAGAAATCCACCACCACAGGCAGATCGTCTTTCAGCAGCTTGTCCAGGGTCTCGCTTGTTGCGTTGATCACATCGCCATCGAAAAGCTCATGTCCGCAACGCCCGCATTTTGCCCCGTCTTCAATTCGGTCATCTGGAATGCGATTGAGAGCCTGGCAGTTGGCACATACGGTATTCATAACTAACCTCTGATAGAGCAGTGGGACACAACGGCGAAATGCCGATGATGTTTCTCATATGTTACATATTATCGATGAGCATGTTTGAAACGACAATGCGTTTTATTCAATGAGAACAATAGTCACAGGCTTTTGTACGAATTAATGGCTATGCGCTTGTACATCGGGTAATCTGCGCGCTTCGCGCAGCGCTGGTGGAGAAAAGCATGAACGACGAACTGAAAAATAAAAGCGGCAAGGTCAAAGTGATGTATGTCCGCAGTGATGATGATTCTGACAAACGCACTGTCAATCCGCGTACCGGAAAGGGTGCAGGGCGTCCAGCATCTTCTCGTGCAGACGGTGGCCGTCGCCCCGCCCGCGATGACAGAAATTCCCGCGGTGATGACCGCAAACGTGATGACCGTAAGCGTGACGATCGCAAACGCGATGATTCCCCACGTGATGCATCACCATGGCGTACGGTTTCCCGTGCACCGGGTGAAGAGACCCCGGCGAAAGCCGATCATGGCGGCATCAGCGGTAAAAGCTTTATCGACCCGGAAGTCCTGCGCCGTCAGCGTGCAGAAGAGACCCGCGTCTATGGCGAGAACGCCTGTCAGGCTCTGTTCCAGAGTCGCCCTGAATGCATCGTCCGCGCCTGGTTTATCCAGAGCGTCACGCCGCGCTTCAAAGAAGCCCTGCGCTGGATGGCGGCAAACCGTAAAGCCTATCATGTGGTCGATGATGAAGAGCTGACAAAAGCTTCAGGCACGGAACACCACGGCGGTGTCTGCTTCCTGATCAAAAAACGCAATGGTACAACCGTACAGCAGTGGGTCAGTCAGGCTGATGCTGACGACTGTGTACTGGCGCTGGAAGACGTGGGTAACCCTCACAATCTGGGCGCAATGATGCGTAGCTGTGCACATTTCGGCGTGAAAGGTGTCCTGCTGCAGGACGCGGCGCTGGTGGAATCTGGCGCAGCAATCCGTACTGCTGAAGGGGGCGCTGAACACGTTCAACCGATTACCGGTGAAAGCGTGCTGGACGCCATTGAACAGTTCCGTAAGGCGGGCTATTCGATTGTGACCACGTCGAGCCATGCAGGCACGCCGCTGTTTAAAGCGACACTGCCGCGTAAAATGGTTCTGGTGCTGGGACAAGAGCGCGATGGTTTATCCGATGCAGCGCTCTCAACCGCCGATCTGAGCGTCTCTATCGACGGTACGGGCAATGTAGAAAGCCTGAACGTCTCAGTGGCCACCGGCGTACTGCTCGCCGAGTGGTGGCGTCAGAACAAAGCGTAATCACGCGTTGTTCTTATTATCCCGGTGACGCATTGTTCACCGGGATAAATTCTTTTATTCGCTCTCAGCCGGTAGCACGGGCATCCAGTCAACAGGCTTCTCGCCACATTTCTCCAGCCATTCATTCGCTTTGACAAAATGGTGACACCCAAAAAATCCCCGATGTGCCGACAGCGGTGAGGGATGCGGTGCTTTCAGTATATGATGACGTTGCGTGTCAATTATCGCCCCTTTCTTTTGTGCATGTGCGCCCCATAAAAGAAAAACCACACCCTCACGATGTTCATTTATCAGTGCAATCACTTTATCCGTAAAGGTTTCCCAGCCAAGACTCGCATGTGAATGGGCTTGTCCCGCCCGTACGGTCAAGACGGTATTAAGCAACAACACGCCCTGACGTGCCCAGCTTTCAAGATAGCCATGGGCTGGACGCGTAAAGCCCGGAATCGATCCTTCCAGCTCTTTATACATGTTCAGGAGGGAAGGCGGCGTGGCGATTCCCGGACGCACAGAAAAAGCCAGCCCGTGTGCTTGCCCTGGCCCGTGATAGGGGTCCTGACCCAGAATCACCACTTTGACATCGCTCAGTTCGGTATAACGGAAGGCGTTAAAGACATCTTTTTGCGGCGGATAAATAATTTGCCCTGACTGTCTTTCTGCTGCGACGGTATTAAGCGTGTTAATAAAATAAGGCTGTTGTTTTTCGTCGGCCAGTACGTCATGCCATGTCAATGAAGCGGTCATCTCGCTCTCCTGCGAAGTTTATCTTTGGCTAGCTTAACCGTTAACGTCATAGGTGCAAAATCTAAAACCGCCGATCCATTACCCATTGAAAGAACGTATCCGATCTCCATTTCAGGGTGTGAAAATTGATGTAAAACAACAAATTCAAACCACAAACTTTGTGTGGTCTTGATTTTATTGATTTAGGTCAAGGAATAAGGGCGGGTCGACTGATATATATACACTCAAGAAACAATGGTTTTACCAATTGGCCGCGATTGGCCGACACCAAATAATGTAGGTTATGGGAGGCATCACATGATTACAGGTATCCAGATTACTAAAGCCGCAAACGACGACCTGTTGAACTCTTTCTGGCTGCTGGACAGCGAAAAGGGTGAAGCGCGTTGTGTTGTGGCGAAAGCCGGTTTTGCTGAAGATGAAGTTGTACCAGTGAATAAACTGGGCGAAATCGAATATCGCGAAATCCCGATGGAAGTACAGCCTGAAGTTCGCGTGGAAGGCGGTCAGCATTTGAATGTTAACGTTCTGCGCCGTGAAACGCTGGAAGATGCGGTTAAGCATCCAGAAAAATATCCGCAATTGACCATTCGCGTCTCCGGCTATGCCGTTCGCTTCAACTCTCTGACGCCAGAACAGCAGCGCGACGTGATTGCGCGTACCTTTACCGAAAGCCTGTAAGCTGACGAAAAAAAACGCCGGGTGATAAGCCCGGCGTTTTTTTATTCTTCTTTTGCAGTCGTGTCCGTACTGGCACTTGGCTTGCGACGTTTACCAATGTTTTTGGCGTCGCGATGGCGATTCTTAACGCGCGGCTTCTCTTTCTCTGCCTTTTTCTTCTCTTCGCGTTTCGCGAGCACTTTTTTAGAGGGTTTCCCCGTCATCTTCTCGTTCGGTGGACGCGTAGTCGGACGCAGTTCGCTGATGACGCGTGCTTTTAATGGCTCTTCGACGTAGCGGCCAATTTTCATCAACAGCAGATAGTCGTGGGCTTCAACCAGAGAAATAGCGATGCCTTTACGTCCCGCACGGCCCGTACGACCGATACGGTGCAGATAGATATCGCCGCTACGAGGCATGTCAAAGTTAATGACATGGCTCACGTCAGGGATATCGATACCGCGCGCGGCGACATCGGTGGCAATCAGCACGTTAACGCGACCTTCGGTCAGACGTTTAATCCCTTCGGTACGTTTCACCTGTGCCATCTCACCTTCGAGATAACAGTTATTAATACCGGCTGAGCGAAGCTGATCGGCCAGTTCATGCACCCGCTCACGCTTACGCACGAAGACGATCGTACGCGTGGTGTCATCCTGCTTGAGTAAATGTTTCAGCAGCTCAAGCTTATGCTCGAAATTATCTGCGCGGTAATACCACTGGTGGATCTTCTTACGCTCGCGCGTGGACGGCGTCGCAGATACTTCTGCCGGGTCTTCCAGAAGACGCTCAGCAAAGTCTTTAATCGCATCACCTTCCAGCGTGGCGGAGAACAGCATCGTCTGTTTGCGCCAGCGCGTTTCGCCCGCAATATGTTCGATGTCCTGCGCGAAGCCCAGCTCCAGCATACGGTCTGCTTCATCCAGAATCAGCGTTTCCACAGCGCGACAGTCAAAGTTCTCTTCTTTGATGTACTGCATCAAACGCCCGGTGGTCGCCACCACGATATCCTGGTTCTCGCTAAACACTTCAGCGTGGTTCATATACGCCACGCCACCGGTGATGGTTGCGATATCCAGATGCGTATTTGCTGCCAGTTCACGCGCATGCTCTGCAACCTGAACGGCTAACTCACGTGTCGGCGTCAGAATCAGAATGCGCGGCGGGCCTGATTTCTTACGAGGGAAATCGATCAGATGCTGCAAGACAGGCAGCAGGTACGCCGCCGTTTTACCGGTGCCTGTCGGCGCAGAACCGAGTACGTCGCGGCCTTCTAGTGCAGGCGGAATGGCTGCCGCCTGGATGGCAGTCGGGCGTGTGAAGCCTTTATTCTGGAGAGCTTCCAGCAGGCATTCATCGAGTTCAAGTTCGGAAAAAGTCGTTACAGTCATGTTCTACCTCTGTGTGGGGCGCTGATTATAGACGTTATGGCTGCAATCTTCATCTGTTTGTATGGATATCCCTTTTCCACCACTTCGCTTTCCCCTATGCTACTCCCGTTTTGGATAAGAAGGTTGCTTTGACATGTCTCAACCCAAAGCGCAATTGCGCCGCGATGGTTTTACCTTTAAACAGTTCTTTGTTGCACACGATCGCTGCGCGATGAAAGTGGGTACAGACGGTATTTTACTCGGCGCCTGGGCACCTGTCGCGGGGGTGAAGCGCATTCTGGACATCGGCAGTGGAAGCGGATTACTGGCGCTCATGCTGGCGCAACGGACCGAACCGCATGTCACTATCGATGCCGTTGAACTTGATGTGTCGGCAGCGCAACAGGCCAGCGAAAATATGGCTGAATCGCCCTGGGCATCCCGTGTCCGTGTGGAGTGCGCCGATATTCTGACCTGGGCCCCCGATCAGACGGGCCGTTACGATCTCATCGTCAGCAATCCGCCTTACTATGAACCGGGCGTGGAATGCGCGACGCCTGAGCGTGAACAGGCGCGTTATACCGGTTCGCTCGATCATCAGGCGTTACTGGTCAGTGCGGCCAATCTCATCTCTGAAGAGGGTTTTTTCTGCGTTGTGCTTCCAGAAAATACCGGAAATGCCTTCATCAAAAAAGCGCACGGAATTGGCTGGCATTTACGTTTAAGAACCGACATCGCCGATACAGAAGGCCGTCTGCCCCATCGTGTGTTACTGGCACTGTCACCCAAAGACGGAGAGTGCTTTAGCGACAGGATGGTGATTCGTGGGCCAGATCAGCGTTATTCCGAGGATTACACTGCGCTGACCCAGCCGTTTTATCTGTTTATGTAAGCCTGCGGCGAAAGAATGGACGGCCCTGACTCGGGCTGCTGTTCCGGATAGTCCAGCGTGAAATGCAAGCCGCGGCTCTCCTTGCGCATCATGGCGCAACGGACGATAAGCTCTGCCACCTGCACCAGGTTGCGCAGCTCCAGCAGATTATTTGAGACGCGGAAGTTCGCATAATATTCGTCAATTTCCTGCTGCAACATCGTGATACGTCGCAGCGCCCGCTCAAGGCGTTTTGTGGTGCGCACGATACCGACGTAATCCCACATCAGTAATCGCAACTCGTGCCAGTTATGCTGAATGACCACCCGCTCGTCCGGATTATCAACGCGGCTTTCATCCCAGGCAGGTAGTCGATCGACCCGCTGCGCGTCCGGCAAGCGTCTGGCAATATCTTCGGCAGCAGACCAGCCGTAAACCAGACACTCCAGCAATGAATTTGACGCCATACGGTTAGCGCCATGCAGACCGGTATAGCTCACTTCACCAATCGCATATAAGCCGTCGACATCCGTGCGCCCGTTGTCATCAACCATGACGCCGCCGCAGGTGTAGTGGGCGGCCGGAACGACAGGGACCGGATCTTGCGTTAAATCGATCCCCAGACCGAGCAACTTTTCAAAGATAGTGGGAAAATGCTGACGGATGAAATCGGCGGGTTTATGGCTGATATCCAGATACATACATTCGACGCCCAGACGTTTCATCTCATGATCGATCGCGCGGGCCACAATATCGCGTGGGGCAAGTTCAGCACGTTTATCAAAATCAGGCATAAAGCGCGTTCCGTCCGGGCGTTTCAGCCAGGCGCCTTCACCTCTTAAAGCTTCAGTTAACAGGAAATTACGTGCCTGAGGATGGAATAACGCGGTGGGGTGGAACTGATTAAATTCCATATTGGCAACACGACAGCCTGCACGCCATGCCATGGCGATACCATCGCCCGAGGCAATATCCGGGTTCGTCGTGTACTGGTACACTTTTGATGCCCCCCCTGTTGCCAGCACGACGGCTTTCGCCTGGCAGGTTTCCACTGTCTCTTTATTCCGGTTCCAAATCCATGCCCCCACCACGCGGCGTTGACCGGGCAGACCTATTTTATCGGAAAGGATTAAATCGACCGCATTACTGCGCTCCAGTACCTGGATGTTAGGGTGATTCATCGCCTTGCCTACCAGGGTGGTTTCAACCTCTTTACCCGTGGCATCGGCTGCATGAAGAATGCGGCGGTGACTGTGACCCCCTTCGCGGGTTAGGTGGTAGGCTTCTTCCCCATTGGGCTGAATGTGGGTATCAAAAAGTACACCCTGGTCAATCAGCCATTGCACACAGTGGCGAGCGTTGCTGGCGACATACTCTGCGGCATGCCTGTCCACGATTCCGGCACCGGCAATCAGGGTATCTTCCACATGCGAGGCAATACTGTCGGTTTCATCAAATACGGCTGCGATACCGCCCTGAGCATAGTAGGTTGAGCCTTCATTCATCGGCCCTTTGCTCAGCACAATCACCTTTTGATGCTCAGCCAGGCGAAGCGCCAGAGAAAGTCCGGCAGCGCCGCTGCCAATGATTAAAACGTCACAGGTCATTTCAGGAGATGTAGTCATGATGTTTGTTTAATTTACTAAACACAGTGACCAGACAATAGCACCTGAATGCGATGAATCGCACGTTTTTTTTACATCGAGTTGCGCGCCCTAAACATTCAGGCAAGGAGAAAAATCCTGTAAAATAACGAAAATATTTTGCGAAGCAGATCGTTAGCTTCAGATTTTGTGGTGAAATTAAACCCGTGTTGCGTTACTCTGCAGGCGGTAAAATGCCATTTCTTCTCAGAAACTGGGTGCGTATCGTTAACAGGCTTATAATGAGAGAAAATAAACGGTCTGCGACACGATGAACAAAAACAAAGGCGTTACGGAACTTATTGAATAAAAGACACTCTAAGCTGGTGCTTGCTCAAAGTGCAATGTTGCAGAGTGGCGTTTCGATAACGCGTGGAATTTAGGTTTGGGGAGACATTACCTCGGATGAGCGAGCAGTTAACGGACCAGGTCCTGGTAGAACGGGTCCAGAAGGGAGAACAGAAGGCTTTTAACTTACTGGTGGTTCGCTATCAGCATAAGGTAGCCAGTCTGGTTTCTCGTTATGTGCCTTCAGGGGACGTCCCTGACGTGGTACAGGAGTCCTTTATTAAGGCCTATCGCGCGCTGGATTCTTTCCGGGGAGATAGTGCTTTCTATACATGGCTGTACCGCATTGCGGTCAATACAGCAAAGAATTATCTGGTCGCTCAGGGTCGCCGTCCACCTTCTAGTGATGTGGACGCCATCGATGCCGAAAACTTTGAAAGTGGCGGCGCGTTGAAAGAAATTTCGAACCCTGAGAACTTAATGTTGTCAGAAGAACTGAGACAGATAGTTTTTCGTACGATCGAGTCGCTTCCGGAAGATTTACGTATGGCAATTACGTTGCGGGAGCTTGATGGACTTAGCTATGAAGAGATAGCCGCTATCATGGATTGCCCGGTCGGTACGGTTCGTTCACGAATTTTTCGTGCGCGAGAAGCTATTGATAATAAAGTTCAACCGCTTATCAGGCGTTGACGATAGCGGGATACTGGAAAAGGTATTAGGCATGCAGAAAGAAAAACTTTCCGCTTTAATGGATGGTGAAACACTGGATGGTGAGCTGCTTGATGAGCTTTCTCACTCTTCCGAGTTGCAAGAGACCTGGGAGAGCTACCATCTAATTCGTGACACCCTTCGTGGTGATACGAGCGATGTTCTCCATTTTGATATCTCTGCCCGCGTGATGGCATCGATTGAAAACGAGCCTGTTCATCAGACCACGCCGCTGATTCCTGAAGCACAACCCGCACCGCACCAGTGGCAGAAAATGCCGTTCTGGCAAAAAGTGCGTCCCTGGGCGAGCCAGCTTACCCAAATGGGCGTGGCTGCATGCGTATCGCTTGCAGTTATCGTGGGTGTGCAGCAGTATAACAATCAGTCTGAAGTCAACCAGCCGCCTGAAGCGCCCGTCTTTAATACCATGCCGATGATGGGTGGTAAAGCAAGCCCGGTTAGCCTGGGTGTGCCAGCCGATGCCTCAGCGAGCCCTGGCCAGCAACAGCAGGTTCAGGAGCAGCGTCGTCGCATCAATGCGATGTTGCAAGACTACGAATTGCAGCGTCGTCTGCACTCTGAGCAGCTTCAGTTTGAGAAAGCGCAAACGCAGCAAGCGGCTGTGCAAGTGCCAGGAACCCAAACTTTAGGAACGCAATCGCAGTAATGAAGCAACTTTGGTGCGCCGTGTCTTTAGTGGCAGGTAGCATGTTCTTCTCTGCAAACGCCTCGGCTGATTTATCGTCCGGGGCGTTGTTGCAGCAAATGAATATGGCTAGCCAGTCACTCAATTATGAGTTGGCCTTTATCAGTATCAATAAGCAGGGCGTTGAGTCTTTGCGCTATCGCCATGCCCGTCTTGATAACCAGCCTCTCGCTCAGCTTTTACAAATGGACGGCCCGCGCCGGGAAGTGGTTCAGCGTGGTAATGAAATCAGCTATTTTGAACCTGGCCTTGAGCCGTTCACGCTGAATGGCGATTATATCGTCGATTCGCTTCCGTCCCTGATCTACACCGACTTTAAACGTCTTTCGCCGTACTACGATTTTATCTCCGTAGGCCGCACGCGTATCGCGGACAGGCTGTGTGAGGTCATTCGCGTCGTGGCGAGGGACGGTACGCGTTATAGCTATATTGTCTGGATGGATGCGGAGAGTAAATTGCCGATGCGCATCGATTTACTGGACAGAGACGGTGAGACGCTGGAGCAGTTCCGCGTGATCTCATTTACCGTGAACAACCAGGTCGGCAGCAGCATGCAAAATCTGGCTAAAGCCAGTTTGCCTCCGCTTCTCTCTGTACCTGCTGGCGATTCAGCGAATTTCAACTGGGTACCGTCGTGGATCCCGCAAGGATTCAACGAGGTCTCCAGCAGCCGTCGTCAGCTCCCTACCATCGACACGCCGGTTGAGTCTCGTCTCTATTCTGATGGCTTGTTCAGTTTCTCGGTCAATATTAACCGTGCAACGGCGGTCAGTTCCGATCAAATGCTCCGCACCGGGCGTCGGACAGTAAGTACGACGGTGCGCGACAACGCTGAAATCACCATTGTGGGTGAACTGCCTCCGCAAACAGCGAAACGTATTGCTGACAGTATAAAATTCAGGGCCGCGCAATGATCAAAGAATGGGCCACGGTCATTTCATGGCAGAACGGCGTTGCGCTGGTGAGCTGCGACGTGAAAGCATCCTGCAACAGTTGTGCCTCCCGTGCCGGTTGCGGCAGCCGGGTGCTCAATAAGCTTGGCCCGCAGACCACGCACACCATTTCCGTTCCCAGCGAGCAACCGCTGGTCGAAGGGCAGAAGGTGGAGCTGGGCATCGCAGAAGGCAGCTTGCTTGGCTCGGCCATGCTGGTTTATCTCTCGCCTCTGGTAGGATTGTTTGCGCTCGGCGGTCTGTTCCAGATGCTGTTCGGCACCGATCTTGCCGCCATGTGTGGTGGCGCACTGGGTGGCGTGGGTGGTTTTTTACTCGCCCGCGGGTTTTCCCAAAAACTGGCTGAACGCGAAGCCTGGCAGCCCGTCATCCTGAGCGTTGCTTTAGCGCCCGACCAGCTTCGTGTTGAAACTCTCTCTTCCGAAGCCCGGTAATTCACCGGGCTTTATCTTTATTTACACCTCCCAACAGAAAACGCAGCATCTTCGCGCTAAGCTTGGGGTCAAGAGCATTTCCTGGTGACGAAGATGTAGTGTAGAATGCTGCGTTTTCGCACTGAAAAACGTCAGGCTAAGAACAGCGGCCTCCAGGAATTCGTAAGGCATAATTATTTAACTATATGAAGAACATACGTAACTTTTCGATCATTGCTCACATTGACCACGGTAAGTCGACGCTGTCGGACCGTATTATCCAGATTTGCGGTGGCCTTTCTGATCGTGAAATGGAAGCCCAGGTTCTGGACTCCATGGACCTGGAACGCGAACGCGGCATTACCATCAAAGCGCAGAGCGTCACGCTCGATTACAAGGCCGCTGATGGTGAAACCTACCAACTGAATTTCATCGACACCCCAGGCCACGTTGACTTCTCTTATGAAGTTTCCCGCTCGCTGGCAGCCTGCGAAGGCGCACTGCTGGTGGTGGATGCCGGGCAGGGCGTAGAAGCCCAGACCCTGGCAAACTGCTATACCGCCATGGAAATGGAACTGGAAGTGGTTCCCGTACTGAACAAGATCGACCTGCCTGCCGCCGATCCTGAGCGTGTTGCGGAAGAGATTGAAGACATCGTTGGGATCGATGCGACCGATGCGGTGCGCTGCTCCGCGAAAACGGGCGTCGGTGTACCTGACGTGCTGGAGCGCCTGGTGCGTGATATCCCGGCACCGGAGGGCGATCCTGATGCACCGCTGCAGGCGCTGATCATCGATTCCTGGTTTGATAACTACCTGGGCGTGGTATCGCTGGTCCGTATCAAAAACGGCACGATGCGTAAAGGCGACAAAATTAAAGTGATGAGCAGCGGTCAGGTCTACAACGCCGATCGTCTGGGCATCTTCACGCCTAAACAGGTTGATCGTACCGAACTGAAATGCGGCGAAGTAGGCTGGCTGGTCTGCGCCATTAAAGACATTCTGGGCGCACCGGTAGGTGACACCCTGACACAGGCGCGTAATCCGGCTGATAAACCTCTGCCTGGTTTTAAGAAAGTGAAGCCCCAGGTCTATGCTGGCCTGTTCCCGGTGAGTTCCGATGATTATGAGAACTTCCGTGATGCGCTTGGCAAGCTGAGCCTGAACGACGCTTCTCTGTTCTATGAACCAGAAAGCTCCACCGCGCTGGGCTTTGGCTTCCGTTGTGGCTTCCTGGGTCTGCTGCACATGGAGATCATTCAGGAACGTCTGGAGCGTGAATACGATCTGGATCTGATTACAACGGCACCGACCGTTGTCTATGAAGTTCAGACGACGAGTAAAGAAGTTATCTACGTTGACAGCCCGTCCAAGCTGCCACCGTTAAACAATATTGAAGAGTTGCGCGAGCCAATCGCAGAGTGCCACATGCTGTTGCCACAGGAATTCCTCGGTAACGTCATCACTTTGTGTATCGAAAAACGCGGTGTACAGACCAACATGGTTTACCACGGTAACCAGGTTGCGCTGACCTACGAAATACCCATGGCTGAAGTGGTACTCGATTTCTTCGATCGCCTGAAGTCGACCTCCCGCGGCTATGCGTCGCTGGACTATAACTTTAAGCGTTTCCAGGCGTCCAACATGGTACGTGTCGACGTTCTGATCAACGGTGAGCGCGTAGATGCGCTGGCGCTGATCACGCACAACGATAACGCACCGTATCGTGGCCGCGAGTTGGTCGAGAAGATGAAAGAGCTGATCCCTCGCCAGCAGTTTGATATTGCGATTCAGGCGGCAATCGGTAACCACATCATTGCGCGTTCCACCGTTAAACAGCTGCGTAAAAACGTTCTGGCGAAATGCTATGGCGGTGACGTTAGCCGTAAGAAGAAACTGTTGCAGAAACAGAAAGACGGTAAAAAACGCATGAAGCAGGTCGGTAACGTTGAGCTGCCACAGGAAGCGTTCCTTGCCATTCTGCACGTTGGTAAAGACGGCAAATAATTCTAAGGAGTTGGCATGGCGAACATGTTTGCCCTGATCCTGGTCATTGCAACCCTGGTGACGGGGCTGTTGTGGTGCCTGGATAAATTTATTTTCGCCCCAAAACGACATGAACGTCAGGCTGCCGCGCAGGCAGCCACTGGCGATCAGTTGGATCCGAAAACCCTGAAAAAAGTGGGCCCTAAACCGGGCTGGCTTGAAACGGGTGCATCGGTCTTCCCGGTGCTGGCGATTGTGCTGGTGGTGCGCTCATTCATTTATGAGCCGTTCCAGATCCCGTCAGGTTCGATGATGCCAACGTTGTTGATTGGCGATTTTATTCTGGTAGAGAAGTTTGCCTACGGCATTAAAGATCCTATTTACCAGAAGACGCTCATTGAAACCGGTCATCCAAAGCGCGGCGATATCGTGGTCTTCAAATATCCGGACGACCCGCGTCTTGACTACATCAAGCGTGCTGTCGGTCTACCGGGCGATAAAGTCAGCTACGATCCGGTTGCCAAAGAAGTCACCGTTCAGCCTGGATGCAGCTCTGGTACCGCCTGCGGGAATGCGTTGCCGATTACTTACTCCAACGTTGAGCCGAGCGATTTCGTTCAAACCTTTGCGCGTCGTAACGGCGGTGAAGCAACCAGCGGTTTCTTCCAGCTTCCAGCAGGAGAATCCAAAGAGAACGGTATTCGTCTGGTAGAACGTAAAGAAACGCTGGGAGACGTCACCCATCGCATTCTGACGGTACCCGTCGCACAGGATCAGCTGGGGATGTACTACCAGCAGCCAGGCCAGCCTCTGGCAACCTGGATTGTCCCACCAGGACATTACTTCATGATGGGTGATAACCGGGATAACTCTGCTGATAGCCGTTACTGGGGCTTTGTACCTGAAGCGAATCTGGTCGGTAAAGCGACCGCTATCTGGATGAGTTTTGAGAAGCAGGAAGGTGAATGGCCTACCGGCGTTCGTCTCAATCGCATTGGCGGCATCCATTAATTATCGTTAAATGAACACATAGCCGTCTTAATTGGCGGCTATGTGAATTATTTAAGCGATAAATGCCCTCGAACTAACGACATCCCTGGTCGTTGCGTATAGAATATTCCCCCGAAGTTTATGGTTGGCTCCTACGGGTGCCACGGCACACGAAACCGCGTTGGTTTTACTCAGGTCGGTTTCGTGTGCTGAATTTTTGACGCATTTATCCTATTGGTATCGCATGAACCCCATCGTAATTAATCGGCTTCAACGGAAGCTGGGCTACACTTTTCAGCATCATGAATTATTGCAACAGGCATTAACCCATCGAAGTGCCAGCAGCAAACATAATGAGCGTTTAGAGTTTTTAGGTGACTCCATTTTGAGTTACGTGATTGCGAATGCGCTTTATCACCGTTTCCCTCGTGTGGACGAAGGCGATATGAGCCGCATGCGCGCAACGCTAGTGCGCGGCAATACGCTGGCTGAAATTGCACGAGAGTTTGAACTGGGCGAATGTTTGCGACTCGGTCCGGGTGAATTGAAGAGCGGCGGCTTTCGCCGGGAATCAATTCTCGCCGATACTGTCGAAGCATTAATCGGTGGCGTTTTTCTTGATAGCGATATCCAGACGGTCGAGCAACTGATTCTGAACTGGTATCAAACCCGCCTTGACGAAATTAGCCCGGGCGATAAACAAAAAGATCCGAAAACGCGCTTGCAGGAGTATCTGCAGGGTCGCCATCTGCCGCTGCCATCCTATCTGGTGGTGCAGGTGCGTGGTGAAGCGCACGATCAGGAATTTACCATCCATTGCCAGGTTAGCGGCCTGAGTGAACCGGTGGTTGGCACAGGTTCAAGCCGACGCAAGGCTGAACAGGCTGCCGCCGAACAGGCGTTAAAAATGCTGGAGCTGGAATGAGCGAAGAAAAAACCTATTGCGGATTTATTGCCATCGTCGGACGTCCGAACGTGGGCAAATCCACCTTATTGAATAATCTGCTTGGGCAGAAAATCTCCATTACCTCACGTAAGGCGCAAACCACGCGTCACCGTATCGTGGGCATCCATACAGAAGGTGAGTATCAGGCGATTTACGTCGATACCCCGGGTCTGCACATCGAAGAGAAACGCGCCATTAACCGCCTGATGAACAAAGCGGCGAGTAGCTCGATTGGCGATGTTGAACTGGTGATCTTCGTCGTGGAAGGCACCCGCTGGACGGCGGATGACGAGATGGTGCTGAACAAGCTACGCGACGGCAAAGTTCCGGTCATTCTTGCCGTCAATAAAGTGGACAATGTGCAGGATAAAGCTGACCTGCTGCCGCATCTGCAGTGGCTGGGCAGCCAGATGAACTTCCTTGATATCGTGCCGCTGTCTGCCGAGACTGGTCTGAACGTGGATACCATCGCCGGTATCGTGCGCAAGCATCTGCCGGAAGCGATTCATCATTTCCCGGAAGAGTACATCACCGATCGTTCACAGCGCTTTATGGCTTCCGAAATCATCCGCGAAAAGCTGATGCGTTTCCTGGGGGCGGAACTGCCTTATTCTGTTACCGTTGAAATTGAACGTTTCCAGACCAACGAGCGTGGCGGATACGATATCAATGGCCTGATTCTCGTTGAGCGTGAAGGGCAGAAAAAGATGGTGATTGGCAACAAAGGCACCAAGATCAAAACTATCGGTATCGAAGCCCGTAAAGACATGCAAGAGATGTTTGAAGCCCCGGTTCACCTGGAGCTGTGGGTGAAAGTGAAATCAGGCTGGGCCGATGATGAGCGTGCACTCCGCAGCCTCGGTTACGGCGAAGATCAGTAACGTTCACACTGCAACGTAAAAGACGACGAACATAATGGAAGGCTGGCAGCGCGCATTTGTCCTCCATAGTCGTCCCTGGAGCGAAACCAGCCTGATGCTGGACGTCTTCACGGAAGAGTCGGGCCGCGTGCGCCTTGTTGCGAAAGGCGCACGTTCCAAACGTTCAAATCTTAAAGGGGCTTTGCAACCCTTTACCCCCTTACTGGTCCGTTTTGGCGGCAGAGGGGAGGTCAAAACCCTTCGCAGTGCCGAAGCCGTCTCTCTGGCGCTTCCTCTTTCCGGTATCACCCTTTACAGCGGTCTGTATGTCAATGAACTCATCTCACGTGTTCTTGAACATGAGACGCGCTTCTCAGAACTTTTCTTCGATTATTTGCACTGTATTCAGGAGCTTGCTGGCGCAACGGCGTCACCGGAGCCCGCGTTGCGGCGTTTTGAACTGGCACTTTTGGCGCATCTGGGATACGGCGTCGATTTTCTGCATTGTGCCGGCAGCGGTGACCCCGTGGATGACACCATGACCTACCGCTATCGGGAAGAAAAAGGCTTTATTGCCAGCATTGTCATCGACAACACGACCTTTACTGGACGGCACCTCAGGGCACTGTACGAACGTGAGTTTCCGGATGCGGATGCCCTGCGGGCGGCAAAACGCTTTACCCGAATTGCCCTCAAGCCGTATCTTGGTGGCAAGCCCTTAAAGAGCCGCGAATTATTCAGGCAGTTTTTGCCAAAGCGTTAACGAACTACGATAAAACCGAGGATTGTCATGGCTGAATTACTGTTAGGCGTCAACATCGATCACATTGCCACGCTGCGTAATGCACGTGGAACGGCTTATCCTGATCCGGTTCAGGCGGCTTTTATTGCCGAACAGGCTGGCGCCGACGGCATTACGGTTCATCTGCGTGAAGATCGCCGCCATATCACCGACCGTGACGTACGAATCTTGCGACAGACGCTGGATACCCGTATGAATCTTGAAATGGCCGTCACGGAAGAGATGCTGACGATTGCCTGTGAGACAAAACCGCATTTCTGCTGCCTGGTGCCGGAAAAACGTCAGGAAGTGACAACGGAAGGCGGGCTGGATGTTGCCGGTCAGCGTGAGAAGATGCGCGATGCCTGCAAACGTCTGGCGGATGCCGGTATTCTGGTTTCGTTGTTTATTGATGCGGATGTGGAGCAAATTAAGGCTGCTGCCGAAGTAGGCGCACCCTATATCGAAATTCATACCGGCTGCTATGCCGATGCAGAAGACGAAGTGACGCAGCGCAAAGAGCTAGAACGCATCGCCAATGCCGCGACGTATGCGGCCAGTCTGGGTCTGAAGGTAAACGCTGGCCACGGTTTGACCTACCATAACGTTAAAGCGATTGCCGCGTTGCCTGAAATGCATGAACTGAACATCGGTCATGCCATTATGGGCCGTGCGGTGATGAGCGGGCTGAAAGAGGCGGTAGCCGAAATGAAACGCCTTATGTCGGAAGCGCGCCGCTGATGGCAATTCTGGGCTTAGGTACGGACATCGTTGAAATTGCCCGCATCGAAGCGGTGATCGCTCGCAGTGGCGATCGCCTGGCCCGGCGCGTGTTAAGTGACAATGAATGGTCTGTCTGGGAAACGCATCAACAGCCGGTGCGTTTTCTGGCGAAGCGATTCGCCGTAAAAGAGGCCGCAGCAAAAGCGTTCGGAACGGGGATTCGTAACGGGCTGGCGTTTAACCAGTTCGAAGTTTTTAACGATGAGCTGGGTAAACCGCGTCTGCGCTTGTGGGGCGAAGCGCTAAAAATGGCAGAAAGAATGGGGATTCAGCACATGCATGTGACGCTGGCAGATGAACGACATTACGCCTGCGCCACGGTGATTGTTGAAGGTTAGAGTTTGTCCGCGTGATGCATCAGGACAAACTTATCCCACAACTGCTCTTCGTTCTCGACATGCGCAGGATCCTTGAGAATAGTGTTCGGAATCGGACACACTTTCTGGCAGGTTGGCGTTTCATAGTGGCCGACGCACTCGGTGCAGCGGTCGCTGTTAATCTCATAGATACTGTCACCCATTGAAATGGCTTCGTTCGGGCATTCAGGCTCACACATATCGCAGTTGATACATTTTTTGGTGATTAACAGCGCCATCAGGAAATTCTCAGAAACAACACAAACAGGGCGGGCATTATACGCTCATTTCCTGCTCAGACCAGTTTTTTTACCAGCGCTTCACTGTGGCGAATACGCTCCGGGGCATGCTCAAGATCCTGTTGCACCAGAGCCACGAAAAGCAGGTCCGTCAGCATCATTTGCGCACTGGTTGAGGAGATTGCTGCGCTTCGCGTCGCTTGCTCCTCGGCGATGGTATAAAGGCAACGTGTTGCTCGCTGTTGCAGGGCGTTGGGGGTAAAGCCGGTCAGCGCCAGGATTTTCCCCCCCACGCGCAACGTTTCATCGGCAGCCATATTAATTTCACGGCGTTCACCGGAGTAGGAGATCGCCAGCAGCAGATCGTCAGGATCCATCGCCTGAACGGTGGCCAGCAGGGCGTGCATATCCTGCTCAACGATGGCATTGAGACCAATTTTCGTCAGTTTCCAGCCAAAATTACGCGCAACTAAGCCAGAAGCACCAATGCCGGTCAACACGATGCGCCGTGCCGATCGCAGCATCGCCACGCTCTCCAGCAGTTTCTCTTCGCTGTTTACATCAAGGGTTGCGTGCATAGCCGTGACGTTTTCTTTGATCAGCTTTTCGCCCACCAGGCGCATTGGATCATCGCCGCGAATCTGGTTATGCAGCGGCATGGATTGCGGGTTAGGATTACTGACCAGCGCCTCACTAAGCGCCAGTTTCAGCGCGGGGAAGCCTTTAAATCCGATCTTTTGCGCAAATTTCACCACGCTCGACTGGCTGACTCCGGCCTCACTCGCCAGCTGTTGAGAGCTGAGATGCCGGGCGTGATCGGGCTGGGCCAGCAGAAAGTCAGCCAGTTTTTTATCGCTCTGAGCAAAGCCCGCGTAACGCTGTCGAATTCGAATTAAGCAGTTCATACCTTCTCCTGGCGAAAGTGTGACAGCCGTTGCAAATCAAGATTTGCTCGCCTGAATGAATTTAATATTCCATTATAGTACGGTTAAGTTGAATTAAATATTCTTGAGGTGAAAAAATGAATTTAGGCTCGTTAGTTTCTGAAACTCGTAACCCGCAAACCATGGATTTGGATGCGCTCACCACGCTCGACCTTGTTAACCGTTTTAATCAACAGGATACGCTGGTCGCGCAGGCAGTGAAAGAGACATTGCCTGAAGTGGCAAAAGCGGTCGATGCGGCCGCCGAAGCGTTGAAGGCGGGCGGCAGAATTATTTATATGGGAGCCGGTACTAGTGGACGGCTGGGCGTGCTGGATGCGTCGGAATGCCCGCCTACGTTTGGCGTGCCGCACGGTCTGGTTGTTGGGCTGATTGCCGGCGGCCCGGGAGCCTTGCTTAAGGCGGTTGAAGGCGCGGAAGACGACAAACAATTAGGCGCTGACGATCTGCGGGCGTTGACTCTGAAGCCCGTCGATCTGGTGGTCGGGCTTGCCGCTTCTGGCAGAACGCCCTACGTCATCGGTGGGCTGGAGTACGCCAAAGAGGTTGGCTGCACAACCGTTGCGATCTCCTGTAACCCTGGCTCGCCCATTGCGCAGATAGCAGCGATCGCGATTTCTCCCGTCGTCGGTCCAGAAGCACTGACGGGTTCAACGCGCCTGAAGTCCGGTACCGCGCAAAAGCTGGTGCTCAACATGATCTCTACCGGCGCCATGGTGAAATTTGGCAAGGTCTACCAGAACCTGATGGTGGATATGAAAGCCACCAATATCAAGCTGGTGGACCGGGCGTGCCGTATGGTGATGGAAGCCACGGGAACGAGCCGCGAAGAAGCCGAAGCCGTATTGAAGCAAACCGATCACGACGTGAAACCCGCCATCTTAATGATCCTGAGTGGAATGGATGCCGCAGCCGCGCGCGCCAGGCTTGATGCACACCAGGGGTTCTTACGCGCGGCGTTAGAGGGCTAAACACGCATCGGGGATAAAAGCGCGAGGGTGAGAAGAGGGGAGTTGTACGTTTACTCAGGGCAATCGCCTTCGTCACCGGAAAAGTCATGCTCTATCTGTTAGGCTATCTGTTAGTGGCGATCGCCGGATTCGTGTTAATCCGGCTGTCTGCATCTATCGACACAGAGGAGTAGGGTTTGGCAAATCACGAGCGTCGCGTCGTCTTTTTTGACCTGGATGGTACGCTACATCAGCAGGATATGTTTGGTACCTTTATGCGCTACCTGTTACGGCGTCAGCCTCTGAATGTGCTTCTCGTGTTGCCTCTTTTACCGGTCATTGGCGTGGCGCTGCTGGTTAAGGGCAGGGCGGCGCGATGGCCAATGAGCTTGCTGCTATGGGGCTGCACCTTTGGACACAGCGAAGCGCGTCTGAAACAGCTTCAGCAGGATTTTGCACACTGGTTTCGCGGTCATGTCACGGCATTCCCGGTGGTGCAGGAGCGGCTCACCAGCTATCTCAATGCGAACGATGCTGATATCTGGTTAATTACCGGCTCTCCCCAGCCGCTGGTGGAGCAGGTCTATTTCGATACCCCATGGCTGCCTAGCGTGAATATTATTGCCACGCAGATGACGCGACGGTACGGCGGCTGGGTTCTGACCCTGCGCTGTCTGGGGCATGAAAAGGTGGTGCAGCTGGAAAAACGCATCGGCACGCCGCTGCGACTTTACAGCGGTTATAGCGACAGCAAGCAGGACAACCCTCTTCTCTATTTCTGTCAGCATCGCTGGCGCGTCACCCCCGCGGGTGAACTTCAGCAACTTGAATAGTCTTATCTGGAGCGGGTGTGTATAATGCCGCCCGCTTTTAGACGGGAGTATCAATCGTTGTCCAACCCAGAACATGATCATGAATACTGGATGCGCCACGCGCTCAATCTTGCCCAGCGTGCCTGGGATGAGGGCGAAGTGCCCGTGGGTGCTGTGCTGGTGCATAACAACCAGGTCATCGGGGAAGGGTGGAATCGCCCGATAGGTCGCCACGATCCTACCGCGCATGCAGAAATCATGGCGCTGCGGCAGGGGGGCATGGTATTGCAAAACTACCGTCTGCTGGATACCACGCTGTATGTCACCCTTGAGCCGTGTGTGATGTGTTCCGGGGCGATGGTCCACAGCCGCATCGGGACGCTCGTATACGGGGCACGTGATGAAAAAACCGGCGCCGCAGGTTCGCTGATGGACGTTCTGGGTCATCCTGGCATGAATCACCAGGTCACTGTTATCGGTGGGGTACTTGCACCAGACTGTTCGGGGCTATTAAGTGACTTCTTTCGAATGCGCCGTCAGCAGAAAAAGCAACAAAGGGCAGTATTGAAGGCGCAGGATGATTAAGCTCCGCCGGTGAAACCACCGGATAGCTTTGTGCCAGCTGCTGCGCTTCGGTTGCCTCTTTCTCTTTTTCCTGTAAATAGCCCACCAGGCTAATCTGGTATTTACGGATGTTTTCCACATAGGCATACGCTTCGTGGCCGCGCGCATAGCCGTAAGTGAGTTTATTGTACCAGGGCTTTTGGCTCAGGAGTGGCAGACGTTGCTTAACGTCAGACCAGCTATCGGGATTGCCTTTGGTTTTTGCGGTCAGGGTTCGCGCATCCAGCATGTGGGCATAACCCATGTTATACGCCGCCAGCGCAAACCAGATCCGCTCCTCTTCAGGAACGGTCTCAGGGACTTTTCCCATCATATCCTGCAAATAACGTGCACCGCCGCTGATGCTCTGCTCGGCATCGGTGCGGTCAGTCAGGCCCAGACTTTGCGCCGTATTTTTGGTGAGCATCATCAGGCCGCGTACGCCAGTGGGTGAGGTGGCCTGCGTATCCCAGTGAGACTCCTGATAGGAGATGGCGGCCAGCAAACGCCAGTCGATCTCCTGGGCGTATTTCTCAAACAGGGGCTGCAGTTCGGGCAACACGCTGTCGACCGCCCGCAGGAAGCTGCGGGTGTCGACATAATCGAAGTCATCCCCATGGCCGAGATACTTCTCTTCCAGGCGTGCCAGCGTGCCGTCTTCATTCATTGAATTATAAAAATCGAGCAGCGCAGCCGAGAGCGTCTGGTCGTCATCGAGCCGACTAAACCAGGTCACGGGTTGTTCATCGGTCACATCCAGCGCGACGGCCAGCTCGGGATGCACGCGCTGGAATAAGCTAATCGCCACCGAGTCCGCGATGGTATAAGCCAATTTCTTATCTTTGACCTGGGCCATCAGCGCTGTTGTGCCAAGCTTGTCATCCACCTTCCAGCTCAGATTGGGAAATTTTTTCTCTTTCAGTTCACGTAGATCATCAATGACCACGTGACCGGGGGCAATCGTTAACTGCTCTTCGGTCAGGTTTTCAAGGCTGCGCGGACGCAGGCTGCCTACACGGTAGACCAACTGCTGTGAGACAGAATAGTAGGTTGGCCCCGGCTGGTAGCTCTTACTGCGCTCGCTGTTATAGACCAGTCCTGCGGCCAGGATATCGGCATTATCGTTATCCAGATCGTCAAAAAGCTGGCTAATGTTCTGACGAACGGTAACTTTGAGCTTAACGCCAAGGTAGTCAGCAAACTGCTGGGCGATCTCGTAATCCAGCCCAATGATTTTGCCGTTAATGTTGGTGTAAGTCAGCGGGGAGTTAAGGGTACTGACGCGCAGCTCTCCCCGCGACTGAATCGCAGCGATACGGTTTTCGGCTTTGCCGAACCAGGGGATTGAAGGCCATAAGGCCGCTGCCAGCAGCAAGGTGACAATGCCGATGAACAGATAATTAATCTTTAATTTTTTCAATTAGTTAATTCTCTGCGCCGTGCGATGCCTCAACGTGCTGTAGTCATGTTTAGAGTAAGGTTTGTCATTGAATGAGCGGCATTTTGCGTAAACTTGCGCCAGTTGGCAACAAATTAGAGAATTCGGTGACACCTATCGTTAAACGTAAACGTCGATTTTATTTCGACGCAAACGGTTTCGTCGGCGCGCACTATTCTCTATAATGACGCCCGTTTTCCCCTTGCGCACACTGTAAGCGCCTCAGGCGCTTCGAAGACGAGAGACTTATGATGGAAATTCTGCGTGGTTCGCCTGCACTGTCTGCCTTCCGTATTAACAAACTGCTGGCACGTTTTCAGGCAGCCAACCTTCCGGTAAGCACGATATACGCTGAGTATGTCCATTTTGCTGACCTGAATGCGCCGTTGAACGCGCAGCAACAAGAGCAGCTTGGTCGCCTGCTCAAGTATGGCCCAAGCCTCAGCAGCCATACGCCATCCGGCAAACTGATCCTCGCCACACCTCGTCCTGGTACTATCTCCCCCTGGTCTTCCAAAGCCACCGATATCGCCCACAACTGTGGCCTGAACCAGATCAATCGTCTTGAGCGCGGCGTGGCCTATTATGTTGAAGCCTCCACGCTGACTGCGGAGCAGTGGCAAACGGTGGCCGATGAACTGCACGATCGCATGATGGAGAGTGTGTTTTTCTCTCTCGACGACGCGCAACAGCTTTTCGCGCATCATCAGCCTGCACCCGTGCAGAGCGTGGATCTGCTGGGCCAGGGCCGTCAGGCGCTGACTGAGGCTAACCAGCGTTTAGGTCTGGCGCTGGCGGAAGATGAAATCGACTATCTGCAGGATGCGTTCATCAAATTGAACCGCAACCCGAATGATATTGAGCTGTACATGTTTGCGCAGGCTAACTCTGAACACTGCCGTCATAAAATCTTCAATGCCGACTGGGTCATCGACGGTGAGCAGCAGCCGAAATCGCTGTTCAAAATGATTAAAAATACCTTTGAACGTACCCCGGACCACGTGCTGTCTGCTTATAAAGACAATGCGGCGGTCATGGAGGGTTCTGAGGTGGGCCGCTTCTTCGCCGATCGCGAAGCAGGGCGCTACGATTTCCATCAGGAACCTGCGCATATCCTGATGAAGGTCGAAACACATAACCACCCGACGGCCATCTCCCCATGGCCGGGCGCGGCGACCGGTTCCGGTGGTGAAATTCGAGATGAAGGGGCCACGGGACGCGGGGCCAAACCAAAAGCGGGTCTGGTCGGTTTCTCCGTCTCCAACCTGCGCATCCCGGGCTTTGAACAGCCGTGGGAAGAAGATTTCGGCAAGCCGGAACGCATTGTAACCGCGCTGGAAATCATGACCGACGGCCCGCTGGGCGGCGCGGCGTTTAACAACGAATTTGGTCGTCCTGCGTTGAACGGGTACTTCCGCACCTATGAAGAGAAAGTCGACAGCCACAACGGCGAAGAGCTGCGCGGTTACCACAAACCGATCATGCTGGCGGGTGGGATCGGTAATATTCGTGCCGATCACGTCCAGAAAGGCGAGATCACCGTTGGCGCGAAACTGATCGTGCTGGGTGGCCCGGCCATGAATATCGGTCTTGGCGGCGGAGCAGCCTCTTCTATGGCGTCCGGTCAGTCTGATGCCGATCTCGATTTTGCCTCCGTACAGCGCGATAACCCGGAAATGGAGCGTCGTTGCCAGGAAGTCATTGACCGCTGCTGGCAGCTCGGCGAGGCGAACCCGATTCTGTTTATCCATGATGTCGGGGCAGGTGGCCTGTCTAACGCCATGCCGGAGCTGGTGAGCGACGGCGGGCGCGGCGGACGTTTCGACCTGCGTAAGATCCTTAGCGATGAGCCAGGCATGAGCCCGCTTGAGATCTGGTGTAACGAATCTCAGGAGCGCTACGTGATGGCCGTGGCAGCCGATCAGTTGCCGCTGTTCGATGAATTATGCCGCCGTGAGCGCGCCCCGTATGCGGTGATTGGTGAAGCGACAGAAGCCTTGCACCTGACCATGAACGATCCGCATTTTGATAACCAGCCAATCGATTTGCCGCTGGATGTGCTGTTGGGCAAAACGCCGAAGATGACCCGCGATGTGCAAACCCGTAAAGCCGCCGGGAAAGCACTGGATCGTCAGGGCATAACGCTAGCCGATGCGGTACATCGCGTACTGCACCTGCCGGCGGTCGCCGAAAAAACCTTCCTCGTCACCATCGGCGATCGCACGGTCACCGGGATGGTGGCGCGCGATCAGATGGTCGGCCCCTGGCAGATCCCGGTAGCGAACTGCGCGGTCACCACGGCAAGTCTCGATAGCTATTACGGCGAAGCGATGGCGCTGGGCGAACGTACGCCCGTTGCCTTACTGGACTTTGCCGCATCAGGCCGCCTGGCGGTTGGCGAGGCGCTGACTAACATTGCTGCCACGCAGATTGGCGATATCAAACGCATTAAGCTCTCTGCTAACTGGATGGCCGCAGCAGGCCACCCGGGTGAAGATGCGGGCCTGTACGAAGCCGTTAAAGCCGTGGGTGAAGAGTTATGTCCGGCGCTGGGCCTGACCATTCCGGTGGGGAAAGACTCTATGTCGATGAAAACCCGCTGGCAGGAAGGCAATGAGCAGCGTGAGATGACCTCTCCATTGTCGCTGGTGATCACCGCCTTTGCCCGCGTGGAAGATGTTCGCCACACCGTGACGCCGCAGCTGTCTACTGAAGACAATGCCCTGCTGCTTATCGATCTGGGTCAAGGTCATAACGCGTTGGGTGCGACCGCTCTGGCGCAGGTCTATCGTCAGCTGGGCGATAAAACTGCCGATGTGCGCGACGTTGCCAAACTGAAAGGGTTCTACGACGCCATTCAGGCGCTGGTGGCCGATCGCAAATTGCTGGCCTATCACGACCGTTCAGACGGAGGTCTGCTGGTGACGCTGGCCGAGATGGCCTTTACCGGTCACTGCGGTGTCGAAGCGAACATCGCTTCTCTGGGAGACGATCGTCTCGCGGCTCTGTTCAACGAAGAGCTGGGCGCGGTGATTCAGGTTCGTGCGGCAGATCGTGAAGCCGTGGAAGCCGTACTGGCTCAGCATGGCCTGGCAGACTGTGTACACCCTCTGGGCAAAGCCGTGCAGGGCGACCGTTTCGTGATCGAAGCGGACGGCCATGCGGTGTTCAGCGAAAGCCGTACGACCCTGCGCATGTGGTGGGCGGAAACCACCTGGCAGATGCAGCGCCTGCGTGATAACCCGGAATGTGCCGATCAGGAGCATGAGGCTAAAGCCAATGATAACGATCCGGGCCTGAACGTGAAGCTGTCGTTCGATATCAATGAAGATATTGCCGCCCCGTATATTGCCACCGGCGCACGTCCTAAGGTTGCCGTTCTGCGCGAGCAGGGCGTGAACTCCCACGTTGAGATGGCTGCGGCCTTCCACCGTGCCGGTTTCGATGCCATCGATGTGCACATGAGCGATCTGCTGGCAGGGCGCACCGGTCTGGAAGATTTCCAGGCGCTGGTGGCCTGCGGCGGCTTCTCTTACGGCGATGTGCTGGGCGCAGGTGAAGGCTGGGCGAAATCCATCCTGTTCAACAACCGCGTGCGTGATGCGTTTGAAACCTTCTTCCACCGTCCACAAACCCTGGCCTTAGGGGTATGTAACGGATGCCAGATGATGTCTAATCTGCGCGAGCTGATCCCGGGCAGCGAAGCCTGGCCACGCTTTGTACGTAATCAGTCGGATCGTTTTGAAGCGCGTTTCAGCCTGGTCGAAGTGACGCAAAGCCCGTCACTCCTGCTGCAGGGGATGGTGGGATCGCAAATGCCCATCGCTGTCTCTCATGGTGAAGGGCAGGTGGAAGTGCGTGATGCCGCGCACCTGGCCACGCTTGAAAGCAAAGGTCTGGTGGCGCTGCGCTTCGTCGATCACTTCGGTAAGGTCACGCAAACCTACCCGGCAAACCCGAACGGGTCAGCCAACGGGATCACGGCAGTCACCAATGACAGCGGTCGCGTAACGATTATGATGCCGCACCCTGAGCGTGTGTTCCGTACCGTCAGTAACTCATGGCACCCGGAGAACTGGGGCGAAGACAGCCCGTGGATGCGTATCTTCCGCAATGCGCGTAAGCAGCTCGGTTAAAAATGAGTTCATGTCGTTTAAGCCCTCTTCGGAGGGCTTTTTTATGGATGTCGGTAATTTGCGACAAAGCACTAACCTGAGTGTCGCCAATAGGCGACATTTAACTTATTGATTTTATTAGCAGTAATTAGGTTGTTCTTAAGGTGTTGCTAAACAGAGACAGTTAGCCTGGAAATCATTCATTAAGAAATGATGTACTAAAAGTGATAAAACTCTTCTAAATCATTAAGTTGATAATTTAATTTGATATCTGGCACGGGTGTTGCATAATACTAAGCAGTGGCTCATTCACCTTCTTATGTCAGCCCCTTCGGGAAGCGCTACATAAACTTAGAATGACGCACAAAAAGGTGCCTGCCGTCCAACTACTGATTATTGCTTCGGCTTTATCAGATCCGGGCGAAACGTCGAGTAAGGCACCGCCTCATTCCATCACAAAGCCGGGTTTTTACCCGGCTTTGTTGTATCTGAAGGGCTGACTCAGTTAGCATCACTCAACACCCCTAATAAGAGAGTAATGCGTTGAGACGCTGGTCCCTTTTTCCTCGCTCCCTGCGACAGCTCGTGATGATGGCTTTTATACTCATCCTGCTGCCCTTGCTGGTGCTGGCATGGCAAGCCTGGCAAAGCCTGAATGCGCTTAGCGCGCAGGCGGCACTCACTAACCGTACCACGCTTATTGATGCCCGTCGTAGCGAGGCGATGACCAATGCCGCGCTTGAAATGGAACGCAGTTATCGGCAGTACTGCGTACTGGACGACCGTACGCTGGAAAAGGTGTATCAAAACCAACGCAAGCGCTACAGCGAAATGCTGGATGCGCATGCGGGCGTTTTACCTGACGATAAGCTCTACCAGACGCTGCGTCAGGATCTGAATGATCTAGGGCAGTTGCGGTGTAAAAATAGCGGGCCGGATGAGATCGCGACGCCTCGCCTTGAAGCGTTCGCCAATGCCAATACAGAAATGGTGCAGGCGACCCGCACGGTGATCTTCTCCCGTGGGCAGCAGCTCCAGCAGGAAATCGCCGAACGCGGGCAGTTTTTTGGCTGGCAGGCGCTGGTGCTGTTTTTAGTGAGCCTTGGCCTGGTCTTGCTCTTTACCCGAATGATCATCGGTCCGGTGAAAGGCATTGAACGCATGATCAACCGTCTTGGCGAAGGGAAATCGCTGGGTAATACGGTGGTCTTCAAGGGCCCTCGCGAACTGCGTTCAGTTGGGCAACGCATTATCTGGCTTTCTGAACGTCTGGCGTGGCTCGAATCGCAGCGTCATCAGTTCCTGCGTCATATCTCCCATGAACTAAAAACCCCGCTTGCCAGCATGCGCGAAGGCACTGAACTGCTGGCTGATGAGGTGGCCGGGCCGTTGACCACGGAGCAAAAAGAGATTGTTGATATCCTGGACGACAGCAGTCGTAACTTACAAAAGCTGATTGAGCAATTGCTGGACTATAACCGTAAACTGGCCGATGGTGCCGTGGAGCTGGAGCGCGTTGAAATTGAGCCGCTGGTCGATATGGTGATTTCCGCTCATAGCCTGCCGGCACGAGCTAAAATGATGCATACCGAACTGGAACTCAATGAAACGGCCTGTTTTGCCGAACCCATGCTATTAATGAGTGTGCTGGATAATCTTTATTCCAATGCGGTGCACTATGGTACTGAATCCGGTAACATTTATATACGCAGTTTTCAAAATGGTTCTCGCGTGTGTATTGATGTCGCCAATACCGGCAGTCCTATTCCGGATGATGAAAAAGCGATGATCTTCGAACCTTTTTTCCAGGGAAGTCATCAGCGAAAAGGTGCGGTCAAAGGAAGCGGCCTGGGCTTAAGCATTGCCCGGGATTGTATACGACGTATGCATGGGGAGCTTTACATCGCGCAGGATACCCGCGTGGATGTCTGTTTCCGTATTGAGCTGCCCCTTGAACCGAAAAAATCAATGAAATGAAATTAAGTCTGGTGAGTATGTCACACGTTTTTTCCCGCGCATGTAACGCGGTGTTTTCCAGCAAATTTTTTCGCGTCAGCCTGCCCTGTTTACTTCTGGCCGGTTGCGCAGCGCATGCCCCCAAAAGCGCCATCAGCGATAAGCCAGACGATAAATTGCCTGAGCATCAGCTGGCAGATTTTTTGTCTACCGACTGTGACAATATCTGGTGGCTGAAAGGCCATGACGTGGAGACCAACCCATTATTCTGGCTGCGTAGCATGGATTGCGCCGAACGATTGTCGCCCGCGGATGCCCGCGCGCAGGCGCACCTGTGGACGGATAACACCTGGCAGGACTCTTTTAAACGCGGCATTTTACTCGCGAATGCCAAAATCAATCCGGTGGAACGCCGCACGAATACCACGCGTCTGGATACGCTTAGTCCACAAATACCTGCCCAGGTTCGTCCGCTTTATCAACTCTGGCGTGATGGCCAGGCCTCGCAGCTGCAGCTTGCTGAGGAGCGCTACCGTTACGGTAAGCTTCAGCAGTCCACCGATGCCGAACTGGATACGCTTCGCCAGCAGCAACAGTATTTACGTTCTCAGCTTGAGACCACGACCCGCAAGCTGGAAAACCTGACGGATATCGAACGCCAGCTTTCCACCCGTAAGCCCGCCAGTAACTATCTGCCTGACGGCCCGAAAGGTGCGGCGCAGGCGGATAAAACGCCGGATCAGGACAGTGACACGCCAAAACAAGAGGATGTGAAGCCATGACAAGTCGCAAACCTGCTCATCTCTTGCTGGTGGATGACGATCCCGGCTTGCTTAAGCTCTTAGGGATGCGTCTGGTCAGCGAAGGTTATAGCATTGTGACCGCAGAAAGCGGTATGGAAGGGCTTAAAGCGCTGGGCCGCGAAAAGGTCGACTTAGTGATAAGCGACCTGCGCATGGATGAAATGGACGGGATGCAGCTTTTTGCCGAGATCCAAAAGCTACAGCCCGGGATGCCGGTGATTATTCTTACCGCACATGGTTCAATCCCGGATGCGGTTGCCGCCACGCAACAGGGCGTCTTTAGCTTTCTGACCAAGCCGGTCGACAAAGATGCGCTGTATAAGGCCATCGATGATGCGCTGGAGCATGCCGCGCCGTCGGTCGATGAAAAATGGCGCGAGACGATAGTGACCCGCAGCCCGATTATGCTTCGCCTGCTTGAGCAGGCGCGCATGGTGGCGCAGTCCGACGTAAGTCTGTTGATCAACGGGCAAAGCGGAACGGGGAAAGAGATCCTGGCGCAGGCTATACATAACGCCAGTCCGCGCAGCAAAAATGCGTTCATTGCCATTAACTGTGGGGCCTTGCCGGAGCAACTGCTGGAATCGGAACTCTTCGGCCACGCTCGTGGCGCCTTCACCGGCGCGGTGAGCAGCCGGGAAGGGTTATTCCAGGCGGCTGAAGGGGGCACGCTGTTCCTCGATGAAATCGGGGATATGCCCGCACCGCTGCAGGTAAAATTGCTGCGTGTTTTGCAGGAGCGCAAAGTGCGACCGCTGGGCAGTAACCGTGATATCGACATTAACGTGCGTATCATCTCCGCTACGCACCGCGATTTGCCTAAGGCCATGGAGCGTAAAGAGTTCCGCGAGGATCTCTATTACCGCCTGAACGTGGTGAACCTTAAAATTCCCGCCCTGGCAGAGCGCGCGGAGGATATTCCTCTGCTGGCAAATCATCTTCTTCGTCAGTCTGCCGACCGGCATAAACCCTTTGTCCGGGCCTTCTCTACCGATGCCATGAAGCGCCTGATGACGGCAAGCTGGCCTGGCAACGTGCGTCAGTTAGTGAACGTGATTGAACAGTGCGTGGCGCTAACCTCATCGCCAGTGATAAGCGATGCGCTGGTAGAGCAGGCGCTCGAAGGGGAAAATACAGCGCTACCGACCTTTGTTGAGGCGCGTAATCAGTTCGAGCTGAACTATCTGCGTAAGCTGTTGCAGATTACTAAAGGCAACGTCACCCATGCTGCGCGCATGGCGGGACGCAACCGCACCGAGTTTTACAAACTGCTGTCACGACACGAGCTGGAAGCCAACGATTTTAAAGAGTAGTACCGCAAAAAGGGATTGAATATGGTACTGTGAGCAATCGATTACGAAGCTACTGACAGGCAAGCGTTTAAGGACCCACCATGAAAAAGATTGATGCGATTATTAAACCTTTCAAACTGGATGATGTACGTGAAGCGCTGGCAGAAGTCGGCATCACCGGGATGACCGTGACGGAAGTGAAAGGCTTTGGTCGTCAGAAGGGCCACACCGAGCTGTATCGTGGCGCTGAATATATGGTGGATTTCCTGCCGAAAGTCAAAATCGAGATTGTGGTCACCGACGATATCGTGGACACCTGCGTGGATACCATTATTCGCACGGCGCAAACGGGCAAAATTGGTGATGGCAAAATCTTCGTCTTTGACGTGGCGCGCGTGATCCGTATTCGTACTGGCGAAGAAGACGACGCCGCGATTTAACGGTGCCAACGATTTTAAAGGTCGGGTAAAGACAGCTCTCACCCGGCGGAAAAAAGCCCCTCAATGAGGGGCTTTTTCATTACAGCACTTTATGCGGCCCGAAACATTCGTAGTGAATGTTCTCTTTGTTGACGCCCAGGTCAACCAGCTGTTTCGCCGCATACTGCATAAATGCCACCGGCCCACAGACATAGAACTGCATCTCCGGGGCGCTAAACGCGCTTTCATGCTGGCTTAACTCGATAAGACCTTCGCTGTTAAAGCGTCCTGCGGCGCGATCGGCCTCGGTCGGCAGTCGATACCAGGTATGGGCAGTAAAGCGCGGCAGGCTGGCTGCAATCGTTGTCACTTCATCCGCAAACGCATGCACGTCGCCGTTTTCGGCGGCGTGGAACCAGTTCACCTGCGCGCGGTGATGCGATTGTGCCAGCGTGTCCAGCATCGCCAGCATCGGGGTCTGACCGACGCCTGCGGAGATCAGCGTCACCGGCGTGTCGGCGTCAACGGCCATAAAGAAATCGCCTGCAGGCGCTGCCAGATGAACCACATCGCCCACGCGGGCCTCGTTGTGAAGCCAGGTGGATACCTGTCCACCGTCTTCACGTTTTACCGCAATGCGATAACCCTTGCCGTTGGGTTTACGGGTCAGGGAGTACTGACGAATCTCCTGATGCGGGAAACCTTCCGGTTTCAGCCACACGCCAAGATACTGGCCTGGCTGATAATCCGCCACCGCCTGGCCGTCTACTGGTTCGAATTCAAAGCTGGTAATCAGCGCGCTACGCGGGGTTTTCTCAACGATACGGAAGGCGCGCGTGCCTTCCCAGCCACCCGCTTTTTCAGCATGCTCACTGTAGATCTGGGCTTCACGCTGGATAAAAACATTGGCCAGCACGCCATAGGCTTTACCCCAGGCGTCCAGCACCGCCTGACCCGGGCTGAACATCTCGTCCAGCGTCGCAATCAGGTGGCTACCGACAATGTTGTACTGTTCAGGCTTGATCTGGAAGCTGGTATGTTTTTGAGCGATTTTCTCGACCGCTGGCAGAAGGGCCGCCAGGTTGTCGATATTGCTGGCATAAGCAGCGATGGCATTGAATAAGGCTTCACGCTGATCGCCATTGCGCTGGTTGCTCATGTTAAAAATTTCTTTCAGCTCTGGATTATGGGCAAACATACGATCGTAAAAATGAGCGGTCAGCTTCGGGCCGGTTTCGACCAGTAAAGGGATGGTGGATTTAACGGTTGCGATGGTTTGAGCGTCGAGCATAGCAGCTTCCTTTGATATGACTTTAATAGTGTATTTTAAATGCATCTTATAAAAAATAACCCTGCGTTGTAAATGGTTCTTTGCAACCTGAAAAATATGCATCACAAACCTGAAAAGAAATCCCGTGAACATCCCGAGACCTTTATTCCTCAAACCCTTGCGTGGCGTGGAGGTAATCGTTTGCGTAAATTCGTTTGTCAAGACCTGTTATCGCCGAACGATTCAGTTATACTGTTGCGCGTTGTCCAACAGGACTGGCTTTTAAGGCCAAAATTTTATTGTTAGCTGAGTCAGGAGATGCGGATGTTAAAGCGTGAAATGAACATTGCCGATTATGATGCCGAACTGTGGCAGGCTATGGAGCAGGAAAAAGTACGTCAGGAAGAGCACATCGAACTGATCGCCTCCGAAAACTACACCAGCCCGCGCGTTATGCAGGCACAGGGTTCTCAGCTGACCAACAAATATGCTGAAGGTTATCCAGGCAAACGCTACTACGGTGGTTGCGAATACGTTGATATCGTTGAGCAACTGGCCATCGATCGCGCTAAAGAGCTGTTCGGCGCCGACTACGCTAACGTACAGCCGCACTCCGGCTCTCAGGCTAACTTTGCGGTCTACACCGCGCTGCTGCAACCGGGCGATACCGTTCTGGGTATGAACCTGGCGCAAGGCGGCCACCTGACTCACGGCTCTCCGGTTAACTTCTCTGGCAAACTGTACAACATCATCCCTTACGGCATTGATGAGTCCGGTAAAATTGACTACGAAGACATGGCGAAGCAGGCGCAGACCCATAAACCGAAGATGATTATCGGTGGCTTCTCTGCTTACTCCGGTGTGGTTGACTGGGCAAAAATGCGTGAAATCGCAGACAGCATTGGCGCATATCTGTTCGTCGATATGGCCCACGTTGCTGGCCTGATTGCCGCGGGTGTTTATCCGAACCCGGTTCCACATGCTCACGTTGTGACCACCACAACGCACAAAACCCTGGCCGGTCCACGCGGTGGCCTGATCCTGGCGAAGGGCGGCGACGAAGATCTGTACAAGAAACTGAACTCTGCTGTCTTCCCAAGCGCGCAGGGCGGCCCGCTGATGCACGTGATCGCGGCGAAAGCGGTGGCGCTGAAAGAAGCGATGGAGCCAGAGTTCAAAGTTTACCAGCAGCAGGTTGCGAAAAACGCCAAAGCGATGGTGGAAGTCTTCCTGAACCGCGGTTACAAAGTGGTTTCCGGTGGTACTGAGAACCACCTGTTCCTGCTGGATCTGGTGGATAAAAACCTGACCGGTAAAGAAGCGGATGCTGCCCTTGGCCGTGCGAACATCACCGTGAACAAAAACAGCGTGCCAAACGATCCGAAGAGCCCGTTCGTGACCTCCGGTATCCGTATCGGTTCTCCGGCTGTGACTCGCCGTGGCTTTAAAGAAGCGGAAGTGAAAGAGCTGGCTGGCTGGATGTGTGACGTTCTGGACAACATCAATGACGACGCCGTTATCGAGCGCGTTAAAGGTAAAGTTCTGGATATCTGCGCACGCTTCCCGGTTTACGCATAATCTTTCTGTTTTGCAGAAATAAAAAAGGCCGCGATTGCGGCCTTTTTGCTTTTTAACGTCGGTCGATCGATATCGCGCCAGGGCCGGTAATCGCCAATAACAAAAATGCGCCCGCAATACTGATATTTTTGTAGAAGTTAATCATATTGGGCATCACGGCATCGCCGCTCATATCCCAGTAATGGTGGCCAATAACGGCGGTCCCTAGGGTATAAAAGACAAACAGCACGGCAAGAGGGCGGGTAAAGAAGCCCAGCACGATTAAAATGGCTGCCGGAACTTCCATCACGACCGCAATAATGGCTGCCAGTACAGGCATTGGCGCACCCAGGGACGCCATATACTGTACCGTGCCGTTAAAACCGGTCATTTTGGGAAAGCCAAAGAGAATAAACAACACAACAATTGCAATACGGGCAATCAATAACATCACTTCACGGGACTGGCCGAAAGAAAAATAACGTAACGTATTCATGGCAGGCTCTTTATTCGGTGGGATCTGTTTTAAAGCTAATACACAAACTGCCAGTCTGCCATTGCACTTATCCTCTTAAATCAGGCATCAGTATGATGTTAATTATCGCCATCGCCTGTTTTCACTCACACATTATTTAACTGCGCCTCCACGTACAGATAGCCGATGCCAAGAACCTGCTGGGCGCGGGTCAGCGTGCCAAAACCAATTTGGGTGGCTTTTACGCTTGGCCCTTCATCCCGGTCGAAAGGATTAAACCCAGTCTGGCGAAGAAGCGTATTCAGCCATCTTTCGCCAAACGCGCAACTTCGCCCATAGAACCAGATCTGGTTGATGTTCAGGATATTCAAAAAGTTGTAAAGGCTAAGGCCAATAGCGTTGGCCGAGCGCTCGACCCAGTTATCCATCCACGCATCGCCCGCCTCCCAGGCCCGTATCAACTGGGCGGAGGTCAGCGTTTCAGGATCCAGATAGGGGGAAGAGGGTTGCGATTTTAACCATACGCGCGCCTGCTTTTTGAGCGCGCTTAACGAGGCGATAGTTTCAAGGCAACCGTAACGCCCGCAGTCGCACGCCACTCCGTCGGGATTAACGATGGTATGGCCGATTTGTCCACTGCCATACAGATTCCCGCGGTAAATCTCATTATTTATTACGAACGATGAGCCGATGCCGTAATCGACGTTAATGACGCAAAAATCCCGGTCTCGGTGCTTATTTTGCCACTTTTCTGCGAGTGCCAGCATTACGCAGTCGTTATCCACCCGCACCCGAATTCCCAGCTTTTCCTCAAGCAGATATTTCACCTCAACCGGCTTTTTCCACGGCGCTTGCGGCATGGTCTGCGAAACGCCCGTCACGGGATCCACCTGACCATGGATAGCAATAGCAAGATTAATGGTCCGTCCGGGCCATTGTTTACGGTGGCGATGCCAGCACTGTTCTATTTCAGCCAGCAGTGCCTGAGGATCGGGGGCGTTAATGGAGAAGCGTTCAAATTCACCTTTCGGACTCAGACAGGTGTTGGCGAGCTGGCACTCAATGCTGGTGGGCGTCACGTTTACGCACAGTGTCCAGTCGCCTTCCGGGGCGATGAGCCAGATACCGCTGCTGTGGCCCCGGCTCTGTTTCTCATCTTCCACATTCAGTACCCGTTTCTCGCGCTCCAGCTCTTCGAGAATATTACTCACCGCCGGAATGGAGATTTGCGCAAGACGTGCAAGGGTGGATTTATTGGCGCGTTTCTCCCGGTACAGCAGTTCGAGAATCACGCATTTGTTGTAGCGGCGAATATGTTGGTTGCTGATGCAGGCTCTCATTTCACTAAACCCTGTTTACTTTATTGCGTGATTATTATGCGAAAACATTGCCAGATTGATCATTAAACTGCCATCAATCTTTTTATTCAGTATGTCTCGTTAATATTGAGGGCGATATGAATCCAGTAAAAGTTTGGCAGGAAAGCGTCAGCATCCCGACTTATGAAACCGGGCCGCAGGATATTCACCCTATGTTTCTGGAGAACCGCGTTTATCAAGGATCGTCCGGTGCGGTTTACCCTTACGGCGTCACGGATACTCTCAGCGAGCAGAAAACGCAGAAAATGTGGCAAGCCGTCTGGCTGGAAAACGACTATCTGAAAGTCATGATCCTGCCAGAACTGGGCGGGCGTGTGCAACGAGCCTGGGACAAAGTTAAACAGCGTGATTTTGTTTATCACAACGAAGTGATCAAGCCTGCGCTGGTAGGACTGCTGGGGCCGTGGATCTCCGGGGGTATTGAGTTCAACTGGCCGCAACATCATCGCCCGACCACTTTTATGCCGGTTGATTTCACGCTTAGCACGGGAGAAGACGGTTCTCAAACCGTGTGGGTAGGTGAAACGGAACCGATGCATGGCCTTCAGGTGATGACCGGGTTTACGTTGTACCCGGACCGTGCTGCGCTGGAAATTGCCAGCCGGGTCTATAACGGCAACGCCACGCCGCGGCACTTTTTATGGTGGGCCAATCCGGCAGTGAAAGGGGGAGATGATCATCAGAGCGTTTTCCCGCCCGACGTCACGGCTGTTTTTGACCATGGTAAACGTGCCGTATCGGCCTTCCCTATAGCCACCGGGACCTATTACAAAGTGGACTACTCCGCTGGGGTAGATATTTCTCGCTACAAAAATGTGCCTGTGCCGACGTCCTACATGGCAGAGAAATCAGAATACGATTTTGTGGGGGCATGGAGCCACGACGAAGACGGCGGATTGTTGCATGTAGCTAATCACCATATTGCCCCGGGGAAAAAACAGTGGAGCTGGGGCTACAGCGAATTTGGCCAGGCGTGGGATAAAAACCTCACTGATAACAATGGTCCTTACATTGAACTGATGACCGGTATTTTTGCCGATAACCAACCGGATTTTACCTGGCTCGACGCCTACGAAGAGAAGCGTTTTGAGCAATATTTTTTGCCCTACCATGCTCTCGGGGTGGTTCAGAATGCCTCGCGTGACGCCATACTTAAACTTCAGCGTACGCCAGAGGGCATTGAATGGGGCGTGTATGCTATCGCTCCGCTAACCGGGCATCGTCTGGCGATACGTGAGGCGGGCAATCCCGTCCCTGTGCTGGAGGAGAATGTGTCCCTGATGCCTGCAAGCGTCGCGAAGGGCCTGCTTCTTGGTATTGAGCCCGCTCGCCTGAGCATTGAGTTGTCGGATGCACACGGACGTATTGTGCTCCGCTATCAAGAACACCAGCCGCAGGAAGTACCTTTACCCGAAATCGCGAAAGCACCGCTTCAGGCGCAGGAGATAACCAGTGTCGATGAAGCCTGGTTTATTGGGCAGCATCTTGAGCAGTACCACCACGCCAGCCGTTCCCCGTTCGATTACTATCTGCGTGGCGTAGCCATTGACCCGCTGGACTACCGCTGCAATCTGTCGTTGGCCATGCTGGAGTACAACCGTGCTGATTATGCCCGGGCGAAGACATACGCCAGTCAGGCGCTGGCCCGTGCCCATGCGCTGAATAAAAACCCGCAATGTGGGCAGGCCAGCCTGATCCGTGCCAGTGCCAGTGAGCGGCTGGAGGAGTGGGCGCAGGCAGAAGAGGATTTCTGGCGCGCCGTCTGGAGCGGTAATACGAAAGCAGGCGGCTATTATGGCCTGGCCCGACTTTGCGCCCGTCGCGGCGATTACGATGCAGGTCTTGATTTTTGCCGTCAGAGCTTACGCGCTTGTCCGACAAATCAGGAGGTACTGTGTCTGCAAAATCTGCTACTGCATCTGAGCGGGCGGGCGGAAGATGCAAACCGGCAGCTGGCGCAACTGCTTTGCGACTATCCCCTTAATCCCACTCTCTGGTGGCTAAGCTGGTTTACCGGGCGCACCGACGCCCGTCTGGCGAAATGGAAAGCCCTCTGCGGTGAACGCGATGTCAACGCCGTGATTGTTGCCAGCCAGCTTATCAACTGGGGTATGCCGACCCTGGCAGACGAAATGCTTGCCGCGCTGGATTGCCCGCGCACATTGCCGCGCTATTTTCAGGCCAGCCTCATGCCGCAGTCGACGCGTGCAGAACGGGTTCAGCAGGCACGCGCGGCATTTCCCTCTTTCGTCCGCTTCCCGAATACGCTGGACGAAGTCGCCGTGCTGGAAAAAGTGGATGAGTGTAGTTTTGCCCGTCATCTGCTGGCCTGTTTCCATTACAGCAAACGCAATTATGAAAAAGCGATTGCACTGTGGCAGCGCTGCGTGGAGCAGGAGCCTGATTTTGCAGACGGATGGCGGGGGCTTGCGATTTACGCCTGGAATAAACAGCGCGATGGAGAGAGTGCAGGGCGTTATCTGGACAGAGCCTGCCGTCTGGCTCCGCACGACGCCCGTCTGCTGTTTGAACGCGATCTGCTCGACAAACTGACCGCCACCGCGCCGGCAAACAGGCTTGCTCGCCTTGAGGCTAACCTGGACTGTGCCTTAAAGCGTGATGATTTAACCGCTGAATTGTTGAGCCTCTGGCACCTCGCCGGAGACACGGACAAGCCGGCTGAGATCTTAGGTTCGCGCACGTTTCATCCCTGGGAGGGAGGAGAGGGCAAAGTCACGGGCCAGTTTATTCTCAACAAGCTGCTGCGCGCCTGGCGCCATCTGGAACAGCAGCAGCCGGAAGACGCCGCCGGGCAGCTCCGTGCGGCGCTGCATTATCCGGACAATCTGAGCGAAGGGCGCTTGCCGGGTCAGACGGATAACGACATCTGGTTTGCCCTTGCGCTTTGTGCTCAACAGCAGGGCCATACGGAAGAAACCTTGCGCTGTCTGCGCCTGGCTGCAACAGGCGATCGCACCCTCAATATTCACAGCTATTACAACGATCAACCGGTGGATTATCTCTTCTGGCAAGGGCTGGCGCTGAAAATGCTTGGCGAGCAGGAGGCTTCCCTTCAACTGTTCAGCGACATGAAGCGCTGGGCGCAGAACATGGCGGTCAGCAGCATTGATGCGGACTTCTTCGCTGTCTCCCAGCCGGATTTACTCTCACTGTATGCCGATTTACAGCAGCAGCACCGCGAAAAATGCCTGATGGTGGAGGCGCTGGCGGCAGCCGGGCTGGGGGATAGCAAAGGGTATGAACACGCTTGTGCCGCACTTGATGCAGTGAATCCGGCGTGGTCGAAAGCGGCCCTGTTTCGGCAGGCATTACCTGTCATTTTACCGCTCGTACACTGAAATTCGTTCACGCCTAATCTTGAGGAGGCATCTATGTGTGCAATCACCAGAAGACCGTTTCTCTCGCTTTTGCTTTTAACGCTGTTGAGCTTCTCTTTACCCGGGTTCTCTGCCGGAAAGCAGCTTGTTATTGGAGCCATTTACTTAGATACGCAGGGCTATTATGCCGGGGTGCGGCAGGGGATTCAGGACGCTGCAACCGCGTCTTCCATGGAAGCGAAGCTGATTGAAACCAACGCCCAGGGGGATATCTCCAAAGAGAGCACCTTCGTCGACACGCTCGTGGCGCGTAATGTCGATGCCATTATCCTGTCCGCCGTCTCTGAAAATGGGAGCACTCGCACCCTCCGACGCGCCAGCGAAGCGGGCATTCCGGTGATTTGTTACAACACCTGTATCAATCAGAAAGGCGTCGATAAATATGTCTCGGCCTATCTGGTGGGCGATCCCCTTGAGTTCGGTAAGAAACTGGGCAATGCCGCAGCAGATTATTTTATCGCTAACAAGATAAGCGAACCGAAAATCGCAGTGATCAATTGCGAAGCCTTTGAAGTGTGCGTTCAGCGGCGGAAAGGGTTTGAAGCGGCGCTGAAATCTCGTGTACCTGGCGCAACGCTCGTCGCCAGTCAGGAAGGGACCGTACTGGATAAAGCCATCTCCGTCGGCGAAAAGCTGATTATTTCAACACAAGGTCTGGATGCCATTATGGGCGAATCAGGCGGAGCGACGCTGGGTGCGGTAAAAGCGGTGCGTAACCAGAACCAGGTTGGCCACATCGCGGTGTTTGGCTCCGATATGACGACCGAAATTGCCCAGGAGCTGGAAAATAATCAGGTGCTAAAAGCTGTGGTGGATATTTCCGGCAAGAAAATGGGGCAGGCCGTGTTTGCAGAGACGCTAAACGTGCTCGCTAAAAAACCGAGCGGCAACAAGGTGATTCAGGTGCCTGTCGATCTCTATACCAAAACCGAAGATGGCAAACAGTGGCTGGCAACGCATGTTGATGGTCTGCCTTAAACACGGCGAATAATAGCTGAGGTCTCTATGCTCGTGACATCGCAAACAGAGGCAGTACCGGTAGCAAAAGTCATCGGCGGTAATAAACGCTACCCCGGCGTGGTGGCACTGGATAACGTCAACTTTACCCTCAATCGTGGAGAAGTTCGTGCGTTGCTTGGCAAAAACGGTGCAGGAAAATCGACGCTGATTCGCCTGCTGACCGGCAGCGAACGGCCGGATAGCGGTGAGATTTGGATTGGCGAGACGCGCCTGGACGGTGCTGATGCCACGCTCACCCGACGTGCGACAGAGCTTGGCGTGCACGCTGTGTATCAGGAACTGAGCCTTGTGGAGGCGTTGACGGTCGCGGAAAACTTGTGTCTTGGACACTGGCCGCGACGTAACGGCATGATCGACCATAAGCAAATGAATCGCGAGGCGCAGAAAAGCCTCCAGCGGCTGGGAGTAGAGGTGGAACCTGACCGCCTGGTCTCCTCCCTCAGCCCGGCGCAAAAGCAGCTTGTCGAGATCGCGCGAGTGATGAAGGGCGAGCCACGGGTGGTCATTCTGGATGAGCCGACCAGTTCACTCGCCAGCGCTGAAGTCGAACTGGTCATTGGTGCGGTAAAAAGCATGTCATCACTGGGCGTTGCGGTTATCTACGTCAGTCATCGTATGGAGGAGATCCGTCGCATAGCCTCATGCGCCACGATCATGCGCGACGGCCAGGTGGCCGGGGATGTGATGCTGGACAGTACTTCAACCCGCCACATTGTTTCCCTGATGCTCGGTCGTGAGCATGTCGACCTCGTCCCCGTCGCTGCCTCTGTGCCAAAGGAGCAGGTGGTGCTGGAGGTGAAAGGGTTGAGGCAAGCCCCCAAGCTTGCGGATATCAGCTTTACGCTGCGTCGTGGCGAAGTGCTCGGCATTGCCGGGCTGCTTGGGGCGGGGCGTAGCGAGTTGCTGAAAGCAATCATAGGGCTGGAGCCGTGTGATAGCGCCGATATACGGGTTAACGGCGAATCCGTACGTAATCCGACCTATGCCGACATGCTTGCGCGCGGCATTGGTTATACCCCGGAAAACCGCAAGGAAGCGGGGATTATTCCTTTGTTGGGTGTAGATGAAAATACCGTGCTCACCCACTGTCGCAAAGTCAGTGCCCGGGGCGTGCTTCAGTGGGATCTCATCCGGCGCATGACGCAGGAAGTCATGCAACGGATGACTGTTAAAGCGGCCAGTACAGAAACATCCGTCGGCACGCTGTCCGGCGGTAATCAGCAGAAGGTCGTGATCGGACGCTGGGTCTATGCGGCGAGCCAGATTCTGCTGCTCGACGAGCCGACGCGAGGGGTGGATATCGAAGCCAAACAGCAAATTTACCGCATCGTGCGCGAACTGGCCGCAGAAGGGAAAAGTGTCGTGTTTATTTCCAGCGAAGTAGAGGAACTGCCGCTGGTCTGCGATCGCATTTTACTCCTCCAGCATGGCACCTTTACGCAGGAGTATCACGCCCCGGTCAGCATTGATGCGCTGATGTCCGCCATTCTCTCTGTGCACTGATGAAACCACTTCTGAGGAATTAAAAGATGTCTGCGTCGTCATTTTCGCTGCCGCAAGGCAAAAACGATACGTTCAAGCAGTTCGCCAGTCGTCATATCAATGTTATTGGCCTGCTGATCGTTATCGCCGTGCTCTATCTGGTGTTTTCCCTGAATGCGCCGGGCTTTATCTCGCTGAACAATCAAATGAACGTACTCCGTGATGCCGCCACCATCGGTATTGCTGCGTGGGCCATGACGCTAATTATTATCTCCGGAGAAATAGATGTCAGCGTCGGCCCCATGGTGGCTTTTGTCTCGGTATGTCTCGCCTTTCTGCTGCAATACCAGGTTCCGCTCGCGATTGCCTGTCTGCTGGTGCTGCTGCTCGGCGCGCTAATGGGGACGCTTGCCGGAGTATTACGGGGCGTATTCAACGTACCCAGTTTTGTCGCCACTCTTGGACTATGGAGTGCGCTGCGCGGAATGGGGTTATTCATGACCAATGCGCTGCCCGTGCCCATTGATGAAAATGAGGTTCTGGACTGGGTGGGCGGTCAGGTGCTGGGCATTCCGGTATCGGCGCTAATCATGATGATCCTCTTTGCTTTGTTTGTCTTTATCAGCCGAAAAACCGCATTTGGCCGTTCGGTCTTTGCCGTCGGCGGAAACGCCACCGCGGCGCAACTGTGCGGGATTAATGTCCGGCGGGTACGCATTCTCATCTTTACCCTCTCCGGCCTGCTTGCGGCCGTCACCGGTATTCTGCTGGCTGCCCGACTGGGATCCGGTAATGCCGGGGCAGCCAATGGTCTGGAATTTGACGTTATCGCCGCAGTGGTCGTTGGGGGGACCGCGCTTTCCGGTGGACGAGGCTCGCTACTCGGTACGCTGCTGGGCGTGCTGGTGATCACACTCATCGGCAACGGTCTGGTGTTGCTCGGCATTAACTCCTTTTTCCAGCAGGTGGTTCGCGGCGTCATCATCGTGGTGGCGGTACTGGCGAACATCCTTCTGACGCAGCGTAGCAGCAAAGCGAAACGCTGAGTGCTTTTACTCCTCTGGCGCACAGGCGGCAGAGAAAAATTCAATGTATTGATAATGAGGGATTTATGAACACAATGCAGGCTGCATATTTACCGGGTAACGCCACCGTCGAACTGCGGGAGGTGCCAGTGCCGACACCGGGTATAAATCAGGTATTAATCAAGATGAAATCCTCCGGGATTTGCGGGAGCGATGTGCATTACATTTACCATCAGCATCGCGCAACGGCCGCCGCTCCGGATAAGCCTTTGTACCAGGGGGTTATCAATGGACATGAACCCTGTGGACAAATTGTCGCCCTGGGGCAGGGATGTCGCCATTTCAAAGAGGGCGATCGCGTGTTGGTCTACCACATCTCAGGTTGCGGCTTTTGTCCAAACTGTCGACGCGGATTCCCCATCTCATGCACCGGAGAAGGCAAAGCGGCCTACGGCTGGCAGCGAGACGGTGGTCATGCAGAGTATCTGTTGGCTGAAGAAAAAGACCTCATCCACCTGCCGGATGCGCTGAGCTATGAAGACGGTGCCTTTATTAGTTGCGGGGTGGGCACGGCTTATGAAGGGATTTTGCGTGGTGAAGTCTCCGGGAGTGATAACGTACTGGTAGTCGGCCTTGGGCCGGTCGGTATGATGGCGATGATGCTGGCGCGTGGCCGAGGGGCGAAACGGGTCATTGGCGTTGATATGTTGCCCGAGCGTCTGGCGATGGCGAAGCAGTTAGGTGTGATGGACCACGGCTATCTGGCAACCACCGCCCATCTCCCTGAACTCATCGCCGGGGTGACGCGAGGCGGCGCAGACGTGGCGCTGGACTGCTCGGGCAACGCCGCTGGCCGTTTACTGGCTCTCCAGTCCACGGCTGATTGGGGGCGCGTGGTGTATATCGGCGAAACCGGCAAGGTAGAGTTTGAAGTCAGCGCCGATCTGATGCATCACCAGCGTCGTATTATTGGTTCCTGGGTGACCAGCCTGTTCCATATGGAAAAATGCGCGCACGATCTTACCGACTGGAAGATGAGGCCAGGAAAGGCAATCACCCACCGTTTTTCGCTGGCACAGGCAGGAGAAGCCTACGCTCTGATGGCGAGCGGAAAATGCGGCAAAGTCGTCATTAACTTTCCGGATTGAGGGGACGCAGCATGACATGCTTCACGTTAAGACAAGGCTTGTTGCAGCTGGACGTCTCCAGCCAGGGAGGGACGATCGAGGGCTTCTGGAGACAGGACACGCCGCTGATGCGTCCCGGTAAAAAAAACGGTATTGCCACGGATTCTTCCTGCTTTCCGCTGGTCCCGTTCGGCAATCGGGTGAGCGGAAATCACTTCACCTGGCAGGGTCAACAATACAGCTTTGAACCCAACGTCGCCTGGGATGAACATTATTTGCATGGTGATGGCTGGCTGGGCGAGTGGGCGTGCGTATCGGAAAGCGCCGACAGCCTTCAGCTGACTTATCTGCATTCTGCTGGGGTGTTTCAATACCAGGCGTGGCAGACGTTTCACCTCACTGGCGATAGGTTAACGGTGACCCTGTCTGTCACCAATCAGGGTCAGAACACGCTTCCGTTTGGACTCGGCTGGCATCCTTTCTTCCCTCTTACCCCGCAAACAACCGTCAGGGCAAAGGCAAGCGGCTATTGGCTGGAGCGTGAACAATGGTTAGCCGGTGATTACTGTGATCAGCTGCCAGAGTCGCTGAATTTCAACCGTCCACTCACGTTGCCGCAACACTGGCTGAATAACGGTTTTACCGGCTGGGATGGGGTTGCCACTATTGCCCAGCCGCAGGCGGGATATCAGCTTACGCTTGTCACTGACCCACCTGCGCCGTGCTATTTCATGTTCGTATCCGATCCTCTGTTTGACGACGGCTACAGGTTTGATTTTTTCTGTTTTGAACCCATGAGCCATGCGCCGGACGATCATCACCGCCCGCACGGAGGAAGCCTGGTGACGCTTGCCCCGGGAAGATCAACGTCGTTACAGATGACGCTTAACGTCGCGTTTTTAACTGAATCTTCTTAAGTTTATAGCGTGCGGGCAGTGTCTGTTTCTGTGCTCGCTTCACTTTAGACTCGGTTTCTCTTATGCGTCAGCCAGAGGAACTGTGGAAATGAATAACGCGCAAGCACCGGTAAAAATGGGCTACGTCTGGACGATTTGTCTGGTCGCGGCCTGTGGCGGTTTGTTGTTTGGCTATGACTGGGTAGTGATTGGCGGTGCAAAGCCGTTTTATGAGGCCTATTTTGCAATTACCGACCCCGCGCAGTCGGGATGGGCCATGAGTTCTGCACTGGCAGGATGTATTTTTGGCGCATTGGTTTCCGGCTGGTGCGCGGACAAATTTGGTCGCAAACTGCCGCTGATCCTCGCTGCGGTATTATTCAGCGTATCTGCCTGGGGAACGGCCATGGCAACGCATTTCGATATGTTTGTCATTTATCGCATTGTTGGCGGCGTGGGGATCGGTCTTGCCTCTGCACTGAGTCCGCTGTATATCGCAGAAGTCAGCCCGGCCACAACGCGCGGGCGTTTCGTCGCCGTTAACCAGTTGACCATCGTCATCGGTGTGCTGGCAGCGCAGTTGGTTAATCTGCTGATTGCTGAACCAGTTGCCTCTGATGTAACCCGGCAGGCGATCGTCGAGAGCTGGAATGGGCAAATGGGCTGGCGCTGGATGTTTGGCGCAGAGCTGGTACCCGCGCTGGTCTTTCTGTTGCTGATGTTTTTGGTGCCGGAATCGCCACGTTGGCTGGTAAAGGCGGGGCGGTCTGCCCAGGCCCTGCGTATGCTTGAGCGTATGGGGTCACGGGAGTACGCCACGCAAACCCTGAATGACATCGAACGCACGCTGCAACAGGATAAGCAACGGGTGGCGTTCTCCTCCCTGCTGGCGCCAAAGGTTAAGCCGATAATTCTCATCGGCGTGGTGCTGGCGGTCTTTCAACAGTGGTGCGGCATTAACGTGATTTTTAACTATGCGCAGGAGATCTTTGCCTCCGCAGGGTTTGATATTAACGGTACCCTGAAATCCATTGTCGCCACCGGCATTATTAATCTTATCTTTACCCTGGCCGCACTGCCTCTGGTCGATAAAATTGGCCGTCGAAAGCTGATGTTGCTCGGCGCATCCGGGTTGACGGTCATCTATATTCTGATTGCCGGGGCCTATGCACTGGGCATCATGGGCTGGCCGGTTCTGCTGCTGGTGCTGGCGGCTATTGCCATTTATGCCCTTACGCTGGCACCCGTGACCTGGGTCCTGTTGGCAGAGATTTTCCCGAATCGCGTGCGCGGTCTGGCAATGTCGATGGCAACGCTGGCGTTATGGATCGCCTGTTTCCTGCTGACCTATACCTTTCCGCTGCTCAATGACGGGTTGGGCGCAGCGGGCAGTTTTCTGCTTTATGGTGTCATTTGCGCGCTGGGTTATTTGTTTATTCTTCGTGCCGTTCCTGAAACCAAAGGCGTTACGCTTGAAGCGCTGGAGATACAGTTGGCAGGGGGCGCGAACAATGTTAAATAAAAGTTAATTGTGAGCAAGTAATGTGCTTGCGCAAAACCCTCTTTGTCGCCAGACTAACGCCTCCAAAACGGGGAGGGATTCATGGTTTTGCATTCCACGCGCTGGCTGGCGCTCAGCTATTTTACCTACTTCTTTAGCTACGGTATTTTCTTGCCTTTCTGGAGCGTCTGGCTGGCCGGTATTGGCCTGACGCCTGAAACAATCGGCATCCTGCTCGGCTCGGGGCTGGTCGCCCGTTTTCTTGGCAGCCTGATCATTGCCCCACGCGTGAGCGATCCTTCGTTACTTATTAAAGCGCTGCGCGTGCTCGCACTCCTGACGCTGGTGTTCCTGGCCGCTTTCTGGGTCAGTCATCAATTTGCCTGGCTGATGGTGGTGATGGTTGGATTTAACCTTTTCTTCTCGCCGCTGGTGCCGTTAACCGATGCGCTGGCCAATACGTGGCAAAAACAGATCACCATGGACTATGGCCGTGTCCGCCTGTGGGGGTCAATTGCCTTTGTGATCGGCTCTGCGCTGGTGGGGAAGCTGGTCAGCCTTTACGACTACCGGGCGATCCTGGCGTTGCTCAGCGTAGGCATTGCCTCGATGCTGCTGGGTATGCTGCTGCGTCCATCGGTCATGCCGCAGGGTGAAACGCGTCATCAGGAAAGTGCGGGCTGGCCCGCCTGGCGCGCATTGGTGGCACAAAGCTGGCGCTTCCTGGCCTGTGTCTGCCTGTTACAGGGTGCGCATGCGGCGTACTACGGCTTTAGCGCGATTTACTGGCAGGAGGCGGGATACTCCGCTTCTGCGGTGGGTTATCTGTGGTCGCTGGGCGTGGTAGCCGAAGTGATTATTTTTGCACTGAGCCAAAAACTGTTCCGTCGGTTTAGCGCTCGCGATTTGCTGTTGCTTTCCGCCGTCTGCGGCGTGGTGCGATGGGGAATTATGGGTTGGACGACAGCGTTGCCCTGGCTCATCGTGGCGCAGATATTACACTGCGGTACGTTCACCGTTTGCCACCTTGCGGCAATGCGCTATATCGCGGCGCGTGAGGGGGGCGATGTTATTCGTCTCCAGGCTGTCTATTCCGCTGTGGCGATGGGCGGCAGTATCGCCATCATGACCGTCTTTGCGGGCTTCCTGTATCAGTATCTGGGGCACGGCGTGTTCTGGGTGATGGCGCTGGTGGCGTTACCGGCCATGCTGGTGCGTCCGAAGGTCGCGGCGCGAACGTAACGTCAGGACTCCAGCATGGCGCGGATATGTTTTTGCTGCTGCTCGTTGAGCGTCTCAACGGCGTGGATGAGCGGCGGTGAAAACAGCGGCAGGGCGGTGGCGTAAGGGGTGATGACCAGCGCGGCTTCTCGCGGCGCCCCCTCCTGCTGGAACACATCTAACGCCAGATAGCGGATATTCAGTGGCAACAGGGTCAGCTCCCGCAGTTGCTGCTCAATGGCCTCTTCACAGGTTTTATCCTCCCCGGTCAGTAAGACCACCTGCTTTTCGTGCAGGTCAGTCTCCTGCATCAACCAGGCGCCAAAAATGACCGCCACCAGGCTCATCTCTTCATCCGAAAATCGCAGGCCAAACTCGGACTCCACTTCAAACAGAATGGCTTGCGTGGTGCGCATTAAACGCGGATAAAGACGACCAATTTCTTCGGGCAGCGTGTTATCAATGCCGATGCCAAATAGAGAGCGGTCCAGCGCCTGGGCAAGGTGAATATAGAGCTGGTCGGTCAGCCCCTGTTCGTCGCTAAAACGCATCCCGGTTTGTGCCTGAAAGCGGGCGATCATCCGGACGATCGTCTGGCGCAGGCGTTCATCCTGCTGATGCGCGTCGCGAAGGGGATCGGGCGTACGCAGCATCATAAAAAGCAGGGATAAAAAGAGATGTTCGTCATCGTGGGGCAACTGCGCAACCCGGCGCTGCCAGTGGCGAACGATCTCCTGGGCGGTAAGATATTCTCCGCGCGACTGCGCCCAGTTACGCTGGACAGGGGAGAACTGCGGCGTCTGCCCAAGGTGATGCTGAATCAGGCAATATTGCAGGTACAGCTGCAAAAACTGAATATCGCGACATTCAAACTGCCGCTGAAGACGGCGCGAACAGAAATTGATCAGCGCCCGCAGGTTAGTGTCATCGTATAACGTGCGGGGAATGCCCATCTGTTTAAGTGCGGTTTTGAGCGCCGGGGTAAACTGCCCCGAGACAAAGTGCGGACACAGACGCAGCGCCCGGCGCAACCCGTGCAACAGGCATAAACGTTTATCCAGGGTAGTGCCTTCAATCCGGTAGCTGCCGTCGTGATGCGTGGCGATGTCCAGACGGTGATAGCGCTGGATTTCGTCACGGGTCTCCGCTATATCTTGCCGTGCAATGTCGCTGTCGACTCCGTTTAAATCAATAATACTTTGCGGAGTCACGGCGAATCCGGGCAGGTAAAGCATCATGAGCACCTGGCAGCGACGCTGCGAACTGGAAAGCACAGATGGAATTTCGAGAGTCGTCATCATCTGCAGGGTATCCAGTAAGAGTATTTGATAAGAATAGCTAAAGGATGTGGGCAGGAAAGCGCGCCGGCAGCTCTTTCACTCAGGAATGCGGGCGAACATCACAGAATTTATGACGTGAGGAATTGATGCAAACAGTTAAACACAGCGCCTGCGCAATAATATGTGCGGTTTTATCTTTCAACGCGGTGGCGCACCCTCACAGTTTTATCACGCTGAAAACGGCGCTGGTCGTCGAGAACAGGCAGCTTAGCGGCCTGAAAATGCGCTGGACCATGGATGAAATCACTTCCGCCGACCTGCTTTACGACGCCGGCAACGCAAAACCGGGCGATGAAATCTGGAAAAAGCTGGCGGCAGAGGTGATGGCAAACGTGTTGGGCCAGCACTATTTCACCGAGTTCTGGCATAACGGGCAAAAGGTGAAATTTCTCAACCGGCCCACGACCTACGGAATGGAACGCGACGGGCACCAGGCGGTATTAACCTTTATTCTGCCCCTGGCGCAGCCTCAGCCGCTCGACGGGCAAACGTATACCTTTTCGACCTTTGATCCCACTTACTATGTCGATATGAGTTATGCCGAAGAGAGTGATGTCACCCTTCCTGGGAGCGTGCAGCAGCAGTGCAAAATCAGCGTCACTTCGCCTCAACCCAGTGAAGAAACGCTTAACTTTGCTATCTCACTCGATAAAGAAGATGCTCCGCCAGAAGACATGGAGCTGGGTAAACAATTTGCGCAGGTGGTGAAAGTACAATGTCAGTAATCATCTCCTCCGTGAAAAAGAAGCCCCACTGGCTACAATGGTGGCCGCTGATGCTCTTCCTGGTGTTGTCGATCGCTGGCGCAGTCTGGTTATGGCAGGCGTGGCCGCAGGTGATGATGAAAAGTATTCTCTGGCAGCGCGAGGTTAATCAGCAGATGAGCAGTCTGCTGAAGGCCGTGGCGGCGGATCCTGCAAAGGCAGGCGGATCGCTGCTGATCTTCAGCTTTCTTTATGGCGTGCTTCACGCGCTGGGGCCGGGACACGGAAAGATCGTGATTACCACCTGGCTTGCGACCCATCCCTCGAAACTTAAATCAAGCATTGGCCTGACGCTGGCTTCCTCGCTGTTACAGGGTATGGTTGCGATTGTGCTGGTGGTGGTGGTCCTGACGCTGTTGAAGTTACCTGCACGCCAGCTGCATCTGAGTAGTTTCTGGCTGGAGAAAGGCAGCTACGCGCTGGTGGGTGTCCTGGGGTTGCTGCTGTGCTGGCGAGCGCTGAAAAAACTGCGGATGCTAATGGGAAAACCGACGTTTAAGACGTTCACGCCGCATCATGTCCATAACGCGCAGTGCGGTTGCGGACATCAGCATTTACCGACCCAGGCGCAGCTGCAAAGCGGGGAGGACTGGCGCGCACGGCTGATGATTATTCTCTCTATGGGAATGCGACCCTGCTCAGGGGCAATCATGGTGCTGTTGTTCAGTAAAGTGATTGGGGTCTTTAGCTGGGGGGTTATATCCGCTCTGGCGATGGCGGCAGGCACGTCGTTAACCATTACGTCATTGGCGCTGTTGGTTCACAGTTTCCGACAACTGGCCGTGAAGTTAAGTGGCAATGCAACGCCGGTACTCTGGAAGCAGGTTGGCTGGACAACGCTGGCCTTAGCGGGCGGGATCGTTCTGCTGGTGGCGGCTGTGACGCTTTGGATAAGCGCGGTACCGACAGGAAGGGGACTGCGTCCGTTTTGACGACTGGCGGTTCTCTCCTGAAAAGAGAGAACCGCCAGACGAGAATTAACGCTTGAGCGCGTCGCTCAGTTCGTCACGCATGCTCGCCAGCATGGATTTCACCACACGTGGGTTACCTGCAACGATATTGCCGCTCATCAGGAAGTTATGGCCACCAGTGAAGTCACAAACCAGTGCACCCGCTTCACGTGCAATCAGCTCACCCGCAGCAAAGTCCCACGGCTTGAGGCCAATTTCAAAATAACCATCCACACGACCGGCAGCCACGTAGGCCAGATCCAGTGCCGCAGAACCTGAACGACGGAAGTCCGCGCATTCGGTAAAGAGTTTGCCGAGGATTTTCATGTAAGTGGTGGCGTGCTGTTTGGCTTTGAACGGGAAGCCCGTCGCCAGAATGGTGCCATCCAGATCGCGCGCGTTGGTGCCACGCAGACGGTAGCCATTCAGCTGTGCGCCCTGACCACGGGTGGCGGTGAACAGTTCGTTACGCATTGGATCGTAAACCACGGCCACTTCTGTACGGCCTTTGATGCGTACGGCAATGGAAACAGAGAAATGAGGAAGGCGTTTAACGAAGTTGGTGGTGCCATCCAGGGGATCAATAACCCATTGAACATCCTGATCTTCGCCTACATGCTCACCGCTTTCTTCGGTGATGATGGTGTGCTGCGGGTAAGATTTGCGAATGGTTTCGATAATCATCGCTTCTGCGGCTTTATCGACGTTAGTCACAAAGTCATTGCTGCCTTTCTGGCTGGTTTCTACAGAATCAGGTGTTTCGTAGTGTTTGGCAATTACATTACCCGCCTTGCGCGCTGCACGCACGGCGATGGTCAACATAGGATGTTGCATCGGTTACTCTCACTGGATGTTAAAGAACAGGGAAAACGAAAACGGCGCAGAGTATAGCAGCGAGTTCGGATCATGTCTCTCGTTTATGATAATATGCCGGAATATTCTTCAGACACTGACCTCAGACAACTAAACATTATGCTGCAAAATATTCGAATCGTGCTGGTCGAAACATCGCATACCGGCAATATGGGCTCTGTTGCCCGCGCAATGAAAACAATGGGTTTAACCAATCTCTGGCTGGTGAATCCGTTGGTTAAACCAGACTCGCAGGCCATCGCGCTGGCCGCCGGAGCCAGCGATGTCATCGGCAGTGCGCACATCGTCGACACCCTTGATGAAGCGCTGGCCGGCTGTAGCCTGGTCGTCGGTACCAGTGCGCGCTCTCGCACCCTGCCATGGCCAATGCTCGACCCGCGTGAATGTGGCCTGAAAAGCACCGCTGAAGCAGAGCATACGCCGGTGGCGCTGGTGTTTGGTCGTGAACGTGTGGGCCTGACGAACGAAGAGTTGCAGAAGTGCCATTACCACGTGGCGATCGCGGCAAACCCGGAATACAGCTCGCTGAATCTGGCTATGGCGGTGCAGGTTATCGCCTATGAAGTGCGCATGGCCTGGCTGGCAAAGCAGGAGGCAGGCGATACCGTTCAGGCCGAAGAGACCCCGTATCCGCTGGTGGATGACCTGGAGCGCTTTTATGGCCATCTTGAGCAGACGTTGCTGTCAACCGGCTTCATTCGGGAAGGACATCCAGGCCAGGTGATGAATAAACTGCGCCGTATGTTTACTCGCGCACGTCCGGAGAGCCAGGAGCTCAACATCCTGCGCGGAATTCTGGCGTCGATTGAGCAGAAGAATAAAGAATAGCCCCCATCTCTCCCTCTCCCCGGGGGAGAGAACCGTGGTCAGGGCATCCGCTCACGCGACGGTAAAATGGCACAGAACGTTTAATACCTGACTAAAACAGTCAAGTAAATAGTTGACCAATTTAGTCGGGAATGTCAGACTTGGCCCTGCTATGCAAGACCCCCATTTTACAATAAAAAACCCCGGGCAGGGGCGAGTTTGAGGTTAAGTAAGACATGAGACTGACATCTAAAGGGCGTTATGCCGTGACCGCGATGCTGGACGTCGCGCTCAACTCTGAAACGGGCCCGGTTCCGTTGGCTGATATTTCTGAACGACAGGGAATTTCATTATCTTATCTGGAACAATTGTTCTCCAGATTGCGTAAAAATGGACTGGTTTCCAGCGTTCGTGGCCCAGGCGGCGGATATCTGCTGGGTAAAGATGCGGGCAGCATCGCCGTCGGTGAAGTGATCAGCGCTGTGGATGAATCCGTCGACGCGACCCGTTGCCAGGGTAAAGGCGGCTGTCAGGGCGGCGATAAATGCCTGACTCACGCGCTGTGGCGCGACCTGAGCGATCGTCTGACAGGGTTCCTGAATAACATCACTCTGGGCGAACTGGTCAATAACCAGGAAGTGCTTGATGTGTCAGGACGTCAGCATAGCCATGAATCACAACGTAGCACCCGCGGACAAGACGCGATTAACGTTAAGCTGCGCGCATAAATAAAATACGCGATACGGTTCAGGTTGTATTAATGCAGCCTGAATTAAAAAGCGTAAAAAGATTTCAGAATCAGGCCGGGGCATGCGCCCCGTCTACACGGTCGTACATCCAGCCGGTAGCCTGGTTCCTTGCATTGAAGCGATGTACGGAGTTTATAGAGCAATGAAATTACCGATCTATCTCGATTACTCCGCAACCACGCCGGTGGACCCGCGTGTTGCCGAGAAAATGATGCAGTGTCTGACCCTGGACGGAAACTTTGGTAACCCAGCGTCCCGTTCACACCGTTTTGGCTGGCATGCTGAAGAGGCGGTTGATATCGCCCGTAATCAGATTGCTGACCTGGTCGGTGCCGATCCGCGTGAAATTGTTTTCACCTCCGGTGCAACCGAATCCGATAACCTGGCGATTAAAGGTGCGGCCAACTTCTATCAGAAAAAAGGCAAGCACATCATCACCAGCAAAACCGAGCACAAAGCCGTGCTGGATACCTGCCGTCAGCTGGAGCGTGAAGGCTTCGATGTGACTTACCTCGCGCCGAAAAGCAACGGTATTATCGACCTGAAAGAGCTTGAAGCTGCAATGCGTGAAGACACGATCCTTGTCTCCATCATGCACGTGAATAACGAGATCGGCGTGGTTCAGGATATCGCGACTATCGGCGAAATGTGCCGTGCGCGCGGCATCATCTATCACGTTGATGCGACTCAGAGCGTGGGCAAACTGCCAATCGACCTGAGCCAGCTGAAAGTCGATCTGATGTCCTTCTCTGGTCACAAAATCTACGGCCCGAAAGGGATTGGCGCGCTGTACGTTCGTCGTAAGCCACGTATCCGCATCGAAGCACAGATGCACGGCGGCGGTCACGAACGCGGTATGCGCTCCGGTACGCTGCCTGTCCACCAGATCGTGGGCATGGGTGAAGCTTACCGCATCGCGAAAGAAGAGATGGAAACCGAGATGGCACGCCTGCGTACGCTGCGTAACCGTCTGTGGGACGGCGTGAAGGACATGGAAGAAGTGTACCTGAACGGCGATCTTGAGCAGGGCGCGCCTAACATTCTGAACGTCAGCTTCAACTATGTTGAAGGTGAATCGCTGATCATGGCGCTGAAAGACCTGGCGGTATCGTCTGGTTCTGCCTGTACATCTGCAAGCCTGGAGCCATCCTACGTGCTGCGTGCACTGGGCATGACTGACGAGCTGGCACACAGCTCTATCCGCTTCTCTTTGGGTCGTTTTACTACCGAAGAAGAGATTGACTACACCATTAAGCTTGTTCGTAACTCCATCGGCCGTCTGCGTGACCTTTCTCCACTGTGGGAAATGTTCAAACAGGGCGTGGATATCAACAGCATCGAATGGTCACATCACTAATCGGCAGGTAAGGAGAATTCAATCATGGCATACAGCGAAAAAGTTATTGATCATTACGAGAATCCACGCAACGTTGGCTCTTTTGACAACAGCGACGACAGCGTAGGCAGCGGTATGGTGGGTGCACCAGCCTGTGGCGACGTGATGAAATTACAGATTAAAGTCAACAATGACGGTATCATTGAAGACGCACGCTTCAAGACTTACGGTTGCGGTTCTGCTATCGCTTCCAGCTCTCTGGTCACCGAGTGGGTGAAGGGCAAGTCTCTGGACGAAGCACAGGCAATTAAAAATACCGATATTGCTGACGAACTTGAACTGCCACCGGTGAAAATTCACTGTTCTATTCTGGCAGAAGACGCGATTAAAGCCGCTATTGCGGATTACAAAAGCAAACGTGAAGCAAAATAATTGAGGTTTGAGTATGTCGATTACCCTTAGCGACAGCGCTGCCGCGCGAGTAAGCTCCTTCCTGGAGAACCGTGGTAAAGGCTTTGGCCTGCGACTGGGCGTACGCACCTCCGGCTGTTCCGGTATGGCTTACGTACTGGAGTTTGTTGACGAACCGGCGACCGATGATACCGTGTTTGAAGACAAGGGCGTGAAGGTGGTGGTCGATGGCAAAAGCCTGCAATTCCTCAACGGCACTCAGCTGGACTTTGTGAAAGAGGGCCTGAACGAAGGGTTCAAATTCACAAACCCGAACGTGAAAGACGAGTGTGGTTGCGGCGAAAGCTTCCACGTTTAACCGCGCGTCATCCGAAACCCCACGCTGCGCGTGGGGTTTGTTCAAAGCCTACCCCTGAGATTGTTATGGATTACTTCACTCTCTTCGGATTACCCGCTCAATACTCTGTTGACCTCCCGGCACTGACGGTCCGTTTTCAGGATCTGCAACGCCAGTACCATCCGGATAAATTTGCCAGTGGTACCCCGTCAGAGCAGTTGGCAGCCGTTTCGCAATCCGCGACCATCAACCAGGCCTGGCAGACGCTGCGTAATCCGCTTAGTCGGGCAGAGTATTTACTCTCACTTCACGGTTTTGATTTGGCTAGCGAACAGCACACCGTGCGCGACACGGCATTTCTGATGGAGCAACTCGAACTGCGCGAAGAGCTTGATGAGATTGAACAAGCTAAAGACGAAGCGCGCCTTGAAAGCTTTATCAAACGGGTGAAGGGAATGTTTGATTCTCGCCATCAGCTCATGGTTGACCAATTGAATCACGAGACGTGGGACGTGGCAGCGGACACTGTACGCAAGCTCCGTTTTCTCGATAAACTACGCAGCAGTGCAGAACAACTCGAAGAAAAACTGCTCGATTTTTAATTTCGGAAGCAATTATGGCCTTATTACAAATTAGTGAGCCTGGCCTGAGCGCCGCGCCGCACCAGCGTCGTCTGGCGGTGGGCATAGACTTAGGCACCACCAATTCCCTCGTGGCAACGGTCCGTAGTGGGCAGGCCGAAACCCTGGCGGATGTCGACGGCCGTCATCTTCTGCCTTCCGTGGTGAACTACCAGAAAGAAGGGCACACGGTCGGTTACGCCGCGCGTGCTAATGCAGCTAAAGATCCGGCGAATACCATCAGCTCCGTAAAACGCATGATGGGCCGCTCCCTTGCCGACATCCAGCAACGTTATCCTCATCTGCCTTATCAACTGCAGGCCAGCGAAAACGGTTTGCCGATGATTAACACCCCCGCCGGGCTGCTTAACCCGGTTCGCGTCTCTGCCGATATTTTAAAAGCGCTGGCAGCACGGGCAACGGCAACGCTGGAAGGTGAGCTGGACGGCGTGGTGATTACCGTTCCGGCCTATTTTGATGATGCACAGCGTCAGGGCACGAAAGACGCGGCGCGTCTGGCGGGCCTGCACGTACTGCGTCTGCTTAATGAACCAACCGCAGCGGCTATCGCGTATGGTCTGGACTCAGGTCAGGAAGGCGTCATTGCCGTGTATGACCTGGGTGGCGGGACCTTTGATATCTCCATTCTGCGCTTAAGTCGTGGGGTGTTTGAAGTACTGGCCACCGGCGGCGATTCCGCGCTGGGGGGCGATGATTTTGACCATCTGCTGGCGGATTATATTCGCGAGCAGGCGGGAGTCGCCGATCGCAGCGACGATCGCGTGCAGCGTGAACTGCTGGATGCGGCTATCGAGGCCAAAATTGCGCTGAGCGACGCATCGTCTGTCACCGTCAACGTGGCGGGCTGGCAGGGTGAAATCACCCGTGAACAGTTTGACGATCTGATTGCTCCGCTGGTTAAACGAACCCTGCTGGCCTGTCGTCGCGCATTGAAAGATGCGGGCGTAGAGGCGAGCGAGGTGCTTGAAGTGGTGATGGTCGGCGGGTCGACACGCGTGCCGCTGGTGCGTAACCGCGTGGGTGAGTTCTTTGGCCGCACGCCGCTGACCTCTATCGACCCGGATAAAGTCGTTGCCGTTGGCGCGGCTATCCAGGCCGACATTCTGGTGGGCAATAAGCCGGACAGCGAAATGCTGCTGCTTGACGTGATCCCGCTCTCCCTGGGGCTAGAAACCATGGGCGGTCTCGTCGAGAAAGTGATCCCGCGTAACACCACCATTCCGGTGGCGCGTGCCCAGGAGTTCACGACCTTTAAAGATGGCCAGACCGCCATGTCCATCCACGTTATGCAAGGTGAGCGCGAGCTGGTTCAGGATTGTCGTTCTCTCGCCCGTTTTGCCCTGCGCGGTATTCCGGCGCTGCCTGCGGGTGGGGCGCATATTCGCGTGACCTTCCAGGTCGATGCGGATGGACTGCTGAGCGTGACGGCGATGGAAAAATCCACCGGCGTGGAATCGTCCATCCAGGTGAAACCGTCTTACGGTCTGACCGATGGCGAAATTGCCTCCATGATTCAGGATTCAATGAGCTATGCCGAACAGGACGTGAAGGCACGCATGCTGGCTGAACAAAAAGTTGAAGCGGCGCGCGTGCTGGAAAGCCTGGAAGGTGCACTCACTGCTGATGCCGCGCTGCTAAGCGCCGAAGAGCGCCAGGTGATTGATGAGGCGGCGGCGCAGTTACGCACCGTTGCCAAAGAAGATGACGCTGACGCAATAGGACAAGCGATTAAAAACGTTGATAAAGAAACCCAGGACTTTGCCGCTCGTCGCATGGACAAATCTGTTCGTGTTGCGTTGAAAGGCCAGTCCGTGGACGAGGTTTGATATGCCAAAGATTGTTTTTCTGCCCCATGCGGACCTCTGTCCGGATGGCGTAGTTCTGGAAGCTGAGACCGGCGAAACCATTCTCGATGTTGCCCTGCGTAACGGTATCGAAGTGGAACACGCCTGTGAAAAATCCTGTGCCTGCACCACCTGCCACTGCGTTGTCCGTGAAGGTTTTGACTCCCTTGCGGAGAGTACGGAAGATGAAGATGACATGCTGGATAAGGCCTGGGGTCTGGAGCCAGACAGCCGTTTAAGCTGTCAGGCACGCGTCACCGATGAAGATCTGGTGGTCGAATTCCCTCGTTACACGATTAACCATGCTCGCGAGCATTAACAGAGGTTAGTATGGGACTGAAGTGGACCGACAGCCGTGAAATCGGTGAAGCGCTGTACGACGCCAACCCGGATCTCGATCCGAAGACCGTGCGATTCACCGATATGCATCAGTGGATCTGCGATCTGGACGACTTTGATGATGATCCCAGCGCATCCAGTGAAAAAATTCTGGAGGCGATTCTGTTAGTCTGGTTAGATGAAGCAGAATAGATAACGAAACGGGCTGCCTTCAGGCGGCCCGTTTGCTAGTTGCTAATAAGGATAAAGACAATGACCGAAGCAATGAAGATTACGATTTCGACTCAGCCAGCGGACGCACGCTGGGGCGAAAAAGCGCCCTACAGCATCAATAATGACGGTATCACTCTGCACCTGAACGGCACGGATGATTTGGGTCTGATCCAGCGTGCGGCACGTAAAATCGACGGCCTGGGTATTAAGCACGTGACGCTCGCAGGCGAAGGCTGGGACACCGACCGCAGCTGGGCATTCTGGGCCGGTTTTAAAGGGCCAAAAGGCACGCGTAAAGTGGAATGGGCAAGCCTCGACGAAGCAGGTCAGAAAGAGCTGGAAAGCCGCCTCAAAATTATCGACTGGGTGCGTGATACGATCAATGCTCCAGCGGAAGAGCTGGGGCCCGAACAGCTGGCTCAGCGTGCGGTTGATCTGCTGTGCGGCGCGGCGGGGGATAAAATGTCCTACCGCATCACCAAAGGCGAAGATCTTCGCGAACAGAATTACATGGGGATCCACACCGTGGGCCGTGGTTCAGAGCGTCCTCCGGTCCTGCTGGCGCTTGATTACAACCCAACAGGCGATAAAGACGCGCCGGTTTATGCCTGCCTGGTGGGTAAAGGCATTACCTTTGATACCGGCGGCTATAGCCTGAAGCAGAGCGCGTTCATGGACTCCATGAAGTCGGACATGGGCGGCGCTGCCACCATTACCGGGGCGCTGGCCTTCGCGATTAATCGGGGCCTGAACAAGCGCGTGAAGCTTTATCTGTGCTGTGCGGACAACATGGTCAGCGGCAATGCCTTTAAGCTCGGCGATATCATTCGCTACCGTAACGGCAAACATGTCGAAGTGATGAACACTGACGCAGAAGGGCGTCTGGTGCTGGCGGATGGTCTGATTGACGCGTCTGCGCAGAAACCAGAGCTAATCATTGATATGGCGACCCTGACCGGCGCGGCGAAAACTGCCCTGGGTAACGACTATCACGCGCTGTTCAGCTTTGACGACAAGCTGGCCGCGCGCCTGCTGGCCAGTGCTGCCGAAGAGAACGAGCCATTCTGGCGTCTGCCGCTGGCCGAATTCCATCGCAGCCAGTTGCCGTCTAACTTTGCGGAACTGAATAACACCGCAAGCGCAGCCTATCCGGCGGGTGCGAGTACCGCAGCCGGTTTCTTGTCTCACTTTGTTGAGAACTACCACGAAGGCTGGCTGCACATCGACTGTTCCGCGACGTACCGTAAAGCGGGCGTTGAGCAGTGGTCTGCAGGCGCCACCGGGCTGGGCGTGCGTACCATTGCAAATCTGCTGACCGCCGAGTAATTCTCTTGCCCGGGAGCACTGCGCTTGCCGGGCTTACGGATTTTGCAGGCCGGGTAAAGCGTTGCGCCACCCGGCTTTTTTACGAAGTAGCTAAACTATGTCAGAAACCAAAAACGAATTAGAAACGCTGCTGGAGCAGGCGGCAACGGAACCCGCCCACCGTCCGGCATTTTTCCGCACGTTGCTGGAATCGACCGTCTGGGTGCCAGGCACCGCAGCGGAAGGCGAGCAGGTTGTTGAAGACAGTGCGCTGGATCTGCTGCACTGGGAAAAAGAGGACGGCACCTCGGTCATTCCGTTCTTTACGTCGCTTGAAGCCCTTCAGGAAGCCGTTGAAGAGGAGCAGGCATTCGTGGTGATGCCGGTACGCACACTGTTTGAAATGACGCTCGGCGAAACCCTTTTCCTGAATGCGAAATTGCCGACGGGTAAAGAGTTCACACCGCGTGAAATTAGCCATCTGATCGGTGAAGAGGGCAACCCGCTCAGCACGCAGGAGGTGCTGGAAGGGGGCGAAACGCTGCTGCTCTCAGAAGTGGCCGAGCCGCCAGCCCAGATGATTGATTCATTGACCACGCTGTTCAAGACCCTCAAACCTGTCAGGCGCGCCTTCCTGTGCTCCATTAAAGAGCGCACGGATGAACAGCCGGTGCTGCTGATTGGCATTGAAGCAGACGGCGATATCGATGAGATTATTCAGGCGGCGGGCAGTGTTGCCACCGATACGCTGCCGGGTGATGAGCCCATTGATATCTGTCAGGTCAGGAAGGATGAAAAGGGCATTAGCCACTATATCACTGAGCACATTACGCCGTTTTATGAGCGTCGCTGGGGCGGATTCCTGCGCGATCTTAAAACCACCCGCATTATCTGATGACGCGGGGTGATTTTTCACCCCGTCGCTTCCAGCAGCAATAGGTCCATCAGCAATACCAGATTCGACTCAAACGAGGTGACGCCAGCGGCCTCGGCGGCGTAATGCACCGCTTCGTCATATAGTGCAAAATGCAGATCGGCCATGCCTGCCAGCGAGTTCGCTGATGCCCGGGTGAAGGCGACCACCGTCATGCCGACATTTTTGGCGATTTTCGCCTTGTCCAGCACCTGCTCCGTTTCGCCGCTGCGGGAAACCGCGATAAACACCTGATAACGAGCCGCGTTGCTGAGAAAAATATTCCGGCTATCGCCTGGCCCGGAAATAAACGCCGTCTTGCCCAGCACCTGTAGCTTTTTGGTCAGATACTCCGCAAAGAGATAAGAAAACCCGGCACCGTAGAGAAAAAAACTCTCTTTTTCACGCAGCAGCGCGGAAAACTGGTGACGCTTTTCTTCGGTCACCCATTGAAACGTGCGCTGATAGTTCGCGATAAACTGGCTAAACAAGGCAGGGAGATGCAAAGCCCCCTGCACCTGAGAGGGAATATGCGGCGTGTCGGTAAGCAGCTGTTTGCAGTGCCAGATAAATTCGCTAAACCCGCTGAAGCCCAATTTCTGACACAGCCGCATAATGGTGGCGGTTGAAACAAAGGTCGCCTGCGCCAGCTCGCGTACCGTAATATTGCCGACCAGCAAAGGATGTTCCGTCAGATGCGCCAGCACCCGATATTCCGCACGCGTAAGGGATTCCCCACGCGTGAGCAGCGTTGCCAGTCGGCTATCCATTATCGAGCCGGTTCGACGGGAAGGTCGTCCCGTGCGCCCCATTCGCTCCACGCACCGTCGTAAAGCGTCACGTCGGTCATGCCCAGCGTGGCAAGCGCCAGAATCACCACGCATGCCGTCACGCCGGAGCCGCAGCTGGCAATGACGGGACGCTGCAAATCGACGCCTTGTCGCTCAAAAATGTCCCGCAGTTCGTCGGTGGTTTTAAGCTCACCTTCAAACACCAGATCGCCCCAGGGCACGTTCAGCGCGCCGGGAATGTGGCCACGCTTCAGTCCCGGACGCGGTTCATCCGCCTGGGCGTTGAAACGTGGGGCAGGACGGGCATCAACGATTTGCGCGGTCTTCTCGTGGCTGACGACCAGCACATCGGTCAGGCGTTTGACGACCTCAGTGTCGAAGGTGGCATCGAATTCCCCCTCCGGCAGGGTAACGTCACCCTGTTGCAACGGCAGATCATCCCGCTTCCAGCCGGCTAGCCCGCCTGCCAGAATCGACACCTTTTCGACGCCAAAATTTTTCAGCATCCACCATGCACGCGGGGCGGAAAACAGATTCCCCTCGTCATACACCACGAGGTGCTTATCACGGCTGACGCCGAGCTCGCGCATGGCAACGGAAAAGGCTTCGGGACGCGGCAGCATATGTGGCAGGGGAGAGTGGTGATCGGAGAGGGCTTCGATATCAAAAAAAACCGCTTCCTGCAGATGCCCTGCGCGGTATTCTGCGACCATATCGCGAAGATGTTCCTGCCCGGCAGGTGCCATACGCGCGTCAATAATCTGTACTTCCGGATCGTCGCCGTGCTCAATCAGCCAGTCGGCAGAGACAAAATATGAGGTGGACATGGGGGCCTCCATTTTTCCTTAAAACAGGATTGTCGGTGTTTTTTCTGACACCGACAAGCACCCCACGTTCAACTCGCGAGCAACCCCTTATTTTTTCACCGCTTCGCCGTCCTGCCAGGCTTTTTGCAGCGCAGGCCAGTAGTCCCGGTTGGCCTCGATCATCTCATCCAGAATCGCTTTTGCGTGCGCCATCGTCGGTACGGTACGGTTAAGCGTGAAGGCCTGCAGCGCTTTTTCGTAGCTGCCTTCAATCGTGGCTTCCACCAGCAGTTGCTCTGAAGCCAGCTGTTGCTGGAGCAGAGTTTGATGGAACAAAGGCACTTTGCCCACTCGGATGGGTTCAGGTCCTTCAGAGGTGATATAGGCCGGGACTTCTACCACCGCATCGTACGGAAGATTGACGATCGCGCCTCGGTTTTCAACCATAACCAGATGGCGCTGGCGCAGGTTAAAGGCCAGAGAGCGGGCCACATCGACGATAAACTCGCCGTGCACGCCCACGTGGAATGCATCTGAGAGCACGCCAGTTCGCTTGTATTCTTCGGCTGCCGCAAACAGCTTTTTCTCACGCCCGTTCATCACTTCGTTGGCGCGGGTGTAGTCCGGATTTTGATGTTCGACGATCTGGTTGGGCATCAGGTAGTACTGCAAATACGGGTTAGGCAGATACTCCGGGAAGTTATCCATGATCGGTTTAATGTTGCGCCAGGTTTTCACCCAGGACGGATCGGAATGCTGCGGATCGGTTTTGGCGGCATCTTCCGTTAACAGACCGAATTTTGCGATGTGCTGACGCAGGGCAGGTAATTTTTCTTCGCCGTCTACCCGCACGCTGGTAAACCAGCCAAAGTGGTTCAGACCAAAGTAGTCCACTTCGAGTTTATGTCGGTCAACGCCCAGTATCGCCCCCATGTTACGCATCGCCGCGACCGGCATATCGCAGATGTTGAGCACGCGCGCATGAGGACGCAGACGACGTACCCCTTCCGCCACGATGGCTGCCGGGTTGGAATAGTTAACGATCCAGGCTTTTTCGTGCGCGTAACGTTCCACGCTGTCGATCAGTTCTACCATCGGCAAGATGGTCCGCAGGCCATACGCCAGCCCGCCGGGTCCGCAGGTCTCCTGGCCTACCACACCGTGACGCAACGGGATTTTCTCATCCTGCTCACGCATTTTGTACTGTCCCACGCGCATCTGGGCGAACACGAAATGTGCGCCGCTAAAGGCCACTTCCGGATCGCTGGTCACGGTAAAAATAATGCTCTGGCTGTGATCGCGAATGACCTTCTCGACAACCGGCGCGATCGTCTCCTGACGGGCTGCATCAATGTCATAGAGGCGGATTTCGGCCAGTGGGAAATCCTGCAGTTGCACCATAAGGCTTTTTACGATGCCTGGCGTATAGGTACTGCCGCCACCGGCGATAGACAGAATAAATGGGGGTTTAAACATCATCATCTCCTTCAGAGAAACGTCTCAACGGCTTCTCGCATTTTTTTGACATGCAGCCCGTAGACCACCTGAACGTTATTACCTTGTTTGATGACGGCCTTCGCGCCCGTCGCTTTCAGCCGTGGCTCGTCAACGAGGGCGGTATCCCGTACCGTCACGCGCAACCGGGTGTAGCAGTTATCCACGACCTCAATGTTTTCTCGTCCGCCAAGACCCGCCACAATGGATTCGCCCAGGCCATCGTTATTGCCCTTGGCCTGATACTCTTGTTTGCTGTAAAGCCGGGTTTCCTGATCCTCGTCTTCGCGGCCCGGTGTCTTCATGTTGAAGCGCAGGATCAGGAAGCGGAAGATGACGAAATAGAGCGCGAACATGATCAGCCCGACCAGGATGTACATCGGCCAGTTGGATTTTTCGGTGCCCAGCGGCAGGTTATACAGAATGAAGTCGATAATGCCGTTCGCGCCGATAGCGTGAACGCCGAACAGGTAAAACAGCATCATGCCAATGCCGGTCAGCACGGCATGCACCACAAACAGTAACGGCGCAACAAACAGGAATGAAAATTCGATGGGTTCGGTTACGCCCACCAGCAGCGAGGTGAGGGCAGCCGGGATAAGAATGGCTTTGGCGATGGCTTTACGTTCCGGTTTCGCCGTCATGTACATCGCCAGCGCCGCTGCGGGCAAGCCAAACATTTTACTGATACCGCGTGCGTCCCACACCACCGTGCTGCTTAACTGCTTCACGTCCGGACAGGCCATCTCGGCAAAATAGATGTTACGTGCACCCTGATAGACAGTGCCACACACGTCCTGTGTGCCACCCAGCTCGGTGTAAAGGAACGGGGTGTAGACCAGATGATGCAGGCCCGTCGGCACCAGAATGCGTTCAAGGAAGCCATAAATCGCCACGCCGAACGGACCGGAGCCTTTTATCGCCAACGCCATTGCGCTGATACCGTGCTGGGCGAACGGCCAGAGTTCACTCATCAGGACCCCGAGCAACATCGACACGGGCAGCATAATAATGGCGACAAAACAGTGACCTGAATAAATCGCCATCGCGCCGTTAAACTGGACGCTGGCGTATTTGTTGTACAGATAGCCAGAGAGCGCCCCGGTCAGGATCCCGGCAAAGACGCCCATCTCCAGCACCTGCACCCCCAGCACCATGCCTTGTCCTGCCGCTTTCATCTGCTCTGCCGGAGCGAGTTCGCCCTGCAGTTGCAGCGTGACATTCATCGCATTGATAAACACGACAAAGGTGACCAGGCCGATTAACGCGGCGTAGCCTTTATCGCGCGATGCCAGACCAATCGGGATGCCTACGGCAAAGACCAGTGCGAGGTTGACCAGCACGGACACCGCCGATTTCGCGATAAGTTGTCCCAGATGTTGGATCAACGGATGGCCGAGAAACGGCAGGTACTCTGCCAGGTTTCCGTTACCCAGGACGTTACCAAAAGCAATAAACAGACCGACGATCGGTAAGATAAGTACCGGTCCGTACAGTGATTTTCCGAAATTTTGTAGGGCGTTCACGGCTCGTTTCATGGTTATCTCTCATTGTGAACCGCGCACTCAGGGTGCGTCTGTGCATTAAAACTAGCAGGCTATGAGGGAAAGAAGCCATCTATCTTATTGTTTTAAAAACAAATGACTCTGAAGGTAACATGTAACCTTTGACGCTGTGATCCCGGTATCAATCGCAGGGCAACGTTCTGTGCTCAGAGGCAACTCATTTCTGAAATTCTCAAATTGGACTTTGGAAATAATGAAACTTGCGGATAATACTTATCCGGATGACGATCAACAGGCTCCACGGGCCAGGGATAAAGGATGAAACCGTTTCGTTTAGCTGCGCTTTCGCTTGCGCTACTCACTGCGTTTACGCTTACCGGTTGTGATAATAACGACGAAAAACCGAAGGCTGCGGCGCCGGCTGCGTCTGAAAAAGCCGCAACCGCTCAGAAAACTCCCGCTAAACCTGATACTGAAAGGCTGGCGAAACTGGCGGCACAAAGTCAGGGAAAAACCCTCACTTTGCTGGATGCGTCCGAAGTCCAGCTTGAGGGCGCCTCAACGCTGGTCTTAACCTTTTCTATCCCGCTCAATCCCGACCAGGATTTTGCCAAAACGGTTCATGTCGTGGATAAGAAAAGCGGAAAAGTGGACGGAGCATGGGAACTCGCCCCTAACCTCAAAGAGCTGCGCCTGCGTCATCTGGAGCCCAACCGCAGCCTGATCGTAACGGTTGAAAGCGCGCTGCAGGCATTAAATAAAACGTCGTTTGGCAGTAACGTTGAAAAAACGCTGACCACGCGTGATATTGAGCCGACCGTAGGGTTTGCCAGCCGGGGCTCCCTGCTGCCGGGGAAAGTAGTAGAAGGGCTGCCGGTGATGGCGCTCAACGTGAATAATGTTGATGTGAATTTCTATCGCGTGAAGCCTGAATCGCTGGCGGCCTTTGTCAGCCAATGGGAGTACCGCAGTTCCCTTTCGAACTGGGAGTCGGACAACCTGCTCAAGATGGCGGACCTGGTCTATACCGGGCGTTTTGATCTGAATCCCGCACGCAACACGCGCGAAAAACTGCTCCTGCCGCTGCGCGACATTAAACCGCTGCAACAGTCGGGGGTCTATATCGCCGTCATGAACCAGGCGGGTCATTATAATTACAGCAATGCCGCCACGCTCTTTACCCTGAGCGATATCGGACTCTCGGCGCACCGTTACCATAATCGGCTGGATATCTTCACCCAAAGCCTTGAGAACGGCGCCGCGCAATCCGGCATAGAGGTGTCACTGCTCAATGACAAAGGGCAGACGCTGGCGCAAGGCACCAGCGACGCAGACGGTCACGCGAAGCTGGAAACCGATAAAGAAGCCGCGTTGATACTGGCGCGCAAAGAGGGTCAGACGACGCTGTTGGATCTCAAACTGCCTGCGTTAGATCTGGCAGAATTCGATATCGCCGGTGCGCCAGGATACAGCAAGCAGTTCTTTATGTTTGGTCCACGCGATCTGTATCGTCCGGGTGAAACGGTGATCCTCAATGGTCTGCTTCGCGACAGTGACGGTAAACCGCTGCCCGATCAGCCCGTGAAGCTTGACGTTCTGCGTCCCGATGGACAGGTGGCACGCACGCTGGTTAGTCAGCCTGAAAATGGCCTGTATCGCTTGAATTACCCGCTGGACAGTGGCGCGCAAACCGGCATGTGGCACATTCGTGCTAACACGGGCGACAATCAGCAGAGGATGTGGGACTTCCAGGTTGAAGATTTTATGCCAGAACGTATGGCGCTGAACCTGACGGGGCAAAAAACGCCGGTCTCCCGCGAAGATGATGTTGCCTTTGATGTGGTGGGTTATTACCTGTATGGCGCCCCGGCAAATGGCAATACCCTTCAGGGGCAGCTTTTCCTGCGTCCTCTACGCGAGGCGGTCAGTGCACTGCCGGGCTTCCAGTTTGGTGACATCGCTGAAGAAAACCTGAGCCGTAGCCTGGATGAGGTGCAACTCTCGCTGGATAAACAAGGCCGCGGGCAGGTGACCGCTGAGAGCCAGTGGAAGGAGACCCACTCGCCGCTGCAGCTGATATTACAAGCCAGCCTGCTTGAGTCGGGTGGCCGTCCGGTCACGCGTCGTGTCGAGCAGGCTATCTGGCCAACCGACACGTTGCCTGGTATCCGCCCGCAATTTGCCAGTAAAGCGGTGTATGACTATCGCACCGATACCACCGTGAATCAGCCTATTGTTGATGAAAACAGCAATGCCAGTTTCGACCTTGTCTATGCCGATGCCTCCGGGGCGAAAAAAGCCGTGTCTGGCATGCAGGTGCGCCTGATTCGTGAGCGTCGTGACTATTACTGGAACTGGTCTGAAGGCGATGGCTGGGAATCTCAGTTTGATCAGAAAGATCTCGTGGAAGGGGAACAAGAGATCACCCTGGCCGCCGATGAAACCGGTAAGGTCACTTTCCCGGTGGAGTGGGGCTCTTATCGTCTCGAAGCAAAAGCACCAGATGGCGCTGTCAGCAGCGTGCGTTTTTGGGCTGGCTACAGCTGGCAGGATAACAGCGACGGTACCGGCGCTGCCCGTCCCGATCGCGTCTTGCTCAAGCTGGATAAACCAGCCTATCAGCCGGGTGACACCATTAATCTGCATATCGCGGCACCCGCCGCGGGTAAAGGTTATGCCATGATCGAATCCAGCGAAGGCCCGCTGTGGTGGAAGGAGATCGATGTCCCGACAAACGGACTGGATTTAGCCATTCCGGTGGATAAAGCCTGGAAGCGTCACGATCTGTATCTCAGCACGCTGGTGGTCCGCCCTGGCGATAAATCGAAATCCGCCACGCCAAAACGTGCGGTCGGGCTGCTGCATATCCCGATGGGGGATGAAAATCGCCGTCTGACGATCGCGCTGGATAACCCGCAGAAGATGCGCCCAAACCAGACGCTGTCGGTGAAGGTGAAAGCCAGTGTGAAAACCGGCCAGGTGCCGCAAAAAGTTAACGTGCTGGTCTCTGCCGTGGACAGTGGGGTGTTGAACATCACCGATTACGTCACCCCGGATCCGTGGCAAGCCTTCTTCGGCCAGAAACGCTACGGGGCGGATATTTACGACATCTATGGACAGGTTATCGAAGGCCAGGGGCGTACGGCGGCCCTGCGTTTTGGTGGGGATGGTGATGAGCTTAAACGCGGTGGTAAACCGCCGGTTAACCACGTCACGATAATTGCCCAGCAGGCACAACCCGTCACGCTGGATGCGAACGGTGAAGGCACTATCGACTTGCCGATTGGCGATTTTAACGGCGAGCTGCGTCTGATGGCCCAGGCCTGGACCGATGACGATTTCGGCAGCAGTGAAAACAAAGTCATTGTTGCCGCACCCGTCATTTCAGAGTTAAACACGCCGCGCTTCCTTGCCAGTGGCGATACCTCCCGCTTAACGCTGGATCTCACCAATCTGACTGACCAGCCGCAGACGCTGAACGTGGCGCTTACGGCGAGTGGTCAACTGTCACTTGAAGGCGCACAGCCTCGTCCCGTCACGCTGGAACCCGGCGCTCGCCATACACTGTATATTCCTGTGAGGGCGCTGGAAGGTTACGGGGACGGTGAGATCACCGCGCAGGTGACGGGCCTGACGCTGCCGGGCGAAACGTTCGCACCGCAGCAGAAAAGCTGGAAAATTGGCGTGCGTCCGGCATTCCCGGCACAAACGGTCAATTCCGGGACCCTGTTGAACCCAGGTGAAAGCTGGAGCGCACCGTCGCAGCATAGTGACGGTTTCTCCGCGACCACCCTGCAGGGGCAACTGTTGTTGAGCGGAAAACCTCCGCTCAACCTGGCGCGCTACATCCGTGAACTGAAGGCCTATCCTTACGGCTGTCTGGAACAAACCACCAGTGGCCTGTTCCCGTCGCTATACACCAACGCCGCGCAGCTCAACGCGCTGGGTATCAAAGGGGATACGGATGAAAGCCGTCGTGCTGCGGTGGAAGTGGGCATTTCCCGCCTGCTGCAAATGCAGCGTGACGACGGTGGATTTGCATTGTGGGATAAAAATGGCCCGGAAGAGTACTGGCTTACCGCCTATACCACCGATTTCCTGGTTCGTGCTGGCGAGCAGGGTTATAGCGTACCGACGGATGCGCTGAACAATGCGAATAACCGCCTGCTGCGTTATCTGCAGGATCCGGGCATGATGTCGATTCGCTACAGCGACGATACGCCAGCCAGCAAATTTGCCGTTCAGGCCTATGCAGCGCTGGTGCTGGCTCGTCAGCAGAAAGCGCCGCTGGGCGCTCTGCGCGAAATCTGGGAACGCCGTGCAACGGCGGGTTCAGGCTTACCGCTGATGCAGTTAGGGATGGCGTTGAAACTAATGGGCGATGCCCCCCGCAGCCAGCAGGCGCTGGATCTGGCCATGAAGACGCCACGCCAGGAGAGCAAAAACTGGATGGCCGATTATGGCAGTCAGCTGCGTGATAACGCGCTTATGCTCTCGTTGTTGGAGGAGTACAAATTGTTGCCTGAGGAGCAGAACACGTTGCTGAATGCCCTTTCAGAACAAGCATTTAGCCAGCGTTGGCTCTCCACCCAGGAGAGCAATGCGCTGTTCCTCGCGGGACGGTCTCTCCAGACGCTCTCTGGCGCCTGGCAGGCCACCACCAGCCTGTCTGAGAACGCCCTGAGCGGCGAGAATGCGCGGGTTGAGAATGTGGCGGGCGACCGTCTGGATACCCTTCAGGTCACCAATAGCGGCACGACACCGCTGTGGGTCCGCCTCGACAGCACAGGCTACCCGGAGTATGCGCCGCAGCCGTCATCCAACGTCCTGCACATCGAACGTCAAATTCTGGCGACCGACGGCAGCAGCAAATTGCTTTCATCCCTTAAGAGCGGTGAGCTGGTGCTGGTCTGGCTGGAGGTGAAAGCGACGCAAAACGTGCCGGATGCGCTGGTCGTCGATTTGCTTCCGGCAGGTCTGGAACTGGAAAACCAGAATCTGGCGAGCAGCAGCGCCAGCCTGCAGGACAGCGGCAGCGACGTGCAAAATCTGTTGAGCCAGATGCAACAGGCGGACATCCAGCACATGGAGTTCCGCGATGACCGCTTCGTTGCCGCAGTGCCGGTGAATGAAGGTCAGACGGTAACGCTGGTGTATCTGGCTCGTGCAGTGACGCCTGGAACCTATCAGTTACCGGTCCCGATGGTTGAATCGATGTATGTCCCTCAATGGCGGGCAACGGGCGCAGCAAGCGGCCCGCTGATTGTCGTTCCATAACGTGCTGTTATCGCGTCTGATGCGCTCCCGCTGGCTGAGGCTGGCGGGAGCGATTCTCATTTTATGGGGCAGCATTCTGGTTGCCGATCGCCTGTGGCCGTTACCTTTACATGAGGTGAATCCGGCGCGGGTCGTGGTCGATGAAAAAGGCACGCCGCTCTGGCGTTTTGCCGATCGCGACGGTATCTGGCGCTATCCGGTCACCATCGAAGAGGTCTCGCCGCGCTATCTTGACGCCCTCATTCAGTATGAAGACCGCTGGTTCTGGGATCATCCGGGGGTAAACCCTTTTTCCGTACTGCGAGCGGCCTGGCAGGATATCAGCTCCGGCAAAGTCGTCTCGGGTGGCAGCACGCTTACCATGCAGGTGGCCCGTCTGCTCGATCCGCATCCTCGTACAATAGGTGGCAAGGTTCGCCAGCTCTGGCGCGCCCTCCAGCTGGAATGGCATCTTTCCAAACATGACATCCTGACGCTCTACCTCAACCGGGCGCCATTCGGTGGCACACTTCAGGGTGTCGGCGCGGCGAGTTGGGCTTATCTGGGTAAATCGCCTTCACAGCTAAGCTACTCTGAAGCCGCATTGCTGGCGGTTCTCCCCCAGGCACCCAGCCGTTTACGCCCTGACCGCTGGCCGGAACGTGCGGAAGCCGCGCGCAATAAAGTGCTGGAGAGAATGGTTACCCAGGGCGTCTGGACGGCGCAGCAGGTGAAAGAGTCCCGTGAAGAGCCCGTCTGGCTGGCTCCCCGACAAATGCCGCAGCTGGCGCCGCTCTTTTCTCGCATGATGCTGGGCAAAACCCGCGAGACGAAAATTGTCACCACGCTGGATGCCTCATTGCAACGTCAGCTTGAAGAGCTGGCCCTGAACTGGAAATCGCGGCTTCCTCCGCGCAGTTCTCTGGCGATGATCGTGGTTGACCATACCACGATGAACGTTCGTGGCTGGGTGGGTTCTGTCGACATCACGGATGATACGCGATTCAGCCACGTCGATATGGTGAACGCCATCCGCTCGCCAGGTTCGGTCCTGAAGCCCTTTATTTACGGGATGGCGCTCGACGAGGGGCTGATTCATCCGGCCTCGTTGCTGCAGGATGTGCCGCGTCGTACCGGTGATTATCGGCCCGGCAATTTTGACAGCGGTTTTCATGGCCCCGTCAGCATGAGCGAAGCCCTGGTACGTTCGCTGAATTTACCGGCGGTACAGGTTCTGGAGGCCTATGGCCCTAAACGCTTTGCGGGTCTGCTGAGCAATGCCGGGTTACCGCTCATTCTGCCTGCGGGAGCGCAACCCAATTTATCCTTGATCCTGGGTGGGGCAGGGGCGCGGCTGGCGGATATCACCGCAGCCTATAGCGCCTTTGCGCGTCACGGTAACGCGGCGCGATTGCGACTGCAGCCTGGCGATCCGTTGATCGAACGCCCGCTACTCTCCCCCGGTGCCGCCTGGATTATTCGCCGCATTCTGGGCAATGAAGCTCAGCCTTTACCGGATGGCACACTGCCGCAGATCGCGCCATTCGCCTGGAAAACGGGGACCAGTTATGGCTATCGCGATGCCTGGGCCGTTGGGATTAATGCGCGTTACCTTATTGGTATCTGGACGGGCCGCCCGGATGGCACACCGGTTGCCGGACAGTTCGGCTTTGCCAGCGCGGTTCCGCTGTTAAACCAGGTGAATAATATGCTTCAGTCGCGTTCAACGATTGACGAAGCGCGACTTCCCCGCGATCCGCGTCCTGAGACCGTCAGTCGGGGTGTAGTCTGTTGGCCTGGCGGGCAAGCTTTGCCCGAAGGCAGTGAAAATTGTCGCCGCCGATTGGCCACCTGGCTGCTGGAGGGCAGCCAGCCACCCACGCTTTTACTGCCCGAACAGGAAGGCGCGCGTGGAATACATTTCCCGATCTGGGTGGATAAAGAGGGTAACCGTGTAGCCGCAGATTGCCCTGATGCGACAGAGAAAACCCTGGATGTCTGGCCTTTGCCGCTCGAACCCTGGCTCCCTCCGTCCGAGAGGCGTGCGGCCCGCCTACCCGCCGCATCTAAAACCTGCCCACCGATGAATGCCTTAGGCGCCGCCCCGCTGATTCTGTCAGGCCTACGCGAGGGCGCGGTGATTAAGCGTTTACCTGGCCAGGAGAGTGTTCATTTGCCTGTTTCAACGACGGGAGGGGAAGGTCGACGCTGGTGGTTTTTAAATGGCGAGAGCCTCAATGCGGCGACTTCGGGCACCACGCTTACTCTCAGCACGGCGGGGAGCTATCAGTTAGTCGTGATGGATGAACAGGGGCAGACGGTTGCAGTGACGTTTGAATTGCGCCAGGAATAATTTAACTAATCAATGAATTTAATATAATTCATTTTTTATTTGAATAAATAACGCCCTTCATTCGTGATTGATTATTATTACAAATAAAGAAATTGCCTCCTTACGCCTTATATTGATAAACGTCAAACGTCCCTTCATACGCACAAGCGAAAATAGTTTTTTATTTGAAGGAACGAATGATGAACGAAACTAAAAATAAGGAAGCAGGGGGGGTACCCCCGGTCTCACGACGCCACTTTATTCAGGCAAGCTCGGCGCTGGTTGCGCTGCCTTTTATCTCTTTACCCTCACGCGGTCAGGCTGAGCCGGCCCCGGCCGTGGCGAAAGTAAGCCCGGAAAAAGTGGTTCAGACCTGCAGTACCTTTGACTGCGGCGGAAAATGCGATATTCGTGCCCATGTCAGTGACGGTGTCGTCACGCGAATTTCCACGCGGCCTGATAATGCGCTTGATCCCGAAATGCCCGTCATGCGCGCCTGTGTGCGCGGACGAGCATACCGAAAATTTGTCTATCATCCCGACAGGCTTAAATATCCCATGAAGCGCGTCGGTAAGCGCGGAGAAGGGAAATTTGAACGTATTTCCTGGGATGAAGCCACCACGCTTATTGCCAGCAATTTGAAAACGCTGACCGCACAATACGGTGCAGCATCGCGCTATGTCCATGTTGGCACGGCGGTGTCTGGCGGCACCTTTTCCGGCGATAAAATGGTGCGTCGTCTGCTGAACTTAACCGGCGGATATCTGGAGAGCTATCATTCTGTCAGTATGGGCAATACCGCCGCCGCCACGCCCTTTACCTACGGTACGGCCGCCAGCGGAAGCTCGCTCGATACGCTGCTGAACACCAAACTTGTGATCCTGTGGGGGCACAATCCCACCGAGACTATTTTTGGTCACAGCAACTATTTCTTCCAGAAGATGAAGCAAAACGGTACCCGCTTTATCGTTGTTGACCCGCGTTATTCCGATACCGTGTCTTCGCTCGCCGATCAGTGGATCCCGCTTCTGCCAACCACTGACAATGCGCTGATGGATGCGATGATGTATGTCATCGTGACGGAAAATCTTCACGACAGTCAATTTATCACGCGTTACACCCTGGGGTTTGACGAGGCGTCGATGCCTGAGGGCGTGCCGGCTAACGAATCGCTGGTGGCCTACCTGACCGGAGCAAAGGATGGCGTGGTCAAAACGCCGGAATGGGCAGAAAAAATCACCCATGTTCCGGCGCAGACGATCCGCCAGCTGGCGCGAGATTATGCCAGTACCAAACCTGCGGCCCTGATTCAGGGGTGGGGACCCCAGCGTCACAATTGCGGTGAGCGCACCGCCCGTGGCTCAACGCTGCTGGCGAGCATTACCGGCAACGTCGGTATTCAGGGCGGCTGGGCGGCGGGCTACGGCGGCTGCGCAAACCGTAAATTCGCCGCCGGCCCTGAAATACCCGATAACCCGGTGAAAGCCAAAATTTCGGTGATGAACTGGGTGCAGGCCGCAGACGATGCCAGCAAAGTGACCCCAGACGTGGGGCTGAAAGAGGCCGACAGGCTGGACAGTAATATCCGTATTCTCTTCTCACTTGCCGGTAACTATCTGGCGAATCAAAACCCCGATCTGCATCAGGCGACGCGGGTACTGGAAGATGAGTCAAAGATCCGCTTTATTGTCGCAAGCGATCTCTTTATGACGCCCAGCGCGAAATATGCCGATCTTCTACTTCCTGAAACCAGCTTTATGGAGCGCTGGAATATAGGTGAAACCTGGGGCACGGCGAGCTATTTGATCCTGTCGGAAAAGTTGATCGAACCGGAGTTTGAACGTCGCTCCGACTATGACTGGCTGCGTGAGGTCGCGAAGAAGTTAGGCATTGAAGCCGAGTTCAGCCAGGGCCGCGATGAAAAAGGCTGGATTGAACATATCTGGGAACAAACTCGCCTGTCGATGCCGGATGAAAATCTACCCGACTTTGCGACGCTGCAGCAGACCCGTCAGCATTTATTCAAAAGCGCCCCTTACATTGCTTTTGAGGAGAACATTCGCGATCCGCAAAACCACCCGTTCCCGACGCCGTCCGGGAAAATCGAGATTTTCTCAAAGCGTCTTTACGACATGCACCATCCGGAAATTCCTGCGCTTTCACACTATGTTCCCGCGCACGAAGGGCCTGAAGATGCGCTGGCGAAGACCTTCCCGTTACAGTTGATCACATGGAAAGGCAAGAACCGCGCAAACTCCACCCAGTATGCGAACCCCTGGCTCGTCGAAGTCCAGCCACAAAAATTGTGGATCAATCCGCAGGATGCTGAAAAGCGCGGCATCAGGCAGGGCGACAGCGTGCGTATTCACAACGAACGCGGCGTTTGCCAGATCCCGGCTGAAGTGACGCCGCGTATCATCCCTGGCGTTGTAGCAATGCAGGCTGGTGCCTGGTGGCATCCTGATGAACAGGGCGTGGATCGCGGCGGCTGTGCCAACGTGCTGAGCTCAGCCCGCATCACCGCGCTGGCGAAAGGGAATTCACATCAAACTATGCTGGTTGAGGTAGCAAAAGCATGAGCCAATTTAAACATTACGCGCCGGTGAGCGATAAACAGCTGGGCTTCTTTATCGACGCTTCCCGATGCTCTGGCTGTAAGGCCTGTCAGGTGGCGTGCAAAGATAAAAACAACCTTGAGGTGGGCCGACGTTTTCGCCGCGTTTACGAGGTGAATGGCGGAGGTTTTATCCCAACCGGACAAGGCGGCGTAAGCAATAACGTGTTTGCCTACACGCTCTCTCTCTCCTGCAACCATTGTGCCGATCCCATCTGCACTAAAAACTGCCCGACAACGGCAATGCACAAACGTCCCGGTGACGGCATCGTGCGTGTCGATACCGACAAATGCGTCGGCTGTGGATATTGCGCCTGGTCCTGTCCTTATGGCGCGCCGCAGCTTAATGCGCAGACCGGGCAAATGTCGAAATGCGATTTTTGCGTAGACTTGCAGGCAAAAGGGGAGCAGCCCGTGTGCGTCGCCACCTGCCCGCTGGAAGCGATAAAATTCGGCCCGATTGACGAACTGCGCGCCAAATACGGCAGCCTGTGTGATGTAAAGGGGTTACCGGATTCCGCGATAACCCAGCCAAATCTGGTTATTAAGGCGCATCAGGGTGCAGAGACGGAGGGCAAACGCCATGCATGAGTTACCGCTGCTCGTTTTTACGCTGTTTTTGCAGGGATCGGTGGGGGCGACGCTCTGGCTGGCACTCGCTCCTCAGCCGCAGATGAGCGCGCAGGTGGCACGCCAGCGCGTATTCCCGATTGCGGCGACCGCTTTTGCCCTTGCCTGTATCGGGTTGATCGCCTCAACGCTGCACATGGGTTATCCGCTTAATGCCATGAACGCGCTGCGCCACGTAGGGAGTTCATGGCTTAGCCGCGAAATCATCTTTGCGAGCCTCTATCTGGCTTGTCTGGGGCTGGCGTCGTTGCTGTTGCTGGCAAAAAAACCGGGCTGGAAAGGGCTGCTGGTAGTGGCGGCATGCCTGGGGGCGATCGATGTCTTCTGTATGGCGCAAATCTATATGCACACGTCGGTGGTGACCTGGCAGCATTTTAATACGCTGATCCTCTTTTTTGGCACCGTGGGCATTGTCGGTTCGGTCATTATTGCCTTCGCCTGTATGGATAACGTCGAACCGCGTCAAACCACGACGCTGCGTATTGCCGCCGCCATTGCGATGCTGGTTGTGCTGATTCGTCTGATCGTCCAGCCACTCTGGATGGCGGATATCGCCGCTGCCGATGCTTCCATCGTCACTTTGCCTCATCATCCTGTCGCCCTGTTGCAGCAAATGCAGGGTTTCCATGTGTTGAGCCAGACCCTGTCAGTGGTGGGGATGCTGGTGTTTGCCGCCGGACTGCTGAGACACAAGCGGCTGGCGATTATGGCGGGGAGCATTGGATTGGTCATTGGCGAAGTCATGCTGCGCTACGTCTTTTTTAGTATTGGCTAATGGCGATCTTTACCTTTGAACCGGCGATGGCGATCGCGCAGCACTGCGTCCGTCGTCGCTTCCGTTACGCTACGTGTAAGACCTGTGCAGGCGAGTGCCCTGCTCAGGTCTTTTCACCGGTGGAGGGCGGGATGAATGTCGATGCATCGATGTGCATTCAGTGCGGCAACTGCCTGTTCGTCTGCCCCGCAGAGGCTATCTCAGGCCCGTCACCGGCAACACGGTATTACAGCGGTGACACGCTGGTTGGGCCTTTCTCACACCAGGCCCCAACGGTGAATGAACTGCTTCTCTGGCACCGCGAGTATGGAATTCGTTTTGTTGCACTCACGCTTGAGCAAAACGAGCCCTGGCTGCTGGCCATTGCACGGCTCAACCTGGTGCTGAAGGAGTACGGTGAGCCGGTATGGGGGATAAAGCCGCCAGCGGTTGTAGCGGTGAATCTTGCCCGACGGAGCCTGTTTCATGTTCCGCGAGAGCACGTTAACAGCGCGGCGGTTCGTCCTGGCATCAGACGGGTGCGGCAACTCTTCCAGGAGCAAAGCGAGATAGCCCTGTCGATTGATCCTTCGCGCTGTGTGATGTGCAGCGCCTGCTGGCGAGCCTGTCCGGAAAAGTGCCTTCGTTTTGACGCGGGGGAGGTTATTCTTGATGCCGCAGCCTGTACCGGATGTGGTGGCTGTGCCGCAGTATGCCTGCATCAGGCGGTAAAAATTGAAAAGAGGCGAGGGCTTTCCGCGATAAAACGCCTTTCGGCCAGTGAAAGAACCTGCCGCTCATGCCATCGCGTTTTCTGGGCGCTGGCGCCGGATGCTTTGCATTGTTCTCTCTGTAAACATCACCTGCACGGAATGCGCGCCTGATACCTGTTGCTAAAACTCGTCTTATTTTAAAAAAATGTTACCTGCATCCATAGGCAATGGCCTCATTGCTCTTTATAATCCGCGCCACACCATACTGCAGTATGCAAAACAACAGAACAAATCACAGAGGTAATCATGGCTATTGAACGTACTTTTTCCATCATCAAACCAAACGCGGTGGCAAAAAACGTTATTGGTAACATCTTTGCGCGCTTTGAAGCGGCAGGGTTCAAAATTGTTGGCACCAAAATGCTGCACCTGACCGTTGAGCAGGCGCGCGGTTTCTATGCTGAGCACGAAGGTCGTCCATTCTTTGATGGTCTGGTAGAGTTCATGACGTCTGGCCCGATCGTGGTATCCGTACTCGAAGGCGAAAACGCCGTACAGCGCCACCGTGACCTGCTGGGCGCGACAAACCCGGATAACGCTCTGGCCGGCACCCTGCGTGCAGATTACGCTGACAGCTTCACCGAGAACGGCACTCACGGTTCTGATTCCCTTGAATCTGCCGCACGTGAAATCGCTTACTTCTTCGCTGAAGGCGAAGTGTGCGCTCGCACGCGCTAATATCTGCGCACGAAAAAGTTTATTTTTCGTAAATGCCGCGTGCAAACGTGGCATCCCTGCGCCAGACTTTGTACAATGCAACGCCCCGGATGAGCAAACTGCTTGCCGGGGCGTTTCTTTTCAACCCTCCACGGGCCATAACGTGTAACAACGAGGCCGAGAAATATTATGTCTGAACTAGTTAACACCTCCGAAATCGTCATCGAAGCGGTTCCCACTAAAAATGGAAAAATCAACCTGCTGGATCTGAACCGTCAGCAGATGCGTGAGTTCTTCAAAGAGATGGGCGAGAAGCCATTTCGTGCCGATCAGGTGATGAAATGGATGTATCACTATTGCAGCGACGATTTTGATGACATGACTGACATCAACAAAGTCCTGCGTAACAAGCTCAAGGAAGTGGCTGAAATCCGCGCCCCAGAAGTGGTCGAAGAGCAGCGTTCCGCTGACGGCACCATTAAATGGGCGATTGCCGTAGGCGATCAACGCGTCGAAACCGTGTATATCCCCGAAGACGATCGCGCGACGCTGTGCGTTTCTTCGCAGGTCGGATGCGCGCTGGAGTGTAAATTCTGTTCAACGGCGCAGCAGGGCTTTAACCGTAACTTGCGCGTCTCTGAAATCATTGGTCAGGTGTGGCGCGCGGCGAAAATCGTCGGTGCGGCAAAAGTAACCGGGACGCGTCCTATCACCAACGTGGTGATGATGGGGATGGGCGAGCCGTTGCTGAACCTGACAAACGTGGTTCCGGCCATGGAAATCATGCTGGACGATTTTGGGTTTGGCTTGTCTAAACGTCGCGTCACGCTCTCCACGTCAGGCGTTGTGCCTGCGCTGGACAAGCTGGGCGATATGATTGACGTCGCGCTGGCGATTTCTCTGCACGCACCGAACGATGAAATTCGTGACGAAATTGTACCGATCAACAAAAAGTACAATATCGAAACCTTCCTCGCTGCCGTGCGCCGCTACCTGGAGAAGTCCAACGCCAACCAGGGCCGCGTGACGATTGAGTACGTTATGCTCGATCACATTAACGACGGCACCGATCACGCGCATCAGCTGGCTGAACTGCTCAAAGACACACCGTGTAAGATTAACCTGATTCCATGGAACCCGTTCCCGGGAGCGCCGTATGGCCGCAGTTCAAACAGCCGTATCGACCGTTTCTCCAAGGTGTTGATGGAATACGGTTTCACCACCATCGTGCGTAAAACCCGTGGTGATGATATCGATGCCGCCTGCGGGCAGCTTGCCGGTGAGGTGATTGACCGGACCAAGCGTACGTTACGTAAGCGTATGCAGGGTGAAGCGATAGACGTTAAAGCCGTCTAATTCCTGGACGACCACGGTGCAATTGCGCGCCGTGGTGCAGAGGAAGAGGGGATAGTCAGCCATTTCATCGTGTCTGAATGATAATTACGGTGCGTTTCATACGACTTTAAGGCAGTATGTAACGACGTAACAACAGTTTAGCCCGTCAGTGAGGACTAAACTGTCTTCATAGGCCTGGCAGTCCTATACTGTCTGTTTATGGTTAACTGACCAGAAGTTTCGCGGTGCGGGTGGCATTGTGACTGACCGGCACCTCAATCCTAATTTACACGTACCAGTAGTTGTAGCGAATGAATACTGAAGCCACTCACGACCAAAATGAAGCACTCTCCACTGGCGTTCGTCTTCGCAACGCCCGTGAACAACTCGGACTCAGTCAACAAGCCGTTGCAGAACGCTTGTGCCTGAAAGTCTCCACGGTTCGCAACATTGAAGAAGACAAGGCACCTGCCGATCTGGCTTCAACGTTTCTGCGTGGTTATATCCGCTCTTATGCAAAACTGGTGCATATTCCTGAGAACGAACTGCTGCCAATGATGGAAAAGCAGGTTCCTGTACGGGCGGCGAAAGTGGCACCGATGCAGACGTTCTCTCTGGGCAAACGCCGTAAAAAGCGTGATGGCTGGCTGATGAGCTTTACCTGGCTGGTGCTGTTTGTGGTGATTGGTCTGACGGGCGCATGGTGGTGGCAAAACCACAAGGCGCAGCAGGAAGAGATCACGACAATGGCCGATCAGTCCTCAGCTGAGCTGAACAATTCTGCAAATAGCGGCGCGCAAAGCGTGCCGTTAACCACGGATAGCCCAGCGACCACCACCGAGCCGCAAACGGCCGCCACGGATTCCACAGGGGCTGTAGAGCCTCAGACCCCGGCGACTACACCTGCTCAGGATCAAAATGCGGTCGTAGCCCCGTCTCAGGCAAACGTTGATACCGCAACGACCACGCTGGCAGCAACGCCGGGTACCGATAACGCAGCGGGAACGCAGCCTCTGCCAACCGATCAGGCTGGCGTCGCTAACACGGCGACCGATCCCAACGCGTTAGTCATGAATTTCTCGGCTGATTGCTGGCTTGAAGTCACCGACGCGACGGGTAAAAAACTGTTTAGCGGCCTGCAGCGTAAAGATGGCACGTTAAATTTAACCGGTCAGGCGCCGTATAAGCTTAAAATTGGCGCACCAGCCGCGGTCCAGATTCAGTTCCAGGGTAAACCTGTCGATTTGAGCCGTTTTATCAGAACTAACCAGGTTGCGCGTCTTACCGTTAATGCCGAACAATCAGCAGCACAGTAATAAGCGGGCAACGCGGGAGATTTTTCATGCATAACCAGGCTCCGATTCAACGTAGAAAATCGAAACGGATTTACGTTGGTAATGTGCCGATCGGCGATGGTGCACCTATCGCCGTCCAGTCGATGACCAACACCCGAACCACGGATGTTGAGGCGACCGTCAATCAAATCAAAGCATTAGAACGCGTGGGCGCGGACATCGTTCGCGTCTCCGTGCCGACGATGGATGCCGCCGAGGCCTTCAGGCTGATCAAACAGCAGGTCAGCGTTCCGCTGGTGGCTGATATTCACTTCGACTATCGTATTGCGCTCAAAGTGGCGGAATACGGCGTGGATTGTCTGCGCATTAACCCGGGTAATATCGGCAGCGAAGAGCGTATTCGTACCGTGGTCGATTGCGCACGCGATAAAAATATTCCCATCCGTATCGGCGTTAACGCCGGTTCTCTGGAAAAAGATCTGCAGGAAAAATACGGCGAACCGACGCCGCAGGCATTGCTGGAATCGGCCATGCGTCATGTGGATCATCTCGATCGTCTGAACTTCGATCAGTTTAAGGTCAGCGTAAAAGCGTCTGACGTATTCCTGGCGGTGGAGTCTTATCGCCTGCTCGCGAAGCAGATCGATCAGCCTTTGCATCTGGGGATCACCGAAGCGGGTGGCCTGCGCAGTGGCTCGGTGAAGTCAGCGATTGGTCTGGGGTTACTGCTCTCGGAAGGGATTGGTGATACCTTGCGCGTCTCTCTGGCTGCCGATCCGGTGGAAGAGATCAAAGTTGGATTCGATATTCTGAAGTCGCTGCGTATCCGTGCGCGCGGGATCAACTTTATTGCGTGTCCAACGTGCTCACGCCAGGAGTTTGACGTCATCGGCACCGTGAATGCGCTCGAGCAACGTCTGGAAGATATTATCACTCCGATGGATGTGTCCATCATTGGCTGTGTGGTCAACGGTCCGGGTGAAGCGCTGGTCTCCACGCTCGGCGTTACCGGCGGTAACAAGAAAAGTGGTCTCTATGAAGATGGCGTTCGTCGCGATCGTCTGGATAATAATGACATGATTGACCAGCTTGAAGCCCGCATTCGCGCCAAAGCCACCATGTTGGATCAAGCGCAGCGTATCAGCATTCAGCAGGTTGAAAAATAACGTGATGGGAAGCCTTGTGCTTCCCGTGTATGATTGAACCCACTTGATGGGTTCTTTTTTGTATATAGAAAGAGAATAAACGTGGCAAAAAACATTCAAGCCATCCGCGGCATGAACGATTATCTGCCTGGCGAAACCGCCATCTGGCAGCGCATTGAAGGCACACTGAAACAGGTGCTCGGCAGCTACGGTTACAGCGAAATCCGTTTGCCGATTGTAGAGCAGACCCCGTTGTTCAAGCGTGCGATCGGCGAAGTGACCGACGTCGTTGAAAAAGAGATGTATACCTTTGAGGATCGTAACGGCGACAGCCTGACGCTGCGTCCGGAAGGTACGGCGGGCTGCGTACGCGCCGGCATCGAACATGGTCTTCTGTACAATCAGGAGCAGCGCCTGTGGTATATCGGCCCGATGTTCCGCCACGAACGTCCTCAGAAAGGGCGTTACCGTCAGTTTAACCAGCTGGGTGTTGAAGTCTTTGGCCTGCAGGGGCCTGATATCGACGCCGAGCTTATCATGCTTACCGCCCGCTGGTGGCGTGAGCTGGGTATTTCTGAGCATGTTGCGCTTGAGCTGAACTCTATTGGCTCGCTTGAAGCACGTGCTCACTATCGCGATGCGCTTGTCGCCTTCCTTGAGCAGCATAAAGAGAAGCTCGACGAGGATTGCCAGCGTCGTATGTACAGCAACCCGCTGCGCGTGCTGGATTCAAAAAACCCCGACGTTCAGGCCTTGCTGAACGATTCGCCGGCGCTGGGTGATTATCTGGACGACGAGTCTCGTGAACACTTTGCGGGCCTGTGCAAGCTGCTGGAAGCGGCGGGCATTGCCTATACCGTGAATCAACGTCTGGTGCGCGGCCTGGATTACTATAACCGTACGGTCTTTGAGTGGGTGACCACCAGCCTGGGTTCCCAGGGAACCGTCTGCGCCGGGGGCCGTTATGACGGTCTGGTTGAACAACTCGGTGGTCGTGCAGCGCCTGCTGTTGGCTTTGCGATGGGTCTTGAACGACTTGTTTTGCTGGTTCAGGCGGTTAATCCGGAATTTAAAGCCGATTCTGTTGTCGATATTTACCTGGTTGCTTCAGGTGCGGAAACGCAGTCTGCAGCCATGCAGCTTGCTGAACGGGTACGCGATGCGTTACCGGGCGTTAAGCTGATGACCAACCACGGCGGCGGCAACTTTAAAAAACAGTTTGCGCGTGCTGATAAGTGGGGCGCAAGCGTTGCACTGGTGCTGGGCGAGACCGAAGTCGCAAACAGCGAAGTGGTCGTGAAAGACCTGCGCTCTGGTGAGCAAACAACGGTAACGCAGGATGGCGTTGCGGCGCACTTGCGCACTTTACTGGGCTAAGGGGAAGAACAGCGTGGAAATGTACGAGAACGAAAACGACCAGGTCGATGCGATTAAACGCTTCTTTGCTGAAAACGGCAAAGCCCTGGCTGTTGGGGTGATTTTAGGTGTAGGCGCGCTGCTTGGCTGGCGCTACTGGAACAGCCACCAGGCGGATTCAGCGCGTGGGACCTCACAGTCTTACGAAGCGACCGTGAGTGCGATTCGTGCCGATCAGCCGCAAACGCTGACCGCCGCAGAGAAATTTGCCGCGGACAACAAAAATACCTATGGTGCGCTGGCGTCTTTAGAAGTCGCTCAGCAGTTTGTTGATAAAAACGAACTGGATAAAGCGGCTGCGCAGCTGACGCAGGGTCTTTCTGCGGCAGACGATGAAAATCTGAAAGCGGTGATTAATCTCCGCCTGGCGCGTATTCAGGTTCAACAGAAAAAAGCGGATGACGCGCTGAAAACGCTCGACACCATTAAGGGCGAAGGCTTTGCAGCCATCGTTGCCGATTTGCGCGGCGAAGCATTGCTGAGCAAAGGTGACAAAAAAGGCGCGCGCGACGCATGGGAAGCGGGTGTGAAAAGCAACGCCTCTCCAGCGCTGAGCGAAATGATGCAGATGAAAATCAATAATTTGTCCGTCTGAGAGGGACCCAATGCAATTGCGTAAATTACTTCTGCCAGGACTGCTTTCCGTTACGTTATTGAGTGGCTGTTCACTGTTCAGTGGCGAAGAAGATGTTGTTAAAATGTCCCCGTTGCCGACGGTTGAAAACCAGTTTACCCCCTCTACCGCATGGAGTTCCTCCGTCGGTAGCGGTATTGGTGATTTCTATTCCAACCTCCACCCTGCGTTTGCGGATAGCGTAGTCTATGCTGCCGACCGTAAAGGGACCGTGACCGCGTTTAATGCCGATGATGGCAAAGAAGTGTGGTCCGTGAACCTGGCGGATAAAGACGGTTGGTTCTCGCGTGCGCCAGCCCTGCTTTCTGGCGGTGTTACGGTTTCCGGCGGACACGTCTACATTGGCAGTGAAAAGGCGCAGGTTTATGCCCTGAACACCAGCGATGGCTCAGTGGCATGGCAGACTCGTGTCGCGGGTGAAGCCTTGTCTCGCCCGGTGGTGAGCGATGGCGTCGTTCTGATTCACACCAGTAATGGTCAGCTTCAGGCATTGAACGAAGCTGACGGTGCGGTGAAATGGACTGTTAACCTCGACATGCCTTCCTTGTCCTTGCGCGGTGAATCCGCTCCGGCAACCGCATTTGGTGCCGCCATTGTGGGCGGTGACAACGGTCGCGTGAGTGCGGTGCTGATGGAACAAGGGCAAATGATTTGGCAGCAACGTATTTCTCAGGCAACCGGTCCAACTGAGATCGACCGTCTGAGCGACGTTGATACCACGCCAGTGATCGTTGACGGGGTGGTTTATGCCCTGGCGTATAACGGTAACCTGACGGCGATGGATCTGCGCAGCGGCCAGATTATGTGGAAACGCGAGCTGGGTTCGGTGAATGACTTTATCGTTGACGGCAACCGTATCTACCTGGTCGATCAAAACGATCGCCTGCTGGCTCTCAGCACCGAGGGTGGCGTAACGATGTGGACGCAAAGCGATCTGCTGCACCGTCTGCTGACAGCCCCGGTGCTGTATAATGGCAGCCTGGTCGTTGGCGACAGCGAAGGTTATATGCACTGGATTGATCCGCAAACGGGTCGCTTCGTTGCCCAGGATAAAGTGGATAGCTCCGGCTTCCTGACCGATCCGGTCGTGGCGGATGGCAAACTGCTGATTCAGGCGAAAGACGGCACGTTATACGCGATTACGCGTTAATCGTTGCGGTTGTAGTATACTAAACGGCCCCTGTTCACTCAGGGGCCGTTTTGACATTTTTAAATACGCCGTAATTGCGACGTTATTTTGAATTTTATGAGGCTTCAAACATGGTACCTGTGGTCGCGCTTGTCGGGCGCCCGAACGTTGGAAAATCCACTCTTTTTAACCGTTTAACACGCACCCGTGATGCGCTGGTAGCGGATTTCCCGGGGCTGACTCGTGACCGTAAGTACGGTCGTGCTGAAGTGGAAGGTCGCGAGTTTATCTGTATCGATACTGGCGGTATTGACGGGACGGAAGACGGAGTGGAAACACGCATGGCAGAGCAATCTCTGCTGGCAATCGAAGAAGCGGATGTGGTGCTCTTTATGGTGGATGCCCGTGCCGGGCTGATGCCTGCGGATACCGCTATCGCCAAACATCTGCGCTCCCGTGAAAAACCGACCTTCCTGGTCGCAAACAAAACTGACGGTATCGATGCCGATCAGGCCGTCGCCGATTTCTGGTCGTTAGGTCTGGGTGACATCTATCCTATCGCTGCGTCTCATGGCCGTGGCGTGACCAGCCTGCTGGAAACCGTTCTGCTGCCGTGGGTCGACGAAGTTAACCCGCAGGAAGAAGTGGACGAAGATGCTGCCTACTGGGCGCAGTTCGAAGAGGGTGTTGAAGGTGCAGAAGAGCCTGAGGATGATTTCAATCCGCAGGATCTGCCCATCAAGCTGGCCATCGTTGGTCGCCCTAACGTGGGTAAATCAACGCTGACCAACCGTATTCTGGGTGAAGAGCGCGTGGTTGTTTATGATATGCCTGGCACCACCCGTGACAGCATTTATATTCCCATGCAACGTGACGAGCGCGAATATGTGCTGATCGACACCGCGGGCGTGCGTAAGCGCGGCAAAATCACCGATGTCGTCGAAAAATTCTCCGTCATTAAAACCCTGCAAGCGATTGAAGATGCCAACGTGGTTATGCTGGTTATCGATGCGCGTGAAGGCATCTCCGATCAGGATCTCTCACTTCTCGGCTTTATCCTCAATAGTGGGCGCTCACTGGTTATCGTCGTCAACAAATGGGATGGCCTGAGCAACGACGTCAGAGAGCAGGTTAAAGAGATGCTGGACTTCCGTCTGGGCTTCATCGACTTTGCCCGCGTTCACTTTATCTCGGCACTGCATGGCAGTGGCGTCGGTAACCTGTTCGAATCGGTGCGTGAAGCGTACGATAGCTCCACACGTCGCCAGAGCACGGCCATGCTGACGCGTATTATGACCATGGCAGCAGAAGATCATCAGCCGCCGCTGGTTCGTGGTCGTCGCGTGAAGCTGAAATATGCTCACGCCGGTGGTTATAACCCGCCAATCGTGGTGATTCACGGTAATCAGGTAAAAGATCTGCCGGATTCCTATAAACGCTATCTGATGAACTACTTCCGTAAATCTCTGGACGTGATGGGTACGCCAATCCGAATCCAGTTCAAGGAAGGGGAGAACCCGTTTGCGAATAAGCGCAATACCTTGACTCCGAACCAGATGCGTAAGCGTAAGCGTTTGATTAAGCACATTAAAAAAAGCAAATAATTAAATGCATCCCAGATGCTCATCTCTAAGCCCGCGCTCGTCGCGGGTTTTTTTTGCCCGTTAATGGCGAACGATTTCACCCTCTAAAGTCAATCTTTATCGTTTTAGTGCCAACATAAAATCTAAGAAAGTAGACAATTGTCGAATTTTCATCTTAAAGTCACGGGGTTGGTACTAGACAAAACTGTCGTCAGGTTATCAAATGGTTAAATAACATTTCGCCGCCTGTAAAAAATCGGCCAGATATATAACTGACCGGCGTACATCGCGGTGTTTACACGCAACACGACATACCTTCTCGGGAGAATTATGCAATCCTCTGTTAATAAAAACGAAAGCCGAACCTTTTTCGGTCATCCTTATCCTCTTGGCTCGCTTTTCTTCACGGAAATGTGGGAGCGTTTCTCGTTCTACGGGATCCGCCCGTTACTCATTCTGTTCATGGCCGCGACCGTTTATGACGGCGGTATGGGGCTGGCGCGTGAAAATGCCTCGGCGATTGTCGGTATCTTTGCCGGTACGATGTATCTGGCGGCGTTGCCGGGCGGATGGCTGGCGGATAACTGGCTCGGACAGCAGAGAGCAGTCTGGTACGGCTCTATTCTGATTGCACTTGGCCATTTGTCGATTGCGCTTTCGGCTATCATGGGGGACAACCTGTTCTTTATCGGCCTGATGTTTATTGTGCTTGGCTCAGGGCTGTTTAAGACCTGTATCTCGGTCATGGTAGGGACCTTATACAAGAAAGGCGATGCGCGTCGTGACGGCGGTTTCTCGCTGTTCTACATGGGCATCAACATGGGGTCCTTTATCGCGCCGTTAATCTCGGGCTGGCTGATTAAGTCGCACGGCTGGCACTGGGGTTTTGGCATCGGGGGGATCGGAATGCTGGTGGCGTTGATCATCTTCCGTGTGTTTGCGGTTCCGGCGATGAAACGTTACGACAGCGAAGTGGGCCTGGACTCTACCTGGAACAACCCGGTGGTGAAGAGAAAAGGCGTGGGGGCATGGCTGGTGGCGCTGGCGGTTGGAGTGGCGATTATCGTGACGCTGATTGCGCAGGGCGTCATTGTCATTAACCCGGTCGCGGTGGCAAGCGTACTGGTCTATGTGATTGCCATCTCCGTGGCACTCTACTTTATCTACCTGTTTGTTTTTGCGGGGCTTAACCGTAAAGAGCGCGCCAGACTGCTGGTCTGCTTTATTCTGCTGGTGTCCGCCGCCTTCTTCTGGTCTGCGTTTGAGCAGAAGCCGACCTCGTTCAACCTGTTCGCAAACGACTACACTAACCGCATGATCGGTGATTTTGAAATTCCGGCCGTCTGGTTCCAGTCGATCAATGCGCTGTTCATTATTTTACTGGCACCGGTCTTTAGCTGGGCCTGGCCGATGCTGGCGCGTAATAATGTCCGCCTGAGCAGTATCACCAAATTCGTGATCGGTATTCTCTGTGCAGCCGCAGGCTTTGGCCTGATGATGCTGGCGGCGCAGAATGTGCTGAGCAACGGCGGGGCAGGTGTTTCTCCGTTCTGGCTGGTCGGCAGTATCCTGATGCTGACGCTGGGTGAACTGTGTCTCAGCCCGATTGGTCTGGCGACCATGACGCTGCTGGCGCCGGAAAGAATGCGTGGTCAGATGATGGGCCTGTGGTTCTGTGCCAGCGCGCTGGGTAATCTGGCGGCAGGCCTGATTGGTGGTCACGTCAAAGCCGATCAGCTGGATATGCTGCCGGATCTCTTTGCCCGTTGCTCCATCGCATTGCTGATTTGTGCGGCTGTGCTGACGCTACTCATTGTTCCGGTGCGTCGTATGCTGGAAAATGTGCAGACGAAACCGGTCGCTGACGCCTGATAAAACCTCATCAAAATGACCGGGGCAGGCGTTTGCCCCGGTCATTTCTTGACGAGGTATGCATGTTATTAGGATTTGTTGGTCTGGGTGCGGTGGTTGAAACGGCCTATTTGCCTGCACTGCGTACGCTGTTTGGCGAATCAGCGCGGTGTTTCGGTTTTGATGTCCAGCCAGCAAAAAAGCCAGAAGGCATCACGCGTTGCGGGTCACTTGCTGAGCTTTTCTCCCATCCTCTTGATACTCTGTTTATTACCACAACTTCCCTGCATCATCTTGCTATCCTTGAACAGGCGCTTGCGTCTTCAATCCCACGTATCGTGGTTGAAAAACCCATCGTGGGCACACTTTCTCAAATCCAAACCCTGAAAACACTGCTGGCGCTTCCCGGTGCGGCGTCGCGCGTGCTGGCCCTTGACCACTGGATGGCGCGACTTGCCGCGGTTCAACGTGGACTGTTGAGTACCGTTTCAGACATCATCAAAATTGAAGGTTTTTTGCAGGAGCCGAGCGGGTTTAACGCAAAGGGGGAACCTGCTGCGCTTAACTTTGCAACCGGCGAACCGGACACCCGAACGCTGCGCCATCCTGACGGCGTGATTCTGGATATCGGCACGCATGTGCTGGCAATGCTGCGTGAATCGCTGCGTTACCTGGGCGGGCAGGACGATATGGCGCTGGAGCTGATGACCGCCCGGGATCGGCTGGGCCACGACATCCGCAAAGGCGATTTCACCACGGCAGAAGGGGAGGCGCACCTGCAAGGGCGAGTGAGCGGTATCCCGGTGGATATCTGGCTCAACAAATATGCCGGTCCGTCAGGCGAGAAAAAAGGTCTGTGGTTTTACCTGCGCGACGGTCGCGTCATTAGCCAGGATCGACGCGGCACAGAGGATGTGCTGACGCTGGTGGATGGCGATAACGTTCAACGCTGGCCTGTCCCGGGAACGATTTACGCCCATTGTCTGGCAGAACGCATTCTGGGGGCGAAAAGCCTGTTTGAAACCGACCCGCTTGAAGTGAGTCGTACGACGCATCGCCGGACAGCCGAAGTGGAACTGCTTTTGACCTTACAGCAACAGCTGCGTGGTCCACACTGAGTGCTGCATGTTACCATCAGCGTCTTAACGAATGCCCAGTCAAGGAGTCATCATGTCGATTACCTGCCCGGATTGCCACGCAGCGCTTGAGCCGCAAAATGGCGTCGCCCACTGTACGCATTGCGATAAAGATATCGCCCTGGAGGCTCGCTGCCCGGACTGCCATCAGCCACTCCAGGTATTAAAAGCCTGCGGTGCGGTCGACTATTTCTGCCAGAACGGTCACGGCCTGATCTCGAAAAAGCGCGTTGAGTTCGTCAACGCGGGCGCTTAATCGCACACGCAGCCTTCGCCTTTTTGCCACAGCTCGACCAGCGAGTCGGGCGCTTCCTGTTCCGGGACGAGCACAATCATATCGGCATACTGCGCCTGGTTGTGCTGCGTCCAGATAATCTGAATACGGTAGTAGCGCTGATCGCCGCTGCCGGGTGAAGAGGGTTCACCCGGCGGCTGACCGCGCGGAAACGCTTGCTCCAGAATACTCACCACCCGCTGGCGCTGCGTCTCGGTAAGCGTGGAAAGCGTAATTCTGCGCTGGCCGCTCAGTCTGGGAATGAAGGCGACGCCGCCTTCGCGTGCCAGCTCAACGACGGCGTCATCCGTCAGGTCCGGAATCTGCATTACAGTACTCCTGTCTCTTTCCACGCCTGTTCAATGGCTGCGGCGACCTCGCTTCCCGAACGTTTCTCCCCATGGGCAATCGTCAGTTTTGCGAAGGCGTCAAAATCGGCATCTTGCGCCAGGTTGCGGTCGCAAACCGTGTCGTACCAGGCATAACCCGCTTTTTCCCAGGCATAGCCGCCAATCGCCGTCGCGGCCAGATAAAACGCCCGGTTGGGGATACCGGAGTTGAGATGCACGCCGCCGTTATCTTCGCGCGTTTTGATGAAATCTTTCATGTGACCGGGCTGTGGGTCTTTGCCGAGCAGGGGATCGTCATAGGCGGTACCCGGATCGGACATTGAGCGCAGCCCTTTACCGTTGATACCCTCAGCCAGCAGCCCTTCACCAATCAGCCAGTCGGCTTTATCGGCGGTTTGCTTGCGCTGGTACTGTTTTACCAGCGAGCCAAACACATCTGACAATGATTCATTCAGTGCGCCAGATTGCTCGAAATAGATAAGCCCGGCTTCGGTCTCGGTGACACCGTGGCTTAGCTCGTGGGCCACGACGTCAATGGCAATGGTAAACCGGTTAAATATTTCGCCGTCACCGTCGCCAAAGACCATCTGCTGCCCGTTCCAGAAGGCGTTCTGATATTCCCGGCCATAGTGAACGGTGCCGGTCAGAATCAGCCCCTTATTATCGAGAGAGTCACGTTGATAATTTTTCCAGAAGAAGTCATGCGTGATCCCTAAATAGTCATAAGCCTCATCGACGGCGACATCACCGTTGGACGGCTGGCCTTCATAACGCACCTGAGTGCCGGGCAATTCCTGCTTCTGCTGGGCATCATAAATATCGCGTTCCAGCTGTCCGGCTTGATTAACGTGCGGTGCGGCCGGTTTCCCCGGCATATGGGCCATGAGGGACTGAACATGCGTGAGTGTCTGCCGGGCGCAACGCTGCTGCGGCTCTGAACCAGTCTCAATAATACGACGAAGAATATAGGGGGGAATAACGCTGTGAAGATAGGCCATGCTGCTCTCCTTAGTTCGGGCAATGCCAGATAAAAGGGAATAGCAGCAGTATAGTTTGTAACCGACGAAGAATTATCCGGTTTTTCGCTGACGAGGCTTTTTCACCGGTTGAACCGCCTTCACTTCACTCTCGACCCAGCCGTCTGACAGGCGTGTGGTAAGAAGATCACCCGCTTTGACCTGCTTCGTTTGCTTCAGCACTTTGCCGTCGGTGGCGGTCGTAACGCTATAGCCACGCGCCAGCGTCGAGAGCGGGCTGACGGCCTCGAGATGGGTGACGGCATTACCAAAGCGTTCACGCGTTGCGCTAAGGCGAGTGCGCAGAGTATCCACCAGTCGATATTCCAGCTGTTGAATGCGGGTTTGTGCGCGATAAATCTTCGGCTGCGGGTTCTGCTGGTTCAGACGTTGCGTAATGCGCTGCTGGCGTGATACCGCGCGCTTAAGCTGATTATCCAGTGCGAAGTTCATTCGCTGACGCAGACGCTCCAGCACGGTTTGCTGACGTGCCAGCCGCAATTGCGGATGCTGCTGTTGCAGGCGATGGTGAAGCTGGGTAAACCGGCGCGTCCGGTTGGCCAGGAAATAGTCCATCGCCATTTCCAGTCGTTGCTGACCGTTCTGCAGCTGGCGCAGCAGCTCAAGCTGATTGCGGCTCACCACTTCCGCGGCAGCGGAAGGCGTTGGCGCGCGTAAATCCGCCACAAAATCAGCGATGGTCACGTCCGTTTCGTGACCGACGGCGCTGACGATCGGGATCTGGCTTGCGAAAATGGCCCGTGCCACGCGTTCGTCGTTAAAACTCCACAGGTCTTCCAGCGAGCCGCCACCGCGCCCTACGATGAGTACGTCGCACTCCTGACGGGCGTTTGCCAGCTCAATGGCGCGCACGATGTGGCCTGGCGCATCGTCACCCTGAACGGCAGTTGGATAGATAATCACCGGCAGGGAAGGGTCGCGACGCTTAAGCACATGCAAAATATCGTGCAGTGCCGCCCCGGTTTTTGACGTAATCACCCCAACGCAGTGGGCAGGTGAGGGGAGCGTTTTCTTGAACTGCTGATCGAACAAGCCTTCTTCGGAAAGTTTTGCTTTCAGCTGTTCGTATTTTTGCTGGAGCAGCCCTTCGCCCGCAGGCTGCATGCTTTCGACGATGATTTGATAATCGCCGCGCGGCTCATATAAGGTGATATTGGCGCGAACCAGAACCTGCTGGCCATGCTGAGGGCGAAACGTCACGCGACGGTTGCTGTTGCGGAACATCGCGCAGCGCACCTGGGCGGTGTCGTCTTTTAGCGTGAAGTACCAGTGACCGGATGAGGGCTGCGTGAAATTAGAGATCTCGCCGCTGATCCAGACCTGTCCCATTTCCTGCTCAAGCAGCAAACGAACCGATTGATTAAGGCGGCTAACGGTAAAAATTGAGGAGGTCTGAGAGGATAACATGTGAGCGGGATCAAATTCTAAATCAGCAGGTTATTCAGTCGATAGTAACCCGCTCAGGGACGATCGCAAGCATTTTTTATAAAAAAGTGTGGATGCAATCGGTTACGCTCTGTATAATGCCACGGCAATATTTAACCACCCAGGTCAGAGATATTGCCCATGCTACGTATTGCTAAAGAAGCACTGACGTTTGACGACGTCCTCCTCGTTCCCGCTCATTCCACCGTTCTGCCGAATACTGCCGATCTCAGCACCCAGTTGACGAAAACCATTCGCCTGAACATTCCTATGCTCTCTGCGGCTATGGACACCGTGACTGAAGCGCGCCTGGCAATCGCCCTGGCACAGGAAGGTGGCATCGGCTTTATTCACAAAAACATGTCTATCGAGCGTCAGGCTGAAGAAGTTCGCCGCGTGAAGAAACATGAATCCGGTATTGTATCCGACCCACAGACCGTCCTGCCGACAACCACCCTGCATGAAGTCAAAGCGCTGACCGAGCGTAACGGCTTTGCGGGCTACCCGGTTGTGACGGAAGATTACGAACTGGTGGGGATCATTACCGGTCGTGACGTGCGTTTTGTGACCGATCTGAACCAGCCTGTCAGCGTTTACATGACCCCGAAAGAGCGTCTGGTGACGGTGCGCGAAGGTGAAACCCGTGACGTCGTGCTGGCAAAAATGCATGAAAAACGCGTTGAGAAAGCGCTGGTGGTTGACGATAGCTTCCACCTTCGTGGCATGATCACCGTTAAAGATTTCCAGAAAGCAGAGCGTAAACCTAACGCCTGTAAAGACGAGCATGGCCGTCTGCGCGTGGGTGCTGCCGTTGGTGCTGGTGCAGGTAACGAAGAGCGTGTTGACGCGCTGGTGGCGGCAGGCGTTGACGTCCTGCTGATCGACTCCTCCCACGGCCACTCCGAAGGCGTGCTGCAACGTATTCGTGAAACCCGTGCAAAATACCCAGACTTACAGATCATCGGCGGTAACGTTGCGACGGGCGCAGGCGCTCGCGCACTGGCCGAAGCGGGTTGCAGCGCGGTCAAAGTCGGTATCGGCCCTGGCTCTATCTGTACGACCCGTATCGTGACGGGCGTCGGTGTGCCACAGATCACCGCTGTGTCTGATGCGGTTGAAGCGCTGGAAGGCACCGGTATTCCGGTTATCGCTGACGGCGGTATCCGCTTCTCAGGCGACATCGCTAAAGCTATCGCCGCTGGCGCTGCTGCCGTGATGGTGGGTTCTATGCTGGCGGGGACGGAAGAATCTCCGGGTGAAATCGAGCTGTTCCAGGGACGTTCATATAAGTCCTACCGTGGAATGGGGTCTCTGGGCGCGATGTCTAAAGGTTCCTCCGATCGCTACTTCCAGACCGACAACGCGGCTGACAAACTGGTACCGGAAGGTATCGAAGGTCGCGTAGCCTATAAAGGTCACCTGAAAGAGATCATCCATCAGCAGATGGGTGGCCTGCGTTCCTGTATGGGTCTCACCGGCTGTGGTACCATCGACCTGCTGCGTACGAAGGCAGAGTTCGTCCGTATCAGCGGTGCCGGTATCCAGGAAAGTCACGTTCACGACGTGACGATCACCAAAGAGTCCCCGAACTATCGTCTGGGCTCCTGATAAGTTTCCGCGCCCGGCTTTATGCCGGGCGCTTTGTTTCACTTGCCTCGGAATTATCGTCAATGACGGAAAACATTCATAAACATCGCATTCTTATCCTGGATTTCGGATCGCAGTACACACAGCTGGTCGCACGTCGCGTGCGTGAACTGGGCGTTTATTGTGAGCTGTGGGCGTGGGATGTCACAGAAGCACAAATTCGTGAATTTAATCCAAGCGGCATTATTCTTTCCGGCGGCCCGGAAAGCACCACCGAAAATAACAGCCCACGTGCACCGCAATATGTCTTCGAAGCGGGCGTACCGGTATTTGGCGTTTGCTACGGCATGCAGACCATGGCGATGCAGCTGGGTGGTCATGTAGAAGCCTCAAACGAGCGTGAGTTTGGCTATGCTCAGGTTGAAGTCTTGACCGACAGCGCGCTGGTTCGCGGTATCGAAGACTCCCTGACCGCAGAAGGCAAACCGCTGCTGGACGTGTGGATGAGCCATGGCGACAAAGTGACAGCAATTCCGTCTGACTTTGTGACCGTTGCCAGCACCGAGACTTGTCCGTTCGCCATTATGGCTAACGAAGAAAAGCGCTTCTATGGCGTGCAGTTCCACCCGGAAGTGACCCACACCCGTCAGGGTATGCGCATGCTGGATCGTTTTGTTCGCGATATTTGCCAGTGTGAAGCGCTGTGGACGCCAGCCAAAATTATCGATGACGCGATTGAGCGTATTCGTCAGCAGGTGGGCAATGACAAAGTCATCCTCGGCCTGTCCGGCGGCGTTGACTCCTCTGTCACCGCGATGCTGCTGCACCGCGCGATTGGCAAAAACCTGACCTGCGTCTTCGTGGACAACGGCCTGCTGCGTCTGAACGAAGCCCAGCAGGTGATGGACATGTTTGGTGACCACTTCGGCCTGAACATCATCCACGTGGAAGGCGAGAAGCGCTTCCTCGACGCGCTGGCCGGTGAAAACGATCCTGAAGCGAAACGTAAAATCATCGGTCGCGTCTTCGTCGAAGTGTTCGATGAAGAAGCTCTGAAACTGGAAGACGTTAAATGGCTGGCACAGGGCACCATCTACCCAGACGTGATCGAGTCTGCGGCTTCTGCGACCGGTAAAGCACACGTGATCAAATCTCACCACAACGTGGGCGGCCTGCCGAAAGAGATGAAGATGGGTCTGGTTGAGCCGCTGCGTGAGCTGTTCAAAGATGAAGTGCGTAAGATCGGTCTGGAACTGGGTCTGCCGTACGACATGCTTTACCGTCACCCTTTCCCGGGGCCGGGTCTGGGCGTGCGCGTGCTGGGCGAAGTGAAGAAAGAGTACTGCGACCTGCTGCGTCGCGCGGATGCTATCTTCATTGAAGAGCTGCACAAAGCTGACCTGTACAACAAAGTGAGCCAGGCGTTCACCGTGTTCCTGCCGGTTCGTTCTGTTGGCGTGATGGGCGATGGCCGTAAATACGACTGGGTTGTTTCCCTGCGTGCGGTAGAAACCATCGACTTCATGACCGCGCACTGGGCGCACCTGCCTTACGACTTCTTAGGCCGCGTGTCCAATCGCATTATCAACGAAGTGAACGGCATCTCCCGCGTGGTGTATGACATCAGCGGCAAGCCACCGGCGACGATTGAGTGGGAATAACGCTCTCCACCCTGTAGCCTGTCAGCCCGCGTAAAGCGGGCTTTTTTGTCTCTTTATTTCCCCATTACCGCCTGTTCAATCACTCGCGTAACCTGCTCCGGCTGACTGACCATGGAGACATGACTTGCCGCAACCTGCGTGGTTTTTGCGTGAATCTGTTGCGCCATCGCCCGTTCAAGATCCGGATTAATCATTCGGTCGTTCTGGCTGACGACATACCAGCTGGGCTTGTCATGCCACGCGGCGCGGGTGATTTTCTCAGCGAATGCACTGGCCTTTATCGGCCCCTGCGTGGCCGCGATGCTTTGCTGTTCAGTCGCGGTGGCGTCAGGGGCAAAGTCCTGGCGCACTGCGGCAGGGGGCAGATACAAATAGCCGTCGGCTGTTTTAGCGATATCGGCACTCCCCGGTGGCGAGGGATAGCGTCCTGCCAGGTCTGCCGTTGACTGACCGGCGTCCGGTGCAAATGCCGCCACGTAGACCAGGGATTTTACCCGGGCATCGTTGCCGGCTTCGGTAATCACCGTGCCGCCCCAGGAGTGACCAACCAACACCACGTCGCCATGCGCACGGGCGATGGCGCGCCGGGTTGCGGCGACATCCTCTTTTAACGATGTCAGGGGCAGCTGCACGGCAATGACCTCCGTATGCTGTTTCTGCAATTGCTGAATCACCTTATTCCAGCTGCTGCCATCGGCGAAGGCGCCATGAACCAGCACCACGCTGGTAGGATTCTGGGCGAAGACGCTGGCTGATACTGCCAACAGACCCGCTGTCAACACAGACAATTTTTTCATCTCAACGCGCCTTAAAAGTGATGGACGGCCGCGTGGGGCGGCACGGTGAACGCAATGGTTTTACGATCGAGAGGTTTATGGGTCGGATCGGCCAGAATAATCGTGACCGTGTGTTTGCCTGCAGGCAGTCCGACCAGGATCACCGGCTCGCCGCTGGCGTCTGCCCAGTGCCAGGGGGCGTCATCCACAATGACGTGGATGTGACCGATACGCGGCGTCACTTTTAACGCCTCGGGCCCGAAGACGGGTTCAATACGCAGGTTTTCAGCGCGGTACTGGATAAAGACCGCACCTTTTGTCAGCGGGCCTGCAAGCGGCGCATCGACAATGAGTTTTGCCGGTGGTTGAGCCTGCTCAAGAGGGGCGACGGCAGCAGGGCCGTTCACCTCAGCTGCACTCAGCCCGCTCAGGGGAGCAGCGAAGGCACCGGTGGCAGTCGTGAGTGCAAAGAAAGGAAGCAGTAAATAGTGACGCATCATCTGTGTTTCTCCTCATCGGTTATGAATGACGACAGACACAGAAGACCATGTTTATGTATCGCGACTGTTTAATAAAACGGCTTATTTGTATTAGTGCGTAATCCGGAAGTCAGAGATACAGTGCGATACACTTCTCACGCTGGCATGTTGTTGCCAGGGATACGGCGAGGGAAATATTCACAGGAGGTGTAACACCTATGAATCATTACTATGCGGTTTGATGTTCGCGCGTTAGCGCACGGGCGTTTCAACCGACAGGCTGGATTGCTGAGACTGCACCTTTTCCTGATGATGATACCAGGCACCGATGGAGGAGTAGACAAAGCGGCCAAAGAAGAACAGGAAGCTAATAAGCAGGATGATGCGTGTCATTCGAGTGTTAAATCGATGTCGTTTGTGCATACGTGTGGCCTGACTCACTGTGGTTTTCCTGGACATACCCTTTGGGCGATGGGGATATTAAGGCACAGAGGGAAGAGAGGGTCAATTACGCAATCTGTAAATATCCGTCAATGATTAAATTAAGTAATCGTATAGAAGATATTTGAGGTATTTAGCCCATTGATAGAAAAAAGAAAAATGCAAAAAAAGTTCGTTACTAAAGGTAATTTGAATCAATTGATTTGATTTAAGTCAATAGTTTCCCTGCGTGCATAACTACAATCCCTCCTCCAGTGTGTCTCCTTTCATAAGGTTGCGACATTTACGTCAGGTTGGATGCCTGTCTTAATTTACCCTCAGGATCAAAAGGGTGTTAAACGGGCATCTATGCACATTCTCACACTCCTGATTAAAAACAAAGACCGCTGGTGGGCGCTTCCTCTGATTCTTCCCATCGTGCTTCTGCCTTTGCTCAGCTACGCCAATACCTATACCCAGATTGCAGGAGGGGTGGCCGTTCTCTACTATCTGCCGCTCGCTTTTCTGCTGGCATTGATGATGTTTTTCGGTCTGGCCGCGTTGCCGGGCATCATCCTTGCGCTTTTCTATCGTTATTACGACACCATCGGCCTCTTCGAAACGGTGGCTTCGATCATCCATTTTGTCATACCGCTGCTGATCAGCTGGGGCGGTTATCGGGTGTTTGCACCCCGACGGAATATGGTGCCCTATGGGGACGTGCGATTGATGTCGCAGCGCATTTTCTGGCAGGTATTTTGCCCGGCGACGCTCTTTTTAGTGCTCTTCCAGTTCGCTGTCTATCTGGGGATTTATCACAGCCGCGAAAGCATGGCGGGTATCAACCCGATGAGTATTCGAACCCTGATTAATTATCAGGCTTTGCTGGTGAGTGGACTCACCGGTGTGCCATTCAGTTATTTGCTGATTCGACTCATTCGCCATCCGCGTTATATCAACGGACTGATTGCCCAGATTCGTGCCCAAATCGACAAAAAAGTGTCGGTGCTGGAATTTATTCTCTGGGCAGCCATTTTGGGCAGCCTGTTCAGTTTGCTGATGATTCCCATAAACGAAAGCAGCTCGATTTTTGGCACGAACTACACATTGTCCCTGCTGATGCCGGTGATGTTATGGGGCTCCATGCGCTTCGGCTACCGACTGATTTCGCTTATCTGGACGCCGGTACTGGTGGTCTCTATTCACTACTTTTTCCGCTATATACCCTTATCACCGGTCTACGACATTCAACTGGCCATCACCTCCTCGAGCTATCTTGTGTTCTCGTTTGTGGTGATCTACATGGCGATGCTGGCCACCCGCCAGCGGGATATCACGCAACGTGCCCGACGGTTGGCGTTTCTCGATCCGGTGCTCCACATGCCGAATTTGCGGGCGCTGACCCGTACGTTAACCCGGTTTCCGTGGTCGGCGTTGTGCTTATTGCGCATTCCGGAACTGGAAGTGCTGGGACGCAACTACGGGGTCCTGTTGCGCATTCAGTATAAACAGCAGCTGGCTGCATGGATTAACGGTTCACTGGAGGCGAATGAGCGCGTTTATCAGCTGCCTGGGCACGATCTCGCTATACGACTGAATACCGAATCTCATCAGTCTCGCATTGAAGGGCTGGATGAGCATATCAAAGGGTTCCGTTTTGTCTGGGACGGCATGCCGCTGCAACCTCAGGTTGGGATCAGCTATTGCTATGTGCGTTCTCCGGTTAACCATCTTTTTTTACTGCTGGGGGAGTTGAGCGTCATTGCCGATCTTTCGCTCTCCACCAACCATCCTGAAAGCCTGCAGCAGCGTGGGGCGGTGAACCTGCAGCGAAGTCTGAAAGATAAAGTCGATATGATGAATCGTCTGCAGCGTGCGCTGGAACAGAATGAATTTGCGCTGATGGTTCAGCCTGTTATGGGCATTCGGGGCGATCATTACCATGAAGTTCTGCTGCGAATGCCGGACGAAAAAGGCGGCCTGTTATCGCCAGACCGCTTCCTGCCCGTAGCGCAAGAGTTTGGCTTATCATCGCGCGTGGACCTCTGGGTACTGGAGCGAACGCTACAGTTTTTAGCTGAACATCGTGAAAAACTGCCTGGCAAGCGCTTTGCGATCAACCTTGCGCCCTCAACGGTGTGTCGGGGACAGTTTCCCCTGGAGGTCAGCCGCTTGCTAAAGAAATATGCCGTAGAGGCCTGGCAGCTGATATTTGAAATCACGGAAAGCAGCCATTTTTGCAATGCGGAGATGGCTATGCAGACGGTCAAACAGCTCCAGATTATGGGAGCGCGGATTGCCATTGACGATTTTGGTACCGGCTATGCGAGCTATGCGCGGCTTAAAAGCGTCGATGCTGATATCCTGAAAATCGACGGAAGCTTTATTCGTAACATCGTGGATAACAGTCTGGATTACCAGATTGTGGCGTCGATATGCCATCTGGCGCGGATGAAAAAAATGCTGGTAGTCGCAGAGTATGTTGAAAGCGAAGAGATACGAAGCGCGGCCAGTGCGTTGGGCATTGACTATTTACAGGGGTATCTAATCGGCAAACCCAAACCGATGGAATCCCTGATAGAGACTCAGGCGTCCGAAGACGCCTGAGGGAGCGGATTATGCCGCGATTTCTGGTGACTGCTCTTCTTCGATTTTCAACATCCAGCCGGTGACGGCTTCCCAGTATTGCTGCTCTTTTTCGAGATCCAGCAGCACCAGCGCGTTCTGGCTGAACCAGTCGTGCGGGAAGCTAAGCGTCCAGTGGTGGTCGTCCGTTTTCAGTCGCAGCGTTGGCGGGGTGGTCGTGGCCTGGCGCTGATTATTCAGCAGTACGCCAAGGCGTAATATCTGAATCAACGGCAGGAACTGTTTTTTCTTAAACAGCGTAAAGCGAGGCAGATCGTCGAGCTTAATCGCCTTGCGGTGATAACGCACCAGCGTCGCCATCATGCTTTGCTGCTCCTGGTTATAGCCGGGCAGATCGCTGTTTTGTAAAATGTAGGCGGAGTGGCGATGCATCCCACTGTGGTTAATATTCAGGCCGACTTCATGCAGCATCGCACTCCACTTCAGCAGAGCAGCAAGCTGGGGATGAACAAGCTTCGGATTCTGTTCTGCCCACTGCTCATAAATGTGCGTGGTGGTTTCCAGAACACGTCTTGCCTGCTCACGATCGATATTGTACTGGTTCGCCAGGCTCTGCGCCGTGCGGCTGCGGATATCCTGATGGCGGAAACGGCCTTCCATCTCATACAAAACGCCTTCACGGAGCGCGCCGTCAGAAAGGCGCAGCTCACGAATCGCCAGCGCATCAAAGACGCCGCACAAAATCGCCAGACCCGGCACGAAGACCGCTTTGCGCTCCTCAGACAGCCCCGGCAGACTCAGTGCGTCAAAGCTCTTAAATTTGAGCACCTCTTCGCGAATCATATCCAGACGTTCAGGCGTGATGAACCCATCTTTTTCGCCCATTTCCAGCAGCACTTCATGCGCCGCTTTGATGCTGCCAGAAGCGCCGAGTGCAACGTTCCAGCCTTGCAGGCGATACTGCCAGGCAAGCGACTCCAGTTTTTGTACCGCCGCCATCCGGGCTCGCTGGAAGTTTTCCCGGCTGATGGTGCCGCCAGGGAAATACATTTGCGCGAAGCTTACGCAGCCCATGCGGCGGCTTTCAACCAGCTTTGGCTCAAAATCTTCGCCAATGACCAGCTCCGTTGAACCCCCGCCGATGTCGATGACCAGCTTACGGCCTTTCTCTGGCTGGGTGTGTTCAACGCCCATAAAGATCAGACGCGCTTCCTCGTTCCCCGAGATGATTTCAATCGGGTAGGGGATCACTTTTTCTGCCCGCTTCAGGAACTCTGGTGCGTTCAGCGCCTGACGTAATGTGTGCGTGCCCACGATGCACACGCTGGAAGCGGAGAACCCTTGTAGTCGCTCAGCAAAGAGCGACAGGCAAGCCAGACCGCGCTCCATCGCCTCTTCGCTAAGCATATTTTTGTCATCAAGGCCGTCAGCCAGATGTACGCGTTGTTTCAGGCGACCAATAATCTGCATGGCGCCATCCACCTCGCGGGCGATGACCATATGAAAGCTGTTAGAACCTAAATCGACCGCGGCAAACTCCTGCGGTCGTGGCGTCTTATCATTTATCGGCATAGGTTAATCGGGTTGCTCGAGTGATTTGATATAGTCGTAAATCGCCAGTTGTGAGCGCACTTTACGGCGGTTGCCACGTGGCACATAGCGGTTACTCAGTTCTTTGTCGATATAGCGTGCTTTCACCGTGTCGCTTAACTGCAGATCGATAATGTTCAGGATCTGCTGTTTCAGCCGGGGATCAAGCAACGGCGTGGCCACTTCGATGCGGTAATCAATATTACGTGTCATCCAGTCCGCAGAGGACAGGTAAACGCGCTTCTCGCCACCGTTTTCAAAAATATAGACGCGATCGTGCTCCAGGTAGCGGTCAACGATACTGATCACGCGAATATTATCACTAATGCCCTCCAGTTCGGGAATCAATGAACACATACCGCGAATCAACAGGTTCACCTGCACACCGGAGCACGAGGCCGCATACAGGCGATCAACCAGTCCTTTGTCGACCAGGTTGTTCAGCTTCAGGGTAATACCCGAAGGCGCGCCTGCCTGGGCGGCAGCAATTTCTTTATCAATCATCTCGTAAAGCAAACGACGGGAGTTCTGCGGCGACACCAGCAGATAGTCGAAGCTCACCGGACGATAAGGGTTTTCGATAAAGTTGAATACCCGGCGCACTTCATTGGTGATACGCGCATCGGCGGTCAGCAGTGAGTAGTCGGTGTAAATGCGCGCGGTTTTCTCGTTGAAGTTCCCGGTGCCGATATGAGCGTAACGCACCACGTCGTCTCCCTCTTTACGGGAGATCAGGAACAGCTTGGCGTGAATTTTCAGCCCCGGGGCCGAGAAGATAACGTGCACGCCTGCTTCCGTCAGACGTCGCGCCCAGTGAATGTTTGCCGCTTCATCGAAGCGCGCCTGCAGTTCAACCACCACGGTCACTTTTTTACCGTTGTGCGCAGCGTGAATCATTGCATCGATGATGCGCGAATCTTTTGCCACACGGTAAATGTTGATTTTGATGGCCAGGACGTTCGGATCGAATGAGGCCTGGCGGAGCAGTTCCAGAACATGCTCAAAGGTGTGATACGGATAATAGAGCAGCACGTCGCGTTCACGGATGGCATCAAATCCGTTACGGAATTTATCGAACCAGATGTGACGCAGACGCGGCAGCGGTTTGTTGACCAGATTGGCTTTGCCAACATTCGGGAAGCCAATAAAGTCTTTAAAGTTGTGATAGCGCCCGCCAGGGACGATAGAGTCATAGCGGGAGATGGTGAGCTTATCGCGCAGCATTTCCACCATCGCATCGGGCATGTCGCGCTGATAAACAAAACGCACAGGCTCAGCGGTCAGACGCTGTTTCAGGCTCGATGACATCAGCTCCATCAGGCTGGCTTCCATTTCATGCACCAGATCGTATTCCGCATCACGGGTCATTTTCATGGAATAGGCGTTAAGGGCATCGTAATCGAAGAAGCCTTTAAAAATATCATCCAGACAGTAGCGAAGAATGTTGTCCAGCAGAATCATGGGCTTGCGTCTGCGCGGTGTTTCAGGAGGCAGATTGACGAAGCGCGGGACCTTATCTGACGGGATCTCCAGCAGCGCATAGCGGATGGATTCGCCACGAATAATTTCAACGGCCAGATAGGTGTAGTCATCTTTCAGGAACTGCACCAGATCGGTTTCGCGGTTGATCAAAATGGGCGTAATGTGCTGGCGCAGATAATGTTTAAAATAGTGGCGCAGCCAGCTTTGCTGATTGGCGGAGAGCTGGCGTTCGTTGATCAGGAAGATCTGGTTGCGCGCCATTTCCAGCAGCAACTCGTTATAGAGCCCATCAAATTCCTGATCGGCTTTCAGTACGCGGGACTGAATCTTACCAAGCAAGTGGCGCGAGTTAGAGTTTAAACCTTGTTCTTCGCTGATGATGATCCGGCGTTTCAGCTCGGCAAAGCGAACCTTATAGAACTCATCCAGGTTGTTCGAATAGATGCCCAAAAAACGCATACGCTCAATGAGCGGGTTGCTCTTATCCGCTGCTTCCTGAAGCACGCGTTCGTTAAACGCTAACCAGCTTAGCTCTTTCTCGATGTATAACTTTTCCTGACCCATTACAACTTACACTCCGTTTCAATCACGGGACGCAGCAAATCCGTCTCGATTCTATTATGGCGAGCTTTGCCACGAGATGTCCAACTGTGCCAGAAAAGTATGACAGTAAATTTTTTTTCTGCGGGATTTTAGAGGGTTGGGGGAGGGCGCGTCGGGAGGCGTTACGCTGACAGAACCCTGAAGATCATCGGTCTGTACACACGTCGCGCCCCCCGGCAAATAAGCACTATTCGTCAGCCGCATATCCCTGCGCCGGAAGCTGTGCGCCATCCAGCCAGGCCGCATTGTCGCGCATGGCCAGGCGGCCCTCGACAAACCAGCTTACGACCAGCGGGTAGATGGCATGTTCCTGCGCCTGAACCCGCGCGGTGATGTCATCTTCGTCGTCGCCGTCAAACACCGGGACTTTCGCCTGCAAAATCACCGGGCCGCCGTCCAGTTCGTCGGTCACGAAATGAACAGATGTGCCATGCTCCTCATCGCCGTTTTCCAGCACCTGACGATGGGTATGCAGACCCGGATATTTGGGCAGCAGAGACGGGTGAATATTCAGCAGTCGTCCGGAATAATGCGCCACAAAAGCAGGGCTCAGAATACGCATGTATCCCGCCAGCACGACCACGTCGGGAGCATAGGCATCGATTTCCTGCATCAGCTCGCGATCAAAGGCTTCGCGGCCGGAAAACTGACTCGCCTCCAGCACGTGCGCCGGAATGCCCGCTTCGCGGGCCCGCTCAAGGCCGAATGCATCGGCCTTGTTACTGAAAACTGCGCGAAGGGTGCCATTAATTTGCTTTTGTTTGCAGGCCTCTATGATGGCCTGCAAATTGCTTCCGTTACCGGAAATGAGCACCACGATGTTTTTCATTCAATGACCACACGCTCTTCGGAATCAGACGCTTTGATAATACCGATTTTCCATGCGTTTTCACCCTTCGCCTGCATCAGGCTAATAGCCTTGTCTGCTTCACTGGCCGGCAGGGCGATGAGCATTCCCACGCCACAGTTGAAGGTACGGTACATTTCGTGTTGGCTGACGTTGCCCGCGGTTTGCAGCCAGTTGAATACGGCTGGCCACTGCCAGGAGGACGCATCAATGACGGCCTGGGTATTGTCCGGCAGAACGCGTGGGATATTTTCCCAGAAGCCGCCGCCCGTCAGGTGGGCAATCGCATGAACGTCAACCTGTTCAATCAGCTCAAGAATATTTTTCACGTAGATGCGGGTCGGGGCCAGCAGGTGATCGGCCAGCGATTTGCCCTCAAGCTGGGTGGTTTCGGGATTGCAGCCGCTCACTTCAATAATTTTGCGCACCAAAGAGTAACCATTTGAGTGCGGGCCGCTGGAGCCAAGCGCGATCAGAACGTCGCCGTCGGTCACTTTGCTGCCATCGATAATGTCTGATTTTTCTACCACACCCACGCAGAAGCCCGCGACATCGTAATCTTCGCCGTGGTACATGCCAGGCATTTCTGCCGTTTCGCCACCGACGAGCGCACAGCCAGACTGCAGGCAGCCTTCTGCGATCCCATTAATCACGCTGGCCGCGGTGTCGACATCCAGCTTACCGGTCGCGTAGTAGTCAAGGAAGAACAGCGGTTCTGCACCCTGAACCACCAGATCGTTCACGCACATTGCCACCAGATCGATGCCAATGGAGTCATGACGTTTCAAATCCATTGCCAGACGCAGCTTGGTGCCGACGCCATCGGTGCCCGAGACCAGCACCGGTTCACGATATTTTTGCGGCAGTGCGCACAGTGCGCCGAATCCACCCAGACCACCCATCACTTCAGGGCGGCGGGTTTTTTTCACCACACCTTTGATTCGGTCAACCAGCGCATTACCTGCGTCAATATCAACACCGGCATCTTTATAGCTGAGAGAAGTTTTGTTGGTCACGGCTCAAGTCCCCACGCGATTGCATTGCGATAGTAAGAAAAATCGGCGCAATTCTAACAGTCCAGGCAAACGTTTGCGAGCCTTAATCAACGCGATGAAAAAGAGGCGAGAAATTCTATTGGCTCGACAAGGCGCGACGGCAAACTTGACTCCGTTCACGAAAATGAAACCGGTTTCGGTAATCTGCTTGCAACAGGTCAGAGCATTGCACATGATTTCACTGAAACCGGTTTCTGTAGCTGTTTTTGCAGAAAATAACGCAGAATGAGGGAATGAGAATGTCAGGATTTAAAGAAGGTTTTCTGTGGGGCGGTGCCGTTGCGGCGCACCAGCTTGAAGGCGGCTGGAAAGAGGGAGGAAAGGGCGTAAGCGTCGCGGACGTGATGACCGTCGGGGCGCATGGCGTACCGCGTGAAATCACCGAGGGCGTTCTGCCAGGTAAAAATTACCCTAACCACGAAGCGATCGATTTTTACCATCGCTATAAAGAAGACATCAAACTCTTTGCCGAGATGGGGTTTAAATGTTTTCGTACCTCCATCGCCTGGACGCGTCTCTTCCCGAATGGTGATGAGCTAGAGCCTAACGAAGCCGGTCTGCAATTTTATGATGACCTGTTCGATGAGTGCCTGAAATACGGCATCGAACCGGTCATCACGCTCTCACACTTTGAGATGCCTTTCCATCTGGTCACCGAATACGGTGGCTGGCGTAACCGTAAGCTGATTGATTTCTTTGTCCGTTTCGCGACGGTCGCGTTTGAACGTTACCAGCACAAAGTGAAATACTGGATGACCTTCAATGAAATCAACAATCAGGCCAATTTCCACGAGGATTTCGCACCCTTCACAAACTCTGGCCTGCGCTATGCACCGGGAGAAGATCGCGAGCCGGTGATGTTCCAGGCCGCCCACTACGAGCTGGTAGCAAGCGCGCTGGCAGTGAAGGCCGGTCGCGAAATCAATCCGGCGTTACAGATTGGCTGCATGATTGCGATGTGCCCGATCTATCCCCTCAGCTGTGCGCCAAACGACGTGATGATGGCAATGAATGCCATGCATCGACGCTACTGGTTCACCGACGTTCATGTTCGCGGGCGTTATCCGCAGCATCTGCTTAATTACTTCGAGCGCCGTGGATTTGACCTGGACATTACCGAGGCCGACATTGCCGCCCTGAAGCAGGGCTGCGTCGATTACATCGGCTTCAGCTACTACATGTCGTTTGCCACCAAAGCGATGGCGGACAATCCTGAGCTTAATTACGACGAAAGCAAAAGTCTGGTCTCAAACCCGTACGTGCAGAAATCGGACTGGGGCTGGCAGATTGATCCGGTCGGCCTGCGTTACTCCCTGAACTGGTTCTGGGACCACTACCAGCTCCCGTTGTTTATCGTCGAAAACGGTTTTGGCGCGATTGACGTGCAGGAGAGCGACGGCACGGTGAACGACCAGTACCGCATTGATTATCTTGCGGCGCACATCCGCGAGATGAAAAAAGCGGTTGTGGAAGATGGCGTCGATCTGATGGGCTATACCCCGTGGGGCTGTATTGATCTGGTCTCGGCAGGCACGGGGGAAATGAAGAAACGCTATGGCTTCATTTTTGTCGATAAAGATAACGAGGGCAAAGGCACGCTGGATCGCAGCAAGAAAAAATCCTTTGACTGGTATCAGCAGGTTATCGCCAGCAACGGCGATAATCTGTAGTCGGCAGAGGACGCTCACCCCGCATGAAAACCGGAGCTTGCCCTCCGGTTTTTTTTTGCTTAAATCACTTTAGTTGATCGCAGTCAAGTAAGATGGGTATGGCGCACTCCGAAAAAAGCGGTATAATCCGGCGATTTTTTTGCGGTAGACACCTCAGAGGAGAATAAGAATGAAGATTGTGGAAGTGAAGCACCCACTCGTTAAACACAAGCTGGGCCTGATGCGTGAGCATGACATCAGCACGAAGCGTTTTCGCGAACTGGCCTCTGAAGTAGGAAGCTTACTGACTTACGAAGCAACCTCCGATCTGGAAACGGAAAAGGTGACCATCGAAGGCTGGAATGGCCCGGTGCAGGTTGAGCAGATCAAAGGCAAAAAAATCACCGTTGTCCCTATCCTTCGCGCCGGTCTGGGCATGATGGAAGGTGTGCTGGAGCACGTTCCAAGCGCACGCATCAGCGTTGTCGGTATTTACCGTAACGAAGAGACGCTGGAGCCAGTGCCTTACTTCCAGAAGCTGGTCTCAAACATTGACGAGCGCATGGCGCTGGTGGTTGACCCGATGCTGGCAACCGGTGGTTCAATGATTGCCACCATCGATCTGCTGAAAAACGCAGGCTGCAGCAGCATTAAGGTGCTGGTTCTGGTTGCCGCGCCTGAAGGCATTGCCGCTCTTGAAAAAGCCCACCCGGACGTCGAACTTTATACTGCGTCTGTTGACCAGGGGCTGAACGAACACGGGTACATTATCCCGGGGCTGGGTGATGCCGGCGACAAGATTTTTGGTACGAAGTGATTGAATAACGAAAAAGAAGCCGACTTTGATAGTCGGCTTTTTTTTGAATAAAACACAAACAACCCAACACATTTAAGGAAAACACTATGACGCGCCGTACTATCGGGGTGAGTGAAAGACCGCCACTTTTACAGACGATCCCGCTTAGTTTGCAGCACCTGTTCGCCATGTTTGGCGCGACCGTGCTGGTGCCAATCCTGTTTCATATCAACCCGGCCACCGTGCTGTTGTTCAACGGTGTCGGGACGCTGCTCTATCTCTTCATCTGTAAGGGCAAAATCCCGGCGTATCTGGGCTCCAGCTTTGCCTTTATCTCCCCGGTCTTACTGCTGTTGCCGCTGGGATACGAGGTCGCGTTGGGCGGGTTTATTATGTGCGGCGTACTGTTCTGCCTGGTTTCCCTTATTGTGAAAAAGGCAGGTACCGGCTGGCTGGACGTGATGTTCCCGCCTGCGGCAATGGGCGCAATCGTTGCCGTCATCGGTCTGGAACTCGCAGGCGTGGCGGCGAATATGGCGGGCCTGTTACCGGCTGAAGGCCAGGCTCCGGATTCTAAAACGATTATCATCTCGCTGGTGACGCTGGGTGTGACCGTCTTTGGTTCCGTCCTGTTCCGCGGCTTTTTGGCAATCATCCCGATACTGATTGGCGTGCTGGCGGGTTATGCGCTTTCGTTTGCCATGGGCGTCGTGGATACCTCTCAGATTGCTCAGGCGCACTGGTTTGCTCTGCCTACCTTCTATACCCCGCGTTTCGAGTGGTTTGCGATTTTCACCATTTTGCCTGCGGCGTTGGTTGTGATTGCCGAACACGTTGGCCATCTTGTGGTAACGGCGAACATCGTCAAAAAAGATCTGATTCGCGATCCCGGGCTGCATCGTTCCATGTTTGCGAATGGCCTGTCGACCATGATTTCCGGTTTCTTTGGCTCCACGCCAAACACCACCTACGGTGAAAATATCGGCGTGATGGCGATTACCCGCGTCTACAGTACCTGGGTGATTGGTGGCGCGGCGATTTTTGCGATTCTGCTCTCCTGCGTCGGCAAGCTGGCAGCCGCGATCCAAATTATCCCGGTTCCGGTCATTGGCGGTGTCTCGCTTTTACTGTACGGCGTCATCGGTGCATCCGGTATTCGCGTGTTGATTGAATCGAAAGTGGACTACAACAAAACGCAGAACCTGATTTTGACCTCCGTGATTCTGATTATCGGCGTGAGCGGTGCGAAGGTGCATATCGGTGCCGCAGAACTGAAAGGTATGGCGTTGGCCACCATCGTCGGCGTAGGTCTGAGCCTGATCTTCAAGCTGATCTCTGTTTTGCGCCCCGAAGAAGAAATTCTGGACGCAAACGACAGCGAAAACACGACGTCGTGATCCTGACACCGGGCGGACGATCCGCCCGGTTCTCTCCTGGCAGGTTCCGTGCTAAACTCATCGCCGATTTTATGTGAGACCTTGATCGAGGTATTTCTGAACGGACCGGCACAGCTCTCTCTGCCACTTTATCTTCCTGACGACGAGACTTTCGCGAGTTTCTGGCCGGGCGATAACCCCTCTTTACTGGCCGCACTGCAAAACGTGCTGCGTCAGGAACACAGCGGTTACATCTATATCTGGGCACGCGAAGGCGCGGGGCGCAGTCATCTGCTGCATGCCGCCTGTGCCGAACTGTCCCAGCGCGGTGACGCCGTGGGCTATGTCCCACTGGATAAACGCACCTGGTTCGTGCCGGAAGTGCTCGACGGTATGGAACACCTTTCGCTGGTGTGCATCGATAATATCGAATGTATCGCAGGGGATGAGATGTGGGAGATGGCGATGTTTAATCTCTATAACCGGATCCTGGAGTCAGGCAAAACCCGCCTGTTGATCACCGGGGATCGTCCACCGCGTCAGCTCAATCTTGGTTTGCCGGATCTGGCCTCCCGTCTCGACTGGGGACAAATCTACAAGCTCCAGCCGTTATCGGATGAAGACAAGCTTCAGGCATTGCAGTTGCGATCGCGTCTGCGGGGCTTTGAACTGCCGGAAGATGTCGGGCGTTTTTTGTTAAAACGCCTCGACCGCGAAATGCGCACTCTGTTCGATACGCTCGATCAGCTTGACCATGCCTCTATTACCGCCCAGCGCAAGCTGACCATTCCGTTCGTTAAAGAGACGCTCCGACTGTAAATCCGCCGGGCAAAATCTCACGCCATATCCGCCAGCAAATGTTCGATTAACAGCGGAACAGGCCTGCCCGAGGCCACGCTTCGGCCTTGCTCGCGCCACAACGCGGTGCCGCTGATGTCGAGATGCGCCCACGGAATCGAAGCCGGGCAGAAATGGTGCAGTAGCCACGCAGCAGAGGCGCTAATTGCTGCATTGTTGGTGGGCGTGTTGCACAAATCAGCGATAGCGCTGTCGGTCTGCTTACGCAGTCGGGCATCCAGCGGCAGCGACCATACTTCATCTCCGCACCGTTTACCGGCCTCGGTGAGCGCCTGACGCAGCGGTTCATCCTGAGTCATTAATCCACTGAGCTCATATCCCAGCGCCTTTACCACCGCGCCGGTCAAGGTAGCCATATCGATGATAAAGCGCGCCTGCGGATGGCGCTGGCTCGCCCATGCGATAGCATCCGCCAGCACCAGCCGCCCTTCAGCATCGGTGTTGTTGATTTCAACTGTCATGCCGTTACAGGCGCGGGCCACCGTGCCGGGCTGCATAGCCTTGGGGCCGATAGCATTTTCGGCCAGGGCCAGCACGCCCATAATGCGAACCGGTAATTGCAGTTCAGCGGCAGCCAGCATCAGGCCCAGCACGTTCGCCGCGCCGCACATATCGTATTTCATGGTGTACATGCCCGCGCCTTCTTTCAGCCACAGGCCGCCAGTATCGAAGGTAATGCCTTTGCCCACGTAGCAGCGCACCGGGCCCTCATCGACCCCGTCGTAATGAATGGCCATCAGGCGTGGCGGGCAGTGCGCACCTTTCCCGACGGCGTTGAGCAAGCCAAGGCCTTGCTCAACGATCGCTTTTTCGTCGAGCACTTCGCAGCGCAGGGCGGGGAAGGCGGCGCAAAGGCGTTGTGCGTCTTCAACGACAAACTGCGGCGTACACAGATCGGAAGGCAGATCGGCCAGGCGCCGTGCGGCGATCATGCCGTTGGCGATCGCGCGTTGCTGATTAACGATCGGCTTCAGGCGATCTTCTTGATCTGGCTGACATAACACCGAGATATGACGGATACGGTTCGCGTTTTCGTCCGACTTTTTAAGCTGCAAATCGCTCAGCCGGTGTGCCTGGTTAAACAGAAAACGCAGCAGTTGTACCAGGACGGTGTCGTCAATAGTTGTCACATCGATAACAATGCTTTCGCTGACCGGTGACGCAAGCAGGGGGCGTAGCGCGTTAATCAACTCCCCGGTCAGGTTGTCGTACCAGAGATCGTCTGGCAGCAGCGTGAGACGCGCGAAAGGTGCGCAGCCAAAACGGGTATCGCTCATTCCCTTTTGCTTGCACATTTCCTGGATTAAAGCCGTATCAGGCAGATGGCGGCTGGACGGTGGGGCAATAAAGTGGCTTTCTTCCCGGGCATGGGAAAGGTCATTAACCAACTGACAGGTCATCATGATTATTCCTCTATGGGCGCACGGATCCGCGTGGCATAAGCCTGCATCCACGCTTCGTCGACCGCATGATAATAGGTTTTTTCCTGCTGGCGTTCGGTGCGATACACCGTCAGCGGCTGTTGCGCTGTCGCCACCACGAAGGAAAAGGTTTTAATGTTGGTGGCGGCACCAAATTCACCCTTGTTATTCATACACACCACTGACAGGTCGCCGACGCGGCCAAAGCGTGACATCAGTTTGTCTTCCAGCTCGAACACCACCGAATCAGCCGCCTGTTGTGGGGTCATTCCCTGGGCCATCCGACGCACGATTTCATAGCTGGTGCAGCCTTTCATTAAATCTTCACCGACGCCCGTGGCCGTGGCGGCACCCGTCTCGCTGTCACAGTAAAATCCTGATCCGATAATGGGTGAATCGCCAAGCCGGCCTCGTTTTTTCATAAACAGGCCGCTGGTAGAGGTCGCCACGCTCATGGATCCTTGTTTATCAAGGCCGATAATGCCCACGGTATCGTGCCCGTCATACGGGCTTAGCCCTTTATCCAGCGTTTCGCGGCAACGCTTGCGATAGTGCTGCGTGGCGCGGTCGGTCAACATCACTTTGTCTTCGAACCCCTGACTGAGCGCCCATTCACGCGCGCCCTGGCCGACCATCAGGCTGTTATAACGTTGACGGCTTAATGCCTGCGCAACGCGCACCGGGTTGGCGATGTCCACCAGATTCCCGACGGCACCGAAGGCCAGCGTGTCGCCATCCATATATGCCGCATCCAGCTCGACCTCGCCATTTTCGGTGGGCAGCCCGCCGTAGCCGACGGATTTGTAAAATGGAAAGTCTTCAACGGCCGCAACGGCATCGACGACCGCCTGAGAGACCGGCTCTCCCGCCGCCAGCGCGGACGCGGATTCGGTAACGCCTTCCAGCGCCATTCGCCAGGTCGCGATAATTCCCCACATGGTTTACTCCTGTTTAGCCAGCGTGGTTTCGGTTGACGTCGCGGAAGCGATCTCCGCGGCGCGGTACTGTTTATCAAGGATGCGCATAAAGGGCAGATAGAGCATGGCGCCAATCAGCAGGTTCAAAAGCTGCATCACGCTACCGCTGATATGCCCGGTGACGATAAAGCCACTGATAACGGGGGGGAGTGTCCAGGGAATAAAGACCCCGGTGGTGACCGCCACAGCGCCAAGCTTCATGGCCGCATACTGCACGGTGACCAACACCAGCGGCACCAGATTGAAAGGGATAAGCATGATGGGATTCATGATCACCGGCAGACCAAACAGAATCGGCTCGTTGATGTTAAATACCGACGCACCTGCGCCGAGCCTGGCGACTTCGCGCATATTTTTACTGCGGGCAAACAGCAGCATTGCAATCACCAGCGACAAGGTGGCCCCCGCGCCGCCCATCCAGATCATGTCAAAAAACTGCTCGGTGATGATGTGCGGCGGTGTGGTACCCGCCTGAATAGCGGCAATATTATCGGTCTGGTTTTCCATCCACAGCGGGCGAATAATGCCGTTAATCATCGAACCGGAGTTAATCCCCACGGACCATAAAATGGTGATACTGAAAACCGTCATCAGGGCGCCAAAATATGAGGTGCCGTAATGGCGTACCGGCGTCGCCACCACGTCATAAATGAACTGATGGATAGTGTGGTAATGGGTATTTTCAAAGACGATGCGGATGATCAGCACCAGAATCATGACCAGCAGGGCGGGGATCAGCGCAGCGAAAGACTCCTGTACGGCGGGAGGCACACCGTCGGGCATTTTGATGACCAGATTTTTACGTTTCAGCCAGCAAAACAGCTCCGTCCAGAGCAATGAACCAATCATGGCTACAAATAATCCTTTGCTGCCGATCCACTCTACCGGCATGACGGTTATACCCCCATTCTCGGCGACCTTGATGAACGGGGTGAGGATCAGGAAGCTCACCAGCGCCAGGATCCCGCACGAGATGCGGTCTTCACCATAATGCTCCGCCAGCCTGAAGGCGACCAGGAAGCTGATAAACAGCGACATGGTCGAAAAGACCGCATTAAACGGGATCTCAATAATGGCGCTCCAGCTTTCACCAAAGGCGTGCGACATAAATTGCTGGTAGGTCTGATTGGGGAACGAGGAGATCACCAATAAAATCGAGCCTACGATAATAAATGGCATGAATGATACGTACGCACCACGAATGGCACCGAGGTGCCGCTGTTGCGCCGTTTTAGCCGCCAGAGGCATCAGTTTTGCTTCAAGAAATCCCAGAACATTGTTCATTGTGAACTCCGTACAAGATTGAGTGATGAGGTTTGTGTTATTGCTGAGGATTATCAGTTAAGCGTGACGATCAAAAGTTGAAACAGCTCACAATGTCATCGCTCAAGTGATATAAATCTCATATGATTAGTTACATGAATTGAACGGAGCAGATCGCGATGGAAATCAAACTGCATGCTAATGCGACGACGACGCCACGTATTCGGCGTTATCTTCAGGAGTCGACAAAGAGCGACCGTGAGCTTTCAGCAGAGTTAGGGATATCGGTGACGACGGTTCGGCGGTGGCGAAAGCGAGAGCAGGTTTCTGATAACCTCACCACGCCAAAAGTGATACACAAAGCAATGAGACAAGAGCAGGTGGTGCTGATTAATGCGTTGCGGGAGTGCCTTGCCGCACCGCTGGATGACCTTTTACAGCTGGTAAACGAAGGGCTGGGTATTTCGGTTTCGCGAGCCACCCTGAACCGCTATCTGAAACCGACGGTAAAAGACCGCAAAGGTGTGATGCACAAAGGCATACAAGCGCTGAAAGCAGGCCAAAGGCCGACTCACCTTGTGTTAATCCATCTTCCTCTGTCGCTGCATATGGATGACGGTGGCGAGCAGCATTTGTTGTGGGCCCGGGAACCCATCAGCGGCTGGTGTTTTGCCCGGCTCTATGCAGGCATTTCGCCGCAGCTTATATCCCACTGGGCACGTGAAGTGCTGGCTGCCTGTCCGGCTGATATACAATCAGCTGAGACTATTGGCCTGGATCTGTCGTCCGCCGCACTGGGCATCGCTCTTCAAAATGACTCGTCACCGCAACGTTCAGTTCAGGTCCCCGTGCCGCTGTGCGAGATTATCCCCCGGCTCAACGAGGAGCCTGTCAATCAGCTGCTGGAACGGATCTGTTGCGGTTATAACCAGAGCAAGGCGCAGAAAAGACTGGGAGACAAGACGCCGCAGGCGTTTCTCGACGCGCTGCGGCAGAACGATTAGTTGAGCAGTTCGAGGACATCTTCCGGTGGACGGCCAATGCGGGCTTTCCCGTTCGCGACAACGATCGGGCGCTCGATGAGCTTAGGATTTTCAATCATGGCCTTGATCAGTTCGTCTTCAGTGAGACGGCTGTCGTCCAGATTGAGATTCTTATAAACATCCTCTTTCTTGCGCATCAATTCACGTGCGCTGCCCATACCAAGCTGGCTTAGCAACTCGCGAATCGTCCGGGCATCGGGTGGCGTGTCAAGATAGAGTATCACCTCAGGATCAACGCCGTTTGATTTCAGCAGGCTAAGCGTGTCGCGACTCTTCGAGCAGCGCGGATTGTGATAAATTTTTATCGCGTCTGACATAAATTCTCCTTTTTACATCTTTTCATACGGCTTGAAGCGTTGCTGTAGGCTACGCAACTGATCGATACGTGCATCGTAACGCGCCTGTTGCAGGCTCCCCAGTTTCACCTGTGAGCTGGCGCTGCTGAGTAACGAAATCGACTGATCGAGCCTGCCCACCAGGGCAAAGCCTTCTGCCCGCGCGGCAAGTTCCTGATCGCGATTACCCAGCTGCGCTTCTGCCTGTGCCAGCAGATCCCAGCCGTTGGGATCGTCTTTATAGGTAAAGGTATAACGGTTCAGGATGGTGGCGGCCTCTTTGGCCTGTCCACCCTGTAAGTAAGCGTTCGCCAGGTTGAGTTGCAGCACCGGGTTGGTGCGCAGATCCTTGGCATTTTTCAGACGGTTAATCGCATCGGTGGTTTTCTTCTGACCGAGATCGATATCGGTAGACAGGTCGAGATACCACGGATTATTGGCATCGGCAGCCAGCAGGGGCTGGAGTGATCTGCGTGCTTCATCATATCGACTCGCCTCCATTGCCTGTAATGCCCGACCATATTTCGCCGCGTTCTGCTCGCGGACATTGCCTTTCTCCAGCGCATCAAGCAGATCGTTGGTCAGCTGGTTGCGTCCGGAATTGTACATCCCCAGGGTTCGGACCTTCGCCATGTAAAAATCCTGGGAAGACTGCACAACAACCGGGCGCATCTGGTTTGCGCGGTTGCGCGCGTCGGATAAACGGCTTTCGGGTAAGGGGTGCGTCAGCAAAATCTCTGGCGGACGCGTGGAGTACCGCGCCTGATCGAGCAGCTTTTCCAGGAAAGTAGGCATCGCCTGCGGATCAAAGCCTGCACGCTGCAATACCTGAATACCGATGCGGTCGGCTTCCTGTTCGTTCTGTTGGGTAAAGCTGATCATGCCCTGACGCGTGCCTGCCAGGGTGCCGGTAAGCGCCGCCATCCCGGCTTGCGGGCTGGCCATCGCCAGTAAAATGGAGCCAAGAGCCCCCACCCACGTCAGCGGGGCGTTACGCTTTTGGTCTTCCATTGCGCGAGCCAGGTGGCGCTGAGTCACGTGCGAGATTTCGTGCGCCATGACCGAAGCCAGCTGGCTTTCGTTATCGGAATAGCGGAATAACGCCGAATGCAACACCACATTGCCGCCAAAAAAGGCGAAGGCGTTGATTTCGTCGTTATTAATTAAATAGAAGTGGAAGGGCGTTTTTACCGAATCGGCATGGGCGACCAGGCGCATACCTAAACCGTTAATGTATTGCACCAATAGCGGGTCATTGATCAGCGGCGCACTGCCGCGCAGCTGGCGTACATAGAAATCACCCATTTGCATCTCCTGTCCGATGGAGAGCGTGCTTCCTGCTGAGGTACCCATATCCGGCAATGTATCGGACGAGTCAGCGAAGGCTGGCATCATCTGACCGACGGTCAGTGCGGCGATAAGCGTCGCAGCCAGAGTTTTTTTCAATTGCCTGAACATAACCTCTGCCCTGTATATTGGATGTGCTAATTTGACCGATGAACCGACATAACGTTCACCTTCCACTGCTCTGCGAGTGTAGCCGTGTTGGCGCATGAAGAAAATCCCATTCCGCGTGCTTTTACGAAACGTGACGCAAAGGCAAAAAGCGAAAGTCTTTTATGTGACAGTTAGATACAATTCACCTCTCACTCCCGCTATCCGATTCAGGGAAGGGTTGTATGCTCGAAATGTTAAAGCAGTGGTATCGGCGTCGTTTTAGCGATCCCGAGGCGATTGCGCTGTTAGTTATTCTGGTTGCCAGTTTCGGAATCCTTTTCTTCTTTAGCGGCCTGTTAGCCCCGCTGCTGGTGGCTATCGTGCTGGCTTATCTGCTGGAGTGGCCAACGGTCAGACTGCAAAGGATCGGCTGCTCACGGCGCTGGGCAACCAGCATTGTGCTGGTCTTCTTCGTCGGTATCCTCCTGCTGATGTCGTTTGTGGTCCTGCCTGTGGCCTGGCAGCAGGGTATTTACCTCATTCGCGACATGCCGGGCATGCTGAATAAGCTCTCTGATTTTGCCGCCACGCTGCCGCGCCGTTACCCGGCGCTGATGGATGCGGGGATCATTGATGCCATGGCCGAAAACATGCGCGCCCGCATCATGACGATGGGGGATTCAGTGGTGAAATACTCTCTGGCGTCGCTGGTGGGCTTATTAACGCTGGCGGTCTATCTGGTGCTGGTGCCCCTGATGGTCTTCTTCCTTGTGAAGGACAAAGAACAGATGCTGAATGCCGTTCGCCGCATCCTGCCGCGTAACCGTGGCCTGGCGGGACAGGTCTGGAAGGAGATGAATCAGCAGATCACGAATTATATTCGCGGCAAAGTGCTGGAGATGATTGTGGTCGGCGTGGCCACGTGGATAGGCTTCCTGATTTTTGGCCTCAACTATTCTCTTCTGCTGGCGGTGCTGGTGGGCTTCTCCGTATTGATCCCCTATATCGGCGCATTTGTCGTCACCCTTCCGGTCGTCGGCGTGGCGCTGTTCCAGTTTGGCCTGGGGACGGAGTTCTGGAGCTGTTTTGCGGTCTACCTGATTATCCAGGGGCTGGACGGCAATTTGCTGGTGCCGGTGCTGTTCTCTGAAGCGGTGAACCTGCATCCGCTGGTCATTATCCTGTCGGTGGTCATCTTTGGCGGACTGTGGGGATTCTGGGGCGTGTTCTTCGCCATTCCACTGGCGACGCTGATCAAGGCGGTGGTGCATGCCTGGCCAGACGTTCCGGCGGTTGAAGAAACGTAAAGACGCTGCTCAGTAGACCCCACTCCTACAGGAGACGGGTCAAATATTAAAAACGGCAACCGAGGTTGCCGTTTTGCTGTTTATCAGGCGTTCTCTTTCAGCCATTTCAACACCACGTCGTGGTGATTGCTGGTTTTGAAGTCATCAAACACGTGCTCAACTTTACCATTCGCATCGATCAGGAAGCTGATGCGGTGAATGCCGTCGTAGGTTTTCCCCATAAAGGTTTTTTCACCCCAGACGCCAAACTGCTCGCAAACCTGATGGTCTTCGTCCGAGAGCAACGTAAAGTTCAACACCTCTTTTTCAGCGAAGCGAGATAACTTTTCTGGCTTGTCGGTGCTGATACCCAGCACATCCACGCCCGCTTTTTTCAAGTCATCCATGTTATCGCGTAGTCCGCACGCTTGTACGGTACAGCCTGGCGTCATGGCTTTTGGGTAGAAATAGACCAGAACACGCTGTCCCTGGAAGTCGGCCAAATTTACTTGCTCGCCGTCTTGATCGGGCAGGCTAAATTTCGGTGCAAGGTCACCGGCTTTCAGATGATTCATTACGCAACTCCATCCTGTTCATGCTGGGAATAATTGACGACGTTTATACTGCCTTGCGCGTTGAGTTCTGTACAGAGCGCTTTGAAGGCTTGCTCGATATTTGATGCATCCTGTGAAGCAGGACTGTGCGCCGTAATCTGAATAAACAGCGTAGGCTGGGTGTCAGTATCACCGGGATGCGTGCGGGAGACCAGCTCGGCAATATTCATCTGATGGCTGTCAAAAAGAGCCGTGAAACGTTCAACCAGATGCGGTGAGTCAGCGACCTCGACCTGTACCCAGACGGTGGCGGGCATGGCAGGACGTGGACGGGCATTGGTGCGCTTCATCACGATCAGTAAATCCATCTCTGCGCCTTTAAGCGGCAGGGTCGATTCAATCAACGTAATGGCATTCCACGTCCCGGAAAGTAACATGATAAACGTAAATTCTTCGCCCAGCATGGCCAGCCGGCTGTCTTCGATATTACAGCCGCAGCTGCTAACGTGGCGGGTAATGGCGTTTACGATCCCCGCTCTGTCGGCACCCAGCGCAGTGATAACCAGGTAATGTTGTGATGAGGTTGTCAAACCTGTTCTTCCTATGCGTGGTTGAGTCTCATAAGGAAAGCATAAAAAAAACATGCATACAACAGCCTGAACGCCTTACGTCGCTTGCTTTTATTACAGTTCCAAACGTAACATTGAGAATCTTGTTTGCACAGAGGATGGCCCATGTTCACGGGAAGTATTGTTGCGATTGTTACGCCGATGGATGAGAAAGGTAATGTCTGTCGGTCAAGCCTGAAGAAACTGATTGATTATCATGTCGCCAATGGCACCTCGGCGATTGTTTCGGTAGGGACTACCGGTGAATCTGCCACCCTGAGCCACGAAGAGCACGGTGACGTGGTGATGATGACCGTTGAACTGGCTGACGGGCGTATCCCGGTCATTGCGGGTACGGGCGCAAACGCCACCGCAGAAGCCATCAGCCTGACCCAGCGTTTTAACAACAGCGGGATTGTAGGCTGCCTCACCGTGACGCCTTATTACAATCGTCCAACCCAGGAAGGGCTTTTCCAGCACTTCAAGGCCATCGCTGAACATACTGACTTGCCGCAAATCCTGTATAATGTGCCGTCGCGTACTGGCTGCGATATGCTGCCGGAAACCGTGGGTCGTCTCTCTAAAGTCAAAAATATTATCGGTATTAAAGAGGCGACAGGGAACTTAAGTCGTGTTCATCAGATCAAAGAGCTGGTTTCTGATGACTTTATCCTGCTGAGCGGCGATGATGCCACCTCGCTGGACTTCATGCAGCTTGGCGGCCATGGCGTGATTTCCGTTACCGCCAACATTGCAGCGCGCGATATGGCTGAAATGTGCAAACTGGCAGCGGCGGGTCATTTTGATGAAGCTCGCGTGATTAATCAGCGTCTGATGCCGCTGCATAATAAATTATTTGTCGAACCCAATCCGATCCCAGTGAAATGGGCATGTAAGGAGTTGGGACTTGTAGCGACCGATACGCTGCGTCTGCCGATGACCCCTATCACTGACCACGGTCGTGATGTGGTGGCCTCGGCGTTGAAGCATGCCGGTTTGCTGTAAAGTTTAGGGAGATTTGATGGCTTACTCAGTACAGAAGTCGCGCCTGGTGAAGGTTGCGGGTGTTTCGCTTGTTATGCTGCTCGCTGCCTGTAGTTCTGACTCGCGCTATAAGCGCCAGGTGAGCGGTGACGAATCCTATCTGGATGCGACGCCGCTAGCTGAACTTCATTCACCAGCTGGCATGATCCTGCCGATTCAGAACGGCGATTACAACATTCCGGTGACTAACGGTAGCGGTGCAGTTGGTAAAGCGCTTGATATTCGTCCCCCAGCGCAGCCTCTGGCGCTGGTGAGCGGTGCGCGCACCCAGTTTACCGGGGATTCCGCGACATTGCTGGTGGAAAATAGCCGCAACAATACCCTTTGGCCGCAGGTTGTCAGCGTGCTTCAGTCGAAAAATTACACGATTGACAAGCGTGACGATGCCAGCCAAACGCTGACAACAGACTGGATCGAATGGAGCCGTCTGGATGAAGATCAGCAGTACCGTGGTCGTTATCAAGTCTCTGTAAAACCACAGGGTTATCAGCAGGCCGTAACGGTTAAGCTGTTGAACCTGGAGCAGGCGGGTAAACCGGTTGCGGATGCAGCGTCTATGCAGCGTTACAGCACCGAGCTGCTGAACGTCATTGCGTCCGGTCTCGATAAGAACGCGACCGATGCTGCCAATGCATCCCAGAACCGCAGCGGCAACACGTTCGATGTGCAGAGCGCAGCGGATGACACCGGTCTGCCAATGCTGGTGGTTCGTGCGCCATTTAACCAGACCTGGCAACGTCTGCCCGCCACCCTTGAAAAAGTGGGCATGAAAGTGACCGACAGCACCCGTTCAACGGGCAGCATCTCGGCGACGTATAAGCCGTTGTCGGACAGTGCATGGCAGGAACTGGGGGCTCGCGATCCAGAGCTGGCGTCCGGGGATTACAAAATCCAGGTCGGCGACCTTGATAACCGCAGTAGCTTGCAGTTTATCGACCCGAAAGGTCACACGCTGACCCAGTCGCAGAACGATGCGCTGGTGGCTGTCTTCCAGGCCGCATTCAGCAAATAAAATCGAGGGCTGGTTAATCCAGCCCTTTTTATTTTCGTGCTACGCAAACGTGTGCGTGGCATAATATTCCCAGTTTTGAATACATATCATCACACCAGGAGTAATGAAGATGCAGAAGCAAGCTGAGTTGTATCGTGGCAAAGCGAAGACCGTATACAGCACCGAAAACCCGGATCTGTTGGTGCTCGAGTTCCGCAATGATACGTCAGCAGGGGATGGCGCACGCATTGAGCAGTTCGACCGTAAAGGGATGGTGAACAACAAGTTCAACCACTTCATTATGAGCAAACTGGCCGAAGCGGGTATTCCTACCCAGATGGAAGCGTTGCTGTCCGACACGGAATGTCTGGTTAAAAAACTGGATATGGTGCCGGTTGAATGTGTTATTCGTAACCGCGCCGCAGGCTCACTGGTGAAGCGCCTGGGTATCGAAGAGGGTATCGAACTTAACCCGCCACTGTTTGATCTGTTCCTTAAAAATGACGAAATGCACGACCCGATGGTCAACGAATCCTACTGCGAAACCTTTGGCTGGGTGAGTAAAGAGAACCTGGCACGGATGCAGGAACTGACCTATAAAGCGAACGATGTGCTGAAAAAGCTGTTTGACGATGCGGGTCTGATCCTTGTCGATTTCAAGCTGGAGTTCGGGCTGTATAAGGGTGAAGTGGTGCTGGGTGATGAGTTCTCCCCGGATGGCAGCCGCCTGTGGGATAAAGAAACCCTCGATAAAATGGACAAAGACCGTTTCCGTCAGAGCCTGGGTGGCCTGATTGAAGCCTATGAAGCCGTCGCGCATCGTCTGGGCGTTAAACTCGACTGATTTTTCTCCGTTGCCAAAGGATCTGCGCATCCTTTGGCCTCTTACGCTTGTTTACTATGGTAATCCTGCCACTAACCGCCTACGATCACTCTATGACTGTTGGGATTGATTCGAGGTGTTTATGCGCTGGCAAGGGCGTCGTGAAAGTGACAATGTAGAAGACAGGCGCAGTAGTGGCGGGCCATCAATGGGCGGGGGCGGTTTCCGCTTACCCACCGGTAAAGGCGGTATCGTCCTTCTGGTCATCGTTCTGGTGGCAGGGTATTACGGGGTCGATCTCACCGGTTTAATGACGGGCGAGCCGATTCAGCAACAGCAAACCTCACAACGATCCATCAGTCCTGATGAAGATGAAGCCGCGAAATTCACCTCAGTGATTCTGGCAACCACCGAGGACTCCTGGAGCCAGCAGTTCGAGAAAATGGGCCGTACCTACCAGCAACCCAAGCTGGTGATGTATCGTGGCGCAACGCGTACTGGCTGCGGTACCGGTCAATCGGTGATGGGCCCGTTCTATTGTCCAGCCGACGGCACGGTATATATTGACCTCTCTTTCTATGACGACATGAAACGCAAATTAGGCGCTGACGGTGATTTCGCCCAGGGCTACGTTATTGCGCATGAGGTCGGTCACCACGTGCAGAAATTACTCGGTATCGAACCCAAAGTGCGCCAGTTACAGCAAAATGCCAGCCAGGCGGAAGTGAACCGTCTTTCGGTGCGTATGGAGTTACAGGCAGACTGCTTTGCAGGCGTCTGGGGCAACAGTATGCAGCAGCAGGGCGTGCTGGAAACAGGCGATCTTGAAGAGGCGCTGAATGCCGCCCAGGCGATAGGTGACGACCGGCTTCAGCAGCAAAGCCAGGGGCGCGTCGTGCCAGACAGCTTCACGCACGGAACCTCTGAACAGCGTTACAGCTGGTTCAAGCGGGGCTTCACCAGTGGCGATCCGGCGCAGTGCAATACCTTTGGTAAAGAGCTGTAGTTTTGCTCGTCAGGGATGAAACGATTGCGCCCTTCGCGTCAATCGTGGCGCAGTTAGCGCGAGAAGGGCATCGCCGCCTGGTTGTGCTGAGTGGCGATCCTGACTGGTCACAGGCCCGTTCGCGGGCATTGCGCGAGCCGCTCCCCGGAGACTGGCTATGGGTAGGGGACGACGCGCCCGTTGAGCCAGGCTGCGCGCCCCAGGCCCTCAGCAGGCTGCTGGGGCGCGAGTTCACCCATGCTATCTTCGATGCCCGTCGCGGGTTCGATGTTTCAGCCTTTGCGGCACTCAGCGGCACGCTGCGTGCCGGTAGCTTGCTGGTCCTGTTGCTTCCTGCACTGAACCATTGGCCTGAGCAGGTCGACCAGGACTCGGTGCGCTGGAGTGACAGTCCCACTCCTGTTCCTACTCCCCGTTTTGTTCATCATTTTTGTCGGGTGATCGCCCAGGATCCAGCGGTCATTGTCTGGCAGCAGCATGAACCTTTAACTCTCGTTCCCGTGCCTTGTGCCCCAGACTGGTTTCCTGCCAACGGCGAGCCTTTGCAGGAACAGGCGACGATTTTGTCCGCGTTAACCTCGATGGCATCCGGCGTTGCCGTGGTGACTGCTCCCCGTGGACGCGGAAAGTCGGCGCTTGCTGGCATGTTGTTGCAGCGTATTCAGGGAAACGCGCTCGTCACGGCTCCTGCGAAAGGGGCAACAGACGTTATTGCGCAGTTTGCCGGTGACAAATACCGGTTTATGGCCCCGGATGCGCTGTTGGCCTCCACTGAAGTGGCTGACTGGCTGATCATTGATGAAGCAGCCGCCATTCCCGGCCCTCTGCTTGAGAAGCTGGTATCACGCTTTTCGCGCGTCCTGCTGACCACCACCGTGCAAGGCTATGAAGGAACGGGGCGGGGGTTTTTGCTTAAATTCTGCGCGCGCTTTAGCCATCTGCATCATTATTCACTTTCATTGCCCGTCCGCTGGGCGCCAGGCTGTCCCCTTGAACGGGTGATTGCCAGCGCTTTGCTTCTGGACGATGAAACTGGACCTACACCCCTTACGGGGGAAACGTCCATTACCCCTGTGGAGCCACAGGTCTGGGAACATCAGCCTCTCCTTGCGGCACGCATCTATGCGCTGCTGTGCTCTGCGCACTACCGTACTTCCCCCCTCGATCTGAGACGCATGATGGATGCGCCGGGCCAGCATTTTGCCGTGGCACAGGTGGCCGACACGCTCACCGGCGCGCTGTGGCTGGTGGATGAAGGGGGATTAAGCCCGGCGCTGAGTCAGGCCGTCTGGGCGGGTTACCGTCGGCCTCGGGGTAATCTTGTGGCGCAATCGCTGGCAGCTCACGGCGGTGCGCCGCTTGCCGCGACGCTGACAGGGCGGCGCATCTCTCGCGTGGCGGTGCATCCTGCATGTCAGCGAGCGGGCACAGGCCAGGCACTGATTCATTCCGTCAGCCGGACGGAAGGCCTGGACTATCTTTCCGTCAGCTTCGGCTATACCGACGAACTGTGGCGCTTCTGGCAGCGTTGCGGCTTTGTGCTGGTGCGGATGGGTAGCCATCGGGAAGCGAGCAGCGGATGTTATACCGCAATGGCGCTGTTGCCGCTCACGGCAGCGGGCAGGGCGTTATGCGAAGGCGAGCATCGCAGGCTTTGTCGGGATGCGCGGGTGATTGAACGCTGGAATGGCGAAAAGATCCCTGTCGACGATGGCTGGACGTCTACCCTTAACAGTGACGACTGGCTGGAGCTGGTTGGATTTGCCTTTGCCCACCGGCCTTTTTCTGCCTCTGTGGCTGCGTTGACGCGGTTGCTGATGGAAAGCGATCTGCCTCTTCAGGCTCTGCGGGGTAAAATCGAGAAGGGGCAGGACGATGCCGCACTGGGGTCATCCCTGGCACTTCAGGGGCGCAAAGCGCTGCTGACGGCGCAACGCGCTGAGACGGCTGAGGCATTGTCAGCCCTGGATCGCCCCCGCTGCGATCGGCTGAAATCGGCCATTATGCAATGGCAATTTTTTCAATGACTTCTTCAGTAAAGTGGCATGGTCATTACCCCACAGAGGCGTAGAATCCAGCTTAACGATTCAGGAGACTGCCATGAAACACGACCATTTTGTTGTACAAAGCCCCGATAAACCCGCGCAACAATTATTACTCTTGTTCCATGGTGTCGGGGATAATCCGGTCAATATGGGGCAAATTGGTAGCTGGTTTGCGCCCGTCTTCCCCGATGCCCTGATCGTCAGCATTGGCGGCGTGGAAGCCTGCGGTCCTGACGGACGTCAGTGGTTTTCCGTACAGGGTGTCAGCGAAGAGAATCGTCAGGCACGCATTGATGCCATCATGCCGACGTTTATCGAAACGGTACGCTACTGGCAGGAGCAGAGCGGTGTTAACGCTGCGGCTACGGCGCTGATTGGCTTCTCCCAGGGAGCGATCATGTCCCTTGAGAGCGTGAAAGCGCAGCCGGGGCTTGCCTCACGCGTGATTGCCTTTAACGGACGTTTCGCCACCTTACCGGAAACCTCCACGACCTTAACGACGATCCATTTGATCCACGGCGGTGAAGATCGGGTTATTGAGCTATCCCATGCGGTTGCGGCGCAGGAAGCCTTAATTCGGGAAGGCGGCGATGTGACGCTGGATATCGTCGATGAGCTGGGACATGCCATTGACGATCGCAGCATGCAGTTTGCGCTGGATCACCTGCGTTACACCGTGCCGAAGCACTACTTTGACGAGGCGCTGAGCGGTGGTAAACCAAACGATGATGATATCGTTGAGTTTATGTGATATTTGACCGCCTTCTTCGCAGAAGAGGGCGGTCAAAGCAGAACGGATTACTTCGTCTGGTCTTTATTCGGCCAGTTGTCGTCGTCGTCCCACTTATCGTTAAAGTCACGATGAGGCGGGAGCTCAGGTTTATTGGCGAGGAACTTCTTGTGATCGACGCGCTTTAGATCTTTGATGACGTTCAGCAGCACACCGACCAGGAACACCAACACCAAAATCCACCAATATTTAGCCAGCCAGTCCATTCGCTATTCCTTCTCAGAGCACTCGTCAGGCGACGAGTTGCTCCATGATACGTTGATACATTCTTGCCAGTAGCTGTAAATCAGCCGCGTTCACGCATTCGTTAATTTTATGAATGGTGGCGTTTACTGGTCCCAGTTCGACAACCTGTGCACCCATACGAGCAATAAAGCGCCCGTCTGATGTCCCTCCGGTCGTCAGCAGTTGTGGTTTTATTTCATTATAGTGCGCGATAGCATTTACCACCGCATCAACCAGCTTGCCGCGCTGTGTCAGGAACGGCTGACCGGAAAGCCACCAGTCCACGGTGTAACGCAGGGCGTGTTTTTCCAGCAGGGCGTAAACCCGGGCTTTAATCATTTCATCAGTGAGTTCCGTACTGAAACGGAAGTTGAACTGGACAAAAAGATCGCCTGGAATGACGTTGTTACTGCCAGTGCCGGCCTGCACGTTAGCAATCTGCATGCTGGTCGGCGGGAAGAATTCATTTCCCTTATCCCACTCGATTCCCACCAGCTCGTTAAGCATCGGTGCGGCACGGTGAACCGGGTTATCCGCCAGATGCGGATAGGCAACATGGCCTTGTACGCCATGAATGGTCAGGTTGCAGGTCAGTGACCCGCGACGACCGTTTTTCACGACATCACCCACCACTTCCGTACTGGAGGGTTCACCCACCAGACAATAATCCAGGCGTTCCTGACGCGCCATCAGCGTTTCGACAACCTTCACGGTGCCATTTTTGGCACTGGCTTCTTCATCAGAGGTGATCAAAAACGCAAGACGATTTTTATGATGAGGGTGCTGGGCTACAAAGCGCTCTGCCGCCACAACCATCGCCGCCAGGGAACCTTTCATATCTGCCGCGCCGCGTCCGAACAACATACCGTCGCGAATGGTCGGTTCAAACGGCGGGTTAATCCAGCGGTCTGCGTCGCCCGCCGGAACCACATCGGTATGCCCGGCAAATGCCAGCGTTTCGCCCTGACCGCGCCAGGCCCAGAAATTCTGGGTGTCGCCACTATCCATACGCTCGATGGTAAAACCAATCGCACGCAGGCGTTCAATCATTAACGCCTGACAACCTGCGTCATCCGGGCTAAGGGAAGGACGGCGAATAAGCTGCTGAGTCAGCTCAATGACCGGGCAAGACATAGACTGCACCTCAAATATAAGTCTGGTAACTGGATTCACTAAAGCCAAGCAGCATAGGCTGCCCGGGCGCGCAGAGCAATGGGCGTTTGATTATGGCAGGCATTTCAAGCATTAATTTTGCGGCGCTGTCGGCATCCTTAATGCTGTTGCGGACGTTTTCATCCAGTTTCCGCCAGGTGGTGCCCCGGGTATTCAACAGGGCTTCCCATCCCAGTTCGGCGATTGCATTATGCAAAAATTCGGCATCCAGACCGTCGACGCGGTAGTCATGAAATCGATAGTCAACATTGTTCGCCTCCAGAAAGCGACGTGCTTTTTTGATGGTGTCACAATTTTTAATGCCGTACATCACAATCATGATGAATCCTTTTGTTTTAATGAATCGCAAATGTTCAATATTTTAGATGTTGTGCAATTTATAAAAATATAACACATTCGCTTTATCACTCTTTTTTAATATAAGCCTTTATTCGCGCTACAACTGTACGCCGAATATTCTTTCATCTTTTTCGCATAGTTGTCCAGTTGAGATATATTCCGCATGAATCAGAGGCTAACGGAGGCGATCACCCATAAGTGTGGTTATTTCAAAATATTGCTATTGGTCACATAAAATTTAAGGCGATGCGTTCATATTTAGCCTTAATACAGGCAGGGCGAGGGTGGACTATCGCAGTCATTGATTAAATGATCTTCACAATGAAGCCAGGTTTTCGTAGAATACGCATAATAAGAAATGAGGTTGTTATGATTGAACATGAACTGGGGAACTGGAAAGATTTTATCGAAGATATGCTTCGTAAATGACATTCAGGAAGAATTGCAAGAGCACGTATTCAGTAAAAAAACGATAGTGTGAATATAATCACACAGTAAAAGGCGGCCCTCACAGCCGCCTTTTTTATGTCTGCGGGTTACTCAGGTCGCTCCTTCAGCGGGAAGCGACGGCGTACCAGCACAAAGAATAACGGAACAAAATAGATAGCCAAAACGGTGGCTGAAATCATCCCGCCCATTACCCCGGTGCCGACCGCATGCTGACTGCTTGAGCCCGCGCCGGAGCTGGTTGCCATCGGCAGCACGCCAAACACAAACGCCAGCGACGTCATCAGAATAGGGCGCAAACGCTGACGGCAGGCATGCAGCGTGGAAGACAACAAATCATGCCCCTTCGCATTCATATCATTCGCAAATTCGACAATCAAAATGGCGTTTTTCGCCGACAGGCCAATCACCGTTAACAGCCCGACCTGGAAATAGACGTCATTCTCCAGCCCGCGCATCCAGGTGGCTAACAGTGCCCCAATGACGCCCAGGGGAACCACCAGCATCACGGAGAACGGTACGGACCAACTTTCATACAGGGCGGCCAGACACAGGAAGACGACCAGCAGTGAGAGTGCATAAAGGGCAGGGGCCTGCGCGCCCGATAATCGTTCCTGATAGGACATGGCTGTCCACTCCAGACCAAACCCTGTCGGCAGTTGCTGCACCAGTTTCTCCATAACGTCCATGGCCGTACCGGTACTGACGCCCGGTGCGGCTTCACCGACAATTTCCAGCGCTGAGTAGCCGTTATAGCGTTCCAGGCGCGGAGAACCACTCTCCCAGTGTGAGGTGGCAAACGCGGAGAAAGGCACCATGCCCCCGGCATTATTGCGCACGTACCACAGATTAATATCGTCAGGTAGCATGCGATAAGGGGCGGCGGCCTGAACATAGACCTTTTTCACGCGACCTCTGTCCATAAAGTCGTTCACATAGCTTGAGCCCCAGGCCGTTTGCAGGGTGTCATTGATATCATCGATAGAGACTCCCAGCGCCTGCGCTTTGCGCTGATCGATGTCAATCTGTAGCTGCGGGCTGTCATCAAGACCATTGTGTCGGACGCGGGTCAGGGAGGGATCTTTACCCGCCAGTTCGAGCAGTCGATCGCGTGCCGCCATGAGCGCATCGTGCCCGACCCCGGCATGATCCTGTAATTCCATGTCGAAACCTGCGGAGCTGCCCAACCCGCTGATGGCCGCCGGACTGCTGGCGAAGACGCGTGCTTCTTTAATGTGGCTAAATGCTTTCGTGGCCCGTTCTATAATGGCAAAAGAGGAGCCCGCGGCGCTGTCCCGGTCTTTCCAGTCTTTCAGGCGGACAAACATTCGCGCCACGTTCTGCCCGTTACCCCCGGGCCCTGAGCCTACGGTGGCAAACACCGAAACAATGTTCTCTTTCTCCTGATTGAAAAAGTACGACTCTACTTTTTCAACCACTTTCAGGGTCTGCTGCTGGGTCGCCCCACTCGGAAGCTGAACGGACGTGATGAACATGCCCCGGTCTTCCAGCGGCAGGAAGGAGGTGGGCAGACGCAGGAACAAAAAGACCATGCCGCCGAGCAGCAGGATGTAGATAAATATCCAGCGCAAGCTGCGGTGTAAAATCTTCGCCACGCCGGCTTCATAGCGTGCGGCATTGCGGTTGAACATCCGGTTAAACCAGCCAAAGAAGCCTTTCTGGCCGTGCTGTTCACCTTTGTGCAGCGGTTTTAGCAGCGTTGAGCACAGCGCAGGCGTCAAAATCATCGCCACCAGCACGGACAACACCATCGCCGAAACGATGGTAATGGAGAACTGGCGGTAAATGGCACCGGTGGTTCCGCCGAAAAACGCCATAGGGACAAATACCGCCGACAGCACCATCGCGATACCGACCAGTGCGCCCTGAATCTGACCCATCGACTTCCGTGTGGCATCACGCGGCGAGAGACCCTCCTCGCTCATGATGCGCTCCACGTTTTCCACCACCACGATGGCATCGTCCACCAACAGACCAATCGCCAGCACCATGGCGAACATAGTGAGGGTGTTAATGCTGTAGCCAAAGGCATACAGCACGGCAAACGTCCCCAGCAAAACCACCGGAACCGCGATCGTCGGGATGAGCGTCGCACGGAAATTTTGCAGGAAGAGATACATCACCAGGAACACCAGCGCGATCGCTTCGAGCAGGGTTTTAACCACATCCTCAATCGAAGCCTTCACAAAGGAGGTGGTTTCATAAGCGACTTTATATTCCAGCCCGTGTGGGAAATAGTGCGACAGTTCATCCAGCCGATCGAGGACCAGCTTCGCCGTGGCCATTTCGTTTGCGCCCGAAGCAAGCTTCACCCCCAGTCCGGAAGCCTGTTTCCCGTTAAAGCGGCTGAGATAATCATATTTCTCGGCCCCCATCTCCACGGTCGCCACATCGCCCAGGCGCACCTCTGAACCATCCTGATTGACGCGCAGGGTGATCTCCCGGAACTGCTGCGGGGTTTGTAAGAGCGACTGCGAGTTGATCGTGGCATTCAGCGCCTGCTTATCCACAGAAGGGGTACCGCCCAGCTGACCTACGGCAATTTGCGCATTCTGGGATTTAATGGCGTCCGTGACGTCCGTTGCGGTCATCTGCACGCTGTTGAGTTTTGCCGGGTCCAGCCAGATACGCATGGAATACTGCGAACCGTAGGCGTCAATATCACCGACACCGTTTATTCGGCTCAGGGGATCCTGAATATTACTGGCGACGTAATCTGCAATATCCTGCTTATCCATCGAACCGTCGGTCGAGACGAAGGCGATGGTGAGAATGTTGGAGTCACCCGTTTTACGTACGGTTACGCCCTGGTTCTGGACCGCTTGCGGCAGCTTACGCAGGGCGGATTGCAGCTGGTTTTGCACCTGTTGTACCGCCTCGTCCGGGTCAGAACCCGCGGTAAAGCTCAGCGTCACGGTCGCCTGACCGGTTGCGCTGCTTTGTGAGGACATATACATCAGATTATCGAGCCCGGTCATATTCTGCTCAATGACCTGGGTTACGGTGTTCTCCAGCGTTTGAGCCGATGCGCCGGGATAGTTTGCGGTGATCCGGACGTTCGGTGGCGCAAGATCGGGATACTGCTCGACGGGAAGTGACAAAATGGCGAGTGTGCCTGTCAGACATAAAATAATTGCCAACACCCAGGCAAAAATGGGGCGATCGATGAAGAAATTCGCCATGAAAATAGGACCTCGTTTTGCTGCGCATCATTATTGTACATTGCCCGCAACACTCTAGCGGTTAGGCGGATGTCAAACGTGGAGAAATTAAGAAGATAATGTAAATTATCATTCGCTTTCTTCAGGCGACACCGGGGGAAGTATGACCTGGACGGGCAGTGAACTAATGACACTATTCCTTAATTTACCGTTATTTACCGTCACCTGATGTCGAAGAGCGGAAGCGTAGAGACACCTGAGTACCGCCATTTTGTGGCTGCGAAAACGCCAATGTTCCGCCGAGGCGTCCCGCGCGTTCGCGCATAATATTTAAACCGTAATGTCCCGGCGGCTCGCTGGCATCCCCGATACCCACGCCGTTATCCCGAACAGAGACCGTATGCTCGCCGTCAGGGGCTGTTACGCAGCTGACGATGATCTCGGTCGCCTGCGCATGTTTAATGGCATTGAGCACTGCCTCACGCACGATCTGCAGCAGGTGAACCTGTTTTTGTGCATCCAGCGCCAGCGAAGAGAGACGGCAGTCGAGATGAAGTGCAGCGCTCGTCTGGCTTTGCAGCCCGTCCAGCGCTTCCTGCAATGCCGCCGGTAGGTTGGAATGGTTTAGGGTCAGACGGAAGGTGGTCAGGAGTTCCCGCAGCTGACGCCAGGCATTGTTCAGCTCCCGCGAGAAATCAGTAATGATGGCCTGTGCCGGAGCGTTATCCTGCGGCACGGCGCGCTTGAGCAGTGCCAGTTGAATACGCAAATAGGACAACACTTGTGCCAGAGAGTCGTGTAACTCACGTGCAATTGTGGCGCGCTCTTCCATCAATAACAGCTGCTGATAGTGCTTCTGCGCCTGATTAAAATAGAGACCGCGCCCCAGCATGGTGGCAACGCTTTTCATCAAGGGTAAAGAAACATCGGCGTTCTCATGCTGCCAGCGCAGCTCGCCAAACCGGGTGTCCTGCATGATGACGGGCAGGGCGGTGACTTCGCGATCGGCTTGCTTGACACCTTCGCAAAGCCTCCAGTTATCACTCGATTGTAATTCCAGATAATGCATTCCGGTGTAGGCCTGCACAATTTGCAGGATATGACGGAAACAGTGCGTATCAATCTGGCTGGTATTCAGCGCCTGAGAGCAGGTAAACAGCAGCTCAAGCTGCTGATGGGCCTCATTCAGGTGATGGGTTTTTTCTTCGACCGCGGTTTCCAGCAACCGATAGTGCTTATCCAGTTCGGACGACATATGGTTAAAGGTGCGCGATAAAAGACCGATTTCATTAGGCAGGCTGGCACCTGGTGCATGGATATTGAAATCACCTTGTTCCATTTGCAGACTTGCGGCAACCAGGTGATTAAGCGGGGCCACCACCTGGCGACGGATCTGACGTAGGGTGAGCACCACTAACAGTAAAATACCCAGCCCACCGGCCAGCGAAATGGCCACCACCAGCTGCATTTTATGCTCGGCATAGTGCTGGAGTGCCAGCACAAAGGCGTCCAGGCGTTGCACATACTGCTGAATATGTGCCTGATACCAGGCTTTATCTTCCGCCCCAAGATGGCTGTCCATCTCCTGCCACGCGACCTGGAGTTGCTGATAGCCCTGTTTCACCGATTCAGGCACGTACCAGCGATCCAGCTCCTTAAGGACCGGGGTATTAAGGGTGTTTTGCCAGTGTCGACGATGTTCGGCAATGCTCGCGCTGTTGCGCTCAAGATCGTATCCCAGACGGTAGCTCTGCATGCGAAGTGAGCCAGCAATATTAATGGCTTCCGCGTCCCGCAGACTGCTGGACAGCGTCATTAACGCAATTCCGCTGGTCAGGACGGAGAGCAAAATAATCGAGAGAAAAGCCCGGGCCAGGCTTCCAGAGACAGGACGTTTAACAATCACTTGATGGCTTCCCGAACAAAATGAAACGCAATTTCACCCAAGGTGAAATTAATTGATCTACTACAGGTTAGTCGTCATTAGTGCCCCGTTTTGGGCAAATGAACATTGCCTGAGCCCCACGGGATCGGTAAATACAATATTCTTATAAAAAATAAGGTTAATGCTAACAGAACGGGTGCCTTTATGAATCGTTTTATTATGGCTGACAATGAACACTGTATTGGCTGTCACGCGTGCGAAGTGGCGTGCGTGATGGGGCATAATAACGAGCAACATGTTCTGACTCAACGCCAGTTTATCCCCCGTATTGCGGTGCTTAAACAGGGGCAACGTCACAGTGCAGTGACCTGTCACCACTGTGAAAATGCCCCCTGCGAGCAAAGTTGCCCAAACGGGGCGATAACAAAAGTCGATAATAGCGTGCAGGTTAACGCGCAACGATGCATTGGCTGTAAGGCCTGCATGGTGGCGTGTCCGTTTGGTACCATGGATATGGTTGTCGTCCCGTTCGCGGACGGCCAACCGCATGCCACGGCACACAAATGCGATCTCTGCCGCGACAGACCCCAGGGGCCGGCCTGTGTGGAAAGCTGTCCCGCAAAAGCCCTGACCCTTGTCACTCCCGACAGGCTGAATCGACTGGCGAAAGCACGCCGCGAACGCACGGCGCGCCAGGAAGCTGAGCCATGGCACACAGGCGCGGTGGAGGGTGAAAAAGCGTCAGACACGCTTTCGCGCCTGCGCACACTCATCCCCCGGGGGGAGCTGGATAAACTCAGCCCGGCCGAACGCGCAGGCAATTTCAACGAGCTTTATCTGCCATTTCGCACGGAGCAGGCACAGCGAGAGGCCGCGCGGTGCCTGAAATGCGGCGAGCACTCGATTTGTGAATGGACCTGCCCTCTGCATAACGCGATTCCTCAGTGGATTGAGCGGGTGAAAGCGGGTGATATCCCGGCGGCCGTAGAACTTTCACATCAGACGAACTGCCTGCCGGAGATCACCGGACGCGTCTGTCCGCAGGATCGTTTGTGCGAAGGCGCGTGTACGGTTCGCGATACCGCCGGTTCAGTGACCATCGGCCAGATTGAGCGCTACATTACCGATCGGGCGCTGGCACAAGGCTGGCGACCGGATATGACGTCCGTGGTTCCGGTTGATAAGCGAGTCGCCGTCGTCGGTGCAGGTCCGGCGGGCCTGGCCTGTGCCGATCGTCTTATACGTCACGGCGTGAGCGTTACCGTTTTTGACCGGCACCCGGAAATCGGCGGTTTGCTGACCTTCGGTATTCCGGCCTTTAAGCTTGATAAATCGCTGCTCGCCCGGCGTCGGGAAATATTTTCCGCGATGGGTATCCGCTTTGAACTGAACTGTGACATTGGCAAGGACATACCGCTGTCACAGCTTCTTCATGATTACGATGCGGTGTTTATTGGCGTCGGTACGTACCGCTCCATGAAAGCAGGGATTCCGAACGAAGATGCGCCGGGCGTTTACGACGCCCTGCCGTTCCTGGCTGCGAATACCCGACAGCTGATGGGCATTGCGGCGTCTGTAGAAGAGCCGTATATCAATACTGAAGGATTAAAGGTCGTGGTGCTGGGCGGCGGCGATACAGCTATGGACTGCGTGCGCACCGCCTTGCGTCAGGGGGCAGCGGAGGTCACCTGTGCTTATCGTCGTGATGAAGCCAACATGCCCGGTTCGAAAAAAGAGGTCAAAAATGCCCTGGAAGAGGGAGCTCGCTTTGAGTTTAACGTTCAGCCCGTTGAACTCTTGCTCAGTGATGCCGGTCAGGTGAAGGGGATTCGCTTGCGGCGCACCCGGTTGGGCGAGCCCGATGCCCAGGGCCGTCGTCGTCCTGTGCCTATAGAGGGGAGCGAATTTATCATGCCTGCCGATGCGGTCATCATGGCGTTCGGCTTCCATCCTCATGCTATGCCCTGGTTACAATCGCAGGGCGTGAAGATGGACGAATGGGGACGCATTGTGGCCAATGTGGAGAGCCGCTATCGGTATCAGACCAGCCATCCGCAGATCTTTGCCGGGGGCGACGTGGTGCGGGGTGCCGATCTGGTGGTCACTGCGATGGCGGAAGGGCGTCATGCCGCGCAGGGCATGATGGACTGGCTGGGCATCAGCAGTGCGTTAAAAATGCATTAGCCTCGCGGGCGACAAAGTGGTTTTCGCGGCGTAATATAGTCAGCTTATTACGCTGCGGAGCCGGTATGACCCTGAAAATCGACGTTATCAAAGACAAAATCCTCTCTGACAATTACTTTATTTTGCGCAATATCACCTACGATCTGGTGCGTAAAAATGGCGAAGTGATCCGCCATAAACGCGAAGTGTACGACAGGGGAAATGGCGCGACTATTTTGCTCTACAGCCCGATAAAACAAACGGTGGTGTTGGTCCGTCAGTTTCGCATAGCGACCTGGGTGAACGGCAACCCAGACGGTCGGCTTATCGAAACCTGCGCCGGGCTACTGGATGATGACGAGCCAGAAGTCTGTGTGCGCAAAGAAGCGATCGAAGAGACCGGTTTTGTTGTCGGCGAGGTGAAAAAAGTCTTTGAGCTGTATATGTCCCCGGGTGGCGTGACTGAACTGATTCACTTCTATATTGGTGAGTATACGGATGCTCAGCGCACGCAGGCGGGCGGTGGCGTAGAAGACGAGGACATTGAGGTACTGGAAATACCCTTTACCCAGGCGCTGGAGATGGTGAAGTCAGGTGAAATCCAGGATGGTAAGGCGGTGATTTTGCTTCAGTATCTTCAGACTTCAGGGTTGATGACCTGATTATCCTCGTTTTTACCCCGCGATAAATTGCATTTCAGATAAATCTATCCGACGAATCTGATTGAGGTCCCCTGAACAGAACACGAAGATACAGCCAGTTTGTCAGCTTCTGCTCTCGGGATAGTCTCTTCCATGCGCCACTGCGTTCTTCTTACTCTTTTGCTCAGCGTGCTTGCCGCCTTCGCGGTTCAGGCGGCGCCTGCGCAACAATCCTTCTCCGACTGGCAGGTCACCTGCAATAACCAGAATTTCTGCGTCGCACGAAATACCGCAGAGGAGGGGGGGCTGGTCATGACGCTGAGCCGCAGTGCCGGAGCAAAAACGGATGCCAACTTACGCATTGAGCTGGGCGGGTTAACGCATTCCGCGACCACTGAGCCGCCGATTGCGTCGCGCCTGCGCCTGGACGATACCCCTCTCACGCTAAAAGCGCCGCACTGGCGGCTGGCCCCGTGGCGTCTGGAGACTGACGATACGGCAACGATCAACGCGTTTCTGACCACGATCCAGGAAGGCCAGACACTCGCGCTCAGCGGCGGGACGCAGCGTGCATCACTTGATGGACTGAAGGCGGCGATGCTCTTTATCGATGCTCAGCAAAAGCGTGTCGGCAGTGAAACCGCGTGGATAAAAAAAGGGGACGATCCACCGCTCAGCGTGCCGCCGGCACCCGCATTAAAAGAAGTGGCGATCGTGAATCCCACGCCAACGCCGCTGATGCATGATGAGCTCAACGATCTCCTGGATTATGGTACCTGGCGCATGAACAACAGCCAGTGCTCCCTCGACCCGAATCGGCGGGAAGTGCGCGTGACGGCCTTAACCGATGATAAAGCGCTGTTAATCATTAGCTGTGAAGCGGGGGCGTATAACACCGTCGATCTGGCCTGGCTGGTGTCGCGTAAAAAACCGTTCGCCGCCCGTCCAGTACGCCTGCGTCTGCCGTTTACGCCATCGAGTGATGAAAGTGAAATGGAGTTGATGAATGCCGGTTTCGATGAAAAAAATCGCGAACTGACCACGCTGACGCTCGGGCGAGGTCTGGGCGATTGCGGCATCCAGACACGCTGGCGTTTTGACGGCCAGCGCTTTCGTCTGGTGCGCTATGCAGAAGAACCTACCTGCGATAGCTGGCATGGGCCAGATGCCTGGCCCACCCTGTGGATCACCCGCTAAATCACGCTTAGCGCTTTTTCGACCACGTTTTCAACGGTAAAGCCAAAGTACGGGAACAATTTATCGGCCGGGGCAGATTCGCCGTAACCGGTCATCCCGACGATGGCGCCTTTCAGCCCAACGTATTTGTACCAGTAGTCGGCAATCCCGGCCTCCACCGCCACGCGAGCAGCGACGCTCGAAGGCAGAACCGATTCGCGATAGGCCTCGTCCTGGGCATCGAAAATATCGGTGGAAGGAAGAGAGACGACGCGAACGGCGTGCCCTTCAGCGGTGAGTTTCTCCGCCGCTTTCACCGTAATTTCTATTTCAGAACCCGTAGCGATTAAAATCACATCCGGTTTACCGCCGCTGTCTTTGAGAATGTATCCGCCACGGGCGATGTTTTTCACCTGCTCCGGGCTTCGCTCAATTTGCAGCAAATTCTGGCGGGAGAGGATCAACGCGGTAGGGCCATTGTGTCGCTCGACGGCCAGCTTCCAGCCGACGGCGGCTTCCACCTGATCGCACGGCCTCCAGGTGCTGAAATTCGGCGTCAGACGCAAGCTGGCGAGCTGTTCAACCGCCTGGTGCGTTGGCCCATCTTCGCCCAGACCGATAGAGTCGTGGGTGTAAACCATAATCTGACGCGCTTTCATCAGTGCCGCCATACGCGCCGCGTTACGGGCGTATTCGACAAACATCAGGAACGTGGCGGTATAAGGGACAAATCCGCCGTGATGGGCGATGCCGTTAGCAATCGCGGTCATGCCAAACTCGCGCACACCGTAGTGAATATAGTTGCCAGCGATATCTTCTTTCAGCGACGTTGAACCCGACCAGATAGTGAGGTTACTCGGCGCCAAATCCGCGGAGCCGCCCAGCAGTTCAGGCAGCAGGGGGCCAATGGCATTCAGGGTATTTTGCGAGGCTTTACGGGTAGCAATTTTAGCCGGGTTAGCCTGCAGATTTTCAATCAGCGCCTGCGTTTTCGCGTCCCAGTCGGCGGGCAATTCACCGCTCATGCGGCGGGAAAATTCTGCGGCAAGTTCAGGATAGGCCTCTTTATAGGCGGCAAATTTCGCCTTCCAGTCATGCTGGGCTTTTTCGCCCGCTTCGCGAGCATCCCAGGCGTTGTAGATCTCTTTTGGGATCTCGAATGCCGGGTATTTCCAGCCCAGTTTCTGTCGCGTTAATGCCACTTCTTCTTCGCCCAGCGCTGCACCGTGCGCCTCTTCTTTACCCGCTTTATTCGGCGAGCCAAATCCAATGGTCGTGCGGCAGATAATCAGCGACGGTTTGTCGGTCACGCGCTGCGCTTCTTCGATTGCCTGCTTGATGGCCTGCGGATCGTGGCCGTCAATTTCATGAACCACATGCCAGTGGTAAGCCTCAAAGCGTTTTGCCGTGTCGTCGGTAAACCAGCCTTTCGTTTCACCATCAATGGAGATGCCATTGTGATCGTAGAAGCCAATCAGCTTGCCCAGCCCTAAGGTTCCCGCCAGGGAGCAAACTTCATGCGAAATCCCCTCCATCAGACAGCCGTCGCCCATGAAGACATAGGTGAAGTGATCGACGATCTCGTGGTCAGGCTGGTTGAACTGGGCTGCCAGCGTACGCTCGGCAATTGCCAGCCCAACAGCATTCGCCAGGCCCTGGCCCAGCGGGCCGGTGGTGGTTTCAACCCCCGGCGTATAGCCCAGTTCCGGGTGACCAGGCGTTTTGGAGTGGAGCTGACGGAAGTTTTTGATTTCAGACAACGGCAGATCGTAGCCGGACAAATGCAGCAGGCTATAGAGCAGCATTGACGCATGACCGTTCGAGAGAATAAAGCGGTCGCGGTCATACCACGTTGGGTCGGTAGGGTTGTGTTTCAGAAAATCATTCCATAACACTTCGGCAATATCGGCCATACCCATAGGTGCGCCTGGATGACCGGAGTTGGCTTTTTGCACGGCATCCATACTGAGGGCGCGAATGGCATTGGCGAGTTCTTTACGGGACATAGTTCACTCCATGGCGAATTTAAAGTTTGGCGGCGAGAAGGTCTTCCAGCTTGCGCTGGTCAACGGCGAACTGACGAATGCCATCCGCCAGTTTTTCCACGGCCATTGGGTCCTGATTATGTTCCCAGCGGAACTCCGCTTCGGTCAGCGGCTTCGGTTTTGGCAGAACGGTAGAGGTTGGGATCAGCTTGCGCATGACAGTTTCTTCACTCTCCTGCAGCTGTTTAAGCAGGTCAGGGGAGATGGTCAGGCGGTCGCAGCCTGCCAGCGCCAGGATTTGTTCCGTGCGACGGAAGCTCGCCCCCATAACGATGGTGTTATAGCGATGCTGTTTGAAGTAGTCGTAAATATTGCGTACTGACTTCACACCCGGATCCTGCTCGACCACGTACGGGTCCATCTTCTGTTTCGCCTGATACCAGTCGTAAATACGCCCCACAAATGGGGAGATCAAAAAGACGCCAGCTTCTGCACAGGCCCGGGCCTGGGCAAAGGAGAACAGCAGCGTCAGGTTACAGTTGATGCCCTCTTTTTCCAGCACTTCCGCGGCTTTGATCCCTTCCCATGTGGAGGCCAGCTTGATCAGGATCCGCGATTTGTCGATGTCCTGCTCCTGGTAAAGTTCGACCAGTCGACGCGCTTTTGCGATGCTTTTCTCTTTGTCGTATGACAGACGAGCGTCTACTTCTGTCGAGACGCGGCCCGGGATGCTTTTCAGAATTTCCGCACCAAAATTAACGGCCAGTTTATCGCTGGCCTCGGCAACCTGCTGTTCTTGCGTTTTGCCGCGCTGTTTGCCGTAGGCGATTGCGTCATCAATCAAATGACTGAAATGCGCCAGTCCCGCCGCTTTCAGCAGCAGGGAAGGGTTAGTGGTTGCATCTTCCGGCTGGTAATGGCGAATGGACTCGATATCGCCGCTGTCGGCCACCACGGTGGTGAATTGTTTGATGCCGTCTAACTGATTCATAAACAATGACTCCTTTGAAATAAAAGAATGTGTGGAGTGCGTTTGTTCACACTTCTGCGAAATACATGACGTACTTAACAAAAAAGCATAGCAGACGGGGAGGCATTGGTTTTGGCAGTGGGTAACATGGTTGCTATAAATTGATAACAAATTTTGTTTTGTGATAGCGAGAGTTTGGCAGCCTTCAAAGTTTGCGCAGGCTTCAGGGGCGATACTAACCGCCACTCCAGGGCGAGCATCAGGAACGTAAAACGCCGCCCTATTTGATCGATACGTAAAAGGAAAAATAAGATGGATGATCAGTTAAAACAGAGTGCCCTCGATTTTCATCAATTCCCTGTACCGGGCAAAATCCAGGTTTCTCCTACCAAGCCGCTGGCGACGCAGCGCGATCTGGCGTTGGCCTACTCGCCAGGCGTTGCCGCCCCGTGCCTGGAAATCGAAAAAGATCCGCTTGCCGCCTATAAATACACCGCGCGCGGTAATCTGGTGGCCGTTGTGTCTAACGGCACGGCAGTACTGGGTCTGGGCAACATTGGCGCTCTGGCGGGTAAACCCGTCATGGAAGGGAAGGGCGTTCTGTTTAAGAAGTTTGCCGGTATCGACGTTTTTGATATCGAAGTGGATGAGCTCGATCCTGACAAATTTATCAACGTGGTGGCTGCGCTGGAGCCAACCTTTGGCGGCATCAATCTGGAAGACATCAAAGCGCCGGAATGTTTTTATATTGAGCAGAAGCTGCGCGAGCGAATGAACATTCCCGTGTTCCATGATGATCAGCACGGCACGGCGATTATCAGCACCGCCGCCATTCTGAACGGCCTGCGCGTGGTGGAGAAAACGCTCTCCGACGTGCGCATGGTGGTGTCCGGCGCGGGGGCTGCCGCCATCGCCTGTATGAACCTGCTGGTGGCGCTGGGGATGCAGAAACACAACATCGTGGTCTGCGACTCGAAGGGGGTAATCTACAAAGGCCGTGAAGCCAACATGGCTGAAACCAAAGCGGCCTACGCGGTGGACGACGACGGCAAACGCACGCTGGATGATGTCATTGAGGGCGCGGATATTTTCCTGGGCTGCTCCGGCCCGAAAGTGCTCACCCCTGAGATGGTGCAGAAAATGGCGCGTGCGCCGATGATTCTGGCCCTGGCTAACCCGGAGCCGGAAATTCTGCCGCCGCTGGCAAAAGCGGTACGCGAAGATGCGATTATCTGTACCGGACGTTCGGACTATCCGAACCAGGTGAACAATGTGCTCTGCTTCCCGTTCATTTTCCGCGGGGCGCTGGACGTTGGCGCGACGGCGATCAACGAAGAGATGAAGCTTGCCGCCGTGCACGCCATCGCCGAACTGGCCCATGCCGAACAGAGTGAAGTGGTGGCTTCAGCCTACGGCGATCAGGACCTGAGCTTCGGCCCGGATTACATTATCCCTAAACCGTTCGACCCGCGTCTGATCGTGAAGATCGCCCCTGCCGTGGCGAAAGCGGCAATGGACTCCGGCGTGGCGACGCGTCCAATTGAAGATTTCGATGCGTATATCGATAAGCTCACCGAATTCGTCTACAAAACTAATCTGTTTATGAAACCGATCTTCTCTCAGGCCCGCGCGGATGCAAAACGCGTTGTGCTGGCGGAAGGGGAAGAGGCGAGAGTGCTGCATGCGACCCAGGAGTTGATTAGCCTGGGCCTGGCGAAGCCCATTTTGATTGGTCGTCCGAGCGTGATCGAGATGCGTATTCAGAAACTCGGTTTGCAGATCACCCCGGGCGTGGATTTTGAGATCGTCAACAATGAATCGGATCCGCGTTTCAAAGAGTACTGGAACGAATATTACGCGATCATGAAACGTCGTGGCATCACTCAGGAACAGGCGCAGCGAGCGGTCATCAGTAACACCACGGTAATCGGGGCGATCATGGTTCACCGTGGCGAAGCCGATGCGCTGATCTGCGGCACCATTGGTGACTATCACGAGCATTTCAGCGTGGTGCAGGAGATCTTTGGCTATCGCGAAGGCGTCCATACGGCAGGGGCGATGAACGCCTTGCTGCTGCCAAGCGGTAACACCTTCATCGCCGATACCTATGTGAACGACGATCCGACGCCGGAGCAGTTAGCAGAGATCACCGTGATGGCGGCGGAAACCGTACGCCGTTTCGGTATTGAACCGAAAGTGGCGCTGCTGTCGCATTCTAATTTCGGCTCATCAAAATCACCGGCAGCCTGCAAAATGCGTGACACGCTGGAGCTGGTGCGTCAGCGTGCGCCGGAACTGATGATTGATGGCGAGATGCACGGTGACGCAGCGTTGGTCGAGAGTATTCGTAACGAACGTATGCCGGACAGCCCGCTGAAAGGGTCTGCCAACGTGCTGATTATGCCAAACGTCGAGGCGGCACGTATCAGCTACAACCTGCTGCGTGTCTCCAGCTCTGAAGGGGTGACCGTGGGGCCGGTGCTGATGGGCGTGGCGAAACCGGTGCATGTATTGACGCCGATTGCCTCCGTGCGTCGTATCGTGAACATGGTGGCGCTGGCGGTTGTAGAGGCGCAGACGCAGCCGTTGTAATTTTACCCCCTCTCTCACAGAGAAGGGGGATTTCGACTCCCTCTCCCTGTGGGAGAGGAGCGGGGTGAGGGGAGAAGGGCTACACCCAGTCCCGAACCTGGATAAATTCCTTCAGGGCAGCCTCCGGGCTGCCTTCTTTTGGCGCGTAGTTATACTCCCAGCGCACCAGGGGTGGCATCGACATCAGAATCGACTCCGTCCGTCCGCCGGTTTGCAGGCCAAACAGCGTGCCGCGATCCCAGACCAGATTGAACTCCACATAGCGACCACGGCGATAGAGCTGGAACTCGCGTTCGCGTACGCCGTAGTCGGTATGTTTACGTCGCTCAACAATGGGCAAATACGCCTCGTTGTAGCCCTCGCCAACGGCCTGCATAAAGCTGAACGCGGTATCAAAATCAGGGGTGTTAAGATCGTCAAAGAACAGCCCGCCGATGCCGCGCTGTTCGTTGCGATGCTTAAGGCAGAAATAGTCATCGCACCATTTTTTGTATTTAGGATAAACGTCTTCGCCAAACGGCAAACACAGATCGCGGGCGGTGGTGTGCCAGTGAACCGCATCCTCTTCAAACCCGTAGTAGGGCGTTAAGTCAAAACCGCCGCCAAACCACCAGACCGGATTGGCACCGGGTTTTTCAGCGATGAAAAAGCGCACGTTAGCGTGGCTGGTGGGGACAAACGGGTTGTGGGGATGCACGACCAGCGAAACGCCCATTGCTTCAAAGCTGCGTCCGGCCAGTTCAGGACGGTGCGCCGTGGCAGAGGCCGGCATTGAATCGCCCTGAACATGGGAAAAATTGACCCCAGCCTGTTCGAAGATACCGCCATTACGCAGGACGCGACTGCGCCCGCCGCCGCCGGCTTCACGCTGCCAGTTATCTTCGTTAAAGTCGCCGCCATCAACGGCCGTCAGTTTCTGACAAATAACGTCCTGCAGCTGGAGCAGAAACGCTTTCACACGTTCAGCATTGGGTTTCATTTACGTCTCGTCGAATGGGCTTTTTGATTATCAAACCAGTTAAAATAACTGATGACGCCGGAAGCAATCGCGTTGGCAATTTTCTGGCGAAAGGCGGTCGTCCCCAACAGGCGCTCTTCATCAGGGTTGGTGATAAAAGAGGTCTCAACCAGCACGGACGGGATGGAAGGCGATTTTAACACCACAAAGGCGGCCTGCTCGGTGCTTTTGCTGTGCAGGCGATGCACGGGCTTGATTCGCTTGAGAATATGCGAGCCGAGCGTCAGGCTGTTTTTAATGGTGTCCGTCTGCACCAGATCGAACAAGACCTGTTGAAGAAGATGATCTTTATCGGTGGTTTTTTTACCCGCCACCTCATCCGCCCGGTTTTCACGATCGGAGAGATATTTTGCCATGGCGCTACTCGCGCCCCGGTTGGATAACGCAAAGACCGATGCCCCCGCCGCGCTGGGATTGGTGAAGCCGTCAGCATGGATCGACATAAAGAGATCCGCGCCGTGCTGGTGGGCGATCTCCACGCGATCGTACAGCGGGATAAAGGTATCGCCACTGCGGGTCAGGCGCGCGTCAATGCCGTTGCTGCGTAAAATCGCTCGCACATTTTTTGCAATCGCCAGCACCACGTGTTTTTCTTTAGAGCCGTTACGACCAATGGCGCCCGTATCAATCCCGCCGTGACCGGGATCGAGCATCACGACTCGTTTCGCACCCGCTTTTTTGGCCTTGGGTTTGCTGTGACCATTGCTGGTTTTTAGCGTGCTCTCTTCTTTAGCCTGCGCCTGAGCGATGCCTGTTAACGTTAAGGCCGCCAGCCCCGCTTTGAGAACCTGACGACGCGATGTGAGTGTTTTTAAGGGTTTGAATGTGCTCATGCGGCCTGAATTGTAAAAAAATGGGTCCTGGTGTTATATCGTATCGCGTTTCCCGTTACGACAGTCCTTGATGAGAATTGTTTTACTTTTCATTTCAATACGTGACAAAGTGCCATTATGCCAAATTCAGGCGAGATTTTCCCCGCTTATTGGCTTAACGCCTCTTTGACGCCATAATCACTGTTTTCAATCCAAAAAGGCGGTTTAGACCATGGAGATACGCGTTTTTCGTCAGGAAGATTTCGAAGAGGTGATCACCCTTTGGGAGCGCTGCGATCTGTTGCGTCCGTGGAACGATCCGGAAATGGACATCGAGCGTAAGGTGAATCACGACGTCAGTCTGTTTCTGGTGGCGGAAGTGAACGGTGAAGTGGTGGGGACCGTGATGGGCGGCTACGACGGTCATCGCGGGTCAGCCTATTACCTGGGCGTACACCCTGAATACCGTGGGCGCGGTATCGCCAATGCGCTGCTGAATCGCCTGGAAAAGAAACTGATTGCCCGCGGCTGCCCCAAAATTCAGATTATGGTTCGGGAAGATAATGACGTCGTCCTGGGCATGTACGAACGGCTGGGCTACGAGCATGCGGATGTACTGAACCTGGGTAAGCGCCTGATAGAAGATGAAGAGTATTGAGTTCCATCCCGGTGATTATGATGCCCACGGGCGCATCAGATTACCCTTTTTATTCTGGTGTGTATTGCTGCTTCAGGCGCGCACCTGGGTCTTGTTCGTGGCCGCCGGGGCTTCCCGCGACCAGGGCATTACGCTGCTCAATTTATTCTATCCCGACCACGATAGCTTTTGGCTCGGGTTATTACCCGGTCTTCCCGCGGCGCTCGCTTTTCTGCTCAGCGGACGTCGCCAGCATTTCCCGCGTATCTGGCGGAGCTTTCGCTGGCTGCTGATTCTGGCTCAGGGCGTTTTATTATGCTGGCAACCGCTGCTTTGGCTGAACGGTGAACCGTTGAGCGGCATCGGAATTACGCTGGTGATTGCGGATGTTGTGGCCATGACCTGGCTGTTAACCAACCCGCGCCTGCGTGCGGCATTTGCCCTTGAGAAAGAATAACGGCACTTTTTTACGATGCTGCACTCCAACAAGCGTTGAATTAACAAGAAAGGACTTTCAATGAAATCGCTGCGTCTGTTTTTATGCGCTCTGCCGCTGGTGTTAACCGGGTGTTCAACGTTGTCGTCTATTTCGTCGATTAACTGGTCGGCAGCCTATCCCTGGAACTGGTTTGGCTCGTCACTGGAGGTCAACGAGCAGGGCGTCGGTCAGATCACGGCCTCGACTGCCCTCGAACAGGAGGCGATTCAGTCGGCGTTAGGCAGTGATTATCGCCTGCGCAGCGGCATGAAAACGGAAAACGGCACCATCGTGCACTATTTCGAAGCGCTGAAAGATGACCAGCTGGCGCTGGTGATTAACGGCGATAAAGGCACCGTGAATCATATCTCGGTCCTGGATAAAACGATCCCGACGGCAAGCGGCGTGAAAGTGGGCACGCCGTTTAGCGAGCTATATCAAAAGGCCTATGGCAACTGTACCAGCGCACCGTCTGATGACAAGGTGGCAGTGGCGTGTCAGGCAGAAGGCAGCCAGCATATTAGCTATCTCTTTACAGGAGAGTGGAGCGGCCCGGAAGGCCTCATGCCGTCGGACGACACGCTGAAAAACTGGACGGTCAGCAAAATTATCTGGAAGCAGTAATTTGCGCCTGAACAAACCGCCTCGCTGAAAATCCAGGTATAATAGCCGCCATCAATGCCACGACTTCGTGGCATCTTTTTTTCAGGAGGATCGATGTCTCAGGTTCAGAGTGGCATTTTGCCAGAACATTGCCGCGCGGCGATTTGGATTGAAGCCAATGTTAAAGGGGATGTGGATGCCCTGCGTGCGGCCAGCAAAGTCTTTATCGATAAACTGGCCACCTTCCAGGCCAAATTCCCCGATGCGCATCTTGGGGCGGTTGTCGCCTTTGGCAACACCGTCTGGCGTCATCTGAGTGGCGGTGAAGGGGCTGAAGAGCTGAAAGATTTCATTCCTTACGGCAAAGGTCTGGCTCCGGCGACCCAGTACGACCTGCTGGTCCATATTCTCTCTTTGCGTCATGACGTCAATTTCTCGGTAGCGCAGGCCGCGGTGGAAGCTTTTGGCGACAGCATTGAGGTGCAGGAAGAGATCCACGGTTTCCGTTGGGTGGAAGAAAGGGATCTGAGCGGCTTTGTTGACGGCACTGAAAATCCGGCGGGTGAAGAGACGCGTCGCGAGGTGGCGGTCATCAAAGAGGGCGTCGATGCGGGCGGCAGCTATGTCTTTGTCCAGCGCTGGGAGCATAATCTCAAGCAGCTGAACCGCATGAGTGTGCACGATCAGGAAATGATGATTGGGCGTACCAAAGACGCCAATGAAGAGATCGATGGTGACGACCGTCCGGTGACGTCTCACCTGAGCCGCGTGGACCTCAAAGAAGAGGGCAAAGGGCTGAAGATCGTTCGTCAAAGCCTGCCGTATGGCACCGCAAGCGGTACGCATGGCCTCTATTTCTGCGCCTACTGCGCGCGTCTGCACAACATTGAACAGCAACTGCTGAGCATGTTCGGTGATACCGACGGCAAGCGCGACGCCATGCTGCGCTTCACCAGGCCGGTGACAGGCGGATATTACTTCGCCCCGTCCGTCGAACGTCTGCTGGCGCTGTAACGTCTCTCGCCCCTCTCCCCGCGAGAGGGGCAGGGTGAGGTCGTGAGGCCGCACCCTTATTCTCTTTTCTGCTTCTAAATCACCAAACGGTATATAAAACCGTTACTCCTTTCGTCCTCGTTATAAATATTATGACCATAAGATAGTCATCATATTAATAAGGGCGCGCAATGGTCGTTACCGTACTGAAAAAAGGCACTCTGACGCTGGCGGGATTACTGCTGATGGCACAGGCGCAGGCAACCGAGCTTCTGAACAGCTCCTACGACGTCTCACGCGAACTGTTTGCCGCCCTCAATCCCCCGTTTGAACAGCAGTGGGCCAAAGATAATAACGGCGACAAGCTCATCATTAAGCAGTCCCATGCCGGGTCGTCCAAGCAAGCGCTGGCGATTTTGCAGGGCCTGAAAGCGGATGTGGTGACCTACAACCAGATTACCGATGTGCAAATCCTGCATGACAAAGGCAAGTTGATTCCGGCGGACTGGCAGAGCCGTTTGCCGAATAACAGCTCACCGTTCTACTCCACCATGGGTTTCCTGGTCCGTAAGGGCAACCCCAAAAATATTCACGACTGGAACGATCTGGTGCGTTCCGACGTTAAGCTGATTTTCCCTAACCCGAAAACGTCAGGTAATGCCCGCTATACCTATCTGGCGGCATGGGGCGCGGCGGATAAAGCGGACGGGGGCGATAAAGCGAAAACCGAGCAGTTTATGACCCAGTTCCTGAAAAACGTCGAAGTGTTTGATACCGGCGGTCGTGGGGCGACCACGACCTTTGCAGAACGTGGCCTGGGCGATGTGTTGATCAGTTTTGAGTCGGAAGTGAATAACATCCGCAAACAGTATGAAGCGCAGGGCTTTGAGGTCGTTATCCCTAAGACGAATATTCTGGCTGAGTTTCCGGTGGCCTGGGTAGATAAAAACGTGAAAGCGAACGGTACCGAGAAGGCGGCGAAAGCGTACCTGAACTATCTCTATAGCCCGCAGGCGCAGACTATTATCACCGATTATTACTATCGCGTGAACAATCCTGAGGTGATGAATAAGCTGAAAGATAAGTTCCCGCAGACCGACTTGTTCCGCGTGGAAGACCAGTTTGGTTCATGGCCTGATGTGATGAAAACGCACTTCACCACCGGCGGTGAGTTAGACAAATTGCTGGCGGCGGGGCGTAAGTAATGTTTGCCGTTTCATCCAGACGCGTGCTGCCGGGCTTTACGTTAAGCCTTGGAACCAGCCTGCTGTTCGTCTGCCTGATTTTATTGTTGCCGTTAAGTGCGCTGGTCATGCAGCTGGCGCAGATGAGCTGGGCGCAGTACTGGGAAGTCATTACGAATCCACAGGTGGTCGCGGCTTATAAGGTGACGCTGCTCTCGGCGTTTGTTGCCTCTATTTTCAACGGCGTCTTTGGGTTGTTGATGGCGTGGATCTTAACCCGCTATCGCTTCCCGGGGCGTACGCTGCTCGACGCGTTAATGGATCTGCCGTTTGCCTTGCCGACAGCGGTTGCGGGGTTAACGCTGGCCTCGCTGTTCTCTGTAAATGGTTTTTACGGCGAATGGCTGGCGAAGTTCGACATCAAAGTGACGTATACCTGGCTGGGTATCGCGGTGGCGATGGCTTTTACCAGCATCCCGTTCGTGGTGCGTACCGTGCAGCCGGTGCTGGAAGAGCTGGGACCGGAATACGAAGAAGCCGCACAGACCCTGGGCGCAACGCGTATCCAGAGCTTTCGTAAAGTGGTGCTGCCGGAACTTTCCCCGGCGCTGCTTGCCGGCGTGGCGCTCTCGTTCACCCGGAGCCTGGGTGAGTTTGGTGCGGTGATCTTCATCGCCGGGAACATCGCATGGAAAACCGAAGTGACCTCGCTGATGATCTTTGTCCGTTTGCAGGAGTTTGATTATCCCGCAGCGAGCGCAATTGCCTCGGTGATCCTGGCGGCGTCTCTGCTGCTGCTCTTTTCAATTAACACGTTGCAAAGTCGCTTTGGTCGACGGGTGGTAGGTCACTGATGGCGGAAGTTACCCAATTGAAGCGCTATGACGCACCCCGCGTAAACTGGGGAAAATGGTTTCTGATCGGAACGGGCGTGCTGGTTTCCGCCTTTATTCTGGTTGTGCCGATGATCTACATCTTCGTTCAGGCGTTCAGCAAAGGAATTATGCCGGCGCTGCAAAACCTGGCCGATCCGGACATGCTGCACGCCATCTGGCTGACGGTGATGATTGCCCTCATTACCGTACCAGTAAACCTGGTCTTCGGGATTTTGCTGGCCTGGCTGGTGACGCGTTTTAATTTTCCTGGCCGCCAGCTGCTGCTGACGCTGCTGGACATCCCGTTTGCCGTCTCCCCGGTGGTGGCTGGTTTAGTCTATCTGCTGTTTTACGGATCTAACGGTCCGCTGGGCGAATGGCTGGACGCGCACAACCTGCAGATTATGTTCGCATGGCCCGGGATGGTGCTGGTGACTATTTTCGTGACCTGCCCGTTTGTGGTGCGCGAACTGGTGCCCGTGATGCTGAGTCAGGGCAGCCATGAGGATGAAGCGGCGATTTTACTGGGCGCCTCCGGCTGGCAGATGTTCCGGCGCGTAACGCTACCCAACATTCGCTGGGCGCTGCTGTATGGCGTAGTGCTGACTAACGCCCGTGCGATAGGCGAGTTTGGCGCGGTGTCGGTGGTCTCCGGCTCGATTCGCGGCGAAACGCTGTCATTGCCGTTACAGATTGAACTACTGGAACAGGACTACAACACTGTCGGTTCCTTTACTGCCGCAGCCTTATTAACGCTGATGGCTATTTTGACCCTGTTTTTGAAGAGTATGGTGCAGTGGCGTTTAGAAAATCAGGAAAAACGCCTGCAGCAGGAGGGAAATCATGAGCATTGAGATTGCCAATATTAAGAAGTCTTTTGGTCGCACCCAGGTGCTGAATGATATCTCACTGGATATCCCTTCCGGACAAATGGTGGCGCTGCTGGGGCCATCAGGCTCCGGTAAAACGACGTTGCTGCGAATCATCGCCGGACTTGAGCATCAGACCAGTGGGCATATTCGTTTTCACGGCACCGACGTGAGCCGCCTGCACGCCCGCGACCGCAAGGTTGGCTTTGTGTTCCAGCACTACGCGCTGTTTCGCCACATGAACGTATTCGATAACATCGCTTTTGGTCTGACCGTGCTGCCGCGCCGCGAACGCCCGAATACGGCCACGATTAAAGCGAAAGTGACCAAACTGCTGGAGATGGTGCAGCTGGCACATCTGGCAGACCGTTTCCCGGCCCAGCTTTCTGGCGGGCAAAAACAGCGTGTCGCACTGGCACGCGCCCTGGCCGTTGAGCCGCAAATTCTGTTGCTGGACGAACCCTTTGGCGCGCTCGATGCCCAGGTGCGTAAAGAGCTGCGACGCTGGCTGCGTCAACTGCATGAAGAGCTGAAATTCACCAGCGTGTTTGTGACCCACGATCAGGAAGAGGCGATGGAAGTCGCCGATCGCGTGGTGGTGATGAGCCAGGGGAATATTGAACAGGTGGACGAACCCGAGCAGCTCTGGCGTGAACCGGCTACCCGCTTTGTGCTGGAGTTTATGGGCGAAGTCAATCGTCTTAAGGGCACCCTGCGCGGCGGGCAGTTCCATGTGGGGGCGCACCGCTGGCCGCTGGGTTACACCCCTGCCCATCAGGGCGATGTCGATCTGTTCCTGCGCCCCTGGGAAGTGGATGTCAGCCGTCGTACCAGCCTTGATTCACCGCTGCCGGTGCAGGTACTGGAAGCGAGCCCGAAAGGCCATTACACCCATCTGGTGGTACAGCCGCTGGGCTGGTACACCGAACCGTTGACCGTGGTGATGCGCGATGACGTGCCGCCGTACCGCGGTGAACGACTGTTCGTGGGGCTACAGCATGCGCGTATTTATCACGGTACCGAGCGTATTGAGACGCGTGAGAATATTGCTCTGGCGGAGTCAGCCTGATACTTTATTGAGACTGTTTATCGCCCGGTGACGCACTGCTTACCGGGCCTACCGTTATCACTGTGTCATGTAGGCCGGGATCGCTGCGCGCCCCCCGGCTTTTTTATTGAGTAAAAATCGTGAATACACTCGAACACACCATCGGCAATACCCCTCTGGTTAAACTCCAGCGTCTGGGGCCCGACAATGGCAGTGAAATCTGGGTCAAACTGGAAGGCAACAACCCGGCGGGGTCCGTTAAGGACAGAGCGGCGCTCTCTATGATTGTCCAGGCGGAAAAGCGCGGTGAGATTAAGCCCGGCGATGTATTGATTGAGGCAACGAGCGGGAATACCGGTATTGCGCTGGCCATGATTGCGGCGCTGAAAGGCTACCGTATGAAGCTCCTGATGCCTGACAACATGAGCCAGGAGCGCAGGGCGGCGATGCGCGCCTATGGTGCTGAGCTGATTCTTGTAACCAAAGAGCAGGGAATGGAAGGCGCGCGCGATTTGGCCCTTGCGATGGCGGAGCGCGGCGAAGGGACACTGCTCGATCAGTTCAACAATCCCGATAACCCCTACGCACATTACACCACTACTGGCCCGGAAATCTGGCAGCAAACCCAGGGTAACATCACCCATTTCGTCTCCAGCATGGGGACCACCGGGACCATTACCGGCGTCTCACGTTTTCTGCGCGAGCAGGGAAAACAGGTGACCATTGTGGGTCTGCAGCCGGAAGAGGGGAGCAGTATCCCCGGTATCCGTCGCTGGCCAGCGGAGTATATGCCGGGCATCTATAATGCCCAGCTTGTAGACCTGGTGCTGGATATTCATCAGCGCGAGGCAGAAAATACCATGCGAGAGCTGGCGGTACGCGAAGGCATTTTCTGCGGCGTCAGTTCAGGGGGGGCGGTAGCGGGCGCGATTCGTGTGGCGCAAACGCACCCGGGTGCCGTGGTGGTGGCGATAATTTGCGATCGCGGCGATCGTTATCTCTCAACCGGCGTTTTTGGTGAAGAGAGTTACTCGCAGGGGGCAGGGATTTAACATCATGGACATGATCTTATTCCGCGATAAAACCCGCGCACAGCAAACGGACATTGTGGCTGTACAGTCACAGGTGGTTTACGGCAGCGTGGGCAACAGTATTGCAGTACCGAATATCCGTCAGCATCATTTAAACGTCACCGCTGTGCCGACGGTCTTGTTTAGCAACACGCCGCATTACGACAGCTTCTACGGCGGAGTGATCCCGGACGAGTGGTTCAGCGGCTATCTGAAAGCACTGGAAGAGCGTGATATTTTACGCGAGCTTAAAGCGGTGACGACAGGGTATATGGGAAGCGCCAGCCAGATTAGGTTGTTGGCCGGGTGGCTGAAAAAGATTAAAGCCCAACATCCTGAGCTGCTGGTCCTGGTCGATCCGGTGATGGGCGATATCGACAGCGGGATCTATGTTAATCCCGAGATCCCGGCGGCTTACCGCCAGCATTTACTGCCGCTGGCTCAGGGGATTACCCCCAACGTTTTCGAACTCGAAGTCTTAAGCGGTCAACCTTGCCGCACCCCGGAAAGCGCCATCGAGGCTGCAAAAGGGCTGCTGTCGGATACCCTGAAATGGGTCGCTGTCACCAGCGCACCTGTGATAGCAGAGCCAGACACGATTCATGTGGTACTGGTCAGCGAAAACGACGTGACGATTACTGCCCATCCGCGCGTGGCAACTGATTTGAAAGGCACGGGCGATCTGTTCTGTTCAGAACTGGTCAGCGCGATTGTGCAGGGCGAGAAGGTGGCAGAAGCGATTCGTCGCGCGGGAGACCGGGTGACGGAGGTGATGACGTATACGTTATCTAAAGGCTATGACGAGCTTATCCTGCCGGCATAAATAACAATGGCGCCCGAAGGCGCCATTTTTCTGTGCGGCAAGAATTACTTCTTGATGCGAATTACCGGGGTTTCACCCACGGTCACGCTGCCAGACAGTTTAATCAGTTCTTTGATTTCGTCCATGTTGGAGATAACAACCGGCGTCAGGGTAGACTTGGCTTTCTCTTCCAGCAGTGCGAGGTCGAATTCAATGACCGGATCGCCAACTTTCACGCGCTGACCTTCTTCAGCGATACGCTTGAAGCCTTCGCCTTTCAGTTCAACGGTGTCGATACCGAAGTGAACAAACAGTTCGATACCGCTATCTGATTCGATAGAGAACGCATGGTTGGTTTCAAAAATTTTACCGATGGTGCCATCAACTGGAGCAACCATTTTGTTGCCCGTTGGTTTGATAGCAATACCATCGCCAACGATTTTTTCGGCAAATACTACATCCGGCACGTCTTCGATATTAACGATTTCGCCAGACAGCGGAGCAATAATCTCAATAGTTCCGGTGTCTTTCTTATCATCAGAAACCAGAGATTTCAGTTTATCGAACAAACCCATGATCTTCTCCTAAGCAGTAATTTGGGCCGCATCTCGTGGATTAGCAGATTGTTTTTTCTTCAATGAACTTGTTAACCAGCGTCATTAACTCGTCCGTTGTCGGTTGAGCAAGAGCCTGCTCTGCTAACACCTTCGCATCTTCGAAGTTCGTGTTACGGATAATCTTCTTAATGCGCGGGATGGAAATGGCGCTCATAGAGAATTCGTCCAGACCCATACCCAGCAACAGAAGTGTAGCACGTTCGTCGCCTGCAAGCTCACCACACATGCCAGTCCATTTACCTTCCGCATGAGAAGCATCAATAACTTGCTTAATAAGCGTCAGCACGGACGGTGACATTGGCTGGTAGAGATGCGAGATCATATCATTACCACGGTCAACTGCCAGGGTGTACTGCGTTAAATCATTGGTTCCGATACTAAAGAAGTCAACTTCTTTGGCCAAATGACGTGCAATGGTTGCGGCAGCAGGTGTTTCCACCATTACGCCCACTTCGATTGACTCGTCAAATGCTTTGCCTTCGTCACGCAGTTCCTGCTTGTAGATTTCGATCTCTTTTTTCAGTGCACGCACTTCTTCAACAGAGATGATCATCGGGAACATGATGCGCAATTTACCGAAAGCAGAGGCACGCAGGATAGCGCGAACCTGGTCACGCAGGATCTCTTTGCGGTCCATGGCGATACGAATCGCACGCCAGCCCAGGAACGGGTTCTCTTCTTTCGGGAAGTTCATGTACGGCAGCTCTTTGTCGCCACCGATATCCATGGTACGGACAATAACGGCCTGAGAGCCACAGGCTTCAGCGACAGCTTTGTACGCAGCAAACTGCTCTTCTTCGGTAGGCAGAGCGTCGCGGTCCATGAACAGGAATTCAGTACGATACAGACCCACACCTTCCGCACCGTTGCGCTCAGCGCCATCAACGTCACGGACGGTACCGATGTTAGCGCACACTTCAACCTGATGGCCGTCCAGCGTGATCGCGGGCAGGTCTTTCAGTTTGGCGAGTTCGGCTTTCTCGGTGGCAACTTGCTCCTGTACGGCGCGCAGTTGATCGATCTCTTCGTTAGTTGGGTTGACGTAAACCACGTTGTTTACGGCATCCAGAATCAGATAGTCGTCGTTTTTCACCTGAGAGGTCACGCTACCGGTACCCACGATGGCAGGCAGTTCAAGCGAACGCGCCATGATTGAGGTGTGGGAGGTACGTCCACCTGCATCGGTGATGAAACCCAGCACCTTGTTCAGGTTCAGCTGTGCGGTTTCAGACGGGGTGAGGTCGGCAGCAACCAGAATCACTTCGTCCTGAATGGCGCTCAGGTCGATGATTGCCAGACCCAGAATGTTGCGCAGCAGGCGTTTACCGATGTCACGTACGTCAGCCGCACGCTCTTTCAGGTATTCATCATCCAGCTCTTCCAGGGCCGTTGCCTGGCCTTCGATAACTTCATGCGCAGCCGCATCGGCCGTCATGCCTTTATCTTTAATCAGGGCTATGATTTCCTGCTCCAGCTCCTCATCTTCGAGCAACATGATGTGCCCTTCGAAGATGGCTTCTTTTTCTTCACCGAAAGTTTCGCCAGCTTTAGTTTTGATCGCTTCCAGTTGCGCTGATGCCTTGGCACGACCGCTCAGAAAACGCTCAACTTCCTGATTGACCTTATCGGCAGAAATTTTTTTCCGGTCGATGACGATCTCGTCTTCTTTCAGCAGAAGTGCTTTGCCGAAAGCGATACCCGGGGATGCTAAAATGCCTGAAATCATAACCCTACCTTACTTGTGACTGATATGAAAAAGAACCCGTTACTTACTCGAGCTCAGCCATCAGTTTTACCAGATGCTCAACTGCTTTCTGCTCGTCTTCGCCTTCCGCGGACAGGGTCACAACGGTGCCCTGAGTCAGGCCCAGAGTTTGCAGTTTAAACAGGCTTTTTGCGCTAGCGCTTTTGCCGTTGGAAGTCACAGTGATCTCAGAAGTGAAGCCTTTCGCTTCTTTAACAAACTGAGCAGCAGGGCGGGTATGCAGACCGTTTGGAGCGGTAATGGTAACTTCTTGCTGGAACATTGTATTTCCCCAACTTATAGGTTTTGTGTTGTGGAACTAAAGTCTAGCCTGGCGGCTCAACTTTAGCCTGTATAGTTAGCGCTGACGTTTCGACCGTCATTAAACATTATGCAGTGAAAGCAAGACTTGAACCAAATCATAAAATCGATTCAGCAGTCGGAATTTCTCAGAATGATTAATTTCGCGCTTCAAAATAATTGTCAGGTTAAATACCAGACCCGACGGGGTGAATCAATGCCAGAGGGGGTAAAAGTTTGATGCAGGCCACAAAAAAGCACCTAAAAAGGTGCTTTTTTACGCGTTTTTAACATGCTGGCCCTACTGTTGCAGCTCTTTCTCTGTGAAGAGATCCGCGAACAACGCAGTGCTCAAGTAACGCTCACCCGAAGACGGAAGGATAACCACAATATTCTTGTTGGTAAAGGCTTCGTCCTCCTGCAATTTTAACGCAGCGGCAACGGCGGCACCAGAAGAGATACCGGCAAGGATACCTTCTTCTTCCATCAGACGACGGGCGGTGGAGATAGCTTCCTCGTTGGTGATCGCCACCACTTTATCAATCAGCTTAAGATCGAGGTTGCCCGGAATGAAACCTGCGCCGATGCCCTGGATTTTGTGTGGGCCGGGTTTCAGCTCTTCACCCGCCAGTGCCTGAGCAATAACCGGCGAGTCGGTTGGCTCCACGGCCACGGTGATCAACTCTTTTTTGCCTTTCGTGCCTTTAATATAACGCGTCACGCCCGTTAAGGTTCCGCCGGTCCCCACACCGGAAATAAAGACATCAACCTGGCCGTCGGTATCTTCCCAGATTTCCGGGCCGGTGGTCTTTTCATGAATCTCGGGGTTGGCTGGGTTACTGAACTGCTGAAGAAGCAGGAATTTTTCCGGGTCGCTGGCAACAATCTCTTCGGCTTTCTGAATGGCCCCTTTCATGCCTTTTGCGCCTTCGGTCAGCACCAGGTTCGCGCCCAGCGCTTTCAGCAGCTTGCGACGTTCAACGCTCATGGTTTCCGGCATGGTGAGCGTCAGTTTGTAACCCCGTGCGGCCGCCACGTAAGCCAGCGCGATGCCGGTATTACCGCTGGTTGGCTCGACCAACTCGATACCTGGTTTCAGTACGCCGCGTTTTTCCGCATCCCAAATCATATTTGCACCGATACGGCATTTGACGCTGAAGCTTGGGTTACGAGATTCTACCTTCGCAAGGATGCGTCCATTACCGATGCGGTTCAGTCGAACCAGGGGCGTATGACCGATAGTCAGCGAGTTGTCTTCATAAATCTTACTCATGGCCTGTCCTTAACTGTATGAAATGGGGATACCGTCCCAGCATACCTGTTGGAAAAGTATGGGGAAGTAAGGAATTCGCATATCTATATGCTACTGAGAAATAATGGGGATCAGTATGGAATAAGGGATAGCATAAGCTACCCCCAATTTACACATTTTTGCATTACTTCCATAACGCGTGCTTAGCACGATAGCAGTCCACCCACATCGCCGTCGCGCCGCACACGGCAACGGGCATGATGAACAGATTCAGGAATGGAACGAGGGTAAACAGACTGGCTAACGCACCAAACTGCATGTTCATCACTTTTTGTGAACGCAGCGCCGTACGCATCTCTTTAAACGGCACTTTATGGTTGTCGAACGGATAGTCGCAATACTGGATAGCCAGCATCCAGGCGCTAAAGAGGAACCAAAGCACCGGCGCCACCGTCTGCCCAATTCCGGGGATGAAGTAGAGGATGAGCAGGATAACCGCCCGGGGGAGATACCAGGCAAATTTTTGCCATTCGCGTTTCATAATTCGCGGCAGATCTTTCATGATGCCCACAACCCCGGTATCCGGCGGTGTGGCGCCGGTCAGCCTCGCTTCAAGCTGTTCTGCCAGCAGTCCATTGAACGGGGCCGCTATCCAGTTGGCAACGGTTGAGAAGAAGTAGCCAAACACCAGCAGCACCGAGATCACCATGACGGGCCAGAGGAGATAACTCAGCCATTGTAGCCAGTCCGGAACATAGCTCATTAAGGCCGGGACCCAGGTTTCAATTTTGGTAAATAGCCACCAGAACGCACCGCCCATCAGCAAAACGTTAATTAGGAGGGGGAGAACTACAAAGCGTCGGATCCCCGGCAGGGAGACCAGTTTCCACCCCTGGAAAAAATACCCGATGCCGCTACGAAGAGGTGTTGAAGTTGATGAAACCATAACCAGGCTGTACTCCTTTTTACACAACCAGTGGAATTGCCCGCCTATATTATCCCGTTATGAACCAATGACCAGTTCGGAAATGTTCGAAAAAACAGCAAAAAGCACGATTTAGTCCATCTTTATGCAGCGAATGCTCTGCACACACTTGCACTTGACGAGTTCGCCAAATACTCTTAGTGAGTAAATGTTTGCCGTGGTGGCAAGGTGTTAGAACAACAGAGAATATAATGATGCAGGATTTGCGTCTGATATTAATCATTGTTGGCGCGATCGCCATATTCGCTTTACTGGTACATGGTTTCTGGACCAGCCGTAAAGAGCGCTCCTCGATGTTTCGCGATCGCCCACTCAAGCGTATGAAGTCCAGTCGTCACGATGATGATGGCGATGACGGCTTTGAAGATAACGACGATGAAGGCGTGGGTGAAGTCCGCGTACATCGCGTCAATACTCCTGCGCCTGGCGCCGGCCAGGGGGAGCATGAAGCGCCTCGTCAGCCTCCGCAGCACCAGTATCAGCCGCCGTATGCTTCGGCCCAGCCGCGCCAGCCAGCGCCGCAGCCTGCTCCTGTAGAAGAGCCGGTGCGACAGCCGACGCCGCCCGTGCAGCAGCCCGTTGCACAACCGCAGCCTGTCCACCAGCCGCAGCCGGTTCATCAGCCGCAACCGATGCAGCAACCGGTCGCCCCGCAGCACGCGCCGGTTCAGCCGGCCCCGGCAGCGGTGCAACAGCCTGCTCCTGCGCCCCAGGTTGAGCCTGAACCTATTGTCGAAGAAGCCCCTGCGCCAGTGGCAGAAAAGCCACAGCGTAAAGAGACCGTCATCATCATGAACGTGGCGGCCCATCATGGCTCTCAGCTTAATGGTGACGTACTGCTCAACAGCATTCAGCAGGCCGGTTTCAAGTTTGGCGATATGAATATCTTCCATCGTCATTTAAGCCCGGACGGAAGTGGTCCTGCATTGTTCAGCCTGGCCAATATGGTCAACCCGGGCACCTTTGACCCGGAAATGACGGGGGATTTCACCACGCCAGGTATCACTATCTTTATGCAAGTGCCGTCCTACGGTGACGAACTGCAAAACTTTAAGCTGATGCTTCAGTCTGCTCAGCACATCGCCGATGAAGTCGGTGGCGTGGTCCTTGACGATCAACGTCGTATGATGACCCCGCAAAAAATGCGTGAGTATCAGGACCGCATCCGCGAAGTGAAGGAAGCTAACGCTTAATTCAGGCGATAACTTCACCTCCTCATCAACCCCCGCCTGTCGGGGGTTTTTCTCATTGATGGTGTGAAATGGACTCTATCGAACAACAACTAACGCAATTGCGAACCACGCTTCGCCATCATGAATACCTGTATCACGTGATGGATGCCCCGGAAGTCCCGGACGCGGAATATGACCGCCTGATGCGTGAACTGCGCGAGCTTGAATCACAACATCCAGAACTTATCACCCCAGACTCGCCCACCCAGCGCGTGGGGGCGGCGCCTCTGGCGTTCTTCAGTCAGGTACGTCACGAAGTGCCAATGCTTTCTCTGGATAACGTGTTTGATGAAGAGAGCTTTTTGGCCTTCAACAAGCGCGTCCAGGATCGTCTGAAAAGCACGGACTCTCTGACCTGGTGCTGTGAGCTAAAGCTGGATGGTCTGGCAGTGAGTATTCTGTACGAGAACGGCGTTCTGACCCGTGCCGCCACGCGAGGCGATGGCACCACCGGCGAAGACATCACGACCAATGTGCGTACCATTCGCGCCATCCCGCTCACGTTGCGTGGCGAGAACATTCCAGCGCGCCTTGAAGTGCGTGGCGAAGTTTTTTTGCCGCAGGCCGGATTTGAAAAAATTAACGAGGAAGCGCGTCGGACCGGGGGCAAGGTTTTTGCCAACCCGCGTAATGCGGCAGCCGGTTCTCTGCGCCAGCTCGATCCGCGTATTACGGCAAAACGCCCGCTGACCTTTTTCTGTTACGGCGTCGGCATCCTTGAAGGAGGTGAGCTGCCTGATACCCATCTGGGCCGCCTGCTGCAATTTAAAGAGTGGGGTTTGCCGGTCAGCAACCGTGTCCAGCTCTGTGACTCGCCGGAAGCGGTACTGGCGTTCTACCACAAGGTTGAAGAAGACCGTCCGGCGCTGGGATTTGATATCGACGGCGTGGTGATTAAAGTGAACTCGCTGGCGCTTCAGGAGCAGTTAGGCTTCGTTGCGCGTGCCCCACGCTGGGCAGTCGCCTTTAAGTTCCCGGCACAGGAACAGATGACGTTTGTACGGGATGTCGAGTTTCAGGTCGGCCGTACCGGTGCCATTACGCCGGTTGCGCGTCTGGAACCCGTGCAGGTCGCGGGGGTATTAGTCAGCAATGCCACGCTGCATAACGCAGATGAGATTGCTCGTCTGGGCTTGCGTATTGGCGATAAGGTCGTCATTCGCCGTGCGGGAGACGTTATTCCGCAAGTGGTGAACGTGGTGGATTCAGAACGCCCGGAAGACACGCGTGAAATCGTCTTCCCCACCCATTGTCCGGTTTGTGGCTCGGATGTGGAACGTGTCGAAGGCGAAGTCGTGACACGCTGTACGGGCGGCTTAATCTGCGGCGCGCAGCGCAAAGAAGCGCTGAAGCACTTCGTTTCACGTCGCGCGCTGGACGTTGACGGGATGGGCGACAAAATAATCGACCAGCTCGTCGAGAAAGAGTATGTCCATACGCCTGCCGATCTTTTCCGACTGACTGCCGGTAAGCTGACCGGGTTGGATCGTATGGGGCCAAAATCCGCACAAAACGTGGTGAATGCACTCGAAAAATCCAAAGAGACGACCTTCGCGCGCTTCTTGTACGCGTTGGGTATCCGTGAAGTGGGAGAAGCGACGGCGGCAGGATTAGCGGCGCATTTTGGCACCCTTGAGGCGCTGGAGAGCGCGACGATTGACGAGTTGCAGAAAGTGCAGGACGTCGGGATTGTCGTCGCCACTCACGTCTTCAATTTCTTTGCCGAAGAGAGTAACCGTGACGTGATTGGTCAGTTACTCGCTGAGGGGATCCACTGGCCTGCGCCGGTGGTCGTCAATGCGGAGGAGATCGACAGCCCGTTTGCCGGTAAAACGGTGGTGTTAACCGGCAGCCTGAGCCAGCTTTCTCGCGATGATGCAAAGGCGCGGCTGGTCGCGCTGGGGGCGAAAGTGGCAGGCAGCGTCTCGAAGAAAACCGATCTGGTCATTGCCGGCGAGGCCGCAGGCTCAAAACTGGCGAAAGCACAGGAACTGGGTATTGAGGTCATCGACGAAGCCGAAATGCTCCGCCTGTTAGGAGACTAATGTGGAAAAAGAGCAGCTTGTTGAGATCGCTAATACCGAGATGCCGTTCGGGAAATACAAAGGACGTCGATTGATCGACGTTCCGGAGGAGTATTTGCTGTGGTTTGCCCGTAAAGATGAATTCCCGGCAGGGCGGCTGGGCGAACTGATGGCTATGACTTTACTCATCAAAACTGAGGGGCTGAGCCATCTGGTTCAGCCCCTGAAAAAACCTTAAGCCTTCGCGGCGTGGGTCTCTTCCTGCGCCAGCTTTTCTGTCTGACGCTTGTAGCGACGCGCCAGCACGGCGCAAACCATCAGCTGGATTTGATGGAAAATCATCAGCGGCAGCACCATCATCCCAATCATCGACGTCGGGAACAGGATATTTGCCATCGGAATCCCATTGGCAAGGCTCTTTTTCGAACCGCAGAACACGATGGTAATTTCATCCGCTTTGTTAAACCCACACTTCCGGGCAACAAAAACGTTAACCGCAATGACAATCGCCAGCAGAACACAGCTTACCAGGGCGATAAACAGTAGCGAGCCAATGCCCACTTTATGCCAGATACCATTAACGACGGCTTCGCCAAAGGCGGAATAAACCACCAGCAAAATAGAGAGCTGGTCGGTCTTGCTGATCCACTTTTTATTTCTCGCCACAAAGTCGCCTGTCCACGGACGGGAAAGATGCCCCAACACGAACGGCAGCAACAGCTGCAGGCAGATTTTGCCTACTTGCTCAAGGTTGCCCTCCGCACCGTGCATATTCATCAGCAGGCCGACCAGAAGCGGGGAGACAAAAATCCCGAGCAGGCTGGAGGCGGACGCGGAGCAGACGGCGGCGGCAACATTCCCCCCCGCAAGCGACGTAAATGCAATCGCCGACTGTACGGTCGCCGGCAGAATGCACAGATACAGAAAACCGGTGTACAGCGCAGGATCGACGTTGACCGGCGCCCACCAGGCAAACAGCACGCCGAGGACCGGGAAAAGGATGAAGGTACTGCACATCACCCACAGATGCAGTCGCCAGTGGCTGCCACCTGCGATGATCGCCTCACGCGAGAGTTTGGCACCGTGCATAAAAAACAGCAGGGCAATGGCTGCGGTCGTCAGGCCTTCGAAGAAGGGGACGAATCCGCCACGCGCCGGGAAAAAGGAGGCCAGCAGAACCGTCACGATCAGCGTAAGGGTAAAAGGGTCGAGAATGCGAAATAGTTTCATAAACACTCCTGAAAGCAGATATCGCTATTGTGCTTTTATCTGTTTGAGAAATAAAATTGATTTATTGCATCCATTGATGAATTAAATAAATGAATTATTCCTTACGTCAACTTCGTGTGTTTGTCACCGTGGCTCAGGCCAGAAGCTTTAGCCGTGCCGGGGAAATCATCGGGTTAAGCCAGTCGGCCGTGAGCCATAGCGTGAAAGAGCTGGAGCAGCAAACCGGCGTGCGCCTGCTCGATCGCACCACGCGCGAGGTAGTGCTGACCGAGGCAGGGCAGCAGCTGGCGGCGCGTCTGGAAAGGGTACTGGATGAACTTAACAGTACAATGCGGGATGTCGGACGGGTAGGGCAGCAACTTTCCGGAACGGTGCGCGTTGCGGCGAGCCAGACTATCTCTGCACACCTCATTCCCCAGTGCATTGCCGAAAGTAATCACCGCTATCCCGACATTAATTTCGTTCTTCACGACCGGCCCCAGCAATGGGTACTGGAGAGCATTCGCCAGGGAGACGTGGATTTTGGCATCGTCATTGATCCGGGTCCGGTAACGGATCTGGAGTGTGAAAAGGTGCTGTCAGAACCCTTTTTGCTGTTATGCCGTGCCGATGATCCGCTTGCGACATGCCCGCAGGTCTCATGGCAGGCGCTACAGGGGGCCAATCTGGTGTTACAGGATTACGCCTCGGGCAGTCGACCATTGATTGATGCAGCGCTGGCGGCGCAGCAGGTTGAGGCGACGATAGTGCAAGAGATTGGCCACCCGGCTACGCTGTTTCCGATGGTGGAAGCGGGGATCGGGATAAGCGTATTACCGGCGCTGGCTTTGCCGCTCCCCCAGGGAAGCCACTTAACGGTGAGGCGTTTTACCCCCTGCATAGAACGTCAGTTGATGCTGGCCCGTCGCAAGAATCGATCGCTTTCCGGCGCGGCGCAGGCCTGTTGGGAGGTGGTGCGCATGCAGGCTCAACGGTTGATCGAGACCCGCACGCGCGATCCGTTGTTCACTGCCACGGACGATTAGACGTAGATATCAATCTGATGGTCGTCTGACGGTGTGTTGACCCCTTTCGCATTCGCCTGCTTTTGCTCCTGTTTTTGCTGCGCCTCTTCAGCCTGCTGATGCTGAAGTTCTGCCAACTGCGCCTGCAGCATTTCAAGCTGCTGCTGAATGAGCTCCTGCTGTTTTTTCTTATCCTCCACACTACCGCTGCTATCTGCGATCTCTTTTAACTGCTGCGTCAATTTAGTGATTTGCGCAGTAATCCGGCTAATTTGGGCAGCGATGCTATTGCCACTTGAACCGCTGCCACTGCTGCCGGTTTGAATGGGTGGTGGTGGTGAAGCCTGAATCGTCGTCATAGAGGTCCCTCTTGCCTAAACAAGAAGTATCGGCACGGCGGGGATTAGCTTGAGTCCCCCTGCCATATCTGGCAGGTCGCGCATTGATACACAAAGGCTATCAATGGAGAGCGCAAAGTGTATTGGTGATAACCCCGGTGCTCCGGCTATAAGTCAGGTGTCATGCGATAGCCACTATCGCTTTTTTATCCTGAAGGAGCAGCTATGACTCACTCGAATAATCCCTGGCATTGCGCCGATATCATTCGCGCCGCGAAACCCAATTTCACTCCACGCGTGGCCTTTATCCTGGGTTCTGGTCTGGGAGCGCTTGCCGATCGGATCGACGATGCCGTGACCCTATCCTACGAGGCGTTGCCGGGCTTCCCGGTGAGCACCGTTCATGGACATGCGGGGGAACTGGTATTGGGTCTTCTTGCTGGCGTGCCCGTTGCCTGTATGAAAGGACGCGGGCATTTTTATGAAGGACGAGGAATGAGCGTCATGACCGATGCGATTCGCACTTTCAAGGTGCTGGGCTGCGAGCTGCTGTTCAGCACTAATGCCGCCGGGTCGCTGCGCCCGGAGGTTAAGCCTGGCAGTCTTGTCTCGCTAAACGACCATATTAATACCCTGCCAGGGACCCCCATGGTGGGCGCGAACGACGATCGCTTTGGCGAGCGTTTTTTCTCTCTGGCCAATGCCTATGACGCGGACTATCGCGCCGTTTTGCAAACGGTGGCTAAAGAAGAAGGTTTCCCGCTCACGGAAGGGGTCTTCGTCTCGTATTCCGGGCCCAACTTTGAAACGGCGGCTGAAATTCGCATGATGCAAATCATTGGCGGTGACGTGGTGGGAATGTCCGTGGTACCGGAGGTCATTTCCGCACGCCACTGCGGATTAAAAGTGGTTGCGGTGGCCGCCATCACTAACCTGGCGGAAGGTCTGGGCGAGATACCCCTTTCGCACGCACAGACGCTGGCTGCGGCAGAGCTGTCCCGGCAAAACTTCATTCATCTCATCTGCGGTTTTCTGCGCAAATTGGCCTGAGTCTACTTACCTGTGGCCCGTCCGGGCCACCGTGTGCAAAAGGAACGGTTATGAACATCACGACGCGTTTAAAGATGATGTCCTTTATGCAATATTTTATCTGGGGGAGCTGGCTGGTGACCCTGGGTTCTTACATGATTAATACCCTACATTTTACCGGTTCAGACGTGGGCATGGTGTACAGCTCTAAGGGGCTCGCGGCTATTATCATGCCTTCGCTGGTGGGCATTATTGCTGACAAATGGCTGCGCGCAGACAGAGCTTATATGATCTGCCATCTTATTTGCGCCGCAGCGTTATGCTATGCCGCTCAGGTCAATGAGCCAGGCCTGATGTTCTGGGTCATGCTGGTCAATGCCATGGCATTTATGCCCACCATCGCGTTATCGAACACGATCTCCTATTCCTGCCTTGAACAGGCAGGTCTGGATACGGTGACCCATTTTCCACCTGTCCGCGTCTATGGCACCGTGGGGTTTATTATCGCGATGTGGGCGATTAGTCTGATGGGGATAGAGCTGAGTCATATTCAGCTTTATATCGCCGCGGGCTCTTCGCTGGCATTGGCACTTTATTCCCTGACGCTGCCTTCGATTCCCGTCGCCACAAAAAAAGCCTCTCAGACCCTCGCCAGCAAGCTGGGGCTGAATGCATTTGTCTTATTCCGTCAACCGCGCATGGCGGTGTTTTTTCTGTTTGCCATGCTCTTAGGGGCCGTGCTGCAAATAACGAACACCTTCGGTAGCCCCTTCCTGCACGACTTTGCGCGCAACCCAGTTTACGCCAACAGTTTTATTGTCAACTATCCCTCCATCTTGCTTTCCATATCGCAGATCTCTGAGGTCTTTTTCATTTTGACGATCCCTTATTTTCTGCAGCGCTTCGGCATCAAAACGGTCATGCTGATGAGTATGATTGCCTGGATGTTGCGTTTTGGCCTTTTTGCCTTTGGTGATCCGTCGCCGATGGGGTTTGTCCTGTTGATGATGTCGATGATTGTCTATGGCTGCGCTTTTGACTTCTTCAATATATCCGGCTCTGTATTTGTCGAGCAGGAGGTGAGTGCCGATATTCGTGCCAGTGCGCAGGGCTTATTTATGACGATGGTCAATGGCGTCGGGGCTTATGTGGGGGCGATTCTTAGCGGGATGGCGGTGGATTACTTCTCCGTAGAGGGCGTGAAAGACTGGCAGACCATCTGGCTGGTTTTTGCCGCCTATGCCATGGTCCTGACGATCGTCTTTTATCTCTGTTTTAACTACCGCCACTCCCGTAAAAACAGCGGGTTGAGCACAGTTACGCATTAAAATCTGCCCGTCATCGGCGAAAAGATCTAAGGTGGGGTATCGAGTGTTTTCGCCGGGATGGAGTGTGATGGAACGCGTGTACCGTACTGATCTTAAGCTATTGCGCTATTTTCTTGCCGTGGCAGAAGAACTGCATTTTGGACGGGCTGCCGCCCGTCTCAATATGTCGCAACCGCCACTGAGTCTGCATATTAAAGAGCTTGAAAGCCAGCTGGGAACGCTGCTTTTTATTCGTCATTCACGCAGCGTTGCCCTGACGCATGCGGGCAAAGTGCTGATGGAAGAGTCGCGACGTCTGCTTGCCAGTGCCAGCCAGGCGCTCGCCCGCGTTGAAAAGATTGGGCGGGGAGAAGCAGGGCGCATTGAGATGGGCATTGTGGGTACGGCGATGTGGAGTGAGGTGCGTTCGGTGATGCGATCGTTCATAAAAGATCACCCGAATGTGGACGTCGTTTTCCGTGAAAAATCACCGGTCATGCAGATGGCTCTGCTTGAGCGGCGAGAGCTGGATATAGGGATCTGGCGTATGGCTATCGAACCCACGGCCGGTTTTACCAGTCTTTGTCTGGGGAAAGCATCGTTTCTGGTGGCCATGCCGGAGGATCATCCCCTGGTCAATCAGCCCGCTATCGCGCTTGCCGATCTGCAGAATGACTATTTTGTCACGATGCCCACTGCGCATTCAGACTGGGCATTTTTGCAGCGCGTGTGCCAGCAGGCAGGGTTCACGCCTTTGATTGTACGGGAGGCGGTTGAGCCTCAGACGGTCCTGGCGATGATCAGCATGGGGATGGGGATAACCCTGGCCGCAGACAGCTATGCCCAAATGCAGTGGCCCGGCGTGGTATTCCGCCCGCTACGGGAACGTATTCCGGCAGATTTGTATGTGGTGTATGACGAGAAGCAGGCAACCCCGGCGGTGACGCATTTGATTAATGCGTTGGTATATCGCAATTCGAATCGTTCAAATCGCAGATAGCAAAAAAGCGCCTTTAGGGCGCTTTTTTACATTGGTGGGTCGTGCAGGATGACTCGCTTCGCTCGCCCTTCGGGCCGTCGCCGCAGGCGGCTCCGGTGCCTCACTGCGTTCGGCCCGAACCTGCTGCAGGTTCGAATCGTTCATATCGCAGATAGCAAAAAAGCGCCTTTAGGGCGCTTTTTTACATTGGTGGGTCGTGCAGGATGACTCGCTTCGCTCGCCCTTCGGGCCGTCGCCGTAAACGGCTCCGTTGCCTCACTGCGTTCGGCTCGGACCTGCTGCAGGTTCGAATCGTTCAAATCGCAGATAGCAAAAAAGCGCCTTTAGGGCGCTTTTTTACATTGGTGGGTCGTGCAGGATTCGAACCTGCGACCAATTGATTAAAAGTCAACTGCTCTACCAACTGAGCTAACGACCCGAATGGTGGGTGATGACGGGCTCGAACCGCCGACCCCCTCCGTGTAAAGGAGGTGCTCTACCAACTGAGCTAATCACCCAAACTTCGGTACTGCATCGACAAGCGTTCACATTGAGAATGGTGGGCGATGACGGGCTCGAACCGCCGACCCCCTCCGTGTAAAGGAGATGCTCTACCAACTGAGCTAATCGCCCATTCTCAAATACTTATCTACACTGCGGGTCACCATTAAGTAGATGGTGGGTGATGACGGGCTCGAACCGCCGACCCCCTCCGTGTAAAGGAGATGCTCTACCAACTGAGCTAATCACCCCCGCTGTGTGGAGTCGCATTATAGGGAGAGTTGAAAATGAGTCAACGCCTTTTCTGAATATTTTGTTTGTTCGTCGTAAAATTAGTCAAAACGATCGCTGAATGGGCAGGGGCGCATGATTTATAAACAAAATTCGTAAACCTGCATCTCAAACAGGGAACATCATTGAGGAATCAGCCCACAGTGATAGAATATTGCCCATTGTTTTTTTCCAGCATTTGCCGGTCGTCGGCATCTTTATAACGTAAGGCCATTTCATGAAAATCAAAACTCGCTTCGCGCCAAGCCCGACAGGCTATTTGCACGTCGGCGGTGCACGTACTGCCCTTTACTCCTGGCTTTTTGCACGTCACAACGGCGGTGAGTTCGTGCTGCGTATTGAAGACACCGATCTTGAGCGTTCGACGCCGGAAGCTATCGAAGCCATTATGGACGGGATGAACTGGCTCAATCTGGAATGGGATGAAGGTCCTTACTTCCAGACTAAACGTTTTGATCGCTATAACGCCGTCATTGATGACATGCTGATCGCGGGCACGGCGTACAAATGCTACTGCTCCAAAGAGCGTCTGGAAGCATTGCGTGAAGAGCAGATGGCAAACGGCGAGAAACCTCGTTATGACGGCCGTTGCCGTCATGACCATAGTGAACATGCTGCTGATGAACCCTGCGTGGTGCGTTTCGCTAACCCGCAGGAAGGTTCAGTTATCTTCGATGACCAGATCCGTGGCCCGATCGAATTCAGCAATCAGGAGCTGGATGACCTGATCATTCGCCGTACTGATGGTTCTCCAACCTATAACTTCTGCGTTGTGGTGGATGACTGGGATATGGAAATCACCCATGTGATCCGTGGTGAAGACCATATCAACAACACGCCGCGCCAGATTAATATCCTGAAAGCGCTGAATGCGCCTGTTCCTGTTTATGCACACGTCTCCATGATTAACGGTGACGACGGTAAAAAACTGTCCAAACGTCATGGTGCGGTGAGCGTGATGCAGTATCGCGATGATGGCTATCTGCCAGAAGCCTTGCTGAACTATCTGGTGCGCTTGGGCTGGTCCAGTGGCGACCAGGAGATCTTCAGCCGTGAAGAGATGATCAAGCTGTTCTCCCTGGGCGCGGTGAGCAAATCCGCCAGTGCGTTCAACACCGACAAACTGCTGTGGCTGAACCATCACTACATTAATACGATGCCGGCGGAATACGTGGCAACTTATCTGCAGTGGCACATTGAGCAGGCTAACATTGATACCCGCACCGGCCCTGAACTGGCCGATCTGGTTCGTCTGTTGGGCGAGCGCTGCAAAACGCTGAAAGAGATCGCTGAAAGCTGCCGTTACTTCTACGAAGATTTCAGCGAATTTGACGCCGATGCGGCGAAGAAACATCTGCGTCCTGTGGCACGCCAGCCGCTGGAAGTGGTGCGTGACAAACTCGACGCTATCACGAGCTGGACTGCCGAAAATGTTCATCATGCGATTCAGGCAACCGCTGATGAACTGGAAGTCGGGATGGGTAAAGTGGGTATGCCGCTGCGCGTCGCGGTAACCGGCGCAGGCCAGTCTCCGGCTCTGGATGTGACCGTCCATGCCATTGGTAAAACGCGCAGCGTAGCGCGGATTAACAAGGCGCTGGGCTTTATTGCGGAACGCGAAAGCCAGCAATAAGCGACAAGATCAGTATCTTAACGGCAGGGTGACCTGCCGTTTTTTTATGCCTTAACGTCCACAATCCCCAGCCGCGTCAGAAATCCGTTTATCCCTTCTCTTAATAACAAGCGCTCAAGATGGTCTTGTTCCGAGGCCGTCATTTTCTCCAGAACGTCGGTAATTTTAGGCGAAAGGGCGGGTGCAACAGGACGGGCGTAAGCAGGTGGCGTCTCTTCCAGTTGATAGACCGCCTGTTGAAGACGCATCGCTGGCAGGCTCTTAATATGTTCCCGCACTCGCGCATCAACATGAACCCAACGGGCACGTCCTCCTTTGACACCGTTAATTCTTTCGGTTTTCCATCCTTTTTCGCGGATCCAGCGATTCACCGTTTGCTTTGCCATCCCAAGGGTTAGGGACAGCTCTTCCGTGGTCATTTTGCTCCGTAGTGTTTTCATATCAATTCTGGTCGCGAATCCCTAAACGTTGTAGCAATCCGGCAATCCCTTCTCGCAGCAACAAAGAGGTCATTTGTTTGCGCTCGTCCGGTGTCATTTCATTCGCCAGCGTCAGGAGTAAAGCATGCAGTGGACTTTCGCCCGTGATGCTTTCGGGAATCTCAGGCGCATCCGTGGCTCTGCGCGCGCTGCGAATAAATTCCCGCACGTTTTCATTGACGTGAACCAGACGCGCTTTTCCCCCCTGAACACCGGGCCTTGGCGATGTCATCCAACCCTCTTTGCGCACCCATTTATTGATGGTCTGTCGGCTGAAACCGGTGAGCCGGGCTAACTCTTCTGGTGTCATTCGTTCCTTGATCATGCAATTTCCTGAGTAAGAGTATGGTTAATAGGCGTTCATTTTATAGCACCCTTTTACGTGAAAACGTGACAGGCTTAACTCATGATTGCGAGGAACCTCGCAAGGTGATTCATTTGCATGATTTTTCAGCGATTGAGAGCATCAGGATGATTTTGCCGTTGACACTCTGCGGAGGAATTCATATTATGCCGCCCGTCAACACGACAGCTTTACGTTGGGGCTATAGCTCAGCTGGGAGAGCGCTTGCATGGCATGCAAGAGGTCAGCGGTTCGATCCCGCTTAGCTCCACCAAATTCTCACCCAAAGAATTTGGAACGTAAAAACTGTGGGGCTATAGCTCAGCTGGGAGAGCGCTTGCATGGCATGCAAGAGGTCAGCGGTTCGATCCCGCTTAGCTCCACCAAAATTCTAACCCTCGCTGAAAAGCGGGGGTTTTTTTATATTTTCGTAAAATGATTCCTTCCCTTTTGTTATCAACCTGTCTTTTTTCTAAACCACGTGGAGATAAAACGGTCCAAATTTAGACCGCAACTTGATTCACGCTTTGAATAAACTTAATATTCATAAGGCCAATATTATGCCGGGATGAATTGTCAATTAAATTAATGAAAAGTAAATCAGGTAACAATTTAAAAATATTTATACTTGCGCAAATATTGTGCCTGCTCGCTGTACCCCTGGCTCGCTATATTTCACCCCGCGCGCTTATCGATGGGGTTGACGTCTATTTAGCCTGGTTACCATTAAGTCTGATGCTGGCGGTTATTCTGTTGTTTGGCCGCAGGGCTATTATTCCAATAATAACGAGTTTTGCTCTGACCAACGCCCTGAGTTTCAATCTGACTTTTTTGCAGCACGCGGTGTTGTTGTTTTGTCAGGTCTTTGCCGTTTTCGCCGCATGTGGTGCGCTTCGTTTGCAGTTAGGCCGCCGCTGGCGGTTTGGCGTACCTAACCGACACCTCGGCGTCCGTATTTTCTGGCTGGGGTTTATTATCCCGCCGGGGATCAAGCTTTCCATGTATCTGGCAGGAAATCTCTTTCATTTTCCCGTTTCCCTGTCGACGTTCTTCGGTGAAGGCAGCGCCATCTATCATATTGTTGATATTCAAAGCCTGATATGTGCAGGCTTAATATTTACGATGATGTTCTATTATCCGTTAAGAATGATTATTAATCCGCGTTATGCCAGAACGTTCTGGCTACGCAGTATTAAGCCCTATTTTATTAAAAACAGTGTTCTTTTTACATTCACATGGCTAATGCTTTTAGGGTTAGTCCTCACCATACTTTGTGCACCTGTAGAATCACCGTTCATTGCGGGATATCTGGTTCCGGTGATTTTTATTCTGTTTACCGCCGCCATTAGCCGGTTAAGTTATGCACTGGTCTCGCTCTGCTGGGCATTTTCGGCCCTGACGCTGCTGACCTATAACAAAAATTTTCTTAATGGCGTTGAAACGGGTTATTCACTCTCCTTTGTTCTTTCTGTCCTGATTTCCTTCACGATTTGCCTGTTGTACATGTGGCGAATCTATCGACGTACCGAGTGGCTAAAGCGTGGCTGGCAGGAGAGGGCACTCACCGATCCGCTGACGGGATTGGCGAACTTGCGCGCCCTGGAGATTTTTTTGACCACCCATCCTGACGCGAAAATTTGCTGTTTGCGCATGGATAATCTGGAATTTCTCAGTCGCCACTATGGCATGTTGATGCGCGTCCACTGCAAGCGAGCAATAACCCAGTCCGTTCAGCCTCTTTTGCAGAGTGAGGAGAAATTCTTTCAGCTTCCTGGCAGTGAAATGGTGCTGGTATTACTCGGTCCGCAAACAGCTGAACGTTTGCAGCATATTGTTGATCAGCTCAATAACCGAAACTTTTACTGGAACAATACGGCGCTGGATATTGAATTTGGCGCAGCGTGGGGTGAATTAGAAGGCCGTAGCGGGGAGCAACTGAATCATACGTTGGGTCAACTGAGCTGGCTTTCTGAACAGTCCTGTATTGCACATACGGTGCTTGCGTTGACCCACAGTCAGGAGACCGTCTCCGGTCAGACCACTGAGCGCGTGCTGATGTTAAGTCGGATTAAACGCGCGCTCGATGAGGAGGGCGTCAAACTCTATGCGCAGCCTATTCAAAACGTGGCGGGAGAAGGATATCACGAAATTCTGACGCGTCTGGAGAGTGACGGAGAACTCATCACGCCTGACCGTTTCATTCCGCTGATCGCGCAGTTTAATATGAGCCATCGCTTTGACCTTACGGTGCTGGAGAAACTTCTTCTTTGGCTGCGTGCGCACCCTTCATCGCAAAACGTGGCAAGGTTCTCGGTAAACCTGATGCCGCTGACGTTAATGCAAAAGGAGATTGCTTCAGAGATTATCGCGCTGTTTACCCATTACGGTATCGATCCGCATGTGGTGATTATTGAAATCACGGAAGAGCAGGCATTTTCAGACTCGGATTCCAGTATCCAGAATATTCAAAAGCTGCGTGAATACGGATTCAAGATTGCCATTGATGATTTTGGCACGGGCTACGCTAACTATGAACGTCTGAAACGACTTGAGGCGGATATCATTAAAATCGATGGCTCCTTCGTAAAAGATATCTGTACCGACAGTATGGATGCGATGATCGTGAAATCTATTTGCAACCTGGCAAAAACAAAATCACTCACCGTTGTGGCGGAGTATGTCGAAACGGATGCGCAGCGGCAGTTGTTGCTGGACTCGGGGGTGGATTATCTGCAGGGATATTTGATTGGTAAACCGCGTCCGTTACAGGAATCGCAGGCGTAAAAAAACCGGAGCCAGGCTCCGGTTTTTTGAGGTGGTTTACAGAACCAGTGCTGCGATTGAGGCAGACAGGACGCTTACCAGTGTTGAACCGTAGACCAGTTTCAGACCAAAGCGGGATACCACGTTACCTTGCTCTTCGTTCAGACCTTTAATCGCACCGGCAATAATACCGATGGATGAGAAGTTAGCGAAGGAGACCAGGAACACGGAGAGAATACCTTCAGCACGTGGAGACAGGGTGCTGGCGATTTTCTGCAGATCCATCATGGCCACAAATTCGTTAGAAACCAGTTTGGTCGCCATGATGCTACCAACCTGAAGGGCTTCATGCGCGGGTACACCCATCACCCAGGCAATTGGATAGAAGATGTAGCCCAGAATGCCCTGGAAGGAGATACCCAGCACGGCAGCAAACAGTGCGTTCAGTGCGGCAATCAGGGCGATGAAGCCGATCAACATAGCGGCGACGATCACGGCCACTTTAAAGCCAGCCAGAATGTATTCACCCAGCATTTCGAAGAAGCTCTGTCCTTCGTGCAGGTTCGACATCTGAATGTTTTCTTCGCTGGCATCAACACGGTATGGGTTGATCAGGGAGAGCACGATAAAGGTGCTGAACATGTTCAGTACCAGTGCGGCAACCACGTATTTAGGTTCCAGCATCGTCATGTACGCACCCACAATAGACATGGAAACGGTAGACATCGCCGTGGCTGCCATGGTGTACATACGGTTGCGGGACATTTTACCAAGAATATCTTTATACGCGATAAAGTTCTCAGACTGGCCCAGAATCAGGGAGCTGACTGCGTTGAAAGATTCCAGTTTACCCATGCCGTTGACTTTAGATAACAGGAAGCCAATCGCACGAATCACCACCGGCAGAACGCGGATGTGCTGCAGAATACCGATCAGCGCAGAGATAAAGACGATAGGGCACAGCACTTTCAGGAAGAAGAATGCCAGACCTTGATCGTTCATGCTGCCAAAGACGAAGTTCGTCCCTTCGTTAGCAAATCCGAGCAGTTTTTCGAACATTTCGGAGAAGCCTTTCACGAAACCCAGGCCTACGTTGGAGTTCAGGAAGAACCACGCAAGTAAAACTTCAATAACGAGCAGTTGAACAACATAACGAATACGAATATTTTTGCGGTCTGTGCTGACCAGCAATGCAAGTGCAGTAACGACTACAAGTGCCAGGACAAAATGAAGGACGCGGTCCATATTTGCTCCAAATATGAGGCAGGTTTAATTTCCGTGCACATTCTATGTAACGGCGACAAAGAAAACGAGATCAAGAACACACTATAGTTACATCCTGTGACGAGTCTCAAAAATAGTGATCAACAATACATTTTTGTTATGTTAGGTAAATGAGTGAAAAGTTAAGTTTGTGTGCTACGCTTCACAAATGTGTGTGATTTCACCTTCGTGACGTCAATAAGCATTCCCGCCCGATCTATCGTTCTTAGCTATCAGAGAAATCAACAATAACCATTTAAATGATCTTGATAATCATTCTCATTTTGATAGCATGAAACATAGCAAAGGCTATATTTCCAGAGGCACAAATGACAAACAGTCGCGTAGAGGGTAGCAGTGGCAGAGCCGCACGCAAGTTGCGCTTTGCATTAATGGGACCTGCATTCATTGCGGCTATTGGCTATATCGATCCGGGTAACTTTGCGACGAACATCCAGGCCGGCGCCAGCTTCGGCTATAAATTGCTTTGGGTGGTCGTCTGGGCAAACCTGATGGCGATGCTGATTCAGGTGCTCTCTGCCAAGCTGGGTATAGCAACGGGCCGAAACCTGGCAGAGCAAATCCGCGAGCACTATCCGCGTCCGGTCGTCTGGTTTTATTGGGTGCAGGCTGAAATCATCGCCATGGCAACCGATCTGGCCGAGTTTATTGGTGCGGCAATTGGCTTCAAACTGATCCTTGGCGTTTCCCTGCTCCAGGGGGCTGTACTGACCGGTATTGCCACCTTCCTGATATTAATGCTTCAGCGTCGGGGACAAAAACCCCTTGAACTCGTCATTGGTGGCCTGCTGCTTTTTGTGGCGGCTGCGTACATCGTTGAGCTGGTATTTTCTCAACCTAATCTGGTGCAGTTGGGTAAAGGAATGGCTATCCCCAGCTTGCCTACAACCGAAGCTGTGTTTCTTGCGGCCGGTGTATTAGGGGCAACCATCATGCCGCATGTGATTTATCTGCACTCTTCACTGACGCAGAACCAGCATGATGGTACCCGACAGGAACGCTATTCAGCTACGAAATGGGACGTGGCTATTGCAATGACCATCGCTGGTTTTGTCAATCTGGCAATGATGGCGACCGCAGCAGCTGCGTTTCATTTCAACGGACATACCGGCGTTGCGGATCTCGATCAGGCTTATCTGACGCTTGAGCCGCTACTGAGTCATGCGGCGGCAACGATTTTTGGGCTGAGTCTGGTTGCAGCGGGCCTCTCTTCCACCGTGGTGGGGACGCTGGCAGGGCAGGTTGTAATGCAGGGTTTTGTGCGATTTCACATTCCATTGTGGGTGCGCCGTTCGGTGACGATGCTGCCGTCTTTTATCGTGATTCTGATGGGGCTGGATCCCACCCGAATTCTGGTGATGAGCCAGGTATTACTTAGTTTTGGTATTGCGCTGGCACTGGTGCCGCTGCTTATTTTTACCAGCAACCCCACGCTGATGGGGGACCTGGTGAACACGACCCGCGTGAGACGCCTGGGCTGGTTAATTGTGGTGCTGGTCGTAGCGCTCAATCTCTGGCTGTTAGTCGGGACGGTGCTGGGGCTATAAAATGAATAAGGAGCCTTGCGGCTCCTTATTGCGTTTAGCGATGATGTCCGCCGTGACCATGTCCATGGCCGTGTCCGCGTGGCCCACGGCGATCGTCTCGGTCGCTCCAGCCTTCGCGATAACCGCGTTCATACGCCTTGCGATTGTCCCAGCCACGATGGCGGCCATTATCATGTTTCCACCAGCGGTCTTTACGCCACTCGTAATGACGGTGCCAGTAATCGCGGTCGCGCCAGCCGCCGCCGTCCCAGTAGTTACCATAATTATCACGATCGCCAATCTGTAATTTGATGGATGGCAACAGGGTGATCTCGCCAGCATTAGCGACCAGCGGTGCTGCTGTAGCCAGTAATACCGCTGTCAGAATCAGTGACCTGAACATTTTTATTCTCCTTCACGATCGGGGCCGTAAAAGGCCTGTTAACGCAATATTACGGGGCAGTAAAGCCCCGTATAATCGCTTCAACTCCTAATTCATGGAGGGGAGCACTTTTTGCTAAAAATGCGCTTAATTTGAGCTATTGAGAACCGTGTCGATTCTGTTCAGTTCATCCGCGGTGAACTCACTGTTTTTCAACATGCCAACGGCATCGTCAATCTGCGCCGTTTTACTGGCCCCTATCAGAACGGACGCCACGGTTTTATGTCGCAGAACCCACGCCAGCGCCATCTGAGAGAGCTTTTGTCCCCGGCTTTCTGCCAGGGCATTCAGCTGCCGCACCTTCGCCAGCTTCGCATCCGTAATCTGATCCGGGTTGAGAAATTTGCTGCCGCTCGCCGCGCGGGAATCAGCCGGGATCCCATTCAGGTAACGGTCGGTCAGCTGGCCGCCTGCCAGCGGTGAGAAGGGAATGCAGCCCACCCCTTTTTCATCCAGAACGGACAGCAATGACTCTTCCGGACCGCGTTCAAACATCGAGTACTTCGGCTGATGAATCAGGCAAGGTGTGCCCAGATCGTCCAGAATCGTCGTCGCCTCGCGCGTTTGCGTCGCGGAGTAGTTAGATAAACCAACGTACAGGGCTTTCCCCTGACGCACGATCTGATCGAGGGCTTTCATGGTCTCTTTCAGCGGCGTGTCCGGATCGGGACGATGGTGATAGAAGATGTCGACATACTCCAGACCCATGCGTTTAAGGCTTTGGTCGAGGCTGGCAATCAGGTATTTCCGCGATCCCCAGTCGCCATAGGGGCCATCCCACATCGTATAGCCTGCTTTGGTTGAGATAATTAATTCGTCACGGTAAGGAGCAAAGTCTTCTTTAAATATTCGACCGAAGTTGGATTCTGCCGATCCTGGCGGCGGACCATAGTTATTCGCAAGGTCAAAATGGGTGATACCCAGTTCAAAAGCGCGTTGCAAAAGTTGACGACTGTTGTCAATCAGGGTGGTGTCACCAAAGTTATGCCACAGCCCCAGAGATACGGCAGGGAGCTTAAGCCCGCTCTGCCCACAACGACGATAGTGCATTGTCTGATAACGATTTTTGTCCGCCTTGAAAACCATGCTAATGACCTCTGACGTAAAAGTTAACCTGCAGTGTATACGCTTACACGTGCGCAGTGGCTATCAGAATAACGCACACTTTTTCGTAAAGCATTCGTTCCACTCTCTACTTTCCGCCATTTCTGGACAGTCATCACGCTTCTCTAATACTCAAGGTGAGTTCAACGTCAGAAGGACACCTGTTATGCAAACCCCTTATTGCGTCGCCGATTATTTGCTGGAACGTCTGTCACACTGCGGTGCCGGACACCTGTTCGGCGTCCCGGGCGATTACAATTTGCAATTTCTCGACCACGTCATTGAGAGTAAAGCGATCGGATGGGTGGGCTGCGCCAATGAGCTGAACGCGGCCTATGCCGCAGATGGTTATGCCCGTTGTAATGGGTTTGCGGCCTTATTGACAACCTTCGGCGTCGGGGAGCTGAGTGCCATGAACGGCATTGCCGGGAGCTTTGCTGAATATGTTCCCGTTCTGCACATCGTGGGTGCGCCGGGGACCGCAGCACAGCAAAAGGGGGAGCTACTGCACCACACCCTGGGGGACGGCGAGTTTCGACATTTTTACCGTATGAGCCAGCCTGTCACGGCGGCGCAGGCCATTCTCACCGAGCAAAATGCCTGTTATGAAATTGACCGGGTTCTGTCCATTATGCTGCGAGAGCGCCGTCCCGGTTATCTTATGCTGCCTGCGGATGTGGCAAAAAAACCTGCGATGCCGCCTGTAAACGCTCTCACAACACCCGCCTCTTACAATGACACCGCCTGCCTTGCAGCCTTCCGCGAAGCGGCGGAAACCCAACTTATGCAAGGTGGACGTGTCGCTCTGCTCGCCGATTTTCTCGCGTTGCGCTACGGCCTGAAGGCACAACTCCAGGCCTGGGTCAACGAGACCCCCATGGCGCATGCCACCCTGCTGATGGGGAAAGGGCTTTTTGACGAGCGACAGCCGGGTTTTAGCGGAACCTACAGCGGTTCGGCCAGTAATGACGCTGTAAAAGAGGCCATTGAACAAGCCGGGACGGTTATCTGCATCGGCACTCGATTTACCGATACCCTGACCGCAGGCTTTACCCACAAGCTTACGGCCAGGCAGACCATTGAAGTCCAGCCCCATGCCGCCCGCGTCGCCGACAGATGGTTTACCGGAATACCGATGACGCAGGCGGTGGCTATTTTGTCTGAGCTGTGCAAATTGCATGTCAACGATAAGAACGTCGTCCGGCCCGCAGAGGTTTCTCATGATTATCACCAGGGACGTCTGACGCAGGATAATTTCTGGAAAACCCTGCAGACCTTTATTCGCCCGGGAGATATCATTCTGGCGGATCAAGGCACGGCGGCATTTGGCGCGGCAGCGCTACGTCTGCCTGCGGACGTTAACTTTATCGTTCAGCCGCTGTGGGGATCGATTGGTTATACGCTGGCGGCGGCCTTTGGGGCCCAGACGGCCTGCCCGCAGCGGCGGGTGATTGTACTGACGGGCGACGGGGCTGCACAGCTGACCATTCAGGAGATAGGTTCGATGCTGCGCGACGGCCAGCGCCCGGTCATTCTGGTTCTGAACAACGAAGGCTACACCGTTGAGCGTGCGATCCATGGGGCAAAACAGCGCTATAACGATATTGCGCTATGGAACTGGACTCAGGTGCCCAATGCGTTAAGCCTGGACTGTCAGGCGCAATGCTGGCGCGTCAGCGAGACGGTGCAACTGGCAGAGGTGCTGGAGAAAGTCGCCCATCATGACCGACTTTCTTTGATTGAGGTCATGCTGCCGAAAGACGACATTCCGCCGCTCTTAAGCGCCATCACCACTGCACTGGAAGCACGCAACAGCGCCTGATTATTTATCGTTTCGCCAGGCCATGAGCATCGGCTTGCCCGCCAGCAGGAGCCAGGCGGGCAGCATCACAATGCAGAGCAGGGGCAGCAAGGTGGTATCAGGCACCACGGCGGCTGCCATAAACAGGCTCAACCACGCATCCCGTGTCACTACCAGAACCAGCCCCAGAATCGAACAGGAGACGGTTATCGCGGCGGGAACCGCATCAACGTGCTCATGCAACATCAGGCCTAACGCCACGCCGATAAATACTGCCGGGAATATCCGTCCGCCACGGAAACCGCACGCTGCCGCTACCACGACGGCAGCCAGTTTGACGATGGCAAACAAGAGGTAATCGGACACGCTGAAGATTTGGCTAAAAGCCATCTGCTGCATCTCGTCCAGCCCTTTAAACAGGGTAATAGGCCCCCCGATGGCACCGAGAATACCCAGCAGAAAACCCCCTACGCCAAGGATCAGCACCGGATGTTTCAGCTTATGGACCAGACGATGCAGACGGGGCAAACACCATACCGCCACCATACCCAGCGCTATTGCAATGGCGACGACGATGGCGCCGCTGAAAATATCGGCAATCTGCATCTGACCATAGTGCGGGATGGGAAGGGAAAAATGAGGATGGAAAAACAGGCTGGTGGTCAGCGCGCCGGCCGCCGCCGCCATCAGCGGAGCAAATAGCCGATCCCACAGGGGAACGTCCTGGTTACCGCTCAGGGTCTGAGAAAAAATCAGCGCAGCGGCAACAGGTGTGCCAAACAGCGCGCCGATGGTGCCCGCAGACGCAAGAACTGTCCAGTCCAGCACGCCAACGCGGGGAAGAATTCGCGAGCCGATAAAGACCGCGAGGGCGATATTCACAGCCATGATGGGGTGTTCCGGGCCCAGGCTCACGCCGCCCGCCAGACCGACTATCAGGGCAATGATAAGTCCAGGCAGGGCCGAGGGCGCCACTGGCGCACCAATCAAAGGTTCCAGGGCGGGATCCGGGCCTGCGTGTCCAGGACTGAAACGAATGACCAGCCCCACCACCACGCCGGTCAGCGTCAGCATCAGGATAATCCAGGCTGGCGAGTCAAACCGGAAGCCAAGCTGCGTCGGAAGTGAGGTCCAGAGCGCGGTTTGCAACGTTGAGGCGACTTTCATCACCACGATTAAAATCAGGCTGGATGCGATACCGATAATCAACGCAGGGAGCGCTAACAGCAACATGGTCCTGGCGCGCGGATGGAGCATGATGATTTCCTTGTACAAATGCAATGATATCACTTTGCACATTCAGTTTGACGGCAATAGTGCAAAAGGTGCTGAAACGGTAAAGTGATTCTGTGACCATGATCGATAATTCTGGGCCATTCATCTTCAGGTCGTTGTTGTTATCACGCCTTGAATTTACAGTGTCCCAAAGATTTATTCTGACTTTAGCGGAGCAGTAGAAGAATGACAAAGTATGCTTTAGTAGGTGATGTCGGTGGCACCAATGCCAGGCTGGCACTCTGTGATGTTGCAAGCGGTGAAATCTCCCGGACGAAAACCTACTCCGGACTGGATTATCCCAGCCTGGAAGCGGTCGTGCGCGTCTATCTGGATGAGCACGATGCCAGCGTAGAAGATGGCTGTATCGCCATCGCGTGCCCGATTACCGGTGACTGGGTTGCGATGACCAACCACACCTGGGCATTTTCTATTGCCGAAATGAAAAAGAACCTTGGGTTTGCCCATCTGGAAATCATTAATGACTTTACCGCCGTTTCCATGGCCATTCCCATGCTGAAACCGGAGCATTTGATTCAGTTTGGCGGCGATAAACCGGTGGATGGCAAACCCATCGCGGTCTATGGCGCGGGTACGGGGCTGGGGGTTTCGCATCTGGTGCATGTCGATAAACGCTGGATTAGCCTGCCGGGAGAAGGTGGGCACGTTGATTTCGCGCCTAACAGCGAAGAAGAGGGCATTATTTTGCAGGAGCTGCGCGCCGAGCTGGGTCACGTCTCTGCCGAGCGCGTGCTCTCAGGTCCTGGTTTAGTCTATTTGTACCGCGCGATTGTGAAATCGGACGGACGCCTGCCGGAAAATCTGCAGCCAAAAGATGTTACCGAGCGTGCGCTGGCGGATAGCTGCACCGACTGCCGTCGCGCGCTGTCCCTTTTCTGCGTCATCATGGGCCGCTTTGGCGGTAACCTGGCGTTGAACCTGGGCACGTTTGGTGGGGTGTATATTGCCGGGGGCATCGTCCCTCGCTTCCTCGAATTCTTTAAAGCGTCGGGCTTCCGTGGGGGCTTCGAAGACAAAGGGCGCTTTAAGGCCTATGTACAGGATATTCCTGTATATCTGATTGTGCATGACAATCCGGGCCTGCTGGGCTCTGGGGCACACCTGCGCCAGACGCTGGGGCAGGTGCTCTGATTTGCTGTAACCCTCGCAACCGGGGGTTACAGATGCATCAACTGCCTGAATTCCTTGACCCGACTGCGACTCACCGGCACCTGAAAATCCAGATCCTTCAGGCGTAATATGTAGGTATTGTTAAACCACGGCTCGATTTCGCGGATTTTGTTGAGATTGACGCAAAACGAGCGGTGGCAGCGGAAAAAATGCGAGGCAGGCAGTTTGCTGCAAAATTCGGTGATATTCATCGGCATGACATACGATTCACGACGCGTATAGACGAAGGTCATTTTCTCGTGCGCTTCGGCATAGTAAATATCGTCCATGGGCGTCACGATGATACGTTCGTCCTTCACCAGATTAAGGGTGTCATTTTCCCGGGTGGTGGCCTGAGTGGTGTTTTGCTGCGGGCTATTTTGTTGCTGCCACGCCAGTTCCAGCTTTTGCAGCATGGTGACAATGCGCGATTCCTGATACGGCTTAAGAATATAGTCGAAGGCTTCAAGTTCGAAGGCTTCAACGGCATGCTCCTTCCAGGCGGTAACAAACACGATAAAAGGTTTATGGGCAAACTGATTGATGTTTTGCGCCAGAAGCACACCGTCAAGAGACGGAATATTGATATCCAGAAAAATGGCATCAACCCGGTTGTGCTGCAAAAACTTCAACACATCCAGCCCGTCTTCAAACGTGCCTACAATTTCCATCTGGCTATGGGTTTTTATCAGCCAGCTTAACTCCTGCTGAGCGAGGATTTCATCTTCCACAATGATGACTTTCATGCGTCACTCCGTACTTATGGCAACAACAGCGTCTGCGCAGGAACGGGAGACCGTTCATTCGGGACATAAAATGTGATTTCCGTTCCCGGCTCAAGACGGCGAATATGCAGCCCCTCACCGTAGAGTAGCTTCACGCGATGATGGACATTCAGCAGGCCAATTTTATTCCCCGGCATCTCATTGGACTCCACGCGGGCAATGACCGCAGGGTCGATACCGTTTCCGGTGTCACGCACTGAAACACGGACGCGATTACCGCTCTCCGCAATACTAATAGTCACCACGCCTTTCCCTTTGCAGGGCTGGATACCGTGAACTATCGCGTTCTCCACCAGCGGCTGAATCAGCAGGCTCGGGATCACGCAGTTAACCTCTTCATCAATATCGTAGATCACCGTCAGCTTGTCGCCGAAACGCGCCTGTTCAATGGCGATGTAATCTTTTATCTGATACAGCTCTTTTTTGATGTCGATCTGCTCGTCATCTTTCAGCTCAATGTTATAGCGCAGGTAGCGCGACAGGTTGTAAATAAGCTGTCGCGCAGTATCCGGATTCATGCGAATGGATGACGAAATCGCATTGAGGGCGTTAAACAGAAAATGAGGATTGATTTTACTTTGCAGGGCGCGCAGCTCTGCCTTATTTGCCATTTCCCGCAGTTGTTCGGCGCGTGAGACCTCAAGCTGCGTCGAAATAATTTGCGATAAGCCCACCGCCATCTCCTGAAGAGAGGAGGTGATTTGATGCGCGTGGCAGTAGTAGATTTTTAGCGTGCCTGTCACCACCCCTTTCTCCCACAGGGGAATCACCAGCATTGAGTGGATCTCCGGGGTGCGATGCGCTTCGTCATTGTTCTTAATAATTATTTTACCGTAGCGAAGCGCCTGGCGGGTGGTGGGGCTGACGGTATCGTCGTTGTCCCGATAGTTATGTTCCCCTACGCCGACATAGGCCAGAACATGGTCAATGTTGGTAATAGCCACCGCGTCCGCATGGATGTCGCGACGGATAATGTCGCAGACCTGGCGCAGGGATTCGGCATTCACGTGGCGAAACAGCGGCAATGTTTTGTTGGCAATATCGAGCGCCAGCTTTGCCTGACGCGCCGCAATGGCCTCCTTTTCCCCTTCGACGCTTTGCACCAGCAAGACGATAAAGCCGATGCAGACGCTACCCACGATCATCGGAATGCCGATTTTAGAGACAATATCCAGCCCCAGCGCGGTGGTAGGTGCCCAGGCCACAACGAGGATCATGGTGAGCGTTTCACACAGCATCCCCGCCGCTATCCCCACTTTCCAGTGCTGCTTTTTCGGTATCTTACGGTTAATCCAGCCGGAGAGGATGCCCGCGATAATGCTGGTGATAAAACACGGAACGGCGGTCACGCCCCCGATATCGATTAAATAGCGATGCGTACCTGCAATCAGGCCGGTGATGATCCCCACCCACGGGCCAAACAAAATTCCGCCTGACATCACCGCGATAATGCGTACGTTAACCAGCGAGCCTTCGACCGGTACGCCGGACCAGGTACTGAACAGCGCAAACAGAGAGAAGATGGCGGTCACCGCCAGCAGTTCGCGCGGGGAGTGGGCCGATTTGTGTAGCAGTTCGCGAAAGAGCCGGATGCGAATCAGAAAGAACAGGCAGATGAGCATTAATGCTGCGCGATCAAAAACAGCCAGCAGCATATCGAATATTTCGTGCACGGGGAGACCTGAAGCGACGGGAAAAACCTATGATAAAAAACCTGGCGCCTGTTGACCAGACATCATGCTTTTTTATGAAACGAGGAAAAACCATAATTTGCAAAGGGGATTGGCGGGGTTGCGCGTCCTGACGTGCCAGACGAGATAAAAGGTTACCACTGTAATTGTATTGATATCATGATGTTAAAATATGAGGGTGCTTTATTTTTCGCTTCCGCTTTTCTGCGCCGGGAGGTTCCCGTTTTATTCGGCTGACTATTTTTTGCTTTTCCTCTCGACAGCACGATTTTGTTCAGGTTATTTTCTAAACACGCCACACACGTGGCAGCGTCGCTCGGACGGTCCGGGCGCTAACGTCTCTTAGAGGAATCTATGGCTGAATCCAGTCCTGAACGCCGTTTTACGCGTATCGATCGTCTTCCCCCTTATGTTTTCAATATTACGGCTGAACTCAAAATGGCTGCGCGTCGGCGCGGCGAAGACATTATTGATTTCAGCATGGGTAATCCCGATGGCCCAACGCCACCGCATATTGTCGAAAAACTTTGCACGGTGGCCCAGCGCCCGGATACGCACGGCTATTCAACATCACGCGGAATACCGCGTCTGCGTCGGGCTATCTCCCGTTGGTACCAGGACCGTTATCAGGTAGATATCGACCCTGAAAGTGAAGCCATTGTCACCATTGGTTCCAAAGAGGGGCTGGCGCACCTGATGCTGGCGACGCTGGACCACGGTGATACGGTGCTGGTGCCCAATCCAAGCTACCCCATTCATATCTACGGTGCCGTTATTGCGGGCGCTCAGGTCCGTTCTGTTCCTTTGGTGCAGGGGGTAGACTTCTTCAACGAGCTGGAGCGCGCTATCCGCGAAAGCTATCCGAAACCGAAGATGATGATCCTGGGCTTCCCGTCGAACCCGACGGCGCAGTGTGTTGAGTTGGAATTCTTCGAGAAGGTGGTCGCCCTGGCGAAGCGCTATGATGTGCTGGTGGTGCACGATCTGGCCTACGCCGACATCGTGTACGATGGCTGGAAAGCCCCGTCCATTATGCAGGTCCCTGGCGCACGTGATGTCGCCGTCGAGTTTTTCACCCTCTCTAAAAGCTACAATATGGCTGGCTGGCGTATCGGGTTTATGGTGGGGAATAAGACGCTGGTGAACGCGCTGGCGCGCATCAAAAGCTATCATGACTACGGAACCTTTACGCCGCTACAGGTGGCGGCGATTGCCGCGCTGGAAGGCGATCAGCAGTGTGTGCATGATATTGCGGCACAGTATAAGCGTCGCCGTGACGTGCTGGTAAAAGGGCTGCACGAAGCGGGATGGATGGTTGAAATACCTAAGGCCTCTATGTACGTCTGGGCCAAAATACCTGAACCTTACGCGGCGATGGGATCGCTGGAGTTTGCGAAAAAACTTCTGCAGGACGCCAAAGTTTGCGTTTCTCCCGGGGTCGGTTTTGGCGAATACGGCGATACACACGTCCGTTTTGCCCTCATCGAAAACAGCGACCGCATTCGTCAGGCGGTCAGAGGCATTAAGAGCATGTTCCGTGCCGACGGTCTGCTCCCCTCCGAGAAGAAAAATCCTGTCGAATCTGCATAAAAAAACAGGAGCCAATGGCTCCTGTTTTTTTAACTGTCTTCGCTCAGATCATCAGGGCAAAGGTACCGGCCCAAACTAAAACAATGACCGAAACGCCCATAAAGAAATATTTCACTTTTCATCGCTCCGCGCATCTCATGACACGCATTAAAAACAGAGTCCAACTGAGTATAGAGAGTTGAAGTCGGGCTCAAACGGAAATAAGAATTATCCCGTGATGCCACCGACGCCAGCTCAGAATTCTGTGCATCCCATTGCCAGACGGCGCTAATGTACGCTTAATTTTATAGAGTGACAAGAGTCATTTTTTTAAATAATTTCCTATACTTACGAGTGTCGTGGAACGGCGACAGTTTTGTTTCAGTACGCAATAATAATAAGTTGAGCGACGAGAGCAGAGAGAAAGGCCATGGCGTTATGCAGGTGATTGATAAGGTTAGTTTCCTGGCGAAACTAACCTTAAATGACTCTTACAGATAGAGGGAAGGTTCACCCGGTGGGCGCGTTTTAAAGCGACGGTGGACCCACAAATACTGCTCAGGGGCACGCATAATTTCTTTCTCGATCACTCTGTTGATGTAGGCGGCGGCGGCCTGCTCATCTTCTGGATAGTTCTCCATTTCAGGAGTGATAAAGAGACGATATCCCGATTTATCCGTTTTTCTCACCATGGTAACGGTGAGCATAGCGGCTTTGGACAGACGTGAGATGACGAAGGTGCCGTTCGTGGTGGCCACATTGTTGACGGCGAAGAAGGGGGCAAAGCTGCTTCCTTTACGGCCATAATCCTGATCCGGGGCGAACCAGACGGCTTCCCCTTTTTTCAGTGCACCCACCAGCCCACGCAGGTTATTACGGCTGATCATCGCTTTATTCGAACGCATTCTGCCGCGGGTCTGCACCCACTCCATCAACGCGTTGTTATGGGGGCGATAGGTTGCCATCATCGGCTGGCAAAGCCCCATCACGCGACCACCCAGTTCGAGGGACATAAAATGGACCCCAACAACAATGACGCCGCGATGTTTCGCCTGCGCCTTTTTCAGGTTGTCCAGCCCGTCAACATCAAACCATTTGCGTACGCGTTCATCGGGCCAGAACCAGGCCATGCCGGTTTCCAGTAAGCCCATACCAAGGGATTTAAAGTTTTCTGCGATCAGTTTTTCATGTTCTTGCGGATTTTGATCGGGAAAGCAGAGTTCGAGATTTCGTCGGGCAATGGATTCGCGACGTTTCAGGAACGGACGGGACGCTGTACCTAATTTAGATCCAAGGAAAAGCAGTGCTGGATAAGGCATCTGGACAAGTAACCAGAGAAGGCCAACGCCAAACCATGTTAGCCAGTAACGTGGATGAAGAAAGTCACGTTCAAATTTGGATTGAGACAAGTTATTCGACCTATGTAAAACCTGAACAGGTAACGCAAACGAAGCGCTACAGTATGGAGATGAAGACCGCAGTTCGGGGTCGTGGTTTCAGGCTTTACCGATCTTTACGGCGTTGCCAGACCACAGCCAACGCAGGGTGGGCTGCGTACTGTAACATTCTTACAGACTCTGTGCTACGACTAGTTTTTGCAGGGTATCAATGAAGTATGGCTCTGCCAGAGCGTTGTCACATCGCTTGCAGAGGGGATGTTTAGCCGGGGAAACATGCCGGGGAGCGATATAAAAAGCGTTAATGACGGCTCAGCCCCCCGTTACAGAAAATGTTATTTAACTCACGTCGCTCAGGATACCGTTATCTGTGATTTATGATAACGGGGTAAATCAATAATATCGTACGTGAAGGTCTCTTTCAGATAACAGCGATCGGGTGTTTCGCTGTCCGCATAGACCATGAAATATTCCTGCGACGTTTCAAATTCAATCAGGTTATCGCCATTTTTAAAGCGGGTGACCAGAAAGGGAATATTATCCTGTGTTTTGGCATGTCGAACGCCGGAGGCAATTTGAAAATGATCCCCCCATTTCATGGTGCTGAGCTGATATTTAAAGCTGGAGATGGTGACGTTTTGACGCAATGAACAGGAGAGTTTTATTGCCGTGGCAGCAAAAGAAGAGGTGCTGAATAAGGTCAACAGGCTGAGGATAAATAAGGTTTTCACAAGCGTCTCCATTCGAGGGGCTGGCAAAGCCAGTTTGAGGGTGCGGCAAGCGCAAAAGAGGGCGGCAATGGGTAATTCCACTGCCCTGGCGTAATAGGACACGAAGCAGATGTTTCATGTCCCGGATAACAGGAATTACCACATCAGATCGTCAGGCACCACAAAATCGGCATACGGATCTTCTTCATCCTGCGCTTGTTCACTGAGTTCAGCGCTGACAACAATATAGCTCGCATCACGTTGGGCTATTTTATTGGCCACAACCGAAGGAATAATCGCGTATTCGCTTTCACTGGAATTATTAGTGACCAGCCGCGCAATGGCGAGGCGGCCATTGATTAACTGCGACTGCGTTATCTTATCGACATCTATTTTTTTAATCAGATTATTATCGGTGAAATTATAACCAATATTGCCTTTAGATACGGTGATGCGATTCATTTCGATCAGCTGTTTGATCTGGGCCTTATATTCTTTGCTTAAGGCGGCCTGTTTTTGCTGTTCACTGAGTTGCTTATCACGTTCCAGCTGGGCCTGCTTATTCAATTCCACCGCTTCTCGTGCCTCACGCGCCTGTACGCGTGATTTTTTGGTGGTTTTCTGCACTTTTGCCAGCTTCTTGCTGCTGACGAGTCCCGCTTTAAGCATCTGCTCTTGTAATGTTAGTTTTGTCATCTTCGTTTCTGGCGTCAGTCAAATGTTGCGCAAGATTATACCTGTTAACGGACGCATTGTGCCAGTTCAGAGACGAGCTAATATCCACACGGTGAACAGTGCGTTTTAAGGTAACTTGTTGATAAAAAAGAGAGGTTATTAAGAAAACGCAGAGAAGGTCAGGCGATGGTGTCCCCTGCAGGAATCGAACCTGCAACTAGCCCTTAGGAGGGGCTCGTTATATCCATTTAACTAAGGGGACGAAGCGGCAAGAGTATAACGTTTTTCATACCTTACGTTAAGCGCCTTGCCGCCCGAGTGGTTAAAGAGTCGTCATTCAGGATGATTTATTTTCTTTTTTTCCACTGGTTTGCTCGTCGTTTTGTTTTGCTTTCAGTTCCGCTTTACGCTTGTTGGACATGTCGTTACGGATTTGCGCATGGCTTAACAGGGCGAAAATAAAGGTCCCTCCACAGATGTTCCCGGCAAGCGTTGGCAGCGCAAATGGCCAGAAAAAGTCGGTCCAGTGCAATGTGCCATTAAAGACCAGGTAGAGTATTTCTACCGTGCCCACGACGATATGGGTGGTATCGGCAAGGGCTATCAGCCATGTCATCAAAATAATGACCACGATTTTGGCGGAACCCGCAGAAGGGAACATCCAGACCATAGTGGCAATAATCCAGCCGGAGATAATGGCATTAGAGAACATCTCGATGGGCGTGTTTTTCATCACCTCCATACCAATTGTCACGAAAGCATCGCGTGTGGCTTCATCAAATATCGGCATATATTCAAATGCCCAGGCGGCAATACCGGTGCCGATCAGGTTACCGAGCAACACCACGCCCCACAGGCGCATCAGCAAACCAAAATTACCCCACGTAGGGCTTTGCATCACCGGAAGCACGGCGGTGACCGTATTTTCCGTAAACAGCTGCTGGCGGGCCATAATGACAATGACAAAACCAAAGGTGTAGCCCAGGCTCTCCAGAATAAATCCCCCCGGAATCCCTTCCAGATGAACGTGAAAAATGCCTTTCGCCAGAAGAGAGGCCCCCATGGATAATCCCGCCGCAATCGCGGACCACAACAGGGCCATTGCGTCGCGTTCTAACTCTTTTTCACCGTCCTGACGGATATGCTCGTGGATAGCCATCGCCCGCGAAGGGAGGTGCTCTTCGTCCACCTCTATCTTTTTACCCCTCTCTTTTTCTTCGCTCTCTACCTCGATCTCGTCGCTGTGTTGGTCGAGTTTTTCGTCTTTGAAATCGTCCATTAAACTTCTCCACGCTATTGTTATCCTGTTAAGCGTAGCGGTTCTGTCAGAGTTTCCAGGCGGTAAACTCTTATTTTTCTGCGCAATGGCAATAAAGGCGATACAACCTTTTTATACAAACGTTAGACTTAGCGCGAAACGAAAGAATAAAGCCAGGCTATGCTGAGAGAAGATGAAGACGCTTTCTGCGCTTCATTGCGTGCGTGGACATCCAGAAACGTGCTGTTACAATCACTTGCATGTTTTCGGCGAGGCGGCAGACGTCTCGCCCCGGATGGCAATCAACGATAGCCATACTTAACAGGGAGAATACTATGAAACTACGGCTGTCGGCGCTTGCGCTGGGGTCAACGTTGCTTGTGGGCTGCGCCAGCTCCGGCGAGCAAACGGGGCGCTCCGATCCTTTAGAAGGATTCAACCGCAGCATGTATAGCTTCAACTACAACGTGCTGGATCCGTATGTGGTCCGTCCCGTTGCCGTTGCCTGGCGTGACTACGTACCGCAACCCGCGCGCAATGGTTTGAGCAACTTCACCAGCAACCTGGAAGAGCCCGCAGTGATGGCGAACTTCTTCCTGCAGGGCGATCCGTATCAGGGGATGGTGCATTTCACCCGTTTCTTCCTGAACACCCTGCTGGGGATGGGCGGCTTTATTGATGTTGCCGGTATGGCAAACCCAAAATTGCAGCGTGAGCAGCCGCACCGTTTCGGTAGTACACTGGGGCATTATGGCGTAGGTTATGGCCCGTATGTCCATTTACCGTTCTACGGCAGCTTTACCGTGCGTGACGACGGCGGCGATATGGTCGATACGCTCTATCCGGTGCTCTCGTGGCTGACCTGGCCACTGTCGATAGGGAAATGGACGGTAGAAGGAATTGAAACCCGTGCCCAGCTGCTGGATTCAGACGGCCTGCTTCGCCAGTCTTCAGACCCGTATATCATGGTGCGTGAAGCTTACTTCCAGAACCATGACTTTATTGCTAACGGTGGCAAGCTGAAACCGGAAGATAACCCGAACGCGAAAGCGATTGAAAATGAGTTATCAGAAATAGACGCAGAATAAAAAGAAAAAGGTGAGCAAATGCTCACCTTTTTTAATGCAGAGAATATTAGAACGCGTAGTTGAAGTTCATGCCGTACAGCCAGGCTTTCCCTTCAGAAGAGAATTCATACGGGCCTTCCTGGAAGGTGACTTTCTGACCGTGCATGTAAGAGACACCGGCATCAATAGAGGCATCTTTATTGAAGGCGTAGGTCGCACCTGCGCTCAGCCAGAAACGGTCCTGATCCGGAATAGAGATGGAACGTTTGTCAGCCGGAACCGGGCTGTCATCGAAGGCAATACCGGTACGGAACGTCCAGTTGTCATCCATATAATAGGTCGTCCCGAGCGCGATACGGTAAGCGTCGCGGAAACTCTCATCTTTCTGGAAGAGGGTATCGCCATTGCTGTTGGTAGCCTTCAGCTCCTGGAACTGACTCCAGCTGGTGTACGTCAGGCTATAGTGAACGGCCCATTGTGGTGCGACGCGGTTGTAACCGGACAGCTCCCACATTTCAGGCAGGTTCAGCGTCAGAGAACCGCCCGTTGTACGACCATCGGTGCCCGACGGTAAGCCGAAATTACCCAGAATCTGGTTATACGCGGACGGCAGGCTGCTCTTATAGTCGCCGTCGAAGTCGATTTTAACTTCTGAACGGTAGGTAAAGCCGTAGCGGTTATTCTTATCAATTTCATAAAGAATCCCTGCGTTCCAGCCGAAGCCCCACTCGTCACCTTTTAGATAGGCAATTTGCGTGTCGCCAGGAATCTGAGCAACTTGTCCCGCCAGCGCAGGCGGCAGAGCACCGGAACCCGCAACGATCTTGCCCAGGTCACCGGCATAGCGCTCAATTTTCGCTCTTGCGTAAACTGCATCGAAGCCCACACCGAAGCTCCAGTGGCTGTCAAGGCGATACGCACCGCTCAGGTTAAGGTTCAGTGTTTCCAGATCGGTCGTGCCGCCGTAAGCGCCTGCGGCATAGTTGTTGTTGAATTCGGTCGCCAGGCCATAGTTGGAGGTGACGGATGCACCCCAACCAAACTGATCGTTAATCGGCGCGACAAAGTGCATGTTAGGTACCCACGCAGTCGGGGCAATATTTTTTGCGCCCAGGCTTGCGCCGGTAGGGGAACGTCCTGAGATATCAACATCAGGATCAACAAAAATAGCGCCCGCGGAGAATGTCGGACGATCAAACATGGTGATCAATGCCGGGTTACGGCTGACGTTGCCTGCGTCGTCGGCAATGGCACCTTCACCAGAGTAAGCACGGCCAAGGCCAGAAGAGGAGAACTCATTAAGCTGGAAGCCCGCTGACCAGGCGGACGTTGATACGAGTGCCACTGCGACTGCCAGCGCAGTCTTGTTAAACAGGGTTTTCTGGCTCATGACCATAACCTCATTGAGTTATTTTTATTCAATAATTGTTACACGTAGTAACAGGAGCGCGAAGTGTAGGGTCTGTGGTAACACTTAGAAATCAGACCAGTGGCGAGAGTATAGGTCGGACCAGATGTGATGTTGCAAGTTTGTTTCTCAAGTTTTTCAAACATGTTTTACGAAACGGGATCTGCGTGGCAAAAATGCGATCACTGCCGCTCACCAAAAAGGGTGATTTTTGTTCTGGATCATTTTTTAGTGTGATATTGGTCACTTATCCCATTCTGCCTCATTAACGACTGGAGCGGCTCAGAGCAGGAGCGTAAAATAGCCGTATCGTGTCTATCTCGCGTTGAACGCGAATACAGAGGAAATTGAGCTATGAGTAAATGCAGTGCTGATGAAACCCCGGTTTGCTGCTGTATGGATGTTGGCACCATTATGGACAACACCGATTGCACCGCGTCTTACAGCCGCGTTTTTACCAATCGTGCAGAAGCCGAAGAGACCCTGGCCGCACTGACTAAACGTGCGCGTGATGTCGAATCAGAACCCTGTGACATCAAATCAACCTTTACTGACGTAGAGGGCGGCGTTCAGCTTGATATCGACTTCGTCTTTGCTTGCGAAGCCGAAACGCTGATTTTCCAGCTCGGTCTGCGTTAATCCCGCCTTCAACGCCTCTGTCCCGCAGAGGCGTTTTCTTTTTCTTCTCTGTGTATTAGCTCGCAATTTTTCGTTTCCCTGATTGGCTGAATGTAAAAAAATGGTTAAGACTATTATCAGGTCAGACCACTTTGCATGTTTGCTATTCACAGGGGAGCGTTATGAGTCAGGCACTACCGCTTGTCACCCGTCAGGGCGACCGCATTGCCATTGTCAGTGGATTGCGTACGCCGTTTGCGCGTCAGGCGACGGCATTCCACGGAATACCGGCGATTGATCTGGGGAAAATGGTCGTCGGAGAGATGCTGGCTCGCAGCGAAATACCTCCCGAAGTCATCGAACAATTAGTTTTTGGGCAGGTGGTACAGATGCCTGCTGCGCCTAATATTGCCCGTGAAATCGTGCTGGGTACCGGTATGAATGTGCATACTGATGCCTACAGCGTCAGTCGCGCCTGTGCGACCAGTTTCCAGGCCGTGGCAAATGTCGCTGAAAGCCTGATGGCAGGGACCATCCGCGCAGGCATTGCCGGCGGCGCAGACTCTTCTTCCGTGCTGCCTATTGGCGTCAGTAAAAAGCTGGCGCGCGTGCTGGTGGACGTGAATAAAGCCCGGACCCTGGGACAAAAAATCAAACTCTTTTCCCGGCTACGCCTGCAGGATCTGGCTCCTGTCCCTCCCGCTGTGGCGGAGTATTCTACGGGTCTGCGGATGGGCGACACCGCCGAGCAAATGGCGAAAACCTACGGCATAACCCGCGAACAGCAGGATGCCCTGGCACATCGCTCGCACCAGCGTGCCGCTCAGGCCTGGTCGGAAGGGAAACTCGCTGACGAGGTCATGACCGCTTATATTCCCCCTTATCGTGAGCCCTTTACGGAAGATAACAACATCCGTGGCACCTCTACGCTGGCCGATTACGCCAGGCTGCGTCCCGCTTTTGACCGTCAACACGGTACCGTGACCGCCGCAAACAGTACCCCTCTGACAGACGGTGCGGCTGCAGTGATCCTGATGACCGAATCCCGCGCGCGCGAACTGGGGTTGAAGCCGCTGGGTTATCTGCGCAGCTACGCCTTTACCGCCATTGATGTCTGGCAAGACATGCTGCTGGGACCTGCCTGGTCGACGCCGCTGGCCCTTGAGCGCGCCGGGTTAACGCTTGCCGATTTAACGCTGATTGATATGCATGAAGCATTTGCCGCTCAAACGCTGGCAAACCTGCAGCTGCTGGGGAGCGAACGCTTTGCCCGAGATGTGCTCGGTCGTCAGCACGCCACCGGTGAGGTGGATGACAGTAAATTTAACGTGCTGGGCGGTTCAATTGCCTACGGGCATCCTTTCGCCGCCACGGGTGCACGGATGATCACCCAAACGCTGCATGAGCTTCGCCGTCGCGGCGGCGGATTTGGGCTGGTTACGGCCTGCGCTGCCGGCGGCCTGGGCGCGGCAATGGTACTGGAGGCTGAATAATGGAACTGAATTCTGCATTTACCTTGAATGTTCGCCTCGATAACGTGGCCGTCGTGACGATCGATGTTCCCGACGAAAAAATGAACATCCTGAAGGCCGAATTTGGTGTTCAGGTCCGCGGGATTCTGAAGCAAATCCGCGAGAATAAAGCGATTCGTGGCGTGGTCTTTATTTCGGGAAAACCCGATAACTTTATTGCGGGGGCCGACATCAATATGATCGCCCGCGCCAAAAATGCGCAAGAAGCCGAGGATCTTGCCCGTCAGGGGCAACAGATTATGGCGGAGATCTACAGCCTGCCGATCCCGGTGATTGCGGCGATCCATGGTGCCTGTCTGGGGGGCGGCCTGGAACTGGCGCTGGCGTGCCATAGCCGAATCTGCACGGACGATGCAAAAACGATCCTGGGCTTGCCGGAAGTGCAGTTAGGCCTGCTTCCCGGTTCAGGCGGCACGCAGCGACTGCCTCGCCTGGTGGGGGTGAGTACTGCGCTGGAGATGATCCTCTCGGGTAAACAGTTGCGGCCGCGTCAGGCCTTAAAAGCAGGCCTGGTGGATGACGTCGTACCGCATTCCATTCTTCTTGAGGCCGCCGTCGAGCAGGCTTTGAAAGATCGTGTGACAAGCCGACACTTACCGGTTCGTGAGCGCATCCTCGCGGGTCCCCTTGGGCGGTCGTTACTCTTTAACTGGGTGGGTAAGAAAACCGAGCAAAAGACCAAAGGAAATTATCCGGCCACCCGACGTATCCTTGATGTCATTGAAACGGGGCTGTCACAGGGCGCCAGCAGCGGATATGCCGCTGAAGCAAAAGCCTTTGGCGAGCTGGCAATGACGCCCGAGTCGCGTGCGTTACGCAGCATTTTCTTTGCCAGCACCGAGGTCAAAAAAGATCCCGGAAGCGATGCCACACCTGCACCGCTGCAATCTGTTGGCATTCTGGGGGGAGGATTAATGGGCGGTGGCATCGCTTATGTGACCGCCAGTAAAGCCGCCTTGCCGGTTCGTATCAAAGACATTAACCCCAAAGGCATCAATCACGCGCTGCAATATAGCTGGCAACTGCTTGATCAAAAGGTCAAGCGCCGCCATATAAAGAGGGGGGAATGCGATCGCCAGCTGGCGCTAATCTCTGGCACGACGGACTACAGGGGTTTCCAGCACCGGGATGTGGTTATCGAAGCCGTATTCGAATCGCTGGAACTTAAGCAGCAAATGGTGGCCGAGGTTGAGCAGTTCTGTGCACCGCACACAATTTTTGCTTCTAATACTTCCTCTTTACCGATAGGGGATATCGCGACCCACGCAGCCCGTCCGGAACAGGTGATCGGTCTGCACTTCTTCAGCCCGGTGGAAAAAATGCCGCTGGTGGAAGTCATACCCCATGCCGGCACCAGTCCACAAACCGTGGCGACGGTGGTCAAACTGGCTAAAAAGCTGGGTAAAACACCGGTGGTGGTGGCAGATAAAGCCGGTTTTTACGTGAACCGCATCCTTGCCCCCTATATCAATGAAGCGATGCGGCTGTTGACCGAAGGCGAAAAGATTGAACATGTCGACAATGCATTAGTGAAGTTTGGTTTCCCCGTCGGTCCAATCCAACTTTTGGATGAGGTGGGAATTGATACCGGCACTAAAATTATACCTGTGCTCGAAGCTTCTTATGGAGAACGTTTTAGCCCCCCTGCAAACATTGTTTCGGCAATTTTGAATGACGATCGCAAAGGCAGAAAAAATGGTCGTGGTTTCTATCTTTACGCCGCCAAAGGGCGTAAAAGCAAGAAACAGGTTGACCCTTCCGTTTATGGGCTCATTCATGCCAGCGGAGAGGGAAAATTGTCTGCGCAACAATGCGCTGAACGGTGCGTCATGATGATGCTCAATGAGGCGGCACGCTGCTTTGATGAGCAGGTCATTAAAGGGGCGCGTGACGGGGATATCGGTGCCGTGTTCGGTATTGGTTTTCCGCCGTTCCTTGGCGGCCCGTTCCGTTATATGGACAATCTGGGCACGAGTGAGGTGGTGGCTATTTTACAGCGCCTGGCAACGCAATATGGTCCGCGGTTTACACCTTGTGACGCATTATTGCGAATGGCGGAGCGGGGTCAGACATTTTGGCCCGCAACGGAACCTGACCTTGTCAGTTAAGGTCAAAGAAGCGTAAATCCTGAGTTGAATGACCCTTTCGTGGCGATTTTGTAAACAGTTATTGACTATACTTACGCCACTGAGGTAAAAAACAGCGTTTCATTCACCGAATGGATCAGGCACAATGCCCGGCCATCAGGTTTTCTACCTCGTGCGGTTTGCGGGTAGTCAGCGCTGATGCTCCTGGTTAACAAAAGCGGTGCAATATGCAAGTTTTTATCATGCGTCACGGTGACGCGGCACTCGATGCCGCCAGTGACTCTGTTCGTCCTTTAACAACCTGCGGCTGTGACGAATCCCGTCTAATGGCAACCTGGTTGGAAGGTCAAAAAGTGGACATTGAACGTGTTCTGGTGAGTCCGTTCCTGCGTGCTGAACAGACACTGGATGTGGTGGGGGAATGTATGCACCTGCCAGAAGGCGTGGATGTCCTTCCTGAACTCACACCCTGTGGTGATGTCGGTCTGGTGAGCGCGTATCTCCAGACGCTGTGCAATGAAGGTGTCGCTTCTGCACTGGTGATTTCCCACTTGCCGCTGGTCGGCTACCTGGTCGCTGAACTGTGCCCTGGCGAAACGCCGCCAATGTTCACGACCTCTGCCATTGCCAATGTCTCTCTCGACGAGTCAGGCAAAGGGGTATTCAACTGGCAGATGAGTCCGTGTAATTTGAAGATGGCAAAAGCTATTTGACGTGACGCACGATATGGCGGGGCTTGTCTGCCCCGTCAGCCTGTCAGGGCAGCTCAGGTGGCTGCCACTCTTCGACCTCAATCAATACCAGCAGCGCGGCGTCTCCGCCGTACTCTTTTGGTGCCTGATGAAAAGCCATCACGTGGGGATGCTGAGCCAGCCATAAAGGCGTTTGCTGCTTAAGAATATGTTTGCCGTGCCCATGCATCACGCAGGTGCAGAAAACGTGTTCCCGACGACAGGCAGCAATAAGCGCGCCCAGTTCTTGTTTCGCCTGCATCTGCGTCAGGCCATGCAAATCGAGAAACAGCTCCGGAGAGTAATCACCGCGGCGCAGTTTTTTCAGTTCAAAATGGCTGACATCTTCCCGGACGTATTTTACGGCACCCTGCGTGTTCAGCAGAGGCTGAAATTCGTCTGAAAAATAATGGCTGTTATCGGCCTGTTCCTGAATCAATCGCTTAACGGGGACGTCGCTCACTTTTTTGCGGGCCGGGCGATGGACAATCGTGTCCTGCTTCATTTGCCGCGTCCCGCTCATGAGCTGGCGAAACAGCGTTTGATCCTCCTCGGTAAGCGGCATTTTCTTCTTCATGGGTCAATCTCATCTCTTATTTCCGACAGTGTACCTCACTAAACGCATTTTTTAACCTCAAGCGGCACGCGTCATTGCTGATTTATCCCCGTCTTCATGGCAAACTAGCCGCCGAAAATTAAGCGAGCATGCCCTGGAGGGAAGAGTGGATAAAATATTTGTCGATGAAGCAGTAAATGAGCTGCATACCATACAGGACATGTTGCGTTGGTCGGTCAGCCGCTTTAGCGCCGCCAATATCTGGTACGGTCACGGAACCGATAATCCATGGGATGAGGCCGTTCAGCTGGTTTTGCCGTCGCTCTATCTGCCGCTGGATATTCCGGAAGATATGCGCACGGCGCGCCTGACCTCCAGTGAAAAGCACCGCATCGTCGAGCGCGTGATTCGCCGCGTTAACGAGCGCATTCCGGTTGCCTATCTGACCAACAAAGCCTGGTTCTGTGGTCACGAATTCTATGTTGATGAACGCGTGCTGGTGCCGCGCTCGCCAATTGGCGAACTGATCAACAACCACTTTGAAGGCCTGATTAATCATCAGCCAGAGCATATTCTTGATATGTGTACCGGCAGCGGCTGTATCGCGATTGCCTGTGCGTATGCCTTCCCGGAAGCGGAAGTGGACGCCGTGGACATCTCCACCGATGCGCTGGCCGTGACCGAGCACAATATCGAAGAGCACGGCCTCATTCATCACGTCACGCCAATCCGTTCCGATCTGTTCCGCGACCTGCCAAAACTGCAGTACGACCTGATCGTCACGAATCCACCGTATGTTGACGCAGAAGATATGTCCGACTTGCCGAATGAGTATCGTCACGAGCCGGAGCTGGGCCTGGCATCGGGCACCGATGGCCTGAAGCTGACGCGTCGTATTCTGGCCTGTGCGCCGGATTACCTGACGGATAACGGTATTCTGATTTGTGAAGTCGGTAACAGCATGGTACATCTGATGGAGCAGTACCCGGATGTGCCTTTCACCTGGCTTGAGTTTGATAACGGCGGGGAAGGCGTCTTTATGCTGACCAAAGCGCAGCTTATCGCGGCGCGTGAATACTTCAGCATCTATAAAGATTAATCCAGCGGGCTTCGGCCCGTTTCACAACGCTCAAACACAAATAACGACATCGGAGCCGTGATGGCAGGAAACAGTATTGGACAATTATTCCGCGTGACCACCTTCGGGGAGTCACACGGTCTGGCGCTCGGCTGTATTGTTGACGGCGTACCGCCGGGCATCGAACTGACCGAAGCGGATTTACAGCACGACCTTGACCGTCGTCGCCCGGGGACCTCTCGCTACACCACGCAGCGTCGCGAGCCGGACCAGGTCAAAATTCTCTCCGGTGTCTTTGAAGGACGCACGACCGGCACCAGCATTGGCCTGCTGATTGAAAATACCGATCAGCGCTCGCAGGATTACGGCGCCATTAAAGATGTGTTCCGTCCCGGACACGCCGACTATACCTATGAGCAGAAATACGGTTTCCGCGACTATCGCGGCGGCGGGCGTTCATCCGCGCGTGAAACCGCGATGCGCGTGGCGGCAGGGGCCATCGCCAAAAAATACTTGCATCAGAAATTTGGCATTGTGATCCGCGGGTGTCTGACCCAGATGGGCGATATTCCCCTGGCTATCAAAGACTGGGAATTGGTCGAGCAAAACCCGTTCTTCTGTGCCGATGCCGATAAGCTGGACGCGCTGGACGAACTGATGCGTGGCCTGAAAAAAGAGGGCGACTCCATTGGTGCCAAAGTCACCGTCGTGGCCGATGGCGTACCGCCAGGCTGGGGTGAGCCGGTATTTGACCGTCTGGACGCGGATATCGCTCACGCGCTGATGAGCATCAACGCGGTGAAAGGCGTAGAAATTGGCGACGGATTTGACGTCGTGGCGCTGCGGGGCAGCCAGAACCGCGACGAAATCACCAAAGACGGTTTCCAGAGCAATCACGCGGGCGGCATTCTCGGCGGCATTAGCAGCGGTCAGCAGATTATTGCCAATATTGCGATGAAGCCGACCTCCAGCATTACCGTGCCAGGCCATACGATTAACCGCTCTGGCGAAGAAGTTGAGATGATCACCAAAGGTCGTCACGATCCCTGTGTGGGGATCCGTGCGGTGCCGATCGCCGAAGCGATGCTGGCGATTGTGCTGATGGATCACTTCCTGCGCCAGCGCGCGCAGAATGCCGATGTGACGACGACACTTCCACGCTGGTAAACATGAAAAAAACTGCAATCGCCCTGCTGGCACTCCTTGCCAGCGCGGGCAGTCTGGCCGCCACCCCGTGGCAAAAAATCACCCACCCGGTGGCGGGCAGCGCGCAGTCCATTGGGGCGTTCGCCAATGGCTGTATCGTCGGTGCAGAGGCGCTTCCGCTGCAGTCGGAGACCTATCAGGTGATGCGTACCGACCAGCGTCGCTACTTCGGCCACCCGGATCTGGTGCTGTTTATCCAGCGTCTGGGCAATCAGGTGCATAACCTGGGGCTGGGGACGATGCTGATTGGTGATATGGGCATGCCTGCGGGCGGACGGTTTAACGGCGGGCATGCCAGCCATCAGTCCGGTCTCGATGTCGATATCTTCCTGCAACTGCCGAAAGCGCGCTGGAGTTCAGCCCAGTTGCTCAAGCCGCAGGCGTTGGATCTGGTCGCGCGTGACGGTAAAAACGTCGTGCCGTCTTTGTGGTCAAATGACGTTTCCAGCATGATTAAGCTGGCCGCGAAAGATAACGACGTGACGCGTATCTTTGTGAACCCGGCCATTAAGCAACAGCTGTGTCTGGATGCCGGAACCGACCGTGACTGGCTGCGCAAAGTTCGCCCGTGGTTCCAGCACCGTGCGCACATGCATGTGCGTTTGCGCTGCCCGGCGAACAGCCTGGAATGTGAAGATCAGCCGTTACCGCCGCCAGGCGATGGGTGTGGCGCGGAACTGCAAAGCTGGTTTGAACCGGCTAAACCTGGAACCTCTAAGCCTGAGAAGAAGACACCGCCTCCGTTGCCGCCTTCCTGCCAGGCGCTACTGGATGAGCATGTACTTTAATGGATAATTTCGTCGATCTCTTTATGGTGTCACCGACGTTGCTGGTGGTGCTTTTTTTTGTCGCCATGCTTGCAGGATTCATTGATGCGCTGGCGGGTGGTGGGGGATTGCTGACGGTCCCCGCGTTACTCGCTGCGGGGATGAGCCCTGCCCAGGCGCTGGCGACCAATAAATTACAGGCCTGCGGCGGTTCGCTTTCCGCATCGATCTACTTTATTCGTCGCAAAGTGGTCAATCTTGCCGATCAGAAGCTCAATATTCTGATGACCTTTATCGGTTCCACCACTGGCGCGTTGCTGGTTCAGCACGTTCAGTCAGATATTCTGCGCCAAATTCTGCCTATCCTCGTTATCTGTATCGGACTCTATTTTTTACTGATGCCGAAACTGGGGGAAGAGGACCGCCAGCGCCGCCTGCACGGTTTACCTTTTGCCCTGATTGCGGGCGGGTGCGTCGGCTTCTACGACGGTTTCTTCGGACCCGGTGCGGGCTCCTTTTATGCCCTGGCTTTTGTGACCCTGGCCGGGTTCAATCTTGCGAAATCCACCGCGCACGCCAAAGTGCTGAACGCAACCTCAAACGTCGGCGGTCTGCTGCTGTTTATCATTGGTGGCAAGGTTATCTGGGCGACGGGGTTTGTCATGATGGTGGGGCAGTTTTTAGGCGCACGCGTCGGCTCGCGCCTGGTATTAAGCAAAGGGCAAAAACTCATTCGCCCCATGATTGTGATTGTGTCGGCGGTGATGAGTGCCAAACTTCTTTATGACAGCCACGGACAGGAGATCCTCCACTGGTTGGGGATGAACTAATGAACAGTACGCATAATTACGAACAGCTGATTGAGATTTTTAACGGCTGCTTTGCTGATGATTTTAATACCCGTCTGATTAAAGGTGACGACGAACCGATCTATCTTCCAGCTGATGCCGATGTGCCTTACAACCGCATTGTGTTTGCCCATGGTTTTTATGCCAGCGCGCTGCACGAAATATCGCACTGGTGCATTGCCGGTAAAGCCCGCCGTGAACAGGTGGATTTTGGTTACTGGTATTGCCCGGACGGGCGCGATGCCGTGACACAAGGGCAGTTTGAAGATGTCGAGGTTAAACCCCAGGCTTTCGACTGGCTGTTCTGCGTGGCGGCAGGTTATCCGTTCAACGTCAGCTGCGATAATCTGGAAGGGGACGTTGAGCCCGATCGCATTGTTTTCCAGCGCCGCGTGCATGCGCAGGTGATGGAATATCTTGAGAAAGGCATTCCGGAACGTCCGGCGCGTTTTATCAGGGCATTACAGAATTATTATCACACGCCGGCATTCACGGCGGAACGCTTCCCGTGGCCGGAAGATCTATAACTGAGGAAAGAAGATGATCGCAGAATTTGAATCACGCATTCTGGCGTTAATTGATGACATGGTAGAGCACGCCAGCGACGATGAACTGTTTGCCAGCGGTTATCTGCGTGGTCACCTGACGCTTGCGGTAGCAGAGCTGGAAGCGGGCGAGGACCATTCGCCGGAAGCGGTCCACGCTGAGGTAGGGCGCGGTCTTGAAAAAGCCATTCAGGCGGGTGAGCTTTCCCCACGCGATCAGTCTTTAGTGCTGGGTATGTGGGACAACCTGTTCCAGCAGGCTCAACAGAAGTAACTTTAATTGGGGTCCTCACCTGCGCGGTGAGGACCTGAACCTCTTATCCTACCTGTTTTCCTTTCAGTAATTTTCGCACCCACAGCCGGTTAGGATTGAGCGCGGCAAGCGTGAGGCTATCTAATGGCAAAGGTTCATCGCTCATTTGTGACGCCAGGGTTTCTGCCACCAGCGGCGCCGAGCATAATCCTCGTGAACCCAGCCCGCCTAACACATATAAATTGCGATATACAGGTGCCGTCACGGCAGCATCGCGATGTCCGGCGAGAGTCTCATAGGCGCTTAGCGTCGCCGCGTAATCCGGCACGTTTCCTGCCATCGGGAGATGATCGCGCGTCGCACATCGTACACCGCAGCGAGCCTCTCCCGCACTGACGTCAACCTCTTGCGCCCACGCTGCCTGCGGGAAGCAGTCCAGTAAACGTTGACGATTATGCTGCTGATCTTGCTCGCTGTACTGCGCGTCAGTTTGCCCGCGATGGTAGCTCGCGCCAATGCAATGCTGTCCGGTAGACGGATTGTGCGGCGTCAGATAGCCGTCGTAGCACAGTACCTGACGTAACGTGCTGAGCATCGGCGTGGCAGGAATATGGCTGACCTGGCCTGCCACCGGATAAACCGGCAGTTTTTCGGTCTGAACAAAATCGGCAATGCGATGGCCGTTTGCCAGCACCAGGCTCGCATGGTGCGCGCGTTCACCGTTCCGGAAATCTACCTGCCATCCGGTGGCGTTCTCTGCCAGCGAGGTCACCTCATAACCATACTGCACCTTTAACCCGCGTGACCGGGCCAGGTCGATGACACCTGCCGTCAGCTGTGCCGGGCAGAGCCAGCCCCCCAGAGGATAATGGATGCCGCCGCACGCGGTTTCCAGGCCTGATTGCGCGAGTACCTCCCCGGCACTGACCGCAGACGCAATGGTCGCCGGAAGTTCAAGCGCGAGCATATGGTCAATTTTCTGCTGGCTTTTCTCATTCCAGCCGAGCTGCGTGACGCCACACCAGTCGTGATCAAAGGCGACCGGCAGGCTGTCATAAAAACGGCGGGCAAACGTGAAAGCCGCCGGGAAGAACTGGCTTAGCGCGGGATCGTGGGCGCTCAGGAGAGGATACAAGGCGCCCTGACGATTGCCTGAGGCTCCCTGTGCGGGCGCATCATCGGCGCTGTAAAGCGTCACTTGCCACCCGCGCTGGACAAGTGCCAGGGCAAGCAGGGCACTGGCAATACCGCCACCGACAATGGCCGCTTCGCGATTATCGCTGGCGCGGCGGACGTACCAGGGCGTCGATAACGGCAACGCGTTATCGTTCTCCATAGTTCCGGTCAGCATTTCACGCTTGCGGCCAAACCCTTTGCTCTTACGCACCGTAAAACCGGCATCCTGCAACCCGCGACGGACAAACCCTGCCGAGGTAAATGTCGCCAGTGTGGCACCCGGACGCGCCAGACGCGCCATCGCGCGAAACAGATGCTCGGTCCACATATCCGGATTTTTAGAGGGGGCAAAACCATCTAAAAACCAGGCGTCGACTTTCTGATTGTGTGAATCGTCGAGCTTATCGGTTAACGCGTTGATGTCACCGAGCCAGAGATCCAGCGTCACGCTCGCGTCGCCCAACAGCAGTCGATGGCACCCCTCTATAGGCAAAGGCCACTGCGCCTGGAGCTGGCTGGCCCAGGGGGCAAGCTCAGGCCAGTGCTGGTGTGCGAGGGTTAAATCTTCGGCCGTCAGCGGAAATTTTTCAAAACTGATGAAATGTAATCTTTTCAGGGTAGCGTCAGGGTGTGCTGCGCGAAACTGGTCAAATGCCTGCCAAAGGGTAAGAAAATTCAGGCCGGTGCCAAAACCACTTTCGGCGACAACGAAAATGTCGCGTGAGTGAGTGGGAAAACGGTCGGTAAGATGGTTTCCCTCAAGGAAAACGTAACGGGTCTCTTCCAGTCCGTTATCATTAGAGAAATAGACATCGTCGAAATCTCGGGAAACAGGTGTACCCTCAGCATTGAACTCAAGGTTGGCAGGTTGTATGGCGTTTTGTTTCACGTAAGTTACTCGTCTGACAGGCAGTGACAGGATCTTAACGATGTGAGTCCGCTGGTGCAAATTTCCGCAGAAAATGGCTGATCGGACTTGTTCGGCGTACAAGTGTACGCTATTGTGCGACTCGAAACTTAAAATAGTATGACTTACAGAGGTATTGAATGAAACGTGCAGTGATTACTGGCCTGGGCATCGTTTCCAGCATCGGTAACAACCAGCAGGAAGTCCTGGAATCTCTGCGTGAAGGACGCTCGGGGATCACTTTCTCTCAAGAATTCAAAGATTCTGGTATGCGCAGCCACGTATGGGGTAACGTCAAACTGGACACGACCGGTCTGATCGATCGCAAAGTGGTCCGTTTCATGAACGATGCCTCTATCTACGCATTCCTCTCTATGCAGCAAGCCGTTGAAGATGCGGGCCTGCAAGCAGAAGAGTATCAAAACAACCCTCGCGTGGGCCTGATTGCCGGTTCTGGTGGTTCTTCTAAAGCCCAGGTATTTGGTGCAGACGCTATGCGTAGCCCACGTGGTCTGAAAGCTGTCGGTCCTTACGTAGTAACGAAAGCGATGGGCTCTGCGGTTTCCGCTTGCCTTGCAACGCCGTTCAAAATTCATGGCGTAAACTACTCCATCAGCTCTGCCTGTGCGACATCCGCACACTGTATCGGTAACGCGGTTGAGCAGATCCAGCTGGGCAAACAGGACATCGTGTTTGCGGGCGGCGGCGAAGAACTGGGCTGGGAAATGGCCTGCGAGTTCGACGCAATGGGCGCACTCTCTACCAAATACAACGAAACGCCTGAAAAAGCGTCCCGTACTTATGACGCGCAGCGTGATGGTTTTATCATTGCGGGCGGCGGCGGCATGGTTGTCGTTGAAGAGCTGGAGCATGCTCTGGCACGTGGCGCGCACATCTACGCAGAAATCGTCGGTTATGGCGCAACCTCCGATGGCGCAGACATGGTCGCACCGTCCGGTGAAGGCGCTGTGCGTTGCATGAAGCTGGCTATGCAGGGTGTTGATACCCCAATTGATTATCTGAACTCCCACGGCACGTCTACGCCGGTTGGCGACGTGAAAGAACTCGGTGCTATCCGCGAAGTATTCGGTGACAACAGCCCGGCCATTTCGGCGACCAAAGCGATGACGGGTCACTCTCTGGGTGCAGCAGGCGTTCAGGAAGCGATCTACTCTCTGCTGATGCTGGAACATGGCTTTATCGCCCCAAGCATTAACGTTGAGGAGCTGGATGAGCAGGCTGCAGGCCTGAACATCGTGACCAAACCTACTGAGCAGACGCTGAACACCGTGATGTCTAACAGCTTCGGTTTTGGTGGCACCAACGCCACGCTGGTTATGCGTAAGCTGCAAGCTTAATCGCTGAATGATTGTGAAAAGGGAGCCTTTTGGCTCCCTTTTTTTGCGTTGACAACCGGTTGAATGGACAGGCAAAATTCAGCCTCAACATTATCGCTTTGATAATGCGTAAGCGTTTAACGTCAACCAACGCACCTTAATCCTGATCCTCAGGTAGAGGGGGCGTGGTATTTTCCCGCCTTACTCTTCATTTCGGAGTAATGCATGACAGCAGTCACCCATACAGAAAACACCTCCTCAGCGAATATCTCGCTGTTTCGCATCGCTTTCGCGGTGTTCCTTACCTATATGACCGTCGGCCTTCCCTTACCGGTTATTCCGCTCTTTGTGCATCAGGAGTTGGGTTATGGCAATACGCTGGTCGGCGTTGCCGTCGGGATTCAGTTTTTAGCGACCGTCTTAACCCGCGGTTATGCCGGCCGTCTGGCCGACCAGCACGGGGCAAAACGCTCCGCACTGCAGGGGATGCTGGCCTGCGGTCTGGCGGGCGGGGCATGGCTACTGGCCGCGCTGCTGCCCGTCGAGCCTGTCTATAAGTTCGCCCTGTTAGTGGTGGGCCGCCTGATTCTGGGCTTTGGTGAAAGCCAGCTGCTGACGGGCACCCTGACCTGGGGAATGGGGCTGGTCGGCCCGGCGCGTTCAGGCAAAGTCATGTCCTGGAACGGAATGGCGATTTACGGCGCACTCGCGGCGGGCGCACCGCTGGGGCTGCTAATCCATAGCCACTTCGGTTTTGCCGTATTGGCTGGAACCACCATGATTTTACCCCTGCTGGCGTGGGCCTTTAACGGCTCAGTGCGAAAAGTGCCCGCACACAAAGGCGAACGTCCTTCATTGTGGAGCGTGGTGGGGCAAATCTGGAAACCGGGTCTCGGCCTGGCTTTACAGGGCGTTGGCTTTGCGGTGATAGGCACGTTCGTCTCGCTGTACTTTATGGATCGCGGCTGGGCGATGGCCGGTTTTACGCTGACCGCATTTGGCGGGGCCTTTGTGCTGATGCGTGTGCTGTTCGGCTGGATGCCGGATCGATTTGGTGGCGTGAAGGTGGCCGTGGTTTCACTGTTGATAGAAACAGTCGGACTGGTACTGCTGTGGCAGGCCCCAGGCGCCTCCGTTGCGCTGCTGGGTGCGGCGCTCACCGGCTGCGGCTGCTCGTTAATCTTCCCGGCGCTTGGCGTTGAGGTAGTGAAACGCGTGGCGCCGCAGGTGCGCGGTACGGCGCTGGGCGGCTATGCGGCATTTCAGGATATCTCGTACGGTGTGACCGGGCCGCTGGCTGGGCTTTTAGCCACTTCGTTTGGCTATCCATCGGTATTTCTCGCCGGTGCGGTGTCAGCCGTGGTGGGGATTGTCGTGACGCTGGTGGCGTTTCGCCGATCTTAACCTGGTGTTGCCTGTCCCACTCGGGCCGGTATTTGCGCGTTTATCGGCCCGATAGCGAAAAGCTATCGGGCACAATGTCAGGCGACCAGCCAGAAAATCGCCAGCGCGATAAGCAGCGCAACAAACATCAGGCCGGGGCGGGCTGACATTGATTTGAACGTTTCGACGATCGGCGCAAACAGCGGGCTGTAGATCGGCTGGATATGGCGTGCTTCCGGCACGCCGGTTTCACGGTCGGCACGACGAATAAAGACCTGATTTAACAAATCCTGCACCTGGGCGGTAGTCAACACCGTCTGCGGCGTAACCTGCCAGTTTTGTTGCGCGTAGTCGCGGATCGCTGAAAATTCCTGCGGTTCGAGCGGCTGCTTCAGCGCGGCCTGCAAAGTATGAAGCGTGGGCGCGTTCTGTGTACTCAGGGTTTGACGGGCCTGAAGCCATGTCGTCAGATGGGTGAAATGTTTTGCCGGGATCATTTCGCCCACTTTCACCCCGGACAGCTCGAGCATTGACTGCCAGATAAGCTTTGTCGGCTCGCCGGTGGCCGCCGCCAGTCGGGTGACCATCTGTTTAAGCGTATTGTGCTCGGCGGGCAATAGAGGGCGTTCCGTCGCAGGGCGCTGCTGTGGCTGCGGGATGGAAAGCTGGTTACTTTGCAGCAGCGTCAGCACCGTCTTTAATTGATCCGGCGTGAGCTGGCTAAGTGCTGTCTGACCAAACTGCTGGCGAATAAAATCACTGACCGCCTGGCGGTTATTCCCCTGACCGAGTAGCTCAGTCAGCTGGGACACCATCTGGCGGGTTGTGTGGTTCTGCAGCGCGGTATTGACGCGCTGATTCAGGTTCTGCTCGGCGGCAGGGAAGTGACGCGACAGCAAGGGCGTGTCGTTTTTCAATCCCAAATCATGTTTTACCCCCGCCCAGACTTCCGCATTTTGCTGAGACGTTAGCGAGATCAAACGCGTAATTAAACGCTCCAGCACGGTACGCTGTTGCGTGGAAAGCGGTTGTTCGCCAGCGGTGTTGGGCATTACGGGCCCTTCACCCGGAGGGCGGGGCGGCGTACCTGAAATGGGCTGCATCGTCAAAAATCCTTAAAGTCAAAACTCTGCGTTAACCCGGCATACATATATGCCTGGCGGCGAGATTATGGCACACTTGGCAGGTTTTCTTCCTCTCAAACAGGTACTCTGACGTGAAAATCCTCGTTGATGAAAATATGCCTTACGCCCGTGAGCTTTTTAGCCGCCTGGGTGAGGTTAAGGCTGTCCCTGGTCGCCCGATTCCCGTTAACGAACTGGATGATGCCGATGCGCTGATGGTTCGATCGGTGACCAAAGTCAATGAAGCATTGCTATCCGGTAAAGCCATTAAGTTCGTGGGAACGGCAACGGCAGGGACCGATCATGTGGACGATCGCTGGCTGGAGCAGGCGGGTATCGGCTTTTCAGCCGCACCGGGCTGTAATGCTATCGCCGTGGTGGAATATGTCTTCTCCTCCCTGTTGATGCTCGGTGAACGCGATGGTTTTGCGCTTAAAGACCGCACGGTCGGGATCGTCGGCGTGGGTAACGTGGGTGGACGTCTGCAAAAACGCCTCGAAGCCCTGGGGATTCGCACGCTGTTATGCGATCCACCGCGCAACGATAAGGGTGATGCAGAGGATTTCCGCACGCTGGACGAGCTGGTTGAACAGTGCGATGTGTTGACCTTCCACACGCCGCTGTTTAAAGAAGGGCCGTACAAGACGCTGCACCTGGCTGACGACGCGCTGATTCGCCGTCTGAAGCCTGGCACTATTCTGATTAATGCCTGCCGTGGTCCGGTCGTCGATAATGCGGCCTTGCTGGCGTGCCTGGAAGAGGGGCAAAATCTCAGCGTGGTGCTGGATGTCTGGGAGCCGGAACCGGATCTGAACGTGGCGCTGCTTAACCGCGTTGATGTCGCTACCGCGCATATCGCAGGCTACACCCTCGAAGGCAAAGCGCGCGGCACGACGCAGGTCTTTGAAGCGTTCAGCCAGTTTATCGGTCAACCGCAACAGGTCGCGCTTGATACGCTGCTGCCCGCCCCGGAGTTTGGCCGCATCACGCTGCACGGTCCGCTGGATCAGCCAACGCTGAAAAGACTGGCGCACTTAGTGTATGATGTGCGCCGCGATGACGCGCTGCTGCGAAAAGTAGCGGGGATCCCGGGTGAGTTTGACATGCTTCGCAAGCATTACCTTGAGCGTCGCGAATGGTCTTCCCTGTATGTGATGTGTGACGATGCCGACGCGGCAGCGTTGTTGAAACAGCTGGGTTTTAACGCCGTACACCACCCGGCGCGTTAATGTCTTCTTCATGCTCCCTGACAGATACTCTGCCGGGGACGCTTATTTATCTCTGGAGTAAACCACCATGTCTGAAGGCTGGAATATTGCCGTACTGGGTGCCACTGGCGCTGTGGGCGAAGCCCTGCTCGAAACACTTGCTGAGCGTCAGTTCCCGGTGGGTGAAATCTTTGCGCTGACGCGAGCCGACAGCGCAGGCGTTGCGTTGCGTTACGAAGGAAAAACGGTTCGTGCGCAGGATGTAGCGCAGTTTGACTGGACGCAGGCGCAGCTGGCCTTTTTTGCCGCCGGTGCTGAAGCGTCGGCAGCGTATGCGGATGAGGCGGCAAATGCGGGGTGCCTGGTCATCGATTTGAGCGGCCTGTTTGCGCTGGAGCCAGACGTGCCGCTGGTCGTCCCGGACGTTAACCCGTCCGTTTTAGCAGACTACCGCAACCGCAACATCATTGCTGTTCCGGACAGCCTGACCAGCCAGCTGCTCACCGCACTGAAACCCTTGATTGACCAGGGCGGTTTATCGCGCATCAATGTCACCAGTCTGCTCTCCGTCTCTGCACGCGGCAAAAAGGCGGTTGATGCCCTGGCCGGACAGAGTGCGAAGTTACTGAACGGTATTCCGGTTGATGAAGATGATTTCTTTGGTCGTCAACTGGCCTTCAACATGATGCCGCTTTTGCCCGATCGCGAAGGCAGCGTGCGTCAGGAGCGTCGTATTGTCGATGAAACCCGCAAAATTATGCAGGATGAAGGGCTGATCATTTCCGCAAGCTGCGTTCAGTCCCCTGTGTTCTATGGTCACGCGCAGGTCGTGGGCTTTGAAGGGCTGCGTCCGCTGGCTGCTGAAGAGGCGCGTGAAGCCTTTGAGCGCATGGAAGATATCTCCCTAAGCGAAGAAACCGATTTCCCGACACAGGTGGGTGATGCCAGCGGTAGCGCACATTTGTCCATCGGTTGTGTACGGAATGATTACGGTACGCCGGAGCTGGTACAGTTCTGGTCTGTGGCAGACAACGTTCGCTTTGGCGGCGCGTTGATGGCTGTAAAAATTGCCGAAAAGCTGGTGCAGGAGTATCTGTACTGATGTCAGAAGTGGAACAAAAGCCGGTCCATAAAATTGCCCTCGGCATTGAATACGATGGCAGTAAATATTATGGCTGGCAGCGTCAGAATGAAGTGCGCAGCGTCCAGGAAAAACTGGAAAAGGCGCTCTCTCAGGTGGCGAATGAACCCATCAGCGTGTATTGCGCGGGTCGCACGGATTCCGGCGTACACGGTACGGGGCAGGTGGTCCATTTTGAGACGACCGCTGTGCGCAAAGATGCCGCATGGACGCTGGGCGTAAATGCGAATTTACCTGGTGACATTGCGGTGCGCTGGGTGAAAACTGTGCCGGATGATTTTCACGCGCGCTTTAGCGCCACCGCGCGTCGTTATCGTTACATCATCTACAATCAGCGTCTGCGACCCGCCGTGCTGGGGCAGGGCGTCACGCATTTTTACGAGCCCCTGGACGCGGAGCGCATGCATCGTGCCGCGCAGAGTCTGATTGGTGAAAATGACTTTACCTCGTTCCGTGCTGTGCAGTGCCAGTCACGCACGCCGTGGCGAAACGTTATGCATATAAACGTTAGCCGTCATGGGGCGTATGTGGTGGTCGATATCAAAGCGAATGCCTTTGTACATCATATGGTCAGGAATATCGTTGGCAGCCTGATGGAAGTAGGCGCCGGACACCAGCCGGAGAGCTGGATTGCAGAACTGCTGGCAGCGAAGGACAGAACGCTTGCGGCAGCAACGGCGAAAGCGGAAGGCTTGTACCTGGTATCGGTTGATTACCCGGCGCGCTTTGACCTTCCAAAACCGCCAATGGGCCCGCTGTTTTTAGCGGACTAACGACGTTGCAATTAAGGCTTAGCAAATATGGACGTAGTACGTTTTCTCATTGATTTCATCTTGCATATTGATGTTCATCTGGCAGAGCTGGTGGCGCAGTATGGTGTCTGGGTTTACGCCATCCTGTTCCTGATACTGTTCTGTGAAACCGGGCTGGTTGTGACGCCATTCCTGCCAGGCGATTCACTGCTGTTTGTTGCCGGTGCATTGTCTGCACTGCCCACCAACGATTTAAACGTGCATCTGATGGTGGCGTTAATGATTGTGGCGGCGATTGTTGGCGATGCGGTGAATTACACGATTGGACGGTTGTTTGGCGAAAAGCTGTTCAGTAATCCTGACTCGAAGATTTTCCGCCGGAGCTATTTAGATAAAACGCATGCGTTTTATAACCGTCATGGCGGTAAAACCATCATCCTGGCGCGTTTTGTGCCGATCGTCCGCACGTTTGCTCCGTTTGTGGCGGGAATGGGACATATGTCCTATCGTCACTTTGCAGCCTATAACGTGATTGGCGCCCTGCTGTGGGTTCTGCTGTTTACCTACGCAGGCTACCTGTTTGGCGATCTGCCGATCGTTCAGGAAAATCTTAAGTTATTGATTGTTGCTATTATTGTGCTTTCCATCCTGCCGGGTGTGGTTGAAATTATTCGCCATAAGCGCGCAGCAGCAAAACAGGCGAAGTAAAAACGCATTTGCGGTTCGACCACTTTTTTATCCAAAGTTTCGGGCTGTTATGTTTTAATGTGCAACATTCATGGTCTGTTTGCGGCAAAAATGGCATTATGCGCCGCTTACAGCAAAACTGGCATACGACCAGGTTCAGGCAGAAAGGTTATCAATGAGCTGGATTGAACGAATTAAAAGCAACATCGCACCTACCCGTAAGGCGAGTATCCCTGAAGGTGTGTGGACCAAATGTGACAGCTGTGGTCAGGTTCTTTACCGCGCCGAGCTGGAGCGCAATCTGGAGGTCTGCCCGAAGTGCGACCACCACATGCGTATGACGGCGCGTAACCGCCTGCATAGCTTGCTGGATGAAGGTTCTCTTGTAGAACTGGGTAGCGAACTTGAGCCAAAAGATGTGCTGAAGTTCCGCGACTCTAAAAAATATAAAGATCGTCTTGCCGCCGCTCAAAAAGAGACGGGCGAGAAGGATGCGCTGGTGGTAATGAAAGGGACTCTCCATGAGATGCCTGTCGTTGCTGTGGCCTTTGAGTTTGCTTTTATGGGCGGCTCAATGGGTTCTGTTGTCGGTGCGCGTTTTATCCGTGCTGTTGAACAGGCGCTGGAAGATAACTGTCCGCTGATCTGCTTCTCCGCCTCCGGCGGTGCACGTATGCAGGAAGCGCTGATGTCGCTGATGCAGATGGCGAAAACCTCTGCAGCCCTGGCAAAAATGCAGGAACGCGGTCTGCCGTACATCTCTGTACTGACCGACCCGACCATGGGTGGCGTCTCCGCAAGCTTTGCTATGCTGGGCGATCTGAACGTGGCCGAACCTAAAGCCCTTATCGGCTTTGCAGGTCCTCGCGTTATTGAACAGACCGTTCGCGAAAAACTGCCGCCGGGCTTCCAGCGCAGTGAGTTCCTGATCGAAAAAGGCGCCATCGACATGATCGTCCGCCGTCCGGAAATGCGCCTGAAACTGGCCAGCATTCTGGCGAAGCTGATGAATTTGCCCGCGCCGAACCCGGATGAACCACGCGAAGGCGTTGTCGTCCCGCATCAGGAACCCGAGGCCTGATCACTCAAAAGGGCAGGGCCGGTTGGCGCTGCCCTTTTGCTTTCTCTTCGTAACTGAAAAGTGCGTATCATGGAAAATAACAGTATTCCCCAAGCCACGTCGCCCCTGGTCACGTGGCTTTCTTATCTGGAAAACCTGCACAGTAAAACCATCGATATGGGGCTTGAGCGCGTAAGCCAGGTTGCAGCGCGTCTGGGCGTCCTGAAACCGGCTCCCTTTGTTTTTACCGTGGCGGGCACGAATGGCAAAGGGACAACCTGCCGGACGCTGGAAACGGTGCTGATGGCCGCAGGTTACAAGGTTGGCGTGTACAGTTCGCCGCACCTGGTTCGCTATACGGAGCGGGTCCGCGTGCAGAACACCGAGCTGCCCGAGTCTGCGCACACCGCGTCGTTCGCCGAAATTGAAGCGGCGCGTGGCGACATCTCCTTAACCTACTTCGAATACGGGACGCTTTCGGCGCTGTGGCTGTTTAAACAGGCGCAACTCGATGTAGTGATTCTTGAGGTTGGACTGGGCGGACGCCTTGATGCAACGAACATGGTTGATGCCGATGTCTCCGTGGTAACCAGCATCGCGCTGGATCACATCGACTGGCTCGGTCCCGATCGCGAAAGTATTGGTCGTGAGAAGGCCGGGATTTTCCGCGCCAGTAAACCGGCTGTCGTCGGCGAGCCTGACATGCCGCAGACCATCGCGGACGTGGCAAAAGAGAAAGGGGCGATTCTGCTGCGTCGTGATGCGGACTGGCATTATGACGTGACGGAGACAGGCTGGCGCTTTAGCGACGCGCAAGGGACGCTGGATAATCTGCCATTGCCGCAGGTGCCCCAGCCGAATGCCGCAACCGCGCTGGCGGCGCTGCGGGCCAGCGGATTGCCGGTAAGTGAGCAGGCTATCCGCGAAGGCATTCAGCATGCGCTATTACCGGGGCGTTTCCAGATTGTCAGTGAGTCGCCGCGTCTGATTCTGGATGTGGCGCATAATCCGCATGCGGCAGCCTATCTGGCCGGACGCCTCAAATCATTACCAAAAACCGGGCGCGTTCTTGCGGTTATCGGTATGCTTCATGATAAAGATATTGGCGGCACGCTGGCCTGCATGGAGAGTGTGGTCGATTGCTGGTATTGTGCTCCTCTGGAAGGGCCGCGTGGCGCGACTGCCGAACAGCTGATGGAACATCTCGGCAAGGGCAGAATATTTGATAGCGTGGCGCAGGCCTGGCAAGCGGCGATGGCCGATGCTAAACCAGAAGATACCGTGCTGGTGTGTGGATCATTCCATACGGTGGCACATGTCATGGATGTAATGGACGCGGGGAGAACCGGTGGCGAGTAAGTTTCAGAACCGTTTAGCGGGCACAATTGTGCTGGTTGCGCTGGGAGTGATTATTCTTCCGGGCCTGCTCGACGGGCAGAAAAAACATTATCAGGACGAGTTCGCGGCTATTCCGCTGGTGCCTAAACCTGGCGATCGTGATGAGCCCGATATGCTTCCTGCGGCAACGCAGGCGCTGCCAGCACAGCCGCCTGAAGGGGCGGCAGAAGAAGTGCGTGCCGGCGACGCGGCAGCACCGTCATTGGATCCTTCACGACTGGCGGCGAACAACACCGACCTGGATCCCCTTCCAGAACCTGTCGTACAACCTAAGCCAGTCGAAAAAGTGAAACCGGCCGAAAAGCCTCAGTCTAAACCTCAGCGTGATAAAGCCGCTGAACAGCTGGCTGCCGCTGCGGAAACGCCGCCGGAAAAACCGGTTCAGGAAGAGAAACCTGCTCCGACCGGCAAAGCGTACGTGGTGCAGTTGGGGGCACTGAAAAACGCGGACAAGGTTAACGAGGTCGTGGGCAAACTGCGTAGTGCAGGATACCGTGTTTACACTTCACCAACGACACCTGTACAGGGTAAAATCACCCGTATTCTGGTGGGGCCGGACGCGTCAAAAGATAAGCTTAAAGGCTCGCTTGGCGAACTGAAGCAGATCTCCGGGCTCAGCGGCGTGGTGATGAACTACAGCGCGAACTGACGCGCGTTGTGTCCCCATTTTGACCTTTTCCTGAACAGGAGAGCGGTGAGTTTACTCGCGCTTTCGGCAGAGAAAACGTCAGAATAACGGGGAAGGCATCCGCCCAAAGAGGCGCAAAAGCCATCGGCGTTGAACATTTTTTCAGCGCCTTTTTTATTTACGCGAGGGAAGGAAATCCCTACGCAAACGTTTTCTTTTTCTGTTAGAATTCGCCCCGAACTGGATGACAGGGCGTTAAATCGTGGGACATATATGGTCTGGATTGATTACGCCATCATTGCGGTGATAGGTTTTTCCTGTCTGGTTAGCCTGATCCGTGGCTTTGTACGTGAAGCGTTATCGCTGGTGACATGGGGTTGTGCTTTCTTTGTTGCCAGTCATTACTACACTTACCTGTCTGTCTGGTTCACGGGCTTTGAAGATGAACTGGTCCGAAATGGAATCGCTATCGCGGTGCTGTTTATCGCGACGCTGATTGTCGGCGCTATCGTCAACTTTGTGATAGGTCAGCTGGTCGAGAAAACCGGTCTGTCAGGAACGGACAGGGTGCTCGGTATCTGTTTCGGGGCGTTGCGAGGCGCGCTGATTGTGGCCGCCATACTGTTCTTCCTGGATACCTTTACCGGGTTCTCCAAAAGTGAAGACTGGCAGAAATCGCAGCTGATTCCACAGTTCAGCTTTATCATCAGATGGTTCTTTGACTATCTGCAAAGCTCGTCGAGTTTCTTGCCCAGAGCGTAATACGTTCTGAGATGTGGCTTAACGAGGAAAAGACGAATGTGCGGTATTGTCGGGATCGCCGGTTTCATGCCGGTAAACCAGTCTATTTATGACGCGTTATCGGTGCTTCAGCACCGTGGCCAGGATGCTGCGGGTATCATTACCATTGATGCAAACAACTGCTTCCGTTTACGTAAGGCTAATGGCCTGGTAAACGACGTGTTTGAAGCCCGTCATATGCAGCGCCTGCAAGGTAACATGGGTATTGGTCACGTTCGTTATCCTACCGCTGGCAGTTCCAGCGCCTCCGAAGCTCAGCCTTTCTACGTCAACTCTCCGTATGGCATCACGCTTGCCCATAATGGCAATCTGACCAACGCCCATGAGTTGCGTAAAAAACTGTTCGAAGAGAAGCGTCGTCACATTAACACCACTTCTGATTCCGAAATCCTGCTCAATATCTTCGCAAGCGAGCTGGATAATTTCCGTCATTATCCGTTGGAAGCAGATAACATCTTTGCTGCGGTTGCGGCCACAAACCGCCTGATCCGCGGGGCGTACGCCTGCGTTGCCATGATTATCGGCCACGGTATGGTTGCCTTCCGCGATCCTAACGGTATTCGCCCGCTGGTTCTGGGTAAACGCGATCTCGGCGATGGCCGCACTGAATATATGGTGGCCTCTGAGAGCGTTGCGCTGGATACGCTGGGCTTTGAATTCCTGCGCGACGTAGCGCCGGGTGAAGCGGTGTACATTGCTGAAAAAGGGCAGTTATTTACCCGTCAGTGTGCGGATAATCCGGTTTCCAACCCGTGCCTGTTTGAATACGTTTACTTCGCTCGTCCGGACTCTTTCATTGATAAAATTTCCGTGTACAGCGCCCGCGTCAATATGGGAACCAAACTCGGTGAGAAAATTGCGCGTGAGTGGGATGACCTGGATATCGACGTCGTGATCCCTATCCCGGAAACCTCCTGTGATATCGCACTCGAGATTGCACGAATTCTGGATAAGCCTTATCGCCAGGGCTTCGTGAAAAACCGCTACGTGGGCCGTACCTTTATCATGCCGGGCCAGCAGCTGCGTCGTAAATCGGTTCGCCGTAAACTGAACGCTAACCGCGCGGAATTCCGTGATAAGAACGTATTGCTGGTGGATGACTCTATCGTGCGCGGTACCACCTCTGAGCAGATTATCGAGATGGCCCGCGAAGCAGGGGCGAAGAAAGTCTATCTGGCCTCGGCCGCGCCTGAAATCCGCTTCCCGAACGTATACGGTATCGATATGCCTACCGCCAACGAGCTGATTGCCCATGGTCGTGAAGTGGATGAGATCCGCCAGATTATCGGCGCCGATGGTCTGATTTTCCAGGATCTCGACGATCTGATTGAAGCGGTACGCGCTGAAAATCCGGATATTCAGCAGTTTGAATGTTCGGTCTTTAACGGGATCTATGTCACCAAAGATGTTGATCAACAATATCTCGACTATCTCGACTCGCTGCGTAATGACGATGTAAAAGCGATTCAGATGCAAAACGATCTCGAAAGCCTGGAAATGCACAACGAAGGCTAATTGTCTGGCAAGTGAGGGCGTTGGCCCTCACTTGCAACTCCCCGTAAAATCCTGCACAGTCTGCCCTGAAACACGAAAGGGCGAATTCATGAAACGACTCATAATAGGCATCAGCGGTGCCAGTGGCGCAATTTATGGCGTGCGCCTGTTGCAGGTGCTGCGCGACGTAGCAGAAGTGGAAACGCATCTGGTGATGAGCCAGGCCGCGCGTCAGACCCTCTCCCTCGAAACGGATTTTTCCCTGCGTGACGTGCAGTCCCTGGCCGATGTGGTTCACGATGCCCGGGATATCGCTGCCAGCATCTCTTCTGGTTCGTTTAAAACAACCGGTATGGTTATCCTGCCTTGTTCGATAAAAACGCTCTCGGGTATCGTCAACAGCTATACCGACACGCTGGTGACCCGTGCGGCGGATGTGGTGTTAAAAGAGCGGCGTCCACTGGTGTTGTGCGTGCGTGAAACGCCGCTGCACCTTGGGCATCTGCGCCTGATGACCCAGGCTTCAGAGCTGGGCGCTATCATTATGCCGCCCGTCCCGGCGTTCTATCACCGCCCCCAGACGCTGGATGACGTGATAAACCAGACGGTGAATCGGGTACTCGATCAATTTGATATCTCCTTGCCTGACGATCTGTTCACTCGCTGGCAGGGTGCCTGAACGGTGCTCAATCAGAGTGCATGAAATGCCAGGTTGCCCTGTTTCAGGGCAAATCTGCAACAGCGATCATATCCTCGACATTTAATTCGCATTTTCCCTTTTTCCCGCTGCGGTTCGTCCGTCAGACCTGCTATCTTTCACCATTAAGGCAATATCGCAACGTTTTATTAACATATTTAACGTCAAATTTAGTCATGGACGGTAAAGTGGCATAAGACCTGCAAGAGAAGCCCTGCTATACAACACACAACACAATACATAATAAAATCACGGTACTTGAGGGTAAATGTATGAAGAAGACGGTTCTTGCTCTGTCTTTGCTGGTGGGGTTAAGTGCGGCGGCGAGCAGCTATGCGGCACTTCCGCAGACAGTACGTATCGGCACTGACGCAACTTATGCGCCATTCTCTTCCAAAGATGCGAAAGGCGATTTTGTTGGGTTTGATATCGATCTGGGCAATGAGATGTGCAAACGCATGTCGGTAAAATGCACCTGGGTGGGCAGCGATTTTGATGCACTTATTCCCTCGCTGAAAGCCAAGAAAATCGACGCGATTATTTCCTCTCTCTCCATTACCGAAAAACGTCAGCAGGAGATTGCCTTCTCTGAGAAGCTGTATGCTGCCGACTCCCGTCTGATTGCCGCGAAAGGCTCCCCGATTCAACCCACCATTGACTCGCTGAAAGGCAAGCATGTTGGTGTGCTTCAGGGGTCTACGCAGGAAGGCTATGCCAACGCTAACTGGCGTGAGAAGGGCGTGGATGTTGTGGCCTATCAGAACCAGGATTTAATCTACTCTGACCTCTCGGCGGGTCGTCTCGACGCGGCATTCCAGGATGAGGTTGCCGCCAGCGAAGGCTTCCTTAAACAGCCTGCGGGTAAAGACTACGCCTTTGCAGGCCCGTCTGTGAAAGATAAAAAGTACTTTGGTGACGGCACCGGTATTGGTCTGCGTAAGGATGATACTGAGCTGAAATCGGCGTTCGATAAGGCCTTTACGGAACTGCGCAAGGACGGAACCTACGACAAGCTGGCGAAGAAATACTTCGACTTTAACGTATACGGCGATTAAAGCTTTATGACCTGCAGGAAATTCACGCAAGAGTGCAGGTCACAGCATAGAGGCAGATGATCCAATATGGTGCAAGCGTTGCACTATATTGGGTCACTCAGTGCATACTTAAGCATTTATAATGCAAAATATCGCGCTCAACAGGCATTAAACTTTGCCTTGCTGAGGGGATTAATGGCACATTAATGGCACCCCGTCGTCGTAAAATCCCGTTAAAGACAGTCTGTTGAGGATAAATATGAAAAAACTGGTGTTGTCCCTTTCTCTGGCGCTGGCCTTTTCCAGTGCTACCGCGGCATTCGCAGCCCTTCCGCAAAAAGTCCGTATTGGTACCGATCCGACTTATGCCCCCTTTGAATCCAAGAATGCGAAGGGTGAACTGGTCGGTTTTGATATCGATTTGGCGAATGAGCTGTGCAAGCGTATCAAAACGCAATGTACCTACGTTGAGAACCCACTGGATGCGCTAATCCCTTCGCTGAAAGCGAAGAAAATCGACGTGATCATGTCTTCACTCTCGATCACTGAAAAGCGCCAGCAGGAAATCGCGTTCACTGACAAACTCTACGCCGCCGATTCTCGTCTGGTGGTGGCGAAATCTTCCGATATTCAGCCGACTATCGAGTCTCTGAAAGGCAAGCGTGTCGGTGTGCTGCAAGGCACGACACAAGAAACCTACGGTAACGAACACTGGGCGCCAAAAGGGATTGAAATTGTCTCTTATCAGGGCCAGGAAAATATCTATGCGGATCTGACGGCAGGCCGTATCGATGCCGCATTCCAGGATGAAGTTGCTGCCAGCGAAGGCTTCCTGAAACAGCCAGTGGGCAAAGATTACAAATTTGGCGGCCCGTCGATTAAAGACGAGAAACTCTTCGGTGTCGGTACCGGTATGGGTCTGCGCAAAGAAGATAATGAACTGCGTGAAGCGCTGAATAAAGCGTTTGCTGAAATGCGTGCTGACGGCACGTATGAAAAACTGGCGAAGAAATACTTCGACTTTGATGTATACGGCGGCTAAGCGCCCCGCTCAATAACGTGCGGCCCCTCCTGAATAAGGAGGGGAAAAGACACGAAATCACGACTCACGACACGACAGGGCAGGCGGTATGCTGTACGGATTTTCTGGCGTTATTTTACAAGGCGCGTTGGTCACTCTTGAGCTGGCTCTGAGCTCTGTGGTGCTGGCTGTGCTGATAGGCCTGGCGGGGGCGGGGGCCAAACTCTCAAGCAACCGCATTCTGGCGTTGGTGTTTGAAGCTTACACGACATTGATTCGCGGCGTTCCCGATCTGGTACTGATGTTGCTGATCTTCTACGGCCTGCAAATCGCGCTGAACGGCGTGACAGATGCCATCGGGATGTCGCAAATCGACATCGATCCCATGGTCGCCGGTATTATTACGCTGGGCTTCATCTACGGGGCATATTTTACCGAAACCTTCCGTGGCGCGTATATGGCTGTTCCTCGTGGACATATTGAAGCCGCCACCGCCTTTGGTTTTACCGCGTCGCAAACGTTCCGTCGCATTATGTTCCCGGCGATGATGCGCTATGCGCTTCCTGGCATTGGCAACAACTGGCAGGTTATCCTCAAAGCCACCGCGCTGGTCTCTTTGCTTGGCCTGGAAGATGTGGTGAAAGCGACACAGCTGGCGGGTAAAAGCACCTGGGAACCGTTCTATTTTGCCGTAGTGTGCGGCGTTATCTATCTGGTCTTTACGACTGTCTCCAATGGTGTGCTGCTTCTGCTCGAACGTCGCTACTCCGTGGGTGTGAAGAGGGCTGACCTGTGATCGAAATTATTCAGGAATACTGGAAATCGCTGCTCTGGACCGATGGCTATCGCTTTACGGGCGTTGCCATTACGCTGTGGTTGCTGATCTCATCCGTTGTGATGGGGGGCGTGCTGGCCATTTTCCTCGCCATTGGACGCGTGTCGAACAATAAATATATCCGCTTCCCGATTTGGTTGTTTACCTATGTCTTTCGCGGGACACCGCTCTACGTGCAGCTTCTGGTGTTTTATTCCGGGATGTATACGCTGGAGATTGTGAAAGGCACCGAGATGCTCAATGCCTTCTTTCGCAGCGGGCTGAACTGTACCGTGCTGGCACTTACCCTGAACACCTGTGCCTATACGACGGAGATATTTGCCGGGGCGATTCGCTCTGTGCCCTATGGTGAAATCGAAGCGGCGCGCGCGTATGGCTTCTCGTCGGTGAAACTCTATCGCTGCATTATTTTACCGTCGGCACTGCGCATTGCGCTGCCCGCCTACAGTAACGAAGTGATATTGATGCTGCACTCCACCGCGCTGGCATTCACGGCCACGGTGCCGGATTTACTGAAGATTGCGCGTGATATCAACTCGGCAACCTACCAGCCCTTTACCGCATTTGGTCTGGCTGCGGTGCTGTATTTAATTATTTCGTATGTCCTGATCAGCCTGTTCCGTAAAGCGGAAAAACGCTGGCTGCAGCATATCAAACCTTCTTCGACGCACTGAGAATTAAGATGGCTGAGAACAAACTAAACGTTATCGATTTGCACAAACGCTACGGCGAACACGAAGTGCTCAAAGGGGTGTCGCTACAGGCTAACGCAGGCGATGTCATCAGCATTATCGGGTCGTCCGGCTCGGGAAAAAGCACCTTCCTGCGCTGCATCAATTTCCTCGAAAAACCCAGTGAAGGTTCGATTATTGTCAGCGGGCAAAACATTACGCTGCTGCGCGATAAAGACGGTCAGCTCAAGGTGGGGGACAAAAATCAGCTGCGCCTGTTGCGTACGCGCCTGACCATGGTCTTCCAGCACTTTAACCTCTGGAGCCATATGACGGTAATTGAAAACGTCATGGAAGCGCCCATTCAGGTGTTGGGGTTGAGTAAGCAGGAGGCCCGGGCGCGTGCAGAGAAGTATCTGGCGAAGGTGGGGATCGATGAGCGGCAGCAGATAAAGTATCCGGTGCATTTATCGGGCGGTCAGCAGCAGCGTGTCTCTATTGCACGGGCGCTGGCGATGGAGCCAGAAGTGTTACTGTTCGATGAACCGACCTCCGCACTGGATCCTGAACTGGTCGGCGAAGTTCTGCGCATTATGCAGAAGCTGGCTGAAGAGGGGAAAACGATGGTTGTCGTCACGCACGAAATGAGTTTTGCGCGCAACGTTTCCAATCACGTTATCTTCCTTCATCAGGGTAAAATCGAAGAGCAGGGCCACCCCGATGACGTGCTCGGTAACCCGCAAAGCCCACGCTTGCAGCAATTCCTGAAAGGCTCCCAGAACTAGCTGGCCTCTGCTCTTTCCCCGTTCCCTGTCGGAGCGTGTGGGTGAGGCAGTGTGTTTCCCCCTCTGTCCGTGGGATCGTGTGGGTGAGGTAGTGTGTTTCCCCCCTCTATCTGTGGGAGCATGTGGCGTGAGGCAGTGTGTTTCCCCCTCTGTCCGTGGGAGCGTGTGGGTGAGGCAGTGTGTTTCCCCCCTCTCCTCGTGGGAGAGGGCCGGGGTGAGGGCATCAGGCCGCACCACGCTCCACCCGATACACCCAGTCGTCATACTTCACGCCATCAATCTCGTACGCCTTCTCAAGCACCTGCGTGCGCGCAAAGCCGGCTTTTTCAAGCACACGTACCGACCCGGTATTATCTGCCAGGACATACGCATTAATCGCCTTTACCCCCGTCTGGTTGAAGGCGTACTCGCACACCGCGCGTAACGCTTCACTGGCGATACCCTTACCCTGTGCCGCAGGCACAACCGTATAACCAATATCGGCCTCTTCGCGATTCGCCGAACTGATTTGCAGGCCAATATCACCCAGCGGTGTCGGGTCATCGTGCAGACGGATCACAAAAACATGCTGTGCCGCCAGGCGTGCGGCAAACAGGCGTCGGGTCTCTTTTTCAGGTGCGATCGACGCCATATAGCGCATGATGGACCGATCTTCGCGCAAGGTACGGAAGAAGGGCCAGTCGGAGGGTTCAAAGGGCGTCAGTTGAAGACGGGGAGTTGTGATGGTTGCCATAATTACGCCATTCCTGGGGGGCTGGTCTGTAACGATAACATAACCCTAAGGCCACGTTTACCCCACTACGTCTCCCAACGCTTCTTCTAAGTCATACCAGCGGAACGCAAATCCTGCCGCCTCCAGCCGTTTAGGCAGCGCGCGCTGGCCGCCTAACACCAGTACCGACGACTCGCCCATCATCAGACGAATAGCCGTGGCAGGCGCACGGATCACGGCGGGGCGATGCAGGGCATGGCCGAGCGCATGGGCAAATTGTTCATTGCGTACAGGATAGGGCGACACCATGTTGAAGGGGCCGCGCAGGTCGTTATCCAGCAACCAGAGAATGCCATTCACCATATCGTCAATATGGATCCAGGCCAGATACTGTCGGCCACTCCCCATCGGCCCGCCGAGACCCAGCTTAAACACCGGCAACATTTTCGCCAGGATACCGCCCTTTGGCGCCAGCACGACTCCGGTGCGTAGCAGGCAGACGCGGGTGTTATCGCTTTGCGCTCCGCAGGCAATTTGCTCCCAGCGAGCACACAATTTATGGGTAAATTCGTTGTGCGGCGGCTCCTCTTCAGTAACCACCACCTCACCGAGATCGCCATAATATCCGGCCGCCGAACCTGAAATCAGCACCTGCGGCGGATGTTGGCTCGCCTGAAACAGGTCAACCAGTTTCTGGGTGATGTTCCAACGGCTGTTACAGAGCCGCTGTTTCTGCTCTTCCGTCCAGCGTTTATCGGCGATGGGTTCGCCAGCAAGGTTAATCACCGCGTCAAAGTCGTCCAGATTTTGCCGTTCCGTCAGCCCCTTCCACACGTCGATACCGGAGCCCAGCACCTGACGGGCTTTTTCCGGGTTTCGGGTCACGACGGTGACATCGTGATGCAACGCCTGTAAACGCGGTATAAGATGGCGGCCTATCAAGCCGGTCCCACCGGTCAGCAAAATCTTCATACCACCTCCAGGATTACGCCTGGCGCTGCCAGCTTAACGTCATAGAGACGGAATCGGCGTAACGCAGGGCGTGAAGTTTATCGATCTCAACCTCAGCATAAGTGACCCAGTGGTGCTCGCGTGCGATGTCGAGCACATCCTGAGTTAATTTTTCCAGTAAAGAGAAGCGATTGTTTTCCACGTATTTAATGATGCTTTTAGTGATAGTACGGTAGTTCAGAGCATCATTAATATCTTCACTGGCGCGTGATTTCTCTGCGGGATAATGGATGACGACATTAATCACGATATCCTGACGATTCTCGATCTCTTCGTCCTTAATCCCAATAAAAGTGCGTAAACGTAAGTTTTTTATACGAATTATAGCGTCATGCTGTGACATTGCAGGCTTCCTCTGAGTCGTTATGGCATCATCATACATGAGGAAATCAGGCGCACCCAAGTGCACCACGACTTAAATACTGTGCACTTTTTGCATCGCCCGCTCTGTGGCCGGACGGGTGCGGATGCGCTCGAACCAGTTATTCACCGCAGGGTAGGTTGCCAGGTCAATACGCTGGCGAACGTGGGCATTAATCCACGGCCAGCAGGCGATATCGGCGATGCTGTAATGCTCCCCGCCCAGCCAGGGCGTTTTCTCCAGCCGTTTATTCAGTACACCGTACAAGCGCTGCGTTTCCACCTGATATCGCTCTATGGCATAGGGAATGGGTTGCGGGGCGAAATGGTTAAAATGGTGATTTTGCCCAAGCATGGGGCCAAGCCCGCTGGTTTGCCAGAATAGCCACTGCAGGGTGTGATGGCGTTCACGCAGTTCGCCGCTTAGCAGCAGTCCGGTTTTTTCAGCCAGGTAGAGTAAAATTTCACCCGATTCGAACAGACTAAGGGGCCTGCCGCCGTCCGCAGGCGCGGAATCGACAATAGCCGGGATTTTATTGTTGGGAGAAATGGCCAGAAAATCGGGGCGGAACTGATCCCCTTTACTGATATCGACCTTAATAATCCGGTAGTCCAGCTGCGCTTCTTCAAGAAAGAGCGTGATCTTATGGCCGTTCGGCGTGGGGGCATAATAGAGGTCTATCATTTCAGCTCCTGTCGTTGCATTTTTCACGTCGTCAAAACGAGTATAGGTGGTGGCGGTAAATCGTGAGTTTTCATCAAGTGACAGGAGTGCAAAGAGATTATATGTTGAGTAAAAAACCGTCTGCCTGTGAGGATGTCATGAATCAGCCCGCTATAACGCTTTGGTCCGATGCTCAATTTTATTCGCCCTATGTGATGAGCGTATACGTCGCGCTGGCGGAAAAAGGGCTCTCTTTTTCGCTTAAAACCGTCGATCTGGACCGGGGTGAGCATCTTACGCCGCAGTGGCAAGGATACGGATTAACGCGTCGCGTACCGGTGCTGGCCATTGACGACTTTGAGCTAAGCGAGTCTTCGGCGATTGCAGAGTATCTTGAAGAGCGTTTTGCCCCGCCTGAGTGGGAGCGAATTTATCCACACGAGCTGCAAAAAAGAGCGAGAGCGCGTCAAATCCAGGCCTGGTTGCGCAGCGATTTAGGCCCGATTCGTGAAGAGCGTTCGACAGATGTAGTGTTTGGCGGCGTGAAAAAGCCTGCCTTAACGGAGGCGGGGGGTGCCAGCGCGCAAAAGCTGTACGACACGGCGTTGTCACTGCTGGCGCACGGTAACCCAAATCTGTTTGGCGAATGGTGTATTGCCGATGCGGATCTGGCGCTGATGTTAAACCGCCTGGTGCTGAATGGGGATACCGTTCCGCCACCGCTGGTAGAGTATGCCACGTTTCAGTGGCAACGAGCTTCCGTCCAGCGCTATGTCGCGCTCTCGGCGAAACGTAGCGGCTGAATCCCGTCGGCGATTAGGCTAAAATAGGGCGGTATCTTTAGTAAGGAGTGACGGATGAAACTGATGTTTGCGTCAGATATCCATGGATCCCTGCCCGCTACCGAACGCGTCCTTTCGCTGTTTGCCGAAAGCGGTGCGGAATGGTTAGTGCTTTTAGGTGATGTGCTGAACCATGGTCCGCGCAATGCCCTGCCGGAAGGCTATGCGCCCGCGCAGGTCGCGGAAAATCTCAATACCTGTGCTGAACGCATCATTGCCGTGCGCGGTAACTGCGACAGTGAAGTCGATCAGATGCTGCTTCGCTTTCCGATGACCGCGCCCTGGCAGCAGGTGTTACTGGAAAAGCGCCGTCTGTTTTTGACTCACGGGCATCTTTTTAGCCCGACGCATTTACCCCCCCTGTCGGCTGGCGATGTGCTGGTTTACGGCCATACTCATATTCCGGTGGCGGAAAAACAGGGGGAGATTTTCCATTTTAACCCCGGCTCCGTCAGTATCCCGAAAGGCGGGTATGCGCCCAGCTACGGTATGCTGGAGGATAATCACCTGCGGGTAATCGCACTTAATGATCAGCAAGTTATTGCGCAGGTCAGCATTAATCCGTAAGTTACACCTCACAAGTCAAACGCGTCGACAGAGCGCTTAAACGAGAAGGGTTCCCGATGGTGGAGCAGAGTCATTTGGCAAGTACAGAGTGGGTTGATATTGTCAGTGAAGACAATGAGGTGATTGCACAGGCGAGCCGCGAACAGATGCGTGCAGAGCGTCTGCGTCATCGCGCAACTTACATCGTTGTTCATGATGGAATGGGTAAGATCCTGGTACAGCGACGTACTGAAACGAAAGATTTTCTCCCGGGCATGCTTGATGCCACGGCGGGTGGTGTCGTACAGGCTGATGAAATCTTACTGGACTCCGCGCGACGCGAGGCGGAAGAAGAGTTAGGCATTGCCGGCGTTCCGTTCGCCGAACACGGGCAGTTCTATTTTGAAGATGAGCACTGTCGCGTCTGGGGCGGGCTGTTCAGCTGCGTCTCTCACGGACCCTTTGCCCTTCAGGAGGAAGAGGTGAGTGAAGTGCGCTGGATGACACCAGAAGAGATCACCGCCCGTTGCGACGAGTTTACGCCAGACTCGCTGAAAGCGCTGGCGCTGTGGATGAGCCGCAACGCCAAAAACGAATCCGCAAAACCTGAAAAGCAGGAACAGGCTGAATAAGCCTTAGCAGCTTTCCCGCAAGCACAGACTGGAGGCGATCGGCTTCTGATCGCGCCAGTCTCCGCCATTCAAACGGTCCAGCAATGCCCGACCGGCCTCAATACCTATCTTGCGATGCGGCACCGCCATAGTGGTCAGCGGTGGCTGGCAGACGCGGCTGACATCACTATCGCCAAACCCCACAACGGCCAGATTGTCCGGCACCTTAATGCGTCGGCGCTGGCATTCGTAGAGGACGCCGCACGCCAGCTCGTCAGAGACGCACACCAGCGCATCAAGCTCCGGCCAGGCGAGTAAAAACTCTGGAAGCTGTGACGCACCCGTCGAGAAATTGGGCGGCAGCGCGGCATTGATCACTCTGTTTGGCGAAAGATGATGGCGCAACATGGCCTTATACCAGCCCTGCAAATGCTGCTGGAAAATCCACTGCTCCTGGTTCGCGCACAGTAAGCCGATATTCTGATAACCGCGCTGGATAACCAGCTCGGTCAGCTCGTACATCGCGGCAACGTTATCAATCCCGATATTCATATCCAGCGGATCGGCACGCATCGCCCCCATTTCCATCACCGGAATCGAGGCGTTGTTGAGCCAGTGGCGGACGGTGTCAGTGTGTTCAACGCTCAGTAGGATAGCGGCGGCAATGTTCGAGGCGAGAAGCGTTTCGAGAAGCTTCTCTTCCTGCTCAAGACGGTGTTGCGATTCCGCCAGCATAATCTGGTATCCGGCGGGTTGCAGCACCTGCTGAAGCCCGGCAAACATCTCGGAACAGCCATCTTCAGCCAGATTGGGCACGACCATCGCGATGGTCCATGACGAGGCGGATGCCAACGCACTGGCGGCAAGATTAGGCATGTATCCCAGTTCATGAACAGCCGCTTCGATCTTTTCACGCAGCTTATCGGAAACCTGTTCAGGCGTGCGCAATGCCCGGGAGACGGTCATGGTCCCCACGCCGGCAAGTTGCGCGACTTCAGCGAGCGTCACTTTGCCGGTACTACGTCGTTTACGGGTTAAAGACATACAAATTCCTGATCACTACGCGTTTTCTTCCTTCGCTTCACGTGAGTTTGAGTATACGCCTTAAATCCCTTTTTTTTCTGTGATATGCGTGGATGATTGCAATTTGATAGCGCTATCACAATTTTGCACACGCAAGTTTGGTAGCGCTATCTTTGTGAGGATGATCGCAGATATCCCCCGGATCCTTGCTTAAAGTTTGTCCATCACAGGTCCGGAAAGGGAGGAGAACATGCTCAAAAACTGGCTGAATGAGGCAACCATTACGCTGCAAGACCAGGTCGAAAGCTGGCCTGAGGCACTCGCGGTGTGTGCCAGACCCTTGCTTAAGATGAACGTCATCACGCCCGACTATGTGACGGCGATTGTGCAGCAGCACCATGCGCTGGGACCTTACTATGTGCTGGCCCCCGGACTGGCGATGCCGCATGCACGGCCGGAGGAGGGGGCTAACGCGCTCGGCCTCTCATTATTAAAACTGAAACAAGGCGTTTCGTTTGGCGCCGGTGAATTCGATCCGGTAAAGCTCATTATTATGCTGGCAGCGCCGGATAAACAGAGCCATATCGAAATGATCTCCGCGCTGGCGGAATTATTTTCGAGTGATGACGATCTGGCTGAACTGCATAGCGTCAACACGCTGGAGGAAATAAAAACCATCATAGAACGTTTCTAGTTTTATTTTTCTGTTCCGGTATTTCAAAACATCACGTTATTCGTGATGCGGCGTACTCTACTCTAAAAAGGCATAACAATGAAAATTATGGCAATTTGCGGCTCCGGCCTGGGCAGTAGTTTTATGGTCGAAATGAATATTAAAAAGGTGCTGAAGAAATTAAATATAGACGCAGAGGTTGAGCATTCCGATTTGTCCTCTGCAACGCCGGGTGCAGCCGATCTGTTTGTGATGGCAAAAGATATCGCGGCCAGCGCAAGTGTGCCGGAAAGCCAGCTGGTGGTGATCACGAACATCATCGATATCAATGAACTCGAAGCGCAGCTGAGCGCCTGGTTCGCCAAACAATAACTTTAGTGAGGTGGATATGTTTATCCTCGAAACGCTGAACTTCGTTGTTGATATTTTAAAAGTACCGTCAGTATTAGTCGGTCTGATTGCGCTAATTGGACTGGTTGCGCAGAAAAAACCGTTTTCTGATGTCGTGAAAGGCACCATAAAAACAATTCTGGGATTTATCGTCCTGGGGGGCGGTGCGACGGTGCTGGTGGGTTCGCTCAATCCACTGGGCGGTATGTTTGAACACGCCTTTAATATTCAGGGGATTATTCCTAATAATGAGGCGGTGGTTTCAATTGCGCTGGAAAAATATGGTGCTTCGACGGCCTTAATTATGGCCTTCGGTATGGTGGCTAATATTATTGTTGCCCGCTTTACGCGCTTGAAATACATCTTCCTGACGGGCCATCACACCTTTTACATGGCGTGCATGATTGGCGTCATCCTGACGGTGGCGGGTTTTGAAGGGGTAGGTCTGGTCTTTACCGGTTCGCTGATACTGGGTCTGGTGATGGCGTTCTTCCCGGCCCTGGCGCAGCGCTATATGAAGCGCATTACGGGCACCGATGATATCGCGTTCGGTCACTTCGGTACCCTTGGCTATGTGCTCTCTGGCTGGATCGGCAGCAAATGCGGAAAAGGCTCGCGCTCAACGGAAGAGATGAACCTGCCGAAAAACCTCAGCTTCCTGCGAGACAGTTCCATTTCCATTTCGCTGACCATGATGATTATTTATTTGATTATGGCGGTGAGCGCGGGGCGTGAGTATGTCGAAGCAACCTTCAGCGGTGGGCAGAACTACCTGGTGTACGCCATCATCATGGCCATCACCTTCGCCGCCGGGGTATTTATCATCCTACAGGGTGTGCGCCTGATACTGGCCGAAATCGTGCCTGCCTTTACCGGCTTTTCCGAAAAGCTGGTCCCGAATGCACGTCCTGCGCTGGACTGTCCGGTGGTTTATCCCTATGCACCCAATGCCGTGCTGATTGGTTTCTTGTTCAGCTTTCTGGGAGGCCTGGTGGGGCTGTTCATTTGTGGCCAGTTCAGCTGGGTGCTGATACTGCCGGGCGTAGTGCCACACTTCTTCACCGGCGCGACTGCGGGCGTCTTTGGTAATGCCACCGGTGGGCGTCGTGGCGCCATGCTTGGGGCCTTTGCGAATGGCCTGCTGATTACCTTCCTGCCTGTGCTTCTGCTGCCGGTACTGGGGGCGATTGGTTTTGCTAACACCACCTTCTCCGATGCCGATTTCGGCGCCGTGGGAATCGTGTTGGGTAATCTGGCCCGCTTCCTGTCGCCGCTTGCCATCACCGGCCTTGTTGTGGCGCTGTTTGCCCTGCTGGTGGCCTATAACCTCTTCGCAAAAAACAAATCTGTGGCCGATAGCGCCCAGCCCAATACCGGAGCCAAACCATGAATGTGAAAGAAGTAACGCAGCTTGCGCGGCAGATTCGCCTCGAAACGCTTAAGGCATTGACGCAGCTTGGCTTCGGCCATTATGGCGGCAGCATGTCAGTGGTGGAGACGCTTGCCGTACTCTACGGTGCGGTGATGAAAATTGATCCCGCCGAACCGGACTGGCCGGAACGCGACTACTTTGTTCTGTCGAAAGGGCATGCAGGCCCGGCGCTCTACAGTACGCTCGCCATTAAGGGCTATTTTCCGGTAGAGGAGCTGAGCACGCTCAACCAGAACGGAACGCGTCTGCCCAGCCACCCGGACAGGCTTAAAACCCGCGGCGTGGATGCCACCACCGGTTCGTTGGGGCAAGGGATTTCCATTGCTGGCGGGATGGCTTTATCACACAAACTGGCGGGGCGACCGAATCGGGTCTTCTGCATCGTGGGTGACGGAGAGTTGAACGAAGGACAGTGCTGGGAGGCGTTCCAGTTTATTGCTCACCATCGGCTTAACAACCTTACGGTGTTTGTTGACTGGAACAAACAGCAGCTTGATGGCGAACTGGACGAGATTATCTGTGCGTTCGATCTGGAAGGGAAATTCCGCGCCTTTGGTTATGACGTCGTGACCATCAAAGGAGACGATATCCCTGCGCTGCTGGAGGTGGTGTCTCTGCCACAGGGGGCAGAGGATAGACCCCTGGTGGTCATCCTTGACAGCATTAAAGGTCAGGGCGTGCCGTATCTGGAGCAGTTAGGTAATTCACACCACCTGCGGCTGACAGCAGAGAGTCAAGCGGCGCTGAACGAGACGATTCGCCAACTGGAGGTTTCACATGATTAAGGTTGCCCCGGCAGGACAAAAAGATGCCGTCGAAATGCGTAAGGTTTATGCGGGCTTTGTCGCAAAGCAGATAGAAGCCGGGAGTGAGATTATCGCCCTGGAAGCCGATCTGATGAGTTCAATGGCAATGGATGGTGTAGCGCGGGATTATCCTCAGCATGTGATTAACTGCGGCATCATGGAGGCCAACGTGATTGGCACCGCCGCAGGGCTGTCGCTCACCGGACGTAAACCCTTTGTTCATACCTTTACGGCCTTCGCCAGCCGCCGCTGTTTTGACCAGCTGTTTATGTCACTGGATTACCAGCGAAACAACGTAAAAGTCATTGCGTCGGATGCGGGCGTCACGGCCTGCCATAACGGTGGGACGCATATGTCGTTTGAGGATATGGGCATCGTGCGGGGGCTGGCGCACTCCGTGGTGCTGGAAGTGACGGATGCCGTCATGTTTGAGGATGTCCTGCGTCAGTTGATCGATCTTGATGGTTTTTACTGGGTGCGCACTATTCGTAAGCAGGCGCCGAGCGTCTATGCGCCGGGTTCGAATTTTACCATTGGCAAGGGCAACGTACTGCGTGAAGGACATGACATCACCCTGATTGCCAACGGTATTATGGTCGCAGAAGCACTCGAAGCGGCACGTCAGCTTGAACAGGAAGGCGTCAGCGCGGCGGTGATTGATATGTTCACCCTGAAACCGATAGATCGGATGTTGGTAAAAAATTACGCTGAAAAAACCGGGCGTATCGTGACCTGCGAAAACCACAGTATTCATAACGGACTGGGATCGGCAGTGGCGGAAGTGCTGGTGGAGACCTGCCCGGTGCCGATGCGGCGAATTGGGGTGAAGGAGCGTTACGGTCAGGTAGGTACGCAGGACTTTTTGCAAAAGGAGTATGGCCTGACGGCGCATGACATTGTTTCGGCGGCGCGAGAGCTGCTGTAAATAAAAAAGGCGACCCAGTGGTCGCCTTTTTGTTGTCCGATGACGCTTGCGCTGACCGGACCTGAGGTCCTGTAGGCCGGATAAGCGAAGCGCCATCCGGCAAGACCTGATAATTACTCTTGCTGGGATGACTGAATCGCGGTCAATGCGATGGTGTAGACGATATCGTCTACCAGCGCACCACGAGACAGGTCATTCACCGGCTTGCGCATACCTTGCAGCATTGGCCCGATGGAGATCAGGTCGGCAGAACGCTGTACCGCTTTGTAGGTGGTGTTACCTGTGTTCAGATCCGGGAAGATGAACACGGTCGCACGACCCGCAACCGGGGAGTTCGGTGCCTTGGATTTCGCCACGTCAGCCATAACTGCGGCATCGTACTGCAGTGGGCCGTCGATCATCAGATCAGGACGTTTTTCCTGCGCCAGACGGGTCGCTTCGCGGACTTTCTCTACATCGCTACCTGCGCCGGAGTTACCGGTGGAGTAGGAGAGCATCGCCACGCGCGGTTCGATACCGAAGGCAATCGCGGAATCCGCAGACTGAATAGCGATTTCTGCCAGCTGTTCTGCAGTTGGATCCGGGTTAATCGCACAGTCGCCGTAAACATAAACCTGTTCAGGCAGCAGCATGAAGAACACAGAAGAAACCAGAGAACTGCCTGGCGCCGTTTTGATCAGCTGCAGCGGTGGACGGATGGTGTTCGCGGTGGTGTGAACCGCACCGGAAACCAGACCGTCTACTTCGTCCTGTTCCAGCATCAGCGTACCCAGCACCACGTTGTCTTCAAGCTGCTCACGGGCAACGGCTTCGGTCATGCCTTTGCTCTTACGCAGCTCAACCAGACGGGCAACATAGCTTTCGCGAACCACTTCAGGGTCAACGATCTCGATGCCAGCGCCAAGCTCAACGCCCTGAGACGCGGCAACGCGGGTGATCTCATCCGGGTTACCCAGCAGCACACAGGTCGCGATGCCGCGCTCTGCACAGATAGCGGCTGCTTTAACGGTACGTGGTTCGTCGCCTTCTGGCAGAACAACGCGTTTGCCTGCTTTACGCGCCAGCTCGGTCAGCTGGTAGCGGAAGGCTGGCGGTGACAGACGACGGCTGCGCTCGGAGGTTGCCGTCAGGGATTCGATCCAGTCTGCGTTGATATAACCCGCAACGTATTCCTGAACTTTCTCAATACGCTCATGGTCATCAACCGGCACTTCCAGGTTGAAGCTCTGCAGGCTCAGAGACGTCTGCCAGGTGTTGGTGTTAACCATAAAGACCGGCAGGCCAGTGGCGAACGCACGTTCGCACAGTTTGCTGACGCGTGGGTCCATTTCGTAAGCACCGGTCAGCAGGATCGCACCGATTTCAACGCCGTTCATCGCCGCCAGGCAGGCTGCAACCAGCACGTCAGGGCGGTCAGCGGAGGTCACCAGCAGGGAACCTGCACGGAAATGCTCCAGCATGTGTGGAATACTGCGCGCACAGAAGGTGACGGATTTAACGCGGCGGGTGTTGATATCGCCTTCGTTAACCACGGTCGCGTTCAGGTGACGGGCCATATCGATTGCACGGGTGGCAATCAGATCGAAGCTCCACGGCACTGCGCCCAGGATAGGTAACGGGCTGGTTTCGCTCAGCAGTGCCGGATCCACTTTGACCACTTTCGCTTTGGAAGAGTCGTCGAAGATTTCAGACAGGTCAGGGCGGGTACGACCTTGTTCATCAACCGGGGCATTCAGTTTGTTGACAATCACACCGGTGATGTTGGCATTTTTCGCGCCGCCGAAGCTGCTACGGGTCAGTTCGATACGCTCTTTCAGCTGTTCCTGGGTATCGGTACCCTGGGACATCACGAACACGATTTCTGCGTTCAGCGTTTTGGCAATCTCGTAGTTCAGAGACTGAGCAAACTGGTGTTTACGGGTAGGAACCAGGCCTTCAACCAGCACCACTTCAGCGTCTTGCGTGTTGGCGTGGTAGTTGGCAATGATCTCTTCCATCAGCACATCATTCTGATTGCTGGAAAGAAGAGACTCAACGTGGCTCATCTTCAGCGGTTCAGCCGCAGGCAGATTGGAATTTTTACGCACAATGGCGGTGGTCTGGTCAGGCGCATCGCCACCAGCACGCGGTTGCGCGATAGGCTTGAAGACGCTCAGACGAACGCCTTTACGTTCCATAGCACGGATAACGCCCAGGCTGACGCTGGTCAGACCGACGCTGGTTCCGGTAGGGATCAGCATAATAGTACGGGACACGGTTTATCCTCTTTCGTTACCGCCAGATTTAGCGGGAGACAAAACAGCACCGCCAGCAGGGCTGGCGGTGTGGAATCAGGCAGTCAGACGGTTCGCGTCTTGCGCGATGACCAGCTCTTCGTTCGTTGGAATAACGATAGCCGGACGAGTGCCTTCTTTGTTGATGAAGCCAGACTTGCCGAAGCGGGCAGCCAGGTTACGCTCGTGATCAACTTCGAAGCCCAGAACGCCCAGTTTAGCCAGGGACAGCTCACGAACCATTGCTGCGTTCTCACCGATACCGCCGGTGAAGATAACCGCATCCAGACGACCGTCCATCAGTGCAGTGTAAGAACCGATGTACTTCGCCAGACGGTGGCAGTAAACGTCCATTGCACGTTTCGCGTCTTCTTTATCTGCGTAGTTGTCTTCAACATAACGGCAGTCGCTGGTGACCTGGGTCAGACCCAGCAGGCCAGACTCTTTGGTCAGCATTTTGTTGATGTCATCAACGCTCATGCCCATGGTGTCGTGCAGGTGGAAGATAATCGCCGGATCGATGTCACCGGAACGCGTACCCATCACCAGACCTTCCAGTGGGGTCAGACCCATGGAGGTATCAACACACTTACCGTTACGGATAGCAGAAACAGAACCACCATTGCCCAGGTGGCAGGTGATGATGTTGACTTCTTCAACCGGCTTATTCAGGACTTTTGCTGCTTCCTGAGTCACATAGTAGTGGCTGGTGCCGTGTGCGCCATAGCGACGTACGCCATGTTCTTTGTAAAGGTTATACGGCAGGGCATAGAGGTAAGACTCTTCCGGCATAGTCTGATGGAACGCAGTATCGAACACAGCCACGTTTTTGTCTTTCAGATGCGGGAAGGATTTCAGCGCTTCGTAGATACCGATCAGGTGAGCCGGGTTGTGCAGCGGTGCAAACGGTGCCGCATCTTTAATACCCTGAATCACCGTCTCATCAATGATCACAGATTTGGTGTATTTTTCGCCGCCGTGGACGATACGATGACCAATTGAGGTCAGCTGAGCAGACAGTTCTGGTTTTTGTGCCAGAATAGTGTTAACGATAAAGTTCAGCGCTTCACTGTGAGCGGCGCCTGCACCTAAAGCCGCTTCTTGTTTGCTGCCGTCCATTTTCCATTTGATACGTGCTTCTGGAAGATGGAAACATTCGGACAAACCAGAGAGGTATTCTTCACCGTTGATGGCATCGATGATGGCAAATTTAAGGGAAGAACTACCGCAGTTCAGAACCAGTACTAACTTACTCGACATGGAAGTACCTACTATTGATACGTGGCTAAAAAAACGTCAGTGAGTTAAACAGCGTAACGCAAGATGACTCAGACATTTATGATTAACATCATGTCAGGCAAACTTTCTGACAGGATGAAAGAAATCTATCTAATTTTATGTCATTTTGAACAATTTTCAGACAATGACATAATATGTGATAATTTGACGAGTTAACGATTCTCGTCTAAGGCCCTTTGAGGCTGGCACAGAATACCCGATACTGGGTGGCGATGACAAAATATTTTGAACGTTGTCATAGCCTGTTGTGGATTTGCACAAATATTTTAATTTTTATATGTGAAGTTGAGGTACAGCCATGTCGACACCCGAAAACCCCTCCGTGAACTTCCTGAGTTTGTTTCGTCGGGGACAGCATTATGCGAAGACGTGGCCGATGGAAAAACGCCTTGCGCCTGTGTTTGTCGAGAATCGTGTCATCCGCATGACGCGCTATGCGATTCGTTTTATGCCGCCGATCGCGGTGTTCACCCTTTGCTGGCAGATAGCCTTAGGCGGCCAGCTGGGTCCGGCGGTCGCCACCGCGCTTTTCGCGCTTACGCTGCCCATGCAGGGACTATGGTGGTTGGGTAAACGTTCCGTCACGCCGTTACCACCGGGTATTTTAAGCTGGTTTTATGAAGTCCGCGGCAAACTCCAGGAAGCCGGGCAGGCGCTCGCACCTGTCGAAGGCAAGCCGGATTATCAGGCGCTGGCCGATACGCTTAAGCGGGCATTTAACCAACTTGATAAAACATTCCTTGATGACTTGTGATTGATCATCGAAACGCTTAAGAAAAGAAGGCACAGTAACTGACAGTTACCGTGTCTTTTTTTTACGTGCCATGTGCCACAGGAGTCGAAAGATGGAAATGACCCATGCTCAACGTCTGATTTTGTCTAACCAGTACAAGATGATGACGATGCTTGATCCCGACAATGCAGAACGCTACAGCCGCTTACAGACCATCGTTGAGCGTGGCTTTGGCCTGCAAATGCGCGAACTGGACCGTGAGTTTGGAGAATTAAAAGAAGAAACCTGCCGCACGATCATCGATATCATGGAGATGTACCATGCGCTGCATGTCTCATGGACTAACCTCAAAGATGCGCAGAGCATTGACGAGCGTCGCGTCACCTTCCTGGGATTCGATGCGGCAACGGAAGCACGCTATTTAAGCTATGTGCGCTTTATGGTGAACACCGAAGGGCGTTACACCCATTTTGATGCGGGTACGCACGGTTTCAATGCCCAGACCCCAATGTGGGAAAAATATCAGCGGATGCTGAGCGTCTGGCACGCTTGCCCGCGTCAGTACCATTTAAGCAGCAACGAGATCCAACAAATTATTAATGCCTGAGGAGGTGCGTGTGCAGTGTAAAGGTTTTCTGTTTGATCTGGACGGTACGCTGGTGGATTCGCTGCCGGTTGTTGAGCGTTCGTGGTGCCACTGGGCTGACCAACATGGCATCGACCATCAGGACGTACTGAATTTCATCCATGGCAAACAGGCCATTACCTCGCTACGCCATTTCATGGCGGGACGCACAGAGGAAGAGATTCAGGCGGAATTTACCTGGCTTGAGCAAATCGAAGCCACCGACACGGAGGGCATTGTCGCCTTACCAGGTGCCCGCGAACTGCTTGAACATTTAAATGAAGCGCAGATTCCCTGGGCTATTGTGACCTCCGGCTCCATTCCGGTTGCCCATGCCCGCCACAAGGCCGCCGGCCTGCCCATGCCGGACGTGTTTATCACGGCTGAACGGGTCAAGCGCGGCAAGCCGGAACCGGATGCCTTTTTGCTGGGGGCGGAACTGTTAGGCCTGGCTCCGGCAGAATGTGTAGTGGTAGAAGACGCCGCCGCAGGCGTGCTTGCCGGGCTGAACGCTGGCAGTCATGTCATCGCGGTGAACGTACCTGCGGATTCGCCGCGTCTGTCAGAGGCGGATTTTGTCCTGACCTCGCTCACGGCGCTGGTGGTCACCCGAGGACCGGACGGGATTGTTAGTGTTTCCCAAAAAATGTAATCACATGACATAGCCCCACATTGCTGGGGCTTTTTTATGGCAAAATTCTCCCCTTTCTTTCTGACAAGGATATGTTGTGAACGGTGAACTGATTTGGGTGCTTAGCCTCCTTGTAATCGCCATTCTTCTTTTTGCCACCGGCAAGGTACGCATGGATGCCGTTGCGTTGCTGGTTATTGTGGCTTTTGTCCTGAGCGGCACATTAACCCTTCCTGAAGCCTTTTCCGGTTTTAGCGATCCCAACGTTATTTTAATTGCCGCGCTCTTTATTATCGGTGACGGGCTGGTGCGAACTGGCGTGGCAACCGTGGTGGGCACCTGGCTGGTGAAAGTCGCCGGCAGCAGCGAAACCAAAATGCTTGTCTATCTAATGCTGACGGTGGCCTGTCTGGGGGCATTTATGAGCTCGACGGGCGTGGTAGCCATCTTCATTCCCGTCGTGCTGAGCGTCTCAATGCGGATGCAAACCTCACCGTCACGCCTGATGATGCCGTTGAGCTTCGCCGGGCTCATCAGCGGGATGATGACCCTGGTGGCAACCCCGCCAAACCTGGTCGTTAACAGTGAGTTGCTGCGTGAAGGCTATGCGGGATTTAGCTTTTTCAGCGTCACGCCCATCGGGCTGGTGGTGCTGGTTTTAGGCGTCCTTTATATGCTACTGACCCGTTTTGCGCTGAAAGGGGATTCGCAGCATAAAGGCGCTGAAGGCTGGAAACGTCGTACTTTCCGCGATCTGATTAAAGAGTACCGTCTGACCGGGCGGGCGCGTCGTCTGGCGATCCGTCCGGGTTCTCCCATGATTGGTCAGCGTCTGGACGATCTGAAACTGCGTGAGCGTTACGGCGCTAACGTAATTGGCGTTGAGCGCTGGCGGCGTTTTCGACGCGTCATCGTCAACGTTAACGGCGTATCGGAATTTCGGGCGCGTGACGTTCTGCTGATTGATATGTCCACGGCGGATGTGGATTTACGGGAATTTTGCAGTGAACAACTGCTGGAGCCGATGGTGTTACGTGGAGAGTATTTCTCCGATCAGGCGCTTGATGTCGGGATGGCTGAAGTCTCGCTGATCCCGGAGTCGGAATTGCTCGGCAAAACGGTGCGTGAAATGAGTTTTCGTACCCGCTACGGCCTGAATGTGGTAGGGCTGAAGCGAGACGGGGTGGCAATGGAAGGCGCAGTGGTTGATGAACCGTTGCGGCTGGGGGATATTTTCCTGGTGGTCGGGAACTGGAAACTGATCAACCAGCTCGGCCAAAAAGGGCGTGATTTTGTCGTCCTTAATATGCCCGTCGAGGAGAGCGATGCCTCGCCTGCGCACAGCCAGGCACCCCATGCCATATTTTGTCTGGTGCTGATGGTGGCGTTGATGTTGACGGATGAAATCCCCAATCCGATCGCCGCGATCGTAGCCTGTCTCCTGATGGGGAAATTCCGCTGTATCGATGCAGAAAGCGCCTATAAGGCCATTCACTGGCCAAGCATTATTTTGATTGTCGGGATGATGCCCTTTGCGCTGGCGCTGCAAAAAACGGGCGGTGTGGATCTGGTGGTGAAAGGATTAATGGAGGTTGGCGGTGGATATGGGCCGTACATGATGCTGGTGTGCCTGTTTATCATGTGTGCCTCGATAGGACTGTTTATTTCCAATACGGCAACGGCGGTACTGATGGCCCCCATTGCGCTGGCGATGGCAAAATCCATGGGCGTTTCACCTTATCCGTTCGCGATGATGGTGGCGATGGCCGCTTCTGCGGCATTCATGACGCCGGTATCTTCTCCGGTCAACACGCTGGTCCTGGGGCCCGGAAATTATAAATTCAGCGACTTCGTTAAGCTGGGCGTGCCGTTTACCCTCCTGGTGATGATTGTTTGCGTGGTGCTGATCCCGATGCTGTTCCCGTTCTGACAGGGATCGTCTGACGAAGATATCTTACAGAGGTCATGCCCGGCAACCACAGCGCCGCCGGGCAAAGGGACGTAAATCTTAGAGAGACGAATCCTGACTGATCTCGTCCAGCGATAAATGGAAGCTTGGCACAAAGACCTGCATGAAGTAGTCCATCTCTTCGCTGCGGCGCGATTCCAGTGTTTTTTCCAGCCGCGTTTTAGCCAGAAAGAATTCATTATTGCCGGCGGATAACTCCTCAAGACATTTCAGGTAGGCGCAAAGCGCATCCGCTTGCTTCACCAGCGCTTTCTCTTCATCCGTACATTGCTGTTCGTCGATGAGTGGCGCAAAGATATCGCGCAGCTCTTCAGGGACCATTTCAACCAGTTTTTGCTGAGCAATTTTCTCTATTGCTTTGTATTCCTGGGCAATTTGCGCGTTGAAATATTTCACCGGTGTCGGGAGGTCGCCCGTCAGCACTTCGGATGCATCGTGATACATCGCCAGCAGAGCGATACGCTCGGCGTTCACCTGGCCATTGAATTTACGATTTTTGATGGCGGCCAGCGCATGGGCCACCATCGCGACCTGCAGGCTGTGTTCGGACACATTTTCCGTGCGCACGTTGCGCATCAAGGGCCAGCGGTTGATCAGTTTAAGACGGGAGAGGTGGGCGAAGAAATGACTCTGACTCATAGGTTACCTTTTGTCTTTCACAGCGACAGGTTTCATTGTGCGGGGAGGGGAGGCAAGATGCAAATCAGGCTGCCCGAGGCAGCCTGATGAAGAGATTACAGCTGATGATAACCGGAAAGGAAACGTCCAAAGCGGCTGATGGCCATTTCCAGTTCGTCTTCGCGAGGCAGGGTCACGATACGAACGTGATCGGGCCAGGGCCAGTTAAATGCGGTTCCCTGAACCAGCAGCACTTTTTCCTGCAACAGGAAATCAAGCACCATCTTCTGGTCGTCGTGGATATTGAAGCGTTTAGCGTCAATTTTTGGGAACATATAGAGCGCACCGTTTGGCTTCACACAGGATACGCCGGGGATGTCGTTGATCAGTTCCCAGGCGCGGTTGCGCTGCTCGTAAAGGCGTCCGCCCGGGACGATAAATTCACTGATGCTCTGATAGCCGCCTAACGCGGTCTGAATCGCATGCTGTGCCGGCACGTTCGCGCACAGGCGCATTGAAGCCAGCATTTCCAGCCCTTCAATGTAACCTTTTGCATGTTTTTTAGGGCCGTTCAACACCATCCAGCCCTGACGGAAACCGGCCACGCGGTAGGTCTTTGACAGGCCGTTAAAGGTGACGGTCAGCAGATCGGGCGCCAGGGCCGCGATAGAGTGGTGCTGCGCCGCATCGTATAAAATCTTATCGTAGATTTCGTCCGCAAAAATGATCAGGTTGTGTTGACGGGCGATCTCCACGATCTCCATTAACAGCTCTTTTGAATAGACGGCGCCCGTTGGGTTGTTTGGGTTGATAATCACAATGCCACGCGTACGCGGGGTGATTTTGGCGCGGATATCATCCAGGTCAGGGAACCAGTCAGCAGATTCATCGCAGAGATAATGCACCGCTTTTCCGCTGGAGAGCGAAACAGCCGCAGTCCATAACGGATAATCCGGCGCGGGAACCAGCATCTCATCACCGCTGTTCAACAGCGCCTGCATGGCCTGCACAATCAGTTCAGACACACCGTTACCGATATAGATATCTTCCACGGTGACGTCACGCATCCCACGTGCCTGATAATGCTGCATGATGGCTTTACGTGCGGAGTAGAGTCCTTTTGAATCGCAGTAACCCTGCGCAGTGGGCAGATTACGGATCACATCAACAAGGATCTCATCCGGCGCGTCAAAACCAAAGGGCGCAGGATTACCAATGTTGAGTTTCAGAACCTTATTGCCTTCTTCTTCCAGGCGCTTAGCCTCTTTGAGAACCGGCCCGCGAATGTCGTAACAGACGTTGTCTAATTTGCTGGATTTTTCAATGGGGGACATGAATCTTTGACCTTTTAGCTGTTATTGCCACTCCCTGCCGTGGAAGTCAGCACGGAACAATGTACTCCCACCAGGCGCTGTTTTGAAGGGTGCACAGAAGAAGATTTTGTTGATCGTCGCTGAATAAAGGAAATCGTTTAAGCTGGTCGCATCAATTCTCTGTGGGCAATAATTTTGATAAAGCTTGATTTACCAGGTTAACGTGTCGCCATGTAAGGGTTGTAGTGGATATCGTGCTGGTTAAAATGATTTTATTCCAGCGCATTTAATGATAGCGTGTATGATTACGCAGGGTAACATTTCGAAAAAGCTGAATTTTCAGTGCGGCTTACCCGAATAAACGGGGTTTAAACAGGCGTTACCCATGTAAAATTAATGTTAAGCATTATTTATGAATAAAATGGGCGTTCATCAAAATTTATTTAATATTAATGATGAGTTGGCAATTTTCGTTAATTTTAATAAATTAGTGTGCCTTGTAATCAATCCCGATAAATCCTGGTCAATGCAATAATACTTATAAATAAAGTGGATTTGGGTTAAGATGCCCGCTCGGGTAAGCGGGTGAATGATAACAACGATCCGTTTATCCGAACGTCTTAACCTGAATAAGTCGATTGTTATTGTTAGCGTTATCTCTGGCTTGAAAGCGTCAGCAACGCTCTGCTTCTGTACCTGCGTTGCGATAAAGATGCTGGCGAATATGTCACTCCTTTAAAGGAATTTACATAAATTCGCGAATGGCTGAATATTCTGGACGTTTTAGAGAATAAAAATAGCGTCATGAAACGTGATTTCTGACCAACGATATACACCAGCACAATAGCTATCTGTCAGGCAGTCTGCCGGGCCGGGATGCAGGGAAATCTTCAGAAGGATTTGTTTACCTGATACACACAGCTTCAACCCGGGCAGTTCCGCACGAGCAACCTGTAAGTGAATAGATATGATAAATGCAAATCGTCCGATAATGAATCTCGATCTCGATCTGCTGAGAACCTTTGTTGCGGTCGCTGATCTTAATACTTTTGCCGCCGCTGCTGCTGCGGTTTGTCGAACCCAGTCTGCTGTCAGTCAACAAATGCAGAGACTGGAGCAACTGGTGGGAAAAGAGCTTTTTGCTCGCCATGGTCGTAATAAACTGTTAACTGAGCATGGCATTCAGTTGCTGGGTTATGCCCGCAAAATACTGCGTTTTAATGATGAAGCATGTATGGCCTTAATGTTTAGCAACCTCCAGGGGGTGTTAACGTTGGGCGCGTCTGATGAATCCGCAGACACGATATTGCCGTTTCTGCTCAATCGGATCAGTTCGGTTTATCCGAAGCTTGCCCTTGATGTGAGCGTAAAACGTAATGCGTTTATGGTCGAGATGCTCAACGCGCATGAAGTCGATCTGGTTGTGACGACGCACCGCCCGGGTCAGTTTGATTGCCTGACGCTACGCACGTCACCGACGCACTGGTACTGCGCCGCAGAGTATGTTCTGCAAAAAGGCGAAGCTATTCCGTTGGTGCTGCTGGACGATCCCAGCCCGTTCCGGGATATGGTGCTTTCTGCGCTGAATGAAGCCAATATTCCGTGGCGTCTGGCGTATGTTGCCTCAACATTGCCTGCGGTCCGGGCTGCTGTGAAAGCAGGGTTGGGCGTGACGGCACGTCCCGTAGAGATGATGAGCCCGGATTTACGGGTGCTGGGTAAGTCTGACGGCTTGCCGGCGCTTCCGGATACGGAATACCTGTTGTGTCATAACGCTGCCAGCAACAACGAACTGGCGAAAGTCGTTTTTGAAGCAATGGTTAACTACCATAATCCGTGGCAATACCAGACTGTTACTCCGGAAGGGGGGGGCGATTCCCTCATTGCGGAAAAGGACTTTGAGTGATCTGACTCATAGAATTCTCGTAACAATTTGTAAGTGTAGAAAGAAACCACTCAGGCATATTTTTGGCTGAGTGGTTTTTTTTTACTAAAAACAACATTAAAAACATCAGGGTTATAGTAAAATGCGCTTTATAATCAGTCAGATGAATGTATCTGGATGATTTTTGCACGATCCGGTCTTTAAGTCTTCTCTGACCACCCTGATGTTAAAAATCCAGTAAATATGTTGCTGTTTTTTTGATTGAATTAACAAAAGCGTGTCACAGATCAAGAAAATACTCCTATTTAGGGGGAGGAATCGGCGGCAAATCCTGTCAAAATAGGAGGGTTATTTTTTTTACTTCCAAAACGGACACGATTCAACAAGATGCCGTTGACGTAAAGTCATCAACCCACCAGGGTTAAAGGGCATGAATTGTTAATGAGAATCACTCTATGTGATTTAATGTGAAGAAACCTTTGTTAAAGTTGACAAAAGGTTATAGAAAGGAGTAAAAAACCACATCATTTTGCTGTCTACGTCTCATTTCTGACAGTCGGTGTAAGGTTTTTCATTCCTCCCCATGAATCGATGTGATGTCCATCTGCCAGTAAGAGCAGCGTTGTAGATATCACTTTTGATGAGTAAGCAATGAGTATGTCAACATCCACAGAAGTCGTCGCTCACCATTGGGCATTCGCAATCTTTCTTATTGTTGCCATAGGTCTGTGCTGCCTGATGTTAGTCGGCGGCTGGTTCCTGGGCGGTCGCGCCCGCGCAAGGCACAAAAACACACCTTTCGAATCAGGTATTGATTCAGTAGGTACCGCTCGCTTACGCCTGTCCGCCAAGTTCTATCTGGTGGCCATGTTCTTCGTCATCTTCGACGTTGAAGCGCTCTACCTTTTCGCCTGGTCAACTTCAATTCGCGAAAGCGGGTGGGTCGGCTTTGTCGAAGCCGCAATTTTCATTTTAGTGCTACTGGCCGGTCTGCTTTACCTGGTGCGCATTGGCGCGCTGGACTGGACACCTGCGCGCTCACGTCGTGAACTGAGCAATCCGGAAAACAGTAACTCTAATCGTCAGCAGTAACAGCGAGGCAATAAGATGGATTATACGCTCACCCGCATAGATCCTAACGGTGAGAATGACCGTTACCCCCTGCAAAAACAGGAGATCGTAACCGACCCCCTGGAGCAAGAAGTCAACAAAAGCGTGTATATGGGCAAGCTCGAACATGCCATGCACGATATGGTTAACTGGGGGCGTAAGAACTCCATTTGGCCATACAACTTTGGTCTTTCTTGCTGCTACGTTGAAATGGTGACGTCATTCACTGCGGTGCATGACGTTGCGCGTTTTGGTGCTGAGGTACTGCGTGCATCACCGCGTCAGGCTGACCTGATGGTGGTTGCAGGGACCTGCTTCACCAAAATGGCTCCCGTGATTCAACGTCTTTACGATCAGATGCTCGAGCCGAAATGGGTCATTTCCATGGGGGCATGTGCAAATTCCGGTGGTATGTACGACATTTATTCTGTCGTGCAGGGCGTCGATAAGTTTATCCCGGTGGATGTGTACATCCCTGGCTGTCCGCCACGTCCGGAAGCTTACATGCAGGCGTTGATGCTGCTGCAGGATTCCATCGGGAAAGAGCGTCGTCCGCTCTCCTGGGTGGTTGGCGATCAGGGTGTCTACCGCGCCAATATGCAGTCTGAGCGCGAGCGTAAACGCGGCGAACGTATCGCAGTGACTAACCTGCGTACGCCTGACGAAATTTAATTTGCGCCTGTGGGCATGGAGTCAACCTTCGCATATCACTATTCAAATAGCGCGAAGCCACGCCCGACAGTCACCACGGACCATTTGCAATGGTGAACAATATGACCGACTTAACCGCGCAAGCCGCGAGTCTTACCCGGGATCATCTGGATGACCCGGTTATTGGCGAACTGCGCAACCGTTTTGGGCCGGATGCCTTTACTGTTCAGGCCACCCGCACCGGGGTACCCGTTGTTTGGGTGAAACGTGAACAATTACTGGAAGTGGTCGATTTCCTCAAGAAATTGCCAAAACCTTACGTCATGCTGTTTGACTTACACGGCATGGATGAACGTCTGCGCACGCACCGCCAGGGTCTCCCTGCTGCGGATTTTTCCGTTTTCTACCACCTGATCTCAATAGACCGTAATACGGATATCATGCTCAAGGTGGCATTGTCTGAAAACGACATGCATCTGCCGACGATCACCAAACTTTTCCCGAACGCCAACTGGTATGAGCGTGAAACCTGGGAAATGTTTGGTATGACCTTTGATGGCCACCCGCACCTGACGCGCATCATGATGCCGCAGACCTGGACCGGCCACCCGCTGCGTAAAGACTATCCGGCACGCGCCACCGAATTCGACCCGTTTGAGCTGACGAAAGCGAAACAGGATCTGGAGATGGAAGCGCTGACCTTCAAGCCGGAAGACTGGGGCATGAAGCGCGGCACCGAAAACGAGGATTTCATGTTCCTCAACCTCGGTCCAAACCACCCGTCTGCGCACGGTGCCTTCCGTATTATTCTTCAGCTCGATGGCGAAGAGATTGTCGACTGCGTCCCTGATATCGGTTATCACCACCGTGGTGCTGAGAAAATGGGCGAGCGTCAATCCTGGCACAGCTATATTCCTTACACTGACCGTATCGAGTACCTCGGCGGCTGCGTAAACGAAATGCCTTACGTGCTGGCCGTTGAAAAACTGGCAGGCATTACCACGCCGGATCGCGTTAACGTGATTCGCGTCATGCTGTCAGAACTGTTCCGCATCAACAGCCACCTGCTCTACATCTCTACGTTCATCCAGGACGTCGGGGCGATGACGCCGGTCTTCTTCGCATTCACCGATCGTCAGAAAATCTACGATCTGGTCGAAGCCATTACCGGTTTCCGTATGCACCCAGCCTGGTTCCGTATCGGCGGTGTGGCACACGATCTGCCTCGCGGCTGGGATCGCCTGCTGCGCGAATTCCTCGACTGGATGCCGAAGCGTCTGGCTTCCTATGAGAAAGCTGCACTGCGTAACACCATTCTGATTGGTCGTTCGAAAGGCGTGGCTGCTTACGGTGCAAAAGAAGCGCTGGAGTGGGGCACCACAGGTGCTGGCCTGCGCGCAACGGGTATCGATTTCGACGTGCGTAAAGCCCGTCCTTACTCTGGCTACGAGAACTTCGACTTTGAAGTCCCGGTTGGCGGCGGTGTTTCTGACTGCTACACCCGCGTGATGCTGAAAGTAGAAGAGCTGCGCCAGAGTCTGCGTATCCTTGAGCAGTGCCTCAACAACATGCCGGAAGGCCCGTTCAAAGCGGATCACCCGCTGACGACGCCGCCACCGAAAGAGCGCACGCTGCAACATATCGAAACCTTGATCACGCACTTCCTGCAGGTTTCCTGGGGCCCGGTCATGCCGGCGCAGGAGTCCTTCCAGATGATTGAAGCGACCAAGGGGATCAACAGTTACTACCTGACGAGCGACGGCAGCACCATGAGCTACCGTACCCGTGTGCGTACGCCAAGTTTCGCGCACCTGCAGCAGATCCCGGCCGCTATCCGCGGCAGTCTGGTCTCTGACCTGATTGTGTATCTGGGTAGTATCGACTTTGTTATGTCAGATGTGGACCGCTAATTATGCACGAGAATGAACAACCACAAACCGAGGCTTTTGAGCTGAGTGAAGCAGAACGTGCGGCCATTGAGCACGAAATGCACCACTACGAAGACCCGCGTGCGGCGTCCATTGAAGCGCTGAAAATTGTACAGAAGCAGCGCGGTTGGGTGCCGGATGGCGCGATCTACGCGATCGCCGATGTGCTGGGTATCCCGGCAAGCGACGTGGAAGGCGTGGCGACATTCTATAGCCAAATCTTCCGCCAGCCGGTGGGCCGACACGTGATTCGCTATTGCGATAGCGTGGTCTGCCATATCACGGGATATCAGGGGATTCAGGCGGCTCTCGAGAAAAAACTCGATATCAAGCCGGGACAAACGACCTTCGACGGTCGTTTTACTCTGCTTCCTACCTGCTGCCTGGGTAACTGCGACAAGGGGCCGAGCATGATGATTGATGAGGACACTCATAGCCATCTCACGCCGGAAGCGATTCCTGACCTGCTGGAGCGGTACAAATGAAAACGGTAATTCGTACTGCTGAAACTCATCCGCTGACCTGGCGTCTTCGCGATGACAAACAGCCGGTATGGCTTGAAGAATATCAAAGCAAAAACGGTTATGAAGGGGCTCGCAAGGCGCTTTCAGGCATGGCGCCGGACGATATCGTCAATGCCGTGAAAGACTCCGGTCTAAAAGGGCGTGGCGGTGCGGGCTTCTCCACTGGTCTTAAGTGGAGCCTGATGCCAAAAGACGAATCCATGAACATCCGTTACCTGCTGTGTAACGCCGATGAAATGGAACCGGGCACTTACAAAGACCGCCTGCTGATGGAACAGCTGCCGCACCTGCTGGTGGAAGGGATGCTGATCTCCGCGTTTGCGCTGAAAGCCTACCGTGGCTACATCTTCCTGCGCGGTGAATACATCGAAGCAGCTGAAAACCTGCGTCGCGCGATCGCTGAAGCAACCGAAGCGGGCCTGTTAGGTAAAAACATTCTGGGCACCGGTTTTGACTTCGAGCTGTTCGTCCACACCGGGGCAGGGCGTTATATCTGTGGTGAAGAAACCGCACTGATTAACTCCCTGGAAGGCCGCCGTGCGAACCCTCGTTCCAAGCCTCCGTTCCCGGCAAGCTCCGGCGTTTGGGGTAAACCAACGTGCGTAAACAACGTTGAAACCCTGTGTAACGTCCCGGCCATTCTGGCGAACGGCGTGGAGTGGTATCAGGGCATCTCGAAGAGTAAAGATGCCGGTACCAAGCTGATGGGCTTCTCGGGTCGTGTAAAAAACCCTGGCCTGTGGGAACTGCCGTTTGGCACCACTGCCCGCGAAATTCTTGAAGACTACGCTGGCGGCATGCGCGATGGCCTGAAATTCAAAGCCTGGCAGCCGGGTGGGGCAGGGACTGACTTCCTGACCGAAGCCCACCTTGACCTGCCAATGGAATTCGAAAGCATTGGTAAAGCAGGCAGCCGTCTGGGTACGGCGCTGGCGATGGCCGTCGACCACGAGATCGGCATGGTCTCGCTGGTGCGTAACCTGGAAGAGTTCTTTGCCCGCGAGTCCTGCGGCTGGTGTACGCCATGCCGTGATGGTCTGCCGTGGAGCGTGAAGATCCTGCGTGCCATCGAACGTGGCGAAGGCCAGCCTGGCGATATCGAGACACTTGAGCAACTGTGTCGATTCCTGGGCCCGGGTAAAACCTTCTGCGCCCACGCACCAGGCGCCGTTGAGCCATTGCAGAGCGCGATAAAATATTTCCGCGACGAATTCGAAGCAGGCATCAAGCAGCCGTTCAGCAATACCCATGCGATTAATGGGATTCAGCCGAACCTGCTGAAAGCGCGCTGGTAAAAACAGAATTTTGATTAACGCTCAGACCTGGTCTGAGCCAACTGGAAGCATGCTAATGGCTACGATTCATGTAGACGGCAAAGAATACGAAGTCAATGGGGCCGACAACCTGCTGGAAGCTTGTCTGTCTCTTGGCCTTGATATTCCGTATTTTTGCTGGCATCCGGCGCTGGGAAGCGTCGGTGCTTGCCGCCAGTGTGCGGTGAAGCAATATCAAAACGCGGAAGACACGCGTGGTCGCCTGGTCATGTCCTGTATGACGCCAGCAACCGAAGGCACCTTTATTTCTATCGACGACGCAGAAGCGAAGCAGTTCCGTGAAAGCGTGGTGGAGTGGTTGATGACCAACCACCCGCACGACTGTCCGGTCTGTGAGGAGGGCGGTAACTGCCACCTTCAGGATATGACCGTCATGACGGGTCACAGCTTCCGTCGCTATCGCTTTACCAAACGTACCCACCGTAATCAGGATCTGGGGCCGTTCATCTCTCACGAAATGAACCGCTGCATCGCCTGCTACCGCTGTGTGCGTTACTACAAAGATTATGCAGACGGTCAGGATCTGGGCGTGTATGGCGCACATGACAACGTCTACTTCGGTCGTCCGGAAGATGGCACGCTTGAAAGCGAATTCTCCGGTAACCTGGTCGAAATTTGCCCGACCGGCGTATTCACCGACAAAACGCACTCCGAGCGCTACAACCGTAAATGGGACATGCAGTTTGCACCTAGCATCTGCCAGCAGTGCTCCCTGGGTTGTAACACCAGTCCGGGTGAACGTTATGGCGAACTGCGCCGTATCGAAAACCGTTACAACGGTACCGTTAACCACTACTTCCTTTGCGACCGTGGTCGTTTCGGCTATGGCTATGTGAACCTGAAAGACCGTCCGCGTCAGCCGGTTCAACGTCGTGGCGATGACCTGATTAGCCTGAATGCTGAACAGGCGATGCAGGGTGCCGCAGATATTCTGCGCCAGTCGAAAAAAGTGATCGGTATTGGTTCTCCGCGTGCCAGCGTTGAAAGCAACTTCGCCCTGCGTGAACTGGTCGGTGCGGAAAACTTCTATACCGGTATCGCCACCGGCGAGCAGGAACGTCTGCAACTGGTACTGAAAGTGCTGCGTGAAGGCGGTATTCATACCCCAGCGCTGCGCGAAATAGAATCTTATGATGCGGTTCTGGTGCTGGGTGAAGATCTGACTCAGACCGGCGCTCGCGCTGCCCTGGCGGTTCGTCAGGCGGTGAAAGGTAAAGCACGTGAAATGGCGGCGGCGCAGAAAGTGGCTGACTGGCAGATTGCGGCCATCCTGAACATCGGCCAGCGTGCGAAGCATCCGTTGTTTGTCACCAACGTGGACAGCACCCGTCTGGATGATATCGCCGCATGGACCTACCGTGCGCCGGTTGAAGATCAGGCGCGTCTTGGCTTTGCCATTGCCCACGCGCTGGACAACAGCGCGCCATCCGTTGAGGGTCTGGATCGTGACCTTCAAAGCAAGATCGACGTGATCGTTCAGGCGCTGGCAGGCGCGAAGAAACCCCTGATTATTTCGGGTACTAACGCCGGTAGCCCTGACGTTATTCAGGCCGCGGCGAACGTGGCGAAAGCCCTGAAAGGCCGTGGTGCCGATGTGGGTGTTACCATGATTGCCCGTGCGGTGAACAGCGTCGGACTGGGTATGATGGGCGGCGGTTCTCTTGAAGAAGCGCTCAGCGAGCTGGAATCCGGAGCGGCTGATGGCGTGATTGTTCTTGAGAACGATCTGCATCGTCATGCTTCTGCGGCGCGTGTAGACGCAGCCCTTTCCAAAGCGCCGCTGGTGATGGTGATTGACCATCAGCGTACGGCGATTATGGATAAAGCGCACCTTGTGCTCTCTGCGGCAAGCTTCGCTGAAAGCGATGGTACGGTGATTAACAACGAAGGCCGCGCACAGCGTTTCTTCCAGGTTTATGACCCGGCGTATTACGACAGTAATACCATCATGCTGGAAAGCTGGCGCTGGCTGCACTCGCTGCACAGCACCGTGGAAAACCGTCAGGTTGACTGGACTCAGCTCGATCATGTGATCGACGCCGTGGTCGAAAAACTGCCTCAGCTGGCTGGTATCAAAGATGCGGCTCCTGACGCAAGCTTCCGTATTCGTGGCCAGAAACTGGCGCGTGAACCGCATCGTTACAGCGGTCGTACGGCGATGCGTGCGAACATCAGCGTTCACGAACCACGTCAGCCGCAGGATAAAGACACGATGTTTGCCTTCTCGATGGAAGGGAACAACCAGCCGTCTGCACCACGCTCTCAGATTCCATTTGCATGGGCACCAGGCTGGAACTCACCGCAGGCATGGAACAAATTCCAGGCCGAAGTGGGGGGTTCTCTGCGTCATGGCGACCCGGGTGTACGTCTGATCGAAGCATCTGAAACCGGTCTGGATTTCTTTACCACCGTTCCGGAAAGCTTCCAGGCACAGGAAGGAAACTGGCGTATCGCGCCTTACTATCATCTGTTTGGTAGTGATGAACTGTCCCAGCGTTCTCCTGTTTTCCAGAGCCGTATGCCACAGCCTTACATTAAGCTCAATCCGGCAGATGCCGCGAAGCTGGGCGTCAATGCAGGCAGCCATATCTCCTTTAGCTATGAAGGCCAGACAATCAGCTTACCGCTGATCATTTCTGAAGGTCTGACGGCAGGGCAGGTTGGTTTGCCAATGGGCATGCCGGGTATTGCACCGGTTCTGGCAGGCGCGCGTCTTGATAATCTGCAGGAGGCAAAAGCATGAGTTGGTTAACGCCGGATCTTATCGACATTCTGCTTAGCATTCTCAAGGCGGTCGTCATTTTGCTGGTGGTCGTTACCTGCGGCGCGTTCATGAGCTTTGGTGAACGTCGTCTGCTCGGTCTGTTCCAGAACCGTTACGGACCAAACCGCGTAGGCTGGGGTGGGTCACTCCAGCTGGTCGCGGACATGATCAAGATGTTCTTTAAAGAAGACTGGATCCCGAAATTCTCGGACCGCGTCATCTTTACCCTGGCGCCGATGATTGCGTTTACCTCGCTGCTGCTGGCTTTCGCCATTGTGCCTGTCAGCCCGACCTGGGTGGTCGCTGACCTGAATATCGGGATCCTGTTCTTCCTGATGATGGCAGGCCTGGCGGTTTATGCGGTGCTGTTTGCGGGCTGGTCCAGTAATAACAAATACTCCCTGCTGGGAGCGATGCGTGCTTCCGCGCAGACCCTGAGCTACGAAGTGTTCCTGGGTCTTTCCCTGATGGGCGTGGTGGCGCAGGCCGGTTCATTCAACATGACCGACATCGTCAACAACCAGGCTGATATCTGGAACGTGATCCCGCAGTTCTTTGGTTTTGTCACCTTTGCTATCGCGGGCGTGGCGGTATGTCACCGTCACCCGTTTGACCAGCCAGAAGCCGAACAGGAACTGGCCGACGGTTACCACATTGAATACTCCGGGATGAAATTCGGTCTGTTCTTCGTGGGCGAGTACATCGGTATCGTCACCATTTCTGCGTTGATGGTAACGCTGTTCTTTGGTGGCTGGCATGGCCCGTTCTTACCGCCGTTCATCTGGTTCGCGCTGAAAACCGCGTTCTTCATGATGATGTTCATTTTGATTCGTGCGTCCTTACCGCGTCCTCGTTATGACCAGGTAATGTCCTTCGGCTGGAAAGTGTGCCTGCCGCTGACGCTCGTCAACTTGTTGGTAACGGCGGCTGTCATTCTCTGGCAGCAGCCATAAGGGGCTTTAGACCATGACCTTAAAAGAATTATTGGTAGGTTTCGGCACCCAGGTACGCAGTATCTGGATGATCGGCCTGCACGCGTTTGCTAAACGCGAAACCCAGATGTACCCGGAAGAGCCGGTCTATCTGCCACCACGTTACCGCGGCCGTATCGTGCTGACGCGCGATCCGGACGGTGCGGAGCGCTGCGTTGCCTGTAACCTGTGTGCGGTAGCCTGTCCGGTAGGCTGTATCTCTTTGCAGAAAGCAGAGACGGTTGATGGCCGCTGGTACCCTGAGTTTTTCCGCATTAACTTCTCACGCTGCATTTTCTGCGGTCTGTGCGAAGAAGCGTGCCCAACCACGGCGATTCAGCTGACTCCGGATTTCGAACTGGGTGAGTATAAGCGTCAGGATCTGGTGTACGAGAAAGAGGATCTGCTGATTTCCGGTCCGGGCAAATACCCGGAATATAACTTCTACCGGATGGCGGGTATGGCAATCGACGGCAAAGATAAGGGCGAAGCAGAGAACGAAGCCAAGCCTATCGACGTCAAGAGCCTGTTACCGTAAGGAGAGGGCAATGGAATTCGCTTTTTATATCTGTGGCCTCATCGCCATCCTGGCTACGCTACGAGTGATTACGCACACCAATCCGGTGCATGCGTTGCTGTATTTAATCATTTCGCTGCTGGCTATTTCCGGGGTGTTCTTCTCTCTGGGCGCGCATTTTGCAGGTGCACTGGAAATCATCGTCTACGCGGGAGCCATCATGGTGCTGTTCGTCTTCGTGGTGATGATGCTGAACCTGGGCGGCTCTGAAATTGAGCAGGAACGTCAGTGGTTAAAACCGCAGGTATGGATTGGCCCGGCAATTTTGTCGGCCATCATGCTGGTGGTGATTGTTTACGCCATTCTGGGCGTCAACGACCAGGGCATTGACGGTACGCCGATTAGCGCGAAAGCAGTGGGTATTGCGCTGTTTGGTCCGTACGTCCTGGCGGTTGAACTGGCGTCAATGCTGCTGCTGGCCGGTCTGGTTGTTGCCTTCCACGTGGGCCGCGAAGAGCGTGCTGGCGAGGTGCTGAGCAATCGTACCGACGATCGCGCGAAAAGAAAAACGGAGGAGCGCGCATGATTCCTTTAACACATGGACTGATCCTCGCCGCGATATTATTCGTTCTGGGCTTAACCGGTCTGGTCATCCGCCGCAATCTGCTGTTTATGCTGATCGGTCTGGAAATCATGATTAACGCTTCTGCGCTGGCCTTTGTGGTCGCCGGGAGCTACTGGGGACAGCCTGATGGTCAGGTTATGTACATTCTTGCTATCAGCCTTGCGGCTGCCGAAGCGAGTATTGGCCTGGCGCTGTTGCTGCAGCTCCATCGTCGCCGCCAGAACCTGAACATCGATTCAGTAAGTGAGTTGCGTGGATGAACATGCTTGCCTTAACCATTATTTTTCCGCTGATTGGCTTCGTGCTGCTGGCATTTTCTCGCGGCCGCTGGTCTGAGAATCTGTCTGCAACCGTGGGCATTGGCTCTATCGGTCTGGCTGCGCTGGTGACGGCGTACGCGGGTATCGACTTCTTCAACAACGGACGTCAACCCTTCAGCGTGCCGCTGTGGACCTGGATGTCGGTCGGTGATTTCAATATCGGGTTCAACCTGGTGCTGGATGGTCTCTCTTTGACCATGCTCTCCGTGGTGACCGGTGTGGGCTTCCTGATCCACATGTTTGCCTCCTGGTATATGCGCGGTGAAGAGGGTTACTCCCGCTTCTTCGCCTACACCAACCTGTTTATCGCGAGCATGGTTGTACTGGTGCTGGCCGATAACCTGCTGCTGATGTATCTCGGCTGGGAAGGCGTGGGTCTCTGCTCTTACCTGCTGATCGGTTTCTACTATACCGATCCGAAGAATGGCGCAGCCGCCATGAAAGCGTTCGTCGTAACCCGTGTGGGTGACGTCTTCCTCGCGTTCGCGCTGTTCATTCTCTACAACGAACTGGGCACGCTGAACTTCCGCGAAATGGTGGAACTGGCGCCGGCACACTTCGAAGCAGGCAACAACATGCTGATGTGGGCAACGCTGATGCTGCTGGGTGGTGCTGTGGGTAAATCCGCACAGTTGCCGTTGCAGACATGGCTTGCTGACGCGATGGCGGGCCCAACGCCTGTCTCCGCGCTGATCCACGCCGCAACCATGGTTACCGCTGGGGTCTACCTGATTGCGCGTACGCATGGTCTGTTCCTGATGACGCCGGAGATTCTGCATCTGGTGGGTATCGTGGGTGCGGTGACGCTGGTGCTGGCAGGCTTTGCCGCGCTGGTCCAGACCGACATCAAACGCGTGCTTGCTTACTCCACCATGAGCCAGATTGGTTACATGTTCCTGGCGCTGGGCGTTCAGGCGTGGGATGCAGCCATTTTCCACCTGATGACGCACGCGTTCTTTAAAGCGCTGCTGTTCCTCTCGTCTGGTTCGGTCATTCTGGCCTGCCATCACGAGCAGAACATCTTCAAGATGGGTGGACTGCGTAAATCCATTCCGCTGGTCTATGTCTGCTTCCTGGTGGGCGGCGCGGCGCTGGCGGCTCTGCCGCTGATTACCGCGGGCTTCTTCAGTAAGGACGAGATCCTTGCGGGCGCCATGGCAAATGGACATATCAATCTGATGGTTGCGGGTCTGGTCGGTGCGTTTATGACCTCCTTGTATACCTTCCGTATGATCTTCATCGTCTTCCACGGTAAAGAACAAATTCACGCCCATGCAGGGAAGGGGATTACTCACCACCTGCCGCTGATTGTGCTGCTGATCCTTTCCACCTTCATCGGGGCAATGATTGTGCCACCGCTGCAGGGTGTCCTGCCGGATACCACCGAGCTTGAGCATGGTCGCGTTCTGACGCTTGAAATCACCTCCGGTGTGGTCGCGATTGCGGGCATCCTGATTGCGGCATGGCTGTGGCTGGGCAAACGTACGCTCGTGACCTCGATTGCCAACAGTGCGCCAGGCCGTCTGCTGGGCACCTGGTGGTACAACGCGTGGGGCTTCGACTGGCTGTACGATAAGATCTTCGTGAAGCCATTCCTGGGCATTGCGTGGCTGCTAAAACGCGATCCGCTGAACGCAATGATGAACATCCCTGCCATCCTCTCCCGCTTTGCAGGCAAAGGTCTGCTGCTGAGCGAGAACGGATATCTGCGCTGGTATGTTGCATCCATGAGCATCGGCGCGGTTGTGGTGCTGGCACTGCTGATGGTGTTGCGTTAGTCGTAAAGTGAATTTAATTAGAATTCGTTGAAATCAGGTCCAAAAGGACAGGCGTTATCGGCGAAGTCAGAGTGGACACCGCCTGCGCACAGCAACCGAAGCGTACTGAAGTACGTAAAGATTGCGAGCACAGTCGGGGTTCACTATGACGAGCAAGATAGCCTGAACCGGACTTAAACAAGGAACAAATATCGCCATGTTATTACCCTGGCTAATACTGATTCCCTTCATTGGTGGGTTCCTGTGCTGGCAGACCGAACGCTTTGGCGTGAAGATGCCGCGCTGGATTGCGCTGATCACCATGGGACTGACGCTGGCACTGTCGCTGCAACTGTGGATGCAGGGCGGTTATTCATTGACTCAATCTGCGGGCCTTCCGCAGTGGCAGTCAGAGTTTATCCTGCCGTGGATCCCACGCTTTGGGATCACGATTCACCTGGCGCTGGATGGTCTGTCACTGCTGATGGTCGTCCTGACCGGTTTGCTCGGCGTTCTGGCGGTCCTGTGCTCCTGGCAAGAAATTCAAAAATACCAGGGCTTCTTCCACCTCAACCTGATGTGGATCCTGGGCGGTGTTATCGGCGTGTTCCTGGCCATCGATATGTTCCTGTTCTTCTTCTTCTGGGAGATGATGCTGGTGCCGATGTACTTCCTGATCGCGCTGTGGGGCCATAAGGCCTCTGACGGTAAAACGCGTATCACGGCGGCAACCAAGTTCTTCATCTACACCCAGGCGAGTGGTCTGGTGATGTTGATTGCCATCCTGGGACTGGTGTTTGTCCATTACGATGCGACCGGCGTCTGGACCTTCAACTACGAACAGCTGCTGAAAACGCCAATGTCGCACGGGGTAGAATACCTGCTGATGCTGGGCTTCTTCATCGCCTTTGCGGTGAAAATGCCGGTAGTACCGCTGCACGGCTGGCTGCCGGATGCCCACTCCCAGGCACCAACGGCGGGTTCCGTTGACCTGGCGGGTATTTTGCTGAAAACCGCGGCCTACGGCCTGCTGCGTTTTGCACTGCCGCTGTTCCCGAATGCCTCCGCAGAGTTCGCGCCAATTGCCATGTGGCTTGGTGTGATCGGTATCTTCTACGGTGCCTGGATGGCCTTCACTCAGTACGATATTAAACGTCTGATCGCATACACCTCCGTTTCCCACATGGGCTTCGTGCTGATTGCCATCTACACCGGCAGCCAGCTGGCGTACCAGGGGGCGGTGATTCAGATGATTGCGCACGGTCTGTCCGCAGCCGGTCTCTTCATCCTGTGCGGTCAGCTGTACGAACGCCTGCACACACGCGATATGCGTATGATGGGCGGTCTCTGGAGCAAGATTAAATGGCTACCTGCGCTCTCGATGTTCTTCGCCGTTGCTACCCTGGGTATGCCGGGGACCGGTAACTTCGTCGGCGAATTTATGATTCTGTTCGGCAGCTTCAAGGTCGTTCCGGCGATCACCGTGATCTCCACCTTCGGTCTGGTCTTCGCGTCCGTTTACTCGCTGGCGATGCTGCATCGCGCTTACTTCGGTAAAGCGAAAAGCGAAATTGCTGCGCAAACGCTGCCGGGAATGTCGCTGCGAGAGCTGTCGATCGTTCTGCTGCTGGTCGTACTACTGGTGCTGTTGGGCTTCTATCCGCAGCCGATTCTGGATACCTCGCATTCTGCGATGAGCAACATCCAGCAGTGGTTTGTTAATTCTGCTTCTACTACAAGGCCGTAAATCGCCATGACAATAACTCCACAACAACTGATTGCGCTGCTACCGCTGCTGATCGTCGGATTGACGGTGGTGGTTGTGATGCTCTCCATTGCGTGGCGACGCAATCACTTCCTGAATGCCACGCTGTCGGTTCTGGGTCTGAACGCTGCATTAGTCTCCCTCTGGTTTGTTGGCCAGGCGGGGGCAATGGACGTCACGCCTCTGATGCGCGTTGACGGATTTGCCATGCTCTACACCGGGCTGGTCCTGCTGGCGAGCCTGGCAACCTGTACGTTTGCTTATCCATGGCTTGAAGGGTACAACGACAACAAAGAAGAGTTTTACCTGCTGGTACTGATTGCCTCGCTGGGTGGGATTCTTCTGGCAAACGCGAACCACATGGCGGCGCTGTTCCTCGGTATTGAGCTGATCTCTCTGCCGCTGTTCGGCCTGATTGGCTATGCCTTCCGTCAGAAACGTTCGCTGGAAGCCAGTATCAAGTACACCATCCTGTCTGCGGCTGCGTCATCGTTCCTGCTGTTCGGTATTGCGCTCATTTACGCACAGTCCGGTAACCTCTCTTTCGTCGCCATTGGCAAGAGCCTGGGCGACGGCATGCTGCATGAGCCGCTGCTGCTGGCGGGTCTGGGCATGATGATTGTTGGCCTCGGCTTTAAACTCTCGCTGGTGCCGTTCCACCTGTGGACGCCAGACGTCTACCAGGGTGCACCTGCGCCGGTTTCTACCTTCCTGGCGACGGCAAGTAAAATTGCCATCTTTGGGGTGGTGATGCGTCTGTTCATGTACGCACCGGTGGGTGATAGCGAAGCGGTTCGCGTTGTGCTCGGCATTATTGCGTTCGTCTCCATCATCTTCGGTAACCTGATGGCGTTGAGCCAGACCAACATTAAGCGTCTGCTGGGTTACTCTTCTATCTCCCATCTGGGTTACCTGATGGTCGCGCTCATTGCGCTGCAGAGCGGGATGATGTCGATGGAAGCCGTTGGGGTATACCTGGCCGGTTATCTGTTCAGCAGCCTGGGCGCGTTCGGCGTGGTCAGCCTGATGTCCAGCCCATACCGTGGTCCGGATGCCGATTCCCTGTTCTCCTACCGTGGTCTGTTCTGGCATCGCCCGATTCTGTCTGCGGTGATGACGGTGATGATGCTGTCTCTGGCAGGTATCCCGATGACGCTCGGCTTTATCGGTAAGTTCTACGTGCTGGCAGTCGGTGTGCAGACGGGCCTGTGGTGGCTGACAGCGGCAGTGGTTATTGGCTCCGCTATCGGTTTGTACTACTACCTGCGCGTTGCCGTGAGCCTGTATCTGAATGCACCTCAGCAGCTTAACCGTGATGCACCAACCAACTGGCAGTACAGCGCCGGTGGTATTGTGGTGCTCATCTCTGCGCTTCTGGTGCTGATCTTCGGTGTCTATCCGCAGCCGCTGATTACGCTGGTACAACATGCCATGCCGCTGATGTAATCAAGGCGTAAAAAAGAAAAACCCGCTTCGGCGGGTTTTTTATTTCCCCTTTCTCGATATGAATCCTGACCAGCGGCTGTTGCCTTTCCCCCTCTCCCTCTGGGAGAAGGCGGGCTAAGGGCACCAGCGCACACCCGACAAAACCGGGCACGGATTCTGTCTTTCTCCCTCTCCCCGTGGGAGAGGGGCGGGGTGAGGGCACCAGACCGCACCAAACAAAACCGGGCATGGATTCGGCCTTTCTCCCTCTCCCCGTGGGAGAGGGCGGGGTGAGGGCATCAGAGCGCACCCAACAAAACCGGGCACGGATTCTGTCCCTCTCCCTCTCCCCGTTGGAGAGGGCCAAGGTTTGGGCACCAGCGTGCACCCAACAAAACCGGGCACGGATTCTGCCTTTCTCCCTCTCCCCGTGGGAGAGGACCAGGGTTTGGGCACCAGCGTGCACCCAACAAAACCGGGCACGGATTCTGCCTTTCTCCCTCTCCCCGTGGGAGAGGACCAGGGTTTGGGCACCAGCGTGCACCCAACAAAACCGGGCACGGATTCTGTCTTTCTCCCTCTCCCCGTGGGAGAGGGGCGGGGTGAGGGCACCAGCGTGCACCCAACAAAAAACCCGCCGAAGCGGGTTTACTCATTACCAGACAGCGAAAATACGTTCACGCCAGCTGCTTACGGCTAATCAACGGACCGTCAATCTTCTTCATCGAACGATCCAGCACCTCTTCAATCACTGATGACAATTCGTTTAGCTCGAATTTTGCCACGTAACCATCGGCCTTCACTTTACGAATATGATCTTCGTTGGCATTCCCTGAAAGGGAGGAGTGAATGACCACGGGAATATCTTTCAGGACTGGATCGGTTTTGATCTTACGCGTCAGCGTAAAACCGTCCATTTCCGGCATTTCAAGATCGGTCAGTACCAGCGCGATCTTATCGGTGATCGGCACCCCTTCGGCCTGCGCCTGCGCGGCCAGCACGCCAATCTTCTCCCACGCATCCTTCCCGGTGATATGCAGCTGCGCCGGGATCGCCATCGCCTGCAGCCCTTTTTCCAGCATCGAACGCGCGACTTTTGAATCTTCCGCCACAATAGCGACCGCACCAGGCTTGATATTAAATTTGGTGGTCTTCAGATTGGTGGCGTGCAGGTCATGGTTGGCGGGGGTGATGTCATACAGAATCTGCTCAACATCCAGCACCATGGCCAGATCGTTGGTGTCACTTTTTTCATCAAGGCACGCAATACTGGTGATGTAACGACCGCTGACGGCGGTTTCTGCGGCATGAACCTGTTTCCAGTCAAGACGCATAATATTCTCGACCGACTCGACGGCAAACGCCTGCACGCTGCGGGCATATTCGGTAATTAACAGAATATTCAGCCCGGTTTTAGGCTTACAGCCCGCCACGGCAGCCAGGTCGATCACCGGGATCACCTGATCGCGGATATTCACCATTCCCATCAGCGGCGATTTCATCCCCGCCGGTTTGGTGAACGCCGGCATAGGTACAATTTCACGCAGCTTAAATACGTTAATACCAAACAGCTCAGATTTGGTCTCATCCATCGAGGTGCCGAGACGGAACAACAGCAGTTCAAACCGGTTCGACAGGGTCAGATTGGCCCTGTCATCAATATCTTTCTGGAAATTATCCATTGTACCCTCAAGTGAGATGCTTGCCTTTTAATCGTTATCGGCACGCTGAGGGAAAAATGAAGGACTAAACGCGGACGCGGGCAAAATCTTCTGCCAGGTCGCAGTCTGGGAAGAGGGTACGACACTCTGCCAGCAGGCTGGCACAGCCTTGTCGATCGTACCGGGAACTGACGTGAGTAATGACCAGCTTCTTCACGTTTGCGTCGCGGGCAACGCGTGCCGCCTGATGCGTTGAGCTGTGCCCGCGGCTGTTTGCTTTCTCTTCCATGGCTGCTTCCAGCGTCGCTTCATGCACCATCAGATCGACATCCTGCGCAAGCGCCATCGCCGCCGGGCAGGGACCGGTATCGCCAAAAATAGCCAGCTTCTTACCCGGCTGGGGGGAGGAAAGATAATCCTGACCGTTAACCGTGTCACCATTCTCAAGCGTGACTGCTTCACCCTTTTTCAGGCGCTGGAACAGCGGGCCAGGTTTCAGGCCGCGGGCAATCAGCGCGGCAGCATCCAGCGCGCCCGGTTTGTCATGTTCCACAATGCGATAGCCATAGCATTCAACGGGATGGTTAAGCGAGTGTGCGCTCACGGTATAATCCGCATCCGTAAAGACAACGCCTTCGTTTATTTCGATCACCTCCAGCGGATAATCGGTCCACGAGCCGCTCAGACGCAGAGTGGTGTCGACGAACTCACGAATGCCGGTCGGGCCGTAAATCACCAGCGCATTGACGTTCCCCGCCATCGAACGGCTGCACAACAGCCCGGGCAGACCAAAAAGGTGATCGCCATGCAGGTGAGTAATAAAGATTTTATCGATCTTACCCGGATGATAAGGCGTCTGTAACAGCTGGTGCTGCGTGCCTTCGCCGCAGTCAAATAGCCACAGTCCCGCCCGGACGGGATGGTGTAAATCGAGCAGCATTGCCGTTACGTTGCGCGAACGGGTTGGCACACCCGCAGACGTACCCAGAAAAATCAGTTCCATAACACAGTCAGACTCTTTGCCGAACGATAAAGTGTTTAGTATAACGGGATGATACCTCATAAGGAGCCTGACATGATTCAGTGGCAAGATTTACACCATAGTGAGCTCAGCGCATCCGCGCTATATGCCCTGCTTAAGCTACGTTGCGAAGTGTTCGTGGTTGAACAAACCTGTCCCTATCTGGATGTAGACGGCGACGACCTGAGCGGTGAAAACCGTCATCTCCTCGGCTGGCGCGACGACGCGCTGGTGGCGTATGCGAGGATTCTGAAAAGCGAAGACGATTTTGATCCAGTGGTGATTGGCCGCGTGGTGATTAGCGGCAAGGCACGTGGCGAAAAGCTCGGCTATCAGCTGATGGAACAAACGCTCTCATCCTGCAAAAAACACTGGCCTGACAAGGCGTTATACCTTGGCGCACAGGCTCATCTTCAACCTTTCTATGCCCACTTTGGCTTCTTACCGGTAACGGAAGTCTATGACGAAGATGGGATCCCGCACATTGGCATGGCACGAGAAGCGAAACAGGCGTAATGGCGCGGGGTTGTCTATAGTTACCGGACTGATGCACACACAAGGAGATAACTATGTCATTTCAATCCTGGGATACACGTATCGATGACGACCTCGCTCTGCTGAGCGAGACGCTGGAAGAAGTGCTGCGCTCTTCAGGCGATCCGGCGGACCAAAAGTATATTGAGCTGAAAGCGCGTGCCGAGCAGGCGCTGGAAGACGTGAAGAACCGCGTCAGCCATGCATCCGACAATTATTACTACCGTGCCAAAAAAGCGGTCTATCGTGCTGATGATTATGTGCATGAAAAACCGTGGCAGGGTATTGGCGTCGGGGCTGCGGCAGGTCTGGTCTTAGGGCTGTTATTAGCGCGTCGTTAATCACGCTTTTCTGCCCGTGCTGACCCCTCCCTAAACGTGGGTACTGCCTTTTGGGGCGAGTACCCCGTATAATGTGAGGTTTTACAGGGAGAGGTCCGCGTGCATTCACTATCTGATGCGCTGGAGCGATTGCATGCTCTGCTCGCACATGACATTCCAGCCACACCCGGTTTACGTCATCTGGACGTCTCTTTTCCGTTAAACGATGCTTTCGATCCCCTGTCATGGCTGGGTTCACAGTTATGCTATCCGCAGTTTTACTGGCAGCAGCGTAACGGTAATGAAGAGCTGGCCGCGCTCGGATCCCTCATACATTTCACTTCTCTTGCTGCAGCGCAACGCTTTTTGCGTGCCCACACTTCCTGTGACGATACCCGTGTTTGTGGCCTGAATGCCTTTGCGCCAGAGCAGGGACATCTTTTTTTGCCGCGTCTGTTATGGTTGCGTGAAGGAGGGATGGCCACGCTGCGCCTGACCCTGTTCAGCTCAAGCGACCTGGCGCAAGACGCGCGGGAGGCGGCGGCATTTTTACAGCAACTTTCCCGTCTCAGGCCGATGCCACGCCTGCCTTTGCAAAACGTCAGCGAAACCCATTCGTCCAGCCGTCCTGAATGGATGGCATTAATTGCCCGGGCGACAGACGCGATCGCACGCGGTGAATTCGAAAAAGTGGTGCTGGCGCGGGCAACGGACCTGCAGTTTTCACAACCGGTCAACCCCATCGCACTGATGGCGGCCAGCCGGGCACTCAATCTCACCTGCTTTCATTTCTGCATGGTCTTCGATGCGCAAAATGCCTTTATGGGCTCAACCCCCGAGCGGCTTTGGCGCAGACGCGGGAAACACCTGCGTACAGAAGCCCTGGCAGGGACCGTGGCCAACAGTAGCGACGATGCTCAGGCGCAGCGTTTGAGTGACTGGTTGATGCATGACGATAAAAATCAGCGCGAAAATATGCTGGTGGTTGAAGATATCTGCCAGCGCCTGCAGCGTCATACATTGTCGCTGGAGGTGCTGCCCGCACAGGTGGTTCGCCTGCGCAAAGTACAGCATTTGCGCCGCTGTATCTGGACCGAAATGAACGATGCTGATGATGAGCAGTGTCTGCATCTGCTCCAGCCCACGGCGGCCGTTGCGGGCCTCCCCCGACAGGCGGCTCGTGAGTTTATTCAACACGTGGAACCCTTTGATCGGGAATGGTATGCCGGATCGGCGGGCTATCTCTCGCTCGCTCAAAGTGAATTTTGCGTGGCGCTCCGCTCGGCGCGGGTCACGGACGCGCAGGTACGGCTTTACGCCGGGGCGGGCATTGTCAGTGGTTCGGATCCTGAACAGGAGTGGCTGGAAATCGAAAATAAAGCTGCAGGATTGAGAAGTTTGCTCCTTAGGGATTAAGACAGAGTCGCGCATTCCCGATTCATATCAAAATTCCATCTTTTCCTATTATTTATACTGTGTCGCAATATTGATACCGGACAATCTCATGTCAGTAAGTTCTTTTAACCGACGCTGGGCGGCGGTCATTCTTGAAGCCCTGACGCGCCATGGTGTCAGGCACGTCTGTATTGCACCGGGTTCTCGCTCTACGCCGTTGACGCTGGCGGCGGCGGAAAACCGGGCTCTGGTGCATCATACGCACTTTGATGAGCGCGGGCTGGGCCATCTGGCACTGGGGCTGGCGAAAGTCAGTCGTGCGCCCGTGGCGGTGATTGTGACGTCCGGTACGGCGGTCGCGAATCTTTATCCTGCGTTAATTGAAGCAGGCCTGACGGGCGAAAAGCTGGTACTGCTCACCGCAGACCGACCGCCGGAGTTAATTGATTGCGGCGCGAATCAGGCTATTCGTCAGCCCGGGATTTTTTCCTCTCATCCGTCGGTGTCCGTTGCGCTTCCGCGTCCCACGCAGGATATCCCCGCCAGCTGGCTGGTCTCTACGCTGGATAATGCGCTGGGCTCCCTGCGTCACGGCGCGCTGCACATTAACTGTCCTTTTGCCGAGCCGCTGTACGGCGAGCTTGATGACACAGGCGTTGAGTGGCAGCAATCATTGGGTGACTGGTGGCGCAGCGATAAACCCTGGCTTCGCACACAAACTCATCTCGAAAGCGCTCGCCAGCGGGACTGGTTTTTCTGGCGGCAAAAGCGTGGCGTGGTCGTTGCCGGGCGGATGAGTGCGAGTGAAGGAAAATTGGCGGCTGAATGGGCGAAAACGTTGGGCTGGCCGTTGATCGGCGATGTGCTGTCGCAGACGGGGCAGCCGCTGCCCTGTGCGGACCTATGGCTGGGGAACGCTGGCGCAGTCAGCGAACTGGCGCAGGCGCAAATTGTCGTACAGCTGGGATCAAGTCTGACCGGCAAACGTCTGCTTCAGTGGCAGGCCACCTGTGAGCCTGAGGAATACTGGATTATCGATTCGCTGGAAGGCCGGCTGGACCCGGCACATCATCGTGGTCGCCGTCTGGTCAGCGACATTGATACCTGGCTGGATGCCCATCCTGCGGAAAAACGCGCGCCGTGGGCGACAGCCATTCCGGCACTGGCACAGCAGGCCTGGCAATTAACCGCTCAACAATGTGAAGGCTTTGGCGAGGCAGAGTTTGCGCATCGCGTTCACCGATATTTGCCCGAGCAAGGCCAGCTGTTTGTGGGCAATAGCCTGGTGGTGCGGTTAATCGATGCACTCTCGCAACTGCCTGCGGGTTATCCGGTTTACAGCAACCGTGGGGCCAGCGGCATCGACGGACTGCTTTCGACCGCAGCCGGTGTGCAGCGTGCCAGCGCAAAATCCACGCTGGCCATTGTAGGCGATCTCTCCGCGCTTTATGACCTGAATGCCCTGGCACTCCTGCGCCAGGTTTCAGCCCCGTTTGTGCTGGTCGTGGTGAACAACAACGGCGGACAAATTTTCTCATTACTGCCGACACCGCAGAGCGAACGTGAGCGTTTCTACCTGATGCCGCAAAACGTGCATTTTGAACATGCGGCAGCGATGTTTAGCCTGAAATATCATCGTCCAAAAAGCTGGGCCGATCTGGACGATGCCTTCCGCACCGCCTGGCGACAGCCGGGGACCACGGTCATTGAGCTGGTGGTCAATGAGTCGGATGGCGCTAAAACGCTGCAAAATCTGGTGGCGCAGGTAAGCCATTTATGATGCTTTCTGTTGCGCAACGTGCAGGTAAACCCCACTACCCGTGGCTTGTCTTCCTGCACGGGTTTTCAGGCGATGGTCATGAATGGCATGAGATTGGCGAGCGATTACCTGACTATCCGGCGCTGTATGTTGATCTGCCAGGACATGGCGGCTCGGCGGATGTGGTTGTTTCGGGATTTGCAGATGTCAGTAATCTCCTGACCAAAACCCTTCTTAGTTACAACATACTTGATTACTGGCTGGTGGGTTACTCCCTCGGCGGACGTATCGCCATGTATCACGCCACACGTGGCCCGGCAGGACTCAGGGGGCTGGTCGTTGAGGGGGGGCATCCGGGGCTGCAATCTGAGCCGGAGCGTGAAGCAAGACGTCAGTCGGACGCGCGCTGGGCATCCCGATTCCGCAATGAACCCCTTGAAGTGGTCTTTAACGACTGGTATCAGCAGCCCGTTTTTGCCTCTTTAAACGATGTGCAACGCCACGATCTGATTGCCTTACGCAGCCAGAACCAGGGGCAGAGTCTTGCGGCTATGCTGCAGGCAACGTCGCTTGGCGAACAAGACGACTTACGTGCCGCGCTGGGTGAGCGTGATTACCCTTTTTACTATGTGTATGGCGAAAAAGATGCCCGGTTTGGCGCAATAGCCGCTGAACTGAATGCTCAACGCCATGTGATTCCTCATGCCGGACACAACGCGCACCGGGAAAATCCGGATGCCTTTGCCGCGTGTCTGGCGCAGATACTGCGTCTTCGAATAAAGGACACTCCATGATCTATCCTGATGAACAAATGCTGTATGCACCGGTTGAATGGCACGACTGCTCCGAAGGTTACACCGACATTCGTTACCACAAATCCGCTGACGGTATTGCCAAAATCACCATCAATCGTCCGCAGGTGCGTAACGCCTTTCGCCCGCTGACGGTGAAAGAGATGATGCAGGCGATGGCGGATGCCCGTTATGATGACAATATCGGGGTGATTGTTCTGACCGGGGAAGGCGACAAAGCGTTCTGCGCCGGTGGCGACCAGAAAGTGCGTGGCGACTACGGCGGATACCAGGATGACTCTGGCGTTCACCACCTGAACGTGCTCGATTTCCAGCGCCAGATCCGCACCTGTCCAAAACCGGTTGTCGCGATGGTGGCAGGCTACTCCATCGGTGGCGGCCATGTGCTGCATATGATGTGTGACCTGACTATTGCCGCAGAAAATGCCGTCTTTGGTCAAACAGGACCTAAAGTCGGCTCCTTTGACGGCGGCTGGGGGGCGTCCTATATGGCCCGCATCGTCGGTCAGAAAAAGGCGCGTGAAATCTGGTTCCTGTGCCGCCAGTATGATGCCAAAGAGGCGCTGGATATGGGCCTGGTGAACACCGTGGTGCCGATTGCCGACCTCGAAAAAGAGACCGTACGCTGGTGTCGCGAAATGCTGCAAAACAGCCCAATGGCGCTACGCTGCCTGAAAGCGGCCCTGAATGCTGACTGCGATGGTCAGGCGGGTCTGCAGGAGCTGGCAGGTAACGCCACCATGCTGTTCTACATGACCGAAGAAGGGCAGGAAGGGCGCAACGCCTTTAACGAAAAACGCCAGCCTGACTTCAGCAAATACAAGCGTAACCCGTAATGCGTCGCGCGCAGGTTTACCGCTGGCAGATACCGATGGACGCGGGCGTGGTGCTGCGTGAACGGCGGTTAAAGACCCGTGATGGCTTGCTGGTGCATCTGCAGCAGGGCGAGCAGGAAGGCTGGGGCGAGATTTCGCCTCTGCCGGGCTTTAGCCTTGAATCGCTGGATGACGCGCAGGCGGTATTGCTGGCGTGGGCCAGTGAGTGGCGTGAGGGCGCGAACCCGGCATTGCCGGAAGTGCCTTCCGCGGCGTTTGGTATTAGCTGCGCGCTGGCGGAGCTGGACGGTAGCTTGCCTGCAGAGGCGAATTACCGCGCGGCACCGCTCTGTACGGGCGATCCGGATGAACTCTTTGCGCTGCTCGCCGCCATGCCGGGCGAGAAAGTGGCGAAAATCAAAGTCGGTCTCTATGAAGCGGTGCGCGACGGAATGGTCGCTAACCTCTTACTGGAAGCGTTGCCCGACCTGCATCTGCGTCTGGATGCTAACCGCGCCTGGACGCCGCTTAAGGCGCAGCAGTTCGCGAAGTATGTAAACCCGGCGTACCGCAGTCGCATCGCGTTTCTGGAAGAGCCGTGTAAAACCCGCGACGATTCCCGGGCGTTTGCCCGCGAAACCGGCATTGCCATCGCCTGGGATGAAAGCCTTCGTGAAGACGGCTTTGCGTTTGTCGCCGAACCGGGTGTTAGCGCGGTTGTTATTAAACCGACGTTGACCGGAAGCCTTGCTAAGGTACGCGAACAGGTCGCGTTGGCCCATGCCGCCGGGCTGACGGCGGTCATCAGCTCTTCGATTGAGTCCAGCCTGGGCCTGACGCAACTGGCGCGCATTGCCGCCTGGTTAACGCCGGACACGGTCCCCGGTCTCGATACGCTGAACCTGATGCAAAATCAGCTGATCCGTCCATGGCCGGACAGCACGCTGCCGTTTCTCGACCCAGAGGCGCTGGAGCCGTTGCGATGAGTTTTATCGACTGGCCGTGGCGACACTGGCGTGCGCAACATGCTGATAAACCGGCCCTGAGGCTCAACGATGAGACGCTCAGCTGGCAACAGCTGAGCGAGCGTATCGACCGCCTTGCGGCAGGCTTTCATGAGCAGGGTGTGCAGGAGGGCGACGGCGTCCTGCTGCTGGCGCATAATCACCCGCAAACCCTGATGGCGTGGCTGGCATTGCTGCAGTGCGGGGCACGTATTCTTCCCGTTAATCCGCAACTGCCGCACCCGCTGCTGGACGTGTTGCTCCCGCAGATGACGCTGCGCTTTGCGCTGGTGCTGGACGGCAATTATGACGGTCTGGTGGCCATTACTCTTCGCGAGGCGCCGGGCGTGTATCGCGTGGCGTGGCAGCCATCGCGCCTGGCTTCCATGACGTTGACCTCCGGTTCTACCGGTTTACCCAAGGCGGCGGTTCATACCTGTGCCGCCCATCTTGCCAGCGCGCGCGGCGTGCTTTCGCTGATGCCCTACGGCGATGAAGACGACTGGCTGCTCTCCCTGCCGCTGTTTCATGTCTCCGGTCAGGGGATTTTGTGGCGCTGGCTACAGGCCGGCGCACGCTTAACCGTCCGCGAGAAGCTGCCGCTGGTGCAGGCCCTGCAGGGCTGTACGCATGCCTCACTGGTCCCGACTCAGCTCTGGCGTCTGCTCAATGTACACCAGTCTGTCGCGCTGAAAGCCGTACTGCTTGGCGGGGCCGCGATTCCCGTGGATCTGACTCAGCAGGCGAGCCAGCGGGGGATCCGCACCTTCTGTGGTTACGGTTTGACGGAATTTGCCTCAACGGTTTGCGCCAAAGAGGCGGACGGTGAACCGGACGTCGGCGCTGCGCTGCCGGGCAGAGAGGTACAGGTGGTCGACGGTGAAGTGTGGATCAAAGCGCAAAGTATGGCCGCAGGCTACTGGCGGGACGGCGCGTTGATTCCGCTGACCAATCCACAGGGCTGGTTTGCTACCCGCGATCGCGGGGAATGGCATGACGGACGCCTGACGATCCTTGGCCGGATGGACAACCTCTTTTTCAGCGGGGGCGAAGGGATCCAGCCGGAAAGCCTTGAGCGGGTTATTGCCCGCCATCCGCAGATAAACCAGGCGTTTATCGTCCCGCTGGATGACGCCGAGTTCGGTCAGCGTCCGGTGGCGGTGGTGGAGTGTGAACCGGGAACCGATATCACCGGCTTCCCGGCGTGGGTCCAGGACAAACTGGCGCGCTTTGAGCAGCCGGTGCACTGGCTGATGCTGCCGGCAGAGCTCAAAAATGGCGGGATTAAAATTTCCCGCCAGGCGTTAAAACAGTGGGTTGCTCGTCTTCTGAAAGGGTGATTAACCGATATCCGGCGCCGGTTTGCGCTGGCGGCGACGCAGCAAACGCAGTACAGGCGGAACCACAATCACCAGGACGGCCATCGCTAACAGCACCTTCGTCACGCTGCTGTCCCACAGAATAGACATATTGCCGTTGCTGATGGACAAGGCGCGGCGCAGGTTCTGCTCCAGCATCTCTCCCAGCACAAAGCCTAAAATCAGCGGCGACATCGGGAAGTGCATCTTACGCAGGATGTAGCCCAGTACGCCAAGCAGCACCATCAGCACCAGGTCGAAGGTCGTGCTATGAACCGCATACACCCCCACCGCAGAGACGGCCGCGATAGCCGGTACCAGGAACCACAGGGGAATGGTCAGCATCCGGGTGAACAGACCAATCAGCGGAATGTTCATGACCAGCAGCATCACGTTGGCGATCAGCAGTGCGGCAATCAGCCCCCAGACAATATCCGGCTGCTCGGTAAACATGGCCGGTCCAGGCGTAATGTTATAGAGCGTCAGCGCGCCCATCATCACCGCCGTAGTGCCCGATCCCGGCACGCCCAGGGTCAGCATCGGGATAAACGAACCGCAGGCCGAGGCGTTATTCGCCGCCTCTGGTGCCGCTACCCCGCGAATGTCCCCCTTGCCGAAGCTGTCACTGTTGCCGCTGAGCTTTTTCTCGGTCATGTAAGTGATGGCGCTGGCGATGGTGGCTCCGGCCCCCGGCAGAATGCCGACGAAGAAGCCAATCACCGACGAACGCAGCGTTGCGCCGATACACTGTGCGCCCTCTTTGGCATTAAAGAGCATGCGGCCCGTTTTGCGCACCAGCGTCTGACCGCTGCTGGTATGTTCCAGCATCAATAAAATTTCAGAGACCGAGAACAGGCCAATCACCACCACGATAAACTGCACGCCGTCGGAAAGGTGGACGCTGTCAAAGGTAAAGCGATAAACCCCGGTGTTGGCATCCACGCCGACGGTGGCTAACCCTAAGCCAATCAACGCGGACAAAAACGATTTCAGCGGATTTTGTGCCATCATGCTGCCAAGACAGGCGATGGCAAAGACCATCAGGGCAAAATATTCTGCCGGACCAAACGCCAGCGACCACTGGGCCAGCGCAGGGGCAAACAGAATAATACCGCCGATAGCAATCAGCGAACCACAAAACGAACTGACCGCAGAGATAGACAGCGCCACGCCACCGCGACCCTGCCGTGCCATCGGGTAGCCATCCAGCGCGGTCATTATGGCCGCCGCATCCCCGGGCACGTTCAGCAGGATAGAGGAAATACGCCCGCCATATTCACAGCCGATATACACCGTCGCCAGCAGGATCAGCGCCGATTCCGCAGGCAGATGCAGGGCAAATGCCAGCGGGAGTAAAATGGCGACGCCGTTAATCGGCCCAAGGCCGGGCAACAAACCCACAATGGTCCCGACAAAGCAGCCGATCAGGGCTATCACCAGGTTTTCCGGGGTCATCGCCACGGCGAACCCCTGTGAGAGATAAATCCAGGTATCCATAGCGTGCTCCGTTAATTAAGCCATGCGCCGAGCGGGAGCGTCACGTCCAGCAGGCGATCAAAGGCGAACCACAGTGAAATCCCCAGCACTGCGCCGGAAACCACCGCAGCGGGGAGGGTGGCGTTAAACAGCATGCCGATCACCATCGTCAGAATGGCGGTCGCCAGCGGAAAGCCGAGCCACTCAAAACCCCAGGCGTACATCAGCAAAACAATCACCATCACCAGCAGACGTTGCAGAATACGGCGCGGTGGCCACTCTACGGTATCCGGATGGCGGAGCAGCAGAGCCACCGAGCAGAGCAGCATCAGACCGACAATGCCCATCGGGAAGGGGCGCGGCCCCACCGGTTCATAGCTGTATTCGCTGTGGATCTGCCAGGCGACGAACATTCCTCCCACACAGAGCAGCAGCCAAATTCCGGCAAAAATACGATCGCTCATACCGCCTCCGGTTATTTGGCCAGGCCAAAGGCTTTTGCCTTCTCGCGATAATCGACGACCTGTTTTTTAACGTACTCATCCAGCGGCTTGCCGCTCAGGTTGAACTCAAACAACCCACGCAGATCGCGCTGCTTTTTAAACGCGTCGGTCTGCTGGAGTTTATTGAAGGTGTCGACCCACCACTGGTATTCGGCATCGGTCACTTTTGGCCCAACGAAGAAACCGCGAATAATCGGCCAGACCAGGTCATAACCCTGTTCTTTTGCGGTAGGGACGTTCGCAAGCTGGCCCGGCAGGCGGTTCTCGGAGAAAACGGCCAGCACGCGGATTTTATCGCCGCTCAGATAGGGCACCATTTCACTGAGATCGCCGGATACCGCCTGAACGTGATTCCCCATCAGCGCCGTCACCGGTTCGCCGCCCCCTTCAAACGCCACGTAGCGCATCTTGTGAGGATCAACCTTCGCCTGCTGCGCCAGCAGGGCGGCTTTCATCCAGTCCTGGCTGCCGATGGAGGCCCCGGCGCCAATCACCACGCTGTTCGGATCTTTTTCCATGGCGGTCAGCAGGTCTTTCAGGGATTTCCACGGTGAATCCGCCCGCACGGCAATCATGCCGTAGTCGGTACCGACGGTTGCCAGCCAGCGCACGTCATCCACGTCGTAGCGGCCAAACTTCCCCTGAGACAAGTTCAGCAGCGAGCCGCCGGAAAAAGCGACCACCGTACCGGCTTCCGCAGGGCGTTGCGCGACTATCGCGTTGTACGCGACGGCACCTACGCCGCCGGGCATATAGGTCACACGCATGGGTTTGGCGATAGCGCCGGTCTCCAGCATGCTGACCTGAATGAGTTTGCAGGTGAGATCAAACCCGCCGCCGGGTTTCGCCGGCGCGATGCACTCGGTGCGGGACGGGGCATCCTGCGCCTGAACAACAGAGGCACTCATCATCAATACGCTTGCAGCAAAGGCAGAAAGTAATTGTTTTTTCATCGTTTATCCTCACGCCGGAGTTCCGGGAGTACGGGTACGGGTCTTTTTTCTGATTATGTGAACCACCTTGTAGCGGTTCCGTTGCGTGATTGTTAAAACAATAACCTTTCATTTCCCTTTCAATGCGTCACCAACTTTACAGGATGTGATATGCGTCTCTTACTGGCGGAAGATAATCGTGAGCTGGCTCACTGGCTGGAGAAAGCGCTGGTGCAGGAGGGATTTGCCGTGGACTGCGTTTCTGACGGGCGCGCCGCCGACCATCTGTTGCAGGGAGAAAGCTATGCGGTGGCCATTCTGGATATCGGTATGCCCGGCTTTGACGGTCTGGAGGTCGTGCATCGCCTGCGTAAACGCGGCCAGACGCTGCCTGTCCTGTTTCTGACTGCACGCAGTAACGTGGCGGACCGGGTGAAGGGGTTGAACGCCGGGGCGGATGATTATCTGCCGAAACCGTTTGAGCTGGAGGAGCTGGACGCACGGCTGCGCGCCCTGTTGCGCAGAAGCGAAGGGCGAACGCAGGAGCGTCAGCGCCTTGGAGAGCTGGAGTATGACGACGAAGGCTTTTTCCTGTTGCGCGATGAGCCTCTGTCACTCACGCCGCGGGAGCTGTCATTGCTGAAGGTGCTGATGCATCGCCGGACCCGGCCCGTTTCCCGGCAGCAATTGTTCGATCAGGTGTTTAGCCTGAATGACGATGTCAGCCCAGAGAGTATCGATCTCTATATTCATCGTCTGCGCAAAAAGCTCAGCGGTAGCGGCGTGCGGGTCACTACCCTTCGCGGGCTGGGCTATGTGCTGGAGTGTGGCGATGAGGTGGGTTAAGCCGCAGTCGCTTTACCTGCAACTGCTGCTGTTCCTCGGGCTTCCGTTGCTGTTGCTGTGGGGGTTGTCGGCCTTTAACAGCTACGTCAGCGCATTGCAGGCGGCCACGCAGGCCTACGACCGCACGCTGTTATCGTCTGCCCGCACCATATCGGAGCGGCTGGTAGTACATGACGGCAAGCTGGATGTGAATGTACCCTGGGTGGTGCTCGACAGCTTTGAACTCAACATGAACGACCGGCTCTACTATAAAGTGGTCGATCCCGACGGGCGGGTGATTTCCGGCTACGACGATCTGCCAACGATGCCGCCAGCGATATCCCGCACCACGCTCTATCCGGCGCTGGCGTGGTTTTATCACACCGAATATCGCGGGCAGGCGATTCGTGTTGCGCGCCTGCTGCAACCCGTCAATGAGGATAATGTTGTCGGCATGGCGGAGATTTACGTCGCAGAGACGCTCCAGTCCCGCCGCTATCTTGCCAGCCAGTTGCTCTTTTCTTCCTGGGTTTCTCAGGGATTGCTGGTGCTGCTGACCCTGGTGCTGACCGCGTGGCTATTGCGTCGCGTACTGCGCCCGATGCGCCAGCTCTCTTCGCTGATGGTACGCCGGGAGCCTGGCCTCCTCGCGCCGCTGCCGGAGCTGTTGCCCTGGTCCGAGACCCGCTTGTTAATTGTGGCGTTTAACCGCTATATCGACAGGCTGCGCGGCGTGCTGTCGCGACAGGAACGCTTTAACGCAGATGCCTCGCATCAGCTCAAAACCCCGCTGGCGGTGCTGAAAACGCAAGTCTCCGTCGCCCTGACGCGTCAGGATCCCGCCCTGTGGCAGGAGAGCCTGCGGGCCATCAATGCCACCCTGGATGACACCATTGTGCTGACCGAACGGCTGCTGCAGCTTTCTGCGGTGAAGCGTAAAGAGCAGGGGGAGGGTCAGTTTGCGCCGGTGGATTTGGTTCAGGTGGTGCAGAACTGCTGCTTCTCCCGGCTGGCGCAGGCGCGCAGTAAAGCGATTGATCTCGGCTATGACGGCCTGCAGCAGCCGGTCATGATTGAAGGCGATGACGTACTGCTGGGTGAGCTGTGCGCCAATCTGCTGGAGAATGCGATTAAGTACACGCCGGCTGAAGGCGTGGTGACCGTATTCCTGCGAACGGACAACGGCGCCGTTGAGCTGAGCGTGGAGGACAGTGGTCCGGGTATTGAAGAGGATCAGATCCATCAGGCGATGCTGCCTTTCCACCGGCTGGATAACGTCGGTAATGCCACCGGGTCAGGGATTGGGCTGGCGCTGGCGGGCGATATTGCCCGTCTGCACCGCAGTCACCTGCAGTTGATCCGCAGCGAAACCCTGGGCGGATTGTGCGTGAAAATGCGTTTTTTACTGCTTACGTAAAAAAACACCCGGTATCAGCTTGTTACAAACTTCGGTACTGCCGCACGCAGAGTGCTTGATCCCCGGGTGACACAGGTTAAAATCTCGCGGTTTTGGGACTTCTCTATAAAATTGTGCGGGAACACGACAATGAAAAAAGTGGCATTAATGGGCTTAGGCCTGATGGTTGTTTCTTCGGCGGCGAACGCCATCAGCTTTAACGGCTCAGCGGGTGAGGATTATACTCATCTCGGCTTTGGCCTGGGGACCGAGACCTCCGGTCTGGCGATGACCGGCGGCTGGACACATAACGATGACGACGGCGACGCGGCAAGCCTTGGCCTGGGCCTGAACATTCCTCTTGGACCGTTCCTGGCTACCGTGGGCGGTAAGGGCATTTACACTAACCCGAACGACGGCGATGAAGGTTACGCGGCGGCGGTAGGTGGCGGCCTGCAGTGGAAAATTGGCGATAGCTTCGGCCTGTTCGGCGAGTATTACTACTCTCCGGATTCGCTCTCCAGCGGCATCGACAGCTATGAAGAAGCCAACGCGGGCGCGCGCTGGACCATCATGCGTCCGATCACGATTGAAGCCGGTTATCGTTATCTGAACCTGGCGGGTAAAGACGGCAACCGCGACAACGCGCTGGCTGACGGCCCTTATGTGGGCGTGAGCGCAGGTTTCTGATTTTCTGGCGCGGTGTCCTGCCGCGCCTGTTTCCTCTTCCCACCGCATCTGATTGCGCTATAGTGTTTTCACTATATATGCGGGAGAGCACAATGATAAATGTGGAGATGTTGTCCACCGGTGATGAAGTTCTTCATGGACAAATTACCGATACCAACGCAGCCTGGCTGGGCAATTTTTTCTTTGAGCAGGGATTGCCCTTAACGCGCCGTAACACCGTGGGCGACAGCCTGGACGCGCTGGTGAGCATTCTGCGTGAGCGTAGCGAGCATGCAGATGTGCTGATCGTAAACGGCGGCCTGGGTCCCACCAGCGATGACCTCAGCGCACTGGCGGCGGCGACCGCCAAAGGCGAAGAACTGGTGCTGCACACCGAATGGCTGGCGCAGATGGAGCGTTTCTTCACCGAGCGCGGCAGGGTCATGGCACCCAGTAACCGCAAACAGGCCGAAATACCCGCCAGCGCTGAGCTGGTCGATAACCCGGTCGGGACGGCTTGCGGTTTTGCCCTTACGCTGAATCGCTGTCTGATGTTCTTTACCCCTGGCGTACCCTCTGAATTTAAGGTGATGGTAGAACGTGAGATTTTACCGCGCTTACGCGCACGTTTTACTTTGCCTGACCCTCCAGTCTGTCTTCGTCTGACCACCTTTGGACGTTCAGAAAGCGATCTGGCACAAAGCCTGGATCATCTGACCCTGCCGGAAGGCGTGACGATGGGATATCGCTCCTCCATGCCGATCATTGAACTGAAACTCACCGGCCCGGCGAGCCAGAAAGCGGCGATGCTGGCACTCTGGCCCGAGGTTCAGCGGGTGGCGGGGGAAAATCTTATTTTCGAAGGGACAGACGGTTTGCCGGTGCATATCGCGCGTGGCTTACAGGCACGTCAGTTGAGCCTGACCCTGAGCGAGCAGTTCACCGGCGGGCTGCTGGCACTGCAGTTGTCACGTGCCGGTGCGCCGTTGCTGGCAAGCGAAGTGGTGCCTTCTCAGGAAGAGACGCTGGCACAAACCGCCCACTGGGCCGCCGATCGACGGGTTAACCACTTTGCCGGTCTGGCGCTGGCGGTGACGGGGCTGGAAGACGAACATCTCAACTTTGCGCTGGCGACACCGCAGGGCACGCACGCTCTGCGGGTGCAGATGAGCGTAACGCGTCACAGTCTCCAGGTGCGTCAGGAGGTTTGCGCCATGATGGCGTTGAATATGCTGCGTCGCTGGTTGCTGGGTAAGGAGGTCGCCAGCGAGCACGGCTGGATCAACGTCGTCGAATCGCTGTTTATTGAATGAACGCAGTCGCCGGGGCCTGTTGCCCCGGTTTTTTTACCCCAGCGATTTTGCCAGTAAAGAGAGGGGATGTTCACACCGCTTGCTGGTGGACATCTCTATCTGCCACTTGCAGGTTTCGCAGTCGGTCACCACGATATCGGCGCCGCTCTCTTCTATCTGGCGGAACAGCGGAGCGCCAATGGCCTGCGAGGTCGGATAGTTTTCGCGTTTAAACCCATAGGTTCCGGCAATGCCGCAGCAGCGAGAATCCAGTACCGTCAGTTCCAGACCCGGAATCAAGCGTAAAAGCTCAAGGGTATAAAGCGCCCAGCCCATCTTTTCCATATGACACGGCGTGTGATAGACCACCTTGAGCGGCAGGGGCTTGAGCGGTAGCGTCTGACCGCTATCCAGCTTACGCCACAGAAAGCGCGTCGCCAGTTCGATATGTTCGCGCAGGCCGTTGTTATCCACATCCAGCAGGTGAGGGTACTCATCACGCAACGTAAAGGTACAGGTGGAAGAGGTGGCGAGTACCGGCATGGCGTTGTCGATAATCGCTTCCCGGAGTGACGTCACATTCGATTGCGCCTGTTTACGCGCTTTATCCATAAAGCCGTTGGCAATCAGCGGCACGCCGCAGCACTTCTCTTTTTTCAGCAATTGCACGCCGGTTCCCAGCGCATTCAGCACCTTAATCAGGTCCTTGCCCAATTGCGGGTGGTTATAGTTGACGTAGCAACCGTGGAAGAACGCGACCTGGTCCGGAAAGGCTGCTTGTGCCGCGGCAACGGATTTATACCAGCGACGGAAAGTACCGTGAGAATATTTCGGCAGGCTGCGATGATGGTCGATTTTTAGCGTCGCATCCAGCAATTGCCGTACAGGTTTAAGCGACGTGGCGGCATTAATCAGCGGGGCGAACGGCGTTGACACGCTACCCATCAGGTCGGTATGGCTCAAAATCGCATCGCGCAGCGTGGGTTTTTGCTGGCTGTAGCGTGCGCGGGCGCGCTGAATAATGTCACCAATTTTGACATCTGACGGGCACGCCACTTCGCAGCGTTTACAGTTGATACAGTATTTCAGCGCTTCGTCGTAGAGCGCGCCATCTTTCAGGCGCAGGCGTTCGCCGTCTGGCCCTGCCTGTTTTGGGCCGGGATAGCGTGGATTAACGCTGCTGACCGGACAGGCTGTTGTGCAGATCGTGCATTTAATGCAGCTTTCAAAACGGGTATCGTTCATGCGTTTTCCCCCGCACGCTGGACAATCTGGTGGGCAACATACATCGCGGTAACGGCGCAGACACCGCCGCCGCAACCTTGTGCAATCGGGTCAAAGCCTCCCAGCACTGAGCCAATGGCGTAGAGATTGTCTAACGGTACGCCGGAAAGCGTTGGACGCAGGTCGTTGTCCGTGATCACCCCAAATTGCTGCCAGGGCTGTGGTGAGAAGAAATCACTCTGATACCACTCTGAGCGCGTCGCGCTTTGCCGCACGTCGAGGCCCATAATGGCTTCTTCCACGCCGTGGCGATGACTTATTAGCCCATTGCTAAAGAAACTCCCGCTCGCCAGCACGACATAACGGGCACGCAGCGGAATATCCTCATGGTTTCGCGTCCAGACGCTGCTGGCTACGCCGTCTGTCAGCGTCACTTTTTTAACTTCATCGCCGGCCATCCACACCCCGCCCTGGGCGATAAACTGCCGTTGGAGCTGATTATGCAGGCGAATCCCCGGAACGGAAGGGGGAAGCGTAGGCAATAAACAGAGTCGGCAGTGAAGACGGTCTGACAGCCAGCGCCACAGGCGGTTATCCGTCAGGCCAAAGCAGGCGGGCAAATAGAGCGCATCGCACTCTGCGCTGAGCGGCGCGAGGGCCTCATAGAGCAGGGGCCACTTATCATCGTTGTCGAGAAAACGGGCGATATTCACGGCGCGAAACTCGCTGGCGTTCTCACGCAGGACGTCCAGTTCCGGAAGTTCAATCTCAGCCGTGTCCGCCTGAAAACCCTGCTGACGCAGCGACGAGGCCGTAAGGTGGGGCTGAAAATCGAGGAAACCGCTGATGCCCACCACCCGGATGCGCTCTGTCGTGGAGGGCTTAACGGGCACCTCTTCCGGGCTAAGCCACGCCGCGCGTCGCATGCCAAGCGGCGTAACGCGAAGATGGTTCTGATGTGCATCCCCTTGCAGCCGTGTGCCACAGTGAGCCAGCAGGGCTTCGGCTTCTCGTGCCAGCGGCGCAACCTGCCCGACACCGATCACCCTGTAAGGATGTTCAGGAGGCAGAATATCCGGCTTTTGCAGTGTGGTAAGCGGATGATCTACAGACGTACCGTCCGGCAGGGCACCCAGTAAGTCCAGCGAGCCGGAGGAGAAATGCAGCGCACCCTGACCACGACAGACGATAGCGCAGCGTAAACCCAACTGAGTCAGCTTAAGGCCGCAGAGCAGGCCCGCCAGCCCGCCGCCAATAATCACCGTATCAAACTTCATGATGAGGTTCCTTTTCCAGTCCGCATAAACCCTGATAGACCCAGCGGGTAAACTCGCTTTCACGTAATGCATCCCCCCAGGCAACGGGCTGCACCCCTTTCCAGCGCTCGTTAAGGAATTCACTCAGCTGGGTCAATGACTGGGCTGAGGTCGTGACATTAAACCGCTGTAAGAGACCGGCAGCGCGACAGGCGCACAGCTCACCCTGACAGGTGCCCATCCCTGTGCGGGTCCGGCGTCGTAAATCGAGTAAATTATTCACCGTGAGATTTTCAACGGCGTATTGCACTTCGCCCGCGGTGACGGCCTCGCATTCACAGACCAGGCTACGGCTTAGACGGTTCTGCCCAAGCCAGGCAGGCGTGCGATCGCCATGACGATAGATCGCGGAGCCGCGCAACGGCGCGGGCAGAGAGATGACTTTATGCAGCGTTTTTTCGGCGGATTCCTGTGAGCCGGGCAGAGGGCGTTCAGCGGTTGTACACGGCTGCGTATTGCCGAGTTTTTTACACACCGCGTCGGTCGCCCACTCGGACATCAGCCGATAGGTCATTAACTTCCCGCCGGTGATGGTAATAAAGCCCTCCATCCCGTCACGGGCCGCGTGATCGAGCAGCACGATGCCGCGACTGACGTTTCGCCCGCTCGGGTCGTTATCGCTGGCAACCAGCGGCCGCACGCCTGCGTAGGCCCGCAGGATGCGGGTTTGCGCCATCACTGGCGCTAATTTTTCCCCTTCGCGCAGCAAAATATCCACCTCTTCAGCCGTGACGCGATTGCAGTCAATCTCGTGGTAATCGATATGGGTGGAGGTGGTACCAATAAGCGAGATGGTATCGCCAGGCACCAGGATATCGGCGTCAGAAGGTTTGCGACAGCGGTTAATCACCACGTTATTGATGCGATGATCGAGAATCAGCAGCGAGCCTTTCGCCGGGAACATGCGTACAGAGAGGGCGGCATATTCCGCGATACGTTGTCCCCAGATCCCCGCGGCATTGACCACCACGCTGGCATACAGTTCGCTGTGTTCGCCATAGAGTGTGTCGTAAACCCGCACGCCACGGACGGTGTCCCCCTCGCGAATCAGCCCCGTGACTTCATGCGCGGTCAGGATAGTCGCCCCGTGTTCGCGGGCGTCGAGCATGTTGGCCGCCGTCAGACGGAAAGGATCCACGGTGCCGTCCGGCACCTTGACCGCGCCGATAAGGGCTGGATTGACGGCAGGCTCTATCCGCCGGGCCTGTGCCGGGTCGAGCGCCTGCGCCTGAATACCCGCCGCGTTGCAGGCGTTGATGAAGGTTTGCTGAAAGGCCAGATCGTCTTCGGGCAGAGTAATAAACAGGCCTTCAGTCGGGTCGATACAGTGGCGGGCGATGCGCCGGAGTATTTGATTTTCGGCGATGCACTCTTTTGCGGATTCGCCATCGGTGACGGCATAGCGAGCGCCGCTGTGCAACAGGCCGTGATTTCTCCCGGTAGCGCCGGTGGCAATATCATGGCGTTCCAGCAGCGTCACGCTTAACCCGCGCAGTGCGCAATCGCGAGCAATACCCGCGCCTGTTGCGCCGCCGCCAATGATGATGACATCGCTGTAACGAGGGTCACGAAGAGTCATGGTTTACCTCATGTTCGTTTTTTTACCATTTAGCCACATTAATACTGTGGTTTGTTTGATTTCGAACATAATCGAGCATCATTCGAAAATGAAACGTGATTCCGTGCGCCTTTTTGCGCACATTGTCATATTTCTGTAACAATCTGTGCGTTGATTCACAGTAACAATCACTGTGATTTTTTAACATCGCGGCCTCTGGAACCGGGCGCGCTCAGTCCGGTCGTTTATGACAAGGCCACGGAGGCTATTATGCTCAGTATCTTCAAACCTGCGCCGCATCAGGCGCGCGTGTCAGACGCGGAGGTTGATCCCCTTTATCGTCGCCTGCGGTGGCAGATCTTCCTGGGGATCTTCTTTGGCTACGCCGCTTACTATCTGGTGCGTAAAAACTTCGCACTGGCGATGCCCTACCTGGTGGAACAAGGCTTTTCACGCGGCGATTTAGGCTTTGCGTTGTCGGGGATCTCCATCGCCTACGGTTTCTCTAAATTCATTATGGGGTCCGTATCGGACCGTTCGAATCCGCGCGTTTTCCTGCCTGCGGGGTTGATCCTGGCTGCTGCCGTGATGTTATTTATGGGCTTTGTTCCGTGGGCGACATCGAGCATTGCCGTCATGTTTGTCCTGCTTTTCCTGTGTGGCTGGTTCCAGGGCATGGGATGGCCGCCTTGTGGGCGAACCATGGTGCACTGGTGGTCGCAAAAGGAGCGCGGCGGGATTGTTTCAGTGTGGAACTGCGCGCATAACGTGGGGGGCGGTATTCCTCCGCTGCTGTTCCTGCTGGGTATGGCGTGGTTTAACGACTGGAAAGCGGCGCTGTATATGCCTGCCTTTGGGGCCATCATCATTGCCGTGATCGCGTTTGCCTTAATGCGCGATACGCCGCAGTCCTGCGGGTTACCGCCTATCGAAGAGTACAAGAACGACTATCCGGACGACTACAGTGAGCAGCATGAAGAAGAGTTAACGGCGAAGCAGATCTTCATGAAGTATGTGTTGCCCAACAAATTGCTGTGGTACATCGCGATTGCCAACGTGTTTGTCTATCTGCTGCGCTACGGCATCCTCGACTGGTCACCGACCTATCTGAAAGAGGTGAAGCACTTCGCGCTGGATAAGTCCTCGTGGGCTTACTTCCTCTACGAATACGCCGGGATTCCGGGGACGCTGATTTGCGGCTGGATGTCGGACAAAGTGTTCCGCGGAAACCGTGGGGCGACGGGCGTCTTCTTTATGACGTTAGTGACCATTGCCACCATCGTTTACTGGCTCAACCCACCGGGTAATCCGGGCGTGGATATGGCCTGTATGATTGTCATCGGCTTCCTCATTTACGGCCCGGTCATGTTGATTGGTTTGCATGCGCTTGAACTGGCTCCGAAAAAAGCGGCCGGTACTGCAGCAGGTTTCACCGGGCTGTTCGGGTATCTGGGCGGATCGGTGGCGGCAAGCGCCATTGTTGGCTACACCGTTGACTTCTTTGGCTGGGACGGCGGCTTTATGGTGATGATCGGTGGCAGCATCCTCGCGGTTCTGTTGCTCATCGTGGTGATGTTTGGTGAAAAGCGCCATCACGCCGAAATGCAGGCGCGTCGTCAATAAGGAGCAGGCTGATGAACTATACCCGAATTGTAACCGGTATGATGTTGGCCGGTCTGCTCAGCGTGCAGGCGATGGCGGCAGAGAAAATCGTGATCGCTCATCGCGGTGCCAGTGGCTATCTGCCGGAGCACACGCTTCCGGCTAAGGCGATGGCGTATGCGCAGGGTGCCGACTACCTTGAGCAGGATCTGGTGATGACGAAGGACGACCATCTGATCGTTCTCCACGATCACTATCTGGATCGTGTAACGGACGTGGCAACACGTTTTCCGGACCGCGCCCGAAAAGATGGTCGTTACTATGCCATTGATTTTACGCTGGATGAAATTCGTTCACTGAAATTTACCGAAGGCTTTGAGCTGGAAAACGGTAAGCAGGTTCAGGTGTATCCGGGGCGCTTCCCGATGGGCAAATCCGATTTCCGTATTCATACCTTTGAAGAGGAGATTGAGTTTGTTCAGGGGTTAAATCATTCGACCGGGAAGAACATAGGTATTTACCCGGAAATCAAAGCGCCGTGGTTCCATCATCAGGAAGGTAAGGATATCGCCGCGAAAACGCTGGAGGTGCTGAAAAAGTACGGCTACACCAGCAAAAAGGACAAGGTTTACCTGCAATGTTTCGATGCCGCCGAACTGAAACGCATCAAAAACGAGCTGGAGCCGAAAATGGGCATGAACCTGAATCTTGTCCAGCTGATCGCTTATACCGACTGGAATGAAACTCAGGAAAAACAGCCTGACGGGACATGGGTGAACTACAGCTATGACTGGATGTTCAAGCCAGGGGCGATGAAGCAGATCGCGCAGTATGCTGACGGTATCGGTCCTGATTACCATATGCTGGTGGCGGAAGGGTCGTCACCGGGGCATGTGAAGCTGACGGCCATGGTGAAAGAGGCGCATAGCGACCATCTTCAGGTGCATCCTTACACGGTGCGTGCCGACCAGTTACCTGCGTATGCCACAGATGTGAATCAGCTTTACGACGTGTTGTACAACCAGGCTGGCGTGGATGGATTGTTTACCGATTTCCCGGATAAAGCGGTGGCATTTATTCAGAAGAAGTAAGGCAAGGCTCTGCGGCCTGATGCCCTCACCCTAACCCTCTCCCACGGGAGAGGGAACAAGGGCGGTGCAGTGTTGTTGCGAAGCCGCCACCTGGAATTAAGGCTCTGCGGCCTGATGCCCTCACCCTAACCCTCTCCCACGGGAGAGGGGACAAGGGCGGGTGCAGTGTTGTTGCGAAGCCGTCACCTGACATACAGGCTCTGCGGCCTGATGCCCTCACCCTAACCCTCTCCCACGGGAGAGGGGACAAGGGCGGGTGCAGTGTTGTTGTGAAACTGCCACCTGACATGCAGGCTCTGCGGCCTGATGCCTTCATACTAAGCCTTTCCCACAGGGAGAAAGAGGGGACAAGGACGGGGATTACATCTCGATTTCGATATCGCCTTTTGCCCGGCAACAGCAGGGCAAAATTTCACCTTCGTTGATAAAGGCTAGCGGTTCGGTTAGCCAGTCAACTTGTCCGGAGACTAAACGGCAGCGACATGAGCCGCAATAGCCCGAGCGACACTGATACTCCACTTCAACCTGATGCGCTTCAAGCGCAATCAACAGGGAAGGGTGTTCTTCCCGGCACAGCACTTCGGTACCGGAAAGACTTAGCGTTACGCGGCTCATCAGAGCTGGAAGTCGCTCAGGTCGTCGGTATTCACTTCAGAGTCAATCTGCCCGACCAGATAAGAACTGACTTCCACTTCCTGTGGCGCCACCTGCACGTTATCGGATACCAGCCAGGTATTGATCCACGGAATTGGGTTAGAGCGAGTTTTGAACGGTAGCTCAAGCCCGACCGCCTGCATACGGATGTTAGTGATGTACTCAACGTACTGGCACAGGATGTCTTTGTTCAGGCCAATCATGGAGCCGTCGCGGAACAGGTAGTCTGCCCACTCTTTCTCCTGCTGAGCGGCCAGCACGAACAGGTCATAGCACTCCTGTTTGCACTCTTCGGCAATCTCAGCCATCTCCGGATCGTCTGTACCGCTGCGCAGCAGGTTCAGCATATGCTGGGTGCCGGTCAGGTGCAGGGCTTCATCACGGGCAATCAGACGAATGATTTTGGCGTTACCTTCCATCAGCTTGCGTTCAGCAAAGGCGAAGGAGCAGGCGAAGCTGACGTAGAAACGAATCGCTTCCAGCGCGTTCACGCTCATCAGGCACAGATACAGCTGTTTTTTCAGCGCGCGCAGGTTCACGGTAACGGTCTTACCGTTGACGTTGTGCGTGCCTTCGCCCAGCAAATGCCAGTAGCTGGTCATTTCGATCAGCTCGTCGTAGTAATGGGCAATGCCTTCGGCGCGCTTCTGAATCTGCTCATTCGTGACGATATCGTCAAACACCACCGCCGGATCGTTAACGATATTACGGATGATATGGGTGTAAGAGCGAGAATGGATGGTCTCGGAGAACGCCCAGGTTTCGACCCAGGTTTCCAGTTCCGGAATAGAGATCAGCGGCAGCAGCGCCACGTTTGGGCTACGGCCCTGAATGGAATCCAGCAGCGTCTGGTACTTCAGGTTGCTCAGGAAAATGTGCTTTTCATGATCCGGCAGTGCCTGGAAGTCGATACGATCGCGGGAAACGTCAACTTCTTCCGGGCGCCAGAAGAAGGAGAGTTGCTTTTCAATCAGCTTTTCGAAGATGTCATATTTTTGCTGATCGTAGCGTGCCACGTTGACCGGCTGGCCAAAAAACATCGGCTCTTTAAGCTGGTCGTTTTTCGTCTGTGAAAAGGTGGTATATGCCATGAGTGTTTCCTGTGGTGTTATTTCCCTCACCCCGGCCCTCGCCCACAGGGAGAGGGGGAAAGAGTTCCCTCTCCCTGTGGGAGAGGGTTAGGGTGAGGGGATTTATTAGATCTTACATGCGCCGCTTTCGCAGCCATCGTCCTGGATAGAAGGCGCCATGTCGTCCTGCGCATCTTCGGCTCCATCACGGGTGTTGTGATAGTACAGGGTTTTCACGCCAAACTTGTAGGCAGTCAGCAGGTCTTTCAGCAGTTGCTGCATCGGGACTTTGCCAGACGGGAAGCGCGTTGGGTCATAGTTGGTGTTGGCAGAGATCGACTGATCGATAAACTTCTGCATGATACCGACCAGCTGCAGGTAACCGTCGTTGTTCGGCATTTCCCACAGCAGTTCATAGTTATCTTTCAGCAGTTCGTAGTCCGGCACAACCTGACGCAGCACACCATCTTTCGATGCTTTAATGCTCACGTAACCGCGCGGTGGCTCAATGCCGTTAGTGGCATTGGAGATCTGCGATGACGTCTCGGAAGGCATCAGCGCGGAGAGCGTGGAGTTACGCAGACCGTGCGTTTTGATCGATTCACGCAGTGCTTCCCAGTCCAGGTGCAGCGGTTCGCTGGTGATCGCATCAAGGTCTTTTTTATAGGTATCGATCGGTAAAATGCCTTTCGCGTAGGTGGTCTCGTTGAACCACGGGCACGCGCCTTGCTCTTTAGCCAGCTCGTTTGATGCTTTCATCAGATAGTACTGGATCGCTTCAAAAGTCTGGTGAGTCAGGTTGTTAGCGCTGCCGTCGGAGTAGCGTTTACCGTTTTTCGCCAGCCAGTAAGCAAAGTTAATCACGCCGATACCCAGCGTACGACGACCCATCGCACCACGTTTCGCCGCAGGAATTGGGTAATCCTGGTAGTCCAGCAGGGCATCCAGTGCGCGAACGGCCAGCACGGCTAACTCTTCCAGCTCGTCCAGGCTCTGAATCGCGCCAAGGTTAAACGCAGACAGCGTACAGAGGGCGATTTCACCGTTTTCGTCATTCACGTCATACAGCGGCTTGGTCGGCAGCGCGATTTCCAGGCACAGGTTAGACTGACGCACAGGCGCGATGGCCGGATCGAACGGGCTGTGGGTGTTGCAGTGGTCGACGTTCTGAATGTAGATACGGCCCGTGGACGCACGTTCCTGCATCATCAGAGAGAACAGGTCTACGGCTTTCACGCGCTGCTTACGGATGCTGTCATCCTGTTCATACTGGGTGTACAGACGCTCGAATTCATCCTGATCGGCGAAGAAGGCATCATACAGGCCCGGGACGTCAGACGGGCTGAACAGGGTGATGTCCTGGCCTTTCAGCAGACGGGTGTACATCAGCTTGTTGATCTGAACGCCGTAATCCATATGACGCACGCGGTTGCCTTCAACCCCGCGGTTGTTTTTCAGCACCAGCAGGCTTTCGACTTCCAGATGCCACATCGGGTAGAACAACGTAGCTGCACCACCGCGCACGCCGCCCTGAGAGCAGGATTTGACCGCAGTCTGGAAGTGCTTGTAGAACGGGATACAACCGGTGTGGAATGCCTCACCGCCGCGAATCGGGCTACCCAGCGCACGAATACGACCGGCGTTAATACCGATACCGGCGCGCTGGGAGACGTATTTCACAATGGCGCTGGAGGTGGCGTTAATGGAATCCAGGCTGTCGCCGCACTCGATCAGAACGCACGAGCTGAACTGACGCGTCGGGGTGCGCACGCCGGACATGATTGGCGTAGGCAGAGAAATTTTGAACGTGGAGACCGCATCGTAGAAACGCTTCACGTATTCCAGACGGGTGGCACGCGGATAGTTAGAGAACAGGCAGGCTGCCACCAGAATGTACAGGAACTGGGCGCTCTCGTAGATTTCGCCGCTGACACGGTTCTGAACCAGGTATTTGCCTTCGAGCTGCTTCACGGCCGCATAGGAGAAGTTCATATCGCGCCAGTGATCGATAAACCCGTTCATCTGCTCGAACTCTTCTTCCGTGTAGTCTTCCAGCAGATGCCTGTCGTATTTACCCATGGCGACCATTTTTGAAACGTGGTCAAACAGCGCGGGTGGCTCAAACTGACCGTACGCTTTTTTGCGCAGGTGGAAAATGGCCAGACGGGCAGCGAGATACTGATAATCCGGTGCCTCACGGGAGATCAGATCGGCCGCCGCCTTGATGATGGTTTCATGGATATCAGACGTTTTAATGCCGTCATAGAACTGAATGTGTGAACGCAGCTCAACCTGGGAAATAGATACGTTGCTCAGTCCTTCTGCTGCCCAGTCGAGAACTCGATGGATTTTGTCGAGATTGATACGCTCAGTGGTACCGTCGCGCTTTGTCACCAGCAGACTCTGATTCATGTGGTTTTTTACCTGTCCGTGAAATAAAAAATATCCCCCCGCTTATCCACAGGTCCGTCTTGTGACTAACTCTGTGGATAAATACTATATATAGGGGGTTTGCGATTAAATGAACGCTATATGGTGAGTATTCTAGTATCGAATCTTTTCAGCACAAGAGTTGATTTTGACGTTAAAATGAGGTTGTCAGAGCGTAAAAAAGGCTAAGTCCTCGTACCGTAAGGCCTGGACGTCATGTCAATAATGTAGAAAAAAAAATGAAAATTTGATCGAGTGCTGATTTCTTCAACGAGAGGTCAGAATTGCGCAACATGATGCTGCGCAATCTTTATAAGAATATTTGATGACGTTAGTCGTTTTTGGCGGTCGTATGCAACATATAGTTAACATCCACCCCCGCGCCCAACGTGAATTTATCTGTTAACGGGTTGTAATGCAGACCGGTGATATGCTGCTCTTTGAGCCCTGTTTGATCCACCCAGCCTAATAATTCCGCAGGCTTGATAAATTTCTTCACGTCATGCGTACCCTTCGGCACCATGCGCAGCACGTATTCCGCACCAACCACTGCCATCAACCAGGCTTTTCCGTTACGGTTGATGGTCGAGAAGAAGACCTGGCCGCCCGGTTTCACCAGTTTTGCACAGGCGTGAACGACGGACTGTGGATCGGGAACGTGCTCCAGCATCTCCATGCAGGTCACCACATCGTACTGATGGGCATGCTTCGCCGCATGTTCTTCAACGGTTTCCTGCACATAGTCAACCTGCACCCCGGATTCCAGCGCATGTAGACGGGCAACCTGCAAAGGCTCAAAGCCCATATCCAGCCCCGTCACCGTTGCGCCTTCCCGCGCCATGCTTTCCGCAAGGATCCCGCCACCGCAGCCGACGTCGAGGATTTTCTTACCGAACAGGCCGCCGGAACGCTCTGCGATATAGCCCAGACGCAGCGGGTTAATCCGGTGCAGAGGTTTGAATTCACCTTCAAGATCCCACCAGCGGGACGCCACCGCTTCAAATTTGGCGATCTCTTCATGGTCTACGTTGTGAGCCACCGGTGATTTTTCGGCATTCATGGGCGCTTTTACTCCTTATTTAGCAAGACAATCGAGTATATCAGGCTATCCCCGCGAATAAAGCATACAGGTTTACCTGTCTGGTAGCGGTTGTGTTATAATTTGCGACCTTTGAATCCGGGATACAGTAGAGGGATAGCGGTTAGATGAGCGACCTTGCGAGAGAAATTACACCGGTTAACATCGAGGAAGAGCTTAAGAGCTCCTATCTGGATTATGCGATGTCGGTCATTGTTGGCCGTGCGCTGCCGGACGTCCGAGATGGCCTGAAGCCGGTACACCGTCGCGTACTATACGCCATGAACGTATTGGGCAATGACTGGAATAAAGCCTACAAAAAATCTGCCCGTGTCGTGGGTGACGTCATCGGTAAATATCACCCCCATGGTGATACCGCCGTTTACGACACTATCGTCCGTATGGCGCAGCCATTCTCCTTGCGTTACATGCTGGTAGATGGTCAGGGTAACTTTGGTTCTGTCGACGGCGACTCCGCTGCGGCGATGCGTTATACGGAAATCCGTATGTCGAAAATCGCCCACGAGCTGATGGCTGACCTGGAAAAAGAGACGGTCGATTTCGTCGATAACTACGACGGCACCGAGCGTATCCCTGATGTTATGCCCACCAAGATCCCGAACCTGCTGGTTAATGGTTCTTCCGGTATCGCCGTGGGGATGGCAACCAACATTCCGCCGCACAACATCACCGAAGTCATTAATGGTTGTCTCGCCTACATCGACGATGAAGAGATTACCGTTGAAGGCCTGATGGAACACATTCCGGGTCCGGACTTCCCAACGGCTGCCATCATCAATGGCCGTCGTGGTATTGAAGAAGCGTACCGTACCGGTCGCGGTAAGATTTATATTCGCGCCCGCGCAGAAGTCGAAGCGGATGCGAAAACCGGCCGTGAAACTATTATCGTTCACGAAATTCCGTATCAGGTAAACAAAGCGCGCCTGATCGAGAAAATCGCCGAGCTGGTAAAAGAGAAACGTGTTGAAGGTATCAGCGCGCTGCGTGACGAGTCTGATAAAGACGGTATGCGCATCGTGATTGAAATCAAACGCGACGCGGTAGGTGAGGTTGTGCTGAACAACCTGTACTCCCAGACTCAGCTTCAGGTCTCCTTTGGTATCAACATGGTTGCACTGCACCATGGTCAGCCGAAGATCATGAACCTGAAAGATATTCTGAGCGCGTTCGTTCGTCACCGTCGTGAAGTGGTGACGCGCCGTACTATTTTCGAACTGCGTAAAGCACGCGACCGTGCGCACATCCTTGAAGCACTGGCTGTGGCACTGGCAAACATCGACCCTATCATTGAGTTGATTCGCCGTGCACCTACCCCTGCTGAAGCAAAAGCAGGACTGGTTGCCCGTCCATGGGCGCTGGGTAACGTCTCTGCCATGCTCGAACGTGCGGGCGATGATGCGGCGCGTCCTGAGTGGCTGGAGCCTGAGTTCGGCGTGCGTGATGGTCAATACTACCTGACCGAGCAGCAGGCGCAGGCCATTTTGGATCTGCGTTTGCAGAAACTGACCGGCCTTGAGCACGAAAAACTTCTCGACGAATACAAAGAGCTGCTGGAGCAGATTGCAGAGCTTCTGCATATTCTTGCCAGCGCCGATCGCCTGATGGAAGTGATTCGCGAAGAGCTGGAGCTGGTCCGCGATCAGTTCGGCGATGAGCGCCGCACGGAAATTACCGCGAACTCCTCTGATATCAACATTGAAGACCTGATCAACCGCGAAGATGTGGTGGTCACCCTGTCTCACCAGGGCTATGTGAAGTATCAGCCGCTGACCGACTACGAAGCCCAACGTCGTGGTGGTAAAGGCAAGTCTGCGGCACGTATTAAAGAAGAAGACTTTATTGACCGTCTGCTGGTGGCCAACACCCATGACACGATCCTCTGCTTCTCAAGCCGTGGTCGTCTGTACTGGATGAAGGTTTACCAGCTGCCAGAAGCGAGCCGTGGCGCGCGTGGACGTCCAATCGTCAACCTGTTGCCGCTTGAGCCGAACGAACGTATTACGGCGATTCTGCCGGTGCGGGAATACGAAGAGGGCGTTAACGTCTTCATGGCGACCGCCAGCGGTACCGTGAAGAAAACGGCGCTGACCGAATTTAGCCGTCCACGTTCTGCCGGGATCATCGCGGTGAACCTGAACGAAGGCGACGAGCTGATTGGCGTCGACCTGACGTCCGGTACTGACGAAGTCATGCTGTTCTCTGCCGCCGGTAAAGTGGTTCGCTTTAAAGAAAACGCCGTGCGTGCCATGGGCCGTACCGCGACCGGTGTTCGCGGTATCAAGCTTGCCGGTGAAGACGCGGTTGTATCCCTGATCATTCCTCGTGGCGAAGGGGCAATCCTGACCGTGACGCAGAATGGTTACGGTAAACGTACTGCTGAAGGCGAATACCCAACCAAATCGCGCGGTACGCAGGGTGTTATCTCGATCAAAGTGACCGAGCGTAACGGTTCTGTTGTGGGTGCGGTACAGGTTGATGACTGCGATCAGATCATGATGATCACCGATGCCGGTACGCTGGTGCGTACCCGTGTGTCAGAGATCAGCGTGGTAGGGCGTAACACCCAGGGCGTTATCCTCATCCGTACGGCGGAAGATGAAAACGTGGTGGGCCTGCAACGTGTTGCTGAGCCTGTCGACGATGAAGAGCTTGACTCTATCGACGGCAGCGTAGCGGAAGGCGACGATGAGATCGCGCCAGAAGCGGAAAGCGACGATGATGTTGCGGACGACGCTGAAGAGTAATGTCTCCTGACGTAAAAAAGGGCCGGATACCGGCCCTTTCTTTTTTTGCGGACAAGTGAGCATTGCGACAAGCTACGTTTACCGCTACCTTAACCACATTCTTTTTGACCCCGACGGCGGAGCCTCGCCCCCTTGAAATATCTCGTCTCCTTTCGTACCACGCTAAAAGTTTCTCGCTATCTTTTCCGGGCGTTAGCGCTACTCCTTTGGCTATTGGTGGCCCTGGCCTCGGTGTTCTATATCGTCAACGCCTTGCACCAGAAGGAGTCCGAGATCCGTCAGGAGTTCAGCTATAACTCCGATCAGGCCCAGCGCTATATTCAACGCACGTCGGACGTGATGAAAGAGCTGAAATACATCGCGGAAAACCGGTTAACGGCCGAAAACGGCATTCTGGCCAGCCGTGGACGCAATGAAAAGGCGGAGATTCCCACTTTTGAGCCGCTGTTCCCCGATTCCGACTGCTCGGCGATGGGCGGAACCTGGCGCGGCTCGCTGGAGTCACTTTCATGGTTTATGCGCTACTGGCGCGATAATTTTTCTGCGGCCTATGATTTGAATCGCGTCTTTCTCATTGGCAGCGAAAATTTATGTATGGCGAACTTCGGTCTGCGCGATGTGCCGGTCGATCGCGACAATGCGTTGAAAAGCCTGCACGAGCGTATTAAAAAATACCGAAACGCGCCGCAGGATGAGCGCAGCAATAATATCTACTGGATTAGCCAGGGACCGCGTCCTGATGTGGGCTACTTCTATGCGCTGACGCCTGTCTACCTGGCAAATCGCCTGCAGGCGCTGCTGGGGATTGAGCAAACCATCCGCATGGAAAATTTCTTTACGCCGGGCAGTCTGCCAATGGGCGTAACCATTCTCGATGAAAACGGTCATACCTTGATCTCACTCACCGGGCCAGACAAGCGTATCAAAATCGATCAGCGCTGGTTGCAGGAACGCGCCTGGTTTGGCTACACCGCTGGGTTCCGCGAACTGGTGCTGAAAAAAAGTTTGCCGCCATCGTCCCTGAGCATTGTCTATTCCGTGCCGGTCGACCTGGTTCTGGAACGTATTCGCCTGCTGATCCTGAATGCTATCCTGCTTAACGTGCTGGTCGGTATTGCTCTGTTCATGCTGACACGCATGTATGAGCGCAGAATATTTATTCCCGCCGAAACCGATGCGCAGCGGCTGGAAGAACACGAACAGTTTAACCGTAAAATCGTTGCCTCCGCGCCGGTTGGCATTTGTATCCTGCGAACTCAGGACGGGACCAATATTCTGAGTAACGAACTGGCGCATAATTACCTGAATATGCTGACCCATGAGGACCGACAGCGCCTGACGCAGATCATCTGCGGGCAGCAGGTGAACTTCGTCGACGTTCTCACCAGCAACAATACCAATCTGCAAATCAGCTTTGTGCATTCGCGCTACCGCAACGAAAACGTGGCCATCTGCGTGCTGGTGGATGTCTCGGCCCGCGTGAAGATGGAAGAGTCTTTGCAGGAAATGGCGCAAGCTGCGGAACAGGCCAGCCAGTCGAAATCCATGTTCCTTGCGACAGTCAGCCATGAATTGCGCACGCCGTTATACGGGATTATTGGTAACCTCGATTTGTTGCAAACGAAAGAGTTGCCGAAAGGGGTGGGGCGTCTCGTCACGGCGATGAACAACTCTTCCAGCCTGTTGCTGAAAATCATCAGCGATATTCTCGATTTCTCTAAAATCGAATCGGAACAGCTTAAAATTGAGCCTCGCGAATTCTCTCCGCGCGAAGTGATGAACCATATTACCGCCAACTATATGCCGCTGGTCGTGCGAAAACAGCTGGGACTTTACTGCTTTATTGAGCCCGATGTTCCGCTGACGCTGGAAGGCGATCCAATGCGTTTGCAACAGGTGATCTCAAACCTGTTGAGCAATGCCATTAAATTTACCGATATTGGCTGCATCATTTTGCATGTCTCCCGGGCGGGCGACTATTTAAGCATTCGCGTGCGTGATACAGGCGTTGGGATCCCGGCCAAAGAAGTGGTGCGTCTTTTCGATCCTTTCTTCCAGGTTGGCACCGGTGTGCAGCGTAACTTCCAGGGCACAGGCCTGGGACTGGCGATTTGTGAAAAGCTGATCAGCATGATGGACGGTGATATCTCGGTGGATACGGAGCCTGGCATGGGAAGCCAGTTTACGATTCGTATCCCGCTTTACCATGCACAGTATCCGGAAAAAACCGTTGTAGAAGGGCTCAGTGGCAAACGCTGCTGGCTGGCGGTGCATAACGCCTCCCTCTACGCGTTCCTGGAATCGCTGCTCACCCACTGTGGCATTCAGGTGGCGCGTTACGAGGGGCGCAAGGCGGAGGCTGATGACATTCTTATTACCGATGATGCGCCGGATGCCGCGTGGGAGGGCAGAGCCGCCGTGGTCTTCTGCCGTCGCCATATCGGTATTCCACAGGAGCGCGTGCCCGGCGAGTGGGTTCACAGCGTGGCGACGCCGCACGAGCTGCTCAATCTGCTGGCGCATATTTACAAAGTTGAAGTGGATGCGCGGGATGGCGTCGCGGCGCTGCCGTCAGCGGAGTCTACTGTCGCCATGAACGATGACATGATGATTCTGGTGGTTGACGATCATCCGATTAACCGCCGACTGCTGGCCGATCAGCTTGGATCGCTGGGTTACCTTTGCCTGACCGCTAACGACGGTGTCGATGCGCTGAATGTTCTCAGTAAGAATCACATCGATATTGTGCTGAGTGACGTTAACATGCCAAACATGGACGGCTATCGCCTGACGCAACGTATTCGCCAGCTCGGTCTGACGTTACCGGTGGTCGGGGTGACGGCGAATGCGCTGGCGGAAGAGAAACAACGTTGCCTGGAATCAGGGATGGACAGCTGTCTGTCGAAACCGGTGACGCTGGACGTACTCAAACAGACGCTGTCGGTGTATGCCGAGCGCGTCAGGAAAACCAGGGTATAAAAAAACCCGGTCCGCAAAAGCGCGACCGGGTTTTTTTACGACCAAAGCAAATTAGTCTTTATCGACCGCGCTCAGCGTGACGGAAGAGAGATAGTTCAACAGGGCGATATCGTTTTCCACGCCCAGTTTCATCATCGCCGATTTCTTCTGGCTGCTGATGGTCTTAATGCTGCGGTTAAGCTTCTTGGCGATTTCGGTGACCAGGAAACCTTCTGCGAACAGACGCAGAACTTCGCTCTCTTTCGGAGAGAGACGTTTGTCGCCATATCCACCCGCGCTGATTTTCTCCAGCAGGCGAGCCACGCTTTCCGGCGTAAATTTCTTGCCTTTCTGCAGTGCCGCCAGGGCTTTTGGCAGATCCGTCGGTGCGCCTTGTTTCAGCACGATACCTTCGATATCCAGATCCAGAACAGCGCTCAGGATAGCCGGGTTGTTGTTCATGGTCAGAACAATGATCGAAATACTCGGGAAGTGACGCTTAATGTATTTGATCAAGGTAATGCCATCACCGTATTTATCCCCAGGCATGGAGAGATCGGTGATGAGCACGTGCGCATCCAGTTTAGGCAGGTTATTGATCAGTGCTGTGGAGTCTTCAAATTCACCGACAACATTCACCCATTCAATCTGTTCAAGTGATTTGCGAATACCGAACAGTACAATCGGATGGTCATCGGCAATAATTACGTTCATATTGTTCATGTATTAGGCTACCTTGCTACAGCAAGCTTTTGACGTAGGCGTCAATGTCGCTGATGTATTTTTCTATGCCAGAAGCATCTGTCTCACGAATAAGATGTTCCAGCGTTTCACATAACTGCTTGCCCGGAACCAGGTTAAGCATGGCAAACACCCCTTTAAGGCGATGTGCTGTCTGCGCCAGTGCCGCAAAATCTTTCTCGGCGGACTCAGTATACAACCGCTTAACATCATCTGGAACTGTATCCACAAAGAGTGAATAGTAGCCACTGGCATGGAGTTCGGCATTTTCATCGCCACCCAACGTGGACTCCAGGATCCCTTCCTGCGCCAGCTGCTCTTCTATTAGTTGTAGTACAGCTTCCTGCATAGCATTGCTCATATTAAAGTTGACGCGCAGCTGGCCGGGGCCGATTTTTCGCACGCCGGACTCATCATCGCTTAAAAGCAAGCCGGAGGCAGTAAGATTAGACGGATTATCAGTTAAAAAGAGATCAAATTCTTGACTCGCCAGTCTCTCATCCGGCGTGATGCACTCCGCACCCCAGTTTTCAAGCTGACGAACCACAATAACGCGGATCTCATTCGAGGTCACATCGACCATTGCCACGACGTCATCCAGCAGGCGTTCTTCATCCTCTTCCTGCGGATTCGCGGTCATTTTAACGTGCAGCGAATAACGTGTCCCCAACGATTCACGTGCCTTGATATTCAGGTGACCTCCCAGCTTGCGTGCCAGTTGATCGCACAGCCAGAAGGTCAGGGCGTTCGCTTTGCCGTAATTATCGCCCTGAGTGTCATTCAGGAACGGGAAATGCAGATTATCGATCTCATTCACCGTGACGCCTTCGCCGGTATCGAGAATGCGGAACGTCAGTCGATCGTCGACCGATTCATCAGTGCTGACTTCCAGCGTAATTTTGCCAATCTGCGTGGTGGTGACGGCGTACTGAATCAGCATCAACAGAATGCGGCGTAACGCCTCCCGATCGCCATGGCGTTCATCATTGGCAGGGAGATTATTATTAATCAGCAGCTGGAGCCCTTTACGCTTGATGACCGGCAAGACTTCAGGCACCACTTCGTCAATCAGCGCCTGGATGGAGAAGAGGGACGGGCTGCTCTTCCAGCTGTCATTCTCCAGCATGTTCGCCAGCTGGATCTCATCGACGAGTCGCACTAACGAGTCGGCCTGGATCGCCAACTGATGACTTTCAGGTTCCTTTAAGCTGGCGGCCTGGGCTGCCAGCGTTTTTAACGGTTGCTTGAAGGCATCGCTGATATTTTGCATAAACGCGGCACGGCCTTGCTGATTTTTCTCATACAAACGCTGGGCCTGTTTCAGCTTCTTATTCACCAGAACTTCACGGTCCTGGTCGCGAATGATAAAGATCTGGGTGCGCGAGGCCACCTGGCTGCGGAACTGGCGAATTTCATAGAGTTCATTATTGATCGTCGCCTGAATCACGCCCTGATGCTGGTCGGCCATTGCCGTGATGTTCTGTAAATTCAGATGCGGCAATAAATGGTCAGCAACTTTGTTGCTCATGATCGTACGGTTTGCTTCCTGATCGTGCACCAGTAATCCCAGAGGCAGCACGGAAACAATCTCTTCATTCAGGGCACGCAATACGCGCAGTTCATTACTGGAGCCGGAGGAGGTTGGGCTATCACTGACCCGGCCAGGCTGGAAGCGAAACGTGGTGTAACCAAACACGGCCAGGGCGAGCAGGCCAATGTTAAGTAACAGCGGCAACAGGATATTTTGCAGGGTGTCCAGCAGAAGGGTACCAAAAGGAACCTGCCACACCAGACGCATACCGGTCGAATTCAGCGACGAGGTAATCTCAATTTTTGAGCCATTAAAAGAGATTGTTACGCTTTCCGCGTTCTCTTTGTCCGGTGGCGTACGCATGTTTTGCGCTGAGGTGTCCGGATCCAGTCGGAAGCTGTCCAGCGGCATATCCGGTGGAATCAAATCATTAATCGGTAAGTCGAAGGCGACCACCGTCGCCAGATGGCCTGGCTGATTAAAGGTGGTGCGCAGCGTAAAGTAATGACCGTTTTGCCAGTCAAGACGACGCAGCGAAGAGAAGCTTTCACGCTCATCCAGCGCATTCGCCTGCTGGAGCATCTCCGCGCGGCGAGTATCGACAATCGAACCGACCGCCGTTTCTTTAAAGCCCGAGGAGAGATCTTTAAGCGGCAGCGTGGAGATCAGGATCATGCTGTTATCCTGACCATTAAGGTAGTACATCGACCACGGCACCGTTTCGGCACCCCACAGCGTGTCGAGGTAGGTCGACATCCGCTGCGTCATTTCCAGCGTGGCGCTATCGTGGGAGCCAAAAATCAGGGCTTCAGTTTTGCGACGCGGCTTTTCGAGGTAGTAGACGTCCTGCTTGAGACGCGTCTCCTGCAATCCTTCACCGGAAGCGGTGCCTGGTGCAGCCGCAATGTTGTCGTAAATCTGCCAGGTGGCGTAGCGCCAGGTATCGATGCGTTTATGCAAAGCATGGGTGATATCGACAATCTGATAACTTCTGTCTTTCAGCCAGGCGTTCACCGCGCTTTGCACCATAACTCCCATTGTCACCAGCAGCACTATGATCAATAGAAGAAAGAAACGAGTGATGCTCCCCGGAAGGAGGGAAAATTTGCCTGACGCGGTCGTCTCAGATTGACTCATTAATTGGTAACCCGTGGTGGTCGCACTTTTGGGAGATAGGCAGTATAAAGCGTAATACCTGAATTTCCAGCGTAGTTGTCAGTCTACGGGGGACTTTTTGCGCCTGAAGCAGGCCAACGCGCAACCGGCGAGAATATGTACAAGGCACGACTGACTGTACAAATAATTATCTAAGGTAGCCAAAAATAGCACTAATTAACAAGAAATTAAGATCAAAGGTAATTTGGTGGGCGGTGTGAATGCCACGATGAGGTTTAATTAATAGTCGTTATAATTTCATGCCGGTAGCACAAAAAAATCCCTTTTACGTAAAGAAAGGTAAAAAAAAACCGAATGCAGTGCATTCGGTAGAATTAGGGATAAACAGACATTCAAATTTGAATGACGGTAATAAATAAAGTTAATGATGATAGCGAGATATATTTTAGTGATATCAGTGGTCTTTGTTTTGTCATTCAGTGCGGTAACGGATTTTTCATCATCTTGTTGATTTTAATGCTTTTATTAATCACTTTGATTAATCGTGCCTTATTTTTTAGCTATTTGTGCTATCCAAAAGTTCCCTTTTATTTACAAATTGAAACATCTTTGACGACATATGAAACATCTTCAAAGTTTTAGTATCATATTCGTATTGGATTATTCTGTATTTTTGCGGAGAATGAATGTGCCGACTGGTTGAGAGGGTCAATCAGTAAGCAGTGGCAATTATAAGGCATATAACAGAGGGTTAATAAAATGAAAGTTAAAGTCCTGTCCCTCCTGGTACCAGCTCTGCTGGTAGCGGGCGCAGCAAATGCGGCTGAAATTTATAACAAAGACGGCAACAAATTAGATCTGTACGGCAAAGTAGATGGCCTGCACTATTTCTCTGATGATGACGGCGCAGATGGCGATCAGACCTATATGCGTCTGGGCTTTAAAGGCGAAACTCAGGTTAACGACCAGCTGACCGGTTACGGCCAGTGGGAATACCAGATTCAGGGCAACACCACTGAAAGCGACAACCAGTCCTGGACGCGTGTAGCGTTCGCCGGTCTGAAATTCGCTGATGCGGGTTCATTCGACTACGGTCGTAACTACGGCGTTATCTATGATGTGACTTCATGGACCGACGTGCTGCCAGAATTTGGCGGCGACACTTACGGTAGCGACAACTTCCTGCAGTCTCGTGCAAATGGCGTTGCTACTTACCGTAACCAGGACTTCTTTGGTCTGGTGGATGGCCTGAACTTTGCTCTGCAGTACCAGGGTAAAAACGGCAGCGTAAGCGGTGAAAACGACACGGGTCGTAGCACCCTGAAACAGAACGGCGACGGTTACGGCGCGTCTCTGACCTACAACCTGGGCGAAGGCTTCAGCGTAGGGGGTGCGATGTCTTCCTCTAAACGTACCGCAGATCAGAACGCAGCAGACGTTTACGGCAACGGCGATCGTGCTGAAGTCTACAGCGGCGGCCTGAAATACGACGCAAACAACATTTACCTGGCAGCACAGTACTCCCAGACCTACAACGCAACACGTTTCGGCGACTCTCAGAACGACAGCACCGTTTACGGTTTTGCTAACAAAGCCCAGAACTTCGAAGTGGTTGCTCAGTACCAGTTCGACTTCGGTCTGCGTCCATCCGTGGCTTACCTGCAGTCTAAAGGCAAAGACATCGAAGGCGGTTACGGCGATCAGGATCTGCTGAAATATGTTGATGTTGGCGCGACCTACTTCTTCAACAAAAACATGTCTACCTATGTTGATTACAAAATCAACCTGCTGGATGACAACAACTTCACCCGTGCAGCTGGCGTGAGCACTGACGATATCGTCGCACTGGGTCTGGTTTACCAGTTCTAATTTCTTGTCTTTTTTGAATAAGGGACCGTCAGGTCCCTTTTTTTATGCATTTTTCACGACTAAAAACGAACCGTTTTGGTGTACTCTTGCCGCTCAGGTATGAGGATAATAACGAATGGAAATGACTTTTTTTCGCGCCAGTGTGCTGGCAGCGCTTTTCTTTCTCACGGCATGCGATTCGTCCACGCCCGTGGCAAAGGTTGAAACACCCGCAGCAACGGTACTCGAAGGCAAGACGATGGGGACATTCTGGCGCGTAAGCATCATGAATGTCGATAAAGATCGGGCCAGCGAGCTGCGCGATAAGATCCAGAGCCAGCTTGACGCCGACGATCAGCTGCTCACGACGTATAAAAATGACTCCGCACTTATGCGCTTCAATTTATCGAACAGCACCTCACCCTGGCCGGTGAATCCGGCGATGGCCGATATCATCACCGAGTCGCTGCGTGTGGGCTATAAAACCAACGGCGCGATGGACATCACCGTGGGGCCGTTGGTCAATTTGTGGGGATTTGGTCCTGCTAAGCAGCCGTTGAGCGAGCCCGACCAGGCGCAAATTGACGATGCCCGCGCCCGCACCGGGTTACAGCATCTGACGGTGATCAATCAGTACGGACAACAGTATTTGCAAAAAGATATCCCCGATCTGTATGTCGACCTCTCTACCGTCGGAGAAGGCTATGCTGCCGATCATCTTGCTAAGCTGATGAGCCAGGAAGGGATTGCGCGTTATCTGGTGTCGGTGGGGGGAGCACTGGTCAGTCGCGGCACGAACGCCAGCGATAAACCCTGGCGTGTGGCTATTCAAAAACCGACCGATCAACAAGAGGCCGTCCAGGCGATTGTGGACATTAACGGCCATGGAATCAGCACCTCCGGCAGTTATCGCAACTATTACGAGCTGGATGGCAAACGTATTTCGCATGTGATCGATCCGCAAACCGGTCGTCCCATTGAGCACAAGCTGGTTTCCGTGACGGTGGTTGCGCCCACTGCGCTGGAGGCTGATGCCTGGGATACGGGGCTGATGGTGTTGGGAACCGAGAAAGCCAAAGAGGTGGTGCGTCAGGAAGGGCTGGCGGTTTACATGATCTTTAAAGAGGGAGAGGGCTTCAAAACCTGGATGTCGCCTCAGTTTCAGAGCTACCTCGTGAGCGAAAAAAATTAAAAAGCAAGGTTGCGGGTTTTTGTTTCATGGCGCTCTGGCAAGGTAGGATTATGCTTGTAAGAGGAGTCGATGATGAAAAACCTGACGCGAAATACCGATGACGATCGCTGGCTGGCCGTGCTGGCCCGCGATCTGACTGCCGACGGGCAATTTGTTTTTGCTGTCCGGACAACCGGCATCTTCTGCCGTCCGTCCTGCCGCGCGCGTCATGCGCTGCGTAAAAATGTCTGTTTCTTTCCCGATGCGACTCATGCGGTGCAGGCCGGATACCGGGCCTGCAAACGCTGTTTCCCCGATAAAGCCGATCCGCAGGCGCATCGGGTGGCTAAAGTCGAAAAAGCCTGCCGTCTGCTCGAACAGGATCTCCCCCTTACGCTTGATGCGCTGGCGCAACAGGTGGGAATGAGTCCGTATCACCTTCATCGCCTGTTCAAATCCCTGACGGGCATGACGCCAAAAGCCTGGCAACAGGCAGCGCGGGCGGGACGTCTGCGTCGGTCATTAATGGCGGGTGAGCAGGTAACCGAGTCGGTGCTGGCAGCCGGTTTCCCTGATAGCAGTAGCTATTATCGTAAGGCCGATGAAGCGCTGGGCATGACCGCCAGACAGTACCGCAGCGGCGGGAGTCAGCTTGCGGTGCGCTATGCCATCAGCAACTGCTCGCTGGGGCGCTGTCTGGTCGCGGAAAGCGAGCGGGGGATTTGTGCTCTGTTACTGGGTGATGATGATACGGCGTTACTGGCCGAACTCGATATGATTTTCCCCCACGCCCGGTGCGAGCCGCAAAACGAAGACTTTGCATGGCGCGTTCGTCAGGTCATTGCCCGCGTGGATAACCCGAATGCGTCGCTGGCACTGCCGCTTGATATTCGCGGCACGGCTTTTCAGCAGCAGGTCTGGCAGGCGCTTCGCGCCATTCCTTGTGGTGAAACGGCCAGCTACCGGCAGGTGGCTCAGGCTATCGGTAAACCCGATGCCGTGCGCGCTGTCGCGGGGGCCTGCGCCGCCAATAAACTGGCGATTATCATTCCCTGTCATCGTGTGGTGCGTACTGACGGGGCGTTATCCGGCTATCGCTGGGGGACGGCGCGAAAAGCAGCCTTACTTCAGCGCGAAGCAAAACCTCGGGAGGCCTGATGCTCGATCTCTTTGCCGATGCAGAACCTTGGCTGGAACCGCTGGCCCCTGGCGCGGTAATTTTACGACGTTTTGCCCTGTCGCGGGCGGCGGCGCTTTTTCAGGGCATTGATGACGTTGCCGCCGTAGCTCCCTTCCGGCATATGGTGACGCCGGGGGGATACACCATGTCAGTGGCGATGACGAACTGTGGAGAGCTGGGGTGGGCCACCAACGCGCGCGGCTATCTCTATTCCCCGGTCGATCCGCTTACCGGGCAACGCTGGCCGCAGGTGCCGACGGCGCTGAGTGAACTTTGCCATGATGCCGCCGTGGCGGCAGGTTATCCCGACTTTCAGCCTGACGCCTGCCTGATAAATCGTTACGCCCCAGGGGCGAAACTTTCTTTGCATCAGGATAAGGATGAAGCAAATTTAGCGGCACCTATTGTCTCCGTTTCGCTGGGATTACCGGCGATCTTCCAGTTTGGTGGATTACGGCGTCAGGATCCGCTCAAGCGACTGATGCTGGAGCATGGCGATGTGGTGGTGTGGGGAGGTGAATCGCGGCTGTTTTATCACGGGATCCAGCCGCTAAAATCTGGCGATCACCCTGAGGCGGGGGCGTTTCGCTATAACCTGACCTTCCGCCAGGCATCGAATAGCGAATAAAAATAAGAATTATTCTTGATGTAAACGCCGGGCAGTTTACACTGCTGGCTGTTTTTTATTGTCCGGATTGCTCTGCATGCAACTACTTCTTCTTGTCTGGCGGCAGTACCGCTGGCCATTTATCGCGGTCATGGCGCTCAGCCTTGCCAGCGCGGCCCTGGGTATTGGTCTGATCGCTTTTATCAACGTGCGATTGATTGAAATGGTCGATACCACCTTGTCCGTGTTGCCGGAATTTCTCGGGTTATTACTGCTCCTCATGGCCGTCACGCTGGGATCGCAACTGGCGCTCACCGTGCTGGGCCACCACTTTGTCTATCGCCTGCGCAGTGAGTTTATCAAGCGTATTCTGGATACCCATGTGGAGCGCGTGGAACAATTGGGAAGCGCATCGCTTCTGGCCGGGCTGACCAGCGACGTTCGCGCCATCACCATCGCGTTTGTACGCCTGCCGGAGCTGGTGCAGGGGATTATCCTGACCTTTGGTTCTGCGGCTTATCTGGCCTGGCTCTCCACCAAAATGCTGGCGGTCACCGCGCTGTGGATAGTGGTGACCATCTGGGGGGGATATATGCTGGTAGCGCGAGTGTACAAGCACATGGCTGTACTGCGCGAAACGGAAGATAAACTCTATAACGATTACCAGACGGTGCTGGAAGGGCGTAAAGAGCTCACGCTTAACCGCGAGCGGGCGGAACACATCTTTAATCACCTTTATATTCCGGATGCGCGTGAATATCGCCACCATATTATCCGCGCAGACACCTTCCACCTGAGCGCGGTGAACTGGTCGAATATCATGATGCTGGGCGCAATCGGTCTGGTTTTCTGGATGGCAAACAGTCTGGGCTGGGCGGATACTAACGTAGCCGCTACCTATTCGCTGACGCTGCTCTTTTTACGTACGCCGCTGCTGTCGGCCGTGGGGGCACTGCCGACGCTGCTGAGTGCGCAGGTCGCTTTCAAAAAACTGAACAAATTCGGTCTGGCGCCGTTCAAAGCCGCGTTCCCGCGTCCGCAGGCCTTTCCTGACTGGAAAACGCTGGAACTGAGGAATGTCACGTTCCATTATCAGGACAACGCCTTCGCCGTCGGACCGGTGAATCTTACCCTTCACCGCGGTGAACTGATCTTTCTGATTGGGGGTAACGGCAGCGGGAAATCAACGCTGGCGATGTTGCTGACAGGATTGTACCAACCGCAATCGGGCGAAATTCTGCTGGACGGCAAGCCGGTGTCGGTCGATAAGCCAGAAGATTATCGCAAACTGTTTTCCGCGGTCTTTACCGATGTCTGGCTGTTTGACCAGCTGTTAGGGCCGGAGGGCAAAGCCGCAGACGCGGCCCTGGTCGAGAAATGGATGAATCATCTCCAGATGTCGCACAAGCTTGAGCTGAAGGAGGGCAAAATCCTGAACCTGAAGCTGTCAAAAGGGCAGAAAAAACGCGTGGCGTTACTGCTGGCGCTGGCGGAAGAACGCGACATTATTCTGCTCGATGAGTGGGCGGCCGATCAGGACCCCCACTTCCGTCGCGAATTTTATCAGGTGCTGTTGCCGTTGATGCAGGCGATGGGCAAAACGATTTTTGCTATCAGCCATGACGACCATTACTTCATTCATGCCGACCGTTTGCTGGAAATGCGCAATGGCACACTCAGTGAACTTGTGGGTGAAGAACGCGATGCCGCCTCGCGCGATGCCGTGGCGCGAACCGCCTGACGTCCTTTTTGCCCGGCAGTGTTGGCCTGCCGGGCATGATTTCACCCGATTCGCCTGTTTTTCATTCATCCCCGCCGGTTGTTTATTATCATTTACATTCCCTCGCGCTATGCTTAACCGCATCTCATTTCATGGGTTTATGATTAATGTCCGTAAAAAAGAAAAATAGCGCACGGTTGCGCGACCAGGAGCGTGCCCGTCTTATCTGGCTGCTCACCACTGATAAAGCGGTAACCTCGACGCTTTTAGGCAAGTTAACCCTGGCTGAGCAATATGACGTCGGCACGCTGGCCGACGATATTGCTGAGGTAGGGGCACTGGTAGCGCATTTGCCGCCGCCGGATCTCGCCGATACTCTCGAAGCCTTGCCGTCAGAAGAGCGTCACGCCCTGTGGCGTCTGGTCCAGGACCATGAGCGCGGGCAGGTATTGCTCGAAGCCTCTGAGAATGTCTGGGACGATCTCATCGATGAGATGAGCGACCACGATATTCTGGAAGCATTGAAAACGCTGGATATAGATGAACAGATCTATCTGGTACAGCACCTGCCGCGTAACCTGACCGGGCGTCTTCTCGCCTCGCTGCCTGCCGATGAACGCGCTCGCGTACGGCAGGTGATGCATTTTGACAAGAATAGTGTCGGTGCGATCATGGAGTTCGAGGTGATCACCATTCGCCCGGACGTGACGTTGGGCACCGTACAACGCTATCTGCGCCGTCTGGGGAAAATGCCAGAAAACACCGACAAACTCTTCGTCACCTCGCGGGATAAAACGCTGTTAGGTGAGCTGGGGCTGCAAACCATACTTTTAAACAGCACGCATCGTCGGGTGAGTGACGTCATGGAAGACGATCCTATGGTCTTCTCACCGGAGGATGATGCGGAAAAAGCCGCCCGAACCTTCGAACGTGACAACTTAATCAGTGCTGCGGTGATCGATTCGGTCGGGAAACTGATGGGCCGCGTCACCATCGATGAAATTGTTGATGTGGTCTACGAAGAGACGGATAACGACCTGCGTGCGCTCGGGGGCCTGAGTGCAGAAGACGATGTTCATGCCTCTGTGGGTAAAGCGGTCAAAACACGCTGGGCGTGGCTTGCCGTTAACCTCTGCACGGCGTTTATTGCGTCCCGCGTCATCGACGGATTTGAACATACCATTTCACAACTGGTCGCCCTGGCCTCGCTGATGCCGATTGTGGCGGGCATTGGCGGCAATACGGGGAATCAGACCATCACGATGATTGTCCGTGCGCTGGCCCTGCAAAATATACAGCCCGGTAACTTCGCCTTTCTTATATTCAGGGAGATGGGCGTGGCGCTGATCAATGGCCTGGTATGGGGCGGTATTATGGGCGGTATCACCTGGTGGCTCTATGATGATATGGCGCTGGGGGGCGTGATGATGCTGGCAATGGTGCTGAATTTGCTGGTGGCGTCGATGATGGGGGTGATCATTCCGCTGACCATGACACGCCTGGGGCGCGACCCCGCGGTGGGGTCGAGCGTGATGATCACCGCCATTACGGATACCGGCGGGTTCTTTATTTTTCTGGGTCTGGCGACGATTTTTCTTCTTTAACCGGCTGCTTGCGTTTAATCCGGGCAGGTAAAATAGCCATTACCACCAGACCGCCCAATACGCCAATCGCCAGATTACCCGTGGAGACCGTGGCGGCAACGGTAATCAGCATGACAAGGGTTTCGGCGACGGGGGCAGAGGCCACCGTGCCGGGGTGAATGCTGTGCCAGTTGAACGTCTTGAAGGCCACAATGGCCATAATTCCCGCCAGTACGGCCATCGGGATTTTGGCCATCACCTCGCTCAGTGCGGTGACGAGAACCAGCAGGACCAGTCCTGCGGCGATCGTCGAGATGCGGCTACGCCCTTTGCCCATCTCCACGTTGACAATGGTTTGCCCAATCATTGCGCAGCCCGCAATCCCGCCATAAAAGCCGGACATGATATTGGCAACGCCCAGTCCGATGCTCTCCCGGCGCTTACTGGACGGCGTGGCAGTGAGCTCATCAACCAGTTTCGCCGTTAAAAGCGACTCCATCAGGCCAACGAAAGCGATGCTCAGGGCGCAAGGCCAGATAATGCTGAGCGTATGCAGATTTAACGGCACCAGGAGTTGTGTCAGACCCGGCAGGCCGCCACTCATGCTACCTTCGTCCCCGACGGTCGGCAGAATTTGTCCGCTGGTCACGGTAAACAGGGTTAAGAGAACAATGGCAATCAGCGGCGACGGAACGCTTTTAATAAAGCGCGGCACCCACATCACAATTAATAAGGTGAGGACAAACAACCCGACAATGAGCGGGCTTTTTGTCCAGAAATGGGGCACCTGCGCAAAGAATATCAACACGCCCAGCGCGTTAACAAAACCGGTCATCACCGCATGGGGAATGAAGCGCATTAGCCGCGCCATGCCCATCACGCCAAAGAGAATCTGAATGATTCCCGCAAGTATCACCGCAGGCAAAATGTACTGAACACCATGCTGAGCCACCATCGGGCCGATGACCAGCGCAACGGACCCGGCTGCCGCTGTCACCATTGCCGGACGTCCGCCAAATACCGAGAGCGCGAGGCAGAGCACCACCGAGGCAACCAGGCTGACTTTGGGATCTACGCCCGCCACCACGGAAAAAGAGATAACTTCCGGAATCAGCGCCAGTGCGGTAATCACGCCAGCCAGCGTTTCGCGTATAAACAGTTTTGGCGAGCGTAATACGGTAGCCACGTGACCATCATTGGCCGACAGAGGAGAGGAGTGGGGTAATGACATAAACATCCGCAGGTTGAGGCAGGCTTCCGTGCGCGCGATCACAAAGTGCAGCATAGTAGCCAGGAACACCGGGTTTTGCCAGTCGCCAAACTTTATACCCGTATAAACAATCCATCATTAAATTTCACAATTACAATAATTTCGTAACCTTTAAACGCCATTTAAAAGTTGTTACCGTTGCCCCGCAGCTTATCTCACCTGCAATTTTCACGTACTTATCATTATACGTAAGGCACAAATGATGAAAAAAATGACTGCCATGCTCTTTTCCATGGCTATCGGGCTTAACGTCGTCTCAATGTCGGCGCAGGCTGCGGAGCCAAAAGAGCAGGAAACGGATGTTCTATTAATTGGTGGCGGTGTCATGAGCGCCACGCTTGGCACATACCTGCAAGAATTACAGCCAGACTGGTCGATGACCATGGTTGAGCGCCTTGATGGCGTGGCAAAAGAAAGCTCGAACGGCTGGAATAACGCCGGTACCGGGCACTCGGCACTTATGGAGCTGAACTACACGCCGCAGAAAAAGGACGGCTCCATTAGTATCGAGAAGGCTGTAGAAATCAACGAAGCTTTCCAGATTTCCCGTCAGTTCTGGTCTCACCAGGTGAATAACGGCGTGCTGCACGACCCGCACTCTTTTATCAATACCGTTCCGCATATGAGCTTTGTCTGGGGCGATCAGAACGTCAACTTCCTGCGCGCACGTTACGCAGCGTTACAGCAGAGCAGCCTGTTCCGTGGCATGAAATACTCTGAAGATCACAATCAGATCAAAGAGTGGGCGCCGCTGGTGATGGAAGGGCGTGACCCGAATCAGAAAGTGGCCGCTACCCGTACCGAAATCGGGACCGACGTGAACTACGGTGAAATCACGCGTCAGCTGATTGGCTCTTTGCAGAAGAAAGAGAACTTTAACCTGGAGCTCAGCACCGAGGTGCGTGGCTTTAAGCGCAACGCGGATAATAGCTGGAGCGTGACCGTTGCCGATCTGAAAAACAACGAAGCAGAGCACGTCATTAAGGCGAAGTTCGTCTTTATTGGTGCGGGTGGTGCTGCGCTGAAGCTGCTTCAGGAAACCGGTATTCCCGAAGCGGATGACTACGCAGGCTTCCCGGTCGGCGGTCAGTTCCTGGTGTCTGAGAACCCGGAAGTGGTCAATCGTCATCTGGCGAAAGTGTATGGCCAGGCTTCTGTCGGTGCGCCGCCAATGTCGGTGCCGCATATCGATACCCGTATGCTGGACGGCAAGCGCGTTGTGCTGTTTGGACCTTTTGCTACCTTCTCCACTAAGTTCCTGAAAAATGGCTCACTGTGGGATCTGTTGAGTTCAACCACTACGTCTAACTTTATGCCCATGGTTGACGTCGGCATGGATAATTTTGATCTGGTGAAATACCTCATTAGCCAGGTCATGCTCTCTGATGACGACCGCTTTGCTGCGCTGCAGGAATATTACCCACAGGCGAAAAAAGCGGACTGGCGTTTGTGGCAGGCCGGACAGCGCGTGCAAATCATTAAGCGCGATCCGAAAGAGGGCGGGGTGCTGCGTCTGGGGACCGAAGTGGTGAGCGATAAAGAAGGCACCATTGCAGCCCTGCTGGGTGCTTCTCCGGGTGCATCCACTGCAGCCCCGATCATGCTGCATCTGATGGAAAAAGTGTTTAAAGATAAAGTATCCAGCCCGGAATGGCAGGCGAAACTGAAAACCATTATTCCGTCATACGGCACGAAGCTAAACGGTAACGTGGCTGCGACTGAGCAGGAGCTGGAGTACACCAGCCGCGTACTGCAACTGCAATATGTTAAACCGCAGCCGGCAGAGGCCGCGCCGCAGGCGCAACCGCAGGCCAAACCGCAAGCGGAGACGAAGCCCGTCGCGGATATTGCACTGTAAATAAAAAAGCCGGGTGAATCACCCGGCTCTTTTTTAACGCGTTACGGCGTTTTCAATCTTCTCTTCGGCTTTCCAGATGCGATATTTCACATCAACCGTGTCTGGCGTATAAACCACAATGGGAAGTTTGCTGTTATAGCGCAACAGGCTGTTATCTCCCAGGTACGCAGTCACGAATTTCTCTTCTTTCTTACCGTCCGGACACGCCATCATGGTTGAAACAGGGGACGTTACCTTATCAAAGACATAGTAATCATAGCCCCAGCCTTCAAGGGTTTTGCTCTCCAGTTGACCGCCCAGACGGTGCTGATTGCAGTCCACTTCAAGCGTTTTACCAATCAGCAGCTCGACCTTATAACCCGATTCATCTTCCTGGGCAGGGAGCTGGATAACCTGACGTTTCATGCCTTTTTCGGCCTGCGGGTAAGGCGCGATTTTTTCCAGCGGCTGCGTTTTATCCGTTGTGCTGGCAAATGCGCTGCCACTGACACAGGCTGCGGCGAGAAGGGCAAGAGCGAATTTAGGTGCGTTTTTCACAGTTCTTCCTTTATGTTAAAACGATCGGCATAAGGCTAGCATAGCGCATCGCATTCGTCGGTTTGATTTACTTAAATTTTCACGTTTATTAGCGAATAAAACTGCCTGTTTAGCCTTTGTTTAGTTAAAAATGCTGGTGTGGAATCGTCAGGTCGATCGTGTTAGGGTTAGCGGAAAATAATGTTATTTAACTGTGAAGGGAACAATCATGGTCCGCGAAAAGCTAAACACCCCTGAAGGCAGGAAGTTTTTACTGGCGCTATTTGTTGTGTTTTTGATTGCCGCTGCCGGCGTCGGACGCGCGACCATCGTGGGCGTCATTGAGCAGTACAACATTCCGCTCTCCCAGTGGACGACCAGTATGTTTGTCCTGCAGTCGGCGATGATATTTGTGTATAGCCTGGTCTTCACCGTTCTGCTGGCCATCCCGCTGGGTATTTACTTCCTGGGTGGAAAAGAGAAACAGTAAACGAGCATCAGAAACAAAAAAACCAACCCTGAGGGTTGGTTTTTTTATGGGAATTTTTGGTCGGCACGAGAGGATTTGAACCTCCGACCCCCGACACCCCATGACGGTGCGCTACCAGGCTGCGCTACGTGCCGACGCATAGCAAACTATCCTACCTGTTTTTTTGCTGAATGCAAGAATACAGGTTACTAAGCGATTAATAATTAATCAGTTAGCAATAAAACGCTTCTCATCGGTCAGCACCTGCAGCAGCAGACTCAACTGCGGTTTCTGATCCTTAATTTTTTCGCCCTGCAGATCGTAGGTCTGGTAATTACCATTGCTGTTCAGCACCAGCGTAAACGCCGGTGTGGTCACGGCAAGGTTATTACTGCTCGCGGCGGTCACCCAGTTATGGCGGCGCGTGGCGCTAAACAGATCCTGCCCCTGCGAATACTCAATAGCGGGTGTACTTACATGCAACAGGCGTTGCATCAGCGTGGTCATCACATCTTTGTGATCGGTCAGCATATTGATGTGTTGCGCAGGCGTACCCGGCCAGTGAATCACCAGTGGAACGTGCAGGTTAGGCCGAGACCAGTTGGTATCTTTAGCTTCATCACCTAAGGGAACACCATGGCCGGCTGTCACGATCACGACGGTATTTTCCAGCTTGCCCGCATCCCGAAGGGCCGTCAGGACGCGACCAATCTGAGTATCAACTCCTTCTGCAGCGCGATGATAACGACGTGTGAAACCTTTCTGCTGCGTATCATCCAGCGTGGTGCCGTTCAGGGCGACCCATGAGAACCAACGGTTATCTTCCTGGGCATAGCGGTTTAGCCAGTTTATCCACTGGCTGGCCGTCTGCTCATCGGACTGGCTGCGTGCCGCAGGCAATGAGAAATCAGACAACAATGCCTGGCGATAAAGTGGGCTGCTGAAGCCGTCAGAAGAGAACAGGCCCAACTGATAGCCCTGCTGGTTCAATGAGGTGATCAGCGCTGCCGGCGTGCGGGAAGATAATACGCCGTCCATATAGCTTGGCGAAATGCCGTAAAACAGGCCGAAAATACCCGCGTCGGTGTTATTGCCCGAGCTCATATGCTGGGTGAAATTGATATTCTTCTCGGCAAAGTCCGCCAGGGCAGGCATCTGTTTCTCAAAGCGCGAGTAGTTCAGCCCGTCTACGGTTATCAGCAGTACGTTCTGTCCCCGGCCCATATCGCGATAGTGCAAATCGCTGAGCGGATACTGGACAGACACCGCTTCCGGATTGCCTTGCTCGACCAGTCGACGCTGGTACTCCTGCGCATCCAGCAGACCGTGTTTCTCAAGGAAACGACGGGCCGTCATAGGATAAGAAAGTGGCAGGTTGGCGCGCTGCATGGTAACAGGGCGATAGAAGTTGGCATCTGCCCAGATATACATGATATGTGAGCTGATAAAAGCGACGAAAAACAGCGCTGCCACGGGTTTGGCGTAATGACGTCGGCGGGTCAGGCTACGCAGTTTTTGCCAGCTCCAGGTGGCAAACAGCATCTCAATCAGCAGGATAATGGGCACACTGATAAACATCAGCTGCCAGTCGCGCGCGGTTTCATTCTGGTCAGGGTTAATGACCAGTTCCCACACGATGGGATTAAGATGCAGGTGGAAACGGGTGAAAACTTCGCTGTCGATCAGCAGCAGCGTCATGCCGATCGTGGCGAGAATGGCCGATAAAAATCGCATCAGCCGCTGCGACATCACGACAAATGTCAGCGGGAAGAGAATCAGCAGATAGGTGGCAAAAACCAGGAAGCTAAAATGGCCCACAACGCTAATCCAGGAGTATACACGCCCGGTTAATGTCGTCGGCCAGTCGGCCACGAACAGATAACGGCTGCCAATCACCATGGCCAACAGAATGTTGAACAGGGCAAACCAGTGCCCCCAGCTGACCATCTGGGAGACTTTTTCGCGGTAGCGCTGACGATTCGTTACCATAAACTGTTGTTCGTTTCCCTTAATGCGCCTGGTCGTCGCTCACGGATGACTGCAAGGCCTGGGCGAAGGATTTGGCGATCGCCTGACGTTGAGCCGGAGCCACGCTGGTATTGATAAGGTTAGTGACCATATTTCCCAAAACCATCAGGGAGAGATCGGTCGGCGTTTTATGTTTTTCCAGTACGTTGACCAGCTCACTGAGCAGTTGTTCAACGTGTTCGTCACTATAGCGGGAATGTTGTGGCATAAATCAAAATCATTTCGTTGATGAAAGGGCAACATAGTACCGTAGCGACAGCTTTTTTTCCCCTTTTTTATCTTCTATTGCACACACGCGTTGGTGGTGGTTGAATACCGCCCGGTCTAACAGGAGAGTTTATCATGAGTCTGGATATCAACCAGATTGCCCTTCACCAGCTTATCAAGCGTGATGAGCAAACCCTTGAGCTGGTGCTGCGCGATTCGTTACTTGAACCCACGCCTACCGTTGTAGAGATGATGGCTGAATTACACCGCGTCTACAGCGCTAAAAATAAAGCCTACGGCATGTTTAATGAAGACAGCGAGCTGGCGCAATCTTTGCGTCTGCAGCGTCAGGGCGAAGAAGAGTTTCTGCCCTTCAGCCGTGCGGCGACCGGACGTTTACGTGACGAGCTGGCGAAATACCCCTTTGCGGAGGGCGGTATCGTGCTGTTCTGCCAGTATCGCTACCTGGCCGTTGAGTATCTGCTGGTGACCGTGCTGAACAACCTCAGTAGCATGCGCGTCAACGAGCAGCTGGATATCAGCTCGACCCACTATCTGGATATCAACCATGCGGATATCGTTGCGCGTATTGATTTAACGGAGTGGGAAACCAATCCGGAATCAACGCGTTACCTGACCTTCCTGAAAGGACGTGTAGGGCGTAAAGTCGCTGACTTCTTCATGGATTTCCTGGGGGCCAGCGAAGGTCTGAACGCAAAAGCACAGAATAAAGGCCTGCTGCAGGCGGTGGATGATTTCACCGCCGAAGCGCAGCTGGACAAATCTGAACGCCAGACCGTGCGCCAGCAGGTTTACAGCTATTGCAACGAACAGCTTCAGGCAGGGGAGGAGATAGAACTGGAATCACTCTCTAAAGAGCTGGCGGGCGTTAGTGAGGTGAGCTTCCACGAGTTTACCGCGGATAAAGGTTACGAGCTGGAAGAGAGCTTCCCGGCGGATCGCAGTACGCTGCGCCAGTTAACCAAATTCGCCGGTAGCGGCGGTGGGTTAAGCATTAACTTTGATGCCATGTTGTTAGGGGAGCGTATCTTCTGGGATCCGGCAACCGACACGCTGACGATCAAAGGCACGCCACCTAATCTGCGCGATCAGCTTCAGCGCCGGACCTCAGGCGGTAAATAGCAGCCATAAAAAAACCCCGCATTGCGGGGTTTTTCTCGACAGGTTGGCGATTATGCGCGAACGAAGTCGATGTGAGTCAGTTTTGGCTTGAACGGGTGACGCTGAACAGCCTGAACTTTCACTTTTTCTTCTTTACCGTCAACAACGAGGGTCAGAACTTCGCCGTAAAAACCAGGCTTAGTCTGCATGTTCCACACTTTGTCGTGTTCCAGTTCAACAGCAACTGGAGCAGCTTCGCCACCATAAATGATAGCCGGGAACTTGTTGGCGGTACGCAGGCGGCGGCTCGCACCCTTGCCCTGCACGTTACGAACTTCTGCTTCGATAGTAAACATTGATTTCTCTCTGTATTTAAAACCCTGCTACAGGCGACCCAGCAACAGGCGAGTGTTCTGCTCCACGGATGTGAAGCGGGCGGCATTTTATACTTAAACGCGCCCTACATCAACGAAAAGTCCCTCAGCCACGCAATTCATTCGCCCGGCGAAAGCGGCCCTCGTAGTCAAAAACCTTTTCCCGAACCTGCCAGAACTGTCCTTTCTTACGCGCAACGACAAAATCGGGATGGCGCAGCAAGCGTGCCTGATGAAGGATGTCGGCAACGGTTATCCAGCGCAACGGTACGCCGGGCGTGCGGGTATGCGGCCGGATAAACAGTTGCTCGAAGGCGGTACGCTGGGCAGGTGTCTGTAGCCGAAACCGCTCGCTGACGTCCGCACCGTCTTCGTCGTAATAGGTGATTTTGAGCCACTCACCTTTATCATCGGTGCCGGATTGCATCGTCATACCTGAACAGCGGAGCACCAGGGCGTCTTTGAGCTTCAGTGCCGCTTTCAGCATATCATCCGGATCGACCAGCACGGTGTCGCATTCCCGGCAGCGGCGGGCGGCAATGTCATTTTCCGCATGGCACTGCGGGCAGTTTTTAAACCGAAAACGGTAATCACACTGCTCACGGTGCCCTTCGTCATCCTCAAACCAGCCCTGGCAGCGGCGACCAAAATGTTCAATCAGCGTGCCGTCGGCGGTGGTTTTGCCCCAGAAAGTATTGGCGAATCCGCAGGCCGGACAAAATACCTGCACCGGCACGTTGTCACTTTTACCTTTTGGCGTACCCACTTCTGGCGCGTAAAGATCGTGCGGATTACCCGCATAATCCAGAATCAGGCAATCCTTCTTCCCCGGTGCCAGCCGCAACCCTCGTCCGACGATCTGCTGATAGAGGCTGACGGATTCGGTGGGACGCAGAATCGCAATCAGATCGACATGGGGGGCATCAAAGCCGGTAGTGAGGACCGAGACATTCACCAGATAGCGAAATTTTTGCGCTTTAAACGCGTCAATGAGCGCATCCCGCTCGGGGCCGGGCGTATCGCCCGTAATCAGTGCCGCATCCTTAGCCGGAAGCAGGCCGACGACCTCTCTGGCGTGTTCAACGGTGGAGGCAAAAATCATGACGCCCCGGCGCGTTTGTGCGAACTCTTCAATCTGGCTAATGATATGCGGGGTGATTCGCTGCTGTTTTTTGAGTTCACCGTTCAGATCGGCTTCACTGAATAATCCATTACTCTGGGCCTGCAACCGGCTGAAGTCATATTGCACCACCGGCATATCCAGACGCTCAGGCGGGGTCAGATAGCCGTGCTTGATCATATAGCGAAGCGGCAGTTCATAGATGCAGTCACGAAACAGCGCGTTTTCATTACCGCGCACCATCCCATGATAATGAAACTGGTAAATCCAGCCTTTTCCCAGACGAAACGGAGTGGCTGTCAGCCCAAGCAGACGAATGGCGGGGTTGACCGCCTTCAGATGAGCGAGAATTTGCTGATACTGGCTGTCGTCGTCATCGCTGATGCGGTGGCATTCATCGATAATCAGCAACGAAAATTCGCTGCGAAACAGCGCCAGATTGCGGGCGACGGACTGTACGCTGCCAAATACCACCTTACCGTGGCTCTCTTTACGTTTTAGCCCGGCAGCGAAAATATCCGCCTCCAGGCCCAGCGCCCGGTATTTGGCGTGGTTCTGCGCGACCAGTTCTTTGACATGCGCCAGCACCAGCACGCGCCCGCGGGCAAGGCGCGCCAGTTCAGCAATCACCAGGCTTTTACCCGCGCCTGTAGGGAGCACGATAGCCGCAGGCTCTGTATGTTTGCGAAACCAGGCAAGCGTGGCGTCTACGGCTTCTTGCTGGTAAGGACGAAGTGTGAAAGTCATGGGTTCTCTGATTGGTTATCTCGCACATAGTATGCCACGAAACTTTTTCCCTTGAGTGGCGCTAATAGACCGTTATACTGGACCGTTCTTGACTGCTTATTTTTCGGACATGTTGTCCGACTCCCTGCACCATTAAGGCTAAAAAGATTTCATGCGACTTGATAAGTTTATCGCTCAGCAACTCAGCGTAAGCCGCGCTATTGCCGGGCGTGAGATACGCGCCAGCCGCGTTACCGTGGACGGCGAGGTTGTCCGTGACAGTGCTTTCAAACTGCTGCCTGCGCACGAGGTAGAGTTTGATGGTAATACGCTGACCCAACAGCTCGGCCCGCGCTATTTTATGCTGAACAAGCCACAAGGCTATGTCTGCTCGACCGACGATCCGGATCACCCAACGGTGCTCTATTTCCTGGATGAACCCGTGGCGCACAAGCTTCACGCGGCGGGGCGTCTGGATATTGATACCACGGGGCTGGTATTGATGACTGACGATGGTCAGTGGTCTCACCGGGTGACCTCCCCGCGTCATCATTGTGAAAAAACCTATCTGGTGACGCTGGAGTCGCCGGTTGCGGATGACACGGCAGCGCAATTCACCCACGGCGTACAGCTCCATAATGAAAAGGATCTGACCAAACCGGCGGTGCTGGAAGTGATTACCCCCACCGAAGTGCGTCTGACCATCAGCGAAGGCCGTTACCATCAGGTGAAGCGGATGTTTGCCGCAGTAGGCAATCGGGTCGTGGGATTGCACCGTGAACGGATTGGCGACATTGCGCTCGATGCGGATCTCGAGCCCGGTGAATATCGCCCGTTAACGGAAGCCGAAATTGCCAGCATTGGCATGCCTTCACGCTAATTTCAGGAGCAACCTGTGACCACCAGGCCACACACCTCGTTCAGCATTGTCTTTATCCTCGGTCTGTTGGCGATGCTGATGCCGCTGTCCATCGATATGTACCTGCCCGCGCTGCCGGTCATTTCCGCGCAGTTTGGCGTACCGGCGGGCAGCGCGCAAATGACGCTCAGCACTTATATCCTCGGTTTTGCCGTCGGCCAGTTGCTGTATGGCCCGATGGCCGACAGTATCGGACGTAAGCCGGTGATCCTTGGCGGAACGCTGGTGTTTGCCGCAGCGGCGGTGGCCTGTGCGTTAGCTCAAACCATCGATCAGCTGATTGTGATGCGCTTCTTCCATGGCCTTGCCGCGGCGGCGGCGAGCGTGGTGATTAACGCGCTGATGCGCGATATCTACCCGAAAGAAGAGTTTTCACGCATGATGTCGTTTGTCATGCTGGTCACCACCATTGCGCCGCTGGTTGCGCCTATGGTGGGGGGCGCGGTGCTGGTCTGGTTTAGCTGGCATGCTATTTTCTGGATTCTGGCGATTGCGGCGCTGTTAGCGTCGGCGATGATCTTCTTCTTTATTGATGAAACCTTGCCCGTTGAGCGCCGGCAGAAGTTTCATATACGGACGACGCTGGGTAACTTTGCCTCGCTGTTTCGTCATAAGCGGGTCCTGAGCTACATGCTGGCAAGCGGGTTCAGCTTTGCAGGCATGTTCTCCTTCCTCAGTGCCGGCCCGTTTGTCTATATCGAAATTAACCACGTCTCACCGCAGCATTTTGGCTACTACTTCGCGTTGAATATTGTGTTCCTGTTTATCATGACCATCATTAACAGCCGCTTTGTTCGTCGGATTGGTGCGCTCAATATGTTCCGCGCGGGCCTGTGGATCCAGTTCGCAATGGCGCTCTGGATGGTCTTTAGCGCCTTCTTTGATATCGGCTTCTGGGCGCTGGTGGTGGGTGTGGCGGCCTTTGTCGGCTGTGTTTCCATGGTGTCGTCAAATGGAATGGCCGTGATCCTCGATGAATTTCCGCATATGGCCGGTACGGCATCGTCGCTGGCGGGGACCTTCCGTTTCGGTATTGGCGCGATCATTGGTGCGCTGTTGTCACTGGCAACCTTCAACACCGCCTGGCCGATGATTTGGTCAATTGCCTTTTGCGCAAGCTGTTCCATCTTCTTCTACCTTTATGCCAGTCGGCCGAGAAAATTGGCGAAGTAACGCACAAACAAGGGACCCGAGTGGTCCCTTTTTTGATGCACATCAACCAAAGAGGCGTTCGTTTACCCTGTGTTTGTTTCTTTTATGTAAAATCTATTTATGTAAAAAGTCACACCATTGTAGTTAAAAAGGTTGAGTTAGATCGCAGAAACGGGTACATATAGCGCGAAAGCGAGCCTGTAACTCACAATAAAACGCCCTGATAAATGAGACACTAACCTTCTGCAAGCCGCGTCGGTTAACGGTTTCTCAGCAAAAACAGGGCAGGCTGGCAATGATGTGTTAATATAAATGTAAATAAATTGTGAAGTAAATTTTGCTTCCGGGGAACGAACGTGAATACATTACAACTCTCCATCGTCCATCGCTTACCGCAGTGTTATCGCTGGTCCGCGGGCTTTGCAGGTTCGAAGGTTGAACCGATTCCGCAAAGTGGTACGAACGGCGAAAACTCACTGGTCGCGCTGAAATTATTAAGCCCGGACGATGAGAACGCGTGGCCGGTGATGGAGCGTCTGAGCCAGGCGTTAACCGATATTGAAGTGGTCAGCTCCGTGCTGGAGTGTGAAGGCGAGCCGTGTTTATTCGTCAGCAGTCAGGATGAGTTTGCCGCAACCTGCCGTCTGAAAAATTTCGGCGTTGCTATCGCTGAACCCTTCTCCGGGCAGTATCCTTTCTGAACGTCAGCGCAGTGCAAGTAGCTGGCGCGTGTAGTCCTGTGCGGGTGCGTTAAAGACGCGCTGACAGTCCCCCTGCTCGACAACTTCTCCCTGACGCAGCACGATCACCTGATGACACAACGCACGGACCACTTCAAGATCGTGGCTGATGAAGATATAGGCCAGCCGGTGTTTTTCCTGCAATCCCTTCAGTAAAGCCAGGATCTGTGCCTGGACCGTTCTGTCGAGCGAAGAGGTGGGTTCATCAAGAATAATCAGTTCCGGTTTCAGGATCAGGGCGCGGGCGATAGCGATACGCTGACGCTGTCCGCCGGAAAACGACGCCGGATAGCGGTGCCGTGTCTCGGGATCCAGCCCCACTTCCTGCATAGCGCTGATCACTTCCTCTTCACGCTGGGCGGCGCGAAGATCGGGTCGATGCACGCGTAATCCTTCCTCAATAATTTGCAGTACGCTCAGCCGCGGGTTGAGCGCGGAGTTGGGATCTTGAAAGACCACCTGCATGCGGGGGCGTACCGGAAGCATCTGACGACGATTCCAGAGATGCAACGGATGGCCGTCGAACAGAATGGTCCCCTGAGAAGCAATTAGCCGTAACAGCGCCAGTCCTGTGGTGCTTTTCCCCGATCCTGATTCCCCCACCAGCCCCAGCGCTTCGCCAGGGCGCAGGCTAAAGCTGATGGCTTTGAGGACCGTATTTTGTGCGACAACCCGGCGAAGAAGGCCCTTACGGACGGGAAATGCGACCGAGAGGTTTTCAACGTTCAGCAAAGGGGCGCTTCCCGGGGTAAGGGGGACAGGATCGCCCGACGGTTCACTGTTCAGCAGCCGTTGTGTGTAGCGGTGCTGCGGTGCGCAAAATAACGCGCTCGCGCTGTTTTGTTCCACGCAACGGCCGTTCTGCATCACCGCCACGTTATCAGCCAGCTTTTTCACAATACTCAGGTTATGCGTGATAAACAGCAGGCTCATGTTCAGCTCCTCACGCAGCTCGCGCAGAAGCTGCAGGATCTGGGCCTGAACGGTGACGTCCAGCGCGGTGGTGGGTTCGTCGGCAATCAGCAGTTCCGGGCGCGTCAGCAGCGCCATCGCAATCATCACGCGCTGACGTTCTCCGCCGGAGAGTTGATGCGGGTAGTCCGTCAGGCGTTTTGCCGCGTTACGGATCCCAGTGCGGTCCAGGCAATCCAGCATCACACCGCGCGCGGCTTCTTTGCGCATCCCCCGGTGCAGGGAAAGCACTTCATACAGCTGTTTTTCCAGCGTATGCAGGGGATTCAACGACACCATCGGTTCCTGGAAAATCATGGCGATTTTGTTCCCGCGTATACCGCGCAACGTTTGCTCGTCGGCATGCAGCAACGACTGTCCGTGGAACAGGATATCGCCCTGAGGGTAAACGACGGGCGGGGCGGGCAGCAGCCGCAGGACAGAAAGCGCAGAGACGCTCTTACCTGACCCCGACTCGCCGACCAGCGCCAGCGTTTCACCGGCCTCAATCTTCAGGGAGAGTCCACTGACCACTTCACGGGAATCACCTTGCTGGGTGAAGCCAATGGACAAATTATCAATATGCAGAAGCGGCTGGGTCATCTTATATCGCCTTATTGGGGTCGAAAGCATCCCGTACCGCTTCGCCAATGAAAATCAGCAGAGAGAGCAATACGGCAACGGACAGGAAGGCTGTTATACCTAACCAGGGGGCCTGCAGATTGTTCTTCCCTTGTAACAGCAACTCACCCAGCGAGGGGGATCCCAGCGGCAAACCAAAGCCGAGAAAATCGAGTGAGGTGAGGGTTGTAATGGAGCTGCACAGAATAAAGGGCAGAAACGTCAGCGTGGCAACCACGGCATTAGGCAGCATATGGCGGAAGATGATACTGCGATCGCTCACACCCAGCACCTGCGCGGCGCGGATGTAGTCGAAATTACGGGTACGTAAAAACTCGGCCCGCACGACACCAACCAGCGCCATCCAGCCAAACAGGACCGTAATCCCCAGCAGCCACCAAAAATTAGGCTGGACCACGCTTGAGAGCAGAATGATCAAAAAGAGCGTCGGCATTCCTGACCAGACCTCAATAAAACGCTGCCCCCAGAGATCGATACGCCCACCGTAATACCCCTGAACCGCACCTGCCACCACGCCCATCACGCTGGAAAAAAGGGTGAGAAGAAGACCGAACAGAATCGAGATTCGTGTGCCATACAGAATTCGGGCCAGCACATCACCGCCATTGGCGTCGGTGCCCAGCCAGTTTTGAGCAGACGGCGGGGAAGGGAAGGGAGACGTCGTTGCAAAGTTAATGCTGTTCGCGCCAAAGCGAATCGGTGCCCACAGTGCCCAGCCATGGCGGTCGATTTGCGCGCGCAGCCAGGGATCCTGATAATCGGCGGGCGTGGCGAATGGCCCGCCGAAATCGCTTTCGCTGTAATTCGTCAACACCGGGGTGTACCAGCGATCGTTAAAATGCACCAGCAGAGGTTTGTCGTTAGCGATCAGTTCGGAAAACAGGCTGAGGACGAACAGCACGCTAAAGATCCATAGCGACCAGTATCCGCGGCGGTTGTGACGAAAGCGGGCCCAGCGGGCCTGATTAACGGGGCTTAAACGCGACATCAGCGGCCCTCAAAATCAATGCGAGGATCGACCAGTGTGTAGCTGATATCGCTAATGATATTCAGCAGCAGGCCAATCAACGTGAAAATATACAATGTGCCAAACATCACCGGATAATCACGCGAGACGGTGGCTTCATAGCCCAGCAGCCCCAGTCCGTTTAAGGAGAACATCACCTCAATCAGCAGTGAGCCGGTGAAAAACATGCTAATAAACGTGGCCGGAAATCCGGCGATCACCAGCAGCATGGCGTTGCGAAAAACGTGTTTCCACATGATCTGTTTTTCGCTTACCCCTTTTGCCCTTGCCGTGACCACGTACTGCTTGCGGATCTCATCCAGGAAGGCGTTTTTAGTGAGCATGGTCAGGGCGGCAAACCCGCCAATCACCGTGGCCAATACGGGCAGGGTAATATGCCAGAGGTAATCGGTGATTTTCTGATACCACGGCAGGGTGCTGAAATCGGTCGACACCAGGCCACGCAACGGGAAGAGATCGAAATAACTGCCTCCCGCAAAAAAAACAATCAGCAATACGGCGAATAAAAAGGCCGGGATCGCATAGCCCACGATGATAAATGTACTGCTCCAGATATCGAACCGGCTGCCGTTGTAAATCGCCTTACGAATGCCGAGGGGTATGGAAACCAGATAGATAATCAGCGTACCCCACAAGCCTAATGTAATCGACACCGGCAGGCTGTCTTTGATGAGTTGCAGCACCGAGGCACTGCGAAACAGGCTGTCGCCAAAATCAAAGCGGATATAATTCCACAGCATGGTGAAATAGCGCTCATGGAGTGGTTTATCAAAGCCATAGCGCTGGGTAATTTCTGCGATCACTTCCGGGTCGAGCCCGCGCCCGCCACGGTAATTGCTGTCGCTGATATTGTCGGTGCCCGTCCGGGCATGGCTGGCGCGTAGCCCGTCGCTTCCGCTGCCGGGCAAGCCGCTGCTGTGCCCAAACTCAATGGCGGCAATAGCCTGATCGACCGGGCCACCGGGGGCAATCTGCACAATGAAAAAGTTAATGGTGATGATGGCCCACAGCGTCGGGATAATCAGCAGTAAGCGTCGTATTAAGTAAGCACCCATTGGGATTCCCTACCGCCGCTCAGCGGGCAGTTTTGCGGCTTTATTAACGTCATACCACCAGTTATCAAACCCCAGCGAATAGACCGGGCGAACCGCCGGCTGGGAGAACTTATCCCAGTACGCAAGGCGATCTTCCCCCATGAACCACATCGGCAGCATGTAATAATTCCAGGTTAATACCCTGTCGAGCACGCGGCCCAGGGGGAGCAGCTTTTCTTTGTCCCCTTGTGCCGCGATGATTTTAGCAATCAGCGTATCAATCACAGGGCTGGAGACCCCCGGCGCGTTGTAAGAGGAGTTAATGTATTCCGAGGACCAGGCGATCTGCAAATTGCTGCTCGGCCAGGGCTGAGCCTGCCACAGGCTTGGCATCATGTCGTAATCCCGTTTGCGCAGGCGGTTGGTTATTTGCGCATTATCAATCTGGCGGATATCCATTTTCACGCCGAGACGCTCAAGATTATGCTGGAACGGCAGCACCCACTGGTTATTTCCGCCGGACGCGAGAAGAAGCTCAAATCGTAGCGGCTGACCGGTTTGCGCATTCACACGCTGTTGATTTTTCAACACCCAGCCGGCCTCATCGAGCAGTTTACTCGCCTTAAGCAGATTCTCGCGGTCGTACCCATCTGCCTTTGAGGAAGGGGGCTCAAAAATCGTGGTGAACACCTCAGGCGGTACGTCTGCTTTCAACGGCGCGAGCAGGGTTAGCTCAGCCGCATCGGGGTAGTGGCGTGCGGCATAGTCGGTATTCTGAAAATAGCTGTTGGTCCGGCTGTAAGCCCCGTAAAAAAGGGCTTTGTTCATCCAGTCAAAATCGAAGGCGAGCGTAATGGCCTGGCGAACCCGTCTGTCGGCAAAAAAGGGACGCTGAATATTGAATGCCAGCCAGCGCGTATCCTGCGCTGACGTGTTCTTTTGCGCTTCTTTCACAATAGAGTGATTGTCGAAGTTTTTACCGATATAGCGCGTGGCCCAGTTTTTGGCGCTGACCTCCTGGCGAAAATCAAACGCACCGGCTTTGAAGGCCTCGAAGGCGACGTTATCGTCGAGATAGTAATCGTAGCGCAGCGTATCAAAGTTCCAGCGCCCACGGTTAACCGGTAAATCGGCGGCCCAATAATCTTTTACGCGGGAATAGACAACATATTGGCCCATACGCCAGCTTGTGATGCGGTAGGGGCCGCCTGCCAGCGGCGGGGTGGATATCGGGTCGCTCAGCTTATGATCTTTCCAGAAGGATTCAGGCATCACGGGAAGTGAGAAGAGGCTCAGCATATCTTCTTTGCTGGGCTTAGCCAGTTCTATGCGGACGGTAAGCGGCGCAATGGCTTTGACCGTTGTTCCCTTAAATATAAGCCGAAACTGCGGCACCCCTTCGGTCATAAATTTTTGAAAGGTAAACGCGACATCGCTGGCCTTAACGGGCGAGCCATCGTGAAAACGGGCTTTGGGATTCAGCGTCACCTCAGCCCAGGAAAAATCATCCGCATAACGCGCCATTTCGGCGATCAGCGGGTAATAGCTTCCGGGTTCATCATCAGAGGTCACAAACAGGGTATCGTAGAGTGCATCAGTGCGCTGTGCTGCCACTCCGCGCAGAGCAAAGCGGTTGAAATTATCGAAGGTGCCCAGCGAGGAGAGCGTGACGCTGCCGCCTTTCGGTGCGGCAGGATTAACGTAATCAAAGTGGGTAAAGTGAGCCGCGTACTTCGGCTCACCCAGTACCGCAAACGCGTAGCTTTCTTTTATGGCTTGCGCCTGGCAGGTCAGGCTGAATAACGTCAGCAGCGATAAAACGAAGCGCATTAACATTCGCAGCGTATTCCTTTTATTCTGACTCACCCGGCGTGAGCGCTTTATCAAGCTGAATAATAAGTGACGAAGCCGTCATTGTGAAATTATTCACTGTCCTTAACGAAATCAGGCTGCCACTGTATAAAGTCCGGCAACGGCATTGGACGGCTAATCCAGTACCCTTGCAGGTAATTCACCCCATGCTCTCGTAACCATGCAGCCTGTTCGGGCGTTTCTACGCCTTCCGCTACGGTGACCATATTCAGTCGGTGGGCAAGCGTGAGCACGGCATCCAGCACGGGCGAGGTCACGGTCTCGGTTCCGATCGCATTGACGAAGCCCCGGTCGATTTTAAGGTAATCCATGGTAAAGCGCTCAAGATAAATCAGCGCACTGTGCCCGGTGCCAAAATCGTCTATCGCAATTTCAAATCCTTCATGATGGAGCCACTCAAATAAGGAGCGGGCTTCACGCTGATTGATCATGTCACGCTCGGTGATCTCCAGCACCACCTGGAAGTGATCGGGAGGTAAGGAGGCCTTGAAGAGGCGCATGTCCTCTTTAAAGGATTCTGCATGCAGATGGCCTGGGGCGATATTAATGCCCAGTTTGGCGCCCGGCGGCAACACGGTTTGTAATACCGGCGCATCACGGATAATCAAATCAAAAAGATGCAGCGTCAGGGGAACAATTAACTTTTGCGCTTCGGCAAAATTAATAAAGGCATCCGGTGGGATTTCGCCCATGGTGGGATGTCGCCAGCGCATCAAGACTTCAGCCCCGCTCATTTTAAGCTGTCCGGCGTCCACTACGGGCTGGTAAACCACGTAGAACTGCCCGCGCTTGATGGCGGCAAGGATCTCTTTACCTGGATTCAGGCGGACCGTCAGAATGTAATAACTGAGCGTGCCGGCAGCAATGCCGCATACCAGCCCAAACAAGAGGGCAAAGAACAGCTCATCGGGCGTCCACTTTTGCGCGTAAAGATTGATTTTAAGCGGAACACCGTTAAGCGTGGCGGTGCGGGTCGGGATCTCATGCAGGTCGCGGGTGTTGAATAAGTTGGATGACATCGTCGTCAACGCTTTGTCGCCTATCACGATGGCGATGCCGGTGAAGTCATTCTGACGTTCGGTATAGAGCAAGTAAGGCGTCAGGTTAATATTAATAGAGGTGAATACGCCGCCGTCACGAATGAGTGGATTTCGATACCAGATGGCAATCGCGGGGCGGTTCGGCAGCATCGGCGTACCCGGGAGGAGCTCAATGTCGACGGGTTTGGTGATATCCAGTTCAGGGATTAATGACTCAATAGAGTAGTTCATGGTTCCCGTAGCGGAGGAACAGAAGGCCATTTTATCCCTGACCAGTAAAAAAGCCCGCACGTTAATGCTAAAGGCGGCTCGGGAGGTCAGTTTTGCGCTGACTTCGTCGCAGTGGCCGAGCGTGAGCGGCTGGAGGGCATCAATGGAGGTCTTAAGCTCGTCAAAATAGCTTTCCATATAGACGTGGAGATCGGTAATCAGGGTATCTAACTTTATTTCCCGCTTATGGTAGCTCCAGAAAAATTGCAGTGAGCCGCAGAGCAGGGCGATCAGGATGCCAGCGAGGATACTGCCAGTCAGTACTTTGCGGTTGCTGGAAAAGTAGCGGGTGAACATAAACGTCATTGTTCCTGAATTACCGTGGGGACCATTCTCACGGCTAAACTTACGACATCCTATGACTGTAGTCGGGATTATGACCGAGCCACGATGACATCTCTGACCTGAAGGCAAAAAAAAACACTGCCGAAGCAGTGCTTAGTTTTATCATATTGTCAGCCAAGGGGATAACCGGCAATACAATAGATTAACTGCGGCTCAGTACGCGACGCGCTTCGTTATAGCGCTTCTTCCAGTATGGCTCGTTCATGCTGGAGATGGTCACACCGCTGCTGGTGGAAGCATGGACAAACTGGTCGTTACCGATGTAGATCCCCACATGACGTCCGGTTGAACCTGCACGGAACAGAACTAAGTCACCGGTGCGCAGCTTAGTGCGGGAGATTGACTTGCCCATTTCCTGCTGTTCATATGTGGAACGCGGGAGATCTAATCCAAATTGCTCACGGAAGGTCCGCTGGACGAAACCAGAACAATCGATACCTTTTTTGGTGCTGCCGCCAAGACGATAACGCACGCCTTTCCAGTCAGCATACTGGTCCATAATACGGGACTTCACGTCCAGATTACGTACCATATTCTCAAATTCATCCTGAGAGGCTTGCAGTGACGAGGCATCTTCCATGCCCACAACACGCGTCTCAGGATGCATATTCTTTGCGGTGTTCGTCGTACTACATGCTGAAAGCAGGACCGCCACTGCAATCGCCGGGATTCCCCGCAAGATATATCTCAAAATCGGTTGAGATTTGACCATGTTGATTATTTTCCCTTGAAGTCCTTAACGATAAATATCGTTATAAAAATGCCAAACGTGACGAGACTAAATACCTGCGCACTTTGAGACAATTCTTTATGGTCAAATCTGTGGTTTAACGCACAAATTTATTCAACACGAGAATAATTATCTCTGTGAGGCAAAACGAGTTCGAGATTAACCGATTGCTTAGGTCATTGCGAGCAAAAAGAGAGGTTTTTTTATAAGAAATTGTGATACAGAAAGTGAATATGCTGCATAGCGCGAAATGCCGCCCGTTTAGGTTAAAAACCGTGCAACATATTCATTTGTATCGGGAATAAGATGACAAAAGAATGACAAAATGTGAATGGGTTGGCGAGAAAATAACCAGGGATCGAAAACGATCCCTGATGGATAGCATTAATGAAGGTTATTAATTTGTTCTAATCTTGTTACGCCCACCAGGTAAATAGTGGTTAAAGAGCGTGACCAGACGATCGCTTAACGGCGTCATCAACACCCATGGCAGGCCAATCAGTACGGCGGAAAGCGATCCGATGACAATATCGGTCAACCAGTGCGCACCGATCATTACGCGTGGGAAGGCGAAGACCACAACGATAATAAGGGCGATGGCGAAGGCTTTTTTGCCGAAATAACGCAGCATGAAGCCCGAGAAAATAAGCAGCATCATCCCATGATCGCCCGGGAAACTGTCTTTCGAAGCGTCTTTAGTCGGTATATGCAGCAGTTCACTGACGCGATAAATATCCGGGAAGGAGAGCGACGGGCTGGCGCGTTTTACCGGCATCAGTCCCTGCGCGAGCTGGTTAATCACTACGGCGGTGAGCAACATCACCAGTCCAATCATAATGATTCGCCGACGCCCTTCGACATCGGCTTTACGCCAGAAGGAGAGCATCAGGCAGCCCATCGCCAGCAATGAAATGCCATCGAAGGCGCGATTGTTGGTCAGCGCAACCAGCCACAAGAAGGCGCGGCTTTTTACCAGCTCCTGGTTAAAGAAGTGGAACAGGCCGGAGTCCAGTGGAAACCAGAAGCCATGGTTCAGCGGCAGATACCAGGAGAGAAAGAGGGCCACTCCAAGCGCATTCATCAGTAAAATTAGGGGAAGTCTTTTCATCATCATCATGTCGGTAATGTATTCGACGGAAACGTTAGTCGTCCGAACTTAAACGAAGCTTCAACAAGCTTGCCTGTAGGGCATTCCAGTCCGGGTTAACCGCACTAATTAACTCTATTCGGCTATCCGGTGGTGCAACGTTTTGCGTTTCAATGAAAAAATCGGCGCCCTGGCGATTGATCCTTACCAGGCCATCGGCGGTGCGCATGATGCCTTTCACTCGTTCAACGGGGGCCAGGCGCGCCCACTCAAGGATCCCGATGGTGTCAAACCGCGTATCGGCATCAAAGATCCAGCCGCAGGCCTGGTGCCCCTGGCCGCTGTTCAGATTGCGACGCCAGCGCTGATGTTCAGGCAGGCTCAGTGCCGCCAGCCCTTTTTTCGCCGAGTGGGTGTGTGAATGTGCATCACTGGCAGGCAGCTCAACGGTATTGAGCCGGGGGAGATCGAGCAATGCGCCATCTATATTGCCTTGCGTGGCGTGGATAAGGGTGCGATTGCCGCCAAAATGCTGCCACCAGGTATCCAGTGCCGCACGGCTTTCCGGCGTGGATCGGTCCTCTTTATTGGCAACGATAATATCGGCAGAGGCCAGTTGGTCGCGGAAGTTGTCGTTTTGCACCGCTTTCTCATCCAGAAGCTGGCGAGGATCAAGAAGACAAAGCGTGGCCTGCAGGTCGATCCAGGGTTCATAAACCGGTGCGGTGAGCAGGTCGAGGATCTGTTTAGGATGGCCTAAGCCAGTGGGTTCAATGATCAATCGGTCTGGTTTACCCTGACGCAGCAACGTATTCAACCCCACCTGCATAGGCAAACCATTCACGCAGCACATGCATCCGCCCGGGATCTCTTTGACCATCGCGCCGCTGTCGGCCAGTAAAGCCCCATCGATACCCACTTCACCGAACTCGTTGACCAGCACGGCCCATTTTTCGGCGGGATCTTTATGGGCTAACAGGTGAAGAATTGAGGTGGTTTTTCCACTGCCGAGAAAACCCGTTACCAGATTGGTTTTGGTCACATCTACTCCAGGACAATATGATCATGCTGTAACAATGATGCGTAATCCTGGTCGAAAATGACAGTGATGAGAAGGGAAAAGCGAACGGAAAAGGTCTCCGTCCGCTTTTAAAGCAAAAAATGTTAATGCGCGAGGGTGTCGACGACGGCCTGGCGCGCACCGTCCCGAGCGATGCGACGGTACGCGTCGCTCACCGCTGTTACAAAGCCAGGGTTCTTCGGCAGGTCGCTGCCAAAAATTTCCGACAGGGTCAGCAGGGCGTTAACACGTTCATCATCGCTGCTGTTTTCAACCCGTGACCGAATTTTGTCGCTCAGCGGATCGCGCACGTCAATAGAATTGCCGCACTCATCCACACCGCTTACGTAGCGCATCCATCCGGCGATACCCAGAGCCAGTAATGGCCAACGGCTTTCGCGCGCAATAAGAACGCGAATCCCTTCCAGCATCCGTTGTGGAAGCTTCTGACTGCCGTCCATCGCGATCTGCCAGGTGCGATGCTGCAAGGCCGGATTGGCAAATCGCGCAACGAGGCTGTCGGCGTAAGCGGTAAGATCCACCCCGGTAATGCGTAACGTCGGGGCCTGCTCGTCAAGCATCAGGCGGCGGGCCGCATCCCGAAAAGCGTCATCTTCCATGCATTCATTAATGTGGGCGTACCCGGCCAGATAGCCCAGATAGGCCAGAAACGAGTGACTGCCGTTGAGCATGCGAAGTTTCATCTGTTCCCAGGGGAGAACGTCCTGCACCATTTGCACCCCGGCGAGTTCCCACTCTGGACGGCCGGCGACAAAATTATCTTCCACCACCCACTGGATAAAAGGCTCGCAGCTGATGGCGCAAGGATCTTCAACGCCCAGCTCACGGGCGATCTCGGCCAGCGATTCTTCGGTTGCTGCCGGTACGATACGATCGACCATGGTACCCGGGAAGCTCACCTGTTCGGCGATCCATTCGGCAAGCTCAGGCGAACGCTTCTGGGCCATGCCGAGAACCGCGTTTTTTACGACATGGCCGTTATCAGGGATGTTATCGCAGGACAATACGGTGAACGGCAGCAGGCCGCGTTCGCGACGACGATGCAGAGCCTCGACCAGAATGCCCGGCGCCGAATGCGGTTCTAGCGGGTTTTCCAGGTCGTGAAGGATACGCGGGTTTTGTGTGTCCAGCTTGCCCGTCGCAGGATCGATGCAATAGCCTTTTTCGGTAATGGTCAACGACACAATGGCGACCTGCGGCTCACAGAATTTCTCAATAATGGCTGCCAGGGAATCGAGCTTTGCATTCAGGCATTCATGGACCGCGCCAATGACGATCGGTTGATTGCCCTCTGCCCCTTTCTCCAGCACGGTATAGAGATGATCTTGCGCGCGAAGCTGGCTCATCAACGTGTCGCCGCTAAACAGGCTAATCTCACAAATGCCCCAGTCTCCGCCTTTCGCATTCAGCACGCGGTCAGTTAAAAGCGCCTGATGGGCACGATGAAACGCCCCGAAGCCAAAATGAACGATGCGGGAGCGCAGTTGCTGACGATCGTACTGAGGTTGCTGAACGTGCGAGGGGAGCGAAACAGAGGCTACAGTCTTCATGAAATACACACCTGATTAACCATTAATTAACAATGCCAGTGTAAAGTTATATGACAACAAAGAGAATTGGTAAGCCGTAAATATCCAGATTCTGTGAGTTCGATCAATCAATGTGGCGGCGTGGATTGACCGGCATAACGAAACATGTATGGTAGTCGTCATTGCGTGAAACAATTTTGGTATAACAACTTGTGAGGTGTTGCAATGGAACAAACCTGGCGTTGGTACGGGCCGAACGATCCGGTTTCTCTTGATGATGTGCGTCAGGCTGGCGCGACGGGTGTTGTGACTGCACTGCACCATATTCCCAACGGTCAGGTCTGGCCGGTAGAAGAGATTAAAAAACGCCAGGCAATGTTGGCGGAAAAGGGGCTGACCTGGTCTGTTGTGGAGAGTATCCCTGTCCACGAAGATATCAAGACGCATACCGGTGAATACGACACCTGGATTGCCAACTATCAGCAAAGCATTCGTAATCTTGGCAGCTGTGGCATCGATACCGTTTGCTACAACTTTATGCCGATTCTCGACTGGACGCGTACCGATCTTGAGTATCAGATGCCGGACGGATCGAAAGCGCTACGTTTTGACCAAATCGCCTTTGCAGCATTTGAACTGCATATTCTTAAGCGCCCGGGTGCGGAGGCAGATTATTCGTCTGAAGAGCAGCAGCAGGCACTGAAATGGTTTAACGAAGCCAGCGAAGCCGATATCGAAAAACTGACGCGTAACATTATCGCCGGTTTGCCGGGGGCTGAAGAGGGCTATACGCTGGACCAGTTCCGTTCCCGTCTGGCGGAATACGGCGACATCGATAAAAATCAGCTGCGCGAAAATATGGCCTATTTCCTGCGCGCTATCGTGCCGGTTGCCGAGGCCTGCGGATTGCGCCTGGCCGTCCATCCTGACGATCCACCGCGTCCAATTCTTGGCCTGCCGCGTATCGTATCGACCATCGAAGATATGCAATGGCTGAAAGAGACCGTTGATAGCATCAATAATGGTTTTACCATGTGTACGGGTTCCTACGGGGTGCGTGAAGATAACGACCTGGTCCGCATGATTGAGGCGTTTGGCGATCGTATTCACTTTACGCACCTGCGCGCGACCTGCCGCGAAGAAAATCCAAAAACCTTCCATGAGGCGGCTCATCTCGGGGGTGACGTGAATATGGTGGCCGTGGTGGACGCGATTCTGAAAGAAGAACAGCGTCGCAAACAGGCGGGGGACAGCCGCGCTATCCCGTTCCGTCCCGATCATGGGCATCAAATGCTGGATGATTTGCGTAAGAAAACCAACCCGGGTTATTCGGCTATTGGCCGTCTGAAAGGCATGGCGGAAGTGCGCGGCGTAGAGCTGGCGCTGAAAATGACTAAATATCCCGAGCTGTTGTAAGCCCGCATACCCGGTAGCGTCACGCTGACCGGGCCAATAAAAAAACCGGCCATTGAGCCGGTTTTTTACTTTTAAGCCGGGTAAACCCCGATTACAAGAGAATCAGTCAGCGCGACCCATATAGCGTTTTTCTTCAATATGGATACGGATCTTTTCGCCAGCAGACAGATATTCCGGCACCTGCACAACCAGACCGGTCGTCAGCGTAGCGGGTTTGTTACGAGCACTTGCGGACGCGCCTTTAATACCGGGTGACGTTTCAACAATCTCCAGGTCAACGGTCTGTGGCAGTTCCAGAGCTAACAGTTGACCATCCCAGGTTAATACCTGCATGTCCGGCATCCCACCTTCTGGAATGAACTGCAGTTCATCTTCGATCTGGTCTTTGGTGAAGATATAGGGGGTGTAATCTTCTTTATCCATGAAGACGTATTCGTTGCCGTCAATATAGGAAAAATCAACGAAACGACGCGTCAGGGTCACAGTATCGACGATATCATCGCCTTTGAAACGTTCTTCAACCTTCAGGCCGGTACGCACATCAGCAAAGCGCATTTTGTACAGCGTCGCTGCACCACGGGCGCTCGGGGACTGAACGTCGATATCTTTGACAATCAGCAGTTTGCCGTTGTAGTTCAGCACCATACCTTTCTTAATTTCGTTCGCTCTTGGCATTGCATTAATCCTGTTTACGAGGAGGTAAAAAATATCGCGCCAAATTACTCGTGCGCGGCCTTTCAGGCAAGCGGAATTAGCGGCTTTTGCTATCAATACACAAAAGGTGTTACTGTGCGCCCAATGCCCGACTGCACGGGCCTCAGTCAATGATAGAGAGCATTAATGAATTGCCGTCCAGACTGTGGCGCGTGCTGTACCGCACCGTCCATTTCAAGCCCCATTCCAGGGATGCCAGACGGCAAGCCTGCCAACACGCGTTGTGTACAGCTTTCTGACGAGAACCTTTGCCAGATCTTCGGCTCACCTTTACGCCCTGCGGTTTGTGCCGGGCTTCAGGCTTCCGTGGAGATGTGTGGCGTCACGCGGGGCCAGGCGATGATCTATCTTTTAGAGCTGGAGGCGCTTACCGCCCCCTAAACATCTTTTATTCTGGTCAGACAGCCAATGGTTACCACACACATGCCCAGGGCAATCCAGAAGACGGTGTGATAGTTCCAAATCTCCGCCACCACACCGGCCAGCGAGCCTGCAATGATCCAGCCCACGCGCGTTGTATTGGTATAAAGCGTGGTCGCAGCTCCCGCCTGACCCGGCATAAGATCCTGAAAATAGAGCATGCCGATCCCGGCCAGAATCCCGATATAGACCGCATTCAGCAGCTGTAAAGCCAGCAGCAGCGCAGGCGTGTTCACTGTCAGCATACCGATGTAAAAAAGTAACCCCGACACGGCGGCAATACGCATCAAAAAACGTTTACCAAAACGCTTCGCGTAATAGCCCGCAATCAGCATGGTGGGGATCTCCAGCCCCGCAGCCGCGCCCATCATTATGCCGGCCAGCTTTTCCGGCAGATGGAGTTCATCAATAATAAACAGCGGCATATTGATGATGTATAAACTGTTTGTTCCCCACATTAACGTGCAGACGCTGAATAACAGCAGCGCGTCGCGTCGGTTGCGACGGGGGGCTTCCAGCGTGCCGGTGGCGAGTTTGGGCTCTTTGCGCATGGAAGGCAGGAAGAACCACACCATGGCGCCACAGACCACAAAGGCAACGGCAGCGCACAGATACATTACCGTGAAGCCCCATCCCATCGCCAGCGCATAGGCCAGCGGCGGACCAATGACCCACGCCAGAGAGACCTGCGCACGGAGGATAGAGCTGAACATGACCGCTTCACGTCCCGTACGATCGGCGTGTTCCCGGGCGAGGGCAAACATCTGGGGGTTTGCCGTGGAGCCAAAGCTACTCAGGAAAACGCCCACAAACAGCAACACAAAATAGTTACGATTCCAGGCAAACAACACGCAGGCAAACACGCCCAGCAGACAGCAGAAAACAATAAGGCTTTTACGGTCGCCTTTACGGTCTGAACGCCCCGCCAGAAACTGGCTCACCAGGATGCCAATCACCGCGCTGCCGGTAAAGAAGAAGCCCACCATCGCCGGGCGAACATGCACTTCGTTGGTCAGAAAGAGGCTGAGCGTCGGCGTTTGCAACGCACCGGCAATCCCCGTAAGGAAGGCAACAATCAAGAATGCCGATGACGTCAAATCAAAAGGCTTTGGTGAGGCGGCTGCGGGGGAGTTGTGCATGTTTCTGTATCAGTGATTTAAAGAGTCGCGGGAGTTTACGCCGCTTGTCAGAAAATGAACAGATGACGGGATCAAATTAGCCACGAAAAATCAAAAAGGCATTTCAAAAATGAATGACAAGCTGAAGGTTGCTGAACGCCGCGGGAAAATGTGTTTCAGCCATCAGCAAAGAGATGCGGGGCGCCGATAAAATGTGCTGCACTTCTAAATTCTGACACACCAATGGTAACTTTTCTTGCAAGCTTCAGCATAAAGCGCAAGACTTCTTGAAACGTTTCAGCGCTTTCTTGTTTTACTGACGGAGCAGGTTAGCGCATTTTTTCTCATAGTAGCTGAAACGATTCAATTCAGCAGGAGAGGAGAACTATGTTCCAGTTATCAGTGCAGGACATTCACCCGGGCGAGCAGGCCGGTAATAAAGAAGAGGCTATTCGCCAGATCGCCGCTGCACTTGTGCAGGCAGGTAATGTTGCGGACGGCTACGTAAATGGCATGCTCGCTCGCGAGCAACAGACGTCGACCTTCCTCGGAAATGGTATTGCCATTCCGCATGGCACCACCGAGACCCGCGACCAGGTGCTGAAAACGGGCGTGCAGGTTTATCAGTTCCCGCAGGGGATTCTGTGGGGCGAAGGCCAGGTGGCGTATGTGGCTATCGGCATCGCCGCCAGCAGCGACGAGCATCTGGGGCTGCTGCGTCAGCTGACGCATGTTCTCAGTGACGACTCTGTAGCTGAACAGCTTAAATCTGCCACCACGGCGGAAGAGCTGCGCGCATTACTGATGGGTGAAAAACAGAGCGAAGCGCTGAAACTGGATAATGACACGCTGACCCTGGACGTTGTCGCGTCCGATCTGGTGACGTTACAGGCGCTTAATGCGGGCCGCCTGAAGGAAGCCGGGGCAGTGGAAACGGCTTTTGTGGCGCACGCCATCAATGAAAAGCCGTTAAACCTGGGCCAGGGCATCTGGCTGAACGACAGTGCTGAAGGCAATGTGCGTAGCGCGATTGCGGTCAGCCGGGCTGCAACGGCGTTTGACGTAGAAGGCGAAAGCGCCGCGCTGCTGGTCACCGTTTCGATGGCCGACGAACAGCCGGTCGCGGTACTGAAGCGCCTGAGCGATCTCTTGCTGAACGATAAAGCTAAACATTTGCTGAACGCGGATGCCGCCACCCTGCTGGCACTGCTGACGCAGGACGACGCGCTGACGGACGATCTGTTGAGCGCAGAATTTGTGGTGCGCAACGAGCATGGTTTACATGCGCGTCCGGGCACCATGCTGGTGAATACCATAAAGCAGTTTGAGAGTGAGATTACCGTGACTAACCTCGATGGATCGGGAAAACCGGCTAACGGCCGTAGTCTGATGAAAGTGGTGGCACTGGGCGTCAAAAAAGGCCATCGCCTGCGCTTTACCGCACAGGGAGCCGATGCTGAACAGGCGCTGAAGGCGATTGGCGATGCCATCGCGGCAGGTTTAGGGGAGGGCGCATAATGAGCAGACGTGTTGCCACTATTACGCTTAACCCCGCCTATGACCTGGTTGGCTTTTGCCCGGAGGTTGAACGTGGCGAGGTGAACCTGGTCCGAACGACCGGCCTGCACGCGGCAGGTAAAGGAATTAACGTTGCGAAGGTCCTTAAAGATTTAGGTATTGATGTCACCGTGGGGGGATTCCTCGGTAAAGACAACCAGGACGGTTTTCAGCAGTTGTTCAGCGAGCTGGGCATTGCGAACCGTTTTCAGGTGGTTCAGGGCCGCACGCGTATCAACGTTAAGCTGACTGAAAAAGATGGCGAAGTCACCGACCTGAATTTCTCCGGTTTTGAAGTGACCCCTGCCGACTGGGAGCGTTTTGTTAACGATTCTCTGACCTGGCTGGGTCAGTTCGACATGGTTTGCGTCAGCGGCAGTTTGCCGTCAGGCGTCAGCCCGGAGGCCTTCACCGACTGGATGATGCGTCTGCGCAGTCAGTGTCCATGTATTATTTTCGACAGCAGCCGCGAAGCGCTGGTCGCCGGACTGAAAGCGTCACCGTGGCTGGTTAAGCCAAATCGTCGCGAACTGGAGATCTGGGCGGGCCGTAAGCTGCCAGAATTAAAAGATGTGATTGAAGCCGCCCATGCGCTGCGTGAACAGGGTATCGCTCATGTCGTGATTTCCCTGGGGGCAGAGGGCGCGCTGTGGGTTAACGCGTCGGGCGAATGGATCGCCAAACCACCGTCGGTGGAGGTTGTCAGTACCGTAGGGGCAGGGGATTCAATGGTGGGGGGCCTCATTTATGGCCTGCTGATGCGTGAATCCAGTGAACATACGTTACGTCTTGCAACCGCGGTGGCAGCCCTGGCCGTCAGCCAGAGCAATGTAGGCATTACCGAACGTACCCAGTTGGCCGCGATGATGGCGCGCGTTGACTTACAACCTTTTAACTAACAGCAGGAGAGGCATAATGAAAACGCTGCTGATCATTGATTCCGGTCTCGGACAGGCTCGCGCCTATATGGCGAAGACACTTCTGGGCGCGGCGGCACATAAAGCGCATGTTGAGATTGTCGATAACCCGAATGATGCCGAACTGGCGATTGTTCTGGGTGACAAAATCCCCGCTGACAACGCGCTGAACGGCAAGAAAGTGTGGCTGGGCGATATTAATCGCGCCGTGGCCCATCCTGAACTCTTCCTGAGTGAAGCGAAAGGCCATGCCGCCGTTTATACCGCCCCGGTGGACACCGCGGCTGTTACCACGACGGGACCAAAACGTGTGGTGGCGATTACCGCATGTCCAACCGGTGTGGCGCATACCTTTATGGCGGCAGAAGCCATTGAAACCGAAGCGAAAAAACGCGGCTGGTGGGTGAAAGTTGAAACGCGCGGTTCCGTGGGGGCAGGCAATGCCATCACCCCGGAAGAGGTCGCTGAAGCCGATCTGGTGATTGTGGCGGCAGACATCGAAGTGGATCTGGCGAAATTTGCCGGTAAGCCGATGTATCGCACCTCTACCGGACTGGCGCTGAAGAAAACGGCGCAGGAGTTTGATAAAGCGCTGGCAGAAGCGAAACCGTACCAGACATCGGCAAAATCCCAGACGGCTTCGGAAGGGAAAAAAGAGTCTGCTGGCGCCTATCGCCATCTGCTGACCGGTGTGTCATACATGCTGCCAATGGTTGTGGCGGGTGGTTTATGTATTGCACTCTCCTTCGCGTTTGGTATTGAAGCCTTTAAGGAACCAGGCACTCTGGCGGCGGCGCTGATGCAAATCGGTGGCGGTTCTGCTTTTGCCCTGATGGTGCCCGTGCTGGCCGGATACATCGCCTTCTCCATTGCAGATCGCCCAGGTCTGACCCCGGGTTTAATCGGCGGTATGCTGGCGGTGAGCACTGGTTCAGGCTTTATCGGCGGTATCATTGCCGGCTTCCTGGCAGGTTATGTGGCAAAAGCCATCAGTTCTAAACTGAAATTGCCGCAAAGCATGGAAGCGCTGAAACCGATTCTGATCATTCCGCTGATTTCAAGCCTGGTGGTCGGCCTGGGTATGATCTACCTGATCGGTAAACCAGTTGCGGGCATCCTGGAAGGGTTGACTCACTGGCTGCAAACCATGGGGACGGCGAACGCGGTTCTGCTGGGGGCTATCCTCGGTGGCATGATGTGTACTGATATGGGTGGTCCGGTTAACAAAGCGGCCTACGCCTTTGGTGTCGGCTTACTGAGTACCCAGACGTACGCTCCGATGGCGGCCATTATGGCAGCCGGTATGGTGCCACCGCTGGCGCTGGGTCTGGCGACAATCATTGCGCGCCGTAAGTTCGATACAGCACAACAGGAAGGTGGGAAAGCCGCGCTGGTGCTGGGGCTGTGCTTCATTACCGAGGGGGCAATTCCGTTTGCCGCTCGTGACCCAATGCGTGTATTGCCATGCTGTATCGTGGGGGGCGCGGTGACTGGCGCTATCTCCATGGCGATTGGTGCGAAACTGATGGCACCGCACGGTGGTCTGTTCGTACTGCTGATTCCTGGCGCCATTACCCCGGTTCTGGGTTATCTGTTCGCGATTATCGCCGGTACGCTGGTGGCGGGTCTCTCTTACGCAGTGCTGAAACGCCCGGAAGTGGAAGTGGTCGCCAAGGTCGCGTAAAACAAGTGTCGGGTGGCGGCGTTGCCTCACCCGACCGACAAAAAAGCCGGGTGCGACTGCAACCCGGCTTTTTTTATGCCATCTGTTCTGCTGTTTGTTGTGCTTTCAGCCAGGCGATCTCTTCTGCCCAGATATCCGGGTTAACGGTTTCCAATACCATAGGAATGCCGTCGAAACGTGGGTCCTGCATGATATAGCGGAACGCGTCGTGGCCGATATTGCCTTCGCCGAGGCTGTGGTGACGGTCAACGCGGCTGCCAAAAGCGCTTTTAGCATCGTTGAGATGCATCCCACGCAGGTATTTGAATCCAACAATACGCTCAAATTCCGCGAACGTATTTTCGCACGCTTCCAGACTCCGCAGATCGTACCCTGCCGCGAACGCATGGCAGGTGTCGATGCAAACGCCGACACGCGATTTGTCTTCCACGCCGTCAATGATGGCCGCCAGATGCTCAAATTTGAAGCCCAGGTTGCTCCCTTGTCCGGCGGTATTTTCAATCACTGCGGTGACGCCCTGAGTCTGTGCCAGTGCGATATTGATCGACTCGGCAATGCGCGCCAGACAGGCATCCTCATCAATTTGCATCAGGTGGCTACCCGGGTGGAAGTTCAGCAGCGTCAGGCCAAGCTGCTCGCAGCGCTGAAGTTCATCCAGGAAGGCATCGCGGGATTTCTCCAGCGCTTCATGAACCGGATGACCAAGATTAATCAGATAGCTGTCATGCGGAAGGATTTGCCCTGGGCCGTAATGGTATTTTTCACAGGCGGCTTTGAAATCATCGATGATCTCCGCCGTCAGCGGAGCCGCGCGCCACTGGCGCTGGTTTTTGGTGAACAGGGCGAAAGCCGTCGCCTCGATTTCGGCAGCGCGAATGGCCGCATTTGCCAGGCCACCCGCAGCGCTGACGTGCGCTCCAACATATTTCATAAAGGGACTCCTGTTAACCCGAAACGCGTATGATAGGGGTTAACAGGAGAAGGATGAAGTGGTTTATGCCATCAGGCTGTGAACGGCCAGGTTAATGACGCCGCCGCCCACAATCAGCCAGACAAAAAGCATCAGCGCCATCAGCAGCGGTTTGGCACCGGCTTTTTTCAGCGCGCTGACGTGGGTGGTCACGCCCAGCGCCGCCATCGCCATAGCCAGCAGGACCGTATCCAGCGTGACCAGCATCTCAACCACCGCGTTTGGCAGCAGATGGAAGGAGTTGAACACGGCGACCACGATAAACAGAATGGCAAACCACGGCACGGTGATTTTGCTTTTCTCGCCTTTCCCGGCAGGCGTGAGCTGTTTGACCCGCGCAGCCAGAATAAGCAGGAATGGAGCCAGCATCATCACGCGCAGCATTTTGGCAATGACCGCGGCGTTTTCCGCTTCCGGGCTAACGGCATGGCCGGCGGCAACCACCTGCGCCACTTCATGCATCGTCGACCCCATATAGATGCCGTAAGCCTCAGGCGTAAACCAGTGAGCCAGCAGGGGATACATCGCCGGATAGAGGAAAATCGCCAGCGTACCAAAGATAACCACGGTGGCCACGGCGACGGTCACTTTACTGGATTCGGCTTTCACCACCGGTTCTGTGGCGAGCACGGCGGCTGCCCCACAAATACTGCTCCCGGCACCGATCAGCCAGCTGGTGTGTTTATCCAGGCCAAAAATTTTCTGTCCAATAAAGCACGCCAGCAGAAAGGTGCTGGTCAACGTCAAAACGTCGATAACTATCCCGCTTACGCCCACGTCGGCAATTTGCGCGAAGGTGAGGCGGAAACCATAAAGAATAATCCCCAGGCGCAGCAGGTGTTGCTTGGCGAAAATGATCCCGCCATCGCACGGCTTTGCAATCTGAGGATAAAACGTATTACCCACGACCATGCCGAGTAAAATCGCGAGGGTTAATGCGCTAAAACCTGCGCCTGCCACGGCCTGAATGCTGCCTCCCCATAATGCGACGCCCGCAATCGCAGCGCTAAGCGCCACGCCCGGCACAAAGTGCCACACTGTACGATGATGTTGTAGGGTGAGTGCTGTCATAACCTTCTCCTTTGTCTGGCTAAAAGGTTACGGCGATCTGGCTTAAAAATAAAATTGATTATATATTTATAATTAATCTTTATAAGTGGTAAGCAACCATGCACATAACCTTACGCCAGCTCGAAGTCTTTGCTGAAGTGCTGAAAAGCGGATCGACAACGCAGGCTTCACAAATGTTGGCTCTCTCTCAGTCGGCGGTCAGCGCCGCATTAACCGATCTTGAAGGCCAGTTAGGCGTACAGCTTTTCGACAGGGTAGGGAAGCGGCTGGTGGTGAATGAACATGGTCGTTTGCTCTACCCTCGTGCGCTGGCTTTGCTTGAGCAGACGACAGAAATAGAGCAGCTGTTTCGCGAGGACAACGGTGCGATACGCGTTTTTGCCAGTAGCACCATCGGCAACTATATCCTGCCGGAAGTGATCGCCCGTTACCGCCGGGATTTTCCCACTCTCCCGCTGGAGATGAGCGTAGGAAATAGTCAGGACGTGATTAACGCGATTATCGACTTTCGTGTCGACATTGGTCTTATTGAAGGGCCATGCCATAACGTCGATATCATTGCCGAGCCGTGGCTGGAAGATGAACTGGTGGTCTTTGCGTCTCCGGCATCCGAGTTACGGCAGGGAAAAGTCACACTGGAACGTCTGGCGCAAGCTCCCTGGATCTTGCGTGAACACGGTTCCGGCACGCGTGAAATCGTTGATTATCTGCTGCTCTCTCATTTACCGCAGTTCCGTTTAGGTATGGAACTGGGAAATTCAGAAGCCATCAAACACGCGGTGCGTCATGGTCTGGGGATCAGCTGCTTGTCCCGCCGGGTGATAGCCGAGCAGCTGGAGAGCGGCTCGCTGGTCGAAATACCGGTTCCGTTACCGAAACTGGTGCGCACGCTGTGGTGTATCCACCATCGTCAGAAACACCTTTCCAACGCCTTACAGCGTTTTTTACGCTACTGCGAGATCTAGCTGAGACTCAGCTTTGCTAATAATCCTGGACGGGTCATGAAGCTCTCTTATAACTGCGCATTTCTGCCAGATGGAACGCTTATCGTCTGCTACAATCGCGCCTCATTTATTGAAGGGACAGCATTTTTATATGGTTTCAGAAACTAAAACCACAGAAGCGCCCGCGCTACGTCGCGCACTGAAGGCGCGTCACCTGACGATGATTGCCATTGGCGGTTCTATCGGTACAGGTCTTTTCGTCGCCTCTGGCGCGACAATTTCAGCGGCAGGCCCGGGTGGCGCGCTGTTTTCTTATATCCTGATTGGTTTGATGGTCTATTTTCTGATGACCAGCCTGGGTGAACTTGCGGCCTACATGCCGGTATCCGGTTCCTTTTCGACCTATGGCCAAAAGTATGTGGAAGAAGGTTTCGGCTTCGCGCTGGGCTGGAACTACTGGTACAACTGGGCGGTCACCATCGCTGTTGACTTAGTGGCGGCACAGCTGGTGATGACCTGGTGGTTCCCCGATACGCCGGGCTGGATCTGGAGTGCTTTATTCCTCGCGGTCATTTTCCTGCTTAACTACATTTCTGTACGCGGCTTCGGTGAAGCGGAGTACTGGTTCTCGCTCATCAAAGTTACCACCGTCATTATCTTTATTGTGGTTGGCGTGGCGATGATTGTCGGTATCTTCAAAGGCGCGCAACCGGCGGGCTGGAGTAACTGGGAGATAGGCGACGCGCCGTTTGCGGGTGGCTTTGCGGCAATGATTGGCGTGGCGATGATCGTCGGTTTCTCTTTCCAGGGAACTGAGCTGATTGGTATTGCCGCCGGTGAATCTGAAGATCCTGAAAAGAACATTCCGCGCGCGGTGCGCCAGGTGTTCTGGCGTATCCTGCTGTTCTATGTATTCGCGATCCTCATTATCAGCCTGATTATTCCTTATACCGATCCGAGCCTGCTGCGTAACGATGTGAAAGACATCAGCGTCAGTCCGTTTACCCTGGTCTTCCAGCATGCGGGTCTGCTCTCCGCGGCAGCGGTGATGAACGCCGTGATCCTGACCGCCGTGCTTTCTGCGGGTAACTCCGGGATGTATGCCTCCACCCGTATGCTCTATACGCTGGCGTGTGATGGCAAAGCGCCGCGTATTTTCGCTAAATTGTCCCGTGGCGGTGTGCCGCGTAACGCGCTGTATGCAACCACGGTGGTGGCGGGGCTGTGCTTCCTGACCTCTATGTTTGGCAACCAGACGGTTTACCTGTGGCTGCTTAATACGTCAGGTATGACGGGCTTTATCGCCTGGCTGGGGATTGCCATCAGCCATTATCGTTTTCGTCGCGGCTATGTCATGCAAGGTCACGATATCAACGATCTGCCGTACCGTTCAGGCTTCTTCCCGCTTGGGCCCATCTTCGCCTTTGTTTTGTGTCTGATTATTACACTCGGCCAGAACTACGAAGCCTTCCTGTCAGATACCATTGACTGGGGCGGCGTGATGGCAACCTACATCGGTATCCCGCTGTTCCTGATTATCTGGTTCGGCTACAAGCTGTCAAAAGGCACTCGCTTCGTCCGCTATAGCGAAATGGATTTCCCAGGACGATTTAAAAAATAACCGCAACGCCTCTCTTTGGCCCGCTCCCTGAGCGGGCTTTTTTATGTCCACAGTATGTAGAAATGACATAATTATTAACAATTGAATTGATAATCGTTATCGTTTGCTTTATCGTTACGCGCATTAAAAGATGCATTCAGGATCAGGCATCGCGTGCCGCATAAACCCAGGCACGACTGCCATACCTGCACATAAACACACAACCGACCCGCCAAAGACGCGGGCGGATAGCAATGCACTGTGAGCAATAATTATTTGATATTGTTGTGTTTACCTCATGGAGATATGGAATGTTTAGGTTGAATCCCTTCGTCAGGGGAGGACTGTGCGCGTCCGCTCTGTCCCTGACCCTGCCTGTCGTTGCGGCCGAGTCCGGCGATACAATGGTGGTGACTGCATCCGCCAGTGAACAAAATCTGAAAGATGCCCCCGCCAGTATCAGCGTAATTACTCAACAGGATCTGCAACGCAAGCCGGTGAACAACCTGAAAGACGTGTTGCGGGAAGTACCGGGTGTGCAATTAACGAACGAAGGGGATAACCGCAAAGGCGTGAGTATTCGTGGCCTGGACAGCAGCTATACGCTCATCCTGGTTGACGGGAAGCGCGTCAACTCGCGGAACGCCGTATTCCGTCACAACGATTTTGACCTTAACTGGATCCCGGTCGATGCCATCGAACGTATCGAGGTGGTGCGCGGACCGATGTCCTCGCTTTACGGGTCGGATGCTCTGGGCGGTGTGGTCAACATCATCACCAAAAAAATCGGCCAGAAATGGACCGGCAGCCTGACGGCAGACACCACCATTCAGGAGCATCGCGATCGCGGTGATACCTATAACGGCCAGTTTTATACCAGTGGTCCTTTGATTGACGGCGTGCTGGGCCTGAAGGCATACGGCAGCCTGTCGAAACGTGAAAAAGACGACCAGCAATCCTCAGACACCTCCGCCACCGGTCAAACGCCCCGCATTGAAGGCTTTACCAGCCGCGACGGAAATGTGGAGTTCGCCTGGACTCCAGATGAAAATCATGACTTTACCGCCGGGTATGGCTTTGATCGTCAGGACCGCGATTCTGACTCACTCGACCAAAACCGTCTTGAACGTCAAAACTACTCGCTGAGCCACAACGGACGCTGGAATGTCGGCAGCAGTGAGCTGAAATTCTACGGTGAGAAAGTCGATAACAAAAACCCGGGCAACAGCAGTGCCATTACCGCCGAAAGTACGGCCGTGGACGGTAAATACGTCCTGCCTCTGGGCGAGATCAACCAGTTATTCACGGTGGGTGGGGAATGGCGTCACGATGCGTTAAAAGATCCGGTTAACCTGACCGGCGGCTCTAGCAGCAAGACTTCGGCTAGCCAGTACGCCCTGTTTATTGAAGATGAATGGCGGATCTTTGAGCCGCTGGCGCTGACCACCGGTGTACGTATGGACGATCATGAAACCTACGGCGATCACTGGAGTCCGCGCGCCTATCTCGTCTATAACGCCACCGACACCGTGACCATCAAAGGGGGCTGGGCAACGGCATTTAAAGCCCCTTCACTGTTGCAGTTAAGCCCGGACTGGACCACGGGATCGTGCCGCGGTGCCTGTGAAATTGTCGGTAGCCCGGATCTCAAACCTGAAACCAGCGAAAGCGTTGAACTGGGACTTTACTATGCCGGGGAAGAGGGTTTCTTAGAAGGTGTACAGGCCAGCATTACAACCTTCCAGAACGATGTGGATGACCGTATTAGTATTTTGCGCACATCAAACGTGGATCAGGCGCAAAGTTATCCTAACTATGTCGGTCTTAATGCCGACGGCGAGCCGATTTTCCGGTACTACAACGTCAACAAGGCGCGTATCCGTGGAGTGGAAACAGAGCTGAAATTCCCGCTGGCGGAAGACTGGAAAATGACGCTGAATTACACTTACAACGACGGGCGCGATATCAGTAACGGTGGAAACAAGCCGCTGTCAGATCTGCCGTTCCATACCGCAAATGGTACCGTCGACTGGCAGGCCTCTCAGGCCTGGTCGTTCTATGTTCAGGGCAACTATACGGGTGAGAAACGCACGGTAACCGATGGCGACGCGACGCCTGGCGGTTATGTGGTGTGGAATACCGGCGCAGCCTGGCAGGCGACGAAAAACGTCAAGCTGCGTGCAGGCGTGCAAAACCTGCTCGATAAAGACCTGAGCCGTGATGACTACAGCTACACGGAAGATGGCCGCCGTTACTTTATGGCGGTGGATTACCGGTTCTGATGAAGTGATCAGCGCCGGTAAAAGTGATAGCAAAACGGCAACGTAAGTTGCCGTTTTTAATGCCTGCTTCCTCTCTTACAGGAGAAGAGACAGGCCACGCTCAGGCGAATAAGTACTTCGCATGGAAGCGGAGATGATCCTCGATAAACGAGGCAATAAAGTAGTAACTGTGATCGTAGCCCGGCTGGATACGCAGCGTGAGTGGCCAGTCTTTTTGACGGGCGACTTCCGCAAATACCGCGGGCTGTAACTGCCCTGCCAGGAATTGATCTGCATCGCCCTGATCGATCAGCAGCGGCATGGCCTGCCCGGTCTGGCTTGCCTGCAACAGGGCACAGCTGTCCCACGCCTGCCAGCACGCCGTCTCTTCACCCAGATATTGCGTAAAGGCTTTCTGGCCCCACGGCACCTGCGACGGGTTAACAATCGGCGCAAAGGCCGACACGCTGGTAAATCTACCCGGGTTCTTCAGGGCCATCACCAGCGCGCCGTGACCCCCCATCGAATGCCCGCTGATGGCGCAGCGTTCGTCCACCTCAAACTCGGCCTGAATCAGGGCAGGTAGCTCATCGCGCAGGTAGTCATACATACGATAGTGGCGAGCCCACGGCGCCTGCGTGGCGTTCAGATAAAAACCGGCCCCTTGACCTAAATCGTATGCGGCGTCATCGGCAACATCATCGCCACGCGGGCTGGTATCGGGCATCACCAGCGCAATGCCCAGCGTGGCAGCCAGTCGTTGCGCCCCTGCCTTGGTGGTGAAATTCTCGTCGTTACAGGTCAACCCTGAAAGCCAGTACAGCACGGGCGGCTTTTGCTGACCTGTGACAGGTGGGAGAAAAATGCTGAACGTCATCGCACAGTTCAGTACGGTGGAGTCGTGCCGCCAGCGCTGCTGCCGACCTTCAAAACAACGGTGCTCTTCGAGCAGTTCCATGCAAGGCTCCTGAGGATGTGGTGAGTATTAACCCATAATACAGCGTTTTCATTGACCTGTGAGGAACTTTCACTTTCGGTCACTCAACATATGTTGCATCATGAATTAACCTAATTTTAACATTTGGAGTGGTCATGGCGCTGCGTATTGCGCTCTCGGGATTTGTGGTTCTGGTCGTTGCCATGGGGATTGGGCGATTTGCTTTTACGCCGCAGGTCCCATTAATGATAACGGCAGGGCAACTGACGCTGACGAGCGCGGGCCTGGTGGCCGCAATGAATTATCTCGGCTATCTGGTAGGGGCATGGGATGCCATGCGGGCGCACCGTTTCGTTGAAGGCCGCCTTTATCTTGGGGTGTCTGGGGCCGTCGCCATCACCTTGCTCTCGGCGGTAGCGGATAATGCCCTGGTTCATGGGATATTACGTTTTATCATTGGCTGCATGAGCGGCTGGTCGATGGTGCTCATCGCCGCGTGGACCAACGAAAGGCTGGCCCATTATGGTAAGCCAGGCCTGAGCGCGGCGGTCTTTGCTGGCCCCGGTGCCGGGATCGCGCTCAGCGGATTACTGGCCGTGTATATTCAGGCGCGTGCGTTATCCGCGGGGGCGGCGTGGCAGATTTATGGTGTGCTGGCGCTGATTCTTATTGTGGTTGTGGCGCGCTATCTCCCCCGAAAGGGCCAGCTTCATCGACCTGATACCGTACCGGAACCCCTTATTCTGACCCCCGACCTCCGTCGTCTGGTCTGGAGCTATAGCCTGGCTGGATTCGGCTATATCCTTCCGGCGACGTTTTTATCGCAAATGGCCGCCCTGCGTTTTCCGGGCAGCGTATTCGCGCAGTTCGTCTGGCCCGTTTTTGGGGCGGCGGCGGTGGCAGGGATTGCACTAAGCATAGCGATGCGTCACGTATCCACGACACATCGCCGGCTGGCGATCGTTCTCTGGTTACAGGGACTTGGCGTCTTTGCCGCCTGGTTGATGCCGGGAATCAGCGGTCTCATCACCGGCGCGCTGCTGGTCGGCGGCGGTTTCCTGTGCGCGGTGCAGCTGTCCTTACACTGTGGACGTGAACTGGCTCCAGCGCATACGCGGTACATGGCTGGGCTGCTCACCACGGGATATGCATTAGGCCAGCTGGTTGGCCCGGTGACCTCAGCCGTATCGACGTGGCTTACCCACCGGCTGGAGCCTGCGCTGGGGCTGGCAGGCGTGGCGCTGTTTATCGGCGGCGCGCTGGTGTGGAATCGTCAGAGTGAAAGGCAGAAGCAATTGCAATAATTATCGCCGTGAATACTGGATTATGTGCCCGCGCTCACGCACAATGAGCGCATACTTTTGCCACAACGAGGGCAAAAGACAGCCACACCTGCAGGAGAAAATAATGCCATCACTCAGTAAAGAAGCTGCTCTGGTCCATGAAGCGCTGGTCGCGCGTGGTCTTGAAACCCCGCTGCGTCCACCAGTAAATGAGTTGGACAATGAAACACGTAAACGTCTGATTTCCGGGCACATGACTGAGATCATGCAACTGCTAAATCTCGATCTGAGCGATGACAGTCTCATGGAAACCCCTCAACGTATCGCCAAAATGTATGTTGATGAAATTTTCTCTGGTCTGGACTACGCCAATTTCCCGAAAATCACCGTCATTGAAAACAAGATGAACGTAGACGAAATGGTCACGGTGCGCGATATCACGCTGACCAGTACCTGCGAGCATCACTTTGTCACTATCGATGGCAAAGCGACCGTGGCGTATATTCCTAAAGATACGGTGATTGGCTTGTCCAAAATTAACCGCATCGTGCAGTTTTTTGCCCAGCGTCCGCAGGTGCAGGAACGGCTGACCCAGCAAATTTTGACCGCGCTGCAAACGCTGCTGGGCACGAATAACGTGGCCGTCTCCATTGATGCCGTACACTACTGCGTGAAAGCGCGTGGCGTGCGTGATGCCACCAGTGCGACCACCACCACCTCGCTGGGTGGCCTGTTTAAATCCAGCCAGAATACGCGCCAGGAATTCCTGCGCGCAGTGCGCCACCACAACTAACCAACAGGGCAGGGTCAATGGAGCGTAATGTCACGCTGGATTTTGTACGTGGCGTGGCCATTCTGGGGATCCTGCTGCTGAATATTAGCGCCTTCGGGTTACCGAAGGCCGCTTATCTGAACCCGGCCTGGTATGGGGACATTACCCGCAGCGATGCCTGGACCTGGGCTCTCCTCGATCTCTTTGCGCAGGTCAAATTCCTGACGCTTTTTGCGCTGCTCTTCGGCGCAGGATTACAACTCCTCCTCAAACGCGGTAAGCGCTGGATACAGTGCCGGCTGACGCTGCTTGTCCTCCTCGGTTTTATTCATGGGCTTTTTTTCTGGGATGGCGACATTCTGCTGGCCTATGGGTTAGTCGGGCTGATTTGCTGGCGGATGATCCGCGATGCGCATGACGTCAAAAATATGTTTAACACCGGCGTGGTGTTATACGTCATTGGCATCGGCGTCCTGCTGCTGCTGGGCATGATGTCCGGCGGTGCAACCAACCGCTCCTGGATTCCGGATGCCGCTAACCTTCAGTATGAACAGTACTGGAAGCTGAAAGGAGGCGTCGAAGCGGTGAGTAATCGGGCTGATATGCTCGGGGACAATCTGCTTGCGCTCGGCGCGCAGTATGGCTGGCAGCTGGCGGGCATGATGCTAATGGGAGCGGCGCTGATGCGCTCCGGCTGGCTGAAAGGGGCGTTCAGCCTGACCCATTATCGGCGAACGGGGATCGTGCTGGTGCTGACCGGCGTGGCAATAAATTTGCCTGCCATTATCGCGCAATGGATGTTGCACTGGGATTATCGCTGGTGTGCCTTCCTGCTTCAGGCTCCTCGTGAACTGAGCGCACCGTTTCAGACCATCGGCTACGCCTCGCTTATTTACGGCTTTTGGCCGCAGATCGCGCGCACGAGGCTGGCAGGGGCTGTAGCCTGCGTGGGCAGGATGGCGCTAAGCAACTATCTGTTACAGACACTGATCTGCACCACACTCTTTTATCACCTTGATCTCTTTATGAAATTCGACCGGCTTCAGCTCCTGGCGTTTGTTGTGCCGGTGTGGGTGGCAAACCTGGTCTTCTCGGTTATCTGGCTACGCTACTTCCGTCAGGGACCCGTTGAGTGGGTCTGGCGTCAACTCACCGCGCGTGCGTCAGGCACGTCATTGACTAATACATCCAGATAACGATCTGGATCACAATCATTAACAAAACGGATGTAACCGTTTTCATCTGTGTGACCTTCTTCACGTAGTCCCCGCGCTGTCGCTGCCAAAATAGCCTTCTTGCTAAACACAGGGGGTGTCTGTGAGTTGCTGCAATCCTTTAAAGGGTGGTGAACATGATCACCATCCGTGACGTGGCCCGCATCGCGGGTGTATCTGTTGCGACCGTTTCCCGGGTGCTGAATAACAGCGCACTGGTAAGCCCTGACACGCGTGAAACCGTGATGAAGGCCGTCGCACAGCTGGACTACCGACCCAATGCGAATGCGCAGGCGCTGGCGACGCAGGTCAGCGATACCATCGGCGTGGTGGTAATGGATGTGTCAGATGCCTTTTTTGGCGCGCTGGTCAAAGCGGTTGATGTCGTTGCCCAGGAGCATCAAAAATATGTCCTGATTGGCAACAGTTACCACGAGGCAGAAAAAGAACGCCATGCCATCGAGGTGCTTATCCGCCAGCGTTGTAACGCACTGATCGTCCATTCAAAAGCCCTCAGTGATGAAGAGCTTGCCGGGTTTATGGAAAATATTCCTGGCATGGTGCTGGTAAACCGCGTGGTGCCTGGGTATGCCCACCGCTGCGTGGCGCTGGATAACGTCAGCGGTGCAACCATGGCAACGCGTATGTTGTTGAATAATGGACATCAGCGCATCGGCTATCTGGCCTCAAGCCATCATATTGAGGATGACGATATGCGGCGGGAAGGGTGGCAAAATGCCCTGAAAGAGGCCGGCATTACGCCGCTGGACAGCTGGATTGGAACGGGTTCCCCGGATATGCCGGGCGGGGAGGCGGCGATGGTTGAACTGTTAGGCCGCAATCTGCAGCTGACGGCGGTGTTTGCCTATAACGACAGCATGGCCGCCGGGGCCCTCACGGCGTTAAAAGACAACGGCATTGCGGTGCCACAGCATTTGTCATTGATAGGTTTCGATGATATCCCCATTGCGCGTTACACCGACCCGCAGTTGACGACCGTCCGCTACCCCATTGCCTCCATGGCGCGCCTGGCCACTGAGCTGGCGTTACAGGGGGCGGCAGGATTACTGGATCCAGACGCAACACACTGTTTCATGCCGACTTTAGTGCGTCGCCACTCTGTTGCTATTCGGCAAATTGTGGCTCCGATCACTAACTGATTACATGGAGTGATGTAACCGTTTTCAATCTGTGAGTAAATTCACAGTATCTTAACAAGGCGCTGTCTATGATGTCAGCGTTTCAGGAGCTGAAACGCTATGTAACGGTGATTAATCACTTTCACCATAGCGAAAGTGCCGCAAACGACCAAAAAAACGCAATCTGGAGCGTTACCGAACACGGAAGATAGAATTTTTATAAGTGAACTTCGGCTGTCAGTAACGTTTTTTTAACACCTGCCCGCCGATCGTTATTCACACCCAGAACTACCCTGCATAAAAAAACCGGAGATACCATGAATAAGAAGGTGTTGACTCTGTCTGCTGTTATGGCAAGCATGCTTTTTGGTGCAGCAGCGCACGCTGCGGATACCCGTATTGGCGTAACTATTTATAAATACGACGACAACTTCATGTCTGTTGTGCGTAAAGCAATCGAAAAAGACGCGAAAGCGGCACCAGACGTTCAGCTTCTGATGAACGACTCCCAGAACGATCAGTCCAAACAAAACGACCAGATCGACGTTCTGCTGGCAAAAGGCGTGAAAGCGCTGGCGATCAACCTGGTTGACCCGGCTGCAGCAGGCACCGTTATCGAGAAAGCGCGTGGCCAGAATGTGCCTATCGTCTTCTTCAACAAAGAACCTTCACGTAAAGCGCTGGATAGCTACGACAAAGCCTTCTATGTGGGTACCGACTCGAAAGAATCTGGCATCATCCAGGGCGATCTGATCGCTAAACACTGGGCGGCAAATCCTAACTGGGATCTGAACAAAGACGGTCAGATTCAGTTCGTGCTGCTGAAAGGCGAGCCGGGCCACCCGGATGCTGAAGCGCGTACGACCTACGTGATCAAAGAGCTGAACGATAAAGGTCTTAAGACTCAGCAGTTAGCGTTAGATACCGCCATGTGGGATACCGCACAGGCAAAAGACAAGATGGATGCATGGTTGTCCGGTCCGAACGCCAACAAAATTGAAGTCGTGATCGCCAACAACGATGCGATGGCAATGGGTGCGGTTGAAGCCCTGAAAGCACATAACAAATCCTCTATCCCGGTATTTGGCGTGGATGCGCTGCCAGAAGCGCTGGCGCTGGTGAAATCCGGTGCGATGGCCGGTACCGTGCTGAACGATGCCAACAACCAGGCGAAAGCCACCTTTGACCTGGCGAAAAACCTGGCCGACGGTAAAGGGGCAGCTGATGGCACCAACTGGAAAATTGAAAACAAAATCGTTCGCGTGCCTTACGTGGGCGTAGACCAGTCAAATCTGTCTGAGTTTATCGGTAAATAATTTAGACAAAGCACGTTCCCAATGGGCGCAATTCGTTGCGCCCTTTTATAACGCGATATGCGAGACCGAAAGGTATAATTATGGTCAGCACAACTACTCAGTCGTCAGGCGAATTCTTGTTGGAAATGAGTAATATCGACAAGTCTTTCCCGGGCGTTAAGGCTCTCGATAACGTTAATTTAAAAGTCCGTCCTCACTCTATTCATGCATTAATGGGGGAGAACGGTGCAGGTAAATCAACATTATTAAAATGCCTTTTTGGAATCTATCAAAAAGATTCTGGCAGCATTCTTTTTCAGGGAAAGGAGATCGACTTCCATTCGGCCAAAGAAGCACTGGAGAATGGTATTTCGATGGTTCATCAGGAATTAAACCTGGTTCTGCAACGTTCCGTTATGGACAATATGTGGCTGGGACGTTATCCCACCAAAGGTGTCTTTGTCGATCAGGACAAAATGTACCGTGACACCAAAGCGATTTTCGATGAACTGGATATTGATATTGACCCGCGCGCACGCGTAGGCACCTTATCTGTTTCACAAATGCAGATGATTGAAATTGCCAAGGCTTTCTCCTATAACGCCAAAATTGTTATTATGGATGAGCCCACGTCGTCATTAACGGAAAAAGAGGTGAATCACCTTTTCACGATTATCCGTAAACTGAAAGATCGCGGCTGTGGCATCGTTTATATCTCGCACAAGATGGAAGAAATTTTCCAGCTGTGTGATGAGATCACTATTCTGCGTGATGGACAGTGGATCACCACTCAGCCCCTGGAAGGGCTGGACATGGACAAAATTATCGCCATGATGGTGGGCCGCTCCCTTAACCAGCGCTTCCCTGACAAAGAGAACAAGCCGGGTGAAGTGATTCTGGAGGTGCGAAACCTCACGTCACTGCGTCAGCCTTCTATTCGCGATGTCTCTTTCGACCTGCATAAGGGCGAGATTTTAGGTATTGCCGGGCTGGTGGGGGCCAAACGTACGGATATCGTGGAAACCCTGTTTGGTATCCGGGAAAAATCGGGCGGGACCATTACCCTCCACGGTAAAAAGATTAACAACCATAATGCCAACGAAGCCATTAACCACGGTTTCGCCCTGGTCACCGAAGAGCGTCGCTCAACGGGGATTTATGCGTATCTGGATATTAACTTCAACTCGCTGATTTCTAATATTCGCAACTACAAAAACAAAATGGGCCTGCTGGATAACTCGCGCATGAAGAGTGATACCCAATGGGTTATCGACTCGATGCGCGTGAAAACACCTGGGCATCAGACGCAGATTGGTTCGCTTTCTGGTGGTAACCAGCAGAAAGTCATCATTGGTCGCTGGTTATTAACACAGCCAGAAATTTTGATGCTCGACGAGCCTACTCGCGGCATTGATGTCGGTGCAAAATTTGAAATCTATCAGCTGATAGCAGAACTGGCCAAAAAGAATAAAGGGATCATTATTATTTCTTCCGAAATGCCGGAATTGTTAGGGATCACAGATCGTATTCTGGTCATGAGCAATGGTCTCGTTGCCGGAATTGTTGACACCAAAACGACAACGCAAAACGAAATTCTCCGTCTTGCGTCTTTGCACCTTTAAGATCAGGGGCTCCTCATGAGTGCGTTAAATAAAAAAAGTTTTCTCACTTATCTGAAAGAAGGCGGAATTTACGTTGTTCTTTTAGTGTTATTGGCCATTATTATTTTCCAGGACCCTACGTTCTTAAGTTTACTGAACTTAAGTAATATTCTGACGCAATCTTCGGTACGTATTATTATCGCGCTGGGCGTGGCAGGTCTTATCGTCACGCAGGGCACGGACCTGTCTGCCGGTCGTCAGGTGGGCCTGGCGGCGGTTATCGCGGCAACCTTGCTTCAGTCGGTTGAAAACGCCAACAAAGTCTTCCCGGAAATGGCAACCATGCCTATCATCCTGGTTGTGCTGATTGTCTGCGTTATCGGTGCGATCATCGGTCTGATTAACGGCATTATCATTGCCTATCTGAACGTGACGCCGTTTATCACCACCCTGGGTACGATGATCATTGTTTACGGGATCAACTCCCTTTACTACGATTTTGTCGGTGCATCACCCATTTCTGGTTTTGACAGCGGTTTCTCGACCTTTGCCCAGGGGTTCGTGGCATTGGGCACGTTCCGACTCTCCTACATCACCTTCTATGCACTGATTGCCGTGGCGTTCGTGTGGGTGCTGTGGAACAAAACGCGCTTTGGTAAAAACATCTTCGCCATCGGGGGCAACCCGGAAGCAGCCAAAGTGTCCGGCGTTAACGTGGCGCTGAACCTGCTGATGATTTATGCCCTGTCTGGTGTGTTCTATGCCTTCGGGGGGTTACTGGAAGCAGGTCGTATCGGTTCTGCTACTAACAACCTGGGCTTCATGTACGAGCTGGATGCGATTGCAGCCTGCGTGGTCGGCGGCGTCTCGTTTAGCGGCGGCGTGGGTACGGTTGTCGGCGTGGTGACCGGTGTTATCATCTTTACCGTGATCAACTATGGTCTGACCTACATCGGCGTGAACCCTTACTGGCAGTACATCATTAAGGGTGCAATCATTATCTTCGCCGTTGCCCTGGACTCACTGAAGTACGCACGCAAGAAGTAATAAACAGTGAAAGAAAAACCCGCTCTCGCAGCGGGTTTTTTTATGTCCGTTATCTTACTTTTTCTTCTGTAGGTCAAGCAGCTGTTCGGGCGTCACTGCCGGGTACCCCTGGGCATCTTCCGGTACTTCGTGCATGGCCGGAATGGGAACCAGCGGGCCTAAGAAGCGGGGCTCACGTTTAAACAGATAAAGATCGGCCAGCGCACCAAAACGCGCCCCGAACTCACGTACACGCACGCTGAGCATGTCTTTCGGAGAAGGAACCGCATAACACTGCGCCTGAATGCCCATATGCAACGCGATAAACAGCGCGCGCTCACAGTGAAAGCGCTGCGTAATGATAATAAAGTCGTTGGTATCGAACACTTTACGTGTACGTACGATAGAGTCCAGCGTGCGGAACCCGGCATAGTCAAGAACGATATCAGCGGGATCGACGCCCGCGGCGATCAGGTCTTTACGCATCGTCACGGGTTCGTTATAGCTTTGCAGCGCATTATCGCCGCTCAGCAGCAGGTAGTTCACCTTGCCGCTGTTATACGCATTAAGCGCGCCCTGAATGCGATAGCGGTAATACTGATTGATGACGCCAGTACGGTAGTATTTGGCGGTACCGAGCACCACGCCCACCTGGCGGTAGGGCAGGTCCTGAAGATCGTCAAAGATATAGGGAGCGGTTTTCCAGCTCATCCACCGATCGAGGCCGAGCGCAGTCAACAGCAGTATGCCGACCAGGACAGACAGGCTGTAAAACACGCGCTTTAACATGAAGTTGACTCGTACCGAAGGTGAAATTTCAATCAGGCTACTTTACCCGCCAGTGAAGCGCAAGAAACAGCGGTTTGATCGAAGGGATTTTAGCCAGAAAGGCGGGCATTTCTGCCCGCGCACGATAATCAGGCAAGCAGAGTGCGGTCGATATTTGAACAGCCCAGCGCTTTCAGGGTAGCGGCAGTGGCATCCCACTGAATCAGCGGCGCATCGGCTCTTTCAGCCAGCACGGCGCGCTGGATATCAGGATAGTCGTATCCATTCAGGCTCAGCAGGTTAAGTGCGCCCTGGAGCGGCGGCAAGGTTGGGTTGAAGGCGGCGTTTTCCGCATAGCTGCCGCTAAAAATACGCCCGTCGCGACATTCCAGCGCCACGCCGCTTGGCGATTTACTGTAAGGCGTGTGGCACTTATTGGCGGCGGCTATGGCGGCCTGAGCCAGTTCATCCCCGGTCAGCGCAAAGCCGTGGTCCTGCTCGTCCATCAGCAGCGTTTTAATTTCCAGGTCTTTTGGTCCGAACGCATCCGGCAAATAATCACCCAGGGTATGCGGTGCGCGGCCTGGCAGGTTAATACGCAGCTCTAATCCGCTGTTCAGTTCATTCATAAACTGACGGCAATGTCCGCAGGGGGTGTAGTTGACGGTAATCGCCGCGAGGGCTTTTTCACCGCGCAGCCAGGCATGACTAATGGCGCTCTGCTCGGCATGAACGGTTTGTTGCATGGTCGCACCCAGGAACTCCATATTCCCGCCGAAATACCAGGTCCCGCTCACGCCACGCGCAATCGCACCGACGTTGAAATGGGAAAGATCGGCTCTGGCACACGCAGCGGCCAGCGGTAACAGTGCGAAAGCCAGCGCGTCTTCGTCCAGCCCCGAAGCCTGTTTAAGCGTCGCGACCTGCTCAGCCGTCAGCAGGGCGGGGAAGTGCACATCCGCCAGAACCGGGGCCAGAGCTAACTGAAGGTCGGCGTTGAGCTGGGCGAAGGCAGTTTGAAAACGTGGATGCATGGCAATGCCTCATAAAGGTTAATGGATCGGTAGTGTACGGAGCCAACTGTGCTTTATATGTGATCCAAATCTCATTATTTATGCAACTCATGGAAACAAAATCAAAATTGCGCGACGTATCGCAAATTTTAGCCCACCAGGGCCAGAATAATCGGGAACAGGAACGGAGCGAGAAGCGAAGTCATAATCCCGCAAATCACCAGCGCCAGCGAGCTAAACGCCCCTTCCTGATAATCCAGCTCGGCACAACGGGCCGTTCCCAGGGCGTGAGAGGCCGTACCCATTGCCAGACCCCGCGCCGCTTTGGTACGAATCTTCATCAGGTTGAGCAACGTATGGCCGAAGACCGCGCCCAGAATGCCGACAAAAATCACGCACATCGCGCTTATCGCCGGAATACCGCCGATGCTGCCGCCCACCGCCATGGCAATGGGGGTCGTCACGGATTTAGGCATTATAGAGGCGGCAATTTGCGGTGATGCGCCCATGAGCAGCGCAACGGTGGTGCCGGTGACCATGGCAACCACGCTGCCGATAAGGCAGATAGTAATAATGGACTTCCAGCGTGCGCGGATTTGATGCAGTTGCTCATACAGCGGAAAGGCCAGGGCCACCACCGCCGGTTGCAGGAGATCGTTTAAGATCTTGCTACCGGCAAAATAACGTTCGTAAGGAATTCCGGTGAAGACCAGGAAGGGGATAATCACCACCATCGCGACCAGCAAGGGGTTCAGCAAGGGCATTTTAAAACGCGCGGCGAGCCTGCGTGCGGCAAAAAATACCGCGAGCGTCAACGGCAGCGACCACCAGATATTAGCCATCATTGTTTCGTTCCTTTCTCGCCGACCAGTTTGCGTTCGCCATGAACCAGATGTGAACTCCAGCTCACCACCAGGAAAACGACCAGGGTACTGATGGCACAGGAGACAACAATGGGGCCGAACTGCGCTTTAAGCAGATCGTAATATTGCATGACGCCCACCCCGATAGGGACGAACAGCAGCGCCATATAGCGAATCAATACGAAGCAGCCTGGATTCACCCATTTTGCGGGCAAAATTTGCAGCGCCAGCAGCACAAAGAGAATCAGCATGCCGATAATGCTGCCGGGAATGGTGATGGGCAGAAGCGTGGCAACGAAAATACCCGCGTACAGACAGGCATAGATCAGGACGAATGCGCGGAGATATTGCCAGACGATAGTGAATGATTTGCTCATAAAAGGGTCCTTAACGAAACACATTCATCATACAATTAAATCCTAAAACGTGCCACGGATCACATCATGAATTTTGAGCATAACAGACATTCCAAAAGGGAACGTTATGCCTGGAATGGTTAAGCATAGTTGGCCTTATTCTGTTTTCGACCGTGGCCAGCCCCAGAGGTCTTCGACACGTGCTCCGGGCCTCGTATTCAGCAGGCGCCATCCCGCGTCTGTTTTCCCGTCTAAAGGCTTTCAACCTGCCAGGAGAGCGGCTACCATAGCGCGTCTTTTTTCACAGGTATCCATGATGCGCGTTTTACTGGCCCCGATGGAAGGTGTGCTCGACTCCCTGGTGCGTGAGTTGCTGACCGAGGTGAACGATTATGATCTTTGCGTCACCGAATTTTTGCGGGTGGTCGATATGCTCTTGCCGGTGAAGTCGTTTTATCGACTCTGTCCGGAGCTGCATCATCAAAGCCGGACGCCGTCAGGCACGCTGGTGCGCATTCAGTTGCTGGGTCAGTATCCCGAATGGCTGGCAGAAAACGCGGCCCGCGCCGTGGAGTTAGGGTCCTGGGGCGTGGATCTGAACTGCGGCTGGGCAAAATTTATAAAAGATCAGTTATCTCTTCAAACAAGCTCTTTAGGTATTACCAGAAAGTAATATATAATCTTTTATTCTTTTTATAGAACATGCGAGAAATTCATGGCAGCCAATTTTTTCTCTTTACAAAATAATGAAGACTTACATTCACAAAATGATTTTTTTTGTGCAGAGGAAGATAACCGCTGGTCTTCAATAAATTATTATCCTTCATTTTTTGGCTCAGATTCTAAGGCGCCATTAATTATAAAATCAAAAGTTTTTAATAGCATTTCATTCAAAGACACAACTTTTGAAAATGTTAATTTCATCAATTGTGTTTTTCATGATTGTTTGTTCATCGGTAGTGTTTTAAATAATTGCGAAGTTATAGATTGTAAATTCTACAATACTAATACACATAAAATTAAAATTAGAGGTTGCTTGATTAATCCAAAGCAATTCGATGCAAACTTTGATTTAAAATATGATGCAAACATCGCGGTTGATTTATTTCAGGAGCTGTATAGGAATTCTAAAATAGAAGAGCAACCAAAGTACTCTAATGACAGTTTGTATAAAATGAACGTGGCATTGGGTTACAATCTAAATTATAAATACAAGTCACGAAAAATTAATTTGTTAAACTTCCTCTATGAGAAAGCTAAAGATATTATCAATCGAGTTACAACTGGTTATGGACTCAAAATTGGTAGAATATTACTGACAGTTTTTGTTACTGTATTTTTTATGGCAATACTTAATTTTAATTTTAAGGATGGTTTCACGACAAGTAATGGACATGAAATTAGAAGTTTTATTGATGCATTTTACTTTACTTGCGTAACTGTAACGACATTAGGATATGGGGATATCACACCATCGATGACAATCACTAAAATCATAGTAATTGTTGAGTCATTAGTCGGATTTGTTTTTATGTCTTTATTTGTTAGCGCGTTTATTAACCGCGTATTAAGGTCGTGAGCATGTATGCATCAGTAAAGTTTGGCTCGCTTACCAAAGGCTTGGCAGACAAGTATAGTGATAATGATCTGCTGGTTGTTTGCCCTGATAGAGATAGGAAGATAATATCTGAAGATTTTAATTTTGCAGAATATAATATTTCATTTTTCTCAAGCAAGCAGTTGCATTTAATGAGAGATAAAGGTTCATTGTTCTTACAGCATATTAAAAGGGATGGTGTCATTATTTTCGATGAAGGGAGCGCTTTCGCGTCATTTTTAAATAATTGCCGTTTTATTGCACCTGATGATAATGAAATAAAAAGATGTGAATCTACCTTGTCATTCATAAGAACTCTCCCAGAAGAGAGGATTTTAAATGCTTGGAAAGCCGATTTTATTTATTGCGTCTCACGTGATTATTTAATTAAAAAATTGGCAATGGAAGGGTTTTTAGCGTTCAGCATTGATGAAATTATGACTTTGTCATTAAAATGCTTCGATTTTAAAATGAATGATTTTGATAAGTTAAAAAAACTTAGGAAAATTAAAGCTATTTATAGAAGTGAATTAACTGATAGCTATGATTTTGGCGATATATCATCTTTGATAAATAATTGGTTGAATATCCTTAACCTAAAGTTCAATTTTACAACAAAAAACAAACGGATGAATTTAATCGGTTGCCTGTTTAAAGCGGATTATAGTTCAACGTATGAAGCTTTAAGATGCTTAGAAGCATTATATATTTTGCTTGAAAAAAAAGGCATTAACCATATAGAACATCATAAAATTATAAAGTATATTAAATCGCCTAATTTATATGGGTCACTACAAAGTTCCAAAAAGACTGCCATAAGAAAATATTTACATGAAATTTATAGTTTTTTCTAAAATCATTTTCGACACAACCTATGGTGCTATATGCGAGTTTTATTAGCCCCGATGGAAGGTGTGCTCGACTCCCTGGTGCGTGAGCTGCTGACCGAGGTGAACGATTATGATCTTTGCGTCACCGAATTTTTGCGGGTGGTCGATATGCTCTTGCCGGTGAAGTCGTTTTATAGACTCTGCCCGGAGCTGCATCATCAAAGCCGGACGCCGTCAGGCACGCTGGTGCGCGTTCAGTTGCTGGGTCAGTATCCCGAATGGCTGGCAGAAAACGCGGCCCGCGCCGTGGAGTTAGGGTCCTGGGGCGTGGATCTGAACTGCGGCTGTCCGTCCAAAATGGTCAACGGTAGCGGCGGCGGCGCGACATTGCTTAAAGACCCCGAGCTGATTTATCGCGGGGCGAAAGCAATGCGTGAGGCGGTGCCTGCGCATCTTCCGGTCACGGTGAAGATCCGCCTTGGCTGGGACAGCGGCGATCGCCAGTTTGAAATCGCGGATGCGGTACAGCAGGCGGGGGCGACAGAGCTTGTGGTTCACGGGCGTACCAAAGAAGATGCTTATAAAGCCGATCGCATTAACTGGCAGGCGATCAGGGATATCCGTCAGCGGTTGACGATTCCGGTGATTGCGAACGGAGAAATCTGGGATTACGCCAGCGCGCAGGCTTGCCTGAAAGCAACCGGCTGTGATTCGGTGATGATCGGTCGCGGCGCATTGAATGTGCCTAATCTGAGCAGAGTCATTAAATATAACGAGCCGAGAATGCCCTGGCCGGACGTGGTAGCGCTGCTGCAAAAATACACGCGCCTTGAGAAACAGGGCGATACCGGCCTGTATCATGTGGCCCGTATTAAGCAGTGGCTAAGCTATTTGCGTAAAGAGTACAGCGAGTCGCTGGCGCTATTCCAGGAAGTGCGGACGTTACAAAGTTCACAAGAGATTGCCCGCGTTATCCAGTCAAAATAGTTCCAGTAAGCGGGGGAGCCTGCGATATATCTCAGAATGACGTGCCCGGTGGAAAACCGGGCACGTGACGTCAGAAAATCATCTTAAATACGCCTGTTACCACCAGTAACCCAATCAGAAATATAATCAAAATAACCCACAATAATATTTTCATTCGCTTCTCCTGCGTATGTATGTCGAATTAAGTGTAGCAGCCACGGCTACGTTGATTTATAAATCACATGAATACCTGTAATTCGCTAATATTTAAGGTGAATATTTTGCTGAACATTATAATGTATGACAAATTGCGCATTGCCACGGGTTACTAAAAAAAAGAAACGGAGCAGGGGTAATTTGCGCCTTTCTTTTTTGGGTGAATGGCGTGATGAAACGTTCAGTTATTTATTCTTTGTGCTTACCTCTCTCCTTTTTAGTGGCTGGCTGCGCGCCGGGTCACGACACGGCTGCCGCGCTTTCGCCGACAGTCCCGACGACCAGAATAGAGACCGGGCTGGCAGCGGGGCAGTGGCCTAAAAATGAGTGGTGGAAAACCTTCCACGATGCCCAGCTTGATTCGCTGATTGCCAAAGCCCTGGCCGATGCGCCAGATATGCAGATCGCCCGGCAACGCATTACGCTTGCAGAAGCGCAGGCAAAAATGGCCATGGCTGCTGGCGGTCCGCAGATGGATTTTTCGGCTGATGCAGAACGGCAAAAGATGTCGGCAGAAGGATTGATGGGCCCGTTCGCGTTTACCGATCCGGCAGCGGGAACGACCGGGCCGTGGTACACCAACGGGACGTTCGGTTTAACGGCGGGCTGGGATCTTGATTTATGGGGAAAAAACCGGGCGCAGGTTGAAGCCCGCATTGGCAAGGTCAATGCGCAAAAAGCGGAGCTGGAACAGACCCGGCAGATCCTCGCCAGCAGCGTGGCGCGCCTGTACTGGGACTGGCAAACCCAGGCGGCCATGGAGAATGTGGTCAACGCCATTAAACACGAGCAGCAAAATATTATTGCGGCCGATCGTGAGCTGTATCAGCAGGGGATTACCTCCTCCGTCGAAGGCGTCGAAACGGATATCAATGCCAGTAAATCTGACGAGCGACTGGCTGAAATTCAGGGCAAAAAGCGCGCCATCGAAGCGCGTCTGGCAGCGCTCACCAGTGCACCCACGGTGACGCTTTCCCCGCAGCCTCTGCCCGCCGTCAATACCACTCTGCCAGCGTCCCTGGGCTATGAATTACTGGCCCGTCGCCCCGATCTTCAGGAGGCACACTGGTATATCGAGGCGTCCATCAGTGAGGTGGATGCGGCGAAAGCGGCGTTTTATCCCGACGTTAATCTGATGGCTTTTCTGCAGCAGGATGCGCTGCACCTGAGTGATTTGTTCCGTTCATCGGCGCAACAGATGGGCGTCACCGCAGGCCTGACCCTGCCTGTTTTCGACAGTGGTCGCCTGAATGCCAACCTCGATATTGCCCAGGCACAAAGCAATTTGTCGGTGGCGAATTACAACAAAGCGGTCGTGGAGGCGGTCAATCAGGTCACCCGAGCGGCGAGCGAGGTTGAAACCCTGATGGCCAAAAACCAACACCAGCGGCAGGTGGAGGCAGACGCCGCCCGTGTAGTCGCCCTGGCGCAGGCGCGCTTTAACGCCGGAATTATTGCCGGGTCCCGCGTCAGCGAGGCGAAAATCCCGGCATTGCAGGAGCAAATCGCCGGGCTGACGCTTAAAGGACAGTACATCGATGCCACGCTGCAACTTACCTCTGCGCTCGGCGGTGGCTATCACAATGGGTAAAAAATGAGCGTTATCTATACTTATCTCCAGGTGAACGTACAGGAGACAGGTATGGGAACACATCATCGGGTGGCGATTGTCACCGCATCGGATTCAGGCATTGGTAAAACGACGGCCCTCATGCTGGCCGAACGCGGCTTTGATATCGGGGTCACCTGGCATTCTGACGACAAAGGCGCGCAGGAAACCTGCCGGGAAGTGGAGCGTCTTGGGCGTCGGGCGGAGTCTATTCAACTGGATTTAAGCACGCTTCCTGACGGGGCAAAGGCTATCGAGACGCTGATCGCCCGCCTTGGCAGACTGGATGTTCTGGTCAACAACGCTGGCGCGATGACCAAGGCGCCTTTTCTCGATATGGAATTTGACGACTGGCGCGCCATTTTTACCGTGGATGTGGACGGCGCTTTCCTTTGCTCGCAAATTGCAGCTCGCCAGATGGTGAAGCAGGGGGAGGGCGGGCGGATCGTAAATATTACCTCCGTTCACGAACACACGCCGTTGCCGGATGCCAGCGCCTATACCGCCGCCAAACACGCGCTGGGGGGATTAACCAAATCGATGGCGCTTGAACTGGTCGGGCATAACATTCTGGTCAATGCCGTGGCGCCAGGCGCCATAGCCACGCCGATGAATGATATGGATGACAGTGAAGTCAAAGCGGGTTCCATGCCGGAGATCCCACTGGGGCGTCCAGGGCATACGAAGGAGATTGCCAGCCTGGTGGCATGGTTATGCGATACCGATGCCAGCTACACGACCGGGCAATCCTTTATTGTCGATGGCGGTTTTATGCTGGCCAATCCGCAGTTTAAACCGGCGCAACGCTAAGCTAATCGCGCTTGTTATCGCGGTGTTTTAACCAGAGACGCACCGCGATAACCAGCACGACCACAACAATGAGCCAGGCCCAGTGCTTCACATGCTGATCGAAATTGTGCAGCCATGGCCCAATCACTTCTCCCCCCACATACCCCAGCGTCGTAAAGATAAGCGCCCAGGCGATCGCGCCGAGAATATTCAGCGGGATAAATATTTTAGGCGGGAGCCGACTCGCGCCAATCAGCAGCGGGCCGATAATGCGAAAACCGTACATAAAGCGTGTACCAATCACGAACAGGTAGGGATGACGCTGTATCAGGCGCTGGGCGCGATTAATTTTCTTTTGATGCTTGGCAAAACGCTTAAGCAGCGTTGGGCCAAAGCGTAATCCCAACAGATAAAGCAGCTGATCGCCAATCATGCCGCCGAGTGCGACAGATGCAACCACCAGCGGGAAGCGAAGTAAACCTTGATGGGCGGCCACGCCGCCGAGGAGGGTGATGGTTTCTCCTTCTGCCACACTGCCGATAACCAGTGCAGCGTAACCATAATGTTCAATCAGGCTATTGATATCCATGAGGTAAGCGGTGTCTCCCTGTGAATGCGTCCTTAAAGCATACACCCTGTCAATCAATAGCGTGGAAACGGGTATTTGTTGATTGTTCAGAAAATAACCTAAAGGCGCATTATACTCAGAGTATCGCTGTACGGGTCGACAACAAGGGGGCGTTATGAACCATGTCTGGGGTCTTTTCTCCCATCCCGATCGTGAAATGCATGTCATCAGGAGCGAGAACGAAACGGTCACGCATCACTACACGCATCATGTTCTTATGATGGCGGCGATTCCTGTGGTATGCGCGTTTATTGGCACAACACAAATTGGCTGGAATTTTGGCGATGGCAATATCGTGCGGCTCTCCTGGCCCACCGGATTAGCGCTCGCCGTGGTCTTTTACGGCATTATGCTGGCGGGGGTTGCCATCATGGGCCGGGTCATCTACTGGATGGCAAGAAACTATCCGCAGCGACCCTCGCTGACGCTGTGTATGGTGTTTGCCGGGTATGTCGCCACGCCGCTGTTCCTGAGCGGTATCGTGGCGCTTTACCCCCTGGTCTGGCTGTGCGCCCTGATCGGCACGGTCGCGTTGTTCTATACCGGCTATCTTCTGTTTGTCGGCATTCCGACCTTCCTGAATATCAACAAAGAAGAAGGCTTAAGTTTTTCTGGCTCCACGCTCGCCATCGGTGTTTTGGTGCTGGAAGCCCTTCTGGCACTGACTGTTATTCTCTGGGGTTATGGGTATAGGCTTTTCTAAGCTCATTGCATTGCTGGCGTAAATGCCAGCAATGCAGCATCTGTTCACGATTATCCACTGGCGACATGCGAATCGGCTCGCTATGATGCCTTTGCCAGCCTGTTTTCACCCGTTGTGACAGGCGGCGTACGTTGAAACGTGCCTGAACAATTATCAGAAGCCTCACCATGCTGAAATTCCGAGTCTCATTACTCAGCCTCGCGCTGATTCTGGCTGTGCCTGTAGCCATGCCCGCCATCGCTAAAACGCCTGCGATGACGACCGCCGCTCAACCGGAAATCGCCTCCGGTAGCGCAATGATTGTCGATCTGAATACCAATAAAGTGATCTACTCCAGCCATCCGGATCTGGTGCGCCCGATCGCGTCTATTACCAAAGTGATGACCGCGATGGTGGTGCTGGATGCACGCCTGCCGCTGGATGAAAAGCTGAAGGTGGATATCAGCCAGACGCCAGAAATGAAAGGGATTTACTCTCGTGTGCGTCTGAACAGTGAAATCAGCCGCAAGAATATGCTGCTGCTGGCGCTGATGTCGTCAGAAAACCGTGCCGCTGCCAGCCTGGCGCATCACTATCCGGGGGGCTATAACGCCTTTATCCGGGCGATGAACGCAAAGGCCAAAGCGCTGGGTATGAGCAACACTCGTTTTGTTGAGCCGACCGGATTGTCGATTCATAACGTCTCGACGGCGCGTGACCTGACGAAAATGCTGATTGCCAGCAAACAATACCCTTTGATTGGGCAGCTGAGCACCACTCGTGAAGAGATGGCGACGTTCGCCAACCCGCCGTATACGCTGCCGTTCCGCAATACCAACCATTTGGTTTACCGCGACAACTGGAATATTCAGTTAACCAAGACAGGCTTTACCAACGCGGCAGGGCATTGCCTGGTGATGCGTACCGTATTTAACGGCAAACCGGTGGCGCTGGTGGTGATGGATGCTTTTGGCAAATATACCCACTTTGCGGACGCCAGCCGTTTGCGCACCTGGATTGAGACAGGCAAGGTGCAGCCGGTGCCGGCAGCCGCGCTGAGTTATAAAAAGCAAAAGGCGGCGCAGATGGCCAGCGCCTCCGTTGCGGGCGAACAGACCGCGCAGAACGACTAACTATTCCGGCAGCGTCCAGTCACCGTCATTGAGTGGACGCTGCATGATCAACGTATCCCGCCAGTTCCCTTTCTTGTAGCCAACGCTTCTGAGCTGCCCGGCGACCTCAAACCCATGTTTTTTATGCAGTCGCAATGAGCCTGCGTTGTTATGTCCATCGCCCACGACAGCAATCAACTGCCGCCACGGGCCCTCTTCACAGCGGGCAATCAGCGCGTCCATTAATAGGCTACCAAAACCGCGTCCGGTTGCGCTGGCATCCACGTAAATTGACTCTTCAAGCGTGTACCGATAGGCGGGACGCGGGCGGTAAAGCGAAGCATAGCAATATCCCACCACCACGCCGCGATAGAGCGCCACAAGCCAGGGGAAACCCGCGTCACTGATCGTACGCATACGCTGGCGCATATCATCAATCGTGGGAGGAACTTCTTCAAACGAGGCGCGTCCGTTAAGCACATGCCAGGCGTAGATTGCGGCAATGGCATGAACGTCGTCAGGGTGGGCGTCGCGCACCTCTGTTTCGGAAGTGGAGAAAATATCGACGGCCGACATGAGCTGCTTACTCCTCAGAATCAAAAAGGCCGGGGAACGCTCCCCGGCGGTGAGAGATTACTCTAGTACGATTCTGGTGAGCTTAACAATAATATCAGTGTGGCTTCACTTCAGCATCAGGGACGTGCAACTGATCAACGGCTGGATTGGGCTCGTCTTGCCAGTATTTTTTCCGGGTTGTCTTACCAATGCCGGGGTTCATACTATTGGTCGGATCATTCTCGCGATAAAATTTCGTTAGCGTCTCCGGTGCTTTATACAGATGCCCCACGTTGTGTTCAGCCGGATATTGCGCCCCGCGTGCGCGCAGAAGTTCCAGCATCTGCTCTTTAAGCGCATGGGCATCGACCCCTTTTTTGACAATGTAATCCTGATGGAAGACATAACACATAAAGTGACCGTAATAGAGCTTGTGTACCAGTTTGCTGTCGATTTCCGGCGGCAGATGTTCAAACCACTCGGTATCGTTACGACGCAAGGCGATATCAAGCGCCAGAATATCTTCGACCTCATCCGCATGGACAGCCTGATAGCGGATGGCGGCTCCCGCTGCCGCAAAACGGTGTAAAAAGGCTTTGCTGCCTTCTTCCGCCGTGCAGGCAAAGAAATCGCCCTCGGCGGTTTTAAAGTAGTCTGCAAGCCAGGCCTGCGCTTCGGCAATACCGTCTCCCGCCATTTTTAACAGCAGATGATGTTCGTACTTGTCGCGCCAGCTTTTCATGCGCGGCGGCAGGTGGGCAGGGAATGCACTCCCCAGCTTTTGCATAAAGCGATCGGTGAAGTGGGGTTTAAACAGCGACACCTTTTCGAGCATGGCATCGGTGCGTCCCTTCATGGTGAAGAAGAACGGCATCTTGTCCGTGCCCAGCTTGTCGATCATCAGGAAGGTGTCTTTGCCGTAGCGCTCGGCGATATCGTAAATATCGCGATGCATATACTCGCCGGCGACGGGCAGATGCGTAAACTCAGCAAGGATGTGCCGACGAATCTCAGTCAGCACCTCGGGCTGATTGGTGCCGATATAGAACACCTGCTGCTTTTTCTCGGCTTCAAAGGTATCAAGACGGACGGCAAAAACGGCCAGTTTGCCCGCGCAGCCGGAGGATTCAAACAGACGGTCCGGGTCGGCGTTATAGCGCGCCGGGGTATCCGCATGGATGTCGCGAACGCGCGTAATATAGTCATGATCGTGCGCGTGTCGGCCATCGTGCTGCACATCTTCATCCTTCACGCGGTCGTCATCGAGTTTGCTGAGAATTTGTTCTGGCGTAACGCCAAGATTAATCCCCAGATGGTTGACCAGCGTGAGTTTGCCGTTTTCATCAATGCGCGCAAACAGCGACATTTCGGTATACGCCGGGCCGCGCTGCACCAGCGAACCACCGGAGTTATTACAAATCCCGCCCACCACCGAGGCGCCAATGCAGGATGAGCCAATCACCGAGTGCGGCTCGCGGCCCAGCGGCTTAAGCGCTTTTTCCAGTGAATAGAGCGTGGTGCCAGGGAATGCCAGCACCTGTTCACCTTTATCCAGCACGTGCAGTTTATCCAGGCGCAGGGTGCTGATAATGACGATATCGCGGTCGTAATCGTTACCGTTCGGGGTGGAGCCTTCGGTTAAACCGGTATTCGCCGCCTGCATTAAAATAATTTTGTCCGCGTCGACGCAGGCGCTCAACACGCGCCATAATTCCAGCAGCGTGCCAGGGAAGACCACCGCCAGCGCTTCGCCCTGGCCGGAGCGGAAGCCCTTACGATAGCGGGCCGTTTTTGCCGGGTCTGTCAGGACGTGCGTCTGACCGACAAGGCGAGACAGTTCGTTAATCAATACGGTGTTATGTTGAGTTCGAACGGAAGTCATTTTCCACTCCTTGTGGTGGGGCAAATTTCACGCAGTAAAGCATAGCGCGATTAATTGTTAAGTGAGCAAGTATTCAGTAGAAATATCAGAGAATAACCCTGCAACGAAACGAGGGTTTATGGCACACTGCGCTTTTCGCACGCTCCGGGCCGGGATCGACCGGCGGTTAAAGATGAGAGAGTAAAACGACATGAAATGGCTTTGTTCTGTAGGTGTCGCGGTGAGTCTGGCGCTGCAACCTGCGCTGGCAAATGAACTGTCTGGCAACCACCCGCTAACGCCAGAAGCCCGGGACGCCTTCGTCACGGAACTGCTCACCAAAATGACGGTTGATGAGAAAATCGGCCAGTTGCGTCTTATCAGCGTCGGTCCGGATAACCCGAAAGAGGCCATTCGTGACATGATCAAAGCGAGCCAGGTCGGGGCGATTTTTAACACGGTCACTCGCCAGGATATCCGTAAAATGCAGGATCAGGCGATGGAGCTGAGCCGCCTTAAAATTCCACTGTTCTTTGCCTATGACGTGGTGCACGGTCAGCGTACCGTTTTCCCGATCAGCCTCGGTTTAGCCTCCTCCTTTAACCTCGATGCGGTGAAAACCGTGGGTCGCGTCTCGGCCTATGAAGCGGCGGACGACGGGCTGAACATGACCTGGGCGCCGATGGTGGACGTCTCCCGCGATCCGCGCTGGGGCCGCGGCTCAGAAGGGTTCGGTGAAGATACCTATTTAACCGCCACCCTGGGTAAGACCATGGTGGAGGCGATGCAGGGCAAAAGCCCGGCTGATCGCTACTCGGTGATGACCAGCGTCAAACACTTCGCCGCGTATGGCGCGGTAGAAGGCGGCAAAGAGTACAACACCGTAGACATGAGTCCTCAGCGTCTGTTTAACGATTATATGCCGCCATATAAAGCCGGTCTGGATGCGGGGAGCGGGGCGGTGATGGTTGCCCTAAACTCGCTCAATGGCACCCCGGCGACCTCGGATTCGTGGCTGCTGAAAGACGTTCTGCGTGACCAGTGGGGCTTTAAGGGCATTACGGTGTCCGACCATGGCGCAATCAAAGAATTGATTAAACACGGCACGGCCTCCGATCCGGAAGATGCGGTACGTGTGGCGCTGAAAGCCGGTATTAACATGAGTATGAGCGACGAGTATTACAGCAAATATCTGCCGGACCTGGTGAAGACCGGAAAGGTCACCATGGCAGAGCTGGACGATGCGACGCGCCATGTGCTGAACGTAAAATACGATATGGGGCTGTTTAACGATCCGTACAGCCACCTGGGGCCGAAGGATTCCGATCCGGCTGATACCAACGCTGAAAGCCGTCTGCATCGCAAAGAAGCGCGTGAAGTGGCGCGCGAAAGCCTTGTGCTGTTGAAAAACCGACTCAACACGCTGCCGCTGAAAAAATCGGGCACCGTTGCCGTGGTTGGCCCGCTGGCTGACAGCAAGCGTGACGTGATGGGCAGTTGGTCTGCGGCAGGCGTGGCCGATCAGTCGGTGACCGTCCTCACCGGTATCAAAAACGCCGTCGGTGAAAATGCCAGGGTGGTTTACGCCAAAGGGGCGAACGTCACCGATGACAAAGACATCGTCACCTTCCTGAATCAGTATGAAGATGCAGTGAAAGTTGATCCGCGTCCCGCGAAAGCGATGATTGACGAAGCCGTTAACGCCGCGAAGCAGTCTGACGTTGTCGTGGCCGTTGTGGGCGAAGCCCAGGGCATGGCGCATGAGGCCTCCAGCCGTACGGACATCACCCTCCCGCAGAGCCAGCGAGATCTGATTACCGCGTTGAAAGCCACCGGGAAACCGCTGGTGCTGGTGTTGATGAACGGTCGCCCGCTGGCGCTGGTAAAAGAAGACCAGCAGGCTGACGCCATTCTGGAAACCTGGTTTGCCGGTACCGAAGGCGGTAATGCCATCGCTGACGTGCTGTTTGGCGATTACAATCCGTCCGGCAAGCTGCCGATGTCCTTCCCACGCTCGGTGGGGCAGATTCCGGTGTACTACAGCCACCTGAACACCGGTCGTCCTTACAATGCGGACAAGCCAAACAAATACACCTCACGTTACTTTGATGAAGCTAACGGCCCGCTGTATCCCTTTGGTTATGGTCTGAGCTACACCACCTTCAAGGTCTCAGAGGTCAAAATGTCCTCACCGACCCTGGCGCGTGACGGCACCGTCACGGCAAGCGTGGAGGTGACGAATACCGGTAAACGTGAAGGCGAGACGGTCATCCAGATGTACGTTCAGGACGTGACCGCGTCGATGAGCCGTCCGGTGAAACAGCTGCGAGGCTTCGAGAAAGTGGATCTGAAACCTGGCGAAACGAAAACCGTCAGCTTCCCGATTGACGTGAACGCACTGAAGTTCTGGAATCAACAGATGAAGTACGATGCTGAAGCCGGCAAGTTTAACGTCTTCATTGGCCTGGATTCTGCTCGCGTGAATCAGGGCGAGTTCAACCTGCTGTAATTTCCCTGCCTTACGCCTCTTCCTGATCCAGGAAGAGGCGCCTTATCTTCTGTTAAAAGCGCATTTCAGGCGGTCAATTTCCCGGTTTTAAACTACGCTTTTCTCTCAAGCCTCTGATAAGGGCGATAAAAAATGGGGTTAGCGCAATGACAATGTCAAAGGGGATGTTAGGTTCAGCAATGCTACTGGCGGCGCTGAGCCTGCCTTTACAGGCGGCTGAGCCGGTAAAGGTAGGATCGAAAATTGATACCGAAGGGGCACTGCTCGGGAATATTATTCTTCAGGTGCTTGAAAGCCACGGCGTGAAAACCGTCAATAAAGTTCAGCTGGGCGCCACGCCTGTGGTGCGCGGGGCGATTACCTCCGGCGAGCTGGATATCTATCCTGAATACACCGGCAACGGGGCATTCTTCTTCAAAGACGAAAACGATCCGGCCTGGAAAAACGCCTCGGCGGGTTATGAGAAGGTCAAAAAACTCGACGCCGAGAAAAACAAACTGGTCTGGCTGACGCCTGCTCCTGCCAATAACACCTGGACCATTGCGGTGCGCAAGGACCTGGCTGAAAAAGGCAAGCTCACCTCGCTCGACGATCTTAGCCGTTACCTGAAAGACAAGGGCGAGTTCAAACTGGCGGCATCGGCTGAATTTATTGAGCGGCCGGATGCGCTCCCCGCGTTTGAAAAAGCCTATGACTTTAAACTCGATCAAAGCCAGCTGCTCTCACTGGCCGGTGGGGATACCGCCGTGACGATTAAAGCGGCGGCCCAGCAAACGTCCGGCGTCAATGCGGCAATGGCGTACGGGACCGATGGCCCGGTGGCGGCACTGGGATTACAAACGTTGACCGATCCGAAAGGTGTGCAGCCGATTTATGCTCCCGCCCCCGTGGTGCGTGAAGCCGTGCTGAAAGCCTACCCGGAAATGGGCGACTGGCTGAAACCGGTCTTTGAAACGCTGGATGCCAAAACGTTACAACAGCTCAATGCGAGCATCGCGGTGGAAGGGCTGGATGCCAAAAAAGTGGCAGCCGACTACCTGAAGCAAAAAGGACTGGTGAAGTAACAGGACAAGGCTGTGCCAATACATTGTCATAACCGCGTACTGCTGCTCCTCGTGCTTATCGCGCTGGCAGCGTGCGCGCTCCCGTTTGTGAATTTTGCGCCCAATCGTCTTTTATCTGGCGAAGGGCGCGCCCTCTGGCAGGTGTGGTCCTTTACGCCCGGTCTGCTGGCGGCTGCACTGGCGGTGCTTGCGCTGCTGACTTTCTGCAAAGGGCGCACCGCGTTAATCATCACGCTTATCGTCTGCGAACTCCTGTTTGCCCTGCTTGTGTGGAGTGCCGGACAGGCGGCGACGCATTTAGTGACCGTGGAAAGCCCGCTGGCGCGCACCTCGGTGGGGAGCGGGCTTTGGCTGTGGCTGGCCTTGTGCCTGCTGGCCTGTAGCGATGCTATCCGGCGTCTGACGACGCAGCCTTTCTGGCGCTGGCTCCTGAATGCGCAGCTTTGGATCCTGCCCGTCGGGATCCTGTTCAGCGGCGATTTAAATCAGCTGTCGTTGCTGAAGGAGTATGCCAATCGCCAGGATGTCTTCGATAATGCCCTGATTCAGCATCTGACGATTCTGGCTGGCACGCTCATCCCGGCGATCCTGATTGGCGTACCCATCGGTCTGTGGTGTTACCGCCATCCCCTCCGGCAGGGGCCAGTTTTCGCTGTCCTGAATGTGATCCAGACCGTGCCTTCCGTTGCGCTGTTTGGTCTGTTAATTGCCCCGCTTGCCGGGCTGGTTAAGGTCTTTCCCGCGCTCGGCTCGCTAGGCATCGCCGGAACCGGATTAACCCCGGCGCTGATTGCACTGGTACTTTACGCGCTACTGCCGCTGGCGCGAGGCGTGCTGGCAGGGCTGGGCCAGGTCTCTTCCGACGTGATGGAAAGTGCGAACGCAATGGGCATGAGCGCCCGTCAACGCTTCTGGAAGGTTCAGCTGCCGATCGCACTTCCTCTGCTCATCCGTAGCCTGCGGGTGGTAGCCGTGCAAACGGTGGGCATGGCCGTCATCGCGGCGCTGATTGGCGCAGGCGGATTTGGTGCTCTGGTGTTCCAGGGGCTACTCAGTAGCGCGCTGGATTTGGTTTTACTTGGCGTGATTCCCACGATTGCGCTGGCGGTGGTGATCGACGCGGTCTTTGCCTTGTGGCTGGCCCTGCTCAAGGGGAGAAAAGATGATTGAATTTCATGATGTGAACAAAAGTTTTGCCGGGCACAAAGCGGTGAGCGATCTTAATCTTCGGTTTGAAGAGGGCGCATTTTCGGTGCTGATTGGTACCTCGGGTTCGGGTAAATCCACCACGCTGAAAATGATCAACCGGCTGGTGGAACACGACAGCGGGCAGATTCGTTTTGCGGGGGAGGAGATCCGCAGCCTGCCGGTGCTGGAACTGCGCCGTCGCATGGGATACGCGATTCAATCCATTGGCCTGTTTCCCCACTGGACGGTGGCGCAGAACATCGCCACGGTGCCGGATTTGCAAAAATGGTCACGGCAAAAAGTGGCCGATCGCGTGGATGAACTGATGGCGTTACTGGGGCTGGATCCGGTCCTGCGTGCGCGGTATCCGCATCAGCTCTCGGGCGGGCAGCAGCAGCGTGTGGGCGTGGCCCGGGCACTGGCGGCAAATCCTGAGGTCTTGCTGATGGATGAACCCTTTGGCGCGCTGGACCCGGTGACCCGCGGTGCCTTGCAAACCGAAATGACCCGTATCCACCGTATTCTTGGCCGCACCATTATTCTGGTGACGCACGACATTGACGAGGCATTGCGTCTTGCCGATCGACTGGTGCTGATGGATAACGGAGAAGTGGTGCAGCAGGGGACACCGCTGGAACTGCTGACGCGTCCGGCGACCGACTTTGTGCGCGAATTCTTCGGGCGCAGCGAACTGGGCGTCCGGCTGCTCTCCCTGCGTACTGTGGAAACGTATATGCGTCGCGAGCCTCTGGCTGGCGGTGAAGCCTTGCAGACGGGAATGAGCCTGCGTGATGCGTTGTCGGCATTCGTTGCACAGCAGTGTGAAACCTTGCCCGTTGTCGACGATAACGGGGCTCCCTGCGGTACGCTGCACTTCCGCGATTTGCTGGCAGGGGAGGTGAAACGTGAAGAGACTGCGTGATCCGCTGCTCTGGCTGGTCGTGGCTTTTGTCGCCCTGCTGGTGCTGATGCCCTACAGTGGCGCGCTGTTTAGTGCTGTATTCCCCGAGCTGCCCCGGCCTGTCTATCAGCAGGAGAGCTTCATTAGCCTGACGCTGGCGCATTTCTGGCTGGTAGGCATCTCAAGTGCGATTGCCGTGGTGCTGGGTCTGGGGGCTGGCATTCTGGTTACCCGTCCGGCAGGGCGGGAGTTTCGCCCGCTGGTGGAGACCATTGCCGCGATCGGTCAGACCTTTCCGCCCGTGGCGGTACTGGCGATTGCGGTTCCCGTCATCGGGTTTGGGCAAGAGCCTGCGATTATTGCGCTGATTTTATATGGCGTCTTACCTGTGTTGCAGGCGACGCTGGCGGGGCTGGCAGCAGTGCCTGCGGCGGTTATGAGTGTGTCACAGGGAATGGGCATGAGTGCCTGGCAGCGGCTGATAAAGGTGGAATTACCGCTGGCCGCGCCGGTGATTCTGGCGGGGGTGCGGACATCGGTCATTATTAATATCGGCACTGCCACTATCGCGTCGACGGTGGGGGCAAACACACTGGGAACGCCGATAATCATTGGACTCAGCGGATTTAACACGGCGTACATTTTGCAGGGTGCCATTCTGGTGGCACTGGCGGCTATCGTTGTCGATCGCGCCTTCGAGCGTCTGGCCTGGTTGCTCAGCCGACACCGCCGCGCACAATAAAGGAGTAGCCGGCCAGCATCACGCCGCCGATGCCGCTGATAGCCATAAAGGCGAAAAGGATGATAACGGCGAGTTTGGTTGACTTCATGTGTGCTCCTTTTGTTAACCGCTCAATTATACGGTGAAGCGCACCTGTTAATGAACCATTAAATGCCGTTTAGGGCGATCAGTGGCGTAAGGCATAGACCGGATAGCCATTTTCGCGCCATTCGCTAATCAACTGCTCCTGCGCTGCGCTGGGAATATCCCCGCACCAGACCAGCAAGGTTTGCCCGTCGAACAGTTCCGGACGTAGCTGGACCAGAGAATGGGCGAGAACGTCGACGCGCCAGCCCTGCTGGGTGACAATCCAGGCTTCAAGCCACAATCGGGTCGTGTCATGGACATTCCAGCCCACCACCAGGGCGTCTTTGCTGTTCTTTTTGCGCGCCGACGCCAGGCAGACGGAAATATAGTTAATCAATACGCCATCAAGCATGCTTAACAACGCCTGCAGCGTCGGCTGTTGGCTTTGCAGACGAAGACGGAGCGGAATAAAAAGATGCTCGATGAGCGTTTGCGCCGGGTGCTCACGGCAAAGATCGATTATCCAGGTCCGCATCCGTTGCAGGTGACCCGCCTGCAGAAAACGAAGCAGCGTTTCCTGTTGTTCCCGCCATTCCGCCAGGCAATCTGAATCCTCCTGGCTCAGCAGTGATTTGACCTTACTCACCTGGACTCCGTTATCGATCCAGCTTTTGATTTCACGGATTCGGTCAATATCCATGTCGTTAAACAGGCGATGACCCCCGTCTGTTCTTTGCGGTTTTAGCAGACCATATCGACGCTGCCAGGCCCGCAGCGTCACGGGATTAATATCACAAAGGAGTGCCACTTCACCGATCGTGTATAGCGCCATCATTGCCCCCTGGCTTGCGCGTCCCCAGACTAACTGTAGACCTTGTTTGGCGAACCAGGAAAAATTGTCTGTTTTTCGAACACTCTCTGCGAAGGCGGTATGAACAGCGGGCAAAAGGATGTGAGGCCGGGCACGAATTCATATTTTTTTGGTTAGCTTCAAAGAAAGTTAAGCCGCTTCAGTGTATGTTACGCGTTTTTAGACAGTGCGGTTGCTGGCATGTATGAGTTTAATCTGGTGTTGCTGCTGCTTCAGCAGATGTGTGTTTTTCTGGTCATCGCATGGCTGATGAGCAAAACGCGGTTATTCATACCGCTGATGCAGGTGACCGTTCGCCTTCCGCATAAACTCCTGTGTTACGTTACATTCTCTATCTTCTGCATCCTCGGCACCTATTTTGGCCTTCATATCGAAGATTCCATCGCCAACACGCGCGCTATTGGCGCAGTGATGGGGGGGCTGCTGGGTGGGCCGTTAGTCGGGGGCCTGGTTGGGCTGACCGGCGGATTGCATCGCTATTCTATGGGCGGGATGACGGCACTCAGCTGCATGATTTCGACCATCGTTGAAGGACTTCTGGGGGGGCTGGTCCATAGCTACATGATCAAGCGCGGGCGCCCGGATAAGGTGTTCAGCCCACTCACCGCAGGCGCGATTACCTTAGTGGCAGAACTGGCGCAAATGCTGATCATTCTGCTGATTGCACGTCCTTTCAACGATGCGCTGCATCTGGTCAGCAATATCGCTGCGCCAATGATGGTGACCAATACCGTGGGCGCGGCGCTCTTCATGCGCATCCTGCTGGATAAGCGTGCGATGTTTGAAAAATACACCTCGGCGTTTTCTGCCACGGCGCTAAAAGTGGCTGCCTCAACGGAAGGGATCCTCCGGCAGGGATTTAACGAAGAGAACAGCATGAAGGTGGCCCAGGTGCTCTATCAGGAGCTGGATATCGGGGCGGTGGCGATCACCGATCGCGAGCGTTTGCTGGCCTTTACCGGGACCGGAGACGATCATCATCTGCCCGGCAAACCCATTTCCTCTGCCTATACCTTACGGGCCATTGAAACCGGGGAGGTGGTGTATGCAGACGGCAATGAAGTGCCGTATCGCTGTTCCCTGCATCCGCAGTGCAAGCTGGGGTCGACGCTGGTGATCCCTCTGCGCGGTGAAAACCAGCGGGTCATGGGCACGATTAAGCTTTATGAAGCAAAAAACCGCCTGTTCAGCTCCATCAACCGTACCCTGGGAGAGGGGATTGCCCAGCTGTTGTCGGCACAGATCCTCGCCGGACAATATGAGCGGCAGAAAGCCTTGCTGACCCAGTCGGAGATTAAACTTCTGCATGCTCAGGTCAATCCGCATTTCCTGTTTAACGCCTTGAATACCCTTAAAGCAGTGATCCGGCACGACAGAGAACAGGCGACGCAGCTTGTGCAATTCTTGTCGACGTTCTTTCGCAAAAACCTGAAGCGGCCTTCAGAAGTGGTCACCCTGGCGGATGAAATTGAGCATGTGAATGCCTATCTGCAAATTGAGAAGGCGCGTTTTCAGGCCCGCTTACAGGTGTCGCTTTCTGTCCCGGAGGAGCTGGCACATCAGCATCTTCCTGCGTTTACGTTGCAACCCATTGTGGAAAATGCCATCAAGCACGGGACTTCGCAGCTGCTGGGGACCGGCGAAATCAGTATTTCAGCGAGCCGTTTTAACCATCATCTGGTGCTCGATATTGAAGATAACGCCGGTCTCTATCAGCCTGGCGCTGAGTCCGGTGGGCTGGGGATGAGCCTGGTGGACAAACGGCTGCGTGCCCGTTTTGGTGATGATTGCGGCATAACCGTTGTATATGAGCCAGACAGATTTACCCGTATTACCTTACGACTGCCCCTTGAGGAGAGCCCATGTTAAGAGTGCTGATTGTGGATGATGAGCCGTTAGCGCGGGAAAACTTGCGGGTCCTGCTTCAGGAGCACGCGGATATTGAGATCGTCGGGGAGTGCGCCAACGCCATTGAAGCCATCGGCGCGGTGCATAAACTGCGGCCGGACGTGCTGTTTCTCGACATTCAGATGCCGCGGATCAGCGGTCTGGAAATGGTGGGCATGCTGGATCCAGACCATCGGCCCTATATCGTTTTCCTCACCGCGTTTGACGAATATGCCGTGAAGGCGTTTGAAGAACACGCTTTCGATTATCTGCTCAAACCGATTGAAGAGAAACGCCTGGATAAAACGCTGACTCGCCTGCGTCAGGAGCGGACGGTGCAGGATGTGTCCGTTTTACCCGAGCATCAGCAGGCGCTGAAATTTATCCCCTGCACGGGCCATAGCCGTATTTATCTGCTGCAGATGGATGACGTTGCTTTTGTGAGCAGCCGCATGAGCGGCGTTTATGTCACCAGCGCTGAAGGCAACGAAGGGTTTACTGAGCTGACGCTACGCACGCTGGAAAGCCGTACGCCGCTGGTTCGCTGCCACCGCCAGTATCTGGTAAACATGGCGCATCTTAAAGAGATCCGTCTCGAAGAGAACGGCCAGGCGGAGCTGGTGTTGCGCGCCGGACAGACCGTTCCGGTGAGCCGACGCTATCTGAAGAGTTTGAAAGAGGCGATTGGGCTGTAAAACTGGTACACTTCGCGACATTGCAACATCGACAGTTAAAGGCACTCATGCTTAGTAATGACATTCTTCGTAGCCTGCGCTACACACTGAAAGCAAACAATAACGACATGGTGCGCATTCTTGCGCTGGCTGATATGGAGGCCACGTCTGCGGGTTTTGATACCTGGATGACCAAAGAAGATGAAGAGGGCTTTGTCCGCTGCCCGGACATTATCCTGTCTGGTTTCCTCAATGGCCTGATTTACGATAAACGCGGTAAAGATGACGCTGCGCCAGAGCTGGCCCTTGAGCGCCGTGTTAACAACAATATTGTGCTGAAAAAGCTGCGTATTGCGTTTTCACTGAAAACTGACGACATTCTGGCCATCATGACCGAGCAGAAATTCCGCGTCTCGGTACCTGAAATCACGGCCATGATGCGCGCGCCAGATCACAAGAACTATCGCGAATGCGGCGACCAGTTTCTGCGCAACTTCCTGCGCGGCCTGACCCACCGGGTGCATCACCCGAAGGCGTAAATTCAGCCGTCCCTCTCCCAGGGGAGAAGGAGAAAACAAATTGCCATAAAAAAAGCCGGAGATGTTCTCCGGCTTTTTTGGTTATTTCACCTGCTGACCCGGCTTCGCGCCTTCGTCAGGGCTTAACAGGAAGATATCTTTCCCGCCAGGGCCTGCGGCCATGACCATGCCTTCCGAGATACCGAAGCGCATTTTGCGCGGTGCCAGGTTAGCGACCATCACGGTCTGACGACCAATCAGCACCTGTGGGTCCGGATAGGCAGAGCGAATGCCGGAGAATACATTGCGCTTCTCACCACCGAGATCCAGGGTCAAACGCAGCAGTTTGTCGGAGCCTTCAACAAACTCGGCGTTTTCGATCAGGGCAACGCGCAGATCGACTTTGGCAAAATCATCAAAGGTGATGGTTTCCTGAATCGGATCGTCTGCCAGCGGACCGGTCACCGGCGCAGCGGCAGCTTTCACCTCTTCTTTAGACGCTTCCACCAGGGATTCTACCTGCTTCATCTCGATGCGGTTGTACAGCGCCTTGAAGGTATTCACCTTGTGGCCAAGCAGCGGCTGCTGGATAGCATCCCAGGTCAGTTCGGTGTTCAGGAACGCTTCAGCACGTTCGGTCAGCTGCGGCAGAACCGGCTTCAGGTAAGTCATCAGCACGCGGAACAGGTTAATCCCCATGGAGCAGATGGCCTGCAGATCTGCATCGCGGCCTTCCTGTTTGGCGACAACCCACGGCGCCTGCTCGTCCACATAGCGGTTTGCCAGGTCAGCCAGCGCCATGATTTCGCGTACGGCTTTGCCAAACTCGCGGGCTTCCCACGCTTCGCCAATCGTGGCCGCCGCGTCGGTGAAGGTTTGGTAGAGCGCCGGGTCGGCGAGCTCAGCGGCCATGACGCCGTCAAAACGTTTCGCGATAAAGCCCGCGTTACGGGACGCCAGGTTGACCACTTTGTTAACGATATCGGCGTTCACGCGCTGTACGAAATCTTCCAGGTTCAGGTCGATATCGTCGATGCGGGAAGAGAGCTTCGCCGTGTAGTAATAACGCAGGCTGTCCGCGTCGAAGTGGTTCAGCCAGGTGCTGGCTTTAATAAAGGTGCCGCGGGATTTGGACATCTTCGCGCCGTTGACCGTCACATAGCCGTGCACAAACAGATTGGTCGGTTTGCGGAAGTTACTGCCTTCCAGCATCGCTGGCCAGAACAGGCTGTGGAAGTAAACGATGTCTTTGCCGATGAAGTGGTACAGCTCGGCGCTGGAATCTTTCTTCCAGTATTCTTCAAAGCTTGTGGTGTCGCCGCGCTTGTCGCACAGGTTCTTAAATGAACCCATATAGCCGATTGGCGCGTCCAGCCAGACGTAGAAATACTTGCCCGGCGCGTTCGGGATTTCGAAGCCGAAGTACGGCGCATCGCGGGAGATATCCCACTGCTGCAGGCCTGATTCAAACCACTCCTGCATTTTGTTCGCCACTTGTTCCTGCAGCGCGCCGCTGCGGGTCCATGCCTGCAACATTTCGCTGAACGAAGGCAGGTCAAAGAAGAAGTGTTCAGAATCACGCATCACCGGCGTGGCGCCAGAAACGACGGATTTCGGCTCGATAAGCTCGGTCGGGCTGTAGGTCGCACCGCACACTTCGCAGTTATCGCCGTATTGATCCGGTGATTTACATTTCGGGCAGGTCCCTTTCACGAAACGGTCTGGCAGGAACATGCCTTTTTCCGGATCGTACAGCTGAGAGATGGTGCGGTTTTTGATAAAACCGTTCTCTTTCAGTCGGGTATAGATCAGCTCAGACAGCTCGCGGTTCTCGTCGCTGTGCGTGGAGTGATAGTTATCGTAGCTGATGTCAAAGCCAGCAAAATCGGTTTGATGCTCCTGACTCATTTCGGTAATCATCTGCTCCGGGGAGATCCCCAGCTGTTGCGCTTTCAGCATAATTGGCGTGCCGTGGGCGTCGTCTGCACAAATGAAATTTACCTCGTGGCCGCGCATTCGCTGGTAACGGACCCAGACATCAGCCTGGATATGCTCCAGCATGTGGCCGAGGTGGATTGAGCCGTTGGCGTACGGCAGTGCGCACGTTACCAGAATTTTTTTCGCGACTTGAGTCATAGTAGTCATTACTTCTTTTAACTGTGAAAAGGGTTTTTGATATTACCAAAAGGGGCATTATTAAGTAAGCACAAACCACGGCCTTTCAGGTAAACTTGTCGTCTAAGGTCTTATTCACAAGAACAAAGGAGTCGGGATGAGTTCGCAATCCCAGGCCAAATCACCGGAAGCCTTACGAGCAATGGTCGCCGGGACGCTGGCTAATTTTCAGCACCCCACCCTGAAGCACAATCTGACGGCGCTGAAAGCGCTACACCACGTCGCCTGGCTGGACGACACGCTGCACATTGAGCTGCAGATGCCGTTTGCCTGGAATAGCGCATTTGAAACGCTGAAAGAACAAACCAGCGCCGATCTTCTGCGTATTACCGGGGCCAAGGCGATTGACTGGAAGCTGTCGCACAGCATTGCCACGCTCAAGCGCGTGAAGAATCAACCGGGGGTGAATGGCGTTAAGAATATTATCGCCGTCAGCTCTGGCAAGGGCGGGGTAGGGAAGTCCTCCACGGCAGTCAACCTGGCCCTTGCGCTTGTCGCAGAAGGCGCGAAAGTGGGGATCCTGGATGCCGATATCTATGGCCCGTCCATCCCGAATATGCTCGGTGCGGAAAATCAGCGTCCGACCTCGCCGGATGGCACCCATATGGCGCCTATCGTCGCCCACGGTCTTGCCACCAACTCCATTGGGTATCTGGTGACTGACGATAATGCCATGGTCTGGCGTGGTCCTATGGCCAGCAAGGCGCTGTTGCAGATGCTGCAAGAGACAATGTGGCCAGACCTGGATTATCTGGTGCTGGATATGCCGCCGGGCACCGGTGACATTCAGCTGACGCTGGCGCAAAACATCCCGGTTACGGGGGCGGTTGTCGTCACCACGCCGCAGGATATCGCGCTGATTGATGCTAAAAAAGGCATCGTGATGTTTGAGAAGGTGGAAGTGCCGGTGCTCGGGATTGTCGAGAACATGAGCATGCACATCTGCAGCAACTGCGGACACCACGAGGCCATCTTCGGGACCGGCGGTGCGGAAAAACTGGCCGCGCAGTATCACACCCAACTGCTGGGTCAGCTGCCGCTGCATATCACGCTGCGTGAAGATCTTGATAGCGGTAAACCGACGGTTGTCAGCCGTCCGGAAAGCGAGTTTGCGGAGATGTATCGTCAACTGGCAGGGCGCGTTGCGGCGCAGCTTTACTGGCAGGGCGACGTTATCCCGAGTGAAATCGCCTTCCGCGCGGTGTAACGCCGATAAGGTCGCGCCAGGTGGCGGCAACGCCGCCTGGCTTTAACGCAGCCGATAATGCATTAAATAGTATTCGCCGTCCGGCGAATCGCCCGTCGCTTCAATGTGCCAGCCGTGTCGCTGGTAAAACGCGACAGCTCGTTCGTTCTTCACCAGGCATTTCAACGCTCCCGTACTCGTAAACCTCTCCTGAACCTTTTCCAGCAGCAAGAGACCCACACCCTTGTGCTGGTATTGCGGGTCGACAAACAGGTTGTGCAGAAAATTATCGTTCACCCAGACGGAAGCAAAACCCAGGCGATGTCCGTCCTGAACGGCGACCCAAATCTCTTCATCACGGGTTGCCGCGTCAAAGTCTTCAAGCTGCCACTCATCACCGTTTAACCACGGCCAGGCGTCACGTCGGGCGTGCAGGTAGAGCGTGCGCAGGAAAGGACGGTCGCTCTCCTGCCAGGGCCGGACGCTGATGGTATTAGCGGTGATAGAAGATATCCCCGTTATAAGCTTTGAGAATTTTGCCATCGGTATCGTTAATCAGCACGTAGTTCTCACCCATGTACGTCCAGTGTGTACCGGCATCCGGCTTGGGCAGGTTACGCAACTGATACTGCTTAATGGTGTACTCTGGCGTTTGATACTGTGCCGGAGCTGTATCGCCAATTTTGAACTTAGTGAAATCAGCGATGAACTCTTGTTCTTCATACGTCTGGATGCCAGACGGCGCAGCCGCAGTCTGTGGGGCAGCAGAGGCTGCACCCGCAAGAGACAGTAATACACCCAGAAGCAGCAATTTACGCTTAGCCATTTTTTCTCCAGTTTGACCTTTTATTGATACGTTTTATGAGCCATGACCTAACCATACGGCAGATGGCCCATTTTAAGTATCAAACTACGGCTTGTTTGAGAAAAAATGTAACAAAACTGAACGTTCTCATCAGGATCCTCTGTTAGTGCCTGACCAGCGTGGCAAAATAATAGACCAGCGGAATGGCAAGGATCCACAGACCGACCGGAATTTCACGTCCTTTCCCGGCAATCGCTTTGATGACAATGTAAAACAGTAACCCTCCCGCAATGCCTGTGCCGAAGCTATTGGCAATCAGCGTAATCATGACCATCATCAGGACGGGTAACCCGTCGGTGAAATTAGCCAGATCCACTTTGCGCAGGCCGCTGAACATATTCAGGCCAATCAGAATCAAGGCGGGGGCCGTGGCCTCTTTCGGGATCATCAGCGCCACCGGGGTGAACAGCAGCATCAGCAGGAACATCACCGCCGCCGCCAGGGCTGTCATGCCGGTTTTCCCGCCTGCTTCTGCCGCCGCCGAGGATTCAATCAACGCCGTTGCGGCCGGAATACCCACCAAAGGACCGAGCGCGGCAGCAATGGAATCCACCATAAACGGACGATTGATGTGCGGCATATTGCCTTCTTCATCCAGCAATCCGGCTTCGCCACCGACCGCCAGTGTCGTACCCATCGTGGAGAAAAACTCCGAGGCGAAAAAGACAAACAAAAACGGCAGGAAGGCGATGTTCAGTGCACCGAGCAGGTCGATTTGCCCTAAGACTGGCGTCAGCGCATGCGGCAGGTCGATAAAACTGGCGGGCAGTTTCGTCACCCCCAGCGGGATCCCAGCCAGCGTGGCAAATAAAATCGCCCAGAGTATCGCACCGGGAATACGCCGCGCCTGTAAGGCAATGGCGAGGAAAAGCCCGCACAGCGCCACCAGCGCGCCAGGAGCCAGGAAATCGCCCAGCATCAGGGCGTTGGTTTTGGCATTGGCCAGCACCAGCCCGGCATTGCGGAAACCGAGCACGGCGACAAACAGACCGATAGAGGCCGTCAGTCCCAGTTTAATGGACTGCGGGACGGAGCGGGTGACCACTTCGCGCAGACCAAATCGCGTTAGCAGAAAGAACAGGACACCTGACCAGCAGGCGATGCCCAGGCCAATCGGCCAGCCAATGCCTTCACTGCCTGCCAGCGTGACCCCGACCAACACCGAGCCGCCGATGCCCGGCCCGACGATAAACGGTAAATTGGCGTAAAACGCCATCAGTAGCGTTCCGGCGACAAAAACCAGAATGGTGCCGGTGGTCGCCGCGCCTTTGTCCATCCCACCAATGGCCAGTAGCCCAGGGATAACCACCAGCAGATAAGCCGCAGCCAGAAATCCGGTGACGCCGGCAAGGCACTCGGTGCGAACGCTACTCCCACGGGAACGCAGTGCAAACCGGCGCTCCAGCCAGCTCCCGGGTGCGGATGAATTTACGGTATTGTCGGCCATGTTCCGGCTCTCCTTCGGCATTATTGCGGCGTGTCCGGGATTTCCCGGTAAGAAATTAACGGATCGACAATCTGGCGGGTGCTGCCATCGGTCAGTCCAAGATCGGTTAAGTGCGGCCCGGCGTTACAGGCAAGGCAGGTGCCTTCGATGGCCTTAAAGACCCGATACGGCGGTTCCCAGTCGGCAATCAGACTGCTGCGATCGCGTAGCGTCCTGAACTGCAGAGCCAGCTCGGCAGGGGGGAGCTCCGACAGCATGCCTGCAATCGGCATGGCAACGTGGGCAATCACGTCACCCTGTTGCGCCAGCGCCATGCCACCACCGCTGCTGATAAGCGTATTAGCAGCCAGTGCCATATCGTTCGGATCGCGGCCCAGAACCACCAGGTTGTGAGAATCGTGCGAGTAGCTGGTGGCAATCGCCCCGCGCAGTTCCCCCCAGCTTTCCAGCAGGGCAATTTGCGGCTTCGCTGCATGACGGGCATGGCGATGCTGAACCCAAATCAGGCTAAAGCCGTCCGGGATCTCAACCTGTCCATGGCGCACCTGAACGTCAATTTCTCCCCAGCGGGTAAATCGCGCACCGCTGATGTGACGCAAACGAGCCACGCCGTGACAGGCATTGGCGATACGCATCTGGAAATCCCCGGCGCTGAGTGCGGGCAAGCGCAGGGTATCGCACGGAAGCGTCATCGGTGGCTCAACGATCGGCTCGAACATCTTGCCGTCGCGGGCGAGCATTTTTCCGCCGACATACACCTGCCGCGCCGTTAGTTTTTCAAGCGAGTCAAACACCACCAGATCGGCCCGACGCCCGGCGGCAATCAGCCCCAGATCGGGTCGCTGCAGGCGAATAGCTGCATTCAGCGTGGCGAAGCGCAGCGCGTCCGTTGCGGGTAAACCTTGCTCAATCAGCAGGTTCAGTAGCGCAATAATCCCGCCTTTTTCCATCAGCAGGTCCGGCGGAACATCGTCGGTACAAACCGTGATTTGTGAGGAGAGATGGGGAAGGGTTTTCAGCGCTCTGACGATATCAGGCAGCAGGTAAGGGTGTGACCCCCGAATCTCCAGCGTTAAACCGGCGCGCAGTTTTTCCAGCGCATCGTCAGCCGACGTCAACTCATGGTCAGACGTCACGCCTGCTGCCAGATAAGCCTGTAAATCCGCACCGCTGAGACCGCGGGCATGGCCTTCAATCAGCTTTCCGCTGTCGAGCCCGGCCTGCATAATTTCACGCATACGCTGGCTGCCATTTAGCACGCCGTGCATGTCCATCACTTCAGCCACGCCGCGCACTTCTGGCCAGCTGAGCAGGGTATGCATCTCGTCTCCGGCGAAATCCGCTCCGGACATCTCCAGCCCCGGTGTGGAGGGCACGCTTGATGGGGCTGCCACCATGACGTGCAAGGGCAGATTACGGCTGGCCTCGATGGCGAAACGTACGCCATCCAGACCCAGCACGTTCGCCAGCTCATGCGGATCCCAGAAGACCGCCGTGGTGCCCTGGGCCAGCACGATTTCCGCATAGCGGGCCGGCAGCAGGTGAGAGCTTTCCAGATGTACATGCGTATCCATTAAGCCCGGCGAAAGGAAATGGTTGTTCAGGTCATGTGTTTCACCTGCATCGCTGCGGCTCCCGCGCGGGTGTACGCTGGCGATCAGCTCGCCGACAATGCCGACATCGGCATCACGAATTTCGCCCGTGACCATGTCCACAATACGAACCTGTGTGAGCAGCAGATCGAAAGGGCTTTCACCTCGTGCAGCCTGTACGGCGCGACGGCGGGTATCAGCATTCATGTAATTTTCAGTTCCAGCATGAAAACAATGACGCTACTCTATGGACTCGGCAAACGTTTGCCCAGCTGATAAAACTTATCACCCCATAAACCCGCGTTATTCTGAACGCACAAAAAAGATAATGATGATGGAACCCTGGCAGCGCTTGCCCGCGCTTTCTCTTCGACAGCTACAGTATTTTGTCACTCTGGCGCAGCTGCGTCATTTTACCGATACCGCCAGCAAACTGGCGATAAGCCAGCCAGCGCTCAGCAGCGCGTTACGGCAAATCGAAACGGTGCTTGGCGGTAAACTGGTCAATCGCACCGCCTCGGCCGTGACGCTCACCGAGCTAGGGACGGCCATTCTGCCGCATGCGCAGCGGGTGCTCAGCGTGGCGCAGCTCGCCTTCGAGGATATGCAGCAGATCGTGCAGGCCGGCGGCGATGGCACCGTGCGCATTGGGCTTATCCCTTCCGTAAGCTCCCTGCTATTTCCCCTGCTTCCGCAGACGCTTACCCGGGCCTTTCCGCGTCTGAAAGTGGAGTTTCACGATCGGACCAACGACGAGCTGGTGGCACAACTCCTGAAAGGGCAGATTGATTTTGCGATCGGTGCGCTGGATAACTCTGTTCCCGATTCGCTGGAGCACTTTCCTTTGCAGGAAGATCCGTTTGTGGCCGTTATTCATTGTGACGATCCGCTGGCCGCCTCGGCGCATCTGCCCTGGAAGCAGCTGGTCGGGCGTGATATTGGCGTGTTCTCTAAGGGGAATATTCAGCGTCTGGTTGCGGCGCTCGCGGAAAGCCACCGTTTGTCGTTACAAACCTGCTATCAGGTGGATTACATTGAAACCCTCTACGGGCTGGTACGCTCAAAACTGGCGGTGGCAATTCTCCCGCAGCTTTACACCAGCCATCTGCAGGACCCCCAGCTGAAGGTTGTCCATCTTCAACAACCGGCCCTGGCCCGCACGGTGGCGTTAATGCGCGCGCCTCAGGCGCTTCCTCCGCTGATCGAATCCTGCTTTACCTTGATGGTTGATACGCTGCGCTCACGCTGATCCGACACTTCTTTACAGCGTGGTGGCGCATTGCTCGCTAAGATGACAGTCGATTCATCAAGAGGTCACAATGGAAAACCGCAACGTCAGTAAGCTGCGCCGCTGGGCGCGGGAAGGGATCATTTTCATTCTGCTGGCGCTGGCCGTGATGTGGGGCGTGGATCAATATCGTAAGCCCACGCTTCCTGCCAGCTTCAGCGCCACCCCTATGCAAAGCATTGACGGCAAGACGCACGACATCGCAGCGCTCAGTCAGGACCGTCCACTGCTGATATACGTCTGGGCAACCTGGTGCAGTATTTGTCGTTTTACCACGCCGTCGGTGGATAAGCTGGCGAAAGAGGGCGGTAACGTGGTGAGTATTGCGTTGCGATCGGGTGATGACGCAAAGCTTGCACGCTGGGTAGAGAAGAAGCAGCTGACCATGCCGGTCATTAACGATAAGACCGGTGCGCTGTCTCAGCAGTGGCAGGTGAGCGTCACGCCAACGCTGATAATGGTCTCGAAAGGAGAGGTCGTCAGCACCACAACGGGCTGGACAAGTTACTGGGGAATGAAGCTCAGACTGTGGTGGGCAGGGCTGTAAAGAGAGCCCCTCTTCCGGCGGAAGAGGGGCTGGATATTACTTCGCCAGAACTTCCTGTGCGGTACGCTCAACCAGCGACAGCAGGATTTTAATGTCCTCCAGGGTCACGGTTGGGTTCAGCAGAGTCAGCTTCAGGCAGGTGACGCCGTTATGCTCGGTCACGCCGACGTTAGCACGGCCGGATTCCAGCAGCGCATCACCGATTTTCTGGTTCAGCAGGGCGATACCCGCGTCGTCCATCTGTACCTGTCCACGGAAGCGGAACAGTACGCTTGCCAGCTGCGGCTGCATAACCAGTTCAAGAGCAGGCTGCTCTTTCACGTAAGCCGCAACCTGCTGTGCCAGCGTCACACCGTGATCGATGATCGCCGCGTATTGTTCCTGACCCAGCGCTTCCAGGCTCATCCACAGCTTCAGCGCGTCGAAACGACGGGTTGTCTGCAACGATTTGGACACCAGGTTAGGCACGCCAGCTTCTTCATCGAACTCAGAATTCAGATAGGCCGCCTGATAGCGCATCAGCTCATAGTGGCGCGCTTCTTTCAGCAGGAACGCACCGCAACTGATGGTCTGGAAGAACTGCTTATGGAAGTCCAGAGTAACGGAATCCACCAGCTCGATACCGTCAAGGTAGTGACGATACTGCTCAGACATCAGCAGCGCGCCGCCCCAGGCCGCGTCTACGTGGACCCAGATATTCTGTTTCGCCGCCAGTTCAGCAATGGCACGCAGCGGATCGATTGCACCTGCATCGGTCGTACCGGCCGTGGCAACAATCGCCAGGATCTGCTCGCCGTTAGCATTGCACTGCTCAATTTTCGCCGCCAGATCGTTGAGATCCATGCGCGAGAATTCATCCGTTTTCACCTGCACGACGGACTGGTAGCCCAGACCCATCAGCGCCATGTTCTTCTGCACGGAGAAGTGTGCGTTTTCAGAGCACAGCACGCGAATTTTACGCAGATCGCCCACCAGACCGTCCTGCTGAACGGAATGACCCTGACGCGCGAAGAACGCATCACGGGCCAGCATCAGCCCCATCAGGTTGCTCTGGGTACCGCCGCTGGTGAACACACCCGCGTCGCCAGCCTGATAACCCACGCGGGTACGCAGCCATTCGACCAGCTTGATCTCAATAATGGTTGCGGACGGGCTTTGATCCCAGGAGTCCATGCTCTGGTTAGTGGCGTTAATCAGCACTTCCGCCGCCTGGCTTACCACCAGGCTTGGGCAGTGCAGGTGCGCCACGCACTGCGGGTGATGAACGGACAGGCTGTCTTTCAGGAAGAACTCCACGGCGCGTTCAATCGCCGCTTCGTTGCCCAGCCCTTTCGGGTTGAAATCCAGCTTGATACGGTCGCGCAGTTCCGCGACCGTTTTGCCCTGATACATCTCAGGCTGTTTCAGCCACTGCATCACAGCCTGAGTGCTCTGCTCAATCGCCTGCTGATAAGCTTCAATGCTCTGTGCAGAGGAGAACAAAATTGGGTTTGAATCAGACATCGTATTCAACAACTCCGGTTATACCGGGCGAACGCCCGCAGCAAGCAGTGCCTGCTCAAATTTATCCAGGAAGATTTTCAGCTCTTCATCGTTGATCAACAGAGACGGCAGCAGACGCAACACGATACCGTTGCGACCACCACGTTCCAGGATCAGACCGGCTTCGAAGCACTTCTTCTGAATCAGGGCAGACAGTTCGCCATCGCCCGGGAAGCAGCCCATGTGGTCTGCCGCTTCGTGTGGCTTAACGATCTCAATGCCGATCATCATGCCCAGGCCGCGAACGTGGCCGATAACCGGATAGCGTTTCGCCATCTCGTTCAGCTGGCCTTTCAGCCATTCGCCCTGTGCGGCCACTTTGCCCGCGATGTTCTGATCTTTCAGGATTTTCAGCGTTGTCAGACCGGTTGCCATCGCCAGCTGGTTGCCGCGGAAGGTACCGGTGTGGTGGCCTGGTGCCCACGCATCGAACTGTTTTTTGATGCCAAGCACAGCCAGTGGCAGACCGCCGCCAACCGCTTTAGACATCACGATGATGTCAGGCTCAATGCCCGCGTGTTCGAAGGCGAAGAATTTACCGGTACGGGCAAAGCCTGCCTGAACTTCGTCGAGGATCAGCAGAATGCCGTGTTCCTGAGTCACTTTACGGATGCGCTGCAGCCACTCAACCGGAGCCGGGTTCACGCCGCCTTCACCCTGAACGGCTTCAAGGATCACTGCCGCAGGCTTACGCACGCCGCTTTCAACGTCGTTGATCAGATTTTCGAAATAGTAGGTCAGCGCTTTCACACCCGCCTCACCGCCGATACCCAGTGGGCAACGGTACTGGTGTGGGTAAGGCATAAACTGCACTTCTGGCATCATACCGTTAACCGCTTCTTTCGGAGACAGGTTGCCGGTCACGGCCAGTGCGCCGTGCGTCATACCGTGGTAACCACCAGAGAAGCTGATGATACCGCTACGGCCGGTCACTTTTTTCGCCAGCTTCAGCGCCGCTTCAACGGCGTCAGCACCGGATGGACCGGTGAACTGCAGGCAATACTCTTTGCCCTGACCTGGCAGAAGAGAAAGCAGGTATTCGGAGAACGCATCTTTCAGAGGCGTTGTCAGATCCAGTGTATGTAACGGCAAGCCGCTGGTAATGACATTTTGGATGCTTTTCAGCACATCAGGGTGATTGTGGCCCAGCGCGAGGGTGCCAGCGCCAGCTAAACAATCCAGATATTCTTTATTATCGGCATCGGTAATCCACACGCCTTCTGCTTTAGTTATCGCTAAAGGCAGTTTGCGAGGATAGCTCCTGACGTTCGATTCAAACTCGGCCTGACGGGCCAGATAGGTTTCGTTGCTTTTGCGGGCATCTGCAGTGTCAATACGGACTTTATCCGTCATCATATCACTCCTACAACCGCGGCTTCGTTATGCGCCACGATTGAATAAATAGTAAATAAAGGGGGGCCTGTAAAAAACGCCGCCAATATAGAGCCTTTTTAGGTCCGGCTCAATGGTTAATTTGATTACTATTTTGTTACGTAAGTCAGGGGGGGCAACACCCGTTAACAAGCGGAGAAAAAACAGGGGGAATCCTCAAACAAAAACAGCCTCTTAGCCCTTGTCAGAACAGACTGTAAAGGTCGTGCTGAGAGTGTTACAAATCGTGCCAAAGATACCCCCAAAAACGCGAAATGCACATGCAGGGCTTTTCTACCCTTTGCGTCGCTTTTCACAAACGCCGGACGCGGCCTGTCAAATTGGCCAGATATGCAGGCAAAGAGTGCGCTAACTGGGGCGGGTTTGACGTCAGGCGGGAAAGGGCGGCGGACTATTCCCACCGCCGTCAGGTTTAAAAAATGACCGACCTTAGCTATTTCGCTTTTTTAAGTTTGCCGACGTAAACGTTATTTTTCAGTAATGAAACGTTGCCGTTATGGTAATGAATAATGGTATAGATGCCTTGTTTAAAAACAGTGGCGTCGGCATTATTTTCATCCATCGTAGCCGCTTTTCCGTTTACCGTAACGGAGGCGTCATTTACGAACACAACCTCTACGTCATAGCCGATAAACACCTTTTCATTATGCTGATTATTATGCGGTTTGGTCTTGCTTATATCACATGAACCATTAGCTTCAGTAACTTGTGTGCAGCCTGATGAATCAAGTTGCTGACGAAAGCGCTCACTGATTGCAGAAGCATTAAAGCTGATTGTTACCGTGACGATGAATATCGCCAGAAGAGACTTTTTCATAAGGGCTATCACCTGTTTTATAGGTCATACAGTTATCAGAAAATAACCTCATATACTCTATTCCTCCTGCAAAGCCTACGGCGATACAGGTGAGATAAAGCAGAGCGCTACATAAAATATATTTAAGCATTGAGTATGAACTCATTGGGATTGCGACAACGCCATTTGTCTGTACGTGACTCTTTCTCCATTTATGAAAACGTCGTGGCTAAGCTTTCATTTTCCGGGGCTTAACCACCGTGTAAGCGTTTACATAATTAAGTCATAAAAAACGCTCGTTTGAGCGCTGATAACTTTCGCTGCTACCAGTGGCCCACGTTTTGCGAACCAGACTGAGCAGCACCGCCGCCGATGTGGTTGCCTCCGCCTGTGCCATGGGCGCTATGGGAATTGGCTGCATTATTTGCGCCATTGCCGGTACCCTGTGTCGCGTGTCCGGAGACATTTTCATGGTCGCTATGTGGATGGGCACTGCGCAGCAAAGCAGGGGTATGTGGGACGCTGATCTGTGCCTCCGGGTCTATCTTTGCCAGCTCACCCGCCGTTGTGCGGACGGCCTCGCCTTTAATGATGGCGTTAACCCGGGTATCCGGTTTCAGGCTCGTGACACTCACATTGATAGAATCGACCTGCGCCGGTTTCGCGTGAATATCTGCAACGGCCTGTTTTACCTCTTTTGGCCGCGACGGCGCGTTTTGCGTAGGTTTCATGCTGGCGTAACGATCCGACGTTGCCGGGTCGATTCCTTGTACCACGCCTTTCGTCATGGAAGGAGCCTTTACGCCAGTGAGACCCGTAGGCACTCCGGCAGGATTCGTTTTCACCCCATAGTGGCTGATATTCTCGCGTGGGGTCGCAGGGGCTGAGGACGTTTCGCTTGCCGTTTGATTATTAACAGATAGCGTTGCGGCCGGTTCCGTAACGGATGATGGAGACGTTATCGCTCCCGCGTGACTGTTATCCATTGGGCCTGAAATTGCCCGTTTGGCATCGTTATACGCGTTGTTAACACGCTGCTGCGTACCTGAATTGTTATTATTAGCATTATCCTGAATCGCTGAACCTAAGCGGTCATTCATAATGCTGAAATTTTCATTCGCCAACGCATTTAAAGAAAATGCAGACGTTATCATCACAACTAAGAAGGATCTTTTCATTTTTGATTAAGTATAAAAAGTGAAGGGGTTTCTATAGAAGAAACGGTAATGGTTGAGCGGCGTAACTATCGCCCTGGTGGACTAAAATAATTTTGATCTTGATCACACAAAGCACGAATCGATAACCATTAAGAAAAATCTTAATCGATTAAATAAATCATTTTAAAACATGTAATTATGATTTTTTCGTAATGAAATCACGTTGTCTTTCGATTGAAGCCCCGTCTCCTAGGGAAAGAGAAATAGACGCATTTCAATTGCCAATCTTTAATGAACTGGGAAGCATTTAAATTCGGGAGAAATTCGATATTCCAGACCGTGATTTCTGAAGAGCTGAGGGGGGGTATTATCTTCGGCAGGAAAATATAAACCCCTTGCACTGAGGTTGTCATCGCGGTTATATTTATTAAATATATAGCCATATAGTTTAACTATCTGTTTTATATGTGATTTGACTCGGGGTGCCCCATCGCTGATGGGCTGAGAAATACCCGTACCACCTGATCTGGGGGATGCCAGCGTAGGGGGCCGAAATTCGGCCTACTTATCATGAGATTGACTCTCTTTTTGTCGGTGCGTAATGCACTTGAGGTACAAAAAGGGTGTATTCATGGGGTACAAAACTCTTCCATACACGTTTCAGCGAAACGGCAACTACTACCTGCAAATCCGGCTTTCCAATGGCAGGATATATAAGAAATCCCTCCTCACTGACAGCTATCGTGAAGCATCTGCTTTGATGATTGGTGTTACTCCGCATATTCCTTTTGTTAAATCATTAGCTACGCCGCTCCTCTTGTTCGAATCATTTTTGTCTAATCTGATTGCGTCAGAACGCAAGGCTGCGAGAAATCCACTTTTTCTCCACCAGCAGATAGCACCTCCTGTTGAAATTGTGGAATCTCAACCGTCAGCCGAACCGGAAAAAGTGCTAACTCTCTTGGATGCGTGGGCGATGTACAAAGACGAAAAGGGGCGAAACTGGACGAAATCTATCTCAATGGCAAATGAGCGCTACATGGAAGTGCTGTTAACGGTCTTGGGAGGGGAAACTGATGTAGCGGCGATTAGCAAACAGGACATTAAACAGGTGATGGAAATCGTTGAAAATCTTCCTAAGCATGTTGTTCAGCCCTACCGCTCAATGACCATCCGGCAACTTATTGAGTGCGATGATATTCCACCGGATCAACTGGTAGGCGTTGAGGCCATCCATAAGCATCTTAAGCTGTATAAATCACTCTTCAAAACCTTCCTCACAGAAAGCAAAGACATTTTATCTAAGTCGCCAACTGACGGCGTAGTGGCTGCACCATCGAAAGCGAGATTTGGTGCATAAAGTACAGCGGAAATGAAAAAGTTTGTAGGGTGGGCGCTTAAGCAGCCCGACAACTGGCAAAAATGGATCACGTTGTTATTGGCATACACGGGAGCGAGAAGAGGCTAGATAGGAAAGCTGGAGAAGTCACAGATTAAATTTGACGAAGATAGCCAGCGTTACTATTTCCTGATTGCTGAAGGCGGGCAGGGGAAAACTGAGAACGCTACAAGGCAGGTAGTCATCCATTCTAAGTTAATCTAATGGGGTTTCATGGAGTACGTTGATCGCCAGTGGAAAGAGCGGATTTTCTCAGAAGTGGCAGGCACGAACATGACGAAGATCGGCAAAGTTTTAGCTGATATTCGTGATCAGCTTGGGATTCCGTATAAGGATGACTACGGGCAGCGCCGCTTGGTGCATAGTTTCAGGCACACAATGATTTCAACCTGTTTAGCTGGTTGGGTAGGAAACCTTGCGCACTTGCAGCAGGTGGTTGGTCATGAGAAAAGCGGAGCAGGCATCACCCGGCGCTATCTGCATACATTTCCCTTATCCTCAGTTTCTTATGTGATTGACGGCTTGTGCTGGGAATCCTGACGGGACCTTAAGGATTCTAATGTCTTAAATCAGAGAGTTGCATGAACAATACTTGATAGATAACCTAAGATAAATCTTAGGTTGCAAGAGGTCTTATGATGTCTACAAAATCAAATCGAACATACAAGTACGGCGAACAACCGATAAGAATCACTACTGTGCAAGTGGTTGAGCAACAGTTCGGAGGGGCGGCAACGGCGAAGCAAGTAGATGATTACCTCAGAAAGTTATTCCCGCATTATAAAGACGATACGTGGCTTAATCTTGTGGTTAACACAGTCAACTGTAACCGCAGCTACTGGAGTTTCAACAAAACCGCCAGGCGTACTGATGATGTAACCCATCGCCATCATGAGTATGACCGCTTATTCAAGCGAGGGAACATTTTTGAAATCTATCAACCCTCTGTGCATGGCATTTGGGAATTGTACCAGGATCAGCAGGGTAAATGGTGTTACCGTCAAGTGAAGTCGGAGTTTGAAGAAGCAGTAGAGTCTGCTGCTAAATTACCCTCATCTACACGGGAGGGGATTTTAGCAACGGAAAGTAAAACTCCAGAGCTAACCGAAGTAACAACAAGAGTTTATAAGCGAAGCCCGTATGTGGTTGCAGAAGTTCTTTTAAGGGCTAATGGTAAGTGCCAAAGCTGTAAGCGTGATGCTCCTTTCCTGAAAGAAGATGGTACACCATTTCTTGAAGTTCACCACATTGAGTGGCTTTCTAAAGGGGGAGAGGATTCCGTGGAAAATGCCATCGCATTATGCCCTAATTGTCACAGGCAAGCCCATTATGGTGTTTTGGAGTTATTGCTAATTAACAAGTAAACCTAGATCTGATGAAGTCGCCACAGTCTACGCATGTTGTCTTACCACCAACGGGCTTAAGGCTTGTATTGTCCAAAATCTGCGCTACGCTACCTTTGATTACCCACAGCAAAGGATAAATAAGATGGAAAAAGAACATTTTAAGGCTCATGTTCAGTATGACGACTGGAAGGGAAGCGTTGCAGCAGACAGTGCTGATCAGGAAGACTTTAGCGACTTTCTGAGAGACAAGGGGGTATTGAAAGAAGGTGAGATAGTGAAAGGTATCTCCTTCTACTCAGCAGAGCGTTTCTTTGATGTTGAAGCATTTGTTTCAGACGATGAACATGGATTAAGAAGGGAAAAAGTAAAAATGACGATTGAGGAGTTTTTCAAAACCTTCAAACGTTTTTCAGTCAAGATTTCTCGCAATGGGGAACTTGATGATCAAGAAATCGAGTTCGAAGAGTAAGGAATCATCATGAGCATTTACTTTAATGAGCACGGTAGCGCGATTGGATACCAGGTAGAGGGACGCTGGTTAATTAAGGGGGATTATTTGCAAATTGACCAAGGCCCCAACATTCCAGGCGGTTTATACAAAATCAACGATAATAAAGTGAAATTCCCATTCGACTACAAAGAGGTTGAGGGGGGGATTGACACAGAGAAACTCACCTTCACCGTTTGTGGCATCGAATACAAAATGAGAAAAGCGAAAACAAATCCGTGGGATGTTTAACTGTAAAGGGGGCAATGTGCCCCCTCGTATCATTCCTGTAAAGCCCTTAGCCACATCATAAGCAAATAAAGCTGGCTTTATGCCATGGCTGGCAATGAAAGAGAAAATGTGATGAAAAGATTAGCTCTACTTGTTTTTTTTATAAGTTCTTTTGTATTTGCTGATGAGGTTGGAGGTACTAAAAAAACGAAGATTGTTATCCCACCTGACTTTTTGAAGGAATTCTTCACAATAACCAGTGTGAAAATTTCAACTCTTGACGGTTATGTTCCTGAATCAGAATTGAATGAAAAAAATGTGAAACTTCCGGCACAACGTATTGATACCCTGAACTACACCGTGAGAGTGGATTCTACTGATGAAAAATTTATAAGTGATGTGGCTAAAGATGAGCACGGCATAAAAGGGATACTGGTGTGTAATAATCCATCAATAAGATCACTGATTATGAGCAAGAATGCTGTTGTTCTTGTATCAGTTGAGAACAAGGAAGGGGAGCCTATGTTTGTTACGCTCTATGACAGTGAAAGCTGCAAGAAAAAATAGTACGCTTGCACATGAACTGGTGATCGGCTTTCTCCTTTTTCAATCGTTACTCTTCTTCGAATGTAATGGTGTAGCGACATTGCTGCGATGGTCTGATCGTCACTCTCTAACTGTAGTTGGCGGTATTGTCTCGTTTGGGGTAGCGTTGCGGATAGTCATTCTTGGCCTGCATAATAAAGGAAAATCTGCCGAAGCGAGGTTTTCTTGATGGTGGAGGCTGACCATTAAGCCAGCTTTGTATCTCATTTCATCAGGCACCAGAGGCGGCGGATTAAGGGTTGTAGCTGACAATGTATCCCATTTGGTATCTCATTTAAAGCTAATGGTACTGAGCGTGTTTTGAACTTTTCAATATATCATCTAAATGTCTAAAGTCAGCGCCTCCAAATGCCTGCCATCAAAGCCTCTGAAAAGAATTATATCCGCAATCTTTCTTATCGAGATTGGCTTGGGATGTACATCCCAAGCCAAATTTAAAATATTCTCTATGGGAACCACTCGAATATTAAGGCTCAAACTCTGAATCATCAAGAATAGAATTTAAATAATCCTTAAAACGAACCTGGATCATCTTGCGTGCATCGGTCAGATTGACCCCTGCCGGATAAAATGTTTCTAACACCTCTTCAAGAACATTTATACACTGCTCATATGTCCATTCACTTCTGACTTGATTCATATAAAGTATATAAAATATCTTTTGCTCAATTTTCTGGATGCTTTCATCGGAAAATGAATAGGCTTTCTTTATTTCGAAATAACGCTCAATTATCTCAGGTGCATGTGACAAGTCAAAGTTCTTCTCATCAAAAATATCATCGTAGTATTTACCGAAAATATGTTGCTTCTGGTTCGATGATTTTTCAGGGAATCCTTGAATAGCAAATAAGATCTGACCAAACTGCTCCATGCTAATTTTGTAACGATAGTTCTTTTTGTCATCCATCCCCGTATCACCATTCTTTCGAGAATAGATGATATCATGTTCATCCAATAATTGTTCGAGTTGTATTTGTAGCGTACTAAGAGACTTTAAATCGACGTTCGATATTGAGTTTTGACTATTTGTATATTCTGCAATTTTATTGGCAGTATCACCACTTGCAGCATTAAATATCCTTACGAGGATTTCACTTTTTGATAGATACTCAGTAATGTATGACTTATCAGTAGCATTAAAATCATGGAGAGTTCGAAGTGTTTGTCCACCGTTTAACACCTGAATACCTGTAAGACTTATTCTTACTTTCCTGTTACCATTCACTGGGTGGGCTTTTATATCATCAGCAACCACAGTCAACCCATTATTATACATGAAAAACTTACCAGGTTCTTCGCGTAAGGTTTTAGCGATTGCGGCATTATAGCGTGAGCGTTGAACCAACCCTCTAACGTTATCAAAAAGCACTCCAAAGTCTATTTTTTGCTCAGCCAATTCGTCAATATTTTCACAATTATGATCAAGGCGTAAGTCTGCGTTGCGGCACGTTATTCTTATAACATCCGCAGCGTTCAGTCTAACAACATAGGATTTTGATGTTGATATAGAATTTTCCGAATAAGACATCAACGCATCATTATCGATTATTAACTCTGCATTGATAGGCGCAGGTCGTATGGACATCATACTGGTTATGTGCGGAAGGCACACCGACACAACTTCCATGTCATAAAAATTTTTCAACTGCTGTATTGCACTTTCATCATGTTCAATCGGAAACGCTTCATTACTGATCATATACAATGAAAGTTTCCATACATCATTACCATTGAGTAACTCATTTATGGTGTGAACATAAATTTTTAATTTTCCATCCAAACCATCTAAACTATCATTCATAATACAGTTTACAAGTTTAGTAGAAACAAATGCCTCGTTAAAACTTTGCTTTTGTTCAGCTTTGAAAGTTTCACGAAATTTGAAATTGAATAATTTTATCTCTTTATTATCCTCATCAATGAAAATAGCATCAATGCCATGGTCATCACAGCGATTGCCGATTAAGTAAGAATTGAACTCTGTATCCGTAATGTAATCGCTGATTTTATCAATATCTTTTTCATTACAAAGAGATTCAAGCATGAAAAGATAAAAACCGAATCTTTGTTGCAACTTAACTTCATTGACAGACTGATTGAATTTATTCGTTTTACTGAAAAGATCAAAATATTTTTGGCATTTGATATTAAGAAGTTTGAAATCGTTAATACTGACATGCGACATTCGAAAGTTCCTTAGGCAAGTATGCTGTGCCCATTATGCCTCATGAAGATGTCTCATGCTTGCTCAAAATGCTCTATAACGAGTATTTTGAGCAAGTAATTTTCGCTGTTAGTGATTGTTAACTAACACGATGAGCCACTCTAGAAGAGGAAAAAAGGGAGAGCATGCTCTCCATTGGTAGGCACTTGACGATCTGATCTAACCGCCCCATTGCTTAAACCATCGAGCAACCTCAGTTGAGGCCACGTGTCTTAGGATTTTATCTCGGCCAAATATCTCAACATTATCACTGCACAGCTAAGGATCTGCGGCCATTAATGAAAATGATTATTGATATGCAAATTAAACAATTTAGTATCACTTGGGTATACCTCATTGGCATATTGACATTTGGTCTCAACAGGGTGCCATTAACATTTTTTGTGCATTGTGTACTTTGGGTATAAAAACATAGCTTAAAAGAGACAAATGATGAACGTACTGATTTATGCTTGAGCTACCGTCAAATGTGTTGGTGATGCAGTCAAGATAAATTAGATCTAAAAATGTAAGGAGCTGAACGGCTTTATCGTTTCTATGGTGGGGTTCAAACTGAGGTACATGGTGGGGTACCGCGTGAGAAGCGATATCCGCAAGGGCAACCTTGCGTCAACGAGCAACTTCCCCTAATCTGGCAAAAAGTATAGAGATTCAATCAACATGACTCGGGGTGCCCTTCCACGTGAAGGCTGAGAAATACCCGTACCACCTGATCTGGATAATGCCAGCGTAGGGAAGTCAGATACCTTCCCGGTTATCGCTTCTTCACGCAAGGCAGGAGCGACAACATGCAACCTGACCTTCTTGATTTTCACGTCTTACACCACTTCCGCACGCATTCCCCGCTCACGCACTGCATGACCAACGATGTCGTTCAGGCATTTACGGCCAATGTGTTGCTGGCCCTTGGCGCGTCTCCGGCTATGGTCATTGAGCCTGAAGAGGCTGAACAATTTGCCAGCCTTGCCGATGCGCTGCTGATTAACGTCGGCACGCTCACCTCGGCACGTGCACAGTCAATGCGTCGGGCGGTGGAAAGCGCAACGGCGGCAGGAAAACCCTGGACGCTCGACCCGGTTGCGGTGGGGGCCCTGGCCTTTCGCACCCGTTTTTGTCAGCAGATCCTTTCCCTGAAACCTGCTGCGATTCGCGGTAATGCCTCGGAGATTATGTCTCTCGCGGGAATGAGTGGTGGGGGACGTGGTGTCGACACCACAAATACCGCAGCCGATGCCCTGCCTGCCGCCCAGGCGCTGGCGCGTCAGATCAATACCATCGTCGCCGTCACCGGCGAAGTGGATTACGTCACCGATGGTCACCGCACCCGCAGTGTGACTGGCGGCGATAGCCTGATGACGCGCGTGGTCGGCACAGGATGTGCGCTGTCCGCTGTGGTGGCTGCCAGCTGTTCGCTGCCGGGTGACCGGCTGGATAACGTGGCTGCCGCCTGTGGTTTTATGAAACGAGCCGGTGCGATGGCGGCTGAGCAAAGCCAGGGACCGGGTAGTTTTGTCCCGCACTTTCTTGATGCGTTGTGGAATCTGGAGGGGCGGGCATGAAACGGATCAATGCTCTTACCATCGCCGGCACCGATCCCTCGGGCGGCGCTGGCATTCAGGCCGATCTGAAAACCTTCTCTGCACTGGGCGCTTACGGCTGTTCGGTAATGACCGCGCTGGTGGCGCAGAACACCCGTGGCGTGCAGTCTGTCTTTCGCATTGAGCCCGATTTTGTCACGGCCCAGCTGGAGTCGGTCTTAAGCGATGTCCGTATTGATACCACCAAAATCGGCATGCTGGCAGAAACGGACATCGTTGAGGCCGTGGCGGATCAACTCACCCGTTATCAGGTGCAAAACGTGGTTCTGGATACGGTCATGCTGGCGAAAAGCGGTGACCCTTTGCTCTCAGCGTCAGCGGTGGCGACGATGCGAAAACAGTTGTTGCCGCGCGTTGCGTTGATCACGCCAAACCTCCCGGAGGCCGCCGCTTTGCTGGATGCGCCGCACGCGCGTAACGAGCAAGAGATGAAAGAACAGGGCAGGGCGCTGCTGGCCATGGGATGTGAAGCGGTGCTGATGAAAGGGGGGCATCTGGATGATGCAGAAAGCCCGGACTGGCTATTTACCCGCCTCGGGGAGCAGCGATTCACGGCTCCGCGCATTCACACCAAAAATACCCACGGAACCGGTTGTACTTTATCTGCTGCACTCGCCGCACTGCGCCCCCGACACGCCAACTGGGCGGACACGGTAGCAGAGGCAAAAGCCTGGCTCTCCTGCGCGCTGGCAAAAGCCGACAGCCTGGAGGTCGGTCACGGAATTGGACCCGTCCACCATTTTCATGCGTGGTGGTAAGCCCCTGAAGGAGTATACTGGAAGGGAACTTCAGGTCAGGAAAAACAGAGATGGAACAAGCGCATACCCAGTTAATCAGGCAACTGAACGAACGGATCTCAGCGGCAGATAATACGCCGCTGTACCTTAAGTTCGCCGAGACGGTAAAAAATGCCGTGCGCAGTGGCGTGCTTGAACACGGCAATATTTTGCCGGGTGAGCGCGATCTGAGCCAGTTGACGGGGGTATCACGCATCACCGTGCGTAAGGCGATGCAGGCGCTGGAAGAGCAGGGCGTAGTGACGCGTGCGCGAGGTTACGGCACGCAAATCAATAATATCTTCGAATATTCCCTTAAAGAGGCACGCGGATTTTCTCAGCAAGTCGTGCTGCGCGGAAAAAAGCCCGACACGCTGTGGGTGAACAAGCGGGTGGTCAACTGTCCGGAAGAGGTGGCCGTCGAGCTTGCCATTGCACCACAGAGCGACGTATTCCTGCTTAAGCGGATTCGCTACGTGGACGACGATGCCGTGTCCATTGAGGAGTCGTGGGTTCCCGTCGGGTTAATTGAGGATCCGGATGCAATTGGCATCTCGCTGTACGACTATTTTCGCAGTCAGAATATTTTTCCTCAGCGGACCCGTTCCCGCGTGAGCGCCCGTATGCCGGACAGTGAATTCCAGACCCATATCAATATGGATGATAAAATTCCGGTGCTGGTCATCAAGCAGGTTGCGCTCGATCAACAACACCGGCCCATTGAGTACAGCATCAGCTATTGCCGAAGCGATCTATACGTTTTCGTGTGCGAGGAGTAGCGCCTCACGGGTGGGCGCGCAGTCGCCGCCGCGATGGCTGACTACCCACGCAGCGACCGCGTTGCCGAGCCGCACCGACTCTTCCAGCGTCCAGCCCGCCGCCAGCCCGGCCAGCGTGCCTCCGGCGTGACTATCCCCCGCACCAATCGTATCGACCACCGTAGCCGAAAAGGCAGGCACATGGCTCTGATGCTCACCGTCGTAAAACCATGCCCCATCCTTGTCATGACGAATAATCAACGGACTACCATAATGCGTCTGCCATACGCGTCCCAGCGACGGCGTGTCTACCCCTAAACGTTCGGCGGCACGTTCTGCTTCCTGACGATTGAGTGAGACAATGGGTTTACAGGCCATAACGCGCGCCATTATCTCGTCAGAGATATCCTCAATGCGCGGGCCAAAATCGATAAAAGGGGTGACGGACTCAAGCCCTTCAAGCCAGTGCGTCAGCAGTGCCGCGCACGGAGAGGCAAGCTGATAGCCAGACAAATACACCAGGCTTTGCGCAGGCACCGTCAATGCGTCGAGCCAGGATTGCTGCCACTGATTTTCCACACCGCTAAAGGACATAAAGGTACGTTCACCGTCCGGTTCAACCAGCGCCAGGCACCAGCCGTTGTCTCCTGACTCTGCTTCCACTGCACTTTGCAGACCCTGACGGGCCATCGCCTGACGAATAATGTCCGCCCACACGCCATGCCCGACAGGCAGAGCGTTTTGCGCGGGGACCCCAAGGCGCTTTAACGCAATGGCGATATTCAGCGCACAGCCACCGATATTAACGCCTTGCTGCTTGAGTTCGATGTCACACCCGCGCCAGGGCAGGGCATAAGCATCGGCAATGACGTCAATCACGGCTGCGCCCAGCACCGTCACCGGACGGCGGGCGGTTAACGACGCCAGACGAGGGGCGAATGTTGCGTTCATACACACTCCCTTTGCTCCCGGTAGTGGAGTAATTTTTCGCAGTAATAGCCAAAGTCGAGCTGGTTGACCCTGTCCAGCTCCGCTTTTAGCGAAAGGTCGATAGCCTGGACACCCTGTAATGCGCCACAGATGGCCGTCGCCATGGCGCCAATGGTGTCAGTATCACCGCCCAGGTTAGCGCACAGAATGGCGCAGCGGTTCGGATCGGTGCCCGCCAGTTCGACCATGGCGATCGCTGCAGGCACCGACTCCAGCGTACTGGTGCCTGCACCGACAAGCTGATAGATCTGCTCGCTGGCCGATTCAATCCCGTTCGCCTCGCGCACCGTTTTTAACGCCAGCTCGATCCGGGCAGCCAGGGAGGCGCTGAAGGTCGTGACTTTCACCTCCTGTGCATAACGCGCGATGCCGGGCAGAGCGTCCGCGATGTTCGTCCAGCTTTCACCGTCAATCGCGCGGGAAATTGCCCACGACACCACGACAGCCCCGGCAATGGCCAGATCGGATTTGTGCGTCGGGCTGGAAGCCAGTGCCACTTCGCCCACAAAATGCTCAAGGCGCGTCGCAGGCAACAGACAGCCCAGCGGGGAGGCGCGCATCGCTGCGCCGTTGGTCACGCCGTTATTCTCCAGCGCGCTTACCGGTTTACCGTCGCGAATCGCGTTCAGGGCAATTTTGGACGTCGGCCCGAGCACATTTTTATTAAAAGCGTCGAAATCGGTGGCCCACTGCAAAATATGTCTGCCGATGACGTCCGCATCAATCTGACCATCGCATTCAATGATGGCATCGGCAAGGCACAGCGCCATCGACGTATCGTCGGTAAATTCAGCCTGATTAAAATAACAGGCAGCGTTATTCTCGGCCGGACCAGGCAGAAAACGGTCAATCCAGCCAAAATGCGCTTTGACCCGACGGCGCGGCCACAGCTCCGATGGCATACCCATCGCATCCCCTAATGCCTGCCCGTACAGGGCGCCGAGAATACGTTCTGCTTTCATTTTACTTCCCCTCGTGTCAGCGCGGTATCGCGATCCCCCACCTCAATGGCGGTGATTTCATCATCCGATTCGCGGAAAAACAGCATAAACAGCACGGCGATGACGGCGATCATGATCGCGCCAAACGTCCACATTCCGGCCCAGTTGAAGGTCAATCCGTTCACGGGCTCTTTATAAGCAAACATCTTTTCCATCATCACGCCGCCCAGACGGTAGCCCAACAGGCTGCCAAATCCCTGACAGCAGAGCGTAATCAACCCTTGTGCTGCGGTGCGCATGTGTGCGGGGGCTTTTTTGTCCACGTAGATATAAGCGGTGACGTAATAGAAGTCGTAGCTCACGCCGTGCAGCAAAATCCCGAGGAACAGCAGGGCATAGGTGAAATATTCTTCCGCGCCGCCAAAGACAAAAAAGGCGTAGCGGATCGCCGCGGTAATAAGACCTAACAACAGAACCTTTTTAATACCAAAGCGCTTTGTGAAGAAGGGCAGTGCCAGCATAAAGAAGATTTCGGAGAACTGGCCGAGCGTCATCCAGCCCGTCGCGTTTTTCATGCCGACTTCGGTGAGATAGCCATTGGCGAAGATGTAATAAAACGCCAGCGGCATCGCGAACAGGAACGAGCAGAAGAAAAAGACCAGAAAATTTTTGTCGCGCAGCAGGATCAGCGCGTCCAGACCCAGCATGACCTTAAGATCCATTTTGCCGGTACTTTTGGGGGGCGTATTGGGCAGAAAGAAGGCAAAGACCCCGAGCAGCGCAGAGCTGGCTGCCGTCAGCAGGAGCGGCAGGTTGGTATCTGAAATATCGTGATAGCCCATCATTTGCGGCAGGAATCCGCATGCCAGACCAGAGGCAATCCAGCCAATCGTCCCCATGACGCGGATGCGCGGAAAATCGGCTTCCACATCATCCACGTTGGCAAAGGCAATACTGTTGGTCAATGCAATGGTAGGCATATAGGTGAGCGAGTAGGCCAGCAGCAGCGGGAAAAAGCCGCTGAACGTGGTCTGTTGAGCGGCAAAGTACATCAGAATGGCGCCCGCAAACATCAGCACCGCCAGGACCTTTTGCGCCGCGAAGAAGCGGTCCGTCAGCGAGCCGACGAGAATGGGAGAAAGGATCGCCGCGATGGCGGTACAGGCATATGACCAGCCAATTTCCCCGGCGGTAAAACCGCTTTTGCTCAGCCATAACCACAGCGGCACAAACCAGGCGCCCCAGATAAACCATTCAACAAACATCATGAACGACAGTTGGACTTTCGTTTTCATTTTTTCATCCTGCATGTCAGAGAGAGTACGTTGACACCATACCACTCAATAATACCTTTTAAATACCTTTGAGGTGATTGTTTGATCAATGTAACAGTTTTGTTGTTAATGAATCGAGGCAGCAGATTGTGCTGAAAGAAGAGACGTTAAGTGGAAAATCTCTCCCGTCGGTACCAGGCTTAACCTGCCCAAAAAATTTGGGTTTGGAAAACATGCTCCGGCATCAGGCCGGAACTTACGGGAGCCTCACTATGACAGATATTGCGCAGTTGCTTGGCAAAGACGCCGACAGCCTATTACAGCATCGTTGTATGACTATTCCAGCCGACCAGCTTTACCTTCCGGGTCATGACTACGTTGACCGCGTCATGATCGATAACAATCGCCCGCCGGCGGTCCTGCGAAACATGCAAACCCTCTACAACACCGGACGTCTTGCCGGAACGGGGTACTTGTCGATTTTGCCGGTTGACCAGGGCGTGGAGCACTCCGCGGGAGCTTCGTTTGCCGCTAACCCGCTCTATTTCGATCCGAAGAATATCGTGGAACTGGCGATTGAAGCCGGTTGCAACTGCGTGGCCTCCACCTACGGCGTGTTGGCCTCTGTTTCGCGCCGCTACGCGCACCGCATCCCATTCCTCGTCAAACTCAATCACAATGAGACGCTAAGCTACCCCACGGAATACGATCAGACGCTCTACGCCAACGTTGAACAGGCGTTCAATATGGGCGCGGTGGCCGTCGGGGCAACGATTTACTTTGGCTCTGAGCAGTCCCGTCGTCAGATTGAAGAGATCTCCGCCGCGTTTGAACGGGCGCATGAGCTGGGCATGGTCACCGTGCTGTGGGCCTATTTGCGTAATAATGCTTTCAAAAAAGATGGCGTGGATTACCACGTTTCGGCGGATCTGACCGGTCAGGCCAACCATCTGGCGGCCACCATTGGCGCGGACATTGTTAAGCAGAAAATGGCTGAAAATAATGGCGGCTACAAGGCGGTTAACTTCGGTTATACCGATGACCGCGTTTACAGCAAGCTGACCAGTGAGAACCCAATCGATCTGGTGCGCTACCAGCTGGCGAACTGCTATATGGGGCGGGCAGGCCTGATCAACTCCGGCGGTGCGGCCGGGGGCGATACGGATTTAACCGACGCGGTTCGCACGGCGGTGATCAACAAACGCGCCGGCGGCATGGGGCTGATTCTGGGCCGCAAAGCGTTCAAGAAAACCATGAGCGAAGGCGTGAAGTTGATCAATGCGGTTCAGGATGTCTATCTGGATAGCAAGGTCACGATCGCTTAATTACCCTCATTGACCCTCTCTCACCGGGAGAGGGTCTCTTCTCCGGAGCCGTGCTTCGTCTACCTTCTCCCCTCTCATAAATTGCGTGTATATACCTGCTTCATTCCTTTTTAAAACACAGTCTGATCCACTTCACACTTCCCCCTCCTTTTGTGAAAAGTGTCACTTCGCCCCGTGCATATGCACAACAAATCGTCGACGCATAGCGGAAATTGTCTAAGGCAGCGGACAAATTTTGCGCTTAAAGTTAATTTCGAAACGGCTTTTCAAATTATGACGTCGCACTGACCTCTGTTGTGTAAGGACTAAAAATGAAAATTGAATCTGTCAATGTCACCGTCTTCCAGTACCCCACGCGTCGGGTCTCGGACAGCGCCGGTCATTCCCATCCTGGCCCGGAAAGCATGGCCAAAATGGCGATGCTCACCATCACGGCCGACGATGGCACGCAAGGTTACGCGTTTGCGCCGCCGGAAGTGGTGCGCCCCTTTGTGGTGAATACGTTTTTTCGCAAGGTGCTGGTGGGGCAAGACGCGTTCAATCGCGAGCGCATCTGGCAGGATCTGGCGCACTGGCAGCGTGGGAGCGCACACCAGCTGACCGAGCGCGCGCTCTCGTTTGTGGAACAGGCGTTGTGGGATCTGGCGGGACGCAAGCTGAATATGCCGGTCTGGAAGCTGCTGGGCGGCTATCGGGATACCGTGCCAGCCTACGGCAGCACCATGTGTGGCGACGATCTGCCGGGCGGTCTCTCTACGCCCGACGACTATGCCCGCTTTGCCGAAAAACTGGTGGCGCGCGGCTATAAGGCTATCAAACTGCATACCTGGATGCCGCCGGTCTCTTTTGCGCCGAACCCGAAAATGGACGTCAAAGCCTGTGCAGCCGTGCGTGAAGCGGTCGGCCCGGACATCGATCTGATGATTGACGGCTACCACTGGTACAGCCGTACCGAGGCGCTGTATATCGGCAAGGCGCTGGAAAAACTCAACTTCGCCTGGTTTGAGGAGCCCATGGAAGAGGAGAGCATGGCCTCTTACGCCTGGCTGGCGGAGAACCTGTCGATTCCGATTATCGGGCCTGAAAGCTTAGGGGGGAAACACCACAGCCGCGCCGACTGGGTCAAAGCGGGGGCCTGCGACATTCTGCGTGCGGGGGCCAACGGCGTCGGCGGCATTTCTCCCACGCTCAAAGTGGCTCACCTGGCCGAGTCGTTCGGTATGGACTGTGAAGTGCATGGAAACGGTGCGGCAAGCCTTGCCGTGATTGGCGCCATTAAAAACTGCCGCTGGTATGAACGTGGGTTACTGCATCCGTTCCTTGATTACGATGAACCTGCGGCGTATCTCAACAGTCTGGTCGATCCGATGGATGAAAATGGCATGGTTACTCTGCCAGATCGTCCCGGTCTCGGCGAAGACATTAATTTTGCGTATATCGAAGCCAATACCGTCAGCCACGACTGACCATAACAATACTTCAACCCTACAAACGGTATACACAGATGAACAAAAACGCCCTCACGAAGGCGTGTTTACTCGCGCTTTCGCTGATAATGGGGAGCGGTGCGGCGTATGCAAAAACGCCGCCCGATCAGCTCATCATCGGTATGAATATGAATAACCTGCTGACCCTCGATCCGGCCGCCATGACCGGCAACGAGGTCGTCGGGATTGTCGTGAATCTCTATGATTCGCTGGTGGAGCTTGACCCGAACGAACTCACTCACGTGAAACCCGCGCTGGCGAAAAGCTGGGAGATTACACCGGATCGCAAAACCCTGACGTTTCATCTTCGTGATGACGTGACGTTCCATTCCGGCAATCCGCTTACCGCGCAGGACGTCGTCTGGTCGATGCGCCGTCTGTTGCATCTTAATCTGGCGCAGGCGTCGGTCTGGAAATCCTACGGCTTCTCGAAGAAAAATATCGACCAGCAGATCAGCGCGCCGGATGCGTACACGGTGCAAATTGTTCTGCCTAAGCCCAACGATCCGCAACTGGTGATTTATTCCCTGGGCGCACTCGGCAATCTGGGCGTGCTCGACAGCAAAACCGTGCAACAGCACGCGGTCAATAACGACTGGGGCAACCGCTGGCTGACCACCAACGAGGCCGGCTCTGGGCCCTTTATGCTGGAAACCTGGCAGGCTAAAGATGTGCTGCGGATGCAGCGCAATCCGCATTACTGGCGTGTTGCGCCAAAGATGAACCGGATTGTGCTACGCCATTTTCAAGAGTCGCAAACCCTGCGACTGATGATTGAAAAAGGCGATCTGGATATCGCCAGTAATATGGCCGTGTCTGACATCAATGCCCTGCGTAAAGACCCTCAATTGACGGTGGAAGCCGTGCAAAAAGGGACGGTCTATTACGTTGCCATGAGCATGAAAGAGGCGCATTTTGCCAATCCGAAAGTGCGCGAGGCCGTGCGCTACCTGATTGACTATCAGGGGATCAATAAGGCGCTGATGCCGGGGTATGGCGTGCTGCACCAGCGGCCCATTAAGGCGGGAATGCCGTCCACGTTGCCGGACCCGGGTTATCAGCTCGACATTCCCCGTGCGAAAAAATTGCTGGCAGAAGCCGGGTATCCAGAAGGGTTTGATACCACCTTACGCGTGCTGGCCGATCAGCCGTTTTTGAATATCGCCATCGCCGTGCAGTCCACGCTGATGCAGGCGGGGATCAACGCCAAAATTATCACCGGCACCGGTAACCAGATCTACGGCGCGATGCGCGAGCGAAAGTTCGACATGCTGGTCGGGCGCGGCGGCAGCGGGGTGGAACCGCATCCCCACTCCAGCCTGCGTGCGCTGGTCTATAACCCGGACAACAGCGACGCGGCACGGCTCACCAATTTTCAGGGATGGCGCACCAGTTTTTACGACAAGCCTCTGAATGAGATGATCGATAAAGCGCTGCTGGAGCGGGATGCAAAACAGCAGATTGCCGATTATCAGCAAATTCAGGTGCGTTATGACGCGCTAATTCCGGCGATGGTCCCTCTGTCGCAAATGGTGGATTCCGTGGTGGTGCGTAATGAGGTGAAAAACTTCCAGTCGCATCCTTCCGCGACCACCTTCCTGCGCGAAGTCTATAAAACCGGAGGTGAACAATGAGCGTGGCGATCCTCTCTCCTGGCTCCCGCACCCGGCGTGTTTCGAAACGGCTAACGCAGGTGCTGATCACGCTGTTTGGCCTGCTGCTGCTCACGTTCTTCATCGGGCGCGTCATGCCGGTGGATCCGGTTCTGGCGATTGTCGGCCCGGATGCGGATCACAGTACCTATCAGCAGGTTTACCACCAACTGGGCTTTGACCAGTCGCTGCTGACCCAGTTCGGCATTTACCTTAACAATCTGCTGCACGGCGACCTGGGCAATGCCTTGCTGACGGGCAAACCGGTGACGGACGATATCCTGCGCGTCTTCCCGGCCACGCTGGAGCTGGCCACCATGGCGATTATCGTCGGCGCGGGGCTTGGGATCCCGCTGGGCGTGCTGGCAGCGGCGCGGCGCAATAGCGTATCAGATTATGTGGTACGCATTATCAGCCTGGCGGGGTACTCCACGCCTATTTTCTGGGTGGGGATGATGGGGCTGCTGTTGTTTTATGCCTGGCTCGGGTGGGTGGGTGGCGCGGGACGCCTGGATCTCGGCCTTGAAGGCGTCGTACCGCGTCGTACCGGTCTGATGACCCTTGACGCGCTGCTGGCGGGTAACAGTGCGGTGTTCTGGAATGCCATCAATCATCTGGTGCTGCCCGCGTCGCTGCTCGGTTTCCACTCGCTCGCCTACATCAGCCGTATGACCCGCAGCTTTATGCTGGCGCAGCTGTCGCAGGAGTTCATCATCACCGCCCGCGTAAAAGGCTTAACGGAGCGTCAGGTGATCTGGAATCACGCGTTTCGCAACATCCTGGTTCAACTGCTGACCGTCGTTGCCCTGGCTTATGGCTCCCTTCTGGAAGGCGCGGTGCTGATTGAAACCGTCTTCTCCTGGCCGGGATTCGGTTCTTACCTTACCGGCAGCCTGCTGCTGGGAGATATGAACGCGGTAATGGGCTGTGTACTGCTGGTGGGCCTGATTTTCGTCATGCTCAACCTGCTCTCTGACATGCTTTATCAATTCTTTGACCCGAGGACGAAATCATGACCGTTTCTCTGGATACCCCGCTGGATTCTCGTCAGCGTGAAGGCCGCCAGCGGCTTAAGCGAACCCTGACGCGGGCCGCCGGATTTGTGGGCAAGATGGCGCGTAATCCGTTGACCGCTATCGGCGGGGGCATCGTAGTGCTGCTGCTCATCGTCGCCGCCTTTGCTCCGTGGATTGCCCCCTATAACCCGCTGGTGCAGGACCTGAATAATGCCCTGGTGGCGCCGAACGGGCAGCACTGGTTCGGCACCGATGAGTTTGGCCGCGATATTTTCAGTCGGCTGGTCTACGGCTCGCGCATCACGCTCTATATCGTACTGCTGGTTTCGGTGACCGTCGGACCGCTGGGGCTGTTGTTGGGCGTCACCGCCGGCTATTTTGGCGGCAAAGTCGATGCGGTGCTGATGCGGGTCACCGATATTTTTATCTCGTTCCCGAGCCTGGTGCTGGCCCTGGCGTTTGTCGCGGCGCTCGGTCCGGGCCTCGAACACGTGGTGATCGCCATTACGCTGACCGCCTGGCCACCCATTGCCCGCCTGGCGCGAGCGGAAACTCTCTCGCTGCGCCAGGCCGATTTTATCTCAGCGGTACGGTTGCAGGGGGCATCGCCGGTGCGTGTTTTGTGGCGACACGTTGTGCCGCTCTGTCTGCCGTCGGTGATTATCCGTATCACCATGAATATGGCCGGGATTATTCTCACGGCCGCAGGTCTGGGCTTCCTGGGCCTGGGCGCACAGCCACCGGAGCCGGAGTGGGGAGCGATGATCTCCAGCGGGCGTACCTACATGATGGAGTGCTGGTGGGTGGTGACAATCCCGGGGCTGGCGATTCTGATTAACAGTCTGGCATTCAACTTTTTAGGAGATGGCTTACGTGACATCCTCGATCCCCGCAGCGAATAACGCGCTGCTCGACGTGCGCGATCTCCACGTCGATTTTATCAACGGCAACGCCGTGACGCAGGCCGTGCGCGGCGTCTCCTTCCAGTTAGGTCGTGAAAAGCTGGCAATTGTGGGCGAATCGGGCTCGGGTAAATCCACGGTAGGGCGGGCGCTGCTGCGCCTGCACCCGGCAAAGGCCCGCATCAGCGCTACCCGCATGCAGTTTGGCGAGGTGGATTTACGCACGGTCAGCGAGGCGCAAATGCGCGGCATTCGCGGCAAGCGGATCTCCATGATCATGCAGGACCCGAAATATTCGCTTAACCCGGTGGTCTGCGTGGGCGACCAGATCGCCGAAGCTTGGTTAACCCATCACCCCGGGCGCAAAGGGGAGGCCAAAGCAAAAGTGCTGGAGATGCTTGACGTCGTGCGCATTCGCCAGCCGGAGCGGGTGTATCACCTCTATCCGCATGAAATCTCCGGTGGTCAGGGGCAGCGCATCATGATCGCCATGATGCTGATCACCGATCCTGAACTGGTTATCGCCGATGAACCCACGTCGGCTCTGGATGTGTCGGTGCGTCTTCAGGTGCTGGGGTTGCTGGACGATCTGGTGGCGTCACGCGGGCTGGGGCTGATTTTTATCAGCCACGATATCAATCTGGTGCGCAGCTTTTGCGATCGGGTGCTGGTGATGTATGCCGGTCGGGTGGTGGAATCCATCGCCGCCTGCGATTTGCACAACGCCAGGCACCCTTATACCCAGGGATTAATTAACGCACTGCCGGAGCTTCACCATCGCCGCCCGGTACTGCCCGTCCTGCAGCGTCAGGCCAGTTGGCTCACCGAGTAAGGAGCAACGATGATCGAGATTAAACATCTTAACCTCGCCTTTGGCGAAGGTGAGAAGCGCACTCAGGTGCTGGACGACGTGAACATTACCGTCCGGGAAGGCGAGATTTATGGGCTGGTCGGGGAGTCGGGCTCTGGCAAAACCACGGTGCTAAAATGTCTGGCGGGGCTGTTTACGCACTGGGACGGCGAGCTGGCGATTGACGGCAAACCGCTGGAAAAACGCATCAGCCAGGCGCGTTGCCGCCGCGTTCAGATGGTCTTCCAGGATCCTTACGGCTCGCTGCATCCGCGCCATACCATTGGCGATATTCTGGAAGAGCCGCTGCACATCCACGGTATCCCTGACCGGGATCGGCGCATTCATGGTCTGCTCGATAAAGTCGGACTCAACCGGGCCTTTCGCGATCGCTATCCGCATCAGCTCTCCGGCGGGCAGCGCCAGCGTGTGGCCATCGCGCGTGCGTTGATTCTGGAGCCGCAGGTGTTATTGCTCGATGAACCGACTTCTGCGCTGGATGTTTCGGTGCAGGCGGAGATCCTGAACCTGCTGGTAGATCTACAGCGCGAGTCGAATCTGACCTATCTGATGGTGACGCACGATTTAGGGGTCATCGCGCATTTGTGTCACCAGGTGGCGGTGATGCAGTATGGCAAAATCCTGGAAACCCTGACCGTTGATGCTCTGGTCGCCGGGCAGGCTAAAACGGATTATACGCGAATGTTAATGACAGCCAGCCAGCAGTACAGCCGTGAAATGGCACGGAGGGTCTCAGTCTATTAATGATGCGTGAGGGCAGGCCGGGTCAGGTGTGAACACCACCCGGCACTGACATCAGCGCAACAGCGCACAATCCGGCGGCAAGCGGCACTTCAACGCACCAGGCATAACCGCAATGCGGAAATGATCGCCACTTAAGGGTTCCCCGTCCAGGTTAAAGGTCATGCCATGGGGGGCCTTAATTTCAAACCATGCGGATTGTCCGTCGATGATGTTCGGGCTCTCTTCAGGATTGGTCAGGGTGGTAAACAGCGCCGGAAGCAGTTCGTCGCCGGTAAAAATGCGCAACTGGAGGAGGCCATCGTTGATCAGCGCGTCGGGGCAAAGCTGCTGACCGCCGCCTGCCTGACGCCCGTTGCCAATCCCAATGACCAGCGCGTCGCCCTGCCAGTGGAAGTTGTCACCGTTGATTTCACAGCGGTCCGGCTTCAGGGTATCCATGCGCATCAGACCATGAATGAGATACGACACGCCGCCCAGCGCCGCTTTGAGTTTTTCCGGCGTTTCGCTGGTGATACGCGTGCCAAATCCACCGGTTGCCATATTGATGAAGCAGGTCTCATCATTAACCTGAGCAATATCAATCGGCGTCGGCTTACCCACAATCGCCAGCTGAAGGGCTTTATCAAGACTTTCAGGTATCCCGACGCTGGTGGCAAAATCATTGGCCGTCCCTAAGGGGAGAATGCCCAGGGCAAGGCGATGAGCCAGGTTAAGCCTGGTCAGGGCCGTCGCAATTTCATTGATGGTGCCATCGCCACCACCCGAGATCACGGTTTCAACCCCCAACTGGCAGGCTTCTTGGATATAACGTGCCGCGTCGCCCTTTTCCCAGGTGACACGCACATGAATCACGACGCCTTCATCGCGTAAATCCGCAATAGCCTGACGCAACGGATCGTTGCCAGCACTTTTACCATTAAGGATCAAAAAACTGTCTGGATAGATTGCCATCCACGGTGCTCCCTTTTTTTGCTCTCACAAGAGTGTATCTCAGCGAGGGGAAAAGCGGGTAAGAACAGGCCGAAAGGGGAAAAATAACCCCGACGCGCGGATTTATTGCGCGAATTATTCGCCAACACGCTCGGTTCGTTGGTTCTTCCCAACCGTTTTTCCTGCTTTACTCTCAATGCGATAATCAATAATCACGTCATGGCGAGTGACTGGCTTAACGCTAAGCTGCTTCACCACCTGGCCTGAATCCGGGGGAAGGGTTTGCGTTATGGAGCCTTTTGAGAGCACCCGACCGTTTTGCGTCACTTGCCACTTCAGGCGACATGCGTCACAGGCAGACCAGGTGTCGTTGATTGCCCAGAGTCGAACTGTCGCCTCATTTCCCTTACGCCAGGTGGCGGTCACGGGCTCGATAGAGGGCAGGATCGGCTGATAGGCCGTTTGCAGGGCGTAATAACCCGCTTTAGGCTGGCGCAGATAATCCACTACGCCCCAGTTGATGGAGGGCCAGGTTTCCACAAACATAAAATGGAAGAGGGCTGTCACGGGATGATAACGTTGTCGCCGATAACTCTCGGCCGCCAGGGTAACCAGCTCTGCCTGGTAGCGCTGGGTATTTTTAATCATCTCGTTAATATTCTTTCCACGCGGAATACCCGCAAACTTAAACGTCTGGAAGGGTTGAAAATTATGGTACTTCCAGCGCGTCCAGCCTGGGTCGTCGGCTGCGGTGGTCCTGGGCCATAGCAAACGGGCCGGGATAATTGTTTTCAGCGTCGAGAGTCTCGGTAGAGCCTGCGCACCAAATTCGGTAATAATCCCCGTTTTGGCCGGGCCAAGCAGATCGCGTGGCGTGCCAAAATACCATCCGGCCCAGTAGTGCTCTTCTACAGCGGAAAAACGATGCACAATACGGGAGGTATCCTCCGCCAGGGTGTCAGCCACCTTTTGCGTCAGCGTGCGGTTCAATGTGTTGTTCCAGTCGGGGAAGCGTTTTTCCATCCACGGCGAATTCCACGGCGGCTCGTTGTGTCCACCCCAGACAATAATGGCCGGTGAATTGCCGAACTGATCGACCATCTCGCGGGTCTGACGTACCGCATTGTCGGTAAAGGCGGCACTGTTGTCGTATCCCCATTGCAGCGGGACATCCTGCCAAATCATCAGGCCCATTTCATCAGCCATTTCATACAGCGGGCGACCGCCGACGTGCCCATGGACACGAATGGCGTTGGCGTTCATCGCTTTGACCAGCGTAAAATCCCGACGGTATTTTTCCCGGGTCAGGGTGCTTAACCACGGGGAACCAATGTAGTTGCTCCCTTTGATAAACAGTCGTTTGTCATTAATCAGCCAACCTTTGTTTTCCGGTTGTTCTTCCAGCTTGCGTAACCCGGTTCGGGTAACGGACGTGTCCATGACTCCCTGACTGTCGTAGAGCGAGGCGCGAACGCGGTACAGATTAGGTTTGCCGACCCCGGTTGGCCACCATAACCTTGCCGCTTTCATCGGCATGGCCACACGCAGGGTTTGCCGTGCTCCTCGCGTGTCTTCCAGGGTGGCTGCAAAATCGTGCTGATAGGCCTGACCGTTAAAATTGTCCGGGGTCGCCGTCAGACGCAGGGTTGCAGGCCCCGCGGTCACGGCGCGGTAGCGGATCTCGACCCGTAAAAGGGGATTTTCCAGCCCTTCATGCCAGTCCGGACGCAGGATCACCTCGTCTATCGTGACGCCACGGCTCAGATGCAGCTTGACAGGTGCCCAGATACCGCCGGAATTTGCATCCTGTCCCTGCACCGACCAGGCCCCGCCCGGACGGGTATCATGCTGGTTAAGCACCCCTTTCATCACTGTTTTGTGTAGTGGCCACACTTTTTGAGGATCCTCATACGGACTATCGACCCGGACGGCAAGCTGGTTATAACGGCGAAGCGCGCCGCTGGCGTCCACCGCGAAGCGCTGGAAATAACCCTCGTGGCGGGTCAACGGCGTACCGTTAAGCGAAACGTCCGCGTAATAATCCACGCCGTCAAAGACCAGCGTGGCCATAATGTCCGGGCCTTGCTCGGGAAGCGTAAAGGTATGTCGATACCACATCGCGCCCTGATGATCGTATCCAGCGCTGTACCAGTTAGCAGGTACCTTAAGCGTACGCCAGTTGCGGTCAGGCACCTCCGCCCCCTTAAAGGCGCTGTCGTTAGCATCATGGACGCGCCAGTCCCCGGCAAGCGACCAGGTGACCGGTAAAGGCGTCGCCTGTGCAGGCGGGAGGCAGAAGAGCAACAGCAGAATGAGCTTACGGATCATGGTGCGGCTCCTGTGCTCTGTGGTGTAACCACAGATCGATGCGGGCGGATTGCTCGTCCAGGTCGTGAAGCAGGGCAATGAGTGCCTCTTGATCAAGCGTGGATGACTGGCTTTCAAACTGCTGGAGCACCTGCGCAAGGCCGGTGAAATCAAGCGTGACGGCTTCGCCACGTAGCTTATGCGCAGCGCGGCGTAGCGTCTCGCGATCCAGGCTCTTCACTGCCTGATGCAGCGTCTCCCTGGCCTCGTCAAGCCCTTCCCGGAACAGCGTCAGCAATTCCTGAACCAGCAGAGGGTCATCAGCACACTGTCTAAGCAGACGGGCCTCCTCCGGAAGACCTTTTTCATCGGGGGGGCAGACGCGCGTAATTTCGCCATGCAAAGCCTCCTGACTCACGGGCTTGGCGATATAGCCGTCGAAGCCCATGGAGAGGCAGCGTTCTCTGTCGCCCTGCATGGCGTGTGCGGTCATCGCAATGGCGGGCTGATGGGGGCGGTGTTGCGCCCGTGTCTCTTCACGCAGCAGTCGAATCGCCGTTTCTCCATCCATCTCGGGCATTTGCAGGTCAATCAACAGGACGTCCCAGGATTCTGCGCGCCAGCGTTCAAGTGCGGCTCGCCCATCGTCGACCACTTCGCAGGTATGTCCGAGCCGTTCCAGCAGACGTCTGGCGACTTTCTGATTCACCAGGTTATCTTCAGCCAGTAACACATGCAGGCCCTGTGCCGTCTTCTGTGGTGTGAGTAGGGGGGGGCGTGGCTCGATAATCTGTGCAGGCTGAAGGGCGCTGGCGATCGCCTGATAGAGTTCGTGCTGTGCAACGGGTTTATGCAGATAATGGGAGATGCCTATACGTTTTAGCATCTTAGGATCAAAGTGACGACTCATTGAGCTGAGCATTATGATTTGGCTCTGGGCCGTCTGGGGCAAAACGGACAATTCAAGGGCCAGCGATACGCCATCCATGTCTGGCATCTGGGCATCCAGCAGAATCAGTGGCCAAAATGATTCGCCCTCTGCGAGCCGTAACGCCTCACTGGCATTATTCACGGAGGTGGGCGTCAGCCCCATCAGGCGGAGCATGGCCTCCACTAACCGTAGGTTGGTGCTGTTGTCATCCACGACTAATACGCGTTCGCCGTTAAAGCGCGCGGCTGGCACGCAATCTGCCTGCGTGACGTGCTGGCTTTCAAGCGGCAGAATGAACGAAAATTCGCTGCCGACGTCCGGCGCGCTCTCAACCTTCAGATTGCCCCCCATCAGCGTCACCAACCGGGCGGAGATGGTCAGCCCCAGACCGGTACCGCCATAGCGGCGGGTGGTTGAGCTATCCGCCTGACTGAAGGCTTCAAAGATGGCCTGTTGCTTCTCAGCGGGTATGCCAATCCCCGTATCGCGAATGCGAAAACGCCAGCGGCCTGCGTCTTCGGCGGCTTCAATTGCCAGCAAGACTTCGCCATGATGGGTAAATTTAAGCGCATTACCCAACAGATTCGTGAGGATTTGACGCAAACGAGGCCCATCCACTATCAGGACCTCCGGAACCACAGGCGCAATATCCACCAACAGCTCTATCCCTTTTTCACTGGCGGCGGGCATATGCGGGCGTATCAGCGATTGAATAAAAGGGCGAATCTCGACCGGTTCTTCGTCCATCACGACTTTGCCCGACTCAATGCGCGAGAAGTCGAGAATGTCGTTGATAATATGCAGCAGTGACTCCGCCGAACTCATGACCAGCGACAGGTATTCACGCTGATCCGCATTCAGTGGAGTATCCAGACAAAGCTGCGTCATTCCCAGGATGCCATTCATCGGCGTTCGAATTTCATGACTCATGTTGGCCAGAAAGGCGCTTTTGGCTTCGTTAGCATCACGGGCAACCCTGGCAGCATCAATGGCGAGTAGTTCAGCTTCTTTTCGCCGGGTAATATCCTGAAGGGTACCAATAACGCGCTCAGCTTCCTGCTGAATGGTGAGCGTCACCACCTGACCCGAGAGCAGCATCCATCGCCAGCCCTCCGTCTGATGCTGTACACGAATTTCGCATTCAAAGACCGGCCTGTGATCCTGTTTGGATGCAATCATCGCCTGTTGCAGCGACGCGCGGTCCTCCTCATGCACCAGATTAAGCAGAAAACGCAGCGGATAGCGCCACTGCGATCGTGACTGTCCGACCATGGCCAGTAGCGTATCATTCACCTGCAGGCTGTCTTGAGAGACGTGCCAGTCCCAGATACCCATCTGGATCGATTCGGCGGTCAGTAAAAAATCATCGTGAAGCTGATGGCGGGAGCGTTGCGCCTCGTCAAGCTCGGTGACGTCCGTGTGCAGACTCACGATGCCGCCGTCCGTAAGGCGTTGATGCTGTACGTAGATGCGGCGTTTTCCCGATTGCCGGACTTCACAATGGTTCGCCTGGCGGCAGTTACGGATAATGGCTTCCTGCAGCGTCTGGCGGCGGCTGGGATCGATGTTATAGCCCGCATCAATGAATTTCTCGGCCAGGTTTTCGAGGCTGGCTCCCACCACCAGCCAGGGGGCAATCATGGGATAAAAGAGGGGAATTTTGTCATTCCACGCTCGAAGGCGCTCGGCCCGATCGTAGATCATTACCGCACATGGCAGCACGTTAAGATCGAAACAGGAAGAAGCTTGCATGGTCATTCCCCCCCTGCGTGGTAATGCAGTTCGGCCTGCCGTCGCAGATACTCCAGCCCCGGGGCAATTGCCATGGCCCATGCGGTCAGAATCTCTTCATCACAAAGAGGATCGCGAGCGCGTACGGTATCGAGCATGGCCTCACGCCAGAAGGCAAAAAAACGCGGCGGCAGGCGCAGGCCATCATGACTCTGTTCGCGGGCCAGGCGTTCGAGAAAATCCGGTACGAAGAGCGCACCGTCGACTGCCAGCATGGCGAAGAAACTTTTGTAGATCATCTGCTGGCCTTCTTCGCTCGGACGGCGGGCGAAGTGCTGTTCCGTCTCCGGTGACATGTGGATGAAGGCAGTATAAAACGCCAGGAAAAAGGCTTTTTTATCGCTCTCAGGCAATACGCGGTTCAGGCTGGCGTCAAAAAGATCCCGGTAAAATTTCATGGTGCGGCTCTCCCGATCCTTTCGCCCGGCAGGCACAGTCCGGGAGGGTTAAATTCATCTGCCAGGCGACGGGAAAAATAGCTGTTTTCATCTTTCAGGCCATTTTCGAACAGGGGGCCGGCGTTATGTTTGTAGAACAGGGCTTCAAGCACCATGGCATTGGTAGAGAGTGTGACCGTCGAATTAATATCGCCGGTCGCCTCAACGCGACCTTCAAACCAGCCCAACTGCGGATTGTTAAGATGTCTGGTGACAGACATCAGGGTATCCGTGTAGTCGTTCTCCCACAGCGTCCACAGCACAAAGACCGCGCGTGTAGAGACCTGTGCCAGCCGGGGATAGTCGCGACCGTCGTCCCCCAGCGTGTTCCAGGCGTAGCCATTCCCCCAGACGGTATCTTCAAGGTGCCACGGCGCTTGTGACAGAGAAAAATCAGCGCGTGCGGTGAGCACTTTGTCTCGTTCCCAGCGCGTTTTCTGGCTGAGCCAGATGCCTTCCGCCCGGTTTCGCATCGCTTTCTGCACTTCGTACGGCACGCCCGGCGGCTGCCAGCCGAACTCCAGACCGGGCAGCATGGCGGGCAGGGTCGCGAGTAGCGATGGCTGCCAGGTGGTGCGGGGATCGCGGGCGTCTACCGCAAGGCTGCGCTGATAAATAATGACGTTTCGCGATGGCGGGGTGAACGCTTTACCAGCCGGGAATCCCCACAGCCGAAAGGCGCTGGCGGCATATTCACTCTCACCCAGGCGGAGTTCTTCGCGCACAACGGGCTGGCCGTTCTGTACAGAGGCGGACCACAATTCCCCCTCCTTATCCATGACCGGACAGAAGTTCCAGCGCAGGATGATCTTGTCCAGATACTCGCGATACTGCGGCGCGCGCTCACCGGTCAGCCGCAGGGCCAGCATCAGCCTTGCCATATCTTTTGCCGACCAGCCGCTGCTGGCGGGTTTGCCGGTGAAGTCTATAGGGGCCGCCGTCTGGCTCGAATAGAGCCTCCCGGGTGTACGGGTATGCGTCAGCGTCAGGCGATTAAGGGTCCCAAGCAGGCGACTTAGCCGGGCGTCAAACTCGGCCTCCGGCACCAGCCCCAGTTCTCTGGCGGACAGCAGCGCGATTAAGGTATCTCCTATCTGCCAAAGCGTAACGCGCGGCTGCTTATCGCTGCCATTGACCAGTCCGGTCTGCGGCTGTGTGTTGTTCTGGAAGTAGCGCCACGCAATGGTCGCCCACCTCCGTTCCTGGGGCGTCAGATGGTCGATGCGTGCACTCGTATGCCAGCCACCTTTCGTGAGCCAGCGCCATCCTGCCCCGTCGCGGCTGAACAGGGCAAAGGCGACAAGCAAAACGACGATCGCGGCGGCCAGCCAGCAGGCTACGGTTTTAAGCATTGCGCAGTCACCGGCGGCAGTTTAACAGGCTCGTCCGCCTGACAGGATGCGCACTGACAGGCCTGGCAAGCGGGTTTGGTTCGCTGCGCGGTGCCGGTCTGTTCACACCAGTTTTTCACCCCGGGCGTATCGCTCAGGAACGGACGGTTGCGTCGGGTGTTATTTTCTTCGAACTGATCGAGCAGTTTTTTATCCCACAGTGAAGGCGCAAAATCATGATTTTTGGGGTTGTTGTTGCTGAACTGCAACAGCTTGCCCTCTTTTTTGAATAACAACGCCTCCAGCATGATGCCGTTATTGTTGGCGGTGAACTCTTTAATAGGGCCGTCGCCATTTTCGTAGAGTCCCTCGTAATAGCCTTTACCCTCCTCATTGGCGTTTTCAATGGTATTCAGCAGGCGATCGGTGTAGGGCGAGTTCCAGAGCACCCACATCCCGAGCGCGGCTTTGAGAGAAACGGCGGCGCTATTTGGCACAAACTGACCCTTATCAGTAATGGTGTTCCAGTTGTAACCATCGCTGAATACGGTGTCATAAACGAAGTAGGGGGATTTATCGAGTTGATGCTCGGAGCGTGCGGTTAAAATGCCGGTAATCGCGTAGCGATTTTCCTGGGCCTGATAGACCCGGTCGGCGAAGTTTTTCATCCAGGAATGGGAGTAATCTCGCGGGCTGTCGTCTCTGTCTGTTGGGTTATCGAACCCAAACTCGAGACCATACAGAAGATAGGATTCGGTCACGACGTAGTTATGCTGTGAGGTATTGCGCGGATCGCGTGAATCGTAAGGCACCAGCACGCAGTAAATTTCGGCCAGTTCGTAAGGCTGTGGTCGGCTGGCCTGGCAGGTACTGAATCCCCAAAGCTGGAACCCAGCCGCACCATATTCCTCATAGCCCAGCCGTCCTTCCTGCACATATTTTGGCTGACCGTTCTCAAGATAAGCGCCGTACAAGGTGCCGCAGGGATCGACGGCGTGGCTAAAGTCCCAGCCTAATACCACGTTATCTATGCTGTTCCCATACTCAGGATAGCGCTCCTTTATCACCCTGAGCCAGACCAGCATTCTGCCGATGTCCAGCGCCGAATAACCTATTTCACCGGGCTTGTTTTGGTAGTCCACTTTTTGCCCGCTTATGGTGTTGTACGCTTTGTTAGGCAGTTCATTGCGAAACAGCACCAGCGTATTCAGGGTGGCGAGAAATTTCAGCATCCGCCGGTCGAACTCCGCTTTATCAATAATGCCCAGCTCCCTGGCCGCGGTCATGGCGGCGAGATACGACGCGCTGTCCCACATGGTGGTGGAGGGATATTTATTCACCGCGTTCACAAGCCCCGTGGTGGGTTGATAGTTGGCGACAAAATATTGCCAGGCGTTTTTGGCGATAGTCATTTCACGCGGGGTCAGCTCACCGCTGCGCGGCGCATAGTCCGACGCCGGAAGACCCTGGGCCGCGTGAACTGACCCCAGCGCGAGCCAGAACGCCATGAGCCCGGCTAAAAGAGGAAAGAAGAGAATCAATTTCTGCTTCATGGCGTTGCTCCTGCTGAAGACGTAAGGGGAGGGGACGTGCTAAGACAGGCCAGACACAGCATCTGTCCCTGGGCGATGTAGGCCAGGCTTTCAAGAACAATGGCGTTGGTGTCCGCGTCTATCACATCGTTGACGCTGCTGTTCAGATTGAATCCACGCTGCCAACCTTTTCCTGGCACCTGAAGATGTTGCACCTGCTGGCGCAATGCCTCGCTCCAGCTGTTACGAAACAGGGCGTACCACGCGAAAGCGGAGCGCGTGGAGGTGATCGCCGTTTGTTCAGGTGTCGCATCGCGCAGGGCTCGATTTTGCAAAGGCTGTCGGTCAGGCAAATCGTTGACATAGTCCGGGGCGGGTTCAGCGTAATCGGTGCTAACGGGCGGTTTACTGACGCGCAGGCTGTGGCGTCGCTGCTGGATCTGCATTATTCGCCAGGCAATTTCTGCACTTTGCGCATCAAAGCCCAGTTCAAGCCCGGTCAACAGATAAGGCAAACTGATGAGCGAGGGCTGACGTCCCCACGGCGTGCGTAGCCCCTCGTCAGGCACCATGATGCCGTCAATGTCGATCATCTGTTGCCCTGATGGTGGGTTAGTGACCGCCAGTCCTGCGGCGCTGTCGATCAGCCGAAGCGTATGACTGGCATACAATCGATAGCCAAAGCTGTTTCTGGGTTCATCTGTCGCCAGCGCCCAGTGGTGTAAAGGAACTGCGGCCTGGCTGGCGGTATTGTTTTCTATCAGCGCGCCCAGTTGCCACTGGTTAAACAGGTCGCGCACGGCAGCGGCGTGCTGTGGATAACGCCACAGTAACGTTTGCAGTGCGTTAAGTAAGCGTCCCATACCAATGGCGGAAGACTCGGGTTTTCCCAGAATTTTTAAGGTGTCGGCGTGATAATAAGCTGCAGGCAATCCTTCAGGGTTCAGAGGCATCTGGCTGAGGGTAAAAAGCGCCGCTGTAATCCGCTCGTTAAATTCATCCGTTGTCAGGATCGCGAGCTGTTTTGCGGCGGTGAGGGCAAACAGATAGCTGCCGATGCTCCACAGACTCAGCCAGGGTTCGCCATCATGTGCGTTGGTCAGGCCGTTTGGCTGTGTGTTATTCACATAATATTGCCACGCCACGCGTGCCCAAATGGCCTCTTCTAAGGTGAGTTCACGCGAGGCCGGCAGAGGAGGGAATTCCTTACTTAAGGTGATGCCAGTACTGCTTTCTACCCGGGTGGGCATCTGCTTTTCCACCCAGACAACGATAGCGAACCCGAGCAGAAACCCAATCAGGATTGTGAGATAGCTACGGGCGGAAAGCAGCGCGTCGCGAGTTCTCATTGGCTCGTCTCCTCTTCTTCGGCGGGGGTCCACATTGCGGCGAAAATCAGTGGCAGCATGGCGGCAATATTCACGGCCCCCCAGAAGATGTTGATGACATAGCCGGAGGGGTCATCGACCTGGCCGCGAGCAACCTGAATTCCTCCCCAGATTAGCCCTGCAAGGGTCAGTGCCACGATGGCGATCTGTGGTTTCACCAGATACAGGAAGCGGCCCTGCTGTCGTTCTTTGGGGGTGACATGAAATTTAATCTGCTCACCACGCAGCACGGTATTCAATGCCCGCAGATTCATTGAGAAAAAAGAGAGGTACGATGCCCTACCGTCCCAGGCTGAAATCCCCCAGGTGCCGAACATAAACGCCAGTTCTGACACAATAAAAAAAGGTAAAAAATGCAAATAAAACGGCGTTGACCACGCAGATACGGGCGGGATGCCCGTGAACAGATAGACGATCGGTGAAATCAGAAAAACAGTGTTCCAGACGCAGGCCATATAAGACCAGAAGGTCGTGGCATACATCAGCGTTTGCGGCAGAGACAGCCTGAAGCGGCGGCGGCTAAAAATATTGTCATGAAACAGAATGTCCAGTGAGCCTGCGGCGTATTTAAAACGCTGGATCATCCACGTCAGCATATCCTGCGGAGAGAGCATTTTGGATTCTACACGGGGATGCATCACCGAGCGCCAGCGGCGTGCCGCGTCGCCGTGTAGCAGAATGGAGGTATAAATATCTTCTGAGACATGAAATTTATAGGGCGTGAGTTCTGTATCAAACGCGACGTGAGGACGCATGGCATCACGAAGGGCAGCACGCGTGGTGACGTCGTGAATATCCCGCGTATGACGGTCTATCTCCTCTTCCACGGTCCAGACATAGCTGCGCAATGCTGCCTGCATTACCGCTTCACGTCGATGAACAGACGCTGCGCCGCAGCAAAATGCTGCATTCGCCCAGTTACGGCGGCGTAAGATGACGTCATAGAACATACGGGGATCGTTAAAAAACGGGTCGCGTCCGACGGTAACGGGTCCGACGAATTTCTGTGCCAGCCAGCCAAGGCCATATCCCGCTTTGCCCGCTTTGCGTTTTAGCCAGTTTGCCAGGTTTTCCCCTTCGGGTAGATCGTAGAACCATTGCGGCGTCTGGACCCAGGCGACGTCAGGATCGCGGAAATAGCCCAGGGTATGGCTGAGCAGAGAGGGAAATACGCGCGTGTCGGCATCACAAATCACCAGAAAATCGCCGTCAGTTTGCTCAAGCCCGTTACGCAGGTTTCCTGCCTTATAGCCAATATTGGTTTGACGCGTGATGTAGTTAACCCCTTCCTCTTCACAAACCGCTTTCATTTCCGGTCGTCTTCCGTCGTCGAGTACGTGGATTCGGTAATCAAGCGGGAAGGGATAGTGCATTTTCAGTGCATCCCGAATCGAGAGCCTGACGAGCTCCACGTCTTCTGAATAGGTCGCAATAAAGAGATCGACTTTGACTGGCCGTTGTTCAACCTGCTCCTCCGTTAGCAGGCAGTCATTGATCTCTTCCGGCGGAACATTTTGCGGGGGATCTTGTTCTTTCCAGAGGTTAATCGTAAATAGCACCGTACCTATCCATGCAAGCGTTTCAGCCAGCACCAGTGGAAGGGCATACCACAGAGCATCTGTATTGAGCGAGGCTGTCCAGCGCCAGTAAATATAATTTGCACCTAAAATAAGTGCCGCGACCGCCAATACCTGCCATGTCAGCATCACCCACCGTGGGGTGCTGAGCGGTTCCGGTGGCCTGCGATTTTCAAAACGGGAAAAGTAAAAATCCATAGCAAAGGATATCCTGATTCCGTAATAGTGATGAATTATCATCATCCTGCCAGCAGGGTGCGTTCTGCCTGGGAAAATAACGTCTGAAAAAACAAAAAGTAAAATAAGTGTAGATGGCAGAAAAAAAGTGTCCAGAAAAGTAAAAAGAGAGATGTTAAGGTGCGCTTAAATTAATATTACCGCAGCTTACTCTATTTAATAAGTACTTCATTATTTGCTATAAATCCGCCCTTAAGCTATCTAGATAATTTACCAGATGTATTTTTGATATGGATGAAAACCATTCCTATGAGCCATATTGCGCCAACGATACTGAAAGAAGACCGTTCTAAATCAATGGCATGGCGCTACGACGTGGCAGGTAGTCGCGATCTGAGGATTGATTTCATGCGTGGTATCGCCCTGGTAATGATGGTGGTAGCACACACAGAAGTGATGTCGATATTTAATATATTTACCTGGGAGCGATTCGGATTGACGACCGGAGCGGAAGGATTTGTGATTCTTTCCGGTTTTATGTTGGGGATGCTTAATCGTGCCCGATTGCAAAAAGTCGTTTTACTCACCGTTTCCTGGGGGCTTTATCAGCGTGCCTGGAAGATATATCGCGTAAATATCATTATCATCCTCTCATTTTTACTGTTGGAATATGTGCCTTTTATCAATGTTTTTGAGGTGACGCATTTTACCGATCGTTTTTCGGGAACAAGCTGGTCGCTTTATCCGGTCACTCCACAAATAAAAGAAACCTGGTTCAATATCGTTCTTTATTTACAAATCGGCCCCCATCAGACGCAAATTCTCGGGCTGTATATTTTCCTGTTGCTGTTAAGTCCGTTTTTTTTAGCCATGCTGCAAAAAGGAAAAGTCTATGGGCTGTTATGTCTCTCCCTGCTGGTGTATGGCTGCTGGCAGCGTTGGCCTGTCCGGGTCACTGCCGCTGAATTTGAATTTGCCTTTCCGCTACTGGCCTGGCAATTCATATTCGTGCTGGGCATGTGCAGTGGCTGGTACAAAGAAGAGCTTCTCTCCTTTGCCCGTACGTCTGCAGGAAAAGTGACCGTGGCGGCGATGGTGGTCGTGGCACTGGTGCTGGGTTTTGTGGCGCAAAACCATACCAATCCCTTTATGCCGTCCGCGTTGCTGATGCACGTCCTGTCAGCCGCAGAGTTTAATGCGTTCTATCATACCTGGGCGGCGAAAAACGGGCTGGGGCCGGTTAGGGTTTTAAACGATATCTGCCTGATGGTGACGGTCTATCTTTTACTGACATGGTGCTGGCAGCCTCTCTATCGACTTGCAGGATGGTTTCTTATCCCGCTGGGCCAGCATTCGCTTTATACATTTATTTTGCATGTTTACGTTGTGCTTGCGGTCAGCCAGTTTGTCACCTTTGATTTATGGCGCCAGGCCTGGCTTACAAACACGCTTGTCCATGCGGCAGCGCTGAGCATGCTCTGGCTGATGGCGAAATATAACGTTGCCGCGCGGTGGATACCTAACTAAGGAAGGGCAGATGCGTAAGCAATATCTTCTGATCTGCGCACTGTTAAGCAGTGCCACGGGGGCCTGGGCGGCGCAAACGGACGAAAAAACGCCCCTGCGGGATAAGAATGATGAACCCGTCCAGGCGGGCGTGTTTACCAGCCGGTGGGGACGGCTTTTTTCCGGCAACGATAAAGTCTTTTCAGGTGCTCTCAGCTTCAGTTCAGGTCTGAAAGAGCAGTGGATGACTATCCCAAACAGTGAAGACAGCGCCAACCAGAAGAAAAAAATTAATCAGACCTTAAACCTGAGCCTGCAATATTCGCCTTATAGCTTCTGGTTTGCCAACATCACTTCGCGTTTGCCCGTCACTGATACCAACCGTTATACGGCCGACTATCGCTACAGCTTTGGTTACGACGACTGGCACGCCAACACGTTCAGTCTGGTTTACGGCAATTATGGCGATAACCATTTCTGGACGTCGGGCAGCCGCCGCAGTACCTATTTTGAGCAGGGAGCCGTTACCCTGGCGTACAAGTTTTCGTTGCCGAAGCCGGTCGAGAAGTCGCTTTTAATCAACAAAGGCGACTCGATCATTTGTCAGGTGGGATATAGCTGGGTGCCGCGTTACTACGATTTGAGTGATAACGATATTCGCAAAAACAAAAATGTCATGCTGGGCGGGTGCGGTTATACATTCAAACAGCATTTCTTTGTGCGAGCGACGGCATTTTGGTTCCCCGACAGCAGTCAACAGCAGCCGTGGAACGGCGATTACAGCTATAGCTTTGGGTACGCGGGGTACACGCCGGGTTCGTTTTCTGTGCAGTACGCCAACTACTCCGGCACGCGTTATCCTGGCCATCAAAGCGGGAGCGGGAAATTTCGTGAAGGCACGGTCAGCCTTATCTGGTTCTTACCGATTTAGGGGGCGTCATGCCGATACAGCACGTTCTGATCGTAGAAGACTCACTGGTTTACCGTCGTCTGCTGACCCGCATGCTGGCCCAGTGGGGGTATCTGGTTAGCGAAGCGGAAAACGGCATTGCCGCATTGGCTATCCTGGAAAGCCAGCCGGTGAGCATGGTCATTAGCGACTGGGAAATGCCGGAGATGGACGGTCTTACGCTCTGCCGGGAGATTCGCGATCGTCAGTTAGACCACTATATTTATTTCATTCTGCTTACCGCTCGGGAAGACCCGAACGATCTGACGCAGGGATTTGATGCCGGTGTGGACGATTTTTTGAATAAACCCGTCGAACAGTCCGAGCTGCGGGCGCGGCTGCACGCTGGCGCACGCATTCTGTCTCTGGAGGCAACATTAGCCGCGCGTAACGCCCGTCTAAGCGAGGCGCTGCGCCAAATCGAGCAGGATCTGGAGGTGGCCGCGCGAATTCAGCAATCGGTGCTTCCTGCACACCAGCAGCGGTATGGTGACTATTTTTCCGACTGGCTTTTTTTACCCTCAGCCTGGGTGTCGGGAGATATTTTTAACGTGTTCCCGCTGGATAATCATCTGGGTTTTTACTGTGTGGATGTATCAGGCCACGGCGTCGGTGCAGCCATGATGTCGCTCGCCGTGGCTCGTCAGTTTCTTCACGGCAGGGCGGTCGAACGTTTTTTGTTTGATGACGACGAAACGGTGGCTTCTCCGGCGGAAGTCGTGCGTATTCTTAACAGGCGGTTTTGCAGTGATGAAGCTGAAATTGTCAGTTATTTCACCATGATTTATGGCGTCATCGATCTTAACACGGGGGAAGGCAAGCTGTGCCAGGCCGGGCATCCGACGCCTTTTATCGTCTCGCCGGAGGGGCAAATCAAGAAGGTCGGTAGTGGTGGTGCGCCGGTGGGACTCCTGCCCGATCTCTCCTGGACGGACGTTCCCTTTACCCTGGCGCCAGGGGATCGCCTGTGCCTTTTTAGTGACGGAATTACTGAGTGCGAAAACCTGACCGGAGAACAGTTTGGACAGGACCGTTTGCAGAGTTGGTTACAGGATAGCATTGGGCTGACACCCGATGACCTTCTGGCGAAGTTTGGTCAGCATCTTATTGACTGGCGTAGCGGCGAGGATTCAGAAAAACACGCAATGGCTGATGATGTTTCACTCTTACTCATTGAGCATAAAGGAGAAATGTAATGAATATAGCAACTGAGCGACAGCCGCTTGTCAACATTCTTACCCCTGCCGTACGCAGGCTGGATGCATCGGTGGCAGCGGCATTCAAAGAGGCGGTGACGCGGGAGATAGGTGAAGATAAAAAAGCGCTTATTATCGATTTCAGCAAGATTGATTTTATCGACAGTAGCGGTCTGGGCACGCTGGTTTCCCTGATGAAAATGATGAACGGTAAAGGTGAAATGACTCTCTGTGCGCTAAATCCCAGTATTAAAAACATGTTTGCGCTGACCCGTATGGATCGCATTTTCCGCATTAGCCCGGATCGCGATACGGCGCTGACTCAGTTAAATAAGTGATGCGACAGTGTCCAGCGAGATCGTCTTACCTGCCGCGCTAACGTCGCTCACCCCTCTGGCGGAGTGGCTGGCGCAAAAGCTGGCCCCGTTACCCGTGACTGATGAATGGCGTTTTTCACTCGATCTGGCCGCGTGCGAGACGGCAACAAACATTATTCGTCATGCTTTGCATGAGGATGCGGGTCGGCGTTTCGTTGTGGCGTTCAGTGCCACGGGCCGGGGCGTGACGTTGTGCTTTACCGATGAAGGCGACCCCTTTCCTGCTGCACGCCTCAAGGCAGCCCGTACCGAGTGCTTTACCGACACGGACCCCTTAATGGAAAACGGCAGAGGCTTGAAACTCATCTTAATGTATGCAGACGTTTTTAAGGTTGAAAACGGCGCAGGCAAGAATGTCACTACGCTTGAAAAATGGTTCTCAACGTAGCGCGTATCAGGCGTAAAGGCCAAACTGAAGGCGCCGGTCAGTCCGATGTTTTCCCAAGAAGCGCAGATTTTGCTGCAGCGAGAAGACGTGCGGAAAGTTCGTCTCCGCGCGTGGCTCTTGCCAGCATCAACGCCCCCACCATCATTGAAAATTGAGCAAGGTATTCATCTTTTACAGGCGCATCGTCGGGGCCGTTCTTTAGGGACCTGAACTGTTCTGTCATATTTTTAAGGCCCGCAAGGAAGGCTTGCGAGACCGCGGTATCCTCGCCTTTACGCTGGACATCGGTGACAAGTGCCGCCACGGCACACCCGCTGGCGGGGCAGTCCCGATGAGGCGGTGAGAGATAGTAGTCCACCAGCTGTGAAAAAGATTTGATACCGCGTTCGTCCAGGGAGGCATGGCTGTCTTCGAATGCCTTTTCACAGGCGATCGCTTCCAGTTCCTCTTTTGATGAGAAATGCCCGTAGAATCCGCCGTGAGTCAGTCCGGCGGCAGACATAATGTCCTTAAGACTCACACCGTCGAGGCCCCTGTCTCTGAATAGCTGAGATGAGGTGGCAATAATACTGTTACGGTTAAGCTCACTTTGCTCTCTGGACACTCGCCCGGTTCTGGCCATTTTTACTCCCGTGACTTTTGAAGAGGGCACTCACTTTGCCCCTGACAAATACACCGCCTGCTCAGGCGCGTGGTGTGGCGATCTTACCATAGTTAGCTCCGGCACCCTGGTATCCACTAAAACAGGTGCGTTATGGGGGCGCTTCTTTTCTTGCTCTTCATTATAAATGATGATTGACATTTAATATAGATGTCATCCATCATTTAAAAAGGCAAGCAAGACGACTCATTTACCGGAGAGACATCAATGACTGAGAAAACACAGACCGTACTGATTACTGGCGCATCGACAGGCCTGGGTGCAGTGTATGCAGACCGCTTTGCCCGTCGTGGGCATCCCCTGGTGCTGGTTGCCCGGGACGCAACGCGGATGGAGGCCCTGGCCACACGGCTGCGGGCGGAATATGGTGTTGACGTTGAGGTGTTGCCAGCCGACCTGACGCAGGAGAAGGATCTGGCTGCCGTGGCAGAACGTCTCGAAACCGATGCCCGCATCACGATTCTGGTTAATAACGCCGGGATGAGCTTGCCAGGGACATTTACCACACAGACCCCTGCGGAAATGGACCGTTTGTTCGCGGTTAACCTCTCCGCCGTTGTCCGTCTTGCGCGCGCCGTGGCACCACGCATGGCGAATGCCGGAAAAGGCTCGATTATCAATGTCAGCTCCGTGGTGGGACTGGCGCCGGAATTCGGGATGACGCTTTACGGCGCGACGAAGGCATTTGTCCTTTTTCTGTCTCAGGGGTTGAGCGTTGAACTGGGACCACAGGGGGTGTATGTCCAGGCCGTATTACCTGCGGCGACCCGCACTGAAATCTGGGCACGATCCGGCAAGGATGTTAATACCATGAGCGGCGTCATGGATGCGGATGAGCTGGTGGACGCAGCGCTTGTCGGATTCGATCGCCAGGAAGCGGTAACCATCCCACCTTTGCATGACGAGTCAATGTGGGCCCAACATCAACAGACTCGCCAGGCCATGCTGCCAGAATTTGCCCAGGAACATGCCGCGCCACGTTACATAACGTTGAATCAATAACCGACCTGTCAGAGAGGTGCGCCTGCTGTCCTGGCTCGCCAAAGGGCATGCAAAAGGTTAGGTCGTCTTACAGGCTGTTAAATAAAGAAAAAAAATAAGCCTGCGTAAGGGAGATTACGCAGGCTAAGGAGGTGGTTCCTGGTACAGCTAGCATTTATGGGTTATGTTTTTCAGCGCTGAGGATAATACCCTTATCGAACGAAACGGTATGTGATCCGATTCTAAGAATCTTCCGCTGGTAAAAAATAACCCTGCTTAACTATTTATTGTGCGGGTTACGGGTACTTTCCCCTTCGAAATTGCGCATCAGCAGCGCAAACTTCAGTTCCACCTCTTCCGGGACCGGCAACCACACCACGTGACCATCACCCGGTGCCACGGTGATAGCTTCACCTTTGCCGTTTTCCAGATGCTCCAGACGGAAGTTCATATTGCCCTGCGGGGTCATCAGCTCAAGACTGTCGCCGAGCGTGAATTTGTTTTTTACCGCCACGGCAGCCAGTGCGCCTTTGCGTTCACCGGTGAAATCACCGACAAACTGCTGACGTTCTGAGACGGAATAGCCGTGCTCGTAGTTCTGGTAATCGTCGTGCGTATGACGACGCAGGAACCCTTCGGTATACCCGCGATGCGCCAGGCCTTCCAGCGTCTCCAGCAGGCTGGTGTCGAACGGCTTGCCCGCGGCGGCATCGTCGATCGCTTTACGGTAGACCTGCGCGGTACGTGCACAGTAGTAATAAGATTTGGTGCGGCCTTCAATTTTCAGGGAATGCACGCCCATCTGAGTCAGACGCTCAACGTGCGCAATGGCCCGCAGGTCTTTTGAGTTCATAATGTAGGTGCCGTGCTCGTCTTCAAAGGCGGTCATGTACTCACCCGGACGTTTGGCTTCTTCAATCATAAACACGCTGTCGGTAGGTGCGCCAACGCCCAGGGTTGGTTCGACGTTTTGCACCGGAATCGGCTCGTATTTATGAACGATATTGCCGATATCATCTTCTTTGCCTTCCTGGACGTTATATTCCCAGCGGCAGGCGTTAGTGCAGGTGCCCTGATTAGGGTCGCGTTTGTTGATGTAGCCAGAAAGCAGACAGCGGCCGGAGTACGCCATGCACAGCGCACCGTGAACGAAAATCTCAATTTCCATGTCCGGTACCTGGGTACGAATCTCTTCGATCTCTTCAAGCGAGAGTTCACGCGACAGAATCACACGGGTCAGGCCCATCTGCTTCCAGAATTTTACCGTCGCCCAGTTCACGGCGTTCGCCTGAACGGACAGATGAATATCCATTTCAGGGAAATTCTCCCGAACCAGCATGATCAACCCCGGGTCTGACATAATCAGCGCATCCGGACCCATCTCCACCACCGGCTTCAAATCGCGAATAAACGTTTTCAGCTTGGCGTTATGCGGCGCGATATTCACCACCACGTAGAATTTTTTCCCCAGCGCATGGGCTTCGTTGATGCCCAACTGGAGATTTTCGTGGTTGAATTCGTTGTTGCGCACGCGCAGCGAGTAACGCGGTTGGCCCGCATAAACCGCATCGGCACCATAGGCGAAAGCGTAACGCATATTTTGCAGCGTTCCCGCCGGGGAAAGGAGTTCAGGTTTAAACATGTGTGTTCTCGTTCTGATGACAGGTCAGATCCGCTTGCACCGGGTGAAGCGGGTAAGGGGAGATCCCCTACTTTAAGGGCGGGCATTGTAGCGCTGCGGGAAGGGGAGGTAAAGTGATTGTGCCGGGTGGTCGTTCGCCTGACCCGGCCTCATCAACAGGCTTCAGACAATGCGGCAGGCATCCGCTTCCCAGCGATACCCCACGCCGTAGACCGCACGGATAAACGACTGGTCGGCGTCCAGCGCTTCCAGCTTACGGCGCAGGTTTTTGATATGGCTGTCGATGGTGCGGTCGGTCACGACGCGATAATCATCATAAAGATGATTGAGCAGTTGTTCGCGGGAGAACACTTTCCCCGGTTCGTGGGAGAGGGTTTTCAACAGGCGAAACTCGGCGGGCGTCAGATCCAACAGCTTGCTGCGCCAGCTGGCCTGAAAGCGGCTCTCATCCACCACCAGCGGGCTGTTAGCGTCCAGAGTTTGCAGCTCACGCTGGGGTTTGCAGCGGCGCAGGATCGTTTTTACGCGGGCCACAACTTCGCGTGGGCTGTAGGGTTTACAGATGTAATCATCCGCGCCGATTTCCAGGCCCAGAAGACGATCAATCTCTTCGATTTTGGCGGTGACCATCACAATGGGCACGTCGGAAAAACGGCGAATTTCCCGGCACAGCGTCAGACCGTCGGTGCCGGGCAGCATCAAATCCAGCAGTATCAGGTCCGGCGGGGTCTGGTGCACAAAAGGCAGGACATGATCGCCGTGGCTGATCAGCGAGGGGGCATAGCTCGCCGCACGCAAATAGTCGATTAATAACTGCCCAAGCTTAGGCTCATCCTCCACGATAAGAATGCGTGGCGTGTTTTCGTCAATGGGTAACTCAGTCATACTTCTCTCGATAACTCCCGTTCCAGCGGTAACTCTACTGTAATGCTTACCCCGCCAAAAGGCGAATGGGCGGCGCGGATTGTCCCGCCGTGCGCTTCCACAATGTTGACGCAAATCGCCAGACCCAGCCCGGAGCCGCCGCTGGCGCGGTTACGCGAGCCTTCGGTGCGATAGAAGCGTTCAAACAGTTTTTCCAGCTGAGCATCCTGGACGCCGGGTGCGGAGTCCGCAAAGGTCAGGGCAAATCGCCCCTCTTCCTGACGGCCCGAGATATGTAATCCACCGCCCGCGTCCGTATAACGCAGGCTGTTTTCCAGCAGGTTGTTAAACAGCTGCATCAGTCGGTCGGGATCGCCAAACACCACGGCGCTGTCCGGCAGCGACAGGTCAATCGTCAGATTGCGGCTGGCGAAACGTTCCCGAAACGCGCCGCTGACCACTTCCAGAATATTGATCACATCCACCGGCGCTTTCTGATAGGCCAGCGCGCCTTCGTCGGACATCGAAAGCTGGTGCAGATCGTTAACCAGTTTGGTGAGCGTGCCGACTTCAGCCTGCAACGACGCCACCGATTCAGGGGTGAACTGGCGTACGCCATCCTGGATGGCTTCCAGCTCCCCGCGCAATACCGCCAGCGGAGTACGCAGTTCGTGAGAGATATCGGCCATAAAATCCCGGCGCATCTGCTGGTTCTTTTCAAGGGTGCTGGCGAGCTGGTTAAAATCCTGCGCCAGCTTGCCCAGTTCATCCTGGCTGCGGGTATCCACGCGGGTAGAGAAATCACCGGCCGCCAGTTTGTGCGTACCCTCCACCAGCCGTTTCACCGGTGCGAGCAGCCCGCGCGCCAGCGGGAAGGTGGCAAGCGCGGCCAGCAGGGTGGAGAGCGCCACAATCAACCAGCTGGTCTGGCGCTGTTGGCGGTCAAAGTTGATGTCAGTATTGCGGGTCAGCCGTTCAACGGGCGAGGCAATTACCCAGCCCACGGCCACGCCGTTAACCGTGACGGCGCGCTTTGTGCCGTCCGGTGGCACGGGAGCGCGCGGGCCAACCAGCACGCGTTGATCCTGGTCGATCACCCAGAACTGCGTGCGCCAGCCGTGTGGCGGCATACCGGCTCCGGGGCGGTCATCATCGGTGTCATGCTCCAGCGAGCGCAGGATCTGGAACACGAAACGATCGTTGTTGCGCAGGAAACGCCAGTTACCGTGCAGCGCATACTGCTCGCCCAGCGCATCACTCAACCCCTGGAGGCGCTGCTCATTGCCGTGTTTGATATAGTCGATAAAGCCCCGTTCGAAGCTGACGCGTACCGCCCAGTGCATGGTGATCAGCAGCACAATACAGGTCGCGAAGATCGCCACAAACAACTTGCCCGTAATGCCGGGTCGCCAGAATTTCATCGTTCTCTCCTTTTGTGTCGGCTGATGACGACGTTCTTGCTGGTGTCATCCGGGACCCGGGCGAAAATAAAGGCGGGCAGGGCGATAATGACCGCCATGCTGAGATAAGTGTACAGAAAGACCTGATGCGCTGCGGCGTTGTCGGCACTGAGATGCTGCTGCCCGTACAGGCCGAGGAGCAGACCGGCAATGGTGACCCCAATACTCATCGAGAGCTGCATGATCATCGACAGCAGGCTGTTGCCGCTGCTGGCCAGGTCGTCGGGCAAATCTTTCAACGTAAGGGTATTCATCGAGGAGAAACGGGTCGAGTTGATCATCCCCTGGAAGAACATCACGACGGGTAACGCGTAGTACCAGCCCATCAGCGCCACCGCCATAAACAGCAGGGTAATCAAGGCTAAACCCAGGGTCGAGGCGACAAGGACATGACGATAGCCAAACCGGTTCACCACCTGCACCACAATGCGTTTCATCCCCATGCTGCCCAATACCATCGGGATCATCATCAGGCCGGCATGGAAGGGCGAAAAGCCCAGACCGATCTGCAAAAATACGGGCGTCATAAACGGCAGCATGCCGCTGCCCAGACGACCAAAGAAACTGCCCAGCAGACCTAAACTGAAGGTCGTATTTTCAAAAAGCGAGAGCCTGAACAGCGCTTGCTCGTTGCCCCGTGCGTGCCAGAGATACCACAGGAGAGAGAGCACCCCAATGAACACCAGCAGCGACAGCGACAGGACGGAAATGCCCAGCCCTTTTTGCCCGTCCAGGGCCAGCGTCAGCGTTGCCATGCCCACCGCGAGCAAGATAAAACCTGTCCGGTCAAAGCGGCGGGTCTGCATTTTATAGTTGGGCATCAGCACCAGCGTGGCGATGGCGCCAACAATGCCAACGGGCAGATTGATCAGGAAAATCCAGTGCCACGAGGCGTATTCGACCAGGACCCCGCCCAGCGCCGGACCGAGTAAAGGCCCAATCTGACCAGGAAGCGTGACAAAGGTCATCGCCGCCATGTACTGGGCGCGCGGGACAATTTTCATCACCGTCAGCCGCCCGACCGGAACCATCATCGCCCCGCCGATACCCTGAAGGGCGCGAGCCATGATCAGGTGATCGAGCGTGTTGGCCTGCGCGCAAAACAGCGAGCCGGCGGTAAACAGCACGATGGCGGTGAAGAAAATATTGCGCACCCCCACTTTGTCGGCCAGCCAGCCGCTGGCAGGCAGCATGACGGCCACCGTCAGCACGTAGGAGACAATCACCATGTGCATATGCAACGGGCTTTCGCCCAGACTGGCCGCCATTGAGGGAAGGGCGGTATTCACAATGGTGGTATCCAGCGACTGCATAAAGAAGCCAAACGCGACGATCCACAGCTGCCAGCGTACATTACCGGGAAGGTCGGTCATCTATTCGCTCACCGTCGTTCTGTTTTTTCGCGAAAAACGCACCCGCAGGTTGTCAAAGAAAAGATAGACCACAGGGGTGGTATAGAGCGTCAGCAGCTGGCTCATCACCAGCCCGCCGACAATGGTAATCCCCAACGGCTGACGCAGTTCAGAACCGTCGCCACCGGAAATCACCAGCGGCAGTGCGCCAAACAGGGCCGCCAGCGTGGTCATCATGATCGGACGAAAACGCAGCAGGCAGGCCTGGAAAATAGCGTCCCGCGGCGTAAGCTGGCCGTTACGCTGTGCATCCAGCGCGAAGTCTACCATCATGATTGCGTTCTTTTTCACGATGCCGATGAGCAACATAATGCCGATCAGCGCAATAAGACTAAAGGGCGCGCCAAAAATCTCCAGCGCCAGCAGCGCACCGACGCCTGCGGACGGCAACGTCGACAGTATGGTCAGCGGATGGACGTAGCTTTCGTACAGAATGCCCAGCACGATATAGACCGTGGCGATCGCCGCCAGAATCAGGATGACCTGAGAATTCATCGTATCCTGAAAGACCTGCGCCGTACCGGCGAAGCTCCCGCGCACGGTAGAGGGCACGCCCAATTGCGTCATCGCGCGGTTGATGGCTTCGCTGGCCTCGGAGAGTGACGAACCGGTCGGCAGGTTAAACGAAATCGTCGAGGCGGCTGACAGACCCTGATGGTTTACCGAAAGCGGCGCGTTTGCAGGCTGCCAGTGGGCAAAACCCGAGAGCGGAATGGGTTTGCCATCGTTATTGATGACAAACATTTTATCCAGCGCGCTAATGTCCTGGGTGTAACGCGGGTCCACTTCCATGACCACTTTATACTGGTTCATGGGCTGATAAATGGTGGAGATTTGCCGCTGACCAAAGGCGTTATTCAACAGGCTGTTCGCGGCATTTACGTCGATTCCCAGCCGGGCCATGGTTTCCCGGTCGTAGGTTAAATTCATCTCCGCGCCGTTATCCTGTTGATCGGAGTTCACGTCTGCCAGCTCCGGCAGCGCGGCCAGCGCTTTGCGAATTTTGGGCTCCCATTCTCGCAGTGACGCCAGATCGTCGGAGAGCAGCGTGTACTGGTAGCTGGCGTTAGACTGGCGTCCCCCCACGCGAATATCCTGAACGGCCATCAAAAACAGGTTTGCCCCCGGCTCCTTCACCAGTTTCCCGCGCAGGCGATCGATCACCTGTTGCGCCGTCTCCTCTCTTTCGCTTCGCGCTTTCAGGGTGATAAACATCATGCCGCTGTTCACCCGCGAACCGCCGGTGAAACCGGTGACATTATCTACCGCCGGATCTTCACGGATAATCTTCATGAAATCCTGCAGCTTAATGCGCATTGCCTGGAAGGAGATGCTTTGGTCGGCCTGAATCCCTCCCATCAGCACGCCAGTATCTTGCTCCGGGAAAAACGTTTTCGGAATAGAGATGTACATCCAGACGTTGAGCGCAATGGTGCCCACCAGCACCAGTCCGACAAGGCGGGTATGGTTAAGCACCCACTTGAGTGATTTACCGTAGCCTTCCTGCATCGCCATCAGTAAACGACCAAAGCCTTTCTTGCGGGGTTGCGAATGGGGTTTGCTGCTTTTAAGCATCCAGCCACACATCATCGGGGTGAGCGTCAGCGAAATAACCAGTGAAATACCAATCGCCACCGACAGCGTGACGGCAAACTCACGGAGCAATCGTCCCGGCAGGCCCCCCATCAGCAGCAATGGAAGGAAGACGGCGACCAGCGAAAGGCTCATCGACAGCACGGTGAACCCCACCTCCCGGGTGCCCTGCAGGGCGGCCTGAAGCGGTTTCATGCCTGCTTCAAGATGGCGGGAGATGTTTTCAAGTACCACGATGGCATCATCCACGACAAAGCCGGTGGCAATGGTCAGCGCCATCAGCGACAGGTTGTTGAGGCTGAATCCGCACAGATACATGGCGGCAAACGTGCCGATTAACGACACAGGCACCGCCACCGCCGGGATCAGCGTGGCGCGTCCGGAACGCAGGAAGAGAAAGACCACCAGAATCACCAGCGCAACGGAAATAATCAGCGTCTGTTCAACCTCTTCCAGCGATGCGCGGATAGTGGGCGAGCGATCCTGCGCAATTTGCAGATCGATGGCGGCCGGTATGGTCTCCTGAAGCTCCGGCAGACGCTGGCGAATGCTGTTCACCGTCTGAATAATATTGGCTTCCGGCAGCTTGCGGATCATCAGCAGGATGGCCGGTTTGGCGTTGGTCATCCCGGCGTTGCGCACGTCCTGCACCGAGTCGGTTACGCTTGCCACATCGCTCAGGCGCACCGCCGCGCCGTTGTTGTAATGGATAATCAGCGGCTGGTATTCCGCCGCCGTTTTCAGTTCGTCATTGGTCTGGATCTGCCAGCGATGGCTCCCGTCTTCAATGGCCCCTTGCGGCTTGCGCACGTTGGCATTGCTGATGGCGGTACGGACATCGTCGAGCGATACGCCCTGATTAAACAGCGCCTGCGGATTCAGGCCCACCCGCACGGCAGGCAGCGAGCTACCACCTACATCCACGTCGCCCACGCCGTCAATTTGCGCGATCGTCTGCGCCAGCTGGGTAGAGGCGAAATCGTACAGCTCCCCCTGGGAGTAGGTATCCGAGGTGAGCGTCAGGATCATAATCGGCGCATCGGAAGGGTTGGCTTTGCGATAGGTTGGGCGGCTGGGCATTCCGCTCGGCAGCAGACTTTGCGCGGCGTTGATCGCCGCCTGAACATCGCGCGCGGCACCGTTGATATCGCGATCAAAGTTGAACTCAAGAATGATGCGCGTGCTGCCGAGGGAACTGCTCGAGGTCATCTCATTGACTCCGGCAATGCGGCCCAGCGACCGCTCCAGCGGTGTCGCCACAGACGACGCCATCGTTTCGGGCGATGCGCCCGGCAGCGATGCGCTAATCATAATGACCGGAAAATCCACCTGCGGCAGGGGGGCCACCGGCAACATCTTAAAACCCAGAACCCCGCACAGGGTGATGGCGAGCGAAATTAATATCGTCGCCACCGGGCGGTAAATGAAGAGGGCGAAAAACTTCATTTACGCCTCCTCTTCACGTTTTGGGAACCGCGCTTTTATTCTCAGCGCCAGGTTGTCGAACAGCAGGTAGATAACGGGCGTGGTAAACAGCGTGAGGACCTGGCTGACCATCAGCCCGCCGACCATGCCAATCCCCAGCGGACGACGCAGCTCCGCCCCGACGCCGGTACTGAGCATCAGCGGCAGGGCACCCAGCAGAGCGGCCAGAGTGGTCATCAGAATCGGGCGAAAACGCAGCAGACAGGCCTGATAAATCGCCTCACGCGGTGCCATCCCCTGTTCGCGCTCTGCGGCCAGGGCGAAGTCAATCATCATGATGGCGTTCTTCTTGACGATACCAATCAGCAAAATAATGCCGATGATGGCGATAACGTCCAGCTCGCTGCCAGCCAGCATCAGTGCCAGCAGTGCGCCTACGCCCGCGGTAGGCAGTGTGGAAAGAATCGTAATCGGATGGATAAAGCTCTCGTACAGCACACCCAGCACGATATACATGGCGACCACCGCGGCGACAATCAGCCAGATGGTGTTGCCCAGCGCGGCCTGAAACGCCAGCGTGCTGCCCTGGAACTGTGTCTGAATATCGGTCGGAAAGTTCAGCGTTTTTTCCGCGTTGAGGATTGCCTCCACCGCCTCGCCGAGCGAGTGATTATCCGGGACGTTGAACGAAATCGTGGTGGACGGGAACTGATCCAGATGATTTATCGACAGGGGCGTAAAACGCTCCTCCACCTGGGCAATGGCATTTAGCGGCACAATGCCGCCGTCCTTGCTGGTCAGGCGGATCGAATCCAGCGCCGCCAGTCCCGGTGTGCGTTCGGTGTCGTGCTCCAGCACCACCCGATACTGGTTAGCCTGGGTGTAAATAGTGGAGATCAGGCGCTGTCCAAAGGCGTTATAGAGGGCATTATCCACATCCGCCATGGTGATGCCCAGACGGCTGGCGGTGTCACGGTTGACGTTGATCCAGGCCGCCAGTCCCTTATCCTGCCAGTCGCTGCTGACGTCCGAAATTTGCGGCAGGGTTTTTAGCGTGTCCACCAGTTGCGGCACCCATGTGCTGAGCGCGTCCAGACTGGTGGCCTGCAGGGTGAACTGGTACTGCGTGCGGCTGACCTGCGTATCAATGGTTAAATCCTGAATCGGTTGCAGATACAGTTCGACGCCCGGTACCCTGGCAACCGCCGATTGCAGACGTTCAATGACGGCGTTGACCCGGTCATCGCGATCGTCGAGCGGCTTGAGATTGATCTGCAAACGCGCGCTGTTGAGCGACGGGTTGGTACCGTCTACGCCCACAAAGGATGTCAGGCTCTCCACAGCGGGATCTTTCATGATAATTTCTGACACCGCCTGCTGCCGTTCGGCCATATTGGCAAAAGAGACGGACTGCGGTGCCTGCAGGGTACCCTGAATAATGCCGTTATCCTGAATCGGGAAGAAGCCTTTCGGAATGAAAATCCACAGCACGACGCTGAGCGCCAGGGTGCCGAGCGCGACGCCAAGGGTGGCCCATGGATGGTTAAGGACCTTCGTCAGCATTCGGCCATAGGCAGCGATCACCCGTTCGAACATACGCTCGGTGGCGCGGGAAAAACGGTTCTGCTTGCGCAAAGATTCCACGCTTAACATCCGCGCGCACATCATCGGGGTCAGCGTCAGCGACACGACGGCAGAAATGAGAATAGCGACTGCCAGCGTTACCGCAAATTCACGGAACAGACGCCCCACAATATCGCCCATAAAGAGAAGAGGGATCAGGACCGCAATGAGCGAAAAGGTGAGCGAGATGATGGTAAAGCCAATTTCGCCGGCGCCTTTAAGCGCCGCAGCGAGCGGTTTTTCGCCTTTTTCGATATAGCGCGAGATGTTTTCGATCACCACGATGGCGTCATCCACGACAAAACCGGTGGCGATGGTCAGCGCCATCAACGTCAGGTTGTTAATGGAGAAATCGAGAAACACCATCACCGCAAAGGTCCCGATGAGCGACAGTGGCACGGCAACGGCGGGGATAATGGTCGCCGGAACGTTACGCAGGAAGACGTAAATGATCATCACCACCAGCGCAATCGCCAGCATCAGCTCAGACTGCGTATCGCTGACGGAGGCGCGAATGTTGGTGGTGCGGTCTGAAAGCACCTTCACATTGACTGATTTAGGCAGGCTTTCAATCAGCTGCGGCAACATGGCGCGAATACTGTCCGCGGTGTCAATGATGTTGGCGCCTGGCTGGCGTTGAACGTTCATGACGATCGCCTGCTCTTTATTGGCCCAGGCACCGAGCCAGCTATTTTCCGCGCCCTGTTCCACGGTGGCGACGTCGCCCAGACGAATTGGTGCGCCGTTCTGATACGCGACAATCAGCTGGCGATACTCATCGGCGGATTGCATCTGATCGTTGGCAGACAGCGTCACCGCACGGGTTGGCCCATCCAGAGAGCCTTTTGCCGAGTTAACGTTGGCGCTGGTAATGGCGGTGCGGATGGTCTCGCTGGTTAAACCCAGTGCGGCAATGGCTTGCGCGTTGAGCTTGACGCGAACAGCCGGACGTTGCCCACCTGAAAGCGTCACCAGCCCGACGCCGGAGACCTGAGAGATCTTTTGCGCCACGCGGGTTTCGACCATGTCTTCCACCTGCGTCATCGGCATGGCGGAGGAGGTGACGGCCAGGGTCATAATAGGGGGATCGGCCGGGTTAACTTTGCTGTAGACGGGCGGGTTAGGTAAATCAGACGGCAGCAGGTTAGTGGCGGCATTAATGGCGGCCTGCACCTCCTGTTCTGCCACATCCAGCGAAAGGGCAATCTGGAACTGCAACGTCACCACCGACGCCCCGCCTGAGCTTTGGGACGACATCTGCTTCAGGCCCGACATCTGTCCAAACTGGCGTTCCAGCGGCGCGGTTATCGCAGACGTCACCACGTCCGGGCTGGCGCCAGGATATAAGGTAATAACCTGGATGGTCGGGTAATCCACCTCCGGTAGTGCGGAGACCGGCAAAAAGCGATAGCCAATGATCCCCGCCAGCAAAATCGCCACCATCAGCAGCGTGGTGGCAACGGGGCGCAGAATAAACAGGCGTGAAGGCCCGCCTGTAGAGCTGGGTGGTAACACCTGCATCAGGAGGTCGCTCCCTGGCGGGTGCGTTCAGCCTTCGCCGGTTTTGCCGGTGTCGCCTCAGTGTGCGCTTCCACGACCTCGACTTTTGCCCCTTCGGTCAGACGGTCGATACCGTCGGTCACCACGCGATCGCCGGCTGACAATCCGGCACTGATGACCACCGTCTGGCTGTCCTGAATGCCCGGCTTAACAAGATGTTTGCTCACTTTGTTGTCGCTGTTCAACACCCAGACGAAGTTCCCTTCGTTACCCATTTGCAGAGCCGCCGTTGGAATCACCACGGCGTTCTCTTCCGTCGCGACCAGCATACGCGCGTTCACAAACTGATTGGGGAAGAGGGCGTCGTCCTGATTATTAAACCGTGCTTTCAGCTTGATGGTCCCAGTGGTTGCATCAATCTGGTTGTCCAGGCTTAACAGCGTGCCGGCGCTGAGTTTATGTTTATTGGTGCGATCCCAGGCTTCAACCGCCAGCGTCTGGCCCGCTTTTTGCGCCTGCACCACGGTGGCAATGTCGCTTTCCGGCAGGGTAAACACCAGATCGATAGGGTGAGTTTGCGTTAACACCACAATGCCCGTGGTATCGCCGCTGGAAATCTGATTGCCGATGTCCACCTGCTTCAACCCGACGCGCCCGTCGATAGGGGCGGTAATACGGCTCCAGTCAAGTTGAAGCTGAGCGCTGGCAACGGCAGCCTCATCGGCTTTGATGGTTCCCTGCGTTTCGCTAACCAGGGAACGCTGGGTATCCAGCTCCTGACGGGAGACCAGGTTGGTTTTCACCAGTTGCTGATAGCGGGCCAGGTCGCGCTGGGCGTTCGCGTACGTGGCTTTATCTTTTGCCAGCTGTCCCTGCGCCTGAGCCAGCGCCACGTTGAACTGGCTCGGATCGATTTCCGCCAGCAGATCGCCCGCTTTCACCTGTTGGCCCTCCTTAAAGTGGATGGCCATTAACTGCCCGTCGACGCGACTCCGCACGGTCACCGTATTTGCCGCCGTCACCGTGCCCAGACCAGAGAGGTAACGCGGCACGGATTTAGTGACCGCCGTGGCGGCCTGGACCGGCGCGAGCGGGCCGCTTCGCATACCATGACGACCCCCGCCGGGGCGCTGTTGCTGCGTGGATGACTCGTTTGCCGACGAGTGGCTGTGCCAGTACCAGGCGGCGGCAAGCGCGACCACAATAATACCGGCGGCGATGGCCCAGCGGGATTTGTTACTGCCTTTCATCGTTATACGTTCTCTTCCTGAAACACTGCGGGGAATGATACTAGTTTAGTCAGGCAACACCGCGGAAAAATGGAGGAAATATGGAAGACTGTCTGGAATTGTCTGAATGGGGAGAGGGAAACGCGTATAAATAAAAAGCCGGAGGGTGATTGCCCTTGCCCGGCGCATAAGGAATGGCAATGCCGGGGACGTCATTTCCCCGGCATGGGGCATTTAGCTGAACATCACTTTCGCCCAGCGCGCCAGACCTGCGGTGACCGAGCCAAAATCATCGCCACCGGCAATCGGAATACCCGGCAGTTGTTCCGTCAGCGCTTTTTTGATTAACGGTGAACGGGCGCTGCCCCCGGTCAGGTAGATGATATCGGGCTTTTCGTTGCCGTTTTCCAGCGCCAGCTGAACCTGCTCCAGAATACGTTGTAGCGGTTGGGTGAGGGCGAGTTCCAGCCCTTGCTGCGAAATCGCCGTCGCCAGGTCGTTACTCATAAAGGGCAGAGCGACGTTATGCTGCGCGACCTGAGAAAGGGCAATTTTGCTCTCTTCCGCACTGCGTACCACGCGATAGCTCAGACGCTGACGCCAGAGTTTATGCAGCAAAGCGACCTTTTCACCGTCCTGAGCATCACGGACCAGATCGTTTAAGAATCGACCATTCGCCGTGCTGTAAAAGTCACTCTGCGCCGGAACGTCGTTAATGGCGACGGCGTTCCACCACGGCAGTATCGGCAGGGCGGTGCCTTTTTCTGTTTGTCCCCCCATGCCGAGCAACGGCATCAGGCTTTTAAAGGCCAGCGCGATATCCAGATCGTTACCGCCAACGCGGCAGCCGCTGTGGCCTAACAGGCTGTTTTCGCGGTCGCGACGGTGATGCCATTGCGGCCCCATCAGCAGTAATGAGCAGTCCGTGGTCCCGCCGCCGATATCGACCACCAGTACCCGTTTCTCTTCGCGCAACGTGGCTTCAAAGTCCAGACCTGCCGCAACCGGCTCGTACTGGAATACGACATCCTGAAAGCCCGCGCGGTGCGCCGCACGCTCAAGAATGCCCTGCGCCTGCTGGTTGGCCTCATCACCGCCCAACCCCTGGAAGTTGATCGGTCGACCAATCACGGCCTGCGTGATGGCCTCCGGTACCTGCGATTGCGCCTGCTGACGAATGTGCAGCATCATGGCGCAGACCAAATCTTCAAACAGGGCGACCTGCTGAGGTTTCAGCCCGCTGGCCCCGAGGAAGGATTTAGGCGATTTAACGAAGTAAACCTCTTCAGGATCTTCAATATACTGGCCCAACGAGGCGAGACCGAACTGCACGCTGGTGGGCGTCACATCGATATCTTCGTCGCGATTGTAGTTAACGGCCCGACGTAATAACGCCTGGGTTTCTCCGGCAGGAGCCGGAACCTGATGATGGCGGTACAGCCATTCGCTCACCGCTTCACGCGTCGGCGCACAGAGCATCGACGGCAGCAACGTGCTCTCTTTTTCCATTTTCAACAGACGCGGTTGATCGTTATCCATCACCGCGACTGAACAGTTTGCCGTACCGTAGTCAAAACCAATAAACACAGTCGTAATCCCCATGCCGTTGAGAAGGGGCGAGACTTTAGCGAAATGTCTGCCCGGCGACAACAGGAATATGAAAGCAAAGCACATCGGGGAAAGTCGGTTTATGCTGTGAAGAACACTGTAAGGAGCGTGAATGTATACCCTTAAATGGCAACCGCCGTATGACTGGCAATGGATGTTTGAATTTCTCGGCGCGCGTCAGGTCGCGGGCATCGAAACCGTCACCCGGACGTATTATGAGCGCAGTTTCGCCTGGCAGGGACATCAGGGCATTTTTCGCGTCACCCCGAATGAGCCGCAAGCCACCTTGCAGGTGACGTTAAGCGAAGGGTTGGTTCCTGTGGCGACGCACTGTTTGTCGGCCATTGAACGGCTGTTTGATCTCACCTGCGATCCGCAACAAATTGCCCGTGCGTTGGGTGAACTGGGCGCGGCACGTCCGGGTCTACGTCTGCCGGGCGCGATGAATGCGTACGAGCAGGGGGTGAGGGCGATTCTGGGACAACTGGTGAGCGTGGCGATGGCGGCAAAGCTGGCCGGAAAAGTGGTGGCGTTATGCGGTCACCCCCTCGAAGAACATCCCGGCTATTTTCTCTTCCCCACGCCCGCGCAGTTGGCGGCTGCCGACCCGCTGGCGCTAAAAGCCCTGGGTATGCCGCTTAAACGCGCCGAATCGCTTATTTATCTGGCACAGTCGGTTGTTGAGGGGGATTACCCGCTGGTGCCGCCTGCCGACATTGAGGCGGGCATGAAGGCGCTCCAGCAACGGCCCGGCATCGGGCGCTGGACGGCAAACTATCTGGCGCTACGCGGTTGGCAGGCGAAGGATGTTTTTCTGCCGGATGACTATCTTATCAAACAGCGTTTTGCCGGCATGACGCCTGCGCAAATCCGCCGTTATGCCGAACGCTGGCAGCCCTGGCGCTCCTATGCCTTGCTGCATATCTGGTACACCGAGAACTGGTCGCCCTTAGTTGATGGCGAAGTAACTGGTATTAAGCAGTAGCTCCAGCGGCTGGGGTTCTGAGATGGTATCGCCATAGATAAAATCGATGCCTATCCCCGAAAGCGTGTCCATCATCAGCGGTTGATGACAAGGGCCAGCAACGGTTTTCATCCCCAGCCGCTGCGCATGCCCCTGGATGATGGTCACCATCATTTCATCCATCAGGTTGCCGTGAACGTTGGCGATCAACTCCTGGTCCAGCAGGAAGTAATCCGCCATGTGCGCGGTCAGATGATTAAAGACGTCCATATCGCGTCCCACCTGGCTGAGCAGGATGCGACAGCCGGCATGACGCAGTTTCTGCACGCTGGTCTGAATAGTGGTCTCCGATTGAAGCACCGTCTCCACCGGGATCACCAGGTGCAATAAACGCCCTGGTAGCGGGCTTTTTTCAAGCAGCTCCAGCAGTTCGTCCACCAGCGTCGCGCTGGTCAGTCCTTCCGCTGAAAGCGGCAGCGCCACCCCCATGCCTTTCGCGGCCACCTGGGCTGCATAAGCGCGGAAGAACTCCTGGAAGATGCGCCGATCGAGCGCGTGCAGCAGATCCGGTTCCGCCAGGCCCGAACGGAAAGCGTGTTCCTCAAGCACCTCGCCCTGGCTGGTCCACAGACGCAGGGAGATAAGCCAGAAATTGCTGCTTTCCGGAATACGGGGAGAAGCCACGCTGCGGGCAATCATCAGCAGGTGGTTGTCTTTGATCATGTGCCACTGCTCGTCGAGTGACATCATGCTGCGGGCGCTGTGGATGCGCTCCTGTTGCGGCTCATAGACCGTCACCACGCCGCGCCCGCTGTTTTTAGAGGCATAACAGGCGATATCTGCCTGCGACATCACCTCGGCGGCCTGGTGGTTGTTGTCATCAATCAGGGTGATACCCGCGCTGGCACCGATGCGGTGCAGTCGACCCTCCCACATAAAGTGGTATTCGTTAATCGCATGAATGATCCGACCGGCAATGTATCGCGAGCTTTCAATATTGCAGTCGGGCAGCAATAAACCAAACTCATCCCCGCCAAGGCGCGCCAGGACGTCGCTTGAGCGTAACATGCTCAGCATTAACGACGACAGTTCGCGCAGCAGCGCATCACCCGCCGCATGCCCCGCGGTGTCGTTGACCGCTTTAAAACGGTCGAGATCGATAAAGACCAGGGCATGACGTTGATGCGTCTCCTGCACGTTCTGCAACAGGCGTTTCAGATGATTTTCGAAACTCACGCGGTTTGCCAGATGGGTGAGGGCGTCATGGGAGGCGCTGTAACTGAGCTGACGCAGCATTTTGCGGGACTCCGTGACATCCTGGATAACCAGGACAGAACCGATGTTTTGCCCGTCCAGCGTGCTTAATGGCGTGATGCTGTAGTGAATATCAAAGCTGCCGCCGGTGCGGCAGTGCAGCACGACATCCTGATCGATATCGGTTCGTGACATATCTCCGCTGTGAATATTTTCCATCAGGGGGCCATTTTCACTGAAGGTAATACGCAGCACCGTCAGGACAGGTTGCCCCATCGCTTCCTGCTGCAGCCAGCCGCTCATTTTCTCTGCGACCGGGTTCATAAAGGTCACGTTCATGTCTACGTCGGTACACAGCACCGCTTCGCCGATGGAGTCGAGGGTGATATGCAGACGCTCTTTTTCCTGGAACAACGCTTCGTTTAGCTCTTTGACTTCGGTCATATCCATGTTGATACCAAGCAGGCGTTCAACTTCACCCTGTTTGTTTAACACGCGGTTCGCCAGAGAGCGGATATGTCGCACGCCCTCTTTCACACGGATACGGAATTCCAGCTTGAACGGCACTCTGGCGCTCAGGGCGTCACGTAAAACCTGTTCAGCGTGAGCGCGGTCTTCCGGGATCACGCAGTCGTGCCACAGCTGCCAGGTTGGCTTGATATGGGCCGGAATACCGTACAGCTCGAACATGCGTTTATCCCAGCTGATGACGTCAGGTTCCAGATCCCATTCCCAGATCCCAATACCGCCCGCTTCGTTAGCAAGGGTGATACGTTCCATCAGGCGCTTATTGACCCATTCCGTCTGTTTCAGGTCGTTAATGTCTTCAATCTGCGCAATGAGGTAGAGCGGGGAACCATCGGAATGGCGCACCACCGACACGGTCAGCAGCGCCCAGACCACTTCGCCGCTGCGCGTGTAGTAACGTTTTTCCATTGAATAGCTATTGATATCGCCCCGTATCAACTGCTCCAGCGACTCAAGATCGTTGTTTAAATCTTCCGGCCAGGTCAGCTGCTGGAACGTCAGCGTGTGTAATTCCGTCTGGGAATACCCCAGAAATTCACAAAGCGCCTTGTTGGCCTGAAGCCACTGGCCTTCGATACTGACCAGCGCCATGCCGATAGCGGAATACTCCATCGCGTTGCGAAAACGCTCTTCGCTCTCAGTAATGTGTTTTCGTTCAGCGCGGAACGCATACATCACCATGGTCATTATGTTGGCGGGCAGCAGGATCATTAAAAACGGCAGCCACGGCGCGTTTAACATCACCTGGGAGTGCTGCGTAATAAGCAGCGTTGGGTTGTTCGCCATCATCAGCGACACCATCATCACCGTCACCAGGAAGACGAGAAACGCCTCCATACGCGGCAGACGCACGGCGCTCCACATTAACAGCACGATGACGCAGGTGAATGGCCACGGCAGCCAGTTGATGGCCAGCCAGCATAAAAGGAGCGTGGCGGCCAGGGTTACCAGGGTTTCGAGCAATAATTTTGGGTTGCGGTGACGCAACAGATAATGTGGCTTAAAGAGTAAGCCTAACGGCACCAGCGCCAGAGCACCGATGGACTCTGAAAGTGTCCATACCAGAAAATCACGCAGCGGTTCGGCACTCGGCACAAGGTAATGCACCAGCATACCGCCCAGCAACGGGGGGATTATCGCACTGCCAATGGCCAGACGAATCCAGTCGGTCAGGTTTTGCAAAGGGTTGTACCGGGGCAGCAGTTTTCTCAGCAGCAGGGCGCCAATAAAAGCCTCTATGACGTTAATGGCGGTGTACGTCATGCTGAGTGTTTCCCATGAAAACAGCAGCCACGAGGCGAACACGTTGCCAAAAGAGCAGGCCAGCGCAATGCCGGGCCACATTTTCCCCGCATGGCGGTAAAACGCGACCATCATGATAGAGGTCGGGAACCATAACGGGGCCAGCAAAGTTCCGAATCGAGTCAGTTCAAGTGAGAAAAGTGTAAAGATGAAGGCGACCAGACCAAGGCTGACAAACCGTAGTAAAGGATTTGGGGTAGTAACCAAAACGCGCTGGTATTGTTTATTCATTACCGCTCTATCCAGGGACGCCATGCCGCCAGGACGGCGTCCGGACGAAGAAAAAAGTGAATTGGATTATGCTAGTACAAACAATTTACAATTCATATGCTGACCGCTCATAATTTGACATCATAGAGTTATTAAATACTTAGTCTGCATAAATTTCCTCTTTAGCGCGTTAAAAGTGACCGTTTAAATTTGCGTCAGGGAGAAACAGCCCCGTTTGGCAGCCACTCTCGCATTACCTGCGCATTCGACTGGTATCGCGCACGCTAAATCCCTATAATTGCCGCGTTTGACGCTACGGCGTCGTCCTTCCTTTACATCCAGGTTAATCAGGTCGCTAAATTTATGACTGATAAGTCTCATCAGTGCGTCATCATAGGCATCGCCGGCGCATCGGCTTCAGGTAAAAGTCTTATTGCCAGTACGCTTTATCGCGAACTGCGTGAACAAGTTGGTGATGAGCATATCGGCGTCATTCCCGAAGACAGCTATTACAAAGATCAATCGCATCTGTCGATGGAAGAGCGTGTAAAAACTAACTACGACCATCCCAATGCCATGGATCACAGCCTGTTGTTCCAGCATTTACAAATGATCAAAAACGGCACGCCGATTGATCTCCCGGTTTACAGCTACGTTGAACATACGCGTACGCAGGACACCATCCACATTGAACCCAAAAAAGTGATTATCCTGGAAGGCATCTTATTGCTGACCGACGCGCGTCTGCGTGAAGCGATGAACTTCTCTATTTTTGTGGACACGCCGCTCGACATCTGCCTGATGCGTCGTATTAAACGCGACGTTAACGAGCGTGGACGTTCGATGGATTCGGTCATGGCGCAGTATCAAAAAACGGTACGCCCAATGTTCCTGCAGTTCATTGAGCCATCGAAACAATATGCCGACATCATCGTGCCGCGTGGGGGTAAAAACCGCATTGCAATCGATATTCTGAAAGCGAAAATTAGCCAGTTTTTTGAATAAATTGCGCGAATTGTGTACCGTTCAGAGATTACCTGGTTTTGCGCCCTGGCCCGATGGCCGTGGCGCATGATGCGCAAAAGGAGAAAGTGCCATGCGTCTTTGTGACCGAGATATTGAAGCCTGGCTGGATGAGGGCCGTTTGTCTATCACCCCGCGTCCGCCAGTTGAGCGTATTAACGGCGTCACCGTTGATGTACGCCTGGGAAATAATTTCCGCACCTTCAGCGGTCATACTGCCCCCTTTATCGACCTGAGTGGGCCGAAAGACGAAGTCAGCGCGGCGCTGGATCGCGTCATGAGCGATGAAATTGTGCTGAACGAGGGCGAGGCATTTTACCTCCATCCTGGCGAGCTGGCGCTGGCGGTTACCTATGAATCCGTGACGCTGCCCGCCGATTTAGTGGGCTGGCTGGATGGACGCTCTTCTCTGGCGCGTCTGGGATTGATGGTGCACGTCACCGCGCACCGTATCGATCCTGGCTGGTCAGGCCGTATCGTGCTGGAGTTTTTCAATGCCGGTAAATTGCCGCTTGCGCTGCGTCCAGGCATGATGATTGGTGCCCTGAGTTTTGAACTCCTGACCGGCGTGGCGGAACGTCCGTATAATCGCCGTCAGGACGCGAAATATCGCGATCAGCAGGGTGCCGTCGCCAGTCGTATTGATAAAGACTGATTTTTGTCCACTGAGGATGCCATGAGAAGAATACTGACAACGCTGATGATTTTGCTGGTGGTGGTCGTGGCTGGCCTTTCTGCGTTGGTTCTGCTGGTTAACCCCAATGATTTTCGTGCCTACATGGTGCGTCAGGTTGACGTGCGTAGCGGCTATGAACTGAAGCTAGATGGCCCTCTGCGCTGGCATGTCTGGCCTCAGCTCAGTATTCTCTCGGGTCGTATGTCCTTAACCGCACCGGGCGCCTCGGTGCCGCTGGTTACGGCAGACAATATGCGTCTGGACGTGGCGTTAATTCCTCTGCTGTCGCATCAGTTGCAGGTTGAGCAGGTCATGCTCAAAGGGGCTGTCATTCAGTTAACCCCGCAATCCGAAGCCGTGCGTAAAGAGAATGCGCCTGTCGCTCCGCGCGAAAACACCCTGCCTGATGTCCCGGAAGACGCAGGCTGGTCGTTTGATATTGGCAGCCTGAAAGTGGCTGACAGCGTGCTGGTTTTCCAGCATGAGAGCGATGAACAGGTGACGGTGCGCAATATCAATTTGCAGATGGATCAGGATAAGCACCATCTGGCGGCGGTTGATTTCACCGGGCGAATCAACCGTAACCAGCGTGATATGACGCTGTCGATGAAAGCCAACGTCAACGCCTCCGATTATCCTCATGAGCTGACGGCAGATATCAAAACGCTCAGCTGGACACTCACCGGCGCCGATCTTCCTGCCCAGGGTATCACCGGACAGGGCAGCCTGCAGGCCATCTGGCGAGAAGAGCAGAAACAGCTCACGCTGAATCAGCTCAATCTTCAGGCCAATGACAGCGACCTGAAAGGTCATGCCAGCGTAGTGCTTGGCGAAGAGCCGAAGTGGGTCATCGATCTGCAGTCTGAAAAACTCAATCTTGAGAATTTACTGCCGCCGCAGCCAGTTGCCGCCGCAGAGGGCAGCCCTGCTCAGCAAGGGCAAACTCAGCCTAAGCAGACGCGCCCGGTGATTTCCTCGTCCATCGATCAGCCGGATTACAACGGCCTGCGCGGCTTTACGGCGGAAATTTCGCTTAAAGCCGATGCTGTGCGTTGGCGCGGGATCGACTTTAGTGCGGTGAACAGCCAGATGCAGAACCAGAACGGCCTTCTGACCATCTCCGCTCTCACCGGTAAGATGGGTGCCGGGTCGCTTTCTCTGCCTGGCGTGGTGGACGTCCGCAAGGATAACGTCCGCACAACGTTCCAGCCGCGTCTTGATAACGTCGAGATTGGCACCATCCTTAAAGCCTTCAATTACCCTATTGCCTTGACCGGTAACCTGACCTTAGCGGGTGACTTCTCGGGCAATAAAGTGGATGCGGAAGCGTTCCGCCGGGACTGGCAGGGGCAGGCGCATGTGGAATTAACCAATACCCGCATGGAAGGTCTTAACTTCCAGCAGCTGGTTCAGCAGGCGGTTGAGCGCAGTAGCAGCAACGTCAAAGCCAATGAAAACTACGATAGCGCCACGCGTCTCGACAGCTTTACCACCGACCTGACCCTCGATAACGGGCAGCTGACGCTCGACAATATGCAGGGGCAGTCTGCACTGCTGGCGTTGACCGGTCAGGGCACGCTGGATCTGGTGAAAGAAACGACGGACACACGGTTTAACGTACGCGTTCTGTCTGGCTGGGAAGGGGAGGGCAAGCTGGTTGATTTCCTGAAAGAGACGCCTATTCCATTAAGCGTGTTCGGCAAATGGCAGGCGCTCAATTACAGTCTGCAGGTCGATCAGCTGTTGCGTAAGCACCTTCAGGATGAGGCCAAAAAACGTCTTAACGAGTGGGCGGATAAAAACAAAGATTCGCAAAACGGTAAAGACGTCAAAAAGCTGCTGGAAAAACTCTAAGCCACTACGCATTCCTCTCCTCAGTGAGGAGAGGAATGTTTAAACCTCATAGTCCAAATCATCTTCGCTACGTAGCGGAATCAACTGCACTTTCTGCACGCGGTGACTTTCTACCTGTAAGGTTTTCAGCAGGTAATCCCCCACCTGTACCTCTTCGCCCGGTTTTGGAATACGTTGTAAATATTCCATCAGCAGGCCCGCTATGGTGTGATATTCACGCTTTTCATCCAGAGGTAACGGCACATACTGCACCAAATCTTCCAGCGGCATATGGCCGTTGGCGGTCCAGGAACCGTCGCTGTTTTTCTGAATATCGTGACGTGCGTCGATTTCATCCACCTCATTAGGCAAATTACCGGCAATCGTTTCCATGACGTCACTGAGCGTGACCACCCCTTCAACAGAACCAAACTCATCGACCACGAAAGCAAAGTGGGTCCGCGCGTTTCTGAACTGCTCCAGCGCCGACAGCAGGGGCAGTCCCTCCGGGAACACCAGCGGCTGGCGCACCAGCACGCGCAGATCCAGCGGCTCGCCGTTAAGCGACTGTTGCAGCAGGTCGATAACGTGAACGACCCCAACCAGATCGTCATCCTCATCACCCCCGGTCACCACGACACGGGTATGCTGATTCTTCTCCAGCAATGCGCGAATTTGTGCTTCGGGCGCATTCAGATCGATATGTTCGATATCGTGGCGCGAGGTCATGATACTGCTGACAGAGCGTTGGTTGAGGTTCAGCACGCGCTCGATCATTAACCGCTCCTGCGGATTAAAGATCTGTCCGTCCTGATGATCGGCCAGCAGAGAGGCGGACTCAGCATCAAGTTCTGCATCCTCTTTTTTCCCGCTCAGCAGTCGAATCACCGTATCGGCGGTACGCTGGCGCAGTGTCTGATTCGCCGAAAGGAAACGACGGCGGTTGAATATCGCCAGCTGATTCAGCGCTTCAATCATGACCGAGAAGCCGATTGCGGCGTACAAATAGCCTTTCGGAATAGAGAAGCCAAAACCGTCTGCGACCAGGCTAAAGCCGATCATCAGCAGGAAACTGAGGCACAGAATCACTATCGTCGGATGGCTGTTCACGAAGCGGGTCAGCGCTTTGCTTGCCATCAGCATCAGGGTGATGGCGATGATAACGGCTGCCATCATAACCGCCAGATGATCGACCATCCCGACGGCAGTAATCACCGAATCCAGCGAGAAGACGGCATCCAGCACCACGATTTGTGCCACCACCGGCCAGAATTTGGCCCCGCGCCGCTGGGTGGGGTTATCGCTGTCTTTGCCTTCAAGCCGTTCATTTAATTCAACCGTGGCTTTAAACAGTAAGAACAGGCCACCGAAAAGCATAATCAGATCGCGCGCGCTAAAGCTGAAATCATGGACGGTAAAAAGGGGTTTTGTCAGGGTGACCATCCATGAGATTGACGCCAGCAACAGCAGGCGCATCACCATCGCCAGGAGCAAGCCCGTGACGCGTGCGCGGTCACGCTGCGACGGAGGCAGTTTTTCGGCGAGGATGGCAATAAACACCAGATTATCAATGCCGAGCACTAATTCGATAACGACAAGCGTCACCAGCCCGGCCCAGATCGATGGATCGGCAATCCATTCCATAGTAAATGCAATACCTTTGGTTATATGACATTTGTCACACTTCGATCATGGATAAAGCGCGCCAAAATTGCAATGGTTGCCTGAGATTTCTCTTAATCCCCGGTCAACATGGACAGGTTTTCGTTACGGCAATTATTCCGCAAGGAAAGTAATATTTTATATAAGCAGGTGCAATTAGGAAATATCGCAAGCAATGATTTGACGGGGTAATTTGTCAATATGAAGATAATCCTAAAACAGCAAAACTTTGCTCTTAATATTATTCTTAAAAACATCTTACAGGCCAGTTGTCTCCTTGCCTGCTATTAGGTTAGCTGCAACAATTCTTCCAGCATCAAATGTTAAATCTGCTTGTTGCTATTTTTTTAATAGGTCGTGGGAAATGCTGCGTAATCTGTCAGGCATCATAAATGACGGATTTATTTCCCAAAAAGGCCCGTTTCAGAGGGTGTTTTCCCATAACACATTGTTAAGACAGTGGATTGGTAACTGAAAGCCAAGGGCGGTAGCGTGCCTGAAAGCGTGTGAATCAGCCTCGGTTATTCTGTCAAGAGCCAACGGATGAATAAGGTTTTTTTAGGACTGATGCCAGTTATATTTCATTTTCATTAACTGCATTCTGAATGGAAAACGATCCGCGCTTATTTAAATTGCACAGGATAATTACTCTGCCAAAGTGATAAATAATCAATGATGAAATCCAAAATGAAATTGATGCCATTATTGGTGTCTGTGACCTTGATGAGTGGTTGTACGGTCTTTCCCGGCAGCAATATGTCAACAATGGGTAAGGATGTGATCAAGCAACAGGATGCTGATTTTGATCTCGACAAGATGGTGAATGTTTATCCATTAACCCCGCGTCTTGTTGAACAATTACGCCCGCGTCCAAATGTTGCACAGCCAAATATGTCTCTGGACCAGGAAATCTCGTCCTATGAATATCGGGTAGGGCCAGGCGACGTCATCAGCGTGACGGTCTGGGATCACCCTGAACTGACCACGCCTGCCGGGCAGTATCGTAGCTCCAGCGATACCGGCAACTGGGTCCAGCCTGACGGCACCATGTTCTATCCGTATATCGGTAAAGTGCACGTCGTGGGCAAAACGCTCGCAGAAATTCGTAGTGATATTACCGGCCGCTTAGCGCAGTACATCGCTGACCCGCAGGTTGACGTTAATATCGCCGCATTCCGTTCGCAAAAGGCTTATGTCTCCGGTCAGGTTAATAAATCTGGCCAGCAGGCGATCACCAACGTTCCGCTGACGGTGCTCGATGCCATTAATACCGCCGGGGGTTTAACCGACGCTGCCGACTGGCGCAACGTGGTGCTGACGCACAACGGTAAAGAAGAGCGCATTTCGCTCCAGGCCCTGATGCAAAACGGCGACCTGAGCCAGAACCGTCTGCTCTATCCGGGTGACATTCTGTTTGTTCCGCGCAATGACGACCTGAAAGTGTTCGTGATGGGCGAAGTGAAAAAACAGAGCACGCTCAAAATGGACTTCAGCGGTATGACCCTGACCGAAGCGCTGGGCAATGCGGAAGGTCTTGACCTGACGGCGTCTAACGCCAGCGGCATCTTTGTGATTCGTCCCCTGAAAGGCGAGGGCAATGCGAAAGGTAAGATTGCCAATATTTACCAGCTGGATATGTCCGATGCGACGTCTCTGGTGATGGCAACCGAATTCCGCCTCCAGCCATACGATGTGGTCTATGTCACCACGGCGCCAGTGACGCGCTGGAACCGTTTGATCAACCAGTTGCTGCCAACCATCAATGGCGTTCGCTATATGACGGACACGGCGCGCGACGTCCATACCTGGTAATCCGCGATGTTTAACAAAATTCTGGTGGTATGCGTGGGGAACATTTGCCGTTCCCCCACGGCTGAGCGTCTGCTGAAACATTATCAGCCTGAGTTGACGGTCGCTTCTGCAGGACTGGGGGCGCTGGTGGGTAAAGGGGCCGATGAGCGTGCAACAAGCGTGGCGCAGGCGCATGACCTCTCCCTGGACGGGCACGTTGCCCGTCAGATCTCCGGTCGCATGTGCCGGGATTACGATCTCATTCTGGCGATGGAAAAGCGCCACATTCATGCGCTGTGTGAAATTGCGCCGGAGATGCGCGGCAAAGTCATGCTCTTTGGTCACTGGGACAGTGAGCGCGAAATTCCCGATCCGTATCGCAAGAGCCGTGAGGCATTTGAGGCGGTTTATACCTTACTTGACCAGTCTGCCCAAAAATGGGCGCAGGCTCTGAAAGCTCAGCAGGGATAACAATGACAGAAAAAACCAAACCTTCTGCCGCCCCGATTTCGGGCAGTGATGAAATTGATATTGGCCGTCTGGTCGGCACCATTATCGAAGCGAAATGGTGGGTGCTGGGGATCACCTCGGTGTTTGCGCTGGGTGCCATTATTTACACCCTGTTCGCCACGCCTATCTACAGCGCCGATGCACTGGTTCAGATAGAACAAAATACCGGCAATTCGCTGGTGCAGGATATCGGCTCGGCGCTGGCGAATAAGCCACCGGCGTCTGACGCAGAAATTCAGCTGATTCAGTCGCGTCTGGTGCTGGGTAAAACCGTTGACGATCTTGACCTGGATATTGGCGTCACTAAAAACAGCTTCCCGATCTTCGGGGCGGGCTGGGACCGGTTAATGGGCCGTCAAAATGACATGGTCAAAGTGACCACCTTTAACCTGCCAAAAGGGGCGGGCGACCAGGTGTTTACGCTTGAGGTATTAGGGCCGAAAGAGTATGAGCTGACCAGCGATGCGGGCTTTAGCGCACGTGGCCAGGTCGGACAGATGTTGAACAAAAACGGCGTTAGCATGATGGTGAGTGACATTCATGCGTCGGAAGGCGGCAAGTTTACCGTCAGTAAATTCTCCATGCTGGGGATGATCAACAATCTGCAAAACAACCTGAGCGTCACCGAAAACGGGAAGGATACCGGCGTGCTGAGCATGACCTTCACCGGTGAGGATAAGGATAAAATCCGCGACATTCTGAACAGTATTACGCGCAACTACCTTGAACAAAACATCGAGCGTAAGTCAGCGGAAGCGGCCAAAAGTCTCGCCTTCCTGGCAAAACAGCTGCCCGAAGTGCGTTCTCGTCTGGATGAAGCGGAAAACAAGCTGAACGCGTTTCGTCAGGATAAAGACTCCGTTGACCTGCCGTTAGAAGCCAAATCGGTACTGGATTCGATGGTTAACATCGATGCGCAGCTGAACGAACTGACCTTTAAAGAAGCTGAGATTTCCAAGCTCTATACCAAACGTCACCCGGCCTATCGCACGTTGCTGGAAAAACGCCAGGCGCTGGAAGATGAGAAATCGAAGCTGAACGACCGTGTCACCGCGATGCCGAAAACGCAGCAGGAGATTGTGCGTCTGACCCGTGATGTGGAATCCGGCCAGCAGGTGTACATGCAGTTGCTGAACAAACAGCAGGAGCTGAAAATCACCGAAGCCAGCACCGTGGGTGATGTGCGTATCGTTGACCCGGCGATTACACAGCCTGGCGTGTTGAAGCCGAAGAAAGCCCTGATCATTCTCGGCAGCATTATCCTTGGGTTGATGCTCTCTATTGTGGGTGTCCTGCTTCGCTCTCTGTTCAACCGCGGTATCGAAAGCCCGCAGGTACTGGAAGAGCATGGCATCAGCGTTTATGCCAGCATTCCGCTGTCGGAATGGCAAAAATCTCGTGACAGCGTCAAAACCGTCAAAGGCATTAAGCGTTACAAACAAAGCCAGCTGCTTGCGGTGGGTAACCCAACCGATCTGGCTATTGAAGCGGTGCGTAGCCTGCGAACCAGTCTGCACTTTGCCATGATGCAGGCTAAAAATAATGTCCTGATGCTGAGCGGGGTCAGCCCGTCGATTGGTAAAACCTTCGTGTGTGCCAACCTTGCCGCCGTCATTAGCCAGACCAACAAACGCGTGCTGTTGATCGACTGTGATATGCGTAAAGGCTATACCCATGAACTGCTGGGGACCAACAACGTAAACGGTCTCTCGGAGGTGTTGTTGGGTAAAGGCGAGATTGAGCAGTGCGCCAAGCCGACCTCCATTACCAATTTTGACCTTGTCCCACGCGGTCAAATTCCACCGAATCCGTCAGAGCTGCTGATGAGCGAGCGATTCACTCAGCTCATCGCCTGGGCCAGTCAGCATTACGACCTGGTTCTGATCGATACACCGCCTATTCTTGCGGTAACCGATGCCGCCATTGTCGGTCGCCATGCCGGGACCACGCTGATGGTTGCCCGCTATGCGGTCAATACCCTGAAAGAAGTGGAAACCAGCCTGAGCCGCTTCGAGCATAACGGCATTGAGGTGAAAGGGGTGATTCTGAACTCCATCTTCCGCCGCGCCACCGGGTATCAGGATTACGGCTATTACGAGTACGAATACAAGTCTGACAGTAAATAATCTTTTCCTCTCACCTGACCCTCTCCACCCGGAGGGGGCTGAGGTGAGGGTATCCATTCCATCCGGGGAAACCATGACAACACAGCGCCCTTTAATTTCTATTTATATGCCGACATGGAACCGTCAGCAGCTGGCGATCCGTGCGATTAAATCGGTTTTGCGTCAGGATTATGACCACTGGGAAATGATTATTGTCGATGACTGCTCCTCTTCATATGAGCAGCTCCAGCAATTCGTCACCGACCTGAACGATCCCCGTGTGAAATACACCCATAACGCAATGAACTCAGGTGCGTGCGCGGTGCGTAATCAGGCGATTCTGCAGGCGAAAGGGGAGTATATAACCGGTATTGATGACGACGATGAATGGACACCCAATCGTCTGTCGATCTTTCTCTCGCACAAACAGCAGCTGGTGACGCATGCGTTCCTGTATGCCAACGACTATGTCTGTCAGGGGGAAGTCTATTCCCAGCCGGCCAGCCTGCCACTGTATCCGAAGTCGCCTTATTCGCGTCGTCTGTTTTATAAACGCAACATTATTGGCAATCAGGTCTTCACCTGGGCATGGCGTTTTAAAGAGTGTCTGTTCGATACCGAACTGAAAGCGGCACAGGACTACGATATTTTCCTGCGAATGGTCGTGGAGTACGGCGAACCGTGGAAAGTGGACGATGCGACGCAGATTTTGCATATCAATCACGGCGAGATGCAGATTACCTCTTCGCCGAAAAAATTCTCCGGCTACTTCCATTTTTATCGCAAGCACAAAGACAAATTTGACCGTGCCAGCCGCAAGTATCAACTCTTTACCCTCTATCAGATCCGCAATAAGCGCATGAACTGGCGCACGTTGCTTACGCTGTTCTCCGTGCGTAACGGCAAGCGTCTGGCTGATGGACTTCGGGGGAAATAATGTTTCTTGAAGATTGCCGCGCAAATAGCTGGAGCCTGCGCCCGTGCTGCATGGTACTGGCTTATCGCATCGCCCATTTTTGCTCCGTATGGCGCAAAAAAAATGTCCTGAACAATCTCTGGGCTGCGCCCGTCCTGGTGATGTATCGCATCATCACCGAATGCTTCTTCGGCTATGAAATCCAGGCGGCGGCGACCATTGGACGCCGCTTCACCATTCACCACGGCTATGCGGTGGTGATCAATAAATTCGTGGTCGCCGGGGATGATTTTACCATTCGCCACGCCGTCACCATCGGCAACCGTGGGCCAGACAGCCTGGCCTGTCCGGTCATCGGCAATAACGTCGAACTGGGCGCGAACGTAGTGATTATCGGTGATATCCAGGTGGGAAATAACGTCACTATCGGCGCGGGAAGCGTGGTGCTGGACAGCATTCCGGATAACGCGCTGGTGACCGGTGAAAAGGCCCGCGTGAAGGTGATTAAATGAATATTTTGCAATTTAATGTCCGTCTGGCGGAAGGCGGAGCGGCAGGGGTTGCGCTGGATCTCCATCAGCGTGCGCTGCAAAAAGGGTTACAGTCTCGTTTCGTTTACGGCTACGGAAAAGGCGGGAAGAAAAGCGTCAGTCACGATAACTATCCGCACGTGCTGAAACAGACGCCACGTTTAACCTCCGTTGCCAACATTGCCTTGTTCCGTCTGTTTAACCGCGATCTGTTCGGCAACCTGAATAGCCTTTACCGCACGGTCACCCGGACGTCAGGTCCGGTGGTGCTTCATTTCCACGTGTTGCACAGCTACTGGCTGAATCTGGAAGAGGTGGTGGCCTTTTGCGAAAAGGTGAAAGCGCATAAAGCGGATACCACCTTTGTCTGGACGCTGCACGATCACTGGAGCGTAACCGGACGCTGTGCCTTCACCGACGGCTGTGAAGGCTGGAAGACAGCGTGCCAGAAATGCCCGACGCTGACCAACTACCCGCCGGTGAAAGTGGATCGCGCGCATCAGCTGGTGTCCGGTAAACGGCAGTTGTTCCGCGAGATGCTGGCACTTGGCTGCACCTTTATATCGCCAAGCCAGCACGTGGCCGACGCGTTCAACAGCCTGTACGGGGCAGGGCGCTGCAAGATTATCAATAACGGCATCGACGTAGCGACGGAAGAGATTCTGGCAGAACTGGACCCGATTACGGACACCCAGGGAAAACCGAAAATCGCGGTAGTCGCCCACGACCTGCGCTACGACGGCAAAACCAATCAGCAGCTGGTGCGCGAGATGATGGCGCTGGGCGATAAGATTGAACTGCACACCTTCGGTAAGTTCTCGCCGTTTGAAGGGCCGAATGTGGTGAATCACGGTTTCGAGACCGATAAACGCAAATTAATGAGTGCGTTAAACGGGATGGATGCGCTGGTGTTCAGCTCCCGTGTCGATAACTATCCGCTGATTTTGTGCGAAGCCCTCTCGATTGGGGTGCCGGTCATTGCCACCCACAGCGACGCCGCGCGTGAAGTGCTGGAGAAATCTGGTGGGAAGACCTTCAGCGAAAGTGAGGTGATCCCGCTGGTGCAACAGCCTAAGGCACACATTGCGCAGGCTGTTTTTGACACCACCCTGGAATCGTTCCGCAACCGCAGTCGCGTGGCTTACAGTGGTGAACAGATGCTGGAGGAGTATGTCTCGTTCTATCAGAATCTGTAGTTATCTGCTGCTTCCACTGATCTATCTGCTGGTCAACGTCAAGATTGCCCAGCTCGGTGAAAGCTTCCCGATAACCATTGTGACTTTCCTGCCCGTGCTTCTGCTGCTGTACGTGGACAAAATCAGTATCAAAAAGCTGATGATTGCCCTGGGGCTGGGCGCGGGCCTGACCGCCTTTAACTACATTTTTGGTCAGTCACTGGATGCCAGCAAGTATGTCACGTCCACCATGCTGTTTGTCTATATCGTCATTATTATTGGCATGGTGTGGAGTATTCGCTTTAAAACAATATCACCGCACAATTATCGGAAAATCCTCAGGTTCTTTTATCTTGCCGTTACGCTTATTGTTGTGCTTGCTGCAATGGAGATGGCGCAAATTATTTTGACCGGCGGCAGTAGCCTGATGGAAATAATTTCGAAATATCTCATTTACAGTAATAGCTATGTACTGAACTTTATTAAGTTTGGCGGTAAGCGAACCACGGCGCTCTATTTTGAACCGGCATTTTTTGCTCTGGCGTTAATCTCAATTTGGCTCAGCATCAAACAGTTTGGTATCAAAACCCCCAAGACCGATGCTATGATTCTTGCAGGGATTGTACTGTCAGGTTCCTTCTCGGGCGTCATGACGTTCATCCTGTTTTACTTGCTTGAATGGGCTTTTCAGTACCTGAATAAAGAAGCCATCAAGAAAAAACTACCCTTAGCAATAATATCGCTAACCGTATTTTTAGTCGGCATTGTCTTTGCATTCCCTTACATCGCCACGCGGCTGGGGGATTTGGGTACAGAAGGGTCTTCATCTTATTATCGCATTATCGGTCCGCTGGTGATGGTTGGGTATTCTTTAACCCATATTGATGGCGTAGTAAGATTTGGCTCACTTTATGAATATGTTGCATCATTCGGAATCTTTAACGGTGCGGACGTCGGTAAAACCATAGACAATGGTCTGTATCTGCTGATTATTTACTTTTCATGGTTTGCCGTGCTGCTGACAGCCTGGTATCTGTTTAAAGTGTTTAAAATGATGATAAACGCGTTTGGTGATAACCAAAACTTTCGGGTGCAGCTGTATCTTTTTACGCCGGTGTCGCTGTTTTTTACCGGGTCAATATTTAGCCCGGAATATGCGTTCTTAATTGTGTGTCCGTTTATTTTGCGCAAAGCGCTAAATATTACGCGCTCATGACAAAACGAGGTGGTTTATGTTTCTAAGCGTCATTACTGTCGCCTTTCGTAATCATGAAGGGGTGGTAAAAACCTGGCGCTCGCTGCGCAACCTGGCACGCGATCCCAGCCTCACGTTTGAATGGATCGTCGTAGACGGCGGCTCCAATGATGGCACAGCGGAATTTCTCGAAAAACTGAACGGTGAGTTCAACTTACGTTACATCAGCGAGAAAGATAACGGCATCTATGATGCGATGAATAAAGGCATTGCCATGGCGCAGGGGCGTTACGCTATCTTCCTGAATTCCGGCGATGTGTTCCATGAAGATGTGGCGTTGTTTGCCCGCCAGCTGTCGCGTCAGAAAGAAGAAGCAATGGTCATGGGGGATGCGCTGCTGGACTTTGGTGACGGTCATAAAGTGACCCGTAATGCGAAGCCAGGATGGTATATCTACCACAGCCTGCCTGCCAGTCATCAGGCGATTTTCTTCCCGGTGGCCGGGCTGAAAAAACATCCGTACGACCTGCAATATAAAGTGTCATCCGATTATGCGCTGACCGCCAGCATGTATAAAGCAGGCTACCCGTTCCGTCGCATTAAAGGGCTGGTTTCTGAATTCTCGATGGGCGGTGTGTCAACCTCCAATAATCTTGAATTATGCCAGGACGCGCGAAATGTGCAGCGCAAGATATTACGCGTTCCCGGATTCTGGGCGGAATTATCCTATTTATTACGTCTGAAAACGACGGGTAAAACGAAAGCCTTATATAACAAAGTCTGAATATAAGGAAATGTAATGCAGGATCTTAAAGGCTTTTCCGTGCCGAAAGGTTTTCGGGGCGGGAACGGGATTAAAGTGCAGTTGTGGTGGGCCGTGCAGGCAACGTTATTTGCCTGGTCGCCACAGGTAATGTATCGCTGGCGCGCATTTTTGCTGCGTCTGTTTGGTGCAAAAATTGGCAAAAACGTGGTGATTCGCCCGTCGGTAAAAATTACCTATCCCTGGAAATTAACGCTCGGTGATTACGCCTGGGTAGGGGATGACGCGGTGTTGTACACCCTTGGTGAAATTACCATTGGTGCCAATTCCGTGGTGTCACAAAAGTGTTATTTGTGTACCGGCAGCCACGATTTTATGAGCCCGCATTTTGATATTAACGCCACACCTGTTGTGATTGGCGAAAAATGCTGGCTGGCAACAGATGTGTTTGTTGCTCCCGGTGTTTCTGTTGGCGATGGCACCGTAGTCGGTGCACGCAGCAGCGTTTTTAAATCGCTACCGGCAAATAAGATTTGCCGTGGCAACCCCGCAGTGGTGATACGCGAACGCGTTGAAACTGATTAAATTCGATAAGTACAGAGGAATATAAACATGTCTAAAGTCGCTCTCATCACCGGCGTTACCGGGCAGGATGGTTCTTATCTGGCAGAGTTCCTGCTGGAAAAAGGGTATGAAGTTCACGGTATTAAACGTCGTGCTTCTTCTTTTAATACGGAACGCGTGGATCATATTTATCAGGATCCACATGCTGCGAACCCGAAATTCCATTTGCATTACGGCGATCTGACCGATACGTCTAACCTGACCCGTATTCTGCAAGAAGTACAGCCGGATGAAGTGTACAACCTGGGTGCGATGAGCCATGTCGCGGTTTCGTTTGAATCCCCGGAATATACCGCTGACGTTGATGCGATGGGCACGCTGCGTCTGCTGGAAGCGATTCGCTTCCTGGGCCTGGAAAAGAAAACCCGTTTCTATCAGGCTTCTACCTCTGAACTCTATGGTCTGGTGCAGGAAATCCCGCAGAAAGAGACCACTCCGTTCTACCCACGCTCCCCGTACGCCGTTGCCAAAATGTATGCGTACTGGATCACCGTGAACTACCGCGAATCTTACGGCATGTATGCCTGTAACGGCATCCTGTTCAACCACGAATCTCCACGTCGTGGCGAAACCTTCGTGACCCGTAAGATCACCCGCGCGATTGCGAACATTGCTCAGGGCCTCGAGAAGAAACTGCACCTCGGTAATATGGACTCCCTGCGTGACTGGGGCCATGCGAAAGACTACGTGAAAATGCAGTGGATGATGCTGCAGCAGGAAAAACCAGAAGATTTCGTGATTGCGACCGGCGTGCAGTACTCCGTGCGTCAGTTTGTCGAAATGGCTGCCGCTCAGCTGGGCATTAAACTGCGCTTTGAAGGCACCGGCGTGGAAGAGAAAGGTATCGTTGTCTCCGTTACGGGTCACGATGCACCGGGCGTGAAACCAGGCGACGTTATTGTTGAAGTTGACCCGCGTTACTTCCGTCCTGCTGAAGTAGAAACCCTGCTCGGCGATCCAACCAAAGCACACGAAAAACTGGGCTGGAAACCGGAAATCACCCTCCAGGAAATGGTCTCTGAAATGGTGGCTAACGACCTTGAAGCAGCGAAAAAACACTCTCTGCTTAAGTCTCATGGCTACGAGGTTTCCATCGCGCTGGAGTCCTGATAATGACCAAACAACGTATTTTTGTCGCCGGACATCGCGGCATGGTGGGTTCCGCCATTGTCCGCCAGCTTGAACAGCGCGGCGACGTCGACGTCATTGTTCGTACGCGTGATGAGCTGAACCTGCTGGATGCGAAAGCCGTGCAGGATTTCTTTGCCGAAGCGCGCGTCGATCAGGTGTACCTGGCGGCAGCGAAAGTGGGCGGTATTGTGGCGAACAATACCTACCCGGCTGACTTCATCTACGAAAATATGATGATTGAGAGCAACATCATTCACGCGGCGCACCTGCACAACGTGAATAAGCTGCTGTTCCTGGGGTCATCCTGTATTTATCCGAAGATGGCGAAACAGCCGATCGCGGAAAGCGAACTGCTGCAAGGCACCCTGGAAGCGACTAACGAGCCGTATGCCATTGCCAAGATTGCGGGCATCAAACTGTGTGAGTCTTACAACCGTCAGTACGGTCGTGACTATCGCTCAGTGATGCCGACCAATCTGTATGGTCCGCACGATAACTTCCACCCGAGCAACTCGCACGTGATCCCGGCGCTGCTCCGTCGTTTCCATGAAGCGACAGCCGAGAATGCGCCGGATGTGGTGGTGTGGGGTAGCGGTACGCCAATGCGTGAGTTCCTGCATGTGGATGATATGGCAGCAGCCAGCATCCATGTCATGGAGCTGGACAGCGAAGTGTGGCAGGAAAACACCGAGCCTATGCTGTCCCACATTAACGTGGGTACCGGCGTGGACTGCACCATCCGTGAGCTGGCGCAGACCATCGCCCAGGTGGTGGGCTACAAAGGTCGCGTGGTGTTTGACGCCACTAAACCTGACGGGACGCCGCGCAAATTGCTGGACGTGACGCGTCTGCATCAGTTGGGCTGGTATCACGAGGTTTCACTGGAGCAGGGGCTGGCAAGCACGTATCAGTGGTTCCTGGAAAACCAGCACCGCTTCCGGGGGTAACCATGTTTTTAAGTCAGGAAGATTTTGCCACGGTTGTGCGATCGACCCCGCTGATTTCCATCGATTTAATCGTGGAAAACGAGCGTGGGGAGTACCTGCTCGGACGTCGAACCAACCGTCCCGCACAGGGATACTGGTTCGTTCCCGGTGGGCGCGTTCTGAAGGATGAGAAGCTGGAGTCGGCTTTCGAACGCCTGACTCAGGCAGAGCTGGGCTTGTGTCTGCCGATGGCAGCCGGGCAGTTCTACGGCGTCTGGCAGCACTTCTATGACGATAACTTTTCCGGTAACGATTTCACCACCCATTACGTGGTGCTCGGTTTTCATCTGAAGGTGAATCAGGCAGACCTGCGTCTGCCTGACGCACAACACGATGACTATCGCTGGCTCACGCCGGATGCGCTTCTGGCAAGCGATCGTGTGCACGACAACAGTCGAGCCTACTTCCTTGCTGATCGTCAGGCCGGAGTACCGGGACTATGAAGATCCTCGTTTACGGAATCAACTATTCCCCGGAGCTGACCGGCATCGGCAAGTATACCGGTGAAATGGTGGAATGGATGGCCAGTCAGGGTCACGAGGTGCGGGTCATTACGGCCCCGCCTTACTACCCGGAGTGGAAAGTCGGTGAAAAGTATTCCAGCTGGCGCTATCGCCGTGAAGTGGGCAATGCCACCGTCTGGCGCTGCCCCCTTTACGTGCCGAAGCAGCCTTCGACGCTGAAACGTCTGATTCACCTGGGCAGCTTTGCCCTGAGCAGTTTCTTTCCGCTGATGGCGCAGCGACGCTGGAAGCCGGATCGCATCATCGGCGTGGTTCCGACGCTGTTTTGTACCCCGGGGATGCGTCTGCTGGGAAAACTGTCTGGCGCACGTACATTGCTGCACATTCAGGATTATGAAGTGGATGCCATGCTCGGTCTGGGAATGGCCGGAAAAGGGAAGGGCGGCAAAGTCGCGAAGCTTGCCAGTGCGTTTGAACGCAACGGCCTGCACAACGTGGATTATGTCTCGACCATTTCACGTTCAATGATGAACAAAGCGCAGGAGAAAGGCGTCGCGGCACAGAAGCTGATCTTCTTCCCGAACTGGTCTGAAGTGGCTCGTTTCCGCGACGTTGAAGCGCGTGATGCCGCAGCGCTGCGTGCTCAACTGGGATTGCCGGAGGATCAAAAAATCATCCTTTACTCGGGCAATATCGGGGAAAAGCAGGGGCTGGAAAGCGTTATCGACGCGGCGGCGCAGCTGAGTCACCAGGCGTGGATGTTCGTGATTGTCGGGCAGGGCGGCGGGAAAGCGCGACTGGAAAAAATGGTCAGCGACCGTGGCCTGAAGAATGTGAAATTTTTCCCGCTACAGTCCTATGACGCACTGCCTGCGCTGCTGAAGATGGGCGATTGCCATCTCGTCGTACAGAAACGCGGTGCCGCGGATGCGGTACTGCCGTCTAAATTGACCAACATTTTGGCCGTCGGCGGCAATGCGGTGATCACCGCAGAACCTGAGACTGAACTGGGCCAGCTGTGTGACCGTTACCCGGGCATCGCCGTTTGCGTTGAGCCCGAATCGGTATCCGCGCTGGTCGCCGGAATTGAACAGGCACTCGTCATGCCAAAACAGAACACGGTGGCACGTGAATATGCCGAACGCACGCTCGAAAAAGAGAACGTGCTTAGCCAATTTATTGCAGATATACGGGGATAATCATGAGTCAGAATAAATTGTATCCGGTCGTTATGGCTGGTGGCTCAGGAAGTCGGTTGTGGCCGCTGTCCCGCGTGCTCTATCCAAAACAGTTCCTCTGCCTGAAAGGGGAGCTGACCATGCTGCAAACGACGGTGAATCGTCTGAACGGCGTGGAGTGCGAAAGCCCGGTCGTCATTTGTAACGAGCAGCACCGTTTTATTGTTGCCGAACAACTTCGCCAGCTGAACAAGCTGACGGAAAACATCATTCTTGAGCCTGCGGGCCGTAATACCGCGCCGGCGATTGCCCTGGCGGCGCTGGCGGCGAAACGCAGCAGCCCGGATTGCGATCCGCTGTTGCTGGTGCTGGCAGCAGACCACGTGATTCAGCAGGAAGACACCTTCCGCGACGCGGTTCGAGCGGCTATTCCCTATGCCGATAGCGGCAAGCTGGTCACCTTTGGTATCGTGCCCGACCTGCCTGAAACCGGCTATGGCTACATTCGTCGTGGCGATGTGGCGCCGGGTGTCGGCGACAGCGTGGCGTTCAACGTGGCGCAGTTCGTCGAGAAACCGAATCTCGATACCGCACAGGCTTACGTGGCCAGCGGAGAGTATTACTGGAACAGCGGTATGTTCCTGTTCCGTGCCGGACGTTATCTGGAAGAGCTGCAAAAGTACCGTCCGGATATCCTCACCGCCTGCGAAAAAGCAATGGCCGTGGTCGACCCGGATCTGGACTTTATTCGCGTAGATGAAGCGTCGTTCCTGGCCTGCCCGGAAGAGTCCGTTGACTACGCGGTAATGGAACGAACGGCGGATGCGGTGGTGGTGCCTATGGACGCCGGCTGGAGCGACGTGGGCTCCTGGTCATCGTTATGGGAAATCAGCGCGCATACGCCTGAAGGCAATGTCCATCACGGCGACGTGATCAGCCACAAAACGGAAAACAGCTACGTGTATGCCGAATCCGGTCTGGTTACCACCGTTGGCGTAAAAGATTTAGTTGTCGTGCAGACCAAAGATGCCGTGCTGATTGCCGACCGTAACGCGGTTCAGGACGTCAAAAAGGTGGTTGAGCAGATCAAAGCCGAAGGGCGTCACGAACACCATATCCACCGCGAAGTCTATCGCCCCTGGGGCAAGTACGACTCCATCGACGCGGGCGATCGCTACCAGGTAAAACGCATAACTGTGAAGCCGGGCGAAGGATTGTCGGTGCAAATGCATCATCATCGCGCCGAGCATTGGGTCGTGGTGGCGGGGACGGCAAAAGTGACCATCAATGGCGATATCAAACTGCTGGGTGAAAACGAATCCATCTACATCCCGTTGGGGGCGACCCACTGCCTGGAAAACCCGGGAAAAATTCCTCTCGATCTGATTGAGGTGCGCTCCGGTTCGTATCTGGAAGAGGACGACATTGTCCGCTTCGAAGACCGTTACGGGCGGGTCTAGCGCCGGTTAATCCTGCCCGGTTGCGGGGTATTTACCGGGTCTACGAATGAAAAATAACTATGCCTGTGACACGGGCGGGCCGACTGTTGCCTGAAAAAGGGATCATCATGGAAAAGTTAACCTGTTTTAAAGCTTATGACATTCGCGGCAAGCTGGGTGAAGAGCTGAACGAAGACATTGCGTGGCGCATTGGTCGCGCCTATGGCGAGTATCTGAAGCCAAAAACGATCGTGCTGGGGGGCGACGTTCGCCTGACCAGCGCTACACTGAAAATGGCGCTGGCAAAAGGGCTGCAGGATGCGGGGGTGGACGTGCTTGATATCGGGCTGTCCGGTACCGAGGAGATCTACTTTGCCACGTTCCATCTGGGCGTGGACGGCGGCATCGAAGTGACCGCCAGCCATAATCCGATGGATTACAACGGTATGAAGCTGGTGCGCGAAGGGGCTCGCCCTATCAGCGGCGATACCGGTCTGCGCGACGTGCAGCGCCTGGCGGAAGCCAACGACTTCCCGCCGGTGAACGAGGCAAAACGCGGCAGCTATAAGCAGATCGATCTGCGTAAAGAGTACATCGACCACCTGCTGGGTTATATCAACGTGGCAAACCTGAAGCCGCTGAAGCTGGTCATTAACTCCGGTAACGGCGCTGCCGGCCCGGTGGTGGATGCGCTGGAAGCGCGCTTTAACGCGCTGAACGTGCCGGTCACCTTCGTGAAAGTGCACAACACGCCGGACGGTAACTTCCCGAACGGTATCCCCAATCCGCTGCTGCCGGAGTGTCGTGACGACACGCGCAACGCGGTGATTGAACACGGTGCCGATATGGGTATCGCCTTTGACGGTGATTTTGACCGCTGCTTCCTGTTCGACGAAAAAGGGCAGTTCATCGAAGGCTATTACATTGTTGGCCTGCTGGCGGAAGCCTTCCTGGAGAAAAACCCGGGGGCGAAAATCATTCACGACCCGCGTCTGTCCTGGAACACGGTGGACGTAGTGCGTGCCGCCGGCGGCGAGCCGGTGATGTCGAAAACCGGTCACGCCTTCATTAAAGAGCGTATGCGCGAAGAAGACGCCATCTACGGCGGTGAGATGAGCGCTCACCATTACTTCCGTGATTTTGCCTACTGTGACAGCGGGATGATCCCGTGGTTGCTGGTGACCGAGCTGCTGTGCCTGAAGGGCCAGACGCTGGGAGAACTGGTACGCGATCGCATGGCGGCGTTCCCGGCGAGCGGAGAAATCAACAGCAAGCTGGCGGCCCCGGCAGAGGCGATTGCCCGCGTGGAAGCGCATTTTGCCCCGAACGCACTGGAAATTGACCATACCGACGGGATCAGCATGGCCTTCCCGGAATGGCGGTTTAATCTGCGTTCATCAAACACGGAGCCGGTGGTTCGTCTGAACGTCGAATCCCGTGCGGATGTCACGCTGATGGAGGCGCGAACGCAGGACATTCTGGCGCTGTTGAAACAGTAACTCAGTTGGCCTTGCCCCTCACCCCGGCCCTCTTCTTAGAGGGCAAGGGAGAAAAGCCCGCACCGTGCAGTTCCCTCTCCCTTTGGGGAGAGGAGAGGGTGAGGGGACAGGCTGAACATAAACAGGAACAACGATGACGAATCTAAAAAAGCGCGAGCGAGCCAAAACGAATGCATCGTTAATCTCTATGGTGCAGCGTTTTTCTGACATCACCATCATGTTCGGTGGTCTGTGGGTTGTGTGCCAGCTGAGCGGGCTTTCGTTTTTATACATGCATTTGCTGATGGCACTCATCGCACTCGTGGTCTTCCAGATGATTGGCGGAATGACCGACTTTTACCGGTCATGGCGCGGTGTGAAAATTACCACTGAGCTGATGCTGTTACTGCAAAACTGGACGCTGAGCCTGATCTTCAGTGCCGGACTGGTGGCCTTTAGCAGTGATTTTGATAACAGTTTTGCCACCTATTTTAGCTGGTACCTGTTAACCAGCGTGGGGCTGGTCGTCTGCCGTTCGCTGATTCGCTTCGGTGCGGGATGGTTACGCAACCGCGGCTACAACAAACGTTTTGTGGCGGTCGCCGGGGATTTACCGGTCGGACTGACGCTACTTGAGAGTTTCCGCAAAGAGCCCTGGCTCGGGCTGGATGTGGTCGGGGTTTATCACGACGCGAAACCGGGCGGCGTGCCGTCTGAGTGGGCGGGGAACGTTGAACAACTGGTGGAAGATGCCCGTGCGGGCAAAATTCATAACGTCTATATCGCGATGCCAATGAGCGAAGAGGGTCACATCCGTAACCTGATGCGCGAACTGGCGGATACGACGTGTTCAGTCAGCCTTATTCCCGACGTGTTCACCTTCAACATTTTGCATTCCCGCATTGAAGAGGTAAACGGGGTACCGGTGGTACCGCTGTATGACACGCCGCTTTCAGGCATCAACCGCGTGTTGAAGCGTCTGGAAGATATCGTGCTCTCTTCTTTGATTTTGCTGCTGATCTCCCCGGTGCTGTGCGGTATCGCGCTGGCGGTGAAAATGACCTCGCCGGGTCCGATTATCTTCCGCCAGACCCGCTACGGTATGGACGGTAAGCCGATCAAGGTGTGGAAATTCCGTTCGATGAAGGTGATGGAAAACGACAGCGTCGTTACCCAGGCCACCCAGAACGATCCGCGCGTCACCCGCGTCGGGAACTTCCTGCGCCGGACCTCGCTTGACGAGTTGCCGCAGTTTATCAACGTGCTCACCGGCGGGATGTCCATTGTCGGGCCACGTCCGCACGCGGTGGCGCATAACGAACAGTATCGTGCGCTGATTGAAGGCTACATGCTGCGCCACAAGGTCAAGCCAGGGATTACCGGCTGGGCGCAAATCAACGGCTGGCGCGGTGAAACCGATACGCTGGAGAAAATGGAAAAACGTATTGAGTTCGATCTGGAGTACATCCGCGAGTGGAGCGTCTGGTTCGATATCAAAATCGTCTTCCTGACCATCTTTAAAGGCTTTGTGAACAAAGCAGCATATTAAGGAACGGTCATGAGTTTACGTGAAAAAACCATTAGCGGCGCAAAATGGTCGGCTATCGCCACGGTCATCATCATCGGCCTTGGGCTGGTACAGATGACCGTGCTGGCACGCATTATCGATAATCACCAGTTTGGTCTGTTGACCGTCTCGCTGGTGATTATCGCCCTGGCCGATACGCTGTCGGACTTTGGTATAGCGAACTCGATTATCCAGCGTAAAGAGATCAGCCATCTGGAGCTGACCACGCTTTACTGGCTGAACGTGGGACTTGGGATCACCGTTTTTGCGGTGGTATTCCTGCTCAGTGATGCGATCGGTGATGTGCTGAATAACCCGGATCTTGCCACGCTGATCCGCACGCTCTCTTTTGCCTTCGTGGTTATCCCACATGGACAGCAGTTCCGCGCCCTGATGCAAAAGGAGCTGGAGTTCAGCAAGATCGGCATGATCGAAACCAGCGCCGTGCTGGCGGGCTTCACCTTTACCGTGGTGAGCGCGCATTTCTGGCCGGTGGCGCTGACGGCTATTCTCGGTTATCTGGTGAATACTGCCGTACGTACGCTGCTGTTCGGCTATTTTGGTCGCAAGATTTATCGCCCGGGCCTTCACTTCTCCCTGGCCTCCGTCTCCTCTAATTTGCGTTTTGGCGCGTGGCTGACGGCCGATAGCATCATTAACTACGTCAACACCAACCTTTCAACGCTGGTCCTGGCACGTATTCTCGGGGCGAGCGTCGCCGGGGGATACAACCTGGCCTACAACGTGGCTGTGGTGCCGCCGATGAAGCTCAATCCCATCATCACCCGCGTGTTGTTCCCGGCGTTCGCCAAAATTCAGGATGACACGGAAAAGCTGCGCGTGAACTTCTACAAGCTGCTGTCGGTGGTGGGGATTATCAACTTCCCGGCACTGCTGGGGCTGATGGTGGTTTCCAATAACTTTGTTCCACTGGTGTTCGGTGAAAAATGGCACAGCATTGTGCCGATCCTACAGCTGCTTTGCGTGGTTGGGCTGTTACGTTCGGTGGGCAACCCCATCGGGTCGTTGCTGATGGCGAAAGCACGCGTGGATATCAGCTTTAAGTTCAACGTATTTAAAACCTTCCTGTTCATTCCGGCCATTGTGGTCGGCGGGCATATGGCGGGGGCGATTGGCGTGACGCTCGGCTTTTTACTGGTGCAGATCGTCAACACGGTGCTGAGCTATTTCGTGATGATTAAACCGGTGCTCGGCTCCAGCTATCGCCAGTACATCCTGAGCCTGTGGCTGCCGTTTTACCTCTCGCTGCCCACGCTTGCCGTCAGCTACGGCCTGGGTATGGCGCTTGCCGGACATCTGTCGCTGGGCATGCTGCTTGCCGCGCAAATTGGCGCAGGCGCGCTGGCTTTTGTGGTGATGATTGTCCTGTCCCGCAATGCGCTGGTGGTTGAAATGAAACGCCAGTTTTGCCGTAACGAAAAAATGAAAACGCTGCTTCGCGCAGGCTAGCTATTTCTCCCTCTCCCATGCGAGAGGGCCGGGGTGAAGGCGTCACAGCGCACCCAATGAATCCAGAACCCCTTTATGAGGTCATTATGAAATTATTGATTCTTGGCAACCATACCTGCGGAAACCGTGGCGACAGCGCCATTCTGCGCGGTTTACTGGATGCCATTAACACCCTTGCGCCAGAGACAGACGTGGATGTAATGAGCCGCTATCCGGTCAGCTCATCCTGGTTATTAAACCGTCCGGTGATGGGCGATCCGTTATACAGCCAGATGAAGCAGCACAACAGCGCCGCAGGCGTAATGGGCCGCGTGAAAAAAGTCCTTCGCCGTCGCTATCAGCATCAGGTGCTGCTCTCCCGCGTGACCGACACCGGCAAGCTGCGCAATATCGCCATCGCCCAGGGCTTTACCGATTTTGTCCGTCTGCTGTCGGGCTACGACGCCATTATTCAGGTGGGCGGATCGTTCTTTGTCGATCTCTATGGCGTGCCGCAGTTTGAACACGCGCTCTGCACCTTTATGGCTAAAAAGCCGCTCTACATGATTGGCCATAGCGTCGGGCCATTCCAGGATCCGCAGTTTAATCAGCTGGCGAATTACGTGTTCGGCCACTGTGATGGGTTGATCCTGCGCGAGTCTGTCAGCCTGGATCTGATGAAACGCAGCAATATCGACACCTCAAAAGTGGAGCACGGTGTCGACACCGCCTGGCTGGTGGATCATCAGGTGAATGATTTTGAAGCGAGCTATGCCGTGCAGCACTGGCTGAACGTGGCCGCGAAACAGAAAACGGTGGCGATTACCCTTCGCGAACTGGCGCCATTTGACAAGCGCCTGGGCACGACGCAGGCCGCCTACGAGCAGGCTTTTGCGGAGGTAGTTAACCGCGTGCTGGACAGCGGTTATCAGGTGCTGGCGCTGTCGACCTGCACCGGTATCGACAGCTACAACAAAGACGACCGCATGGTGGCGTTAAACCTGGCGAAAATCGTTAACGATCCGTCGCGTTTCCACGTGGTGATGGACGAGCTTAACGATCTGGAGATGGGGAAACTGCTTTCGGCCTGCGATTTGACCGTCGGCACGCGCCTGCATTCGGCGATTATCTCCATGAACTTTGGTACCCCGGCCATTGCCATCAACTATGAACACAAATCGGCGGGCATTATGCAGCAGTTGGGCATGCCGGAGATGGCGGTGGATATCCGCCATCTGCTGGATGGATCGCTGGGCGCGATGGTTGGCGATACGCTGGGCCAGTTGCCGGCAATCAATGAACGTCTGGCGACGGCGGTGAAAGCCGAGCGGGAAAATGGCCTGAATATGGTGAAATCCGTCCTCGATCGCATCGGGGAGGGCAAATGAAGATTGGTTTCTTCTTACTGAAATTTCCGCTCTCGTCTGAAACGTTTGTGCTGAACCAAATCACCGCGTTTATCGATATGGGATACGACGTGGAGATTATCGCCCTGCAAAAGGGCGATACGCAAAATACCCACGCCGCGTGGACGCAGTATGGCCTGGAAGCCAAAACACGCTGGTTGCAGCATGAACCGCAGGGGCGACTGGCGAAGCTGCGCTATCGTGCGACGAAGACGCTGTTTGGCCTGCATCGCACCTCCACGCTGAAGGCGTTGAATTTCTCTCGCTATGGCGATGAGGCGCGCAACTTGATTCTGTCGTCCATTTGCGGGCAAACGGCGCAGCCGTACACCGCAGATGTGTTTATCGCCCACTTCGGGCCGGCGGGCGTCACGGCGGCCAAACTGCGCGAACTTGGCGTGATAAACGGGAAAATCGCCACCATCTTCCACGGGATTGATATCTCCAGCCGGGAGGTCCTCAACCACTACACGCCGGAATACCAACAGCTGTTCCGCCGGGGCGACATCATGCTGCCCATCAGCGAGCTATGGGCGGGCCGGCTGAAAACCATGGGCTGCCCGAGTGAGAAAATCGCGGTATCGCGCATGGGCGTGGATATGGAACGCTTTACCCAACGTCCGGCGAAAGTGCCCGGTAAGACCTTACAGATTATCTCCGTGGCGCGCCTGACGGAGAAAAAAGGGCTTCACGTCGCCATCGAAGCCTGCCGACAGCTGAAATCCCGCGGGGTCGACTTCCACTACCGCATTCTGGGCATCGGGCCGTGGGAGCGTCGCTTACGCACCTTGATCGAGCAGTATCAGCTGGAAGGTTACGTCGAGATGCCAGGTTTTAAACCCAGCCACGAGGTCAAAGCCATGCTGGATGATGCCGATGTCTTCCTGTTGCCGTCGGTCACCGGGGCGGATGGCGATATGGAGGGGATTCCGGTTGCGCTGATGGAGGCGATGGCCGTGGGTATTCCGGTGGTCTCCACGCTGCACAGCGGCATTCCGGAGCTGATTGAACCGGAGCATTCCGGCTGGCTGGTGCCCGAGAACAACGCCCTGGCCCTGGCCGATCGTCTGGCGGCGTTCAGCGATATCGAACAGCAGGAGCTGATCCCTGTGCTGCGTAACGCGCGGCAAAAAGTCGAAACTGAATTTAACCAGCAGGTGATCAATCGCCAGCTCGCGACCCTGCTGCAAACGCTTTAAAAGCCGAGGTTTTATGCTTAAGAAGATAACCCGACGCACGTTCGTTTCCACCTGCTCGCTGCTGGCGGCCACCCCTCTGTTAAGCTCGCGGCTGGCGCAGGCGGCAGGTGGCGGTACGGTGGATATCAGCCGTTACAACCACAATGACTGGATTGCCGCCTTTAAGCAGGCGTTTAAAGACGGGGATACGGTAGTGGTTCCTGCGGGGTTAACCTGCGAGAACATCAACACAGGTATCTTTATCCCCGACGGAAAAACGCTGCTGATTCGGGGCGCGTTGACCGGGAATGGTCGTGGACGCTTTGTGTTGCAGGAAGGGTGCAAAGTAATTGGCGAAGGCAAAGGTCGCACGGACAATATCACCCTGGACGTACGCGGCTCAGACTGCGTCATTCAGGGCTTAGCCATGAGCGGTTTCGGCCCGGTTACGCAGATTTATATCGGCGGCAAAAAAACCAGAGTGATGCGTAACCTGCTCATCGACAATATCACCGTAACCCAGGCCAACTACGCCATTTTGCGCCAGGGCTTCCATAATCAGGTCGACGGGGCGCGTATCACACACAGCCGTTTCAGTCATTTGCAGGGGGATGCGATTGAATGGAACGTGGCGATTAACGATCGCAACATTCTGATCTCTGACCATGTGATTGATAACATCAACTGTACCAACGGCAAGATCAACTGGGGCATCGGCATCGGCCTGGCGGGTAGTACCTACGATAACGACTACCCCGAAAAGCAAACCGTGAAAAATTTTGTGGTGGCGAATATCACCGGAAGCAACTGCCGACAGCTGGTTCACGTCGAAAACGGTAAACACTTTATTATTCGTAATATAAAAGCGAAGAATATCACCCCTGACTTCAGCAAGAAGGCCGGAATAGATAACGCCACGGTGGCAATTTACGGTTGTGATAATTTCATTATTGATAATGTCGATATGGTCAATAGTGCGGGAATGCTGATCGGCTATGGCGTTATCAAAGGGGATTACCTCTCCATCCCACAGAATTTCAAGCTGAATGATATTCGTATGGATAATCGCCAGCTTGCCTATAAGTTGCGCGGAATACAGATCTCCTCCGGGAACGAAACGTCGTTTGTGGCGATCACCAACGTCGACATGCAGCGCGCCACGCTGGAACTGCATAACAAACCGCAGCACCTTTTCCTGCGTAATATCAATGTCATGCAGGAGGCGACGACAGGCCCGGCGCTGAAGATGAATTTCGACCTGCGTAAAGACGTCCGCGGCAAGTTTATGGCGAAACAAGAGACCTTGCTTTCACTGGCGAACATAAAGGCCGTCAACGAGAAAGGGCAGAGTTCGGTGGATATCGACCGGGTGGATCAGCATGTGGTGAATGCGGAGAAACTTAATTTTCGACTGCCGCATCGGTAAGTCTGCATCACACTTTTACGATTAATCCTGGTACGAAACGGCTTTCTATTAGGATTGCAACTACTGCATTTTATGGTCTCAACGCGTAGTATCAATACAGAATTGAATGAAATCATGCTGGCGAAAACAGACCAAAGGGCTATAATTCGTCAACCATTTTAAGGTGGAAGAAATAATGATTAATTTGAAAGCAGTCATACCGGTAGCTGGCCTGGGCATGCATATGCTGCCCGCCACGAAAGCGATTCCTAAAGAGATGCTGCCGATCGTTGACAAGCCGATGATTCAGTACATCGTCGACGAGATTGTTGCTGCAGGGATCAAAGAAATCGTTCTGGTAACGCACTCCTCCAAGAATGCGGTCGAAAACCATTTCGACACCTCATACGAACTCGAAGCGTTGCTTGAGCAGCGCGTTAAGCGTCAGCTTCTGGCCGAAGTGCAGTCTATCTGCCCGCCAGGCGTGACCATCATGAACGTTCGCCAGGCGCAGCCTTTGGGCCTGGGCCACTCTATTCTGTGCGCTCGTCCTGTTGTAGGCGATAACCCGTTTATCGTCGTGCTGCCAGATATCATCCTGGATAATGCTTCTGCCGATCCACTGCGTTATAACCTGGCCGCCATGGTGGCTCGCTTTAAAGAAACGGGCCGCAGCCAGGTTCTGGCGAAGCGCATGAAGGGCGATCTTTCTGAGTACTCCGTCATTCTGACGAAAGAACCTATGGAATCAGAAGGGCAGGTGAGCCGCATCGTCGAGTTTATCGAGAAGCCGGATCAGCCACAGACCCTGGACTCCGACCTGATGGCGGTAGGCCGTTATGTTCTGAATGCCGATATCTGGGCTGAGCTGGAAAACACAGAACCTGGCGCCTGGGGCCGTGTTCAGCTGACGGATGCGATTGCACAACTGGCGAAAAAACAGTCTGTTGACGCAATGCTGATGACCGGTGATAGCTACGACTGCGGTAAGAAAATGGGCTATATGCAGGCGTTTGTGAACTATGGTCTGCGTAACCTGAAGGAAGGGGCGAAGTTCCGTAAGAGCATTGAGAAGCTGTTAGCAGAGTAACATCTACCGGCTTCCACCCCATCACGGCAGTGAGCATTTTGAGCAGGCACGAGCGCTCATTATGGTCACTGCCGTTTTTTTATTACAAAAACCAATAATAACAAAGGGTTACCTGTTCTATTTTTGGACGTATCAGATAAGATTTTTGCTTGTTTCTGCCGCCGAGAAGAACGACAATTAAGGCCATATTTAAGTGCATTGATTGGCAGTTATCGCTGACGTTCAGTGCTGAATTACCTCACATTAAGATTATGCTCAGTACACTGGTAGCTGTTAAGCCAGGGGCGGTAGCGTGTCATTTTTCTGCAGACAGCCTCCTGCGGTTGTAAAACAGAACATCCATATTTCGATATTTTCAAACAGCGGATTAGATAACGTGAAAATTCTTGTTACGGGCGGTGCCGGTTTTATCGGCTCAGCGGTTGTACGACATATTATTAAAAATACTCTGGATGAAGTCGTCAATGTTGATAAATTGACTTACGCGGGTAACCTTGAATCCCTTGTTGAGGTGAGCGGTGACAGCCGTTATGCCTTCGAACAGGCGGATATCTGCGATAAAGCTGCCATGGAGCGTATTTTTGCTACGCATAAACCTGATGCCGTTATGCATCTCGCTGCAGAAAGCCACGTTGACCGCTCAATTACTGGCCCGGCTGCCTTTATTGAAACCAATATTGTTGGCACTTATGTATTGCTTGAGGCTGCGCGCGCGTACTGGTCAACGCTTGACGATACGGCAAAAGCTGCGTTCCGATTCCACCATATTTCGACGGATGAAGTGTATGGCGATCTGCCACATCCGGACGAAGAACCGGCCAATACTGAACTCCCCCTCTTTACTGAAACAACGGCTTACGCGCCGAGCAGCCCGTATTCAGCGTCTAAAGCGTCCAGCGATCATCTGGTCCGCGCCTGGTTACGCACCTACGGTTTCCCGACCATTGTCACGAACTGTTCCAACAACTATGGCCCATATCACTTCCCGGAAAAACTGATCCCACTGGTCATTCTGAATGCGCTGGATGGCAAAGCGTTGCCGATTTACGGCAAAGGCGATCAGATCCGCGACTGGCTGTATGTTGAAGATCACGCACGTGCACTTTACACCGTCGTGACTCAGGGCAAGCCGGGTGAGACCTACAATATCGGTGGTCATAACGAGAAGCAAAACCTGGATGTGGTGCATACCATTTGCGATCTTTTAGATGAGATTGTCCCTAAAGACGGTTCATATCGCGATCAGATCACCTACGTTGCAGACCGTCCTGGTCACGACCGCCGCTATGCTATTGACGCACATAAAATCGCGGCAGAGCTGGGCTGGAAACCGGAAGAGACCTTCGAAAGTGGGATTCGTAAAACGGTTGAATGGTACCTGAATCACCAGGACTGGGTGAACAATGTTAAAAGCGGTTCTTATCAGAACTGGATCGATCAGAACTATGGTGGCCGCAAGTAATGAATATCTTATTATTTGGTAAAACAGGGCAGGTAGGCTGGGAATTGCAGCGCGCTCTGGCACCATTAGGAAATCTGATCGCGCTTGATGTCCATTCAAAAGAATACTGCGGTGACTTCAGTAACCCGGAAGGCATTGCTGAAACCGTACGCGCTATCAAACCTGATGTTATCGTTAACGCAGCGGCACATACTGCCGTTGATAAAGCCGAATCTGAACCCGATTTCGCCCGTCTATTGAATGCAACCAGCGTAGAAGCTATTGCAAAAGAAGCGGCAAAATTGGGTGCCTGGGTTGTGCATTATTCAACCGATTATGTTTTCCCTGGCGATGGCGAAACGCCATGGAGCGAAACCGACGCGACCGCGCCATTGAACGTATACGGCCAGACAAAACTTGAGGGTGAAAAAGCCCTACAAGCACATTGTCCTAAGCATCTTATTTTCCGTACCAGCTGGGTGTACGCTGGAAAAGGAAATAATTTTGCCAAAACCATGCTACGCCTGGCGAAAGAACGTCGCGAATTATCCGTCATTAACGATCAGGTTGGTGCCCCGACAGGAGCAGAGCTGTTGGCGGACTGTACTGCACATGCCATTCGAGTCGCCTTGACGAAGCCAGATGTTGCAGGCCTTTATCACCTTGTCGCATCTGAAACAACGACCTGGTATGACTATGCTGCGCTGGTATTCGATGAGGCGCGCAACGCAGGTATAGAACTGGCTATCGAGCAACTAAACGCTGTGCCAACCACTGCATATCCTACCCCTGCGCGTCGGCCACAAAATTCGCGCTTACGAACTGATAAGTTCCAGCGTAACTTTGGCCTTGTTCTGCCCGCCTGGGATGTCGGCGTTAAACGTATGCTCGCTGAACTTTTTGCGGCGCAAACAATTTAATCCTTATTAAATGCCCGGTGACGGGCATTTTGTATTTTTAGAGAATTCAAAATGACTACGCGTAAAGGTATTATTCTTGCTGGTGGATCCGGCACTCGTCTCTATCCAGTGACAATGGCCGTCAGCAAACAGCTGTTGCCAATCTATGATAAACCGATGATCTATTACCCGTTGTCTACGCTTATGCTGGCAGGGATTAAAGACATCCTGATTATCAGCACGCCGCAAGATACACCGCGTTTTGAGCAGTTGCTGGGTGACGGTAGCCAGTGGGGTTTGAACTTGCAGTATAAAGTGCAGGCGAGTCCAGATGGACTGGCGCAGGCATTTATTATTGGCGAAGAGTTTATTGGTGACGATAGCTGTGCGCTGGTGCTGGGCGATAATATTTTTTACGGTCACGACTTGCCAAAACAGCTTGAATCGGCACTGAATAAAGGTGATGGCGCGACAGTGTTTGCCTATCACGTCAATGACCCGGAACGTTACGGTGTGGTTGAGTTCGATAAATCAGGTACAGCAATAAGCCTTGAAGAAAAACCATTAGAACCTAAAAGTAACTATGCAGTGACCGGCCTCTATTTTTATGACAACGATGTCGTCGAAATGGCAAAAAACCTCAAGCCATCCGCACGCGGTGAATTAGAAATTACCGATATCAACCGTATCTATCTGGAGCAAGGCCGTTTGTCTGTTGCCATGATGGGACGTGGATATGCATGGCTGGATACAGGTACGCATCAAAGCCTGATTGAGGCAAGCAACTTTATTGCGACTATCGAAGAGCGTCAGGGGCTGAAGGTTTCCTGTCCGGAAGAGATTGCTTATCGCAAAGGCTTTATTGATGCAGAACAAGTTAAAAAACTAGCAGAGCCGCTTAAAAAGAATGCATATGGCCAATATCTGCTGAAAATGATTAAAGGTTATTGATTAATGAATGTTATTAAAACAGAGATTCCAGATGTCTTGATTTTTGAACCTAAGGTATTTGGTGACGATCGTGGATTTTTCTTTGAAAGCTTTAGCCAAAAAGCGTTTGAAGACGCTGTTGGCCGCAAGGTTAACTTTGTTCAGGATAATCATTCGAAATCAACTAAGGGTGTTCTCCGTGGGCTTCACTATCAGCTAGAACCACATGCACAGGGGAAATTAGTGCGTTGTGTGGTAGGGGAGGTTTTTGATGTAGCTGTTGATATTCGTAAATCCTCACCAACGTTTGGTAGGTGGGTTGGGGTTAATCTTTCAGCAGAGAATAAACGACAATTGTGGATTCCTGAAGGTTTTGCTCATGGATTTTTAGTATTGAGCGAGATGGCAGAGTTCGTTTATAAAACAACGAATTATTATCACCCTGAAAGTGATAGAGGACTTATTTGGAATGATCCAGATATTGGTATTGATTGGGGCATTGATTATACACCTATTCTTTCAGAAAAAGATATGTCTCAACCAGCACTTTTAAAAAGTAGATGATAAGAGATATGTCAAAAAAATATGTAGTTTATACAGCATTATTTGGTGGCTATGATATTTTACCAGACGTAGCTGCCTATACTGCATCTGAAGTAGATTTCATTTGCTTTACAGATTCCGATTTTGAATCAAATAAAGGTTGGGAAGTTGTAAAGGTAAATAATAAAGATTTATCTCCTGCAATGTTAAATCGATATTACAAGTTACATCCTCATATTGTATTGTCTAATTATATCTATAGTCTTTACATTGACTCAAATATTGAACTATCAGCCAATCCAAAAGATATATTTGATAAATACATTAATAATTATGATTTTGTTATGCCAAAGCATGGCGATAGGGCTTGTATATTCCAAGAAGCAAAAGAATGCATTATTCAAAAAAAAGGAAATAAAACAGCTATAGTTAAGCAAATGCAAAAGTATAAAGAAGAAGGTATGGCCAGTAATTATGGATTGGGTGAAAATAATATCCTTCTGAGAAAACATAATGAAATAGTTATTATTAAAATCATGAATGATTGGTGGGCAGAATTACAAAATCAGTCGCAACGTGATCAATTAAGTTTAGCATATGTACTATGGAAGAATGGTGTAAAATTCCATTTTATGGAAGAAACTTGCAGAAATAACAACTCATATTTCAGATATAAGCCACATAAAAATTATCAAAGCAGAAATCTTTTTGATAAATTAAAAGACAGAGTTAATCTTTTAATTAGACGCTTATATTATTTTCGCTGGTGTCCATAAATGCATAGCATAAGAAAATCAAGCTTTATTATATTTATTGTTGGGATAACGTTAATTTTATTAGCTGGCCTAAAGCCAATAGGTATTGATCGTGATTCATTTAATTATGTCAATATGATTCGCGATTCAATAAAGTTTGAGGATCTTTATTTAAGAGAGCCAGCTTTTAATGTTATTCAAATATTCAATGGTTTGGCTTTTGATAAAAGCACTACTACTTTCTTTCTTATTTTCGCGATTCTGGGGGTCACCCTAAAAATAATAGCAATATTAAGATCTTCATTATATCCAATTCTGAGTTTGATTATATATATTTGTTTCTACTATATACTACATGATCTTACTCAAATTAGGGTTGGAGTTGCTTCAGCTTTATTTTTATTAGCTATAAATGATCGCGTAAAGGATCGTAAAACAAATTCACTTATTAAAGTTTTTGCAGCAACCTGTTTCCATTATTCCGCGGTTTTAGCATTCGTTATATTTATAGTAAATAAAAATAAATTAAATAAAATGCTATATTTGATGCTGCCGATAGTAGGGATAATGGCGGCACTGATTTTGAATGCTAACGTTTTATCATATGCTGCGCAATATTTACCTAATTTTTTATCTTCTAAAATTAATGCCTACCTCACGATACAAAAGAATGATGCGTTGAACCAAATAAACGTCTTTAATTTTTACTATAGTACTTTATTCGTTATTTACTGTTCCGTAATTGTCTTTATTGGTGATAATATAAATGCAAGAGACATCCTATATGTAAAATTATTGGGTTTAGGTCTTTTTTGCTTCTATGCTATGGCGTTTATACCAGTGATGGCCTTTAGGTTTTCTGAATTTTATTGCATAGTAATTATTATTCTTTTCGCAAATCTGGCAAGTTATTTTAAGCAACCCTACATATATAAAGCATGTATTGTAACATTTGGTTTAGGTTACTTTATTACTCAAGGTTTAATGCATAATATCAATTTTAGTTAAATATGAAAAAAATAAAATTACTAGTGGTTTTATATAAAGAAACTACCGACACATCCGAAACTATACTTTCTCTAAAAAGAATATTTTCTGATATTTTCATTGATGCCAACTTTGAACTTTTTCTTTGGGATAATAGTCCTTCAGCTCAAGATTTGAATTCTATAAATTCGCTTAGAAAGGAATGCGTAGGTTTGTCTGAAGTTAGGTACCATCACGATGCCACAAATAAACCGTTATCTTACGTCTACAATGCTATTTTAGATTTATATGAAAATGACGATTATTTAATAATACTTGATCAAGATTCTTCTTTCGATAAAAAATTTATAGATGAATTTCTTTCTGTAATTAGGAAAGACTCACCGGAATTAATCCTGCCTATAATTAATTTTAAAGAAACGATCGTTAGTCCATCAATAATTAATTATATGAAGGGACATTACTATCAGGTAACTCCGTACGGTTATACTGACCTTAAACATCTAAGTGCAATTAACAGTGGAATGATCATTGCGCTAGGTTATATTAGGCGGACTGGTTTCCGATATCATAAAGATTTGATTAATTACTGTACTGATGATTATTTTATGCGTGAGTTCAGAAAGAATGGTCATTCAGTTTTTGTACTAAAATATAAATTTGAGCATGACTTATCGCTTTCGACGTTAAATGATAATTCCAGTTCTTTAAAGCAAAGATATAAGCTGATGAAGCAAGGTCGTTATGTAGTCTATTCAGATAATATAATTGACTGGGTTGCCATACGTGCATATTTTTTACTGCATAAAGTGTACATGGCGATTAAATACAAAGATAAAGATTATTTGAAGGTTTGAAAATGACTGAGTTGGTGATCGCGATTCCACGATTTTCACTTTCAGGTGGAAATTTGGTATCTTTAAATATGGGATTATATTTACAAGAAAAAGGATTTGATGTTTACGCAAATTCAGGATTTTCAAAAAAACCTATTGGACAGGTAAAACTAAAAAGGCATCGACGCGGTATACTTAACTCTTTGTTAAATCTATTAAGTTTTATTAATCTTTCATTTTATTCATTATTCTGTAAGTTTTATATTTCCTCACACCATTTGACAGCATTATTTAATTTCATAAAACCAGCAAGGTTCGCTCTTGTTCAAGATATTGAGTCACAATTCTATCCGCAAAAATTATATTTTTTAGGTGTTCTTCTTTGGAAGAATTACCTTAGGGCGGATAAGGTAATTGTCACAAATAAATACCTGGCAGAAAAAATAGGTTTATCATTTTCAAGCGCAAACGGTTTTGCTTACATTGATTTTGAAAGTCCGTTATTATCTTGTACTAATGAGTTAACCAATGAACCTTCTGATGCATTGTTAGTGTTAAGGGATGGGGAGTATAAAGGTTGTGATGAAACCATTGCTCTATTTGAATCCTTAAATGATGCAGGAATTAAAACTATATTGATTAACCAATCTAGAAAGATTGTTAATTCAAAGCACGCCATGTTCATTAGGGATGGTTTGCCTAGGCATGAATTTTTACAATATGTTAGTTCAACGCGTTATTTTATTTGCTTGTCAAAATGGGAAGGTTTAGGGTTACCAAACTTAGAAGCTTTTTGCCTTGGGGCTAAGGTTATCTCAACACCTATACCATCTTCATTAATTTTAAAAGAATATTTTCCTGATGGCGTTTCTCTGAATACTGATGTTTCTGATGTCATTGATTTAATTCATCAAGATCGGTTAAGAAATGAATCTGAAAATTGTGATTTCTTTAATAAGCAAAATAAAATGTGGATGGATTATGTTTTGAAACTTATCAGTTCGGAATTAAAACATGCAAGTTAATATTTCTGTGGTTTCACATGGACACTTTAAGTTAATAAAAGATTTAGGTTCTTTAGATCTATTATCAAATGAACAAAATGTAGATGTTTGTATAGTAGATAATATTGGTGAGGAAGGCTTTGCTAGTTGGTGTAACGAAAGAAATATAAATTATATAAAAAATGATATTCGCCACGGTTTTGGTGAGAATAACAATAAAGCTTTTAATTTATTCAAAAGTAAATATTCTTCTGCTTCTCAGGGATGGTATTTTTTAGTTTTAAATCCAGACGTATATATTAGTCCAGAACAGTTGCATCTGTTGATGAAGACCGTTCAAACAGAATCGATAACTTTTTCATGTATAAATCTTTTTAAAGATGCAGATTACAAAGTTTATGATAATTCTGTAAGAAAATATCCTTCCCTGTTAGATTTTTTATCTTCTTTCGTATTTGCTAATAATAAAACGATTTTAAATAAATCATTAATAATTGCGCCTCGAAAGGTAGATTGGGCATCAGGGTCATTCTTGCTTTTTGAAGCTAGTCTATACGAGTCGTTGAATGGTTTCGATGAGGGCTATTTCATGTATTGTGAAGACATTGATATTTGTCTTCGTGCTAACATGCTTCATAACTGCAAGTTAACCTATCTTCCTGACGTTAAAGCTCTGCATTTGGCAGCTCATGAAAATAGAAAAATTTTCTCAAAACACTTTATTTGGCATGTGAAAAGTATGCTTAGATATTTGATGGTTAAAAATTGTATCAGCATGCGAAAAAATCTTAAAAAATTATTCAGTGCGTAATAACTATTTTGACATGTTGTTTTTTTTGTACCAAAAAAAACGATTGCGCGTTAATATCATTTAACATTCAAGCCGCGCATAAGTCGCGGTGACCACACCTGACAGGAGTATGTAATGTCCAAACAACAGATCGGCGTTGTCGGTATGGCAGTGATGGGGCGCAACCTGGCGCTGAACATCGAAAGCCGTGGTTATACCGTCTCCGTTTTCAACCGCTCCCGCGATAAAACCGAAGAAGTCATCGCAGAGAACCCGGGCAAGAAGCTGGTTCCTTTCTTTACGGTGCAGGAATTTGTTGAATCTCTGGAAACGCCTCGTCGTATCCTGTTAATGGTGAAAGCCGGTGCAGGCACTGATGCTGCTATCGACTCCCTGAAACCATACCTGGATAAAGGCGACATCATCATTGATGGTGGTAACACCTTCTTCCATGACACCATTCGTCGTAACCGTGAGTTGTCTGCTGAAGGCTTCAACTTTATCGGTACCGGTGTTTCCGGTGGCGAAGAGGGTGCGCTGAAGGGCCCATCCATCATGCCTGGTGGTCAGAAAGAAGCGTACGAATTGGTTGCTCCTATCCTGACCAAAATCGCCGCGGTGGCTGAAGACGGCGAACCTTGCGTGACCTATATCGGTCCGGACGGTGCGGGTCATTATGTAAAAATGGTTCACAACGGTATCGAATACGGCGACATGCAGCTGATCGCAGAAGCGTATTCACTGTTGAAAGGTGGCCTGAGCCTGTCCAATGAAGAGCTGGCGCAGACCTTTACCGAATGGAACAAAGGCGAACTGAACAGCTACCTGATCGACATCACCAAAGACATCTTCACCAAAAAAGATGAAGAGGGTAAATACCTGGTTGATGTGATTCTGGATGAAGCAGCAAACAAAGGCACCGGCAAGTGGACCAGCCAAAGCTCGCTTGATCTGGGCGAACCGCTGTCATTGATCACTGAGTCTGTCTTTGCACGTTACATCTCTTCTTTGAAAGAGCAGCGTGTTGCCGCGTCTAAAGTGCTGTCTGGTCCGCAAGCAAAGCTTGCTGGCGATAAAGCTGAGTTTATCGAGAAAGTGCGTCGCGCATTGTACCTGGGTAAAATCGTCTCTTACGCTCAGGGCTTCTCTCAGCTGCGTGCTGCCTCTGACGAGAACAACTGGGATCTGAACTACGGTGAAATCGCGAAGATTTTCCGCGCTGGCTGCATTATTCGTGCTCAGTTCCTGCAGAAAATCACCGATGCCTATGCAGAAAACGCAAACATTGCCAACCTGCTGCTCGCGCCGTACTTCAAGCAAATTGCCGATGATTACCAGCAGGCGCTGCGTGATGTTGTTGCTTATGCGGTACAGAACGGTATCCCGGTTCCTACCTTCTCTGCAGCCGTAGCCTATTACGATAGCTACCGTGCTGCTGTGTTGCCTGCCAACCTGATTCAGGCGCAGCGTGACTACTTTGGTGCGCATACGTATAAGCGTACGGACAAAGACGGTGTGTTCCACACCGAATGGCTGGATTAAATATTTATCTTTAAACAAGCCTGGCAAGCGCCAGGCTTTTTTATTTATCATCTCAATAAATTTCATAAAAGCTATATATTATCGATAGTAATGCAGTCTTTATTAGCTTAATGAGTTAATAGCTCGAGAATGTCAATGTCTGAATACATTAAAAATGCAGGCTGGATTTTTGCTGAAAAATTTATCAGAATTGCTGTAGGGTTTGTACTGTTTGCACTTGTTTCGCGGGTGCTTGGTCCAACTGAATTTGGTTTATTGTCATATTATCAAACGATCGCTACTATGTTGCTTGCAATAACAAGCTTAGGTTTTGATAATGTGTTAATTAATAAATTTCAGCAAAAAAATAATCATGATTATATTTTTTCGACAGCCTTTTGGTCAAGGGTAGTATGTTCATTTTTAATAATTGCTATATTCGCTTCGGGATTGTATTTTGAATCAATTCCTGATGTTAACAAAATTGTTCTTATAGTTTGTTTGTTAAGTTTAATATTCCAAGCGCAGAATACATATTTTTCATACTATCAATCACAACTACGAGCTTCTGTAATTACAAAAATAAGTCTATTTTCTCTTATATTTTCATCACTTTTCAAAGTGTATCTTTTATATAAATCTGCCAATATTTTGTGGTTTGCTTTTTCTTATAGTTTTGATTTTTTTGTTTCATTCATCGCATTCATATTTATCACTTACAAAAAGAAATACATCAGCGTTAGTATTAAGAATTTTAGATTTCAGATGTTAAAGCAGTTGCTAAAAGAATCTTGGCCAATTATTGCATCTTCAGTAATTATAGTGCTTTATACCAGGCTTGACCAAATCATGCTAATGAAAATGCTTGGGGCTGAGTCGGTAGCTGTATTTAGTGTTGCAATAAGAATTGCTGAAGCATATGTATTTATACCTGCTGCTTTGGTGACATCATACTATCCGTTAATAGCGCGTTCACCTTCTAAAGAAAATGTGAAATTTTATTTTGATGTGGTTTATTTTAGTTCGTTTATAATGGCGATTTTGGTTGCGATTGCGGCTTACTTTTTTATACCGATCATGTTCGGTAGTATTTATACTGAATCCTATAATGTTTTATTAATCCTTTTAGCCAGTACAACGTTTGCTGTGTTCGGCTCTGCATGCACAAATTTGATGATTATTTATGGTTTGACTTATTTGCGTTTGGTTCGAGCAGTAATTGGTTTGATAATTAACTTCACATTAAATATTTTCCTCATTCCTAAGTATGGTGTGATTGGAGCTGCATTTGCGTCAGTGTTCAGTCAAATATTTGCTGCTTGGTTAAGCAATTCATATAATAAAAAAACCATCGAGTGCTTTAGATGGCAATCCCAGTCCGTTTTGTTATTTGGTATTCCGGGTGGTTTAAAACTAATCTCAATGATGCTTAAAAAGGATGCTGTGAAAAATGAAAGCTAATAACGGCTTTTTTAAAAAATTGCATTTTTTCTTACGTTTAAAATTCCTGGAACTCCTGGAGTATAAAAATAGTTTTAAGTATTATCGTTCTTTCAAATTACCTCTTGTTAACCATTTTACTATAGGGATAAGAAGTTTAGGTGAAAAGAAAACGTTCCTTCCGCATCCAATAGGCATAGTAATTGGAAAGGATGTCACTTTAGGAATGAATTGCACGATTTATCAGAATGTTACTATTGGTGTTGGGAATAATAAAAGCGAACTATACCCAGTTATTGGTGATAATGTAATTATTTATGCAAATGCTATAGTACTTGGAAATGTTATGATAGGCGATGGAGCTGTGATTGGTGCTGGATGCATTGTTACAAAAAACGTACCTGCCGATAAAATTGCAGTAGGTTCTCCAATGCGCATTCTCGATAAAAAGCCAAATGTACATTATTAGGACTTTTATAAGTAAGTTCCTATAAATCGTTTGCTTGATTGACATAAAATATGCTTTTTCTGATAATAAATTTATTGTTAAGTTCCTCTAATAATTTGAGTGTAATATTATGAAAATTACCATCTCCGGAACAGGTTACGTCGGTCTCTCTAACGGTATTCTTATTGCGCAGAATCACGAAGTGGTGGCGCTGGATATCGTGCAGACCAAAGTGGATATGCTTAATCAAAAGCAGTCCCCGATTGTAGACAAAGAGATTGAAGAATACCTGGCTACGAAGCCGCTAAACTTCCGCGCGACAACCGACAAGCATGATGCTTATCGCGGTGCGGACTATGTGATCATTGCGACGCCAACCGATTACGATCCAAAAACAAACTACTTCAATACCTCCAGCGTTGAATCTGTTATCCGTGATGTAAAAGAAATCAACCCTAACGCCGTGATGATCGTCAAATCCACCGTTCCGGTTGGCTTCACCCAGTCTGTCCGTGAAAAATACGGCATCGATAACATCATCTTCTCGCCGGAGTTTTTACGCGAAGGTCGTGCCTTATACGACAATCTGCATCCATCACGCATTGTTATTGGTGAGCGTTCAGAACGCGCAGAACGCTTTGCTGCTCTGTTGCAGGAAGGTGCCGTGAAGAAAGACATCGCCGTGCTGTTCACCGACTCCACCGAAGCCGAGGCGATCAAGCTTTTCGCAAACACCTATCTTGCGATGCGTGTCGCTTACTTCAACGAGCTGGACAGCTACGCAGAGAGCCTGGGGCTGGACAGCCGCCAGATTATCGAAGGGGTGTGTCTCGATCCGCGCATTGGCAATCACTACAATAACCCGTCCTTTGGTTATGGTGGCTACTGCTTGCCAAAAGATACCAAGCAGCTGCTGGCTAACTACCAGTCGGTACCGAACAATCTCATTTCGGCTATCGTTGATGCTAACCGCACGCGCAAAGATTTTGTTGCCGACTCAATCCTTTCCAGAAAACCGAAGGTCGTCGGTGTGTACCGTCTGATCATGAAGAGTGGTTCCGATAACTTCCGTGCGTCGTCCATTCAGGGGATCATGAAGCGTATTAAGGCGAAAGGCGTGCAGGTCATTATTTATGAACCGGTGATGCAGGAAGATGAGTTCTTCCACTCTCGTGTGGTTCGCGATCTGGATGCTTTCAAGAAAGAGGCGGATGTTATCGTTTCTAACCGTATGGCTGAAGAACTGGCAGATGTGGCGGATAAAGTGTATACCCGTGACCTGTTTGGTAGCGACTGATTAGCCTGTCGTACCCAAAAAAAGCCCGGCACAGTTG
>NZ_JAIWPG020000040.1 GCF_020532665.2 Lelliottia sp. WAP21
CTTCTTTTAGCGGAAGTTGGCTCTCTTCCATCTCGTGTTTTTCCTGATACTTCACGTACTTTCTGATCATCTCTTCATTCACACCTACGGTGTCGACGCAGTAACCACGCGCCCAGAAATGATTTCCCCAAAGCTTGTTCTTTCTCAGGTAAGGAAACTTGCTGAACAATCTTAATGCTGTCCTTCCCTTCAAATGCCCAATTACATGTGACACTGAAAGTCTCGGCGGGATCTTCACCAACAAATGTACATGATCTATCTGTACGTTCAGCTCAACCACTTCTATACCAAGCTGTTCACTTGAGATCCGTATTTGTTTATAAACTTCACGACCAACATTGTTACGCAGGATGCGAAATCGGTACTTGGGTGTCCATACGATATGATATTGACAACACCAGAGCACATGAGATGCTTTCTGGAATCTACTCATGGTTAAATCCTTATCAGTTATGGGGATAACAGATTCGGATTTTCCCATGAGTAGCATTAC
>NZ_JAIWPG020000041.1 GCF_020532665.2 Lelliottia sp. WAP21
AGCGGGAGACGATGCCAGCCCGGAGCCGGAAACCGAATCCGGCGCATTCTACGCCCGACTTCACCACGAGCGGGAGCTTAACAGGTCGGCCCGCATTCACCTGTTCAGCAATGCTGCAAACCTCTCACCCGGGCAGGTTCTGGAGCCGCAGGGCGATGTCATTAAGGCCCTGAAAGAGGGCGTTATTCTCACCCTGGTGACCTTCCGTGGCGCCCGTGATTCCCGTCTGCATGTGTCGGTCTGGGGAATGCCTTACACCGAGCGTTACTGTTTCCGCCCGGTGGAAATCCCGCGTCCGGTCATCCCGGGTACGCTTCCGGCCCGCATTGAGAGCCGGGAGAAAAATGATATCTACGCGCACCTGGATGAGCAGGGTCGCTACAGAGTCAGACTGGACTTCGACCGGGAGGGCACGGAACCCGGTTACGGTTACCTGTGGCTGCGGATGGCGAAGCCTTATGCCGGTGAAACGCTGGGCTGGCATACGCCGCTT
>NZ_JAIWPG020000042.1 GCF_020532665.2 Lelliottia sp. WAP21
CAGTATGTAGGTATCCAGACCGCGCACGTCGTCCATCTCCGTACGCCAGTAAATCCCCACCTCAGACAAAATACGCTGGATGAACTGCAAATCCGTTTCCTGCCACTGGGTGATAATTTCACGCGACGGGTACGTATGCTCCAGTTTGAATTCAAAATCAGGACCTTCCAGACCGTGTTTACGCAGCACCTGATCAACCACCTCAGGAACGGACTGGTTCTGATATACCGCGCACTGCCGGGTGTATCCCAGAAGCGCCAGGCGCGAACTGAGCGTAAGCAGGTAGTGAGACTGATCCTTTGATGTGGAAAGCCACTCCAGGCGGGTCACCATACCGTGGACACTTTTACCGCTCCGCATCCGGAAAGAGGCATATTTCATCAGCACCTGTTCAGGGAGGATATTCGCCTGTTGGGTCGTGAATTCAATATCCCATTTGAACGGTTCGCTT
>NZ_JAIWPG020000043.1 GCF_020532665.2 Lelliottia sp. WAP21
GAGCGAACCGTTCAAATGGGATATTGAGTTCACGACCCAACAGGCGAATATCCTCCCTGAACAGGTCCTGATGAAATATGCCTCTTTCCGGATGCGGAGCGGTAAAAGTGTCCACGGTATGGTGACCCGCCTGGAGTGGCTTTCCACATCAAAGGATCAGTCTCACTACCGGCTTACGCTCAGTTCGCGCCTGGCGCTCCTGGGTTACACCCGGCAGTGCGCGGTATATCAGAACCAGTCCGTTCCTGAGGTGGTTGAGCAGGTGCTACGTAAACACGGTCTGGAAGGTCCTGATTTTGAATTCAGACTGGAGCATACGTACCCGTCGCGTGAAATTATCACCCAGTGGCGGGAAACGGACCTTGAGTTTATCCGGCGCATTCTGTCTGAGGTGGGGATTTACTGGCGTACGGTGATGGACGATGTGCGCGGTCTGGATACGTACATTTTT
>NZ_JAIWPG020000044.1 GCF_020532665.2 Lelliottia sp. WAP21
CCCTCGAAGACCAGGCGGTTAATGCCGGTCGTGGATCTGTCGGAGAGGGTGTCGCGCCCGTGGCCGGCACTGAAGCGGTAGATGTCATTCCCGGCGCCGCCGTTAAGGGTGTCGTCGCCGGTGCCGCCGATAAGGGTGTCATCACCCGCATTGCCGTAGAGGCTGTCAATCCCGGCGTAGCCGTACAGCGTGTCGTTGTTGTTCCAGCCGCTGAGGGAGTCGTTTCTGTCGGTGCCGTAGACCGGGAAGCCGGATGCGAGAAGCTCGTCCCGGGTGACGGTGCGGTCCTCAAAGACCAGCTCGAAACGGGTGTACTCATTGTTATAGAAAAAGTCCGGGAGGGTCACGGCATCTTCAGAGCCGAAGGCCTGAAGCACAAGACTGTTTCCGTCCTTTTTCATCTGGAGCTGGTCAGCGGTGGCC
>NZ_JAIWPG020000045.1 GCF_020532665.2 Lelliottia sp. WAP21
CGCCGTGATCCTGCCGGACTTTTTCTCTAACAATGAGTACACCCGTTTCGAGCTGGTCTTTGATGACCGCACCGTCACCCGGGAAGAGCTCCTCACCACCGGCTTCCCGGTCTACGGTACCGACAGGAACGACTCCCTCAGCGGCTGGAACAACAACGACACGCTGTACGGTTATAACGGGAATGACGGCCTCTACGGTAATGCGGGTGATGACACCCTTATCGGCGGCACCGGCGACGACACCCTTAACGGCGGCGCCGGTAACGACACACTGGACGGTGGCGAGGGTAAAGATACGCTGGACGGCGGCGACGGGAATGACATCTACCGCTTCAGTGCCGGTCACGGGCGCGACACTCTCTCCGACAGATCCACGACCGGCATTAACCGCCTGGTCTTCGAGGG
>NZ_JAIWPG020000046.1 GCF_020532665.2 Lelliottia sp. WAP21
CTGTTATTAAAAGGTTTTTCTTTTTCGTCATTTTTATATATATACATATAATTTATTGTCGTGATTATTTATTTCGTATCGCGAATAATGTTCCCCGCAACAGCACTATTAGGCCTGCCTTTCGCACACGAAGCCAGACCTAATGGAATTATCCCGCAGACGGACCTGCTTACATCACCTTTCTTGTGTATAAAATTGGAATAAATCATGAAAAAAAGTATTCTGGCTGCCGTTATTGCTCTCCCGTTTGGCCTGGCTGCGATGAGCGCCTCTGCTGCCACCGTCCAGGGCGGCACCATTCACTTCCAGGGCGAAGTTGTTGACGCGGCCTGCGCCGTGGCCTCCGAA
>NZ_JAIWPG020000047.1 GCF_020532665.2 Lelliottia sp. WAP21
TGAAGCAGTAAAGAATCTCTGCAGGCTTGTAGCTCAGGTGGTTAGAGCGCACCCCTGATAAGGGTGAGGTCGGTGGTTCAAGTCCACTCAGGCCTACCAAATTTTCCCTGATACTGCGTTATGGCAACACTCGCATACTGAAGTATGCTTCGTGTTACCATGCCTTGTCTCAGGAAAAATTACCGGTAACGAGATTTGCATTTACGATGGGGTTATAGCTCAGCTGGGAGAGCGCCTGCCTTGCACGCAGGAGGTCTGCGGTTCGATCCCGCATAGCTCCACCATCCCTTTACTGCACAAACAAGAAAACTTCAGAGTGTACCTGAAAAGGTGCGCTGCGAAGT
>NZ_JAIWPG020000048.1 GCF_020532665.2 Lelliottia sp. WAP21
GTAGACCGGGAAGCCGGTGGCGAGAAGCTCATCCCGGGTGAAGGTCCGGTCATCAAAGACCAGCTCGAAACGGGTATAATCATTACCGTAGAAGAAATTCTGGAGGGTCACGGAATCTTCGGCACCGAAGACCTGGATCACGACATTGTTCCCGTCCCTTTTCATCTGCAGCTGGTCAGCGGTGGCACCCTCGAAGACGAGGGAGTTGGCGGTGGAAGCGTAGCTGTCGGTAATGATGTCGTGGCCATGGCCGGCACTGAAGCGGTAGATGTCATTCCCGTCACCGCCGTTG
>NZ_JAIWPG020000049.1 GCF_020532665.2 Lelliottia sp. WAP21
TCTGTCAGAGATGATATCGTGGCCGTGCCCGGCGCTGAAGCGGTAGATGTCATTCCCGTCGCCGCCGTCCAGGGTGTCTTTACCCTCGCCGCCGTCCAGCGTGTCGTTACCGGCGCTGCCATTAAGGCTGTCATCGCCGGTGCCGCCGATAAGGGTGTCATTGCCTTTTTCCCCGTAGAGGCTGTCATTTCCGGCGTAGCCGTACAGCGTGTCATTGTTGTTCCAGCCGCTGAGGGAGTCGTTTCTGTCGGTACCATAGACCGGGAAGCCGGTGGCGAGAAGCTCA
>NZ_JAIWPG020000005.1 GCF_020532665.2 Lelliottia sp. WAP21
AAAGGGCCAGCCTTGCGGCCAGCCCTTCTATCAGGATGTGTATTGCGCGAATCTTAGTTAAGACGCTCTTTGATACGAGCAGACTTACCAGTACGCTCACGCAGGTAGTACAGTTTAGCTTTACGTACAGCACCACGGCGTTTAACAGCAATGCTGTCAACTACTGGAGAGTGAGTCTGGAAGACACGCTCAACACCTTCGCCGTTGGAAATTTTACGAACAGTGAATGCAGAGTGCAGACCGCGGTTACGAATAGCGATAACCACGCCCTCGAATGCCTGCAGACGTTTTTTGGAACCTTCAACAACCCATACTTTCACTTCCACGGAATCACCCGGACGGAATGAAGGTACGTCCTGCTTCATCTGCTCTTGTTCAATTTGCTTAATAATGTTGCTCATAATTTAATCTCTTATCCTGGGTAAACTGATATTCGGGGGCTTACGCCATCCCATCATGTTCATGCTGCTGTTGCGCGTGTTCTTTTTTGAACTCGGCCAGCAACTTTGCTTGCTCTTCAGTCAGAGCCAGGTTTTCCAGAAGTTCAGGTCTTCTAAGCCAGGTGCGGCCCAGCGACTGCTTCAAACGCCAGCGACGTATCTCGGCATGGTTGCCTGACAGTAACACTGCCGGGACGTCCATCCCTTCTAACACTTCAGGACGAGTATAGTGTGGGCAGTCCAGTAAGCCATCAGCAAAAGAGTCTTCTGTTGCTGATGCTTCATGGCCCAGTACACCCGGTATGAACCGGGCAACGGAGTCAATCAGCGTCATTGCTGGTAACTCACCCCCGCTGAGAACGTAATCGCCGATAGACCATTCTTCGTCAATCTCGGTTTGAATTACGCGCTCATCTATCCCTTCGTAGCGACCACAGACCAGAATCAATTTTTGATTCGTCGCCAGTTCGCTCACGCCCGCTTGATCAAGCTTGCGTCCCTGAGGTGACAGATAAATCACCTTCGCGCCTTCACCTGCCGCGGCTTTTGCTGTGTGAATGGCGTCCCGTAAAGGTTGCACCATCATTAACATCCCCGGTCCGCCGCCGTAAGGACGTTCGTCCACGGTACGGTGCCGGTCATGAGCGAAATCACGAGGACTCCAGCTCTGGATGTTCAGCAGGCCTTTTTTTACTGCCCGGCCAGTTACCCCGTAATCAGTAATCGCGCGGAACATTTCAGGAAACAGGCTAATAATGCCAATCCACATAGCGCCGTCTTTTACCGTTTATCCGGAGAATTTAAAAACCAGGATCCCAATCTACTTCGATCGTGCGAGTAGTGAGATCGACTTTCTTGATAACCTGTCCATCGAGGAACGGAACCAGCCGCTCCTTGATGCCAAATGCATCCTTCAGGTTTGCCTTAATGACGAGAACGTCATTTGACCCGGTTTCCATCATATCAATGACTTTACCCAGGCCATAACCTTCAGTAGTCACTACCTGGCAACCCATAAGGTCTTTCCAGTAGTAGTCACCCTCTTCCAGCTGTGGCAACTGCGACGAATCCACGACAATTTCACAATTAGTCAGTGCGTTCGCGGCATCACGATCGTCAACGCCTTTCAGCTTAATGACGATGTCCTGATTGTGGTGACGCCAGCTTTCCAGCTCGACCGTTTCCCACTTACCGGCTTTCTGGATAAACCAGGGCTGGTAATCAAAAATGCTTTCAGCGTCTTCAGTGGAGGAAAACACTCTGAGCCAACCACGGATACCGTAGCAAGAACCCATTTTTCCCAATACGATCGGTTCAACAGGTGCTTTATTGCTCATCATGACCACCGTGACAGATTAAGCTGCTTTGTTTGCTGCTTTGATCAGCGTAGCAACGCGATCGGAAACCGTTGCGCCCTGGCCAACCCAGTGAGCGATACGATCCAGATCCAGACGGGTTTCTTCTTCAGAACCGCTAGCCAGCGGGTTGAAGAAACCAACGCGCTCGATGAAGCGACCGTTGCGTGCATTACGGCTGTCAGTGACAACAACCTGGTAGAACGGACGCTTTTTTGCGCCGTGACGTGCTAAACGAATAGTTACCATAACATCCTCTTGTGTGAATAAAACACTGGGCCCCATCGAGGAACGGAGCCCAGTGTCATATTAAAAGCCCGAAAATTTTACTGATTTCTGGGGAAAATGCAATCAGCATATTGGCGCTGAGCGTCAAACAAGGGATATAAGGCGTATATCGGTGCAGCCAGTTTAGTTCCGGCGTGCGCGCAAAAAGCGGAGCGTACACGGAGTACGTGAGCATTTTGAGCACACCCCGGGACTAAAATGGCAAACAAGATAGCCTTATACCCTTGTTTTTAGCGGCCCGGGAATCCTGGGGGCATCATCCCCTTCATCCCGCGCATCATTTTAGCCATGCCGCCCTTCTTCATCTTCTTCATCATGCGCTGCATGTCGTCGAACTGCTTCAGAAGGCGGTTAACGTCCTGCACCTGCAGACCACAGCCTGCGGCAATACGGCGTTTACGTGAACCTTTGATGATTTCTGGCTTAGCACGTTCTTTCAGCGTCATAGAGTTGATGATCGCCTCCATGCGCACCAGCACTTTGTCATCCATCTGCGATTTCACGTTATCCGGAATCTGGCCCATGCCCGGCAGCTTGCCCATCAGGCTTGCCATGCCGCCCATGTTTTTCATCTGGCGCAGCTGCTCCAGGAAATCGGTAAGATCGAAACCGTCACCTTTTTTCAGCTTCGTCGCCAGCTTTTCGGCCTGCGCACGGTCAACTTTGCTCTCAATATCTTCGATCAGCGACAGAACGTCGCCCATACCAAGGATACGAGAAGCAATACGATCCGGGTGGAACGGCTCCAGCGCGTCGGTTTTTTCACCCACGCCGAGGAATTTGATCGGCTTACCGGTGATATGACGAATGGAGAGCGCCGCACCGCCGCGGGCGTCGCCGTCCACTTTGGTCAGCACCACGCCGGTTAACGGCAGCGCTTCATTGAAGGCTTTCGCGGTATTCGCCGCATCCTGGCCGGTCATGGCGTCAACAACAAACAGGGTCTCTACCGGATTGATAGAAGCATGCACCTGTTTGATCTCGTCCATCATCGCTTCGTCTACGTGCAGACGACCAGCGGTATCCACCAGAAGCACGTCGTAGAACTTCAGCTTCGCTTCTTTCAGCGCCGCATTCACGATGTCGACAGGTTTCTGAGCGACGTCAGACGGGAAGAAATCCACGCCCACTTGTTCCGCAAGGGTTTCGAGCTGTTTGATCGCCGCAGGGCGATACACGTCAGCGGAAACAACCAGGACTTTCTTTTTGTGCTTTTCGCGCAGGAATTTACCCAGCTTGCCGACGCTGGTGGTTTTACCCGCACCCTGCAGGCCCGCCATCAGCACGACAGCCGGTGGCTGTGCAGCCAGGTTCAGGACCTGGTTTTCTTCGCCCATCGCCGCAACTAGTTCGTTACGGACAATCTTGACGAACTCCTGACCTGGCGTCAGGCTTTTGTTAACTTCATGACCTACCGCTTTCTCTTTTACGCGGTTGATAAAGTCACGTACGACGGGCAGCGCCACATCGGCTTCGAGCAACGCCATGCGCACTTCGCGCAGCGTCTCTTTCACATTTTCTTCAGTAAGGCGTCCGCGGCCGCTGATGTTGCGCAGCGTGCGCGACAAACGATCGGTTAAATTATCAAACATTGTCTCTCGCCTGAGGTAGAAACGTTGGGCCGCCACAGCGACACATACACAGAATTTTGCCGGAGTATAACATGAAGGCGCCTTTGTTGTTATGCAACGGTTGGAGCAGGCGTCACCTAACGTTATACTGCTTCTCTTTCTTAATAAGACAACTGTCGACGCCTATATGCCTGTTTTCGCACTGATCGCCCTTGTTGCCTACTCTGTCAGCCTTGCGCTGATTATTCCTGGCCTGTTGCAAAAAAACAGCGGCTGGCGGCGAATGGCTATTTTGTCGGCGGTGATCGCACTGATAAGCCATGCGTTTGCGCTGGAGTCACGCATTATTCCCGGAGACGGGAGCGTGCAAAACCTGAGCGTGTTGAACGTCGGCTCGCTGGTTAGCCTGATGATCTGTACGGTGATGACCATTGTCGCGTCCAAAAATCGCGGCTGGCTCCTGTTGCCGATTGTTTATGCTTTCGCCCTCATCAATCTGGCCCTGGCGACCTTCATGCCCAACGAGTTCATTACGCATCTGGAAGCCACGCCGGGGATGCTGGTGCATATTGGCCTGTCGCTGTTCTCTTATGCGACCCTGATCATCGCTGCCCTGTATGCCATGCAGCTGGCCTGGATTGATTACCAGCTAAAAAATAAGAAGCTGGTGTTTAACCATGAAATGCCGCCCTTGATGGTGATTGAGCGTAAGATGTTTCATATCACTCAGATTGGCGTTGTACTGCTGACGCTGACGCTCTGTACCGGCCTGTTTTATATGCAGAACCTGTTCAGCGTGGAAAATATCGACAAAGCGATCCTCTCCATCATCGCGTGGTTTGTCTATATTGTCCTCTTGTGGGGCCACTATCAGAAAGGCTGGCGCGGTCGTCGCGTCGTCTGGTTCAACGTAGCGGGCGCTGGCATCCTGACCCTGGCTTATTTCGGTAGCCGCGTCGTACAGCAGTTCATAAGCTAAGTCATAAAGGAGTTCCCCCTGGAACACATCTCTACCACCACGCTGATCGTCACGCTGGTCATTATGGTGGTTATCTCCGCCTATTTCTCTGGCTCGGAAACCGGCATGATGACGTTAAACCGCTATCGGTTACGTCATCGGGCCAAACAAGGTAACCGGGCTGCCCGTCGCGTCGAAAAACTGCTGCGTAAACCTGACCGTCTGATAAGCCTGGTGTTGATTGGCAACAACCTGGTCAATATTCTCGCCTCCGCGCTGGGCACGATTGTCGGGATGCGATTATACGGCAACGCGGGCGTCGCTATTGCGACCGGCGTCCTGACGTTTGTGGTACTGGTTTTTGCCGAAGTGCTGCCAAAAACCATCGCCGCGCTCTACCCTGAAAAAGTCGCCTATCCAAGCAGCTTCTTACTCGGGCCGTTGTTGATCCTCATGCTGCCGCTGGTCTGGCTGCTTAATAAGGTGACGCGCCTGCTGATGCGCATGATGGGCATTAAAGCCGATGTCACCATAAGCAGCGCGCTCAGCAAAGATGAACTGCGCACCATTGTGAATGAATCCCGCTCGCAAATTTCCCGCCGTAATCAGGACATGCTGTTATCCGTTCTCGATCTGGAAAAAGTCAGCGTTGACGACATTATGGTGCCGCGCAATGAAATCGTGGGAATCGACATCAATGACGACTGGAAATCTATCGTCCGTCAGCTCACACACTCGCCGCATGGACGCATCGTCCTCTATCGCGACTCGCTGGATGACACCATCAGCATGCTGCGTCTGCGTGAAGCGTATCGCCTGATGACCGAGAAAAAAGAGTTCACTAAAGAGGTCATGCTGCGCGCCGCGGACGAAATTTACTACATCCCGGAAGGCACACCGCTCAGCACGCAGCTGGTCAAATTTCAGCGCAATAAGAAGAAAGTCGGGCTGGTGGTCAACGAGTACGGCGATATTCAGGGCCTGGTGACGGTGGAAGATATTCTGGAAGAGATTGTCGGTGATTTCACCACGTCAATGTCGCCTTCACTTGCTGAAGAGGTCACGCCGCAAAACGACGGTTCAGTGCTTATTGACGGTAGCGCCAATATTCGCGAGCTTAACAAAGCCTTTAACTGGCAACTGCCAGAAGACGAGGCACGTACGATGAACGGAATGATTCTGGAAGCGCTGGAGGAGATCCCGGCGGCAGGCACGCGGGTACGTATAGCGCAATATGATATTGATATCCTGGACGTCCAGGACAATATGATTAAGCAGGTGAAAATCCTGCCCAGTAAACCCCTGCGCGAAAGTATCGCAGAATAACAGCAGGCCGGGTATGGCATTCGCCACTACCCGGCGCTCAGCTGAACGAATCAGGCTTTGGCTTTCGCCACCGTCACCATCGCAGCGCGGATGGTCCGGCCGTTCAGGGTGTAACCCTTCTGCATCACAGCCAACACGTTCCCAGCCGGAACGTCTTCCGATTCGACCATAGCAATCGCCTGATGGACGTTCGGATCCAGGGCAACATTGGTCTGTGCGATGACTTCGACACCGAATTTGCTCACCACATCCAGCATGGATTTCAGCGTCAGCTCGATACCTTCCACCATGGCGGCCATGTCCGGGTTCGCTTTATCAGCCACTTCCAGTGCACGATCCAGGCTATCAATCACCGGCAGCAGTTCATTCACGAACTTCTCAAGGGCGAATTTACGCGCCTTGTCCACGTCCAGCTCCGTGCGGCGACGCAGGTTATCCATCTCAGCTTTCACACGCAGAACGCTGTCACGCTCGCGATTTTCGGCTTCCGCTAACTGAGCTTCCAGATTCGCAATTTTTTCATCGCGCGGATCCACCTGCTCAGCAGAATCAACCGGCTCGACAGCCTCAATGTCTTCGTGCTGTTCCGTGATAATTTCTTCCGGGGCTTGCCCCTCAGGCGTTTTCTGTTCTTTACTACTCATGAATTTCTCCGCGTTTTTTTCTGCATTCATCTCGCTAACTTCGCTTATTATGGGGATCAGTTTCCGGGATTCAAGGGAACAAAGCATATTGTCACCATCATTCGGCACAAGGACCTCCAGAAAATGAATAATCATTTCAAGTGTATTGGGATTGTCGGACATCCACGTCACCCAACGGCGCTGACGACACATGAAATGTTGTATCGCTGGCTGTGCACCAAAGGCTACGAGGTTATCGTTGAGCAGCAAATTGCCCAGGAGCTGCAGCTACAGAATGTGAAGACGGGGACGCTGGCAGAAATTGGTCAGCAGGCCGATCTGGCGGTGGTGGTCGGCGGTGACGGAAATATGCTCGGTGCCGCACGCACGCTAGCCCGCTACGATATTAAGGTCATCGGCATTAACCGTGGCAACCTCGGTTTTCTGACCGACCTCGACCCGGATAATGCGCATCAGCAGCTCGCCGATGTACTGGAAGGCCATTACATCAGCGAGAAACGCTTCTTGCTGGAGGCGCAGGTCTGCCAGCAAAATTGCCAGACGCGAATCAGTACCGCCATTAACGAGGTGGTGCTGCATCCGGGCAAAGTCGCGCATATGATTGAGTTTGAAGTCTACATTGATGAAGTCTTCGCCTTCTCGCAGCGTTCAGACGGGCTAATTATCTCTACGCCTACCGGCTCGACGGCCTATTCGCTGTCTGCAGGTGGCCCCATCCTGACGCCTTCGCTGGATGCCATCACGCTGGTGCCCATGTTCCCGCACACCCTCTCTGCGCGCCCGCTGGTCATTAACAGCAGCAGCACGATTCGGTTGCGCTTCTCCCATCGCCGTAGCGACCTTGAAATCAGCTGCGACAGTCAAATCGCCCTGCCCATCCAGGAAGGTGAAGATGTTTTAATCCGTCGCTGCGATTACCACCTGAATCTTATCCATCCGAAAGACTATAGCTATTTCAACACATTAAGCTCTAAACTTGGCTGGTCAAAAAAATTGTTCTAATTTTTGCCGCCAGTACTTTACTGTATAAAAAACCAGTTTATACTGTATGAAAATACAGTTATGGTTTTTCATACAGGAAAACGTTTATGCTGGCACAACTGACCATCAGCAACTTCGCCATTGTTCGTGAACTTGAGATTGATTTTCAAAGCGGAATGACGGCCATCACCGGGGAAACCGGTGCCGGTAAATCTATTGCCATCGATGCGCTCGGTTTATGCCTTGGCAGCCGTGCAGAAGGCGACATGGTGCGCACCGGTGCAAGCCGCGCCGATCTCTGCGCGCGTTTCTCCTTAAAAGATACTCCAGCCGCCCTACGCTGGCTCGAAGCGAATCAACTCGAAGAGGGACGTGAGTGTTTACTTCGTCGTGTCATCAGCGCTGACGGTCGCTCCCGTGGCTTTATCAATGGCACTGCCGTTCCCCTTTCACAGCTGCGCGAACTGGGTCAGTTGCTGATCCAGATTCACGGTCAGCACGCGCATCAGCAGTTGGTTAAACCTGAACAGCAAAAAAGTCTCCTGGACGGCTATGCAGGTGAGTACGCGCTTACTCAACTGATGGCAGAACATTATCGTCAGTGGCATCAGAGCTGCCGTGAACTGGCGCAGCATCAGCAGCAAAGCCAGGAACGCGCTGCCCGCGCAGAGCTGCTGGAATACCAGTTAAAAGAGCTTAATGAGTTCAACCCACAGCCGGGCGAATTTGAGCAAATAGACGAAGAGTACAAGCGTCTCGCCAACAGCGGCCATCTTCTCTCGACCAGCCAGCAAGCGTTAAATCTGCTTGCCGATGGCGAAGACCTTAATCTGCAAAGTCAGCTTTATACCGTGCGGCAGCAGGTAACCGAGCTGGCAGCGCTCGACAGCAAGCTTTCTGGCGTGCTGGACATGCTGGAAGAGGCCACTATCCAAATTTCCGAAGCGGGCGATGAACTGCGTCACTACTGTGAACGTATGGATCTCGATCCCAATCGTCTGTTTGAGCTGGAACAGCGCATTTCCCGACAGATCTCTCTGGCACGTAAGCACCACATCGCCCCGGAAGAGTTACCGGCGTTCCATCAATCCCTGCTCGATGAACAGCAACAGCTGGACGATCAAGCTGATTCCCAGGAAACGCTGTCGCTGGCAGTGCATGTTCATCATCAGCAGGCCATGGCAACAGCCAAACAGCTGCATGAAATCCGCCAGCATTATGCCGATGAGCTAAGCCAACTGATCACCGACAGCATGCACGCGCTGTCTATGCCGCACGGTGTATTCTCTATCGACGTAAAATTTGAAGATAACCACCTCACAGCCGAGGGGGCAGATAAAATCGAATTCCGCGTGACCACTAACCCAGGACAGCCGTTACAGGCGATTTCTAAAGTCGCGTCTGGGGGGGAACTGTCGCGTATTGCCCTGGCTATTCAGGTCATTACGGCCCGTAAGATGGAAACGCCAGCACTGATTTTCGATGAAGTGGATGTGGGCATCAGCGGTCCGACGGCGGCTGTAGTCGGCAAATTGTTACGCCAGTTGGGTGAGTCAACGCAGGTCATGTGTGTCACCCATCTTCCTCAGGTTGCCGGTTGCGGGCATCACCATTTCTTCGTCAGTAAAGAAACCGACGGTGAAATGACCGAAACCCATATGCAGACGTTAGACAAGAAAGCTCGTTTACAGGAACTGGCGCGCCTGCTTGGCGGTAGCGAAGTCACTCGCAACACCCTGGCTAACGCTAAAGAACTGCTGGCAGCATAAACTTTTTCGGGATCTCAGAGTCATACAGAACAACAAAAATGCCGTTAGGCCTGACCAGAGGTTTCAAAGTGGGGCAAGGTCTATTATCATCGGCATATTACATATGAGCCGCGTTCTGCTCGGGCCCGAAAAGGAATCAAATCATTATGCGCTGTAAAATGCTGACCGCTGCCGCAGCGGTTCTTCTGATGTTGACCGCAGGCTGTTCCACTTTAGAGAAAGTGGTTTATCGTCCTGATATCAACCAGGGGAACTACCTTACTGCTAACGACGTGTCTAAAATTCGTGTCGGTATGACTCAACAGCAGGTTGCCTATGCACTGGGAACCCCGATGATGTCCGATCCATTCGGCACGAACACCTGGTTCTATGTATTCCGCCAGCAGCCTGGCCATGAAAGCGTGACTCAACAGACGCTGACGTTGACCTTTAACAGTAGTGGTGTGTTAACCAATATCGATAACAAACCCGCGCTCACGAAAGAGTAAAGGTTTGATAAACGCAAAAAGGTGCTCATTGAGCACCTTTTTTGTTGGGTTTTTCCACCCTTTGAAAAAAGACTGTTTGCCTTTATTTGGCCGCTTTCTCTGCACGCTGGCGTCGCAATTCTTTCGGATCGGCAATCAGGGGACGGTAAATCTCGATGCGATCGCCCTCTTTAACGTGATCGGATAGCTTTACCGGACGGCTATAAATGCCCACCTTGTTCTTCTGCAGATCAATATCGCTGCGTAACTCCAGCAAACCGGAAGCGCGAATAGCCTCTTCGACCGTCGCGCCCTCTTCCAGCTTAACCCGCTGTAGATACTGTTTTTCCGGCAGCGCATACGCCACCTCTACAACGATCTCAGGCAACACTGTAAACCTCTTTGGCGCGGGTCGTGAACGCCTGCACCATATTAGAAGCGAGCTCTTTGAAAATCCGGCCAAACGCCAGTTCAATCAGCTTATTCGTGAACTCGAAATCGAGATGGAATTCAATACGGCACGCATCCGCACTCAGCGGGGTAAATTTCCAGCCACCCATCAACTTTTTGAACGGGCCATCCACCAGATGCATCAAAATACTTTGATTGCTGGTCAGCGTATTTCGGGTGGTAAACGTTTTGCTAATCCCCGCTTTAGAGACATCTACTGCAGCAGTCATCTGATTTGGCCCCGCCTCCAGCACCCGACTACCGGTGCATCCCGGAATAAACTCCGGATAGGCGTTGACGTCATTCACTAACTGATACATTTGTTCCGCGCTGTAGGGGACAAGCGCAGTACGACTAATCTGAGGCATAACATTTCCCATGTTCACACAACCAACAAATACTAACATTTATCCCTTGTTAAAAAAACGCTAAGCCTCATCTCGTGCTAAGATAGCGCGTTAGACCTCACGGGACGCAATCGCAATGAGGTTACTTTTTGAAATCAGATTACCTATGGCTTTACGACACTTATGACGAAGAAAAAAGTACATAAACCTGGCTCGGCAACCATTGCGCTGAACAAGCGTGCCCGCCATGAATATTTCATTGAAGAAGAATTCGAAGCCGGTCTTACGCTACAAGGCTGGGAAGTTAAATCGCTGCGTGCGGGCAAGGCCAACATCAGTGACAGTTACGTGATCCTGATTGACGGCGAGGCCTTCCTGTTCGGTGCAAACTTTACGCCGCTGACTGTTGCTTCATCGCACTACGTCTGCGACCCAACGCGTACGCGTAAATTGCTGCTGAACAAGCGCGAGCTGGACTCGCTGTATGGTCGCATCAATCGCGAAGGTTATACCGTCGTGGCACTGTCGCTGTACTGGAAGAACGCCTGGTGTAAAGTGAAAATCGGCGTCGCAAAAGGTAAAAAGCAGCATGATAAACGCTCCGATCTGAAAGATCGTGAATGGCAGCTCGATAAAGCGCGTATCATGAAGCACGCAGGACGTTAATCATTGTTCATCTTTTCAGCATAAGACACTGATTTAAGAACTTACTGCGACGGACTGGCATCTACACGGGCAGTTCTGGTATACTGAGTTCAACACATTGGGGCTGATTCTGGATTCGACGGGATTTGCGAAACCCAAGGTGCATGCCGAGGGGCGGTTGGCCTCGTAAAAAGCCGCAAAAAAATAGTCGCAAACGACGAAAACTACGCTTTAGCAGCTTAATAACCTGCTAAGAGCCCTCTCTCCCTAGCCTCCGCTCTTAGGACGGGGATCAAGAGAGGTCAAACCCAAAAGAGATCGCGTGGACGTCCTGCCTGGGGCTGAAGCGTTAAAACTAATCAGGCTAGTTCGTTAGTGGCGTGTCTGTCCGCAGCTGGCGTGCGAATGTAAAGACCAGACTAAGCATGTAGTACCGAGGATGTAGGAATTTCGGACGCGGGTTCAACTCCCGCCAGCTCCACCAAAATCCTTCGAAGATGATTCCAGAGTCATCCGTAGAAGTCCTGAAAGCCCGCACGGCGCAAGCCCTGCGGGCTTTTTTGTGTCTGCAATCGTCCGAGACGATCCGCCTGAATCCAGTAAAAACTGGTACCCGTATACTGTGGTCCATTAAACATGTACCAATTATGGAAGGGATCCAGGCATGGCGCGCATCACACGCCCTCTAACTAATAACGAAATTCTTAAAGCTAAACCCCGCGAAAAAGATTTCATGATGGTGATGGCCTATTTTTACACGTGAAATCCTCCGGTAAAAAACTCTGGTGCTTCCGTTATCAACGACCGGTAAGCAGCAGCCGTACAAATTTGAGTCACGGTTCTTACCTATCCCTTATACTCGCAGCAGCTCGTCAGATACGCGACCAGCACTTAACCACGCTCGCGCAAGGCTTGGATCCACAACAGCAAGAGGAACAAGCGTCAGAACAACGTCAGATTGAGTTAGACAGCATTTTCTCAACAGTAGCTGTAACTGGTTCAAGATTAAAAGCAGAAGTGTCACAGAGGATTATGCAAAGGATATTTGGCGTTCTTTGGAAAAAGACGTGTTCCCGGAAATAGGTGCGATACCAGTTCAGGAGATTACGGCCAGAACGATTGTTGATGCACTTGAGCCAATCAAGTCACAGGGGCACTGGAGACAGTTCGCCGCTTGGTACAGCGTATTAACGAAATAATGATTTTTGCGGTTAACACTGGTCTGATTGATGCAAACCCAGCATCAGGTGTAGGTATGGCCTTCGAGAAACCTAAGAAGCAAAATATGCCGACACTGCGGCCAGAAGAAGTGCCGAAGCTAATGCGCTCTTTGGTGATGTCGAATCTCTCTGTTTCGACTCGCTGCCTGATTGAATGGCAACTCCTGACTCTTGTGCGCCCTTCTGAGGCCTCTGGTGCTCGGTGGGCAGAGATCGATCTCGAAGCCAAACTCTGGACGATTCCCGCTGAACGAATGAAGGCTAATCGTGAACACATTGTTCCTTTATCTCCTCAGGCATTAGATATTCTTGAAGTGATGAACCCCATTAGCGCTCATCGAGAACATGTTTTCCCTAGCCGAAACGATTCAAAGCAACCCATGAATAGTCAGACAGCAAATGCTGCTTTAAAAAGAATGGGGTATGGTGGTAAATTAGTTGCTCACGGCTTGCGTTCTATTGCTAGTACTGCACTGAATGAAGCTGGATTCAATTCTGATGTTATTGAAGCTGCATTAGCTCATATTGATAAAAACGAAGTTAGAAGAGCTTACAATCGTTCAACGTATTTAATGCAACGTAAAGAAATAATGTTGTGGTGGGGTTTAAAAGTAGTAGAAACCATCCCGAGACATTCTAATATGGATATAAAGTATGCTTAACAATAAAGACTTTCCGTGTCATGCATCAATCCTAGTTGATAAGAACATAAATTTCTTATTCGGTTCTGGTGCATCTGCGAGCTATATTCCAACACTAAGAATTGATGATCATAACACTTATGAAACATTGCTTACAGATAGTAATTTCTCTCATTTAGAAAATTATATCTACTGGAATTACTATAAAGATGTAATTCTTCCAACTTACTGTTTTCTACCGGAAGAAGAAGGACAACAAGAGAACTTTTCCAAAACCCTTGGTTATTATAAAAGTTTCATATCAGAACTTGTTGGCTTGCTAAATCGAAGAAGCGCCAACCATATTCGCAGAGCTAATATTTTTACCACAAATTACGATCTTTTTGTTGAGAGATCAGCAGACGAATTACTTTCTTCTTTAAAATTCCATTTAAATGATGGCTCTAATGGATTGATTGATAAGCAATTAGATATTAGTAACTTTCATATATCGACATGGCATCAAGGAACACACGATTCATATAGATATGAGATTCCCATGATAAATCTAATTAAAATGCATGGTTCAGTTTCATGGTCAAAGAAGAATGATTCCACAATCAATATTGATTATCTTAAAAAAGAAAATGTACTAATACCACCTGAAATAGATATCGAAAATAGAAGCTTAATTGATCTAATACAAAATAATGATTTGGGTATAGAACCCGATTTTGGCGTTGCCTTTGAAGAAGAAGAAAATTCACGACTAGCTCTCTTTAGAGAAAATTATAACAAGTTGGCAATAGTAAGTCCTACAAAGGAAAAATTTAAAGAAACTGTTTTTCAGCAACACTATTATCAGTCATTAAGATTACTAAGCTATGAACTTGAAAAACCTCAATCCGTACTAATTTGCTTCGGTTTCTCATTTCAAGATGAACATATTAGAGAAATTATCAAAAGATCATTGAGCAATCCCACTTTAAAAGTGTTTATCTTCTGCTATAAAAAACATGCTAAGAGAGAAATAAAAAGAATACTTAATGACCCAAGAGTCACATTTATTTATCCTAAAGATAGTGAAGATTGCATAACATTCAAGAAATTAACGACAAAGATTTTCAACTTTGACAACACTGGAGATCTTGAATGGACAAGTTTGTAATTGGCAATGTTACTGCGGTGCAAGGTGTCTCAGTAAGAGCCAAAGTAAAGCCAGATCTATATCAAAGCACCTATTTTTATGAGGGAAATGTCTATAGAGGCATTTCAATCAACGAATTTGTTATTCTAAAAAAGGGTTACTATGACATTGTAGGAAAAGTTGAAGGTGAAGAAATTGTCGAGAACCTTCGCCCAGACCATAATAGCATTGAACAAAACAGATTCGATAGGTTCATTGACATAAAAATAATAGGAAGTTTCTTCAATTCTCAATTCCAGCCTGGAATAAAATTCCTACCTATGATTGGAGACTCCCTACATTTAATCTCAGACAATTTAATTAGTGCAATATATAACTACAGAAACAATAAAAGTACGTCTGTCATAAACGTTGGTAAATCATTACTCGAAGGCCTAGATATTTCAATACCTATTAATGGTGTTTATAATTCTCATCTTGGGATATTCGGAAACACAGGTAGCGGAAAGTCTAACACTCTATCAAAACTTTATGTTTCTCTTTTTGAATCTGTTATTGACAGTAAAATATTTGACAAGTCAAAATTTCTTTTGATTGATTTCAATGGTGAGTATAATTCAATTCACGGATTATTTCCTGAAGTTAGTGAGTATATAAACCTTAGAACAAGAGGTGAGCAAGGGGATAAAATAAAACTTCCAACTGACTCATTTTGGGATGCTGAATTGTTATCTGTTTTATTTTCGGCGACAGAAAAAACACAAAAACCATTTTTAAATCATTTAGTTAGAAACAAAGCTAGGTATCCGGGGAACCTAACTCAATATCTAAGAACCACGCTTGAAATAATGTTTGGCCCTAACCAACATAAAGAAACCGTTAACCTTTTAAAATCTATTGCTAAATTACTATCAAGTAATAACAGCCAAGAGATTATCAATGAATTATCTGCGTTCATGTGGCATTCAACCCAAGAACGTTTTAAAGGCAATCATGGGGCAGCTCACACAAACACTGTCCAAGAGGCAATAGATTTAATTCCATTCACTTATTCCTTACACATAGATGACATTACTATCTTTGAAGAAATAATTATTCGTAGCACATTACAATTGATAAACTCAGTTTCAAAAAACTATGTTCAATATGAACATATAAACCCACTAATTAGCAAAATTTCTTCGATGTCTGATGGTTTGGAAAAAGTGTTAGAAATTTCAACCGAGCAGGATGAGCAATCACCTCCAATATCAATTATATCATTAAGAAACTGCAACCAAGAAATAAAAAAAGCCATCCCTATGATGCTTGCGAAATGTCATTTCCAAAACCATAAAGACAATTTGAACACCAGCTTTCACTTTATAATCGATGAAGCTCACAACATCCTATCCGATATTTCAACCAGAGAAAGTGAAGCATGGAAAGATTATCGCCTTGATTTATTTGAAGAAATAATAAAGGAAGGTCGAAAATTTGGCTTTTTTGTTACCATTTCTAGTCAAAGACCAGCTGACATATCACAAACGATAATATCTCAACTGCATAACTATTTTATTCATAGATTAGTCAATGAGAATGATTTATTTTTATTAAAAAACACTATAAGTACCTTAGATGCTGCCTCACGATCTTTAATACCTACACTACCTCCAGGAGCTTGCATACTTTCAGGTACGGCATTTCATACTCCTGCATTGGTTCAAATCGATAAATTGGTTGAAGAGAAATCACCTGCCAGCGAGACAATTAATTTAGAATTAATTTGGGGGCTGGTAGATGAAGACGATGAGGATGAACAAAGAAATTAATATTTTTAATCATTACTTCAGCGCGCAATGCTCTCCCCGCCACGCCTGCCCGCTTAAGAGGTCGCATTTAATGCAGGTGCACGAACGGCCTCAGGCCGTGCCGGTACTGGCGTGGTGGGGGAAATAAAATACGGGGATTTGCATGCAAAACCATGCACCTAATGGATGCATGGCTTTTTTCGGGAAAAATAGCGGAATTTTCGCGGATTTTTTTCGTGCTACCGTGCGGCCAGTTCTGCTCGTCGGCGGGTGTAAATCAGGTTCTGTGCCGGGGTGAATTTCTCTCGATTATCATCCCGGGAGGCCGCATCAGGTCTGAATCCGATGGCCGCTAAAATGTCGCTGTCCTGCACGGAATAATTAATTTTTTCTCCTGCGGCCAGCCACACCGACAGGGCCTCACGCAGATAATCAACCGAGTGCTGCATGGCGCTCTGTTTTACTGCGGGAATTTGTTCGTTATACCCCATCAGCTCAGATGCCAGCTCCGCGCCGTGCTGCTGCATAAAGTCATGGAGCCGATTGCTGATGCTGATGTGTTGCACCTCCTCATGTGAGCGGATATCGCGACCGGCGGCCTGATTAATCTCCCATTCTTTCACGTCGATATTGTCGCGCAAAACCTGCATTCTGCGCGGGATTTGTTCGTCACGGGCAATACGTTGTTCCGCGCCTTCATCCTTTTTACTGATCATGGTCTGCATGGCTTTGATAATGAGTTCGGGTTTCATGTTCAGGCTCTCCGTGTGTTCAACCTGAAATGATTCTGACGCCTCCTGTACAACAATACGATTCATTGCCGTTGTCAGAGTGCTGGCACAAACAGACCTTAAAATTAGGCTGGCCAGAGAAAGGTCGCAGGAAAACCTTACTCCCGCCAGCTCCACCAAAATTCTCCATCGGTGATTACCAGAGTCATCCGATGAAGTCCTAAGAGCCCGCACGGCGTAAGCCCTGCGGGCTTTTTTGTTTTTAACTACGCTCCTCCCCCTTCAAAACGAAAAGCCCCCATTCAGAGAAAATCGTTATGCGTTTAGGGATACGAAAAGCGCAAAAAATAAGGTATAAAGTCGCATGAAAATCCCAAACCGAATCCAACCGCTGGTTGATGATGGCCTGATCGACACTGTCCTTCAGCGACTGAAAAGCGGCAAAGAAGCTGACGTTTACACTGTCTTGTGTGGTGACAAGATCCAGTGCGCGAAGGTCTATAAAGAAGCGTCTCAGCGCAGCTTTAAGCAAGCCGTTCAGTACCAGGAAGGACGTAAGGTTCGTAACTCCCGTCATAACCGTGCGATGCAGAAAGGGTCCAAATTTGGCCGTAAGCAGCAGGAAGAATCCTGGCATACGGCTGAAGTGGATGCCTTGTTCCGTCTGGCTGGCGCCGGCGTGCGCGTTCCACAACCTTATCTCTGTATTGATGGTGTTCTGCTGATGGAACTGGTCACCGACGCGGACGGCGCCGTCGCGCCGCGTCTGAGTGATGTAACCTTATCAGAAGAAAACGCGTTGGCTGATTTTGAGACCATGATCCGCAATATCGTGCGCATGCTGTGTGCCGGGATTGTGCATGGTGACCTGTCGGAGTTTAACGTCCTGCTGGATGCCCAGGGCCCCGTCATTATTGATTTACCGCAGGCAGTTGATGCCGCGGCCAACAATCATGCGGAAGCCATGTTTGAACGTGATGTGAACAATATTACGGCCTACTACGGGCAATTCGCGCCGCAACTTTTGCAGACACGCTATGCAAAAGAGATCTGGTTGCTGTATGAAGAAGGCAAGTTAACGCCAGAAACCCCGCTCACCGGAAAGTATGTCGAAGCCGTACATAAAGTCGATATGGATTCCCTGATGGACGAGATCATCACGGCTGAAGATGAGTATTATGAGCGTCTTCGGGCAGCCAGAGAGCGTAACGAGCAGTAACCCTCGCGTGTCGTTTCCCCCTCCCTTGAGCCTGCCTGTAAAGCAGGCTTAATACAGCGCATCAGAACAGTCCTAACAAAGCCTTTGATCCACTTACAGTTTTTTCCTAAAGCCTTACCGCTTCGCTCGTGTCATCCTTAATCACGCTCACAACCTAAACGTTAGATGAGGATAATATGAAAAAAACAATTATTGCACTGTCTGCCATTCTGCTGGCTTCTCCGGTACTTGCCGCGACTACACACGCTACTGACGATACCGTTGCCGCCGCGAATGCAAACGCGAACGACGCAAAGCAAAAGCTGCATGAAGAGCAGAACAAAGGCGAAGAGCTTAAACTTAAACAGCAGCACGCCGCGGAAGGTAAAAGCGACAGCGTTGGCAGCAAAGTCAGCGAAAACTCGCAAAAAGCCTGGCACAGTACCAAAGAAGGCACTGAGAAAGGATGGGATGCCACGAAAGAAGGCGCAGAGAAAGGCTGGAATAAAACCAAATCCGGTGCCTCTGACCTAGAGAAAAAAGTGACTGAATAAGCCCATTTATTCCTGTAAAAGGCCGCAGACGCGGCCTTTTTTTTGCTTAAAACCAGAGATGATTTATTTACCGCAAGGGATGAAACAGGCAATTGACGCTGCCATTCTCTTTTCGGCAGGTCTTCTCTTCAGGAAAGCGAATGGTTATTTAACGTTTCAAATCATACTTCCTTCGTATCCAGCCTTTGAATGAAATGCGGTATGTTTTTAACATTACCTGATATCAGCCGCTTTTATTTCGCGTTAGCAGAGTAATGACCGAATGCCAGACTTATTTTAAAATTGGTCACAAACATAATATATCGTACTTACCTCAATTCACCACTACTTAACTTAAACTTAAGCGGCATTAAATGAACTCATCGTTATACTTTTTATCCAATAAATAAACTCCCGCCTTCTCCTTCTCCATTCCAGCCCTCTCCGGGCAAGGCTTCCACCCTCGAAGTCAGTCTCCACGCGCCCTGGCATGAACAATTAATTGTTAATTCTCATCTTTAATTATTGCTCATAAACATTTAAGACCTAATGTTAACAGCCGCTTAATTTGCATATTTCTTTATTCATAGCTATATCATTTTCATACCGCAGATAATTAATATCTCTATAAATCACAGGGTTTTAAACCACACAAAAAACACAAACATAGCTTATTCACATTTAACCATTCGATTAGCCCAGATGTTGCCGCTCTGAAAAGCTGGCGGATATTAGTCGCGCTAAAAAAAGTAACGGTAAGGGCGTAATTAAATTATGCCCACTGCCGGGGGCGCACTTTACCCACAGAAATGAGATGGCTCCGTCTTGCAGACCTTTTAAAACAACTTCTGCTGGAGTAATAACAATATGAGCCAAATCTCTGTCATCTCGAAACTGACTGGCGTGGAAACTACCACGGAGGGCACGCAGGTTACCCTGGGCCATTCCTCTATCGTTAAGCTTCACGTGGGACGAGCCGATATCTCGCACTATGCGCGTAACGGTGACGATCTTATCGTTACCCTGAATTCAGGCGAAGTGATTACGCTCAAAAACTTCTATGTCGGCGATGCGCAGGGTGCCAGCCAGCTGGTACTGGAAGAGAGCAATGGGGCACTGTGGTGGATTGAAGACCCGATTGCCGCTGAACATTATGAATCTATCGCCTCAACGGATGCCTTACTGGCTTCGTCCGGTTCTGATACCGGTGGGGCCGCGATCTGGCCCTGGGCGCTGGGCGGGCTTGCCGTTGCGGGGGGCATTGCTATTGCTGCCAGCGGCGGAGGCGGTGGTGGTGACGGGGATGACGACGATGGCCCTACCCCCGGCGATCCCGGAACCCCGGGTAATCCGACCGATCCCGATACCACTGCGCCCGGCGCGCCGTCGAATCTTCAGTTCTCGTCAGATGGCAGCACCGTCACAGGCACCGCGGAACCCGGCAGCACCATCACGCTGAAGGATGCGAATGGCAATCTCGTCGGCACAGGCAAAACCGGCAGCGACGGCAAATTTACGATTGAACTGGGAACGCCACTGACCAACGGCGAGCCGATCACGGCCACGGCAACCGACTCAGCAGGTAATGTCAGCCAGCAAGGCACCGTCACCGCGCCCGACCTCACCGTGCCAGACGCTCCGGATATTATTATCGTGAATGATGATGTCGGTGCGGAAACCGGTCCACTGTCCAACGGTCAGCGTACGGATGATGCCCGCCCTACCCTCAGCGGCATCGGCGAAGCGGGCACCACCATCACCGTTTATGACAACGGCACAAAGATTGGCACCACCACCGTTGATGCGAAGGGAAACTGGAGCTTTACGCCGCCAACCGCGCTCAGCAATGGTAATCACGCCATCACCACCACGGCCACGGATGCCGCTGGCAACACCAGCGCGCCTTCAGCCGCCGCAACCTTTGTGGTCGATACGGTGGCCCCCACGGCGCCAGCCATTACCGGTGTCAGCGATGATGTCTCCCCTGTGACAGGGGCCGTCAGCAATGGCGGCAGCACCAACGATCAACGTCCTCAGATCACCGGCACTGCCGAAGCCGGTTCCACCGTCACCCTTTATGATAACGGTATTGCTATTGGCTCCGTGACGGCAGCCGCTAACGGCAGCTGGAGCTTTACTCCGTCAGCCAATCTGAGCGAAGGTAACCATCAGTTGACCGTTCGCGCTACCGATGTCGCAGGAAACACCAGCGCGGCCTCCCAAGTCTTCACGGTGGTGATTGATATCACCGCGCCAGCCACACCGAGTGCTTTTATCGTCAACGATGAGATCGGCTCGATTCGCGGGGTCGTGTCTGCCGGACAAACCACCGACGCCAGCCAGCCGCGTTTAACCGGCCGGGGCGATCCGGGCAGCACTATTATTATTTATGACAAAGGCGTAGAAGTCGGCAGAGTGACCGTCGGGGCAAATGGCACCTGGAGCGTCTCGCCTGACAGCCCCTTAGCGGATGGAGCACACTCTGTCACCGTGCGCGAAATCGATGCGGCGGGCAATCAGAGCGGCTTGTCGCAGCCCATTAACTTTATTGTCGATACCCTTGCTCCCGCGCAGCCGGTCATCACCCTTAACCCGGGCGGTACACAGGTGACGGGTACCGCAGAACCGAACAGCACCATTACCATCACTAACGGGAGCGGTGCGCCAATTGGCACCGGTAAAACAGACAGCAACGGCAACTTCACCATTGATTTAACCCAGCCGCAGACCAATGGACAGACGGTCTCCGTCGTGGCCACCGATGCCGCCGGTAACACCAGTATCCCTGCCACCGCAATAGCCTTAGACACTACCGCCCCAAACCCTCCTTCCGGACTTACCGTGGCCGGTGATGGCGCGAGCGTGAGCGGTACCGCTGAGCCGAATAGCACCGTTACCGTGAAAGCTCCGAATGGCGATGTTATTGGTCAGGCCACGGCGGATGCCAACGGGAGCTTTACCGTCCCCATCGCTCCGCCTCAGACCAATGCCGAAGTCTTACAGGTCGTGGCCACCGATGCCGCCGATAATACCAGCCTGCCGGGTCTGGCGGATGCACCGGACACCACCGATCCGTTAGCGCCCGGGAATCTGAACGTCTCAGAAGACGGAACCACGGTCACCGGGACTGCCGAACCAGGCAGCACGGTGAGCATTAAAGGACCGGACGGCGTTGAAATTGGTACCGGCCCGGTCGACGATCAGGGCAATTTCGCCATCATCATCTCTCCGCCAAAACTGAATGGCGAAACGCTGACTGCAGATGCCACAGACAGCGCGCAAAATACCGGGCCAACGGCCTCGGTTGACGCGCCTGACGTCACCCCTGCTCAAACCCCGGTGATCACCTCCGTCGATGACAACGTCCAGAACACCGTCGGCCCAATCGCCAACAACGGCATAACTAACGACGGTACGCCAACCCTGACGGGGACGGGCGAAGCAGGCACACGCGTCTATATCTTCGATGGTAGCACGCAAATCGGCACGTTCATTGTCCCTGACTCGGGTATCTGGACCTTCACCCCGTCGGCGAATTTGCTTGCCGGTGGGCACGTCTTCACCGCGACCGCCATTGATGACAATGGCAATCCAAGCGGAACATCGAATAGCTGGAGCGTCACTATCGATCTGACCGCCCCGGCCGCGCCGGTGATCGCTCAGGTCGTGGACGATGTACAAGGCACAACCGGTGCGCTGGCCCCGAATGCCGTCACGAATGACAATCGTCCTACGCTGAATGGTACCGGGGAACCTGGTGCAACCATTAGTATTCTGTTGGATGGCACCCAAATCGGCACGGCGTTGGTTAACTCGGGCGGCGCATGGACCTTCACCCCAACCCTTGCGATCCCAGACGGGGATCACACGCTGACCGCGACGGCGATTGATAATGCAGGTAACGTCGGCTTGCCGTCAGGTGGATTTGACTTCACCGTTGATACCTCCGTACCGGCCCTGCCCACCATTGGCTCCGTCACCGATGACGCCGGTGATGTCACGGGTCCGGTTACCAGTGGTTCGCCAACGGATGACACGCTTCCTCTGTTGCAGGGCACCGTCCCTGCCGGGACAACGATTACCGTTTACGATGGCACCACGTTGCTGGGAACGGCCACTCTCGACGGCACCGGCGGCTGGAGCTTTACACCGACCACACCGTTGACCAACGGCACCCATGTGCTCACCGTGGTCGCCACCAATGAAGCCGGAACCTCATCGACCTCACTGCCGTTTAATCTGGTGGTCGATACCGTTGCGCCCGCCACACCGGACGCGCCGGACGTTACCGTTAATCCGGATAACGCGCCGACCGGCACGCCGCTCAATCCGGGCGAGCCAACGCGCGACACCACGCCGGTGCTGAGCGGGACAGGAACGTCCGGGGATACCGTGGCGATTTATATCGACGGGGTAAAACAGCCCGACGAAGTCACTGTCGACAGTAGCGGTAACTGGACCTGGACACCGGTTCCGCCGCTGACCAACGGCAGCTACGACATTTCATTAACCGTGACCAATAAAGACGGTGCCGGTAACGAAAGCGCCCCGTCCCAGCCCGTAACCATTGTGATTGACACGGTCGCCCCGGATATCCCGGCGACACCAATCGTCACCGATAACGTCACCCAAATCACCGGTCCGGTAGCCGAAGGCGGCGCCACGAACGATGGACGCCCAGTCCTGAGCGGAACCGGAACCGCCAACGACGTCATCATTATTTATGACAGTCTGAATGGGGGAACCACACAACAGGAAGTGGGACGCGTCACGGTTGGCGCGGATGGCAACTGGAGCTGGAGACCAACTGCTGGCCTCGATCAAGGTCCGCATCAATTTACGACCACCGCCACGGATGAAGCCGGGAACGTGTCGGCCCCTTCCACGCCGATCAACATTACGGTGGATACCCTCGCCCCTGTCACGCCTGTCATTAGCGCCGTCGGTGGCGAAGATACTGGCGGAGTCACAGGCGACAACACGCCTACCATTGGGGGAACAGGCACCACGGGTGATACGGTCATTATTTATAATAATGGCGTGGAGATCGTGCGGATTCCTGTCGTCAATGGCGAGTGGTCTTACACCCCGGGGACAGCAGTGGCGGACGGTCAGCTGAATATTACCGTGGCTGCCGTTGACCAGGCGGGCAACCTGAGCCCGCTCAGCCCGGCCTTTACGGTCACCGTCGATACGCTGCCGCCAACCGTACCGCAGGTGGATGACGTTTCTGACAGCACCCTGAGCAATGGCATTCTGTACACCAATGACAGCACCCCAACCCTGACAGGTACAGGTGAAGCTGGCGCCACGGTTATCGTCACGGTGGATGGCGTGCCGTCTACCGTTCCGGTCACGGTACAGCCGGATGGCACCTGGACCTGGACCCCGGATGCCGCGCTCTCGGATACGGCGCACACCATTGTTGTCTCTTCCAGCGACCCGGCAGGCAATACGTCGGGCAGCTCTACCGTTGCGGTGACCGTGGATACGGGCAAACCTGACGCGCCTGAGAATATGGTTCTGGCCGTCGAGGGTACGCCGCTGACCGGAACCGCGGAGGCGGGAGCAATTATTACCGTACGGGATGCCAACGACAATATTATTGGGACCGGCGTGGCCACGGGCGGAAACTTCTCCATTGCGCTCAGCCCGGCCCAGCTTATCGCCGGCCAACTGAGCGTCACCGCCACAGATGCGGCGGGCAACGAAAGTCTTCCCGCGCCGTTTGACGTCGTCACAGGGCCCGATAATCTGCCGGATGTGCCGGTTATCACGACGCTTATCGATGATGTCGGTGATGTCATTGGCGACGTTAAAGGCAAAACCTCTGACGACCCCACGCCAACGATTAATGGCACCGCGGAACCAGGATCGACCATTACGATTTACCTGGACGGAAGCCTGACGCCGCTGACTACGGTAATTGCCGACGCGACAACGGGTGCCTGGAGTTATTCGCTGACCGCCGATCTGGCGGAAGGCCCACATACCTTCGAGGCCACCGCCACGCTGGACGGTTTGACCAGCGGGCGATCCCCTGCCGCGTCCGTGACCATCGACCTGACGGATCCTGATACGCCGCAGATCGGCACCGTGACGGACGACGTCGGCCCGGGCACCGGCCCCCTGACCAGCGGGCAAGCCACAAACGACGAACGTCCAACCCTGAGCGGCAGCGCAACCGCTGGCGACACCATTACGATTTACGATAATGGAACGCCGATCGGCACTGCGCTGGTTGGATCAACCGGGACCTGGAGCTTTACCCCTTCAACCCCGCTCAGCAATGGCAGCCACCCGCTGACCATCACCGCGACCGATCCTGCGGGCAATGTCAGTGCAGAATCACCGGCATTTAACGTGGTGGTCGATACCCTCTCCTCAACGCCTGTGATTAACAGTGCAACGGATAACGCGGGCACGATAACGGGGACTGTACTCACCGGCGGCACAACGGACGACACCACGCCAACGCTTACTGGTACGGCGGAAGCCAACAGTAACGTGGCGATTTTTGAAGGCAGTACGCGGGTAGGCACAGCCATTGCTGACGCAAGCGGCAACTGGACGTTTACACCGTTATCTGCACTTAGCGAAGGTCCGCATACCTTTACCGTTATCGCGACCGACCCGCTGGGTAACGTCAGTACCAGCTCTAACGCGTACACCGTGATTGTTGACCTCACGCCACCAGCCGTTCCGTCGATTACCTCGGTAAACGATAACGAGCCGGGCGGCGTGACGGGCAACCTCACATCGGGCCAGGTCACCAACGATGCGACGCCAACACTGACCGGTGCTGGCGTGGCAGGCAGCACCGTGCATATCCTGAATAACGGCGTCGAAATCGATACCGTGGTTGTCGATGGCACCGGGGTCTGGACCTATACCCCTTCGGCACTGACGGACGGCACGTATAATATTCGCGTCAATGCCACCGATGCGGCAGGCAACGTTTCGGCGAACTCGCCGCTCTTCTCCTTCACGGTAGACACTAGCGCGCCGACCGCACCCGCCATTACCTCCGTGCAGGACGATGTGGGTCCTGTCACCGGGCCATTGACGTCTGGCAGCACCACCAACGACAACCGCCCAACCTTTAACGGGACGGGTGAAGTTGGAGCAACCATCACGGTTCTCAGCGACGGCCAGCCGCTGGGTACCGCCGTGGTGAATGCCCAGGGCAACTGGACCTTCACCCCAACTAACCCGCTGCCGGATGGGCCGCATACCCTGTCGTTTAGCGCCACCGATGCCGCAGGGAACGTCAGCCCAACGCCAACCACCTATGACCTGACGGTAGACACCTTAGCACCGTCAGCTCCGGTGATTGTGAACGCGACGGACAATGTCGGCACGCAGTTGACCCCTGTCACCTCAGGGCAGTCCACCGATGACACCACCCCGACGCTGAACGGCACCGCGGCGGCGAACACGTCCATAACCATCTATGAAAATGGCTCACCGGTGGGCACTGCCGTTGCAGATATCAACGGTGACTGGAGCTTCACGCCAGACGCGCTCAGCAACGGCAGCCACAGCTGGACGGCAACGGCCACCGATGCGGCAGGCAACGTAAGTCCAGCGTCACCCGCCTTTACGGTGATCGTTGATAACGTCGCGCCACTGGCACCGGTGATTGTGCAGGCCGTGGACGATGTGGGTAGCGTAACCGGGCCACTGAGCAGCGGTCAGACAACCGACGACACGCTGCCGCGTCTCACCGGTACCAGTGAACCAAACGCCACCGTGCGCATCTTTGAAGGGGTCACCCAGGTGGGTATCGCCACGGCGGACGGTTCCGGCAACTGGGCCGTCACGCTCACCGCGCCACTCGGCACGGGTCCGCATACCTTCTTTGCCCAGGCGACCGATGCCGCAGGCAACAACAGCGCACCATCGCCGTCCTTTACCCTGACGATAGACGTCACGCCACCGGCGATTCCGGTTCTGCTGGCCGTGACTGACGATGTCGGGGGAACGGTGGCGCTGACCAATGGTCAACTGACCAACGATGCGTTACCGACGCTGAACGGCACCGCTGAAGCCGGTTCGACGGTCAAAATCTTTGATAACGGCGTGCAGATTGGCAGCGTTGTCGCCACGGGCGGGACCTGGAGCTTTACCCCTACCACCGCCCTGACCGATGGCCCGCACTCGCTGACGCTGACCGCCACCGATCCGACAGGCAACACCAGCGCGTCGACAACAGGTTTCAACATTAACGTTGATGCCACCGCCCCTAACGCGCCGGTGATTTCCAGCGTGGTGGATGATGTGGGCACCGTCACCGGAGCCGTAACGGGCGGTAATCCCACCAACGATACTCGCCCAACGCTGAACGGCACCGCCGAACCTAACGCCACCATCAATATTTATGATGGCAACGTGCTGGTCGGTACGGTCACTGCGGACGGGAGCGGCAACTGGACCTTGCCGCAAACCAGCACCACGCTGACGGAGGGCCAGCATAACTTCACCGCGACCGCCACCGATGCGGCCGGTAACGTCAGCGCCCCATCGTCCATTACCTCCATCACGGTGGATGTCACCGCGCCGCTGGTGCCAACCAACCTGGCCGTCATCACTAACGGGACGCACGTGACCGGCAGTGCTGAAGCAGGCAGTACCGTCACGATCACCACCAGCACGGGTACCGTATTGGGTACCGCTACGGCTGACGGAACGGGTAGCTTTAACGTCACTATTTCTCCGGCGCAAACCAACAATGAGACACTGCTGGCCTTTGCGACCGATAAGGCCGGAAACGCGGGGCTGACCTCAAGCGTCGTCGCCCCGATCACCGCCCTGCCTAACGCCCCGGTTATCGCCACCATTAACGATAATGTGGGTAGCGTTCTGGGGAATGTGACCAACGGTAAGAGCACCGATGATACAACGCCAACCCTGAGCGGTACGGCGCAGCCGAACTCCACGGTCACGCTGTATAACAACGGCGTGGCAATGGGCACCGCGACGGCAGACGGTACGGGTAACTGGACCTTCACCACGCCGGTATTGAGCGAAGGGTCACATGCCTTTACCGCCTCTGCCGCCAATGGCACCGGCAGCGGGCCGATCTCTACGCCAACCACCGTGATTGTCGATACCGTGGCACCTGGGGCGCCTAACGGGACGTTCAATGCCGATGGCAGCGTCCTGACCGGGACCGCAGAGGCAGGCAGCACCGTCACCATTCGCCTGGCGGATAACTCCACCGTCACCACCACCGCGAACAGTAACGGGACATATAGCTACACCTTCCAGAATAAACAAACGGAAGGCCAGACCCTGCAAATCACCGCGACCGATGCCGCAGGCAATACCTCCTTGCCTGGCTCCGCACTTGCGCCAGTGGTGCCGTTGTCTGCCAGCAATAACCTTGAAGAGCTGGATCTGACCACCACCGCGACCGTCACCAACGCCCAGTACAGCGATTATGGTTTCCTGCTGGTGGGTGCCGTCGGCAACGTGCTGACGCTGCTGGGGAATGACACCGCGCAGGTTGGTTTCACGGTCGGTAACGGCGGCAGCGCGGATATCTCGGTGAATGCCAACGCGACCGGTGCGGTCCTCTCGCTGTTGAATACCCTGGAACTGGTGGTTCAACGCTGGGATGCGGTCAATAACACCTGGACCACCGTCGTCGATACCGGACAGCCGCAGTTTGCTGATCTCCTGACCTTAGGGGCAACCGGGGTGTCGCTGAATTTGACCGGGCTTGCCAACGGTCAGTACCGCGTCCTGAGCTATAACACCAATCTGCTGGCCACCGGGTCCTATACCAGCGTTGATGTCGATGTGAAAGAGACCAGCGCAGGGACCGTCATCGGCACCACCAGCCAGGCGGGTAACGTTATCCTTGATAGCGATCCGACCGCAGGCAGCGACAATGCGCCGGCAGGCACCACCGTTACGGCGGTGACGAACGCACAAGGCCAGACGGTTAACGTCACCGCAGACGGCACGGTCATTCAGGGGCTTTACGGCACCCTGACCATGAACCTTAACGGGACTTACACCTACAACCTGACGAACACCAGCGCAGCGGTGATTGGACGTACGGAGAGTTTCACCTACACCATCGGCCATAACGGGGCCACCGCCTCCGCTAACCTGGTGATTTCCCTGGGGGCAAACACCACCACCAATAATCTGGTGGCCGTGGATGATACCGGGTCGTTGACCTTTGATACCACCGTACAGGCTATCGATAACGGCACCTCCTCGCAGGGCGGCTTCACCGTGGTGGGGATCAACCTGGGCAGTACGCTGGGGCTGAATCTGCTGGACGATCTGAGCAATCCGATCATCTACAACGTGGAGGAAGGGACCACCCGAACCATGACGATCCAGGCCTCGGTGGGCGGCGTCGCGCTGGCCTCGGTCTTCGACCTGTATGTGTATAAGTTCAACGAAGCCACGCAAACCTTTGAGCAGATGCGCGTGGTCTCTAACTGGCTGCGCGCCCCGCTGCTTGGCGGTACCTCGGCGGCGCTGACGCTGAACCTGCCCGCAGGTGAGTATCTGTTCCTGCTGAACACGGCTGCGGGGATCACCGCCCTGACCGGCTATACCCTCAACGTGCTGGAGGATCACGTTTATAGCGTGGCAAGCGTAGGGGCGAGCACCACCGGGGATGTCCTGGCGGATGATATTGCGCCGTCAGGCACGCTGGTCACCGAGGTCAATGGCGTTGCCGTCAATGGAACGGGCGTCACCACCATTCAGGGGGAATATGGCACGCTTACCATCAACGCGCAGGGCGGATACACCTATACCCTGAAGAGCGGCGTTGGCGCAGATGGGATTAAAACACCGGACACCTTTGTCTACACCATTACCGCACCGAATGGCGCGAAAGATACCGCTTCACTCAACATTACGCCGACCGCCAGCGCAATGGATGCCGTAAACGATGTCAGCGCCATTATGGATGTCACGTCCGTTCACCACACGGCGGCCTACTCCGATACCACCGTGGGCACCGCCAGCTGGTCGGCGGCGCCGCTGTCGCCAACCAGCGGTAACGGTAGCGGGACCTTTGTGGTGGATCCTAACACCGCACTGCATAACGTGGTGCTGCACTTTAACGTTGCGTCGGGGTTGACGCTGGGCGGCCTGACGGTCAACTGGACGCTGTCACAAGGGGGAACCACGGTCCGATCCGGTTCCTTTGGCGGCGGTCTGCTGCTGGGCGGAAATGCGGATATTAACCTGACCGGGTTGGATCTCAACGCAGGGACGTACACGCTGAGCTACACCGGGACCATGCCTGCTCTCGGCCTGGGGAATGTCACCATCACCCCAAGCGTGACGGGGACGAGCTACTCCCTGACGCAGTTCGATGCCACCAGCGGGCACACCGTTAACGGCAACATCTTTGACGGCACCGATTCCGCAGGCGCGATGGATCAACTGCACTCTGTCGACACCCGCCTGAGCATCACGGGTTATACGGGGATCACCACCACGCTTGACCCGTACACCACCAGCGCCGCCACGGTTAACGTACAGGGCCATTACGGCACGCTCTCCATTGGTGCAGACGGTCATTACACCTATGCGCTGAATGCGGGGGGGTCGCTCTCGAGCATCACATCGAAAGAGGTCTTTAACTACACGCTAACCGATCCTACGGGCAAAACGGACAACGCCACGCTGACCATTAATATGGCACCGCAGTTTATTAGCTCCGAGCATAACGATGTCATCACCGGCACCGCATATGCCGACACGCTGATTTACCAGGTGCTGAACAATACGGCCGGAAACGCCACGGCGGGCAACAGTACCGGGGATCACTGGACCAACTTCTCGTTGACCCAGGGCGATAAGATCGATATCGGCGATCTGCTGGTGGGCTGGAACGGAAGTGCCTCCACGCTCGGGAACTATGTCCATGTTAATCAAAGCGGTAGCAATACTGTGATCTCCATCGACCGTGATGGTTCAGGCAGTGCCTACACTAATACAGCGATTGTCACACTGGACAACGTTCAGACCACTTACGACGAACTCGTCAACCAGAACCACATTATTACCTGATAGCACATGCACCAAATGACCCGGGCGTTCAGCGCCCGGGCATAAACAATAAAGCAGTACGATTTTATTAGGGATATGACATGGGAAAGAAGATGCCTTACTGGTGGCTTTCGTGCTGCCTGTTATCTGTGCCCGTTCTCGCGGCGAATCCGGCTTCGGTGATTAATACCGGGCAACTCAGTGAAACCCAGGAACTGCCCTCGCTTAACGGTCGCGTGGCTCCCAACGCCAGCAAAGCAGCCCCCGGCACGCTACAACTCGGCGAAGCGGTGAACCGGGCCGTCACCTGGCATCCTGCCATTAGCGAAGCCGTAGGCAAGCTCTACGAACAGACCGAGCAGGTCGACGTCGCCAAATCCAAATATTATCCCCAGATAAACGCAGGCATGGACAACGGCTATACGCGTAACGGCGGTGACGACGGTTTTACCCCCTCGCTGGTGCTGTCTCTGTCACAAATGCTGTATGACTTCGGCAAAGTGGCAAGCCAGGTCCGCGCCGAAAGCGCAGGCGTGGCCCAGCAGCAGGCTAACGTGCTGGTGAGCATTGATACCATCGCCCACGATACGGCCGTCGCCATGGTGCAGGTGCAGACCTGGCAACAGCTGGTGGATACCGCAAAAGAACAACTCGATGCTCTTTCGCAAATCGGCAACCTGACCCGCCAGCGTAACGATGAGGGCGCGACCTCGTTGTCGGACGTGGTCCAGACCGACGCGCGTATCGAAGGCGCACGCGCCCAGCTGATGCAATATCAGGCCAGCCTCGATAGCGCCCGCGCGACGTTAATGAGCTTTCTCGGCTGGGATAATCTCAATAGGGTCAGTAACGACTTTCCGGAGAGCCTGAACCGCAGTTGTGATATCGCCGAGCCGGACGATCGGCTGGTCCCTGCCGTGCTCTCCGCCTGGGCCCAGGCCAACGTGGCGCAGGCCAATCTGGATTATGCCAATGCGCAAATGACTCCTACCGTCTCGCTCGAACCAGAAGTGCGCCACTATTTAAACGACAAATATGCCGGCCACGATTCGCTCGACCGCACGCAGTATTCCGCGTGGGTTAAAGTCCAGATGCCGTTGTATCAGGGCGGAGGCCTTACCGCCCGGCGCAACGCCGCCGGACACGCGGTAGAAGCGGCGCAATCGACCATACAGCGTACCCGTCTCGACGTTCGGCAAAAACTGCTGGAATCCCGCAGCCAGATCATGAGCCTGATGAGCACCCTGCAAATCCAGGCGCGGCAGGAATCCCTGAGCGCCCGCACGCGTGAACTCTATCAGCAACAGTATCTCGATCTGGGTACCCGCCCGCTGCTCGACGTGCTTAATGCCGAGCAGGAAGTGTATCAGGCCCGCTTCACACAGCAGCAGACCGCCGGTCAGCTGCACCAACTCCAGCTCAACTGTCTGTATAACACCGGCCAGTTACGTCATTCGTTCGATCTTGAAAATCGCACCATACAGACCGTGGAGATCCAGCCATGAAGCGAACCGACATTCCGCAGGGCGAACCGATCACCGATGATGCGCTGGAACACTGGGCGCAGGCGTTTGGTTATGTCGCCAGCCGCTACCGTGTCTCTTGCTCACCGGGTGCGTTAATCGCCGGCGCGCCATGGCTCAAAGGCAAAGCCATGGTGCCCGCCCTCACTCAACTGGCCCGTGAAGCCGGACTCTCGTTCCAGCTACTGACCGCCGATCAGCAGGCGATCAACAGCTGGCGACTGCCGGTGGTGGTCGCCCTGAGCGACGGTAAAGTGGGTGTAATCGAACACTTTGACGGGGAAGATACCCTGGAGATCTGTTTTTTTGAGAGCCACGTGCACACCAACCGCGTGTCGATGAGTGCCCTGCTGCCTGATATCCGGCACGTGGTGGCGCTGCGTCCGCTGGCCGCATTAAAAGACAGCCGGGTTGATGCCTACATCTCAAAATACCGCCCGGACTGGCTTTACCGGCTGGTGATGCGCGATCTGCGTCCCTACAGCTGGGTCATGCTGGCTGCGTTGTTTATTAACCTGCTCTCCCTCTCGGGGATCATTTTTTCGATGCAGGTCTATGACCGGGTGATCCCCGCTCAGTCCTACCCCACGCTGTATGTCCTGACCATCGGGGTGTTGATCGCCACGCTGTTTGGTTTTGTGCTGCGCGTGGCGCGTGGGCACATTATGGATTTGCTGGGAAAACGCTCCGACCTGCGCGTCTCCGATCGGGTGTTTGGCCACGCCCTGCGTCTGCGTCATAGCGCGATCCCCCGCTCCACGGGCAGCTTTATCTCGCAGCTACGGGAGCTGGAACAGATCCGTGAAATGGTGACCTCCTCGACCATCTCCACCATCGTCGATCTGCCCTTCTTTTTACTCTTCGTGGTGGTGCTTGCCATAATTGCCCCGCAGCTGGCGTGGATTGCCCCCGTCGCGGCGGTGCTGATGGTGTTGCCTGGTTTACTGCTGCAAAAGAAACTCGCTGCGCTGGCAAAACAGTCGGCCCATGAATCGACGCTACGAAATGCCATCCTGGTGGAAAGCGTGCAGGGGCTGGAAGATATCAAGCTCATGCAGGCAGAAAACCGCTTTTTACAGCAATGGAACAGCTATATCCAGATCACCGCCGAGTCAGGGCTGAAAACCCGTGAACTGACGCAGAACCTGATCAGCTGGGGCATGACCATTCAGAGCCTGGTCTACGCCGGCGTTATTGTTGTAGGTGCGCCCATGGTGATTGAAGGTACCCTGACCACCGGTTCCGTGGTCGCCGCCTCCATGCTGGCCTCGCGCATGATTGCCCCCATGGCCACGCTGTGCGGCGTGCTGGCGCGCTGGCAACAGGTCAAAGCGGCGAAAGAGGGTCTGGACAGCATTATGCAGTTACCGACTGAGAACCAGCGCGAAGAGACGCCGATCCGTCAGGACGTGCTGCGCGGCCATTATCTTTTCGATCAGGCTCAGTTCCGTTATCACCCGGAAGATCCACGCATGGCGCTGCGCATTAATCGCCTTGAGATTAAACCCGGCGAGAGAGTCGCGATCCTTGGCCGTAACGGTGCCGGAAAATCGACGCTGTTGCAGGCGATGGCAGGCGGGATGGACGTCGCCAGCGGCGAACTTCGGCTGGACGATCTCAGCCTGCCGCATCTGGACGTGGCGGATCTGCGCCGCAACGTCGGCCTGATGACCCAGAACGCACGGCTATTTTACGGCACGCTGCGTGAAAACATCACCCTTGGTATGCCGCGCGCCACCGACGAAGAGATCTTCGCCGTGCTGGAGATGTGCGGCGCGGCCAGTTTTGTGCAAAAGCTGCCGAAAGGGCTCGATTACCCCATCATGGAAAACGGTGTCGGGCTGTCCGGCGGCCAGCGGCAGTCCATATTGCTGGCCCGCATGTTCCTGCGCGATCCCAACATCGTTTTACTGGATGAACCCACGGCCTCGCTGGATGAACACACGGAACGCGAGTTTATCCAGCGCCTTGGCGAATGGCTGGGCAATCGCACGCTGGTGGTCGCGACCCACCGCGTGCCCGTACTGGAGCTGGTAGAACGCGTGGTCGTGCTGAAAGAGGGCATGCTGGTCATGGACGCGCCGAAAGCGCAGGCGCTGAACAACAGTCGTATGCAGCAGCAACAGCAGGCAACCGGACGGGAGTGGAAAAATGAAAATCAGTCAGCGTGACGTTGCCGCGATGGACGATCTGGACAACGCGCTTAATTCGGAAAGTGGCTACACCGGCGCGCGAAACATTGTCATTTTTACCCTTTTACTGTTTATCGTTGCCGGGGTCTGGGCGTGGTATGGCATCCTGGACGAGGTCTCCACCGGCACGGGCAAAGTGATCCCAAGCTCCCGTGAGCAGGTTTTACAATCGCTTGATGGCGGTATTCTGGCAGAGCTGAACGTCCGGGAAGGCGCACAGGTTCAGGCAGGCCAGGTGCTGGCGCGTCTCGACCCCACCCGCTCGGAATCCAACGTGGGGGAGAGCGCAGCCCGCTATCGGGCCTCGCTCGCCTCCAGTATTCGTCTGACGGCAGAGGTTAACGATCAGCCGCTGAAGTTCCCTCCCTCCCTGCAAAAATGGCCGGACCTGATTGCCGCCGAAACCCGACTCTATACCTCGCGTCGCGCACAGCTGGAAGACACCCAAAGGGAGTTAAAAACGGCGCTGGCGCTGGCGAACAAAGAGCTGGCCATCACCCAACGGCTGATTAAAACCGGGGCCGCCAGCCACGTAGAAGAGCTGCGTCTGCAGCGTCAAAAAAGCGACCTCGAACTGAAGCTCACCGACGTACGATCTCAATATTATGTGCAGGCGCGAGAGGCGTTGGCGAAGGCGAACGCCGACGTCGATATGGTTTCAGCCATTCTGAAAGGACGAGAGGATTCCGTTACCCGACTGACGGTGCGTTCCCCGGTTCGCGGGATCGTCAAGAATATCAAAGTCACCACCATTGGCGGCGTCATTCCCCCCAACGGCGAACTGATGGAAATCGTGCCGGTTGACGATCATTTGCTGATCGAAACCCGCCTGTCACCGCGTGACATTGCCTTTATCCACCCCAATCAGAAAGCGCTGGTGAAGATCACCGCTTACGACTACGCCATTTACGGCGGATTGCATGGGATTGTCGAGACGATCTCGCCGGATACCATTCAGGATGAAGCCAAGCCAGAGGTGTTCTATTACCGCGTCTTTATTCGGACCAGCCAGGATTATCTGGTGAATAAAGCCGGACGCCATTTTTCTATCGTCCCGGGGATGATCGCCACGGTCGATATCAAAACCGGCGAGAAATCGGTGATGGATTATCTGATTAAGCCGTTTAACCGGGCGAAAGAGGCCCTGAGGGAGCGCTAAAGGGGCGTATCACACGCTACTCTTTCAGCTCTTGCGCATGACGGGCTTGTTGCCGTCATGCGCAAGCAGAATCACAGCGACGCTTTCAGACGTTTAACCGCCTCTTTCAGTTGCTCGTCGGTGGCCGTTACAAACGACATGCGCAGCGTGGTGTAGTCCGGATCGTTACAGTAGAAGAATTCACCCGGAACATAGACCACGCCATTGCCCAAGGTTTTCTCCAGCCAGCGGGTGGTATTCTGGCCGTTATTCATTTTCGCCCATAAGAACATACCGCCTTTCGGCTTATGGAACGTGAGCACATCGCCTAATTCAGCCTCCAGCTCGTTGGCAAAAAGCTGATATTTGTGACGATACGCATCGCGGATCATCGCAATTTGCCCCGGCAGACGCCCGGTCTGTAAATACTCATACGTCATTAATTGCGACAGCGTGCTGGTGTGCAAATCGGTGGTCTGTTTCAGATTGACCACGGCTCTTTTCAGCCACGCCGGCACAATAACCCAGCCGACACGGGTGCCTGGCGAGAGTATTTTTGAGAAGGTGGAGGTATACACGACATTGTCTTGATTCCCAATGGCTTTTGCGTGTGCCATTAAAGGACGGAAAACCTCGTCAGTATAATTAATTTCGCTATAGGGATCGTCTTCGATAATCACGAAATCATAACGCTTAGACAGCTCAACCAGCTGTTTACGACGCGCTTCCGATAATGTCACGCCGCCCGGATTACCGAAAGTCGGGACAATATAGACCGCTTTCACCGGCTTATTCGCCACGCGCGCTTCAAGTTCGTCGACAATCATGCCTTCGCCGTCAGTACCTACCGATTCAATATTGGCCTGAGCAAGACTAAATACCTGCAACGCGGCAAGATAGGTGGGGCGCTCAACAATAACCGTATCGCCCGGATTAATTAACGCGCGCGCTAAAATGTCCAACGATTGTTGCGACCCGGACGTAATAACCACTTCATCAGCGGCACATTGAATACCACGGCCTGCGGATAATTGCTGGATCGCTTCCCGAAGCGCGGGATAACCCTCACTTAATCCGTACTGAAATGCTTCACCAAAGTGAGTAGAGAGCACCGCGTCTGCGGCAATCTTTAATCCCTCATGGTCAAAAAGCTCAGGATTGGGGATTCCACCTCCCAGCGAGATCACGCCGGGCATTTTGCTGTGTTTGAGGAGTTCACGGATGGCAGATGATTGCAGAGCTTGCACGCTGCTGGCGAGTTTTTGAGTTGTCACGCGGTAGGTACCCTGTATTTTCTGTTTTTATGGTGTTCTCATTCTTAGTATCACATGTCATCCACTTTGATAACCCCTTTTGTCTCTTCGCGCCTCCGCGCACGCATAAACCGCACAGGAAAGGCAAAATCCGCCTTGGTATAACGTAAAGTTATGTAAAATTCACCGCTTCGATTAGGGCTGAATAAGCGGCAAAAAACGCCGGGTTTTTATGTCGTGCAGATGATTCATTTATCTAAAATATATTCCGCTTAAGCGAAGCGATGTATCCGGACCTTTTTCACCACAGCCGCCACGGCCCGGTTAAATAGCGCCCTACCCGATCGCAAAATAAACGCTAACCTTAATTCCTGAACGACAACAGATACGCCTTTGTATCGAAATGAAGTCAACACAACATCATGAGGATTCATTTATGGCAGAGCAACGTGGTGGTTCCGGTAATTTCGCACAAGATCGTGAAAAAGCCTCTGACGCCGGTAAAAAAGGCGGCCAGCATAGCGGCGGTAATTTCAAAAACGATCCGCAGCGCGCATCCGAAGCAGGCAAGAAAGGTGGTCAAAACAGCCACAGCGGAAATAACAAGTCAGATAAGTCTTAATTTATTCTGACGGATTTCTCCTCAATAAAATGTTATCTGCGAGTCATACGGCTCGCAGTATTTTTCTGACTTTAAGGATTACGCATGAATATGAAAACCATCGAAGATGTTTTTATTCATTTACTCTCAGATACCTATAGTGCAGAAAAACAGCTTACCCGTGCATTAGCCAAACTGGCTCGCGAAGCTTCCAGCGAGCAGCTGAGCGCCGCCTTTAAAGCGCACCTGGAAGAGACGCAGGGCCAGATAGAACGTATCGATCAGATTGTTGAGCAGGAACAGGGGCTCAAAATCAAACGCATGAAGTGCGTCGCGATGGAAGGCCTGATCGAAGAAGCCAACGAAGTGATCGAAAGTACCCAGAAAGACAACGTGCGCGATGCCGCGCTGATCGCAGCGGCACAAAAAGTCGAACACTATGAAATTGCCAGCTACGGCACCCTGGCGACGCTGGCCCAACAGCTGGGCTACAAAAATGCGGTAAAACTCTTAACCGCAACCCTGGAAGAAGAGAAAAGCACCGATCTGAAGTTAACCGATCTGGCGGTAGGCAATATCAACCAGAAAGCAAAAGCCTGATTCGACGAGACAGACACATAAGAGGAATATGATGATGAATCCCGTAGAACATTACCATGACTGGCTACGCGATGCGCATGCGATGGAAAAGCAAGCCGAGTCCATGCTCGAATCCATGTCCAGCCGTATTGATCATTACCCCGATCTCCGCAGCCGTATTGAACAACATTTATCTGAAACGAAACGGCAGATTTCAGTGCTGGAGGAGATTCTCGACCGTAACGATATTTCGCGTTCGGTGATAAAAGATTCTATGAGCAAAATGGCTGCCCTGGGGCAATCTATCGGCGGCATGTTCCCGTCAGATGAAATTGTGAAAGGCGCCATCAGCGGATACGTTTTCGAACAGTTCGAAATTGGCTGCTATACCAGCCTGCTGGCTGCCGCCAGAAAGGCGGGTGATACGGCATCGGTGCCTGCACTGGAGGCTATCCTTGCCGAGGAGCGCGAAATGGCCGACTGGCTGCTGCGTCATATTCCGCAGACGACGGAAGAGTTTCTTCTTCGTTCAGAAACCTCGGGCGTCGAAGCCAAAAAATAGCCCGCGTTGAAACCCCTTCCGCCTCCGCCCCGATAACATCGGGGCTTTTTGTTTTTTAGTGTTATTTTGGCGGGTTCTTTTTCCACTCTGACAGTCTGCTGACCAGTCCCGCCAGGGCAAAACGAACTGCTTTTGCCACCACATCCTGACAATCGCCCGTGAAGTGCTCGCGCTGCACGTCTGCCTTGCCGCGAAAATTCCACGCAAACCACACGGTGCCCGCCGGTGTGCCATCATCCCCACCATCCGGTCCGGCATAGCCGCTAATGGCGATACTGATATCCGCTCCGGCACGCGCCAGCGCACCTTCAGACATCTCTTTCACCGTTTGCTCACTGACGGCCGTATATTTCTCAAGCGTCGAGGATTTGACGTCGAGAAGTTTCTCTTTGGCGCTGTCGCTAAATACCACCAGCCCAACGTCATAAAACGCTGCGGTGTTCTCCTCGGCGCAGAGCACGGTAGCAAGATTACCGCCGGTGCAGGACTCAGCGGTGGTCAGAAAGAGCGACTGTTCTATCAGCGCATTGGCGACCTGTTTTGTTAGCTCCCCTGCCGTTTTGGCTTCGTTATAGGGATTTCGGCTCATGGTGTCCTCTTCTTAACTCTCTACGGGAATAATAGAAATATGCCCGTTACGCTCCAGAATGGCATATTTGATTTTGCTCAGTTCAGTGATGCCCTGATTCTGCCGTGCCGCGACTAAGATATCGTCACAGGAGACATCGACCTTTTCCATTTTGTCGGCAAGCGGAACGCCATTCTCCACCAGAATGACCGGGGAGCCATCCAGCACCGACTCCGCACCTGAAATATATTTCTTCATGTAGCCAAACAAAATATCGACCACCACCAGCGTGATGATGGTCAGCATGGCGCCGGTCACGGAAAAGTCATCCCCCAACAACGCCTGCTGTGTCGCTTCGCTGATGATTAACAGCAATATCAGATCAAAGCTGGTCATTTGTAATAATGCGCGGCGTCCGGCGACCTTAAACACCACCAGCAAAATAAGGTAGATCGCTAATGCCCGAAAGACCATTTCCATATTTGCCCCTTAAGGATAGATAAATTGCCAGAAGGAAAGCGCGGGTTCACCATTGACCCCCACAGTCATGTTGGTTTTACCAGGCACAGTTGGCGTCACATACATCCACACGGAAAAATCGCCTTTCGTTTTAACCCCGTTGTACTCCAGATAAAGTCTTTTTCCCCGGCTGTACATCCTGTCTGGCTGAGGAGAGATAACACCGGGCTGGAAATGATCGATAAAATCGTCCCCGAGGCTAAAAACATATTTATCAGCCTGTCGGTTTTTCACCGCGAAATGGAGAGTAAATTCCGTTTGCAGACGACCAAAGCGATCGTAATGAATACTTAGCGTGCCGGCGTCATTTATCTTCTTAGCGGAACTGAAATAGCCGTCAGAAAATAGTCCGCCAACAGCACAGAATAAAATAATCAATAAAACAACAAAGCCGATTTTCTGAAAGCCAGCTTCAAAATTCAGGGCAAAATGATCCTCTTTAACGCCGGGCAACTGTTCATCTTTTTCTTTTGGCTGTGCCATATATCACCTCAATCCCCTCGCTTATCATCAACCCAGCGAGCTGATTTATAAGAACAAACTGCTTTAGGAGTGTTCCTGTTTGTCAGAATAAGGAATAGCAACCAGACTTAATAAGTCAAGTTGTTAACCTCTGGAGGTCAGTATGAAATTATCGATTGCCGCGCTGGTGTGTAGTTTGCTGATTCCCGCCGCCTGGGCCGACGATAACGGTGGACTGCAAAAAGGCGAAGCCCCTCCGCCGCCGCATGCACTGGATGATGGCTATCGTGGTACCGACGATGCACGAATTATGACCGTTGAGCAGGCGAAAGGCATGCACGATGGCGCGACCATTTCGCTGCGCGGGAATCTGATCGATGGAACAGGCGGGGATAAATTCACCTTCCGTGATAAAACGGGCAGTATTGCGGTGATTATCCCACAGTCGGTGTTTGATGGCCGCACGGTCAAACCCGATCACATGATCAGTATTAACGGTAGCCTGGACAAGAAGATGACGCCTCCCGTTGTACGGGTGAATCACATTCAGAAATAACCCTTCTTATTTGACTTAAGTTTAACGCGGATATTATCGTTATATCCGCGTGAACGACAAATATATCCCCTTCATCATCCGCACCTACCAGAATTAAGGAGTTCTAAACTCGGAATCCTCTTAGCTTTAGGATTAATCCCCCTTTTATTCCCCCTCTGTTATTTAAACAATCTTACACAAATTCACATTGCATCCTTTTTGCTTACACAGCACGGAAAGTCTGATGATAGCCCGACACCCTATTGCGATATTTATATCGACAGCCGCTGGCATGTCTTTCATGCTGCCTGCGCATGCCGCTGAGCCTGATAATCAATTTATTATTCAACAACAACGCCAGCGCGCGCTCGAACAACAGATTACGCCCCCGGTGCCTGACGTGCGCCTTTCCGAGCCGTCATCGGGAACCGGTCGCATTGATTTTCCTGTTGAAACGCCCTGCTTTCCGCTTCAGCGCGTTGAAATAAGCGGCCAGGATGCGCTTCCCCACTGGCTCCCCTTGCGGCGGATTGCGCAGCAGGCAGAGGGACGCTGCCTGGGCGGTAAAGGGATTAACCTGCTGATGAGCACCCTGCAAAACCGCATTGTCGATCACGGTTGGGTGACGACCCGCGTGCTGGCCCCTTCGCAGGATTTGAAAAGCGGTACCCTTAAACTGGCGATATTGCCCGGCACGCTGCGTCACGTGATGCTTTCTAAAGACAGCGATGACTATATCCAGCTTTACAGCACTTTCCCGGCGCATGAGGGCAATTTGCTCGATCTGCGCGACATCGAACAAGGGCTGGAAAATTTACAGCGGCTGCCCACGGTGGAAGCCAGCATGGAGATTGTGCCCGGTGAAAAGCCTGGCGAGAGCGACGTGGTCATTACCCGTAAACAGCGCAAGATGTGGCGACTTGGCCTCTCGCTGGATGACGCCGGGACTGAAACAACCGGTCGCTATCAGGGCGGCGTAACTCTGTCGCTGGATAACCCCTTCTCCTTGAGCGATCTGTTTTACGTTTCGGCGAGCCACGATCTTAATGACAAGAGTGGCAAAGGCAGCAAAAACTACACCGCCCATTATTCCGTCCCCTTTGGCTACTGGATGTTTGGCGTGACCGGCAGTGATTATGACTATCACCAGACCGTGGCGGGACTGAACGGGGATTATCGCTACAGCGGCAAGAGCAAGAATCTCGACATCCAGTTAAGCCGCGTCCTGCACCGCAGCGGCACGCAAAAAACAGCGTTCACCTACGACGTGCTGGCGCGCGAAACACGTAACTATATCGACGACACCGAAGTGGGCGTGCAGCGCCGTCAAACCGCAGGCTGGCGCGTGGGTCTGCAACACACGCACTATATTGGTCAGGCCACGCTGGACGCGGGCATCAGCTATCAGCGCGGGACCCGCTGGTTTGGCGCGCAACCCGCACCCGAGGAGTTTATCGGCGATGCGACCGCGCTCAGCAAAATCACCCAGTTGAATGCACAACTCGATCTGCCGTTTGAGATTGGCACGCAAAACTTCCGCTACAACGTGCAGTACCTTCGCCAGATCAGCAATACCCCGTTAACCCCTCAGGATCAGTTTGCCATCGGCAACCGCTGGACCGTGCGCGGCTTTGATGGCGAGCGCACCCTGAATGCCAGCCATGGCTGGTTCGTACGTAACGATGTCGCATGGCGTACCCCGCTGCCGAATCAGGAACTTTACCTCGGCGCCGACTATGGCGAAGTGGGCGGCTACAGTTCCGACTACCTGATTGGCAAGCACCTGGCGGGCGGCGTGGTGGGTCTGCGCGGAAGCGCCTTCAACACCGGCTATGACCTGTTTGCCGGGACGCCGTTCTCCAAACCAGACGGATTTGAGACCAGCTCTCTGACTCTGGGCTTTAACCTGAACTGGAGCTGGTAATGCGCATGGGAAACTGGGATATCAAGGCCCCGCTGATCCTGGGCGGTGAAGAGAGCGAAGCGGAAGTGCTGGGGGCGACGGTCTGGCTGTGGATGCACTCCCCGCTGCATCGCGATGCACCCTTGCATGCGCTTCCGACACTGCTGCTGCCCATTATCAAATGTCAGCAGTACGTTCTGGTGTCAGAAAACACCCGCCCGGTCTTTTTCCTGAGCTGGGCGTGGCTTGACGACGCCGCAGAAGCGCGCTTTCTGACCCGCCCGTCCATTGAGATGAAAGAGGAAGACTGGACCAGCGGCAATCGCATGTGGCTGTGCGACTGGATCGCTCCCTTCGGCCACACGGCCGCAATGAGCAGGCTAATTCGCCAGGATATTTTCCCCGACCAGTGCTGGCGAGCCTTGCACCATCGGGGCGCAGAACGCGGCAAGCGCGTCGTTAATTTCCACGGCAAACACGTCACCCGATCTGAAGCACACGTATGGCAACTGAAACACCCGCTCGCCGTCAACCTGCCGGAAGCGCTGAAAGGAACGCACCATGAATAAGAACCTGTATCGAATTGTTTTCAACAAAGCGCGCGGCATGCTGATGGTGGTCGCTGATATTGCCCGTTCAGGCCGCGCCGGTTCGTCTCGTTCTTCCGGCATCGGCCATACCCACAGCCGTCTCATTGGCAAGATCAGCGCCCTGAGCTTCAGCCTCTGGCTGGCGACCGGCGCAATACAGACCGTACAGGCGAACATTGTCGCCAATACCGGCGCGCCTAAAAATCAGCAGCCGACGGTCATCAAAAGCGCCAACGGTACGCCGCAGGTCAATATCCAGACGCCATCCCGCGCGGGGGTTTCGCGCAATAATTACACCCAGTTCGATGTGGACAAAAAAGGGGTCATTCTCAATAACTCGGCTAAAAATGTGCAAACGCATCTCGGCGGCATGGTCGCGGGAAACCCGTGGCTCGCCAGAGGGGAAGCCAAAGTTATCCTGAATGAAGTCAGCTCCCGCGATCCCAGCAAGCTGAACGGGATGATTGAAGTGGGCGGGAAAAAGGCGCAGGTGGTTATCGCCAACCCGGCGGGCATCACCTGTAGCGGCTGCGGCTTTATTAACGCTAACCGCGCCACGCTCACGACCGGCCAGGCACAGATGAAAGACGGTCAGCTGACCGGCTATAAAGTCGATCGCGGCGAAGTGGTGGTGGACGGTGCCGGGATGGATTCCACTGGCGCGGATTACACCGATATTATTGCCCGCTCCGTGAAGGTTAACGCGGGCCTGTGGGCTAAGGATCTTAAGGTTACCACTGGCCGGAATACGGTCGATGCAGCGCATGAGCACACCGCGAAAGAGAGCGATGACCCCGCCACGCGTCCGCAGCTCTCTGTGGATGTTTCCAGCCTTGGTGGGATGTACGCCGGGAAAATACGGATGGTGGGCACCGAGCAAGGCGTCGGCGTGCGAAACGCCGGTGTCATCGGGGCTCAGGCGGGGAACGTCACGATTTCGGCCGACGGGCGCATTGAAAGCAGCGGCACGGTGCGCGCCAGCGAAAATGTCCACCTGCAAACGGCCGGAACAATGACCCACAGCGGGGTCATCACCGCAGGTAAAAATGTGCAGGTCAGCGCTGGGACCCTGACAAGCGACAAAAACAGCGTGCTGGCGGCCGGGGTGAAAAACGATGGCAAATTCGCAGACGCAGGCGATCTCCAGCTCACGAGCCGTGGCCAGTTAAACGCTCACGGCCAGACGCTGGCTGCCGGAAACCTTGATATCAACGGCCAGGGTGTTGATCTGAGCGATAGTCAGACGCAGGGTCAAAAGGTCACCCTTGAGGCCGGGGCGGGCTCTCTCTCCACTGCCAACGCACGGGTGAGCGCCACACACCTGAGCGCGCGCACTACCCAGCAGTTGAATAACAACGGTGGGGCGCTGAACGCAGACACGCTTTCCCTGCACGCGAACGCCCTCTCGAATCAGAAAGGCTCGATTATTCAGACCGGCGATACGGCGCTGACGATTGATCTGCCGGGTGCGGTGGATAATCAGCAGGGGCAAATTGCCGCGACCCACGGTGTGCAGCTGAAAGCCGATTCACTGAATAACACCCAGGGACAGGTGCTGGCCCTGAAGGGTAGTAATCGCCTGCAGGCAAACACCATCACCAATACCGAAGGGTTGATCTCGGCCGCATCGGGTGACGGAGAGATCCAAAGCGCGCAGGCCATTAACAATGCCAAAGGCCGTATTGAAGCAGCGAAAACGCAGCGCATCACTGCCGGCGGCATTGATAACCAGCAAGGGGTGATCCTGGCCGACGGCGCGACGCTGGCCCTGAAAGATGGCGCACTTAACAACCAGTCCGGCTCGGTGCTTTCTCATAGCACACTCAATCTGGACAGCGCGTCGCTTAATAACCAAAACGGTTTCCTGGCAAGCACGGGGGCGCTTACCCTCACCAGCGGTGATGTGGATAACCGCAGCGGTCAGCTCGGTTCTGAGGGGGCACTTAACGCCAGCGTCGATTCGCTGTTAAATCAGGGCGGCGCGCTAAAATCAGCCGGGCCAATGGCCCTGAACGTCGGCCTTCTGGATAACACAGACGGGGTGACCTTCTCTGGTAAAAGCCTGCGCGTGCTCGGCGACACCCTGAACAATACCCGCGGGCAACTGGTGGCCGCCGACAGTCTGGCGCTCTCACCGATGAACCAGGTGAACAACCAGGCGGGCCTGATCCAGGGCGACGGTATTGCCGTCACCACCACACAGCTCATCAATACTTCCGGCACGCTGAACAGTCTGGGGGCGCTTCGCCTCTCAGCCGACACCGTCGATAATCAGGCGGGCACGCTCGCGGCCACAGCGGAAGCAGACCTGGCGGCGCGGGAGATGGATAACCGCCAGGGCGGGCGCATCATTGGTGCATCCACCACCGCGCTGCATACCGATTCTTTGCAAAACAGCGGCGGTCAGATTCAGTCCGTCGGCGATCTGCTGCTCGACAGCGCCCAGGGCATCGTGAATAACGTCTCCGGGCTTATCCGCAGCGGCCAGTCGGTGACGCTGAATGCCGTGGCGTTCGTGAACCAGAATACTCTCGGTGAGAACCAGGGTCTGGAAGGCCAGCGCGTCGCGATGACCACCCTTTCACTGGATAATCAGAACGGCAGCCTGCTCGCCAATGGGGCTCTTACCCTGAATAACAGCGGCACGCTGAACAACAGCGGCGGTGCGCTGGCCTCTTCGGGTCTGCTGGAGATTGACGGCGCCGGTCTGAATATCATCAACCAGAACGGCACGCTCAAGGCCGGAGAAAAGCTGCACATCAATGCGGACGCACTCGACGGCAGCGGTCAAATTCTGTCGCTGGGCGATATGGATCTGCACAGCGCACAAAGCCTGACCAACAGCGGGGCCATGATTGCCAACGGTAATTTCACCCTTTCCACCTCGGGAGATATGACCAACAGCGGCAAACTGCTGGCCGGGTCCGCGCTCAACGTGCAGAGCGCTAATCTGACCAACGTGGCAAGCGGCGAAATTAACGCCGGAAGCAATACGCTCAACACCGCCGGTACGTTGCTGAACACCGGCCTGATTGACGGAGTTCGCACCCGCATCAATGCCGGTACGCTGACCAATATCGGCACCGGACGCATTTACGGCGACGCGGTGGGTATTAACGCGATAACGTTTAATAACCTGGAAGAAAACGGCACCGCCGCCACGGTCGCCGGGCGCGAAGGGGTAGACCTGGGCGTTCAGACGCTGAACAACGTCGGGCACGGGCTGATTTACAGCGCGGGCGATATGCTGATTGGCGGCGCGCTTGACGACAACGGCAGCGCCACCGGTCGCGCCGGGGCGATCAACAACCACAGTTCAACGATTGAATCGGCCGGCAACATGGCCATCAACGCCGCGCAAATCAACAATATCAACGATCATTTCTCGACCGAAATTGTCACCGTTTCACAAGAGCCGTTAACCGAATACCAGCATTCCGGTTCGACCAATCGCTGGAAAGCGGGCGATGAAGGAGTCTGGGTTGACGGTAACTCCTCCGATGGCCTGCGTAACCTGAGTACCCCGGAACTGCCCGGCGGCGGGCATGATGATTTCAACCAGTACAACTACACGCGCACGGTTGAAGAGACGCGCATCAAAGAGAGCGATCCGGCGAAGATCCTCGCCGGAGGTAACCTGAGCGTAACGGGCGATACGCTGTTCAATGACAAGAGTCAGATCGTGGCGGGCGGCACGCTCTCCACAGAGACAATGGGTACGGTGCTGAATGAAGATGTGCCCGGCGAACGTCACACCACCGACGTGGGTACCGTGACGCATTACTATCGAATTCGCCATAAAGGGGATGATGAACAGGGACGGAAGACCACGGCCTATACGCCGCCTACCGCGATCCAGAGTATCGCCCTGAAGCCAGGCCAACTGGTGAGTAACAGCAGCGTGGAAGGCAGCAATCTGAGCATCAGTCCGCTAATATTGCAGGGAACGGACGTGACAATCGGCCAGTCAACGGGCGTAACCGCGCCCTGGCAACAAACCGTTGACCCCAACCAGCCGGTGACGCCGCCTGCGGGTCAACAGTTTGAAGTGACGCCAACGGACGGTGCGATTCGCATCATTGGCGCAAATACCACCCTGCCAGATAACAGCCTGTTTACGGTGAACCCGTCGGCGGACGTACCGTATCTGGTCGAAACCGATCCCCGCTTCACGAATGAACGACAGTGGCTTGGCAGTGACTACATGCAAAAAGCCTTCACTGACGATGGCGATAACACCCTCAAACGTCTGGGCGATGGCTATTACGAACAACGTCTGGTGCGTGAGCAGGTGATCGGCATTACCGGTCAGCGTTATCTTGACGGCTACAGCAACGACGAAGATCAGTTTAAATCGCTGATGGATAAGGGCATCACCTTCGGCAAGCAGTACAACCTGAAGCTTGGCGTGGCGCTCACACCAGAGCAGATGGCGCTGCTGACGGGCGATATCGTCTGGCTGGTCAATACGCCGGTGAGAATGCAGGACGGCTCAACGCAGACGGTGCTCGTCCCGCAGGTGTACGCCAAAGTGAAAGCAGGAGACATTGACGGTTCCGGCGCGCTGATTGCCGGCAATAACGTGTCGATGAAACTCAACGGCGATCTGTTTAACACGGGCACCATCGCCGGTCGCCGGGTATTGCAGCTTGATGCGAATAACATTACTAACCAGACCGGCCTCATTCAGGGGGCTGATGTTCGTCTGAACGCGAAAAATGATATCAACAACATCGGGGGCGCCCTCGTCGGCAACGATAGCCTGCTGGCGAACGCCGGACGCGATATTAATGTCACCAGTACGGTCACCCACGCAGACAGCGTCAACGGGGAAAATAGCTTTAGCCGGACCACGATCGACAGCGTTTCGGGCATCTATGTCCAGGGCACCGATGGCAAGCTGGCGCTGCAGTCTGGTCGTGATATTACGCTGACCGGGGCGCAGGTGATTGCCAGCGGGGAAAACGGTAAAGCGCAACTGGTCGCCGGACGGGATGTGAATCTCAACACCGTCACCACCGCGCAACGCGATAACCTGATCTGGGATGCGGACAACACGCTCAGACAAAGCAGCCAGGATCAGATGGGCAGCACCGTCAGCGGGACGGGCAGCGTAACCTTAGCCGCAGGCCATGACATCCAGGCGCGCGGCGCGCAAATGAACTCCGACGGGGCGCTCACGCTGGGGGCCAATCATGACGTGAATATTGAAGGCGTCCTGAACGAAAGCCAGCTCGACGAACGTCATAAGGTGGTTGGCGGCAACGGCTGGCTGTCGAAAACGACCCGCACCACGCGCGATACGGTCGACAGGCAAACCGTCCAGGGCAGTGAACTGAGTGCCGGTTCGGTGCGAATTGCCGCTGGCAATGACCTGACCGTGGCGGGCAGTAGCGTCGTGGGAACGGGCAGCGTGGCGCTGAAGGCAGGAAACGATCTGACACTGACCAGCATGGGTGGGCGCAACGACGAATCACACCTCAGACAGGAGAAAAAGTCTGGTCTGCTCAGTTCCGGCGGCATTGGCTTTACCGTGGGGTCCCGGAACGAAACCACCGAGCGTGCCAGTCAGGCGCTCGCCGGACAAGGCGCCATGGTGGGCAGCCTTCAGGGTGATACGCTGCTGATGGCGGGTAATGATTACCGGCAAACGGGCAGCACCGTCTCCTCACCCAATGGCAACGTGGGGATTCAGGGCAAGAACGTCACGATTGACGCAGCGGAAAATACGTATGCCTCGCAGTACAAGCATACCGTCGAGCAAAAAGGTTTCACTCTGGCGGTGAACGTCCCGGTGGTGCAGGCTCTGCAAAGCGCCCTTAACGCCACGCAGAAGGTGGGCCAGAGTAACGACGATCGTATTAACATGCTGGCCGCCGCAAACGCCGCATGGGACAGCGCACGTGCGGCGAGCGCCATGATGAATACGGCGCAAGGCATGATGGCGAATGGTGCGCAGGCGGTTGCCCAGAACGTCAGCGTCTCTCTGACCTATGGTCAAAGCAAACAAACCAACAGCGAAACCACCGAGAGTACCAGCGCGCTCGCCAGCAAAGTTAACGCCGGTAAGCAGGCGGTGGTGGTCGCAACGGGCGGCGAACGGTCAGACATCAATATCATCGGCTCTGACGTCAGCGGTAAGCAAGGCACCACGCTGTTTGCAGACAACGACGTCAATATCGTTGCCGCCGAGCAGCAGCGTCACGAACGCAGCGATAACCAGTCCAGCGGCTGGAACGCGGGTGTGGCGGTGAGCTACGGTCAGGGCGGTGCTTCCTTTGGCGTGACCGCCGGCGCGAATACAGGCAAAGGGTATGGCAACGGCGATGAGGTCTCCTGGCGCAACAGCCATGTTGGCGACATGGCCAGCCAGACCAGCATTACCAGCGGCGGGACCACTACGCTCCGTGGCGGTCAGCTATTGGGCCAGGGAGTCGATATCACCGCCGACAACCTGAACATCGAAAGCCTGCAGGACACCATGAAGTATGAAGGCAAGCAGATGAATATGGGTGGGCAGGTCACCGTAGGCTTTGGCTTTGCCGCGTCGGGCAATTACGGCCAGTCGAAGGTGGATGCGGACTACGCTTCCGTACAGGAGCAGTCCGGCGTGTTTGCCGGTGCTGATGGCTACCAGATCAACGTGAAAGACCATACCGATTTGACGGGCGGGCTTATTACCTCCAGCGAAAGCGCGGAACAGGCGGGCAACAACCGCTTTAGCACCGGCACGCTAAGCTGGCGCGATGTGAATAACCATTCTGATTACGAAGGCAGCGGGTTTGGTCTTGGCGGCTCCATGAGCATGAACACCGACATGGGACTGGGGGACAACGCCACGCCGCAGAGCAGTAAAACCGTTACCGATAAGGATGGAAACACTCATCTGGCGACGGGCTACGCCTCGCTGGATAAAAACGTGACCTTCGGTCTGGGCCATGACAGCGGCAGCGATAGCTCAACCACGCGCAGCGGAATCAACACCGGTAACATCACCCTCACCAACCCTGACGCGCAACATCAGGCGATCGAGGGGGTGAAGACGGATATCACCACCGAAACCGCGGCCGCGCATTCAGGCCGACTGGACAACAACTTCGATAAGGACGATGTGTTCAAAGAGCTGAATCTCCAGGTGCAGGTAACGCGCGATTTCAAAGAGAATGCCAACCGTCAGATTGACACCCTGCTGGATGACAAACAGGCGAAAGCGCGGGCGGCACTGAAGCAAGCGATCGATTCCGGGGATAAAGCCAAACGTGAAGAGGCGCTGGCGGAAGTCTATAAGCTGCAATATCAGCGCCGCTTCCTGCAAACGCTGGTGGGCGTCGTCGCCGGATCGCCGGATGCCGCCGTCACCCAGGGAACCCTGGCGCTGGCTGCCACGAAACTGCGTGAAGAGACCATTAAAAACTCACTCATCTTCGAAGGCATAAAAGATACCAACAGCGCTTACAGCAACGTGTCCGGCGAGAGCAACGGGTTGTATGACGGTGTTAAAGCAGGCGGGGTCAGGGTCGGGCTGGATGTTATTTGCGGTGAGAGTAATGAGCGTTGCTACACCGTAGATAACGCCAGGAAAGTGCTTGAACGTGACGAAAAAGGTAGGGTTATCTATAAAGGAACCGACAATTATCCCACCCTCGATGATTTCCTGACAAAAAGCCCGGATGCTGCCGGCCTGTATGGACCTACCGGCGGTTTCCAGGGGACCGGTGGATTGCTGGTGCCGTTCGGAGAGTATAAACCGGGTTCATTCTGGGGCGATATTGGCGACACCATTGTAGAATCCTACGCGGGAACCCACGATTATATCGGCGGGCAGTTGCCGGGATTCTATGACAGTGAAGGGAATACCTCCCGCAATCGCAATCCTTTCACCGAAGTCGCCGCCAATACCTGGACCGTCGTCGCCATTCCGCTGGCCACACCGTTTGCGATGAGCGAAATGGTGTCGCCTGAATTACTCGACTTTATCTTTACTACGTCCAAATAAGGCGAAAATATGACGTTACGAAAAAGCATGGTTCTTCTTTGTGCACTGAATTTAACGGGCTGTGTGGTGGCGGATATGGATTCGACAAACTACGAATTCGTCCCTTATGTCCAGACGATTCAAAAAAAGGGACAGTTTGGGCATACCGATACGGCGCAGCGTAAACAGGATCTTTATCAGTGCGGCCTGGATAAAAATATCGATCCAGACCATCAGCCCTTTAATCGTAACCAGAGGGTGGGCGGCGAAAGTATGGCGCAACACGACAAACGGATCGCCCATCTTGAAAGTTGCATGAAAAGTAAGGGCTACGTGCTGCTGGATTTCAGCCAGTGCGGTCCGCTAAAAGCGCCCACGGGTATGTGTAACTGACGCTAACCCCCCGTCTTAAATTAAATCTGGCCCTCCCCTACCAATATAGGGGAGGCATTCACCAGGACTATTCCGACCTTTAGGACTATTCCCCATTTTTTCCTCTGTTAAAAAAACCAACAATTTCATCCGATTATTCGCAGTGACTTTTTACGCATAAATAAAATAAAGGATGACGGACATGAAAAAAATCTCTCTGGCGGTATTCGTGGCGGCAAGCCTCGCAAGCGGCGCGGCTCTGGCAGATAATCAGACAGTTTCTGTAGGTTATGCGCAGAGCAAGGTGGAGAACTTTAAAAATATTCGCGGCGTGAACGTGCAATATCGCTATGAGTGGGATGAGCCGCTCAGCGTCATCGGTTCTTTCACCTATATGAGCGGCGATGAAGACCAGCATTATTATGTTGATTCTGATTCGGTAAAAAACAGCATCGATGTGAAATATTATTCCCTCATGGCCGGTCCGGCTTACCGTATTAATGAGTATGTTTCCCTTTATGCTTTAGGCGGCGTGGCCCACACCAAGGCCGATGTGGATACCAAATGGGTGAACGCGGGTGATAACTATACTCAGAAAGACAGCCTCTCTGAGAAGTCGACCTCTTTTGCCTACGGTGCCGGTGTGCAGTTTAATCCAACTGCCGATCTGGCGTTCAACGTCGGGTACGAAGGCACCAATGCCGACCTGGATGGCAACCACTCCATCAACGGCTGGAACGTGAGCGTCGGTTACCGCTTCTGACAGCGCGCCCCTCTCTGGTTAACGGAGAGGGGATCTTCTTTCGGACCGCTTAACGCTGGCTCGCAACGAGATGCGCAATAAACTGCGTGAGTTTGGGTAACGGGCGTAAATCCTGTCGCCACAGAAGGTGTACCGGCCGTGGTTGGGGCGTATGCTGCTCCAGGACCCGAATTAACCTGCCGTTCGCCAGCTCCTCCGCGACCAGTACTTCAGGCTGTAACAGTAATCCCGCCCCGGCGATGGCCGCCATTCGTAATCCATACCCATCGTTACAGCGCAGGATTGCATCACGTTTCCAGCGCACCTCCCCTTCCATTCCCGGGAGTCGCCACTCGTTGCGCGCGGTCCAGACCGTGTGGGATAAACACAAATGTTCGCTCAAATCGGCAGGTGTTTGCGGCGTCCCATGGCGCGCCAGATAATCCGGCGAGGCGCAGATGACCATCCGGTAAGGGCAGAGATACTTCGCCACCAGATCGTCCTGATGAATATCACCGATCCGAATCGCCAGATCGACGCCTTCGTCCACCAGATCGACGCGTCGGTTTGTCAGATCCAGCTCCACGCGCACGTCCGGAAAGCGCTGTAAAAATGTGGCGGTCAGCGGGGCAATCACGCAACCCCCAAAGGAGGTGGGCGCGCTGACACGCAAGGTGCCTGCGGGCGTTGCACGCAATCGCTCGACCGCACTTTCTGCAATGGCGACCTGCTCCAGTACGCGCTTTGCCTCTTCATAATAGACGCGGCCCGCGTCGGTCAGACTTTGTCGCCGCGTGTTTCGCTCCAGTAACCGCGTGCCCAGCTGCGCTTCCAGTTGAGCAATGTATTTACCCACCATCACCGCTGACATCTCCAGCCGCGAGGCTGCGACGGTAAAACTGCCGCCTTCCACAACGGCCATAAAGGTTTCCATGCCGCGAAGCTTATCCATATTGCAAACCTCTGGTTAGTAATCTTCTAACTTTAGCCCAGTTTATCTTACTTTCACTTCGATAAAGAATGGAGGCTCACAACCTAAGGAGTCGACTATGAAAATCGTTATTATTGGTGCCAGCGGTACGGTGGGTCAGGCAGTCACGGCTGAACTGAGTCGTCGTCATGAGGTGATTCGCGTGGGACGCACGCGCGGGGATGAGCACGTCGATATCACGTCGCAGGCCAGCGTTCAGGCGCTGTTTGAAAAAATTGGCCCTGTTGATGCCATCGTATCTGCCAGCGGCGGCCTGCATTTCGGCCCGCTGGCGACCATGAAAGACAGCGATTTTAACCAGGGCCTGCAGGATAAATTGCTGGGTCAGGTGCGTCTGGCACTGACCGGACAGCACTACCTGAATGAGGGGGGATCGATAACCTTAATCAGCGGCATTGTGGCCAATGAACCTATTGCGCAGGGGGTGAATGCCACCACGGTGAACCTTGCCCTGGAAGGATTCGTTCGCGCAGCCGCCTGCGAACTGCCGCGTGGTATCCGCATTAACCTGATTAGCCCCACGGTGCTAACGGAATCCGCTGAAGCCTATGACGGTTTCTTCCCGGGCTTTATCAGCGTGCCCGCCGCGACGGTGGCGCAAGCCTATCGCCGCAGCGTGGAAGGCGTACAGAGTGGACGCGTGTATAAAGTGGGTTACTAAGCCTTACGGGCCGAGATCAGCACCAGCATCGGGCGCTCGGCCTCTTCCGCCAGCGCGGGCCAGGCAGCGATTTTCGCCCGCGTAGGTCCCCACTCGTTAACCTCGCCTACCGTCAGCCCGGCGTTAATAATGGCGTTAATAGTCGTGCCCAGGGTGCGGTGATATTTTATGACGCCGTCCGCCAGCCAGCTGCTGACGCGCTTGCCTTCATCCTGATAATGATTGACGCCCCAGAACCGCTCGCCGTTGTCATCGGTGAGCCAGCCCTGGCGCGTGGCGCAGGTGTAAATCGGGTGTTCCATTGAAAACACCAGACTGCCGCCGGGCTTCAGCGCCTTTTGCACCTTGCCGAAGAGCGTGTTTAGCTCCGGCAGATAGTGCAGTGCCAGCGAACTGTAGACCAGATCGAGGCTATTTTCTTCAAGCGCAATGGACTCCAGATCGCTGCGCTGATAGTGAATATGCGCGTCGTTCGTCAGCTCCGCCGCCCGGGCGAGCATCTTCTCAGAGATATCAATGCCGATAACCTCTAAAGCCCCCAGCTCGCGCGCCGCGCGGCAGAACCAGCCGTAGCCACACCCGAGATCGATAACCGATTTGCCGGATAAATCCGGCAGCATGTCTTTCAGCGCGGGCCACTCCGGCGCACCGTCCAGCCCCTGCACCGAGCGCGGAAGCTGGGCGTAGCCTTCAAAAAACGCCGGGTTGTCGTAGATATTTTGCGCCATGGCAGATCCCTCTTTGAGAATGAGGCGACCAGTATAAAGCATTCTCTGCGGCCTGATGCCCTCACCCCAGCCCTCTCCCACTGGGAGAGGGAGAAATGCACGTCACCCCACCGTGCCCCAGACGAGATTGCCCTTGTGGAAGGTGGCGGTGCGCGGTGAAATGCGCGCCACGGCCTCGGCGGAACAGGAGGCATCCACCAGCACAAAGCTTGCCTCATCCTGCGCTTTTGGCCATACGCGATCGCCTTTATCGTTCAGGGGCAGAACGTCGCCCGTCGCAATACCCAGCGCGCGGGAGAGCGTCTGTTCGTTGGGGCGGATATAGAGCTGGGCATACAGATTGGCCTTTTCCAGCATGTCGCCCAGGCCATACGGCGACCAGTGGTCAATCACGCTGTCGGTCCCCGTCATCACAAACACGCCTTTATCACGCAGCTGCTTCAGTGGCATATGCAGGGTGCCAATCGGCACGGTAGAGGCAATGGTCACCTGCTGCGCCGCCATGCGGGTGGCGATTTCATCGACCTGCTGTTCGTTAAGCGTGGCCAGCGCGAAGGCGTGGCTGATGGTCAGCTTGCCCTTCAGCGCAGGCGTTTTCTCGACGGTCTCAACCATGTAGTTGACCGCCGCCACGCCCGCCGGGCTGGTTTCGTGCAGGTGGATGTCCACGCCTTTGTCATAATCCAGCGCAATCTGGAACATGGTGTCGAGGGATTTTTCCATCGCACCGTCCACGTTCGTCGGATCCAGCCCGCCCACGTAGTGTGCGCCAGCCTGCATCGCCTCGCGCATCAGTTTTTCTGACTTCGATAACAGCAGGCCGTGCTGCGGGAAGGCGACAATTTCACAGTCAAACCCCGGCTTGCGGCGTGCTAAAACCGCCTGGAGATTTTCCAGGTTTTTCAGGCCGGAGGTCGGCTCAATATTGCAATGGCTGCGGGCGATATTGGAGCCTTTCGACTGAATCAGATCGATAAGCTTTTCCGCACGCGCCTGCGTGTAGGGCTGTAACTCAGGCAGCAGTTTTTGCTCAAGGCGGATCATATCCTGAATGGTGGTGCCTGCCGGGCGGTTCAGCGAGCGCCAGGGGCCACCGTAAAAGGTCTTATCCAGGTGAATGTGCATGTCGCGCAGGGCGGGCAGCATTAGCTTGCCGCCCGCATCGTAATGGGGAAGCGCGGGGTCGGCGTGGCTGTTGTTCTCCCGCAGGGCGACAATTTTGCCGTCATTAATTTCGAGGGTTTTCAGTTCTGTGCGGGTGCTTATCGCCACCCCGCCCTCGAATTCAAAACCGGCTTCCAGCAGCACGTTGTCCAGGTAGTAGTGTTTTGAGTTGATGTTCATTGGTTTGCCGGTCTCGCCTGTTTTTGTTGCTGAGTTAGCAGCATACGCGACGGATCCGGTCGTGCCAAAGAGCGCACAGGCGGTCACCATTTTGCCGCTCTGGCTGATAAATTCACGGCGGCTTTTATTCTCGTTCATCTTCTCTTCCTTTTACTTACACATTCACAATGTGGGTGCCGGTTTCACCGCGCAGTGCCGCAGGCAGGCAGTCCGGTAAGGTGATGATCACGCGCTTGCCGCCGTTGTTCAGAAACGCCAGCGAGGCGACGATTTTCGGCAGCATGCTGCCCGCCGGGAAGTGCCCCTCCTCCATATAACGCGTCATCTGCGCCACGTTCACCGTATCCAGCGCCTGCTGGTCCGGCTTACCAAAGTGGATGCACACTTTCTCCACCCCGGTGGTGATCACCAGCACGTCGGCCTGGATCTCGCGGGCCAGCAGCGCGGTCGAGAGATCTTTATCAATCACCGCATCAACGCTCTGGTAATCCCCCTGCGCTGTGCGCACTACCGGAATTCCGCCCCCGCCCGCCCCGATCACCACAAAGCCTTTCTGCGTGAGCGTTTTAATAGCGTCCGCTTCAACGATGCGCAGCGGCTGCGGCGAGGCCACCACCCGGCGATAACCGCGCCCGGAGTCTTCAACAAAATGCCAGTCAGGATGGGCACGCTGGAGCGCATCACGCTGTGTCTCACTGAAAAACGCGCCGATAGGTTTGGTGGGATGGGTAAAACCTGGATCGTGTTTATCCACTTCCACCTGAGTGACGACCGTGACCGCTTTTTGCTCGCCGCGGGCGGCGAGGCGGTTATTGAGCGCCTGCTGGATCAGATAGCCGATACCGCCCTGGGTATCCGCCACGCAGTTTGCCAGCGGGGTGAGGGGGAGCCCTTCCTGCTCGTGGGCAATTTCTGCCCGGCGCAAATCCAGCCCCACCTGCGGGCCGTTACCGTGTGTGAGCACGATGTCATAGTCGGATGCCAGCATCTCCAGCACAGACTCTGCGACCGCCTTGACCGCTCGGGACTGATGTTCAATGGACTGACTGGCGTTATCTTTGATAATGCTGTTGCCGCCGATAGCGACGACCATGAGTTCTTTCATCTGTTTTCCTTTAAAAAAGTGCGTTCTGGTGCCCTCACCCCGGCCCTCTCCCACAGGGAGAGGGAGAATTAACCTTCCCTCTCACGCATGGGAGAGGGAGAATTAACGTTCCCTCTCACGTATGGGGAGGACGCATATTCCCTCTCCCCATGGGAGAGGGGGAATTCACGCCCTCTCACGCATGGGGAGGACGCATATTCCCTCTCCCCGTGGAAGAGGGGGAATTAGCGTTCCCTTTCACGCATGGGGAGGACTCCTATTCCCTCTCCCCGTGGGAGAGGGTTAGGGTGAGGGCATCAGGCATTATCAGGACTCAGAAACCGGTGCAGCAGCATTCACCGCCTCGCGGCTATCAAGAAAATGCTTCACCACGAACATGCCTCCCATCATCAGGTAGGCCGTGACAAACATCAGCGAACTGCCTTCGGCAAAGCCAACCACGGGCGCGTGGATCACGCCGAACAGCGCCAGCAACGCCCCCACGGCGGCCGCCACGGCTCCGCGCAGCGGTTTGTTGATGATGGCGAAGATAGCGATGCAGCCCCACAGCATACTGGCGAGCGGTGCACCGTTACCCAGATGCACCAGCCCCTGGTAGTAGATCCCTTTGCTGTGCAGCACGTCGGTGCCGATTTTCGCCGCACTGGTCCCCGCCGCGCCCATCACGCTGTTCATCATGGTCAGCGCCCAGTTGGCGATCCACGGGAACAGACAGATGAAGATCACGGGGACCTCCACTTTGGGCGTTTCCCTTACTACCTGGTTGGCGGTCACCACCCCGATAAACACCAGAATCGGCACGATGGCGGTCATCGGTATGATGGCGAGCATAAACGCCCCCAGCCCGAACAGCGGCACGATAAACATGGTCACACCGGAGGCCAGCGTGTAACCAATGCTGGCCCCCATCGCTTTCCAGCCCGCGTGGCCGACGTAAACCGTCACCGGGAACGGGTTACCCATCAGACACCCGAGCATGGAGGCCAGCCCGTTTGCCAGCATCACCTTGCGGGTCGGGTACTCATCCCCCGCCGCGTGGGCGCTTTCGATGTTTTCCAGGTCAAAAATGTAGTTCGCCAGACCCAGCGGGACGGCAGAGGCCAGGTACGGCAACGCGTGCGGTAGCCCCTGCATAAAGCTGTCGATGTGTACGGACGGCGGGTTAAAGCCAAACGACGACATCGAGGCTTTGATGGCCTCCGGACTCTGCAGACCAGAGATCCACGCCAGCGCGGTACCGGCAATCAGCAAGAGCAGGCCGGTCGGGATTTTGGCGAAGATCGGCTTTTTACCAAACCAGTTAATGAAAATCAGCAGCAGCACGATAAACGACACGGTAGGTGCCTCAAACGCCTGCAGCATCGGGTTCATCGCCAGCAGCAGCAGGCCCAGCCCGGACAGGCAAGACAGCAGGACGGTACGCGGGATCATCTTGCGGATGGTCTCCCCCAGGAACGAACCGCCCGCCAGAATCATCGCCTCCACGAAGCACCACACCAGACCAATCTGGATAGCGAAATCCGCATCACCGGTTTGCTGGTAGACCGGCATCAGCACCAGAAAGGTCACGGTGAAAATTGACGGCGCGCTTGGGCCAGACGGCAGCGCGGTGACATCCGTACGCCCGGTCTGGCGCGCCATCTGCAGGCCAAACCACGCGTAGCAGACGCTCGCGACCAGCACCGCCAGCCCGAAGGCGGGCGCAATGCGTCCATAAACAATCTCCTTCGGGATGCCGACGACAAAAATGAGCAGCCCCATCATGGTCAGCAAATTGGTCAGGTTGTTGGTCATCAACCCGAAATATGCCGCCCAGTCACCTCTTTTCCACTCCAGTTTCATGCTTTTCATGGATGCTTACCTTATAGGAAGTAGCGATCGCGGAAGGTCAACAGCGCCTTTTCAAAACAGCTAAACGGCGGGTGAACGATGCCCGCCCCAATCATGCCAATGCCTGCGTCTTTGTGGGCAATGGCGGTATTAATGACCGGCAAAATGCCGCTGCCTGCGACTTTTGTGATGTCGATGGCGGTGGGAATGCCCATAAACGAGAGCAGAGGAATGGTGACGTTCGGGTTTTCGCCGAGGGTGATCTCGCGCATCTGACGGGAGAAATCGATGGCTTCATCCACCGTGCCGCCCACCAGCGCCACGATCGCCGGGGCTGTGGCCATCGCAAAACCACCGATACCGTAGGTTTCGGTAATGGCGCTGTCGCCAATATCCAGCCCGGAGTCTTCCGGCCTGTAGCCCGCGAACATCGGCCCCATCACCTGCTGCGCCGGGCCGGTGAACCACTGCCCCGGCAGCCCGGAGATGCGCAGGCCGAACTCGTAGCCGTTACGCGCCATGGTGGTGACCACGGTGCTGTACTCAATACCGTGTGCGGCATCCATGGCGGCTTTACACATCGCCATCCACGTCGGGCCGGAGAAGTAGTCGCTGCTGGCGACGAACTCAAACACCTCACGCTGCTGTGCCACCGGATACCCGGTCTGAATTAGCCCCGGCGTCAGCGCCTGGATCAGCAGCGTGGTGCCAGCGTTGTTGCGGTTATGGCACTCGTCGCCCATGTGCAGCGCCTGGGCCAGCATCAGGCGCAGGTCGATTTCACCGATGATTTTCATGGCGTCGCGCAGCATCGGGCCGAGCACGTCACGCATCCAGTTCAGGCGGTCAATAACGCTCTGGTCGTTGGCGCCCATGCGCAGGATCTTCGCCATCTGCTCGCTAAGGTTAGTGAACGCCCGGTTGCCGTAGGTTTTGTTCTCAACGATGTGCATAAACATCGATGCGGACGTGACGCCCGCCATTGAGCCTACGCAGTCGTGCTCGTGACAGGGCGAGAAGGTGATCGCCCCTGACGCCGCCACGCGCTCCGCGTCGTCGATATCGCGCGCCAGCCCTTCAAACACCAGCGCCCCGGTCACGGCCCCTTTCATTGCGCCACACATGTTTTCCCAGCTGACGGGCGGACCGGCGTGCAGAATGGTGGTGCGGGTCATACCCGGCACAACGTTGATCGCCTGGTCGTAGCCCACCAGCACAGGATGGGACTGGATAATGCGCTCAAGGGCAATCTTATTGGCGGCGGCGATTTTGTCAGCCAGCGGCCCAAGGGCCAGCTGATCCAGCGCCTCGACAACCTGCAAATTCCCCTGCCCCGGCGGCGTCCAGTCGAGCTGGGTCACGGGGATGTGCTGCTTTTTGAGATCTTCACTGAACATCGCGATACCGACGTTAATCACGTTCAGCGGCTGGTTAAATAAGGTCGTCATCAGACTGTCTCCCCTTTAAAAACAAATTCACGTGCCAGTAATCCGGTGTTAGTGCTGCTGCTCGCCCAGATCACGCCTGCCTCGGTCAGCAGCTCACACTGCTGTGCCAGGGACGGCGAGTCCTGGTCGGTTCCGAGCACATAGCCGAGAATTTCCAGCGGACGGTTGTCGGCTTTCGCAATCGCCTGCGCCTCTTTAATGGCCTCAAGCATCACGCCGACCGGATCCTCGTGCGCGCCAAAGCCCAGGACAAAGTCCATCACGATCACCCCCACCTCGGGGTCACGCGCCTCCTGCAACAGGCGGCTGATGCGGTTGGTCGGGTCGATCATTGGGTGCGGTTTGCCGTGGGTGAAATCGTCATCTCCAAAATCCAGGAAGGTATGGGCTTTACTGACGTTGATATCGTCCAGCCGTTTCGCCGGATCGGGTTGAATATTGCTGTAGACGTCGTCGTATTTTTCCAGCGCGGCAAACATCGCCTCATCGCACAGGGTGCCGCCGCAGAACAGGCCGCGGATGTATTTCTGCCGGGGCGTCAGCCGGGCCCGCACCTCTTCGATCAGTGGCCAGTTCAGCGGATGCAGATCGAGAGACTCTTTTTTCACCCCCGTTAACAGCACGGCCTTCAGCGCCGCCTCTTTGGTGCCACGGGCGAAGTGCAGATTGTCTTCATCAGCAGGCGGCTGATGACGACCGAGGAAACAGACCACCACCGGCTTGCGACAGCTGCGGGCGCGGGCCAGCACTTTTTCTGCCACCGACGGCGCAGGCGGTTTAGAGATGAGGGTAATCACCTGGGTGGCGTCGTCAGCGTCCAGCATCGCGATGGCATCCAGCATCATCAGGCCGCCAATCTTTTCGCTCAGATCGCGCCCGCCGGTGCCAATCAGCTGCGACACGCCGCCGCCGAATTCATGGATCCGCACGCTCAGCTCCTGGCTGCCGGTCCCGGACGCCCCGATAATACCAATTGGCCCACGGCGCACCGCATTGGCAAAGCACAGCCCGGTACCGTTGATAATGGCCGTGCCGCAGTCCGGCCCCATCATCAGCAACCCTTTCTGGTGTGCCCGCTGCTTCAACGCCAGTTCGTCATCAAGGCTGACGTTGTCGGAGAAGAGCATGACGTTGAGATCGTTTTCCAGCGCCTGACGTGCTTCGCGGGCGGCAAACGTGCCGTTTACCGAAATCACCGCCAGGTTGCTCTCAGGACGATGGGTTTTCGCACTGGCAAGGGTGGCATAGCGCGCTTCATGGCTCCCGCCGCTCTCCTTGCGGGTGAAAAGCGCTTCAATGGCTGCCAGCGTTTCGTCATTCGCCGCCTCGCCTTTAATCACGATCATTAAGTCGCCGTTTTTGGCATCGCTTAATTCCGGCGTTAATAGCCCGAGATTTTTTAATACGCCTTTATTCATTTCTGTCGCCATGGCGACAAAAGCCTGCTCAACGCCCGGCAATTTATTGGCTTTGGTGGAAACCGACATCAATGACACCGAGTCAAAATAGGTATTCTTTTTAATAACGATTTTGGTGGGCATTATTTTTCTCCTGAAAAAGGATAAAAGGGGGCCGCCATCGGGCTAAATGCACGATGGGTGAATGCGTCATGTCGTGAAGACCTGCTGGTTAAAGCAGGTCGTGTGAATCAGGCGCCGGCGGCCAGAAGCAAATCGGCTATTTCATGGAAGCCTTTTTCCCGCGCCAGTTCGAGCGGGGATTTTCCGTATTTATCGGTCATGTGGGGATTTGCGCCGTTATCCAGTAACAGCTTCACAATTTCCTGCTGTTTCGCGCCGCCATCGTTGAGGACAATGGCTTCCAGCAGCGGCGTCCAGCCCACAAAGTTGGTGTGGTTGACGTTGATATCGGTTTTTTCCAGCAGTTCACGTACGATCTCCACGTGCCCTTTCTCACTGGCTGGCGTAATGCCGACGCCGCCGAAACGGGTCAGGCGATCCAGATCCGGGTTGGCGGGTAAGACTATCCGCAGCAGGGTGATATCATTGGTCAGGCAGCTAATCAGGAAGGGGTTAAAACAGGTTTGATCCTGTTTATCGATGTCTGCACCGGCAGCAATCAGGTATTCAACACACGGATAATGTTTATTCAGGCTGGCAATAATCAGGGCGGTTCGTTTCTGACGGTTTGTGGCGTTAATATCAACGCCTTTTTCCAGGCAGGATTTTAACGCATCCACGTTACCCTGCTCTGCCGCCAGCAGAAATTCTGTAATGAGTTCAGTTGCAGACATATTCAGACTCCCGTGTTTTCATTTCTGATGACCTGAGAATAGCAACAGCGTTCTGATAAAAGAATCCGCTTAAATTTCATTCATCGTAAGCAGATTCATTATTGAATATATTTTCACAATCCAGCCAAAATGTGCGTCGGTGCAATCTTTTTCTTATGGTTAAGCTCATTCTGAAGCGATAAAACGCATTATGCTTATATCTCGAGACGCCTTGCGCGGCGCGGCTCGCAACAATTTACACGAAGTGTGATATTGTTCAAATCAGATGTGACGGCAGTGTTAAAATCTGTTCAAAACTGATCGCCGTAAAGACTGTAAATGAACCCGATGTTGTGACCTCAAAGGAGCCAGAAGATGAATTCCATTTTTACCGAAGAGAACCTTCTGGCATTCACCACCGCCGCACGCTATCGCAGCTTTAGCAAAGCCGCCGAAGAGCTGGGCCTGACGACATCAGCGATTAGCTATACGATTAAACGCATGGAGACCGGTCTGGATGTGGTGTTATTTGTGCGTAATACGCGCAGTATTGAGCTGACCGAGTCCGGCGCCTATTTTTACCGTAAAGCCACCGATTTACTGAATGACTTCTATGCCATTAAGCGGAGCATAGACACGATTGCCCAGGGGATCGAAGCGCGGGTGCGCATCTGTATTAATCAGCTTTTATATACGCCGCGTCATACTGCCCGGCTGTTGCAGGTGCTGAAAAAACAATTTCCGACCTGTCAGATCACCGTCACTACCGAGGTATATAACGGTGTCTGGGATTCCATCATTAATAACCAGGCCAACATTGCAATCGGTGCTCCCGATACCTTGCTCGACGGCGGTGGAATTGATTACACCGAAATTGGGGCTATTCGATGGGTATTTGCCATTTCCCCGGATCACCCTCTTGCGCTGGCCCCCGAACCGCTGGCGGAGAGTCAGCTGCGCCTGTATCCCAACATCATGGTTGAAGACACCGCACACACCATTAATAAAAAAGTCGGCTGGTTGTTACACGGGCAGGAGGCGATTCTGGTGCCTGACTTTAATACCAAATGTCAGTGCCAGATATTGGGCGAAGGAATTGGTTTTTTACCGGAGCACATGGCGCGAGAGGCGATGGAAGACGGATTATTAATTACACGTCGAATCAACAATCCACGGCAGGACTCCCGCATGCTGCTGGCCACACAGCATGCGGCAACCGGTCAGGTCACCCGATGGATCAAACAGCAGTTTGGACCACAGGGCGTGCTGACCGGCATCTACAGTGATTTGCTCTGGCGAACTTAGTTACGGCTCTGGACCCAGAATGCGTGGATAAGACCGGGGATATAGCCCAATAACGTCAGAATGATGTTGAGAATAAACGCCCAGCCAAACCCTTTTCCGAGCAGCACGCCCAGCGGTGGCAGAATGATTGTAATGACGATGCGCCAAAAACCCATAAATACTCCATACAAGCTAAACAATTGAAAGTTAAAAAGAGACTCATCTCTAAGGATAGTCAATTTAGCGGCTTGCTGCCTCTCCCGCTTCGCTTTTTACCCTCCTTTACGCTTTTGACACTGGCTTAATCCGACCCTTTAGTTTAGCATTTACTTAATTAAGCAAATGCTAAACTAAATATGACTGAACTTGAACAACTCCAGGCCAGCGCTGAGCAGGCCGCTGCCCTTCTGAAAGCCATGAGCAATGCGCGTCGGCTGCTGATCCTCTGCACGCTTTGCGGTGCCCCGGGGACCAGCGCGGGTGAACTGGCGCGAGCCACCGGGCTTAGCGCCTCCGCCACCTCGCAACATCTGGCGCGTATGCGTGACGAGGGGCTCATCGACAGTACCCGCGATGCGCAGCGCATTCTCTATTCCATCAAAAATGATGCGGTGAATCAGATTATCAGCACCCTGAAAACCCTTTATTGTCCGTAAGGAGTGACGATGTCCCTTCCACTTATTTCTCCCCAGCACGCCAGCACCCGTATTACAGACGGGGCAAAACTCATTGATATTCGTGATGCCGATGAATATGCCCGTGAGCATATTCCCGGGGCGCACTCGGTGCCGCTGGACACCTTGCCCGGCGCGCTTCAGGCCCATGCCGGTGAAACGCTGATTTTTCACTGTCAGTCCGGCGCACGCACCTCGAATAATGCGGCACGCCTTGCACAGGCGGCGTCACCGGCTCAGGCCTGGCTGCTGGAAGGCGGTATTCAGGGCTGGAAGCAGGCAGGACTAGAAACCGTTGAAGATAAAGCGCAGCCGCTTCCGCTGATGCGCCAGGTCCAGATTGCCGCCGGGCTACTGATCCTGGCAGGTGTCATGCTGGGCTACAGCGTCTCCAGCGGCTTTTTCCTGCTCAGTGGTTTTGTCGGCGTCGGGCTGCTTTTCGCAGGGGTGAGTGGCTTCTGCGGCATGGCGCGTCTACTGAAGGTGATGCCATGGAACAGACATACCTCGTAAGCAGTAACAGCCAGAATAGACTGTACCCCGCATCGCCCCTGGGCTAAGGTGAGGAAGACAACAATGATGAGGAGGTACTATGTTTTCTGTCGGCGATTTTGTGCAACCCCGTATGGGCGGTCCAAAACTGAAAGTGGTTGAGGTTCATGACGATCAGATTGTCGTCGTGCAGGCGAGTCAGGAGCAGGGCGAGACGTTCACGCTGAAGGCAGTGGATGTCACAGCGTATCAAGAAGACGGCGATTTCGGCGTCTGCTAATGGCTCCGGGCGGGACAAACCCGCCCGGCAGTACCACGTTACATCTTAAATCAGGAAATCTTCCAGTGACTTACCTTCTGCCAGCGCCGCAGCGATAGGTTTAGGCGTGCGGCCCTGGCCTGTCCAGGTTTTGGTTTCGCCATTGGCATCGGTAAAACGGTATTTTGCTTCACGGGCCTGACGTTTTTGCGGCTGGTTAGCGCCTTTCAGCACATCTTTACCCAGTAAATCTTCCGGGGAAATACCGTCTGCACGCATTTGTTCCAACAGCGCATTAATTTTTTGCTTCTGTTCAGCCTGTTGTTGCTGCAATTCATCCTGTTCATTACGTTTTTCTTCAGTAACAATTCTGAATTTTTCCAGCATTTCTTCCAGCACATCAATAGAGAATTCACGCGCCATGGCACGGAGTGTGCGGATATTATTAAGATTTTGTAACGTAGAAGACATATTACTGAAGACCTTTTATGAGTGGATGCAATAAGCACTAAGTGAATAGGGTAATCGACTTTAGTTTAAATATCCAGTTCCATTCTCCGCCAACATTAATTAGGGGTCTCAACAAAATATTTATTTAAATACTGTTTACTTTATTTACTTACCCTGCAAAGCGTTCCCGGCCACATTCAAACTTAATCACAATTTAAGATTTCATTTTTGGCCATTGGTTCCCTTTTTTTATCCAAAATTCAACAAATCAAGCCACCTTTCGTTACAACCACACAACTACTTGATTTACTTGGATAACAGGGTATGCGGAACACAAAATAGTGAAGCGAACAAAAAGCACACACAAACAGAGGATTTTATGGACAAAATACCATTAAATAAAAATATTTAACTCATTGTTAGTTTCAAACCAGAGATATACCCTATACACATCAAATTAAACAACCTAATGCACTGCCAGCAAAGGGTGTAGCGTCGATTTTAGCCTTCTCAAGGAGCCCGGACATGTTCTCACCGCAGTCTCGCCTGCGTCACGCAGTAGCAGACACTTTCGCGATGGTGGTCTACTGTTCCGTTGTGAACATGGTGATCGAGATATTCTTGTCCGGAATGTCGTTTGAGCAGTCGCTCTCTTCACGCCTGGTGGCTATACCGGTCAATATTCTGATTGCCTGGCCTTATGGACTGTATCGTGATGCGGCGATGCGGCTGGCTCGTCGAATCAGCCCGGCAGGCTGGGGGAAAAATCTGGCGGATGTGCTGGCCTATGTCACCTTTCAGTCCCCGGTTTATGTCGCCATTCTGCTCACCGTGGGGGCCGACTGGCCGCAAATTTTCGCTGCGGTCAGCTCAAACATCGTGGTGTCTATGCTGATGGGTGCAGCCTATGGCTATTTCCTGGATTACTGTCGCCGCCTGTTTAAGGTCGAGACCTACCAGCAAGCCAAAGCCTGAGAAGAGAAGAAGCGACTGGCCTGTGCCAGTCGCCGCGTTATTGCGGTTCGCCAAACAGCCCGGCCAGAAAGCGCTCAAGCGCCATGCGGGAACTAAAACCATGCGGAATACCATAATGCTCATGCGTTTCGCCTCCTAAATAGAGAGGAAACTCCTGATAATGATCGCAGGTTTTGATATCCGAGGCTGGCTCAGCAAAAGACTGACTTCTGTCTTTCAGCGTAGGGTGAATAATTAGCGCTGTGCGTCCCATGCGGGCTTCACGGTTGACGTAAACATAATTATCGCCACGGCGATAACCATACGTTCTTTGGGTCACTACATCCATGATGAAACCCGCTTTTTCAAGAACGCGTGCCACCTCATCGGGTCGTAAATACATATTTTATCCTCGTTATCTTTTCCTGCCGCGCAACCTTACAATATTCAGCATTAGCAACGCTTTCAGAATATTCCATAAACCGTCCAATAAGTCGTGACTCGCCTCAGATATTAAAATTCTGGTCTAGACTGAATGTGAACACCAAATTATGGAGGATCGTATGTTTAACAGACCGAACCGAAACGATATTAACGACGACACCCAGGACATTCGTAATGATGTCAGCCAATTAGCAGACACACTTGAAGATGTGCTGAAATCCTGGGGATCCGATGCTAAGGACGAGGCAGATGCCGCAAAACGTAAGGCTCAGTCTTTGCTACGTGAAACCCGCGCCCGTATGAATGGCCGATCCCGGACTACGCAGGCGGCCTGCGACGCGATTGGCTGCGCCAACACCTTCATTCGCGAAAAACCCATTTGCGCGATCGGGACCGTTGCGGCAGTAGGCATTTTTATCGGCGCCCTGCTTACGCTGCGTAAGTAACGTAACATTTGCCGTCTGGCCCCCGTTCACTGACGTGCACGGGGGCCAATTTTTTTCTTTTGTTCAAAAATCCCGCACAGCAAGGCCTTCCGCACTGTTGGCAGCCATGATAAACCCCTCACCCGAAAATCCCATATCTTGTATGGTTGAAACTTAACTCAACTACATCTAGTATTCCTTTTAGATAAGACCAGCAACCCGACGCGTTCATTCGCGGCGTTCTTTCATTATAAATGGGAATACGAATCATGATCATTACTATTTACACTCGTAACGACTGTGTTCAGTGCCACGCCACCAAACGCGCAATGGAAAGTCGTGGCGTCGCGTTTGAGATGGTGAATGTCGACGTCGTACCCGATGCAGCCGAAACCCTGCGGGCAAAAGGTTTTCGTCAGCTTCCCGTGGTGATTGCCGGCGAGACGAGCTGGTCAGGATTTCGTCCGGATATGATTAACCGCCTGCAGGCACAGGCCGCCAGCGCATGAGTCTCCTCGTTTACTTTTCCAGCAGTTCGGAAAATACGCATCGTTTTATGACGCGGGTCGGGCTTCCTTCACGCCGTATCCCCCTCAACGAGCGTGAACGTATTCAGGTAGACGAACCTTATATTCTGGTGGTCCCCAGCTATGGTGGCGGTGGAACCGCGGGCGCGGTGCCGCGTCAGGTTATCCGCTTTCTTAACGATCCCCGTAACCGGGCGCTGATTCGCGGCGTGATCGCGGCAGGCAACCGTAATTTTGGCGATGCATTTTGTCGCGCCGGGGAGGTTATCTCTCAAAAATGCGCCGTGCCGTATCTCTATCGATTTGAGCTGATGGGGACCCAGCAGGACGTAGAAAACGTGCGTAAAGGAGTGAACGAATTTTGGCAACGACAACCGCAGAACGCGTGATGCAGGGATCGATGGACTACCATGCGTTAAATGCCATGCTGAACCTCTACGATCGTGAGGGCCGTATACAGTTCGAAAAAGATGCTGAAGCGGTAGAGGCTTTTTTTGCCGCGCACGTGCGACCAAATACCGTGACGTTTTCCGACACCACGGAACGCCTCGCCTGGCTCGTGAGCGAAGGCTATTACGAAAAAGAGGTGCTGGCGCGGTATGACCCTGCCTTTGTGGTGGCCCTGTTTGCGCGTGCACATCGCAGCGGTTTCCGCTTCAGCACCTTTCTGGGTGCGTGGAAATTTTACACCAGCTATACGCTGAAAACGTTCGACGGCAAACGCTATCTCGAAAGCTTTGAAGATCGCGTCGTGATGGTGGCGCTGACGCTGGCGCAGGGGGATGAAACGCTGGCGCAAAGGCTGACGGACGAAATTCTGGCAGGGCGTTTTCAGCCCGCGACGCCCACCTTTCTCAACTGCGGCAAAGCCCAACGGGGTGAACTGGTCTCCTGCTTCCTGCTGCGCATTGAAGACAATATGGAGTCGATTGGACGCGCGGTGAATTCTGCGCTGCAGCTCTCTAAACGCGGCGGCGGCGTGGCGTTTTTGCTCTCCAATTTACGTGAAGCCGGGGCACCGATAAAACGCATCGAAAACCAGTCCTCCGGCGTTATCCCGGTGATGAAGATGCTGGAAGATGCCTTTTCCTACGCGAATCAGCTTGGGGCACGCCAGGGTGCAGGCGCGGTCTATTTACACGCGCATCACCCGGATATCCTGCGTTTTCTCGATACCAAACGGGAAAACGCCGACGAAAAAATCCGCATCAAAACGCTTTCGCTGGGCGTTGTGATCCCGGATATCACCTTCCAGCTGGCGAAAGAGAATGCCGAAATGGCCCTCTTCTCCCCCTATGACATCGAGCGTCTTTACGGAAAACCCTTCGGCGATATCGCTATCAGCGAACGCTACGACGAGCTGGTCGCCGACGATCGCGTGCGCAAAAAATACATTAACGCCCGCGACTTCTTCCAGACCCTTGCTGAAATTCAGTTTGAGTCCGGCTATCCGTACATGATGTACGAAGATACGGTGAACCGCGCCAACCCGATTGCAGGCCGCATTAACATGAGCAACCTGTGCTCGGAAATTTTGCAGGTCAATAGCGCGTCCACGTATGACGAAAACCTGGATTATGCGCAGACGGGGAAAGATATCTCCTGCAATCTGGGCTCGCTGAATATTGCCCACACCATGGATTCACCCGATTTCGGCAGGACAGTGGACACGGCCATCCGCGGGCTGACGGCCGTGTCGGATATGAGCCATATCCGCAGCGTGCCGTCGATTGACGCGGGCAACGCGGCTTCGCACGCTATTGGACTGGGTCAGATGAATCTCCATGGCTATCTGGCGCGGGAAGGTATCGCCTACGGCAGCCCGGAGGGTCTGGATTTCACTAATCTCTACTTTTATACCGTGACCTGGCACGCGATCCATACCTCGATGAGTTTGGCCCGTGAACGCCACCAGCGTTTCCGCGGTTTTGAATGCTCGCGCTACGCCAGCGGCGAATATTTTAAACCTTATCTCGAACAGGCGTGGCAGCCAAAAACAGAGAAAGTCCGGACCCTGTTCGCAGAGGCCGGTATTACGCTCCCCACGCGCGAAATGTGGCAACAGCTGCGCGATGACGTCATGCAGTACGGTCTGTACAACCAAAATTTGCAGGCCGTCCCGCCGACCGGATCGATTTCTTACATTAACCATGCGACATCGAGCATCCATCCGATCGTCTCGAAAATCGAAATTCGTAAAGAAGGGAAAACGGGACGCGTCTACTACCCTGCCCCGTTTATGACCAACGAGAATCTGGCGCTCTATCAGGATGCGTATGAAATTGGGCCAGAGAAAATTATTGATACCTACGCCGAGGCGACCCGGCATGTCGATCAGGGCTTGTCGCTGACGCTCTTTTTCCCCGATACCGCCACGACACGTGACATCAATAAGGCGCAGATTTACGCCTGGAAAAAAGGGATCAAGACGCTGTACTACATTCGCCTGCGCCAGCTCGCGCTGGAAGGTACCGAAATCGAAGGCTGCGTGTCTTGCGCGCTGTAAGGAGAAAGGATGAAACTGTCACGCGTGAATGCCGTTAACTGGAATAAAATTCAGGATGATAAAGATCTTGAGGTCTGGAACCGTCTGACCAGTAACTTCTGGCTGCCGGAGAAAGTCCCGTTGTCGAACGATATTCCGGCCTGGCAAACTCTGAGCCACGCCGAGCAACAGCTGACGATCCGCGTTTTTACGGGATTAACCCTGCTGGACACCATTCAGAATACGATTGGCGCACCGGCATTAATGGCCGACGCGCTCACGCCACATGAAGAGGCGGTGATGTCGAATATCAGCTTTATGGAGGCAGTACACGCCCGCTCCTACAGCTCAATCTTTTCAACACTTTGCCAGACGAGAGATGTTGATGCCGCCTATGCCTGGAGCGAAGCGAGTGAATCCTTACAACGGAAAGCTCAACGGGTACTGGAGCAGTATCATGCCGATGATCCTCTGAAGAAAAAGATCGCCAGCGTATTTCTGGAGTCTTTCCTCTTTTATTCGGGCTTCTGGCTGCCTATGTACTGGTCGAGCCGGGGCAAGCTCACTAACACCGCAGACCTGATTCGGTTAATTATTCGTGATGAAGCCGTGCATGGCTATTACATCGGTTATAAATATCAGAAAGGGCTTGAAAAGGTCAGCGACGAGAAGCGTGAAGCCTTAAAAGGTTTTGCTCTCGATCTGCTGATGGATTTGTACGATAACGAACTGGCTTATACCGCTGAACTGTATGCCGGAACGGGCTGGGAAGAGGATGTTCAGGCGTTTCTCTGCTACAACGCCAATAAGGCCTTAATGAACCTGGGCTATGAAGCCCTTTTCCCGCCGGAAATGGCGGAAGTGAATCCGGCCATTCTGGCAGCGCTGTCCCCCAATGCCGATGAAAATCACGATTTCTTCTCGGGGTCAGGATCGTCGTACGTTATGGGTAAAGCGGTGGAAACAGAAGATGAGGACTGGGACTTTTAAACATTCAATAGCGATTATTAATTTAATATAAAGACTGATAAATCTCTCATATATTTTTACATACTCTACACTGTCATTATCCCATCATATTCACCTGAATCTCTCTGGTTCAGGTGAAATTCTGCTGCGCATTGACAAAAAAATCAGAAAAATTCGACTACCGCTCAGCCCTTATCTCATGGGAAATTCAGCCGTTTCGCTTACGGCAGAATTCACACCACCCGTGGGGTGAGGGTTGTCTCAGATTCTGAGTATGTTAGGGTATGGCCTGGTAATTATTTCCATTGGTAATCATATTGACACTATTAAATAACGGGAAATATTCTATTGCATGGCAATTAAATTAGAAGTTAAGAATCTATATAAAGTATTTGGCGAGCATCCACAGCGCGCGTTCAAATATATCGAGAAAGGACTTTCGAAAGAACAAATTCTGGAAAAAACGGGGCTATCGCTTGGCGTTAAAAACGCCAGTCTGGCCATTGAAGAAGGCGAGATCTTCGTCATCATGGGGTTATCCGGTTCGGGTAAATCGACCATGGTTCGCCTTCTCAATCGCCTGATTGAACCCACCCGCGGACAGGTACTGATTGATGGTGTAGATATTGCCAAAATATCAGATGCTGAGCTTCGTGAGGTGCGCAGGAAAAAGATTGCGATGGTCTTTCAGTCATTCGCGCTAATGCCACATATGACGGTGCTGGAAAATACCGCCTTCGGTATGGAATTAGCGGGTGTTGCTGCTCAGGAACGCCAGGAAAAAGCGCTTGATGCATTACGTCAGGTGGGCCTTGAAAATTATGCGCACGGCTATCCGGACGAACTCTCTGGCGGTATGCGTCAGCGTGTTGGACTCGCCCGCGCATTAGCGATAAATCCTGACATATTATTAATGGATGAAGCCTTCTCTGCACTCGATCCATTAATTCGTACTGAAATGCAGGATGAGCTGGTAAAACTCCAGGCGAAACATCAGCGTACCGTGGTCTTTATTTCCCACGATCTGGACGAAGCAATGCGCATTGGCGATCGAATTGCCATTATGCAAAATGGCGAAGTGGTCCAGGTTGGCACCCCGGATGAAATTCTCAATAATCCGGCAAATGATTATGTACGCACCTTCTTCCGTGGCGTGGATATCAGCCAGGTATTCAGCGCGAAGGATATTGCCCGTCGCGCCCTGAACGGCATAATTCGCCGCACCCCCGGATTTGGTCCACGCTCCGCACTGAAGCTGTTGCAGGATGAAGACCGTGAATATGGTTATGTCATTGAGCGCGGCAATAAATATGTTGGCATTGTCTCCATTGATTCACTGAAAGCGGCACTCAGCGCCAATCAGGGAATTGATGCGGCGCTGATCGACGCTCCGCTTGCCGTGGACGCCGAAACGCCGCTCAGCGAGTTGCTCTCCCATGTTGGACAGGCACCCTGTGCCGTACCGGTTATAGGTGAAGAACAACAGTACGTCGGCATCATTTCAAAACGCATGTTGCTGCAGGCTTTAGATCGCGAGGGGGCAAATAATGGCTGATCAATCTAATCCGTGGGGAACCACAGACGCGGCGGATAGCGCCGCACAATCCGCAGATGCATGGGGCACTCCGGCGCCCGCTGACGGCGGCGGAGCGGCTGACTGGCTTCATAGCGCACCAGCACCGGCACCTGAACATTTCAATATTATGGACCCGTTCCATAAAACGCTGATCCCTCTCGATAGCTGGGTCACCGAAGGCATCGACTGGGTTGTGACGCATTTCCGTCCGCTGTTCCAGGGTATTCGTGTGCCGGTGGATTACATCCTCAACGGTTTCCAGCAAATGATGCTGGGCATGCCCGCACCCGTGGCGATTGTACTGTTTGCCCTGATTGCCTGGCAGTTTGGCAGCGTGGGTATGGGGATCGCGACGCTCATTTCCCTGATTGTGATTGGCGCCATCGGCGCATGGTCCCAGGCGATGATTACCCTGGCGCTGGTTCTTACCGCCCTGCTGTTCTGCGTGATTATCGGCCTGCCGACGGGTATATGGCTGGCGCGCAGTCCGCGTGCCGCCAAAATAATCCGGCCACTGCTTGATGCCATGCAAACCACGCCGGCATTCGTCTATCTGGTGCCTATCGTGATGTTGTTCGGGATCGGTAACGTGCCGGGCGTGGTGGTAACCATCATCTTCGCCCTGCCACCGATTATTCGCCTGACCATCCTCGGGATTAATCAGGTGCCTGCGGATCTTATCGAAGCATCAAGATCGTTTGGCGCAAGCCCGCGCCAGATGTTGTTTAAAGTGCAGCTGCCGCTGGCGATGCCCACCATTATGGCTGGGGTCAACCAGACGCTGATGCTTGCCCTTTCGATGGTGGTGATCGCCTCCATGATCGCCGTTGGCGGTTTGGGTCAGATGGTGCTTCGCGGGATCGGTCGTCTTGATATGGGGCTTGCCACCGTGGGCGGCGTGGGGATCGTCATCCTCGCCATTATTCTTGACCGCCTGACGCAGGCTGTCGGTCGCGATTCACGCAGTCGCGGCAACCGTCGCTGGTACACCACCGGCCCAGTCGGGTTGATCATCCGCCCTTTCACAAAATAAGGAATAACGATGCGACATACCGTACTTTTTGCCACAGCGTTTGCCACCCTCGTGTCGACCAGCACGTTCGCTGCAGAACTGCCGGGTAAAGGCATTACCGTTCAGCCGATTCAGAGCACCATTTCTGAAGAGTCTTTCCAGACGCTGGTCGTGAGTCGTGCCCTGGAAAAACTGGGATACACGGTGAATAAGCCAAGCGAAGTGGATTACAACGTGGGCTACACGTCGATTGCCTCCGGCGATGCGACCTTCACTGCGGTCAACTGGCAGCCTCTGCACGATGACATGTACTCCGCTGCGGGCGGCGACAAAAAATTCTATCGTGAAGGGACGTTTGTCACCGGCGCCGCACAGGGATACCTGGTCGATAAAAAAACTGCCGACAAATACCACATCACCAATATTGAGCAGTTGAAGGATCCTAAGATCGCCAAACTGTTCGACACCAATGGTGACGGCAAGGCCGACATGATGGGCTGCTCACCGGGCTGGGGCTGTGAAGCGGTGATTAACCATCAGAATAAAGCGTTTGATCTGGCCAAAACCGTCGACGTGAGCCACGGGAACTACTCCGCCATGATGGCTGACACCATTGCGCGCTTTAAAGAAGGTAAGCCGGTTATCTATTACACCTGGACACCGTACTGGGTGAGCGATGTGATGAAACCGGGGAAAGACGTGGTATGGCTGCAGGTGCCATTCTCGTCTCTGCCTGGCGAACAGAAAGATATCGACACCAAACTGCCTAACGGCATGAACTATGGTTTCCCGGTCAATACCATGCACATTGTGGCGAATAAAGCCTGGGCCGAGAAAAACCCGGCGGCGGCAAAACTGTTCTCGGTAATGAAGATGCCTCTGGCAGATATCAACGCGCAGAATGCGATGATGCACGAAGGTAAATCGTCAGAAGCAGATGTTCAGGGTCACGTTGACGGCTGGATTAAAGCCCACCAGCAGCAGTTCGACGGCTGGGTAAAAGAGGCGCTGGCTGCACAGAAGTAACCACAGCGGGTTCCCCCCCTCACTGAGGGGAGGGAACTGAACGCTGCTTTCCCCCCTCTCACTGGGGGGAAGGGAACTGAACACTGCTTTTCCCCCTCTCCCTGAGGGGAGGGAACTGGACACTGTTTTTCCCCTCTCCCTGTGGGGAGGGGAACTGAACGTTGCTTTTCCCCCTCTCCCTGTGGGAGAGGGCCGGGGTGAGGGCATCACACCGCACTGCTCCAGCACTAAACCGCACAAACCACCACGCAACAATTCCCCTATATTCATTTACATCCGTTATGATTGGTTTCCGGAAAAATAATCACTTAATGAATGATTCCAGACCCTCATGACCAAAACTTCTCAAGATCTTAGCCCGGCATTAATCCTGTTAATGTCCGTCGCCACTGGCCTGGCCGTTGCCAGCAATTACTATGCCCAACCTTTGCTCGATACCATCGCGCGCGCTTTTTCGCTCTCCGCCAGTTCCGCGGGGTTTATCGTCACTGCCGCTCAGTTAGGTTACGCCGTAGGTTTACTGTTTCTGGTGCCGTTAGGCGATATGTTCGAACGGCGTCGGCTTATCGTCTGTATGACGCTGCTGGCCGCCGGTGGGATGCTCATTACCGCCTCCAGTCACTCTCTGTCGATGATGATTCTGGGTACAGCGTTAACCGGGCTCTTCTCCGTTGTCGCACAGATACTGGTTCCGCTTGCCGCCACGCTCGCCGCACCAGAGAAACGTGGCAAAGTAGTCGGCACCATTATGAGCGGCTTACTGCTGGGTATCCTGCTGGCAAGAACCGTTGCCGGACTGCTGGCCAGTCTTGGCGGCTGGCGCACCGTTTACTGGGTCGCCAGCGTGCTTATGGTCATCATGGCTCTGGCGCTCTGGCGTGGACTGCCTAAAGTGAAGCAGGAGAACCACCTTAATTATCCGCAGCTTCTCGGGTCGGTTTTCGCCCTGTTCACACAGGACAAACTGCTGCGCACCCGCGCATTACTTGGCTGTTTCACCTTTGCCAACTTCAGTATCCTCTGGACATCAATGGCGTTTCTGCTGGCCTCCCCTCCGTTTAACTATTCCGAAGGGGTGATCGGCCTCTTTGGCCTGGCGGGTGCCGCTGGCGCGCTCGGGGCTCGTCCCGCAGGCGGGCTTGCCGATAAAGGGAAATCGCACCTCACCACTACCGCAGGCCTGGTGCTCTTGCTGCTCTCCTGGGCGGCCATCTGGTACGGTCATATTTCAGTTCTGGCGCTGATTGTCGGTATTCTCGTGCTCGATCTCACCGTGCAGGGTGTCCACATCACCAATCAGACGGTGATTTATCGCGTCAAACCCGATGCGCGTAATCGCCTGACGGCAGGTTACATGACCAGTTACTTTATTGGCGGGGCTGCAGGCTCACTGATTTCTGCTTCGGCCTGGCAACATGCAGGCTGGAGCGGTGTTTGTCTGGTGGGCACGGTGGTTGCCGCGCTTAATCTGCTGGTGTGGTGGCGCGGTTATCACCGCCAGGAAGCAATAAACTAACGTTTACAATGCTGTGGGGTGACTTAGGGTGTTAAGCCGCTCCACAGTCTGTTAAGGTTAGCGTAATCATTTATGCCAGAAATTTTAATGTGAGTGACATATTTACATTCAGTATGAATAGCTCAGACCTGAACGCTGCTCCACGTCACCCCATCCTGTCTTTTCCGGGCGTACGCCCCACCGCTTCTGTGCTGACCGGGTCACGGACTTGCCCGGCGCTTTCTGACAGTAATATTCGCCCCACGGATATAACCGCACAAATAATTCATTTACATTATTTGTCACTGTCGTTACTATATCGACTGTAATTAATGAGGTCATACCCAAATGGATAGTTCGTTTACGCCCATTGAACAAATGCTTAAATTTCGCGCCAGTCGTCATGAGGATTTCCCGTATCAGGAGATTTTGCTGACGCGTCTTTGCATGCACATGCAAGGTAAGCTACTGGAAAACCGCAATAAGATGCTGAAAGCTCAAGGGATTAACGAGACGTTGTTTATGGCGTTGATTACGCTTGAGTCTCAGGAAGATCACAGCATTCAGCCTTCAGAACTGAGTTGCGCCCTGGGTTCATCCCGTACCAACGCGACCCGTATTGCCGATGAGCTGGAAAAGCGCGGCTGGATTGAACGTCGAGAAAGCGACAATGACCGTCGTTGTCTGCATCTGCAACTGACCGAAAAAGGTCACGAATTCTTGCGTGGAGTCCTCCCTCCTCAGCACAACTGTCTGCATCAACTCTGGTCTGCGCTGAGTACGTCTGAGCGCGATCAACTCGAGCATATCACGCGCAAGCTGCTCACCCGTCTGGATCAGATGGATGAAGACGGTACCATCCTTGAGGCACTGAGCTAACGCGACGACACGCTCAACCATCCAGATTTAATAAGAATTGATAGGCCAGCACGTCACACTGCTGGCCTTTCTGACAACAGTCGGCTCAGCCGATGTGAAAATAAGAAGATCGTGGAGAACAACAATGAGCGCAAATGCGGAGATGACTCCCCCGCAGCAACCAGCAAATAAGAAAGGCAAACGTAAGAGCGCCCTTCTTGTGCTGACCTTGCTCTTTATTATTATTGCCGTGGCATATGGGATTTATTGGTTTTTAGTATTGCGTCATGTCGAAGAGACAGACGATGCATACGTGGCAGGGAACCAGGTTCAGATTATGGCGCAGGTGTCGGGCAGCGTGACGAAAGTCTGGGCTGACAATACCGACTATGTGCAAAAAGGCGATGTACTGGTCACGCTAGATCCCACCGATGCTCAGCAGGCGTTTGAAAAAGCGCAGACGGAGCTGGCCTCAAGCGTGCGGCAAACCCGTCAGTCGATGATCAACAGTAAGCAATTACAGGCGAGCATCGATGTGCAGAAAACGGCACTGGCCCAGGCGCAAAGCGATCTTAACCGTCGTATCCCGCTGGGCACCGCTAACCTGATTGGTCGTGAAGAGCTGCAACATGCGCGTGATGCGGTTGCCAGCGCCCAGGCCCAGCTTGACGTGGCGATCCAGCAGTACAACGCAAATCAGGCGATGATTCTCGGCACAAGCCTGGAAAATCAGCCTGCCGTAAAACAGGCTGCAACTGAAGTCCGTAATGCCTGGCTTGCCCTGCAGCGTACTAAAATCGTCAGCCCGATGACGGGTTATGTCTCCCGCCGCGCCGTACAGCCAGGCGCGCAAATTAGCCCGACGACGCCGCTGATGGCGGTGGTACCGGCCAGCAATCTGTGGGTGGATGCGAACTTTAAAGAGACGCAGCTTGCCCATATGCGTATTGGCCAGACCGCGACCATCGTCAGTGATATTTACGGCGACGATGTGAAGTACACCGGTAAAGTGGTCGGTCTGGATATGGGGACCGGCAGCGCGTTCTCACTTCTGCCTGCGCAAAACGCCACCGGCAACTGGATCAAAGTGGTTCAGCGTCTGCCTGTACGTATTGAACTGGACGAGAAGCAACTGGCTGACCATCCGCTGCGTATTGGTCTGTCCACGCTGGTGACCGTGGATACCGCCGTACGTGACGGTCAGATGCTGGCAAACCAGGTTCGCACTCACCCGGCTTATGAAAGCAACGCCCGTGAAATCAGCCTTGATCCGGTCAATAAGCTGATCGACGATATCGTGAAAGCGAACGCCGGTTAATCCGAGGGTGAGCGTTATGCAACAGCAAAAACCGCAAAAACCGTTGGAAGGCGCGCAGCTGGTTATCATGACCATTGCGCTGTCGCTGGCAACCTTCATGCAGGTGCTTGACTCCACCATCGCCAACGTGGCGATCCCGACCATTGCCGGGAACCTTGGCTCGTCACTGAGCCAGGGGACGTGGGTCATTACCTCATTCGGGGTGGCGAATGCGATTTCGATTCCGATTACCGGCTGGTTGGCAAAACGCGTCGGGGAAGTGAAGTTATTCCTGTGGTCTACGGTCCTGTTTGTTCTCGCCTCCTGGGCGTGCGGCATGTCCAACAGCCTGACGATGCTGATCTTCTTCCGCGTCATTCAGGGGATTGTTGCCGGGCCACTGATTCCGCTCTCCCAGAGCCTGTTGCTGAACAACTATCCGCCCGCCAAACGATCTATCGCGCTGGCGCTGTGGTCGATGACGGTGATTGTGGCGCCCATTTGTGGCCCTATCCTGGGTGGCTTTATCAGTGATAACTACCACTGGGGCTGGATCTTCTTTATCAACGTGCCTATCGGCGCGCTGGTGGTCCTGCTGACGCTGCAGTCGCTGCGTGGACGCGAAACGCGAACCGAACAGCGGCGCATTGATGGCGTAGGCCTGGCCCTGCTGGTGCTCGGGATTGGTAGTCTGCAGATCATGCTGGACCGCGGGAAAGAGCTGGACTGGTTCGCCTCGCAGGAGATCATCGTCCTGACGGTGGTCGCAGTGGTGGCGATTAGCTTCCTGATTGTCTGGGAGCTGACGGACGATAACCCGATAGTCGATTTATCGCTGTTTAAGTCGCGGAACTTTACCATCGGCTGCCTGTGTATCAGTCTTGCCTATATGCTCTACTTTGGCGCGATTGTCCTGCTACCGCAGCTTTTGCAGGAGGTCTATGGCTACACGGCAACCTGGGCCGGACTGGCCTCGGCGCCGGTTGGCCTGATTCCGGTGCTGCTGTCCCCGATTATCGGCAGGTTCGCCCATAAGCTCGATATGCGCCGGCTGGTGACATTCAGCTTTATTATGTATGCAGTGTGTTTCTACTGGCGTGCGTATACGTTCGAACCCGGAATGGACTTTGGCGCGTCCGCGTGGCCGCAGTTTATCCAGGGCTTTGCCGTAGCGTGCTTCTTTATGCCATTGACCACCATTACGTTATCCGGCTTACCGCCTGAGCGTCTGGCGGCGGCATCAAGTCTGTCGAACTTTACCCGAACGCTGGCGGGGTCTATCGGAACGTCTATCACCACTACGTTGTGGACGAACCGGGAGTCGCTACACCATGCCCAGTTGACCGAATCTGTGAACGCGTTCAACCCGAACGCCCAGCAGATGTACAACCAGCTCGAAGGGTTGGGGATGTCAGAGCAGCAGGCATCCGGCTGGATTGCCCAACAAATCACTAACCAGGGTCTGATTATCTCCGCCAATGAGATTTTCTGGATTTCAGCCGGGATCTTTATCCTGTTGCTGGGTCTGGTGTGGTTTGCAAAACCACCGTTTGGTGCGGGTGGCGGCGGAGGCGGCGCGCACTAGTCCTGTGTAAGGGGAGCCAGGTGACGTTGCTTATTCCTGGCCCCTCGCAGGCGCGGTTGTCCAGAACGCGACAGCAATTGTCAGTGCCGATAAAGCTGCGCTCCTGAAATCGATTCACGATAGTGAAAAGACAACAGGAGCGCATCATGCTGAAAAACCCCGAACAAAAATACCAGCCTTATCCCCCTCTTTCCCTGCCCGATCGCCGCTGGCCGAACCGGACCCTTACTCAGGCGCCGCGCTGGCTCTCCACGGATCTTCGTGATGGTAACCAGGCGCTGGCCGAACCGATGGACAGCGACCGTAAGCTCCAGTTCTGGGCGCTACTGCTGAGCTGTGGTTTTAAAGAGATTGAAGTCGCTTTTCCGTCCGCTTCGCAAACCGATTTTAATTTTGTGCGCCAGCTTATCGACGAGAATCGCATCCCTGATGACGTCACGATCCAGGTGCTGACCCAGGCGCGCGAAGATTTAATTCATCGCACGTTTGACGCCTTACGTGGCGCAAAGCGCGCCACGGTACATTTGTATAACGCTACCGCGCCGCTGTTTCGCCGCCTGGTCTTTGGCATGGAAAAAGCGCAAATCGTTGAGCTGGCGACGCGCTCGACCCGCCTGATTCGTCAGCTTTGCGAAGACAACCCGCAAACCGACTGGCAGTATGAATATTCACCGGAAACCTTCTGCTTTACCGAACCCGAGTTCGCCCTGGAGATTTGTGAGGCGGTCGCCGATATCTGGCAGCCCTGCGCAGAGCGTCCGATGATTATTAACTTACCGGCCACCGTCGAGGTCAGTACGCCTAACGTCTACGCCGATCAGATCGAATATTTTTGTCGTCATTTTAGTCGCCGTGATGATGTCTGCATTAGCGTGCATCCGCATAACGATCGCGGAACGGGGGTGGCATGCGCAGAGCTGGCCGTTATGGCGGGCGCTGACCGGGTGGAAGGCTGCCTGTTTGGCAACGGGGAACGCACGGGGAACGTCTGCCTGGTGACACTGGCGATGAATTTATACAGCCAGGGGATTCGCCCTCATCTGGATTTCAGCGAAATGAACCGGGTGGTGGAAGTGGTGGAAAGCTGTAACCAGTTGCCGGTGCATCCGCGCCATCCCTGGGCGGGACGTCTGGCTTATACCGCTTTTTCCGGCTCGCATCAGGATGCCATCAAGAAAGGGTTCGATGCCCGTAAAGCGGACGAACGCTGGGAAATGCCTTACCTGCCTGTCGATCCGCAGGACATTGGTTGCACTTACGAAGCGGTGATCCGGGTTAACAGCTAGTCAGGCAAAAGCGGCAGCGCCTGGCTCATTGAGCAAAATCACGGCCTCAAGCTTCCGCGCGGGTTGCAGCAGGATTTTAGCCAGCACGTGCAGCAGGAAGCCGACAGTCAGGGTAAAGAGATGACGCAAAATGCGCTGTGGCAGTTGTTCCGTGAGCGGTACGGCCTGGTGCCCGCTCCTCGTTTTGCCCTGCACACGTATCGCAGTGAGAGCCAGCAGGATGGGCAGTTACGCTTAACGGCCACCGTGGCAACCGGCGGGGGAACCCGTCAGCTGGAGGGCCAGGGTAACGGGCTTTTATCGGCCGCCGCGCATGGAATGAGTCGTTGGGTTGAGACGCCGTTTGTCATCAAAGATTACCATGAGCATTCGTTGGGCGAGCGCAGTGACAGCCGATCCGTCACCTATATTCGTTGCGTGTTCCAGAATGGATCCAGCCGGTGGGGGGTGGGAATTGACAGCGATGTCGCACGCGCCTCGCTTCAGGCGCTGTTCAACGCGCTTGGCTAAGCCTCTTTGAAATACTCGCTGGGTGAGACCCCCATCACCCGGCGAAACATCGCCGTAAAGGCGCTATGGCTGCCGTAGCCCAAATCCAGCGCGACGCGCAAGACCGGTTGCCCCTGTGCCAGACGCAGTAAAGCTTCCATGAGCCGCGCCCTTCTCACCCACTCCCCGTAGCTTAAACCGGTTTGCTGTTGAAAATGCCGGTTCAACGTTCGTTCACTCATATTGATGAGCGTGGCGGCCTGCTGGCTGCTCCAGTTTTCTCCCGGCGCCTGGCTAATATGCTCACAGAGATGACGTAACGGCACGCTCGTCGGTTCCGGCAGATGAAAAGGCAATATCGGCATGGCCCGGATTTCATCCAGAATCAGTTCATAGATGCGCTCTTCACGACTGCCTGGCGCGTATGTTTCAGGGAGGGCTAAAGAGGTCACAATCAGCTCGCGCAATAATGGCGAGATCTGAACGATCTGGCAGGATGCAGGCAGATCGGCACGGGCAAGGGGATCGATAAAGAGCGTTCTTGCCGCCACGCTACCGGTAATACGAAGCGCATGGCACGTACCCGCGGGTAACCAGACGCCGCGTCCGGGCGGCACGACCCAACATCCTGCGGCCGTATCAACACGAACCACACCACTGAGGCTGTGCAGGAGCTGCGCGCAGTCATGCTGATGCCACGGTTCGCTGTCCCCGTGGACATAATCATGTGCGAACGGGACGAGTGGCCGGTGGGTAAAGGAGAAGGTTGAGGTTGTGGTCATGGTGGCCACCGTGTGATTTTCGCCGAATGACGGTTGCGCCTTATCGGGCCTGTGATTGCACGCCCGGTAAGCAAACGCCACCGGGCACAGCAGACAGACCCCGCAGGCCCGGTGTGCGATACGCACCGGGCACTCACGGGCACGCTGCTAGATATGCAATTCTTTCAGTTTTTCTTTCGGCAGCGCCAGCTCTTCGTTGCTGTTGACGCGTACATCACGCTCGATGATGTGGCGCGCAATTTCCTGCGCTTCTTCCAGAGAGTGCATATGGTAAGTACCGCACTGATAGACGTTCAGCTCTGGAATCTGATTCTGCTCTTTCACTTTCAGCACGTCGGCCATCGCCGCTTTCCAGGCGTCGGCGACACGCGTTTCATCCGGTACACCGATCAAGCTCATGTAGAAACCGGTACGGCAACCCATTGGGGAGATGTCGATAATCTCAACACCGTTACCGTTGAGGTGATCGCGCATAAAGCCCGCGAAGAGGTGCTCCAGGGTATGAATACCTTTTTCAGGCATCACTTCTTTATTGGGCACGCAAAAACGCAGGTCGAACACAGTGATGGTATCGCCGTGTGGAGTATGCATGGTCTTTGCAACACGGACTGCAGGCGCTTCCATACGGGTATGGTCGACGGTAAAGCTATCTAATAACGGCATACGTCACCTCCGGGAGTGATTTTTTTTAAAATAAACTGAACTCTTCTGCCTGATGCGCGTCTGAGTATATGAAAGACGCGCATTTGTTATCATCATCCCTGAATTCAGAGATGTTATTTTGGCCACAGCAATGTGGCCTTTTTCTTTTCTGTCAGCCGTGTTTCGCTAAAAAAGCGTCAAACGACTCGGTGTCCGATGCTTCTATTTCGCGCTGACGCTGAACAGATGCCTCGCGTTCCTTCACGAAATCTTCTTCGCTTAGCACTTCCAGCGGTTCCTGCTGCAACATCTCGCGATACTGCGCAGCCAGCGAACGACCGGTTCCACCAATACCTTGATCAAGCATAGATCGCATAATGCGCGCTGAGAACGTCAGCTCCGGGTTATCAAAGCCTTCAACCAGCTGATCGCACACCTTCTGGTATTCCTCACCGCCATACACGCTGTCCATCGTCTGCGCGACACGCTTGAGATCGCGGAACAGATCTTTGCCCACTTTCGCCAGCGGGAATTGTGCTGTTTCACAGCCAATGCCCAGCGTCAGACCAGGCTTACGCCCTTCCAGAATGACGCGATTCCAGTTGGTACGGGTACAGAGCAGTTCGTCTGAGCTCATCTCAGGCGCATCGGCCAACACGCACCAGACCATAAACAGATCGAGGAAGCGTACCTGCTGCTCGTCCACGCCAACTGGCGAGAACGGGTTAATATCCAGCGAGCGCACCTCAATGTACTCAATGCCGCCGCGCTCCAGCGCATCTGATGGCGCTTCCCCACTGCGGGTTACGCGTTTAGGACGAATCGGCGCATACAGTTCGTTTTCGATCTGCAAAACGTTGCTGTTGATCTGCAAACGTTTACCGTCTTTTTCGAGGCCGATTTTCTCGTACTCTTCCGACGGCGTTTTGATCGCCCGCTTCAATCCTGCCACATACTCGTGCAATTCGTTAAACGTAATACCGAGATTGCTTTGCGACTTATTGGTATAACCCAGATCGCTAAGGCGCAGAGAGGTAGCATACGGCAGGTAATACATGCCACAGTCCGTCTTTTCAAACGGCAGCGTTGTCGGTTTGCCCTGAAGGAAAGAGGAGCAAATCGCCGGAGAGGCACCAAACAGGTACGGAATCACCCAGCCGAAGCGGTAGTAGTTGCGAATCAGGCGGAAGTAACCCGCGGAGATCGCCTCTTTATCCGTTTCACCGCATTTCGCTTGCCAGAATGCCATGGGCAGCGAGAAGTTGTAATGCACCCCTGAAATGGTTTGCATCAACGCGCCATAGCGATTTTTCAAGCCTTCACGGTATAACGTTTTCAACCGACCAATATTCGAGGTGCCGTACTGAGCAAGCTCAATATCCTGCCCCTGCTCTATGTAGCAAGGCATACTGAGTGGCCACATACGCTCATCGCCCAACTGACGCGCGGTAAAGCGATGCACGTCACGCATTAGCTTCAGCATGTGATCAATATCGCCATCCACGGGCGTAATGAACTCCAGCAACGCTTCTGCAAAATCGGTCGTGATCCATTTATGGGTTAAAGCCGAGCCTAATGCCTCAGGATGACCGGTCGTTGCCAGACTTCCATCTGCATTTACGCGCAGCGTTTCGCGTTCCAGCCCACGCTGAATACCCTTCAGAGCCTGAGGGTGGTTTTCCAGCCAGGCTAGCGCCTGTGATACGTCCGGGATCAAATTGACCTCCCGCCTGTCAAAGTATTGTTACCCAGCATAATTGTAATGGTTGACGATTGAAGGTCGCTTATATTTTCCACCAATTAGTGCCACCACGTCATGCCCTGCAGGGTTACGAACGCCACGAGAACGTATCGTAACGCCTTGCCCAGGCATAAAAAAAAGAGCACTGGTCCCCAGGAGATGCGCATCCATCCCGCCAGCAGACACAGTAAATCGCCTGTTACAGGCATCCAGCTTAGTAAAAGCGTGACAGCACCATAGCGTTTAAGCCAGCCTGCTGCCTTTTCCTGCCAGCGTGATTTTTCACGCAGCGGAAAGAATCGACCAAGAATAACGTTAGTCAGCCCTCCAAGGCTATTACCCATTGTTGCTATTAATACCAACAACCAGGGCTGACTGACGCCTGACAGCAGCATGGCGACCAGCACAACTTCGGAGTTACCCGGTAAAAGTGTGGCACTTAAAAAACTGCTGGCAAATAAAGACGCGAGCGACAGCATGTCACTCACAGTAAGCGTACATCCACAGCATCCATTCCCGCCTTAAGCGCTGCCTGAATACCGAAATCGGCATCCTCAAATACGACGCACCGGGAAGCAGGCACCCCCATCAATTCCGCGCAGAGCAGAAAGGTGTCGGGAGCAGGTTTGTGATTTTTGACATGATCGGCGGCGACAACCGCTGAGAAGTAGTGACGAAGACCGAGATGATTCAGCAATGCTTCGGCCACCGCGCTTTCGCTCCCCGTCCCCACGGACAGAGGCCGACGGCCATGCCATTCTTTTACCACCTCAATCAACGGAAGCGGACGCACAGTGTCTAACAGCATTGCTTTGACTGCATCCGTTTTTTCGCGAGCAAGAAGGTGTGGATCCAGATCGGCCTGATTCAGTTCAATCACCGCCTGCGCGATGCGCCAGGTCGGCGAACCATTGAGTGCGACCATAGCCTGCAAATCGAAACGCATCCCATATCGGCCCAACACATCATCCCAGGCTTTACGGTGCGTAGGTTCCGTGTCCAGGAGGGTGCCATCCATATCGAAGATAAGACCGTCATACTTTGCGTACATCGTCCGCTCGCCATGCTAATAACAAAGCATTACTTTAACGTAAAGGCAGGTTTTTGTCGCTGACAGAGATAATGATTACTGAGGGAACGTCGAAGGAATGAACAATGGGGAAGAAGATGGTGCTGACGATAAATTCGCAGACCTTGAAAAAAGACTGGCTCTTATCTCGGAGAAGATGGTGCATCCGGGAGGATGACTCGGCTGCGCCTCGCCCTTCGGGCCGTTGCTGAAGCAACGTTATCCTCCCTGGTACTTGCGGCTAATCCGCGGACCTTGAAACAACAGCTTTGCTGTTATCTCGGAGAATATGGTGCATCCGGGAGGATTCGAACCTCCGACCGCTCGGTTCGTAGCCGAGTACTCTATCCAGCTGAGCTACGGATGCATCAGGGGGCACTGCTTTAGAAATAGTAAATGGTGCATCCGGGAGGATTACTCGGCTGCGCCTCGCCCTTACGGGCCGTTGCTGAAGCAACGTTATCCTCCCTGGTACTTGCGGCTAACCCGCAGACCTTGAAACAACAACCTTGCTGTTATTTCGGAGAATATGGTGCATCCGGGAGGATTCGAACCTCCGACCGCTCGGTTCGTAGCCGAGTACTCTATCCAGCTGAGCTACGGATGCATCGGGATTTACTACTGTACTACTCGATATTCATATCACTTCGAAAGCAATATGAAGTAATAGATGGTGCATCCGGGAGGATTACTCGGCTGCGCCTCGCCCTTACGGGCCGTTGCTGAAGCAACGTTATCCTCCCTGGTACTTGCGGCTAACCCGCAGACCTTGAAACAACAGCCTTGCTGTTATCTCGGAGAATATGGTGCATCCGGGAGGATTCGAACCTCCGACCGCTCGGTTCGTAGCCGAGTACTCTATCCAGCTGAGCTACGGATGCATCGGGATTTACTACTGTACTACTCGATATTCATATCACTTCGAAAGCAATATGAAGTAATAGATGGTGCATCCGGGAGGATTACTCGGCTGCGCCTCGCCCTTACGGGCCGTTGCTTAAGCAACGTTATCTTCCCTGGTGCTTGCGAAGCAATCGCAGACCATGAAACAGCAACTTCACTGTTATCCTTGAGAAGATGGTGCATCCGGGAGGATTCGAACCTCCGACCGCTCGGTTCGTAGCCGAGTACTCTATCCAGCTGAGCTACGGATGCAAAATGGCGGTGAGGCGGGGATTCGAACCCCGGATGCAGCTTTTGACCGCATACTCCCTTAGCAGGGGAGCGCCTTCAGCCTCTCGGCCACCTCACCACACAACGCCTCTTTCGAGTGCTTCGAGTAACTCGTTAAGAGCTTCTCGTCGCTGCGTGGCGCATATATTACTTTCTGGGACTTATAAGTCAAACAATTTTCCATAAGCTTTTATCGTTTGCACAAATCGCAGGCAATTTGCAGCTAAAACCCGCAAAGAGAGTGTTTTATAAACGGATTTTACGCGCAGTAATGCAGTAACCAGGGGCTGTTGAGGTACAAGAAAGACAGGAAAAAGGTCAGCAAACGCTAAAATGCAGGAGAATTGAAATCGAACGGTAACTTTATGAAGGAAGAATACTGGAGGGTTGCGTCTCGCCGCAAAGCGAGACGCGATAATATCAGTAACTGGACTGCTGGGATTTTTCAGCCTGGATACGCTGGTAGATCTCTTCACGATGGACAGAGACTTCTTTAGGGGCGTTGACACCAATACGTACCTGGTTACCCTTTACCCCTAAAACTGTCACGGTGACCTCATCCCCAATCATGAGGGTCTCACCAACTCGACGAGTCAGAATCAGCATTCTTTGCTCCTTGAAAGATTAAAAGAGTCGGGTCTCTTGTATCCCGGCATTATCCATCATATAACGCCAAAAAGTAAGCGATGACAAACACGTAATGTGTAAGCAGTCACGGCATCACATTCTGTTAAACGTAAGTTTAGCCGATATACACAAACTCAACCTGACTTTATCGTTATCGATAGCGTAGGACCAATACGCCATAACGGTAAGGTTATGGCGTCTGATTACGCTTTGTAATTATTACAGTTTCGCGCTTACCCAGTTTTCAACGCTGGCCAATGCCGCTGGAAGTGCCGCTGCATCCGTACCACCGGCTTGCGCCATGTCCGGACGACCGCCACCTTTGCCACCCACTTGCTGAGCGACCATGCCAATCAGTTCCCCTGCTTTTACGCGGTCCGTCACATCCTTAGAGACGCCAGCAATCAGAGAAACCTTACCCTCAGCCACTGTCGCCAGGACAACAATTGTCGAACCAAGCTGGTTCTTCAGATCGTCAACCATGGTGCGAAGCATTTTAGGCTCTACCCCTGCCAGTTCGCTGACCAGCAGTTTAACACCCTTAATATCAACCGCTTTGCTGGAGAGATTCGCACTCTCCTGCGCTGCTGCCTGCTCTTTCAACTGCTGCAGCTCTTTTTCAAGCTGACGAGTGCGTTCCAGCGCGCTACGCACCTTCTCGCCCAGGTTGTGGCTGTCACCTTTCAACAATTGCGCGATGTCGTGCAGTTGATCGCTTTCAGCATGCAGGCTGGCAATAGCCCCTTCACCGGTCACGGCTTCGATACGGCGCACGCCTGCCGCCGTACCTGATTCAGAGACGATACGGAACAGACCGATATCACCGGTACGCGATGCGTGAGTACCGCCACACAGCTCAGTAGAGAAATCACCCATGCTCAGCACGCGTACGCGCTCATCGTATTTCTCGCCAAACAGCGCCATCGCGCCTTTGGCCCGAGCGGCGTCAAGATCCATAATGTTGGTTTCGATTGGCAGATTACGACGAATCTGCGCATTAACCAGATCTTCAACCGCACGGATTTCAGACGGTTTCATCGCTTCAAAATGAGAGAAGTCGAAACGCAATACTTTATCGTTGACCAGCGAACCTTTCTGCGCCACATGCGTGCCCAGGACGTCACGCAATGCCGCATGCATCAGGTGCGTAGCGGAGTGGTTCAGACGAATACGCGCACGGCGCGCTTCATCGACGATCGCCTGCACGCCCTCGCCCACTTTCAGTGAGCCGGAGGCGAGCTTGCCGTTGTGTCCGATAGCCTGACCATATTTCTGCGTATCACTCACCGCAAAGCTAAAGCCATTGCCTTTCAGTTCGCCTTTATCGCCAACCTGACCGCCGGACTCTGCATAGAATGGTGTCTGATCAAGTACGACAACCGCTTCCTGACCAGCGTTGATGCTGTCGACCGCTTTCCCGTCAACAAACAGCGCGGTCACTTTCGCGTTCAGTTCAAGGCTGTCATAGCCTTTAAATTCAGATGCACTGTCAACACGAATCATCGCGTTGTAGTCGGCACCAAAACCGCTGGATTCACGCGCACGACGGCGCTGCTCTTCCATTGCCGCTTCAAAGCCCGCTTCGTCAACCTTGATGTTACGCTCGCGGCAAACATCGGCCGTCAGGTCAACAGGGAAGCCATAGGTATCGTACAGACGGAAAGCGGTTTCGCCATCCAGCGTATCGCCAGACAGTTTGGATAACTCTTCGTCCAGCAGCGCCAGACCGCGCTCAAGCGTACGGGCAAACTGTTCTTCTTCGGTTTTCAGAACCTGCTCAACCTGCGCTTGCTGGCGTTTCAGTTCTTCACCGGCATCGCCCATCACGCCGATCAGCGGACCAACCAGTTTATAGAAGAAGGTGTCTTTCGCGCCCAGCATGTTGCCATGACGAACCGCTCGACGAATGATACGACGCAGCACGTAGCCACGGTTTTCATTCGATGGCGTGACACCGTCAGCAATCAGGAAGGCACATGAACGAATATGGTCGGCAATAACGCGCAGGGATTTGTTGCTCAGATCCGTTGCACCGGTCACTTCCGCCACGGATTTAATCAGCGTAGCGAACAGATCGATATCGTAGTTCGAATTAACATGTTGCAGAACCGCAGCGATACGCTCCAGCCCCATTCCCGTATCAACAGACGGTTTTGGCAGAGGCTCCATGGTGCCGTCGATTTGACGGTTGAACTGCATAAAGACGATGTTCCAGATCTCAATGTAGCGATCGCCATCTTCTTCTGCAGAACCTGGAGGTCCACCCCAGATATGGTCGCCGTGGTCGTAGAAAATTTCGGTACATGGACCGCAAGGGCCGGTGTCACCCATCTGCCAGAAGTTATCAGATGCGTACGGTGCGCCTTTGTTGTCACCGATACGAATAATACGCTCACGCGGGATACCCACTTCTTTTTCCCAGATCTCGTAAGCTTCATCATCGGTTTCGTAAACGGTCACCCACAGACGTTCTTTCGGCAGGTTGAACCAGTTTTCACCGGTCAGCAATTCCCAGGCAAACTGGATCGCATCGTGTTTGAAATAGTCGCCGAAGCTGAAGTTACCCAGCATCTCGAAGAAGGTATGGTGACGTGCGGTGTAACCGACGTTTTCCAGATCATTATGTTTACCGCCCGCACGGACGCAACGCTGTGAGGTTGTGGCGCGGGAATAATTACGCTTATCGAGACCAAGGAAGACATCCTTGAACTGGTTCATCCCGGCGTTGGTAAACAGCAGAGTCGGGTCGTTGTTCGGTACCAGGGAGCTGCTGGCAACAACCTGGTGTCCCTTACTATGGAAAAAATCGAGAAACGCCTGACGGATCTCAGCGGTGCTCTTGCTCATAATTATCCTGAAATCAAGCTAACGAAATGTCATAGCCAGCCCATACATGCATTCGATTGGACGGACCAGCTACTGGAAAAAGTGGGAATAAGATAAGTTTTCTTTAGTGGGAAGTAAAATCCCACTTGCATTCATTCAGCAAAATTACGCCATATCTCCTGAATATCTTCCATCAGGAACCCGCGATAGAGCAAAAAACGCTGAATTTTAACTTTTTCTGAAAATTCGCGTGGCAGTGGTTCACCGTACTTACGAATAGCCTGCTCGCGCGCTTGCTCGACCCAGTCAACATCGCACTCACGCATGGCCTGCTCGGTTGTCTCCCGGGCAATGCCTTTTTGATTAAGCTCCTGGCGAATACGTGCCGGGCCATAGCCTTTGCGGCTTCGGCTGGCGATAAAACGCAACACGAAACGACTGTCGTCCAGATAGCTGTGCTCATAACACCAGGCAATGACGCGATCGTAATCATCCTGCGTGGCATCGATCGCTTCCGGGCCGTTTTTGCTCATGACAGGCGCAGCAAGCTTGCGGCGTAATTCCTGTTCGCTGTGATCGCGCACCGCAAGGATCCGCACAGCGCGGTCCAGTAGCCGGGCATAGGCCGGGCGGCGGGGTTTTTGTTCACTCATAAAAAACCTGTTCCGGTTAAATGCAAAAAGGGCCGCATAAGCGGCCCTTAGTTATAACCTTTCGGTTATCAGAAATCTTCGTTGGTTTCTGAAGCATCTGCCGCATCAACAACAAAGTCTGGCTTAGAATCCGGGTTGCTGAGCAGCAATTCACGGACTTTCTTCTCAATTTCTTTCGCAGCTGCAGGGTTCTCTTTCAGCCAGGAGATAGCATTCGCCTTGCCCTGACCGATTTTATCGCCATTGTAGCTGTACCAGGCGCCCGCTTTTTCAATCAGCTTCTCTTTCACGCCCAGGTCAACCAGTTCACCGAGGAAGTTGATACCTTCACCGTAAAGGATCTGGAATTCAGCCTGTTTGAACGGTGCAGCGATTTTGTTCTTCACAACCTTCACGCGGGTTTCGCTACCCACTACGTTCTCGCCTTCTTTCACCGCGCCAATACGACGGATGTCCAGACGAACAGAGGCGTAGAATTTCAGCGCGTTACCACCGGTCGTGGTTTCCGGGTTACCGAACATAACGCCAATTTTCATACGGATCTGGTTGATGAAGATCAGCAGAGTATTAGACTGTTTCAGGTTCCCTGCCAGCTTACGCATAGCCTGGCTCATCATACGTGCCGCGAGGCCCATATGAGAGTCACCGATTTCCCCTTCGATTTCCGCTTTTGGCGTCAGTGCGGCAACGGAGTCAACGACGATAACGTCGACGGCACCGGAACGGGCCAACGCATCACAGATTTCCAGCGCCTGCTCACCGGTGTCCGGCTGGGAACACAGCAGGTTATCGATATCAACGCCCAGTTTACGGGCATAGATTGGATCCAGCGCGTGCTCGGCATCGATAAATGCACAGGTTTTACCCTGACGCTGTGCAGCGGCAATCGCCTGCAGCGTTAAGGTTGTTTTACCGGAGGATTCTGGCCCGTAGATTTCTACGATACGACCCATTGGCAGGCCGCCAGCGCCCAGCGCGATATCAAGAGAAAGCGAACCGGTGGAGATAGTTTCCACATCCATGGAGCGGTCTTCACCCAGGCGCATGATGGAGCCTTTACCGAATTGCTTTTCGATCTGGCCCAGCGCTGCCGCCAACGCTTTCTGTTTGTTTTCGTCGATAGCCATTATTACTCCTGTCATGCCGGGAGAAGCGACTGTGCTTCACCGAGGATTACTGTATTGTTGATGCAATTATACTGTATGCTCATACAGTATCAAGTGTTTTGTAGAAATTGTTGCCAGAGCGTTTTTAACGCATATTCTGTCGCCTGCCGACGCACGCTTTCACGATCGCCTTTAAAGCATTCGCGACGGGTAATGCCTTCGCCTTGCGAGGTCGCAAATCCAAACCAGACGGTGCCCACGGGTTTCACATCGCTGCCGCCGTCCGGCCCGGCGATGCCGCTGATGGAGATGGCGAAATCGGCTCGCGCCGCTTTTAATGCGCCAATGGCCATCTCGACCACCACGGGTTCACTCACCGCGCCGTGCTCCTCAAGCGTGGCTTCACGCACGCCAATCATCTGTGCTTTGGCTTCGTTACTGTAGGTGACAAATCCGCGTTCAAACCAGGCGGAACTGCCCGCAATATCGGTGATGACTTTGGCGACCCAGCCGCCCGTACAGGATTCGGCTGTCGTCAACGTGGCCCCGCGTTGTTTTAACGCCAGGCCCACGACTTCACTCAGCTGCATTAATTCATGGTCAGTCATCGCTTTAACCTCCTGAAAAACATGCAGCACAAGATAGCACTTTCTCAGGAGATATGGGGACGAGGTTAAGGATTTACGAGGGCGATTCAGAAAAAAGCCGACGGTGAAATCGGCTTATACAGGGGGAATTACTCCATGCCTTTCGCAAGCGTATCAACGTTGTGTCGGAACGCTTTGACGTAGGTGTCCGCAACGCCGCCTTTTGCCGACAGCGCTTCAGGATAAAGTTCACCGCCGGGCTGAGCCCCCGTCGCGCGGGCAATCTGTTTTACCAGACGAGGATCGAGCTGATTTTCGATAAACCAGGTTTTCACGCCGTCCGCTTTGATCTGATTGATGATCTCTGCCACCTGCGCCGCGCTGGCTTCGCTCTCGGAGGAGAGCCCTTGCGGAGCCATGAAGGTCACGCCATAGGCCCGGCTGAAATAGCCAAACGCATCGTGGCTGGTCAATACCTTACGCTTGTCGTGAGGTATTGTACTAAAACGCGATCTGGCCCAGTTATCCAGCGTCGTGAGTTGGGCAATGTAAGGTCTGGCAGAGGTCTCCAGTGCCGTTTTATCCTGCGGATCGGCCTCAACCAGGCCCGCAAGAATATTCTGCGCATACAACGCGCCGTTAGCGGCACTGTTCCAGGCGTGCGGATCCGTCACCGTTTTACCGTCTTCATTAAGCGTGTGCGTTTTTACCCCCGCGGAAGCCACCACCAGCGTGCCTTTAAAGCCAGAGGCTTTGACCAGACGGTCGAGCCAGCCTTCCAGGCCCAGCCCGTTTACCACCACGACATCCGCCTTACTGAGCGCTGCGCTGTCCTTCGGCGACGGTTCAAACGTGTGCGGGTCGCCATCCGGCCCCACCAGCGTGGTGACCTTAACGTGCTCGCCCCCTACCTGCTGCGTGATATCCCCTAATATCGAAAAGCTGGTTACCACGTTAAGCGTTTTTGCCGCGACACTTTGCGACAGCACACCCAGCGCCAGCGCGATGATTACACCTGTACGTTTCATTATTTCCCCTTGTATTAAAAATGCGCCCGCAGGCTGGCAGCCAGCCTGCTGCGCGAGCCACATAAAACAGAAAAAAAGAACAACGCGCTGGCGGTCAGCACGATGGCGGGTCCAGCGGGTAAGCTGGCAGACCAGGAGAGGCTCAGCCATGCGCAGCAAGCGCCGCTCGCCCCGGCAAAAAGCAACATCCCGGGCAACGTTCGCGCCCAACAGCGGGCGGCGACGGCCGGAAGCATCATCAACCCCACCGCCATCAGCGTGCCGAGCACCTGAAAACCGGCGACCAGGTTGAGCACCAGCAGCGCCAGGAATAACCCGTGAAGGAGCGCAGGAAGCCAGCGGGCATTAACCTGTAACCAGGCGGTATCAAAGGCTTCGGTGACGAGGCCGCGATAGAAAATCGCCAGAATAAGAAGAGTGAAGGCGCAGACACCGGCGACAAACCACGCTGAATCAATGTCTACCGCCAGAATCGATCCAAACAACAGGTGCAGCAGATCGACGTTTGACCCACGCAGAGAGACCAGAGTGACGCCCAGCGCCAGCGATCCCAGATAGAAACCTGCGAAGCTGGCATCTTCTTTTAACGGGGTGCGGCGACTGACAAACCCCGCCACCAGCGCGACTAAAATACCGGCGATAAACCCGCCGCAGCTCATCGCCAGAAGTGACATACCGCTGAGTAAGTATCCCACCGCCACGCCGGGCAAAATGGCATGGGAAAGCGCATCCCCCATCAGGCTCATGCGCCGCAATTGTAAAAATACCCCTAACGCCGTGGTACTGACCGACAGCGCCAGGCAAACCGCCAGAGCCCGACGCATAAACCCGTATTCAATAAAGGGCTGGAAAAAGAGATGCCAGATCATGCCACCCTCACTTGCGCCGAGTCCCAGTGAGAAACAGCGGAATCGAGACGTAACGTCCGGGGAAAATGGCGCGCCACGCGCTCACTGTCATGCAGTACGGCCAGGACCGTTTTCCCCTCGCCGTGCATCTCCAGTATCAAAGCCATCAACACGTGACAGGTGGTCTCATCCACACCGGTGAAAGGCTCGTCCAGCATCACCAGTGATGCCTGCTGCACTAACACCCGGGCAAACAACATCCGTTGGAACTGCCCGCCCGAGAGTTCATCAATCGTAACGGGTGCCATTGCCTCCAGGCCAACCCGTTCAAGCGCAGCGGCAATACGCCTGCGCGTGTCACGCTGAAAGCCCGCCAGCAGTGAATGGCGCGGCCAGCAGCCCATGCTCACGACGTCCTGGACCGTCAGCGGAAACTGTGCCTCCAGCGCATGACGCTGCGCCAGCCAGCCGATAACCGGGCGCTTACCCTGCCATCGGAAGGCGCCGCTCACCGGGGGAATAAAGCCCGCCAGGGTTTTCAGAAGCGTTGATTTGCCACAACCGTTAGGTCCCGTGATGGCCATCATACTGCCCGCCGCTATCACCCCGTTGAGTACCGGTGTGACGGGCACGCGGTCGTAGCCTGTGACAAGCTGTTGCAGTGTGATCATGGCAAACTCACCGCCCAGTGCATGACCAGCCCCATCAGCATAATCAACGCTAACGCCATCAAACAACGGACTAAAGCTGAACGAGCGAAGAGAGAAGCAGACATAACCTTACCTTTATTTAATGTTATAACATAACAATAAATAAAAGCAGTCAGGATGTAAATGGCGGATGAAAAAGGGGAGTGTGGCGAAATGTTTCTGATAAACGAGGCATTCGCAAGGGGGATGCCCTCCCCGGACAGGAGAGGGCAAAAGCAAAGGACTACTGGCTAAACGGGGACGCCGCCGGAACGCGGGCGAGCGCAACGGCCTGCCCCAGCTGCCACACGGCCATGGCGTAGTGGGTACTGTGGTTATAGCGCGTGATCGTGTAGAAGTTTGGTAATCCGTACCAGTACTGATAACCGGAACCAATATCCAGACGCAGCAAGCTCACCTGCTGATTATTGTTCAGCGGCTGCATCGGCGTTAAGCCCGCAGACGCCAGCTGCGCAACGCTGTATTTGGTTTTAAAGCCATTTTCCAGCCCTGGCGCCTGACCATTGGCCTGGACCGCGACCTGCTCACCTTTGACCCAGCCATGCGCTTTAAAGTAGTTCGCTACGCTGCCGATAGCATCGACCGGATCCCACAGGTTGATATGCCCGTCACCATTAAAGTCGACGGCATACTCTTTGTAGGATGACGGCATAAACTGACCATACCCCATCGCCCCTGCGAAGGACCCTTTCAGATCGAGCGGGTCGTCTTGCTCATTTCTCGCCATCAGCAGGAAGGTTTCCAGTTCGGATGAGAAATACTCGGCGCGGCGCGGATAGTTGAACGAGAGCGTCGCCAGCGCATCCAGGATACGGGTTTTGCCCATCACGCGGCCCCAGCGGGTTTCCACGCCAATGATGCCCACGATAATCTCAGGCGGCACACCATACACCTGCCATGCACGGGTTAAGGCATCTTCATATTGATTCCAGAAAGCTACCCCGTTCTGGACGTTATCGGGGGTAATAAACTGTTTACGATAGCGCAGCCACGCGCCGTTTGGCCCGGAGGGAGGCTGCGTAGTCGGTGCCTGACGATCCATCAGACGCAGGACATAGTCCAGACGTTTGGCCTGCGACAGGATTTCCTGCAGCTGCTGTCGATTGAAACCATGCTTGCTCACCATTTTATCGATGAACTGCTCGGCAGCCGGGTTATTGGCAAAATCGCCCCCCATCTGCATCACATTGTGCTGCGGTTCCAGCAGAAAGCCGCCGGAAGGTGCCCCCGCCGTTTGTTGAACTTCCTCTGTTTTCGGCTTACTGCTACAGGCAGCAAGCATAATCAGCGCGGGGATGAGCGCTGCATAACGACGCTTGACCATGTGACATCCATTTAAAGAATTCGATAAGTGGCAAGTATGGTAAAGCATCCCTGACACCTCAAGGAAGCGCTACGCGCTTCCTCCCCTCACTCTTTATGCCCCCCAACGCAAATTTGTATTTTATTTAACCAAAACTCATTCCTGACATCACAAAACTTTCAAAATAATCCATTTTTCTTTCATTATGAGATCTAACTAACACTTAAAAACCTTTCAAAGTGATTATTATTAACCTCAGAGAGACAAAACAAAAAAGCCATACAGGAGAAAATAATGATAGAAACCATTACCCACGGCGCCGAGTGGTTCATCGGGCTGTTTCAGAAAGGCGGAGAAGTGTTCACCGGCATGGTGACCGGGATTCTGCCCCTGCTGATCAGTCTGCTGGTCATCATGAACGCGCTGATTAACTTTATCGGCCAGCAACGCATTGAACGTTTTGCCCAGCGCTGTGCCGGCAATCCGCTGTCCCGTTACCTGGTTCTGCCCTTCATCGGCACGTTTGTTTTTTGCAATCCTATGACGCTGAGCCTTGGCCGCTTTATGCCTGAAAAGTACAAGCCCAGCTATTACGCCGCAGCCTCCTACAGCTGCCACTCCATGAATGGCCTGTTCCCGCATATCAACCCCGGCGAGCTGTTTGTCTATCTGGGCATTGCCAGCGGCCTGACCACGCTTGGCCTGCCGCTCGGTCCGTTGGCGGTGAGTTATCTGCTGGTCGGTCTGGTCACCAACTTTTTCCGCGGCTGGGTCACGGACCTCACCACCGCCATTTTCGAGAAGAAAATGGGTATCCAGCTTGAACAGAAAGTCCGTCTTTCAGGAGCCGCAGCATGAGCCGTATTCGCATTGAAAAAGGAACGGGCGGCTGGGGCGGCCCGCTGGAATTCGACGCCACTGAAGGCAAAAAAATCGTCTACATCACCGCAGGCACACGTCCGGCCATTGTCGACAAACTGCGTGAGCTGACCGGCTGGGAAGCGGTCGACGGCTTCAAAGAGGGCGAACCGCCTGAAGCGGAAATTGGCGTGGCGGTGATTGACTGCGGCGGCACGCTGCGCTGTGGCATCTACCCCAAGCGGCGTATTCCTACCGTGAATATCCATTCCACCGGTAAATCAGGTCCGCTGGCACAGTACATCCTGGAGGACATTTATGTCTCCGGCGTGAAAGAGGAAAACATTCACCTGGCACAGGGGTCTGCTGCCCCTCAAAAAGCGGCCCCGCGTGATTACGACACGAGTAAAAAAATCACCGAACAGAGTGACGGCCTGCTGGCAAAAGTCGGGATGGGGATGGGCTCTGCCGTGGCCGTGCTGTTCCAGTCCGGGCGCGACACCATCGACACGGTGCTAAAAACCATTCTGCCGTTTATGGCATTCGTTTCGGCGCTGATCGGCATCATCATGGCCTCGGGACTTGGCGACTGGATTGCCCACGGCCTCGCCCCGCTGGCGAGCCACCCGCTCGGGCTGGTGACGCTGGCGCTGATCTGCTCCTTCCCGCTGCTGTCGCCGTTTCTCGGCCCGGGCGCGGTCATTGCGCAGGTTATCGGCGTGCTGATTGGCGTGCAGATTGGCCTTGGCAACATTCCCCCGCATCTGGCCCTGCCCGCCCTGTTTGCCATTAACGCCCAGGCGGCGTGTGATTTCATTCCTGTCGGGCTGTCGCTGGCGGAAGCGCGCCAGGACACCGTGCGCGTTGGCGTGCCGTCTGTACTGGTCAGTCGTTTCCTGACCGGCGCACCGACGGTGCTGATTGCCTGGTTTGTCTCCGGCTTTATTTACCAATAAGAGGTTCCTGTGATGACCGTAATTTACCAGACCACCATCACCCGCATTGGCCAGAGCGCGGCCGATGCGCTCAGCGACAAGATGCTGATTACCTTCCGCGAAGGCGCGCCCGCGGATATCGAAGCGTTTTGCTTTATCCACTGTCACGGCGAGATGAACGGCGAGCTGAAGGCCGGGAGCCAGCTGGAGTTGGGCGATGCGCGCTACGCCGTGACCGCCGTCGGCGACGTGGCAGGACAAAACCTGCGGGAGCTCGGCCATATCACCTTGCGTTTTGATGGCCAGCCGCAGGCGGAATATCCCGGTACCGTTCATGTGGATGGCCCGGTTCCGCAGGCTGTCACCCCAGGCTGCACGTTGAAGTTTGTTGCGTAATTTAAGGAGAAAGATATGAGTCAGGTTGCCGTTGTCATTGGTGGGGGACAAACCTTAGGCGAGTTCCTCTGCCGTGGGCTTGCTGCAGAGGGTTACCGCGTGGCGGTAGTGGATATTCAAAGTGAAAAAGCCGCACGCGTGGCGGACACCATCAACACCGAATTTGGTGAAGGGATGGCCTACGGATTTGGTGCTGATGCCACCAGCGAGCAGAGCGTGATGGCGCTGGCCCGCGGCGTGGACGAGATTTTTGGCCGTACCGACCTGCTGGTCTACAGCGCAGGGATAGCCAAAGCGGCCTTTATCAGCGATGTCGAACTGGGGGATTTTGACCGCTCGCTACAGGTTAACCTGGTGGGCTATTTCCTCTGCGCACGTGAGTTTTCCCGTCTGATGATCCGCGATGGCATTCAGGGGCGCATCATCCAGATCAACTCGAAATCGGGCAAAGTGGGCAGCAAACACAACTCCGGTTACAGCGCGGCGAAATTTGGTGGCGTAGGGCTGACGCAATCTCTGGCCCTCGATCTGGCCGAATATGGCATTACCGTGCACTCGCTGATGCTGGGCAACCTGCTGAAATCGCCGATGTTCCAGTCCCTGCTGCCGCAATATGCCACCAAGCTCGGACTGAAAGAGGAGGATGTGGAGCAGTATTACATCGACAAAGTGCCGCTGAAGCGCGGCTGCGATTATCAGGACGTGCTGAACATGCTGCTGTTTTATGCCAGCCCAAAAGCCTCTTACTGCACCGGGCAGTCCATTAATGTCACCGGTGGGCAGGTGATGTTCTGATCGAACACGCTGATGCCCATATCCCCCTCTCCTTCGGGAGAGGGAACAACAAGGAGCTCGTATGGTTACCGCATTAATCACCGTCGCCGTCATCGCCTGGATGTGCCAGTTGATCTTTGGCGGCTGGCAAATCCGCCAGTTTAACCGCGCGTTTGATGCCCTGTGTCAGAAAGGCCGCGTAGGCGTCGGGCGTGCCGGTGGACGTTTCAAACCACGCGTGGTGGTGGCCATTGCGCTCGACGAACACAACAGGGTCTGCGATTCCCTCATCATGCGCGGGATGACCGTTTTTGCCCGCCCGGCGAAAATCCAGGCGATTAATGGCATATCGTTGCAGGAATTAGAACCCGATGTGATCTTTCCCCATGATTCTCTCTGTCAGAATGCACTATCATTAGCGCTTAATCTGAAACCTGTATAATTTCGTTGTGAAAGCTATATGCTTGCGAAATTATCATTTCGCAACGTAAGGAACGAAGCGCCTATGAAACCTCGTCAGCGGCAGGCGGCTATTCTTGAGTATCTACAAAAGCAGGGAAAGTGCTCCGTAGAAGACCTGGCCCACTACTTTGACACCACCGGCACGACAATACGCAAGGACCTGGTCTTGCTTGAAAACTCGGGTGCCGTCATCCGAACCTATGGTGGCGTAGTGCTCAATAAAGACGAAGCCGACCCGCCTATCGATCACAAAACGCTGATCAACACCCATCAGAAAGCGCTGATTGCCGAAGCGGCCGTAAAATTTATCCACGACGGCGACTCCATTATCCTTGATGCCGGCAGCACCGTTCTGCAGATGATCCCAATGCTCAGCCGCTTTAACAACATCACGGTGATGACCAACAGTTTGCACATCGTCAACGCCCTGTCGGAGAACGACAGCGAGCAAACTATCCTGATGCCCGGCGGGACGTTCCGTAAAAAATCGGCGTCGTTTCACGGTCAACTGGCGGAGAACGCCTTTGAACACTTCAGCTTTGATAAACTCTTTATGGGCACGGACGGTATCGATTTGAACGCCGGCGTGACAACCTTTAACGAGGTGTTCAGCGTCAGCAAAGCGATGTGCAACGCCGCGCGCGAAGTGATTTTGATGGCCGACTCGTCGAAATTTGGTCGCAAAAGCCCCAATATTGTCTGTAGCCTTGAAAGCGTCGATAAGCTGATTACCGACGCAGGTATCGACCCGGCGTTCAAAAAAGCGCTGGAAGAGAAAGGAATCAATGTGATCGTAACCGGAGAGAGTCATGAGTGATTTTCTGTTAAACGCAGGCCGCCAGACGCTGTTACTTGAACTGCAGGAAGCGAGCCGCCTGCCGGATCGTCTTGGCGATGATTTTGTTCGTGCGGCCAACACCATCATTCAGTGTGAAGGCAAAGTGATCGTGGCCGGGATCGGAAAATCCGGGCACATCGGCAAAAAGATTGCCGCTACGCTTGCCAGCACCGGCACACCGGCGTTCTTCGTGCATCCGGCCGAAGCGCTGCACGGCGATCTGGGGATGATTGAAAGCCGCGACGTGATGCTGTTTATCTCTTACTCCGGTTCGGCCAAAGAGCTGGATCTCATCATCCCGCGTCTGCAGGAAAAATCGGTCGCGCTGCTGGCGATGACCGGTAAATCCCGCTCACCGCTGGCACTGGCGGCAAAGGCCACGCTTGATATCTCCGTTGAGCGCGAAGCCTGCCCGATGCACCTCGCCCCCACCTCCAGCACCGTGAATACGCTGATGATGGGCGACGCGCTGGCCATGGCGGTCATGCAGGCTCGCGGCTTCAATGAAGAAGATTTTGCCCGCTCGCACCCGGCGGGTGCGCTCGGCGCGCGGCTGCTCAATAAAGTTCATCATCTGATGCGGACCGACGAGGCCATTCCGCAGGTCAAGCTGAACACCAGCGTGATGGACGCGATGCTGGAGCTCAGCCGTACTGGCCTTGGGCTGGTAGCGGTGTGCGATGAACACGATCTCGTCAAAGGGGTCTTCACCGACGGGGATTTACGTCGCTGGCTGGTGGGCGGCGGCAAACTGGAGACGCCCGTCCGGGAAGCGATGACGCAAGGTGGCCTGACGCTCAACGCCGAAAGCCGCGCCATCGAAGCCAAAGAGCTGCTGATGAAACGCAAAATCACCGCCGCACCCGTGGTGGATGACAGCGGCAAACTGTGCGGCGCAATAAACCTGCAGGATTTTTATCAGGCCGGGATTATTTAGCCTTTCAGCCCAAGACGTTTCGCCAGCCGGTGCAGGTTGGCGACGTCCGTTTCCAGCGCACGCGCACAGGCCGCCCAGCTGCGGCCATTCTGCTCCAGCGCATGGGCAATCGTCTGGCGCTGAAAGGCTTCCGTGGCTTCACGCAAGCTGGTATTAATGGCCATCGGGCTCTCCTGAACCACGGCAGGCGCTTTCTCATCGTGCAGGGCAAAATGTCGGGCATGAATCACCAGCTCATCGCTTGAACGCTCCGCGCGCGCCAGGACCACCGCACGATGAATGGCATGTTCCAGCTCACGCACGTTCCCCGGCCAGCCATACTGCTGCAGATGCGCACGCGCACCGGGGCTGAGCACGACGCGGGAAAGCCCGCTCTTCAGGCGGCACTGCTCGCAAAAGTAGCCAGCCAGCAGCACCACGTCTTCACCGCGTTCCCGCAGCGCCGGCACCGTCAGCGGGAAGACGCTCAGACGATGGAACAGATCGGCACGAAAGTGACCAGCCAGGACCTCTTCACGTAAATCGCGGTTGGTGGCGGCGAGAACGCGCACGTCGACCCGTAAGCTGCGATCGTCCCCCACGCGCTGAATATCGCCGTACTGCAACACGCGCAGCAGCTTGGCCTGTAACGACAGCGACAGCTCGCCAATTTCATCAAGAAACAACGTGCCCTTATCCGCCATTTCGAATTTGCCGCTGCGGTTGCTGATCGCCCCGGTAAACGCCCCTTTGACGTGACCAAACAGCTCACTTTCCGCCACGCTTTCCGGCAGCGCGGCGCAATTGAGGTACACCAGCGGGTTGACCGCGCGCGGCGAGGCTTCGTGGATCCCCTTCGCCACCAGCTCTTTACCGGTGCCGGTTTCCCCGAAGATCAGCACGTTTAAATCCGAGGCCGCCACGATATCGATCTCTTTTTTTAGCTGCACCATCCCCGGGGACAGTCCAATCATCTCCGTATGCGCCACCGGTTCAAACGCCGACGGGCTGCCGGGAAGGATGTTCTGGCTCTCCAGCTGTTCGATCAGCAGGGCATTATTCAGCGCCCCTGCGGCCAGGGCCGCAATCAGACGCAGCTCCTCATCACTGAAGGTATCGAACTGATCCGGCGACATACCGTCAAGCGTCAGCGCGCCGATCAGGTTTTGTCCGGCAAACAGCGGCAGACCAATGCAGGCGTGGACCTTCAGGCTCTCCTGTCCCGGGATCAGCCCGTCGTAAGGGTCGGGGAGATCGCTGTCCGCCGGAAAGCGCACCACATCCCCCGCTCGGGCGATGGTTTCCAGGCGTGGATGGCCTTGCAGGGTAAAGCGACGCCCCAGTACGTCCTGCGCCAGTCCATCGATGGCAAGCGGTATAAACTGCCGCCCTTCATAACGCAGCAGCGCCGACGCATCGCACGCCAGCACGTGGCGCAGCGTCGAAATCAGCCGCTGAAAACGGTCCTGATGACCGATACCGGTTTGCAGTTCAATGGCGATTTTCGCCAGGACTTCTACGGAAAAGCTCATCTGCGCCTCACTGTCATTTTGACAATGCATATTGTCATAATGACCAAAAACAAGACAGTCATTTTGACTACCTATTACGGATGATTATTTAATAATTATATTAGAATCATAGAGATAAAAAGTTGGCACGCTTCGTGTAATAGACAAGACATCTTATTTGAACACGCCGTATAAATTGAGGTTGCTATGTCTATTCTGGTTAAAAATAACATTCATTGGGTGGGTCAACGTGACTGGGAAGTACGTGATTTCCACGGGACGGAATACAAAACCCTGCGCGGCAGCAGCTACAACAGCTATCTTATTCGCGAAGGTAAAAACGTCTTGATCGATACCGTCGATCACAAATTCAGCCGCGAGTTCGTGCAGAACCTGCGCAGCGAAATCGATCTGGATGCTATCGACTACATCATCATTAACCATGCGGAAGAAGACCACGCCGGGGCGCTGACCGAGCTGATGTCTTATATTCCGAACACGCCAATTTACTGCACCACCAACGCGATTGACTCGATTAACGGTCATCACCACCATCCGGAGTGGAATTTCCATACCGTCAAAACCGGTGACACGCTGGATATCGGCAACGGCAAACAGCTGATCTTCGTTGAAACGCCGATGCTGCACTGGCCCGACAGCATGATGACCTACATGACCGGCGATGCCGTGCTGTTCAGTAATGACGCCTTTGGTCAGCACTACTGCGATGAGCGCCTGTTTAACGACGAAGTGGATCAAACCGAGCTGTTCGAACAGTGCCAGCGTTACTACGCCAACATCCTGACCCCGTTCAGCCGTCTGGTGACGCCTAAAATCACCGAAATCCTGGGTTTCAACCTGCCGGTGGATATGATTGCCACCTCTCACGGCGTGGTGTGGCGTGAAAACCCCACCCAGATCGTTGAGCTGTATCTGAAATGGGCAGCAGATTATCAGGAAGACCGTATTACGATCTTCTACGACACCATGTCCAATAACACCCGCATGATGGCAGATGCCATTGCGCAGGGCATCAATGAAGTGGACCCGAACGTGGCGGTGAAAATCTTCAACGTGGCGCGGAGCGATAAAAACGAGATCCTGACCAACGTCTTCCGCTCCAAAGGCGTGCTGGTGGGCACCTCCACCATGAACAACGTTATGATGCCGAAAATTGCGGGTCTGGTAGAAGAGATGACCGGTCTGCGCTTTCGCAATAAACGGGCCAGCGCCTTTGGCTCTCACGGCTGGAGCGGCGGCGCGGTTGACCGTCTCTCCACGCGCTTGCAGGATGCCGGCTTTGAAATGTCGATGAGCCTGAAGGCCAAATGGCGCCCGGACATCGACGCACTGGAAATCTGCCGCCAGCACGGTCGCGACATCGCACGTCAGTGGGCGCTCGCTCCGTTGCCTGACGTCGCGGTAAAACCGGCCGAACAGCTGCCAGTCAGCGCCTGTGCCGCCGCCGCGTCTGCCGATCTCGGCCCGCGCATGCAGTGCAGCGTCTGCCAGTGGATCTACGACCCGGAACAGGGAGAGCCAATGCAGGATGTCGCCCCGGGCACGCCGTGGAGTGACGTACCGGACAACTTCCTCTGCCCGGAATGCTCATTAGGTAAAGACGTCTTTGACGAACTGGCAACGGAGGCAAAATGAGCCACGGAATTGTGATTATCGGCTCGGGCTTTGCCGCTCGGCAGCTGGTGAAAAATATTCGTAAGCAGGATGCCACGGTGCCGTTAACGCTCATTGCGGCGGATAGCATGGATGAGTACAACAAACCTGACTTAAGCCATGTCATCAGCCAGAGCCAACGCGCAGACGATCTCACCCGCCAGACGGCGGGGGAGTTTGCCGAACAGTTTAACCTTCGTCTGTTTCCGTATACCCGGGTCACCGATATCGACGCCACCGCACACGTGGTCAAATCCAGGGATAAGCAGTGGCAGTATGACAAACTGGTGCTGGCAACCGGTGCCGCAGCCTTTGTTCCGCCCGTAGACGGGCGTGAGATGATGATCACCCTGAACAGCCAGCAGGAATATCGCGCCAGCGAAACCCTGCTACGTGATGCACAACGGGTGATGATTGTCGGCGCGGGATTGATTGGGACAGAACTGGCGATGGATTTTTGCCGCGCCGGTAAATCGGTGACGCTGGTCGATCACGCCGCCAGCCTTCTTGCCACGCTGATGCCTGCCGAAGTGAGCAGTCGCTTACAACATCGCTTAACCGATATGGGGGTCCATTTGTTGCTGAAATCACAGCTGCAAAATTTGACCCGCTCGGAAAATGGGATCGTCGCCAGGCTCGACAGAGATCGACACGTTGAGGTGGACGTGGTGGTCGCCGCCACAGGCCTGCGCCCTGAAACCGCACTGGCCCGCTGCGCCGGCGCTGAAACAGGCCGTGGCGTGAAGGTGGACAGCTACCTGCAAACCACGCAGCCCGATATTTATGCCCTGGGCGACTGCGCGGAAATCAACGGTCAGGTTCTGCCGTTCCTGCAGCCTGGCCAGCTAAGCGCCCTCTGTCTGGCGAAAAACGTGCTGGGAGCCAGTACGCCCCTGAAGCTGCCCGCCATGCTGGTAAAAGTGAAAACGCCCGAATTACCGCTGCATCTCGCGGGTGAAACGCAGCGCCAGGATCTCAGCTGGCAGTTAGCTATTGACCCTCAGGGGATTGTCGCGAAGGGATCGGACGCCTCGGGCGAACTGCGCGCCTTCGTGGTGAGCGAAAATCGCATGAAAGAGGGATTCGCGCTGCTGAAATCTTTATCCCTGTAACCGGTAAACCGAACTTAACCTTAGGATATATTTATCCGCCGCCCCGATGTCCCGGGGCTTTTTTTTACCCTTCGCGAACCACCAGCGTGTCGTAACCTCGCCAGCGGTAATTTGCGACTGAAATCAGCCAACAGACGACAAATACCCCCACTACCCCATAACCCGCGTTGCCCAGACGATCGTTGACGGCAGCCACGACGTTCCAGATGCCGCCGTGAAGATCAAACTTATCCATTAACAGCCCCATTGCCTCCAGGCCGCCAATCAGTAGCGCAACCACCACGGACGTTCCGGTAATCGTCATGTTGTAGTAGAGCTTGCGCTGCGGTTTATCAAACGCCCAGCCGTAGGCCCCCACCATCAGCACATTATCCAGGGTATCGACTAACGCCATGCCGCTGGCGAACAGCGCCGGAAAAATCAGGATTGCCCAGACCGACATCCCGTTCGACGCGCTGGCGGCGGAGATCCCAAGCACGCCAATCTCGGTGGCGGTATCAAACCCAAGGCCAAATAAGAAGCCCACCAGATACATTTGACCGCTCTTATTCACCAGCCGGAACGTGGTGCCAAACAGCCAGCTCATCACCCCACCCTGGGCAGCCCGGTCGTGCTCGATGATGCCACCCTGCCCTTTTTTCAACCGTTGAAAGCTGCGCCAGACGCTCTGCAAAATAAGGGCATTGACCAGCGCCATCGCCAGCAGAAACGTCGCCGACACGGCCGTGCCAATCAGGCTTCCGGTGTCGTGAAACCAGCTCAGTTTTTGTTGAAACGCGCTCGCCGCGGCGGCGATGGCAACCGTTGCCAGGACAACAATGGTGGAATGGCCGAGTGAAAACCAGGCGCCGACACCGTATGGGCGCTTGCCCTGTTGCATCATTTTACGGGTGACGGAATCAATGGCCGCAATATGGTCAGCATCCACCGCATGACGCAGCCCATAGCACCAGGCGAGCAGACTCGCCGCCATAAGGGCGCTGTTCCCGCTAAAGGTTTGCCATGCCAGGCCCCACGCCAGAGCATTCGCGATAATCAGCACAAGCAGTAAAAATGCAGCACGGGGATGCGTGCGAAAGCGTCGCAGCATGTTACATCCTCTCTGAAGATAAACGGGCCGCAGCCACAACAGCCTGCCCAAAGGAGATCGCCCCGTCACCCGCAGGTAACCGGGAAGGAAAAAGAAGCTGATAATCAGAAAGATAGTAGCTAAATCGCGCACGTAACAGGCGATTGTGCATCACTCCGCCGCTAAAGCAGAGCGTCGTAATCCCCCGACGCCGGGCATGGTAGCGTAGCAATTCCGCCAGCCCTTTCGCCAGCGCATCGTGGAATGCCCACGCCCGCGCGCCAGGCTCAGCCTGCCAGTCCAGCCACTGTTGCCAGAAGGTGGACATGCATAAGGCTCCCGCTTCTACGGGCAGCGTGACCGGATGTACGGCACCTGCGCTGCGGGTGGCTAACGTTTCCAGCAGACAGGCAGCCTCGCCTTCGTAGTGCTGAACATCCGGCACCACGTTGAGGGCGCAGGCCACGGCATCAAACAGCCGCCCGCAGGAAGAGGCAAGCGGGGCGTTAACCCCCCGCGTTATTGCCGTCTCCAGCAATGACCAGTTTTGCTGACGAACGTAGGCCGTCTCAGGCCGCGTTTGCCAGTCGGGGACAAACGCCAGACACTGGGCAAGCAGGTTGCGCCAGGGTTGCGAGGCGGCCAGATCGCCCCCTGGCAGCGCCACGGCGGGCAATCCGCCTAAATGCTCGCACTCCCGGTAGTTTACCCGCAGGCACTCGCCGCCCCACAGCGCACCGTTTTCCCCCATACCAATACCGTCCAGGGTTAGCGCGATGACGTCACCGCCGTCACATGGCCAGCCGTTTTCTGCCAGACAGGCCGCCGCATGGGCGTGATGGTGTAATACCGTCAGTTTAGGCAGACCCGACATCTCGGCTTTCTTTGCCGAGCGGTAAGCCGGGTGGGCATCGCAGGCCACGTACTCAGGCTGAAAATTGTAAATCTGCTGGATGACATCCAGCGCCTTTTGCCACTGGCTTTCGACGCCATCGTCATTCAAATCGCCTAAATGCTGGCTTAGCACCGCCTGTCCGCCGCGCACCAGACAAAACGTATTTTTCATCTCTGCGCCCAGACATAAGACGGGCGGGATACCGTCGAATCCGGCGGGGAGTTTTATCGCATCCGGAACAAAACCCCTGGCCCGACGCAGCATGGCTCCACTCTCATCGACCACGGAATCATCCATCCGCTGCAGGATATCCCGGCTATGCAGTAGAAAACCGTCGACGATAGGCTGGAGCGACATCAACGCCTGTTCATTATCAATTGCTGGCGGCTTCCCACTCAGATTCCCCGACGTCATCACCAGCGGCACGTCGATCTCTTGCATTAACAGATGCTGCAACGGATTCGCGGGCAGCATCACCCCAAGGCAATCCAGCCCGGGTGCAAGGTTGTGCGCCAGCATGGGCAGAAGGGATTTGGCCGTCAATACAATCGGTGCGGCAGGCGATTGCAATAGCCTGCACGCCTGCTGTGGCAGGCCATCCGCGTTGGGCAGCATGATGGCCAGCGGTTTTGTCGGACGATGCTTGCGCAGACGCAGGCGCGCCACCGTAGCCGTATTTTTTGCATCACAGGCCAGGTGAAAACCCCCCAACCCTTTAATGGCAATAATGCCCCCCTGTCTGAGCACGTTTACCGCCGCGCTCAGGGCAGAGTCGCCGCGTTGACTCTCATCGCCGGCACGCCACTCCAGCTGTGGTCCGCAGTCCGGGCACGCCACAGGCTGAGCATGAAAACGCCTGTCAGCCGGGTTTCGGTACTCTGTTTCGCAAGGTTTGCAAAGGGGAAAGGGTGCCATCGACGTCAGGGGTCGGTCATAAGGCATCGCGCGAATGATCGTAAAACGGGGGCCGCAGTGGGTGCAGTTGATAAACGGATAGCGATAACGACGCTCGCGCGGGTCACGCATTTCAGCCAGACAAGCCGGACAGGTAGCCGCATCCGGCACAATTTGTGTATCCATCGCCCCCGTCGCGCTGTGGCGAATAGAAAAGCCCTCGGGCGGTGTTGGCCACTCGAACGGCTGGGATTCGACTTCGTCAATGCGAGCCAGCGGCGGGCATCGTTGCACAAGCTGTTCGCTAAACCCGGGGGCTTCTCCGTACAGCCGTACCAGTACGCCCTCACCGTCATTACAGACGTCACCGCGTAGATCCCGCTGCGCGGCCAGTTGCCAGACGAACGGGCGGAAACCCACGCCCTGCACTTTGCCGCGAACCCGCAGCTGAACCCCGTTTCTCATGATCAGAACTGCAGTGAGGAGGCGGTATCAAACGCCGCACGACGGCGTTTTTCTGCGCTCATCTGTTCGAGCTTCTCACGATCGATGCACACCAGCGCATGCGTCGGACACACTTCCATGCAGGCGGGTCCTGCTTCCCGGTGATAACAGAGATCGCATTTGTTGGCTTCGGCCTTTTCCGCTCGCACGTTCAGCCCCGCACCACTGTTGCGCACCACCGGGCGAACCACCACTTCCATTGCGCCATACGGGCAGGCCACAACGCAGGTTTTACAGCCGATGCAGCGTTCCTGCATCACATGTACAAATCCTTTTTCGCGTTTGATAGCGCCATTCGGGCAGACGTTCGCGCAGGGGGCGTCTTCGCACTGGCGGCAGATCGCCGCGGTAGAAATATTGACACCTTTGATAACGTGAATGCGCGGCAGGAAAGATTCAGGCGTGAGGGATGCACAATCCTGCTCCATCTGATGCGACACCACACAGGCAACTTCACAGGTACGGCAGCCAATACATTTACTGGCATCGGCCATCATAAAACGGTTCATTTGTTTCTCCGGCATAGCAATGATGCCGAGGTATATTCACAAACCGTGCCAGAATTTAATTTATTGATTTTAATGACATTAATAAAAACAAAAACTGTCATCGTCAGTTATGACGATGACATCTGTCGAGATTATTTCTTCGTCACGCGGAGAGCGGAATCGCGCAAGATGAGCTCGCCCGGGAAACGCTGCTGGAATTGAAACTCACCGCCGTCCAGCATAAAAATCAGACGACTGATCGTTTCCTTAATCATCTCCGTCACCGGAATGCGCACGCTGGAGAGTGACGGCACGGTATAAGGCGCAATGGAGACATCATCAAAACCAATGACCGACACGTCACCCGGAATCGCCAGCCCGCTGTCGTGAAGCTGCTTCATGGCACCAATGGCCATGTCATCATTGCTCGACACCAGCGCCGTGAAGCTTTCGCCACGCGAAAGCAGGGTTGAAACCGCCGCCGCACCGCTGGCCGGATGCCACTTGCCTTCGGCAATCAGCGCCTCTCGCAGCGGAATATCGTGTTTCGCCAGCGCCTCTTTGTACCCGGAAAGACGCTCCAGACCGGTCGGGGAATCCAGTGACCCGGTGATAAAGGCGATATCCCGATGCCCCATCTCAATAAGCTGTAACACCGCCGCCTCGCAAGAGGCTTTATGATCGGACCAGACGCAGTGGCTGCTGTTTTTACGCAGCCGACGGTTGAGAACCATGATCGGCTGGTCATGTTTTTCGATGATCTCGTCCATCTCATCGATGCTTAAAAATCGGGGATAAATGATGATCGCATCGCAGCGCATATCCAGTAGATACTGAATGGCTTCACGCTCTTCACTCGCGCTATGCTTGCCGTCGGCAAGGATCAGCTGTCGTCCTTTTTCTTCCGTCATACGTGCGGCATGGAAGAGCAGTTCGCTGAAGTAGACGCCGTGATACAGGGTGTTGGTGACCACCAGCCCCAGCGTTTGTGTCCGTCTGGTCGCCAGATTTCGGGCGAGAAGATTTGGGCGATATCCGCTCTCTTCAATCGCCTGAAATACCCGATCTTTTGTTTCCTGACTGACGTAACCCTTGCCCGAAAGCACCCGGGATACCGTCGCCTTCGACACTCCTGCCCGCTTCGCCACTTCCAGCATCGTGGTCATCTGAACGTTCCCTTAAAAACTTAACAGCCGCAGTGTACTGCACGCCGCAAAAATTGTCGCAAAACGAATATCACGATTATGCACGCTCAAAGTGATCGTCATCACGAATATAAAAAATGTACAAAATGTGATCTTGTTTGATTCATAAAAACTCATGATGATTATGTGAAACCGGTTTCCTACATCCTCACACCACGATAACAGGACCACTCCAGATGGCCAAAAATTATACCGCGCTGGCGAACGACGTTGTGAACGCACTCGGCGGCAAAGACAACATCGTCGCCGTCACCCACTGCATGACACGCCTGCGTTTCGTTCTGAAAGACGAAAGCCTCACCGATGCCCCGCGCCTGAAGAGCATTAGCGGCGTGCTCGGCGTGGTCCGCAATGACAACCAGTGCCAGGTGATCATTGGCAACACCGTTTCTCAGGCCTACCGCGATGTGGTGAGCCTGTTACCCACCGATCTACAGCCCGCCGTACCGCAAGGCCCGCAGAAACTGACGCTGAAACGCATCGGCGCCGGGATCCTGGACGCGCTGATCGGCACCATGTCACCGCTGATCCCGGCGATCATCGGCGGCTCGATGGTGAAGCTGCTGGCAATGATCCTCGAGATGACGGGCGTGCTGCCAAAAGGTGCCCCGACGCTGACCATTTTAACGGTGATTGGCGACGGGGCATTTTTCTTCCTGCCGCTGATGGTGGCCGCCTCAGCCGCGATCAAATTTAAGACCAACGTGTCGCTGGCGATTGCGATTGCAGGCGTGCTGGTTCACCCAAGCTTTATTGAACTGATGGCGAAAGCCGCGCAGGGTGAACACGTTGAATTCGCCTTTATTCCGGTGACGGCGGTGAAATATACCTACACCGTGATTCCGGCGCTGGTCATGACGTGGTGCCTGTCGTACATCGAACGTTGGGTCGATCGTATTACGCCAGCGGTGACCAAAAACTTCCTGAAGCCGATGCTGATTGTGCTGATTGCCGCCCCGCTCGCCATTGTGCTGATTGGGCCGATTGGCATCTGGATCGGTAGCGCCATCTCCGCGCTGGTTTACACTATTCACGGCTATCTGGGCTGGCTGTCCGTCGCCATCATGGGCGCGCTCTGGCCGCTGCTGGTGATGACCGGGATGCACCGCGTATTTACCCCGACGATCATTCAAACCATCGCCGAGACGGGCAAAGAGGGAATGGTCATGCCGTCTGAAATCGGCGCTAATCTGTCGCTTGGTGGCTCATCGCTGGCGGTAGCGTGGAAAACGAAAAACCCGGAACTGCGCCAGACGGCGCTGGCTGCGGCGGCGTCCGCTATCCTGGCGGGAATTTCTGAACCGGCCCTGTATGGCGTAGCGATCCGTCTTAAACGACCCCTGATTGCGAGCCTGATCAGCGGCTTTATCTGCGGCGCGGTTGCCGGGATTGCCGGTCTTGCCAGCCACTCGATGGCGGCGCCAGGTCTGTTTACCAGCGTTCAGTTCTTTGATCCTGCCAATCCGATGACCATCGTTTGGGTATTTGGCGTGATGGCGCTGGCCGTGGTGCTCTCTTTTGCTCTGACCCTGATATTAGGTTTTGAAGATATTCCGGTTGAGGACGACGCAGAGAAAGCACGCGCCCTGCAAACCGCGCCGGTTCAGGCCAAAGCAGCACAAGCATAAATATATAGCGAGGTAGAAATGTCTGTTTTTCCAGAAGGATTTTTATGGGGCGGCGCACTTGCCGCCAACCAGAGTGAAGGCGCTTATCGCGAAGGCGGTAAAGGGCTGACAACGGTCGATATGATCCCTCATGGCGCAAATCGCCTGGCGGTGAAGGTCGGTAAGGAAAAACGTTTTGCGCTGCGCGACGACGAATTTTACCCCAGCCACGAGGCGATAGATTTTTACCATCGCTACAAAGAAGACATCGCCCTGATGGCGGAGATGGGCTTTACGGTATTTCGTACCTCGATTGCCTGGAGCCGCCTCTACCCGAACGGTGACGAGCCGCTGCCCAATAAAGAGGGGATTGCCTTCTATCGCGCGGTGTTTGAAGAGTGCAAAAAGTACAACATCGAACCGCTGGTGACGCTCTGCCATTTTGACGTACCGATGCATCTGGTGACGGAGTACGGCTCCTGGCGCAACCGCAAGATGGTCGATTTCTTCGCGCGCTACGCCCGCACCTGCTTTGAAGAATTTAACGGCCTGGTAAAGTACTGGCTCACCTTTAACGAAATCAACATCATGCTGCATAGTCCGTTCTCCGGCGCGGGGCTGGTGTTTGAAGAGGGTGAAAACGAAGATCAGGTGAAATATCAGGCCGCGCACCATGAACTGGTGGCAAGTGCCCTGGCGACCAAAATCGCCCATGAGGTGAACCCGGAAAACCAGGTCGGCTGCATGCTGGCCGGCGGCAACTTCTACCCCTACTCCTGCAAACCGGAAGACGTGTGGATGGCGCTGGAGAAAGACCGCGAAAACCTGTTCTTCATCGACGTGCAGGCGCGTGGCAGCTACCCCGCCTATTCGGCTCGTGTGTTCCGCGAAAAAGGGGTGGTGATTGTCAAAGACCCTGGCGACGATGAACTGCTGAAAAACACCGTCGATTTTGTGTCGTTCAGCTATTACGCCTCGCGCTGTGCGTCGGCGGACATGAACGCGGGCAACACCAGCGCCGCCAACATCGTGAAATCACTGCGTAATCCGTACATCGAGGTCAGCGCCTGGGGCTGGGGCATCGACCCGCTGGGCCTGCGCATCACGATGAACATGATGTACGACCGCTATCAAAAGCCGCTGTTCCTGGTGGAAAACGGCCTCGGTGCGAAAGATGTCATTGAAGCAAACGGCGAGATTAATGACGACTACCGAATCAGCTACCTGCGCGAACATATTCGTGCCATGGGGGATGCCATCGAAGACGGCGTACCGCTGATAGGCTACACCACCTGGGGCTGCATTGACCTGGTGGCGGCATCAACGGGTGAGATGAGCAAACGCTACGGATTTGTCTATGTTGACCGCGATGACGCCGGAAACGGCACGCTGGACAGGAAACGTAAAAAATCGTTCTGGTGGTATAAGAAGGTGATTGCGAGTAACGGCGAGGATCTGGCGTAGTCTTCCCCTCACCCTAACCCTCTCCCCACAGGGGATAGGGGACTGTTTGGTGCGGTTTTCACCCTCTCCTCTCTGGGGAGAGGGCCGGGGTGAGGCGCTTACCCCCCCCATCCCCCACCCGGCACTGCTCACAGTCGGGAAAAACCGCCGTCCCCACCCCATCCGGCAAGCCGGGAGTAAACCTCTTCGACGGCCTCTTTAACCGGCGGCGTCATCGGGTAATAAAACCCAACGATATCCGGCTGAATGCCCAGAAACAGCACCTCACCCACGTCGTCTTTAATCTGATCGACCAGGTAGTTCAGCGGCATATTGTGGGTGGTCATCATAAACATTTCGGCGATATCATCCGGATCAATCAGACGGATCTCCCCCGGATTCAACCCCATGTCGGTCGCATCTACAATCAGTAGCCTGTCCGGATGCAGCTCACGGATCGCCACTACATCGTTTTCCGGTGCGCTGCCGCCATCAATCACCACCCAATCCCCCTGCGGATGCGCGGCACACATTTGTGCAAGCAGCGGGCCTGCGCCGTCGTCGCCCATCATGCTGTTGCCGACACACAGTAAAACGTCAGTCACGTAATCTCCTTACCATCAGGTAGATGGCGCTCTCCTGATGAATATCATGCAGCATGCTGAGCAATGTTTTGCTCCATGCCTGCTGCTGTGGGGTTTGTACGCTCAACGCGGCGTCGAAGGCGTTCGCCAGCATCGCAATATGGTTAGCATCAATGACAATTTCGCCGTATTTCGGCACCCCTTCCATTTTGCGTCGCGCAGTACTTCCCGCTTCCAGGGTGCCAATCCACGCCAGATAGTCGTCCCATGGACAGCGGAGCGCCGCTTCCAGACAGTCGATCACCCCCAGGTGGTGGCCAATCGCCAGGCTGTAATAGACCACCTGTTGTGCCGCATCCGGCGTGGCATCGTTTTCATCAATAAATTTACGGCTCAGCTGACTGAACACCACCGTTTCGCTCATCGGATACGCGCCTCTTCCACAACCTGATTCAGGTTCGTGACGATCTCAGTGAGACGCGGATCGTTTTCCGCCTCCAGCCAGCGTGCCACCTGCTGTTCGCCCTGGTTGCGCAGACGCAGATAATCATCGGCAATCTGTCGGCCATAGCGATAGCCCGCCAGTTTGCGGGCCATACGATCCACCTTCACGCGCAGCGGTTGCACCATTTCCGGATGCAAAATTTCAGCAGGTTGGTGGTCAATTTCGCCCGGCTCGCGTGCATGAATTTTCTGCTCCAGCAGGCCAAGCGCCATGGCAAATCCGTACAGCGTGGCCGCGGGCGTCGGCGGACAACCGGGAATATAGACATCCACCGGGACGATTTTGTCGGTCCCACCCCATACGCAATAGAGATCGTGGAAAATACCGCCGCTGTTGCCGCAGGCCCCGTAAGAGATACAGATTTTTGGATCCGGGGCCGATTGCCAGGCGCGCAGTGCAGGCGAACGCATAGCGCGGGTCATGGCGCCGGTAAAGAGCAAAATATCGGCGTGGCGCGGGGACGGCACGACTTTGATGCCGAAACGTTCCGCATCGAACAACGGTGACAGGGTGGCGAAAATTTCAATCTCACATCCGTTGCAGCCGCCGCAGTCCACGCGGTAGACGTAGGCAGAGCGTTTAATTTTTTTCAGCAGCGACGCCTTCATCAGGGCGATGGATTCGTCCACCGTCATCGGCACCGGAATGCCGTTATCGTCGCGCGGGCCGAGTAGGTTTTCCATCAGCTGGCCTCTCTCATGTGGCGGGTTAAATCGATGCGATCAGACGGCAGCAGGCATTTCTGGCGCTTGCAGTCCGGGCAAGTTTCGAAACCTTCCCGATGTTGTTCTGCCCGTGCGTCACCGTTGTGTTTCAGCAACGCGATGGCGTAGTCGATCTCTTTTTGCACGGCAAACGGGCGTTTGCAGACGCGGCAGTTGCACAGCGCGAAACGCGACTTTTGCAGGAAATCCTCTTTACGCCATACGGCCAGTTCATACTCTTGTGAGAGCTTAATCGCGACCGTCGGACAGACCTCTTCACAGCGACCGCAGAAGATGCACCGCCCGAGGTTGAACTGCCACACCAGCTCCTGCGTTGCCAAATCTGTTTCGACGGTTAACGCATTAGACGGGCAGGCATTCACGCAGGCAGCACAGCCAATGCATTGCTGCGGATTATGTTCCGGCTTGCCGCGGAAATTTTTATCGACCGCAATCGGCTCCAGCGGATAGCTGCTGGTGACCGTGCCGGTTTTGATCACTTTTTTAATAAAGGTAAACATGTTTACTCCTGCTTATGTGCGGCCTGAGCCCCTCACCCCGCCCCTCTCCCCAGGGGAGAGGGAGAAAAGCGGAAGTCTTCCCTCTCCCTGTGGGAGAGGGTCAGGGTGAGGGCAACAGCCTGCACAAAATCACCTATTTCAGCGGCGAGTTCTTGCGCTCAATGCTGTAGCGCTCAAGCTCTTTGTACGGCACCACCTGGCTTTTCTTCTTGCGCACATCCACCACCGTCATGCGATCGGTGCAGGAGTAACACGGATCCAGACTGCCGATAATCAATGGCGCATCCGATACCGTATTACCGCGCAGCATATAGCGCAGAGTTGGCCAGTTAGCGTAGGTCGCCGCACGGCAGCGCCAGCGGTAGAGCTTCTGGTTATCACCGGTCATGCTCCAGTGGATATCATCCCCTCGCGGCGCTTCGGCAAACCCAAGCGCGAAGCGGTTTGGAATGTAGGTGAAGCCCTCGACCATCAGCGGCCCGCCCGGCAGATTATCCAGACCGAAGTCGATCATGTTCAGCGCGGTGAAGACCTCGTTGATACGCACCTTCAGACGGGAAATAACGTCGCAGCCCTGCTCGCTGTGCACGGTCATCGGCAGCAGACCGTAGCCAACAAACGGGTGATCGGCGCGGGTATCACGGGCGTGGCCGCTGGCGCGCACCATCGGACCAACGTTGCTGAAGTCGCGGGCGATTTGCGGATCAAGACGGCCAATGCCGACGGTACGCTGTTCAATGTTCGGCGTACTCAGCAGCATATCCACCAGTTCCTGCACGTCGCGACGCATCTGCTGCGCCAGCTGACGGGTCTGGATCATGTCGTTTTTCAGCAGATCGCGTCGAATCCCGCCGATCAGGTTCAGGCCGTATGTTTTACGCGCGCCGGTCAGGATCTCCGCCATCTTCATCGAGGCTTCACGTACGCGGAAGAACTGCATAAAACCGGAGTCAAAACCGACAAAGTGACAGGCCAGGCCCAGGTTCAGCAGGTGTGAGTGCAGACGCTCCACCTCCAGCAAAATGGCGCGGATCATCTGCGCGCGTTCCGGCACCACAATCCCCATGCCGTTCTCGACCGAGGTGGTATAGGCGGTGCTGTGGGCAAATCCGCAAATGCCGCACACGCGGTCAGAGAGGAACGTCACCTCGTTGTAACCCATCCGGGTTTCCGCCAGCTTTTCCATCCCGCGATGGACGTAGAACAGGCGGTAGTCGGCATCAATAATATTCTCGCCGTCGACAAACAGGCGAAAGTGGCCCGGCTCGTCAGACGTGACGTGCAGCGGGCCGATCGGCACCACATTGTTCTTCTTACTGCCCAGCTCATTGATGAACTCGTAGGTCTCGCTGTCGGTGGTCGGAGCCGGGCGCTGACGGTAATCCATGCTGTCTTTGCGCAGCGGATAAAGCTCATCAGGCCAGTCGTCCGGCAGCACCAGACGGCGCTCATCCGGAAGACCAACCGGAACAAGCCCATACATATCGCGCACTTCACGTTCGCCCCACACGGCGGCAGGCACGCGCGGGGTGACAGACGGGTATTCCGGTTTGTTGGGATCCACTTCGACGCGCACGGTCAGCCAGCACTTCTCGCCCTGCTCCATCGATAACACGTAATAGACCGCATAATTGCCGCACAGCTGGCGTTCATCGTTGCCGAACAACACCGACAGCCATCCGCCCTGTTGGTAGTAAAGAAACTCCACCACCTCCGGCAGATAGTTCACCTTGATCGTGACCGTAATCTGGTCTTTGGTTTGCCAGGACTCCTCCAGCACCACGCCCGGGAAGGCCTGATGCAACGCGGCGAGATACTGCTGACCTTTCTTTTCTTCAGACATAAAAACTCTCTTTAATCACGCCACCAGCAAGGAGACGAACGCTAAAAATGCAAAGCCAAAACCGGCCCATGTAATGCGTGAAGTCGCCACAAAACGCAGACGCGCCATGCTGTTTTCAAACAGGGCAATGACCAGCACGCCGACCAGCAGCTTGAGTACCGCAACCACCACGGCCAGCAGCAGACCGGCCGCTGAAAAGTGCGTCATCTGGCCCCACGGGAAGAAGACGCCGACAAACATCTGCAGGACCACCAGCTGTTTGAGGCTGATACCCCACTTCAGAACCGCAAAGCCGTAGCCGCTGTACTCGGTCAACGGGCCTTCCTGTAACTCCTGCTCCGCTTCCGCGAGGTCGAACGGCAGTTTGCCCATCTCGATGAAGGTGGCGAACGCGCAGGCGCACAGGGCCAAAAGCAGCGGCAGGGAACGGTCCACGGGCCAGTGGTAAACCGTGCTGGTGATAAAGCTGATATGGGTCGACCCCGCAACCTGCGCCGCGACCCACAGCCCGAGCAGCAGGATCGGCTCAACGAGAACGCCGAGCATGGCTTCGCGGCTGGCACCTATCCCTGTAAACGGGCTGCCGGTATCGAGGCCGGCAATCGCAAAAAAGAAACGCGCGATGGCGAACAGATAGATAAGGGTGATCAGATCGCCCAGCACAGGCAGTGGGGAACCCACGGTCACCACGGGCAACGCGGTCGCGATCGTCAGCATCACGCCGACCATCACAAACGGCATCAGGCGAAAAACCCAGCCTGCCGCATCCGGCGCAATGCTCTGACGCCCCATAAGCTTAAAGAGATCGCGATACTCCTGAAGCACGCCCGGACCGCGACGGTTATGCATCCGGGCACGCGCTACACGGGTAATGCCGGACAGTAAAGGCGCAACGGCGAAAAGCACCAGCGCCTGAAGTAATGCCAGTAACACGCTCATGTCAGGCTCCTCGTGAAATCACAATGACGACCAGCACCGCCAGCTCAATCACCGCCAGACGGCGGAACAGCCCAGGCAATGCGACGCTCTGCCAGCCGGGTAGGTAATCTGCTGGATTAAGCCAGTGACGCAGTTTGATGACGGCTGAAAAGTTCTCTTTCACCGGCATCGCAAAACCGTGTGCGGTAATGACCATGGATTGTTCGTGCTCGTACCCGCAGGCCCAGGCCGCCCCACGCGAACGCGCAGAAAGGCGATCGCGCCTGAAGCACAGCATCAGAATGAACGGCAATAACGGCGTCGCAATCAGCAGCAGGGCCATCATGGGCTGGGAGACGGTGGTATGCGCCGTGACGAACGGCAGCGGGATCGCACGGGCCAGTACGGGCAGCAGCCACGGCGCTGCAACGCCGCCCAGAATGCAGAGCAGCGCCAGTGCCACCACGCTTGCCGTCATCAGGAATGGCGCACAGGTCGCGTTTTCCGCCTCCCGGGTGCGTGGCGCGCCCAGGAAAGTCACCCCATACACTTTCGCCATACACATCACGGCCAGCGCACCGGTGATGGCTAACCCAACCGCCAGTAACGGCCCCAGCAGACGCGCCACAAACGCATCGCTCTGACCGAGCGCAAAGAAGGACTGGTAAATCACCCACTCCCCTGCAAAACCGTTCAATGGCGGCAGGGCAGCCATCGCCATTAACCCCACCAGCATGGCCAGCGAGATCACCGGCATTTTTTTACCGATGCCGCCCAGTTTTTCTATATCGCGGTGCCCGGTGCGATACCAGACGCTGCCCGCGCCCAGGAACAGCGTGCTTTTGAACAGGCTATGGTTGATGAGGTGATAAAGCCCGCCAATGAATCCCGCCGCGATCAGCACCGGTTGATTCAGGGTGAGGCCGGTGATGCCCGCGCCTATACCCAGCAGAATGATGCCGATGTTTTCCAGCGTGTGGTAAGCCAGCAAGCGCTGGATATTGTGCTCCATCAGCGCGTACAGCCCGCCGACAAACGCGGTGATCATGCCCGCCAGCAGCAACACGACGCCCCACCACAGCGGCGGGTGTCCGCCCACCAGCGAAAGCGTGAGGATGCCGAAAAGACCGACTTTCATCACCACGGTCGAGAACAGCGCGGCCGCAGGCGCAGAAGCGTTAGCGTGCGCCTGCGGCACCCACCCGTGCAGTGGGATGATCCCCGCCAGCAGGCCAAACCCCGCCACACCCGGCAGCCAGATATCTGCCCCAAAGGGCTGCGAAAGCGCACGGACATTCAGTAATGAAAAATCGAGCGTGCCGTAACGCTGCCACACCAGCCAACAGGTCCAGGCCAGCAACAGCGTGCCGAGCCGCCCCAGGGCGAACCACAGTTTGCCCGACGCGCTACAGCCGGTCAGGAAGACGCCGCACAACGCCATCATTTCAGCCATTATCACCAGGGTACTGAGCTGGCTGGCGGTCACCGCGCACACCGCCGTCGCCAGCATCAGATTCACCAGTAATCCATTCGCTTTTGTCTGCGGATGGCGGTGCCAGTCAATGTTATAGAGACTGCTAAATAGCCCGCACACGCCAAAGGTGATCAGCCAGATCGCATTGAGCGGCGTCAGCTGGAAATGGGCGTTAATCAGCGGCAGAGTGCCCTCAAGCATCAGGCCTTGCGTCAGGACAAACACGCCTGCCATCGCCGTCAACACACTTCCTGCGGCTCCGCCAAGCCCCGCAATCCAGCCACTTAACGTTTTATGAAAGGTAAAAAGCAACGCCAGCACAGCCGTCGCGGTAAAGCACGCTTCGGCGCTGTTAATTAATGTGACTGCGTTCATTTCGTCCCCTCGATTTGTGCCTGAAACAGCGAGAGATCGCCAAAATCGGTGTTAACGGTCAGCTCACGTTTACGCTTGCTGGTGCGCGCAATGTCGCGAATATTCACTAAAATCAACGCTTTTGTCGGGCAGGTACGTACGCAGGCCGGACCCTGTTCATCAAAGCTGCACAGATCGCATTTCACCGCGATGGCCCGCACGCCGGGCACCCAGTCCAGCAGTGTGCTGACACGGGCAGGCGCAGGCGGCGCGGGGGGCGCTTTTGGCGAGTTGGCGTTCGCCGGGATATGCAAGGGACGGCTGCCTGAAAATTCAATGGCGCCAAACGGGCAGGCAATACCGCACAGTTTGCAGCTTACGCACAGGCTTTCGTTCAGCTGCACGGCGCCCTCAACGCGGGTGATGGCATTCACAGGGCACACGCCCGCACACGGGGCATCTTCACAATGGTGGCAGAGCTGCGGCGCAGACTCTTTTTCATTACGCATGACTTTTAAACGCGGCATGGACTGCAACCCATGCAGGCGATGTGTTTCTGAACACGCCGCCTCACAGGTATGACAGCCAATGCAGACCGTCGAGTCAGCTATTACAAAACGGTTCACCGGAGAGTCCTCTGGACATAGTCATTTTTGACGAAAAAATGTCTTTCGACACTCTTCGACACATAAACATCAGGCGGAGCGAGGCTCGCTTACCAGTTGTTCCAGATTTACCGGCAAATCGTGTTCAACCGCCGAGTAGAGGTTGTTATAAACAGGCGCAATTTTTTCCAGATAGTGCTCCAGAACCTGCTGGCGATCGCGGTTGCTGACGTGGCCATCCACCATGCCATCCACCATGAGCTGGGCCTGGGCGATGCGTTGCTTACCGCCCTCTTTTGTCTCGACGTAATACTCAATGGTGTGGCTGTTAAAGCTATCCGCCAGGGTGACGTAAATCGTGAAGTGACCAAACAGCACGAAGCACAGGTCCTCTTCTGACGTACAGCTCATGGCGTGATGCAAACGTGCTTTAGACAAGGTGATGCCTTGTACCAGAGAGTTGCAGTAATGCTGCCACTGGTCATGCAGCTGTTGATGGCGTTGCGCGATGTAGTCTGCCTTTTCGCTAATTTCCCAAATAGTCATCTCAAATATCCGCTTGATGGAGATAGCCCTGTTAAGCAGATTCCGTGCCAATATTTATCATACTGATTTTTAACGATTTTAATAAAAATGACACTGTCAGCGTCAGGGTGACGAGGTGTCATTTCGTCATCGCCGACATCGTCACCTGACGGACAAATTTGAGCTGGCACCGATATTGCATTAATGGGCCAAATCATCGAGGAGGCGTCATGCACGAAATCACCCTCTGCCAGCGGGCCATCGAACTTATCGAGCAGCAGGCAATCCAGCACAACGCAAAACGCGTGACCGGCGTCTGGCTTAAAGTCGGGGCATTCTCCTGCGTCGAAGCCAGCGCCCTGACCTTTTGCTTTGAACTGGTGTGTCGGGACACCCTCGCAGAAGGCTGTACGCTGCATATTGAAGAACAACAGGCCGAATGCTGGTGCGGACAATGTCAGCAATACGTCACGCTGGTGTCATCTCAGGTCCGCAGTTGCCCACAATGCCACAGTACCGGGCTGCATATCGTGGCCGATGATGGCCTGCAAATTCAGCGCCTCGAAATTGAAGGAGTCGATCATGTGTAGTACCTGCGGTTGCGCTGAAGGCAACCTGTATATAGAAGGTGATGAGCATCATCCTCACTCTGCGTTCCGTTCTGCGCCGTTCTCCCCGGCGGTACGACAGGCGGCGCCTGTCACCGGGGTAAGGTTTACGCCGATCCGATCGGCTGAAGGCGATCTGCACTATGGTCACGGCGAAGCCGGCACGCATGCTCCAGGCATGAGCCAGCGCAGAATGCTGGAGGTGGAGCTCAACGTGCTGGACAAAAATAACCAGCTTGCCGCCCGCAACCGCGCTCAGTTTGCCGCACGCCAGCAACTGGTGCTGAATCTGGTCTCCAGCCCCGGCTCGGGTAAAACCACCCTGCTCACCGAAACGTTGAAACGCCTGAACGGGCAGGTTTCCTGTGCGGTTATTGAAGGCGATCAGCAAACCGTGAACGATGCCGCGCGAATTCGCGAGACGGGCACGCCCGCCATTCAGGTGAATACCGGAAAAGGATGTCATCTGGATGCGCAGATGATTGCCGATGCCGCCCCGCGTCTGCCGCTTAACGATAATGGCATTCTCTTTATTGAGAACGTCGGCAACCTGGTGTGCCCGGCCAGTTTCGATCTGGGTGAGCGCCATAAGGTTGCGGTACTTTCCGTCACCGAAGGCGAAGACAAGCCGCTGAAATATCCGCATATGTTTGCTGCCGCCTCGCTGATGTTGCTGAACAAAATTGATTTGCTGCCCTACCTGAATTTTGACGTCGAAAAATGCCTGGCCTACGCCCGCGAGGTGAACCCGACTATCGACATTTTGCTGGTTTCCGCCACGCGCGGTGACGGCATGGAGAGCTGGCTACGCTGGCTGGAGAACGAACGATGTGCATAGGCGTTCCCGGGCAAATTCAGTCCATAGAGGGGCATCAGGCCAAAGTCGAGGTTTGTGGCGTGCTGCGCGACGTTGATCTCACTCTGGTCGGCAACGTGGATGAAAAAGGCCACTCCCGCCTCGGCCAGTGGGTGCTGGTTCATGTGGGTTTTGCGATGAGCATGATTAACGAGGAGGAGGCCCGCGACACGCTGGCGGCCCTGCAAAACATGTTTGAAGTGGAACCGGACGTGGGCGCACTCCTGTTCGGTGAGGAGCGGTAACGATGCGCTATGTTGATGAATATCGTGCGCCGGGAAAGGTCATGCAGCTGATAGCGCATCTCAGGACCCGCGCTGAACACCTGGATTACACCGCCGCCCGCCCCCTGCGAATCATGGAAGTTTGCGGCGGGCATACCCATGCAATCTTTAAATTCGGTCTCGATCAGCTTTTGCCCGAAAACATCGAATTTATTCACGGTCCTGGCTGCCCGGTCTGCGTCCTGCCCATGGGCCGTATCGACAACTGTATTGAAATTGCCGAACGTCCCGACGTGATATTCTGTACCTTTGGCGATGCGATGCGGGTGCCGGGAAAAAACGGATCCCTGCTACAAGCCCGTACGCGAGGGGCGGACGTGCGCATCGTCTATTCCCCTGTCGATGCCCTGAAGCTCGCCGAGGCGCATCCCGGGCGCAAAATTGTCTTCTTCGGTCTGGGGTTTGAAACCACCATGCCCGCCACGGCAATGACCCTGAAGCAGGCTAAAACCCGGCAGATTGAAAACTTTTTCTTTTTTTGCCAGCACATTACGTTGCTCCCAACCTTACGCAGCCTGCTGGATGAGCCAGACAACGGCATCGACGCCTTTCTGGCACCCGGCCACGTCAGTATGGTCATCGGTACAGAAGCCTACGGTTTCATTTCTGCCGACTACCATCGTCCATTAGTCGTTGCTGGTTTCGAACCTCTTGATCTACTGCAAGGCGTGACCATGCTGGTTGAGCAGAAAATAGCAGCCCGGAGCGTAGTGGAAAACCAGTATCGCCGTGTCGTTCCGGATGCGGGTAACGCGCTTGCACAGCAGGCCATCGCCGAGGTCTTTACGGTTAAGGGCGCCAGCGAATGGCGGGGGCTGGGTCTGATCAACCATTCCGGCGTGCATCTGACCCCCGCGTACCAGCGTTTTGACGCCGAGGCGCATTTTCGCCCGGAGCCGCAACACGTTTGCGATGACCCACAGGCGCGGTGCGGTGAGGTCCTCACCGGAAAATGCAAACCGCATCAATGTCCGTTATTTGGCCGTACCTGCAACCCGCAAACCGCCTTTGGCGCGCTGATGGTCTCCTCAGAGGGCGCATGCGCCGCGTGGTATCAGTATCGCAATCAGGAGTGTGAAGCATGAACATGATTGAAATGGCGCATGGCAGCGGCGGCCGGGCGATGCAGCAGTTAATCAGTCGACTGTTTATGGATGCCTTCGCCAATCCATGGCTGGCAGAGCAGGAAGATCAGGCACGTATCGATCTTGCCACGCTCACCGCCCAGGGTGACCGGCTGGCTTTTTCCACCGACAGCTACGTGATAGACCCGCTCTTTTTCCCGGGGGGAGATATTGGCAAGCTGGCGGTATGCGGCACGGCCAATGACGTCGCCGTCAGCGGTGCCATCCCGCGCTTCCTCTCCTGTGGGTTTATCCTTGAAGAGGGGTTACCGATGGAGACGCTGACTGCCGTGGTCAACAGCATGGCGCAGACCGCGCGTGATGCAGGAATAGCCATTGTCACCGGCGATACCAAGGTTGTGCAGCGCGGTGCAGCGGATAAGCTCTTTATCAATACTGCCGGTATGGGGGCGATCCCCGGTGATATCCACTGGGGCGCACAGCAGCTGGCGGTGGGTGATGTCTTGATTGTCAGCGGCACGCTGGGCTGTCACGGGGCCACTATTCTCAATCTGCGTGAAGGTCTTGGGCTTGATGGTGAGTTGCAGAGCGACTGCGCCGTGCTGACACCGCTGATCCAGACCTTACGCAATACGCATGGCGTTAAAGCCCTGCGCGATGCCACCCGCGGCGGCGTGAATGCAGTGGTACATGAATTTGCGGCCACCAGCGGCTGTGGCGTGGAGCTTACGGAAAGCCACCTGCCAGTAACGTCCGCCGTACGCGGGCTGTGCGAGCTGCTGGGTCTGGATCCCCTTAATTTTGCTAACGAAGGAAAGCTGGTGATCGGCGTTGAGCGTTCTGTTGCAGATAAGGTAGTGGCGCAGCTGCGCGATCACCCGCTCGGTCAGAACGCCGCTATTATTGGTGAAGTGGTTGAGCGTAAAGGGGTGCGCCTGACCGGACTGTATGGGGTCAAACGCACGCTGGATTTACCGCACGCTGAACCCTTACCCCGAATTTGCTAGAACCGCACGATAAGCGGTCAGCACACCGTTATTTTTAATTGCCTGTTTCATGTGGAAAGCAACGTACATGTCGTATACACCGATGAGCGATCTTGGACAGCAGGGTCTGTTTGATATCACACGCACGCTTTTGCAACAGCCCGATTTGGGCAGCCTGAGCGATGCCCTGACGCAACTGGTCAGACAGTCCGCGCTGGCGGACAGTGCCGCGATCGTCCTGTGGCATGCCGGAACCCAACGCGCTAACTATTACGCGACGCGTGACAATGGCAAGCCCATCGAATACGAAGATGAAACGGTACTGGCGCATGGCCCGGTCAGGCGGCTCCTCTCCCGTCCGGATGCCCTGCACTGCAATTTCGCCGAGTTCCGCCAGGCCTGGCCGCAGCTGGCAGACAGCAACTTATATTCCCCTTTTGGGCATTATTGTCTGCTGCCGCTGGCCGCCGAAGGACGCATTTTTGGTGGCTGTGAGTTTATTCGCGATACCGACCAGCCCTGGAGTGAAGCGGAATATCAACGCCTGCATACGTTTACACAGATCGTCGGCGTGGTGGCAGAGCAAATACACAGCCGGGTCACCAACAATGTCGATTTTGATCTCTTAAGCCGCGAGCGGGACAACTTTCGCATTCTGGTCGCCATTACCAACGCGGTGCTTTCTCGTCTGGATATGGATGAGTTGGTCAGCGAAGTGGCGAAAGAGATCCATCACTATTTTAAAATCGATGCCATCAGCATCGTGCTGAGCAGCCGTCGTAAGGGCAAACTCAATATCTATTCCACCCACTATCTCGACGAAACCCATCCGGCGCATGAACAAAGTGAAGTGGACGAAGCTGGCACCCTTTCCGAGCGCGTTTTTAAAAGCAAAGAGATGCTGCTCTTAAACCTGCATGAACAGGATGAGCTGGCACCCTACGAGAAAATGCTGTTTAAGACCTGGGGCAACCAGATTCAGACGCTGTGCCTGCTGCCGCTGATGTCCGGCAATACCATGCTGGGCGTGCTTAAGCTTGCCCAGTGCGAAGAGAAAATCTTCACTACCGCTAACCTTAAGCTGCTGCGTCAAATTGCGGAGCGCATCGCGATCGCACTGGATAATGCGCTGGCCTATCAGGAAATTCATCGGCTCAAAGAGCGGCTGGTGGATGAAAACCTGGCCCTGACGGAGCAGTTGAACAACGTCGAAAGCGAGTTTGGTGAAATCATTGGCCGCAGCGATGCCATGTTTAACGTGCTGAAGCAGGTTGAAATGGTGGCGCAAAGTGACAGTACGGTGTTAATCCTTGGCGAAACCGGCACCGGAAAGGAGCTGATCGCGCGGGCGATTCATAATCTCAGCAACCGCAACAGCCGCCGCATGGTGAAGATGAATTGCGCGGCGATGCCCGCCGGTCTGCTTGAAAGCGATCTGTTTGGTCATGAGCGCGGCGCGTTTACCGGCGCCAGTAGCCAGCGTATCGGCCGCTTTGAACTGGCGGACAAAAGCTCACTCTTCCTGGACGAGGTTGGCGATATGCCGGTGGAACTTCAGCCTAAATTGCTGCGCGTTCTGCAGGAACAAGAGTTTGAGCGCCTCGGCAGCAATAAGCTGATTCGCACGGATGTCCGACTGATTGCCGCCACCAACCGCGACCTGAAAAAGATGGTCGCCGACCGGGAATTTCGTAGCGACCTCTACTATCGCCTGAATGTCTTCCCTGTTTGCCTGCCGCCGCTGCGTGAACGTCCGGAAGATATCCCGCTGCTGGTGAAAGCCTTTACGGCCAAAATTGCCCGCCGTCTGGGGCGCAATATTGACAGCATTCCCGCTGAAACCTTGCGCACGCTCTCTGCAATGGAGTGGCCTGGCAATGTACGCGAGCTGGAAAATGTCATTGAGCGGGCCGTTCTGCTCACACGAGGCAACGTATTACAGCTGTCTCTGCCTGAAATCGTCATGGTGAATACACCCGCCCCTGACGCGGAAATCGCGCGGGAAGGCGAAGACGAATATGCATTGATTATCCGCGTCCTGAAAGAGACAAATGGCGTGGTGGCGGGGCCGAAAGGGGCGGCACAGCGATTAGGGTTAAAACGCACCACACTTCTGTCGCGTATGAAGCGGCTGGGCATTGATAAAGAGAACCTGGCCTAACCTCTCTCCCGTCGGGCGGTGCCTCCTCTGCACCGCCCATCGTCACGTCGCGAAATTGTCCCGCATTGACACAATATATTTTCCTCTGTATAAAATTGCGCCTTAATAATGAGTTTCATTTGCATTAAAATAATTTTAATGAAAGGTAGCATGTAATGAAAAAGGTCCTCTGCGCGTTAAGTCTGGTGTTTGCGTCCGTCAGCTCTGCTCAGGCTACAACCTGGCCGCTGACGATTGAAAACTGCGGGTATAAAGAGACATTCACCAAAGCGCCGGAACGCGTCGTCGCGCTGGGGCAAAATACCGTTGAGATTTTGCTTCTGCTGGGCCTGCAAAAAAACATTATCGCCAGTGCCTTCTGGCCAACCAAAGTCTTGCCGCAACTGGCTGAGCAAAATGCAAAAATCACTACGTTAACCGTCGAAATCCCTACCCTCGAGTCCATCCTTGCGCAGAATCCCGACTTTGTTCCTGCACAGCTTCCGCTCTTGCTGGGGCCGGAAAGCAAAGTAGCAAAACGCGAAGATCTGGCCACCGTCGGCGTGAACAGCTACTTATCGCCGGGCATGTGCGCCACCAAAAAAGCGGCTGGCGATATGTACGGCAGCCGTCAAAAACTGTGGGACATGACGTATCTCTATAAAGAGATTGCCGACTTTGCCGCCATCTTTAACGTGCAACCGCGCGGTGAAGCCCTGATTGCGGATTTCAAAAAACGCGAGAGCGATCTGCGACAGGAATTCAGCAAGAATAAAAAAGATCTCTCGTTTGTCTTCTGGTTCTCCAGCGCCTCACCTTCTTCAGATGCTTACGTCGGGGGCAAAAACAGCGCCTCCGGATTTATCGCCAACGTGCTGGGCGGTCACAACGCCATTACCTCCGAGACCGAATGGCCAACGGTGGGCTGGGAAAGCATCATCGCGGCAAATCCGGATGTGATCGTGGTCTCCAGCCTCGACCGTAACCGTTGGGCGCTGGATAACGCGGAGGAAAAAATCAAATTCCTGAAAAGCGATCCGGCGGTCAGCCAGCTGGACGCGGTGAAAAAAGGCCACATCGTGGTGATGGATGGCCAGGCGATGAACCCGACGATTCGGACGATCTATGGCGCTGAACAGGTCGGCGAACAGCTCAGAAAACTGGGGCTGAACTGATGGCGACGGCGGTTCTTCAGATGCGACAGGGCGTGCTCATGACCACGTCGTGTCTGCTTGCGTTCGTCCTGTTATTGCTGGTGATTGGCGTTGGGGTCAGCGTCGGCGAACTGTCTATTCCTTTGCAAAACGTCTTTTATGCTATCGGCAATAAAATCGGGCTGACTGATGTGCCGCTCAATCGCATTTATGAAAGCGTGATTTGGGATTTCCGCCTGAGTCGGGCGCTGGTGGCAGCGTGCTGCGGCGCCGGCCTGGCCATTTGCGGGGCGGTACTCCAGAGCCTGCTGAAGAATGCGCTGGCTGAGCCGTACGTGCTTGGTGTGTCAGCGGGCGCGTCAACAGGGGCCGTTTCAGTCGTCGTACTGGGAATCGGCACCGGCGCGGTGTCGCTGTCAGCCGGTGCGTTTGCCGGGGCATTTGCTGCTTTTGCCTTTGTCGCCTTCCTGACCAATGGGGCTCGGGGTGGCAACGAGCGCACTATCCTGGCGGGGGTAGCGGCCTCTCAGCTTTTTAACGCCATCACGGCCTATACCATCAGCACTTCAGCCAGCGCGCAACAGGCACGAGATGTGATGTTCTGGCTGTTGGGCAGTTTTAGCGGCGTGAGATGGCCTGAATTTCAGCTGGCACTGGTTGTGGTTCTGGCGGGCCTTGCAGTGTGTCTTTATTATTCCCGCGCGCTGGATGCCTTTACCTTTGGCGACGATGCCGCCGCCTCGTTGGGGATCGCCGTTCCCTGGGTACGGCTTGCGCTTTTCACGACGACCGCACTGATCACCGCCACCATTGTGAGCATGGCTGGTTCTATCGGTTTTGTAGGATTAGTGGTCCCGCATATGATGCGTTTCTTCTTTGGGCCGCTGCACCGAACGCTGCTTATCGCCAGCGCGCTGGCCGGTGCCATCCTGATGGTCCTGGCGGATATCGCCTCGCGCTTATTGATCGCCCCGCAAAGCCTTCCCGTTGGTGTCGTCACGGCGCTGGTCGGCGTGCCGTTCTTTGCCGTGATTATTTACCGCTCAAGGAATAAGTAATGAGTATCTCCGCGGAAAACATAACCTGGAAGGTCGGTAAAAAGGTCATCGTCAACAACGTGTCGCTGCACGTCTCTCAGGGTGAAACGGTTGGATTGCTGGGTCCCAACGGTTGCGGAAAATCTTCCCTCCTGCGCATCCTCGCAGGACTGCGTCGTCCGAATGCGGGGAGCGTAACGCTGGACGGGCAAAATATCGCGCGCATTGCCAAAAAGCAGCTGGCGCGTCGGGTGGCGTTCGTCGAGCAGCACGGTATGACCGACGCAAATATGCGCGTTCGCGACGTGGTAAAACTGGGCCGTATCCCGCACCACTCCCCTTTCTCTAACTGGAGCACGCACGATGACGAAACCGTCAATGCGGCTTTGCAGCGGGTGGATATGCTGGAAAAAAGCGATCAGGGCTGGCTGAGTTTGTCCGGCGGTGAACGCCAGCGGGTGCATATTGCCCGCGCGCTGGCCCAGACGCCGAGCGAAATCCTGCTGGATGAACCGACCAACCACCTCGATATTCACCACCAGATGCAATTAATGCATCTGATTAGCGAGCTGCCGGTAACGAGTATCGTCGCTATCCACGATCTTAACCACGCTTCGATGTTTTGTGACTCGCTGATCGTCATGCAAAAAGGGCAAATTGTGGCTACGGGCACGCCTCAGGCGATTTTGACAGAAGCGTTGCTCTGGGAGGTCTTCCGGGTGAAAACCAAAATTGAGATTTCCCCTTACCATGGCAAAAAGCACATTCATTTTATCGTTTAGGATTGGGTAGCATGTCGACGTTCTTCCTGCACCCTGCCACACGTCTTTGGCCGCCCGTGTTGCTGGGCAGCCAGTTCGTTTTTAACATCGGCTTCTACGCGGTTGTGCCCTTTCTGGCGATCTTTCTCCGCGACGACATGCTGCTCTCCGGCGGTCTTATTGGGCTGGTGCTGGGGTTGCGGACCTTCTCCCAGCAGGGCATGTTTATCGTGGGCGGGGCGCTCTCTGACCGGTATGGCGCGAAGATTATCATTCTCTGCGGCTGTATTATCCGCGTGGCGGGCTATCTTTTGCTGGCCTTCGGCCAGTCTCTGTGGCCTGTCATTCTTGGCGCGTGTCTGACGGGCATGGGCGGAGCGCTGTTTTCTCCGTCAATTGAAGCCCTGCTGGCAAAAGCGGGCGGGCAAAGCGAGGCCAAAGGGAAACGAAGCCGTGCGGAGTGGTTTGCCCTCTTTGCGGTGAGCGGAGAGCTCGGTGCAGTCCTGGGGCCGGTAGCCGGGGCACTGCTGACGGGTTTTGGCTTTCGCCAGGTGGCATTGGCGGGTGCGGGGATTTTTGTCGTTGCGCTCGTGGTGCTCTTTTTCTTCCTTCCTGCCGCGCCAAAGCGTCATCAAAAACTGCACATTCTTCCCTGGTGGACCACGTTTCGCCAGCCGCGTTTTGTCGCTTTTATTATCGCCTACAGCTCGTGGTTGCTAAGCTACAACCAGCTCTATCTGGCGCTTCCGGTGGAACTACAACGTTCGGGCGGCAGTGAGAAGGATCTCGGGCCCCTGTTTATGTTGGCCTCAGTCCTGATTATCGCTTTTCAGCTTCCGCTCGCGCGCTTTGCCCGGCGCGTGGGGGCCTTAAGGATTTTACCGGTCGGCTTTTTACTGCTCTCCGCCGCGTTTGCCAGCGTCTCATTATTTGCCGCGACAGAACCTGCGGCAGGCGCGTTGCGGTTGTTGCCGTCGGTGTGCCTTGTAACACTGCTGACGCTCGGCCAGATGTTGCTGGTGCCGTCGGCCAAAGATCTGATACCTGCCTTTGCGGAAGAGTCGACGCTCGGCGCCCACTACGGCGCGCTTTCTACCGCAGGGGGGATCGCCGTCCTGGCAGGAAATGTGTTTTTTGGCCGACTGCTGGATCAGGCACTCATCCCCTCCCCCCAGGCTATTTATCCCTGGCTTTTGCTGGCGTTATTTCCGTTAATGAGCGCAATCGCGTTACCGGTGATTTGCCGCACAGTGGCCCTTTCCCGGCCCTGAGGCTTTATTTTTTAGGGCGATATTTTTCCGGCAATGCCGGAACCGGACGGCGATCATCAATTAAATGACGGACCGTCAGAATGGGATGACGCCATAACATGCGTGGCCCCGCCCAGCGCATGATCTGCTTCATCTCCTCCCGTTTTGCGGGCTGATAGCAGTGCACCGGACACTGTTTACAGGCGGGCTTTTCCTCACCAAAAACGCATTTATCCAGACGCTTCTCGGCGTAGGCAGTTAAGGCATCGTAGTGACCCTCTTCAGAAGATGCCTGCGGACACCGCTTTTCATACAGGGCAATCATCTTGCGAAGGGTCTCTTTTTCTCGGGGAATACGTTTTGCTGACATGGCAAAGCACCGTTCAATAAGATGCATTAATAATACCTTTTTTACGGGTCTGTTTCAGCCCGATTGCATCTTTTGCATGCGAATTTCTGAAGGCAGCTTCCAGTTATAAAGTTGTACCTGACAGGAAGGACTGGCATTTTATACAGGTGTCTTACGCGCCATGTTGCCCAGCCTTACAGGAGTTTTTATGTCTGAAATCACGGTTAGCAAGCCCTGCCGCCATTTAAAGGTAGGCTACTTCAGAAAACGTCATGAAGACCGCAAAACCAAAATTCCGAAACGCTATAGCGTGCATGCCGCCCTGAGCCTCAAGGGCGACTGGCTCGAAGAAGCCGGTTTTAAAACAAATTCGCGGGTCCGCGTGTGTGTGGAACAGGGAAAATTGCTCATTGAGTTGCTGGAATCAGAGCCAGGGTAAAGTCTCGACTTTTTGCTGCGCCGGGTCATTTTTTCATGCGACAATAGCAGCATCTCACGGCTTTTAAGCCGCTTAAAGCGCCCTATTTTCAAAGAAATGGATATCCTGACTCCATGAGCACAATTGATAATTTAACTGCACATACCCCTATGATGCAGCAGTATCTGAAGCTGAAAGCACAGCATCCGGAAATCCTGCTGTTCTACCGTATGGGCGATTTTTACGAGCTGTTTTATGACGATGCCAAACGTGCCTCTCAGTTGCTCGACATCTCTTTGACCAAACGCGGTGCCTCCGCGGGTGAACCTATCCCGATGGCGGGTATTCCCCATCATGCGGTGGAAAACTATCTGGCGAAGCTGGTGAACCAGGGGGAATCCGTCGCCATTTGCGAACAGATTGGCGATCCGGCGACCTCAAAAGGCCCGGTTGAGCGCAAAGTGGTACGCATCGTCACGCCAGGCACCATCAGTGATGAAGCCTTACTGCATGAACGCCAGGACAACCTGCTTGCCGCCGTCTGGCAGGACAGCAAAGGTTTTGGCTATGCCACCCTGGACATCAGTTCCGGCCGCTTTCGCCTGAGCGAACCGGCCGACCGGGAAACCATGGCCGCGGAGCTGCAGCGCACCAATCCCGCAGAGTTACTCTACGCAGAAGATTTTGCTGAGTTTGCGCTGATCGAAGGACGTCGCGGTCTGCGTCGTCGCCCGTTATGGGAATTTGAAATAGACACGGCGCGTCAGCAGCTCAACCTGCAGTTTGGCACCCGCGATTTGATTGGTTTTGGCGTCGAAAACGCCCCGCGTGGTCTGTGCGCCGCGGGCTGCCTGTTACAGTACGTCAAAGATACGCAGCGTACGGCCCTGCCGCACATCCGTTCTATTACGATGGAACGCCAGCAGGACAGCATCATCATGGATGCCGCGACGCGGCGTAACCTGGAAATTACGCAGAATCTGGCAGGCGGTATCGATAATACCCTGGCCTCCGTGCTGGATAGTACGGTCACCCCAATGGGTAGCCGTATGTTAAAACGCTGGCTGCATATGCCGGTGCGCGATACTCAGGTTCTGGTCAGCCGTCAGCAGACGATCGGCGCATTGCAGGATCGGTTTACCGAGCTACAGCCGGTATTGCGTCAGGTGGGGGATCTGGAGCGTATTCTGGCGCGTCTGGCATTACGTACCGCCCGTCCACGAGACCTGGCCCGCATGCGTCATGCCTTCCAGCAACTGCCTGAACTGCGCGCCCAGCTTGCCGACGTTGACAGCGCGCCGGTGCAGAAGCTACGCGACACGATGGGAGAGTTCACCGAGCTGCGCGAACTGCTCGAACGCGCCGTCGTCGAGGCCCCGCCGGTTCTGGTCCGTGACGGCGGCGTTATCGCACCTGGCTATCATCAGGAACTGGATGAGTGGCGAGCACTGGCCGATGGCGCAACGGATTACCTGGATAAGCTGGAGATCCGCGAACGCGAGCGTCTGGGACTGGACACACTGAAAGTGGGTTATAACGCGATTCACGGTTATTACATCCAAATCAGCCGTGGTCAAAGCCATCTGGCACCCATTCATTACGTCCGCCGCCAGACGCTGAAAAATGCCGAACGCTACATTATTCCAGAGTTGAAAGAGTACGAAGATAAAGTGCTCTCCTCCAGAGGGAAAGCGCTGGCGCTGGAAAAACAGCTCTATGAAGAGCTGTTCGATTTGCTGATGCCGCACCTTGGCGATCTGCAACAGAGCGCAAGCGCCCTGGCAGAGCTGGATGTGCTGGTGAATCTGGCAGAACGCGCTGACACCCTGAACTACACCTGTCCGACGTTTATCGACAAGCCGGGTATTCGTATTACCGAAGGCCGCCATCCGGTCGTTGAGCAGGTACTGCGTGAGCCGTTTATTGCCAACCCTCTGAGCCTGTCGCCGCAGCGTCGTATGCTGATCATTACCGGTCCTAACATGGGCGGTAAAAGCACTTATATGCGCCAGACAGCATTGATCGCCCTGCTCGCTTATATCGGCAGCTATGTCCCGGCCCAGCAGGTGGAAATTGGCCCTATCGATCGCATCTTTACCCGCGTGGGCGCTGCCGACGATCTGGCCAGCGGTCGTTCAACCTTCATGGTTGAAATGACCGAAACCGCCAATATCCTGCATAACGCGACAGAAAACAGCCTGGTGTTGATGGATGAGATTGGTCGTGGCACCTCAACCTATGACGGCCTGTCGCTGGCATGGGCGTGTGCTGAGAGTCTGGCGAACAAAATCAAAGCCCTGACGCTCTTTGCTACCCACTATTTTGAACTGACGCAACTGCCCGAAAAAATGGAAGGCGTGGCGAACGTGCATCTGGACGCCCTGGAGCATGGCGACACCATCGCGTTCATGCACACCGTGCAGGATGGCGCCGCGAGCAAAAGTTATGGTCTGGCGGTGGCGGCCCTGGCTGGCGTGCCAAAAGAGGTGATCAAACGCGCTCGCCAGAAACTGCGCGAGCTCGAAACCTTGTCGCCAAATGCAGCGGCAACGCAGGTCGACGGCACGCAAATGTCGCTTCTGGTGCCCGCAGAGGAGACCTCTCCGGCCGTAGAAGCGCTGGAAAACCTTGACCCGGATTCGCTCACACCGCGTCAGGCGCTGGAGTGGATCTATCGGTTGAAGAGTCTGGTGTAAGGTCTGGCTTGCCCGGTGGCGCTTTGTTTACCGGGCCTGCACAGAGTATGCAATACATGCCACCACGTTGGCCGGGTAAGGCGAAGTCGCCACCCGGCTTTTTTATGGCTTTAGTCGTTCTGTTGCAGCAGCGGCGGGATCGTCGGCACCTGTGGCGCATCATCAATGTCTTTTTGCGTCATCCGAAACGCCTCCGGATAATGTTCCCGGCTGGTACGGCGCAGTGGCTCAGTATTACGCCAGGTGTATAAGCAGTGCTGGCACTGGTAAACGATCCAGACATCTTTCACTGGCGAGGTCGCCATCACTTCAATATGCTCATCGGCACAACGGGGACAAATCATCTTTTCCTCCTTACTTATTTACGCGCGGCCAGCATCGCGGTGAGTTTTTCGGCCCAGGCTTTGGTTTCAGGGAGATCCTTCACGGGCTGGCTGTAATGCCCACGCGTATCCGGCGCCACCGGTGTTGTGGCATCGATAATTAACTTATCGGTGATCCCTGCCGGGCTGGAGCCAGGATCCAGTTCAAGCACGGACATGTTGGGAAGCTGAACCAAATCACCCGCAGGATTCACTTTTGAAGAGAGTGCCCACATCACCTGCGGTAGGTTAAACGGATCGACATCTTCATCTACCATGATCACCATTTTCACGTAGCCGAGCCCGTGTGGCGTGGTCATGGCCCGCAGCCCCACGGCGCGGGCAAAACCCCCGTACCGTTTTTTGGTCGAGATAATCGCCAGCAGACCATGGGTATACATCGCGTTCACTGCCTGCACTTCCGGGAACTCAGCTTTAAGCTGTTGATACAGCGGTACGCAGGTGGCTGGCCCCATCAGATAATCAATTTCCGTCCAGGGCATACCCAGATAGAGTGATTCAAAAATCGGTTTGGTGCGATAAGAGACCTTATCAATGCGCACCACGGTCATATTTCGACCGCCAGAATAGTGTCCGGTGAACTCACCGAAGGGCCCTTCGATTTCGCGTTTACGACCCTCAATGACCCCCTCCAGAATGACTTCCGATCCCCAGGGCACGTCAAAGCCGGTTAGCGGCGCGGTCGCGATAGGGTACGGGCTTTCACGCAATGCGCCTGCCATCTCATACTCAGACTGGTCGTACTTAAGCGGAGTCGCCCCCATCAGCGTAATGATCGGGTCGTTCCCCAGCGTGATGGCAATGGGCAGGTCTTCTCCGCGCTCTTCAGCTTTATGGAGATGCAACGCAATGTCGTGCATCGGCACAGGCTGCAGACCCAGCTTACGTTTGCCTTTGACCTCCATACGGTAGATACCCACGTTCTGCTTACCGAAATGGTCGGGGTCGAGCGGATCGCGTGACACGACACACGCCTTATCGAGATAGAACCCGCCGTCGCCGTCGTTCAGACGGAACAGGGGCAAAATATCAAACAGGTTGATGGCCTCGCCGTCGACGGTGTTTTCCGCCCATGCTGGGTTAGCACGACGTTCTGGCGCAACGGGGAAGCCATCCCAACGGCGAATATATTCATCGATCTGCTTTTTAACCGGGGTATTCGGCGGCAAGCCCATCGCAATCGCGTGATTCTGCCAGGACCCCAGCGTGTTCAGGGCGACGCGGGCATCGACAAAGCCGCGAATATTGTCGAACCACAGCGCGGGTGCCCCTTCACCGATACGGCCTGTGGCATTGGCTGCCGCAGCCAGATCCGGTTCTGCATTCACCTCTTCATCAATTTTCAGCAATTGCCCTTGTTCATCAAGCGCCTGCAAAAAACTTCTCAAATCATCAAATGCCATATTCATTCTCCTGTGAAAGATGCTTTGCAGCCTGCAAGCCGTTCCAGCGACGCGCTTTTTTATGCTCCAGACCAAACTGGTCAAGCACGCGGGTGACAATGTGCTGCGTAATATCATCAACGGTTTGCGGATGGTTGTAATAAGCCGGCATCGGGGGCACCATCGCCACGCCCATGCGTGACAGCGCCAGCATGTTCTCCAGATGGACAGTGCTCAGCGGCGTTTCGCGGGGGACGAGAACCAGTTTGCGTCCCTCTTTTAACACCACGTCCGCCGCACGCCCTATGAGCCCTTCTGCGTAACCGGCCCGAATACCTGCCAGGGTTTTCATGCTGCAGGGGATGACGATCATCCCGTCTGTACGAAATGAACCAGAGGAGACTGTCGCGGCCTGATCCGCCGGGTTGTGTGTATAGTCCGCCAGAGCAGAGACCTCTTTTACCGTGAAGGGCGTTTCCAGCTCGAGGGTGGTTTTAGCCCATTTCGACATCACGAGATGTGTTTCAACGTCAGGCATTTCACGTAACGCCTGCAGGAGTGCCACTCCTAACGGCGCACCGGTGGCACCGGTCATTCCCACAATCAGTCTCATTCATCGCCTCAATAAATTGTTCGCATACGAACGTTAAGTTTAAAATACCCCCGTTTTTGTCTTTTGACAAGATCGTTCGTACACGATCGCATTATCGGCCATAAAGAGTGGCATTAACATTGCGGGTGATTCCGCTATCATGGGGGGAAGCGCGTTATTCCGGAGTGTTCATGGAACTGAGACAAGAAGCCTTTCACCTGTTACGTCAACTTTTTCAACAGCATACTGCTCACTGGCAGCATGCCTTGCCTGAACTAACCAAACCACAGTATGCGGTTATGCGCTCTGTGGCAGAGCATCCGGGCATTGAACAAGTGGCGTTGACCGACGTGGCGGTGAGCACGAAAGCGACACTGGCCGAAATGCTCAGCCGCATGGAAGCCCGTGGCCTGGTGAAGCGCGAGCAGGATCCTGCTGATAAGCGACGCCGTTTCGTGTTTTTAACCCCAGAAGGTGAAGCGCTGCTGGCGAGCTGTAAGCCCATGGGCAATGCGGTGGACGAGGCGTTTTTAGGCCGCCTCAGCCCGGAGGAACGGGAACAGTTTTCTGCCCTCGTCAAAAAGATGATGAAGACGTAATGCGGGAACGCATGAAATCGATAAAGGTACGTACTTTCGCCGACACATGCTGGGCGTCGGGGTAGACAGCGTGAATGGCTTGCTGAGCGAAAGTATAATCTGGTAATACCGCAATCAGTTGCCCCGTCTCCAGCGCTTTTTGCACCAGCCACGCCGGGAGCAACGCAATACCCCGCCCCGCCAGAGCAAAGGCCATCAGCGCCTGGGCACTGTCGGCATACAGGCGCGGCGCTTTTTTTATCTCAAGCGTGGCAGGCTCACCGCTTTTTCCCGTTAACTGCCAGCGCAGCGGCGTTGATAAACGATCGTGAATGATCCACTCAGCCTGGGACAGCGCCTCCAGCGAATCGACGGGAGAATGGCTGAGCCACTGCGGCGAAGCCACGGGCAGTATGGCAAAGTGAGAGATCAGCGCGGCATGGTAGCGAGAATCAGCAAGCGCCCCCAGCCGAATAGCGACATCAAAACGTTCAGAAATAAGATCGGCATGCTGGGAAGAAGAGACATGCCGTACACGCAAATCGGGATGCTGAACGCTGAATTCAGCCAGCAAGGGAACCACTACCTGCGAACCGTATTCGGGGGTCGTAGTGATGCGGAACTCCCCGGTTAACCCGGCATGACTGGCGCGCACGTCGTCCTGGAGGCTCTCGGCTGCCTTCAGCAGCGCCACACTGCGTTGATGGAACAACAACCCGGCCTCGGTTAACGTCAGGCGCCGGGTCGAGCGCAGCAGCAGGGTCACCCCCAGTTCATCTTCAAGCTGGCGAATGTGAAAGCTGACGACTGCCTTCGTTAGCCCCATCGCATCGGCGGCTGCCGTAAAACTGCCGGTATCCGCAACCGCCACAAACATCGCCGTGCGCTGTAAATTAAGCATGCTTTGTCTTCACCACTGTCAAAATAATTTTGACAGTATATCGCGCTTTGTCATGTTTATCCGTCCTCAGGGAGCTGCCAGGATACGCCCCTCACCGGAGGATTATTCATGACGTATCGCAGCAGAGTCGCCCTGGTCTACTTGCTGGGCTTTTTTCTTGATCTCATCAACATGTTCATCGCCAGCGTCGCCTTCCCGGCCATGGCTCTGGCGCTGAATGCCACGCCTTCGTCTCTTGCCTGGGTGAGTAACGGCTATATTGCCGGGCTGACGCTCGTTATCCCTTTCAGCGCCCTGTTGACGCGTCGGTTCGGGCCAAAGCGGGTGATTCTCTTTTCGCTGTTTCTCTTTAGTACGGCATCCATGGCGGCAGGCTGTGCGTCCTCGCTGGAAAGCCTGATCGTCTGGCGAGTATTGCAGGGACTTGGGGGCGGATTACTTATCCCCGTCGGGCAAGCGATGACGTGGCAGCAGTACCGGCCTCATGAGCGCGCCGGGCTCTCTTCCGCGGTCATGCTGGTGGCTTTACTTGCTCCCGCGTGTTCACCGGCCATCGGCGGATGGCTGGTCCAGGCCTTGAGCTGGCGATGGATATTTTTCGCCACGCTGCCGGTTGCCCTTCTCACCTTTGTTTTAGCCACGGTATGGCTTCGCAACGACAAATCTCCCATGGCGGCTACACGTCTGATTCATCTCCCCTTGCTGACAGATCCTTTGCTGAGATTTTCCATGCTGGTGTATGTCTGCGTGCCCGGCATGTTTATCGGCGTTAACGTGATCGGTATGTTTTATCTGCAGCGCGTCGCAGAACTGACCCCCGCGATGACGGGGCTGCTTATGCTTCCCTGGTCTCTCGCCTCCTGCGTGGCTATCGCCGCAACGGGGCGCTATTTCAATCGCATCGGTCCCCGGCCACTGATTATTACAGGCTGTCTGTTGCAGGCCGTGGGGATCGTGCTATTAATGAGTGTCGACCCGACGTCCCCCATCATGCTGCCGGTCGGGGCATTTCTGTTAATGGGCGCCGGGGGCAGTCTGTGCAGCAGTACAGCGCAAAGCAGCGCATTCCTGTCTATAGCCCATGATGATATGCCGGATGCCAGCGCCCTGTGGAACCTCAATCGTCAGCTGAGTTTTTTTATTGGTGCCCTGTTACTGGCTGAGATCCTGAGCGTTTCGCAGCGCGTTATGCCCACGATTGCAGCGTGGCACTGGACCTTTGCGCTCGCTGCCGGCATCACGTTAATACCCTTACTGTTTGTTTTTCGCCTTCGCAATCCGCAGGTGCTTTCGCAGCCTCAACAGGAGAACCCATGACTCACTACGAAACTGAAATTATTGATGTCCATATCGCGCTGGAAGCGTGGTTAGGCCGGGGAGAAGGCGATTTAAACGCCCTGCTTGCTCGTTTTCGTCCGGACTTTTTGATGATCCCTCCGAGCGGCGCCCATATTGATTACGCGGGCCTTGTCGGCTTTCTGGAAAATCAGCGCGGCAGTCGTCCCGGCCTGAACATTGCGCTTGATGAAATCACGACGCTGCAGACGTGGGACAAAGGCGCGATAGTGCACTACCGGGAAACGCAAACGCGGCCAAACCTGCCGGTCAACGTTCGCTGGTCAACGGCCGTGCTGAATCAGGCGGGTGAAAAGATAACGTGGCGATTGCTGCACGAAACGGCGCTGCCGTAACGCAAAAGAAAAAGGCCCGTCTCACGACGGGCCTTTTTTGACTCAATCAGGATTACTCGCGGAACAGCGCTTCGATATTCAGACCTTGTCCCTGCAGGATTTCGCGCAGGCGACGCAGACCTTCAACCTGAATCTGACGAACACGTTCACGGGTCAGGCCGATTTCGCGGCCGACGTCTTCCAGTGTTGCAGCTTCATACCCCAGTAAACCGAAACGACGTGCCAGCACTTCACGCTGTTTGGCGTTCAGTTCGAACAGCCATTTGACGATGCTTTGTTTCATGTCATCGTCCTGCGTGGTGTCTTCCGGACCGTTGTCTTTTTCATCGGCCAGGATGTCCAGCAGCGCTTTCTCGGAGTCGCCCCCCAGCGGGGTATCAACAGAGGTAATGCGCTCGTTGAGACGAAGCATACGGCTTACGTCATCAACCGGTTTATCCAGTTGCTCAGCAATCTCTTCTGCACTCGGTTCGTGGTCCAGTTTATGGGACAACTCACGCGCAGTACGCAGATAGACATTCAACTCTTTGACGATATGGATTGGCAGTCGAATCGTACGGGTTTGGTTCATGATTGCCCGTTCGATGGTCTGACGAATCCACCAGGTCGCGTAGGTAGAGAATCGGAACCCGCGTTCCGGGTCAAACTTCTCTACTGCACGGATCAGGCCTAAGTTACCCTCTTCAATCAGGTCCAGCAGTGCCAGACCACGATTGCTGTAACGACGGGCAATTTTCACGACCAGACGCAAGTTACTTTCAATCATGCGACGGCGCGAGGCAACATCACCACGCAAAGCACGACGTGCGAAATAGACTTCTTCTTCGGCTGTTAACAGTGGGGAATAACCAATTTCCCCAAGGTAGAGCTGAGTCGCGTCCAGCACACGTTGTGTGGCGCCCTGCGATAACAGCTCTTCTTCAGCTAAATCGTTATCACTGGGTTCCTCTTCTACTAAGACTTTTTCATCAAAAGACTCGGTTCCGTTCTCATCAAATTCCGCGTCTTCATTTAAATCATGAACTTTCAGCGTATTCTGACTCATAAAGTGGCTCCTACCCGTGATCCCTGAACGAAACACCCTGACTGGCGTGCCTCGTCAAATTATCGCTGCGGTAAATACTGCAGCGGGTTTACGGATTTCCCCTTGTAACGAATTTCAAAATGCAAGCGTGTAGAACTGGTTCCGGAACTACCCATGGTAGCTATTTTCTGCCCCGCCTTGATTTCTTGTTGTTCCCGGACCAGCATTGTATCGTTATGGGCGTAGGCACTCAGGTAATCATCGTTATGTTTTATGATAATAAGATTACCGTAACCGCGCAGAGCGTTACCGGCATATACAACGCGTCCATCTGCGGTCGCGACGATAGCCTGTCCCTTACTTCCTGCGATATCGATCCCTTTATTTCCTCCTTCAGAGGAAGAGAAGTTCTCGAATACTTTGCCATCAGTAGGCCAACGCCATGTTGAAACAGGCGCACTGGCATTTTGACTGCTGGCGGTCGGTACGGTAGAGCTAACCACAGGTGCCGTGACCGGTGCTGTGACGACAGTCGCAGACGGCTTATTATTCGGCAACATTTTGTTAGCACTCTGTTCACCTGAGTCTTCAGAATACGTAATTGTCGGTTGCGAAGCAACCACCGCGCTTGTTTTTTGCGCAGGCTGAACGCTGTTATTTTGCGCAGTGACATCTGCAGCAGAAACTGAGTTGCCTGGCGTCAATGGCGTACCGGTAGCATTGCCTACCTGCAGCGTTTGGCCGACTTCCAGACCATACGGGGCCTGGACGTTATTTCGTTGCGCAAGGTCACGGAAATCGTTCCCGGTAATCCATGCGATATAGAAAAGGGTATCGCCCCGTTTAACGGTATACGTACTGCCGCCGGTATAGCTACCTTTCGGAATGTTCCCATACTTACGGTTATAAACTATACGGCCATTTTCAGTCTGTACCGCCTGCGGAACAGGCTGGATTGACGTTGGCTGAGAGACAGGTTGTTGAACCGGTTGAATTTGCGGCGCTTGCTGTGCCGTCGCGGTGCCCATTTTAGGCGGAGGTGTAATCAGCATTCCGCTGGAGGTGTCACCTGAACCGCTATTCCCGCCGACGGATGTCACCGGCGCAGGCGCATTATTGGAACTGGAACACCCTGCCAGCCAAAGCGAAACGAATGATAATGCCGCAACACGGCTGATGGTGAATTTTGGGCTTCCCGCGCTCATTTATTCCCCCAGGAATGTGTTAACTACCAGTGACTTAGAATTGACCATAGTGGCACAGAACAGTTTGCCCATCACCATACGCGGAAAATTTCCTAAAAACCCTGGAAAATTCCGAGTCTCAGGCCAGCTCCCCCTTAACGAGAGGCACAAAGCGTACGGCTTCTACGGTATCGATTATAAACTCGCCGCCTCGCCGACAAACACGCTTCAACAGCTGATGTTCATCGCCCACGGGCAAAACGAGAATGCCGCCTTCATCCAGCTGCGTCAGAAGCGCAGTGGGAATTTCAAGCGGTGCTGCCGTCACAATAATAGCGTCAAACGGCGCTCGTGCTTGCCATCCTTGCCAGCCATCACCATGACGGGTCGAAACATTATGTAAATCCAGCTGCTTGAGGCGGCGACGTGCCTGCCACTGCAGGCCTTTGATGCGCTCAACCGAGCACACATGATGAACCAGATGCGCCAGAATGGCCGTCTGGTAACCCGAACCGGTGCCAATTTCCAGCACCCGTGATTCCGGTGTCAGATTCAGCAACTCCGTCATTCGCGCGACCATATAGGGCTGCGAAATCGTCTGCCCCTGACCTATCGGTAACGCGACGTTTTCCCACGCTTTGTGTTCAAACGCCTCATCCACAAATTTCTCACGCGGTACCTGTGAGATTGCCTCCAGTACACGCTCGTCAGAGATGCCTTGAGTACGTAATTGGTTCAGAAGAGCTTGTACACGTTTACTTACCATTGCGTGTTCACCCCGGCGCGTTCCAGCCAGCCTGACACAACTTCTTGCGCGTTATACGCGGTTAAATCGACGTGCAGCGGTGTAACCGAGACATACCCTTCATCCACGGCGGCAAAATCGGTATCCGGCCCGGCGTCGCATTTATCGCCTGGCGGGCCAATCCAGTAAAGCGTATTGCCGCGTGGGTCCAGCTGAGGGATAACCTGATCCGCGGGATGACGGCTGCCACAGCGCGTCACGCGGATGCCTTTGATCTCCTCAAGCGGCAGATCGGGCACGTTGATATTCAGAATACGGCCCGTCCGAAGCGGCTCCCGGCCCAGCGCGCGCAGTATAGAACAGGTGACCGCAGCCGCCGTATCATAGTGCTTGTGTCCGTTAAGCGAGACGGCCAGTGCCGGGAAACCCAGATGGCGCCCTTCCATCGCCGCCGCGACGGTACCGGAGTAGATGACATCATCGCCCAGGTTAGGCCCGGCATTAATGCCCGACACCACCACATCCGGACGGGGGCGCATCAGCGCATTGACGCCTAAAAAGACGCAGTCCGTTGGCGTGCCCATCTGCACGGCGATATCACCGTTATCATACGTAAACGTGCGAAGCGATGATTCCAGCGTTAACGAGTTTGACGCGCCGCTGCGGTTACGGTCAGGAGCAACGACCTGCACCTCGGCAAACTCACGCAGGTGTTTCGCCAGCGTCTGAATGCCAGGCGCATGGATGCCATCATCGTTACTCAGCAATATTCGCATAATCACCCGACGTGTTGATAAGTTCCCTGACAACACTGGTGGCAAAGCTACCTGCCGGCAGCCAGAAGCGTAACTCGACGGTTACGTCATCCCACCAGTTCCAGCTAAGCTGTTGCGGATAGAGCAGCATCGCCCGGCGTGCCGCTTCGACTTTTTCCCGCATCAGCAATGATTGCAATTCCGTCGCATCCGCGACGGCAGAACGTTCGGCTTCCAGGGCGTCGCCCTGCGTGCCCCACTCTCCCGTGCCCGGCAAAGCGGCCGTAATCATCAACGACTTATTCGCGACGCGCGCCTGGACATCGGCCATTTCTTCCGCCGTGGCGACGAACCAGCTGCCGCGTCCCGCTAATTGTAGCGCATCGCCGACAACAACTTGATTCGCGTCCGGTTTTTTCAACCGTTCGCTCACAATCTGATTAAACAACGCACTGCGTGCTGCCGACAACCAAAAACTACGTTTATTCCTGTCGCGCACCGGGGCATTGCTTTGTGCCCAGCGTAACGCCCCCTGCAGATTGCTGCCGCCAATGCCGAAACGTTGTGCGCCGAAATAGTTCGGTACGCCGTCACGGGCGATAGCCGCCAGACGTTTTTCGACGTCGTCACGATCGGTCACTTCGCGCAGGATCAGGGTAAAGTCATTGCCCTTCAGCGCGCCCAGACGAAGCTTGCGCTTATGGCGGGCATACTCAAGCACTTTACAGCCTTCAAGCTCAAATTTGCTTAAATCAGGCATCCCATTACCCGGAACGCGTGCGCACAGCCATTGTTCGGTGACGGCGTGTTTGTCTTTTTGCCCGGCAAAGCTGACTTCACGCGCATGAATTTTCAGAAATTTTGCCAGCGCCTCGGCCACAAAGCGCGTATTGCAGCCGTTTTTGAGGATTTTGACCAGAATATGCTCACCCTCACCGTCCGGCTCAAAACCGAGATCTTCGATGACCACAAAATCTTCAGGGCTGGCTTTTAACACGCCCGCCCCGTGCGGTTTGCCGTGCAAATAGGTCAGGTCATCAAACGCCGTCATTTTGCCGCCTTCACCAGAAGCGCGACCGCCTCACAGGCAATTCCTTCACCCCGGCCGGTAAAGCCGAGCTTTTCAGTGGTGGTGGCTTTTACGTTGACGTCATCCATGTGGCAGCCGAGATCTTCTGCGATAAACACGCGCATTTGCGGAATGTGCGGCAGCATTTTGGGCGCCTGAGCAATAATAGTGACATCAACGTTGCCCAGCGTATAACCTTTGGCCTGAACACGACGCCAGGCTTCACGCAGCAGTTCACGGCTGTCGGCACCTTTGAAGGCGGGATCGGTATCCGGGAACAGCTTGCCGATATCCCCCAGCGCCGCCGCACCAAGCAGGGCGTCGGTTAGCGCATGCAGCGCAACGTCGCCATCAGAATGCGCCAACAGCCCTTTTTCATAGGGAATGCGCACGCCGCCAATGATGATCGGGCCAACGCCACCAAAGGCGTGTACGTCAAAACCGTGTCCAATTCGCATTATGCATTCTCCTGTTGCGTCGTACGGGTAAGATAGAATTCCGCCAGCTGTAAGTCTTCGGGCCGCGTGATCTTAATATTATCAGCGCGTCCCTCCACGATAACCGGATGATAACCGCAATATTCCAGCGCCGATGCTTCATCGGTGATGGTCGCGCCTTCATTGAGCGCGCGGGTTAAACAGTCGTGGAGCAGCTCGCGAGGAAAAAACTGAGGCGTCAGCGCATGCCATAAATCGTCGCGCTCAACGGTGTGGGCGATAGCCCGAGCTCCCGGTTCGGCGCGTTTCATGGTATCGCGCACGGGTGCGGCCAGAATGCCGCCAATCGGGCTGGTTTCACTCAGTGCCAGTAATCGCGCCAGATCATCCTGGTGCAAACAGGGACGCGCTGCATCGTGCACCAGCACCCAGGCCGCTTCACCCGCCGCGCGGATGCCGGCCAGAACGGAATCTGCGCGTTCAGTGCCACCGTCAACGACGGTAATGAGTGGATGATTTGCCAGCGGAAGCGCGGCAAAACGGGCGTCGCCCGGACTGATAGCGATAACGACACGCGTCACCCGTGGGTGGGCGAGAAGCGCCGCCACGGAATGTTCAAGTATCGTCTTATCACCCATTGAAAGGTATTGTTTAGGACACTCTGTCTGCATGCGCCGGCCAACGCCAGCGGCCGGTACCACGGCACATACATCCGAAAAAGTCACTGCCATGTCGTAATCCTGGGCCTGATTATCGATTATTTTGTGCTGAGCCCTGATTGCGTTTAGACGCATCTGGAACCAGGCGATAAAAGGTTTCACCCGGCTTGGTCATACTAAGTTCATTACGTGCGCGTTCCTCAATCGCCTCCTGACCGCCATTGAGATCGTCAATTTCGGCAAACAGTTGATCGTTGCGCGCTTTAAGTTTGGCGTTTGTTGCCTGCTGTGCTGTTACGTCGTCATTGACACGGCTATAGTCGTGCAGACCATTTTTGCCGAACCACAGCGAATACTGAAGCCAGACCAGCAAAGCCAGCAACAGAAGCGTTAATTTACCCATCCTGCCCCCTGAAAAACGGCATCATCATCCCATAACTTTCCGCTGGACTCTACTCTGGGGTTTTAATTATGTCTTAAGTTAGCCCATGAGCCATAAAAATAGCAGGCCGAAGATAATAACAACGGTGGCGATCGTCACGATCGTACTGTAAAGCAGACGGCCATTGAGCAACGAGTGTAGCGCGATGCCAACGACCACGGCGACGGGCATCAGCGCCAGAAAGAACGGCCAGGTGTAGAGGAAGAAAAAGAGCGTATTGCGGCCATAAATCATGAAAGGGATGCCCAGCGCCAGCAACCACGAGACGAAACCGACCACCGCCCCGGGGAGTGACCAGGTCGTTTCGTCAGGTGTCGATAATGTTTCCGACCCGGTGATAATGTAGTTTTGGCTTTCGCGCATAAGGGATCCTGTAACCATGACCGGTCGTTCGGGAGAATCACGCCCCGAACGATACGTCTCAGGATCTGATAATATCGCCCTGTCTGAGCAGGTCTAATAATTGGCTTACTAAATTTGTTACCAATTGTTGACCATCCAGGTGAATATCTGGCGATTCGGGAATTTCATATACAGAATCAATTCCCGTGAAATGCTGCAACTCTCCCGCCCGGGCTTTCTTATACAGCCCTTTAGGATCGCGTTCTTCGCAAATGGCCAGCGGCGTATCCACAAAGACTTCGATAAAACGGTCGTTTCCCACTCGCTCCCGCACCATCTGACGCTCAGCGCGATGGGGTGAGATAAAGGCCGTCAATACCACCAGGCCGGCATCGGCCATCAGACTGGCCACTTCGCCTACGCGACGAATGTTCTCTTTGCGATCGTCGTCGCTAAAGCCCAAATCGCGACAAAGCCCGTGGCGGACGTTATCGCCATCGAGAAGATAGGTGCTCACCCCAGCCTGATGCAGTGCCTCTTCCATCGCCCCCGCGACGGTGGATTTCCCCGAGCCTGACAGCCCGGTGAACCACAGGACAACCCCACGATGACCGTGGAGTTGTTCGCGCTGCGCGACCGTTACCGGATGAGGATGCCAGACGACGTTCTCATCGTGTTGCGCCATTACTTTCCTCCCAGCAGATCGCGTGCGCCCCAGTGCGGGAAATGCTTACGCACCAGCGCATTCAACTCCAGCTCAAAGGCGCTGAATTCTGACGGTGCCGCAACTGACTGCTCATGCGGCTGACGCACCATGCCGGCTCCGACGGTGACGTTAGTCAGGCGATCAATAAAGATAAGCCCACCGGTGACGGGGTTCTGCTGGTAACGATCGAGCACCAGGGGTTCATCAAAGATAAGATCCACCAGCCCGATGCCGTTCAGCGGCAGTTCATTGACGCTGTGCTGCGCCAGCGTATTGATGTCCACCTGATACTGAACACCTTCCACCCGTGCACGCGTTTTTTTACCCGCAATTTTGATGTCATAGCTTTGGCCCGGTGACAGAGGCTGCTCCGCCATCCACACCACGTCCAGCGAGGCGCTCTGTACTGCAGGGACGGATTCTTGCGCATCCACCAGCAAATCGCCCCGGCTGATATCGATTTCATCTTTCAGTACCAAAGTAACCGCTTCGCCCGCACCGGCTTCCTGTAAGTCGCCGTCAAAGGTCACGATGCGCGCAATCGACGACTCAACGCCAGAAGGCAGGACTTTGACACGCTGTCCGACAGTGACCACGCCGGATGCGAGGGTCCCGGAGAAGCCACGGAAATCGAGATTAGGACGGTTCACGTACTGAACCGGGAATCGCATCGGCTGGCTTTCCACCACGCGCTGAATCTCCACGGTCTCCAGCACTTCCAGCAGCGTCGGGCCACTGTACCAGGGCATGTTGGCGCTCTGGGAGGCGACGTTATCGCCCTCCAGCGCCGACAGCGGCACGAAGCGGATATCCAGGTTTCCCGGCAGTTGTTCTGCAAAGGTCAGGTAGCTCTGGCGGATCTCGTCGAAGGACTCTTCGCTGTAATTGACCAGATCCATTTTGTTGACCGCGACCACCAGATGTTTAATCCCCAGCAGCGTGGAGATAAAACTGTGCCGACGCGTCTGATCCAGCACACCTTTGCGCGCATCCATCAGCAGAATCGCCAGCTCGCAGGTCGACGCGCCGGTGGCCATGTTACGGGTGTACTGCTCATGCCCCGGGGTGTCCGCAATAATAAATTTGCGCTTCTCGGTAGAGAAATAGCGGTACGCCACATCAATGGTAATGCCTTGCTCACGCTCGGCCTGCAATCCATCCACCAGCAGCGCGAGGTCGAGTTTTTCGCCCTGGGTACCATGACGTTTGCTGTCGTTATGCAGGGACGAAAGCTGGTCTTCGTAAATCTGGCGCGTATCGTGCAGCAGGCGGCCAATCAGCGTACTTTTACCGTCATCGACGCTGCCGCAGGTCAGAAAACGCAGCAGGCTTTTATGTTGTTGTGCGTGCAGATACGCCTCTACGCCGCCTTCATCAGCAATTTGTTGTGCAATAGTGTTGTTCATGGCGGCTCCTTAGAAATAACCCTGGCGTTTTTTCAGCTCCATGGAGCCGGCCTGATCGCGGTCGATCATGCGCCCCTGGCGCTCACTGGTGGTCGAGACCAGCATCTCCTCGATGATCTCCGGCAGCGTTTGCGCGTTGGATTCCACCGCGCCGGTCAGCGGCCAGCAACCGAGGGTACGGAAACGAACCATCTGTTTTTTGATCACTTCGCCCGGCTGCAAGTCGATACGATCGTCATCGATCATCATCAGCATGCCATCACGTTCGAGTACCGGACGTTCTGCCGCCAGGTAGAGAGGGACAATTTCGATATTTTCCAGATAGATGTACTGCCAGATATCCAGCTCGGTCCAGTTGGAGAGCGGGAAGACGCGAATACTTTCACCTTTGTTAATCTGGCCGTTGTAGTTATGCCAAAGCTCCGGACGCTGGTTTTTTGGGTCCCAGCGGTGGAAGCGATCGCGGAAAGAGTAGATGCGCTCTTTCGCACGGGATTTTTCTTCGTCACGACGCGCCCCGCCGAAAGCCGCATCAAAACCATACTTATTCAGGGCCTGTTTCAGCCCTTCGGTTTTCATGATGTCGGTATGTTTGGCGCTCCCGTGTACGAAGGGATTGATGCCCATCGCTACGCCTTCAGGATTTTTGTGTACCAGCAGCTCGCAACCGTAGGCTTTTGCAGTACGGTCACGGAATTCATACATCTCACGGAATTTCCAGCCGGTGTCCACATGCAACAACGGGAAAGGCAAGGTACCTGGATAAAACGCTTTACGCGCCAGGTGCAGCATGACGCTGGAGTCTTTGCCGATGGAGTACATCATGACCGGATTAGAAAATTCAGCAGCCACTTCGCGGATAATATGGATACTTTCCGCTTCGAGTTGCCGCAGGTGAGTCAGTCGTTTTTGGTCCATAACCATTCCTTAAGACAGCGTTATCACAGAAGAATGAAAGCTCTCTGCGTCTGTTGTATGTTGAAACCAGGCGAGCGTCTGATGCAGCGCCACTACTTCACCCACCACAATCAGGGCAGGCATCGGGGCATCTTTTGCCAGGTGTTCAAGATGTTGTAATGTGCCGGTCTTCACCTGTTGATCGACCCGCGTCCCACGGGAAATCACCGCCACCGGCGTGGCCGCATCTCTCCCGTGACGAATAAGCTGTTCGCCAATGTCCGCCGCCTTCATGGTGCCCATGTAAATCGCCAGCGTCTGACGGCTCTGCGCCAGATGGGACCAGTCAAAGGGGGTACTGTCGGATTTGTAATGCCCGGTTACGAATGTCACACTTTGGGCGTAGTCGCGATGCGTCAGCGGAATCCCGGCATAGGCCGTTACCGCGGAGGCGGCCGTAATGCCTGGTACAACCTGGAACGGTATCCCTGCCCCGGCAGCGACCTGTAACTCCTCGCCGCCGCGCCCAAAGATAAACGGGTCTCCCCCTTTCAGGCGTACCACGGTCTTGCCCTCTTTCGCCGCCGCAATCAGCATCTCATTGGTGTCATGCTGAGAGACAGAGTGTTCGCTCGCCCGTTTACCCACGCAAATCTGTTCCGCATCCCGGCGAATAAGCTCCCGGATGCCGTCGGTCACCAGATGGTCATAAAACACCACATCCGCATCCTGGAGTACCTGTAAACCGCGCAACGTCAGGAGGCCGGGGTCACCGGGTCCTGCGCCAACCAGGATAATCTCTCCGGTACTGCGCCCGGGATTGTCCAACTCATCTTCCAGAATTTGCTGGGCAGCCGTTTCATTGCCCGCCTGCATGAGGCTGGCAAAGCGTCCACGAAAGACCCGCTCCCAAAAGCGGCGTCGCTCCGTCACGCTGGTTAACCGCGTTTTAAGATGATTGCGCCAGTAGCTGGCTTTCTCAGCCATCCGCCCGAGACTGGTGGGCAGCAGAGCCTCTATTTTTTCACGCAGGACTCGCGCCAGTACCGGCGCGGTGCCGCCGGAGGAGATCGCCACGATTAACGGCGAGCGATCGACAATCGACGGGAAAATAAATGAACAGAGCGGCTGGTCATCGACCACGTTCACCAGGCGAAACCGCGCGTTTGCCGCGTCGGAAATTCGACGGTTAAGCTCGCGATTGCTTGTTGCCGCGATGACCAGGACGATGGAGTCCAGCAGTGACTCGTCAAACTGCGCCTCTTCGACCACCTTGACCTGCGCCCCGGCACGACGCAAAAACAGCATTTTGCGTTCGGCAATCTCTCCCGTTCCGACAACCAGAACCGGACGGTCTTTCAGGGCAGCAAATAACGGCAGGTAGTCCACGATGCGAAAACTCATTCATATTCAGGAATAGAGGGACTATAGGGGGCGGCTTAGAGTGAATGAAATTACGAATTGGAATGAGTAGTTACTCAATGGAATAACGAACTGAAAATATAAATATCAAAAAGTGCTTAACACGCGAGATTTCGGGCGTTTAAGAGCAAATGAAATTGTGCAAGAGCGATCACAGTTTCATACTAGGCGGGTTAAAATTTTGCTCTGTTTTTTTAAAGGACTCACTATGTTTTCCGCAACGCGCCACCGTATCGCTGCCCTGGCGTTCGGCGTTTGCTCTATCCTCCCGGTTCAGGCGAAAGATCTTCCTCCTGGTGACATAGCCTCTTCGCAGGCTCGCCATATCGCGACCGTATTCCCGGGACGTATGACAGGCTCACCGGCCGAAATGCTGTCAGCGGATTATCTTCGCCAGCAATTTGCGGAAATGGGCTATCAGAGCGATATCCGTGCCTTTCATAGCCGCTATATCTACACCTCACGCAGCAACAATAAAAACTGGCACAACGTGACGGGCAGTACGGTTATCGCAGCACACGAAGGGAAAGCCGAACAGCAGATTATTATCATGGCGCATCTGGATACCTTTGCGCCATTGAGCGATGCCGATACGGATAAAAACCTCGGCGGCCTGACGCTTCAGGGCATCGACGATAATGCCGCAGGTTTAGGCGTCATGTTAGAACTGGCTGAACGGCTGAAAAATATCCCCACCCAATATGGTATTCGTTTTATTGCCACCAGCGGAGAAGAGGAAGGCAAACTCGGCGCTGAGAATGTCCTTAAACGCATGAGTGCCGCTGAAAAGAAAAATACCCTGCTGGTCATTAATCTCGATAATTTGATCGTCGGGGATAAACTCTATTTTAACAGCGGAAAAACGACACCCAATTCGGTGCGTAAACTCACGCGTGACCGGGCGCTGGCGATTGCCCGAGCCCATGGCATCCAGGCTGCCATTAACCCTGGGCGCAACCCTGCGTATCCTAAAGGAACGGGATGCTGTAACGACGGTGAAGTGTTCGACAAAGCAGGGATCCCGGTGCTTTACGTTGAAGCGACAAACTGGGCGTTAGGCAAACAAGACGGGTATCAGCAACGCACCAAAACGAAGGCTTTCCCGGAAGGGACCAGTTGGCATGATGTCAGGCTGGATAATCTGCAACATATTGACAGTGCTCTGCCGCACCGCATTGAGCGCCGGAGTCGGGACGTGATGAAAGTGATGTTACCGCTGGTGAAAGAACTGGCGAAAGCCGGGAAAGTGTAGTGCGGTCTGGTGCCCTCACCCCAACCCTCTCCCACGGGGAGAGGGAGAAAAAAACCTGCAGGCACTTTCAACTTCTCCCACGGGGAGAGGGAGAAATAACCCTGCAGGCCCTTTCAACCTCCTCTCACGGGGAGAGGGAGTAATAACCCTGTAGGCCCTTTCAACGTCCTCCCACGGGGAGAGGGAGAAATACCCCTGCAGGCCCTTTTAACTTCCTCCCACGGGGAGAGGGAGGAGTAAACCCGCAGAGTGCCGCCAGGCGAGAAACCATTAGCCTTCGTGCAATCCGCACTCGCGTTTAAGCCCGAAGAAGCGCGTCTCTTCTTCAGCCATACCGGGCTCCCATTTGCGGGTGGTGTGGGTATCACCGACCGACAGATACCCTTCATCCCACAGCGGGTGGTATTTCAGCCCGTGCTGTTGCAGATACTGATAGACCGTGCGGTTATCCCAGTCGATAATCGGCAGCACTTTGAACACCCCGCGCTGAATACCCAGTACCGGCAAACTGGCACGGCTACCGGACTGTTCGCGACGCAGCCCGGCGAACCAGGTTTTGGCATTCAGCTCTTTGAGTGCGCGATTCATGGGCTCGACTTTGTTGATCTCGTTGTATTTCTCAATCCCTTCAACGCCCTGTTCCCACAGCTTACCGTAGCGCGCCTCCTGCCAGGCGGGGCTTTGCGGCGCTCGATAAACCTGAAGATTGAGCTTCAGTTTATCGGTGAGTTCATCAATAAACCGGTACGTCTCCGGGAAGAGATATCCGGTATCGGTGAGGATCACCGGAATATCCGGGCGGATTTTATTCACCAGATGCAAACTCACCGCCGCCTGAATACCAAAGCTCGACGACAGCACATAATCACCGGGCAAATTTTCCAGCGCCCAGGCCACACGTCCTTCGGCATCCCGTTTTTCCAGTTGCGCATTGGTTTCGGCAAGCGCAAGGATGCGCTCGACTTTTGGCAGTTCATTTAGGGCGTTCAGATCGAGTGTGGACATAATTACCTCTCGTGTTTATTCCCAGAAATCCCTGGCGGGATCGAGCACCGGGCGAATGATGCCCGCACGCACCGTAAAGTCGCCGAAGCCTTCACCCGCTTCGCGCTCTTTCGCCCAGCGCCCGACAAGCTGGTCCAGGGAGTCAAGAATTTCGGGTTCCGTAATATTCTCACGGTACATCCGTGGAATACGGGTTCCCATCCGGTTACCACCAAGATGCACGTTATAACGACCCGGTGCTTTACCGACCAGCCCCAGCTCAGCCAGCATGGCGCGGCCACACCCGTTCGGACAGCCCGTCACGCGCATCACGATATGCTCCTCAGGGATGCCGTGTTTTGCCAGAATCGCTTCCACCTTATCGGTGAAGGACGGCAGGAAACGTTCAGCTTCTGCCATCGCCAGCGGGCAGGTCGGGAACGACACACAGGCCATAGAGTTTTCACGCTGCGGCTTCACCGCATCCATCAGACCGTGACCTTTTGCCAGCGCCTCGATCTTCGCTTTTTCGCTTTCCGGTACGCCCGCAACGATCAGATTCTGGTTTGCGGTAATGCGGAATTCCCCTTGATGGATCTTCGCAATTTCCAGCAGACCGGTTTTCAACGGACGGCCCGGATAATCCAGAATACGGCCGTTTTCGATAAACAGCGTCAGATGCCATTTGTCATCGATGCCTTTCACCCAGCCAATACGATCGCCGCGACCGGTGAATTCGTAAGGGCGGATCGGCTCGAATGTGATCCCTGCACGACGTTCCACTTCTGCTTTAAACGTCTCGACGCCCACGCGCTCCAGGGTATATTTGGTTTTCGCGTTTTTACGATCGGTACGGTTACCCCAGTCGCGCTGCGTGGTCACCACCGCTTCAGCCACGGCCAGCGTATGCTCCAGCGGCAGATAACCAAACTCGCTGGCGGTGCGGGCATAGGTTTTCTTATTACCGTGCTCAATGGATAGCCCCCCGCCGACCAGCAGGTTAAAGCCCACCAGCTTGCCGTTTTCGGCAATCGCCACGAAGTTCATGTCGTTGGCATGCAAATCGATGTCGTTCTGCGGCGGGATCACCACGGTAGTTTTGAACTTACGCGGCAGATAGGTCTGGCCGAGAATGGGTTCTTCATCCGTCGTGGCGACCTTCTCCTGATCGAGCCAGATCTCCGCATAGGCGCGGGTGCGCGGCAGCAGATGCTCGGAAATTTTCTTCGCCCATTCATACGCTTCGGCGTGCAGCTCAGACTCGTACGGGTTCGAGGTGCAGAGCACGTTACGGTTCATGTCATTGGCGGTTGCCAGCGCGTCCAGCCCAACGGAGTGCAACATCTGATGCACCGGTTTGACGTTCTTCTTCAGAATGCCGTGGAACTGAAAGGTCTGACGGTTCGTCAGACGAATGCTGCCGTAAATCGTGTTGTCATGGGCGAATTTGTCGATCGCCTGCCACTGAGTCGTGGTGATCACCCCACCCGGCAGACGGCAGCGCAACAGCATCGCATGACGCGGCTCCAGCTTCTGCTCCGCACGCTCGGCACGGATATCGCGATCGTCCTGCTGGTACATACCGTGGAAGCGGATCAGCAGGAAGTTATCGCCCTTAAAACCGCCGGTTAAACCATCATTTAAATCTTCGGCAATGGTGCCGCGCAGATAGTTACTTTCAACCTTCATGCGCTCGGCATCAGTCAGTTTGCCTTCGACCACCAGTGGGCCTGGGTGTTTTTCGCTCATTAGTAGACATCTCGCTGATAACGGCGCTCGACGCGCAGCTCACTTAAAAATTCATCCGCCGATTCGATATCCATACCACCGAATTCAGCAATCACTTCCAGCAATGCCTGCTCAACGTCTTTCGCCATGCGATTGGCGTCGCCGCAGACATAAAGGTGGGCACCCTCATTAATCCAGCGCCACAGCTCTGCGCCCTGTTCGCGCAGTTTGTCTTGTACGTATATTTTCTGTTCCTGATCGCGAGACCAGGCAAGATCGATTCGCGTCAGCACGCCCTCTTTGACGTAGCGCTGCCACTCCACCTGATAGAGGAAATCTTCGGTGAAGTGCGGATTGCCGAAGAAGAGCCAGTTTTTACCAGGGGCTTCTTCGGCCGCGCGTTGCTGCATAAAGGCGCGGAACGGGGCAATCCCCGTGCCAGGCCCAATCATAATGACCGGGGTTTCCGGGTTTTCTGGCAGGCGGAAGTTGTCGTTATGCTCGATAAAGACCCGCACTTCACCGTCTTCTTCAACACGATCGGCGAGGAAGCTCGACGCGCCGCCCGCGCGTGCACGGCCTTCAATGTCATAACGCACAGCGCCCACGGTAATATGCACTTCATTCTCTACCTCCGCCTGCGACGAGGCGATGGAATAGAGGCGTGGCGTTAACGGACGCAGCAGGCCAATGAGCGCGTCAGCATCCAGCTGTGCCGGTGAGAAGCGCACCATATCGACAATCGGCGTCGTCGCGGCGTAATGCTGGAGTTTCGCTTTATCTCCTACTAACGGCAGCAGCGAATCGCTGCGGGTCAGCGTGGCGTAATTTTCCACAATATTGGCAGTGTTGACGGTGAGTTCAACATGCCATTGCAGGGCTTCATTAAGCGGCAGCGTCTTGCCATCGACCATAACCGGCTCATCGCCTTTCAGCCACAGCAGTTCAACCAATTCGTTCACCAGCGCAGGATCGTTCTGATACCACACGCCCAGAGCATCGCCGGGCTGGTATCGCAGCCCTGAATCCCCTAAATCAATTTCTATATGACGCACATCTTTTTCGGAGTCGCGTCCGGTGATTTTTTGATTGACCGACAGGCTTGCCGTCAGTGGCACTTCTTTAGTGTAAGGACTGGTGTGGATGTCGTTCACGACGCCCGAGGCGGTCAAAGCAGCCTGAGACGAGGTCTCTTTCGGGACGCGGGCTTTCAGCACCTCGACCACGCGCGCACGCCATTCGGCTGCGGCAGTCTGGTATTCCACGTCAGCATCCACACGATCCAACAAGCGCTCTGCACCCAGCTCCGCAAGCTTGTTATCGAAATCTTTACCGGACTGGCAGAAAAATTCATAGGACGTATCGCCAAGCCCAAACACCGCGAAGGCGGTGCCATCAAGTTTTGGCGCTTTTTTGGAGAACAGGAATTTATGCAGCGCAACGGCCTCTTCGGCCGGTTCACCTTCACCTTGCGTTGACGCGACCACCACCAGCAATTTTTCTGACGCGATTTGTTTAAATTTATAATCCCCGGCGTTCACCAGGTTCACGTTCAGTTTTGCGGCAAGGAGATCGTCACGCAGGGCCTCAGCCACGCGGCGCGCGTTACCGGTTTGCGAAGCGGAAATCAGCGTAATGGCAGGGATTTCTGGCGCAGCGGTGGGAGCGGCAGCCACCGCGCCAGGCTGTTGATTGAGCATGCCCCAGAAATAGCCGGAGACCCAGGCAAGCTGAGTCGGTGAAAAATCAGTCGTGGCCGCCTGAAGGCGCGCCAGTTGCTCCGGATTAAGAGGAAGCAAATTCGAAGGTGGGGCCTGTGTTGTCATGCGTTGTTATGTTCCAGTAGCAAAGCGGAATTTATGCAAAAAGACCAAACTAGCGATAAGGTTAACGGCGAGGAACATAACAATTAAAGAAGGGATGGAAATAATAAATAACCAAATGAACTAACCTGTTTTAGTCATGGTTGTTAACAAGAAAACCGATAAATCAACTCACTGATTTTAAAAGACAAACAGGACAATGGCGGTAAGGATACCCGCTGAGTTGCGGTAAGGCCGTTTTAGTTAATGCTAAAAAATGTGCTTTCCGGTACTATGCGGCGGTTTTTTCCGCACTACTTGAGAGTTCATGATGTCCACCACACTGTTTAAAGATTTCACCTTCGAAGCCGCTCACCATCTTCCGCACGTTCCTGCCGGGCATAAATGTGGCCGTCTGCACGGGCACTCCTTTATGGTACGCCTTGAAATCACCGGTGAAGTCGATCCCCATACGGGCTGGATCATGGACTTCTCCGAGCTGAAAGCGGCGTTCAAACCGACATACGATCGTCTCGATCATTATTATCTGAACGATATCCCCGGCCTGGAAAATCCCACCAGCGAAGTGCTGGCAAAATGGATTTGGGATGTGATGAAACCTCTGGTGCCGTTACTGAGCGCCGTGATGATCAAAGAGACCTGCACCGCTGGCTGCGTGTACCGCGGAGAATAAAAAAACCCGGTTTTTACACCGGGCTTTTATCAGGCAATGTTCAGGTATTTGTGCGTCTGCATTGACAGGCGCCAGTTGCGCGCAATACAGGTTTCGATACACAGTCGCGTGGCGTCCTCTTTCTGACTGATCGGCTGCAGGGCAATGATGCGCTGCTTTTCGTCCGAGAGTGTCTCCAGCAGTTCATCCAGCGCTTCGATGTCACGCACCCGGCCAACCGGATGTTTAATTTCATCAGCACGCTCAAGCGCCTGTGAAAGGACATCATATCCCCCGCGCATATTCACCTTTGGCGATACGGTGACCCACGTAGAGGGTGAACAACGCACTTCATGCGTGCCGCTGGTTTCGATCTGGCAGCTGAAGCCGTTCTTTTCCAGCAGGTCCGTCAGCGACATGAGATCGTGGATACACGGCTCACCACCGGTAATCACGACATGGCGCGCGGTCCAGCCCTGACGACTAATAATCGCCAGAAGATCTTCCGCGCTCCCTGCTCCCCATTTATCGCTCTCTTTGGTTTTGGCAAGAATGCTAAACAGCGAGACTTCCCGATCTGCAAGCTTATCCCACGTATGTTTGGTATCACACCAGGCACAGCCAACCGGGCATCCCTGTAAACGAATAAAAATAGCGGGAACGCCAGTGAAGTAACCCTCGCCTTGCAGGGTCTGGAACATCTCGTTAATCGGGTACTGCATAGTCATCTCGGTTCAGGGATAATCGTTAATTATTACAGATCCCAGCCCAAGTATCATGCCCCATCGGTGCTGTGCGCATTAATGGCCATGACAAATCGCGTGGTAATCTGCTGCGGGCGGGTTATTGCGCCGCCCACGACCACCGTATGTGCCCCGAGTGCCAGACAACGTGCGGCGCGCTCCGGCGTATCGACATTTCCTTCCGCCACCACCGGAATGCTGACCGCAGCAATGACATCGCGCAGGAAGGCGCAGTCATTTTCAGGCAGAGAATGACCAGCCGTTTCCTGTGTATAGCCATACAAGGTGGTACCGACACAGTCAAAGCCCAGTGCCTGTGCGGTGCGGGCTTCGTCTACCGTGGCAATATCAGCCATTAGCAGCAACGCCGGATAACGAGCCCGAATCTTGCCCATCAGCTCCGCCAGCGTTTCACCCCCGGGACGAGGGCGAGCCGTGGCATCAAGCGCAATGATCTCGGGCGCGACCGTCATCAGTTCGTCCACCTCTTTGAGGGTGGCGGTAATGAAGACCTCGCTGTCGGGGTAATCTCGCTTAATAATACCGATCACCGGCAGTGAAACCTGCTGCTTAATCGCACTGATATCCACCACGCTGTTCGCCCGTATCGCTACCGCTCCACCCTGCTCTGCGGCCACGGCCATCCGTGACATAATAAACGGGCTGTGCAGCGGTTCATTTTCCAGCGCCTGGCAGGAAACAATTAGTTGGCCTTTCAGATTATCCAGTACAGTTTTCATGACGATAACATCTCTTCTACTTCGTTTTTGATAATGGTGACATGCGGTCCATAGATGACCTGTACCCCGTTGCCGCGCACAATCACACCGCGCGCACCGGTGGCTTTCAACGCGTCTTCGTTGACTTTACTTCCGTCTTTGACCGTCACACGCAGCCGTGTGGCACAGCAGTCGACCTCGTCCAGGTTCTCTCTCCCGCCAAGCCCGGCAACCACTGCCGCTGCTCGTTCGCTTTGCGGCAGATGAGTTTCAACGACGGCCTCTTTCTCACGACCCGGCGTGGCGTACCCGAAACGGTTAATCATGAAACGGAAGGTGAAGTAATAGAGGAAGAACCACGGCACGCCGACCAGCGGCACCGATAACCAGTGCGTTTTTGCCTCCCCTTGCAACACGCCAAAGAGAATGAAATCAATAAACCCGCCGGAGAAAGTCTGCCCGATGGTGATATGTAAAATGTGGGCAATCATGAATGCCAGGCCATCAAAGAACGCATGGATGACGTACAAAACGGGCGCGATGAACAGGAACGAGAACTCGATCGGTTCCGTAATCCCCGTCAGGAAAGAGGTCAACGCGGCGGATAATAACAGCCCGGCGACGCGTTTCTTGTTCTCGGGCTTTGCCGTGTGATACATGGCAAGGCAGGCGCCGAGCAGACCAAACATCATCGTGATAAAGCGCCCGGACATGAAGCGTGATGTACCCACGTAGAACTGCTGGGTATCAGGATCCGCTAGCTGAGCAAAGAAAATTCGCTGTGTGCCTTCAACCAGCTGGCCGTTAACGATTTCACTTCCTCCCAGAGCCGTCGTCCAGAAAGGCAGATAGAAGATATGATGAAGACCAAACGGGCCAAGCATACGCAGGATAAAGCCGTATAAAAACGTGCCCAGATAACCCGTGGCGTCCACCAGCCCACCCAGCCCGAAGATCAGCTTCTGGAAGTGAGGCCATACCATCGTCATCGCGGCACCGACGACGATCGCCGCCAGCGAGCTGATGATGGGTACAAAACGCGATCCACCAAAAAAGCCGAGGAACTGTGGCAACGCAATTTTATTAAACCGGTGATGCAAAATGCAGGTCACCAGGCCAATCACCACCCCGCCAAACACACCGGTTTCCAGCGTCTGGATCCCGAGCGTCATGCCTTGCCCTACCGCACCGGGGTTTTCCAGCGCCAGTTTGCCGGTCAGGATCAGTAACGCATTAATCGTGGCGTTCATCACGAGGAAGGCGAGCAGTGCTGCCAGTCCTGCGGTGCCTTTATCGGTTTTCGCCAGACCCACCGCGACCCCAACGGCAAAAAGAACCGAAAGGTTGGCGAAGACGATCGACCCCGCACTGCTCATGATGGTGAAGATTGCCTGAAGCCAGCCGATATCCAGGAATGGATAGGCGGTGAGAGTATTGGGGTTGGACAGTGCACCACCGATGCCCAGTAACAACCCTGCAGCGGGCAATACCGCGATAGGCAGCATGAACGATTTACCAAACCGCTGTGCTTTTTCAAACCAGGCCCCTGAAGAGGTGCCACTCATTATTTGCATCATTTTTTCACTCCCCCGACAATTGATGAAAATTTTTACCACATAATTATATTTAGCTGGAAATTATCACCAATAAAGGAGAAGCGGATCATACTTTTTTAAAATGACTGGCATCTTTCCCCCGCTTTCCCCCACACTAGACGGCAGAGAAACGCATTAAGGATCGAGCATGTCAGACCATGAAAACCTGCTGCTGAAGCTACGCCAGGAGGCTTCCGGGTACAGCCCCACGCAACAAAAACTGGGTGAGTTCGTTTTACAGGATCCTGCAAAGGTGCTTTACCTGACGATCACCGAGCTTGCCCGGGAAAGCGAAACCAGTGAAGCCAGCGTGACGCGGCTTTGCCGGGCACTGGGCTGCAAAGGCTATACCGAATTCAAAATGGCGCTGGCATTGGATGTACAGCGGGAACATGCGCCTGTACAAAAAGGGGATGAGATTGATGAGGTGGTTGAAGAGTCGGTTTTAGCATTACGGGACACAGGCCGCCTGCTTGACCGCAACGTGCTCTTACAGGCCGCAAAGGCCTTACATCAGGCACGCTCTGTGTCGATTTATGGCGTGGCGGCAAGTGCAACTCTGGGCGACTATTTGCACTATAAGCTCTTGCGACTGGGTAAACCGGCGCAGCTTTTTAGCGACATGCACCGCGCGTCAATGAATGCGACCAGCCTGACGAGTGACGATGTGGTGGTGGCGATATCAAGTTCTGGCTCAACGCGCGATCTGCTGCACGTGGTTAAACTGGCTCGTCAACGTGGCGCTCGCGTTCTGGCGCTGAGCAATACGCCGCGCAGTCCTCTGACATCGCTGAGTGATATGCTTTTAGTCGCGGCAAAACCGGAAGGGCCGCTAAGCGCTGGCGCGCTCAATGCAAAAGTGGGCGTCATGCTGCTGGTAGAACTGCTGGCGGTGAGCTTGATATCGCTTGATGCCCACTATAGCGACACCAGTCAGCAAACGGCGAGCGCCACCTTGCCCCTTCTGCTGTAATTCAGTCACAAAAAAACCCGCCGAAGCGGGTTTTTTAGAGGTAAAGGGCAGGATTACTGGCCTTTGATCTCTTTACGACCATTGTATGGTGCTTTTTCGCCCAGCGCTTCTTCGATACGAATCAGCTGGTTGTATTTAGCAACACGGTCAGAACGGCTCATAGAACCCGTTTTGATCTGGCCTGCAGCGGTACCAACAGCCAGGTCAGCGATGGTAGCGTCTTCAGTTTCGCCTGAACGGTGAGAGATAACCGCAGTGTAGCCAGCGTCTTTCGCCATTTTGATCGCAGCCAGAGTTTCGGTCAGAGAACCGATCTGGTTGAATTTGATCAGGATGGAGTTAACGATGCCTTTCTCGATGCCTTCTTTCAGGATCTTGGTGTTGGTTACGAACAGGTCGTCACCAACCAGCTGGATTTTGTCGCCCAGTACTTTAGTCTGGTATGCGAAACCATCCCAGTCAGATTCGTCCAGACCATCTTCGATAGAGACGATTGGGTACTGTTTGGTCAGGTCTTCCAGGAAGTGAGTGAACTCTTCAGAGGTGAACGCTTTGTTGCCTTCGCCAGCCAGAACGTATTTACCGTCTTTGTAGAACTCAGATGCTGCACAGTCCATCGCCAGAGTGATGTCGGTGCCCAGCTCGTAGCCTGCAGCTTTAACCGCTTCAGCGATAACAGCCAGAGCTTCTGCGTTGGAACCCAGGTTTGGCGCGTAGCCGCCTTCGTCACCAACAGCAGTGTTCATGCCTTTAGCTTTCAGAACTTTAGCCAGGTTGTGGAACACTTCAGAACCCATACGAACCGCTTCTTTCAGGGATTTCGCGCCAACTGGCTGAATCATGAATTCCTGAATATCAACGTTGTTATCCGCGTGCTCACCGCCGTTGATGATGTTCATCATCGGAACTGGCATAGAGTATTTACCTGGGGTGCCGTTCAGTTCAGCGATGTGTTCGAACAGTGGCTGACCTTTAGAGGCTGCTGCTGCTTTGGCGTTTGCCAGAGACACAGCCAGGATTGCGTTCGCACCGAAGTTAGATTTGTTTTCAGTACCGTCCAGATCGATCATGATCTTGTCGATGCCAGCCTGGTCTTTGGCGTCTTTGCCAAGGATTGCCTGAGCAATAGGACCGTTTACAGCGCCAACCGCTTTGGTTACGCCTTTACCCATGAAGCGGGATTTGTCGCCATCGCGCAGTTCCAGCGCTTCGCGGGAACCAGTAGAAGCACCTGACGGCGCAGCAGCCATACCGACGAAACCACCTTCCAGGTGAACTTCAGCTTCTACGGTAGGGTTACCACGGGAGTCGATGATTTCACGACCGATGACTTTAACGATTTTGGACATTAGATTTTCCTCAGTACAAGTTAAACTAAAACTCCAGACAAACAACGCGTACCGGGGGTACGCGTTGCCGTTCTAACTTTTGACTTACTTCGCCTGACGCTTCTGGTAATCGCTGGCGGCTTTCACAAAGCCTGCAAACAGCGGATGTCCATCACGCGGCGTTGAAGTAAATTCCGGGTGGAACTGACATGCCACAAACCATGGATGATTTGGCACTTCGATGATCTCGACTAACTGATCATCCCCGGAGCGGCCCGCAATACGCAGACCCGCAGCTTCAATTTGTTTCAACAACATGTTGTTGACTTCGTAGCGGTGACGATGGCGTTCAGTGATGACCGACGAACCGTACATCTGGCGAACCAGGCTGTCGTCAGAGACCTGACAAGCCTGCGCGCCCAGACGCATTGTGCCACCCAAATCGCTTTTCTCAGTACGGACTTCGACGTTACCGTCTTCATCACGCCACTCAGTGATAAGCGCCACAACAGGGTACTTACAGTCTGGCACAAATTCCGTAGAGTTCGCGTTTTCCATCCCGACGACGTTACGCGCAAACTCAATCAGCGCAACCTGCATACCCAGGCAAATGCCGAGGTAAGGAATATTGTTTTCACGGGCATAGCGGGCAGTCGCAATCTTGCCTTCAACACCACGATAGCCGAAGCCACCCGGGATCAAGATAGCGTCCAAATCTTTCAGAATTTCGACACCGCGCGTTTCAACATCCTGCGAATCAATCAGCTTGATGTTCACGGTGACGCGATTCTTCAGACCGCCGTGCTTCAGCGCTTCGATGACAGATTTGTAGGCATCCGGCAGTTCAATATACTTGCCAACCATACCAATCGTCACTTCGCCTGCCGGGTTCGCTTCTTCGTAAATAACCTGTTCCCATTCTGACAGGTTAGCTTCCGGACAGTTCAAGCTGAATCGTTTACAAATATAATCGTCCAGACCCTGTGATTTCAACAGGCCCGGAATTTTATAAATGGAATCGACGTCTTTAAGAGAGATTACAGCCTTTTCGGCAACGTTACAGAACAATGCAATTTTCGCACGTTCGTTAGCCGGAACAGCACGATCGGAACGACAAATCAGGATATCCGGCTGGATACCGATTGAGAGCAGTTCTTTTACGGAGTGCTGAGTAGGCTTGGTTTTCACTTCACCCGCTGCCGCCATGTAAGGCACCAGCGTCAGGTGCATGAACAGCGCGTGTTCACGACCGATATCCACCGCCAGCTGACGAATCGCTTCCAGGAACGGCAGGGATTCGATGTCACCAACCGTACCGCCGATTTCAACCAGCACAACGTCATGACCTTCGCCACCAGCGATGATGCGTTCTTTAATGGCATTGGTGATGTGTGGGATAACCTGTACGGTTGCGCCCAGATAGTCGCCACGGCGTTCTTTACGCAGAACGTCGGAATAAATACGACCGGTGGTGAAGTTGTTGCGGCGGCTCATTTTGGTGCGAATGAAGCGCTCGTAGTGGCCTAAGTCCAAATCGGTTTCAGCGCCGTCTTCGGTAACGAACACTTCGCCGTGCTGGATTGGGCTCATGGTGCCTGGATCGACGTTGATATACGGATCCAGTTTCATCATCGTCACATTGAGGCCACGGGCTTCAAGAATGGCCGCGAGAGAGGCTGCGGCAATGCCTTTACCCAGAGAGGATACAACCCCGCCGGTCACAAAAATATAGTTCGTTGTCATGCTGAACCTGAGAAGTTAGGTTGGAATGATGGAATAACCAGGACGGGAAAGTAGTATACCCGAACACGGCGAGTGCCACAAACATTCATTCTCCGTCTCCTGCTTCAGGTTTTGACAAACATAGGGAGTGAGAAAATAGCCCCTTTTGATTAATTGTTTTTGACGCAAATCAAGCGCTTGTCATTTAAAAAATCACACAAATTGCGCTTGATCGCGAAATTTCGTTAGAGATCATGTTCCTGGCGTTTTACTTCCTGCCAGACTTCTTCCATTAAATTCAGGTCAACACCGGTCATTTCCAGGCCACGAGAGGCCACAATCCGTTCCACTTCCCGGAAGCGGCGTTCAAATTTCAGGTTGGCTTTTTGCAGTGCCGTTTCGGCTTTTACCCCTAAATGGCGCGAAAGATTCACGGTGGCGAACAGCAAATCGCCCATCTCCTCTTCAAGCCGGGCTTCATCCACCACGGCCTGCTTCGCTTCATGCATGACCTCGTCGATCTCCTCGTAGACCTTGTCCAGGACAGGCCCCAGGGTAGCCCAGTCAAAGCCGACCGTTGAACAGCGTTTCTGGATCTTGTGGGCGCGCATCAACGCAGGCAGGCTCAGGGGAATATCGTCCAGGGCCGAGTGCTGGGATTTTTCGGCACGCTCGGCGCTTTTTATCTGCTCCCAGCGGACCAGCACTTCCGTGCTGTTGCCGGCGGTGGCATCGCCAAAGATATGAGGATGGCGGCGCTCCAGCTTGTCACTGATGGCGGCACAAATGTCATTAAAATCAAAACGCCCCTCTTCCTGGGCCATTTGCGCGTAGAACACGACCTGGAAAAGCAGGTCGCCCAACTCACCGCGCAGATCGTCGAAATCTTCACGAGAGATGGCATCCAGGACTTCGTAGGTCTCTTCAAGGGTGTAAGGCGCGATGGTCGCGAAAGTCTGCTCTTTGTCCCATGGACAGCCGTTTTCCGGGTCACGCAGACGTTTCATAATGCCGAGCAGGCGGTCGATTTGGGTCATGTCTGTTTCCATAAAATAACGCAGCCGGGCGGCGACGACGCCTTGCCCGGCCTGAATGAGTAAGAGGATTAACCGCCGTGCAGACGACGCGCGTCAATCACATCAGGGACCTGGTTCAGTTTACCGAGCACGCGGCCCAGCACCTGCAGGTTATAGATTTCGATGGTCATATCGATGGTGGCGAGCTGTTCACGGGTGTCGCTGCGGCTGGCCACGCCAAGCACGTTGACCTTCTCGTTTGCCAGGATAGTGGTGATATCCCGTAACAGGCCGCTGCGGTCGTTAGCGGTGACGCGGACCACCAGCGAATAGCCCGCTGAGTAGCTTTCACCCCACACGGCATCGACGATTCTTTCCGGCGCATGCGATTGCAGTTCAGCCAGCTGATCGCAATCGGCACGGTGGATAGAGATCCCGCGTCCCTGGGTGATAAAGCCCACAATGTCGTCCCCGGGAATAGGCTGGCAGCAGCGCGCGATGTGGTGCATCAAATTCCCCACGCCCTCAACCACGACACGCCCGTTATCTTTGCTGCGCTGTTGCGGTGCATAGGTTTTTTGCTGAAGCTGCTTCAGCGCGGCGGCATCCTGCTCTTCTGCACTTGGCTTATTGAACTGAGCCTGCAGGAAATTCACCATCTGGTTAATGCGAATATCACCGCCGCCAATGGCCGCCAGGAGTTCATCAAGCTCGTTGAAGTTATAGCGCGGCAACAGCTGCTTTTCTGCTTCCTTCAGGCTAATGCCAATATGTTCCAGTTCGTCATCCAGAATCTGACGGCCCGCCAGAATATTTTTGTCACGATCCTGCTTACGGAACCAGGCGTGAATTTTCGAGCGTCCACGGCTTGTGGTGACATAGCCAAGGTTTGGGTTCAGCCAGTCGCGGCTCGGGTTCGGCTGTTTCTGGGTGATAATTTCAATTTGATCGCCCATCTGCAGCTGATAGGTGAACGGCACGATGCGTCCGCCAATTTTCGCGCCGATGCAGCGGTGGCCCACATCGCTGTGGATATGGTAGGCAAAGTCGAGCGGTGTAGAACCGGCGGGCAGATCGACCACGTCCCCTTTTGGGGTAAAGACGTAGACACGGTCATCGAAGACCTGGCTACGTACTTCATCGAGCATCTCGCCGGAGTCCGCCATCTCTTCCTGCCAGGCGATAAGTTTACGCAGCCAGGCAATGCGATCCTCGTGCCCCGTGCGCGTACCGGTGGAAGGGCCTTCTTTGTATTTCCAGTGCGCGGCCACGCCAAGCTCTGCATCTTCATGCATCTGCTTCGTACGGATCTGAATCTCGACCGTTTTGCCGCCAGGCCCCAGCACAACCGTGTGGATTGACTGGTAACCGTTCGGTTTCGGGTTGGCAACGTAGTCATCAAATTCATCCGGCAAATGGCGGAAGTGCGTATGCACTATCCCCAGCGCGGCATAACAGTCTTGTAAGCGTTCCGCCACGATACGTACCGCACGCACATCAAACAGCTCATCAAAAGCGAGGTGCTTTTTCTGCATTTTGCGCCAGATGCTGTAGATGTGTTTCGGGCGACCGTAGACTTCAGCCCGCACGTTCTCTTCTTTCATGGCTTTGCGCAGGCCACCGACGAACTCGTCGATGTAGTGTTCACGATCGATACGACGTTCATGCAGCAGTTTGGCGATGCGCTTATATTCCGCCGGATGCAGATAGCGGAAGCAGTAATCTTCCAGTTCCCATTTGAGCTGACCGATGCCTAAGCGGTTTGCGAGGGGCGCGTAGATATTGGTGCACTCTTTTGCCGCCAGCACGCGTTCATCTTCCGGGGCATCTTTCACCTCACGCAGATGCGCCACGCGTTCGGCCAGTTTGATGACCACGCAGCGGAAATCATCCACCATGGCCAGCAGCATCCGGCGTACGTTATCAACCTGTTCAGAGGAGACAGAATCGGTTTGCGCCGCTTTAAGCTGGCGGATCGCCGCCATATCGCGTACGCCATGGATCAGCGCCACCACGGGCTGGCCCACGCTTTCGCGAAGGACATCTTCGGTGACGACATCCGCGTCGGCCAGGGGGAACAGCAGCGCGGCCTGAAGGGTTTCAAGATCCATGTTGAGCATGGAGAGGATTTCGACCATCTCAATGCCGCGCCATAACAACAGTTCGGCGTCGGCATGGCCCGTTGTGGTTCGCAGACAGTATGCCCAGGTTTCGGTTAAGCGCTCACTCGATTGCTGGCTCGAAATCCCCAGACTGTCAATCCATTTTTGCGGGTCAAACTCGCCCGCTTTATTAAGATGTGCACTGCGTACCGCAACCATCGTCCTCTCCTTTAGGGACCAGGGCCTGTCGAATTCGACAAGCCAAAACTCATTAGATGTTCTCGAACAACACCATCGATTCCAGATGCCCAGTGTGCGGGAACATGTCAAGCATTGCCAGACGCTGAATCTGGTAACCTGCGTTCAATAATGCCTCACTGTCTCTGGCAAGCGTTGCCGGGTTACAGGAAACATAGACCACACGCGTAGGCGCAAGTTTAATTATATGCTGCATCACACCGGGTGCGCCTGCGCGCGCCGGGTCGAGCAGGATCTTATCGAAGCCCTGCTGTGCCCACGGCTGCAGGGTGACATCGTCTTCCAGATTTTCATGAAAGAATGTCACATTGTGCAAACCGTTCTGCCGGGCGTTTTCCTGGCCTTTAGCCACCAGAGCCTCGACACCTTCCACACCCACGACGTGTGCCGCCCGCATCGCCAACGGCAGCGTAAAGTTCCCCATCCCACAAAAGAGATCGAGTACCCGGTCTTCAGGCTGGATATCCAGCCACGTCAGCGCTCGCGCGACCATCTGCTGGTTAACGCCATCGTTGACCTGGATAAAGTCCCGCGGGCTGAACGATAAGCGTAGACCGTCTGAGGAATACCAGGGAGCTTCACCCGTAATCTGGTGGAGTATCTCGCTTTGGGGAGCCAGGAACAGCGACAGATGATGTAAATGCGAAAAGCGTTCCAGTTTTTCGCCATCTTGTGCAGAAAGCGGTGAAGTATGGCGCAGCACCATTACAGGACCGTTGTCCGCAAGCACCAGTTCGATGTGGCCAAGTGAGCGCACACTCTGCAAATCTGTCAGCAGATTGCGGATATCAGGCAGCAATGCTTCAAGTTGGGGCACCAAAACAGGGCATTGCCTGATATCGACAATCTCGTTTGAACCCGCCTGCCGGAATCCCATCTCCAGCCGCTGTTTTTTTGGCGAGTAATTCAAGCTCAGCCGCGCACGGCGGCGATAGCCCCAGGACTCAGCGGCAATAATTTCGTCGACTTCACGCTTCATCAGCCGCGCCAGCGCGGTGCTTTTACTGCGCTGTTGTAGAGCAACGCTGGCATGTTGTTGCTGGCATCCTCCGCAGACGCCAAAATGCACGCAACGTGGCGCGACGCGTTCAGGGCTGTCCGTGAGACGACGTTTAACCTGCCCACGGGCATACTGACGCTTCTCTTCTGTGAGCGTGACTTCTGCACGTTCTTGCGGTAATAATCCGGCAATAAATAACGCCTTACCATTATGACGCGCGACACCCTGACCAAAGGGATCCAGGTCGGTGACATCAACAGTTATGATCTGACGCGTCGTCACGCGTCGCTTTGCAGAGTAGAATTGCGCCATTGCAGAGAACTTTCTCAAATAAACATAATGACTCTAATTGTCCCATAACGGAACGCCATGACCAACTACAGCCTGCGTGCGCGCATGATGATTTTGATTCTCGCCCCCACCGTCCTGATCGGTCTGCTGTTGAGCATCTTCTTTGTTGTGCACCGCTACAACGACTTGCAGCAGCAGCTGGAAGATGCCGGCGCCAGCATTATCGAACCGCTGGCGGTCTCAAGCGAATACGGCATGAACCTACAAAATCGTGAGCCGCTTGGTCAGCTAATTAGCGTGCTGCACCGTCGTCATTCGGATATTGTTCGCGCCATTTCGGTCTATGATTCGCATAACCGCCTGTTTGTGACCTCTAATTTTCATCTCGATCCCACTGAGCTTAAAATCCCGGATGGCACCTCGTTTCCTCGTCACCTGAACGTGATTCGACGCGGTGACATTATGATTTTGCGCACACCGATAGTGTCCGAAAGTTATTCACCGGATGAATCCCCCCTCTCTGATGCCAAGGCCAGTAATAATATTCTGGGATATGTGGCGCTGGAGCTGGATCTCAAATCGGTCCGCCTGCAGCAATACAAAGAGATCTTTATCTCCAGCGTCATGATGTTGTTTTGCATCGGTATCGCATTAATCTTCGGCTGGCGTCTGATGCGGGACGTCACTGGTCCCATCCGTAATATGGTGAATACCGTTGATCGCATTCGACGCGGACAACTGGATAGCCGCGTCGAGGGCTTTATGCTTGGCGAACTGGATATGCTGAAAAATGGTATCAACTCGATGGCTATGTCACTGGCAGCCTACCACGAGGAGATGCAACATAACGTGGACCAGGCCACGTCCGATCTGCGTGAAACCCTTGAGCAGATGGAGATCCAGAACGTCGAGCTGGATCTGGCTAAAAAACGCGCGCAGGAAGCTGCACGTATTAAGTCAGAATTCCTCGCCAATATGTCTCATGAGCTGCGCACGCCGTTGAATGGCGTGATTGGCTTTACCCGTCTGACGCTAAAATCTGAACTGAACCCCACCCAGCGCGACCATCTGCATACCATTGAACGCTCGGCGAATAACCTGCTGGCGATCATCAACGATGTGCTCGACTTCTCGAAGCTTGAAGCCGGAAAACTGCTGCTTGAAAGCATTCCTTTCCCGCTACGCAGCACTCTGGACGAAGTGGTCACCCTGCTGGCGCACTCCTCGCATGACAAAGGGCTGGAGCTGACGCTCAATATTAAAAACGATGTCCCGGACAATGTGATCGGCGATCCGCTGCGTCTGCAACAGGTGATCACCAATCTGGTCGGCAATGCGATCAAATTTACCGAAAGCGGGAACATTGATGTGCTGGTCGAGAAACGCGCGATCAGTAATAACAAAGTGCAGATTGAAGTTCAGATCCGCGATACCGGCATTGGCATCCCGGAGCGCGATCAGTCGCGTCTGTTCCAGGCGTTTCGACAGGCAGATGCCAGCATCTCCCGACGCCACGGCGGTACCGGGCTGGGGCTTGTGATCACACAAAAACTGGTGAAAGAGATGGGCGGCGATATCTCCTTCCACAGTCAGCCTAACCGTGGCTCGACCTTCTGGTTCCACATTAATCTTGATCTCAATCCGAACGTGATCACCGATGGCCCGATGACGGACTGCCTGCGCGGTAAACGCCTGGCCTATGTCGAGCCCAATGCGGCTGCGGCGCAGAGCACGCTGGACGTATTAAGCACCACACCACTGGAGGTGATTTACAGCGCAACGTTCTCCGCCCTGCCGCGCGACCATTACGATATTCTGCTGATGGGGATTCCCGTGACCTTCAGCGGTGAGCTGACGATGCAGCAAGAGCGCCTGGCCACCGCCGCGTCGATGACGGATCACCTGCTTCTGGCGCTGCCCTGCCACGCACAGCTCAATGCCGAAGAGCTGAAAAACGACGGTGCCGCTGCCTGCCTGTTAAAACCGCTCACGTCAACGCGTCTGCTGCCCGCCCTGACCGAGTATTGCCGTCTGAACCATTACGCGCTGCCGGTGGTTTCTGACGATCATAAATTGCCCATGAGCGTGATGGCGGTGGATGATAATCCGGCCAACCTGAAATTGATCGGCGTGCTACTGGAGGATCAGGTCCATCATGTTGAGCTGTGCACCAGCGGTGCACAGGCGGTTGAACAAGCCAAACAGATGCAGTTTGATCTGATTCTGATGGATATTCAGATGCCCGATATGGATGGGATCCGCGCCTGCGAGCTGATCCGTCAGCTTCCTCATCAACAACAGACACCGGTGATAGCCGTTACCGCGCATGCTATGGCGGGGCAAAAAGAGAAACTTTTGAGCGCCGGAATGAATGACTACCTGGCCAAACCCATCGATGAAGAAAAGCTGCACAACCTGCTTTTACGTTATAAGCCTGGTATTACCGTGGCGCCTCGCCAGGTTCAGAGTGAACCGGTGGAGATTGCCGTCAATCAGAACGTCACTTTCGACTGGCAACTGGCTCTGCGTCAGGCGGCGGGCAAACCCGATCTGGCGCGAGAAATGCTGCAAATGCTGGTCGCGTTCCTGCCGGAAGTGCGAAATAAGGTTGAGGAGCAGCTGGTGGGGGAAAACCCGGATGATTTGCTCGAATCCATTCACAAACTGCATGGCAGCTGCGGCTACAGCGGTGTACCGCGTCTGAAAAATCTGTGTCAGCTGCTGGAACAGCAATTGCGTTCCGGCACCCCTGAATCTGAGCTGGAACCGGAGTTCCTGGAGCTGCTGGATGAAATGGATAACGTCACGCGGGAAGCCAGAAAGCTGTTTGGAAACTGACTCACAGGCCCGGTGACGCGCTGAACCGGGAGAGCACAGCAAATTGGCCGGGCAAGGCAACCCGGCCTTTTACGCTAGAGACCTTGCCCCACTTTTAGCAAGGCGGCGATATTCCTCGCGGCCATGTGCACATTGTCCCGGGCATTCGCCAGGGCATCGTCCAGTGAGCAGACGGTATAGATCACGCTAAATACGGCGTCGATTCCATGTTCGTGCACCACCCCGACATCTGCCGTCAGGCTGCCCGCGATTCCGATAACCGGTTTGTTAAAGCGTTTCGCCACTTTCGCAACGCCTACGGGCACTTTTCCATGAATGGTCTGGCTGTCGATGCGCCCTTCACCGGTGATAACGAGGTCTGCATCGGCAACCTGGTCAGCCAGATGCAGGGCGTCGGTAACAATCTCAATGCCCTGGCGCAGCTCTGCACCGCAAAAAGCGTATAGCGCCGCCCCCATACCGCCCGCAGCACCGCCACCAGCCAGATCTAATACATTGATATCCAGATCCCGGGCAATGATCGTGGCGTAATGCGCGAGCCCACGGTCAAGGGTAACAATCATCTCTGGCGTCGCCCCTTTCTGCGGGCCAAACACCGCCGATGCGCCCTCTTCCCCGGTGAGCGTATTCGTAACATCACACGCCACTTCAATTCGGCAGTCGGCCAGCCGTTTATCCAGACCAGAACAGTCGATACGCGCGAGCGTCTCCAGTGCACCACCGCCCTGCCCGACAGGACGATCGTCCGCATCCAGTAACCGTGCCCCGAGCGCCTGCACCATACCGGCACCGCCGTCGTTGGTGGCACTGCCGCCAATGCCAATAATAATGTGCTTCACGCCCGCATCCAGAGCATGGCGGATCAGCTCTCCCGTGCCCCAGGAGGTGGTTTTTAACGGATTACGTTGCGCAGGGGCAACCAGCTCGAGACCGCTTGCTGCCGCCATTTCAATAAATGCGCTCTGCTCGTCACCGGAGACGCCATAGAACCCATCCACACGCTCACCCAGCGGGCCGCTGACGGGAACACGGACAATCCGCCCGTGGGTTGCCGCGACCATGGCTTCCACTGTTCCTTCTCCGCCATCGGCGACGGGCAGTTTGACATAGACTGCCGAGGGGAAGATCTCGCGAAAACCCTGTTCGATCGCTGTCGCAACCTCAAGAGCACTCAAACTTTCCTTATACGAGTCCGGTGCGATAACAATTTTCATAAGCCATCCTTACGCATAGTAATCACGTTAAGCATACACCACGCAAATGACCGCTGGTGGGAGCGGTCCCAGTACAATTATCGTACCATGCAAGGACGCTTATTGTCGAATGTCCAGTCGGGGATCAGATACTGCATGGCCATCGCATCATCCCGAGCGCCCAGTCCATGCTTTTGATACAACTCGTGCGCCTTCATCAGCAGATCCCAATCCAGTTCAACGCCCAACCCAGGCGTGGTGGGCACCTGAACCATACCGCCTTTAATCTCGAACGGTTGTTTCGTCAGACGCTGGTTACCTTCCTGCCAGATCCAGTGGGTGTCGATGGCGGTAATCTTGCCCGGTGCTGCCGCCGCTACGTGGGTGAACATCGCCAGTGAAATATCAAAGTGGTTATTTGAATGCGAGCCCCAGGTCAGGCCAAATTCATGGCACATTTGCGCCACGCGTACGGAGCCTTGCAGGGTCCAGAAATGCGGGTCCGCCAGCGGAATATCGACCGATTGCAAAGAAATCGTATGCCCCATCTGTCGCCAGTCGGTCGCAATCATGTTTGTCGCCGTCGGCAAGCCGGTGGCACGACGGAATTCAGCCATGATCTCGCGCCCCGAAAAGCCCTGCTCGGCACCGCAGGGATCTTCCGCATAGGCCAGCACACCTTTTAACCGTTTACCCAGTCTGATGGCCTCGTCGAGCGACCATGCACCGTTCGGGTCCAGCGTCACACGTGCCTGTGGGAAACGCGTTGCCAGCGCCTCGATCGCCTCGGCCTCTTCTTCACCCGCGAGCACGCCGCCTTTGAGTTTGAAATCGTTAAAGCCGTATTTTTCATAGGCGGCTTCCGCCAGACGAACGACCGCATCCGGCGTCATCGCCTCCTCGTGGCGCAGGCGATACCAGTCGGCTGCTTCATCCGGCTGGCTTTGATACGCCAGCGGGGTCAGTTTGCGATCGCCGATGAAAAAGAGATAACCCAGCATTTCCACTTCATTTCGCTGTTGGCCATCACCCAACAGCGAAGCGACGTTCACGCCCAGATGCTGCCCCAGCAGATCGAGCATGGCCGCTTCGATGCCCGTCACCACGTGGATCGTCGTGCGCAGATCAAACGTTTGCAGACCTCGCCCACCAGCATCGCGATCGGCGAAGGTACTGCGCACCGTATTTAATACGTTTTTGTATTCACCCAGCGTTTTGCCCACAACAAGAGGAATGGCCTCTTCCAGCGTTTTCCGGATCTTCTCACCGCCCGGGATTTCACCCACGCCGGTCTGCCCGGCGTTATCTTTGATAATCACAATATTACGGGTAAAAAACGGGGCATGTGCGCCACTCAGGTTCATCAACATACTGTCATGGCCCGCGACCGGGACAATCTGCATAGAGGTGACAACCGGGGTAGAAATAGTGTTCATCATTCAATCCTTTTCTTTAGTGACGACCAAACGCCGGGCGTTTGCGGTCAAATGTCCAGCCAGGTACAAGGTATTGCATCGGGCCTGCGTCATTACGTGCGCCGCCGGGGAGTTTCTTGTACAGCTCGTGCGCCTTATGGATCTGATCCCAGTCCAGCTCGACACCCAGCCCGGGTGCATCCGGCACGGCAATCTTGCCATTTCTAATCTCAAGCGGATTTTTGGTCAGGCGCGCATCGCCCTCCTGCCAGATCCAGTGCGTATCTATCGCGGTTGGCGTGCCTGGCGCCGCGGCCCCGACATGGGTAAACATGGCGAGGGAAATATCGAAGTGATTATTTGAGTGGCAGCCCCACGTCAAACCCCAGTCGTCGCACAGTTGCGCCACGCGAACCGCGCCAGAAAGGGTCCAGAAATGCGGATCGGCCAGCGGAATATCGACTGCGTTGAGCATTACCGCATGGCCCATTTCACGCCAGTTAGTCGCAATCATATTGGTCGCGACGGGCAGACCTGTCGCCCGACGAAACTCCGCCATCACTTCGCGTCCGGAGAAACCCTGCTCTGCCCCACAAGGATCTTCCGCATAGGTCAGGACATCGTTAAGGCCTTTGCACAGGGCGATAGCCTCATCGAGATGCCACGCGCCGTTAGGGTCGACGGTGATTCGGGCGTCCGGGAAGCGTTTTTTCAATGCCCGCGCGCTCTCAATCTCCTGCTCGCCCGGCAGCACGCCGCCTTTCAGCTTGAAATCTTTAAACCCGTAGCGATCCTGGGCTGCTTCTGCCAGACGGACCACCGCCTCGTGGCTCAGGGCTTCCTGATGACGCAGATGATACCAGTCGTGGTTGCCCGGGGTGTTCTCCCGATACGGCAGGTCCGTCTTGCGGCGATCGCCAAGGTAAAACAGATAGCCCAGTACGGTCACGGCATCGCGTTGCTTACCCGGTCTCAGCAGTTCACAAACCGGTACATTTAGCGCCTTACCCAGCAAATCAAGCAGTGCGGCCTCCAGTGCCGCCACCGCATTTACCCGCAGTTCGAAGGTCCAGGCCCCTTGACCAAAGGTGTCAAAATCAGCCGCCTGATTGCCTTTGTGCACGCGCTGCACCACGCTGTTCAGACGGGCAATTTCCTGGCCGACGACCCCAGGAATGGCGTCTTTCAGCGTCTGAAGAATGACGTCGCCGCCGGGCGCTTCCCCGACGCCGGTATTGCCGGCACTGTCGGTGAGCACCACGATATTTCGGGTAAAACAGGCGTTATGGGCGCCGCCTATGTTCAGCAACATGCTGTCATAACCCGCAACGGGAATGACCTGCATATCGGTAATTGTCGGACTCGATTGACTCGTCATCATCCACGCTCCACGACAGGTTTGAGTTCGATACGCTTGATATCCCCCACCAGCACCAGATAGCTCAGGACCGCCACCAGTGCATGAATCCCGACATAGATGAGCGCGCCGTTAAAGGAGCCCGTTGTCCCGACGATATAACCAATGGCGATCGGGGTGACGATACCGGAGATATTACCGAACATATTAAACAGACCGCCGCTTAAGCCGCTGATCTCCTTCGGTGCGGTATCTGCCATCACCGCCCAGCCCAGCGCACCGATACCCTTACCGAAGAACGCCATTGCCATAAAGCCGATAATCATCCACTCGGCACTGACATAGTTGCAGAACACCATGGTCATGGAGAGCAGCATTCCCAGCACGATAGGCGTCTTGCGGGCGATATTCAGCGATCCGGTGCGACGCATTAACCAGTCGGAAATGACCCCGCCGAGCACCCCACCGATAAAACCACAGATCGCCGGAACCGAGGCGACGAAGCCGGCTTTTAGTATCGACATGCCGCGCGCCTGCACCAGATAAACCGGGAACCAGGTGATGAAGAAATAGGTTAAGGCGTTAATGCAATATTGCCCCAGATAGATACCGATCATCATCCGCGAGCCGACGAGCTGTTTGATCTGCTGCCATTTTTGGCTGAACGGAACTTTCTCTTTTTTGGCTGCCTGATCCATGTTGATCAGCGCCCCGCCCTCGGCGATGTACTCCAGCTCTTTCTTATTCACACCGGGATGCTGGTTAGGCTCGTGGATCACTTTCAGCCAGACGAAGCTAATGATGATCCCAAGGCCGCCCATAAAGAAGAAGACGTGCGACCAGCCCACTTCATGCGTCAGCCAGCCCATAATGGGCGCGAAAATGACCGTCGCGAAGTATTGTGCCGAGTTGAAAATGGCGACGGCGGTTCCCCGCTCCTGCGCCGGGAACCAGGCTGCGACGATGCGGCTGTTTCCGGGGAAAGAAGGGGCTTCTGCCAGGCCCACCAGGAAGCGCAGCGTGAAGAGCGCAACGATGATGCCAAAGCCATTAAAGACATCGACAAACCCCTGCAACAGCGTGAACAGGGACCAGATAAAGATTGACCAGAAATAGACGCGCTTAGAGCCGAAACGGTCAAGGAGCCAGCCGCCCGGAATTTGGCCGATGACATAGGCCCATGAGAAAGCAGAAAAAACATAGCCCATACCGACCGCATCCAGGCCGATATCTTTAGCCATTTCCGATCCGGCAATTGACAGCGTGGCGCGGTCACCATAGTTGAACGACGTGACGATAAACAGCATCACCACTATCCAGTAGCGGGCGTTGGTGCGCTTCTCAGCGCTGCTCGCCGCGTGGCTTAATGTACTCATTGTTGTACTCCTGAATCATCGCTTTTAGCCTGGTTCATTCTGTACGGCACAACCTGTAGGGTAATCAGAATGAGAGATGAGTGTTGGGCAGTTTTAGTACGGCTTAATGCCGTTTTAGAGTCATGCTCTGCCTTTTCGGTCACTGACGGGAAAAGTATATGAAGGAGTGCCTCTGTCCCTCACCGTGCAAAAACACAACATTGAAGGGCATGAGAGAGGTTGTTTATGGCATAAGCCTAAGGGAGTGGAAGATGCTTCACGAAAATGGGGAAAAATGTGAGTGCGGTCAGAAGGCGGCGAGGCGTTAACTGCGTTGCCGCAGAGAACTGGCTCTCTTACCGCTACGTGATCTGCCGGGTGTCGACGCTATGCGTCTTACCCGGTCAACAAGGGCAGGCCCTTTCACCCAGGCCGTGCTCAAAAAGAAGGGGGAGCGTTCCGTACCTGAGAGAAAAGTGGGCGTCCCTATTTAAGCAATGTCGCCCAATGTTCTACCCATGGATTGGACTCGCTTTCGGGTTCCGGATGTTCACCGGCGTCAATCAGCAGCATGTCGCCAATCCGCTGGGCACCTTGCTCCTGAAGCAGCGCATCAAACTGCTTACCGCCGCCACAGAAATGGGTATACGAACTGTCTCCCAGCGCAATAATGCCGTAGCGGGTTTCAGGCTGAAAGCCCAACTGATCCTTGATTGCCTGGAAAAGTGGAACAATGCTGTCAGGGAGATCGCCTTGCCCCGTCGTAGAGGTGACCACCAGTACATAATGATCTTTATACTTAAGCCAGTCGGCCAGTTCAGCATCTTCATAGACCGTGGCTTTATGGCCCAGTCCTGCCAGGATCGCCTCTGCCTCTTCCGCGACCAGCAGCGAATTGCCGTACATTGTACCGACAAAGATTCCAACTTCAGCCATGCTTTGCTCCCTACATTATTGCGATTGGTGTTCATCCTGAACGTTGCCTGCGGCAAACTCAACCCTTTCATTTTCGGGGAGTTGCCCCAGCCAGCCAAACTGTGACAGCGCCTGCATCCAGACATCATCAAACGGCGCACGGATAACCAGCGGCTCACCGGTAAAAGGATGCGTCAGACTCAGCTGGCTCGCATGTAACATCAGGCGATTGCAGCCAAAATGTTCTGCCGCACTGCGGTTCTGACGTAAATCGCCGTGCTTACTGTCGCCAATGATAGGATGACGAAGGTGGGAAAGATGGCGGCGCAGCTGATGCTTACGGCCCGTTTTTGGCTCAAGCTCCACCAGACCGTAGCGCGTAGTGGGGAATTTACTGGTGGCAACCGGCATCTCGACCGTCGCGAGACCACGATAATCCGTCACCGCTGGCTGCGGATCTTTATTTTCGCGCGCAAATTTATCGGCAATTTTATCCAGCTCTTCCACCAGCGGGTAATCAAGCGTGGCTTCATCCATCAACCAGCCGCGAACCATGGCGTGGTAACGCTTTTGGATCTGGTGTTGTTCAAACTGCTGAGACAACAAACGCCCGGCTTCGCTGGAGAGCCCCATCAGCAACACGCCTGAAGTGGGCCTGTCCAGACGATGCACGGTAAACACATGCTGACCGATTTGGTCACGCACGGTTTGCATGACCACCACTTTTTCATCGCGATCGAGCCAGCTTCGGTGTACCAGCCAGCCTGACGGTTTATTGACGGCAACTAACCATTTGTCCTGATACAGGATCTCAATGGTCATGCGTCCTTCCCGCCAAACAGGGTATCGAGCCTTTGCAGTTCAATCAGCACGACCTCGCGAGCGGGATGTGTCGCTTCCAGCGCCATTTCATAATAGGGTGCGACGGCAAAAGAGTGCGGCAGCGGATGCCCCCCCTCCAGCAGCGCGTGCAGACGCGGAATTAACACCCATTGCAGCCACTGGAAAGGCTCCAGCGTATCCAGGCAAAAAGGCTGCGTGCTTTCGAGCGCGGCGGGCTGCGGCGCTGTCTCCTGCCACAGCTGATGTTTACGCAATACCGCTTCGATGGCGTGCAACTGCACGCGAACGCTATCGTGATGCGTCATACCAACCTCAACTGATAAATTGAACGGCGCGCAGCATAGCATTACGGGGCGCAGAAATAAAAAAAGGGAGCACTGTAAAAACAGTGCTCCCGGTTCGTTTCGCAGCATTCCAGCTACAATTCGTGCTCCCTGCTCATCCGTGACAACTTTTCCTGTGGCCCTAAGACCTGGTCATCCGTCGACCTTTTGCATCCTGCTCATATCATCCTGATATGATAGTTTCATCCTGAAACGTCCTGGCCATCCTGACCCACCGTTCATCCTGAGCGGCTCTCTTTCTCCTTCCTGGAGGTGTCCCTTACGCGTCCTGCGTGATCCTGTTCGCTTCATCCAGAAGCCTTTCCTGCAGCGCCATCCTGACGAGTCCTGAGTAAGAAACGTCATCATCCTGATGTTCGTTTCTCGTGTCGGCTTCCTGTCGACGGGGATAGAATCCGCTATTCCGCCGCGTCTTACAACCCATGCGGTAAGCCTTATAGCCCAGGCTTACACGCACAACTCACTCCATTTAGGGGTTAAGCCGTTAAAAAATAATGAATTATTAAATACGGGGTACGAGATTATTCTTAACTGTTTCGGCGATCTCTCACAAAGCTTGTAAGAGATCTCTCACAAAGGCTGTAGCACAATGGATTACAGAACAGGCTCAAGCTGGTTGAGGAATTCCGCAAGTGAAGGGGCGAGAACATCGCGTTTGCGGGTGCCAATCGTCTCTTTGATCACTTCACCACTCAGATTACAGACTGAAATAACATCCAGTTCGCTGTCGAGGGTGGCGATAAAAAGCGTCGGGGCGAGCTTCAGGCGTTTTTGGGTGACCAGATGCCCAATCAGGTTTTCCTGCACGCGGAGAAAATCCTCTTCGCTCCAGGTCTGGAGTAACGTCATCGTTTCAACCGCGAAACGGGCGCGCATATCTCCGGCAAACTGAGTGGTGTAAAACGCATGAACGGCAGGTTGTACCACAAGGCCCATGGCGCGTTCAACCGCATTTACATTTTGCCCGGCCGTGAAGGGCTGAGGTTGCCAGATAATACGGTCGTCAAGCGTGGTCACAATGCACGGAGACGGCACACCGTACAACTCTTCGCTTTGCGGCCAGGTCTCATTTGTCTCATGCCATGCGTCGCAGTAACGCGTCGTAAATGCCGTCAGGGCATTTGCAGTTTCAATATCCACCGATTTCTCTCTTCACCTAAGACAGGATAAACTCTGCCCATAGTGTACCTGCAAAGTGGCAATGAAACATGACTGACGAAAACCATCAGGCGTTAACGGGTTTAACGCTGGGCAAATCGACCGATTACCGTGATACCTATGATGCCAGCCTGCTGCAAGGTGTCCCGCGCAGCCTGAACCGCGATCCGCTCGGGCTGCGCGCTAACGCCCTGCCCTTCACCGGCGGCGATATCTGGACGCTCTATGAGCTCTCCTGGCTGAATGCGCGCGGCTTGCCGCAGGTGGCGGTCGGCCACGTTGAGCTGGATTATGCCAGCCTGAATCTGGTGGAATCCAAAAGCTTTAAGCTCTATCTCAATAGCTTCAACCAGACGCGATTCGACTCCTGGGAAGAGGTTCAGCGGACGATGCAACGCGATCTGAGCGCCTGCGCCCAGGGCAATGTAACCGTGGCGCTCTATCGGCTCCATGAACTGGAAGGTCAACCCATCGCCCATTTTCACGGCGCGTGCATTGACGATCAGGCGATCGATATCGACAGTTACGAATTCAGCACTGCATACCTGGAAAATGCAGCCGGCGGAAAAGTGGTGGAAGAGACCCTGGTGAGCCATTTACTGAAATCAAACTGCTTGATCACCCATCAGCCTGACTGGGGTTCTGTGCAGATTCAGTATCGCGGCCCGAAGATCGACCGGGAGAAGCTGCTGCGCTATCTGGTCTCATTCCGCCATCACAACGAATTTCACGAGCAGTGCGTAGAGCGCATCTTCAATGACATCCAGCGTTTCTGCCAGCCGGAAACGCTGAGCGTCTATGCACGCTATACCCGTCGTGGCGGGCTGGATATCAATCCGTGGCGTACCAATACCGACTTTGTCCCTGCAACCGGACGTCTGGTTCGTCAATAAGCCTACTTTTTTCACATTATGCGCACGGTATTCCGCGCTTATAGTTGTGAAACGTCATAAGCCAGGGCTATTGTAATCATCAGGGAAAGACGATCTTCGTCCCATAAGGAGCTTACTTGATTACACATATTAGCCCGTTAGGCTCAATGGATATGTTGTCGCAGCTGGAAGTGGATATGCTTAAGCGCACCGCCAGCAGCGACCTCTATCAACTGTTTCGCAACTGTTCACTGGCTGTTCTGAACTCCGGAAGCTTGACTGATAACAGCAAAGAGTTGCTGTCCCGCTTTGAAAGCTTCGACATTAACGTATTGCGTCGCGAACGCGGCGTGAAGCTGGAAGTGATCAATCCGCCGGAAGACGCCTTTGTCGATGGACGTATTATTCGCTCCTTGCAAGCCAACCTTTTCGCGGTCCTGCGCGACATCCTCTTTGTTAACGGTCAGATTCATAATGCCGGACGTTTTCAGCACCTGAATCTGGAAAGTTCCGTGCACATGACCAACCTGGTGTTCTCCATTCTGCGTAATGCCCGTGCGCTGCACGTGGGGGAAGCACCGAATATGGTCGTCTGCTGGGGCGGACACTCCATTAATGAAACTGAATATCTGTATGCGCGCCGCGTGGGTACGCAGCTTGGCTTACGTGAGCTGAACATCTGCACCGGCTGCGGTCCAGGCGCGATGGAAGCGCCGATGAAAGGTGCCGCGGTCGGCCACGCCCAGCAACGTTATAAAGAAGGCCGTTTTATCGGGATGACCGAACCGTCCATCATTGCGGCTGAGCCACCTAACCCGCTGGTGAACGAACTGATCATCATGCCGGATATCGAGAAACGCCTGGAGGCCTTCGTGCGCATTGCCCACGGGATCATCATCTTCCCGGGTGGGGTCGGCACGGCAGAAGAGCTGCTGTATCTGCTGGGCATACTGATGAATCCGGCGAACAAAAATCAGGTCTTGCCGCTGATTCTCACCGGTCCAAAAGAGAGTGCTGATTATTTCCGCGTGCTGGACGAATTTATTGTTCATACGCTGGGTGAAGGTGCCCGTACGCACTACCGCATCATTATTGATGATGCCGCCGAGGTGGCACGTCAGATGAAAAAAGCGATGCCGCTGGTGAAAGAAAACCGCCGCGATACCGGGGATGCGTATAGCTTCAACTGGTCTATTCGCATTGCACCGGATCTGCAAATGCCGTTCGAGCCCTCGCATGAAAACATGGCGAATCTGAAACTCTACCCCGATCAACCTGTTGAAGTATTGGCTGCCGACCTGCGTCGGGCGTTCTCGGGCATCGTTGCCGGTAACGTGAAAGAGGTCGGGATTCGGGCGATAGAAGAGTTTGGCCCTTATAAAATCCACGGCGACAGCGACATGATGCGCCGTATGGATGACCTGCTGCAGGGCTTTGTGGCTCAACACCGTATGAAGTTGCCAGGCTCTGCCTATATCCCTTGTTACGAGATTTGTGCTTAACAGCATAATGCTCTGAATCGTCAAAAAGCCGGGGCTGCCCCGGTTTTTTTATTTTCATCGATAAAACATAGGCATTACTTATACATTTTACATTTCCATTCAATACGCAAACGATTACCTACATTTGTCACCCGTGATTTATCAGCCTTAAACTAAATTACTCGCCAGAAAAAACTAAAAACGACACTTTTTACAGCCTATCTCCCGTATCTCAATGGCTGAGCTATCCTGCCATATCTCGTTAATGTTAGCCTTCGCGCCCGTAAATGCGCTTTGACGTTTTATTAACAGTTTTTTGGACTAATAATGCCCACATCAAAAGTGGATTATTGCATTTGGGATCGGGATCACTGATACATTTATCACTAGAATGTATCTTTCCGCCCGCCAATAGTTACGGGCATAAATTATAAAAAAACCGTCATTGAACGAATTTCATATTATCGTCAGGCCCTTTTTCATCGGAATTGACTAAAAAGCCTGACAAATTGTTCCTCCAGGAGATACAGATGGAAAGCACTCAAACCAGCACCATTGCTTCGACAGAATCCCGAAGTGGATGGCGTAAAACGGATACCATGTGGATGCTTGGCCTTTACGGCACAGCAATCGGCGCTGGTGTACTGTTCCTTCCTATTAACGCAGGTGTGGGCGGGCTGATTCCGCTGATCATCATGGCCATCATTGCGTTCCCAATGACCTACTTCGCACACCGCGGTCTGACCCGTTTTGTGCTTTCCGGCAAAAACCCGGGCGAAGACATCACTGAAGTTGTTGAAGAACACTTTGGTGTTGGCGCAGGTAAACTGATTACCCTGCTCTACTTCTTCGCGATCTACCCGATTCTGTTGGTTTATAGCGTGGCTATCACCAACACCGTTGAAAGCTTCATGGCCCACCAGCTGCACATGACGCCGCCACCGCGCGCCATTCTGTCTCTGATTCTGATCGTCGGTATGATGACTATCGTTCGTTTCGGCGAGCAGATGATTGTTAAAGCGATGAGCGTTCTGGTGTTCCCGTTCGTGATCGCTTTGATGGTGCTGGCCTGCTACCTGATTCCTAACTGGAACGGTGCTGCGCTGGAAACCCTGTCTCTGAGCAGCGCGTCTGCCACCGGCAATGGCCTGTGGATGACCCTGTGGCTGGCCATTCCGGTCATGGTCTTCTCCTTCAACCACTCTCCTATCATCTCCTCTTTCGCCGTGGCGAAACGTGAAGAATATGGTCAGGGTGCAGAGAAGAAATGCTCCAGCATTCTGGCTCGCGCGCACATCATGATGGTAATCACCGTGATGTTCTTCGTCTTCAGCTGTGTACTGAGCCTCTCCCCGGCCGACCTTGCCGAGGCAAAAGCGCAGAACATCTCGATTCTTTCTTACCTGGCGAACCACTTTAACGCACCGGTTATCGCATGGATGGCCCCAATCATTGCGATGATTGCGATCACCAAATCCTTCCTGGGCCACTATCTGGGCGCACGTGAAGGCTTTAACGGCATGGTGATCAAATCCCTGCGCGGTAAAGGTAAGAGCATCGAAATCAACCGTCTGAACAAAATCACGGCACTATTCATGCTGGTGACCACCTGGGCTGTCGCGACCATGAACCCGAGCATTCTCGGCATGATCGAAACCCTGGGCGGCCCGATTATCGCGATGATCCTCTTCCTGATGCCGATGTACGCGATTCAGAAAGTGCCTGCGATGCGCAAATACAGCGGTCATGTCAGCAATGTCTTCGTTGTGATTATGGGTCTGATTGCCATCTCCGCGATCTCCTTCTCTCTGTTCAGCTAATACTCCTTGCGCAGCCTTCGGGCTGCGCACTTCTCCTCTCTGACTGATAGCCATGGACGCATCATGATTAGCGTATTCGATATCTTCAAAATCGGTATTGGACCTTCCAGCTCTCATACTGTCGGACCGATGAAAGCCGGTAAACAATTCACGGATGACTTGATTGCACGCGGCATTTTGCACGACGTAACCCGCGTGGTTGTTGATGTTTACGGGTCGCTTTCCCTGACGGGCAAGGGCCACCATACGGACATCGCCATCATTATGGGGCTGGCAGGAAACCTGCCGGATACCGTCGATATTGACGCTATCCCCGGCTTCATCCAGGACGTCAACACGCACGGTCGTTTGCTTCTGGCAAACGGTGACCATGAAGTCGAGTTCCCGGTTGATAAGTGCATGAATTTCCATGCCGACAATCTCTCCCTGCACGAAAACGGTATGCGCATTACCGCGCTGGCAGGCGAGCAGGTCATGTATAGCCAGACTTATTACTCCATCGGCGGCGGTTTTATTGTCGATGAAGACCATTTCGGGCAACCGGATAATTCTACGGTTGTGGTACCTTACCCGTATAAAAATGCGGCCGATTTACAGCGTCATTGCCAGGAAACGGGGCTTTCTCTTTCCGGCCTGATGATGAAGAACGAACTGGCGTTGCACACTAAAGAAGAGCTGGAACAGCACTTTAAAAACGTCTGGGATGTGATGCGCGGCGGAATTGAACGCGGTATCACCACCGAAGGCGTTCTGCCGGGTAAATTGCGCGTGCCGCGCCGTGCGGCTGCGCTGCGACGTATGCTGGTGAGTGCAGATAAAACGACGACCGATCCCATGGCGGTTGTGGACTGGATTAACATGTTCGCCCTGGCGGTTAACGAAGAGAACGCTGCCGGTGGTCGTGTCGTGACCGCGCCAACCAACGGTGCCTGTGGGATTGTTCCGGCAGTGCTGGCCTACTACGACAAGTTTATCCGTGAAGTCAATGCAAACTCCCTGGCGCGCTATATGCTGGTGACCAGTGCCATTGGTTCACTGTACAAGATGAATGCCTCTATCTCTGGCGCAGAAGTGGGCTGCCAGGGTGAAGTGGGCGTGGCATGTTCTATGGCCGCGGCGGGCCTTGCCGAGTTGCTTGGCGGTAGCCCAACGCAGGTCTGCATCGCGGCCGAAATCGGCATGGAACATAACCTCGGACTGACCTGCGACCCGGTTGCCGGACAAGTGCAGGTGCCGTGTATCGAACGAAATGCGATTGCGTCTGTAAAAGCAGTCAACGCCGCACGTATGGCGTTACGCCGGACCAGTGAGCCTCGTGTCTGCCTCGATAAAGTCATCGAAACCATGTACGAAACAGGGAAAGACATGAATGCCAAATACCGCGAAACCTCGCGCGGTGGCCTGGCCATGAAGATTGTCACCTGCGATTAAGCTCTACAGGAAGCCTCGTTTTGCGAGGCTTCTTCCTGATTAGCCCGCCTCTCGTAGTTTCATCCTGCTGACAGTGTTACCCTTTCTGCATTAACAGAAGGGAGATTATCTGTGGCTGTTCATTTGCTCATTGTCGACGCGCTCAATTTGATTCGCCGTATCCACGCAGTCCAGGGCACACCGTGCAAAGACACGTGTCTGCACGCCCTGGAACAGCTGGTACGTCATAGCGAACCGACCCACGTCGTGGCCGTGTTCGATGATGAAGCGCGCAATACCGGCTGGCGTCACCAGCGCCTGCCCGACTATAAAGCGGGTCGTGCGCCGATGCCGGACGATCTGCATGCCGAAATGCCCGCAATCCGCCATGCTTTTGAGCAGCGCGGCGTCCCATGCTGGGGAGCGCATGGCAATGAAGCGGACGATCTGGCGGCGACGCTAGCGGTTAAAGTCGCCGGGGCTGGTCATCAGGCGACGATCGTCTCGACCGACAAAGGCTACTGCCAGCTCCTGTCACCGACGATCCGTATTCGCGATTATTTCCAGAAACGCTGGCTTGACGCGCCATTCATAGCCCGTGAGTTTGGCGTTTCACCGCAGCAACTTCCCGACTATTGGGGGCTGGCCGGTATTAGCAGTTCTAAAATTCCAGGCGTGGTCGGTATCGGGCCGAAAAGTGCCGCACAATTGCTTGCGGATTTTCAGCATCTGGAGGGCATCTATGCCCGACTGGATGAGGTGCCGGAAAAATGGCGCAAAAAGCTGGAGGCGCATAAAGAGATGGCGTTTATCTGCCGGGATGTGGCAAGGCTACAGACGGATTTACAGCTGGACGGGAATTTACAGCAGTTAAGATTAGAACGTTAAGCTGGAGCACGACGTTCTGCCCGGTGCAGTGATGCTGACCGGGCAGAACACGAGATTATCGCTCGTCGCGACGACCACCCACGGCGGCCCACCAGCGACGGACGTGTACCGTCACTTCTTCTCGATCGTGATAGAGCTGGCGTGCCTGGATGACCACGTTAATGCCGTTCGCGTCCATACGCTCCTGAATATACGCCAGGTTCTGGGATACCTCTTCGTAGCGTTTTTTCATCGGTAACTTGAGGTTAAAAATGGTTTCACGGCACCAGCCGTTTTCCAGCCAGGTCGCCATCAAGGCCGCCACTTTGGCGGGTTTCTCAACCATGTCGCACACCATCCAGGTGATGTTATTGCGCGAGGGACGATAGCGGAAGCCATCTTCACGCAGCCAGGTCACCTGTCCGGTATCCATCAGGCTTTGCGCCATCGGCCCGTTATCAACAGATGCAACCCACATGTTGCGTTTTACCAGCTGATAGGTCCAGCCACCCGGACACGCACCTAAATCAACCGCGTGCATCCCGTTTGCCAGACGTTCATCCCACTCATCCGCAGGAATAAAAACATGGAAGGCCTCTTCCAGTTTCAGCGTTGAGCGGCTCGGCGCATCAGAAGGGAATCTCAAACGCGGAATCCCCATAAAGAAAGGTGAGTTGTTGTTGGTATACGAGTAACCGGTATAGCAGCAGCCAGGGGCAATAAAGAAGATATGCACAACCGGACGCTTCGGCGTTTCGTAGTTTGTCAGCACACCCGCTTCACGTAACGATGCACGCAACGGCACGGTAAATTTGCGGCAGAACTTCATCAGCTCTTTGCTTTCGTTGGTGTCTGCCACCTCAACGCGCAGGTCGCCCCCTTTCTCCACCACACCCTGCAGCATGCCCACAATCGGCGTGATGCGATCTTCCGGGGGAAGATCCTTAAGCAGTTCTCCGGCAACAAACATCTGACGCGCAAAAATCAGCGTAGTGAACGGTAACTCACGCACCAGTTTATCGGCGTCCTCAGGCTGATAGCACTCGAAGACCACATAGCCCGCGTTCTCTTTCACGCGTGCAAAACCAAAGACGTCGCGTTTCGCCGCTTTGTCTGTAATTTCCGCGGCGCACTCTTTCTCAAACCCCGGACGACAATATAAAACAACCTTATTCATGAACAACGCCTTTGCGTTTCAGACGGATAGCTCCGACAAACATCAATACCCAACCGGCCAGGAAGCTTACGCCACCGACCGGTGTAACAAACGCCCACAGGCGCAGATGTGACAGTGCCAGGCAGTATAAACTGCCACTGAAAAGCACCGTTCCCAGAGCAAGAAAAACGCTGCTCCAGTAGAACCAAATACTAATACGTCGCTGCATCGCGACTGCCAGGCCAAAGATGGCCAGCGTATGGAACGCCTGATATTCAAGGCCGGTCTGGATCCAGCCCATCTCAACCGCGCCCAGCGTCTTGCTTAAGACGTGTGAACCAAAGGCGCCTAACGCGACAAATATAAAGCCACTGACTGCGGCAAAAATCAGCATGAAACGGCTGGTCATGTTTCTTTCCTAAAGTTATGCGTGCCTGCACGCAAAGACGTTATTGCTCGTACCTGAAGCGGAATTTTTCTTGCTCGTTTGCCGCTTTGGACAGTATCCACTGCCGGAAGGCGGCTATTTTACCCAGTTCTGCCTGACTGTCATGACAAACCAGATAAAATGCATTCTTGCTGACCAGGACATCATTAAATGGGCAAACCAGACGGCCCGCCTCAATTTCGGACTGCGCCATCACGTTGTTCGCCAACGCCACGCCTTGCCCGTGTATTGCAGCCTGTAACACCATCGCGCTATGGCTAAAGATGGGGCCATGCTGCACATTTATATGATTAAGACCTAATTGGCGGGTATAAGTTTGCCAGTCACGGCGAGATGCATCATGTAATAGCGTATGTTGCGCCAAATCCGCAGGTGTTTTCAACGCTTTGTCGCCGGTCAGCAACAAGGGCGAGCACACCGGCAGTAAATATTCTGCGTATAATTTTTCCACGCGCAAGCCTGGCCAGTTGCCACGACCATAAAAAATCGCCACATCGACATCATCCGCCAGCTTGTCTTCCTGACGGTCCACGGCCTGAATTCTGACATCAATTCCCGGATAAGCTGAGTTAAAGCTTGAGAGTCTTGGCACCAACCAGTGAATGGCGAAACTGGGTAATAAACTGACAGTCAGTGCGCCTTTTGCACTTCGCGCCTGGAGTTTTCGCGTCGCCTCGGTGAGCTGGGAAAAAATGTCTTTAATATCCTGAAAATAGCTCTGTCCTTCTTCCGTTAAAAGCAAAGAACGGTTGCGACGACGGAACAGCTTAAGCCCCAGGAAATCCTCCAGTGACTTGATTTGATGACTTACTGCGGCCTGCGTCACAAAAAGCTCATCGGCTGCGCGAGTGAAGCTTAAGTGCCGTGCTGCGGCATCAAAAACACGTAATGCATTTAGGGGGGGTAATCGCTTCGACATGGTTATAAGACTTAGATGTTAAGGGCATTTAACAAACAGGAAACAATGTTTAACCTATTAGTTTTTTTTATCTGAGCCATTATAATTTGTCCGTTGAGGAACTACCAGCAAATACCTATAGTGGCGGCACTTCCTGAGCCGGAACGAAAAGTTTTTTGGAATGCGTGTTCTGAAGGGCTTTTGGCTTACGGTTGTGATGTTGTGTTGTTGTGTTTGCAATTGGTCTGCGATTCAGACCACGGTAGCAACGCTACCAATTTTTCACTTCCTGTACATTTACCCTGTCTGTCCATAGTGATTAATGTAGCACCGCCAACTTGCGGTGCTTTTTTTTGTCGTCAATTTATTACTTATTCAATTCCACCATCTCTTTGACATCTGAGCGGTTGATCTGCTGCTTGTTACCATTTGCGTCTTTATACGAGATCATCCCGGTGTCATTGTCAGTCTGAGGTTTCCCGTCAGACACGATGGAGCGACCATCGTTCGTATGCATAACGTAGTTCGATCCGGAACAGGCGCTCAGGGTAAAGGTCAACATACAGGCGGAAATGATTGCGGCAGTCTTCTTCATGAGTTTTTCTCCTTTAGCAATTAATGCTATTCAAACCTTGATTTAAAACAGGCTAAAACATTCGCCTGACACTATTCAGCATAACCTGCTTTTTTGAGCTTGCCAGGATAAACAGACGAATCTGATAGAGATCAATGACCTTGCCCTGTTGCCAAATTTGCGCGACGATCTCTCTATTGATATGAGGAATCCCATGAACGCTTTCAGCCCCGCACATTTTCGCGCGCAATTTCCTGCTCTGGCCGATGCCGGCATTTATCTCGACAGCGCAGCTACGGCGCTTAAACCACAGGCGGTTATCGCGGCAACGCAGCAGTTTTATAGCCTGAGCGCCGGTAACGTCCACCGGAGCCAGTTTGTGGAAGCCCAGCGCTTAACGGCACGTTATGAAGCGGCACGCGATCAAGTCGCCGCGTTACTGAATGCACCGAGCGGTAAAAATATTGTCTGGACCCGCGGCACCACTGAAGCGATCAATATGGTCGCGCAGTGTTATGCGCGCCCCCGACTTAAAGCGGGCGATGAAATTATCGTGAGCGAGGCAGAACATCATGCCAACCTGGTCCCCTGGCTGATGGTGGCGGAGCAGACCGGCGCACGCGTCGTTAAGCTGCCGTTAGGGGCAGACCGTCTTCCGGACGTATCACGCCTGGAGGCGATAATTACCCAGCGAAGCCGCATTCTGGCGATCGGTCAGATGTCCAACGTAACGGGAGGATGCCCGGATCTGGTGCGCGCCATTGAGATTGCCCATGCCAATGACATGGTGGTCATGGTGGACGGCGCTCAGGGGGTGGTCCATTTCCCGGCGGATGTGCAAAAGCTGGATATTGATTTCTATGCCTTCTCAGGACATAAGCTTTATGGCCCCACCGGCATTGGTGCATTGTACGGGAAAGCGGAACTGCTGGCGCAAATGACGCCATGGCTCGGCGGTGGCAAGATGATCGCAGAGGTCACCTTCGACGGATTTACCACACAGGAGATTCCGTATCGCCTGGAAGCCGGCACGCCAAATGTCGCCGGGGTGATTGGGCTCAGCGCGGCGCTGGAGTGGCTCGCGGATATCGACATTATGCAGGCTGAAAGCTGGAGCCGCGGGCTGGCAACGCTTGCCGAAGAGGCCCTGAAACAACGCCCGGGGTTCCGTTCTTTTCGCGTGCAGGACTCCAGCCTGCTGGCGTTCGACTTCGAAGGCGTGCATCACAGCGATATGGTGACCTTACTGGCAGGTTACGGTATTGCTTTGCGTGCCGGCCAACACTGCGCACAACCTCTGCTGGCTGCGCTCGGCGTGAAAGGTACGCTTCGTGCCTCTTTCGCTCCCTACAATACGCAAAACGACGTGGATGCCCTTGTGGCTGCCGTCGATCGTGCCCTTGAAATTCTGGTGGATTAATGACAAGCCCTTCTTTAGCCGGACATCCGTTCGGAAGCGTGATCACAGAAGACACCCTCCGACAACGCTTCCTTCCGCTGACGCAGTGGGAAGATAAATATCGTCAGCTGATTTTGCTGGGTAAGCAATTACCGCCTTTGTCGGACGATCTTAAAGCACAAGCCCACGAGGTGCCCGGCTGTGAGAATCGTGTCTGGCTCGGTTATACCCTTCAGGGTGAGACCTTACATTTCTTTGGCGATAGCGAAGGACGTATCGTGCGCGGATTACTGGCCGTCTTATTAACGGCCATTGAAGGGAAACGCGCCGACGCACTGCTTAGCGGGGATCCTCTGGCACTGTTTGATGAGCTGGGCTTACGCGGTCAACTGAGCGCCTCGCGCAGCCAGGGGCTTGCCGCGCTCAGCGAAGCGGTGCTGGACGCGGCACGTCAGGTTCAGGCCTGACGGCTGGCTTTCGCCATCATCTTCTTCAGGGCGTGCGACACCGCCACAAATCCAAAGGAGGCGGTAACCATGGTGGCCGCTCCAAATCCGGATGCGCAATCCATCCGCTTTGGCCCTTCTGCGGTGCTTTTCATAGCGCACACGGATCCATCAGCCTGCGGATAGACCAGTGCTTCGGTCGAGAAAACGCAATCCACGCCCAGCTTTCCTTTGCTGTTTTTCACCACGTTAAAATCGCTTTTCAACCTTTCACGCAGTTTAGCCGCTAACGGATCCTGAATAGTCTTCGCCAGATCGGCGACCTGAATTTGCGTTGGATCGATTTGTCCTCCCGCACCGCCCGTCGTCACCAGCGGGATCTTATTGCGGCGGCACCAGGCAATCAGCGCGGCTTTTGGCCGGACACTGTCAATGGCATCGATCACGTAGCTGTAGCCCGCGCCCATATATTGCGCCACATTGTCCGCCGTTACGAAGTCATCAATGACCGTGACGCGACACTCTGGATTGATCAGACGAATACGTTCTGCCATCACGTCTGATTTCGCCAGCCCGACCGTATCGCGTAAAGCGTGGATTTGTCGGTTGGTGTTGGTGACGCAAACATCATCCATATCAATTAATGTAATGGCGCCAATCCCCGTACGGGCCAGCGCTTCTGCCGCCCATGAGCCCACGCCGCCAATGCCGACCACGCAGATATGCGCCTCAGCAAAAAGCTGCAGGGCTTTTTCACCGTATAAACGTGCCGTGCCGCCAAAACGCTGGCGCCAGGCATCGCTGATGATTACAGACATATAACCTCAAAATTAAAAAGGGTGAGGGAATCCCTCACCCGCCCCCCCTCCTGACGGGAGAGGGGTGATAGCAATGTGTACGATATTACCACACTCAGCCGCTGAAGACGTTACCTGCACCGGCTGCGGGCTTGAGCACCCAGACACGTCCGTAGTGGTTATACCACCCGGCGCGATGCCCGGCTTCAGGGCCGATACCCTGATAAATATCGAAGTGCTGGCCTTTAATTGCGCCACCCACATCCAGCGCCACCATCAGACGCAGCTCATACTGACCGCTGAATTTACCGTTATTATCCAGAAGCGGCACTTCAGCCAGCAGCGTTGTGCCCGCAGGTATAATAGAACGATCGGAGGCGACGGACGCCCGGCCGATCAACGGCACGGCACTGGCACCTTTCACGGGCGCAAAGTTTTGCGGCTTAAAGAAGACGAACGAAGGATTCTGCTCCAGCAGTTCACGCACTTCCGCTTCGCTGTGCTTTTCGCCCCATTCGCGAATCGCCTGCATCGACATATCTTCTTTCTTCACTTCCCCTCTGTCGATCAGCACTTTACCGATGCTTCGGTAGGCGTGACCGTTCTTCCCGGAGTAACTAAAGAAGTTCAGCGGTGTGCCATCGCCAAAATCGATGTAGCCACTTCCCTGGACATCCATAATGAAGTTGTCCATTAAGGAGTTGCTGTACGCAAGGATGTAGTTTTCATTCAGCGCGCCGGCGTAGATCTCTGCACGCGATGGCAGACGCCCTCGTTTTGGCGGCATGCGATAGATAGGATACTGGAATTCACCCTGACGGGTATGGCGAGCCTGGATTACCGGTGTGTAGTAGCCCGTGAACTGAACGTTGCCATAGTTATCGGCGCCTTCCATTTGCCAGGCATCAATCCCGTACTGACGCATCGTACGCGTATCGCCCCCGGCACGTAACCAGTCCTGCACGGCGTTATAAACGCTGTTCTGCGAACCATATAAACGTGGAGAGCTGGTGCGAATCTGATTTACCTGCTCAGCAAAGTCACCGGCATTGATTGGCGCGCCCACGGCCTCAGGTTGATTTACGAGTGAGAAAGGCTGGGTGAACTTCCCGTCTTTATACTGCTGACCGCGATCGGTCGGTTTTGAGGAACAGGCCGCAAGAATCGCTACCATGGCGCCTGTCATCAGATACTTTGCCCAACGTCCTTTCATTATATCTCGTCTTTAAGTTGCCCTTAGTCTGCATAATGAAGATAACAAACCACCAGGGCTAAAGGAATGTGATCACGCCCTTCAGGGGCTGTATTGCATAAAAAATAGACCACAAAAGGCGAAGTCGTTCAATTTACATACTAATGTGATGAAATCGAAGAAAAAGGGTTGCATCAAAAAGTCATCCGAGTATAGTGCGCATCCACGGACGCGGGGTGGAGCAGCCTGGTAGCTCGTCGGGCTCATAACCCGAAGGTCGTCGGTTCAAATCCGGCCCCCGCAACCAATTAAAATTTGATGAAGTAGAAATTTCTACGCAGTAGTTTGATTCACAGCAGGGTTTTGCTAAGCCATTGCAGAGGTGAATTGAAATACCACGAAGAAAGACGGACGCGGGGTGGAGCAGCCTGGTAGCTCGTCGGGCTCATAACCCGAAGGTCGTCGGTTCAAATCCGGCCCCCGCAACCAATCAAATTTGATAAAGAAGTTTCTGCATGAGTAGAGATTTCGACAACGTAGTTCGATTCACAGCGAAGCTTTACTAAGCCAACGCAGAGATGAATTGAAAATACCACGAAGAAAGACGGACGCGGGGTGGAGCAGCCTGGTAGCTCGTCGGGCTCATAACCCGAAGGTCGTCGGTTCAAATCCGGCCCCCGCAACCAATTCTTTCTGAGTCGATCGTAAAAGATAAGAAACCGCAACGCTTTTGAAGCTTGCGGTTTTTCTGTTTCAGAATCCCCCACTCTTTTAGATTTATTGGCTCTGAGCTCTTAAAAGCGAACGAAGCCATCCCATCGGTTGTGCTTTTCCTGCGCCCTGAACGCCCCATTTTTGTATCGTACGTTTTATTACCCGCCCACAGGCGCCCTAATCGTACCAGTTCTACTCCTGGTGTAACGATAGCGCTCATCATGCGCACTTTAACCTTATGCCCTCCGGTGATAGCGATTAGACGCCGTATTAATGACGCGCATAGCACCCTAAACATTCATCAGGGACAACCTTCTCAGCCATCCTGCTCTGTTCGTCCCGCCGGTACACTTTATTACTCCGCAAATAAAAATGGGAGCATATTAATGATACTAAGGAACATCCCCCCCCCCCACCCCCTCACGTCCTGAGTATTACCATTTTATATCTATTTAACAAACCGTTAAAAATTTCCCAACTCACAATTTTGCCCTTTTACCAGATCAGCTGATTAAATACGGAACTGACGCGCTTGCAACATGGCATCCAGCCGATGAGAACCATCTATATGAAATAGTTTCCAGGGTTGTTTGTGATTCAGCGCCACGTGAGAGTGGGCTATGTCGGCATCTGCCACACCAACCGTAAAACCAAAGCCCCCACCCGTTACTCGCAAAGCCCCGGCATCCACCTTAAGGGTGACTGGCTCAACGAGGCGGGATTTGATACCGGGCGCGGTGTGACCGTGAGGATTTCAGAAGGGTGCATCGTGCTGATTGCCGACTGCAACGAGGTACGGGAGTTGCGCGAGCAACTTTATCAGGTGCGGCAGGTGGTGAAGGGGATTAAGGAGGCGGTGGTTTAGTGGGCTGAACACAGCGGCTAAATAAAAATTAAGCCGGGAAGATTTATAATCTTATCCGGCTTTATTTTACAATCATTTAATAGGACTGAATAAATGATTTGATCTCATTGCATTCTAAGCATACAAATATATAAATCATTCCACAATCAGCAATGCAAAATTCATCATTAATTGAATCTAACTGTGCGTAGAATGTCATTCTCTCTCCACAACATGGACAGTCAGGCCAGTCCTCTTTCTGAATAAAATCAGGAACACCACCTAATTTATGTCGAGTACCTATAGATTCATCAGCCCATTTGAACTTTGGCAAATTTGCAGCCTCATTAGTAAGAGGCTCAGGTATTAGCTTAAAAGGAGGGAGCTTTTTCATAAAGTCATTTCCTGTATGGATGTATATCTAATCCACTTAATCCGTACTCATCCATCAACTTACCAGCATATTGATAAATATCTTTTGCAGTAGCATTTGGATTTTTATCTATAAAATCCTCCCACCGCTTATTCCATTTTCCGGGCATATTACCTAACCCTTTACCATGAAGCCCTTTAAGATGATTAGTTTCCCCGATGGTAATAGTGTGCTCATGAATATTAATGCCTCGAGCTTTGAAAAAACTCTTAAATTGTTGAGGGAATATATGATGATCCATCAATTTAGGTGCAGGTAATGCCTTAGTTCCAGTCGCATTACCACATTTCTTCAATCCCAGCGGATCGATCCAACTAAGTGGATTCGGCGCATATGCATACTGGTTTATGCCCCCCGCCAGCCCTATCGGGTCTGCCGAGATGTACCGCCCACTCTCAGGCTCATAATACCGATACCGGTTATAATGTAAACCACTCTCTTCATCAAAATACTGCCCCTGAAAGCGCAGTGGGTTTCTCACCGAACCGGTCTGTTCACTCCACGCGCCCCATGGCCCCGCGCTCTGCGACCACGCCACATTGCCGCTCTTATCCGTCAGCCTTACAGGTGCGCCGTTCACATCGTTGTGATAAAAATATATCCGCTTCTCCGGTTCGCTGAATCCGTCCTTTTCGTTCCAGCGCCGCCCGTACCTTATCATCGCCAGCGGCTCAAAGCTCTGCGGGTAGTAGACGTATTCCTGTACGGTCTGGCCGGTGACCAGACTCATCAGGTGCGTCTCCCGCGCTCCACTACTGCCCGGGTTATGCATGTCACATACAGCGGTCAATGTTTCATCTGCCGGGGCGGTGTCCTGTACTTCTCCGGCCAGCGCATCGCCGTCCCACCAGAACCACGTCAGGCTGGCAGTGTCTTCACCGGCTTTGACCGTTTTCTTGAATACCCGGCGACCAAGGCCATCATATCCATATTGTGTGCTGGCGCTGTCGCTGTGCAGGGCAATAAGTCTGCCGTTGACGTCCCATTCCAGTGATTCGCTGATAACCTTCTGCGACCACAGGTACGGCGTCCGGCGTTTACGCCTCATCAGTTGCCCGTTGCGGTTATACCAGTGCTCCAGCGTGACCTGCCGCTCTTCCTCCACCCGGCCATAACACTGCCAGTCGTCCCCGCTGCCGCTTATTTCTTCCTGTAACCGGTTACCCGCCGCGTCGTACACAAAATGCGTTATCCGCCCCAGCACATCCACATGCTCACTCAGCCTGTCCATCACATCATGGCTGAACAGCTCTTTTCCCAGCAGGCTATCGTTACGCAGCCGCACGTTACCGTGAATATCATACTGCCATTCGGTGCTGAACAACGGTCTGGCGTCCTGACTGACCCGTTGCGCACTCAATCCACCGTCAGTGTTATAGCTCAGCTCTCGTTTTAACGTGGGGGTAAGCTGCTCTTCCCGTAGTCTTCCCAGCTTGTCATACGCCAGCGCCGTGGCCGGTTCGTCGTTTATCTGTATCTGGCTTAACTGTCCTGCGTCGTTATAACCAAACTGCACGCGGCTGCCGCTGTCGCTCTGTCGCCCGGCATACTGCCCGGACGCCGTATAAGCATGTTGTATGCTAAACCCATCCTGCACTTCTTCGGTGAGTCTGCCACCCTTGTCATAACGCCAGCTCAACCTGCGGTACGAGTTGTCACAGACGGTCAGTTGCCCTCGCTGGTTATAACGGTAACGCGCCAGCAGCGTGTCATGGTGATATTGTTCAGTGATGCGCCCCTGTTTATCATGGCGATAGCTCAGGATGGTGTTATCCGGTTCGGTTCGGGCCGTCAGCAAACTGTCGGCGCTCCACTGGTAACGGGTACGCTGTCCCCGCCAGTCGCGCTCTTCCACTATGCGCCCCAGACGGTCGCGGATTATCTGCCAGCGCTGGTTCAGTGGGTTGGTGACGGCAATCAACTGGTCTTCGGTATCGTACTCATAGCCTGTCCGGTTGCCATCCGGCAGGATACAGCCTGCCACTTCGCCGGTGGGGGTATACTCCAGCCGGGTGACGCGATGGCCGTCATCGTAAGTGATAAGCTGACCTTCAGCGTCATACGCCAGCAGAATAGCGTTGCGCTCCGGGAACTTAGCTTCAACAAGCCGGTCTTCGCTGTCGTAGCGGTAATGGCGCGGCTCGTTCAGGGCGTTAATTTCACACAGCAGGTTGCCCCGGTTGTCGTGATGATATTCACTCCTCGCGCCATTGCGCGCCGTCAGCGCACTGACAAATCCAAGGCGGTCATACTCCAGCAGTTCGTGGCCCTGTCCGGCGACCTCTCTGCGCACCATCTGACCCAGCGCATCGTAGTGATACTGCTGTCGCACGCCAGCCGGGGTTGTCACGTCGATTAGATTGCCACGCGCATCATGGCCAAACCGCCAGTTGGCCCCTTCCGGGTCGCGAGTCTCTTTCAGATGCAGCGCCTGCCAGACGGCAACATACTCGCTATCGTCCGGGGCGATTTCGCGGCAAATATTGCCTGTGGCATCATATTCAAAACGAGTGACTCTTCGGTCTGGCGTGGTGATGCTGACCGTCTGGCCAAATTCATCATACAGAAAGAAGGTGGCACCACCGTCCGGGTCGATTTCACACAGGGGAAGGCGGTCTTCGCTGAAGCGGATGAGGGTCGTATGCCCCAGCGAGTTGGTCATCTCCAGCTCATGGCAGAGGTCATTCCATGCAAAATGATAGTCGTAGTAACCGCCGTCACCCCATGCGTGGATAACGCGCCACGTATCGTCATATTCATAATGGAAGCGCTGGCCGAGACGGTCGGCGTGATACTGCATGTAAACCCGTTCCTGCCACGCAAAATGGCGGCGATGGCCACAACTGTCCGTCTGCCCTGCCAGTTGGTTTTCCGGGGTATAGTCATACTGCGTCAGCAGGGTTGGCGTTTCATCGCTGTCCGGCCCGATATCAGCATGGCTGTCGTACAGACAAACGCTGACGATGCGCTGGTTCAGGCACGCCGCTTCCACTCTTCGCCCGGTCAGTGCCTGTGAGGCATATTCCGTCAGGGTAATGCGCCCGGTTTCATAGCGAAAACGCCAGCCGTTACCGTTGTTGTCTTCCAGTCTGTCCGGACGCAGAATTGATGCCGGCGACGCGGTTTCCTGACGAAAGCGCCATCGACGGTTTTCCTCCGTTTCTGCATACCAGTGGCGAACGTCGTCCTCTTCCTCATACCACAGCAGTGCGCCCCCCGGCAGACTGCTTACGGCGTAGGCTTGGCCTGCTTGTTCGGGGATGTTTGCAAAAAACAGGGAACCGTCAGCCAGTACAAGTTCATGGTAATCTTGTTCTGTATGATGGATAAAACGGGTATCTGCCAGCGTTTTCCAGCCATAACCAGACAATCCCTCTTCCTGTACATCCGCTGAACGGTAGTAACGTATCCAGTCCAGTGGCACCCGGCCCGGTAGCAGGAAATCACGCTGTTCCAGTCTGACGCTGCCGTCACGAATATCGACGGGTTCAGCGCGCAGTACCTTACACTTGAGGAATCCCGGCTCCATTTTTTCAAAAAGTTTCTGGCGGAACTTTTTAAATTTATCCATAAACTTTTTGTAAGCCTTACTTTTGCCTATACGCTTGAAGGCGGAAAATCCGACCTTGGTCAACATTGACATCATGCTGATGGTCTGCGGCCCGCCAACGGAAACATGATGGGGCAGCGCCATATTGACCGTTAGTGGCGCAGTCAATGAGAGGATCGGCATTTTTTTGGCACGCCGAAGGCGAAACGGCGGAATGATACCTGCCACGTTACAGCTTAATGTGGGGGACAGACGACGTGACAGTGGGTCGCCATCCACAACGACCGTTTTGCTGCCCATAAACACTTCATCATCGGTCTGGGGGCCGCCAGGGACTTTGGGGGGAGGAACCGGCGCACCGACAAGAATATGAACGACTTTTCCCTCCGTACCGGCAACAGTGCGTCTCAGCCCGTGGATTTTTACCGTCGCGCCAATGATGGGAGCATAGTCCCATACGTCAAAAACCACGGCGATATGCGGTGTGGGCCAGACTCCCGGCGGCAGGACATAAGAATGAAAATCGATCCCCAGCATCGGGTCAAAATGTTTACTGGCGTTAATGGCCATATGATGGTTCCTCCCTGAATTACAACGCCCGCATTAACTGGCGCAGAAATACCCTGATTTCATCACGGTATGTATCGTCAACAAGGCCCACATACGCCATCAGCAGGGCGGCCAGTACGACAATAATTAGCCATTTCTTTTTGTTAAAATTCAGCATGTAATGGCTCCTGAGACGGAGTGAAAATTAAACCGAACAGTGATAATATATTTTCATCCGTAAGATGTGTGGCGAAAGGCGGTAGTAAAGGGGAAAAGGGCCATTCATCAACAGATTTGTCCAGTGGATGGGCGATTTCAGTTCCTGCGCTCCAGAAGGCATGGCTGTATTGACGGGCAAGACGGAGCACCTGCTGATAAAGCGGCTTTTCCTGACTGAGCATGTGCTCCCGCTCCAGCAAGGTGCTCTGAAACAGCGTTTCCATCCTTTGCGTCAGTTCGTTATCGTGCTGTACTACAGCGGCACAGACATCATGGTGTTCAGCTTGTTCCACGGCCTCTTCAGCCTGCTGAATAAGCTCTGCTTGCGCTTTCAGATACCGTTCGGAAAAACTGTCGATCCGGGATGTGGCTTCGGGTGAAAGCCAGTTGAGCAGATCGCGGAAAATCTGCATAAATCCCGACTGCGCCCGTTCTTCATCGCTCATGGACAATCCCGCTTTCAACGCTGCGTGGTAATGCTGCGCCGTTTTTGCCGGTGGGGGCGTGACCGACATCAGGCTGAAGCCTGCCATCCTGTATCCCTCCATCGTCAGCAGCAGAGAAGGGATGTTTTGTGCTTCCTGTGCGGAACGATAATAGGCATCGGATGCCTGCTCTGGTTTCTTATCCATAAACCATGCATTACCTTCCCCCATCAGGTTCTGGGTGACGAGAAGATGGCGGGGTTCTGGCGGCAGATCTACTGCGGTTTGTACCGCAAGACGATAGTTTTTGATGGCATTCTGCGCATGTTTTTCCTGTAGCCAGCCGCCTGCGATCATGCTGAGCATGATAACCTGTTGATCGCCCCATCCCTGCTGACGAGCAAGCTCCAGTGCTTTTTGCGCCAGTTGCTCAGTTTGTGCTGCCGAGCCTTTTTTTAAGGAAATAAAAGTGTCCGTCATCAACTGGCGAAAACGCAGCATGGCGGTTCCATCCGACGTGGGTGTTTCATTCAGCGTCTGTCGCATCAGTTCATCTTCACTGATATCCGGTGCCAGCAAGCGTGCATTTTCCGGATACCGGGTTAGAAGCCATTGCCAGTCAGGGTTCTCATGGGTATCAACAAGGAGCAGACGAAAACGAGATGCTCTGGTGGTTATGCTCTGACACAGGTCGTCAATAAACTGTCGATGAGAATCCGCATGGCTGACAGAAGAGGCGGTCAGGAGCACGGACAGATAGCGCAGATAATCCTGATGATAATGCGCAAAGTCGCTCATTAGTGCATGCAACGTATCTGCCCGGTAGCAAGGAAGCGAGCCGACAGGTTGCCAGCGCGGTTCGGGAAATACCGAGACATTCACTCGTTCAATAAACTCGTCTTCCAGAGCATGAGGATATCCATAGCGTGTTTCAAACGGCGTACTGAAGCGGATGAACAGATCGGGCGTCGTAAAGTCATTTTGCTGCTCTTCCTGTAGGGCAAAGAACACATGTATCAGACGATCTGAATCAGCAGGCGTGCGCCAGATAAAGATACGGGCGTTCTCATCGTCACTGGCTTCCAGCCAGAGGCGTTCCAGTTCTGCCAGCTTTCGTTCAACTGCATTTTTGTTTCCCGACATTTTCCTTTCCCAATAAAATTGCTGCGGGCAAATCAATTTAACGTGATTTCCTTGCCTTCGACCTTCACTTCACCTGAAGCAATAAACGTGAATTTCACCCCATTCAGCGTAACGGAGCCATCGTTCTTGATTTCCAGCTTTGCCGCTCCACAGGTAATGGTGATGGTATCGCCTACCGTCAGATCCAGTTTCCCGGCGATATTGGTTGTCTGGTTGCCTTCCTGTACAGTGAGGAACCGGTCGCCCTTGATGGTATTTTTTTGCCCACCGTTCTTTATGGAATTGGTCTCCCCGCCGTCTTTTACTGTTACGCTATGCCCGTTAGCGACAAAAAGGGAACGCTGACCGGTATTGACCTTGATATGCTGTTCGCCTTTTTCGACTGTAACTATATGATTACCTTCGGTAACTGTTCTGGTGCAATCCTTTTTTACCGTAGTATGTTGCTCATTGTTGACATCAAGCCTCTGATCATGGGTGATGGTGGTATGATCGTCGCGTTTCACCTCAGTAGTGCGGTCATTTTCCACTACGGTATGCATGTCCTTCTGCGCATGCATTGACAACAATTCCTGCCCGGTCGCATCCTCAAACATCAGTTCGTTATAGCCGCCGCCTTTGTAGGTTTTGGAGCGCAGCGTCATCTGAGTTTTGGTGCCGGGAAGGCTGCCGGGGGATTTATTATCCGCATGGTAGGTACGGCCCATAATGATGGGCTGGTCAGGGTCGCCATTGAGAAAATCAACAATCACCTCCTGCCCGACGCGGGGAATGGCCAGATTGCCAAATCCGGCCCCGGCCCACGCCTGCGAGACGCGTATCCAGCAGGAGCTGGTGTCGTCTGCCGGGTTATATCTGTCCCACGTAAATTTCACCCGCACTCGACCGTGCTCGTCGCAAAAAATCTCTTCCCCCGGTGGGCCGGTAACAACGGCGGTCTGCGGGCCGTCCATCTGCGGCTTGGGTAGCGGCGTGGGTCGCCAAGTCTGTTTACCCGGTATCACCTGAAAGTAGTTGGTCAGCGTGGTTCCCTGACCTTCGTGACCAATCAGTGCCTGCGGCTGTTCGCCAATAAGTTCGCTGCTCACCACCTGCCACTGTACGTTGAGGTCTGCGCGGGGATGTTCTTTCAGCTCAAAACGCACGCCGGGCCATAACTTTGGCGAATCCGTCAGCCCGGTGACCATTTCAGCGTTATTGCGCCAGCCTTCGGTCTGGTATTGGGTGAATGCCTTTCCGTGAGCCTCATCTTTGAAGCGCCCCGGATAATCGAAGATTTCATAAACCGGATACTGCGAATCCAGATTGTCGCCCTGGTGTTTAAACTGCCCCGGCCATGACGGCGTTTTAAAGGTGTAATCCTGTGTGGTGACTTTCGCAGGCCGGATTTGAGCGCTGCAGCGAAACTGCATAACGTGGTAGAGACTGGTTTCTTCGCCGGGTTCCGGGTGATAGTTCAGGGCATCCGTATCCGGCAGGCTGGCGGCGTTATCGCAAAGAATAAGCTGTTGTTCACCGTTGCTCTCTTCTTCATAGGTGAAGATGCCTTCTTCGGCCAGCAGGCGGCTGATAAAGTCATAATCGGTTTCCGCGAATTGTACGCAGAACTCGCGTTCGGGATGGTCAAACGATAGTTTGGGCTGCCACTTTGTGACCAGCATTTCACCAAACAGGGTCGACACTATCCCGGAGATGTCGGTGTTCTGAAAAATGCGGCTGTTGCGCCGCAGTGCGCTGCGCCAGAACGGAGGGTGGATGTTCAGGGTATACAGCGTCTGGTGTTTACCGGAGTCGCCCTGTTCGCAGCCGGTAACAATCCCCCGGATCTGACGCTGCCGAATATTGTTGCGAAAGATGGTCAGCGTGGCGTTGCTTTCCAGTAATTCCTGAAACGAAACGGCTGGGTTACTGCTGACGGCATTCACGGTAAGTGAAAACAGCGACGAGTATGACTGCGAGTGGCGAAAACCGACCACTGCGAAGGTTTCAGGAGCCTGCCCCTCCACCACAAGCGTGAAATGCGTTCCCTTTACAGGCATAAACTATCCTCAAAACTGGTAAACACTATCCGAACAATAAAGCCTCCAGTTATGGTGGCTGGAGGCTTATGTCTGTTCTTACGCTTCGAGCGGCGCACGCCAGTCATCAGCACCGGAAGTGCCAGATTTGACGTGTTCCCATTCGATTTTGCGATAGGCCAGTTTTACGGCGAGCAACTGTGTGAACTCACGTTGTGACGGATCTTGACAATGCGGCATATGCAGATTCATATCAACAATGGTCGCGTCAGTCAGGCGGGTAGTGAAATAGTGCTCCTGTTTACCTTCGACAGATGTGCGCCACCAACGCATCTCCACCTTCGGCAGCATTTCACCGGAAGCCAGCGCGTTGTACATCAGCGGGACGGCCTTGTTCAGCGCAACGGTAAAGATGAATGGCTTGTGGGCGCGCTGACCGGCTGGCTGGCCGGACTGTGGATCGGTAGGAACGGTCACGTTATGCAGAAATTCCTGCACCAGCATTTCGTCTTCGTGGCCCTGCACGTAGATATTGCCGACAGAATCTGCGGTGAAGGCACCCTGAGTGATATTTCCCTGAGTCTGACCTGTAATAGAAATGTAACACGGTGTTGGCATTTTACGCTCCTTTATACGTTATTTTCACAATTTAATTACAATAAATTTATCCATACAGACAGGTAACTTATTCCTGCAACCGAGGATAAATGCGGCTTCTTGATATTTTGGAATGACAATATAAATCAAATAAAGAATATTACATTCCTTAAAACGGATTACTATTTTTCATAGCAAGGAACAACAAAGCATTACAATGGCATATATTTTGAGATAAATGCATCACTAATATAAATATCATCCCGCCAAAACAAACTCCTTGAGAGGTTATTTTATACAGCATTTAAGTTATATTGCCATTTTGTCATCCCTCGCTTACTATTTCCCCATGAGTATGTGATACTATCTTCGCGCAATATATGATTAAGATCACGTTACAGGATTTAAAATACGATATTTTAGAGATGTTGAACGGTAACGGAGATCATAGGCATGCTGAAATACTCCACAACCCCACAAAGGATGCAAACAAATGAATACATTGTATTTTTTACATGAAATCTATGTGGTTAAGTGTATTTTGCATTAAGATACATTGAATTTTGTATTTAGATTATCTTTACCGTTTAAATAATACTATCAATTAGCCTTCTTCATGCTAAGGACATATCGACTATGAGTAATAAAAACGATGGCAGCGTGGCACCAAAAGAAAGGGTCAACATAAGATACGTACCAAAAACGAATGGACAGATTTCAGAGGTTGAGCTGCCACTGAATATACTTGTCGTCGGCGATATGGGGAAAGAGGATAACACTTCTCTGGATGAACGGAGTGCCGTTTCAATTAATAAAAACAATTTCAACTCGGTCATCGCAGAAGCTGACATCAGTCTGAATTTTAATGTCCCGAATTTACTTAACGATAAGCCTGATGACGAACTGAACATTCAGATGGACATTAAATCATTGAACGATTTTTCACCGGACAACGTTGCCCGGCAGGTACCTGAACTGAAAAAACTGATGGAACTGCGTGAAGCTCTGGTGGCCCTGAAATCGCCAATGGGAAACTTTCCGACATTTCGCGCTCAGATTGAGGCGCTGCTGGGTGACGAAGAAAAACGCGAACAGCTTTTGGCTGAACTGAGCCTGATGAATAAAGAATAATCAAAAAGGAGAGCAGTATGTCTTTACAGGAACAGGAATTGACCGCAGTCGAACCGGCCTCTGCGTCTTCTGCGTCGTTGCTGGACACTATCATGGCGCAAGCTCGTATTGAGCCTGAGTCTGAAGGTTATGATGTTGCGCGTCAGGGTGTCGCTGCATTTATCTCCAGTATGCTGCACAGCGAGGATCAGCATGAGCCTGTCAACAAGCTCGCTGTAGATAGCATGATCGCTGAGTTAGATGCAAAAATGAGCAGACAAATGGATGCCATACAGCACGCCAAAAAATTTCAGGCTCTGGAGTCTTTCTGGCGTTCACTGAAAACAACGGTAGATCGTACCGATTTTCGGGAAAATATTAAAATCCATGTGCTGCATGCCACTAAAAGCGAATTACTGGATGATCTTGAATTTGCTCCAGAAATTATTCAGTCTGGGTTCTATAAACACGTTTACGCAAGCGGCTACGGACAATTTGGCGGCGAGCCAATCGGGGCGATAATCGGTGATTACGAATTTAGCAACACCACGCCGGATATGAAGTTGCTCCGCTACCTTTCCAGTGTAGGAGCCATGAGCCACGCGCCGTTTATTTCTTCTGCTTCCCCGGCATTCTTTGGGCTGAAGTCGTACACTGAGCTCCCTCAGATTAAAGATCTTTATGCCGTGTTTGAAGGACCGGCTTATGCCAAATGGCGTTCGCTGCGTGAAAGTGAAGACTCAAAATACCTTGGATTAACGGCACCCCGTTATCTGCTGCGCCTGCCATATTCCCCAATAGATAATCCTGTAAAAAGCTTTAATTATCATGAGGATGTTACTGGTGAACATGAGCATTTCCTCTGGGGAAATACCGCTTTTTTACTCGCATCCAGCATGACCGAGAGTTTCGCGCAATTCAGGTTATGCGCAAATATTATCGGTCCGCAAAACGGTGGCGCTGTGCAGGATCTTCCCGTACATCTCTTTGAATCTATGGGACAAATTCAGGCCAAAATACCGACAGAGGTGCTAATAACCGACCGTCGCGAATATGAACTGGCTGAAGAAGGGTTTATTACCCTGACCATGCGCAAAGGCTCTGATAACGCAGCATTCTTCTCTGCAAATTCAGTACTGAAGCCCAAACGTTTCCCTAATACCGCCGAAGGTAAAGTAGCAGAGACCAACTACAAGCTGGGTACTCAGTTACCATATATGTTCATTATCAATAGGTTAGCTCACTATATTAAAGTATTACAGCGTGAACAAATCGGTTCGTGGAAAGAACGTACTGACCTCGAGCGGGAACTGAACAACTGGATCAGACAGTATGTTGCGGATCAGGAAAATCCACCCGCTGATGTCCGCAGCCGTAAGCCCCTGCGGGCCGCCAAAATTGAAGTCTCCGATGTGGAAGGCGAACCGGGCTGGTATCAGGTCAGCATGGTGGTTCGACCGCACTTTAAATACATGGGAGCCTCGTTTGAACTCTCGCTGGTCGGGCGTCTGGATAAAGAATAAAGGTCTAAAAATGAAGGAACGTGAACAATACCGTGCAGGGAGTCTGTTTGAACGCCTGAGTGATACTCAGGCGTCAGGTTCGCGTTCCACTTATATTCAGGCTTTGCAGAATTCGATCAGACGCAATCTGAATCATGTGCTGAACACGCGCCCCGGTAGCTGTCAGAGCGCCCCGGGGATGGGGATATCCGATCCGGGCAGTGAAGAACAGGCCACGGGAAATTTCCGGGAGACTCAGATTGAAAAAATCAGACGCTGCATTCTGCATTATGAACCCCGGATTTCGCAGGTAGATGTCACTGCGGCTATTCAGGATGAGAACAACCCACTGGATCTTCGTTTTCAGATTACCGCATTTGTGGACATAAAAGGTCACAGAAACGTTCTGGAATTTAATGTGCGGCTTGATGGCTGCCAGCATTACAGGATGGATTAAACAGTTATGGCAGAAGAAGAACGCTATTTCAGGGAAGAGCTTGACTATATTCGTCAGCTCGGAAAACTTTTGGCGAAAGAAAAGCCGCATCTGGCGCGATTTCTGGCAGAAAAGGGAACCGACCCGGATGTGGAGCGTATAATCGAGGCGTTTGCATTTCTGTCCGGCAACCTGCGGGCCAAGATCGAAGACGAATTTCCTGAGCTGACCCACAGCCTGCTGAACACGCTCTGCCCTAATTATCTGCGCCCGACGCCGTCAATGACCATCATTGGATATGCGCCGGATATCGACACCATTACCACACCGGTTAAAGTGGCGCGCGGTGAACAGGTGAAGAGTTTACCTGTAGTGATAAACAGCGACGACGAAATTTATGACGATGGTGAGCGGGAACTGCCGCCAGCCTGTACTTTTACACTCAGCCGGGATGTCTGGCTACAGCCGTTACGTGTGGCGTCGGTAGTAAACAACAGCAGCCATAAGCTGGGCATGATTGACATCACGTTCGCGACCAATAAAAAAATCAGTCTGGCATCGCTCGATTTGAATAAACTTCGTTTCTGGCTGGGTAATGATGATGATTATACCCGCTGGCAGCTTTACCTGTGGTTGTGCCGTTACCTTTGTAAAGCCGAGTTGATGATAAATGACGTCACTATCGCGTTACCCGATTTCTGTCTGACGCCGGTCGGCTTTGACCGGCAGGATGCGCTGTTGCCCTACCCGAAAAATGTTTATAGCGGCTACCGGATCTTACAGGAATACCTTTGCTACCCGGAAAGTTTTCTGTTCTTTGATATCAACGGCGTACCATCCATTCCGGCTGAATTGACCGCAGAACAAATAACCTTGCGTCTCCAGTTTTCTCTGCCGCTCCCGGTCGATAGTAAAATCAGGGAGAATTCATTTCGGTTGTTCTGCTCCCCTGCGGTCAATTTATTCGTTCATCACGCCGAAGTTATAGCGCCAGAAGGAGGGCACGTTGAATACCCGCTCTCGGCCAGCCACAAGCGCCCTGATTGCTACGATATTTTCGCCGTTAAACAGGTTTCCAGTCAGGTGCGCTCTGCCAATAAAGGGAGCGTCGAGCCAGTAGTACGGGAATACCCTGAATTTAACGGTTTCCGGCATCAGGTCGAATATGCACATAAGCGGGAAGTGGTTTACTACCAGCATCGTAAGAAGACATCCCTTTTTCATCCGGGCTTTGATCATTCTATTGCGTTCGTACTGGCGGATGGCAGCAAGCCAGAAGAGTATTTGCTGAAAGATGAAGTTGCATCCGTCAGCCTGATTTGTACCAACCGGGAACAGCCAGTGAACCTGCTGCCGGGCGATGTATGCATTCCCGCCGGGAAAAAAACGGCGACCGCTCCGTTCAGCAATCTGACAAAACCTTCAGCGCCACTCTGGCCCGTGCAGGATGGCACGCTTCACTGGTCGCTGCTTTCCTGTATGAACCTGAACTATCTGTCCCTGCTGGATCTGGAGACGCTGAAAAAGATCTTACATATCTTCGACCTGCCGGGCATTCACCATCCACAGTCAGCGCGACTGTCGCAGCAAAAGCTGGACGCTATCGAAGATATTGATACCCGCCCGGTGGATCATCTGTTTGAAGGCTTACCTGTGAGAGGGCTTGCGACCACGCTGTACATTAATCCGGCCCCATTTGTCTGCGAAGGCGAAATTTTTCTGCTGGGAACCATGCTCTCTTTCTTCTTTTCGCTGTATGCCAGCGTGAACAGTTTCCATGAATTGACCGTTGTCAATACCCGTACTCAGGAGAGTTATACATGGACGGACAAAACCGGCCAGCACGCGCTGATGTAAACCATCACGCTGCCGATGCTCCTGAGCGGACATTTTCCATGGACGGCATCAATGTTCGCCGCCATAACTTTTTTGCACTGGTTGATGCGATATACCGTATTACCGGTAAACACAATGATATTTCGCTGGCAACCGATCCGGATGAAGAGGTTGTACGCTTTGAAGCTGATACCAGTCTCGCTTTCCCCGGCAGCGATGTTGTAAGAATAACGCAAAACGACAGTGGACAATACGTGGTGACAGTGGCGTTTTCTGGCCTGCACGGTAGTCAGTCGCCACTGCCGGGATTTTATCTGGATCAGATTGCATGGGAAAGCACTCAGGGTGAAAGCGGGATGGCGGATTTCCTCGATCTGTTTTCACACCGGATGATCCAGTTTATCTGGCACATCTGGCGCAAATACCGCTGGCATATCTGCTTTAACAATGGCGGAACCGACGAGTTTACTCAGCGAATGTACGCCCTTGTCGGGCTTGGCAGTCAGTCACAGCGGGATCGTCTGGTCATCAATCACAGCAAAATGCTCGCGTATACCGGCGTTCTGGCGGGACCGGGGCGTTCGGCGGAGATCATATGCGATCTGGTTTCTCACTGCTTTGATCTTGAGGATGTCACGCTACAGCGCTGGCAGCTGCGTAAAGTGGATATCCGGCCCTCACAACAAAATCGACTGGGGGGATTTCTGCAGCGGGACTGGCGCAGGCTTCCGCGTTCAGTGCTGGGACAAAATTTTACGCTGGGCAATCAGGTACTGGATCGCAGCAGTAAATTTTTGCTGCGTATCCGGGGGCTGTCGCGTGAACGTTTCCTGACGTTTCTGCCCAACGGAGAGAGCTTTCTGCCGTTGACCATGTTTGTGGCATTTATCTTGCGTGACCAGTTCGCATGGGATCTGCGGCTCGAAATGGCTCCGAAACAAATCGGCGGTATGACGCTGGGAGATGAACGAACCTCCCGCCTCGGCTGGACGACCTTCGTCGGTCAACCAGAAACCTGCCCCGGTGTCACCATTAAAGTCCGGGCATAAAAAACAGTAACCAGACAGGGAGAACCTAAACAACATGCCGGAGCAGAATCAACATCAGCAAATACAGCCTTCGCTGACACTACAGGTTGTGAATGGCAGCGAGCTGGAAAGCGGGCGGGCAGCAAAGTGCGTATTTACCTCGCAGGGCGGCGATGTCGGCCATGCCCGGCAGTGCCACTGGTCGCTTCAGGATCGCAAACAATCCATCGCCGAACGTGCATTTACCGTCTGCTGGCATGATGCTGCATTTTGCCTGAAAAGCCATATCGCAGGTCTGGAGATCAATCAGGCTCCTGTATCACCGGGTACGGGTCTGATCTGTCTGCAACAGGGTGATGAACTCAGGTTGAATAATCTGATCCTGAAGGCGTTTATCGGTAGCGTTGCGCGTTATGAAGAACAAATGGCAGCGCCGGAAACGATCGTCACTAACAGCGATCGCCTGTCCGATCTGCTGACGACGGAAGGTCAGCCAGAGTATGCGGAAACCACCATTTACCGGGAGATTGCACCTACTGTTGCCAACGGTTTTACGCGAGATCCGCTTGCCGCCTTACAGGCAGAAAGCCTGACCACGGGCGGCAGCAACCATTTTGACACAGGAAATGCGCGGTTCTCGCTGACGCCGCCGATGTCCGATCTGGCAGAAAAAGGGGGGCTGGATAATCACTTTATGGATTTGCCGCCCGTTGAAACGGACGCCCCAGATACCGCAACGGAAGTCGATATGGCGCGACAGCACGTTGCCGTAACGCCCTTGATGCGGGGACTTGACTGTGCGCTACCGCTGCGCGACTCGCAGGATGCCAGTGACTTTCTGGAAGAAGTGGGGCGAGCCGTGCAGGCAACCGTTAAGGGACTATTAAGGCTGCAACACCAACAAAACAGCCTGTCTGATAAACACTTACGTCCTCTGGAAGACAATCCACTGCGTCTGGATCTGGACTATGACACGGCGCTTAGCGTGCTGTTTGCCGAAGGGAAAAGCCCGGTACACCTCTCCGCACCATCGGCTATTGCCGAAAGCTTGCGCAATGTTCGTCACCATGAAGAAGCGAATAAAACCGCAATTGTCGAAGCGTTGCGCATCATGCTGGAAGCCTTCTCTCCCGCAAGCCTGATGCGCCGCTTCGCCCTGTACCGCCGCAGCCATGAGCAACGTCAGGAAATGAATGATGCGTGGGCATGGCAAATGTACTGCAACTATTACGATGAGCTGGCATCCGACCGCCAACAGGGATTTGAAATGCTTTTTAATGAGGTCTATGCGCAGGTTTATGACCGTGTACTGCGTGAAAAACAGCGGGAGCCGGAAGCATGAAACGGTGCGTACTGTCCGGCGTAATGATGCTGTTGCTGGCAGGCGCGCTGAGCGGTTGTGAAATGATGAAAAAAGTGTCGCAGGTGATTTCCAATCCGGACATTCAGGTCGGCAAACAGGCGGATCAGCCATCCGAAGCGACCGTTACGCTGCTGACTGAACCAGATACAAACCTGAATGACAGCGGAGAGGCAACTCCGGTTGACGTCCAGTTAATCTGGATGAGTGACGATTCGAAGTTGCAGGCCGCTGACTATGACCTGATCGCCACAACGCCGCTGGATGAAGCACTGGGGAAAAACTATGTCGACCATCAGGACTTCAACCTGCTGCCCGATACGATAAAAACCCTGCCGCCCGTAAAACTGGATGCAAAAACGTGCTTTGTCGGTGTGGTTGCTTATTTTTCCGACGACCAGACCACGGAATGGAAACAGATGGAGCCAGTAGAAAGTACGGGCCACCACTATCGCCTGCTGGTGCATGTACGCGGCAGCAGCATTGAAATAAAAAAAGAGGATGAGTAGTCATGGCGATGAAAAACAAGGTGATCTGGCAGGAAGGTTTATTTGTCCGGCCACAACATTTCCAGCAACAGCAGCGCTTCAATGATTATTTGATGGAAAGCCACCTGACGGCCCTGTCAGGTTTCACATGGGGTTTCACCGCACTGTCTATTAATCAGGAGCAACTGAAGCAAGGTAAAGTGGTGCTGGATAAGGCGGTGGGCTGCATGCCTGACGGTACGGTATTTTCCCTGCCCTATCAGGATGTACTGCCCGCTCCGTTTCAGCCGGTTTCGCTAGATTTCGAAGCGAGCAGGACTCTCTATCTGGCGTTGCCCGTCAGCCACGATGCCGTCAATGAAATCGCCGGTCGGCGCAGCACCGGACAGAGTAACGGGCGTTATCGCCTGAACTACGCGGATGTACGCGATCTGCACACCGATGAAGGCGATGCCGTGCAACTGGTTTTGGGACAGTTGCTTCCGCTTATCGTCAGTGGTGCGGAGGATTTAAGCTCATTCACCTTATTACCTTTATGCCGGATTCAGGACAAAGCCGCAGACGGCTCACTGACGCTTGACCCAACATTCATTCCGACCTGTCAGACCATCAGGGCCAGTCAGGTGCTGTATTCTTATCTGGATGAGATTCAGGGAACCATTCGCAGTCGCGCCAGCGATCTGGCCGAGCGGATCGGCTCTCCTGAGCAAAGTGGTATTGCCGATGTGGCGGAATTTATGATGCTGCAGATGCTAAACCGCAACCAGACGCGATTCTCTCATCGTACCGGTCTTAGCATATTGCATCCGGAAACGCTGTACCTCGATCTGACAGGGCTGCTGGGGGAACTGATGACCTTCACTGCCGCGTCCCGACTGCCCTGCGATTATGATGTTTACGATCATCGGGATTTGACCAAAACATTTCGCCGGTTACTCCTCGCAGTACAGCGGGAACTCAGTATCGTACTGAGACCTCGGGCGCAGAACCTGCCGTTGTCAAAAAATGACAATATTTATCAGGCCGTTGTTAATGATACACAATTGTTGCAGGAAGCCAGTTTTGTTCTGGCCGTCCATGCACAGATGCCTCACGATCAAATTCTGCGCCAGTTTATCCAGCAGTCCAAAGTGTCATCACCGGACAAAATCCGCAGTGTGGTCAGCGTGCAGGTACCGGGTATCCAGTTGGTTCCCCTCTTATCCGCCCCACGCCAGTTGCCGTTCCATGCTAATTACATCTATTTCAGTCTGGATAAGACGGGCAAGGCATGGACCGATGTGCTCAACAGTAATGCCATTGCCCTGCACGTATCAGGCTCATTCCCGTCGCTAGATATGCAGCTATGGGCGGTAAGAGGATAAATCCATGAGTGAATTGTCCGGCTTTCTTTCCGACATCGCTGAAGATACGGGGCGGCAGTACCACCTGTCGCTTCGCGGCCACAGCCTGAACAATATGGTTGACGCAGCCACACCGCTGCTCGGTATGACAATGCGCCTGAAAGGCATGCAGAACCAGCCGCTACCGGAATATCTGTTCAGTCAGGTGGTGACCGATGTACAGGCCGTGGAGCAACTGTTGCAGGAGCAAGGTTATGAGCCGGGCGTCATCATCTCTTTTCGTTATGTGTTGTGTACCTTTATTGACGAAGTGGCGCTGGGACACGGCTGGTCAAATCAGAACGAATGGGTAAAACAATCCCTGCTGGTCCATTTTCACAATGAGACATGGGGGGGTGAGAAGGTCTTTATTTTGCTGGAGCGCCTGATCCGGGAACCGCAACGGTATCAGGATCTGCTGGAGTTCCTGTATCTCTGTTTTTCGCTGGGTTTTCGCGGGCGTTATAAAGTCAGCACTCGGCATTCGCAATCTCAGAATGAGTTTGAGCAGATTTTTCGCCGCCTCCACCACGTTATCCATCAGTTGCGTGGAGATGCGCCGCTCCCTCTGTTACATCAGGATAAACAGGGGACGGGAGGCCGTTACCGGCTGATAAAAAGGCTGGAAATTAAGCACCTGTTGATGGGCGGAGCGGGTCTTCTGATCGTGGTTTATCTGTATTACACCCTGCGACTCAGTACGCAGACTCAGGATATTTTGCAGCAACTGACGCACCTGTTGCGCTAAGGGAAGATGTTTATGATCCAGATTGATATTTCCACACTGGTACAGCGGCTGAATCCGTTGACAAAGCAGGTGCTGGAAATGGCGGCATCGGAATGTATGAGCCAGCAGGCAAGCGAAATTACGGTCAACCATGTACTGATACAGATGCTTGCCGTTCCACGGAGCGACCTGCGTGTGATTGCAGAAAAAGCGGAAATTATCACCGACGAACTGCGTCAGGCGCTGACGACAGAGAATTATACTGCGACGCGAACAACCCATGGCTACCCGTCCTTTTCGCCGCTCCTTGTTGACTGGCTGAAAGATGGCTGGTTGCTGGCTTCAGCCAGTATGGGGATGACTGAGTTGCGCGGCGGCGTATTATTACTGGCGTTGTTACATTCTCCGTCACGCTATGTCACGCCAGCTGCCGTGCGTCTGCTGACCGGCATCAACCGCGATCGCCTGCAACAGGATTTTTCACAGTGGACACAGAGTTCAGCGGAATCGGTGATGCTGAACAATCGCGAAGGCCTGACCGGTGCAACAGCCGATGCTGGCGACACATTGCTTTCCCGTTACGCAAAGAACATGACCGCTGATGCGCGTAACGGCAGGCTTGATCCCGTGTTGTGCCGCGACAACGAAATTGACCTGATGATCGATATTCTCTGTCGTCGTCGAAAAAATAATCCTGTGGTCGTAGGCGAAGCGGGCGTGGGCAAGAGTGCGCTCATTGAAGGACTGGCGCTGCGTATTGTTACCGGGCAGGTGCCGGACGGACTGAAAAATACCGATATTATGACGCTGGACTTAGGAGCGCTGCAGGCTGGCGCATCGGTTAAAGGCGAATTTGAAAAGCGGTTTAAAGGCATCATGGCTGAAGTGACTCAGTCCAGGGTTCCGGTGATTTTGTTTATCGATGAGGCGCATACGCTGATCGGCGCAGGCAACCAGCAGGGCGGACTGGATATTTCCAATTTGCTGAAACCCGCGTTGGCTCGCGGCGAACTGAAAACCATTGCCGCCACCACATGGAGCGAATACAAAAAGTATTTTGAAAAAGACGCGGCGTTATCCCGTCGCTTTCAACTGGTGAAAGTGAGTGAACCCACAGCAGCGGAGGCCACGGTCATTTTGCGTGGTCTGTCTGCGGTATATGAACAGGCGCACGGTGTACTGATTGACGACGAGGCGTTGCAGGCGGCGGCAAATTTAAGTGAACGTTACCTTTCTGGTCGGCAATTGCCGGACAAAGCCATTGACGTTCTGGATACCGCCTGCGCCCGCGTGGCGATCAACCTGTCATCACCGCCGAAAGAGATATCTGCATTGACCACATTATGTCACCAGTATGACGCGGAAATCCGTCAACTGGAGCGTGAACAGCGTATTGGCCTGTTCCATAATGCAGAGCGCCGGGATGAACTGCAGCAAAAATACGCCGCAGCAAAAAACGAATGTCAGGTACTGGAAGAAGCATGGCAGCAACAGCGGGAACTGGTACACCAGATCATTTCCCTGCGCCACGATCTGCTGGACGTCAATGCCAGTGAACATGACGAGCCAGCAACAGTCGCAGAAGACACTCCCTCAGCCGATCCCATCCCCCTCACGTTGCCACAAAAACGCCATCACCTGATAAGGCTGATGGCGGAACTGGAGGTGACATACAAAAAACAGCGGCTGGTTTCCCCTCATGTGGACAAGACTCAGATCGCTGCCGTGATTGCTGAATGGACCGGCGTTCCCCTCAACAGGTTGTCGCAAAACGAAATGTCGGTCATCACCGATCTGCCGCAGTGGCTGGGCGATACTATCAAAGGTCAGGCACTGGCGATTAAGCAGCTGCACAAGCATTTATTAACGGCACGCGCCGATTTGCGCCGTCCGGGGCGACCGCTGGGGGCATTCCTGCTGGCTGGCCCCAGCGGCGTCGGCAAAACCGAAACGGTGCTGCAACTTGCAAAACTGCTTTACGGCGGACGTCAGTATCTGACAACCATCAATATGAGCGAATTTCAGGAAAAACACACGGTTTCGCGCCTGATCGGCTCACCTCCGGGCTATGTCGGCTACGGCGAGGGGGGCGTGCTGACCGAAGCCATCCGCCAGAAACCCTATTCCGTTGTTTTGCTGGACGAAGTCGAAAAAGCGCACCCGGACGTACTTAACCTGTTCTATCAAGCCTTCGATAAAGGCGAAATGGCAGACGGTGAAGGGCGCGTTATCGACTGCAAAAATATTGTCTTTTTCCTTACATCCAACCTCGGTTATCAGGTCATTGTCGAATACGCGGACAGACCGGAAGCCATGCAGGAGGCACTGTATCCGGTGCTGGCCGATTTCTTCAAACCGGCATTATTAGCCCGCATGGAGGTGATTCCGTATCTGCCGTTGTCGCGTGAGACGCTGACCACCATCATTGCCGGAAAACTGGCCCGACTGGATAACGTGTTGCGTTCCCGTTTCAGCGCTGAAGTGGTGATTGAACCGGACGTCGCCGATGAAATTATGCAGCGCGTCACCCGTGCAGAAAATGGCGCACGAATGCTGGAGTCCGTCATTGATGGCGAAGTTCTGCCACCGCTGTCTCTGTTGCTGTTGCAAAAAATGGCGTCAGGCGTCGCCATTGCGCAAATACGGCTGAGCACACTGGCGGGCGCTTTTACTGCAGACGTCACGGAGATGCCGGAAAATGTTGTTCTCAAAGAACCCGCGATCATCGCAGAGGAAGCCGAAACGCTATGAATCTGCTGCGTCAGTGTTTTCTGGCTCTGTTATTGCCGTTTCTGTTGCCTGTCATGGCGCAGGCTCAGGAGCAGAAAAATATTGCGGTAGCTGATAATGCCGCTGAGCTGGTTCGCGCCATGCAGGATTGTCGCGCTGAACCCGCCACGCTGGAACGGCTGGATTGTTATGACCGTTTGCTGGCTCCGACACGTCCGGATTTTTCCGGTGCGCTGGTTAAAGCGCAGTTGCAGGGGGAGGCATGGCGACGCGCCACAGAGCAGGAAAAACGGCGAACCAGTCATGATACAGCCTTTCTGGTGACACAGGGAGAAAGCGAGCAGCCGTTGGTCATTATCACCACGCCCGCGCTGGGAACCGTACCACCGCGTCCGGTGCTGATGTTCAGTTGCGTTGACAATATCACCCGAATGCAGGTTGCGCTGACTCAGCCGTATCAGAACAACGACATTGCCGTCACCCTGAGTACGGACACCGGCTCATTCCGTTCCCGCTGGTTTATCCGTGAAAACGGCTATCTGCTGGAAGCAAGCCGTGGCCTGAGCGGTATTGATGAGATCAAACAATTGTTCGGCGCTAAAACGCTGACCATTGATACCGGAGTCAGCGCTGCTGGAAAAATGACATTTACGATCACCGGGCTGGCGCAGACTATCGCCCCGTTGCGCGAAGCCTGCCACTGGGCTGGATAGGTGAGGACAAAAACAATATGGAACATTACTCTCCTGATAACTGGCTTAATGCCCTGCTGATGCCATTGCCGGATGAAAAAATTCATCTGCCCATCAGCGAAGATAATGCGTTATGGCTCAATATTGAGGACAACATCGCCCGGCTGGGATCGCTGGCGCATGGTCAGATTGATATACCGGAAATTCGCCAGCAGGCGCTCAATCTGCTGGCGACGGAAAGTAAAGACTTCCGTCTGGTTGTACATCTGTTGCGTACCCTGCAACAGGGTGGCAATGCGCCGGAACTGCTGTCTGCTGTGCGGCTACTGGTACAGTACGTACAGCACTACTGGCAGCAGTCGTGGCCGGAAAATAAAACCCACAAAATCCGCTTCGCCCAGCAGGTGATCAAGCGATTTGAAGCAGCGGCAGAAAGTTTTGCCAGTAACGCCAGCGAAGCACAGCGGGATTCGATGTCGGGAGAACTGGCTTTTCTTGCAAAGCTCTGGCGTGACAATGCGTGTCCGGTACTGGCGGAGTCGGTCGACGATCTGTTTACGCTGTACCAGCGCTGTATGCGGGAGCAATCTCAGGTTTCTCCTTCCGTATCCTCTCCAGCGATATCAACAAAAGACAGCGTCCAGACAGTATCGTCGACATCCACTGCCATTTCGCAGGCCATACCGGCAGTCACAGTCATTGTGGAAAACCATGATGAAAAGTCATGGCGGGAAACCTTACTGAAGGTGGCTGGTATTTTGTGCGAACGTCAGCCGGACAATCCGCTGGGTTATCGCCTGCGCCGTCAGGCGATATGGCAGGGGATCACCAGCGCACCGCAGGCCGAAGGCGATGGACGTACCATGCTGGCCGCATTCTCTGCCGACATGATGATGGATTATCAGACAAGGGCAAACCACCCAGATACGGCGCTGTGGCAGCAGGTCGAACTAAGCCTGACGCTGGCACCATACTGGTTTGATGGTCACGCGCTTTCGGCACTTATTGCGGAACGTCTGGGTTTTCACCGCGTGGCTGATGCCATTAAGGATGAGGCGGTACACTTTTTACAGCGAATTCCCCGGCTTGATGCGCTGTTATTCAACGATCGCACCCCCTTTTTTACAGAAACCGCCCAACGCTGGTTAAAGCCTGATACCGGCAAACTTCCCGTACTCACCCTCAACCCCGGAGATGACACGCAGCTTGCCAGACAGCATCTTCATGAACAGGGGCTGGACGCCGCGTTGCGATATATCGAAACGCGTCCCGAAGGGGAACCCCGCGATCGCTTTTACCGACAGTACCTTGTGGCGCAACTGCTGGAGGAGGCCGGGATGGTACAACTCGCTCAGCAGCACTACCGGACGCTGTTCAGCGCCGGATTGCGGACTGCATTATCCGACTGGGAGCCTACGTTGCTGGCCTGTCTGGAAGAAAAATTGACAACAGAGCAGTGAGATAAAACAGGAGTTATTTTGTGTTCAGGATGCCAATGCCCGGTTTTCTCAGGGGGCTTAAGCCCACGCTAAAACCCGCTATGCCCCGGTTAAAAATTTCCGCCACGATCGTGGCGATCCTTCTCTGGGGGCTGTCGCTGCTCTGGATCTGGTGGAAAGGCCCGGAATGGACCATATGGGAGCAGCAGCCGCTGGCTCCCCTGATGAACCGTGCGCTGGCGACAGCTATATGGATACTGGCGGCACTGGGTTTTATCACATGGCGCGTAATGAAGCGGCTGTACTGGCTGGAAAAATTACAGACCCGGCAACGTCAGCAAGAAAAAGATCCCCTGACCGTGGAGATCAACCAGCAACAACGCTATCTGGATCACTGGTTGCTACGCCTGCAGCGCCATCTTGATCGACGTGATTATCGTTACCACCTGCCGTGGTATATGGTTATTGGTCCGCGCCAGAGCGGCAAAAGTACGCTACTGAAGGAAGGGTATCCTGCTGATGATATCTGGACGCCGGAGAAGCTACGGGGAGAGCCGGACAGCCCGTGGCGAATCGCACCAAAGGTGGGCGAAACCGCCGTTATTTTTGATATTAACGGTACGTTGATCGGACAGGACGGTGCGAAAGATGAAGCAGAAAATGGCACGTTATACCGCCGGTTATGGCAGCACTGGCTGGAATGGCTGGCAAAAAATCGTGAACGCCAGCCGCTAAACGGGTTGATCCTGACGCTGGATATTGTCGATCTGCTCACGGCGTCCAAGTCGCAGCGTGAACAGCAACTCACCCTGCTGCGCCATCGTTTGCAGGAAATACGTCTGCATCTGCACAGCCAGTTGCCTGTTTATGTAGTCTTAACCCGACTGGATCTACTTAACGGGTTCGGGGCGTTGTTCGGTACTCTGGATCGCAGTGAGCGGGAAAGTATACTGGGCGTCACCTTTACGCAAAACGCACACCGTGACGAACAGTGGCGCGAAGAACTCAACCGCTTCTGGCAAAGCTGGATGACGCACATTAATCAGGCGCTGCCCGATTTGTTGCTGAAACAAGCTGAACATGGAGATCGTAGTACCTTATTCAGTTTCTCACGACAGATTCAGGGGCTTCATGAGCATCTCGTGGCCCTGCTGGCAGGAATAGTCTCCGGGGAAAATATGGATGTCATGCTGCGTGGCGTCTACCTGACATCCTCACTACAGCGCGGCCAGGTGGACGATATCTTCGTCCAGTCAGCCGCGCTTCAGTATCACCTTGGAACACATGCGCTGGCACCATGGCCGTTGGTGGAAACTGCGCCCTGCTTCACCCGAAAACTGTTCCCCGGCGCACTGTTGTCAGAACCAAATCTGGCCAGCGAAAACGGGCTATGGCTGAAATATTCCCGTCGCAGACTGGGCTGGTTTGCGGCCGTCGGATCGGTCGCGATAGTTTCCCTGATAGCCGGATGGCACCACTATTATCGGGTCAACTGGCAGTCTGGTATCACGGTATTAAAACAGGCCAATGCATTTATGGATATACCGCTACCGCAGGGAATTGATGATTATGGAAATTTACAACTACCCCTGCTCAACCCGATGCACGATGCCACACTGGCCTACGGTGATTATCGCGATCACAACTGGCTGACCAACATGGGGCTGTATCAGGGGATCAAAATCGGCCCGCATGTGGAAAAAACTTACCTGCAGTTACTAGAGCAACGTTACCTTCCTGCGCTGTTCAACGGTCTGGTGAAGGAGATGAGCAATGCGCCGCCGGAAAGCGAGCAGAAGCTCGAAGTGCTGCGCGTGATCCGCATGCTTGAAGATAAAAGCGGGCGCAGCAACGCCGTGGTTAAACAATATATGGCCCGTCGCTGGAGCGAGCACTTTCACGGGCAGCGGGATATTCAGGCACAACTGATGTCCCACCTTGACTATGCGCTGGAACATACCGACTGGCATGCGCAGCGAATTGACGGCGATGCGGATGCTATCAGCCGCTATGTTCCGTATGACAAGCCCATCGCGGCGGCACAGAAAGAACTCAGTAAGCTGCCTGTTTACCAGCGCGTGTATCAGAGCCTGAAAACCCGTGCGCAGGGCATACTGCCTGCTGATCTCAACCTGCGCGATCAAATTGGCGCCGGGTTCGACGGGGTATTCGTATCGGCAGATGACGGAAAGTTGGTTATTCCGCAGTTCCTGACCCGCTACGGGCTGCAAAGCTATTATGTGAAGCAACGTGACAGCCTTGTAGAACTGACGGCCATGGATAGCTGGGTGCTGAACCTGAGCCGTAACATCATCTACAGCGGTGCGGACAGGGAAGAAATACTGCGCCATCTGACAGAACAATACATCAGCGATTATACCGCCACATGGCACGCCGGAATGGACAATCTCAGCGTGCGGAATTACGACAATATGACGGATATCATCAGTGCGCTGGAACAGATTATCAGTGGCGATCAGCCCTTCCAGCGGGCGCTGGTCACGCTACATGATAATACACAAATGCCTCCACCTCCGGCGAATCTGCCGGAAAAGACCCGCGAGAGCATGATGGCAGAGGCTGACTATCAGTTACTGAACCGGCTTAGTCGCGAGTTTGCCCCGGAAAACAGCATACTGACAGAGCAAAAAGATAAAGCCAGTATGTTGCAGACCGTTTATCAGCAACTAACGGATCTGCACCGTTATCTGCTTGCTATCCAGAACTCACCTGTGCCGGGGAAATCAGCGCTGAAAGCCGTCCAGCTCAGGCTGGATCAGAATAACAGCGATCCTATTTTTGCCACACGACAAATGGCAAAAACACTCCCTGACCCACTTAATCGTTGGGTAGGGAAACTGGCGGATCAGGCATGGCATGTGGTGATGGTTGAAGCCGTTCACTACATGGAGTTGGAGTGGAACGATGAAGTGGTGAAAATCTTCAATACCCAGCTTGCCGGACGTTATCCATTTAACCCGGCAGCGAAACAGGATGCTTCTCTTGATGCCTTCGAGCGATTCTTTAAGCCAGACGGCATACTGGACACGTACTACAAAGAAAACCTGAAACTGTTTATGGAGAACGATTTAACGTGGGGAGAGGACGGTAATGTCCTGATCCGTCCGGATATTCGTCATCAGCTCGAAAACGCACAAAAAATCCGCAATATTTTCTTCAGCAAACAAAACGGACTGGGTACCCAGTTTGCCGTGGAAACGGTACAACTCTCAGCCAGTAAACGACGCAGCGTGCTTAATCTGGACGGGCAGTTAATGGATTACAGCCATGGCCGGAACTTTACATCGAAGCTGGTGTGGCCGAATACCATGCGGGAAGGTAATGAAAGCAAACTGACGCTGGTAGGCACGGGCAGCAAAGCCCCGCGTAGCATCAGCTACACCGGGCCATGGGCGCAATTCCGGTTGTTTGGAGCAGGTCAGCTGACAAGCGTGGATGACAACACCTTTGATGTGCGCTTTACCGTTGACAGCGGCTATATGATTTACCGCGTTCATGTGGACAACGAAGACAATCCATTTGCTGGCGGGTTATTCAGCAGCTTTAAGCTCCCTGAAACCCTTTACTGATAATGCTTTCCGGCAGGCTGTTTCCTGCCGGATATTCGGAGCATCGAAATATGAGCAACAACGGTCCAGCACAGACGATCCTGACCGGAAGCGATCCGCGTAATTTACCGGAGTTCAGTGCGATCCGGGAAGAGGTGAATAAGGCGAGCCATCCGGCGCAGCCGGAAATGAACTGGACGCTGGTCGAATCACTTGCACTAACGCTCTTCAAAAATAATGGCGTGGATCTGCAGACCGCTGCGTACTACACCCTCGCCCGTACACGTAATCATGGCCTGAGTGGATTTTGCGAGGGCGTGGAACTACTGGCGGCGCTGATTAGCCACGACTGGGACAAATTCTGGCCACAGAATGAGCAGGCCAGAATTGAAATGCTGGACTGGTTCAATTCCCGTACGGGTAACATTCTGCGTCAGCAACTGTCGTTTTCGGAAAAAGATCTACCGCTGATGTACCGCGCCGAGCGGGCATTGCAAATCATCTGCGACAAGCTCCAGCAGGTAGAACTGAAGCGCATCCCCAGAGTGGAAAATCTGCTCTATTTTGTACAAAACACCCGCAAACGGTTTGAGATGCCGCCAAAAAGTAGTCATACAGGCACTCCAGTACAAACCACCGTCAGAACACTGGTGTATACGCCAGAAAACAGCGACATAGTTCAGGGAATAGAAACAGAACCCCCTCTTCCGGCACTACCGGAAATGAAGGTGGAAGTTCACCGTGAATCAAACAGCACGTCTTATAGCAGTAAAAAATCGTGCAGCGCTGCCAGAGGGTTTATAGCAGGTATTGCCTGCACTCTGATGGTTGCCGCCATTCTCTGGTGGTGGCAGGTCTATCCTCTGCAACAACAACTCGCTCAGGTTAAAGACACCCCACAGGGCGCGGCTACAGTCTGGCTGTCATCGCCCACGTTCTCCGACTACGGTCTGCATCTGCAACATCTTCTTGACCAGCCATCCCTGCCATCGCTGGAAACCGGTGAACAGATGACACGCATAGCAGACAGCCGCTGGCCGGAAAGCCTGCAACAGCAACAAGCTACAAGCTACAAGGCATTGGAATGAAACGCTCATCACTCGCGCCCGGAACAGCCCGCAAATGAAAGGCTGGCAGCAGACGCGACAGGATCTGCGAGCCTTTGCCGATCTGATTATGCAGCGGGAAAAAGAAGGGTTGACGCTTTCGTACATCAAAAACGTTGTCTGGCAGGCTGAACGGACGCTGAATCAGGAAACGCCCATAGAGTCTCTGTTGACGCAATACCAGTCAATGCGGATGCAAGGGCAGAATACGGAAGCGCTGGAGAAAGAGATCAATGAGCGGCTGAACGGCATATTAAGCCGCTGGTTACTGTTAAAAAATAACGTAATGCCGGAAACCACAATGGGCGAGCATCCCGGCAAATAATCAGCCGGGATCTGATATGAATCAAGGAGAAAAAGTATGGCAAACCTCGTTTATCTGACACTTAACGGCCAGCTTCAGGGGCTGATTTCAGCAGGATGTTCATCGCTGATGTCTATTGGCAACAAGGCGCAACTCGCGCATACGGATCAGATACTGATTTATGAATTGTCGCATGGCTTAACCCGTAACCAGAATGTAAACCATCAGACGGTTGTTATAACAAAGCCAGTAGATAAATCTTCTCCGCTACTGAACAAGGCCATCACGGATAACGAAATACTGACCTGTGATTTCGATTTTTATCGAACAAACCGGGCGGGTATGAATGAACTCTATTACAAAATCAAGCTGACTGAAGCCACGATAAAAGATATCCGTTTATCCAGCCCGGACTCTCTGAACAATCCGGGAGGGCAGCCGATCGAAACCGTCAGTTTTACCTATAACTCGGTGTCATGGGAACACAGTCTGGCGGGGACAAGTGCGTACAGTTTGTGGAGTGAGCGGGTTTTCTAATTCTACTGGAGGGGATATGTTGATATTTACAGGAAACCACGAAAAAAAATACAACAACAGTGTGTTATCTTTTTCACAACAAATAACGGGAAAATGATAATATGGGTAAACATAACCCTTTTTGTACACCAATTGATTCTACTTTCCCAAGATGGAATGGTGCTGACATCATGATCTGGAAGTTGATGAAAGATTCACCAGATGAATATACCGGTCAGTCATATTTATATCTTTATAAAGATGCCTATATCAAATACCATAAAGATTTAATTATTAAATATGCCAAGGAAGCGGGAATATCGCCTTTACTACTGGCTGGTGTCGCATGGCAGGAAGCCGGAGGCAAACCGGACCGTTTGAAGCCATTTGTTTTAACATTCAGGCAGGCAGTTGATTATTTCAAAGATACCAAGGGATACTCTAATAGCGTTTCCGTTGGTATTATTGCAATACAAATTCGGGCGGCAGCAGAGACATTAAAGGTTGATCCTAATAAGCTTACGAGAGAAATGCAAATACAATTGAGTCAATGTTTGCAAAGCGATGATTTCAATATAAAGGTAGTTGCCTTACATTTAAGAGATTTGATTCTATTTGATTACCCTAATGCTGATACGACAAACCTCAATCAGGAAAAAACTATTTTAGTTGGTGCCCGATATAATCGTGGCATTCAAAGAAAAAAAGAAGATTTTGTCAATGCTATATCTAAAGATGCGAATTCAGACGAGCGAGATTATATTTCTTATGGCCTGGCCATAATAAAAAGAGAAGATCGGGTTAAAAGATTGATGGAGAGTTAGTCATGATGGGTAAATTTAATTTCCTGAAACCGTTTTATTATATTTATTATTTTTTATGCTTTTTTATTATATGGTTTTTCTCTTTCATTGATAACGTTGATATGTTTGGTAATGATTCAGCACACCATTTTTGTGATATTATTAATGATAACAACACGGAGAGTCTGAGAAGTTTAACGATTCCTGTTTCATTTTTATTAATACTTCCTTTTATCTTGCATTTTGTTTTTTCTGTGAAGAAAAATTTTAATATCACATCGTTAATTATGACAGTGAGTATTTTTATTTTTTGGTTATGGATCTATTTTGGAAGATATATAAAGTGCTATTAGGCTACTATCGTAAATCAGGAAGAGGATAATGTAAAATACGAATAGCATTTATAATACTAAAGAAGTTTCTGGTCAGGTAAGATGGGCGCGCCGGAACAACGGAAGTCTTCTTATCACTGGTTACCGCCACAACGTGTGGCAGGGAAATGAGAACTAAAAAGCAGACCGTTGATTTCTCTCTCGTGGTCTGCTGTATTGAGTTCTGCTAATGGTTGATTGTTTTTAATCTGTCTGGAGAATAACGATTTGCCAGATCCTTACTTATCCATTCATAAGTATTTTGTTTAAGTTCATCGATAATTTTAACGGAACTATCAGTTGATGTTAGTTCTTTATGGATATTACGCATCTCTACATTTGACGGCGAATAAACCGACCACTCGCCGGTAGCCACGTCTGTTAAAGCCACACGAGTCAGATAGCGAAGTGAATAATCGCCAGAAGGTACATTTTTGCTGTTCCATGTTTCCCATTGTACTGATTTAGTTTCGGTATCGAATTTACCGATCTCTAATGTACTCCAGTAAACAATAATGGCTTTCTGTCGTCCTTTTGCGGCAATATAGCGTAGCGCTTGCATATAATTAACTTCATCATCCACACTACCATCATCATTTTTATTTTTTACTTTCCGCTTAACAACTGGAATACCTGAAAAAGTTGAAATTTGATAGAATTTTTTCATCTCCTGCTGCATAAGCGCATCAGGTGCTTTTGAGCCAGATTGAATTAAAATAATCGGAGAATGCAAAGGAATAGTAAATGCCCCTTTAGCATCTGTAACAGCATTTTGAATGTCTTCTTCAGTAATACTGCTCAGAGTCAGTTCGTTACCAAATACATCCTGATCTGTTAACTGGGGATTAGATACCTGAACTACCCTGCTATTTTGGCTTTTTAGTGCATCTATTGAGGCAGACTTATTAGCACAGCCAGATAAGAAGAGTACACCGACGATAGTTATGGGCAACGATAGAAATTTATATTTCATCTTTGATATCCCTTTCATGAGTGTAAAAACATAACTTATTGATAGGTTCTCAATTCTAACATACGATCAAACATGAGGCTTCATTGTAATGATTAAAATCCAGATTTTTTACGTGTATTCCCAATGGTTGTATTGATGCATACTCGTTATACTTCAAGTTGCTCGTTGCACGCCGTATTTGACGTATCCACATGAAGTCATACACATGCAACTTGAGGTTTATTCTATATAGAATGTATACATAGCAGGTAAGGTATCGGGAGAACGTTATCCTGGATAGGTTTTACCAGGGGTATACGCTAATGTTGATTTGAATCTGGCAATGAGTGTATAGGTTAGGTTAAACCGTGACAAAGACCTTATTTTTTAGTTAGTTGCGAGCTACTCTTGACAGTGGCCCCCGCAACCAATTCTTCGAAAACATCAGACACCCTTTTGGGTGTTTTTTTGTATCTGCAGTTTATGGTTTTGCCGGGTAACGACCCGGCAGACATCATTATCCCAGTCTGGCTAACGTCGCGCCATCTGAGAAATACGCTTTTATCCCCGCCAGAATAGATTCTGCCACTTCCTGCTGGAATTTTGCCGTTTTGAGCTTTCGCTCCTCTTCCACGTTACTGATGAACGCTGTTTCGACCAGGATCGACGGGATATCGGGCGCTTTGAGCACCGCAAACCCGGCCTGCTCCACGCTGTTTTTATGCAGCTTATTGACGCGGCCCAGTTTTCCCAGCACCGCTTTACCAAATTTCAGGCTGTCTGTAATGGTGAGCGACTGCACCATGTCAAACATAGTGTGGTCCACATAGCGATCGCCGCTCTTGCCTACCCCACCGATCAGGTCAGAGGCGTTTTGTGAATCGGCCAGCAGTCTCGCGGCGGTACTGGTTGCCCCTTTCGTTGACAGGGCAAACACCGACGAACCGCTCGGCTGTCGACTGGTAAAGGCATCAGCGTGAATTGAGACAAAGAGGTCAGCGCGCTGTTTCTGTGCCTTCGCCACCCGAACCTTGAGCGGAATAAACACATCTTCATTACGCGTCATATAGGCCCGCATGTTGCCTTCTCTGTCGATTAACGCTTTCAGGCGACGGCCAATTTGCAGGACCACGTCTTTCTCGCGGGTGTGATATTTGCCCACCGCACCGGAATCTTCTCCGCCATGTCCCGGATCCAGCATGATCACAATCGGACGATCTCGCCCTGCCTTCCCGGGCTTCGGCCCGCTTTGTGCTGGCGGCACCTGCTTTTCAAGATCGCCTTTATTGTAATCTTCCAGCAACGCCAGCAACGGATCCTGAATATCAGTCGCATTCGCCGGGTAGAGATCCATCACCAGACGCTCTTTAAATGACGCGACGGGAGCCAGCGCAAACAGCTGCGGCTTAACGTTTTGCTTCAGCTCAAAGACCATACGCACGGTTTGCGGATCAAACTGCCCCACACGGGCCGATTTGATAAAAGGATCATCGCCACGGATTTGCGCGCCCATCCCCTTCAGGACCGAGTTCAGGTTCACGCCTTCAATATCCACCACAACACGCTCGGGGTTACTGAGGGCAAACTGTTTATATTTCAGCACCTGGTTGGATTCAACCGTGACGCGCGTATAGGTCGATGACGGCCAGACACGCACCGCCACCACCTGACTGACGGCGGCGAAACTTATCTGGCTGACGCTAAGCAACCACATCGCCCCTGCCCCTTTTAAGAAGCGGCGACGGCTTAATGCTGAATTGGATCCCGACATGCTTCTCCCGAGCAATAAATCACTGAATGATACTAAACGTCCAAATTGACCGAAAACTTTAACGAATGACGCATAAACTGTCACCAACAAAAGGGTAAACAATCATAGGGTAACGCACCGGTTGCTTATAAATTTATGGGGTTTGATAAAAATTGGGACTTGCACCCGCGGCAATAATCGAATAAAAATACATAAAATACGAATAAACATTCACTGAGGGTTTGCCGTGGTAAAGGAACGCAGAACCGAACTGGTCCAGGGATTTCGCCATTCTGTTCCCTACATCAATGCCCATCGGGGAAAGACGTTTGTCATCATGTTGGGTGGCGAAGCCATTGAACACGAAAACTTTTCCAGCATTGTCAATGACATCGGCCTGCTGCATAGCCTTGGCATTCGTCTGGTCGTCGTATACGGCGCACGCCCACAAATTGACGCGAATCTGGCGGCCCATCATCACGAGCCGATTTATCATAAACATACACGCGTCACCGATGCCAAAACGCTGGAGCTGGTGAAACAGGCTGCCGGGCTTTTACAACTGGATATTACGGCCCGCCTGTCGATGAGCTTAAATAACACCCCATTACAGGGTGCCCATATCAACGTGGTCAGCGGAAACTTTATTATTTCGCAGCCTTTAGGCGTGGACGACGGCGTGGACTATTGCCACAGTGGCCGTATCCGGCGCATAGATGAAGAAGCCATCCATCGTCAGTTGGATAACGGCGCGATAGTGTTGATGGGGCCGGTTGCCGTCTCCGTGACGGGCGAAAGCTTTAACCTGACGTCGGAAGAGGTCGCCACACAGCTGGCAATCAAACTGAAAGCCGAGAAGATGATTGGTTTTTGCTCCTCGCAGGGCGTATTTGATGAGCAGGGAAATATTGTTTCTGAACTGTTCCCCAACGAAGCGCAAGCGCGGGTCGAAACGCTGGAAGCACAAGGCGATTATCACTCGGGCACCGTGCGTTTTCTGCGTGGCGCGGTGAAGGCCTGCCGCAGCGGCGTACGGCGTAGCCATCTGATCAGCTATCAGGAAGACGGGGCGTTGTTGCAAGAGTTGTTCTCTCGCGATGGGATCGGTACGCAGATTGTCATGGAGAGTGCCGAGCAAATTCGTCGGGCCACCATCAATGATATTGGCGGTATTCTTGAGCTGATTCGTCCTCTGGAGCAGCAGGGAATTCTGGTGCGCCGCTCGCGCGAGCAGCTGGAGATGGAAATCGATAAATTCACTATCATCCAGCGCGATAACCTGACCATCGCCTGCGCGGCGCTTTATCCTTTCCCTGAAGAGAAAATCGGCGAAATGGCCTGCGTTGCAGTCCATCCTGACTATCGCAGTTCGTCTCGTGGAGAAGTCTTGCTGGAACGCATTGCTGCACAGGCGCGCCAAAACGGGTTAAGCAAACTCTTTGTCCTGACGACACGGAGCATTCACTGGTTCCAGGAGCGCGGGTTTACGCCGGTCGATATCGACTCGCTGCCTGAAAGCAAAAAAGAGATGTATAACTACCAGCGTCGCTCAAAAGTGTTGATGGCTGATTTGGGTTAATCCCGCAGGCCATTACTGGGCTTCGAAAATGGCACTTAACCCGCTACGACGTTCCGTGCGGGTGGTGACAGCCTGGGCCAGCACCCTGTCGTCTGCGTACACTGATAGACGGCTGCGAGCGCGCGTAATGGCGGTATAAACCAGTTCACGCGTGACCACAGGCGACAGCTGCGCAGGCAGAATCAGCGCGGCGTGGTCAAACTCTGAACCCTGCGATTTATGCACCGTCATCGCCCACGTCGTTTCATGCTCTGGCAAGCGGCTTGGCTGCACTGATTTTACGCTGCCATCCGGCATCTGAAACCAGACGCGCAGCCCATTGCCACGATCGAGTGCGATGCCGATATCACCATTGAACAGCCCCAGCGCGCTGTCATTGCGGGAAATCATGACGGGGCGCCCTTCATACCAGCGCGTATGTGGTTGACGCACAATCTGGCGTTTTTGCACCAGCACCTGCTCCAGCCGCTCATTGAGCCCGGTCACGCCAAATGGACCTTCACGTAACGCGCACAGCAGTTGATATTCACCGAATGCGGCAATGACCTCCTCCGGCGTGTCCTGACGTTTTAAACAGGCCAGGAAATGTTGGTAGCCCTGCCAGGCGTCATTAAGCATGGCCAGATATTCGTCGCCGGTTTGCAGCCGCTTATTCTCAATATCACTAAAGCGCCCGTCAAAGACCGTTCGGATAGCCCCACGATCGCCCCGGTTCACCGCCGCAGCAAGCTGACCGATGCCAGAATCACTGCCAAAACGGTAACTTTTTTGCAGCAGGCAAAGACTGTCCCTGAGCGCACCTGCGACGGGATCGTCATTACCGTCGATACGGCAACCCGTTATTCGCGCCAGTTCCTGCGCACGCCCGGCGGTATAACCCACGCTTGCATAGGTACAAATATCGCCGAGCACGGCCCCCGCCTCTACCGAGGCAAGCTGGTCACGGTCGCCCAGGAAAATGACCCGGGCATGAGACGGCAGCGCATCGATTAAACGCGACATCATTGTCAGGTCGATCATTGAAGCTTCGTCCACCACCAGCACATCCAGATGCAGCGGATTATTGGCATGATAACGCAACCGCTGGCTGCCCGGTTGCGCCCCCAGCAAGCGATGCAGCGTGCTCGCCTCACTCGGGAATCGCGCACGCTGGTCGTCGCTCAACGGCAGCTTTTGCAAGGCGCCACCAAGCGATTCCGTGAGGCGCGCCGCCGCTTTCCCGGTGGGGGCCGCAAGCTGGATACGGCATTTTTGGCTTCCCGCCATGTGAATCAATGCGGCAAGCAGTTTCGCCACGGTGGTGGTCTTACCGGTTCCCGGCCCGCCAGAGATTACGGAAATCCGACGGGTAAGCGCCACGGCGGCGGCAATTTTCTGCCAGTTTATCGCCTCACCGGAATCAAAGAGATCGTTCAACGTTTGCTGCAGCAATCCGGCATCGTAGGGCAACGACTGATTGGCCTCGTTAAAAAAGCGGGCGATGGCCAGTTCATTACGCCACATACGATTAAGGTAGAGACGTTCGGCACACAGAATGAGCGGCGTGGGGCGCTCGCCGGTGCTCACCGCCGCGGAACGCAACAGAACAGACTGCCAGTCAGAGATGTTATCCAGCAGCGCATAGCATGCCTGAAGCGAGGGAGCCATTTTGTCATCCGCCACCAGCCGTGACAGGGGAAGACAGACATGCCCCTCGCCAGCATCTCTGCTCAGCATGGCTGCCGCAAGCATCACCTCCGGCTCGCTATCACTGGCAACCATCATGGCAAATTGCACATCCAGCTGGCGTATCGCACGTTGCTCAACCGCCTCCAGTAGCCGCGTTCGCATCGTCATTGCGCCACCTCCTCTGTGATGCCTGCAAATAAATAATCCATTTTTTCGATCAATGCCGCTTCGGGCCGCGTGGTGAAAATGCCCGACTGAGGCTCGCCCGGGTCAATGCCACGTAAGAACAGATAGATGACACCGCCGAAATGGGTATCGTAACGGTAGTCCGCAATGCGATGACGCAGATAACGGTGTAACGCCAGCGTATAAAGCTGATATTGCAGATCGTAGCGATGTGACCGCATGGCTGCCGCCATTGCCTCCTGGGTGTAAGCCTCGCTGCTCTCCCCCAGCCAGTTGGATTTGTAATCCAGCAGGTAATATCGGCCATCATGGCGAAAGACCAGGTCAATAAACCCTTTCAGCATCCCTTTAACCTGGCGAAAATCGAGCGGCGGGCAGGCTTGTGATAAGGGATCATATTCACGTATCACCGTATCAAGGGCCGCCGCCGTCAGGGGGCCGGAAATCGGAAGATAAAACTCCATCTCCACCTGTTTTTCTTTCGCAGAAAGCTGGCTCAGCGACACGCCGGTGGCCGTCAGCGGCGCCTGAAGAATGGCGGTCAGCCAGTCGGTCATGACCGGTTGCCAGCGCTCGGCGTATCCCCCCTTCAGCAGCATGTCCAGTACCCAGTCACGGGACACGGGCTGGGTAAAATCCAGCTCTTCAAACAGGCTGTGTAAAAACGTCCCGGGTGAGGCGCCGCGTGGAAACTGATGCGGAGTCAGTACGGGCTCTTCCGCCACGTCACCCACTCCTGCGGCGTCGACGTCGAGTTTCGGCATGAGATCCTGAGCGAAAGTCTGACCATGCTGTTGCAAACCGGAATAGCTGGTGACCCGCCAGTCATCCAGCAGGCGTCGTGTGATCTCACGTGCGTCAAGCTCCGGGGTCTGGCTGTCCGGCACCTGCCAGCGTGACGTATCAGGTACTCCGGGGATATGCAGCGCAATATGTTCATTGCACAGACTTTCCAGGCATTGCCGCAGCCCTGCCGCATCGCGTGGCTCACCCTGCTGAATCAGGCGACCCAGCGCGCTATGGTGAAGATCGCTCTCGCCTGTTTTCTCGCCACGGCGGCGGAAGAGTGGCGCAACGCCCAGGCTGCAATGCCACACTGAACGCGTTAATGCCACGTACAGCAGACGCAAATCTTCTGCCAGACGTTCTGCCTCTGCCAGTTCCACGCTTCCCTCAGCGTTACTGAGATCCAGCACCGGCTCAAAGGAGACTCTGTCGTGATAAAACGCCTGATCCTGCGCGCGATAACTGGCGATAAACGGCAGCCACACCAGCGGATATTCCAGACCTTTCGATTTATGGATAGTGACGATCTGCACCAGATGTTTGTCGCTTTCAAGGCGCATCTGCTGGCTGGCTGAATGGCTGTTCGGATCGGCAATATGCTGTGACAACCAGCGAATCAGCGCGTGTTCGCTCTCAAGTTGTGCGCCCGCTTCCTGCAGCAGTTCGCTGATGTGCAAGATATCGGTAAGACGGCGTTCACCGCCCGGCGTGGCCAGCATGTTTTCCGCAATGTTTCGCCGCGTCATCACTTCACGCAGCATCGCCATCACGCCGCGTTTTTGCCAGCGTTCGCGATAGTGGGCAAACTCTTCAACCACTTTGTCCCAGGCCGTTTCATCGTTGTTAAGCGTATCGATATCGCGTGCGTTCAGGCCGAGCATCGAGCTTGCCAGCGCGCTGCGCAAGGTGCTTTCTCTTTCGGGCGTCAACACCGCCTGAAGCAGCCAAAGCAACTCCTGTGCTTCCAGCGTCTCAAATACGCTATCGCGATTCGAAAGATAAATAGAAGGAATGTTCAGTAGCGTCAGGGCATCACGCACCAGCGCAGCCTCCTGGCGACTGCGCACCAGCACGGTAATATCAGAGGCTTTGACGGGCCGTGAGGCCTCACCATTGCACAATAACGCCTCGCCCCGGGCCCCTGCGCTTAACCAGTCGCGGATCTGCGCCGCACAGTTTTGGGCCATCGCAGACTGATAGTCACTAATTCCAACGCCTTCGCCCTCCAGTAGCCAGAAGGTCATTGCCGGTTGTGCCGCCCCCTGATACTCAAAACGAAGATCGCTGTTTTTCATCGCGGACTTGACCGGCAGGAAGGGGATCTCCCGGAACATGAACGCGGCGTCCATACGTTCAAAGAGCGTGTTGACGCTGTCCACCATTCCCGGCGCTGAACGCCAGTTGGTATCAAGGGTGTAGTGAGCAGCCACTTCACCCCGGGCCTTCATATAGGTAAAAATATCCGCACCGCGAAACGCGTAAATCGCCTGTTTGGGGTCGCCTATCAGCAACAGCGCGGTATCAGGCTGCTGACGCCAGATGCGGCGAAAAATGCGGTACTGCTGTGGATCGGTATCCTGAAATTCGTCGATCATCGCCACGGGGAATCGCGTCCGGATAGCGGCGGCCAGCGCGTCTCCGTTTTCACTGCCGAGTGCTGCATCCAGACGGCTGAGCATGTCATCAAAGCCCAGCTCGCCACGGCGTCGCTTCTCACGTGCCACCGTTTCGCGAATTTCCGTCATCGCACGGGTGATAATCAGGTCATTCAGGGTGAGCGGCTTTTCCAGCAAGGCGTCAATGGCCACGAACAGAGGATGTTCAGGAACGATGCCGTCTGCTTTGGTCCGCTCTCTCAGGAAGCGTTGGGAGAATTTTTCTAACGCATCCGGGAGCACATAGCTGCGTGTCTCTTCCTGGGCCCAGGCGCTGATTTTCTCAATCCACTTTCCCTGATTGCCGCGATTGAACTTGCGTCTGTCGATGCCCGACTGTTCAAGAATGGCATCAAGATCTGTAACCGATGCCAGCCATTGCTGCTTCAGCGCGACGATCAGAGAGATGATTTTTTCATGGCGGGAGGCCAGGGTTTCGTCCGCCGGAGGCGGCGATTTAATCAAAGGGGCTTCGCCCTGCAGATAACGGTCGATGGAGCGCAGTAGCGCCTCCGGGCCTTTCCACAGGGTATGAACAGCCTCCGCGATCTCGCGGGGAAGCGGGTAGCAGTGACGACGCCAGAAATCGGCGCACGCCTGATAGCGAAGCTCGGATTCATCTTCGATCAGCTGCTGTTCGAACAACATGCCCGATTCAAAGGCATTCAGGCTCAGCATTCGCTGACAAAAACCGTGAATAGTAAAAACGGCAGCCTCGTCCATTTGACGTTCAGCCAGCAACAGTGAATACGCTGCCTGCTGCTTGTCGTCAATTTCATCAAGCAGGCTTTGATAGAGCGGGTTATCCGTGTTTTGACGCAGGCAGGCGATACGCAGCTCGTGAATATTCGAGCGGATGCGGCCCCGCAGTTCTGCCGTGGCCGCCTCGGTGAAGGTCACCACCAGCAGCTCTTCCACGTTAAGGGGGCGCGGAAAAGCCGCCGTACCGCCAAGCCCTAACAACAGGCGCAGATAAAGCGCGGCAATGGTGAAGGTTTTTCCCGTTCCCGCTGAGGCTTCAATCAGTCGTTCACCCTGTAGCGGTAAACGTAAAGGATCAAGGGTCTCAGCGGTATCGGTCATTCTTTCTTACTCCAGGGCATCGTTTTCTGTAACGCGCTGACGCTTTCCCACACTTTCCAGCCCTGCGGATTGACGTACTCCGCTTTTCCATTTTGGCTACCGGAAACCTGGGACAGACAAGCCATACCTTGCGGTTGAGTCACCGTCTGATGGAAGAAGTCGGCGACCTTCTGTGGCGTCAGCTGTTTTATCTCGGCCACTACTTTATCACGCGAATCGAACTGCATATTACCGCGATCGAAATCTTTGCTGAGCTGCGAGGCCTCTTCACCCAATGTCTGAGGCGCTTGCTGCACCTGAGCAATAACCGCCTGCTGAATCTGAGCAAACTCTTCCGGCTTCATGGCACGCAGTTTTTCTTCTGCTTGTGGGAAGAACGCCTGATAACGCTGCCACAGATAAGCCGGCTGTTTGTCGCTGCTTTGCAGCAAGAAACCAAGCCCCCACTGGCGGCCCACGTTCATAGAGAAAGCGAAAACGGCGTAACCTAATTGTTCTTCGGTACGCAGCTGGTTGTAGAACCACGGCTGGATGATTTGCCCCAGCACTGCGCTGTATGCAGAGCTGGCAAACTCATCGTAACCGGTGGGAACAAACACCGCCGCCAGTGCAGAGTCGGTGCTGCTGCCGGCTTTTTCAAAGATAACGTTTTGCTTCTTATCGATCACCACATCCTGGTTACGACACCATTCGTTGCCCTTTGCACCCAGCTGAGTGCGAACGTTCTGAGCCAGGGTTTTCGCCTGCTGTTCGCTCATATTACCCACAATCAGGAACTCTGGTCGGGCATTGGATTTCAACGCGTTGCGGTAATCCATGACCTCTTTAAGCGTAATGGCGGGCAACAAGGCCCGACGCGTTTCGCGCTGGAAATAGGGGATCTGGGAAAGCATTTGTACTGGCATGATCGCCTGGTCAAAAGCCTTACCCTTTTCAGCGGAATCCATCATTTGTGCATACCAGGATTTCGCCTGCTCAAGCTGTTCCTCGGTTGGGGTGTAGCTAAAGTAACCTTCAAGCAACGCCTGGAAGAGTTGCGGCAGACGCTGGGTATATCCGTTGGCATTGACCATCAGACCGTTATTAGCATTTGTCGAGAAGCTAATTCCCCCTACCGCAGCCTGATTGCTGAGCTGATCCAGCGCAATGCCTGCCAGATAATCATTAAGCGCGAACATCACCTGATTTTTCGCACTGTCCATGGCGCGCGGATTACGCAGCACCACGCTGACGTCCGCTTTTGGCTCACTGGCAAAATAACGACTCGGGGTATACACCACACGCAGCGTTGGTTCATCCACAATCAGTTCCGGATGAGGATAGGCTTTTTCAGGTTTGATTAGCGTAAAGTCATCCGGAATATACGGGTTCACCTCTGGCAGACTCAGGTTTATCTCGCTGGATTTTTTCTGCCAGTCAGTAAAAGTTTGCGCCGTGATTTTGTCGACCTGGTAAGGAGCCTCGACAAAGTAGGCGGTTTTATTGTGCGGCTCCTTCGGACTGATATACCAGACACGCGCATTTTGCGGGGTCATCATCGCTAAACGAGCTTTGACGGCTTCTGCATCGTACTGGTCGGCAATGTTAACGGCATCCAGCGTATGTTCCACCGGAACACGAATCATGGTATCCGCCAGCCATTCAACATAATCCATATCGCGTGTGATGGACGGATAACGGAAATCGAGATCCAGCACATGGGCGAGTTCATCGAAATAACGCTTATCAACGCCTTTTTCACGCAGCAGATTCAGGTAGCTGAAAATCGCCGCAACAACCTCATCACGATGGGCAAGCCCCTTGTCGGTTAAGGTGGCAGAAATGGCCAAAACGCCGCTGTTGCCGTTCACAACTGGATCGGAATCCGCGCGAATACCCTCAACCAGCCCCTGTTTTTGCAGCCAGTCAGAGAGCGTGCCCGGGCTACGGTTCCCGATAAGATAGGTGACCAGTTCGTCGGTTTTGCTACGGAACTGCGCCGTATTGTTGTCGATACGAAACTCAACCCGCAGGACTTTACGCGGCATTGCTGGAACGTAGTGAATCACAATGCCCTTTTGCGCATCGGTGACAACGGGAACGGTGATTTCAGGACGCTCAATATTTTTATCAGGAACGCGCCCGTAGGTCTGCGCCGCCAGCGTCGCCAGTTCCGGTAACGGTTTATTGCTGTAAACCACCGCCTTCATCAGATTGGCTGAATAATATTTATCGCGGAAGGCATGCAGCGCATCAAGAACCGGACTACCGGGTTTGTCGCTCAGCGTTTCAAGGTTGCCACCGGAAAACCGTGAGCCAGGGTGAGCGGGGTTGATGGTTTCGGCGCTCACCTGCGCCATCCGCATCCCGTCCCGGGTACGGGCCATCGTCAATTCTGCGTTCACCGCATTACGTTCGCGGTCAGCGTATTTTTTATCCAGCAATGGGGCGGCAATAGCATCAGCCAGGCGATCAACCGCACCGTCCAGCGCATCATTTTCGACCTCAAGATAAAAAGCGGTACGGTACGGCGCCGTACTGGCGTTGTGACTGCCGCCATGCATCTTCAGGAATTCGGAGAGGCTGTCAGGCTGCGGGTACTTAGCCGACCCCATCAGCGTCATGTGTTCAAGATAGTGTGCGAGACCCGGATGCGATTCAGGATCTTCAAGCGATCCCACCGGCACGACCAGCGCTGACAACGACTTTACCGCCTGCGGATCGGACACCAGCAGGACAGTCATACCGTTATCCAGACGAATCGCCTGATACTGGCGGGTATCTTTTTCGCTCTTGCGTATCGTGTCCTGAATGGGTTGCCAACCGGACGCTGCCTGAGTGAGGGGTGCCCAAAGGGCGACGAACAATAAAATCAATGCGTTAAACAAGGTGCTGCCTGGCATTCACTACCTCTTCATCACGGCTACATCATTAACAATTTGCGTGCTGGACACGCCAGCATCTCTTTCTTGTATTACATCGGTCCGTGACAAGATGGGCATCATAAATGAACACCACCTACTGCGCAATTTTTATACAACCATCATGACTGACTATATTTAAACAGCGGTAACAGGTAGCGTTGCGCTTCTAACGTGATCGCGTCAAAGTACTCGGGTTCAAGCGTTCGCCATAAGCGCTGATACCAGACATCGTCACCCTCTCCACGCACCATCATATTCCCTTCGTAAGCCTGTAAGAACTTGCTGCGTGCTTTCAGCAGCGAAGCTTCATCCGTTAACATGGCATCATTCTGCGCATCGTAACAAGCTTTTATCCACGCGCCCCCACTTTCTGGGAGCAGAAGCAAGGGGGTGGCCATCCCCTGTCGATAGCCGTCAATGTATTGTGACAGGTAAGCTAAGGCCTCATCGGAGGCCATCGGCGGGAAGCGCCACTCACCGTCCTTACGCAGGAACAGGCGGCTTTCGCCTTCATATCCACACGCACTGTAGACAAGATGTTCGAGCCAGAGTTGCAATCCTTGTGAAACGCTGAGCATGGCGGGTCTCCAGCGCAGCAAACCGTCCGGCTGGACAAGCTGAAGCCACCCGGTAAGGTGGACACCGTTACAGATAAGATCGATTTCGAGACTTTGGCTCGGCTGACGGCACGCCGTCACGCGCTGCGCAAGCGCCTGCATTTCCTGGCACTGGGCATCCCAGATAATTTCGCCAAAGGCCCCATACGGCAATTGCCCTGCCGCCCGGTAACGCCGGAATAAAGTCTGTGCCTCTTCCTCTTCAACCAGTGCATTCAGTAGCTGCTGATTGAGCTGATAGCGTTCAAGACCGTCGAGCGTGAAAGGCTCCGCATCCGGGATGTCACTCTCTTCTGAACGGAAGTTGACCTGCAAGCGCTGCTGGAAAAAGGCGCGTACAGGGTGCGCCCAAAAGCGCTGTAGCTGGTCAAAAGTCAGCGTTGCCAGCGAAAGAGGTTCCAGCGTCTGGATAAATGCGGTTTGCGCAATACCCTCCTTTTTCGCAGCCGGAAGCCATTCCCGTGCATAGCTTTGCTGTTCGTTCTCTTCAAAATTCAATGGGTCAAAGGGCATACGCGTATGATTAAAGGTGATATGCGCAATCACGCGTTTTTCACTTTCATCACAGTTACGCGCCTCATCGCCTGGCAGGTAATGGCTCTGCCCGATGTAATCGATCAGCTCCTGTACCAGAACCGACGGGAAACGTTCGCTGTTATCCTGTATGGAGCGCCCGATATAGCTGATATACAGTTTTTGCTGCGCGGAAATTAAGGCTTCCAGGAACAGATAGCGGTCATCGTCACGCCGGCTGCGATCGCCGCGTTTTGGCACCTGAGTCATCAGATCGAAACCTAACGGCGCAAGCGCGCGAGGATAAACACCATCGTTCATGCCAAGCAGGCAGACCACCTTAAAGGGAATTGAGCGCATCGGCATTAGGGTACAAATATTGATGGGCCCAGCCAGAAAACGCTGGCTGATACGCTCCTGGTCAAGACGCTGCGTGAGTTCATCCCGCAGTAACGATAGCGGTATGGCTTCGTGGTATTGTGACGAGACACCTTCTTCGACGATCGCCTGCCATTGCTGTTCAATCAGCGCCATCGCCGCTTCGGTTTCGCTGTCCGGCAGGAAGAAATCATTCAGCATTTCCCGACATACGGGCAGCCACTCCTCCAGCGTACGCATCTGGTTAAGCTCGCGACGCCAGTAGTTTAGACGCATCAGCAGCGCAGCAAGATGGCCCACGAGTTCGGCGATGAGGCCGGTCGATTCATCATAGGGCAGAACATCTTTCCATTCCCCCTGGCTGCTTTCCATCGCGTAGCCAAGAAGCATGCGCGTCAGGCCAAATTGCCAGGTGTGTTGTCCGGTGGCGGGCAGCTGGAAGTCTTGTACGTTATCGTCGTCAATACCCCATCGCACGCCTGACTCATTGACCCACTGGCGCAAATAGCGCAGGCCCTCTTCGTTAATATCAAAACGCGCCGCCAGCACGGGCACATCCAGCAAAGCCAGCACATCCTCAGAGATGAAGCGGCTATCCGGCAGGGAAAGCAGACTGACAAAAGCCTGAAGCGCAGGATGCGACTGACGCGCCCGACGGTCAGAAACTGCATAAGGCAGGTATCGCTCTCCTGTCGCGCTGCCAAAAACAGCCTGAATATAGGGGCTGTAGCTGTCAATATCAGCCACCATCACCACAATATCGCGCGGAGTGAGTTCGGGATCGTCCTGCAGCATCGCCAGTAAGCGATCGTGTAAAATTTCCACTTCCCGCTGTGGGCTGTGGCAAACATGGATCGTCACGCTGCGATCGTCTGGATCAAGCCTGCGTTTCAGATCGCTTCTGGCGAACTCTTCAGCGGTGATCCCCGCTACTGCGCGGTTTTCAAGATCGAGGATATCCAGCTGAATATTGTGCAGCAGGCTGTCGGGCGTGATCTCGGCAAAGGCATCGACATCCCCCTCGCCGGAGGAAGAGATATCCGACAGCATATGGATGTAATCGCGTCCCAGTTTTCCCCATGAGGCCAGCAGGGGGTTGGGTAAGTTCTGGACGCCATCTTCATTAAAAAGTTGCTCAACGTTGGTACTGTCTTTAAAGAGCGGAATCGAGCGTTCTTCAAAAATACGGCGACGTTGACGGGAAACCAGACGCGCCAGCCAGCGTCCATCCTGAATATCCCCCCAATAATGTCGGCAAGGATTCGTGAACAAAATATAGATATCTACGTGTTTACCCAATGCTTTTAACGCATTGAGATAAACGGGCGGCAGTGCGGAAATACCACAGATGAATACGCGTGAAGGCAGGCCAGCAGGCGTTTCCGAGGCATTTTCCAGCGTCGAAATAAAACGATCGTACAGGTTCGCACGGTGCCACTGAGGCTGACCGAGCGCCTGGGTATAGTCGACCAGAGCCTTCCAGAGCGGCGCCTGCCAGATTTGTGCATCAGGCAGGCCGTCCACCAGCGCCCCACTCTCCCAGCGAGTCAGCCAGTCGGGACGATAGACCAGATACTGATCGTAGAGATCCGCCACCCGCGTGGCCAGCTGGAACAGCTTACGTTGATCGGTATCGTCATTAAGATAATGACGTAGCATGGTGAAGGCGTCCTGCTCCAGCATCGCCGGCAGGAGCGACATCAGTTTCCAGCTCATGCTTTGCTTATTAAACGCGCTCTGTTTCGGGATGTCTGGCAGAACACGAACGAACATGTCCCAGATAAAGCTTGCCGGAAGCGGGAAATCAATATTGGCGGCAATCCCAAATTTTTGCGACAGGGACATTTGCAGCCATTGCGCCATGCCCGTGCTTTGCACAAGCACCATTTCTGGCTCAAAAGGATCGTCAAGCCGCTCGCGCTCGACGATAAACTCCATCAGTGCTTCCAGCACATCCAGACGATTTGAGTGGTAGACCCTTAACATACATGCTCCCGACTACTGGCTTAACGGACAATGCAGGCGCGTCATCTGACCCTGCCGCCCCAGAGGAGAAATAACCGTGACCATGATGCTGACACATCCAGACTGCGTTGTCTGCACCCGCTTAACCTGCCAGCCCGCAGGGAGACGGTTTGCCGATAATTGCGCCTGATTCCAGGCATAGTGCCCCAGCTGTCGGTACTGATTGTACAGCGCGAAGCGGCTGGCAAGGGCTCGATGATATCCTGATAACGCCGTAACGATCATGACCATCAACACCATCGCCATTAAAACCTCCACCATGCTAAAACCTTTTTGCCTGCTTAATCTGGCTGACATAGTGCAGCCTCCCTGAGCGGGCAAAAATCACTCCATCCATGCGGGGATAACGCCACTCTGCCCTCAAGGATTTCGCCCCCCTGCCACAGCACATCATCGCCGCTACTGGCGATAAGCAATATACGGCTGTCGCTCAGCAGACGCAGACACACCCGCCAGGCACCTTCGCTGCGGCACTGGCTGCCCTGCTGAATCGACCAGGATTGTCGCCGTCCCCATTGCAGCGCCGACTGCACGTTCGCCTGGGTCTGAAGTGTCTGATGCTCACGCGTGACCACCCGGCTAAAAGCATCAAGTTGCTGATTAAGCCCTGCCAGCATCAGGCTGCCGAGAAGCATTAACAGCAGCACCAGCGACAGTGACGACATTCCTTGCTGGCGTCTCAAAGATTGAACCCTGTGACATAATGCAATACCTGAACCGGGGAGTTCTCGAAGCCCTTACGCGAAGCGCTCAGCTCGATAACAAATTCTGGTGAAAATCCGGCCAGCGCGTTTTGTCGAACAGAAAAATTCTGCACCAGCACCCTGTCTGGATCGGTTAATTTGTCCCATCCTTTTCCATCACAGTGCGTTGCCCCGCGCTGCGTTTCCAGTACGCCGGACGCCAGTCGAAACCCGGTCTGCTCTGCCTCTGAGTTCGGCGAATTCTCCCACCGGCCATTACTGTTGGCATCCCACTGAACAATAACGCAATGTCCATCCTGGCTAATAATCAGACCCGCCCCCTGACACTGGCCGACACAGTATCCCGCTCGTTGAATTTGCTTGCCTATTGCCATCACGCTCAGCCAGGCGTCCTCTTCCAGGTCCTGCTTCGCTTCCTGGCGTAAAATGACCTGCTGTAGCCCCGGAAGAAATCGGGCGGAACTGAGCATTAATATGCTGCCGATGGCCATCGCAATCAGCACTTCGGTCAGGGAGAAGCCGCGCTGATTTACTGACATGGAGATTGTCCTGCGTTGTTACACATTCTGATTCGCCCCAGGCTGGAGACAATAATCAGCCATTCTCCTGCACGACTGCGGACCCGAATATGTCCGGCCCAGGCGGTATCGTTACGTCCATAAAACGCCAGTGATGGCGAGATTTCCGAAACAGTCACATCGGGCCAACGCGCCTGCATCACAAAAGGCCCGCCAGGCTGGCAATTTGCTATTGTCGAGGTCGTTAAACAGGCCCCCTGACTGTCAGACCTGAGCACAATGATATGGTCCCGATTGTGGTTATTCGCGTCATTTCTGACTTCCATGAGGTAATCCCGTATTTGATGCGCGGCCTGCCACAACCGCTGCTGTTCCTGCCAGCTCTGCCAGCCATAAAGCCCTGTCGCACTAAGAATGACGACAATCGCGATCGCCACCATGGTTTCGATTAAGGTAAAGCCGCGTTCGTTTTTCATGCAGGAAGTGTGCAGCGCCCCCGTTTCAAAAACGAGGGCAAAAGAAGAGAGTTGCGAGGCGTTTTCCAGGAAATCTGTGTCGTTGCAACCGCATGACAACACGGTGGATAGCCGCTCGCAAAAGTAAAATGAGGGCAAAAAAAACCGGCGCTGATAAGCACCGGTTGTGTCAGGATTAAGCGTCAGATAGCGACGGGCGCTTTGATGCCTGGATGGGGATCGTAGCCTTCAATCTCAAAATCGTCGAAACGATAATCGAAGAGTGAGTCTGGTTTACGCTTGATCACCAGCTTCGGCAGCGCGCGAGGTTCACGGGTCAGCTGCAGATGCGTCTGTTCCATATGATTGCTGTAAAGATGGGTATCGCCACCGGTCCAGACAAAATCACCCACTTCTAAATCGCACTGCTGCGCCATCATATGAACCAGCAACGCGTAGCTGGCGATATTGAAAGGTAAGCCTAAGAACACATCGCAGGAGCGCTGGTAGAGCTGGCAGGAGAGCTTGCCATCAGCCACGTAGAACTGGAAGAAGGCGTGACACGGGGCCAGCGCCATTTTATCCAGCTCACCCACATTCCACGCCGAAACGATGATGCGACGGGAATCGGGATCGTTTTTCAACTGGTCAAGCACGGTTGCGATCTGATCGATATGGCGTCCATCCGGCGTCGGCCATGCACGCCACTGCTTACCGTATACCGGCCCAAGGTCGCCCTTTTCATCTGCCCATTCATCCCAGATGGAGACATTGTTTTCATGCAGGTAGGCAACGTTAGTATCGCCTTGCAGGAACCAGAGCAGTTCATGAATGATCGAGCGCAAATGGCAGCGCTTGGTTGTCACCAGAGGGAAGCCTTCCTGTAAATTGAAGCGCATCTGGTGGCCAAAAATGGAGAGCGTACCGGTCCCGGTACGGTCGTTTTTCGGCGTGCCCTCTTCGAGCACTTTTTTCATCAACTCAAGATACTGTTTCATGGTTCCTCAGGAAAGTTGTTGCTGTGGACGACGACGATACGCCCAAATCATCATGATGACACCCGCGACAATCATTGGGATGGAGAGGATCTGCCCCATGCTAATGTATTGCACCCATTCACCGGTGAACTGCGCATCCGGCTGGCGGAAGAATTCTACGATGATACGGAACGCGCCGTAACCGATCAGGAACAGGCCTGACACAGAGCCCATTGGACGCGGTTTGCGGATAAAGAGATTCAGAATGATAAACAGCACGACCCCTTCCAGCGCCAGTTCATACAGCTGGGACATATGGCGAGGCAGCACACCGTAGGTATCGAAAATGGATTGCCATTCCGGGTGCGATGGCAGCAGCGCCAGGTCCTCGGCACGGGATGCCGGGAAGAGCATGGTGTACGGAACGCTTGGGTCAACACGCCCCCATAGCTCACCGTTAATGAAGTTCCCCAGGCGTCCGGCGCCCAGGCCAAACGGGATCAACGGCGCAATAAAATCAGCGACCTGGAAGAAATTGCGTTTCGTGCGTTTGGCAAAAATCACCATCACCAGAATCACACCAATCAGACCACCGTGGAACGACATTCCACCGTCCCAGACGCGGAACAGATAGAGAGGATCGTTCAGGAATACCGGGAAGTTGTAGAACATCACATAGCCGATACGTCCACCCAGGAACACACCCAGGAAGCCCGCATAGAGCAGATTTTCAACTTCATTTTTGGTCCATCCACTGCCCGGACGACTGGCGCGACGACCCGCCAGCCACATGGCAAAAATGAAACCGACAAGATACATCAAGCCATACCAGTGAAGCGCTACCGGCCCGATAGAGAATATGACCGGATCAAATTCCGGAAAATGCAGATAACCACTGTTCATCTGTCACCACAAGGTCTTGTTATTCCGCTGAAAACGGACAGCGGTAGAGAATCGCGCACGGCGTTAACCGACGCTCCAAAGCTGCGAATCATAGCACAAGGCAGGCGCTGGGGATGCGGTTGAGATGTAAAAGATGTGTATAGAGTTTTGTTCGTCTTTGCCCCCCTGGCACGGAGAGGGGGGTGGCGATCAACGACCGCCGCGAATCAGACCGCCCATACCCCGACGCTCCATAAAGGCCGCCACCTGATGACGAACTTCTGTCGCCAGTTGGGCCTCGAGGCTACGTCGGGCCAGCTCCTGCGCATCGGCAAAATCGATATGCCGCAGCAGATATTTTACGCGCGCCACGGAACGACCGTTCATCGACAAATGGCGGAATCCTAATCCAATCAGGATAGCCACACACATCGAGTCCCCCGCCATTTCACCGCACAAACGTAAATCGATTCCGTGCTGATCGGCTTCACGGGCAATCATCGCCAGCGCCCGCAGCATGCCCGGATGAAGGCTGTCGTACATGCTGGCGACCCGGGTATTGTTACGATCGACTGCCAGAATATACTGGGTGAGGTCGTTCGTCCCGACGGAGATAAAATCGACGCGGTTCGCCAGTTGAGGCAGCATAAAGACCATTGAAGGCACCTCAAGCATTACCCCCAGGCGCGGTTTCGGGATCGCATATCCGATCATCTCTTCTACTTCACGACCCGCACGCTCAATCAGACGACGCGCTTCATCGATCTCATCCAGGCTTGTGACCATGGGCAGAAGAATACTGAGGTTTCCCGTCGCGGCGTTGGCTCGCAGCATGGCGCGCACCTGAATCAAGAAGATTTCCGGCTGGTCGAGCGTAATACGGATACCCCGCCATCCCAGACAGGGATTTTCTTCACTGATGGGCATATAGGGCAGCTGTTTATCCGCCCCCACGTCCAGCGTTCGCAGCGTCACGGGTTTGTCATTGAACATTTGCAACATGCCCTGGTACTGCGCGACCTGCTCTTCTTCAGACGGAAAACCGCTTTGCAGCATGAAGGGGATTTCTGTGCGATACAGCCCAATGCCGTCGATGCGATTACCGAGTTTTTCTTCATGGGCGGGGCTGAGACCCGCATTGAGCATGACTTTGATGCGCTCACCGCTTTTTAACTGTGCGGGGAGATTGACGTCATCTTCAGCCAGCTTACTTAATTCGTTTTCTTCGCTGATGAGACGCTGATATTCCTGGAGCAACACAGGCTCAGGATCGACCAATAGTTCGCCGCGATAGCCATCCACCACCAGCGTACGGCGATGCAGAACCGAAGGCTGTACATCGGCCCCCATTACGGTGGGAATACCCAATGCTCGTACCATGATGGCAGCATGGGAGTTGGCCGCACCATCCCGGACAACGACCCCGGCAAGGCGATCCTGCGGCAGCTCCGCCAGCGTAGTTGCAGAGAGCTCATCAGCGACCAGAACAAAACGTTTTGGCCAGGCATCCGCGCCCTGCGTAGTGTCATCGAGATGGAACAGCAGACGCTGGCCCAGCGTGCGGAGATCGCCTGCGCGCTCCTTCAGGTAACCATCCGTCAGCGCGGCGAATTGTTCGGCGAATTTCTCAATGATCTTTTTCACCGCCCATTCGGCGACCGAACCTTTGTCCACCTCCGCAAAAAGCTCACGTCGCAAACGCGCATCAGACAGCAGATGCGAATAGAGATCGAATATCGCTGCCGTCTCTTTTTGCGCGCCTGCCGCAAAACGTTTGCTGTAACGCCGGAATTCGCCCGCGGCCTCTTCCAGCGCCGCCGTTAACCGCTCGCGTTCAAGCGCCGTATCCAGCGTAGACGCTTCATACACCTGCTCCATGAGTGGCAGGGTGGCATCCATCCAGCCTTCGGCAATGGCGACGCCAGGCGAGGCTGGCAGCGCCCGGATACGCGTATGACGGTACTGGCCGAATAAAGCAGTGAGCTGAGATTGCGACAGAATGGCCGCCATTTGCGTGGCGAGCGTGACGAGGAAGGACTCCTCGCTTTCATCGTATTGCCGTAGTTCTCGTTGTTGCACCACCAGCACGCCAAGTAACTGGCGACGCTGGATGATGGGCACGCCAAGGAAGGCGCGAAAGCGCTCTTCTTTAACGGAAGGAATGTATTTAAAGCTGGGGTGTTTTTGAGCATCCGCCAGGTTAATGGGCTCCGCCAGGCGACCCACCAGACCCACAATGCCCTCATCGAACGCAAGCGCAACGGTACGACCCCGCGGTTTTTTCAATCCGCGAGTGGCCATCAGATAGTAACAACGCCGGTCATGGTCGGCCAGATAGACCGAGCAGACTTCGGTTTCCATCGCAAGACAGATATCAGTGACGAGGATATCCAGCGCTTCGTTCACACGAGGCGCGCTGGCTACCTTCTCAACTATTTCTCGCAAGCGGGTGAGCATGATTTGCGTAACTTAACCTCTTTTACGTCGCCAGGCAGGTGCGCTTTGCGGCTTAGGAGCGGTTTCCTGAAGCGCCATTACCACACTTGCAAACTCTTTCATCACCCTACGGTAAACGTCGCGCTTAAATGAGACGACCTGACGAACAGGATACCAGTAGCTTACCCAGCGCCAGCCGTCGAACTCTGGCGTGCTGCAGGTTTGCATATTGATTTCCGAATCGTTGCTTACCAATTGCAAAAGAAACCATCTTTGTTTCTGGCCGATACAAACCGGCTTTGTGTCCCAACGCACCAAACGTTTCGGTAACTTGTAACGCAACCAGTTGCGGGTCGAAGCCAGGATGCGAACATCTTTTCGGCTTAAGCCGACTTCTTCGAACAGCTCCCGATACATCGCTTGTTCTGGGGACTCTCCTGGGTTGATTCCACCTTGTGGAAATTGCCAGGAGTGCTGACCATACCGTCTTGCCCACATGACCTGGCCCTGACGATTACAAATTACGATACCTACATTCGGGCGGTAGCCATCGTCATCAATCACCGGACTACCTCAAACTAAACCTTATATACAAACGATTGTTTCACACTCCAGTGAGGCGGTAAACCACTCTCTTACAGGGCTGCAACGGAATAACATTTGAATAACTCACAATTTTCACTCAAGTTATAAACAGATGAGCCTGCACGGAGGCCATTTTATTCACTTTTTCTGTGGATATACTTGTGAAGAAGTATGGAATTACCGATGGACAACCTGAAACTTCGGAAATCTCTGAGAAATTGCGCAACAAATCTATTCTTTATAAATCATTCTATTAAACACACTTTAGAACCAACAATCGTGCATAACGTGACGATCATCACACAGGAGATCTTTCGACTGATGAAAGATCGAACAGCGTCGGTTTTATCCACAGATTGTGCCAATAAGTTAGTCACAATTTGTGTGAAAATTGGATTTTCATCGCACGTCAAGGCTGTAAATGGAAACAGTAGTCAGGGTTATTCCCAGTTATCCCACTTTTCTGTGGATAACATGGTGTAAGATCCTGTTCATTGCCAGTGACCAGAATGGGACAACCTTTTTTTGTACAAAATTTAACGTCACAAAAAATCCAAAAAAAGCAGATGAATCATAGGCCTGTGATATACCAGTCAGAAAAGTTAAACTCTATCCACAACAGAGACAAACACGGTTCATTTTTTAACCAAGGGTTTAGAACATGCTCCCGCTGAGACCATTAACATCGCCGCCCACGAGCGAAGCAGAGCTATTCCGCCAGGCGCAACGCGTTGCAGGCTATACGCTGGGCGAACTCGCGGCGCAGGCAGGCTTGCCTGTACCGAAAGATCTCAAGCGTGATAAAGGCTGGATCGGTATCTTGCTGGAGACCTGGCTGGGCGCCAGCGCGGGGAGCAAACCGGAACAGGATTTCGCCGCCCTGGGCGTTGAGCTGAAAACGATCCCCATTGATAGCCAGGGAAAGCCGCTTGAGACCACGTTTGTCTGCGTTGCCCCGCTCACGGGCAATACGGGCGTCACATGGGAATACAGCCATGTTAAACATAAGCTGAAACGCGTGCTGTGGGTGCCTGTCGAGGGCGAACGGCTTATTCCGCTGGCTGAACGCCGGGTAGGCGCCCCGCTTTTATGGAGCCCCAGCGAAGAAGAAGAGCAGCAGTTACGCCAGGACTGGGAAGAGTTAATGGATATGATTGTGCTGGGTCAGGTAGAACGCATTACCGCCCGCCATGGTGAAGTGTTACAGCTTCGCCCCAAGGCGGCGAACAGTAAAGCGCTCACTGAAGCGATTGGAACACATGGCGAACCTATCCTCACGCTGCCACGGGGATTCTATCTGAAGAAGAATTTTACCGGTGCGCTGCTGGCGCGGCACTTTTTCTGAAAACAGACGTTTTGTCATGGTTTTGCGACGAATCGAACATTTTCACGCGGGTTTTAAGATTTTACCGCTTTCACCTGTCGAATTATCAGGGTATTACTACACTATGATTGGATACGAGCCAGATGAGGATGATAATGATGAAAAAATGGGCAGTGTTGATCTCGGCAGTGGGTTTAGCGTGTGCTGTTTCGGGTTGTAGTAGCGATTATGTGATGGCGACTAAAGATGGACGTATGATTTTGACCGACGGTAAACCGCAGGTAGATGATGATACCGGCCTGGTCAGTTACCGCGATCAGCAGGGCAATAATATGCAGATTAACCGCGATGACGTTTCGCAAATCATCGAACGTTAACCCCATGATGAACAGATAAAGGTCAGTGGGTTACTGGCCTTTTCGAATTTTCCCTTCCCCTTTTGCTTCCCCTCTGCCATGTTTATATTCCTTCGTCGGGGAGTTCCTGACGCCTACAGTAAAGGAAGCCGGCTATGCATTATCACCGTATCCCCCACAGCTCTCTGGAGATAAGCCAACTGGGGTTGGGCACGATGACATTTGGTGAACAAAACAGCGAAGCCGATGCCCATGCTCAACTTGATTACGCCGTCAGCCAGGGGATTAACCTGATTGATGTCGCTGAAATGTACCCCGTGCCGCCGCGCCCGGAAACGCAGGGGTTAACGGAAACCTATGTCGGCAACTGGCTGGCAAAGCACGGTAACCGTGAAAAACTGGTGCTTGCCTCTAAGGTCAGCGGCCCGTCGCGCAATAACGACACGGGCATTCGTCAGAACCAGATTCTGGATCGCAAAAACATTCGCGAAGCGCTGGATGCCAGCCTGAAGCGACTGCAAACGGATTATCTCGATTTATACCAGGTTCACTGGCCGCAGCGCTCAACCAACTGTTTTGGCAAACTGGGTTACACCTGGACCGACACGGCGCCGGTTGTGTCCCTTCTGGAAACGCTGGAAGCGCTGACCGAATGCCAGCGTGCCGGAAAGATCCGTTATATCGGCGTCTCAAATGAGACCGCGTTTGGCGTGATGCGCTACCTGCATCTGGCGGACAAACACGACCTGCCTCGCATTGTCACGATTCAAAACCCATACAGCCTGGTGAACCGCAGCTATGAAGTCGGTCTTGCCGAGGTCAGTCAGTATGAAGGGGTAGAATTGCTGGCGTATTCATGTCTGGCGTTCGGGACCCTCACCGGGAAGTACCTGAATGGCGCAAGGCCTGCGGGAGCGCGTAATACGCTGTTCAGCCGTTTCACACGCTACAGCGGCGAGCAGACACAGAAGGCCATTGCGGCGTATGTGGATATCGCCAGACACCACGGTCTGGATCCGGCACAGATGGCACTGGCCTTTGTCCGTCGCCAGCCGTTTGTCGCCAGCACCTTGCTCGGGGCCACGTCACTGGAGCAGCTGAAAACAAACGTTGAAAGCTTCCACCTTGAGCTGAGTGAAGAGGTGTTAGCGGAGATTGAAGCGGTGCACCAGGTTTATACCTATCCGGCACCGTAGGTGTAAAAGCGTGCCCGGCGGCGCAGTGATTGCCGGGCATTAATTTAGCGGCGACGTTGCCAAATCCACAATCCACTGATTGCCAGCGCAAAAAGTGCACCAAACCCGACGCCAATGCCCACAACAGGCGCTCCCGCCTTCACGGCCAATGAATAGAGGCCCAGCATCAGCAGCATGGCAATGTTCTCTCCGAGATTCTGCACGGCAATCGCATTTCCTGCTCCTACCGTTTGTTTGCCACGCTCCTGCAGTAAGGCATTGAGCGGCACGACAAAGAAACCACCGAGCATCCCGATCAGCATCAGCAGCGCGTAAGCGGGCAGCAGAGCATGTTGCAGAGAAAAGAACAGCACCCCCACGCCTATCAGGATCCCCGCAGGCATGCAACGGGCCACAGTTTCGAGCGTCACCAGTTTCGCCGCAATACCGGCGCCGGCGACAATCCCGACGGCAACCATCGCGTTGAGATAGGTTGGCGTGGCGTTGTCGGCGATCCCCAGGGCGACGGGCACCCACAGCACCAGTAAGAAGCGAAGCGTGACCCCCGCCCCCCAGAACATGCTGGTGCCTAACAGAGAGAAGCGAGTTTCGCCGTTGCGCCACAATACGCGGCAGGCGTCAAAAAAGCGGGCCGTCAGGGGCCGGAAATGCCAGGACTGTCCCGGACGGGCGACAGGCAGCACCGGGATAAACAGGTTTGCCGCCACTGCGCCCGCATAGACCACGCCACAGACGCCAAGCGCGGCCAGCACGTGCCAGTCGGCAAGCACACCACCCGCCACGGAACCTGTCAGGATGGCCGCGATGGTTGAGGACTCCATCAGACCGTTTGCTTTGACCAGCTTATCACCCGTCGTCAGTTCGCCCAGAATGCCGTATTTGGCGGGAGAATAGGCCGCCGCGCCAATGCCTACCAGGGTGTAGCCGATAAAGGGATTGACGCCAAAACAGATGCTGGCGGCACCGACCAGCTTGAGCGTGTTGGCGCACATCATCACCCGGCCCTTCGGGAAGCTGTCGGCGATTTGCCCCACAAACGGGGCAAAAACAATGTAAGCACCCACAAACACCATCTGCAGTATGGGCTGACTCCAGTCCGGGTAAAACTCCGCCTTGAGTAAGGCAAGCGTCGCAAACAGCAGCGCATTATCCGCAAATGCCGACAGGAACTGCGCGGCAGTGACCGCCATCATCCCTCTCGACCAGATAGAGTCGTTAGTGTGCACTGACTTATGCATTCTGCTGTTCCGCCTGTTCGACCATACCTTTAAGGGTGACAAAATCGGGTTTTCCGCTTCCGAGGACCGGGAGCTGTTTCAGATAGCGAATATCTCTCGGCACGGCCAGTTCAGGGAACCCCTGCGCACGGGCGTACTGAAGCAAGGCGTCGCGTTTAAGCTCGCTGTCGGTGGTAAAGAGCACCAGCGCTTCGCCTTTGCTGGCATCACTTTTCACCGCCGTAGCATGCATCTTGTCCGGTGAGACCGCCGAAGCCAGCATCTCGACCATTTCAAGCGAGATCATTTCGCCTGCGAGCTTCGCAAAACGTTTGGCCCGGCCCTGTATCTGTACATACCCCTGCTCATCAAAACGGACAATATCGCCTGTGTCGTACCAGCCGTGCTCGGTTTCTCCGAGGGCGTTTTCTGCCGTTGGCGCTTCCAGCACGCCCGGATTTTCGACACGCAGATAACCGTTCATGATATTTGGGCCTTTGAGCTGCAGGCGTCCCCCCTCCTCAATACCCGGTACGGCCAGCAGACGCGCATCCATCCCCGGAAGAATACGCCCCACCGTGCCAGGTTTGGCGGCCATAGGCACATTAATGGAGACCACAGGGGCGCACTCGGTCACGCCATACCCTTCCAGAATGCGTAAGCCGAATTTATCCTGCCAGATCTGGCGTGTGCTCTCCTGCAGTTTTTCTGCCCCCGCGACCACGTAACGGATGCGGAAGAAATCATAAGGATTGGCAAAGCGAGCGTAGTTGCCAAGGAACGTGGAGGTTCCAAAAAGGACGGTGCAGTTTCGGTCATACACCAGCTCCGGCACGACACGGTAATGCAGCGGGCTGGGGTAAAGAAACACTTCTGCGCCGGTGAATAAGGGGGTAAATAGCCCAACGGTCAGTCCGAACGAGTGGAACAGCGGCAGCGCAGACATGAAGCGATCTTTGGCCGTAAAGTCCGCGATGGTTTTGATCTGCTCTACGTTGGCAAGAAGGCTTTTATGGCTGTGAACCACCCCTTTTGGGTGCCCCTCAGAGCCCGATGTAAAGAGCACGATCGCAGCGTCCTCAGGCTGTTGTTTCACCTGGGCCAGATGCGGGGCGAGCAGATGGGCAAAAATCCACAGCTTATCGGCAGCCGTCACATCGGCTTTAAGATCTTCAAGGTAAACCCAGCGGACCTGGGTGAGCTGCTCCGGCAGATGCCAGAGTTTGCCTTTATCCAGGAACTGGCGCGAGGTAAACACGGTCTTGATTTCAGCGGCGGTGATGGCGCTGGTCAACCCTTTTACCCCCGCCGTATAGTTCATCATGGCCGGAATACGTCCCCGCGACACGGCACCCAAAATCACCGCTGCGCTGATCCCGGCGTTTGGCAGCATCAGGCCAATTTTCTCGCCCTGCTTGCTGTATTTTTCCAGAATTCGCCCGACAAAAAGCGTTTTGGTTAAGAGCTTACGGTAGGTGTCAGGGGTGAAGTTGATATCTTCAATGCAGGGTTTATTGGCACCATAGCGATACTGTGCCGTAAGCAGCGCTTCATAGAGCGTTTCACGCGGACGTACCGCCATCCGCGCTTCCATCATGATCTGATGCAGCATCTCGCCCGCTATCTTGCGCCTGTCGCGCGCGCGCGGCGCCTCGGGCATCGGCAGCGTTGTAGGGGGTAAAATATGCAGCGTAATCTGCGGGAACAGGCGTTGTTTGACCAGCCCTTTCAGGCGGCTGAAGTGCGTCAGTTCCGCGCCCTCAATGCGCAACGGGACCACGGTCGCTTTTGATTTTGCTGCCACAAAGCCCGCGCCATCGTAAATTTTCATCAGCGAACCCGTCACCGAAATACGCCCTTCCGGGAAGATGACCACCGGACGCCCCTGTTCAATCAGGCGCACCAGATGTTTAATCATCATCGGCTTGGTGGGATCGAGCGGGACAAAATCAATCAAGGGGGCAAGCTTACGCATATACCATTTCTGGCTAATCGAACTGTAGACCGCAAAGACAGGGCGACCCGGCAAAAAGAGAGCCAGCAGAATGCCATCGATAAAGGAAACATGGTTAGGCGTGATAAGAACGCGCTCGCCGTTCAGGGACTGAAGATCGCCTGTCATGCGAATGCGGAAAAGGATTCGAAATAAGAAACGGAAGGCCCCAAAAAGCATGTCAACTCCCTTTGCCCGTAAATGGATGGATTACGCTAAATTGTGGCAGATTACACGAGAAGTGCAGAGGGGGCGACAGCAAATACAGAGGCGAAAAAAAACCTGCGCATCCGCGCAGGTTGGTGCAAGAGATGAGTACGAATCCGTACTAAGAATTCTCACCAATCAATACCTCTGGGATCTTGATTGTGGCTTCGTGACCTCATCTTCGCCAGTATGAAAACGCAAGTGATTGAGCCTAAGTGCAACCAGGTGTGAATTTTATCGATTGCTGTTACAGGTTGATGTACAGGCAAAAAAAAACCTGCGTATGGACGCAGGTTGGTGTAAATCGTGTTAATCAACCGGAGTTGATTTCACCTATCAATACCTCTGGGATCTCGACTGTAGCAATCTGGTCATCTTTTCCACCAGCGGACAATCGCAACAGCCTGCCGCAAAGTGTAACTAAAGATTCCGCCAGACATTATTCTGACACGCTTCGTCGTGTAACGATTACACAGTGTCTTACGGTCTGCATCACGTTTGCGCAGTCAGACAACGGGCAGACCTTGAATGCGCCTCGCTTTTCCGCAACACTAGACAGTGTGTAAACGCTTACCCCCCATAAGAAGGTACTGAATGGCGACAATTAAGGATGTGGCACGGATGGCGGGTGTTTCCGTTGCAACCGTCTCACGCGTGATAAATCATTCTCCCAAAGCCAGCGATACATCACGACAGGCCGTTATGAGCGCCATGGAAACCCTGAACTATCATCCCAACGCGAATGCCCGTGCGCTTGCCCAGCAATCGACCGAAACCGTTGGCCTGGTGGTGGGTGATGTCTCTGACCCTTTTTTTGGTGCCATGGTTAAAGCCGTTGAGCATGTGGCCTATGAGACGGGCAATTTTTTGCTGATCGGTAATGGCTACCATAATGAACATAAAGAGCGCCAGGCCATCGAGCAGCTGATTCGCCATCGCTGCGCGGCGCTTGTGGTCCATGCAAAAGTGCTTCCGGACGAAGAGTTGCTCCATCTTATGAAGCAAATCCCGGGTATGGTCCTGATAAATCGTATTATTCCAGGTTATGAAAAACGCTGTGTCGCCCTCGACGATCGCTACGGGGCCTGGCTTGCCACGCGACATCTTATCCAGCAGGGCCATACCCGTATTGGTTATCTCTGCTCAAACCACCAGATTTCTGATGCTGAAGATCGTTTACAAGGCTATCACGACGCCCTGCGTGAACATGGCCTGCCTTCGAATGAACGGCTGGTGACCTACGCAGAACCCGATGAGAGCGGCGGTGAACAGGCGATGACGGAGCTGCTGGGCCGGGGGCGAAACTTTACGGCCGTGGCCTGTTATAACGACTCGATGGCCGCAGGCGCGATGGGCGTGTTAAATGATAACGGTATCGACGTACCCGCTGAGATTTCACTGATTGGATTCGATGACGTGCTGGTGTCTCGCTATGTGCGTCCGCGCCTGACCACCGTCCGATATCCGATAGTCACCATGGCCACCCAGGCTGCGGAACTGGCGCTGGCGCTAGCCGATAACCGTCCGCTGCCGGATATCACCCACCTGTTTAGCCCGACGTTAGTCCGCCGTCATTCCGTTGTAGCGCCGCCGGACGCGGTAAGCGAATAGCGATAGAGATGGACCGTTTTATCCGGGTATTCCAGCGCATCCCCGATGTACTGCCAGCCGTAGCGTTCGTAAAAGTTGCGGCAGGCTGACCAGAGATGCAGCTCTGCATACCCGGCCTGCCTGGCGTAGTCCTGCACATAGTTCTGCAATCTTCCCGCCAGCCCTTTGCCGCGCGCGGCGTCATCAACATAGAGCGCCGCCATCCACGGGAAAAGATCCTGACGAGTGATTAAATCACACCGCCAGAGCCCGACCGTGCCAAGTAACCTCTCACCGTCGATCGCCACAAAGGTTATCGGTAGCGCATCCGGTGTCTGGCTATGTTCTACAATACTGGCAAAAAAGGGGCGCGGTAACCCTTCGCCAAACGCCTGCCAGAGCCAGTCGGTGACCTGTTCTGCATGGTGCGACGCGGCGTAGAGCGGCAAAATCTTCACACCATTTTCCCCTGAAACAGCGGGACCGATTCAAACAGATAGCCATCGAAATCGGGCGCATCCTCGTCAGACAGCTCCAGCAGACTCTTTTTAACGTTTTCCAGATGCTGAAACATGGCCTGCCAGGCCCCCATGACGTCGCGACGTCGCAGTGCAGCGAGAATGGTTTGCCTGTCGCCCAGCCATTTCAGTCGCCAGGCGCGGCTGGCGATGTGGACGTTGAATTGCTGCCACAGCGGGCTGCTGTCCATGTGATGCCAGACGCTCTCAACGGTGGCCAGCAGCATCTGATTTTGCGTGGCGCCCGCCAGCACCAGGTGGAACATCTTATTGTTATCCTGACTGTTGTCATTGCTGGCGATAGCGCGTTGCTCTTGTTCAATGATACGGCGCAAATTATCAATATCAGCACGCGTCGCCATTTTTGCAGCAAAAGCCGCAATATTGCTTTCCAGCAGCTGGCGCGCCTGCAAAATTTCAAACGGGCCGACATCGCTATTCAGGAAGCGTTCTTCTTCGTTTTCATGTTCTTCAGGAATGCGCATGACATAGACGCCGGAACCCTGACGAATATCCACTGTGCCTTGCAGCTCAAGCATGAGCAGCGCCTCACGCACGATGGTACGGCTCACGCCGTAGGTCTCGGCGATATTGCGCTCAGGCGGCAGGCGGGATCCAACGGGATAGTGACCCTGGATAATTTGCGTGCGCAAATCCTCGCCAATCTCCTGGTACTGTTTTTTTTCCGGTGGGACGACGGCCTTATCCACAATATCACCTGCGCTTACTTATCAGTTAATACGTGGCCGGGCATCCTCCCGGCCAGTTTGTCGGCTATTTTACCAGAACCCATGTGGTTTTCGCTTACTTCCATTCCTCATCAAGATGAAGTGTGAGCGTGCGTGCGTCGCGCAGCTGGCGGAACCAGTGGGCAGACTTTTTCGCATGGCGGGCCCGGTTATCCTCCAGATCGATTTCAATCAGGCCGTAGCGGTTTTTAAACGCATTCATGGGGGACACGTTATCGGTAAACGCCCACAGCATATACCCGTGGCAATTCGCCCCCTCTTCCCGGGCTAACAGCGTGTAGTAAAGATGCTCGCTGATAAATTCGATGCGGTAATCATCTTCAATGATGCCGTCACGATTTCGGTACTGAGATTCATTTTCTACGCCCATCCCACTCTCGGCGACAAACCAGGGAATATTGCGGTAATCGCGTTTGATGCGCATGGCCATGTCATAAATGATGCGTGGATAAATCTCCCAGCCGCGCGAGGGGTTCATGCGGCGACCGGGCAGTTCAAAGGGCTCGTAGTACCATGCAGGATGGAAAGGCGTGTGCGGATGCCAGGCGCGAGATGGCGCTTTCACCCGGTGCGGATAGTAGAGGTTAATCCCCAGCTCATCGACGGTATTTTCAGCAATCAGCGCCAGCTCGTCCGCAGTGTAGTCCCAGGCGACCTGATGCTCCTCCAGCAGTGTCAGGAGTGCCTGCGGGTAGTGCCCATGCACCAACGGGTCGAGAAACACGCGGTTATAAAACAGATCGTAGATGTCTGCCGCGTGAACATCATGCGGAGCCGTCGAACGTGGATAGGTCACTTCCGGATTCAGAATGCATCCTACCGTTCCGGGATATCCCTTTTCATGAAAATGTTTCACCACCTTCGCCGTCGCCAGCACTTTGTGATGGTTCCACTGCATCCATTTGCCGGTGTTTTGTTCATAGGGCCAGCGCAGCGCGTCGAGATAGACACGGGTCTGCACCACAATCGGTTCATTGAAGGTAAACCAACGGGTGACTTTGCCGTGATAGCGTTCAAACACCTTTTCGGCGTAGCGGACGAACAGGTCAACGACATGTTTGGACGCCCAGCCACCATAGGTTTCCAGCAGCACGCCGGGCAATTCGTAATGTTCCAGACAGATCATCGGTTCGATGCCCTGCCGGTGCATTTCATCGAAAAGGGCATCGTAATACGCCGCGTAGTCTTCGTCGACCGTTGCGTTTTCATAGTCCGTCAGAAAACGCGACCAGTTAATCGAGGTGCGGTAATGCGTCAGCCCTGCCTCTTTCATCAGCGCGACATCGTCCCGGTAACGGTGAATAAAATCGGTCGCCACGGCCGGGCCATACCCTTTATGCCAGACGTGGCGGTCGTTTTTGTACCAGAGATCGATCCAGGAGTCCTGCCCTTCTTTCTTGCCGCTCCAGCCTTCGGTTTGCCAGGCGGACGCCGCCGCCCCCAGAATAAAATCATGCGGTATTGCAATGCGTTTCGTACTCATAGCATCCTCATACGTTATCGGTGGCTTGCTGCAACGCAGCCTGTTCCGCCCGGCGGGAAGCAATCTTCACAAACGGCAGATAGATAATGACGGCGGTGATAATACAGATGCCCTGGGTGATGACCGCGCCCATCGAACCGGCCGTCGATAACCATGCGTTAATTAGCGGTGGCGTCGTCCAGGGCACCATCACCACGGCTTTACCGGCGAATCCGGTCACCGTCGCAAAATAGCCGATAGAGCCGGTGACCAGCGGGGTGATGATAAAAGGGATCGCCAGAATCGGGTTGAGCATGATCGGCATACCAAAGATAACGGGCTCGTTGATGTTAAAAAGACCGGGGCCAATCGACAGCTTGGCGATCTCTTTCATCTCTTTACGCCGGGTGCCTATCATCACGGCAATCAGTAAACCGATGGTCAAACCCGAGCCGCCAATACTCATATAGACATCCCAGAACGGCATAGTGATGATATTGGGGATCTCTTTACCCTGCTCAAACGCGCTCATGTTGACGGTAATCGCCCCCAGCAGCAGCGGTTCGCGGATCGGCTTGATCATCTGATTACCATGGATACCAATCACCCAGAAAAGCTGAGCGACAAACATCAGCAGCAAAATGCCGGGCAAGCTTTGCACCACGCGTTCCAGCGGTTGCTGGACCACCTGGTATACCGCGTCATACAGATACAGGCCGGTTACCTGGTGGAAGACAAAACCCAACGTCGCAATGGCGGTAGTGGTAATAATGGCGGGGATCAGCGCAGAAAAGGACGCGGCAACGTTCGGCGGAACGGTATCCGGCATTCGAATCTTCAGCCCTTTACGATTCTCCAGCCAGCAGTAAATCTCGACGGAAAGAATAGCGATAAACATGCCAAGGAACAGACTGCGGGTATCGGAAAACTGACGCAACAGCACGTCTTTCACCACATGCATTTCCCCGTCCACCAGCATCTCTACGGTTGTCGGCGTCACGCAGATAAAGCAGATCACCGCGAGCAGCCCCGGGAACAACGACTTGATGCCGTTAATGCGTCCCAGTTCAATGCCGATTAAAAACACGGCGCCAATGTTTAAAAAGTTAAGCGTGGCATAGTTAAGCGCGCTGGTGATGGGCTTTAGCGTGGCCAGAAACGAAAGCGATTGAAAACTGGCGAGGCCATTCTTCGGATCCAGCACCATGTTGGAGATCAGTACAGAGAATGCCCCAACAATGATGACCGGCATCAAGGTAATAAAGGCGGATTTAATCGCCATGATATAGCGATAACTGTTGAATTTGGTGGCGAAACTGCCCAGAGAGTCGATCAGTTTTTCCTGTAATGCCATAGGGTAATACCTCAGTAAAAGGGCTTTTATTGGATAAGGTGTACAGCCGGCTACTATTGGCATACCAAAAATAGCTTTCCGATGAAGATCGTTCTGTGATTAAGCTCCCAGAGCGGTCAGAGGTATTCCAAATCATGATTTATCACCACTTTGGTATGCCACTTACCCTTTTTTATGCTGGGAAACGATCCGTTGCCGAAAAGCGTGATCGTGATAGGGGTTTTGCACGTGCCGCTGCGCATATGTGCCTGAGCGTCTGTGATAAACTGCGAAGGATTAGGTGAAAGCAGGAATTTCTAATGGCAACAATGCTGGATGTCTCATTGCGCGCAGGGGTCTCAAAAGCCACCGTTTCGCGTGTATTGAACGGCACAGGTCAGGTAAAAGAGAGTACCCGTCAGCAAGTCTTTAACGCGATGGAAGAGCTGGGCTATCGCCCGAATTTTCTGGCGCGCTCGCTGGCAAACCAGACCAGCAACAGCATTGGTCTGGTGGTCTCGACGTTCGACGGTTTTTACTTTGGCCGCTTGCTACAGCAGGCGTCGCGCCAGACGGAAACGCACGGTAAGCAGCTGATTGTCACCGACGGTCACGACGCTCCCGAACAGGAAGAGCTGGCCGTACAAATGCTGGCCGACCGCAAATGTGACGCCATTGTGCTGTACACCCGCTATATGAGCGAAAAAGCGATCATGAAGCTGATCCACTCCGTGCAAACGCCGCTGGTGGTGATCAACCGTGAAGTCAGCCAGGCCGCCGATCGCTGCGTGTTCTTCGAACAGCAGGATGCCGCATTTAAAGCGGTCGATTATCTGATCGGTCAGGGTCATCGCGAGATTGCCTGCATAACCGTGCCCATCCACACGCCAACCGGTAAAGCGCGCCTGATGGGCTATCGCAAAGCACTCGAAAAACATGGCATTGTCTGGGACGATCGCCGGGTGAAATATGGCGATGCAGGAATGACGCGCGGTTATGAACTGTGCAAGGCGTTGATTGATGAGAAGATCTCGTTCAGCGCGCTGTTTGCCTGCAACGACGATATGGCGCTTGGCGCGTCCAAAGCGCTGCACCAGGCCGGGCTGCGTATTCCACAGGATATTTCGCTGTTTGGTTTTGACGATGCGCCCTGCGCAAAATGGCTGGAGCCCGCGCTCTCCTCCGTCTATCTGCCGATCGATAATATGATCGTGACGGCTATCGATCAGGCGATCCGGCTGGCAAAAAACCAGCCGGTTGAAACTATCCCGCCCTTTACCGGCACGCTGGTATTACGCGATTCGGTCACCACCGGGCCGTATTACACCTCAAAATAGCTCAAGGGCCAGCAGCTCCTGAATGGTCTGACGACGGCGAATCAAACGAGCCTCGCCACGATCAAACATCACTTCCGGCAGTAACGGGCGGCTATTATAGTTAGAGGACATCGACGCCCCATAAGCCCCGGTATCGTGCAACACCAGATAGTCGCCGGGCTGCACGGCAGGCAGAGAGCGGGTCTCGACTTTTCCGCCTTCCTGCTGGGTAAAGACGTCACCGGATTCGCACAGCGGGCCTGCCACCACGGTTTCGACACGGGGTGCCTGATCCAGATCGCGTCCGTCTGCGGCGAGCGCAGTAATATGGTGATAGCTGCCATACATGGATGGGCGCATCAGATCGTTAAACCCGGCGTCGATCAGGACAAAATGGCGCGATCCCATCTCTTTCACGCTGCGTACCTGAGAAACCAGCACGCCCGATTCAGCCACCAGAAAACGACCCGGTTCGATTTCGAGTTTTACCGGATGACCAAGATGGGCGGCAATTTTATCGCGCGCCGCATTCCACAGCCCAAAGTAATGATCGGTATCGATCGCCTCTTCGCCTTCGCGATACGGTATGGATAAACCGCCGCCAGCAGAGATGGCCTCCAGATCCTGACCAAAATCGATCACCTGGCGGACCATGGCACCGCAAACCTGCTCAAGATGCCCATAGTCCACGCCGGACCCGATATGCATATGAATGCCCACCAGCTGCAGGTTGTAGCGCTGCATAACGTCCAGCGCGGCAGGCAGATCGCTGTACCAGATACCGTGCTTACTGTTTTCGCCGCCGGTGTTGGTTTTCTGGCTGTGTCCGTGACCAAAACCCGGATTCACCCGCAGCCAGACCCGATGGCCCGGCGAGACGTTGCCCAGTTGCGCAAGCATATCAACGGAACCCGCGTTAACCGGCACCTTTAGCTCTTTCACCCTTTCAAGCGTTGCGTCATCAATCAGATCGGCGGTAAAGACGATGGCGTCGCTGTCGGTTGTTGGATCGTATCCTGCCGCCAGCGCCCGCTCAATTTCCCCTAACGATACCGAGTCGACCTTAACGCCCTGCTCACGCATCAGCCGCAAAATATGAATGTTTGAGCAGGCTTTCTGCGCAAAGCGAACCACGTCAAACTGGTGTAATGCCGCAATCTTGTCGCGAATAATTTGCGCATCATAGACCCATACCGGACAGCCAAATTCAGCAGGCAGGCGCAGGAGGTTGTCGGCATTCAACGCGGTTTCGGTCTGGTTTAACGGACGTGGCATTCTCTTCTCCGGGGATAAATACTTTTTTATGATTACGCCACAGCGCGAAGAGAATAAAAAATATCGTTTTATCGCCAGTCTATGCAAAAATGATATGACTTCATTTAAAAGCCAGGTGCGCTATGCCCGCCGTAAATCTACGCCATATCGAAATTTTTCATGCGGTTATGACCACCGGTAACCTGACCGAAGCCGCGACTATGCTGCATACCTCTCAGCCCACGGTGAGTCGGGAGCTGGCGCGCTTTGAAAAAGTGCTGGGCTTAAAACTGTTTGAACGCACGCGGGGTCGTCTGCATCCAACGGTGCAAGGATTACGCCTGTTCGAAGAGGTTCAGCGATCCTGGTATGGCCTGGATCGTATAGTGAGCGCTGCCGAGAGCCTGCGGGAATTTCGTCAGGGCGAGCTGTCAATCGTCTGTCTGCCGGTGTTTTCACAATCTTTCCTGCCGCCGCTGTTACAGCCTTTTCTGGCTCGCTACCCCGACGTCAATCTGACAATCGTGCCGCAGGAATCACCGCTGCTGGAAGAGTGGCTGTCGGCGCAACGCCACGATTTGGGCCTGACCGAAACCCTGGCGACCCCGGCAGGCACCGAACGCACTGAATTACTTTCGCTGGATGAAGTGTGTGTACTGCCCGAGGGGCATCCGCTTGCGCGTAAAAGCGTGCTAACGCCAATGGATTTTCAGGGCGAGAATTATATCAGCCTGTCGCAAACGGACAGTTATCGACATCTCCTGGATGCTCTCTTTGCCGAACATCAGGTGAAACGCCGAATGGTGGTGGAAACGCACAGCGCAGCCTCCATCTGTGCCATGGTTCGCGCGGGAGTCGGCGTGGCAGTGGTCAACCCCCTCACGGCGATGGATTATGCCGGCAGCGGCGTGGTGATTCGCCCGTTTAGCGTCTCAGTTCCCTTTTCCGTCAGCCTGATTCGCCCCCTTCATCGTCCGGTCTCTGCGCTGGTCGAAGCATTTACCGCCCATCTGATGCAACATGCGGAACACCTCGCAGAGCGTTTACCCGCGCTTATCAGGACAACATAAATTCGACCGCATCGGCGGCATGGATCGCCGTCGTATCAAAGACCGTAATCGGGCTTTGTTCCGCTGGCACCAGTAAACCGATCTCCGTGCAGCCAAAGATCACCCCTTCCGCGCCCTCTTCTGCCAGCTTTCCAATCACCTCAATATAGAAAGCGCGGGACGCCTCGCTGAAGGTCCCCAAACAGAGCTCGTCAAAAATGATCTGATTGATTCGCGCCCGATCGGCGTCATCGGGGATCAGGCACTCAATGCCAAACTGTGCACTCAGGCGCCCAAGATAGAAATCCTGTTCCATGGTATAGCGCGTTCCAAGCAGGGCGACACGCTTCATTCCCGCCGCCTGGATGACGCGGCCAGTGGCATCGGCAATATGCAGGAAGGGCAGCGCGCAGCGACCTTCGATTTGGTCGGCCACTTTATGCATGGTGTTCGTGCAAAGTAAAATGCCCTCTGCCCCGGCGCGCTTCAGCCCGAGCGCCGCCTGCGCAAGGATCTCGCCCGCTTTATCCCACTCGCCGCTGGCCTGGCACGCCTCGATTTCATGAAAATCCACGCTGTGCAGGAGCAGGCTCGCAGAATGGAGACCGCCAAGACGGTGCTTGATACCTTCATTTATCAAACGGTAGTAGGGAATGGTCGATTCCCAGCTCATTCCACCCAGTAACCCGATCGTTTTCATCTTTTCTCCTTTATGTTTTTCACAGTGAAGCAAACTTGTGATCGTGTTTCCAGTTCTTTGGTGTGGCGTTTCCTTTTATCTCCCGGTGGTATAAATTAAATGAAACATCGTTTCAACATAAGACAGGACACCGACATGTTTATTTTTCACAAAGACACGCAGCTGGACGATCTGGGGAATGGCGTGACGCGGCGTATTCTGGCGCACAACGGCAAGATGATGGCTGTAGAAGTCAATTTTGAGCAGGGCGCCGTGGGACCGCTGCATAACCATCCGCATGAACAGCTGACCTATGTACTGTCAGGCGAATTCGAATTCACCATCGGCGATGAAAAACATGTGGTGAGCGCGGGGGATACGCTTTATAAAGAACCGCATATCATGCACGGCTGCGTCTGCCTGAAACCCGGTACGCTGCTGGATACTTTTACCCCTGTCCGGGACGATTTCCTGAAATAAAAAAGGGCGGTGCTTGCACCGCCCTTTTTCTATCTTATTCCGCAACCGTTTCTGTCAGGGGCTCAGTTATCGGCAGGCGAGTCGCCATCGCCTCGCGTAACAGAACGCTGCCACAGGCAAACAGGCCACCGAGCAGCACCGCCAGAAGTACAACCAGCGATTTACCCGGGCCGTCTTTGCGGATAGGTAAAGAAGGCGAGAGCTGATACCTGAACGGTTCAAAATCCAGGTCATCGACCGAGAGTTTTTGCAGCTGTGCAAGATGGTATTCCCGGTTCTGGAAATCCGCATTCAGCTCTGACACATCCCGCAGCGACTTTTCAATCTTTAGCTTCTGCGCAATACCATCGGCACCCAGCGCCACGGAGTAATCCGGATCGTCTTTCACCGCCTGCCCGTTGCTGTAAACCGGTTTTTTTATCCCGGCAGCATTTGCCACTTCCAGGGAATAATTCAGGCGCTGGAGATTGGTGTTGTGGATCGTGGTCAGACGAACGCGATCGAGCTCCAGACGCTCTTTCTCAACGCGGGTTTTGAGATCCAACACGTTGCGAATATGCAGCATGGTCTCTTTTTCGACGATGGCCGAGATATAGGCAATATACCCCTCAAGCACATTCTGGGCATCTTGTGCCGTCGGCGCGGTAAAACTCAGCGTCCATGCGGTGTAAGGGGCTTTGTCCGCGTCTTTTGCCGATGCGTTATCCTGCGCTTTCATCTTTTCGGAGATGTTGACCACGGCACGATGCAGCTCCAGGGGATCGATGTCCGCCTCTTTAAGCTGCTCCGTCACGTACGGAGATGTTTTCATATAGTCTTCCAGCAAAGACTGTGACTGGAATTTCTTGATAAACAGATTGAAAACATCGGTGCGACTGACTTTTACATCCACATCCAGCACCTGAAGTGCCACCAGCGTCTGTTGCAGTTGGTTCCACTGGTTTTGCTCAGCGGGTGTTACCACCGCCTTGCTGGTCCACTTTTGCGGTAACAGAAACGAGACTGCGACACCGGCAAGCGCAAAGGCAAGGACGATGGCAACAATACGTTTTTTGGCGGCAAGCAGGACATCCAGTAGTCCCAGGAGATCTATTTCTTTAGGACGAATGGCCGGTGAGTTATAGCGGGCTAAATCCAGTTCCGTGTTCTTTTTGAAATCCATCGCTGACATACTGAATCTTCTTTTTATGGTGCGGTAAAACCCTGCCTGGGTATTTTAGGGAGGAATATTATACAAGGTTCTAAGAATTATCTGAACGCATCAATCGATAAAATCAGATCTGCCTACAATTTTTGGTAGTGCGTCCTCAAAGCGTTACTCTGTTACAAAAGTTGTCCGCCACCCGCCGGTAAAATTCAGTGCCCTGCCGATAAAACCTCGCGCAAATTGTGAAAAATGCCAGCCACCTCACCTTATTGAAACAGCGTTTCGACCTCGATCACACTTCCACTATTTATCGAATGACTCAGAAACAAATAGCAATAAAATAAATTAAAACGGTGTTTTACAAATCAAGAACAACGGTTCGCTTGTTTTTGAAACCCGGCAAAATCACGACACGTAAAACACAGCAATGCATTGATAAATCAGGAGTTACATGAAGTCACTCTGAACCAGACGTTAGCAAACACACGCTTCATGGCCCGCTATCTCGTGTGCCGAACGTGTTTTGAAGAGCAGATTCCGTTTTAACCATTGATTGCCAGGTAGGTATGTATGAATGAAAACAAACTGCTGGGGTTGGCCTGGATATCGCCTTATATAATTGGGTTGATACTCTTTACGGCCTTCCCCTTTGTTTCATCTTTCTTTCTCAGTTTTACTGATTACGATTTGATGAGTCCTCCGGTGTTTAACGGCATCGAAAACTATCGTTACATGTTTACCGAAGATACCCTCTTCTGGAAATCCATGGGCGTGACGTTTGCTTACGTATTCCTGACCATTCCTCTGAAGCTGGCGTTTGCGTTGGGTATTGCGTTCGTCCTTAACTTTAAATTACGCGGCATCGGTTTTTTCCGTACCGCCTACTATATTCCTTCCATCCTCGGCAGCTCGGTGGCTATCGCCGTTCTGTGGCGTGCCTTGTTTGCCATTGATGGTCTGCTCAATAGTTTTATTGGCGTGTTTGGTTTCGACGCGGTGAACTGGCTGGGTGAGCCCTCTCTAGCTCTGATGTCGGTCACCTTGCTGCGCGTCTGGCAGTTCGGTTCTGCGATGGTCATCTTCCTAGCCGCGCTGCAAAACGTCCCACAGTCACAATATGAAGCGGCGATGATCGATGGCGCGTCGAAATGGCAGATGTTCACGAAAGTGACCGTACCGCTGATCACGCCGGTTATCTTCTTCAACTTCATCATGCAGACCACTCAGGCGTTCCAGGAATTTACCGGTCCGTACGTGATTACGGGCGGTGGACCAACCTATTCAACGTACCTGTTCTCACTCTACATCTACGATACCGCCTTCAAGTACTTCGACATGGGCTACGGCGCTGCACTGGCGTGGATCCTGTTCCTGGTAGTCGCCGTCTTTGCCGCTATCGCCTTTAAGTCATCGAAATACTGGGTGTTCTACTCCGCCGATAAGGGAGGCAAAAATGGCTGATATTCAGGAAATTTCGACGGCGAGAAGCATTGCAGATCGTGAAGTCGCCCGGACGTTGCGCAAGGAAAAAATCAACGCCAGCATTCGCTACGTCATCCTGCTGTTTGTTGGCCTGCTGATGCTCTACCCGCTGGTGTGGATGTTCTCAGCATCGTTTAAACCGAACCATGAGATCTTTACCACGCTCAGCCTGTGGCCCGCACATGCCACCTGGGACGGGTTCATCAACGGCTGGAAAACCGGTACGGAATATAACTTCGGCCATTACATGCTGAACACCTTTAAGTATGTGATACCGAAAGTGATTCTGACCATTATCTCCTCCACTATCGTGGCGTACGGCTTTGCCCGCTTCGAGATCCCGTGGAAGAAATTCTGGTTCGCCACCCTCATCACCACCATGCTGCTGCCCAGCACCGTACTGCTGATCCCGCAGTACCTGATGTTCCGTGAAATGGGCATGCTGAACAGCTACATGCCGCTGTACCTGCCGTTGGCATTTGCGACGCAAGGGTTCTTCGTCTTTATGCTGATTCAGTTCCTGCGCGGCGTGCCGCGTGATATGGAAGAAGCGGCACAAATCGACGGCTGCAACTCCCTCCAGGTGCTGTGGTATGTGGTGGTCCCTATTCTGAAACCCGCCATTATCTCTGTCGCATTGTTCCAGTTCATGTGGTCAATGAACGACTTCATCGGGCCGCTGATTTATGTCTACAGCGTGGATAAATACCCGATTGCACTGGCTCTGAAAATGTCCATCGACGTCACCGAAGGTGCGCCATGGAACGAAATTCTGGCAATGGCGAGCATCTCCATTCTGCCATCCATCATTGTCTTCTTCCTGGCACAGCGCTACTTCGTACAGGGCGTAACCAGCAGCGGAATTAAAGGTTAAGAGGGAAATATCATGGCTGAAGTTATCTTCAACAAACTGGAAAAGGTTTACTCCAACGGCTTCAAAGCGGTACATGCTATCGACCTTAAAATCGCTGAAGGGGAATTTATGGTGATCGTCGGACCTTCCGGCTGCGCCAAATCGACCACCCTGCGCATGCTCGCCGGGCTGGAAACCATCAGCGGCGGCGAAGTGCGCATTGGTGAGAAAATTGTAAACAACCTCGCACCCAAAGAGCGCGGCATTGCGATGGTATTCCAGAACTATGCGCTTTATCCGCACATGACCGTTCGTGAGAATCTGGCGTTCGGCCTGAAGCTGAGCAAAATGCCGAAAGCGCAAATTGATGCCCAGGTGAACGAAGCGGCAAAAATTCTGGAGCTGGAAGAGTTGCTGGATCGTCTGCCGCGTCAGCTCTCCGGTGGTCAGGCACAGCGTGTGGCAGTTGGCCGTGCAATTGTGAAGAAACCTGACGTGTTTTTATTCGATGAACCGTTGTCGAATCTCGACGCCAAACTGCGTGCCTCGATGCGTATTCGAATTTCTGACCTGCACAAGCAGTTGAAGAAGTCCGGTAAACCGGCCACCACGGTCTATGTGACCCACGATCAGACCGAAGCGATGACCATGGGCGATCGCATCTGCGTGATGAAGCTCGGCCATATCATGCAGGTTGATACCCCGGACAATCTCTATCACAAGCCAAAAAATATGTTCGTGGCTGGTTTTATTGGCGCGCCAGAGATGAATATCCGCGCGACAAAACTGGTCGATCAGGCAGGCCGCCTGGCACTGAGCATCGGCAATGAAACGATGCCGCTCAGTGAAACGCTGCATAACAAAGTCGTCGATCATGCGTCGCAGGATGTTTTTTATGGCATCCGTCCGGAATTCGTTTCGGTGGGCGACGAGCCTTTCGCCGAAGGATGCTGCAGTGGTGAACTGGTGCGTGTCGAAAACATGGGGCATGAATTCTTCATGTACCTGAAAGTGTCAGAGTATGAGTTAACGGCCCGAATTCCTTCCGATGAAGCTAAGCCAATGATTGATAAGGGCCTTCACCGTAAGGTGTATTTTAAGTTTGATATGAATAAGTGTCATATTTTTGACGCGAAAACAGAACTGAACATCTCAATCTAACTGGAGCTATAAAAATGAAAAAAGTGCTTTTAAGCGCAGCAATCTCCGCAACTCTGGGCCTTACTGCTTTGCCATCGATGGCGCAAGATGTTGATTTACGTATGTCCTGGTGGGGAGGCAATGGCCGCCATCAGGTCACGCTGAAGGCGCTGGAGGAGTTCCATAAACAGAACCCAGACATCAACGTCAAAGCGGAATATACCGGCTGGGATGGGCATTTATCCCGCCTGACCACCCAGATCGCCGGCGGGACAGAGCCGGATGTGATGCAGACCAACTGGAACTGGTTACCCATTTTCTCTAAAACCGGTGATGGTTTTTACGATCTGAACAAAATGAAAGACGTGATCGATTTAACGCAGTTCGATCCGAAAGAACTTCAGACCACCACGATCAATGGCAAGCTGAACGGGATCCCGATCTCGGTCACCGCGCGTGTGTTCTATTTTAACGATGAAACCTGGAAAAAGGCGGGCGTCGAGTACCCGAAAACCTGGGAAGCGTTGATGGCTGCGGGTAAGACGTTTGAGAGCAAACTCGGCAAGCAGTATTACCCGGTGGTGCTTGAGCATCAGGATACGCTGGCACTGCTGAATTCTTATATGATTCAGAAATACAACATTCCTGCGGTGGATGAGAAAGCCAAAAAGTTCTCTTACAGCAAAGAGCAGTGGGTTGAGTTCTTCCAGACCTATAAAAATCTGGTGGATAGCCACGTCATGCCCGACACCAAATACTATGCCTCGTTCGGTAAGAGCAACATGTACGAGATGAAGCCGTGGATCCAGGGTGAGTGGGGCGGAACCTATATGTGGAACTCCACCATTAATAAGTATTCCGATAACCTGAAGCCGCCGGCAAAACTGGAACTGGGCAGCTATCCAATGCTGGAAGGGGCGACCGACGCGGGTCTGTTCTTCAAACCTGCGCAGATGCTCTCTATTGGTAAGTCGACCAAAAATCCGGAAGCGGCGGCGAAGGTCATTAACTTCCTGCTGAACAGCAAAGAGGGTGTCGATACGCTGGGCCTGGAGCGTGGCGTACCTTTGAGCAAAGTGGCAGTGAAATACCTGACGGAAGATGGTCAGATCAAAGAGAACGACCCGGCGGTTGCAGGATTACGTCTGGCGCAATCCCTGCCCGCCAAACTGTCTGTCTCGCCGTACTTTGACGATCCGCAGATCGTTGCTCAGTTCGGAACGTCTTTGCAATATATCGACTATGGTCAAAAAACCGTGGAAGAGACGGCAGCTGACTTCCAGCGTCAGGCTGAGCGTATCCTGAAACGCGCCATGCGTTAATTCCGCTGCACTGACTTTGCCCTGCCACTTCCGGTGGCAGGGTATTTTTTTACCTGGAGGATCCCCCATGAAAGGAAAAATCATCCCGCTCACTTTTCGCACGCGTCTGGACAGTGAAACCGGGCACGAAGTGATACGCCTGACGCCGCCACATATTGTTTGCCACCGTAATTACTTCTATCAAAAATGCTTTACCCGCGATGGCAGCAAACTGATTTTTGGCGGCGCATTCGAGGGGCACTGGAATTACTATCTGCTCGATCTGAAACAGCACCAGGCAACGCAGTTAACGGAAGGGACGGGAGATAATACTTTTGGCGGTTTTTTAGCAGCTGACGATAAATCGCTGTGGTATGTCAAAAACAATCGCGAACTGCGCCGGGTGGATCTGGCGAGTTTAGAGGAGCAGGTCACCTATGAAGTGGACGACGACTGGGTGGCCTATGGAACCTGGGTGGCGAATTCAGACTGTAGCCAGCTGGTGGGCATTGAGATAAAAAAGAGCGACTGGCAGCCGCTGACCGACTGGAGCAAATTCCGCGCCTTTTACTTTACTCAACCTGAATGCCGCCTGATAAATGTCGATCTACGCACCGGCGAGCGCTCGGTAATTTTGCAGGAAAAACGCTGGCTTGGTCATCCTATCTATCGCCCCTTTGACAACAACACGGTCGCGTTTTGTCACGAAGGCCCCCGCGACGCCATTGATGCGCGTATGTGGCTGATCAATGCCGACGGTAGCAATCTGCGCAACGTCCGCCAGCATGCGCCGGGCGAAAGTTTTACGCATGAATTTTGGGTGCCTGACGGGTCCGCGCTGTATTACGTGGCGCATAAAGAGAACGACCCGCAACGCTATCTGTTCAGTGCCGATCCGCAGACGCTGGAGAATCGCCAGCTCATGGCGATCCCGCCCTGCTCCCACTTGATGAGTAATCACGACGGTTCGCTGATTGTGGGCGATGGTTCACCGCACAACACCGGCGATATCAGCCTGAACGATCCCTTTATTTGGGTATTTGATATTAAAAAAGGGACGCAGAAAGCGGTTTGCCAGCATAACACCAGCTGGAAAGTGCTGGACGGCGATCGGCAGGTTACACACCCGCATCCGTCGTTTTCGCCGGATGATAAATGGGTGTTGTATACCTCGGATGAAGAAGGGATGCCTGCGCTTTATTTATGTGCGGTGTGATGGGGCTTTGTTTTCTCTCCCAAAGGGAGAGGGCTGGTCTTTACTCCCTCTCCTTTTGGGAGAGGGCTGGGGCGTCTTTGCTCCCTCTCCCTTTGGGAGAGGGCTGGGGCATCTTTGCTCCCTCTCCTTTTGGGTGAGGGCTGGGGCGTCTTTGCTCCCTCTCCCTTTGGAAGAGGGCTGGGGCGTCTTTGCTCCCTCTCCCTTTGGGAGAGGGCTGGGGTGAGGGGGAACATGCGGCTAAGGCCGTCTTCTCGTCCTGAGCTGATGCGTACCCATCCTGTTTTTTCATACCGCGATAATAAAGCCAATGAACGAGTGATATCTCACAGCGAGGCCCTGGTCCGGCTGAAAATCGCCGAAGCGTTTCCGGAAGGCCGGGGCGAGGCGCAGGGATGCGCCGAGAGGGCGCGAGTTGCAGGGACGCTGCATCGCGCCCGACCCGAAAGCCTGAAGGAAAAAGCTGAGGGGACCGCGAAGCGGCGATTTTCCTGGCAGGAGCCCGGGTCGCCAGGGCGGTGGCGATTGAGCCGCCCTGGCACGTTCACCGGTTCCCATATTAAAGAGAAGCATTGTTCATAAAGTGAACGGAACAACCTCCTCAGTCACATGCCCTCCCCCAAAGAGATGACACAAGCTGAATCAATCCCCCCTACACCCCAATATTTCTCAACTTCTCCCCTGCCATCAACTTACGTTCAATGTGCTCCAGGGTGACATTTTTGGTTTCAGGAATCAGCCAGAAAGTGACGCCAATGAAGGCGATATTCAGTACCGTATAGAGCCAGAATGTTCCCGCAGCACCAATCGAATCCAGTAAGGTCAGGAAGGTGGCCCCGATAATCATATTCGACACCCAGTTGGTCGTCGTCGAACAAGTAATCCCAAAATCGCGGCATTTCAGCGGCTGGATTTCCGAGCACAAGATCCACACAACCGGTGCGGCGCTCATGGCATAACCTGCAATACACATCATGGTCATCCCCACCGAAAGCCACGACAGGCTGCTGGAGGCGGTGCCATTATCAAACTGCATCAGACAATACCCGAGGATAAGCGTACCCAGCGCCATTACGCTGAAGCCTATTTTCAACGCCGGTTTACGCCCGGCTTTATCCACGGTAAAGACCGCAATAAAGGTGGCGAACATAAAGGTTAACCCGACGACCAGCGTCGCAATCATCTGCTGTTCGGTCGTGGTAAAGCCCGCCATTTTGAATATGCGCGGCGCGTAATACATGATGATATTCATCCCGGTAAATTGCTGCATCGCCTGCAGCAACATGCCGAGGAACACCGCACGGCGCACATTTTTATTGGCTTTAAATAACGACCAGCCGCCCTGCTTCAGCTTGAGGCTCTCGCGGATTTCGTTTAGCTCTTCACGGGCTTTTTCAGAGGTATCACGCAGCATTCGCAGTACTTCTTCGGCTTCAACATGACGCCCCTTCTGCGCCAGCCAGCGTGGGCTGTTAGGTAAAAAGATCACTAATACCATCAGCAAAACGGCGGGCAGCGCCAGCACACCCAACATCGCGCGCCAGTTACCGCTGTAGCTAAAGTACGTATCAGACAGGAAGGCCAGCACAATGCCCAGCGTTACCATCAGCTGATACATACTGATCATCTTCCCGCGTACGTTCTCACTCGCCATTTCAGAGAGGTAGAGCGGGGCAGTATAGGAGGCAATACCCACCGCAACGCCCAGCAACACGCGGAACAGCAGCAGCGCCTCCACGCCGGTGGCAAACGCCGAGCCTAACGAACCGGCGACGAATAAAATCGCCCCGACCATGAGGCTATATTTACGCCCCAGTTTGAAAGAGAGCCAGCCGTTGAACAGTGCGCCGAGCGCCGCACCGAGCATCATGCTGCTGACCACCCACTCCTGCAGACGGCTGCTAAGCGTAAAGTGATCGGTAATAAAAGGAAGTGCCCCGGCGATAACGCCGATATCCAGACCAAACAGTAAACCCGCCACGGCGGCTGAAACAGAAACAAACTGATTCATTCTTCGCGTATCGCGAAGGGCGCGGGGCATCAAGGTAGAATCATTTATAGAGGTCATTATTTCCTGCCTGAACAGCGTAAGACGTGTAATGAAATTACGAGAATGCCGGGAAAAGTGTCAGGTCGTATAACGTGAAGATATGGATTAATAAGCTGCACCATGGTGATCTGTGATGGACATTACAGTTTCAACTCTGGACGAAATTTACTCCAATTTAGTTAATCCACTTATTTATAAGCAATTAAGTTGTGATCCGTATCGCCTCACCATTAACCACTATGGATATTTGTCGCGCATCGATATGGACAATGCCGATTGACAGGCAAAAAAAACCTCCGCACCAGGCAGAGGTTTATATAACCGACAGGCGATTAACGCGCCAGCCAACCACCGTCTACAGCAATGGTATAGCCGTTAATATAGTCAGAAGCAGGTGAAGCCAGGAAGACGACCGGCCCCATCAGATCGCTCGGTAAACCCCAACGGCCAGCCGGGATACGATCGAGGATCTCAGCACTACGCTGCTCATCAGCACGCAGCTGCTGGGTATTATTGGTCGCCATATAACCCGGCGCGATGGCGTTCACGTTGATATTGTGTTTTGCCCATTCGTTCGCCAGCAGACGCGTGACGCCCATGACCGCGCTTTTGGATGCGGTGTAAGAAGGTACGCGAATGCCGCCCTGGAAGGAGAGCATAGAGGCGATGTTCACAATTTTGCCGCCGTTGCCCTGGGCAATAAAGTGTTTCGCCGCCGCCTGGGACATAAAGAAGACGCTCTTAATGTTCAGGTTCATGACGTCGTCCCAGTCACGCTCGCTAAAATTGATCGCATCTTCACGACGAATCAGACCTGCGTTGTTAACCAGCACATCAATATGGCCGAACTCCGCCACGGCGCGTTCCAGCAGCGCCGGGATGGCCTCGATATTACGCAGATCGGCGGTCAGGCTCAGGAAACGACGACCCAGCGCGGTGACGCGCTCGATGGTTTCAGTTGGCTCAACAATGTTGATCCCAACGATGTCGCAGCCCGCTTCCGCCAGACCCAATGCCATACCCTGGCCCAGACCGGTATCACACCCCGTCACAACAGCCACTTTACCTTGCAGAGAAAATGCATCCAGAATCATTTTTTTTCCTTTATCTTTCAGCGCCTGTCACGAACAGGCAGAGTTATGCTCAACTGCCCGCGACTAGCGCAGATCTTTAACAGCGACGTGGTCCATGTCATCAAATACCTGGTTCTCACCGACCATACCCCAGATGAAGGTATAGGCTTTGGTTCCGACTCCGGAGTGAATAGACCAGCTTGGCGAAATCACCGCCTGTTCGTTATGCATCACGAGGTGGCGAGTTTCCTGCGGCTGTCCCATCATGTGGAACACGCAGGCGTCTTCGTCCATATTGAAATAGAAGTAAACTTCCATCCGGCGTTCGTGCGTATGGCACGGCATGGTGTTCCAGAGATTCCCCGGCGCAAGCTCAGTTAAGCCCATGCTGAGCTGGCAGGTTTCCAGCACATCCGGCACAAAATATTTGTTAATTGTGCGACGGTTACTGGTGAGATTGTCCCCCAGCGTGACGGGGGAAACATCCGCAGGCGTCACCTTTTTAGTGGGATAGGTCATGTGCGCAGGCGCGCAGTTATAGTAGAACTTCGCCGGGTGCTCAGCATCGGTGCTGGCAAAGACAACTTCTTTCGCGCCTTTACCCACGTAAAGCGCATCACGATGACCGATTTCATAGCACTGGCCATCAACAGTGATGGTGCCCGGGCCACCAATGTTGATCACACCCAGTTCACGACGCTCCAGGAAGTAACTCACCCCGAGTTGTTTGCCCACTTCACCACCCACGGACACCGTCGTTGAAACCGGCATAATGCCGCCGACAATAATGCGGTCGATGTGGCTGTACACCATGGTGTATTGATCGGCAATAAACACTTTCTCGACTAAAAACTCATCGCGCAGCCCCTGAGTATCCAGTGTCTTTGCATGCGCGCTGTGGATGCTTTGTCTGACCTCCACATGTACCTCCAAAATTGATCGTGCCCGAGGGCCAGGATAATTAACGAAACAACGTTCCGTTTTCATGTTGCACACATAGTATCTGCTGAGAAATGGCTTTTCAATTACATTTAAAACGTTGTTTCACTTTTTCTGCATCTTAATGATGGAAATGCAGTTGCGATCACGAATGTTGAGCGTTGACACCCCCAAGAAACAGGAATCGAAAAAGCCGTTAATACGTTTTTATATTAATAAACAATGAATTATAAAACCTTTAAGATTTGACTTCACCGAAGACATAACGCGCTCAAAATCAAAGAAACCCCTCTTCTGCGTTAAGAAATCTTACAAAGTGCGCCATCAGTCACACATATTGAAACGTTGTTTTGATATTTTAACACTCAGTTTTTAACTCGATAATCATTCAGATATGGCTGCCGAATCGCGATTCAGCCTTCACTATAAAGGAGTGCATCATGGCTAAAGGTATGCGGGTCAAGCTGAACTACGAGGTCAGCCGCGATCCGGATACAGGCGTGGAAATAACTCGCCTGACTCCACCGGAAGTAACCTGTCATCGCAATTACTTCTACCAAAAGTGTTTCTTTAACGATGGCAGTCATTTGCTGTTCGCGGGGGAGTTCGACGGTCACTGGAACTACTACCTGCTGGATCTGAAAAAAGCGGAAGCTATCCAGCTGACCGAGGGCGCTGGCGACAACACCTTTGGCGGATTCCTCTCCCCGGATGACACGTCGCTTTACTATGTGAAGAACGATCGTGTTTTGCTGGAAGTGAATCTTGAAACACTGGCAGAACGCGAGGTCTATCGCGTTCCAGATGAGTGGGTCGGCTACGGGACCTGGGTGGCTAACAGCGACTGCACGAAACTGGTCGGCATTGAGATCGCTAAAAGCGACTGGACACCGCTTAATGACTGGAAAATCTTCCACGACTTCTTCCATAAAGGGCCACATTGTCGCCTGTTGCGCGTGGATCTTAAGACCGGCGAAAGTGCAACCATCCACGAAGAGAAAAACTGGCTGGGACATCCTATTTATCGTCCCTTCGATGACAATACCGTTGCCTTCTGCCACGAAGGACCACACGACCTTGTCGACGCCCGCATGTGGATGGTGAACGAAGATGGCAGCCACGTACGCAAAGTGAAAGCACATGCCGAAGGCGAAAGCTGCACGCATGAATTCTGGGTGCCGAACGGTTCCGCACTGGTCTATGTCTCTTACCTGAAAGGTCAGCAGGGTCGTACTATTTACCGCTTTAACCCGGATACCGGCGTCAACGAAGCCGTTATGCCAATGCCAGCCTGCTCCCATTTAATGAGTAATTTCGATGGCACCTTGCTGGTGGGCGATGGTTCCGGCACGCCGGTTGATGTGAAAGACACCAGCGGCTATACGATCGATAACGATCCGTATCTTTATGCGTTTGATGTGGCGAAGAAAGGCTATTACCGCATTGCCCGTCATGATACCTCCTGGGCCACGGTGGCCAATAGTCGCCAGGTCACCCATCCGCATCCATCCTTTACGCCGGATGATAAAGCGGTTCTGTTTAGTTCCGATAAAGACGGCAAACCCGCCCTCTATATCGCGAAACTCCCCGAGCAACCTGAAATGTTGCATGCATGATTTAAGTGAGTGTTTCTGTAACTGGCCTTGCCCTCCTTAATGGAGGGCTTTTTTTGTCCACAAGCGACAGGTTCCAGCTGTGGATAGGGTCACTGTTCGCGTCATCCGGCGCTGACGAGACGCAAAAAAGCCGGCTCGTGAAGAGCCGGCTTTTTCCCGGAGGTACTGCTTATTTTTTATTAGAAAGAATATGCCACGCCTAAACGAAAACGCGTCTGGCGCTCGTCGGTCTCTTTTACCCCAACGTTGCCCACTTCAACATACGGTGCCCAGTTTTTATCCCATTTATAGGCCAGCTTGGCATTATATTCATTTGAATAATCTTTATTGTTATTACGAATCATACCCTCTGAGCTTTTCGCATAAACATAATTCAGCTCTGTACGCCAGTCTCCCAGCGCAAATCCTACCCATGCGTCTCCACGGTTGACTTTATCGTCATCTTTATTTGAGCTTGACGGATAACGGGTATATTCATAGCGGTAGCGTGCTGCCACGTAAAAACCGCTATCGAAGCTATATTGCAAATGTAAATTAGGTTTATAGATGGTGCGACTGTCATTACTTTCAATGGTGAAAGCGGGGGTCACGGCAATATTATCATTTGCCTTCCAGCGCCAGCTAATCTGGTCTTCATGACCATTACCGACCACATCAGCGAACGGCTGATCGGCTTTATCGCCGCCTGATTTCCATTTGGCCTCAACGGAGAAGCCTAACCCATTAGCAAAACGATGCGAAACCGACACGCGGTCGGCGTTCGAACCGCTATCAATATATTCATGACGTAGATCGACGGTGACGGCCTGGGCCGCGAATGACGCACCAACAAGAGAAGCAAGGACCAGAGATTTCTTAAGCATGCCAAAAACCCTCAATTGAAATGATGTTTCGTTTTTATGGAATTGCATTTTATTTTTAATATAACGATATTTTAGTGATCGGGATCGTAATTATTTGTTTCATTTTTTTTGGCAATGATCGACGTGACCGACATCAACAAAGATTGTCCACTAAGGGTAAATTTCAGGGTTAAGATCACATTTAGATTGGCGTTGATAAGAATGTAATGCGGAGAAAAAATCAGAGGATCTTTAGAATTTACTCATCACCGCAAAAATAAGATTGCGCTGACCATAAAAAAGCCTCCCATATAAGGAGGCTCTGTTTCAACGTTTGTGCCGGTATTATCTTTCTATAGCGAGTGCCACACCCTGACCGCCACCGATACAGAGCGTCGCTAACCCTTTACGGGCGTCACGTTTAATCATTTCGTGGACCAGCGAAACCAGAATACGACAGCCGGACGCCCCTATCGGGTGGCCCAGAGCAATCGCCCCACCGTTGACGTTCACCCGCTGAGGATCCCATTCAAGCATTTTTCCTACCGAGAGCGCCTGTGCAGCAAAAGCTTCGTTCACCTCTATAAGATCAACCTCACCAAGCTGCCAGCCTGCACGCTCAAGGCACCGGCGAGTCGCGTAAACAGGTGCGATCCCCATTAATGCCGGATCGACGCCAACGCTGGCAAACGCCTTGATGCGTGCCAGTATGGGCAAATTGAGCTCTTCTGCTTTCGCTTCACTCATCATCATCACGGCGGCGGCGCCATCGTTAATCGATGAAGCATTCCCCGCCGTCACGGATCCGGTGGTTTCAAAGGCCGGATTGAGCATCGCCAGCCCTTCTGCGCTGGTGTCAGTGCGCGGCTGTTCGTCTGTATCAACGATCAATAATTCATTGTTCTGGCGCACCGTATTCACCGGTACGATCTCATTGCGAAATCGTCCGGAATCAATGGCTGCGCGGGCTTTTTGCTGCGAGCTGAGCGCATAAGCATCCTGAAGTTCGCGGCTGATACCGTATTCCCGCGCCAGATTTTCAGCGGTGACGCCCATATGATAATCGTTGAACGCATCCCACAGACCGTCGTGAACCAGACTATCGAGAAGCTGACTGTTACCCAACTGCGCGCCGGTGCGGCTGTCCGTCAGGACATGCGGCGCACGGCTCATATTCTCCTGGCCACCCGCAATCACCACATCAGCCTCACCGCACTGGATTGCCTGCGTCGCAAGATGAAGCGCCTTCAGCCCGGAGCCACACACATCGTTAATGGTGATGGCCGAGACGGTGTTAGGTAATCCGCCCTTCAGGGCCGCCTGACGTGCCGGGTTTTGCCCGGCGCCGGCCGTGAGCACCTGACCGAGGATCACCTCGTCAATTTCATGCGCGGGGATGCCACTGCGCTCCACCAGCGCCTTTAATACCACGCTGCCCAGCTCAACGGCTGAATGACGTGCTAACGCTCCCTGAAAGCAGCCGATAGCCGTACGCAACGCTCCCACGATCACGACCTCTTTCATCTCAACCTCTGCGCAAAATGACACCGCAGATAGTAGAGGCATTGTTATCAACAATTAACGTGAATGTTTAAAATAAGTGAGTTTAGTCACAGGATTATCGCGCCTGCTGTAAATACTGACGCAACCAGTTTCCGGCCACGCCTGGCGGGGCGCGTTTATTCCACAGGAGATCGACGGCAATGGTGCGCGGCCAGCCGGTCACATTGAGCTGCACCAGGGTTTTTGCCCCCGCGAACTCCTCCACCAGGGCGCAAGGCAACGCGCACCAGCCGAACCCCTGTACAGCCATACTCAACAGCATCAGGTAATTGGGTGCCGACCAGACGGGCCCGCGTGCCAGCGACGGCTCGCGTTCCAGATAAGTATTTAGCTGCAGTTCACGCCAGCCATGAAGTTCATCCGCCTCTATCCGCGTCTGCTCTGCAAGAGGATGCGACGTGGAGACGTAAATCGCCATACGGCTTTGCATCGGCAAGCGCGTGGCGCCAATCCCTGTGGGATAACTGTCACGCGCCTCCGTCAGGCCAATATGCGCCCGCTCTTTTTGCAGCAGATCGATGACATCCTCCTCTTCCCCCACCAGACACTCAAACTCCGTGTGGGGGTAACGGGCATCGAACTCTGTCATCAGGTTTTCCAGCACGTCCGGGTTAAGCGTATCCGATAACACAAAGGTTAGACGCGCTTCCGTCTGGGCGGTCAGCGACACGGCCAGTTGGTCCAGCCGCTCGCTGGCGGCGAGGATCGACTGGACATAGCCCAGCACCTGTTTTCCCTGCGCGGTTAAGACGGGCTGACGAGCCGAACGGTCAAAAAGGGCAAAACCCAAATCGGCTTCAAGATTGGCAATCGCCGTACTGATAGTGGATTGACTCTTACGCAGCCGACGGGCTGCGCCGGAAAAGGAACCGGTGGTCACGGTCTCTACAAAAGCGGTCAGGGCTTCGGGGGAGTAACGCATGATCTATCTACTTTATCGATGGTAACCATCTTTTATATATCATCTTTTACGATGATAATAGCGCCATCAACGCCCATTCCGGCGAATTAATGAGGTCAGATCATGCAACACGATGTCCATACACGAAAATTGCCGGAGCGCATCTTCCATGCCGTCAGCTTTGAGCTTATCGCCACCGCGATCCTTGCGCCCACTGCCGCCTGGTTAATGGGTCGTTCGGTTCTTGAAATGGGGGGGCTGACCATCATCCTGGCAACGACGGCCATGGTCTGGAACATTATTTACAACTTCGTGTTCGACCGTATCTGGCCAAGACACCGCGTCCCGCGTACGACCAAAGTACGTGCCCTGCACGCTCTGGGTTTTGAGTGCGGATTTATTGTCATCGGGGTGACGATAGTCTCTGCCGTGTTGGGTGTGACGCTGCTTCAGGCCTTTACGCTGGAGATTGGATTCTTCCTGTTCTTCCTGCCGTATACCATGTTCTATAACTGGGCATATGACACGCTGCGCGACAAAATGATCAAACGTCGTCAGCAACGACGCGCGCTGACGAACTAACCACTGAGGGGCCGGAATCCTCTTCCGGCCTCTGCGCAACGAAGCAACTGCTCCGGCAACGAAGAATTATGGTAAATTACTCTCCTTTTTGTTCGTTTTTATAGTTGATACGTTGCTCTAATGTCGAAAATTTGGTCTAAAGAAGAAACGCTCTGGAGCTTTGCCCTCTATGGCACTGCCGTGGGCGCAGGGACATTGTTTCTGCCCATCCAGCTTGGCTCCGCAGGCGCGATAGTCCTGCTTATCACCGCCCTGGTGGCCTATCCATTAACCTACTGGCCGCACAGAGCGCTGGCTCAATTTATCCTGTCATCTAAAACCAAAGGCAGCGAAGGGATTACCGGCGCGGTCACGCACTACTACGGGAAGAAGATTGGTCATCTGATCACCACGCTCTACTTTATCGCTTTCTTTGTCGTGGTACTGATCTACGCCGTCGCCATCACCAACTCGCTGACCGAACAGCTGGCGAAACATATTACGGTGAGTACAACCGTCCGAATGCTGGTGAGTCTGGGTGTGGTCATGGTCCTTAATCTGATCTTTTTGACAGGCCGCCACATCACCATCAAAGTGATGGGATTCCTGGTGTTCCCGCTGATCGCCTACTTCCTGTTCGTGTCGTTGTATCTCACCACAAGCTGGCAGCCTTCGCTGTTGACCAGCCAGATGGCGTTTGATCAGCACACGCTGCACCAGGTATGGATTTCAATTCCTGTGATGGTTTTTGCTTTTAGCCATACCCCGATTATCTCTACGTTCGCCGTCGATCGACGCGAAAAGTATGGCAATGCGGCAATGGGTAAATGCAAAAAAATCATGAAGGTCGCGTACCTGATTATCTGCCTGAGCGTGCTGTTCTTTGTCTTCAGCTGTCTGCTGTCGATTCCGCCGTCGTATATCGTGGCGGCGAAAGAGGAAGGCGTGACCATTTTATCAGCACTGTCAATGATGCCCTCTTCTCCGGCCTGGCTGGGCATTTCGGGCATTATTGTGGCGGTGGTCGCCATGTCAAAATCGTTCCTGGGCACCTATTTTGGGGTGATCGAAGGGGCGACAGAGATAGTGAAATCGTCGCTGAATCAGGTAGGGGTCAAGAAGAGTCGCGCCTTTAACCGGGCGCTGTCGATCATGATAGTGTCGTTCATCACCTTTGTGGTGTGCTGCATTAATCCGAACGCGATCTCGATGATTTATGCCATCAGTGGGCCGCTCATCGCGATGATTTTGTTTATCATGCCGACGCTCTCCACTTATTTAATCCCTGCGCTAAAACCGTATCGCTCGTTCGGCAATGTGGTGACGCTGATTGTTGGCGTACTCTGCGTTTCAGTGATGTTTGTCGGGTAACAAAACGCGGTGTTCAGTTTATGGCTGAACACCGCGTTTTACCGTAAAGCGTCGTCTAATCAAAATCAGGCGCGAATATCATCGTATTCACGAGTGTTATCAAATTCGTGTTTGGCGAAAGGACAAAGAGGAATGATTTTGCGGTTTTCAGCACGCATCTCTTCAACCACTTTGGCAACCAGCTGCTTCCCAACGCCCTGCCCTTTCAGACTCTCATCAACATCCGTGTGCTCAATAATGCTCAGGTTTTCACCCGTAGGGACATACACAATTTCGGCAACCTGATTACCGTGCGCATCGTTGACGTAAAACTTGTTGTGGCCTTGCAGAATTTCCATGGTTCCTCGCTTATTTTTGGCGGTACTTCAGCGCACCGCTCGGGCAGGTATCAATCACACGTACAACCGTTTCAACGTCCACTTCATCCGGAATGATCCACGGCTTCCGCTTCAGATTAAAAAGCAACGCACTCCCCCGCACGCAGTTGGCAGAGTGCTGACACAGGTGGGTATTAAAATAGACGTCAATTTTTTCGCCGGTGTACACCCGGTACCCCGCGTCCAGGAGTTCGTTATCCATGACATTGCCTCTTGTTTTTATCGATTAGGGATAAGCATAGCGCTTGCTGACGCCCGTTCGTTCTGGATTATGTCTGCCATAACGCAGGCGAACACGGATAACCCGTTACGCCTCAGGATCACAGACACTATGAAGAAAATGGCAGAAATACGCAAAGGGGAAGAGAGTGTGTATCGCGTTAAGGTGAAATGCTTCAATTACGCCTGAGAGGTTTAGCTTTTTTATTCTGCAGCCCGGTGTGTGAGGCAGATGTTATGCGCAGCGTCATTCTCAACAATCATTGAGAACATTTATGCTCGTAAGGGGTTTTTAACGGCGGCGTGCGACAAAGGGAAGAGATTCTGGAGCGGGCGAAGGGAATCGAACCCTCGTATAGAGCTTGGGAAGCTCTCGTTCTACCATTGAACTACGCCCGCTTTTAGGTGCGTAAGGCATTATAGCCCTAACGCACCGTCACACAAGCCTCTTGTACGCTAAGTGGCGATAATATAATCACTTAGCATTTCGGCTTGCTGCCCTGAGCCGGTAAATAGCGCTGGGGATCGATTGCCGTGGCGCGATAGCGAATCTGGAAATGCAACGCAACGGAACTGGCCCCCGTACTGCCCATCGTGGCAATTTTTTGGCCGGCTTTGACGTTTTGCCCGTTGTTGACCAGTAACGAATCATTATGCGCATAGGCCGTAATGTAATCCTCACCGTGCTTAATCATGATCAGGTTGCCATAACCACGCAGCTGATTGCCGACGTAGACCACCTTGCCAGCGCCAGACGCATAAACCGGTGAGCCGCGTGTGCCAGCAATATCAATCCCCTTATTGCCCCCTTCTGCGGTGGAATATGGCAGCACCACTTTCCCGCTCGCAGGCCAGACCCAGCAACGCTGGCCTACCGGCGGCCATGACGATTTCGGTACGGCGTAGGATGGGGTGACTTTGGCAGTTTGGCCTTTACCCGATGTCGATTTCTTCGAGGTGGACCCGCTGCTGCTTACCCTGAGCTTTTGTCCCACTTCAATGGTGTAGGGCGCGGAAATGTTATTTAGCCGCGCCAGCTCCTTCACGCTGGTGCCGGTCGAGCGCGAAATGCGATAAAGCGTATCGCCGCGCTTAACGGTATACACCGCACCGGAATAGCTGCCCGCATCGGATGATTTACTGCCCGAGCAGCCCGCCAGCAATAACGTTAGCGTCAGGCATAAAGCAGCGGTAAGGGGATTTCTCGTCAGGCTTCCTGCAAACAAAACAGTTCCTCGGTCAGCGTGAATGGCGCACTATGATAGCAGTCTCCCTTCTGATGCCCAATATTTGCCGTAAAAGGATAACTCTCTGGCGTCATTTCCAACACAAACAGCGTTCCAGACGCTCTTCGCACGGGCGTTTCCTCTGGCAAAAAGGGTCAGCTCTGTGGGCCAAACGGTTCATTTAAGAATGCAGTATAATAACCTAATCCGATGACACAGCCCTGACCGGACCGGCGATAAAACACGCTGTAAACCGGCCAGGCGTTACGCCATTCGGCATTTTTGTTACTGGAGCAAGAATGAGCATTCAAGAACACGTTGTTTTAGTGAACGAACGGGGAGAGGTTATTGGCACCGAGGAGAAATATGCCGCGCATACCACGCATACCTCGCTGCATCAGGCCTTCTCTTCCTGGCTTTTTAACCTGAAAGGCGAATGCCTGGTCACCCGACGCGCCATGAATAAAAAAGCCTGGCCCGGCGTCTGGACCAACTCCGTCTGCGGTCATCCGCAGATTGGCGAAGCGATTGAGCAGGCGATCGTCCGCCGCTGTCGCGATGAGGTCGGGGCCGACATTACCGACATCACTCCCGTTGCACCTGAATTTCGCTACCGCAAAGTCGATCCTTCCGGCATCGTTGAAAACGAGGTTTGCCCGGTTTTCGCCGCCCGCATCATCAGTGAGCTTAACGTGAATCCCGAAGAGGTGATGGAATATCACTGGGTCCAGCTGGAGACGTTATTCCGCGCCCTGGACGCGACGCCGTGGGCCTTTAGTCCGTGGATGGTAATGGAAGCCGCTGCCGCCCGCGAAGCGCTCACCGCCTACGCGGCAAAATAAAAAAGCCCCGGCGAAATCGCGCGGGGCTTTTTTTATGTCTTAAAGACTTATTTCACCGGACGCATCGCCGGGAAGAGGATCACGTCACGAATGGTGTGGCTGTTGGTGAACAGCATGACCATACGGTCGATACCAATACCCAGACCCGCGGTAGGTGGCAAACCGTGTTCCAGCGCGGTCACATAGTCTTCATCGAAGAACATCGCTTCGTCATCGCCCGCCGCTTTCGCATCAACCTGGTCCTGGAAACGCTGCGCCTGATCCTGCGCATCGTTCAGCTCGCTGAAGCCGTTACCGATTTCACGACCACCAATAAAGAACTCAAAGCGATCGGTGATTTCCGGGTTTTCGTCATTACGACGCGCCAGCGGAGACACTTCTGCCGGGTATTCGGTAATGAAGGTTGGCTGAATCAGATGGGCTTCTGCCACTTCTTCGAAGATCTCGGTCACGATACGGCCCAGACCCCAGCTCTTCTCAACCTTGATCCCGATGCTTTCTGCAATCGCTTTCGCAGAGTCGAAGTTATCCAGATCGGCCATGTTGGTTTCTGGACGGTATTTCATGATCGCTTCGCGCATGGTCAGCTTAACGAAAGGCTTACCGAAATCGAATACCTCTTCGCCGTAAGGGACTTCAGTGGTGCCCAGAATATCCTGCGCCAGAGTACGGAACAGGGATTCGGTCAGCTCGATCAGATCTTTATAATCCGCGTAAGCCATATAGAGTTCCATCATGGTGAACTCTGGGTTATGGCGAACGGAGATGCCTTCGTTACGGAAGTTACGGTTGATTTCGAACACGCGCTCGAAGCCACCCACAACCAGACGCTTCAGATACAGTTCCGGCGCGATACGCAGGTACATGTCCAGGTCGAGAGCGTTGTGATGGGTGATGAACGGACGTGCAGACGCACCGCCCGGGATCACCTGCATCATTGGGGTTTCCACTTCCATAAAGTCGCGGCTCACCATGAACTGGCGGATACCGGCCATGATCTGAGAGCGAATTTTGAAGGTCTTACGGGATTCATCGTTGGAGATGAGATCCAGGTAACGCTGACGGTAGCGCGCTTCCTGATCCTGCAGGCCATGGAATTTGTCCGGCAGCGGACGCAGGGCTTTGGTCAGCAGACGCAGTTCGGTGCAGTGGATAGACAGCTCACCGGTTTTGGTTTTGAACAGTTTACCCTTCGCCCCCAGGATGTCGCCCAGGTCCCACTTCTTGAACTGCTCGTTGTAGATGCCTTCCGGCAGGTCGTCACGAGAAACGTACAGCTGAATACGACCGCCCACATCCTGTAACGTCACGAAAGACGCTTTACCCATGATACGGCGGGTCATCATACGGCCTGCAACGGACACTTCGATATTCAGCGCTTCGAGCTCTTCGTTCTCTTTCGCATCGAAGTCAGCGTGAAGCTGGTCTGAGGTATGATCGCGACGGAAATCGTTCGGGAAGGGAATACCCTGCTCACGCAGTGCAGCCAGCTTCTCACGACGGCTTTTCAGTTCGTTATTAAGATCGACTACCGCGTCAGTGCCCTGTGCTTGTTGTTCAGACATGTTGGTTCCTCATAACCCTGCTTTCAAACTTGCTTCGATAAATTGGTCCAGGCTGCCGTCCAGCACGGCCTGCGTATTGCGGGTTTCAACCCCGGTACGCAAGTCTTTAATGCGGGAGTCATCGAGGACATAAGAACGGATCTGGCTGCCCCAGCCGATGTCAGATTTGTTATCTTCCATCACCTGTTTCTCAGCATTTTTCTTCTGCATTTCCAGTTCATAGAGCTTCGCTTTCATCTGCTTCATGGCCTGGTCTTTGTTCTTATGCTGCGAACGGTCGTTTTGACACTGCGTCACCAGTCCGGTTGGGACGTGGGTAATACGCACAGCGGATTCCGTACGGTTAACGTGCTGACCGCCCGCGCCGGAAGCGCGGTACACGTCGATACGCAAATCGGCCGGGTTGATTTCGATATCGATATCGTCATCCACTTCCGGATAGACAAACGCAGAGCTGAAGGAGGTATGACGACGGCCGCCGGAGTCGAACGGGCTCTTACGCACCAGGCGGTGAACGCCCGTTTCGGTACGCAGCCAGCCGTAAGCGTAATCGCCAATAATCTTGATAGTGATGGATTTAATGCCCGCCACTTCCCCTTCAGACTCTTCGATGATTTCGGTTTTGAAACCACGCGCTTCAGCCCAACGCAAATACATGCGTGTGAGCATGCTCGCCCAGTCCTGCGCTTCTGTCCCGCCAGAGCCTGCCTGGATATCCAGGTAGCAATCTGCGCTGTCATATTCGCCGGAGAACATACGACGGAATTCAAGCTGAGCCAGCTTTTCTTCCAGCACGTCCAGTTCTGCGATGGCTTCGTTAAAGGTTTCTTCGTCGTCGGCTTCGACAGCTAATTCCAGCAGGCCGGAGACATCTTCCAGCCCCTGAGACATTTGGTCGAGGGTATCAACGATAGCTTCGAGGGAGGAACGTTCTTTACCCAGCGCCTGTGCGCGTTCAGGTTCGTTCCAGACGTCCGGCTGTTCCAGCTCGGCGTTTACTTCTTCAAGACGCTCTTTCTTGGCATCATAGTCAAAGATACCCCCTAAGAACGTCTGAGCGTTCCGTGAGGTCTTGAATGCGGTTTTTTACCGGATTAATTTCAAACATGGTCTGTTTTCTTTTTTCGACGAGTCAAAATGCGGTGATAAGAGCGGGATTGTACCGAATCCGCGCCCTTTTTTATAGAGAATACTGACGCTAAATTGGCCAGATATGGTCGATGATGATCTGAAGCGTGCGGTTACCGCGAAACTCATTAATATCGAGCTTAAAGGCCAGCTCAACCTCACGAACGCCATTGTCCGGCCAGACGGCGGTGTCGACATTAAACGCAATGCCGTCCAGTAGCGGACCACCGCCAACCGGCTCAACCATCACTTTCAGATGCCGTTCTCCCACGATGCGCTGCTGCAGCAGACGGAAACGCCCGTCAAAAAGCGGCTCAGGGAACATCTGGCCCCACGGGCCCGCATCACGCAGCATTTGCGCCACGTCCATGGTCATCTCGGCAGCCGAGAGTGGACCATCGGAGACAATCTCCCCCTGCAACAATGCCGGGTCGATCCAGTCGGTGACCAGCGCGCTGAACAGTCGCTGAAACTCGTCGAATTTGGCCTCTTCAAGGGATAAACCCGCCGCCATCGCATGACCGCCAAATTTGATCATCAGCCCCGGATAGAGCGTATCGAGACGTTCCAGGGCATCACGCATGTGCAACCCCTGGATAGAGCGGCCCGAGCCTTTCAGCGTGCCATCCCCCGCTGGGGCAAAGGCAATAACCGGACGGTGGAATCGTTCCTTGATCCGCGAGGCCAGAATGCCTACCACGCCCTGATGCCAGTCCGGATGGTACATAGCCAGCCCGCCCGGCAGCGGTTCGCCGCTTCGCTCAAGCTTGTCGCATAAGGTCAGCGCTTCGGCCTGCATTCCCTGTTCAATCTCTTTGCGCGTCTGGTTCAGCGCATCAAGCTCACTCGCCAGTACGCGCGCTTCACCGATGTTGTCACACAGCAACAGCGCGACGCCGACGGACATATCATCCAGACGACCAGCCGCGTTCAGGCGTGGACCCAGCGCAAACCCTAAATCGTTTGCCGCCAGTTTGAGCGGGTCACGGTTGGCGATCTCAAGCAGTGCTTTAATCCCTGGGCGGCACTTGCCTGCACGAATACGGCTTAAGCCCTGCCAGGTCAAAATACGGTTATTGGTATCCAGTGGCACCACGTCGGCGACGGTACCAAGCGCAACCAGATCGAGGTATTCCGCCAGATTTGGCATGGCGATACCGCGTGATGTAAACCAGCCGTTGTCACGTAGCAATGCGCGCAGCGCCAGCATCAGATAAAACGCCACCCCGACTCCCGCCAGCGATTTCGACGGGAAATCGCAGTCGCGCAGGTTTGGGTTGATGATCGCTTCGGCTGCGGGCAAGGTTTCGCCAGGCAGGTGGTGATCGGTGACAATCACCGGGATCCCCAGCGCATGGGCACGATCGACGCCCGCATGGGAAGAGATCCCGTTATCCACGGTCATGATCATTTGTGCACCGCGGGCATGGGCCTGATCGACCACTTCCGGGCTGAGACCATAGCCATCTTCAAAGCGATTAGGCACCAGATAGGCGACGTTGTCGCAGCCCAGCGCCCGCAGGCTAAGCACGCTCAGTGCCGTACTGGTGGCGCCGTCGGCGTCAAAATCACCCACGACAACAATGCGCGTGCCTTCCCGGAAAGCGTCATAGAGCATCCCGGTTGCTTTCTCGACACCGCTCAGCTGTTGCCAGGGCAACATTCCTTTCACGCTGCGCTCAAGCTCCACGCCAGAACGCACGCCACGGCTGGCATACAATCGCCGCAAAAGCGGCGAGAGATCGGCCGGTAAATCGACGTTTTCATCCGCCTCGCGGCGGCGCAATTTGATGGGGGCTTTCACGCGAATTATTTACCACCAAACTGTTTCTGATGTGCGTCGAGGAAAGCTTTCATCTCTTTCGGACCCTGATAGCCCGGTACAACGTAGCCGTTGTTCAATACAATCGCTGGGGTACCAGACACGCCAAACTGCACGCCGAGGGCGTAGTGGTTGGCGATATCGATATCACAGGAAGCAGGCTGGACGCCCTTCCCGTTCATTGCATCGTCAAAGGCCTTATTCCGGTCTTTAGCGCACCAGATGGCTTTCATATCCTGCTCAGGCTGGCTCTGTACGCCCGCCCGCGGGAAGGCGAGATAACGCACGGTGATGCCCAGCGCGTTGTAGTCTTTCATCTCTTCATGCAGCTTGTGGCAATAGCCACAGGTGATGTCGGTGAAAACGGTAATGACATGTTTTTCCTGCGCCGATTTATAGACAATCATCTCTTTTTCCAGCGCATTCAGGTTTTTCATCAGCAGCTGGTTAGTGACGTTCACCGGCTGCGCGCCGCTGACGTCGTACATCGGCCCCTGAATGAAATGCTTACCATCTTCGGTGACATACAGTACGCCGCTGTTGGTCAGAACCGTTTTCATCCCGGCAACCGGAGCAGGCTGAATGTCGCTGCTGGTGACGCCAAGTTTGGCCAGAGATTGTTTGATGGCGGCATCATCAGCATGGGCCAAACCGGTAAAAGAGGCTGCCAGCAAGGTAAACAGCGCGAAAGACTTTTTCATATTCATTCCTAATGCAATTCCTCGGCACTCACGCACGTGGGTGGTGCTGTTGATGTAACTGCCGCAAGCGCTCGGTCGCGACATGGGTATAAATTTGCGTCGTCGATAGATCGCTATGCCCCAGCAGCATCTGTACCACGCGCAAATCGGCGCCATGGTTCAGCAGATGTGTGGCGAAGGCGTGGCGCAACACGTGCGGCGACAGTTTCTCACTGTCGATACCCGCCAGTGTGGCGTAATGTTTGATGCGATGCCAGAAGGTTTGTCGCGTCATTTGCTGTGCGCGCTGGCTGGGAAAGAGCACGTCAATTGACACGCCGTTCAGCAACCATGGGCGACCGTGCTCCAGCCAGGTTTCTACCCAGTAAACGGCCTCTTCGCCAAGCGGCACCAGTCGTTCTTTGTTTCCTTTGCCGATCACGCGTACCACGCCCTGACGAAGACTGATATCACTCATCGTCAGCCCGACTAATTCAGAGACGCGCAAACCGGTGGCGTACAGCACTTCAAGCATCGCTTTATCGCGCAACTCCAGCGGCAGGTCAACCGCTGGCGCTTGTAATAATCTCTCAATTTGCGCTTCGCTGAGATCTTTAGGTAAACGCTGCGGTAATTTGGGCGAAGCCAGTAACGCGCTGGGATCGTCCGGGCGGATCTTCTCACGGTAGAGATGTTGAAACAGGCGGCGCATTGCACTAAGCAGTCGCGCCGAACTGGTCGCCTTATATCCCCCCGCCTGCCGTTCTGCCAGCAGGTTTTGCAGGTCGTCGCTCTGGGCCTCGACCAGCGTCAGTTCACGGTGCGCCAGCCACTCCACCAGCATGGTTAAATCCCGGCGGTAAGCGCTCAGCGTGTTCTCTGCAAGATTCTTCTCCAGCCAGAGCGCATCGAGAAATTGCTCGACGAGTGCGAGATCCTTTTCCACATCTGCCCCTTGATGTTGCCATTCGCCATTATGACGTAATGGTACAGCTTTCTGGTACACTACGCCTAAAGTCATAGCAAGAATTGAGACGTTTTGGCGATGAATATTGGTCTGTTTTATGGTTCCAGCACCTGCTATACCGAAATGGCAGCAGAGAAAATCCGTGACATTATTGGCCCGGAACTGGTCACACTACACAATCTGAAAGATGATTCCCCCGCCCTGATGGAGCAGTACGATGTACTGATACTCGGTATTCCGACCTGGGACTTTGGCGAGATACAGGAAGACTGGGAAGCCATCTGGGATCAGCTCGATTCGCTCAATCTTGAAGGCAAAATCATCGCCATGTATGGCATGGGCGACCAGTTAGGCTACGGAGAGTGGTTCCTGGATGCGCTCGGTATGCTGCACGATAAACTGTTGCCAAAAGGCGTGAGCTTTATCGGCTACTGGCCAACCGAAGGCTATGAGTTTACCAGCCCGAAGCCGGTGATCGCCGATGGCGAGCTCTTTGTCGGCCTGGCACTGGACGAAACCAATCAGTACGATCTGAGCGATGAGCGCCTGCAAAACTGGTGCGAGCAGATCCTGGGCGAAATGGCCGAAAAATTTAGCTAAGCGCTATCGCCCCTGCGTCGGCTGCTGTAACAGCATCCGACGTAAATCCCGCCACTCTGCCGAATCCATGCTGTCCGCGGCCAGCCACAAATGCTGGCAACGCTTCCCTTCTGCCTGTCGCAGGCGAAACATCATGCCGGAATTAAGCATCCAGGGCGTACCGACGATTTCCCACTCTTTGCCCTGCCAGCGCAGGCGAGAATCCATCATCAGCTTGATTTCACCCTGACGGGCATTAATGCGCCGTTGACTGCGGACGCTATCGAACACCACCAGCGAAAGGAGCAGAAGCCATAACGGCGTGTAGCTGAGCGGCCACGGCATTAATAAAACAAAGGCCGCGACCAGACCGTGGAGCAATAAAGACATCCACTGTGAGCGCCATGAAACGCGCAGATCAGATTGCCACAGGACCACGTTCCCGATTCCGTGTTTGAATTAATTGCACCATCCGTTGCAACTCGGTGTCGGCGGGTTTGCCGTGATTCATCAGCCAGTTAAACAAATCGGGATCGTCGCTTTCAAGCAGACGAATAAACAGACGTTTGTCATCATCGCTCAGGCTGTCGTACTCATGCTCAAAGAAGGGCATGACAGAGATATCGAGTTCGCGCATACCGCGACGGCATGCCCAATGAATGCGGGCTTTGTTGTTAATGTCCATGTTGTTTTTCCTGCATAACGTTTGGCTAAGGCTCTTCCCTAAAGAGGGCGCGGGATGGTGATCTCCCTCCCGGGGACAATCCCTAGTGTAACGTGTTTTTTGCTCTTTCTTTACTGGAATATTGCAAGCCAGAAGCATGCTTGCAGAAAAAACCCTACAAAGAAAGCGGATTACTCTGTTCTGCGTCGCGCTACGCAGAACGGCGATAAGGCACAATTGGGCTGCTGAAAGCGCTTGCAATGACCACAGTCTCTTTTACCATTAGGCATTATCAAAGCGTTAAGCAATTCAGGACATCACTATGGCTTTTACACCATTTTCTCCTCGCCAGCCCGTCGCCTCTGCGCGTCTGCCGCTGACGCTTATTTCTCTTGATGACTGGGCACTGGCAACGCTTACGGGTGCCGACAGCGAAAAATATCTGCAAGGCCAGGTGACGGCAGACGTCGGTCAAATGACGGAACACCAGCACCTGCTGGCCGCGCACTGTGATCCCAAAGGTAAAATGTGGAGCAATCTGCGCCTTTTCCGCCGTCAGGATGGCTTTGCCCTGATCGAGCGTCGCAGCCTGCGTGATGCGCAGCTTACTGAACTGAAAAAGTATGCGGTCTTCTCAAAAGTGACCATTGCCGCGGATGATGAACATGTCTTGCTGGGCGTGGCCGGATTCCAGGCCCGCGCGGCGCTGAAAAACCTCTTCAGCGCATTGCCGGACGCCGAAAAACAGGTCGTTAGCGAGGGCGCAACGTCTATTCTTTGGTTTGAACATCCGGCAGAACGTTTCCTTCTGGTGACCGACGTGGAAACGGCAGAGCGCGTCACGGAAGCCTTACGCGGCGAAGCGCAGCTTAATAACAGCCAACAATGGCTGGCGTTAAATATCGAAGCGGGACTGCCGGTGATTGACGCGGCAAACAGCGCCCAGTTTATCCCGCAGGCAACAAACCTGCAGGCACTGGGCGGTATCAGCTTTAAGAAAGGGTGTTACACCGGTCAGGAGATGGTGGCGCGGGCAAAATTCCGTGGTGCGAACAAACGTGCACTGTGGACGCTGGCCGGTCATGCCAGTCGTGTGCCGGAAGCCGGCGAAGATTTAGAAATGAAAATGGGTGAGAACTGGCGTCGAACAGGAACCGTGCTGGCGGCTGTTCAACTCGACGATGGTCGCCTGTTGGTCCAGGTCGTGATGAACAACGATATGGAAGCCGATACCGTATTCCGCGTGCGTGACGATGCCAATACGCTGAGCATTGAACCGCTGCCTTACTCTCTGGAAGAGTAAGACTGCCTTAAGGCGGATACGCATTTTACCCCTGAGATGCGCTCTCCCCGCGGCTCACTCTGGGATACCCCTCCCCCCTGGGAAGCCCCCTCTCCCTGTGGGAGAGGGTTGGGGTGAGGGCATCAGACAGCACGGCGTAACCGTTAAGCCTGCCCAACATACAGATAGATCGCCAGGAAGTGGCAGACGCTGCCGCCAAGGACAAAACCGTGCCAAATCGCGTGGTTGTAAGGAATACGCTTAGAGACGTAAAAGATCACCCCCAGCGAGTAAACGATCCCACCCACGGCAAGCAGAGTCACTCCTCCGGCTGACAGCTTGACCGCCAACTGGTAAATCACAATCAGCGACAGCCACCCCATCGTCAGATAAGTGACCAGCGAAAGCACCTTAAAGCGGTGCGCGATGGTAAGTTTGAATACTATGCCCAACAGCGCCAGGCTCCAGATGACGATCATCAACCCACGCGACAGGGGTGAATTGAGGCCCACCAATAAAAAAGGCGTGTAGGTACCCGCAATCAGCAGGTAGATAGCACAGTGGTCAAATTTTTTGAGCCATTTCTTTGCCCGCTGATGGGGAATAGCATGGTAGAGCGTCGACGCGAGAAACAGCAGAATCATGCTTCCGCCATACAGACTGTAACTGGTGATCGCCATGGCGCTCGCATTCGCATCGGTCGCCTGAACCAGCAGCAACACTAATCCCACAATGCCGAAAACAAGACCAATACCATGACTAATACTGTTGGCTATCTCCTCAGCCAGTGAATATCCCTGTGTGATTAATGGCTTACTTACCATGCGCAACTCCAGCAGAACATACGATGCTTATGCATCATCCATTATGCTAACTGAGAATGATTTCAGTGAACACCTGTTAGCTAAAATAAATCCATGAATGAGACAATTCCTTTAAAATCATTAAATTGAAGTAAAAAATGAACTTACACCTGTCAGCTTTACTTTAAACACGTTTAAATTCAATCACATAAAAATATGTTTGATCAGGGTAAATCTCCTGAATGACTTCACGGAGCGCAGCAAGAGACATGTTTTCCTGCATCGCGTGTTTTTCCGTCAGCGTATCCAGCGTTACCGTTGACACGCCAGTGACGACGATAGTGCAAAAATATCCCTCATCTTCATAACGCCCTACCCTCAGGATATCGCCCGCTTTAAAATGTGACTCGCTTTCGTCACGAATGGTGATGGTTTTACGCCCGGCCAGAATGTCATCCTGAAAGCGCTGAAAAAAAGTGATGTCGTTTCGCTGCATGTTATTATTCCCTTTAGAAAAGTCTGATGAGTGAGTTTAGCCATTGTGAGCATGTTCTCCCATTCCGCCGTTGCCAGTCTCAACAACCTTGAGATGATGGTCTACCACTATGTCATTAAAAACCGTGACAAAGTGATGTACATGACCATCCGTGAACTGGCGGAAGCAGCGGGCGTCTCGACCACCACCATCCTGCGTTTTTGCCGCAAGCTCAACTGCGAGGGCTACTCGGAATTTCGCGTGCGTTTTAAACTCTATTTAGAACAGAACGAACCGCAACAGGCGAATTTTGGTGCGAGCGAAATTATCAGCTTTTTTAAAAGCGTTAACAACGAAGAGTTCGATGGATTATTAGATAGCGCGGTCGATATTATCCTGGCATCAGAGCGTATTATATTTGTCGGCGCAGGCACCTCAGGATCGCTTGCAAAATATGGCGCACGTTTCTTTTCAAATATTGGCAAATTCAGCAACCATATTGACGATCCCTATTTTCCGGTCACCAATGATATGGCCAAAAATGCGCTGGCCATTGTGCTGTCCGTCTCCGGTGAAACCGAGGAGATCTTACGCTTCGCCAGTCAGTTCAGTCTGCATAACTGTAAAGTGCTCTCCATCACCAGCCACGAACACTCGCGTCTGGCAAAGCTGGCGGATTTTAATCTCTCCTGGCATGTGCCGCAAACCCGTATTGGCGGTGTCTACGATATTACAACGCAAATACCTGTTATCTATATTCTGGAATCATTAGGGCGCAAACTGGCCAGGAAGCTAACGGAATAAAACACCCTGTTTTTTAGATGTGACATATTACATTTTCGGCGAATTGTTATATCGTGACATTTAATGTCGCTTTGCTAGACTCGATGCCAATAATGCCTCCATGGAGAATAGCAAAGATGAAAAAATTAACCTTACCAAAAGATTTTTTATGGGGTGGCGCAGTCGCCGCACATCAGGTTGAAGGCGGCTGGAATAAAGGCGGCAAAGGCCCCAGTATTTGCGACGTCCTCACCGGTGGGGCACACGGCGTGCCGCGCGAAATCACGCAGGAAGTCGTGCCGGGGAAATACTACCCGAACCACGAAGCTATCGACTTCCATGGCCATTACAAAGAAGACATCAAACTGTTTGCCGAGATGGGTTTCAAGTGCTTCCGCACCTCTATCGCCTGGACACGTATCTTCCCGAAAGGGGATGAAACTCAGCCGAACGAAGAGGGCCTGAAGTTCTATGACGACATGTTCGATGAACTGCTGAAGTACAATATCGAGCCTGTTATCACCCTCTCCCACTTCGAAATGCCGCTGCACCTGGTGCAGGAATACGGTGGCTGGACGAACCGGAGAGTGGTGGATTTCTTTGTGCGCTTCGCGGAAGTGGTGTTTGAGCGCTACAAAAATAAGGTCAAATACTGGATGACCTTTAATGAGATCAACAACCAGCGTAACTGGCGTGCGCCGCTGTTTGGCTACTGCTGTTCAGGCGTGGTCTATACCGAGCATGACAACCCGGAAGAGACCATGTACCAGGTGCTGCACCACCAGTTCGTGGCCAGCGCGCTGGCGGTGAAAGCGGCGCGTCGTATTAATCCGGAAATGAAAGTCGGCTGCATGCTGGCAATGGTGGCGCTCTATCCGTTCTCCTGCAAACCAGAAGACGTGATGTTCGCCCAGGAATCCATGCGTGAACGTTATGTGTTTACCGATGTACAACTGCGCGGTTACTACCCTTCTTACGTGCTGAACGAATGGGAGCGTCGCGGATTTAACATCAAAATGGAAGACGGTGACGACGCGATTCTGCGCGAAGGCACCTGCGACTATCTTGGTTTCAGCTATTACATGACCAATGCGGTTAAAGCCGAAGGCGGCACCGGCGATGCCATTTCCGGCTTCGAAGGCAGCGTACCGAACCCACACGTGAAAGCGTCTGACTGGGGCTGGCAGATTGACCCGGTGGGCCTGCGTTATTCGCTGTGCGAACTGTACGAACGTTACCAGAAACCGCTGTTTATCGTGGAAAACGGCTTCGGTGCCTACGATAAAGTGGAAGAGGATGGCAGCATCAACGATGACTACCGCATCGACTATCTGCGCGCCCACGTGGAAGAGATGATGAAAGCCGTAACGTATGACGGCGTGGATCTGATGGGTTATACCCCATGGGGCTGCATCGACTGCGTCTCGTTCACCACTGGCCAGTACAGCAAGCGCTACGGCTTTATCTACGTGAACAAGCACGATGACGGCACAGGTGATATGTCCCGCTCACGTAAAAAGAGCTTCGAGTGGTATAAAACCGTGATAGCCAGCAACGGCGAAATGCTGTAATTCTTTCCCCTCTCCCTAAACAGGGAGAGGGGAAATTCATTTCCCGCCCGCCAGCTCGATAAAACTGCCCGTCACATACGATGCTTTCCCGCTCAGCAACCAGACAATGGCCTGCGCCACCTCTTCAGGCTGACCGCCTCGCTGCATCGGCAGCATGGACTTGACCCGATCCACCCGCCCCGGCTCCCCGCCAGACGCATGGATATCGGTATAAATCAGACCCGGACGCACACAGTTAACCCGAATGCCTTGTGCCGCCACCTCCAGCGACAAACCGGTCGTCAACGAATCTACTGCCCCCTTGGAGGCCGCGTAATCCACATACTCACCCGGCGCGCCCAGGCGTGACGCCGCTGATGAGACATTGACTATCGCCCCGCCCTTGCCGCCGTGTTTAAACGACATGCGTTTTACCGCTTCACGACAGCAGAGAAAATAGCCGGTCACGTTAGTCGCCAGGACGCGATTAATGCGCTCTGCCGACAGGTTTTCGATGGTGGATTGTTCAAACAGAATACCGGCGTTATTGACCAGCGCCGTCAGCGTTTCACCCTCACGGTCGATACTGTCGAACATCGCCAGCACCTGCGATTCATCGCTGATATCCGCACGCACGGCGAAGGCTTTGCCGCCTGCGTTGACGATCTGGTTGATCACATCCGTTGCGGCCTTGATGTTGTGATGATAGTTCACCGCCACGGTATAGCCTTCTCGTGCCAGCTGAAGCGCGGTCGCTTTCCCGATACCGCGGCTGGCGCCGGTAACCAGTGCAATTGCCATTCATATTCTCCGAATAAAAAAAAGCCGGGTGGCGCTAGCGCTTACCCGGCCTACAGTATGGCAGTCAGATTAGGCGTATTCGCTCATCGGTACACACGAGCAGAACAAGTTACGGTCGCCATAGACGTCATCAAGACGCTTCACGGTCGGCCAGTATTTATTAGCCACGCCTGCCGGGAAGACGGCGACTTCACGGGTGTAACCGTGCGTCCACTCGGCCACCAGCTCGTTCTGGGTATGCGGTGCGTTAACCAGCGGGTTATCCTCCAGCGTCCACTCACCGGCTTTCACGCGGTCAATTTCACCGCGGATGGCCAGCATCGCGTCAATAAAGCGGTCCAGTTCCACCTTACTTTCGGATTCGGTAGGTTCAACCATCAGCGTACCCGCCACCGGGAACGACATGGTAGGCGCATGGAATCCGTAGTCGATCAGACGCTTGGCAATATCCAGTTCGCTGATGCCCGTTTCTTCTTTCAAAGGACGGATATCGAGGATGCATTCATGCGCCACGCGACCATCTCGGCCCGTGTAGAGCACCGGATACGCCTCTTTCAGACGCGTTGCGATGTAGTTGGCATTCAGGATCGCCACCTGGCTTGCCTGCTTCAGCCCTTCCGCCCCCATCATGCGGATGTACATCCAGCTGATTGGCAGGATAGACGCACTACCGAACGGTGCCGCTGAGACTGCGCCCTGACGGGTCAACATACCTTCAATCTGCACCACGCTATGACCTGGCACAAACGGCGCCAGATGCGCTTTCACGCCGATTGGGCCCATACCCGGGCCGCCACCGCCGTGCGGAATGCAGAAGGTTTTGTGCAGGTTCAGGTGCGACACATCCGCGCCGATAAAGCCCGGAGAGGTAATGCCAACCTGCGCATTCATGTTCGCGCCGTCGAGGTAGACCTGACCGCCAAACTGATGCACCACTTCACACACTTCACGGATGGTCTCTTCGTAGACACCGTGGGTGGAAGGATAAGTCACCATGATGCAGGAGAGTTTTTCGCCCGCCTGCCCGGCTTTCGCACGCAGATCGGCGAGGTCAATGTTGCCGTTCTTATCGCAGGCCACCACCACCACTTCCATTCCTGCCATCTGTGCCGAGGCCGGGTTGGTACCGTGTGCGGAGCTTGGGATCAGGCAGATATCGCGATGCCCGTCATTGCGGCTTTCGTGATAATGACGAATCGCCAGCAGGCCTGCATATTCCCCCTGCGCGCCGGAGTTTGGCTGCATACAGAGCGCATCATAGCCGGTCAATTTCACCAGCCAGTCGGAGAGCTGGTTGATCATCATATGATACCCTTCCGCCTGGTCAGCCGGGCAGAATGGGTGCAGTTCAGAGAACTCAGGCCAGGTGATAGGGATCATCTCTGCCGCCGCGTTCAGCTTCATGGTGCAGGATCCCAGCGGGATCATCGCCTGATTCAGGGCCAGATCTTTGCGTTCCAGAGAGTGCATATAGCGCATCATCTCGGTTTCGCTGTGATAGCGGTTGAAGACCGGGTGCGCCAGAATGGCATCGTTACGCAGCATGCTCTCCTGGATGGAGCGGCTGTCGTGGGCCACTTCTTTATCCAGCGCGTCGATGTCCAGACCATGCGCGTCGCCCAGCAGGACGCTAAACAGATCCTGCACGTCTTCGCGGGTGGTGGTTTCATTCAGCGTAATGCCGACGGCATTCAGAATATCGGTGCGCAGATTAATTTCTGCGGCTTCAGCCCGCGCCAGAACGGTGGCTTTGTCTGCCATTTCTACGCACAGGGTATCGAAGTAGTGTGCGTGACGGAGTTTCAGTCCTTTCTGTTGCAGACCCGCAGCCAGAATATCCGCAAAGCGATGAATACGGCTGGCAATACGTTTCAGACCAACCGGACCGTGGAAGACCGCATACAGGCTGGCAATGTTCGCCAGCAGGACCTGCGAGGTACAGATGTTGGAGTTCGCTTTCTCGCGACGAATATGCTGCTCGCGCGTCTGCATTGCCATGCGCAGCGCGGTGTTACCGGCGGCATCTTTTGACACGCCGATGATACGGCCAGGCATGGAGCGTTTGAATTCATCTTTTGCGGCAAAGAACGCAGCGTGCGGACCGCCGTAGCCCATCGGCACACCAAAGCGCTGTGCAGAGCCGAAAACAATATCCGCGCCCTGTTTACCTGGTGCGGTCAGCATGACCAGCGCCATAAAATCAGCGGCAACGCTGACAACCACTTTGCGGGCTTTCAGCTCGGCAATCAGTGCGCTGTAGTCGTGAACTTCGCCAGTGGTGCCTACCTGTTGCAGCAGCACGCCAAACACATCCTGATGATCGAGGACTTTGTCGGCGTCGTCGACAATCACGTCAAAACCGAAGGTTTCCGCACGGGTGCGGACCACGTCCAGGGTTTGTGGATGCACGTCAGCCGCCACAAAGAAACGGTTGGCGTTTTTGAGTTTACTGACACGTTTGGCCATCGCCATGGCTTCGGCCGCTGCGGTGGCTTCATCCAGCAGTGAAGCGGACGCGATATCCAGGCCGGTCAAATCCAGCGTCACCTGCTGGAAATTCAGCAGCGCTTCCAGACGGCCCTGAGACACCTCCGGCTGATACGGCGTATAGGCGGTGTACCAGCCCGGGTTTTCCAGCATGTTACGCAGGATCACCGGCGGCAGCTGAACAGGGGTATAACCCATGCCAATGTAAGACTTAAAGCGCTTGTTCAGGCTGGCGATCGCTTTCAGCTCTGCCAGCGCGGCGAATTCCGTTGTGGCCTCACCGACCTGAGGCGGCGTGGCAAGCTGGATATCCTTTGGCACGATCTGGCCGATCAGTGCGTTCAATGAATCCGCGCCAACTGTCTTCAGCATCTCCTGCTGTTGCTGAGCATCCGGCCCAATGTGACGTTCAATGAAAGCGCCACGGTTTTCAAGCTGGCTTAAAGTCTGTGTCATGAGCGATGGTTCCTGAAACGTGCAGTGAATGTGTATTCCCTCTCCTTTCGGGAGAGGGTTAGGGTGAGGGGAAGATTGGCACTCTCACTCCCGCCCTCTCCCCATAAGGGAGAGGGTTAAGGCTTACTCGTCTTCTAACAGGGCTTCGTATGCGGAAGCATCCAGCAGCGCAGCGATTTCTGCTTCGTCAGTGGCTTTGATTTTGAAAATCCAGCCACCTTCATAAGGCTCGCTGTTTACCAGCTCCGGGGAGTCGCTCAGCGCGTCGTTTACCGCCACGATTTCGCCGCTGACCGGTGCATAGATATCTGAGGCCGCTTTCACAGATTCAGCGACAGCACAGTCGTCGCCCGCGCTAACGGTCGCGCCCACATCCGGCAGGTCGATAAAGACCATGTCACCGAGCAGCTCTTGCGCATGCTCGGTGATGCCGACGGAATAAGTGCCGTCGGCTTCTTTGCGCAGCCATTCGTGTTCTTTGCTGTATTTCAGTTCTGCTGGCACATTGCTCATTGGAATTCTCCTGATAAAAATGATTAGGCGACCGGTTTACCGGCGCGAACAAAAATCGGTTTGGTTACGGTGACGGGCATTTCGCGATTGCGGATCTGCACCACGGCAGTCTCGCCAATCCCGGCCGGCACGCGTGCCAGTGCAATGCTGTAACCCAGCGTCGGGGAGAAGGTGCCGCTGGTGATGACACCTTCATGCTGATTGCCATTGGCATCCGTGAAACGTACCGGCAGCTCGTTGCGCAGTACGCCTTTTTCGGTCATGACCAGGCCCACCAGCTGTTCTGTACCTTTCTCACGCTGCATTTCAAGTGCTTCACGGCCAATGAAATCGCGGTCTGCCGGTTCCCAGGCGATAGTCCAGCCCATATTGGCAGCCAGTGGAGAGACACCTTCGTCCATCTCCTGACCATACAGATTCATGCCTGCTTCCAGACGCAACGTATCGCGTGCGCCCAGGCCGGCAGGTTTAACGCCTGCGTTGACCAGCGCCTGCCAGAAGTCGGCCGCTTTCTCGTTTGGCATGGCAATTTCATATCCGGCTTCACCGGTGTAGCCCGTTGTTGCGATGAAAAGATCGCCCGCCTGCACGCCAAAGAAGGGTTTCATCCCTTCTGTTGCCTGACGTTGCTCATCGGTGAATAGCGTTGCCGCTTTTGCCTGCGCGTTGGGCCCCTGAACCGCAATAAGAGAGAGATCGTCACGGACGGTAATGTCGATGGCGAAAGGTTCAGCGTGTTGGGAAATCCAGGAGAGGTCTTTTTCGCGAGTGGCAGAGTTAACAACAAGGCGGAAAAAATCGTCCGTAAAGTAATAGACGATCAGGTCATCAATCACGCCGCCAGAGGCATTGAGCATGCCGCTGTAGAGCGCTTTACCCGTCGTCTTGAGTTTTGCGACGTCGTTAGCCAGCAAATAACGCAAGAACTCCCGGGTGCGGCTACCACGCAGGTCGACAATGGTCATGTGTGATACATCGAACATGCCGGCGTCGGTGCGCACCGCGTGATGCTCGTCAATCTGCGAGCCGTAGTGCAGCGGCATCATCCAGCCATGGAAGTCCACCATGCGTGCGCCACATAACTCATGCTGTTCGTACAAAGGAGTGTGTTGAGCCATCTTTTCCTCGTTGAATAAGCGGGGCTGTCTTGCGTTTCGCGCCTCAATATTCATCACGAAACCCGTCGTCAGCATCACTCCTGGACGCCGACGCAAACGTTCTCTTTTACCTGAACTTACCACCGAAACCGGCGATTAACCATAAGGTAAAACGGGTCATCACATTAGCTTATGACCAAAAAACGCTAAGAAGCCTACAGAGTTATTCACTGGGGAAATGCGATTTAACCCGCATAAAATTAACAAAAGAGATACATTTTTAGCGTACTGAGAGATTTCATCCGGAAAAACGGGCGTATTTTCCGTCGGGCAAAAAAGGCCAAATTAGAAAATCTAATGCGAAAACAGGCGTGAAATTAGAATATTTCAAACGAGGAGATTTTCCCGGCAACATCGCCGGGAAAAGAAAGTGTGACGGGGGTCTAACTTAGCGCAGCCAGTCCGGGAGATCGTTCAGACCCATCGCCTGGCGGAGGAGTTGCGGCTTCACGCCAGGAAGCGTATCGGCCAGTTTTAATCCCATATCCCTGAGCAGCTTTTTAGCAGGATGGTCGCCGGCAAAAAGCTCACGGAAACCCTGCATGCCCGCCAGCATCATTGCGGCGCTGTGTTTACGGCTGCGCTCATAACCACGCAGATACAGGTGTTGACCAATATCTTTGCCCTCGCGCTGCAAACGACGAAGGACCTGAATCAGCTCTGCGGCATCCATAAATCCCAGGTTGACTCCCTGCCCTGCCAGCGGGTGGATGGTATGAGCAGCATCGCCCACCAGCGCCAGTCGATGTGCGGCAAACTGACGTGCATAACGTCCTGTGAGCGGGTACACCAGTCGTTCACTCTCCAGCGCGCAAAGCCCCAGACGATTATCAAAGGCCATACACAGCGCCTGATTAAACGCCTCTGGCGTAGCCTCCTGCATCTGCTTTGCCTTTTCCGGAACCAGTGACCAGACGATAGAACACAAATGGGGATCGCTCAGCGGCAAAAACGCGAGGATGCCATCGTTGTGGAATACCTGACGCGCCACGCCACCGTGCGGCTCTGTCGTACGAATCGTGGCGACCATGGCATGATGGCGATAATCCCAGAAGGTCAGCGGAATATCCGCTTTGTTACGCAACCACGAGTTTGCGCCGTCGGCACCAACCATAAGCCGTGCCGTCAGCATGTCACCGTTTTCCAGGGTGATAAAAGCTTCGTTTTCACCCCAGGCAACCTGCTGCACCTGCGCCGGCGCGAATAATGTCAGGTCTGAACACTGCCGGGCTTTACGCCACAGCGCGTCATGGATCACTGCATTCTCAACGATGTGACCCAGGTGGCTATAGCCCATGCTTTCGTCATCGAAGGCAATATGACCAAAGCTGTCTTTATCCCACACTTCCATGCCGTGATAACAGCTGGCGCGAAAACCAATAATATCCGACCAAACGCCTAAACGGGTCAGAAGTTTTTCGCTGGCGGCGTTGATCGCAGAGACCCGAAGCGCAGGCGGGGCGTCGGGCGCGACAGGCTCAGGCAGATTTTGTTCAAGCACAGCCACACGCAAGCCGCTGCCCTGCAATCCGCAGGCCAGCGCCAGCCCCACCATTCCACCGCCGACAATGGCAACATCTACATTCTGCACTGAGTTAACTCCTTAACGCGCAACCCAACCGAGAGTCCGCTGCGCCAGCACGTCACGTGCCGGAATGAATAATTCCATCGCCATCAGCCCCGCATTTCGGCCCGCGACCAGCGGTGCCCAGCGATTGGCGAACAGGTGTACCAGGCCATCCGTCACGCCAATGGTGGCGTCTTTATCCGCCTGGCGACGTTTTTGATACTGGCACAGAACGGACCAGGCACCGCAATCTTTCTGCGCTTTCCACGCCTGAGCCAGGGTTTCCGCCAGGCTCATGACATCGCGTAAACCAAGATTAAAGCCCTGTCCGGCGATGGGATGGAGCGTCTGCGCCGCGTTTCCGACCAGGGCAACGCGATGCGAAATAGACTGTGACGCAGTGGTCAGCGCCAGAGGATAAGAGGCCCGCTGACCCGCGTGCAGGATCTTCCCAAGCCGCCAGCCAAACGCTTTTTGTAATTCGTCACAAAAACGTTCATCCGACCACGCCATAACGCGGTCAACGTTGTCCAGGGCATGACACCAGACGAGGGAACTGCGCCCCTGCGCCATCGGCAGCATGGCTAACGGGCCGTGCTCGGTAAACCGCTCGAACGCACGCCCTTCATGCGCCACAGCGGTCGATACATTGGCGATAACCGCCGCCTGACCGTACGGCTGTTGATGCCACGCAATGCCACACTGCGTGCCCAGCGCCGAACGTGAGCCATCGGCTGCCACCATCAGTTGCGCGTCAATGTGGGTGCCGTCATCAAGGGTAACGCTTACCCCCTCTTCCCGACGGCTAAACGCCGCAACGCGAGACGGACAGTGCATCGTGACGCCTGGCGCATCGTTCAACAATCGGAATAAACGCTGCCCGACGTCGTGGAGTTCCACCACCTGTCCGAGCGCTTCTATCCGGTAATCTTCGGCTTCGAGGGTCACAAATCCCGCATGTCCGCGATCGCTGACGTGCACCGTTTTGATCGCCGTGGCACAGTCGGCTATCGCCTGCCAGAGACCAATGCGCGATAACTGCTGGCAGGTGCCTTGCGCAACCGCAATGGCGCGGGCGTCAAAGCCCGGATGTACCGCACCCTTGGGATCAACGGCCTCCACGAGATGAATGTCCAGCTGCCCTTGCGTCAGATGCGAAAGCGCCAGCGCCAGGGTTGCGCCCGTCATGCCGCCACCCACGATAACAATACTCATGCGCGTGCCGTCGCCATCAGCGCTTCGATATCGTCCGCGCGTTTTACCACCGACGCCGTCAGGTTTTCATTACCCAACTCGGTGATGACGATGTCGTCTTCAATTCGGATACCGATACCGCGATATTCAGCCGGCACGTCGGCATCGGGTGCAATGTATAAGCCGGGTTCAACGGTCAGGACCATGCCTGGCTCGAGCGGGCGTGAACGGTCGACGCCGTACCCCCCGACATCATGGACATCCAGCCCCAGCCAGTGACTCAGGCCATGCATAAAGAAAGCGCGATGAGCGTTGTTTTCAATCAGCTCATCGACCTCTCCCTTCAGGATCTCCAGCTCTACCAGGCCGGTCACCATAATGCGCACTACTTCATGAGTAACGGCCTGAATGGAGGTGCCCGGACGGAACAGGTTCAGCGCGGTTTCCAGCGAGTGCAGAACAATGTCATAAATGGCGCGCTGGGCAGGGGTAAATTTGCCGTTCACCGGGAACGTGCGTGTGATATCGCCCGCATACCCCTGGTATTCACATCCGGCATCAATCAGCACTAAATCGCCGTCGCGCAGCTCACACTCATTTTCGGTGTAATGCAAAATGCAGCCATTTTCACCGCCGCCAACAATGGTGTTGTAGGAAGGAAAGCGCGCACCGTGGCGGCTAAATTCATGCAGGATCTCGCCTTCAAGCTGGTACTCAAACATGCCCGGACGGCATTTTTCCATCGCCCGCGTATGGGCCAGGGCGCTGATTTCGCCCGCACGACGCATGATTTCAAGCTCTTCAGCCGACTTGAATAAGCGCATCTCATGAACCATGGGCCGCCAGTCGGTGATTGACGCAGGCGCAATGAAATTCTGGCGGGAACCTTTGCGCAATTTATCCAGCGCGTTAAAGACGATCTCATCGGCCCACGCATACTCACCCTGTGCGTGATACACCTCGTCGAGTCCGTTCAGCAACTGGAAAAGCTGCTCATTAATTTCGCTAAACGCGAGCGCACGTTCCACACCCAGTTTTGCCGGTGCCGCATCCTGGCCTAAACGGCGACCAAACCAGATTTCGGCGCTGAGATCGCGCACGCGGTTAAACAGGACGCTGTGATTATGGGTGTCATCGCTTTTAATCAGCACCAGCACAGCTTCCGGCTCGTTGAAGCCGGTGAAGTACCAGAAGTCGCTGCTCTGGCGATAGGGATACTCGCTATCGTTGCTGCGCGTGGCTTCGGGGGCAGCAAAAATCAGCGCGGCACTGCCCGGTTTCATTTTTGCCAGCAGCGCCTGTCGGCGGCGCAGATACTCTTCCTGCGTGATGACCATGACACCCTCCTGTGCGTGGTGCTGTTAATGTAAAGTAGGTTTACGGACTTCCGGCGCGGTGGGCTGGGAGCGCGTAAAGGTATCGTGGCACAGCAGGGCCGCAACACGAACGTACTCAATAATCTCTTCGACGGACATCTCCAGCTCTTCCTGGTCTTCGTCTTCATCGTAACCAAGCTGCGCAATGTTGCGCAGATCGTCAATCGATTCGCCGGCTTCACCGGTTACTTTATCCAGTTTAGGCTGGGTGATGCCCAGGCCCAACAGGTAGTGATTGACCCATCCAGCCAGCGCATCGGCGCGATCAAACACGCTAATTTCGTCGCCATCAGGCAGATAAAGCTGAAAAAGGAAACCGTCATCTTCCAGTGAATCGCTGATCGCCGCGTGCATTTTACGCAGTGCTTCGGCCAGCTCGTGACCAAAGGCCAGCCCTTCGTTCGTCAGGTCGTGAACCAGCGGCTGCCATGAGCTATCGCTGTTTCCACCACACAGCATCCCGCTGATCAGACCATGCATTTCAGCAGGGGTTAAACCCACGCCTTGCTGGTTCAGTAACTGGCTTACTTCGTTGTAACCAGGCATTTCGTTCTGTATAGACATACGCATTCGTCATCAATGGGAGGATATTCATGATATGCTACCACTTTGGACCCTGGAGATACCAGAAAAGGGCTTGTATCTTCATATCAGGGTAGCTATAGTGTCGCCCCTTCGCAGCCCCCCAGGGCCGTATGCGAAGGTCGCGCAGTCAAACAGCAGGAAGGTGGCATGTCTGCACAACCCGTCGATCTCCAAATTTTTGGCCGTTCGCTGCGAGTGAATTGTCCGCCTGAACAAAGGGATGCTTTGAATCAGGCTGCGGACGATTTGAATCAGCGGTTGCAAGATTTAAAAGAACGCACTAGAGTCACAAATACTGAGCAGCTGGTTTTCATCGCCGCGTTGAACATCAGCTATGAGTTAGCTCAGGAAAAAGCGAAGACCCGCGACTATGCGGCGAGCATGGAGCAGCGTATTAAAATGCTTCAGCAGACCATTGAACAAGCGTTGCTTGATCAGGGTCGCAGTCCCGAAAGACCGGGGCCAAAGTTTGAATAACACTTTGCAGTTTACTATGGTAGAGTGACTGTGAAGACAAAATTTCTCTGAGATGTTCGCAAGCGGGCCAGTCCCCTGAGCCGATATTTCATACCACAAGAATGTGGCGCTCCATGGTCGGTGAGCATGCTCGGTTCGTCCGAGAAGCCTTAAGACTATGACGACACATTCACCTTGAACCAAGGGTTCAAGGGTTACAGCCTGCGGCGGCATCTCGGAGATTCCCTCTTTCTTCTCTACCGACTACCATGACTCAACCTCCAGAAGTAATTTCATCACGCCAGCAAATTCGCCAGACCATCCGTCAACGCCGTCGCGCTCTTACGCCCGAGCAACAATCTCAGTTTGCCGTGCGGGCCGCCGCGCGAATGATGGCTTATCCGCCCGTTGTGATGGCGCATACTGTCGCACTGTTTCTCTCGTTTGATGGAGAACTGGACACTCAGCCGCTGATCGACCAGCTCTGGCGCGCCGGAAAAAAAGTCTACTTGCCCGTATTACACCCTTTTAGCCCCGGCAACCTGTTGTTCCTGCATTATCATCCCCACAGTGAACTGTTGGTTAACCGCTTACGCATTTATGAGCCGAAGCTGGATGTCCGCGATGTATTGCCGCTTGCGGAGCTGGATGTGCTGATCACGCCCCTCGTCGCTTTTGATGAGCAAGGACAGCGTTTAGGCATGGGTGGCGGGTTTTATGACAGGACGCTGCAAAACTGGCAGCAGCATGGCTTTCAGCCGGTAGGATATGCGCACGATTGTCAGGGCGTGGAGGCATTGCCGGTAGAGAAATGGGATATCCCGTTGCCTGCGGTGGTCACGCCCGGCAAAATTTGGCGCTGGTAGAATAAAGCCGGGGGTGGCGACACCTGACCCGGCCTGTATATCCGCAGGGATAGCGGAAGTCGGGTAAGGCGCAGCCGTCACCCGACACTACTCACCGCGTAATCAGTACAGCAGACGCGCGCGGATCGTCCCCGGAATCGCCTTCATGCTCAGCAACGCCTTCTCAGCGACCTCTTCATCTGCCTCAATATCAATCACCACGTAACCCATCGATGCATTCGTTTGCAGATACTGTGCTGCGATATTCACACTCTGCTCAGCAAAGATCTGGTTAATAGCGGTCAGCACGCCCGGACGGTTTTCGTGGATGTGCAGCAGACGACGGCCACCGTGCAACGGCAGAGACACTTCCGGGAAGTTCACTGCGGAAAGCGTCGAACCGTTGTCGGAGTATTTGCTCAGCTTGCCCGCCACTTCCAGGCCGATATTTTCCTGGGCTTCCTGCGTTGACCCGCCGATATGCGGCGTCAGGATCACGTTGTCGAATTCGCACAGCGGCGAGGTGAACGGATCGCTGTTGGTCGCAGGCTCGGTTGGGAAAACGTCGATGGCCGCGCCGGCCAGATGTTTACGGCGCAGGGCATCGCACAGCGCGGGAATATCCACCACCGTACCGCGTGCGGCGTTGATCAACAATGCGCCAGGCTTCATCAGGGCCAGCTCTTCAGCACCCATCATGTTTTTCGTCGAGGCATTTTCCGGCACGTGCAGACTCACAACATCGCTCATGTTCAGCAGGTCGGAAAGATGCTGAACCTGCGTCGCGTTCCCCAGCGGCAGCTTGTTTTCGATATCGTAGAAGAAAACGTGCATCCCTAAGGATTCAGCCAGAATACCCAATTGCGTGCCGATATGACCGTAACCGATGATCCCCAGCTTCTTACCGCGCGCTTCAAACGAACCTGACGCCAGCTTGTTCCATACGCCGCGGTGCGCCTTGGCGTTCGCTTCCGGAATGCCGCGCAGCAGTAACAGCAGTTCGCCGATGACCAGCTCCGCCACGGAACGGGTGTTGGAGAATGGCGCGTTGAAAACAGGTACGCCACGTTTTGCCGCGGCATCCAGATCGACCTGATTGGTACCGATACAGAAACAGCCAATCGCCACGAGCTTTTCAGCACAGGCAATAACGTCAGCAGTCAGATGAGTTCGGGATCGCAGGCCAATGAAATGGGCATCACGGATGGACTCTTTTAACTGCTCAGTGTCCAGTGCGCCTTTGTGGAATTCGATGTTGGTGTAACCTGCTGCACGAAGATTATCGATCGCTTTCTGGTGCACGCCTTCGACCAGCAGAAACTTAATCTTGTCTTTTTCCAGTGATACCTTTGCCATTTACCCGACCCTGTTTTGTCTGAACTGTTGTTGTGCTGGATTTGAATCCGCTCTAGCCAACATATCAAAAAAAACTATTGCAGCAATATGAACGTTTGCGTCGCCACTCTGAAGAAAAGTCATCCAGAGCAAAATGACAGTGGAAAATGCTGCGGAAGTTTTATAACGCGGAAGGATCGTCAGGGGTCACCGAAAAACGTGACACAAGTCACCGAATTTGGCTTTTGAAAAATATTTAGCGGGGGGAGTGATCCCCCCGTCAGATCATTTTACGATGGTTTTCACACCGTCAGCGGTGCCAATCAACGCGACATCCGCGCCACGGTTGGCGAATAACCCCACGGTCACCACGCCCGGGATCGCATTGATAGCATTTTCCATGGCCACGGCGTCCAGAATTTCCAGACCGTGCACATCAAGGATCACGTTACCGTTGTCGGTAACCACACCCTGACGGTATTCCGGACGACCGCCAAGTCTGACCAACTGGCGTGCCACCGCGCTGCGCGCCATTGGGATCACTTCAACAGGCAGCGGGAAGTTACCCAGAATATCCACCTGCTTGGAGGCATCGGCAATACAGATAAATTTATCGGCAACCGAGGCGATTATCTTTTCACGGGTCAGGGCTGCGCCGCCGCCTTTAATCATCTGCATGTGGCCGTTTATTTCATCCGCGCCATCTACATAAATACCCAGACGGTCAACCTCGTTAAGGTCGAAGACGGTAATCCCCAGGCTTTTCAGCTTTTCCGTGGAGGCATCGGAGCTGGAAACCGCGCCCTCGATCTGCCCTTTCATCGTACCCAGCGCATCAATAAAGTGCGCGGCGGTCGAGCCGGTACCTACGCCGACAATGGTGCCTGGCTGTACGTACTGGAGAGCGGCCCATCCTACTGCTTTTTTCAGTTCATCCTGCGTCATGATCGTTTGCCTGTGGTGAGAAAACTCAGGGCGCATTATAGAACAGCCCGGGTGGATTTCGTCTGCCACGAAAGGAAAATTGTGTCATAGTGCAGATTAAGCAAAATTCAGGAGTATCGCCCCGCAATGAAACGTCCGGACTACAGAACACTTCAGGCCCTTGATGCCGTTATTCGTGAACGCGGTTTTGAGCGCGCAGCGCAAAAGCTGTGCATCACGCAATCTGCTGTTTCACAGCGTATCAAACAGCTTGAGAATATGTTCGGACAACCGTTACTGGTGCGTACCGTCCCGCCGCGCCCGACCGAGCAAGGGCAAAAGCTGCTCGCGTTACTGCGCCAGGTCGAACTGCTGGAAGACGAATGGCTGGGCGATGAACAAACTGGTTCAACGCCGTTGCTGCTGTCGCTGGCGGTCAACGCCGACAGTCTGGCGACCTGGTTACTGCCTGCTCTTTCCGTCGTTCTGGCAGATTCCCCGATTCGTCTTAACCTGCAGGTGGAAGATGAAACGCGTACTCAGGAACGCCTGCGTCGTGGCGAAGTGGTCGGTGCCGTCAGTATTCAGCCACAGGCCTTGCCGAGCTGCCTGGTCGATCAGCTTGGCGCCCTGGACTATCTGTTTGTCGCCTCGAAAGAATTTGCCAATCGCTACTTCCCGAATGGTGTTACCCGCGCGGCGCTGCTTAAAGCCCCCGCCGTCGCGTTCGATCATCTCGATGACATGCATCAGGCCTTCCTGCAGCAGAACTTTGATCTGCCGCCGGGCAGCGTGCCCTGCCATATCGTGAACTCGTCAGAAGCCTTCGTGCAGCTGGCGCGCCAGGGCACTACCTGCTGTATGATCCCGCACCTGCAGATTGAAAAAGAGTTGAAAAGCGGTGAGCTTATCGATTTAACCCCCGGTCTGTATCAGCGCCGGATGCTGTACTGGCATCGATTTGCGCCGGAAAGCCGCATGATGCGCAACGTCACCGATGCGCTGCTGGCGTACGGACATAAGGTGTTGAGACAAGACTAAATAAAAAAGCCGGGTTGCTTACGCCCACCCGGCTTATCATTGACGTTGTAGAGTGCTTACTGGGCTTTCGCCGGCTCAGAAGCAGGCTGGCTCTGAGCTGACTGGCCCTGAGCAGGTTCCAGCTGGAACACCACGTCGACCTGGTCGTCGAACTGAATCGTCGGCTGCTCGTAAGTTTCCTGAGCAGATACCGGCGCAGCGTCAGCCTTCATCATACGGACCATCGGGCTTGGCTGGTAGTTCGACACATGATAGCGCACGCTGTACACAGGCCCCAGTTGGCTCTTAAACCCGGATGCCAGCTGTTGCGCCTGGCGCACCGCATCATCAATGGCTGCTTTACGCGCTTCGTCTTTGTATTTTTCCGGTTGTGCAACACCCAACGACACAGAACGGATCTCGTTCAGTCCCGCCTTCAGTGCACCGTCCAGCAAAGAGTTCAGTTTATCGAGCTGACGCAGGGTCACTTCAACAGTACGCACGGCACGATATCCCTTCAGGATGCTTTTGCCGTTCTGGTAGTCATAATCGGGCTGGGTACGCAGGTTCGCCGAGTTGATATCCTTTTTAGCGACGCCATTCTGCTCCAGGAAAGAGAGATATTGCGCAACACGATCGTCTGCCTGCTTCTTGGCAGAAGCGGCATCTTTCGCCGCGACGTTCACTTCGATTGCAAGCGTTGCAACATCGGGAACAGCATCCACGCTCGCTGTACCAGAGGTGACAATGTGCGGGCCGTCAGGTAATTCGCTTGCCTGCACCGACACTGTACCCAAACTCACTAATGCCGCCAGGGCCATCACGTTAAACTTCACTGTCATTCCTCCATGTTGCGAAGAGTACCCCTAAACAGGGCGCATGCCTGCAAGCTTAGCGGGTCTTGTACAGATGTCCATAAGACAACGCTTAGTTGAAAAGGCTCTGTACGTGCTGAATGCCGTCTTTCGCTAACTGGAAGGCGATAAACCACATAACCAGCCCCACCAGCGTATTAATGATGCGCTGGGCTTTTGCGGTGCGCAGGCGTGGCGCAAGCCATGCGGCAAGAATAGCCAGGCCAAAGAACCACAAGAACGAGGCGCTGACCGTACCCAGGGCAAACCAGCGCTTAGGCTCAACATCAAGCTGACCGCCCAGGCTGCCGAGCACAACAAAGGTATCCAGATAGACGTGCGGATTGAGCCAGGTCACCGCCAGCATGGTCGCCACAATTTTCCAGCGCCCCTGCTTCATCACTTCGGCGCTTGCCAGTTCAAGGTTACTGCTCATCGCCGTTTTCAGTGCGCCAAAACCGTACCACAGCAAAAAGGCCACGCCGCCCCAGGTCACCAGTGCCAGCAGCCATGGAGATTGCATCAGCAGCGCGCTGCCGCCAAAAATGCCCGCACAGATAAGAAGCAAATCGCTGACGGCGCACAGCAGGGCAATCATCAGATGGTACTGTCGGCGAATCCCCTGGTTCATCACAAAAGCATTTTGCGGGCCGAGTGGAAGGATCATCGCCGCGCCTAGCGCAAGCCCCTGAAAATAATAAGATAGCATGATTAAATTCTCACAGATTCGATACTGGAGCAGACTATACTGTGATCCATGCATTAGCGGAAATTGATAATTTTAATTGTTGATTAGCAACGCTAATAAAGAAAAAGCCCGGTGGCGCTGGCACCTACCGGGCTTGTGGACTGACAGAATTTAGGCTTCCGCGTTGTCTTTGACAGGTTTAAGGTTCACGTCCATCTGCGGATACGGGAAGCTGATACCGTTCGCATCAAAATCACGTTTAATACGTTCCAGCACATCCCAGTAAACGTTTTGCAGATCGCTGCTTTTGCTCCAGACGCGCACGACGAAGTTAATTGACGAGGCGCCCAGCTCGTTCAGGCGTACGGTCATTTCGCGATCTTTAATGATGCGCTCGTCAGATTCGATAATGTTTGTCAGCAGTTGCTTAACTTTATCGATGTCGGAGTCATACGCCACGCCGATAATAAATTCATTACGACGCACCGGCTCACGGGAAAAGTTAACGATATTACCCGCAATGATTTTACCGTTAGGGATGACCACGATACGGCCATCGACGGTGCGCATGGTGGTGGAGAAAATCTGCACCTGCAGTACGGTACCCGCCACGCCGCCCAGATCAACGTACTCACCTGAACGGAACGGACGGAAGGTCACCAGCAGCACGCCCGCGGCGAGGTTTGCCAGAGAACCCTGCAATGCCAGACCAATTGCCAGACCCGCAGCACCGAGCACTGCGATCACGGATGCTGTTTGCACGCCCACGCGTCCCAGTGCGGCAATTAAGGTAAAGGCGATGATCCCGTAGCGGACCAGGGCTGATAAAAAGTCAGCAACCGTAGCATCAATATGACGGGTGCGCATTACGCGATTAATCGCATTCGATACGATACGCGCCACAATCATCCCGACAATGATGATGGCGATCGCCGCCACGATATTTACGGCATAACTCAGCAGCAATGCCTGGTTACGTACCAGCCATGTCCCCGCGTTGTTAATGCCATCGACTACACCAAGATCTTCCATTCATCCATCCTTATGCTCAATCAAACCACAAAAATCCATCCCACAGGGAGACAGGCAGGTTAGTAAAGGGTAAACAAAAAGCAGGCAAGATGCCAAACAGATCACAAAAACAGAGGATGCAGCTTGTTGATAAGGCATAAAAAAAGGCCCGCACAGGCGGACCTTATTGACACGTTTAGCGATTCAAATTACAGAACGTCAACCGCGTTCAGTTCTTTGAATGCCTGCTCCAGACGAGTAATCATTGAAGTCTGTGCAGCGCGCAGCCATACGCGTGGATCGTAGTATTTCTTGTTCGGCTGGTCTTCGCCTTTCGGGTTGCCCAGCTGACCCTGCAGGTAAGCTTCGTTAGCTTTGTAGTAGCCCAGGATACCGTCCCATGTTGCCCACTGGGTATCGGTATCGATGTTCATTTTCACTACGCCGTAGCTTACGGAGTCTTTGATTTCCTGAGCAGAAGAACCGGAACCGCCGTGGAAGACGAAGTTCAGGCTGTTGTGCGGCAGGTTGTGTTTCTTAGAAACATAGTCCTGAGAGTCGCGCAGGATAGTTGGGGTCAGAACCACGTTACCTGGCTTGTAAACGCCGTGCACGTTACCGAAGGACGCTGCAATGGTGAAGCGTGGGCTGATTTTGCTCAGCTCGGTGTATGCGTAATCAACGTCTTCTGGCTGAGTGTACAGAGCAGAAGCGTCCATGTGGCTGTTATCCACGCCGTCTTCTTCACCGCCGGTGCAACCCAGTTCGATTTCCAGGGTCATGTCCATTTTGGACATACGTGCCAGGTACTTAGAGCAGATTTCGATATTTTCGTGCAGTGACTCTTCAGACAGGTCGATCATGTGAGAAGAGAACAGTGGCTTACCGGTCGCTGCGAAGTGTTTTTCGCCCGCGTCCAGCAGACCGTCGATCCACGGCAGCAGTTTCTTCGCGCAGTGGTCGGTGTGCAGGATAACGGGAACACCGTAGTGCTCAGCCATCTGGTGTACGTGATGCGCACCAGAGATTGCGCCCAGGATTGCTGCGCCCTGAGGAACGTCAGTTTTCACGCCTTTACCGGCGATGAATGCTGCGCCACCGTTAGAGAACTGAACGATAACCGGTGCTTTTACTTTTGCAGCGGTTTCCAGTACGGCGTTAATGGAGTCGGTACCCACGCAGTTAACAGCAGGCAGAGCAAAGTTGTTTTCTTTAGCTACCTGGAACACTTTCTGAACGTCATCACCAGTGATCACGCCAGGTTTTACGAAATCAAAAATTTTAGACATGTTACGTAGTCCTGTATCTTCGGCCGTTAGAAAAGGTGCGAGCTCAAAAAGCGCGCTGAAATTTGGGCAGGTTTCCCTGCCCTTGAATGGCTTACTTCTTAGCGCGCTCTTCGAGCATTGCTACTGCTGGCAGGACTTTACCTTCCACGAACTCGAGGAATGCACCGCCACCAGTGGAGATGTAGGAGATCTTGTCAGAAATACCGAACAGGTCGATTGCTGCCAGCGTATCACCGCCGCCTGCGATGGAGAACGCGTCGCTGTCTGCGATAGCGTTAGCCACGATTTCAGTCCCTTTACGGAAGTTAGGGAATTCGAATACGCCAACCGGACCATTCCACAGAATGGTTTTGGCGTTTTTCAGGATTTCAGCCAGTTTCTGTGCAGAAACATCGCCCAGGTCCAGAATCTGCTCTTCATCTTTGATGTCGTTAACAGATTTCAGGGTCGCGGTAGCCGTTTCTGAGAACTCAGTCGCGACGCGAACGTCCGTTGGCACCGGGATATCGCAAGTGGTCAGCAGACGTTTAGCTTCTTCAACCAGGTCCGCTTCGTACAGGGATTTACCCACGTTGTGACCTTGAGCCGCCACGAAGGTGTTCGCGATACCACCGCCAACGATCAGCTGGTCAGCGATTTTAGACAGGGAATCCAGAACGGTCAGTTTGGTAGACACTTTAGAACCACCAACGATAGCAACCATTGGACGAGCAGGTTCTTTCAGCGCTTTACCCAGTGCTTCCAGTTCGTCTGCCAGCAGAGGACCTGCACAAGCAACGTCTGCGAATTTACCGATACCGTGGGTTGAAGCCTGAGCACGGTGAGCCGTACCGAATGCATCCATCACGAACACGTCGCACAGAGCAGCGTATTTCTTAGACAGTGCTTCGTCGTCTTTCTTTTCGCCTTTGTTGAAGCGAACGTTTTCCAGAACAACCAGTTCACCTGCCGCAACTTCCACGCCGTCCAGGTAGTCTTTTACCAGACGTACCGGGCTGGACAGTTTGTCTTTCAGATAGTTAACAACCGGCAGCAGAGAGAATTCTTCATTGTACTCACCTTCGGTCGGACGACCCAGGTGGGAGGTAACCATCACTTTTGCGCCCTGCTTCAGAGCCAGTTCGATGGTTGGCAGAGAGGCACGAATACGTGCATCACTGGTCACTTTGCCATCTTTAACCGGTACGTTCAGATCGGCACGGATGAAAACGCGTTTACCTGCCAGATCCAGATCGGTCATCTTAATTACAGACATGGTGAATCCTCTCGTTGATTCTTAAAGTTTTGCAAGCGCACTCTGCGCTCTACCTGAAACCTTGTGCGGCCATCGCTAACGTCGTGTCGAGCATTCGATTAGCAAAGCCCCATTCGTTATCACACCACACCAGCGTTTTGATGAGGTGGGCACCGCTGACCCGCGTTTGGGTACCATCGACAATGGCACTGTGCGGATCGTGGTTAAAATCTACTGAGACCAACGGTAATTCCGTATAGTCAACTATACCATGAAATGCACCTTGCGCCGCTTTTTGCAGCAACAGGTTGACTTCACACGCTTTTACCGGTTTCTTCACCGACACGCTGAGGTCAATAGCGGTGACATTTATGGTCGGCACACGGACCGCAATGGCCTCAAAACGGTCATTAAACTGCGGGAAAATTCGGGTGATACCCGCCGCCAGTTTCGTATCCACCGGAATAATGGACTGACTCGCCGCTCGTGTGCGACGCAGATCCGGATGGTACGCATCAATAACCTGCTGATCGTGCATGGCAGAGTGAATAGTGGTCACGGTGCCCGATTCAATGCCATAGGCATCGTCTAATAGTTTGATGACCGGAATAATGCAGTTAGTGGTGCAGGAGGCGTTGGAGACAATGCGGTGTACGGCCTGGAGTTCCTGATGGTTCACGCCGTAAACGACAGTGGCATCAAGATCGTGACCCCCGGGATGGGAAAACAGGACTTTTTTTGCCCCGGCTTTCAGATGCGCTTCGCCATGTTCGCGAAGGCCATACACGCCGGTGCAGTCGAGGACCACATCCACTCCCAGCTCACGCCATGGCAGCGCGTCGATGCTTTGCTCATGCAGAACGCGAATCACGTCGTCACCGACGAAGAGCTGCTCTCTTTCCTGGCGAACATCCCAGGCAAAGCGCCCATGGCTGGTATCATATTTCAACAAATGCGCCATGCCCGTGGCATCCGCCAGTTCGTTGATTGCCACCACGGTGATTTCCGCCCGGCGTCCGGATTCGTATAAAGCGCGAACCACGTTACGCCCGATGCGACCGAAGCCATTAATCGCTACGCGTACGGTCATAGATCTCCTGCAAGGCTATCCCTGAGTTGAGGTGCTGAAAGAGTAATCCAGCGACGCCCGAAGGGGAACCTTACCTGTCACAAACTGCGATTGATTGGTCAATTGTCGAACATTTAATCGACTGAAACGCTTCAGCAAGAATAAGCGAAACGAGGAATAAAAGGAACGGCCCACCGGAGAGATTCGCCATTTATCTGACTTGCGTCACATTTTCATCAGCAAATGCCCACTGGATTATTCCATTCTGCCAACCCTGTATTCGCCAGCATCCGTCATACACAATACGACATCAGCCTGACGACTATGGCATAGCACGCGCTCAACATTTGGACCATCCGTGCGTAAATAAAAAGCCTGCGCCTCATCCTGCGTTAACCCCCCAGCGACCTTTCGCTGCACAAGACGTTCACGCAGTGCCGACGCGTTTGCGGTAATAAACACAGAGAAATCACAAAAGGCACCCAACGCCTTCCACATATCGTCATCCAGTAAAAGCCAGTTTCCTTCTACAATGACAATGCTGGCGGTGACTGTAATCGCTGCTTCGACAGGGTCATGCTTTTGCCTGTCATACTGTGGCCAGTCTACAATCTCCTCGCCAAGCTGGCGCAGATTGCTTGCCAGCTTTGCCACATCAAAGGTTTCCGGTGCGCCTTTAAAAGGACGCAGCTGATTGGCATCCAGCCAGGCGTTGTAATGATGGAATCCATCCATCGGGAGCGTTTGCATAGCGGGCAGGCCGGGCTCCCTCTGGCAGAGGTATTCCCAGAATGTCGTTAAGGTAGACTTGCCTGTTCCTGGCGGGGCGCTAAGAAAAACCACGGTCCTTCTTTTACCGCTTCGTCTGTGCAGCTTCGCTATATGCTGTAGCAGGGGCAAATGGACGTGTTGAATTTCGGCTTCGCTGTACTGTGCATCAACCTGTAATCCATTCACTGTCAGGCTTATTTTCACGGATCTAATTCCTTGAGTATCGTCGTTACCGCCAGCGTCATTGCCGTTTTGACCATACCCGTAAAGCGAACCTCAGACCACGCTGCAAAATCGGCAAATTTCATCGACTTAAGCGCATTAAATAAGGTTGCATTACGGGTAATGCTATTAACGTTGCTGATAAAATCCCAGGTAATGTCATCCGCAAAATCCGGAACTTCACGCTGTTCATTAAGAAACTGACTGAACTGAGAGAAGTGGGTGATATCGGCATAAAGCCACTTATCCATTTTTCCCAGCGCATAAATCAAACGCAACGCCACATTAATATCGTCAAGCGGCCCGCTTTGGGCGAGTAACGGCTTCACTGCATATTCCACGATCTCTTCATCATTATTCACGAACAGCGACGGCAGAAAACGTCTTATACCCAGCAGCAACATTTCGTTTGCCGTTGTCATAAACGAAAGTAAATCCAGCTGAGCGTCCAGTTGCTCAATTACGTCGTCTTCGGTTAGCGTCGTCATTCGTTTCTCGATAAATCACCATGAATGCAGGGAGTCTATTATATTACACGTTCGGTCAGCGCCGCCGATCAGTAAAGTTTGCGTGCGCACCCCATTCGTCACCTGCTGAATGCCGCTCACCAGATCGCCGCCGGTGACACCTGTCGCAGAGAAAATGACGTCCTGACTTGCCACGAGTTCACGGAGGGAGTAGACGCGGTTGATTTCCACCTCCATCGTTTTACAGCGAAGATGTTCCTCTGCAGCCAGACGCCTGTTCTCCTCCGACTCACCTTTCGCCTGACAGTAGTCGATAAGTTCTGCCTGCATATCTCCGTCCAGCGCGGCAACCGCACAGGCAGAGATCACCCCTTCCGGTGCGCCACCTGTGGTGTACATAACATCGTAATGATTGTCCTGCAGACAAGTCAGTACACTGGCAGCAACGTCACCATCAGCCAGAGCAAAAACCTTTACACCCAGAGCGGTAGCATCACTGATTGCATCACGTAATCGAGGCTTATCGAGCGTGACCATTCGCAGTGTGTCCAATGGCTTGCCGAGCGCCTGCGCAACGTTACGGAGGTTATCGACCAGGGGTAAACGGAGATCGATGGCTCCTTTAGCCAGCCGGTTAACGACCAGTTTTTTCATATACATATCGGGGGCATGGAGCAAGCTCCCTTGTGGAGCAAAAGCCATTACCGCCAGCGCATTGCTTTGCCCCATCGCCACCATCCGGGTGCCTTCAATAGGATCGACAGCAATATCCACGTTGGGTCCGCCGCCCTTCCCGACCTCTTCCCCTATCCATAACATGGGCGCGCGGTCAATCTCGCCCTCACCGATGACAATGCGCCCATGAATCGCCATCTGGTTGAGAGAATGGCGCATTGCTGTCACCGCCAGTCCGTCAATTTTATTTTTGTCACCGCAACCGATTTGGGGCCAGGCAGCGAGCGCCGCCTGCTCCGTTGTGCGAAACAGCGACCAGGCAAGCGACATCATGCTATCGCCTCCCCGATATCCACGCCAAAATGCGCCAGCAAATATTTTTCTGCCTGCTCATTCCAGATACCGTGCGTCCCGGCAACCAGTGAGGCCAGCTCGCGGAACAGTGGATTGTTTTTGCCTTTCTCGGCAAAATCTGAGATTGCCGTCAAAGGCAGGGTTACGCCGTTATAAATCAGCTTTTTACCTCCAGGAATCGACGGCAAATTCAGTACCGTCTCGGGCACCGCGTCCAGCCCACCAATATGTGTCACCATAAAGGAAGGTTGCAGTCTGCCTGAGGCGCTCAGGGCGATCGCTTCTTTCATATCCTCCGTCGAACCACCGGAGGTCCCGACCACATGCGTGCTGTTGTAATGCACGTTATAAAAGTTAAGCGGGACCTTAAAATCTTTATCCGTGGGTCCAGCAAAGAAGTTAAGGCAGCCATCTTCCGCCAGGAGTTCGTCGGCCATTTCCACTACCGACGGAACCGCCGCATAGACAAAGACGTCATCGAAACCGGCATCGTCGGTAAGCGCGCGCAGAGCCGTGGCGGGGTTATCTACGCCAGTGGTATTGACATAAATAAGCTCGATGCCCTTTGCGGCAGCCTGTTCTACGGGCAAAAGCTTACGGGCCTGTGCCAGGCGAGTTTCATCAATATCAACCACCACAATACGTGAAGGCTGAACATCCCCGTTGATGGCGTAATCAATCGCGCCGATTCCCATTGGACCAGCACAGGCCAGCAGAGCAAGATTTCCGCCAGGCTTTATTCCCATGCGGTGTTCGTAGACATATTGCGTGGTATGGTAATTTGCTTTATATGCGCCAATAATACAGCAGGTTGGTTCGGCCAACGACGCGGCAGCGAAATAGGATCCGTTATACGGTAATACGCATCCCAAATTAACGGCTACCTCCGGGATAATCATGTAGGTAGCGTTACCGCCAAAATATTCATAGCTGTACCCTGCCGAATAACCTGACGGTAAACCCATGGCGGGTTGTAAAACAAAACGCTGCCCTTTCTTATATTTTCCTGTCAGGTTCTTACCCACCTCAACAATCACCCCTGCACATTCATGTCCGGTAATTACTGGGTGATTTTCTAAATCATCCGGCACACGCTTATGCTCACTGCCGAGCATGGCAGCTTTCCAGGTTGATAAACAGACACTATCCGAAATAACGCTAACCAGTAATTCGTTATCCGTAATGGCAGGCAAATCGAACTCGCGTAAACGTACATCGCCCTTACCATAAATCGCGGCAACTTTTGTTTTCATGTTAAACCTCTATAAATCAGATTAGATTTCAGCAGTTATTTTTTTGTAGAGCACGTCGAGCTGCGGATCGCCGATATAATTATGAATAAGAATTAATGGTTTCTCTGATACGCGTTTTACCCGACCTTCAAGACTGGCATGCGTCACGACAATATCTGCGTCAGAAGGAATATTCTCAATAGCATAATGTTTTACCTCTATTGCCAGACCGCCCTTCTCAAGTCGTTTTCGGAAGGTGGTTGCCCCCATCGCACTTGACCCCATTCCCGCATCGCAGACAAAAGCAATTCGCTTAACGTTTTTAAGTGAAAATGCGCCCTCCTGCTTCATGGATTTAATGGCTTTCGTTGATTCCGCAAAACGGTCTTCATTTTCGGTTTCTACCGACTTTTCCATTTTCAGGATCACGGATGTTACTGCAAAGGTCACTATCGCCCCCACCGCGACGCCAGCGACTGTCGCCATAAACGAGCCTTTCGGCGTTAAGGCGAGATAGGCAAAAATGGAGCCGGGGCTTGGCCCTGCCACCAGACCGCCGTCGAGTAAATTAAAGGTCCAGGTACCCGCCATTCCCCCGGCAATCATGCCTGCCAGCGTGAGGGGTTTCATCAACACATACGGGAAATAGAGTTCATGGATCCCGCCAAGAAAGTGAATAATCATCGCCCCCGGCGCAGAGCGTTTGCTCATGCCCTTTCCGAAGAGGGAAAACGCAAGGAGTAATCCGAGCCCGGGACCGGGATTGGAGGCCACCATAAAGAAGATGGATTTCCCGTCAACGGAGGCCTGCTGCATACCCAGTGGGTAGTACACCCCTTGATCGATAGCATTGTTCAGGAAAAGAATTTTGGCGGGTTCATTGATAACGGATAGCAGGGGGAGATAACCTGCATGTACCAACGCTTCAATACACTCTTTTACGAAGGTATTGGCGATCAACACCGCGGGACCGATGACTTCAAACCCAAGCAGGCACAGCAACATACCGGCGATGCCGAGTGAAAAGTTATTGATCACCATCTCAAAACCAGCAGGAATGCGCTTCTCCAGACCCCGGTCGATGTATTTAATCATCAGCCCGCCCAGCGGCCCCATGATCATCGATCCCAGGAACATAGGGATATCCGCCCCCACGATCACCCCGATGGTGCCAATCCCTCCCATCACCGCACCACGTTTGCCACCGATCAGATGCCCTCCCGTTGAACCAATCATTACCGGCAATAAATAGGTAATCATTGGGCCGACTATTTTTGCAAAATGCTCATTTGGCAACCAACCGGTTGGAATAAATAATGCGGTAATGAATCCCCAGGCAATAAAGGCACCAATATTCGGGATGACCATTGCCGTCAAAAAGCCACCAAAAGCCTGGACTTTTGCACGAGCAGACTTATTTTCCATGATATTATCCTGTAAAGGAAAGTGATTAGGCGTTAGCAATAATTTCCGTAAGTTCTTTTTCCGTTTGACAATTTAAGAGTGCAGCTAAGTTTTCGTTTTCAGATAACAACTCACTCAGCGCCTGAATAGCGCCAATATGAGAATCTGGATCGGCAGCTGATAAACCTATTAACAGCTTTACGGGTTCATCGTCATTACTAAATCTCACGCCATTTTTCAATAGCGTTAATGACATTCCCGTTTTTAAAGCGCCATGCTCTGGTCTTGCGTGAGGCATCGCCACGCCAGGTGCCAAAATATAATAAGGACCATTGTTTAGCGTAGAATCTTTAATAGACTGAATGTAGTGCGTGTTGATATATGCATTTTGCAGCAACGACGCCATGCAAAGATCGATTGCCTCCTGCCAGTTATGAGCTGAATGTTTTATTGTTATTGATTCATGCGGGAAATAATTTATGAGTCGCATAAGCCCTCTCTTATTTTTAGGATACAGCCTTAACGTAAAAATAAAATACGCGTGCCAAAGCATTAAAGCAAACAGGCGGAATAGTGAGAGGAGAAGAATTGAAGAATATTTAACGCCTTAAATAACAGCGATTTATGTGCATTATTTTATTTTGCAACTCGATGAATGCAATCTTCGCTGCAAATATACAAAAAAGACAATAATCATTTATGCGATATGCATCACTTTTTATCTCTTGCTATGTATAAATTAAGTGATCTTGTGCATAAAAAAACCAGGCGATTTTAATCTACCTGGCCTTTAACGTTTCCCCGGCGACTATCGTCCGCCAGAGCAATGGCGATTACAGCAGTTCTTTTGCTTTCGCGACAACGTTCTCAACGGTAAAGCCGAACTCTTCGAACAGCTGCTCTGCCGGAGCAGATTCACCGAAGGTGGTCATACCCACGATAGCGCCGTTCAGGCCCACGTATTTGAACCAGTAGTCAGCAATACCCGCTTCTACTGCTACGCGTGCGGTAACCGCTTTCGGCAGCACGGATTCGCGGTATGCGGCATCCTGTTTGTCGAACGCGTCGGTAGACGGCATGGAAACCACGCGCGCTTTAACGCCTTCGGCAGACAGTTTTTCCCAGGCTGCTACAGCCAGCTCCACTTCGGAACCGGTCGCGATGAAGATCAGCTCTGGCTGACCTGCACAATCTTTCAGCACGTAACCACCGCGAGCGATGTTCGCCAGCTGCTCTGGAGTACGTTCCTGCTGTGCCAGGTTCTGACGGGAGAGGATCAGCGCGGTCGGGCCGTCCTGACGCTCAACGCCATATTTCCACGCAACCGCAGACTCAACCTGGTCACATGGACGCCATGTAGACATGTTTGGCGTGACGCGCAGAGAAGCCACCTGCTCTACCGGCTGGTGAGTTGGACCGTCTTCGCCCAGACCGATGGAGTCGTGGGTGTAGACCATCACCTGACGCTGTTTCATCAGCGCAGCCATACGTACGGCGTTACGTGCGTACTCGACAAACATCAGGAAGGTAGAGGTGTACGGCAGGAAACCACCGTGCAGGGAGATACCGTTCGCAATCGCGGTCATACCGAATTCACGCACACCGTAATGGATGTAGTTACCCGCGGTATCTTCGTTGATCGCTTTTGAACCAGACCAGATAGTCAGGTTAGATGGCGCCAGGTCAGCAGAACCGCCCAGGAATTCTGGCAGCAGTGGACCGAAGGCTTCAATCGCGTTCTGAGACGCTTTACGGCTGGCGATTTTAGCAGGATTCGCTTGCAGCGTAGCGATGATCTCTTTCGCTTTCGCGTCGAAATCGGCTGGCATGTCACCTTTCATACGGCGGGTGAATTCAGCGGCTTCCTGAGGGAAGGCTTTCGCATAAGCAGCAAACTTCTCGTTCCATGCCGCTTCTTTTGCCTGACCAGCTTCTTTCGCATCCCACTGAGCGTAGATCTCAGAAGGGATTTCGAATGGACCGTATTTCCAGCCCAGTTTTTCACGGGTCAGTGCGATTTCTGCATCGCCCAGCGGTGCACCGTGAGAATCATGCGTGCCTTCTTTATTCGGTGAGCCGAAACCAATAATGGTTTTGCACATCAGCAGAGAAGGTTTATCCGTCACTGCACGCGCTTCTTCAACCGCACGTTTAATCGAGTCAGCATTATGGCCATCAACGCCGCGCACAACGTGCCAGCCGTAGGCTTCGAAACGCTTCGCCGTATCGTCTGTGAACCAGCCTTCAACATGACCGTCGATGGAGATGCCGTTGTCGTCATAGAACGCAACCAGTTTGCCCAGTTTCAGGGTACCGGCCAGGGAGCACACTTCGTGAGAAATGCCTTCCATCATGCAGCCATCGCCCATGAACGCATAGGTAAAGTGATCAACGATGTCGTGACCCGGACGGTTAAACTGTGCCGCCATGGTTTTTTCAGCAATCGCCATACCCACGGCGTTCGCAATACCCTGACCCAGCGGGCCAGTGGTGGTTTCGACGCCAGCGGTGTAACCCACTTCAGGGTGGCCTGGGGTTTTGGAGTGCAGCTGACGGAAGTTTTTCAGCTCTTCGATAGGCAGTGCATAACCGGTGAGGTGCAGCAGGCTATAGATCAGCATAGAGCCGTGACCGTTTGACAACACAAAACGGTCGCGGTCTGCCCAGAGTGGGTTCTGCGGGTTGTGATTCAAAAAATCACGCCACAGCACTTCGGCAATGTCAGCCATACCCATTGGTGCACCCGGGTGACCAGATTTGGCTTTCTGTACTGCGTCCATGCTCAGCGCACGAATAGCATTAGCAAGCTCTTTACGTGAGGACATTTTAACTCCAGATCGGACTGTTAAAGGCCATGCCCTTGACGACAGCGCGTTTTGGGCTACGCCGGAAAAAAGTGCCAACAATGTAACCCAAGCCGCAAAGCATGTACATGGAGCATTCTTTTGCCGTTTAAGAAATCTCTGGATCATGCTCGCATGTTGCGCAATCTACTCGCCCGGCGCTGTCGATATTCCTTATACTGAGCACACTCCCGCATCGCTGTCGGTGCTTTTCGGATTTTTTTCAGATTAATGGCTACGGAAGCAACATCATGAAAATGCGTGCAATTGTGCTGGCTTTAGGAACAACGCTCCTGCTGAGCGGCTGTCAGAATATGGATTCTAACGGTCTGCTGAGTTCTGGCGCCGAAGCCTTTCAGGCCTATTCGCTAAGCGATGCGCAGGTAAAAGAATTAAGCGATCAAGCCTGTAAAGAGATGGACGGAAAAGCGACCATCGCACCGGCAAACAGTACCTACGCGCAGCGTCTGACCAAAATCGCCTCCGCGCTGGGCGATAACATCAACGGCCAGCCGGTGAACTACAAAGTCTATATGGCGAAAGATGTGAACGCCTTCGCCATGGCCAACGGGTGTATCCGTGTTTACAGCGGGCTGATGGACATGATGACCGATAACGAAGTGGAAGCGGTGATCGGACATGAAATGGGCCACGTTGCGCTGGGTCACGTGAAGAAAGGCATGCAGGTCGCACTGGGGACCAACGCCGTACGTGCGGCAGCGGCTTCAGCGGGTGGTATCGTCGGCAGCCTGTCGCAGTCGCAGCTTGGCGATGTGGGTGAAAAACTGGTTAACTCTCAGTTCTCCCAGCGTCAGGAATCTGAAGCAGATGACTACTCCTACGATCTGTTGCGCAAACGCGGGATTAATCCATCCGGTTTAGCCACCAGCTTCGAAAAGCTGGCGAAACTGGAAGCTGGTCGTCAAAGCTCCATGTTTGACGATCACCCGGCGTCCGTTGAACGTGCCCAGCATATTCGCGACCGTATGGCCGCTGACGGAATTAAATAAACACGGGTTATGCCGCGTATCCTCAACGCGGCATAACGCATTTTTTCGCGATCGCTACCGTTCTAAAAGCTTAATAATGTCGGCAGAATAGAGTTCTGGATATTCTTTCGCCGATCGCAAGGCAATTTGTCGCACGGTCATCCCTTTAACCGATGGGTCATTTTTCGCAATGCTTTCCGGATAGGCAATAGCATCTGGATTTGCCCCTTTCTCAATAAGAGCACGAACGCAGTCCGGGTTACGACTTTCTAAACTTTCTCGTAAGGGCGTGCCAATAGGCCAGGTCTTTTCCTGAGAGTAAAATGCGTCAATGGATGAGCCAGGTTTGAGTAACTTATCAATCCGTTTTACGGCCTCAGGGTCTGGCTTATCAGCCATATCATATGCGCGCCCACAAACGAAATGTAAAGGCGTAGAACCGACCGCCGAAATGTTATAGGGATCTGCTCCGGCCTCTACCAGTGTATCAATTATCGCAAGATTGCTGGCTGCCATGCCAGTGAGTGCATTGAACCCATTGGAGGTTGTTAACGTAGCATCGGCACCGGCATCAAGTAATACTTTAACCATATCAAGATGGGGATGCTGGCTGCTTCCACCGTTCGCTGCCACCATTAACGGCGTCTCATTACCATCCTTACCCCTGTCGTTCACGTTGGCACCGGCTTTTATTAAACTCAGCACCATCCGTTTTTCATCCGCTGTTGTGCTTTCATCTTCGATATGCCTTAACACATATGATAAAAGTGTTTCACCATTTTCCTGTATAGGTTGATCAACACTGTTATTATATTTAAGCAAGACATCCAATATATCTGGCATCTTATAATAGGTGGCAATAAATAAAGTCTGGATATCAGGAACAGTGCCCAGATCAAGCATTTCTTTTATAGTGGATAAATTATGTGGCGTTTTCTCTACGGCATAATTCCCTACAGCATCCGTCAGATCTGCCGTGGACGTTTTATGTAATGCCGCAGCACCTGATATATGTGGAATGAGTACAGCAATAACCATAACACTACGCAGTATGTTTTTCATTATTGATAAATTTAATCCTTTAAAATTAAAATACCACACTATTAATTAGCATCACGTTGTATTAAATTTTAATGACATGCGTGATACTGAGAAAATAGCAGCAAAATTTTTCCGAGTATAAATCAACTTTGAAGGTGAAAAAAAATTTCCAGATTAAATTTAGATATGCGGGCCCGGAACGCGAAGCCGCCCCACCAGGTAAGTATTGCGAAAGGCATGTTGCTGCTGCGCATGCGTTGCGCAGCAGCGATCGGAGCGTAAGGCTTATTCGCCTTTTTTCGCTGCCTGGATGTAGAGCATTTCCAGAGCGAGGGTGGCCGCTGCCAGGGCCGTGATCTCTGACTGGTCGTAAGCCGGAGCCACTTCCACCACGTCCATACCCACGATGTTCAGATCCTTCAGGCCGCGCACCAGTTTGATGGCACGGTCTGAGGTCAGGCCGCCGATCACTGGCGTACCGGTACCCGGAGCAAACGCCGGATCCAGGCAGTCGATGTCGAAGGTCAGGTACACCGGCATATCGCCGACAATCTGTTTTACCTGAGCGATGATGTCATCCACGCCGCGATCGTTCACCTGACAGGCATCGAGCACGGTGAAACCGTTGTCTTTATCAAACTCGGTGCGGATACCGATCTGCACGGAGTGGTTAGGATCAATCAGCCCCTCTTTCGGCGCCGTGAAGAACATGGTGCCATGGTCGAATTCACAGCCGTTCGCGTAGGTGTCGGTATGGGCATCAAAATGCACCAGCGCCATCTTACCGAAGTGCTTCGCGTGAGCACGCAGCAACGGCAGCGTGACGAAGTGGTCGCCACCGAAGGAGAGCATGCGCTTACCAGCCGCCAGCAGTTTTTCCGCATGGGCCTGCAGTTTTTCACTCATCTCGCGGGCGTCGCCAAAGGCGTACACCAGGTCACCGCAGTCAACCACGTTCAGGCGCTCGCGCATGTCGAAGTTCCACGGGAAGCGGTTGTGCTCCCAGGCCAGGTTAGTGGAAACCTGACGAATAGCTGCCGGACCATGACGGCCACCAGCACGGCCTGACGTGGCCATATCAAACGGCACGCCGGTGATGACCCAGTCGGCGTCGCTGTCGTACGGCTGGAAGTTCATCGGAAGGCGTAAAAAACCAAACGCGTTAGATACCAGAGAGTTATCGTACTGATGACCTAAAGTGCTCATGTCCTGACCTCTTGTAGAGTCGATGCTTGAAAAAAGCTGAAAAAAAATCCCCTCCGCGTCGTTAAACCCGACGAGGAAGGGATTGATATGCTAACTTCTATGGGCCTAATGCTAGCCTTTGCCGCAGGATTATTCAAGTCAAGGCTGTCCAGACGAAGTGAGGGTTAACGTCATTTAAGTCGATCGCATAATATTCATCTGATAAATAAATCATACCCTCTCCTCTGCATAAAAATTGGAAATATTTCACCGACATTGTCGATTTTACGCCATTAATTCATATTTTTATTTATTCCCCGGATAAATATCACATAAAAAAGCATTTAGGATTATATTTAGTAACGTCTCATATCCTCCTCTTGTTGACATCTATACAATGCACCTCCCAAAACTTTATACATGGATGCATTATATGAATAAGATAAGCAAGCTTTTATTACTGGCTATCCTTTCTGGAGCAGGCACTGCTGCCGCAGCGGAAGACGGTACGATTACTTTCGACGGAAATATTAGTGATGCAACCTGCGTTATTACCGGTGGCGATGCACAAGGCGAAACGGCGTCGCCAGATTTCACGGTACATTTACCTTCTATTAGTACCACGGCCCTGGCAACAGACGGGCAGCGTGCCGGTGATACATCTTTCTATATTAAGCTGAGCGGCGCAAACTGCCAGGACGGAAAAATAGCCAGCGTCTTCTTTGAACTGGCGCAAAGTACACAGATTGATCCCGTCACCGGCAATCTGAGAAACTCTGTCGCGACAGCCAGTGGTGGTGCAGATAAAGTGCAGATTGGCTTACTGGATGCCAACAAGGCCATTCTGAATCTGAACACAGCAAATAATAATGCGATAACCAAAACCATCGCCAATAAAATGGCACGCTTCGATTATTGGGCACAGTATGTCGCCACCGGTGGGGCGGCAACAGCAGGTAAAGTCACGACTGAGGTTGTTTACTCGATTAAATATCAGTAATCGTTCGTGATGATTTCTACCTTTAATTGATTTTTCCTAAAGGATTAGGCCAGATGTTCATTAATACCCTTAAATATTATGTTTTGATTTTCACTCTGGCCTTTTCCTTTATGGCCAGCGCAACCGTGCAAATATTATCCACGCGCGTCGCACTGAATGCCAACGAGAAAGAGCAGACCTTTCGCATTAATAACGTCGGTAAAACACCAGAACTGGTACAGGTATGGCTCTCGAGCAGCGACAAAACCGATGGTATAGAAAAAGAACAACTGCCTTTCTTTATCAATCCACCTGCGGCAAGAATCAACGGACAAAAAGGTAAAGTTTTTCGTATTTTCCAGACAGAGGAAGCAGTAACGAAATATCCAAAGGATCGTGAAACAGTACTTTGGCTAAACGTATTGGATATTCCACCGGAGTCTCCAGAGGATGCCGATAAAAACCAGCTAAAAATGGCATTCAGAACCTTGATTAAATTTTTCTATCGTCCTGCTGGTTTAAAAGGCAACCCGATGGAAGCAGCCGATAATTTAACCTGGCAATTAAAAAAGACCCAACATGGCTATGACGTTATTGGAACCAATAAATCGCCTTTCCACGTCAGCATGTCAAACGTGTGGCTGATTGACGCCCAGGGGAAAGAGGTAATGATTGATGGTGAAATGATTGCCCCTTATAGCATGCTGGTCTATCACTTCCCGCAGGTTAAATCCGTTCAGGGAAAAGGCACCTTTAAATACAATTATATCACTGACCTGGGTGCGTATGTTAAGCGCACATATAATTTCTAATCATCAGGGAATATAAACCAGGACGGTAATATGTTCATGCTTTATAAAAATAATAACAAATTGCTGGCCCTCAGCAGTTTGTTCGTTTTGATATTTGCCGCCAGCCGCGGGGCTTATGCATCCACAGAAAATAAAGCCGTGACATTTTCCCATGGCTTTATGAGTTATTACGACAGCGGAATCGACCTGTCGCAATTCGACGGCATCGAAAGAATCATGCCGGGTGAATATAAGTTAGATGTTTACAGCAACCGCAAACGTATCGATACCTGGCCTGTCACCTTCGTGGCCGCGAATAATGCGCAGGGCGTAAATGCCTGCATGACGCCGGAAATGATTGTTCGCCTGGATGTCGATACCGATAAACTGTCCCCCGACTGGAAATTAAGCCGTTGCCTAATCCTTCCCGAATTAATTAAGGGGGCGACGGTCACCTACAATCAGGAAGAAGAGCAGCTCGATATCACCCTTCCTCAGGCGATGCTGTTGAATACGCCTGAAGGATTCGTGAGCCCGGAACTGTGGGATAACGGCGTACCGGCGCTGATGTCATCCTACACCTTAAGCGCCACCAGCTCGCGCTATCGCCCGACGCAGGACAACGCTAACTACATTTACAGCAACCTGCACAACACCCTCGCGCTGGGAGCGTGGCGATTTACCACCTACGATAGCCTGTCCTCGGGTAGCGATACTGATAACAGCGGTATACAGCATATCCAGGCCTATGCCGAGCGGGCGATTGCCCCAATTCGCTCCCAGATTGTCATGGGTGACATGAACACCACGGGTGACTTTTTTGATACCACTGCCGTACGCGGAGTGCGTCTCGCCACTGACGATCGCATGTTACCTGACTCCGTCCGCAGTTACGCACCTGTTGTTCGTGGCATCGCCAACAGCAACGCCACCGTGACCATCAAGCAGGCAGGTAACACCCTCTATGAAAAAGTTGTGCCGCCGGGCGAATTCGCCATCAGCGATCTCTACGCCACGGGCTATAACGGGGATCTGGAGGTAACGGTAAAAGAGACCAACGGCAAAGAGTCTAGCTTTGTTGTGCCTTACTCCAGTGTGCCTCAACTGCTGCGCGAAGGGTATTCCCGCTATTCACTGGCCGCCGGGGAGATCCGCGACACCTGGCTTAAACAGGATCCGCAGGTTTTTGAAGGAACCTTTCAGTATGGTTTGTTCAATAATTTTACTGGTTATGTGGGTGGGCAGAGCGCCTTCGAGGGTGATTATGCCTCGCTGTTGACCGGATTCGCCATTAACACACGCTTCGGCGCGCTGGGCATCGATATTACCCGCTCGTTTACCCATTTTGAACACCAGCCCGATAACGGAGGATGTGGCACATTCTGCGATATGAGCCTGCGTATTAGCCTGGCAAAAAACCTGCCAGTGACCGGTACCAATTTCAGCCTGATTGGCTACCGCTATTCCAGTGCGAACTTCTACTCTCTGAGCGACGCTGTCAGCCTGAAACGCTCCATTGAATCTGACGATGATGACTACTTACCGGAACGCTACCGGGAACGTCTGGAGGCCAACATCAACCAGACCCTGCCCGCAGGCTGGGGCAATTTTTATATCAGCGGTTTTGTCGGCAACGTCTGGAACAGCGAGCGCGGGCAGAACGAAAAATCCAACTATGTGCTGGGCTACAACAACCAGTTTGGATCGACGACCTGGGGCATTTCGGTGGGCCGCACCAACAGCGACGACGGCAGCCATGAAAACACTCTCTATCTGAATATGAGCATGCCGCTTGGCCATCATTACGAAAAGCAGGCGCATCTGGGGGCTAATTTTAGCTACAACAGCGATGAAGCCAGCTTCCGCACCTCTCTGAATGGCTCAGCAGGTGAACGTTCGCAATTTGGTTTTGGCGGGTACTTCAGCCAGACCAACACCCCGGAAACCAACTTCGGCATGAACCTGTCCTATACCGGCGAGAGCGCCAGCGGCGGGATGACCTACAGCCAGTCACGCGACAGCTTTATGGGTGGCGTCAATTTTAACGGTGGCATGGTGGTGCACGAGGGGGGTTTCAACTTCGTACCCTCACTGGCGGACACCATCGGTATTGTCGAGGCCAAAGGTGCCGAAGGATCGCGCATTTACCCGGACGCCAACTCGGTGATTAAAGATAACGGATACGGCATCGTCAGCTATCTGGTTCCGTACAAATTCAACGAGGTGTATGCCGATCCAAAAGGTACGGCATTCAACGTGGAAGTCGAAGACACCCGCCGCACCATTGTCCCCACCTCCGGTGCCGCTGTACTGATCAAGATGGACACTCTGGCAAACGGACAACGCTTTGTCCGTTTTGTGCAGACCTCAAAAGAACCGATTCCGTTCGGCGCCATGGTCATGGATGAGAGTCAGACCGCCATCGGTATGGTGGGGCAAAACGGCCTCGCTATGGTGACCTTAAAAGAAGGTCAGAACGATCTCACCGTGCAGTGGAAGAAAAACAAAAAGCCCCTCCAGTGTCGTGCCCGTTTTGTCAAACCCGCCGGGGAAAAGAGTGACGACACGGCTGCTGAGAACGCGTTCAAGGCGACCACAATTATCTGCACCAGCAATGAGAAGACATCATGAGAAGGATCTTTACGGCATTACTCATTCTGCTCGGGGCCGCGTTAATGGCCAATCAGGCTTACGCAGCACACTGCACGCTGAATGGGCCATTAGCTACGCTGACTATTCCGGACAGTATTACGTTAAACCCTGCGAAACAAGGGGTTGTCGGGACGGTGTTATGGAGCAAGACCTATCGGGTTCCGGACGTGAAATACACCTGCGACGCGTCAACACAGTCGACCTGGCACTCGTTCTTTACGCGAAATTATATTATTTCTTCGAGTGAGAATATTTTTAACACCGAAATCCCCGGGATTGGCATTCGTATGCGCTGGCCCACGGACGGTTCCGCCTCGTGGATACCGGGCAACTCCGGTGCTGCCATCTCCTGTACGGCAGGCTGTTCCATCAAAAACAGTACCGTGCTGGTGGAATTTGTTCAAATCGCACCTGTCAGCGAAGGTGAAAGCTTTATCCCGGCAGGCCCTGTGGCCGCAGCATCGGTGGTGCCGACGGCGGACGCCAGCGAACAGTTGCCCATTTTAGCCATCAATTTTGGTGCCACCATTCGCGTATTGACGCGTAGCTGCTCGATTTACCCTTCCACAGTGCATGTTGATTTGGGCACATATAGCATTGCCGATTTCCAGAATAATGATTCAAAGCAAGGGGACAAAAAAGAGTTCACGATAACCATTGCCTGTCCGGTCGCCTCAACAGGCACGTTGACATTTACCCCGCTGACCCAGGCCCCCTTCGGTTCGTTGACCGGCGTCATCGGTACAGAGTCAGGCGAAGGTTACGCCAGAAATTTCTTAATCCGTCTTTATGAGAAGACCTCCTATTCCAATCCCTTAAAACTGGAAACAGCGATCGCTTTTTCTGCGGCACCTACGTTAACAAAAACGTATCAGGCCGAAATTTTCGTACCGGGGAACGTGAATCGTCAAACCGATCTCACTCCAGGGCAAATTTCAAGCGCGATTCAATACACCATGGTTCTTAAATAATTTCAGAGAATAAACAATGCGTTGTCTTTCACTCATAAAAAAAGCTGTTTTTTTATTGCCCTTATTTCATGCCGCTCATGCGGCCCAGCTTCCTTCTCAACAAAATAAGCAGGAACTGGATCGACTGGAACGTCAGAGCAATCAGTATTTAATTGAAGAAGCCAAGCGAACCGAAGCGCTGCTGCAAAAACAACGCGCGCTGCGGGAGGGGGATTCATCCTCTGCGCTTCCTGCCGACTCGGCATGGAAATTCCATGTCACACATATCGAAGTACTGGATGATACGCGCTTCGACAGCTCACCGCAGCGCGAGGAGATTATTCAGCGTTACCTCAACCAGGACCTGGGAAAAGCAGAAATTTTCAATCTGGTGAAAGAGTTGACAGACTTTTATATTTCGCGCGGGTATGCCACTACGCTGATTAGCGTCGACCCTGGAAATATTAAAAGCGGCACGCTCAAACTGCGCGTGCTGTGGGGAAAGATTAACGATTTTAAAGTTAACGGTCAGGCTCCGGGCTTTCGTGAACGCACCCGTCTTTTTGCCGCTTACCCTTTCGCGAAAGACAACGTTTTAAATATGCAAGATATCGACCAGACGGTTGAGAACTTATTACGCGTCTCACCGGGCGATAATATCTCCGTTGAACCCTCCGTAATTAACGGCTATTCCGATCTGAATCTGATTCATGAACCTTCTTTCCCGCTTGAAGCGGCGGCGGGGATGAATAACTCCGGCACCAAAGCAGAAGGCTGGCAACAGTTTTACGGCAGCCTCACGGCCAAAAATATCGCCGGATTAAACGATGTCTTCAACGCTTATTACTCCTGGAATGACCTTAAAAATAACCAGGATAAGCAGGACTCCTGGTCCCTAAGCTACAGTGTGCCGCTAGGTTACTGGGCATTCGATTCCAGCTATTACAAATCGCAGTATGAAAAAGGCATCGACGGCGGTTTTGGCATCTATGACTCTGACGGCACTTCCGAGCGCGCTTCTTTGCGCATTAGCAGAATGCTGATGCGTGGCGCGACGGGGAAAACCAGCGCATGGATGAAGGTCGAGCGCCGCGATAACTATAACGGCATTGAGAATGCGCAAATCGATGTCAGCTCAAAAACCTATACTTCTCTGGCCTCCGGCCTGACGTATGTAGGATCGCTGGGGGGCGGCTGGTTTTATGGTGATATCAGCGTTACCGCTGCCGTGCCATGGTTTGGCTCCGCTCGCGATGGCGACAAAGATCTTGAGGGCTTCGACGTTGACTATTTGAAATATAACGGCATCGTCTCGTGGACGCGTCCGTTATTTAAATTTGGTCGACTGGGCATGACCTATGAGCTGAACAGCGGTTTTCAGTACACGCCGGATATTCTGGTCAGTGACGCCAAAGTCACTATCGGTGACGAATATACGGTACGCGGTTTTAAAGACGAAAACGTCATGAGCGACAGCGGCGCCTGGATTGCCAATAGCCTGCAATTACCTTTCGATATTGGTCTCGCCGGGATCCATCAGCTGACCCCGTATATAGGTTACGACTTTGGCTTCTCCCGGGATAATTGCCCGGAGGGGATAAATACCTGTGACAGCCAGTTCATGATGGGTGCATCCGTCGGTATAAAAGCCACCGGCAGCCATTTCAACTCTTACGTAATGGCTGGCTGGCCTGTAAAAAAACCGGATTCTATGGAAGAGAAAACCATCGATAACACAGTGGTCTATTACAAAACGGAAATTAATTTCTAATATAGGGACGCATTATGAAAAATAATAAAGCACACAGCGTAAGAATAACTCCACGTAATTTGCATATGCGGCTATGTCCGCTGTATTTATCCTTAGCCAGTATTTTATCGGCCAGTGCTGAAGCAGCCACTACTCCGGATGCAAGCCAGGCTAAAGGGCCGACGATGGGCCAGACTGCGAATGGCACGCCGGTGGTCAATATCGCCGATCCGAATGCGAAAGGCATATCCATGAATAAATTCAAAGAATTTAATGTGGATAAACAAGGGATGGTCTTTAACAACAGCATGCAGGATGGCGTGACCAAAATTGGCGGCTATGCGGTAAAAAATGCCCAGTTGCAACATGAAGCCAGCGCTATTATCAGTGAAGTCACGGGCGCAAAAGGCTCCTATATAAACGGTACGATGGAAGTCTTTGGTAAAAAAGCCGACATTATTATTGCCAACGAAAACGGGATCACCGTTAACGGTGCGACCACCATTAATGCCAATAGTCTTACCCTCAGCACGGGTAAAGTGCAGGCGAAAGAGGACGGTAATTATAAATTGTCTGTCGAGAAAGGCGCGGTCTCGTTGACCGGCCAGGGTATTAATACCGACGGACTGAGCTATTTTGACATTGTGAGCCGCAGTGCGCAGCTGGAAGGCGAAATCGCCGGTAAAGCCGACATAAAAGTGCTGGCCGGTCAGAACGATTATGATTTATCCAACCGAAGCCACACCGTGCGCAACAAAGGCGACGGCAAAGGTCCGGCTGTTGCCATCGACGGCAGTGCGTTGGGATCGATGTACGGCGGTAAAATTCAGCTGATCAGTACAGAAACCGGGGCAGGCGTGCGCCATGCCGGGGGGATTATCGCCAGCAGCGATCTGGACGTCAGTGCGGATGGCGACATTATCCTCACCAGCCTGTCGAGCGGGAAAGACCTGTCTCTCGCGGGTAAAAGTATCACCCTGAACAAGTCCACCTCAGGCGTGCAGGCGCAGAAAGATGTCATCATAAGCGCTCTGTCAGGGGTTACGCTGAATAACGACGTGATCTCTACCTCCGGCAAAATTCGGATTGATGCCAGTTCACTGGTACAAACTGCCGCGTCGCTGGTGACCAATAGCACGGCCTCCACTACCGTTCCGGCGATTGAGATTAACGTTGCGGGGAACTATACCCTTAACGGCAAACTGCAGGCGCTGGATGCCAACGGCAAAGTCATTTCTGGCGGCGTCGTCACCCTGAAAAATGGCGATTTCGTCGTTATGGTGAAAGGCAAAGAGGTCCCATTCGCCTCGTTGGTTTCCGATACGCAGGTCGTCAGCCACAGCGGTGACATTCAGGTGAACGCCGGCAGCGTAAGCAACAGCGGCGGCAGCGTTGTGTCGAAGAAAGGCACCCTTAAGTTCACCCTAAAAGAGGCATTCGTTAACAGCGGTTCCGTCAGCGCCACGGGCGATCTCGTCATTGCCTCTGGCTCTGTCAAAAACGACGGTATTCTTTACGCCTCTAACAATCAAACGTTGAATGTAGGCAACCTGGACAACAACGGACGCATCTTTGCTGAGAAGCGCCTGGTGATGAACGCCAGCACCCTCAATAACCGTGGGATCGCCGGAGCAAATGCGGGTGACGTACAGATCGCCAGCACCGGCAATTTGATTAACAGCGGCACTCTGACAGGCGATAACGCCTCCATTACGGTGACGGTGAACGGTGATGTTGATAACAGCGGCAATATCATCAGTAATAACAAGGATGTCACCCTGAATACGAAGGGTAAATCCCTTAAGAACAAGGGCAAAATCGAGGGTCGTAACGTCACCGTGACAGCCTCTGGTGCCGATGCAGCGCTGGATAATAGCGGCATCCTGAATGCCAGACAAAAAGTGCAATTGACCACGGCAAAGCTGAGCAATACCGGGGGGACTATTAGCGCCGCCGGTGACGTGGCGCTCAGGGTCAGTAAGCAGGTGGTGAATAATCAGGGCGGAGAGATCCTGGCGGGCGAATCGTTGTCGCTGGATGGGGCACATACCACTACGCTTTCCAACAACAGCACAGGCTGGATCCAGGGCAAAAATATTAATCTGACCAACCTGGCTTCGATGAACAACACCGGGGACGCGACCCTGCTGGCAACGGAAAGTATGGACCTCTCCGGCACCACCACGTTGACCAACGACAATGCCGGAATACAGGCGACCACCCTGCTTATCGATCGTCTCACTACTCTGAATAACATCAACGGAGCGACGATCTACGCCAGTAGCAACCTTTCAATTGACCATCTCGACACGCTCAATAACGATGCATCGCAAATCGTGACGGACGGCGCATTGTCTCTGACGGATATTGCTACCGTAAACAATGCGCATGGCGCCTCCCTGGTGAGTGGCACCGGGATGACGATAGCGAACGTTAAGACCCTTAACAACAGCGACGGCTCGGCGATCCGGGCCGGTCAGGCGCTGAACGTCACGGGCGTGAACACCCTGAATAACCTGTCTGATGCCGGACTTTATGCTTCAGGTAACATGACGCTGGATGGCGTGAAGTCGCTCAATAACGCGGGCGTCATCCTGAGCAATGGCAGCATCACCCTGAAAAACGGCGACAGCCTAAAAAACGAAGGGGTGGTACAGGCTGGTACTGACCTCATTATTCGCAACATTAAGAATCTTATTAACCAGGGTAACGAAAGCGTACTGTTAGCGCTGCGAAACCTGACGATTGACGATGTCGATAGCCTGACTAATACCCATCAGGCAACGATCAGTGCGAGCATGAACACCGTGCTTAGCGCCGTCGGTGTGCTGGCTAACCTCTCCGGGGGCGTGATTCAGGCCGTAGACGGCGCGTTAACCGTCGCCGCCAGTACCCTCACCAACAGCGGCAGTGAGAACAATGCCTCGTCAACCCTGGTGGCAGGTGGGAATGTCACGGTTAACACCGACAACATGACCAACGAAGAGGGGGCCGTGATTGTCTCCACGGACAATAACCTGAACCTGAACGTGGCGCATAACCTGATCAATAGCGGATTAGCGGTGCTGGCGGCAGGCAAGACTGCCACGCTGAACGTTCAGAACGGCAACGTAAACAATACCCAGAACGCGGTGATTGCAGGGAATGACATCAGTATCACCACTAAAAATCTGCAAAATGATTTCACTGCGGCTATCAATGCCGATCGGGATATTTCCCTGAATCTCGCCAGTCTGAATAACACGACAGGCTCCATCCAGGCAGGCCGGAATCTCGCTTTAACCGTCGACAGTAGTCTGACATTAGATGATAACAACAAGGATATTAACGCCGGTAAAGCGATGGACATCACCACTCACGGCGATTTTACTAATAACGCCCACGTGGAGTCCGTTGGCAACATGACCGTCCGGGCTGATGGTGATTTTGTGAACACAATGTCTATCGTTTCGGCGGGCGATCTCAACGTTAACGCGAAGAATATTACCAACAGCGCTCATAGCCTGCTGTGGACTATTGGCAATATCAACCTTGAAGCCCGCAACGGTACCTTTACCAATGGCGTAGGCGGAAACGTGTTGAGCATGGGCGATATGTCCATCATTGCCAAAGAGATCCAGAACCAGGCCGGTATTATCCGCGCTGAAAAAAATGTCAATCTGGATGCGGAAGTCATCAGAAACGAGAGCCAGTATACGGGTGATGACATTTCAAATACCGGCTCCCAGCTGGCTTATGCGAGCAATCAAACGGTCGAGAACCTCGCCACGAAAACGACTACCACCGTCTGGATCGATATGCCTACCATCGCGTCAGGGCTGAAACTGCAAACCCTTGCGGAGATCAGTGCCGGTGGCGATATCAATATTAACCAGCGTGGTCTCTATGATAAGCACGACGTAACCAATAAAGGTGGGTTAATTCAGGCGGCACGAGATATCACCATCACCGGTAATCTTTACAACTCGCCGGAATACGGTGAGATGTCGATGTATGATTACCTGACGTTGCCGTTATCTGACCAGGCCTTTATCCTTTATAACTGGCGCGTGGCGGTTCCGCATTCATCGCGCTGGTACTTTGATAACCTCTTCCAGCTCCTCGATTTTGAATTTGGCACCGGTGGAGCCGCGGCGAAACAAGGCGACGAATCTCCCGAAAAATCGCTTTGGTACGATGCCCTTGTTATGACGGGAAATAGCTCTCCGTTGTTTAATAACATGATGTCGACCATCTTTGGCGAAACCTGGCAAACCACCAATTATGGTGACATGTGTGATATTTGGGCGCGTAAAACGGCATCGAATAATCAAGCTTTAAAAGACAGCAAAACCTATTTCGTACCGCAGGAAAAAGGCGAAATTACGGCGGGCCGGACATTCACGCAAAACGGCGGCGTGCTGGATAACGGCATTGCCAACGCGGGGGTCATTAACAGCAACGGCAACGTCAGCAATATCGACGTGGGCGAATATACCGTAGATACGGTGATTGCGGGCTATGACGTGCAGGTCAATACCAAGAAGATCGATGAGCTGGCTATGGGGATTAGCCCCCTGCCCGTCATTAAGGACCTGGTGACGCTGCCGGGTATGTTTGAAGTCTCCAGCGATTTCAAAAAAACCGCCAACGCAGAGAAAAACGGCACCGCCTATCCTGGTCCGAGCAATAACATTGTGCCTATCTTTGAAACCCGTCCATCGATGATCGACCAGAGCGGCTATACCGGCTCCGATTATTTCTTCGATCAGGTGGGCTACAATCCACAAAATCCGGTAAACGTGATTGGGGATAATTATTTCACTTCAGAACTGATTCGTCGTGAAATCAGCAACTCCGTCGGCAGCTTCTTTGCCATTCGTGACGGGCTCGAAGGCGACGCCCTGGTTCAGAATCTGATGAATAATGCGGGTGCCGCTGCACAAGACAGCGCGCTGGACCTGGTTGTGGGCGAACCGCTCTCCATTGACCAACGTAACAGTCTGACGACCGATATCGTCTGGTATGTGAACCAGAACGTGAACGGCGTGGATGTTCTGGTCCCGGTGGTGTATCTGTGTCCTGAAACTCTGCGCCAGATGGAGTCAGGAGAGGTGAACGGCGGTACCGCCACCGTCCATGCGGGCGGCGATATGAATGTTGACGCAGAGGCCATTCACAATGTTAACGGCACCATCTCTTCAGCCGGGGATATGACGCTGGTAGCCGACGGCGACATCAATAACATCAGTAACGGTATGAACTCGGGTATTAGTGCGGGTGGCGATATAACGATGTCCAGCGCCCAGGGTGATATCAACAATAACGGTGCGGCAATCAAAGCCGACGGCGACGTTACGTTGGTCGCCGATCAGGGTGATATCAGCATGACCGCCAGCGTAGGCCATAACGAAAGTGGAAAACAGGTCATTCACGCGTTCGACGATGGCGTCACGGCTGGCGGCAGCATAAATATGCAGGCCAAAACAATCACCTCCAACGCGTCGGATATTACGGCGGGGAAAGATGTGAACATGAAGGCCACAGAGGGTGATGTAACCTTCAACGATCTGCATGAAATCGATGCCACACGCATTATCGATAACGATGTCAGAAATGCCATGAACTATACCCTTTCCGACACGTCGACGACCACCGGTAAGGCCATCGGCTCGAATGTTACCGCAGGCGGTAATATGAACATCGATGCCAAAAAGGACGTGGTGATGGAAGGCGGCACCTACACTGCGCAAACCGGCACGATTTCCGCTGACAACAATGTGACGATCAAAACATCGCAGGATGTTGCGCATGAAGAGGAGCATACCTCCTCACGTGAATTTATCATCAGCGCAGGTGCAAATGCGGGCGGTCAGTCGGTAGATACCCAATACAGCACCCTGAACGGTGGCAATACCGGAACCTCCGAAGGCGATTACGTCAGCGCCGGTTCTCAATCTGATACCTCCGCGATAGGTAAAAAACCAGGCCGTGCGCCTGTCAGCGATACGGCTGGCTTTGAGATGAGTATTTCCTCAAGCAGTGATTCATCGGTGACCGACAGCAAAAAGAACACCAATGCCGCCATCAACTTTGGCTCCTCCGGGACGATCGAAGCGGGTAAAACGGTGGATATTGGCGGAGCCGATCTCTCTGCGGGCGATTCACTTGTCATCAATGCGGAAGATGTTGCAACGACCAAGTATGAAGACGAGGTGAAAAACACCTCAACGCATAAAGAAAAGGAATTTGGCATATCAGGCGAATTCCACAGCACTATCGCGGATACCATCGACAAATCCGGTAATCTGATTGAAAAAGGCTCTTCAGGCCAGTCCACCAATGCCGGAACCACGGCAGCAGAGGTGTTAGGCGACGCGTCTAACCTGCTGCTCAACGACCTGGCGGGGGGCTCGATCACCATTGGCGGCAGTTCGTCAAAAAGCACGTCGAACTCGACTTCAACATCGGAAAACATTAATCACATTAGCGCGAATAACGTTTCCATCAACACCAAAAAAGACACCACGCTGAACGGCACTGACATCAGCGGCCAAAGTGTGGAGATTAACGCGGGCGGCGATGTCAATATGAATGCCGCAAAATCGACTTCCACCTACAACACCACTACGGACACTCATTCAGGTGGCGTAACGGCGGGTGTCGGCGTGGATATTTCCGGTGTGAGTGGCGGTGCCTCCGTTGACTACAGCGGCAGCAAAGAGAAAGGTTCCGGCAATAGCACAAGCTATACCAACGGGACGATCACTGCTGGCGACGTGAAGATCAAAACCGGTGGTGACATGACCATGACCGGGGCCAATATCGACGCAAACAGTGCGAATATCGATGTGGCAGGTGATATGGCCATCAACTCAGTTCAGGACATCGAACATACCGATAACGCACGCAGCAACTGGGGGGCGTCGGTGGGTGTGGCCGTCTCTGGAAAAGGGGTGATGCCTACGGCGGCGGTCAACGGCGGCGGCGGCTCTGAGGCCTTCGATTCCGCATCCACCGCGAAGCAATCGGGCATTCACACGACCGGCGAACTGAATCTCAACACCGGGGGCGACCTGAATATGACGGGCGCCAATATCGTGTCAGATAACGGTACGGGCTCAGTCAACGTTGCAGGCGATATCAATGCTAAAAACCTCGAAGACAGCGTCGAGCAGGACGGTCTGTACGGTGGTGGCGGTATGGGTATTGGTGGTAAGCCCGGTAAAAAAGGCGGCATCCCGTCGGCTAACATCTACGTGGATACCGTGGATGAGATCCATCGTAATGAAACGCAGAAATCGACCATTTCTGTGGGCGATACGACCAGTAAAGGGAAGACAGGTGAGATCAACACCAACAAAGATCAAATGTCCGTGGTTACCCGTGATGAAAAAGAAGCGGGCAACAATATCTCCTTTACCCTCGCCGATCCGGGCCTGAGTAAGAAAGGCAGCTACGACGTGGATACGCCGAACAACACGCGTCGTCCTCACGACGGTGCATCTAAGCATCCTGTTGACGGTAAGACCAAACCAGCGAAACCAGAGGTTCCGGCAGTTACGCCATCCAAAGCAGGGGATCTGAAGCCATCGCCGAAACCGGCAGACAGCACGACGAAGACGGAGACGACTCCGTCCAACACGGCGCACAGTGAAGCGGTGCCGGCAGTGACCCCGTCTAAAGCCGACAGCCTGAAGCCATCGCCTAAACCGGCAGACAGCACGACGAAGACGGAGACGACCCCGTCCAACACCGCGCACAGTGAAGCGGTACCGGCAGTGACCCCGTCTAAAGCCGGCGATCTGACGCCTGCGCCGAAACCGGCAGACAGCACGACGAAGGCGGAGACGACCCCGTCCAACACGGCGCACAGTGAAGCGGTGCCTGCAGTGACCCCGTCTAAAGCTGGCGATCTGACGCCTGCGCCGAAACCGGCAGACAGCACGACGCCGAAGAAGAAATGGGATGTCCCTAACACCAATTACCCTACGCTTTCTCCGGGGTCTGCGACGGGCAAAACCGGCAAAGACATGCCTAAAACGCCAGAGCACAGAAAGTGGAACGGCGACATGACCAACGGCGTGACGCCGTCGAGCAACCCGAAAGGCACTGACGTTAAGCTCTCCCCGGGCTCATCCACGGGTAAAACCGGTATGGATATGCCTAAGACTCCGGAGCACAAGCAGTGGAACGGCGACATGACCAACGGCGTGACGCCGTCCAGCAACCCAAAAGGCACTGACGTTAAGCTCTCCCCGGGCTCATCCACGGGTAAAACCGGTATGGATATGCCTAAAACGCCAGAGCATAAGCAGTGGAACGGCGACAAGACCAACGGCGTGACGCCGTCGAGCAACCCGAAAGGCACTGACGTTAAGCTCTCCCCGGGCTCATCCACGGGTAAAACCGGTATGGATATGCCTAAGACTCCGGAGCACAAGCAGTGGAACGGCGACAAGACCAACGGCGTGACGCCGTCCAGCAACCCGAAAGGCACTGACGTTAAGCTCTCCCCGGGCTCATCCACGGGTAAAACCGGTATGGATATGCCTAATACTCCGGAGCACAAGCAGTGGAACGGCGACAAGACCAACGGCGTGACGCCGTCGAGCAACCCGGCAGGCACTGACGTTAAGCTCTCCCCGGGCTCATCCACGGGTAAAACCGGTATGGATATGCCTAAGACTCCGGAGCACAAGCAGTGGAACGGCGACATGAGCGCAACGGGCGCCAGTGTTCAGCCGAAACAGTGGATCCCATTATTACCGGAAAGCCCGATTAATCTTTACGCCAGCATCATCGTTGAATTCAAAAATGAAGTGATTGGCTAACCTTCTTCCCCCGCCAGCCTCTGGCGGGTTTTCCTTGTAGCATAAAAAAGGGTCTGACCGTGGTCAGACCCTTTTCATTGAAATAACCCCGTAATATTTTCGAAGGCTATTCGTCTTCCAGGTACGTATACCCGTACAGTCCCGCTTCAAACTCTTCCAGGAACTGCTGCTGAAGCGCCGCGTCCAGATCGGTATTTTTCACCTGATCGCGGAACTGGGTCAGCAGTTTTTTCGGATCCAGCTGCACGTACTCCAGCATGTCTGCCACGGTGTCGCCCTCATCGGACAGCTCCACTTCCACGTTACCGTCAGGGAAGACAAATACGTCAACCGCTTCGGTATCCCCGAACAGGTTATGCATATTACCTAAAATTTCCTGATACGCCCCGACCATAAAGAAGCCCAGCATTGGCGGGTTCTCTGGATCGTATTCCGGCATCGGCATGGTGGTCGCAATACCGTCGCCATCGACGTAGTGATCGATAGCACCGTCGGAATCACAGGTGATATCCAGCAGCACCGCACGGCGTTCCGGTGCACGATTCAGCCCTTCCAGCGGCAGAACCGGGAACAGTTGATCGATACCCCAGGCATCCGGCATCGACTGGAACAGCGAGAAGTTGACGTAGATTTTATCCGCCATACGTTCCTGCAGTTCATCGATGATAGGACGATGCGCACGGTTGCTTGGATCGAGCTGCTTTTGCACTTCATGGCACATATTCAGATACAGCTGTTCAGCCCACGCACGTTCCTGAAGGCTGAACGAACCGGAGGAGTACCCCACATGAATATCGTGCAGATCCATCTGGCTGTCGTGCAGCCATTCGCGCAGGGAGCGGCGCGTGCCTGGCTCGTGCATCTCCTGCCAGGTTTCCCACATGTTTTGCAGGGAACGCGGCGCATCATCCTGCGGCGGAGTGGCTTCGGAAATTTCGCTACGCTCAACCCCGATGATATTCGACACCAGCACGGTGTGGTGCGCCGTCACGGCACGACCGGATTCGGTGATCACCGTTGGATGCGGTAAACCATGCTCTTCACAGGCATCGCCAATCGCCCAGATAATGTTGTTAGCGTATTCGTTCAGGCCGTAGTTAACGGAGCAGTCAGACTGCGAGCGGGTCCCTTCATAGTCGACACCCAGACCGCCACCCACGTCAAAGCATTCGATATTCACGCCAAGCTTGTGCAACTCAACGTAGAATCGCGCCGATTCACGCACGCCGGTTGCGATATCGCGAATGTTCGCCATCTGCGAGCCGAGGTGGAAGTGCAGCAGTTGAATGCTGTCCAGACGACCGCGTTCGCGTAACATTTCAACCAGTTGCAGAACCTGGTTTGCCGCCAGGCCAAACTTGGATTTTTCGCCGCCTGACGACTGCCATTTACCGGAACCTTGCGACGCCAGACGCGCACGCACGCCCAGGCGCGGAACAACGTTCAGACGCTCGGCCTCTTCCAGCACGATGGCGATTTCGGACATCTTCTCGATGACCAGATAGACCTTGTGGCCCATCTTCTCGCCGATCAGCGCCAGACGAATGTATTCACGGTCTTTATAACCGTTACAGACGATCACCGAACGGGTCATGCCAGCATGTGCCAGTACGGCCATCAGCTCGGCTTTCGAACCTGCTTCCAGCCCCAGCGGTTCGCCGGAATGAATGAGAGACTCGATCACGCGGCGGTGCTGGTTTACCTTGATCGGGTAAACCAGGAAGTAGTCACCGTTATAGCCATAGGATTCACGCGCACGCTTAAACGCCGCGTTGATAGAGCGCAAACGGTGTTGCAGAATCTGTGGGAAGCAGAACAGTGCAGGCAGACGCTGCCCCTGCGCTTCACGCGCTTTCACAAGGCTTGCAAGATCGACGCGAGCTTCCGGTACATCAGGATCCGGGCATACGGTGATATGGCCCAGTTCGTTGACGTCGTAGTAGTTATTGCCCCACCAGGCAATATTGTAAGTGCGTAGCATCTTGCTGGCTTCCTGGGAGCTCATCGCAACCTCCTGCATAGAACGTAGTACACCCTGTTCGCCTGCTGACGAAGGCGAGAGCGAAGACATGTCGTCAGACATAGCGAACCTCAACTTATTGTATTCAGTGTAAAACAGTTGACTACTATCGCAGCGAAAAACTGCGATAACAACCCATAAACGACCCGAGAACCCAGCAGATTATGCTGAACGCGAGGCCGTGCGACCGGTTTCTTATTCATATCATTGTAAACACGTAACCGAACTTAAGTATGACAAGGTTCGGCGAAACCACGAGAAAACTCCTGAATTAACAAGAGCGCCCTTGTTCAGATTTCACAAAGCGTGACCGGCCCTGGAATCCTGAGAAGCACCGAGATGGGTATAACATCGGCAGGTTTGCAGATTAGAAATGCGGGTTGCGGAAATCAAATGCGCGCCAGAACGGCTGCGCTGAATTAGCGGAAAACGATGGTTCATTATCTCGTATCACCTCCACGGCCGCTCCTGATGAAACGGACCACAAGCTAAAGCTAAAAGTTCACTGCTTAACCCGGCTGGAAGTGGCGACACGATGAATTCATCGAGCGCTTTTTTGGGTATCGGGCCTGGTCATTCACGTTTCAGGAGACTTTTTTCACCTGAAAATAATGGCAGACGGATACGAGCCGCGCGCCGCGTTTTATACCGAGAACAGGGGTAAAAAGCAAAAGATAATTGCGCATGTTGTCACCACCGTCAGGAAAAATTTCCAGCCGAAAGATCAACAGGGTGAGATCGAAGTCAAAAAAAACTGGAAATCGGGCGAAGAACTGACCTAAAATAGCCGTCCAGATGTTAATCCATCCATACTGATTAACACTCAGACTGCCAGTGTCATTAATCTGCAGGCCTTGGTAGAATCATCTCCTATGGCTATTCCGCACAGCAGTTTGAGCTAACCAAATTCCTCTTAGGTGAAATAAAACATGGCAAAACACCTGTTTACGTCCGAGTCCGTATCAGAAGGACATCCTGATAAAATCGCTGACCAAATCTCCGATGCGGTGCTGGATGCGATCCTCGAGCAGGATCCTAAAGCGCGCGTCGCGTGCGAAACCTACGTCAAAACCGGCATGGTTCTGGTAGGCGGCGAAATCACCACCAGCGCATGGGTTGATATCGAAGAGATCACCCGTAACACGGTACGTGAAATCGGCTACGTGCATTCCGATATGGGCTTTGACGCCAACTCTTGCGCGGTATTGAGCGCGATCGGCAAACAGTCTCCGGACATCAACCAGGGCGTGGACCGTCAGGATCCACTGGAACAGGGCGCGGGCGACCAGGGCCTGATGTTTGGTTATGCCACCAACGAAACCGACGTGCTGATGCCAGCGCCAGTCACCTACGCACACCGTCTGGTGCAGCGTCAGGCTGAAGTGCGTAAAAACGGTACCCTGCCATGGCTGCGTCCGGATGCGAAAAGCCAGGTGACCTTCCAGTACGACGACGGCAAAATCGTCGGTATTGACGCGGTCGTTCTGTCTACTCAGCATTCCGAAGATATCGATCAGAAATCCCTGCAGGAAGCAGTGATGGAAGAGATCATCAAGCCGGTTCTGCCAACTGAATGGCTGAGCTCCGCAACCAAATACTTCATCAACCCAACCGGACGCTTTGTGATCGGCGGCCCAATGGGCGACTGCGGTCTGACCGGACGTAAAATCATCGTGGATACCTACGGCGGCATGGCGCGTCACGGTGGCGGTGCGTTCTCCGGTAAAGATCCGTCTAAAGTTGACCGTTCTGCGGCGTACGCTGCACGCTATGTGGCGAAAAACATTGTGGCTGCCGGCCTGGCTGACCGTTGTGAGATTCAGGTTTCCTACGCGATCGGCGTGGCTGAACCGACCTCTATCATGGTCGAAACCTTCGGGACGGAAAAAGTGCCAACCGAGCAACTGACCCTGCTGGTACGTGAGTTCTTTGACCTGCGTCCATACGGCCTGATTCAGATGCTGGACCTGCTGCACCCAATCTATAAAGAAACCGCTGCTTACGGTCACTTTGGTCGCGAACATTTCCCATGGGAAAAAACCGACAAAGCGGCTCTGCTGCGTGAAGCTGCCGGTCTGTAATTCCGGACTGACAGTGAAAAAGGCCAGCCTCGTGCTGGCCTTTTTGTTTTTATCGTCCGGGTGTGACTACGCCTGACCGGACGTAAAATGAAACCGCTTACACCCCATCCTTAATACCTCGCTTTCAGAATAATCTCTTTGCATGATTTAACGGGTTGTGCTGTTACATTCCGTTTCAGTTAAGTCTGAATTTTATGCAAACGGGATGCGTATCAACTCTTTTACCTCTATATTTTCAAAGCTTTAATTAATTTTACAACATTGCGGTAGTGTAACCGATTACACCAGTGTGATTAGTCTCACATATTTTTACGCCGCACTGGCCTAACCTTCACATTGATAAAACTGATAACCCAACTGGAGGGCATAATGCCTGACAATAAAAAACAGGGGCGTACGTCCAATAAGGCAATGACATTTTTTGTCTGCTTTCTCGCAGCCCTCGCAGGATTACTGTTCGGACTGGACATCGGCGTTATTGCAGGGGCATTACCCTTCATTACCGATGAATTCCAGATTAATGCACACACGCAAGAGTGGGTAGTGAGCTCCATGATGTTTGGGGCAGCCGTCGGTGCCGTAGGCAGTGGCTGGCTCTCTTACCGCCTCGGGCGTAAAAAAAGCCTGATGATCGGGGCGATCCTCTTTGTGGTCGGTTCACTCTGCTCTGCCGCTGCGCCAAACGTGGAAGTCCTGATTCTCTCTCGCGTGTTATTGGGTCTGGCCGTGGGTGTTGCCTCTTACACCGCCCCGCTCTATCTGTCAGAGATTGCGCCAGAAAAAATTCGCGGCAGTATGATCTCCATGTATCAGCTGATGATCACCATCGGGATTTTGGGTGCTTACCTGTCTGACACCGCCTTCAGCTACAGCGGCGCATGGCGCTGGATGCTGGGCGTCATCATCATTCCGGCCATTTTACTGTTGATTGGCGTCTTCTTCCTGCCAGACAGCCCGCGCTGGTACGCAGCAAAACGCCGCTTCCACGACGCGGAACGCGTTCTGTTACGCCTGCGTGACTCCAGCGCGGAAGCAAAAAATGAGCTGGATGAGATTCGTGAAAGCCTGAAGGTCAAACAGACCGGCTGGGCGCTGTTTAAAGAAAACAGTAACTTCCGTCGTGCGGTGTTCCTGGGCGTGCTCCTGCAGGTGATGCAGCAGTTCACCGGCATGAACGTCATCATGTACTACGCGCCAAAAATCTTTGAACTGGCCGGCTACACCAATACCACCGAGCAAATGTGGGGAACCGTTATCGTTGGTCTGACGAACGTACTGGCGACCTTTATTGCGATTGGTCTGGTGGACCGTTGGGGCCGTAAACCGACACTCACGCTGGGCTTCCTGGTCATGGCTGTCGGCATGGGCGTGCTGGGTACGATGATGCATCTGGGCATTCACTCGCCAACGGCGCAGTACTTCGCCGTCGCGATGCTCCTGATGTTTATCGTTGGTTTCGCCATGAGTGCGGGTCCGCTGATTTGGGTACTGTGTTCTGAGATCCAGCCGCTGAAAGGCCGCGATTTTGGTATCACCTGTTCAACGGCCACCAACTGGATTGCCAACATGATTGTCGGTGCGACCTTCCTGACCATGCTGAACACGCTGGGCAATGCCAATACCTTCTGGGTATACGGCGGCCTGAACCTGCTGTTCATCGTACTGACCCTGTGGCTGGTGCCTGAAACCAAACACGTGTCGCTGGAACACATCGAACGTAACCTGATGAAAGGTCGTCCACTGCGTGAAATCGGCGCACACGACTAATCTCTCAGCGGGGAAGCGCCTCTTGCGCCTCCCCGCTCCACGTTTTATGCTCTGCCCCTATGAAAACACCCCGTCTCCCTCTCGCCCTTCAGCTTGCCGTCATGCGCTGTCTGCGGGAAAAACTCGCCCTGGCCAATCTCAAACTGGGGCGCACCTACCCCGAACCCAAACTGGTTTATCGTCAACGAGGGACGTCGGCGGGTACAGCCTGGCTCGACGCGTATGAAATCCGACTGAACCCTGTCTTAATGATGGAAAACCAGCAGGCCTTTATCGACGAAGTGGTTCCCCACGAGCTGGCGCATTTGCTGGTATGGAAACACTTTGGTCGCGTGGCGCCCCACGGTAAAGAGTGGAAGTGGATGATGGAAGAGGTTCTTGGCGTACCCGCCCGACGGACGCATCAGTTCGAGCTGGAATCGGTACGGCGCAATACGTTCCCCTATCGCTGCCAGTGTCAGCAGCATCAACTGACCGTCCGCCGCCACAATCGGGTGGTGCGGGGTGAAGCCACCTACCGCTGCGTGAAATGCGGTGAGCCGCTGGTGGCAGAATAATCGGTTGAACGATCAGGAACTTTCATGATCTGACTGATTGCATACAGGAACAACTTTCGTTACGTTGCGGGCTCGTTTTGACACGGAGTTCACGATGTCCCGTAATATCTCTTTCGCGGTCGCTTTTCTGGCGGCGGCATTTTCAGGCCATGTTCTGGCCGACGGTATTAAGAGTTTCTCTCAGGCAAAAGCCGCTGGCGTGAAGGTCAATGCCGATGTTCCCGGCGATTTCTACTGCGGCTGTAAGATCAACTGGCAAGGTAAAAAAGGGGTCGTGGATCTTGAATCCTGCGGCTATAAAGTGCGTAAAAATGAAAATCGCGCCAGCCGTATCGAATGGGAGCATGTGGTTCCCGCGTGGCAATTTGGCCACCAGCGTCAATGCTGGCAGGATGGCGGACGTAAAAATTGTGCCAAAGATCCGGTCTACCGCCAGATAGAGAGCGACATGCATAACCTGCAACCCGCCGTGGGCGAAGTGAATGGCGATCGCGGAAACTTTATGTACAGCCAGTGGAACGGGGGCGAAGGCCAGTACGGTCAGTGCGGCATGAAGGTCGATTTCAAAGAGAAAGTGGCTGAACCACCCGCCCGCGCCCGGGGCAGCATTGCCCGTACCTACTTCTATATGCGCGATCGCTACGATCTGAATTTATCCCGCCAGCAGACCCAGCTCTTCAACGCCTGGGATAAACAGTATCCCGTGACCGACTGGGAGTGTCAGCGCGACGAGCGGATTGCTAAAGTACAGGGGAATCATAACCCGTATGTCCAGCGGGCTTGCCAGGCGCAAAAGAGCTAACCTACACTAGCGGCAATTGTTAACGGGTTTCCCCTCACCCTCCCCTCTCCCGCCACGGGAGAGGGGAGGAAGCGTACCGGGGACTCAGCTCTTGATGGACGTCTTAACTATGCGTGTGCCTCGTATTTATCACCCTGAATTCATTACCCCTGGCAGCGAAATCGCGCTGTCTGAAGACGCCGCTAACCACGTTGGCCGCGTACTGCGCATGAGCGCAGGCCAGTCGATCCAGTTATTTGATGGCTCAAACCAGGTCTTCGACGCACAGATTATCCGTGCCGATAAAAAAAGCGTACAGGTCACTATCCTGAGCGGTGAAACGGACGATCGTGAATCCCCGCTGCACATCCACCTGGGTCAGGTGATGTCCCGCGGCGAAAAAATGGAATTTACCATCCAGAAATCGATCGAACTTGGTGTAAGCCTCATTACGCCACTTTTTTCTGAGCGTTGCGGCGTTAAACTGGATGCTGAACGTCTGAACAAAAAGATCCAACAGTGGCAGAAAATCGCCATCGCAGCCTGTGAGCAGTGCGGTCGTAACCGCATCCCGGAAATCCGTCCACCCATGGATCTCGAAGCCTGGTGTGCCGAAGAAGAGTCGGGCCTTAAGCTCAACCTTCATCCACGCGCCAGTGCAAGCATTAACACGCTGCCGCTGCCGGTCGAACGCGTTCGCTTGCTCATTGGTCCTGAAGGGGGCCTTTCGGCTGATGAAATTGCGATGACTGCCCGCTACCAGTTTACTGATATTCTGTTGGGACCTCGCGTTCTGCGCACTGAGACAACGGCACTCACTGCCATCACCGCGCTTCAGGTGCGGTTTGGCGATCTGGGTTGAAGCTAAGCCTGACCGATTAGGCTTTTAACGGAGATGAATATGATCAAGCTCGGCATCGTGATGGACCCCATCGCAAACATTAACATCAAGAAAGACTCCAGCTTCGCTATGCTGCTGGAAGCGCAACGTCGCGGCTATCAGCTTCATTATATGGAGATGAGCGATCTTTACCTGATCAATGGTGAAGCCCGTGCGCGCACGCGTATCGTTAACGTCGAGCAAAATTACGATAAATGGTATGAGTTCGGTTCCGAGCAAGACCTGCCGCTCGCCGAACTTGATGTGATCCTGATGCGTAAAGATCCGCCGTTTGACACCGAATATATTTACTGCACTTACATCCTTGAGCGCGCAGAGGAAAAAGGCACCCTGATCGTGAACAAACCGCAGAGCCTGCGTGACTGTAACGAGAAACTGTATACGGCCTGGTTCTCTGACCTGACGCCTGAAACGCTGGTAACGCGCAGTAAAGCACAGCTTAAAGCCTTCTGGCAGAAACACACCGATATCATCCTCAAACCGCTCGACGGCATGGGCGGTGCATCTATTTTCCGTGTTAAAGAAGGCGATCCCAATATTGGCGTTATCGCCGAAACGCTGACCGAGCATGGCACCCGCTACTGTATGGCGCAGAATTATATTCCGGCCATCGTTGATGGGGACAAGCGCGTGCTGGTCGTGGATGGCGAGCCGGTACCTTATTGCCTGGCGCGTATCCCGCAGGGCGGCGAAACCCGCGGTAACCTGGCGGCTGGGGGTCGTGGCGAACCCCGCCCACTGACCGAAAGCGACTGGGCCATCGCCCGTCGTGTTGGACCGATGCTGAAAGCGAAAGGCCTTATCTTTGTAGGTCTGGATATCATCGGCGATCGCCTGACGGAAGTGAACGTTACCAGCCCAACCTGCATCCGCGAAATCGAAGCAGAATTCCCGGTTTCGATTACCGGTATGCTGATGGACGCTATCGAGAAACGTTTAGTGAAGTAATACACCAATAAGTGACAGCGTTCTCATTTGTACGCATACTGAACGCTGTTGCTTTTTAAACCAGGAAACAGAACCTCTGACAATGAATTTACAGCATCACTTTCTGATTGCCATGCCTGCTCTCCAGGACCCCTTTTTTCGTCGTTCCGTAGTCTATATCTGCGAATACAATGAAGACGGTGCGATGGGGATTATCATCAATAAACCGCTGGAAAATCTGCAAATCGAGGGCATTCTGGATAAGCTGAAGATCGCTTCAGAAGATCGCCTTCCGGAGATCCGCCTCGATAAACCGGTGATGCTGGGTGGCCCACTGGCGGAGGATCGCGGTTTTATCCTGCACACACCACCCGGTTTTTCCTCCAGCATTCGCGTGTCTGACAATACGGTCGTCACCACGTCGCGCGACGTGCTCGAAACGCTGGGTACGGCCAGCCAGCCTACAGACGTGCTGGTTGCACTCGGATATGCGTCCTGGGAGAAAGGTCAACTGGAACAGGAGATCCTCGATAACGCGTGGCTCACTGCCCCGGCCGATCTGAATATTCTGTTTAAGACCCCGATTGCAGACCGCTGGCGCGACGCAGCAAAACTGATTGGTATTGATATCCAGACGATGCCTGGCGTTGCGGGGCACGCGTAATGAGCGGCACCCTTCTCGCATTCGATTTTGGTACCAAAAGTATTGGCGTGGCTATTGGTCAGCGTATCACCGGTACCGCGCGTCCGTTAACCGCGCTGAAAGCGCAGGACGGCACGCCGGACTGGACGCTGATCGAACGCCTGCTCAAAGAGTGGCAGCCCGATGAAGTCATCGTTGGCCTGCCGTTAAACATGGACGGTACAGAGCAACCGCTCACCGCCCGTGCGCGCAAGTTTGCCAATAAAATCCACGGGCGTTTCGGGGTGGCCGTTACGCTTCATGACGAGCGTCTGAGCACCGTTGAAGCGCGCTCTGGCCTGTTTCAGCAAGGTGGATTTCGTGCGCTTAACAAGGGCAGCATCGACTCTGCTTCCGCCGTAGTTATCCTCGAAAGCTTCTTCGAACAGGGTTACTGACCCGAGCCGATTTGCCCGCATCGCCGGGCAAAATCTTTTTATCTCTCGATCCTGCTCACATTTTCCAGCGTCCTTTTTGCATCCCGCAAAGTGTTTCTATAAAAGAAACATAGTGACTTATGCTTTATCCAGTAGCTGGGCATTGAGGGCATAAAGCTCTTTGAGACGCGCCTGTATCACGGCATCACTGACCTGCCACATGCCGGCGAAGGCCAGCGCCGCATGATGTGCCCCGACCGGTTGCGCCATGGAGACCTCGCCGTCTTCATGGTGCCAGATAACATGCCCCTGCTCGCGCTGCTGAGCCACATGCGGCGCAAGACTGGACCACTGTTCAGGCGTCAATCGGGCTGCTAATTGCTCATCGCTTTCGGCAGCCAGCAGGGACATGCCAATAACCGATTGCCAGGCCGGCAGCATATGGAAGCCCGCTAAAGCCTGACTCGTCGGGCTGCCGGGAACGGAGTGCCAGATGTAAATCACCTGGTCTTCCCAGAGCACGCCGAGAGCCACAACGATATCCCGTGGCGCCAGGCGCTCAAGCCTGGGCAGCGCACTGGAGAAGAGTCTGGAGCCACGAATGGATTGCGCGGCCAACGCATGGATACCCGGGCCGGGTAAGTAGCGGCGTTGCTCATCCTGCATCGTCAGGCCAATAGAGGCCATGGTCATCAGTAAACGGTTTACGCGGGTCGTGTTGATCCCCATCAGACGCGACAGTTCACGGCAGCCAATGGCGCGATCGCTGGAGACCAGGTATTGCAGACAGCGTATGCCGTCAATCAGGCTTTGATTCGGTTGTGATGACATAGCAGCTTTCATTCGATTTAGAAGTTAATGCGTCGATTCTACCGCCAGTTGAGAAGGATACAAGGTAATGAAAATCTATCCGCAAAATGATGCCCGAACCTTCCCCGTGACTCCCCTTACGGCAGACCTGCTGGTTGCCGGCGGCGGTCTTGCCGGGTTATGCGCGGCGCTCGCGGCGGCGCGTGACGGACTGAACGTTGTGCTCATTCAGGACAGGCCCGTGCTGGGTGGTAATGCCTCAAGCGAAGTGCGCCTGTGGGCCAATGGTGCCACCTCGCATATGGGCAACAACAACCGCTGGGCGCGTGAAGGCGGCATCATGGGTGAGATCATGGAGGAGAATCTCTGGCGCAACAAAGAGGGAAACCCGGTGATGTTTGACCTGGTTCTGCTCGATCTCGCCAAAAGCCAGACGGGATTGACGCTGCTGTTGAACACCGCCGTTTACGACGTCGAGAAGCAAGGCTCGCGCATCACGGCCGTCAGTGCTTTTAATGCCATCAACGAAACGTTTTATCATGTTCAGGCCGGGCAGTTTTGCGATGCAACCGGCGACGGCGTGCTGGGTTTCCTCGCCGGAGCGGAGTTTCGTGAAGGGGCAGAAGATATCGACGAACTGGGCGAAAAAATGGCCCCCGGCGACCGCTTCGGCCATAAGCTCGGCCATTCGATTTACTTCTATACCAAACGCACTTCCGGGCCGGTTACGTTTGTGGCCCCCTCCTTCGCCCTGAAAGACATCACCGAGATCCCCCGCTACAGACGCCTGACCTCGACGCTCAACGGCTGCGACCTGTGGTGGCTTGAATGGGGCGGGCGTCTTGATACCGTACATCAAAGCGAAGAGATCAAATGGGAACTGTGGAAAATCGTCTGGGGCGTCTGGGATTACATTAAAAACTCCGGTGAATTCCCTGATGCCGACAACCTGACGATTGAGTGGGTCGGCGCGATCCCCGGCAAACGCGAGAGCCGCCGGTTTATGGGCGATCATCTGCTCTGTCAGAAGGACATCATTGAGCAGCGCGATCATTACGATGCCGTGGCCTACGGCGGATGGTCGATTGACTTACACCCTGCCGACGGAGTTTACAGCACCCATGACGGTTGCCGTCAGTTTCACAGCAAAGGCACCTACACCATTCCGTTTCGCTCGCTCTATAGCCGTTCGCTGGATAATCTGTTCCTGACCGGCAGGCTGATTTCCGCCTCGCACGTTGCCTTCGGCAGCGCCCGCGTAATGTGCACCTGCGGGGTACTGGGCGAAGTCGCAGGACGCGCGGCAGCGCTGTGCCATACCCAACAGCTCACGCCAAAAATGCTGGCTCATCCCGGGCGCATTGGCGCGCTGCAACAACAGTTGCAGGCGACAGGCTGTTATATCCCTCGTCAGCGGCTGGAAAACCCGGCGCAGGGGGCAACCGTCACCACCAGCAGTGAATTGATCCTCACCACCCTGGAGCCAAATGGAGACTGGCTGCCGTTAAACGCCAGAATGGCGATCGTTATGCCGGTGAAAAGCGGCGAGCCCTTCCCGGATATTACCTTTCGCCTGCGTTCACATGCGCCGCAATCAATCGGCGTGTCTCTGCTCGGCAGCATAAAAGCTGGCAATTTCACACCCGAACTCGAATACGCTCGTTGCACCTTAGCCTTAGCGGATGAACAGGATCACCGCTGCACCTTTGCCTGGACGAGCGATCGTGACCAGTATGTGTTCATCGCCTTTGATGCCTGCGATAGCGCTGAAATTGCGCTGACCGACGTGCATCTGCCCGGTTTAATGACCGTCTTCAATAGCCTCAACGCACGCGTGGCGAAACATACCCGTCAGGTGGTCGAGGGGGATTTTGGCGTGGACGAATTCGACTTCTGGCTTCCGCGCCGCCATCCGCATCAGGTCTTCCCCGCTCTGCGGCTGAGTACACCCCTGCGCTGTTATGCCGCAGGGCAATTACTGAATGGTCATCTTCGTCCGGAGCAACAAACCAACGGATGGATCCCCGCCGATGATGACCTCTCTCCGCAGGTCGTCTGGCGCTGGGCGAACCCGCAGGAAATCCGAAGCCTGACGCTTATCCAGGACCATGATTTCGACAACGCGATGGAGACAGTGCAAATGGGCCATCATCAGGCCGTTACGCCCCACTGCATCACGCATTATCGACTGTGGGCCGATGAACAAATAATTGCCGAGGTGGACAATAACCATCATTCGGTCTGCGAGCATCACCTGACTACGCCCATCATGGCTCGTGAAGTGAAGCTGGAGATCCTTGCCACTGCCGGCAGACGGCCCGCGGTCTACGCCTTACACGTTCGTTAGAGACGCCCCTGTGCCCGGCGCTCTGCCAGGCTCTGGTCAAAATTCTGCATTCCTGCCTGTTGTCCGGTTTGAATCACACCGGGCAACTGCCAGGTTTTGCCTTCGCGAATCAGGTTTGCCGAAGCCGGCGTATTGACCAGTATTTCATAGAGCGCGACGCGCCCTCCTTGCACGTCCCGGAGCAACTTCTGGGCAAGGACAGCCCGCAGGCTGCCTGCCAGTTGATTGCGTACCGGATCTTTCTCCTGTGCGGGAAAGGTATCCACCAGCCGCTCGATGGCTTGCGCCGCGCCGCGAGTATGCAGCGTGGCTAATACAAGATGTCCGGTTTCTGCCGCCGTGAGTGCCAGGCGAATCGTCTCGCTGTCGCGGAGTTCTCCGATTAAAATGACGTCCGGATCTTCACGCAGCGCGGCGCGTAACGCGTCAGAAAACGACGGGCAGTTAAGGCCAATTTCACGCTGATGAATCAGACACCGCTTGCTGCGATAGATAAACTCCACCGGATCTTCCAGCGTTAACAGGTGTCCGTCGAGATGGTGATTCAGATAATCCACCATCGCCGCAAGGGTGGTGGATTTCCCGCTCCCCGTGGCGCCTGTCACCAGAATTAATCCGTTGTCATAGGTCAGTAATTCGGGAATCACCCTGGGGGCACCTAAATCGGCGAGCGTTGGGCACTCGCGCGGTAACAATCTTAAGGTCAGAGACAGACCTGACAGGTGCAAAAAGGCACTGGCGCGCAGCCGCTGCCCCGAGGCCAGCGCAACCGCGAAATCGACGTGACCATTGGCCCACCATGCGCCCTGCTGCTCGTCGTTAAGCCACGCTTTCAGCAGTTGCGCAATATCCGGCGAGGGAAATGGCGCCGGTTCCAGGTCACCCTGCCTCCGCCAGCGCGGTGGCGAATCACTGCACAGGTGTAGATCAGAGACATTATGCTTTACACTAAGGGCCACAATTTCTTCCATATCCATACGACACTCCCCGGAAAATGAACGACATTGCGCATAACCTGACACAGGTCAGGAACAAAATCTCAGCCGCTGCAATGCGTTGCGGTCGTGCTTCAGAAGAAGTCACGCTGCTTGCAGTCAGCAAAACGAAACCTGCGAGTGCTATCGCAGAAGCGATCGACGCAGGCCACCGCGCCTTTGGCGAAAATTATGTTCAGGAAGGTGTGGAAAAAATTCGCCATTTTCAGGCATCGGGAATCGGCGATCTACAATGGCACTTTATTGGTCCCTTGCAGTCGAACAAAAGCCGCCTGGTCGCTGAACATTTTGACTGGTGCCACACCGTCGATCGTCTGCGTATCGCCACGCGCTTAAGCGAGCAACGCCCTTCGGGGATGGCCCCGCTTAACGTGCTGATTCAAATCAATATCAGCGATGAAAACAGCAAATCCGGCATTGCACTGTCTGCCCTTGACGAACTGGCGGCGCAGGTCGCTGAACTGCCAGGCTTAACGCTTCGCGGTTTGATGGCAATTCCGGCACCTGAGTCAAGTTATGAAAGGCAGTTTGCGGTAGCCCGGCAAATGGCGGTAGCATTTGAGGCGCTTAAAGCACACTACCCTACGGTAGACACGCTTTCACTGGGCATGTCGGACGATATGGAAGCCGCTATCGCGGCAGGCAGCACTATGGTGCGCATCGGCACAGCCATTTTCGGTGCGCGCAACTACTCCCAATAATAAGGAAACCTGAGGAACGCCATGAAGACGTTGACCTTCCTGCTCTCAACGGTCATTGAACTGTATACGATGGCGCTTTTGCTGCGCGTCTGGATGCAGTGGGCCCGCTGTGATTTTTACAATCCGTTCTCGCAGTTTGTCGTGAAAATCACGCAACCTGTCATCGGCCCGTTACGCCGCATTATTCCAGCGATGGGTCCTATCGACAGTGCATCGCTGCTGGTCGCTTTTATTCTTTCCGTCGTTAAAGCCATCGTGCTGTTTATGGTGATCACCTTCCAGCCCATTATCTGGATTGCCGCGATTTTGATCCTGCTGAAAACCATCGGTTCCCTGATCTTCTGGGTGCTGCTGGTCATGGCGATCATGAGCTGGGTGAGCCGTGGCCGCAGCCCGGTTGAGTTTGCAATGATTCAGCTCACTGAACCGCTGCTGCGCCCGATTCGTAATCTGCTGCCTTCCATGGGCGGTATCGACTTCTCGCCTATGATTCTGGTCCTGCTGCTGTATGTGCTGAATATGGGTATCGCCGAACTGTTACAGTCAACGGGCAACATGCTGCTGCCGGGGCTGTGGATGGCACTATGAGTGCGGTCAGCACCTGCACTGACGGGCTGGTTTTACGGCTGTATATTCAGCCCAAAGCCAGCCGGGACAGTATTGTCGGTTTGCATGGCGACGAGTTAAAAGTCGCCATTACCGCCCCACCGGTTGATGGCCAGGCCAATGCGCATCTGACCAAATATCTGGCAAAACAGTTTCGCGTGGCGAAAAGCCAGGTCATCATAGAAAAGGGTGAACTGGGCCGCCATAAACAGGTAAAAATCCTTCATCCGCAAAATATCCCGACGGAAGTCGCGGCACTGACAGAGTAGGAAAAACAATGCAAAAAGTGGTTCTCGCTACCGGTAACGCCGGTAAGGTGCGCGAGCTGGCCTCGCTATTAAATGATTTTGGCCTGGATGTAGTGGCTCAGACGGAGCTCGGCGTAGAATCCGCCGACGAGACCGGTCTGACCTTTATCGAAAATGCGATCCTGAAAGCGCGCCATGCGGCGCAGGTGACGGGACTGCCCGCCATCGCTGACGACTCGGGTCTGGCGGTGGACTTTTTAGGCGGCGCACCGGGGATTTACTCCGCACGCTACTCAGGCGCTGATGCGACCGACCAGCAGAATCTGGAAAAACTGCTGGTGGCATTGAAAGACGTACCTGATGCCCAACGGCAGGCACAGTTCCATTGCGTGCTGGTCTACATGCGCCACGCTGAAGATCCGACGCCGATCGTCTGCCATGGCAGCTGGCCCGGCGTGATCGCTCGTGAATCCTCCGGCAATGGCGGATTTGGTTACGATCCCATTTTCTTTGTCCCCTCTGAGGGCAAAACCGCTGCGGAGCTGACCCGCGAAGAGAAAAGCGCGATTTCCCACCGTGGACGCGCCCTGAAACTGTTACTGGAAGCACTGCGTAATGGCTAATTTGCCACCTCTGAGTCTTTATATTCACATCCCATGGTGCGTGCAGAAATGCCCGTACTGTGATTTCAACTCGCACGCGCTGAAGGGTGAAGTGCCGCATGATGACTACGTTGCGCATCTGCTGGCTGACCTGGATGCCGATGTCACTTACGCACAGGGACGTGAAGTTAAGACCATTTTCATTGGTGGCGGTACGCCGAGCCTGCTTTCAGGCCCGGCGATGCAAACGTTGCTGGACGGCGTGCGTGCGCGCCTGAATCTGGCGGCAGATGCTGAGATAACCATGGAAGCCAATCCCGGCACCGTAGAGGCCGACCGCTTTGTCGACTACCAGCGAGCGGGAGTGAACCGGATTTCCATTGGCGTGCAGAGCTTTAGCGAACCAAAATTAAAGCGTCTTGGTCGCATCCACGGTTCGCAAGAGGCCAAACGCGCCGCGAATCTGGCGACAGGGTTGGGGCTGCGAAGCTTTAATCTTGATTTGATGCACGGTCTGCCGGACCAGACACTTGACGAGGCGCTGGATGATTTACGTCAGGCCATTGCGCTGAATCCGCCGCACCTTTCCTGGTATCAACTGACCATCGAGCCCAACACCTTGTTTGGTTCGCGTCCGCCTAAACTGCCCGATGACGATGCGCTGTGGGATATCTTCGAGCAGGGGCATCAGCTGTTAAGCGCAGCGGGTTATCAGCAATACGAAACCTCAGCGTATGCAAAACCGGGCTACCAGTGTCAGCACAACCTGAACTACTGGCGCTTTGGTGATTATCTGGGGATTGGCTGTGGCGCGCACGGTAAAGTGACTTTCCCGGACGGGCGCATTTTGCGTACCGCGAAGACACGGCATCCACGCGGCTATATGGAAGGACGCTACCTGGAACGCAGCCATGACGTCGAAACGGTGGATAAACCTTTCGAGTTCTTTATGAACCGTTTTCGACTGCTGGAACCGGCGCCACGCGCGGAGTTTGCGCGCTATACCGGCTTGTCAGAGTCGGTGATTCGTCCGCAAATTGACGAGGCCCTGGCGAAAGGGTATCTCACGGAGTGCGACCATTTCTGGCAGATCACCGAGCACGGCAAACTGTTCTTAAACTCCCTTCTTGAGCTGTTCCTCGCCGAAGAATCCTGAAGACGGATTCCGGATTTTTCATCCCTTTCTGCCAGTTGAAGAAAAGGCTGGCAGAGTGTGGGGATGGACAACGTAAAACAACTGCGAATTGCAATGACACCCGAAGAGCTGCGCCTGTGGTATCAGCTCCGGGGGCGTCGTTTTTTTGGCTATAAGTTTCGCCGCCAGATGCCGATTGGGCCGTATGTCGTCGATTTTGCCTGTATCAAAGCGAAGCTGATTGTTGAGCTGGACGGAGGGCAACATCAGGACAGGGAAGCCTATGATTTACATCGCTCCGAATTTTTGAACGCGAATGGCTGGGAAGTCGTGCGCTTCTGGAATAATGAATTTCGGGAGAACGAGGAGGCGGTATTGATGGTTCTGTTGCAACATTTGCGCCGCCTGTTGCCCTCACCCTGGCCCTCTCCCACAGGGAGAGGGAACCTGACGTCCTGCCGGGGGTTTTAAAGGCGAGCTTGCACCATTTGCGCAGCCTGATGCCCTCACCCTAACCCTCTCCCACGGGGAGAGGGAACTTGACGTCCTGCAGGAGGTTTGAAGGGCGAGCTTGCAAGCTGGCGCAGCCTGATGCCCTCACCCTGGCCCTCTCCCACAGGGAGAGGGAACTTGACGTCCTGCAGGGGGTTTTAAGGGCCAACTTGCACCACTTGCGTAGCCTGATGTCCTCACCCTAACCCTCTCCCACAGGGAGAGGGAACTTGACGTCCTGCCGGGGGTTTTAAAGGCGAGCTTGCAACATTTGCGCAGCCTGTTGCCCTCACCCTAACCCTCTCCCACGGGGAGAGGGAACTGTCACATGCGAAGGTGGAGGCTGGTGGTCTTTCTCCCTCTCCCCTGGGGAGAGGGCCGGGGTGAGGGGCCCAGCGCGCAGAAACGTTACTTCAGCGTCCCCACCAGAGACTTGCGGCTATCTTCCAGCGACACCACGCGTTTGCACACGTCTTTGCCGAACTGCTGGAAATCCGCTTCTTGATTCTTCCACTCATTCTGGATGGAGGTTTGTAACCCGCCCAGGCTGCCCAGCACGCCCTGCAGAGGATTACCGCCGCCTTTCAGCACCGCTTTGGCACCCATCTCATTAATACTGTCCTGCAGAATACCGCCCATCGCCTGATTAACCAGGTTTTGCCCATCGGCGCGCACCTGATCGATCGCTTTATAATGGAATGTCAGGCCGTCCGTGCGGTGCTCAATAATCCGGTTCATTTGCTCTTTTAGCTGAGCATCAAGCTTGGTCAGACGGGAACGCATATTGCTGCTTTCTCCCATCTCTTTGGTGATAATTTTATCCAGCGCCACGCGGCCTTTCTCTACGCGCGTGAGTGCGCCTTCATCAATCCACGGCAGAGCGGTACGCAGGTCAGCCTGATAATCTTTTGCCTGTTCACGCTGCGCGGCGCTAAGGGTGTATTGCTTACCGTTGTACATGACACTGCCATCTGGCGTGATAACCAGATTGCCGTTTTCGCCTTTAACCTGCACGGTTTGCGGGCTTAAAATCACATCATCTCGCGGCGTCACTTCGCATTTGTAGTCCGCATGTGCGGCAAGCGTCGTGGTCATCAGTGCCGCAGCAAGCAGCGTTTTGCGCATCATAAAAACTCCCTCAGACAAAACGGGCCAGCTAATGCTGGCCCCGTGTTGCTTATTTAGTCCCACCAAATGTCGAAAAGTTCGCTCACGCGCACTTCTTCGAATTTGCGGTCTTCCAGCCATTTGCGTACGAGGGCCTGCTGCTCTTCGGTGCATTTACCGATTTCTTGCTTACAGATCAGACCTTCCCATGCCAGGTAGCCACTGCCGTCAAACGCCAGTTTGTTTGGCTCGATAACTTCATCGATGAACGCATCAACTTCTTTATCGATGGTTTCTACGCTGGTGCCTTCCGGGAAACGCCATGCAACAGAAAAACCCACTTCCTGGAATTCTTCGATATGCATCTTTTTACGCAGACGACGGCTACGGTTCTTTGCCATTATTTCACCCTCTCGAACATTAAGTCCCATACACCGTGACCAAGACGATGGCCACGCTGTTCAAATTTTGTCACCGGACGTGAATCCGGGCGCGGTACGTAGTCATTGCTCTCAGACTGGTTTTTATAGCCATCCAGAGATGACATCACTTCGAGCATGTGTTCCGCGTACGGTTCCCAGTCGGTCGCCATATGGAAGACGCCGCCCAGTTTTAGCTTACTTTTCACTAACTCAGCAAAAGGGGCCTGAACGATACGGCGCTTATTATGACGTGCTTTGTGCCACGGGTCAGGGAAAAAGAGCTGAACCATGTTTAAAGAATTGTCAGGAATCATTTTATGCAGCACTTCGACCGCATCGTGACACATCACGCGCAGGTTCTCTACGCCCTCTTCGTGCGCCATAGCCAGGCAGGCGCCCACACCCGGGGAGTGCACTTCAATGCCAAGGAAATCCTGCTCAGGACGCGCTTTTGCCATGGTCACCAGCGATGTGCCCATACCAAAACCAATTTCCAGCGTCACGGGCGCCTCACGGCCAAATAATTCGGCAAAGTCGACAGGCTGTTCAGTGAACTCAACGCCCATCACCGGCCAGTAGTTGTCCAGCGCGTGCTGCTGCCCTTTCGTCAGGCGCCCCTGACGGCGGACAAAGCTGCGAATACGGCGTAACGGGCGACCGTTTTCATCAAATTCCGGTGAAATGACGTCGTTTTTCATAAAAGAGTAGTCTGCTTGTGAGAGTGTTCGGGAAACGGGCATTATCCAAAGTTAAGCCATCTATGCAAGCATGGGAAAGATCCGGTTTACAGTCGATTAGCGCTGTGCTGCAATCTGCGTCCCTGATTATGCGAATCGATAACCATGCAAGCCTCTCAATTTTCAGCCCAGGTGCTGGACTGGTACGACAAATACGGGCGTAAAACCCTGCCCTGGCAAATTGAAAAAACGCCCTACAAAGTATGGCTCTCTGAGGTGATGTTGCAACAAACTCAGGTTGCGACGGTGATTCCCTATTTCGAGCGCTTTATGGCGCGTTTCCCGACGGTCACCGATCTGGCCAATGCACCGTTAGATGAAGTGCTGCACCTGTGGACAGGTCTCGGTTATTACGCGCGAGCCCGCAATCTGCACAAAGCCGCTCAGCAGGTGGCCACGCTGCATGGAGGCCGTTTCCCTGAAACGTTCGACGAAGTTGCGGCATTGCCCGGTGTTGGCCGCTCTACCGCGGGTGCCGTCCTCTCTCTCTCGCTGGGCCAGCACTACCCTATTCTCGACGGTAATGTAAAACGCGTGCTGGCACGCTGCTATGCTGTTGATGGCTGGCCGGGCAAAAAAGACGTTGAGAAGCGTCTGTGGGACATTAGCGAGGCCGTTACGCCCGCGACAGGCGTAGCGCGTTTTAATCAGGCCATGATGGATCTCGGCGCGATCGTCTGCACGCGCACGAAACCCAAGTGCGAACTCTGCCCGGTGAATAACCTCTGCGTGGCCTATGCACATCACAGCTGGGCACAGTATCCGGGCAAGAAACCGAAACAGATTCTTCCCGAGCGTACCGGCTATATGCTGTTGATGCAGCACGGTGATGACGTCTGGCTCGCCCAGCGCCCACCGAGCGGCCTGTGGGGCGGCTTGTTCTGCTTCCCACAATTCGAAACCGAGGAGGCGCTTCGCGAATGGCTGAACCTGCGTGGCATCAATGCCGATACCCTGACGCAATTGACCGCGTTCCGCCATACGTTCAGCCATTTCCATCTGGATATTGTCCCGATGTGGCTTCCCGTGTCCTCCTTCACCTCATGCATGGATGAAGGCAGCGGTCTCTGGTATAACTTAGCGCAACCGCCGTCAGTCGGGCTGGCGGCTCCCGTGGAGCGCCTGTTACAACAATTACGCACCGGAGCAACGGTTTAGCTTCGGTAAAAAAGAGGAACGAGTATGGCCAGAACAATTTTTTGCACCTTCCTGCAACGTGACGCCGAAGGCCAGGACTTCCAGCTCTATCCGGGCGATCTGGGTAAACGTATTTATAACGAAATCTCGAAAGAGGCGTGGGCGCAGTGGCAGCAGAAGCAGACTATGCTTATCAACGAGAAAAAACTGACCATGATGAACCCGGAACACCGCAAGCTGCTGGAGCAGGAGATGGTGAATTTCCTGTTCGAAGGTAAAGACGTTCATATTGAAGGCTACACGCCGCCGGAAAAATAATACTTTGCGGGCTGTTGCCGGGTAGCTCTGCGCTTACCCGGCCTATAACACCTTAGGCCCGTGCCCAACGCAAACACAACACGCACTCCCGGAATGATGAAAAAAATTTTAGCGCTTGCACTTGTTGCGCCGCTGCTTGTCTCTTGTTCCTCCAAAAAGGGCGATAGCTACAACGAAGCCTGGGTCAAGGACACCAACGGTTTTGACATTTTGATGGGGCAGTTTGCCCATAACATCGAAAATATTTGGGGCTTTAACGAGGTTCTTATCGCCGGACCTAAGGATTACGTTAAATATACCGACGCTTATCAGACGCGTAGCCACATCAACTTTGATGAGGGTACGATCACCATTGAGACCATCGCGGGCACCGAGCCAACGGCGCGATTACGCCAGGCCATTGTTAAGACCCTGCTGATGGGTGACGATCCGGGCACCATCGATCTCTATTCTGACGCTGACGATATCACCATTTCAAAAGAGCCGTTCCTGTACGGTCAGGTGGTCGATCAGACCGGGCAGCCCATCCGCTGGGAAGGCCGCGCGACAAAGTTTGCTGATTATCTGCTGCAAACCCGCCTCAAGAGCCGCAATAACGGGCTAAAAATCATCTACAGCGTCACCATTAATCTGGTGCCGAACCACCTCGATAAGCGTGCGCATAAATACATTGGCATGGTGCGTCAGGCATCGCGAAAATACGGTGTCGATGAATCACTTATTCTGGCGATTATGCAAACGGAATCCTCGTTTAACCCGTATGCGGTAAGTCGTTCCGACGCCCTGGGCTTGATGCAGGTGGTTCAGCACAGCGCCGGTAAAGACGTCTTCCGTTCACAGGGTAAATCCGGTACGCCGAGCCGCAGCTATCTGTTTGATCCACAGAGCAATATCGATACCGGCACCGCCTATCTGGCGATGCTGAGCAATGTCTATCTCGGCGGCATTGATAACCCGACGTCGCGTCGCTATGCGGTGATCACGGCATACAATGGCGGGGCAGGCAGCGTATTGCGCGTGTTCTCCAACGATAAGGTGCAGGCAGCGAATATCATCAACACCATGACGCCAGGGGATGTCTACTCCACCCTGACCACCCGCCATCCGTCGGCAGAATCCCGACGTTATCTGTATAAGGTGAATACCGCTCAGAAAGGTTACCGGCGCAAATAACGTTGTCTTCTCCCTCTAAGCCCCCCCTTCTCCCTCTCCCTGTGGGAGAGGGCCGGGGTGAGGGCTCCAGACCGCACAGACCATTTTCTCCCTCTCCCTGTGGGAGAGGGCCGGGGTGAGGGCACCAGACCGCACAGACCCTTTTCTCCCTCTCCCTGTGGGAGAGGGCCGGGGTGAGGGCACCAGACCGCACAGACCGTTTTCTCCCTCTCCCCGTGGGAGAGGGCCGGGGTGAGGGCACCAGACCGCACAGACCATTTTCTCCCTCTCCCTGTGGGAGAGGGCCGGGGTGAGGGCACCAGACCGCACAGACCGTTTTCTCCCTCTCCCCGTGGGAGAGGGTTGGGGTGAGGGCATCAAACCGCACAGACCGTTTTCTCCCTCTCCCCGTGGGAGAGGGCTGGGGTGAGGGCATCAAACCGCACTCCTCCACCCATACGAAAATGTTATTTGCATCACAATCTGATCTGCAAATTAATATGGATTGCATTTTTTTGCGGGAGGTAACAAAACATAACGTTGCCTGCTGATAGAATCGCATCAAATAGCAACCCTGAATGTTCCCATACCAACATATCTCCCGCTCATTTGTGAGGAAAGTAACATGAACCTTAAGCTGCAGCTTAAAATCTTGTCGTTTCTGCAGTTCTGTCTGTGGGGGAGCTGGCTAACCACGCTCGGCTCCTACATGTTTGTCACGCTCAAGTTCGACGGCGCATCGATTGGTGCCGTCTACAGCTCACTGGGTATTGCGGCGGTCTTCATGCCTACGCTGCTGGGGATCGTGGCGGACAAATGGATCAGTGCAAAATGGCTGTATGCCCTTTGCCACCTTGTGGGGGCGGGTACGTTATTTATGGCTGCGGGCGTCACGACGCCTGGAGCGATGTTTATCGTGATCCTGCTTAACTCGCTGGCCTATATGCCTACGCTGGGTTTGATCAACACGATCTCCTATCACCGCATCAAGTCAGCTGGCCTTGATATCGTTACCGATTTCCCCCCTATCCGTATCTGGGGCACCATCGGCTTTATTATGGCGATGTGGGGCGTGAGCTTCGCAGGCTTTGAACTGAGCCATATGCAGCTCTACATCGGTGCTGCGCTCTCCGTGGTGCTGGCGTTGTTCACCCTGACGCTGCCGCACGTCCCGGTGTCGAATCAGCAAAAGAACCAGACCTGGACCTCAATGCTGGGTCTGGACGCGTTCGCACTGTTTAAAAACAGACGTATGGCGATCTTCTTCATCTTCTCCATGCTGCTGGGCGCTGAACTGCAAATCACCAACATGTTCGGCAACACGTTCCTGCACAGCTTCGACAATAACCCACTGTTCTCCGGGAGCTTTATTGTCGAACACGCGTCGGTAATGATGTCGATTTCCCAGATTTCTGAAACCCTGTTCATTCTGACCATACCGTTCTTCCTGAGCCGCTACGGCATCAAGAACGTCATGCTGATCAGTATCGCTGCATGGATGTTGCGCTTCGGTCTGTTCGCCTACGGCGACCCAAGCCCGTTCGGTACCGTGCTGCTGGTTCTGTCGATGATTGTTTACGGCTGTGCCTTCGACTTCTTCAACATTTCCGGTTCGGTCTTTGTGGAAAAAGAAGTGAAGCCTGAAATTCGTGCCAGTGCGCAGGGTATGTTCCTGATGATGACTAACGGTTTCGGCTGTATCCTGGGCGGCATTGTGAGCGGTAAGGTCGTTGAGATGTACACCACTAACGGCATCACCAACTGGCAGCCCGTCTGGCTTATCTTTGCCGCATACTCGCTGGTGCTGTTCTTCGCGTTCATCGCGCTGTTCAAGTACAAACACGTTCGCGAACCGCACGGTGCGCAGCCTGTTGCCCATTAATGTCTGAGATGTGTGCCCGGTGACGCTTTCGCCTTACCGGGCAAAAAAACACAGAACGTCTGCCGGACACGCGCTAGCGCCCTCCGGCAATTTCAGAGAGAATCCATCCCACCGATAATAAATCCGCGCTGCCTCCCGGGCTTAAATTTCGCGTTATCAACGCCCTGTCCATTTCCAGCAACGCATCATGATCCCAGCCCTGAGCCAGTAACGTCCTTGCGTAGCCCTGCACATAGCGCAGCCCCTGTGTGCCGCCGCGCGATACCAGATTGCTGTCCTGATTTATCGCCATCAACTGCAGCAACAATCCATGAAGCGACTGGCCATTCCATGCGTTCAGCGCCCTTCGCACCGTCGTAAAACCGCTTTCCGCTTCGCCGCGCGCACCGGTTAACCCATATTGCCGATACTGCCTTTCTCCCGCCGTCGCCTGCCCGCTACGCCCGGCCAGCTCCCGGGCCACCAGCCCGCGACAGAGGAGGCTCACCTCATCACAGAGGTTTTCTGCCGTGATATTTTTCACACGTCCGGCCACGAAGCACAGCAGCCCCAGGGCAAAAATTCCCCCTTTATGCGTGTTCACCCCATCTGTTGCCGCATACATGGCCTGCTCACAGGCCATACCCATTGGACGAAGCAGGCGAAGCTGCTGGTCAGCCGGTTTACCGGCATGGGTTGAACCCAGCTCGGTAAACCGGGCAAACCAGGGGGCGATCGCCTGAATGCTGCGGGCAAACATGGCATGGTCCATATCATGGTGCGAGCCGGTATTCAGGGTATCGACCAGCCCCGGTTTGGGGGTTAATTCCAGCTCCCGCCAGAGCGCCTCTTCTGCCAGCGTCGGGATATCAGGCGCAAGCGCTTTAGTCGCGAGCAAACCAGTCATCAATTATCTTCTCCACACGCGTCACCACCTGCTCAACCGGATGTTGACGCGACCGGGAACAGGCGTGAGCCGGTGCGTCACAAATCAGGCAACGCCGCATGTTTTCGCCTAAAGATTGCCGCCCTACGTGACCGTTTACAGGACAGATCACGTCCAGATCCCACAGTCGCCCCAACGGATGCGTCTGTTCAAGCTGTGCGCAGTGCGCCTTTATCTCTGCTGCCTGATGCGCCACGCACCACAGCGCTTCCGGCCCGGTCGGCAGCCACAGCACCTGACGGTCCAGCACCTGCCAGCGGTGTTCCCACAGCAGTTGGTCGCACATCTGCAACGCCACGCCCATGGTATTGCGATACCGCAGGTTGTCTTTGATCGCCCCGGGCGTCACCAGCGTGAGTGATATAACCGGTTGTTGATAATGGGTGAGCCAGTCAGCCTGGCGCGCTGCACGACGTTCTTTCGCCGCCAGCAGTGCTTCCAGGCTGACACCCGCCCGCACGGGTGTCGCTAACGTCATAGGGTCTCCTTAACCTGGCGGACGGTGTCAATTACGCTGCCATCACGGTAGCGGATGACGCCCACGATCTTGTCGGTAAATTCAATGGGTTTGGGTACGCCGGTCAGGGAGATCGCCCGGGCATATAAGGTCTCGATATCCATAATGTTCAGCCCAGCCGCTTCAAGTCGTTCACGAATGTCAGGCCGCGCCGGGTTGACCGCGATACCGTGGTCGGTCACCAGCACATCGATGCTCTCCCCCGGCGTGACGCGCGTGGTCACGCGCTTCACCACCGTCGGAATACGGCTTCGCAGCAGCGGAGCCACCACGATGGTCAGATTGGCCGCCGCTGCAACGTCGCAATGCCCGCCGGAGGCACCCCGCATTACCCCGTCCGAGCCGGTAATGACGTTAACGTTAAACGCCGTATCTATCTCAAGCGCGCTCAGGATCACCACGTCGAGCTGGTCACAACTGGCCGCCTTACTGCCCGGATTGGCATACACATTGGTGGAGATCTCCACATGATGAGGATTTTTTGCCAACGACGCCGCCGCCTGGCCATCGAAGCACTGGGTATCCAGCAGCGTTTCGATCAACCCTTTTTCGTGCAGATCGACCAGGCTACCGGTGATCCCGCCTAACGCAAAGCGCGCTTTCACCCCGAGGCGGGCCATTTTTTCCCCCATAAAACGGGTGCAGGCGGTGGCCGCCGCGCCGGAACCGGTCTGCATGGAAAAACCGGGTTTGAAATAGCCGGAGTGTTCAATTACCTCTGCGGCATAACGGGCGATCATCAGCTCGCGAGGGTTACTGGTGACACGTGCTGCCCCGACGCTGATCTTCGCCGGATCGCCCACGCTCTCAACCTGCACAATATAATCGACCTGATCCTGCATCAGGCTGGCGGGCAAATTAGGGAACGGCACCAGCGCTTCGGTAAGCAGCACAACGTGACGGGCAAAGTGTGCATCGACCATGGCATAGCCCAGCGATCCACAGCAGGATTTCCCGTGGGTGCCATTGGCGTTGCCAAAGGCATCACTGCATGGCACGCCTAAAAACGCCACGTCAATCTTCAGCTCCCCGTCCTGTAAAAGCTTAACGCGGCCGCCGTGAGAGTGGATTTGCACCGGCTCGTCCATCAGTCCGTGAGAAATAGCATCGGCCAGTTTGCCGCGCATGCCGGAGGTATAAATCCGCGAAATGACGCCACGTTCAATATGCTCGATCAATGCATCGTTACAGGTCATCAGCGAGCTGGAAGCCAGGGTCAGATTCCTGAAGCCCATCTTCGCCAGCAGGGCGACGACGGTATTGATGACCCGATCGCCTTCACGAAACGCATGGTGAAACGAGATAGTCATCCCGTCCTGCAAGCCGCAGCGTTTCACCGCTTCTTCCACAGAGGCACACAGCTTGCGATGCTGTTTGGCCTCCGCGTCTGCCAGCCACGGCGTCGCGCTGTGGGCGGTATCGAACGCGGTCAGGTTCCGCAGATGGGGATAATTCACATGGAGCAGTTCTGTCTGATTCATTTGTAATCCTTAGCGACGTACGCCTGAGGCGGCAGCACGTTCGAGCACCCTCTGCGCATGATCAATAATCGGCGCATCCACCATTTTTCCGTTAAGCGACACAACACCTAAACCATTACGCGCCCCCTCTTCAGCCGCTTCAATCACCCGCAGGGCGTGATCCACTTCGGGCTGGGTAGGTGCGTAGGCGTTGTGCAGCAGGTCGATCTGACGCGGGTTGATCAGCGATTTGCCGTTAAAGCCCATTTTGCGGATCAGCTCGACCTCGCGCAGGAATCCGGCTTCGTCATTGACGTCAGACCATACGACGTCAAACGCATCGATCCCGGCAGCGCGAGCGGCATGCAGGACGGCGCAGCGGGCATAAAACAGTTCTGTCCCGTCTCCGCGTTCAGTCTGCATATCCATCACGTAGTCAAACGCCGCCAGCGCGATGCCAATCAGTCGCGGCGAGCGACGGGCAATGGCGACGGCATTGATCACACCAATCGCGGACTCAATTGCCGCCATCACGCGGGTGGAACCCACTTCGCGTCCACATTCACGTTCAATACGCGCCAGGTGTCCTTCCAGTTCATCGATATCTTCTGGCGTATCGGTTTTCGGCAGGCGAATGACATTCACCCCACCGCGAACGGCCGCTTCCAAATCCAGCAAGCCAAACGGCGTGCTGAGCGGATTAATCCGCACCACCGTTTCGATATCCTGATACATCGGATGTTGCAAAGCGTGGAAGACCAGCAAACGTGCGCTGTCCTTCTCACGCAAGGCCACGGCGTCTTCGAGATCGAACATGATTGCGTCGGGACGATAGATAAAGGCAGTAGAGAGCATGGCGGCATTGGCGCCGGGTAAAAACAGCATGCTGCGACGAAGCGGGTTCATTGCATTTTCCCCCAGTCGACAGAAGGTTCATCCGTTGCGCGCAGAATGGCGCTTTGCAGGCGGGCGCGGATGACACAGTCCAGCGCGCCTTTGTCTTCAACGATAATAAGCCCTTCGCGCACGTCCAGTGCCTGAAGGGTCTCGTCGACCACCTGACGAATCTGCTCGCCAAATTGCTTGATCACTTCACTGTGGATGACAATCTCCAGCTCGCCTGCGGCGGGGGCGATTTTTACCATCAGGTCGCTGGACTCCTGCGTTCCGGCCAGCGCCTCCCTTACAATTTTCATGATAATGTCCTGAGTGTTATGCAACTTCCGCACGGGCGCGATAATGGGCGTTTAAATGTGCGTAAGTGGATTCCGGGACAATTTCCCGGATACGTGAAAACTGCTCTGTCTTGAGCAAACGGCGTACTTCCGACGCCGAAATGGCATTGCCAGATGCCTTGATGCGGGGCATCTCCACCACCTCAATATGCGAGGCGAGCAGGCTATGCAGCGTCTGGTTGTACTGTCGGGTGATGTCGCAAAACGGTTCCGAGCCGATAAAACGGTGGGTAATGCCCAGCGCCGGGGCGATGTGATCCCGAAAGATCATCACGTCGATTTCACTCCATGCCTGCTGCACCTTGCCGCTCTCCTTGAGGAAATAGGCCGGAAAGGTGGCGCGGGAGATGATGTATTGCGATCCTTCATGCACGGTGACGTTCGGCAGATGGGCGACACCGGCCTGGACCATCTGAAGGCGAGCGGCAAACGGGAAGAAAGAGGCGTCTTCCCGCACCACGAACAGATGCAGCCAGTCGCACTGCGCCGCCGCCTGTTCCACCAAATGGCGATGCCCGGAGGTAAAGGGGTTGGCATTCATGACAATCGCGCCAATACGTTCCCCCTCCTGTCGCAAAGCATGCAGTGAACGGCAGTAACGCGTGATGCCCTGCGGGGTGTTTTCCATCAGCACGGCACTATTACCACTCTGGGCAATCGGCCAGAATCCGCTACGGCCAAAACGTTCCTTGTTGCACGGGCGCGTACAGAGAAAGAGGTGAAAATGACCGCACGCCAGTGCGGCATTTTCCACTTCTGCCAGCAGGCGGGCGCTTAAATTTGCTCCCCTGAGCTGCTCATCCACCGCCACACATTTAATGACGTTAGCCGCCAGCCCGGCGCAGCCCACCAGCCGGGTGCCGGACCAGGCCTCCACAAACAGCGTGATGTCGTTATCCAGCCCCAGTCCGCTGTCTGCCAGTAAATAACGAATCTGGCTCAATCGTTCGGGATGTTTTGACACCACCGTCAGGCGGAAATCGAGAGTGAGTTCTCTATACATGCTGCCTTACCTAATGCGCTGCGGTCAGCACCTGTGCGGGTGCTTCCACGATCACATTGCTGAGATGACCAATGTTTTCGATCTCCACCTCAATGCGATCCCCCTCTTTCATAAACAGCGGCGGATTGCGCTTTTTACCGACGCCGCCTGGCGATCCGGTGATGATCACATCGCCAGGGCTTAAGCGTGTGAAGGTGCTGATGTACTCGATCAGTTCTGCGACCGTGTGGATCATGCTGCGGGTGTTATCTTCCTGCACCATGCGGCCATTCAACCAGGTGCGGATCGCCAGCTGATGTGGGTCGGGGATCTCATCCGCTGTCGCCATCCATGGACCAAAGGCCCCGGTCTGACGCCAGTTCTTACCCGCGGTAAACCAGGTGTGCTGCCAGTCGCGGGCGGAGCCATCCATATAGCAGCTGTAACCGGCGACATGACGCAGCGCCTCTTCACGGCAGATATTCTCGCCGCCCTTACCGATAATCACCGCCAGTTCGCCCTCATAATCGAACTCACTGGAGTGGCGAGGTTTGAGCACCGGCGCGTTGTGGCCGGTTTGAGAATCCGGGAAGCGGACAAACAGCGTCGGCGCCGGATTATGCTGGTCAAACTCCTTGCGTTTGTCGGCATAGTTCATGCCGACGCAGAGGATTTTTTCCGGCTGCTCAATCACCGGTAAAAACGTGATGGCATCCAGAGGCACATCAACAGTCTCATTCAGATAGCGTGTCGCTTCTGCCAGCCCGTTGCCCTGCAGCAAGGCCTTTAAATCGGTATAGCGATCGCCAAGACGACGGCCTAAATCCACCACACCTGCAGCCTGCACGATGCCGTAGCTGCGTTTTCCCTTATAGATAAAGCTTGCGAGTTTCATTGTTCTTTCCTGAAAACTTAAACGAGGAAGTTGCCTAAAATCAGCAGAGAGACAGCAACGTTAATGGCGCCACCGATACGGGTCGCGATTTGCGCGAAGGGCATCAGGCTCATACGGTTGCCTGCCGTCAGAATCGCGACATCGCCGGTTCCGCCCTGTCCGCTCTGGCAGCAGGAGACGATGGCGACATCGATGGGGTGCATACCAATCTTTTTACCCACAAAGAAGCCGGTCGCCACTAGTGCAGAAACGGTGCTGACAATCACCAGCAGGTTGCTCACGGTGAAGGCATTCACCAGCTCCTGCCAGGGGGTGATGGCCACGCCCACCGCGAAGAGAATGGGATAGGTGACCGAAGTCTGGAAGAATTTGTACACCACCTGCGAGCCTTCCAGCAGGCGAGGCGAGGCGCCATTGCACAGCTTGACCAGCACCGCCATAAACAACATGCCAACCGGTGCAGGCAGGCCAATCAGTTTGTGGCCCAGCATACCCAGCATGTAAAGCAGCACCGCCAGCAATGCCCCGGAGGCAATGGTCGTCACGTCCGCTTTACCCGAAAACGCCGGTTGTGATGAGGAGGTATCCGCGTTAGCGCGATTCGGCATCAGTTGACCTTCGCCGGTCAGGTGCGGGAAACGCTTACCGAGCTGGTTCAGGCAGCCAGAGATAATGATGGCGGTTAAGCCCCCGAGCATGACCATGGGCAGTACCCGGCCCAGCGCCACACCCTGATCCATATGCAGCAAGGTGGCATAGCCGATGGAGAGGGGAATCGCCCCTTCTCCCACACCGCCGGCCATAATCGGCAGAATGATAAAGAAGAAGATCTGGAAAGGTTCAAGACCGAGCGCCATGCCGACCCCCATCCCAACGATCATGCCGACAACTTCACCGCACAGCATCGGGAAGAAGATACGCAGGAAGCCCTGAATCAGTACGGTGCGGTTCATGCTCATGATGCTGCCGACAATAATGCAGCAGATGTAGAGATAAAGAATGTTGGTCGATTTATAGAACTTAGTCGTGGACTCCACCACCACGTCCGGCAGCAGGCCGTAATAAACCATCGCAGACGGAATAAAGGTGGCACAAATCGCCGCCGCGCCCAGCTTGCCCACAATCGGCAGACGTTTGCCAAATTCCCCACAGGCAAAGCCAAAGAAGGCGAGCGTAGCCACCATGACCACGATATCGCTCGGCAATTTTCCGCCCAGGCAATCAATGGCAATAAGCACGCCCGCCAGCACGAACAGCGGTAACGGGATGATCCCGACTTTCCAGGTATCCATAATGTGCCACCAGCGCTCCTTGAGCGAGGGCTGCTGAATATCAATCGGGTCTTGAGTAACAGAGAAAGAATCGTCAGTAGTGCTCATAATTAAGCCTCTTGGTTATTTGTGCGTTCAGCTTAGAGGCACAAAGGCTTACTTTATGTGAGGAATGGCATATTAAAATCGAAGTTTTAATGGAGGCTATGGTTTTAATGGTTTCTTTTATTTAATGTGATTAACAGCGTATTTATTCGCGTGGTTTTTATGGTTTCTTTTCGTAACTGAACAATTAAATAACATTTATTCTGCAACCATAAGATAAACCTTATTTTTGAATATAAAGGCAGCGCATCGCTGTGTAAGGGATCACAAGTTCACGGCAAAGCCCGCGCCATCAGCGGCAAAAAAGGATATATTGTTTCTTCCCTTTGATACCTTGCGTGATAGCCATGAGAGTCTCCTTTCAAATCAAGCTCTTTATTTCGCTGGTTTTGTTTTTCTCAGTGCTATTCGCATTGTTGGGCAGTTATTATTATGTCGACGTCGGCAGACAGCTATATCAGGAAATGAGTACCCGCGCCAAAATACAGGCTGAGGAAATTGCGCTTATTCCTACTTTACGTCAGGAAGTAGAAGAAAAGGATATCGCAGCCATCCATCGCTTTATGCAGCAAATAGCGACCCACAGTGACGCGAGCTTTATCGTGATTGGCGATAACAACGGCCAGCATCTGTTTCACTCCGTGTTTGCAGACCGCGTAGGTACCACTCTGGTCGGCGGCGACAACGAGGCGGTATTGCAGGGTAAAAGCACAACAACCATCCGCAAAGGAGGCCTGGGCATTTCACTGCGCAGCAAAGCCCCCATTTTTAACGAAGCGGGAAAGGTGGTTGGCATTGTTTCCGTGGGCTATCTGACCAGCTATCTCGATACCATAACCGTCAGTAAAGTGGTGAATATCCTCATCGCGGCCGTATTGTTGCTCATCGCCCTGTTTATCTTCTCGTGGTTTTTCACCCGCAGCATCAAGAAACAGATCTTCTCCCTGGAGCCTCGGGAGATCGGATTACTGGTGCGACAGCAAAAGGCGATGATGGAATCGATCTACGAAGGGGTGATCGCCATCGATCGCGATCTTCGCATTGAAGTGATCAACCAGGCGGCACGCAAACTCCTGGGGTTAACCCAGCCTGCCCGCGCGGTGCGGGGGCAATTAATCGATCAGGTTATTACACCCGTTCCCTTCTTCACGCCGCACACCATGCTGCTGAAAGATACCCACGATGAGATCTGCCGCTTTAACGATCTCACGGTGATCGCCAGCCGGGTGCGCATCATGCTCGAAGATTCGCTGCAAGGTTGGGTCATCACCTTTCGCGATCGTAACGAGATCGACTCCCTTAGTGCGCAGTTGAGCCAGGTGAAGCGCTATGTCGATAACTTGCGCATTATGCGCCACGAGCAGTTAAACCGGATGACAACGCTTTCTGGCCTGCTGCATATGGGGCGATACGAAGAAGCGATGGGCTACATTCAGTCACAGTCGGAACATGCGCAGGAGCTGCTGGATTTTATCTCCGTACGTTTCTCCTCCCCGACGCTTTGCGGCCTGCTGCTTGGTAAATCAGCCCGGGCGCGTGAAAAAGGGGTTGCGCTTTCGTTCGACCCGGCCTGCGGAATGGATAAATCTTTTGCTCCGCTGCTGGAAGCCGAGCTGATCTCCATTATCGGGAATCTGCTGGATAACTCGATTGAAGCGACGCAGCGTGCCCCGCTGCCACACGAGCCGGTTGAAGTCCTGATCGCACTGAACGAGCGTGAATTGATTATTGAAGTCGCCGACCAGGGGGTGGGGATCCACCCGGCGATCCGCGAACGTATCTTTGAACGCGGCATCACAACCAAAACACGCGGCGATCACGGCATCGGTCTGTATTTGATCGAAAGCTATGTCACCCAGGCGGGGGGAGCGATTGAAGTGGCCGATAACGTCCCCCGGGGCGCTATTTTCTCGCTATTTATTCCGGCCACAGGCAATGCCCGATGCCCTACTCAGGAACTGGAAGAGATTGATTATGCAACATGAACCTATCGACGTATTGATTGTGGAAGATGAGAACGAACTGGCGCAACTGCACGCGGAGTTGATCGGTAAGCATCCGCGTCTGCGACTGGTAGGCATTGCCACTTCACTGGCTGAAGCACAATCTTTGCTGGCGAGCCTGCAGCCGCAGCTTCTGCTGCTGGATAACTATCTGCCCGATGGCAAGGGCATTACCTTGATCAGCAATCCCCTCCTGGTGCACGCGAACTGTTCGGTCATTTTTATCACCGCCGCCAGCGACATGGATACGTGCAGCCTGGCGATCCGTAACGGCGCGTTCGATTACATTCTTAAACCGGTCTCCTGGAAGCGGCTTAGCCAGTCGCTGGAACGCTTCGTGCAGTTTGCCGAACAACAGCGAGTGTGGAAGATTGTCGATCAGCAGAACGTAGACTCGCTTTATCAGTTGCAGGCCAAAAATTACCGCCTTGATAATGGCAGTAAAGGAATTGAAGAGAACACGCTGGCGCGGGTGCAGGCGCTGTTCAATGAGAAAGCAGCGCACTGTTTTTCCGTCGATGAGGTGGTGAGCGAAACGGGGTTAAGTAAAACCACCACCCGCCGCTATCTGGAGCACTGCGTGGAGGCAGGCTTTTTGAGCGTGGAGATGCTGTACGGGAAGATAGGGCACCCGCGGAGGATGTATAAGCGAAGTGCGGTTTAAGCCCCTCTCCCCAGGGGGAGAGGGTGCAGTTAACTCCTCAGGGAGAGCTAAGCCCTACACGGCCAATACATACCCGTACAGTCGCTTAATCCCGTCGGCATCTTTCTCGCTGTAAACACCCTGCAGTTCGGGCGAGAAGCCAGGCAGCAGATTAATGCCCTCCTCCAGCGCAAGGAAGTAGCGCTGGACCGCCCCGCCCCACACTTCCCCCGGCACCACGCACAGCACGCCCGGAGGATAAGGCAACGCCCCTTCTGCCGCGATACGCCCTGCTGCTTCGCTGATGCGCACCAGCTCGACGTTGCCGCGAATATACGCCTGGTTGGCATCCTGAGGATTCATCATCACCACGGGGAAACTCTCTTTACGGAACATCGCCTTCTGCAGATCTTTGACCTTAAAGCTGACGTACAGATCGTGCATCTCCTGGCATAACTGACGCAGGGTGTAATCGCGATAACGTACCGGGTATTTGTTAAAGACGGTCGGCAGCACGTCGGCAAGCGGTGTGTCATCCTCAATGTGTTGTTCAAATTGTCCCAGCATCGTCACCAGCTGTGCCATTTTTTCTGGGCTTTCCGCTGGCGTCAGCAGGAAGAGTATCGAGTTGAGATCGCACTTCTCCGGCACGATGCCGTTTTCCCGCAAATAATGGGCCAGAATGGTTGCTGGCACCCCAAACGCCGTGTATTCACCCGTTTGTGCATCAATGCCCGGCGTGGTTAACAGCAGTTTGCAGGGATCGACAAAATACTGCTCGCTGGCGTAGCCCTCAAAACCGTGCCATTTCGCGCCAGGTTCAAAGCTGAAGAAGCGGCGTTCGCTGGCGATAACCTGCGTGGGGTGATCCTGCCACGGACGCCCGGCGACCACCGGCGGGATAAAGGGTTTGATCATCTTGCAGTTAGCCACGATCGCTTTACGCGCTTCGATCCCCAGCGCTACGCACTCAGCCCACAACCTGCGGCCGCTTTCGCCTTCATGGATCTTGGCATTCACATCCAGCGCCGCAAACAGCGGATAAAACGGGCTGGTTGACGCGTGCAGCATAAAAGCGTTATTCAGGCGCTTGTGCGGACAGAACCGTGCCTGACCGCGAATATGGTTATCTTTCTTGTGGATCTGGGAGGTTTGCGAGAACCCGGCCTGCTGCTTGTGAACCGACTGGGTGACAAAAATACCGGGATCGTTGGCCGTCAGTTCCAGTAACAGCGGCGAGCTGTCCGCCATCATCGGGATAAACTGCTCATACCCGACCCACGCAGAGTCGAAGAGAATGTAGTCACACAGATGGCCGATCTTGTCGATGACCTGACGGGCGTTGTAAATCGTTCCGTCATAGGTGCCAAGCTGGATCACCGCCAGACGAAATGGCCTGGCCTCCTGAGCTTTATGCGGTGCCACTTCGTGAATAAGACCCCGCAGCCAGGCATCGTCGAAGCAGTGTTCATCAATGCCGCCGATAAATCCAAACGGATTGCGCGACGCCTCAAGATAGACCGGCGTAGCACCCGCCTGAATCAGCGCGCCATGGTGGTTTGATTTGTGATTATTGCGGTCAAAAAGCACCAGATCGCCACGGGTTAAGAGCGCATTGGTCACAACCTTATTGGCCGCCGACGTGCCGTTGAGGACAAAGTAGGTTTTGTCCGCATTAAAAACTTTCGCCGCGAACTTTTGTGCCTCTTTTGCCGATCCTTCATGGATCAGCAAGTCGCCGAGTTTCACATCGGCATTGCACATATCGGCACGAAACACGTTCTCGCCAAAGAAGTCATAGAACTGACGGCCCGCAGGATGTTTTTTGAAGAATGCACCATGCTGATGGCCCGGGCAGGCAAAAGTGCTGTTACCCATCGCCACGTACTGCGTCAGCGTGTCAAAAAATGGAGGCAGAAGGTTTTCTTCATAACGACAGGCGGCCGCTTCCAGCTCCAGCCACTCCTGCGCTTTCCCGTCGATAGCCGCGATGACGCCTTCCGGCACATCGGTTGGCCCGGAAGAGAAGATAAATACCGGCAGCTGGAACCCGGTGCGTTTCAGCAAAGCCAGGATGCCGCTGCGGCTGTCGGCAGGGGTTATGACGACCGCCGCCACATCGGTAAAATCGGTGTTGTCTAACGCAACCACTTCCCGGTGCGTGGAGAGGACCGACATGAGCGCGTGGCTGACGGCAATTTTCAGTGATTTCATATGCACAAATACCCGTTTCAGGGGAATAAAAAGCCCCGGGCAGCATGGCGGCATGCCCAACGAACGCGTCTGACTGGAGTACAGCTCCGAACGCCAGACATCAGTAAAATCAGAGCACGTCTGGTTTTACTGTTGTCCTGCAGTGAGCCTGCGTGAACCTCACCGCATGATGAGAGTAGAAGAGGAACAGCTGAGACGGACAGGTTTTCGCGCAGTGGTTAACATCATCATCATGGGCGGTCCGTTATCCGGCAGGAGAAATTTCGCGCAATGATGTCACCTTTTATTTTGGGGTGCAAGAGAGAATCCTTATGCATTTTTCAGTCAAAATTGCCCCCACATTGTCCTTGTTGATGTAATAATGATGCAAAATCTATGCTTATATAGCGGGAGTCTATTTTGGTTATTGGACCGTTTATCAACGCCGGCGCGGTACTGTCAGGTGGCGTGCTGGGCGCCGTATTGAGCCAGAGATTGCCCGAGCGGATTCGCTCATCAATGCCCTCTATTTTTGGTCTGGCTTCGCTGGGGATCGGTATTTTGCTGGTCGTCAAATGTGCCAATCTTCCGGTCATGGTACTGGCGACATTACTGGGCGCATTGATTGGGGAGTTTTGCTATCTGGAAAAAGGAATTAACAGCGCGGTGGGTAAAGCGAAGCAGCTGATTTCACGTCCGGGTAAAGCAAAGAGCGGCTCACACGAGACGTTTATACAAAATTATGTCGCCATCATTATTCTCTTCTGTGCCAGCGGAACCGGCATTTTCGGGGCCATGCAGGAAGGCATGACCGGCGATCCCAGTATATTGATTGCCAAGGCGTTTCTCGATTTCTTCACCGCAACAATCTTTGCCACCACGCTTGGCATCGCCGTGGCCGCCATAAGCGTGCCAATGCTGCTAATCCAGCTTGCGCTTGCCACCTGTGCCGCATTGATATTACCGCTCACCACCCCCGCGATGATGGCTGATTTCACCGCCGTGGGCGGCCTGCTCTTACTGGCTACCGGTCTGCGTATTTGCGGCATTAAAATGTTCGCCGTGGTGAATATGCTTCCTGCCCTGGTGCTTGCCATGCCCCTTTCCGCCCTCTGGACACATTTTGCCGCATGAGGATTCAGCAACCTGGCGAGAGATTGTGCAGTCTGTAACGAAAACAACAAATTTCGTTGACGACAAAGGCCCAATCGGGTTTAATGCGGCCCGTTGCCCGGATAGCTCAGTCGGTAGAGCAGGGGATTGAAAATCCCCGTGTCCTTGGTTCGATTCCGAGTCCGGGCACCACTATTTAAAGAACCCAGCCTATGGCTGGGTTTTTGCTTTCTGGCCAAAACGTATTAATTATTCTGAAATGGCCTTCCTTGATTTCCCCCGTCCCTGCTTCCCGAAACCCTGCGGACGATGAAAAGCAACTGCGTCGTGTCCCGCTGTTCTTCTATGATCCAATCTTTCGTCCCTCTCACATTCATCTAACAGCCAAATGTTAAACGGCCTCCGGACTCCTCTGACAACTCCGCCCATTTCGCCCCCCAGTCCGAACCATGCCCCATGCCGTGCACGACCTTAACTTGTGTACAGTGTCCGCCAACCGCCTGTTGAAAGCGGCGGGCAACCAGAGTCGGCACGACTTCATCCTGGTCACCACTGTAGTGAATCTGCGGAAGTGCACGCAGAGCGGATGCCGTATCAATGGCGTTGAGGGCGTGCGGCATTGGCGTAACCTGATGCAAGGCATTCACCCATGTAACGTCCAGATTACCCGCAACCGTGCGCAGAGATCGCACATCGGTGCGACGCATGGCCAGCAGTGCAGCAATATTGCCTCCGCCTGAATACCCGATTAAATCCAGTTTGACTCCTGGATAGCGACTGACAATCTGGTCCAGGGCTTCATTCATCGCACCGAGCGCTTCAGGGGAAAACCGGTCGGTCGTCCACTCGTTTACCGTGCAATGCGTCGGTAGAGGCAGGATGAACTGACAGGGTCGCGCCAGATAAAGCACACTTGAGCTGGCATCTGCAGCGGCAAGAGAAAGCCCTGTTGGGTTTCGCGGTGTAGGATTATCCGACGGCTGCGTACGGCTCTTCCAGGCAAAACCATCGCCTTCTATGTATACGTGGATCGCCTTTACGGGAGGGGTAAAGCGGCTCCATGTCGCCACGGGATACCGTTCCGTTTGTAAATTTTCGCTGATCAGACCAGAACGTGCTGCCAGAGCGTTTGCCGTGCTTAATGGATCGGTCGATACACAGCCTGTGAATAAAAAAGATAAATGAATCAATGTGACGACAAAGAATATATTTTGATTTAACCGCAACCCATTACCCGCCTTAAGTCAAATTAAACGTCATACAAAATATAGCGAACACTTCCGCCGTTAAATAATTAAACAAACCTTATTGTTTTCTGCAACAAAATGTATATTCTTCGCCGCAACAATATCGGAATAATCCGAAGAATAATGCATGTGCATTTTACAACTATCGCAACTTTGTGACGGCTCACCATGGAAAAAAAACGCCTTAGCCAGCTCATCTCGCTGCTGGTCGCCTCAATGGCAACGCAATCAATGCTCTCCCCTCACGCTTATGCAGCATCCGGTATCATCATCGATAATGCTGTCAACAGCGTGGAAGTGATGCAATCGAATCCATTAGTACATATCACCGATTCAGGGTCGATAACCGGCACTACCGATACCGCACTCTTACTGGATCCCGGTGTAAACGTTGAAACCCTGATGAACGATGGCACGATATCAGGCCTTCGCGGAATTTATAACGCAGGGGCTATTGATAAATTAACCAACGCGGGCATCATTACCTCAAATGGAAACAATACCGGTGATAACGGGGCTATTTATAATACGGGTATCATTGGCACGCTTCACAATACGGGTACGCTCAGAACCGAACTTGTCAATAACTATGGTAACTCGGGTATTTATAACCGGGGTACCATTGACACGATTATCAATGATAATGAGATTACGCACAGCATCTTTGGCATAAACAATCAGGGCATTATCAACACCCTTGAAAATAATGGCCAAATTAATGCCGATACCTTTGGTATTCTGAGTAATGATGCAAACGGTTCAGCGTTGGGCCAAATCACCAATAACGGTCTTATCACGGGCGGTAGCTACGGTATTTTTATTACCAGTATCAACAACCAAAACCAGACCACGCAAATTGTAAACAACGGGGAGATCAGCAGTAATGGTTATGCCCTGTTTTTAAACGCCAATTTTATTAATAACCTCAACGCCAACGCGCAGGTTACGCTGACCAATAATGGGCTGATAGAGGGAAATATCTATTCCACCAGCCTGGCACCGCTGAACATTAACGGCGGGACGCAGACAACCGGAACACTGACGGGCAAAAATGGTATCGGCTCGATCATCAGCTACCGCTCCGACGTGGTCTTTGGCACAGGATCGTTACTGCTAAACGATAACGTCATTGCGAACAATGGTACTGTGCGCAACGACGCGGCTTCATTGCAGATCAATGACGTCATTTCTGTCACGGGCAACTACCACCAGAACGCAGCGGCGACGCTGATCTCCGGTATTTCTGATTTGACTACGCAGAACGGTGATATCACTGCTGATACGGGCTATGGTCGTCTGAAGGTAAGCGGTGATGCGTGGGTGGAGGCGGGCTCACATGTGAATTTACTTCGCACCGGCAGCACCTATAAGTTTGCCGAAGGTCAGCGCTATGTCGTGATCTCTGCCGCTGGCGCGAACACGGATTATCACGCGGATAAACTGAACTACGAAGCGATCGGTTACCGTGGTGCGGTAACGGGTTCCGTCTATGAAGATGGCGTTAATAAGGCGCTGGTCTTAACGGTCGGGGCTGAACCGGAGGTTACACCGCCTGTGGTTACACCGCCTGTGGTTACACCGCCTGTGGTCACACCGCCTGTGGTCACACCGCCTGTGGTCACACCACCAGTGGTCACGCCGCCTGTGGTCACACCACCTGTGGTCACACCGCCTGTGGTCACGCCGCCTGTGGTCACGCCGCCAGTGGTTACGCCGCCAGTGGTTACGCCGCCAGTAGTTATCGATCCTGCGCCGAACAAACCGGGGCAGGCGACAATACCTGGCGCCACCGCGGCACTGGGTGGTCTGGCAAATTACACGGGGATTTCCTCACCGCAGTTGTTAGATCTGTATAACGCCTCGTTAGCCCTCGAAGGTAAACAGGCGGCGAATCGCGCGGGTGAAAGTCTGTCGCCTGCACAGAACCTGAATGCCAGCTCAGCCGCCACCGTGGCAACCTCAACCGCGCAGGCTGTTGTGGGTTCGCATATGGATGCCGTACGACATCCTGCCAGCTCGGGCACCAGCGGTATCGCGACCGGGGATGATTACAGCAGCAACTGGATCGTCTGGGGCCAGCCATTTGGCGGATACGCACGCCAGGACAGCAGTGATGATGTCAGCGGGTATAGCGCGAAATTTGGCGGCCTGCTGTTGGGTGCCGACCGCGCGCTGGGCGATGACTGGCGTCTGGGTGCGGCGGTGAACTACAGCAACACGTCCGTGCACGGTAAAGACAACCTGAGCGGCAATACTTCCACGGCGGATAACTACGGCGTGATTGGTTATGCGGGCTTCACGGGCAATCCTTGGTATCTCAACCTCTCAGCAGGTCTGAACCGCCAGAATTACAGCTCCGTGCGTCGCGCCGATTTCACCGGTTTCTCTGGCGCGGCAAAAGGCAAATTCAACGGCCAGTCCGTGACCCTGCAAACGGAATTCGGTTATCCGTTTACGCTGCCTGCCAATGTAGTCCTGACGCCGCTGGCCAGCCTGACCTATGGCTATCAGCACGTTGATGGCTATAAAGAGACGGGCGGAAACGGTATGGCGCTGGATGTCAGCAGCACGCACGCTCAGTCGGTCATCAGCGACATCGGTGCCCGCATCGAAAAAACCGTTGCAACTGGATTTGGCAACCTCACCCCGTTCGTGCAGGTCTCCTGGATCCACCAGTACGACCAGCATCAGGTGAGCAGCCGTGCGTCTTACGCGGCAGATGCCGTTGGTGAAACCAGCTTTAGCACCAAAGGCGCGTCGCCGGTAGAAGATATGGCTGGCGTGGCTGTCGGCACTACGCTGTATGAAGGCAACGATCTGAGCTTTGATGCGCGCTATGACCTGCAGGCAGGCGAGCGTTATCAGGCTCACACCTTTAGCCTGCGTCTGCGTAAAACGTTCTGATAACACGCGGGGGGCTCATCAGCCCCCCTTTTTTTGTCTCTTCCTGACATTGAGTTTTTTCATCCTCCAGCCGATAGTAGTCATTTTGCTGATAAGTCGAATGATATGAAACTCTCTGCATTTCCTCTGGCATTAAACCTCGGCGCGTTTTTACTGCTGATCGGTCTGGTGTATACCGGCCTGCTGACATCGGATCGTACGACCTGGCTCATGGAAGTGACGCCGGTCATCATCGTCGTGCCGCTTTTGCTGGCAACGCATCAACGCTACCCCTTAACGCCGCTGCTCTATACGCTGATATTCTTTCACGCCATCATTCTGATGGTGGGAGGCATGTACACCTATGCCAAAGTCCCCGTAGGATTCGACGTGCAGGCGATGTTTAACCTCAGCCGTAATCCGTATGACAAGCTCGGCCATTTTTTCCAGGGGTTGGTTCCTGCACTTGCCGCGCGCGAAATACTGGTGCGTGGCGGTTACGTCAGGGGCCGCAAGATGACTGGATTTTTAGTCTGCTGTATTGCGCTTGCCATCAGCGCCACTTACGAGTTGATTGAGTGGTGGGCAGCCCTGGCCATGGGCCAGGGCGCGGATGATTTTCTGGGGACGCAGGGCGATCCGTGGGATACCCAATCCGATATGTTTTGCGCCCTGCTCGGCGCACTGTTTACCGTGTTCATCCTTGGCCGTTTCCATCAGCGTCAGTTGAACAGACTTGCCTGAATCCTGCCCGCCACCAGGCGGGTTATCAGGCTTTTAAGCTAATGCCCGTCTCAGCCAGCACGCCCATCTGGCTATACATGGCGCCCGCCGCGCTGACGATCGACATCGCGAGGGCGGCGCCACTCCCTTCACCCAGGCGTAGATCCAGATACAGATAAGGTTTCAGGCCGAGGTGTTCCAGCGCACGCTGGGAACCTTTTTCTGCCGAGAAATGCGAGGGGATGCAGTAATTTTTCGCTTCAGGCGCAATCTGACAGGCCACCATCGCCGCAGCACAGGAGAGAAAACCGTCCAGGACGACCGGGAGCCCGCACGACGCCGCGCCTAAAATCACGCCCGCCATGCCCGCCAGATCAAAGCCTCCCACTTTCGCCATCACCTCTACACCATCGGCAGCGTCCGGCTGGTTCACCCGAATCGCCTGCCTGACGACCGACGTTTTATGCGGCACCTTATCCTGCGGGAGATTGGCCCCAATGCCCACGACCTCATGCGGATCGCAGCCGCTTAAAACGCTGATAATCGCCGAGGCCGGCGTGGTATTAGCCATGCCCAGTTCACCGGTGCCAAAAACGGAAATCCCCTCTGCCGCACGCTGTTTCACCAGCCGGGCAGCAGATAACATTAATTGCTCAGCATCCTGACGGGACATGGCAGGACCACGGGCGATGTTTCCGCTGCCACGAGCGACTTTCAGGCTAAGCATGCCCTCAATGGGCTCGCCGTCAATACCTGCATCCACCGCTAAGACCGATGTCTGCGTGCTTTTCGCCAGCACGCAGACGCCTGAAATGCCCTTAACCATGTTGATGGCCTGAAGCCAGGTGACGACCTTTGGGCTCACCGCGACGCCTTCGTCATACACGCCATGGTCGGCACACATGACAATAATTTCTTTTTTAAGATCGTCCAGCTGATGCAAGCCGTGCATTCCTGCCAGTTGAATCGCCAGGGTCTCAAGGCGTCCCAGACTGTTCAGCGGTTTAACCAGCCCGTCAATATACCGTGCCGCCTGCGCCTGTTTTTCGGCATCAAGCGGACGAATCGCGGCAATCACTTCCTGCAAGGTTTCCATTATTCTTCTCACTTATCTGATCGAAAACGGCTTCGATCGTTAAAACTTCTTAGCACCATAAATCCGCCACGGTTTTCTACCATCGTCCAGCCATCGTGCTTAAACGGGAAGTGCCACATGGATTCAAGCGGCATATTCAGCCAGGAGGCCAGCAGCATACTCAGCACGCCCTGATGGGCAACCACCAGCCTGTCACCCTCCCCCGGTTGTGCCTTCCACGCTTCCGCCACTTCCCTTACGCGTTCGGCAAACGCCGGAAAAGGCTCACCTCCGCCAGGGGTGGCATTCTGCCAGTCATCCAGCCAGTTTTGCCACGCGACAGGTTCATTCTGCGCAATCGCGCTGTAGTGACACATCTCCCAGGTGCCAAAATCGAGTTCATTTAGCCGGCTATCAGCCTGAAAATCACGCTTTGGCACGATAAGCTTCGCCGTTTGCTGCGCCCGCTGGAGCTGGCTGGTGAAAATGGTACTGAATGACACATCAGCCAGACACCGGCCAACATGGGTACTCTGGGCGATCCCTTTTTCCGTTAACGGTAAATCGGTGCGACCATAAAACACACCGCTCTCATTGGCAGACGTTTGTCCGTGACGAACCAGAAATAGACGCATGATTTACACCCACAATAAAGCCAGCAGAAAAACAATCTCCCCACACTCTTCCAGCGCACCCAGCGTATCGCCAGTTTGCCCGCCAAGGCGGCGGCGCACATACCCCACCAGCCCCCAGATCGTCAGATAACAGAGAAGAATTGCGCCAAGTCCCTGTAGCCCGGCCAACAACCAGACTGCCGCGATGCCAGCAACCAGGGTTATCGCTGCTTCACGCAGGGTGATTTGCCCGATATACAAATTCCCCAGACCGTCACCCTCCCGGGCATAGCGCTGGCCGTACATGCCTAAAGCCAACGCCGAACGCCCGGCGATGGGGGCGCAGACAAGCAGCGCCAGCAGGTGCGCTGCGGGCAAATGCGAGATCCCCGCTACGGCCACCGTTTTGATAAGAATGGCGAAAATGAGCGCCAGTCCGCCAAATGTCCCCAGGCGGCTGTCCTTCATAATCTCCAGCATGCGTTCGCGCGTGCGGGCCGAAAAAAGGCCGTCGCAGGTATCGGCCAGCCCATCCAGATGAAACCCGCCCGTCAGGGCAACCAGCGCCAGCACGTAGGCGATGGCCCCCATATACAGACCACCGCCGGTCTGGCTGACCAGTAAAGAGAGGCCGCCCGCCAGCACGCCCACGATCGCGCCGACGATCGGAAAAGAGGGTACACCGCGACCAAGATGGCGAAAATCGACGTCATCTGTCCATCTTCCCGGCACCGGGATCCGCGTCATCAGGCGCATCGTGGCCCATAACATGTTTAAGCGCATTTGATTTTGACTCCAATCCCTGACACGACCAGCCAGACTTCCTCTGCGGCTTTCGCCAGCGTCTGATTTACCCGCCCTGAAATATCGATGAAATGCCGCGCCAGACGATTTTCAGGCGTGATACTCATTCCCAGTTCATTGGTCACGATAAAGACAGGGCCAGGCAGCTGCTGGCAGGCGACAATCAGCGCATCAATTTGCGTTTGAAGGACACCTTCCAGCGCGTCGAAATCCAGCGTCTCGGGATCTTCGCCACCGGAAGCATCAAAGAGTAAATTCGCCAGCAGCGTGGTGATGCACTCAATAACCACGCCCTCCCCCGGCGCGACCTGCTGACGCAACACCTTATCCAGATCCGCGTAACCTTCCCAGGTTCGCCAGTGTGCGGGCCGCTGGGCACGATGTCGATCGATACGCAGCGCCATTTCCGCGTCCGTAGCGGTCGACGTGGCAATGTATAAAACCTGTTCACATTGCTGCATCGCCAGCTGCTCGACGTGCGCGCTCTTTCCGCTGCGCGCGCCTCCCGTGACTACAATCATCCCTTTATCTCCTGATGTTCACGCATAATCCGGTACACTTTTTCGATATCAATATAGCTGCGCATCGCCGTTGCCAGTACATCAAATTGCTGTGCTTTATACGCCGCGTAATCAAGTGCCTCTTCACGTGCCGGCAGCCCTTTACGCGCACGCAAGCTGTTCACCACTGCGTGAGTAAACGCATTATTATCGAACAACCCGTGTAAATACGTTCCAAATACCGATCCATCGGCAGAAAAGGTCCCTTCCGCGATTCGCTCACCGTTTTTTTGCATGTACAGCGCAGATCGTCTGACATCAACCAGGGTTTCACCCATGTGGATCTCATAACCATTCAGGGAGATCCCGGAAAGAGGGGCCAGCCAGCCGGGCAAGTCTGTCGCCATTTCTGCACGCACCCGGGTGGTCGTTTTGACCGGTGCAAATCGTGTCGTGGTCCGCAGAAGACCCAGCCCCGGCATTCTGCCCAGACCTGATTCCACCTCATCATGCAGGCTTTCACCCAGCATCTGATAGCCGCCGCAAATGCCCATCACCGGGATACCGGCGCGATGCCGTGCCAGCACTCGCTGGGCGAGTGCTGTTTCCCGTAGCCATGTCAGATCGGCCAGCGTGTTTTTGCTCCCCGGCAGAATAATCAGATCGGCCTCGTCCAGCGCGTCGGGCTGGGATACGTAACGCACGCGAACGTCAGATTGCGCGGAAAGGGCATTAAAATCGGTGAAATTAGCGATATGCGGCAGATGTATCACGGCGATGTCGATCTCGCGCTTGCGGGTGTGCTTTACGCGTTGCAGCGCGACGCCATCTTCTTCCTCAAGATCGATATCCAGCCAGGGCATCACGCCAAGCACCGGCACGCCGGTTAAGGCTTCTATCTGTTGCAGCCCGTCGTGAAGCAGCGCCACGTCACCGCGAAACTTGTTGATGATGACGCCTTTTACCCGCCAGCGCTCATGCTCCTGAAGCAGCGCTAGCGTACCGTAGATCGCGGCAAACACGCCGCCCCGGTCAATATCCGCCACCAGAATCACCGGGCAGCGCGCGATTTCAGCCATGCCCATGTTAACGATATCTCGATCCCGCAGGTTAATCTCAGCCGGACTGCCCGCGCCCTCCAGCACCAGGACATCGTATTCCTGCGCCAGGCTTTGATAGACCGAGGCAATCTGCGCCCGTAAGCGGGGCTTGTACGCGTGGTAGCTGGCGGCGTCCATATTGCAGGCCACCTGCCCCATCAGAACCACCTGAGCCTGGCGATCGCTGGTGGGTTTTAGCAAGACGGGATTCATCCGCACGTCAGGTTCAATGCCTGCGGCTTCGGCCTGAAAAATCTGCGCCCTTCCCATCTCTTTGCCATCAGGGGTAATACCTGAATTCAGCGCCATGTTTTGTGATTTAAAGGGCGCGGTACGCCAGCCATCCTGATGAAATATTCGGCACAGGCCCGCCACTAAAACGCTTTTGCCCACATCGGACGCGGTCCCCTGCAGCATGATTGCCTGTGTCATTCCGTCTCCTGCTATACGTTTAGCGAAGCATGCAGTTTATCATTTCCTCTGTTTCTCCCGCGCATAAAAAAACATCCGCAAAGGTCGTTTACGGATGTTGTATAAATTAAGGCGAAAAAATACGGATGAATTAACTGAACTGCCGGACCATCCTGTCCAGTTCATTCTCCCTTACCGCCCTGGAAAGATAATATCCCTGAAAGCTGTTGACACCGGCGGCCGTCAATTTTTCAAATTTTTCTTTGCTGTCCACTCCTTCGGCAATACAGATCCGACCGGTCATATCACTGTAATACTGAATGGCTTTTATCAGACTGTAATCGGCCTGGTTTTCGGCAAACTTGTCAACAATATCGCGATCAAGTTTTAATCCATCAAACATGATCTGTCTGACCGGAAACATGACATGTTCGCTTGAAAAGCAGTCATCCAGAAAAAGCCGACAACCCGTTTCCCGTAATTGTCGCATCGTTTCAGGGATCGTTTTATCCTGCGTAACATCGATAGTCTCTGCGAACTCAAAAACCAATTTCTGTGCCCAGCAAGCATGACTTAACATTTGCACTGCTTTCCTTGCCATACCCGGCAAAGCAGCGCCTGAAGCCAGCTCCTGAGGGATATTCACCGAGAAGTAATATTTCCCATTATATTTATTCACCCCTCGCACAGCCGCATCAACGACCATTGCCGTTAATTTAAGCCAGATATTTTTGTTATGCATCCCCGTTAAGAAACTGGCGGGGCTCAGTAATTTACCGTTACGATACCAACGTAACAAAATTTCAAACCCGATGCCTTTCTTGTCTCGATCGGTAATAATTTGATAGACCGGAAAGATCTCCTTTCTCTCTATTGCAAGATAAAAATCAGGCTCGCTCAACGGCAGCGCGGATAACGTTTCTCTCGGCATTTTAAACCGGTTACGAATCACGCCGGAATCATTTATCCATGGCTGGATAAATTGCAACTTTCGCAGACCTTCCTGCCGATGAGTATAGACAGTTTTAATTCCCAGACCAAGCTTCTCTGATTGTTCTTTCACGCTCATGCCACGATAAAAATCCAGGACAATATCCAGTTCACGAAGCGTTAATCCTTTTGTCGCACACCCGGTCAGCCTTTCTTCAATTTGTGCCGCCTCCTTTAATAAGAGGTTGTTTTGCCCGACAATATCTTGCCAGCCACGGGGTAAACTGGCGACTCTAATATTTCCCAGGGTCCGTTTATCAATAAGTGATGCCTTCATCATATTAAACAGCCAGTTCATCGGCAACCGACCATAAATAATCACCGGTATTTTTTCAGGAACGGCATTCAGGAAAGAAACACATTTTTTCAGCGTGTCCAAAATAGCACAGAGATCTCCTTTCAAAAACACGGAAAGGGTGCCGATTTCATTGTTGAAATCATGGAGATCCGCGCCCCGAGCATCATCGTGGTCAACCATAATGCGAGAACAGGCTATCTCATTGTTATCCAGTAACTTTTCATACCCCCACCAGGTATAACTACAGGAAGAAATAACATAGCGATGCTGACGAATTTTTGAATGGGTTGCGAGCATTTCCCTTGCCATACTGTTCTCCTGTAGAAATAGATAGCCATACAGAGGCCTTTTCCTGAAGAAAAGGCCTGGACGCACTCGATAATATTTAAGCGTGATATTTTTACGCACGAAGGCGCATGTTTTTCTGAAACTTAAAACATGTTCAAACGAGGTGGTCTGTTAACCTGTTGAATAAGAATATCAAATAAATATTGTTATCACCATACTAAAAATAACAAATACACGAACAAAACCACATACAAAAACACATCATGACAAAAAATAAATTTAACATACACCGCGTTCTCATCGCAGCAGTGGACATATTTGGGTTAATTGAGTGACGTGTTTAACGTAAAGATTTTCATGCTGGCCCTGACTTAATGATTCCCTTTTGGTGCGGAAAATGCATAAAGCACTAAAATTCTAAAAGTAAATATCATTCACAGTATGTATAATAGCTATGTCATATCTTCGTCAAAGAAATAACTGAGAAAACTATTGATTCGTTTCACAACAAGGCAACCATATGGATATCCACATTTCATCCAGGGCATTGCTACACCGTAGAGATGTTATCAAAAACAATCCTCGATTTAGTGAAGCAATAAAAGAACACTACCGTATTAATGATGCCATATACAAAAAACAACCTTTATTCTATAAAACAATGCTCCAGGAATCACGATTTAACATTGTTTTATCAATGTGCTGTTTTGTTTTTGGCAACCAGGCCTCTTCTGTTTCGGATATTAAAGAATTATGTACACGTTATAAGATAGCCAGCCCCAATAGCGTCATTGCTATCATCACTCTGTTGCGAACCACTCACCGAATTAAAACCTGGCGGTGTAGTGAGGATCGTCGAAAAACGATGATTGAACCGACAGAAAAAGGCTTAGAGGAACTCAAACGTTATATGTCCGGGGCTTTTTTACCGGTAAGCATTCTGTATCCGGATTACAATATTAATATTAATCTGTTAGATGACACTGGTCAGCGGAATAGTTTCTTTCATCGTGCAGCAGAATATCTTTTTCGTGGCGTCACGTTTAAAAAGATTCTGCCTGAAGTGGGATTGTTTATTGATAAAGATGGTGGACGCATGATCATGCTTTATCTTTATCTACAGGCAATTAAAAACAAAAATGCACATGGCGCTATTATTGAATATTCTGCCAGCGTCCTGGCCCGGGAGTTTTTTGTTTCACGCATCCATGTTAACAGGATTATGAAATCAGCTCAGGAAGCGGGTTATTTCAAAGAACGCGAAAATGGCTTTATTACCATTCATGCGAGTTTTATTGAACTGGTAGAAAATTATGCCGGTCTTTACTTTGCCTATGTCACACACTATCTCAATATTCACCCTAAAGAGCGTCTTGCTGCGATAAGGTTTAGCTCAACGGTATGATAAAACGGGCGATCGGTTTTCCGACCGCCCTTTTTTTAACGTTCTCGCAGGGCTTCTTTCGCTTTGTTCAACGGTTTCAGCAGATAATCAAGAATGGTTTTACTGCCTGTTTTGATGTCGACGGTCGCGATCATACCTGGGAACACCGGAAACGTTTGACCTTGCTTATTGGTCAGATGGTTACGCGTTGTTCTGATATAGACCCGGTAATAATAAACGTCTCGTTTTACTTCATCCTGCAGTGTATCCGGGGAGATCATCGTCACTTCCCCTTCAAGTCCGCCATAAATGGAGTAATCGTAGGCCGTCACTTTGACCAGCGCCTGTTGCCCAGGATGGATAAAGGCGACATCGCGAGGCGAAATCTTTGCTTCAATCAGCATCTGATCGTCAAGAGGCACCAGACTCATTAACTTACCGTTTGGAGGAATGACGCCACCGACGGTGGTCACGTCGATATCTTTGACGATACCGCGCACGGGCGCATTAAACGTCAGGCGGGTCAGAGAATCTTCACGCCCTTTCATGACGGAACGCTGTGCTTCCACTTCCGCATTCGCCTTGGCTAACTCTTCGCGGGCACGAACGTAATACTGATTTTGCATCTCCGTCATTTTGTTCTCCAGCTCGTTTTGTTGACGCTCAAGCCGAAGCACTTCCACCTTGCTCGCTGCCCCTTGCGTGACGAGAGGACGCGTTAACCCTAACTCACGCTGAATCAGCGCCGCCCCCTGGCGCAGACCCGCAAGCCCTTTATCGAGACTTTCCCGGCGCGACTGATAGAGCGCGGTTTCTTGCTTCACCAGCTCCACGTCATCATCCAGTTCTTCCGGAAAGACCAACTCACTGTTATTCACCTCTGCATTCAGGCGGGCTGCCGTTGCCAGAGCAGCATTCAGGCGAGATTCACTTTCAAGCACGCCGGACTCTGTTTTCGTCCGGTCCAGTTGCGCCAGTTGCTGGCCACGCTCGACAATATCGCCTTCGCGAACCAGCAGTTTATGGATGATGCCGCCTTCCAGGGACTGGATCACCTGCTCATGGGAAGAGGGGATCACTTTGCCGCTGCCCGTCGTAACTTCGTCAAGATGGAAAACGCTGGCCCATGTTACAAAGGCCGCTAACAGGGCGAACAGTGACCATGCTACCCACGAAGAGCGGGGCAGACGTGGCTCCTTCAGGCGACTATTAAAGCGGGAAAAATCACTCATACCGTCCCCTCCTCAACGGGACGCGTCCCCGGTGCATTTTTTTTCATGGTCACGGTTCGCTGTGCCGCTTGCTGAGGAGCCATACCGTGCTGGTTCAGGATGGCGTCGCGCGGCCCGTCCATCACCACCTTTCCGTTTTCGAGCACAATGATGCGATCCACCAGCTCCAGAATGGGCAAGCGATGCGTGGCCACCACCAGCGTCCTCTGCTCACCCAGCCAGCCCTTAAGATGCTGGATAAACTGTTTCTCGCTCACTTCATCAAGCCAGGCGGTGGGTTCATCCAGCAATAAAATAGTGGGGGACGTCAGTAAAGCACGCGCCAGTAACAGCGCCTGACGCTGACCGCCGGACAATCCGGCTCCACCTTCACTGATCACGTAGTTCAGGCCCATTTTCTGCTTACGAACGAACTCAAGGGCACCGCTGTTCACCAGGGCCAGATGAATCTCTTCGTCGGTAGCAAGGGGATTCCCCATCATAATGTTGTCGCGCACAGAGCCGAAGAACAGCCTTGCCTGCTGGCTGAGCAGTTGCATGTCGCGCCGCACGTCCGCCGGATCAAGATGATTCATCGCGACATCGTCCAGCAAAAGTGTGCCCTGCTGAGGCTCCTGCATCCCCGCCAGCAACTGAAGCAACGTGCTCTTCCCCGAACCATTTCGCCCCAGAACCGCCACGCGTTCACCCGCAGCAATGTTTAAACGCGGGATTGTCAGGACGGTCAGTCTTTCTTCCTCATCGTAATAAAAACTGACGTTCTCGAAGGCGTACTGCCCGCGCAAATGCGCTTTATGCACTTTTTTGCCCTGCTGCGGGTCGTCAATCGGGCGCTGCATCAGATCGTCCAGCCCTTTTCGCGCCACCTTCGCCGATTGCCAACGCGAAAGGACACCTGAAATCTGCGACAGTGGCGCAATCGTTCGCGACGCCAGAATGGAGGTCCCCACCAGCGCGCCGGTTGTCATATCGCCACTGATGACCAGATAACAACCAATCAGCAACACCACGGCGTAGACGATAGACTGCACTTCCTGTGTCCAGGTCAGTAATAGCCCGGTAAGCCAGCGCTGCTTCATACCAACACTGGCCGCCACATCATTGGTATTGTTCCACTGGTTTTGAAAGCGTTGCTCTGCACGCATTAACTTGATGTCTTCAATGCCCTGGACGGCTTCCACCAGCGTTGCGTTGCGGATAGCCGACTCGCGCATTCCCTCGCTGGAGAGTCTGCCAAGAGGCCGTTGCACCAATAATCCCGGAATCAGCAGCAAAGGCACGGCGAGTAAGACCACCAGGACCAGTGGCCCGCCGATCATCCACAGAATAAAGACAAACAACAGGAAGAACGGCAGGTCAGAAATTGCCGCGATAGTTGTCGAGGTGATCAATTCACGAACGGACTCCAGCTCGCGAATCTGCGCGATGAACGATCCTGTGGATTTTGAACGCGCGCCGTTTTTTATGCGGAGTGCGTGGGCAAAAACGCGCTCCGAGATCCGCAGGTCTGCCCGTTTCCCAATCACATCAGAAATATGCACTCGCAACATACGCATGATGAATTCGAAGAGAATCGCCATCATCACGCCGCCAAATAATACCCACAGCGTGGCCTCGGACTGAGACGGCACCACGCGATCGTAAACCTGCATGGAAAACACCATGCCAGACAGCGCAAGCACGTTAGCCACCAGCGCAACCAGCATAATATCGCTGTAGCGTCGCCAGTCTTTCAGCGCCAGTTGCCAGAACCAGTTCTTCTGGTAGGGTTTGATGTAATCGTCCACGCGAGCGTCAGGCGTTGACTCCAGCGGGCGTAATACCTTTAAGCTGATTAACCGTTCACCGAGCTCATCACGCGTCAGAACGGTTTCCAGCCCGCCATCTCCGCTAAACTGCAGGCTCACATTTTTCTCGCTGTCCATGCGAGTGATGACCGCTATTTGCCCGCCGGTAAACTCGGCAATAAGGGGCAAGCGCCAGGGATCGATTAACGCAGCATCAGGCTGCGCTTCGCGGACGCCTAGCCCAAGCTGGCGCGCCATCTCCTCCAGCACCTGCTGGCGCGGAGACTGATTTTGATGAGCGAGAGTGACCCGGACATTTTCCTGCGAAAAGTCCAGTCGATAATGCTTCGCAACGAGCAGCATGGCCTGGAGCCAGGATTCGTATTGCGGATGTGTATTCATATTGCTACGTCCTGTTCAGCGCGGTCGTTACGCACCGAAATGATATCCCTGTTGGATGATTAGTAATCGAACGATTCCTAAACAACCTCGCAAAAATACCTTAATTTTTCTATGGTTATGGGTATTACTGTAAAGAAACGCAAAAAGCCGCGAGAGAGACTCTCGCGGCGGTGTTTTTACGCAATTAACAGTTGATGGTTAGCCAGCAAGGTGGCCAGATCGGTTTGTACGCCGTTCAAGGTCACGACGGTGGTCGGATCAAACTGAGCGCCTGTGCCGTCACGGTCGATCTGGATCTCGGTGTTACTGCCGTTCTGCACCACGCGAATGTAGTCGGTGATATCCCCTGCACTGCTGTCCAGGGTGGCGACGCCATTGACGTAACTCGCAGAACCGGTCCCGGTATAGCCGCTGCCGGATAAGAGGTCACGCAGATCAATCCTGTCCGTATCAGCCGTTCCCTCCCAGGTCCCCACGGTAAAGCCATTCACCACATCGCTACCGTTTCCACCCGTGGCATCGGAGGCGTTGATCAACTTGTAAAGCAGAGTGTCATGACCGCCACTGCCGATGTTGAAGGTGTCATTGCCCCCTCGTCCTTCGAACTGGTTATCACCGCTGTTGCCGGTAAACACGTCATTAAAGTTCGATCCCGCAACGCCCTCAATGTTCACCAGGGTCGTGGTATTAAACCCGGTGTCCTGCGCGGTGCTAAGGCTCAAATCAACCGTGACGCCGGAGGTGGCATTCCGGTAGTCCACCACGTCCATTCCCCCCGTGTTGCTCCAGGTGTCGTGGTCGGAGGTGGTCGTCCAGCCGCCTGAACCGTTATAGGTATAGGTCCCTTCATCGGCAATAAAGGTATCGTTATAGCCTGTACCGGTAATCGTGCCGCTGTGGCCCCCGGTCGCCGCCTCAGCGGTCAGCACGTAGCCCTCTTTACCGTTACCCGCGTTGAGTCCGTCCCAGGTGACGTTGTCGGACACGCCGTTGGTGAACTTCATTATCTGCGCCGAATACGTTTCATCAGGATTTAACCCATAGAAACTGACCAGCGCAGAGCTGTCGTTCACCCCAACGCCAGACTGGGCGTTGATAATCTGGGAGGCCACCAACACACCGGCCGCGTTATACAGATTCACGGTGTTACCGTAGTAGCTGTTGATCCCTTCGCTATCCACGATACGCAGGTGCATGGCGGTACCCTCTTCGATGGTTTGATTGTTCTGCACATAAACCACTTTGCCATTCAACTGCGAGACCAGCAGGTCTTGCGTGCCATCCCAGTTGTAGTCGAGGGCGGCGATACCCGTCACGTTCACCAGACCGGACGCTAACTGAGTCGGCGTCCACGTGGTGCCATTGCCTCCGTTGGTGAACAGGGTGGCCGTCTGGGACCCGCTGTAGGTGCTGAACTTGATAATGTCCATTTGGCCATCACCGTTCCAGTCAACGGCCGCCGACAGATAGCCTGCGGTGGCGTTTGACGCTTCCACTGCGCTCTTGGTGGTAGACAGTTGGCCCGTCCCGTCGTTGTAGTAGATCACCCCGCCGTTATTGCCATAGCTGCTGCCAAGATACAGATCCATGTAACCATCACCGTTGAAGTCGGCCCAGGTCATCGACGCCGCGGTCGTCGAGTTGGCTGTGTTCACCACAAACACGTTGGTCAGGTTCTGTCCGACAGAGAGCGTGCCATTGCCGTTGTTGTTAATCACGGTCATGGAGTACGCGCCGCTGCGGTTAGTGTGCTGAACGATGTCCACTGTACCGTCGTTGTTCAGGTCGACGCCGGAGATCTCACGTCCGGAGTCAAACTGCCCGTAGAACCCACCTTCACCCCCAGTGCCATCCGGCGTTAAGGTGCCTTTGTTGTTCACCAGATAGGTCAGTGAGTCCATCCCCGCATCGCCATAAGCCAGATCCAGATAGCCGTCACCGGTTTTGTCGTACGCGATCACGCCGCCATACCAGATGGTGGTGCCCATCGCCAGCTGACTGGCGGTGTAGCTGGTGCCGTTGTAGGTCCACATCACCTGCGTTGAGCCGCTATAAGTATTCTCGGTACCGAAAATATCCGCCGTGCCGTTACGGTCAAAGTCGGCCGTCGTCTGGCTGACCAGATAGTAGCCACGCGTGTTGGTCAACGTGGTACCGGCATAGCTCGATGCATCGCTGCTGGAATAGGACTTTCCGTTAGTGATGATATTCCACAGACCCTCGCTGTTCAGACCCAGCGTCATCGTCGAGTTATTCAGATTGGCCGTGCCGCTTGCCCAGTCGGTATTCACCGATTCAGTCCCGACGGTCAAACTGCCGGTGGCAATGCCCGTGGTGTTGCCGTTACCTGCGCTGCTCTTCACCTGTGCGGTCACGTTGTAGCTATTCACCCCTAACGCATCGCTGTCCGGGATCTGCAGATACCAGGTGTTGTGATCCGGGTCGACCACCACGGCACCGCCGGTTTCGGAGGTGTAGGTCTTACCGTTCAGGGTCACCACCAGGTATTCACCGTTAGTCAGTTCGGCCGAGACGGTGCCGTTCAGAATTGGCGTGGTGTCTGCCGTGGTCTGTCCGGTAATGATGGCCGTCGTGGTCGGCACGCTGGTATCCACTTTCAGCACAAAGTCATCTGAATCAGTCGAGTTACCCGCCAGGTCTGTTACGCGCAGGAGGTAGGTGTGATGACCATCGGCCAGACCGCTATCCTGGAAGTACCAGCTGGTCGCCCCGTTCATCGTTACCTGACCCAGCAAAACGCCATCGCGATACAGCTCGGCGATTTCACCCTCGGCCAGCGCCTGGTTCAACGTGCCGTTGATTAACGGAGTGGTGTCATCGGTGGCGACGGACGCGGCGAAGTCGCCCTGGCGCTCGCCGTCGAGATCGGTGTAGCTCACCACGGTGCCCTGGGTCGTTGGCGGTGTGGTATCGACCGTCACAACCTGTTGAGAGGTCGACCCGACGTTCCCCGCTTCATCGACGATGCGTACCTGATAGGTGTAATCGCCGTCCGTCAACGTACGGGTATCGGTGTAACTCCACTGCGTATTGCTTACCGTCGTATCAATCCAGGTCACCCCACCGTCCAGACTGATTTGCACGCGCTCATCACTCGCCAGGGCGCTGCCCAGCGTACCGTTCACCGTCAACGTCGTGTCATTGGTAATGAAATCGCTACCAGATTGCCCGGTGTCTTCGCTGATCGCGTCAATCGTGATGCCATACTGCGGAGCCTGCGTATCGACGGTGACCACCTGCGAGGTGGTGGAACCGACGTTACCCGCCTGATCCACAACGCGAACCTGATAGGTATAGTCACCGTCGGTCAACGTCCGGGTATCCGCATAGCGCCAGGTCGTGCCGCTGACGGTGGCGTACACCCAGGTCGCCCCGCCGTCCAGACTCACCTGAACGAACTCATTGTTGCCCAGCGCCGCGCCCAGCGTTCCGTTCAGCGTGTAAGAGGTTTCGCTGGTCAGGAAGTCATTATTATCAAAGCCGGTATCGACGGTGATACTGTCCACGCTAACGGTGATAGCGGCGTCAGGCGCAACGGTATCCACCGTCACCTGCTGATGCGCCGACGCGCCCACGTTTCCGGCGGTATCAATCACGCGCACCCAGTAGTCGTATGTCTGGTTTTCCAGGGTACGACCGTCTGCGTAGTACCAGCTATTGCCGATCACCGTGACGTTTTGCCAGCTGGTGCCGCCGTCCAGACTGATCTGCACATGCTCGCCGTCAGCCAGCGTGGCGCCCAATGAACCGTGCAGCGTGAGCGACGTATCGTTAGTGATGAAGTCACTGTTGCTTAAGCCGGTGTCGTCGCTGATGCTGTCGATAGAGACCGTTTTGCTGGCATCCGGTGCAACGGTATCAATCGTGACCACCTGCTGCGTGGTCGCGCTGATGTTGCCCGCGTCGTCAATCACCCGCAGCTGATAGTTGTAATCACCGTCATTCAGCGTGCGTCCATCGACATAGGTCCAGGTCAGCCCACTGACGTTTACATCCACCCACGTTGCTCCCCCGTCCAGGCTAATCTGGGCATGATCGCCGTTGCCGAGCGCCGCCCCCAGCGTGCCTTTAAGGGTGATCTGGTTGTCGCTGGTAATAAAGTCGCTGCCAGACAGCCCCGTATCCTGGCTTACCGAATCCACCGTAATGGTCGATGCCGCTGGCGCCGTCAAATCAACCACCACATTCTGGCTGTCGGTCGCGCCAATGTTGCCCGCATTATCGATAACGCGAACCTGATACTGCCAGGTTCCGTCAGTCAATGTGCGGCCATCGGTGTAACGCCACTGGGTGCCGGTTACCGTCAGGTCGCTCCAGGTCACACCCCCATCAAGGCTAATCTGCGCTTTCTCGTTATTCCCGAGCTGGGCGGTCAGGGATCCGTTCACCACCACCTGGCTGTCGTTGGTGATGAAATCGCTGGCGCTCAGTCCAGTATCGTTTTGCAACGAATCAATGCTGATGCCCATTGATGGCGGCGTCAGATCGACGGTGACCGTGTGGTCAGCCGTGATGCTATTCCCGATCGTATTGCTCACTTCGGCGTGAATCACATACGAACCGCCATCAGCCAGAGCGGTGACATCTGCGCTGCCCAAGGTATAACTCCAGCGCCCGTCGTTTTGCACCGTCGCCGTGTAGGTCTTGCCATTCAGGGTCAGGGTGACCGTCTGGCCCGCAGGCGCGTCGGTCGTCCCGCCGATCGCCAGCGGCATGCCATGTTCTGCGGCACTGACGATGTCGTCCTGGGCAAAGGTGTCAATACTCAGGGTCGGTACATCACCGCTGAGCGTCACGTCATGCGTGGTACTGCCCGGGTTACCGGCTTTATCGCTGACGCTCACCGTCAGGGTGTAATCGTTGTCGCGGAGTCCCAGGAAATCACGTCCGGCGATAAATACCGACCACGTCCCGTCGGCTTGCACGGTTGCCTGATAGTCATGACCATTGAACGTCAAGACCACCGTCTGGCCCTGCTCAGCGGTCGTCGTCCCACGGATGGTCTGTCCCGCCAGCTGCTCCGTGTTGTTGATAATATCGTCGCCCGCCACGGTGTTAATGGTGACGGTTGGCGCCACCGTATCCACCGTGAGGGTGTGCGTGGTCTGGCCGTTATTACCCGCCTTATCGTTGACCGACGCGGTCACCGTTAACGCTCCCTGATTCAGTAAAGCGAGATCGGTTGCCGGTACGTCGAGCGTCCAGGTACCATCATTCGCCACTGTCGTGGTGTAATTTTTGCCACCCAGCGTGACCGTTACGCTCTGCCCGGCTTCCGCACTGGTAGACCCCCGCACGGTCAATGGCTGCTGTGCTTCTGCGGCATTCAGCATGTCATCGCCTGAAAGCGTGGCAATGCTGACAACCGGCGCGGTGGTATCAACGCTGATACCGTGAGTGGCAGACGCGCTGTTGCCCGCGCTGTCCTGTGCCGAAACCGACACCTGATACTGCGCGCCATCCGCCAGTCCGGCCACGTCCGCTGCCGGAACGGTAGTCTTCCAGCTACCATCGCTCTGGATAGTCGCGGTGTAGGACTTCCCATTCAGGGTGACCGTCACCTGAGTTCCACTGGCAAACTGCGAGCTCGAACCGGTGATATCCAGCGCACTGCCCGCTTCTGCCGCGTTGATAACATCGTCGCCGCTAACGGTGGCCACGGTGAGTGACACCGCCGCCGTATTCACCACAACATCGTGCGTCTGTGTGCTGCTGTTTCCTGCACTGTCGGTCAGCGTGGCACTGATGGTCACCGTCCCCTCAGCCAGAGCCGAAATGGTGCTGGCAGGCACGCCTACGCTCCAGTTACCCGCCGCATCGACGGTAGTGGTGTACTGTTTGTCGCCCAGGGTAATCACCAGCTTATCGCCCACTGACGCACCGGTCGCCGTACCGCTAATAATATGAGCCTGACTATGCTCAACGCTGTTGATCACATCATCGCCCGCCACGGTATTAAAGCGGATGACCGGTGGCGTGGTATCCAGAGTGATGGCTTTATCCGCACTACCCGGGTTGCCTGCCGCATCGTTCACGCTCACCTGCACGGTGTAACCGTTATCCGCCAGCGCGGCCAGATCGGTTGACGGAACGTTAACGCTCCAGGTCCCGCCCTGCTGTACCTGAGCGGTATAAGACTTACCGCCCAGCGTCACGCTTACCGTCTGTCCGATTTCAGCCGTCGTGGTCCCGGTAATCGCAATACCCGCAGCCGCTTCATCGCCATTAATCACGTTATCCGCCGCAATCGTGTCGATAGTCACCGTCGGGGCAGTGGCGTCCACGCTGTATTCACGGCCCGCCGAAGCGCTGTTGCCGTTCACATTGGTGACGCTCACCTGCACGCTGGTATCGCCATCCTTCAGGCCCGCCAGATCTGCCGACGGCACGGTCGCCGTCCAGTTGCCGTCCGCATCCACTTTCGCGGTATAGATTTTGCCACCGAAAGCAATGCTGACGGTCTGGTTCTCTTCCACATTGGATGTGCCACCACTCAGCACCAGATCCGCGCCTTTTTCTGCCGCGTTGATCACGTCGTCGCCCGCAACGGCGTTGACGCTGATGGCAACGGCCGCCAGATCGACGGTGACGTCGTGGCTGATGGAGACAGGATTGCCTGCCGTGCTCTGGCCTGCCACGGTAATCACGACGTTACCTGCCGCCAGCGCCCCAACGTCTGCCGCCGGAACGGCTGCGCTCCAGGTACCGTTTGTCAGAACGGTCGCTACGTAGTCTTTACCGTTAACGGTTACGGTCAGGACTGTGCCTGCCGTCAGGCCATCGCTGGAGCCGGTGACGATCAGGTTCTGACCGTGCTCGATGCTGTTGATCACATCGTCGCCTGCCACGGTGTCCACGCGCAGACCCGGCAAGTTGGCATCGATGGTGATGTCCCGTGCTCCGGTGCCGGTGTTGCCATGGCCGTTGGTGACGGTTGCCGTGACGGTCAGATCGCCGTTACCGAGCGCCGTCAGAACGTCCGCCGGAACGTTCACCGACCAGGTCAGATCGCTTCCCACCGTTGCGGTGTACTGATGTCCGCCAATCGTCACCGTTACGGTGTTGCCCGCTTCGGCGTTTATCACTTTCCCGCTGATGCCCTGGCCCGCCGCCACTTCAGCAGCGTTCACCACGTTATCACCGGCAACCGTGTTAATCGTGACCGCCGGCAGCGCGGTGTCCACCTGCAGGTTTGCGGTGTTGCTGATGCTGTTGCCCACGCCGTTCACGGCGCTGGCGTTCAGTGTGTAACTGGCCTCGCCGAGTCCGGCCAGATCGGCGGCCGGTACGGTCAGAGCCCAGGCGCCATCGGCCCCCGTGGTGGCGGTATACTGCCTGCCGTTCAGGGTCACGGTCACCGTGGTGCCTTCCGCCAGGTTGGCGCTGCTGCCGCTGATAGCCAGATCCTGCCCTTTTTCCACTGCGTTCAGGACGTTATCGCCGGAGATCGCGTTAAACCCGATAGACGGCAGCCCGGTATCCACGGTCACGGTGTGCATGCCGCTGCCGGTATTGCCCGCTGCGTCGGTGACGCTGACGTTCACGCTGACCGTGCCGTCGCTCAGGCCGGAAATCACGCTGGCCGGTACGCCGACGCTCCAGTTGCCGGATGCATCCAGCACCGTGGTCCAGCTGTGGCTGCCGAGGGTCACCGTCACTTTGTCACCCGCCGACGCGCCGGTGGCGGACCCGCTGAGGATCTGCGCCTGGCCGTGTTCGGTGACGTTAATCACGTCGTCTCCGGCGAAGGTGTTAATGCTCACCACCGGTACCGTGGTATCCACCGTCAGGTTGTGATTCACGGAGGCCGGGTTGCCCGCCTGGTCAGACACGCTTGCCGTGACCGTGACGCTCCCGTCGCCCAGTGCCGCCAGGTCTGCTGCCGGTACATCAAGCGTCCAGCTGCCGTCTGCGCCCACCGTGGCGCTGTAGTTTTTGCCGTTCAGGGTGACGGTCACCGTCTGCCCTGCTTCTGCGGTGCTGGTGCCGGTGATAGTCAGGTCAGCCTGCGCCTCGGCCGCATTAAGAATGTCGTTCCCGGCAAGGGTACTGAGAGTGACCGACGGAGGAGTCGCGTCCACGCTGTATTCCCGGCCCGCCGAAGCGCTGTTGCCGTTCACGTTGGTGACGCTCACCTGCACGCTGGCGTCGCCGTCTTTCAGACCCGCCAGATCCGCCGACGGTACGGTCGCCGTCCAGTTGCCGTCTGCATCCACCTGGGCCGTGTAGATTTTACCGCCCACGCTCAGCGTCACGGTCTGTCCCGGCTCCACATTCAGCGTGGTGCCGGACAGCACCAGATCCGCACCTTTTTCCGCCGCGTTGATCACGTCGTCGCCCGCAATGGCGTTGACGCTGATGGCAACGGTCGCCAGATCGACGGTGACATCATGGCTGATGGTGACAGGGTTGCCTGCCGTACTGTCACCGGAGACGGTCACGTTAACCGTGCCGGCTGGCCAGGCGCTGACGTCCTCTTTCGGTACCGCCGCACGCCAGGTACCGTCTGCCTGAACCGTTGCCGCATAATCTTTGCCATTCACGGTCACGGTCAGGGCTGTGCCCGCCGCCAGACCGTCGCTGGAGCCATTAATAATCAGATCCTGAGCATGTTCGATGCTGTTGATCACATCGTCGCCTGCCACGGTGTCCACGCGCAGACCCGGCAAGTTGGCATCGATGGTGATGTCCCGTGCTCCGGTGCCGGTGTTGCCATGGCCGTTGGTGACGGTTGCCGTAACCGACAGCGCGCCGTTGCCGAGCGCCGTCAGAACGTCCGCCGGAACGTTCACTGACCAGGTCAGATCGCTTCCTACCGTTGCGGTGTACTGATGTTCGCCAATCGTCACCATTACGGTGTTACCCGCTTCCGCATTCACCACTTTCCCGCTGATGCTCTGGCCCGCCGCCACTTCGGCAGCGTTCACCACGTTATCACCGGCAATCGTGTTAATCATGACCGCCGGCAGCGCGGTGTCCACCTGCAGGTTTGCGGTGTTGCTGATGCTGTTGCCCACGCCGTTCACGGCGCTGGCGTTCAGGATGTAACTGGCCTCGCCGAGTCCGGCCAGATCGGCGGCCGGTACGGTCAGACTCCAGGCGCCATCGGCCCCCGTGGTGGCGGTATACTGCCTGCCGTTCAGGGTCACGGTCACCGTGGTGCCTTCCGCCAGGTTGGCGCTGCTGCCGCTGATAGCCAGATCCTGCCCTTTTTCCACTGCGTTCAGCACGTTATCGCCGGAGATCGCGTCAAAACCAATAGATGGCAGCCCGGTATCCACGGTCACGGTGTGCGTGCCGCTGCCGGTATTGCCCGCTGCGTCGGTGACGCTGACGTTCACGCTGACCGTGCCTTCGCTCAGGCCGGAAATCACGCTGGCCGGTACGCCGACGCTCCAGTTGCCGGACGCATCCAGCACCGTGGTCCAGCTGTGGCTGCCGAGAGTCACCGTCACTTTGTCACCCGCCGCCGCGCCGGTGGCGGACCCGCTGATGATCTGCGCCTGGCCGTGTTCGGCGACGTTAATCACGTCGTCTCCGGCGAAGGTGTTAATGCTCACCACCGGTACCGTGGTATCCACCGTCAGGTTGTGATTCACGGAGGCCGGGTTGCCCGCCTGGTCAGACACGCTCGCCGTGACCGTGACGCTCCCGTCGCCCAGTGCCGCCAGGTCTGCTGCCGGTACGTCAAGCGTCCAGCTGCCGTCTGCGCCCACCGCGGCGCTGTAGTCTTTTCCGTTCAGGGTGACGGTCACCGTCTGCCCTGCTTCTGCGGTGCTGGTGCCGGTGATAGTCAGGTCAGCCTGCGCCTCGGCCGCATTAAGAATGTCGTTCCCGGCAAGGGTACTGAGGGTGACAGACGGAGGAGTCGCGTCCACGCTGTATTCCCGGCCCGCCGAAGCGCTGTTGCCGTTCACGTTGGTGACGCTCACCTGCACGCTGGCGTCGCCGTCTTTCAGACCCGCCAGATCCGCCGACGGCACGGTCGCCGTCCAGTTGCCGTCTGCATCCACTTTCGCGGTCCAGGTTTTGCCACCGAAAGTAATATTGACGGTCTGGTTCTCTTCCACATTCAGCGTGGTGCCGGACAGCACCAGATCCGCGCCTTTTTCTGCCGCGTTGATCACGTCATCGCCCGCAACGGCGTTGACGCTGATGGCGACGGTCGCCAGATCGACGGTGACATCATGGCTGATGGTGACAGGATTGCCTGCCGTGCTCTGGCCTGCCACGGTAATCACGACGTTACCCGCTGCCAGCGCCCCAACGTCTGCCGCCGGAACGGCTGCGCTCCAGGAGCCATCGGCCAGCACGGTCGCCGGATAAGGTTTACCGTTGAGGGTCACGGTCAGGGCTGTGCCTGCCGTCAGGCCATCGCTGGAGCCGGTGACGATCAGGTTCTGACCGTGCTCGATGCTGTTAATGACATCGTCGCCTGCCACGGTATCCACGCGCAGGCTCGGCAAGTTAGCGTCGATAGCGATCTCACGCTCCGCAGAACCGCTGTTATTGACGCCATTGGTCACCGAGGCGGTGACGGTCAGATCGCCGTTACCGATGGCTGTTAAAACGTCTGCCGGAACATTCACCGACCAGGTCAGATCGCTCTGTACCGTCGTGGTGTACTGATGTCCCCCCACTGTCACCGTCACGGTATTGCCTGCTTCGGCGTTTATCACTTTCCCGCTGATGCTCTGGCCTGCCGCCACTTCGGCGGCATTGACCACGTCGTCGCCGGCAATCGTATTAATGATCACTCCAGGCAGAACGGATTCGACAGTAACCGTATGTGTGGTACTGCTGCTGTTACCCACGCCATCGGTGGCGGAAGCGGTGATCTCATACAACGCTTCCCCCAGCAAGCCGACCTGTTCCGCCGGAACGGTCGTGGTCCAGTTGCCGCTGCCATCGACCGTCGCGCTCCAGGCTTTGCCATTCAACATAATGGTCACCACGGCCCCGGTTGCCAGACCGATGGCGGTACCACTAATGGTCAGTTCCTGCCCTTTTTCGGCGTTATTGATCACATCGTCGTCTGAAACGATGTTGATGGTAAGTACAGGCGCGGAGAGATTCACCTCCACATCATGCGTTGTGCTGTTGCTGTTACCCGCTTTATCGGTGAGCGTCGCGGTGAGCGTGTGCTCTCCGGCAATCAATGCCCCTACATCCGCCGCCGGAACGCCAACGCGCCACTGACCCGCCGCATCCAGCGTTGCGGTGTAAGATTGGTTGTTCAGCGTCACGGTAACTACATCGCCCGCTGCCGCACCGGTGACCTTACCGCTGACGATCAGCGCCTGGCCATGTTCCGTGCTGTTGATAATGTCATCGCCGGAAACGGTATTAATGGTCAGCTGCGGTACGGTGATGTCGACGAGCATGTCGCGATCCGCCGTCGCCGGGTTGCCCGCTTTGTCGCTTACCGTTGCCTGCACGCTCCAGGTGCCGTCTGTCAACTCACCGAGATCGGCAGAAGGAACGGTGGTGCTCCAGCGTCCGTCATTACCCACCGTGGCGCTGTACGCTTTGCCGTTCAGAGTCACGTTCACCGTCTGGCCCGCTTCTGCGGTGCTGGTGCCGGTGATGGTCAGATCGGCCTTCGCCTCGGTAGCATTCAGCAGGTTATCGCCGCTGAGCGTATCGACGGTGACCGTCGGTGCGGTGGCGTCCACGCTGTATTCACGGCCCGCCGAAGCGCTGTTGCCGTTCACATTCGACACGCTGACCTGCACGCTGGCGTCGCCGTCTTTCAGACCCGCCAGATCCGCCGACGGTATGGTCGCCGTCCAGTTGCCGTCCGCATCCACTTTCGCGGTCCAGGTTTTGCCACCGAAAGTAATATTGACGGTCTGGTTCTCTTCCACATTCAGCGTGGTGCCGGACAGCACCAGGTCCGCGCCTTTTTCTGCCGCGTTGATCACGTCATCGCCCGCAATGGCGTTGACGCTGATGGCAACGGTCGCCAGATCGACGGTGACATCGTGGCTGATGGTGACAGGATTGCCTGCCGTGCTCTGGCCTGCCACGGTAATCACGACGTTACCTGCCGCCAGCGCCCCAACGTCTGCCGCCGGAACGGCTGCGCTCCAGGAGCCATCGGCCAGCACGGTCGCCGGATAAGGTTTACCGTTGAGGGTCACAGTCAGGGCGGTGCCTGCCGTCAGGCCATCGCTGGAGCCGGTGACGATCAGGTTCTGACCGTGCTCGATGCTGTTAATGACATCGTCGCCTGCCACGGTATCCACGCGCAGGCCCGGCAAGTTAGCGTCGATAGCGATCTCACGCTCCGCAGATCCGCTGTTGCCGTGTCCATTGGTCACCGAGGCGGTGACGGTCAGATCGCCGTTACCGATGGCTTTTAAAACGTCTGACGGGACAGTGACTGACCAGGTCAGATCGTCGCCTACCGTTGCGGTGTAGCTGTTACCGCCCAGGGTCACGGTCACGGTGTCACCGGATGCCGCGCCGCTCACGGTGCCGCTCAGGGTTTGTCCCGTCGCCACTTCACCGGCGTTGATCACGTCATCCGTCGCGATTGCATTAATCGTGACCTGCGGCAATGCGCTATCAACAAGCACATCATGATTTGCGCTGGTGGTATTTCCGGCGTTGTCGGTCACGCTGGCGGAGACGGAATAGTGTGCTTCCCCCAGACTTCCCACCGCGGATGCCGGAACAGTGACGTTCCAGTTACCGCTGGCATCGGTGGTAGCCGTGTAATGAATGCCGTTGAGGGTCACCGTCACCGCGGTGCCTTCTGGCTGATTGCTGGTGCCGCTGAGCAGCAGATCCACGCCCTTCTCCGCCGCGTTAATGACGTCGTCTACCGCAACGGTATTGATGGTAATAACCGGTGCCGTTAAGGCGATATCCAGATCGTGGCTGGCCTGGGCGTGGTTACCCGCTTTGTCAGTGAGGGTCGCCGAAAGCGTCGCGTCGCCATTCACCAGGGCGCCCACGTCCGCAGCCGGGATGCCCACGCTCCAGTTGCCTGACGCATCCAGCATTGCCGTATAGTCTTTGCCCATGAGCGAGACGGTAACCACATCGCCCGCCTGAGCGCCGGTTACCGAGCCGCTGACGATCAATGCCTGACCGTGTTCAGCCAGGTTAACGATGTCATCCCCTGCCACGGTATTAAAGGTGATGTGCGGGACGGTGGTATCAACCAGAAGCGTGGTGCCAGCGCTGGCCGGGTTGCCCGCTTTATCGGTGACGGAGGCAATGATCGCGGCATTGCCGTCGGTGATGCCTGCCATATCGGCTGCCGGGACGTCCAGCGTCCAGCTGCCGTCTGGCTGCACCTCTGCGGTGTACTGCTTGCCGTTAAAGGCCACGGTCACCGTCTGACCAGCCTCGGCGCTGGATGTGCCGCTCAGCGTCAGATCCGTCGCCGCCTCAGCCGCGTTCAGGATATTGTCACCGCTGACGGGATGAATCATCACCGTCGGTGCGGTAGTGTCCACGCTGTACTCTTGCGCCGAGCTGGCTCCGTTGCCATTCACGTTGGCGACGCTCACCTGCACGCTGGCATCGCCATCTTTCAGGCCCGCCAGATCCGCAGACGGCACGGTGTAAGTCCAGTTACCGTCGCTATCGACCGTGGTGGTATAGGTTTTGCCACCAAACGTTATGCTGACGGTCTGCCCGGTTTCCACATTCGTGGTCGTGCCCGACAGCGTCAAATCCTGGCCTTTTTCCGCCGCGTTCAGCACGTTATCGACGGTCACGCTATTGATCGAGATCGCGACAGGTGCAAGGTCGACATCCACAATCGTGCCAATGGTCACCGGATTATCGGAGGCATCCTTCGCACTGGCGGTGATGTTCAGCTCGCCCGCTGCCCAACCGGCCACGTCGGAGGCCGGGATTGCCGCCTGCCAGGTACCGTCCGCGAGGACGGTTGCCGCATACTCTTTTCCATTGATGAGGATATTGACCGCGCTGCCTGCCGCGAGATCGGTGCTGGATCCGCTCACGATCAGGTTTTGCCCGTGTTCAATAATGTTGATCACATCATCGCCTGCCACGGTGTCGATCCGCAGACCCGGCAGTTGTGCATCGACGGTGAAATCCAGCGAGGAAGAACCGGTGTTGCCGTGGACATTCGTCACGCTCGCCGTGACGGTTAAGTCGCCATTACCCAGCGCGTTCAGGATCTCCGCACTCAGTGGCAGGCTCCAGCTCAAATCATTCTGTACGATTGCGGTATAGATTTTACCGCCCAGCGTCAGGGTCACGACATCCCCGGCGGCGGCGTTTGTCACGGTGCCCGTCAAGGTTTGACCCGCGGCCACTTCGCTGGCGTTAATAATATTGTCGCCCGCAAGGGTATGCAGCGTCACCACCGGCAGCGCGCTGTCGACGAGCACGTCATGGGTGGTCGAGGCAGTGTTGCCCACGCTGTCGGTGACTGCCGCGCTCACGGTGTAGCGCGCTTCACCCAGGGCGCTGACGGCGGAGGCCGGAACGGTAACCTGCCATTGCCCGCTGGCGTTGGCGATCGCGACATAGTCAATGCCGTTCAACGTCACGGTGATTGAGGTGCCTTGCGGTTGATTGCTGGTACCGGACAAGATCAGATCGCTGCCTTTCTCGGTGGCGTTGATCACATCGTCAGCGGCGAGGGTGTCAATGGCGATCGTCGGGATCGCGGTATTCACCACGACGTCCAGAGAGCTGCTGCCCGTATTGCCCGAGCGATCGGTTACCGAGACGTCCACGCTCCAGGTACCGTCTGCCAGACCCTGAACCACTGATGCAGGGAGGCCAAGACTCCAGTGACCGGATGCATCAACGACGGTGGTGTATTCGACGTCATTAATGGTCACCGTTACCCGATCGCCCGCCGCCGCGCCGGTCACCGAGCCGCTCAGGATCTGTGCCTGCGAATGCGCCGTGTGGTTAACGGTGTTGCTGCTGGTGACAAAATCATCGATCGTCACCTGCGGCACGGTAGCATCCACCAGACCGACACGATCGGTGCTGCTGCTATTGCCCGCCACATCACTGACGCTGGCAGTCACGGTCAGCGTGCCATCCGCCAGGGCGCCAACCTCTGCCGCAGGCACCGTCAGTTGCCAGGTGCCATCGTTTTGGACCCTGGCCTGATACTGTTTGTCGCCAAGCGTCACGGTGACCGTCTGGCCCGGTTCGGCGTTGGAGGTACCGCTCAGCGTCAGATCCTGTTGCGCTTCTGCCGCGTTGATAATGTTGTCCGACGTCAGATTATCGAGCGTGATCGTCGGCGCCTGGGTATCCACCACCACCACACGGCCCGCATCGGCACTGTTGCCGCTCACGTTCGTCACGCTCACGCTAATCTGTGCGCGCCCGTCGCTCAGGCCATCCATCGCCTGGGCGGGAACCGTGACGCTCCAGCGCCCGTCCGCCTGCACCTGCGCAGTGAAGGTCCGATCGGCGAAGGAGATCACCACCGTCTGGCCCGCTTCAACGCCCTGGGTCTGACCGGTCAGCGTCAGATCCGTCCCTTTTTCAATCGCGTTCAGCATGTCATCCTGCGAAACGGTTTCCAGGGTGATCGCAACCGGGTTGAGATCAAGCGCGATCGGATGTTCAGCGGTGATGGTATTTTTCCACGCATCCTGCGCGCTGGCAGAGACCAGCACATCGCCCGCGGGCCAGTTTTGCAGATCCGCAGCAGGCACACCAATTTGCCACTGACCGCTGGCGGTCACGACCGCCAGGTAGTCAATGTGATTAATGGTGACGGTAATCTGCGTACCTTCGGCCAGATGGCTGCTGGACCCCGTGACGCTCAGATCCTGATTCTGTTCGATGGCATTAATGACATCGTCACCCGAAACGGTATTCACGCGTAAACCCGGAATCGCGGCGTTAATATTGATGTCGCGTTCGCCGGTGCCGGTGTTGCCATGCGCGTTGGTTACCGAGGCGCTGAAGGTCAAATCGCCATCGCCAAAATCCTTGAGATCGGCTGTCGGAAGGGTGACGCTCCAGGTCAGATCGCTTTCTACCGTTGCGGTGTAATTTTTCCCGCCTACGCTAATCGACACCGTGTCTCCCGGTGCCGCACCCGTCACGCGTCCGCTCAGCGTCTGGTCCACGGCAACTTCCGCGTTGTTGACGAGGTTATCACCGGCAAACGTGTTCACAATCACCTGCGGCAGTACGGTGTCCACCAGCAGATGCCCCTCGGCCATGCCGGTGTTGCCTGCACTATCGGTACCACTGACGCTTACGGTATAGAGGGTGTTCGCCAGATTCAGCACGTCCGTCACCGGAACCTGCACGGCCCAGACGCCATTTTCTACCGTCGTTTGATAATTCACGTTGTTTAACGTAACGGTCATCACACTGCCATCAGGCAGATTGCTGGTGCCGCTCAGGTTCAGCGGCTGTAAGGACTCCTGCGCGTTCAAAACGTTATCCTGGCTTATCGCATCCAGCGTAAACTCAGGCGGGTTGCCGCTCAGCGTAATACCCTGCGTTGCGTTGCCCGTGTTGCCCGCCGCATCGGTGACCGAAACCGAAAAGGTATGCTGGCCTTCACCCAGTGACCCTAACACAGAGGCAGGAACGCCCACGCTCCAGCTCCCGTCGGCCTGAACCATGCCCGTAAAGGTGTGGTTGCCCAACGTCACGGTCACGATATCCCCTGCCGCCGCGCCGCTTGCATGGCCGGTAATCACATGCGCCTGGCTCTGCTCAGCGGTGTTGAGTACGTTATCGCCTGCCACCCTATCCACAGTCACCACCGGTGCGGTGGTATCAACGCTGAACGAAGAGGTGGTTGAGGTTGGATTGCCGGCTTTATCGCTGACGTTCACCGTCAGAGTATGATCGCCTTCGGCCAGCGCATTGACCTCGCTGGCGCTCAAAGTCAGCGACCATTTGCCATCGCTGCCCACGGTGGCAGTGTGATTTTTGCCGTTCAGCGACACCGTAACGATCTGGCCCGCTTCGGCGCTGGTGGTGCCACTGACGATCACCGGCTGCCCGTGTTCAGCGGCATTAATAATGTTGTCCTGCGAAAGCGTATCAACCGAAAGCGACGGTGGCTGGGTATCCACAGTCAGGGTTTGATGACCGCTGACGGTATTGCCCGCAGCGTCTTTCCCGCTTACGGTCACGGTCCAGGTCCCCTCGCTCAACGCCCGGGCATCCGCCGTCGGGATGCTGACACTCCAGGTCCCGTTCGCGCCCACGTCTGCGCTATAGGTTTTGCCATTCAGCGTCACCGACAGTTGAGTGCCCTGCGCCAGGCTTTTGCTGGTGCCAGACAGGGTAAAGCCTGCGGATTGTTCGCTAACATTAATGACGTTATCACCGGCGGTGGTGGCCAGCGTAACGGCGGCATCCGCAGTGTCCACCGTCACCGTAATGTTACCTGCGGAGGTGGTTTTACTGCCGTCGATCTGCACCACGGACCAGGTATGTTCCCCGTCGGTTTGCGTGGGCAGTTTAACCGTCCAGGTTCCGTCTTTACCGACCATCGTGCTGGCGATAGTGCTGCCGTTGCTGTCCTTTATCTGAATGGTTGCACCCGGCTGACCACTGCCGCTAAAGGTTGGGGTGTTATCGTCCGTGATCTCTTTTGCACTCAGCAGCCCCTGCTTGTCACCCGCTTTATCCGTGACCATAAAGGTCGGCGTCGCGCTTTCAACCTCTTTGGTATTGTCGATGACCTTCGTTTTCGTCTCGCCGTCGCCACCATGGGCCAGCAGTGCACCAATAGCCCCGCCGCCCAGCGCCGCGCCCGCGATCCAGCCCCAGGGAGCCTCGCTCAGGACACTTCCCTGCTCAAGGAAAGGTTCAATACTGGTAATCGGGGTCGCGCTGGCGGTTAACTCGGTTGCCGCCAGGGCCGCCGTCTCCCCCGTCTCTGCGAAGGAAATATGAGTCAGTTCCTGTTGATCGTTAAATACCAGCTCAGACTGGTTTTGCGTGTCAGGATCCTCGATGAAATAGTTATTGCATCGAATAACGCTGCCATCTTTCATGTAAATCAGCAGATCCTTGCCCTGACGCATATAGCGCGCGACATCCTGGGCAGAACCGTGAATTTCAATGACGCTTGGCCCGGAGACCGATACCGACAAATTACCTTCTCCCGTCAGTACCGTTTTTTCTGCGGTTTTACGAATGATGACATCAACAATCTTAACCTTACTCATATTATTCTCCTTGCAGGCGTACGAATTCCTGTGAGTATTTCCACCCAAGGGATGTAACAATCCCTGGGAAAAAATTCCCATTTTTTTAGACTTATATTCGCGGCAGACGCCGCGCGCATTTAACTCAGATCAGGCAATTTTGCAGCGGCATTTTTTTCAATACCAATGAGCGGCATTAAATTATCGATAGCGGAGGCGTAATTAATTGCGGCACTCCAGCTATCATATTCTGCCGTTATTTTTGACGATGTGGCTTGCCAGACATCCTGTTCAACGCTAAGCAAATCATTAATGCTTCTTTTGCTTAACGTGTATTCGTTTTTGTAGACGTCCCGCGTGCGCAGCGCATTGATAAGCTGGAGCCTGCCGGCCTCCATTCGACCGCGCGCACCGGCCCAGTCCGCCTGTGCAACAGAGGCTTTTTGCAGAACATCAAAGCGCGCCTGATCCACTTGCGAAGAGGCCATGGCTCTGGTTCCTTCAGCCTGGCGTACGCGAGCGGAAACCGCCCCACCCTGATAAAGCGGGGCATCAACGTTCAGCTGAATTTGATCGTCCCAGTATGAACGGTTATCCGACTCATAGCGCGTGCGCCCGCCTTTCAGGCTCAACGTCGGCCAGTGCTGGGATTTTGCCCGCTCAACGCCATATTGTGCCGAGGTTTCCATTGTCCTTGCCGCCAGCACGGCTGGAATCAGCGAATAATCGATGCTGTCCAGCGATTCCTGTTTAACCTCAAGACTGTTCGGCAGCGGAGAAAGTCGCTGTGCATCAATGCCCGTCAAAACGGATAACCTGGCCCGTGCACTTTGCAGAGCCGCGTTATATTGCTCAAGCGTCGCCTGCATACCCGAAATCCGGGTCTGCGTTTGCAGTTCATCAGAGGTACTGCTTAGCCCGGCATCTGAGCGCAATTTCGCCAACTGCTGAACATTTTTAAGCGCCTGAACATTCTCTTTCGCCGCGTTCGCCAGGTCTGAATAGCGCTTGACGTCGACATAGCTCAGTGCGGTTTTTTCCGCGACAGTCGACAGCGTACTCATCAACTGATAACGATAGCTGTCGCGCTGGGCCGAGGTCTGGCTAATGGCGCTGTCGGTTTTGCCAAAATCATAAACAAGCTGCGTCAGGCTTAATCCCCACGCCGCAGAATTTTTGAGTGAGCCGCTGGAGTCCGTTGTCTGGCTATGTCCGGTATTTCCATTAAGCGATATTTGTGGCATCCAGCCACTGCGAGCCTCATCTATTTGGGCTTGTCCTATCCCCATCTGCGCGGCCTGCTGACTAATAGAAGGATCGCGATCAAAAGCAAAGAGAATGCTTTCCCGTAAAGATGTTTCAGGTACAGGGGCGGCGCCCGCTGGACCATTAAATGCCCAGGCCATCGTCATTGATGACGTTAATATAGCCAGCGCTGAAATTATTCCCCAAAAACCTTTTTTTGGCATGAGCGATCTCCCACGTCTATTTCACCCCCTAAGGATGTGCTTTACCGCCCTTCCGATTTATTCACCCTAAAGTGGTACGGAAAGCCTCTTTTTCTAAAAATAATTCACATCAAGAAATTTTTTATTGCTGCCGGAAAAATAGTGACCACAGGCAAAATCAACTCTGTTCAGGATGATTCCTTTTAGGATTTTGCCTATTCCTTAATCCTATTCGTCCTGGAGCATAACAAAATGTCTTAAGTGGAACTATACCCACAATGTTAATAGTGTGTTAATAGCAAGAGAAAAAATGAGGTTTCTGGACAAATGGTTAAAACAGGTATTCTGAACTCAACTAATAATCATATTGTAATTTAAAGAAATATTTATTTTCCCGACCTGTACATATTTGAGTTAATTTCAGAAGGGATCAAACACAAAGATTTTCAAATAATCGTCAGTTTTGTGCGTGCTGAGCTATATATTCCACAAAAAAACGATTTTGAGCGTTTTATGTAGTAGAGATGACTACCCAAACTCACATTGCGAGATTTAAATCCAATATATTTTAATTTTACGGATTTTAATTTCATATGTAAAAAATTAAACAGAACAATAACATTGAATTCAACTCTTATTCAGATTATTCCTTCTTAAGAGAGTCCTGTAGCGTCGTGGCCCCCGCTGAGGGGGTTTACCGGATAACCACCCACCGCCATCCCAGGATCACAGTCAAACTCACAATGGTAAGAAAAGCAGCCAGATGCAGCACAAGATCCAGAGAGTGGGTCTCGACGGGATGGCAAAATGCCAGCAGCGTGAGGGCCATACAGGCCACCCCAGCCCCGGCCGAGGCCAGCGCCCGCAGGGGATGAATTGCCCGCGTGCGGCGCAAATACGCCACAGCAAGCAGTATCATAGGAAGGCTGACGGCCATCATAAAAGCGTAACAGTTCACTTCATCCGGATGAGCGGAGGGAACCCGGTTATGCCCCAGACTGAGCAGCGCTCCCGCCAGCCAGAGCAGGAAGAGAGGAAGAAACCACCATCCGCTTAGCGGCTTGCGACCGGCAATACTGAACGAAAAGGCGTTACGGATGGCTAACACGCCCATCATAAACGTCAGGCTGAGCTGCATCGCGACAAGCCACGAGCCCGTCTGCGACCAGTCGGTTGTCAGGCGATAGACCAGCAGACTGCTCGCCCAACCGCAGGGTAGCGCCATCAGAATCCATGCCAGCACGCGCTTACCGCTGGTTAAGGGACGGCTGACCGGCTCCGCTTCGCGAGTCAGTTTTTCAATGAAAACGTTATGATCGGCCATGGTTTGCCCCTATCCGACGAAGGTTGGTTAATGCTCTGTGTAGTAAGGATTTAACGGCTGAAATACTCAGATTGTGCCGCAGAGCGGCCTCTGCGAGGCTCATCTCCTGCAAATGAATATGTTCCACTATTTGACGCTGGCGCGACGGTAGCTGCGCTAATATTAGCGCCAGCTCATCTGCCTTCTCCTGATGCTCTTCACCGTCAAAGAGGGCAGCGTCGGTTGCCTGCTCCTCCTCCGACTCGCGTACAAGGTAACGCCCGCGGCGGCGTAAGGCATCAATGGTCCGGGCCTGCGTAATCGCCATCAGCCAGGGGAGAAACGGAAAAGCAGGATCGTAGGTATGTCGCACCCGATGAACCGACAGCAACACGTCCTGAATGACATCATCCACCAGCGCGCTGTCCCCCACCCGCTTGCGCACGATGGCGCGAATAACGGGGACGATCGCCTGCAATAGCTGCGTATAGGCTTCACGATCGCCCGCCTGCGCACTGACCATCAGCGCAGGCCAGCTTTCACGCGGCACTCTGCCGTTATCCATATTCCGCCATGGTCGTCACCTTATGCTTTTTTACCGGATGCCTGATTCAGTGCGTTAATGACAATCGACGGGGTCAGAACCTGGGGCAGCACCTTCGGCGCGCTACCATCGGCAGGATAGACCACATACAGCGGCAATCCGCCCTGCCCAAAGGTGCTCATTGCATCGTCAATGTCCGCATTAAATTTAGTCGAATCCGCCACCATATAGACGGTATTTGTACGGGCAATCGCCTGTTTGACCGCGTCCGTCGATAACGAAGTCCGATCGTTAACCTGGCAGGTGATGCACCACGAGGCGGTGAAGTTCACAAAGATCGCTTTGCCGTGTCCGCGCAGTTCAGTAACGGTTTGAGGTGACCATTTGACCGGCGCTTCCGCTGCGGCAGTTTGCGTTGCGGTCGGCTCCGCCCCCGCCTGCAAGGCTTTCGGCAGCGGCACTACGGCCCCTAAAAAGAGCGCCACCGTTACCGTCAGCAGAACCTTAAAGGAGCGTCCCATCAGACGTCTGCGTTGCGCGATGCCGTACAGCCAGCCCGTAAAACTGACCACCACGGCGCTGGCCAGGATCGCCGCCAGTGCCGTAGTGCCCGCCTGCTGCGCCAGAACCCACACCAGCCAGGCGAACGCCCCCAGCATCGGAAACGCCAGTCCCCGCTTGAGAATATCCATCCATGCGCCCGGTCGCGGCAGACGCGCTGCGATAGCCGGGAAGAAGGAAACCAGCGTAAAGGGCGCGGCAAAACCCAGTGCCAGGGCCAGGAAGATCCCCAGCGCCACGGCGGCCGGCTGGACCAGCGCAAAACCAATCGCCCCGGCCATAAAGGGGGCTGAACAGGGTGTCGCCACCACGATGGCCAGCGCGCCGGTTAACGCAGAGCGCACAAATACGCCCCGGCCCATGGAAATTTCCCCCGCCCGCTGAAGCGATAATCCCACCTCAAACACGCCGAGCAGGTTCAATGCGGCCCCCAGCACGATGAGCGCCAGAATCCCTATCACCAGCGGCGATTGCAGCTGGAAGCCCCATCCCACGGCGGTGCCTTCGGCGCGCAACGCCAGCAGGAGGGCCGCCAGCGCCAGCATGGTCACCACCACGCCGAGTAAAAATCCGCTGCCTTCCGTACGGGCACGATTGCTGTCGCCCTGATGATGTAAAAGCCCAAGCGCTTTAAGCGAAATAACCGGAAATACACAGGGCATAAAATTCAGGATAATGCCGCCCAAAAAGGCGGCCAGAATGGCAGTTAACATAGGGAACCCCGGTGGCGATATTACGAGTGGGAATTCGCGTATTTTTTGACGGCATCCATGGTTTTCTGGATATGTTCGTCGGGATTACGATCCGTATAGCTGAGCAGGATTTTTCCATCCGGGGCAATCACAAACGACGTCCGATCCGAAACGGTTTTTCCGTTCATCTCCATCAGGGTTTTATATTCCGCAGCCACCTTCGCGCCCGGATCGGCGGCAACGGCGAATTTATCGCGGCACTCCAGTTTTGAAAATTCATCAACCTGATCAACATTTCCTGCCGTGACGCCCACGACGGTCGCCCCGTGTTTTTTGAACTCATCCGTGGCTTCGGCAAAGGCGTGGGCTTCGAGCGTACAGCCTTTGGTGAAGGCGGCCGGGAAGAAATAGAGCACCACCGGCCCTTTTTTCAACGCCTGCTGTAAAGAGAAGGTCAGCGGCTTGCCGCCCAGTGCTCCCTGAAGGCTGAAGTCAGGGGCTTTGGCACCCGCTTCCAGGGCGGCGTGCGCACTCAGGGTGAAAAGGGACAGGCTCAGAACGGCTATAGCGGACAACGTTTTCAAGCGTTTCATGGTCGGCTCCATCAGGGAAAAGTGGTGGGTTTCAATAATAGTTCGTACGCTAAGGCCATAAAGTTTCGCTCGCCCGTAAAAAAACCTCCGCCGGGTTTCCCGGCGGAGGTTAACTGTGTTCATTGCGCCCGTTTAGGCTAGCGATCTTTCTCTACAATCAACGGTTCAATGTCACTCTCTTTCTTGATCACTAACGAGTCATCCCCGCGCAGGCAGGTGCCCCCGTAGTTACCGCCAACGGTAAAGGTGCAGACCTGAATATATTTCCCGTCCACCTTGGGCAGGCACCACAGCTGCTGGTAAATATTCTTTCTGTCGACAAACTTGCCGCTGGATTTATCCAGCAGTTCTTCCGCAGGGCTGATCAAATCAATATTGCTGCCGCAACGTCCGGCGATAGGTTTCACCGCATACCCGGTTTTTGCCAGCACGTCGTTGACCTCGAAGTCCGTATCCAGCAGATAGCGATGATGAGGGAAAAGCTGCCAGAGCACGGGCAGGATCGCCTTGTTGCCCGGGATGACGGTCCATAACGGTTCAAAGACCAGCACTTCCGGACGCAGCAAGACGTCAATCAGACGCACTTCGTTTTGCGGATGACCGGTGCGGATAGGCACGGCGGCATATTCGGTTTCGCTCACCTCGCGAATCTGTTCAATGGCCGTTTCCCATGCCCAGGTTTTCCAGACGCAGTTCACGTGGCGGCCCTCTTCATCGACCAGCTGCCCCGCCGTATCCCAGCTTAATGCGCCAAGTCCATGCAGGATTTTGGTCTCAAAACCGGCTTGCATCAGAGAACGTTGAATAAAGAGCGCGTGATAATCCTCTTCAATGTCGTTGTCCTGCATGATGTGCACAAAAGGCCGCGCATGGCTGTGTTTCCAGGCACCGGTCAACTCTTCCAGCAGTCCTTCCGCCGGATTATGCCCCGTACCGCGATAGCCATTTTTCACCCACTCCTCAAGAATCAGCCCGCCTTCGGTATGGCACGAGGCCGAGTCGGCGTTGTATTCATACACCTTCAGCCCGCGCTCATCCATGCAAAAATCCATACGACCAGTGATCATATGGTGGCGACGCCACTGCCATGAAAGACGCAGACGCGGCCAGAGGATTTTCGGAATGTCGAAAAGCGCCAACAGGTTATCGTCTTTGAGCACCTTGTCGGTGGCATGAAGATACATCAGATGCAGTTCATTGGTGGCTTTGATCAGCTCCTGCTCGGCGCTTTCCGTGATGGTGAAATACTGACAGGGATCTTTGTTGATCACGTGGCCGTTCGCCTGAACGTAGGCTTTTTGCAGGGCATCGTTTTCATTCAACCACTTGCCGTCGAACTGACGTTTGTTCGGTAATCTTGCACCACGAATGTTCAGCAGTTCGCCATCAATATCGGGCTGTGGCAGGCTGTGTTCCGCGTTGTCGCTCTGGATCATCCAGCCAAGAATGGTGGTGTCGGTAAAGGTATCGTGCAGGGTGTAACAGCCGTCCTCCACGCTTAAGCGCAGCTCACGCGTCCACTGCTGGCCAAACGGCAGCGGAGAATGCAGAACGTTCTGCTCGGCAATCCGCACCTTATCGCCCAGTAACTGCGTAATGACCGCAACATGGCCCGTTTCGTTAAACTCCCCGCCCTTTTGCCAGATCAGCAGCGCACCGGCTTCAGGCGCACGCCTTGAGCCGTTCGCAAACGCCTGTAAGGGCAGAAGATTGTCGTTTACCACTTCGCGCAGGAAGCGCAGCGAGAAGATCTCCCACGCCATGCCGACATCCGTGAAGACAAAGCCGTAGTTAAGGAACAGAAAGCGGCGTGCAAACTCGACGCATTGCCACTTGTGCCCCATGTATTCATTACCGATATAGCTACGAAACTCGGCGTCTTCAGGGTAGTGACGCGGATCCAGACTATCGTAGTTTGACGAGTAAATTGCCACGCCTCCCGGCGCATAACCTAATAACGTCCCAAACGGAGCGTCACTGCTTAACTTTCCTTTACGCATGTTCTCAACCTAAAACAGGCAGGCGGCAATTGTTGGAAGGGTTGTCGTCGTCTGCACGTTGTAATTAACCTGACAGAGGTGAATCAATCATACACCTCTGCAGGAGTGAGTAAACGCGCGGGCTTAGGTCCTGAAGAGCCAACAGGCGGTGAAATGGCCGGGGGCAATCTCCTGCATCACCGGTTCTTGTGTTTGACATACCGGCATTGCATGCGGACAACGGCTGCAAAAATGGCACCCGGTCAGCGCCGCCGTGGGGCTGGGGATCTCTCCGCGTAAGGTCGCCTGCTCCAGATTGCGAATGCGCGGATCGGGCTGCGGCACCGCCGCCAGTAGCGCACGGGTATAGGGGTGTGCCGGATGCTGGTACAGCGCGTCGGCGGGTGCCACCTCTACCAGCTTGCCAAGATACATCACCCCGATACGGCTGGAGATGTGGCGCACCATCGACAGATCGTGGGCGATAAAGAGATAGGTCAGCCCCAGCTCTTCTTGCAGATCCTGAAGAATATTCACCACCTGCGCCTGCACGGACACATCCAGCGCCGAAAGCGGTTCATCACACAGAACAAACTCCGGGCGCACCGACAGGGCGCGGGCAATGCTGATCCGCTGACGCTGGCCGCCGCTGAACTCATGCGGGAAACGCTGCAGATGCTCCCGCTTCAGCCCGACTTTTTCGAGCAGAAATTCCGTGCGCGCCTGCTGTTCTTCACGATGATAGCCGTGGATCTGCATCGGTTCAGCGATGAGTTGCTGCACCGTCATCCCGGGATTAAGCGATGAGTACGGGTCCTGGAATATCGCCTGCATGCGCTTGCGCAGGGGTTTGAGTTGCCTCTCGCTGGCCTGGGCAATCTCCTGCCCGGCAAAGTGAATCTCGCCAGAGGTGATGTTAAACAGGCGCAGAATGGCGCGGCCCAGCGTGGATTTCCCGCAGCCAGACTCCCCGACCAGCCCAAAGGTTTCACCACGATGGATATCAAAGCTCACCCCATCCACCGCCTTCACCGCCACGCCTTTGCGCAGCAGCCCCCCGTTGAGATGATAATGTTTGCGCAGTGCTCGTACGCTTACTAACGGCGCGTGTGTGTCGCTCATGCCTGAATCTCCTTCTCCTGCCACAGCCAGCAGGCGGCGCGATGTCCTTCACCGATACGGTAAAAAGGGGGTTGTTGTTCGCACTGCGGCATCCGTTTTGGACAGCGTCCGGCAAAGGGACAGCCCGGCGGCGGATTGAGCAGACCTGGTGGCGATCCGTCAATGGGTGACAGACGATGGCCGACCTGTCCCGGGCGCGGCAATGATGCCAGCAGCCCCTGCGTATAAGGATGCGCGGCACGGTAGAAGATATCCTCCACGCTGCCCTCCTCCATGACCAGCCCGCCGTACATTACCACCACACGGCTACAGACCTGCGCCACCACGCCAAGATCGTGCGTCACCAGCAAAATGGCCGTCCGGGTTTGCTGTTGCAGGCTTTTCAGCAGTCGCAGGATCTGTGCCTGAATGGTGACATCCAGCGCGGTCGTGGGCTCGTCGGCGATCAGCAGTTTAGGGTGACAGGAGAGCGCGATGGCAATCATGACCCGCTGGCGCATTCCGCCGCTGAACTCGTGCGGATACTGGTTATAGCGACGTTCCGCTTCGGCAATCCCCACCTGCTCCAGCATGGCAATGGCAGCCGCCTTAGCGGCTTTTTTTGACAGTTTTTTGTTGCGGATGAGGATCTCAGCCATCTGCCTGCCGATGGTCAGCACAGGATTAAGCGCGGTCATCGGATCCTGGAAAATCATTGCGATCTCATTTCCACGAATGGCGCGCATCTGCTCGGGCGTTTTCCTGGCCAGATCGTCATTCTGAAAATGGATACTGCCCCCCGCGATCCGCCCGTTGCTGCCCAGCAGCTGGATGATCGATTTGCAGGTCACGCTTTTTCCGCAGCCGGACTCCCCGACGATGCCAACAAGCTCACCAGGCTGCACCTGAAAGCTCACGCCACGCACCGCGTGGACATCGCCATCCCGGGTACGGAAAATGGTTTGCAGATTATCGAGGGCTAATAAGTTACTCATCGCGGTTCGCTCCCGGCTCAAAGGCGGTGCGGAACACGTCGCCCAACACGTTAAAACTGAAGACCGTCAGCAGGATCAAAATGCCGGGGAACATCGCCAGCCATGAGGCTTCGCCAATATACGACTGGGCATTATTGAGCATACTCCCCCAGGAGGCGGCGGGTGCCTGCACGCCTAAACCTAAGAAGCTTAACGTCGATTCCATCAGGATCGCCGAGGCGATATTCAGGGTAGCCGCCACAATCACCGTCGGCATGACGCCAGGAATGATGTGCCGCAAAATAATACGCAGCGGATGCTCACCGGATGCGCGAGCATAGAGAACATATTCGCGCTCTTTCACCGTCAGGGTTTCCGCTCGCACCAGGCGCGACATGCTCATCCACGTCAGAAGGCTGATGATCAGAATGATATTATCCACGCCCGGCTTGAGGTAGGCGTTCACCACCAGCAGCAGAAAAAACGCCGGTATCGCCATCAAAATATCAACAGCCCGCATCATCAGATTATCGAGCCAGCCGCCAAAATAGCCGCTGACCGTCCCTACCACGGTGCCAATCAGCGTGGAAAAGAGCATCGCAAGAAAGCCCACCATCAGGGAAATTTGCCCGCCATAAAGCGCGCGCGTGAAGTAATCCCGCCCATATTCATCGGTGCCAAACCAGTGGGCCGCGTCAGGCGGCAGCGTGCGTGCTCCCAACGACATCCGATCCGGATCGTAGGGGCTCAGCCCCGCACAGAGCGCGGCAGCGATAAAAATAAACAATACCAGAAGGGAAAACTGCGCCGGACGATTGCGGCGCAGCTGGTGACGAACGTGTTGCCAGCGTCTGCTCATCCGGGTTACCTCAGTGTACGAATGCGGGGATCGGCGAAGCGATACAACAGATCGGCTATCAGGTTGCCGACAATCAGCATCATCGACGACAGCATAATGATCGCCATGATCAGTGGGTAATCGAGCGAGGTGATCGACTGGATTCCCAGAAGCCCCATGCCCGGCCACGAGAAGACGCTTTCCGTCACATAAGCTCCCACGATCAGTTCGCCAAACGACAGGCCAAAGAGGGTAATCACCGGCAGCAGCACATTCTTCAACACATGATGGAACAGGATGCCGGAACGCGTGGCGCCGTAGGCCAGCTGGGTCTGGACATAGTCTGCCGACAGTTGCGATATAGTGTTGGAACGAATGTAGCGCACGTAGCTGGAGAGGTTATAAAAGGTCAACGCGATGCAGGGCAATACGCCGTGGTGCACCACGTCCAGCCAGTTATCGTCCATGCCGATGGTGCGCATCCCCATGCTGGGAAACCAGTTGAGCTGCACGGCAAATACGGTGATAAGCAGAATGCCGAACCAGAATATCGGCACGGAAATACCAATATAGGCAAAAAGGTTCAGGACGTGATCCAGCCAGCGGTGTTTAAACGCACCGGCCAGCAAACCAAGAGGAATGGCGAAAATCATCGCCATCAGCAGTGACGCGCCCATCAGCCCAAGCGTGGCGGGGATACGTTCGCCGATCATCTCCAGCACCGGACGGTGGTAGATCAGGGAATAGCCCAGGTCCCCCTGTAAGACATTTTTTAACCACAGCACATACTGCGTGACGACCGGTTTATCCAGCCCCATGCTCTGGCGGATCCGTTCGATATCCTCCGGCGCCATTCGCGGGGTGATATACGCCGCCACCGGGTCGCCCGGCGCAAGCTTAACCAGCAGAAATGCCACCAGGGAAATAAAGAAAAGCATCGGCAGCAGTTGCAGCAGCCGACGCGTTAATAAAGTGTTCACGACATGTCCTTACCGCCAGACCCTAAAGGCCCCGATCACATGACCGGGGCAACCGCTTATTTTTGATAGATTTTTGACAGATCCTGGAACATATATACAGGCTTCGGTTCAGCCTCCTGCGTGCCGCCAAATCGTTTATCGACGGCGACGGTCGCATTGGTATAGGAGATAGGGTAATAGGTCATGTCATTGGCGACGGTTTGCTGAATCTGCTTGTAGATTTCAGCGCGCTTCGCGGTATCGGTCTCTACTGCGCCTTTATCCCACAGCGCGTCAAACTGCGGATTTTTATAATGCGCGTAGTTGTAGGCTTCGTTGCTCATAAAGAGTGATTTATAGCCGTCAGGCTCGGCACCCATGATGTAACCGCCCAGATTCAGCTCCCACGCCGTGTTATTCATATCCAGGCTTCGCTGAGACATGGCGTTGGAATCCAGCGGCATCAGTTCCACGTTCACGCCAATCCCCTTCAGCGACTGCTGAATATAGAGCGCCATGCTCTCCTGGGTTTTATTGGTGTTCACATAGGCCAGACGCAGTTTCAGGTTTTGCGGTGCGCCGGACGCTTTCAGCAGCGCCTTCGCTTTCTCCTGATCGAATTTATACTGCTCCACGTCATCGGTCTGATACAGGGTATCCGGCGTCAGGAATGAGGTGGCGGGTTTGGCGTAATCCAGCGAGGTGAACGCCGTTTGCGTCAGCTCATCTTTATTGATGGCGTAAGCGATAGCCTGACGCAGTTCTTTGCTCTTCATGACAGGGACGTTCTGGTTAAAGGTCATGTAGGCCAGACGCCCTTCCGGATAGACCACAAAATCAAATTTACCGGTATTTTTCAGTCGGCTGACATCCTGCGGATCGACCATCTTGAGGTTAATTTCGCCGTTTTGCAGCGCAAGGTTGGCGGAATTGCTGTCTTTGGCGAAACGGTAGGTCACGGAATCCAGCTTCGCCTTGCCGTTCCAGTAATCATCAAAACGGGTCAGAGCATAATATTGTCCGGCGCGATACTCTTTAAACCTGAACGGACCGGACCCTACCGGCGCATCGTTTTTGGTGCTTTTCTCCAGATCGGTTTCGCTGGCGAACACATGTTGCGGGATCGGGTAGATCTGCACCAGCGTGCCGGTAAAGGCGGCGCTTACCTGCGGTAAGGTGAATTTCACGGTGCGGTCGTCAACCTTGCTCACCTCAACCGGTTTCCCGCCATAGGTGAACATGCTGCGAAAGAAGCTGTGCTGTTTGGCATCGAGCAGTTTAGTAAAGGTGAAGACGACATCATCGGCGGTCAGCGGCTGGCCATCCTGCCATTTCAGGTTGGGTTTTAAGGTCAGGGTATAGCTTAAATTATCGGCGGAAGGGGTGAGGCTTTCGGCAAGGCCCCATTCGATTTTACCGTCGTTAAAGCTGTAGAGCGGCGCATAGAGCGCCTGCATAATGGTTAAGGTGGTGCGGTCGCTGGCATACAGCGGATTTACCGCCAGCGGATCGCCGGAGGTAATACCAATAATTAATGAACCGCCCTCTTTTGCCGTCTCGCTTTTCGCGGCTGGCGCAGCGGTGGTCTCTTTATTTTTGGCATCATCACACCCTGCCGCACTTAATGCCATTGAGACCAGAACAGCAGATAATAGTCGCTTGCGCATATCTCACTAACTCCTTGCCTTAAAAGTGTTTAATACTGTTAAATTATTTTTATTCAGAAGCATCATATGCAGCTTTACGTTATTTCGCATTAACAATGAAAATGCGATTTTCGATTAAGCTTATAACCGAATTGATATATATAAGCGCCAGAAGGAATAGCGCCAGTTTAGAGCGCTCAGTTCGTTAAACCGTTCACGAATCTCCTGCTACACTGCCTCAATACATCACGCAAAAGGCAGACCAACATGTCCGACAACACGTATCAGCCACCAAAAGTATGGCAATGGGAACAAAACAGTAACGGCGGCGCATTCGCGAATATCAATCGTCCGGTATCCGGTGCGACCCACGAAAAAGCGCTGCCTGTGGGGACGCATCCGCTCCAGCTCTATTCTCTGGGGACACCAAACGGCCAGAAAGTGACCATCATGCTGGAAGAGTTGCTGGCGCTTGGGGTGACCGGGGCGGAGTACGACGCATGGTTGATTCGCATTGGCGAAGGCGATCAGTTCTCCAGCGGCTTTGTTGACGTTAACCCAAACTCAAAGATCCCGGCGCTGCGAGATCATTCCACTACGCCGCCGACCCGCGTGTTTGAATCCGGAAATATCTTGCTGTATCTGGCAGAGAAATTTGGTCATTTCCTGCCAAAGGATCTGGCTGGACGCACGGAAACCCTGAACTGGTTGTTCTGGCTGCAAGGCTCCGCGCCGTTCCTGGGTGGCGGTTTTGGCCACTTTTATAACTATGCGCCGGTGAAGATCCAGTACGCCATTGACCGTTTCACCATGGAGGCCAAACGCCTTCTCGACGTGCTGGATAAGCAACTGGCCCGGGGCCGTTATATCGCGGGTGAAGAGTACACTATTGCGGATATGGCGATTTGGCCGTGGTTTGGCAGCGTGGTGTTGGGCAACGTGTATAACGCTGCGGAATTCCTGGACGCTGAGAAATACACCCACGTGCAGCGTTGGGCGAAAGATGTAGGCAACCGCCCTGCCGTGAAGCGTGGTCGTATGGTCAACCGGACCTTTGGTGAGCCGAGCGAGCAGTTGCATGAACGCCATGCGGCCAGCGACTTCGATACACAGACCGAGGATAAACGTCAGGGTTAATGTGTGCGGTCTGATGCCCTCACCCCAGCCCTCTCCCACGGGGAGAGGGAGAACGTGCGGCCTGTTGCCCTCACCCCAGCCCTCTCCCACGGGGAGAGGGAGAACATGCGGTCTGATGCCCTCACCCCGGCCCTCTCCCACAGGGAGAGGGAGAACGTGCGGCCTGTTGCCCTTACCCCGGCCCTCTCCCACAGGGAGAGGGAGAAGCCCTCATTCACGGGGAGAGGGTAAAAATCCTGCCTGGTGCAATATCGCTTGAGCCTGAACCGATTGTAAAAAATCCGCCAGCGGCTGCGCCTGTGGGCTGATGACCGCACAGGCATAGTTCGCACGTGGGTTAAAGGGGGGCGGGATATCGAGGACTTTCAGTCCGTCCATCTGGCGGAGCTTTTCACCGTAGCTCGCATAACCAATAAAGACCTCCGCGTTGCCGCTGCGAAGTATCCATTCTGCCGCCAGTTTGCCGGGTGGAATGGGGGCGGAATCACGTCCCCCTACCAGCGCCTCTGCTCGTCGCCTCACGCTTTCGCCCGCACTCCCCATGCGGGTAAACAGCTCTTGCGTGTAATCACCCGACGGATCGGCGCCGGGCGTTGAAGTGGCAATGCGTAATCCTTTCCGCGTCAGCAGCGAAAACCAGTCATCACCTTCACGCCATACCTCGCGGCGGACGGTCAGGCACAGCTGGTTACTGGCAAAGGGCAAAACAGCCAGCGCACGTCCGGCAGCCAGCAGCGCCTGCGGATGGGCCAGACTGGCTGACGCAAACAGATCGCACGGCTCGCCCGCTTCGATGCGTTCCCGCAGCAGCCCGGCAGGGCCGAACAGTGTCTGCACCGGTTGAGGAAAATGCGCCATCAGCGATGTCCAGACCGTTCGCAGGCTGCCTGCCGCCAGGACCTGCATCAGTCGATCCCCTGATACTGCGTGCGATAGAAGCGCTGATACCAGTCATTAGCCACTTTGCGCATATCCACATACTGGAATTTTTCAGGATAGAGTTTTTTCGCCATCCACAGCTCGCCAATGCCCATCGCTTCCGGCATTGGATAGCCCCAGGCTTTGGCATAATCGGGCATCAGATAGACGCGATGATGTTTTACCGCATCGATAGTCTGCCACTGCGGGGAGGTCTGGATTTCGTTGACCACGGACGGGTAACGATCCTGCACAAAAATCACCTGGGGATCCCAGGCGATGATCTGCTCCATTGCCACGGTTTTAAAGCCCTGAAGGGTCGATGCTGCCACATTCACCGCGCCCGCGTGTGCCATCATCAAGCCGGTGTATTTTCCCGAACCGTAGGTTGTCAGCGCCGGATTCGCCATATAGGCCCGAACACGTTTTTCCGCCGCAACATCCTTCAGACGGTCGCTCACCCTTTTACGCCCCCGATCGGTGGCCTCAATCAGCGCCCGCGCCTCGGACTGCTTATTGACGATCTCACCAATAAGCGTGATGCCTTCGCGCAGCCCCAGGTCATAGGCCTTTTCTTCATCGGCCATAGAAGGGTTCATTTTGGCCTTTTCCCCTGCGGCATCATGTCGCAGAGAGATCGCCACGACGGGGATCCCAAGGCTGCTGATCTTGTCGATCATCTCCTGCGGTGCGTAATTGGTGACAAAGACCACCTGCGGATGCAGGGCCACCAGTTTTTCAGCATCCACGTGCGTCAGATCCCCGAGCGCCGCCTTGTGGTTAAGCTCCGGGGCCAGGCGGGCATAGCCGTCTCCCAGCTGTTGTTTCCAGTTTGCCATCACGCCGACAATTTTATCGGTGGCGTTCATCTGCACCAGCAGGTTCAGCGTCTGATGCTGTAGCACCACGACACGATCGACGGTATCGGGAAGGGTCACCGTGCGGCCAATCTGGTCAGTTATCTGCCGCGATGCCTCTGAAGAAAACGGAAGTAAAATCAGCGCGCTAAATGCCACTGCCTGCCAAAAGCGTTGTTTCATGTTGTCCTCACCTTATCGTTATAAAAATCATTATATAACGATAAGAACACGACGTCCCGCTATGCTTTATTCAGAGAGAGGAATTCCCTGCTATGCAACCCCGCAGGTAACCTGCTCTTTTTTCACTCTCATATTTACAAGTCCCCCTAAACTGGCAAGAATCATCCTTATTTCCTTAAGAAACTTCGCATGACAAAACAGGCGTTCAGGCAGCACATTCTCACTCTGAAAATTCATTACGCCTGTTATATTCCGGGCGCACGATCACGCACCGGGAACGATGCATGAAAACGCACCGCCAGGCGCAGATCATCCAGTTGCTCAGTGGCTGTGACTGGCTGACAACCGACGCGCTCGCCATCACACTCGCCGTCAGTAAAGAGACGATCCGACGCGATCTGAATATCTTGCAACACCAGGGCAAAATTGTTCGCCACCATGGTCGCGCACGCGTGATCCATCCCGACAGCCGCGACGGCGGCGAGCCGTTTGGTGCACGTCTGAAAAGCCATTATGCTGATAAAGCGGATATTGCCCGCCACGCGCTGGACTGGGTGAGTGAGGGGATGACTCTGGCGCTCGATGCCAGTTCAACCTGCTTTCACCTAGCGCGTCAGCTCCCCGATATCCCCTTAACCGTGTTCACCAACAGCTTGCCTATCTGTCATGAGATGGCGAAACGCGAGAACATTACGCTCATCTGTTCCGGGGGGACGCTGGAGCGCAAATATCGCTGTTACGTCAATCCTGCGCTGATGTCCTTACTCAAAGGGCTGGAGATCGATCTGTTTATCTTTTCCTGCGAGGGCGTTGATGAGGCGGGCAACATGTGGGATCCGACGGACTACCACGCCCGCTATAAGGCGCAACTGCTCAGCCGTGCCAGTCAGTCGCTTTTGCTGATTGATAAGAGCAAGTTCCAGCGCTCAAGCGAGGTAAAAATTGGCGATCTGTCGCAGGTGACGCAACTGATCTCGGACGCTCAGCCTTCAAGACGATAGCCCTTCAAAAATAAGGCCGCACGGGGCGGCCTTTAAACGGGGGTTACGCAGAGAGACGGAATTTTTGCACCGAACGTTGCAGCTCTTCGGTTTGCCGTTCCAGCGCGGAAGCAGCAGCGGAAACTTGTTCAACCAGCGAGGCGTTTTGCTGGGTCACGCCATCCATCTGGGTAATGGCGATGCCCACCTGCGAAATCCCTTTGCTCTGTTCTTCCGACGCCGAAGCAATCTGCTTCATGATGGTCGTCACTTCCGTCACGTCACGCAGGATGGCTTCCATGGTGTTGCCGGTGTCATTCACCAACCGCGCGCCTTGCTCCACGCGGGAAACCGAGTCCGCAATCAATCCTTCAATTTCTTTCGCGGCATTGGCGCTGCGGCTGGCCAGATTACGGACTTCACCGGCCACGACGGCAAACCCGCGCCCTTGCTCACCTGCGCGGGCGGCTTCGACGGCAGCGTTGAGCGCCAGAATGTTGGTCTGGAAGGCAATGCTGTTGATGACGTTGGTGATCTCCGCAATTTTCTTTGAACTGTCAGAAATGCCCGTCATCGTTGCGACAACATCATCCACCAGCGATCCGCCCCGGCTGGCGGTCGTGGAGGCGACGTCGGCAAGCTCGCTCGCCTGACGTGCGCTTTCGGCATTCAGCCTTACCGTGGCGGTTAACTGCTCCATGCTGGCGGCAGTCTCTTCCAGTGCAGCAGCCTGCTCTTCCGTGCGCGAGGAAAGATCGTTGTTGCCGCTGGAGATTTCCGTTGCCCCGCGCCAGATGTTTTCGCTACCGGAGCGAATGGTGCTGACCGCTTCGCGCAGGCTGTCCTGCATGGCGGTGAGCAACGGCACCAGTTGACCGACACAGTTGCGTCCAAAGGGAATAATAGGCTGGCTCAGATCGCCCTGCGCAATCTGGCGGAAATGTTCGCGAATGCGATCCAGAGGTTTTACCAGCATCGCGACCAGATAGCGGTCGGTGAAGATCAGGATCAGTAAACCGATAATCGTGGCGGCGATGATCACCGTGCGGGTCATGCTGGTCAGGCCATCCACCAGCACGCGGGTATTATCGAGAGTCTTATCGGCAGCAGTGTTGAAGGCTTCCGCTGCGGCACCAAACGCACGGCTGAGCGGTGGCGTCACCGTATTCGCCTGCTGACGGTAACCGTCGAGCTGCCCTTGCTGCGCCTGCTGCATTTGCGGCTTGATCCCCTGATCGAGCAGGGCCTGCCAGCTGGAAATCACCTGTGCTGAAACCTGCTCATCCATTGGACCTGGCGAAATAGCCTTCATCTCGTCCAGCTTCTTCGCCATTTTATCCAGAGCTTGCTGTGCGGGTGCTAAATCGGGCGTGCCGCCCGCCGCTTTGGTATCCATGGCGCGGCTCAGACGCGTAACAAAGCGAAAGTACTGATCGTTTCCCTGACTCAAGACCGTCATCTGTTTGACCAGCTGGCGATCTACCTCGTTACCTTCAGACACCCGGGAGAGTGACCAGGTGCTGTACAAGCCTACCCCGGCCCACATTAAACAAAAGAGTCCCAGTATTGCCAGCATGACAAACCGGATCGTGAAATTGCGAAGCATCTGCATAGAGTTTTCCTTGCCGTGAGGGAGATATCGCCCAGAGGCGAGACTTACCCTCGGTTATCGGCAGAAAAACGAGAAGATATAACCTTTTATGATTATCGTTAACACGCGATTCGGCGTTATGTCAGGTACTTTTCAAACCAGCTTAACGTACGCTGCCAGGCCAGCTCAGCGGCCGCTTCGTCGTACCTGGGGGTGGAATCGTTGTGAAATCCGTGGTTTACCCCTGGATAAAGGTACGCTTCATAAACCTTATTGTTCAATTTAAGCGCTGCTTCATAGGTAGGCCAGCCCTCATTAATATTTTTATCGAGCTCAGCATAATGCAGGAGCAACGGCGCTTTTATTTTCACCACATCCGCGGCAGCTGGCTGACGACCATAAAACGGCACGGCGCAATTAAGCTCAGGATAGGCGACCGCAGCCGCATTTGAGACGCCTCCACCGTAGCAAAAACCGGTGATGCCCACTTTCCCGGTGGCCTCAGGATGACGTTGCATAAATTCGATCGCGGCAAAGAAATCGTTCATTAACTTTGTCGGATCGACCTTCTGCTGCAACACCTTGCCCTCTTCGTCGTTGCCGGGATATCCCCCGACAGAGCTTAAGCCATCTGGCGCTAAGGCGATATACCCCGCTTTAGCCACCCGCCGTGCCACGTCTTCGATGTAGGGATTCAGGCCACGATTTTCATGCACGACGACCACCGCAGGCACCTTCCCCGTCGTCTTTGCCGGTTTTACGAGGTAGCCACGGACGTCACCATGCCCGTTGGGTGACGGGTAATGAATGTATTCAGGCAGGATATCGGGATCGGTGAATTTCACCTGTTCCGCGAGGGCATAGTTGGGCTTGAGCATCGTCAACAACGTCAGCGCCGTCATTCCCCCCACCGCATAGCGCGCCGCCAGGTTAAGAAACTCGCGTTTACTGATTTTGCCGTGGGCGTAATAGTCGTAGTAATCGAGCAATTCTTGCGGAAAGTCTTTTGCGGTCAGACGCGTCATCGCATATCTCCCGGAATTGTGATTGTATAAGGATAGAATGAAAACGCTGTTTCGAAAATTCATCACCTCAGAAAGGAGAAAGAATGTCCTGGAACGCTTACCCTGCCCGCTATGAGAATATGCAGTACCGCTATTGCGGCAAGAGCGGACTGCGCCTGCCCGCGCTCTCCCTGGGTTTGTGGCACAGTTTTGGCCACGTGCAGCCGCTCGACAATCAACGCGCACTTTTGCGTAAAGCGTTCGATTTGGGGATCACCCATTTCGATCTCGCTAACAACTACGGCCCGCCTGCGGGCAGTGCCGAAGAGAACTTTGGCCGTTTATTGCGCGAGGATTTCGCGGCGTACCGTGACGAGTTAATCATCTCGACCAAAGCGGGATACGATATGTGGCCCGGCCCGTACGGCTCGGGCGGCTCACGCAAATATCTGCTCGCCAGCCTCGATCAAAGCCTGAAACGCATGGGCGTTGACTACGTGGATATCTTCTATTCCCATCGCGTGGACGAAAATACCCCCATGGAAGAGACCGCATCAGCGCTGGCGGACGCCGTGCAGAGCGGCAAAGCGTTATACGTTGGGATTTCATCCTACTCCCCTGAACGTACCCAACAGATGACCGACCTGCTGCGCGAATGGAAAATCCCGTTGCTTATCCATCAGCCCTCTTACAACCTGCTTAACCGTTGGGTGGATAAGAGCGGCTTGCTCGATACACTCTCCGCAAACGGCACCGGCTGCATCGCCTTCACGCCGCTGGCGCAGGGGCTGTTAACCGGAAAATACCTCAACGGGATCCCCGAGGATTCACGCATGCAGCGTGAGGGCAAGAAAGCACGCGGTCTGACCGAGAAAATGCTGACGGAGGCGAATCTCAGCAGTCTGCGTCTTTTGAACGACATGGCACAGGCCCGGGGTCAGACAATGGCGCAGATGGCCTTAAGCTGGCTGCTGAAAGATGACCGCGTTACCTCGGTGCTGATAGGGGCGAGCCGCGCAGAGCAACTGGAAGAGAACGTCCAGGCGCTGGATAACCTGCGTTTCACGGAGGATGAACTGAAACGAATCGATCAGCACGTCGCGGACGGGGAACTCAATTTGTGGCAGGCATCGTCAGATAAGTAATGGTACCCCCCCTCTCTCCTGAGAGGGGGATGACCTGTGATGTCCGTGACAGGAGTAAATCCTCAGACTTCAGACGGGTCGACGACAGGCCGGGCATACTCAGGCCAGACAATTACCACCAGCTCAGGATACGCATCCAGACTGAACTCCCGAAAACACTGGCGCAGGTTCAGCACGTCCAAATCAGTATGAGAGACCTTTTCGCCGTTAAGACAGCGCTTTTTGATATTGTCATAATATTTATAGACGGCAGAATTGAGGTCGCTGCAACGGCGCTGAGCGTCGAAAAGACCCGGCGTATCGTTTATTTCGGTCATCTTCATGCGCTTAATTGTTGCATGCAGAAAATCGATATATTCATGATTCACACGCCAATACCAGACCGGCGTGATGGCATTCATCAGCACCGAAAAATGGTCCTCGCCCTCTTCTTTGGTCATAAGAACAGGCTCAGGCTGAGAAGGGTCCTGCGGCGCACCTTTCGTTTTATTGAACTCTCGCATCAATAAAAGAACGCCTGCCGTGAGTAATAGTAAGGTAATGACAGAATAAAAAATGCTGTTCATGGGTTGGCTCCATTTTTTTTGATTTTAAATTTGCCACATGTTATTGTCAACGAATCTCACGCCTTATCTATTCCTACCGTGTTGAAGTTAAAGGATATAAAAATGCTGCCCGAGAATCTCGTCCCGGCCAGGTACCACATTACCTCTGTGGATCCAAAACCCGGGAGCGCAGAAAGTCACGCTAATTTCACTCAGGGAAAAAGAACGCTCGCCGATTTCGAAGCCGACATATTAATAGGTGTTACCCGTAGCGGTAAGTCCCGTAATATGCTGCTGGAAGAGCACGACAGGCATATTAAAGACCGCTTATTTCGGGTTGTAAAGATTGAAGCCTTTGCCACGCTGTTAAACGATCTTCAGGCAGAAGGTGAAATAGATACCCAGACATTAAGTCAAATAATGGCCGAAAAGACTGAAGAAATAAACGAAGCGGGCAATAAAATTTGGCTTAATCTTATTACCCGAGAAACCAACAACCCTGTCTTTTATAAACTAGAGGACGATTAACGTGAAAGATGTCGAAGACAACAACGTTTATTTGACTTTAGATAACCAAAAAAGTGACGAGTTTATCTTAAAGCAGAATCTCGATGCGCTGGTCACCTATAAAAATGAAGAGATGGCGCGTATTGCGCAAGATTTGGTATCGATCCCGGCCGCGCTGGTCCGTTTAAAATGGCAAAATCGGCGCGAGATATATTCTCTTCAGGTGAAAGAAGAAATTTATGGCGCGATGATAAATGCCGTCATTGCGCTGAAACCCGACCTAAAAGAAAAAATCATGGGTCGTCTTGAAAGCCATTATCAACATTTGCTGGCCCGCGAAACGGCGACGCTGCGTTTAACCCGCAAGCTGGCAGACGGTAACTACCGCACGGCAAGCGTCACCGCCGTTGCCCTGAACGAGGCGTCTGTCGCTCCCCCCGTGACCGATACCCCCACCACGCCCTGATCCCTTTCTCTGTCTTATCACGTTCATTCGCTTTAGGGTTTTTCCTGAATTTGCCTCAGGACGACAGAGGCCATCTAGACTTACCTCTTGATATCGCAAGTCAAGTAAGGAGATCTTAATGGCTAATAACCAGACGACAATCCAGGACCCCACCACCCAATATTATACGGGCGAATACCCTAAGCAAAAGCAGCCTGCCCCTGGGGTGCAAGCGAAGATGACGCCCGTGCCAGACTGTGGCGAAGAGAGCTACAAAGGCAGCGGCAGGCTCTCAAATCGCAAGGCGTTGGTGACAGGCGGTGACTCCGGTATCGGACGTGCAGCGGCCATTGCGTATGCCCGTGAAGGCGCGGACGTGGCGATTAACTACCTCCCTGCTGAAGAAGAAGATGCCCGTCAGGTGAAACAACTGATTGAAGAGGCAGGACGTAAAGCCGTGCTGCTTCCCGGGGATTTAAGCGATGAAGCCTTTGCCCGTTCGCTGGTGCATAAAGCTCATGAGGCGTTAGGGGGGCTGGATATTCTGGCGTTAGTGGCCGGGAAGCAGACCGCCGTGGAAAAGATTGCCGATCTGACGACGGAACAGTTCAAGCAAACCTATGCCGTAAACGTGCTGGCCCTGTTCTGGATAACCCAGGAAGCGATTCCGTTGCTTCCGGCCGGTGCCAGTATTGTGACCACCTCGTCTATTCAGGCATACCAGCCCAGCCCGCACCTGCTGGATTATGCCTCGACCAAGGCCGCTATTCTTAACTACAGCCGTGGTCTGGCAAAACAGGTCGCTGAGCAAGGTATCCGCGTCAACGTTGTTGCCCCTGGCCCCATCTGGACCGCTCTGCAAATCTCCGGCGGACAGCCTCAGGAAAAACTGCCGCAGTTTGGTCAGCAGACTCCGATGAAGCGTGCCGGCCAGCCCGCAGAGCTGGCGCCGATCTATGTCTATCTGGCAAGTCAGGAGTCGAGCTACGTCACGGCAGAAGTGCATGGCGTGTGCGGGGGCGAACATCTGGGATAAGGTTTACCATCCTCCCCTGGCGGGGAGGGTGTCAGATGTGCACGCATGAAGCGCATTTAAACTGAGCGACATCCC
>NZ_JAIWPG020000050.1 GCF_020532665.2 Lelliottia sp. WAP21
CGAGCTCCTCGCATCCGGCTTCCCGGTCTACGGCACCGACAGGAACGACTCCCTCAGCGGCTGGAACAACAACGACACGCTGTACGGTTATAACGGGAATGACAGCCTCTACGGCAATGCGGGTGATGACACCCTTATCGGCGGCACCGGCGACGACACCCTTAACGGCGGCGCCGGGAATGACATCTACCGCTTCAGTGCCGGTCACGGGCGCGACACCCTCTCCGACAGATCCACGACCGGCATTAACCGCCTGGTCTTCGAGGG
>NZ_JAIWPG020000051.1 GCF_020532665.2 Lelliottia sp. WAP21
CGCAGCTCAACAGCGGACATCTGGTGGACAACAAGGGAGCGCCTCGCGGCAGGGGCTCAGAATTGCGTACCGATGAGTGGGGAACGCTGCGAGCCGGGAAAGGGCTGTTCGTCAGTGCAGATGCCCAGGCGAAAGCGCAGGGCGAAGCCCTGGACATGGATGCCGCGCTGAAGGAAATCGACAGGCTTAATCAGCAACTGCAACAACTGGAAATAGCGGCAGAAAAAGCGCAGGCCCTGAAAGCGGATGTCGACAGCCAGGT
>NZ_JAIWPG020000052.1 GCF_020532665.2 Lelliottia sp. WAP21
GCCGACAGCCAGCTTAACTACCGGTTTGACGTGCGCCTGCCGTACAGTGAACCATCAGGCCTGTTCGACGGCGCAGCGGAGTCTGTCTGGGATGTGCGTACCTGGCATAATCTTGCCACCGGCACCGTCAGGACCCGGGACTACAACTATCGCACCGCCTCCACACCGATGGATACCACCGTCAGCGTGCGCAATGACGCGGTGACGACCGGGGAACATTACCGCTACGCGGCACCTTATCGTGA
>NZ_JAIWPG020000053.1 GCF_020532665.2 Lelliottia sp. WAP21
CGGATTAGTGTCAGTTGGGAAATATAATTAATAAGTTGATTAATGTTATTTCTTTAAAGGCCGTGGGGCTGTTTAAATGGATGTGTACTGAGGGATTACCCGGCTGACTTTGACATAAAAATGATAAATTTAATTTTTTTAATAATTTATTATATTGAACTGACAGTTTGTCGCAGGAGGAGGAATGGTGGCCACAGCTTCCACCTGCGACCTTTA
>NZ_JAIWPG020000006.1 GCF_020532665.2 Lelliottia sp. WAP21
CTTCGGCGGTGACAAGCGTAAATTTAAAAAAAGTTTCTGACCGCGTTTTTTTTCACCAAAAGTGTGCATATCAAGCTACTAATTGTTCTATTTGGTGTCTTTGCAACCACAATCACACTGCAGATGGCATACTTATCAGCATGAACAATTAAGGAATAAGAGCGATGCCCTTAAGCGCACAACAGCTGGCAGCCCAAAAAAACCTCTCTTATGTGCTGGCTGAGAAGTTAGCTCAGCGAATTCTGGCCGGTAAATATGCGCCGGGCAGTATCCTACCGGGTGAAATGGAACTGGGTGAGCAGTTTGGCGTTAGCCGTACCGCCGTTCGTGAGGCAGTTAAGACCCTCACCGCCAAAGGGATGGTGCTACCACGCCCTCGCATCGGTACACGCGTCATGCCTCAGGGTAACTGGAACTTTCTCGATCAGGAGTTGCTTTCATGGTGGATGACCGAAGAAAACGTCCATCAGGTTATCGATCACTTCCTCGTGATGCGAAGCAGCCTTGAGCCCCGGGCATGTTTGCTCGCAGCAACGCTGGGCAGTGCAGAACAGAAAGCCAGGTTGAATACCTTGATGGAAGAGATGACCTACCTGAAGAAACACTTTAACCGGGAGCGTTGGGTTGAAGTGGATATGGCCTGGCACGAACACATCTATTATATGAGTGGAAACCCTTTCCTGATCTCCTTTGCTTCGCTCTTCCATTCGGTGTATCACACCTACTTTACCGCTATTACGCAAAATGACGTGGTGAAGCTGGACTTACACCAGGCCATCGTTGATGCCATACAGGAGAGCGATGGTCAGCGGGCGTTGAATGCTTGCCAGGCCTTATTAGCTGCACCAAACCCGTAACAGGAACCACAATGACACAAAAAAAAGCGCGCAGTATGGCCGGATTGCCATGGATCGCGGCAATGGCTTTCTTTATGCAGGCACTGGACGCCACTATCTTAAACACCGCGCTGCCCGCAATTGCTGAAAGTCTTAACCGATCACCGCTGGCGATGCAGTCCGCCATCATTAGTTATACGCTGACCGTTGCCATGCTGATTCCCGTCAGTGGCTGGCTGGCCGATCGCTTTGGCACACGCCGGGTATTTATGCTCGCCGTACTGCTCTTTACGCTTGGCTCCCTGGCCTGCGCACTCTCAACGTCTCTGAGCGAGCTGGTGATCTTCCGCGTCTTACAGGGCGTCGGCGGCGCGATGATGATGCCGGTCGCCCGCCTTGCCCTGCTGCGCGCCTATCCTCGCAGCGAGCTTCTCCCGGTACTCAACTTTGTGACCATGCCCGGACTGGTGGGCCCTATCCTGGGACCCGTGTTGGGGGGTGTACTGGTAACATGGGCAAGCTGGCACTGGATATTCCTGATTAACATTCCGATTGGTGTCGCCGGGCTTTGCTACGCCCGCAAATATATGCCGAACTTCACGACCCCAAGGCGCAGTTTTGATATGGGCGGCTTTTTCCTGTTCGGCATAAGCCTGGTGTTATTCTCTATCGGGATGGAGTTGTTCGGTGAACGGATTGTCGCAACATGGATTGCGCTGGCAATCATCCTGGCCAGTATTGGTCTCTTTCTTCTTTATATACGTCATGCGCGTCGCCACCCTACGCCACTCATTTCGCTTTTACTGTTTAAGACCCGAACCTTTTCCGTCGGTATTGGCGGGAACATCGCCTCACGTTTAGGCACCGGTTGCGTCCCGTTTTTAATGCCATTAATGCTGCAGGTGGGATTTGGTTACCCGGCCTTAATCGCCGGCATTATGATGGCGCCTACCGCCGTTGGCTCTATTCTGGCTAAGTCGATGGTAACGAACATATTGCGTAAGCTGGGCTACCGTAAGACGTTAGTGGGCATCACCGTGTTTATCGGGGCGATGATTGCGCAATTCTCCTTACAGTCTGCTGCCCTGCCCGTCTGGATGCTGATTCTGCCGTTGTTTATTCTGGGGATGGCGATGTCTATTCAGTTCACGTCGATGAACACCATCACCCTTGCCGATCTGACCGACGAGAATGCCAGCGGCGGGAATAGCGTCCTGGCCGTTACGCAGCAGCTTTCTATCAGTCTGGGCGTTGCGGTCAGCGCCGCGGTGCTGCGCGTCTACGAAGGTTTTGAAGGAACCAATACGGTGGAGCAGTTTCACTACACCTTTATCACCATGGGGGTGATTACGGTGGTCTCCGCGCTGGTCTTTATGCTGTTAAAACCCAGAGATGGTCGAAACCTGATTAAAGAACGCCACCAGCCAAAACCGAACCGCGTTCCATCAGAACAGGAGTAAGCTGCAGCCGCTGCTGTTGCAGGGAGGGTTGCGCCATACGATGGATCAGAACATCGATGGCCAGCTCACCCAGTTCATCTTTCGGTTGATGAATCGTCGTCAGCGGGGGTGTCATATATTGCGCCAGTTCAATATCGTCGTAACCGATCACCGCCATATCCTGTGGGACGCGCAATCCTGCCTGATACAACGCCTGATACGCGCCAAAAGCCATCGCATCATTACCAATAAATACGGCCTGCGGTCGCGCTTCCTGCTTAAGGAGTGTCTGCATCGCCTCAAACCCGCCGTTGAATTCAAAGTCACCGGTAATTTGATATCCCTCAGGTACAGGCAGACCGGCACGCGCCATTGCGCTGATATAACCTTCGAGACGCAAACGGGCCGGCGTTTTATCCAGCGGCCCCGTAATACAGGCAATGCGGGTATAGCCTTTATCGATCAGATACTGGGTGGCCATGTCCCCTCCCAGCAGAGAGTTATCCTGAATCAAATCGCTGGTACCGTCGAAGGGCGCCCAGTCCATCATGACCGTAGGAATAGAAGGGTAGCGCTGAATAATCTCTTTCGAAGGCTGATGCGTTTCGGTGCACAGCAGCAGTAAGCCGTCGACGCGTTTTTGCATCAGCGTCTCCAGATTACGGTTCATGCGCTGTTCATCGCCTTCCGTGTTGCACAGTACCAGGCTGTAGCCACGTTCAAAGCAGCTGCGTTCCACGCCTCGTACAAGTTCAGAATAAAAGGGGTTGGTACTGGCGGTGATCAGCATGCCAATGGTGCGCGTCTGGTTAAGCTTAAGGCTGCGCGCGAGTGCCGAAGGGGCGTAGTTAAGATCTTTTATTGCCGCGTCGACCTTCTCCCGAATCGCTTCGCTCACAAAGCGATCGTTATTAATGACGTGTGAGACGGTCGACGTAGAAACGCCCGCCATGCGGGCGACATCTTTCATTGTGGCCAAGCGCTACCTCTGCTGACTCAGGAATTCATCAATCTCTTTACGCCACGGAACGGAAGGCTGTGCGCCTTTGCGCGTTACGGCAATTGCCGCGGCTGCATGGGCAAAGCGGATTGCTTTATCCATGGGCTCCCCTTCAAGCAGTGCTGTCACCAGCGCACCATTAAAGGTATCACCGGCAGCAATGGTATCAATTGCTTTTACTGTAAAGCCAGGAACCCGGCGGCCTTCACCATTAACGCTGGCCCAGACGCCACGACTGCCCAGGGTAATAATAACGGTACCAATGCCCTTATCATGCAAGGCCCTGGCGGCACGCGCAGCATCGTCATCATTTTCAACACGAATATTCGTCAGCTTTTCTGCTTCGGTTTCGTTCGGGGTGATGATGTCCACCAGCGCCAGGAGCTCATCTGATAATACACGTGCTGGCGCGGGGTTAAGTACGACAGTGGTATGATTTTCATGGGCAATTTTCGCCGCAGCCAGCACGCTGTCGACCGGGGATTCAAGCTGCATCAGAAGGGCATCAGCCTGAGCAATACGTTCGCGCTGAGCGTTAACGCGCGCCACATCCAGCGCAGCATTGGCCCCGGCATGAATACCGATAACATTCTCACCTTCGGCATTGACGAAAATCAACGCCACGCCTGTGGATTCACCTGCCACCACGCTCACAGGCGCAATATCGATGTTATCGCTAACCAACTGCTTACGGACACGTTCGCCGGTGTCGTCATCACCCGTACAGGCAATAAAAGCAATGTGGGCGCCACTGCGTCCGGCCGCAACGGCCTGGTTTGCGCCTTTACCGCCGAAAGCTACCTGATAGTGATGACCGGTGACGGTTTCGCCCGGTGTCGGAAACGATTCAAGGTTAAGAATGTGATCGGCATTAATGCTGCCAAGGACGACGAGATTGCCTGCGGTTTTCATTGTTGAGGTGTCCATCTGAGAGCGCCACCGGTTTTACCCGGTGGCGTATGCCACACTTTTCTTTTATAGGGTGTCCCTCAGGCCGCCACGGGCGACCTGAATCGCCAGTTACTGCTTAATGACCAGCTTCAGGTCAACAGGGTATTTGGCCTGAACTTTTTCGCCTTTCAGCACTTTATCGGCAGTTTGTACGCCAGTGGCGCCAATCTGCTCAGGCAACTGGGCGATGGTCGCAGCCAGTTTGCCATCATTTACCGCTTTTTCACCATCTGGCGTGCCGTCAAATCCGACAACCATCACATCAGATTTACCTGCCGTTTGCAGAGCACGCAGCGCGCCAAGCGCCATTTCGTCGTTCTGTGCAAACACAGCCTGCACGTCAGGGTGCGCGGTCAGCAGGTTCTGCATTACGTTCAGACCTTTAGTACGGTCGAAGTCTGCAGGCTGGCTGGCCAGGACGTTAAATTTGTGGGCGGCAACCGCTTGCTGGAAGCCTTCGCCACGTTCACGGGCCGCAGACGTACCGGCAATACCCTGCAGTTCGATCACTTTCGCGCCTTCACCCGCTTTCTTCGCGATATAGTCGCCAGCGATTTTACCACCCAGCACGTTATCCGATGCGATGTGGCTAACCACTTCGCCTTTGGTCGCCTGACGGTCCAGGGTGATCACGGGGATTTTCGCCTGGTTTGCCATCTTCACGGCGTTACCCACCGCGTCAGAATCCGTTGGGTTGATCAGCAGGATTTTGGTCCCGCGCACGGTCAGGTCCTGAACGTTAGCCAGCTCTTTCGCCGGGTTGTTCTGAGAATCCAGCACCACCAGGTTGTAGCCCAGTTTGTCGGCTTCTTTCTGTGCGCCATCCTTCAGTGAAACGAAGAACGGGTTGTTCAGCGTCGAGACGACCAACGCAATGGTATCTTTTGCCATGGCGTTAGCGCTCACGGTTGCGCTCAGCGCGACCGCAGAAACCAGGGTAGCCAGTTTTTTCATGTTCATATCTAAGATGTCCTGTAGTGTCGTCAGTTACTGTTTTTTGTTGTCTACCAGTACCGCCAGCAAAATCACCACCGCTTTAACGATCATCTGGTAATAGGAGGAAACACCTAATAAATTCAAGCCATTATTCAGGAAACCAAGGATCAGTGCGCCGATCAAGGTCCCAACAATGCGACCTTTACCGCCCGCAAGACTCGTCCCGCCCAGCACCACCGCAGCAATCGCATCCAGCTCATAGCCCGTACCTGCCGTAGGCTGCGCCGATGAAAGACGTGCCACTTCAATAATGCCCGCCAGCGAGGCCAGTAGACCGCACAGGGAGTAAACGATGATTTTAACTTTGTTCACGCTGATGCCGGACAGACGCGTTGCCGCTTCGTTCCCACCCAACGCATAGATGTAACGACCCAGACGGGTATGGTGCAGCATGTACCAGGCAGCCAGGAAGACGATCCCCATAATCCAGACCGGCGTTGGGATACCCAGCGGGCGACCAATACCGAACCAACCAAACAGATCGGCGTTATCCGTAAAGCCGGTATTTACCGGGCTACCGTTGGTATACACCATCGTCACGCCGCGCAGTAAAAGCATCATCACCAGGGTGGCGATAAACGCCTGCACCCGGCCTTTCGCCACAATCATACCGGTCACGGCACCGATAGCGGCACCGAGTGCCAGCGCGGCTGCAACGGCCACCAGCGCGTTGACCTCAATCCCGACAATTGAAGCGGCGACCGCACCCGTGAGCGCCAGCAGGGAACCGACAGACAAATCGATACCCGAGGTCAAAATTACCAGCGTCATCCCCACCGCCATAATGGCGTTCACGGAGGTTTGCTGAAGTATGTTGAAGAGGTTGTTAACGGTAAAAAAGTTGGGGCTCATGGTCGACACCACCGCGATCAGCACCAACAGCGCAATCAGCGATTTTTGTTCCAACAGCCATGCTTTGGTGAAATACCGGCGACCAGAAACAGCCTGGGTTGTCATCTTCTTACTCCTGATTCACGCGATTAAGCTTGCCCACAGCGGCAGCCATCAGAACTTCCTGGGTGGCCTGCTCGCGAGTGAATTCACCGCCGAGATGCCCTTCATGCATAACAATAATTCGATCGCTCATACCTAAGACTTCTGGCATCTCGGAAGAGACCAGAATGATACTCAGGCCATCAGCCTTGAACTGGTTGATTAACTGATAGATCTCTTTCTTCGCCCCGACGTCCACCCCACGGGTAGGTTCATCGAGGATCAGCACTTTCGGACGCGTCATTAAACCGCGGGCAATGGCCACTTTTTGCTGATTACCGCCGGACAGCAGGCCGATTGCCTGTTCCATCGACGGCGTTTTGACATTGAAAAGGCGGATAAAATCGCTGACTGCCTGCTGCTCATCTTTATGCTTCAGGCTACCGACGTTGTGGCTAAAGTAGCGCAGCGCGGTGAGTGACATGTTCTCTTTTACCGACATGCCCAGCACTAAGCCATCACGTTTACGGTCTTCAGAGATATAAACGATGCCGTTCGCCAGGCCATCCTGTGGAGAGCGAGTCACCACTTCATGACCGTCGAGGGTGACATAACCGCTGCTGCGGGGCAGTGCACCGTAGAGCACTTTCATCAGTTCGGTACGACCCGCGCCCATCAGCCCCGCCACCCCCAGGATTTCTCCCTGGCGCAGCGTAAACGACACATTATCCACGCCCGGCCCGCACAGATTATCGACCTTCAGACGAACGCCACCCGGCGCTTTATCCAGGCGCGGATACTGATCTTCAAGCTTACGTCCCACCATCATTTCGATAAGCGTATCTTCAGTGAGCGTGGCCACTTCGCGTTCGGCAATAAACTGCCCGTCGCGGAAGACCGTTACGTCGTCGCAAATTTCGAAGATCTCTTTCATACGGTGGGAGATATAAACAATCCCGCGCCCTTGCGATTTGAGTTCGCGAATAACGCGGAATAAGGAGTCGGTTTCGGTATCGGTCAGCGCGTCGGTCGGTTCGTCCATGACGATGACTTTTGACTCGAAGCTCAGCACCTTGGCGATTTCGACCATCTGCTGATCGCCAATAGAGAGATCGCCTACCAGACGATCGCTTTTAAAGCGCAGGTTCAGTTTCGCCAGCAGCTTGTCCGCTTCGGCATACATCGTTTTCCAGTCAATCTTGCCAAAGCGACCGACGAATTCACGGCCAAGGAAGATGTTTTCCGCAATGCTGAGCTGCGGGATCAGGTTCAGTTCCTGATGAATAATACCGATGCCCGCTTCCTGGGAGGATTTAGGTCCGTGGAAAGTGGTCTCTTTTCCCAGCCACAGCAGCGAACCTGCATCGCGTTGATAGATACCGGTCAGCACTTTCATCATGGTGGATTTGCCGGCGCCGTTTTCCCCCACCAGCGCCATGACGCGGCCAGGATAAACGTTAAGTGCCGCGCCAGAGAGGGCTTTTACGCCCGGGAACGACTTATCGATCCCTTTGAGTTGCAGTAATGCGTCCATGATGGCCTCAGAAAGTGACGCCAGCACAGAGAATGATATTCGCATACGGGGAACACTCCCCGCTGCGAATCACCGCCTGACTGTCTGCGGTTTGTTGTTTGAATTGCTCGTGCGTTGTGTAACGTATTTCTATGGTATTTCCCTGGTGTTGTTGCAGTTGCTCTATGTGGCTGAGCAACGTTTCGTGGAGCTGCGGATTATGTTGTTTGATTTCCGTCGCGAGAATGGCGGTCTCTACCTGCATCTCCGCGGTCACCACACTCAGTACCTGCATAAACGAGGGAACGCCCTGCGTTAATGCCATATCGATACGCGAGGTGCTGCGCGGTACCGGTAAGCCTGCATCGCAAACCACCAGCGTATCGGTATGCCCAAGGCGGGAGATAACCGATGAGATTTCTGAGTTGAGTACCGTGCCTTTCTTCATTTTTTTGCTCCACTAGCGAAACGTTTCGCTGACATGAGTTTAATCTCAACGGTGTTCAGAAAACCATCATGACGTAACAGATTTGTGATCGACGTCGAAACGTTTCGCTAAGTGAAATGCAGAGGGGATAAAGGTAAAACGGCAACCCTCAGGTTACCGTTTTTTATGTTTGCGCCCTCTCCCGTGGGAGAGGGTTGCCATGAGGGCATCAGGTAGTAAAAGAACTTAAATCTCGACCTGCGTACCCAGTTCAATGACGCGGTTAGGCGGGATCTCAAACTGATCGGGTGCACGCAGCGCATTGCGTTGCAGGAGAAGATAAAGCTTGCCGCGCAGGCGTAAATACCAGGGACGCTTGCCGATAATCAGCGACTCATGCGACATAAAGAATGAGGTCTCCATCATACGGCAGCTCAGTCCTTCCAGACCGCAACGGTGGAACACCTCCTCCACGTTCGGCGTTTCACGCCAGCCGTAGCTCGCCACCACGCGCCAGAAGGTCGGCGACAGCTGCTCGATCTGAACACGACGCACGTTGTGGACATAAGGCGCGTCTTCTGTGCGCAGCGTCAGCAGGATCACGCGCTCGTGCAGCACTTTGTTGTGCTTGAGGTTATGCATCAGCGCAAACGGAATCACGTTCAGCGCACGAGACATATAGACAGCGGTACCCGGCACACGAACCGGCGGTGATTTCTCCAGTGAGGCAATCATCGCCTCCAGAGAATTACCATGCTCGTGCATACGGCGCAGCAGACGGAATCGCTCGCTTTTCCAGGTGGTCATCACAATGAACATCACCAGGCCCAGCGTCAGCGGCAGCCAGCCACCCGAGACAATCTTGTCGAGGTTTGCCGAGAACAGCGGAATATCGATACACAGGAAACCGACCAGAATCATCCCGACAAGGAATTTATTCCAGTGCCAGTTTCGGTACGCCACCGTGGTGGAAAGAATAGAGGTCAGCACCATGGTGCCGGTCACTGCGATACCGTACGCCGCCGCCAGGTTGCTGGAGTGTTCGAAGCTGACAATCACTATCACCACGGCCACGTAGAGCAGCCAGTTAATGAACGGAATGTAGATCTGCCCGGACTCCATTTCCGAGGTATGAATGATACGCATCGGAGAGAGGTACCCCAGGCGAACCGCCTGACGCGTCAGGGAGAATACGCCAGAAATCACCGCCTGAGACGCGATCACCGTCGCCAGTGTGGCGAGGATCAGCATCGGCACCAGCGCCCAGTCGGGAGCCAGCAGGAAGAACGGGTTTTTGATGGCTTCAGGATGAGCGAGTAACAGCGCACCCTGGCCAAAGTAGTTCAGCACCAGAGCGGGCAGCACTACGCTAAACCAGGCTAAACGTATAGGCAGTTTGCCAAAGTGGCCCATATCCGCATACAAGGCTTCCACCCCGGTGATGGAGAGCACGACCGCACCCAACGCCACAAAAGAGACGACTTTGTATTCAAGGAAGAAATGCGCGGCCCAGTAAGGATTCAGAGCCTGCAGCACCTCCGGGTTGGCAATAATGCCGCGTAACCCCAGTGCCGCAAGGATCAGGAACCAGGCCAGCATAATCGGCGCAAACAGTTTCCCCACCAGCCCCGTACCGTGCTTCTGAATCACAAACAGCAGCGTCAGAACCATAATGGCCAGCGGGACAACCCAGGTTTCAAGCTGCGGTGCGATAATCTCAAGCCCTTCGATTGCCGAAAGCACCGAGATGGCAGGCGTGATGACGACCTCGCCATAGAAGAAACTGCCGCCAATCAGGCCAATAATAACCAGTACCGACGTCATTTTTGCCGACGTATTTCTCCCGGCCAGGGACATGAGCGTCAGAATCCCCCCTTCACCGGCGTTATCCGCGCGCATGACGAAAGAGAGATACTTTAAGGAAACCACCAGGATCAGCAGCCAGAAGATGAGAGACAGGAAGCCAAAGACGGCATCACGTTCAACACCAAAACCAAACTGGCCAGACAGACATTCGCGAAGCGTATAAAGCGGGCTGGTACCGATATCACCGTACACAACCCCGATAGCCGCAAGCGTTATTGCGCTTAATGATTGCTTATTATCAGTGCTCATAGACTAGTCTTTTCGTTATATAACAAATGTGTGCTTAGTCCCTTGGCCCACAAAAAGGCGCACAGTATGCACGATTATTCGCAAGATCGTACCCCTAAATGCAACCGTATTAATGTAGCGCAAAGAAAATAGCGCCGCACTTCAGTCTATTACCAGCCCATGCCGAAACGTCTATACTCGCTTCAATTAGCTGTATCGACAGCGAAAGGATGCAAAACTATTATGGCTCACTCCCACTTATTAGCAGAAAGAATTTCGCGCCTCAGCAGCGCGCTGGAAAAAGGTCTTTTCGAGCGTAGCCACGCCATTCGCTTGTGCTTACTGGCCGCGCTGAGCGGCGAAAGCGTTTTCTTACTCGGCCCACCGGGTATCGCCAAAAGTCTGATCGCCCGCAGGCTGAAATTCGCCTTCCAGAACGCGCGCGCCTTTGAATATCTGATGACCCGCTTCTCCACGCCGGAGGAGGTTTTCGGTCCACTGTCTATCCAGGCACTCAAAGATGAAGGACGTTATCAGCGTTTAACGGCAGGCTATCTTCCTGAAGCCGAAATCGTCTTTCTGGATGAAATCTGGAAAGCAGGCCCGGCGATTCTGAACACCTTGCTGACGGCCATTAACGAACGTCGTTTTCGGAACGGCGCGAGTGAAGAGAAGATCCCCATGCGTTTGCTGGTAGCCGCGTCAAATGAACTTCCGGAAGCGGACAGCAGTCTGGAAGCGCTTTACGATCGCATGTTGATCCGTCTGTGGCTTGATAAAGTGCAGGATAAGTCGAATTTCCGCTCGTTGCTGGTCAGCCAGCAGGATGAAAATGAAAATCCGGTCCCCCCTTCGCTTCAGGTAACGGATGACGAATACCAGCAGTGGCAGCAGGACATTGGCAAAATTAAACTGCCTGACGCGGTCTTTGAACTGATCTATATGCTGCGCCAGCAGCTGGATTTACTGCCGTCAGCCCCTTACGTCTCTGACCGCCGGTGGAAAAAAGCCATACGTTTGTTACAGGCCAGCGCGCTTTTCAGCGGGCGAGAGGCCGTTGCGCCCATCGATCTTATTTTGTTGAAGGATTGTTTGTGGCATGACGCCGAAGGCATGAATCTCATGCAGCAACAGCTCGATGTTTTGATGACCGGGCACGCCTGGGGACAGCAGGCGATGTTAAACAAATTGGGGGCTATCACCCAAAGACGCCTCCAGCTGCAGCAGCAACAAAGCGATAAAACGGCGCTAAAGGTCAGTCGTTTAGGGGGGATGTTTGCCCGTAAGCCGCATTATGAATTACCCGCTGATTTGACCGGTTCCTCTCTGACATTACTGCTCCAGCAGCCGCTTAAGCTGCATGATATGCAGGTTGTGCATATCACCGTCGAACGGGACGCCCTGGCGCAATGGCTGGATAAAAGCGGCGAGATCCGGGGCAAACTGAACGGTATCGGTTTTGCACAAGTATTGAATATGGAAGTGGACACCAGTCTGCATCTTGTCATCCGCGACGTGAGCCTTCAGGGTTCACGCCTTGCGCTACCGGGCAACGCCACGGACAGCGTACCGGAGGAGATCAAGCAACAGCTGGAAGCGCTGGATACCGAATGGCATCAACAGCACACGCTGTTCAGCGAGCAGCAAAAATGTCTCTTTATTCATAGCGACTGGTTAGGTCGTATCGAAGCCAGCCTGCAGGACGTGAGCGCGCAGATTAAACAGGCCCGTCAATGCTAACGCTGGATACCCTCAATATGATGCTGGCCGTGAGTGAGGAGGGGCTGATTGAAGAAGTGATGATTACGCTTCTTGCTTCACCTCAACTGGCTGCCTTCTTTGAGAAATTCCCGCGGATTAAAAAAGCGGTTACCGACGATCTCCCGCGCTGGCGCGACAGCCTGCGAAGACGGCTCAGGGAGACGGAAGTTCCGCCAGAGTTAACCGAAGAGGTCACCTGTTATCAGGAAAGCCAGCGGCTCTCCACCTCACAATTTGTCACCCAACTGCCGCAAATCCTGACGCTGCTGGATAAGGTGCATTCCCCTTATGCCAGCCAGGCGCGTACGCTCGCGACGGATAACACCACGTTCACTCCCGCCCTGCACACCCTCTTTTTACAGCGATGGCGATTAAGTCTGGTGGTACAGGCGACGTCGCTTAACCAACAGCTCCTGGAAGAGGAGCGCGAACAATTGCTCAGTGAAGTTCAGGAAAGGATGACGCTAAGCGGTCAGCTTGAAGAGGTGCTGGTCGAAAACGAGAACGCCGCTGGCCGTCTGTGGGACATGAGCGCCGGGAAAATCAAGCGCGGTGATTATCAGCTCATTGTGAAATACGGTGAATTTCTGACCCAGCAGCCGGAGCTGATGCAGTTGGCTGAACAGCTGGGCCGCTCGCGCGAAGCGAAATCAGTGCCCAAAAAAGATGCTCCGATGGAAACATTTCGCACGCTGGTGCGTGAGCCAGCCACGGTGCCGGAACAGGTAGATGGGCTCCAGCAAAGTGACGATATCCTGCGTTTATTGCCCACGGAACTGGCGACGCTGGGCATTACTGAGCTGGAATATGAGTTTTATCGCCGGCTGGTGGAGAAACAGCTTTTAACCTACAGGCTACACGGAGAGTCATGGCGGGAGAAGATCGGCCAGCGTCCGGTGATTCATCAGGATTTTGATGAACAACCGCGAGGGCCATTTATTGTCTGTGTGGATACTTCCGGTTCAATGGGTGGCTTTAATGAACAGTGCGCCAAAGCCTTTTGTCTGGCCCTGATGCGTGTTGCGCTCGCGGATCGACGTCGCTGCTACATTATGCTTTTTTCCAGTGAAGTCGTGGGCTATGAGCTGACGGGGCAAGAGGGCATTGAGCAGGCAATCCGTTTTTTAAGCCAGCGCTTTCGTGGTGGTACCGACCTGGCCAGCTGCTTTCGCGCCATTATTGAACGTATGCAGGGGGGGGAATGGCATGATGCCGATGCGGTGGTTATTTCCGATTTTATTGCTCAGCGTCTTCCCGATGACGTTGTGAACAACGTGAAAACCTTACAACGGGTTCATCAGCATCGGTTTCATGCGGTGGCGATGTCAACACATGGCAAACCCAGGATCATGCGCATCTTCGATCATATCTGGCGCTTTGATACCGGGCTGCGTAGTCGTCTGATCAGGCGGTGGAAACGCTAATTAAAGAAGCGCGTCGACACTCGCACGGACCTGTTGCGGCCATACGCCGCACTGTACCTGTCCGATATGGGACAGTTGCAGCAGGAGCATGGTCAGACGCGACTGGCCAATACCGCCACCAATCGTCTGAGGCATTTCGCCGCGCAGCAACGCCTGATGCCACTCCAGTTTGAGGCGATCTTCATCACCCGTCACCGCCAGCTGACGTTTTAACGCGGCGGCATCCACACGGATCCCCATAGAGGAAAGTTCAAAGGCATCTTCCAGAATCGGGTTCCACACCAGAATATCGCCGTTCAGTCCGGCATATTTCCCCTCACTCTCCGTGCTCCAGTCGTCGTAATCAGGTGCACGTACATCGTGACGCTTACCATCAGACAGCGCACCGCCAATACCCATCAGAAATACGGCGCCCAGCTCTTTGGCGATCGCTCGCTCGCGGCCTTTGGCGTCCAGATCCGGGAAACGGCTCAGCAGATCCTGGCTGTGAACAAAATGGATTGTCTCTGGCAGGAACGGTGCCAGCCCAAACGCTTCGCTCACGGCCTTTTCGGTCGCTTTGATCCCGGCGTAGATTGCTTCCACTGTCGCTTTTAGCGTCCCTATGTGACGCTCACCGTCCCCCATCACGCGTTCCCAGTCCCACTGGTCAACGTAGACAGAGTGAATGGCTGTGAGACGATCTTCATCGGGGCGAAGGGCTTTCATGTGCGTGTAGAGCCCTTCGCCCGCGCTGAAGTCGTGTTGTCCCAGCGTCTGTCGTTTCCACTTTGCCAGTGAATGCACGACTTCGAACTGGGCGTCTGGCAAGGTTTTCACTTTGACCTGTACCGCTTTTTCGCATCCAGACAAGTTGTCCTGCGTCCCGTCGCCCACACGGCTAAGAATGGGAGCCTGGACTTCAATAAGACCGAGCTTCTCTTCAAGCTGACGTGAAAAATGGGATTTAACGAAACTGATCTGGCGTTGTGTTGCGATGTAAGCGGTTTTCATTTTTATACTCCTGCGTCCTGTTGATATTGATTAAGCAACAGAAAGGCCGTCAAACACAATAATCAAACAACAAAAAGGCCATCTTGATTTTGATTCGATAAAAATTAGCGCTAAAATAGTTAGATTCATCAATACTCATAAGAAAAACCTATGGAAAATTATCAGATCGATAATCTGGATCGCGGCATCCTCGAGGCTTTAATGGCAAATGCGCGTACCGCGTATGCCGAGCTAGCCAAACAATTTGGCGTCAGCCCGGGCACCATTCACGTTCGTGTTGAGAAAATGAAGCAAGCGGGGATTATCACGGGAGCGCGCATCGATGTAAGTCCAAAGCATCTGGGCTACGACGTGTGCTGCTTTATTGGCATTATTCTGAAAAGTGCAAAGGACTACCCTTCGGCATTGGCTAAACTCAACGCGCTGGATGAAGTGACAGAAGCCTATTACACCACCGGGCACTACAGCATCTTTATTAAGGTGATGTGCCGATCCATTGATGCCCTGCAGCAGGTACTTATCAACAAGATCCAAACAATTGATGAAATTCAGTCCACCGAGACGCTGATCTCCCTGCAAAACCCGATTATGCGCACCATCCGCCCCTGATCGGGCAATTTCATTCCCACATTTTCCACAGGTAGATCCCAGCTCGCTCACAGCGTACAATGTTTCCCTCTTTATATGAGCGAGCGATCAATGGCGGACATTACTCTCATCAGTGGCAGTACCCTTGGCGGAGCGGAATACGTTGCGGAACATCTGGCTGAAAAGCTGGAAGACGCGGGTTTTAGCACCGAAACGCTGCACGGACCTCTGCTGGACGATCTTAATAAAGAAGGGATCTGGCTACTGATCACCTCAACGCATGGCGCAGGTGACATCCCTGATAACCTCCAGCCGCTCTATGATGAACTGCAGGAACAGCAGCCTGAGCTTTCTGCCGTGCGTTTCGGCGCGATCGGCATCGGCAGCCGCGAATACGACACCTTTTGCGGCGCAATAGAGAAAGTAGAGGCGGCGTTAACGTCGTGTGGGGCAAAACAGATCGGTGAAACGCTCAAGATCAACGTCCTCGATCACGATATTCCAGAGGATCCAGCAGAAGAATGGCTGGGTGAATGGAAAAATTTACTCAAAAACGATTAAAGATCGTGCGATCAGATGTGGATAACTCTGGTTAAAACCTTGGGTTAAGCGGTAGTTATCCCAATAACAACCCTTGGTCAGTTTTTAGTCTGTGGATAAAGTACCGTTTTGATCCCAGCTTATACTGCTCAGGATCACCGATCATTCACAGCAAACGATCCTTTCTAAGACCATGATCTTTCTTAAGAGATCGGGCTTATCCACACGATCGGTCGATCCTAATAAGAGATCATAATAAAACAGATCTCTAAATACATAGATCTTCTTTTTAATAGTCCAGGATCCCAATGCTTTCTCGAAAGACTAAAGTTGAGTAGAATCCACGGCCCGGACTTCAATCCATTTTCATACCGCTTTACGCGAGGCAGACCACCATGTTTTATCAGGATCCTTTTGACGTCATCATCATTGGCGGGGGTCATGCAGGCACTGAGGCCGCAATGGCCGCAGCGCGTATGGGTCAGCAGACCCTGCTTTTGACACACAATATCGACACGCTGGGACAGATGTCCTGCAATCCGGCGATTGGCGGCATTGGGAAAGGACACCTGGTTAAAGAAGTGGATGCACTTGGCGGCCTGATGGCGAAAGCCGTCGATCAAGCAGGCATTCAGTTTAGGATACTAAACGCGAGTAAAGGCCCCGCCGTTCGGGCCACACGTGCTCAGGCGGATCGCGTGCTCTATCGGCAGGCGGTGCGTACTGCGCTGGAAAACCAGCCGAACCTGATGATCTTCCAGCAGGCGGTTGAAGATCTGATTGTGGAGAACGATCGTGTCGTGGGCGCCGTGACCCAAATGGGGCTGAAGTTCCGTGCGAAAGCGGTGGTATTGACCGTCGGGACGTTCCTCGACGGGAAAATCCACATCGGTCTGGATAACTACAGCGGTGGCCGTGCTGGCGATCCGCCGTCTATCCCGCTCGCCCGACGTTTGCGTGAATTGCCGCTGCGCGTAAACCGACTGAAAACGGGTACGCCTCCGCGTATCGACGCACGTACTATCGATTTCAGCGTACTGGCACAGCAGCATGGTGATAACCCCATGCCGGTCTTCTCGTTCATGGGCAATGCGTCCCAGCACCCTCAGCAGGTGCCGTGCTATATCACGCATACCAACGAGAAAACGCATGATGTGATCCGCAGCAACCTCGATCGCAGCCCAATGTATGCCGGGGTGATCGAAGGGATCGGGCCGCGTTATTGCCCATCGATCGAAGACAAAGTGATGCGCTTTGCCGATCGTAACCAGCACCAGATTTTCCTGGAGCCGGAAGGGCTCACCTCTAACGAAATTTATCCGAACGGGATCTCGACCAGCCTGCCGTTCGATGTACAGATTCAAATTGTTCGCTCTATGCAGGGCATGGAAAATGCCAAAATCGTCCGCCCTGGCTATGCTATTGAGTACGATTTCTTCGATCCACGTGATTTGAAACCAACCCTGGAAAGCAAATTTATCGAGGGTCTGTTCTTTGCGGGTCAAATCAACGGCACGACGGGCTATGAAGAAGCGGCCGCCCAGGGTCTGTTGGCCGGTCTGAACGCCGCGCGCCTCTCTGCGGACAAAGAGGGCTGGGCGCCACGTCGCGATCAGGCCTATCTCGGCGTGCTGGTGGACGATCTCAGCACAATGGGCACCAAAGAACCGTACCGTATGTTTACCTCTCGTGCGGAATACCGTCTGATGCTGCGTGAAGATAACGCGGATTTACGTCTGACCGAAAAAGGTCGCGAGTTGGGTCTGGTCGATGACGAACGTTGGGCGCGTTTCAACGAGAAGCTGGAGCGTATCGAAACGGAACGTCAGCGTCTGAAATCCACCTGGGTCAACCCATTGGCCGAGTCCGCTGCTGAAGTAAACGCTCACTTAACCGCGCCGCTCTCACGTGAGGCCAGCGGTGAAGATCTGCTGCGTCGTCCTGAAATGACCTATGCGCAGCTGGTTCAGATGACGCCGTTTACGCCGGGTCTGGAAGATGCCGAAGCCGCAGAGCAGGTTGAAATTCAGGTGAAATACGAAGGTTACATTGCGCGCCAGCAGGATGAGATCGACAAACAGCAGCGTAATGAGAACACGATCCTGCCTGCGACCCTGGATTACCGTCAGGTGTCAGGTTTGTCTAACGAAGTGATCGCCAAACTTAACGATCATAAACCGGCCTCTATTGGTCAGGCATCGCGTATCTCAGGCGTGACGCCAGCAGCGATTTCAATACTGCTGGTCTGGTTGAAAAAACAAGGTATGCTGCGCCGCAGCGCATAAAACGTTAAACATAGCCCGGTGCGCGTAGCAAGCCGGGCGACCGAACTCCGTAAGGCGGGTCGCCACCCGCCTCAGTATCTCAACAGGTATTCGCCGTGCTCAACAAACTCTCTCGTCTGCTGGAACAAGCAGGTATTTCGCTCACCGATCACCAGAAAAATCAGCTGGTGGCGTATGTCGATATGCTGAACAAATGGAATAAAGCGTACAATCTCACCTCCGTACGCGACCCCAACGAGATGCTGGTGCGTCATATTCTCGACAGTATCGTGGTGGCGCCACATCTGCAGGGCGAGCGTTTTATCGATGTCGGAACGGGTCCTGGTTTGCCGGGTATCCCATTATCGATTGTTCGTCCTGAAAGTCATTTCACGCTACTGGACAGCCTGGGTAAGCGCGTTCGCTTTCTGCGTCAGGTCCAGCATGAACTGAAGCTTGAGAATATCGAGCCGGTACAGAGCAGGGTAGAGGACTTCCCGTCTGAGCCTCCGTTTGATGGCGTGATCAGCCGTGCTTTCGCCTCGCTGAACGATATGGTGAGCTGGTGCAAACACTTACCGGGCCAGAACGGTCGCTTTTATGCCCTGAAAGGTTTGGTGCCTGAAGACGAAATCGCCCAACTGCCAGCAGGCTTTAGTGTCGAAAATATAACCAAATTGCGCGTTCCACAGCTTGAAGGCGAACGTCACCTGGTGATCATTAAGCACGCTAATTTTTAAAAATTAATAAAAAATGTGGAATTTGTGCTGTTCCTGGCGTGTTAAAAAATGCACGGGATAGAGAAGTACAGACTGAGAGCGTTTAACCTCTTATTTACCAGGGGTTATCGCAAGGTTAACCTGGATGAAGGAATGGCCTCTTCAGATAGTCAACATTGAAAATATCAGTCTGCTAAAAGTAGAATTAAGTAATGATAAATTAATGTTAAATATTTATTAAGAATGTCAATGAAAGGTTTTTCTTCTATATAGGGCTGTTTTGCAAATAGTTACTGTCATTTGCCTTTAATATCAGAAAGATGAAATTCAGTGAATTATTGATTTGATAAATATGTCCTTATCGTAAATGTGTGTTTTGTGATCTCGTGCACGCTTTATCATCAGCGTTTCCGCGCCATTTGCAGTTTTGCAGCACGGCGCGATCATTGACGAAAAGTTGAAAAATAGCGAAGGCGAAAAATATTTAAACATTTATTCACCTTTTCGCTACTTATTGTTTGAATTCACGGGGACGCACCGTATAATTTGACCGCTTTTTGATGCTTGACTCTGAGCCTTAAAGAACGTTTTATACGACACGCGGCATACCTCGAAGGGAGCAGGAGTTAAACGTGATGTCAGTGTCGCTCTTGAACAAGAACGTTGCTCGCAAACTTCTGTTCATTCAGTTTCTGGCCGTGATAGCAAGTGGACTGCTGTTCTGCCTCAAAGACCCCTTCTGGGGCATCTCCGCTGTGTGTGGAGGTTTGGCGGTCGTTTTGCCAAACGTGTTATTTATGATTTTTGCCTGGCGTCATCAGGCACATACACCTGCCAAAGGCCGCGTGGCCTGGTCTTTCGCTCTGGGCGAAGTGTGTAAGGTGTTGTTCACCTTCGGGTTACTGGTGATGGCGCTGGCCGTTTTCAAAGTGGTATTTTTGCCGCTGATCGCGACGTGGGTTTTGGTGCTGGTGGTACAAGTTCTGGCACCAGCTGTAATCAACAACAAAGGGTAAAAGGCATCATGGCTTCAGAAAATATGACGCCGCAGGATTACATAGGTCACCATCTGACGAACCTTCAGATTGATCTGCGTACATTCTCGCTGGTGGATCCGCATAACGCCCCGGCCACCTTCTGGACACTCAACATTGACTCCATGTTCTTCTCGGTGGTGTTGGGTCTGTTGTTCCTGGCCATGTTCCGCAGCGTTGCTAAAAAAGCGACCAGCGGTGTTCCAGGGAAATTCCAGACGGCAATCGAATTAGTCATCGGCTTTGTTCATGGCAGCGTCAAAGACATGTATCACGGCAAGAGCAAGCTGATTGCTCCACTGGCGTTGACTGTCTTCGTCTGGGTCTTCCTGATGAACCTGATGGACCTTCTGCCTATCGACCTGCTGCCATACATCGGCGAGCACGTGTTTGGTCTGCCTGCACTGCGTGTGGTACCGTCTGCTGACGTGAACATCACCCTTTCGATGGCACTGGGCGTATTCATCCTCATTCTTTTCTACAGCATCAAAATGAAAGGCGTAAGCGGCTTCCTGAAAGAGCTTACCTTGCAGCCGTTCAATCACTGGGCGTTCATTCCGGTCAACCTGATTCTGGAAGGCGTTAGCCTGCTGTCCAAACCAGTTTCTCTTGGTCTGCGACTGTTCGGTAACATGTATGCGGGTGAGCTGATTTTCATTCTGATCGCGGGTCTTCTGCCGTGGTGGTCACAGTGGATTCTGAATGTGCCTTGGGCCATTTTCCACATCCTGATCATTACGCTGCAAGCCTTTATCTTCATGGTTCTGACGATCGTCTATCTGTCGATGGCGTCTGAAGAGCACTGATTTTTTACCAACACTACTACGTTTTTATTGAAACAAACTGGAGACTGTCATGGAAAACCTGAATATGGATCTGCTGTACATGGCTGCCGCTGTGATGATGGGTCTGGCGGCTATCGGTGCTGCGATCGGTATCGGCATCCTCGGGGGCAAATTCCTGGAAGGCGCAGCGCGTCAACCGGATCTGATTCCTCTGCTGCGTACTCAGTTCTTTATCGTTATGGGTCTGGTGGATGCAATCCCAATGATCGCTGTAGGTCTGGGTCTGTACGTGATGTTTGCTGTCGCGTAGTAGTAGTCTTACAAACCTAAGCCACAGAAATTAAAGAGGTATTGTGCTGTGAACATGAACGCAACAATCCTCGGCCAGGCCATCGCGTTTATTCTCTTTGTCTGGTTCTGCATGAAGTATGTATGGCCGCCATTAATGGCAGCCATCGAAAAACGTCAGAAAGAAATTGCTGACGGTCTGGCTTCTGCAGAGCGCGCTAAGAAAGATTTGGACCTTGCACAGGCCAACGCGACAGACCAGCTGAAAAAAGCCAAAGCGGAAGCTCAGGTTATCATTGAACAGGCTAACAAACGCCGTTCACAGATCCTGGACGAAGCCAAAGCGGAAGCAGAACAGGAACGCACTAAGATCGTGACACAGGCTCAGGCTGAAATTGATGCTGAGCGTAAACGTGCTCGTGAAGAACTGCGTAAGCAGGTTGCGATTCTGGCTGTTGCTGGCGCCGAGAAGATCATCGAACGTTCCGTGGATGAAGCTGCTAATAGCGACATCGTGGACAAACTTGTCGCTGAACTGTAAGGAGGGAGGGGCTGATGTCTGAATTTGTTACGGTAGCTCGCCCCTACGCCAAAGCAGCTTTTGACTTTGCTGTCGAACACCAAAATGTCGACCGCTGGCAGGATATGCTGGCGTTTGCCGCTGAGGTAACGAAAAACGAGCAAATGGCAGAATTGCTTTCAGGTGCACTGGCACCGGAAACGCTGGCTGCCTCGTTTATCGCCGTTTGTGGCGAGCAGCTGGATGCCAACGGCCAAAACCTGATTAAGGTTATGGCCGAAAATGGTCGTCTGCGCGTGCTCCCTGATGTTCTGGAGCAGTTCGAGCACTTACGTGCCCTCAGTGAAGCCACTGTCGAAGTCGAAGTGACTTCTGCAAATGAACTGAGTGAAGAACAGCTTGCGAAAATCAGCGCCGCGATGGAAAAACGTCTGTCACGCAAAGTTAAGCTGAATTGCAAAATCGATAAGTCTGTAATGGCAGGCGTAATCATCCGAGCGGGTGATATGGTCATTGATGGCAGCGTACGCGGCCGTCTTGAACGCCTTGCAGACGTCTTGCAGTCTTAAGGGGACTGGAGCATGCAACTGAATTCCACCGAAATCAGCGAACTGATCAAGCAGCGCATTGCTCAGTTCAGTGTTGTGAGTGAAGCTCACAACGAAGGTACTATTGTTTCTGTAAGTGACGGTGTTATCCGCATCCACGGCCTCGCCGATTGTATGCAGGGTGAGATGATTTCCCTGCCGGGTAACCGTTACGCTATCGCACTGAACCTGGAGCGCGACTCCGTAGGTGCAGTTGTGATGGGTCCGTATGCCGACCTTGCCGAAGGCATGAAGGTTAAATGTACTGGCCGTATTCTTGAAGTTCCAGTTGGCCGTGGCCTGCTGGGTCGCGTGGTGAACACTCTGGGTGCGCCAATCGACGGTAAAGGTCCGGTTGATAACGATGGCTTCTCGCCTATCGAAGTTATCGCACCTGGCGTTATCGAACGTCAGTCCGTCGATCAGCCTGTTCAGACGGGTTATAAGTCCGTCGATGCCATGATTCCAATCGGACGTGGCCAGCGTGAACTGATCATCGGTGACCGTCAGACCGGTAAAACCGCAATGGCGATTGATGCGATCATCAACCAGCGCGACTCCGGTATCAAATGCGTGTACGTGGCTATCGGCCAGAAAGCGTCCACCATTTCTAACGTGGTTCGTAAACTGGAAGAGCACGGCGCACTGTCTAACACCATCGTTGTGGTAGCGACTGCGTCTGAATCCGCTGCACTGCAGTACCTGGCTCCGTACGCAGGTTGCGCAATGGGCGAATACTTCCGTGACCGCGGTGAAGATGCGCTGATCGTATACGATGACCTGTCTAAACAGGCTGTTGCTTATCGTCAGGTTTCCCTGCTGCTTCGTCGTCCACCAGGACGTGAAGCCTTCCCGGGCGACGTGTTTTATCTCCACTCCCGTCTGCTGGAGCGCGCATCCCGCGTTAACGCGGAATACGTAGAGAACTTCACCAAAGGTGAAGTCAAAGGTAAAACCGGCTCCCTGACTGCTCTGCCGATTATCGAAACTCAGGCGGGTGACGTTTCTGCGTTCGTTCCAACCAACGTAATTTCGATTACCGATGGTCAGATCTTCCTGGAAACCAACCTGTTTAACTCCGGTATTCGTCCTGCGGTTAACCCGGGTATCTCCGTATCCCGTGTGGGTGGTGCTGCTCAGACCAAGATCATCAAGAAACTGTCCGGTGGTATTCGTACCGCGCTGGCACAGTATCGTGAACTGGCTGCGTTCTCTCAGTTCGCATCCGATCTGGATGAAGCAACCCGTAAGCAGCTGAGCCATGGTCAGAAAGTAACTGAACTGCTGAAACAGAAACAGTATGCCCCTATGTCTGTTGCACAACAGGGCCTGGTGCTGTTCGCGGCAGAACGTGGTTATCTTGAAGATGTTGAACTGGCGAAAATCGGTAGCTTCGAAGCCGCTCTGCTGGCTTACGTTGACCGTGATCACGCTCCGTTGATGCAAGAGATCAACCAGTCCGGTGGCTATAACGACGAAATCGAAGGCAAGCTGAAAGCTATCCTCGATTCCTTCAAAGCAACCCAGTCCTGGTAACGTCCGGCGGTCTGTCTTAGGACAGACCGCAAGGCATTGAGGAGAAGCTCATGGCCGGCGCAAAAGAGATACGTAGTAAGATCGCAAGCGTCCAGAATACGCAGAAGATCACTAAAGCGATGGAAATGGTCGCCGCTTCCAAAATGCGTAAATCGCAGGATCGCATGGCGGCCAGCCGTCCTTATGCAGATACCATGCGCAAAGTGATTGGTCACCTTGCGAACGGGAATCTGGAGTATAAGCATCCTTACCTGGAAGAACGCGACGTTAAGCGCGTGGGCTACCTGGTGGTGTCGACCGACCGTGGTCTGTGCGGTGGTTTGAACATTAACCTGTTCAAAAAACTGCTGGCGGAAATGAAAGTCTGGTCTGATAAAGGCGTTCAGAGCGATATCGCGATGATCGGCTCTAAAGGCGTCTCTTTCTTTAATTCCGTAGGCGGCAATATTGTCGCTCAGGTGACCGGCATGGGTGATAACCCATCGCTGTCCGAACTGATCGGCCCGGTAAAAGTGATGTTGCAGGCCTATGATGAAGGCCGTCTGGACAGGCTGTACGTTGTCAGCAACAAATTTATTAATACCATGTCTCAGGTTCCGACGCTGACTCAACTGCTGCCTTTACCGGCATCAGAAGATGAAGAGCTGAAGCATAAAGCCTGGGATTACCTGTATGAACCCGATCCGAAACCGCTGCTGGATACCCTGCTGCGTCGTTACGTTGAATCTCAGGTTTATCAGGGCGTGGTAGAAAACCTGGCCAGCGAGCAGGCCGCACGTATGGTGGCGATGAAAGCCGCGACCGACAATGGCGGCAGCCTGATTAAAGAGCTGCAGTTGGTATACAACAAAGCTCGTCAGGCCAGCATTACTCAGGAACTCACCGAAATCGTCGGTGGTGCATCCGCGGTATAACCAGGTTAATTCGTAGAGGATTCAAGATGGCTACTGGAAAAATTGTCCAGGTAATCGGCGCCGTGGTTGACGTCGAATTCCCTCAGGATGCCGTACCGCGCGTGTACGATGCTCTTGAGGTTAAGAATGGTAATGAGAGCCTGGTGCTGGAAGTTCAGCAGCAGCTCGGTGGTGGTATCGTACGTACTATCGCCATGGGTTCTTCTGACGGTCTGCGTCGTGGTCTGGAAGTTAAAGACCTCGAGCACCCAATCGAAGTACCTGTAGGTAAAGCAACACTGGGTCGTATCATGAACGTATTGGGTCAACCCATCGACATGAAAGGCGACATCGGTGAAGAAGACCGTTGGGCTATCCACCGTGCAGCACCTTCCTATGAAGAGCTGTCAAGCTCTCAGGAACTGCTGGAAACCGGCATCAAGGTTATCGACCTGATGTGTCCGTTCGCTAAGGGCGGTAAAGTCGGTCTGTTCGGTGGTGCGGGCGTGGGTAAAACCGTAAACATGATGGAGCTGATCCGTAACATCGCGATCGAACACTCCGGTTATTCCGTGTTTGCAGGTGTGGGCGAGCGTACTCGTGAGGGTAACGACTTCTACCACGAAATGACCGACTCCAACGTTCTGGATAAAGTTTCCCTGGTTTACGGCCAGATGAACGAGCCACCAGGAAACCGTCTGCGCGTTGCGCTGACCGGTCTGACTATGGCTGAGAAGTTCCGTGACGAAGGTCGTGACGTTCTGCTGTTCGTTGATAACATCTATCGTTATACCCTGGCCGGTACAGAAGTATCTGCACTGCTGGGTCGTATGCCATCAGCGGTAGGCTACCAGCCGACCCTGGCGGAAGAGATGGGTGTTCTTCAGGAACGTATCACCTCTACCAAAACCGGTTCTATCACCTCCGTTCAGGCGGTATACGTACCTGCGGATGACTTGACTGACCCATCACCAGCCACCACCTTTGCGCACTTAGATGCAACCGTGGTACTGAGCCGTCAGATCGCGTCTCTGGGTATCTACCCGGCCGTTGACCCGCTGGATTCCACCAGCCGTCAGCTGGATCCACTGGTTGTGGGTCAGGAACACTACGACACCGCGCGTGGCGTACAGTCCCTGCTGCAGCGTTACCAGGAACTGAAAGACATCATCGCCATCCTGGGTATGGATGAGCTGTCTGAAGAAGACAAACTGGTGGTAGCACGTGCGCGTAAGATCCAGCGCTTCCTGTCCCAGCCATTCTTCGTTGCGGAAGTATTCACCGGTTCTCCAGGTAAATACGTTTCCCTGAAAGACACCATCCGTGGCTTTAAAGGCATCATGGAAGGCGAATACGATCACCTGCCGGAGCAGGCGTTCTACATGGTTGGTTCCATCGACGAAGCCGTGGAAAAAGCCAAAAAACTTTAACGCCTTAATCGGAGGGTGATATGGCAATGACTTACCACCTGGACGTCGTCAGCGCAGAGCAACAAATGTTCTCTGGTCTGGTCGAAAAAATCCAGGTAACGGGTAGTGAAGGTGAACTGGGTATTTTCCCGGGTCACGCACCGCTGCTCACCGCCATTAAGCCTGGTATGATCCGCATCGTTAAACAGTTCGGTCATGAAGAGTTTATCTACCTGTCCGGCGGCATTCTTGAAGTGCAGCCTGGCAGCGTGACCGTTCTCGCTGATACTGCTATTCGTGGTCAGGATCTCGACGAAGCGCGAGCTCTGGAAGCGAAGCGCAAAGCAGAAGAGCACATTAAGAGCTCTCATGGCGACGTGGATTACGCTCAGGCATCAGCAGAGCTGGCCAAAGCGATCGCGAAACTGCGCGTTATCGAGTTGACTAAAAAAGCGATGTAACACCGGCTTGAAAAGTACAAAAGCCAGTCTGGTTCAGACTGGCTTTTTTTATGGCTTCGTTTCAATAAAGATGAAACTAAAATGGTGTTTTAATATTTTGTGATAAGCGTCACAAAAATGTTGATCGGTGAATTCCTGAGGTGTAGACTTGTTTTTGTGATACAGATCACACATTAAAACTCAGGAAAATGAGGAAACCATTATGAAACTGATCAACAAAGTCATCGCTCTTTTCAGCAACATGAACGTCTCTTTCGGTACGTTCAACCACTAATACGCTGAATGCCGAGTGGCGCGTGCGCTTACCGTTGTGTGATAAGCGAAGCGCCATCGGGCAGCGTCTCTCCTTCAGGATTCACGCTGCGTCCTCCCTCAATAAAATAATTCGTCTCATCAATATTTCCCACCACGGCATCGTTATACTGCCCGGGTTGCGTACGCACGGACTTATTCCCCGTAAAAATCCCCTGAGTTGAAGGATCCCCATACGGGCTTGGGCGGAAGATAAAGTTAAAGCGTTGATTGTCGATCGCCACGTTGTGAGACACCACCAGCGCGCCAGGATTGAAGTTGTCGGTGAAACCGTCCAGATGATTGCCGATCGCTTTACTGTTGCGGATTTCATGCGCGACGGGCTGACCTTCGCCACCGAGCTTGAAACCATTACTGGTATTAGTGCGGGCAACTGAATTCTCGATCACCACCACGCCGTTCGCGCCGTCCTCAATTTTATTAAACAGATCAAAACCATCGTCGATATTGTCGTGAGCGTTGCAGTTCTCCAGACGATTTCCTTCCCCGACGCGCATCTTCACGGCAAAGCCGTCGGCATTAATCTTGCCGGGATCCTCGTTGCCATAGGATTCAGAATTGATCACCCGGTTATAGCTGGCCCACAGTGGGCGACCCACGTTATCCGGCGAGGAGATTTGAATGCCGGTATCGTCGTTACGGTACGCTTTGACGTTTTCGATAAGGTTATGGCTGCCCTGAATGCGCAGGCTTTTCCCGGTGATCTCAATGCCTTTGAGATGCCAGTAGCTCGCATCCACCTGCAATCCGTGAATCACGACCTTTCCGTCTGCCTGCAACGACGTCACCTTTTCCGCGCTTCCGCTGGCGGAGACCGGGATTTCACTGCGCGGATAATTGCCGGCGGCCAGAATAATCTTCCCACCCGGTGAAACACGACCAATGGCGGTGGCTAAATCCACCGGCGATGCAGGCGTTCCCTGGCCCTCTGCTTTTGCATCAGGTGCAACGTGAACCGTCTCACCGTTAACGCCGTTCACCTTTGCAACGGAGAACGTCTGGCGCACCGTTTCCCCGTTTGCAGGGGTAAATAGCAGGCTGAAATCATTATTCTCCCCAAGGGTGGTAGCCACGGCATACATCGTTCCCGCTTTCACAGGTTTATCACTCCCGATCACCACTTCATTTTGGCGCAGGCTAAATACGCCATCGACATTCGCGCGGGCCTGAACCTGGTACGCGGCTGAGGTGCTTTGCGTGGCAGAGGCGAGCTGGACAACAGCAGGTAGCGCTTTTGGCTGCCAGGGTTCGGATACTACGGTATTCGCCGCTGACGTGGTCAGTGTCGCATCGGAGACGGTGATTTTGGCATTACGCGAGGCGAAGAAACCGACATAGTAAGATTCAGGCTTCTGCACGGCGATCAGTTCGGCTCGCGGCACGCTTTTACTCACCCAGGCATCACTCCCAGCGGGGGCCCATGCGGTGACAAACCCGTCGTTGGTGCGCGCCAGTTTTAAACGAAACGCCGGCGTCTGGCGGATATCCACCTCTTCCTGGTAGCTCTGCTTTTTGATCGCCGCGCCCGCATCACCCCACGGATGGGTGATACCCTCCCGGGTAATGGCCTGCAGCTTAATGCGATGATGATCCTTTTTATCCTGCGTCATGATGGCGTTCATCACCTGATTCGATGCCGCAGGAAACTCTTCGTAGCCCTCTTTTAGCGGTTGCTGACGCGGGATACCGATGACGTCACGCACTAACAGCCCGGCGCCCTCCTGGGCGGCAGGTTTTGCGCCATTTTCCGGGCCAAACTGATCGACGGTGACCGTGGCTTCCAGAACAAAATTTTGGCTGGTGGGGAGCTCGGTATAAAAGAAGGTTAACCCGTCGTGTGAATTGGCAATTTTCCCCCCGCGGCTTTCCAGGGTGATGGGTTTGGACAGATCGGCTGTGTCCTGTGGTGTCAGCGCTTTTCCATCAATGTAAACATCATTGACGCCCACTTTTTCCGGCAGCACGTTTGAGGAAAAATTGAGATCGGTTGATTGCCCAAACGCTATCGCTTTCCAGACAGGTTGCTCTGCTGCCATTGCGGAAAAGGCGCTGTACATCATTAAGGCCAGAGGTATCTTATAATTCATTTTATTCTCCTGAGTAATAATTGAGCGCCATTATCATCAAGATGAAACAGTGTTTCTTTTTCTAAAGTCACATTATTGGATAATTAAAACGATGTTTTGTTTTAATGTGATCTTCTTTCAGGAGGCGAAAAAATGGCTAACCTGTTGTCCAGGCTGGCGACTTCTCGCCAGAAGGCTATTTTCCGGAAGAAAAGTGATCTACTCTGCCCTCAAAAGCATCCTCAGGGAGCCAGGAATGGCCGATGTTGAACGTTTTACAGACAGCCCATTTTATGGCGCAAAATATGTAGAATTTTCAACGTCAAAGGGTTCTACTTCTCACTTAAATTACAGTCAGGACGCGTATGTTGAATAATACAATGAGCGTGGTCATCCTTGCCGCTGGCAAAGGTACCCGTATGTATTCCGATCTTCCAAAGGTATTGCACACCCTGGCAGGAAAGCCGATGGTGAAGCATGTCATTGATGCTGCTAATGATTTAGGGGCTCGTCAGGTTCATCTGGTTTATGGTCACGGTGGCGATCTGCTTAAAGAGACGCTCCGTCATGACAACCTGAACTGGGTGCTTCAGGCAGAACAACTCGGCACAGGCCATGCCATGCAGCAGGCTGCGCCGTTTTTTAACGACGATGAAGACATCTTAATGCTGTATGGCGATGTTCCGCTTATCGCTGTCGATACACTGATTCGCCTGCGTGACGCGAAACCGCAGGGCGGCATTGGGCTGCTGACTGTTAAACTTGATGACCCGACCGGTTATGGCCGTATCACCCGTGAGAACGGAAAAGTGACCGGCATTGTTGAGCACAAAGATGCTTCTGAAGCGCAGCGTGAGATTCAGGAGATCAATACCGGGATTCTGATCGCCAATGGCGCAGACCTGAAGCGCTGGTTGTCGAAACTGAACAACAATAACGCGCAGGGCGAATACTACATCACCGATATCATCGCGATGGCCTATCAGGAAGGCCATGAGATTGTTGCGGTCCATCCTGAACGTCTGAGCGAAGTGGAAGGGGTAAATAACCGTCTGCAGCTTTCTCGTCTTGAGCGCGTTTATCAGGCTGAGCAGGCAGAAAAACTGCTGTTGGCGGGCGTTATGCTGCGCGATCCCGCACGTTTCGATCTGCGCGGAACCCTGACGCACGGGCGTGACGTTGAAATTGATACTAACGTTATCCTGGAAGGTCACGTTCAGCTTGGTCACCGCGTCAAAATCGGTGCGGGCTGTGTGATTAAAAACAGCATCATCGGTGATGACTGTGAAATCAGCCCCTACAGCGTGGTGGAAGATGCCCGTCTCGACGCCGCATGTACCATTGGCCCGTTTGCGCGTCTGCGCCCGGGTGCTGAGCTGCTGGAAGGCGCACACGTTGGCAATTTCGTGGAAATGAAAAAAGCGCGTCTGGGTAAAGGCTCGAAAGCCGGTCATCTGACCTATCTGGGCGATGCTGAAATTGGTGATAACGTCAACATTGGTGCAGGGACGATCACCTGTAACTATGATGGCGCGAATAAGTTTAAAACCATCATCGGTGATGATGTATTTGTCGGCTCCGATTCGCAGCTGGTGGCGCCAGTCACGATTGGCCGTGGTGTGACCATTGCCGCCGGGACAACCGTGACGCGTGATGTGGCGGATAACGAGCTGGTGCTCAGCCGTGTGCCACAGGTGCACAAGCAGGGCTGGCAACGTCCGGTGAAGAAGAAGTAACAGCATTTTCGGGATGAGGGGATAACATAATCCCCCACCCACCAGCAGTACTTATAACGATAACCCCACTCTCTACAAGGCTCGGGGCACCCGTAAAACGGGTAAATACAGGTCAGCGACAACGCATGGCATAACGCCATAATCAGGAAATTAAACTATGTGTGGAATTGTTGGCGCAGTTGCGCAGCGTGATATTGCTGAAATCCTTATCGAAGGTTTACGTCGTCTTGAATACCGTGGTTACGACTCAGCCGGTCTGGCTGTCGTGGACGCAGAAGGTCATATGACCCGCCTGCGTCGTCTCGGTAAAGTGCAAATGCTGGCCCAGGCTGCGGAAGATCATCCGCTGCACGGTGGGACGGGTATTGCGCACACCCGCTGGGCGACACACGGTGAACCCTCAGAAGGTAATGCGCACCCGCATGTGTCTGAACACATTGTGGTGGTACATAACGGCATTATCGAAAACCACGAACCGCTACGCGAAGAGCTGAAAGCGCGCGGCTATAGCTTCGTCTCTGAAACCGACACCGAAGTGATTGCTCACCTGGTGCACTGGGAGCTGGAAAAAGGCGGCACACTGCGTGAAGCGGTACTGCGTGCTATTCCTCAGCTGCGTGGCGCATACGGTACGGTGATCATGGATTCCCGCGACCCGGGTACGCTGCTGGCCGCACGTTCCGGAAGCCCAATGGTTATCGGTCTGGGGATGGGCGAGAACTTTATCGCGTCAGACCAACTGGCGCTGCTGCCGGTCACCCGTCGCTTTATCTTCCTGGAAGAGGGCGATATCGCCGAAGTGACGCGCCGCAGCGTGACGGTCTTCGATACCAACGGCGAGCAGGTGAAACGCCAGGAGATCGAATCCAGTCTGCAGTACGACGCTGGCGATAAAGGCGCATACCGTCACTACATGCAAAAAGAGATTTACGAACAGCCAAACGCGATTAAAAACACCCTGATCGGACGTATCAATCACGGTGAAGTGGATTTGAGCGAGCTGGGCGCAAATGCAAACGAGATGCTCGCCAACGTTGAGCACATTCAGATCGTCGCCTGTGGGACTTCCTACAACTCCGGTATGGTTTCTCGCTACTGGTTCGAAGCGCTGGCTGGCGTGCCGTGCGATGTCGAGATTGCCTCTGAGTTCCGCTATCGCAAATCCGCTGTGCGTCGCAACAGCCTGATGATCACCCTTTCGCAGTCTGGCGAAACCGCGGATACCCTGGCTGCCCTGCGTCTTTCTAAAGAGCTGGGTTATCTGGGCTCGCTGGCAATTTGTAACGTGCCGGGCTCGTCGCTGGTACGTGAATCTGACCTGGCGCTGATGACCAAAGCAGGCACAGAGATCGGCGTGGCGTCGACCAAAGCGTTTACGACTCAGCTGACCGTTCTGCTGATGCTGGTGGCGAAACTAGCACGACTGAAAGGGCAGGATACGTCCATTGAGCAGGATATCGTTCACGGGCTGCAGGCACTGCCAAGCCGCATCGAACAGATGTTGTCTCAGGACAAACGCATTGAAGCGCTGGCTGAAGATTTCTCTGATAAACATCATGCCCTGTTCCTGGGGCGTGGCGATCAGTATCCGATTGCGCTGGAAGGCGCGCTGAAGTTAAAAGAGATCTCTTACATTCATGCCGAAGCCTATGCGGCAGGTGAGCTAAAACACGGCCCGCTGGCGCTGATTGACGCGGACATGCCGGTTATCGTTGTGGCACCAAACAACGAACTGCTGGAAAAACTGAAATCCAATATCGAAGAAGTCCGCGCCCGCGGTGGGGTGCTGTACGTCTTTGCCGATAAGGATGCGGGTTTTGTGGGCAGCGACAACATGCACATCATTGAGATGCCGCATGTGGAAGAGGTGATTGCACCGATCTTCTATACCGTTCCGCTGCAACTGCTGGCCTATCACGTCGCGCTGATCAAAGGCACCGACGTTGACCAGCCGCGTAATCTGGCGAAGTCTGTTACCGTAGAATAATCCCTTCTGGCTCCACCTCCGGGTGGAGCTTTTTTCGCCTTCCTGGTTTGTTTTTAATCAATTCCTCTTCATTTTTATATATGACAATCTGTCATCTTCAGCTATTTTTTTCAGTGTCACACAAATAAAATTTTAGTGTAAACAACCTGTCACGTAGTGACTTAAGTCACTGTTATAAAAAGAAACGTTTGCTTTATTTTAAGTGAAATTTTCTGTGTCATAAAACTGTCATAATTCGTACATTTATCTGTCACCTGATTGTCCTATTTTGCTCAGCGTAGCCACTAAACAATGATTTACGAAATCCTTGCAGGAGACATTATGAAAGTTATGCGTACCACTGTCGCAACTGTTGTCGCCGCGACCTTATCGATGAGCGCTTTCTCTGTATTCGCAGCAGCAAGCCTGACTGGCGCTGGCGCAACCTTCCCTGCGCCGGTGTATGCCAAATGGGCTGATACTTACCAGAAAGAGACCGGCAACAAGGTTAACTATCAGGGTATCGGCTCCTCCGGTGGCGTAAAACAAATCACCGCGAACACCGTTGATTTCGGCGCATCAGATGCTCCACTGTCTGATGACAAACTGGCGCAGGAAGGCCTGTTCCAGTTCCCGACCGTCATTGGTGGTGTTGTGCTGGCCGTTAACATTCCAGGCCTGAAATCAGGCGAACTGGTTCTGGACGGTAAAACCCTGGGTGACATCTACCTCGGCAAAATCAAAAAATGGGATGACGAAGCCATCACCAAACTGAACCCGGGTGTGAAACTGCCTTCGCAGAATATCGCCGTGGTTCGTCGTGCTGACGGTTCCGGTACCTCATTCGTCTTCACCAGCTACCTGGCGAAAGTGAACGAAGAGTGGAAATCGAAAGTCGGGTCTGGCTCTACCGTAAACTGGCCGACCGGTCTGGGCGGTAAAGGTAACGACGGTATCGCCGCGTTCGTACAGCGTCTGCCTGGCTCAATCGGCTACGTAGAATACGCTTACGCTAAGCAGAACAACCTGGCTTACACCAAACTGGTCTCTGCCGATGGCAAACCGGTTAGCCCGACGGAAGAAAACTTCGCTAACGCCGCAAAAGGCGCTGACTGGAGCAAATCTTTCGCTCAGGATCTGACAAACCAGAAAGGTGACGAGGCATGGCCAATCACGTCGACCACCTTCATCCTGGTGCATAAAGATCAGAAGAAACCTGAACAAGGTGCTGAAGTTCTGAAGTTCTTTGACTGGGCTTACAAAAACGGCGGCAAACAGGCTAACGACCTGGATTACGCAAGCCTGCCGGACAGCGTGGTTGAGCAGATTCGTGCTGCATGGAAAACCAACGTCAAAGACAGCAGCGGTAAAGCGCTGTACTAACAGAATTTTTTTAACGAAGATGGCGGGTGGCGTGACAACCAACCCGCCCTACGGTTAACCCTGTAGGCCCGGAAAGCGTCAGCGCCACCGGGCATATTCGTAAGACGTTTTTAACAGAAGAGTAATTTATGGCTGCAACCAAGCCTGCTTTTAACCCTCCGGGTAAAAATGGTGACAAAATTTTCAGCGCGCTGGTAAAACTGGCTGCGCTGATTGTGCTATTGCTGCTGGGCGGCATTATCGTGTCACTGGTTTTCTCCTCCTGGCCGAGCATCCAGAAATTCGGTTTTTCCTTCCTCTGGACCAAAGAGTGGGATGCGCCGAATGATATCTACGGCGCGCTGGTGCCGATTTACGGCACGCTGGTAACCTCATTCATCGCCCTGTTGATTGCGGTTCCGGTCAGCTTTGGTATTGCCCTGTTCCTGACGGAACTGGCGCCAGGCTGGTTAAGGCGTCCACTGGGTATCGCCATTGAACTGCTGGCTGCGATCCCGAGTATCGTCTACGGCATGTGGGGCCTGTTTATCTTTGCGCCGCTGTTTGCCACCTACTTCCAGGAGCCGGTGGGCAATGTCCTGTCGACCATTCCGTTTGTGGGCGCGCTGTTCTCTGGTCCGGCGTTCGGTATCGGTATTCTGGCTGCGGGCGTGATCCTCGCCATTATGATTATTCCGTACATTGCGGCGGTCATGCGCGATGTCTTCGAACAAACTCCGGTGATGATGAAAGAGTCGGCCTACGGCATCGGCTGCACCACCTGGGAAGTGATTTGGCGCATCGTCCTGCCGTTCACCAAAAATGGGGTAATTGGCGGCGTGATGCTGGGTCTGGGTCGTGCGCTGGGTGAAACCATGGCGGTGACCTTTATCATCGGTAATACCTACCAGCTCGACAGCGTTTCGCTCTATATGCCGGGTAATAGCATTACCTCTGCGCTGGCCAACGAATTCGCCGAAGCGGAATCCGGGCTGCACGTGGCCGCATTGATGGAGCTGGGTCTGATTCTGTTTGTGATCACCTTTATCGTGCTGGCGATTTCAAAAGTGATGGTAATGCGTCTGGCGAAAAATGAGGGGGCACGCTAATGGCGACTCTCGAAATGCAAAGCACCGCTGCGCGGGCGGAATCCCGCCGTAAAATGCAGTCCCGTCGCCGCCTGAAAAACCGCATTGCCCTGACGCTCTCTATGGGAACGATGGCATTTGGTCTGTTCTGGCTGGTCTGGATCCTGTTTTCTACCGTGGTACGCGGGATTGACGGGATGTCACTGGCGCTGTTCACCGAGATGACGCCGCCGCCGAATACCGCGGGCGGGGGTCTGGCGAACGCCCTGGCGGGCAGCGGCCTGCTGATCCTGTGGGCGACCGTATTTGGTACTCCGCTTGGCATCATGGCCGGTATCTATCTGGCGGAGTACGGGCGTAAATCCTGGCTGGCAGAAGTGATTCGTTTCATTAACGACATTCTGCTTTCCGCCCCGTCGATCGTGGTTGGTCTGTTTGTTTACACCGTGGTCGTGGCGCAAATGGAACACTTCTCCGGTTGGGCGGGCGTGATTGCGCTGGCGCTGTTGCAGGTGCCGATTGTGATTCGTACCACCGAGAACATGCTGAAACTGGTGCCGGACAGCCTGCGTGAAGCGGCTTACGCGCTGGGTACGCCGAAGTGGAAAATGATCTCCGCGATTACGCTGAAGGCGTCCATCTCCGGGATCATGACCGGTATCCTGCTGGCGGTGGCGCGTATTGCGGGTGAGACGGCTCCGCTGCTGTTTACCTCCCTCTCCAATCAGTTCTGGAGCACGGACATGATGCAGCCGATCGCCAACCTGCCGGTGACCATCTTTAAATTCGCGATGAGTCCTTTCGCGGAATGGCAGCAGCTGGCCTGGGCCGGGGTGCTGATTATCACCCTTTGTGTACTGTTGCTGAACATTCTGGCGCGCGTCATTTTCGCGAAGAAGAAACACGGTTAATTTTTTACGGCGCGGCACAACGCGGCGCCGAATGAGGAAATGAGTCAATGAGTATGGTTGATACTGCACCGGGTAAGATTCAGGTTCGTGATTTGAACTTCTACTACGGTAAATTCCATGCGCTGAAGAACATTAATCTGGATATTGCCAAAAACCAGGTTACGGCGTTTATCGGTCCGTCAGGTTGTGGGAAATCCACGCTCCTGCGCACCTTTAACAAAATGTACTCGCTCTACCCTGAGCAGCGTGCGGAAGGTGAAATCCTGCTGGATGGTGACAATATTCTCACCAACACCCAGGATATTGCGTTGCTGCGTGCCAAGGTCGGTATGGTATTCCAGAAGCCGACGCCGTTCCCGATGTCCATCTATGACAATATCGCTTTTGGTGTGCGCCTGTTTGAAAAACTGTCGCGCGCCGATATGGACGAGCGCGTGCAGTGGGCTTTGACCAAGGCTGCACTCTGGAACGAAACCAAAGATAAACTGCACCAGAGCGGATACTCTCTCTCCGGCGGTCAGCAGCAACGTCTGTGTATCGCTCGTGGTATCGCTATTCGCCCGGAAGTGCTGCTGCTGGATGAGCCGTGTTCCGCGCTGGATCCGATCTCAACCGGCCGCATTGAGGAGCTGATCACCGAGCTGAAGCAGGATTACACGGTGGTGATCGTTACGCACAACATGCAGCAGGCTGCGCGTTGCTCCGATCACACGGCGTTTATGTATCTGGGCGAGTTGATTGAGTTCAGCGATACGGATGCGCTGTTCACCCGGCCCGCTAAAAAACAAACTGAAGACTACATTACCGGTCGTTACGGCTGAGTCAGGAGCTCGTTGTGGATAACCTTAATCTTAATAAACACATTTCCGGCCAGTTCAACGCTGAACTGGAGAGCATCCGTACCCAGGTAATGACCATGGGCGGCATGGTGGAGCAACAGCTTTCCGATGCGATTACCGCGATGCATAACCAGGACAGCGAGCTGGCCCAGCGTGTGGTGGAAGGCGATAAAAACGTCAACATGATGGAAGTCGCCATCGACGAGGCCTGCGTGCGCATTATTGCGAAACGCCAGCCGACCGCCAGTGACCTTCGTCTGGTGATGGCGATTATCAAAACGATCGCCGAGCTCGAACGTATTGGTGATGTGGCAGACAAAATTTGCCGCACGGCGCTGGAGAAGTTTTCCCACCAGCACCAGCCGCTGCTGGTCAGCCTGGAGTCGCTGGGACGCCACACCGTGCAAATGCTGCATGATGTGCTGGACGCTTTTGCGCGTATGGATCTGGACGAAGCGGTGCGTATCTATCGGGAAGACAAAAAGGTCGACCAGGAATATGAAGGCATTGTGCGTCAGCTGATGACCTACATGATGGAAGATCCGCGCACCATTCCTAGCGTGTTGACGGCGCTGTTCTGCGCACGCTCCATCGAGCGTATCGGCGACCGCTGTCAGAATATCTGCGAATATATCTTCTACTTCGTGAAGGGGCAGGATTTCCGTCACGTCGGCGGTGATGAGCTGGATAAACTGCTGGCGGGTAAAGATCCGAAAGAGTGATTTTTACCCTCACGCTAACCCTCTCCCTAAGGGAGAGGGTTAGCGTTGGTTTTCTCCCTCTCCTTTTGGGAGAGGGTCGGTGAGGGGTAAAACTTAGCGAGTAATATCCCAACCACGCGCCTTCCACAGCGCCGGCAGTTGCGCCAGATCGGTGAAAGTGGTCACTTTTGGATGATCAATCGGCTTGTTGTGCGGATCGGCGCAGAAGTAAAACACCTCCATTCCTGCATCAATCCCCGACTGGGCCCCCGCCGAGGAATCATCCACCAGGATGCAATTCTCGACGTTCACCTTCATGGCGTTGGCCGCATGGAACATCAGGGCCGGATCGGGTTTCCAGCGTTGGATATCGTAGCCGCTGAACAGTTTTTCCGGGAAATGGTGCAGCATCTTAAGCTTACCCAGAGAGTGCTGCATTTTGCTGACCGGGCCATTGGAGACCACACACATCGGGATCGTCATGCTGTCCAGCAGCGCATTGGCACCCGCAATCACCTCCAGTTCTGAGTCGAAAAGGCGTGCGACCTCGGCGCGGTACACAGGCTCAAGATCGGCTTTCGCCAGATCGACCCCATGCTCTTCGTTAATGATGTCGATGATCTCGTAGAGTTTAACGCCCTTAAAGCGTTTAAAAATCTCCTCAAGATCGAGCGTAATGCCAAATTCCAGGAACATGGCGACATACGCACGGGAACAAATGACCTCACTGTCGACCAGCGTACCGTCGCAGTCGAAAAATACCGCTTCAATTCCGGACATGCCTTTCCCTTTTTTACCAGTTTAACGTTTACGTGCTGCTGAATGACCATACGCAATCGTTGCCGTATAAGCAAAATCAATGAAAAAAGTCGCTCGCAACCGCCACTATTGTCGCATTTTGGTATAGGATAGCGACGAATTTTCCCTCCTTGTTCGGAAATTGATGATGAGTCAACAACACACTACCCAGACGTCTGGTCAGGGTTTGCTTGAGCGCGTGTTTAAACTGCGCGAGCATGGCACCACGGCACGCACCGAAGTGATTGCCGGTTTCACTACCTTCCTGACGATGGTGTATATCGTTTTTGTTAACCCGCAAATTCTGGGCGTTGCTGGCATGGATACCAGCGCCGTCTTTGTGACGACCTGCCTGATCGCTGCGCTTGGCAGCATTTTGATGGGTGTTTTCGCAAACCTGCCGGTTGCGCTGGCACCGGCCATGGGTCTGAATGCTTTCTTCGCGTTCGTGGTGGTTCAGGCAATGGGCCTGCCGTGGCAAGTCGGCATGGGTGCCATCTTCTGGGGCGCCGTGGGTCTGCTGCTGCTGACTATCTTCCGCGTACGCTACTGGATGATTGCCAATATCCCGGTGAGCCTGCGCGTGGGCATTACCAGCGGCATTGGTCTGTTTATCGGCATGATGGGTCTGAAAAACGCCGGTGTGATTGTGGCGAACCCGGATACGCTGGTGAGCATTGGTCATCTGACGTCACATAACGTGCTGCTGGGCGTGCTGGGCTTCTTTATCATCGCGATTCTGGCTTCCCGCAACATTCACGCGGCGGTGCTGGTGTCCATCGTGGTGACCACCCTGTTGGGCTGGATGCTGGGCGATGTACAATATAAAGGTATCGTCTCTGCGCCGCCAAGTGTCTCCACCGTTATCGGTCACGTCGATCTGGCTGGGTCGTTTAACCTCGGTCTGGCGGGCGTCATCTTCTCCTTTATGCTGGTGAACCTGTTCGACTCCTCCGGAACGCTGATTGGTGTGACGGACAAAGCGGGCCTGGCAGATGAAAAAGGGAAATTCCCTCGCATGAAGCAGGCGCTGTTTGTGGATAGCGTCTCCTCCGTAGCAGGCTCTTTCATCGGTACGTCCTCTGTTACCGCTTACATTGAGTCTTCTTCTGGCGTCTCCGTCGGCGGTCGTACCGGTTTAACGGCGGTGGTTGTCGGGATCTTGTTCCTGCTGGTGATTTTCCTCTCTCCGCTGGCCGGCATGGTTCCGCCTTATGCGGCAGCCGGCGCGTTGATTTACGTTGGCGTGCTGATGACTTCCAGCCTGGCGCGCGTGAAGTGGGATGATTTAACTGAAGCGGTACCGGCGTTTATCACTGCCGTGATGATGCCGTTTAGTTTCTCTATCACCGAAGGTATCGCCCTGGGCTTTATCTCCTACTGCGTGATGAAGATTGGCACCGGACGTTTCCGCGATCTCAGCCCATGCGTGATCGTGGTTGCCCTGCTGTTTGTGCTGAAGATTGTGTTTATTGACGCCAAATAAGCAAAAAGCCCTTTTCGAAGAAAAGGGCTTTTGTGTTTGCACTCTCTCCCCGTGGGAGAGGGCTGGGGTGAGGGCATCAGGCCGCGCTTACGCCTTCACCCGCTTAATATAATCGCCAAAGGCAGTCAGCTGACCGCTCAGGTGATCCAACGTGCTTTGATCAACCACTTCTCCCGTCTGGGTATCGACTTTATTCTGAATCACGCCGCCCATAAATTCGGGTTTGTTCATGACCATCGCATCCAGGAACACCAGGATCTGGCGCAGGTGATACTGGCAGCGTGCCCCGCCAATAGCGCCCATAGAGCTGGTCTGAATCAGCACAGGTTTCCCTGCCAGCGGTTGCTCTGGCAGGCGTGAGAGCCAGTCAATCGCATTTTTCAAACCGCCGGGTACGGAATAGTTATATTCGGGGGTGACAATCACCACGCCGTCCGCCTGGCGGATCTGCTCAGCCAGCGCGTTGACGCTTTGCGGGAATCCCTCTTCCTGTTGGATATCGGCGTCATACAACGGGATCTCACCGATGGACGGCAGTGCGGAGATCTCCATGCCAGCAGGGGCGATGCCAGGCAGCGTACGCGCCACCATGCCGTTAAATGAACCTTTACGCAGGCTCCCCAGTAACGTAACAACTTTCAACGTCTCAGACATGATTACTCCTGTTTCATCATGATGGCCCTGAATGGGTCAGTTAGAGGTAAATGCTTTTTCTACGGGTAAACTGGTTAAGCGGATGAGCCGTGCTTCAGGTTCATTGGCGCGTTCCGGCACATCCGCAAGACTATGCCAACCGTGGCGGCTGTCAAATTCCCAAATCTTCAGGCGCTCAATCGCCGGGGACACCGCAATTGCCCAAATCAGCACATCTTCTGCATCGCTGAGGGCCTCTATGCGCGACGCTTTGGTTGCCCGCAACCGCCCTGAGCCAGGCAGCAATTGCAGCAGGCTGGCGTCATCTGAGGCGCAGCCGCAGAGCTTACGTATACTCTGGCGCAGGGTGATCAGCTGTGCTTTGGCTTCGTCAGGATCGTTTTGATTCCTGACCCATAGCGCCTCATTGCTGGATAAAGGATAGGCGTCATGGGCATGAGGGCCGCTGTGGAAGCCGCGGGTCGCGCGCTGGAGTTCCATATCCAGTCCGCAATCGCCTTCGGTCGTCAGCACTACACCCACGATATTCCCCGTATAAGCCACGGAGAACCGCGGTAATTCAGGATCGGCAAACACAGGTCGGCCTTCCGCCTGAAGAATGATTTCCGGTAGTTCGAGTGTGCCGTAAAGCATAAACAGCAGCTCCGCGAGCAGTGCTCGCGACGCTAAAAAGCGTGTGCGCCGGTATTCCGGTAGCTTATCCGCCTCGTTATAACAGGCTGAGGAAAGCCTGGCTGACACAAGTCGTCCTTCTGTCAGTGTTCCTCGTGCAAAATGCGTTGCCATTTTTCGCTCCGTGATAATGGTCTAAGCCAGGTTAAACGGTTACATCATTATCGCTTAACTCTCACTCTCTTTTAATCGGTAAATGATGGGATGAGAAGCGAAGGGACCGAACTTTACATTCGCAGGGGCAAAAGATGCATTTTTAACGCAAGGAATCACCGTATAAGGACTTAATGGTGTCCTTAAGCCAAATGAGTTTTGGGTTATGGCTGTTACGCTTATGCCAGATGAGCGTAAAGGGAACGGTGAGTTTCTCGGCGAGAGACTCATCAACCGGGATCGGGCGTACGACCAGCTTACGCTGGTGGAGTTGATTGTAGTGGCGGCAGTACCAGGGGGCAGTAGCAATGTAGTTGTGGTGCGGCTGCGCGGCCATAAACATCGACTGCTCAAAGCCGGGGAGGCTCATGGCGATATTACGCTCACACCCCAGCTCTTTGAGCACTTCGTCCAGTGCCCAGGTGTCGCTACGCTCCCAAAAAATACTGATGTGCGGGTAGCGCAGGAACGTATCGAGATTCCACTCCTCCTGAAGCGCCGGGTGGTCTTCACGCAAATAGACGCAGGGACGATCGCTGAATAAAATTTCATGGTCGATAAACCACGGCATCAGCTTTAACAGCTCGCGGGAGCGGGGATGCGTTTCACGGCCGGTAAAACCCAGATCCACCTCACCCCGCGTAATGGCATCCAGAGAATCATAATCCCAGTGACGCATGCGCACCGTCGCCTGCGGATAACGTTGATTGACCTGTTCCAGCAGGGCGTTAAACCGGATCAGCATAAGCGGCGTTTCCGCCGCCAGTTCGAACTTGATGCTCCCCGGCGAGTCGTGATGAAACTTATCGAGGATTTGGTTACCTATCTGCATCCAGTCGGTCAGATCCTGCTCAAGGCTGACGGTGAGCGGGGTAGGAAGCAGCCCCAGCGGCGTTTTCACGAAGAGCGGATCTTCAAACCAGTCCCGCAGCTTGACCAGCGACTTGCTGACCGCAGACGGCGTTACGTTCATCCGCTTCGCCGCTTTGGTGACGCTGCGCTCCTGCAACAAGAGCTGCAGACAAAGCAGCAGGTTAAGATCAAGACTGCTGAGAGATTTCTTCATAGTTTGCTGCGGGTTGGACCACCATCAGTAGCAGAATACAGAGCATGCTACAGCCAATCAGAATCCCGATCAGCATATTCAGGGCGTTTAAACCGATAATCGCGGCCAGCCAAATCCACACCGACGACCCACAAACCTGCGCAATGCCCAGTACCGAGCTTGCCACGCCAGCACGCAGTGAGAACGGACCCAGAGCCTGACTCATTGCCACGCCAAACCCGACAGAAAATCCTGCACAGATCAGCGTAATACCCACCAGCATCATGGCGTGTTCGCTTGCGGTCGCCAGAATCACGCCCGCAGCAAGGAACAGCACCTGCGACGTCAGCATCAGGGTGCGCTGTTTAAATACGTTCAGGGCAAATGGCGTGGAAAAAGAGACCGCCATACTTACCATCGCAGTTAATGCCATCACCGTTGAATATTGCCCACGATCGAACCCCATCGTCTCCATCAGCAAGACCGGGGAAACGTTTACATAGGTCAGAATCACCGCCACGCTGAGGGTCGTGACCAGCAGGCGACTGATGAAAAAGCGGTTTAGCAATTTCTCACTGGGCTGGAACGTGGCCGTTGTGCCCGCGTGGTGTGCGCCAGGGTGCGTCTCTTTGAGCACCGTTATCGAGAGGATAAAGACCAACATACCCATTGCGGCCATCGTCCAGAACAGGCTCTGCCAGGGCAGCTTTAACATGATCAGATAGCCAATGACGGGCGCGAGCACCGGAATAATACAGGTAATGCCGTTCAGCATAGAGAGCACTTTTGCACGGCGCTGTGCGCTTAAGGTGTCGCGTAAAATGGCAAACGCCACCACGTAGCAGCCGCCCGCACCGATGCCCTGAATAAAGCGTCCGGTTAAAAACAGCGTGCTGTTATCGGCCAGAGAGCACAGTACAGAGGCGAGGGCGAAAATCACCGCTCCGGTGATGGCCACCGGCTGTCGCCCTGCTTTGTCGGCGATCTTGCCGGCAAAGACCATCGATGACGCCATCCCTGCCAGGTAAGCAGAAAACGCGATATGAAGTTGCGCTTCGCTGGCCCCCAGATCGCGTGCGATATGCGGTAACCCCACCAGGTACATATCAATACCCGATGGATAAAGCAGAACTAAAGCAAAGCTACAAAACAGAAAACGCGCCATAAATCCCCCATGTCAGGCAGGCGCAAAGCATAGGGGGTGGAGCAAAAAGAAGCGAGTTGCCATTTGGACAATAGTGATTTCCTGGGAGGAAATCACTTATTCAGGCGGGTTACTTACCAATACAGAAGCTTGAGAAGATCCGTCCCAGCAGGTCGTCCGAGGTAAACTCGCCGGTGATTTCGCTTAAGCTTTGTTGCGCTAACCGTAGCTCTTCAGCCAGCAGTTCCCCTGCCCATGCGCCGAGCAACTGCGCTTTGCCCTGGTCGAGATGATTTGCTGCCTCTTCCAGTGCCTGTAAGTGGCGACGACGCGCGAGGAAGCCGCCTTCCATACTGGTTTCAAAGCCCATGCTTTGTTTGAGATGGTTACGCAGCGCTTCAACACCTTCGCCGGTACGGGCCGACAGGCGAATCAGTGAGTGACCGTTCACCTCGCTCAGACCCTGCGTTTCGCCTGTGACATCCGCCTTGTTACGCACAACCGTAATCGGCAGTTTTGCCGGCAGACGGGCAATAAAGTCGGGCCAGATATCCGCCGGGTCAACGGCATCGGTCGTGGTGCCGTCCACCATAAACAGCACGCGGTCGGCTTGCTCAATTTCCTGCCAGGCGCGTTCAATGCCGATGCGTTCAACTTCATCGCTCGCATCACGCAGGCCAGCGGTATCAATGATGTGCAGCGGCATACCGTCGATATGGATATGCTCGCGCAGCACGTCGCGGGTGGTCCCGGCGATGTCAGTGACGATCGCGGCGTCACGGCCCGCCAGGGCGTTAAGCAAACTCGACTTCCCGGCGTTTGGACGACCAGCGATGACCACCTTCATCCCTTCACGCAGCAGGCTACCCTGGCGCGCTTCGGCACGCACCGCATCGAGATCGGTCATCACATTGTTGAGCTGGGCTTCGATTTTGCCATCGGAGAGGAAATCGATCTCCTCATCCGGGAAATCAATCGCGGCTTCGACGTAGATTCGCAGGTGAGTAAGTGCTTCCACTAAATGATTCACGCGTGCAGAAAACGCCCCCTGAAGCGAGTTCAGCGCAGAGCGGGCCGCCTGCTCAGAGCTGGCGTCGATCAGATCGGCAATCGCCTCGGCTTGTGCCAGATCGAGTTTGTCGTTCAGGAAGGCACGCTCGGAAAACTCACCCGGCTTTGCAATACGCAGACCCGGCAGTGTCAGAATGCGTTTTAACAGCAGGTCGAGGATAACCGGGCCGCCGTGGCCCTGCAGCTCCAGCACGTCTTCTCCGGTAAAGGAGTTCGGGCCCGGGAACCATAGCGCAATGCCCTGATCCAGCGGCGTGCCGTCAGTGTCTTTAAACGGCAGATAATCAGCGTAGCGCGGCTTTGGCAGTTTACCCAGCACCGCTTCGGCGACCTCTCGGGCCTTCAGGCCGGAGATACGCAGAATGCCTACACCACCGCGTCCCGGTGGGGTTGCCTGGGCGACGATAGTGTCGTTATGGCTCATGGTTGGTCTCTTTGTAAATGTGAAAAAGGCGGTCTAATGACCGCCTTCTCTGGCATGACTCTACCGTGAATACTCGAAATAATTCAAGTTGCAGGAAGGCGGCAAGTTTGTGCGCCCCAGGAGCTTACAGAAGTAAGCGACTGGGGCAATCAAACGCAGCCAACGCGCCTGCGGCTTGAAGAATGAAGAGTATCAGGACTTTTTCTTTTCGCGGCTATGCAGGCCACGTTTTTCCAGACCACGGTAAATCAGCTGCTGCTGGATGATGGTCACCAGGTTGCTGACGATATAGTACAGCACCAGACCTGACGGGAACCACAGGAAGAACACGGTGAAGATGACCGGCATAAAGGTCATGATCTTCTGCTGCATCGGGTCGGTCACGGTGGTCGGCGACATCTTCTGGATGAAGAACATCGTCACGCCCATCAGGATCGGCAGGATGTAGTACGGGTCCTGTGCAGACAGGTCATGGATCCACAGTGCGAACGGCGCATGGCGCAGCTCAACGGAACCCATCAGCATGTAGTACAGCGCAAGGAAGATTGGCATCTGAATCAGCAGCGGGAAGCAACCACCCAACGGGTTCACTTTCTCTGCTTTGTACAGGGCCATCATTTCCTGGCTTTGACGCTGTTTGTCATCGCCCAGACGCTCACGCATCGCCGCAATCTTCGGCTGCAGCATACGCATCTTCGCCATGGAGGTGTACTGCGCTTTAGTCAGCGGGTACATGATGCCACGAACGATAAAGGTGATAACGATGATGGAGAAGCCCCAGTTACCCAGGAAGCTGTGGATGAACTTCAGCAGCTTGAACAGCGGCTGAGAGATGAACCACAACCAACCGTAATCTACGGTCAGATCCAGGTGCGGAGCAACAGCGGCCATTTTGTCCTGGATTTCCGGGCCGACCCACAGGGTGCTGGCCAGGTTACCGGTTTGACCCGGCTGAACCAGAACAGGCTGTGATTTGTAGCCGATGGCTGCAATACCATTACCCAGGTTCGCGGTGTAGAAGTTGTTCGAGCCATCGTTGTTTGGCACCCAGGCTGTCGCGAAATACTGTTGCAGCATCGCAACCCAACCGCCTTTAGAACTCACGTTCAGGTTTTCGTTATCAGCGATGGTGTCGAATTTGTATTTCTCGTACTTGGTATCTGGCGTGGAGTACGCCGCGCCACGGAAGGTATGCAGCGCAAAGTTGCTGCTTCCGGTGTCACGGTGAGACGGCAGATTGATGGACTGCTTCAGCTGACCAAAGGTCGACACTTCCAGCGGTTTCGCACCGGTGTTCTGTACGCTATAGCCCACATTCACCGCATATTCACCGCGTTTCAGGGTGAAGGTTTTGGTGAAGGTATTGCCTGCAGCATCCGTATAGGTCATCGGGATCGCGAGTTCGTTCTGGCCATCAGCCATCACAAATGTCTCTTTCTCGACGTTATACAGAGGACGCGCACCGTTAGCCGGGTTATCCGGGCCATCACGGCCAGTCAGGCCACTTTGCGCCTGATAGATAAACTCTGGCGTCGTTTCCAGCAACTGGAACGGTTCGTTAGACTTCAGCTCTTTCGGGTAGGTCAACAGCAGCGCCTGCTCAACATCACCACCACGGGTGTTAATAGTCAGCTCAAGCACGTCGGTTTTAACCGTAATCTGTTTCCCCTGGCCACTGGCCGGTACGCCCTGGTCGGCGGCGCTACCCGCTGCGGTGGTCGTGGTCTGCGTGGTCTGTTGAGCTTGAGGTTGAGGATTTTTATCCTGCTCCCATGCCTGCCAGATCATGAAAGACACGAACAACAAAGCGATGATAAGAAGATTGCGTTGCGAATCCATCGTTAGTGTTCTCTGGTATCAAAAGGTCCTGGGGGGACGGGATCGTCTCCACCTGGGTGTAAAGGGTGGCATTTTAATACGCGTTTCACCGTCAACCAACTGCCTTTTATCACTCCAAACCTGCGCAATGCCTCAATTCCGTAGCTTGAGCATGTTGGTGTGAAACGACAGTGCGGCCCGAGTAGCGGGCTAATCAGGCGCTGATAGACCCTAATAAGGGCTATCAGGACCCTGGAGCCAGGCGACAGTGGCGGCGCCATAATTTTTCCAACGCTTCCGAGAGAGCACGGTTATCGAGGTCGGCAACCCCCTTTTTAGCCACCACCACGAAATCCATTGAAGGCAGTTCGTGTTGACGTAAACGGAAGCTTTCACGCGTCAGACGTTTAATCCGGTTGCGTTCATGCGCACGCTTAACGTTTTTCTTGGCGACTGTGAGACCGATGCGGGGATGCCCCAGCGAATTTTGGCGGCCGAGGATGGTGATTTGCGGCGTGCCAGCCCGTTGTGGCTGCTGGAAGACGAAAGTGAAATGAGTGGGAGTTAACAAACGTAACTCCCTGGGAAATGCTAGCTTAACCACGCAGGGTTAGCTTTATTACTTGGAAACGGTCAGACGAGAACGGCTTTTAGCACGACGACGTGCCAGAACCTGACGACCATTTTTAGTAGCCATACGAGCACGGAAGCCGTGAGAACGGTTGCGCTTCAGTACAGACGGTTGAAAAGTGCGTTTCATGGCGATTTCTACCTAAACTTGAATAATTTCACTGACTTTCGCGTATACCCGAACGATTAACGAACGACTAACGCCTCAGCGTGTGTGATTAAAGAGGCCGGATTGTAATAATTGTACACTCCGGAGTCAATTCTCTTTCCTTATTTCCCGCGTATTTCCGCACGTTTTCGCGTGCAAAATGAGCAACGGACGACGCAGGAAGTCGAGCATCACGCGCCGGGTGGGGGATTATACGGTCTCTCGTTGAAATCGCAAGGATCGTCCAGGATCTTCATGAGATCTTTTAAGCCAAAAAAGGGCTCTGCTTATTAAATTTTTCAATATGCGGCCTAAATCGTGGGGCACGCGTACCAGGATCGTTTACACTTACCCGGTTTCGGATCTTCCTGTGGATAAATCGGGAAGAATCTGTGAGAAACAGAAGATCTCTGGCTCAGTTTAGGCTATGATCCGCGGTCCTGATCGGGATCCCAGGGGCCTGATCGGGGGAAATTGCAGAGAGCAATTCGCACGTCACCCTTTTGCACAGGGTCTTTTCGACGTGTGTCAAAAATCACGAATATTCAGTATTTTTCTTTTATTGTTCGAGTGGAGTCCGCCGTGTCACTTTCGCTTTGGCAGCAATGTCTTGCCCGATTGCAGGATGAGTTACCAGCCACAGAATTCAGTATGTGGATCCGCCCATTGCAGGCGGAACTGAGCGATAACACGCTGGCTTTGTATGCGCCAAACCGTTTCGTGCTTGATTGGGTAAGGGATAAATACCTCAATAACATCAATGGATTGTTAAACGATTTTTGCGGTACCGATGCTCCGCAGCTGCGTTTTGAAGTCGGCACCAAGCCGGTGACGCAAACCCTCAGAGAAACCGTGAATGTTGCCGCGCCTGCGCAAATTCATGTGCCCACTCCCCGCATTGTTCAGCCTGCACGCGCAGGCTGGGATAACGTTCCCGCACCCGCTGAGCAGACCTATCGTTCTAACGTTAACGTGAAGCACACGTTTGATAACTTCGTTGAAGGTAAGTCTAACCAGCTGGCGCGTGCAGCGGCCCGTCAGGTGGCAGATAACCCGGGCGGCGCGTATAACCCGTTGTTTCTATATGGCGGCACCGGTCTGGGTAAAACTCACCTGTTACACGCGGTGGGAAATGGCATTGTGGCGCGTAAGCCCAATGCGAAAGTGGTGTATATGCACTCCGAGCGCTTCGTTCAGGACATGGTTAAAGCCCTGCAAAACAATGCGATCGAAGAGTTTAAACGCTACTACCGTTCTGTTGATGCGCTGCTGATCGATGACATCCAGTTCTTTGCCAATAAAGAACGATCCCAGGAAGAGTTTTTCCACACCTTTAATGCGCTGCTGGAAGGTAATCAGCAGATCATTTTGACGTCGGATCGCTATCCTAAAGAGATCAACGGGGTTGAGGATCGTCTGAAATCCCGTTTTGGCTGGGGCCTGACCGTGGCGATCGAGCCACCGGAACTGGAAACCCGTGTCGCGATCCTGATGAAAAAAGCCGATGAAAACGACATTCGTCTGCCTGGCGAAGTGGCGTTCTTTATCGCGAAGCGTTTGCGTTCAAACGTGCGTGAACTTGAAGGCGCACTGAACCGCGTTATCGCCAACGCCAACTTTACCGGCCGGGCGATCACCATCGATTTCGTGCGTGAAGCGCTGCGCGATCTGCTGGCATTGCAGGAAAAACTGGTCACTATTGATAATATTCAGAAGACGGTGGCCGAGTATTACAAAATCAAAATTGCAGACCTGCTCTCCAAGCGACGTTCTCGCTCGGTAGCGCGTCCGCGTCAGATGGCGATGGCACTGGCAAAAGAGCTGACCAACCACAGTCTGCCGGAAATCGGCGATGCGTTTGGTGGCCGTGACCATACGACCGTCCTTCATGCCTGCCGCAAGATTGAGCAGTTGCGTGAAGAAAGCCACGACATAAAAGAAGATTTTTCCAATTTAATCAGAACCCTATCATCGTGACGCTATGAAATTTACCGTTGAACGTGAACATTTATTAAAACCGCTGCAACAGGTGAGTGGCCCATTAGGTGGCCGCCCGACGCTACCTATTCTTGGCAATCTGCTGTTGCAGGTCGCTGACGGCACGCTGTCGCTGACGGGTACCGATCTTGAAATGGAAATGGTTGCGCGAGTTACGCTGTCTCAGCCGCATGATGCAGGCGCAACGACCGTCCCTGCGCGTAAGTTTTTTGATATCTGCCGTGGGTTGCCTGAAGGCGCGGAAATCGCCGTTCAGCTGGAAGGCGATCGGATGCTGGTGCGTTCTGGCCGCAGCCGTTTCTCGCTCTCCACCCTGCCGGCTATCGACTTCCCGAACCTGGATGACTGGCAGAGTGAAGTGGAATTCACCCTGCCGCAGGCAACGATGAAGCGTCTGATTGAAGCCACGCAATTCTCGATGGCGCATCAGGACGTTCGTTACTATTTAAACGGCATGCTGTTCGAAACCGAAGGTGAAGAGCTGCGTACCGTGGCAACGGACGGACACCGTCTGGCCGTCTGCTCCATGCCCGTGGGAGAGAGCCTGCCGAACCATTCGGTGATCGTGCCGCGTAAAGGCGTCATCGAACTGATGCGTATGCTCGACGGTGGTGAAAATCCGCTGCGCGTGCAGATTGGCAGTAACAATATCCGCGCTCACGTGGGCGATTTCATCTTCACGTCCAAGCTGGTTGATGGTCGCTTCCCGGACTATCGTCGCGTATTGCCAAAGAATCCGGACAAAACGCTGGAAGCGGGCTGCGATATCCTTAAGCAAGCTTTTGCGCGTGCGGCCATCCTCTCCAACGAGAAATTCCGCGGCGTGCGTCTGTTTGTTCACGAAAACCAGATCAAAATCACCGCCAACAACCCTGAGCAGGAAGAAGCAGAAGAGATTCTGGACGTCACCTACGCCGGGGCTGAGATGGAAATCGGCTTTAACGTCAGCTACGTGCTGGATGTGCTGAACGCGCTGAAGTGTGAAAATGTCCGCATTCTGCTGACCGACTCCGTTTCGAGCGTGCAGATCGAAGACGCCGCATCGCAGTCGGCGGCATACGTCGTTATGCCAATGCGACTGTAGTGAAGAATATCGGGCAATCTTACCTGCCATTTTCAGCCTGGGCTGTACGCGTCTCTGTCACCTGCTTTATGACTGTGCCAGAGACGGCGTCCCGCCCACGTTGAAACTGGCTGCGCCGATTACGCCCTGGCCCGAAGAAACCCTGATATGTCACTGACGCGCCTGTTAATCAAAGATTTCCGCAATATTGAAAATGCGGATCTCGCTTTATCTCCCGGCTTTAACTTCCTGGTTGGCGCCAATGGCAGCGGCAAAACCAGCGTGCTGGAAGCTATCTATACGCTCGGCCATGGGCGGGCGTTTCGCAGCTTGCAGATTGGTCGCGTCATTCGCCATGAGCAGGATGCGTTTATCTTGCATGGGCGTTTGCAGGGCCAGGATCATGAAACCTCGATTGGCCTGACGAAAGACAAGCTTGGCGACAGCAAAGTGCGTATCGATGGCACCGACGGCCATAAAGTTGCCGAGCTGGCGCTGTTGATGCCGATGCAGCTGATCACGCCTGAGGGGTTTACTTTACTCAACGGCGGCCCCAAATACAGAAGAGCGTTCCTCGACTGGGGATGCTTCCATAATGAGACGGGATTCTTCAACGCCTGGAGCAACCTGAAACGGCTGCTTAAGCAACGCAACGCCGCCCTGCGTCAGGTGACCCGCTACGCCCAACTGCGTCCCTGGGATTTAGAACTCATTCCACTGGCAGAACAACTCAGCCGTTGGCGAGCCGAATACAGTGCGGGTATTGCTGAAGATATGGCGGATACCTGCAAACAATTTTTACCGGAGTTTTCTCTCACCTTTTCCTTCCAGCGTGGCTGGGAGAAAGAGACGGATTATGCCGACGTGCTCGAGAGAAGCTTTGAACGCGATCGCATGCTGACCTATACCGCGCACGGCCCACACAAGGCGGATTTCCGCATTCGTGCCGATGGCGCACCGGTCGAAGATACCTTATCACGCGGACAGCTTAAGCTCCTGATGTGCGCGCTACGTCTGGCGCAGGGAGAGTTCCTCACCCGTGAAAGCGGGCGACGCTGTCTGTACCTGATAGATGATTTTGCCTCGGAACTTGATGACGCGCGGCGCGGACTGCTTGCCAGCCGCTTAAAAGCCACGCAGTCGCAGGTTTTCGTCAGCGCAATTAGCGCTGAACACGTTATAGACATGTCGGACGAAAATTCGAAGATGTTTACCGTGGAAAAGGGTAAAATAACGGATTAACCCAAGATTAAATGAGCGAGAAACGTTGATGTCGAATTCTTATGACTCCTCCAGTATCAAAGTCCTGAAAGGGCTGGATGCGGTGCGTAAGCGCCCAGGTATGTATATCGGCGATACCGATGACGGCACCGGTCTGCACCACATGGTATTCGAGGTCGTGGATAACGCAATCGACGAAGCACTCGCGGGTCACTGTAAAGATATTATCGTCACCATTCACGGCGATAACTCCGTATCCGTACAGGATGACGGGCGTGGTATCCCAACCGGTATTCACCCGGAAGAGGGCGTGTCGGCGGCAGAGGTCATCATGACCGTTCTGCATGCGGGCGGTAAGTTCGATGACAACTCCTACAAAGTTTCGGGCGGTCTGCACGGCGTCGGCGTGTCCGTTGTTAACGCCCTGTCGCAGAAACTGGAACTGGTTATCTACCGCGAAGGCAAAGTCCACCACCAGATTTATACCCACGGCGTGCCGCAGGCTCCGCTGAAAGTGACGGGTGATACCGAAAAAACCGGTACCACGGTACGCTTCTGGCCAAGCCACGAAACATTCTCTAACGTCACGGATTTTGAGTACGACATTCTGGCGAAACGTCTTCGCGAGCTGTCATTCCTGAACTCCGGTGTCTCTATCCGTCTGCGCGATAAGCGCGATGGCAAAGAGGATCATTTCCATTACGAAGGCGGCATCAAGGCGTTTGTTGAGTATCTCAACAAAAACAAAACGCCTATCCACCCAAATATCTTCTATTTCTCTACAGAAAAAGACGGGATTGGCGTGGAAGTGGCGCTGCAGTGGAACGACGGTTTCCAGGAAAATATCTACTGCTTTACCAACAACATCCCACAGCGCGATGGCGGTACGCACCTGGTCGGCTTCCGTACGGCAATGACCCGTACGCTGAATGCCTACATGGATAAAGAAGGCTACAGCAAAAAAGCGAAAGTCAGCGCCACCGGTGATGATGCGCGTGAAGGCCTGATTGCTGTTGTGTCGGTAAAAGTTCCGGACCCGAAATTCTCTTCTCAGACCAAAGACAAACTGGTCTCTTCCGAGGTGAAAACGGCGGTTGAACAACAGATGAATGAACTGTTGAGCGAATACCTGCTGGAAAACCCAACGGATGCAAAAATTGTCGTCGGCAAAATTATCGATGCCGCCCGTGCGCGTGAAGCGGCACGTAAAGCGCGTGAGATGACTCGCCGTAAAGGTGCGCTGGATCTGGCTGGCTTGCCGGGCAAACTGGCGGACTGTCAGGAACGCGATCCGGCTCGCTCTGAACTGTACCTTGTGGAAGGGGACTCTGCGGGCGGCTCCGCGAAGCAGGGCCGTAACCGTAAAAATCAGGCGATCCTGCCGCTGAAGGGTAAAATCCTCAACGTGGAAAAAGCGCGCTTCGATAAAATGCTCTCTTCTCAGGAAGTGGCGACGCTGATCACCGCGCTCGGTTGCGGCATCGGTCGCGACGAGTACAACCCGGACAAACTGCGCTATCACAGCATCATCATCATGACCGATGCCGACGTCGATGGTTCACACATCCGTACGTTGCTGCTGACCTTCTTCTATCGCCAGATGCCTGAAATCGTCGAACGTGGCCATATCTACATTGCACAGCCACCGCTGTACAAAGTGAAAAAAGGCAAGCAAGAACAGTATATTAAAGATGACGAAGCGATGGACCAGTATCAGATCTCTATTGCTCTGGATGGCGCAACGCTGCACGCCAATGCGCATGCACCCGCGCTGGCCGGTGAGCCGCTGGAACGTCTGGTTTCTGAATATAACGCTACGCACAAAATGATTGGCCGCATGGAGCGCCGCTTCCCGCGCACCTTGTTGAAAGCGCTGGTCTATCAGTCAACGCTGGCTGAAGCGGATCTGAACGACGAGCAGACCGTGACTCGCTGGGTCAACCAGCTGGTGACCGATCTGAACGAGAACGAGCAGCATGGCAGCATGTGGAAATTCGACGTGCGTGAAAACGCTGAACTGAACCAGTTCGAGCCGATTATTCGCGTGCGTACGCATGGTGTAGACACCGATTATCCATTGGATCATGAGTTTGTGACCGGTGGCGAATATCGTCGTCTGTGCGCGCTGGGTGAGAAACTGCGTGGTCTGATTGAAGAAGACGCCTTCATTGAGCGTGGCGAGCGTCGTCAGCCAGTGACCAGCTTTGAGCAGGCGCTGGAATGGCTGGTGAAAGAGTCTCGTCGTGGCTTGTACATTCAGCGTTATAAAGGCCTGGGCGAAATGAACCCGGATCAGCTTTGGGAAACCACGATGGATCCGGAAAGCCGTCGTATGCTGCGTGTCACCGTTAAAGATGCGATTGCTGCCGATCAGCTGTTCACCACCCTGATGGGCGATGCGGTTGAACCGCGCCGCGCCTTCATCGAAGAGAACGCCCTGAAAGCGGCGAATATCGATATTTAAGTCTTCCCCCCTCACCTCAGCCCTCTCCCACAAGGAGAGGGTGTACGGTTCCCTCTGCCTGTAGCAGAGGGTGAGGGAAAACCTGCGCAAAAGAGGAATCCCCCCCTCACACCCCATCCCCTTTCTTACCGTGTTTTTTGAGCGGAATCGCGTTAGCATGACCCAAGACTCATTTAACCTGGGGATCTCATGGCCATAAAACTCATCGCAATCGACATGGACGGCACGTTGCTGCTGCCTGACCACACCATCTCTCCTGCTGTCAAAAATGCCATCGCCGCTGCCCGTGAAAAGGGCGTCAATGTGGTTCTGACCACCGGTCGTCCGTATGCGGGCGTGCACAGCTACCTGAAAGAGCTGCACATGAATCAGCCGGGCGATTACTGCATTACCTATAACGGCGCGCTGGTTCAGAAGGCGGCGGATGGCAGCACGGTGGCGCAAACCGCGCTGAACTATGACGATTACCTGTTCCTGGAAAAACTGTCCCGCGAGGTCGGTTCCCATTTCCACGCGCTCGACCGCAATACGCTCTACACCGCTAACCGGGACATCAGCTATTACACAGTGCATGAGTCTTTTGTTGCCACGATTCCGCTGGTGTTCTGTGAAGCCGAGAAAATGGATCCGGCCACTCAGTTCCTCAAAGTGATGATGATTGATGAGCCTGAAATCCTGGATAAAGCGATTGCGCGTATTCCGGCAGAAGTAAAAGAGAAATACACCGTGCTGAAAAGTGCGCCGTACTTCCTCGAAATACTTGATAAACGCGTCAATAAAGGAACAGGTGTGAAATCTCTTGCGGATACGCTGGGGATTAAACCTGATGAGATCATGGCCCTGGGCGATCAGGAAAATGACATCGCCATGATCGAATATGCGGGTATGGGTGTGGCGATGGATAACGCCATCCCGTCGGTGAAAGAGGTGGCCAATTTCGTCACCAAATCCAACCTGGAAGACGGCGTTGCCTACGCGATCGAGAAATTTGTCCTGAACTAAGTCCTGCTGGAACTCATCAGCCTCGGTTATCAACCGGGGCTTTTTTTTGCGCTGAATTTATTGAATTGTTCTTTTTGTGATCTGGATTGTAGTACAACATTAATTGATTGTACTACATTACAGCCACGGCAATGACGAAAGGCATCACGTTTGTACTGCAAAAGTGAGGCGAAATTCAGCGCTCGCGGTAAAGTAGGGATGGACTTACAGAGCACAAGGACTCTCCATGACGCTGAATAAAACCGATCGCATTGTGATCACGCTGGGTACGCAGATTGTGGGTGGCAAATACGTTCCCGGTTCGCCGTTACCCGCAGAAGCCGAACTCTGCGAAGAGTTTGAAACCTCGCGCAATATTATCCGTGAAGTGTTTCGCTCGCTGATGGCGAAGCGGTTGATAGAAATGAAACGTTATCGCGGTGCCTTTGTCGCCCCGCGTAACCAGTGGAACTACCTCGATACCGATGTCCTGCAATGGGTGCTGGAAAACGACTACGACCCAAGACTGATTGGCGCGATGAGCGAGGTACGTAATCTGGTTGAACCGGCCATCGCTCGTTGGGCTGCGGAACGCGCGACCTCAGGCGATTTGGCGCAAATTGAATCGGCACTCAACGACATGATTGCCAATAACCAGGATCGGGATGCCTTTAACGAAGCGGATATCCGTTACCACGAGGCGGTATTGCAGTCAGTACACAACCCGGTTTTACAACAGCTTAGCGTGGCGATCAGTTCGCTGCAGCGAGCCGTCTTTGAACGAACCTGGATGGGTGATGAGGCCAACATGCCAAAAACCCTCCAGGAACATAAGGCGCTATTCGATGCGATACGGCATCAGGATAGCGATGCGGCAGAGCAGGCGGCACTCACGATGATCGCCAGCTCAACACGAAGGTTAAAGGAAATCACATGACACCTCGCTACATCGCCATAGACTGGGGATCGACCAATCTTCGCGCCTGGCTTTATCAGGGCGACGAATGCCTGGAGAGCAGGCAATCAGAATCCGGCGTAACGCGCCTGAACGGTCAATCTCCCGAGGCGGTGTTAGCGAAAGTGACCTCTGGATGGCGCGACAGTGCCACGCCGGTCATCATGGCGGGTATGGTGGGCAGCAATGTGGGCTGGAAGGTTGCGCCTTATCTGTCTGTTCCCACCCGTTTCTCTGCCATTGGTCAGCAGTTAACGTCTGTTGGCGACAATGTCTGGATTATTCCCGGGCTTTGCGTTTCACGTGACGATAACCATAACGTGATGCGCGGTGAAGAGACTCAGCTACTCGGCGCCCGCACCCTTTCTCCTTCTTCTGTTTATGTGATGCCTGGTACGCACTGTAAATGGGTGCAGGCCGACAGTGAGCAAATCCACGATTTTCGCACCGTGATGACCGGCGAATTACATCATTTGCTGCTCAACCACTCGCTGGTGGGCGCGGGGTTACCGGAACAGCAATCGTCTGGTGATGCCTTCACTGAAGGGCTTGAGCGCGGTCTCGCCTCGCCTGCCGTATTGCCGCAACTTTTTGAGGTTCGCGCCTCGCACGTGCTGGAGAAACTCCCGCGCGAGCAGGTGAGCGAATTTTTATCTGGCCTGCTGATTGGCGCGGAAGTCGCCAGCATGCGCGATTTTGTCGTGCAGGAGCAGGCCGTCACGATTGTCGCTGGTTCATCGCTGACGTCGCGCTATCAGCAGGCGTTTCACGCCCTGGGTCGCGAGGTCAAAACGATATCCGGCGAAGCGGCATTTCAGGCAGGTATAAGGAGCATCGCTCATGCAGTGGCAAACTAATCTTCCCCTTATCGCAATTTTGCGGGGCATCACGCCCGACGAGGCCGTCGCGCACGTTGGCGCGGTGATCGACGCCGGATTCGACGCGGTAGAGATCCCGCTGAACTCGCCGGAATGGGAAAAGAGCATTCCGGCTGTGGTAGATGCATTTGGCGATAAGGCGCTGATTGGCGCAGGGACGGTGTTAGACCCGGATCGGGTTGACCAGCTTGCGAAAATGGGCTGTAAGCTCATCGTCACGCCAAATATTCACCCGGAGGTGATCCGTCGTGCAGTCAGTTATGGCATGACCGTCTGCCCTGGATGCGCAACGGCAACAGAAGCCTTTACGGCTCTCAATGCAGGCGCCCAGTCGCTCAAGATTTTCCCTTCATCGGCTTTTGGGCCGGATTACATCAAGGCGCTGAAAGCGGTACTCCCCGCCAGCGTCCCGGTCTTTGCCGTGGGGGGCGTGACGCCTGAAAACCTGGCGCAATGGATAAACGCTGGTTGTGCGGGTGCGGGGCTGGGCAGCGATCTTTATCGCGCCGGACAGTCCGTTGAACGTACCGCCACTCAGGCGGCGGCATTTGTAGAAGCGTATCGAGAGGCAGTGAAATGAAAATAACCAACATCACCACGTACCGTTTACCCCCGCGCTGGATGTTTTTAAAAATTGAAACCGATGAAGGCGTAGTCGGCTGGGGCGAGCCGGTGATCGAAGGACGTGCTCGCACCGTTGAGGCCGCCGTGCATGAACTCAGTGAATACCTGATTGGTCAGGATCCGGCACGCATCAACGATCTGTGGCAGGTGATGTATCGTGCAGGCTTCTACCGTGGTGGTCCTGTTCTCATGAGCGCGATTGCGGGCATCGATCAGGCGCTGTGGGATATCAAAGGGAAAGTGTTGAATGCCCCGGTCTGGCAGCTGATGGGCGGTCTGGTACGCGATAAAATCAAAGCCTATAGCTGGGTGGGTGGCGATCGTCCGGCAGAGGTCATTGATGGCATAAAAACGCTGCGCAATATCGGTTTTGACACCTTTAAGCTGAATGGTTGCGAAGAGATGGGCGTGATTGATAATTCGCGTGCCGTGGACAAGGCGGTGAGCACCGTTGCGCAAATTCGCGAAGCCTTCGGGAATGAAATTGAATTTGGTCTCGATTTCCATGGCCGCGTCAGTGCGCCAATGGCAAAAGTGTTAATCAAAGAACTGGAGCAGTATCGGCCGCTGTTTATTGAGGAGCCGGTGCTGGCAGAACAGGCGGAATATTATCCAAAACTGGCGGCGCAAACCCATATTCCTATTGCTGCTGGCGAACGCATGTTCTCGCGCTTTGAATTTAAGCGCGTGCTGGAAGCGGGCGGTCTGGCAATTCTGCAGCCCGATCTGTCCCACGCTGGCGGTATCACCGAATGCTACAAAATCGCCGGGATGGCGGAAGCCTACGACGTGGCCCTCGCACCACACTGTCCGCTGGGGCCGATTGCACTGGCAGCCTGTTTGCACGTTGACTTTGTTTCGCGCAACGCCGTATTCCAGGAGCAAAGCATGGGCATTCACTATAACCAGGGTGCAGAACTGCTCGATTTTGTGAAAAACAAAGAAGACTTCAACATGGAAGGCGGTTTCTTTAAACCGTTAACGAAGCCGGGTCTTGGCGTTGATATTGACGAAGCCAAAGTCATTGAGCTGAGTAAAAATGCGCCGGACTGGCGTAATCCATTATGGCGTCATGAAGACGGCTCCGTCGCCGAATGGTAATGTCCTACATCCTTCGCGCTGCAGATGCGTTGGCTGCGATTGTGCACCCCAGTCACTGACTTGAGTAAGCTTCTGGGATTTACAATCTTGCCGCCTTCCTGCAACACGAATGATTTTGGACACCACAAATAATAAAAAAACCTAATACACCCTCTGAAACTACAGGGCATGGTGAGCGGCTTCGCTATGCCCAAAATCTGGAGACAGATAATAATGGATATTCCAGTAACGGCTGCAAAACCCGGGCGTCGTCGCTATCTGACGCTCATCATGATCTTTATTACCGTCGTGATTTGCTACGTTGACCGCGCCAATCTGGCGGTGGCGTCGGCCCATATTCAGGAAGAGTTTGGCATTACCAAAGCGGAAATGGGCTATGTATTCTCGGCGTTTGCCTGGCTTTACACCCTCTGTCAGATCCCGGGTGGCTGGTTCCTGGACCGCGTCGGGTCACGCCTGACCTATTTCATTGCTATCTTTGGCTGGTCAGTGGCGACGCTATTTCAGGGGTTTGCCACGGGGCTGATGTCGTTGATTGGGCTACGCGCCATTACGGGGGTCTTTGAAGCACCGGCGTTTCCAACGAATAATCGCATGGTGACAAGCTGGTTCCCCGAGCAGGAGCGTGCTTCAGCGGTGGGTTTCTACACCTCCGGGCAATTTGTCGGTCTGGCCTTCCTGACGCCGCTGCTCATCTGGATCCAGGAGATGTTGAGCTGGCACTGGGTGTTTATCATTACCGGCGGTATCGGCATTATCTGGTCCTTTATCTGGTTCAAGGTTTACCAGCCACCGCGTCTGACCAAAAATATTACAAAGGCAGAACTGGATTACATTCGTGACGGCGGGGGCTTGATCGACGGCGATGCGCCAGCGAAGAAAGAGGCTCGCCAGCCGCTGACGAAAGCCGAATGGAAGCTGGTCTTTCATCGCAAGCTGATTGGCGTTTATATCGGGCAGTTCGCGGTGACATCCACGCTGTGGTTCTTCCTGACGTGGTTCCCCAACTATCTGACGCAGGAAAAGGGTATTACGGCGCTAAAGGCTGGTTTTATGACCACAGTGCCTTTCCTGGCGGCGTTCTTTGGTGTGCTGCTTTCCGGCTGGCTGGCCGATAAGCTGGTGAAAAAAGGCTACTCGCTGGGGGCGGCGCGTAAAACGCCCATCATCTGCGGCTTGCTCATCTCGACCTGCATTATGGGGGCAAACTACACCAACGATCCGGTATGGATTATGACGCTGATGGCAATCGCCTTCTTCGGCAACGGTTTTGCGTCGATCACCTGGTCCCTGGTGTCATCGCTTGCCCCGATGCGACTGATTGGTCTGACCGGGGGCGTCTTTAACTTTGTCGGCGGCCTGGGGGGGATCACCGTTCCGCTGGTTGTGGGTTATCTGGCTCAGGATTATGGCTTTGGTCCGGCGCTGGTTTATATCTCTGCAGTGGCGTTGATTGGCGCGCTTTCCTACATCCTGCTGGTCGGCAATGTTAAACGAGTAGGCTAATTTAATGCGATGCTTTACCCTGATGCGATAACCGCGCATCAGGGTAACCTCATGAAACAAATTACCTCAGCTCACCGCCATCATCAACTTACCAACATCAATACCTGGACGGCAGACAGCCAGTGGCTGGTATTTGACGTTCGTCCCTCTGGCGCGTCGTTTACCGGCGAAACCATCGAACGGGTGAACGTAACGTCGGGCGACGTGGAGGTGATCTATCGCGCTCACCACGAGGCTTGCGTCGGCGTGGTGACCGTTCATCCCGTTGAGGACAAGTACGTCTTTATCCACGGCCCGGCGCATCCGGATGCCCGCTGGCACTACGATTTTCACCATCGACAGGGTGTCATTGCCCACAAAGGTCATATCAGCCCGCTGGAAGCGATGGACATCACCGCGCCTTATACGCCTGGGGCATTGCGTGGTGGCAGCCACGTCCACGTCTTTAGCCCGCAGGGTGACGCGGTGAGCTTTACCTATAACGACCACGTCCTGCACGAGCGCGATACGACGCTCGATTTGCGCAACGTCGGCGTCGCCACGCCGTTTGGCCCGGTCACGCCCCGGGGCAATCACCCCCGTGAATATGCAGGCACCTACTGGAGCGTGCTGGTCAGCCGTACCACACCCGCACCGCAACCGGGCAGCGACGAAATTAACCGTGCGTATGAAGAGGGCTGGGTGGGCAATAACCGGCTGGCGTTCATCGGCGATACGCTGTCAGTCACGGGAGAGAAAGTGCCGGAGCTGTTTATTGTGGATCTCCCGCATGACGAAAGCGGCTGGAAGAAAGCGGGCTGCGATCCGCTGGAAGGCACGCCGCAGACCATGCCTGCCCCGCCCGCTGGTGTGGCACAGCGTCGTCTGACCTTTACGCACGATCGTCGTTTTCCCGGGCTTGTGACGACGCCCCGCCATTGGGTCAGAGCGAATCCGCAGGGAACGGAGATTGCTTTCCTGATGCGTGACAACAACGGGGTTGTGCAGCTGTGGCTTATTTCCTCTGCTGGCGGTGAAATACGTCAACTAACGCATAACAGCAGCGATATCCAGTCGGCGTTTAACTGGCACCCTTCCGGCGAATCGTTGGGCTTCGTTCTGGAAAATCGTCTTGCCCTTTGCGATGCGCAGACGGGCAAGGTGCTCTTTTTGACGTCCGATCATGGCAACCCGCCGTCTGCAGATGCCGTGGTCTTTTCACCTGACGGGAAGTTTATTGCCTGGATGGAAGAGGTGGACGGTTTTCGTCAGCTTTGGGTGACGGAAACCGCCTGAATTAGCGTGGGGGCATGGCGGCGGGCGGAATAACGGCGTTCGTCGCCAGATTTTCCTGCTCGCTTTTCTCTACGCGAGAGCGCACAGAACTATCCGTACGGTAGAAGTCCCACGGGAGCAGGAGCGTATCGACAATGGCGGTGAACGGCATATCCAGCACCGCCAGGGATTTGGTGCCCCAGTTGGTGTCGTCATCCGAAATCATCTGCGCGCTGGCACGTGTGCCTGGATATGTTCCTTCTTTACCGCCAGTGTGAGACATCACGCTCGAACACCCGCAAAGTAAAACTACCCCGCTGAACGTCGTCAGCTTTATCAGAACATTTTTCATCATCACTCAGTCATCGTTAATGTTACTGCATAGACCTGCAACTCAGGGTTATAGCGAGCCTTGATCAAAATGAATAGCCCGGAACCCCTGCACTGTGGCGGCCATCGCAATTTAACCCTTTGTGCTGTAGTCCCAGTCTATGCGAGTGCGGGTAAAGTGCAAAAAAATCTTGCGATAAACCTCTTGAAAAGATCGGATACAGACCCATTTTATGGTTGTGGCCCGATAACGAACACGCCTGATGGGTGTTCGGGGGCGCAGTGGCCTGTCCATGGTGGAAGGCTAAAGATTCTCGCTGATTTCAGGAGCTATTACTTATGCGTAACTTCGATCTTTCTCCGCTTTATCGTTCTGCTATTGGTTTCGACCGCCTGTTCAACCATTTAGAAAATAACCAGAGCCAGAGCAACGGCTACCCTCCCTACAATGTTGAACTGGTTGACGAAAACCACTATCGCATCGCCATTGCTGTCGCCGGTTTTGCCGAAAGCGAACTGGAGATCACCGCGCAGGACAATCTGCTGGTGGTGAAAGGCTCGCATTCAGCTGAGCAGAAAGAGCGTACCTACCTGTATCAGGGTATCGCGGAGCGCAATTTCGAACGCAAATTCCAGTTAGCCGAAAACATTCATGTTAAAGGCGCAAACCTGGTCAATGGCCTGCTGTTTATCGATCTGGAACGTGTCATTCCGGAAGAGAAAAAACCTCGCCGTATCGAAATTAATTGATTTAAGCGGGTCGCGTCAGCGGCCCACCCAGAATTGCTTGCCGTAATGGGAGCATAGGTGAATCCGTCAGGATTTACAGGACAACTGTGCACAAAAATAAACTGTGCCGAACTCGCTTCTTAGAAGGAGATATATTATGCGTAACTACGATTTATCCCCACTTCTGCGTCAGTGGATTGGTTTTGACAAACTGGCTAACGCCCTGCAAAGCACCGCTGACCACCAGGCTTTCCCGCCATACAACATTGAAAAGAGTGATGATAACCACTATCGCATCACACTTGCGCTGGCTGGGTTCCGCCAGGACGACCTTGAGATCCAACTTGAGGGTGCCCGTCTGACCGTGAAAGGTACACCACAAAAACCTGAAACCGAGACCCAGTGGCTGCACCAGGGGCTGGTGATTCAGCCATTCAGCCTGAGCTTTACTCTGGCCGATCATATGGAGGTTTCAGGCGCGACCTTCAATAACGGGTTGTTGCATATTGATCTGACCCGAAACGTGCCAGAAGCCCTGGCGCCGCAGCGTATCGCCATTAGCGAACGCCCTGCGTTGAACAGTTAATCCTGTGCCGTCGTACGACCCTCTCCTTGTGAGAGGGTGATAAAGCCCTGCCCCGGCAGGGCTTTTTTGTGCGCCATCGCCCATACATCCCCGTCCGGCTCTGAGAGAATCCTTGTCATAACTAAGGTTATAGCAAGGAAGTGGATCATGAGTGATATCGCGTTAACCGTTAGCGTGTTGGCCCTGGTCGCGGTGGTTGGACTGTGGATTGGTAACATCAAAATCCGTGGTGTGGGATTTGGCATCGGCGGTGTGCTGTTTGGCGGCATCTTTGTCGGCCATTTTGCCGATCAACTCGGCCTGTCACTCAGTGCAGAAATGCTGCATTTCATCCAGGAGTTCGGTCTGATCCTCTTCGTCTATACCATCGGTATACAGGTTGGACCGGGTTTCTTTGCCTCGCTGCGTGTCTCCGGGCTGCGCTTAAACCTGTTCGCTTTCGCCATTGTGCTGCTGGGTGGACTGGTGACCGCCATCCTGCACAAACTCTTCGACATCCCACTCCCCGTGGTGCTGGGCATCTTCTCGGGTGCGGTGACAAACACGCCAGCGCTGGGTGCCGGACAGCAAATTCTGCGTGATTTGGGGATTTCACCAGACATCGTCGATCAGATGGGGATGAGCTATGCCATGGCTTATCCGTTTGGAATTTGCGGCATCTTACTGACCATGTGGCTGGTGCGCGTGCTGTTTCGGATTAACGTGGAGGACGAGGCAAAAGCGCACGAGTCCACGCTCACCAACGGCCATGCCTTGATCAAAACCATCAATATTCGCGTCGAAAACCCCAATCTCAATAATATGGCTATTCAGGATGTGCCGATTCTGAACAGTCCCACAATCATCTGTTCCCGCCTGAAACGGGACGAGATGCTGATGGTACCGTCGCCGGGTACGGTAATTCAGACCGGCGATTTGCTTCATCTCGTCGGCCAGCCGGCTGATTTGCACAATGCCCAGCTGGTGATTGGCCAGGAGGTCGATACCTCACTTTCCACGCGCGGCACCGATATGCGCGTTGAGCGCGTTGTAGTGACGAATGAGCAGGTGTTAGGGAAGAAAATCCGCGATCTGCAGGTAAAAGAGCGCTATGACGTGGTGATTTCAAGGCTAAACCGTGCCGGGGTCGAACTGGTCGCCAGCCAGGACGCCAGCCTGCAATTTGGCGATATTTTGAATCTGGTGGGGCGGCCATCCTCCATTGATGCCGTGGCTAACATGGTGGGCAACGCCCAGCAGAAATTACAGCAGGTGCAAATGCTCCCGGTGTTTATTGGTATCGGTCTGGGCGTCTTGCTGGGGTCTATTCCGTTGTATGTGCCTGGTTTCCCGGTCGCGCTTAAGCTGGGCCTGGCGGGCGGACCGCTGATTATGGCGTTGATTCTGGGGCGTATTGGCTGCATCGGCAAACTGTACTGGTTCATGCCGCCCAGCGCGAATCTGGCGCTGCGTGAGTTGGGTATCGTTCTGTTTCTTGCGGTGGTCGGGCTAAAATCCGGAGGCGATTTCATCGATACCCTGACGCAGGGGGAAGGGTTCAGCTGGATTGGTTACGGCATCGTTATCACCGCCGTTCCACTGCTGACGGTCGGGATTCTGGCACGCATGTTGACGAAGATGAACTATCTGACGCTGTGTGGCATGCTCGCCGGGTCGATGACCGATCCTCCCGCGCTCGCGTTTGCCAACAATCTGCATGCCACCAGCGGTGCGGCAGCGCTTTCGTATGCCACGGTTTACCCGCTGGTGATGTTTCTGCGCATCATCACCCCGCAGCTACTGGCCGTGCTGTTCTGGGGGATAGGGTAAAAGTGCGTCTGGGTGGATGCGCCGCAAATGGTAGTCCACCTGGTAATCACTGGTATTGCGAAACATAACGGAATAATTCAGAAACTCGCCGTTGTCGCTATAAGAGAGCGATGTGATTCGCAACAACGGCGTGTGTTCTGCCACATTCAATAATCGGGCAAGCTGTTTGTCAGCCAGGATCGGCGTCAGACTCTCGTAATTTCCGCTAATGGTGATCCCACACTCCTTCTCGATGTAATCAAATTTTGATCCTTCAAGATGCGCCAGCGAGAGATGGCGAAACAGCTTAACGGGCATAAAGCTGTCCTCCAGCATTAAGGGCTTTCCCTCAACGTAGCGCACCCGCCGCGAGAAATAGATTCGCTCATCAATCTGTATCCGCAGCTGGCTGGCAATGGCGGGTGGGGCGGGCATGACTTCAAACTGCAATACCTTGCTCTGCACCTCTTTTCCCTGCTGACGAAGCACTTCAACCAGCCCGGTAAGGTTGGTGGTTTCATGATGCACATCCTTTCGGGCGACAAAAGTGCCGCTTCCATGGCGACGCACCACCAGTCCCCAGGTCACCAGCAAATCAATTGCCTTTCGCACGGTCATGCGCGCCACGCCAAATTCCAGCGCCAGGGCTTTTTCGCCAGGCAGAGGACTGCCGACATTGTAGTCCGATGAATTCAGCCGCAAACGTAATCTGTCGGCTATGGATTTATAGATCACCTGTAGACCTCTCTGCGGCTTTTCTACCCTGACATCTGTCTTAACATGTCCATATTTAACGTGAAAAGTAGACCTGAGTGCACAAATTAAAACCATGAATGCGATCACGAATCGCAGCGGCAGGCCATGTGAACGACTAAGCGAATTCTTATTCTCCTTTCAGGCCAGTACAAAACCAAAAAGGCCTCTACCCCTACAGGTTGTTTAATGAGGATTTCAAGATGCTCAGTCAAATACAACGTTTCGGCGGCGCCATGTTTACCCCGGTGCTCTTATTTCCTTTTGCGGGCATGGTGGTGGGCATTGCCATTATGCTGCGCAATCCGCTTTTTGTGGGTGAGGCCTTAACCGCACCCAATCATTTATTTGCCCAGATTGTCCATATTATTGAAGAGGGTGGCTGGGCGGTCTTTCGCAATATGCCCCTCATCTTCGCTGTCGGACTACCGATTGGCCTGGCAAAGCAGGCTCAGGGCCGGGCCTGCCTGGCGGTGCTCATCAGCTTCCTGACCTGGAACTACTTTATCAACGCCATGGGAATGACCTGGGGGCACTTTTTTGGCGTGAACTTTATGGCTGAACCTACCGCAGGCAGCGGTCTGGCGATGGTCGCCGGAATTAAAACGCTCGATACCAGCATTATTGGCGCCATTATTATTTCCGGGCTGGTCACCGCCATCCATAACCGTTATTTCGACAAGCCGTTGCCGGTCTTTCTGGGCATATTTCAGGGCACATCCTTTGTGGTCATCATCGCTTTCTTTGTGATGATTCCCTGCGCCTGGCTAACCCTGCTTGGCTGGCCGAAAGTTCAAATGGGCATCGAATCGCTACAGGCATTCTTACGCTCTGCGGGCGCGCTGGGGGTGTGGGTATACACCTTCCTGGAGCGTATTTTGATCCCTACCGGACTGCATCATTTTGTCTACGGTCCCTTTATTTTTGGCCCGGCAGTCGTTGAAGGCGGTATTCAGGTTTACTGGGCGCAGCATTTGCAGGAATTCAGCCAAAGCACTGAACCCCTGAAAACGTTATTCCCGGAAGGCGGCTTTGCGCTGCACGGTAACGCTAAAGTGTTTGGCTCCGTCGGGATTGCGCTGGCGCTCTGGTACACCGCCTCGCCGGAAAACCGCGTTAAGGTCGCGGGCCTGCTGATCCCGGCCACGCTGACCGCCGTGCTGGTCGGCATCACCGAGCCGCTGGAGTTTACCTTCCTGTTTATTTCACCGCTGCTGTTTGCCGTCCATGCGGTACTGGCCGCGACCATGGCGACGATGATGTACGTCTTTGGCGTGGTGGGCAATATGGGCGGCGGACTGCTTGACCAGTTCCTGCCGCAAAACTGGATCCCGATGTTCCACAACCACGCCTCGACGGTATTCATCCAGATTGGCATCGGTGTTTGCTTCACCGGCCTCTATTTCGTGGTCTTCAAAACGCTGATTGAGCGCCTGAATCTTAAAACGCCGGGGCGCGAAGAGAGCGAAGTCAAACTCTATAGCAAGGCTGACTATAAAGCTTCTCGCGGGCAAACCACGGCGCCTGCGGCGGCAAGCCAACAGGTCGGTCAGGCAGCCGGTTTCTTACAGGCACTGGGCGGCGCCGCCAATATCGACAGCATCAATAACTGCGCCACCCGCTTACGAATCGCGCTGGTGGATATGGCGAATACCCAAAGCGACGACGTTTTTAAAGCGCTGGGCGCCCACGGAGTGGTGCGACGCGGCAACGGTATTCAGGTGATTGTCGGGCTGCACGTTCCCCAGGTGCGCGAACAGCTTGAATCCCTGATGAAAACCCCTTCTCCCCACGAATCTACTACCCTGACAGAGGCTGTATCATGAAAAAATTCTCAGTTGTTATCGCAGGCGGCGGGAGCACCTTCACGCCAGGTATCGTCCTGATGCTGCTGGCAAACCGCGATCGTTTCCCGCTGCGCACGCTGAAGTTCTATGACAATGACGGTGCACGCCAGGAGATCATCGCCGAAGCGTGCAAAATCATTCTTCAGGAACAGGCACCGGAGATTGAATTTAGCTATACCACCGATCCAAAAGCGGCCTTCACCGACGTCGATTTTGTGATGGCGCATATTCGCGTGGGCAAATACCCGATGCGCGAAAAAGACGAAAAAATTCCGCTGCGCCATGGCGTGCTGGGCCAGGAAACCTGCGGACCGGGTGGCATCTCCTACGGTATGCGCTCTATCGGCGGCGTGCTGGAGCTGGTCGATTACATGGAGCAATACTCTCCGAATGCGTGGATGCTGAACTACTCCAACCCGGCGGCCATCGTGGCTGAAGCGACCCGTCGCCTGCGCCCGAACGCTAAAATTCTCAATATCTGCGATATGCCTATCGGCATTGAAGGACGCATGGCGCAAATCGTCGGTCTGAAAGATCGCAAAGAGATGCGGGTACGTTATTACGGCCTGAATCACTTTGGCTGGTGGACATCGGTGGAAGATCTGAAGGGTAATGATTTAATGCCTGCGTTACGGGAATATGTTGCGAAGAAGGGTTATGTTCCTCCGGCCGAGGATGCCCATACCGAAGCCAGCTGGAATGATACTTTTGCGAAAGCGAAAGACGTGCAGGCGTTGGATCCGGATACGCTGCCGAACACCTATCTGAAATACTATCTGTTCCCGGACTACGTGGTTGCACATTCGAACCCGGAACGCACTCGCGCCAACGAGGTGATGGATCATCGTGAGAAGCATGTGTTCAGCGCCTGCCGGGCGATTATCGAAGCCGGCGTATCGTCCGCCGGAGAGCTGGAAATCGACGAACATGCCTCGTACATCGTCGACCTGGCGACAGCCATTGCCTTCAATACGCAGGAGCGCATGCTGCTGATTGTGCCCAACAACGGTGCCATTCATAACTTTGATGCCGACGCGATGGTCGAAATTCCGTGCCTGGTCGGTCATAACGGACCGGAGCCGTTAACCGTGGGCGATATTCCGCACTTCCAGAAAGGCTTGATGAGCCAGCAGGTGGCGGTAGAAAAACTGGTCGTAGATGCCTGGGAGCATCGCTCGTATAACAAACTGTGGCAAGCGATTACGCTGTCGAAAACGGTGCCGAGCGCCTCCGTTGCCAAAGCGATTCTGGACGATCTGATCGAGGCCAATAAAGCGTACTGGCCAGCGCTGCATTAATCGTCCTGACCGGCATCGCCCGATGCCGGTCTCCTTGTCCTTGTCGATTTACGCTATGCTGGAACCTGCCTGTAGCAGACAAGGAATCTTCATGAAAATCTCCCGCCTCGGTGAAGCCCCTGACTACCGCTTCTCGCTGGCTAATGAACGCACTTTTTTAGCGTGGATCCGGACCGCACTCGGTTTTCTCGCCGCAGGTGTGGGCCTCGATCAGCTTGCGCCGGATTTCGCCACCCCGTTGATTCGTGAAGTGCTGGCGCTGCTGCTGTGCCTGTTTGCCGGCGTGCTGGCGATTTACGGCTATTTGCGCTGGCTGCGTAATGAAAAGGCGATGCGCCTGAAGCAAGATCTCCCCTATACGCGCGGGTTGCTCATCATCAGCACGATGTTGCTGGCGGTGGCGGGCGTGGTGATGGTACTGGTGTTGTATGGCGGATAGCCGCAAAGCGCGACGCGAAGCCGACCCCGGCCTGCAGCCGGAGCGGACGTCGCTGGCCTGGCTGCGTACGTTACTGGGGTATGGCGCGCTGATTGCCCTCGCCATCAAGCACAACTGGCATCGCACAGGCCTGCCATTCTGGATCTCACTGGTGGTGCTGGCGCTTGTGGCGATCGTTTTGTGGCGCTATACCCGCAGTCGCAACGTCATGGATGTGGCGCAGGATGATTTTGTACAGCCGAAGGCGGTGCGCGATAAGTTCCTGATCGCCCTCGCGGTGCTGTCGTTGTCACTGCTGTTTGCGGTCACCCATCTGCAGTTTATTTTTTCCCTTTAGCCAGGTACTTCGCCATCTCGTCTTCCGGCACCATTCCGCCGCCGGTTGCCCAGACCAGATGGGTCGCGTTCGCGGATGTCACAGGAACACGCGCCGGTCCGGCCATGCCCGCCAGCGCCGACGGCTCCAGGCGAATGCCTTCTTCCTCCGCCAGCCAGCCGAGCATGTCGTACATGCTTTGATCGGAAAGGGTATAGAACCCGTCAAGCAGCCGCTCCATCGCCCGGCCCACAAAGCCAGACGCGCGTCCCACCGCCAGCCCGTCGGCGGCCGTCACGTTGTCGATACCCAGATCCTGCACGGCGATGGCATCATGCAGCCCGGTGTAGACCCCCAGCAGCATGCACGGGGAGTGCGTCGGCTCGGCAAAGAAGCAGTGTACGTTGTCGCCAAAGGCCAGCTTCAGGCCAAACGCCACGCCCCCAGGACCGCCACCAACGCCACAAGGCAAATAGACGTACAGCGGATGTTCCGCATCCACCACGCGGCCCTGTGCGGCAAACTGCGCTTTTAGCCGCTCGCCTGCCACCGCATAACCCAGGAACAGCGTGCGGGAGTTCTCATCGTCGATAAAGAAACAGTTCGGATCGCTCTCCGCGGCCTTACGTCCTTGCTCCACCGCCACGCCGTAATCCTGCTCATATTCCACGACGATCACACCGTGGCTGCGCAGTTTGGCTTTTTTCCACTCACGGGCGTCGGCGGACATGTGCACCGTAACCTTAAAGCCGATGCGTGCACTCATGATGCCAATGGACATCCCGAGGTTGCCGGTGGATCCCACGGCGATACTGTACTGGCTGAAGAACGCTTTAAAACGCGGCTCCAGCAGGATGCTGTAATCGTCCTCGATGCTCAGCAACCCTGCTTCCAGCGCCAGTTTCTCGGCGTGGGTCAGCACTTCATAGATGCCCCCGCGCGCTTTAATGGAGCCAGAGATAGGCAGATGACTGTCTTTTTTCAGCAGCAGCGTACCGGGAATGGTCACCCCCGATTCGTTCTCCAGCCTTTTCTGCATCGCCGGAATAGCCACCAGTTCGGACTCGATAATCCCCTGTGTCGCCGCCGTTTCGGGGAAGGCTTTTGCCAGGTACGGAGCAAAGCGGTTGAGGCGTGCATGCGCGTCGTCCACATCGGCTTTGCTCAGCCCGACATACGGCAATCCTTCAGCAAGCGAGGTGGTGCGTGGGTTTAGCCAGGTGGTCTCTTTCAGGGCAATCAGATCCTCAATCAGAGGGAACTGTGCGGTTAAGGTGCTGATAGTTGCGTTTTCCATAGTACGTCTCTTCGCGCTCAGATAATGAAAGAAAGCAGGAATGTGCTGCCAAGTGCAAGTACCGAGGCGATAAACGTCGCCGTCGTATAGTACTTCAGGGTCTCGTTCAGGCTGGCACCGCAGTACTGCTTCACCAGCCAGAAGAGGGAATCGGTCACGATCGTGCAGCCAATGGCACCGGAACCGATGGCAATGGTGATGATCTCCGGACTGACGTTGGGATAGAGCGGCAGCATGGGGGCGACGATGGCAGTTGCGCCCATCATCGCCACCGTGGCCGACCCCACCGCCGCGTGCAGAACCAGCGCCACCAGCCACGCGAGCAGGATCGGGTGCATATTCAGGTTCGACAGAATGTGCGCCAGGGTATCGGCCAGGCCGCTGGTTTTGAGGATGGCGTTAAACGCGCCGCCCGCGCCGATAATCAACAGAATGTTGGCGATGGCGCCAAAGCCATGCTCGGTATGGGTCAGCATCGTACCCATCCCCATATGCTGGCGCAGCCCCAGCAGGTAATAGGCGACGAACACGGCGATGAACATGGCGGTGATCGGGTTACCGATAAATTCCAGCAGCGTATACAGCGTGCCTTCTCTTGCCATATTCAGCTCGGCGAGGGTCTTCACCAGCATCAGGCCAATGGGCAGCAGCACGGTAAACAGCGTGGCTCCCAGCGAGGGCAGCGTATGTTCTTCACGAACGTTGAGGTCAGAAAATTCAGCCGGGACGGCTTTGAAGGGCAGGCGATCGCCCAGCAATTTCAGGAACAGCGGGCCGCCAACCAGCGAGGCCAGTAGGCCAACCATCAAACCGTAGACGATAACCGTCCCCACGTCCGCCCCCAGCTTATTCGTGACAAACAGTGCCGCCGGGTGCGGCGGAACCACGCAGTGCACCGCCATCAACGCGGTACAGAGGGGAATGGCCAGCTTCAGCAGCGAGGTATGAGTCTTTTTGGCAATGGAGAAGGCCAGCGGGATCAGCAGGACGACGCCGACTTCAACAAACAGCGTAATGCCGCAGATAAGCCCCACCAGTACCATGATGACATCGGCTGACAGCCAGCGGCAACGCTGAAGCGCTATCCCAATGCGTTCTGCCGCACCGGACACCTCCATCATCTTGCCGAGGATGGTGCCAAGCCCGATCACCGCCGCCAGGAAGCCGAGCGTGCCGCCAATACCGCTTTCAATGGCATTCACCATGTCCAGCGGGCGCATTCCCATCATGGCACCGACAAAAAAGCTCGCCAGCAGCAACGCCAGGAACGGGTGAAACTTCAGTTTTACGATAGTTAATACGATTAACGCGATGCTGATGAGCAGCGTCGCCACAACCCAGACCTGAGCACCCATATCTCACCTCACCCTTATGTTATTTACGGGTATTGGACGAAAAATCAGCGGGTGCTGACAAACGATATAAATTGCCTTTCAGGTGAGCCAGATTGGATCAAACGCGTGACTGGACTCAAAAAAGCGCACTAAATGCGTGTTTGGTTCACATAAATTCAACTTTGAGCGGTATCCTGAGCAGCAAAAGTCCGTGTGAGAAGTGCGATGAATGACGCAAATGAAGGTCGAAACCGGCTGTTAAACGGCTGGCAGCTGTCAAAAATGTATACGTTTGAAGTGGCCGCCCGCCACGAGTCCTTCGCGCTGGCGGCGGAGGAGCTGTCGCTCAGCCCCAGTGCGGTGAGTCACCGTATCAACCTGCTGGAAGAGGAGTTAGGGATAGCGCTGTTTGTCCGCTCCCACCGTAAAGTGGAGCTGACGCAGGAGGGTAAACGCGTCTACTGGACGCTGAAATCGTCGCTGGATACGTTGAACCAGGAGATCCTGGATATCAAGAACCAGGCACTTTCCGGAACGTTGACCGTTTACTCCCGGCCCTCTATCGCCCAGTGCTGGCTGGTGCCGATGCTGGGCGATTTTACGCGGCGATATCCCTCCATTGATCTGACCATTTTGACAGGGAATGACTATCCCAATATGCAGCGAACCGGCATCGATCTGGCGCTCTATTTCGACGATACGCCGCCAACGCAGCAGTCTCATCATTTTTTAATGGATGAGGCGATACTGCCGGTCTGCTCGCCGGAATATGCTCAACAACACGCGTTAATGACTCATCCGGATAATTTGCGGCACTGCACGCTGTTACACGACCGGCAGGCCTGGAGTAATGATTCCGGCACGGATGAATGGTTTAGCTGGGCGCGACATTTTGAGGTTAATTTGCCGCCATCATCGGGAATAGGTTTCGATCGTTCCGATTTAGCCATCATAGCGGCGATGAACCATGTTGGCGTGGCCATGGGCCGAAAACGGCTGGTGCAGAAGCGGCTCGATCGAGGTGAACTGATCGCCCCATTTGGTGACAAAATGCAGGAATGTCATCAACACTACTACATCTCCACGCTGTCGGGCCGCCAGTGGCCAAAAATCGACGCCTTTATCGACTGGCTCAAATGCCAGGCAGGGTGAAGAATTATTACCCTTTGGCGCTACACCAAACCGGAAAAAGCGTGCTAAATACAGAGTATTGCTTCTGATTTTTCGCAAGGTTAACCGTGTTAAAACCATTGATTGCCGCCGCGCTGCTTTTCACTTCGGGCTGGAGCTATGCCGCTGAGCCACCGCTCACGGCTGCGCGTTATGCCCAGCTTCTGGGTACCGGGATGGACGTGGACTGGGCGCGAACCGAGCGCGGCATTCGTGAGTTTGACCCGCTGGTCGTGCGTGATTTTCGCGCCAAAGGTTTCACCCACGTGCGTATTCGTGTCGCGGGCGAGCCCACGGAGGCGCGGTTGATCCATCTGCGCAAGCTGGTGGAAGCCTGCAACCAGTACGGCGTCATCCCCATTATCGCCTATCAGGCCGATCGCTATAAAAGTGACCCGAAGACGGATAACGAAAAAGAGGTGGTGAACTGGTGGATTGCGGTGGCGCACTACTTTGGTCAGAGTTTCCCGTTACTGGGATTTGATCTGATTTATGAACCTGCGGATAAGCTTAATCACAATCTTGCTTCGCTTAATCGCGTTTATGAGAGATCCATCAAAGCGATTCACGGCATCGATGCCGGGAGAATGATCTTCGTTGCACCGCGTCTGCGGGCGGCGCCGGAAGAGCTAACTAACCTCAGGCTCCCCGCACAAAGTCAGAACACGGTGCTGGGCGAGTGGCATATCTTCCCCTGGGGGCCGCTGAAGAGTAATGGCAAATATCCCTGGACGTCCGGCACCGCAGCAGAAAAAGCGGCAATCCGCAGCCGGGTAAATGCCGCGCTACACTGGCAGCAAAAAACCGGACATGCCAGCTGGGTCGGCGGCTGGGGCGTGGGAGAGTCTATCCACCTGACGCCCACAGCGTCGCAACGCGACTTCGCCAGCTTTATGGCCTGTGAGCTGCAAAAAGCAAAAATCCCTTACGCGATTAACGCCGATTTTCAGTTTTACGATGGGGAAGAGGGCGCCTGGCGTCCCGGGCTGGAGCCGTTGCTCCAGGCCATGATGACGCCGGATTGCGAAAAGCCCGACGAAAAGCCGGGCCATCATCTCATTAAATCGTCTGCTCGTGATGCGGCTCGCGTGAAGCCAGCGGCAGCCAGCACAGCAAAATCAACAGCCCCATCAGGGTCATCAGTAAACCCAGGCTAGACTGGCCGGTCTGCGGCATCATGGCGGATAGCCAGGCCAGCACGCCAGAACCAATATTTTGCAGGCCACCGACCAGCGCCCCGGCGGTGCCCGCGAGGAACGGGAAAGGCTCCATCGCGCCGCTGGTGGCGAGGGGGAAGAGCATGCCTGCGCCGAAGAAGAATAACGCCGCCGGGATAAGTAGCGTCCAGACCGTCATTATCCCGAGAAGCCCTGGGATCCACATCATCAGCCCTGCCGCCAGACAGCTAATCACCGACTGCCACATCAACGTGGAGAAACGTTTGTTCGGGCGTCCGGCGAACCAGGCACCGAAAAAGGCCGCGGGGATAGGCAGGATGAACAAAATGCTCACCACCATACTGCTCAGGCCAAGCCCGGCACCGAGTAAAACGCCGGAGCAGGCTTCAAACACCGCGATCCCCGCCAGGCCGCCAATGAGCATCAGCAGGTAACAACCGAATGCGCCATTCCCAAACAACGTCTTATAGCTGGCAATGAGCCTGGTGCGCGGTGCTTCCGTCGGACGGGTTTCGGGCATCCAGCGCGCCATACTGAAGGTGACGATAACGCACAATACTAACAGGAAGGCGTAACAGGCGCGCCATGACCAGATGCTGTCCAGCACGCCGCCAATAAGCGGTGCCAGAAGCGGGCTCACCAGAATCCCCATGTTAAGCAGGCTGTTCGCATGGCGAAGCTGCGTTCCCTGATACATATCGCGCGGCAGGGTACGTGCCATCACCCCGCCGACGCCGGTGCCCATGCCTTGCAGGGCGCTGGCGGCGATCAGAACAGGCAGGCTATGGGTGGTGATGGCAATGACCGTCGCGACCATAAAGATGGACATTCCCACCAGAATCACCGGACGGCGACCCACGCGATCGGACAACGGACCATAAAAGAGCTGAGAGACGCCGTAAGTCAGCAGATAAGCGGCCATCACGCTCTGCACCGCGCCTTCGCGGACTTTCAACGCTTTCGCCATGTCCGCAATCGCCGGGATATAGATGGTTTGCGCCATCTGTCCGACGGCGACCAATAACACCAGCATCAACAGTAAATTGACGTTCCTTTGCTTTTTCATGTCGCTGAATACTTTTGCCAAAAGTCGAAAAGAAAGAATAAGTAACTACGCATTCCCATAAATGCGCGAGGAATCTACCACAATAAGATAACAAGTTAAGTATTTAGCGGATGGATGAGTGGCAAGGTGAAGGCAGGATTTGTAGACAATATCGGCAACTAAAGTTGCCAGTTTATCAGGCCAGCCGCAACAGGATCGCCCCACCGGCGATACCCAGCGCCGCGACGATGCGCAGGCCCGCAACTTTTTCTTTTAAAAGAAGAAATGCAATCAATGCGCCAAAGAGAATTGACGTCTCACGCAGTGCGGCGACCACCGCCAGCGGAGCCTGCGTCATTGCCCACAATGCCAGGCCGTATGACCCCATGGTTCCGACACCCCCGAGCAGCCCTTTTTTCCAGTGCAGTCGCAGGTAATGAGACGCCGCCCGACGGCGTGCCGCCATAGCCCAGCAAAGCAGACAAAAACCGTTCATAAAGAACGTCCAGAGCGTGTAGCCGAGCGCAGTTTCGGAGAGCCTGACGCCGGTGCCATCCACCAGGGTATATCCGGCGATAAAACAGGCGTTTATAAGCGCCAGCCAAATTCCTTTACGCGCGTGCAGTCGCCCGGCAAACGCCATGGTGAGGATCGACAGACACACCACGCCAATACCGCCCCAGGCCAGCCCCGATAAGGACTCACCCAGCACCAGCACGCTGACGAGCGCCACCAGCAACGGTGCCGTACCACGCATCAGGGGATAGGTCTGGCTCATATCCGAAACCTGATAGGTCTTTGCCACCAGGACCGTATACACCACCTGTAACGCGCAGGAGATAGCCAGATAAGGCCAGCTTGCGATTGCAGGTTGTGGAGAGAAGGGCAGCAACACCAGCGCGATTAAGGCGGCAGAGCCGCTCACGCTAATGGCTGAGTAGAGCTTGTCCGTGCCGGCTTTTACAATAGCGTTCCAGCTGGCATGTAGCAGTGCGGCGAACAGTAAAATGCCGAAAACGGTAATGGTCATGGCGTATCTGGCGGTGAATTGTCACTCAACTGTAACATTCACAACCTGATGCTGCCAGCCGGTCACACCGCGCAAAACAGACGGTGTGTGACCCGCGGCTCGTTGGCCACCACGCGGAAACCGGCGTGATGATAGAAACCGTATGCCGCCTGCGGCGCATGGGTATTCAGGAAATCAAACCAGATACTGGCATCGGCCATCACCACGGAAAGCAGCTGTTTACCAATCCCCATACCTCGGCACTTTTCACTGATGTATAAATGGCGAATACGCCCGGCGCGCGGTTGTTGGCTAAAGGGATCGCGGTTTAACCCGCATACGCCGACCAGTTTCCCGTTAAGAAACGCGCCCAGCAGCTTTTCACCGGGAGCATTGAAACGGTTTTCACCGCGCTGCCAGTTCTCTTCAAGCCTGTGCAGCATGTTGAAATTCAACGCGATACTTTCGGCTTTGAGCGCGATATACCCCGGCTCATCTGGCGTGATCGGCTCAATTAACAGACGTGACATAGCATTCCCTCGTTATTAAAGAGGGGCGGTTTCCCGCCCCTCTCAGGTGCGACTTGAACCTGAATCACCGAAGGTATTTCAGGACGGCATCAAGCAGTTGCAGTACCGCAACAATGAGTTTGAGGATTAAAACCACCATATCCACGACGCTCATACGCGTCTCCTTTTGGTTCAAAGGAGCACGATGCTGGCGAACCTTTCCGCCGCCTGTGGCCAGCACCTTTATTGACGTAACACAGTGTGCTCACTTCAGGGGGTTAAGGCACTGACGGCACCACCCGTTTCAGCCAGGACTTCGTTGCGCCGGTTAAATTGCGGCCCCCTCACTCACTGCGAACAATCTCAGTATAGATAAATACTGTATGCATGAACAGTATTTTATGGACAAAATACGACAGCCGATCCATACTTCAAAACGTCAAAATCCGTGCCTGAAATTGCGCGTTCGTCTGCGATCGCGTATACTTTTTGCGTTGACGTAACACAGTGTGTTCTGCGGAAACCAACCGCAAAACCCTGAAAAAAACCTCGCTCCGGCGAGGTTTTTTGTTTTCTGCTACCGCAATAATAACGATCCCTGTTGACGCGCTGGCAAGGCGTGGTATCGTTGCCATAATGGCAACGGACGCGGCAGGCATGCAGTATGCATTTAATCTCAATGAAAGCTCTTTTGGATGCGGTAAGTCAGTTTCCTCAGTACAGGGAAGAGCTTCTTTTTCTGGGTAGAATTATCGAAAAAAGCCATTGCCCGACACCTGCCGCACTTAAAAAAATCTTTCCAACGCTGGATAATTTTAAGTATCTCGATAAGCATTATGTGATTGATATTGCAAACAACAATCTCAGAGTTGTGGCTCTCATATTCTTTGAAAGCCAGAAGTTTTATGTGCGCCATGTTTTCAATCATAAGGAATATGACCGTTTTACGGAGAAACATCGCACTAAGGGGAAGAAATGATGATCGTCGCTGAAGCAATCAAAGCTACGCACGCCCTTGTTGCGGCTGTTCCTCTGTTAGGTGAACATCCGAGCGAGAAGGATTACAACGATGCTCTGGAACTGGTTGAGTATCTGCTCGTCAATGAACCCGGTAGTCCCTTACTGGATATTGTCTGTGCAAGAATCAGCCATTATGAGGCGAGTCAACCTGACATGGTTGCCTTACGCCAGGAGATGGACGCCATTCCTGCCGGGATTGCGGTATTGAAAACACTGATGGATCAGTACAACCTGACCCTATCTGATTTTCCGGACGAAATTGGTAGTAAATCAATGGTTTCAAGGGTGCTTAATGGCCAGCGCCAGCTCACGTTAAACCATATTAAAAAGCTGGCTGCACGCTTTGGCGTATCGCCCGCGCTCTTTATCGAATGAGATAAAAATCGCGCCTGTCTGTTTTCTGCCTCTGACAAACGAAACGTGATCTCAGACACAAATTCATGTGGATGAAAATATTTCCATTGTCAGGCTCCGGAACCTGTGGTTGTATAAATTCTATCAATGATTCTAAACACAGGTCCTAAATGACAACTTCCATGATGACGTCGACCCTACTAAAAACTGCGCAATCTGCCGCAGTGGTCGTCGTACGTGTGGTGGTGGTCGTCGGCAACGCGCCGTAGGGACTGGATCAACACACGAATCCAAAACCCCGCCGGCGCAAACCGGGCGGGGTTTTTCGTTTAAGAGCCCTCCCCGGAACGCAGGCCCAGAAGAAAAGGACTGGAGCATGGCAAGTTCGGGCACAACATCCACTAAAACGCGTTTCACGGGCGCGCAGTTAATCGTTCATTTACTGGAACGTCAGGGCATCACGCTGGTTTCCGGCATCCCGGGCGGCACGGTACTGCCGCTGTATGATGCGTTGAGCGAAAGCACGCAGATCCGTCACGTGCTGGCACGACACGAGCAAGGTGCCGGCTTTATTGCACAAGGCATCGCACGGACGCAGGGTAAACCCGCGGTGTGCATGGCCTGTAGCGGCCCGGGCGCGACCAATCTGGTTACGGCCATTGCCGACGCCCGTCTCGACTCTATTCCACTGATCTGCATTACCGGCCAGGTTCCCTCCTCCATGATCGGCACCGATGCGTTTCAGGAAGTGGACACCTACGGCATCTCTATCCCCATCACCAAACATAACTATTTAGTTCGCGATATCGCCGAACTTCCGCAGGTTATTAGCGATGCCTTTCGCATCGCCCAGTCTGGCCGTCCCGGCCCGGTGTGGATAGACATTCCTAAGGACGTCCAGACAGCAGAGATTGAAATCGACCACTTCCCGGCACCGGGTGAGCGCACCCGCCCGCCTGCGTTCAGCGAGGCAAGCGTACTTGACGCCGCGGCAATGATTAACGCCGCCCAGCGCCCGGTGCTCTATCTGGGCGGAGGGGCGATCAATGCCTCCGCCGCGGCGTGTGAACTCGCTGAAAAAGCCAATCTGCCCACCACCATGACCTTAATGGCACTGGGCATGCTGCCAAAAGCGCACCCGCTGTCATTAGGGATGCTGGGCATGCACGGGGCGCGCAGCACCAACTTTATTATGCAGGAGGCGGATTTACTGATCGTGCTGGGCGCACGTTTTGATGACCGGGCGATTGGCAAAACCGAGCAGTTCTGCCCGAACGCCAAAATTATTCACGTCGACATCGATCGGGCCGAACTCGGTAAAATCAAGCAGCCGCACGTGGCAATTCAGGGAGATGTTGCCGAGGTTCTGGCGCAGTTGATTCCGCAAACGCACGCTGCCGACCGCGCAGACTGGCGTAAGCTGGTGGCGGATTTGCAGCAGGAATTCCCGAGCGCCATTCCCACACAAGGCGATCCCCTGAGCCATTACGGGCTGATTAACGCCGTGGCTGCCTGTGTCGACGACAACGCCATTATCACGACAGACGTGGGTCAGCATCAAATGTGGACCGCACAGGCCTATCCTTTGAACCGTCCGCGTCAGTGGCTGACCTCCGGCGGCCTCGGCACCATGGGCTTTGGTCTGCCTGCCGCGGTCGGCGCAGCGCTGGCGAACCCCGATCGCAAAGTGATTTGTTTCTCCGGCGACGGCAGCCTGATGATGAATATTCAGGAGATGGCCACGGCAGCTGAAAATCAGCTGGATGTAAAAATTATCCTGATGAATAACGAAGCGCTGGGTCTGGTGCATCAGCAACAAAGCCTGTTTTATAAGCAGGGCGTGTTTGCCGCCACCTATCCGGGGACGATCAACTTTATGCAGATCGCCGCTGGATTTGGCCTGCACGCCTGCGACTTAAATGCCGAAGCGGATCCGCAGGCCGCATTGCAGGAGGCGATTTCCCGTCCTGGCCCCGCGTTGATCCACGTTCGTATCGATGCACAGCAAAAAGTTTATCCAATGGTCCCACCGGGTGCGGCCAATACAGAAATGGTGGGGGAATAAGCCATGCAGAAACAATGTGATAACGTCATTCTTGAACTCACCGTACGTAACCACCCCGGGGTCATGACCCACGTTTGCGGTCTTTTTGCCCGCCGGGCGTTTAACGTTGAAGGCATTCTTTGTTTGCCGATTCAGGGCAGCGAACAGAGCCGGATCTGGCTGCTGGTCAATGATGACCAGCGTCTGGAACAGATGATTGCGCAAATCGACAAGCTGGAAGATGTCACCCGAGTGGTGCGTAACCAGTCCGACCCGGCAATGTTTAATAAGATCTCGGTGTTCTTCGAATAAATCGCTCACAGCTTGAACAGCCCCGCGCTTATCGTTAAGGTAAGCGCGTTTTTCTCCCCGTAAGGTTAGCCACATGACCACCATTGCCCTTATCGACGATCATCTGATTGTCCGCTCTGGTTTTGCCCAGCTTCTAAGCCTGGAACCGGATTTTCACGTCGTTGCGGAATTTGGTTCGGGCCGCGAGGCGCTGGCGGGGCTACCGGGGCGCGGCGTGCAGGTGTGTATTTGTGATATCTCCATGCCGGATCTTTCCGGGCTGGAGCTGCTGAATCAACTCCCCAAAGGGATGTCGACGATTATGCTCTCGGTCCACGACAGCCCGGCGCTGGTGGAACAGGCGTTAAATGCCGGAGCGCGGGGATTTCTCTCGAAGCGCTGTAGCCCTGACGAACTGATTTCTGCCGTGCGCACCGTCTCGACCGGGGGCTGTTATCTGACGCCGGACATTGCCATTAAGCTGGCCGCAGGCCGCCAGGATCCCCTGACGAAACGTGAACGTCAGGTTGCAGAAAAACTGGTGCAGGGCATGGCGGTGAAAGAGATTGCTGTGGCGCTTGGGCTGTCGCCGAAAACGGTTCACGTCCACCGCGCTAATCTGATGGAAAAACTGGGCGTCAGCAATGACGTTGAGCTGGCGCACCGTATGTTCGACGGCTGGCAATGAACCCTTTTTTGTCGCGACTGATCTCCGTTGTCGCCTGCTTTTTTATCTTTTCTGCCGCCTGGTTCTGCCTGTGGAGCATTAGCCTTCATCTGGTCGAACGCCCGGAGCTTGCCGTTTTGCTGTTTCCGTTTGGCCTGCGTCTGGGGTTAACGCTGCAGTGCCCGCGCGGCTACTGGCCCGTCTTGCTGGGCGCTGAGGGTATACTGCTCCTCTGGCTGGCAAAGCAAGTGGGGCTGGCGCACGTTCCCTTATTGATGATCGGGAGTGTGTTGACGTTGCTGCCTGCGGCGCTGATCTCCCGCTATCGTCACCAGCGCGACTGGCGCACGCTGTTGCATCAGGGCGGAGCATTGATCGCCGCCGCGCTCCTGCAATCCCTGCCGTGGCTTGGTCAGACCGATACTCTCACCGTTTTACTGCTCACCCTGACCGGCGGCCTGACGCTGGCACCGACGTGCCTGGTGATCTGGCATTATCTGACCAGCACCGTCTGGCAACCCCTGGGGCCTGCCCTGGTGTCGCAGCCGGTAAACTGGCGGGCGCGACACCTCATCTGGTATCTGCTGCTTTTCGTTGTCAGCCTGTGGTTGCAGCTGGGCCTGCCTGCGGAACTCTCACGCTTTACCCCTTTTTGCCTGGCGCTGCCGATCATCGCCCTGGCGTGGCACTACGGCTGGCAGGGGGCGCTGATCGCGACCCTGATGAATGCCATCGCGCTGATTGCCAGCCAGACCTGGCACGATCACCCCGTCGATTTGCTGCTCTCCCTGCTGGCCCAAAGCCTCACCGGGTTGCTGCTCGGGGCTGGCATACAGCGTCTGCGCGAGCTGAATCAGTCGCTGCAAAACGAGCTGGCGCGTAATCGCCGTCTGGCCGAGCGGCTGGTGGAAACCGAAGAGAGCGTGCGTCAGGAAGTGGCACGAGAACTTCACGATGATATTGGTCAGACCATTACGGCTATACGTACCCAGGCCGGGATCGTCCAGCGCCTCGCCTTAGAAAACGGGGGCGTGAAGCAAAGCGGCGCGCATATCGAACAGCTCTCTCTTGGGGTTTACGACTCCGTTCGTCGACTGCTTGGGCGATTACGCCCGCGTCAGCTGGACGATCTGTCGCTTGAGCAGGCCGTGCGGTCGATGATGCGGGAAATGGAGCTGGAAAGCCGGGGGATCGTCAGTCACCTGGACTGGAAAATTGAAGAAGCGTTGCTGAGCGAAGGCCAGCGCGTCACGCTGTTTCGTGTCTGCCAGGAAGGATTGAACAATATTGTGAAACACGCCAGCGCGACGGCGGTGACCCTGAAAGGGTGGCAGCAGCAGGATCGTCTGATGCTGGTGATTGAAGATGATGGTTGCGGCCTGCCGCCAGGGTCAGGGCAGCAGGGCTTCGGTCTGGCCGGCATGCGCGAGCGCGTCACGGCGCTGGGCGGCACGCTGACCCTTTCCTGTACGCATGGCACCCGCGTCAGCGTCAACCTGCCGCTGCGTTATCTTTGAGGATCGGCCATGTTCACATTTCTGAAAACCCCGGCTAACGCCGCACCTGTGGGTAACCGCGCCGACATCGACGCCCGCTACCGTTACTGGCGACGCCATATTTTGATCACCCTCTGGCTGGGCTACGCGCTCTTTTATTTCACCCGTAAGAGCTTTAACGCCGCCGCGCCGGAGATCCTCGCCAGCGGCGTGATGACGCGTACCGATATTGGCTTGCTGGCGACGCTGTTTTATATCACTTACGGTCTGTCGAAATTCGTCTCCGGCATCGTCAGCGATCGCTCAAATGCACGCTATTTTATGGGGATAGGGTTGATCGCCACCGGCGTGGTGAACATCTTGTTTGGCTTTTCCACCTCGCTCTGGGCCTTTGCCCTGCTGTGGGCGCTGAACGCGTTTTTCCAGGGCTGGGGCGCGCCGGTGTGTGCCCGTTTGCTTACCAGCTGGTATTCGCGTAACGAGCGCGGCGGCTGGTGGGCTATCTGGAACACGGCGCACAACGTTGGCGGGGCGCTGATCCCCATGGTGGTGGGAGCCGCAGCGCTCCACTACGGCTGGCGCATGGGCATGATGATTGCGGGCAGTCTGGCGATCCTCGCCGGGCTGTTTCTGTGCTGGCGTTTGCGCGATCGCCCGCAAACCGTGGGCCTGCCGCCCGTCGGCGAGTGGCGGCACGATGAGATGGACATCGCGCAACAGCAGGAAGGCGCAGGGCTGACGCGTAAAGAGATCCTCACCAAATATGTGCTGTTAAATCCCTATATCTGGCTGCTGTCGCTTTGCTACGTGCTGGTCTACGTGGTGCGTGCGGCGATCAACGACTGGGGCAATTTGTATATGTCCGAAACACTGGGCGTGGACCTGGTCACCGCGAACTCGGCGGTGACGATGTTTGAGCTGGGCGGGTTTATCGGTGCGCTGGTGGCGGGCTGGGGCTCGGACAAACTGTTTAACGGCAACCGCGGCCCGATGAATCTCATTTTCGCCGCCGGGATTTTGCTTTCCGTTGGTTCGCTTTGGCTGATGCCTTTTGCCACTTACGTGATGCAGGCGGCGTGCTTCTTCACCACGGGTTTCTTTGTATTTGGCCCGCAGATGCTGATTGGCATGGCGGCAGCCGAGTGCTCGCATAAAGAGGCCGCCGGAGCGGCAACGGGCTTTGTCGGCCTGTTTGCCTATCTCGGTGCGTCCCTGTCCGGCTGGCCGCTGGCGCGGGTGATCGACATCTGGCACTGGAGTGGTTTTTTTGCGGTCATCGCTATCGCAGCAGGGATTTCTGCTCTGTTGCTGCTGCCGTTTTTGAATGCGCAGGCACCGCGAGAAGCGTGACGCGCTTCACCTTTTAATGCCGAGTGACGCAAAACTAAGATATTTTCCCGGTTTGACCTGGACGCTGTCTCAGGCGTCTCTCCCGGCTGATTTTTACAATGCCTGCCATTCGCAGGTATAAAAATCAGCTCAGGAGATACCCATGCTGGCCTTTCTGAATCAGGTGCGCAAGCCGACCCTGGATCTGCCGCTCGATGTGCGGCGCAAGATGTGGTTCAAACCGTTCATGCAGTCCTATCTGGTGGTCTTTATCGGCTACCTGACGATGTATCTTATCCGCAAAAACTTCAACATCGCGCAGAACGACATGATCACCACCTACGGGCTGAGCATGACGCAGCTGGGGATGATTGGTCTGGGTTTTTCCATCACCTACGGCGTGGGTAAAACGCTGGTCTCCTACTACGCTGACGGCAAAAACACCAAGCAGTTCCTGCCGTTTATGCTGATCCTTTCCGCCATCTGTATGCTGGGCTTCAGCGCCAGCATGGGGGCGGGTTCCGTCAGCCTGTTCATGATGATCGCTTTCTACGCGCTGAGCGGATTCTTCCAGAGTACCGGCGGGTCGTGCAGTTACTCCACCATCACCAAATGGACGCCACGCCGCAAGCGGGGTTCATACCTGGGCATGTGGAACATCTCGCATAACCTTGGCGGCGCGGGCGCAGCGGGCGTGGCGCTGTTTGGGGCGAATGTCCTGTTCGACGGCCACGTCATTGGGATGTTTATCTTCCCGTCCATTATCGCGCTGATTGTGGGCTTTATCGGCCTGCGCTACGGCAGCGACTCCCCGGAATCCTACGGTCTCGGCAACGCTGAAGAGCTGTTTGGGGAAGCGATCAGTGAAGAAGACAAAGAAGCTGAAAATGAGTTAATGACCAAATGGCAGATCTTTGTTGAGTATGTCCTGAAAAACAAAGTGATCTGGCTGCTCTGCTTCTCCAACATTTTCCTGTACGTGGTGCGCATCGGAATCGACCAGTGGTCCACGGTGTATGCCTTCCAGGAGCTGAAGCTGTCCAAAGAGGTGGCGATTCAGGGCTTTACCCTGTTTGAGGTGGGGGCGCTGGTGGGGACGTTGCTGTGGGGCTGGCTGTCGGATCTGGCAAACGGGCGTCGTGCACTGGTGGCCTGCGTCGCGCTGGCATTGATTATCGCCACCCTCGGCATCTATCAGCATGCCAGCAACCAGTATGTTTATCTTATGTCGCTGTTCGCGCTGGGCTTCCTGGTATTTGGCCCGCAATTGTTGATTGGCGTTGCGGCGGTGGGATTTGTGCCAAAAAAAGCGATCGGCGCTGCCGATGGAATTAAGGGCACCTTCGCCTATCTGATTGGTGACAGCTTCGCCAAGCTGGGCCTCGGTATGATTGCCGACGGCACGCCGATTTTCGGCCTGACCGGCTGGGCGGGCACCTTCGCAGCGCTGGACGCCGCCGCGATCGCCTGTATCTGCCTGATGGCGATGGTCGCCGTAATGGAAGAACGTAAAATTCGTCGTGAGAAACGCTTACACGCATTGAACGCGGTTTGAGTATGCAGGTAATGTCTTTGCCCGGTTGACCACCGGGCTTTTTTATCCCCTCACCTTTACCCCGTTTTACAGACCCGCTCCGCCCCATGCTCTACATTTTAATTTTGCTGCCACATCGCGCAGCAGCCCTTTGTTTTGTTATGGAGAGCTTGCATGTTGACCCGACGATTATCCTGCCTTGCGCTACTGATGGCGCTGACCTCCCCCGCGATAGCCGCGAATGCCCCGACCTACGGCGAAAAGCTGGAGGGGTTTGATTATGCCTGGCCGGTAAAGCACTTCACCTTTACCTCGCAAAATCAGCCGCTTGATATGGCCTATCTGGACGTTCAGCCTGAAAAGCCCAACGGCCGCACCGTGGTGCTGATGCACGGTAAAAACTTCTGTGCCGGCACATGGGAGGGGACTATCCGCGCGCTTTCGGCCAGCGGTTACCGCGTGGTAGCGCCAGACCAGATTGGATTCTGTAAATCCACCAAACCCGAGCATTACCAGTACAGCTTCCAGCAGCTGGCGGATAACACCCACGCGTTGCTTAAGCAGCTCGGCGTCGATCGCGTGACGGTTATTGGGCACTCGACCGGCGGCATGCTGGCGACCCGCTACGCGCTGATGTGGCCCCAGGAGGTGGAACAGCTGGTAATGGTGAATCCGATCGGTTTAGAAGACTGGAAAGCACGCGGTGTGCCGCATATTACGGTCGATCAATGGTATCAGCGAGAGCTCAAAACCAGTGCCGATGGCATCCGCCAGTATGAGAAAAACACCTACTATGCCGGGGAGTGGAAGCCAGAATATGAACGCTGGGTGACCATGCTCGCCGGGCTGAACAATGGGCCTGGCAAAGCGCGTGTAGCCTGGAACTCGGCGTTACTTTACGACATGATCTATACCCAGCCGGTGATCTACGAATTTGGCGAACTGAAAATGCCGGTATTTTTGATGATCGGCACCAAAGACAACACCGCCATCGGGAAAGATCTCGCCCCACCAGAGGTGCGCAAGCAGCTTGGCCGCTATGAGGTGCTCGGGAAGGAGGCCGCGAAGCGCATTCCGCATGCCACGCTTGTCGAATTCGACGACATGGGCCATGCCCCACAGATGCAGGACCCGCAACGCTTCCACGAGGCGCTGCTGAAAGGGCTTCAGGCACGTTGATTTTCACCCGCATTGTCCATGCAGCCAGCGGGCGCGGGCAATGCGGGATTAACTCATCCACGTTCATCGCAATTTCCCCCCCTTTTTTTCAGCACATTATTATGGCGTTGCCCGCTGTCGACACGGCACATTTCCCGATATCATGGACGGCTACTTTAAGGAGAACGCATGATCTGGATAATGCTGGCAACGCTTGTCGTGGTGTTTGTGGTCGGATTTCGCATCCTGACTTCGGATTCCCGCCGCGCCATCAAACGGCTAAGCGAGCGTCTGGGGATCACACCCGTTCCGCTGGAGTCGATGATCGACCAGTGCGGCAAAACCGCTGGCAATGAATTTATCCGCTACCTTGAGCGGCCAGATGAAGCACATTTGCTCAATGCGGCGCAGGTTCTGCTGATCTGGCAGGTCTGCATTGTCGACGGCAGTGAAGAAAACCTGCAAACCTGGTATCGCCTGCTGCGTAAAGCACGCCTGGCGGCCCCGATCACCGATGCGCAGATCCGTCTGGCACTGGGCTTTATGCGGGAAATCGAGCCCGATCCTTACGAATTCAATGCCTTCCAGCTTCGTTACAATCAACTTTTCCTGCCGGAAGAGGGTGTGTTTTTCCTCCACTGATTCCTGTAAGGGGACGATGTCTGCGTTACGGATAAAACAAAAGTTGTCAAAACGTTAAATCCGTCACACTTTTGATGATAAACTGCGCGACTTTTCCGCACGTTTTTATCTCAGGTGACGCCATGACAGAACATATCCAGACCACGCCCACACCGCAGAGCAAAGAGGTCACACGGCCTAATTGGTCGGCGGTTTTTTCTGTGGCGTTCTGCGTCGCCTGCCTGATTACCGTGGAGTTTCTGCCGGTTAGCCTGCTGACACCAATGGCGCAGGATCTGGGCATCTCCGAAGGCGTGGCGGGGCAGTCGGTGACCGTAACCGCCTTTGTCGCCATGTTTGCCAGCCTGTTTATCACCCAAATTATTGGCACCATCGACCGACGCAAAGTGGTGATTTTATTTGCCGTTTTGCTCACTCTTTCCTGCGTGCTGGTGTCGTTCGCCGATAACTTTACGCTGCTGCTTCTGGGCCGTGCCTGTCTGGGCCTGGGGCTGGGCGGTTTTTGGGCGATGTCCGCGTCACTGACGATGCGTCTGGTGCCCGCGCGAACGGTGCCAAAAGCGCTGTCTGTGATCTTTGGCGCGGTGTCGATAGCGCTGGTGATTGCCGCGCCGTTGGGCAGCTTCCTCGGCGGAATTATTGGCTGGCGCAACGTCTTTAACGGCGCGGCGATAATGGGGATTTTATGCATTTTCTGGGTATGGAAAGCGTTGCCTTCCTTACCCGGTGAGGCCGCGCACCATAAGCAAAACATGTTCAGCCTGCTGAAACGCCCCGGCGTATTGGCCGGGATGACGGCGATCTTTATGGCCTTTGCCGGTCAGTTTGCCTTCTTTACCTATATTCGCCCGGTGTTTATGACCATGGCAGGCTTCGATGTGGATGGCCTGACGCTGGTACTGTTGAGCTTTGGTATCGCCAGTTTTGTCGGTACGTCGCTATCGGCACAGTTTCTTAAACGTTCACTGAAGGTTGCACTTGCAGGTGCGCCGTTAGTCCTGGCGGTGAGTGCGGCCGTACTGATTGTGTGGGGGAGCGATAAGTGGGTCGCCTCCGCTATCGCCATCATCTGGGGCTTTGCTTTTGCGCTGGTACCGGTTGGCTGGTCCACCTGGATCACCCGCTCGCTTGCCGATCAGGCCGAAAAAGCCGGGTCGATTCAGGTGGCGGTGATTCAGCTGGCGAACACCTGTGGCGCTGCGGTAGGCGGTATTGCGCTGGACCATATCGGCCTGACCTCACCGCTGGTGATTTCCGGCACGTTAATGCTGTTAACGGCGCTGCTGGTGGCGAGTAAGGTGAAGGCGAAGTAGTTCCTCCCGCCCTCCATCTTTCTCCCTCTCTCGTGGAAGAGCTGGGGTGAGGGCATCAGACCGCACCTGTGCCCCCTTTTTCCCCCTCTCCCTGTGGGAGAGGGTCGGGGTTAGGGCATCAGACCGCACCTGTGCCCCGTTTTTCTCCCTCTCTTGTGGGAGAGGGCCGGGGTGAGGGCACCAGATCGCACCTGTGCCCGGCTTTTCTCCCTCTCCCGTGGGAGAGGGCCGGGGTGAGGGCACCAGACCGCACCTGTGCCCCGTTTTTCTCCCTCTCCTGTGGGAGAGGGCCGGGGTGAGGGCACCGGACCGCACCTGTGCCCGGCTTTTCCCCCTCTCCTGTGGGAGAGGGTCGGGGTGAGGGCATCAGACTGCACCTGTGCCCGGCTTTTCCCCCTCTCACGTGGGAGAGGGCTGGGGTGAGGGCACCAGACCGCACCTGCGCCCCGTTTTTCTCCCTCTCCTGTGGGAGAGGGCCGGGGTGAGGGCATCAGACCGCACCTGACGCACAACATCCCATGCTATCCTGTCGCCCTAAGCAAAAACTACACATTGCAGGGGAGAACATGGGTTCCACACGCAAAGGGATGCTAAACGTGCTGATCGCCGCCGTTTTATGGGGAAGTTCGGGCGTTTGCGCGCAATATATTATGGAGAAGAGCCAGATTTCTTCGCCTTACCTGACGATGATCCGCCTGCTGTTTACCGGCGTCATTCTTCTGACGTTATCCTTCATTCACGGCGACAAAATTTTCTCGGTCATCAAAAATCGTAAAGACGCTATCAGCCTGCTGTTTTTCTCGGTTGTGGGCGCCCTCACCGTGCAGCTGACCTTCCTGCTGACCATTGAAAAATCCAACGCCGCGACCGCTACCGTACTGCAATTTTTATCCCCCACCATTATTGTGGCGTGGTTTGCGCTGGTGAGGAAAAAACATCCGGGAATATTCGTGCTGTCGGCAATATTCACCTCGCTTATTGGCACTTTCCTGCTGGTCACGCATGGGGATCCGACGTCACTCACTATCTCCCCGGCTGCGCTGTTCTTTGGTATTGCCTCCGCGTTCGCCGCTGCGTTTTATACCACCTATCCTTCAGCGCTGATTGCCCGCTACGGCACGTTGCCTGTTGTCGGCTGGAGTATGCTGATCGCGGGCATGATGCTGACGCCGTTTTATGCCGGGCGCGGAACAACCTTTGTGATCGATACCAGCCTGCTGCTGGCGTTTTTCTATCTGGTGGTGATCGGAACGGCGCTGACGTTCAGCCTGTACCTGAAAGGCGCTCAGATGATCGGTGGGCCGAAAGCGAGCATTCTGAGCTGCGCCGAGCCGCTGAGCAGTGCTCTGCTCTCTGTGCTTCTGCTGGGCGTGGCCTTTACGCTGCCGGACTGGCTGGGGACATTGCTGATTGTGTCGTCGGTGATACTGATTTCGATGGATTCGAGAAGAAGGGTTCGGACATCCGCGTAGCCTGATGCCCTCACCCCGGCCCTCTCCCACGGGGAGAGGGGGAAAAGCAGGCCTGATGCCCTCACCCCGGCCCTCTCCCACGGGGAGAGGGAGAAAATGCGGTCTGATGCCCTCATTCCGACCCCTCCCACGGGGAGAGGGGGAAAAGCGGGCCTGATGCCCTCACCCCGGCCCTCTCTAACGGGGTGAGGGGGATAAGCGGGTCTAATGCCTTCACTCCGGCCCTCATCCAAGGGGAGGGGGAAAAGCGGGCCTGATGCCCTCACCCCGGCCTTCTCCCACGGGGAGAGGGGGAAAAGCGGATCTGATGCCCTCACCCCGGCCCTCTGCCACGGGGATAGGGGGGAAAGCGGGCCTGATGCCCTCACCCCGACCCCTCCCACGGGGAGAGGGGGTATACACTCAACCTTCTTTAGAACCAGGCTTCCCACATCGCGCCGACGTTGAAGTCGTCGAGCGTTTCGTCTTTGGTATTGTTCACACGCGCCGTACGTTCGTTATCCACTTTGCCGCCGGTGACGTAGAAGCGCAGCATAGGACGGAATTCCGGACCCATCGCGATGGACATATTCTGCGAGAGCGTCAGCTTCCAGCCTTTGTTATCGCCGCCGTTGTCGTAATCAACATGCTGCCAGCCTGCTTCCAGCCACGTGGAGTGAACATCGTTCCACCAGTGCATTGGGCGCACGATGGCGTTGTAGTTTTTGCGGTTGTCGGTGTCATCACGACTGTTGTCGTAATCGTGGAAGGCGAGGATGTACTCCACCTGCGTGGCCTGGGTGAATTTGTACAACCCTTCGAAGCTGGCGTAGACCGTGGTCAGATCTTCGGTCTTGTTGAAGACGCTGTTGTCCGAGTTATCAGAGTAACGAGCAATCACCTTGTTCACGCCGCTGTCGTTGGTGTGGCTGAGCACCACGCCGCCCTGCCAGGCTTTCAGACGTTCTTCGCTATCAATCGCTTTTGAGTCGAAACCGTAGTTGGCGTACAGCTCAAGGTCTAATGGACCCAGCTTCATGCCATGAATTTTAGACGTAGCGGCATAGTTGCCTTTGTCGCCCGTACCGGAACCGCCGGTACATGAAATGCGAGATGGGTTCGTGTCGTCTTCCATCACTTCCGGATTACAGGATTCCACGGCGGCCACGGTCGCGACGTCAAACTGCACGCCGCCGATGTCGAAGTTCTTCACCCCGGCACCCTGACCGTCGTGGTTCATCCAGAAGTAATCGTTAATGCCCTGTTGTGGACGCTGGTGGAAGTCACGACCCGCCCAGAAGTAGGCGTTCGGGTTCGACGCCATAATGTTCGTCACGCCCGCGTAGGCCTTTTTCAGGTTAACTTCGTCGCCCCAGTGATCGATCATCACGTTGATGTCCCAGATCGCACCGTTTTCACCTTTAAAGGCTTTGGAAAGCTGGAATTCGCCACCATTGCCTTCGTTGCCCAGACGGCCAATGGCGGATGCGCCGTTATAGGAACCATCGACGGCGACGTACTTCTGGTCAGCCGCCTGGAAGTGTGCGCCGTAGCGGGCGTAACCCGTAAATTTAACCCCGAATGGAATCGCCATATCCGGGGATTGCGCCGCGCTTTGCGGCTCGGTGACCACGTCCGTTTTCTTCGCGATCGCCGCATCCATTTTGGCCTGACGTTCTGCCAGTGCTTTATCCACCGCTTTGGCCACAATGGCGTCGATTTGCTCCTGGGTAAATTCCTGTGCGAACACGGAAATTGGGCAAAGCGCGGCGATTACCGCCATTGTTAATGGAAGTTTTTTAATCATATTCATGGTTATCTCAATATAGTTTAATTTTATTCAGACAATAACCACCCGATTCCGATCTGACAGAATATGTCGCTATCATCAGAATAAGTTGATTTTTTATTTATAGGTACAGAGGTATTACATTAACGATTTATTTCCCCATAGCTTATCTCTGATATAAATGGATTATTTCTTCGGATAGCTCACGCGCCAGAAGCGAATTCATTAAATGGTCCTGGGCGTGCACCATAATTAAGGTCATCGGCTGGCGGGCTTCGCCCGCATCCTGTTCAATCAGTTTGGTTTGCATAAGGTGCGCCTGGCGCGCGTAGCCATCGGCTTCGCGCAGCAGGCTTTTGGCTTCGTCAATGTTGCCGTTACGCGCCGCGTGCAACGCCTCAAAGCACAGGCTCCGCGACTGACCGGCATTAACGATAATTTCCATTACGGCATCTTCTAAGACGATCATAATTTTTTTACTCTTTCTCAAAGCTATTATTCAGAGACGTGGCGGCGAACCATTCTCCACTTTTCTTGATGGTGCGTTTTTGCGTCGCTAAATCCAGCTGAATAAAGCCGTAGCGATTTTTATAAGCATTACACCATGACCAGTTATCGATAAATGTCCACATATGATAACCCAGGCAATGACTGCCTTCGGTTATGCCTTTGTGTACCCATTTAAGATGCTCAGCGATAAAATCAATACGGTACCGATCGTTAATTTGCCCGTTTTCAATAAAGCGCTGTTCATTCTCAACACCCATGCCGTTTTCAGAAATAAAGCAGCGCGGGTTGCCGTAATTTTCACGAAGATTAACCAGAATATCGTAAATACCCGGCGCGTAAATTTCCCAACCGCGATACGGATTCATTTTGCGGCCAGGCATTTCATAGTTATCAAAGAACCACTCCGGCATAAACGGAGCCTGAGGATTAACCGCACTGTCGCGACACTTCACGCGACGCGGCTGATAATAGTTAATGCCCAGCAGGTCAATGGTGCCTTCGGCGATCAGCGCGCTGTCGTTGGGTTCACAGGCCGGGAGCTGATCGTAGGAGCGCAGTAAGGCCACCAGATCGGCAGGATATTCACCGCGCAACACCGGGTCCAGGAAGCTGCGGTTAAACATCAGATCGGCGATGTGCGCCGCTTTCAGATCCGCCGGGTTCTGCGAACGCGGATAGGAGGGCGTCAGGTTCAACACAATACCAATTTCACCCGCGTAATGGCCCGCGCGGTAAGCGCGAACGGCCTGCGCGTGCGCCAGTACGGTGTGATACGCCACCGTTGCCGCACGACGGAAATCGACAACGTTAGGGTAATGGAAGTCGTACAGATAACCGCCTTCCACCGGCACAATGGGCTCATTGAACGTAAACCAGTGCAGGACGCGATCGCCAAACAGCTCAAAGCAGATCTGCGCGTAGCGGGCATAGGCCGCCACCACGTCGCGATTTTCCCAGCCGCCTATCTCCTGCATCGCCATGGGCATGTCGAAGTGGAACAGCGTGATAAACGGCGTGATGCCCTGCTCAAGCAGTTCGTCGAACACCTGATTGTAAAAGTCTACCGCCTGCGGATTCACTTCACCGATACCGTCGGGAATCAGGCGCGCCCAGCTAATCGACGTGCGAAAGCTGTTATGGTTCAGCTGCTTTAACAGCTGAATGTCCGATTTCCAGTGCTGGCAGAATGTCGAGGTATCCTGCGGACCGACACCCTCATGAAAACGGTTTGGCTCATTGGCATACCAACGATCCCAGGTGGTTTCGCCCGCTCTTTCGCCCTCGGTTTGCAGCGCGGAGCTGGCGCTTCCCCACCAAAAGTTATCGGGAAATGAATATTTCATGATGCTTCCTCTTTGACTTAACGACTGGCGGTTTCAGCGACGCCGACGGTGGCCTGCGCTTTCTGTTCTTCAGTTTTCATCAAAGAACGTTCATAGGCACGCAGGAACGGCAGATACATCAACGCTGACATCACCATACAAATAACGCACATGACTACCGGGCTAAAGGCCCAGTTTGCCGCCCATGACGCCCCAATGGGTGCGGGTGTTGTCCACGGCGTAAGGGAAACCACCTGCGCCAGCCAGCCGAGTCGGGTGGCCGCATAAGCCAGGCACGCATTCACCAGCGGCACGAACACGAACGGGATAAACAGCATCGGGTTCATGATGATCGGCGCGCCAAACAGGATGGGTTCGTTGATGTTAAAGAAGCTGGGTACCACGCCCATTTTGCCGATGGTACGCAGATGGGTCACGCGGCTACGCAGCAGCAGGAAGGCCAGCGGCAGGGTGGAACCCACGCCGCCAATCAGCAGGTAGTGATCCCAGAAGCCTTGCAGATAAACGTGCGGCAACGCCGCGCCCGCCGCCAGAGCCGCCTGGTTTGCGGAGAGGTTTGCCATCCAGAACGGGTTCATAATGCCGGTCACAATCAGCGAGCCGTGGATACCCGCAAACCAGAAGATCTGGCACAGCAGCACGGAGAGCAGAATGGCTGGCAGGGAGTCTGATGCGGAGACCAGCGGTTCCAGCAGGTGCATAATGGCCTGCGGGATAATCATGCCGGTTTGCGCTTCGATAAACAGGTTCAACGGATGCAGCGTACCGATCACCACCATGACCGGGATCAAGATTTCAAACGAGCGCGCCACGCCTGTCGGCACCTCTTTGGGCAAACGGATCGTAACCTTGTTCTCCTTGAGCCATGCGTATACACGGGTGGAGTAAATGGCGGTAATCAGCGCGGTAAAAATCCCCTGGCCCGATAAGTACTGGGTAGAGATTTTGCCGTCGGCATACGGTGCCGCTACCAGCAGAAATGCCATAAACGCCAGCAGGCCGGACATCACCGGATCGAGGTTAAACTGGCGGCCCAGGCTTGCCCCAATGCCCACCGAGATAAAGAACGTCATCACGCCCATACTGAGGTTAAACGGCAGCATCAGCTGTTCGCGGTAGGTCTGGGAGAAATCCAGCCAGCCGCGGGCAAAACTGTTGGTGGTATCCGCCGAGAACGGCGGGAAGATGAAGACCAGCATAAACGAGCCGATAATCATGAACGGCAGTGCTGCGGTAAAGCCGTCACGAATCGCAATCACGTACTTTTGCTGCCCGAGCTTTGCCGCCAGCGGGGTAATGGACTGCTCAATAACAGCAACCATGGATTGGTATAACGAACTCATGAGAACACCTTCTTAGTGTGCCGCTTCGATAAGCGACAGAGCGTAGTCCAGCACCTTATCGCCGCGCTGCATCCCGTAGTCCATCATGTCGATGGCCTGAACCGGAATACCCTGCGTGGCAGCCTTGTCTGCGAGTGTTTTTAACATGTATTTAACTTGCGGTCCGAGAAGCACGACCTGATAGTGCGGAAACTGCGTATCAAATTCGGATACGCCGTACGCATCAATCTTCACCGGAAGACCACGTTCTTCCGCCGCGTCGACCATTTTCCTCACCAAAAGGCTGGTGGACATCCCGGCAGAGCAGCACAGCATAATCTTGAACATCGACAACCATCCTCTAAATGTAAATAGTTATTGCGGAGATGATTGGACATCATACGGAAACCGGTTTCCATTTATAAAAGACAGAAGTGTGACAACTATCAAAATCCATTACTTACAAGGCTAATTATCAGGATGGCGATCACATTATTTGGCGCTTTTTACATCAAAATGAGTGGAAACGGAAAATCGGTTTCCATGGAAAACGGAAACGGATATACTCCTGATTGGCTATAATGTGAGCCGCAGGGGTAATGGAATTTGCAGGGACCGGTGGTGCCTGTCAGGGGAGAGAGATGTCTACAATCAACGATGTATCACGTCTGGCCGGGGTGTCCAAAGCCACGGTATCACGGGTGTTGAGTGGGTCGCGCGGTGTAAAGGAAGCCAGCCGTCAGGCCGTTTTAAAAGCGGTTGATGAGCTGAACTATCGGCCCAACGTTATTGCACAGTCGCTGCTGAGCCAGTCCACCGGCTGCATCGGGGTGATTTGCGCGCAGGATAATATTAACCAGACCACCGGTTACCTCTATGCGCTGGAAAAACATCTCAGCCAGCATCAAAAGCATCTGTTGCTTCGCTTTGCCAATACCAAAGCCGAGGTCATGAATGCCCTTGATGAACTCTCCTGCGGACTCTGTGATGACATCCTGATTATCGGCGCGCGTTTCCCGCTGAATATTGAACAGGATAACGTCATTCTGGTGGATTGCATGGAGTCGGATAATGCCAACAGTATCCAGTATGACCATGCTTTTGCAGCGGAAACCGCCTGTAACTTCCTGACCAGTCAGGGGCGCCGCCAGATTGCGTTAATTCACCCGCAGGGCAGCGGCTTTGCCGATCAGGTTCTGCTGGGTTATAAACATGCGCTCGAAAAAAATTTCCTGCCTTTTAACCGCAACCTGGTCTTTATGGACGCCACGTCGTCCTCGGTTGCCCTGCAGGAACTGCTCAATAACGCGAGCACGCTGAACTTCAACGCGCTCCTGGTGGCGGATGAACAGGAAGCACAGCGCGTGATCCCGCAACTGCAGGCGTTTAATAAATCGGTTCCGGAGGACATCATGGTGTTCAGCCTGGCCGGTTCGTTACATTTGCCGGGAATACCGGTGATTCCGGCCATTGAATACTCGATGGATGCCATGGCGGCGCGGATTGTCAGCTGGCTAAATGAAAAAACGCAGATGCTGGGCGCGTATGTTTTGCGCGGGGATCTCATTATTCCGGATGTGCGTAAGCGATAAACAAAGAGCGTGAAGCGCGGGCTTCACGCTTAATAATCCTCCATACAGTCAACCTTTCCCACGGCCTCCCAGTAGTTATCCAGGTTATCGCGTTCCATCGCCAGGACAGCATTTTTAATCAGCAATTGGTTCGCCTCTGATGACATAATCATGGCCCGCCATGCTTTATCAGACTGCTTACTCTGTGGTGAACACACTTTTTTCACATCCTTCATGATCATCTCTCTCATTTTTGCCTCTTTGGCCGGATCGATCTTCTCCTCTGCATGAACGAACGCCGCGAAGAGCAGACAAACAATGAGACAAAACAGATGTGCAGCTTTCATAGAACCCCCGAAAAAAACACGCGTTGCTCCCTGAAATATATAGTTACATTCACCGTTCTGGTTCAAGCCGAAAGTATGATTTTTCACGCGCATCGGTATGAGACCTCTTAAGCGTAGCCGCACTTTTTAGTAAAGATGATGACCCGGTAAAAAAATGTTTCTGTGCCGTGGTCGATGATGCCCTGTTTGGGTTTAGTGTCTGTATCGACGGGATTTTATGACAGAAAATAAGACGTGTTGGTGGCGATAAAGCTATGCGATAGTGTGGGAGCGATAACCAAAAGGAGCACCCTATGCAGCTGAACATTACCCATCAGGTCACCCCTCAGGATAAAGAAGAATTGCTGGCGGGCCTGCGTGCCTATAACGCGCAGTTTCTGGATTTAGCCAACTTTGGTGGCGACATTGCTGTTTATGCACGCGATGAGAAAGGCGTCCTGCTCGGAGGATTAATCGGGACGCGCAAAGGCGATTGGTTGAATATCGATTTTCTGTGGGTCAGCGAAGGCGCGCGGGGTTCCGGGTTGGGCAGCCAGGTGATTAGCGCCGCAGAAGAAGAGGCCCGGCGCCAGGGTTGCCGTCATGCGCTGGTGGACACAGCCAGCTTTCAGGCGCGCCCGTTTTACGAGAAACAGGGATATGCGCTGCAATTGTCCTTACAGGACTATCCACATGAAGGCATGCAGCGTCACTATTTGTCTAAACGACTCTGACCGCCTAAACCCGCGCCGATGACCGCCAGAGCATGTTTGACAATGATTTCAGGCGAGAGCGCATTCAGCCTCTCGTCATTGCGCATCCGCGAGAAAGGCACCAGTACCAGGCTCAGCAGGGTGGTGAACAGCAGCTCAGGCGCAAGGTCCCGGTTCAGTTCCCCCTCCTGCTGCCAGCGTTTGACCGTGGCCAGCGTTGCCTGATATTTCTCATCCCCAAACCGTGCATGCAGGTGCGTGCGCAGGACAGGCATTTCACCAATCACCTCTTGCATCCACAGTGGCGCAAACCAGTGATGCTGTTCTGCCAGTTCGGCCAGCACGGTAACCATCTGCGTCAATGCCTTAACCGGAGAATCAGCATGTTTGACGAAAATGGTGCCAATTTTGCTGCGTAATGGCAGAAAACGCTCCTCGATCATGGCATCAAGCAGCTGCTCTCTGGAATTGAAATAGTAATGCAGCATCGCAGGCGTCACGCCCGCCTCTTTGGCGATGGCATTCAGCGAAGTATTGGCGATCCCCTGACGGGAAAAGAGGTTTAGGGCGATATCCAGAAGCTGTTCGCGGCTCGCGGTTGCCCGCTTTCCCCCGCGTGGACGACCTGGACGGCGTGGTTCAGAATTATCTCTTAGTGCTGACATGCTATCGGGATCCCTTGATCTTACGCATCACTTAGATAAATATTAATTATCTAATTAATTAATTTCAAGTGGTGTCTTATGGCGTCTGATTCTTCGACTCACTCGACCGCCGGACAAAAAGCACCGTCCATCCGGCTGCTGTTCAGTGCGTTGCTGCTGGTGATGCTGTTATCTGCCCTCGACCAGACCATTGTGTCGACGGCATTACCCACCATTGTCGGTGAACTGGGCGGGCTGGATAAGCTTTCCTGGGTGGTAACCGCCTATATTCTCAGTTCCACCATTGTTGTGCCGCTGTACGGTAAATTTGGCGATCTGTTTGGTCGCAAGATTGTGCTGCAAATCGCCATTGTCCTGTTTCTGGTGGGGTCGGCCCTGTGCGGCCTGGCGCAAAACATGACGCAGCTGGTGCTGATGCGCGCTCTGCAAGGGCTGGGGGGCGGCGGCCTGATGGTTATTAGCATGGCCGCCGTTGCCGATGTAATCCCCCCTGCGGAGCGTGGTCGCTACCAGGGGTTATTCGGCGGCGTGTTTGGTCTGGCAACGGTTATCGGGCCACTGGTAGGTGGGTTCATCGTCCAGCACGCCTCCTGGCGCTGGATATTTTATATCAATCTGCCGCTGGGGCTGTTTGCTCTGCTGGTTATCGGCGCCGTATTCCATAGCAGCGCCAAACGCAGCAAACATGAAATCGACTTTCTGGGGGCGTTTTACCTCAGCATGGCGTTGCTGTGCATCATCCTGTTCACCTCGGAAGGGGGGACGATACGCCCGTGGAACGACCCGCAACTGTGGTGCATTCTGGCGTTTGGCCTGACGGGGATTGCCGGATTTATTTATGAAGAGCGTCTGGCGTGGGAGCCTATTATTCCGCTGTCGCTCTTCCGCGACCGCAGTTTTCTGCTGTGTAGCCTGATTGGCTTTATCATCGGGATGTCGCTGTTCGGTTCGGTGACGTTCCTGCCGCTCTATCTGCAGGTGGTGAAAGACGCCACGCCAACAGAGGCAGGTTTGCAACTGATCCCCTTGATGGGCGGGCTGTTGCTCACCTCGATTATCAGCGGACGCATCATCAGCCACACCGGGAAGTATCGCCTGTTCCCCATTCTTGGCACCCTGCTGGGCGTGCTGGGCATGGTGTTACTGACGCGGATCTCCATTCATTCACCAACGTGGCAGCTTTATCTGTTTACCGGCGTGCTGGGGATGGGACTGGGGCTGGTGATGCAGGTGCTGGTTCTGGCCGTGCAGAACAGCGTCTCTGCCAGTCAGTATGGCGTGGCGACATCCGGTGTAACGCTGTTTCGTTCCATAGGCGGCGCTATCGGCGTGGCGCTGTTTGGCGCGGTGTTCACCCATGTATTGCAATCCGGCCTGCTGGAGCGACTGCCTGAAGGGGCCGAATTGCCGCGCGAGCTGAATCCGGTGGCGATTCACCATCTTCCCGACACCCTGCGCCTGGCTTATCTGGATGCGTTTGGTTCCGCCATCCACGCCGTGTTTATTATGGCGGCAGGGATTATGGTGCTGGCCTTTGTGCTGTCGTGGTTTTTGCGTGAATCACCGTTACGCCGGGGGACATCGGACGGCGCGGGAGAACCTCATTCACCGCACCGTTAATCACATATATCTTTTTCGTCTGGTTAGTTCTTTTTCGTTTTTTCGCGTAGCGCTTCGTTGCCGATATAGTCATGAAAACGTTTATGAAAAGGACAGGGCGGATGAAATATCGAATCGGCGTATTACTGATTGCAGGCCTGCTGCTGGCGGGCTGCGATCGGGACGGCAACGATGCCAAACACATTAAAGTTGGCGTAATCAATGGCGCTGAGCAGGACGTGGCGGAGGTGGCCAAAAAAGTCGCCAAAGAGAAGTTCGGTCTCGACGTTGAACTGGTCGGTTTCAGTGGCTCCCTGTTGCCAAACGACGCGACCGATCACGGCGAGCTGGATGCAAACGTCTTCCAGCACCGTCCTTTCCTTGCCGAAGACAATAAAGCCCATGATTACAAACTGGTGGCGGTAGCGAACACCTTTGTCTTCCCGATGGCAGGCTATTCCCGCAAGATTAAATCCGTGTCCGACCTGAAAGAGGGGGCGACGGTTGCCATCCCGAATGACCCGACCAATCTGGGCCGGGCGTTACTGCTGTTACAAAAAGAGAAGCTGATTAGCCTGAAGCCCGACGTGGGTCTGCTTCCCACGGCGCTGGATATTACCGCCAATCCGCATCACCTGAAGATTATGGAGCTGGAAGGCGCGCAACTGCCGCGCGTGCTCGACGATCCTAAGGTCGATGTGGCTATAATTAGTACCACCTATCTTCAGCAAACGGGCCTGTCACCGGTTCATGACAGCGTCTTTATCGAAGATAAAAACTCGCCTTACGTAAACATTATTGTGACGCGGGAGGAAAATAAAGACGCTGAAAACGTGAAGGAATTCATTCAGTCCTATCAGTCACCGGAAGTGGCGAAAGCAGCCGAGAAAATCTTTAACGGCGGCGCGGTGCCGGGCTGGTAAACGTTGGCCCGATTTCATCGATCATTGCCCAAATGACCACATCGTAAAGAGAAGACCGGGGTTATTCTTGAGTCATACCCGACTGGAGGAGTGACCATGAACATTACCCAAATTCGCAATGCGACCCAGATTATTAGCTATGCAGGAAAACGTTTTCTGATTGACCCGATGCTGTCGCCTAAAGGTGCGTGGCCGGGTTTCCCGGGAACGGCGCATGCTGACAGACGCAATCCGATGGTCGATCTCCCTTTCGGGGTCGATAAAATTGTCGATGTTGATGCAGTTATTGTGACCCATACTCATGAGGATCACTGGGACCAGGCGGCGATTGACCTGATTGGCAAAGATAAGCCTGTTTTCGTTCAAAATGACAGTGATGCTGCTCTCCTGCGTTCGCAAGGTTTTACCCGGGTGACGATCATGACGGATGATCTCACCTTTGGTGATATCCGCATAAGCAAAACCCACGGGGGGCAACACGGCACCGATCGCGCATATGCGGTTCCGGCGCTGGCGGAGCTACTGGGCGAAGCCTGTGGCGTAGTCTTGCGACATCCGGACGAAAAAACGCTGGCCATCGTGGGTGACACGGTCTGGCGTAAAGCGGTGGCGGATGAACTGCAGGCCATCCAGCCTGACGTTGTGGTCCTTAATACCGGCTATGCACACGTGATTGGCTTTGGGCCTATCATCATGGGACAGGAAGATGTGCTAAACGTCCATTTTCTGCTGCCAGAGGCCACGATTGTTGCCACACACATGGAAGCGGTTAATCACTGTCTGCTCACCCGGCGTGCCCTTCGTGACTATGTCGACGCTAACCAGATAAGTGATAAAGTCGCTATTCCATTAGACGGTGAAACCGTTCACCTTTAATCCTCTCAAGGGAAGGGAGATCAGATGAAGCTGACGAACGTCGCCATTGTCGCGGTAGACGGATTTAGTCCGTTTCACTACTCCGTTCCCTGCATTCTTTTTGGTGAAACGGTCGCCGAAAAAAAGCGCTTTAATGTGCTGATATGCGCCGAAAAGCCCGGAATAATGACCTCTCATGACGGATTCTCCCTGCACGCGACACAGGACTTTTCTGCCCTCGCGCAGGCCGATATTGTCGTGGTGCCCTACTGGCAGCATGTGCTGGAACGCCCACCCCAAATCCTGCTGGATAGCCTGAACCAGGCCCGGCAAAACGGTGCAGAGATTGTCGGGCTATGCCTGGGGGCCTTTGTGTTGGGCTATGCTGGCCTGCTGGAGGGGAAACGCGCGGCGACGCACTGGGAATTTGAGCGCCCGTTCCAGTCGCTGTTCCCAAACGTTCAGCTGGATATCAACGCCCTCTACGTAGATGACGATCGCCTGATCACCTCTGCGGGCACTGCGGCGGCGCTCGATTGTTGTCTGTACATTATTCGCCAGCGTTTTGGCAGCGTGGTAGCGAACCAGATTGCCCGCCGAATGATTGTTCCTCCGCACCGCGAAGGTGGGCAGGCGCAATTTATTGCGCAGCCGGTTCCGGAAAACACCCGCGATGCGCGAATAAACCGCCTGATTGATTATCTGCAACGCCATATTCATGAGCCGCATAATCTGGACTCGCTGGCAGCGGTGGTCTCAATGAGCCGTCGCGCCCTGACCCGCCACTTTGTGAAAGCGACAGGAATGACCGTAGCCGATTGGCTCACCGCTGAACGCCTGCGCCGCAGCCAGATCCTGCTGGAAGCAGGTAGCCTGCCCATTGAGAACGTGGCCGAACAGGTGGGCTTTGCCTCGGCGGTGACCTACCGGCAGCAGTTCAAATCGCGTTTCGGCGTCAGCCCCGCCGAGTGGCGAAAGACGTTTCGCAACGCCTCATCCTGAAGGGAATGAAGGGTTCATCGAAGCTGCTGCAACCGCGTTTCCCCGTCCTCCATCGACAGCTGATAAAGCGAAAAGGCGCAGTGCTTTTCGATAAGTTCTGCCAGTTCGGGTGAGTGGCTGGTGAGCCAGATCTGCGAGTAACGGCTGGCCTCGGCAATCAGGCTCGCCAGTGCGGGCAGCATTTGCGGATGCAGGCTATTTTCTGGTTCGTTAAGGGCGATAAATGCCGGCGGGCGTGGGCTTAACAGGGCCACCGCCAGGCACAGAAAACGTAGCGTGCCGTCGGAAAACTCGGCGGGCTCGAGCGGACGGCTTAATCCTTCGCGCTGCATCATCATGCGAAAACGGCCATCGCTATTGTCGCTGTAAAATATGCAGCCGGGAAAAGCCTGATCCAGAATACGCATCAGCAGCAGTTCGTCGCCAATTTCAACAATGGTCTGGAAAGCGGCCGCCAGGTTTGCACCGTCGCTGGCAAGGACCGGCGAGCGAAAGCCGACCTGTGGGGCTCGCATCGCCGAGCCGGAGGAGACGGAGAATTCGTGATAGAAACGCCAGTTGCGCAGCGATTCGCGCATCTGCGACACCTCCGGATACAGATGCGGTTCACCCAATTGTCCAAACACGGATTCGTTCTCATACAGCGTGCCGCTGTGGGTCACTTTTTCATGGTGGACGTTATTGAGGAACACCGTCTGATTCTTGCGTTGCATCAGGCGGGCAGAGGGGCGGCGATGCTGATTGCTCAGCCAAATCGACTCTTCTTTGATGACCGGGTCGAGGTTGAACTGCGAAGCATAGGGCACCTTTTCGACGAAACCGACCTGCAGCTCGTACTCATACGTATCGGATTCTACCGCCAGTGACATGCGCCGTAGCTGATCGCTGCGCGATTTCCCCGCCCAAAAAACCTTAAGGATGCCCCCTTCGTTTGCCAGCGCCTGCGAAAATTGCCCCTGAGCCGCGCTGTGCATCAGATGAATGGCTTTATAAATATTCGATTTACCGCTGCCGTTGGGGCCAAACACAATATTGAGCTGTGTCAGCTCCAGAGACTGGCGGCGAATCGAGCGGTAGTTTTCAATATGCAGCATTTTGATCATCAGGGGCACCCGCAGTTGTCTTATAACCCTGTATATAATGCCAGTATTTTAAAAAAAAACCTAAAAAAAAGACGACAGTGAGGGTGTCGTCTAAGGGTGCTACCTGTACGGACCCTTCGGGCAAGGGGCCTTCGCTTTATGAAGCCTTAACTGATGGCGAGCCGTAACCCGAGCTCATCGGGATAGGGATCAAAGTAGTTCTGCGTCAGCAGATAGTTATCCGGATGCTCTGCCAGATAGTGCTTCAGCAGGGTCAACGGCGCGAGGATCGGCAACAGCCCCGCACGGTAATTCAGAATCACCTGGCGTAGCTCAGAACGCTGGCGGGCGTTGAGCTTTTCACGGAAATAGCCCTGAATATGCATCAGCACGTTAGTGTGATTTTTACGCGATGCAGGCTGTTTCAGGATCGCCATTAACTTGTCGCGATACGCCACAAAGAAGGCGTCGAGATCTTTCCACTCATGAAGCGATGCGACAAAGGGGCCGATTTCACGGTATGCGCGCTGATTGTGCGCCAGCAGTTGCAGCTTGTAGCGGCTGTGGAAGGCCAGCAGGGCACCGCGCGTCAGCCCTTTTGCGCGAATGGCGTTCAGTTCATGCAGGGCAAATATGCGGGCAATAAAGTTCTCGCGCAGCACCGGATCGTGCAGGCGTCCGTCTTCTTCCACCGGTAGCCACGGATATGCTTCCATCAACGCTGCGGTGAAGATCCCCACCCCAACTTTGCTACCCTGATTACCCTTTTCATCATACTGACGTACGCGCTCCATGCCGCAGCTTGGAGACTTAGCGCAGACGATAAAGCCGTCATAATGGGCGATAGTGGGCAGATATTTCGCCGTAAAATCAGTCATTTTATCGGTAACGTCATCATGCGGTGCGTGAGTAAAACGCATCTGGATATCGCCCACGGTCGTTTTCACCAGGCGCAGTGCCGGACGCGGAACCGGCAGGCCGATGGCCATCTCCGGACAGACGGGTTTGAAGGTTACCCGTTTTGCCAGAGCATCCATCACGAACCCCATTCGTTTATGGCCGCCGTCAAAGCGCACGGCCGATCCGGTCAGGCATCCGCTGATGCCGAGTACGGGCTGATTGTTCATGAGACGCTCCTCAGGAGATCTGTTTTGTGGCGATAAAAACAGTATAGCTAAAACTTACACAAATGCGATTGTTTGTCTAAGTTTCGGAGGGTTTAATTTTATATATTTAGTATAAACAGAGGGATAGGCGTTAAAAAAAAGGCGCTTAACAGAGGGTGTTAAGCGCCAGACAAGATCAGCTGCCTTTATAGGTGGAATAACCGTACTGGCTTAACAGCAGAGGAATGTGCAGTTTTTCGTTCGTGCGGGTCACGGTGAACTGAACCGGGATCTCCGGGAAGAAGGATTCCAGTTTCTGGCTCTGGAAGTAGTCGTGGGTTTTGAATGTCACTTTATAGACACCCGGCAGCATGTCCTGATCCTGCGGATACAAGGATTTGATTCTGCCGTCAGCGTCGGTTTTGCCACTTGCAACCGACGTCCAGTTATTCTGCTGCTGTTTTTCCAGCGTTACGGTGACGCCCGGAGACGGCAGCCCGGTTTGCTGATTCAGAATATGAACACTTAATGTACCCGCCGGTGCGCTAAATGCCGCCGGAACCATTGCAAGAGAAGAAAGAATAATAAGGCCAGAGAGTTTATTCACGTTGATGTCCTGTCAGATTAAATCACAGGAGAAAATCTAGCAGGTTGATTGCGAAAGAATATTCAACTTTTCGTGATAACTGCCGCAGCCCTGTTTTACAGGGCCACCACTTCAAGGGAAATGACCTGCTCGCGCCATTTATCGATCTGTTTTTTCCGCGTGACCGTGAGCTTGCCGCTGGTCACTAATAGCCATTTGCGACCAGCAAATATTTCGGGCGCCAGCGCCGCAGGTGTTCCGGGCAGGACATCAACGCGGTGGCCTTGTCCGGTACGTTTTAGCGCTTCCAGCCAGACTTCACACGCGTCGGTTAATTGCCAGCCGGTAATAAGATAATTATCGCCCGGCGCTTTGCGATCGCCTTCCAGACAAAATGAGGTGTAGGAAATAATAATGCCGTCCAGGACTTCGCGCAGCGTCATCATGGCAGGAATATTTGCCGATAAACTGCTACGCAGAGGGCGTAATACATCGGTCACCAATTCCGGACGGGGATATTCACGGCCTGCGTCATATATCATCTGGCGCAAGGACTCTATTTTCCCCTCTTTCAGGCGCTGGAGCATGGACTCCTGTAAGGTGATCCAGTTATTGGTCCGCTGCTTGCCGGGACGTTCGAGCAACGGTTTAACTTGCCCAATTGGCACGCCTTTTTTCACCCAGTCGAGAATGCGCTGAGCCTGCTTAATATCCTCGTCGCTGTAAAGACGATGACCGCCATCGGTGCGCAAGGGTTTAAGCAAACCATAGCGGCTCTGCCAGGCACGAAGCGTGGTGGCATTGATACCGCAAAGCCTGGCAAACTCGCCGATGGAATAAGACATGGATGACGCCCGCTAAAAAAAGATAAGTCTTAATATACTACGAATATTCATCCCTTGAGTGAAGCCGGTGCCGCGTGCACTACACTTAACATCCAAGGTTCACTGGAAAGGAGTTCTTATGAAGTTATGGCCCGTTTTGACAGGCGTCGCGATCTCCCTCGCGCTGGTAGCCTGTAAATCACCCACCCCGCCTAAAGGGGTTCAACCCATTACTGATTTTGATGCCGGGCGTTATTTAGGCAAATGGTATGAGGTCGCACGTCTGGAAAACCGCTTTGAGCGTGGACTTCAACAGGTGACAGCGACCTACGGCAAGCGTAGCGATGGCGGTATCAGCGTGCTGAACCGGGGCTACGATCCGGTGAAAAATAAGTGGAATGAGAGCGAAGGTAAGGCCTATTTCACCGGCAAGCCCACGACGGCCGCGCTGAAAGTCTCCTTCTTTGGCCCGTTTTACGGCGGTTATAACGTGATTGCGCTTGATGATAAATATCAGTACGCGCTGGTCAGTGGACCGAATCGCGATTATCTCTGGCTCCTGTCGCGTACGCCGAATATGCCTGACGCGGTGAAGCAAGATTACCTGAATATCGCAAAAGGGCTGGGGTTCCGCGTCGACCAACTGGTGTGGGTAAAACAGTAAGAAAGGGCGCAACGATATTCGTGCTTTTTTCGTAGGGCAATGTCGTTGCGCGTCGTTATACGCCCGTTCAGGCCAATCTGAACGGCAAACATTTCGCAAAGTCGCATCTGTAAAAGATGATGTTAAATTCGATCAGAATTGATCGGACACCCGCTTTGAACTGACACAAGCTGTCAGCGCCACGCTCTACTCTTATCCTCACGCTTCCTATCAATAATCGTAGGGCGTCTTAAGTTTCTTTTTTTTTGGCCGTTAACTCTTTCTAAAAGAGTTAAGCCATTTTCATCACCTTTAACGCAGCGAGACCCCCAATGGTTAATGTCTGTACACCTTCGCACGCCTCGTTATTACAAAAGGCAGATGCCTTACTTGAGCAGGAGATCACCGCAGGTAAACCGATTATTGCCGCGTGGGGATTAATGAATGCAGGAAAAAGCTATCTGCTCAACATGCTCACGAACCACATTCAAACCGAATGCTTTCGCACGAATGACATCCGTGAAACGGCGGAATTAAGCGAATTTGAAACCGACGATTTTATTTTCCTCGATACTCCCGGCCTTGATGCCAATAATGCCGATGACCTGATCGCGCTGCAGGGTGTGGCGAAAGCGGATATTGTCCTGTTTGTACACCAGCCTCAGGGTGAGCTGGAACAGATAGAAATGGATTTTTTGCGCCAGCTAAAAGCCTCATTCGGAGAGTATGCCGAACAAAATATCATTCTTATTCTGAGCAAAGCGGATGTCGAAAGCGCTGAGAATATCGCTGCTATTGAAAAGCGCATGCTGGAACAATGCCGCAACGACCTTGGCTTTATGCCACGCTGCTATGCCCTCTCGGGTTCACGCTTCCACGCGGGCGTCATGCAAAAACAGGAAGGTCTTATTCGCGCCAGCCGTCTTTACGATTTGGCGGAACATCTGGACGGATTAAATACCGATACGGTTAACGTAAAACGTGAGCGTCAACGCATGGCCGTAGAAGAGATTATCGCGGAGTTTATCCAGGCTGAGACGGCGCTGCGTGAACAATTTGCACGTAAAAAATCTCAAATCCATAACGGTTTCCAGCCTTTCGATAAGGTGATGGAAAACTTCCGCGCTTCAATGGAGCACTCCCTCAAAAACTTCCCCGCTGTCTAAGGAGAGAGCAAATGGCACTTCCGTGGTTAATTGGCGCAGCGGTTTTAGGCGTAGGCGCACTCATTGCTTCTGCATCCAGCGATGACGACAGCTCAAACGGTAACGGAGACGACGAAGAACGCCGCCGCCGGGAACGCGCCGAACGGGAACGTCGTGAGCGCGAACAGCAGGAGGAGCGTGACTCCATCAAAGCGGCGCTCATAAAAGAAGGCGAGGAGCGTCGCGCTGATTTCGAGCACACTTTGACGGGGTGGGTCGATGTCGCCTGGCAAAGTCAGCCGGCATTTAAAGCCGTCGTTTTACAAACCGGAAAACAATACAAGCGCGTGGTTGCGGAATCTTTCACTGATATCAATGAACTTGTGATGTTGAATCGCACCACCCAGGAAAACCTCACGGAGTTTGAAGCCTGCTACGACGTTGAGTTGACCATGACGGAACAATTTTATGACGCCGTAGACGAGCTGATTGATTGCCAGGAACAATTGCAGGTGCTTCAGGACTACCGCGAGCAGTTTGAGCGCATTCGCCAGCATTTGAGTCGCTAAGAAGGTAGAGAGAACACATGAATAACGAGATGCTGCGCGAAGACCTGCTGGACTCTTTTCAGACGCTGCAGGCGCAATTCGATGCCTCGCTGGACCAGGCCAAAGCGTTAGATAAAACCTTTGCTGACCATTACACACGGTTTCACACCAATCTGTTCGGGCTTCTGGAAGACGCGCAGGCAAAGCTGCCGGAGACCAGCCCGTTAAGTGAGTCGCTGAGCGGGTTTATCTCCGGGCTAAAAACGCTCGATAAGGCCTGGAAAACCAAGCTGGAGAAACAAAACAAAGGGCTAAGCTTTCGCCAGAATTTTGAAGATTCGCTGTTGGTATATGTCTATGGGAAAGTGAAATCGGGTAAAAGCTCGCTGGGGAATTATATGGCCTGGGGGCATGTTAATCCGACCGCTGAGCAGCAGAAAGGGAACACCGCGCTGAGCTATAAATCCTATGACAATACGGATGCCGAAAACGGCGACGCGCAGCACGAAGCAGAGCAGCAGGGCAAATTCCGCGTGGATGCAACGGAGGCGACCAGTTCTATTCAGAGCTTTCGCCTGCCGGGCCTGACCTGGGTCGATTCTCCTGGCTTGCACTCCGTGCGGTCACAAAATGGCGAGCTGGCGAAAGAGCATGCCGATCATGCTGACCTGATTTTGTATACCATGAAATCGGATGCGCCGGGCAGGGCCAGCGATCTCCATGAGATCCGCCAGCTCGTTGGCAAAGAAAAAAGCATCATGCTGTTGTTGACGGGTAGCGATAAAAAACAGCACGGCTGGGATGCGGTCAGGGAGGAGCCGACAGAGCTTTGCGTAATGAAATCCCGCCAGGATCGCGAGATGCAGCAGAAATTCGTGCGCGACGAACTGCAAAGCAGCCAGATTGATGCCAGCGAAGTGGATATTTTGTCGGTCTCTGCCCGCTATGCGGAATTACATGCAGACAACCCTGCGGCCATCCACGACAGCGGCATGGGACAGCTTTTTGCCCGACTGCATGAAATATCACAGGCGCGTGGCGTGCGCATGAAGCGCGCCGTGCCAATGACCAATTTTAAAAACTTCTTAACCGGTTGCCTGCTGGAAGTGGCGGAGTATCACCAGTTAACGGGCTCGTGGGCAACGATGCTGAGTACCCTGAACGCAAACGTGCAGAAAAAGGTCGTGCCCGCAACGCGTGAGGCGCAATCTGCCCTGCGCAACGCCATCGTTTCGCGCTTTGATGCTATGGCCGCGTCTCGCGATGATGAACAGCACCTTAACCGTGCGCTGCAGAACGCTCAGCCTCAGTGGGATAACCTCAGGGCCACGCTGGTAGACAACGCGCTGGAGGCCATTTTAGACGACGTGATGAAGGCGTTTAAAACGGCAGTGATCACAACGTGGCACCAGTCGCCGTTGACGCTGCCGTCGTTCTCGCTGGAGAAAGTCACCGAGCAAATCCCGGAGGGATATACCAAAAGCACACGGGGACGTAACGGTGGGATAGGCGCATTGTTAGGCGGCGCCGCAGGCATGTTGCTTGGTCCGGTGGGCGCGGCAATCGGTGCCAGCATCGGCGCGGGTATTGGCTCCATGACAGGTGACAGCGCTCAGCAGACGACGCGCACAATTGAAATTGCCGTGGGCGACAACCTCAACGAGGTGCGGGATCAGGTGCTGAATTTCTATCACGACAGCATTGAGCGCGAAATCCGGCATAAAGTTAACACGCTGTTTAGCGCGTTGCTTGAGGATATGGAAGCGTCCTGCACGAAACTGAATGATGAAATTAAAGCCTTTGAGTGTGCGTTGATCGCGTTGAAAACACGTGCCGAAAAACAGCTAGCCAGCGAGGTTCACTAACATGATGGAAATGTCCGCAGCCGATCTTTTTGCCACCTTCGATCTTACGGCGAAACTGGCAAACCAGTTTCCTGAACTTGCGCGTGAGTTTGCTCCGGTTCAGCAACAGTTTGACGATAAACGTCTTAAGCCAGATGCCTGCATCATGGTGTATGGCGTCTATAACGCCGGTAAAAGCACGCTAATTAACGCCCTCATCGGCGAGCGCGTGGCAAAAACCGGCGATATTCCAATGACCAGCAGCGTGGATGATTACCGCTGGAACAACAGCATTATTCTGGATACGCCGGGGGTGGATGCACCCATGGAGCACGAAAAAGTGACCCGCGAGCAGATGCTGAAAGCCGACGCGGTGATTTTTGTCGTCAACCCCTCTGGTGCTGCCGAGGAAGAGAAAACCCTTAAGGTGTTGATTGAGATTTTACAGGCGAAGAAAAAGCTTTTCCTGGTCCTCAACGATAAAGATCGCATGGACGTGGAGGTCTTCACCCGTCTTAAAAATGATATTCGCATTCGCCTCCAGGCGCTGGCTGCAGATCAGGGAATGGAGGATGTTTTGCAGGATATTCCTGTGCTGCGGGTTAATGCGGAGATGGCGTTACAGGCGAAGCTGGATAATGTCCCCGGTCTGTTACGACTGAGCGAGTTTCCGCAGTTTGAAGAGACATTAACGGCGTTTATTGCCAGCATCGACAGCCAGCATATTTATCGTCGTCTGGGGAGCGAACTGAACGCCTTTCTGGACAAACTTCTTCAGACGCTCGACCGCCAGTCCACCAGTGAAACGGTGCGTCATGTCGATACGTTGCTGAAAAACATGGTCGTGCAGCAACATGAGTGTCGTAAAAATATTGTCGATGAGGTCAGACGCCAGCGCGACGACATGTACCGTGGAAGTAAAGCGGCACTCCGTCAGGATCCTGAGCATGCGCAGGCCAGGATCGAGAGCTTATTCGTTCAGGCCAGCGGGGCTATTGAGAGGGTGCAAACTCGCGAGATGGAGTATCTGGTGCAGCGATTTGAAGACGATGTCGATAGCCTGCAAGCGACGCTGACCCGTCAGGGGCAAAGCCATACGCTGAACGGCCTGCCGCAAATGCCAGATACCCAGCAGGGAGCGGATCACGCCGATCCATCCGAAAAAAGCGGGATCAATGCGGAGATGGTCAATCATGCCGTGAACTCGCTGGGATCCCTTGCCAGGCCGGAGCACATTGTCAGCGGCCTGAAGCTGGTAAAAGAGTGGCTACCTTCGCTAATGAAAGGCATTGGACCGAAAACCATGGAAAAATGGGGGGCGGCGGTAGTAGGAAAATGGATCCCTTACGTCGGGCCCGCTATTACCGTGATCGGCTCGCTGTGGGATATCTTCGCTGAAGATAACGAGACCAAAAAAGCGCGCGAGCATAGCGAGCAGCAGCGTCGCGAATGGGAACGCTTTCTGCAGGAGATCGATGACTTCGCCCATACTACGGCCTCGCAGTTTGAAGCAAACGCGATACGGCTGGTGGATGAGTCCTTAACGCCCTGGTTTGACGCGCAGCTGGACAAGGTTAAAGCGGCACGGGATATGGCCAGCCAGCAGGATCGAGCCTTGAGCGAGAGCGTACTGGAAGCGCAGCGCCTTGCCTCACGGCTTAGCCAATTTGCATGAGTGACGACGCGCTCACGCCTTTCCCCTGTAACGCCTGCGGCAAATGTTGCCGCAGGGTCAACGCCAGCCCCGAAACGGCCTTCCTCGATCGCGGTGACGGCGTTTGCCAGCATTTCGTTGAAGAGACCCATTTGTGCGCCATCTACACGACGCGTCCGCTGGTGTGTCGGGTTGAGGATTACTATCGCGCAAAGCTGCGGGATGTGATTGGATGGGATGAATTTGTCCGGCTGAATATGGCGATATGTGAAAAGCTTTGAGAAACTCAGGTCCTGACATAGCGCAGTAAGGTATTTACCTTCATAAAATGAATATTGAATCCGCAATACCCTCAGATTTCCCTCGCCTTATTGCGATTTGGGAATCCTCCGTTAGCGCGACGCACCACTTTTTACAGGCGAGTGATATCGCGGCGCTACGTCCGCTATTGCTCCATCGCTATTTGCCCAACTTAAACGTCTTTATTGCTCGCGATACGCTGGGCATGATTCACGGCTTTGTGGGTGTGGACGATAATCGCGTGGAAATGCTGTTCGTTGACGATGCGAGCCGGGGAAAAGGCGCGGGAAAAATGTTGCTGAGATACGCAATTGAACAGCTCGGTGCGAATGAACTGGATGTGAACGAACAAAATACGCAGGGTGTTGAGTTTTATCGCCATATGGGTTTTGTGTTGGTTGGACGCTCGGAACTGGACGGGCAGGGCAACCCCTTTCCCTTGCTGCATCTACGGTATCACGGAGATCGTAAGGATGGTGTTTAGCCTTTTGTCATCGTGATCGAAAAGCTTATCTGGGATGGCAAGAGCGGTTCGCTTTCGACTGGCTTATAAGAGGCCTTTCTGTATTAATTCAGCGACATGACTGATTCACGTTTAGGTGAGTTCGCCATGTCGTCTTACGTATTACAATTGCCCAAAAAAAGCTTAGCAGGTGGTAAATCAAAAGATACTAAGAGCACCTTTCCACGGATTGAGACTGGATCCCTGCGAATGCCGTTTCGAGATGCGTAAGGTCTTTCTTCATGAGTTTGTAGTCGTCCAGTAACTGTTGTTCTTTCTCGCTATAAGCCACCAGAACAATACACCCCTTCATTACCTTTACCGTGACCTGATGCCCTGTATCGAACCCTGCGGCGCGTAGCCATTTGCCGCAAAGAATGATATTGGGTGTCGTTTTATCGTGAACCTTCGGGCGATATCCCACAATTAGCGAACGCTCAGTTCCGGTTTCGTCGGTCTCTGGGGTAGAATGCGAATCAGCCATAATCAACTCCTTGATAGTTGGTGCGGTTAGCTCTCGTTGGGTATTGCGAGTACCTGGCGAGGGCGTTTCATTTTCAGGTTTTCGTATGTTAAGGTACGTACCTGTATGGTATTAGCTTGCTCTTGTAGGTACGTACATGTCAACAACTAAACGCGACCCAAATAAGTCAACGTCCGGAAAAGCACCGACTTTTCAGATCCGTATTACGCCGGAGTTAAAGGCACAGTTTGAGGCAGCCGCTAAAGCTGAGGGGATGAGTTTGGGGAATTGGCTGAAATCTCTGGGTAGAAATGAATTAGAGAGGCTTAGTAATAAATCATAAAGGCTTGAATTCAAGTTCAAACTTCGATGACGATTGAGAAGCTTGCATTAAACTGACATGCCGATAATTCGATCTATTAGTTATAATTCTTATTATGCTACCCCGAAGGTTGTTGGAGGCTTTACATCCAAGAATTACTCTCTTTATTGCACCTGATGGTATTTTATAAAGATCGTAATCCTTATCATGAACGGTAATTATTTTTTCCGAATGAGTATGTGGCAATAACATACGCCATTCGTGTTCATAGGACCAATCAGAGCTTTTAATAGTGAAATGATTTATTATATCGTCTGATAATGGATCAAAATAAGGAACCACTTTTCGATATACAATTTTCCTTAGATAACCAAATTCATCTTTATTACTTCGGCGTTGATGGAAAAACGGGCCCTGTGTATCAAACTCAATTACAAAACTAGTATGAGAATGCGCGTAGTGCCCCCATATAAGAAGATTTGTCGGTGTTTCCGTTAATGATAAAATCCTCGCTGTTTTTATAATATTTGCGTTGAGCTCATGCATTAATTTATCAGTGACGTTACTTATATTTGTTTTTTCTTTTATATAACATTGCATCAATGTTTTCTTTACTTGTTCAAGTATCAGTGACGCTTTTTCTTTAGGTAGTGTATAAAATAACAATAAGATATCTGCTGGTAGTTCCTTAATAAGATCAAATTTATTAAGTGTTTCGTACAAAGAGGACTCAAAATAGTTTAAATTGAATGAAATATTGAACTCAAAGGGATCATTAAAATCTTATGGATTATTAAAGCAAATCAAATTATTTTCTAAAATATCTATTCTTTCTGGAGGGACATATTTGTACATCTGTAATTCTCCAGTGCATTTTGAAGAGAACGATTGGCGGAAGATCACAGGAGTCGAACCTGCCCGGGACCGCTGGCGGCCCCAACTGGATTTGAAATCCAGCCACCTCACCGGAGATGACGATCTTCCGCGCCTGCATTGCTACATGGAGGCGGGCGCATTATAGCTACTTTCAATCGTTTACCCCATCCCTCCGTGCGTTTTTTTCACCTCTCTTTTGACCTGGATGAGTATGTTTAGGTTAAATCCTAAGAAAATCCTCAGGTTACCTTTTTGCTCGGTGAGTTTTACCGCGATCACAAAAAAGAAGAAACGTAAGTTAGTAACCAGAAAACGCAATACTCGCCCTCGAAACAATGGTTTAAAAACACGGTAACCGGTCTCTGCGCCCCTACAGCGTCAAAGGATAAGAAAAAATGAAGAGCGAAGTGTTATCTGTTAAGGAAAAGATTGGCTACGGCATGGGTGATGCCGCCAGCCATATCATCTTTGATAACGTCATGTTGTATATGATGTTTTTCTATACCGATATCTTCGGTATCCCCGCTGGCTTTGTCGGCACCATGTTTCTGCTGGCGCGCGCGCTGGATGCGATTTCGGATCCGTGCATGGGCCTGCTGGCCGACCGCACACGCAGCCGCTGGGGGAAATTCCGTCCGTGGATCCTGTTTGGTGCCATCCCGTTTGGCCTTGTCTGCGTACTGGCGTACACCACGCCGGACCTCAGCCTGAACGGCAAAATGGTCTATGCCGCCGTCACCTATACGCTGCTGACGCTGCTTTATACAGTGGTTAACATCCCGTATTGCGCACTTGGTGGCGTTATTACGAATGACCCGACGCAACGTATCTCCCTGCAGTCGTGGCGCTTCGTGCTGGCGACGGCGGGGGGCATGCTCTCCACGGTACTGATGATGCCGCTGGTTAAGCTGATTGGCGGTGACGATAAAGCCCTCGGTTTTCAGGGCGGTATTGCCGTGCTGTCGGTTGTAGCCTTCCTGATGCTGGCGTTCTGCTTCTTTACCACCAAAGAACGTATTCAGGTGCCGCCGAGCACCACCTCCATGCGTGAAGACCTGCGCGACATCTGGCAAAACGACCAGTGGCGCATCGTCGGCGTGCTCACCATCCTTAACATCCTTGCCGTCTGCGTACGCGGAGGCGCGATGATGTATTACTGCACCTGGATTATGGGATCGCCGGAAATCTTCGTCGCGTTCCTGACCACCTACTGCGTCGGCAACCTGATTGGTTCGGCGCTGGCGAAGCCGCTGACCGACTGGAAATGCAAAGTCAGCGTCTTCTGGTGGACCAACGCGGCGCTGGCGGTCCTGAGCGTGGCGATGTTCTTCGTGCCGATGAATGCCAACCTGCTCATGTTCTGCTTTATCTTCGTTATTGGCGTCCTGCACCAGCTGGTCACGCCGATCCAGTGGGTCATGATGTCTGACACCGTCGATTACGGTGAGTGGACCAACGGTAAGCGCCTGACCGGGATCAGTTTTGCAGGCACGCTGTTTGTGCTGAAGCTGGGTCTGGCACTGGGAGGGGCATTGATTGGCTGGATGCTGGCCGGCGGGGGTTATGACGCTGCGGCCAGGGTGCAAAACAGCACGACCATTACCATCATCATTGCCCTGTTCACGCTGGTTCCGGCGGCGTGCTACCTGGTGAGCGCGGTCGTGGCAAAACGCTACTACACGCTGAAAACCCCTTTCCTGCTCAAAATCATGGCCGAACTGGCAGAAGGCGCGCATCGCAACGCGCAGGATTTTGAACACCCGACGGTCAGCAAAGAATTTCAGAACTAAGAGGACGATAAGATGAAAATCAGTGACGGAAACTGGCTCATTCAACCGGGTCTGAATGTGACCTACCCGGTCCAGGTATTCGACGTAGAGCAGCAGGGGAATGACCTGGTCGTCTATGTCGCGCCGCGCGATGTACGCGAACGCACCTGGCAGCTGGACACATTGATGTTTACGGTTCGCCTTTTTGCGCCGCAGGAAGGGGTTGTCGGAGTGCGAATCGAGCATTTTCAGGGCGCGTTGAACAACGGCCCGCATTATCCGTTAAACGTGCTGAAAGAGGTCAACGTTCAGATTGAAAATAACGCCGAGTATGCCGAGCTGAAAAGCGGCAACGTGAGCGTGCGGGTAACCAAAGGTGAGGTCTGGGCGCTGGATTTCCTGCGTAACGGCCAGCGCATTACCGGTAGCCAGCTGAAAAATAACGGTTACGTGCAGGATGGCAATACCGACCGCCAGTACATGTTCGAACGTCTGGATTTGGGCGTAGGCGAAACGGTTTATGGGCTGGGCGAGCGCTTTACCGCGCTGGTACGCAACGGACAGACGGTCGAAACCTGGAATCGCGACGGCGGCACCAGCACTGAACAGTCGTATAAAAACATCCCGTTCTACTTGACCAACCGCGGCTACGGCGTGCTGGTGAATCATCCGGAGAACGTGTCGTTTGAAGTGGGTTCAGAAAAAGTCTCTAAAGTGCAGTTCAGCGTTGAAGGCGAGCATCTGGAATATTTTGTTATCGATGGCCCGACGCCAAAAGAGGTCCTGAACCGTTATACGCAATTCACAGGTCGCCCGGCGCTGCCGCCTGCGTGGTCGTTCGGCCTGTGGCTAACCACTTCGTTTACCACGAATTACGACGAGGCGACGGTCAATAGCTTTATTGATGGCATGGCGGAGCGCGATCTGCCCCTGCACGTCTTCCATTTCGACTGCTTCTGGATGAAGGCTTTCCAGTGGTGTGATTTTGAATGGGATCCGGTCACCTTCCCCGATCCGGAAGGCATGATTCGCCGCCTGAAGGATAAAGGCCTCAAAGTCTGTGTCTGGATTAACCCCTACATCGGGCAAAAATCCCCCGTGTTCAACGAGCTGAAAGAGAAAGGCTATCTGCTAAAACGCCCGGACGGTTCCGTATGGCAGTGGGATAAATGGCAGCCGGGTCTGGCGATTTATGACTTCACCAATCCGGGCGCCCGTCAATGGTATGCCGATAAGCTAAAAGGGCTGGTAAACATTGGCGTCGACTGTTTTAAGACGGATTTTGGCGAGCGTATTCCCACGGACGTGAAGTGGTTTGATGGCGCTGACCCGCAGAAGATGCACAACCATTACGCCTATATCTATAACGAGCTGGTCTGGGATGTGCTGAAAGAGACGGTGGGCGAAGAGGAGGCGGTGTTGTTTGCACGCTCGGCGTCCGTGGGAGCACAGAAATTCCCGGTGCACTGGGGGGGAGACTGTTACGCCAACTACGAATCCATGGCGGAAAGCCTGCGTGGCGGCCTGTCGATTGGTCTGTCGGGCTTTGGTTTCTGGAGCCATGATATCGGCGGGTTCGAAAATACCGCGCCCGCGCATGTGTATAAACGCTGGTGTGCCTTCGGGTTATTCTCCAGCCACAGCCGCCTGCACGGCAGCAAATCCTACCGTGTACCCTGGGCTTATGATGATGAGTCCTGCGACGTAGTGCGTCACTTTACGCAGCTTAAATGCCAGATGATGCCTTATCTGTATCGTCAGGCGGCGCTGGCCCGTGAAGTAGGCACCCCTATGCTGCGCGCCATGATGCTGGAATTCCCGGACGATCCGGCATGCGATTATCTTGATCGCCAGTACATGCTGGGTGAGGCCATTATGGTTGCGCCGGTCTTTAGCGAGGCGGGCGAAGTGCAGTTTTATCTGCCGGAAGGGCGCTGGACGCACCTGTGGCACAACGACGAGGTGCAGGGGTGTCGGTGGTATAAACAGCAGCATGATTTCCAGAGTCTGCCCGTCTATGTTCGGGAGAATACGTTGCTGGCACTGGGGAGTAATAACCAGAAGCCGGACTACGCCTGGAACGACGGCACGGCATTCCAGCTGTTTAACCTGGGCGAGGGCTGTACGGCAGTGAGCGAGGTCCCGGCTGCGGATGGCTCGGTAGCGTTCCGGTTAACGGCGACACGAAACGGCGAGACTCTGAGGGTGAAAGGGGAAGGCGAGGCGCGGAACTGGTCGATTTGTCTGCGTAATATTCAGCAGGTGACCAGCGTTCAGGGCGCATCCCATACGGGCAGCGAATGGGGAGTGGTGGTAAAACCTGAAGGTAACGAGCTGGTTATTCACCTTTAACTTGCTGCCTTGTTTGCCGGGTAAGCGACGCGACACGTCTTACCCGGCCTACAGGTGCAGTGGTTTCAGCGAATTGCCTGTACCTGGAGGCCTGATAAGCGAAGCGTCTTCAGGCGGACTTTATGGCGCAGCCTGATACGGAGGTTGAGCCATGGCATTATTTGTTGCCTCGCCATTGACCACCGTCTGCGTGACGCGCTGTTTATCCATGTTTATCGCACTCAGTTTTCCGTTTACCGTCGGTTTCAGCGGCACTTTCGCCTGAAGTTGGCCGCTGGCCGTCAGCTGGATGTTTCCGTCGCCGGCGATCGGTAAGGCTGGCCATCCCCATTGTTGCAACAGGTTAAGCGGCACGCCGCGACCATTCAGGCTGACGGTAGTGTGGCGCTGCGGCAGTTGAGAAACGGTCGCCGTAGCCTCCAGAATCCCCTTCTCGGTGAAGGCGCTCAGGTCGCTGATATTCACCGTAGAGGCATTCGCAGCGAGCGACAGCGAAGGCCGCCGCACGTCCACCCGATTAAACGTTGCCGCCGCGCCGTTCAGCGTGGCGTTTCCACCCCACACGCCCCACTGACGATCTTTTGCCAGCCGCAGATTCGCGCCGTAACCATCAAGCGAGGTGATCTGCCAGGGGAAGGTCGGATCGATGTCGATAACCAGGTTACGGCTCAGGCCGAATTTTTTTAGCACGACGCTGTTAAGCCATTCCGGTAACGGGTCCATCCACAGCGTTTTCCAGTTTTCTGGCAGGGTGTATTCCAGCCCGGCGACGGCGACATCGTCCAGCTCCAGCGCTTTGCCTTTACGCAACCAGTTGCCGGAGGTGCGCACCATGCCGCCCTCCCAGCGTGATGTAAACTGGCGCAGCGCGATCCCCTGCGGGGAGAACTCGGCATTGAAAATGGGATCGAAAAGGTGCAGTGAACCAAAGATAAATTCACTGGCGTTCATGGAGAGCCGCCCGTCCTGACTTTGCCAGTCGCCCTGCGTTAACGTCAGGTTCCGCAGGCTTAAATCGAGATCGGTGACCGCCCAGTCCGGCCCCTGCAGACGGGCATCAGTGACCTCGAGGCGGCCAATCTGCAAAGACGGCAGGGTAGCGATTGGGGCAAAGAACGCCTGCAGCGATTTGTCGCTTTGCAGACGGATATCGGTCAGACGCAGGGTGTCGATTATCCAGCCTCCCTCTGCGTTGCGGCGTGCGTTACCGGTGAGCGAGCCACGCGCCATATCAGCACCAACGGTGCTCAACACCACTTCCTGACCGTTGATTTCGCCCTGAATGAGCACGTTGCTGGCGGGGACACCATTGAGCGTCATCGAACCCGCGCTCATCTGAATCTGGGCCTTGTTGCCGAGCACGTTGCCCGCTTCGGGCTGCCACGGGCTCAGGCCGCCTGTGACTTTTTGTGCACTCAAATCCCAGGCCATATTAGGGCTATTGAAAGCCATATTTTTCAACTGCAGGCGATCGGCCTGGAAGGGAAGGGGCGCCGTTTCAGGGGAAAGATTGAGCGTCCCATCTACCAGAGTAATGGTATCCATGTGCATCGGATCGGTAATTTGACGGCTGCTCAGCCCGAGATCGACGCGTTTGGCGACCAGCGTGGCAGGTTTGCCATCACGGCCAAAGGTCACGTTTTCCAGAATGATATGTGAAGGCGTGGAAAAACGATGATCCATCTGGTCGAAATTGAGTTCGTAATCCGTATTAACGCTGACCCAACTGCTGACCTGTGCTGCGCCCCAGCGAGTCTGAATGAGAATATACACCGCCAGGATCGCGACCAGTATCGCCATCAAAATCCCGATAAGCAGCTTTCCAATAAATTTCATGGTCTTCCATCCCGTCAAACGCACCTTAAGGAGTTATGCACGATTTATGCGCAATCCTCAAGCCGGGAATGGTGTAATAAGATGTCACGGCAGGCATTGACCGCCTGCCGTGAAGGGGAATTAATTCTTTTCAGGCGGGAAAACGAGGTTCAGTACGATGGCAGTAATTCCCCCTGCTGCGATGCCGGAAGAGAGCAGGTTTTTCACCCAGTCCGGGGCAAACTGCAGGATCAGCGGTTGCTGAGAGACACCCAGGCCAACGGCCAGCGACAGCGCAATAATCATGATGGCACGACGGTTCAGCGGCTCGCGGGAGACAATGCGTACACCGGAGGCGGCGATAGTCCCAAACATTACCAGCGTGGCACCGCCCAATACTGGCTCAGGGATATGCTGTACAAAACCGCTGACGGCCGGGAACAGACCCAGCGCGATCAACATCAGTGCCACCACGAAGCCCACGTAGCGGCTGGCGACGCCGGTCAACTGGATGACGCCATTGTTCTGACCGAAGCAGGAGTTCGGGAAGGTGTTAAATACGGCAGAGACGAAAGAGTTCAGGCCGTTTGCCAGCACGCCGCCTTTCAGGCGTTTCATATACACCGGGCCTGAGACGGGTTGTTCAGAGACATCAGACGTGGCGGTAATATCGCCGATCGTTTCCAGAGACGTAATCATAAAGACCAGCATCAGCGGCAGAAGTAGGTTCCAGTCGATGCCCAGACCGTAATACAGCGGCGTTGGCACCATAATCAACGGCGCGTCAGTCTGTGGTGTCGTTGCCGGCAGCATCCCCATCGCCCATGCCATCAGATAACCGGCCGCCATGGCGATCACCAGCGAGGCAACACGCAGATAAGGGTTACGCTGACGGTTCAGCAGAATAATAATGCCCAGCACGACGCCTGCGAGCAGCAGATTTTTCGGCGCACCAAAGGTGTGATCGCTCATTGCCGCATAGCCACCGCCGATAGAAGTCAGGCCAACCTGAATCAACGACAAACCGATAATCATCACCACCACGCCGGACACCAGCGGCGTAATGACGCGGCGTGCCAGATGCAGGACGCGGGAGATGACCATTTCGGTACAGCTTGCCAGCATCAGGGTGCCAAACAGGGCTGCCATCATCGTGGGCACATCTGCTCCACCGGTCTTAAGCGCCGTTCCACCCATAATCAGTGGGGCAACAAAGTTGAAGCTGGTGCCCTGAATGGACAGTAAACCTGAGCCCACCGGACCCCAGGCTTTAATTTGAATAACAGAGGCGACACCGGAGGCGAACAGCGACATGCTGATAATGTGCTGCGTGTCCTGAGCGGGTAAACCGAGTGCCTGGCAGATCAGCAGGGCGGGAGTGATGACCGCGACAAACATCGCCAGTAAATGCTGACACGCAGCGAATAGCGTTTGCGCGAGAGGGGGGCGGTCCTCAAGGCGATAGATTAATTCACTATTATGCTGAGCGTGCGCAATCGGTTGCGCATCGGCGGACTCTAAGGCGTTACTGGACATCGGCGGCAATCCCACGGTGGAAAAGCGGGCATTTTATCTGACCAGACGGTAAAAGCAAACGATTGCATTTATAAATTTTACCTACTGATTCAGGGAGAGTCTTCAGGCGTTGGAATAGCGTTCGGTTTCCGGCATCCAGCGCTCAATCAGTGCTGCCGCCTGTTCAGGATAACGTTCATGAATATGCCGTGCCAGACGCTGAACTTCGGGGATCATGGCCTGATCGCGCATCAGATCCGCCACTTTAAATTCAGCGTTACCCGTTTGACGGGTGCCCAGAAGTTCACCGGGCCCGCGAATTTCGAGGTCCTTTTGCGCGATGACAAAGCCGTCATTACTGTCGCGGAGAACCTGTAGACGCATCTGTGCAGTTCTGGAAAGGGGAGATTTAAACAGCAGCACGCAGTGAGAGGCCACCGATCCGCGACCCACCCGACCACGAAGCTGGTGGAGTTGCGCAAGACCAAGACGCTCCGGGTTTTCAATGATCATCAGGCTGGCATTGGGTACGTCTACGCCGACTTCAATTACAGTGGTGGCGACCAGCAAATGCAGCTCGCCCTGTTTAAAGGCGTGCATCACCGCCTGCTTCTCTGCGGGTTTCATACGCCCGTGGACCAGTCCAATCCGGAGTTCTGGCAGAGCCAGCTTTAACTCCTCCCACGTGGCCTCTGCCGCCTGGGCTTCCAGAAGATCGGACTCTTCGATCAGGGTACACACCCAGTAGGCCTGACGATTTTCCGTGGTGCTGGCCTGACGCACGCGCTCGATAATCTCGCTGCGGCGGGTATCCGGAATCGCAACCGTGGTGACAGGGGTTCGACCCGGAGGCAGTTCATCGATGGTGGAGGTGTCGAGATCGGCATAGGCCGTCATCGCGAGCGTACGCGGGATCGGCGTGGCCGTCATAATCAACTGATGCGGGTGGAATCCCTGCTGTTGGCCTTTTTCGCGCAACGCCAGCCGCTGATGAACGCCAAAGCGGTGCTGCTCATCAATGATCACCAGGGCCAGGCCATTAAACTGAACCTGTTCCTGGAAAATCGCATGCGTACCGACCACCATTTGTACCTGACCGCTGGCAATCGCCTCTTGCTGGGCAAGACGCGCTCTCCCTTTTTGCTTACCGGCAAGCCAGCCCACTTCAATGCCAAGCGGTTCGAACCAGTTGCGGAAGTTGATCGCATGTTGCTCGGCGAGCAGTTCCGTCGGCGCCATAAGCGCCACCTGTTTACCAAGGGCAATGGCGCGTAGTGCGGCGAGTGCCGCCACCAGCGTTTTACCCGATCCCACGTCGCCCTGAACAAGACGCATCATAGGGATATCAAGGGCCAGGTCATGTTCAATTTCTGCAGTGACGCGTGTCTGAGCCGCAGTAGGTTTAAACGGTAATGAGGCCAGAAGCTTATCTTTTAAATCATTCTGCGCTGTTAACGGCAGGGCGTGAAAACGCTGTGCCCCGGCGCGTAACGCCAGCATGCTCAGGTTATGCGCCAGTAATTCTTCAAGGATAAGCCGCCGCTGGGCAGGGTGGTGCCCGCTTTCTAAATCGCTGAGTTGCAGGGTGGGCGGCGGGCGATGCAGCGTGCGCAGCGCCTCCGGCAGGCTCATCATGCCTTGTGCCAGCTCAGGAGGTAACAGTTCAGCGATCGCGCAGGTGTCGAGCAGTTCAAGCGCCTGGTCGGTAAGTTTGCGCAACGTCGCCTGCTTAATGCCTTCCGTGGTGGGGTAGACCGGCGTCAGCGTGTCCTGCAATTCTGGGGTGCTAAGATCGCCCTGTACCCGATACTCGGGGTGGATCATCTCCGCGCCGTATTTGCCGCGCTTTGCTTCGCCGTAGGCCAGTACGCGTCGCCCGGTGGCGAGACTGTTTTTCATCGCCGCGCTGAAGTTGAAAAAGCGCAGGGTAAGAATGCCGGAACCGTCGCTAATCTGGCAGGTCATCATTCGGCGGCCGCCAAACGTCACGTTACAGTTCAGGACTTCGCCTTCGACGGTGGCGTAAATACCCGGAAGCAGATCGCCAATGGCATAAAGTTGCGTGCGATCTTCGTAGCGTAAGGGGAGATGAAGAAGGAGATCCTGAACGGTGTGCAGGCCGATTTTAGCCAGTTTGTTACTTTGCGCCGCACCCACGCCGGTCAGCGAATTAAGGGGTATCGCGTCCAGCAGACGGCCTTTCATCTTAACTTCGCCGATTGCATCGTGGCCCACCATGCAGCATCGGCTTCGATCTCGCCCTGCGCATTAACGTGGGGGTAAGGCAATTTTTTCTGCTTTGCCACGCGGGCCAGCACGGGATAACCGCCTTCAAACAGCAAACGCTGCTGCTCTTCTTCCGGCAACATGCTGTTGCTGCGCTTATACATGCCCGCGTTTTGACGCTGGCGCTGGGCTTCATACAGAATGAGCGCTGAGGCAACAGAGACGTTCAACGACTGTACCATGCCGGTCATCGGGATAATGATGTCCCGATCCGCCAGATCCAGCGCTTCTTGTGTGATCCCGGTTTTTTCCTGACCCATCAGGATGCAGGTCGGGCGCGTATAGTCGATCTCACGAAAATCAACGGCATCATCGGAAAGATGAGTGGCAAGGATTTGCATCCCGCGCGCCTTAAGCTGCGACACGGCATCACCAATGGTGGAATGCGTGGTGACCGTCACCCAACTGTTGCTGCCTGCGGCGCTGGAAGCCATGGTGCGCATGCGGTTTCCCGGCCAGACGGCGTGAACTTCATGCACGCCAACGGCGTCGGCGGTACGCACAATTGCAGAGACGTTATGAGGTTTGTGGACCTGCTCCATGCACACCGTGAGGTCAGGCTGACGCCTGGCGAGCATTTCACAAATCCGCGCATAACGCTGTGCATTCATAAGGCTAGTTTCGGTTACGCGTCACTTTGATGACGTCCGGCATGACGCGGATTTTGCGCATGATGTTCGCCAGATGGACACGATCGCGGGCCGTCAGGCGTATAAATGCGCTGTAAACGCGGCCATCTTTCTCTTCCGTGTTCAGGCTCTGAATGTTGGAAGTGGCCGTGTTGATTGCCGCCGTCAGGTTTGCCAGTGCACCCTGGTGGTTGAACATATCGACCTTAATTTCGGTGATAAATTCTTGTGCGGTCTCTTTATCCCACTCGACCGCCATAAACTTCTCTGGCTCTTTCTGATAGCCCCGAATGTTACGGCAGGATTCGTGGTGGATAACAAGGCCTTTACCCGGGCTGACGTGGGCAATAATCGGATCGCCAGGAATCGGTCGGCAACATTTTGCGAAGGTAATCAGTACGCCATCGGCGCCTTTAATCGGCAAATGACCCTGACCCTGCGTGGTGGTCGTTGGCGTAGAAGCATCACCTTGCTGCAGGTTTTTCGCCACCACAACGCTCATCGCATTGCCCAGCCCGATTTCAGCCAGCAGATCGTCAAGGACGGCGAGCTTCATGCGATCCAGCTCGCGTTGAATGTTCTCAGGTGGGATTTCAGCCAGCTTACGGCTACCGCCCAAGGCGTGATTAAGCAAACGACGGCCAAGGCTGACGGAATCGTCGCGCTTAAGGTTTTTCAGCAACTGGCGAATTTTGGCGCGCGCTTTCGAACTGACAACAAAGTTCAGCCACGCCGCATTCGGACGTGCGCCCGGTGCGGTAATGATTTCGACCGTCTGGCCGCTGGTCAGCGGCTGTGACAGCGGGTATGGCTGTCTGTCGACGCGAGCGCCCACGCAGGCATGCCCGATATCGGTATGCACGGCATACGCGAAATCGACAGGCGTAGCGCCAGCCGGCAGTTCGACAATGCGACCTTCTGGGGTGAAAACGTAAATCTCATCCGGGAAGAGATCGGATTTAACGCTCTCGATAAATTCAAATGAGCTACCGGCGCTTTGTTGCAGCTCAAGCAGGCTTTGCATCCAGCGCTGGGCGCGGATCTGCGCAGTCGTGCTGGTTTCACCGTGCTCTTTATAAGCCCAGTGCGCAGCAACACCCATTTCCGCCATCTGATCCATATCTTCCGTACGGATTTGAACCTCTACCGGCACGCCGTGAGGACCAATCATCGAGGTGTGCAAAGATTGATAGCCGTTCGCCTTTGGAATAGCAATGTAGTCTTTGACGCGCCCCGGACGCGGTTTATACAGGCTGTGCATCTGCCCGAGTACGCGATAACAGGTGTCGGAGTCATGAACAATCACGCGGAAGGCGTAAATATCCATAATGGAGTGAAAACGTTGCTCTTTAAGCACCATTTTGCAATAGATGGAGTACAGGTGCTTTTCGCGACCGCTGACGCGGCACGGAATTCCCGCTTCCTGCAAACGTCCTTCAATTTCAGAGAGGATCTTTTGAATCATCTCCTTACGGTTGCCGCGCGCGGCTTTGACCACCTCTTTAATCACACGATAGCGGTTTGGATACAGCGCTTCAAAACCCAGCTCTTCCAGCTCGGTTTTAATGTGATGTATACCTAAACGGTGCGCCAGCGGGCTGTAGATTTCGAGGGTTTCGCGAGCAATGCGGCGACGTTTATCCGGGCGTAAAGAGCCCAGCGTGCGCATATTATGGGTGCGGTCAGCCAGTTTGATGAGAATGACGCGGATATCCTGCACCATCGCCATAATCATCTTGCGAAAGTTTTCGGCTTGCGCCTCTTTCTTATCGCGGAACTTCAGCTTATCAAGCTTAGAGACCCCTTCCACCAGCTCGGCAACGCTTTTGCCAAACAGCTGTTCCATATCCTGGTAGGTGGCGGGGGTATCTTCGATCACGTCATGCAGAAGCGCAGCCATGAGCGTTTCATAGTCGAGTTTCATCTCGGCCAGAATGCAGGCTACCGCAACCGGGTGCGTGATATAGGGTTCACCGCTTGAACGTGTCTGGCCCTCGTGAGCGTCACGTGCAACGAGATACGCCTGCTGAAGACGTTTGATTTGGTCTTCAGGCAGGTAGGTTTGAATCAGTTGATTCAGGCTTTCAAACAGATACAAGGGCGACCCGCAGGATTAATTAACGACGACCTTCAGCAATGGCGGTGACGGCCTGCAGTTCTGCGGCTTCCTGCTCTTGCTGCTCCTGGCGCTCACGTACGTCGAGGATCTGGCTGTTGATCAGACCTTCTTCGATTTCACGCAGTGCAATAACGGTGGTTTTATCGTTTTCTTCTGGTACCAGCGGATCTTTACCACCGGACTGCATCTGACGAGCGCGACGCGCGGCGACCAGTACCAGGTCAAAACGGTTACCAATTTTCTCTACAGCGTCCTGAACAGTTACGCGTGCCATACTTAAAATGCTCCACAGATGAAGAAATGACTGGGCATGATACTGAATGTGGGTTCAGTCTGCCAACAGTTTGGTGATTAATGCGTCATGTCGCTGCTTCTGGCGGCTCATGCGCAGACGTTCGGCGCGAATAATAGTCTTAAGATCGCCAAGGGCGGTATCAAAATCATCATTCACAATCAGGTAATCATATTCGGCGTAATGGCTCATTTCTGCAACTGCCTGGGCCATACGTTTTGCGATAACTTCTTCGCTATCCTGGCCGCGCCCGCGAAGGCGACGGTCCAGCTCTTCTTTTGACGGCGGTAAAATAAAAATACTGCGTGCCTGCGGCATTTTAGCGCGAATTTGTTGCGCGCCTTGCCAGTCGATATCCAGGAACACATTTACACCCGTCGACAGAACCTGCTCAATGGCTTCACGCGACGTTCCGTAGTAGTTACCAAAAACTTCGGCGTGCTCAAGAAACGCTTCTCTGCCGATCATCGACCGGAACTCATCGTGATTCACAAAGAAGTAGTGTTCACCGTGTACTTCACCCGGGCGCGGCTGACGCGTGGTGTGAGAAACAGAAACTTGCGTATCGTATAACGGTTGGGTTTTTAACAACGCCTGAATCAGGCTGGATTTACCCGCGCCACTAGGGGCAGAAACAATATAAAGCGTGCCTTGAGCCATGAGAGTCTTTCGTATGTGTTAGCGATGAAGTCCTACATACGGGCTTATTATACACGTCGCCGCCTCGTGACGTAGCCTTTGTCACACTTTTTCCATCCATTGAATGAATTTTGCGTACCGTTATCCTGTTTTTCCTGTCATTTGCAGCAACAAAAATTAAAAACGGAAGCCTTCTCGAGGACGTGCACTTTCCGGGTCGTCAGGCATGGCGAGACGGGGTATACCCTTCGCAAAACAGGGAGGATGTACGATGTTGAAAGGATTTTGTGTCGCGTTGATGCTGTGGAGCGCAAACGGGATGGCCGTGTGTCCCGTCTGGTCCCATGCTAAAGCAGTACAAGAAATGGCGGGTCTGCAGGCCCAAATCACCCGTTGGGACGAGGCGTACTGGATACAAGGCAAAAGCGAGGTGAGTGATGACGTTTACGATCAACTCAACGCTCGCCTGAAACAGTGGCAGCACTGTTTTGGTGACAAACCCGCTGAGGATAACCCCCCGAAAAATGGCACGCTCAGCCATCCGGTCGCCCATACCGGGGTGCATAAAGTGGCGGGGAAAGAAGAGTTGCGTCAGTGGATGCTGACTCATCACGACCTGTGGGTTCAGCCTAAAGTGGACGGTGTGGCGGTGACGCTGGTTTACCAGAAGGGCAGACTGGTTCGAGCAATCAGTCGTGGTGATGGCGAGAAAGGGGAGGACTGGACAGCCCGCGTGCAAGCCATACCTGCTGTGCCGGGTCGTTTAAGTGGCGCGCTGGCGGATAGCGTGCTGCAGGGCGAGCTCTTTTTACAGCGCGAGGGCCATATCCAGAAACAGATGGGCGGAATGAATGCGCGTGCTGTCGTGGCCGGTGCCATGATGCGTCATGACGATACGACCGCGCTGAAGAATATGGGGCTTTTTATCTGGGCATGGCCAAATGGACCGCAGACTATGTCGCAACGCCTTGAAGCGCTGACACAGGCCGGATTCACCTTAACCGCCCGCTATACGCTGGCGGTGAGTTCGGCGGATGAGGTTGAAAAACAACGGCAGGAGTGGCTGACGTCGCCGCTGCCCTTTGTGACCGATGGCATCGTGGTGCGTTCGGCTCAGGAACCGTCCGGTCAACTCTGGCTGCCCGGGTCCGGTAGCTGGGTCGTCGCCTGGAAGTATACCCCTGTGGCCCAGGTTGCCGACGTAAAGGACATTCAGTTCGCGGTGGGGAGAACGGGAAAGATTTCCGTCGTCGCTGCGTTAGCACCCGTGCAACTGGATGATAAACGCGTTCAGCGTGTCAATCTGGGCTCGACAGGACGCTGGCAGACGCTGGATATTGCGCCGGGGGATCAGGTTTTGGTCAGTCTGGCAGGCCAGGGCATTCCCCGGGTAGATAAGGTGGTGTGGCGCGGTGTCGACAGAACGAAACCAGCGCCCCCCGCGCCGCGCTTTACAGCGCTAACGTGTTTTTACGCTTCGCCAGAGTGTTCCGGGCAGTTTATTGCCAGGCTTGTCTGGTTAGGTTCAGCGCCAGTGCTGGATATGAACGGTTTAGGTGAGTCAGGCTGGCGGGCGCTGCATCAGGCCTGGCGTTTTGAACATATTTTCTCGTGGCTGGCGCTGTCCAAAGAACAACTGCAAAACACCCCCGGTCTGAGCGCATCGCGCGGCTTGCAGCTGTGGCATCGTTTTGAGTTTGCACGACATCAACCCTTTGTTCGCTGGATCACTGCCTTAGGGCTGCCTTTACCACACGCTGCCATGAAGGCGCTGGGACAGCAAACGTGGCAGCAGTTACGGGAACGGGATGCTGAAAGCTGGCATCGCCTACCGGGCGTGGGGCCGGAAAAAGCGCGCAAGATCGTGGAGTTTGTCCATCATCCCACGCTGGATACCCTGACACGCTGGTTAGGCGAGCAGGGCATCCAGGGGTTTTAAAGCGAGTTCGCTTTTGCTTTACGCCAGGGAGTATCCCGCGCAGGAGAACTGAACGTATCCCGTAGCTGATCGTAATCGAATATATGCCGTCCCCCGTCCATAACGGGTAACAGTGTCGAACCCTGATAACAGGTCTCAAGCAGAGAATGGCAATTTTCAATGCCGGTTGAGATCCCAAGCCAGCTCAGCATCAGCTCGTAGTTATGGGTGGTCGGCCAGTTTTCTTGCACCCAGCCCAGCTGTCGTTTTTGGCTGTCCAGAGCCTTTTGGCTATACCAGATGAACTGCGGAACGTCATAGGCCTCTTTGCTGGGGTTACGAGAGCCGTGCATATAGAGGGATTCCAGCTGGGGATTTTTTTCCAGGCCGTGATCGGAGAAGTACAGTATCGAGGAGGCGCTACCTTGCAGACGTTTTGCGACTTCGCCGATAAAGTAATCCGTATAGCGGATGGCATTGTTGTAGCAGTCTTCGAATTTATCGCCCGAATTAAGCACGCTGGCGGAAGGCGGATAACGATCGCACGCAATTTCGTGGCTGCCATTAATGTGCAGGACGATGAATTTTTTGCCAGGTACGGTAAGCGCCTGGTCAAGAGCAGGCAACAGCTCGGTGTCGTATTGGGTATTTATCCACTGGGCTTTCTGGCTGGTAGAGGCAATGGCCACTATGTAGTTATTACTTTTGCCAGAGTGCCCTTGCGCGCTGATCCATTCGGTATGATAGCCCGTTTTACGTGCAATGCTGACGATATTATCGGCCAGTCTGTCGGCTGTGAAGTTATCCGGATCGGCTTTGCTTAAAATCATCGGCACGGCTAAAACGGTGGCTGACGCAGGCGCTATGGCATGATTAAAAATCAATGCATTTTGTTTAAACGCAGATTCGACGGGGGTTGTTTCCTGATTAAATCCGTAGAGCTGCATATTGCTGCGGCGCGCGGATTCTCCCACGATCACTACATAATTCTCGATTCCGGTGTCCCGATACTGGAGCGCAGGATAATGCACATTTTTCTGACTGATTTTCTCAGCCAGAGCGCTATCACGATGAGCAATGATAAATTCTGCCCCCGTGTAAAACGGTGTGTTTGTCAGAATTCTGGCGCTTAACGGGTAGTAAACCTCAAGGTCTTTGCGTTTTTTCAACCAGTTGGCAGTGGAATACCATCCCACATAAATCACGAGCAGGATGACCCCAAGCGTTTTCATCCTGCCAGACAAATTCTCACTCAGTGATTTAATGGCGTACCAGGTGACGAGAAAATACCCCAGCACGACCGGTATAGAGCGAAGATAAAGCCCCGACATACTTTTGGCTTCTGCCAGGTGGGTCGCCAGAATGCTCATTGCAAAAACGGTATTGAACTCGCTCTGGTAAACATTCCAGGTGCTGAACGCAATGGCAAAATTGAGCGTTAATAGCGCGGTTAAAATGAACGCGATGATCTTTCCTGGCAGATAGCGATAGACAGCGGCGGCGGCCAGCAGAAGAAAGACATTGCAGAGCGCAATGCGAATAGCAAAGCGGACGGGTTGCGTGAACAATACCGGCCAGAGCTGGATAGCGACTGAGAGCAGCAGCAAAATCAAAAAGTGACCGCTGAGCTTTTTATTTATCGTGAGCGCGGAGGCTTTAGCAAATGACATTATTTTTTAAGGCTAATTTATTAAATGCAGGCGCTGAGCAGTATATCCCGCTTTAAGCGAGTGATTTATGCACTTCATGTGCTTTTTCGGACCTGTTGTCGTTCCGTTAAGAAATCAATGAGTGTCATGCGTGTAATGAAATACCGGTAATCCCAGCTTTAATCGCAGGGCCAGCAGTCTGGTGGTAAAACCAAACAGCAATGTGGCAATGACCACTATCTCCTGGTTAGAAACATAATGCTGCAAAGCGATGTATAAAACCGCTGAGGCAAATGAAATGCCGGCATAAAGTTCTTTCTGGAAAACAAGTGGGATACGTTTGCAGAACATATCGCGCAATACGCCGCCAAACACGCCGGTGACCACTGCGGCAATAATTGCGATGATCGGGCCTTCACCCATATCCAGTGCAATTTGTGCACCGATAATAGAAAAAACAACCAGACCCAGTGCGTCCAGAACCAGGAACAGACGTCTTAAATGGGGCATGACAGGCGCAGCGATAGTCGTTAATACCGCAGCCGCCGCGACGATAATGACGTATTCAGGATGCTTCACCCAGCCTAAGGGATAATGGCCCAGCAAAATATCGCGAACCGAGCCTCCACCGAGGGCTGTCGCTGTTGCGATAATAATGACACCAAAGGTATCCATGCGGCGGCGTCCGGCAGCTAATGCGCCAGTCATCGCTTCGGCCGTGATGCCGATAAGATAAAGAGTATGTAGAAGCATTCATCCCCCAGAGTTGAGGGCGGTAGGGTAGCGTTTCGTGAGCAGTGTCACGATTGAGATTTTCTTGTGTGACGTCACTCTCCTTACTTTTTCTTATTGATGATTGCATTTATAGCTGGGGTTAATGGCTAACGGGAGAAATTAGCCATTAGATTTACTCATGCGTTTTAATCAGGGTTTGGTAAAGATTGTCTCAAACATGGGAACAAGCCATTTATTCCCCGTCTCGCTAAGATGATTATCATCAAAATAGAGTGGCTGTAAGTTATGACTCCCCATGCAGCGACCTGATGTACAGAGGTAATCGTCCGGGGCGAGTATCTTCACGCCACACTGTTTTGCGGCCCGATTTTGCGCATCAATAACCATGCGATTTCGTTGCTGATATGCCGGGAGAGACAGCGAGATATCCTGTGCTTTACCCTGGGTCATTAAGCGGTGAGACAACGAGCGTGGCACGTTTTCGCCCATTTCAGGAACCGGGTTGACCAGATAGACGGGGTGATCGCGATTAAGCGTGCAAGCCATTTCCACAATAGAATTTGCGTACTGGTCAAGATACGAGCCCGCCTTCTGAGCGGGCGATGTAAAGATAACTTGTTTATTTTCAGCATAGTGCGTCAGGCGATTCACAATGACCACCGGGATATCCGCCGGGTATTCACGCAGCTTCTTAATCAGCGAACGGTTAAATTTTCCGCAACGGTTATGCTCGGTCAGTTCGGCATTGGCAAGCGTAGGGCAGCCTGAGTAGGTCATACCAATAACGGAACCAGAATCCCGGGCCGCTTCTGCGAGCGCGGTGGCCGTGGCTTCGGCATGGCTGTCGCCAATAATAATGGCGACAGGCTCACCGGTACCGTAATGGCTTAAGTGTGTTTTAGGGTCGACGGCAAAATTCTTGTTATGCGCTTCAGCAGCGATTTTATCCACCATGGGATCGGGATGACTGACAAGATAGTCGTTTTTGACCAGATAGCTGAACAGCCAGGCAACACCGATGAACGCCACCAGAACGGACCAAAACGCCACGCCCGAGCGCTGATTTAAAAAATTTTTTGCCGGTTGTTCAACCAGCACCCAGGATAACCACCCGGCTAAGAAGGAGAGCGCGATGGCGCTAAATACCCACAGAACGTCATGCTGATGGCCGGCATACACTAAAAAGACGGCGATGGGCCAATGCCATAAATATACGGAATAAGAACTGAGCCCGATCCAGCGAAAATTGCGGTCAAGCGTCTTTACCAGGGGGGAATACTGGCTGAAGATCACCAGCATCGTGCCCATTACCGGTATCAACGTCAGCAGGCCTGGCCAGGCGTCTTCCGCATGGATAAACAGCAGTGATGAAAGGATCAGCACATATCCCGCGATCGCGGCAAAGGGGCGCAGGCGCATAGGTGGGGTAAAGCGCTTTGCGGCATACCACACGACCCCGCCACAGAGCATCTCCCACGCACGATACGGCATAAGATAAAAGCGTGTAGAGGCGTCTACCGTGGCACTGGTTAAACTAAACCACAATGAACCCACAGCAAGTATTAACAGGCAAATACCCATATCCACCTTTTTCCTGAGGGGATATAAGGCCATCATAATAAAAGGTAATACTAAATAAAACTGCCATTCAACGGAGAGAGACCAGGTATGCAGGAACCAGTTCTCGTGAGAGTCGGTGGCGAAATAATCTCCCGATTCTTTGTTTAATTTGAGATTGGAAATAAACAAAGCGGCGTAGCCAACGTAATTACCCAGTTTTTTATATTCGCTGGTGGGTAACCAAAAATAAGTTGCAGCAGATAATATTAGGCACATAACTAATAGTGCCGGAATAATGCGTTTACAACGTGCCGCATAAAACGTAAAGAAGCTGAAGGTCCGCTTTTCCAGGGCCGAGGCGATAATTTTGGTCATCAGGAAACCTGATATAACAAAAAAGACATCGACACCGACAAACCCGCCCGGGAGCAGCGTGGCGGCAAAGTGATAAAACACAACGGAGAGAATGGCGATTCCACGCAGCAGGTTAATGTCCTGCCGGAACTCACGATCAACCGAGAGGCTTCGGGTTTCCTCAAGGGATAAGTTGATGTTTGCCATTATGTTTCCTGGACATTAAACATTTTGGATAGAGAATGCGAAGGGCAGTGTATCAAACAATCTAAAGAAATTCCTGGATTCAGAGGGACAAAAAGGGCTTAAGAAGAACCTTCAATGGTGAATAAATGTAAAAAAACAAAAGGCCATAATGAATTATGACCTTGTAAACTGGTGAGACTTTACGCATTCAGAAAACGTAACAGTTACTCGATATTCTGAATCTGTTCACGCATCTGTTCGATAAGCACTTTCAGCTCAATGGCGGAATTCGTCACGTCGGAATTAATGGATTTAGACGCCAGCGTATTCGACTCGCGGTTGAACTCCTGCATCATGAAGTCCAGACGGCGGCCAACCGCTTCCTTTTTCTTCAGAATGTTGTACGTCTCTTTTACATGCGCTTCGAGGCGATCAAGTTCTTCGGCGACGTCAACGCGCTGTGCCATGAGGACCAGCTCTTGCTCAAGACGCGTGTTTTCCAGCTGTACTTCGGCTTCTTCCAGCTTGGCGACCAGACGCTCACGCTGCCATTGCAGCACCTCTGGCATATGCGCGCGCACTTTCTGTACCTCAACGCTGACGCCTTCCAGACGCTGCTCAATCATCGCTTTAAGCGCCTGACCTTCGGTTTCACGGGCAACGATAAAGTCGTCCAGCGCGCCGTCAAGCGCACCGAGGATTTCAGCGGTAATCGCATCCAGATCCTGCTCGCCGGCGGCCATTACACCTGGCCAGCGCAGAATGTCGACAGGGTTGATTTCGCCTTCATCGCTCTGCATTTTGACCCAGTTCGCCGCGTTGACCAGCTGTTTAGCCAGCTTTTCGTTAAGGATCAGTTCACCTTGTGCGCTCGCATCAGGTTCAAAACGCAGGTTGCATTCGACCTTGCCACGCGTCAGGCGCGCACGAATACGCTCACGTACGACAGGCTCCAGGCTGCGGAATTGCTCGGGCATACGGAAATACGTTTCCAGATAGCGCTGGTTTACCGAGCGCATTTCCCAGGTAGCGCTACCCCAGCTACCCTTGATTTCACGCCGGGCGTAGGCGGTCATACTGCGAATCATAGACATTCCCGTTTTTGAAGGAGAGATGGGGGGATTATAGCTTTCGGGGCTTTGTCAGGATAGGAATAAGCGCGTTTAATCCGTATAATGCGCAGCCACATTCGTTTCAAGCCGGAGATATCATCATGCGTCCATCAGGCCGTAGCGCCAATCAGGTGCGCCCCGTCACCCTGACCCGTAACTATACAAAACACGCTGAAGGTTCCGTGCTTGTTGCATTTGGTGACACCAAAGTACTGTGCACCGCATCGATTGAAGAAGGCGTACCGCGCTTTCTGAAAGGCCAGGGACAAGGCTGGATCACCGCTGAATATGGCATGCTTCCTCGTGCAACCCATACCCGTAATGCCCGCGAAGCCGCAAAGGGTAAGCAGGGTGGCCGTACCATGGAAATCCAGCGTCTGATCGCGCGAGCGCTGCGTGCAGCAGTCGATCTGAAAACCCTGGGCGAATTCACCATTACGCTCGACTGTGACGTGATTCAGGCCGATGGCGGCACGCGTACGGCGTCTATTACCGGTGCCTGTGTGGCGCTGGCCGATGCGCTGAACAAACTGGTTGCTGCCGGTAAGCTGAAAAAGAACCCGATGAAAGGCATGGTGGCTGCGGTCTCTGTGGGCATCGTCAATGGCGAAGCGCTTTGCGATCTGGAATACGTTGAAGACTCCGCCGCGGAAACCGACATGAATGTGGTGATGACCGAAGATGGCCGCATCATCGAGGTACAGGGTACCGCAGAAGGCGAGCCGTTTACCCATGAAGAGCTTCTCACCCTGTTGGCGTTAGCCCGAGGGGGAATCGAATCCATTGTCACGACGCAGAAAGCGGCGTTAGAAAATTAATTTTAAGAGCGACGTTGTCGCTCTTTTTTTTGTCCGTAAAAAGTCTGAAGGAGCAAATCCATGAAACCGTATCAGCGCCAGTTTATTGAGTTTGCGCTTAACAAGCAGGTCCTTAAGTTTGGCGAATTTACACTGAAATCCGGGCGCAAAAGCCCCTATTTCTTCAACGCCGGCCTGTTTAATACCGGGCGCGATCTGGCACTGTTAGGCCGTTTTTATGCCGAAGCGCTGGTGGATTCCGGGATTGATTTCGATCTGCTGTTTGGCCCGGCCTATAAAGGCATACCGATTGCCACGACGACCGCGGTGGCGCTGGCAGAACATCACGATCGCGATGTTCCTTACTGCTTTAACCGCAAAGAAGCCAAGACCCATGGCGAGGGCGGTAATCTGGTCGGCAGCCCGTTGCAGGGGCGCGTGATGCTCGTTGATGATGTTATTACTGCCGGGACGGCGATCCGTGAGTCGATGGAAATTATCCAGGCGCAGAAAGCCACGCTTGCGGGTGTGCTCATCTCGCTTGACCGCCAGGAACGTGGCCGCGGCGACATCTCAGCTATTCAGGAAGTTGAACGTGATTATGGCTGCAAGGTGATTTCTATCATCACGCTGAAGGATTTGATTGCTTATCTGGAAGAGAAGCCTGAGATGGCGGATCATCTGGCGTCGGTGCGTGAGTATCGGGAAGCATTCGGCGTTTAAGCCTGCTGCCCGGTGGCGTAATGCTAGCCGGGCCTGCCTGACTTGTGAGCCGGACAGGGTGACGTCCACCCTCCGGCAACAAGGTTATTGCAACTGTGCGGCCACCAGCGGCCAGCGTGTGTCAAAATCGTCCGTAGGGCGATATTTAAAGTCGCTGCGCACAAAGCGTGAGAGCATCCCTTCACAAAACGCCAGTAATTGCCCCGCCAGCAGATTTTCGTCTGTAACGTAGCCCTCTCCTTCGCGCATTTTCTTTTCACGCAGAACCTGACGTAACTGCGCTTCGATACGTTCGAAAAGCTGGTTGATACGCCCTTGCAGCTTGTCCTGTTCGAACATCAGCGCATGGCCCGTCATGATTCGCGTAAGGCCCGGATTGCGTTCACCAAAACCCAGAATCAGCAAGACAATCAGCCGTAATCGGGCGGTGGTATCTTTCTCGTCTTTCAGAATGAGGTTGATACGGGTAATCAGGCTATCTTCGATAAACTCAATGAGGCTATCAAACATCCGCGTTTTGCTCGGGAAATGGCGATACAGCGCCGCTTCAGAAACCCCAACAGAGGCGGCAAGCTTAGCGGTGGTGATGCGTTGGCTGCCATCACTGGATTCAAGCATCAGTGCCAGAGATTGAAGTATTTCTTCGCGACGATTCCGTTTCGCGGTTTGTTTTTCTGCCATGTTACAAAATACCCCTGAAAATAAGCGCCTGTCAGGCTGGCATCCACACAGCGACCGCAAACAACAGTTTGCGGTATGTTATTGCATTAATACGCTGTGTAAGACGTCTGAACGGGCTTATTTGCGCCCGGAATGGCCGAAGCCGCCCTCGCCACGATCGGTGGCGTCAAAGTCTGCCACCAGGTTAAATTCTGCCTGTACTACGGGTACAAAGACCATCTGCGCAATACGCTCGCCCGGTTCAATCGTGAAGCTGTCCTGTCCACGGTTCCAGACGGAAACCATCAGCTGGCCCTGGTAATCAGAGTCGATCAGGCCGACCAGGTTGCCCAGGACCACGCCATGCTTATGACCCAGACCTGAACGCGGCAGAATCACCGCCGCCAGTGACGGGTCAGCAATGTGAATCGCAAGGCCAGTTGGCACCAGGGTGGTGACACCCGGAGCCAGTTCCACGGCGTCATCGAGACAGGCGCGCAGGTCAAGACCGGCAGAGCCGGAGGTGGCGTAGGTTGGCAGGGGAAATTGCGTTCCTACACGCGGGTCCAGAATCTTAACGTCGATTTTTTTCATCATAACGGGTAACGATCTCGTCCAGTAAATGTTGGCCCAGGAGTTCCTTACGCTCAAGCGGTAAGCGTTTCTCTCCATCCTGCCAGAAAAGGTGCAATGCGTTGCTATCGCTGTTAAATCCTTGTGTGGCCAGCGATACGTCGTTCGCGCAAATCAAATCGAGGTTTTTGCGGGTACGTTTTTGCCGGGCATATTCTTCCACATTATTCGTTTCGGCGGCAAACCCAACAACGTAAGGACGATGCTCTTTTAATGCGGCGACCCCTGCGACGATATCCGGGTTTTTCACCATTTTTAGTGTTAATTCATCGCCTTGCTTTTTGATTTTTGCCTGCGAAATCGTCTCGGCGCGGTAATCTGCGACGGCGGCACAACCAATAAAAATCTGCTGATTCTGTGCATGTGCCTGCACCGCAGCGTTCATTTCCAGTGCGGTAGTGACATCAATGCGCTGCACAAACGGCGGCGTCGGTAACGAGACCGGACCGCTTACCAGCGTGACGTTTGCCCCGCGTTTTGCCGCTGCGGCTGCAATCGCAAAGCCCATCTTGCCCGAGCTGTGGTTGGTGATATAGCGCACCGGATCCAGCGGCTCACGCGTGGGGCCCGCCGTAATCATGATGTTGAGATGTTGCAGGTCGTTGACAGGCGAGAAATGCGCGACGGCCATATCGACAATCGTCAGGGGATCGAGCATACGGCCAGGGCCGATATCGCCACAGGCCTGGCTGCCGCTGTCCGGGCCCCAAATCAGCACCCCACGCGAGGCCAGCGTTGTGAGGTTGTGCTGAGTCGCCGCGTTGCGGTACATCTGCTGATTCATGGCGGGTACGACGGCAACGGGCGCAGGCGTGGCCAGACAAATTGTCGAGACCAGGTCGTTTGCCATGCCAGCCGCAACGCGAGCGATTAAGTCGGCGGTAGCGGGGGCAAGGATAACGAGGTCTGCCCATTTGCCTAGCTCAATATGGCCCATGGCTGCTTCTGCAGCCGGGTCGAGCAGGCTATCCGAGACCGGGTATCCTGATACGGCTTGCAGGCTTAAAGGGGTGATGAAGGCTTTGCCCCCTTCTGTGATCGCGACTCGCACGTCTGCGCCACGGTCGCGCAAACGACGCACCAGGTCTGGCGCTTTATAAGCAGCGATTCCGCCGCTAACGCCAAGTACGATTTTTTTACCGGCCAGGCTCATGTTGATTCTTTCCTGTTGGGGTTCACCAGAGAGGGGCATTTTATCACAATAAGAAAAGCGACGTGATTTTGTACGCATTCCACTTTGCGAGGCGCTACGCAAGAACAAAACGGGTTCATCGAAGGGCTGGAAGGGCTATGGCAAAGTGACGGCAAAAGGAGAGGGATATGGATACCGCATTGCCACTATTGCCGCGCGAAAAGATGCTCAATCACGGCATCACATCACTGACGGATACAGAGTTACTGGCGCTGTTTTTACGCACAGGCATACCGGGAAAGAGCGTGTTTATGTTGTCGCAGGAGCTGCTGCATCATTTCGGCTCGTTGTACGGCTTGCTCACCGCGGAACACGCGGATTTTAAGCACGTTGAAGGCATCGGCTTAGCCAAATACGCCCAGCTTAAGGGAATTGCAGAGCTTGCGCGGCGATTTTACAACGTGCGTATGCAGGAGGAGTCATTGCTGCTCAGCCCCGAGATGACGCGTGATTTTCTGCAAAGCCAGCTTTCGGATGCGGAACGTGAGATCTTTATGGTGATCTTTCTGGATAACAAAAATCATGTACTCAAACACAGCCGTCTTTTTTCGGGAACCTTGAGTCATGTTGAGGTACATCCGCGAGAAATTGTGCGAGAAGCGATAAAAGTGAATGCAGCCGCGGTGATCCTCGCGCATAATCACCCCTCGGGCTGTGCCGAACCGAGTAAAGCCGACAGACAGATCACCGATCGTATTATTAAATGCTGTCAATTCATGGATATTCGTGTTTTAGACCATCTGATAATTGGCCGTGGAGAGTACGTCTCTTTTGCAGAGCGGGGTTGGATTTAACCCCGTTCTCGCGATCCATTGGGATCTTTGTCTGTTCGGGACTTGAGCACATCGCCGAGTCAGCGTATACTACGCCACCTTTGAGAATCTCGGGTTTGGCATTTGGGCCTGGCAATCGAGAGTTCACTTAGAACTATGCGATGACCGGGCTGTAAAGCCTGACGAGGCGCCGATACCCCATACGAAGCTCGAGCTAATTTGATTTTTGGAGAATAGACATGTCCCGAGTCTGCCAAGTTACTGGCAAGCGTCCGGTGACCGGTAACAACCGTTCCCACGCACTGAACGCGACTAAACGCCGTTTCCTGCCGAACCTGCACTCTCACCGTTTTTGGGTTGAGAGCGAGAAGCGTTTTGTCACCCTGCGTGTATCTGCTAAAGGTATGCGTGTAATTGATAAGAAAGGCATCGATACAGTTCTGTCCGAACTGCGTGCCCGTGGCGAAAAGTACTAAGTACTTAAAGAGGAAATAGATCATGGCTAAAGGTATTCGTGAGAAAATCAAGCTGGTTTCTTCTGCTGGTACAGGTCACTTCTACACCACCACGAAGAACAAACGTACTAAGCCGGAAAAACTGGAACTGAAAAAATTCGATCCAGTTGTACGCCAGCACGTACTGTACAAAGAAGCTAAAATCAAATAATTTTGGTTTCCTTTGTATGAAAAACCCGGCTTCGGCCGGGTTTTTTGCATTCTGTGTATCTCAAAGGAGGAAACATGCCTGAATTACCTGAGGTAGAGACCAGCCGCCGCGGTATCGAGCCGCATCTGGTCGGCGCAACGATTCTGCATGCCATTGTGCGTAACGGCCGTCTCCGTTGGCCCGTTTCTGATGAGATACATGCGTTAAGCGATAAACCGGTGCTGAGCGTACAGCGTCGCGCCAAATACCTGCTGCTGGAGTTGCCTGACGGCTGGATTATCATCCACCTGGGGATGTCCGGCAGCCTGCGCATTCTGACGGAAGAGTTGCCTGCGGCAAAACACGACCACGTGGATTTGGTGCTCAGCAACGGCAAAGTGTTGCGTTATACGGACCCTCGCCGCTTTGGCGCGTGGTTATGGACCAAAGAGCTTGCAGGCCATAACGTGCTGGCCCACCTTGGGCCTGAGCCGCTAAGCGAGGCGTTTGACGCCACTTACCTGAAAGCACAGTGCGCAAAAAAGAAAACGGCGATCAAACCCTGGCTGATGGATAACAAGCTGGTGGTGGGAGTAGGGAATATCTATGCCAGCGAATCACTCTTTGCCGCCGGGATCCATCCGGATCGGCTTGCGCTTTCCCTGTCGGACGCCGAGTGTGAATTGCTGGTCAAGGTCATCAAAGCGGTATTGCAGCGCTCGATTGAGCAGGGGGGGACGACGCTGAAAGACTTCCTGCAAAGTGACGGTAAGCCAGGGTATTTTGCGCAGGAATTACAGGTCTATGGGCGTAAAGGCGAACCGTGCAGAGTGTGTGGCACACCGATTGTGGCGACAAAGCACGCGCAGCGCGCCACCTTCTATTGCCGGCAGTGTCAGAAGTAAGCTATTTCAGCTTTGCCATTAGCGCCTTGTGCACGTTTGCCGGCAGGAAGTGCGTGACGTCACCCTGATGACGCGCCACTTCCTTGACCAGCGTGGAAGAGATAAACGACCACTCTTTTGACGGCATCAGAAAGACGCTTTCCAGCTCGGGCATCAGATGACGATTCATATGGGCCAGCTGCATCTCGTATTCAAAGTCTGCGACCGCCCGTAAGCCACGTATCAGGATATTCGCCTGCTGCGCTCGGGCAAAGTTGGCCATCAGGTCGCTAAACCCGACCACTTCGACGTTTGGCAGATGGGCAATCGCCTCCCTGGCCAGCGCAACGCGCTCGTCGAGGTCAAACATCGGTTTTTTGCTGGGGCTGGCGGCAATGGCCAGGATCACGGTGCCGAACATGCTTGCCGCGCGGGTGATGATATCCACGTGGCCATTCGTGATGGGATCAAACGTACCCGGATAAATCGCTTTTGTGCTCATCGTTTACGCTTTCTCTGAATAGCCGCGGTTCAGCGCCCACAGCTCGGTGTATTTATTGAAAGTATACTGCGCATTCACCACTGCCAGTAACCAACCCTGCTTACCGTCCAGCACGCCACCCCGTAAGAGCAAGGTTTTCAGGAACGCGCCTAGCGTATGGGCAAAGATTCCCGTCAGGCTGGTCTTCTTGCCGCGCTGATGCCGTTCCTGTGCCCAGGCGGTGGCATAGTTCAGCTGCTTTTGCTGGAAGCTGGCGAAATCGCGACAGGTCAGGTGTAACAGATCCCCGTTTAGGGCAATCACCTGCGCATCGTCACAGGCCAATGATTCATGCACCCGATTATCGTTGTACTGATATTCCGTACGCGCATAAAGGCGTGTGACACGATCGGGATACCAGCCGCTGTGACGCATAAAGCGGCCTAAAAAATAGTTACGACGGGCGATACTGTACACCGCCCCGGGGGCGGGCGCGTTAAGCACGTTTTGAATGGATTGCCTGAGTTCCGGCGTGATGCGCTCGTCTGTATCAATCATCAGCACGTAATCGCCGGTTGCATAACTCTGCGCGCGCTGTCGCTGAAGGCCGTAACCCTGCCAGTCCGTATTGGTGTAGACCTTGACACCCGCCGCACGGGCGACGTCTGGCGTTGCATCCTCGCTGCCGGAATCAAGCAGCACAATTTCGTCGGCCCAGGCGACAGAAGCCAGGCAGTCAGGCAGCAGGTCGGCAGCGTTTTTGGCGATCATCACGACCGACAGGCGCAGTGACATTAATGGCTCCGCTGAGGCAGATAAGGTTGCAGAAGTTCCAGCAGGCGCGTTAAGGCGCCCTGATTCTGATGCAGCACTTCAACCGCGTGACGACCGTACCACAGGCGGTAATCTTCGTCAGTCAGCAGGGTTGAAACCTCTTTCACGACAGAATCCACATCGGTCACGGTAATCAGGCCATCGGCCTGCTGCAATTTCGCGCAGATATCTTTGAAGTTAAATATATGTGGGCCCATCAGAACCGGAATCGCATGAGCGGCAGGTTCCAGTGGGTTGTGACCGCCCCGTTCCACAAGGCTTCCGCCCACGAAGGCCAGATCGGCGATGCCGTAAAGCAGCATCAGTTCACCCATGGTATCGCCAATCACCACCTGAGTGCTGTTGGACGGGATTTCGCCGGTGCTGCGCAGGGTGAAGCTGAATCCCCCTTTTTGCACCAGTTCCCGGGCGTCTTTGAAGCGCTCCGGATGGCGTGGAACCAGAATCAGCAGTAAGTCCGGGAATTTATCCAGCAAACGACGGTGCGCCTGCAGGATGATCTCTTCTTCGCCATCATGGGTGCTGGTGGCGATCCAGACCTGACGACGCGGCGCCCACTGGCGGCGTAACGTGACCGCGCGTGCCGCCAGCTCTGGCGTCACGGAAATATCAAATTTGAGGCTACCGGTAACGGCAAGCTGGTTACGCTTCAGGCCCAGGGAAAGGAAGCGTGCGGCGTCTTCGTCGTTTTGCGCGGCAATCAGCGTAATTTTACTCAGCAGACGGCGCATAAATTTCCCGAGCTTTCCGTAACCCTTCGCTGAACGTTCTGAAAGACGGGCATTGGCCACAACCAGCGGGATTTTGCGGGCATGCAGCGCAGAAATCATATTCGGCCACAGTTCGGTTTCCATCACAATCACCAGCTTGGGGCGCACGGTATTGAGGAAACGGTTCATGGCGCAGGGCAGGTCGTAAGGCAGATAGACGTGATGAACGTCTTTGCCAAAGGCCGACATCGCGCGTTCCGACCCGGTAGGCGTCATGGTGGTTACGGTGATCGGAAGCATAGGATAGCGATGGCGCAAAGCGCGAACCAGCGGGATTGCCGCCAGCGTTTCGCCGACAGAAACGGAATGCAGCAGGATACCGTCTGGCGCCACTTTATTATGGCAATAGCCATAACGTTCGGCCCAGCGTTTTCGGTACGCAGGCGCTTTACGGCTACGAAGCAATAGTCGCAGCCACACCAGCGGCTGAATGATGTAGAGCAGAGCGGTATACAACAATTCCAAGCGATTATCCGTTTTTTAGTTTCGGCGGGCAAATTCTAAGCATTTAGGCCGTCTAAAGCTATCTCTTTGGCGTTTTTGCTTGTCCATTTGACGGTGTTGCAGGCATCTGCAGATAAAAAAACGGGCAATTGCTTGCCCGTTCAATGTCTTCTGGATTAACGCTCTGCTTCAGGAAGCGCGTTCAGATGATAGGTGACTCGCTCTGAGAGACCCCGAATGTCGCCCCCCGTGATGAAGAAGCTGTCATCCTTCTGGTTGGGATTACTGACCGCGTAGCCCAACATCTTGTTAATTAAGGTCGCCACCTGATAATGGTTAAGCGGGACCTGCGGGCCAATCGCCTGCATCGAGTAGGCAGGATCGTTGCTGAAGTACAAGAACGGTACCTGAGCTATCGGCATCTCGACAACGGAATGGCCAAACAGCCCACCGTCACCTACGCGCTCGCCATGGTCGGAAGTGATAAAGACCAGGACGGGCAGTGCCGATTTTGCCATTGCCGTGCGAATTGCCGAGGCCAGCTCTTTGTCGTACAGGCGAACCGCATCGTCATACTCGTTTTTCTTCTGCGCAACGTCATCGTTCAGACGCGGCGTAGAGAATTTCGCAAAACCCTGCGGGATGTTGCGTTCGTACGGGATGTGCGGCGCACGGCTGTTCAGCACCATCAGGAAAGGTTTGTTCCAGTCCAGGGTCGCTTTTTCGACAGAGGGCGTCAGCACCACGTCGGCACCCACATCCGGAGCCGGGCGAATCTGCGTGTCTTCCCACAGATCGATATCGTGGATGCCAATCCAGTTACTCAGTCCTTCAAGACCCTGAGCCGAGATAAAGGCCGTCTGATAACCCTGCTTTTTTGCGTTAGCAAAAATATTGGTCGATTTTGATTTGTAGGCGCCGTAGTTATCAGGCTCACGCAGGTTGTTCACCAGCATTGGAATCGCCACACGCGTGGAGACGGCATTAGAGACGATCAGACGACCGGTTCCCTGATACTGTTTCAACAGTGCTTTTAGCTCTGGCGTCGTGTCGCGTTCGTAGCCCAGCGCACTCACATGATGTGGGTTCAGACTCTCGCCGATAGCCAGAATGATGGAGTATTTACCCGCGTGTGTGCCTTCAATCGGCGTGACCTGATAGGGGTCGTAATGGGTGACGCTCTGGTTTTCGCCAGACAGCGCTTCCGGAATCAAACGAATCGCGCTAAAGCTCATTGCCGAGAGGCCATTACGTAGCAGGGAATGGCGCAGATCCGGGTTGAATTTGTACATTTGCCCGTCGATTGCTTTGTAGAACTGACCGGCAAACATGACCACGATGGCAAGCAGACACGGTAACGCCAGCCACTTATGCCATTGCGGGGCCAGGCGCCGCGTAAAGACCAGGGCAAAGATAACCGCAACGGCCATGATGGCAAAATAGACGCCGAGCGATCCGAGGCTGTCGGTAATACCGCTGGCGATATCTTTCGTTTCGACAAAGGCCAGCCAGACTTCACTGGGACCGTAAAATTGACCATAAAACTGGTAATAGACGGCTTCGGAGATCTGGACAATAAAGGTCACCGCCAGCAGCAGGCGTGTCACGAAAAAGCGTGCACTGACCGCAGCAAGCAGTGAAATGATGAGATAAAGCGAAATATCGCCCGCTTTTGGCTGATAAACGTGGTCTTTCAACAGGATGATGATTTCAGACAACGAAAACAGCAGCAGAAAAGCCAGCGTCAGCCCCAGGGTACGCAACAGGTTATTGCGTGTGGTGAGTGAAGATCGTGTAGATGTTTTGAACATGAAAGAACTCAATCCCGGTCAGAACTTTTTAGTCAGCGGACGAATGGCTTTGCCGAAGCCAAAGCGCAGTGCGCGAACCCATGTTGGACGATTATGCAATCCTTTACGCCAGGTCTCCTCAAACAGGCTAAACCAGCGCGCGGCAACCGCTTCGCGAGAGTAGACCTGCAAACGTTTATCTCCCTGCTCACGCATCTGGCGATAAAGCTCAGGGGTATTTTTGAGCTTCATGATCGCCTCGAAGGCTTCGTCAGGGTTTTTAGCGATCAGATAATCCAGTTCGCTTTCGCGAATGGCGCGGTAAGACGGCTCATCATCACAGACCATGACGGTTTTACCGAGCCAGTTATTAATCAGCTTACTGGCGGGCTTGCGGGCTAACTTGTGGTCATGTGATTTACGAAAGCTGATACAAACGTCCACGTCCTGGTAGTTTGTCCAGTTATCAAATGAGATACGCAGTTCGATGCCCTGCTCGGCAAGTCGCTGTTTAAAATTGCCTTCACGGTACTCGTCCGGGAAGCTGTCAACGCGGCCAAAGAAGGCGACGGTCTTGACGGTTTCATCGGTGCGCTGACGGGGTTTGACGCCCGGCTGCGGCCAGTACGGTACAAATATGCGGTTACTGTGACCATCGACTTCCGGGTTCTGATCCACTACCACATCCGCGCCGATGACCGGTGGGCGATCGGCACGCGCCACCACCGTGACGCCGCGCCAGGGTTTCACGCGCGAGCCAAAGTCGTCGTTATGCATCAGGTTGATGGCATCAGCCCGACATTCAGAGCCAAACGAGCATTCGATCTCGTCGCCGTAATAGTGCTTTAGCGCAAGCGTAGTCTGAAACGTCCAGCCGCCACGTCCGCCACAGTAAAAGCGTTCAGGAATGCTGTCCGGATTGACCCGGTTATCCAGCAGCGTCTGGAAATCCGCATAGTTTTTTGCGATGAAGTCCGCGCGAGAAACCGCGTGTAATTTGAGTTTGCTCATAATATCCGTTAGCCGAGAATTTTTTTAAGACGGAAGTAACGACGTCCAAGACGCCAGCGCTGACGAAAGCCACGGGCATTTTGCCAAATCATGCGCCAGATACCGCGTTCGAAAAGCTCGCGGGTGATCTCACGTTTCTTCGCCATATCATCGATATTGTTGATGCTGTGCAGAATGCCCAGGCCTTCTTTTGCGATTTGCCAGTGGCAGGCGGGCACACGTTTGACCTGTTCAGGATGCCGCTTGTTGATGGCATCGAGCATTTCCAGAATCTTCATATAGTGGCGTGAAGAGCGCATACGCGTATCGTCGGTGCCCGGCGTATGAGAGACAGATGCCGAGTGGATCAGGTAGTCGTAATAAACTTCATCAACGTACTGCACGCGTTTGGCCGTGAGCAGCACTTCCGTGGTCCAGGGAATATCCTGATGACGCAGGCCGTGCTCAAAGGTAAAGCCCTGCTCTTTGATAAAGGCGTGGCGATAGATATTCAGCCAGGTGACATGAAGAAACTTACGCGACTCCAGCGCCATTTGCAGCCAGGTTGGGCCATCGAGCACGCCGGTTGAGGCAAGTTTGTCAGACGGGAAAATCTTTTTCGAAGGACGTCCGTCGTCGTAAATATAGGTCCCGTTGCAGGTGGCGACATCCAGTTGCCCGGCGTGGGCTATTTCGAGCAAGCGCGGATACATGCCTGGATAAATCACGTCATCAATGTCGGGAAAGGCCACGTATTCGCCTTTCGCTACGGCAAGCCCGGTATTACGGGCGGCGGAAACGCCACCATTAGCCTGATCGATCACCCTGAAATCAGTAAATTCACTGGCATAGCGGGCAATAATTTCTGCCGATGCATCGGTGGAGCCATCATTGACAATGATCAGCTCAAGATCAGGCAGGTTCTGTTTTTTAATGCTGTCAAAAAAAGCGCTCAGGAAATTTTCGCCATTATAGACGGCGACAATCAGGCTTAATTGAGGCGTTCCAGACATGCTTACTCCGTATTATTACGCGATAACGTTCGAAAAACGTGTTAACTGTAACGTGCGATGGCTTTTCGACAGCCGGCAGGCAAAAGAGTTCTGATGGAAACAGGCTGCCGGGACTGACGCGTTCCGACAGCCGTTTACGCCATCAGGAAGATGTGTCCTGAGGTGCTTTAGGGCGCAATGCACACATCCCAATCAGCAGTCCGGTCAATAACATGTACTGCTCCAGATAGTGATCTTTCAGGTTGTGATCGACCAGCGTTCTGGAGAAGAAGCCGACGGTAAACAGCAGCAGGAACATCCCCACCATGGTATTGCCGTGGCGGAATTCACGCCAGCCGATATACCAGCAACCCGCCAGCAAAATAAGCCAGCCAGCGATACCGGCAATCCCATTTTGAATACCAAACTCAATCAGGCCGTAATGACTGTGAGGGATATTAATGCGTTTGTCCTGCATATCGCGGCGCAGCACGTAGCGGAACGCTTCTTTGCGCGGCCCCATTCCTGCCGGATGTTCAGCCACCAGTGCCCAGCCCTGATGGAAGAAACTGGCACGACAGCCGTTGGAGTGGTTCATTGGACGGCCCTGATCGTTACGTGGAACGGTGCCGTTCGTTTTGTTGTAGCAAAAACTGGTAAAGGGAGCATTCCAGCCGGTGACGGCATCGTCTTCAAGGCTTTGCCAGCGCGGGTCGGTTTTCCAGGAGGCATAACCCAGCAGCGCGGATGCGACCACAATGCCAACCAGGATGCCGCCGGTCAGGACCACGCGGCTGCGGCGCATGCTGTGCAAACTTAACAGCACAAAAGAGGAGAACAGGCTACCGACCAGGCCAATGGTGCCCCAGCGCGTATCCACCAGCGCGGTGCACACCAGGTTGCAGAGCAGCATAAAGGCCAGGACTGGGGTATTCAGGCGCAGAAAACGTTGCTGCAGCAGGCCGCGTGCGAGCAGTTCCGCCAGCAGAAAACCGGTGATCATGTTCACCTGGAAGCTCATGCGCGTGCGGTTATAGACGATGCGGGTTTCGCCCCAATGGATCACGCCATCGCGCCAGTAAAGCCAGACCGTATCAAGCAAATGAATACACACAACACCCCAGAAGAAGAGGACAACCAGGGTAAAGAAACGGGCGGCAGAGAGAGACGGAAACTGATCCTGAATCACCGGTAAAAGTACCAGTCCCATGCAGAACAGTAATACCGGCCGGAGCCATTGTCCGTCCCAGGTCGAAACCATCTCTTTTATATCAGGGGCGACAAATAGCCCATTGATCAGGATAAAGAAGGTTAATACCCATATCACGATGAGAACGAACTTAATTTTGTTTAAGTTGAGCGAGCTTCGTGCAGCGAGTGAGCTGAAAAAGAGTCCGAGCGTCACCACAATATTTGGGTAAATCAGGCCATTACGATGGAAAGGAAGTTGGTCATTCGGGATTGGCCAGATAAAACATAAAGCCAGTACCGACAGGACTAAAAGGCCTGTCAGAATGTTACGAATATTTTTCATAGTTTTAGTACTGGTTAAGGATTTCGGTATTTAAACCGGTTAGTTAACATTGCTGTTCGCAAATTCCAGGTCATTCCAGACGGAATAAAAGCCCGTGAAAATTACCACAGATGCCATAACTACAGAAGGATAAAGTTTGTAAGCAAGACTAATCCGTTTGTGCACTCCGGCATTCACAATGGTTATAATCCTCGCTCAGGCAGGTTAAGTCCAACGACAGGAAATGTATGCATATTGTTCACACTGAAGCAGACGGCGGTAAAGGCGGACAGCCTTTACGCATTATCAACGAATCCCTGGGGATGATTCAGCGTGGACATCAGGTGACACTCCTTTGCCCGGACACGGCGCCACTGAATGCGATGGCGCGGGAAGCTGGCCTGACGGTAGTCACGCTTCCTCTAAAGCGTAAGAACCTGAATAACCTGAAATTATTGCGCCGCTGGCTGATTGAACATCGTGAAAGTATTGATGTAATAAATAGTCACAATTCAGCTGATACCTGGCTGGTGGCGCTCGCCAATTTAACCCTGTCGAACCCGATTCCCCTGGTGCGGACGCGTCATGCGTCGGGTGTACCGCGCAACAACTGGACCACGCGCTGGCTGTTCCGCAAAGCCTGTGCGCATATTGTGACCACGGGCGAGGCGTTGCGTTACCAGATGGCCGCCATTGGCGTGCCGATGTCTCAGAGCACCTCAGTGCCGAGTGGCGTAGACACGCAGCGCTTTCATCCAGCGGATAAACACCAGGCCAGAACGCAGTGTGGTTTGTCTCAGGACGATTTCTGGCTGGGCGTGGTGTCGCATCTGCGCCCTAACAAAGGTCACAGCGTACTGCTGCGTGCGCTGGCGAAAATCGACCATCCCGATATCAAACTGGCCATTGTCGGAGAAGGCCCACACAAAGCGACGCTTGAGCAGGAGATCGTGGGGCTTGGATTACAGCAGCGCGTGATGATGGCGGGGCACCGCAGCGATCCTGAGCAGTGGTTCCCGGCGTTCGATATTGCCTTAAGCCCTTCTCATGATATGGAAGGAGTTCCGCAGGGCGTCCTGCAATCTCTGGCCTCGCGCGTGGCGACCATCGCTACCGATGCGGGCGGTACGGCAGATGCCGTGATTAACGGCAAGACGGGAATATTGATCGCCCAGCGCGACGAGGCGGCGTTGCAGGATGCGATACTCAAACTGTATCAGGATAGCGCCTTACGTGAGGCGCTGGCGCAGCAGGGGTATGACTACCTGTGCGCCCATTTAACTCGCGAATGTATGCTGGATGCGATGGAGAAAGTCTTCTCTGATGCGGCTCAGCGCAACAGGTCGCGATAAAGCGTCTGTAGCGCTTTCGCCATAGCGTCCAGCGTGTACGGCTCAGCGGTCGCCCTTGCGGCGGCTGAGTAATCCACGCCCTGCTCGCGGCCTTTGAGCCATGCCGTAATGACCTGCTGATAACCTTCGCTGTCGAGGGCATCCCGCACCCAGCCGTTGACCCCTTCTTCAATCCATTCGGCGGCGCCGCAGCCATGACTTGTCATCAGCGGCAACCCACAGGCCAGGGCTTCGACACACACGTTCGGGAACGGGTCGTAGAGCGTGGGTAAAATTAACGCATCGGCGGTACCGTATACTTCACGCACTTCCGCAACCGGTCCGAGAAAACGCACGCGTGAAGCAACGCCGAGCGAGGAGGCCAGCTTTTCAAATTTGCGCGCCTGTTTATCGCGTCCGGCGACCAGCAAAAAGACCCCTGGATGCGGCACGATGGCACGCAACGCGGTGGCGACCCCTTTACGGCTAAATCCGGAACCGACGTAGGCTAAAACGGGCGCATCCTGCGGGATATTCAGCGCCTCACGCTGTGAGTGCGCCCGCACATCCGGACTGAAATGTCCGGTATCGACGCCGTTATAGATGACGGTAAGCTTGTCGTCCGGGAGGCCAAAGCGGCGGGCAATGTCGTCGCGTACCATTTTCGAATTACAAATGACGTTGCGAAGCTGCGGATGCTGAAACATCTGCGCTTCAGCCTGCAAAATATAACGATGATAACGACTTTTCGACTGCGCCCAACGCGCCAGCGGTGACAGGATGCGGCTGTATTGTTCAAGCCAGGTGGCATGGACGCCATCGCCGGCACGAAAAATGGTCGCGCCCGGGATGCGTTCGTGGCTCTGCACAATATCGAACTGAGCAAAATGAGCGGCGGCCTCGGTGGCAAAGCCGGATTCGCGGGCAACACGATTACGGAAAGGGGGATTCACCGTTAACGTCTGCCAGCCTGCCGCGTTTTCCCACTGGCGGGCAATCAGCGTCACATCCAGCGAAGTGTCCTGCGCCAGCACGTTCAGAGCACGGGAGACAAAGCGCTCCGCGCCGCCGTTGGGATTGTAGGTTTGTCGGACGATCGCCAGTTTCATGCCGGATTTTCCAGAAGCAGAGTATCAATGGCGCTCAGGACCTGCTGGGCAGAGATCGCGGTGATGCAGTCTGATACCCCACTGTCACCACAACCCGCTTTGCCGCAGGGCTGACAGGTAAACCCGGCGGTGATCACGCGATACCTCACGCCCCACGGTGCCCACTTAATGGCGCCGGTAGGACCAAAGATGGCGACGGTGGGGGTTCCCACGGCGCTCGCCAGATGCATCGGCATGGAGTCAACGCCAAAATAGACGCGGGCATGCTTCATCAGCGCCCCCAGCTCTTTCAGGTTCAGTTGACCGCTCAGATCAAACACCGGCTGCGTCAGGGCCGCGCGCAGTTCATCCATATAAGCCGTCTCTTCTTTCGACGGCGCAGCGGACAGGATAATCGGTAAGCCTCGCGAGGCGAGATTATCGATAGTGGCTGCCAGCTTGTTGATATCCCAGGCCTTAAACATCCACCGCGAAGTCGGGTGCACCAGAATATAGGCGTTTTTTGCTACGCCAAATGCCGCCAGTTTTTCGGCAACGGAGGCTTCTGCTTCCTCACCCGGGACAAAAAGCGTGTATTTATCTTCCACGTTTTGCGGGTGGATCCCGATGCGGCGCAGCGCATCCAGATTGACCTCAACCATATGACGGCTGTTGTCCTGAATGGCCGGATAGAGTGTGGTGAAGGACTTCACCCAGCGACGTCGCGCCAGACCGCTGCGTTTTTCCGGCTTAAAGCCTACGGAGACGCGGGGTTTAAGTCGACGCGCCAGACGGGCGCCATGCCAGTGCTCGGTCAGGTTAATCAGCACATCATAATTTCGCGCTTTCAGGGTATTCACCAGCGCGCGATAAAGGCGGAACTGGGTAAACCAACCTTGTTTACGCCAGTTGCGCCCAATGGTATGCACCTGATCGATATAAGGATGGCTGGTCAGCATCGCCTGCGTGTCGTCATACACCAGGGCATCGACTTCGACGTCCGGCCAGTTTCTTTTCAGTACCGTGAAAACGGGTGAAGTAAGCAAGACGTCACCGTGATGACGCAGCTTGATAATCAGCACGCGCTTAGGTGGGCGCTCCGCTGAGAAAAAATCAGTCATAGGCTCTCTCTGCTGCCAGCAAAGGCGCTAATTGCGCAAAAACCGCAGCGGCACTGAGGTCGCCTAACTGCGTTGAATGTTCCGGGCGGCAGATATATTGGTTTTTTCCGTAGCCGCCGATAAGACCCGGATCCGTCGGGCCATAGAGCGTAATATTAGGACGATCGAGCGCTGCCGTCAGGTGGCTTAATCCGGTGTCGACGGAGACCACCGCGGTGGCGCCTGCTAATTCTCGCGCCACGCCATCGAGTTTCATGCGCGGCAATACTTCCACGTAGTCAAACCCTTCAGCCAGCCGTTTGGCCCTCGCCTCTTCATGCGGAGCCCCCCAGGGAAGCTTGATCCGAACGCCTGCGTGGCTCAGCAAGCCTGTCAGCTCGCGCCAGTGGGATTCAGGCCAGTGTTTGTCGTCGCGGGTGGTGGCATGAAGGAAAATCAGATAAGGGGGCTCATCTTGCGGGGAATCGTGCAGGAAATGCTGCGATATAGCGTAATCCCCCTGACTTGCCGGTTTCGCGTAACCCAGACTTTTAGCGAACAGTTCACGGGTGCGCTCCACGGCGTGCTGCTGTTTTGCAATCGCGTGGCGACGGTTATAGAACAGGCTTGCCAGCGGCTCGCGGGCCGAATGCCAGTCCATACCATGCTTTACGCCCTGCGCCAGTCTGGTCACCAGCGCGGCACTTTTGACCAGCCCCTGGGCATCGATAATCGCATCGTAACGCTGCGCCTGCACCGCCTCACGAAAGGCCATGCGTTCGGCTTTAATCGCTGCGGAAAACCACGCTTTACGCCAGCGGCGAATCGCCACCGGAATCACGCGGTCTACCGCCGCATGCCAGGTCGGGATCTGTGCGAAGCCTTCTTCCACGACCCAGTCAAAACGGATGTCGGGAATCGCCTGCACAGCGTCCGTCAACGACGGCAGAGTATGCAATACATCGCCCATTGAGGACGTTTTAACGATCAATACCCGCATTCGTTATCCTTCTTCACTCAACAGTAGCGCGTTGAGCTCTTCAAGGACACGTTCGGGCGTAATGTCGATCAGGCTCTGGTGATAACCTTCCGCTGCATCGCCTTTGCGCACTTTGTGGTAGCCGGTGATCAGGCGAATGACGCGCGCTTTATGGGAAAGAGGCGGCGTAAAGTCGGGACTGCTTGGGCCATACAGCGCAACCAGCGGACGGTTAAGCGCCGCGGCAACGTGCATCAGGCCCGAGTCATTGGTCACCACCGCTTTGCAGGCAGCCAGCAGGATCACGGCTTGTTCCAGCTGGGTTTCCCCTGCCAGGTTGCGACACCAGGCCTGCTGTTCGGTACTGAGCGTGGCCAGGATTTCGTTCCCTGCCTCGTGATCCTTCGCCGAACCAAACAGGACAATTTGATACCCTTCGTCAATCAGCTGCTTCGCCAGTTCCGCATAATGATAGTGCGGCCAGCGTTTCGCCGGGCCAAATTCTGCGCCAGGGCAAAAGCCGACAATCGGACGCTCAGCCGAGAGAGTAAAGGCATCGCAGGTTTGCGATTTCTCGCCTTCGCTCACCTGTAACTGCGGCCACAACAGCGGCTGCGGCAGATCTTTCGCGCAGCGCATCACACCTTTGTCATAAGCCAGCGCCACGTAGCGCTCGACCATCAGCGGCCAGGCATCTTTATCAAGCACGCGCGCATCGTTCAGCAGACCGTAGCGCATTTCTCCACGCCAGCCGGTTCGATGTGGAATGCCAGCGAAGAAGGGGACCAGCGCCGATTTGAAGGAGTTGGGCAGGACGTAAGCGCGGTCATAGCGCTTTTCGCGCAGGCTATGGCCGAGCGTGCGGCGTTCACCGATTTCCAGCGCCCCGTGGCCCAGCGGCATCGGGATCGCCTCGTTCACTTCCGGCATGCGCGATAACAGCGGACGGCACCACGCGGGTGCCATCACGTCGATAATCGCCTGGGGATAGCGCGCCTTGAGCGTGCGATAGAGACTTTGCGACATCATCATGTCGCCCACCCATGACGGGCCGATCACCAGAATTTTCATACTTACGCGTCGCGATTCAGCCAGGCCATATATTCCGTTACGCCTTCGGCAACGGTCTTGAACGGCTTGTCATAGCCCGCTTTGCGCAGGTTAGTCAGGTCAGCCTGGGTGAACGCCTGATAGCGGCCTTTCAGTTTTTCAGGGAACGGAATGTACTCAAGGCTGCCTTTTTTATGATAAGCCAGCGCAGCATCCGCAACGGCCTGGAAGGACTCTGCACGACCAGTACCCAGGTTAAAGATACCGGACACGCCGTTTTCCCAGAACCACAGGTTCACGGCTGCCACGTCGCCCACATAGACGAAGTCACGCTTGAAGCCGTCGCTGCCTTCGAACAGTTTTGGACTTTCGCCATTATTGAGCTGGGTGTTCAGGTGGAATGCCACGCTCGCCATGCTGCCTTTGTGGCCTTCGCGCGGCCCATAGACGTTGAAGTAACGGAAGCCAACAATCTGAGAGTTTGCTTCTGGCAGAACCTGACGGACGTATTCGTCGAACAGGAATTTAGAGTAACCATAGACGTTCAGCGGCTGCTCATATTCACGGGATTCAATGAAGTCAGAAGTGCGGCCACCGTAGGTCGCTGCAGAAGAGGCGTACAGGAACGGAATTTCACGCTCCAGGCAGAAATGCAGGATCTCTTTGGAGTACTGATAGTTGTTGTCCATCATGTACTTGCCATCCCACTCGGTGGTGGAAGAGCACGCGCCCTCGTGGAAGATAGCCTCGATCTCGCCGAAATCTTCACCCGCCATAATCTGGATAAGGAAGTCTTCTTTATCCATATAATCGGCAATGTTCAGGTCCACCAGGTTAACAAACTTGGTGCCGTCTTTCAGGTTGTCCACCACCAGGATATCGGTGATGCCTTTATCATTGAGGGCTTTGATAATATTGCTGCCAATAAAGCCCGCGCCGCCGGTAACGATAATCATAACTGTAACCTTTGAAGTGTGGAGCCCAGGGACAATCCCGGACGCTAATGTTCTTATCATATCATCACAATGCCCTGTCTTCAGCCATTCACCGATACACACTTCATCCTTCACGCCGCCTCGGCGTTGGCTGCGTTCAGAAACCCCGGTCACATAGTTATCTATGCTCCCGGGGATTTTTTCTCTTGCCGCCTTGAAGCAACGTGAATAATTTTGTGTATGTCTGAAAAGGGTGCACGTGATTTATGCTGCAAAAACGAGAAGAGATAATGCGTCATCTCGTATAGACGTATAGCTTTGGGTAATATGTGCCGAAATTTGCCGAGTCTGGAGAATTGCAATGCGTGGTGATTTTTACAAACAGTTAAACAGCGACCTGGAAACCGCACGTGCGGAAGGGTTGTTTAAAGAAGAGCGTATTATCACGTCTGCTCAGCAGGCGGACATCACCGTTGCTGATGGCAGCCACGTGATCAACTTTTGTGCGAACAACTACTTAGGGCTGGCGAACCACCCTGAGCTGATTGCGGCCGCCAAAAATGGCATGGACACTCACGGTTTTGGTATGGCCTCCGTACGCTTTATCTGCGGCACCCAGGACAGCCATAAGCAGCTTGAGCAAAAGCTGGCGGATTTCCTCGGTATGGAAGATGCGATTCTGTACTCCTCCTGCTTTGATGCCAACGGTGGCCTCTTTGAGACGCTGCTCGGCGCAGAAGACGCAATCATTTCTGATGCGTTAAACCACGCCTCAATTATTGACGGCGTACGCCTGTGTAAAGCGAAGCGTTTCCGCTATGCCAATAACGACATGGCCGAGCTGGAAGCGCGCCTGAAAGAGGCGCGTGAAGCGGGCGCTCGCCACGTATTAATCGCCACCGACGGCGTGTTCTCAATGGACGGCGTGATTGCTAACCTGAAAGGCGTCTGTGACCTGGCAGACAAATACGACGCGCTGGTGATGGTCGATGACTCTCACGCGGTCGGCTTTGTGGGCGAGAATGGTCGTGGTTCGCACGAATACTGCGACGTGATGGGCCGTGTGGACATCATCACCGGCACGCTGGGTAAAGCGCTGGGCGGCGCGTCGGGTGGCTATACCGCGGCACGTAAAGAGGTCGTGGAGTGGCTGCGTCAGCGTTCCCGTCCGTATCTGTTCTCTAACTCCCTGGCGCCGGCGATTGTTGCCGCCTCCATCAAAGTGCTGGAGATGGTGGCGTCCGGGGCTGAGTTGCGCGACCGTCTGTGGTCAAACGCCCGCCTGTTCCGTGAGAAGATGAGTGCCGCAGGCTTCACCCTGGCGGGCGCTGACCATGCCATTATCCCGGTGATGCTGGGCGATGCCGTGGTGGCGCAGAAATTTGCTCGCGAGCTGCAGAAAGAAGGGATTTACGTCACCGGGTTCTTCTTCCCGGTGGTGCCAAAAGGTCAGGCGCGTATTCGCACCCAGATGTCTGCGGCGCATTCGCCTGAACAAATTGAACGTGCGGTAGAAGCCTTTACCCGCATCGGCAAACAACTGGGCGTAATTGCCTGAGGACGTGTGATGAAAGCGTTATCCAAACTGAAAGCGGAAGAAGGGATTTGGATGACCGACGTGCCGGAGCCGGAAGTCGGTCATAACGATCTGCTGATCAAAATTCGTAAAACCGCCATTTGCGGCACTGACGTTCACATCTACAACTGGGACCAGTGGTCGCAAAAAACCATTCCGGTACCGATGGTCGTCGGCCACGAGTATGTCGGCGAAGTGGTCGGCATTGGCCAGGAAGTGAAAGGCTTTAAGATTGGCGATCGCGTATCTGGCGAAGGACATATTACCTGCGGACACTGTCGTAACTGTCGCGGCGGACGTACCCACCTGTGCCGTAATACCGTCGGCGTTGGCGTTAACCGCCCAGGCTGTTTTGCTGAATACCTGGTGATCCCGGCGTTCAACGCGTTCAAGATCCCGGACAACATCTCTGACGACCTGGCTTCTATCTTTGATCCGTTCGGCAACGCGGTGCACACGGCGCTCTCCTTCGACCTGGTGGGTGAAGATGTGCTGGTGTCTGGCGCGGGCCCTATCGGCATTATGGCTGCGGCTGTGGCGAAACACGTTGGGGCACGCAATGTCGTGATCACCGACGTGAATGAGTATCGCTTGTCCCTGGCGCGCAAAATGGGTGTGACCCGCGCGGTGGACGTCTCTAAAGAGAGCCTGAACGACGTGATGGCTGAGCTGGGCATGACCGAAGGCTTCGACGTGGGTCTGGAGATGTCCGGCGCACCCCCGGCGTTCCGTACTATGCTCGACACCATGAACCACGGTGGCCGTATCGCGATGCTGGGTATTCCACCGTCGGATATGTCCATCGACTGGAACAAGGTGATCTTCAAGGGGCTGTTCATCAAAGGTATCTACGGCCGCGAAATGTTCGAAACCTGGTACAAGATGGCGGCATTGATTCAGTCTGGTCTGGATCTGACGCCGATCATTACGCACCATTTCGGCATCGATGATTTCCAGAAAGGCTTTGACGCGATGCGCTCAGGCCAGTCCGGGAAGGTCATTTTAAGCTGGGATTAACCCTGAAAAGCGCCTGCGGGCGCTTTTTTCTGCAGCGCGTTCACAGTTTTGCGATCCGCAATCGGATTATTTCGAGTTTTATTTCGCTTTTTTACCCACACGCTTATAAAGTTTGTTTAACTTCCGTTTACTTTTACAGTGACTATGTTCAAGCTGACCGTTTGTTTATTGACCTGTAACTCAGCGCGGCTCCTGCGCGAAGTATTGCCTCCCTTGCTGATCGTGGGCGATGAAATCATTGTGGTTGATTCCGGCAGTACGGATAACACCCTTGATATCTGCCATGAATATGGCCTGACCCCGCATCAACATCCATATGCCATGCACGGTATGCAAATGAATCATGCCATTGGCCTGGCATCCAATGACTGGGTGCTTTGCATGGACAGCGATGAAATTCTGGATGCCGAAACGATCGATTTTATTCTGGCGCTGAAGGCCGGTGAAGAGCCTGCTGCGGATAACGCCTGGCGTATTCCCCGCTACTGGCACGTGCTGGGGCAAGAGGTGAGGACGATTTATCCCGTCTCGTCACCGGACTTCCCGGTGCGCCTTTTTAACCGCACCCAGGCGCGATTTAACCATCGTCCGGTGGATGACAAGGTGGAAGGCAAGCTGCACACCGTGAAAATGCCAGGGCGCGTGCGTCATGATACCTTTTATACGCTTCACGAAGTCTTCAATAAGCTGAACAGCTACACCTCGCGGCTGGTGAAATACCAGAACGTTCGGCCTTCCATTGGTCGGGGGATCGTCAGCGCCATCGGCGCCTTCTTCAAATGGTATCTCTTTAGCGGGGCCTGGCGGCAGGGGAAAGTGGGCGTCGTGACGGGCCTGTACGCCACCTCATACAGCTTTTTGAAATACTTTAAAGCCTGGTATCAACATGAAGACAAAAAAGAGCCCGTTGCTAAAGAGCATACGGACTCTCATCTTGTTGAGTAATTAAGCTTTATTACCCCAGCCTTGCCACTGGTGCTTGAAGTACTGCACCAGTGTGCTCTGGCTCACACTCTCCCCAATCACCGTAAAGAAGCGCGTCGCATAGACCGGCTCAGGCGTTTGTTTCGGCTGGCACATTTTCACCCCCCGGAACGGATTACGCGGAGCCGTAGCAGGTAGCTGGGTGTTAGGGTGTGAGGTATCCACCTGCGGTTCGTTCAGCAGATCGCCCGGACGGACCAGCGTGATGTCGGAGGGTAAGGTAGGCAGCATTTGCTGCAATACGCGTACCGTGGACGGATGCGGATGCCCAATGGCAATAGCCGAGCCGTTTCGCCGCGCCAGCTGTACGGCGCGATTAAACTGGACGCGAATGTCCGCTTCGTTCTGCGTGTCGTCCAGGAAGACTTTACGCTTAATGACCTTCACCCCCGTGCCCTGTGCGGCACGCATTGCCTGACTATTCCCGATGGTCACGCTGTCGAGGAAATAGAGATTGTAGCGTTCCAGCGCCTGCATGACTTTTTGCATTCCAAACAGGCTGGAGGTCATTGCGCTGCCCATGTGGTTATTCAGCCCGACCGCAAACGGCACTTTGTTATACGCATCGCGAATAATGCGTTCGATCTCGTCACTGCTCATATCCGGGCGAAGCGTGTCTTTTTCTAATGGTTGCTTACTGAGCGGGGCCATCGGCAGATGAATCAGGACCTGGTGCCCACTATTGTGCGCCCTGGTCGCCATTTCGTGCGCGTGCGGCGCATTGGGTAACACGGCGACGGAGATGGCCTGCGGCATGGCCAGCACCTGATTTTCAGTGTGCGGACGATAACCAAAGTCATCAATCACAATGGCAAGTTTGCCTGCGTATACCGGAGAAGCGAGCGCCAGAGCACTGACGATGGAAAAAACAAGACGACGAAATTGAAGCAAAACCTATCTTCCCAACCACGGTTGTGGATTGACCGCCTGACCCTGGCGACGGATTTCGAAATAGAGTGACGGGCGGCCCTGACCGCCACTGCTGCCCACAAGGGCGATGGGTTGTCCTGCACGGACCTGTGTACCCACGCTGACCAGCGCGCTCTGGTTATAGCCGTAAAGACTCATATCGCCTTTACCGTGCTCAACCACCACGACCAGCCCGTAGCCCTGCAACCAGTCGGCGAGAATGACGCGGCCATCGGCGATAGCTTTGACTTCACTCCCTTCAGACGCACCGATTACAATACCCTTCCAACGTAGCTCACCTTGTAGCTGTTCGCCATAGCGATGCAGAATGGAACCGCGAACGGGCCAGAAAGCCTGTCCGCGCGGTGCGCCCAGTCCGCCAGTACGTGATATCAGCGAACGTTCCGTTTCCGTTGGTTTGTAGGTGGTCCCTTTGCGGGAGGCTTCCTGCTGGCGATCTTTCACCGCCTGCGCTTCACGCGCTTCTTTCTCTGCGCGGGCTTTTGCTGCCGCTTCGGCGCGGGCAATGCTGTTGCGCAGCTTAGATTCGTTAGCACGCATTTCGCTGAGCTGGCTTTGGCCCTGCTGAATAGAGGATTCCAGCCCGGCGAGCGTTTTCTTACGCTCGTTGCGCGCCTGCTCCAGCTTCGCCTGCTGTGCCTGCTGGTCATACAGCAAGGTTTGCTGTTGACTCTGTTTCTCTTCCAGTTCGGCTTTCTGCGAGGTGACCTCTTCACGCGTCTGCTTAAGCTGCGCGATGGTCTCCTGGCGCGCCTGGTTCAGATAGCCAAAATAGGCCTGCAAGCGCTGCCCGCGCTGGCTCTCTTCACCACTCAGGATGAGCTGTATACCGGTGTGTTCGCCCTGACGGAACGCCGCATCAAGCTGGGCCGCCAGATTGCGCTCTTGCGCATCTCGCTGACGTTCCAGCTTTGCAATGGACGCATTCATCTCGTCAATTTGCTTATTGAGCTGGGAAAGGGTGTTCTGCGTTTCGCGTAATTTACGGGTGGCAGCGGAGATGGCCTCTTCCTGCTGCTTAAGTTGCGCAAGCAGAGAGGTGCGCTGCTGTTGTTGCTGGCGTACCGCACGCTCTTTGGCGGCGATATCCGCCTGGATGGATTTTAGCTGATCGCGGTCGTCCGCGTGGGCGGAAGCGGCGCACAACAATACGCCAGCGCTAAGCGCGCTGGCGTAAAGCACAGGCCTGATGGATAACCGAAACGGCTTCACGGCCCATGTGATTGAAAAAATCGCCTTTCCCCTCATGGGGAAGGATTATTCCACGATGAACAGCGGCTTGCCAGTCATCTCTTTCGGGATTTCCATCCCCATCAGCGTCAGCATCGTTGGTGCGATGTCAGAAAGCTTGCCGCCTTCGACCGCTTTCAGTGATTTATTACCGACATAAATCAATGGCACAGGCAGGTTAGTATGCGCCGTGTGGGCCTGACCGGTAGAAGGATCTCGCATCTGCTCTGCGTTACCGTGATCGGCCGTAATCAGCAACTGACCCCCTACGGATTCAACCGCTTTAGCCACCTGTTCAACGCAATGATCCAGCGTCTCAACGGCTTTCACTGCCGCTTCCATCACGCCTGTGTGACCCACCATATCGCCGTTCGGGTAGTTACAGATAATGGTGTCGTACTTACCGCTTTCGATGGCGGCGACCAGTTTTTCGGTCAATTCGGCTGAGCTCATCTCAGGCTGCAGATCGTAGGTCGCGACTTTCGGTGAGTTGATCAGAATACGGTCTTCGCCTTTGAACGGCTCTTCAACACCGCCATTAAAGAAGAAGGTGACGTGAGCATATTTTTCCGTTTCGGAGATGCGCAGTTGGGTTTTGTCGTTCTTTGCCATCCACTCACCAAAGGTATTGGCCAGAGAGGCTGGTGGATAAGCGCACGGAACCTTGATGTCAGCGGCATATTCCGTCAGCATCACAAAATCGAGGTTAACCACTTTTTTACGGGCGAAACCGTCGAAATCAGCGCTCACGAAGGCGCGGGTGATTTCACGGGCGCGGTCAGCACGGAAGTTCATGAAAATCAGCGCATCGCCGTCTTCCATTGCCGCGTCTGGCTGGCCTTCTGCACGGATAACCGTCGCTTTAACAAATTCGTCGTTCTCATCGCGGGCATAAGCGGCGTCAAGACCGGCCACCGCGGAATCAAACTGGAATTCACCTTTTGCCAGCGTCATCAGGTCATACGCTTGTTCAACGCGATCCCAGCGGTTGTCACGGTCCATGGCGTAGTAACGACCAATGATAGACGCGACGCGACCTTTACCCAGAGCGGCAAATTTATCTTCGAAGGTTTGCAGGGACGATTTCGCGCTGCGAGGAGGTGTATCACGTCCATCCAGGAAAGCGTGCAGGTAAATTTTTTCTGCGCCGCGTTCAGCTGCCAGTTCTACCATTGCCAGAATGTGATCTTCATGGCTGTGCACGCCACCGGCGGAGAGCAGACCCATGATGTGTACCGCTTTACCGGCCTTAACGGCTTTATCGACGGCGGTAGTCAGCACGTTGTTTGAGAAGAAGGTGCGTTCTTTAATTTCAACGTCCAGACGGGTGAGATCCTGATAGACAATACGGCCTGCACCCAGGTTGACGTGACCCACTTCAGAGTTACCCATTTGACGGTCTGGCAGACCCACTTCCAGGCCAGATGCATCAATCAGTGTATGCGGACGTTTCGCCCACAGGGCATCCATGACCGGGGTCTTTGCGTTGAAAATGGCGTTATCCTGGCTATCTTCACGGTAGCCATAGCCATCCAGAATCACCAGTACCATAGGTTTTTTAGAAACCGACATTGCGACAACCTCATGCTCAAGAGATAAAAAATTTGCGTAATTTTACTACAGCTGAATCGATCAAATAGCCGCAGAAGATCAAAGAAAGCGTGGGGACAAGCGCCCGTAAAGACCATTTTGGGTCATTTTTTTCGTGGCATGCCGCAGAAAATGGATTAGCTTATTCTCGCTGGCTGTATTTGCCACAACGCACAGGTATACTCCTGTCCTGGTTTTTTTTATCACTACGTCGGGAGTTGTTACCCCCCATGCAAGAAATTATGCAATTTGTTAGCCGCCATCCGGTACTGAGTATCGCGTGGATTGGTTTACTGGCCGCTGTGCTGTTTACTACATTTAAAGGCCTGACCTCTAAAGTTAAGGTGATTACTCGTGGTGAAGCGACGCGTCTGATTAATAAAGAAGATGCGGTGGTTGTGGATCTGCGTCAGCGCGACGATTTCCGCAAAGGTCACATTGCCGGTGCTATCAACCTGTTACCTGCTGAAATCAAAGCCAACAACGTAGGTGAACTGGAAAAGCATAAAGCTCAACCGATTATCGTCGTTGATGGTACCGGGATGCAGGCGCAGGATCCGGCAAGCGCGCTTATCAAAGCGGGCTTCGAAAAAGTGTACGTATTGAAAGACGGCGTCTCCGGCTGGAGCGGTGAAAACCTGCCGCTGGTTCGCGGCAAATAAGAGGAATACGTTATGGCCAATATTGAAATCTATACCAAAGCGACCTGCCCGTTCTGCCATCGCGCAAAAGCTCTGCTGAGCAGTAAAGGCGTGACCTTCCAGGAACTGCCTATTGATGGCGATGCGGCAAAACGTGAAGAGATGATTAAACGTAGTGGCCGTACCACGGTTCCGCAGATTTTTATTGATGCGCAGCACATTGGCGGCTGTGATGACTTGTATGCGCTTGATGCAAGCGGTGGACTAGAACCCCTGCTGCGCTAAGGCGTTTTAGGATAATTAAAAAGGGTATTTCCATGTCAGAACAAAACAACAACGAAATGAGCTTCCAGATTCAGCGCATCTATACTAAAGATGTCTCTTTTGAAGCTCCGAACGCACCGCAGGTTTTCCAGAAAGACTGGCAGCCTGAAGTGAAACTGGATCTTGATACCGCGTCTACCCAACTGGCAGACGATGTATACGAAGTCGTGCTGCGTGTGACCGTCACCGCTTCGCTGGGCGAAGAAACCGCTTTCCTGTGTGAAGTCCAGCAGGGCGGGATTTTCTCCATTGGCGGCATTGAAGGCAACCAGATGGCGCATTGCCTGGGTGCATACTGCCCGAACATTCTGTTCCCGTATGCCCGTGAATGCATCACCAGCCTGGTCTCCCGCGGTACATTCCCGCAACTGAACCTTGCGCCAGTTAACTTTGATGCGCTGTTCATGAACTATCTGCAACAGCAAGCTGGCGAAGGTACTGAACAACATCAGGATGCCTGATGAGTACTGTTAATGCGTCAATGACAGTGATCGGTGCCGGCTCGTACGGCACCGCTCTTGCCATCACCCTGGCCCGAAACGGCCATGAAGTGGTGCTTTGGGGCCACGATCCCAAACACATTGCGACGTTACAACACGATCGCTGTAACGTGGCGTTTCTGCCAGATGTGCCTTTCCCCGATTCGCTGCATCTTGAAAGCGATCTCGCGACCGCGCTGGCGGCCAGCCGCAATATTCTGGTTGTCGTGCCGAGTCATGTTTTCGGCCAGGTTTTACATCAGATTAAACCGCTGATGCGGGCCGACGCGCGTATTGTGTGGGCCACGAAAGGGCTGGAAGCTGAAACCGGGCGTCTGTTGCAGGACGTTGCCCGTGAAGTCCTGGGGGATGATATTCCGCTGGCGGTGATCTCCGGGCCTACCTTTGCGAAAGAGCTGGCGGCAGGCCTGCCGACGGCTATTTCACTCGCGTCTACCGATCAAGCGTTCTCTGACGATTTGCAGCAGCTTCTGCATTGCGGTAAGAGCTTCCGCGTCTACAGCAATCCTGATTTTATCGGCGTACAGCTGGGCGGGGCGGTGAAAAACGTGATTGCGATTGGTGCAGGCATGTCCGACGGTATCGGGTTTGGTGCCAATGCCCGTACTGCGCTTATCACCCGTGGCCTGAGCGAAATGTCTCGTCTGGGCACCGCGCTGGGTGCCGATCCCACCACCTTTATGGGAATGGCAGGTTTAGGCGATCTGGTGCTGACCTGTACCGACAACCAGTCCCGTAATCGCCGCTTCGGCATGATGCTCGGACAGGGCATGGACGTGATCGGCGCGCAGGAAAAGATTGGTCAGGTCGTGGAAGGTTACCGCAACACCAAAGAAGTTCGCGAATTGGCGCACCGCTTTGGTGTCGAAATGCCAATAACCGAGGAAATTTATCAGGTATTGTATTGCGGAAAAAATGCGCGCGAGGCAGCATTGACCTTATTAGGCCGCTCACGCAAGGACGAGCGTAGCAATAACTAATCGGAACCGTAGTCACTTGAATGACCCAGCCAGCGCAGAACTGGCTGGTCATTAACCTGTCGTCTGGAGTATGCAATGCCGTGTGAAGAACTGGATATCGTCTGGAATAATATAAAAGCTGAAGCCCGGGCTTTAGCCGACTGCGAACCTATGCTCGCCAGCTTCTACCACGCAACGCTACTCAAGCATGAAAACCTCGGCAGCGCGTTGAGCTATATGCTCGCCAATAAGCTGGCCTCTTCGATCATGCCTGCCATTGCCATTCGTGAGGTTGTGGAAGAGGCGTACGCCGCCGATCCTGAAATGATCGCTTCCGCCGCCTGCGATATCCAGGCCGTGCGCACGCGCGATCCGGCGGTGGATAAGTATTCGACGCCGCTGCTCTATCTCAAGGGCTTTCATGCCTTACAGGCTTACCGCATCGGTCACTGGCTGTGGAATGAAGGCCGCCGCGCGCTGGCTATCTTCCTGCAAAATCAGGTATCCGTGACTTTCCAGGTCGATATCCACCCGGCTGCGAAGATTGGTCGTGGCATCATGCTTGACCATGCGACGGGCATCGTGGTGGGGGAAACCGCCGTCATTGAAGATGACGTCTCGATTCTGCAATCAGTTACCCTGGGCGGTACGGGCAAAACCAGCGGCGATCGTCATCCTAAAATCCGCGAAGGCGTGATGATTGGCGCAGGCGCGAAGATCCTCGGCAACATCGAAGTGGGGCGTGGCGCGAAAATTGGTGCGGGATCGGTAGTGCTACAACCTGTTCCACCACACACCACCGCCGCTGGCGTACCGGCACGTATCGTCGGCAAACCAGACAGCGATAAGCCGTCGATGGATATGGATCAGCACTTCAACGGCATTCACCATACCTTTGAGTATGGCGACGGGATTTAATCTCTGAGAATGGCGCCGGGATAACCTAACTGGCGCCATGCTTCATATACCACCACCGACACCGCGTTCGACAAATTCATGCTTCGGCTGTCCGGCATCATGGGGATACGGATTTTTTGTGCGGGCGGCAGGGCATCCAGAATGGTTGCCGGAAGACCACGTGTTTCCGGGCCAAACATCAAATAATCACCGTCCTGATAGCTAACCGCGCTGTGCGCTGGCGTGCCTTTTGTCGTCAGGGCGAACATGCGCTGTGGCTTTTCTGCATCGACAAACGCGGCGTAATCCTTGTGACGAATCACGGCAGTAAACTCGTGATAATCCAGCCCTGCGCGACGCAGACGTTTGTCATCCCACGCAAAACCCATTGGCTCGATAATATGCAGACGAAAACCGGTATTGGCGCACAGGCGGATAATATTGCCGGTGTTTGGTGGAATTTCAGGTTCGAATAAAACGATGTTAAGCATACTGCCCCCTTATTTGCGCGGGCAGAATAGCAGAGTTTTGCCCTCACCCTAACCCTCTCCCGCAGGGAGAGGGAATATTTTTCCCTCCCTCTCCCCGTGGGAGAGGGTCGGGGTGAGGGCACAGGTTTTTCTTCCTCTCCCCGTGGGAGAGGGCCGACTGAGGACACAGGTTTTTCTCCCGCTCCCTGTGGGAGAGGGCCGACTGAGGGCACAGGCTTTTCTCCCTCTCCCTGTGGTAGAGGGCCGGGGTGAGGGCACAGGTTTTTCTCCCGCTCCCTGTGGTAGAGGGCCGACTGAGGGCACAGGTTTTTCTCCCACTCCCCGTGGGAGAGGGCCGACTGAGGGCACAGGTTTTTCTCCCTCTCCCTGTGGGAGAGGGCCGGGGTGAGGGAATCAGGTTTTTCTCTCACTCTCCATGTGAGAAAGCCGACTGAGGGCACAGGTTTTTCTCCCTCTCCCTGTGGGAGAGGGCCGGGGTGAGGGCATCAGGCCGCACAACACCGCACAACACCGCACCACGGTTACGCCGCATCCCCCTGTGACAGCGGTGCCAGCGCTGCGGGTAATTTACTCAACTCCTGAACCAGCGAATCTTTACTGATTTCCCCGATCGTTTTTGCTCCCGTCAGCGTCATCGCCACCTTCATCTCTTTCTCAATCAGGTTAAGCAAATTCGCCACGCCTGCCTGGCCGTGCGTGGCCAGTGCATACAAATAAGCGCGGCCCAGCAGCACGGTGTCTGCACCAAGGGCAATCATGCGCACCACATCCAGGCCGTTACGAATACCGCTGTCGGCCAGAATGGCGATATCGCCTTTTACGGCATCAGCAATAGCAGGTAGCGCGCGTGCAGAAGACAGCACGCCGTCCAGCTGACGACCGCCGTGGTTGGAAACGACAATGCCATCGGCGCCGAACCGCACCGCATCGCGGGCATCTTCCGGGTCCAGGATCCCTTTGATCACCATCGGGCCATCCCAGAATTCACGGATCCACTCGAGGTCTTTCCACGAAATAGATGGATCGAAATTATTGGCCAGCCAGCCGATATAATCTTCGAGCCCGGTCGGTTTTCCGAGGTAAGCGGAAATATTCCCCAGATCATGGGGACGACCATTAACCCCGACATCCCATGCCCATTGCGGATGGGTCACCGCCTGCCAGTAACGTCGCATTGCCGCATTCGCACCGCTCATGCCGGAGTGCGCATCGCGATAGCGAGCACCGGGCGTTGGCATATCAACGGTAAATACCAGCGTTGAACAGCCCGCCGCTTTCGCGCGCTCGAGCGCGTTGCGCATAAAGCCGCGATCGCGCAGGACATAAAGCTGGAACCACATGGGTCGCTTAATCGTGGGGGCAACCTCTTCGATAGGGCAGACCGACACGGTGGACAGGGTAAACGGGATCCCTTTTGCATCCGCTGCGGCCGCGGCCTGCACTTCACCCCGTCGGGCATACATCCCGCACAAACCCACGGGCGCCAGCGCAACGGGCATTGAGAGCGTCTCGTTAAACAGTTTCGTCTCAAGGCTCAGGTCCGACATATTTTTCAGCACGCGCTGACGCAGCGCCACTTCGGAAAGATCTTCTACGTTTCGGCGCAGGGTGTATTCGGCGTATGCGCCCCCGTCGATGTAGTGGAACAAAAAGGGCGGCAGGATGCGCTGCGCTGCGGCGCGATAGTCACTGGCTGCGGAAATAATCATGCATTGTTCTCCCTGGAAATATCATGATCGCCAGGCAGACGGGTAATTCGCGCTTGCCTGGCCTGATCTTCATCAAACTGTTTAATGGTGGTATGCACAAAGCCCAGATGCGCCATCATCGCTTTACGTGCGGCCTCGGCATCCCCCGCCAGAATGGCGTTCAGGACGGCTTCATGCTGCTCGGTCAGTTGCGCAAAAACTGGGGGCACCAGATACATGCGCTGACGGCTCTGCTTCACGGAGGATTGCAGCAGGTCGAAAAAACCGCGCATGGTCTGCAGCAGGACAATATTGTGTGACGCTTCGGCAATCGCCAGATGAAAACGGACATCGGCCTGCGACGCGATATCCGGATCGCTGCTCTGTGTCGCTTCGAAGCAGGCTTTAAGCTTCTCTTTGTCGGCATCCGTGGCACGCATGGCAGCATGCCAGGCGGTGCTGGTCTCGATGGCATGCCGGGCCTCCAGGATATCGAAACTGTAGTCCGGGTCGTTCTCCATCAGCGTTTTCAGTGGCTGAACGATGTTTTGCTCGGACCAGTCATCGTGCTGCCAGCGCACAAAGGTGCCACCTCCGCGGCGGCTCAACAAAACGCCTTCACTGACCAGTGTCGCCAGTGCTTCACGCAGGGAATTGCGCGAGACGCCAAGCTGCGCGGCAAGCTGACGCTCGGCGGGCAATTTCATGCCCGCTTCCAGCTGTTGTTCTTCAATCAGCGCCCGTACGCGAGAAGCAATCTCGTCGGACAGGCGTCTGGGCATCACTATCATGGAATCATCCAGGTTAAGACATAGGCCTGCAGCGTGGTGATTATCCCGACCATGCAGGTGAATATCAGGCTGTGTTTTACGGTAAAGCGGAACAGGTCCGACTCTTTACCGACCAGTCCCACTGCGGCGCAGGCAATGGCGATGGACTGCGGGGAGATCATCTTGCCCGTCACGCCACCCGTCGTGTTGGCGGCGACCAACAGCACATCCGACACGCCAATTTGCTGTGCGGCAGTGGCCTGTAAGGCCGCAAACAGGGCGTTAGACGAGGTATCCGATCCGGTCAGGAACACCCCCAGCCAGCCGAGGAATGGCGAGAAGAACGTAAAGGCGTGGCCGGTATGGGCCAGCGCTAACGCCAGCGTTGACGACAGGCCGGAATAGTTAGAAATAAACGCGAACGCTAACACCATGCCGATAGAGTAAATCGGCAGCGCCAGCTCTTTCAGCGTGCTGGCAAAGGTCTGTATCGCGGCGGCTGGTTTCATGCGCAACCACACAATAGACAGGATAGCGGCAAACAGAATGGCGGTGCCGGTGGCAGAGAACCAGTCGAACTTATACACAGCGGCATACGGCGTCGCGTCGTGTACGACAGGCGGCATCCGCGCGACCATCTTGTCGAGGAACGGGACAGAAAGATTGAACACCATGTCGTAGAGCGCGCCACCCGGAGCAAAAAGCGCTTTGAACGGTGGGACGCTCCACAGCGTAACCGTGGCCGTCAGGAACAGGAACGGTGACCAGGCGCGGATAATCTGCCCGGCGGAATAGTGCGTTCTGGCCAGCGTCTGATCCACCTGCGAGGCGCCCATGTCGCCAAAGCGGAAGATGCGTACAGGCTGCCAGCGCTTCAGGAACAGCGTCAAACACACAAGAGAAACCAGCGAAGAGATGATGTCCGGCAGTTCCGGGCCGATAAAGTTTGAGCTGAGGTACTGGGCGATAGCAAAAGAGCCACCCGCCACGACGACCGCAGGCCAGGTCTCTTTAATCCCGCGCCAGCCGTCCATAATCGCCATAATCCAGAACAGCACGATAATGGTCAGGAACGGCAACTGACGGCCTACCATCTGACCAATCTCAAAGCTATCCAGCCCGGTCACCTGTCCGGCAACCAAAATGGGAATGCCCATTGCGCCAAAGGCGACCGGAGCGGTGTTAACAATCAGGCACAGCCCCGCGGCGTAGAGCGGGTTAAAGCCCAGCCCGACTAATAGCGCGGCGGTAATCGCCACGGGCGCGCCAAATCCTGCGGCCCCTTCCAGAAACGCACCGAAACAAAACCCGACGATCAGCATCTGCAGGCGCTGGTCTGGGGTGATGGAGAGAATCGATGAACGAATAATGTCGAACTGCCCGGTCTTCACCGAAATCTTATACACAAAGACGGCAGCAATGATGATCCAGGCGATAGGCCAGAGACCGTAAAAGAAACCGTATACCACCGACGCCAGCGCACGATCGACAGGCATTTTATAGAAGAGGAGGGCCACAACTAAGGCAATGGCCACGGTCCAGGTGGCGGCGATATAGCCCTTCAATTTGAGCTTAATCAGCGCAAAAAAGAAGAACAGAATAGGTAGCGAGGCGATCAGGCTCGAAAGCCAGATATTGCCTGCCGGATCGTAGTTTTGTTGCCAGAGGCTCATGCAGGTCTCCTGAGGACCACACGGGCTATAGTGCGGTGAGTCTGTGCTCATCTCAGCATCACAGTCTGTGTAAAAGTGGTCCTGCCAATAGTGTTATGTAGGGTTAATGACAACAAATGGTTAATCAATTGTTATTGATGGGCAATGGTTTTGTGATGGTAAAAAATAGTTTTGTGAATGAAGGGGCAGTTTAGGGTGAAATTGGTAGGACCACATCGTCTGAAGCAGGTATCATTCCAGTCCTCCAGACACCTTTCTTTTTAGGCTGTCGTACCAGGCATGAGCCGGTTCGACATAACGCCGTCGCGAGGATTTTTTCATCCACCCGATGAGAATAAATCGCGCTTTCCTGCCGCAGGCTGTGACCTTTTATTCAGACATTTGTGACAATCAGGCCTTGAAGGCTGCATTTCTTTAACATGTAAGTTTCGCATAATTTACTTTGGTCGAGGACTTATCACCTCTTACAGAAGCTTTTTAAGCTATTTTCGAAGCGTTTAGGAAACCCCACTCCGAACCCCCTATCCTTCGGGAAGGTTAGATTGTGCTTTGCCATCTGCGCATGACAAAGGCATCAAAACATCTTCTCGATTTCAATGTGGGTTTAACGATATGTCTTCTTTGATACGTCTGTCTAAAGGGGGGGCGCTGCTTCTTGTCATGCTGCTGGTCCCCTTTTTTAACGCCAGAGCGGCGTTGATACTGAGTGAAACAAGGGTGATCTTTCCCGCCAGTGAAACTCAGGTATCGCTGAAGGTCGATAACCCAACGGATAGCGATTATCTGATGCAAAGTTGGGTAGAGGATGAGACGGGTAAACCGCAGGAAGCCATTCTGGTGTCACCGCCGGTTGCGCAAATCAAGGCACATCATAAAGTAGAACTCATATTCAGCCTTGTTGATCCCAACCTAAAAGAGAATAAAACCGAGAAGCTTTATTGGCTTAATGTGAAAGAAATTCCCAAGGTGGATCCCAACGCACCGGGCTCAGAATTGATGCTGGCTATGCAAACCAAAATCAAACTGTTTTATCGCCCTGCCGGTATTAATCCCGAAGCCGGTGATGCCTGGAAAAAGCTGGAGTGGCAGCGAGCAGCAAATGGCCTTGCGGTAAATAATCCGACGCCTTACTTCATCACTCTCGATCAAGCACAAACCGATAGCCACACGAAATTAGAGGTCGACATGATTGCGCCTTTTTCTAAGAAAGTGGTGCCGGTCAAAAGCGGATCAAATATACATTCTATCACCTGGAATACGATCAGTGATTTCGGTGATTCAACAGAGATGGTTTCATCGTCTATTCGATGATTTCTGTGTAAAAACTAAAGTGGAAAAATAATGAAAAAGTTAACATCAGTGGCTATGGCTCTCGCATTAGCGGGTCTGGCAAGCTCTGCCTTTGCAGACGAGAATAACGATGCAGGTGGTCTGAAAAATCAAACAACCGTTCGTTTCACGGGAGTTGTTACTGCACCTACCTGTTCATTCAGCAATCCCAGCCAGACAGTAAACATGCCGGATGCAAGCGAAGAAAATTTTAAAGATGTATCCGTAGGCAACGCGGCAAACAATGTACAAACTAAAGAGTTCCACCTGGCAATCAATTGTGCAGAGGGTTTTTCTGGCGATAGAATGAAGATGCAAATCACGGGTGATGCGAAAGATAATATTCTGAAAAATACCAATGGTAGTGCAACTGGCGTTGGCCTTAAGATTCTTAACGGCAGCGGCACGCCTTTAGCATTGAATACTGAATTGAGCAATCAGACCGCGGGTATTGAAAATGCTTTCAGGAACAAAACCAATGATCTACCACTTAAAGCACAATACGTGCGTGGTGACGATGAATTGTCAGGCGGTACGTTGGATACCTCGGCTGTATTTGAGATTTACTATAAATAAGTGAATTAAAATGCCTGGGCACTTGCATGAGTGACCAGGTTTTTTATTTTTTCCGCAACAGCCCGTCCCACTAAGTGCCTCAGACTGCATCCCATGAAGAAAAGGGTTATTTTTTCTCTTCTGTTCGTTCTGCCTATGGCTCATGCTGAGGAGAAATACGATCTCTCGCTGCTTGAGGATGTTGGCGGCGTGAGTATAAAGGATGCTGCTGCGTTTGATAAAGGCAATGATGCCCTGCCGGGTGACTATTCGCTCAACGTTTCTGTCAATGATAAAGAATTTCCGGGACAGCGGGTGACTTATAAAAAAATCAGCGCGGACAAAATTACACCCGTCTTCCCCTGTGCAGATCTTAAAAAATGGGGCGTCATCATTAAGCAATGTTATGACGAGCCCAGGCCGATAACCGATTATATTCCTGAAGCCAGCATTGCGCTGGACCTGGGCGAGAATAGCCTGAAGATCACCATTCCACAGCAATACCAGAGTATCTTTTCTGAAAATGATATTGCCAGTGAAGAGGAGTGGCAGGACGGTATTGATGCTGCATTTACATCCTATAACTTTAACTATGATCAGGTTCGCAGTACGGACAGTAAACAAAGTATCTATGGGAATTTTAATAACGGCGTAAATTTTGCTGGCTTTCAGTTCAGAAATAATGGCTTTATGACGAAAAGCTCGGGGACGGGGTTGCGCTATGCCAGCAGCACAAATTACGTCAGTCATGACGTGGATTCACTGCGCAGCACTGCTACGATAGGTGACTTTTTCACTTCTGGCGAACTGTTTTCATCGCAGAATCTACGGGGCGTCAAACTCGCCACCAGCAATGATATGCTGGCGAATGCTCAGCGAACCTATGTTCCTGTTATATCGGGTGTTGCTAAATCCAATGCCACCATCATTATTAAACAAAATGACATGGTCATCGCTACCCGGAAAGTCACTCCCGGACCTTTTGCGTTAAAAGATATTCCGGCTTCATCAAGCGCGGGCGATTTGAATATCACCATCATCGAGTCAAACGGCGAAACGCGACAAATCATTCAACCCTATAATTCACTCAATTTGCTTGTGCCGTTTAATGTATTTCGCTATAGCCTTTACCTGGGACGTAACCGAAGCCTGTCCACGTCGCCACAATTGCTCGAAGGCAACAGTTTTTATGGTGCTACCAATAATATCACCCTTATTAACGGGTTCCAGTATGCGGATGGCTACTCTAATATCGCCACAGGGGCAGGGGGAAATATCCGTTGGCTGGGTGGCGTATCCACCACGCTGAATAAAAGCAGCAGCGCGTTGAACCAGAAAGGGCAGGGTTACGTTATTAAGTCGGGGCTCTCCCGCAGCTTTAGCAGCACAGACAGTTACCTTTATTTAACCGCCGAGAATAAATTAAGCAAAGGCTATAGTGATTTTGCCGATGCGGTACAAAGGTCTTCAGGCAGTGACTATAAATCGCGGTACGCTCTGCAGCTTAACCAACAGTTAGACAAGATAAACGTCACATTAAACCTGACTCAACAATATGATTTTGATGGTGAAATGAGCCGAGGCATTGGCGGGAGTATGGTCTTCAGCCTGTTGACAACGCAATTTATTATCAACGTAAATCATCAATCTGGCAGTCGCGCAGAAAATACCGTCTCGTTTGATATGTCCGTCCCGCTTGGACAAGAGAAAAAACATTCCCTTAATTATAACCAATCGCACGGGGCCTCTACGAATAGCCGAATGTCCCTGGCGGGCAGCTTTTTCGACGACGATAGTTTGAATTATGACGCGGGTATGTCGACGATGGCCGGGCAGCGTCAATATGATTCCTCACTGAACTGGAACACCAGTAAGGGCGTTGTTCGCGCGGGATGGAGCCAGGGAAATGACAGCCAGGAGCTCACTGCGGGTCTGGATGGTGCCATGATCCTGCACCACCATGGCGTCACTCTGGGCCAGCCGCTGGGGTTAAGTACCGCTCTGGTCCACACCAGCCATATCCCGGGTCTGCATATTGCCAATGTTAATGACGTTACCACCGATTATTTTGGCAACGCGATCGTCAGTGGTCTAACGCCTTATCGTTATAACGAAACCGCGTTGTCATCCGAGGGGCTTAAAGGTCAGGTTGAAATCGACAGTAATGTCTATCAAACCGTTCCGCGCGCGGGTGCCATTGTGGAGGTCGATCCGAAAGCCAGGCGCGTGAAAATCCAGTATGCACATATCCATGATGCCAAAGGCGAGGCCATGCCTTTCGGCACGCCTGTTTACGATGCCAAAAATGAGAGTGTCGGCATAGTCTCTGCGGGAGGGTTAATCGCCCTTGATGTTCGCGAAAATCGTTGGCCTTATCACGCCAGGGATGAGTCTACCGATTCTGTCTGTTCAATTGACCTCAATGCCGCCAACACCAACAAGCACATATGGGAACTACAATGCAGATAAAAAACGGCGCTCTGCTCGCGATCGTCGGAACTTTTTCCGCGCACACTTTTGCGATGACGCCTGTACAAACGATGCCAGCCATTACGTTACAAAATAGCGCAGCGCAGGCGGAAGGAACCTTATTAACAACGCTCCCGCTCTCTTCTCAGTCCACCGAGGCGCTGAGCGAAAGCGTATTATCCGTTGAAACAGGCGCTCCGCTATGGGATACATCGCGCGGTATATTTAAAACGACTATTCCCGGGCTGGGATTCAGTCTTTGTACGAAAGATAACGAGCGATGCCTCAGCCATGTGTCAGCCTGGATCCCGGGTGAGAGCCTGTCGCTTCGTCTTTATAAAATTGGCGATCTGCATGGTGGCCGATATTTATTGCCTCAAGTTGGCATTTACGGGAAAACGCATCCACTTTTGCATGTTCATCTGCCTGCCGTGGTGGTGAATACGGCCCTGTGCGGAGTCACCTCGCAGCGGATTCACGTCGCGTTTCCTGCGTTCGCGCTTAAACAGGACGATAAAAATATGCCCGCTATGAGTTTCAAAATCCCTGTTGTCTGTCTGAACTCAGGCGATTATGACAAAGTGGGTATCCAGTTTACGTTCCATGGCAAACTGATCGATCGCAATACGTTGCCTACCCAGCTTGACAATATTGGTATTAAAATTGATGACGAAAACGGCCAGCCGGTGGCATTTAATACGTCTACCAGCAGCGCATCAACATCCTTTACCTACCGCGCAAAATTAATCACGATTCCAGGACGTCCTGCTCAATCCGGCAAGTTTTCCACGGATGCGACAGTGCTGATCACGCTGCGATAGTTTCACATCATCACCCATAACGTATGCCAGATCCCTGGCATACGATCCCCTCTGCTTTGTGTTTTCACCCGTCTGTTTTCCCGTAATCCTCTTTTCCTGACTCTCAGCGTCGACAGGAGCACTGGCCGTATAACATACCGCCAATTTGACGCCATTTTAGTATCCCGCATCCGCCCCTTACAGGCCCCGTCCGGAGAAGGCGTTCCGCTGTAAAAGAGCTAACGTATGAATTTCGATATAAATGCAGAATTAAAATCTAATTATAGCGGGCTGACCTTTTTATGTTGCTGATAAGGGCGGCGAGTGATGTCATTTAAGCCTGATGACAAATTCACTCCGGGAGTTCCCATGTGGCTAAGTAATAGCAAATACGGCTTACTTATCACTATTTTCAGCAGCGTTCTGGCAACGTGTCTGATGGCGTGGGCCGTCTATTCATCGAACAATCTCTTTTTATGGTTCAGCGCATTCGTTCAGATGAGCGGGGGCTACGTTATCTCCTGGTCAACCAATGCAGGTGACTGGGAAGATAACATCGTATGCTGTGCGATTATTGCCGGGGGCATGATGCTTACGGCGGTGGTGGCAAACTATGCGTTCTTTAATATCGTGCCTTCCATTGGCGCCTCTCTGGGCTGGTTGATGATGCTGGCAGGATTCTTCATTCTCATGAAAACGAAAGCAGATGAGTTAAATTGATGCTGAACTTACCCTTGTCATGTTATTTGTTTGTCACTATTTTGGCGCGTACGTTAGGTGTCGCAGTGCTACCCGCCTCTCAGCACTTCACAAAAAAATTGCCGACGGCTATTTATCTGCTCACCGGTGTGTTGTCGTATTACGCGATGTCGACCTATGTGGCTTATCTGGATTTTTCACTTATTTACATCATGATTGCCGGGAGTTGTCTGTGCATTAATCTGCTGTGGGGCGTTGTGAATGGCAATACAAAGTTAAAACCCGTCACTGTTGTGGGAACGGGTTTGGTCCTCGCGGGTGGTGTGCTTTCACTCATTTTGTAATCAGTATCGGTAAAACCGAACGGACTCGTCTGCCAGGGTATTATTAACAAATTACATGCATGATGATAAAAATGTAAAAAGAACAACGTGAAATGTTATGTTAATACCCGGCAGCGCCTGCTTTTTATGCAATATTGAGGAAGTGTATACCTAAGCCCTGTTTATCGTAGGGCGGCCACGCTGATATAGTGAGTTTATCCTTTTTATCAGCGACCGTGACTGTGCTTTATATTATCTCAGATGACATGCTCTTCAATTCTGCCGATCACACTCTTGAGTGCGGTGACAATGATGAATTTATTAAGCTCAGTATTCCATCAAGCCAGTTGCTGGAATTACTTATCTTATCGAAAGGTGAGCTGGTTACGCGCGATTATTTATTAACCGAAGTCTGGGATAAAAACGGCCTCCGCGGATCGAACAATAACCTCAATCAGTACATGAGCATCCTTCGGCGCACCCTTGCTGCGCATGGGTGCGATAACCTGTTTATTACCGTTCCTAAAGTGGGTTTTCGACTCAATACAGAAATAAAAATTGAGATGCGTGAGAGGGCCGGAGGGCAGCATGTGACCTCCACGCTAAGCGGCGGGCAAAAAAAGAGCAAAAAGGGACTCAATATTCTGCTGGTCGCCTTCCTGTGTCTTCTTCTTCCCTTACTGGGATTTATCATTTTGAAGCAGTTCACCACTCACTATGACATTGTCAGCAGTGATTTCGTCGAAGTTGCCCCTGGTTGTAACGCGCTGTTTCTGCATAAGTTCAGCGATAATGAAAAAGCCCTCGCCACGAAACAAATCAACAAAATGCTCAGTGACCTGAAACTTCAGTGCGGGCCAGATAACACCCTGCTTTTTGATAACGGCGATCATATTTCTGATGACGATGACTACGGTAAGACCTTTTTCTCCTATTGCCATAACGTAGAGGGTAAGTCACTGGCCAACTGTACGGACTTTTTCTATTCTGGCTGGAAATATCATCATGAATAGAAAAAAATACGCAATTTTTGCCATGGGCCTCCTGTTCATTGTGGGGATAACCTTCGCCCTGTTTGAAACAAAGCATGATGAGCAATACAGTGAGTTTCGCTGCAACGGACCGACACACTACTTTCTCGAAGATGAAGAAATTATGGTCAATCAGGATCTGCGTATCGCAGGCATGAATACGGCTTATCTGACCCTAGAAGGTTACGTTTCAGTCCAGGGCACTCGCAAAAAACTGCATCGCATCCTGTACATGAACAATGGCAAAAAAACCTTCAAGCACTCTTATCTGTTCAGAATCAGCGATATCCATAAATCGGTCAACGATACGGTCAGCGATCAGGAATTTGAGCCCTTGCTGATGGAATTAACGGGGGATAAGTCGATTATTGCGCTGGATATTAACCCGCTGTCTGACAACCTGTATCTTATCGGTACACCGCTAAGTTATATCTTCACCTGTAACAGCTACTAAGAGATTCACTGGCGCGACAGACACTCCAAAGGGATGATTATCATCCCTTTTTTCATTGAATTCCGCATGTGTCATCGCCACCCTCTGTTCCCCTTTTCGTTTCTGCTGAATGCCTGCGACCGTCAGGCATCACTTATTCGCGTGCCCGTTGCCTTACTTCTGTTCTCCATAGCCCGGTTCTTCACCACCCGGCTCGTCAGATAACGACCAGGTCTCATCCGTTTCTCCGCTTATTCCCGATGGTGATTCACTTTCGGGGCAGGATTTCCCCTGTTACCCCGCCCATTTTGCATAAATCGCCCCGAATTCCGTATTTAGTAAGCCTGAAGGTATTCCCGTCATCTAAAAACAAGCGTATTTGACTAAATATGAATGTGCTGTCGCTAAATGGCAGAGATAAATATCTATATGTTTTTGATATGCAGCATATGCTACCGATATGCAGGGTATCTGTGGTTATATAGCTGCATCGGCGGTTGGAGTGCTTCCAGCCAGACTTACACTAAGAGAGATGAATGTGATGCGTTATATCCTGGCTCTGATGATTTTTGCTTTTACCATGAACCACGCAGCGGCAGCACAGACTTCAGTCTCTTTTAAAGGGATGATTACAGAGGCGGTATGTCATATCTCTACGTCTCACGGTGACATCAGCTCAAGCTGCGTTAAAAACAGCACGCATCACACCGCCTCTTTCCATGTTGCATCCGGCGACAACCAGATGTTCACCCTGCCGGGTAACGTGGGCCATATGCAGGTAAAATGGCTGAACGCGGCACGTACGAAAGGTTTGCTCGTGGCTCTTTATCGTTAACGCCTGGCTTACAGACGGACTGTTCGTTGACTTCAGGCTTTTGTCTCTCGCAATCGCTGCGTTAACGTTACTGGCAGCATGACCCCTCAGTAATATCCTCCTCCTTACAACACAAACACCTTCAAATTTTACCCCTTCTTCAGAGTCATCATCATTCTGTTATCAGCGATAACGTAAAATGTTGTCATTTGCGCGAGTGTTATCATGAGCCGCAAATCGTTTAAATAACGTTGCATTCCGTCAGGTTACTCTGCTTATCGCCAGGACATGTTTCCTTTTCCTGAGAAGCGATCGCTTTAACGGAGGCTTTTTGAGCACAGAGCAAGGTTGCCAGGGCGTCAACCACCTCGCCATCCAGTGAACCTTCCCGCGCTTTTTGGCGCAGTGGGTGAAGGGCATTGGCAGACGATAACGCTGCATCTTCGCTGTGTTGGGTGCGAAGAGAAACATACGCATGAGCGATCGCTATGATTCTGGCGCTGAGATCGATCTGTGATTTACGCAGACCGTCCGGGAATCCTCTGCCATCCGGTTGCTCGTGCAGGCTACTGGCCGCCGCCGCCACGTGAAACATGCCTGGAATGGCTTCCAGAATGGTTCTGGTTATTAAAGGGTACGCTTTAAAGCGCTTACGCTGTTCACCCTTTAACGCATCGGCGTTCTGGAGGAGAGCAGAGGGCAGAGCAAGTTTTCCGATGCCGTGCAGTAAACCGGCCAGGCGCATTTCTTCGATGCCGGTATGCGAAAATCCATACATTTCCGCCAGGCGAACGCAAAGTTCAGCGACCTGTGCAGAAAAGCCGTCAGCGTGATGACAATACCTGTCGATAATCTCTGCGAGGAGTGTCGCCAGTTCGATGAGATCATTGTGTTGAAGAAGCAGCGAAGAATAAGGTGATAAGGCGCGAACCTCTTCTAAAAGATTTGCTGAGTCAAGTTTCCACCAGATATGAGGGAGCTGATCAATTTCGCGCAAAGAAAGGATATCGTCCAGCGAATAGCGGGAACCGATAGACTGACATAACGTCTCAATGGCTGATACGGGATAGTGCCCTCCGTCGGTTTCAACTATTGCCAGCTGATAAAAGTTTTCGACCAGATCCAGTAAACGGCCCTCTGAGTTTAATCTCGTCCGATTAAATATCAGTGATGCACTACTGGATAACCATGAAATCTGTGAGAAGTGTTTATGAAAGTGGGATAATTCACTGTTCAGTGTGTTACCTAATTCATAGAGTAGGGCGGCGGTAAAGACTCTTTTAATTATTGGGGCACTGGCTCCCTGCTGTCGTAAAATAGCCATCGCGATATAGGCACGTCTTATTCCGTGCTGCCCTTTTTTAGGGTTAAGCAGGTCCAGTGCCTGGGAAAAGCCAGACAAAAAGTCAGTGATAGTGATATCCACGATACAACTCCTGTGCCAGGGTGGAACGCAGGCTTTTGCCTGCTGCACAAACATCAAGGCATCAGGAAACGGCAATTTGACCTTGCTGGCAATTTAATTCAAAAATGATGCCATATTTAGTTTTTTATTCTAACTCTGTTAATGTATTTAGATTATTATGTGTTTATTAATGGCGTAATTACCCCTGACATTAAGCCTGCTGGTAGGGTGTAGGTAACAGCAGTAAACCTGTATACTTCTGATCTATCCCTAAACAGGTTGGGCAAATTAACCTGCATCGGTCAGGGAATATTATTATGAAGTATATAATTAACGAGTTGATTGAATTTAACACTGATGACGGGACGCTGTATTTACCCGCCAGTAATGACGTCATCAAGTTGGCTTTGCCTGCCGCACGACTCTTAGAAACCTTTTTATCTTCTGAAGGAAGAGAGCTTACCCGCGAGTTTCTACTTGAAACGGTCTGGGATCGGCATGGTTTGCATGCCTCAGGCAGTAACCTTAACCAATACATCAGTATTCTTCGTCGTAATCTTGCGTTGTTGGGTTGCAAAGATCTCATTATTACGCTGCCTAAGGTTGGGTTTATCTTAAATAGCGACATCAATATAAGATCAGAGGAAACGGAGCCGGTCTCCCCCCCGGACGCCGTGGCAAAGAAGGCAACGCGCCTTAACTGGCAACCTCTGCTCATGGCTTTCGGGATCCTTGTACTTCTTACTGGCGCATTAGCAGGCTGGTACGCTCATCTTGGCGCAACGAATGGAATGACTACCCTCGTAAAGCCGGGGGATAACTGCGAGATTATCTATCTTAAAGAAATTGCAGATAGCCAGAAGCAAGAAACATTAGTTCGTATAGAAAATGCATTAAACAGGAACAAGATGCGGTGCGAAAAAAACAGCCTCATTATTTACGGCAACGAAGTCAGTTCATCCGAGAAGGATAACACCCGGGAGCTTCTCTCATATTGTTATACGGGGGAATCCAGGGAGATTATCTCTTGCGACAACTTTTATCATTATAAGTGGAATAAAAAACAATGAAAAAGGGCTGGGTGTCGATAGGGGTGGTGCTGATCGTGTTGATTGTCTCACTTGGGGCTTACTATTTCTTGCATGATGCTAATCCGGCACTGAAATGCAAAGCCTTCAGCAAGACGATAATCGATGTCAAAAATGGGTCGCTGGTGTTTTCGGTGAGTGAAAGTATCGAGTTGTACCATAAAAAAGATGGCATGCTTCACTTTGAAGGGTATGTAAAATCGGACAATGCGAACACCTATCTTGAGCGTTCGGTTTATCTCTCGCATGGCTTCCAGATAGATGATAATACGTATAATTATACGATTGATAACATTGTTGCTTCTCCGCTGGATACCACCTCTGATGAGGTTTTTGATCAAATGTGGCTGGAAAATACCGTGGATAATAAATCTATCAATATCAATATTAAAAAAATTCGTGATAACACCCTGCTGGTCAGTAGCGTCTTTTCGCCGCAATTCACCTGTGTGGTATATTAACGGTTAATTAACAATTGCCGATATTGCATGACAGAATTTCTGCTTTATCCGCATCATTGATGCGGCGTTTCATTTTTAGATGATTACATTCTCTTCTGATGGTGTTTAATCCTTCTTTGTCATTTCAGTGATGGCACTGATTTCAGGAGAACGTAATGAAGGTGTTTCCCACTTTACTTATTTTAGGCGCGGCATTGACGATCACTGCCTGCTCGCATGATTATGTTATTTCTACGCCCGATGGTCATATGATGACGGCGCACGGTAAACCGGTGAAAGATAAAGACACAGGTCTCATTTCATACCGCGATGCTGATGGTAATATTCATCAACTTCATCAAAGTGATGTGAAGGAAATTTCAGAGAAGTAAGCCGCAATAAACTCGCGATTATTCGGTGAGCCAGGTATTCGTAAGTTAAATAACGGGCGAAATAGTGACTATTTTGCTCGTTTTATCATGCGCCTTTGTCCTGCACACCTTTGAAAGGCAATGGCGGGATAAACCTCTGCCAGGGGCAGAGGCCTAAGCGGATCAGAATGGCGTCTTGCTAAAGCCCGTCATCTCTTTCAGGCCCATTTCACGGCCCAGCTCCGTCATTGGATGGACAACCACAATCCCGCGTACGGTTTTTTTCAGTTTGCCCATATCAGCTTGTTCTTTTTTAGTGATCGCTCGACGATGCGGCATGCTCATCAGCTTCTGCGCTTCTTTGCTCAGCTTATGGCCTTTGACGGCACGCAGGCGTTCGATTTCGGCTTCCAGCGTGGCAACCTCTTTCTCAAGCTCGGCGAACTTATCGGCAGACTCCACTAAGGACATACCCGCTTGCTGATGGCGGATCAGATCCAGGCGGTCGCTCAGGCGTTTGATTTCGTTTTTTTCGACTTCTTTCATCACATATAGCTCTAAAATCGGGGGAATTACAGGGAAGGATACACCAATGCGCGCTGTCTTACTTCTGAAACGCTTTTTTTAAGCTGATTCGGGAAATCAGCTCAGTCAGGGATAGGACCATGGTGGACCGGACAACTTGCTGATACCTAAGCTTTTGCATGGTATGAAGCTCAGGATCGCTTTTATCAAAATTCGGCGCAGGCGGCAGGGCGCTTACGCAGTGGAGTTCGCCGAAGGGGCCGAGAATCTCGTCATCGGTAAACGTATACTCATTGCCGTCGTGATTGAGCTCTTCCCGCAGTGCCATCAGCAGTTCGGCATCTTCGTATTCGGGACGGCTCAGCACGCCAAGTCCGTAGATCAGTTTCAGGCGCACAGACAGATCGCCCAGCGGTCCGTCGCCGTCCAGTAACGGTTCTACAGCATATTTTACCGCGTAGTCGTCTTTGCGAAACACCTGAAGCACCAGAATGTTGACCGCCTCGGTTAACAGGTCGACGGCGGTTATCAGGAAACTTCGTACGGTTTTGCCAGCATTCAGACGCTCAAGCACACGATTTTCAAAGGCCTGGGTTTGTTCCATTATTGCCTGCATATCTGACAATCTGTTATTTCGGCGCAGAATAATCTGCGCCGCATTCTGCATCATTTAGTGGCGTTGTATGCGTTAACCGCCTCCGCAACCACATCGCTGTTCGCCTCGAGTCCTGAAATCTGCGCCAGCGCGGCCTGCGGGCCCTGCGCGTCAATCAGCTGTGCCAGCTCTTGTGCCTGGGGATCCTGCTCGCTGCGATAGTGCATGGCAGCGGCAATCCCTTTGACCAGGTTGGCGTGCGGCAGGCTATATTCCAGGGTACCCAGCAGCGGTTTAATCAGGCGGTCACCCGCGCTCAGCTTGCGCAAAGGCTGACGGCCAACGCGCTCAACGTCATCTTTCAGATACGGATTTTCGAAACGACCGAGGATTTTCTGAATATATGCCGCATGTTTGTCGGCATCAAAACCGTAGCGTTTAATCAGCACCGCGCCGCTCTCGTCCATCGCCCCTTTTACCACTGCACGGATTGTCGGATCGAGAATCGCGTCACGAATGGTCTGATGACCGGCTAATTTTCCGAGGTACGCGGTTATAGCATGCCCGGTGTTCAGCGTGAAGAGTTTGCGTTCGACAAAGGCCATCAGGTTATCGGTTAATTCCATCCCCGGGATGGTTGGCAGCGTGCCTTTAAACTGGGTTTTATCCACAATCCATTCGCTGAAGGTTTCCACGGTCACTTCCAGCGGATCGTGGGTGGCGGATTCTGACGGCGGGACGATACGGTCAACGGCTGAGTCGACAAACCCGACGTGTGATTCCACCCAGGCTTTATCTTCGTCGGCAACGGCGGCGAGAACGTGACCTTTCAGCTGCGTCGTGCCGCGAACCATGTTTTCGCAGGCGATGATGTTCAGCGGCGTATCATTCCCCTGCGCTTTACGTTTTGCCAGGCCTTTCGCCACGGCAGGCGCGATGCGCTCAAGAACAACAGGACCCACGGCTGTCGTGACCAGATCGACGGTCGCGATAAGATCGACGACATCGTCGCCAATGCTGCTGACCGCGTTCACGCCAGAGACGGTTTCAACCTGTTCGTTTTCGCCCACCACATGGACCTGGTAGCTATGACGGGCATTCAGGGCGTCGAGCACCACCTGGTTCACATCGGCGAATGTCAGCGTAATGCCTGCGTCTGCCAGCAATTTGCCGATAAAGCCACGACCGATATTACCTGCGCCAAAATGTAATGCTTTCATCGTATTAACCTTCATCAATGTTTGTACCCGAGAGGGCTGGGGTGAGGCATTTCCCTCACCCTAACCCTCTCCCAAAGGGAGAGGGGCCAGGACAATCTTACTTGTTCAGCAGTGCCAGCACTTCTTCCACGCTCGTGGTATTGGCCAGACGCTCAATGACCGTCTCGTCATCCAGGGCGTTTGTCAGGCTGGTGATCACCTGAATATGCTCGTTGTTACGGGCAGCGATACCAATCACCAGACGGGCGATATCGTCCTCTTCTTCACCGAAGCGCACGCCATCCGGATACTGGCAGAATACCACGCCGGTTTTCAGCACGCGGTCTTTCGCTTCAACCGTACCGTGTGGTACCGCGATGGACTCGCCCAGATAGGTCGGCGTCAGTTTTTCACGGTCCAGCATGGCCTGAACGTATTCTGGCTCAACGTAGCCGCCTTTCACCAGTTGCTCACCCGCAAAGCGAATCGCTTCTTCTTTGTGGCTCGCCGTGCGGCCCAGGAAGATGTTTTCCGCGCCGAGTCTGAACAGATGAGCGTTGCTCTCATCAAAGCTGTCCTGCAGGCTGGAACGTACCTTCACTTCATTAATTTCATGGCGTTGTGCCGCCACCAGACGCTCGGTCAGGCTGGTATAAAGACCGCTGTCGAGGAAGTTGGTCAGTGAAATATGCTGCGCCTGAGGAACCTGGCGCATGGCGCGCTCGGTCAGATCGCGGTGCGTAATCACCAGGTCAACATCCGGTGGCAGGTTATTGATCGCGCTGTTGGTCACAGAGATGTTGGTCAGACCCGCATCCTGCACTTTCTTACGCAGTACACCTGCACCCATCGCGCTGGAACCCATACCGGCATCACAGGCAACGATGATTTTGCGTACGTGGCTCAGGTCGTTAGACACGTCACCAGCAGACAGCGGGGTCGCCACGCCTTTAGATTCAGATTTCATATCCTGCATACGACGGGTCGCTGCTTCGATATCGTCTTCTTCTTTCACTTTGCTGGTTTTCAGCAGGATTGCAGAGACCACGAAGGAGACCGCCATCGCCGCACAGATAGCCGCAATGTTCGCGAAGTAAGCGCCTTTTGGCGTCATCGCCAGCACTGCCAGGATAGAACCTGGAGAGGCAGGAGAGACCAGACCACCGCCCAGCACGCTCAGCGTAAACACGCCCGTCATACCGCCCAGGATAACGGCCAGAATCAGACGTGGGTTCATCAGCACGTACGGGAAGTAAATTTCGTGAATACCGCCCAGGAAGTGAATGATTGCCGCGCCGCCAGCAGACTGTTTCGCGCTACCGCGACCAAAGAACATATACGCCAGCAAGACGCCCATACCGGGACCCGGGTTCGCTTCAATCAGGAAGAAGATAGACTTCCCGAGTTCGTGAGATTGCTGAATGCCCAGCGGTGAGAAGATACCGTGGTTAATGGCGTTGTTCAGGAACAGAATTTTTGCCGGTTCAACGAAGATAGACGCCAGCGGCAGCATGTCATGGATAACCATGAAGTTAACGCCCGCCGCCAGTGCTTTGGACAGCACTTCAACCGCAGGGCCAATGCCCATGAATGCCAGAATCGCGAGGATCATCCCGATGATGCCCGCGGAGAAGTTGTTCACCAGCATTTCAAAGCCGGATTTGATTTTGCCATCAACCCAGACGTCGAATTTCTTAATCGCCCAGCCGCCCAGAGGACCGGCAATCATGGCGCCCAGGAACATCGGCATGTCCGCACCGACGATCACACCCATCGTGGTAATCGCACCCACCACGCCACCGCGGTCACCGCCAACCAGACGGCCCCCGGTAAAACCGATCAGCAGGGGTAGCAGGTAGGTAATCATTGGGCCAACAAGCTTCGCCAGCGTTTCGTTTGGCAACCATCCTGTTGGAATAAATAAGGCAGTGATGATACCCCACGCGATAAACGCGCCGATATTTGGCATCACCATATTGCTGAGGAAACGACCAAAGCTTTGAACTTTGATCTTGAAATCGGATGACATAAAACACCCCTTCTTCTGGTTACGCTTAGGCTTGCGGCCCGAGGTTTATTGTTAATGCGCGGCGGCAGAGAGGTAGCCGAGCCCTGTTCTGATGCTGTGAAATCTGGCACTGAATCGTTCAACTGTCCAGACAGCGAAAATTTGTGTGATCTCAGTCACGTAAATGTAGGGGGTGGGGCGATTAATGAAGTGATCGCAGTCACAAAAATGGCGGATAAAAAAAAGACAACGGGCAAAAAATCACCAGTATCGACCATGTTTTGTGATGAGTGTCACATTATTGCTCTGCGTGTTTGTTTCTGTAATGTGACTGCATTCACAAAATATTTTTACCCGGATTCCGCCTGGTGCTTTCGATGATAAATTTTGCGTTCTCTTTTAGAGATTCTTGAAGTAGCACGCAAAGCTAAACCTTATTTGCACTCTGGACCATAGCGAAAAGACGTAACGTACGTTACGCTCAATATGTAAACTTAAGTATAAAGTTATTCAGGTTATATTTTGACACGCTATTAAACTTGCGTGCAGTTATAATAAAAATTCATACTCGCCCGCTCGGTAAAACCGACGCGCGATAATGCGCTTTAAATAAATTATTTGGCTGCTTACTATTTTATAAAATTTATAAGTTACCGAAGTAAAGTGAGGGAAATATGTTTCTTAACTATTTTGCACTGGGTGTATTGATTTTTGTTTTCCTGGTGCTGTTTTACGGCATCATCGCAATCCATGATATTCCCTATAACATGGCAAAAAAACGTAACCATCCTCATGCCGACGCTATTCATACGGCGGGCTGGATTAGTCTATTTACGCTGCATGCCATCTGGCCGTTCCTGTGGATCTGGGCAACCCTTTATCAGCCTGAGCGCGGCTGGGGAATGCAAAACCATCTCCCCCCGTCAGACCGACTCCCTGATGTTGATGCGCTCGCCGTACGCGTTGCCGAACTGGAACATAAACTGGCCACGCTGCAACCGACCGCGGCTAAGAACACGCAGGAGCACTAATCATGGATTTACTTATTATTCTGACCTATGTGGCGTTCGCCTGGGCCATTTTTAAAATATTTCGCATTCCGGTCAACCAGTGGACACTGGCAACCGCCACGTTAGGCGGGGTATTTATTGTCGCCGGGCTTATTTTATTAATGAACTACAACCATCCCTATACCTTTACGGCCCAAAAAGCGGTTATTTCTATTCCGATTACGCCGCAGGTGACGGGAATTGTCAGTGAAGTCACCGATAAAAATAATCAACTCATTAAAAAAGGCGAAGTGTTATTTAAACTTGACCCGGGTCGTTATCAGGCGCGCGTTGACAGGCTGAATGCAGATCTCGTCACCGCCACCCACAATATTGCCGTATTGAAAGCGCAGCTGACGGAAGCGGTCGCCAACACCAGCCGCGTGTCCGCAGAGCGTGATCGACTCTATAAAGATTATCAACGCTACCTGAAAGGCAGCCGGGCGAAGGTTAACCCCTTCTCTGAAAGCGATATCGACAACGCACGGCAAAACTACCTGGCACAGGATGCCATGGTGAAAGGTTCCGTAGCAGAGCAGACCCAGATCCAGAGCCAGTTAGACAGCATGGTCAACGGCGAGCAGTCGCAAATTGCCTCCCTGCGTGCTCAGCTTGCTGAAGCGAAATACAATCTTGATCAAACCGTGGTGCGGGCGCCCAGCAATGGTTACGTCACCCAGGTGCTTATTCGTCCGGGAACGTACGCTGCCGCACTGCCGCTGCGTCCGGTGATGGTCTTTATTCCTGAGCAGAAACGCCAGATTATTGCGCAGTTCCGCCAGAACTCGTTACTGCGTCTGAAGCCGGGCGACGAAGCTGAAGTCGTCTTTAACGCGCTGCCAGGCCAGGTGTTCTCCGGTAAGCTCACCAGTATTCTGCCGGTGGTTCCGGGCGGCTCCTATCAGGCACAGGGTGCGCTACAGTCGCTGACGGTCATCCCGGGTACCGACGGCGTGCTGGGGACCATTGAACTGGCGCCGAATGCCGATGTGGATGCCCTGCCAGATGGCATTTATGCCCAGGTGGCGGTCTATTCCGATCACTTCTCGCATGTGTCGGTGATGCGTAAAGTTCTGCTGCGTATGACGAGCTGGATGCATTATCTCTATCTTGATCACTAACGCCTGCCATTTTTCATTGTCTGATCCATACTTAGCGTTTTGAGTGTTCAAGGATCAGACAATGAAACTTATCGGCAGCTATACCAGCCCCTTTGTGCGGAAAATTTCCGTGTTGTTGCTGGAGAAAGGCATCACCTTCGAGTTTATCAATGAGCAGCCTTACAATGCGGAAAACGGCGTGGCGCTTTACAACCCGTTAGGCAAAGTACCGGCGCTGGTCACCGATGACGGTGAGACCTGGTTCGATTCGCCGATCATTGCGGAATATATCGAATTGCTGGGCATCGCGCCGGCTATGGTGCCGCGTGAGCCGAAAGCCGCGCTGGCTATTAAGCAGATTGAAGCTCTGGCCGATGGGATTATGGATGCGGCGCTCACCTCCGTTCGTGAGCAGGCGCGTCCGGTTGCACAGCAGTCGGAAACGGAATTGCTGCGTCAACGGGAGAAAATCAACCGTAGCCTGGACAGATGTGAAGCGCTGATCCGCGAGGGTAAAATTGCGCCCGATGCCGTCAATCTGGCCACCATCGCCATCGCCTGCGCCATTGGTTATCTCAATTTCCGCCGCGTCGCGCCGGGCTGGTGCGTAGAGCGCCCGCTGCTGGTTAAGCTGGCCGAGACGCTCTTCCAGCGCGATAGCTTTGCACGCACCGAGCCGCCGAAGGCGTAGCCAGGCAGAAAGAAAACATTTTTTCTTTCTGTACCCTATGCGCAGCGTAGCAAGATTCAGGGCGAGTCTAACGAAGCGCTATGAGCCTTACTTTGTTCACTTGTGCCATGGGGTACTGCATTTATTAAGCGTCTCTTTTTGCGCATCAGAAAAGTAATAAAATTGCGCTTCGGAGTAGATTTCCCCAAGCACACCTTCTTTAAATTTGAGTTTAAAGTCCATTGCCTGGATAGATGGATCAAGGTGGTTTGGAAACGCCTTAAGTGGGCTTGTGCTTGTCGGGCGCCGAAGGCCGCTTGCCCCATCCAAATAGTAATACTCATCGCCAGACTGGCTGGCACGATATTCCATCACGATAGGCTCCGCGCCTATATCGCCCATCCATTTAGCACTATCGAAGACGTTTTCGCCATTTGTTACGGTAAAAATCTCGATGCGAAGAACTTTAAACTTTCGGACCAGGGTGAAAATAGTGGTGTCGAGATTACCTTCGTGCAGCGTAGGGAATAACCCTGAATGAACATAGATAAAATCGTTAGGATAGTATCTCTTTAAGTCATTGTATTTTGATATGCCATGATCTGTGGTTGGTTGAAAATTACTGGGGTAAACATGGCAGTCTTTTTTTTCCAGGCAGACAGGCTTAGACAAATAACTCATCATCGTACCGCCCGGGGCGTTAACGTAGCTATAGCTATCCTTTATTTCGGTCTTCGCATAACGATAGACATTGCCACCCTGGCTGAGATAATCATGACCTTCGCTATTGGTATACAAGCTGTTCAGATCTGCACGTCCATTGTTATCATCTGCGCCGATGTATATGATGTTATAGGCTATGCCAGCGAAGTTATTGAGGTAATCGTCCACCTTAAAGTTAATAATTAAGGGCATATAAGGCTTAATGCATTTTGTTTTCTCGGCGAAACCGTATTTTTGATCGGCCATAAGGCCTGAGGAAAAGAGCGTGCTCGCTGACAATACAATCATGGCCAGCGTTTTCGGTAATGATGGCATACAAATGCGTCCTTGCAATGATGATATGAGATAAAGACCGTATAATATTTGTTCCGCTGATACATTGGTATTGGTAAATTCTGATTTATTAATTCATGCTATTTATTATTTCGTCAAAATAATTGATTACGTAAATTGATCTGGATAAAGGCTCGCTGCACCTTTCAGGACTCGCACGCATCAACCTGCTAAAATAGCCGCAGTTTTCTTATTCTCAGGCAGACTTATGAAACCGGACTCCCGCTCGCTCTACCGACACCTTCCCGCTACGGACCGCCTACTGCGTGACGCGTCATTTGAACCGTTACTGAACCAGTACGGGCATACGCGCGTGGTGAACACGCTCAGAGCGTTGCAAAACGACGCGCGCCGGACGATCGGTGAAGAAGGCATCCTGCCTGAGTGGAATGATAACTGGGCAAACGCGGTACAGGCACGGCTCGAACACCGCCAGGCGGGGGCGCTGCAGCCGGTGTTTAATCTCACCGGAACGGTGCTGCACACCAATCTGGGCCGAGCGCAGCAGGCCGAAGAGGCGATAGACGCCGTTACCCAGGCGATGCGTTCACCCGTCACCCTGGAGTACGATCTGGACGGCGCGGGACGCGGGCATCGCGATCGCGCGCTGGCGGAATTGCTTTGCCAGATTACGGGCGCTGAAGATGCCTGCATTGTGAATAATAACGCCGCCGCCGTGCTGCTGATGCTGGCAGCGACCGCGGCAGGTAAAGAGGTCGTGGTGTCGCGGGGTGAGCTGGTGGAGATAGGCGGCGCCTTTCGTATCCCCGATGTGATGCGTCAGGCCGGCTGTGTGCTGCATGAAGTTGGCACCACCAACCGCACACATGCCAAAGATTATCGTGCAGCGGTAAATGACACGACCGCGCTGCTGATGAAAGTCCACACCAGCAATTATCAGGTTGAAGGCTTCACCAAAGCGGTGGATGAAGCCGAGCTGGCCGAACTGGGCCGCGAACTGAACGTGCCGGTCATTGCCGATTTAGGCAGCGGTTCACTGGTGGACCTGAGTCATTACGGACTGCCGAAGGAGCCGATGCCGCAGGAGATGATCGCTGCGGGCGTTAGCCTGGTGAGCTTTTCCGGCGATAAACTGCTGGGCGGGCCGCAGGCGGGGATTATCGTTGGCCAGCGCGATTTGATCGCGAAGTTGCAGGCTCACCCACTGAAACGTGCCTTGCGCGCCGATAAAATGACGCTGGCAGCGCTGGATGCCACGCTGCGGCTCTATCTGCATCCGGAGAAGCTTGCCGAACGTCTGCCCACGCTGCGGTTGTTGACCCGTGATGCCGCCGCCATTCATGCCCAGGGCGTGCGCTTGCAGGGGCAAATTGCGCCACACTATGCGCAGTTCGATGTGCGTGTTGAACCCTGTCAGTCACAAATCGGCAGCGGCTCGCTGCCCGTGGACAGGCTGCCCAGCGCGGCGTTAACCTTTACACCGCGGGACGGTCGAGGAAGCCAGCTTGAGGCCTTGTCGATGTGCTGGCGCGCGTTGCCCGCCCCCGTGATTGGCCGGATATACGACGGACGTTTATGGCTGGATCTGCGCTGTCTTGAAGATGAACAGCGTTTTCTGGAGATGTTGCTCAAATGATTATTGCCACTGCGGGTCATGTCGACCACGGTAAAACCACGCTTTTACAGGCGATCACCGGGATAAACGCCGATCGCCTGCCGGAAGAGAAAAAACGCGGCATGACCATCGATCTGGGCTATGCCTACTGGCCGCAGCCGAATGGACGCGTGCTGGGATTTATCGATGTACCCGGCCACGAAAAGTTTCTCACTAATATGCTGGCAGGCGTTGGCGGTATCGATCACGCCCTGCTGGTGGTTGCCTGCGATGACGGGGTGATGGCCCAGACCCGCGAGCATCTGGCGATCCTGCAACTGACCGGCAACCCTCTGCTTACCGTGGCGCTCACCAAAGCAGACCGCGTGGATGAAGCGCGTATTGACGAAGTTCGGCACCAAATCGCCCACGTGCTGGGCGAATATGGTTTTGCTGATGCCCCCGTTTTTGTCACGGTGGCGACGGAAGGTCGCGGTATTGAGGCCCTCCGTGAACACCTCACGCAGCTTGAGTCCCGTGAACAGGCCAGCCATCATCGCTTTCGTCTGGCGATCGACCGGGCTTTCACCGTTAAAGGCGCCGGGCTGGTGGTCACCGGCACTGCGCTTAGCGGTGATGTGAAGGTGGGCGACACCCTTTGGCTTACCGGGGTGAATAAACCAATGCGCGTGCGCGGCCTGCATGCGCAAAACCAACCCGCGGAACGTGCCTGTGCGGGGCAACGCATCGCCTTAAATATTGCAGGCGATGCTGAAAAAGAGCAGCTTAATCGCGGCGACTGGCTGTTGGCCGACGCGCCGTCTGAACCGTCGGAACGGGTGGTTGTCTCGCTACACGCGCTTGGGGCGCTCACCCAGTGGCAGCCGGTGCATATCCACCATGCTGCCAGCCACGTCACCGGACGCGTTTCGCTGCTGGAAAACGATCTTGCGGAGCTGGTGTTTGACACGCCGCTCTGGCTGGCCGACAACGACAGGCTGGTGCTGCGTGATATCTCTGCCCGGGAAACCCTGGCAGGGGCCCGTGTCGTGATGCTCAATCCACCCCGTCGCGGTAAACGCAAACCCGAATATTTGCAGTGGCTGGCAGCGCTGGCGCTGGCAGAGAGCGATCGCGCCGCGCTGGCGGTACGTCTTGAGCGCGGCGCGGTGAATCTTGCTGATTTTGCCTGGGCACGTCAGCTTAACGGGGAAGGCCTGCAACAGCTGACGCAACAGCCCGGTTTTATTCAGGCGGGAAACAGCTTACTCAGCGCCCCCATCGCCGCGCGCTGGCAGCGTAAAGTGCTCACAACCCTGGCGACCTATCATGAACAGCATCAGGATGAGCCAGGGCCGGGGCGCGAGAGATTGCGTCGCATGGCGCTGCCGATGGAAGACGATGCGCTGGTGCTGCTCTTAATCGAGCAGATGCGTGAGAGCGGCGTGATTCAAAGCCATCACGGCTGGCTGCATTTACCCGATCACAAAGCGGGATTCACGCCAGAGCAAGAGGCTGTCTGGCAAAAAGCCGCACCGCTGTTTGGCGATGATCCCTGGTGGATGCGCGATCTGGCTCGTGAAACCGGCGCTGATGAAGCCTTAATGCGTCAGGTACTGCGCCATGCGGCGCAGCAAGGATTGATTACGGCGATCGTGAAAGATCGTTACTATCGCAACGATCGTATTGTCACCTTCGCCAGTCTGATCCGTGAACTGGATCAAGCGCGAGGCTCCACCTGCGCGGCGGATTTCCGCGATCGTCTCAACGTCGGGCGCAAACTGGCGATTCAAATACTGGAATATTTTAATCGCATTGGCTTTACCCGCCGTCGTGGTAACGATCACCTCCTGCGTGACGCGATGCTTTTTCCGGAGACAACCAAACCCTGAATCAGGCGCGGGACGCCAGTTTTTGCCGGGCCAGCCAGACGGCACCGAGCCGTCCCGCCTGATTACCTAACTCACAGGGCATAATGGGGACGCGCAGCGCGTCCCACTCCTCAAACGTCTTCAGATGCTTATCCATCAGGGTATAAATCTTATCCTGCTCGCTAATTCCACCGCCAATCAGCACCGCCTGCGGATCAAACATGGATATCACGCTATAGACGCCGCGTGACAGGAACAGTGCCCACTCATTGATGGCTTCACGCAAATGGACGTCGCTGTCCATCCGGGTGAAGAGTGCCTCGCCGTCAGGCATATCGTCTTCAGACAGGGCCAGCGCCTTGCGACAGGCCTCCATCAGCCCACGCGCCGAGGCGACTTCATGCATGCATTCGCCGTTATTCCCCACGGGGATGACGCCAAACTCGCCGGCACGATAATGCGCGCCACGGTAGAGATCGCCTTCTGTCACAATACCGCCGCCGATGCCGGTGCCAATTGTCATGCAGACAAAGCTCTCGTAGCGGCGTCCGGCACCGCGCCAGCGCTCGCCAAGGGCCGCACAGTTAGCGTCATTTTCAGCAATAACAGGGAGATCGGTCAGCCCGCCAAAGAGTTCATACAGGTTCACGTCATCCAGGTAACTGAGTGCGCCCGCTTTGGCTGCCTGCCCGGTATGGGTATTGATATGACCGGGGAAACTGACGCCAATGGCCTGGATGTCATGGGATTTTTGCCAGGACTCCACGACCTTCTGCCATAGCTCTTTGAATGAATGCGCATCGTCGGGGGTGTCATACTCTTCGGAAACCAGCTCGTTTCCCTGATCGTCAATCACGCCATGCTTAATGTGGGTGCCCCCCACGTCAAATCCGATAAACAGCCCCATCGTTGTCTCCTCACCCTTTTCGATAATCCTAAGTATGGCTGAGTAGCAAAAACGAAACGTAAAGTAAGGTAATCCGTGATACCTATCGTAAAGCTGCTATCAACTGGCGAGAAAAGCATCAGTCGTGACTACCCTTGTAAGACATTCACAGCAAGGAGACGGTCATGACGAATAATCCTCCCTCAACGCGTATGCAGCCCGGCGAGTATGGTTATCCCCTGAAGCTTAAGCCCCGTTATGACAACTTTATCGGCGGCGACTGGGTGGCCCCCGTCGACGGCGAATACTATTCCAACCTGACGCCCGTCACCGGCCAGCCGCTGTGTGAGATAGCCAGCTCAGGTAAAAAAGATATCGATCTGGCGCTGGATGCGGCGCATAAAGCGAAGGACAAATGGGGACAGATGTCCATTCAGGACCGGGCGGCGATTCTGTTTAAAATTGCCGATCGCATGGAGCAAAATCTGGAGCTGCTGGCCGCTGCGGAGACGTGGGATAACGGTAAACCCATTCGTGAAACGACAGCGGCAGATGTACCGCTGGCTATCGATCACTTCCGCTATTTTGCGTCCTGTATTCGTGCGCAGGAGGGCGGGATCAGTGAAGTGGACAGTGAAACCGTGGCTTACCATTTCCATGAACCGCTCGGCGTCGTTGGGCAAATTATCCCGTGGAACTTCCCGCTGCTGATGGCGAGCTGGAAAATGGCCCCGGCACTGGCCGCAGGTAATTGCGTGGTGCTGAAACCCGCACGTTTGACCCCGCTGTCGGTGCTGCTGCTGATGGAAATTATCGGCGATCTGGTGCCGCCAGGGGTGATCAACGTGGTTAACGGCGCGGGCGGCGAAATTGGCGAATACCTCGCCACCTCAAAACGTATCGCCAAAGTGGCATTCACCGGCTCCACGGAAGTGGGCCAGCAAATTATGCAGTACGCCACGCAGAATATTATTCCGGTCACCCTGGAACTGGGCGGTAAATCGCCGAATATCTTCTTCGCGGACGTTATGGACGAGGAGGATGCCTTCTTTGATAAAGCGCTGGAAGGTTTTGCGCTGTTTGCGTTTAACCAGGGTGAGGTCTGTACCTGCCCAAGCCGGGCGCTGGTGCAGGAGTCCATTTATGAGCGCTTTATGGAGCGTGCGATTCGCCGCGTAGAGTCCATCCGCAGCGGTAACCCGCTCGACACCGGGACACAAATGGGGGCGCAGGTGTCACATGGGCAGCTTGAAACCATCCTCAACTATATTGATATCGGTAAAAAAGAGGGCGCGGATGTCCTTACCGGTGGCCGCCGTAAAATGCTTGATGGCGAGCTAAAAGAGGGCTACTACCTTGAGCCGACCATTCTCTACGGCAAAAACAGTATGCGCGTCTTCCAGGAGGAGATATTTGGACCGGTACTGGCGGTAACGACCTTTAAAACCATGGAAGAAGCGCTGGAGCTGGCAAACGATACGCAATATGGGCTGGGTGCGGGCGTCTGGAGTCGCAACGGCAATCTGGCGTATAAAATGGGGCGCGGCATTCAGGCCGGGCGCGTGTGGACCAACTGTTATCATGCTTATCCTGCCCATGCGGCGTTCGGCGGCTATAAACAGTCGGGCATAGGCCGTGAAACCCATAAAATGATGCTGGACCATTATCAGCAAACCAAATGCTTACTGGTCAGTTATTCCGATAAACCGCTCGGACTGTTTTAATCTTCAGACTCAGGCCGCCCCGGTGCGGCCTGAGCAATTTGCTGACGAAGACAGTTCAGCACGCCGTCCAGGACATATTGCACCCGCCACGGTTGATATTCACGTTTGCGGAATATGGCGGTTAAATCAAGCCACCACTCCTCCTCATGCGGGAAACAAGGCACCAGCATGCCCTGGGTTAACTCCTTTTTCAGGCTCTCTTTTGGCGCAAAAACAATCCCCAGGTTATTTCTCGCCAGCTCAAGGGCCGTCTGTGTATTGTCACAAATATAGTTCCCCGTGACTTTATAATCATGCACTTCTTCACTGTCGTGAATGCGAAAACGCCAGATGTTGGCATCGTCAACGAGCATGGAATCAATTAAAATACAGGAGTGTTTACTCAAATCTTCCGGGCCACGAATAGGATGCTGGTTTAAATACTCTTTTGTTGCAAAGGCGGTGACAGAGTATTTTGTCAGAACGGTGGCAACCAGGTTTTCATCTTTTGGCTGGGCGTAGGTAATTAAAATATCGCAATCGTCAGGGAACGTCACGCCATCGGAAAATTCATTCCGATCGAGGTTATAGGTTTTCAGCGAGAGGCGAATATCCCCTATTTCTTCGATCTTATGAATCACATGACGTGCCAGATAGGTCACTATGCCGGTTGGCGCGTAAATGGTGACTCTCCCACGCTTCTCGTGCTTATAATCCGCGATAAAATTAATCAGTTGGCTATTTTTATCCAGGGTGGCATTCACGTACGGCAGGAGTGCCTCGCCAAACTGAGTGAGGGAGAGCTGACGGGTGGTGCGTTCAAAGACTTTCAGCCCGACACGTGTTTCAAAATCAGACAGATATTTGCTCACGTTGGCCTGCGCCATGCCCAACAGCGCGGCGGCATCACCGATGCTGCGTGTTGCGGCGATGACGGAAATAATCTTTAATTCACGCGGCTTTAATTGTAATTTATTCATTATGCACGCCCATCTATATCATTATATATATAATATTATATAAACTGCTTTATTGCACTGGCAAATTTGTAACCATTAGAATCGCCTCGCTTGTTTGGCGTCTAAATGGATTGCATGAAATGACTATTAAAAAGAATTTACTGATTATCACCGCGTTATTTGCGACATCATCGGCTATGGCGGGTGAGTTTTCTCTTGGGGCAGGAGCTGTATTTAATGAGTCGCCTTACAAAGGGTATAATGAGACGACCTCAGCAGTGCCATTAATTAGTTACGAAGGCGATCGTTTTTACATTCGTCAGACGACGGGTGGCTGGATTCTGTGGAAAGATGAAAAGAACGAATTGAGCTTCACCGCCTCCTGGATGCCATTACATTTTGATCCGGAAGACAACGACGATCATCAGATGAAAAACCTGGATGAGCGTAAAGCCTCCGCGTTTGTGGGTGGCGCTTATTACCGCCATGAACGCTGGGGTAGCCTGAAAATTGCCGCCTCCGGCGATGCTATGGACGAAAGCGGCGGTGTGATGGGGGAGATCTCTTACTTCCGTCCGATCCGTATGGAACGCCTGACCCTGACGCCATCCTTTGGCGTGTTTTACAGTGACGAAAGCTATAACGACTACTACTACGGCGTATCCGGTAACGAGTCCCGTCGCTCCGGCCTGAATGAATACACCGCCGGTGACAGCTGGACCCCGTATGTTGGACTCGCAGCGAAATACCAACTGACGCAAAAACTGTTCCTTAACGCCAGCGCGGTTTATACCGTGCTCCCTGACGACGTGAAGAACAGCTCGATGATCGATCGTGACGACAGCTTTGCCCTGATGACGGGTCTGACCTGGCGTTTCTGATGATTCACATTGTCCCCACGGATGGGGCTTTTGGATTTTAGCCCGCAAGTTGCCGGGTGGCGGCTTCGCAGAAATACCGCATTTTGTTGCGAAAGCCCTCGCAACATATTCTGTAAAATTCTCCCTTACACATTCTTTTCTCACTGCTTCTTCCTGTTCTGCTTAAGCCGTGCTGCACTGACAACATCGAAGCGCTACTGTGATCAAAATCGTCAATTATGGTGTGTATGATGTGTATAATCATGGAAGGATTGGAATGTGAAAAGCGCGGAGGTCATTGCTCTTCTGGTCAGTCATGGCTGGAAATGTGTAAGAACAAAAGGTAGTCATCATCAGTTCCGACATCCTACGTATAAGGGGCTGGTCACCGTTCCCCATCCTAAAAAGGACATTAAACCTGGAACCCTCGCGCAAATCTGGCGGCAGGCGGGAATTAAACATTAATATTAGGAGCAGTTATGTTTTATCCGGCTTACATTCATACTGACCCCGACGGTAGCGCCAGCGGATTTTTCCCTGATGTTCCAGGCTGCTTTTTTGCTGGTCATTCGTTGGATGATGCTTTTCAGGATGCACGAGAGGCTCTAACAGCTCATTTTGAAACGTTGTATGAAATGGAAGAGGATTTACCCCTTCCGGTAAATGTAAAAGCACATCTGGATGCCTGTCCGAACGATTACACGGGCGGACAATGGCTGCTGGTGGATATTGATATGAAACAATTTGATGGCAAGGCTGAGAGAATCAACATTACTCTGCCCCGACGTTTGCTGGTCAAAATTGATTCTTTCGTTAGTGAGCATCCCCAGTACAGTAACCGCAGTGCCTTTCTGGCAGAGGCAGCACGTCGTGTACTGCCTTGATGAGGTTTAATTATAAAGCGCCGCAGTTGCTTTCAGAATGTCCGCAAAGGAATAGATATCATCAACAGATGCGATGGGGTGGCGAGTTTCATTTTTTTCTATGTCAAACAATCCAAGATACTTCTGAGATCGATTAAAGTGTAATCGGCATAAAGGCTTGCGATTATTATCGTCAACAAGTATGCCAAAGTAGCTTTTAGTATCTCTATGAGTTATTCGTGGGGCTTCTAATACCGCTCTGGTGATAGCTTTAACGATATGATAGCCCTCAAGCTCCTCTAACGTTGTTACTACATCACGTTCATCTTTCTGATCTTCATCATCAATGTGAGATGGCTCGCTAGGTTTTTCAACGAGTACGGGAGTTACGCCAGTAATCGCTGACTTGAGTCGCTCATTAACTTGATCGTTTATATATTGGCTTGAGGCCTTTCTAGTGAGATTTAAAAAAGACTCCCTAACTTTTTGAGTCAAAATGCCATCATATACTCGAGAAGCAAAAAATTTCACAAAGTCATCTTCTGGATTATTCAGCTGAATATGGAGGATTTTTTTTATTTGGCTTACGTACTTAAGTTCACCGGCAGCATTGATTATAGACTCAAGATCAAAAGATGATTTAGTAAGTTTTTTTAACTCAGGGATTATATTCTCATCAATTTCTAAAAGATCCACTTCTAAAAATGGTTTTTCATCCATTTTATTGGGTGCATCAAGGTCTGTAAAAAACTTATAATGCTGTCCATTGGTCAGAATAGAGATTCTGGCGTTGGTGACATGAAAGTATCGAAAAAGTTGTGATGCATGATTAATATTTAAAGATTCCCCAATTTTTTTACATTCAATGAGGATCTGCACATCATTGTTTTTCATGATGGCATAGTCGATTTTCTCGCCTTTTTTTGTGCCGACATCACAAACAAACTCCGGAGTAACCTCCGATGGATCGAACACGTCATAACCTAAAACATTATGAATGAAAGGCATTACAAAGGCAGTTTTTGTTGCTTCTTCTGTATTAATTACGTCAATTTGTTGTTTTATTTTATTAGAGAGTGAATTGAGTCTTTCAGTGAATTCCATGGGGTAACCTTTTTATAGCTGTGTGTATTAATGGAATATCACTAAAATGTTTTGTATACAATGGGTTGTCGGTGTGGATCATGTCAAAAAAACCAAACCGAGGATTAGATCACATATTACTGCTTTTAACAGAATTAAGCCTGGTCTTAGCCAGGCTTGATAAAAATATCATATATATTGAAGAGATATATTAACCTTTTTTATACCTCGTCCACCCAAATCCGCATTTCACCTTCACCCCGATTGGCCCAGCTAAACCACGGAATAAAAGTTAGCGTCCTGGACTCAGGTTTTACCGGTGAGCGATCGTATTGCCAGAGCGCCTGGGAAGCTGCGTTACACGGGCGATGCGCCACACCTTGCGCCTGAATCAGCATTTTGTGCGCGAAAATTCCTGTTCCTTCAAAGACCCTGAATTCACTGTCAGCAGGCAGCGACAGGTTGTGCAGGCCGGAACCGTTATCGGCCTCTTCCAGACAGTAAACCAACGGACCGCGCTGGATCGCCACTTTACCCGCCTGCTGGCGGACCTGTGGGTTTCCGTAAAGACGTCGAACGGGCATCGGTAACGTCAGGGTTAATGCATCTCCTTCCTGCCAGTTGCGGGTGAGGTAGAGATAACCGCGTGACACGTCGCCGGAAACGGCTTCGCCGTTCAGCATCACCGCCGGGTTTTCGCACCAGTCCGGCAGGCGCAGCGCCAGCGTGTGGGTGACCGCAACGGGAGACGTAATGTCGATATTCACCTGTTCATGCCACGGATAGTTGCCGCTGATGCGTAACTGCAACGCCCGATCGCCTACCGGTATAGCAATATCATTCCCCACGTAGAGATTGATAAACAACGCCTCCGGACGCGCGGTATAGATGTAATGACCAAGGGAGGTCAGGATGCGAGCGATGTTCGGCGGGCAACAGGCGCAGCCAAACCAGCGCTGACGGATCGGTTTGACGTGGTCATAAATATGGTTCAAAGCGAGGGTTGTCGGATGGACTTCCAGCGGATTGACGTAGAAAAAGTGCTTTCCATCCAGCGCCATTCCGCCCAGTACCGTGTTGTAAAGCGCACGCTCCATCACGTCGGCATACTGGCTGTCCGCCTCCATCTCCAGCATCCGGCGGGCAAACATCATCAGGCCAATCGAGGCGCAGCTTTCGGCATAAACCGTATCGTTTGGCAGATCGTAATCGCTGCTGAAAGCCTCGCCACTGCTTTGTGAGCCGATGCCGCCAGTGATATAGAGCTGGCGCTGCGCCATGTTATTCCACAGGCGCAGGCAGTCTTCACGTTTGCCTTCGTCATGGCTCAAACGTGCCAGATGTGCCATGCCTGCCATCAGGTAGACGAAGCGGACCGCATGACCTGTCGCCGTTTGCTGTTCCGACAGAGGCTGATGCGCCTGGCTGTAGGCTTTATCTTTGACCATCCACGCCGGGCCGTAGGTATTCCAGTGCGACGTCCGGCCACGCTTCTCATACTCGATGTCATAAAAATGGGGCTGAGCGCCTCGCTCTTCGATGAAATATTTCACCAGCGCCATATAGCGTGGTTCTTGCGTGACGTCGTAAAGCCGCATCAGCGCCAGTTCGATTTCCGGATGGCCGGGATAGCCGTGCAGCTGATTTTCTCCCGGGCCAAAGACGGTGTCGATATGGTCCGCAAGCCGACAGACGACCTCTAACAGGCGACGCTTGCCGGTGCCCTGGAAATACGCCACGCCCGCTTCAATCATATGTCCGGCGCAGTACAGCTCGTGGCATTCGGCCAGATTAGTCCAGCGCTCGCCGGGGGCTTTCACCGTGAAATAGGTATTCAGATAGCCATCCTCACACTGTGCGGCGGCCACCAGATCAATCACCTCATCGGCGGTTTTTTCCAGTTCTGCATCCGGTTTTTGGCACAGCGACCACGCGACCGCTTCCAGCCATTTCGCCACGTCGCTATCCTGGAAAACCATGCCGTAAAACTCACCCTCTTCCAGCCCCGCCGCAATGCGGAAATTGGTGATGGCATGGCTCGGTTCGGCCTCCGTGACACGGTCATTCAGCGCATCCCACTGATAGGGGATCACCACATCACGAACCAGACGTTGATACTGACCCAGGAACGGATCGTTGATTTTAAGCTTGTGCAGATCGGGTTCCATTATGGACATCGTGTTCTCCTCAGGACTGAACGTGACGCTGGCGCAGGTCGGTTGCAATGCGCGTCATCATCGGGTTATTGAGCTTGCACCAGCGGATAGAGACCGCTAAAAGCAGATGGAAGAGTGCAGGGAGTAATGTCTCCATGGACGTAATGCCCTGGAGCGAGGCCGCCGTCTGGTTGCCCGTGCCAGGTTGATAAGCGACAGAGATAAAAATCAGGCTGATGATGCCCGCGCTGGAGGCCCATGCCAGCTTGATAAAGAAGAGATTAAAGGCGAAGTTCATGCCGGAAGAGCGCACGCGCGTCTTCCATTCGCCATAGTCGTCGGCGAAGGCCATCAATGAGAAGTGCAGCGGCAGCGTAAAGCCAAGGATCACGCCATTTGCCAGAATGACCAGCAGCCACAGCGTCTGGTAGGCCGGGCCACCCGGCAGGAACCACATCCCGAGCGCCAGCGCGGCCAGCACCAGATTGGTGTAGTAATACAGTTTCACCGTATCAATACGACGCGTGAGCGGGTTCACGATGACCGCGCCCAGAATGGCGGCAAAGGTCACCATGGTGAAAAAGAGCGACGTATAGGCGGTGCTGCCCTGGAGCACGTAGGTGATGAAATACATATATCCGCCGCCGCGGATGTTGAAGACGTTAATCAACAGAAAGGACATCACCAGCATCAATAAAAGCTGATCGTTTTTGCGCAGGCCTGCCAGATGCTCACGCAGGGTAAAACGACCCATCAAGGCCAGCGGGACACGCTCGCGAACCCAGAAGAAACAGCACAGGAACATCACCACGGCGAGGGCGCACAGCACGCCGACCCCCAGCTGATATCCTTGCGCCACGTCGCCTTTTCCCAGCACATCCACCAGCCATGGTAATCCTACGGAGACCAGGAACCCCGCCACGCCGCACAGAACAAAACGCCAGGACTGGCAAGAAATTACTTCATTGTGGCGCGTGGTCATGGTGTTAATCAGCGCGCAATAAGGCACGTTGATGGCGGTATAGCCTACGGAGAGCAACAGGTAAGTGCCAAATGCCCAGGCGATTTTCACCCCCATGCTGGCGTCCGGGACGGTAAACGTGAGCACACCAATGATGCCAATCGGAAGGGCAATCCACAGCTGCCAGGGGCGAAAACGCCCCCAGCGGCTTTGGGTCCGGTCCGCTATGACGCCCATGATCGGGTCGGAGACGGCGTCAAAAACGCGCAGGGCGATAAACAACGTGCCCACCAGCGCAGGAGTCAGGCCAAACACATCGGTATAGAAAAAGGTCAAAAAGTTCATGATGAGACAGGTAATCACCGTCCCACCCGCATCGCCCAGGCCGTAGCCTATTTTTTCGCGGATGGAGAGGCGGTCGTCAACGTTCTGTTGCACGACGTCAGAGCGTGTTATCGGCGTGGAAGTCATGAGGTCACTCCTCGGTTAACGCATTTTTATTGTGTTTGTGTTGGGTACCTCATTAATTCTGCCCTGAATCATCGAAGCAACAAGGGAAGGGAAAAGTATAAAAAGGTGAGGATTCCGACCTGATAATAAAAATGTGATTTAGATCGGGCACGCGGTCAATTATTTACTAATAATCAAGCAGCAAGAAAATAAAAACAGCTCATAAAAGCGAGATAATGAATACCGATGCTCGAATTATCCATAGCGCTTCCGATTAAAGTCCAGAATGGCGGGTTATTTATATCCCGGGGAACTGGACGGCATCCCTCCCGAAAACTGACCTCGTGGGAAATCATTTTTGTCGAAAAGGGGACATTAACGATCCAGGAGGAGAATCGGGTCTTCAATGTCAGCGCCGGTGAGAGTTTGCTGCTCTGGCCAAACCGACGCCACGTGGGGGTAGAGGATTTTCCGGCCGACCTGAAGTTTTACTGGCTCCACTTTGATGTTGAACCCATGGATAATAACCACAATCATCTTGCGTTATTAGCCATTGAACAATATTGCCATGTCCATGACGCGCAATATGTTATTTCGCTGTTCCGTCAGTTTTTAAGCGAGCAGGAAAAGCTTAAACGCAGTGTGGCATTAGAGTTTATTTTGCTGTTAATTCTTCAGCAAATTGCGCAGTCGGGAGGGGTAGAAGAAAATAGTGACGAAGCGGGTGCATCAATGGCGTGGAAAGCCAAACAATTAATACTGACCAAATACCATCTGGCAATTTCCACCTCCTGGCTGGCAAAAGAATTGCACTGCAATGCCGATTATCTGGGCCGGGTTTTTCGACGCAATTTCCATTTAACCCTGACCGAAGCTATTCACCGCCAGCGTGTCAGAGCGGCTGAGAAGCTCTTACTGGATAACGCCTCTTCACTCACTGAGGTGGCAAACCGCTGCGGCTTCAATGATGTCGGTTATTTTCGGCAGATTTTTCGCAAGCATACGGGGTTAACGCCCGCCGTCTGGAAACGGCGGTACTCGAAAGAACACATCAATTCCGGTTGATCACTGCCCGTAATAGGCATTTGCTCCGTGCTTACGCAGGTAATGCTTATCCAGTAAATCCTGCTGCATGGTGGGCAATTGCGGTGAGAGCTGGCGTGAGAACAACCCCATGTAAGCACACTCTTCCAGCACAACCGCATTGTGTAAGGCATCGGCGGCATCGCTGCCCCAGGCAAACGGACCATGAGAATGGACCAATACCGCCGGGATCTGCTGTGGACTCAGGTTACGCTCTTCGAAGGTTTTAATGATTACCTCCCCGGTTTGATACTCGTACTCACCCGCAATTTCCGCGTGCGTCATTTTGCGCGTGCAGGGAATATCACCGTAGAAATAGTCAGCATGCGTGGTGCCCCAGGCGGGGAGATCCAGCCCGGCTTGCGACCAGATGGTGGCATGACGCGAGTGGGTATGCACGATACCGCCGATCTCCGGATAACGGCGGTAGAGCGCCAGATGGGTCGGGGTGTCTGAGGAGGGTTTTTTAGCCCCTTCCACCACCGTACCGCTGGCGACATCGACCACTACCATATCTTCTGCGGTCATGACGTCGTACTCCACGCCAGAGGGTTTAATCACCATCAGGCCACGGGTGCGATCGATGGCGCTCACGTTTCCCCAGGTAAATGTCACCAGCTGGTGGGCAGGCAGCGCCAGATTTGCCGCCAGTACCTCTGCTTTTAACGTTTCTAACATGTCATGCCTCCTTCCTGCATACGGGCTTCGATCCAGCGTCGTGCCTGGATGATTTCAAGCACCGGTTCTTTTGCTTTTTCTGTCCACATCTCAATGAGAAACGCGCCGCGATAGTTGAGCTGATTCAGGGTCTTGAAAACGCCAACAAAATCGACGCAGCCCTCTCCGAAAGGCACGTCGCGGAACTGCCCAGGGCTGTCCGCTGTGACCGGTTGGGTATCCTTCAAATGGATCGCAGCAATCCGGTCGATGCCTAATGTCAGTTCAGCGGTCACATCATTGCCCCATGCACTGAGGTTGCCGACGTCCGGATACACGCTGAACCACGGCGAGGCCAGCATCTCGTCCCACTTTTTCCACTTGCTGATAGAGTTCATAAAGGCGGTGTCCATGATCTCCACGGCCAGCATGACCTGCGCGGCGGCGGCTTGCTCCACTGCCCACGCCAGTCCCTCGGCAAAACGCTGCTGCGTCCCGGCGTCGTGCTCCTCGTAATACACGTCATAGCCTGCCAGCTGGATGGTGCGAATGCCCAAATCGCGCGCCAGTTTGATCGCCCTGGTCATGATGGCGCGGGCGCGTTCACGCACGGCTTCATCACGGCTGCCAAACGGAAAGCGGCGGTGGGCGGACAAACAGAGAGACGGAATAGCGACGCCCGTTTCGAGCATCGCCTCTACCAGCGAGGCGCGCTGCGTGGTGCTCCAGTCCAGGCGTGACAGGCGTTCGTCGGTTTCATCTACCGACATTTCAACGAAATCAAAACAGCAGCTTTTTGCCAGAACCAGCCGCTCCGGCCAGGAGAGATCCTTTGACAACGCTTTTTCATAAATGCCTAACGGGTGCTGACGCATGGTTACTCCCCCCAGAGAGCGCGGATTTGCGCATGAAATTCCCGCGCCACCTGCGAGGGCTGCGCGGCATTTGCCAGGGCACGTCCGGCGATAAAGGCTTTAACGTTGATCTGCTGAAATAACGGCAGGTCGGCTGGCGTAATGCCGCCAGTGATGGAGAGCTGCAGGCCAATATCCGACAGCGCTTTCATTCGGGCGAGGTCTGCCTCGCCCCACTGCTGACCGCTGGCCTGGGCATCACGTCCACGGTGATAGATGGCCTGCCTTACGCCCAGGCGATACCAGGCTCGGGCGTCGTCCAGCGTCCAGTTGCCAAACAGTTCCATCTGGATTTCGCCGCCGCGCGCCTGTGCCACCGCATGTCCTTTTTCCACCGTCGCAAGCGGCGCGGCGCAGATAATCGTCATCCAGTTTGCACCGGCATCAAACGCCTGTTGGGCAAGCGTTTCCCCGGCATCAGCCACTTTCCAGTCGGCAACGATGATTTTATCCGGACACTGCTCGCGCAGGGCGCGTATGGCATGCAACCCTTCGGTCAGGCACAGGATGGTTCCGGCTTCGACAATGTCGACGTGATCCTGTAGCAAGGCAACGTCATGCCGTGCGGCCTTCAGACTGGTGTGGTCGAGCGCCAGCTGGAGTAATGGTCGGCTCATAGGTCATGCTCCTTAATGTGGGCGTGATAGCCCTGTAATGCTGCAATCAATAACTGGTAGCGGTGATATTTGCGCTGGTAGGCCGGGTGCGCCTGCATGTCGGGTTCGATCACGCGGATCGGGTGGTCGAGGTGATGCTGGGCGGTGCGAAAGTCGGGGAAGATCCCCGTGCCCACGAGAGCAGCAAGCGCGGCACCGGCGCAGCCCGTCTCTTCAACCTGGGGGAGTTCAATCGCCAGTCCACTCACGTCCGCCAGCATCTGCATCCAGACGTCAGAGTGCGTCGGGCCACCCGTCACGCGGAGCGTCCGCACGTGGGTAAAGCGTTCCAGCATGCGGTTAAGGTGGGTCATGTGGCTGAACACCACCCCTTCGTAAACCGCCTGCAGCAGATGTGCGCGGGTGTGTATCGCCTGCATCCCATAAAAGCCGCTGGTCATTTCAAGCCCGGCGTTGCTGCCGTAGAGAAACGGCAGAAAGAGCACTTCGCTTTCGGCTTTTGGCACGCTGGCAACAGCCTGGTTAATCTCCTCGAACGACAGATCTCCCCATTGCGCCGTCAGCCATTCGAGGTTGCCCGACGAGGTGGGGCTGGCTTCGTGCACAATGTATTGCTGCGGATGAACATAGCGACCATAGACATACGGGAAGGGTTCATTGTCGCGCAGACCGTCGGCCAGGCCGCTGGTGACGGCCCAGGTGCCCATCACCGCATTGAGCGTGTGTTCATCCTGCAGGCCGGCGCAAAGTGCGGTGGAAACCACATCAAACAGACCGCCTGCAACGGGCGTACCCGCCGCGAGACCGGTCAATGCGGCTGCCTGAGCGGTGATTTCCCCGCAAATTTCTGCTGAACCGACAACGGGTGGCAAAGCGTCGTCAATTTCATTAATACCCAGCCAACGGGTGAGCTGTGGATCGTATTGACCGGTGCGCATGTTGTAGAGGTTAGACTCGGAGATATTGCTCTCTTCGCAGCCTTTCTTTCCGGTCAGACACCAGCGCAGGTAGTCATGCGCCATCAACACGCAGCCAATCTGCTGATACCGCTGCGGTTCGTTCTCTTTTACCCAGCGCAGAAGTGAAGCCGGGTGCCCCGTCCACAGCGTCTGGCGGGTATGCGGATACAGTTTTGCGGGGATCCCGTCCTGCTGCCACCGCTGCACAATCGCCAGTGCGCGCCTGTCTGAGGAGAGCATCGCATTGCCCAGCGGCTGGTCATTTTTATCCAGAAGGAATAACCCTTTGCCCTGAGCCGAGATACCTACGCCTTTGATCTGCTCGCCGCTAACGTTGGCCTGTTTCAACAGCCTGGCGACAGTGGTGTGGCAATGTTGCCAGAGTGAGTGCATATCCCGTTCGGCGTAGCCCGGACGCGGGCTGAGCGTGGCGACGGCGCGACGCTCAATACAGACTTCTTTTCCCTGGCGGGTGTATAAACCGGCTTTGAGATAGGTACCACCACAATCGATACCCAGCCAGAAGGATGCTTTTTTGGTCATCGTTGACTCTCTTGTCTGACTCCCTCTCCCGGGGGAGAGGGCAGAGCATCAGGCCGCGTGCTTTTGCGGATTCACCGTGGCGTGACGGTCCGATCCGGCATCGCACCTGGCGGGTAACAGCAGGGCCAGAATGGACGCCAGCGCCAGTGACACCGCCAGGCAGTAAACACCGGCATCTTTGCTGTACAGGGTGATCAATACCCCGACCGCATAAGGGCCGCAGAAACCGCCGAGATTGCCCAGGGCGTTAATCACGCCGCGTGCACCTCCCGCCATCTCGGCACTGAACAGACGCGCCGGAATGGTCCAGAACACGCCTGCTGCCGATTGCAGGAAGAAGCCACAGCCCACGAGTGCGGCATAGGCCAGCCAGATGTTTTCTTTCAGCGCCACCGAGAGGAACATGCACAGGGCGAAGCCGATGAGCGGCAGGGAGACGAACAGCTTGCGTTTGCCGGTACGATCGGACAGCGTGGAGAATAAGAACATGCCCGCTATGGCACCGATATAAGGCAGCACGGCCAGCATCCCTACCTGGCCCATACTGGAATGGGTGAGCTCTTTCAGAATGGTGGGCAGCCACAGGGTGTAGCCGTATATTCCGGTCTGATAAAAGAAATTTAACGCGATCAACTGCCACATGGTTTTGTCAGAGAGCACCGCGCCCAGCGAAGCATTGATGACCTCTTTACCGGCAATCGCCCGCTGCTCTGCGGCAAGCGTTTCAATCAGATAGTTTTTTTCTGCCTCTGAGATCCATTTGGCTTCCTGCGGCCGGTCATAGATGGTATTGACCCACAGCACCAGCACTACGATGGACAGCAATCCTTCGATGATGAACAGCCAGCGCCAGTCGAGGGCCGTAATGATCCAGCCGGAGAGTGGGGCGGTGATGATCCCCGCAATCGGCACGAACATGATCACAATGGCATTTGCGCGTCCACGTTCGGCATCCGGGAACCAGTTGCTTACCATGGTGAGCACCACGGGTAACATGCCCCCTTCCGCCACCCCGAGTAAAAAGCGCAATACCAGCAACTGATACTGGCTGGTGACAAGCCCTGTGAGCACGGAGATGACTGCCCAGGCGACCAGCGACCAGCCGATGAATTTCTTGCCGCTACCGTGAACGGCAATCTTGCCGCCCGGCACCTGCAGGAACAGATAACCAATAAAAAATATCCCCCCCGCCAGACCGGCCATAGTGGCGGTGATCCCCAATTCCTCATCCATACCGCCGGGCATCGCAAAAGCAATATTCACGCGATCCATATAAGAAATAATGCAGGCGATAAGAATGGGGGGGATTATTCTTAACCAGCGTTGACGCGGAATATCCGCATGTAGAGCATCAGAAGAAGTATTCATAATTTATGTCTCGTTAATGTATCTGGAGGTGTAACGAAATTATGTTTTATTATTTTTATGCTTTTATCAGGTTGCTAATGCCGTCGCGCAAAATAGCGATGCGATGGCTGACGTCAGCATTAGCATTTATTTCCAGTAATTTGATACCGGAGAATTTCAAGGTTGCGGCGCTGGCCGCAGTAAACAGTTCGCTGACATGTTCCGTCGTCATTAAACTTTCAGGGCAGAACGAAGAAAAGGGCGCGTGAAGATCCTGCCACTCTCCGTACTCCCCGGTTGCGGTCGTGCCTGAGAACATCAGTGCGCCCAGTTTGCCGGCGCTGACGGCAGCATTAACATGTTGCACCGGCAAGGCGGTGTTGCGACCTTCAATTGCCGACCGCGCCCAGTTAATGCAGATACTGATGTCCGTTTCACGGATGACTTCCAGGACCTGCTCCAGGGGTAGAAAGCCCTTGCGCGGTGCGCTTCCCGTCATCGCATCGCAATGTTCAAGAATGAGATCGCAGGGCCAGTCCCAGGCGGCAATCTCGTTTATTGAGCGAGCAAACGCGTCCGTGGCCTGGGCTACGGACGCGTTGTCCGCTTGCGGCGCCGCCTGCATTTCGAGCGCAATGACTTTGCCAGGGAAACGGGTATTTATCGCTGAGACTTTTTGCAGGAGATGCCGATAAAATTCCACGCTTTCACGACGCTGCGCTTCATCCGCTGAGGCCAGGCCAAAACCGCCGTTGCTGCCCCGCCGACGCATGGTTTCCATCACCGCTGTTGCGACGATGCGCCACTCTCCCGGGGTGTGGCGAAACAGCCAGTCATCCCCATACGGATGAATATTTTCCAGTATGGGTTGTTCAATGCCGCGCACGTGTGGGGTGTCGGCAAGTTCACGCCAGAAATGGGCCTCTTCTTGTTCCCCTCTCTGATGAAACGACGGTGCGCAGGGGTACGCACCAATAATAAAATCGGTGTGAGTCATTTCGCATTCCTGTTTATTTTATCGTTTTAAAATAATTCGCTGATAGCCACTTTAACGACGATTTTACGAATGGCCGACTCCTTGTGTTTATGACATTGAGGACGATGCACATCCTGTGGAAAAAATATGGCGTAATGACCGGGTACCATTTCTATGAACGATTCATTTTCCATCTGCTGATAAAAAATAATATCGCGCTCTTCAAGCAGTGATTCGCTTATTTGATTATTTCCGGTATCGATAGCCACACCAATTTTTTCTTCCCCCCACGCCAGAAACTGAATATCAAGATAGCGACGATGCACTTCAGGACGATTTTCAGCCTGTGCTTTAGTTTTCAGATCCAGTATCTGCGCATAAATCTTGCGCCCGTCGATCTCAACCACACCGGGTTCGAGCGTGGTGAAATCGGTGTTGCGTAAAAATGTCAGTGCCTTTTCAATCGCCACCGGCAGCCGACATGGGTTGGGTTGAGAAATATGTCCGAATATCATGACGTCACTCCTTACAGCGACTGAATCTTCGCCCACACGCTGTCGTCGATGGTGATGCCGTTACGACGGTTCTCTTCAAGCAGGCGCGTAAATTCATGCCCTGGCAAACGAACCGCAACCTCTTCATCGGATCGTTCAGCGGTGGTGATGAAATCCATGATGCGCTGGAGTTTGGCATCGCGGGTAGCGCCGTCGATGAGCCGATCGACTTCAATGGCAATAAAGATTTGCGATACGCCGTATTCATCGCTGTTGTCCTGGGTGACTTCTGCCACGGAGGCCCCGTCTGAGAGGAGTGTGGCGATCATGTCCAGAACGATAGATAAGCCCGATCCTTTCCAGTAGCCCATCGGCAGAATGCGGCGGTTTTTCTCAATCACGCCCGGCTCTTTGGTTAAATGGCCTTCATCATCAAAGCCGCCATCAACCGGCAGTTCACGCCGGGCCAGACGATTCACCTCAAGCATGCCGTAGGAGAACATCGACATCGACATATCGACCATGGTGATAGGGCTGGAGGGAATAGCGACAATCAGGGGGTTAGTACCAATACGACACTCTTTGGCTCCCCACGGCGGCATCACGGCAATGGAGTTGGTCCAGCAAATGCCAATATAGCCTTTCTCTGCCGCCTGCCAGCCGTAGCTGCCGCCGCGCATCCAGTGATTGGCGTTACGCAGGGCCACCAGGCCGATGCCATGATCGGAGGCCAGCTCAATGGCCCGATCCATCATCTTTTTCGCGGTCAGATTGCCAATAGCGCGCTGGGCATCCCATTGCTCAATCGCCCCCAGCGTGGTGATACGCCTGGGGACGGCATCAGGGATGATATCCCCGGCATCGAGCTGTTGAATAAAACGGGGAAAACGGTTCACGCCGTGGGAATAGACGCCGGATTCGGTTGTGCGGGCAAACATCTCTGCGCAGGCATCCGCGGTATCCGCTTTTACGCCGCGCTTGAGCAGCACCTGATTAAAGGCGGCTTTCAACTCTTCAAAGGTCACTTTCATCCCTGGTCTCCTGAATATATGGCGGGCATGTGTGTGCTTTTTTATCGCTAAATTTCACTATGCGAAATCACATTTCAAATATAGCGATCAATTTTTGCCAGATCAACGACATTCATGTTTTTCAAAATCGATTAAAATCAATGGATTGTGATTTTTCTGTTGAGATCGTGAACTGAACCACACTTTGCGCTACCATCAGGGTGCGATTAATGGAGAGCAATTTGATGAGCATGAAAGAGAGCGAAACGACGCAAGAAAAAGAGAGGCCAGCAGGCAGCCAGAGCTTGTTTCGCGGCCTGATGCTGATTGAAATACTGAGTAACTATCCAAACGGTTGTCCGCTTGCACATTTATCTGAACTTGCCGGGCTAAACAAAAGCACCGTGCATCGACTGTTACAGGGGTTGCAGTCGTGTGGCTACGTGACGCCAGCGCCTGCGGCAGGCAGCTATCGGCTGACCACAAAATTTATCGCGGTTGGGCAGAAGGCCCTGTCATCACTGAATATTATCCACGTGGCGGCGCCGCACCTTGAAACGCTGAATCTGGTCACGGGCGAAACCGTGAACTTTTCCAGCCGGGAAGACGATCACGCGATCCTGATTTATAAGCTTGAGCCGACGACGGGCATGCTGCGTACGCGAGCCTATATCGGCCAACACATGCCGCTGTATTGCTCGGCCATGGGTAAGATTTACATGGCGTTCGGTCATCAGGATTATGTGGAAAGTTACTGGCAGAGCCACCAGGACATTATTCAACCGCTCACCCGTAACACCATCACTGAACTGAGTGCAATGTACGATGAGCTGGCCGAAATTCGTCAGCGCAGCATGGCGATGGACAAAGAAGAAAACGAGCTGGGCGTCTCCTGTATTGCGGTACCGGTGTTTGATATTCATGGCCGCGTGCCGTACGCCATCTCGATTTCCTTATCGACATCGCGTATGAAGCAGGTGGGCGAAAAGAATTTGCTTAAACCTCTGCGTGAGACGGCGGACGCCATTTCGCGCGAACTGGGATTTACTGTCCGATCGGAGTCGTGAATGAATCACTTTATCATGGCAGATCCAACGAAATGCATAGGCTGTCGCACCTGCGAAGTGGCCTGCGTTGTCGCTCATCAGGACAAGCAGGATTGCGCCACGGTTTCTCAGTTTGCCTCGCGGATTCGGGTCGTGAAGGGCGGGGCGTTTACCACTGCAGTGGCCTGCCATCAGTGTGAAGATGCGCCCTGTGCCAGTGCGTGCCCAACGCGGGCAATAGGCCTTCAGTCAGGGGCCTGGTGCGTGGACCAGGCGCGCTGTATTGGCTGCAAAAGCTGCATGGTAGCGTGTCCGTTCGGCGCGATGCAGGTCGAATGGGCAGAGGAGAAGGTGCAGGCGTTAAAATGCGATCTGTGTACGTATCGCGAGGAGGGCCCGGCTTGTGTGGCGGCTTGTCCGACCCACGCATTACGCCGGGTGGACCCCGCCAGATTACGCGCTGAACGCCTGCATAATCTGGCGTAAACCGTTATAGATCGCCTTCACGCCAGGCTCGTTCAACTTCTTCGGCGAGAATTTTCACGCCCGCTTCGATTTTCTCCGGGTCCGGCACGTAGTTCATGCGCATACATTGATGCGTGTGCGGCCAGGGTTTGTCGAGACCCGGGAAGAAATAGTCTCCCGGTACCATCAGTACACCGCGTTTTTTCAGGCGCTGGTAGAGCAGCTCGGTAGAGATCGGCAGGTCTTTAAACCAGAGCCAGAGGAAGATGGCGCCTTCCGGTTTATGAATCAGGCAGCGTTCTTCGGGCAAATAGCGGCGAAGCGTCGCGATAGTTTCCTGAACACGCTGATAATAGAACGGTTTAATCACGTCGTTTGACAGGCGTAGCAGATCGTTACGCTTAATCATTTCACACATCATTGCCGGGCCCATCCCCCCTGGTGCCAGGCTGATAATGCCGTTCATGTTGGTGATGGCGGTGATGATTTTTTCATTGGCAATAATGATGCCGCAGCGACTGCCTGGCAGGCCGAGCTTTGACAGGCTCATACACAGCACAATGTTTGGGTTCCACAGCGGCCGCGCTTCGCTAAAAATAATGCCCGGGAAAGGGACACCGTAGGCATTATCAATGACCAGCGGGATGCCGTTCTGGTTCGCCAGCGCATCGAGTTTTATCAACTCTTCATCGGTGATCACGTTGCCCGTAGGGTTAGTAGGGCGCGATACGCAGATCATGCCCGTCTCTTCGCCAATGTGCAGATGTTCAAAATCGACGTGATATTTGAACTGGCCCTCTGGCAGCAGCTCGATGTTCGGGCGCGCGGAGACAAACAGATCTTCTTCCAGACCGGAATCGGCGTAGCCAATATATTCAGGCGCGAGAGGGAAGAGCACTTTTTTGGTGGTGCCGTCGGCGCGACGTCCGGCGAAGAGATTAAACAAGTAGAAAAATGCGCTCTGACTGCCATTTGTCAGTGCAATATTCTGCGGTTCGATATCCCAACCCAGCTCCTCACGCAGCATGCCGGCGAGCAGAGAGAGAAGCGCTGTTTTCCCCTGTGGACCGTCATAGTTGCACAGTGCCTCGGTGAGGCTGCCGTTTTGCAGCATCTCTGCCAGCAGGTTCTGGAAGTATTCGTTCATCTCCGGAATTTGTGCCGGGTTACCGCCGCCGAGCATGATTGCGCCCGGTGTGCGCAGCCCGTCGTTAAGGTCCTCCATCAGGCGTGTAATACCTGAATGGCGGGTGAATTTATCGCCGAAAAGTGAAAAGGTCATAACAGGTGATCTATCGTGCTTATTCTAAGAGTGGGTCACCATAACGCGGCAGATGCGCGGGTGCAAATGAGGAAAAGCGAGGCGGGTTATTGTTAAATGTTATGGATTGCTGATTAAGCAGTCGATCATTCCGTCAGGCTCTCCTCTTCCATCGGAAGAGGAGAGGGACCGCGATTACTGATTCCCGGCCCAGACCACCATCACCTTATCGCCCTCATGCTGACGCACAAAGCCATAGCCCTGCTTCATGGACAAGGTTGTCTGTTTCCCTTCGCCAATGGCGGGATGGCGAGCGCGGAATTGCCCAAGTATTTGCCAGTGGGCCACAGTTTGCGCCTGCGAACCGGTAATATCCTGCCAGTTCATCTCTGAACGGGTTCCCTGTAGCGGATCGGACCCCGTTGGGCCAAAGGGACGTTCTGATTCATCACCGTAGTAAATCTGTACTGAGCCTGGGGCAAGCAGTAACAGTTCGGCTGCACGCTGCCCGCCCTCGCGGAACAGGCGCGTATCGTGCGATGAGAGATAGCTCAGAACGTTAAAGCTTTGCAGCTTTTCTGCCATCTGCTGCCAGGTCAAATCTATGTCTGCCAGGCAATCAACCGCTTTTGCGGCCTGCTCCTGATAATCAAAGTTGATCATCGCGTCGAACCCGTGACGATAGTATTCGCTTTGCATCACGCCGTGGCCCCAGGATTCACCGGTCATCCAGAAGGGCGCGTCGTCGAGCTTTTTATCCGGGTTGGCTTGTTTCCAGGCCTGTAGCGCGGCAGTGGCTTGCGTTTTCAACTGTTGCCAGCCCGCCATCTCAACGTGTTTAGCGGTATCGACGCGGAATCCATCGATGCCGTAATCGCGCACCCATTGGCTTAACCAATGGGTCAGATAATCGCGCGGCGTGTAACCGGCGATTTCCTTAGCCTGTGTGTCCGGCTTGTGACGATAAAAGTTTGGCAAACCAGAAGGGGTCGTCGATTCTGTTTTGAGATCCGGCAAGAAGGCCAGTGACATCGTCAGATCGTCAAAGCCCGGATTATCGTAGTCGCCGATATCGGTGCGGATCCATTTTTTGCCCCACCAGTTTTCCCATCCCGCCTTGTCGCTGAAATTAATATAATCATTAAAGCTGTGCCAGGTTTGCCCGGCTTTCGGCGTCCAGTCGGTCCAGCGTTCGCCCAGCGTTTTTTTCAGCTCTTCACCCTGCAGGTACAAGGCCCCGAACTGAAACGCCTGCATATCCGCAAGCGTAGCGTAGCCGGTATGGTTCATGACGACGTCAAAAAGAATACGTATCCCACGCTGGTGCGCTTCGTCGACAAGATGACGTAAATCGTCTTCGGCGCCCATATTGGCGTCGAGCTTCGTCCAGTCCTGAGTGTAGTAGCCATGATAGGCATAATGCGGGAAGTCACCTTTCGTCCCGCCACCCACCCAGCCGTGGATCTGCTCCAGCGGTGAACTGATCCACAGCGCATTGACGCCGAGCTGCTGTAAATAGTCGAGCTTGCTGGCCAGCCCTTTTAAATCGCCGCCGTGAAAGGTGCCTATCTCCTGCATGCCGTCTTTATGACGGCCATAGCTATTGTCATTGGTAGGATCGCCATTCACAAAGCGGTCGGTCAGCACAAAGTAGACCGTGGCGTTTTGCCAGCTAAACGGCGCGGCTTTGTCGGTTTCTGCACGCTCCAGCAACAACAAACCGTTACTGTTCGCGGCGGGCTGTAGCGTAATTTTACCTTGTTGCACCGTTGCGGTTTGCTTGCTGTAGAAATCGCGGACGACGGTGCCTTCAGGGAAGGTGTCTGAGACCGTCAGGGTAAGGGGTTGACCCTCCCATTTGGGGCACTGGCGAATCACACTGGCGACGGACGTTTTGGCCTCGCTTTCTACCGTCAACATGAGCGTTGGCGTACCGGACCGCGTATCAACGCGCATCTGGTAGCGCCCATCGCGGAACAATCGCCACTGTGGTGGCGTGCCTTCGCAGGGTTTAAGAGAGAGCATCTCGTTGAGTTTTATGGTTTCTGCAGGCTGCCAGCACGTCTGGTCAAGATGTAGTGTAAGGGGTCGGGTACCCTTCACGAGCTCGGCATGGCTGGTAAATATCCCGGTGCCTTGCGGAGTAAAGGCAGAGAAACCCGTCGAGGACCAGTCGGCAAAGGCCAGCGTGGGTAAAAGCAAAAGGGCTAAAGCGGCGCGTTGCATTCCATATTCCTGTTGCAGCTATTTTAACCAGTGTGCCATCAGGATGATTTGCCTGACTCCTCCTCCGTCCGTTTCTGCCAGGAGGAGCCGAAAGGATGAGTGATCCCGCGCAAAATTAGGCGCTTATCTGCGAGATCGCACACAAATTTGCAGAAATGATGCTTAAGTGAGCAAGTTTCAGGTGACATAGTTTCGGAAATGGACTATTTCTTTGAGTGCTCTGAAAGGTTATTTTTGATATGATTTGAGATTCAGCTCTCAATTTTGTGAAAAAAATAAAGGGTTGGAACGTTTATATCCGACCAGGAGACCTAATGATATCGACTCCCATACGACGATTTGGGGCTACGATACTCATGTTGCTCACCGTGACTTTTTCAGGTGAGGTGCTTGCGAAGACGCACACGGACACAACGAGTAAGAAAGCCCACGTCATTAAGACGACGACAACAAGCAGTAAGAGTAAGGTTAGCAGTAAACAAGAGTATTCTCGCAATAGTGTAAAAAGTAGTTCACTGCCTGATTTGCGAAAATACCCTTCCGGAACACCAAGGAAAAAAGCGTTTCTCCGGACGGTAATGCCTTATATTACAAGCCAAAACTCTGCGATTACCGCGGATCGTAACTGGCTGATTTCAAAACAGTACGAAAGCCGTTGGTCACCTACGGAACGCAATCGTCTTAAGGACATTGCGAAACGTTATAAAGTGAGCTGGAACGGAAATACGCGTCGTGTTCCGTGGAACACTCTGCTTGAGCGCGTGGATATTATTCCGGGCAGCATGGTCGCAACCATGGCCGCCGCCGAAAGTGGCTGGGGTACATCTAAGCTGGCCCGTAACAACAACAACCTCTTTGGCATGAAATGTACCAAGGGGCGTTGTACGAATGCGCCAGGAAAAGTGAAAGGGTACTCACAGTTTGAATCGGTTAAAGATTCCGTGAATGCCTATGTCGTGAATCTGAACACGCATCCGGCCTATTCGTCGTTCCGTAAGTCACGCGCACAGCTGCGTAAAGCGGATCAGGAAGTGACTGCGAGCACGATGATTCACAAGCTGAAAGGGTATTCCACACAGGGCAAGAGCTATAACAATTATCTCTTCGCAATGTATCAGGATAACCAGCGCTTGATTGCCGCACATATGTAATTGCCAAAAAAAACGCCTTCCACTGGAAGGCGTTTTTCTTTATGCCACGCGCATTACACCAGCACTTCGCTGTACCGCTCCCGATACTCTTTCGGTGTCGTGTCATACTCTTTTTTAAAGACGGAATAGAAATATTGCAGTGACGGGTATCCGCACATCTGTGAAATTTCATTGATCGACAGTGACGTCGAGATCAGCAGGCTGCGCGCCTTTTCCAGCTTTTCGGCGTGAATCACCGCATGGATAGTTTCGCCTACCTCCTCCTTAAAGCGTTTTTCCAGATTGGAACGCGAAATCCCCACGGCATCCAGCACCTGATCAACTTTGATACCTTTACAGGCATGATTGCGAATGTAATGCATTGCCTGGATGACCGCCGGATCGTTTAACGAGCGATAGTCCGTGGAGCGTCGTTCAACGACACGCACGGGCGGGACCAGAAGACGTTGCAAAGGAAGCGTTTCATTATCCAGCAGGCGATGGAGCAGTTTTGCCGCCTGGTAGCCCATCTGACGAGTGCCCTGTGCTACCGATGACAGCGCTACCCGTGACAAATAACGGGTCAGCTCTTCGTTATCAATGCCAATCACGCACAGTTTTTCAGGGACGGGAATATGCAAATGATCGCATACCTGAAGGATGTGACGCGCCCGCGCATCGGTAACCGCTATGATGCCCGTTTGCGGGGGCAATGTTTGCAGCCAGTCGGCGAGACGATTTTGTGCGTGTTGCCAGTTCTCCGGTGCGGTTTCCAGCCCTTGATAGACCACACCGCGATACTTCTCCTGCGCCACGATTTGGCAGAACGCATATTCACGCTCCATCGCCCAGCCTTTCCCGCTGGAGGCGGGCAGGCCGTAGAAGGCAAAGCGATGTACCCCTTTTTCTTTCAGGTGAAGAAACGCACTTTCAACCAGCGCGTGGTTGTCCGTCGCGATGTAATGCACCGGCGGATATTTCTCGGGAGAGTGGAAAGAGCCGCCGACGCCGACAATAGGTACGTCGACATCGACCAGCATCCGCTGGATATCAGGATCGTCATAGTCTGCGATGACGCCATCACCCAGCCAGTCTTTAATGGTTTCGATACTGGCCCGGAAGTCCTCTTCTATAAAGATGTCCCATTCGGATTGCGACGCCTGCAAATACTCACCTACGCCCTCCACAACCTGGCGGTCATAGGCTTTGTTGGCATTGAATAACAACGTAATGCGGTGACGCTTTTCAAACATGGCTTACCTTTCCCCAAAAAAGTGATTCTCAGGCTCGTCTTTTCGTTGCGGAGTCCATCCATACGGCCAGTAACAGAATGGCGCCCTTAACGATATACTGCCAGAACGTCGGCACGTCCATCATACTCATTCCGTTATCCAACGACGCCATGATAAATGCCCCCATGACGGCCCCCGCCACGCTGCCAATACCGCCTGCAAGACTGGTTCCACCAATCACACAAGCCGCAATCGCATCCAGCTCGGCGATGTTACCGGCAGAGGGAGAACCTGCCCCTAAACGTGAGCTCAGGATCAGCCCGGCGATGGCCACCATCAGGCCATTAATCGCAAATACCGCAAGCTTGGTGCGTTCGACGTTGATCCCTGACAAGCGCGCCGCTTCCAGATTGCCGCCAATAGCATAGATGCGCCGTCCAAACGCCGTACGGGTCGCCATAAACATACCGGCCAGCAACAGCAGCGTCAGGATCAGCACGGGCGTAGGCACACCGCGATAATCGTTCAGAAGCCAAATTGCCCCTAACACGATCACTGCGGTTAAGGCCTGACGTCCCACCACGGAAGTGGAGGCAGGCGCAGCAAGGCCTAAGGCCTGACGACGCATACGTCCGCGCCATTGCCAGCCGACAAACGCCATCAAACCGATCGCGCCCAGCGTAAAGCCAAGGCCGTCAGAAAGGTAGCTCTGTCCAATCTGCGACATTGAGGCACTGGTGGGGGAAACGGTGGTGCCGTTAGTGATACCGATGAGGATCCCGCGAAACGCCAGCATCCCCGCCAGAGTGACAATAAACGAGGGTACTTTTCGATAGGCGACCCACCAGCCATTCCATGCACCCAGCAGCAGACCCAGCACCAGCGTGAACGCCACAGTCAACGGCAGGGGCCAACCCAGCCACACATCAAAGATTGCTGCAACACCGCCCAGCAATCCCATCATAGAGCCCACCGAGAGGTCTATCTCGGCCGAGATAATCACGAACACCATACCCACGGCCAGAATCCCGGTGATGGCGGTCTGGCGAAGCAGGTTAGAGACGTTGCGTGCACTTAAGTAAGAGCCGTCGGTCATCCAGGTAAAAAACAGCATAATCGCGATGATGGCGGCAATCATCACAAACACCTGCAGATTTAACGCTTTCAGCCCTGCGAACGCGCCGGGCGTCGGAACAGCGACTTTTACCTCAGACGGATTGCTTTTCGACATGACGTTCGCTCCTCAATGCGGCTTCCATTACCTTTTCCTGGGTCAGGTTTTGGTTAATCAAGTTGGCTTTCAGCTTGCCTTCGTGCATAACCAGCACGCGATCGCTCAGCCCGAGCACTTCGGGAAGCTCAGAGGAGATCACAATAACGGCGATGCCTTGCTGGACCAGTTGGTTGATGAGTTTGTAGATTTCGTATTTCGCACCGATATCGATTCCCCGCGTTGGCTCATCAAGAATCAAAATTCGGGGATTGAGCAACAGGCAGCGTGCCAGAATGGCTTTTTGCTGATTCCCTCCGCTCAGGCGCCCTATCGCCAGTTCGGGAGAGGAGGTTTTCACTTTGAGTCGGTCCAGCGACTGGAGTATGCACTGCTGTTCAGCTGCATCATCCAGGCTGCTCAACACGCCGGAAAACTGATCCAGCGCGGCGAGTGTGATATTTTTCCCCACCGCCATGACCGGTACGATGCCGTCTTTTTTGCGATCCTCCGGCACCATAGCAATGCCGTGGGCAATCGCCTGCTGGCAGGTATTGATCTGCACCGGTTGGCCATCAATGAAGATTTTTCCTTCCCAGCGCCCGGGCCAGACGCCAAACAAACACTGTACGGCTTCCGTGCGTCCGGCCCCCACCAGCCCGGCGATCCCCAGAATCTCTCCACGCTTAAGGGAAAATGAGATGTCATTCACCCGCTTGATATGGCGATTAACCGGGTGCCACGCCGTCAGGTTTTCGACACGCAGGATCTCTGCGCCGGCGGCATGCGGTTCCGTGGGGTATAACGCCGTCAGCTCTCGACCCACCATCATGGTGATGATGTCATCCTCGCTCATGCCCGCAGCATCGCGCGTACCGATATGTTGCCCATCGCGGATAACGCAGATGGTGTCTGATATGGCTTTGACTTCATTGAGTTTGTGCGAAATATAAATGCAGGCGATCCCGTGGTTTTGCAGGTCGCGGATAATATTGAGCAGTACCGCTGTTTCTTGTTCGGTCAACGAGGCGGTCGGTTCGTCGAGAATCAACAGGCGCACCTGTTTATTCAATGCCTTAGCGATTTCGACCAGCTGTTGTTGGCCCAACCCCAAATCACCCACGCGCGTATTGGGCGAAATGGCCAGGCTCACCTGTGCCAGCAGCTTTTCACAGCGTAGCGTCATGGTGTCGTAGTCCAGCACGCCGTGGCGGGAAATCTCTGCACCAAGGAAAATGTTTTCGAGCACGGTCAGGTGCTTAACCAGCGCCAGTTCCTGATGAATAATGGCGATACCTTTGCGTTCGGTATCACGGATATGGGTGGCCTGTAGCGTTTCGCCAGAAAAGATGATTTCGCCGTCATAACTGCCATGGGGGTAAATCCCGCACAGCACTTTCATCAGCGTGGATTTGCCGGAACCATTTTCACCACACAGCGAGACGATCTCCCCTGGGTTTAACCGCAGGCTGACATTGTCTACAGCCTTAACAACACCAAAGGCTTTGGTGATACTTTTCATTTCGAGTAAATAAGGCATAACGGCTCCACATGACCTGAAGGAAAAACCGTACATGTCGACGTGCCCCTGAAATCAGGGGCCACGAGGGGTTAGAGTTCGCTCTTTTTGTGGAAGCCGTCTTTCACAACGGTGGCATCGATGTTTTCTTTGTTCACCTCAATAGGCGTCAGTAAACGTGCAGGCACATCTTTCAAGCCGTTGTTTAAGCTGGTATCGGCTTTCGGCTGCTGACCATTGCCCAGCTCAACGGCAATCTCTGCGGCCGTGTTGGCAAGTTGAGTAATAGGTTTATAAACGGTCATGGTCTGCGTGCCGTTGAGAATACGTTTTACTCCTGCGAGGTCGGCATCTTGCCCGGAGATCGCCACTTTACCTGCCAGCCCTTGCGCACTTAAAGCCTGAATGGCGCCGCCTGCGGTGGCATCGTTTGACGCGACCACGGCATCGATTTTGTTATTGTTGGCTGTCAGCGCATTTTCCATGATTTTCAGTGCATTTTCCGGTAGCCAGCCATCAGCCCATTGATCGCCGACAATTTTAATTTTGCCTTCGTCAATATACGGCTTCAGCACTTTCATTTGGCCTTCGCGGAACAATTTGGCATTGTTATCAACAGGGGAACCGCCCATCAGGAAATAATTCCCCTGTGGCACCTTATTAACCAGACTTTGCGCCTGAATTTCGCCCACTTTTTCGTTATCAAAAGAAATATAAAAATCGATGTCAGCATTATTAATCATACGGTCGTAAGCCAAAACCTTTATGCCTTCTTGTTTGGCTTCTTTAACCACATTACTTAATACCTGACCGTTGTAAGGAATAATAACGAGCACATCAACGCCGCGGTTAATCATATTTTCAATTTGCGACATTTGTGTTTCTTCATTTCCGTTAGCGGACTGAACAAACACTTTTGCACCGAGGGATTCTGCTTTTTTCACGAAGATATCGCGATCCTTTTGCCAGCGTTCAAGGCGAAGATCGTCAATTGCCATCCCAATTTTGACTTCTTTAGCATGGCCCGCAACGCTCGTCAGCAGTAGCGAAGCGCAGAGAGTCAGGCACAGGTTTTTTATCGTCATCATTATATTACCTTTCTTGTAGGGTGGTGAAACGGAGACAAAAGAATCATTCACTGCCGGATACGCAGCAAATTCTTAACGTGGAATGGCAAACTGGCAATTACTGATTTTTATCTTCTCGTTACGATATTTGGTTTATTTGTGAATTTATGACCGCGATCTGATTTTCAAACCCGTAACTTATTAATTACACATGATTCTGGAATAAACGCCGAAAAATCGTTTGCAGGCGTATTGTTTTTGCGAGCCAGCGCACGTTTGTGCATTCTCTGAATGCCAGTGTGAAATAACGTAATTGAGCAACGTGAAATGAGTATTCACTATTACTGCAGTATCGATTACTCGCCGCACCTCTTGATTATGGAGTTCAATATGCAAGCTTATTTCGACCAACTCGATCGCGTTCGCTACGAAGGCCCGAAATCCACCAATCCTTTAGCATTCCGTCATTACAATCCGGACGAGCTGGTGCTGGGTAAGCGCATGGAAGATCACCTGCGTTTTGCCGCGTGCTACTGGCATACCTTCTGCTGGAACGGTGCGGACATGTTTGGCGTCGGTTCATTTGATCGTCCGTGGCAGCAGCCGGGCGAGGCGCTGGAGCTGGCGAAACGCAAAGCCGATGTCGCATTTGAATTCTTCCACAAGCTGAATGTGCCTTACTACTGCTTCCACGATGTGGACGTCTCTCCGGAAGGGGCATCGCTGAAAGAGTATCTGAACAACTTTGCGCAGATGGTCGACTATCTGGGAGAAAAACAGCAACAAAGCGGCGTGAAATTACTGTGGGGAACGGCTAACTGTTTCACCAATCCACGTTACGGCGCGGGTGCCGCGACAAGCCCGGATCCGGAAGTGTTCAGCTGGGCCGCCACGCAGGTGGTCACCGCAATGAATGCGACGCACAAGCTGGGCGGTGAAAACTACGTACTGTGGGGGGGGCGTGAAGGTTACGAAACGCTGCTCAATACCGACCTGCGCCAGGAGCGCGAGCAGATTGGCCGCTTCATGCAGATGGTTGTCGACCACAAACACAAGATTGGCTTCCGCGGCACGCTGCTCATTGAACCAAAACCACAAGAGCCTACCAAGCACCAGTACGACTACGATGTGGCGACCGTGTATGGCTTCCTGAAGCAGTTTGGTCTGGAAAAAGAGATCAAAGTGAACATTGAGGCGAACCACGCCACTCTGGCGGGCCACTCATTCCATCATGAGATTGCCTCTGCGATTGCGTTGGGTATCTTCGGTTCTGTCGATGCCAACCGTGGCGATCCGCAGCTGGGCTGGGATACTGACCAGTTCCCGGTCAGCGTCGAAGAGAACGCGCTGGTGATGTATGAAATCATCAAAGCAGGTGGCTTTACGACAGGTGGTCTGAACTTTGATGCCAAAGTCCGCCGTCAAAGCACCGATAAATACGACCTGTTCTATGGTCACATCGGGGCGATGGACACGATGGCGCTGGCGCTGAAAGTCGCGGCGCGCATGATTGAAGACGGCGAGCTGGATAAGCGCGTTGCGAAGCGTTATGCCGGCTGGAACAGTGAGCTGGGTCAGCAAATTTTAAAAGGCCAGTTATCCCTGGCGGATATTGCGAAGTACGCTGAACAACACAATCTGGCGCCGCAGCATCAGAGTGGGCATCAGGAACTGCTGGAAAACCTGGTGAATCACTACTTGTTCGATAAGTAATCCGTCGGGAAAGACGTGGATAAGCCCGGTCAGCGTTGTGCAACCGGGCATTTCTTTTTAAAGGAGTCGCCGCAATGTATATCGGGATTGATCTTGGCACATCGGGTGTGAAAGCCATTCTATTAAGCGAACAGGGTGAGGTGGTGGCCTCGCAAACGGAAAAGCTGCACGTCTCGCGCCCGCACCCGTTATGGTCAGAACAAGATCCCAAGCAGTGGTGGCTGGCTACGGACCGTGCGATGAAAGCCCTGGGTGAGCAGCACAGCCTGCGCGACGTTAAGGCGTTAGGTATTGCCGGGCAAATGCATGGTGCCACGCTGCTTGATCGCGAAAATCGCGTGCTGCGCCCGGCGATTCTCTGGAATGACGGTCGTTGCGCCGAAGAGTGCGCGCTCCTGGAAGCACAGGTGCCTGAGTCACGTGAGATCACCGGCAATCTGATGATGCCGGGGTTTACGGCACCGAAACTGCTGTGGGTGCAGCGTCATGAGCCGGAGGTTTTTCAACAGGTAGCGAAGGTCTTGTTACCTAAAGACTATTTGCGTTTTCGGATGACCGGGGAGTTTGCCAGCGACATGTCCGATGCGGCTGGCACCCTGTGGCTGGATGTCGCCAGACGCGACTGGAGCGAGACGATGCTCGCGGCGTGTCATCTCACGCGTGAACACATGCCTGCCCTTTTTGAAGGCAGTGAGGTGACGGGGACGTTATTAGCCTCGGTGGCCGAACGCTGGAATTTACCCGCTGTTCCTGTCGTCGCCGGCGGCGGCGATAATGCCGCCGGTGCGGTGGGTGTGGGGATGGTGGATGCGGGTCAGGCGATGCTGTCGCTTGGCACCTCGGGCGTCTACTTCGCCGTCAGTGAAGGGTATCTGAGCAACCCTGAAAGCGCGGTGCACAGTTTTTGCCATGCGTTGCCGGGTAAATGGCATCTGATGTCGGTCATGCTCAGTGCGGCATCCTGTCTGGACTGGGCGGCAAAACTCACCGGCGCAGACGATGTCCCGGCATTGATTGCGGCGGCACAACAGGCGGATGAAGAGGCCGACCCTGTCTGGTTCCTGCCGTATCTTTCCGGCGAACGTACGCCGCACAATAACCCACAGGCTAAAGGTGTTTTCTTTGGCTTAACCCATCAGCATGGCCCTGCCGAGCTGGCCCGTGCGGTGCTGGAAGGAGTGGGCTATGCCCTGGCCGATGGAATGGACGTGGTGCACGATTGCGGCCTTAAGCCCGGGCACATTACGCTGATTGGCGGCGGTGCGCGAAGCAGCTACTGGCGACAAATGCTGGCAGATATCAGCGGCCTGACGCTGGATTATCGCACCGGCGGTGACGTCGGCCCGGCACTGGGGGCGGCACGTCTGGCGCAGATCGCCATGAATCCGGACAAAGCTCTGACAGAACTTCTGCCACAACTGCCACTGGAGCAGTCCCATCGTCCGGATGCGGAGCGCCACGCGCGCTATGCCAGACAACGCGATGTTTTCCGCAAAATTTACCAACAGCTTTTGCCCCTGATGTCATAACGACAGCCTGGCCTGCAGCGGCATGAGGATGTCCTTTTTTGGTCTTCTCAGCCTGTTCTCTCCTCGTCAGTATAGGGTTACACCCCACGGCGAGGAGATTTACCATGTCACGTACTGCATTAATCAACATCGATACTCAGCAGTCATTTCATCATCGGGAATACTGGCAGGAATCGGGATTCACCGCGTTTCAGCAGGCGATGCTGGGCCTGATCGACGGCTGTGAGTCGCGTAGCATTCCGGTAGTGGATATCTTCCATGTTGACGACAGCGGACCTTTCTCGCTGCAAAGCGGACATGTCCAGCCCATGTCCTTTTTACGTCATAAACCGGCGGTTATTTTTCATAAACACGTCCATAATGCGTTTACCGATACGGGGCTCGATCGCTGGTTGCGTGAACGGGATATTCATCGTCTGATCATCTGCGGGCTTCGCACGGAGCAATGCTGTGAAACCACGGCACGTGTGGCGTCGGATCTGGGTTATCGCGTCATCTTTGTCAGTGAGGCAACGCTGACGTTTCCCATGACGTATCAGGGCATAACCCTTGATACCCACGATTTACGCCACCGGACTGAAACCGTGCTGGCCGGACGTTTTGCAGAAATTAAAACCGTTGCGGAGACGCTGGAGTCGCTCTGATGAGTATTGACGTCTGGTTTGTGATGTTGCCGGGAGTCCTTTCGCTGGATATGACCGGCCCGGCAGAAACTTTTGCGCTGGCAGGCGATGCTTTTCGCCTGCATTACATTGGCCCACAGCCAGACGTGGCGACCTCGATTGGCCTGACGATGAGCGGTATCGCCCCTTTGCCAGACCGCTTGCCAGAAGGCAGTTTGCTGGTGTTGCCTGGCGTCTCCGACTCTTCCGTGCAATTTTCGTCCCCCGTGGCGCTGACCGTTCAGCACTGGCTGATGCGACAGCAGCCTGATATTCAGCGGCAGGCCATCACCGTCATGTGCGTCTGCTCGGGCGCGATTCTGGCCGCAAAGTGCGGCCTGCTGTACGGTAAGCAATGTACAACGCATCACGATGTGATCGCCCGCTTGCGCGCTGCCGCGCCGGGGGCCGTTATCAAAGAAAACCGAATATTCGTGCAGGATGATAACGTGTGGACCAGCGCGGGTATTACTTCCGGAATAGACCTGGCTCTGCATCTGATCAACCGTCTGTGCGGCCCGGAAAAAGCGCTGGCGGTGGCTCGCGAAATGGTCGTCTGGTTCCGGCGTTCGGGAGATGACCCGCAACTTTCACCCTGGCTGCGCTACCGTAATCATCTTCATCCGGCGATACACCGTGCACAGGATGCGCTTACGGCTGAGCCGCAAAGAGGCTGGCATCTGGCCGATATCGCTGCAATGGCGCACGTCAGCCCGCGCCATTTAACCCGTCTTTTTCAGGAACATTTAGGTATTAGCGTGCGCGATTACCTGGAACAGCTTCGACTGGCCATCGCACAACAGTGGCTACGGCAGGGACGTGGCGTGGAACACGCGGCCATCGCGGCCGGATTCTCCTCACCACGTCAGTTTCACCGGGCAAAAAGACGTCTCGTTAACTGACAAAGCGACGCGTATCGAGCTTTTGCAGCAGCACCGACAGCAGCAGGCTAACGAGGACCGTTGCGGTGAAAATCCAGACGATATCGAGCAGTGGCCAGCTTTTGAACTCCACGCCGTTCGTGCGCAGGGCGTGGATCACCAGCGCATGGAAGCCATAGATCCCGAGTGAGTGTTGCGAAATGAATCCCAGAACAGGAAGCGGACGCGCATTCAGGGTATTTTTTACCAGTGTGAGCAGAGAGACGGCGCAAATAAAGACCATTGGGCCACAGTAGAGGTACCAGGTATCGGCAAAATTCCCCCGCCAGCGCAGCTCATGTAAAGTCCCACGCGAAATCACCACTACCGCCCCGATAAACAGCGCGGCACAAAGCCATGTCAGCCTTGGCTTTTGCGTATCCATCATGCCGATAGCGCGGCCCAGCAAGCCGTAAATCACGTAATAAAACGTATCGCCGTTGATATACAGATTGACCGGCAGCCATTCAAATCCGCCGATTTTCTGCGACAGGGTATTAGGGTTAGCGAGCAGGCCAATGACCACCATCAGGGCCAGCAGCATCTTGCCGCCCACGTTTTTTACCTGAATCAACGGAGAAACCAGGTAAATAACGATAATGGCGAAGAAAAACCACAGATGATAGAAAACCGGTTTTTGTAGCAGATTCCTGAGCGACAGCTCGGCGTTTATCGAGGTAAACAGGGTGATGTAGAGTAGCGCGACAGCGCTGTAAAACAGTAAGCATAAGGCGATACGGATGAAATGGCGCGGCTGAGCGCTGCGCTCGCCAAAAAAAAGAAACCCGGAAATCATGAAAAAGAGCGGGACGCTAACGCGGGAGGCAGAGTTGAGGATATTGGCGATATCCCAGTTCATCGGACTGATGCTGTGAGCATTGGTGATATACCAGGTGGTGGTATGAATCATCACCACCATTAAGCAGGCTATCCCTCGCAAATTATCAATCCAGTTAATTTTTGACTGCATCAGTTCCTCTGACTCCATGGTAAAAATGGTCTGACTCTCATTGCTGGCGTCTCTCTCACTGGATAATTCTGAGTTTGTTTCCGCTGCCTTGTATGGCGGGTGTGAGATTCGCAGAATGCGGCGCCATAATCTATAAAACGTATTACTAAAAATAACAGCCAGAATCCAAGGCGGTAATAAAAATGATGATGAAGCGCGCTGTATCACTGTTCGCGATCCTGCTGCTGGCAGGATGCAGTACACCCGATGATGCGCCGGCGCAGAAAGCGCAAAAAAGTAAAGTCAGCCCGGAACGGTCGTTAAATATGGAACAGCTTTGCAAGGATCAGGCGGCACACCGCTACAATACGGGCGCGCAAAAAGTCGACGTTACCGGTTTCGAGCAGTTCCAGGGCAGCTATGAGATGCGCGGTTATACCGATCGTAAAGAGAGCTTTGTCTGTTCATTCGACGCGGAAGGGCAGTTTTTGCATCTCTCTATGCGCTAGGGCAGGACGTCAGCCGCGCGCTGTCCGCCAGAACGCTTATTTCCCCAATTTTCCTTAAACAAACCCGTTTCGTACTGTATATCTTCCGGTCAGCGGGTATACTGATCGCTTCCATTCAAAACACACGTATCCAGCACGAAAAACTATGCAAAAGTTTGATACCAAGACCTTCCAGGGCCTGATCCTGACTTTACAGGATTACTGGGCTCGCCAGGGCTGCACCATCGTTCAACCTTTGGACATGGAAGTGGGCGCAGGCACTTCACACCCGATGACCAGTTTACGTGCATTGGGACCCGAGCCGATGGCGACTGCCTATGTGCAGCCGTCGCGTCGTCCAACCGATGGTCGTTACGGCGAAAACCCGAACCGCTTACAGCACTATTATCAGTTCCAGGTGGTGATTAAGCCTTCACCGGACAATATTCAGGAACTGTATCTCGGTTCGCTGAAAGAGCTGGGCGTGGATCCGACCATTCACGACATTCGCTTTGTTGAAGATAACTGGGAAAACCCAACGCTGGGTGCCTGGGGTCTGGGTTGGGAAGTGTGGCTGAACGGGATGGAAGTGACGCAGTTCACTTACTTCCAACAGGTGGGTGGTCTGGAATGTAAGCCCATCACCGGTGAAATCACCTACGGTCTGGAACGTCTGGCGATGTACATTCAGGGCGTAGACAGCGTTTACGACCTGGTCTGGAGCGACGGCCCGCTGGGTAAAACCACTTACGGCGACGTGTTCCATCAGAATGAAGTGGAACAATCCACTTATAACTTCGAATACGCGGACGTGGACTTCCTGTTCACCTGCTTCGAGCAGTATGAGAAAGAAGCCCAGCAGCTGCTGGCGCTGGAGACTCCACTGCCGCTGCCAGCCTATGAGCGTATTCTGAAGGCCGCCCACAGCTTCAACCTGCTGGACGCCCGCAAAGCCATCTCCGTGACTGAACGTCAGCGTTATATCCTGCGTATTCGCACCCTGACCAAAGCCGTTGCAGAAGCTTACTATGCGTCCCGTGAAGCCCTTGGCTTCCCGATGTGCAACCGAAACAAATAAGAGGCGGCCATGTCTGAGAAAACTTTCCTGGTGGAAATCGGCACTGAAGAGCTGCCACCAAAAGCCCTGCGCAGCCTGGCGGAGTCCTTCGCTGCGAACGTGACGGCTGAGCTGGATAACGCTGGCCTGGCACACGGTAAAATTGAATGGTTTGCTGCTCCGCGTCGTCTGGCGCTGAAAGTGGCGAATCTTGCGGCATCGCAACCCGATCGTGAAGTTGAAAAACGCGGTCCTGCGATTGCCCAGGCGTTTGACGCTGAAGGCAAGCCGAGCAAAGCGGCTGAAGGCTGGGCGCGTGGCTGCGGTATCACCGTTGATCAGGCCGAGCGTCTGACCACCGATAAAGGTGAATGGCTGCTGTATCGCGCCCATGTTAAAGGCGAAAGTGCACAAGCACTGCTGCCAAACATGATTGCCACCTCTCTGGCAAAACTGCCGATTCCAAAACTGATGCGCTGGGGCGCGTCCGACGTCCACTTTGTGCGTCCGGTTCATACCGTGACCCTGCTGTTAGGCAGTGATGTCATCCCGGCAACGATTCTGGGCATCGCGTCCGATCGCGTGATCCGCGGCCACCGCTTTATGGGCGAGCCAGAGTTCACGATTGATAACGCAGACCAGTATCCGCAGATCCTGCTTGAGCGCGGTAAAGTGATCGCCGATTACGAACAGCGTAAAGCCAAAATCAAGGCGGATGCAGAAGAGGCGGCGCGTAAAATTGGTGGTCAAGCCGATCTGAGCGAAAGCCTGCTCGAAGAAGTGACTTCGCTGGTGGAATGGCCGGTCGTGCTGACCGCGAAATTCGAAGAGAAATTCCTCGCGGTTCCTGCCGAAGCGCTGGTGTACACCATGAAGGGTGACCAGAAGTACTTCCCGGTATACGCCCAGGACGGCAAGCTGCTGCCAAACTTTATCTTCGTGGCTAACATCGAATCGAAAGATCCGATGCAGATTATTTCCGGTAACGAGAAAGTTGTTCGTCCACGTCTGGCAGATGCTGAGTTCTTCTTTAATACCGACCGTAAAAAGCGTCTGGAAGATCATCTGCCGCGTCTGCAAACCGTGTTGTTCCAGCAACAGCTGGGTACGCTGCGCGACAAGACTGACCGTATTGCTGAGCTGTCCGGCTGGATCGCACGTGAAATCGGTGCTGACGTCAACCACGCTACCCGCGCGGGTCTGCTGTCTAAGTGCGACCTGATGACCAACATGGTGTTCGAATTTACCGACACTCAGGGTGTGATGGGCATGCACTACGCGCGCCACGATGGCGAAGCGGAAGATGTGGCTGTCGCGCTGAACGAGCAGTATCAACCGCGCTTTGCGGGTGACGATCTGCCGTCCAACCCTGTGGCTTGTGCGGTTGCCATTGCCGATAAGATGGACACCCTGGCGGGTATCTTCGGGATTGGCCAGCATCCGAAAGGCGACAAAGATCCGTTTGCGCTGCGCCGTGCTGCGCTGGGCGTGCTGCGTATCATCGTTGAGAAGAACCTGAATCTGGATCTGCAGACCCTGACCGAAGAAGCGGTGCGTCTGTACGGTGACAAGCTGACCAACGCGAAAGTGGTGGATGACGTTATCGACTTTATGCTGGGCCGTTTCCGCGCCTGGTATCAGGACGAAGGTTATACCGTTGATACGATTCAGGCGGTGCTGGCACGTCGTCCGACCCGTCCGGCAGATTTCGATGCGCGTATGAAGGCGGTGTCTCACTTCCGTACGCTGGAAGCGGCGTCTGCGCTGGCGGCGGCGAACAAGCGTGTCTCCAACATCCTTGCGAAATCTGACGAAACGCTGAACGAGCGCGTCAACGCGGCCACGCTGAAAGAGCCAGAAGAGATTGCGCTGGCGCTGCAGGTTGTGGTGCTGCGCGACAAGCTGGAGCCGTTCTTTGAAGAAGGTCGCTATCAGGAAGCGCTGGTTGAACTGGCTGAGCTGCGTGAAGTTATCGACGCCTTCTTTGAGAAGGTCATGGTGAACGTCGAGGATAAAGAGCTGCGAATTAACCGTCTCTCTATGCTTGAGAAACTGCGCGAGCTGTTCCTGCGCGTGGCGGATATCTCGCTGCTGCAGTAAGACACTGTTTTTGCCCGGCGACGCTAAGCTTGCCGGGTACCGCGCTGTCAAAACCCGCTTCGGCGGGTTTTGTTATTTATCGCCCTCGAAATGATCGTTTCGCATACTGCTGAAAAATTAACCTTGAAAGGAGACGTCTGAACCCGTTATCCTGATCCCCGTTAATTTTCGCCCTCTGGAGCGCCCCCCAAAAATGAACAATCACGACTGATGAATTTCGATCCTTGCTAAACGCGCCCGCGTTGGCAGGGGATGTGTTGATTTCATTCAGGAGTGCTTATGGCTCATTTTGTGCAGTCCCCTTCTTTTATTTTGCATCAGGTCACCTGTCAGTTTGCGACGGGCGATATCCTTTTTGGTCCTCTTAATGTCTCTCTGGAGCCGTCTTTGTGCGCGCTGGTGGGGCGTAACGGTAGCGGTAAAACACGCCTGTTACGGCTACTGGCTGGGCTGGATGCGCCGGCATCCGGGCACATAGAACGTTCTGGCTCGTGGGCGTATGTGGCGCAGCATCACGTTGTTTCGCCCCGTACCACGCTCGCAGAACTCCTGGGCGTAGAGGCCATTTTTGCTGCCCGACAGCGCATCGATAGCGGAGAATACCTGCCGGACGATCTTGAACGGCTCGACGGCCACTGGGACCTTGGTGAGCGGCTCGTGCAGGCGTTTGCCAGGGCCAGCCTGCCGCCATTTTCCCCCGATAAGCGTGCCGCAGAATTGAGCGGCGGCGAGCGTGTTCGCGCCTTGCTTTGCGGTGCTTTTACGGCCGATGCCGACTTTTTGCTGCTTGATGAGCCAACCAATCACCTCGACAGAGAAGGCCGCGACTGGTTTTATGCCGAGCTTTCCCGTCAGCGCGGCGGGGTGCTGGTTGCTTCACACGATCGCGAGCTGCTGGAGCAGGTGCCCTGTATTCTGGAGCTGAGCGTGGCAGGATTGCGGCGCTACGGTGGAAATTACACTGACTATCAGCGCCAGCGCGGGAGTGAACAACAGGCGGCCCGCGCAGCGCTGGCTCATGCCGCAACTGAGCGCAAGCGGACCCGTGCACGTATGCAAAAAGAGCATGACGACAGTCTCAGGCGGTCTGCGAAGACGCTGCGCAAGGTGGATAGTCTGAACATCGCCTCCTTTGAACGCGTCCGGTATAAAGCAGAGGCGAAGGAACGTCCTGCTGCCTGGCGCAAACAGCATCATGAACAAAATGACGCCCTGAACAGGGCGGTCAATCTGGCGCGAGAAAAGGTGACAGAAGATGACCCGGTGATGTTTACCCTGCCTGGCAGCCAGATCGCCGAAGGAAAGCAGGCCCTGGTCCTGGAAGAGGTACAATTGCCTTTTGTTGCTATGCCGCCCCTGACCTGGCGGATGGACGGACCGATGCGGGTTGCACTGCGCGGACCCAATGGCTGCGGCAAATCGACGCTTCTCAAGGTGATATTAGGTGAGATCGCCCCGCTTTCCGGGCGTTGTCATGCGTCGGTGAAGATGGCGTATCTCGATCAGCATCTCTCTTCGCTGGACCTGACGCAATCGGTGATGACGCTTCTCAATCTGAACAATACCCCACTAGAGGAGGGCGTTCTGCGCACGCGTCTGGCACAACTGCAGTTAGGCGCGGATAAGGTTTCATTGCCCCTTGCTGAACTGAGCGGTGGAGAACGGTTAAAAGCCGCCCTGGCCTGCGTATTGTGGCGGGCCGATGCGACGCAGTTGCTGCTGCTGGATGAGCCAACCAACCATCTGGATTTGGCCTCTGTGCAGGCAATCGAGGCGGCGTTGGCCGATTTTCCGGGGGCTTTACTGGTTGTGTCTCATGATAATGCCTTTCTGGACGGGCTTAAGCTGACCCATGAGATGGTCTGGCAACAGGCGGGATGGTATTGCAGAGAACGCTAAAAACACAAACCCCCGCATTCGCGGGGGCGTAAACATTTTTAATGCATTTTAGGCCTTACTACGGGCTGAGTACGGGCGTTGCCTGAATCAGGCGCATCAGCTTTAACTCGGTCATGGAAGGTTTAACACGCTTTGATTCCCATTCCTGAACCTGAGCGACGCTTACGCCCATTTCTCTAGCGAAATCAATAGTTTTCAATCCTGTCCCTTTGCGCAATCGCTCAAATTCAGTAAAGGGATTGGATTTTTGCGCCAACGTCACCGTCTGCGATAGATCTTTAAATACAATTTGTTCCAGGCTGGTTAACAGCTCAAACATTGGGTCTTTAGATTCCATTAAGAACTCCTCATAAATCTCACAACGGGATCATGAACATCAGAGAGCCATTTAAGAGTAGTTGCAAAAAGGAACGATGGATCGTTGCGGAGGTGATTAATCGTGCGGTAAGTATTGCCTGAGCGTTTCAGCATGAGGAATTGTGATGCTAATTACCTGATTAATCATAAGCAGGCTTTGAATGGTATTTTTTTGTAAATCGTCATAAAAAAAGCGGCAATAGCCGTTTTGCATGAAAAGAGTATCTTGCGGACGTGACCTGGACTATTCTTGTCACCATTGGGCACACGTGTGCCAGAGTGCGTTTTTTTGGGTGAAAGGAGTAATAAAATGGCGACAGGAAAGTCCTGCTCTCGCTGGTTTGCGCCTGTTGCGGCGCTACTGATGGTAGTTAGCCTGAGCGGGTGTTTCGATAAAGAAGGCGATCAGCGCAAAGCGTTCATCGATTTTCTGCAAAATACCGTAATGCGTAGCGGCGAGCATTTGCCTACGCTGACCGCAGATCAGAAAAAACAGCTCGGTCCCTTCGTTTCCGATTACGCCATCCTTTATGGTTATTCACAGCAGGTGAATCAGGCGATGGATTCCGGACTTCGTCCGGTTGTGGACAGCGTGAATGCGATCCGCGTGCCGCAGGATTATATGACTCAGCGTGAGCCGCTGCGTCAGTCAAACGGGGCGCTGGGTGTGCTTAGTCAGCAGTTACAGAATGCGAAAATGCAAGCAGACGCCGCACGTTCCGCGCTGAAACATGAGGAAGACCTCAAGCCCGTGTTCGATCAGGCGTACGAGAAAGTGGTGACCAAACCTGCGAGTGCGCTGGAGCCATTGATTCCGGCTGCGCAGATCTTTACGCAGCAGCTGGTTCAGGTGGGTGATTTTATCGCTTCGCAAGATACGCAGGTGAGCTTCGTCTCTAATGGCATTCAATTCCCGACGTCTCAGCAAGCCAGCCAGTACAATACGCTTATTGGTCCGCTTGCGTCGCAGCATCAGGCATTTAGTCAGGCCTGGAGCGCCGCAGTGGCGGCAACCGAGTAAAAAAACACCCCGCTTCTGGCGGGGTTTTTTATGAATGACAAAAATAAAGCTTGTCATTCGAGTACCACCCAAGTATAACTATGTTCGTCGGTTTGTTCACAGACCTAAAGCAGTTTAGTTAAGCAGTCCAGATGAGTTATCTTAGATACCCTTCGTAGTGACCCTTCCTTCATCGCTTAAAAATCTGTAATACATTCCATCATCGCGCCGGAAGGCAAAACAAATTTTTAAAAAGGTAATATCTATGTCTGGTAAAATGACTGGTCTGGTAAAATGGTTCAACGCTGATAAAGGTTTCGGCTTCATCACTCCTGACGATGGCTCTAAAGATGTATTCGTACACTTCTCTGCTATCCAGAACGAAGGCTACAAATCTTTGGACGAAGGTCAGAAAGTTTCCTTCACCATCGAAAGCGGCGCTAAAGGCCCAGCAGCTGGTAACGTTGTAAGCCTGTAAGCTTCCAACTCAGCAGCAAAGAATTTTAAAACCCGCCTTATGGCGGGTTTTTTCGTTTAGGGTTTTACCTGCGGGTTAACGCAGTTCTTTTCCACTTTGCCTTTCAGTGCATCAATCAGGTTGTCCACTGCCGTTGCGGCCATGTTATACCGGGTTTCATGCGTGGCAGAACCAATGTGCGGCAACGCGACGACGTTCGCCATACTGAGCAGCGGCGAGTCGACTGGCAAGGGTTCCTGCTCAAACACGTCCAGCCCTGCGGCGTGAATTTCACCCTGTTGCAATGCGTCAATCAACGCCTTTTCATCGACGACCGGGCCACGACCCGCGTTAATGAAAATGGCCGACTTTTTCATCTTCTTAAATTCTGCTTTACCGATCAGGTGATGCGTTTCTTCCGTTAGCGGCAGGATCAGGCAGACGTAGTCGGCTTCCTGAAGCAGGGTATCTAATTCACAGTAGCGGGCGTCAAAACGCTCTTCCGCTTCCTGATGATGGCGACGCGCGTTGTACAGAACAGGCATGTTAAAGCCAAAATGCGCACGCTGTGCCAGGGCCAGGCCAATACGGCCCATGCCAACAATCCCCAGCGTCTTGCCATGAACATCCACACCAAACCAGTCTGGTCCAATGCTTTTTGTCCATTCGCCCGCTTTCACCCGCTCGGCCACTTCCACAACGCGGCGCGCGGTGCTCAGCACCAGCGCCATCAGCGTGTCTGCTACCGTTTCCGTTAGTGCGTATGGCGTGTGCATGAGCAGGATCTGGCGGTCATTCAGGGCATCAACGTCGAAATTGTCGTAACCCACTGAAATGGTGGAGGTAGCACGCAGCGCAGGCATTTTTTCCAGCAGAGCGACATCCACTTTTTCGCTTGAACCCAGCAGGCCTTCGGCACGGGCAAAGGTATCCGCATGCTGTGCGACGGTTTCCGGGCTGAGATCCTTCACGCGGGTCACGGTAAAGTGCTCTTCAAGTCGTTTCTGCAGATCTTCAGGCAGTGCTTTGTACAAAATGACGGACGGCTTCATGCTAATCTCCGTTGAGTTTAAAGGGGTCAGGCGTGGCGTGCGCCAGCAGGAATTTGTTGATTATTAGCAGGCTTAACAATGAGAGTAAGCCATACCGAGGCGAAAAGTGCCACCCCCATAAAGATGTATGAGGCGGACGGGCTGCCGGTGCTTCCGTTAAGGTAGCCCACAAACCAGGAGCCGAAGAACGACCCTAATGCGCCCATACTATTGATGAGCGCCATCGCGCCACCTGCGACGTTTCGTGGCAGCATCTCCGGGATAATGGCAAAGAAGGGACCGTATGGGGCGTACATCGCGGCACCGGCAATGACCAGTAGCGTGTACGAGATCCAGAAATGATTCGCGCCAACCGCCCAGGAACCGATAAACGCACAGGCGGCAATCAGCAGCAGCGGCCAGACGAACAGCTTACGGTTTTGCAGCTTATCGGAGGCCCATGAAGCAACGATCATCGCGATAGTCGCCGCCAGATAAGGCACGGCAGAGAGCCAGCCTACTTCCACCATCCCCAAGTTTTCCCCACCGCTGCGGATAATAGAAGGCAGCCACAGGACAAAGCCGTACACCCCGATGCTCCAGGTGAAATATTGCATACACAGCAGGATCACGTTACGGGAACGGAAGGCCTCGCCATAATTTCGTACCGGCTTCAGACCTTGCTGTTCCTTCTCCAGTTCGGACTGCAATGCGGCTTTCTCATCGCCAGAGAGCCAGTTCACCTGTGCAGGTTTGTCTTTTACCAGCACCCACCAGCAGAAGGCCCAGATAATGGCCGGCACGCCTTCGATAATGAACATGTGACGCCAGCCGAAAGACTGAATCAGATAACCGGAGACCACGGACATCCACAGCACCGTGACCGGATTCCCCAGAATCAGGAAGGTATTGGCTCGCGAGCGTTCTGATTTGGTAAACCAGTTGCTGATATAAATGAGCATGGCGGGCATGACGGCAGCTTCAACGACGCCGAGGATAAAGCGAATAGCGGCCAGAGCAGGAATATTATTCACCATCCCCGTGAGCGAGGCGCAAGCTCCCCACAAAATCAGGCAGATGAAGATCAGTTTGCGCACGCTGCGGCGTTCGGCATAGATAGCGCCGGGGATTTGGAAGAAAAAGTAGCCCAGGAAGAACAGGGCACCTAACAATGATGAGACACCTTTGGTGATCCCCAGATCTTCCGTGATCCCTGCGGCGGAAGCGAAACTGAAGTTTGCACGATCGAGGTACGCCAGGCTGTACGTGATAAACACGATCGGCATGATGTACCACCAGCGTTTAAATGCATTTGTCGACTTATTCATGGGCTTGCCTCTGTGGTTGAGGTGATACCGCCGTTGTATGTAGGGTACACGGAGGTTAATTTGGGTTACTCGGATAATTGATGGCGCGCAGGCAATCCTTCACTGTCGCCCTGCACCTGTATCGCCAGCGAGCCAATTTTGTTGCCCCGGGCGACGGCCTGCGGCAGCGTTTTGCCTTCCAGCAGGGCGCTGATGACCCCCACGGCAAAGCCATCTCCCGCACCGACGGTATCGACGACGTTGTCGACGTGAATCGCCGGGACGGTGCCTTGCTCACTGGCGGATGTTTTGAACCAGGCACCGTCAGCACCGATCTTCACGATCACGGCCTTAACGCCTTGCTCCAGATAAAAATCGGCAATGCCTTCCGGCGTGGTTTCGCCGGTGAGGATGGTTCCCTCTTTAAGGCCGGGCAGAACCCAGTCGGCCTTAAACGCGAGGTGGTTGAGTTTCTCCACCATCTCGGCTTCGCTTTTCCAGAGGACGGGGCGAAGGTTGGGATCAAAGGAGATACTTTTCCCCTGCGCCTTCAGGGTGGTTGCGGCATGATCGAGCAGGGCGTATGAGCTGGCGGAGAGCGCCGCCGCCACGCCACTCAGGTGCAAATGACGTGCCGCGCTGAAATAGCCCGGATTGAAATCGTCAGTAGAAAGGTGGCTTGCGGCGGAGCCTTTACGAAAATACTCCACAATGGGATCGGTTCCATTATCAACTTTCGATTTTACCTGGAAACCGGTTGGATATCGGTCATCCAGCGTCACGCCTGCCGAATCAATCCCCTCTTTTTTCAGGCAATCTAAAACGAACTGTCCAAAGCTGTCGTTCCCCACGCGGCTCACCCAGCCGACATTCAGCCCCAGGCGTGCCAGCCCGGTAGCAACGTTCAGTTCAGCACCCGCGACGCGTTTGATGAAGCGTTCAACGTGGCTCAGATCGCCAGTTTCGGTGGCGACAAACATGGTCATCGCCTCACCAACGGTGATGACATCCAGCCTCTTTTGCATGGCGTTACTCCTCACGCAGCAGGTTGACATAGTGGCGAGTGACCGCGGCTAAATCCGGGCCCTCCAGAGGGAATTCAATGCCTCGTGGCGCATCGCCCGGCAGCGCTTTCAGCAGGTCCATCCAGCGCGAGTCTGCACGATCGGGCGCAATGGCGCGAAAGTGCTGATGATGTGGGACGGCCGCTTTAACGTGAATATAGCTGACGGCTGGCGCCAGGTGACGGGCCGCCTCTTCCGGTGATTCGCCGACCCAGAGCCAGTTGCCGGTATCAAACGTCAGGGTAACGGGCAACGCCATGACCCGGCAGGCGGCTTTAAAACGCTGCATGGGGGCGAGCTGGCCACAGTCGGTCTGATCGTTTTCCACCACCAGCGCCATTCCGCTTTCACTGAGAAGCGTACGTAAGTGTTCCAGCGATTTTTTATCCTGGAACTGTCCCAGAGAGAGTTTGAGCCACAGCGCATTCAGCACAGAGGCTTCCTGGAGATACAGCGAGAGGTCCGGGTTGAGGGTACCGTCCGGCATAAAGAGGGCGGCTGGGGCGGAATAGCACGCCAGTAAATCCAGCCCTTCGATAGACCGGGCGAGGTCAGGCAGTGCGTTGAGTTCTTCCGGAGTGAAGAGTTCACGACGAATTTCTACGCCGTCCGCGCCCCCGGCGGCAATCACCGGCAGTATCGCGCTCTGACCACCTGCTTCTCGTACCCGATCCGCGCCATACGCGGCGGTAACGACCATTATTTTCCTGACCATTGCCTGACTCCATCACCTAATCGATACTATTACGCTAGATGGAACCGGTTCCAAAGGAAAGGTCAGTATGTTTAATTTATGATCGCCATCACGAAGGGGAGATTAACGCGCGGTGGAACCGCGAACGATCAGTTCACCGGAGAACACCTGCTCGCGGACCCGATCATCAAGGCCTTCGATGCGGCGCACAACCTGCTCTACGGCGGCGTAGCCTATTTGCCAGGTAGGCTGTTTGAGCGTGGTAATCCCCACACCCGCAAGCTCCGCCCACTCCAGTTCATCGAACCCTAATAACCCAATATCGCTTCCCCAGTGCAGGCCAAGGCGTTTGAGCGAGCGGGCCACCTGAAGCGTGAGCGCGCCGTTGGCGGAGATAATGGCTTTACGCATCCCACGGTGACGGGTATGGAACTGGCGCAGGGCATTATCAATCTGCCCGGCTTCATGCAGCGGGGTTTCGGCATTTTCGGCAATAACGCCTGGATAGCGCGCCAGCGTGGCGCGAAAAGCGCTCAGACGATCGCGCCGGGTATTCACCATACCCAGCGGCTCGCTGAGGAACAGAATCGCCTCAAAGCCTTGCTCGATAAGATGTTCAGTGGCGGTGGTCGCCGCCTGAGTATTATCCAGGCCGACCACATCGCAGGCGAAATCCGGAATTTTGCGATCGATCAGGACCATGGGTAAGGAGGATTGCTGCAACCGGTTTAACCCCTCTTCGCGCATGCCTACGGCGTTGACCACGATGCCTTCGACCTGATAGCTCCGCAGCAGGTCGAGATAGTGTAGCTCCTGATCCAGTTCGTTATTGGTGTTACACACCAGAGGGGTAAACCCTTTTTCACGGCAGGCGGCTTCAATCCCACTGAGCACATTGACGGAATAGGGATTGGTAATATCGGCGATGATGAGCCCAATCAGGCGGGTTCTGCCACGTTTGAGGCCGCGCGCCATCAGGCTGGGGCGGTAATTGAGATCGGCAATGGCCTGTTCAATACGAGCCAGCAGCGCATCGGACAGCAGGTGTTTTTCGCCATTCAAATAGCGCGAAATGCTGGTCTTACCGGTCCTGGCGGCTTTCGCCACGTCGCTGATGGTGACGCGTGCTGATTTGCTCATCGCTGATTCCCTTATGAATAGTGAGAACACCTTAGCGGGAAAATGAACGATGGCAAGCGGTTCATGTTGGCGTGGATAGCCTGATGGTGGGAATCCACCCCTCTCCCATCAGGGAGAGGGGTGAGCGTCCTTATTGAAGAGGGCTTAGGGTGATCTCAACGCGGCGGTTCTGCGCTTTGCCTTCCGCCGTGCTGTTGCTGGCGATAGGATTTGCCGGGCCCATGCCACTGGTGCGGATACGGGTGGCCACGACGCCCTGCGTAATCAGCGAGCTGGCGACGGAATCTGCACGCTGCTGCGATAAGCGCATGTTCAGATCCTGGCTGCCAGTGCTGTCGGTATAACCGATGACGTTGATCGCGGTTTTAGGATACTCTTTCAACACCATCGCGACGCCTGTCAGGGTATTGGCCCCAGCAGGTTTCAGCGTGGCGCTGGAGCTATCAAACGTCACGTTGTTCGGCATGTTAAGGATAATGTTGTCGCCGCTTCGCGTCACGCTGACGCCGGTACCCTGCATTTTGTCGCGCAGTTTCGCTTCCTGCACATCCATATAATAACCGACGCCGCCGCCCAGGGCCGCGCCAGCCGCTGCACCAATCAACGCGCCTTTGCCGCGATCTTTTTTGGACGAGGAGAGCGCGCCAACGCCTGCACCCACCAGGGAGCCAAGGCCCGCGCCGATGCCGGATTTACCCGCTTCGCGTTCGCCGGTGTAAGGATTTGTTGTGCAGCCTGAAACAGCCAGTGCACCGCTCACCAGAGCGGCAATAACCAGTACGCGTTTATTCATCTTATTTCCTTAATCCTTTTTATTCTTTGCCACAGCGAGCGTGGCGGTTGATTATGACGTCCAAATAGTTAGAAAATTTCAGGGATAACTCTGAAATTTGTGTCAAACCATAAACAGCCTCAATAGAAGGCCGTCATACCTGCAACAGGCAATCCGGGAGCGCACGCTTTGACCACTTCGACAAAAACCATTCTGACCGCCGCCCATTGGGGCCCCATGCTGGTGGAGACTGACGGTGACACTGTTTTCTCCTCGCGGGGCGCGCTGCCTGTGCAGCACCCCAATTCGTTACAAACTGCCGTCCGCGATCAGGTGCACAGCAAAACCCGCGTGCGCTGGCCCATGGTGCGAAAAGGGTTTCTGGCATCGCCGGATCAACCGCAGGGCGTACGCGGGGAGGATGAGTTTGTTCGCGTGAGCTGGGATGACGCACTGGCCCTGATTGATGCGCAGCACAAGCGCATTCGCGAGAGCTATGGACCCGCATCGATTTTTGCCGGTTCCTATGGCTGGCGCTCCAATGGGGTGCTGCACAAAGCGGCGACGCTGCTCCAGCGGTATATGAGCCTGGCAGGCGGGTATACGGGCCATCTCGGCGATTATTCTACCGGCGCGGCGCAGGCGATCATGCCGTACGTGGTCGGGGGGAATGAAGTCTATCAGCAGCAAACCAGCTGGCCGCTGGTGCTGGAACATACGGATGTGGTGGTGCTGTGGAGCGCCAACCCTCTGAACACGCTGAAAATTGCCTGGAATGCCAGTGATGAGCAGGGGATCGGGTATTTTGACGCGCTGCGTAAAAGCGGTAAACGCATCCTGTGTATCGATCCTATGCGTTCGGAAACGATGGATTTTTTGGGCGACAGCGCGGAGTGGATTGCGCCACATATGGGCACGGATGTGGCTCTGATGCTGGGTATTGCGCATACGCTGGTTGAAAACAACTGGCATGACGAAGCCTTCCTGGGGCGTTGCACCACTGGCTATGAAAAATTTGCTGACTATTTGTTGGGCCATACCGACGGCGTCGCCAAAACGGCTGAGTGGGCGGCAGAAATTTGTGGTGTACATGCTTCTAAAATCCGCGAACTCGCGGAATTATTCCATCATCACACCACTATGCTGATGTCCGGCTGGGGCATGCAGCGCCAGCAGTTTGGCGAGCAAAAGCACTGGATGCTGGTGACGCTGGCGGCAATGCTTGGGCAGATCGGTACGCCGGGTGGGGGTTTTGGTCTCTCCTATCATTTTGCTAACGGCGGAAATCCGACGCGTAACGCCGCGGTCCTGGCCTCGATGCAGGGGCTGGTGAAAAACGGGACGGACGCAGTGGATAAAATCCCCGTCGCCCGCATTGTTGAAGCGCTGGAAAACCCCGGTGGTTTTTATCAGCACAACGGGATGGATCGACACTTTCCGGATATCCGTTTCGTCTGGTGGGCGGGTGGCGCAAACTTCACTCATCATCAGGACACCAACCGCCTGATTCGTGCGTGGAAAAAACCTGAGCTGGTGGTCATTTCCGAGTGCTTCTGGACCGCTGCGGCTAAACACGCGGATATCGTATTACCCGCCACCACGTCGTACGAGCGTAACGATCTCACCATGACCGGTGATTACAGTAATCAGCACATGGTGCCGATGAAGCGCGTTGTCGCGCCGCGTGATGAGGCCCGGGACGATTTTGAGGTGTTTGCCGATCTCAGCGAGCGCTGGGAAACGGGGGGGCGCGAGCGCTTTACCGAAGGAAAAACGGACCTCCAGTGGCTGGAAACGTTCTACCAGATTGCCGGGGAGCGCGGCGCGGCGCACGGCGTGACCTTGCCGCCCTTTGCTGAGTTTTGGCAGGCCAACGCGATTGTTGAAATGCCGGAGAGCGAGCAAAATGCGCGGTTTGTCCGTTTTGCCGATTTCCGTCGCGATCCGCAAAATCATCCTCTCAAAACCGACAGCGGCAAAATTGAAATTTATAGCCAACGGATTGCCCGCTATGGCTATGCGGATTGCCCGCCGCATCCGATGTGGCTTGAGCCAGATGAGTGGCAGGGTAACGCCCAGCCCGAACAGCTGCAGATATTGTCCGCCCATCCGGCGCATCGTCTGCACAGCCAGTTAAATTACGCTTCACTGCGCGAGCAGTATGCCGTTGCAGGGCGTGAACCGGTGACTCTGCATATAGAGGATGCGAAAGCCCGCGGCATTGCGGAGGGTGACGTGGTGCGCGTCTGGAACGATCGTGGACAGGTTCTGGCGGGGGCCGTGGTGAGCGAAGGTATCAGGCCTGGCGTTATCTGTATTCACCAGGGGGCATGGCCCGATTTGGATCGTTCCGAAGGGGGGATTTGTAAAAATGGGGCAGTGAACGTGCTGACCAAAGATCTCCCCAGCTCTAAGCTGGGGAATGGCTGTGCCGGGAATACGGCGCTGGCCTGGGTCGAGAAATATACAGGCCCCGAGCTTACGCTAACGGCGTTTGATCCTCCCGCCAGCGCATGATCCAGGTAGGGTGTTGCGTTTCGTCTTGCCAGGCGCTGTCTTCAATCCGAAAGCCCTGCGCATGATAGAAATTCACCGCCCGACTGTTCTTCTGGTAAACCTCCAGACTGAGATCGGGATAGCGCTGTTTAACATGTGTTATCAGCGCCTTGCCGATCCCTTTCCCCAGATGTGCGGTGGCGACAAACAGGGCGCCAATAAATTGCGAATGCATCACGCTGATAAATCCCCGCAGCTCACTGGCGTCCATCCATACCCAGGTTTCTGCTGAAGGCAGATACGTGTCGCGAACCAGAGGTTCACTCTCTTTCCAGTATTGAGCATCGATAAACGGGTGCGCCTCGGTAGTGCTTTCCAGCCATAAGCGCAGCAGCGGGGCGGTATCGTTACTTTGCCATTTGTGGATCATTCACCCCTCCCGGGTAACAAATACATCCGGTGATATGGTCGTTGACCAGCCCGCAGGCCTGCATGAATGAGTAGCAAATGGTCGTGCCAACGAACTTAAAACCCCGTTTTTTCAATGCTTTTGAGAGGGCATCGGAGGCGGGTGTCGAGGTTGGGATCTCTGCCAGAGTGGTGGCATGGGAGAGCTGCGGTTGATGGTCGACAAACCCCCAGACAAAATCAGCAAAAGGTTCCCCGTTTTGCGCCATTGTCAGAAAGGCGCGGGCATTGCCGATGATCGCCTGAATTTTCCCCCGATGACGAATAATCCCTGCATCCAGCATCAGTCTTTCTACATCCTCATCGGTCATGGCGGCCACGGCGATCGGATCAAACTGATGGAAGGCGCGACGGTAATTTTCGCGTTTTTTCAAAACGGTGATCCACGATAAGCCGGCCTGCTGACCTTCCAGGCAGATCATCTCAAAAAGCTTCTGAGCGTTGGTCTCCGGCACGCCCCATTCTTTATCATGGTAGTCGATATAAAGCTGATCCTGACTGACCCACCCGCAACGTTGCATGGTTTAGCTCCCTTGTTGATTCCAGTGGAAAAATATTTCAACTGCCCCTGCTTGACGTGTCTGTTAAAAAGACAATAGTTAATACAGGGCTATGTCCTTATACCTCTTCGTTAACAATGAGAAATATCGCCGAATTCGGCTCTCTGGAGTCGCTTTGATGATGATAAAAAAAATCAGTGGTCGCCACGCTTTCATAAGCCTGGCGGGGCTATTTCTGTGTCACACAGCTTATGCCTGGCAACAGGAATATATCGTTTCAGACGCAGAAAGTAATACGACAGAACGCTATACATGGGATGCCGATCACCAACCGCGCTATGAGGACATCCTCGAAGAGCGAATCCGCACGTCGCAAACCGTCTCAGGGCTGGCATTAACCACGCCGGACAATTATCCGGCTGAGTCGACGAGCACGCTGAGCCTGGGCGTCAGCTTTCCTGTCTCGCGTACGATCACGACCGGGCCGGTGGCCGCATGGCATTATGACGGCTCATCGTCCTCTTTATACAATGAGTTTGGCGATAATGTGAATACCGCCACGCTGACCGATCCGCTCTGGCATGCCAGCGTCAGTACGTTGGGATGGCGCGTGGATTCACAATGGGGCGAACTGCGTCCGTGGGCGCAGATAAGCTATAACCAGCAGTTCGGCGATAATCAGTGGAAATCGCAGTCAGGCCTGAATCGACTCTCCGCCAGCATGCAAAACGGCAGCTGGACCGATGTCACAGTGGGGGCAGACGTCTTGCTTCATCCGCATATGGCCGCCTATGCGTCGTTGTCCCAGGCCGATAATGCGATGACGGGAGAGGATTATCTTTATACGCTGGGCGTGAGCGCCAGATTTTAATGTTGGCGCTATTATTCAACCTTGTTGTAACATCTTGTATACAGTATTGGCCGGGCTCAGGGCGATAGTAGACGCTAACATAGCGTCATCTCCTGCCCCGGCAAGGTCATTCATGCCGGATTCCAGGCATTTCATTCCGTCTCTCCTGCAACTCATGCCGTTTTCCCCCTAAAGAGAAGGGTTTTGTTTATCGTTGACTACAGCGAATTCCCTTACTTTCTCTTGCAGGACAACTGCCATGAACACATCAAACTACAATCGTACTCGCTGGCTGACCCTTTTTGGCACCATCGTGACGCAGTTCGCGCTGGGATCGGTTTATACCTGGAGTCTGTTTAACAGCGCATTGTCCGATAAGCTTGGCGCGCCGGTGAGTCAGGTGGCGTTTTCATTTGGTCTGTTAAGCCTGGGGTTAGCGTTGTCTTCCTCGGTGGCGGGCAAATTACAGGAACGTTTTGGTGTTAAACGCGTGACAATGGCCTCCGGGATTATGCTGGGGGTGGGCTTCTTCCTGACTGCGCATTCCAGCAGCCTGATGATGTTGTGGCTGAGCGCAGGGGTCTTAGTCGGCCTGGCGGATGGCGCAGGTTATCTGTTAACGCTGTCAAACTGTGTGAAATGGTTCCCGGAGCGCAAGGGGCTGATTTCTGCCTTCTCCATCGGTTCGTATGGCCTGGGCAGCCTGGGTTTCAAATTCATTGACTCACATCTTCTGGCTTCCGTTGGCCTGGAGAAGACTTTCATGATCTGGGGCGCTATCGTGCTGGTGATGATTCTTTTCGGCGCAACGCTGATGAAAGACGCCCCTCAGCAGGAGGTCAAAACGGTGAACGGGATGGTGGAAAACGACTTCACGTTGGCGCAATCCATGCGTAAACCACAGTACTGGATGCTGGCCGTAATGTTCCTGACCGCCTGCATGAGTGGCCTGTACGTCATTGGCGTGGCGAAGGATATCGCGCAGGGAATGGTGAAACTGGACGCGATGACGGCGGCGAATGCGGTGACGGTGATTTCCATTGCAAACCTGTCGGGCCGTCTGGTGCTGGGTATCCTCTCAGATAAAATGTCACGTATCCGGGTGATTACCCTTGGTCAGGTCGTCTCGCTGGTCGGTATGGCCGCCTTACTGTTCGCACCGCTGAATGAAATGACCTTCTTCGCTGCGATCGCCTGTGTCGCGTTTAACTTTGGCGGCACGATTACGGTCTTCCCGTCGCTGGTCAGCGAGTTCTTTGGCCTGAACAATCTGGCCAAAAATTACGGCGTGATTTACCTGGGCTTTGGGATTGGCAGTATTTGCGGCTCCCTGATTGCGTCGCTGTTCGGTGGGTTCTACGTGACCTTCTGTGTCATCTTTGCGCTGCTTATTCTCTCCCTGGCGTTGTCGACAACCATCCGCCAGCCACAGCGTGAAAGCTTCCAGGAAGCACACGCATAATCATGCGATGAACGAGGCCGGTTATCCGGCCTCTTTGCCCTTTGCGTTCTGACAAGAGAGAGTGGCAGTCAAGTCAGAGTTTGTTTTTTTGTAAATAACTGCCGCGATCACACACTCTGCTGCCACTTTTTCCCTTCCCTGTGGTCTACTTACCACGCTTGTAGACGTTTCCTATAACGATCCCCTGAGCGAATATCTACGTTGTTCACTTTTGATTCAAGGGTGTACGGCGTGACCGTCCCTTTTTTCGGGTTGCATGCATGAAATACATTAAATCGATGACTCAACAAAAGCTGAGTTTGCTGCTGGCGTTGTACATCGGCCTGTTTATGAACGGTGCTGTTTTTTTCCGTCGGTTTGACGGTTATGCACATGATTTTACTTTCTGGAAGGGAATTGCTGCGGTTGTGGAACTGGCCGGTACCGTGCTGGTGACATTCTTCTTATTACGTTTGCTCTCCCTTTTCGGACGACGTATCTGGCGCGTTCTGGCGTCTCTGGTTGTGTTGTGCTCGGCGGGGGCCAGCTACTACATGACCTTTATGAATGTGGTAATAGGATACGGTATTATTGCCTCGGTCATGACCACCGATATCGACCTGTCGAAAGAGGTCGTCGGCTTACATTTCATCCTCTGGCTGATTGGCGTAAGCGCCTTACCGCTTCTGTTTATCTGGAGCAACCGCTGCCGCTATACCTTACTGCGTCAGATGCGTACGCCGGGTCTGCGTATTCGTAGCGTCGCGGTGGTGCTGCTGGCAGGCTTGATGGTCTGGGGGCCGATTCGCCTGCTGGAAGTGAAGCAAAAGAACGACGAACGTACCTCTGGCGTCGATATGCCAAGCTATGGCGGCGTGATCGCCAACTCTTATCTTCCGTCAAACTGGATCTCGGCTCTCGGGTTGTATGCCTGGGCACAGGTGGATGAGTCATCGGATAATAAATCGCTGATGAACCCGGCGAAGCAATTTACCTATGAAGCCCCGAAAGATATCGATGATACCTACGTGGTCTTCATCATTGGTGAAACGACGCGCTGGGATCATATGGGCATGCTGGGTTACGACCGTGACACTACGCCTAAGCTATCGCAGGAAAAGAATCTCGTTGCGTTCCGTGGCTACTCCTGTGATACCGCCACCAAGCTTTCGCTGCGCTGTATGTTCGTGCGCGAAGGTGGGGCGAGTGATAACCCGCAGCGCACGCTGAAAGAACAAAACGTATTCTCTGTATTGCACCAGCTCGGTTTTTCAGCCGACCTGTACGCGATGCAGAGCGAGATGTGGTTCTACAGCAACACCATGGCGAAGAATATCGCCTACCGTGAACAGATTGGTGCTGAGCCGCGTAACCGGGGCAAGAGCGTTGACGACATGCTGCTCATCGACGAGATGAAGAACTCGTTAAACGGTAATCCGGATGGCAAGCACATGATCATCCTGCATACCAAAGGGTCGCACTTCAACTACACGCAGCGTTATCCGCGCAGCTTCGCGAAATGGACGCCGGAATGTGTGGGTGTGGATAAGGACTGTACCAAAGAGCAACTCATCAACTCTTATGACAATACGGTGATGTATGTCGATCACTTTATCGATAGCGTCATAGACCAGGTCCGCGATAAGAAAGCGATTGTTTTCTACGCGGCTGACCACGGTGAGTCGATTAACGAGTATGAGCACCTGCACGGTACGCCGCGTAAAATGGCGCCACCCGAGCAGTTCCGCGTGCCAATGATGGTCTGGATGTCGGATAAGTACCTTGAAGAACCTGAAAAGGCGAAAATGTTCCAGCATCTGAAGAAAGAGGCGGAAATGAAGGTGCCTCGCCGTCACGTTGAGCTGTACGACACCATTATGGGGTGCCTTGGCTATACCTCACCTGACGGTGGGATTAACGAGAATAACAACTGGTGTCACCTTCCTGACGACACTGCGAAAGCCACGAAGTAACCGGTCTGGCGAGTTTCTCGCCGATCGAATGGCTTTTTTATCATAAGGGATTGACGGGCGCATACCTCAGCAGTAAGATGCGCTCCGCATTCGGCGAGTAGCGCAGCTTGGTAGCGCAACTGGTTTGGGACCAGTGGGTCGGAGGTTCGAATCCTCTCTCGCCGACCACATTCAAAAAAGGGCTAACCGCAAGGTTGGCCCTTTTTGCATCCAATGCCTGTGAGGATGAGAAACTCCGGGGCAGGAGGTTCGACTCGAGCGAAGCGAGAGAACGTTGCTTCAGCAACGGCCCGCAGGGCGAGCCACGAAGTGGTGAGTCATCCTCTCTCGCCGACCACATTCAAAAAAGGGTTAACCGCAAGGTTAGCCCTTTTTGCATCCAATGCCTGTGAGGATGAGAAACTCCGGGGCAGGAGGTTCGACTCGAGCGAAGCGAGAGAACGTTGCTTCAGCAACGGCCCGAAGGGCGAGCCACGAAGTGGTGAGTCATCCTCTCTCGCCGACCACATTTAAAAAAGGGCTAACCGCAAGGTTGGCCCTTTTTGCATTAGGGCGTTATTTGCCGCAATACGCTAAAACAACCCTGATCCTCGTTATGCCCTGTCTGTTAACGATTTTGTGACATATTCCATTGTATTTTTCTATATATAGATTGATCTTTTTTCGCGTTGCTTATGGATAACCTCAGCATTTTCCGCTGTGCGTTTTAACGTTCGCGGTATTAAGTGCTCACATTATCACCGTTCTGTAAGAAAGTTTACCTAATCTGCATAAATGTTAATCACTGGATGTTGCGAAATATGAAGAGAATTGTGCTGCAACATCGCGAGTAGCATAAATTTCCCTGCTGAAAATAGGTGCCTGGAGTTTTTTTAATCTTTGTTTACCGTTTCTCACCCTCAACGTAAATCCCCGTCACCTGTATTGACGTTTTCACATTCTGTTGACAGATTGTAGGGCACGAGGGGCATTTCAGGGAGGATCTGCGCTGCAACTCTGTCGCTCTTCTGAAAGGATTCTCCATCCCTTATAACGCCTTCGGGCACCACCGACCGGACCGGGTAAAAAATAAATAAAGGTCAGGCGGCGTAACACAACAAAGCAAAACATCACATTGGAGCAGAATAATGAGTATTTCCTTGAAGAAGTCAGGGATGCTGAAGCTTGGTCTGAGCCTGGTTGCTCTCACCGTCGCGGCAAGCGTGCAGGCAAAAACCCTGGTTTACTGTTCTGAAGGCTCGCCGGAAGGCTTTAACCCACAGCTCTTCACCTCTGGTACCACGTACGACGCAAGCTCTGTGCCTATTTATAACCGTCTGGTTGAATTCAAAACCGGTACCACGGAAGTTATTCCTGGCCTGGCGGAGAAATGGGAAGTCAGCGAAGACGGCAAAACCTATACCTTCCACCTGCGTCAGGGTGTGAAGTGGCAGGACAATAAAGAATTTAAACCAACGCGTGACTTTAATGCCGACGACGTTGTGTTCTCCTTCGACCGTCAGAAAAACGCCCAGAACCCGTACCATAAAGTCTCTGGCGGCAGCTACGAATACTTCGAAGGTATGGGTCTGCCAGACCTGATTACCGAAGTGAAAAAAGTGGACGACAAAACGGTTCAGTTCGTGCTGACGCGTCCGGAAGCGCCATTCCTGGCTGACCTGGCCATGGACTTCGCCTCTATTCTGTCAAAAGAATATGCAGACAACATGCTGAAAGCGGGCACCCCGGAGAAAGTGGATCTCAATCCAATTGGTACCGGTCCGTTCCAGCTGCTGCAGTACCAGAAAGATTCCCGCATTCTGTACAAAGCGTTTGAAGGCTTCTGGGGCACCAAGCCACAGATCGACCGTCTGGTCTTCTCCATCACGCCTGATGCCTCTGTACGTTACGCAAAACTGCAGAAAAACGAATGCCAGGTCATGCCATACCCGAACCCGGCTGACATCGCGCGCATGAAGCAGGATAAAAACATTAACCTGCTGGAGCAGGCAGGTCTGAACGTAGGCTATCTCTCCTTTAACACCGAGAAGAAGCCGTTCGACGACGTGAAAGTACGTCAGGCACTGACCTACGCGGTGAACAAAGAAGCGATCATCAAAGCGGTTTATCAGGGCGCAGGCGTTGCGGCGAAAAACCTGATTCCACCGACAATGTGGGGCTATAACGACGACATCAAAGATTACAGCTACGATCCGGAAAAAGCGAAAGCGCTGCTGAAAGAGGCAGGCCAGGACAAGGGCTTTACCGTTGAGCTGTGGGCGATGCCTGTTCAGCGTCCATACAACCCGAACGCACGCCGCATGGCTGAAATGGTTCAGGCTGACTGGGCTAAGATCGGCGTTCAGGCCAAGATTGTGACCTACGAGTGGGGCGAGTATCTGAAGCGCGCCAAAGCGGGTGAGCATCAGGCTGTGATGATGGGCTGGACCGGCGACAATGGGGATCCGGACAACTTCTTCGCGACCCTGTTCAGCTGTGCGGCCGCGAAAGATGGCTCTAACTACTCTCGCTGGTGCTACAAGCCGTTTGAAGACCTGATTCAGCCGGCGCGTGCGACTGACGATCACAACAAACGTATCGAACTTTACAAACAGGCTCAGGTGGTGATGCACGATCAGGCTCCGGCTCTGATTGTTGCTCACTCCACGGTGTACGAGCCAGTGCGTAAAGAAGTGAAGGGCTACGTGGTTGATCCACTGGGCAAACACCACTTCGAAAACGTCTCTGTTGAATAATAAGTAAGGTGTTCACCCTCTCCCTGTGGGAGTGGGCGGGGTGAGAGGGAGCAATTGCCTCTCACCCTAACCTTCTCCGCAGGAGAGGGTATTTACATTTGTGAGCAATACAGACGTCACGCCGCTGGTTGTGCGTCATTAGAGAGAATCCGGGTTATGTTGCAGTTCATCCTCCGACGTCTGGGACTTGTCATCCCCACGTTTATCGGTATTACCCTTCTCACCTTTGCCTTTGTCCATATGATCCCCGGCGACCCGGTGATGATTATGGCGGGTGAGCGTGGAATCTCCCCCGAGCGTCATGCGCAACTGTTGGCCGAACTCGGTCTGAATAAGCCTTTGTGGCAACAGTACCTCAACTATATTTGGGGTGTTATGCATGGTGACCTGGGTATTTCGCTGAAAAGCCGTCTTCCGGTGTGGGACGAGTTTGTGCCGCGCTTTAAAGCGACGCTCGAACTGGGTGTCTGCGCCATGATTTTTGCCACCGCTGTGGGTATCCCCGTCGGCGTGCTGGCTGCCGTTAAACGCGGTTCCATCTTCGATCATACTGCGGTGGGCCTGGCGCTGACCGGTTACTCCATGCCTATCTTCTGGTGGGGCATGATGTTGATCATGTTGGTCTCGGTGCACTGGAACCTGACGCCTGTTTCAGGTCGCGTCAGCGATATGGTGTTCCTTGACGATACGAATCCCCTGACCGGCTTCATGCTTATCGATACCGCCATCTGGGGTGAAGAGGGTAACTTCATTGATGCGGTGGCGCATATGATCTTACCGGCTATGGTGCTGGGGACGATCCCGCTGGCCGTTATTGTCCGTATGACGCGCTCCTCTATGCTTGAAGTGCTGGGTGAGGATTATATCCGTACCGCGCGCGCCAAAGGGCTGACACGTATGCGCGTGATTATCGTTCACGCCCTGCGAAACGCCATGCTGCCGGTGGTGACCGTGATCGGTTTGCAGGTGGGAACATTGCTGGCGGGTGCCATCCTGACCGAAACCATCTTCTCGTGGCCGGGCCTGGGACGCTGGTTGATTGATGCATTGCAGCGCCGTGATTATCCGGTGGTACAGGGTGGTGTGTTGCTGGTGGCGACGATGATTATCCTCGTCAACCTGCTGGTCGATTTGCTGTACGGCGTGGTGAACCCGCGTATTCGTCATAAGAAGTAAGGGGCCATCATGTCACACGTTACTCCAAATAAAGTTATTGCTGCCCCGGTGCCTATGACGCCGCTGCAGGAATTTTGGCATTACTTCAAACGTAACAAGGGTGCGGTTATCGGCCTGGTGTACGTGGTCATCATGCTGATTATCGCTGTCTTCGCTAACTATCTGGCACCGTATAACCCGGCCGATCAGTTCCGCGACGTGCTGCTCGCTCCGCCAGCCTGGCAGGACGGTGGCACGATGGCACACCTGTTGGGAACCGATGATGTGGGCCGCGATGTACTCTCGCGTCTGATGTATGGTGCTCGCCTGTCGTTGCTGGTGGGCTGCCTGGTGGTGGTGCTGTCGTTGATCCTCGGCGTTATTCTGGGGCTGGTCGCCGGTTATTTCGGTGGGCTTATCGACAATGTGATTATGCGCGTGGTTGACATCATGCTGGCGCTGCCCAGCCTGCTGTTAGCGTTGGTGCTGGTGGCTGTCTTTGGGCCTTCCATTGGTAACGCCGCGCTGGCGCTGACGTTTGTCGCGCTTCCGCACTACGTTCGATTAACGCGAGCGGCGGTGCTGGTAGAAGTTAACCGCGATTACGTCACGGCTTCTCGCGTGGCCGGGGCGGGTGCACTGCGCCAGATGTTCGTTAATATTCTTCCGAACTGCCTTGCGCCGCTGATTGTTCAGGCGTCGCTCGGTTTCTCTAACGCGATTCTCGATATGGCTGCTTTAGGCTTCCTTGGCATGGGTGCGCAACCGCCAACACCGGAATGGGGCACGATGCTCGCCGATGTGTTGCAGTTCGCGCAAAGCGCGTGGTGGGTCGTGACCTTCCCGGGTCTGGCGATCCTGCTAACGGTGCTGGCATTTAACCTGATGGGTGATGGTCTGCGTGATGCACTTGATCCCAAACTGAAGCAGTAAGAGGCACGAGATGGCGTTATTAAATGTAGATAAATTATCGGTGCACTTCGGTGATGTGGGTGCCGAGTTTCGTGCCGTAGACCGTATCAGCTACAGCGTGAACCAGGGTGAAGTGGTAGGCATTGTTGGGGAATCCGGTTCTGGTAAATCTGTCAGCTCGCTGGCGATTATGGGGCTGATTGATTACCCAGGCCGCGTGATGGCAGAAAGCCTCGAATTCAACGGCCAGGACCTGAAGCGTATCTCCGAGAAGCAGCGCCGCCAATTGGTCGGTGCTGAAGTGGCGATGATCTTCCAGGACCCGATGACCAGCCTGAACCCATGCTATACCGTGGGCTTTCAGATTATGGAAGCCATTAAGGTGCATCAGGGCGGTAATAAGAGCACACGCCGTCAGCGCGCGATCGATTTGCTGAATCAGGTGGGTATCCCCGATCCTGCCTCGCGTCTGGATGTCTATCCGCACCAGTTGTCCGGTGGGATGAGTCAGCGCGTGATGATTGCGATGGCGATTGCCTGTCGGCCTAAGCTGCTGATTGCCGATGAACCGACCACGGCACTGGATGTGACCATCCAGGCGCAGATCATCGAGCTGCTGCTGGAATTACAGCAGAAAGAGAACATGGCGCTGGTGCTGATCACCCACGATTTGGCCCTGGTGGCCGAAGCGGCGCATAAAATAATTGTGATGTATGCAGGCCAGGTCGTGGAAACCGGCAATTCGCGCGATATCTTCCGTGCGCCCCGTCATCCGTATACCCAGGCTTTGCTTCGTGCGCTGCCGGAGTTTGCGCAGGATAAAGCCCGTCTGGCGTCACTGCCGGGCGTTGTGCCGGGTAAATACGATCGCCCGACAGGCTGCCTGCTCAATCCACGCTGCCCGTATGCGACGGATAAATGCCGTGCTGAAGAACCTGAGCTGTTTACCTTAAATGACGGTCGTCAGTCGAAATGTCACTATCCCCTTGATGATGCCGGGAGGCCCACACTATGAGTACGCAAGAGGCCACCAGGCACCTTCCGCTGTTGCAGGCTATCGACCTGAAAAAACATTACCCGGTGAAGAAGGGGATTTTTGCCCCGGAACGCCTGGTGAAGGCGCTGGATGGGGTGTCGTTTACCCTGGAGCGAGGCAAGACGCTGGCTGTGGTTGGGGAGTCAGGGTGTGGTAAATCCACTCTGGGACGCCTGCTGACGATGATTGAGACGCCCACCGGCGGTGAGCTTTATTATCAGGGGCAGGATCTGCTTAAGCACGATCCGCAGGCGCAAAAGCTGCGCCGACAGAAAATACAGATTGTGTTTCAGAACCCGTATGGCTCCCTGAACCCGCGCAAGAAAGTGGGACAGATTCTGGAAGAGCCGCTGCAGATCAACAGCTCGTTGAGCAAAGAGCAGCGTCGCGAGAAGGCGCTGGCGATGATGGCGAAGGTCGGCCTGAAGACCGAGCATTACGATCGCTACCCGCATATGTTCTCCGGTGGGCAGCGCCAGCGTATTGCCATCGCACGAGGACTGATGCTGGACCCGGACGTGGTGATTGCCGATGAACCTGTATCGGCACTCGACGTTTCGGTACGTGCTCAGGTGCTTAACCTGATGATGGATTTACAGCAGGATCTCGGGCTGTCCTATGTGTTCATTTCGCATGATCTGTCCGTGGTTGAGCACATTGCCGATGAAGTGATGGTGATGTATCTGGGCCGCTGCGTTGAAAAAGGGACGAAGGATCAGATTTTTAATAACCCTCGCCACCCTTACACGCAGGCTTTGCTTTCGGCTACCCCGCGCCTGAATCCTGACGATCGACGCGAGCGTATCAAGCTGACCGGCGAGCTGCCAAGCCCGCTGAGCCCGCCGCCGGGCTGCGCCTTCAACGCGCGTTGCCGTCGACGTTTTGGCCCGTGTACTCAGCTCCAGCCTCAGCTGAAAGAGTATGGTGGCCAACTGGTCGCCTGCTTTGCAGTCGATCAGGATGAAAACGGTGAGAAACCTCACGCGTAATGCAAAATAAAAAACCGGCGATGTTCGCCGGTTTTTTTGTCTCTGCCTCTCGTCTATTTGCGTAAACGAATCTGGTCCACCGCGTGGTTTTCGCTTTTGGTGAGGATCAGGCTGGCGCGTTCTCGCGTGGGCAGGATGTTCTCTTTCAGGTTCACGTAGTTGATTTCATTCCACAAAGATGTTGCCACATTAATCGCTTCCTGTTCGGAGAGCTGGGCATAGTTGTGGAAGTAAGAATCAGGATCGGTGAACGCCCCTTCACGGAATTTCAGGAAGCGGTTGATGTACCAGTTTTGCAGTAAATCTTCCGGGGCATCGACATAGATAGAGAAGTCGACGAAATCAGAGACAAAGACATGATGCGGGTCATGGGGATAATCCATACCGCTTTGCAGAACATTTAAACCTTCCAGAATCAGGATGTCCGGCTGGATGACCGTCTTATCGCCGTCGGGAATGCGATCATAGATAAGATGAGAGTAGACCGGGGCCGTCACGTTCGGCGCGCCGGATTTCAGATCAGAGACAAATTTCACCAGACGATGCATATCATAAGAGAGCGGGAAGCCTTTTTTCTTCATCAGGCCGCGTTCTTTTAATACATCGTTGGGATGCAGGAAACCATCTGTGGTGATCAGCTCTACGCTGCGGTGCTCTGGCCAGCGGCTGAGCAGGGCCTGGAGAACACGAGCCGTCGTGCTTTTTCCGACGGCAACGCTACCTGCAATACTAATGATATAAGGAATGCGCTGCCCGTTAGTGCCGAGAAACTGTTCCAGTACCGCCTGACGGCGCAGGTTGGAACTAATATAGAAGTTAAGCAAACGCGACAAGGGCAAATAAATCTCAGCGACTTCTTCAAGCGATAAATCTTCGTTGATCCCTTTTAACCGTGCTATCTCGCCTTCTGTCAGCGTCATAGGGACGGAATCACGCAGTGCAGCCCACTGGCTACGGTTAAAGTGAAGGTAGGGTGTCATTAACGATTGCTCTTTTTTGCTCATAAGCATGTTCTGTGAACTCTGTACCGGCTCAAACAGGCAAGCGGGTGGGCAGGAGTCCATCACTTAGTAGTTAATTTTGGACAATGGGCAGGAGGTTAACACCAGATGACGCGAATAATAAGAAAAAATATGGGCAAGTGATGCTTACGCGGGAGTCATCACGGTACGTATAAAAGCGGTATTTGGCCCGCTAGCGCTGGTTATTTGACCTGCAACGCGTGAAATTGCAGCGTTTTTTCCTGGTTGCGCACAAAATATGAGCGAAAGAACAATTTATGCAATTTTTTAGTTGCATGAACCGGCATGTCTCCATAAAATGCGCGCTACTTGATGCCGACTTAGCTCAGTAGGTAGAGCAACTGACTTGTAATCAGTAGGTCACCAGTTCGATTCCGGTAGTCGGCACCATCAAGTCCGGTGGGGTTCCCGAGCGGCCAAAGGGAGCAGACTGTAAATCTGCCGTCACAGACTTCGAAGGTTCGAATCCTTCCCCCACCACCACTTTCTGGCAGCGTAAATGCCGCCAGAGCTGGTTAGAAAAATTAATCAGCTCGAACTTAAAAAGAGAGAAATCTCTTTTTTTGTTACAGAAAGAACTGGGTAGCCGAGTTTCAGGATGCGGGCATCGTATAATGGCTATTACCTCAGCCTTCCAAGCTGATGATGCGGGTTCGATTCCCGCTGCCCGCTCCAAACGTGCTGATATGGCTCAGTTGGTAGAGCGCACCCTTGGTAAGGGTGAGGTCCCCAGTTCGACTCTGGGTATCAGCACCACTTCACTTCTCCCTCCCGTTTCTCTCTGTTTCAATTAAATAAATTCAACTGTTCAGGCGTATTGCCTGGTTGATGTGGTGATATCACCGATTTATCCGTGTCTTAGAGGGACAATCGATGTCTAAAGAAAAGTTTGAACGTACAAAACCGCACGTCAACGTCGGTACTATCGGCCACGTTGACCATGGTAAAACAACGCTGACCGCTGCAATCACTACCGTTTTGGCTAAAACCTACGGTGGTTCTGCTCGTGCATTCGACCAGATCGATAACGCACCAGAAGAAAAAGCTCGTGGTATCACCATCAACACC
>NZ_JAIWPG020000007.1 GCF_020532665.2 Lelliottia sp. WAP21
AAGGCTGCGATGGCAGCCTTTTTCATTTAATCAGGAAGTTCACTGCCGCAGCGATGGCAATAACGAGCATCCTCTTCGTGATTACCCTGCTGGCAATGTGGACATTTGCGCTGCGACTGGCGGCTTTGAAAGGCGGCACTCATATGGGTGGTGATCAGTCCCGTTGGAATGGCAATCACCGAATAGCCAATCAGTATGAGAACCGAGGCCACTATTCTGCCCAGAGGCGTGTGCGGCGTAATATCGCCATACCCTACCGTTGTGACGGTCACAATGGCCCAGTAAACCGACGCGTTTAAGGTGGTAAAACCGTACGTCGGCCCTTCGATCAGATACATCATCGCCCCAAACACAATCATGACAATCGCAATAAACGAATAGAACAAAATGAGCTGGTGACGCGCACTTTTGATGGCCGTCCAGAACACCTGTAATGACGGCATAAACCGCAGCAGTTTTAACACACGAAGTACGCGAATAACGCGCATCGCTCGCCAGGCAAAGACATAATTAATGCTGATTTCCGGCCAAAGCCACATGACATATAACGGCAGTATGGTGGCTAAATCGATAAATCCCCAAAAGCTAAAAACATAGCGGGCAGGTTCCGGCCAGCTAAATACCCGAAGAAGATATTCCAGCGTAAAGACCAGCGTCACGACAAGTTCGAACCAGACAAAAAGATGCCATTCATCGACGGTGAGATGGTATTGCGTGCCTAACCCCGATTCAATAAAGATAATAAGCACACTGAGCAGTGCGAAGAGCCCGCACAACCCTTCGACACGCCGTCCGGAACGCGTATGTTGATCGAACAGAAATCTATACATCCGGTGGCGGATTAATGAGATGGATAGCGACACAGTAACCTCGCAAAAAAAGGGCTGACATCATGTCAGCCCTTGCGATTATAACGGGTCTACTTTCAGGCAGGAAACGGCATGTTTGAAACTGCCCTCCAGCAGTGGCCGGGTTTGCGCGCATTCCGGGCCAGCGATGGGGCAGCGCGTCCTGAATACGCAGCCCGAAGGCGGGTTAATCGGGGACGGCAACTCACCTTCCAGCAATTGTATCTGTTTGTTTTTTTCCAGATCCGGATCGGGTACCGGTACAGCCGACATCAACGCTTTGGTATAAGGATGAAGCGGGTTGTGATATACCTCATCGTACGTGCCTAGCTCAACGGCATGGCCCAGATACATCACCAGCACGCGGTCCGAGATATGCTTAACCACCGCCAGATCATGCGCGATGAAGATCAGTGACAACCCCATTTCCCGTTGCAGTTTCTGCAACAGATTAACCACCTGCGCCTGAATAGACACGTCAAGCGCCGAAACAGGTTCATCACAGATAATCAGCTTCGGCTCGAGGATCAGCGCGCGGGCGATACCGATACGCTGACACTGTCCACCCGAAAATTCGTGAGGGTAGCGGTTGACCAGGTTGGGTAACAGCCCCACTTTCATCATCATCGCTTTAACGCGGTCACGAATCTCCTGACGCGGCATTTTAGGATGATAGGTGCGAAGCGGCTCCGCAATAATTTCACCGATGGTCATACGCGGGTTCAGCGAGGCCAGTGGATCCTGGAAAATCATCTGGATATCACTGCGCACTTCGCGCCAGTCATCCGGCTTCATCCCCAGAAGATCTTTACCCAGCCAGGCGACTTTACCGTCGGTGGCCTTCACCAGCCCAATAATGGCGCGAGCAAACGTCGATTTGCCACACCCGGACTCGCCCACTACGCCCAGGGTTTCCCCTTCATACAGACGCAGCGTAACGCCATCCACGGCTTTCAACGTCTTAGGCGGCTGCCAGAACCACTGCTTACCGTCCTTAATATTAAAATGGACCTTCAGATCGGCAATTTCGAGCAGGACATTTCGTTTTTCGTCAGTGGCATTCATACCAGCTCCTCCAGCGGCTTAAAGCAGGCGCGCAGACGGCCTGGGGCAAACTCTTCTAACGGGGGAGCCGAATTGCAGACAGGCATTGCATGCTGGCAACGCGGCTGGAAAGGACACCCTTTTGGCAGACGCAGCAGGTTTGGCGGGTTGCCTGGAATGGTGAGCAGCGATTCGCCTTCTGCATCAAGACGCGGAACAGCATTCAGCAAACCAATAGAATAAGGATGCGCCGGATGGTAGAACACGTCCCGGGCCTTGCCGTATTCCATGGTGCGTCCCGCATACATGACCAGCACTTTATCGCAGATCCCGGCAACCACGCCGAGGTCGTGGGTAATCATAATAATGGCCGTATTGAATTCACGCTTAAGTTCATTCAACAGGGTCATAATTTGCGCCTGAACGGTAACGTCCAGCGCCGTCGTAGGTTCATCGGCAATCAGCAACTTCGGCCTGCACAGCAATGCCATGGCGATCATCACGCGTTGACGCATCCCGCCGGAGAATTCATGCGGGAACATTCGCATACGCTTGCGCGCTTCCGGCATTTTGACCGCGTCGAGCATTTTGACCGACTCTTCGAAGGCTTCCGCCTTGCCCATGCCTTTGTGCAGCATAAGCACTTCCATTAACTGCTCACCTGCCCGCATATACGGGTTCAGCGAGGTCATGGGATCCTGGAAAATCATCGATATCTGCTCGGCGCGGAGCTTGTTCAGCTCATGCTCGGGCAGGTTCAGAATTTCTCTTCCGTTGAAGTTTGCCGAGCCGCCGATACGGCCATTTTGTGCCAGCAATCCCATCAGCGCAAAAGCGGTTTGTGATTTACCCGACCCAGACTCCCCCACAATGCCCAGCGTTTCACCGGCACGAAGGTTGAAGTTCAAATCGTTGACCGCCGTGACATCACCATCAGGTGTGTTAAAGGTGACACGGAGGTCTTTTACGTCCAGCAGGATTTTATCTTGCTGTTGCACCTGCGGCGCAGTTGCCGTTTCAATAATCGTCATGACGGCACTCCTTAACGGTCTTTCGGGTCGAGGGCATCACGCAGGCCATCGCCGATAAAGTTGAAACAAAACAGGGTGACCACCAGGAAGCCTGCCGGGAACAGAAGCAGCCACGGAGAAACTTCCATTGAGTTCGCGCCATCACTCAGTAACGCTCCCCAGCTGCTCAGAGGCTCTTGTGTGCCAAGGCCCAGGAAGCTCAGGAAGGATTCGAACAGGATCATGCTTGGCACCAGCAGTGAGGCATAAACCACCACCACGCCCAGTACGTTTGGCACGATATGGCGGATGACGATACCACCCGTGGAGACCCCACCTACCTGCGCGGCTTCAATAAACTCTTTACGTTTCAGGCTGAGGGTCTGACCACGCACAATACGCGCCATATCCAGCCAAGAGACCATCCCGATTGCCACGAAGATCAACAGGATATTCTGGCCGAAGAAGGTCACCAGCAGAATCACGAAGAACATGAACGGGAAGGAGTTGAGGATCTCCAGCAGACGCATCATGACGGAGTCGACTTTTCCGCCCAGATAGCCTGATAGTGAACCGTAAAGTGTACCCAGAATCACCGCGACGAACGCCGCCGCAATGCCGACCATCAGAGAGATACGGCCACCAATGGCGACGCGCACCAGCAGGTCACGACCCGAGGAATCGGTACCAAAATAGTGGCCCGATACCATGTCGGGCGCGCTGGACATCATGCCCCAGTCGGTATCGTAATAACTGAATTGCGACAGCATCGGTGCGAGCGTCACAAACAGCGCAATGATGATTAAAACCACCAGGCTGGTGACGGCCGCACGGTTATGCATAAAGCGACGCCGGGCATCCTGCCAAAGGCTGCGGCCTTCGACTTCAAGCTTTTCACTGAAGTTTTCCAGCGCCTCGCTGTTTTTCTTACTCAACATCATGGCGTGCTCCAGTTTAATAGCGAATTTTCGGGTCGATGACGGCATACAACACATCGACGATGGCGTTAAAGAGAATGGTCAGGGCCCCTACCAGAATCGTCAGGCTCAGCACCAGTGAGTAGTCACGGTTTAATGCGCCGTTAACAAACAACTGGCCGATACCCGGCAAACCGTAGATGGTTTCGATAACCATTGAGCCGGTGATTATCCCGACGAAAGCCGGACCCATATAGGAGAGCACCGGTAACAGTGCAGGCTTTAACGCATGGCGGAAGATGATCCGGCGCATCGGCAGCCCTTTCGCGCGGGCTGTGCGGATGAAGTTGGAATGCAACACCTCAATCATTGAGCCACGCGTGATACGCGCAATACTGGCGATATAGGCCAGCGAGAGCGCCACCATCGGCAAAATCATAAACTTGAGCGCCCCACCGTTCCAGCCGCCCCCGGGCAGCCATTTCAGGGTAATCGCAAATATCATGACCAGTAGCGGTGCGACCACGAAACTGGGTATGACAACCCCGGTCATGGCGATCCCCATGACGGTATAGTCCCATCGCGTATTTTGCTTAAGCGCGGCGATGACCCCGGCGGTGACCCCCAGCACAACCGCCAGTATAAAGGCCGCAGCACCCAATTTAGCCGATACCGGGAAGCTTGATGCGACCAGGTCATTGACGGAGTAGTCTTTATATTTGAATGACGGTCCAAAATCGCCGTGTGCCAGCTGTTTCAGATAGTTGAAATACTGGGTGGAGATTGGATCGTTTAAATGATATTTCGCCTCTATGTTCGCCATGACTTCTGGCGGGAGCGTACGTTCACCGGTAAAGGGGCTTCCCGGTGCAAGACGCATCATGAAGAAGGAAATCGTAATCAGAATAAATAGCGTTGGAATCGCTTCAAGACAGCGACGTAGGATAAATTTCAACATTGCCCGTACCTTCTGGCGTGTGCCTATATAATGTGACGTTGATTAGACACCGTGGGGCGGGTCAGCCCGCCCCACTCATTGCCATTAATGCTTGATAATATACAAGTTTTTAACGTAAATATTATCCAACGGGTCTTTACCGGTATAACCACCCACCCACGGTTTTACCAGACGGGCGTTAACGTAGTAATAAACCGGAACGATCGCGGAATCTTTATCCAGCTGTTGCTCAGCTTTTGCATACAGCACTGAGCGCTGTGCATCGTCTGTTGCTTGCAGGGTATCGCCGATCAGCTTGTCAAACTCAGCGCTCTTATAGTGCGCGGTGTTGTTAGAACTGTCGCTAAGCATCGTGTTCAGGAAGGAAGTCGGTTCGTTATAGTCCGCACACCAGCCAGCACGCGCAACGTCAAAGGTGCCCTGATGACGGCTGTCCAGGAAGGTTTTCCACTCCTGGTTTTCCAGCTTCACGTTCACACCCAGGTTCTTTTTCCAGATGGACGAGACGGCGATAGCCAGTTTTTTATGCAAATCGGACGTGTTGTACAGCAGGCTGAAGGTCAGCGGCTTGTCGGCGGTATAGCCCGCTTCTGCCAGCAGTTTCTTGGCTTCTTCGTTACGTTTTTCCTGTGACCATTTGAACCACTCTGGTTCGGTCAGTTTTGCACCGTCGGTATATGGTGGCGTGTAGCTGTAAGCTGGCAGGTCACCCTGATTCTTGACCTTATTCACGATGATATCGCGATCCAGTGCCAGTTTGAGCGCGGTACGTACACGAACATCGGTGAACGGCGCTTTCTGGTTGTTGATTTCGTAATAATAAGTACAGAGATACGGATCGACGTGGACTTCGGTCGGAATCTCTTTTTTCAGTTTCTGGAATAACTCAATCGGCATGTTGTTATAGGTCATGTCGATTTCGCCGCTGCGGTAGCGGTTAACATCAGTCACTTCAGAGGAGATTGGCAGATAGGTCACCTGGTTAATCACGGTCTTCGCGTTGTCCCAGTACTGGGTATTACGCTCCAGATCCATACGTTCGTTAACCACCCAGGCTTTCAGTTTATAAGCACCGTTGGTCACGATATTGGCAGGCTGGGTCCATTTTTCACCAAATTTCTCTACAGCGGCTTTTGGCACTGGGGAAACGGATGGGTGTACCAGCAGTTTATAGAAATACGGAACCGGCTCGCTCAGCGTCACTTCGAATGTATTATCATCGATCGCCTTTACGCCCAGATCGGTAACAGGTTTTTTGCCCGTGATGATGTCATCAATATTGGCAATGTGACCATATTGCAGATAGCTCGCATACGGGGAAGCCGTATTTGGATTCGCCAGACGCTGCCAGCTATAGACGAAATCATGTGCGGTGACCGGAGAACCATCGGACCATTTCGCGTCCTTACGTAAATGGAAAGTCCAGACTTTAAAATCTTTATTTTCCCACTTTTCAGCGACACCTGGCGCTGGATGTCCATCAACATCGGTGACCAGCAGACCTTCGAACAGATCGCGGTTAACGTTTGATTCAGGAACACCTTCAATTTTGTGCGGATCCAGAGACTGAACCTCTGCACCGTTATTACGAACCAGCGTTTGCTTCTCCGCCAGCTGAACACCCGCAGGCACGTCTGCAGCCATTGCTACGTTACCCGCGATTAGCGCAGTTAAAATTCCCGCCGCTATCAGATTTTTTTTTGTGATGATGGACATTGTGTTGGTACTCCACTCATTATAATTACTGGTTTTTACCAGCCTGTTTAATTCCCCTTTGGGGTTCCTGACAACGTAGGAGTTTATGCTGCTGTCAGGCTCTTTTACTGCTTGCTATCACCGACTTTATATTACCGGCGACTCGTTTGGTCACCTTGCGTCGATTCTTCACGCCTCCCCCTGTCAGAGGTGCGTATTGTTATGTACAGACGAAAATCGCAAACGAAAATGATTCTCATCTTTCTGGTTAATCCTGAAAATATAAGGCCGGAAAGTACCAAATGGCTTAATTTCGCGCCAATACATTTTGCAAATTTGTTAAGCAATTCTCTTTTACGGTGAATACCGTTTCGGTGAGGGCGGCCTTGCCAGCCATCAAACACCCGGCTAAACCCCGTATATTCAATGTGATAGAGAGAAACATCTCCGTCAGCGCGTCACTGCGCTATCATCGGTTGGTTTTTGTACAAAAAATTAACATTCGATTATTATTTAGCACATTCATCTAGGGGAATGTTGAAATTACTAATAACATTTCGGTTATCTGACGGCAAGCCCCAGAGTATCGTGTGAGTAAAATAACAGAGCGATTGCGCGGAATGTGTTCAGGCGGGGAAAGGTGTTAATTCTAATCTATTGATATTTCACCAAATTAGGAAACCAGCGGTTTTTATTATGTCTTGTGATCTTTTCAACTTTATTTATATGATTTGCTAATAATAACGTGATTCGGCGGAGCACAGGGCTCCGCGCTTTCACATGAAGGCTTAGCTAAGCAAGCCGGGGAAAATACTTTTAAGCCCGGTGACGATAAATTCTATACCGAGGGCCATCAGTAATAACCCCATAATACGTGTAATAACGTTAATGCCCGTCTGGCCCAGCAGGCGAACCAACCACGGCGCAATGCGGAAAAGCCCCCAACAGCACAAGGCAAAAAGCACTATGGCAACGGAAAAGCCAATAAGATGCATCAGGCTGTGATAGCGTGTTCCCCACACAATCGTCGAACTGATTGCTCCAGGTCCGGCCATAAGAGGTAAAGCCAGGGGTACAACACCAATACTCTCACGTACGGCGGTCTCTGATTTTTCCTGCTTGTTCTGTTTATCCTCTCCGAGCTTACCGCTGATCATCGACATGGCAATAGTCACCACCAGAATCCCGCCAGCGATACGGAACGAGTCTATGGAGATGCCAAAAATTTGCAGAATCGAGTCACCCAGATAAAGCGACGTCAGGAGAATAATCGCGACCGACAGGTTTGCCGTCAGGTTTGTTTTATTTCGGGCAACTGCCGTCTGGTAACTGGTCATACTAATGAAAACCGGAATAATTCCGACCGGGTTCACCAGGGCGAACAAACCGATAAAAAATTTAAAATAAGTCGAAAAATCAAAGAGCAATGGGGTCACAGTTAGCTCCGAAAATTAACAAGGCCCGTTTAGCATGAAAAAGGGAGTAAATTCGCGCTGAAGATACGCTTTTTATCAGCACACTTCACCAGAAATCTGTGGCTAATCGCGACGACATAAACGTGTTAACCATTTGTAGAATCATTGCATGCTAAAACACCTTTACTTTTGTAATTAATTAACACTTGCATTAAGTAGAGAAAATAAGCCTGCTGAAAGGTGTCAGCTTATGAGAAAATTGATGCAGATCATGTTTTCCGTACTCAGAAGTGAGTAATCTTGATGACACTGAAAGGGAGATCAGACGTCTAAAAAGGATGATGCTAAGGTAAGGCTCTTTTAGTAAATTAGTGTACAGTAACATGCAGTAACCCTTTGTTTTAGTGCGTCTTACCCAAGGGCACCCTGCTTGACTATACTGTTGTCGTATTGAACGCTGGTTTACTAAAAGAGTTTAAACATTATCAGGAGAGCATTATGGCTGTTACTAATATCGCTGAACTGAACGCACTCGTCGAGCGCGTTAAAAAAGCCCAGCGTGAATACGCCAACTTCACCCAAGAACAGGTTGATAAAATCTTCCGCGCTGCCGCTCTGGCTGCCGCAGATGCTCGAATCCCTCTCGCTAAAATGGCCGTTGCCGAATCCGGCATGGGTATCGTTGAAGATAAAGTGATTAAAAACCACTTCGCTTCAGAGTATATCTACAACGCCTATAAAGATGAGAAAACCTGTGGCGTGCTGTCAGAAGATCATACCTTTGGCACCATCACCATCGCTGAACCTATCGGTATCATCTGTGGTATCGTCCCAACCACTAACCCAACCTCTACCGCAATCTTCAAATCGCTTATCAGCCTGAAGACCCGTAACGCAATCATCTTCTCCCCGCACCCACGTGCTAAAGATGCGACCAACAAAGCGGCTGATATCGTTCTGCAGGCTGCGATCGCGGCGGGCGCACCAAAAGATTTGATCGGTTGGATTGATCAGCCTTCTGTTGAACTGTCTAACGCTCTGATGCACCACCCGGACATTAACCTGATCCTGGCGACCGGTGGTCCTGGCATGGTTAAAGCGGCATACAGCTCCGGTAAACCGGCAATCGGCGTTGGCGCGGGTAACACCCCTGTTGTTATCGATGAAACGGCGGATATCAAACGTGCCGTTGCTTCTGTACTGATGTCAAAAACCTTCGATAACGGCGTAATCTGTGCGTCTGAACAGTCTGTGGTTGTAGTTGATTCTGTCTATGATGCAGTCCGTCAGCGTTTTGAAAGCCATGGCGGCTATATGCTGCAGGGCAAAGAATTGAAAGCCGTTCAGGACATCATCCTCAAAAATGGCGCACTGAACGCCGCTATCGTGGGTCAACCAGCATACAAAATTGCTGAACTTGCTGGCTTTACCGTTCCAGCCACCACCAAGATTTTGATTGGTGAAGTGACTGTTGTGGACGAAAGCGAGCCATTCGCTCACGAAAAACTGTCCCCTACTCTCGCCATGTACCGTGCGAAAGACTTCGAAGACGCAGTGGTTAAAGCGGAAAAACTGGTCGCTATGGGCGGTATCGGTCATACCTCTTGCCTGTACACTGACCAGGATAACCAGCCAGAGCGCGTGGCCCACTTCGGTCAGATGATGAAAACCGCACGTATCCTGATTAACACCCCAGCTTCTCAGGGTGGTATCGGTGACCTGTACAACTTTAAACTCGCGCCTTCCCTGACTCTGGGTTGTGGTTCATGGGGTGGTAACTCCATCTCTGAGAACGTTGGTCCTAAGCACCTGATCAACAAGAAAACCGTTGCTAAGCGAGCTGAAAACATGTTGTGGCATAAACTTCCGAAATCTATCTACTTCCGCCGTGGTTCACTGCCAATTGCGCTGGATGAAGTGATTACTGATGGCCACAAACGTGCGCTCATCGTGACTGACCGTTTCCTGTTCAATAACGGCTACGCAGACCAGATCACTTCTGTGCTGAAAGCGGCGGGTGTTGAAACTGAAGTCTTCTTTGAAGTTGAAGCGGATCCAACCCTGAGCGTGGTTCGTAAAGGTGCCGAACTGGCGAACTCCTTCAAACCAGATGTGATTATCGCACTGGGCGGTGGTTCCCCAATGGACGCCGCGAAAATCATGTGGGTCATGTACGAACATCCGGAAACTCACTTCGAAGAACTGGCGCTGCGCTTTATGGATATCCGTAAACGTATCTACAAGTTCCCGAAAATGGGCGTAAAAGCGAAAATGATCGCGGTTACCACCACTTCCGGTACAGGTTCAGAAGTCACCCCGTTTGCGGTAGTAACAGATGACGCAACCGGTCAGAAATACCCACTGGCTGACTACGCGCTGACCCCAGATATGGCTATCGTCGATGCCAACCTGGTCATGGATATGCCGAAATCACTTTGTGCCTTCGGTGGTCTGGATGCGGTGACTCACGCCCTGGAAGCTTACGTTTCCGTACTGGCATCCGAGTTCTCCGATGGTCAGGCACTGCAGGCTCTGAAACTGCTGAAAGAAAACCTGCCAGCGTCTTATAACGAAGGTTCTAAAAACCCGGTTGCCCGTGAACGTGTTCACAGTGCAGCAACTATCGCCGGTATCGCGTTTGCTAACGCCTTCCTGGGTGTTTGCCACTCAATGGCACATAAACTGGGTTCACAGTTCCACATTCCTCACGGTCTGGCGAACGCCCTGCTGATTTCTAACGTTATCCGCTACAACGCGAACGATAACCCAACCAAGCAGACCGCATTCAGCCAGTACGACCGTCCGCAGGCGCGTCGTCGTTATGCAGAAATCGCAGACCATCTGGGCCTGAGCGCACCGGGTGACCGCACTGCAGCGAAGATTGAGAAACTGCTGGCATGGCTGGACAGCATCAAAGCTGAACTGGGTATTCCTAAATCAATCCGCGAAGCGGGTGTTCAGGAAGCTGACTTCCTGGCGCACGTTGACAAGCTGTCTGAAGATGCCTTCGATGACCAGTGTACCGGGGCTAACCCACGTTACCCACTGATCTCCGAGCTGAAACAGATTCTGCTGGATACCTACTACGGTCGTGAATTTAGCGAAAACGACACGGTAGCGGCGAAAGCTGAATTACCGGTAAAAGCTGACAAAAAAGCGAAGAAAAACGCCTAATTGCCAGTAAATAAAAAACCCGCTTCCTGAAGCGGGTTTTTTTATGCCTGAAGACAGGCGCTTATTAAAAAGCGTGAAGAACGTTACTGGTTTCGCTTTTCCTGAATCGCCGGTAAGGACCCTACCGCCAGCGCTTCTTTATAGTGTTTACGGCACACTGATACATAGCGCTCATTGCCACCAATGACCACCTGCTCACCCTCAGCAAAAGGTTTTCCTTCCTGATCGAGACGTAGCACCATGCTCGCTTTACGGCCGCAAAAGCAGATTGTTTTTAATTCAACGAGCTTATCTGCCCAGGAGAGCAAATACTGGCTGCCAACAAAAAGCTCGCCCCGGAAATCAGTGCGTAAGCCATAGCACAAGACGGGAATATCCAGCTTATCCACCACTTCAGAAAGCGCGTAGACCTGTTCACGTGTCAAAAACTGGCTTTCGTCCACCAGCACGCAATGCGCGGCCTGAGACGCGCTCTCGGCGCGTATTTCTTCAAACAGGTCTGTCTGCGGATTAAAGAGTTTTGCGGGAGAGGAAAGCCCGATACGCGAACTGACCTTACCTGCTCCAAATCGGTTGTCGATTTCAGCAGTGTATACGATGGCGCGCATCCCCCTCTCCTGATAGTTATAGGAGGATTGCAGTAGTGCGGTGGACTTCCCTGCATTCATTGCAGAATAGTAGAAATAAAGCTGTGCCATTGGCCGTCAAACCCTAATCAATGTGTAATATTCCCGATGAATGATTGTACCATAATTTGCGTTGCATTCAGCGACGCACAGCACGTCTGCCGGGTAACGACGCGTTCTTTAGCGAGATGATCCCAGGGAAATTCTCTATTAAAACATACGTTAAAGCTGAATAAAGTGAGCCATATACGCGCCTTAATCGCCGCATTTCAGGAAGGGTTAATAGAAGAACCAGCGGCCATTAAAATTCAGATTTTATTAACTATTTTCCGCGACTTAGTCTTCATTTCGCACTAATACAAAAGGTTGATATTTATCCGGGGAAACTATAATTAGTGCACAATGTGTCACAAAAACATACATCAGCACATTGTGATTGCTCTCGACGTGTTGATAACGAGGGGTGGAGGGTGAACGCGAAATTTAAGTTAGCGTAATTAATAATAGCGCCATATATTAACCATTTTTTGAATTCCTTACATTCGTCCCTATTGCACATATCAATTTATCACTCTATTATTAGGACAACAAACCCAACCCAATATAAGTTTGAGATTACTACAATGAGCGAAGCACTTAAAATTCTGAACAACATCCGTACTCTTCGTGCGCAGGCAAGAGAATGTACCCTCGAAACTCTTGAGGAGATGCTGGAAAAATTAGAAGTTGTAGTGAACGAACGTCGTGAAGAAGAAAGCGCAGCAGCGGCTGAAATCGAAGAACGTACGCGTAAACTGCAGCAATATCGCGAAATGCTGATCGCAGATGGTATCGATCCTAATGAATTACTGAACAGCATGGCTGCGGCTAAAACGAGCACTAAAGCAAAACGCGCTGCTCGCCCGGCTAAATATAGCTATGTTGATGAAAATGGTGAGACTAAAACCTGGACAGGTCAGGGTCGTACACCAGCAGTAATCAAAAAAGCAATGGATGAGCAAGGCAAACAGCTGGATGATTTCCTGATCAAGGATTAATCCCCCTGCCTTCGAAAAATCCCGCTACGGCGGGATTTTTTATGTCCGCCCTTTATTAAAGATATCTGCTTACACCTCGTCATATACCTACAAACATGTAGACCACTTTCTTTACGGTTTATCTGAGCACCTTTTGCTAAAAGCCAGACGTAAAAAAACCGGTGATGCCAGGCAGTCACCGGTTGGATGCAGCTCGTAAGCTGATTAGTTTTTAATGCCCATGGTCTGTTTCAGCCATGCTTTAAATTCTTCGCCCAGCGTGTTATGACGAATACCATATTCAACGAAGGCCTGCATATAACCGAGCTTATTGCCGCAGTCATGGCTTTTACCTTTCATGTGGTAAGCCTCAACGGTTTCTTTCTCGATCAGCATATCGATACCATCGGTGAGCTGGATTTCGTCACCTGCTCCTGGAGGCGTTTTCGCCAACAGTGGCCAAATCTCTGCACTCAGCACATAACGGCCTACGACAGCGAGGTTAGACGGCGCGACGTCCGCTTTTGGCTTCTCGACAACACCAACCATTGGCACGCTCTCGCCTGGCGCCAAAGGGACGCCCTTGCAGTCTACAACGCCGTATGCAGTCACATCTTCCACGGGTTCAACCATAATCTGGCTGCTGCCGGTTTCGTCAAAGCGTTTAATCATCTCTGCCAGGTTATCCTGTGAGAGATCGGATTCGAATTCATCCAGAATAACGTCTGGCAGAATAACCGCGACCGGCTCATCACCCACTACAGGATGCGCGCACAATACCGCGTGCCCCAGCCCTTTGGCCAGACCCTGACGTACCTGCATGATGGTGACGTGAGGAGGACAAATAGACTGAACTTCTTCTAACAGCTGACGCTTAACGCGTTTTTCCAGCATCGCTTCCAGTTCAAAACTGGTATCAAAATGGTTTTCGATAGAGTTTTTTGATGAATGCGTTACCAGCACAATTTCGGTAATGCCCGCGGCAATACACTCGTTTACAACATACTGGATTAATGGCTTATCAACCAAAGGCAGCATTTCTTTCGGAATAGCCTTTGTGGCCGGTAGCATCCTCGTTCCCAATCCCGCTACCGGGATAACGGCCTTTGTTACTTTCGAATTTAGGGCAGCCATTGAAATCTCCTGAACTGTTCAAGTTTTGAACTTTATGCAATGAATAACGCATTGAGTATATCAGCCACTTCTTGTAAACCGGGTCTGAAAAGGGTGCGTTACCGATTAATTAGGACAAATACGTATCATCTGACACCGATAGTAGCACTGCCGATAAAACGGCGGTAAAGCTATCTGGTGAATAAAACTCAACTGCTTATTCTGTGGACAACATTAAGCGTAAACGACCACCTGTTCCCCAAATTTGGCATTGCCAGGAAGCGCAGCGGTGACTTATTTGATTCAGATAGGTTGTTCCTAACGTCCCCAGCGGAACACCGTTGCTTACCTGAATATGATGCTCACCGGTATTAAGCGTTGCGTTAAGACCCGCAGAGACCAGGATAAGATTTTTTAAGCCGCTGTGGTAATAACCAACCAACAGCGGGAATTGTCCTGGTAAATTGGCCTGACGGAAAAGATGGTTAACCTGTTTAAGCAGCGCACCCAATTCAGGAAGCCGTTGGCCCTGATGTGACAACTGCTCCTGAAGCAAACCGTTAAATAATGCGCGTAATAATAAGGCAGCAAGCACGCCATTATCGCCGGCTCGGGTGACATCCAGACAATAGAAAGCCAGGTCGTTATCCGATAACGGTGCAATATCGAGCACAAGTCCATGCTGATCGGCTGCAACCAGTTGACGATAATTGACCCGACAATGGGAGATGTTTTGTTGAACCGGCGGCTGCAGCTCCTGCAAAAGTTTGGAGGCTGCATTGGGGTTGCTGACTAACGCATCCCAGTCCTGGAAAAGACGCTCTTCTTCCTCTACCCGGGAATTAAACATGTTGGGATAAAGACATGCGAGAACCGTTTCACGCAGTCGGTTTAAATCTTTTACCGGTTTCAGCAGAACATCCTGCACGCCAAGGCGCAGCGCTTTTGCTATGTCAGCCATATTATCCGTGGCTGAAATCACCAGTATCGGTGTCTGGTTACCCTCATTGCGTAAATTCTCAACCAGCTTAAGGCCGTCCATACGCGGCATCGCAAGATCGCAAATGATTAAATCCGGGGTAATGTGCGTCATTTTCTCCAGGGCATCCACGCCATCGTTAGCAAGAATGGTGGTCGCCCCTAAAGAAGATAACCACGATTCCAGCAGCGAGCGGAAAACGGGCTCGTCTTCAACGATCAGAATTTGTTTTCCGGTTAAGGGCTGCGTCATGTTCTCTCCCCTGCTGACATTAGATAAATAGTGGCATGCTAATGGCACTATCGCCTGTCAGATTTTGCTGAAGTCTTCAAAAAAAAGGGGGCTCACACTGCCGCCCGCACCAAAGGTAACAATTCGTCCATTTTTTTCTCGACCGCCAGCGCACCGGCGGCAATCGCAGCGTCTGCACGATGAAAGTCGAGCGTTGATATTTGAGGACAGTAAGGTTGGATCAGGATATCAGGCGGATCGCCCGCCATACGGTTACGTTTCAGGCGGTTTTCAAGCACCTGAATAGAGGTGGTCATGATTTCCATTGCAGTGGGTGCCGAGACGACTTTACGCGCCGCTGCACGGCCTAAACGCCCGCGTAAGCGCTCATGCCACGCCAGTTTCTCATCATCTGTCTCTTCCTGATGAAGATTCACCGGCATCAGATCTTGCTGCATCAGATGCGCGTCATGCTGTAAATCAACGGCGATGACAATATCCGCCCCCATCGCGCGGGTCAGTGAAATCGGGACAGGGTTAACCACGCCACCATCAACCAGCCAGTATCCATTATGCGGTACGGGAGCCATCAGACCAGGGATGCTGCAAGAGGCGCGCACGGCAAGATGGAGATCCCCTTCGGTGAACCATATTTCTCTGCCCGTACTGAGGTTGGTTGCCACCGCGCCGAACGGCATCTGACAGTGCGTAAAGTCACTCAGCGGCATGATGTTACGGAACTGGTTGAACACGCGTTCGCCGCGCAACAAGCCACCGCGCTGCCACGAGAGATCCATAAGACGCAGCACGTCCCAGTAGCTGAAGGCTCGTACCCAGGTTTCAAGCTCTGACATTTTGCCGCAGGAGTAGGCGGCGCCAACAAGGGAACCAATAGAACAACCTGCAACAAGATCCACTTCGATACCCAGTCGCTGTAGGGCGTTAATCACGCCAATATGCGACCAGCCACGCGCGGCGCCCGAACCTAGCGCCAGCCCTACTTTTACCTTTCTCATTAGTTGTGATTTACTTCCCCTGGATTCCCGGCGTAGCGCGTTAGCTACCGCTCAGTTAACATATGTGCCACCCTGGCGTTTAACGCCGTTAATTTTTGTCTCAGGAACCGAACTGTGTCTCAACTCTGTCCCTGTGGTAGCGCTCTGGAGTATAGCCTATGTTGCCAGCGATATCTTACTGGCGAGCAGGTTGCACCAGACCCGTCACACCTTATGCGCTCCCGATACACTGCTTTTGTGATCAAAGACGCACGATATTTGATCAAAACCTGGCACCCCTCCTGCCACGCCGAAGATTTTCGTCAGGAGATTGAAGCCGGTTTTGCTCACACAGAATGGCTCGGATTGACCCTTATTGAGTCCTCTGTTGGCAACACAGCCTCGGAAGGCTTTGTCAGCTTTGTGGCACGTTTTAGCGAGCAGGGTAAATCCGGCGCGATCATCGAAAGGTCCCGGTTCTTACTCGAAGGCGGAGAGTGGTACTATATTGACGGTACTCGTCCGCAGTTTGGTCGAAATGACCCCTGCCCCTGCGGTTCAGGTAAAAAATTTAAAAAATGTTGCGGGCAATAACGCCTGACGACAGCAAGCACACACTCAACAGGATTTCCTCGCGATGCAATCACTACAACGCAAAGTACTGCGTACTATTTGCCCTGACCAGAAGGGTTTGATCGCCCGCATTACGAACATTTGTTACAAGCACGAACTGAATATTGTGCAAAATAATGAGTTTGTTGACCACCGCACCGGACGCTTTTTCATGCGTACCGAGCTCGAAGGCATTTTCAACGATTCCACTTTACTGGCTGACCTGGATGGCGCGCTGCCGGAGGGTTCCGTACGTGAGTTGACACCGTCCGGACGCCGTCGCGTTGTGATTCTGGTTACCAAAGAGGCGCACTGCCTCGGTGATTTGTTAATGAAAGCGAATTATGGCGGCCTGGATGTCGAGATCGCCGCCGTTATTGGCAACCATGAAACGCTGCGCACGCTGGTAGAGCGATTTGATATTCCGTTTGAGCTGGTGAGCCATGAAGGCCATACCCGCGAAGAACATGACGAGCTGATGGCGCAAGCGATTGAAGCGCATAATCCGGACTATGTGGTACTGGCTAAATATATGCGCGTCCTGACGCCAACCTTTGTGTCCCGCTTCCCGAATAAGATCATTAATATTCACCACTCGTTCCTGCCTGCCTTTATTGGCGCACGTCCTTATCATCAGGCTTACGAACGCGGCGTGAAAATTATTGGCGCGACCGCACACTACGTTAACGACAATCTGGATGAAGGCCCGATCATCATGCAGGACGTGATTCACGTCGATCACACCTATACCGCAGAGGATATGATGCGTGCCGGACGTGATGTAGAGAAGAACGTATTAAGCCGCGCGTTGTATCAGGTGCTGGCTCAGCGTGTGTTCGTCTATGGCAACCGGACGATAATTCTTTAATCTTTCATAAAATGAATTGATTAGCTTTGCGTCGCAACGGGTAAAAAGCAGGCAAACGACCCGTTATAAGCAAAGGAAAGCTTTACAGGGGCGTGTCATTTGATATGATGCGCCCCGCTTCCAGCGTGAAGCAGGCCATTATAAGCATTACCCCGTGGTGGGGTTCCCGAGCGGCCAAAGGGAGCAGACTGTAAATCTGCCGTCATCGACTTCGAAGGTTCGAATCCTTCCCCCACCACCATTATTCACCACAGCAATGTGGTAACACCGATAAGTGAGGGCAAGGTTTGCACTTATCGGGAAGGGTAAGAACCTTCGATTAAGGTTCGACTCGAGCGAAAGCGAGAGAATGTTGCCGAAGGCAACAGCCCGAAGGGTGAGGAGCGAAGCGACGAATAATCCTTCCCCCACCACCATCTCTCAGCATTACCTCAAAATTTGAATTACCCCTGGTGGGGTTCCCGAGCGGCCAAAGGGAGCAGACTGTAAATCTGCCGTCATCGACTTCGAAGGTTCGAATCCTTCCCCCACCACCATCCTTCAAATTGCACGCATTATCGACCAGTCCTGATGCTAAACATGCCTCCCATACGGGAAGGATGAGAAGCTTCGACTAAGGTTCGATTCGAGCGTAGCGAGAAAGCGTTGCCAACGGCAACGACCCGAAGGGCGAAGCGCGTAGCGCTGAGTCATCCTTCCCCCACCACCATCCTTCAAATTGCACGCATTATCGACCAGTCCTGATGCTAAACATGCCTCCCATACGGGAAGGACGAGAAGCTTCGACTAAGGTTCGATTCGAGCGCAGCGAGAAAGCGTTGCCAACGGCAACGACCCGAAGGGCGAAGCGCGTAGCGCTGAGTCATCCTTCGCCCACCACCATCTTCCAGATTGCACGCATTATCCATCAATCCTGTAGCTCTATACGACTCCCATGCTGGCCTGAAGCCGCCACCCGGTTAAGCCCCTGCACGTTCGTCAGACATAAAAACGTCAGGCACAAAAAACCCCGCCGTAGCGGGGTTGTATTCATAGAGGCTTATCAGCGTCGTGCACGTACAATCTGGTATCGGCGCGTCAGATACTCTACCGGCGCGCTCCAGATATGCACCAGGCGAGAGAACGGGAATAACAGGAACATCGTCATACCCAACACCAGGTGGATCCGGAAGATAAAGGCCACGCCATCCAGATGCGCGGAGGCTCCGCCGTGGAAGGTCACCACGGATTGTGCCCAGCCCACCAGCTTCATCATTTCGCTGCCATCCATATGCTGAGCAGAGAACGGAATCGTCAGCAGACCCAGCGCGCACTGCACCATCAGCAGAGACAGAATCAGGATATCTGCCCCCGTCGTCGTTGCACGCACGCGCGGACTAAAGAGGCGGCGTTTCAACAGCAGCAGGCCGCCAACCAGGCACAATACGCCACTCGCGCCACCCATATACATCGCCATTTTCTGCTTTACTTCAATTGGCAGGAACGACTCGTACATCCAGTGTGGCGTCAGCATTCCCAGGAAATGACCGGCAAAAATCCCCAGGATCCCGATATGGAAGAGGTTTGAGGCCAGGTTCATCCCTTTGCGATCCAGCATCTGGCTTGAGCCGGCACGCCAGGTGTATTGACCGTAGTCGTAACGCACCCAGCTACCAATTAAAAATACCGCCCCGGCAATGTAGGGATAGATATCGAAGAAGAACATATTAAGGAAGTGCATTATTGCTGTCCTCCGTTTGAGATATTCAAATATTGCGGGGCAACCGCTCCGGCAAAGCGACGCTGATGGGTGGTAATATCTGATTCACCACAATTCTGATCTGCAAGGAATTTCACCTGTTCCTCTTCCCATACCGCATCCAGCGCCTGTGGCGTATCATCGCGCGCTTCGTCAGCAATCTTGGCGGCCACTTTTTCACTGTCGATAGAGGTGTTCGCCAGCTTCACCAGCAAATCAAACAGTACCGCATAACGACTTTCACGCTGTTGCAAGCGCGCGCTCAGTAGCGCCAGGATCGGCGCAATATCGGCCAGCCCTCCAAGCGCCTCCTCTTTTGGCAGCTGCGCCAGGTATTCCAGATACAGCGGCAGATGGTCCGGTAACTCCCGGCTGTCCAGCTGCAACCCGTGCGCCTCATACTGAGCCATCAGGTCAACCATCGCCTGACCACGGTCACGGGATTCGCCGTGAACGTGTTCAAATAACAGCAACGAGGTCGCACGCCCACGGTCGAACAGCTGGCTGTAGTCCGACTGCGCATCCAGAAGATCCCGTGCCAGTAAATCACGGAGGAACACGCCCAACTGATGGGCATCTTCCTTGTTCAGGTTTTCTGATGACGCGAGTGCATCGAAAAGTTCCTGTTGATGCTGCGCAAGCGCAGCATCCGGGTACTCGAGCAGACGCGAGACAATGACGAGTTCAATCATTGGTGCGGCTCCGTTTTGCTGGTCACATCCATCGCGTCAATGCGGCGGCTGTTAAACAGGTTGAATTTAGTGTCCGAACCGTGGCAACCGTCGCCAAAGGTAAAGCCGCAACCGTTTTTTTCCGGGAAGGCTTCGCGCGCCAGTTCACGATGGCTGGACGGCACCACAAAACGATCTTCGTAGTTTGCAATGGCCAGGTAACGATACATTTCCTGGGCCTGCGCTTCGCTTAAGCCCACTTCTTCCAGCGCGCGCGTATCGATAACGCCGTCGACGGTTTCCGCACGTTTGAAGTGGCGCATCGCCAGCATACGTTTCAGCGCCAGCAGCACCGGCTGGGTGTCGCCTGCCGTCAGCAGGTTAGCCAGATACTGAACCGGGATACGTAAGCTGTCCACGTCCGGCAGAATGCCATTCCCGCCCAGCTCACCCGCATCGGCTGCAGACTGAATCGGCGACAACGGTGGCACATACCAGACCATGGGCAGCGTGCGGTATTCCGGATGCAGCGGCAGCGCCAGCTTCCAGTCCATCGCCATTTTGTAGACCGGCGACTGTTGCGCTGCGTCGATGACGCTCTGCGGCACGCCATCTTTCAGCGCCTGCTCAATCACTTTCGGATCGTTTGGATCGAGGAAGATGTCCAGCTGACGCTGATACAGATCTTTTTCGTTCTCGGTGCTCGCCGCGTTTTCAATCGCATCCGCGTCATACAGCAATACGCCGAGGTACCGAATACGGCCTACGCAGCTCTCGGAACAGACGGTTGGCATACCCGCTTCGATACGTGGATAGCAGAAGATGCACTTCTCGGACTTACCGCTCTTCCAGTTGAAGTAGATTTTTTTGTACGGGCAACCGGTGATGCACATACGCCAGCCGCGGCATTTGTCCTGATCAATCAGCACGATGCCATCTTCTTCACGCTTGTAGATGGCCCCGCTCGGGCAGGTCGCCACACATGCCGGGTTCAGGCAGTGTTCGCACAGACGCGGCAGATACATCATGAAGGTGTTTTCGAACTGGCCGTACATCGCCTTCTGCATGTTCTCGAAGTTTTTGTCTTTCGACAGCTTCTCGAACTCGCCGCCCAGATCGTCTTCCCAGTTCGGGCCTTTCTCGATCTTCGCCATGCGCTGCCCGGTGATCAGTGAACGTGGGCGTGCAATCGGCTGGTGTTTGCCTTCCGCGGCGTTGTGCAGGTTTTGATAGTCGAAATCAAACGGCTCGTAGTAATCATCAATGCCCGGCATATGCGGGTTGGCGAAGATTTTCCCGAGCAGCATCGCACGGTTACCCATGCGCGGTTGCAGCTTGCCATTGATCTTGCGGATCCAGCCGCCTTTCCATTTTTCCTGATCTTCCCAGTTGGTCGGGAAGCCGGTGCCAGGTTTGGTTTCCACGTTGTTGAACCAGGCGTACTCTGTGCCTTCACGGCTGGTCCAGACGTTTTTACAGGTGACTGAGCAGGTATGGCAGCCGATGCACTTATCCAGATTCAGCACCATGCCGACTTGTGAACGAATTTTCATTTTACGCTCTCCTGTACCTGGTCATTTCCTTCACCGTCTAACCAGTCAATATTTTTCATTTTACGCACCACCACAAACTCATCGCGGTTTGAACCCACGGTACCGTAGTAGTTGAAGCTATAGGCCAGTTGGGCATAACCGCCGATCATATGTGTCGGTTTTGGCGTAATACGGGTGACCGAGTTATGGATCCCGCCACGCTGCTGGGTGATTTCAGACCCCGGCAGGTTCACAATGCGTTCCTGCGCGTGGTACATCATGGTCATCCCAGCCGGTACGCGCTGGCTTACCACCGCACGAGCCGTTAATGCCCCGTTGCTGTTGAATACTTCAATCCAGTCGTTGTCGACGATACCCAGATCTTTTGCATCCACTTCGCTCATCCACACGATTGGCCCCCCACGCCCCAGCGTCAGCATCAGCAGGTTGTCGCTATAGGTGGAGTGGATACCCCATTTCTGGTGCGGCGTCAGGAAGTTCAGCGCCTTTTCAGGGTTGCCGTTGGACTTCTCGCCCATGACCTCTTTAACCGAACGCGTGTCGATTGGCGGACGGTAAACCAGCAGGCTTTCACCGAAGTCGCGCATCCACTGATGATCCTGATACAGCGACTGGCGGCCCGTCAGAGTACGCCATGGAATCAGCTCGTGAACGTTGGTGTAACCCGCGTTATAGGAGACGTGTTCATCTTCAAGTCCTGACCAGGTCGGGCTGGAGATGATCTTACGCGGCTGGGCCTGAATATCGCGGAAACGAATTTTCTCGTCTTCTTTATTCAGCGCCAGATGCGTGTGGTCACGACCGGTAAACTCGCTCAGTGCCGCCCAGGCTTTCACGGCCACCTGGCCATTGGTTTCTGGCGCCAGGGTTAGGATCATCTCTGCCGCATCAATCGCCGTGTTCAGCATCGGCTGGCCTTTCGCCGGGCCGTCTGCCTTGGTGTAATTGAGTTTACGCAGCAGATCCATTTCGCTTTGGGTGTTCCAGGCAATGCCTTTCCCGCCGTTACCGATTTTCTCCATCAACGGACCAATGGAGGTAAAGCGTTCGTAGGTCGCCGGGTAATCACGTTCAACCGGGATAATATGCGGCGCAGTCACGCCAGGAATCAGGTCGCACTCGCCTTTTTTCCAGTCTTTTACATCCAGCGGTTGCGCCAGTTCGGCGGCGGAGTCGTGCTGGATAGGCAGTGTGACCACGTCCGTTTCAACGCCCAGGTGGCCGACACAGACTTCAGAGAATTTCTTCGCGATGCCTTTGTAGATTTCCCAGTCGCTTTTGGATTCCCACGCAGGGTCAACCGCGGCAGAAAGCGGATGAATAAACGGATGCATATCCGACGTATTCATGTCGTCTTTTTCATACCAGGTCGCCGTTGGCAGCACGATGTCGGAATAGAGACAGGTACTGGACAGACGGAAGTCTAATGTCACCACCAGATCCAGTTTGCCGTCGAGACCATTATCCTGCCACTCGACTTCTTCAGGCTTCACGCCACCCTGTTTGCCTAAATCTTTGCCCTGAATACCGTGTTCGGTACCGAGCAAGTATTTCAGCATGTACTCGTGGCCTTTCCCGGACGAACCGAGCAAATTAGAGCGCCAGATAAAGAGGTTACGCGGGTGGTTTTTCCCGTTTTCTGGCTGCTCAGCAGCGAAGCGAATAGTGCCTTCTTTCAGGGATTTCACCGTGTATTCCACCGGTGACAGTCCTGCTTTTTTCGCCTCTTCTGCGATACGCAGCGGGTTGGTGCCCAGCTGAGGTGCAGAGGGGAGCCAGCCCATACGTTCAGCACGCACGTTAAAGTCAATCAGGTGACCGGTGTAGCGAGATTTATCCGCCATGGGCGACAACAACTCTTGCGCCGTCACGGTTTCATAGCGCCACTGGCTGGAGTGGTTATAGAAATAGGAGGTGCTGTTCATATGACGGGCCGGGCGCTGCCAGTCCAGACCAAACGCCAGAGGCTGCCAGCCGGTCTGAGGACGCAGTTTTTCCTGGCCGACATAGTGTGCCCAGCCACCGCCGCTCTGACCGATACAGCCGCAGAACACCAGCATATTAATCAGGCCGCGATAGTTCATATCGAGGTGATACCAGTGGTTCAGGCCTGCTCCCACAATGATCATCGAGCGACCGTGCGTTTTATCCGCGTTATCAGCAAACTCGCGAGCAATGCGGGTGATCTGCGCACGTGGTACGCCGGTAATCTTCTCTGCCCAGGCAGGGGTGTACGCTTTGATTTCGTCGTAGCTGGTCGCACAATTTTCATCGTTCAGACCACGTTCCAGACCGTAGTTGGCCATAGTCAGATCGTACACGGTGGTGACAAGCGCGCTCGAACCATCGGCCAGTTGCAGACGTTTTACCGGGAGTTTGTGCAGCAGGATATTTTCCAGCTCCACTTTGTCGAAATGTTCTGTCCCTTCGCCGCCAAAGTACGGGAAGCCCACCTCAGCGATATCGTCCTGGCTGCCAAGCATGCTCAGACGCAGGTCGGTTTCAGTCCCAGTCGTCCCGTCGCGCTGCTCCAGGTTCCATTTCCCTTTTTCCCCCCAGCGGAAGCCGATAGAGCCGTTAGGCGCAATCAGATCGCCATTACTGTTACACGCAACGGTTTTCCATTCTGGGTTATTTTCCTGGCCCAGTGCGTCGACCAGGTCGGCTGCACGCAGCATACGTCCTGCGGCATAGTAACCTTCACGCTCTTCCAGCATGACCAGCATCGGCATGTCCGTATAGCGACGGACGTAGTCCGTGAAGTACTGGCTTGGCTTATCGAGATGGAATTCGCGCAGCATAACGTGGCCCATCGCCAGCGCCATGGCCGCATCGGTACCCTGCTTCGGTGCCAGCCACAGATCGCATAGCTTGGCGATTTCCGCGTAGTCCGGCGTGACGGCCACCGTTTTGGTGCCTTTGTAACGCACTTCGGTAAAGAAGTGAGCATCCGGGGTACGGGTCTGCGGTACGTTAGAGCCCCAGGCGATGATATAGCTTGAGTTGTACCAGTCGGCGGATTCAGGAACGTCGGTTTGCTCACCCCAGGTCTGCGGCGAGGCTGGCGGTAAGTCACAGTACCAGTCGTAAAAGCTCAGACAGGTCCCGCCGATAAGCGAGAGATAACGTGCGCCGGAGGCATAAGAGACCATCGACATTGCCGGGATAGGCGAGAAACCTGCGACGCGGTCAGGGCCGTACGTCTTAACGGTGTAGACGTTAGAGGCCGCAATGAGTTCGTTCACCTCTTTCCAGGAAGAACGGACAAAACCCCCGCGCCCACGCGCCTGCTTAAAGCTTTTTGCTTTGTCAGTATCTTCAATAATCGACGCCCATGCATCAACCGGATCGCTGTGCTGTACCTTCGCTTCGCGCCACATTTTCATCAGGCGTTTACGCATCAGCGGATATTTCAGGCGGTTTGCACTGTAGAGGTACCAGGAGTAGCTCGCGCCACGTGGACATCCGCGCGGTTCGTGGTTAGGCATATCCGGGCGCGTGCGCGGGTAGTCCGTCTGCTGCACTTCCCAGGTCACCAGACCGTTTTTCACGAAAATTTTCCAGCTACATGAGCCGGTGCAGTTTACACCATGGGTGGAACGCACAACTTTGTCATGTTGCCAGCGTTGACGGTATCCGTCTTCCCAGTCCCGGTTGGTTTCCAGAACCTGACCGTGCCCATCGGCAAAGGTTTCGCCCTTCTGTTTGAAGTAGCGAAACCGGTCCAAAAATTTGCTCATCGGGTATCTCCTGTGTGGAGCCTGTGGCTCTCTAAATCGACATTGCTGATTTGCAGCGAAGGTAACGCTCTGAAAGATGACGGGAATTGATAACGATCAAGGCAGGCGGGGTCTTCATGGACAGGTATTAGCCCATATACCACCAAAGCGGTATGTTTTTATATTTTGTATCTAACTGTTTTAATTCAATATTATTTATTTATCGTACAAAAAGCAGCGCTTTAATTAACATCTTAGGTATTAAGGGGTAGGCCATTTTGCAAAGCGATGGCGATCACAGTGTTTCAGACCGGAATTCAGTACAAAACCGCACAGTATGTTGTAACTATTGTCGAACCAAAAAAAAGCGCGGCATTTTAGCCGCGCAAACGGATAATCAAATATTACTTATTTTTCTTAGTATTCCGGCCATATACCAGCCACGTAATCGCTACGCAGGCGATATAAAAGATAAGGAAAACTTTCATCGCTCCGGCAGGCGAACCCGTCAGGTCAACGGAGATACCAAAGGCTTTCGGGATAAAGAACCCGCCAATAGCGCCAATGGCAGAGATAAAGCCGAGCGCCGCCGCCGTATCGGTTGCCGCTTCACGCATGGCCTGCTCATCGTTACCGCCCTGCGCTTTCACCCGATCGGTAGTCAGCTTACGGAAGATCACCGAGATCATCTGGAAGGTAGATGCACTCCCCAGACCGGCGGTCAGGAACAGCACCATAAAGACGCCGAAGAAGGCAACAAAATTCCCCCCCTGACCATGGGTTGGCAGCGTCAGGAACAGCAGTGCGCAGAAGACAGCCATCACGATAAAGTTCACCAGCGTGACGCGAGTGCCCCCCAGTCGGTCAGAAATCATTCCGCCCATGGAACGCGCCAGCGCGCCAATGAATGGCCCGAAGAAAGCGTAATGCAGGATTTGCACTTCCGGGAACTGGGTTTTCGACAGCATGGCGAAACCCGCTGAGAAGCCAATGAATGAACCAAAGGTTGCCAGATACAGCAACGCCATCACCCATAAATGACCGCGTTTCAGGACCGGCAACTGTTCGCTCAGGGACGCTTTTGACGCCGAGAGATCGTTCATAAAGAACCAGGCCAGCAGCGTCAGCACCACCAAAAATGGCACCCAAATCCAGGCCGCGTTTTCGAGATACAGCATAGAGCCGTCTGGCTGAGCCGTTCCCGTTCCGCCGAATACGGCAAAGATAGAGAGGGACACCACCAGCGGTGCAATCAGCTGCATAACGCTGACGCCCATATTGCCCAGACCGCCGTTAATACCCAGCGCACCGCCCTGCTTCGCTTTCGGGAAGAAGAAGCTGATGTTTGCCATGCTGGAAGCAAAGTTAGCGCCAGCAAAACCGCACAGCAGAGAGATAATCACGAACACGCTAAAGGGTGTAGAGGTGTCCTGCACCGCAAAACCAAGCCAGACGCACGGGACGATCATGATACCGGTACTGAACGCCGTCCAGCGACGTCCGCCGAATAACGGCACCATAAACGCATAAGGCACACGCAGCAATGCACCGGACAGCGCCGGCAGTGCGGTTAACAAAAACAGTTGATCGGTGGTAAAGGTGAAACCTACTTTCGGCAGGTTAACGGCCACTGCACTAAACAACATCCATACGCAAAACGCCAACAACAGACACGGAACAGAAATCCACAGATTACGACTTGCTACACGTTGACCACGCTGTTGCCAGAACGCCGGATCTTCCGGACGCCATTCTGTAATAACAGCACCGGATGCCCTTTCCGGGGCAGATGAGTGACTCATAGACACCTCTGATTATCGAAAGATGCTGCAAACATTAGGGTTTTAAGCCAGCGGTAAGTTGATATAAATCAAAGGAAAAGTCGGGAGTTTAACGCTTAAAAAAACGTCATCACCCTTAGTGGGTAGGGTTTTTCGGCAAAAAAGGTGTGGTTTTTCACGGTGCTGACCGATCCCGGTCCGGCCCTTACACCAGACATTACCCCACCGGCAATTTAGGGGTAATCCTTTGTTGGTATGGGTATACTCCAGGGTATGCATGAGAATAACGCCATTCCTGGAATCAAGCCCAGTCAGGAGCCAGGCCCCCCTATGTTGAAAAGATGCTTATCCCCGCTGACCTTAGTCAATCAGTTGGCATTGATCGTGTTGCTGTCCACCGCCATCGGTGTGACCGGCATGGCCATCTCTGGCCGGCTGGTTCAGGGCGTTCAGGGGAGCGCACATGCGATCAACGAAGCAGGCTCGCTCCGTATGCAGAGCTATCGCCTGCTCGCAGCCGTTCCGCTCACGCCGGACGATAAACCCCTTCTCGACGAAATGGAACGTACCGCCTTCAGCCCGGAACTTCAAGTGGCGGCCCGCCATGACGGACAACTTGAGCAGCTCAAGGCCCTGCAATCTTACTGGCACGGGCAACTGGAGCCGGGTCTTCTGCGGGCGAAGAATGCCGAAACGGTATCCCGTGACGTTGCTGATTTTGTATCGCGCATTGATACGCTGGTCTCCTCGTTCGATCATACCACCGAGATGCGCATCGAGCGGGTTGTCCTTCTGCAGCGGGCGATGGCGATTTTCATGGGTCTGCTGCTGATCTTCACCATTATCTGGCTGCGTAAACGCCTGCTTAACCCCTGGAAACAGCTGCTGGCCATGGCCCGCGCGGTCACCGATCGTGATTTTACCCAGCGTACCCATATTAGCGGTCGCAATGAGATGGCCATGCTGGGTCAGGCGCTTAACGATATGTCCGGCGAGCTGGCAGAGAGCTATTCCGTACTGGAAAAACGGGTACAGGAAAAGACCGCCGGTCTGGAACAGAAAAACGAAATTCTCTCCTTCCTCTGGCAGGCAAACCGCCGCCTGCATATGCAGGTGCCCTTGTGTGAGCGACTTTCACCGGTTTTAAACGGTCTGCAAAATCTCACTCTGCTTCATGATATTGAACTGCGTGTGTACGATGTCGAAGACGAAGAAAATCATCAGGAATTCACCTGCCAGTCCGATATGTCCTGTGATGACAAAGGGTGTCACCTCTGTCCACGCGGCTTGCCGCCCCTGAATAATGGCGGCACCACCCTGAAATGGCGGCTAACGGATAACCATACTCAGTACGGTATTTTGCTGGCGACCCTGCCCGCTGGCCGTCATCTTAACCACGATCAGCAGCAGCTGGTGGATACGCTGGTCGAGCAATTAACCGCGACGCTTGCCCTCGACCGCCATCAGGAAAAACAGCAGCAGCTGATTGTGATGGAAGAGCGCGCCACCATTGCCCGCGAATTGCATGACTCCATCGCTCAGTCTCTCTCCTGTATGAAAATGCAGGTCAGCTGTCTGCAAATGCAGGATGATGGACTGCCCGAAAGCAGTAAGCAGCTGTTAAGCCAGATCAGGAATGAACTGAACACGTCCTGGGTGCAGCTTCGTGAACTGCTCACCACCTTCCGCTTGCAGCTGACGGAGCCAGGGTTACGTCCTGCGCTCGAAGCCAGCTGCCAGGAATTTAGCGTCAGAATGGGATTCCCAGTGAAGCTCGATTATCAGCTGCCACCGCGCTGTGTGCCGTCCCATCAGGCCATACATATACTGCAGATTGCCCGCGAAGCCTTAAGCAATGCGCTTAAACACGCCGACGCGACGGCAGTCACGGTCACCGTCAGTCAGCATAATAATCAGGTGCGACTGACGGTACGGGATAACGGCTGCGGCGTGCCGGAAAACGCTGAAAGAAGTAACCACTATGGTTTAATTATTATGCGAGACCGTGCGCAAAGTTTGCGCGGAGATTGCCAGGTTCGCCGGGGGGAGTCTGGCGGCACTGAAGTAGTGGTCACCTTTATTCCCGAAAAGCCTCTTATTACTGCTCAAGGAGAAAACCATGACTCATCAGGAACCGGCAACGATTCTGTTGATCGACGATCATCCGATGCTGCGTACCGGCGTTAAACAACTTGTCAGCATGGCGGAAGATATTACCGTTGTGGGTGAAGCCAGCAACGGTGAACAAGGTATTGAACTTGCCGAGTCTCTCGATCCTGATTTGATCCTGCTCGATCTCAATATGCCCGGCATGAATGGCCTGGAAACGCTGGATAAATTACGCGAGAAGTCGCTGTCTGGCCGTATCGTTGTTTTTAGCGTATCCAACCATGAAGAAGATGTCGTCACCGCCCTCAAGCGCGGCGCGGATGGCTATCTACTGAAAGATATGGAACCGGAAGATCTGCTCAAGGCGCTGCAACAGGCCGCTGCGGGTGAAATGGTGCTGAGCGAAGCCTTAACGCCCGTGCTGGCGGCGAGCCTTCGTGCCAACCGTGCTACCTCCGACCGTGACGTCAGCCAGTTAACGCCTCGCGAGCGTGACATCCTTAAGCTGATTGCGCAGGGGCTGCCAAATAAAATGATCGCCCGTCGGCTGGACATCACAGAAAGTACGGTGAAAGTGCACGTTAAACATATGCTGAAAAAAATGAAGCTCAAATCGCGCGTAGAAGCCGCAGTCTGGGTACACCAGGACCGCATATTCTAATTACTCGTCCGGCAGCAGTTGATAGTCGCGATCGCCTTCAGGTAATGCCACCAGCGGTGGCGACAGCGAGAGCGTGATCTCATTGGACGAGACACGCTGCCCATTTTCATCCTCTACCACCACGGACAACCGCCAGCGATTGGTGGCGCCCTCCCCCGTATCCCAGGCAGGCATAATGATACTCCAGCCTTCCTCACTGTTCGCCTGTGGCGGTGCCGTCAGACTGAGCGCCTGGGTATCACCCTGCCAGTGCAGCTCCCGCACGCCATGCGTGCTGCGTATTTGCAGTTTCAGGACGACCGTTTCGCCCTGCTGAAGATCCCAGGGTGGCGTCGCCAGATAGACGGACAATGTCTTACGCTGACGGAACTCCATCACCGGCAAATTCGTGCGATCAGGCGCGTCATATCGGCTGCCGCGCAGGGAACGGGTGACCGCGACTTCCTCGGATGAGAGCTGTTTTTTGAGCGGCACGCCAAACCGATAATTCAGCTTCATGCCAAGGTTGTTCTGGCTCACGCCGCTTTCACCCTGCTTATGCCCCGCCGAAAAGGTCACCAGGGGGACCGGGGTATAATCCAGGCCTAAATTGACCGCCACGGGATTGTGGTATCCGGTGCCGCTGCGAAACAGATCGACGTTATCGCCAAAATACTGCTCAAAGCGCACGCTGGTGTTCAGATGATGAAAATAAGGCAACCACGCCTTCGCCGTAACGTCATAGCCCCGCGCCATGCGCTGCTCCTGGAGATCGGTACTGTCGCGCCAGCTGGCAAAAGGCTGATAATAATTGGCAGACAACCGCAGATTCTCCCCCCAGGCCTCAGCGCCCAGACCGGCCCGCTGGAGATTTTCATCCAGCAGATTGTCATAGAACGTGTTGTACCCCAGCAGCCATTTACCCGCCACCCAACGCTGGCCTATGCCCGCATTACTCACCAACCCGTCGCTTTGCTGGGTCAGCCCAAGCTGGGTCCAGCTGAGATAACGGTTATTGTCCTGCCAGGGAATAAACCATCGACCGCTGCTGCCGTTAAATTTTCCGTCATCGTCCACCAGCAAATCCACGCTGGCATTGCCCCAGGGGGAAAGCCATGACTCGATCTGCTGGTTCACCTCCCCGCTGAGGGCATCACGGACCTGACCAAACGCAAACTGCCGCGCCTGCTCGCCGGTGGTGAGGCCATTGTCGGTCATGCTGGCTTCACCGAAGGCTTTGGCCATTTCGGCAAGATGCTTCTCACCTTCCCCGGTGGATGTTGCCAGACCCAGGTCGGGCAGGCCATCGCCATTATTATCAAATGGATTTTGCGCCTGTTCCGTGAACGATTTTGGCGCAGCAAACGTTCCCCCGGCCACACAAAGCAGGAGGAAAAGGGAAACCCGGGTGCGAGGAAAGGACACTATCAACGTCGTCAGTCTGATCCATTACGTTTAAAGCCAGGCGTTACCTTAGCGTGAATCAGAAATATTTTCAGTCTTAAGGGCATTTTCCGGAAAAACCTGAAGTATCGCGTTTAGCTCAGGGACACAGGATCCGCAGTGGGTTCCACAGCGCAGCTTCGCACCTAATGCCGCAGCAGAATGACAGCCTTCAGAGATAGCCTGACGAATACTCTTTTCACCGACGACAAAACAACTGCATATTATTCGTCCTTCATCGTCCCTCGCTTGCAGACTTTGTCCGTTCAGTAAGGCGTGACGTTCGGCAAGTTGCGCTGGCGGTTTGATAAAGGCATCTTCGATAACGGTATGTGCCAGCGCTGGCAACCGGTCGCTCTGCCAGAACCCCAGCATCAGTGCGCCGTTATGCCAGGCAAGCAGGCTACTGCGCCCGCCGGTCTCTGCCGTCTGAACCGTCCAGCCTTGCGAGTGACATTCGCTGATAAGCCACGCCATCAGCGGCTTATCGCCGGCAACCGTCAGACGTGAAACGCCGCGAGCGGCTTTTCGCCACCAGTGTATGAAAGCAGGTAACGCCGGCAGATCGCGTGCGTAGAGTTCGCCCTGCCAGGCGGGTTGCCACGGCATGATCCTGACGGCCGTTTGCTTGGATTCCGGTTGGCCAGAATGCGGATCGCATCGACCTTCCACCAGAGTATTCACGGCACCTTGCCGGGCAAAACAACGATTCCAGTGCATGGGAACGAAAAGCGCCCCCTCTCGCTGTCCGGCCTGGATGTTGACCCTGCACACCATCACGCCCCATGGCGAACTGAGGCGAGCTAACTGCCCCTGTTCAAGGGAATATCGCGCAGCATCACCTGGCGAAACGTCCACGACAGGCTCGGCAATATGTTTCATCAACTGCGGAACAGAGCCGGTACGCGTCATGGTGTGCCACTGATCGCGAATTCGACCGGTGTTGAGCACCAGAGGATAGAGCGGCTGGAGAGCGGCACCGTGGGATTGCGGTTCCACGGGCACAATACGCCGCTGCGGAAAATGTCCTGTCGGCCATTGATAAGGGGTCAGCGCATCCCACTCCTCACGGCTTAACGTGACAAGGTCACGCAGGTTAAAGGCTCGCTCTCCCTGGTTCTCAAATGCCGATAATCCGGCGTGTTCACAAAATATGTCGTGCGGATGTTGCCAGCGAAATGCCGCTTCATAGCCGAGTTGTTTAGCCACCTGAGCGATGATCCACCAGTCCGGTTTTGCTTCTCCGGGTGCGGGTAAAAAGGCACGCTGACGCGAGATGCGCCGTTCTGAGTTGGTGACCGTCCCGTTTTTCTCCCCCCAGGCCAGTGCCGGAAAGCGAATGTGCGCGTAACGGCTGGTATCCGTTTCCTGCATCACCTCAGAGACAATCACCAGCGGACATGCCGATAACGCCTGACACACCGCATGGCTATCGGGCAACGACACCGCCGGATTGGTGCCCATAATCCAGACTGCTTTGATCGTACCGCGACCAATGGCCTCAAAGAGTTCTACGGCCATTAACCCCGGCGTCTGGGCTAGCCGTTCGGTCCCCCAGAAGCGGGCAACGCGCGCCAGATCGGCGGGTTCAAAGTTCATGTGCGCCGCCAGCTGGTTTGCCAGCCCGCCCACCTCGCGTCCCCCCATCGCATTAGGTTGTCCGGTCAGGGAAAACGGCCCACAGCCCTCGCGGGCAAATTTTTGACTGGCCAGGTGCATATTGATGATGGCACTGCATTTGTCGCTGCCGCTGGCGGATTGATTAATTCCCATCGTATACAGGGTGATGGCGCGTGGCGCGGTGATAAACCAGTCGTAGAAAGTGCTAACCGCGTCGACCGACAGGCCGCAAAACTCCGCCACGCGAGTGACCGGCCAGCCAGATTCCCCTTGAATCAGATTAAGCAGCCCAACGAACAGCGCGGCATCGCTGCCGGGTAACAACGGGAGATGCAGATCGGCGATGTCGCAGGTCGCCGTTCTGCGCGGGTCAATCACCACCACTTTCAGCGCCGGGTTTTCCCGACGCGCCTGCACCAGCCGCTGATACAGCACCGGATGCGTCCATGCGGCGTTCGACCCTGCCAGCACCACCAGATCGGTGTTTTCGATATCCCGATAGCTGCACGGAACCACATCCTCACCAAACGCGCGCTTATAGCCCGTGACCGCCGAGGACATACACAGTCGAGAATTGGTATCGATGTTGGCAGAGCCGATAAACCCCTTCATGAGTTTGTTTGCCGCGTAGTAATCTTCCGTCAACAGCTGCCCGGAAGCATAAAACGCGACCGCCTGGGGGCCATAGGTATCTATAACAGTCCGCAGACGCCTGCCCGCTTCTGTCAGCGCCTGCGTCCAGTCGACCTCCACCTCGTCGACCACAGGATGCAATAAACGCCCTTGCAGACCGGTGGTCTCCCCCAGGGCCGCGCCTTTTACACACAATCGACCATAGTTTGCGGGATGCGTTTCGTCGCCGCGCACTTTAACGTCGCCATGCTGTACGCTGGCAATGACACCGCATCCCACACCGCAGTAAGGGCATGTTGTTCTGGTTTCCGTCATGATGCCTCCGCCCGTATCACCCGTTCTTCACGACCGACCCACACTTTGCCGTGCTCAAGTTTCACCGGCCAGGCCCTGACTGCTGGCTCGCCGCTCTCAAAATGACGGCCATCGCGCAGGCGAATCCGCTGTTTATACAGCGGTGAGATGACGACAGGCTCTCCGCCCGCGTCACCCAAAATACCGCGCGACAGTACGGGTACCTCACCGCCTGGCTCAACGTCGTCAAGGGCATAGACCGTCTTCCCGAAGCGAAACAGCGCTATTTGCTGATCGCCAAGGTGAGCGCCGATCCCCGCCTGCTCGGGAATATCGTCGAGAGCACAGATCTCCTGCCAGAATTTGGCGGACGAAGTAATCGGGTCGTTCACGCTGGTGCGGAACAGCGCCAGACGGCTTGGATCGTTCAGCGTGGTTTGCCATTCACACTGGTAACTCTCCACAACCCGCGCCATCTCTTGTTCAAGCTCATGGGCAATGCCCAGGCTGTCATTGACGATAACGTCGCGCAAATACTCGATGCCGCCTTCCAGATTGTCCATCCAGGTGCTGGTGCGTTGCAGGCGGTCTGCGGTGCGGATATAGAACATCAGAAAGCGATCGACGGTGCGCAGCAGCGTTTCGTCGTCCAGATCGCTGGCAAACAGATCCGCGTGGCGCGGCTTCATGCCGCCATTCCCACACAGGTAGAGATTCCAGCCTTTATCGGTGGCGATCACCCCCACGTCTTTGCTTTGCGCTTCGGCGCACTCGCGGGTACAGCCTGATACGGCCATCTTAATTTTATGCGGCGCACGCAGGCCCTTGTAACGATGCTCGAGGGTCACCGCCAGCCCGGTGGAGTCCTGAACCCCGTACCGACACCAGGTCGAACCGACGCAGGACTTCACGGTTCGTAAGGATTTCCCGTAGGCGTGGCCGGTCTCAAAACCGGCCTCCACCAGTTCGCGCCAGATTTCCGGCAGCTGCTCCAGCGTGGCGCCAAAGAGATCAATGCGCTGTCCACCGGTAATTTTACTGTAAAGCTGATAGCGCTTCGCGATGCTGCCGATGGCTATCAAACCCTCGGCGCTCACTTCGCCTGCGGGCATACGCGGTACAATAGAGTAAGTGCCATCCTTTTGAATGTTGGCGAAGTAACGATCGTTGGTGTCCTGCAACGGCAGATGCGCGGGCTTAAGCAGATATTCATTCCAGCAGGAGGCCAGCACCGAACCCACAAGGGGTTTGCAGATTTCACAGCCATGGCCCTGGCCATAGCGGCCGATCATCTGCTCAAAAGTATGGATGCGGTTGACGCGAACCAGATGGTAGATCTCCTGGCGGGAATAGGCGAAATGCTCGCAGATGTCTTTTTTCACCTCCACGCCCTGCGCCGCAAGCTGGTACTCCATCACCTGCTTGACCAGCGCGTTGCACCCGCCGCACCCGGTCGCCGCTTTGGTACACTGTTTTATCGCCCCGATGTCCGTCGCCCCAGCCAGGACCGCCTCACAGAGATCCTGTTTACTGACGTTATGGCATGAACAAATCTGGGCGCTGTCCGGCAGTGCGGCGACCCCCAGCGCTTTGGGCACGCTGCCTGCGCTGGCGGGCAAAATGAGCGTTTCGGGTTCTGCTGGCAGGCGGATCCCGTTGAGCATCATCTGCACAAGGGTGGCGTATTCCGTGGCATCGCCCACCAGCACGCCGCCAAGCAGCGTCGTGCCGTCCGGGCTCACGACGATTTTCTTATAGATTTGCCGTGGGCCATGCGTCCATTGATAGCATTGCGCACCCGCTGTACGAGCGTGCGCATCGCCAAACGATGCCACGTCGACGCCGAGCAACTTCAGTTTAGTACTCATATCAGCGCCGCTAAAGACGCTCTCTTCCCCGGCGAGCAGAGCAGCCGCCACGCGCGCCATTTGATATCCCGGGGCGACCAGACCAAAGATCCGTCCTTCCCACAGGGCACATTCCCCTATGGCATAAATATCCGGATCCGAAGTACAACAGCCATGGTCGATAACGATTCCGCCCCGTTCCCCCACCGTCAGGCCCGCGCTGCGGGCCAGGGCATCCTGTGGGCGGATGCCGGCTGAGAACACCACCATATCGGTTTCCAGCTCACTGCCATCGGCAAAGTGCAGCACCATGCCCACATCTGTCTGCGCGATTTCTGTCGTCGATTTAGCGGTATGAACGCCAACACCCAACGCTTCAATTTTGCGGCGCAGCATGGCAGCACCGTCGTTATCCAGCTGTACCGCCATCAGATGTGGAGCAAATTCCACCACATCGGTTTCCAGTCCCAGCTGCTTCAGGGCGTTTGCCGCCTCCAGGCCAAGCAAACCCCCGCCAATCACCACCCCGCGACGGGCGTGGGCGGCATGGGCCGCAATGTTATCCAGATCGTCGAGCGTGCGATAAACAAAGCACCCCGTCAGGTCGTGCCCGGGCACTGGCGGTACAAAGGGGTATGATCCCGTTGCCAGCACCAGCTTATCCCAGTGCGTCTCGTGGCCGCTGGCGGTACGCACAATACGTGCTTCACGATCGAGCGCCACAATTTGCTGGTTCAGACGCAGCTCAATCCCGTTTATCTGGAAAAAATTCTCTTCGACCATCGAAAGTGCACCGGCATCGCGATCGGCAAAATATTGCGAAAGATGCACGCGGTCATAGGCGGCGTGGCGCTCCTCGCCAAAGACCACAATTTGATATTGCTGATGCAAATTGCGGCGTACGCAATCTTCAAGGAAATGATGGCCGACCATACCGTGTCCAACCACGACCAGTGTTGGTTTTGTCATTGCATTTTGTCCTGCAACCGGCGGTTGCTCAGTAAATTGATCGAAGAGCCAGCCCTCGTGGGCCGGGACGGACGTGATGAGGCGCTCGGTGAGCGGTGCCGCACTGTGGCAATCCCCCATCAGCACTACACCAGACAGAGCACCGCTACGAATGAGCAGACGGCGGTAATGGCAGGTCAGCGGATCCCAGGAGGTCCAGACCTTATCGCCAGGTTGTTCTTCAACGCAGCCGGCGCTGTATAGCACAATGCCGGTGACCTTCAGACGCATCCCGTTAACAGCAGGTTCAGCGCCATCGATCGGATTCCCGGCAAGGCGCGAGGCCAGGATATCCGCCTGCGCCAGGCAAGGCGCAACAAGCCCATGGGTTTGTCCGTTACGTTCACAGCACTCGCCAATGGCGCTGACTCCGGCGTGGGACGTGTGCATCTGCGCATCCACCACGATGCCCTTGCCGCAAACCACACCGCTTGCCTGAGCCAGCGATATCCGGGGCCGCACGCCGGTGGCGAGGATCACCCGGGAGGCGGTTATCTGCCGCCCGTCCCTGAGCGTGACGGCGTCCTTGCCTATCGCGGTAATGCCGGATTCCAGCTCGCAGTGAATGCCTCGCTCTGCCAGTTGGGTTTCCAGTAACAGGCCGGCCCACTGATCTAACTGCGGGTCCATGAGCCAGCGGCCGCGATGAACTAACGTGACGTTGTCACAACTCTGGCGTAGCGCTGCCGCCGCCTCCACGCCCAGTACGCCGCCCCCCAGTACCACCGCCGGGCCGCTTTTCGCCAGAATATTTTCGACGTCCTGGCGGGTACGGAAACAAAAAACATGCTCAAGCTCGCTGCCGGCAATCGGAGGAACGACCGGCTCAGAGCCGGTGGCGAACACCAGTTCATCCCATGTAAGCAGGGTTTTTTCGCTGCGAACCTGCCGCCTTGACAGATCCACGGCGATGATTTTTTCACCGTTCAACACCGTAACGCCGCGCTCGCGATACCAGGCATCATCATGAAAACAGAGCGCGTCGGCCTGTTTTTCGCCCCCCAGTACCGGCGAAAGCTGGATCCGGTTGTAGGCATGGTCCTGCTCTTCTCCGATGACGGTTATCGCAAAGCGGCCAGGTGCGCGTTCGGTAAGCGTCTCAATCAGTCGCGTTGCGGACATACCATTGCCAATGATCACCAGGCGCATCATCTCCTCCTTATCAGGCCGCTTTTGGCTGTTTTTCGTAGAGGAACTGCAATACCTGCTGGCGAAGATGGTGATAGCGGCTCTCCTCCGCCAGCTGCACACGATGGCGCGGACGCGGAAGATCGATCTGAAGGATCTCACCCACGGTTGCGGCAGGACCGTTCGTCATCATCAGAACGCGGTCGGAAAGCAGCACCGCCTCATCCACATCGTGGGTGATCAGCACGATGGTGGTATTGAGCTCTTGCTGGATTTTCATCACCGAATCTTGCAAATGCGCGCGGGTTAGCGCATCCAGCGCGCCAAAGGGTTCATCCATCAACAGTACTTTTGGCTTCATGGCCAGTGCCCGGGCAATTCCGACCCGCTGCTTCATGCCGCCGGAAATCTCCTCCGGACGTTTATGCAATGCGTGGCCCATCTGCACGCGCTCAAGGTTGTGTTCGATCCACTCTTTCCGCTCCGCTTTATTCATTGTGCGGCGAAAGACCTTATCCACCGCCAGCGCGACGTTGTCGAAACAGGTCAGCCACGGCAATAAAGAGTGGTTTTGAAACACAACGGCCCGCTCAGGGCCAGGCCCGGCGATTTCCCGGTTATCACAGATAAGCCCACCTTCCGTGGGCAAGGTGATCCCGGCAATCAAGTTAAGTAGCGTTGATTTACCGCAGCCTGAGTGACCAATCAGGCTGACGGTTTCACCTTCATGAATATCGAAAGAGACGTTTTGTAACGCCAGAAATTCACCGCTGGCAGTAGAAAAACGCTGACTGACAGCCTGTACCTGAATGATCGGTTTCATGTTCGCTCCTTATTTTTCCTGCCAGCTGAAACGGCGGGCTATCAACATCAACCCTTGCTCCAGTAGCAGTCCAACCACGCCGATGATGACAATGGCGATGAGAATGTTTTCAACGTTCAGGTTGTTCCACTCGTTCCAGATCCAGAAGCCGATCCCCAACCCACCGGTCAGCATTTCAGCCGCGACAATCACCAGCCAGGCAATACCGATGGAGAGACGCACCCCGGTCAGGACCGACGGGAGGACCGCCGGAAAAAGGATTTTCTGCAGAATGGTCCACTCAGAGAGTTGTAAAACGCGCGCGACGTTGAGGTAGTCCTGCGGAATACGGCGTACACCTTCGGCAGTGTTGATGACCATAGGCCAGATGGAGCAGATAAAAATGGTCCAGCTTGATGCGGGCTCCGCTTTCTGGAACAGCAACAAGCCGATGGGCAGCCACGCCAGCGGACTGACCGGACGCAAAAGCGCGATAAGCGGCGTAAACATGCGGGAGAAAAAGGTAAAGCGACCAATCAGAAATCCCAGCGGGATGCCTGCCATTGCCGCCAGGCCAAACCCTATCGCCACGCGCTCAAGGGAGGCAAGAACGTTCCAGCCGATACCCATATCATTGGGACCGTCGCGATAAAAGGGATCGGCAAATAAGGTGATTGCCGAGTCCAGCGTACTGAGCGGTGTAGGAAATCCTTTGCTGTTAATCGCAGCCAGCTGCCAGAGCACCACCAGCAGCCCCAGCCCAAGAATCGCGGGAATGATTCGCTGAAAAAAAGCGTTGATCCTGCGGGCAAATGCCGGAACTCGACGACGAACCTGTCTCGGTGGCAGCACAATAACCTCGCCGCTGACGGTGTTTTCTTCTTCTGTGACGTGGAGAATTTGCGTCTGTTTCATATCAAGCCCCTGTACGGTGAATAGCAAAGCGACGGGCATACCCTTGCGGATCGGTTCCGTTCCAGACGGTGCCATCCATTAAGGTGCTGCTGCGCATCGTTGTGGTCGGTACGGTAATGCCCCCTACCGCCGAAGCGGCATCTTTCCAGATCGCGGTTTGATTGATGCGCCCGGCAATGCCCTGATAGTCCGGGTCGGTCTTCAGCAATCCCCAGCGACGAAACTGGGTCAGGAACCACATGCCATCGGAGTGCCAGGGATAACTCACTGCGCCTTCGTCAAAGAAACGGATAGGATGGGCGTCCTGCCAGCGCTGGCCGATACCATTGTCGTACTCTCCCAGCATGCGTCCGGTGAGGTACTGCTCTTTGGTATTGAGCCAGGCGCGACGGGAAAGGATTTTTGCCGTTTCGCGTTTGTTGTCGGGCGAGGCGTCAATCCAGCGCTGTGCTTCCATTACGGCGCTGATCAGTGCCCGGGCGGTATGAGGATTTTTTTCCACCCAGTCGCGGCGTGTCCCGAGGATCTTCTCAGGGTGCTCTGGCCAGATGGATTGCGACGTCGCCGCCGTAAAGCCAATGCGATCGTTAATCGCGCGCGCGTTCCACGGCTCACCGACGCAAAAACCCACCATGTTGCCAATCCGCATGTTCATTACCATCTGCGGAGGTGGGACCACCACGGTACGGACGTCGTCGAATGGGTTAATCCCGGCGCTCGCCAGCCAGTAGTAGAGCCACATAGCGTGTGTCCCCGTCGGGAAGGTGTGGGCAAAGCTGTAGGTGCCCGGTGCCTGCCCATCGATATGCTTCTTAAGGCCATCCACATCCCGGACTCCCTTTTCCAGCAGATCGTTAGAGAGGGTGATGGCCTGTCCGTTATGGTTAAGCGTCATCAGGTTGGCCATGGGCTGGGTTTTCCCGGCAATCCCCAGCTCCAGACCATATAGCAAACCATATAGAATATGTGCCGCGTCCAGTTCGCCCGCGACCAGCTTGTCGCGTACGGCGGCCCAGCTCGCTTCTTTTGTGGGGACGATAGAGATGCCGTGTTTTTTATCGAACCCCTTCAGCGCGGCAATCACCACTGGCGCACAGTCGGTTAGCGGGATAAAACCAATGCGTACCGTCTCCTGCTCAGGTTTATCGGAACCGGCTGCCCACGCAGCCTGCATTACGCCAGGGAGTAACAGTGCTCCTCCTGCCAGCGTACCTGCCTGTATAAAACGCCTTCTCGTCCAGTCCGCCATACTCGCTCCTGAAAAATGCCAAAAAAAAGCGCCCAACAATGCCGAAGCACTGCAGGACGCCTTTATCCAATAACGCACGCGCCGCCGTTGGCGCGTCGTTAAAAATGGTGAATGAAATAATGCAAAGGCAATGCCAGGTTTGCACGCCCTGGCTGACGGCCTTTCTCATGCTCCGACGAGATACAACGCACCTCGATCAGGCAGGAAATGCCCACAGATTGTGCAACTACTCCTTTGGAGTTAACTGCCACAAGGTCTTAACGGTTAACAGGGCCTGCGCGATATCCACCATGCGCTGGTTTTTATCCATTGCCATTTTTCGTAGCGCGCCCCAGGCCTGTTCCTCACTCATTTTCTGATGTGCCATCAGAAGGTTTTTTGCTTTATCAATGGTTTTACGTGCGTCCAGGGTATCGCGCAGAGAGGCAAGCTGGCGTGAAAGACGTTCAATTTCGCGCGCCTGCTGCCTGACCAGCGGGAGCAACGCTTTATCAGGAAACAGGGGCAAGACGTTATCCTCGCCCATCAGAAAAGGGGGCTCTGTCTGAAGATCGCTCCGCTCCTGGACGTCCACCACCAGATCGGCGATTAAGTCCTCTTCAAGCGCGCGGAGATTTTCCAGCCTGAACGTTTGCAAGGTAAACCAGTTGAGGGCGGTCGCTCCTTTGTCATTCGCAGGCTGCCGGGTACAGGCTATACGCCGTAATTTTTCGATATCGCCCTGAGGCTGCGCGTGCGCATGATAGGCCGCCTGCATCCCGGCATTCACCCGCGTTAAAAAGATTTCAAAACAGGCCTGCTGAGCCTCAATGCGATCGACCAGAGTCTGGCGCATCTCATCGCTGAAGTGTCCTTGTGTGAACCCCATCGCCCCGAGCGCGCGCTCCTGCCCTACCCACTCTTTGCCCTGCATCAAACTGTAGAGTGCGACAAATCGCCCTGCAATTTGCGGATCGTCAATGCTGTCATTGAGTTGCGGGATAATACTGAGAAGATGACGCAACGTACGGCTGTACTGTTCCGTTGCCAGATGAGCGGTAATGTTTTGGTTTACGATGGCCTCGCGAAGCGTGCCAAGTCGTTCCAGATCGTCCAGCGCCATGGCGATACGCTCGCAAAGGGCGCTACCCGAAAGAGCGGATGGCGGATTTAGCGAGCGGTGAAATGCCGAAAGCGTTTCATCTACCAATGCCCGGCTGGCTTTGCACTCTGCCGCGTAAAGCTGCCCTTGCGAGCAGAGCCAGATGTTGGACGCCCCTCGCTCGCACTGTAACATATGCACCAGGCGACTCAGATGGCTCACCAGCGCCCCGCATTGCGCCAGGTTGTTTAATTGCTGTTGACGGATCTTTTTGGCCCGTTGAAACCATTCGGTGGCGCCGGGTGGCCTGTCAGTGATTGTCGTCATGCTTACTCTCCCGGGTCAGTGTTTCCGGAAGATAAAGCAATTTTCATGCCCTATTCATCGAACAGGAGTCAATATGCAGAAGATTGTCATCGTCGCTAACGGCGCAGCCTATGGAAGTGAATCACTTTTTAATAGCCTGCGTCTTGCCATTGCGTTGCGCGAGAACGAAAGCGCGCTGGATCTCAGGCTGTTTCTGATGTCCGATGCGGTTACCGCGGGGCTAAAAGGACAAAAACCCGCCGAGGGATATAATATTCAGCAGATGCTGGAGATCCTGACGGCGCAAAACACGCCGGTAAAATTATGCAAAACCTGTACGGATGGACGCGGCATCACCGCTTTGCCGCTGATTGACGGGGTGGAAATCGGTACGCTGGTTGAACTGGCGCAGTGGACCCTGGCCGCCGATAAAGTATTAACTTTCTAATAATAAAGCCGTGAAAATATTTTTTTCTTATGGACGCGGTTACACCATCAAGTTCCCTGCCAGGTTGCCGATAGGCATCTTAAGTCAACTTTGCAGGGTTCTCAGTTATGTTCCAGTCCATACGTGCACGTATTCTCATGGTCACTACCAGCTGTCTGGTGGTTGCCCTTCTGCTCAACACCATTATCAATTTTCAGGTGACCCGCAAGGATAATCAGGAATCACAGCGCGATATCCTGGCCAGCACCAGCGCCAGCCATAATATGGCTATTGCCGACTGGGTAAACAGTAAAATGATGGTCATTGCCTCTGCGCAAACTCTTGCCCTCAGCGACGATCCGATCCCCCTGTTTAAACAGCTGGCACAGGCCGGCGGTTTTACCAATGTCTATGTTGGCTATGCCACTAAAACGGCGAAATTCTCGGACCCGACGGGCGTTCCTGCCGACTACGATCCGACGGTCCGTCCCTGGTACCAGCAGGTCTTACATGATGATGCTCCGGTCGTGACTGCACCGTATGTGGATGCGGGGACGGGCAAACTGGTGGTGACATTTGCCGTACCGGTAAAAGAAAACGGGACCCTGCACGCCGTGGTGGCGGGCGACGTTGCCATGGACAGCGTGGTGGCGAATATTCGCGGTATTCATCCTACGCCTGCGAGCAGCGGTTTACTTATCGACAGCGATGGCACCGTTATTGCCGCTAACGATCCGGCCCTGACGCTAAAACCATTCAATGAGACGGTAAAAGGGGTCGACCTGAACGCGCTGAAACAAGGCCGCGAATCCGACGGTACGCTGGCAGGCGCTGAAAAAACGTTTATTGCGACCCCCATTGCAGGCACCCACTGGCTGCTGGTGGTTGCGCTCGACAGCAATGATGCGACGTCCGGGATGCGATCGCTGCTGAAAGCCTCTGCCCTGTCTCTGGTGATTCTGGTACTGATCAGCGCCACCCTTGTACATCTGCTGATCGCACGGCTTCTGAAGCGCCTGTCGGATATTCGTGATGCCATGCACGCTATCGCTAACGGCACCAACGATCTGTCACAACGCCTGCCGGAAACCGGACGGGACGAGGTGGCGCAAATTGCCCATGCCTTTAACGCCTTTAGCGACAAACTTTCTCAGGTGATGGTGCAACTGCGAGATGCCAGTGCCTCGGTGAAAAACGCCGCGCGTGAAATTGCCGCAGGCAACCAGGACCTGTCAGGGCGCACCGAGCAGGCGGCGTCCAGCCTGCGTGAAACCGCCAGCGCGGTCGAGCAGATCACCGCGTCCGTCTCTCAGTCGAACGACTCTGCGGCCGAAGCGAACGAGCAGGCCAGCAAAGCGTCGGCCGCCGCCTCGCGCGGTGGCGATGTGGTTTCCCAGGCCATCAGCACCATGCAGTCGATTGAAGTCGCTTCTACCCAGATTGGTGATATCACGAGCGTGATAGACGGGATCGCCTTCCAGACGAACATTCTTGCGCTGAACGCTGCCGTTGAAGCTGCACGCGCGGGTGAACAAGGACGTGGATTTGCGGTGGTCGCAGGTGAAGTGCGCAGTCTGGCCAGCCGCAGCGCGCAGGCCGCGAAAGAGATTAAAACGCTGATCGAATCGACGACACACAGCGTGGCCACTGGCTCACGCTATGTCCACCTTGCCGGGGAGAGCATGGATGAGATCCGCGCCAGTATCGTTAGCGTGTCGGGAATTATGCGTGAAATTTCCATCGCGACCAGCGAACAAATGAAAGGTATTCATGAGATCAACCATGCGGTCACGCATCTGGATCGTATGGTGCAGCAAAACGCCGAGCTGGTCGTTCAATCCGCCGCTGCCGCCGGCGCGCTGGAAAGTCAGGCGGGTGACCTCGCTGAAACGGCCGGTCATTTCCGCATTTAATTTTCTTCTGGCGCGTATCGACCTGTACAAATACGCGCCAGCTGAATGCTTTAAGGCATTTTGTCATTTTTGTTTAAACGTTATGCCATTTTTTGATCAAAATCAGCATCGATACCCTTCTCCTTTGGTGTTATGCCAATCGTACATTGTGAACAACATCACACGCAGGATAGGCCGCAAGGAGTGCGTTGTTTCCGGACTATGGGGTAAAAAATGGCACTGGTAAAAACAAGTTTGAAATTATTTGGCGGGGATACCGTCGTGGTGCGATGTTCAGAACGTTGCCACATTCATCTGAGAAGCGCTCAGGCACAGAGGCAATCCCAGGTGGATATTCTGAGCGTACAAAATAGGGATAACGCCTGGCTTACGGTGCCCTACACCGGCACCTGGGATGTCTTGATCGACAGCCACAGCCAGTCGCTGGAACATTCGGTTAGCTACGTGGCGGCTTAATGTCGTTTTTCGCCCGGCAAGCAGAAACTGCCGGGCGCTGAGGTTATGCAAATCCGGGACGTAACTGCCCTTCACAACCCTGCCCCTCTAAGAGGGCTTTCACTCGGGTCACGAGTTCATTCAGGCAGTCATCTTTCATCCCCAGACGCATCAGCTCCTGATCCAGTGAAAAGAGATATTGGGCGTTAGTGCCGAGCGGGCCGCTGGCGGCCGCAATCAGGGGCGCAATCACCTGAGCACGGGTATCGGCTTCATAAAGAGGATGGCGCGGGTCCATGATAAACACCAGCGCATTGACGGTACGACCGTCGTCCAGATCGAGTTTGCACCAGCAGGGCATGTAGCAACCGGTGATCATTTCACGTTTCCAGAGCAGCGCCAGTTCATCTTCCAGGGTGTCGTCGGGTAACCGATAGGCCACGCCCGTGGTGCGTCCGCCCTCTTTTAGTGCAAGCATACGGCCAGGCTGGCAAGGGGTGCCCCGTCCGGCGGTCAGGCGTAAACAGAACGCGCGGTGCCATCCGGGCAAGGTCCCCGTTGCTGATTCAACAAACTCAAGGGCCGGGTTCCACATCAAAGAACCATAGCCGAACACCCAAACCGGACCATCATCTGGCCGGCAGGCAATCGTCGCGGCAAGCGATGCCGCACGCTGTTCAGCCGACCAGAGAAGCGATTCCTCAATGGTACCAAATGCCGTCTTACAATCCGCCTTCATTAAGAAATCACGCGTTAACATATTTACCTCCGCCACTGCATGCTTCCCTGCTACAACTGTTATCCTGGTTTGTGCGCTGTTCATTTTCACAGCAATGCACAAACGATAAGCAAATAACGGGCCGGTTGCAATACAACAGCGGTTCAACAGCCTTAATCGTCAAAATAAAGGCGATCCAGGGCTATTTCTTTTTATGCCATTTATCGTCCTCCCCCTTTTCATAATCATGTTTAACGGCGGCCCAGGCTACCTTATGTGCGGTTTCTTCCCGGCTCGCATCATCGCGCCGGTCGTCTTTATCTTTATATTGATCCCAGGCGCTGTTGAAGGCTTCTTTATAGATTTCCTGCGCATGGGCAGGCAGGACATGCTGCACGCTGTCTGGTAAATCAGTTTTCGCTTTATAGGGCATCGTAAACCTCCTTTTGCGGTAAAAGGTAAGTGTGGTAGAGGATGCGCAGGGGTGCCAGTAAGATTAACATTGTGTTAAATGAGAATATTTAATTCATTGTTATATATAGTCTATTTATGGTTAACAACTAAATACAGGCTCTTTACCGAGAAAAATGATAAAGGGTAAAATTAAGTAAACAATTACTGGTTTTCATCACAGATCTGTTAGTTTAATGGTCTTCAATTTATATCTATAATTACAATCATCTGCACTGATGGAGAATCGCATGACAACAACGCATGAGGCGGTCAAAACCCGCCACAAGGAGACGTCTCTCATCTTCCCGATTCTGGCACTGGCGGTGCTTTTCTTCTGGGGAAGCAGTCAGTCACTGCCAGTGGTCGTTGGTATCAATATTCTTGCTCTTATTGGTATTTTAAGCAGTGCGTTCAGCGTGGTTCGCCATGCCGACGTTCTGGCACACCGCCTGGGTGAACCCTACGGTTCCCTGATTTTAAGCCTTTCTGTTGTGATTCTCGAAGTGAGCCTGATTTCTGCATTGATGGCCACGGGCGATGCTGCACCCACGCTGATGCGTGACACGCTTTATTCTATTATTATGATTGTGACCGGCGGTTTAGTGGGCTTCTCGCTTCTGATGGGCGGTCGAAAATTTGCCACACAGTACATGAATCTGTTCGGTATTAAACAGTATCTGATCGCGTTATTCCCGCTGGCTATTATTGTTCTGGTTTTCCCGATGGCACTCCCGGGGGCCAATTTCACCACCGGACAAGCTTTACTGGTCGCGTTGATCTCAGCGGCGATGTACGGCGTCTTCTTGCTCATTCAAACTAAAACGCACCAGAGTTTGTTCGTCTATGAACACGAAGACGAGGGCGACGATCCGCAGCACGGTAAACCCTCAGCGCACAGCAACTTGTGGCACACGCTTTGGCTGATCGTACATCTTATTGCCGTTATTGCGGTCACCAAGATGAACGCAAACCCACTGGAGACCCTTCTCACTGAGCTGAACGCACCGGTGGCCTTTACCGGGTTCCTGGTGGCTTTGTTGATCTTGTCACCTGAAGGGCTGGGAGCATTGCGAGCGGTACTGAATAATCAGGTCCAGCGCGCGATGAATTTGTTCTTTGGTTCGGTGCTGGCGACCATCTCACTCACCGTACCGGTGGTGACGCTGATTGCCTTCATGACCGGCAATGACCTGCATTTTGCGCTGGGCGCCCCAGAGATGATCGTGATGGTAGCGTCGTTACTGCTCTGCCAGATTTCGTTCTCTACGGGCCGCACGAACGTGCTGAATGGCGCGGCGCATCTGGCGCTGTTTGTCGCCTATCTGATGACAATATTTGCGTAGGATCGGATGCCGGGCCTGCATTGCGCCCGGCAACCTGCTCCATAAAAAAACCCGCCGAAGCGGGTTTTTTTGTTAGTTGCTGGTATCAAGCTCGTCGAAGCTTTTCACCAGGTCGTCAATAGCTTTAATTTGTTTCAGGAACGGTTCCAGCTTGTCCAGCGGCAGCGCGGAAGGACCATCGCATTTCGCATGCTCCGGATCCGGGTGCGCTTCAATGAACAGACCGGCAATCCCTGTTGCCATCCCTGCACGCGCCAGCTCGGTGACCTGCGCACGGCGACCGCTTGATGCAGCACCAAACGGGTCACGGCACTGCAGGGCATGTGTGACGTCGAAAATCACCGGTGAGTTGTTGGAGACTTTCTTCATGACGCCAAAGCCCAGCATATCAACAACCAGGTTGTCGTAACCGAAGTTTGCGCCACGGTCACACAGGATGATCTGGTCGTTACCGCCTTCGATGAATTTATCGACGATGTTACCCATCTGACCTGGGCTGACGAACTGTGGTTTTTTCACGTTGATAACGGCACCGGTTTTCGCCATAGCGGCCACCAGATCGGTCTGACGTGCCAGGAACGCCGGCAGCTGAATCACATCAACCACATCCGCAACGGGCTGTGCCTGAGAGGCTTCATGGACGTCGGTGATAATTTTCACGCCGAAGGTCTGCTTCAGCTCCTGGAAAATCTTCATCCCCTCTTCCAGGCCCGGGCCACGGTAGGAGTTAATAGACGAACGGTTGGCTTTGTCAAAAGAGGCTTTAAACACATACGGAATACCCAGCTTCTGGGTCACAGTCACGTAGTGCTCGCAGATACGCATCGCAAGATCACGGGATTCGAGCACGTTCATGCCGCCAAACAGCACGAACGGCAGGTCGTTTGCTACCTTGATATCACCAATGCTAACCACTTTTTGTTTCATAAGATCGCCTTATTCAGGTATGAATCGGATGTAAGATTAATGCAGTGTAATCTGTTTATGCGCGATCGAATTAATCTGCGCGCGAATCATTTCGCTAATCGGATCTTCCGGACACTGCTCGACGAAGTAGTTCAAATCGTGTAGCGCCACGTGATCGCAGTCGAGCTGAGCGTAGATAAGCCCACGGTCGCGAATTTCATACGGATCTTCAGGATTGAACTGCAACAACACCTCGCTGGCGCGTAAGGCCAGTTCCATCTGGCGCTCTTCCATCAGCGCCGATTTGAGGGTGTCTAACAGTTTGCGAATCACTTCGGCGTTATCCGCCTCGTCGAGATCTTCATTGAAGAGCTCAGCCACCGGGCTAATGTTCCCCTTAAGCCAGACGTCAAGCGTGTGCTCATCAAGGGTGTCGCCATTGAAAGGGTTAATTAACCACATTTCTCCGTCCAGCCATTCCGCACGCAAAATCATCTGCGTCGGGAAAATAACAGGCACCAGCGGAATATCCAGTCGATTAGCGACCCACAGCAATACTGCCCCCAGAGCAACCGCGCTGCCCTGACGGTTTTTCAGCACCTGATCCAGCCATAAAGCGTCGGAAAGACGGTACACGCCGCGCGTGTCGCAAAAGCCCCATTCGCCGTAAAACAGCTCGATCAGTTTCTCAAGCTGCCAGTCCTGAGGACGCGCCTGATTGATCTCTTCGCGGGCCAGGCTCACCAGGCTTTCCAGCTCATCGTAGACATATTGCGACGTGAAATCGTCACGAATCATCTCGGTGATCAGAACCATGCCATCGCAAAGTGGTACTTTATTAAATTCGAAATCGGCTAAGGACCTCATACTTACCCCAGTAACGGTATTCTTGTGGTGGCGAGTTTAATGATGATGTACAGCACCACCAGCCCCAGCAGGAAGGCAGTAAACCCTGTCTGCTGGCTGCGCGGACGACGACGTCCAAGCGCGATAAAACCCAAAACGATGTAGATGATAACGCCAAACAGCTTCTCAGTCAGCCATGTGCCTTTATCAGTAAATGGCAGATAGCCTGTTATCGCCATCAATCCAGCGCCAGAGAGCAACAGCAGGGTATCAATGCAATGTGGTGCAATCCGTGCCCAGCGCGCGTTAATCAGCGGATTATTGCTATACCGCCACCAGTAGCGCACCACGAAAAAACTGATGGTGAGGATCACGGTGACGATATGCAGGCTAATCAGCACATCAAAGCCGCTCATTTCACTCTCCCCAGCGTCAGGCGATCATTATCCCCGTAGTCGCGACAGGTTTCGATATCGACGTAGCCCGCTTGCGCAAAGCGTTCGCGTACCGCCTGCCCCTGGGTCCAGCCGTGCTCAATAAGCAACCAGCCCCCGGGGATGAGATGCGCCCGAGCGGTGATAATAATGTGTTCGATGTCCGCCAGTCCTTCATGCCCTGCAACCAGGGCCGTCAGGGGCTCAAAGCGTACGTCCCCCTGCGTCAGGTGCGGATCCTGTTCATCAATATAGGGAGGATTACTGACAATCATCCCGAAGGACTGTCCGGCAACGCCGGCAAACCAGCTGCTTTGCAAAATCTGGACGTTGCGTAAACCCAGACGCTGAACGTTACGTTTTGCCAGTGCGACAGCATCGGGCATCACATCGACCGCGGTAACCTGGCAGTCGGGCCGTTCGCTGGCGAGCGCCAGCGCAATTGCCCCGGTACCCGTCCCGAGATCGAGAATTTGGCACGGCCCGGCAGGCAAACGCGCCAGCGCCTGCTCTACCAGACATTCGGTATCCGGACGCGGGATCAGCGTCGCCGCCGACACATACAGCGGTAACGACCAGAATTCGCGTTCACCCGTCAGGTGCGCCACGGGTTCACCGTGTTTACGCCGGGCAAGCAACTCAGATAACTGGCTTTCCTGTGTTGCGCTCAGCGCCGTTTCACCAAACGCCAGAATAAAGCTGCGGGCCTTACCCGTAACATGCTCAAGCAGAATTTCGGCATCGCGCTTTGGGCTTTCGCTCTCAGCCAGTGCCTCGGTGGCCTTGCTCAGCCAGTGCTGAAAATCCATTAGTCCTGATCTGCCAGCGCCGCCAGCTGATCGGCCTGGAACTCCTGCACAATCGGCTCAATCAGTGAATCGAGTTTGCCTTCCATCGTTTCATCCAGACGGTAAACGGTCAGGTTGATACGATGGTCGGTCACGCGTCCCTGTGGGAAGTTATAGGTGCGGTTACGATCGCTGCGATCGCCGCTGCCCAGCAGGTTACGCCGCGTCGATGCTTCGGCCTGCTGACGTTTTGCGATTTCTGCGGCGCGGATACGCGATCCCAGCACGGACAACGCTTTCGCTTTGTTTTTATGCTGGGAACGTTCGTCCTGACACTCCACCACAATACCGGTTGGCAGGTGGGTAATACGAATCGCCGAATCGGTGGTGTTAACGTGCTGCCCCCCCGCGCCGGAAGAACGGAAGGTATCGATACGCAGATCGGCCGGATTAATATCAGGTAGCTCTGCTTCAGGCAGTTCTGGCATCACCGCAACGGTGCAGGCCGAGGTGTGAATACGCCCCTGGGATTCCGTCGCCGGGACGCGCTGCACGCGATGACCGCCGGATTCAAACTTCAGGCGGCCATAGACCCCGTCCCCGCTGATCTTGGCAATCACCTCTTTGTAGCCACCGTGTTCACCCTCGTTGGCACTCAGGATTTCGACGCGCCAGCGACGTGATTCAGCGTAACGGCTGTACATGCGGAACAGATCGCCGGCAAAAAGCGCGGCTTCATCACCGCCGGTCCCTGCGCGGACTTCAACGAACGCATTTCGTTCGTCGTCAGGATCTTTAGGCAGGAGCAGAACCTGGAGCTGCTGCTCCATCTGTTCAGCGCGTGCTTTGGCGTCCTGTAACTCTTCCTGCGCCATCTCGCGCATTTCAGGATCGTCCAGCATCATCTGTGCCGTTTCGATATCTTCCTGAACCTGCTGCCAGTCGGTAAAGCAACGAGAAACATCGCTTAACTGCGCATACTCACGCGACAGCGCGCGAAAACGATCCTGATCGGCAATGGTCGCGGCATCGCCGAGCAGTGCCTGAACTTCTTCATGGCGCTCGTGCAGAGCTTCCAGTTTAGCGACGATAGAAGGCTTCATAGGCGTAAAGTGCACCTTGTCATAAAAAATGGGTATGTGGCGCTATTCCAGCCCGAGGCTGTTGCGCAGAAGAGTCAGGCGTTCATCATCCCCGTCACGGGCGGCCTGTTGAAGTGATTTGGTGGGTGCATGGATCAGCCGGTTGGTCAGTTTCCAGGCCAGCTCCTGCATGATCACCTGCGGATCGCCGCCCTGTTCCAGCGCGGCCATCGCTTTGGCTGTCAGTTCATTACGCACCTGTTCAGCCTGACCACGGTATTCGCGAATGGTCTCGCTCGCGCTTTGCGCACGCAGCCAGGCCATAAATTCGCTGGATTCCTGCTCGACGATCGTTTCAGCCTGCACTGCCGCGGCTTTACGCTGCGCCAGGTTGTGCGAAATGATGCTTTGCAGATCGTCAACGCTGTACAAATAGGCATTGGCCAGTTTGCTGACGTCGGGTTCAACGTCCCTGGGCACGGCGATATCTACCAGCAACATGGGTTGATTTCGACGCGATTTCAGGGCGCGTTCTACCATGCCTTTGCCAATAATCGGCAGCGGGCTGGCGGTAGAACTGATAATGATATCGGCTTCCTGCAGTCGCTCGTCGATGTCGCTGAGCGCGATGACTTCGGCACCCACTTCATCCGCCAGTGCCTGAGCACGTTCACGGGTGCGGTTCGCGATAATCATCTTGTTAACTTTATGCTCGCGCAAATGGCGGGCGACCAGTTCGATGGTTTCGCCCGCGCCGACCAGCAGCACGGTCACCGTGGAGAGGGATTCAAAAATCTGACGCGCCAGCGTACAGGCGGCAAAAGCAACAGAAACAGCACTGGCGCCAATGTCTGTTTCGGTTCGCACTCGCTTGGCGACAGAGAAGGATTTCTGGAACATTCGTTCCAGTTCACTCGCCTTCAGGTGCCCTTTCTGGGAATCAGCAAACGCTTTTTTAACCTGCCCCAGAATTTGTGGTTCACCCAGCACGAGTGAATCCAGACCGCTGGCAACGCGCATAAGATGACTTACTGCATCGTTATCCTGATGCCAGTAAAGGCTCTTGCGCAGCTCTTCTTCGTTCAGGTTGTGATAGTCACACAGCCAGCGGATCAGGGCTTCGTGCAGGTTATCTTGTTCTTCAACACTCAGATAGAGCTCGGTACGGTTGCACGTAGAGAGCACCACGCCGCCTTGCACCATGGGTTGGGCAAGTAAGCTATCCAGCGCCTGGTCGAGCGTATCCGGCGAAAACGTCACACGTTCTCGCAGCGAAACCGGGGCTGTTTTGTGGTTAATACCGAGTGCTAAAAGGGTCATATGAGCGGGAGTAGTACCAGCGTTAATAAGGTTAGCAGGTCGCATCATACAGGATGCGCGAGATCAATAAAAGAGACTGCCCCCTTTCGGAGTAATAGGCCTTTCACGCTAATTTAATGATTTAAGACAATATGAACGTAGACGCTGCCATCACCGGGCGCTAGCATTAAGGGTTATAACTGCAACGTATCTCAAGGATTTGTCATCATTATGACCCGAATGATTCGCCTGCTGCCTCTGGCCGCCCTGGTTCTTACCGCCTGTTCCATCACGCCACCGAAAGGACCGGGTAAAAGCCCTGACTCGCCACAATGGCGCCAACACCAGCAGGACGTGCGCAGTTTAAGTCAATATCAGACACGCGGCGCCTTTGCTTATCTTTCTGACGAACAAAAAGTGTATGCCCGTTTCTTCTGGCAGCAAACCGGACAGGACCGTTATCGCCTGCTTCTGCTGAACCCGCTGGGAAGCACAGAACTTGAACTGAATGCCCAGCCGGGTCAGGCCCAGATTACCGATAATAAAGGTCAGCGTTATACCGGAACGGATGCGGAAGAGATGGTCGGTAAACTGACCGGTATGCCTATTCCCCTGAACAGTCTGCGCCAGTGGATCCTTGGTCTGCCGGGTGACGCAACGGACTATAGCCTCGACGACCAGTATCGGTTGAGGGAGATGACCTACACACAAAACGGCAAAAGCTGGAAAGTGGTGTACGGCGGTTACGACAGCAAAACGCAGCCTGCCCTGCCTTCCAATATGGAGCTGACCCAGGGCAGTCAACGTATCAAACTGAAAATGGATAACTGGATCGTTAAATGATGACCCTGTGGCCCTCTCCGGCAAAACTGAACCTGTTTTTGTATATCACCGGACAACGCCCAGATGGTTATCACACCCTGCAGACGCTTTTTCAGTTTGTCGATTTTGGCGATACTCTGTCGATTGAACCCCGTCAGGACGGGCAGATTCATTTGCTGACGCCGGTCGAAGGCGTGTCACATGAAGACAATCTTATCGTCCGTGCCGCGCGTTTGTTGATGAAAAGCGCGGCAGAGACCGGGCGTCTGCCCACAGGCAGCGGTGCCGATATCCTTATCGACAAGCGTTTACCTATGGGCGGCGGTCTGGGTGGCGGGTCGTCGAACGCGGCAACGGTGCTGGTTGCACTCAACCATCTCTGGGGCTGCGGATTGTCTGAGGATGAGCTGGCTGTTCTGGGCTTAACGCTGGGCGCGGACGTACCGTTGTTTGTTCGCGGCCACGCGGCCTTTGCCGAAGGGGTGGGCGAAATCCTCACCCCCGTTGATCCTGAAGAGAAATGGTATCTGGTGGCTCACCCAGGGGTCAGCATTCCGACCCCGCTTATTTTCAACGATCCGGACCTGCCGAGAGACACGCCTGTACGGTCAATAGAAACGTTACTAAAGTGTGAATTCAGCAATGATTGCGAGGTTATCGCAAGAAAACGTTTTCGTAAGGTTGATGCGGCGCTTTCCTGGCTGTTAGAATACGCGCCGTCGCGCCTGACTGGCACCGGTGCCTGTGTCTTTGCTGAATTTGACACAGAAGCCGCCGCCCGTCAGGTGCTAGAGCAAGCCCCGGAATGGCTGCATGGTTTTGTAGCGCGTGGGATGAACATCTCTCCCCTACAGCAAGCCATTCTGGCGCAGACTGAGTTTCGGTGACAACGTCACCCCTGTTCCAGACGTTGCATCGCGCTCTTTAATACACGCCTGGATAGCCTTCGCCTGGCCCGCACAGTTTGTGGCGAAAGTTATCCACCATTGGACGCATGCCTGAGGTTCTTCTCGTGCCTGATATGAAGCTTTTTGCTGGTAACGCCACCCCGGAACTAGCACAACGTATTGCCAACCGCCTGTACACTTCCCTCGGCGACGCCGCTGTAGGTCGCTTTAGCGACGGCGAAGTCAGCGTACAAATTAACGAAAATGTACGCGGTGGTGATATTTTCATCATCCAGTCCACCTGTGCTCCAACTAACGACAACCTGATGGAACTGGTTGTGATGGTCGATGCCCTGCGCCGTGCTTCCGCAGGCCGTATTACGGCAGTTATTCCTTACTTTGGTTATGCCCGCCAGGACCGCCGCGTCCGTTCAGCGCGTGTCCCTATCACCGCTAAAGTTGTTGCCGATTTCCTGTCAAGCGTAGGCGTAGACCGCGTTCTGACCGTTGACCTGCACGCTGAGCAGATCCAGGGCTTCTTCGACGTTCCGGTTGATAACGTATTCGGCAGCCCAATCCTGCTGGAAGATATGCTGCAACTGAATCTCGATAACCCTATCGTGGTGTCTCCGGACATCGGCGGCGTGGTGCGTGCTCGTGCGATTGCCAAACTGCTCAACGATACCGACATGGCTATCATCGACAAACGTCGCCCGCGCGCTAACGTTTCTCAGGTCATGCACATCATTGGTGATGTTGCAGGTCGTGACTGCGTGCTGGTTGATGACATGATTGATACCGGCGGCACGCTGTGCAAAGCAGCAGAAGCGCTGAAAGAGCGTGGAGCCAAGCGCGTATTCGCCTATGCCACTCACCCCATCTTCTCAGGAAATGCGGTGAATAATCTTCGCAACTCTGTGATTGATGAAGTGGTGGTTTGCGATACTATCCCGTTAAGCGAAGAGATCAAGGCACTGCCAAACGTCCGTACTTTGACGCTCTCCGGGATGTTGGCCGAAGCGATTCGTCGTATCAGCAACGAAGAATCCATCTCTGCGATGTTCGAACACTGATCGAACACGGCCCAAAAACCCGCTGCGGCGGGTTTTTTTGTTTTTGATATTTATTGATACCCTGAATAATTCGCGTTGCAGGAAGGCGGCAAACGAATGAATCCCCACACGCTTACTCAACTAAGTGTCAGGGGTGAGTGAGAGAAACCAACGTATCTGCACCGGGAATCAGGCCGGGTAATGATTAATGCCTCCTTCACCTGCCATTCATATGACAGATGATGCGCTCACGGATGAAGACAATTGTGAAAAATATAGCCTCCTCACAAATTTTGCCCTTTCGCGCCCTCATCGACGCCTGCTGGAAAGAGAAGTACACCTCATCACGCTTTATGCGCGATGTCATTGCCGGGATTACCGTCGGGATCATTGCCATTCCGCTGGCGATGGCCCTTGCTATTGGCAGTGGCGTAGCGCCCCAATACGGGCTTTATACCTCGGCGGTCGCGGGTATCGTCATTGCCCTGACGGGAGGATCGCGCTTTAGCGTCTCTGGTCCTACTGCGGCCTTCGTGGTGATCCTCTATCCCGTTTCGCAACAGTTTGGTCTGGCAGGGCTGCTGGTTGCGACGCTGATGTCTGGGGTCTTTTTGATCCTCTTCGGTCTGGCGCGCTTTGGCAGGCTGATTGAATATATCCCCCTCTCCGTGACGCTTGGCTTTACCTCCGGGATTGGTATCACCATCGGTACCATGCAGATTAAAGATTTCCTCGGTTTGCAGCTTACGCATGTGCCTGAACATTACCTGCAGAAGGTCGGCGCACTGGTGACCGCACTGCCGACGGCCAATCCGGGCGATGCCGCCATTGGTATCGTGACCCTGGGCACGCTGGTTGTCTGGCCCCGGCTGGGAATAAGGCTTCCTGGGCATTTGCCGGCGCTGTTGCTGGGATGCGCGGTGATGGGCGTGGTGAACTTACTGGGTGGTCACGTCGCCACGATTGGCTCGCAGTTCCATTATGTTCTGGCTGACGGCTCTCAGGGCAATGGTATTCCGCAGCTATTGCCGCAGCTGGTTCTGCCGTGGAAAATGCCAGGCTCGAGCTTTACCCTGAGCTGGGATGCGCTGCGCGCCCTGCTTCCCGCAGCCTTTTCCATGGCGATGCTGGGAGCCATTGAATCACTGCTTTGCGCCGTGGTGCTTGATGGTATGACCGGCACAAAACATAAAGCCAACGGTGAGCTTATCGGTCAGGGGCTGGGAAACCTGATCGCACCGTTCTTCGGCGGTATCACCGCAACGGCGGCGATTGCCCGCTCTGCCGCAAACGTGCGTGCGGGTGCCACCTCACCGGTATCTGCCGTTATCCACTCATTGCTGGTGATTCTCGCTCTGCTGGCGCTTGCACCGCTTCTCTCCTGGCTCCCGCTTTCCGCTATGGCTGCCCTGCTGTTGATGGTCGCCTGGAACATGAGTGAGGCGCATAAGGTTGTTCATCTTCTGCGTCGTGCGCCAAAAGACGACATTATTGTGATGCTGATTTGCATGTCACTCACGGTGCTGTTCGATATGGTCATCGCTATCAGCGTCGGCATCGTGCTGGCCTCACTGCTCTTTATGCGTCGTATCGCTCAGATGACCCGTCTTGCGCCAGTGAACGTTGAAGTACCCGATGATGTGCTGGTGTTACGGGTGATTGGGCCGCTGTTTTTCGCAGCAGCCGAAGGATTATTCAGCGATCTGGCGTCCCGGATAGACGGTAAACGGATTGTGGTGCTGAAGTGGGATGCCGTACCGGTGCTCGACGCAGGCGGACTTGATGCTTTCCAGCGATTTGTGGATCGTCTGCCGGATGGCTGTGAATTGCGGGTAAGTAATCTGGAATTCCAGCCTCTGCGCACCATGGCCCGGGCGGGTATCCAGCCTGTTCCCGGTCGCCTGGCCTTTTACCCCAATCGCGACGCTGCATTAGCCGACATTGTCTGACCTGCAGTGCAAAAAAAAACGACTCCGCAAGGAGTCGTTCAGGAAGACGTAAAGAGTTGTATTAACTATGCTTATGCTGGTCACGGCGGCAGCGTTTATCGTAATGACGCACCCACCAGTACCGGTCGCTGACCTGTTCATGGCCGCTGATACGCGCCCCTGCCAGCCACAGTACGGCACCCAGGAAAATGCTCAGTATCGCGCCATGCGCAAAGTATTGCGGCAAATCAAGCTGGGGAAGCTGATTTAAAACGGAGTATCCCACACCGGCTACCATCACAAACAGGCCCAATCCCATGAGTACGTTACCGAGTCTTGAAGCGTTTTTGCGTTTCATCTGTCACCTCCGGAACCTGGGTTGCAGGGAAAATGTCCCTAATCCTTGTGTGTAAAGTATAGACAACAGGTCTTTCATGAGTTGCGTGAATGATCACATTAATGGCTATCTCTAAGACAAAAGTTTACAAATAAGCGTCTGAACTGATTGAAATTCTAATTGTTCAGGAGAGTAATTATTTAAGCCACGCGTTTCATGTCGCAGAATTTTGTCAAGCGACGCCGCAGACAGTAAACTACGCGCCAGACTTAAAAGCCTTCAGGAATAAAAACGTGACGATAAAACTGATTGTCGGCCTTGCTAACCCAGGCGCGGAATATGCCGCCACTCGCCATAACGCCGGTGCCTGGTATGTTGATTTACTGGCCGATCGGCTGCGTGCGCCTCTGCGCGAAGAGCCGAAATTCTTCGGTTATACCTCGCGCATCAATCTGGCGGGGGCCGATGTGCGCCTGCTGGTGCCCACCACGTTTATGAATTTAAGCGGCAAAGCCGTCGCTGCCATGGCCACCTTTTATCGTATCAATCCTGACGAAATTCTGGTGGCGCATGACGAGCTGGACCTGCCGCCTGGCGTGGCAAGGTTCAAACTTGGCGGTGGTCATGGCGGACATAATGGCCTGAAAGACATCATCAGTAAGCTGGGCAATAATCCCAACTTTCACCGTTTACGCATAGGAATCGGTCATCCGGGTGATAAAAGCAAAGTTGTTGGGTTTGTATTGGGTAAACCCCCGGTCTCAGAACAAAAATTGATAGACGATGCGGTAGACGAAGCGGCGCGTTGTACGGAAGTGTGGCTCAAGGATGGTCTGACAAAAGCCACCAATCGTTTACACGCTTTTAAAGCGCAGTAACGCCCGATTCGCCCATTTTTACCCCGCGTGACGCGGGTTACGTGTATAATAGGCGTAGTTATTTACTTTTCATCAATCAGTTAATGCTAACGGATTGAATATCAAGAAATTAAGGTGATTTAAAGATGGGATTTAAATGCGGTATCGTTGGTCTGCCAAACGTTGGCAAATCCACCCTGTTTAATGCGCTGACGAAAGCGGGCATCGAAGCAGCTAACTTCCCGTTCTGTACCATTGAGCCAAACACCGGCGTTGTCCCGATGCCAGACCCGCGTCTGGATCAGCTGGCTGAGATCGTTAAGCCGCAGCGTATTCTGCCTACCACTATGGAATTCGTGGATATCGCAGGTCTGGTAAAAGGTGCATCTAAAGGTGAAGGCCTGGGTAACCAGTTCCTGACCAACATCCGCGAAACTGAAGCCATTGGTCATGTTGTCCGTTGTTTTGAAAACGACAATATCATCCACGTGAATAACAAAGTGGACCCGGCTGACGATATCGAAGTGATTAACACCGAGCTGGCGCTGTCAGATTTAGATACGTGCGAACGTGCCCTTCATCGTGTGCAGAAAAGAGCCAAAGGTGGCGACAAAGACGCGAAAGCGGAACAAGCGGCGCTGGAAAAATGCCTGCCTCAGCTCGAAAACGCCGGCATGCTGCGCGCGCTGAAAACCCTGACGGAAGAAGATAAAGCCGCCATCAAATACCTCAGCTTCCTGACCCTGAAGCCGACCATGTACATTGCAAACGTCAACGAAGACGGTTTCGAGAACAATCCATACCTGGACAAAGTGCGTGAAATCGCTGCAGCTGAAGGTTCTGTCGTCGTCGCCGTGTGTGCCGCAGTAGAATCTGATATTGCCGAGCTGGATGACGCTGACCGTGAAGAGTTCATGGCTGAGCTGGGTATTGAAGAACCAGGCCTGAACCGCGTAATCCGCGCGGGTTACGAGCTGCTGAATCTGCAAACCTACTTCACCGCAGGCGTAAAAGAAGTACGTGCGTGGACTATCCCTGTTGGGGCGACCGCACCGCAGGCGGCAGGTAAAATCCATACCGATTTCGAAAAGGGCTTTATCCGCGCGCAAACTATCGCGTTCGAAGACTTCATCACCTACAAAGGTGAGCAAGGCGCCAAAGAAGCCGGCAAGATGCGTGCTGAAGGCAAAGATTACATCGTTAAAGATGGCGACGTGATGAACTTCCTGTTTAACGTCTAAAGTTAAAACGGCGCTTTGTGGGGTCTCCGGTAGCTCATGAAGAAGCCAAAATATGAAATCCACGCTATAGCGTGGATTTTTTTTACACGTTAGAGACTCGAGACACCACGTTCACGGCCCTGTGTCGTGAGTAATCCCCTTCCCGCGGGCCCTTGGGGCAAAGAGCGGGCCAGTTATCCTTCCACACCTGCAGCAGCGAATAAAGCGTGAGCGCATTACTGATACCCAGCTTACGAAGAGCATTTACCTTATGTGAACTATAGGTTTTTCGGTTGAAACAGAGCAGCTCGGCTATGTCATCAGCATCGGATTCTTCGCACATCACCCTAATCGCCCACTTCTCCCTCTCAGTTAAGTGCGGTCTACCCAGGGCATTAACCCGATGACCAGACAGGTAACAGGCATATGTTTCCAGGGGAACATCGCGCTTAAAATAAAAACTGCGGCAATGCAGCAACGCGCTGTAAGGATCGAATATTCTGTTTCTTCGCAATTCGCCAGAATTAAAAATATACGCCGAGCGCAACCCGGTATCAAAAATGACCAGATGGCGGGTATTCACAGGTGGCATCCCTTCCGCAATAACCTTCAGCCCCCCGATAAAATAGTTATCATTTGAAATAATTCGCACTTATCCGCCCGTTTAAAATTGCTGAATCATAAAAAGGCGCAAGCAGCGGCGCCTTATGTAATTAAATCAAAGACGATCTGGAGCAATGCTTCATCAGGACAAACAAAGCGTCATTGCATTTCGCTGGTTCACTCATATAGGCCTCATGCGTAAAGATCTGCAGCGGCAATCCCGCGTTCGTCAGCATGGTTAGATTATAAAGAGACTTTTCATCCACCCCATTTGCATCGCATATCTCTTTATATCGCTGAGGAACGGAAAGTAATGAACAGAAGATATCGTACCGCTGCGAATTAGCGCCAAGCCGTCCCGAGACCAGCGCTTTAACGGCCTGTGGATCGTCTTTGAGATTATTAATACTCTCGATTTCTGCCGCCGTGACTTTATTCTCACCGACCGTTTCCCCCAGCCAGCGTTTGACGCAAGCCGCGGCGTTTGTGCCCGAGATGTCATCATTCTGGATAGCATCCGCCATCTTTCCCGGCTGCTTCATCGCGGCGTTAATCGTCCGAATAGTATCCAGCACGAGGTTTACCCTGAACATACCCTCCATATAATTAGTATTTTTATTCATGCGTTTTGTCATGGCCAAACGTAGCTCTTCAGCCGCAGCCGGATGGATATTATTCAGTTTCTGATTTACCGCAGCCTTACTCTTATTCGGCACAAGCGAGCTTAGCGCCGAGGCGACATGCCGAAGACCAGACTGAACTGACCTGCCCATCGTTTCCAGCGAGTTTGCGACACATTCCAGACAGGAAAGAAAGCCTCGCTTAATGGTTCTCAGACCATCACCCACGGCGGTCGTCACGGAATGTAAAACGCTATGATCTATTTTTCTCGGCTCAAAGCCGGAGTTAATTGACATGGACATCATATATACCTTTAATTAGTGAGAAATGTCGCCATCCGGATAAAATGGCGACTGTGAAAATAGAAATCAGTAAATTGACGCCACGTGCGTGACAATATCACCCACCGTTAGCTCGCTCGTTATTTCAGACTCATTAATAGCGACGCCAATTTCCTCAAGACGCATAAGCAGGTCGATTAGCTCAATCGAATCCATAAGCAGGTCGTTCACAAGGCTATGGTGTAATGAAATATCCTTCGGCAGAACGCCGTTAACCTGGTAAATAAGGTTAGCGACCAATGATTCTGCATAGTTATCTACCACCACATCACTCATCGCCGTACTCCCCAGCCAGGTTGGTATCCGTCACGCTGCCGTTTGTCACGTCTCCTCGACGCACGGTGCCGGAAGCCGACGCATCAGCATTCCTTGGAACGAAAGATTTTGGTTCAGGAACATCAAAATTCCATTGGCTGCGCGTTCTTATCGTGGAGTACACGTGGCCCGGCGCGGTGCTGCTGGTTGGTCGGGATACTCTGCCAGACACAGGCTGTGCCCCGGCCTTCTGCGCCTCTTCGAAATACCTGATTCGTTCGGCGATGCTATATGGATTTGCGGCATTCACCTGCGGCGATGGAATGCCTGATGCTCCCGCTGCGGCTGACTGCTGCTCAGCGCCCGGCTCCTCCCACCTGGTTTCACGCACGTCGCCAGCCTCATGAGCGCCACGGCGAGCGGCATTCTGTACGCGTCCATCTACTTCGTCCACGTCCGAGGAGACTGACGGCTCCGCTTGACCCATGTCGCCCAGGGTGACAAGTTCGGCAACGCTGCGCTCAGGCTGGTATGAAGACGTAACCAGAACAGCCTGGCGAACTGTCGCTCTCTCGATCATTACATCATTGGTCGATATCATGGGCTCGTCCACGGGCAGCTGCGTCGCAGTACGTCCAGGCGTCAATGATGTTGTCAGGTGTTGACCATTCACCGGTTTCAGGGTGGGAAATTCCTCTGCCCGCTTATCCATCGGCACGAAGTGATTTACCTTCACAGGGTCACGTCGGCTCCACTGGTTCAGCGTTCGTTCGGTGGTGTAGACCTGGGTCGTTTTATTTTTACCGGCAGGATGGGCGGCGGGCGTATGCGGGGTTACGCTGCGCCTGTCCGCTGACGACGACGTCTCTTCACGCACGTCGCCAGCCTCATGAGCGCCACGGCGAGCGGCATTCTGCACGCGTCCATCTACTTCGTCCACGTCCGAGGAGACTGACGGCTCCGCTTGACCCATGTCGCCCAGGGTGACAAGTTCGGCAACGCTGCGCTCAGGCTGGTATGAAGACGTAACCAGAACAGCCTGGCGAACTGTCGCTCTCTCGATCATTACATCATTGGTCGATATCATGGGCTCGTCCACGGGCAGCTGCGTCGCAGTACGTCCAGGCGTCAATGATGTTGTCAGGTGTTGACCATTCACCGGTTTCAGGGTGGGAAATTCCTCTGCCCGCTTATCCATCGGCACGAAGTGATTTACCTTCACAGGGTCACGTCGGCTCCACTGGTTCAGCGTTCGTTCGGTGGTGTAGACCTGGGTCGTTTTATTTTTACCGGCAGGATGGGCGGCGGGCGTATGCGGGGTTACGCTGCGCCTGTCCGCTGACGACGACGTCTCTTCACGCACGTCGCCAGCCTCATGAGCGCCACGGCGAGCGGCATTCTGCACGCGTCCATCTACTTCGTCCACGTCCGAGGAGACTGACGGCTCCGCTTGACCCATGTCGCCCAGGGTGACAAGTTCGGCAACGCTGCGCTCAGGCTGGTATGAAGACGTAACCAGAACAGCCTGGCGAACTGTCGCTCTCTCGATCATTACATCATTGGTCGATATCATGGGCTCGTCCACGGGCAGCTGCGTCGCAGTACGTCCAGGCGTCAATGATGTTGTCAGGCGTTGACCATTCACCGGTTTCAGGGTGGGAAATTCCTCTGCCCGCTTATCCATCGGCACGAAGTGATTTACCTTCACAGGGTCACGTCGGCTCCACTGGTTCAGCGTTCGTTCGGTGGTGTAGACCTGGGTCGTTTTATTTTTACCGGCAGGATGGGCGGCGGGCGTATGCGGGGTTACGCTGCGCCTGTCCGCTGACGACGACGTCTCATCCTGTGGGCGAGTCAGAGCCTCTTCCACTTGCGGTGGAGTTTCCAGCGCACGGGTAGAAACATTCCTGGCCGGATCGGGGATACGCACATCCGGATCCTGCGCGCGCTCGCCCGTCCTGCGGGAGTCAGCGTCGTCAGGGCGCGTGTTGACACCATCGTCAACAGGCTGATTCTCGCTCTGCTGAACGAAAGGAGGAATGAACGGAGGCTCTTCGGTCACGTTATCTTGAGTATCCACCCTAACGCTTTCGATATGATCGATAACGCGAGAACCATAACATCCGTCGATGATGCGCTTCGCCAACTCATACTTTTCCTGCGGGCTAATGTTTAGCTTCCCGACGATTTCAAGCCTTCTGGTGTGGGGATCGATGGCCACAGGATTTCCCCCCGGGTACACCGGGGCATTGGAAATGTCACCGTTGCGGTTAGAGTTGGAATTATTGATGTGAAGCGTCACGCCGCCCTTATCTGCGCCACCGTGAATATCGAATCTCCGGCCATCCGGCGTGGCTTTAACTGCGTCTGGCGTTGCCGCAGGCTTTTCGGGCTGAGCGTCAGCGGGCGGTGCATCAAAATCATGCCTGATTAGCGCCTTTGAGACGGCCGCGCATTCGTCTATCAGCATGCTCATATTCTGAACCAGCAATACCCAAGGCTTACCCGGCTCGCTCATCACGTCCAGACGCCTGTTCAACACGGTGCTGCAGGCATTTAGCTGTTCGTTAAACGTCTCTTTACCCTTGACGTCAATGCCCTGGCTTTCGTGATACTTGAGCCATGCAGGATAACAGTACGTTTCCATAAAGTTATTAATGAACGCTTCACCAGAACGACGGGAAAATTTAGACACCAGGTCATCGAGCTGACCGGCGATTTTTTCCTCATCCTTCTCACGCCCTGCCAGATTCGCCAGCTTGTTGCTGACGCTGTCCAGCTTTTTTTTATCCGCAGGCGTGCCGTACTCCTTCACCTGTTCAGATATGAATCCAATAAGATCCCTCGCTCGCGTCCCGTTATAGGTCAGGTGCGCATTATGCAGTTTATCCGGTACGCCTAATTGAATTTCAGAGCGCAGGGCGTGGCGAGCAAGCGTTTCATCATGAGGTTGAGTAATAAAATTTTCGCGCGCCGTGTTATTTACGTGCTTAAGCTTCGCAAGTAGCTCGTGCTGCGGCATTGCATTTTTTGCCACCCCTTTGCTTTGAGCGTTTGGGCGAATTAATTCTATTTGTGAGAAACTTCGGGTAATTCCGCGCATTCAGTTATTCTCCCAGAGAGTTATTTTTGAAATTTGACGCAGGGTAAAATACATTGCAGCAACCCTTGCCAGAAACGCTGAAAGGATGATTTAGGTTTTGAGCTGCATTCCGGGGCTTTGTAATGATGCGCTTCCGGGGGTGCGATAGATTCGCGCCACGTTTGTTCCGGCAGGACACGCGCCGAAAATAACTGCGCGGGGACACGCTGCTGCGAAAACATCACTACGTTATGGGATAGGCACTCTGCTGGTGGCAATTTCGCACCGGTGCAATAGCTAAGAACGCGCACCTCATTTCTCTTCGCGTCTTCATTATCAGACCATGCGAGCGTTTCGGTGCTGACTGACGCGCTAAATTTAAGACCGCCAACGCGGGCATAATAAGCAGATGCGGTTTCACAAACCCCCTGCCCCGGCAGGCATGAAAAAGTCGCATTAGAATAGACATTATTCACTAGCATGGCTGTTCACCTGTTAAATCAACCCAGTGCTTTAAGCACGTCTTTCGCACTGTCGGCCATTGAGCTGATCGCGCCACTCAACACTTTATTCAGGTTATCGAAGGTGCTGTTAGCCTGCGTATATCGCTGGGCGAACGACTGCATATTGCTTTGCAGCCCGGTGCCAATGGCGTTAAAGGACGCCAGCCATGCCTGGTAACTGGAGGTAGATACTTTGTCACCGCCGCCATCGCTTGGAAAATAAGGACGGCCCGTATATTGATCGAGATTAAAACTAATTTTTCCGCTACTCTGGTCAACCTTAAAGGCAGGCTCAAGCGTGGCCGTCATGCTGGCCTTTTGCGCATCGCTCATTTCATCCCAGTTGGCGACGCTGCCGAGATCCATTCCGTTAACGGCATTATTAAATTTATCGTATCCCTGCCCCATCGTATTATTATTAAAACTAACGTTATTTCCATCCTCACCGGCCTTTACAGCATCGGCGCTGGCTTTCTGTACATATTCATTGTAGGCCTCATACATCTCCGTATATTTCTGCATCAGGCCAGCATAGAAATCGACGTAGTTCGTTCTGATATTTTTAATGGCCTCGGCCATAACCGCCCAGAGCTTGCTATAGCTGGTATGAACGGAAATCTCGTTGTCGCCAGTCCTGGCTTTTGCGGCCTCTTCAGCTTCGGCAATTTCCTGAAGCGAGGTTTGCATGGTCGCTTTGAGCTGGTTCTCCGAATAATTGGCCTTGATGCGGTTCTGCGCGATCTCATCTTTAATCGTCCCCAGCGCAGCTCCCGTTTTATCAACCTGCTGGTACTGAGCGGAAATCATCTCCGCCACAGTGACTGTCGCTCCAGCCTTATTATCCTTGGCTATCGCGCCAACCTTGTCATTTGCCGCCTTTATCTCCGCCACCGCAGCGCACACCTTGCTTTTAAGGAAATCAACATCGCTGGTGTCCAGGTTGTGCTGCTGCAGAACTTTTCTCACATCCTCAAGCTGATTATTACTTTCCATCGACGTTAAGGCGGAAATGAGCTGTTTTAATAACACCGTATTCATTTCCGACGTTGAACCCACGCCGACTTCCGCAACCTGTGAAGCAGAAATGACTGGTGTTTCAACAACTAAAGGACGAACGGGCGCAGTCGCGCTGCCGCTAGCTGGAATCATATCAATATATCCTTTACGAAAATGGCGGGATGAATCCCGCCGGAAAGTCAGCCGATAATTAACGCATGCGCTCGGCGATGGTTGACGCCGCGCTGTTGTTAGCATTGAGAACATTTTCTGCGGCCTGGCTAAGCGCCGCGCGGGTATCCGCCGCTTTTTTCGCCACTTCTTTATGCGTATTGGCCAATTCGCTGTTCTGGTTGCCGTCGGCGCGGGCTAAATCTGCCTCGCCCTGCATTTCTGCGGCGTTAACGTTATACGCCCCTTCGGTAATATTGCGGGTTGTATTCGCCAGCTGGTTGCCCAGCTCGGTGACCACGCGCACTTTCTGCGTGTTGTTCTGAATTTCATTGTGTTTGAGCTGTTTATGCGATGCGGAAAGCTGCTCTTCGCCCTGGGTTTTGCTCATGGTTTCTTTGACCTTGCCGTCCATGCGCTGTCCTTTCATGACCATGCTGTCGCCAGCGCTGCCGATGGCGTTTTTCTGCTGGGTAATACCAAACTCCTGATTTTTCGCCACGGCGACGTTGTTTTTCAGTGATACATTCTCTTTACGCAGCGCGTTGGTAGACGCCACAGCCATGCCGCCCTGGGCAACCGCAGCGGTTACGCCGCCCACGATGGCGCCATCACGACGCTCCTCGGCAGCTTCAATCCCTTTCTGCGCGCTGCGCGCCGTAGATTCAATGAAACGATTCGAAGCTTTAGCAGCCGAAATATTCTGCGTATTTTCACTTTCCAGCAGCGCAACGGTCAGCTTATTGCTCAGGACGATCTGACTCATCGGACCAACGACGTTGATAAAGGTCGGCTTGACCGAATCGGCACCGGTAATATCCGTACCGCCAGCAACCGTTGGTTGGGAGCGCGTCTGCCCCACCGCGTTGGTGGTGGTATTACCAGAGGTGTCCACCGCGCTTTTACTTTCTGCCGCTTTGTTATTGGGCTGAGTAATATTGGTCTGCGCCGCCATAACGCTCGGCATAGCGGACGCCATACGTTCAGACTTATTCGCGTCACCCTCTCCTGCGGCAGAAAGCGTTACGGTTGACATCGCACTTTGGCTGTTAACATCATTGCCACCGTTTCGCTGCGCCACGGCGGCAGCCTGAGCCTCATCGCGTCGGGCGCTTTGCATATCCATGACGGATGACAACATCCCCTTTTCGCTGGCCCACTCGGACACGGTTTGCAGGCTGCGCGTTTCTGGCTTCGCATTTTCCGTCTTTTGACTGCCGGTGAAGTCAATCTGAACGGGACGTACGGATAAATTAGAAATAGACGTGGTCATTGTATTAATTACTCCTGTTATGAATCGTTCTGTAAAAATGCACGTTGCTTATCCGGCAACGGAACTCATTTGTTTAGTGATATATCTGCTGGCCTGCAGCTGGGTGTCGGCCACGGCGGAAATGTTTTTCACAATTTGATTAACCGTCTCCATTCGATGCGAGAAGGTGTCGATGGCACGATTCATCATCTCGTTGAGCAACTCCTGCAGCGCGGCGTCTTTCATCATCTGAGCCTTCGTCTTTGAGGCTTCAACCATCATGTCAGCCACCACGATGCTGCCAGCGACCTGAATGGAGGTGTTCACCACCGCTGCACCGGTAACCGCCATCTGCGTACGGTTATAAATTGTTCCCATTTTGACTTCGTCCATGCCCGCCGCGCGGCCAAAGCCCTGGAATACGCGCTTAAACGCCTGCGCAAAGGCGCTGTCCATCAGCCGCTGCATGGTGGTTTTCGTCGCCTGTTCGGTCACCTCTTTCGCCACCTCCTCAGACACCTCTTTCGCGGCGGTACGCAGGGTGGTTTTCGCCAGATCCTGAGTTACCTCTTTTTGCACTTCGGTAGCCACGCTTTTGCCCATGGTCTTGCTGGCTTCTTCACCCACTTCGAGGCCGATCTTCTTCATGACGACGCCAAACACCTTACTCAGTGCACTGCCCGCAACGATCACCCCGGCGACCAGCACCGCGGCCGCGGCGATGGCACCCAGAATCTTGCCGACCATTTCGGCCGTCTCTTTATCTACGCCCATCGCCTCGAGGATCCCGGCAAACATCTTGCCCATCAGTTCCATCAGCGGCTTGACGATCGCATCCATCAGCGGCTTCATCGCGTCGGCCATAAACGAGTTGCCCGTGATCGCCTGGTTAATCTCGTCACCGATCGCCAGTGCCAAACCGACGGCGGCCAGCGCCAGCGAAGCCCCACCAGTGAACGCGGCGGCAACAAAGCTCACGGCGGTGATAAGCCATCCGAGGACCTTACCGATGCAGCCCATCGTTTTCTGCATTTCCTCGGCCTTACGCACCTCTTCCTCATACTCTTTGGCCTTTTTCTCCGCGTCCTTGGCCGACGCTTCCGCCAGCTTCTGCTTCAGCTCTGCTGTAGCCTGTAGATCGTCACTGGAGCTTTTGGCAATGAGCTGTGACATCAACGCCATCAGGAAATTGAGGCTTTTCGACTGGTCATCGTTGTGTTTGCGCTGAAACTCCACGGCGCTTTGCTGCTGCGGGGTGAGCGTGTTAACGAGCGCCTGGGATTTGGTTTGCGTCGCTTCCAGCGCCACGCGTGATTTCGATTCAGCGGCTTTGGCTGGGTTCAGGGTCTTTTCGACAAATCCGTTATACAGGCCGGTAGCCGTTGTTAACGCCAGCTGCGCGCTGGTCACCGCTGTCTGGGCTCGGTCGATTTTCTTTTGCAGATCGTCTGGCACCGGATCCTGCCCTGCGGCCTGATTCTTTAGCGTGTTCAGCTCAGCCTGCGCGTTGTCGAGCGTTTTTTGCGCGGCATCGACGCCGTTGGAAAGCCCGTCAGCCTGCTGCTGCGCCGCTTTCAGTGCATCGGAATCGGCGGCCCATTGGGTGCCTTGCTGCTCCAGCGTCGCGGCCATTTCAGACCATGCGTTGGTTGCGCCCGACATCATCGCGTTGAAGCTGTTCAACTGAGAAAGCATTTTCTCAAGCGACGTATTGGCCGTGAGCTGCGTAATTTTCCCCAGAAGTTCGGTCAGTTCAGCCGCGCTGGAGCGTTGGCCGCCACCGTTTGCCGCGGCCTTTGCTTCACCGCCCTGCGGCGACTCCAGCACGGGCATCTCCTGAGCATTAATGGCCGTCTTGCCTCCATTTCCCACCAGCGCCTGCTGGGTATTTTTCAGCACCGCCAGCAGTTGCTCTGGCTGTAAGGATTGCACGGCGCTTTTAACGCTTCCCGCCTGAACGTGGTTTTTGTAGCCGTCATTGCCCAGACGCCGGGCCTGTTCAGACTGCTTTTTAAGTTCGTCTTTCCCAATTTCCAGACTAGCCTGGTGATAACTCCCGGCATCCTGGCTATCGACACGCATATTCATTACAATTCCTCATATTCATTTTTCTGCTCCATCTCATTAGGCTGGTCGCGCTTTAATTTATTCATCGCGGAAAGATAAGCTGCAGTTTTCTCGATTAATAACGGATCGCGACAGCGCTCCATTACAATTTCAAAACATTTTCGGGCCTGCGCCGCCTGACGTTGCATTAAATTACACTGCCCAGCGTAAAACATCGGTCGATAATCTTCCTTTGATAAGGAATAGGCGAGAGCGTAGAAATCAATGGCTTTCGCATAATTTTTTTTCAGCTGATAAACCGCCGCCAGCCCCATCGCGTATTCAGGGTTGTAGAAGTCATATATACAGAGAAAACGGAACAATGATTCTGCATCATTCAGCTTACCCTGATGATAAAAATCATATGCGAGTTTATAAACATCCTGCATAGTATCGCTGGATACACCGTGGATATCCTTCATCGTTGCGCCATTCTGAAGGGCATCCAGCAAACGGTCGGAATAAACATCCAACTCTTCATCCGTTTTAAAAGTCTCATCGCCGGTGAGAAATTCAAGCATATTTTTATCAACCATCTGTGTCTCTTCCCTTATTAATAAGCAACGTATAAGTCCCGCAATTGACTTATGGACAGACAGTCAAGAAGATATAAGCATCTTACTGTTGTCCATTGGTCGTTAATACAAAAAAACCGCACAGCCCCCAGGACGGAACTACTAAAGAGGGCCGTTCTCAGAGTCAGGCTGTGGTGGGGCGGGATCCGCATCGAGGGGGGCTATCCCTGCCGCTTCGACCTGGCGTAGCCAGATGAGCACATCCATCACGTCCATCAGCACATCATCTTCCAGCGAAATGAAGCTGTAATGGCTATAGGTATGATAAAGCCGACGCGTCAGCGGAATATTACGCACCACCGGCACTCCAATTTTCTCCGCATAGGCAATCGCGGCCTTCGCTTTCAGGTTGGTACAGCGCAGGGCAATAAAGGGCAGCGACGCGACCTCGGGGTTAAAATAGACCGCCATGGCTATATGGGTCGGGTTCGCCAGCACTACTTCTGAATTGCGTACCGCCGCCATCTCCTCGCCGGAAAGCAGATCCTGATGCGCACGGCGCCGCGCGCTTTTAATTTGCGGGTTGCCGTCGCTCTCCTTGTGTTCCTGCTTCACCTCATGTTTATCCATTTTCATATCTTTAAAATGGAGAAAATACTCAACCAGGAGATCGGCCAGCAGCACAAAGATGGACCAGGCGATAAATACCATCACCGCCTTCAGCGCCAGTGCTATCCAAACGGCGACCAGCCCCGGCATGTCGGCGCGATACAGCGTCAACGCCTGGCGGAGATCCTGCTGAATCAGGCTATGGCAGGTGGCGGCGAACACCACCAGATAACACAGTGACTTCACCAGCTCTTTAACGGTGCGCATGCTAAATATTTTCTTGATCCCCTCCACAGGGTTCAGCGCTTTGAAATTCAGCTTGATGGCTTCGGTCGCCAGCGTAAATCCCGTTTGTAGCAAGGTTGCGGCAAAGCCGACGAGGGTACATACCGCAATAAAGGGTAACGCCAGCGTGAAAAAAATCCTGGCGAGTTCCAGCAGGAATACACCCATGCCTGGCCGGGTCGGATACTGCAATAAATGCGTATAAAATGAGACAAACGGGCCGAAGCTCATGGCATGCGCCAGAAAATAAATCCCCACCAGCAAAATAACGGTAGTAATGACGTCTTTACTTTTGAATGTTTGCCCTTTTTTTGCCGAATCTTTACGTTTTTTACTGGTAGGTTGTTCTGTTTTTTCAGCCATTTCGCCCTCTCAGAAAATAAACTGACGGAAGTCGGCAATGGAAAACAGCTGCAGCGGTTTCTCGGTTAATGCCTGGAAACCGTAAAACACAAAAACGATAAAGGCGATGGTGCTTTTCACCGTTAGCGACAGCGAAAAGGGGTTGAGCTGTGGGCAATAGCGAGCAAATACGCCCAGCAGCATTTCCGCCGTCATCATTACCAGCATAATCGGTGCTGCCAGCATGATGCTGTTTTGCATTAACACCTGAAGCAGCACTCCTGCATGTTCCCAGCGTATGCCGTCCAGCGAGCTGCCTCTCGGCAGCATCTCGTAACTCTGGACCATCACCTCCATCAATTTCAGCATGCCGCCGCTGACGAAGAAAATCGCGCCAAACGCAAAGCTGAGAAAGCCGGACAATATTGAACTTTGTACGCCGTTCACGGGGTCGATACTGTCGCTGATGGTGGCCCCGCGCTGGTTATCAAGGATTTCACCCAGGCCAGTGACGATCCAAAAAGGAATACACAGCGTGACCGCCAGAATTAATCCAACGACGAACTCTTTTATCAGAATAATAAACCAACCCTGCTCCGGCGTGACAACCGTAGTAAAACTCGGCCACAGCCCGATAATCGTCAGCGCAATAATCGTATTCTTGATAACTAAATTGGATAAGACCCGTTCGCCTAGCGCTGGCAGCATATAAAAAACAATAGCCAGCCGCGCGTACACCATAACAAATGTCAGCACGCTGTGCTGAAAATTAAGATACAACGCAACAAACAGCATAGTGATCCCGTTTTAGCGAAAAGCCATATAAAAAGCCTGGTTAGCAAAATTCAACATTTCTGCGGAGAACCACTCAATCATCATAAAAATACTGGCGAATACTGCCAGCATTTTCAGGCCAAACGGCAACGTCTGTTCCTGAATTTGCATAATGGTCTGAAATAAGCCAACAATAATGCCGACCACGGTTGCAAAGGCAATCGGTACCGCGGTCAGTTTCAGCACCACGATCAGCGCCGTATTTCCAATAAATAAAACGTTATTCATGATGTCATCAGATCGGCATATTGAGCGATCAATCCTTTGGTTAATAAAGCCCAGCCGTTCATCGAGACAAACAGGATGAGTTTAATCGGAATTGAGATCGTCACCGGGCTCATCATCATCATCCCGAGCGCCAGCAATATGCTGGAGACCACCATATCAATTACGACAAACGGCACGTACAGGTAGAATGCAATTTTGAACGCGCTCTGAATTTCGCTTAATGCATACGCGGGCATCAGCGTCATGAGCGACAGCGTGCTCAGCTCATGATCTTCCACTTCCGGTATCGGCTCGCCGCTACGCTGCTGCTGAACCTTATTGAAGAAACGGATCAGGTCGTGGTCGGAGTAGCGCACCAGATAGTCGCGGTAACTCCCAAGCCCCTGCTCCATCAATTGAGTGACCGATCCGCTGTTGTTAAAGTCAATATGGTTAGATTCGATGTAGTCGGAGATGCGCTGGCATACTGGCATCATCACAAAGGCGCTTAAAATCAGCGCCACACCGTTTAACGTTAAGGTTGAGGGAACCTGCTGGATCCCCAACGCGTTACGAACCATGATCAGGACAATGGAAAACTTAATAAAGCAGGTGCCCCCCGCAATAATAAAAGGCAGCAGGGTAAAGAACGACAGTAAAGCAATGAGAGAAATATCGTTACTCAACATCAGATGTGCCCATATTACCGATAAGCCCAGTGTTTACATGGTTCACTTCGACGGCCAGCGCGCCATTTTCCAGCGCCACCAGCTCGCCGCGCGCAAAGAGCTTCTTGTTCAGGTAAATCTTCATATTTTTTTCCGCATCATGCGGCAGAGACAGCGCGGAACCGGGGCGAATATCCTCAAGTTCGTCCAGCGTCACCCTGCTGCCGTCGAGAACAAACTCCATCTCTACCGGCAGGCTGGCCCACTCATACAGCGTTTCATCCTCATCGCGGTACTCATCTTCATATTCAACATACTGCTCTTGCACAATAACCTCCTGATTATGGGTATAGCTCACTCGATAAATGCGGCGCGCGCCGACGGTCAGATACGCTTCAGGGCGCTTGATTAACAACAGGTCGCCTGACGCAACGTCCATAAGCTGCGACAGGCTGAGCCGGCTGTATCCCAGGCTGAACTGCAGCGGGAACGGAATAAGCCAGGCCGGGATGCCTGGGGTGCGGTGTCGCTCAAGAGGATCTTCCGGCCAGTCCAGACACCACAGTGAACAGGGATTCGCATGCAGCAACAGCGCAGCGGGAGGTAGCTCAGTCACCGCTGGCGTGATCGCCTCAACTGACCAGACCGTTTCGGCGAAATAAAAATTCAGTCCGAGCCTCGCCAACCAGTTCGCCAGATAATCTACCGGCACCTCCGTCCAGGGTATTGCGGGGAGATGGAGATTCATCTGCCTAAGCCAGGCGTCGACGTCAAACCAGGCCTTCGCCTGGTCGTTGTTCTCATTACGCAGCCTCAGCGGCAGGTAGCGCGCATCCCGTGCCGGGTGCGAAATTTCACTGCCGGGAAGCCGGTTATGAAGCTGCAGCAGCTTCTGCTGGTCTTCATAACGCTTGCGTAAATGGCGGCGTAAACTCATTCTTGCTCCTCATCCTGCTGGGGCTGTTGCTCGCGCTTTTGCTGTTCGTCCCGCTCCTGCCTCGGCTGCAAAAGCTCTGGCGAATGCCCTGCTAGCGTGCCCAGATTGCGCGACAGCGCATCCGCCGCGCGGGCATCCGACGGCTGCAGCGTCATGTTGCCCTCACGCAGGGCCTGCGCGGGAATGGTCACCTTCACCGAGTGGTCGCCTGACCAGCGCTGAAATGAATAATCCACTTCGAGCGTTTGCGCCTCTTTGGCCGAGGGCGCTGCCGTCGCGGCGTTCACCTGACCCTTTAGCTGCTGTAAAGTCGCCGGCACGGCCCTGTTTTGTACCTGCCGTTCACCTGGAACGTTTGTCCTGAAATCAAATGCCTTGCCCGGCGCTAAAACCAGTTTCTCTTCCTTCATTTCATCCTTACGCCGCGGGCTGCTCTCAGGGTGACGGCTCGCGGCCTCATTCTTCGTCACCAGCACGGTGAGCGGCTGAGAAATGACGGCCGTCTCAACACGCGCAGCTTCGACAGCCGCCGGCTGCGGAATCGCCCTGGCGTCCGTCTGTCTGACCTGGGCGAGCGCCGCGCGAGGCCTGGACTCGCTCTCTTTGGTCGGGCCGAATGCGGCTACCGGCCTGTCGCCGGTAGTTAGCGGCTTGATAAGCGTGGCTTCAGTCCGGGCGGGCGCCGCCAACATGACCTTCTGGCGCTGGCCGTCATCGCTGCGGTTCAGCGGCCGTGCAGTTTCTGACACTGCCACGGCGTTGGCCGCTTTATTCTCCTTTTGTTGCCACCCGCCGCCGGTGAGCGCCCCGTTGAGCACCTGCACCAGCATTTGCGCGGTGACCGTCGCTGACGATGGCTGTTCATCGAGCCGGTTTTGCTTTTTCTTCTTATCCACCCATTCAAGTAAAACGCTGTCATCCGAAACGGAGCCGCTATTAAGCGCGGTATTAACGTTACCCTCAGAAACTTTTTCGACCATATCCCGCCATCTCCTGGATTTCATTTTCGGCAGCGTTGTCACAGCGGCGAATATAATCGCGGCGCAGTGGCTGCAAATAGTAATTCAGTTTGTAATGCTTCTTGTCCAGCCGGGTCATTGAGGCGCGCAGCTGTTCTCTATTTCGCTCAAGCTTCTCCTGTTCATTCTCCAGCTGATTTATCTTATGGAAGACATATTGCTGATGAGTGAGTAACGCACCCTGCTGCCTAATTCCTTTATAAATATCCGCCCTGCTCATAACCCCCGCAGGGGTCAGCATTTTTATTTGTTGATTAATATTCGAAAATTCCTGCTGATATTGTTTTATCTGCAAATTCACCTGGGCTAAGTTATTTTCGGTTTTAACGATATCCTGCTGTAACACCTGCTGCTTACGCTCGAGCATACCGACAAATTCGCGCCCTTTACGCCACGCTTCCATATAACGCCTCCAGACAAGCTTGCATGCCCGTTGTTTCGCTCATCCGTTGTTGCAGAAAAGCCTCCATCTGATCTTTGCGATCGAAGGCAGCATCATTATCCGTATTCTCGCCGCGGCGATATTCCCCAAGGTCGAGATACAGTTGCATATCCTTCTGGCGCACAAGGTATTCGCGAAAACGCGTCGCCAGAACCTGATGATCCTCGCTGGTCACCTGGGTAAAGACACGGCTGATGCTTTGCATGACGTCGATGGCCGGATAATGCCCCTTAGCCGCCAGCTTTTTGCTGAGATAAATATGGCCATCCAGAATTGACCTCACCTCATCGCCGATGACGTCTGACTCTTCCTCATTTTCAATCAGGACGGTATAAAACGCGGTAAATGAGCCCCTCAGAAAGCGCCCCGGGCGCTCCAGAAGCTTGGGCAGCGCCTCAAACACCGAGGCAGGGTACCCTCTTCGCGCTGGCAGCTCGCCCATACTCAGCGCGACGTCGCGCAAGGCGCGTGCGTAGCGGGTAATTGAATCCACGAATAGCAGAACGTTTTTGCCCTGTTCACTGAAAAACTCTGCAATCGTGGTGGCGATCTGCGCCGCGTTACAGCGCTCCACGCAGGATCGGTCGGACGTGGCATAGACCATGATAATCTGCGAACGCCGGGAGGAGCGCTTAAGCTCCTCAACAAACTCCGTCACCTCGCGGCCACGTTCGCCTATCAGGCCAATAACGTAAATATCCGCTTCTGAATGTTCGATTATCATGCTCATCAGTGAGGTTTTGCCGCAGCCCGCCGCGGCGAAAATCCCCATACGCTGGCCCTGGCCACAGGTCAGCAATCCGTCAATCGCGCGGACCCCGGTCGCCAGCGCGTCGGCGATCGGTTTGCGCTGGGTGAAGTCTCGCGGCGCGCCGCTGGCATCAAGGCTAACGCCGCCCGTCAACGGCGGCTGGACGGTTTCGTCCAGCCGTCCACGGAGGGCTCCGGTTGCGTCAATGATGGCCCCGGCAATGTTTTCATGAACCTCGATACGAAAAGGCTTACCGGTAGGTAAGAGCACATTGCTGCGGGAAAAACCCTGATTGTCATTAAGCAGGCTTAATAACGTATGTTCTTTGTTAAACCCGATTACCTGGGCAAAACCCATAATCTGCGGTTCGAGCAGGGATTTCTGAATCTCACAGACCTCCCCAATACGCGTTCCCGGTAAATGTGCTTCAATGACATTTCCCTGAATACGCAGCGGGTGTGCGAGATGAACCAGACATTGCGCAACCATCGAATTAACCTCCGTAATTAAACGAGCACGGACCGGTAGTCCTGCAGGATGGTCAGGAAGTGGTCGAGCATAGGCAGAAACGCGTCAGGGCTGGACATATGCTTCTCTTTAACCTGCGCACGAAGCTCCAGATGGCCGTCAACCGGGTACAGGCAAGGCTGGCCAATATGGAAGAAATCTTCCTGATGATTCATCATTAGCGGCAGCAGGCTGGCGCTGCAGTAGGCCAGACTGGTGGGCGCATTCTCCATTACTTTCGCCCATACCCAGACTTCATCATTTTCCTCCCGGATATGGATAGTCGGAATGTCGTCTTTCATGGTCAGCGAAATTGTCGAATGATTATTTAAATCACTGTCCAGAATATCGCTAATGCCTGCATCGTTTAACAATCTGGACAGTAATTCGACGATATCGTATTTCATTCTTACCTCTGTTATTTCTCTAATGTACCAATTACATCAACATCCACACCGGAAGCGACGTCACCATAAGAAAGCACTTCCATTTCTGGATAACTGCCCTCAATTATTTTCTTCACAAAACGACGGATATCTAAAGACACCATTAAAATAATGTCACGGGCATTTACGCCGTTACTGCGAATACAGCTGTCAAGACTCTGGATAATACTTTCCGTTTCTGGTGGAGCCAGATTAATAAAGGTACCGCCGGAAGTCTGACGAATGCCGCCGCGAACCAGGCTTTCCATATCATGCGACATCACCAGCGTGCGAATCTGTCCATTCGCGGAAAAACGGTTGGAGATATAGCGCGATAAGACGCCGCGAACATGCTCAACCAGCATAATGGGGTCCTTTTCCTTGGGTGCCCATTGCACCAGCGCTTCGAGGATCAATCGCATATTGCGAATTGAAATACGCTCCTGCAGCAGCCGCTGGAATACTTCGGTAATGCGCTGAACGGTATTGTTGCGATAGCACTCCTTTAACAGCTCAGGGTATTTCTTTTCCAGATCGTCCAGCAGCGTTTTGGCTTCCTGGATACCAAAGAACTCCGAAATGTTGTGCACCAGCAGGGTGGAGATGCAGGCGTAACATTCATCCACCGCCGAACGGGAGTAGAATCCAAGCTCCAGCGCCGTCTGACTATGTGATTCAGGGATCCAGTAGGCGACGCCCTGGGCAGTTTCCACGGCCTGCACGCTATCGTCCATAACCTGTAGCTCTTCGCCGCGCAACAGCACCTTGCACATTCCCGGCAGAATATCGTAGGCGGCAACCCGAATTTCGTTAATTGCCACAGCCAGCTTGCCGCGCTCGATGTGCTCGTCGTAGTTCATGACCACTTCCGGCAGGCGGACACCGTACTCAATAAAGAAATTACGCTTCAGTAAAGAGCAAAGATTGTGCTCTTTAAAATACTCTTCATAGCCTTTCCACGCGGAAATAATCAGTGGAATGGTTTCCGGAATATATTCACCGTCGATCATCACCGGCTTGCTTTTCAATACCGGCTGTTCATCCTCTTCTTCAACCGGTACAGTCGGTTTTTTACCTCTTTTTTCGTCAATTTTATCTTTGATATAAATGCCTAACAAAATCGCAGCAAGCAGCAGAAATACGGGGAGAGGGAATCCCGGCAGCAGCCCAAGCGCGATAGCAAGCACGGCGGTAACCAGCAGAATAAATTTATTGGAGAACATATCCTGGAGGATCTTTGCCCCCAGATTGCTGTTCTCGCTGTTATTGACTCGGGTCACGATCAGCCCGCCGCTAATCGAGATCAACAGCGCCGGGATCTGCGCCACCAGCGCATCACCGATGGTCAGCAGCGTAAAGACCGACATGGCGTGGGAGAGATCCATCCCATGCTGCAGCACCCCAACGGAGATACCGCCGATAAGGTTCACGAAGATAATAATGATCCCGGCAATGGCGTCACCTTTAATGAACTTCATTGCCCCGTCGAGTGCGCCGTACAGCTGGCTTTCAGCCTCAAGGTCGCTTCGGCGTCGCCTCACCTCTTTTTCATCGATGACCCCGGCCTTCAGATCGGCGTCAATGCTCATCTGCTTGCCCGGCATCGCGTCAAGAGAGAATCGCGCCGCAACCTCAGCAATACGCTCCGAACCTTTGGTGATCACGATAAACTGCACGATGGTCACGATGAAGAAGATAACAAAGCCAACCACCAGGTTATCGGCAATCACGAAATCACCAAAGCTGGCAATAATTTCACCGGCATCGGCATCGGTCAGCACCAGACGGCTGGTACTGATCGATATGGCCAGACGGAAAATAGTCGTAATCAGCAATATTGACGGGAAGGTTGAAAACTCCAGCACCCGCGTAATGTAGAACGAGCCGATGAAGATCAATAATGCCATGGTCAGGTTAAGACCAATAAGAAAGTCCACCAGGTACGTTGGCAATGGAATAATCAACATCACAACCACCATGATCATTATCGACAAGATAATGAGTTCTGGCCGGCTGCGAAGCTGCAGAATAAACTTTTCAATCATTTTATTTACGCATTAAGTTGGAGGCGATGGATTAACATCGGCAATTATTTATAATGTTCGTTCCAGATACCCGTAATTTTCTCTTTTTCAGCCATTTTGCGTAATATTATGGACAAATGATCCACTACAATTTCGCGATACATAATGTCCGCAAAGAGAAATTCAGGCGTCAGGTTAAAAATATTGCGTAATGCCTGCATCACCGTCGCCCGCTGTTTAAGCAACAGCAGGGACATAAATTCCTTACTGAATCGCTTAAGAACCATCTTAAATTCATCAGTATCTACGAGGCCCGTAATATACAGCGCAACAATTTCGGCCTCTCCTGCCAGGATATGCTGATTTCGCATTTGTTCCCGAAAAGCAAACTTCGCAAAGTTTTCATTCAGCAGCTTATCAAGCGTGTTCAATACGCGCGCGTCTGATAGCTTAGCGCTCAACGGGCCGAACTCCGAGGAGTGTACTCCCGGCTCATTCGCCTTCATATCCGCCACCAGCGCCGCCAGGGTAAAGGCAAGTAGCCGGGTGCGGTTTTCATAGCCGTAGACATCAACCCAGTCTTTGTAGATAAACCCCGCCGGCATATCCAGTTCTAGAAAGTTGAGATAGCTGTTGCGCAGGTCTTTAGCCGATAGCGGCTTCCCTTCGCTCTCCTGACTAAAACGCCTGGCCAGACGGCCCACGTTTATCCCGGACTGCATCTTTTTGCTGTCGCCGAACTTCTCCAGATCGGCGATCGCCTCTTTGATTTTCTTTTTCTGCAGCTCTGACAGTTGACGGCTCAGCAGCATTTCTCGCAGTGCCAGCATCAAATCGCTGTCATTGGGGAAAAGCTGGCGGGCAAAATTAATCAGCGTGTTGACGTCGCGTAGTTTTGCCACCAGACGAATAAGCGTATCCAGCTTCTCATCAGCCTGATCCTCAAGCATGGCGGAGACGAAATCATTATCCGCGCTGTCATTTTTTCGCCCTATCTTGCTAAAGCGTCCAAAGGCGCTGAGGATATCCGCCATCTCCTCAGCCGCATTGCTCAACTCCTGTTGCAGGTTCAGAGGTTGTACCTCCTCTCCCCCATCCGCCATTAACGCCCCAGAATGACTCTGCGGCATCGGGGTATCGATGCGTTTAAAATCAATGCCGGGGACAGAACGAATATTAATCACGAGAGCAGCCCTTAATTATCTTTCATGGTTTCGCGCAACATAGAGACCGTCGATTTCAGGGTCACCTCGTTGCCTGTCCAGGTGCGTCCGAGAACCGGATTATTTTCCGTACGTCCCTGCCAGGTTTCGCCACTGGTGAGGAGACCGGGTTGGATCAGGAACAGGCGCACCATTTTTTTGTGGCTGGTATAGCTGTAGTCAAACAACTTGCCGACAAAAGGGATATCGCGAAGCAGCGGGATTCCGAGGTTATGATGCTCATCCTGATCGCGGCTGTAGCCGCCTACCAGCAGGCTATAGCCAACCGGAACGCGCGCCTCGGTGCTAATCTGGGTATTGTTGACCATCGGCAGGCTGTCGATATTTTCGGTAGAGCCATCGGCTTTCAGCGGTAGTCCACCGTCCTGAATATTAAGGATCATCTCAATCTCCTGCTGACGCTGGGCCAGACGTGGCAGTACGCTTATCATCGTGCCGTAGGTTATCTTCTCCAGCGACGTGGTGCGCTCGCCAATCAGCTTCGCATAAAAGCTGCTGTTGTTATCAAACAGCGCCGGGACGTTTTCCTGGGTAAGGATCTCAGGACGAGACACCACCTGGGCGCTCCCTTTTTTCGCCAGCGCGGAGACGTCTGCCAGGAAGTGGATGCTGTTTTCCGGCGTCAGGGAACTGGTGTTGAACGTCACCCCGGTATTGCCCAGCTTTGCCGCGCCCTGCCAGCGAATCCCCAGCTCGTTGATATCGTCTTTTGAGATATCAATAATCCACAGGGAGAGCTGGATCTGCTGTTTAGGAATGTCGATAGCATTTACTAAATCCTCAACAAAGCTCACCTGCCGCTCTGAGCCCTGAATGAGCAGGCTATTCGTGTCGGAATAACCCACAATGTTAATGGTCTGCTGGCTGGGGATAGCCTTGTCAACCGCTCCGGCTCTTGCCGCAGGTGCCGCGTTAAATGCCGGCAGCGGCGGGAAGTTACCTTTTTGCGTCGCAGATGCCGCTTCAAGCGCACTGCGCGTATCGTTATCAACGGTGATATTTGCGCCCGCCGGTGCTGAACGCCCACCTGAACGACTGCTGGTATTGTTTAACAACTGATTCAGCACCGTCGCGACTCCTGGCACGGTAATAGGAACATCGCGCTGGGTATAGTTACGGTCGTTTACGAAGGTGTTTTTCAGCTTGATCACGCGGATCGTGGTCTCTCCGGTCCCCGGCCTTGCGTAGGTCGCATCAATGTACTTTGCCGCAGCGGAGACAAGCTCGACGTACACCGGCGGGCCCGAAATATAAAACGATCCCGAGCGTCCGTCCGAACGCAGGGGGAATCGCGGATCGTACAGGCCCGAGGACTGCAGATAAGCAACCAGCCTGTCAAAAGGCGCAAAGGCCAGGCGCACGACGCTGCTTTGTATTTCGCTGGTGTCGTAAATGTAGACCGAGCTTCCATCGTCATACCAGATAAGACCAGTACGGGCGGCTACGGTGTCGAGCACCGATTTCGGGTCATTGAGGTCAAAGTTACCTGATACCCGCTTTTTCGCAGCCTCGACGCTGACAATAAAAGGCTTATGAAGCGCGCCGCCAATGACAAAAAAGAGCTGCTGAACGCTGTTGTTGCTCGCCACATAAGTATTTTCCGCCGTCGACTGAACGGACGTCGCGGGCGCTGAGGAAGTATTCAGCATATTTGCGCCTGCTGGCGCATCGGATAATACCGTCAGCAGGAGACAGAGCACTCTGCTATTCAGCGTTTTGCGAACAAACTTATTCATGAAGCAAACCTTCCAATTTTTTAAACTCCCTGGGGGTGATGCCAAATAGCGACTTTATTTCGCTGGAAAAATGCGACGACGATGCGTAGCCATTATCTCCTGCGATGGTGGCAATGGACTGGTCATTCTCAATTAGCTGCAATGCGCTATTCGCCGCGCGCCATAAACGCAGCTGTTTTTTGGGGCTTCGGGTAAAGGCGTGGTGGCAAAGCTTTCTGAAATAGGACTCTGAAACGCCATAAATTCGACTGGCATTATAAATTTTGTGCGTTTCACTCTCTTTATCTTCATTCATGACCTGCGACAGCAAAAAATGCGCAATCCAGTAACTCTCCACGTTACGCACAAATGTAAACAGACTTTCCAGACGTCGGTCTTGCGGATCTAACATTGATGAAATAAGTAACGCCATCAGCGATTTATTTTCATCTTCAACCCTTAATACCAGATGAGATACAGTAAGCAGTAAAACGTTTTCCTGCCCCACGCAATTTTCGCCGCTGGCTTCCGGGCATTTCGCTTGATAGTCGAGAAATGAAAATAACGTCGTCGCCTGAGACATCGTCTTAACCTCGATAATCCATTGCCCAGAAAAAGATAAGTGCATTTCGCTCAGAGTGGCGACTATTACAGCATGACGGATAGTATCGAACGCCACTGCACTTTCTTCCTCCGTTTGGTCGACAGCCAGTGACATAACAGAATCCTGATTAACCGGTCTCGCTAAAAGAACTGCTGAGTGACACTTGATATCTTTACAATCAATTTTATACGTTTTCCCTTTGAGCATATCATCAGACAGGAGTTGCTGTGATTTCTGCTCCAGATGGAGTTGTTTATGATTATTTATCATCGTTGCACCCTACATGAGTAAGCATGTCCAATACTAATGAATCAGAAAAAGTAAATTGAACGAGCACGGGTTTTAAGAATCCCCGTAAACTTATCAGAAAATTCCGTACGGTCAACGGCGCAAAATAAGATTAATTTTTTAATAATTTTTATTATAAAAACTTCAAAAAAAGATCAAGACTAATTGTTGCGGATTATCCCTGGCTTCCGTATATTCATTTCCCCGAAGGCACCTGTTGTTATGCGATGCAATCGGGATGTAATATAGAATTAAACATCATTTATATTTTGATTTATACAACAGTCTATTGACAGCAACTGGCCCTTATATTTAGACCGGTAGCAAAACAATTTAACGGTAGCAGATTAAATATACAATCGTACAGATGCCAGCATCTGTTTGATTGTTTTTTATATTGAATGGCCCTTTTCTATGAACAGCGACATGAATGAAATAACTGAAGCAATGCCTGTTGTGCCAGAGACAAAGAAAAGCTATACATTGAAGGTGCTATTTGGCCCCATGTTTGGCTGTGAGCTTAACCTGCCAGCAGATGACTATTTTATTATTATCAATCAAGGCATTGCTATCGATGACGCTTGCAGCGCTGCGATATCAAGCGGCGAACATGCCGCGGCGTATACCCATAATACGCTGTATATACCTTGCGACCGCCCCTCGCCGAATCTCATTTTACGCCTTTCGGCGCCAGCAGAAGACGGCGAAGACCCGGGTAGCTTCCGGATAGAGCTTCAGGATGAGAATAACAGTTTCCCAACCACCGTTAATGAAAACGAAATATTTACTCATGAACATATTCGTTTCGCCCTAAAGCGCAGTGAAGATGAGTGGCCGGAAAGTGTCCGGAATTTTGCTTTACCCCCCACCCTGGATGCAGAATTTAACGGTCAGGAGTCGATTGCTGAGTTTAATGCTAAAAAGCACCATACGCTGATCGTTGGTGCTGCCATATTACTGATACTAATAATTACTGCTACCGTTATCTGGTATAAAAAACTGGAGAGCGATCGACAGGTATTAAACCTGAATAAGGCTCTCGCCGGCGCGCCCGCGGCTATCGATATTTATCGTGGTCGTGAGAATAGTACAATATATGTACTGGCGACGAAATATCAGGCGCTGGAGTGGGTCAAAGAAGCCTTATTCAAGCTAGGTGAGAATAATAACGTCGTTCCATTATGGTTAGTTCAACACCAGAAAACCACGACCGAAGTGCTGATCAAGTCAGGCTATCCGATAGTGCAGGTTGATTACAGTAGGCCCCAGCACCCTGTGATTATCCTCTGGCAGGATCTTTCCCCCCTTCAGCGGGAGCAGTTAACGTCTTTGGCTCTGCAGAAAATTCCGTTTGCACTTGATATCCAGCTATTTGTAAAAAGCAAACAGCAGCTCCTGCAGGATGCCCGTCAGGGCTTAGACCGCATGCATATTAATTATCGCCAAATAAATTCGCCCAGCGGCTACGCCTTAGTGATCCGCGACGCACTCAGCGATAATGCCCTTTCGGCACTGCAACGCTTTATAAATGATTTCAATCGTCAATGGGGAACGCACATCATTAATTTTTCGATTAACCTCAATGAGAATTGGTTAGAGAATAAATCTTATCTTGACTCTGCGAATGGTTATTTGTTTTTAAACCCTCGTCACTGGTACTTTCCATTAAAGCAAGGAGATATAAATGGCTGATACAAACCCAAGCCCGACCCCCACGAGCAACGGTTATTTTCTTGATGACGTCTCGGTCGCATTCGAAACCGGCGCGGCTGAAATGATGAAGCAGCTTAAGGCAGCTCAAACGGCTCTTGAAGCCGACCCATCAGATCCCGCCGTGTTGGCAAACTATCAGGCAAAACTGCAGGAATACACGTTGTTCCGTAACGCCCAAACCAGTACGGTTAAAGCCTATAAGGATATTGGCGCAGCCATTATTCAGAACTTCCGTTAATTATAAGTGGTACGAACTTTTTCGTACCCTTTCCTTTATTGGAGATTTTATGAGTCAGCCTATCGAAGCATTGTCAGCATTAACTCGTCTGAGCCCACACGGTATTAATCCTGAAGACAATACTTCAGTCACGGTACATGACCAGTATTTTAACAATCTGGTTGCCAGTACATTTAATAAGATCAGTGATACCGATATGCAGTTTAAGAACGTGATTAACACGCTCAGCCAGTCTCCCCAGTTCACCAGCGATCCGCAAAAATTATTGATGTTGCAGAACTATATCGGCGAGTACAGCAACTATGTCTCTCTGGTAAGCACGCTGGCTCGAAAGGGGGTGAGCACAATTGAAACCCTGGGAAAATCGCAATAATGAGCAATAAATATTTCCGCGCCCTGGCGGTAGTCCTTTTTGCTTTGATGCTAAGCGCGTGTAATGACGAAAAGTTGCTGTTCAATCTGACCCAGGAACAGGCCAATCAGGTGCTGGCCGTCCTGCAACAGCACAATATCTCTGCAAATAAGGAAGGCACGCTCAAGACGGGCTATACCGTTGCGGTGAACAAGTCCGAAAGTACCGCCGCGCTGTCAATCATTAACCAGTATCAGCTGCCGTGGTCCGCTGATGTGCAAATAGCCCAGGCCTTTCCCGAAGGCGCGCTGGTCTCCTCCCCTAATGCCGAACAGGCGCGCGTTCTCTCTCTCCAGGAGCAGAGGCTTGAGCAATCTCTGCGCATGATAGCGCAGGTTGTAAACGCACGCGTTCACGTGAGCTATCCAGCGTTCAACAATAACAGCAGCAGAACGCCAACAGGCCACGTCGGGGTGATAATCACCTATAAAGGTGAAATTGACGATAACCTCTTCATCTCTCAAATTAAAACGCTGATTAAAAACAGTTTTGACGACGTGCGTTATGAAAATATCTCTGTTGTGCTCTTCCCGGCTCCGCTGATCCAGTACGTCACGCCAACCAAAGTCCCTGACGCGCTGCCGGCCACCTGGATCCTCATACTCGTTGCGCTAGCGCTGTGCGGAGCGGTCACGTCAGGCTACATGCTTTACCGCGTGAGCCGCCGTCCTCCGGTTGAAAAAGAGCACAGCGCAGAGCCGCTCGCACCGGAGACCGCAGAACCATGAGAGCCGACGATCAGCGTATGATGTCTATCCTGTATGCGCCGGCCGGCTACGCCCACATAAGCCATCTCCCGCAAGCGTTGGCCTGTGGCGATATCGACTGCCCGACGCTGCGTAACTTATGGCTTCTCCGTCAGGGTAAACTCAGCCATCTTCCATCAGCATGGCAGTCAGATAATAAAACGCTGTCGCAGGTGTTGTCGTGCTGGCATCTGATTCCGGAAACGGCGCATCTGATCGGCGGCTATCTCATGCGTAATCATCTGCTGAAGCGCGGCGCGCTGTTGATGTCCGATCCGCGGCTTCTGGCCTTTATTTCATTGCCGTTGCCCCACAGAATTGCGCTCGATCCCGGCGGGCAAAGCTCAATGGTAACCACCTCCTGCGGGCTGGCGTTTATTCTGAGCCAGTTCCCCGGTTTACCCCAGGCGCTACGCCAGCGCCTGCTTCTGCACTTCCCCGCGGGGATGTCGATTGAACCGCTGCCGGCGGGAAAAACGCTTAACCATATCAATCTACTCCGAATGGCCCTGACCTATGCGAACCATTACTACTGATACCTTACCTGAAGATATAGACGATCAGGTTGTGGTTAAGTCCGGTGAACGGACTCGCCATCAACGAATAACCGTAGCGCTTGAGCGAACCCTCAGCCGCTGCAGTGAAATTCACGCGGAATATGAATTACAGACAATCAGGCTACGAGAGAGCTGTGAAAAACAGGGCTTTGAAGCCGGATTTCGGCTGTTCTTCAACCAACTGGTGGCACTGATTGATGATTATCAGCGCCTGCATCGCCAGCACCAGACCCAGTTCCGTGAGCAGGTTGGCAATGCGCTGAAAAGCGCGCTACATGACACAATGATCGTGAACCGAATTATTCATCATTTGCAGGAAAAGTGCGGTCATCAGAAGGCGCTGCGGATCATCATCCCCACTGCGGTAAAGCTGCCGGAAGGCACCGACGCCTCAAACTATCAGTTCACCGATGACAATCATATCACCGTGCAAAATGACATGGATGCCATCCGCTTCCCCAGTGAATCACTGTGTCGCCAATGGCTAAATCATGCCGATGAAAAGATCGCGCCCACCGAAGCGGTGATGATGCATCTTGCTCCTGACGTGCTGCGAGACATCGCCAGCCAGCTTATTGGCCTCAGCAACCAAATCCCCCTTACCTCCACTTACTCAGAAGATCAACAGGAAGAACACGATGAATCAGATTAGCCCCGTCTCCGCCGCAGCGCTTGCCGCCTATTCCAGCGCACCCGATGAAGAAAACGCTACGAGCAGTAGTTTCAACGATAAAGTGCTGGATTTTTTTAAACAGAACCAGCCTGAAGGTTCACTGAACGAGGTGATCGGTCAGCTTAAAAAGCTGGCCGATCCGGGTGAAAAGATCTCAATGCAGCAGCTGAACTCGGCGATCCTCATTGCGGATGGCACCCTGCGTAAAGACGAGGAATATAAAACATATACTGACAGCACCCTCGACAGAATGACGACCCAGATGCTCGGCGTGAATATGTTTTACAACAACATGCTGTACAAAAGTTTCACCAATACCGACGACGACACGTCCTTCTAATTCATTCAATCCAGACCCGGCGTAGTGCCGGGTATTGACATTATGCAGATTAAAACCGTTATTGCTCTCGCCAGCCCCTTCTTCCTCTCTTTCCCGGCTTTCGCACAAAAGGGCGATTGTATTACTCAGGCCGCACAATGTTTCCAGGTTAACCCACTGCTTATCAAAGCGATAATCTGGCACGAATCGAGGAATCAGCCGCAGGCGTTGAATATTAATAAGAATAAAACCGTAGACGTCGGCATCATGCAGATTAACACGGTGCATTTTAACAGTCTGAAAAGACGGGGGATTGATGAGCAGCGCCTTCGCAAGGACAGTTGCGCCAATGTGTTCTCGGGGACCTGGATATTGAAGCAGAAAATTGAGCGTTATGGTTATACCTGGGACGGCATTGGTAGTTACCATTCGCGAACGGCTATTCATCGTGAAAAATATGTGCGGAACATTGTCTCACTTATTGCCCACCAGACGGCCACCCTCGACAAAATTGCGGTGCCCCCCTCGCAAAGCGTTCCAACGCTCTTCTCATGCAAGTAAGGTAAAACAATAACGCAGGCGCTGTTCTGCGTTATTGTTTTAGCGAGTATGGTATAAAATAGTGGGAGTAAATAACGCTTTCAATTACCGAAAATTGATGCGTCGTTTAACGGGTAAATAGACAGAGCCTGAGATTAGTCTGCTTTACTGGTTTCATTATTCAGCGTGCATTTTCCTGAAAGCATCGATGCCTTAGGGCTGCAAACCAGTCCGTGATCCGTTTTACAACAGTATAAATAATTATCCATTATCCTGGCCTTGCTGTTATGCGCCAGAAGCGCGCCAGACATGTATGTCTTCTTTTCGTTAAAAAGATCCCTGGCATATCCCCTTGCCCCCATGGCCACACCCGCCAAAATGATGCTTAACGTAGCGACGGCGAAAAAAAACCATTTCCTTGACGTCAGCTTTCGCCCTATCGGCTTATGCTTTGGCACATAGGATACGACCGTCATTGACGTTGTGGGTGGAGCGGGCTGGTAGTTAATAATGGGGTTAGCTGAATAAGAGATGTTGTCCAGTTCGATCTTGCCTGCCGCCAGAGTACGTTCGTTTTGCGTGTCCGGCAGCAACTCGGGTTGTGATAGCGACGCCTCCCAGATGGGTTCGGCGGTGAGCTGATAGCCTAACTTTGGAATAGTGAGGATAATGTTCTTAGATTCATCTTTAAGGCTAATGCGCAATGAACGAATCATTTGCGCAATACTCTGGGAGGTAACATAGCTGCCATCCCAAACTTCCGAAAGAAACTCGTCCTGAGAAACCGGGGAAGGATATTTCGCGCAAAGCAGGAACAGAACATCTGACTGTTTTTTTCTCAATTGCAGGATTGTATCTTCGCGTTGTAAGGTTCTTAATGCTGGATTAAAAGTGTAATCAAGAAAGAAAATCTTTCCTTGCTTCATTGAGCTATTTTTCAATTTCAGATCCCTCAGTCATTTCATTTCATGAGTGAACATACCATCAAGAAAATGCATGGCCGAAAGCCTCAACCCACGCCTCCAGACATTTAATCGACAACTGATTAGTTCATATCACATTTATTTTAGTAAACGATACCATAACGGTCAATTACACTGTCAGCTCGCCAATATAACTACCCGAGGTATTAATAGGTGTCAGAATGAATATTAGAGATAATATTTTGCCCGGTCAAAATATTATCTTAACACATTAAATCTGTAGTTTTATAATTGATTAAAACGATCGATGCCCATACCTCAATCGTCAAAACAAATCACACTGTTTATTTATGGTCGATTAAAAAAATCTTCATATACTGCCTCAGCACGCTGAAAAAGCATATATTTACATCTTTAAATTAAGCTAAACCTGACGCAGTTAGACACTTTATCTTGTGTCATTTAAAAAAATGCGGAACATCCTTGTCCGCTAATAAAGCAATGTCCTCACGCTACATGAATAGTCACTTCATTTCGGAGTCAAGTCTGTCGCTAACCGTGTTCCCTTTTCCCCGAATCAATCCATGGCCAAAAATTTAACATATATCCTGGAAAGCACTCTATCAAAAAACGCCACTTAGCCAGTCAGTACTGCGTCAGAATCATCGTAGCCGATGCGGAAAATGTCCCAGTTGCAATATTCTCGTAGCTGACCGAAGCCGGTTTCACAGGTGTAAAGCTTAACGGCACGGTGATACTGCCATTCGTAACGCTGAGCTTCTGGCTATCTCCGTTGGCGATCGCATTTCCATTCCATCGCATTTCCACAGCCAGATTATCATTATTGGTTTTAATCGCCTTATTATTCCACGCCGGAGACATCAGGCTCATTTTGACATCAAAATCCACCACGTGTGCCGCATCACAAACAATGTTGAAATCTTTTCTTACCGTTTGCGATGACGTCCCGCCTGAAACAATATCACCGCGTTCGACCCGCCCTACATCCACGTTAAAGGTCGAACCAGACATAACGCTGCAGGTCGAGGTATTAATATCCGCATCATTCGCCGCGTAGAGGGTCCAGGTATAGTTATGACGCTCGCCTTTATTATTGGTCTGTACAAATCGCAGGCTCCCCAGCTTATCGCCTGTCTTAATGTGGATCTCCTCCCCGAGCGACGTCAGCTCAAAATAGAGCACCACCGGTAATTGTCTGGATTCGCCATTGTTCAGATCAAAGATTTTCGTCTCGGCTACCGGCGCAGGATGTTCTGTACCCGAAATCGTGACGCCATATTTAAGATTTTTAAAAATACCGCGTTCAAGCTTTACTCCATCTATTCCCAACCACATGGTGTCGATCCAGCCATCCTGCCCCGCCGTATTCTTGCAGGTAATTTGAGGTGCCAGATCGACGATTCTGTTTTTACCGGTGTTAACATCGGAGCTGACATTAATATGGATATCGGCATCACCTCCGTGCCAGCCAATCGTGGCGCATTCATAGGCCGACACCGCCACGCTTTGCAGCAGCAGAAGTGCCAGCAATGGCAATTTTATTTTCATAAGATTTTCCCTAAGGGTAATTAAGCTCAAACGTCGCCAGTGCGCTAAATTCACCGCGGCGCAGGGTGCGATTGGCGAGTGCGCCCGGTTCACCTATCAAATATCCCTCCAGCGCCAGCTCGCTGGTGCCGCTCTGTAGTGAAAAAGCAGGCACCGTCTGGTTGAACGACAAAGGTGTGCCGTCCGGCAGCGACATGCCGATGGCCAGGCCGCTATCGGCAGGAGATGTCACGGCCAACGTGCCGGGAAGTTCCGCGCTCTCAGCGCCCTTAAAGGTCACTTCGACCTGGTTGCCAAGCGTCAGGTCGCACTCCTTGAGCTTGATGACAAACGGCTGCGCGTGGGTGCGGGTATGTAAATAGAGGTACGTGTCGATTACCGTGCCAAAATCGAGAGTAATGGCCGCGGAGGTGGGATCGAGTTCACAGGGATCGGCCACCAGCTGGCCGTCAAACCGCAGATTATTACTCACCTCTTTTGCGCCACCTTCCGTCGCGAAGGTGGGATACGTGGCGATGAGCAACAGTAATCCCAGCGCCCCGCGCCGCGTGTAGAATTTTTCCATGCTGTTTCCTTACAGGTATTCCGCCAGCAGCGTCGCGGTCGCGCTAAACGCACCTTCACTCAGCTCGCTAACATTCGGATCTTTTACCGGTACCGCCTCAAGGGTTGGCGGATTTTGATACGTAATATCCAGCGCCTTGTTGATCTCAAACGGCTGCCCGTTCTGAAGGATCTGGATCCCTAGCCCCGCGGCGTTGGTGCTTAGCGCGCTGGCATCAAAGGCGGCGGCGCTACCCTTCACTATCATGGTCAAACGCCAGGTCGGATCAATATCATCGCAAACCAGCTGGTAGCTGATGGCCTGCTTGTATCGCTGTCCGTCCACCTTGTGGATACCGACATTGTCGAAATGAATGCTCAGGTCACGGTCGTTATTGATGTGGCAGGGATGGATTTTCAGCGTGCCGTGAAACGCGATATCTCTACTGTCTCCGGTCGCGACGGCGAAAGCAGGCCCGGAGGCAGAGATCATTAGCGTAAAAATAGCGTCGCGCAGACGCATCGGGCTACGCATAAGGGTGAAATGAATCATCGTTCTCGCCTCAGTTATAGGCCACTTTCAACGTTGCTGTGGCGTTAAACGCCTGGCCGTCCTGAAACCGGGCGCCGCTCTGTTTTTCCAGCACCGCATACAGCGAAGGGGGGCTGCTGTTATCAAAATCGATCCAGTGATTAAGCGGCAGGGTCGCGCTGCCGTTTTGCAGCTTTATCGTCAGCCCGCTGGCATCGGTTTGCAGCCTGCTGGTATCACCGTCCGCCGGCGTGCCAGATACCTGCAGCTGCACCGTTTTGCCATCGGGGTCGCCCTTGCAGCTCACCTGATACGGGATCGCCAGGCGATACGCGGTCCCCACGATCTCATTGATATACACATCGCCAAATTCGACCTTGATCGGTTCGTTGCTGGAAAAGGTACAGGACGCGGTAGCAATAACTTCGCCGGTAATGGAGATGTCCACGTTGCTGGACCCCGGTCCGGCGTTCGCGCCGGCGGCCAGCAGCATCAGCGCGCTAGCGCCGTGGCTCAGACTTTTCATGACGTGCTCCTTAGTCATAGTCCAGTTCGAATCCTACCGTCGCGCGCCACTCGCCAGACAACAGGTCCTGCGCCGTGCGTTCAGGCTGCACGCGGTACAGCAGCGTACCGTTTCCAGGCGCGATGAAATGCGGTACGCCCCGCTCGCCAAGGCGAATGTCACGGCCTGCGCTGTCGGTGATACGCAGGCCCATCCCGCTCACGCCGTTGACCTTAACCAGCTCGGGCGTATCCGGATCGGCGGGGGCGGTGAACGTCACGCTGACCATGGGCTGAACGCGATCCCAGTAGCGATTGCCCGTGCGCAAATCAAGCATGTTGCCCCCGACGTGGACGCAGTCTCGCAAACGCAAGCTAAATGCCTTCGCCTCCCCGCGTGCCCCCACTTTTTGCAGACCCGACGTCGCGATCCGTCCGAGCGCGATCTCCTGATTTTGCGAAACCATATCGATGCGGCAAGCGCCCTCTACAAACTCGCCGTAGATGTGCAGCTCGCCGTGCTCTCCTTCCACATCCCAGCTATCCGGGTCAGCGTAGGCCGGCATTGCTGTGCCGAGTGCACTTGCGATAAGCAGCACCGCGGCACATTTTGTCTTTTCATTCATCGTGCTTATCCAGCCCTGCTGTCCACTACCCGGCAAACATCGTGCGCGCAGCTGAACATCAGCTTTGGCCGGCCGCCGTAGTCATTAATCCAGGTCATGATGGGCTTATTGCCGAGCGCTCCCGCCTTTACGGTCAGCGGCGATTCGGAGAACGGGGCAATCATCACCGGGTCAAATCCGGCAATGGGCGCGCCGCCCGGCTGATTGTAAGCAGCAGCCAGCGTCACGTAGTAAGGGCTGGGGTTGCTGACGCGGTAGCCCTCGCCGTGACGGGTTAAGACCAGCTTTTTCTGCCAGAGATCCGGGGCCTTATCACGATCGAGCTGCAGCGAGGCCGGACGGTAGAAAAGCTTGATGCGCGTTTGCAGCGCAATCTGCAGAGTATTCGCTTTGCTGCTTTTGGGCGGAATTTCACGCAGGTTAAAGTAGAAAATGGATTCCCTGTTCTGCGGCAGCGACCGGGCATCATCGGTAAGCTGCAGCTTTACCTGCCCTTTCGCCACGGGTTCTACCCGCTGCAGCGGCGGCAGCGCCGCCAGCGGCCCGCTGATTTTGTTCCCCTTTTCGTCCTCAATCCACGCCTGCGCCAGGTAGGGCAACTCTTTGTTCTGGTTGGTGATGTTCAAGCTCATCGACCTGTTTGCGCCATTAAACACTGCCCGCGTGCGGTCGAGCGTAACGGCAGCCTGCACGCTCTGGCAAAGCAGGCCGGAGATCAGCACTGCACCGATCCCCGTGAGCGATAAATGATGTTTCATACGGATATACTCGCTGTTGTTGGGCCACCGCAGAAAACGGTGGCCCGGTTATGTCCCCCGCAGTCGCGGATGGCTGAAATGCTATATCTGCTGCGGCTGGCAGGTTAACGGCAGAATGCGGATGCCAGACGGCAGGGGATTCGGCAGCGTCACTACGCACTGCGTGCGTCCATCCCACACCACACGCATCGACTCTCCGCTAACCATTCCCGTTAGCCATACCATGCCGTCAACGTCAACGATGCCGGCGTGGCCCTCGCGATGGCTGAGCACCGTCGCACCGAATGGAGGAACGCTGCCGTTAGCAAGGCGCAGCCGTACCATCGCCTTTTTACCGGCAATCATCCCAAAACGGCGATAGCCGATGGCCCCTTCCGTTAGCGTTCCCTGAACCACCGACCGCGTTGCCTCGACGTTGTCGGCCAGGTTGTTTACGTCCACGCTGACGCTGCTGCGGTAACCATTACTGATATCCGCAACTACCGCCTTACCAAAGCGGTTCGTCTGGGTTCCCGCTCCGTATCCGTGGACGGGTACCCCGGCAATACCCGCCGTATCAACCATCATTCGCGTTCCGCCCATACTGCTCACCCGATGCATCGCCACGCCCTCTGACGTCGCCGTCAGGCCCCCCTGAATCGCACCGCCCCATGAGCGATAGCGGCCCTCTTCATAAGTGGTATTGGCGGTCAGCTCGGCAACGTCGCCCTTGTGCGTAAAGTATCCGCTGCTGACTCCCCGGCCCTGCTGGGCAACCCCGGCTTTAATCCGGTAGGTATTGTTTGCGTCAATGCTGTCGAAATAGCCGACCGTCGCCCCGTTGCCTGAACTTCCAGCCTGGCCATCAACGTTAAGCGTGCCCCCATTACCCCATGGCACCGAGAGGCTCAGATAAGCACCATCGTCGCGGGTATGGTGAAAAAGGGTGCGATAGGCCGACAGGGTCAGACCAAGATTTTTAAGCTCCCCGGCATCGAAAAAGCGGGATAGCGAGAGGTTGTAGGTATCGTTATCCGGGCGGTCCCAGTAGGTCTGGTGGCTATAGTTCACATACGCGCTCAGCCCCAGTTGCCGAAACTGTTTATTGAAAGCAATGGTGTAAAGCTCTTTATTGTTATTCCCCGCTATACCGTGATAGCGCGCGTTTAAAAACTCGGCCATGTTCATAAAGTTACGCTGCGAGAAGCGATAGCCTGCGAAGGTGACCTGGCTGTCATACTCGTCAAAACGTTTGGAATAGCTGAGGCGCCAGGAGCCACCGGACCGGCTGCCCGTCTGCGGCAATACGGCACGCGACTCGGTGAAGTCAAACGAGACCGCCCCCAGGGCCAACAGGTCACGCCCTACTCCCGTCGCGAGCGCGTTATAATCACCCGCCAGCAGGCTGCCGCCGTAGAGCGACCAGCCGTTGTTGATCCCCCAGGAAAATTCCCCCGTGGCAAATCCCGGCCCCACGCTATTGTGGCGGTAGTCCGACGGCTTGCCCAACGCCAGCTTGTAACGCACCATGCCAGGCCGCGTCAGATAGGGAATATTGGCGGTATCCATCTGGAAATGGCGAACAGTGCCGTCCTGTTCCTGTATCTCTACGTCCAACGTTCCGGAAACCGCTGTGTTCAAATCCTGAATACGAAACGGACCCGCCGCCACGGTGGTTTCGTGCAACACGCGTCCCTGCTGGCTAATAGTGACCTTCGCGTTGGTCCTTGCGACGCCGACCACCTCCGGCGCATAGCCTCGCAGGTTGGGCGGCAGCATATTGTCATCCGACTCCAGGCTGCTTCCCGTATAGCGGAAACTGTCAAACAGGCCTGAGTTAAGATAATTTTCTCCCATCATCAGCTTCGACTTTATCGACGGCAGCGCCCGCCACGCGTAGTAACGACTCCACGCCCACTCGCGCTGATTGTCCTGATACGTCCCATCGCTGTGGCTATAGCGCGCCTGCCAGTCCGCGCGCACCCGCCAGCCGCCGACGTTAAAACCGCTCGTGCCGTTACCCGTCAGCGATTTCATCTCGCGTCGGCTCCCCGTCGCATATCGTGAAGACTGACCGTTGAGGTTATAGTCAAAAATAACTCCGCCAATCCCCTCATCCCAGCTGCCGGGGGGATCCCAATTCTCAGCGGTATATTCGAGATAGGCCTGAGGAATGCTCAGGTACAGCGTGTTAGATCCAAGGTCCGCTCGCTGGCTGGCGCCTGGAAGGCTCGCCAGCTGCAGGCAGGTACCGTGATGCCACCACGTCAGCGAATTTTGCAGCGTTGATTTAAGCCCAAGCAGCGCCACAAGGTCGTGCGTCAGGCACACCTCGCTGCCCTTTGGGTCATCGTCCGGCGCCAGAAAACTGAGCGGCTGTTCGGGTAGCTCGGTCTTGTTCAGGCGAACCACCATCTGGTACTTTCCCGGCATAATAAAACCGGCGCGGGAAAACTGACTCAGATCGATATGCGCCCGATCGCTGACGTCCAGCACGTCAGTATTGAACTGAATGTTTTGTGCCGCATATCCCTTCATCAACCCTCCCTGTAAGGCCAGGGTGACCAGCACCGCAATGCCCGAATAGTTAAAAACGTGCCTCATCAAAAATAATCCAGTTTGAAACGCACCGTCGTTTGGTACGCACCCGCGCGCAGCTTCTGATGGTTACCCACCAGCCGTAGGCTGTAATCAAGACGCATGGCGCCTGGCTGTAGCTGCCCCGAAGAGGAGGCGATACCTGGCTGCATACGATTTCCCGCGGCATCCAGAATTTCCAGACCGATCCCGCGGGCATCGCCGCGAAGCGCGAAGAGCGAGCCATCAGTGATGGACCCGTCAAAGGTGACGCGAAAATGTGACCAGCCAGGATGGTTTGGCAGCATCGGTTCCAGCGCGCAGTTCTCGAGGTGAATGCTAAAGGGCTTTGATGGCCCAACGCCGGCATTGATGATTTGATCCAACGGCAGCGTGATGAGATCGATCGCCTGATCGCGGCTATCGACTTTGATCGCGCAGGGTGTATCGATAATCGCCCCCTGCATGCTGACCTTGCCATGCCCCTGGCCGGTGATGTTCGCCGCCAGTACGCTCGCACAGACGAAGGGCAACGTCAGCCACAGCAGCCGTGCAGGCGCGACAAATGAAGCGCTACGTTTCATAAATTTCCCGCAAAAAAACCGAACCAGACGGCCGCAAGGCCAACGTCGTCTTACTGGTAAGCCAGGGTGAAGTTAGCAACCGAGGTAAACTCGCCCGGCACAACGGAAGACGTGGCACCGTTCCCCTGTAGATAGGCGGCATAGGTTAGGGTGTTATCACCCTGCTGGGTTTTGGTCGCCGTGCTCGGCGTGCCAAGCGGGATATTGGTGCCATCGTCCTTGGTAATGCCGATGGCCGCGCCGCTGGCTGTGCCAACCAGCGCCAGGTAACCCGGCTGAGCGCTTGATTCCGATCCGGTGAAGGTGATGGTGACCGTTTTATCCGTCAGGCCGGCGAGATCGCAGCTTTCCAGCTTGATATCAAACGGACGCGGACGTGATTTCCCGCCGTTCGCCAGCGCTTTGTTGGAGATTTCACCCAGGTCGACGGTCTGTTCAATGGTATCGGGAGTAATTGAACAAGGGGCGTCGATAATTGCGCCGGTAAATGTAACCTTGCCGTGACCCTGATCGGCCGCCTGCACCTGACCGACCAATACGGTGGTCGTCATGCCGAGCGCCCAGGCCCATTTGGTTAATTGCATCGCTGTTCATTCCTGTAAAAGTTAATAGATAACACCAACACACACTTTATCCGTATAGAGTTAGTGGCTTTAATCTACTTAATTTTTATTGGCACAACTTTCAAAAAACAACACCGCAAAAATATGCTCTTTTCAGTAAAAAGCGTTTTTTGCAAGAAGCACACGATAGCGCATGACACTATACATCCCGTAAGTTAAACCGGTCCTGTGAACGGGTTTATATTTTTAATTAATGCCAAGCGAGGAAATTATGTCGTTAACTGTACGTGAACAAAATCGATTTATTGCTGCCCTTGATAACCTAAGAACCTCAGAGCGGGTGCATAAAAGCGATCTTAAAATCGTTAATAAAACGCTGGATAAAATGGGGGGCGTGGCTAATAGTAAAGAATTACTCGCGAACCTGAGCAATCGGATGAGTAAAAACTTTGACATTAAAGATTCTAAAAATGTCGAGTCATTCATTGAAAATGTCAAAGTCAAGCTTGAAAAGCAGGAATCAAAGATCCACGAAAAGAAACTTACGCAGCTGAACAATATTGGCAACCGTATTTTTCAGGCAAGCCAAAAAATTGAGGTTGACCAGCTTAGCAAAGAGATCGCGTTCCAGACAAATGCGGCAAATCGTCAACTGGAAGGTGCCAGGTCTGATAAAAGTCTGGTTCACGAAGTGATTGACAAACGAAATGAAGTAAAAGAATTCGTCGCTCTCGAGATGCATAAATTAGAGCAGATCACCCCGCAGAAAATTAGCGAAGATCAAGAAAAACGCGTTGATAGATTAACTCAGAAAATGAATAGTGAGATTGACAAACTGAAGGTAGACATTCGTAAAATTAATAATCGCGAACCTCAGCTTATTAAATTCCTTAATAATCTCGGAAAAACCGACGTTATAAACGATTTGACCAAAGCGCAAAACAATAAATTTCTTATGAGAACAATGGCTACGCCTGAGTATGCTAAAAAGATGTTTGGCACCCAGACCATTGTGGTTGAGGGTCGTCGCTCCTATTCTGCTACGACTACAAAAGAGGTGCTGAGCGACAACGGAGCAGCGTTCCTTACCCGCATTAAGAAATATCATAACGCTAAAAATGATGTCGCAGCCATTAAACATGAGATCAGCCGTATGGAATCAACCAGAGACGCGCAGATCGCGGCTATTAAGGCTGAAGAACGTTCACCGCTGCAGTCAAAACATGACTCAAAAATTGCGCACTATCAGGACGGTTACAAAGAGATGAGTGAAACCGGAAACCTCGCGCTGAATACGTTAGCGGAGAGAATTAACTTCATCGATAGCACAATTAAGGATACCACCGCGCTTAAGAAAAATATTGAAGAAAAAGCCGAGCTCATGGGCGACACTGAAATTAAACAGTCAGCAGCTCGTCATGAAGACAGCATTAGCAGGCTCGTCGTCAAGAAAGAGAAGCTCGAAAACAGTTACCAGCGACTTGTTGAGGCGTCAAAAACCGGTAAAAACTACATTAGCGACGTTGAATCCGATAGCGTAAGCGATTACGAAAGTTACGTCTAACCGCGCCTGACGCTCTCCACAAGAGTGATGTTTAAAATCCACGCCCCGGCGTGGATTTTTTTTGGTAACTGGTCCCCCGCGTTAAGGCGGCCCAAGGTGACTTAAGCCGCTTCACATCAAATACGTTTATGTAGCCAACGTCTTACGCTCAGCGCAGAAGCTAGCATCAGAAATAACGTGCAGCGGCGGAGTATCCGGGCAGGAACTCCGGCTTTGGCCTAGCGGAGAATAATGAGGATCTGTTCGTCGGAAAGGGCTTCTTCATTGGGATTCTCTCCGATGGCTGATGATGAAATGACTAACGTCACGGTGCATTAATCAAGGGGAACAGGTCAGTTTTTTATGCCCCTGCCCCGTGATAAACGCATTTCCTGTGATGTGCGGTTTACGTCGTGGATGATAATTTATTGTTATTAAATAGTTAGATTATCATTAAGTCATTGACCAATGATGCCCGACTCAGACCCGCACGGCAGGAGATCCCATGGCCAGCAAAAGACGTTCAGTTCCTGGTATACGACATTATGATGGGCCAGCCGGGGGCTGGGGAGCGCTGAAAGCCACGGCCATTGCCGTGCGTACGCAAATGGATACCCTTGATGCACCCGCCACGCTGCTGCGCACTAATCAGCCGGACGGCTTTGATTGCCCGGGGTGCGCATGGCCGGATAAAGAACACAAATCGACTTTCCAGTTCTGCGAAAACGGCGCCAAAGCCGTCACCTGGGAAGCCACCAGCAAACGCGTCACGCCCGAATTTTTAGCGGCGAATACCGTCACCGCTTTACGTGCAAAAAGCGATTTCGAGCTGGAAGGGTACGGTCGACTCACCCATCCGCTGGTATATCATCGGGAAACGGATACCCTCCGTCCGGTTAGCTGGGAGCAGGCTTTTAGCCGAATCGGAGAGATTTTACGCGAATTACCCCCGGATGCCGTGGAGTTTTACACTTCAGGCCGAGCCTCGAATGAAGCGGCGTATCTTTTCCAGCTTTTTGCCCGGGAGCTCGGGACGAATAACTTCCCGGACTGTTCCAATATGTGCCACGAAGCCACCAGTACGGGCCTGCCGCGTTCTATCGGTATCGGAAAAGGTACCGTGTCGCTGGATGATTTCGATAAAACCGAACTGGTGATTTCTATCGGGCATAATCCCGGCACGAACCACCCGCGCATGATGGGCACCCTGCATGAACTTGCTCGCCGGGGGGTGCCCATTATTGTCTTCAATCCTCTGCGTGAAAGAGCGCTGGAACGGTTTGCCGATCCGCAGAGCGTGGTGGAGATGGCGACCCTGGGCTCAACGGATATCGCTTCAACCTATTTTCAGGTGAAGGCTGGCGGCGATGCGGCTGCGCTCAAAGGCATCGCTAAGCACTTGCTGGAGCGTGAAGACGCCGTCGGCAATACGCTGGATCGCGAGTTTATCGCTCAGCATACGCTGAACTTTGAGGATTTTGCAGACGATATTCGCGCCACCTCCTGGACATCCATAGAGCAGGAGTCCGGATTGCCCCGCGCCAGCCTGGAACAGGTGGCGCAGGCTTACGCAAAATCCCGCGCGACAATCATCACCTACGGGATGGGGATTACCCAGCACAACAAGGGCACGGCGAACGTCCGGCTAATTGCCGATCTGTTGCTTCTGCGCGGTAATATCGGCAAGCCCGGCGCGGGTATCTGCCCGCTTCGTGGCCATTCCAACGTGCAGGGTAATCGCACCGTAGGCATCACAGAAAAACCGTCTCCGGCATTTCTCTCCCGACTTGAAGCGGTCTTTGGTTTTACGCCTCCCTCCCGTCATGGTCACGATGCGGTGATGGCAACGCAGGCGATGATCGCCGGTGAGTCGAAGGCACTGATTTGTCTTGGCGGTAACTTTGCCGTCGCCATGCCCGATCACCTTCAGGCCTTCCCGGCGATGCAAAAGCTCGATCTGAGCGTGCACGTCGCGACCAAGCTGAACCGCACCCATCTGCTTGTGGGGAACGAGACGTACATTTTCCCTTGCCTGGGACGAACAGAACTGGATATGCAGCGCACGGGACGCCAGTCGATTACGGTTGAAGATTCCATGTCGATGGTTCATGCCTCGTCGGGCAAGTTAAAGCCTGCTTCCCCTGACCTGCTTTCTGAGCCCGCGATTGTGGCGGGGATGGCGCTTGCGACGCTGCCGACAACAAAGATCGACTGGGCTGACCTGGTCGGCGACTACGATCGGATCCGCGACCTGATCGAAAAAACGATTCCGGGCTTTACCGATTACAACGCCAGAATACGTATTCCAGGCGGTTTTCGTATGCCTCTGCCCCCTACGGAACGTATCTGGCCGACGCCGGAAGGAAAAGCCGTCTTCTCTGTTTTTCCGGGTGTGGATGAAAACAGGAAAGGTGAAGGTGACGATATCCTTCGTCTGGTGACCCTGCGCAGCCACGACCAGTACAACACGACAATCTATGCTCTTGACGATCGCTATCGTGGCGTTTTTGGCCGTCGCGATATTCTTTTCATGAATGAAGAGGATATGGCGCAGCGTGGTCTGGAGCATGGCGATCGCGTGGATATTACGACCGCCTTGCCGGATAGCACGCTGAGACTGACGGATATTACCGTAGTGGCGTATAACATCGCGCAAGGTACCGTCGGCGCTTACTATCCCGAGGCAAACGTGCTGGTTCCCCTGACCTATCTTGATAAAGAGAGCGGCACGCCGTCATATAAATCCGTTCCTGTTCAGATCACGCTGCGATCAAAAGAGATCAAGACGCTCTGACGCTTTACCGAATCCAGACGCCAGCCTGCAAACGGAGAAAACCCCGCCACATTCTGATGTGACGGGGGGAATTCACTGCGGCTGGGGCTGCACGCGAACGCCCAGCAGAACAATGACCATCGCACTGACCAGCAGGAGACCGCTGCCTGCAAATACGCCGCTGGCGCCGTTGAGATCAAAGACCATGCCGCCCCCGGCTGCCCCTGCACCAATGGCGAACTGTATCGAGGCCACTAACAAACCGCCCGCGCTTTCAGCTTCATCGGGAACGGTAGTGGCAAGCCAGGTAGACCAGCCCACCGGCACCAGACCAAAGGCAAAGCCCCAGAGCGCCACCAGCAGGCCATCCAGCATTGCCAGATGCCCCCAGCCGACCATAACCAGTGCGAGGATCCCCATCACCAGAGGGACCAACGCCAGCGTCAGGCGAAGATTGCACGCCAGCAGATAGCCCGCAACAGAGGTGCCGACAAAGTTCGCCAGCCCAAAGCCCAGCAGAATAAGTGAAATACTCTCCACGCTCGCCTGCCCGACCGTTTCAAGGAAGGGGCGCAAATAGGTAAAGAAAGCAAAATGACCACCGAAGATCAGCACTGTCGCCAGCAGCCCACCAATCATCCCCGGACGGCGCAGCACCCGAAGCAGCGTTCCCAGACTTCCGTTACTCTCCGGTTTCATTGAAGGCAGCACCCAGAGCTGCCAGAGCAGCGCCACGACGCTTGGCAAAATGCACAGAATAAACACGTTGCGCCAGCCAATCAGACTGCCGAGATAACTGCCAAGCGGGGCCGCAACAACGGTCGCGATCGACACGCTGGAGAAGATCACCGCCAGCGCTTTTGGCACCTTATCCGCAGGCACCAGCCGCAACGCCGTTGCCGTCGACATGGCCCAGAATCCACCAATTGCCACGCCGAGCAATAACCTTCCCGCCAGCAGTACCTGTAACGTCGGCGCAAAAGCCACCAGCAGGCTGGAGACGATTTGCAATACGGAGAAAAACATCAGTACCCAGCGACGATCGATACTTTTGGTAGCAGGCGTAATCAGTAACCCGGTGACCAGCGCCACCAGTGCCGTGGCCGTGACCGCCTGCCCCGCCATGCCCTCGGTAACGCCTAAGCTTGCCGCCATCGGCGTCAGCAAACTGGCAGGAAGAAATTCAGCCGTAATCAGCCCAAATACTCCCAGCCCCAGCGAATAGACGGCTCGCCAGGCGGGTTTTGCGGGCGAAAGGGCCTCGCTCGCCGCGATAGATGTATTCATCTGTTGATCTCCCGTTATTAAAATGTGACAACCGTCACGAAGCATAGAGCGTTCCCCATGGACGATCTATGACATATAATCTTCACTTATTGATTATTCGTCCGGAGTTTTGCCCATGACCCTTCAGGCACCCGATATGATCAGCGAGCTACTGCGCGGGATGCGGCTCTCTGGTGTGAAGTACCGCCGAATCGAAACCCACGCCCCGTTTGGTGTGGCGTTTCACTGTGTGCCGGGAAAAGCACATTTTCATTTTGTCAGTCAGGGGCGCGCCTTGCTGCGTATGGAAAGTGGGGCAAGCTTCATGCTGAGCAGCGGCGACGCGTTGTTTATCCCAAACGGCAACGCACACGCTCTGCTCTCAGACGAAAAAGCGGAGGTGTCGCCGGTTTCAGCTTTCCCCAGCGAATCCCTTTGCCAGTCGGTCTGTGCTATACGCTGCGAGCCGTGTCCTGAAAATGAGAGCACGGTTATCTTCAGCGGGTGTATGGATTTTGAGCTGGGCGGCATGCAGCCACTGATTAAAGCCATGCCAGAGGTAATGATGGTGAGTCGCCTGATGAGCACCTGGCCGGAAATTCATCCATTGCTGTCGGCCATGGAACGAGAATCGCAGACCCGGCAAGTCGGTTTTGCCGGTATTCTGGCGCGTCTGGCTGATGTGGTGGCGGCACTCATCGTGCGCGGTTGGGTTGAAGCGGGCTGCGGACAAGCGACAGGATGGGTGCAGGTATTGCGCGATCCGCGTCTGAGTCGGGCGATTTACGCCATGCACCAGCAGCCGGGGGTCAACTGGAGCGTGGCGGAGCTGGCCAAAGAGGCCGGAACGTCGCGCTCCGTGTTTGCCGAGCGTTTTCTTTCCGCTACGGGGACCACGCCCGCCAGATATCTGAGCGAACTGCGTATGCGACTGGCTATTCAGTACATCCGCCACGAAAATCAGGCGATTGAAACGGTTGCTTTGCGGCTGGGCTATGGATCGCTTGCGGCCTTTAGCCGGGCATTTAAACGCATTGTGGGGCATGCGCCGGGTACCCTGCGGGAAACCGGTCAGACTCCTGAAGAAGCCTGACCGTTGTGTCATCAGAAGTAATACTTGAAGCGCACGCGTCCCCCGTAGCGATCGTCGTTATTGGCCTCGCCTTCGTTTGGATGAGCTTCAACCCAGGAGGCATAGGCCCCAAGATAGATATTGAAGTTTTTCATTTTCATCACGTTCGGGAAAAGATAGGACGCATGGATGGTGTGAATGTCGTAATCTCCCGGATCGGTAACCCAGCAGTCATTGTCACAATCGGCGTCGAAATTGGCCGTATTAAATTCATCGATCTGGTTATGCGCGTAGATATACCCCAGCTCGAAATTACGCCATAGCCCGTTCATGCCCGCGGTAAAGTTGGTTTCGTCCGTGGCGTCAAGATAGGCTGTGCTGGCGTTGAAGACCACGCCGTTATCGGGATCGTTTTTCTGCCCATTCCAGGTCAGCGTCAGACCGTAACCGGTACGCTCCGACTGATCGACCCATTGGCCAGATTGATCGTAATAACCATAGGCATTATTAACGACGTTCTTTTCCATCGCTGCTGCGGCGGAGAATGTGTCACCCTGCCAGGCAATAACCGGACGCACGTACGCCACGTTTTTGTCGTTTTCCAGATCGACGCCGTGGTATTTCTGATCGACGAAAAGCTTGCTGCCGTCTTCAAGCAGGGTATTCACCTCAAAATACCAGTTATCGATGGTTTTGCTCATCAGGAAGTTGCCGCCGCTGTCGCTTCGCCCGCGCCCTTCTTTCATCATGTAGATATAACCGTAGCCATCGCTATAGAGATCGTTGGCGGTATTACCGGAATACTCAACAAAGGTATCCTGATTGAGCGGGAACATATCATAGGCTTCGAAGCGACCGACTTTAATTTTCCAGTTATTCTCATTGCCAAAGAAGAATGTCGCATCATCAAGGAACATGGTTCCGGTAAGATCTGCTAATGGCTGAACGGAGAAGCCGGCAAAATTGCCATCCTCCATTCGGCGATAGCCATCAAAACCTAATAAGATGCGGCCATTAATATCCCACCGTTCATGATTTCCGGATGCCCAGTCTTCATTCGCGCTGGTCTTGATGGAGGTTAATCCGCCTGTTTTGCTGGCCGCGTCCATATTAAATTCGACATCACCATAGAATTTAATATCGCCATAACCTGAAAGCGACAGTTTCGGCACCGCGGGAGCTGTGACCGGCTCAAGGGACTCTACCGCAACGGTGGGCGCACGTTTAGCCTGCGTGGCTTGCTGTTGCTGTATTGCCTGTATCTGCGCTTCGGCATTCGCCGCGCGGCTTTCAGCACTTTCCAGACGCGCTTCGAGCTGCGCAAGTTTTTCTTCGAGACTCACCGTACTTTTTGCCGCCATCACCCCAGTGGCAAAAAAAGAACTCATAAGCAGAGCAAGATATTTTACTCTCATAGATTCCATCCTGATGAAAAATATTGTAAGGCTCACGTTAAGCCTGGTTATTTCGCCTAATCCTGTTCGACGGGTCTATTATGTTTTTTAATTTAAGTATTATGTTTTTTAACTAATGTGATCGAAGCAAATCGTTTTGTGTCATCATGACTTTTATTACCCCGTCTGGATCACACTATTTATTAGTGGAAAGCAGAATAAATAAGAGAGAGAGTATTTAACTTTAATGAATATTATTATTAATTTTTATTGAAAGATAAATACCATAGATATGAATAATAAATGAGCTACGCCTCGCCGCGTTCTGCATACCGGTAAATTGTCTGGTTCTGCGCAAAATGGGCTATTCGACACGCGAAATGGTCAATATTCGTCTAAGGTTTTCAGGTGATTGACGACAGCGGTCACGCTGCTAAGCAAATAAAGGAGAACAACGATGATAAGACCTCAACTGCGCCGCCCTACGCTGTTACACCTTGCGCTGGGAGGAGCATTGCTCGGCATGACTGCGTTTAGCTACGCTGAAACGCCTGCCGCGGAACCACAGGCCTCCCCGGATATTTTACTCGGCCCGCTTTTCAACGATGTCCAGAGCGCAAAACTGTTTCCCGATCAAAAGACCTTTGCCGACGCGGTGCCAAAAAGCGATCCGTTGATGATCCTTGCGGATTACCGAATGCAGCATAGCCAGTCAGGCTTCGATCTGCGCCACTTTGTCGAAATGAACTTTACCCTGCCTGCTGAAGCGGAAAAATATGTTCCACCGTCAGGGCAAAGTCTGCGTGAGCATATCGACGATCTCTGGCCGGTATTGACCCGTACCACCGATACCGCCGGAAAATGGGATTCCCTGCTGCCCTTGCCAAAACCCTATGTTGTGCCCGGTGGACGTTTTCGCGAAGTCTATTACTGGGATAGCTACTTCACCATGCTGGGGCTGGCCGAGAGCGATCACTGGGATAAAATCAGCGATATGGTCGCCAACTTCGCCTATGAAATTGATGCCTGGGGACATATTCCAAACGGTAATCGCACCTACTATCTTAGCCGCTCACAGCCGCCGTTTTTCTCTCTGATGGTTGAACTGCTGGCCACGCATGACAGCGACGCGCTGAAAAAATACCGTCCTCAAATGGAAAAAGAGTACGCCTACTGGATGGAAGGTGTGGAGGCGTTGCAGCCAGGCCAGGTTAATCAACGCGTGGTCAAACTGGACGATGGTTCGATTCTCAACCGCTACTGGGACGACAAAGATACCCCGCGCCCGGAATCATGGCTGGATGATGTGACCACCGCGAAAAATACCCCCGATCGTCCGGCGACGGAGATCTACCGGGATCTGCGCTCCGCAGCGGCCTCCGGCTGGGACTTTAGCTCCCGCTGGATGGACGATCCGCAAAAGCTCGGCACGATCCGCACCACCACCATCGTCCCGGTCGATTTGAACGCCCTGATGTTCAAGATGGAAAAACTGCTGGCCAAAGCCAGCCAGGACGGGGGAGACGCTGCCAGCGCCACCCGGTATGAAGCGCTTGCCAGCGCTCGACAAAAAGCAATGGAGAGCCACCTGTGGAATGATAAAGAGGGCTGGTACGCCGATTACGATTTGAAGAGTAAGAAAGTGCGCAATCAGCTCACCGCCGCAGCGCTCTATCCGCTGTTTGTCAACGCGGCCTCCAAAGACCGCGCAGAGAAAGTGGCCGCCGCCACCGCGTCACGGCTGCTGAAACCAGGGGGTGTATCCACGACGACCATTAATAGCGGTCAGCAGTGGGATGCGCCGAATGGCTGGGCCCCGCTACAGTGGGTGGCGGCCGAAGGATTGCAAAACTATGGGCATAAAAAGGTGGCAATGGACGTCACCTGGCGCTTCCTGACTAACGTTCAGCATACCTATGACCGGGAGCAAAAGCTGGTCGAGAAATATGACGTTTCCACAACGGGCACTGGCGGGGGCGGCGGTGAGTATCCATTGCAGGATGGCTTTGGCTGGACCAACGGCGTTACGCTCAAAATGCTGGACTCGGTTTGCCCGAAAGAGAAACCGTGCGACAGTTTGCCCACGACTCAGCCCGCAGCCAATGATGCACCGGCGGAAAAAGCCAGCGCGGCGCAATAATCCGGTGCGCTACTGCCCTCCTCCTGAAGAAGAGAAGGACACAGGGCAGCAAAAAAAACGGCCCGCTCAGCGGGCCGTTTTTATACTGTTCAGGTTCGTCTGAGCAAGCGGAAAACCAACAGAACGACAATGGCGCCCACCACGGCCACCAGGAAACTGTGCATGTTGAAGCCGGTGACGTCGCCCCCCATTCCAAACATGGTGGCTAGCCAACCGCCCACAACCGCACCCACAACCCCAAGGATACAGGTCAGAATAAAGCCGCCCCCGTCACGTCCAGGCATGAGGAATTTAGCGATAACGCCGGCGATCAGACCAAAAACAATCCAGGCGAGAATACCCATAGCGATGCCCTCTTACAGATGAATAGCTGCGCGAAATACCTTTCGCACAAGTGAGTTAAGTATAGGCCAGCGTGCAGAAATCAGTGCCTTCTCACCGACTTAATTCTTCGTCAATGCGAAAAAAACTCACCGGTTTGTATTAAGTTCTGCCTGCGGCTGCCGATACTTCAGGGATAGTCTGTCAGACAATCGAGGAGCCTTTCGGCGTGAGTAATTACAGTGAGCAGTTCCTGAAGCAAAATCCGCTGGCTGTATTAGGAGTATTACGGGACCTGCAAAAAGGCGACGTACCGGTTCGTATCAGCTGGTCTGGCCATCAGTTTATCAGCAAGATTCTGGAGGCCACCCCTGAACGTCTGGTCATCGACCTTGGCAGCCAGGACTATGAGAATCGCGCGGTGCTTCGTGGGCAGAACATCTCGGTTCTGGCAGAGACCATGGGCGCAAAAGTGGAGTTCGTGGTACCTAAGGTAGAACAGATTCACTACCTGAACCTGCCGGCATTTATGATGCCGTTGCCTGACAGCCTGTGGTTCATTCAGCGCCGCGAATATTTTCGCATCAGCGCCCCGCTCCATCCGTCCTATTTCTGCAAAGCAAAGATGCCGGATAAGCGGGAGTTTCGCTTCCGTTTGTTCGATCTGTCACTGGGCGGCATGGGCGCGTTGATGGACACGGCCAGGCCAGAAGGGCTGGTTGAAGGGATGCGTTTTTCTCAGATAGAGCTGGACATGGGCGGTTGGGGACGCTTTTACTTTGATGCGCAGCTGATTGCCATCAGTGAACGCAAAATCGTCGACAGCAAAAATGAAACCATTACCACGCCACGCCTGAGCTTCCGTTTCCTCAACGTTGGGCCGGGTGCCGAACGCGAACTACAGCGGATCATTTTCTCACTGGAAAGAGAAGCGCGGGAACGAGCGAATAAAGTTCTGTGAAAGAAGCCGGACAGTCTGAACTGCCCGGCCTGAATATTACATGGCGTCCATCGCTTTTTGTACTTTCCAGATATAGCGTGGTGCCTGCGGCGCAGGATGGTTCTTCGCCACATGCTCCACGAATTCGTCTTTATTCATGTCGTTAATTTCTTCAATGGCCTCTTTACGATCCGACGAGAAGGTGCGTAACAACGCGCCGGCACCGTTCACGTAAGAGACCACCAGCGCGTACTGCATGACTTCAGGATCTTCGATGCCTTTGAGGATGCCATGCTCCAGAATGCTCAGATACGCCGTGCCCATAGAGATATTGCGCTCAGGATTTTTCAGTTCACTGGTCGAAGGTTGACCGCTCCAGCCCATGTAGCGATAAACCTCTTTCCCCGCCGTCGACGCCTTTAACTGCATCAGGCCCACGGCATTGGATTTGCTCACCAGCGTCGGGTTGCCGCCCGATTCCACGGCAATAATGGCCGTCACCAGTCGCGGGCTGACGCCCCATGCTTTGCCGGCTTTTTCACTGATGGGCATCCACTGCATCGCCCGTTTTACCGGGACTTCGGGGTTCCAGGGGGGGTTCTGGTAATCTTTTTTGCTACTACAGCCCGCCAGCAACACCATTAAAAAAGCAAACCATCTCAATTTCACGTCATCTATCCTTATAGCCGGTCTTCGCGGTCATCCTGCCTCTTGAGGAGGCCGTGTATACGCGGCATGATATAGACATTTAGTTTCTCATTCAGCAAGGAATTGCCATGTCTCAGATTCATCTTATCGCTCCGTCCGGATACTGCATTAACCAGGATGCCGCTCAGCGCGGCGTTCAGCGTTTAGAGGATCTCGGTCATGCGGTATCCCATCAGGCGGTGATCCCCCGTCGGCTTGAGCGATTTGCCGGAACTGAAGCGCAGAGACTGAACGATATCAATAGCCTGGTCAGTTTGCAGGGCGAAGATATTATCGTGCTGGCCGTCCGCGGCGGGTACGGTGCCAGCCGGCTACTGGAAAGCATTGACTGGGCAGGCCTGGCAAAACGTCAGCAGCAGCAGCCATTGCTGATCTGCGGGCACAGCGATTTTACGGTTATCCAACTCGGGTTATTGGCTTTACATAATGTCATTACCTTCAGCGGCCCTATGCTGGCGGGGAATTTTGGCGCGCCTGAGCTGGACGCGTTTACCCAGGATCATTTCTGGCGTGCCTTACGCAATCCGGTGCTGAACATTGAGTGGCAAGGTCAGGGGCCAGACTGGTCTTGTGAGGGTCAGCTGTGGGGCGGCAACCTGGCGATGCTGACATCGCTGATTGGTACGCCGTGGTTACCGGAAATTGAGAACGGCATTCTGGTCCTTGAGGATATCAACGAGCACCCGTTCCGCGTTGAGCGGATGCTGTTGCAGCTTTACCATGCGGGTATTCTGGGGCGTCAGTCCGCCATCGTGCTGGGCAGTTTTAGCGGTGCGCTGCCGAATGATTACGATGCGGGATACAGCCTGGAGACCATGATCGATTTCATCCGTTCGCGTCTGGATATTCCGGTGATTACCGGTCTGGCATTCGGTCATGAACAGCAAACCGTCACCCTGCCGCTGGGTGCACATGCCTCCCTGACCCACGATCGCAGCGGCACCCGCTTAACGATGCAGGGTCATCCTGTCTTAAAGGCATAAAAAAGCCGTTAAACCACCTCAATAAAACATTGCTACTGTTGTTATTATGTTAGGGTTTTAGTAACAGTGACAACATTGAGGTGGGAGTAAGAAAACTTTGGATGCCGCGGCAATAATTAGTTTGTTCATTTTGGGTTCAGTCCTTGTAACCTTTAGTATTGTATTAAGTTCATTTTCATCGCGCCTCGGTATACCTATTCTGGTGATATTCCTGGCCATCGGTATGCTTGCAGGCATCGATGGTATCGGCGGTATTCCATTCGATAACTATCCTTTCGCTTACATGGTGAGTAACCTTGCGCTGGCGGTGATCCTCCTCGATGGCGGGATGCGTACCCAGGCAAGCTCCTTCCGCGTGGCGCTCGGCCCGGCACTGTCGCTGGCCACCGTAGGCGTATTAATTACGTCCGGTTTGACCGGGATGATGGCGGCGTGGCTATTCCATCTCGATATGATGGAAGGATTGCTCATTGGCGCAATTGTCGGCTCAACCGATGCGGCAGCGGTATTTTCGCTGCTTGGCGGTAAAGGGCTGAACGAACGTGTGGGTTCCACGCTTGAGATAGAGTCCGGCAGTAACGATCCGATGGCGGTATTTCTGACCATTACGCTCATCGAGATGATTCAACAGCATGAAACCGGCTTAAGCTGGATGTTTGCCTGGCATATTCTGCAGCAGTTTGGCCTGGGAATTATAATTGGCCTGGCCGGCGGCTATCTTTTGCAACAGATGATCAACCGAATCGCTCTCCCCTCCGGGCTTTATCCTTTGCTGGCCCTGAGCGGGGGTATCATGATTTTTGCCGTTACCACGGCACTGGACGGCAGCGGGATTCTGGCGGTCTATCTGTGCGGGTTCTTGTTAGGCAATCGCCCTATTCGCAACCGCCATGCCATTCTGCAAAACTTCGATGGCCTGGCGTGGCTGGCGCAAATTGGCATGTTCCTGGTGCTCGGCCTGCTGGTGACACCTTCCGATCTGTTGCCTATCGCCGTTCCGGCACTGTTACTGTCGGCCTGGATGATTTTCTTTGCCCGCCCCCTGTCGGTGTTTGCCGGTTTGCTGCCGTTCCGCGGCTTTAACCTGCGCGAGCGCGTCTTTATCAGCTGGGTAGGACTACGCGGGGCGGTGCCTATCATCCTCGCCGTCTTCCCGATGATGGCCGGGCTGGATAATGCCCGCCTGTTCTTTAACGTGGCGTTCTTCGTGGTGCTGGTCTCGCTCCTGTTCCAGGGGACGTCGCTCGGCTGGGCGGCCAAAAAAGCCAAAGTCGTGGTGCCGCCGGTCGGCCTCCCCGTCTCACGCGTCGGGCTGGATATTCATCCGGAAAATCCGTGGGAGCAGTTTGTCTATCAGTTAAGCGCGGATAAGTGGTGCGTTGGCGCCTCGCTGCGTGATTTGCATATGCCCAGTGAAACGCGCATTGCCGCGCTGTTTCGCGATAACGCACTGCTGCACCCAACGGGCAGTACCCGGCTGCGCGAGGGCGATATCCTTTGCGTCATTGGCCGTGAAACCGATCTTCCCGCACTGGGCAAGCTGTTCAGCCAGTCGCCGCCGGTGGCCCTGGATCAGCGCTTCTTTGGTGATTTTATTCTGGAAGCCAGCGCCAAATTTGCCGACGTGGCGCTGATCTACGGTCTGGAAGAAGGTCTGGAATACCGCGAAAAACAGCAAACGCTGGGTGAAATTATCCAGCAGTTGCTGGGTGCGGCTCCCGTGGTCGGTGACCAGGTGGAATTTGCCGGGATGATCTGGACGGTGGCTGAAAAAGAGGATAACGCAGTGCGCAAAGTGGGCGTGCGTCCTATGGAAGAGGAACAGGAGTAACCCGCGCGGTTTCGCTGTCGCAGAAAGGAACAGCCGGGTCAACAGGACCCGGCAGCGGCCCGTTACACCGTCACAACCGGTACGCGCGGCGCCAGCGCGCACATCAGTTCATAGCCCACAGTACCAGCCGCGGCAGCCACATCATCAATTTTGACTTCGTTGCCCCACAGTTCTACAGGCGAACCGATACCCGCCTGTGGACAAGGGGTTAAATCGATGGCCATCATATCCATTGAAACGGTACCCACGGTGCCCGTACGGACACCATCAACCCATACTGGCGTGCCGGTCGGCGCAATGCGTGGATAACCATCGGCATAGCCGCCTGCCACAATACCGATACGTTGCTCACCCGAAGCACAATAACGGCTGCCATAGCCCACCGTGCTCCCGGCTTTCAGCGTCTGGATCGCGATAATTTCGCTGCGCAGGGTCATCACCGGCCTGAGCCCGCTGTTCGCCACATCCTGCCAGAGGCCGGACGGCGATGCGCCATAAAGAATGATGCCGGGACGCACCCAGTCAAAGTGCGCTTCCGGATGCCAGAGGGTGGCGGCCGAATTCGACAGCGAACGCGGGCCGTTCAGCCCTTCCGCCGCCTGTTCAACGCGGACCATCGCCTCGTCGATACCGTCTGGTTTTTCGGCGTCGGCGAAGTGTGCCATCAGGGTTATTTCACCCACGTTCTGCGCGGCTCGCAGCTGCTGCCAGACCGTGTGAACCCGATCGGGCTGAAAGCCCAGCCGGTTCATACCACTGTTAACCTTCAGGTAGATATCCAGCGGGGCGTGCAGTTTTGCGTTCTGCAGCGCTTTGATTTGCCAGTTGCTGTGCACGCTGGTTGTCAGACGATATTTGTCGAGCAGGGGTAATTCATCGGCATGAAAGAACCCTTCAAGCAGCAATATGGGGCCTTTCCAGCCGCGATCGCGGAGCAGAATAGCCTCTTCAAGGTTCAGTAAGGCAAAACCATCGGTGCCGCTCAGCGCACTCCAGATACGGTCAATACCATGACCGTAAGCGTTGGCCTTGACCACAGACCAGACGCGGGAACCTGGCGCAGCACGGCGGACTACCTGCAGGTTTGCTTTCAGCGCCTGCAAATCCAGCTGAGCCAGAATAGGACGGGACATGACGACTCCTTGTTAGTTATGCGCGCCATGCAGATGTTGCGCCCGGGAGGGGGTAAAACCGGACTGGTAACGCGCCACGCTTAAATCATCAAAGGGAATCGCGGGCGATCGACCGGATATCAAATCACTCAGCAACTGCCCGGAACCGCAGGCCATGGTCCAGCCCAGCGTGCCGTGACCGGTGTTGGTCCACAAGTTCTTATACGGCGTGCGCCCAACAATCGGGGTGCCGTCTGGCGTCATAGGGCGAAGCCCGGTCCAGAAGGTGGCCTGTTCGACGACGCCTCCACGAGGGAAGAGATCGCGCACCACCATTTCCAGCGTTTCGCGACGCGGTTGCAGCAATTCCGTGTTAAAACCAACAATTTCTGCCATCCCGCCAACACGAATACGGTTGTCAAAGCGGGTAATCGCAATTTTGTAGGTTTCATCAAGGATAGTGGAAACAGGCGCGCCGTTGTCTTCTTTTACCGGAATCGTGAGCGAGTAGCCTTTTAGCGGATAAACCGGAATGTCCAGAATCCCTTTCAGCATGGCGGTGGAATACGATCCGAAGGCCATCACGTAGGCATCGGCTTTGATGACCTCGTCACCACATTTGACGCCGTAGATCTTTTCCCCTTCTGACAGCAATTTGTCGACCGGCGTATTAAAGCGGAATTTGACGCCTGCCTGCTCGCACATTTGCGCCAGACGCTGGGTAAAGAGCTGACAGTCACCGGTTTCGTCATTAGGCAGCCGCAGACCCCCCGTCAGTTTATGTGCCACTTCAGCCAGCGCCGGTTCAACCTGCGCCAGCTGGCTGGCCTCCAGTAACTGGTAAGGTACGCCCGCGTCTTCAAGAACCGCGATATCGCGGGTCGCATTTTCATACTGTTGCGCGGTACGGAAGAGCTGCAGCGTTCCCCCCTGGCGGCCTTCGTACTGGATGTTGGTGGCGGCGCGTAGCGCTTTCAGGCAGTCACGGCTGTATTCCGCAAGCCGTACCATGCGGCCTTTATTCTCCATGTAATGGCGAGTGTCGCAGTTACGCAGCATTTGCCACATCCACTTAAGCTGGCTCGGCGAGCCATCCAGGCTTATCGCCAGCGGCGCGTGACGCTGAAACATCCATTTAATCGCCTTGAGAGGAACGCCCGGCGCGGCCCATGGCGCAGCATAGCCGGGAGAGATTTGTCCGGCATTGGCCGCGCTGGTCTCAAGCGCAGGTCCTGACTCGCGATCGATGACGGTAACGTCATGTCCAGCCTGACTTAAATACCAGGCGCTGGTGACACCCACTACGCCACTTCCCAGTATGACAACACGCATAGCCGCTCCATTATGTGCAAAAGAACAATCTTCTAATTACAGATTGATAACCTAGTTGAAAATATTATTCAACATACGACTTTTTTATGGTGACTTATCTCACATCTCGCCCCGTATGCAGGGATAGCGGTTATTTGGGATCTCATGCTGTGGGTTATTTTTAGCCAGTATAAAATGCTGCAAGACCGCCCTTTTCTGCCGTTTCAAAAACGGGAAATCGTAAAGAAAAAATTTCTGCGCCAGCACGCTTTTGAATGCGGTGATCTATGCTTGAAAGGAGGCTCTCCAGACAGAGAGAGCACCGACAATGAGGACGCGCTAATGGCTACCATTGATTCCATGAACAAGGACAGCACACGACTGAGCGACGGACCCGACTGGACGTTTGAGCTGCTGGATGTGTACCTGGCAGAAATTGACCGTGTCGCAAAGCTCTACCGTCTGGATACCTACCCTCACCAGATCGAAGTCATCACCTCCGAGCAGATGATGGACGCCTACTCCAGCGTCGGGATGCCGATTAACTATCCTCACTGGTCGTTTGGTAAAAAGTTCATTGAAACCGAACGGCTGTATAAACATGGCCAGCAAGGTCTGGCCTATGAAATCGTCATTAACTCCAACCCCTGCATTGCCTATCTGATGGAAGAAAATACCATCACTATGCAGGCGCTGGTGATGGCGCATGCCTGCTACGGACATAACTCCTTCTTTAAAAATAACTATCTTTTCCGCAGCTGGACGGATGCCAGTTCCATTGTCGATTACCTGATTTTTGCCCGTAAATACATTACCGAATGCGAAGAGCGTTACGGCGTGGATGAAGTCGAAAAGTTACTCGACTCCTGCCATGCTCTGATGAATTACGGGGTGGATCGCTACAAACGTCCGCAGAAAATTTCGCTGCAGGAGGAGAAGGCCCGGCAGAAAAGCCGCGAAGAGTATCTGCAAAGCCAGGTGAATATGCTCTGGCGTACGCTACCAAAACGCGAAGAAGAGAAAACTATCGCCGAGGTGCGTCGTTACCCTTCTGAACCGCAGGAAAACCTGCTCTATTTTATGGAAAAAAATGCGCCCCTGCTGGAACCCTGGCAGCGTGAGATCCTGCGCATCGTACGCAAAGTCAGCCAGTATTTTTATCCGCAAAAACAGACGCAGGTGATGAATGAAGGCTGGGCCACGTTCTGGCATTACACCATCCTTAATCATCTGTATGACGAAGGTAAATTGACCGAGCGGTTTATGCTGGAGTTCCTGCACAGTCATACCAATGTGGTTTTCCAGCCACCGTATAACAGCCAGTGGTACAGCGGTATTAACCCGTATGCCCTGGGCTTTGCCATGTTCCAGGACATTAAGCGCATCTGCCAGACGCCAACGGAAGAGGATCGCTACTGGTTCCCGGATATTGCCGGGTCGGACTGGCTCGAAACCCTGCACTTCGCCATGCGTGACTTCAAGGACGAGAGCTTTATCAGCCAGTTTATGTCGCCGAAAATTATGCGCGATTTCCGCTTCTTTACGGTGCTTGATGATGACCGCAACAATTATCTTGAGATCTCTGCCATCCACAACGAAGAGGGATATCGCGAAATCCGCTCCCGGCTCTCCTCGCAGTACAATTTGAGCAATCTGGAGCCGAATATTCAGGTGTGGAATGTGGATTTACGCGGGGATCGATCGTTAACCTTGCGCTATATTCCGCACAACCGTGCGCCGCTGGATAAAGGGCGTAAAGAGGTGCTCAAGCATGTTCATCGCCTTTGGGGCTTTGATGTACTGATGGAGCAGCAAAACGAAGACGGTAGCGTAGAGTTGCTTGAGCGTTGCCCGGCGCGTCAGAATATTCTTTAATGCTGATACCGGACCTCCACCCGCAGGCGAAAAAAAACCTCTCAGGCGAGAGGTTTTTTCTTAATTGAGACTCAGTGTCCGTGAATCGCCAAATCGCCCGGCAGGGTCTTCTGCATACGGTGCCAGATCTCCCCTGAATCATGCCCGTAACGGCGTACCGTTTCATAGACCTGATCGTGAGAACCTTCGGTGCACAGCTCAGCCAGCTTGTGGTAGAAGCCCAATGCGAGACTGCGCGCTTCAGGGTTGGCGAAGTAGTGACGCCCAATCCGCGTATACAATCCCTTCATCCCATTAATGATGAGACCGTAAATAGGGTTGCCCGAGGCAAAGGCAAGACCACGGAAGATGTTGTAGTCCAGGCTTGCAAAAGCATCAGCATGATCTTCAACGGCATTCGCCGTGGCGAGCACTTCCAGCGCTTTATCCGGATGCTGGCGGAACGCCGTACGGATAAAGATGGTTGAGATGTTGGTACGCACCGAAAGCAGGTTATCGATAAGCTGCGGTACGCTTTCATGATCGAGGCGAGCCAGCGTTTCGAGAATATTCAGGCCCGAGGTTTCCCAGAAGTTGTTCACTTTGGTCGGTTTACCGTGCTGAATCGTCAGCCAGCCATCGCGTGCCAGACGCTGTAATACTTCGCGTAAGGTGGTACGAGTGACGCCAATCAGTTCCGAGAGTTCGCGTTCAGCCGGAAGAATCGTTCCTGGTGCGAAGCGGTTATTCCAGATGCTTTCAATGATGTACTCTTCAGCGAAACCCGCCGGGCTTTGCGCCTTAATGACCATAGTGAGATTTCCATTACACAGCTTTTGCTAATGGACTCATCATACCAGACGCATCCAGTGGCAGGTAGCACGCTGGAGAGAGAAAAAAGGGATCGCTGTTTCATTTTTATCAAATATCCGCCCCTTATCCGGGGACGTTATTCATGCAGAATAAGCGTATAATAATGTTTTACTTACTTTTGGCGAGGAGAGACGTCGGCTGTGGAAATGACTTTTGGGCGCGCCCTGTGGCGCAATTTTTTAGGCCAGTCGCCAGACTGGTACAAACTGACACTACTCGCTTTTCTGATTATTAATCCGTTGGTGTTCATTTTTAACCCCTTTACCGCAGGCTGGCTGCTGGTTGCTGAGTTTATTTTTGCTCTGGCAATGGCGCTGAAATGCTATCCCCTGCTGCCGGGGGGTCTGTTGGCCATTGAAGCCGTTCTCGTCGGGATGACCAGCGCTGAGCATGTTAAAGAAGAGCTGGCTAACAATCTTGAAGTCCTTCTGCTGCTGATGTATATGGTGGCGGGGATCTACTTTATGAAGCAGCTGCTGCTATTTATCTTTACCCGCCTGCTGCTCAGCATTCGTTCAAAAACGGTGCTATCACTGTCGTTTTGCCTTGCGGCGGCCTTTCTGTCGGCCTTCCTTGATGCGCTGACGGTGGTCGCCGTGGTCATCAGCGTGGCGGTGGGCTTCTACAGCATTTACCACCGCGTGGCGTCTGCCAGACCCGAAGAGAACCTTCAGGATGATAACGCGCTGGATATTCATCAGCGCGACGTGCTGGAACAGTTCCGCGCCTTCTTGCGCAGCCTGATGATGCACGCGGGTGTCGGGACCGCGCTGGGCGGCGTAATGACGATGGTGGGCGAACCCCAAAACCTGATTATCGCTAAAGCCGCCGGCTGGAACTTTGTCGAATTCTTCCTGCGGGTGGCCCCGGTCAGCGTGCCGGTTCTGATCTGCGGCCTGGTCACCTGTATTCTGGTCGAGAAATTCAGGCTCTTTGGCTACGGCGCAGAGTTACCAGGCCCGGTGCGTGAGGTCTTGCAGGATTTCGATCATAAAAGCCGCCGCCAGCGCACCCGTCAGGATAAGCTGGCCTTGATCGCGCAAGGTTTGATTGGTGTCTGGTTGATTATCGCCCTGGCGTTCCATTTAGCCGAAGTGGGGTTAATCGGCTTATCCGTCATCATTCTCGCCACATCGTTTACCGGGGTGACGGACGAACACGCCATTGGCAAAGCCTTTACCGAGGCGCTGCCATTCACCGCTCTGCTGACGGTGTTTTTCGCCATTGTAGCGGTGATTATCGATCAACAGCTTTTCACGCCTGTTATTGAATATGTGCTTCAGGCGTCACCTGATTCCCAGCTGTCGCTGTTCTATTTGTTTAACGGCCTGCTGTCATCCATTTCCGATAATGTGTTTGTGGGCTCGGTCTATATCAACGAAGCGAAAGCGGCGCTTGAACACGGCGCGATTGATATTAATCAGTTTGAACTGTTGGCGGTGGCCATTAATACCGGCACCAACCTGCCGTCGGTCGCAACGCCGAATGGTCAGGCTGCGTTCCTCTTTTTACTGACCTCGGCGCTCGCGCCACTCATTCGTCTTTCGTATGGAAGGATGGTATGGATGGCATTGCCGTATACGGTGGTATTAACGCTAATCGGTTTGCTGTGCGTCAAATTTACCCTCATTCCTTATACGCATTGGGTGACGCAAATAGGTATACTGGCCGCGCATTAAGTGCCTGAAACCGGGCGGTTCGCTGCCCGGTTTGACTTTCTGCATTATAAATATCCAATTACGTTTTATTTTGCCAAGACCGGGTGGCGCGTTAAACGAATTCGTTTACACTGCGCTTTCTAAGCATGTTCCAGGGAAATGATTATGTTGCGATTTTTAAACCAATGCTCTCGCGGTCGCGGAGCGTGGTTGTTGATGGCCCTGACCGCCTTTGCGCTGGAGATGGTTGCGCTTTGGTTCCAGCATGGAATGGGGCTGAAGCCCTGTGTGCTGTGTATTTATGAACGTTGCGCGCTTTTCGGCATTATGGGTGCAGGTCTTGTGGGGGCGATTGCGCCAAAATCCCCACTGCGCTATGCCGGGATAGCCATCTGGTTGTACAGCGCCTGGAAAGGTCTGTCGCTGGCGTGGGAACATACCATGATTCAGCTGCATCCCTCGCCGTTTATGACGTGTGATTTTGCTGCTCGCTTCCCAGGCTGGTTACCGCTGGATAAATGGCTGCCGCAGGTGTTCTTGGCATCCGGTGACTGCTCCGTGCGTCAGTGGGAATTCCTGTCGCTTGAGATGCCGCAGTGGCTGGTGGGTGTGTTCGCCGCCTACCTGATTGTGGCGCTGCTGGTTCTGATTGCTCAGCCGTTAAAACCAAAAAGACGCGATCTGTTCGGACGATAAAAGCAAAACGGCAACTTCGGTTGCCGTTTTTGTCTTCGCCGTCTCACCCGCGATCGCAGAGCCCCAGTAAAAAACCGCCTCGGCGGTTTTTTTATTTTCAGCGATTCGGATGATTCATAATATGGTCTTCCCAGTCCTGAACGTCAGACTCTTTCACCGCAATGTGGCGCACCGAGATGCGTTCACCGTGCATCGCCGCTTTTGAACCGGTCAGCAGCGGATGCCAGGCCGGCAGCGCGTTGCCCTCTGCCAGCAAACGATACGCGCAGGTATGTGGCAACCACTCAAACGTCGGCAGATTATCGCGGGTTAATTTGATGCAGTCCGGCTCATACTCAAAGCGACGCTCGTAGTTGCGGCACTGACAGGTTTTGATGTTCAGCTGCTTGCAGGCGACGTTAGTAAAATAGATTTCGTCCGAGTCTTCGTCCATCAGCTTGTGCAGGCAACACTGCCCGCAACCATCGCACAGCGATTCCCACTCGGCGTCGGTCATTTGGTCGAGTGTCTTACGTTGCCAGAAAGGAATTTCGCTCATCAGGATGTCCACACGTCAAAAACAAAGCGCACCTTATAACCAGTCTGGCACGGGGATGCAAGTTTTGCCGCCGTCTTTCGGCGGCAAAAGGATTTTACAGTACGCGCGTTTTAACCGACTGACCGTTAAAACCGATCGCCAGTTCGTCGCCGCTGATAAGCGGCCCCACGCCTTCTGGCGTGCCCGTCAGGATCACATCGCCGGGTTTCAGGGTAAAGAAACGGCTCATGTAGGCAATCAGCGGCAGAATTTTGTGGATCATGTCTGCCGTGGTGCCCTGCTGACGGATTTCGCCGTTAACGCTCAGGCTTAATGCGGTGTTTTGCGGATCGCCGGTAAAATCGGCCACCGGGATAAAACCAGAAATCGGACAGGCATTATCAAACCCTTTGGCCTTTTCCCACGGCTGCCCGGCTTTTTTCATTTTACCCTGCAGATCGCGTAAGGTTAAATCGAGGGCGATACCATAACCGGCAATGGCTATATGCACATGATCCTCAGAGGCCTGACGCAATGTACCGCCAATCAGCACCGCCAGTTCGACTTCATGGTGCACTGAGCCAAGCCCTTGCGGCAGAACCAGGGGCTGCTTCAGATCGCACAACGCTGTTTCTGGCTTAATGAACAACACCGGTTCTTCGGGTACCGCGCTGCCCATTTCCTGAATATGCTTTGCATAATTACTGCCCACACAAACCACTTTGCTGACGGGAAAATCCAGTAATGCACCTTGCCAGTCATGATGTTGATACATGCTCGTCCCCTAAACGGTTGTTGGATGACCCACGGCTTACACCGGGATTATGGCTTTCCGTCACCTTCGAGATGCTGTTTTAATAAATTCTCAGGCGGTGGCGGAAGCTGTAAATAATAGCCCTGCTCTTTCAAAGCGGTTTTAACTTTTTCCAGATCGGCGTTCACCAGCTTTTTACGGCCGTCCAGCGGCAGCAGCATGGCCAGCTGCGGCGCGCCAAATCCTTTCAGTAGCTCCGGCGGAACGCGTGAAAAATCGTCTTTCTTTTCGACATAAAGATAGGTCTGGTCGCGTTTGGTACTTCGATAGATCACACAAAACATGTTTTTACTCTGAATTAACGGGTGGTTGCTTGCCTCAATATAGTAGTGACTATAACATGCCTGATACTCTTCGGAATATCGTGGCGAATGTGCCGCGATTAACAGCAAATTGAGTAAGGCCAGGATGTCAAACACGCCCATCGAGCTTAAAGGCAGTAGCTTCACCTTATCAGTGGTTCATTTGCACGATGCAAAACCCGAGGTTATTCGTCAGGCGTTAGAAGACAAAATCGCTCAGGCACCCACTTTTTTAAAACATGCCCCGGTCGTCGTGAACGTCAGCGATCTGGTTGCGCCAGTGAACTGGCAGCACCTGCAACAGGCCGTGTCGTCTACCGGGCTGCGTATCGTCGGTATCAGCGGCTGCAAAGATGCAGAGCTGAAAGCAGAAATTGACCGCGCCGGTCTGCCTATTCTCATGGAAGGCAAAGAAAAACCTGCGCGTTCTGTGCCTAAAGAGGCGCCCGCGCCGCAGCCATCCGTGCAAAACATAGCACCCGTCACAAAAACGCGATTGATTGATGTGCCGGTTCGTTCCGGTCAGCGCATTTATGCACCAAACTGTGATCTGATTGTGACAAGCCACGTTAGCGCGGGTGCCGAACTGATTGCCGATGGCAATATTCACGTCTATGGCATGATGCGCGGACGCGCACTGGCCGGCGCAAGCGGCGACCGGGACGCGCAAATATTTTGTACCCACCTGACGGCGGAACTGGTGTCCATCGCAGGGGAATATTGGCTGAGCGATAAAATCCCAGCTGAATTTTATGGCAAAGCGGCCCGCCTGCGTTTAGCAGAGAGCGCTTTGACTGTTCAACCGTTGAATTGATCCCTTTTTAACAAGGAATTTCTATGGCACGCATTATTGTTGTGACTTCGGGTAAAGGAGGCGTTGGCAAGACCACCTCCAGCGCGGCCATCGCTACTGGTTTGGCCCAGAAGGGAAAAAAGACGGTCGTTATCGACTTTGATATCGGCCTGCGTAACCTGGATCTGATTATGGGTTGTGAGCGACGCGTCGTGTATGACTTTGTGAACGTCATTCAGGGCGATGCCACCTTAAATCAGGCGATGATCAAAGATAAGCGCACAGAGAACCTGTACATCCTTCCCGCCTCTCAGACGCGTGACAAAGATGCACTGACCCGTGAAGGCGTGGAGAAGGTGCTGGATGAGCTGAAAAAGATGGAGTTCGATTTTGTCGTCTGCGACTCCCCTGCCGGCATCGAAACCGGTGCGTTGATGGCGCTCTATTTTGCTGATGAAGCGATTATCACCACCAACCCTGAAGTCTCTTCTGTACGTGACTCCGACCGTATCCTGGGTATCCTGGCCTCTAAATCTCGTCGCGCCGAAAATGGTCAGGAGCCGATTAAAGAGCACCTGCTGCTGACCCGTTACAATCCGGGCCGCGTGAACAAAGGTGACATGCTCAGCATGGAAGACGTGCTGGAGATCCTGCGCATCAAACTGGTTGGCGTGATTCCGGAAGATCAGTCCGTGTTACGCGCCTCTAACCAGGGCGAGCCTGTGATTCTGGATAATACGGCAGATGCCGGTAAAGCGTATGCGGATACCGTTGACCGTCTGCTGGGAGAAGAACGTCCTTTCCGCTTCATTGAAGAAGAGAAGAAAGGTTTCCTCAAACGCCTGTTCGGAGGATAAGTTATGGCATTACTGGACTTTTTTCTCTCGCGGAAAAAAAGCACCGCCAACATCGCTAAAGAGCGACTGCAAATTATTGTCGCGGAACGTCGTCGTAGCGATGCTGAACCGCACTATTTGCCGCAACTGCGCAAAGACATCCTGGAAGTGATTTGTAAGTACGTGCAGATCGACCCGGAGATGGTCACCGTGCAGCTGGAGCAAAAGGACGGCGATATTTCGATTCTGGAGCTCAACGTGACGCTTCCGGAAGCCGAAGAGTCGCGTCCCTAAGCAGGCTGAGCGAAGACAGTACGGGCACGTAATACGTAGCCCGTTCTCTCCCCCGGTAGCGTTCCGCTTACCGGGGTTTTGCTGTTTTAACGCGGATAAGCGTTGAGCAGCGTATTCAGGCGATCGGCCATCAATTCACCGCGCCAGCCCGCCATCAGTTCCGGCAGCCCCGTGTCTTTAATCTTCCAGTGCCAGTTTAACAGCTGGTTGATTTGACGACGTGATGCCAGCAGCTCCGGGCTAAGTTTGCTCTCAACCGCTACCTCCTGAACCAGCGCCTTGATCTCTTTAAAGGCTTTACGGTAACCAGGCATGTCCATCAGATTGACCAGTGGTTCCGGCAGATTCTCTTCCGGGATCTCTTGCGCTTTGGCCACCAGTGCGAGAAGGGTTTTACCGTGGTACCGGATTTCACTTCCCGACAGACCTATACTGTCAAGCTCGCCCAGGCTGCCCGGCATATAACGCGCTACGGCCCACAGATGCTCTTCCCTGACGACAAAGTTGACTGCCATATCGCGTTCACGCGCCTTGCGCAGACGCCAGTCAGCGAGCAATTGCAGGCAGGCAAGCTGCCGCGTACGGAGTTGCCAGGCATTGGTGATTTCACGCCATGCGTCGGCAGGATCCAGCACTTCCTGGCGGCGCTGTTGTGTCATCTGACATTCATTTAGCGCTGCATCCAGCCGGCCCGCCTCTTGCGCCTCTTTCATCAATTGCCCGGCGATCGGCAAGAGGTAAAATACGTCGGCTGCCGCATAATCAAGCTGGCGTTCCGTCAAGGGACGCGCCAGCCAGTCGGTACGGGATTCACTCTTATCCAGCGCCAGGCCGGTATACTCTTCCACCATCGCGGCAAACCCCCACGACAGCGGACGACCACTGAAGGCGGCGAGAATCTGGGTATCAATCAGCGGCTGCGGCATGATGCCAAAGGTGTTGAGAAAGACTTCCAGATCTTCACTGCCCGCATGCAGGTATTTTGTCACGGCAGTATCCAGCAATAGCGCACGCATCGGCGCCCAGTCGGTAATGCCGAGAGGATCGATCAGCGATACTTTTTTGCCATCATACATCTGGATCAACCCCAGTTGCGGATAGTAGGTGCGCGTACGGACAAACTCGGTGTCCAGGGCAATGGCAGGAAAGTCCCGCGTGACATCGCAAAGCGTTGCCAGCTCGTCGTTGGTCGTGATCATCTGGTAATTCAAAACGGTTTCTCTTTGGTTTGCGCCCATAAAAAACGCCGGCTAAACCGGCGTCTTCAGGCGACTCACTCGAAGCTTAGGCTTTATTGTCCACTTTGCCACGGGCTTCGTCACGTAATTCTCGTCGTAATATCTTCCCGACATTCGATTTCGGTAGTTCATCGCGGAATTCCACCAGCTTAGGCACTTTATAGCCTGTCAGCTGGCGACGGCAGAACGTAATCAGCTCTTCTTCGGTTAACGAGGCATCTTTTTTAACGACAAAGATCTTCACGGCCTCACCGCTACTGCCAGAGGGAACACCGACGGCCGCCACCTCGTGTACGCCGTTATGCTGCATCACAATATCTTCGATTTCATTCGGATAGACGTTAAACCCGGACACCAGAATCATATCTTTTTTGCGATCGACGATGCGCAGGAACCCCTGTTCATCCATCACCGCGATGTCGCCGGTATGCAGCCAGCCGCCTTTGAGGATTTCATCCGTGGCGTCAGGGCGCTGCCAGTATCCCAGCATAACCTGTGGACCTTTAACGCACAGCTCGCCAGGTTCACCGGGTGCCACTTCATTGTCTTCATCATCCACCAGTTTCGCTTCGGTGGACGGCACAGGCAGGCCGATGCTGCCACTGTGGTAATCAATATCGTGCGGATTGACGCTCACCAGCGGCGCGCACTCCGTCAGGCCGTAGCCCTCAAGCAGGTATTGTCCGGTCAGTTTCACCCAGCGCTCGGCCACGGCCTGCTGAACCGGCATCCCGCCACCCGCCGACAAATGCAGCGTCGAAAAATCAAGCTGCTGAAACTCTTTGTTATTCAGAAGCGCGTTAAAGAGCGTGTTGACCCCGGTCATTGCGGTAAACGGATATTTCGCCAGCTCTTTCACCAGCCCCGGAATATCACGCGGGTTGGTAATCAGCACGTTTTGACCGCCCAGCTCAATAAACAGCAGGCAGTTCATGGTCAGGGCAAAGATGTGGTAAAGCGGTAGTGCGGTGATGACCAGCTCTTTACCGGCATGCAACAGCGGCCCGTAGGTCGCATTAACCTGCTCGAGGTTCGCCAGCATATTGCGATGGGTCAGCATGGCCCCTTTCGCCACGCCCGTCGTGCCGCCGGTGTATTGCAGGAAAGCCAGATCTTCCGGCACCACGTCCGGTTTGATGTACTGCATACGATAACCGTTATGCAGCGCACTGCGAAAAGAGATGGCATCCGGCAGATGGTATTTTGGTACCAGACGCTTCACGTATTTGACGACAAAGTTAACCAGCGTCCCTTTCGCCGTGGAGAGCTGGTCCCCCATTCGCGTCAGGATCACATGGCGGACCTGCGTTTTGGCGACCACTTTCTCCAGCGTATGGGCAAAGTTCGACACAATCACGATAGCCGACGCGCCGCTGTCGTTAAGCTGATGTTCCAGCTCGCGTGGCGTATACAGCGGATTGACGTTCACCACAATCATGCCCGCGCGCAGGATGCCAAACAGCGCCACCGGATATTGCAGAAGATTTGGCATCATCAATGCGACGCGATCCCCTTTTTGCAGCCCCAGCCCTTCCTGCAAATAGGCGGCAAAGGCCCGGCTACGCTCTTCCAGTTTACGGAAGGTCATCACCTCACCCATGTTCACAAATGCAGGCTGATCGGCATAACGTCTCACCGAGTGCTCAAATAATTCAACCAGGGATTGATAACGGTCAGGATTGATCTCCGCCGGCACGTCTGCGGGATAACGGTTTAGCCAAACCTTCTTCAATGCATCACCTCTGAAATGAGTGTTCGTCGTCATCACAACCCCGATAATAAACAGTTCGTTAACATTATATTAACTCAGCGTACCAGTTTATTAATTGTTCAGATTTAAGGTTGCGAAGCGCGTCACTCTTTTTTTATGTTTTCGCCATATAAAAACAGAGACAGCGGCTGAGCCGCTGTCTCTTTCCTAACAATAACAGAGAGTTATTCTGTTACTATCGTCTGTACTTGTGCAGGGCCAGGGTTATACCAGCCCCATCCACCGTATCCATACCGGTAAGGATGAGGACCCCACATCCACGGGTCGATTGGCTGAGGCGGCATCACTACCTGCTGCACCACACGCCAGCGTTTATAGCCATTGACCTGCATGGTCATAAATTTGTAAGGCGTGTTGCCAATTTTACCCTGCACCGTGCCGGTAATCGGCCCCACGACGGTGACCAGCTGTCCGCGGAAATCGACCGGATCGAGGAAACCGTTCACATCGGCGTAAATTCGCCCGCGGGAAGCGTCACCAAGTTCAGGTCTTGCCCCGCTGTCCAGCGTTACCGTCGCAATTTCAAGACGGGTTTTACCCTGCTGGTTAATGACATCAACCACCTTTCCGCCAAAACGCGCTTCCTGTCCGACGTAAAGTTCCGGTGCATTCATCACCCGCACAAGATCCTGCTGCGGAGTCGGACTGCTTCCCTTAATCGCGTCTGGAACGGTAACACAGCCACTCAACGCCACGGCAACGACGCCTGCCATGAAAAGGCGTACAACTTTAGTCTGAACCGCCATGATGCGACTCCTTTTTCTCAGTGCTTGTTACTGAGAGTCACTCCCGGCCCGGAAGTTTCTTCCAGGCGACTTCGTTACGCAAATAAACCGGCTCGGCATGTTCAACCGTCACGGTTTGACCTGCAGCCAGCAGCTGACAGGCAATCGGCAGCATATCTTCTGCGGCAGGTAACAGCGTCTTGCCGTCCACCAGCGTCAGGCCGCTTTCGTTTGCCATGTCGGGCCAGGCTTGCCAGCCTGTCCCCACGATAGCCCATTCGCCTGAGAGCTGTTTCAACCGTTCACCAACGGCTTGCGGTTTCAGCACTTTTTCCGTCTCTTCCCCGTGCCAGATACCCTGTTCATCACGGGTATATTCAGCCCAGTAGACTTCGCCCATTCGCGCGTCGATCGCGGCCAGAACGCGGGTTGCACCGGTTTGACGCCAGGCACCTTGCGCCATGGTTGCCAGGGTAGACACGCCGATCATGGGCAGATTCGCCCCCAGCGCCAGGCCCTGAGCAATGCCAATGCCGATGCGCACGCCGGTAAAGCTGCCTGGCCCACGGCCAAACGCCAGCGCGTCAAGGTCAGTTAAAGTGGTATTGCCCTGGTCTAACATCTGTTTTACCAGGGGGAGAATACGTTGGGTATGTTCACGGGGGCACTCTTCAAAATGCGCAAAGAGGTTGCCGTTATCCCAGAGGGCGGCAGAACAGGCTTCTGTCGCGGTATCAATAGCCAGAATTCGCATGCGTCTCGCGCTCTCGCAATGGTCAGTCACAAAATGGCGCGCATCTTAGCATACTCCCGGGCAAATTACTTCGCCGTTGGGTTTGCCAGAAAGCGAACGGCACGTTTGATGTCACGGGTGCGCGGCGCAGGCGGCAGACTCGCCAGGAAAGTCGCCCCGTAAGGACGCATAACCAGACGGTTATCGCAAATCACCAGCACGCCGCGATCGTCAATATCACGAATCAGTCGCCCGACTCCCTGCTTGAGGGTAATCACCGCGTCCGGCAGCTGCACATCGTCAAATGGATCGCCACCGCGCAGACGACAGTCTTCCATGCGCGCTTTCAACAGCGGATCGTCGGGGGAGGTAAAAGGCAGTTTATCGATAATTACCAGCGACAACGCATCGCCCCGCACGTCCACGCCTTCCCAGAAACTGCTCGTTGCCACCAGCAGCGCATTTCCGGCCTTCACAAACTGGTCGAGCAACTGGCCTTTACTGGTCTCCCCCTGCAACAATACGGGCAAGGTCATGGTGGCACGGAACTGCTCCGCCAGATCGCGCATCATGGCGTGCGAAGTGCAGAGCATAAAGCAGCGTCCGTTATTCGCCTCAATCATCGGCTTCAGCATGGCGGCCAGATGCCGCGCCGCGCCAGGCTGGTTAGGCAACGGGAGATTACGCGGGACGCACAACAGGGCCTGTTTTTCGTAGTCGAATGGGCTGGGTAGCAGGAGCGATTCCGCCTGCTCGATACCCAGGCGCTCGGTGAAATGGTGCAGATCGTCATTCACCGAAAGCGTGGCCGAGGTGAAAATCCAGCTTCCCGGTTTTTGCGCCATGACCTCTTTAAATTTATCCGCCACCGTCAGCGGCGTGAGGGCCAGGGTGAAATGGCGAGAGTTGCACTCATACCAGTAGCTAAAGCCGGGCTGGTTGATCTCTTTAAGACGCTTCAGCCGCGCACGGTATAGGGTCGCGCGCTCAAACGCGGCATCCAGCAAGGCGCTGCGCCCAAGCGACAGTTTGGCGACGTCATAGCACAGCTCCAGCGCATCATCGAGAAGCAGTAATGCCCGCTGGATATGGCTGTCGGCAAGGAGTTCGCGCAGATTACCGCGAAAGCCCGGTTCCCCCAGCTGCAGGCGAAAATCCTGAGTACTTTGCGCCAGGCGGTCGGCGCATTTCTGTAGCTGCTGGGTATCTTTGAGTTCAGTGCGATACGCAATCGTAAAATCTTTTGCCAGATCCTGAAGCTGGCGGCTGGAGAGCGACTGACCAAAATACTGGCTGGCAATGTCTGGCAACTGATGCGCTTCATCGAAAATCATCACATCAGCCTCAGGGATCAGTTCACCAAATCCGCTGTCTTTTACCACCATATCCGCGAGGAAGAGGTGATGGTTTACGACGACGATATCGGAATCCATTGCCTTTTTACGCGCCTTCACCACGAAACACTCTTCATAGAGCGGGCAGTCGCTGCCCAGGCAGTTATCGTTGGTGCTGGTGACCAACGGCCAGGCCTGGGAATCCTCCGCGACGCTGGCACAGGTGCTGATGTCACCGTCGGTGGTTTGATTGGCCCATGCACGCAGAATGATGACATCGCTCAGCGTCTGCACGGGTAAATCGCCGCCGGCAAGCGCTTGCGCTTCAAGGCGTTCCAGACACAGGTAATTTGAACGCCCTTTCAGTAAGGCGAGACGGCCTTTGTAGTTCAGCGCCTTTGCCACCGTAGGCAGGTCGCGGCTGTAGAGCTGATCCTGCAGGGCTTTAGAGCCGGTCGAAATGATGACTTTCTTTTTTGCCCGAAGCGCCGGGGCCAGATAGGCATAGGTTTTGCCCGTGCCTGTCCCTGCCTCTACGACGAGCGGCTGAGTCGCTTTAATGGCACGGGTGACAGCCTCCGCCATATGGCGTTGAGGCTCACGGGGTTTAAATCCGGAAATGGCCTGTGCTAACTGCCCGTCTGCTGCAAAATCGTCTGCCACGTTTCTCTCTCACTGTATTTTTGCACAGGGGATTATGTCAGCCCGCCCTCTCCTGTGCCACCCCAAATAGTGACGAAACAGGAACAATATGGCAGTCTTGCCGCCTGACGCTATTTAAGAGGAAACGTTTATGACAATCGTGCGCATTGATGCCGAAGCCCGCTGGTCTGATGTGGTCATACATAACCAGACGCTGTATTACACCGGCGTACCGGAAAACCTGGACGCAGACGCGTTTGAACAAACTGCCAACACGCTGGCACAAATTGATGCGGTGCTGGAAAAGCAAGGCAGCGACAAGTCACGTATTCTGGATGCGACGATTTTCCTGGCTAATAAAGAAGATTTTGCGGCGATGAATAAAGCCTGGGATGCGTGGGTGGTGGCGGGCCATGCGCCTGTACGCTGTACCGTACAGGCCACGTTGATGAAACCGCAGTACAAAGTGGAGATTAAAATTATCGCGGCGGTTTAAGCCCGATTACTCCTCTTCATCATCCTCATCTTCGAAACGCGCCACAATCCGCTCGCCGGTATGCGTGGCGCGAATTTCCTGCGCGACAACGGTAATGGCTTCTCCACTGCTCATGCCTTGGGCCATCAGTTCGTGGATTCGATCTACCGCATTTTGTTGTTGCTCGTGGCTAAGAGAAGGTAAACCTGCAAACATCGTCAACTCCTGCTAAATTATCCGCGCTCATTATTTCACGCAGCCCGGTAGTATGCCACACATGAAGACATTACCCCCCACACTCATTACATTGCCCTGGCGAGAAGATGCCGCCGAATACTGGTTTGCCCGCTTGAGCGCGCAGCCCTGGGCGATGTTGTTGCACTCTGGTCACGCGGATCACCCCTACAGTCGCTTCGATATTATCGTCGCCGACCCCGTTGGCACCCTGGTCACCCACGGTGAAAACACCGAGATGAGACTGCCCGGCGCTGAGACGCGGCATTCCACGGACGATCCGTTAACGCTGCTGTCGCAGGCAATGGACGCGCTGGAGTTGAAGGCGTCATCCCATCCGGATCTGCCTTTCCAGGGCGGTGCGTTGGGGCTGTTCGGTTATGATTTGGGCCGTCGATTCGAAACCCTGCCGGCTATCGCGCAGGACGATATTGCATTGCCCGATCTGGCTGTGGGGCTGTATGACTGGGCATTGATTGTCGATCATCATCGCCTGACGGTGACGCTTCTCAGCCATGCAGATCCCCATGTCCGGCTGACCTGGCTCGAGGCACTGCATCCCCAGGAGACGCCGCCATTTTCTCTGACCTCAGCCTGGCAGTCGAATATGACCGAGCGGGGCTACACGGAAAAATTCGACAAGATTCAGGCGTATCTGCAAAGCGGAGATTGCTATCAGGTCAATCTTGCCCAGCGTTTTCAGGCCACGTATGTCGGCGATGAATGGCACGCCTTTGTGCGACTGAACGCCAGTAACCGGGCGCCCTTCAGCGCCTTTTTACGTCTGGAACACGGGGCAGTGCTCAGTTTATCACCAGAGCGTTTTATTCATCTGGCCGACGGGACCATCCAGACGCGGCCGATTAAAGGTACGCTTCCTCGTCTTGCCGATCCTGACGCCGACCGGCTACAGGCTGCAAAGCTGGCGGCCTCCCCGAAAGATCGCGCTGAAAATCTGATGATTGTCGATCTGATGCGTAATGACATAGGACGTGTAGCGGTACCGGGCAGCGTGCGTGTGCCAGAATTGTTTGTTGTTGAGCCCTTCCCGGCGGTCCATCATCTGGTGAGCACCATTACCGCCCAGCTGCCGTCTGACCGTACAGCCTGCGATTTGCTGCGCGCCGCGTTCCCCGGCGGCTCGATTACCGGTGCGCCAAAAGTGCGGGCAATGGAAATTATCGACGAACTGGAACCGCATCGCCGCAATGCCTGGTGTGGCAGTATCGGCTATCTCAGCCTGTGCGGTACGATGGACACCAGCATTACCATCCGCACGCTGACCGCCAGCGAGGGGCAGCTATACTGCTCCGCAGGCGGCGGAATTGTGGCGGATAGCCAGGCGGCGTCTGAATATCAGGAAACATTTGATAAAGTGACTCGCATCCTGCAACAACTGGAGAGCTAACTGGTGGATACCCACAATCTGACCCTGGATGATTTTCTGTCGCGTTTTCAACTTTTGCGACCGCAGGTCAACAGCGCCACATTAAACAGCCGTCAGGCGGCAGTGCTGATCCCGGTGGTGCGGCGCGAACAACCCGGCCTGCTGCTGACGAAGCGCTCTTCTCATCTTCGCAAGCATGCCGGGCAGGTTGCCTTTCCCGGGGGCGCGGTCGATGCAACTGATACCTCGCTGATTGCGGCTGCGCTGCGCGAAGCTCAGGAAGAGGTCGCGATCCCGCCCGACGCAGTAGAGGTGATAGGTGTGCTCCCGCCGGTCGACAGTGTGACCGGTTTTCAGGTCACGCCGGTCGTCGGGATTATTCCGCCCGATCTCCAGTATCACGCCAGCGTCGATGAAGTTGCCGCCGTGTTCGAAATGCCCCTGGCCGAAGCGCTACGTTTGGGCCGTTACCATCCGCTGGATATTCAACGTCGTGGACACGAGCATCGGGTCTGGCTCTCCTGGTATCAGCATTATTTTGTCTGGGGCATGACGGCGGGCATTATCCGTGAGCTGGCGCTGCAAATCGGCCTGAAACCTTGACTATACTTTACATTCCGACTTTTTCTGCGTCTTTGCGAGAGTGCTCTCAACATTAGTAAAACAGAGGTTACCCATTAGTTTAATTCATGTGAATAGTTAAGCCGATATCGGGGTTCCCTCTTACACTATGCGCAGTTATAACATCGTTACCGGAACCCCCGGTAACCCTGTCAGGAGTAAGAAAGTGATTAGTCTATTCGACATGTTCAAAGTGGGGATCGGTCCATCCTCTTCCCACACTGTAGGGCCGATGAAGGCCGGTAAACAGTTCGTCGATGACCTGGTCGAAAAAGGATTACTGGAGAACGTTACCCGCGTAGCTGTAGATGTTTACGGCTCACTGTCTTTGACGGGTAAAGGTCACCACACCGATATCGCCATTATTATGGGTCTGGCGGGCAATATGCCGGACACCGTAGATATTGACGCCATTCCGGCGTTTATCCGTGACGTTGAAACGCGCGGTCGTCTGCTGCTGGCTAATGGCCGGCACGAAGTGGATTTCCCGAAAGATGACGGCATGCGTTTTCGTAGCGATAACCTGTCGCTGCACGAAAACGGGATGCAGATCCATGCGTTCAGCGGCGAAAAAGTTGTCTACAGCAAAACGTACTACTCGATCGGCGGCGGTTTCATCGTCGACGAAGAGCATTTTGGTAAAGACAATGCGGGCGACGTGAATGTGCCTTACCCATTCAAATCGGCGCAAGAGATGCTGGGCTATTGCCATCAGACGGGACTTTCCCTGTCCGGCATGGTGATGCAGAACGAACTCGCGTTGCACAGTAAGCAAGAGATTGAAGACTATTTTGGCAATGTATGGAAAACCATGCAGGCCTGTATCGACCGCGGTATCAACACCGAAGGTGTGTTGCCGGGGCCGCTGCGTGTGCCTCGCCGTGCTTCCGCGCTGCGTCGTATGCTGGTCACCACTGACAAATACTCTAACGATCCGATGAATGTGATCGACTGGGTGAACATGTTTGCGCTGGCCGTCAACGAAGAGAATGCTGCGGGGGGACGCGTTGTCACCGCACCCACCAACGGTGCCTGTGGTATCGTCCCGGCGGTACTGGCCTACTACGATCACTTTATCGAACCCGTTACCCCAGACATTTACATCCGCTATTTCCTGGCATCGGGTGCGGTGGGCGCGCTCTACAAAATGAACGCCTCCATCTCCGGCGCTGAAGTGGGCTGCCAGGGCGAAGTGGGCGTAGCCTGTTCGATGGCCGCGGCCGGTCTGGCAGAACTGCTGGGCGCCAGTCCGGAACAGGTTTGCGTAGCGGCGGAAATTGGTATGGAGCACAACCTGGGATTAACCTGCGATCCGGTTGCGGGTCAGGTGCAGGTTCCTTGTATCGAGCGAAACGCCATTGCGTCGGTCAAAGCGATCAACGCGTCACGTATGGCGATGCGCCGTACCAGTGAACCTCGCGTGTCGCTGGATAAGGTTATCGAGACCATGTACGAAACCGGGAAAGACATGAACGCCAAATACCGTGAAACCTCACGTGGCGGTCTGGCTATCAAGGTTCAGTGCGACTGATTTCGTTAGCCTAAGTCTTCTCGCCCATCTGTTTACAGGTGGGCGAAAAATCCCCGCCTTCCTCGTCGTCTGACCTAATTCCCACTACACTTGCTGTGTTGCCCCAGGCTTTGGTGCCAAAGGCGTCTCAGGCGGACGTTTATGCAAACTGCGCAGCGGATCATTCAGCAATATCGCCGTAAACGCGTCCTTGTCTGCGTAACGGTCGCGCTTCTTGCGCTTATTCTGACCCTGGGCATCCGCTTTATTTCACAGCGCAACTTAAATCAGCAGCGCACCGTTGCGTTTACCGCTCATTCCGTCAATGCGCTTGATAAAGTTTTAATGCCGCTTCAGGCAGGACAACACGACCTGCAAAAACTGGTGGGACTCCCCTGCTCCGATGCCCAGCTGATGCTGCGTAAAAAGGCCGCCAGCCTGCAAACGGTACGATCCATCGTTCTGGTCAAAGACGGCTTGCTCTACTGCTCCAGCATTTTCGGGAGCCGGGATGTTCCTCTTCGTCTTGTTCAGCCCTCGCTCCCCTCCACCGACGATAAGCTCGTGCTTTCGACCGATAAATCGCTGTTGAAGGGCAGTCCCGTACTGATTTTGTGGAATCCCGTTTCCGATGACGGCGAAAGCGGCGTCATGCAAATCGTCAATATTGACCTGATTACCCGGATGATGCTTGAACCGCAGCGCCCGTTAATTACCGACGTCAGTTTGACCGTGGGCGATAAATACCTGCGTTATGGGCAGAATGTCAGCGATACGATGACGACGGGTGACGACAGTGCGATCCTGCGCCAGACGTCACGACATTTTCCTTTTGCTATCACAGTTAGCGGCCCTGGGGCGAGTGAGCAGGCGCTGGTCTACCTTCCGACACAGTTGCCTCTGGCCCTGATGCTAAGCCTGCTGCTGGGGTACGTTGCGTGGCTCGCCACCGCCAGTCGGATGAGTTTTACCTGGGAGATCAACCTGGGCATTGCAGCCCGAGAATTTGAGCTTTTCTGCCAGCCTTTACTCAACGCCCGTACGCAGCAGTGTGTGGGCGTGGAGATTTTGCTGCGCTGGAATAATCCCCGCCAGGGCTGGATTTCACCCGATGTTTTTATCCCACTGGCGGAAGAACACAATCTGATTGTTCCCCTCACGCGTTACGTGATTAACGAAACCGTCAAACAAATCGGTTATTTTCCTAAAACGCCTGCATTTCATATTGGTATCAACGTCGCGGCCACCCATTTTCGACATAGCGTTCTGATTCATGACCTGAATCGATACTGGTTCAGCCAGCATCCGCCGCAGCAGCTCATTGTCGAATTGACGGAAAGAGATGCCCTGCTGGACGTCGATTACCGCATTGTGCGGGAGTTACACCGCCAGGGCGTAAAGCTGGCGATTGATGATTTTGGTACCGGTAATAGTGCCCTGTCGTGGCTGGAAAAGTTACGTCCTGACGTGTTGAAAATTGATAAATCATTCACCACCGCGATTGGCACCGATGCGGTGAACTCCACGGTGACGGATATTATTATCGCGCTCGGCCAGCGGCTGAATATCGAACTGGTTGCAGAAGGGGTTGAGACAAAGGAGCAGGCGCGCTATTTGCGTCATCATGGCGTGTCGATTTTGCAGGGATTTTTATATGCGCGGCCCATGCCGCTGAAAGATTTTCCGAGGTGGCTGGCGGAGAGTGCTTCTCCGCCAGCAAAGCGCAATGGACATATCTTACCGATAATGCCGTAACGTTACGCCAGATTACTCGTCTTCGTCGTGCTCCGGCTGCTCTTTAACAATACGCACCATATCAATGCGGTAATCATTAGCAGCCACGATGGTGATCGTCAGCGGCGGCAGTTCAAGCACATCCCCCGTGCGGGGGATCTGCCCATTTATGGCAATCACCAGCCCTGCAACGGTGGCAATATCTTCTTCATCGTTGATGATATTGTCCAGGCCCAGCGTGTGCTGCAGCGCGTGCAGGTCAGTGGTGCCCTTGACCAGCCAGCCTTCACCGTCCGCGACAATTTCGGGGGTTTCATCTTCATCCGGGAATTCACCCGCAATGGCTTCCAGCACGTCCAACGGCGTCACCAGCCCTTGTACCACACCAAACTCATTGGTCACGATCACGAAGCTGCCACGCGCCCGGCGCAATACGCTCAGAAGGTTGATCGGATCCAGGGTTTCCGGCACCACAATCGCAGGCGTTGCGGCGGCAATAGATTCTACATTCGCCCCTTCTTCCAGTGCGACCAGCATCTCCTTCGCACGGACCACGCCGATGATCTCATCGAGTTCACCGCGACACACCGGGAACAGGCTGTGCGGCGACGAAAGCAGCTGCTGACGAATTTCGTCCACGCTCAGATTTGCATCCACCCAGCTAATTTCACCGCGTGGCGTCATAATGCCGCGCAACGAACGTGAGGCCAGAGACAGTACGCCGTTAATCATATAGCGCTCTTGCTCGACAAAGGCCCCTTCCGGCACCGGTACAGGGTTATTGTTCGCCAGTTCGGGTTGAGTGGTCTGACGACGCCCCCCCATCAGGCGCAGAATGGCATCCGCCGTACGGGCACGCAGGGGTTGTACCGACTGCTGCTTGATAAAATTACGACGCGCAATCTGGTTAAACAGTTCGATAATGATCGAGAAACCTATCGCGGCGTACAGATAACCTTTCGGAATATGGAAACCGAAACCTTCTGCCACCAGGCTTAAGCCGATCATCAGCAAGAAGCTCAGACACAGCACGACCACCGTAGGATGTTCGTTCACAAAACGCGTCAACGGTTTGGAGGCCAGAAGCATCACGGCCATCGCGATCACTACCGCCGCCATCATCACCGGCAGATGGTTCACCATCCCGACAGCGGTAATCACCGCGTCCAGCGAGAAGACCGCATCCAGGACCACGATCTGCAGTACCACGACCCAGAAACTCGCATAGCCCTTACCGTGGCCGTCATCATGTTGCCGGTTCTCCAGCCGTTCATGCAATTCCGTGGTTGCTTTGAACAACAGGAAAAGTCCCCCCACCAGCATGATCAAATCACGCCCGGAGAAGGTGAAATCGAAAACGGTAAACAACGGTTTGGTCAGCGTGACCATCCACGAAATAATGGACAGAAGGCCAAGACGCATAAACAGCGCCAGCGAAAGACCGATTAAACGGGCTTTGTCGCGTTGTTTAGGTGGTAGTTTGTCGGCAAGGATGGCGATAAACACCAGGTTGTCGATACCTAAGACAATTTCGAGCACAACCAGCGTGAGTAAACCCACCCAGATCGACGGGTCCATTAAGAATTCCATGACATGCTCCTGCTAAAGGAATGACTAAACGGCGCCCCGTAAGGAGTGGGCGAAACGGCGGTATGCGTGAGTAATGAGTGGCGAGAATCGCCGGCAAGCGAGGCACGAAATGGCCTGTCAGATGATTGACGTCGGTGACGGTCCATACAGTGGGCTGATGCCCTATACTCCTGATCGATTAAACGGAGGCTAAACATATCAGAGAGATGTTAATTTTGGCAAAGATTTACTTTCCTTTGCAAACATCTGTTACATACGCGTTTTACATTACAGAACTTTCTGCAATGCATAGCTAAATTACGGATCTTCATCACATAAATTATTTTTTCACTATCTAAAATAAATCGCGGAAGTCTTCGTTAATTGAACTCTAACCCTTATCTGAATCGATTCGGTTCGCCGACGACGATTCTCAATACGCCTGCCAGACAGACGTATCAATGATAATAAAAGGAGGTAGCAAGTGACCATTGCTATTGTGATAGGCACACATGGTTGGGCTGCAGAGCAGTTGCTCAAAACAGCAGAAATGCTATTGGGCGAGCAGGAAAACGTCGGCTGGATCGATTTCGTTCCCGGTGAAAACGCCGAAACGCTGATTGAAAAATACACTGCTCAGCTGGAAAAGCTAGATACGAGTGCAGGCGTGCTATTTCTCGTCGATACATGGGGTGGCAGTCCGTTTAACGCTGCCAGCCGCATTGTCGTCGATAAAGAGCACTATGAAGTCATCGCGGGCGTCAATATTCCGATGCTGGTCGAAACCTTCATGGCACGCGATGATAATCCGAGTTTTGACGAACTGGTCGCTCTGGCAGTTGAAACTGGCCGGGAAGGTGTGAAAGCACTGAAAGCCCAGCCTGTTGAAAAACCGGCACCGGTCGCCGCTGTGGCGAAAACCGCTGCGCCTGCTGCGCCCGCCAAACCCATGGGGCCTAATGATTACATGGTGATCGGGCTTGCGCGTATCGATGACCGTTTGATTCACGGCCAGGTTGCCACCCGCTGGACCAAAGAAACGAACGTCAAACGCATCATCGTCGTCAGTGACGAAGTGGCTGCGGATACCGTGCGTAAAACCCTTCTGACCCAGGTTGCTCCTCCAGGCGTGACTGCCCACGTGGTGGATGTCGCCAAAATGATCCGCGTTTACAACAACCCGAAATATGCGGGCGAGCGCGTCATGCTGCTGTTTACTAATCCAACCGATGTTGAACGTGTTGTAGAGGGCGGCGTCAAGATTACGTCTGTGAATATCGGCGGCATGGCGTTCCGTCAGGGCAAAACACAGGTGAACAATGCGATTTCAGTGGATGAAAAAGATATTGAAGCATTCAAGAAACTGAATGCCCGCAATATTGAGCTGGAGGCCCGTAAGGTGTCCACCGACCAGAAACTGAAAATGATGGATTTGATCGGCAAAGTGGGAAAATAACCCCACGCTGATTCTTCACATAAAGCTTATGTTATAGGAGAAGTACAATGGAGATTACCACTCTTCAGATTGTGCTGGTGTTCATCGTTGCGTGTATTGCCGGTATGGAATCCGTACTTGATGAATTTCAGTTTCACCGCCCACTGGTGGCCTGTACGTTAATCGGTGCCGTTCTTGGCGATATGAAAACCGGCATCATCATCGGTGGTACGCTGGAAATGATCGCCCTGGGATGGATGAACATCGGTGCGGCCGTTGCGCCTGATGCGGCGCTGGCCTCTATCATCTCAACCGTTCTGGTTATTGCCGGGCACCAAAATATCGGTGCGGGTATCGCACTGGCGATCCCACTGGCAGCAGCAGGTCAGGTTCTGACCATTATCGTTCGTACCATCACCGTGGCATTCCAGCATGCGGCAGATAAAGCGGCCGATAGCGGAAACCTGACGGCCCTGTCGTGGCTTCACGTCTCCTCTCTCTTCCTGCAAGCAATGCGTATCGCGATCCCCGCGGTTATCGTGGCGATTTCTGTCGGTACCAGCGAAGTTCAGGGTCTGTTGAATGCGATTCCGGAAGTCGTGACCAGCGGTCTGAATATCGCGGGTGGCATGATTGTGGTCGTCGGTTATGCAATGGTCATCAACATGATGCGTGCAGGCTACCTGATGCCATTCTTCTATCTCGGCTTCGTGACCGCTGCATTCACCAACTTCAACCTGGTCGCTCTGGGTGTGATTGGTGCGGTGATGGCTATTCTGTATATCCAGCTTAGCCCGAAATATAACCGCGTCGCGGGTGCTCCAGCTCAGGCTGCGGGTAACAACGATCTCGATAACGAACTGGACTAGCAGGTGAGCGAAATGGTTGATATGACAAAAACTACCCCTGAGAAGAAACTCACCCCAAGCGACATTCGCGGCGTGTTCCTTCGTTCTAACCTGTTCCAGGGTTCATGGAACTTCGAACGTATGCAGGCGCTGGGCTTCTGCTTCTCTATGGTTCCGGCAATTAAACGTCTCTATCCGGAAAACAACGAAGCGCGCCGCCAGGCGATCAAGCGTCACCTGGAGTTCTTCAACACCCATCCTTACGTTGCGGCTCCGGTTCTGGGCGTGACACTGGCGATGGAAGAGCAGCGTGCAAACGGCGCAGAGATCGACGATGGTGCCATCAACGGTATCAAAGTCGGTCTGATGGGGCCGCTGGCAGGCGTCGGTGACCCGATCTTCTGGGGTACCGTGCGTCCAGTCTTTGCGGCGCTGGGTGCCGGTATCGCCATGAGCGGAAGCCTGCTGGGGCCACTGCTGTTCTTCATCCTGTTCAATGCCGTCCGTTTGCTCACGCGCTATTACGGCGTGGCATATGGTTACAGCAAAGGGGTCGATATCGTTAAAGATATGGGCGGCGGTTTCCTGCAGAAATTGACAGAGGGGGCATCCATCCTTGGCCTGTTTGTCATGGGGGCCCTGGTTAACAAGTGGACGCATGTGAACATTCCGCTGGTCGTGTCGCGTATTACTGACCAGACCGGGAAAGAAAATGTGACCACTGTGCAGACCATCCTCGATCAGTTAATGCCGGGCCTGGTGCCGCTGCTGCTGACCTTTGCCTGTATGTGGCTGCTGCGTAAGAAAGTGAATGCCCTGTGGATCATCGTTGGCTTCTTCGTCATCGGTATCGTGGGTTACGCCATCGGCCTGCTGGGTCTGTAAGCGTTGTAACATCAGCCGGGGGCTTGCCCCCGGTTTTTTATTTTCTGGAGGACGAATGACGGTGACGGATATCGTACTGGTCGTGTTTATTGTTGCCCTTCTGGCGTATGCCATTTACGACGAATTCATTATGCCCCGCCGCCACGGCGAGACACTGCTCATCATCCCTCTTCTGCGTCGTGGTCGTATTGACGCCTTCATCTTTGCCGGTTTGCTGGCCATCCTGATTTACAATAACGTAATGAGCCACGGTGCATTAATCACCACATGGTTATTATGTGCACTGGCATTAATGGCAATCTATCTGTTCTGGATCCGCGCCCCTAAGCTTATTTTCAAAAATGACGGATTTTTCTTCGCCAACATATGGATAGAATATAACCGTATTAAAGAAATGAATTTATCGGAAGATGGTGTACTGGTGATGCAACTGGAACAACGCCGGCTTCTTATCCGTGTAAAAGATATTGATGACCTGGAAAAAATATACAAAGTAATCATTAAAACTCAATGAGTTAGATTTATAGCACGGGCTATATTTTGCTGCGTTTTTGACCGGCCACTATATAGCCTTAGCTATATTCCCCTTTCGAAATAACCTATATTAATTAACGTTCACTTCACCAATTAAGCTTAATGAAAATCGTTATCAATAAGTCAATCTAATAATAGCCTTCCATTGTTGTTTTATATTCTAAAAATATGTTAAGGTTGCGCCCGTCGTTGGGGAGTAGCCGATTTCCTGTCCACAGGAAATGTACGTGTCAACATACTCGTTGCAAAACGTGGTGCGTACGGATGACTTACTGCACTGTAAAAGGGGCGTAATACATCAGGCGAGACCATAGACGCATCAACTGCTGTTTACTGGGGGCAGTGATGTGTCATATGGATATTCCCGGTCTGGACGCACGAATGAACATCTCCGCTACGATCCTTCTCGCTTTTGGCATGTCCATGGACGCATTTGCCGTCTCCATCGGAAAAGGTGCCTCGCTACATAAACCCAAATTTTCTGAAGCGCTGCGCACTGGTCTGATTTTTGGTGCAATTGAAACCTTAACACCGCTGATGGGCTGGGCGCTCGGCATGCTCGCCAGCCAGTTTGTCCTGGAGTGGAATCACTGGATTGCCTTTATTCTTCTGGTTTTTCTCGGCGGACGAATGATGATTGAAGGGTTTCGCGGAAATCACGATCAGGACGAAGCGCCCCTGCATCGTCACGGTTTTTGGCTGTTAGTCACCACCGCGATCGCGACCAGTCTGGATGCAATGGCAGTGGGCGTCGGGCTTGCTTTTATGCAGGTCAATATTATCGCTACGGCTCTGGCTATCGGCTGCGCGACGCTGGTGATGTCCACACTGGGAATGATGATCGGACGCTTTATCGGCCCGCTGCTAGGCAAGCGAGCCGAGATCCTGGGCGGTGTCGTATTAATCGGAATCGCTGTGCAGATCCTCTGGGCTCACTTCGCCGGGTAAACAGGCATTACGCTGCCAGCAGTGGATGCTGAAATCCGTCTGGCAGCTAAATACCGCTTTCTGTGCCAACGCCTCGCGCACCTCCGGCTTTGCCCGCCAGGCAAACGGGGTCATTTGTAACAGGGCCACGGCTTCTCCCCCGTTTAGTGTCATCTCATAACCCAGCGATTGCTCATGCTTCAGGGAAAAACCATCAAGCTGTTCTGAATGAGGCGCATGAAGATGAACCTCTTCATAGATCAATCCCTTGAGCTCCATCAGATGTCGGGGACCCGGCGTGACCGTAATGACCCACCCGCCAGGCTTCACGACGCGCGCCAGCTCTTCACCTTTGCAGGGGGCGTAAATGCGAATAATGGCATCCTGACTGGCATCAGCAAACGGCAGGCGATGGCTTGAGGCTACGCAGAACGTCACCTGAGGATAACGTTTTGCCGCCGCCCGAATGGCCGATTTAGACACGTCCAGACCAAAGGTTTCCGCACCTTTCGAGGCAGCAATCTCCGCAAAGGCGGCCGTGTAATACCCTTCCCCACAGCCAATATCCAGAATCGCCTTCGCATGTTCATCGAGCAGTGTATTCAGGCGCTGTGCCACAGCATCCCTGAGCGGTTGATAGTGCCCGGCATCAAGAAAGGCCCTGCGAGCCTGCATCATTTCCGCACTGTCACCCGGCTCACGGGAACGCTTGTGTTGCACAGGCAGTAAATTGACATACCCTTCTTTGGCCTTATCAAACCGATGCCCCTGCGGACAGGTATAACTGTTTTCTGCAAACGTCAGCGGCGCGTGGCATAAAGGACAACTGAAAGACATGGTAACTCCGAGGGTAATCGCAAAGGGCGAAAGTGTACCGCTATTCGCCCTTGTAGAAAACGTCCGGGTTAACGCATCACGATGAGATGGCTCGAATCTGCGGGTAATCCGTCGGGTTCGACGTTTTCTAAACGCAGGACATCCTCCATAATCTGGCTAAAGACGGGTGCTGACACCGCCCCGCCGTAATAGCTGCCATTTTGCGGATCGTTAATGACCACCGCCAGCGCAAAACGTGGACGGCTGGCCGGCGCCACGCCTGCGGTATACGCAATATACTTATCGACATATTTCCCGTCGTCGCCGATTTTTTTCGCCGTGCCCGTTTTGACCGCCACCCGATAGTCGCGGACCGCCGCTTTAATGCCGCCCCCGCCTGGCAACGCTACGCTTTCCATCATATGTTCAACCTGGTGCACGATATTTTCCGGCATCACCTGATGTCCCATTACGGGCGGGTCGATACGCGTGATCGACAGCGGGCGCTCCTGGCCAAAACTGCCGACCGTGGCATAGACATGCGCCAGCTGCAACGGCGTCACCATCAGACCATAGCCAAAGGCAAAGGTCGCCCGATCAAGCTGACTCCAGAATTTACGCTGCGGCAACAGACCGCTACTCTCCCCGGTTAACCCCAGACCCGTTGTGGTACCAAAGCCAAATCCTTTATAGGTATCCAGCAGATGCTGGATAGGCATCGCCAGCGATAAACGCGACACGCCAGTGTCACTCGACTTTTGCAAAATGCCGGTCAGCGTCAGTTCGGGGTAATAACCCACATCGCGGATACGGTGGCCGTCCAGCATATAAGGATGGGTATCAATCACGCTGTCAGGCTGCACCAGCCCCTGTTGTAACGCCGTCATTAGCACCAGAGGCTTGACGGTGGAGCCGGGCTCAAAGGTGTCGCTGATGGCGCGATTACGGAAATCATTGATCGTGGCGCCTTCGCGATTATTGGGGTTAAAATCCGGATAGCTCGCCATAGAGAGAATTTCACCGGTATTCACATCAATGAGCACGGCAGCACCGGACTCCGCTTTATTCCAGACCACCGCGTTATCTAAAGCATCTTCCGTGATCGTTTGCAGGCGCTCATCAATGCTTAACTGAATATTGTGCGCAGGAACAGGGGCTACTTCGGTCAGGTTTTCGATGACATGGCCGTAGCGATCCTCACGAACGCGCCGGATGCCGGGCTTACCGGTGAGCTGGCCGTTAAAGCTTTTTTCAACCCCTTCGATTCCCTGTCCATCGATATTGGTAAAGCCGATCAGATTGGCGGCGACGTGGCCCGCCGGATAAAAACGGCGCGACTCATCGCGCAAATTAATGCCGGGCAAATTGAGTTTATTTATCCACTGTGCCTGAGACGGATCAACCTGACGGGCAAGATAGATAAATCGTCCCTGCGGGTTGCTGTTGATACGCGCAGCCAGCGAGGTCAGTGAAATATGCAGCGCGCTTGCCAGCGCCTGCCAGCGCGCGTCAAACCCGACCCCGCCTTTAGCCAGTACCGTTTTCGGATCGGCCCACACGGCGCGGACCGGCACGCTCACCGCCAGAGGCCTGCCTTCACGATCGGTAATCATTCCACGCGGCGACTGTATCGCGACTTCGCGCAGGGAGCGCATATCCTCTTGCTCAACGAGCTTGTCAGGTTTGATGATCTGCAACCAGGCGACACGTCCCAGAAGGAACGCCAGGCTGAGCAAAATGGCCAGACAAAGTAATGCAAAACGGGCCGGGGTGAAATTTCCGGTAATGGTGGGGGCTTTCTTTTTCACCTGTACTCCAGGTCTGTAAATCAACGCCCTGATTTAACGAGAAAAAGAGTGTTAAGGGAGTGAAAACAGTGCTTCTAATCTCGCAGCTTTGCAACAAACTACGACCAGAAGGCAAAAGAGTCACATTTTGAAAGAGATAAGATGAAAAAAGCCCCGCTTAACGCGAGGCTTGATGTCTGAGAGCGAAACGCAAAGCGCTTCTGAATCAGCAGTGGTTCGATCAGATAGCAGTTACGTTAACTGCAGCTGGGCCTTTCTGGCCGTCCTGAATTTCGAACTCAACGTTCTGGCCTTCAGCCAGAGTTTTGAAGCCGTTACCCTGGATTGCAGAGAAGTGTACGAACACGTCTTTGCTGCCATCAGCAGGCGTAATGAAACCAAAACCTTTAGACTCGTTGAACCACTTCACTTGACCTTTAATCTTTGCCATTTGCAAAATTCCTTAGAGTATTTTCTTTGCCCGAAGGCATAACATAGATAAAACTGAGACATGACTGCTTGAGGCACTAATATAAGGTTCGGCAGAGAAGCGGTATTCAACGTCAACGTGTTTACTCAGGACTTCTTTACTGAAAATGCCACACATAAACAGAACTGTACCTCGTTTGACCCAAAACGTGTTATCACATACAACGATAATTATGGCAAGCCATTTTTAAACGTGTCTCGATCCGCCGCACAATTTCCGGCTATACCCCGCAACCTTCGACACAAGTATGCACGCAGGGCCAGAAAGAACACACAAGGCGTACGCCCTGCTTGCCCCACCATAGCCACTGTAATCTAACACTTTTTTACCATAGTGCATCCTTTTGAAAACGTCCAGCAGATGGAATAAAAATTGTTTTGGCAATGGCTAAGTTAGAACAAATTGTGAAAACTTATGCAAAAAACATCGTAACGGATTGAAAGACAAACATGTCATTAACGTTGTTTTAAGTGGGTCACGTAAATCGAGGAAGTCACCAGGGAATAATGAACGTCTTGCACCAAAATAATGAAATTTTTATGACTCTGCATCAAAAAAAGGCAAGAAAAACGTTTCGATGATTATTAATCTGGGATGGGTTTTGTCCTTAAGAATATATTTGAACGCAACGGCAGCCCTTAAAGGGATAAATATTGACCAATTTTAATGATCCGAAACCGCTCATTACCCGGGTCGTTACTCTTCAGCGCTAAACTGAGCTCATTAACCGGTTCATCCAGGGATTCATCCGCCAGTTCAAACACCCCCCAATGAATGGGAAAAGCCAGAGGCTTTCCAAGCTGTTGCCAGAGCGCCACGGAAGACTGGGGATCCATATGATGCGCGGACATGAACCAGCGTGGAGCATATGCCCCGGCCGGTAACGCTGCGGCATCGATTTTGCCAAGCCGTTCGGGAATGGCGATCAGTTCCGGGGAATATCCTGTATCCCCGCTGAACCAAAAGCGACGGTGCTGTCCTTCCATTACCCAGCCACACCACAGTGACTGATTACGGTTCCAGGGTGTGCGCATACTCCAGTGCTGAGCCGGTACCGCAGTAAAGGTCATCCCCTGAAAAACCACCGTTTGCCACCAGTCGAGTTCAAATACCTGTTTTGCGCCGCGACGGCGAAACCATTGAGCCAGGCCCAGGGGGACGAAAATCGTCAGATCGGGGAAACGTTTTAGCAAACGTCGAACCGTTTGCGCATCAAGATGATCGTAATGGTTGTGTGAAATCACCAGCGCATCAATTGCAGGGAGAGTGTCAACCGTCAGGGCTGGCGGGGTTTTACGCGCAGGGCCCATAAAGGGCAGCGGCGAAGCGCGTTTTGAAAAGACGGGATCGGTTAAGACGTAACGCCCGTCGAGGCGAAGCAGAACGCTTGCGTGGCCCAACCACCATACGCCATCTTCTGCGGCGTCGTTAAGTACGGCAGGCTGCCACCACTGGCGTTGAAAATCGTCATATCCGAGCGCGGGCGGTTGAGGCAGGCCCGCGGCCTTTCGCGCCTTTCGCCAGCGCTGCACATCACCCGGTTGATGCCCGACGGGTAGCGTGTTTCGAAAGCCATTCGGCGTATGATGAGAAAGGGAGGGGTTAAACCAGGGATTACGCCAGACCATTGCCACCTCCCCTTTAGCGCAGATTAGCGCTCAGCAACCAGACGAATAAAGTCATCGTCATCGTCTTTAGATGCTGCAACAGAGGCTTCAGGCGTCTCTTTTACGTCCGGCTCGTTGGCCTCGCACAGACGGCGCAGCAATGCATTCTGACGTTTCTGTTGATCGAGCAGTGCTTCAAGTAACTCGATCTGCTCGTTAGTGCGAGAGCTGGCGCGGTTCACAAAGAACCACAATATCAGCCCAATCACCATGACGATCGCAGAAACCGCCAGTGAGGCTACACTCAGTAGCCCCGTACTTACTAACTCACCCATTTCACCACCTCAAATAAAACGCCTATGTTACCACTCGCGCTGAGGAAGGAAATCACCTGCATGAAAAATGCCTGCTACCACGGGATAAATTGATTGATTGCGCAAATGCCGCTAAAGAACTGTACATCCTGATCGCACATCACATTGATTGTCTGCGTCCATAAAAAGGCGCATGCCACCAACACGATAATCAGAATCACCCAGCGTATTTTTTTCACTCCACACTCCGTCTCTTCACCTGATATCTCCAGGTTATCACGGTTATCTTAAACAGCGGCTAACTGTACCTGCATCCAGGCTTTTTCGGAATAACTCACTTGTTTCATAGAGTAAACCGATTAACCTTATAGCATTATTAGCAAAAAAATGAGGCGACAATGCGCTTAATTATTCGTGGTGTAATTGCATTAGCCATTCTGTGGATTGGTTTGTTGTTAACAGGCTACGGCGTGCTTGTGGGGAGCACCGAAAATGCGGCGGGTCTGGGTATTCAGTGTCGTTATTTGACGGCGCAAGGGACCAGCACAGCGCAGTACATTCACTCTGACAGTGGAATCTTTGGTATCAGCAACTGCCCGGTTCTGCGTAAGAGCCAGATGGTGGTCGACAACGGATAGCGGTTCAGAAGGCAAAAAAAACGCCGCACAGGATGCGGCGTTTTTGCGGTTAAGACGTCAGAACGGATAGTCGTTATAACCCATCTGCTCTGAGATCTTACGCGCGGCGGTATGCAGCATTTCTACATATTCGTGCAGGCGTTCTTCAGAGAAGCGCAGCGTCGGGAAAGAAATGCTCAACCCGGCAATGACCACGCCAAAACGGTCGAAAACAGGCACGCCGATGCAGCGTAGGCCCTCTTCCTGCTCTTCATTATCTTCGCCATAACCCTGTTCGCGGACCGTATCCAGCACTTTCAACAGTTCATCGGTGCTGGTAATGGTGCGGTCGGTACTGCGTTTATACTCGACGCCATCCAGAATTTCCTGCACTTCTGCACGATCGCGCCATGCCAGAAGCACCTTCCCAATCGCCGTGCTGTACAGCGGGTTACGACGGCCAATGCGCGAGTACATGCGCAGGTTATACATTGAATCAATTTTATGGATGTAGACAATGCTGTCTTCATCCAGCGCCCCGAGGTGAACGGTCTCTTTCGTCAGGCGCGACAACTCGCGCATCTGAATATCCGCACTGCGAATAAGATCGACGTTTTGCAACGCACGGGCCCCTAATTCAAACAGCTTCAGGGTCAATGAATACTTTTCCGACTCGCCTTCCTGCGCAACATAGCCAAGTGACTTCATGGTTTGTAAAAAGCGATAAACGGTGCTTTTTGACATCATCACACGCTGCGATAACTCTGTAATACCAATTTCTCGCTCTTCACCGAGCGCCTGTAAGATGCCGAACACCTTTAGCACGGAAGAAACAGAATCTGGCTGTTTATCCAAATCTGCGATTGCCATTTATCACCTCATAGCGAGTGTTTTATAAAAATCAGAACCGGTTTTTATTATAAATTCGCGAGGTGATTGCTGCAATCGTTCTGCGTTTAGTTCGTTACAAATCTGCGACATAAAACCGAAATAACGGTGCTAAAATAGTGACACAACAACTATTCATGCCGGGCTTTTCATTCCAGATGGAAAAAAACCTCTCAGATGGTCTGCCGCTTCCCCAGCGCTATGGTGCCATTGCCACGATTATTATCGGTATTTCAATGGCCGTACTCGATGGTGCTATCGCCAACGTCGCGCTGCCAACGATTGCGAACGATCTTCACGCCTCCCCTGCCAGCTCAATTTGGGTGGTCAACGCGTATCAGATTGCTATTGTCGTTTCGCTACTCTCCTTCTCATTCCTGGGGGATATGTTTGGCTATCGTCGCGTGTACCAGTGCGGGCTGGCGGTATTCACTGTCACCTCTCTTTTCTGTGCCCTCTCCGACTCTTTGCATACCCTGACGCTAGCTCGTATTGCACAGGGTTTTGGGGGAGCCGCACTGATGAGCGTGAATACTGCGCTGATACGCCTGATTTACCCCCAGCGGCATTTAGGCCGCGGAATGGGAATAAACTCCTTTATTGTGGCCGTCTCTTCCGCCGCAGGCCCGACAATCGCCGCAGCGATACTGTCGATTGCCTCATGGCAGTGGTTGTTTTTAATCAACGTCCCGCTGGGCATTGTTGCGCTGGTCTTTGCCTTGCGTTTTCTGCCAGGGAATGGCTCTAAAAGCGCCAAGCCGCGATTCGACCTGCCGAGTGCCGTGATGAATGCCCTGACGTTTGGCCTGTTAATTACGGCCTTAAGCGGTTTTGCTCAGGGGCAATCGCTGGGCATTATTGCGGCTGAAATCATCACAATGCTCATCGTTGGATACTTCTTTATTCGTCGCCAGCTTGCGTTACCGGTGCCATTACTGCCTGTTGACCTGCTGCGCATTCCTCTCTTTTCCCTGTCGATTTGCACGTCAATTTGCTCCTTCTGCGCCCAGATGCTGGCGATGGTCTCTCTGCCCTTCTTCTTGCAAACGATCATTGGCAGAACTGAGGTGGAAACCGGGCTGCTGCTTACCCCATGGCCGCTGGCAACAATGGTCATGGCGCCGCTGGCGGGCTACCTGATTGAGCGCGTGCATGCAGGGTTACTGGGGGCGATTGGGCTGATCGTGATGGCGACCGGGTTATTCGCTCTGGCGATGTTGCCAGCGACACCCTCGGATCTGGATATTGTCTGGAGAATGATTCTGTGTGGCGCCGGATTTGGTTTGTTCCAGTCGCCGAACAACCACACAATTATCTCTTCTGCGCCCCGCGACCGCAGCGGCGGCGCCAGCGGCATGTTGGGCACTGCCCGTCTGCTGGGGCAAAGTACCGGGGCTGCGCTGGTTGCTCTGATGTTTAATCTTGCCGGAAATGATGGCACGCATCTCGCACTGTATACGGCAGGCGCTCTTGCCACCCTGGCGGCCATCATCAGCGGGCTTCGGGTGACACAGGCGCGCGCTCAGGCATAAAAAAAGCCGGGCTTTAATCTAATACAACCATTAAGCCTATGTAATCAATGAAATTTATAATGATATTTAGAAGGAAACCCCTCATCGACTGGCGTCAGCATTTGTGGCGTGTCGGAGAAAGACAAATTCAGATAGCGAAGGACACAACATGACTCATTGAATGTTGTTACTCAGCTATTTGTGCTTACATGCACCGCTTAAGAGTATTGACAGGTAAACTTATCCTGGATTGGGTCAAATTAAACCTCTCTTCCAGGAGCTTACCTTTGCGAAGAGGGTCGCCGTATCCCCCTCCGAATGCACAGCAAAATATTTTCAGTTTAAAAGGCCTGGTCACAGGTTATATCCCAGCATATCTTCCCAACGCCGTCTTATCATTAGCTTGCTTATCCATACAGCATAACTCTACTTAACGGTCCTCCCTCTCGTCTCATCTAAAAAATGCCGTACCGATGGCCTCATCTTTTCAAAGCTATCTTTGTATATCTTCCACAACTCAGGATGAGGTAAATAATGCTCAGGTTTTGTACTCATCTCACACAACACCATCCACTCTCTGAACAACTCCATGTCACGTGTCTTCATGAAGCCCAACAACCTCACAAATGCCAATGCAGAAGCGGGCACTGCAACCTGTCCCCTCAAATACTTATGTACAGTGGAACGGTTAGCATTCATCAGTACTGGCAGAAGGGATTCCTCTACACCGAGCACTTCAAAAGCATCTTTAAACTCATTTTTATTATCAGACATCTGGTTACTACCCTCGTGTAATCCCGTGCATTCTACCACACCAACAAAAAACTTCACCCAAACCAAGGATTTACCAAACCTTACAGAAAAATACATTACAAAATGTCGCCAAAAATCACATGCTGTTGATTCCATCAGAAACAAAATAATCTAATTTTAGAAACTCACCTTCACATGAAAGTAAATTTGCCAATGTAAAACATGTAGTTATCAAAATTTGATTTTAGACAAAGTTTGGTCAGTTTTTGTTTGTCAGATCACACTTTCAACTATAGATTCTCGTCCCCATTAGAAACAAATACACACCCATTATGGAAACGAAGAATTGAAACTTAAATACTTAGCCTTTTTAACAATATCGATAACCGCAATCTCTGCGCATGCCACATCATTATCTTCATTTGACAATGCAGTGACTGCCAACGCTAAAGCACAGTCTGCACTGTCAGACGCTAAACAAAAGTCTGTTGATGCAGCTCTTTCCGGTGTTAACCAGGCTCAGGCTTCCTACGGTCTGCATAAAGCTAAAGATGACGCTAACCTTGCCTCCTCCCTGGTGAACGGTTCAACTTTGCGCGGTCAAATAGACGCACAGCAAGCAGCACAGATAGCCCATGATGCGGGTATTCCTTCACCTAAGACGAATGACCAAATCAGATCTTCTATCCAGGCGAGCGCTAAACCCTATGCAACACCAACCGCACAGGCTCCGGTGACTCATGCAGCACCAAAACTTGACCCTAAGAATGTTCGCACCAGGACCCAGCCAACTCCGCACCAGATTTCGCAGTCAATGCCAGCAGCACCGGCAGCAAAAGTACCTGCCGCACCGTCAATGAAGACTCAGGTTGCACAGATGACACCAACAGCACCAGCAGCAAAACCTGTTCAGGCTCCTTCTATGAAGACCCAGGTTGCACAGAAGACACTTGCTGCACCGAGCATTCACGTTACCGTTTTATCTATGAAGCCATCTGCACCAGCTGCAGTAAGTGTCAGTCACGTTCAGTCAACACCGCCAACACCAGCAGCAAAACCTGCTCAGACTCCTTCCATCACTGGCACTTCATACCGTCAGTCGGTAGCTGCTGCACAGGCTGCTTCTCTGGCTAACCCTGCCCCAGCGAATCCGACCACTAAGCCAGCACCAGATAAACCAGCACCAACCGCTGCAACCACTACTGTTGCTGATGCACCAGGCACGATTAACCAGCAGGTTACGAATATCAACCCGAACACCAAAGTTAACGTGACTGTGAACGGTGTCACCACTCAGACCACTGCAGGTGCATTAGCTAAGGTGAATCCACAGATGCAAGTTGCTGTACCGCACAAGCCAGCGATTATTGGTAGCCCTGTGAAGTCAGGCGGCAACCATGACAAATCAAGCAGCCACAACGAACACGGTACAGGTAACGGTGGTAGCAATGCAGCTAACTCACGCTCAGCAAATGGCTTAGGCGGTGGTAACCACATAGGCGGTGGTTCTGCTCAGTCAGGTTCTCGCAACGTTGGTCACTGGTAACAGTATGCGATTGATAATGATAGCCCTGACAATGTTGACCGCTACCACTTACGCTCAGACTGAACAGCAAAACCTTGCTCAGATAGCTGATGAACTCGCTGGATGTGCAGTTACTACAGGTGACAGCGAAACCTACCACTCAGAATTCACCAGGATTACCACGCAGTTTCTTGAGGGGGACCGTACAGATATTGACGAGATGACTGCACCACGATTTGCACACGCACTCGAAACAGAAATACTGAACCCTACCGTATCTTATCTGTGGGGCATGACTACAGAGAGTTATACTGAAGCGTTTACTGCACATCCTGAAATTAATCCAAAGAAATACATTGCTGGCTGTGTTGAGCGCTTAAAGTCATTAAAATAATATGCTTACCCATATGCTCTGTATAACCTTACTGTGTATATTCAGCGTGATTTATGTAGCTGCTCTTGCTGCATTCATGCTGATGATATTCCCAATAAATCACGATGATAGCGATTCAATACATGAAAAAGATTTTATACTTAGGTGTTCTATTACTAACCTCATCTCAAGCACTAGCCATTTCCGAAGGATATCGTCAACAGCTTCGTAATAGTGGCTGCACTCAGATGACTGATGGTAGCGGTTGTGATATACGACTGAGCAAATCTCAGAATGAAGCCAATGCTGCAAAACAAAAACACCTCTCTCTCAACCAAATAGCCAGAGAGATTGAACCCGTTATTGGTATGCGCTCAAACGTAGCTGATGAGTATTTATTTAACAGAGGCTGGAGAACTTACGGTGAAAATGAATACATTAAAGCTGGCTGGAAGATACGACTGGTCATTGACCGAGCTCAAAATTATGAAGTGATCAACGCCCAGGTTATCGGGAAAGTCTGATACTCGTGTAATAAGTGAGAAGGGATTCTCCTGACCCATTTTTGAGAGGAATAGAATTCTCTGCGTTTAACATTATGACATGTCTAACACAACTCATGGCTGCAATGGCTACATCAGCGACAATCACAGGCATGATGCCCTCTATAGAGATTTGTTCATCGAAATCCTGCGACAGTATCAGGATAGCGATATAAATGTCACTGACGGCACGACCACCCATTTTTTTAAGAAGGCGTTTGTCATATCCCCTTCTAATGAAACCTTTGAATTCCACGCTGGTTTTCTTTGGGCGATTTTTAAATTAGAGCTTAAACATCAACTTTAATATAATACACTCAACCCAGGATTTGCACAGAACTCTTGATGGTATTATCGCCACTTATAACGAATTGCCACAGGTATACCATAATCATTTAAAAGTTGAGATGTTGAGATCCTTGAGCACACACTTCGCAGATTCATCCTTGAATAAGGTTAACTGGCGGGTAAATTTACACAATGGTTTCCCCTTCGTTGCATGCACATGCATATAAGGGAGTATCTTGTTTGCATTGAGTTCTGATGCAAGTTTGAATAGAGACTTCTGCTTGTCCGTATTGTAACGGAATACTCCCTCTACGACCGCTAGAGTCCCTGGAATAGGTTCAAATGACTTCTGCTACATGTATCCGTAAAATTGTCCTGGCCCCTCCAGCAACGATATACTGTTTAGTTTTTCCTTCTGCATCCTGTTGGATAGGGCCTTCATGCAGGTATATGCACTGCCACCTTTTACCCATTGCGGAATCATTAACAGACTCCTTCGAATAGTTGTGAACATCACTGACATCTTGCGAACGATCATGGGCAGAACTGAGGTGGAAACTGGGGTGGTGACCCCATGGCGGGCTTCGGGTGACACAGGCACGCGAACAGGCATAAAAAAAGCCGGGTGAATCACCCGGCTTTTCACCATTATAACGCTGTTACTTCAGGTATTCACCGCTACGCAGTGCTTCAATGCGTTTATCCAGCGGTGGGTGCGTCATAAACATTTCGCTCAGCGACTTATTCTTGCCGTTGATGCAGAAAGCCATCATGCTGCTCGCTTCCTGCGGCTCATAGCTGGTTTTCAGACGCTGAAGCGCAGCAATCATCTTCTCGCGACCCACCAGTTTTGCCGAGCCGGCATCCGCATGGAATTCACGATGACGTGAGAACCACATGGTAATAATGCTCGCCAGAATACCAAATACCAGTTCCAGCACCATGGCGACAACAAAGTAAATCATCGGGTTGCCGTTACTTCCCTCACCCTCTTCGCGGTTGCCGCCCAGAAAACCCGCTGCAATTTGCGCAAGAATACGTGAGATAAAGATAACGAAGGTGTTCACGACGCCCTGAATCAGGGTCATGGTCACCATGTCACCGTTAGCAATATGGCTGATTTCGTGCGCGATGACGGCTTCCGCTTCATCACGGCTCATGTTTTGCAATAGCCCCGTACTGACCGCAACCAGAGACGCATCGCGGCGCGCACCGGTGGCGAAGGCATTAATATCCGGCGCGTGGTAGATAGCAACCTGAGGCATAGCGATGCCCGCCTGCTTCGATTGCTGTGCCACCGTACTCATTAACCAGCGTTCCATATCGTTACGTGGTTGTTCGATGACTTCACCACCCACTGATTTTAATGCCATCCATTTGGACATCAGCAGGGAGATAATCGAGCCACCAAAACCGAACAGCAGCGCCATAATCAGCAGGCCTTGAACGCTGCTCGATTGAATTCCCGTCAGGCTTAGCACCAGCCCAAAGACCAACATAACCGCAAGGTTAGTGGCCAGGAAGAGCGCGATTCGCATCATAATTTTCTTTTAACCTCTGTTTAACAAAACGCACTATGCGATTACCCACATCGTATGGGTATTGTGGCTATTTTCAAGGATTCGGAAGGCGTAAGTCACCAGAAAGACACAACTTTACATTGTTAAAGGGCTTCCTGACGAGAGGATGCAGAACTAAAAAAACAGGCACAATTTCTTGTGCCTGTCAGGGGGATTATTTAGCCGGAGCGGGTTGCACGGCGGGTTTATCTTTTTCCTGCTTCGCAAGGTCGAGTGCGATATGCACCGTCTCGTCCAGATACGGATCGGGTTCCTGATAATCCTTCGGTAAATCATCCAGCTTTTTCAGCAATGGCTTACCTTCACGTTTGAGGCGGTCGTTAATACGCGCCAGACGTGTCGCATCATCCTCGGTGTTCTCTTTCTCACGCTGGGCGTAATTAAGAGACACAATATTCCGTTTATCCTTCATGGCATTGAAACGTGCAATGTCCTTCATGATGTACTGGAATTCAGGATCTTTGGCGATACGCTCGTTATGCAGCTTGAGCAACTCAGGACCAAACTGTTTCATGTCGCCTGATTTAACGAATGTCGCGGCATTAATGCTGTCCCACGGCAATGCGTTATCTTCAAACTTCTCGCCGGTTTCCGTCTCTTCCGTGCCGGTAGGCATCATGATGTCAGGCGTCACACCTTTACGTTGCGTACTGCCGCCATTCACGCGATAAAATTTCTGAATGGTGTACTGTACTGACCCCAGCGCAGGCCATTCCGGGCGCAGCATCTGGTCGTAAATGCGGTTCAGCGAACGGTACTGCTGGACGGTCCCTTTACCGAAGGTCGGTTCACCCACAATCAGCGCACGGCCATAATCCTGCATAGCCGCAGCAAAGATCTCAGAGGCAGACGCACTGAAGCGGTCAACCAGCACAACCAGAGGGCCTTTGTAGTAAACCACGCCATCGGTATCGGCATCTTCACGCACTTTACCGTTGTTATCACGAACCTGAACGACCGGACCAGACGGAATAAACAGACCCGAAAGCGAAACCGCTTCCGTTAAGGCACCGCCGCCGTTGGTACGCAGATCAATGATGACGCTGCTGACATTCTGCTTTTCAAGCTTTTGCAGCTGCACTTTCACATCATCAGTCAATCCGACATAGAACCCCGGGATGTCCAGCACGCCGACTTTTTCTTTACCGACCGTTTTCACCGACATCTTCACGGCACGGTCTTCAAGACGGATGCGTTCGCGCGTCAGCGTAACGATACGGGTCTTGGTTCCCTTCCCTGCGGGCAGGATTTCAAGGCGGACTTTACTGCCTTTCGGACCTTTTATCAGCGCAACAACATCATCCAGACGCCAGCCAATGACGTCGACCATATTCTGGCCGGTCTGACCTACGCCTACGATTCTGTCACCCACACCGATCGCTTTGCTTTTCGATGCCGGACCACCCGCAACCATCGAATTAATAACGGTGTAGTCCTCGTCCATTTGCAGAACCGCGCCAATCCCTTCCAGAGACAGACTCATCTCTGTATTGAACTGCTCGGTATTACGCGGGGAGAGGTAGTTGGTGTGCGGATCGATTTCATGCGCAAATGCGGTCATCGCCAGCGAAAACACATCTTCGCTGTTGGTTTGCGCCAGACGACGAATAGCCGATTTGTAACGACGAGTTAAGGTTTCGCGGATCTCTTTCTCATCTTTACCCGCCAGTTTCAGGCTCAACTCATCGAACTTAACTTTACTGTCCCACTGCGCATTAAGCTCGGCTTCATCTTTCGGCCAGGGCGCTTTACTGCGGTCCAGATTAAAATTGTCGTTGCCGGTGAAGTCCATTGGACGTTCAAGCACTTTCAGCGCGTACTGATAACGTTCAAAACGACGCTTTTGCGACAGATTATACAGGTCATAGAACAGATCCAGTTTACCGCTGCGAAGCTCATCGCCCACTTCGGCTTTACGTTTAGCGAACTGTTCAATATCACTGGCTAACAGCACGTTATGGCTGTAGTCCAGTAGGTTCAGGTAGCGATCGAAGATTTTGGCCGAAAAAGCCGGATCAAGATCGAACTGGCGATAGTGCGAGCGGGTGAAGCGCGAGGTTACGCGCTCACTCACCGTCGCGTGCTGAGTCTCTTCCTTTAAAACGGGAATTTGATCAGCGCGCGTAATATCGTCCACAGCAAAAGCGTGGCCTGTTATCGCAAACAGGCCAGCCAGCGCAGTGATCTTAAAAAGAGTGTTCATGCCAGGCTCGGCCTCCGTTTCAGAACACCAGGTGTTCTGCGCGTACAATCATTGACAAACCAGAAGTCAGCTGCACACGAACGCCATCTTTGGTGATTTCCAGCACGGTGGCATCCATCGCGTTGTTGCCCGCTTTCACTTTCAGTGCCTGACCGACGTTTAACGCGGTAATGTCAGATACTGGCGTGAGGCGCTGCTCTTCGCGTGGTGCACGTGGTGCTTTTGCAACGGCTTTTTCAGCACGCGGCTTGCGATCGCTGTTTTCGTTACGACGTGGAGCAGGACGCGGTTTGCGTTCGCGGCGAGGCGCTTCTTCCTGGCCGTTCGCTGCTGCAGCTTCGCGTTTTTTCGCCTGCTGCTCAGCACGCTGTGCCTGAACACGCGCTTTGGCTTCTTCAAGCTGTTTACGCGCATGTTCAACGTGCTGCTCATCCAGCTCACCACATGGGTTGCCGTCGAGGTCGACACGCGTTGCACCCGCTTTGATACCGTACAGGTAACGCCAGCTTGAAGTGTAAAGACGTAAAGCAGAGCGCAGTTGGGTTTTGCTGAGATTCATCTCACCCTCAACGCGCGCTACCAGATCCTGAAAAATACCGACTTTCAGGGGACGTGCTTCACCTTCCGCGGTGAAACACTGGGGGAAACGTTCCGCCAGAAAGGCGATAACTTCTTTACTACTATTCAACTTAGGTTGATTTTCCATGAAATTTCCTGATTACAACGGACGTTGCCAACAAGCGCAGGCATGAACAGGCGTCATTATAATGACGCTATCAGTAAATGCTACGTTATCCGTTGATTATCCTGCGACGCTCGCAAAGAATTTTTGATAATCGGTCTCAGTTAAGACATTTTCCAGGCTGACGACCAGCTCGCGCAACCCCTGTTCATCCTCGGCAGTAAAGCGACCGAAGGCCGTGCTGTCGATGTCCAGAACGCCAATAATCTGATTTTTGACGACCAGCGGCAGTACGATTTCAGAATTACTTGCGGCATCACAGGCAATATGTCCATCGAAGGCGTGCACATCTTCCACACGCTGTACCGCATTTTGCGCGACGGCGGTACCGCAAACGCCACGACCCACCGGGATTCTCACGCAGGCGAGTCTGCCCTGAAACGGCCCGAGCACCAGCGTTTCGCCTTCCAGTAGATAAAAACCTGCCCAGTTGACCTCAGAAAGACGTTCAAATAACAGCGCGCTGGTATTGGCCAGAGTAGCGATAAAACTGGTTTCACCTGCCATTAATGCCCGAAAATCGCGGTTCAAATCCGCGTAAAATTCTGTTTTGTTCATTATTCAATCACTTGGTTGTCGTACAAAAAAATGAAGCATAGCCTATTAAAATAAACATTAAATGCGCTCTTGCTCAAGATGATTCCCGAGATGAGTTAATATAACGTTAATTAATACTTTAATGCGTGAATGATGGCACTCAAAAATCCCAGGATCACTCCGGCAAAAAAGATCACTGTTCACTCGGTCAGCGATGCGCTACCCCGTGCACATTATCAGCGTTGCCCACAGTGCGATATGCTTTTTATGTTGCCGAAGATGAAATCGCACCAGAGCGCATTTTGTCCTCGTTGCAACGCTAAAATACGCGATGGTCGCGACTGGTCGCTTACCCGGCTGGCGGCAATGGCGGTCACCATGATGTTGCTCATGCCCTTCGCCTGGAGCGAACCGCTTCTCAAGTTGTATCTGTTGGGCGTGCGTATTGATGCCAATCTTTTACAAGGGATCTGGCAGATGACCCGTCAGGGCGATCCGCTCACCGGAGCGATGGTCCTGTTCTGTACCGTTGGCGCGCCGGTGGTACTGGTGCTGTCCATTGCTTATCTGTGGTTTGGTAACATTCTTGGAATGAACCTGCGCCCGGTCCTGTTGATGCTTGAAAAGCTCAAAGAGTGGGTCATGCTCGATATCTATCTTGTGGGTATCGGCGTGGCGTCGATCAAAGTCCAGGACTACGCTTTCCTGCAGCCGGGCATTGGCCTGTTCGCCTTTATCGCGCTGGTGTTGCTGAGCGTACTGACGCTGATCCACTTAAACGTGGAGCAACTCTGGGAACGCTTTTATCCCCAGCGCCCCGCCACGCGTCCGGATGAACATCTGCGCGCCTGCCTGGGATGCCATTTTACCGGTCTGCCTGATGCACGCGGACGCTGTCCTCGCTGCCACATCCCCTTGCGGGAGCGGCGCAAAGACAGTTTACAAAAATGTTGGGCGGCGTTGATCACCTCCATGGTGCTGCTGATCCCGGCTAACCTGATGCCGATTTCGATTATCTATGTCAACGGCCAGCGGCAGGCAGACACCATCATGTCGGGGATAATCTCGTTGGGAAGTAGTAACATTGCCGTCGCCGCCGTCGTGTTTATCGCCAGTATTCTGGTGCCTTTCACCAAAGTGGTGGTGATGTTTACCCTGCTCATCAGCATTCACTTCAAATGTGAACAGGGATTGCGCACACGGATCCTGCTGCTGCGTTTCGTGACCTGGATTGGCCGTTGGTCAATGTTGGATTTGTTTGTTATTTCGTTGATGATGTCGCTCATCAATCGCGACCAGTTACTTGCTTTTACTATGGGACCCGCGGCTTTTTATTTCGGCTCTGCGGTGATATTGACTATTCTTGCAGTGGAATGGCTGGACAGCCGCTTACTTTGGGACGCACATGAGTCAGGAAACCCCCGCTTCGCCGACTGAAGCGAGAATTAAAACAAAACGTCGTATTTCTCCTTTCTGGTTACTGCCAGTCATTGCCCTCTTGATTGCGGGCTGGCTTATCTGGACCAGTTATCAGGACCGCGGCAATACTATCACCATTGATTTCCAGACTGCGGACGGCATTGTGGCCGGACGTACGCCTGTGCGCTTCCAGGGCGTCGAGGTGGGCACCGTTGAGGATATCCGGCTGGGTAAGGAGCTGAATAAAATTCAGGTTCGCGCCAGCATTAAATCCGATATGAAGGATGCGCTTCGCAGCGAAACTCAGTTCTGGCTGGTGACGCCGAAAGCCTCTCTCGCCGGGGTATCCGGGCTGGATGCGCTGGTTGGGGGTAACTATATCGGCATGATGCCCGGCAAAGGGGAACCGGAAGAGCACTTCACCGCGCTCGACACCCAGCCGAAATATCGGCTCAATAATGGCGATCTGATGATCCACCTTCACGCGCCAGATTTGGGTTCACTGAACAGCGGCTCGCTGGTCTATTTCCGTAAAATCCCTGTAGGGCGCGTTTACGATTACGCCATCAATCCTAACAAACAGGGCGTGACTATCGATGTACTGATTGAGCGCCGCTTTACCTCGCTTGTCAAAAAAGGCAGCCGTTTCTGGAACGTATCGGGCGTGGACGCTGACGTGAGCCTGAGCGGCGCCAAAGTGAAGCTTGAAAGCCTGGCCGCACTGGTCAACGGGGCTATCGCTTTCGATTCGCCTGAAGCTTCCCAGCCGGCGGTCGCTGACGATAACTTTGGTCTGTACGCCGATTTAGCCCATAGCCAGCGTGGCGTGATCGTCAAACTGGCGCTGCCGGATGCAAAAGGCCTGAAGGCAGGCAGCACCCCGCTGATGTATCAGGGATTAGAGGTGGGGCAGTTAACCAAACTCACGTTGAACGCGGGCGGTTCCGTGACGGGCGAAATGACCGTCGATCCGAGTGTGGTCGATCTGTTACGTGAAAACACGCGTCTGGAGCTGCGCAGTCCGAAGCTTTCGCTGAGCGATGCCAGTATCAGTAGTTTATTGACCGGTAGCACTTTCGAACTGATCCCCGGCGGCGGTGAGCCGAAGAAAGACTTTGTTATCGCCCCGGCAGACAAAGCGTTATTGCAAAAACCGGGCGTCCTGACCCTCTCCCTCTTCGCGCCTGAGAGCTATGGAATCGAAGCCGGACAACCGCTGATTCTGCACGGAGTCCAGGTGGGCCAGGTCCTTGAGCGCACCTTAACCGAAAAAGGCGTCACGTTCTCGGTGGCGGTGGATCCGCAATATCGCGACCTGGTTCACGGTGACAGTAAATTCGTGGTGAACAGCCGTGTAGATGTGAAAGTGGGTCTGGACGGGGTTGAATTCCTGGGCGCCAGTGCCAGCGAGTGGATCAATGGCGGCGTACGTATTTTGCCGGGCACCAAAGGCGCCATGCGCGAATCGTACCCACTGTATGCCAATCTGGATAAAGCGATTGAAAACAGCACGAGCGACCTGCCAACCACGACGCTAACGTTGAACGCCGACACACTCCCCGATGTCCAGGCGGGATCGGTAGTGCTTTATCGCAAGTTTGAAGTGGGCGAAGTCATTACCGTCCGGCCCCGCGCGGAGGCGTTTGATATCGAACTGCATATCAAACCGGAATATCGTCATTTATTAACCTCAAACAGCGTCTTCTGGGCCGAAGGCGGCGCAAAAGTGCAGCTTAACGGTAGTGGACTGACGGTTCAGGCCTCGCCGCTCTCGAGAGCGCTGCGCGGCGCCATCAGCTTTGATAATTTAAGCGGGGCCAGTGCCAACCAGCGTAAAGGCGACAAACGGATTCTGTATCCTTCGGAGACCGCTGCCCGTGCCGTGGGTGGTCAGATCACCCTGCACGCGTTCGACGCAGGTAAACTGGCGGAAGGTATGCCCATCCGTTACCTCGGGATTGATATCGGCCAGATTCAAAAGCTGACGCTGATTACCGCCCGAAATGAGGTGCAAGCTACCGCCGTGCTCTATCCGGAATATGTGCAGACCTTTGCCCGGACCGGCAGCCGCTTCTCGGTGGTCACCCCGCAGATTTCTGCAGCAGGCGTGGAACATCTGGACACCATCCTGCAGCCGTACATCAACGTCGAGCCAGGACGCGGTAACGCGCGCCGCGACTTTGAACTTCAGGAAGCCACCATCACCGACTCGCGCTATCTGGATGGGTTGAGCATTGTGGTTGAAGTTCCGGAAGCCGGTTCACTGAGCATTGGCACCCCGGTCCTGTTCCGTGGAATAGAAGTGGGTACCGTCACTGGCCTGACGCTGGGGACAATGTCCGACCGGGTCATGGTAGGAATGCGGATTAGCCAGCGCTATCAGCATCTGGTGCGCAACAACTCCGTGTTCTGGCTGGCATCAGGTTATTCACTCGACTTCGGTATCATCGGTGGCGTCGTGAAAACAGGGACCTTCAACCAGTTCATTCGCGGTGGCATCGCCTTCGCCACACCGCCAGGCACACCGCTGTCGCCAAAAGCCCAGCCTGGAAAACACTTCCTGCTGCTTGAAAGCGAACCAAAAGAGTGGCGTGAATGGGGCACTGCCCTGCCACGATAAGGGGTACGCTCCGGTGTCAACGCACCGGAGCGTTTGTGGTACACTGCGCGCCTGAATTTTTCCCGGTGGTACGCTCGTGGCTCAAAACTCTGTATTTTTCCCTGACGAATTCCTGGCGCAAATGCGCGAGGCCCTTCCTGCTCATCTCTCCATGGACGACTTTATTGCCGCCTGCGAGCGCCCCTTGCGCCGCAGTATTCGCGTCAATACGTTGAAAATCAGCGTTGAAGATTTTTTGCAGTTGGTCGCGCCCTGGAACTGGCAATTGACGCCGGTTCCCTGGTGCGCCGAAGGATTCTGGATTGAGCGAAACGACGAAGATGACCTGCCACTGGGAAGCACTGCAGAACATCTCAGCGGTCTGTTTTACATTCAGGAAGCCAGCTCAATGCTGCCCGTCGCTGCGCTGTTCGCTGAAGGGAATGAGCCTTCTCGCGTGATGGATGTTGCTGCCGCGCCGGGCTCCAAGACCACTCAAATTGCCGCGAAAATGGGCAATCATGGGGTGATTCTGGCAAATGAATTCTCGGCCAGCCGGGTCAAAGTGCTGCACGCGAATATCAGTCGCTGTGGCATCCGTCATGTCGCCCTGACCCATTTTGATGGTCGCGTCTTTGGCGCATCGTTACCGGAAGTATTCGACGCGATTTTGCTTGATGCCCCCTGCTCTGGCGAGGGCGTGGTGCGTAAAGATCCCGGCGCACTGAAAAACTGGTCGCCTGAGAGCAATCTGGCGATTGCCGCGACCCAGCGAGAGTTGATTGACAGTGCTTTCCACGCGCTGCGTCCCGGCGGCACGCTGGTCTATTCCACCTGCACCCTAAACCGGGACGAAAACGAAGCAGTCTGTCTGTGGCTGAAAGCGCGCTATCCTGATGCCGTGGAGTTCCTGCCGCTGGATTCGCTGTTCGACAGTGCAAAAGAGGCATTAACGCCAGAAGGCTTCCTGCACGTTTTCCCGCAGATCTATGATTGTGAAGGGTTCTTTGTCGCGCGTCTGCGTAAGATCGCAGCCGTTGCGCCGCTTCCAGCGCCCACCTTCAAAGTCGGCAATTTCCCCTTCGTGCCAATGAAAACCCGCGAATCGGCGCAGGTCAAAGAGGCTGCGCAGCAGGCAGGGCTCATCTGGGATGAAGGTCTGCGGCTCTGGCAGCGTGACAAAGAGATCTGGCTGTTCCCCACCGACATCGAGCCGATGATCGGCAAAGTGCGTTTCTCTCGTATCGGTCTTCGCCTGGCTGAAGTGCACAATAAAGGCTACCGCTGGCAACATGAGGCCGTCATCGCCCTGGCCGGCAGCGAGAATACCTTTGCATTAACCCATGCTGAGGCAGAAGAGTGGTATCGCGGGCGAGACGTCTACCCTGAAGGAACCCCGCAGCGTGATGAAGTGATCGTCACCTACCAGGGTTTCCCGCTGGGCATGGCGAAAAAAGTCGGTTCACGGCTCAAAAACAGTTATCCACGAGAACTGGTCCGTGATGGTCGCTTATTTACCGGTAACGCCGTCACTGAATAAAAAAACGCACGTTTTGACTGGCACTTTTGCGCACCTTAGCTAGGCTGAAAAATGGGCGACCATACTGGTCGTACCAGATTCTTCTGACTTTTGGAGCGTACTATGACGAAAACCAGCGTGCGAATTGGTGCTTTTGAAATTGATGACGCCGAGTTACAAGGCGAATCTCAGGGTGAGCGAACGTTAACCATTCCCTGTAAATCCGATCCGGATTTATGCATGCAGCTGGATGCCTGGGATGCCGATACCAGCATTCCGGCAATCCTGGATGGCGAACATTCCGTTCTTTACCGTGAGCACTACGATCAATCGTCCGATGCCTGGATCATGCGCCTTGCGTGATTCAAAAAGAACCCGCCCGAAGGCGGGTTATTTATAGCAGAACCTTTCCCCCACCGTTAATCCTCTCCTACACTAACCCTATGGAAGTCAGAACTGAGGATGCGATGTTCGCCCTGGTACTTTTTATTTGTTATCTGGATGGGGGTTGTGACGACATCGTTATTGATGTCTACAACACGGAACAACAGTGTATTAGTTCAAAAAAAGAGCAAAGAATCCGCCATGGAGGATGCTATCCCGTTGAGGATTTTGTCGATGGATTCTGGACACCCGCCCAGGAGTACAGCGATTTTTAATCACTGCAGTTGCACCAGCGTGAATACGCCACCAAACACTGCGCCGGTATCGATGTAATGCAGATTGCCAAAATCATAGCGCTTATCCACCGGGGTATGACCAAACCAGAAGTGATCCGCACCTGAAATCCCCTCACCTTTGCCGCACATAAACGTGGTGAGACGATGCCTCTCCCATAAAATCTGCTGCTTATTGACCGATTTTCCCCATTCATAATGGGCTGACGGGTAATCAGCATGCGCCACCACGTTCTTGCCATTGTCACATGTCATTTCAATAATATGCGGTAACGAGCCGGTTTCTTTTAGTAATTCCATGGCGATTAATTTCTGCGGATGAGAAAGGGATGAAAACCATATTCCCCCGTTAAGCGTCCACAGTGAAAAATCATTATTGTTTATAGCATCCAGTGCCATTTGCTCGTGATTACCCCGTACGGCACGAAACCAATTTTCACGCATCAGTTCTAAACATTTAATGCTATCCGGCCCGCGATCGATCAGGTCCCCCACGGAAATAAGGAGATCCTGTGAGGGATTAAAATTGCGGCGTGCCAGTTCGTCCATAAGCCATTGATAGCAGCCATGAATATCCCCAACTATCCAGATATGTCGCCATTTACTGCCGTCGAGTTTCTGATACATAAGCCCTCCCATAAACAGTATAGCTGAGCTGATTTATTAAACGGTCAGTCTGGCTGTGCTACAAACTTCAATCGTCATTAAACGAAGCCGAAATAAAGATGTAGCCGCACTTAAATTCACGAAATGAGGACCCTAAAATAGCGGCATAACGTATAAAGAGGTCTCCATCGTGACGAACACCACCCTGCAAATCGATGTGCCTGACGCACAGCCCGTCAATATTATTTCCGCACTGACGTATGGGCAGCTTGTTCCAGGTCCAATCTGGAACAAGCGTGAATACCGCTTAAAATTCTTCCTTCGTTCGTTGCTCTTCTGGTCCTCCACCAGACGAATGCTGAGCGCATTGTCCCGACGGGCAGATTTCGGGAAGCTCCTGACTGCACAGGTAACCTTACCCAGTAAGACGCATCGCCAGTATCTGAGCCGCGGATTAACGGCCGGTCAGCGCGCCGATGCGATCATCCATCATTATCAGTGGATCGATACGTTACCCGACGCAGAACTTTGTCACGCGCTGACCCATGCGACGGCCCAGCCTGTTTTTCAGTTTACGGCGAAAGAAGAGGCGCGCTACACGGTGTCCGTCTCCTCCGCCAGCAAAGCCGAACGTGAGGGCGAAAGTACACTCTGGCTACGTGACGAGGAAAATACCCTGCTGGCCAGCCTGACCTTTAGCGTGGTAAATGAAAACGGACACCCTGCGCTGGTCATTGGCGGTCTGCAAGGGCCACGCCGCAACGTCACCCGTGACACGATCAAAAAAGCGACCCGTGCCTGTCATGGCCTTTTCCCCAAACGCGTGCTGATGGAAGTGGTGTTTCAGCTTGCGGCTAAAAGCGGCATCAAGGCACTTTACGGGGTCAGCGATGAGGGGCATATCTTCCGCGCCCTGCGCTATCGGCTGAGCAAAGGTCGACACTTTCATGCAAGCTATGATGAGTTTTGGGCTTCCCTTGACGGTGAGAAGACTTCTGCCTTCCGCTGGGCGCTTCCGTTGTGCATGGAACGAAAATCCCTTGAAGAGATTGCCAGCAAAAAACGCGCCGAGTATCGCCGTCGATTTGCACTCCTGGACGAGATAGCCCAGTCCGTTGGATCGCGATTTTAGTCGCGCGGCGTGCCGATAAAGCCTGCACACAAAAATTTAACAAAATAGCCAAAAAGCGCTGGACTTCCGCCTGCCGGGTTGTGGTATGGTTAAAAGCGCAGCACAGGACGTGCATTGTCTGCAGAGAAAGCTGTTAAACCAATGTGTTTATTTTCATGCAGATAAAAAGAGACCGAATACGATTCCTGTATTCGGTCCAGGGAAATGGCTCTTGGGAGAGAGCCGTGCGCTAAAAGTTGGCATTAATGCAGGCTAAGTCGCCTGACACCTTAAGAATAGATGACGACGCCAGGTTTTCCAGTCCGCAGCAAAAGTGGTCGGAAAAAAAGCGTTTATACGTCGCAAAACAAAAAAACCGCAACGCCTCCAGAGAGAAGCCTGCGGTTTTTTTATGGGCGTTATACGCCCTTAACAGAGTTTTTCAGCCCGCTCGATAAACGGGGCAAGACTCATTTTTTGTCCTGGGTTTTGCGGATCGTCCACCTGAATCACGCTGAGCGGCTGACCGTTGGCTTTACCGCTGGCGACCTGCTGTTCAGCAATATCATTCAGCGGATATTGCACCAGCGTGCTGGGATTAATCACATACAGCGCATGTCCCGGGCGGCAGGTCAGCATCACCTCTTCACGATTAAATGCCCATTTGTCTTTACCCACTTCGAAGCGGCTGACGGTAATCACCTGCGGTGCGGCAAATGCGGAGCTGGCCGTGGCCAGCAGCACGAGAGAGAGCAGTGTTTTTTTCATTCGATCTTTAACCTTTAGAAGGGTTCCCAGGTGGCGAACAGGCTGACGGTCGCCAGTACCAGTGCCCCTGAAACAACCTCTGCCTTTGTCATCCAGATAAAAATGTGTTGCGCGCGACCGTTTTCACGGTGAAAGCGTGGTACCAGAAAATACCGATTTACCAGCGCAATAACCACCATCATTGCCACCAGCGCACATTTGAACAAAAGCAGTTGCCCATATTCCGTCCGCCAGGGCCAGTTGACGCCCAGAATCAGCAGTGTATTGATGATACCGGTCGCAATGACGCCCGCAACGGCATAGTGTCCCACGCGCGAGAAGCGCATCATGGTATAGATGGCGGGGATACTCCAGCGCCCTTTCGCCAGCCGCATGCAAAACAGGAGTGGGAGCAATCCCCCTATCCATGTCGCCGCGCAAAGTAAATGCACCGCATGGTTAACGCGCTGGAGCGTCCCGGGGATCCCGTCCCGCATGGCGGCATGGCCGACACCCGCCATAAGCAGGAATTGTCCTGTCGCCAGCACCAGCAAGAGTCGTGCATTGCGTTCGGGCGCAATCCAGGCGGCACAGGCGGTAAGCAACGCAATGAGGATCTGCCATAGCCAGACGCTGCCAAACTGCGTGCTCAGAACGGCAAGCCAGATATCCGGGCGGATAACATCCCGCCAGCCCTCCCCCATTAAGCCGCCCTGTAACATCAGCAGCGCAACGGCGGAGAAGAGACTCGCCAGCACGACCACTTTTTGCTGAGGGGCAAAGCGCCGCGTCATCAGACGCTTAAGGCCAAACGGCGTCAGCCACGCACAATAAAGCGCATTGCCGAAAATCACCATCAGCGCACCAAAATGAACGAAGCGCAGACAAATATAGAGAAGCGCGAGCATATTATTTCACGCTGAAGTGATAGCTGCCTTTCGTTTTGTGACCGTCGACGGAAACCACATGCCACTCAACGGTGTAAGTGCCCGGCGTTAATGATTGTTCAAGGGGGATAATCAGCTGCGTCGCGTCATTCTCGGCACGCTTTGCTTTACCCAGCTTCACAACCTGCTCTTTATCGCCACGGACAGTGACCCCGCTGAATTTTGGTTCAATGCCTTCCGAGAAATTCAGGGTTAGCGCCTGAGGCGCGGCGACGACTGCCGCGTCGGCGGCCGGGTATTGATGTTTCAAATGCGCATGCGCCAGCACTGAGGGGGCAGCGAAAACTGAAAGGAGCAAGGCGAGCGCGCCAACCGTGCGTGAGGCGGTAAAGATCATATCAATCATTCCTTTTTGTTATGTCTATATGAGAGAGAATAACCTTCTATAATATCTGAGTCGAGCCTCATCCGGTGACGCCTTGCCAAAGATGCACAACCGCGCTAACGTTAGCGCCGCAAAAAACAGGAGACGCGTATGAACATTAATCTGGCAAACCTTCCTCAGGATGAGATGGACAAAGTGAATGTCGATCTTGCCGCCGCCGGCGTGGCCTTTAAAGAACGTTACAATATGCCTATCGTTGCGGAAGTGGTTGAACGTGAGCAACCTGCCCATCTACGCGACTGGTTCCGCGAACGTTTGATTGCCCATCGGCTGAAATCCGTCACGTTGTCACGTTTACCCTACGAACCTAAAGTAAAATAACCTTAACGTGCCGCTACACTTCCTTACACCGATTGTGGCAGGATAAGAAAACCCTGAATCATTCATGGTTATTATTAATCCCTGCGACGAAGTGTATAAGGAAGTCACGATGTCCCAATGGAATATTGCCGCCGCTCAGTATGCCTCCCGGCATAACGATATTGGCGAACACGTCAAACATCATCTTCATTTTATCTCTGCGGCGGCAGACCTGCGCTGCGATTTACTTGTCTTCCCGGAACTTTCATTAACGGGCGCTGCCTGCGATGCGTTTTCCCTGCCTAGCCCGCCCACAGAGCAGCAACTGAACCCGCTTGTCCACGCAGCCTGCGCCTGCGACATGACGGTAATCGCCGGAATCACCGTCGACACCGATGCAGGACGGCAAAAAGGGATGGCGCTGTTTGTCCCCGGTGAGCCGCACGTTGTCTGCGCCCCCCTCAACAGCCGTGCCTGCCCGGTGCCGGGAAAATCACAGGTCAACGTGCTCGGCAATCCCGACGATAGCACTAACCTGGATCCGCAAGCCGTCCTGATGACCAGCTGTCTGGCGGTAAGCGATAACCGCTGGACCTCCACCCTGAGCCATATGCAGCGTTTTGCCCACCGTTACGCCATCGCGGTCCTCATGGCGAATGCCCGCAGCGGCAGCGCACTTTGGGATGCACGCGGGCAGCTTATCGTTCGCGCTGACCAGGGGGAGTTATTGTTGACAGGATCATTCGATCAACGGGGTTGGCAAGGGGATATCATTCCTTTACGCTAAGCCTTTTTACGGCCAGGAGTGTGCAATGCTACGCGTCATCGATACCGAAACCTGCGACCTACAGGGCGGGATTGTGGAAGTCGCGTCAGTCGATGTGATCGACGGACAAATCGTCAATCCTATGAGCCATCTGGTTCGTCCCGATCGCCCCATCAGCCCGCAGGCGATGGCGATACACCGTATCACCGAATCTATGGTGGCTGATAAGCCGTGGATTGAAGACGTGATTCCGCACTACTACGGCAGTACATGGTACGTGGCGCATAACGCCAGCTTTGACCGTCGGGTATTGCCGGAAATGCCCGGCGAGTGGATCTGCACGATGAAGCTGGCGCGTCGTTTATGGCCGGGGATCAAATACAGCAATATGGCGTTGTACAACTCCCGTAAGCTCAGTGTTAAAACGCCCGAGGGGTTGCACCACCACCGAGCGTTATATGACTGCTACATTACGGCCGCACTGCTTATTGATATTATGAATTCATCTGGCTGGACGCCGGACGACATGGTTACAATCACCGGACGCCCTGCGCTCCTGACAACCTTTACCTTTGGCAAATATCGCGGCAAAGCGGTCTCGGAAGTGGCACAACGTGACCCGGGATATTTACGCTGGTTATACAACAACCTCGACAAAATGAGCCCCGAACTGCGCCTGACGCTGCGCCACTATCTTGACGAGGCTTAACCCTCCTGTGGTCCTGGCAAACTGCCCTGTGCCAGGCCAATGAGGAAGGCATACTCCAGCGCCACCCCTTCGTAGGATTTGAAACGCCCCGACTTGCCGCCGTGTCCGGAGTCCATATCCGTACAAAGAAGAAGTAAATTATCGTCGGTTTTTAACTCCCGCAGTTTTGCCACCCATTTTGCCGGCTCCCAGTATTGCACCTGGGAATCGTGCAGCCCGGTGGTCACCAGCATATGTGGATACGCTTTAGCCTCAACGTTATCGTAAGGGCTGTATTCCAGCATATAGTGGTAATAGACTTCATCCTGCGGATTTCCCCACTCTTCGAACTCGCCGGTGGTGAGCGGGATAGACTCATCCAGCATGGTGGTGACCACATCGACAAACGGCACCTGCGCAACGATACCTTTGAACAGCTCAGGACGGGCATTAATCACCGCGCCCATCAGCATCCCACCGGCACTTCCACCCATACCAAAACAGCGGCCCGGATCGCCATAGCCTTGCGCCAGCAGGGCATCACACACGTCGAGATAGTCATTAAAGGTATTTTTCTTCTTAAGGAATTTGCCGTTTTCATACCACTGCTGCCCCAGCTCCCCGCCGCCACGAATGTGGGCGATAGCATAGACAAATCCTCTGTCGAGCAGGCTGAGTCGGCTGCTGCTAAAATCGGCATCCATGCTGGAGCCATACGATCCGTAGCCGTAAACCAGCAGGGGATTTTTTCCCTGATGGAAGCGGTCTTTTCGATAGACCAGCGATACGGGCACTTCTACGCCATCCCGTGCTTTTACCCACAGGTGCTCGCTACGGTAATGGCTGGAATCGAACCCCGCCACTTCTGCCTGTTTCAGCACCCGGCGTTGCCCGGTATCCATATCAAGTTCAAACAGCGTGTCCGGAGTGGTCATCGACGAATAGCCGTAACGCAGGCGTGAAGACTCAGGCTCAGGGTTGTAGCCAATCCACGTTACGTAAGCCGGATCGTCAAAGGCGATGCCCGTCACTTCACGGGTTTTACGGTTGATCTGGCGGATGCTGGTGAGACCGCGCTGACGCTCCTCTACCACCAGCCAGTCGGTGAACAGGGTAAATCCCTCCAGCATCACGTTTTCGCGTGCGGGGATCAGCACTTCCCATTTGCGTTCATCGCGGACTTTCGTTTTGTAGAGACCAAAATTTTTGCCTTCACGATTCGATCGCAAATAAAACGAATGCTGGAAATGGTCGAGGCTGTATTCATGATCCTTACGACGCGGCAGGAAACAGAGCGGCTGGGCGTCCGGTAATTCGGCATCCAGCAGCAGAACCTCGGTGGTGGTCGCGCTGGCAAGGTAAATCATTACGTAATGGCGGGAGGTCGTTTTAGACAGGCTGACGTAAAACGTATCGTCTTGCTCTTCATACACCAGCTCATCATCCGTTGCGGACGTGCCCACCGTGTGCCGCCACACCTGATAGGGTAGCAACGTTGAAGCATGTTTCTTGATGTAATAGACCGTCTCTGAGTCATTGGCCCACACAAAGTCCGACGAGACGTTGTCCAGCATTTCAGGATACCAGTTGCCTGATTCCAGATTGCGAAAACGCAGTCCGTACTGGCGACGGGAGAGATAATCCTCGGCCAGTGCCATGATGTTGTTATCAGGCGAGACGGCCATGCCTCCCAGCGTATAGAACTCGCTGTGCGCGGCGCGCTGGTTAGAATCGAGGAGAGTTTCCCACTCATCCCACTCGGCACTGAGCACGGATTGCCGCTGGTAAATTGCATATTCCTGGCCCGGCTCGTAAATATGCCGATAGCGATAGCCGTTTTTCGTCCAGGGGGCTGAGATATCGCGCTGGGGAACACGCGCGACCATTTCGCTCAGTAATGTGTCCTGAAGCGCTTGCTGGCTTTCCATGACCTTTCGGCCATAGTCATTTTCCTGATGCAGGTAGTCGAGAACCTCTGGCTGCGAGCGAGAATCGTCCCGCAGCCAGTAGTAGTTGTCTGTGCGCGTGTCGCCATGGGTGACGATCGCCTTGGGAATGCGTCGGGCTTTTGGAGGCATATCAGTTATTCTTTTACGTTTTACACCCTATAAGGGTGGCAAAACACACGCATGATGCAAGCGAAACGTGATAGCCAGTGGGAATTATTAACCCGGTAACGCCTGTTTTTGCTGTTTAATGTCGTTTTCGATCCCTTCACGCACATCCTGCGGGATCTTCAGGGCATCACCCAGCCCCTGCAGATAGCTGCGTTCCATAAAGTGATCGATGTCGATAGCGGCACAACTGAGGAAATAGAGTTCCAGCGCTTCCTCTTCATTTTTTACGCCATTCGCCAGCCGTTGCGGATCGATGGGTTGCTCAATGGCCTGGGTAATAAACGCCTTTCCCTCATTTTCCACTCCCGCCTCACGCAGCTGCGATTCAATGGCGGCACGTTCGCGATCGTCGATATGACCATCACTTCTGGCGGCAAACACCAGTGCAAGAATGAGTCGTTCCGTGCGCTCGTCAAGCGCAGAGCTTTGCTGGCCAAAGTCAGGCTCACCCTGATGCGCCGCGCGGATTTTGTCCTTGTATTTGTTCCACAAAACCGTTCCGGCGACGGCGCCGCCGCCTGCCAGAAGTGCGCCTGTGCCGTATTTGGTCAGCAGCTTACGCGATGATTTATTGGCCACCAGCAGTCCGGCAAGACCGCCCAGTGCCCCCGGAACCAGTAATTTGCTTAACCCCTGCTCGCCTGACGCCGATCCTTTCGACCCCAATACAGATTGCAATTGTTTCATCCAGCCTGACATGGTTTTCCTCACTTAACGGTGCTCGTTTTGTTCAGCCTAAGCGAGAAGGTGTCAGGAAATGTCTGCCTGCACTAAAGAAGCGCAAATTTCCTGCGCCACAACCCAGCCGCAGACAAGACAGACGCAAACGTTTTCGTTTATACTGCACGCAACTTTTTCAGGGGGATTTTATGACTCGTTTGGGAACTGCTCTGCGTCCATCCGCGACGCGTGTGATGCTGCTGGGTTCGGGTGAACTGGGCAAAGAAGTGGCGATAGAATGCCAGCGAATGGGTATCGAGGTGATTGCCGTTGATCGTTATGCGGACGCACCCGCAATGCATGTTGCCCATCGTTCGCACGTCATCAATATGCTCGACCCGGATGCCTTGCGCGCGCTGATCGAGCAGGAAAAGCCTGATTATGTTGTCCCGGAGATTGAAGCCATCGCCACCGACACCCTGCTGGCGCTGGAAGCGGAAGGACAGCGAGTGGTCCCCTGCGCCCGGGCAGCGAAGCTGACCATGAATCGGGAAGGTATTCGCCGTCTGGCTGCCGAAACCTTGTCGCTCCCCACTTCACGCTATCGTTTTGCTGAAGATAAAGCAGCGTTTTTACACGCCGTCGAGGAGATAGGCTTCCCGTGCATCATAAAGCCTGTAATGAGTTCATCCGGTAAAGGCCAGAGTTTTATACGGGATGCCGAAAGCCTGGATGCCGCGTGGGATTACGCGCAACGTGGCGGGCGCGCCGGAGCCGGACGGGTGATTGTTGAAGGCGTTGTCACCTTTGATTTCGAGATTACGCTTCTGACCGTTAATGCCATTGATGGCGTGCATTTCTGCGATCCCATTGGACATCGTCAGGAAGACGGGGATTATCGCGAATCCTGGCAGCCGCAGCAGATGAGCACCCTGGCGTTGAAACGTGCCCAGGAGATTGCGCGCGAGGTTGTGCTGGCGCTGGGAGGATATGGCTTATTCGGCGTAGAACTCTTTGTTTGTGGTGATGAGGTTGTCTTCAGTGAAATCTCCCCTCGTCCGCATGATACCGGCATGGTGACGCTGATCTCGCAAGATCTCTCGGAATTTGCCCTGCACGTTCGTGCGTTCCTTGGGTTGCCGATAGGCGGCATTCGTCAGTACGGCCCGTCTGCGTCGGCGGTGATCCTGCCGCAATTAACCAGCCAGGACGTGACCTTCGATCGCGTGGATGGCGCGCTGGGTGCAGGTATGCAGATTCGTTTATTTGGCAAGCCTGAAATAGACGGCGTGCGCCGTTTAGGGGTGGCACTCGCGGTGGCCGATAACGTGGATGACGCCATCGAACGGGCGAAGATGGCCGCGGCAAGTGTGAAGGTGGAAGGATAACAAAACGGGCCGAATGGCCCGTTTTTCGTCTGCTTTACTGCTTCGCGCCTTCGACGGCTTCGCGCGCCAGCTTAGTGATGCGATCCCAGTCGCCTGCTTCCAGCGCATCCGCCGGAACCAGCCAGGAGCCACCAATACACAGCACGCTTTTCAGCGCCAGGTAATCGCGGTAGTTGGCAGGAGAAATGCCGCCGGTCGGGCAGAAACGCACCTGAGAGAATGGCCCTGCAATGGCCTGCAGCGCTTTGGTGCCGCCGTTGGCCTCTGCCGGGAAGAATTTAAACTCTTTCAGGCCGTAGTCCATACCCAGCATCAGTTCAGAAACCGTGCTTATACCCGGGATCAGCGGGATAGTCCCTTCCGTTGCCGCTTTCAGCAGAGGCTCGGTCAGGCCCGGGCTGATGGCAAACTGCGCGCCTGCTTCAGTCACTTCTGCCAGCTGCTGAGGATTCAATACGGTTCCTGCACCGATAATGGCCTCCGGCACCTCTTTCGCAATGGCACGGATCGCGTCCATAGCACAGGCAGTACGCAGTGTCACTTCAAGAACACGCACGCCACCGGCAACTAACGCTTTCGCCATCGGCACCGCGTGTTCCAGTTTATTTACCACGATGACCGGGACTACAGGACCCGTGGTCAGGATTGCTTCTGCACTTGTTTTCCAGTTTTTCATCAGAGTTTTCTCTCGCCAGATCGATAAATCTTTCGTCTTAAAACGTTATACAGGTTGCGCCCTGTTCAGCCCCGGAGAGTTTCTCACGCAGTGCACTGAACATTTCGCGGCCTGTTCCCACACGCGACGCGCTGAGGTCAGGAATATGCGGCTTGCGGGTTTCAAGTTCTGCTTCATCCACCAGCAGGGTCAGTTCACCTGTCTGGCCATTCACGCGGATGAGGTCTCCATCGCGGACTTTTGCCAGTAACCCACCATCGTATGCTTCGGGGGTCACATGAATTGCAGAAGGTACTTTACCCGATGCGCCGGAGAGTCGTCCATCGGTAACAAGTGCAATTTTGAAACGGCGGTCCAATAATACACCAAGTGGTGGCATAAGTTTATGTAATTCTGGCATGCCGTTCGCTTTTGGCCCCTGATGGCGCACCACGACGACACAATCCTTGTCGAGCAAGCCCGCATCGAAGGCCGGTAAAACATCATGCTGGCTTTCAAACACCACGGCCGGGGCTTCGATAATCTGGTTCTCTTCCGGTACGGCAGAAGTTTTCATCACCGCGCGCCCCAGGTTACCGCTCAGCACTTTAGTGCCGCCGTGGCGGGAGAACGGTTGTTCAAAGGTGGCGATAACCTGCTTATCGAGGGAATCCTGCGCCCCTTCGCGCCAGTCCAGCTCACCGTTGTTCAGCCATGGTTCAAGGGTATAACGCTGCAGACCATGGCCTGCGACGGTATTAACGTCTTCGTGCAGTAATCCGCCTTTTAACAGTTCGCGGATCAGAACAGGCACCCCGCCAGCAGCCTGGAAGTGGTTGATATCGGCAGGACCATTAGGATAGAGGCGTGCCATCAGTGGCACCACGGAGGAGATATCGGAGAAATCATCCCAGTTGATTAAAATGCCTGCCGCTCGCGCCATCGCCACCAGGTGCATGGTGTGGTTAGTTGAACCGCCGGTTGCCAGCAGCGCGACAATCCCGTTGACGATCACTTTTTCGTCCACCATTTTACCCAACGGCATCCACTCGTTACCGTTACCCGTCAGACGGGTCACCTGACACGCCGCTGCCTCGGTTAACGCCTGGCGAAGAGGGGCATCCGGCTGAATGAACGACGAGCCGGGCAACTGCATCCCCATAAACTCCACTACCATCTGGTTGGTATTGGCTGTGCCGTAGAAGGTGCAGGTACCTGGTGCATGATAAGACGCGGCTTCGGCTTCAAGCAACGCAGCGCGATCGGCTTTGCCTTCAGCATAGAGCTGACGGATACGGACTTTTTCTTTGTTCGGTAAGCCGCTCGCCATCGGACCAGACGGCACAAAGATGGCAGGCAAGTGACCAAACGACAGGGCCGCCATGGCCAGCCCCGGGACAATCTTATCGCAGACGCCCAGGTACAACGCACCGTCGAACATATTATGCGACAGGCCAACCGCCGCGGACATGGCGATGACTTCACGGCTCAGCAGGGACAATTCCATGCCATCCTGCCCTTGTGTCACTCCGTCACACATGGCCGGAACACCACCTGCCACCTGCCCGACGGCATTGGCGCTGTGCAGCGCTTTACGAATAATGTCCGGATAGTGCTCGTAGGGCTGGTGCGCCGAGAGCATGTCGTTATAAGAGGTAATGATCGCAATATTGTTACGCAGCATGCTTTTCAGCGATGCTTTATCGTCAGGCTGACAGGCGGCGAAACCGTGTGCCAGGTTGCCACAGGCCAGCTGTGAACGATGGACAGTATCCGTTTTGGCCTGCTCGATGCGTGCGAGGTAGGCAGAACGCGTCTTTTTAGAGCGTTCGATAATACGATTTGTTACCCGTAACATTACTGGATTCATAGAGGCTCCTAAAATTTATCTCTCCGGATCCGGGATGTTAACAAGGTAAGACGTAAGTATTAACACGGCTGAAACGCTTGCTGTCCGGAGCCAGGGGGCAAAATCACTGTCCTCAGTGTAATAAAAAAAGCTCCGCGGGTGAATCCACACGGAGCTTAAATGATTAAAAATTGTGCCAGAATCTGTGTCAGATCATGTTACCGGTAAAATAACCCGTTTGGATTACCGATTCACTTACTCGAACTCATTCCAGGAACGGCCATCACGGGTGATCATCGCGACGGAAGCAACAGGTCCCCAGGTCCCGGCCTGATACGGTTTTGGCGCATCCTGATCGGCAGCCCAGGCTTCGGTAATGGAGTCTACCCATTTCCAGGCTTCCTCTACCTCATCGCGACGCACAAACAGCGCCTGAATGCCGCGCATGGTTTCCAGCAGCAGGCGTTCATACGCGTCGGCAAGGTGCGTTTCATTGAAGGTTTCAGAGTAGCTCAGATCCAGCTTGGTGGTCTGCAGGTTATGCTTATGGTCCAGACCCGGCACCTTATTCAGCACCTGAATGTCCACCCCTTCGTCAGGCTGCAGACGAATGGTCAGTTTGTTCTGCGGCAGCTCCTGCCAGGACTCTTTAAACAGGTTCAGTTCCGGATTTTTAAAATAGACCACAACTTCTGAACATTTGGTTGGCAGACGTTTCCCGGTGCGCAGATAGAACGGAACACCCGCCCAGCGCCAGTTATCAATATCCACGCGAATCGCAACGAAAGTTTCGGTGTTGCTGGACTTGTTCGCGCCCTCTTCTTCCAGATAGCCCGGTACTTTTTTGCCCTGAGCAAAACCAGAGGTGTATTGGCCGCGAACCGTTTTTTCACGCACATTCGAACGATCGATACGACGCAGCGATTTCAGGACTTTCACTTTTTCATCACGAATGTTGTCAGCAGACAGATCGGACGGCGGAGACATGGCAATCATGCACAGAATTTGCAACAGGTGGTTTTGAATCATGTCGCGCATCTGACCGGCCTGGTCAAAATAACCCCAGCGCCCTTCAATCCCCACCTCTTCAGCCACGGTAATCTCGACGTGGTCGATCGTGCGGTTATCCCAGTTGTTGGCAAACAGCGAGTTCGCAAAACGCAGCGCCAGCAGGTTCAGAACGGTCTCTTTGCCGAGATAGTGGTCAATACGATAGACCTGACACTCTTCGAAATATTCGCCTACCTGATCGTTAATTTCACGAGAGGTCGCCAGCGAGTTTCCGAGCGGTTTTTCCATGACGACACGCGCAGGCCTGGCGTTGAGCTTCGCTTCACCGAGGCCCTTACAGATAGCGCCGAAGGTGCTTGGCGGCATGGCGAAATAGTTAATCGTGACGCGATTTTCCTGGTCAAGCATTTTGCCCAGACGGGTAAACGCCTTGACGTCATTCACGTCGAGATTGCAGAAATCAAGACGGCCACTGAGGGAATCCCACAGGCTCTCATCGATTTTCTCTTTCATGAAGGTTTCAAGCGCTTCACGCACCACTTTGGTGTAAGCGTCTTTATCCCAGTCAGCACGCCCTACGCCCAGGATACGCGTATCCGGATGAAGCTGGCCTGCTTTTTCCAGTTGGTACAGGGAAGGCAGCAATTTACGGCGTGCAAGATCGCCTTTCGCGCCGAAAATGACCAGGTCACATGCCTGGGCTGTTTGCGTTACCGCCATGTCATTCTCCTCAGTTGGATATCCTGATGCTTGTGCCAGGAATCGTTGTAATTTTATTACAATGCACTGTACTGCTTTTACGTCATTCCCGAAACCATTAGCGCTTAACGTCGCGTGCGATACCGCGATTTTGCGCCCTTTTTCGACAGCAGGCTTTGCCGTCGACATGAAACGGGCGAATCATTGTTCAGTCAGGTTGTCGTCAAAACCCGACAGCGATCAAGTAATGAAAAAAAACAACGACATTTCTGCTCGTTCATTACCCTTAAGCTGTGGCGCAGGGGTATATTCTTGCTAATTCGAATCATGATTTCATCAATTTATGAAATCGTTTCCACCCGCGAGCGTTTTGTCATAATGAACATGCTGGAAAAAATCCAGTTTCAACTGGAACACCTTAGCAAATCCGAGCGAAAAGTGGCCGATGTGATTCTTGCCTCCCCCGCTCAGGCTATTCATTCAAGCATCGCTGCGCTGGCGCAAGAGTCCGGGGTCAGCGAACCCACGGTAAACCGATTTTGCCGCAGTCTCGACACGCGGGGTTTTCCCGATTTTAAACTGCATCTGGCACAAAGTCTGGCAAACGGCACACCTTATGTAAATCGCCATGTCGATGAAGACGACAGCGTCGAGGCTTACACGGCGAAAATTTTCGAATCCGCGATGGCCACGCTCGACCAGGTTCGGCAGTCGATGGATATGGCGTCGATCAATCGTGCCGTGGATCTGCTCACGCAGGCCAAACGTATTGCCTTTTTTGGGCTAGGTTCTTCGGCCGCCGTGGCGCATGATGCCATGAACAAGTTTTTCCGTTTTAACGTCCCTATTATTTATTCAGACGACATCGTGCTGCAACGCATGAGCTGTATGAATTGTAACGAAGATGATGTGGTTGTGCTCATCTCACATACCGGTCGAACTAAAAGTCTGGTAGAACTGGCGCAACTGGCCCGTGAAAACGATGCCATGGTAATCGCGTTGACCACCGCAGGTACGCCGCTTTCGCGCGAAGCGACCCTGTCGATTACCCTGGACGTCCCGGAGGACACGGATATGTATATGCCCATGGTCTCCCGTCTTGCTCAATTAACCGTCGTTGACGTGCTGGCAACGGGGTTTACGCTCCGACGCGGCGCAAAATTCAGAGATAACTTGAAGCGGGTCAAAGAAGCGCTCAAGGAATCGCGTTTTGATAAAGAATGACTCGATAAGAGTGGTAGTCCCCATCATATAACAAGGTTGTTACTTTTTTCGGTATTCGGTAAGTTTTACAAAGCACCGAATCTTATGTTCACGCAACACCAAAGTTGTTTCAGTCAACGGAGTATTACATGTCCAGAAGGCTTCGCAGAACCAAGATCGTTACTACCTTAGGCCCGGCAACTGACCGCGATAATAATCTCGAAAAAATTATTGCTGCGGGCGCCAACGTAGTGCGCATGAACTTCTCTCACGGTACCGCAGAAGATCACAAATTACGTGCAGATAAGGTCCGTGAGATCGCGGCAAAACTGGGGCGTCACGTGGCCATCCTCGGCGACCTTCAGGGTCCGAAGATCCGTGTTTCGACGTTTAAAGAAGGCAAAGTTTTCCTTAACATCGGCGATAAATTCCTCCTCGACGCCAACCTGGGTAAAGGTGAAGGCGATAAAGAGCGCGTCGGTATCGACTATAAAGGCCTGCCGGCTGACGTGGTGCCTGGCGATATTCTGCTGCTCGACGATGGACGCGTGCAGCTTAAGGTGCTGGAAGTTCAGGGCATGCAGGTCTTCACCGAAGTGACCGTCGGTGGCCCGCTCTCCAACAATAAAGGCATCAATAAACTGGGCGGTGGCCTGTCTGCGGAAGCGCTTACCGAAAAAGACAAAGCGGACATCATTACGGCAGCGCAAATTGGCGTGGACTATCTGGCCGTCTCTTTCCCGCGCTGCGGCGAAGATTTGAACTATGCTCGCCGTCTGGCGCGTGATGCGGGTTGCGATGCAAAAATCGTGGCTAAAGTTGAACGTGCGGAAGCGGTGTGCAGCCAGGATGCCATGGATGATGTGATCCTGGCGTCCGACGTGGTGATGGTTGCCCGTGGCGACCTGGGCGTTGAAATCGGTGACCCGGAACTGGTAGGTATCCAGAAGGCGCTGATTCGTCGTGCACGTCAACTGAACCGCTCGGTGATTACCGCGACCCAGATGATGGAGTCGATGATCACCAACCCAATGCCAACGCGTGCAGAGGTGATGGACGTCGCCAACGCCGTGCTGGATGGCACCGATGCCGTGATGCTCTCTGCTGAAACCGCGGCGGGTCAGTATCCGGCTGAAACCGTGGCCGCGATGGCACGTGTTTGTCTGGGCGCTGAGAAGATCCCAAGCATCAACGTCTCTAAACATCGTCTGGACATTCAGTTCGACAATGTGGAAGAAGCGATCTCCATGTCAGCGATGTACGCGGCAAACCATCTGAAAGGGGTGACCGCGATCATCACCATGACGGAGTCCGGCCGTACCGCGCTGATGACGTCCCGTATCAGCTCTGGCCTGCCTATCTTCGCAATGTCACGTCATGAGCGTACCCTGAACCTGACCGCCCTGTATCGCGGCGTGACCCCGGTTCATTTCGATAGCCATAACGATGGCGTTGCGGCGGCTAATGATGCAGTTAACCTGCTGCGCGACAAGGGTTATCTGGTGTCGGGTGATATCGTAATCGTCACCCAGGGTGACGTCATGAGTACCGTGGGTTCGACCAACACCACGCGTGTGATGACCGTCGAGTAAGTCATACCGCCCGTGACACTTATAAAAATCCCCCGACGTCGGGGGATTTTTTTATTTTCTGGGGTATAACTCTTTACGCTTATACGGCTCTTTTTCGCCGGGCTTACGCGTTTTGAGCAGCTTCAAAATCCAGGTGTATTGTTCTTTATGCGGCCCCACCAGGATTTCGACCTCCTCGTTCATCCGACGCGCAATGGTATTATCATCCGCCGTCATCAGGTCATCCATTGGCGGGCGAACCTCAATCGTCAGGCGGTGTGTTTTTCCATCGTAAACGGGGAACAGCGGTATCACCCGTGCATCACACACCTTCATTAAACGACCAATCGCGGGTAGCGTGGCTTTATAGGTCGCAAAGAAATTAACGAATTCACTGTGCTCGGCACCGTGGTCCTGGTCGGGTAAATAATAGCCCCAGTACCCCTGACGGATAGATTTGATAAACGGCTTGATACCATCGTTACGCGCATGCAGACGTCCGCCAAAGCGGCGACGTACGGTGTTCCACGTGTAATCGAAAATTTTGTTCCCTTGATTATGGAACATGGCCGCCATTTTTTGACCTTGCGATGCCATTAACATGGCCGGAATATCAACGCCCCAGCCATGGGGAACGAGGAAAATCACCTTTTCGTTGTTACGCTGCATCTCATCAATGATCTCACGTCCTTTCCAGTCGACGCGGTGCATCAGCTTGTCCGGCCCACGTAGCGCCAGCTCTCCCATCATCGCCATCGCCTGCGGGGCGGTGGCGAACATCGCATCGATAATGGCTTCGCGTTCAGCGTCCGTTTTTTCGGGGAAGCAGTAAAGAAGGTTGATCTGCGCACGGCGTCGGGCGCTTTTACCTAATCGCCCTGCCAGACGGCCCAGCTTACCCAATATCGGATCGCGAACCGAAGCCGGGAGTAAGGCGATTCCTGCAAACGCGTACACGCCCAGCCAGGCGCCCCAGTGTCTTGGATGACGAAAAGATTTCTCAAACTCAGGAATATACTCAATGTTGTTTTTTTTGGTTTCCATGCGGGTTCCAGGGTCTGGTGACGCAAAAAGATAATGAGATAGTGTAGCGAGGCTGATTGCTACGCACAAAAGAAAAAGCCGGCGCAGAGAACTGCACCGGCTTTAAAACATACGGGGTTAGTCGAAACGCAACTGCGGAATGACCTCTTTGACCTGCGCCAGGTAATCCGTGCGGTCTTTACCCGTCAGCCCTTCAGTGCGCGGCAGCTTAGCTGTCAGCGGGTTTACGGCCTGCTGGTTGATCCACACTTCATAATGCAGGTGCGGGCCGGTAGAGCGTCCGGTGTTACCAGAGAGCGCAATGCGATCGCCACGTTTCACTTTTTGCCCCGGTTTGACCAGCAATTTACGCAGGTGCATATAACGGGTGGTGTAGGTCCGCCCGTGACGCACGGCGACATAATAGCCCGCGGCTCCACTGCGTTTTGCCATCACCACTTCACCATCACCCACGGAGAGCACCGGTGTTCCCTGCGGCATCGCAAAGTCAACGCCACGATGCGGGGCAACACGCCCTGTCACCGGGTTCAGACGACGTGGATTAAAGTTTGAGGAGACACGGAACTGTTTAGCCGTGGGGAATCGCAGGAATCCTTTTGCCAGACCCGTACCGTTACGATCGTAGAATTTACCGTCTTCAGCCCGTATCGCGTAGTAATCCTTCCCTTCTGAACGCAGACGCACGCCGGCCAGTTGGCTCTGCTCGCGTTTGCCGTCCAGCATTTCGCGGGACATCAGGACGGAAAACTCATCGCCCTTTTTCAGCTTACGGAAGTCCATCTGCCACTGCATCGCTTTGATAACGGAGCTAATTTCGCCGCTCGTTAGCCCGGCTTCACGTGCGCTGGCCACAAAGCTTGCTCCAACGGTGCCTTTCAGGACGCTGTTGACCCAGTCGCCCTGCTGCATTTCGCTGGTCATCTTAAAGCCGTTTCCGGCGCGATCGTAAGTGCGGGTTTCACGGCGGGAGACTTCCCAGGTCAGGCGTTGCAAATCGCCATCGCTGGTCAGTGTCCAGGAGAGTTGTTGACCAATTTTGAGGTTTCGCAGCTCTTTGTCAGAGGCCGCAAGCTGGCTGATATCACCCATCTCGATGCCGTACTGATTGAGCACGCTGCTTAAGGTATCGCCCGTTGAAACCACATATTCATGAATACCGGCTTCGTTGGCTGTTTTATCGTCGAGTTCATCCTGCGGGATGGCTTCATCTTCCTGAGCGGCCTGATCGATAGGCTCACTCGCCTCCGGCAGCAATGAGCGAATTTCACTCTTTTCCAGCTCAATGGTTTTGATGATTGGGGCAGAACTCGGGTGGTAAACATAGGGCCGCCAGACGGCGACCGCTAAGGTGAGAACTGTAAGGGACCCCAGCATAACGCGATGGGGTCGAGGCAGATTATTAAATGCCAGGGCGACAGAGCGGGCTATCTGTTGCACGTATCCACTTCCTCGTTAATCTCCTTTCAGGCAGCTCGAATATTGGTTCGCTAATTGGCTGAGAAACTGAGAATAGCTCTGTTTACTCAACGCAATAGAGGTACCTAGCGGGTCAAGGGTTCCCATGCGCACGGATGTTCCCCTTGCCACGGCTTCCACGACCGCTGGCCTGAACTGTGGCTCAGCAAAAACGCATGTCGCTTTTTGCTCAACCAACTGTGTTCTGATTTCATGTAAGCGCTGCGCACCGGGCTGAATTTCCGGGTTGACGGTGAAATGCCCCAGGGGGGTCAAACCGTAGTGTTTTTCGTAATAGCCGTAAGCATCATGAAAAACGAAATACCCTTTACCTTTCAGCGGCGCCAGCTCGTTACCTACCTGCTTATCGGTTTGGGCTAATTGTGCCTCAAAATCCTTCAGGTTGGCGTCAAGTTTGGCTCGACTTTGCGGCATAAGTTCCACTAATTTATCGTGGATTGCAACCGCCGAGAGCCGCGCTATCTCTGGCGAGAGCCAAAGATGCATGTTGTATTCACCGTGATGGTGATGGTCGTCACCTTTTTCGCCGGGAGCACTGTCGTGGTCATGTTCGTCACCGTCGTCTTCCGTACCTTTCATCAGCAACGGTTTCACGCCTGGCAGTGCGGCAATCGTCACCTGTTTTTGTTCGGGCAGCTGTTTTGCTGACTTCTGCATGTAGGCCTCCATCTCTGGGCCAATCCATACAACTAAGTCCGCGTTTTGTAAGCGTTTTACATCAGAGGGACGCAACGAGTAATCATGCTCTGACGCACCGTCTGGCAGCAGAACCTGGGTCTCTGTTACACCATCAGCAATCGCTGAAGCAATAAAGCCCAGCGGCTTAAGCGAAGCGACGACGGCGGCGTTAACATCTTGTGCTGTTGTGCCCCAAAGGGCAGCGGATAATGCTGCGAAAAGAAGCGTATTTTTATGTAACATAATGCAACTTATTATCGAAATGAATGCGTGGGATGTGATATTATAACATTCGATGACTTCTGCAAGTACAAATTGACATGACGACTTTAGTTTCACTCGAGAATATTTCCGTCTCTTTCGGCCAACGCCGCGTCCTGTCGGATGTGTCGCTGGATTTGAAACCCGGTAAGATTTTGACCTTGCTCGGCCCAAATGGCGCGGGTAAATCAACACTGGTACGCGTGGTGTTGGGTCTGGTAGCACCTGATAAAGGCGTTATCAAACGTGATGGCAAACTGCGTATTGGCTATGTTCCGCAAAAGCTCCATCTGGATGCCACCTTACCGCTGACCGTAAGCCGCTTTCTGCGCCTGCGTCCCGGTACGCGCAAAGAAGATATCTTGCCCGCGTTAAAACGCGTTCAGGCAGGCCACCTGATGGATGCGCCGCTACAAAAACTCTCCGGGGGTGAAACCCAGCGTGTTTTACTGGCGCGAGCGCTGCTGAGCCGGCCTCAGCTGCTGGTGCTGGACGAACCGACTCAGGGCGTGGATGTGAACGGTCAGGTCGCGCTTTACGATCTGATCGACCAGTTGCGCCGGGAGCTGGACTGTGCGGTATTGATGGTCTCTCACGATCTGCATCTGGTGATGGCAAAAACCGACGAAGTGTTGTGCCTTAATCACCATATCTGCTGCTCAGGTACGCCTGAAGTGGTCTCCATGCATCCGGAATTTATCTCGATGTTTGGTTCTCGTGGCGCTGAGCAACTGGGTATTTATCGCCATAACCATAATCATCGCCATGATTTGCAAGGACGAATTGTTCTGCGTCGGGGAAATGGACACTCATGATTGAATTGTTACTGCCCGGCTGGCTGGCCGGGGTTATGCTCGCCTGCGCGGCGGGGCCACTTGGCTCATTTGTGGTCTGGCGCAGGATGTCTTATTTCGGTGATACGCTGGCCCATGCTTCTCTGTTAGGCGTTGCGCTTGGCTTGTTGCTGGACGTGAACCCTTTTTATGCGGTTATTGCGGTCACGCTGCTGTTGGCTGCAGGTCTGGTCTGGCTTGAAAAGCGCCCTCACCTCGCAGTGGATACCCTGCTCGGCATTATGGCGCACAGTGCCTTATCGCTGGGTCTGGTAGTCGTGAGCCTGATGTCGAATATTCGCGTCGATTTAATGGCTTATCTGTTCGGTGACCTGTTGGCCGTTACGCCAGAGGATCTCATCTCTATCGCCATTGGCGTTGTGCTGGTGGTGGGTATTCTGGTCTGGCAGTGGCGAAACCTGCTGGCCATGACCGTCAGTGCGGATCTGGCCTTCGTGGATGGGGTGAAGCTCCAGCGGGTGAAGTTGCTTCTTATGCTGGTGACCGCGCTGACAATTGGCGTGGCGATGAAATTTGTCGGTGCGCTGATTATTACCTCTTTGCTGATTATCCCGGCCGCCACCGCGCGTCGCTTCTCGCGTACGCCTGAACAGATGGCGTGTATCGCAGTCGTCATTGGGATGATCGCCGTGACCGGTGGTCTTACCTTCTCTGCTTTTTATGATACGCCAGCAGGCCCTTCTGTGGTCCTGTGTGCGGCACTGATGTTTATCTTCAGTATGATGAAAAAACAACAGAATGCCTGAATGAGCGATGACCGCCATAGAGGGTTGCGCTTCGCCTCATGTGCTGTGATCAACTCTTGGCGAAACTTACACCCACAGGAGTGCGCCCATGCCGGGCGCATAAATAAATAAGCACAGATGTAATTATCTGTGCTTATTTTATTTATTGGTACAGGTTGCTAAATATAATTTGGCACCAGGGACGTTTATCCCGCCTTCAATATCAAGACACTTGAGAACGCCATCGGTATCAACTTTTTTCAGCTGGCCGTTAATATGATCCCAGTTGCTCCCAATTGGATCATACTCGCGTATATAAATTTCACCGCTTAAGGGTGCGTAAGCATATTCTGGATAGGTATCCAGAAGCAGTGCTCCATTAATAGCATAATTGGGTTCACGAATATTCTGCGTATCGGGTTTAGTACCACATGTCTCCATCGTCGTCTGCTCGAACGCAGTGCCAGTCATACATAATGTTTGTCCATTACTGGTATTTTCAAGTTTTTTATCTACCATTTTCCATATCTGGGTTTGGGAAATAGCGGCATTCGCTACACCAGACATAGCCGCCATTGCCAGAGCGACAATAGTCAGAGTTTTCATTGCTTTCATTGTGTTATTCCTCATGAGGTGATGAAATTCATTTATAGCAGGGATATCGCTATAAATTCATCATAGAGACATGAGTGAATTATCTAAAATAAAAGAGAGGCTAAATTTATCCAAAAATAATATGGATGATAACCGGGATGGGGTAAATAATCGGTCAGCATCGCAGGCGGAATTTAACATCCCGCCTGCTCATCATTACGGCATTTCGGGCGGAGTGATCCCGAAGTGGTCCCACGCCCGCACTGTCGCCATACGTCCGCGCGGCGTACGTTGCAAAAAGCCCTGCTGGATCAGATACGGCTCCAGAACATCCTCGATGGTTTCACGCTCTTCACCAATCGCAGCCGCGAGGTTATCCAGGCCAACCGGTCCGCCGAAGAATTTATCCAGTATCGCCAGCAGTAACTTGCGATCCATATAATCAAACCCTTCTGCATCCACGTTGAGCATGTCCAGCGCCTGAGCGGCGATATCCAGCGAGATGGTGCCATCGTGTTTCACTTCGGCGAAGTCACGCACACGACGCAGCAAACGGTTTGCGATACGCGGCGTACCGCGCGAACGTTTTGCCACCTCATATGCCCCGTCATCGCTTAGCTCCAGGCCCATAAAGCGCGCACTGCGCCCGACGATAGTTTGTAGATCGGCAACCTGATAGAACTCGAGGCGTTGCACAATACCGAAACGATCGCGCAGGGGTGAGGTTAACGAACCCGCACGCGTCGTCGCCCCAATCAGCGTAAAGGGCGGCAGATCGATTTTAATCGAGCGTGCAGCGGGCCCTTCACCAATCATGATGTCGAGCTGATAATCCTCCATGGCCGGGTAGAGAACTTCTTCCACCACGGGGGATAAACGGTGGATTTCATCGATAAACAGGACGTCATGCGGTTCGAGATTGGTCAACATCGCCGCCAGATCGCCCGCCTTTTCCAGCACAGGGCCAGAGGTGGTGCGGAGATTCACGCCCATCTCATTGGCAACGATATTCGCCAGCGTGGTTTTGCCCAACCCTGGCGGGCCGAAAATCAGCAGATGATCGAGCGCTTCTGAGCGAAGCTTCGCCGCCTGAATAAAGATTTCCATTTGCGAGCGAACCTGTGGCTGACCAATGTACTCTTCCAGAAGTTTTGGACGGATCGCACGATCCACCACATCTTCCGGAAGGGTACTGACGGCCGATATCAGGCGGTCTGCTTCAATCATCCTTTACCTCACAATGCAGCGCGAAGCGCTTCACGAATCAGAGTTTCACTGTTAGCGTCAGGTTTAGCGATTTTACTCACCATACGACTCGCCTCTTGAGGCTTATAACCTAACGCCACCAGTGCCGCCACGGCTTCTTGCTCTGCATCATCTGCAGACGGGCCCGAAGGCGATGCCAGCACCAGATCAGATGCAGGCGTGAACAGATCGCCATGCAGACCTTTAAAGCGGTCCTTCATTTCGACAATCAGGCGTTCTGCGGTTTTCTTACCGATCCCGGGCAATTTGATCAGTGCCGCCGGATCTTCACGCTCAACGGCATTCACAAATTGCTGAGCAGACATGCCGGATAAGATAGCCAGGGCCAGCTTCGGGCCCACGCCGTTGGTTTTAATCAGTTCGCGGAACAGCATGCGTTCCTGCTTGTCGTTAAAACCGTACAGCAGCTGCGCGTCTTCTCGTACCACGAACTGGGTGAAAACAATCGCCTCTTTCCCGGCGTCCGGCAGTTCGTAGAAGCAGGTCATTGGCATATGGACTTCATAACCAACGCCCCCCACTTCCAGCAGAACTAATGGGGGTTGTTTTTCAAGAATGGTGCCTCTGAGTCTGCCTATCACATGACGCTCCTGCGCATTAAAATAAGATCTGCCGCCATAATAAAAAAAGGCTGGATAAACATCCAGCCTGATTTGTGATTATCGTAACCTGCCTCGTGCCAGATTGAGCCGCGTGTCACTCATCTGCATCGCATTCTGGCTGACATGGCAATGCGTAATGGCAATCGCCAGGGCATCGGCGGCATCGGCCTGGGGATTCGCAGGCAGTTTCAGCAAGGTACGCACCATGTGCTGTACCTGGCTTTTCTCTGCGCTACCAATCCCAACAACAGTTTGTTTGACCTGCCGCGCTGCGTACTCAAATACGGGCAGGTCCTGATTCACCGCCGCCACAATGGCGACCCCGCGCGCCTGGCCCAGCTTTAATGCCGAATCGGCATTTTTTGCCATAAAGACCTGCTCTATGGCGAAATAGTCGGGCTGGAACTGGGTGATGATTTCCGATACGCCAGCATAAATAAGCTTAAGACGCGAGGGCAAATCATCGACTTTGGTGCGGATACAGCCGCTGCCAAGGTAGGTTAACTGGCGTCCAACCTGACGGATAACGCCATAACCGGTAATGCGTGAGCCGGGGTCAATCCCAAGGATAATCGACATCACGCATCTCCCGTAAACGGTTTAAACGCTCTCATCAGAGAGTCGCTGCAACCTCATCAGAGATTTCACCGTTGTGATACACTTCCTGGACGTCGTCACAGTCTTCGAGCATGTCGATCAGTCGCAGCAGTTTCGGTGCTGTTTCCGCATCCATGTCCGCTTTCGTTGATGGAATCATCGAGACTTCAGCGTTGTCTGCTTTCAGGCCAGCAGCTTCCAGTGCATCGCGCACTGCGCCCATCTCTTCCCATGCCGTGTACACGTCAATGGCGCCATCGTCAAAGGTCACAACGTCTTCAGCACCGGCTTCCAGAGCCGCTTCCATGATCGCATCTTCGTCGCCCTTCTCGAAGGAGATCACGCCTTTTTTGCTGAACAGGTAAGCCACGGAACCGTCAGTCCCCAGGTTGCCACCGGTTTTAGTGAAGGCGTGACGCACTTCGGCGACGGTGCGGTTACGGTTGTCAGACAGACATTCAACCATGACCGCCGTACCGCCAGGGCCGTAACCTTCATAAATGATGGTTTCCATGTTCGCGTCGTCATCGCCACCCACGCCACGTGCAATGGCACGGTTCAGGGTATCACGCGTCATGTTGTTAGACAGCGCTTTATCGATAGCCGCGCGCAGACGTGGGTTTGAGCCCGCATCGCCGCCGCCCAGACGCGCCGCCGTCACCAGCTCACGAATGATTTTGGTAAAGATTTTACCGCGCTTGGCATCCTGTGCCGCTTTGCGGTGTTTAGTGTTGGCCCACTTACTATGACCTGCCATAAAAATTTCCTCAAAGAGCGCGCCTTTTCAGGCTGCGTTAATTACAAATTCTTCAATCGCCTGCCGGTTGCTCCACGATTTGGTTAACGCGGCGGCATCGGCCGCATCCAACCAACGGTAGGTCAGGTGTTCCGTGAACTCGACCTCCCGTTCGCGCGGAAGCGCAATGCAGAACCAGGATTCTTTATTGCGCACAACGCCCGGCGCATAGCGATGACGTAAATGGCTAAATATTTCAAACTCCACCGTACGCTGGCAGTCCTTCAGGGTCAGTTGCTCGGCGGCAACATCAATCAAGACTTCTTCCTTCACTTCACGTGCGGCGGCTTGCGACGCGGTCTCTCCCTCCTCCAGGCTGCCAGTAACCGACTGCCAGAAATCAGGATCGTCGCGCCGCTGTAACATTAGCACCCGCTTCGTGTCCTGGGCATAAATCACAACCAAAACAGAAACCGGGCGCTTATACATCATGTTATTTATTCTCCGACGACTCTTTTTTCACCACTTCAATGCCCAGTTCAGCCAGCGAGGCCGGGTTAGCAAAGCTTGGTGCTTCAGTCATCAGACAGGCTGCCGCCGTGGTTTTCGGGAAGGCAATAACATCACGAATGTTATCGGTACCGGTCAGCAGCATGGTCAGACGATCCAGACCAAACGCCAGGCCCGCGTGCGGAGGCGTGCCGTATTTTAACGCATCCAACAGGAAGCCGAACTTCTCGCGCTGTTCCTGCTCATTGATACCCAGAATGCCGAAGACGGTCTGCTGCATGTCGCCGCTGTGAATACGCACGGAACCGCCACCCACTTCGTAACCGTTGATCACCATATCGTAGGCATTGGCCACCGCCTCTTCCGGTGCCGCTTTCAGCTCTGCCGCGCTCATCTCTTTTGGCGAGGTGAACGGGTGGTGCATCGCGGTCAGGCCGCCTTCACCGTCGTCTTCAAACATCGGGAAGTCGATCACCCACAGCGGTGCCCATTTAGTTTCATCGGTCAGACTCAGGTCTTTACCCAGCTTCAGGCGTAACGCACCCATCGCATCGGCAACGACTTTCTTGTTGTCTGCGCCGAAGAAGATCATGTCGCCGTCCTGTGCGCCGGTGCGCTTAAGGATAGCCTCCACGATTTCCGCGTTCAGGAATTTCGCCACCGGGCTGGTAATGCCTTCCAGGCCCTTCGCACGCTCGGTCACTTTGATATAGGCCAGGCCTTTCGCACCGTAGATCTTGATGAAATTGCCGTAGTCGTCAATCTGCTTACGGCTCAGGCTTGCACCACCCGGGACGCGCAGCGCAGCGACACGACCTTTCGCATCGTTAGCCGGGCCAGCAAAGACCGCGAACTCGACGGATTTCACCAGGTCAGCCACGTCCACCAGCTCCATAGGGTTACGCAGGTCTGGTTTGTCGGAACCGTAGCGACGCTCGGCTTCCGCAAAGGTCATGATGGGGAAATCACCCAGTTCAACGCCTTTCACTTCATTCCACAGATTACGCACCAGGGCTTCCATCACTTCACGCACCTGCTCGGCGGTCATGAAGGAGGTTTCCACGTCGATCTGGGTAAATTCTGGCTGACGGTCGGCACGCAGGTCTTCGTCGCGGAAGCATTTAACGATTTGATAGTAGCGATCGAAACCAGACATCATCAGCAGCTGTTTGAACAGCTGTGGGGACTGTGGCAGCGCGTAGAACTTCCCTTTATGAACACGAGACGGGACCAGGTAATCGCGTGCGCCTTCCGGCGTCGCTTTGGTCAGCATCGGAGTTTCAATGTCCAGGAAACCGTGATCGTCCATGAAACGACGCACCAGGCTGGTAATTTTCGCACGCGTTTTCAGACGCTGCGCCATTTCAGGGCGACGCAGGTCAAGGTAGCGGTATTTCAGACGTGCTTCTTCGGTATTGACGTGGTTAGAGTCGAGCGGCAGTGCGTCTGAACGGTTAATAATGGTCAGATCGGAGGCCAGGACTTCAATGGCACCCGTGGCCATATCGGTGTTTACGTTTTTTTCGTCACGCGCACGCACGGTGCCGGTAACCTGGATGCAGAACTCATTACGCAGTTCGGAGGCCAGTTTTAACGCATCGGCGCGATCCGGATCGAAGAAGACCTGAACGATACCTTCACGGTCGCGCATATCAATGAAGATAAGGCTGCCGAGATCACGACGACGGTTGACCCAACCACACAGGGTGACCTGCTGCCCAACGTGGGACTGACGCAGCTGCCCGCAATATTCTGTACGCATGAGATATCCCTTAATTTAGCCGCAGGCTAAATGTCGCCTGTTTAACAGGCCACTATGTCGCAGCTTTCTGTATGTCACTAATGGGTGAAAAAAGGCGGCTATTATACTGGAAATTCCGCCGCACGATAAGAGAGAAGCGCGCCAGAGGCGCGATTGCTGCACTCTTATTGCGCATTCTCACAAAAATTAACAAAATTATCCGATCTTCAACAGGCTTTCTCATCGTAAGGTTAGACAAAGCGATTCATTTAACTGGAGTTACTATGTTTACACTCGATGCTGCTAAAACCGCCCTCGTGGTCATTGATCTGCAGGAAGGCATTCTTCCTTTTGCTGGCGGTCCCTACTCCGCTGACGACGTGGTGACCCGTGCCACCCGTCTGGCAGAAAAATGCCGTACCGCTGGCGCACCGGTCATTCTGGTACGGGTCGGCTGGTCGGCGGATTTTGCCGACGCGTTAAAACAACCTGTCGACGCGCCCGTACCTGCCGCCGCCTTACCGGAAAACTGGTGGACCTATCCCACGGCGCTGGGCAAACAGGACAGCGATATCGAAGTCACCAAACGTCAGTGGGGCGCCTTCTACGGCACCGATCTTGAACTTCAGCTGCGTCGCCGCGGCATTGATACGATTGTCCTCTGCGGGATCTCCACCAATATCGGCGTGGAATCGACTGCACGCAATGCCTGGGAACTGGGCTTTAAGCTGATCTTCGCAGAAGATGCCTGCAGTGCAGGATCGACCGAACAACACCAGGGCAGTATGACCCATATTTTCCCTCGCCTGGGTCATGTACGTTCCACCGACGAGATTTTAAGCGCGCTATGATGTACGTGGGCCTGCCCCAATGGTCGCACCCGAAATGGGTGCGGCTCGGGATCACCAGCCTTGAAGAGTATGCTCAATACTTTAACTGTGTTGAGGGTAATACCACACTTTATGCACTGCCCCGTGCAGAGATTGTCGCGCGCTGGTATGCCCAGACCACCGATAATTTCCGCTTTTGTTTCAAGTTCCCGGCCACCATCTCCCATCACGCGGCGCTGCGTAACTGCGGTGAGTTAACCGAGGCGTTTTTCAGTCGGCTGTCGCCGCTGGCTGGACGTATTGGACAATACTGGCTGCAATTACCGGCGACCTTTGGCCCGCGGGATCTGCCGGCGTTATGGTCGTTTCTTGACGCCCTGCCCCGCGAATTTACCTATGGCGTAGAAGTCAGGCATCAGGCGTTTTTCGGCAAGGGAGAGGCTGAAATAGCGCTTAATCGCGGACTGCATGAGCGGGGAGTCAATCGCGTCATTCTCGACAGCCGCCCCGTGCATAGCGCCATTCCTCATAGCGAGGCTATCATCGACGCCCAGCGTAAAAAACCCAAAGTGCCTGTCCATGCCATCGTCACGGCGCACAACCCCATGGTCAGGTTTATCGGCAGCGATAACATGCAGCAAAACCAGGCGTTATTCGCCGTCTGGCTGCAAACGTTGCCGAAATGGGAGCAAACTACCACCCCCTATCTCTTCTTGCACACGCCGGATATCGCCCAGGCGCCTCAACTGGTCGATGTTCTTTGGCATGCCTTGCAGCGCGCGGTTCCGTCGGTCGGTGAGCCGCCTTCCATTCCACAACAATCTTCTCTTTTCTGATCTCAACCCCTATCATAGAAGTGCCATCTGCCAATAAAAAAGGAAGTTTGTATGGTCAGCGCGTTGTATGCGGTGTTAGGTGCATTACTGCTGATTAAGTTTTCGTTTGATGTTGTGCGCCTGAGAATGTTGTATCGCGTCTCCTATGGCGACGGCGGATTCTCCGAACTGCAAAGCGCTATCCGCGTCCACGGCAATGCGGTTGAGTACATTCCCGTGGCGCTGATTCTGCTGCTGTTTATGGAAATGAACGGAGCCGAAACCTGGATGGTGCACGTATGCGGTATTTTATTGATCGCCGGACGCCTGATGCATTATTACGGTTTTCACAACCGCCTGTTTCGCTGGCGTCGCTCGGGCATGAGCGCAACCTGGTCAGCCCTTGTGCTGATGGTGCTGGCTAACCTGTGGTATATGCCGTGGGAGTTGGTTTTCTCGTTTCATTAGCGCACAATACGCCACTTTATTTTTCCCGGATTTTTACGTTATGTCTGATCGCGACACGCTTTTTTCCGCGCCTATCGCCAGCCTGGGCGACTGGACCTTTGATGAACGGGTAGCCGAAGTCTTCCCGGATATGATCCAGCGCTCTGTTCCCGGTTATTCCAATATTATCTCTATGATCGGCATGCTGGCGGAGCGTTTCGTTCAACCCGGCACGCAGGTCTATGACCTGGGATGTTCACTGGGCGCCGCGACGCTGTCCGTTCGTCGTAATATTCATCACGACGGCTGTAAAATTATTGCCGTCGATAACTCCCCGGCGATGGTTGAACGTTGCCGTCGTCATCTCGACGCGTATAAAGCGCCTACCCCCGTGGATGTCATTGAAGGCGATATTCGCCACATTGAGATCAAAAACGCCTCGATGGTGGTGTTGAATTTCACCCTGCAATTTCTTGAGCCAGACGATCGCCAGCTGTTGCTGGACAAAATTTATGCCGGGCTGAACCCTGGTGGCGCGCTGGTGCTGTCAGAAAAATTCAGTTTCGAAGATGCCACCGTGGGCGAACTGCTCTTTAATATGCACCATGACTTCAAGCGGGCCAATGGCTATAGCGAGCTGGAAATCAGCCAGAAACGCAGCATGCTGGAAAATGTGATGCTCACTGACTCTGTTGAAACCCACAAAGCCCGTCTCCACCAGGCAGGTTTTACCCACAGTGAACTGTGGTTCCAGTGCTTTAACTTTGGCTCGCTGGTGGCACTGAAAGGCGGTCAGGCATGATTGAGTTCGGCAATTTTTATCAGCTTATCGCTAAAAATCATCTTTCCCACTGGCTGGAGACCTTGCCTGCGCAGGTTGCCGCCTGGCAACGCGACCAGCTTCACGGCCAGTTTAAGCAGTGGAGCAACGCCGTCGAATTTCTGCCGGAAATGACACCTTACAAACTGGACCTGCTGCACAGCGTCACCGCCGAAAGCGAAGAACCGCTGAGCGAAGGCCAGATGATCCGTCTCGAAAAGCTGATGCGCAACCTGATGCCGTGGCGTAAAGGGCCGTTCTCGCTCTATGGTCTGAACATCAATACCGAATGGCGCTCTGACTGGAAATGGGATCGCGTGTTGCCACACCTGTCTGATTTGACCGGTCGCACCATCCTCGACGTGGGCTGCGGTAGCGGTTATCACATGTGGCGGATGATCGGCGCAGGGGCGCATCTGGCGGTAGGGATTGATCCCATGCAGCTCTTCCTGTGTCAGTTCGAAGCGGTGCGTAAACTCTTAGGGAACGATCAGCGTGCGCATTTGCTGCCGCTGGGTATTGAACAGCTGCCGGCTCTCGCCGCATTCGATACGGTCTTCTCTATGGGGGTGCTCTACCATCGCCGCTCCCCGCTGGAACATCTTTGGCAGTTAAAAGATCAGCTGGTTAGCGGTGGCGAGCTGGTGCTGGAAACGCTGGTCATTGAAGGCGATGAAAATGCCGTCCTGGTGCCGGGGGACCGCTACGCGCAAATGCGTAACGTCTATTTTATTCCTTCTGCGCTGGCGCTGAAAAACTGGCTGGAGAAGTGTGGTTTTGTGGACGTGCGTATTGCCGATGTTTGCGTCACCTCGACGGAAGAACAGCGCCGTACCGAGTGGCTCACCACCGAATCGCTGGCCGATTTCCTCGACCCGAACGATCGGACCAAAACGGTCGAAGGCTATCCAGCGCCTATGCGCGCGGTGCTTATTGCGACAAAGCCGTAATCGTGACCGACACGCAGCATCACGTTTAACCCATCGCCGGTGGCAGAAAGGTGACGCTGGGGCGCACGCTTAAGGCGAAAAAAAGGCCCCTGTTGAAATTGCAGGGGCCTGGTACGAGCAAGCATCATATTGGGCGACATGATGCGCGGTAAAAATCGTTACGTTGCTACACGTGATAACGGTCAATCATCGATTTCATTACCGCAACCGACTCTCCATCTACGCTATAGCGGGAGTACTCATCCGCTTCAGCGTCAGTCGACATTGACAACCCTGTATTGCGATACCGCATGGGCGAAGGCATCCACTTGCCCGCTGAGCTATGAAGCTCCTCAACCCCTGCGTTTAAAAACATCTCCAGATTGCTGGCACGAACACCTGCACCCGCCATTATTATTGGAACACCGGATTGTGCTTTTAGTTCCGTAATTAATTGCAGTCCTTTTTCAGCAGAGGATTTTTGCCCGGATGTGAGGATACGCGCCACACCCAGTTCGCCTAAATTTTCAAACGCTTGCAGTGGTTCGACACACATATCAAACGCCCGATGAAAAGTGACAGCTAGCCCACCGGCGGCCTGCATAATCTGGCGCATACGCGGCATATCGACATGCCCGTCCTCATCCAGCAGCCCCGTCACCAGGCCCGGAAAACCCAGATCGCGCACGAGGGCGATATCATTGAGCATGGCGTCAAATTCGCGTTGGGAGTAACAAAAATCCCCGCCGCGCGGGCGAATGATCGGATGCACCGGAATGGTCACCGTCTGGCGAACCGCGTTCAACACGCCCCAGGAAGGCGTTAATCCCCCTTCTTTGGGTGCAGCACACAGCTCTACGCGATAGGCTCCGCATTGTTGTGCGGTCAGGGCACACTCCGCGCTGTAACAACATATCTCCAGCAGCGCCATTCATTCCTCCTTAAATGTCGGGTAACGCACCATTTTGCCATGCCGATTAACGGAGTAACCGGCGTGACTTCACAGGCTCAAGCTTCGCTGGCAACAATTTGCTCGATCGTCCAGGGATGAAATTTAACGGTCACCTGGCCATCGGTCACCGCAAGCGTCGGGTTTGGTAATCGCTCACGCTCGCCCTTCGGTGAGCTGGTTTTAACAAAGATGCCCGGTTTGCTTAATCCCTCGTCAGACAATAAGGTTAAGGCACGCGCATTCAGCGTATCCGGATCGCCAGGCAGCACAACCTCGATATGCTCCCAGCCTTCATGCGGATAGCGTTTTTCACCCGGCCAGGGCAGCTCAATAATAGTAAACTGCCAGTGCGCCACGCACACGGGTTCGTGCAACCGGAACAGGCAGATAGGACGCCCGTTAATGATGTTTTCGGAGAGTAACTCGCCGCACTGCTCAAATCCACGACGCCAGCGTTCCGCCGTCGCATTTTGATTGCAGCGCAACGAGATGTGATCCGCGTCAAGAGGGGCAATATTCAACCCCAGGCGGGTGGCAAGTTCTGTGAACGCCAGGGTGAATCGGGGTAAATCTGCGGAAATATCATGCAGTTCGTCAAGGGTTTGCCAGTGCGCCATCAGGGATTCTCAAATCAACATGCAAAACCGTTAATTTACTCTGTTGAACAGCCCTTACCAACTGTCAATTTCACCCTTTTCGACCTGCATGAATATGCAGCTTTTCTTCGCTTGTTTTCTGCGCACTGTTCAGCGCCTGCAATGCTGACGCCAGGTGCCATTTGCAGTATACTCCCGCCCTAAATTCTAAAACGGATGCGGGTCGTCGTTAACCCTCATCAAAAAGGTAAGGTATCCAGGTGAATATTCAGGCTCTTCTCTCCGAAAAAGTCAGTCAGGCACTGATTGCCGCAGGCGCGCCTGCGGATTGCGAACCACAGGTTCGTCAGTCAGCAAAAGTACAGTTTGGTGACTATCAGGCCAATGGCGTGATGGCAGTAGCAAAAAAACTGGGCATGCCGCCACGACAACTCGCAGAGCTGGTGCTGACGCATCTGGATCTGGACGGTATCGCCAGCAAAACGGAAATTGCCGGGCCGGGCTTTATCAATATCTTCCTGGAGCCTGCATTTCTGGCGCGTCACGTTGATGACGCACTGAAGTCCGACCGCCTGGGCGTTGCTCAACCCGACGTGCAAACCGTGGTGGTTGACTACTCGGCGCCCAACGTTGCCAAAGAGATGCACGTCGGCCACCTGCGTTCAACCATTATCGGTGATGCCGCGGTACGTACGCTGGAGTTCCTGGGGCACAAAGTCATTCGCGCTAACCATGTCGGTGACTGGGGCACGCAGTTCGGAATGCTGATCGCCTGGCTCGAAAAGCAGCAGCAGGATAATGCCGGTGAAATGGCGCTGGCCGATCTGGAAGGTTTCTATCGTGATGCGAAAAAACATTACGATGAGGACGAGGACTTTGCAGAACGCGCCCGTAGCTACGTGGTGAAACTGCAGGGCGGCGACGCCTACTTCCGCGAAATGTGGCGCAAGCTGGTCGATATCACCATGTCCCAGAATCAGCTCACCTATAACCGTCTGAATGTGACCCTGACGCGTGATGATGTGATGGGTGAGAGCCTGTACAACCCAATGCTGCCGGGTATCGTAGAAGATTTGACCGCCAAAGGGCTGGCGGTGGAAAGCGAAGGCGCAACGGTCGTCTTCCTGGATGAATACAAGAACAAAGACGGCGAACCGATGGGCGTAATCATCCGTAAAAAAGATGGCGGCTATCTCTATACCACCACCGATATCGCCTGCGCGAAATACCGTTATGAAACGCTGCACGCCGATCGTGTGTTGTATTACATCGACTCCCGTCAGCACCAGCACCTGATGCAAGCGTGGACCATCGTGCGCAAAGCGGGCTACGTGCCTGATTCCGTTCCGCTGGAACACCACATGTTCGGCATGATGCTCGGTAAAGATGGCAAGCCGTTCAAAACCCGTGCGGGCGGTACGGTCAAGTTGTCAGATTTGCTGGACGAAGCGCTGGAACGTGCCCGCCGTCTGGTCGCTGAAAAGAACCCGGACATGGATGCAGACGAGCTGGAAAAACTGGCGAACGTGGTGGGCATCGGCGCGGTGAAATATGCCGATCTGTCCAAAAACCGTACCACGGACTACGTGTTTGACTGGGATAACATGCTGGCCTTCGAAGGCAATACGGCACCGTATATGCAGTACGCCTACACCCGCGTGCTCTCTGTGTTCCGTAAAGCCAACATCGATGAAAGCGCACTGGCCCATGCGCCTGTTGTCATCAACGAAGATCGTGAAGCCCAGCTCGCGGCGCGCCTGTTGCAGTTTGAAGAGACGCTCACCGTTGTCGCGCGCGAAGGGACGCCACATGTGATGTGTGCTTACCTGTACGACCTGGCGGGATTGTTCTCTGGTTTCTACGAACACTGCCCTATTCTCACCGCAGAGAACGAAGAGATCCGTAACAGCCGCCTGAAACTGGCACAGCTTACCGCGAAAACGCTGAAGCTGGGTCTGGATACGCTCGGCATTGAAACCGTAGAGCGTATGTAATCGCAGGCAAATAAAAAACCCGGCAATCGCCGGGTTTTTTTATTATTAGAAATACTTTCTCAAATACTCCGTTAAACACAAAATCGCCATCGCCTGACCGTAAGGCATAGACGTTAACGGGATCTGGCGATAGAACGCCAGATTACTGCCCATGCCGGTGCCAAATGACGTCTGGAGCAATTCGCCTTCAGGGGAGATGTTTTTCACGATGCCACGAATCGCTTTCTCAGCCACCCCGGCATACTCCGCGCCAACATAGCGTTTACGTACGGCTTTCAGAATGCCGTAGGCAAACCCCGCCGTCGCTGACGCCTCGAGATAGGATTCGGGATCGTCAAGCAGCGTATGCCACAGTCCGCTTTCATCCTGGCATTTTGCCAGCGCCGCAATTTGTGCGTTCAATACCTGGACCAGATAACGGCGTACAGCACTGCTCTCTGGCAAATCCACCAGTTCCAGGAAGTCCGGAATAACGATCGTCAGCCAGCTGTTGCCACGCGCCCAGCGTGCTTTGGCAAAGTTATGCTGCCCATCGTAGTTCCAGCCGTGGAACCACAAACCCGTCTCCCGATCCATCAGATTCTGTACATGCAGCAAGAACTGATAAATCGCTTCTTCCACATATTCCGGGCGATTGAGCAATTTCCCGATTTTCGCCAGTGGCAGTACCGTCATCATCAGGGTGTCATCCCACATCTGTTGATGATTTTCTTCAGCGAGGGTGATGTGCTGCATACCGCCGTGGTCCGTGCGCGGCATCTCGTTCATGGCCCATTCAGCCCAGCTCTCCAGCCACGGCAGCCAGGCTGGCGTCGGTTTCTCTTCGTAGCAATAAGCGAGCGTCAGGAACGGGGCCATCGTGTTGACGTTTTTGGTCGTGGCGCCTTCTGCGAAGCGATCGGTAAACCAATTGTCGATAATCGCACGCATGGCGGCATCACCGGTCTGGCAGTAGTACTGCCAGATACCGTAAAGGCCCACGCCGTGCGTCCATTCCCAACCCGCCCATCCTTTGGTGTCGATCACCCGCCCGTCGTCCAGCCGCAGCAGAAATTCGCCGGTTTTATCGTGAATATTGACAAGGTTTAACGTCACCTTTTCAATCAACGATTTCAGTTCATCCCGGGCAATGAAATGCTCTGGCTGACGCAGTAATGGGCTATGTTTGACAGGCCAAACCTTCATATTCTTAACCTCTGTGATATGTCGAATTCAGTACCGCGCGATCCTTCAGGGAAGGTGCAGCAGGTTTATTACGATTCAGATAACCAATATTGTTATTGCCCCACAATGAGTCGAACGGCATACCGGCCAGCAGCTCAACGGTGGCACGCGCCTGCGGCGTCGCGGTTTCCGGCATGGCATGACCAGACTCACGCATTTTGGCGGTCTCTTCCCGTAACGTACTGTGGGTTTGAAGATTGAGTTTGAAGCGCAGCGAGACCAGGAAGCCGCAAAAGAGGACCAGAATAGTGCCGACGCTAAGGATCATCAGAATGGTATGGCTCACTTCCGCAGGCTGCGTTTTCTGACCGCTAACGAAACCCGACATCTGCATGACAATCCCGACCAGCATGATGGCACCGGCCTGAGAGGCTTTGCGGGTCAGGGTCATGATGCCGGCGAAGATGCCTTCACGGCGCTGTCCGGTAATCACTTCATCCACATCAGCAATGTAGGTGTAGATATTCCATGGCACATAGTTGATCCCACCGCGACCTAACCCAGCGACCGCTGAGACCAGCAGCAACAGAGCGTAAACGTCGCTCAGCCCGGCGTAATAAAGCACGGCGTAAGAGACGGATGCCAGGCCAAACAGCACCACGACCATGCGATACGACGGCGCTGGTCCAAAGCGAATACATAACGGGATCATGGCGATAACCGCAATAAACTGGAATATCGCCATGGTACCCAGCAGGTTCGAGGCCACAGATGCTTCCTGCATCAGCACAAACACGACGTAGTAAGTAAAGACCGCGTTGAAGACGTCCTGCGCGATATAGCCGCCCAGATACATCCCCAGATGCTGGCGGAATATCTTCACCCGCAGCGTGGAGCTTAACTCCACAAACAGGCGATTCAGACTCTGGCCCAGCGTGAGTTTTTTCTTCTCCTCTTCTGCGCGTAGCGCCGCTTCGGACCACTCTTCGCGCGGGCGTTCCCAGGTGAAGAACCAGACAAAAGTCAGCATCATTGCGCACAGCACCGAGAAGACCAGGCTCGCATAAAAGAAGGAGACCGCATTATCTTTACCGAAATGGGTCAGCAGAATGCCAGGGAGGAAGGAGGCTAAGATGGCCGACATCTGCGCCATCGAGATACGGGCACCGGAGAATTTGGTTTTTTGTTTAAAATCGTCGGTCATTTCCGGCACCAGCGTTTCATATGGGACCAGAATCATGGTGTAGACGATATCAAAGATCAGGTAGGTGACAAGGTAATACCAGAAGCTCATGTCTCCGACCCACATCAGCGAGTAGCTAAATACAAACGGAATACCCAGCAGGATAAAGAATTTGCGTCGACCAAAACGTTTGCCAAGCCAGGTAGTGCCGAAATTATCGGTGAGGAAGCCCATTAACGGGCTGACAACGGCATCAAGCACCCTCGCGGCGGCAAAGATAAAGGTTGCCTCAATCGGCGTGAGTCCACAGAAGGTCGTGTAGAAGTATAAAAGCCAGGCGGCGGTCAGCGCAGTCGTGCCCGCTCCCAGAAAATCGCCCGACCCATAAGCAAGATAATTTGCGAGTCCAATTTTACGTGTTTTCATTGCCGTCAACCCTTTAAGTGTTGGGAGACTCCCTGTAAGCAAACCTCGTCCGGGAGTTTTTACACGGCTACAGTAAAAGCATCGTTGTATGGATACCTTTCTGTTTCTGCCATGACGCGGGGGGCGATGGCAAAAATGCAAAGAGTGTCGCTACGCGTGTCACTGATTTATAAAACAGCGTTTCTTTTGCTTCAAAAGGCAGGGTCATATTTTGCGAGCCAGTCATCAGAATCGCCTGATGACTGGTGAAAAGACAGGCAATTAGCGGTAGTTCACAATCACCTGATTGCTTTGCACTTTCAGTGCCGGGATCAACCGTCCACCACCGGGGACTTCCCAGATAAAGCGTAGCGGCTCTATAGCGGGCACACCGGTAAAAGCGTGCGTTGTACCACTTTCACCATCCAGCTCGGTGCAGCGTGTTTGTGAACATAACCGCACCCGCAGGCCTGCCGGGGTCGGGCCAATGAGCTGATAACGCCAGACCACCAGCGTCATCAAACCAGACACCTGCTCATCAGACGAAAGTGGACGAGAGGAGGCCGCCACCCCGCGGTTGCTCAGGGTGATCCCGGTACTGCTCGCCTGCCACGCGCCCTCTCCTGCGGCGTGCGCCATCACGGGTAAGAGTAAAATCCACAGCCATTTGCGCATCACTGGCCTCCAATGGTTGCCGTCATGCGGATATGGCGATTGTCTGACAACTCCATATTCGACAAAACAACCAGCTGCGTCAGGCTGCGACGCAGGAAGCGGGATAAGAGCGGACGCAATGCATGATTGACCAGCAATACCGGCGGTGCACCGAGCATTTCCTGTCGCGCTAGCGCTTCTTGCGTTTGCGCCAGCAGACGATCCGCCAGACCCGGCTCCAGGCCACCGCCGCCCTGCAGCGCCTGCAGGAGCAAACGCTCCAGCGGCGTATCGAGACCGATCACCTGTACTTCACCGGTACCCGGGAACCATTGCTGAGTAATCGCCCTCCCCAGCGCCACGCGAACCACCGCGGTCAGCTCGTGCGGATCGTTTTGCAGAGGGGCGTGTTCGGCCAGCGTCTCAAGAATGGTGCGCATATCGCGAATCGGGACCTTCTCATCCAGCAGATTTTGCAGGACTTTATGCAACGTGGTTAATGTCACCACGCCAGGCACCAGATCTTCCGTCAGTTTTGGCATCTCCTGAGTCACGCGATCCAACAGTTGCTGCGCTTCCTGACGTCCGAACAGCTCGGCGGAGAACTGGCCAATCAGGTGGTTCAGATGCGTTGCAACCACCGTACTGGCTTCCACCACGGTATACCCCTGGATTTGCGCCTGCTCTTTCAGGGCGCTCTCGATCCAGATTGCCGCCAGGCCAAAAGCGGGATCGGTGGTCTGCTCGCCCGGTAAGGTGCCGGCAGCCGTGCCCGGGTTAATCGCCAGCCAGCGTCCCGGGTAGGCATCACCACTGCCAATTTCCACCCCTTTCATCAGAATGCGGTAACGGGCTGGGGGTAAATCCATATTGTCACGGATATGCACCACCGGCGGTAAGAACCCCATGTCCTGCGCGAATTTCTTACGGATACTGCGAATGCGCCCCAGCAGTTCGCCGTCCTGTTGAAAATCGACCATCGGGATCAGGCGATAACCCACTTCCATTCCGAGTGAATCTTCAAGCTGCACGTCGTTCCAGGTGGCTTCAACCGCTTGGGTGTTTTCCGGCATCTTCACCGGCATTGGCTCAGCCGCAGGCTTATCTTCACGTCCGCGCATCCACCAGGCGAGGCCCAGAAGTGCGGCCGTAAACAGCAGGAAGACCAGGTTTGGCATGCCTGGCACCAGCCCAAGCAGCCCGAGAACAGCGGCAGACAGCAGCATTACGCGCGGGTTGCTGAACAGCTGGCCCACCATCTGCTGTCCAACGTCCTGATCGGTACTCACGCGGGTCACAATGACACCCGCCGCCGTGGAGATCACCAGCGCCGGGATTTGCGCCACCAGACCATCACCAATGGTCAGCAGCGTATAGCTCTCTGCCGCATGTCCCATATCCATGCCATGCTGAAGTACCCCGACCAACAGCCCGCCGACCACGTTGATCACCATGATCAAAATGCCTGCAACGGCGTCACCGCGTACAAACTTACTCGCACCATCCATGGAGCCGTAGAAATCAGCCTCCTGGGTGACTTCAGAACGACGTTTTTTCGCCTCATCTTCTGCGATCAGCCCGGCGTTGAGATCGGCATCAATCGCCATCTGTTTGCCCGGCATCCCATCCAGAACAAAACGCGCGCCCACTTCGGCGATGCGCCCTGCCCCTTTGGTGATAACCATAAAGTTGATAATCACCAGGATGACAAACACCACAATACCGATGGCGAAGTTGCCGCCCACCAGGAAGTGACCGAACGCCTCGACAACTTTACCCGCCGCCGCCGCACCGGTATGCCCTTCCATCAAAATGATACGCGTCGACGCCACGTTCAGCGCCAGTCGCAGTAACGTGGTGAAGAGCAAAATGGTCGGGAATGCCGCAAACTCCAGCGTACGCTGGGTAAACATTGCCACCAGCAGTACCATGATGGACAGAGCAATGTTGAAAGTGAAAAGCAAATCGAGGATGAATGCCGGTAAAGGCAGTACCATCATCGACAGAATTAGCAGGATGAGAATCGGCCCGGCCAGGATCTGCCATTGGGTCGATTTCAGGTTGCTTGGCAGGCGCAACATTGCCACCAGATTAGCCATCAGAGTCCTTCTCGTTCAAGAAATCCAGTGCGTCGGGCACGGGAAGATTTTCAGGTTTTACAGGGCGTTGACCGCCCGCTAAACGCCAGCGTTTCAGTTGCCATACCCATGCCAGCACTTCCGCCACGGCGGCGTAAAGCTGGCCCGGGATCTGTTGTCCTATTTCGGCATGGCGATAGAGTGCTCGCGCCAGCGGGGGAGCCTCAAGGATCGGCACACGATGTTCAGTGGCGATTTCACGGATGCGCAGCGCAATCAGCCCCGCCCCTTTCGCCACCACTTTCGGGGCACTCATTTTGTTTTCGTCGTAACGGAGCGCCACAGAGTAGTGCGTCGGGTTCGTCACAATCACGTCCGCTTTTGGCACATCTTCCATCATGCGGCGACGGGCTGCAGCACGCTGCATTTGTCGGATACGCCCTTTGACGTGCGGGTCGCCTTCCATCTGCTTATACTCGTCGCGAATATCCTGACGTGACATCCGCAGTTTTTTGATATGGCTGAATATCTGGAAGAAGACATCAAAACCCACCATCGGAATAATGCTCAGCACCACCAGCAACGCGCACATCCCGGTCAGATCCAGCGCGTTGCTCATCGCCGTCATGGGTGATTCACTGATCAGACGCATCATCTCCGGCCATTTGTGCCACAGATAAAAGCCTGCCGCGCTGCCCATCAGCAGTGATTTAAGGATGGCTTTTAACAGCTCCGCGCCCGTCTGCGCGGAAAACATCTTCGCAATACCGGGAAGGGGATTGAGCTTCGAGAATTTGGGTTGCAGCGATTTGCCGCTAAAGACCAGCCCACCGAGCATGACCGGGGAGATCAAAGCCACCAGTACCACACCGGTGATCAGCGGCAACAGTGCCACCATCGCACCTTTGATCAGCAGGATAATCTGGCTCAAAATCAGATTGGGATCGTTGACCATGCTGTGGTCGAAACGCAGCCCCGCCGTCAGCATCCCGGCCAGTCTGCGGGCAAGCGACTCCCCTCCCCACCAGATGATGCACACCCCTACGACTAAAATCAGTAGTGATGTCAGCTCCCTGGATCGGGGGACTTGCCCGTCCTCACGCGCCTTTTCAAGTCGGTGGGGTGTGGGGGCTTCTGTTTTGTCGTCGCTGTCTTCTGCCACAGTGCGCGCTCGCTGCCCATTTAATCCGCCTAATAGTGCCAGACCCCGGCTTCATCAATGCCCCGAAAAGCCCCCATAACCCGCTCTTTTTAGCCAGTTTGAGGTAAAACATGGGGAAACAGCGTGACGCTGATGAGCGTGCAGGGTCGTTCAGCGCGCACAATCAACACTAATTAATTTTACAAAATAGTTTAAGTTATTCTGAAAAAGATCAATTTATATGCAGCTATTTTTAAAAAAACAGATAACAAAAGACTGTTTAACCCACCATTATTAATTTTCATGATATAAGATGGTTCAAAATATCATTACCCACTATTAAAAGTCCGTTTTTTGCCATTTTAATCCTCACTGCTGTTAGTCTTTGACTTATTAATATCTAATTAGAGACGATTTTATTCTGAATTCATAAAGCGCTATACTTTCCTGTGAAGGGATGGTTTAAAGATTACACTTTCTACACGTGTTTTAGATTTCTCCATACAAAGGATTTCTTACAGATGGATTTTAAGAAAAATAGGGTTGCAGGTGCCGTAATGGCACTCGCAAGCGTCAGCGCATCCGCAGCTGACATGAATGCGGGCGTTGTTCATTTTACCGGTTCGATTATTGAACCGAGCTGTACGATTCAAGGAAACAGTGGCGTCGATAATAACGTTCCTTTAGGAACCTTTATGAAATCGACCTTTGATACGGTGGGGAAAGAAACAGCACTGTCTCCCTTTTCGATCATCCTGGCTAACTGCCCCTTGAGAAGTGATGGCCTGCAGTCTATCCAGCTCACCTTCACAGGAACAACGGCACTCACCAAAACGAATACCCTTCTTGATGTCAGCAAAATCACAAGCTTAGGCGAAACAGCCGCCACCGGCATCGGTATTGCCGTCAGTCTGGCTGGACAAAATACGCGGTTAATTACCATGGATGGCGCCGAAGGACAGATTTTTATCCCCCTTTCACAGGTTACCAATGATACGGTCAGAGCAGATTTAAATGCGCGCTATAAATCATTTTCTGCGGATGTTACGCCCGGTCCTGCGGATGCGGATATGACCGTCAATATTTTGTATCGATAATAACCCGCCTCGTTATTATTCGTTGCATCTATAGCCTCTAATGAAATAGACCTTATTTCCAGAGCGTTTTTTTGAAAATAGTCCAGGTCCGATCCCGGACTATTATTTTTTATCGCTGGTGCTTTTATTAAAGGTTCTTGTATGCGTACATCAGTGCACTTGTTTTTATGTTTACCCTTACTGGCAGCCTCACTTTGCCATGCCACAGGGATCCAGATTGGTCGCACGCGTATCGTTTATGAAGCGTCAAAAAAAGAGGTACCACTCCCCCTGCAAAATAATGATAACGAACTGCCGTGGCTCATTCAGTCCTGGACCGATACCGGCGATGGCAAAACCCGGGGGCCGTTCATTGTCACACCGCCGCTCTTTCGTCTGGATCCCCAGAAAGAGCAAAGCCTGCGAATAACCTGGAACGGGACACCGCTCCCCGAGGACAAAGAGTCTTTGTTCTGGCTGAACGTGCGAACGATCCCGGCCACTGCCGCAGAAGATGAATCGAAAAACGTTTTACGGCTCATCTACAAAACCCGGCTGAAGCTGTTCTGGCGCCCAACGGGGCTGAAGGGCTCCCCTGGCCTGACCTGCAAAAACCTGCGCTTCGCCCGTCGGGCCAACCAGCTTGTGGCCATCAATGACGGTGATTATTACAGCACCTTTGACATGCTGAACGTCGGCAGCCAGAACATCGATAAGGCAGACATGGTTGCCCCACATTCTCGCGTCACTATTCCTCTGCCCGATGGTGCGAATGACGTTCACGTTACCTGGCGTTGTATTACGGATTATGGCAACGCCTCTGAGAAATTTACCACCACTCTGGCTCAGGAATAAAAGAACAAGATGACTCATGGACAACGTCTCTTGCTTGCTCGACATGGCTTACGACTGAATCCGCTCATCCTGTGTCTGAGCGGTATTCTGATGCTCACGAGTTGTACCGTGGCTGCCCGTGAATACCGCTTTTCCCCCTCTTCGCTGGAGGGTGAAATGCTCACGCAGCAGGACATTGACCTCTCGCTCTTCTCCCGCGCAAATGCCCAGCTTCCGGGTGTGTATCCCTCCCGGGTCCGTTTGAATGATAACCGGCTGGATGATGCCGATATCACCTATGTCAGCACGCCTCAAGGGCCGTTAACCCCGCAGATCACCCCTGAGATGCTGCGCGCATGGGGTGTGAACATCGATGACTATCCGGATCTGATCGCGCTGGAGGCCAAAAAGCCGCTTCCGCGCGCCCTGGGGGATTACATTCCTCAGGCGTCCGCCACGCTGGATTTTACGACCATGACGCTGCAGTTAAGTATCCCTCAGGCGGCTATCGCAGGTCATGCGCGGGATTACATCGATCCCTCGCGCTGGGACGATGGTATCCCGGTTCTCTTTGCGGATTACTCGTTTTCGGGCACACAGAATGAAGATGAATACCGTAATACCACCTCGAATCAGTACCTGAACTTACGGTCGGGCGCGAATCTTGGCGGCTGGCGGCTTCGCACTTATTCCACCTGGAGTGAGTCAGAGGACGAAAGTCACTGGGATACCATCAATACCTATGCCGAGCACGATATTGATGCCTTAAAAGCGCAGCTCACGGCCGGTGAAAGCAGTACGCGGGGGGAGGTTTTCGACAGCCTGCAATATCGCGGGGTCAACCTGGTTTCTGATGAAGAGATGCTGCCCTACAGCCAGCGCGGCTACGCGCCCGTGATTCGCGGCATCGCCAGCTCTAACGCAGAAGTCTCGGTCAGGCAAAATGGGTATCTCATTTACCAGCAAAACGTCGCGCCCGGGGCCTTCGAGATAAGCGATCTCTTCTCCACCACCAACAGTGGGGATCTGGAGGTCACGGTGAAAGAAGCCGACGGCACTGAACATCGGTTTACCCAGCCGCTCTCCAGCGTGGCGGTGATGCAGCGTCCCGGGCAGATGAAATATGAATTCACTGCCGGTCGATATCGTGCGGACAGCGGCAGTGAGCAGAATGAACCGGATTTTGTTCAGGGCAGCCTTATTTATGGGATCAATAATATTTTGACCTGGTTTGGCGGGCTGACGGTGTCAAAAGATTATCAGGCCGCCAACAGCGGTGCGGGGATTGCACTGGGGACGTTTGGCGCGATCTCTGCAGACGTCACCGTGGCGAATGCCAGGCTGGATGACGGCTCGCAAAGTTCAGGCCAGTCCTGGCGCCTGCTTTACTCCGGTAAAATTGACGCCACCGACACCCATTTTACGTTAGGCAGCTACCGGTACTCCAGCAGTGGGTACTACAGCTTTGCCGATGCCAACCAAAAGGTCGAACACGATGACGATGACGATCTGTTGTTTCGCTACAACAAACGTAACCGTATCCAGGCCAGCATTAGTCAGACCCTTTCAGGCGTAAGCCTCTACCTAAACGGCTACCAGCAGGATTACTGGGGCACCTCAAAAAAAGAGCGCAGCGTATCCGCAGGCTTAAATACCGTTTGGGCGGGCGTCAGTTTGCATCTGGCCTACAGCTACAGCAAAACCTATGGCGAAGAGAGCGATCGGATGGTCTCCTTCGGCTTTAGCCTGCCGTTAAGCAAATGGCTGCCCCGGGCCTGGAGCAGCTATAACCTCAGCAACAGCAAGCATGGCTATACCCAGCAAAATCTGGGGTTAAGCGGCACCTTGCTTGACGATCAGCGCCTGAGCTACTCCCTGCAGCAGAGCCATTCAAACCACGACGGGGATGACACCAGCAGCCTGTACGGTAGCTACCGCTCGCAGTACGCCAATATTAACGCGGGTTACTTTAGTTCGTCCGATCACGCCCAGCAGCTGAGTTACGGCGTAAACGGCGCCATTGTGGCGCATCCTCACGGCGTGACGCTTGCCCAGCCGCTGGGCGGTCAGTTTGCCATCATAAACACCAATGATGCCGCCGGAATACGTTTCCAGAACCAGCGGGGGATCCAGACCGACTGGCAGGGTAACGCGGTGATCCCGTCATTAACCGCCTATCAGGAAAACCGCATCCGCATCGATACCACCAGCCTGCCAGAGGACGTGGATTCCAGCGATACCGCGGTGACGGTGATTCCCTCCCGCAATGCGGCAGTGATGGCCCGTATGGATGCCCACGTAGGATACCGCCTGCTGATTACCCTGACGCGACCCGACGGTAAATCGGTTCCCTTTGGCGCACTTGCCACCACCACGGGCACGCCTGTCCTGAGCGGAATCGTTGACGATAGCGGAATGCTCTATCTCGCAGGCGTCAAAGAAACGACAGAACTGGATGTTAAGTGGGGCCATGAATCCAACCAACATTGCCGTGCCAGCGTGACGCTGGATGCGACAAAGCCTTCCACCCGTGCTGCCGGAATACGCTCCGTCAGTGCGCGTTGTCAGTAGGAATTGTTATGTTTTTGAATAAGCGAAATAGCGTACTGGGCGGCCTGCTTTGCATTATGCTCCCCGTTACCGCGCAGGCATCCACGATACTGCGCAACTGCTTCGGCTCGCCGCAGGACTATCCCATTTCATTTAACCGGGAATTATCGGCGACGGAGAACGTAGCAAACCGTAACATCCCTCTAAACGAACATCTGCTCGGTGATGGGCCGGACGTCGAAGCCAATTGCACATGCCCTTTAAACCTCTATCCCGACACGTTGGTAAAAGAGTACGTTCAGGCTGGCAGCCCATTACCCCCAGGAATCAGTGGCTTCGGCTACCTGACCGACAGCATTGACGTGGACGTCGGAGGCTACAGTGATTCTGTTCACTCTCCGGACGGCAACGGCCTGAATCCTCTCGACATCGACGTCTACCCCACCCCGGTAGGGTCGCGCAAAAATGAGGTAGAAATTCGTCAGGTGACAGAAGGTGAAGCGAGCGTATGTAGCGATAGCACCCGCCCGGCGGGATCGACATCCGTTAAACGGCATTTTCGCTGGAACGTCATTAATATGATAATACATGTAAAAAAGCCGATTCTCGGTGAAGAGGTCATCCCCCCTACCATTGTCGTACAGAACTTTGCCTGCCTCTTTTTTGGCTCAGGCACCTGCGATGCCACCCAGGCCGAGCTGGTCTCTAACATCTGGCTGGGCGGCGCGATAACGGCACCGTTAAGCTGCACCATCAACGAAGGCAGTACCATCGAAGTTGATTTTGGCACCATCGTTAGCAAACAGTTCGTTGAGAAAGGACAACCGCCTGCCAGCTATGCCCTGAAAAATGTCGATATTCGTTATCACTGCGCTGACAACGCCGTGGGGAGTGCGGGCCGGATCAAGCTGACGTTAAGTGCCGATCAGGGCATCGCTGACAGCAGTACGCCCTCAATTGCAAAGATGCTGAATAAAACCGACGTGGGCGTGCGCATTTTTGATGAAAACAGCCAGGATGTGGCGCTGGATGGCAGCTATGAATTTCCTGTGACCCTGGATGAATCTGGCAATGGGGTGATAAAAATACAGGCGGCCCCGGTCAGCACGACCACAGCAACGCCTGCGCCTGGCGCCTTTGAAGGAAACGTGACGGTGAAAATGGATCTGCGCTAACTTATGCGGCCTCAAGGGGAATCATCCCCCTGAGGCCGCATCAACATCAGAAGCCGAGACTGTCCAGCAGATCGTCCACCTGATCCTGACTCGCCACCACGCCCGCTTTGGAGGTGTCGAGCTGAGGCCCGTTAAGCAGGCTCTCATTCTCACGTTTAGGACGCGCCGCAGGTTCTGGCATATTCTCCAGCAGCACCATCAGAAGCTGACGCTCGATCTCCTGAATCACGTCCATCATGCGCTTGATCACCTGACCCGTCAGGTCCTGGAAATCCTGCGCCATCATGATGTCCAGCAGCTGCGCATTAGTGAAGCTAGTGTGTCCTGGCACATCGCCAAGATACTGACGCGTGTCGGTCACCAGCTCACGCGCATCGGCAAGCTCAATCGGATTTTCGAACCACTCATCCCAGCGCTTCGTCAGCGCTTTAGCGCCTTTTTCCATCTCGTCCTGATGCGGTTGAGAAGCCTCAACGCTATTCAGGGCACGTTCGGCGGCCTGTGCTGTCATCTGGACCACGTAGTCCAGGCGATCTCGTGCATCAGGAATCGCTTCTGCCGCTTCAGCAATCGCCTGATCCAGCCCCAGCTCGCGCAGGCTGTCACGCAGCATGCGCGTCAGGCTACCGATACGGGCAATAATGTCGCTTGGCGAATGTTCTTCAACAGGTTTCATAGCAGGTTGCAACATGACCAACACCTCACATGCCGAGTTTCTCGAAGATTTTGCCGAGCTTCTCTTCCAGAGTCGCCGCGGTAAATGGCTTCACCACATAACCGCTCGCGCCCGCCTGTGCTGCCGCAATGATGTTCTCTTTCTTCGCTTCTGCGGTAACCATCAGCACCGGCAGAGAAGACATCTTGCCGTCAGCGCGAATGGTTTTCAGCAGTTCCAGACCATCCATGTTGGGCATGTTCCAGTCAGAAATCACAAAGCCAAAACCGCCAGCCTGCAGCTTGTTCAGCGCATCCACACCATCTTCCGCTTCTTCAACGTTATTAAAACCTAGCTCTTTTAACAGGTTGCGCACGATGCGACGCATGGTGGAAAAGTCATCCACAACCAAAAATCTGAGCTCTTTGTCCGCCATATAACACTACTCCTCATTAAATACGTATTGCCTGTCCGGCACTGATTTTTGCCAACATTTGTTGGCTTACCTGGCTAAGATCGACCACTTCGCTCACGCCACCCATATTGATGGCCTCACGCGGCATGCCGAACACCACACAACTTGCTTCATTCTGCGCAATGGTCCAGGCTCCGGCCTGGTGCATGGCGAGCATTCCGGCGGCACCGTCGTTGCCCATTCCCGTCAGGATCACCCCAACGGCGTTGCGCCCCGCATGTTTTGCCACCGAATGAAACAACACATCCACAGACGGACGGTGCCGGTTAACCGGCGGGCCGTCATGAATTCTGATCTGATAGTTCGCGCCGCTACGTGCCAGCTCCATATGCTTATCGCCAGGGGCGATGTAGGCATGGCCTGGCAGAACGCGCTCACCGTCTTCCGCCTCTTTCACGCTGATCTGACACAGCTTGTTCAGACGTTCAGCGAAAGAGCGGGTAAAACCTGGCGGCATATGCTGGGTGATAAGAATACCCGGGCTGGAAAGAGGCAATGGCTGGAGTACATGCCGAATTGCCTCTGTTCCCCCCGTTGACGCACCGATGACCAGCAGTTTTTCAGAGCTGAGCAGCGGGCCGGCTTTCAGGGCAACGGGGGCAACTGTCGGTTTATGCGCGGCCAGTTTCGCGTGAGAAGCGGCGCGAATCTTGTCAGCGATCATCTCGCTGTAGGCCAGCATCCCTTCCCGAATACCGAGCTGCGGCTTGGTGACAAAATCCACCGCCCCCAGTTCCAGCGCGCGCAGGGTGATTTCAGAGCCTTTCCCCGTCAGGGAAGAGACCATCACCACCGGCATGGGCCGCAGGCGCATTAATTTCTCGAGGAAATCGATGCCATCCATCCGTGGCATTTCGACATCCAGAGTGAGCACGTCAGGGTTATATTTTTTTATTAAGTCCCGCGCCACCAGCGGATCGGGCGCCGTCGCAACCATTTCCATATCACTGTGACTGTTGATAATTTCCGTCATGATCTGGCGCATCAGCGCCGAGTCATCGACAGCCAACACCCTGATTTTACTCATGCTTTATCCTTACTCAGCGCGTATACCGTCTGCCCACGCAGGCTAAACTCGCGCACGAGATTGCTGAAATTCTCAGAATGCCCCGCAAACAGTAATCCGTCCGGTTTCAGCTGCGGGACAAAGCGACGCAAGATCTCCTGCTGCGTCGTTTTGTCAAAATAGATCATGACGTTACGACAAAAAATTGCGTCAAAGGGCCCGGGGACGTTGTACTGCTTGTCCAGCAGGTTCATTTGCGTAAATTCGACGCAGTTCGCCAGCTCCTGGCGCACGCGAACCAGCCCCTCATGCGGGCCGGTGCCGCGCATGAAATAGCGCTGTAGCTGTTGCGGCGACAACGTTTTCAACTCATCCAGACGATAAATACCGCTCTGCGCTTTTTGCAGCACCTCGGTATCAATATCACTGGCGAAAACTTTGAAGCGCCCTGGCGCCATGCCCAGCGCATCCGCCAGCGTAATGGCGATGGAGTACGGCTCCTCGCCGGTGGACGCCGCCGCGCTCCAGACGCGATACTCTCCGGTGCGACGGCGAGAGTGTTCCGCCAGGACCGGAAAATGGTGGCCCTCGCGGAAAAACGCCGTCAGGTTGGTGGTCAGCGAGTTGATAAACGCTTGCCACTCTGCGCTGTTCGGATTGGCCTCCAGCATGCCCAGATAACGACCAAAATCATCCAGCTCAAGGGTGCGTAAACGACGCACCAGGCGGTTGTAAACCATGTCACGTTTGTGATCGGCAAGCACGATCCCCGCACGCTGATAGATTAACTGACATATCCGACGAAAATGCGCATCGGACAGCGCGAGGCGCTGTGTCATCTGCATCAGTAATGACGATTGCCCGGTGGGCTGTGGTGAGGTCATAGCGCCTTCTTAATCACGTTCAGGATACAACTGGCACGGCTTGTGACCGCCCGACATCTACTGCTTTTTCATCATGCTCTGTAATCGTAAAAACGGACACCAGGCTGGTCAGACGATCGGCCTGGCTGGCAAGCTGGTCGGTAGCGGCGGCGGCCTCTTCAACGAGAGACGCGTTCTGTTGCGTTACCTGATCCATCTGTGTGACGGCCTGAGCGACCTGCTCAATGCCCCGACGTTGTTCGTCCGAGGCAGAAGCAATTTCACCCATAATGTCGTTCACCCGCGTGACTGACGTGACGATCTCCGTCATGGTCTTCGCAGCGGTATCCACCAGCTGCGCCCCCTGCTGCACGCGGGACACGGACTCTTCGATCAATACTTTGATCTCTTTGGCGGCATTGGCGCTGCGGCTGGCCAGATTGCGCACTTCCCCTGCGACAACCGCAAAACCGCGTCCTTGCTCACCTGCGCGCGCCGCTTCCACGGCGGCGTTCAGTGCCAGAATGTTGGTCTGGAAGGCAATGCCATCAATCACGCTAATGATGTCGCCAATTTTCTGTGAACTGGTGGCAATCTGCTGCATGGTGCTGGCCACATGGGTGGTTTGATCGCCTCCCTTTTTCGCCGTATACGCGGCATTTTTAGCCAGATCCGATGCCTGACGCGCGTTATCGGCATTTTGGCCGACCGTTGCCGTCAGTTGCTCCATGCTGGCTGCGGTCTCTGCCAGCGAGGCTGCCTGCTGCTCGGTACGCGATGACAAATCATTGTTCCCGGCTGCAATTTCCGAAATGCCGGTATGCATCGCATAACTCCCCTGCCGCACCTCGGTGACCGTCTGACGCAGTGACGCTTGCATAGCCTTCAGGCTGGCAAAGATGGCCGAAATTTCGTTCCGTCCATATACCGCAACCGGTCGTGCAAGATCGCCCTTCGCAATGCTCTCAAAATGGCTGCTGATAATGGCCAGCGGTAACACAATCATTTTGCGCGACCACAACAGCGCCGCGCTGGTCAGCAGCGCCGCCAGAATCACCATGGTGATAAAGACAACCCCGGACATGTGGTAGCTGGCCCGACTGTCGCTACTCGCCGCCTCGACAAAGTGGTTAATTTCCTGCTGCCAGGCATCGAAGCTCTTATCGAAAGCAGCCTGCGATTCCTGTACCGGTGCCGTGAGAAAATCCGACAGCTGATTGTTCTCAAGCCAGGTGGCCTGATGGTCCAGGTCACTGTGCCATTGCGTGTAGCTTTGCTTCATCTGGGCCTGCAATGCCTTACCTTTTTCACTGACCGCTTTCTGCTCGATCAAGGTGTTAAACTGGCTGTCTGCCTGCTTCAGGCTACTGCGCGCGGTGGTCATTAACGCTTTGATATCGTCCGGCGGATAGCTCAGCGCGGTTAAGGTCCCGGCCTTGTTCAGCGCAGTACTCGCCTGTAAAAGCACGGCCCGCGTTTGTGCCAGCAAAGCGCGCTGCTGATTACTCGTCTCAACTTCCTGTAAGTTTTGATAGCCATCGCGAAAAGCCCAAAAAGACAACCCGTTACTGCCAACCTGCAATACGCCACAAAGGATCAAAATCAAAAACAGTGTGGTCGAGATACGAATACGATTTAACATCCACGCTCCCATCACGCGGCAAGCAGCCGCAGTTAACTTTTAGTCAAAATGTTTCCCAGTGAGTGTCTTGTCCATTTGCTGTTGCCCGTGACGCGTTCCCCCTGACAACAGGCGTTGCCAGAGCAGGAACGTCACGTGACGTTTCCGAATGTGTTGGTGTCACGCTAAGACGAAACGCCGAGACGGCCATCTTCAGACGGCTCGCCTGATCTTCCAGCGCGGCCGCCGCTGCGGCAGACTCCTGCACCAGCGCGGCGTTTTGTTGGGTGACGCGATCCATTTCAGAGACCGCCAGAGCCACCTGATCGATACCCCGGCTTTGTTCGTCTGAAGCAGAGGCAATCTCGCCCATGATGTCGGTTACCCGCGTCACGGCATTTACGATTTCATCCATGGTTTCTCCCGCGCTTTCTACCAGCACCGAGCCGGTGTTCACCCGTGAGACGGAATCTTCAATCAGTGCTTTAATCTCTTTTGCGGCATTGGCGCTGCGGCTGGCGAGGTTACGCACTTCGCCAGCTACCACGGCAAACCCACGTCCCTGTTCACCCGCGCGGGCGGCTTCAACCGCTGCGTTGAGGGCCAGAATATTGGTCTGGAAAGCAATGCCGTCGATCACGCTGGTGATGTCGGCGATTTTCTTAGAACTGCCCGCAATGTCGTGCATGGTTTTCACCACGCCATCCACCACTTTGCCGCCACGCTGCGCCGTGTCTGAAGCGCTTTCCGCCAGGAGCGATGCCTGACGGGCATTCTCGGCGTTTTGTTTCACGGTGGCCGTCAGCTCTTCCATACTGGCGGCGGTCTCTTCAAGGGCGGAGGCTTGTTGCTCCGTTCGGGAGGAGAGATCGTTATTGCCCATGGCGATTTCACTGGTGCCGGTGTAGATGGCATCCGATCCCAGACGTACATCGGTCACGGTCGTGATGAGCGAGCGCTGCATATGGTCAACCGTACTCGCCAGTTCCGTCATCTCATTACGCCCTGAAATCGTCAGCGTTTTAGTGAGGTTACCCCCGGCAATTTCACGGATATGCGCAATCACACGTCCCAGTGGATTCAGCAGAATATGGCGAATACCGACCCACACGCCGATCAGGACGATCACCAGTGCCAGCGCCAGAATGCCCATTTGCCATTTCGCAAAGCGATAGTCATTCTGGCTTTCCGTAAAGGCGCTGTGATACTGCTCGCTGCTGGCTTTGGCATACGCCGTCAGGGCCGCACCCAGTGCGTTTTGCATCCCCTGGGTCGGTTGCGCGAAATAAGCGTCCATGTTGCCGCTCTCCAGGAACTGCGTCAGCTCCGTCAGGCCGGCATAATAACGCTGATACTTTTCATCGATATCTTGTGTCGTCTGCGCCATGGCAGGCAGCGGCGCGATGGATTTGAAGGCGTCGTAATGTTTAGCAGCCTCCGCCAGCGTGGTCCGCGCATTTTTCAACAGATCGGTTTTCGCCGTGCTCTGTTGATTAGTGGGATCCATCATCATGCGGGCGGATGAACGACTCAGGTTGATACGCGTCTGCAGCATCAGATCCCAGGTTGAAGTCAGTTCACTTTGCTGTAAACGCAAATCGTTAGATGTGGCAAAACTCTGCTGGTTTTGTTTTAACGATGAGAAAAATAACCCACCAGAAATGAGCTGAAGAAGTGCGAAAATGACCAGCACCATCATCAGCATCGTGACAACGCGTATACGGTTCAACATACAACACCTTCTCTAAGATTTGTTAACGGTGTTATCGGCACGGGTAGCAGGAACTTTACATTTGCGAAAGGGAAAAGCGTGGGGTTAAAACGCGACGTCAACGATGAGCGTGTCGGTATAGGTTCCGGCGGGGGGCGTGGTCTGGTTCGTGAGGACTTTGGCAGTGTAGTTATAGGTGCGCAGCAAACCGTCCGTGCTCACCTGCGAGGAGGTGGCGCTGGACCAGCGTTCCGCCCCGCTGCTCCCCCAGCGATTACTGGTCGCCTCTTTAAAAATGTCATAACTCAGGCGGTTATTGCCGCTGGCCATATTGCGCACGTTATTGTTGGCGTAACTGCCATTGTTAATTCCTATGGTATAGGTGCTGCCCTTGGTGCAGGTTACGGAAATCGCCTGCGAGATCGTGGGGAAATTTTGCACCAGCGGCGCGCTGTTGAAGGCAACGTTTGGCGTGGTCATGGCGCTGCAGTCGTTGGTCACATTCATGTTCAGGGTAACACTGGTTGCCGCCGTACCGGTTTGTTGACCTGAAAGGCACAATCCCGCGACCCCCGTTGAACACACGCTGTAGTTAACACTGAAGTTCAGCACAACCTGATACGGCCCGGCGGTGACATTCTGCCCCGCAACGGTACGAAAATAGAGCGGGAGATTATATTGCTTACCACCGAGCAGGTTGAGCAATGTCGACCCGCTCCAGGTATAGGCTTTACTGATTTGCACCTCGCTGCTGTTGCTGCAGCTGGACGCACCACATAAACGTGTGGGGATCACATCGGTAATGGCGGCATTGTCGGTACGTTTCATGTTTGCCCGACTGTTCGCCGACACCGTGGCGGAGGAGTAAGTGAGCGTAACGGAATCGCTGGTTAATAAGTTCAGCACGGCGTCACAGCTTACCACCAGCGTCCCGGTGGTCTGGACTTCATTACTCCCGCTTAACGCAAACGAGGTCACGCTGCCGAAAGAGGCATTAACCGTGCTGACCGTACAGGCCGCCCAGCTTCCGCTTGAGAACAGCAGCATCAGAAGCAGTAATGCGCGCGTCATTGCCCCTCCCGACACACCAGTGGACCGTACGTTTGCAGTTTATGTTCAGGATTAGCCGCAATGGTCAGCGTGGCGTGACAACGTTTTCCCTCTGGCGTGCGGATTTGTAATTCATTGACGTCTTTCAGATTTTCGAGCCAGGCAATGCCGTCATAGCCCACCACAGCGGTACTGCGAGACGCCCGGTTTACCTGGCTTCCCACCGGGACCGCCTCACCATTTTCATCATGCAGGATGACGCTGGCGACCCGTTCCTGTTCCATCGGGAAATCCACCAGATAACCGCTGTGCCGGCGGATGGCCACGCGCCGCTCCGTCTCTTTGAGTCGGGTATCCGCCGGTAAATTCAGCGTGTTGATGCTGTAACTGGCCGGGTAATAAGCCGATACGCCGCTGATGAGCAGATAACCGTTGCGATTCGTCTTGCCGACCGGCTGGTTTTCATAATTAACGGGCACATCCGGGTGGCCGTCGGTGCTGATCACCACAAACGCATCGTTAATTTTATTGGCGGCAAAGAGTTCATTATCCATCAGCACGATGGACCCCATGGCCTCACTCCACCAGGTCATCATGTCTTGCTCGCCATAGCCGCCGCCCTGCACCTCGATATTGCTGTTTCGCCAGCCGAGGGTCGCCTGCTGGTAATTCTTCGCCCGCGACTGATTAGCCCAGGCCATATTCCAGCTAAATCCACCATCCGACGGCATAGAATGGTTGTAGTTCACACGCTGCGTACTGCCAGAATCCGGCGTATTTTCAACGGTCACGGCCGCGCTGTCCCTCTCGCCCAGAGGAATTTGCAGCGACATTGCTACCGTCCAGTCACCACGCTGTTGATCGCGGCTGGCAGCCAGATTGATACTGCTGCTTCCCCACAGATTGCGGCTCCAGGAGACATTCAATAATTCGGTTTTCTGGCTGTCGAAACTCTCCACGCCAATCCACGCCGCGCCAATATTCCCGTAGTCACCCATGTTAAAGGTTAAAGAGTATTGATCGGTATTGCGGCTGAGGCTGGCGACAGGCTGATGGTCTTCGTCATACACGGTGGGCTGGTCGTAAAGTGCCAGGTTGCCATATCCACGATCGCGACGAGAGTGTTGGGTGGCAAGGCTAAATTCGCTGGTGCTGTACTGATAGCCCCAGGTCGTCTGCCCCCCGTTGTCATCCCGCATCTTGCTGTGGGTGTACGCACTGTTGACCACACCGAAGCGCCCCAGTTTCACCACCGCCCCTGCACCGCCCAGAGCCAACTCTTCGGCGGCCTCCCCATGGCCTTCAAGCGTCAACCAGTCGGTTACGCCATAGCGGTAAGATCCACTTCCCGCCGCGGGACCATAGTCAAAATTCTTTATCCCATAGTTGCGGCGTAAGCTCCCGAGCGTCATGGCTCCGTCGCTTAGCCCTGCTTTGAGGAGATCGCTGGTCACGTAGAACGGCATGGTTGTACTGACCTGCCGGCCAAGGGCATCGGTCGTGATCAGTACGGCATCACCTGCCCCGTTAATGTAGGGTAAATTGGTGAGGGTAAACGGCCCGGGTTGTAGCTGCGTGGACCCGGAACGATAGCCATTGATAAACAGATCGACAGCGGTTGGCACTGCCGCTTCGCCGGAAAACTCGGGCAGAGGCCAAGTCACCAGATCCGGACGTAACGAGAAATCGCGTCCATAGCTGATGCCGCCCATGCGCACGCTGGAGCTCCAGCTCAGGGAGTCGCTGATCACATCCCCGGCGCTCCAGGTTGTGGCATCTTCTTCATTGGTGATCATCAGGGTGGTGTCATAACGGACGTAGCCTTCCTGCTGCCCATTATCCCCGGCGAAATTTTGCCGGGCGTACCCCGTAGACGAGAGGGACCCCTTCTCATTGAAGTAGCGGAATTCATGCCACAACGAGGCCTGACCGCCAACATGTTCCGTGTGATTAGTATAAAAATCGTAGTTGAGCAGTGCACCGCGCCCATAATAGGGTTTGCTCTGGACGCTTTGTCCGCCAAAAGGCGTCACACGCGCGGCAATCCACTCGCGCGGCACGCTCAGGAGCAGACGTTGCGCCCCGCTGTCATATTCCACACGCACCTGCGCCAGCCGGGAGAGATCGACCTCCCCGGTCGGCACATGTTCCGGCGGTATTCCTGCACGCAATAAATCGGCGCTTGAAACAAAGTAGGTGCCGTTACGCTGGGTAACCGGCACCACCTGTCCCGTATCGTAGTGGTTGATGATCAGCGCGAGCTGGAATACCGCCTCATCATTCAACGCCCGCGCGTCTGGCGGCGGCGGTAATGCGTCGTCACCGGACTCAGCCCAGGTCGAGGTACTGATGCAGAGCAGGATAGACATAATCGTTTTCAGTTGCCGGGTGCCGACTGCCATTGCGTATCCTTGGCATTAATTTGTGCACTCATCTGGCTCGGCTGGTTTATCCCGGCAGGCAGCGGCCAGCTGCGGGAGCTGCCCGGCAGCACATAGCCCAGTAAACCGTCGGCAATGGTTCTTCCATCCATCGTCACGTGGCTTAATCGGACGTGCACATCCCCCCGGTTACGCACCTGTACCGCGGGTTTACCGTTATCCCGGATGACTCGCCAGCTCAGGTTCCCGGGATCGACCAGTACGTGGTGTGCACCTTCTTTTATGGTCGGAATACCCTGTCCGTAAACAAAGAGAGGGATGGAATAACGCATTTGTAATTTCAGCCCCATTTGCGGCTGAGCGTTGTCCTGCGGCTGGGGGATTTCATCAACAATAATGCGATAGGCTTGTTCAACGCCCAGGGGAACGGTGCTTTGCTTAATAAGACGGATGAGCTGCTTTCCCCCTTTCGCAATGGTTACGATAGGCGGGCTGGCAACCACATCCTGCTGCGCGCTATAACGCTCGTAGCCATCCTCCTGTTTCCAGCGCACGATACGAACCTGCATCGTGGGTGTGCTGTTGCCCTGATTCTGGATCCACAGTTCGGTGGCTTTGGTGTCGGCGGAAAGCCAGGGATCGATGGGCCAGAGTAATATTGTGGCGGCCGCGTTAATCCCCGGCGAACACAGTGCACATGCACTCAAAATCCCAATCCGAAATAAGGATGCCTTCATTACACTTCTCCCTGTTTCACCATGACAACGTCACAGTGAGTTGATCTGAATAGGTGCCTGCGGGGCTGAATCCCGTCAGAAGCGCCACCCCAAAGAGCGGTAGCGCAATATTGTTACTGTTGGTATAGGCCACCGGGATCGCCTGATTGACCCCTATTTCGCTGTTGGCCGCCAGCGAACTGTTGCTGTACAGCCGATAGGCCACCACATCCGTGCTGCTGGCCCGCTGCATCCTGCGAACCGACGAATAATGCTGGCCGCCGTCAATGCTCATGCTGAGCGCGACGCCCGGTGTGCAGGCGATCGACAGCGCCCCGTTTGCCACAAACGCCGTACTCACCGGCGTTTTTTCAACCCCGGTATGTGTGCCAAAATTCAGCGTGCCTAACACGCCCCCCGTCCCTGCCGTCACCGAACACCCTGGTGTGATGGTGGCCGACACCTGAAACGACTGCGTTGTGACCGCAGCGGCAGGCGTAACGCTCAATAACACCGACATCAGGACTAAAAAAGGTTGCAGGAATCCCTCTGCGCCGGGGCGCAGACGCAGAGTAGTGGCCCTCATTGTTGGCTAGTACGTTACGCTGACATTGATCGTATCGGTGTACGTACCCGGAACGACCGTCACGCTGTTACCGCCGCCGGTGATGCGCCCGTAAAGGGTATAGCTATCCACTCCACCCGCGGTTGACGCCACCGGGATAGCCGCATTGTTAGCAATCACGTTGTTGTAACCACTGTCGCTGAACAGGCTGTAGGCAACCCCTTGTGACGCATTTGCCGTGTTCACCAGATAACGCGCTGGCGTTCCCGGTGTCCCGACGACCGTGCCAGGCGCCGTGGCATTGGTGTTCCCCGTGATGGCGACCGTATAGCTTGCGGTCGTACATTGAATGGTGAAGGTGTTACCGCCACTGGCGCCGGTGAGCTGGGTGGTAAGCGTTGAGAAGGTCGCGGGATGGGTACCGAAATCCAGCGTACCGAAGTTAATTCCGTTCTGCGTTGGCGAACCGTTGATAAGGCAACCGTTGGTCAATGTCAGTGTGGCCCCAATCGTCCCGTTACTGGTGACGGCCAGTGCATTTTGTGCGCACATTGCCAGAATTCCGCCTGTACAAATCAGCAGGAGTTTTCTTTTCATTTACAACCCTCCAGGAAATGAGACCGTTCGCTTTCGATATTTTATTGAGTGCGCTCAATATGTTAGCCCCGCTTAACATTCCTCATGGGGGGTTACTGAGAATTTAGTTTATGGATAACAGTTCAACCACCTTTCACCTTTTCGCTACGACATTTGCCGTATTGACACACTATTTTATTTAAAATCAATTTGTTACATTTTTGTAAAATTTTTAAAACAGATTAAAGATGAGGATATATTCGCAAAAATGTGACTTGCGTCACAATATATCGTTGTGTCATATGCAACAGAATCAATAAAAAATAAAAAAATGTTGTAAGTCGTCATGCTTTACTTCAATTTATTCGCTGAATATATCGATGCGCTGAAATTAAAAAATCATATAACCCAGCGCATCTCTGCAAACATAAGCGCAAAGAGGATTTTTTAAGTGGCAAGTGCAAACAGACTCACGCTGTTTATCGTGATATTCATGCTGGCGGGTATTCTTTCCGGGGCAGCCATCCACGAGTATGCGTCGGCTGATACGATCGCAACCTGGGCTGACAACATCACTCTCTTCACCGATATTTTCCTGCGTCTCATCAAAATGGTTATTGCGCCGCTTGTCTTCAGTACGCTGACCGTCGGCATTATGAAGCTGGGCGAGACCTCAACCATTGGACGCGTCGGCGGTAAAGCGATGGTGTGGTTCATCAGCTCCTCGGTGCTCTCTATTCTCGTTGGGTTGTTTATCGTCACCCTTGAGCAACCGGGTAGCGGCCTGAATCTGGCGATCCCACAGGCATCGGTTGATACCGGTCTGGCCGTGGGTGGGATGACGCTGAAAGGTTTCTTGTCGCACACCATTCCGACCAGTATCGCGGGGGCGATGGCGAATAACGAGATCCTGCAGATCGTGGTGTTCTCCATGTTCTTTGGTATTGGCGGCGCGTCGCTCGGTCAAAAATTCAATGCTCCGCTGGTTGCGGCTTTGGATGTTGTCTCTCACATTATGCTGAAGGTCACCGGTTACGTTATGTACGTGGCCCCGCTGGCCATCTTCGCGGCCATTTCATCGGTGATCGCCACGCAGGGTCTGGGCATTTTGCTGAACTACGCCTCCTTTATTGGCGGCTATTATGTGGCGATTTTCCTCACCTGCATCGTGTTGCTGGCCGTGGGTTATATGGTGCTGAAAAAAGAGGTCTTTCGACTGCTCAGCATGTTGAAGGATCCGGTGCTTGTGGCATTTACCACCAGCAGTTCTGAAGCGGCCTATCCTAAAACGCTCGAGCAGCTGGAACGGTTTGGGTGCTCGCGCAATATCGCCTCTTTCGTTCTGCCAATTGGTTACTCTTTTAACCTGGTGGGTTCGATGGTGTACTGCTCGTTCGCGTCGATGTTTATCGCTCAGGCGTACAATATTCATTTGAGTTTCTCTGAAGTGGCGATCCTGATGCTGACCCTGATGCTGGCCTCAAAAGGGATTGCCGGGGTCCCTCGTTCGTCGCTGGTGGTGCTGGCGGCGACCATCCCGAGTTTCAATATTCCGGTGGCGGGTATTTTGCTGCTGATGGGGATTGATCATTTCCTGGATATGGGGCGTTCAGCGATTAACGTGCTGGGGAATGGGATTGCGACTGCGATGCTGTCGCAGAATGAAGGAGCGCGAGAAGTGGAGTCGGGGTTGGTGGAACAGGAAGTTTAATTTATTGGGTGGGGTTCTGGGATGGTTCGTTGGGGGTCATAGAGGTACCGTGGAAAGGTTTCATAGGGGTGTCGTGGAAAGGTTTCGTTCACTTCAAGTACCGTAGAACATAGTTCCCACGCAACCCGTGAACGAGATAAGGGGGCCACCGCGGCCCCCTTATCAATCCCCGTGGCCCCGCAATAAAATCGGTGCTTCGCACTGCGCTCACCTCCCGACCCGCTGCCTGCGGTCGGCTCAACTCGACATCCTGTCTCGATTCGCCTCTGGCCGCCATCCATGGCGTCCAGCCCTTGTCATCCGGTCTCCGGCTCGCCGATTTCAGCGGGGACACAACCCCCGTGCCCCGTTTCGACAAAGTAAAACAAATTGATCTTAAATTACTTATCTTTTGGTCATGATTGATGGGTTTATCAGTCCCCCTTTCCCTTTCAGACAATAAAGAAGGTGGAGGAGTGGCTGGTCCGGCAGAAAATCGCCGAGACGTTTGCGACTGGCCGGGGCCACCCGCAGGGAGGCGGGTGGAGGATGCGAGTCACAGGGATGTGACAACGCATCCGACCCGAAAGCCAGGCGCAATAAGGCGAGGGAACCGCGAAGCGGCGATTTTCATCGCCGGGCACCGGGATTGTTAAGGGGGCGGCGACAGCCCCCTTAACACGTTCACCGCAGCAGACGAAACAATTAGCAGAAGGTTCATAGTGAACGGAACAAAGCCACTACAGCCAGAATATTCCGACCAGCCTTTTTAAAACATTTACCATAGCGGGCGAAGGACGTTCGCGGTCGGTTTTTTGGGGGGGCGTGGTGGATTTGTGGGAGTGTCGTGGAAAGGTTTCGTTCACTTCAGGTACCGTAGAACATAGTTCCCACGCAACCCGTGAACGAGATAAGGGGGCCACCGCGGCCCCCTTATCAATCCCCGCGGCCCCGCAATAAAATCGGTGCTTCGCACTGCGCTCACCTCCCGACCCGCTGCCTGCGGTCGGCTCAACTCGACATCCTGTCTCGATTCGCCTCTGGCCGCCATCCATGGCGTCCAGCCCTTGTCATCCGGTCTCCGGCTCGCCGATTTCAGCGGGGACACAACCCCCGTGCCCCGTTCCGACAAAGTAAAACGCATTGATCTTAAATTACTTATCTTTTGGACATGATTGATGGATTTATCAGTCCCCCTTTCCCTTTCAGACAATAAAGAAGGTGGAGGAGTGGCTGGTTCGGCAGAAAATCGCCGAGACGTTTGCGCCTGGCCGGGGCCACCCGCAGGGAGGCGGGTGGAGGATGCGAGTCACAGGGATGTGACAACGCATCCGACCCGAAAGCCAGGTGCAATAAGTCGAGGGAACCGCGAAGCGGCGATTTTCATCGCCGGGCGCCGGGATTGTTAAGGGGGCGGCGACAGCCCCCTTAACACGTTCACCGCAGCAGACGAAACAATTAGCAGAATGGCCTTAGTGAACGGAACAATGCCACTACAGCCTGAATATTCCGACCAGCCCACCACTATTCAAAAAAAACATAAAATGAAGAAGGCGGAGGAGATGACGGTCCGGCAGAAAATCGCCGAGACGTTTGCGACTGGTCGGGGCCACCCGCAGGGAGGCGGGTGGAGGATGCGAGTCACAGGGATGTGACAACGCATCCGACCCGAAAGCCAGGCGCAATAAGTCGAGGGAACCGCGAAGCGGCGATTTTCATCGCCGGGCGCCGGGATTGTTAAGGGGGTGGCGACAGCCCCCTTAACACGTTCACCGCAGCGGACGAAACAATTAGCAGAATGGCCTTAGTGAACGGAACAGTTCCACCACACTCTCACATGACAAGCACAACATGCATGAAGAGCTGATGGATCTAAACATTACGCTACGTGACTCGCCGCCATATCCAGCAACGCCATCTCATCACTGTTCAACAACTTCTCAATATTCACCAGAATCAACATCCGCTCGCCGAGCGCACCCAATCCGGTTAAATACTCCGTCGACAGCGTCACCGCGAACTCAGGGGCCGGGCGAATCTGATCGGACGTCAGGGACAACACATCCGACACGCCATCAACCACAATACCCACGACGCGCTGCCCCAGATTAAGGACAATCACCACGGTGTTCTCGTTATACTCCACATCGCCCTGGCTAAACTTCACGCGCAGGTCAACAATAGGAACGATAACACCACGCAGGTTGGTCACGCCTTTAATAAAGGAAGGCGTATTGGCAATGCGGGTCACCTGATCGTAACCACGAATTTCCTGCACTTTGAGGATATCGATACCGTACTCTTCGTCACCCAAAGTAAAGACCAGGAATTCCTGCCCTGATGGCTCGCCGGCCAGCTTCGTTACATTACTCATACCGGTCATGTTATTACCTTTTACTTAATCAGGCGGCTGTATAGGCCACGCGTTGTTCACGATTTAAACCCTGAAGCGCCGAAACATCGACGATCAGTGCGACGCTGCCATCGCCAAGGATCGTGGCAGCAGAAATTCCCGGCACTTTGCGGTAGTTGCTCTCGAGGTTTTTCACCACCACCTGATGCTGTCCAATTAACTGATCGACCAGCAACGCATAGCGGCGACCTGCGCTTTGCAGTATCACAACAATGCCCTGTGTGGCTTCGGTCTTCGCACCGTCCACCTCAAACACTTTCCACAATTCCACCAGCGGCAGATATTCCCCACGCACTTCCAGCACGCGCTCGCCGCCCGCCAGCGGATGTAAATCTTCTTCACGCGGTTGCAGTGACTCCATTACCGCATTCAGCGGCAGGATAAACACCTCGTCCGCTACTTTCACCGACATACCATCCAGAATCGCCAGCGTCAGCGGCAGCAGAATACGGATGGTCGTACCCGCACCTTGCTTCGATTTAATCTCAACGTGACCGCCCATCTCCTGGATATTACGTTTAACCACGTCCATACCCACGCCACGACCAGAAACGTCGGTCACCTGTTCGGCCGTCGAGAAGCCAGGAGCGAAAATCAGCATCCCCACTTCTTCATCCGTCATGTTTTCGTTGACCGACATCCCCTGAGAGAGCGCTTTCGCGAGGATACGCTCACGGTTCAGACCGGCACCATCGTCAGTCACTTCGATACAAATATTGCCGCCCTGATGCTCCGCAGACAGCGTCAAATTGCCCACCGGGGATTTACCGGCGGCAATGCGGTTTTCAGGTGATTCGATACCGTGGTCAAGACTGTTACGCACCAGGTGCGTTAACGGATCGATAATGCGCTCGATCAGGCTCTTATCCAGCTCAGTGGAGCTCCCCAGTTGGGTCAACTCAATCTGCTTATTCAGCTTGCTGGCCAGATCGCGCACCAGACGCGGGAAGCGGCTGAAGACATATTCCATCGGCATCATGCGGATGGACATCACCGATTCTTGTAAATCGCGGGCGTTACGTTGTAACTGACCCATGCTGGTAATCAAATCGCCATGGGTAACGGGGTCAAGTTCATTCGAACGCTGCGCCAGCATAGACTGGGTGATCACCAGTTCACCAACCAGGTTTATCAGCTGATCCACCTTCTCTACCGCTACGCGAATGCTGGTGGATTCACTGGTGCGGGCCGCAGGCTTCTCACGCTGGGCGGCCGCTTCTTTTGGTACGGCTTTCAGGGCGGGCACGGCGACGACGGGCGCGGCCACGTCCGCGACAGCCACAACCGGCTCTGCAACGACAGGCGCTTCAGCCGCTGCGGTTTCAGACTCAAAGGTAATTTGATCGGCTTCAATCACAAAGCAGAGGACCGCCACGATATCGTCCTGGCCTATCCCGCCATCAATCGTTGCTGCCAGGCTGTCTTTGCCTTTGACGACGTTGCTTAACGTGGCCAGATTTCCCAGCTCTTCTTCGAGCAAATTAACTTCGCTCTCTTTCAGCCGGGACAGCACCACGCGCAGTTTACTCTCGGGGGCGGGGGCAGCCGTCTCTTCCTGGACAAGGGTGTCCACAACGCTCAGTTTTGCCGCGCTCACCGCAGGGGCAGCAACGTCACCTTTTGCTTCCAGCGCAAGCTGGCGCAGTGCGTTACAGATATATTCAAAGCTGGCGGCATCAGGCTCTGCCGAGCTTTTATAGGCGTCGAGCTGTTCCTGCATAATATCTTTGGTTTCCAAAAACAGGTTGATAATGTCGGTATTGAGTTGCATCTCACCGCGTCGGGCTTCATCCAGCAGGTTTTCCATTAAATGGGTCGTCTCCTGCAAAATGGTAAACCCAAAGGTTCCGGCGCCACCTTTAATAGAATGCGCCGCACGGAAGATGGCATTGAGCTGTTCCGAATCTGGCGCCTCTGGCACAAGATCAAGAAGATGCTGCTCCATGTCGGCCAACAACTCGTCGGCTTCATCAAAGAATGTCTGGTAAAAATCGGTAATATCCATGCTCACGCTATCACCTCGGATTGGCTGGTGGCGATGTTGGAACGGCAGCCGAAGGAACGGCCCCAGGCTGTTTTAAATCGTCCAGTGACTCGTTCTGGCTTTCGGCGTTTTCATGCAGAATGGTCTGCTCCGCCTGCTGATTGAGTACTAAAAGACTGATACGACGGTTAATGGCATCATCCGGTCCGCGATCGCTGACGCGCATGGTTGCAGCCATGCCGACGACGCGCAGAACTTTGCCTTCATCTAGCCCACCGGCCACCAGCTCGCGGCGCGATGCATTGGCACGATCGGCAGAAAGCTCCCAGTTGCTGTAACCCTTCTCGCCATTGGCGTAAGGGAAATCATCCGTGTGACCAGACAGGCTGATGCGATTCTGAATACCATTCAGAACGGGTGCGATACCGCGCAGAATATCGCGCATATAAGGTTCGACGTCTGCGCTACCCGTTTTGAACATAGGACGGTTCTGGCTATCAATAATCTGGATACGTAACCCTTCCTGCACCAGATCGATCTTCAGGTGCGGACGCAACGCGCGCAGCTTAGGATCCGCCTCAATCAGCTGATCCAGATCGCCACGCAGTTTCTTCAACCGCGCCTGCTCCATCCGTTTTTTCAGCTCATCGATGTTAGGCTCTTTTTTCACTTCACCCTTTTGCTGGGTGTAGTCATCGCCCCCGCCAGGGATAGGGCTGTCGCTCTCAGAAATACGCTGCCCGCCCGTCACCGCTGTTGCCAGCGGCGTTCTGAAATATTCCGCAATCTGAATCAGCTCTTTCGGGCTGGAGATCGAAATCAGCCACATCACCAGGAAAAACGCCATCATTGCGGTCATAAAGTCCGCGTAAGCGATTTTCCACGAACCATGGGAACCATGCCCATGACTTTTGTGTTTGCGCTTTTTTACGATGACGATAGGGTGGGACTGATTTTTCATGCGTCCTCAGTCGTCGTTTGTTGGTTTGGGTTTTTAACCGCACGGACATGCTCTTCCAGCTCTACGAACGAAGGACGCTCGCTGGAGTAAAGCGTTTTACGCCCAAATTCCACCGCGATAGGCGGCGCATAGCCGTTGAGATTTGATAACAGCGTAATTTTTACGCACTGCATCATTTTGGTCGTTTCGGCGCTTTTCTGGCGTAACACGCTTGCCAGTGGCGAGATGAAACCGTACGCCAGCAGAATCCCGAGGAAAGTCCCGACCATGGCGTGGGCAATCAAGGCACCCAATTCAGCCGCCGGGCGATCCGCGGAGGCCAGCGCATGTACCACCCCCATTACCGCCGCCACGATACCGAATGCGGGTAACGAATCGCCCACCAGTGCCAGGCTGTTTGCCGGCACTTCGGATTCACTTTCGTGGGTTTCAATTTCTTCGTCCATGAGTGCTTCAATTTCGAAGGTATTCATGTTGCCGCTGATGATAAGACGCAGATAATCCACGATAAAATCGAGCATCATGGCATCGGCAAGGATCCGTGGATAGCTCGCGAAGATCTCACTCTCTTTCGGATTTTCGATATCGCGTTCCAGCGAAAACATCCCCTGCTGACGTGACTTCGCCATCAGGCGATAGAGCAGCGCCAGCAAGTCCATATACATACTTTTGGTGTATTTAGAACGACGGAACAGCAGCGGAATTGCTTTCAGCGTTCCTTTGATCGATTTACCGTTGTTACCAACGATAAAAGCACCTACCCCTGCGCCGCCGATAATGATCAGTTCAGCGGGTTGATAGAGTGCTCCAAGGTGCCCGCCGGTCATCATATAACCGCCGAAAACTGTACCGATAACTACCAGGTAACCTATTAAGATAAGCACGACATCATCCTTCCGCTAGTGACTATGGCAGGACGTTCAGGTCGACAAGGTCATCCGATTGCAGGGCAAAAAAAAGCAGCGGTAATTTCTTACCGCTGCTGGATTCATGCCCACAGGTTCGGGTTAAACAGCGTGTTCGATCTGTTCATCCAGCAGTTGTGGAATAATATCGGCAGCATTTGAGGAAAGTTTACGTCTTTTTACCGCACGCGATGGCGGCTGGCATAAACTACAGGCAAAGCTACCCACTGGCTGGTGAGCATGAGTGATGAAGTTACCGTCACAGCAGTTGCAACGGGATAATTGCAACATACCGCTTTCAACAAAACGGACCAGCGTCCAGGCACGGGTCAGCGCCAGAATAGGCCCCTCCTCCGGTTGCGGACACTGCTCCAGATAGAGTTTGTACGCTTTAATAACGGCATCGACACCGCTACATAAACCCGTTTTCAAAAGATACTGCCAGGCATTACAGAACATCGACGCGTGAATGTTTTGTTCCCAGGTCATAAACCAGTCTGTTGAAAACGGCAGCATCCCTTTAGGTGGCGGACTGCCGCGTAACTCTTTATACAGTTTGATAAGTCGACCGCGGCTCAGCTGAGTCTCGCTTTCCAGCATTTGCAAGCGGGCGCCCAGCGTGATCAGTTCCATGGCTAACTGAATATCGCGAGCTTCCTGAACAATGCTTTTTTCGCTCATCTTCAGGCCCTTTTCTTACGGCCCGCGTCATCAGGCTGGCTGATGTCGTTAAGCAAACGGGTAGACAACAAAATTCCAGTGTGAATCTGTTGCAGATCGTCAACGCGTGAATCTTGCGTTAATCGCGTGATCGTCTCATGACTATCAAAACGGAATTGGCAAACCAACTGATTCGTTTCTGCCAGCTTAACCATCTGTGGGAGTGTTAATCCGCCCAGAGTGGTTGCCATCTCTTCATTGATACCAAGGCGGAACATCGCGGACGGTTTGTCCTGACTAATTAAACGTTGCGCAAGCAATAAATATGACAAGTTGATGTCATAAACGTGTTTTAGCAACTCGGATGTGTGCATTTTTCCCATCCCGAATAACTTACTATTTTCTTATGCGGATAAACCGCACCCCGTGATGTCGCCGGGAAAACCCCGGTAATAAAAGAAAAGGCGAAATGCATAGTCGAATTAAGGCGCTGAAGCGTAAAACGTGCAGAAGTAAATGATGACTTTCTATTTACACGTTTTAACATTTCTTACAAATAACTAAGATTTTTCCTAATTCGACGCAACTCTACTCGTCAGTTTTGACACATACAATGCAGCCTCTCCTGAATTTTAAAAAAAATGTGACGCAGATCACATAATCTAAGACAGAATGACCGATAAATCCATCAGTATGACTTGTAAATTGGCTAATTTTTGCTCACGAGAAGCTCTTTTCTATTCTTATGAATCGAATACTCATGCAAAGCTGTGCATTAAGTGGGATCGTAGCAGGCTAGTAGTCACTTAACGAAATGATGAACAGTGATGCCTATCTCTATGTTAGACACAGAAAAGCAAAACACCTATAAAACAAACAGTTAATTATCAATCCAAATGGATTAATTTCATCCAGTGATGATCACGAACCTGTCGATAACTCGTTACAATGATTTGTCGGGACATTATTAAATTTGTAAGATTTACGTTAAGTGACTCATTTCACTCTGTCATCACACTTATGCCATTATTCTTTTTATAAGAATAATTAATGAATAATTATGATAACCATCACACTAATGTCGTATTGCCCTCTTGCGAAGCGTTGCAAATCGCGCTAATGCTGATTTATGAGTCGTTTTCACGTAGCTAAGGAGTGAGCGATGAGTTATAGCCATCTACTTGTTTGTGTTGCAGTTACCCCCGAAAGCCACCTGTTGGTCGACCGCGCCGTCTCCATTGCTCGTCCGCTGAATGCCCGCGTCAGTCTGGTGACGCTGGCCGCCGAACCAGAAATGTATAATCACCTGGCTGCGCCGATGCTTGAGAATATTCGTGAGGTATTACAGGAAGAAACGCAGCAGTTTCTGCGTGAGCTGGAAGAGAAAGCCCATTATCCCGTCGCGCGAACCTATATTGCGACCGGCGAATTAAGCGAACATATTCTGGATATATGTCGGAAAGAGAATATCGACCTGGTGATATGTGGTAATCATAATCAGAGCTTTTTTTCCCGGGCGGCGTGTTCTGCTAAAGCCATTGTCGGGTCAAGTCAGGTTGACGTGTTATTAGTGCCTCTCGGGGGTATAAAACCCCCGAGAACCTAATCAGGCAAGTTTAGGAAAGGTGGCGACCTTTTTTTGCAGGTTGCTCTCCACAGTCCGTGGCGAAATCTGTTTGAGATCGGCGATAAAGCGCGCCTGCCAGCGATCGATGTCATTTTCCCGAATCACCTTCATCATCTCTGAATGTCGGGAAATACGTTCAGTTAACGACATTTTAAGCGCACGATCGAGTGCATTGGCCACATCATCACGGTCGTAAGGGTTGACCAGCAGAGCCGAAGTCAGTTCGTTGGCGGCACCGGCAAACTGCGAGAGCACCAGCACACCAGGATCGGCCGGATCCTGCGCCGCAACGTACTCTTTCGCCACCAGATTCATCCCGTCTCGTAGCGGGGTGACCAGGCCAACATCCGCATAGCGGAAGACCTGCATCAGAATTTTGCGATCAAAATGCTGATTGAGATAGTACAGCGGTGTCCATCCCAGCTGGCCGTAGCGGCCATTGATACGCCCCGCTTCCGTTTCCAGTTGATGACGAATATCCTGATACGCCTGTACTTCTCCGCGCGACGTCGGCGCAATCTGCGTATAGCGGATCTTACCGTGGTGTTCAGGGTATTTTTCCAGTAGCGCCTCGTACGCCAGGAAACGTTCCGGCAACCCTTTCGAGTAATCCAGTCGCTCTACTGAAAAAATATTCTTCACATTCTTCAGCTCGTTTTTAAGCTGCGCCAGTTTGGGTGGCAGAGGGCCGGAGGCCTGCTTTTCGATCTCTTCTGGCTCAATCCCGATGGGATACACTTCCGTGCGGAAGGTTTTTCCCCAGGCGGTATGCGATTTTCCTTCCCGCGTCGCCACACGCGTTTTACTCGACAGGCTATCCAGAAACGAGACGCGGTCGCTGTCGGTCTGGAAACCCAGCAAATCGTAATCGCACAGCTGCTCCAGCAGCTCTTCATGCGGCGGTAGCGCATTAAAGATTTCAGGTGTCGGGAACGGAATATGCAGGAAGAACCCAATGCGATTATTCACGCCACGCTTACGCAATTCACTGGCAAACGGCAGCAAATGGTAATCGTGAATCCAAAGAATATCGTCTTCCTTGATGAGCGGCAGGAGTTTATCTGCCAGTAGCGCATTCACACGGGAATAGCCTTCCCAGGCCTCGCGCTGGAATTTGACGAGGTCAAGGCGATAGTGGAATGCAGGCCACAGAACGGCATTAGAAAACTGGGAGTAATACTCTTCGTGATCTTTTTCACTGAGGTTAAACGAAGCCCAGGTGATGTTCCCGCGCGTCACTTTTTGTAACGGCTGATCTTCATTACCAATCTCACCACTCCAGCCAAACCAAAGCCCACCTGTAGCTTTTAAGGCACCTAATACTCCAACCGCAAGACCGCCTGCACTGGCTTTTTTATCATCCGGTGGTGCGATACGATTAGAGACGACGACTAAGCGACCCATACTGATTTCCCCCTTTGTTATGCGCTATTTGTTGTTGTTGCTGGTTAGCGACTTCAGTGACCCATTCCCATACGCTGGCAACATTCGCCAGACGCCATTGTGCTTTTGTTTCACCCTGCCCAACCTTGACAGACATGCCATTCATTTTGTTGACGACATCGAAGCCATACTCATCCGTCAGGTCATCGCCAATGAAGAGCGGGGTTCTGCCGTGGAAAGGCGCCTCAGCCATGAAAGCGGCAATGGCTTCGCCTTTGTTAATTCCTTTCGGCTTAATTTCCACGACGCACTTACCCGGCTGCAGGGCCAGCTGTGGATGATCGCGCACCACGGCTGACGCCAGCGACATGATGGCCTCTTCGTACTCCGGCGCCTGACGGTAATGCAGCGCGAAGGCCATGCCTTTTGCCTCAAGCTCAGTACCCGGCAGATGAACCAGAGATGTCTCAAGCAGCGCCTGAAGCTGAAGAATAAGCGATTCGGGAAGCGTAAAGACATGCGTATTGCCATCGATGTCACGACGTTCTGCGCCATGTACACCTGCAAGCGGAAAGCGATACGGGCTGGCAAGCTGATCCAGTTCCACCATTGAGCGTCCTGAAATCAATGCCAGTGCCCCGTCATTCAACGCGGCAAGTTGTTTTAATGCCCCCAGGACCTCTTCGGGCAACGCCACCTGATCGGGGTGCGGTTTAATCTCTGCAAGCGTACCATCAAGGTCAAAAAAGAGAGCGTAATGTCCGAAAATAACAGGCGGTATAATTAATGTGTCTTCCACCCTTGTCCTCCTCACAATGTTCAGATGTCTAAAAGTCGACATCTTAATAAGCCATGTAAGTATAGACAGTGTGACGGGGCTCGCCATTTAGGAAACCGCCTGCCGACGAAGCTGGCAGGCGGAAGAGTGGTGCGACTAGACTTAAAAGTTGAGTCAAACGGGGTAAAAACGAGCGCTAGACTGTGCGCTTCGCTTTTTGCTTGTAACGGTCGAATATCACGGCTGCCAGCAGGATCAGCCCCCTGACAACGTACTGCGAGAAAGGCGAAATATTGAGCAAGTTCATGGCGTTCTCAACGGTGCCAAGAATCAGGATCCCGGCCACCACATATGAGATTTTTCCGATGCCTCCTTTCAGTGAAACGCCCCCTAAAACACAGGCGGAGATGACAATCAGCTCATATCCAATGGACGTCATTGGCTGTCCGCTGGTCATACGAGAAGCAAGAATGATCCCCGCTGCAGCCGAAACCAGCCCTGAAAGGACGAAGATGATAATTTTGGTGCGGACAACGGGCACCCCCGCCAGGCGTGCGGCCTCTTCATTCCCACCAATTGCCAGCGTATTGCGGCCAAAGGTGGTTCTGTTGAGCAGGAAACCGAAGATAATCAGACAGCCTACCGTCAGCCAAATTGGCGCGGGCAGGCCCAGCCAGTTGGCATAGCCCAGCGTGAAGAAACGCTCATCTTCAATCCCGACCGCTTTACCATCGGAAATGATATAGGCCAGTCCGCGCACAATCTGCATCGTTGCCAGCGTGGTAATCAGGGCATTAATTTTCAGACGCGCAATGACAAAACCATTCACCAGACCGCTCAGCACCCCCAGCAACAATCCGGCAAAGACGCCAATCCAGAGGCTTTCCGTCATATTGATCACCACCGCAGTGGTGACACCTGCACAAGCAATAACGGATGCTACCGAGAGGTCAAAGTCACCTGAAGCCAGGCAGAACAGCATGCCGCAAGCGACCATGCCCGACATGGAGATGGCCAGCCCCAGCCCTTTCATGTTGATGAAGGTTGCAAAGTTAGGCACAAATATCGCGCAGCAGAGGAACAGCGCGGCGAAGACTACCAGCATGCCGTATTGATCCCAGATGCGCCCAAAAGTGAAAGACGATTTCGAGGCTCGGGTTGTCGTAACAGAGGACATCATTAACTCCTTACTCAGGCGACGGCCTGGCTGACTTTAGGCATGGCGAGGCTCAACGCCTGTTGTTCATTCGCCTGTTCATGTAACACTTCACCGGCGATATCACCTTCACGCATCACAATGATGCGGTCAGCCACGCCCAGCACTTCAGGCAGATCGCTCGAGGCAAATAACACCGCCACACCGCGTTTTGCCAGCTCATAGATGACGTTATAGATTTCATGCTTTGCGCCAACGTCGATACCGCGTGTTGGCTCATCCAGCAAAATGACCTTCATCTCTTCCGAGAGCCAACGCCCCAGAATCGCTTTTTGCTGATTGCCCCCGGACAGATTCATGATCAGCTGCTCTGCTCCCGGGGTTTTGATATTCAACGAACGAATATGATGGTCCGCATTGCTCGATTCCCAGCCGTCATTAATCAGACAGCCTGCCCGAATAAACTTCCGTCGCGCTGAGATGTTGATATTGTCGCGAACGGAGTGCACCGGAATAATGCCATCGGCTTTCCGATCTTCCGGACAGAGCATCATCCCGGCACGGATAGCGTGCGCGGGCTTACGTATTTCTACGGCCTGACCGTCGATATACACCTGCCCTTCGGTAATGCGTGTGCCGCCAAACAGGCCTTTCATCAACTCGCTACGCCCGGCGCCAACCAGACCAAACAGCCCCACAATCTCACCGCTGCGTACCGTCAGGCTAACAGGCTTACGCACGCCTGGGGCTTTCACCCGATCAAGGCGCAACCGCTCCGTACCGTATTGGCGGGGTTGCCAGTGGTAAATATCACCCAGATCGCGTCCGACCATCGCCTGCACCAGCTGATCATGATTGACCTGCTGCATGTCGGTAAAGGTGCGCACATAACGGCCATCCTTAAACACGGTAATGGCATCGCTCAGGGCAAAGATCTCTTCCATACGGTGCGAGACATATAAAATAATCCGCCCCTCTTTACGCAATTCGCGTATGACGCGGAACAGGTTTTCAATCTCGCGCGCGGATAAAGAGCTGGTCGGTTCATCAAAGGCGATGATCTTGGCATTGCGCGCCAGCGCTTTGGCAATTTCCACCATTTGCCATTGACCGATCGACAGGTATTTCAACGGCGTTTGCGGGTCAATATCCAGACCAAGGTGCTTTAGCTGCAAGCCTGCTTCGTAGTTCAGTAATGAACGATTAACGAAACCGCCTTTGTGCGGGAGTTGCCCTAAATAGATGTTTTCCGCTACCGTCATTTCGGGCACCAGGTGCAGTTCCTGATAAATGATGGCGACCCCGGCGTTGAGTGCCGCCGTGGTATCGGTGAAGGTAATCTCTTCGCCGCGTATGGCGAGCGTGCCTGTTGTCGGGGCGTAATTACCGCTGAGGATTTTCAACAGCGTGGATTTACCCGCGCCGTTCTCCCCCATCAGGGCGTGAACCTGACCAGGATAGCAGTCGAAGCTGATATCGGTCAGCGCGTTGACACCGGGAAAGGTTTTACCGATACCGCGAAATGAGAGATACGGGTCAGACTGTTGCATAACGTCTCCGTGGATCCAGTCGTGTACGTCTGGCCCCTCATGACTCACTGAGGGGCGCAATCACCACTAATTACTTACCGCCCAGCCCTTTTTTGGCCAGTTCTTCTTTGAAGTTGTCACGCGTGATCAGCACCACATCGGTCACTTCGGTGAACTTCGCAGGCTCGGCATCTTTGGTCACCCAGTTGTAAAGCATTTCGCTGGATTTATATCCGTGTACGTCCGGGCTTGGCAGCAGAGAACCATAGAAGCCGGTGGCCTGCGCTTTCGACAGCTCGCTCACGGCATCCACACCGTTAATACCAATCCCGATGACATTTGGCGCTTTAAAGCCCTGACCTTCCGTAGCACGTACGCCGCCCAGTACGGTGTTATCGTTCATCCCGACCACCAGCCAGTGTTTCACTTCCGGATGCTGCACCAGCATGGAGTTTGCTGCATCGAATGCGCCGGGAATATCGTTGGATTTGGTTGGAACTTTATAGATCTGTTTTTCCGGGAAACCGGCCGCTTTCAGGGCGTCGATAGAACCGGTCGTGCGGCGGCGTGCGGTATCCAGTTCATCCGCCGTAATCGCCATAACGGCAGTCTCTTTGACATCCCAGCCGCGTTTTTGCATCTCTTTAAACAGTTCCTGGCCCTGGCGTTCGCCGATTTTAGTGGCGGCCATCATGACCAGCGGCACCGTGTCCATCGGTTTACCTTTCGCCGTCACAAACTGGTCGTCAACGGCAATGACCTTCATACCGTAACCTCGCGCTTTCGCCACGATGGCAGAACCCAGTTTTGGATCCGGGGTACAAATAACGAAGCCTTTCGCACCGCTTGCCGCCAGGCTATCAATGGCGTTAAGGGTTTTTTCACCGTCCGGGACGGCAATCTTAATCACGTCAAAGCCCAGATCTTTCCCGGCCTTATCGGCAAATTTCCATTCGGTCTGGAACCAGGGTTCTTCGGGTTGCTTGACCAGAAAACCAAGTTTTAAATTCTCTGCGATAGCGGATTGTGACATAACAGCGGCCAGGCCAAGGGCCGCCAGCGTTTTAGTAAATTTGTGCATGGTTAACTCCAGCTTTAACTTTCTTTTATGTAGGGGATATTTTCACGAAATTAATTTAATCAGACTTAAAACAAGGTTTTAGCGCGCACCCTGTAATAAGCGATTGCGCTGAGGATAGTTTTAGCGGGAAATTAATCATCCATAAGAGAGCAACATCACACCGCAGAATTACAGTAATTGCGTACATAGATTTAGCGGAAAATGACATAAATAAAGCGAGAATTGTCGGACAAATAGAAAGGGGCTAAGCAGAATTATCCATAAGGCCAGCTAAGAAATCCCTGTAATCCGGACGCCATAGCGCCCGAATAATAAATTACCAGGCGTAATAAATGTGATCGGCGTGATCGCGAACGGCAGCTTCATCGTTAAGTAATCGTGCCGCCAGGGTCAGGGCAAAATCAAAGGCATGTCCCAGCCCTTTTCCGCTGAGAAGATTGCGATCCTCGACCACGGGAGCATCGACATATTCACCGTCCTGTACCGTTTCCCACAGATCGCCGGAGCAGACATAGCGGCGCCCTTTCAGGAGCTGGTTTCCGCCCAGTACCCGTGCGGCAGCCGAACAAATCGGACAAATGAGCTTTCCGGCTTCATCATGCGCCATGATAAAGCGTATGACCTCTTCATTTGCGGCCAGATTCACGCTGCCCTGGGGCCCACCGGGGAGGACCACTGCATCATAAAGCCTCTCTTTACGCTCGGTGAGCGTGCTGTCGGCTACCATCGGAATAGCGTGATAACTGACCACCGCACGCGTTTCTGCGCAGGCCAGCGTCTCGACCTCAATATGCATTCGTCGCAGAATGTCGATAGTGATAATCGCTTCTGCTTCTTCAAAACCGGGTGCTAATAGTACCGCCACTCTTGCCATGCTGAACCCCTTAATATATTTAATTAAAACAATGTTTCATAATCACAAAAAGAGGAAGATCATACTTGCACCTGGATCACACTTCCTGCTCAATTCGGAAAAATTGATGTAGCGCAATTTTTTAATACTTTGTCGCAAAACATCGAAAAGTCTTTCTGGCGCACCAAAATAATTCTCGTTGTAAATCATATATATATGAATATTGCATTTCGAAAAACTGATTATTAGTCATGACATATTTAAGTAATATTATTATTTGTAATGGATCGTAAAAATGGCCAGTTAAGAGTTTTCTTAAACTCAATGCCGCGCTATTCTTAATTACAAATGAAAGGAAGTGGATAAGCGATCACATTCAGAAAAGACGAACCGGATATATTCTGTCTTTAGCACCCATGGAAATAAGGATATAACAATGACGACTCCAGTAATGGTTCAAAAGCTCAATACCCAGATGAATCTTGAATTCTATGCTTCGAATCTTTATTTGCATTTGAGCGACTGGTGTTCTGAGCACAGTCTTAACGGTACCGCGATGTTTCTTCGTTCCCAGGCGCAAAGCAACGTGACCCAAATGATGCGCGTGTTTGAATTCATGAAGAAAGCCGGTGCAAATCCCATTGTTAAACCTATCGACATGTCAGATGAAGAGTACACGTGCCTGGAAGAGTTATTTCAGAAAACGCTTGATGAGTACGATCGTCGGTGTAGCACACTGAGCAAACTGACCGATGAAGCAAAAATCCTTAAAGACGACGTGACCCTGGATTTCTTGCATGATATGGGCAAAGAAAAGCAGCAGGACGGTGTTTTGCTCAAAACTATTCTCGATGAAGTCCGCAGCGCAAAACGCGCGGGGTTGTGCGCTGAGCAAACCGATCAGCACCTTATCAACGTCATGAACTATCAAAAACACTAAGATTCTGCGGGCCGGCCCTTTGGCAAAGCGACGGCCCGTGTAGAATGTTAAGTTTTAGTTACCAAACCCTTGCTTTCATTGATATTTTACAAATCAGACCTGGCTCCCAACCTATACACACACAAAATGTAATGATTTCGTCAAGATTATTCTGTTGACGAGGGGTTACATGATTACCATCGAATTTGTTGTCATTATTCTCTGCCTGCTGGTAGGCACGCGCTTTGGCGGCATGGGCCTGGGGCTAATAAGCGGTATAGGCCTGTTCATCCTGAGCTTTGTCTTTGGCTTACAGCCCGGCAAACCACCGGTTGACGTGATGTTAACGATACTGGCCGTAATTGGCTGTGCGGCGACATTGCAAACGGCCGGCGGGCTAAACGTGATGATGCAATTTGCCGAGCGCCTGTTACGCCGCCATCCGCAGCACATTACGCTTCTCGCGCCGTTTACTACCTGGATGTTGACGTTTCTGTGCGGCACGGGTCATGTGGTCTACACCATGTTTCCCATCATTGCCGATATCGCCCTTAAAAAAGGGATCCGTCCGGAGCGCCCCATGGCCGTGGCCTCCATTGCCTCGCAAATGGCCATTACCGCCTCACCGGTTTCCGTCGCCGTCGTCTCCCTGGTGTCAATCATTGCCGCCCAGCATGGGATTGGTCAGGCATGGGGGATTCTGGAGATATTGGCCGTCTCCGTTCCTGCCTCTCTGTTTGGTGTGGCGATCGCCGCGCTCTGGAGCCTGCGTCGCGGGAAGGATCTGGCCGATGATGCAGAGTTTCAGGAAAAGTTGAAAGATCCCAAACAGCGCGAATTTATCTACGGCAGCACCGAGACATTAATGAATCAACGCTTTCCAAAACAAGCGTACTGGTCAACCTGGATTTTCTTCGCGGGCATTGCGGTGGTGGTGTTGTTAGGGGCATTACCGCAGCTGCGGCCGGCCTTTGAGATAAAGGGGAAGATGACCGCACTCTCAATGAATCTTGTGATTCAGATGATGATGTTAATTGCCGGCGCAGTCATGCTGATCGCCTGTAAAGTCAACGCTTCAGCGATCTCGAATGGTGCGGTCTTTAAAGCCGGGATGGTGGCTATTTTCTCGGTCTTTGGCGTGGCCTGGATGAGTGATACTTTCTTCCAGGCGCATCTGGATGAGCTAAAAATGGCGCTGGAGGGCGTGGTAAAAAGCCACCCCTGGACCTACGCTATTGTGCTTTTCCTGGTGTCTAAACTGGTGAATAGCCAGGCCGCGGCATTAACGGCTGTCGCCCCGATGGGTTTGATGCTGGGTATCGAACCGAAAATGCTGATTGCCTTCTTCCCGGCCTCTTACGGTTATTTTGTCCTGCCTACTTACCCAAGCGACCTGGCCTGTATTGGCTTCGACCGCTCCGGAACGACACGCATTGGCAAATTTATCATTAATCACAGCTTTATTTTGCCGGGGCTTATAGGCGTCAGCTGCGCCTGTGTAGCGAGTTATCTGTTGGTTCAGACATTCTTCTGATGGGTTATCGGGCGGCCAGTCGGCCGCCCAACGACGTTTGAAAAAAACGTATCAAATTTCAAAACATCGGTTTATTTTAGTGAGACTCACCCTGCGGTGTGAAACGCAGTTCGATAAGCGCAATGGCTTTTTGAATGGCGCGAAGCGTTACCGGGTCCGCTGCCGCAGGATGGTTATTAAAATCGATGTTTTTAAGCTGGGTGGACATTTTTTCACGCACTTCTACAGGCGCAATAACATCAATAACATCCAGAATTTGTTTAATAACCAGCTGACAGGCGACGACGTCAGAGACCAGTTCCTGATCGGCGCTAAGATTTTGAGACATAGACGGCTCCTTAATGAAAGGCCGTCATAGTAGCAAAATGCACGGCCTTTCATCCTCTTTCGTCAAACGCAAAGACAAAAAAACCTGCCGAAGCAGGTTTTTTTATCAGAACATCGCGCCTGGCGGGACGTCTTTGAAGGTATTGCAGTAGTTAGCCCACATGCTTTTCAGGATTTTGCGCAGTTTCATGGTCTTGCTCCGGTAACTTGTTATGCAGGTGTTATTTTCTATCCGCATATAATATGACCAGCGTCGCAAAAATCAACTTTTTTGTGATACCGATCACGCTTTAAAACTAACCAATGCTGCTCATTTGTTAAAAAAAGCACCATGAATCCGTAGGTTACCACCGGATAAATTTCGGTAAATTATTATAAAATTTTTTGAATGGCAGGAAGAGAATGGCAGAAAACATCACCGGTCGTGAACGCCACGGGTTATCCCCTGCCGCGTTGTTAGTGGCTGGCGCTTTCTTTATGGAGTTTCTTGACGGAACGGTTATCGCCACTGCATTACCCGATATGGCAAAAAGCTTTGGCGTGCAGGCGGTTGATCTTAACATCGGTATCAGCGCCTACCTGATTACGCTGGCCGTTTTGATCCCTGCCAGCGGCTGGATAGCCGATCGCTTTGGCGCCCGTAAGGTCTTTGCCCTTGCGCTGGCAATATTCACTCTGGCCTCCGTCCTCTGCGGACTCTCAAGTACCGTTGACCAGTTTGTGGCGATGCGCGTCCTTCAGGGCATGGGCGGGGCGCTGATGGTCCCGGTAGGCAGACTGGCCGTCTTACGCACCACCCCCAAACATCTGTTGATAACCGCCATCGCCACCTTGACCTGGCCCGCGCTGGTGGCGCCCATCATAGGCCCGCCGTTGGGAGGATTTATTACACGTTATGCGGACTGGCGCTGGATCTTCTTTATTAATGTGCCTCTCGGCCTCATCGCCATTGCCCTCGCCCTGCGTATTATTCCCAATATCGTTGAGGAGACGCGAAGGCCATTCGATGTCCCGGGATTTATTGCCACCTCTGTTGCGATGGTCAGTCTTGTTTATGCGATGGAGTTGTTGGGAGCAGCCCATCCTCAGGGCGGATTAACGTTCGGCCTGCTGGCTATCGGTATCGTGACGCTGCTGTATGCCCTTCGGCATTTTCGTAAAACACCCTGGCCAATGATTCGTCTGGAGGCCATGCAGGTGCCGACATTTCGCGTCACGATGTACGGCGGCTCGTTATTCCGCGCCTCGATTAGCGCCGTCCCTTTCCTGCTACCGCTGATGTTTCAGGTAGGATTTGGAATGGATGCTTTCCGTTCGGGGTTACTGGTTCTGGCCGTGTTTGTCGGAAACTTGACGATTAAACCGGCCACCACGCCGTTGATACGCTGGCTGGGGTTCAAGAAACTGCTCCTGATCAACGGCGGACTAAATGTCCTGTCACTGCTGGCCTGTGCCTTCTTAACGCCGCAAACCCCGGTCTGGCTCATCATGCTGATTTTATATCTGGGTGGGGTATTTCGTTCGATACAGTTTACGGCAGTGAGTACGCTGGCCTTCTCAGACGTGCCTTCAGCACAAATGAGCTATGCCAACACCCTCTTTTCAACCGCGACGCAGCTTGCCGTGGGACTGGGAATTACGCTTGGGGCCATCGGGATTCGCATCGGTGAAAAAGTGAGCGAGTTTTCAGGGCTTGCCGCTGTGCCGGGAATGAGTTTCCGCCTGGCCTTCGTTGCCATTGCGCTGGTTTGCCTGGCAGGGATGTTTGACACGCTGCGCCTGGAGAAAGATGCGGGAAGCGCGGTATCCCAAAAACAGCGATAGCGTGGAGTGATCAGGGGCATCAGGCGACTTCCTGAGCGAAAAAGGAAGTCGCCAACGGGTGAGCAAGACGTCTGTTCGCTCACCCGATACGCTTAGCCTACGATGCTGCGCACAAACGCTTCGATCTCTTTGTCCTGGCAGTTTTCGAAGAAACACTCCTGGAAACGCTGCCCGGTCACCGCGGTTTTCACCAGTTCAGGATCAATCGCGCGCAGGGTATCGAGATAGTTCTCTTTTACCACGGCGGCTTTAACCTGATTCAGAATACCGGCGTTACGCACCTGAGGTTCTTTACGCTCTGGTGGGTATCCTTCACCTTTGCGACCGGTGAAGGCTTTCTCAAAGATAAAGCGAACGTTCAGCTCTGCACCCCAGCCAAACCCTTTGGCGAAAGGCAGGGCGAGCGCGTTACCGTTGTTAATCTGGGCGAACAGAAACGCATCGGCGGGATCGATACAGTAGCCGCAATTGACGCCCGGATGGATGTTCAGGGACATCAGCGCGCCCTGCCCGGTTCCACAGCCGGTCACCACAAAATCCACCGCTTTCGAGTTCAGCAAAATGCTCGCCATGATACCCAGATGGATATAGGTCAGATGATGATCGTTTTCATCGCTCATCCCAACGTTGTACACCGGGAAGCCCTTCTCATCGGCAACCGCGTTAAGTTCATTAAGGATGACGGCGTTTTTACTCGCCTGGCTGTTTTCCATCATCAGTGCAATTTTCATTCTTCATCTCCTGAATGCTTGCGGGTCATCCCGCCATGAGTCGCTGGTCAACTTCAACCTTACTACTTAGCAAACATACTTTCAAATTAACTGAAAAAACGTTTTAAAAAATCAAGATGCGCTCACAATTTCAGGTCATGCTGAGTAAAGGGTCAACGCAAGGGGATCGTCACGAAACTGCTACTCACCAAGGAGAGTGTTAGCTAGAATGCTAACAAAAGAGAATAAAAATGCACTGAGGATTGCCTGTGAATCTTCGCCGTCGGACGCTTCGCGTTACGTCGCTATACTGGATTGTTTTAACCCTCGCTCTTTTTTGGGCCAGATGCCCTTTTGCGCAAACCCTCTCTGACGATACGCTGCCCGTCTGGGTTTATGACGCCGACAGTTTCGAATTCTGGCGCACGCCTGACGGGAAAATGAGCGGTTTTTACGCCACGCTGGTGTCGGCGCTGAACCAGAAATATGGCCTCCATCTTGAGCTCAAACCCTTATCTGGCCCTGAAATCGGTGCGCGATTTAACGCCAACGATCATGGTGTGTATGCGGGCGTGCTGCGCACCGAGGCGCGAGCGCACAGCAAAATACTTTCTTCTCAGCTGTTTTCCAATGAAGTCGTCGCCGCCAGCCCCTTCATGACCGTGACTACACCGGACCAGCTTGCTAACACCCGGGTGCTGTTCAGACAAAACGACGCCACGCTTGAGAGTGTACAAAAACGCTATCCCGACCTGACGTTCCGATCCCTGCGTCTGGTCTCAACCAGTGAAGAAGCTTTTCGACTGTTGGCTGAACATCAGGCTGATTTTTATATCAATGACGCCAGTGAGATGGAAAACACGCAGCGCTATTATCTCCTTTCCCGGCCCTTCCCGGAACTGCGCATCCCCGTCGTGCTCGGATTCAGCCCGGATTTGAAAGCACTGCGTGAAAAGGTAAATACTTTTTTGGGCGAATGGTATCGCAGCGGTGAAATGCGCTTAGCGCTGGAAGAGAGCAAACGTCAGTATCTGCTGAGCCGGATCGCTATTTCAGCGGAGGAAAAAGCATGGCTGGCTCACAACCGTTTGCAGGTCTGGTTACCCAAAAATGAAAACTTTGCCCCGCTTATCTGGAAAACGGGAACGGACCGGCACGGAACGGCAATCGACATGATTAATGATATGCGCGATTTGTTGGGCATACCTGTCGAGGTCCATTACGTTGATCGCTATTTTCAGGCGTTTTCGACGCAGCACTGGCCCGTTCGTCTGGTCAATATTGCTGAACGGTCGGACGTGAGTCGCGCTGCGGGCCGTATCGGCCCGGAAATCGCCTGGCATAACGCCTATTACAACCGGATAGAACAGCCCTTCCTTTGGGATGAAGAGACGATTCGGGGCCAGCGCGTTGGAGTCATTGCCGGTTCGTTTTCGGCACAGTATCTGCAGAACAGATTTGGCAATGACGTTGTCGTTGTCGCCCGGCAACGTATAAAGGATCTTATTGATGCCATTGAGAATAATGAAATAGATTTCATCCTGGGGGATCTTAGCTCACTGGAATCAATCTTACGCGGTAACGAGCTTTTCCGTGGCGTACTGAAAGTGGCAGGGATAACGCGCACGGAGTTTATCATTGGCCCGTGGGTTGACCCACAGCATCCTCTTTTCCATTTGCTTACCCAGGTTAACCGCCTCTCCAGTTTTCGCACGCAGCTTGAGCGCCACGAGGACCCCTCGCCGCTCCCTTCGCTGACTAAAAACACCTTCAAATTTATCAGTGTGGTGCTGTTGATCGCGGCGCTGTTCAGCATGGGTATGCTGGTCATGATGCGTCGTCATATCAAAAAAAATCGCCTGATGAACCGCAATATTGTGCAGGCTCTGGAGAAAGTAAACCGGGCGCATGATGATGAGACCGGATGTCACATCCAGCGCGTGGCGAAATATTGTGGGTTGATGGCGCGCGGGCTTCATCTGCCCCGCAAGCTGATCCGTGAAATCGAACATTTTGCGTCCTTGCATGACGTGGGCAAAATCGCCGTTCCTGACCGCATTTTGCGTAAACAAGGCCCACTGACCCCGCAGGAGTTTGACGAGATGAAATTGCACACCATGAAGGGGTGGATGATTATCCAGGGACTCGGGCTGGGTTCGGTGGCGGAAAATATCATTCACTACCATCATGAAAAATGGGACGGAAGTGGCTACCCAGAAGGGCTGCGCGGCGACAATATTCCGCTTGAGGCGCGTATTCTTGCCCTTGCGGATGTGTATGATGCACTCCGGCAAAAACGTATCTATAAGCCGGGTTTCAGCCATGAAGCTGCGTGCGAGGTCATTCTGCAAGGTGACGGACAGCATTTTGACCCGCAGCTGATTACGCTGTTTCGCCAGCAACATCTGCAGTTTAAGATGATCTTCGACAGCCTGGCTGATTAGCCGCCCCGTGGCGAAGAGAAAGGGATGATTATCAGGCTATTCAGCCCATTGTGCAGGTTGAAGGACGGTAGGATAGCGTATCTTCTTTTACACAGAGCGAACCATGAAGAATGTAATCATTGCGGGTGCCCTTCTGCTGCTGGCAGGATGCAATGTGACCCGTCAGGCCGAAGTCAGTAGCGCGGATGCGCCAAATGGCGTCGTCAGGCTCAACTACAACCAGGCGATGTTGCAAAATGCCCATTATGACGCCTATCTTACCAACGGGACGGCGACGCGCGAGTGCCAGAGCATGGGCTATGCCACTGCCTCTTTTTACGGCCAGCCGATCAAAACCTGTTCGCTCGTGAGCGGTTCTCTTTGCCTGAATGAAACGATGACAATTCAGTATAAATGCCTTGGCTACGCGACCACACCCGGCGCACAACCCTGGTATTAATCAGAATGCTGCTGGTCAATACTGGCGGCATATTTAAATAAGAAACTGAACAATTCTCATTAATATAAATATCAGCAATGCGTGTTATTCCCATTCGTATTTTTAATAAATGCTCTTTTTATTTTACCTTTTGCAAATAATTAAATAACAAATTATAGTGGCGACCTTGCTGACCTATTTCTCATTTACGGAGCTGCACCCATGCTGAAAACTGAAATGATCGACAAGCTCAATGAACAAATGAATCTTGAGCTTTTTTCATCCCTGCTTTACCAACAGATGAGTGCCTGGTGTAGCTTCCACAGCTTTGAAGGCGCTGCAGCGTTTCTGCGCCGCCACGCTCAGGAAGAGATGACGCATATGCAGCGTCTGTTTGATTATCTGGCGGATACCGGTAGTCTGCCGCGTATTCATCCTGTTGCATCGCCGTTTGCAGAGTACGCTTCTCTGGATGAATTATTCCGCGCGACGTACGAACACGAGCAGCTGATTACGCAAAAAATTAACGAACTGGCACATGCTGCGATGATGAGTCAGGATTACCCAACCTTTAATTTCCTGCAGTGGTATGTCGCCGAGCAGCACGAAGAAGAAAAACTGTTTAAATCCGTGCTGGATAAATTATCGCTGGCGGGTAAATCGGGTGAAGGCCTGTACTTTATTGATAAAGAACTGTCGACGCTCGACGCACAGAATTAATTTTTTTACGGTGCCGGTTCCGGCACCGTTTTTTTAGTGACGGCAAATTTTGCTGTGACTCGTCGAAAAGCCCGCCTCTGCCGGAATAAACTTCCCCTTAGCTTTCAGAAACGCCACCAGCTCCGATGCGGTCAAATTCTCTGCCGAGCAGGTATGGAAACGCGCCGTCTCGCCAAAGCGTGCATGAATCGCCTGTTCCAGACTGCTTTCTGAATAGTGTTCGCCGGTCTCAATCATCATTGTGAGTACCGCGTGCCCGTGTATTGACGTCATGCTACCTCCCGATAAAAGAGCCATCCTAACGATGCGTATCCCCTCGCGCTTTGCGCTGGCTCAGGTTACGTCACATCTGATGAAACGCCCCCCTCTTCAGCGACATGCTTTCCTGCGACTCGCCACGGAAAACTGTAAACTTATTCATACAGTAGATGTAACGCCGATTTGACGAGCGCCTGCTTTTCCCTTACTCTGCGCCGCAGATTTTGTTGCGATATGGTATCGCTGTAGAGGAAATCGTGAAAAACAGAACCCTGGGAAGTATCTTTATCGTCGCAGGCACCACTATTGGCGCAGGAATGCTGGCAATGCCATTAGCTGCCGCAGGCGTCGGTTTTAGCGTGACGCTGGTGCTGTTAGGCTCATTATGGGCGCTGATGTGTTACACCGCACTGCTGCTGCTTGAGGTCTATCAGCATGTTCCGGCCGATACCGGACTGGGGTCGCTTGCCGCCCGTTATCTTGGCCGCTACGGCCAGTGGGTCACGGGGTTCAGCATGATGTTCCTGATGTATGCCCTGACCGCAGCCTATATCAGTGGCGCCGGGGAACTCATCGCCTCCAGTATCAATGACTGGTTTGGTTCCGACATCGCGCCGTCCACGGGCGTCATCTTCTTTACCTTAATCGGTGGAGGCGTGGTGAGCGTGGGCACGGCGCTGGTCGATCTGTTCAACCGTTTTCTCTTTAGCGCCAAGATCGTTTTCCTGGTGGTAATGCTGATTCTGCTGGCACCTCATATTCACAGTATTAATCTGTTGACCCTGCCGCTGGAAAAGGGGCTGGCACTGTCCGCCATTCCGGTTATTTTCACCTCGTTTGGTTTTCACGGTAGCGTGCCGAGCATTGTAAGTTATATGAACGGGGATATTCGTAAACTGCGTCGCGTGTTCGTGATCGGTAGCGCCATTCCCTTGATTGCTTATCTTTTCTGGCAACTGGTGACGCTGGGCAGTATTGATTCGACGACGTTTATGGGCCTGATGGCCGATCACTCCGGCCTGAATGGCTTCCTGATGGCGTTACGTGCCGTGGTGGCCTCGCCTCACGTTGAGCTGGCCGTGCACCTTTTCGCCGACCTGGCGCTGGCAACCTCGTTCCTGGGCGTGGCTCTCGGTCTGTTCGACTATCTCGCGGATCTTTTCCAGCGTAACAACAGCGTCGGCGGGCGTCTGCAGACCGCGGCGATCACCTTTTTGCCGCCCGTGGCGTTCGCGCTGTTTTATCCGCGTGGTTTTGTCATGGCGTTGGGTTATGCAGGCGTGGCGTTATCCGTTCTTGCTCTGTTACTTCCCTCCCTGCTGGCATGGAAAAGCCGACAGCAGCACGCGACTGCCGGGTATCGCGTAGCTGGAGGAAAGCCCCTCCTCTGCCTGGTCTTCGCCTGCGGGATTGCGGTGATTGTGGTGCAATTCTCCATTGCGGCGGGATTACTGCCTGAAGTGGGTTAAAAAAAACGGGCTACTCAGTAGCCCGTTTTTTATCAGTGAAGACAACAGCTTTTGAATTTCTTTCCGCTGCCGCACGGGCAGGGATCGTTACGGCCAACTTTGACGCCATTTATAATGGGCTGTTGCAAAGCAGGCGCCTGTGGATTCGCCACCCAGTAGTTATACAAACGCAGTGCCGCCGGACGAATACGCTCAATACTCTCGGCGTACTCCTCTTCTGTTAACGACTCCAGCTTTTCGCTATTTTCGATCGTCCCGTGCAGGGCAATGGCCGCGAGGTCAGCCTGCTGTTCGTCAGGCAGTGCCGACCAGTCGGTCAGTGCGACACCGCGCATGTATCCGTAACACCACTCTTCAACGACCGTGTAGCTTTGCCCGTCGACGTCATTAATGCCAAATACCGGTTCAAACTGGTCGGGGTAATCGCTCAGTCTCTCCGCAATATCGTTCAGATGCTTAAAGCAAAGATCGATAAAGCGGTTCATTTCACGATCGTTTTTCCAGCGCGGAATGTATTTTTCACCGCCCCAGACCGCCACCAGCCAGGCATCCGGTTCAACCACGAAGGGACCGGATAACAACGCGGTTAACATACCGTCAAGTTCGGAAACATCAATCACGGATGCGTCTTCATGACCGTAGGACGTTAGGGTCTCTTCCAGCCACTCAAGTTCGCTTTCGTTTAATGGGCCTTCAGTCATTGCTGACACTCCTGAAAAAAAGAAAAGAATCTTACCACACAACGCCCCCTTGCAGGAGATGCACGCACCTTCTGCCCCGATCCCTCCCTTTTCCTCTAAAGACGGGCGGTTTTGTTGATGCTTTTCAGTGCAAATCGTGACCGTTGCACAAGTTATGGGCTTTGGTGTTAACGAGATGTGATCCCTGCTGGAATTTCACTTCATCCCCACAGGGGGCTTATGACGGCGCTCTATACTCAAATTGTCGATAATTGGGCACGGGTTCAATCATTCTGGCCAGCATTTTGCTTAATGTCCCAGAGGTGAATACCAGTAAGGAAACCTCGCCGTTACCAGCAGCATATTGTCAGGCTGTCGTTCGTTTCGTGCATTTTGTTCTCGCGTTTGTTTTTTGGATTGAATGCGCCGTCAGGCGTAAAGGTTATCCGTGGTGCAAAAACCTCTTTGCTAAGGAACATTACAATGTCGCTGAAATTAATCAGAACTCCCCTTTCGCTTTTACTGGCAGGCAGCCTGCTCACGGCGTTTTCCGCCCGGGCAGATATCGTGATTGGTGTCGCGGGTCCCTTTACCGGTCCTAATGCCACCTATGGCGATCAATACTGGCACGGTGCGACCCAGGCCGCCGAAGATATCAATGCGGCAGGCGGGATCAACGGTGAGAAAATCAAGCTGGTTCAGGGTGATGATGCCTGCGAGCCAAAACAGGCTGTCTCCGTGGCGAACCGCCTGGTGGATCAGGACAAAGTGAAAGCCGTGGTCGGACATTTTTGCTCTTCATCTACCATGCCGGCCTCAGAGGTTTATAACGATGCAGGCATTCTCGCCATTACCCCCGGCTCCACCAATCCCTTGATCACCGAGCGCGGCATGGGGGATATGTTCCGCATGTGCGGTCGCGATGACCAGCAAGGCCAGGTCGCCAGCGACTTTATCATCGATAAACTCAAGGCAAGCCGTGTGGCCATCATTCACGATAAGGATACTTACGGACAAGGCCTGGCGGATGCCACAAAAGCGGCGCTGGCTAAGCGCGGCGTCAAAGATGTGATGTATGAGGGGTTGTCCCGGGGTGAAAAAGATTTTAACGCCCTGGTCACCAAGATTGGCGCACAGAAACCGGACGTAGTGTTCTTTGGGGGATGTCATCCGGAAGCGGGCCCTCTGGTTCGCCAGATGCGTGAACAAGGCGTTCAGGCGAAGTTCTTCTCCGGAGACTGCATCGTCAATGAAGAGATGGTCACCGCCGCCGGTGGCGCGCAATACACCAAGGGCATTTACATGACCTTCGGCAAAGATCCGCGTCTGATCCCGGACGGTAAAGCCGTCATCGAAAAATTCCGTGCCAGTAAATTCGAACCTGAAGGCTACACCCTCTACTCCTACGCCTCCATACAAGCTATTGCGGCGGCATTTAATGCCACCAAAGGCACCGACTCGGCCAAAGCCAGTGCCTGGTTAAAAGCCAATCCTGTCGAAACGGTCATGGGGAAAAAAGCCTGGGATGATAAAGGCGACCTCAAAGTGTCCGATTATGTCGTTTATCAATGGGACGACAAAGGAAAGTATAAAGAGGTCCAGTAACGCTTAAGCGTCACGCTCAACGCCGGTCTATGCGGACCGGCGCGATAAAACCTCTGGCTGCACGGGTGGTGAAACGTGCAGCCTTTTACAAGAGCGCGCGATAATGAGTACATTCTTCCTGCAACAACTTATCAACGGGTTAACGCTGGGCTCAGTTTACGGACTGATCGCCATCGGCTACACCATGGTTTACGGTATTATCGGCATGATTAACTTCGCGCACGGCGAAGTCTATATGATATCGGCCTATCTCTGCGCCATTGGTCTGGCGCTGCTTTCGTTCTTCGGCCTGCAGTCATTCCCTTTATTGATTCTCGGCACGCTGGTCTTCACCATCGTGGTCACGGGGGTATATGGCTGGACCATTGAGCGCATTGCTTATAAACCGCTACGCAATTCCACGCGCTTAGCGCCGCTTATCTCCGCGATTGGCATGTCCTTAATTCTGCAAAACTACGCGCAAATCAGCCAGGGTCCACGGCAACAAGGCGTTCCAACGATGCTGGACGGTGTCTTTCGGTTTCATCTTGGGGAAGGCTTTGTCCAGATTACCTATACCAAGGTCTTTATCCTGATTGCCTCGTTCGCGGGAATGTTATTGCTCACCTGGATAATTAGCCGCACGCGTTTAGGCCGCATGTGTCGGGCGGTGCAGCAGGATCGAAAAATGGCCTCGATTCTGGGCATCAACACCGACCGTATTATTTCGCTGGTGTTTGTCATCGGCGCCGCAATGGCGGGACTGGCAGGCGTACTCATCACGATGAATTACGGGACATTTGATTTCTACGCCGGGTTTGTCATCGGCATTAAAGCGTTTACCGCGGCCGTGCTGGGGGGAATTGGATCATTACCCGGCGCGATGCTGGGTGGGCTCATTTTGGGTATCGCCGAAGCCCAGTTTTCCGGAATGGTGAATTCTGATTACAAGGATGTCTTCTCGTTTGGATTGCTGGTGGTAATCCTTATTTTCCGTCCTCAGGGACTGCTTGGACGACCGGTTGTCGCCAAAGTGTAAGAGAGTGAAATATGACATCGCAAGCGCATGCTCCCGACGGTTTTTCGCTTAAACGCTGCGTGCTGGATAGCCTCTTTGCCGGCATGATCGCGTTGATCATTTTTGGCCCCATAGCGGGCGTGGTGCTGGATGGATACAGCTTCCATTTTGAAGGCAGGCGGCTCGCGTGGCTTGTTGCCGTCGTCATGGCCGGTCGTTTTGTCCTGACGGCCTTTCTTTCTACGCGGACAGGCGTTCGCCTGTTGTCCCGTTTCGAAGCGGATAATTCGGGCGTATACGTGCGTCCCCCTGGATATAAAAGTCGGATGCGCTGGATCCTTCCGCTGGTTGTCGCCCTGGCGGTCTGTTTTCCCTTTGTCGCCACGAAATATGTCCTCACGGTGGCTATTCTTGGGCTGATTTATGTTTTACTCGGGCTGGGATTAAACATTGTGGTCGGTCTGGCGGGGCTACTCGATCTGGGATACGTCGCCTTTTATGCGATTGGCGCCTACGGTCTGGCGCTGGGCTATCAGTATCTTGGACTGGGTTTCTGGACGATGCTGCCCCTGGCGGCCCTGTTAGCCGCCGCCGCGGGCGCGCTGCTGGGATTTCCGGTCTTACGTATGCATGGCGATTACCTTGCCATTGTCACGCTCGGCTTTGGCGAAATCATCCGGCTGATCCTGAACAACTGGCTCACCTTTACCGGGGGACCTAACGGGATTTCAGCGCCTCCGCCCACCCTCTTTGGGCTGGAGTTTGGGCGGCGTGCCAAAGACGGCGGCATACCTTTTCATGAGTTTTTTCATCTCACCTACAACCCCAATCTGAAGTTCATCTTTATCTACGCAGTGCTGTTGCTGGTGGTGTTACTGGTGTTGTTTATCAAACATCGTCTGACACGCATGCCTATCGGTCGTGCCTGGGAAGCGCTGCGTGAGGATGAAATAGCCTGCCGCTCAATGGGGTTAAATCACGTGCTGGTGAAACTCTCGGCCTTTACGCTGGGCGCGTCCACGGCCGGTATCGCAGGTGTGTTTTTTGCCACTTATCAGGGTTTTGTGAATCCTACGTCATTTACCTTCTTTGAATCCGCATTGATCCTCGCCATTGTGGTGCTGGGCGGCATGGGCTCCACGCTGGGCGTCGTACTGGCGGCATTTGTTCTCACCGTCACGCCAGAACTCCTGCGCAGCTTCGCTGAGTATCGCGTATTACTGTTCGGTATGTTGATGGTGGTGATGATGATTTGGCGACCGCGAGGTCTGATACGCATTAATCGCAGCGGATTCGCGGTGCGTAAGGGAGTGGCGCCATGAACGGAACGATACTGAGTGTCGAACATCTGATGATGCACTTTGGCGGGATTAAAGCCTTAAACGATGTCAATCTGGCGGTGCAACGCGGGTCGATCACCGCCCTTATTGGGCCTAATGGCGCAGGCAAAACGACGGTATTTAACTGCCTCACAGGTTTCTACAAAGCCTCTGGCGGCACAATTCTTTTCTCCACGCGTCATAAAACCACCAACGTTATTCAGATACTGGGGCAAAAATTCCAGCCGGGCGACTGGGTAAACCCGGCGCAACTCGGACAACGGCTCTTCTATAAAATGTTTGGCGGTACGCATCTGGTAAACCGTGCCGGACTGGCGCGTACCTTTCAGAATATCCGCTTATTCCGGGAGATGTCGGTAGTGGAGAACCTGCTCGTGGCTCAGCATATGCGCGTAAACCGCAATCTGCTGGCTGGGGTTCTGAATACCCCCGGCTACCGAAAAGCGGAGAGCGACGCCCTGGATCGTGCTTTCTACTGGCTGGAGGTGGTCGACCTTGTCGATTGCGCTAACCGCCTGGCGGGGGAAATGTCATACGGGCAGCAGCGTCGGCTCGAAATCGCACGCGCGATGTGTACCGGACCAGAGATGATCTGCCTGGATGAACCGGCGGCCGGGCTAAATCCGGTAGAGACGCGCACGCTGAGTAAAATCATCCGTTTTCTGCGCGATCAGCATGGCATCACGGTTCTGCTTATTGAACATGATATGGGGATGGTGATGGACATTTCGGATCATATTATTGTGCTTGACCATGGCGATGTGATTGCGCAGGGAACGCCAGAGCACATCCAGCATAACGAGAAAGTCATTGCCGCTTATCTCGGCACTGACGAGAGTGAGGTCAGTTTATGAATGAGCCGATGCTGGAATTTCGCAACGTGGATGTCTTCTACGGCGTGATTCAGGCGCTAAAACAGGTCTCTTTGCAGGTGCACAAAGGGGAAACCGTCGCGCTGATCGGGGCCAATGGCGCAGGGAAATCCACGCTCCTGATGTCTATTTTTGGTCAGCCGCGCATCCGTCAGGGGCAGATTTTGTTCTGTGGGGACGACATCAGCCATCGTTCAACGCATTACGTCGCCTCGGGCGGAATTGCGCAAGCGCCGGAAGGACGCCGTATTTTTCCGGATATGACCGTAGAAGAGAATTTACTGATGGGCACGATCCCGGTAGGCAATCAGTATGCCGCCCAGGATTTGCAGAGCATGTTTGAGCTCTTTCCCCGGCTTAAAGAGCGCCGCAAACAGCGGGCAATGACGATGTCCGGCGGCGAACAGCAAATGCTGGCCATCGCCCGCGCCCTGATGAGCCGACCGAAACTGTTGTTGCTCGACGAGCCCAGCCTGGGTCTCGCCCCGATTGTGGTAAAACAGATCTTCCAGACGCTGCGCGAGCTTGCGCGAAACGGCATGACCATTTTTCTCGTCGAGCAGAACGCGCATCATGCGCTCTCGCTGTCCGATCGCGGCTATGTGATGGTCAACGGGCAGATCCGCTTAACGGGCAGCGGTCAGGAGTTATTGGGAAACCAGGAGGTACGGAAAGCATATCTTGGGGGAGTGTAGGCACGATGTCCTGCGTGAGGGGGTGTCTTACAGAAAATCACCGCGCTCAGGTCAAAAAAACTC
>NZ_JAIWPG020000008.1 GCF_020532665.2 Lelliottia sp. WAP21
TTTATCCCTTCCTCGTTTCTACAAACTAATCACCTATCCCTGCGTATATACGGTAAACTATCGGCGATTTTGCATCAGGATAGCGTCCATGAACCACTCCCTAAAACCCTGGAATACCTTTGGCATACAACGTAATGCCAGTCACATTGTACGTGCCGACACTGCTCAGCAGTTGCTCGATGCGTGGACATCCGCAACAGCCAGCCAGCAGCCTGTTTTGATTCTGGGTGAAGGAAGTAACGTCCTGTTTCTCGAGGATTTTGCCGGAACGGTAATTGTTAACCGTATCATGGGGATTGATATCCATGAAACGGATGAAAGCTGGCATCTGCATGTGGGCGCAGGTGAAAACTGGCACCATCTGGTGCAGTTCACGCTCGAAAAAGGGATGGCTGGCCTTGAAAACCTGGCGCTTATTCCCGGCTGTGCAGGATCCTCTCCTATTCAAAATATCGGGGCTTACGGCATTGAGCTGAAGCATGTTTGTGAATATGTCGATTGCATCGAACTTGAAACCGGTAAAGCCTGTCGCCTGACGGCAGAAGAGTGCCGGTTTGGCTATCGTGACAGCATCTTCAAACATGAGTATCAGGATCGTTTTGCTATTGTCGCGGTTGGTTTGCGCCTGGCGAAACGCTGGCAGCCCATTTTAACCTATGGTGATTTAACCCGCCTCGATCCAAAAACCGTCACGCCAAAACAGGTATTTGATGCAGTCTGTCATATGCGTATGACTAAACTTCCTGATCCTAAAGTGAACGGAAATGCCGGTAGTTTCTTTAAAAACCCGGTGATCACCCGCGAAACGGCAGAAATTCTGCTGGCTGCATGGCCTAACGCGCCGCATTATCCGCAGGAAAATGGATCGGTAAAACTGGCTGCGGGATGGCTTATCGATCAGTGTCAACTGAAGGGCACAGTCAAGGGCGGCGCAGCCGTTCATCGCCAGCAGGCGCTGGTCTTAATCAATGAAAATGCAGCGACCAGCGACGATGTTGTACAGCTTGCACATCATGTGCGTCAGTGCGTTGGCGAGAAATTTAACGTCTGGCTGGAGCCAGAAGTCCGCTTTATCGGGCGTACCGGTGAAGTCAGTGCCGTGGAGACTATCGCGTGAAAGATAACACCGTTCCATTAACGCTTATCGGCATTTTGTCTGACGGTGAATTTCACTCGGGCGAGCAGTTGGGTGAACGTCTTGGCATGAGCAGGGCGGCCATCAACAAGCATATTCAAACGCTGCGTGACTGGGGTGTCGATGTTTTCACCGTGCCTGGAAAGGGTTACAGTCTGCCTGAGCCGATCAAGCTGCTGGATGAAAACGCGATCCGCAGCCAGTTGAGCGAGGGGAAGGTCACCGTTCTGCCGGTGATCGATTCAACCAACCAGTATTTGCTCGATCGCATACCAGAGCTGCAGTCTGGTGATAGCTGCGTGGCGGAATATCAACAGGCGGGTCGTGGCCGTCGTGGTCGAAAATGGTTCTCGCCATTTGGTGCAAATCTTTATCTGTCTATGTTCTGGCGTCTTGAGCAGGGACCGGCAGCCGCCATGGGCCTGAGCCTGGTTATCGGCATCGTGATGGCTGAAGTGCTCCAGTCGTTAGGTGCAGACAACGTCAGGGTGAAATGGCCAAACGATCTCTACCTTCAGGATCGAAAACTTGCAGGCATTCTGGTAGAACTGACCGGAAAAACCGGTGACGCCGCGCAAATCGTCATTGGTGCCGGTATCAATATGGTGATGCGTAACGTCCAGGCCGATGTCGTCAATCAGGCATGGATTAATCTCCAGGAAGCCGGGATAACCATCGATCGTAACGACCTGGCTGTTCGCCTTATTAAAGCGCTTCGTGCGTCATTGCGGCAGTTTGAGCAAGAAGGACTTTCACCCTTCCTGTCTCGTTGGGAAAAACTGGATAACTTTATTCATCGTCCGGTTAAACTGATTATCGGTGATAAAGAAATTTATGGCACTTCCCGAGGTATTGATGCTCAGGGGGCATTGTTGCTGGAGCAAGATGGCATCGTTAAGCCCTGGGTCGGCGGGGAAATTTCACTGCGAAGTGCGGAATAAAAAAAGGAGCCAGTGGCTCCTTTTTTCGTTTTAGGTCTGACTCAATAAGAGGTTGGAAAGAGGTTAAACGTTTTACACTCAACCTCTAACCCGCAGTGACAAACCCTTACTGTGGATAAGGCACCCAGTCGCCACCATTCAACCGGACGTAGGGTTTATTCTGGTACTGAATCACCACCGCGTTCGCGTTCTCCGAGACCTCAGCCGTTTGCGGCAGGCCGCTGGTGAGCTGATTCCAGTTCACGCTATCTTCAACAAACAGCTTACCGTCCACTGCGCGGGCAACCAGCTCGGATATCGCCAGATAGCTGCTCGGCTGCGCGATCTCAATCGGTGCGCCCTGGTGTGGAGCCTTCAGTCCAAAGAACTTAATCCCGGCGGGGACATTGGTAATCGATGGGCTAGGGATATCACGCAGACCAGAAACCTGCATTCTGTCCCCTTTCAGTGCGCCACCATGTTCCGGCACGACGACCAGCATCACTTTACGACCTGATTTTTCCAGCTCGGTAAAGAAGGCATCCAGTTCATCAAACAGCTTCTGGGCACGCACTTTGTAATCTGCGGTTTTGCTCACACCCGGGAAGTGGTTACCGTCATGCAACGGTAAGGTGTTATAGAACGTCGCGCTGCGCGTATCGCCCTCTTTGCTGACCGTCTGGAGCCATCGCTGTAGCACTGCCGTGTCGTCATAGACAGGGGAGTTATCAAAGCCTAACAGCGGAACAGGCAGACCCGTCTGATCCATCAGCGGTGCATGCATTCCACCGTTTTCACGCACTTCTTTCAGGAAGCCGCCAAAAATACCGTTATGGCCTAACATCAGGTGCTGTTTGAAGCCCAGTTTTTCCAGATTATCAAACAGATAACACTGGTTTCCCGCAGGCTGATAAAGGTTTTTATGCGACGGCTGCCCGCAGCTGGCGCGCAGCAAACGAATGGCCGCCGGGCCGCTGTAGGAGGTCGCCGAATTAAAATCTTTGAACACAATATCAAAGTGAGACCACAGCGGGTGCGACATTAAACCGGCGGCCTCAACGTCGGCCCACGACAGCGAGCAGATGTTAATTACCAGCAGTTCAAAGGGTTGCGCATCGGCCGGTAACGCATCGGGGAATTTCGTCTGGCGTTTCTCTTCAGCGCTATAGAAACTGGCAAGCCAGTTACTCAGATTAGCGGTGGTTGGCGGTGCGGTTTGTGCCGGAATATCGCCAACGACTGCGGTGTCACCCGCTTTTGCCACGGTTGGCGCCGCACTTGCCCCACTGGTTGTTACCGTTGCGGTGGGCTGATCTGCAGGCCAAAGAGAGAGAGAAGGCCCTGCAATGGTCAGCACGTTCAACCAGACCAGAATCGCGACCACAAATACCGTCACGCGAATCCACTGCGACAGAAAAAGCCACGCCACAAGCAGGACGAAGATCGCACCGATCATCTGCCAGTTGATAAAGCGTTCAATCAAATCCTGAATATAGGCTGCGCTAAAGCCGGCCACTTGTGACCCCTGGCTCATAATGCTTTCCGGACCCGGAAGCCAGGTATCATGCCAGAAGAGGGCAAAACCAAACGGAATAGCGATCCAGTGGCGTATACGGTGCAGCTTAAGGTTCGGGATTGGCATCAACAGAAATGCCATAAATACCAGGTTTAGCAACGGGTGGAAGTTCAGATAACCTGCCCAGAGCAGGCCAAATTTCACCAGGAAATAGAAGTTCCAGCCAGAAAGGCCGCGCCAGTATTGCCAGAGAGGCGAAGCAGCATGAGGAGAATTAGTCATTTTTTCGGGTTGCCTTGACGTGTTTGGCCCTTTTCAGTATTCCGGCTGATTTTACGTAGCGCGGCCTGGCAAAAAGCAATCTGGTGGTATCTCGGATACGGCGTAAAGAGTGGCGAGCATAATAGCCAAGTGGGAAGAAAATGAGGGCACATACGATAACCAACTGAATGATATCGTTGATATTCATGACGGAGCCCTCTCTTCTGTTTCATGCAGCAGGCGAAGCGGTTCAGGCACCCGGCGCCAGACATGACCGTCGTGCGTGGCGTTGATTACAGGCTTTGCGTTATTCGCCAATGGCAGAGGGGTTCCCCACTCCTGTGGATCGAGCATTCGCATCTGGACCAGCTCAGCGCTAATCAATTTATCTTCAAACCAAATCATTCGGTTGGAAAAAATATCCCCTGTCGGCAGCGGGAAGATATGGTTTAACGCCGTATCGAGATCGTTTATGCGACAGAAAGACAGGAACAGCACCAGTCGGTTATCCCCGATAGTCATAATATCCCCGGTACGGTTCGGGCGGCAGAGCGTCAGCGCCTGCTCGACACGAATACCCGGCACCGGACGCAGCGCAACCATGACGCCTTTGCCATCTTCTGGCAGGAGGGTATTGCTCATCATATTGCTGACGGCATCGCAGAACGTGTCCCATTTCTGAAAACCACGCAGCTTCATCGGCTGTGTCATGGAGAGCAGTGTGGAAATATCTTCGGGAACGTGGCGGTTAAACTGCTGGCCCTGAAGGCTTTCTATTAACGTCAGGCAGCGGGAAAGCGGGGCGTTCCATGGAATCACCATATTGGCACCACACCCCAGAAGCAGACGCTCATCGGTGGCGCGCAGGCTGGTATTATTTTCGCGCACGACAATTTTCATTACGCTACCGCGCTGACGGCGTAAGGTATGGATGTGGCGCGCTATCGACTCGATTTGATTATTTTGCATCAATGAAAAAACGATCGTTGCGGCCTGCGTGGTGCGCGCCTCATTGAAGAGAGACTCATTCGTTTCGAATAACGTCCAGTATTCAGAAAGCGGTGGTGCGCCTTCTAATACCGCCACGTGGCTCAGAATACGCTTTTCATCATTACGCGGCTGAACAACCATCTCTTCCTGCTGAGCAACATGCCACTCGCCGTGAATCTGTTTAAGCGAGATTTGCTGCCTGGCGCTCACCCCTTTTTCATTGCACCAGAACGCAATATCTAACACATGACCCTCGGCCTGGTGGCGGAGACTCGCCAGACCAAAAAGTGAACGGTATTCACTCATCAAAAATGAGAACTGTTTATCATTGTTAGTACCAGGGCTAATCACTAACAGCGTACATTTTTGAACCCGCGCCCATTTATTGACTTTTTCCAGCCAGCCACGAAGATTCTCAACGGATATATTTTGCCAGGCGTTATTTGCGCATTTCAGCACCACTAAATAATGCTCAGGATCGATGCTGCACTGTATATCGCGGGGCAAAAAGTATAGACCACTTTTTTCGTTTGGCATGGAAAAAAGACGCACTTTATCTGGCCCGGAGGTTTCAGAAAGTGTGATGATTTTTTTAGGGTCTTCCCCCATACTGACTACAGCGACATGCGCATCCTTTGCTTGCTCTGCAATCGTTTGATTAACCAGACTTATTGCGTCTTCATTGCGATCTGTATTGATCCACCAGACACCTCCGGCGGGCATGTGACGCAATTCATCCCATAATGACTGAATGCCAATTGAAAATATGGGGTTCACGGTGTCCCTCTTTGTGTCTAATTCACCTGTCTCTCAGTTTACTAGCGAAAGCACAGAAATAAACCTAACATTGAAATTAAAGCGCATCAGATTTAGCATATGAATGAAATTTTTCTGGGCAGGATGCCTTGCTACATCTATTCGTTCGTTGGGTTTTAATAAAGGAATGAAACTAAAATGCATAATAACGAACCCGGTACGCCCGTTGATTCCAGTCTGGGGTACACATTCCAAAACGATTTCGTGGCCCTGAGCCAGGCATTTTCTCTGCCTGAAATAGATTACACCGATATTTCCCAGCGGGAACAGTTGGCTGCGGCTATTAAACGCTGGCCATTACTGGCTGAATTTGCCCGTCAACAATAAGGGAGCCATTGATGGCCATACTTGGATTACAGGGCATTCGTGGTGGTGTAGGTACGACCTCTGTCACAGCGGCACTGGGTTGGGCATTACAGTGTCTGGGCGAGTCCGTGCTGATTATCGACGCCTGCCCCGATAATTTATTGCGCATGTCATTTAATGTGAATTATGACTGTGGCGATGGCTGGGCGCGTGCGCTGCTTGATGGTCAGGACTGGCGCGATTCTGCGCAACGCTATACCTCTCAGCTTGATTTACTGCCCTTCGGTCAACTGACGCCGGGCGAATATGAGTCGCTGCATACCCGCTATGGCACGCTGGGGTATTTTGCCGACGCACTCCAGCTCTTGCAGGAAAAAAGCCATTACCAGTGGATATTACTCGACCTGCCGGCCGGGTTCACCCCGCTGACGCGCCAGTTTATCGAAAAGTGTGACCACACGATCACCGTCATTAATCCTGATGCAAACAGCCATATTCGTTTGCATCAGCAGGCGCTTCCTGTCGGCACGCATGTTTTAATTAATGACCTGCGCATTGGCAGTCAGATTCAGGACGATCTTTATCAGGTCTGGCTGCAAAGCCAGCGTCGGTTGTTGCCGATGGTGATCCATCGCGATGAAGCTATTGCCGAGTGCCTGGCGTCGAAACAGCCGTTGGGTGAATACCGCAGTGACTCACTGGCTGCGGAAGAGATCCTGACGCTGGCAAACTGGTGCCTGCTTCATTACACCGGGCGGCCTGAGCCGACCGGGAGCATTGCATGAGTCGCCTGGCATCCTGGTTCCTGATCCCACCGGTCAGTGCCCGTTTGGGCGAGCGCTACCGAAACTATCGCCGCCACGGTGCGTCTGCTTTCAGCGCCGCGCTGGGCTGCTTCTGGATGATTCTGGCCTGGACGTTCATTCCGCTTGAACATCCTCGCTGGCAGCACATTCGTGAACGCCACCGCCAGCTGTATCCGCATCTTAATCCGGACAGGCCAAGGCCACTCGATCCTGCCCGCTATGCGCTGCAAACATTATGGCTTGTCGTGACCTCGGCAAAACCTGCATACACCGAACCGCGCAAGCCGCGGTCTCGTCATTTTACGCAGCTACGCGGACGCTATCATCAGTGGCTGGAAACCCTGCCTGAGCGCGTCACCCACAGAACCACGCATCTGGAAAACCAGAAAGAGCTGGGGCATCTGCATCCGGGATTACGGCGTTTTATTCTCGGGGTCATCATCGCCTTCTCCCTGATTCTGGCGCTGGTTTGCATTACTCAGCCGTTCAACCCGCTGGCGCAGTTTATCTTCCTGGTGCTGCTCTGGGGCGTAGCGTTACTGGTGCGCCGCATTCCGGGGCGTTTCTCCGCGTTGATGCTGATCGTGCTGTCGCTGACGGTCTCCTGCCGCTACATCTGGTGGCGCTACACCTCCACGCTGAACTGGGACGATCCGGTAAGCCTGGTGTGTGGCCTGGTTCTGCTGTTTGCGGAAACCTACGCCTGGATTGTGCTGATTCTGGGCTATTTCCAGGTGGTCTGGCCGCTGAATCGCCAGCCAGTGCCGCTGCCAAAAGATACGGAGCAGTGGCCGACGGTTGATATTTTTGTCCCGACCTATAACGAAGATTTAAACGTGGTGAAAAACACCATTTACGCCTCTCTCGGTATCGACTGGCCGAAAGACAAGCTCAAAATCTGGCTGCTCGATGACGGTGGTCGCGAAGAGTTCCGTCAGTTTGCCCAGAGCGTGGGGGTGGAATATATCGCCCGTACCACTCACGAACATGCGAAAGCAGGGAACATCAACAATGCCCTGAAATACGCCACCGGCGAGTTCGTCTCTATTTTCGACTGTGACCACGTCCCTACGCGCTCGTTCCTGCAAATGACCATGGGCTGGTTCCTTAAAGAGAAGGAGCTGGCGATGATGCAGACGCCGCACCACTTCTTCTCCCCCGACCCGTTTGAACGTAACCTTGGGCGTTTCCGTAAAACGCCAAACGAAGGCACGCTGTTCTACGGTCTGGTGCAGGACGGTAACGACATGTGGGATGCCACCTTCTTCTGTGGATCCTGCGCGGTCATTCGCCGTAAACCGCTGGATGAAATTGGTGGTATCGCGGTTGAAACGGTCACAGAAGATGCGCACACCTCACTGCGTTTACACCGTCGGGGTTACACGTCAGCCTACATGCGTATTCCTCAGGCGGCGGGGCTGGCGACAGAGTCGTTGTCAGCCCATATCGGGCAACGTATTCGCTGGGCGCGCGGGATGGTGCAAATTTTCCGTCTCGATAATCCCTTAACCGGTAAAGGTCTCAAGCTGGCGCAGCGCCTCTGCTACGTCAACGCCATGTTCCACTTCTTGTCCGGTATTCCGCGGCTGATCTTCCTGACCGCGCCACTGGCCTTCCTGTTGCTGCATGCGTACATCATCTATGCCCCCGCCCTGATGATCGCCTTGTTTGTTCTGCCGCACATGATCCACGCCAGCCTGACCAACTCCAAGATTCAGGGCAAATATCGCCACTCTTTCTGGAGCGAGATTTACGAAACGGTGCTGGCCTGGTATATCGCACCACCCACCATGGTCGCGCTGATTAACCCACATAAGGGCAAATTCAACGTCACCGCAAAAGGCGGGCTGGTCGAAGAGGAATACGTCGACTGGGTGATCTCGCGCCCTTACATCTTCCTGGTGCTGTTAAACCTCTTCGGCGTAATGGTGGGGATCTGGCGTTACTTCTACGGCCCGGAAAACGAAATACTGACCGTGTTTGTCAGCCTTGCATGGGTGTTCTACAACCTGATTATCCTGGGTGGCGCTGTAGCGGTGTCCGTGGAAAGTAAACAGGTCCGTCGGGCGCACAGGGTGGAGATCTCCATGCCTGCGGCCATTGCCCGCGAAGATGGACACCTCTTCTCCTGTATCGTACAGGACTTCTCTGACGGTGGCTTGGGCATCAAGATCAACGGTCAGGCGAAAGTGCTGGAAGGTCAAAAGGTAAACTTGCTGCTCAAACGCGGTCAGCAAGAGTATGTCTTCCCGACGCAGGTGGTACGTGTGTCAGGTGATGAGGTTGGGCTGCAGTTGATGCCGCTTACCAAAAAGCAACATATCGATTTTGTGCAGTGTACGTTTGCTCGCGCGGATACATGGGCGCTCTGGCAGGATAGCTTCCCGGAAGATAAGCCTCTGGAAAGCCTGATGGATATTCTGAAACTAGGATTCCGCGGCTATCGCCACCTGGCAGAATTTGCTCCGCCGTCAGTGAAAATAATTTTCCGGTCACTTACCTCGCTGGTTTCCTGGGTGGTGTCGTTTATTCCTCGTCGCCCTGAGCGCAATGAGGCCAAGCAACAGCCGGACCCGGTTATGGCTCAACAATGATGATAATGCGATGAAAAGAAAACTTTCCTGGATCTGTGCTGTAGCGGTTGGAATGGGTGCGCTACCTTCCATGATGGTCAATGCCGCGCCTGAAAACACGGCGGCAACGCCTGCGCCAACGGTGCCTGTCGTGGCGCAAGCAACCGATCCGGTTGTGACTGCGGCGCCGTCGCAAACCGAAAACGTTGTGCCAAACCAGCCGGTGGAGGGCAATACCTTGCCGCCGGATGCGCAGGTCGGCCAGGTGATGCCTGGCGTAAAAGGCGCAAATGCCCCGATTGTGGCGGACAATGCGCCGTCCCGCGACGTGAAGCTGAGCTTTGCGCAAATCGCACCGCCTCCGGGCAGCATGGTGCTGCGCGGCATTAACCCAAATGGTGGGGTTGAGTTTGGTATGCGCAGCGACGAAGTTGTGTCGAATGCCGTGCTTAACCTCGAATATACGCCGTCACCTTCGTTGCTACCGGTTCAGTCGCAGTTGAAGGTCTATCTCAATGACGAGCTGATGGGCGTGTTGCCGGTAACGAAAGAACAACTGGGTAAGAAAACGCTGGCGCAGGTGCCCATTAACCCGCTGTTCATCACCGACTTTAACCGCGTGCGTCTGGAGTTTGTCGGTCATTATCGCGATGTGTGTGAAAACCCGGCCAGCAGCACGCTGTGGATGGATGTGGGGCGTAACAGCTCCCTCAATATGACCTACCAGACCTTATCGGTGAAAAACGATCTCTCCGCGTTCCCGATTCCGTTCTTCGACCCGCGTGATAACCGTCCGTTAAACTTGCCTGTCGTCTTCGCAGGTTCACCGGATATCACGCAACAACAGGCCGCGACCATTGTTACGTCCTGGTTTGGTTCCCGTTCGGGCTGGCGTGGACAGACTTTCCCGGTCCTGTTCGATAAGCTGCCGGATCAAAATGCCATCGTGTTTGCGACGAATGAAAAACGCCCGTCCTTCCTGCGCGATCATCCGGATGTTAAAGCGCCTACCGTAGAGATGATCAGCCATCCGGATAAACCCTATGTGAAGTTGCTGGTGGTCTTTGGCCGTGATGATAAAGACCTGGTCCAGGCCGCGAAGGGAATTGCTCAGGGGAATGTGCTCTTCCGTGGTAACAGCGTCACCATTGGCGAGGTCAAACCGCTGCTGGCACGCAAACCGTACGATGCGCCAAACTGGATCCGAACCGATCGTCCGGTCACCTTCGGCGAACTCAAGACCTATGAAGAGCAGCTGCAATCAACAGGGCTGGAGCCTGCGGCGATCAACTTGTCGCTGAATTTGCCGCCGGATCTTTATCTGCTGCGCAGTAATGGGATCGACCTCGATCTGAACTATCGCTATACCGCGCCGCCGACTAAAGACAGCTCGCGTATGGATATCAGCCTGAACAACCAGTTCCTGCAATCCTGGCCGCTAACCAGCACGCTGGATACGAATAAACTGCTGCTCCGTCTGCCGGTCTTGCAGGGCCTGCTGGATGGTAAAACCGATGTCTCTATCCCGGCGCTGAAGCTGGGAGCGGTGAACCAGCTGCGTTTCGATTTCCAGTATACGAACCCAATGCCGGGCGGTTCAGTGGATAACTGTATTACCTTCCAGCAGGTGCAGAATCATGTGGTCATCGGTGATGATTCCACCATCGACTTCTCAAAATATTATCACTTCCTCGCGATGCCGGATCTGCGGGCCTTTGCCAATGCCAGCTTCCCGTTCAGCCGTATGGCCGACCTGTCTGAAACCATTGTCGTGATGCCAAAAACCCCGAACGAAGGGCAGATCTCCACGCTGCTGGATGCCATGGCGTCCGTCGGTGGGCAAACCGGATTGCCGGCGATCAACGTTACGTTAACCGATGATGGCAGCAAGATTCAGGACAAAGACGCCGACATCATGGTGATCGGAACCATCCCTGACAAGCTGAAGGATGATAAACGCATCGATTTGCTGGTCCAGGCGACCGAATCCTGGGTTAACACACCGCTGCGCCAGTCGGACTTCCCAAGCATCATGCCGGATAAAATCGACCGTGAGGCGAGCGTTAAGACCAACGTCAATTCCAGCGGTCCGATGGCAGCCATTGTGGGCTTCCAGTCTCCGTACAATGACCAGCGAAGCGTTATTGCATTGTTAGCTGATAGCCCGCGCGGTTACGAGCTGCTTAACAGCGCCATGAACGACAGCGGTAAACGAGCGGCAATGTTCGGCTCGGTATCGGTGATTCGTGAGTCTGGCGTCAACAGCCTGCGCGTAGGGGATGTCTATTATGTGGGTCACCTGCCGTGGTTTGAGCGCATGTGGTATTCACTGGCAAACCACCCTGTGCTGCTCGCGATATTTGCCGCGATAAGCGTCGTCTTACTGGCGTGGGTGATGTGGCGTCTGCTGCGCATTATTAGCCGTCGTCGTCTTCATTCGGATGATGAGTAACCGCGCATGAACGCCTTACGTTGTTGCGTGATGGCCACACTGATCCTGGCGGCGGCAAACGTTCGCGCCGCCTGCCCGTGGCCTGCGTGGGAGCAGTTTAAACAGGACTACATCAGCGATGGCGGGCGGGTCATCGATCCGAGCGATGCGCGCAAGATTAGTACCTCTGAGGGGCAAAGCTATGCGCTCTTTTTTGCCCTCGCAGCGAACGATCGCCCGATGTTCGAACGGTTGTTGAACTGGACGAACAATAATCTTGCCCAGGGAGATTTACGTCAGCATCTGCCTGCATGGTTATGGGGGAAAAAAGATGCCGATACCTGGGCGGTCATTGATCCCAATTCGGCGTCGGATGCGGATATCTGGATTGCCTGGTCTCTGCTTGAAGCGGGACGTCTGTGGAAGGTGCCCGCCTATACCGATATGGGTAAAGGCCTGCTGAAACGGATTGTCAGCGAAGAAGTGGTTAAGGTCCCCGGACTGGGCTTCATGCTGCTGCCGGGTAAAGTTGGGTTTGCTGAAAAGAGCACCTGGCGCTTCAATCCAAGCTATTTGCCGCCACAGCTTGCAAGCTACTTCACCCGCTACGGCGCCCCCTGGACCACGCTGCGCGAGACCAATTTGCGCCTGTTACTTGAAACCGCGCCAAAAGGATTCTCTCCCAACTGGGTGACGTATCAACTTAAAAAAAGCTGGCAACTGAAGCCGGAGAAAAAACTCATCGGCAGCTATGATGCAATTCGTGTCTATCTGTGGGCGGGAATGATGCACGATCAGGATCCTCAGAAAGCGCGACTGCTGGCTCGCTTTAAGCCGATGGCGACAATCACCGCGAAAAACGGCCTTCCGCCTGAAAAGGTCGATATCCTTAGCGGACAGCCTACGGATAATGGCCCGGTGGGCTTCTCTGCCTCCCTGCTGCCTTTCCTGCAAAATCGCGATGCACAAGCGGTTCAGCGTCAGCGTGTCGCCGACCATTTTCCCGGTAATGACGCCTATTACAGTTATGTATTGACCCTGTTCGGACAAGGATGGGATCAGCATCGTTTTCGTTTCACCGCCAAGGGTGAATTACACCCTGACTGGGGCCAGGAATGCGCAAGTTCTCATTAAGCTTACTTAGTTTATCGCTCGGTCTGACGTTGATGCCGCTGGCCTACGCGGCCAATTCACCGCAGCAGCAACAGCTCCTGGAGCAGGTCCGCCTGGGTGAATCAACGCACCGTGAAGACCTGGTACGCCAGTCACTCTACCGTCTGGAATTAATCGATCCGAATAACCCGGACGTGATTGCCGCCCGTTTTCGTTATCTTTTGCGTCAGGGCGATAATGCCGGCGCGCAAAAAGAGCTGGATCGCCTGAAGAGCATGGCCCCCAGTTCCAGTGCCTATAAATCGTCGCGTAATACCCTGCTGCTCTCAACGCCGGATGGACGGCAGGCACTTCAGCAGGCCCGTCTGTTAGCCACGACTGGCCACGCGCAGGAAGCTCTCGACGCTTACGAAAAAATTTTTGGCGGTAACCCGCCTGACGGCGATATTGCCGCCGAATACTGGACCGTCGCGGCTAAAATTCCTGCCCGCCGTAACGACGCTATCAATCAGCTTAAAAAGATTAACGCCACCTCTCCTGGCGATACACAGCTGCAAAATTCGCTGGCACAGCTGCTCTTTGAAAGTGGACGCCGTGATGAAGGGTTCGCCGTACTGAAGCAGATGGCGACGTCCAATGCCGGGCGTGAAGCGGCCTCCGATCTCTGGTACCGGCAAATCAGCGAGCTGCCGGTAAGCGCAGCGAGCGTGAAGGCATTACAGGATTATTTGCAGGTCTTCAGTGCAGGCGACAGCGTCACCGCCGCGCGGACAAAGCTGGATGAGCAACAGAAGCAACTGGCCGATCCGGCTTTCCGGGCCAAAGCCGAAGGGCTGGCTGCCGTTGAAGCCGGGCAGGGGGGAAAAGCCGTCGCCGAATTGCAAAAAGCGGTGAGCGCCAACCATGCTGACAGCGAAGCCGTCGGTGCGCTTGGACAGGCATACTCTCAGCGTGGCGATCGCGCACGCGCCGTGGCCCAGTTCGAAAAAGCGATAGCCCTTGACCCGCAAAGCGACAACCGGGGCAAATGGGACAGCCTGCTTAAGGTCAACCGTTACTGGCTGTTGATTCAGCAGGGTGACGCGGCCCTTAAGGCAAATAACGTTGCTCAGGCAGAACGCTACTATCAGCAGGCCCGCAACACGGATAATACAGACAGCTACGCGGTGTTAGGTTTAGGCGATGCTGCCGTTGCACGCAAGGACACGGCTGCCGCTGAGCGCTACTACCGTCAGGCTTTGCGTATGGACAGCGGCAACAGCAATGCGGTACGCGGCCTCGCCAATATCTATCGCGCCGAATCACCGGAAAAAGCGGACCAGTTTATCCAGTCGCTCCCGGCCAGCCAGCGCCGTAGCATTGACGATATCGAACGCAGCCTGAACAACGAAAAACTGGCTCAGCAGGCCGAGCAGCTTGAGAATCAGGGCAATTATCAGCAGGCGGCAGAGATACAGCGTCGTCGTCTGGCGCTCGATCCGGGCAACGTCTGGATCACCTACCGCTTGTCTCGCGATCTTTACAGCGCCGGACAACGCAGCCAGGCCGACACGCAGATGCGACAGTTGGCAAATCAGAAACCGGGCGATCCGGAACAGATCTACGCCAACGGACTGTATCTTTCCGGCAACGATCAGGATCGCGCTGCACTGGCGCATCTCAACACGCTGCCGCGGGAAAAGTGGAACAGCAATATTCAGGAGCTGGCCGATCGTCTGCAAAGCAACCAGGTGTTGGAAACGGCTAACCGCCTGCGTGACAGCGGTAAAGAGGCGGAGGCTGAAACGCTGTTACGCCAGCAGCCGACCTCGACACGTATTGATTTAACGCTGGCCGACTGGGCGCAGCAGCGGGGCGACACCACGGCTGCGACGTCGGCCTATAACACCGTGTTACAGCGCGAGCCAACGAATACGGATGCGATCCTTGGCCTGACGGAAGTCTACCTTGCTCAGGGCGATAAAGACGCGGCGCGGGCCCAGCTGGCGAAACTGCCCGCCAGCCAGAGCGGGGAACCGCCGTCGGTCAATCTGCAGCGTCGGGTCGCGCTGGCACAGGCGTCACTGGGTGATACCGCTGCGGCACAGCAAACCTTCAGCAAGCTTGTCCCTCAGGCTAAAGCGCAGCCACCATCAATGGACAGCGCCTTAGTCCTGCGCGATGCGGCCCGCTTCCAGGCCGCCAGCGGACAACCGCAGCAGGCGCTGGAAACCTATAAAGATGCGATGGTTGCTTCCGGCGTGTCGACCACACGGCCTGCCGATAACGACAGCTTTACCCGTCTGACGCGAAACGACAAAAACGACGACTGGCTGAAGCGCGGCGTACGCAGCGATGCGGGCGAACTGTATCAACAGCAGGATGTGAACGTTACGCTGCAATACGACTATTGGGGGTCCAGCGGAACGGGCGGCTATTCAGATTTGAAAGCGCAAACCACCATGCTGCAGGTGGATGCGCCCCTGGCAGATGGCCGGATGTTCTTCCGAAGCGATAACGTCAATATGGACGCTGGCTCGTTTGACACCAATGGCGGAACTTACGATCCGAAGTGGGGCACCTGTTACGAAACGCCGTGCAGCGGGAGCACCAGCCAGAAACAGAACGGCACCAGCGTCGCCGTTGGCTGGCAAAACAAAACCTGGTCCATGGATATTGGCACCACGCCAATGGGCTTTGATGTGGTGGATGTTGTTGGTGGATTAAGTTACAGCAGCGATATCGGTCCGCTGGGCTACACCCTGAACGCGCACCGCCGCCCCATTTCCAGCTCCCTGCTGGCCTTTGCGGGTCAAAAAGACCCGAACACCGACACCACCTGGGGCGGCGTACGCGCCACCGGGGGCGGGGCGAGCGTCAGTTACGATAAAGGCGAAGCCCATGGGGTATGGTCGAGCCTGAACGTTGATGCGCTTGAAGGTAAAAACGTCGAAGATAACTGGCGTATCCGCTGGATGACCGGGTACTACTACAAGCTGATTAATGAAAACAACGAACGCCTGACCGTAGGCGTGTCGAATATGCTCTGGCATTACGACAAAGATCTTAGCGCCTATACGCTGGGGCAAGGCGGCTATTACAGCCCGCAGGAATATGTCTCCTTTGCGTTACCTGTTACCTGGCGTAAACGCACCGAGAACTGGTCCTGGGAGTTAGGGGGATCGGTCTCCTGGTCACACTCAAAAACCAAAGATGGCCTGCGTTATCCGAAACAGGGGCTGATCCCGGACGATAACTACGACAGTAATAACGATCTGATGTATTCCGATAAGCGTGAAACGGAAACGGGCAGCAGTTCGTCGGGGACAGGTTATACCGCCCGGGCCATTATTGAACGCCGGATTACGTCAAACTGGTTTGTGGGTTTAGGCGTCGATATTCAGGAGGCGAAAGACTATACCCCGAGCCATGCGCTGATGTATGTGCGGTATTCCGCCGCGGGCTGGCAGGGCGATATGAATCTGCCTCCGCAACCGCTCACACCGTACGCAGACTGGTAATGAGAATTATCTTTAATAGATTCCTTAGTCTCTCTTAAAATCTCTGCGATCGGGTATACTCTGGCGGCAGTAGGGTAACGTTTTGTTGCCCTACGCATCGGGTTTTGTGGAGAGTCAATTTGCGTGTCAGCCGTTCTTTAACTATCAAACAGATGGCGATGGTTTCTGCCGTCACTATGCTGTTTGTTTTCATATTTTGCGTTATTTTGCTGTTCCATTCCGTGCAGCAGAATCGCTACAACACGGCTTCGCAACTGGAAAGTATTGCCCGTTCGGTTCGGGGGCCGCTCTCTGCGGCCATTCTGAAAGGGGATATCCCGCAAGCCGAAACCATTTTGCAGGGTATTCAGCCTGCCGGCATTGTCAGCCGGGCCGACGTCGTCTTGCCCAATCAGTTTCAGGCGCTGCGGATGAGCTTTATTCCCGAACGCCCGGTCCCCATGATGATCATGCGGTTGTTCGAACTGCCGGTGCAAATTTCTCTGCCGGTCTATTCCCTTGAACGCCCTGCAAACCCCCAGCCCCTGGCTTATCTGGTCCTGCAGGCGGATTCGTACCGCATGCATAAGTTTGTCATGAGCTGGCTTTCTACGTTAGTAACTACTTACTTACTTTTGACCTTAATGCTCACCGTGGCGCTCACCTGGTGTATCAACCGGCTGATTGTCCACCCGCTGCGCCGCATTGCCCGCGAGCTTAACGATTTGTCCCCGCAGGATCAGGTTGGGCATCAGCTTCCTGTGCCCCGGCTGCACCATGACGACGAAATTGGCATGCTGGTGCGCAGCTACAACATCAATCAGCAGCGATTATTACGTCAGCATGACGAGCTTAACAACCACGCCACGCGCTTCCCGGTTTCTGAACTGCCGAATAAAGCCTTCCTGATGGCGTTGCTGGAGCAGGCGGTAGAACGCCAGCAGACCACGGCGTTAATGGTTGTCGCCTGTGAAACGCTGCAGGACACCGCAGGGGTACTGAAGGAGAGCCAGCGTGAAATGCTGTTGTTGACGCTGGTGGAAAAAATCAAGTCGGTACTGGCGCCGCGCATGGTGCTGACGCAGGTCAGCGGCTATGACTTTGTGATCCTGGCGCACGGGGTGAAAGAGCCGTGGCATGCGATTACGTTAGGTCAGCAAGTGCTCACTGTCGTTAATGAGCGTTTACCGATTCAGGGGATTCAGCTCCGCCCGAGCGCCAGTATTGGCATCGCCATGTATTACGGCGACCTCACGGCGGAACAACTCTACCGTCGTGCCTTCTCGGCCGCGTTCTCCGCCAGACGCAAAGGTAAAAACCAGATCCAGTTCTTTGAACCGGAGCAGATGGAGAAAGCGCAACAGCGCCTGACGCAAGAGAGCGATATCCTCACCGCGCTGGACAACAACCGCTTTGCTATCTGGCTCCAGCCGCAGGTAAATCTGTTGACGGGGCGCGTAGAGAGCGCCGAGGCGCTTCTGCGTGTGCAGCAGGAAGATGGTTCATGGGAACTGCCGGATGGCCTTATCGACGACATTGAATCCTGCGGGCTGATGGTCACCGTGGGATATTGGGTGCTGGAAGAGTCCTGTCGTCTGCTTGCGGCCTGGCAAGAGCGCGGGATCGCGCTGCCCCTGTCGGTGAATTTGTCGGCCTTACAGCTGATGCATCCTACGATGGTGTCGGAAATGCTGGAACTCATTAATCGTTACCGCATCAAGCCCGATACCTTAATTCTTGAGGTCACGGAGAGCCGACGTATTGACGATCCAAACGAAGCCGTCGCCATTCTGAAGCCCCTGCGCAATGCCGGCATTCGTATCGCGCTGGATGATTTTGGCATGGGTTACGCCGGGTTGCGTCAGCTTCAGCATATGAAAACGCTGCCGGTTGATGTGCTGAAAATCGACAAAACCTTTGTCGACGGGCTTCCCGAGGACAGCAGCATGGTGCAGGCCATTATTCAGATGGCGCGTAGTCTCAATCTGAAGGTGATCGCAGAGGGTATCGAGACCGAGGTGCAACGCGACTGGCTGGCTGAGGCGGGCGTGGAAACCGGCCAGGGTTTCCTGTTTGCGCGTGCGGTTCCTTCCCAGGCGTTCGAACAGCGCTATCTCACGGGCGAACGTCATCACGAAAAAGCGTAGTTTTGTTGCTGGCTTGTGCGAGCCAGCTCAAACTTCTTAACATTTGTGTTTCAAATTTGATCTGAGTTTATTTCTGTCCTGTTTAGCGGGTGTTATTTTAAAGCCGCAGGTGAACCATAACCTTACAACACCTGTGGTTTTTCTTCCCAAGGACACCCTATGAAAACCTCATTCTTCAAAAGCCTCTACTTTCAGGTCCTGACAGCGATTGCGGTCGGTATTTTGCTGGGCCATTTCTACCCTGAACTCGGCGCGCAGATGAAACCGCTTGGCGACGCATTCGTTAAGCTTATTAAGATGGTGATTGCCCCGGTTATATTCTGTACGGTGGTGACCGGTATCGCTGGCATGGAAAGCATGAAAGCGGTCGGTCGTACCGGTGCCGTCGCACTGCTCTACTTCGAAGTGGTCAGTACCATCGCACTGATTATCGGCCTTATCATCGTCAACGTGGTACAGCCTGGCGCGGGGATGAACGTCGATCCGGCGACGCTGGATGCAAAAGCGGTCGCGATATACGCCGAGCAGGCAAAAGATCAGGGCGTGGTAGGCTTCCTGCTGGATATTATCCCGGGTAGCGTCATCGGTGCTTTTGCCAGCGGCAATATCCTTCAGGTCTTGCTGTTTGCTGTGATGTTTGGTTTTGCCCTGCACCGTCTGGGCAGCAAAGGGCAGCTTATTTTTAACGTTATTGAAAGCTTCTCGCAGGTCATCTTCGGCATTATCAATATGATTATGCGTCTGGCGCCGATTGGGGCGTTCGGGGCGATGGCCTTTACCATCGGTAAATATGGCGTCGGGACGCTGATTCAGCTGGGGCAGTTGATTATCTGCTTCTATATCACCTGTATTCTGTTCGTGGTGGTGGTGCTCGGCTCCATTGCACGTGCGACCGGATTCAGTATTTTCAAATTTATCCGTTACATCCGTGAAGAGCTGTTAATTGTGCTGGGGACCTCCTCCTCAGAATCTGCTCTGCCGCGCATGCTCGATAAAATGGAAAAGCTGGGTTGCCGTAAATCGGTTGTCGGACTGGTTATCCCGACCGGATACTCGTTTAACCTGGACGGCACGTCGATCTACCTCACCATGGCAGCGGTGTTTATTGCGCAAGCGACGAACAGCCATATGGATATTTTCCATCAAATCACGCTGCTGGTGGTGTTGTTGCTGTCATCGAAGGGGGCGGCAGGGGTAACAGGCAGCGGATTTATCGTGCTGGCGGCAACGATCTCCGCAGTCGGCCATTTACCGGTGGCCGGTCTGGCACTGATTCTGGGCATTGACCGCTTTATGTCCGAAGCACGTGCGCTCACCAACCTGGTGGGTAACGGTGTGGCTACGGTGGTCGTGGCAAAATGGGTGAAAGAGCTGGACCACAAAAAGCTGGATGACACGCTGAATAACCGTATCTCAGAGAGCAAAACGCAGGGAATGTCCTCATAAAATCAACAGTTATGCCCGTCCTCCCTTGTGGGAGGACGGGCTGCTGCGCATAATACCCCCTCATACCTGACATAAAGTGACAAGATTTTTTCGGGTATATTTCACTTCTTGCCGTGACGTTTTACCTAACTCGCGGTCTAATCGAAGTGTTTTACACGTCATCTTTAGAGTGCTCGGTAGCCTGAGCCACTCTTTATTAACCAGGAATGTTGATCAGGGGTTCACATGCAGGGCACAAAAATTCGACTCTTAACCGGCGGTTTGCTGATGATGGCAGCAGCCAGTTATGTGCAGGCAGATGCGCTCCAGCCCGACCCGGCCTGGCAACAAGGGACTCTGGCCAATGGATTCCAGTGGCAGGTTTTAGCCACGCCGCAGCGTCCCAGCGATCGCGTTGAAATCCGCCTTTCCATCAATACCGGTTCCCTCACTGAAAGCACGCAGCAAAGCGGGATGAGCCACTTTATTCCTCGACTGGCGCTCAACCAGAGCGGCAGTCTGCAAGCGGTACAGGTGCGTTCACTGTGGCAGCAGGGTATTGACCCGAAACGTCCACTCCCACCTGCCGTTGTCTCTTATGACTACACCATGTTTAATCTCAGCCTGCCTAACAACCGCAACGACCTGCTGAAAGAAGCGCTGACCTGGCTTGGCGATACGGCAGGAAACGTCGCGATCACGCCAGAATCGGTGAATTACGCGCTGAGCAATAGCGATATGGTGGCGACCTGGCCTGCGGATACGAAAGAGGGCTGGTGGCGCTATCGCCTGAAAGGTTCCACGATGCTGGGTCATGACCCGGCAGAGCCGTTAAAGCAGCCTGTTGATATTGAACAGCTGAAGTCGTTCTATCAAAAATGGTACACCCCGGATGCCATGACGCTGATCGTGGTGGGTAACGTTGACAGCCGTAACGTCATCGAACAAATCAACAAAACCTTTGGCGAGCTGAAAGGGAAACGCGACGTTCCTGCACCGGTCCCTACGCTCTCTCCGCTGCGCCCTGAGCCGGTTAGCATCATGACCGATACCGTGCGCCAGGATCGTCTGTCGCTGATGTGGGATACCCCATGGCAACCGATCCGTGAATCTGCGGCGCTGCTGCGCTACTGGCGTGCCGATCTGGCGCGTGAAGCGCTGTTCTGGCACGTTCAGCAAACCTTGAGTAAAACCAACGCGAAGGATATTGGCATCGGTTTTGATTGCCGGGTGCTGTTCCAGCGTGCGCAATGTGCGATTAACGTTGAATCCCCTACTGACAAGCTGAACACGAATCTGAGTCTTGTGGCGAAAGAGCTGTTGAAGGTGCGCAAAGACGGTTTATCAGAAGAAGAGTTTAATGCGCTGGTGGCGCAGAAAAATCTGGAGCTGCAAAAGCTGTTCGCCACCTATGCCCGCACCGACACGGATATCTTGATCAGCCAGCGTATCCGCTCCCTGCAAAACCAGGTGGTGGATATCGCGCCAGAGCAGTATCAGAAACTGCGTCAGGATTTCCTGAATGGTCTCACCGTGGAATCCATTAACCAGGATTTGCGTCAGCAGCTTTCACAGGATATGGCCCTGATTCTGCTTCAGCCGAAAGGTGAACCGGAATACAACATGAAGGATCTGCAGGCCACCTGGAATGGGATCATGGCGCCGGACTCTCAGGCTTCACAGCCTGCGGTCACGGACGATCTGCATCAGGATGCGACGGATATTCCGCAAGGGCAGTAAGACACGCCTCACTTGAACCCTCTCCGGTATGGAGAGGGTCAGGGTGAGGGAAAACGTTAAGCAGGCATTGCCTCGCGCGGAATGATCGCCCCGCGATACTGAATAACGGTGCTGGCCGTTAAATGCCCGCGTTTTGCCGCCTCGACAGCGGTTCCCCCGGTCAGACGAACGGCAAGATATCCCGCGCTGAATGAGTCACCCGCCGCCGTGGTATCCACCACGTTCTCTTTCGCCAGTTTTACAGCCGGCACGTCAATCAACGCGTCGCCCTTAACGGCGACCAGGCAAGAGTCGGCCCCGCGTTTAATGACCACTTCTGTCACGCCCGCGTCATGCGTACGCGCAATCACCTCGTCTACCGGTTTTTCGCCCCACAGCGCATCTTCGTCGTCGAGGGTTAAAAACGCGATATCGGTGCATTGCAGCATCTGCTGATACACCTGCTGTGTCTCTTCGCGGCTGCTCCACAGACGTGGGCGATAGTTATTATCGAAAATCACTTTACCGCCATTGGCGCGGCACTCATGCAGCAGAGAGAGTAATTTCTCACGGCTGGATGGGCTCAAAATGGCCAGGCTGATGCCGCTCAGGTAGAGATAGTCGAATGTTGCCAGCTCTTCACAGATTGCCGCTGCCCTGTCGCTTTCCAGCCAGAACTTCGCCGCCGCTTCGTTACGCCAGTAGTAAAAGGTACGTTCACCCGTGCTGTCGGTTTCGATGTAGTAAAGGCCCGGCAGACGATTTTCCATCTGCTGAATCAAGGCGGTGTTCACGTTCTCCGCCTGCCAGGCGTCCAGCATCTGTTGACTGAAGCTGTCGGTGCCCAGTGCGGTAACGTAGCTCACCGTCAGCGCTTCAGGGGCAACCTGACGGGCAATGTAAACGGACGTGTTTAATGTGTCGCCACCAAAGCCGCGACTCACTTCCGCGCCTTTTTGTGACAGCTCAATCATGCATTCGCCTATCACGGCAATTTTCTTAGACATAGTCGTGAACCTGAACAGATAAATTAAAGTAAGTGTGCGCTGGGAGAAAATTATGGTCAACTATATTAAAACGACGTTCCAAAATTTTTTTTGAGCCAGCGCGTGTTCCGGAAAGAATTTGTCGTCTTAATTTCATTTCCAATTCAACTGAACATAAAGTTCTCACCTTGTGCGCCGATAACTCTTTGACGGGTCCAGACAGGTCATCTCTTTTCTACAGGGCATCTGAAATGAAGTCAGAGCAGGTTATCCAGCGGCTAAGCACCACTCCTGAAGCAAGTATTGAAAGCTTGCAGGAGCATCGCTATTGGCTGCAATGTGAGCGTGCTTATACTTATCAGCCCATCTACCGTATCGATGGAAGACTGATGGCTGTCGAAATTCTGACCGTCGTAATGCACCCTTCAAACCCTGGTCAGCGTATTGCCCCCGATCGATATTTTGCAGAAGTCAGCGTACGCCAGCGTCTGGATGTGCTGGAAGAGCAGCTCAACATGCTGTCGGGCTTTGGGGCCTTCTTCCTGCAGCATGACATCCTGGCTTCGGTCAACGTCGACGGCCCGACGCTCCTTGCCTTGCGCCAGAATCCATCTCTTCTGGATCTCGTTGCCTCGTTACCCTGGATGCGTTTTGAACTGGTCGAACACGTGCGTCTTCCCCAGGACTCCTCCTTTGCCACGATGTGTGAATTCGGCCCGCTCTGGCTGGATGACTTTGGCACGGGAATGGCGAACTTTTCCGCGCTGAGTGAAGTGCAATACGACTACATCAAAGTTGCGCGCGATCTCTTCATCATGCTGCGTCAAACCTCTGAAGGTCGTAATCTGTTTACGTTGTTACTGCAACTGATGAACCGTTACTGCAAGGGGGTGATTGTCGAAGGCGTCGAAACCCTGGAGGAGTGGCGCGATGTTCAGGGTTCTCCCGCTGCCGCTGCGCAAGGCTATTTTCTTTCCCGACCCGTGCCCATGGAGTCGCTGGAAAGCGTGATAATCACGCTTTAAGGCCTGCCGATTCCCCTTGTCTGAACTATATTCATGAAAGGCAAGGTAATAAGGTAGGGACAGAACGATGACAAAAACGACCAGGATTATCACCTGGGTAGTAGGGATCTTCTTGTTGTTGATTGTGGTGGCAATCATCATTATTGCGACGTTCGACTGGAACCGTCTCAAACCAACCATCAACCAGAAAGTCTCCACTGAACTGAACCGGCCCTTCGCGATTCGCGGTGATTTGGGCGTGGTGTGGGAACGCCAGAAAACGGAAACTGGCTGGCGAAGCTGGGTGCCCTGGCCGCATGTGCACGCCAACGATATAATCCTCGGTAATCCTCCTGATATTCCTGAAGTAACGATGGTGCATCTGCCCCGCGTTGAGGCCACGCTGGCGCCTCTGGCACTGCTGACCAAAACCGTCTATTTACCCTGGATCAAACTGCAACAGCCTGATGCGCGGCTGATCCGTCTGTCGGAAAAAAACAATAACTGGACCTTCAACTTAGCGAGCAGCGGCGAAAAAGATCCCAATGCGCAGCCATCGGCGTGGTCCTTCCGTCTGGACAATATTTTGTTCGATCGGGGCCGGATCGCCATTGACGATAAGGTCAGCAAAGCTGACGTTGAGATCCTGGTCGATCCGCTCGGTAAGCCGCTTCCGTTTAGTGAAGTATCAGGCAGCAAAGGTAAAAATGATCAAAGTCGGATTGGCGACTATGTCTTTGGCCTGAAAGCGAAAGGGCGCTACAACGACCAGCCGCTGACCGGCTCAGGAAAAATAGGCGGGATGCTGGCGTTACGCAGCGAAGGTACACCTTTCCCGGTGCAGGCCGATTTCCGCTCCGGCAACACGCGCGTGGCGTTTGTGGGTACGGTAAACGACCCCATGAACATGGGCGGAGTGGACCTTCAACTGAAGTTTGCCGGTGATTCGCTGGGTGAACTTTACGATCTCACCGGCGTATTGCTGCCGGATACGCCGCCGTTTGAAACGGACGGTCGGCTGGTGGCGAAAATCGACGCGGAAAAATCCTCGGTATTTGACTATCGCGGGTTTAATGGCCGTATCGGCGACAGCGATATTCACGGCTCTCTGTCTTACACCACCGGCAAGCCACGGCCCAAACTGGAAGGGGATATGGAATCCCGTCAGCTCCGCCTGGCCGATTTAGGCCCACTGATTGGGGTCGATTCCGGGAAAGGGGCGCAACAATCGAAAAATGCCGAGCAGAAAAAGGGTGAAAAAGATCTTCAGCCCGCCGGCAAAGTGCTGCCTTATGACCGTTTTGAAACCGATAAGTGGGATGTGATGGACGCCGATGTCCGTTTTAAAGGGCGTAAAATCGAGCATGGCAGTTCTCTGCCGCTGAGCGACCTGTCCACCCATATCATTCTCAAAAACGGTGACCTGCGCCTACAGCCGCTGAAATTTGGCATGGCAGGCGGGACCATCAGCGCGAACATCCACCTTGAAGGGGATAAAAAGCCGATGCAGGGGCGCGCTGACATTAAGGCTCGCAAGCTGAAGCTTAAAGAGCTTATGCCTGACGTAGAGCTGATGCAGAAAACGCTCGGTGAAATGAACGGTGATGCGGAGTTTCGCGGCGTCGGTAACTCTATCGCTGCACTGCTCGGCAGCAGCAACGGTAATCTGAAGTTGCTGATGAACGACGGACTGGTGAGTCGCAACCTGATGGAGATCCTGGGGCTGAACGTGGGTAACTACGTTATCGGGCAGATTTTTGGTGATGATGAGGTGCGGGTTAACTGTGCGGCAGCCAATCTGGATTTGGTCAATGGCGTGGCGCGTCCGCAGATCTTTGCCTTTGACACTGAGAATGCGGTGATTAACGTAACGGGTACTGCGAGCATGGCCTCTGAACAGCTTGATTTGACCATCAATCCGGAGAGTAAAGGGTTCCGCATTATCACGTTGCGTTCCCCGCTGTATGTACGGGGCACCTTTAAAAATCCGCAGGCGGGCGTAAAAGCCGGACCGCTGATTGCACGTGGTGCAGTGGCGGCCGCGCTGGCGACGCTGGTAACACCGGCGGCGGCATTGCTGGCGTTGATATCGCCGTCGGAAGGCGACGCGAATCAGTGCCGGACGATATTGTCGCAGATGAAAAAGTGATGTGCGGCCTGATGCCCTCACCCCGGCCCTCTCCCACAGGGAGAGGGAGAACATCCTGATGCCCTCACCCCGGCCCTCTCCCACAGGGAGAGGGAGAACACCCTGATGCACCTTCTTCTTGTGGGAGAGCGTGAGGGGGTAGAAGGGAAAACCGTACGGTTCCCTCTCCCTGTGGGAGAGGGTTAGGGTGAGGGCATCATACCGGAACAGAACAGTAAGCCGGGTCAGGCGTCGTTGCCGCCCGGCATTCAGCGATTACAAAGACTGATGCTTTGTCTCATGCGTTAACAACAACGCGATCAACGTCAGTGCCGCCATAGACGCCAGATAAACGCCCACGTAGAACAATCCGTAGTTCGCCTGTAACCAGGTCGCGATATAGGGTGCAACCGACGCGCCCAGAATAGAAGAGACGTTATAGGAGAACGATGCCCCGGTATAACGCACTTCGGTCGGGAACAGTTCAGGCAGCAGCGCGCCCATCGGGCCAAACGTCAGCCCCATCAGGCTCAAACCAATCAGCAGATACGCCATCACCAGCGCCGGGCTTCCGGAGCTTAACAGCGGCGGGAAGACGAACAGCGCGAAAAGAATAATCAGCGACGTAATCACAATCATGGTGGTGCGACGACCAAATTTATCCGCCAGCAGGCCGGCAATTGGCACCATCACACCAAATCCAATCACCGCCATCATTAACATCCACAGCACTTCATTACGCGGTAACCCCAGACCCACCGGGGCGGCGGCGGTACTGAAGGTCATTGAATAGACCGTCATGATATAGAACAGCGTATAGGTCGCCAGCATGATGAAGGTGCCCAGCACCGTCACGCGAAGATGTTTGGTCAACAGCGTGCCAAGCGGGATCTTCACCTGCTTTTTCGCCGCCGCCACTTTGGCAAATACCGGGGTTTCATGCAGTGATACACGCACATACAAGCCAATGAGCACCAGCACGGCAGAGAAAATAAACGGAATACGCCAGCCCCAGCTCATAAACTGCTCGTCAGTCAGCAGCCAGGAGAGCAGCAGAAACGTCCCGTTAGCGAAAAAGAAACCAATAGGGGCACCAAGCTGTGGGAACGAACCGTATAAAGCGCGTTTACGCGGCGGGGCATTTTCGGTGGCCAGCAGGGCCGCACCGCCCCATTCGCCTCCCAATCCCAGGCCCTGACCAAAGCGTGCCAGCGCCAGGAGCATCGGTGCCAGAATACCAATGGTGTCATAGGTCGGCAGCAGACCGATCGCTACCGTTGAAATCCCCATCGTCAGCAGCGAAGCGACGAGGGTCACTTTACGGCCTACGCGATCGCCGAAGTGGCCGAAAAGCGCAGAGCCAATCGGACGGGCGATAAACGCGATAGCAAACGTTGCCAGCGATTGCAGCGTTGCAGCGGTGGGGTCGCCCTGGGGGAAGAAGATATGCGGAAAGACGATAACCGCAGCGGTCGCGTAAATATAGAAATCAAAGAATTCGATCGCGGTGCCAATCAGGGAGGCAACGACGACTTTATTACGCGAGTTTACCGGCGTGCTTTCCGGTTCTGTATCGAGAGTAGTGGCTGTGGCTTGCATAGTAATTTCTTATTTTTAGACGAACGAAGGGCCATATTACGCACAGCAAAACCGACATTTCAATGTGTAACAAAGCTGGCGCGCGGTGAAAAAAGAGGCAAAAAGCGGATAATTTTCAGACCAGCAAAAACACTTCTATGAAATGCTTCACATTTTTCTGATATTAGTGAATAACACTGGTTTTTGGTTAAATAAAAGTTACGGACTGGATTTATATGCTGAAATGGAAAGTTGGGCTGAAATTTTCAGCCCACCCGGAGAGTTAACGGTGTGTTTTACCAGGCATTCTGGGGTCGTCTTTGTATTCTGCAGTGGCTATCCAGGCCGCACAGAACAAGGTCAGACGGGCAAAGAAGTAGAAGAACGCCATCAACCCAAGTACAGAACCAAATGCTGCGCCAGAAGGGGACTTCACCAGCGAGGGCAGGGTATAGGTCATGACGATTTTAATGACCTCAAAACCAATGGCGGCGATCAAGGTACCGCGAATTAACGCTTTTTTACGCGGGCGATGACGCGGCAAACGCCAGAATATCCAGAAGAACAACAGATAGTTTGCGAAAACGGAGATGGCTAACCCAATCACCCGCCACGCCGGTTTAAGCCATTCGATGTAATCCAGATACAGCGCGGAGATAATTAATTGCTGCGCTGAGCCTGCCACAGAGGTGATAGACAGCGTGATGATCAGGGCAAACAGCAGGCCAATCAGCGACACGAAGTCACGTAAATATTTCACCCATATTTTTTCCTGATCCTGCGGTTTGCGCTCCCAGACGTCACGCGACTGGGCACGAATGGCTTCACGCAGGTTTCCCATCCAGTTGATCCCGGAGTAAAGCGCAATCAACAGCCCCACAATCCCCACGGTGGTACGTTGCTGTACCGCCGTGTTGATCGTGCTCTTAAGGGTAGCGGCGAGCGTGGGATCGCTCACGTTCATCAGGATTTTAGAAAAAATGTCCTGGAGCAGCGTCGGGTGTGAAGCAAGCACAAAACCAGCGGCGGCAAACGAAACCATCATGATCGGAATCATCGACAGGAACGAGAAGTAGGTAATCGCTGCACCAAACTGGTTACCCATGCGGTCGTTAAAGCGCTCTGTCGCGCGGATAAGATGCGCAATCATTGGTCGGCGCTGGATCTTCTCCGCCGTATCCGTGACGGTAGCCAGCGCCTTGTTTGCCTTGCCGGGCTCTTTTTCCGGCTCTGGCCGGGTCTCCATCTTTTTGATGGGTTCGTAGTCTATTTCCTGGGTCGGTCGTTGCGGGGTGTTTTCCGGCGTCACGCGTCATTTCCTTTTCGTTTGGCTGGAGGTAAGTGAAAGTATAGCTTGTGACTAGTCGACATAGGTTTTCATCAGGTCTGTCAGCCACGCCATAAACAGATGTACTCGCCGGGAGAGGTTGCGGCGGTGAGGATAAATCAGTGAGACCGGCATCGCTTCGGCGCGATATTGCGGCAAAATTTCGACAAGCTTCTTCGCCCGCAGGGCTTCCCGAACCCCCACACGAGGCACCTGAATAATGCCCAGCCCGGCGATGCAGGCGGCCTGATAGGTCTCGGTGCTGTTCACGGTGAGTATCCCCCCGGTTTTAATCCAGTGCGTAGTATCGCCGTTAAAAAACGCAAAACCCTGTGGTCGTGTACCCAGATTAACCGAGTAATGAATCACCGCATGCGAGGCGAGATCGTCCAGATTCTGCGGATAACCAAAACGCGTCAGGTAATCCGGGCTGGCGCAGTTGATGATCGACAACTTGCCCAGCGAGCGGGCAATCAGCCCCGAATCTTTGAGTGTCCCAACCCGTACCACGCAGTCAAACCCTTCGCGCACCACGTCAACCAGGCGATCGCTACTGCTGAGCTCCAGCTCAATGCCGGGATACTGCTGCAGAAACGCGGGTAGTTTGGGGATGATTAAATTTCGCGCAACGGCAACGGGCATATCCACACGCAGTCGACCGCTGATGCTTGCGGGGTCGTGCTGGAAAAGTCCGTCCAGTTCATCCAGGTTTGCCAGCAGATCTCTTGCCCGCTCGTAATAGACCATACCGTCCTGCGTGAGGCTGACGCGGCGCGTTGTACGGTGCAAAAGCTGCGTGCCTAACAGGTTTTCCAGCGCCTGAATCTGGCGGGATACGCTTCCTTTAGGAAGGCCGAGCGTGTCCGCCGCCCGGGAAAAACTTTCCAGTTCGGCGACACGAATAAAGAGCTGCATTGCGTGAATTTTATCCATAGCTTGCACTCATTGTTGTTGTCATTGAAACAGTGAAGCGTATCTGAGCATCTTTATTGATTTTCTATCACCTAATAAGCTCTTTCTCAATCTCCATAACAGCTGAATCGAGGTTTCTCATGACTGAACGTATCGCATTAGTGACTGGCGGCAGCCGCGGACTGGGTAAGAACGCGGCATTAAAGCTGGCAGCAATGGGCACTGGCATTGTCCTCACTTACAACAGCAACCAGAAAGACGCGCTCGCGGTCGTGCGTGAAATTGAAGAAAAGGGCGTGAAGGCCGTGGCTTTGCAGCTTAACGTGGGCGATGTCAGCAGCTTCGAGCGATTCGCCAAAGAGGTGCAGTCACAGCTGAAGCATGTGTGGCAACGCGATACCTTCGATTATTTGTTGAACAATGCCGGTACGGGTTTATACGCGCCGTATGCAGACACCACCGAAGCGCAATTTGACGACGCGCTGAACATCCATTTTAAGGGGCCCTTCTTCCTGACCCAGCGTCTGTTACCGCTGATCAAAAATGGAGGGCGAATTCTGAATGTGTCCAGCGGGCTTACCCGTTTTGCACAGTCGGGGTCCAGCGCCTATGCGGCCATGAAAGGGGCGATGGAGGTGCTGACGCGTTATCAGGCTAAAGAGCTGGGTGCGCGAGGGATATCGGTGAATATTATTGCCCCAGGCGCGATTGAAACTGATTTTGGCGGTGGCCGCGTACGCGACAATGGCGAACTGAACAAAATGCTGGCGTCACAAACGGCCCTGGGGCGCGTTGGGTTGCCGGATGACATTGGTGATGCCATTGCGGCCTTGCTCAGCGATAAGCTGGGCTGGATGAATGCGCAACGTATTGAAGTCTCAGGCGGCATGTTCCTGTAATGGTTTTTCCGGGTCTTGAGATTATCCTTAAGGAATATATGTCAAAGTTTAAGATATGTCTCATGACCCGGGTGTTTTGTAACCCTTCCTGAGTAGGCGCTTTTTCTTATTAACGTCCCCTGTAAAATGAGTCGCTATGCCGATTTACAGGAGAAGAAAATAATGCACATCGTCATGTTTGACAGGCAGCCAATATTTATTCAGGGAGTGATTACCCATTTACACGGCATCACTCCGGCGTGGCATATTGAGGGGACAAGTCAGACAGATGAATTATGGTCACTGTTGTCCTCGATTCCCTCCGGCATTGTGATAGTCGATGGGGAAATGAATCACGAATATTGTTTATGGCTGCTCGAAGAAATTGGCAGCCGCTTTCCCGATATCAGCAAAGTGGTGGTTTTAAATCGGAAAAATAGCGAGTGGATAGAACAGCTTATTCAACGGAATGTACTGGCTATCATTCCCCGTAATGCATCTGCGAATATGTATACCTCCATTTTGCAGATGGTTTCTTTAGGCATGGCCTGCATTCCCGGCAAATGGCTCAAATCGTCCGCTTCAGGCCAGCAGGGGCTATCCTGCCTGAGCGAACGCCAGCTGGATGTCCTGAAATTACTCGCTGACGGTGAATCAAATAAAGCGATTGGGCGGGCGCTTAATATCAGCGCGGCGACCGTTAAGGCGCATTTAGAGGCACTGTTCCGGCGTCTGGACGTGAAAAACCGGACGCAGGCAGCGCTGCTTTATAGCCGCGTGGCCTGAAATCATCATTACCTTACAGAGAGTTGAAATTACTCAAGATCGTATGAAATGCCCCTGCTGAACAGCATTGCGACAAGTGCGTCATGCTCGGCGGGTTGCAGCGGGGTGATATTCATTTTGCTCACGGCTTTTTCGCATTCCGCTAAATCTTCTAACAGAAGGGTTTCGGCCAGTTCCGGCGTAATGATATTGGGTAAATTCTCATGCGCCGTGATGACATGCCCATACCCAATAACCCACAGCCCTTTTTCATCCCGATATTTTTCCAGGGAAAGTCCATGGTGTTTCTTAATGAGCGCGATGCCTTCATAAGAGATGTTAAGTGAATGACCTGTCATTATCGTTTCCTCTCAGTCAGAAATGACTGTAGAGGAAAAAGGCCTTAGCGCCTATCAGCCAAATGGCGGTTGATCGTGATGATATTCACTTTTAAGCAGACCCAATATCCAGTCGTTCTGCCAGCGCCCAGCCAGAAAATAGCTCTCTCTCAATTCACCTTCCAGTATGAATCCCACTTTCTCCAGCAGTCGTCTTGAGGCGACATTGCCCACGGTGACCGTGGCGATCAGGCGTCGGATCGCGCCCTGGGTAAAGGCAAAGTCGCAGACAGCCCGCAGTGACTCCCCGGCAAATCCTTTTCCCTGCGCTTCAGGTGCAAACAGGAACCCGACTTCGGCACAATCCGCTTCCCGATGAACATATCCCGTTACGCCGAGCGGTGTCTGCGTAGCCGTTTCACGTACCACAAGGCAGAGCCAGTGTGGGCTGCCCGGCGTCCACTCAGGCAGACGAGAATCAAATGTTTGGCGAATCGCAGCAACCGGCCTGGCTTCATCGACATACCGCATGACGTCAGGATGCTGTTGCAGCGACAGGAAAAAAGGCCAGTCATCTTCACGTAAAGGAGAGCAGGTCAGACGCGGGGTGGTCAGGGCAAGCATTCGATTTCTCCAGTGATAATTTTCATTGATTATAGAGCTGTCACTTTATTTATCTATAAACTCAGTTATGGTTTAAGTACGCATAAATTAAAAGAAAAATGATTTTTTTGGTCAGCATAATTCGCTGCCAATGTACGTTAAGGAAAATGATGACACTGAGTCCATCGCGCCCTATCCGCGAACAATTTGAACACTGTCTGACCATCATCCGGCAGGCGTCAGTAGAAATATTATTGCTTCTGAATGTTCACGCTGCGGAAGGTAAAGATCCGCGTTGGTTCCTGGAACAACTCGACTCCGCGCGCCTGGCCCTGGGAGGATGGGGGGCGGTGGCAAAACGCCTGAACCTGAATGACGCTGAAATGTCGGATTTCACGCTACAGCTCAGGCTGTTACAGCAGCGCGTTCCGCAGTATGAAAGCGGTCAGGACGTCAGTGAGAATCAATTGATTGCCGCCGTGCGGTTTGTAACCGCGCTGGAGCATCTGCGTCTGCAACAACCCTTGCTGGGCTATAACACCGAACTCATGTCCGGCAGCGATTCGCAGCAACAGCAGGCGCATAAACAGGTGCGCGCGCTGGAGTTAATCCTCAAGTCACTGATTATGCAGGCATGGCCCGATCCGGTGCGGCTGAATAATCATCTGAAAACCCTGTTCAATGCCGATCGCGTACGCCGCTGGCTTAAGCAGGCGGAACGTAATGACGTGCTCAGCGGCATGATGTTCAGCGAAATGGCCCAGATGGTGGTGGATAAAAAAGAGTTTAGCCGCTATTACTCGCCGATATTCAATGACCGCACCATGCTGACGCTGCTGGTCGAACCGCGTAAGACTTTGCAAACTTTCCTGAATGATATCCGGCAGATACGCAATGCGCTCACGGTTCAACAGCCGTTAAGTTCCGCGCAAATTTTGCTGCTCGACAACTACTATGCGCAGATTGCGGGGCCGGTTCAGCGGGCTTTTGAAGAAGGGCGCACGCGCATTAACCCGGCGGGGCTGATGTCGGTCGATGCGGGTGAGCTGCACAACTTCTGGGAAGAGGCGCAGAAAAGAGATCGTCAGACCGGCGGCGATCTGTTTGAGGTGCGGGACAGTATTGAAAAACCGACGCAGCGTACTCCGCGTTCCCCTGAGCAGCGCGACCAACTCATCTCTACCACCCTGTGGGGGGCCGTCGGCGTCATGGTGATTGCCATCATTGCGGGCGGCGTCTGGCTGGTCACCAGCAGTGCGCCAACCACGCCAGCGGCGCAGGTCAGCATGGAGAGTCAGGCCGCGCAGCCGCCGCAGGATATGCGGGAGAAGCCCTCATCCAGAGAGACGCTCACCAGAATGGGGATCACCTGGGACGAGAATAATTTCCGTTCCGCCATCGAGCGTAATGATTCACGCGTGGCGTTGCTTTTCCTGCAAGGGGGAATGGACTGGAAACTGTCGTGGACAGAACAGGCGATGTCGCTGAACAACGATGATGTGCTGGAAATGCTGATGCGCTATCGCCTGCAAATGGTTGAGCAAAAGCCGTGTCGTCGTTTTATCACCACGCTCAGTCACGCCATGGCGAATGGTGAAGGTCTGACGTCAATGCGCAAACAGTATCTGCAGGCATTTTGTACGGTGCCTGCGGTGGTGCAACGCCAAAAATATGAGGCCGAGCAGGCCAGACGGCGCGCGCTGGCTCAGCCCGATAGCAGTACAAAAAAATGGCAGTCTATTCAGACCGCCATTTATGACGTGATTCGTTAATGCCGGGTGCAGCAGAGGGTCAGGTCTGCTACACCCTTTAGGGTTCGCCGTACAGGCCTATCAGGCGGCGCACCACGCCATTAGTCCAGCCGAAGCCATCCTGCAACGGATATTCCCCGCCGCCGCCTTCACGCGGCGTGCTGCTGGCGATATGGTATTTTTCAATCAGCTTATGGTGAGCTTTATAAAAGTGATTCACCGTTTGCAGCCAGCTCCAGGCAATTTCATCGCCTAATGAATCGTTGCCGTACTGTTTAAAGCCCTGAATCGCCATCCATTGCAGCGGCGCCCAGCCGTTAGGCTTATCCCACTGCTCACCGGTCTCATATTCGGTTGCCATAATACCGCCCGGCGTCAGCAGGCGCGCTTTAATCACATCGGCCAGTTTTTCGGCCTGCTCGTGAGTCGCCATGCCAACGTAGAGAGGCACAATACTGGCCGCAGAAAACAGGGCCATCTCTTCACGACGCCAGTCGTAATCACGATAACATCCGTTTTCGTCATCCCACAGATAACGATTGACCGCAGCACGGCGTTCGCTCGCTTTCTGGCGGAAAAGGTCAGCGGTCTCTTTATCGCCCTTAGAGGCGGAAATATTGGCTATCGCGCTTTCCAGTTTGAACAGGAAGGCATTCAGATCGATAGGGATGAACTGCGTCGTGCGAATGCTGGCAAGACGACCCGGATCCCGCAACCAGCGGGAAGAGTAATCCCAGCCGGACGCGGCACCGGCACGCAGATCGCGATAGACCTCATTCGGTGGTCGTCCGGAATGGCGTGCGGTTTCGACATCCTCAATCCAGGATTCGTCGCGCGGCGTATCGCGGTCATCCCAGTAGCGGTTGAGCAGTGAGCCATCCGGCATGCGCACCGCGCTACGGTACGCCTGATTGAGCATCAGCGATTCTGCCCCGTCCATCCAGAAGGCATATTCCATCTTCAGGTGGTCCAGATAACGCTTGGCCCCGCGTACGCCATCCTCTTCAAACAACTCCACCATCAGGGCGAATACGGGCGGCTGAGAACGGCTCAGATAGTAAGTTCGATTGCCGTTAGGGATATGACCATAGCGTTCAATCAGCCAGGCAAAATTATCGGCCATGCATTTCAGCAGATCGTTACGGCCACTTTCCGCCAGCCCCAGCATCGAGAAGTAAGAATCCCAGTAGTAAGTCTCACTAAAGCGTCCACCGGGCACGATATAAGCCTGCGGCAGGGCCAGCAGTGAAGACCACGGGATATGATCCTGCGGCTCTCGCGTCAAGACCGGCCACAGGTTGTCTATATGTTCTTTCAGCGTCAGGCTCGGGTCCGAGACATATTCGGTGGTCAGCGACTCGGGCATCCAGAAGTGGTTCTCCACAAAGCGGGCGAGGTCAAAATCCCGGTGACGACGAACCTTACGATAACGAATGAGAATATCCAGCGGATCCATCTTGGGCGCACAGTCAGGAAAGGTTTTGCTGTCAGCAAAAAGACGTGTCGACTGCACGTGTTCAAATAATTCCAGATAGCGATCGGCAGGGGTAAGCGCGTCAGACGCGGGCAGCCCCTCAATCATCTCCGGTTCCGGCTCCGCCTCGATCATTTCATCCAGTTTTAACTCGCAGGGATCGGTTTCGTAGCGCAGCTCTTCTGCTATGTCGAATTCAACGATTTCTTCGGCGTGTAGTTTCTGGTTGAACATGGTGGTTAGGACCTCCGGTTTGCATCGTCACAAATACGGGTGTTTCTCGGGCATATATTAAGCTTAGACACTCGCTTCGGTCTCTGCGGAGCTAAGTGTGCGGTAGATCACATTTTGCTCCGCCATCATACTCGCCGTAAATCACGATATGTCGCTGATTATCATGCAGGAATGAGAAAAAAAGGGAATCCGTGGGCGTCTGGAAATTCAGAAGATTCGTTTTGCAAATATGTGTGTATATCGCCTGAATCTACCGTTAACCACGCTGACGATATCCCTCAGGCGTGGCGGGAGTCCTGATTGAGCTGAGCGCTGTTCTGCTTCGCTTTTTCATTCGCACCCGCGCTTTCACTCAGGGCCTGGCTCGCCGCTTTTTCCGCATGTGCCGCACTGTATGCCGCCAGGTGGGAAATGACGATAGCGTAAATGCTCATCAGCGAAACCCAAAGGATGCTGTTTTTCCACCAGAGCAGCGTTGGGATGGTTAACATCGCCCACACCAGGGCCAGGGTCAGATGAAATTTCGCCATCAATTTGGCGGACATTTTTACGTGCATTTTTTGTCTCACTGTCTGTTCACAGGTGAATGATTCGGCTGAAGATAAGCGTAGCTAAACTGACTCTCTGTGACGGACAATTTTGTTACCGATTGTACATTTCATCCGCCGGGTAAAAGTGTGAAATTTCTGGCGGGACTGAGTGAAGGGCAAAAAAAAACTGGCCGCAAAGGGCCAGTTTCGAACCTGAAGCGAGTTGATGCTAGCGCATCGTGACAAACTCTTCTGCCGCAGTGGGGTGAATCGCCACGGTGTTATCGAAATCCTTCTTGGTCGCACCCATTTTCAGCGCGACGGCGAAGCCTTGCAGGATTTCGTCCATGCCGAAGCCGATGCCATGTATCCCGACAATTTTCTCTTCCGGGCCGACGCAGACCAGTTTCATACGGCATGGCTGACGGTGAGACGTCACCGCGGTATACATCGCCGTGAAGGACGATTTGTACACTTTTACCTGGTCGTCGCCATACTGCTCGCGCGCCTGTGGTTCGGTTAGGCCCACGGTGCCAATTGGCGGGTGGCTGAAGACCACGGTCGGGATATTGCTGTAGTCCAGATGCTCGTCCGGCTTGTTGTTAAACAGACGCTCGGACAGGCGACGGCCTGCGGCAACGGCGACGGGCGTCAGCTCGACGGCACCGGTGTTATCGCCCACTGCGTAGATGCCCGGCACGCTGGTGTTCTGGAACTTATCAACAACGATATAGCCCTGGTCATTGGTTTTGACGCCGGTTACCGACAGGTTGAAGTTATCATTCGCCGGTTCGCGACCAATTGCCCAGATCAGGCAATCCACGGTCTGGCTGCGACCATCTTCTAACGTCAGCGTCAGGCTGCCATCGGCATTTTTCTCGATCGCTTTCGGCACGGCGTGGGTATGCAGCGTTGGGCCTTCCGCATTCATCACCTCAACCAGGGTCTCGACAATCAGCGGATCAAAACTGCGCAGCGGAGCATGTTTACGCACGAACAGATGCGTTTCCGCGCCCAGACCGTTGATCACACCTGCCAGCTCAACGGCAATATAACCGGCACCGACCACTGCCACGCGCTTCGGCAGTGCAGGCAGTTCGAAGAACCCGTCAGAGTCGATACCGTATTCCACACCCGGAATATCCGGATGGGAAGGACGACCGCCGGTGGCGATCAGGATATGATCGGCAGTGATCGTCTCGCCGTTCACTTCGATCGTTTTTGCATCAACAAAGTGGGCAAAGCCTTTGATCACATCAACGTTATTTTTACCCAGCACGTTGTCATACGAGGTATGGATGCGGTCAATATATGCGGTACGGCTGGCAATCAGTTTGTTCCAGTCAAAGTGATTGATAGTGGTGTCAAAGCCATAATCCGGACCATACATATGGATGGCCTCGCGGATTTGCGCCGCATGCCACATGACTTTCTTCGGTACACAGCCGACGTTAACGCAGGTGCCGCCCAGCTCTTTGGCTTCGATCAGCGCACACTTCTGGCCGTACATAGCTGCACGGTTAATAGAGGCGATACCGCCGCTGCCGCCGCCAATGGCGATGTAGTCATAATGCTTGCTCATGGGTCTTATCCTTAATGTCTGATTGCCGCGATTGTATACCTGAAATCAATAGGTTCCACCGATGATTGCGATTACTCCGGTACGATCCAACTGACGGTTGCGTGGCCCGTTCCGGCGGGAACCAGTTTTTTATGCAGCCATGGCAGCACGTTTTTCATCTGCCCTTCGAGCTTCCATGGCGGGTTAATGACAATCATGCCGGAGGCGGTCATCCCGCGCTGATCGCTGTCAGGGCGAACGGCCAGTTCAATCTGCAGAATTTTGCGAATGCCGGTGGCTTCCAGCTCTTTGATCATGCGTTTAATCTGCGCACGCAGGACCACCGGATACCACAGGGCGTAGGTCCCGGTGGCAAAACGTTTATAGCCTTCATGAATGCCGGTCACCACTGCCTGATAATCGGTTTTGATTTCATAAGGCGGGTCGATCAGCACCAGGCCGCGACGGGAGACCGGCGGCAGCTTCGATTTCAGCTGTTGATAACCATCGGCTTTTTCCACGCGTGCGCGATCGTCTTTCTGGAATTCGGAACGCAGCAGCGGGAAGTCGCTTGGGTGCAATTCAGTCAGTTGCAGGCTGTCCTGCTCGCGCAGCAGCTGGCGCGCAATCAGCGGCGAGCCCGGGTAGTAACGTAACTGGCCGCTACGGTTAAAATGGTTAACCACGCTGATATAAGGCTCCAGCTCGGCAGGCAGGTCATCCTGTTGCCAGATGCGGGCGATCCCTTCCAGATATTCCCCGGTACGCTCCGCATGCTGGCTGCTTAACTGGTAGCGGCCTGCGCCTGCGTGGGTGTCCAGATAGAGAAACGGTTTATCTTTCTCTTTCAGAGATTCAATAATCAGGCTCTGAACGGTATGTTTGAGGACATCGGCGTGGTTGCCCGCGTGGAAGCTGTGGCGATAACTGAGCATGGGTAAAGGTATTCCAGGTTGTAAGCGTAGGCCCGACAGCAGCGCGCCATCAGGCAAAAATAGTGCGTATGGGCACAGTATACAGAAAAGTCGGCAGCGCCGCGAAAGCGCAACGCCCGGCATTGAAATTCACGGAACGATCCCCCATTCTAAACGTAATATGCACAGCGCCGGATGCGCGCTTCATTCACCTTCTTCAACAGGACAGCGCTTATGACCAATCCATTACTGACCCCGTTTACGTTGCCGCCGTTTTCTAAAATCCAGCCTGAACATGTGGTCCCCGCTGTCACCAAAGCGCTGGATGATTGCCGCTCAGCGGTGGAAAACGTGGTTGCGCAGGGCGGGCCGTACACCTGGGAAAATCTGTGCCAGAAGCTTGCCGAAGTGGATGACGTCCTGGGGCGCCTTTTTTCACCGGTCAGCCACCTGAATTCCGTGAAAAACAGTCCGGAACTGCGCGAAGCTTATGAACAAACGCTGCCGCTGCTCTCTGAATACAGCACCTGGGTCGGTCAACATGAAGGGCTGTACAATGCGTATCGCGATCTGCGAGACGGTGAGCACTATGCCTCCCTGGATATTGCGCAGAAAAAAGCGGTAGATAACGCGCTACGCGACTTTGAACTGTCCGGTATTGGTCTGCCGAAAGAGAAACAGCAGCGCTACGGTGAAATCGCCGCGCGACTGTCTGAATTGGGCAACCAGTACAGCAATAACGTTCTCGACGCCACCATGGGCTGGTCGAAACTGATTACCGATGAATCTGAGCTTTCAGGCATGCCGGAAAGCGCGCTGGCTGCGGCGAAGGCACAGGCCGAAGCGAAAGAGCAGGAAGGTTTCCTGATCACGCTGGATATTCCAAGCTATCTGCCGGTGATGACGTACTGCGATAACGCGGCATTGCGTGAAGAGTTGTACCGCGCCTACAGCACGCGTGCATCCGACCAGGGGCCAAACGCCGGTAAATGGGATAACAGCCCGGTGATGGCTGAAATCCTTGCGCTGCGCCATGAGCTGGCCGGACTGCTGGGCTTTGACAGCTATGCGGATAAATCGCTTGCCACCAAGATGGCAGAAAACCCTCAACAGGTACTCGAGTTCTTAACCGATCTGGCGAAACGCGCCCGTCCTCAGGGTGAAAAAGAGCTGGCTCAGCTGCGTGCCTTCGCGAAGGCCGAATTCAGCGTTGATGACCTGCAACCGTGGGATATCGCGTATTACAGCGAAAAACAGAAACAGCATCTGTACAGCATCAGCGACGAACAGCTGCGTCCTTACTTCCCGGAAAACAAAGCCGTTAACGGCCTGTTTGAAGTGGTAAAACGCATTTATGGCATTACCGCCAAAGAGCGCCACGACGTGGATGTCTGGCATCCTGAGGTGCGTTTCTTCGAGCTGTATGATGATAAGAATGAACTGCGCGGCAGCTTCTATCTCGACCTGTATGCCCGCGAAAACAAGCGTGGCGGGGCGTGGATGGACGATTGCGTCGGCCAGATGCGTAAGGCGGATGGCTCGCTGCAAAAACCGGTCGCGTACCTGACCTGCAACTTCAACCGTCCGGTCAACGGCAAACCTGCGCTGTTTACTCACGATGAAGTCATCACCCTGTTCCACGAGTTTGGTCACGGTCTGCACCATATGCTGACGCGTATCGAAGCCGCGGGCGTTTCGGGTATTAGCGGTGTGCCATGGGATGCGGTGGAACTGCCAAGCCAGTTTATGGAAAACTGGTGCTGGGAGCCGGAAGCCCTGGCGTTTATCTCTGGTCACTACGAGACTGGCGAGCCGTTGCCGAAATCGCTGCTGGATAAAATGCTGGCGGCGAAAAATTACCAGGCGGCAATGTTTATCCTGCGTCAGCTGGAGTTCGGCCTGTTCGATTTCCGTCTGCATGCGGAGTTCAATCCGGCTCAGGGGGCGAAAATCCTCGACACGCTGGCCGAGATTAAAAAGCAGGTGGCATTGATCCCTGGACCAAGCTGGGGCCGCTTCCCGCATGCCTTCAGCCATATCTTCGCGGGCGGCTACGCAGCCGGTTACTACAGCTATTTGTGGGCCGACGTACTGGCAGCCGATGCCTTCTCTCGTTTCGAAGAGGAAGGGATCTTCAACCGTGAAACCGGTCAGTCGTTCCTGGATAACATCCTGACGCGCGGCGGTTCTGAAGAGCCAATGGAGCTGTTCAAGCGCTTCCGTGGCCGCGAGCCGCAGCTGGATGCCATGCTGGAGCACTACGGTATTAAGGGCTAGTTGATTCGTGAAGATTCACTTAGTAGATGAAACGGGCGCCGGAGACGGCGCCTTATCTGTTCTGGCGGCCCGCTGGGAGCTGGAGCACGATGAAGACAACCTGATGGCGCTGGTGATGACCCCGACGCATCTGGAGCTTCGTAAGCGTGATGAGCCCAAGCTCGGCGGTATATATGTCGATTTCGTCGGCGGCGCGATGGCCCATCGGCGTAAGTTTGGTGGTGGGCGTGGAGAAGCCGTGGCGAAAGCCGTTGGCGTAAAAGGCAGCTATCTCCCGGACGTGGTGGATGCCACGGCGGGCCTGGGTCGCGACGCGTTTGTGCTGGCCTCTGTGGGCTGTCACGTGCGCATGCTGGAACGTAATCCCGTGGTGGCAGCGCTGCTCGACGATGGCCTGCGGCGCGGTTATGCCGACCCGGATATCGGTCCGTGGCTGCAGACACGCTTACAGCTGATACATGCTTCAAGCCTGACGGCACTGACGGATATCACGCCTCGCCCGCAGGTGGTTTATCTGGATCCTATGTTCCCGCACAAGCAGAAAAGTGCGCTGGTGAAGAAAGAGATGCGCGTGTTTCAGTCGCTGGTGGGGCCCGATCTGGATGCTGATGGTTTACTGTCGCCAGCGCGTCAGTTGGCGACCAAACGTGTAGTGGTGAAACGCCCGGACTATGCACCGCCGTTAGCAGAAGTGGCGACGACCAATGCGGTGGTGACGAAAGGGCATCGGTTTGATATTTATTCGGGGACGCCGGAATAGCGCGCAAAGGGATGTGTGCGGTCTGATGCCCTCACCCCAACCCCTCTCCCACAGGGAGAGGGGCGAGTAGTGTGCCCACACATAATTCCGTGCAGAGGGGCGAGTAGTGTGCCCACACATAATTCCGTGCAGAGGGGCGAGTAGTGTGCCCTCACTCAATCCCGTTCAGCGGGGCGAGTAGGGGCCCCTCTTTCCAGACAGAAGTCAGGCTCGATCGGTTCCCTCTCCCTTTGGGAGAGGGTTAGGGTGAGGGAAAACCCAACTTACTCGTCTTCTTCGTCACGCAGCGGAACAATCAGCATATCCACGTGAACGGTGTTAATCAGCTGGCGCGCTGAAGACATCAGCTTGCTCCAGAAGTCCTGATGATGACCACATACCACCAGATCCATATCGTATTTTTTAATCGCATCGACCAGCACCTGGCCCAGATCGCCGCTGCCGCTTAAGGTTTCGGTAATCGGGTACCCTGCATTGGTGGACAGCTCAGATAACGCATGATGCGTCTCTTCCGAGATGCGTTTTTGCATATCGCCAAGATTGACGTCGATGAGGCCGGTGTAGAGATCGGAGTAATTCACGTCAACGTGAATTAAAGAAACTTTCGCGTTGTAGGGGCGTGCCATGGATACCGCTTTATCAACCAGCACTTTGCTCTCCGGGGAGAGGTCTACCGCGATGAGAATGTGTTTGTAAGCCATAGTATTACTCCTTCCTTAAGTTATCGATGACTAACATGTTAAGCCATCGCCTATCTGCCTTTATTACGACCCAGTAAACCATATTTTTCAAGCTTTGGTATTGATAACGATTATCCTTGTGGCAAAAAAATTAAGGGATCTCCTACACTATTTAATGAGCCGTTCGGATAATTAAACGTGAACCCGATCGACTTTCGTCATTCTTTCACTGAACTGTCTGTCAGGGCATTGGAGTGCGGTTGTCCAGAAGCCTTGCTTCGTGGGCGGACGCCGGGGAGGAAGTATGATTAGCACCGTCGCATTGTTTTGGGCTTTATGTGTGGTTTGCATAGTGAATATGGCGCGCTATTTTTCTTCGTTACGTGCGCTGTTAGTGGTACTTCGTGGTTGCGATCCGTTGCTTTATCAGTATGTGGATGGTGGAGGATTCTTCACATCGCATGGACAGCCCAGCAAACAGATGCGTCTGGTGGGATATATCTATTACCAGCGTTATCGCGACCATCATGACGACGAATTTATCCGTCGTTGCGAGCGTCTACGCGGTCAGTTCATCTTAACCAGTGCGCTCTGTGGCCTGGTGGTGGTGAGCATGGTCGCGCTGATGATATGGCACTGAAGACAAAAAAAACGGGTCAGTTTCCTGACCCGCTTTTTTGGCGTACTTAACCGATTAGATCAGCTTTAACGAAATCCAGTACAAACCACCTGACAACAAAATGGATGCCGGGAGTGTAAATACCCAGGCCATCAGAATGTTGGTCACGGTTTTGCGCTGCAGGCCGCCACCGTCAACAATCATCGTCCCGGCTACCGAGGAGGAGAGGACGTGCGTGGTGGAAACCGGCATACCGGTATAGCTTGCCAGACCGATAGACACAGCGGCTGTCATCTGCGCGGACATACCTTGCGCATACGTCATCCCTTTCTTACCAATCTTCTCGCCGATGGTGGTCGCCACACGACGCCAGCCAATCATCGTACCGATACCCAGTGCCAGTGCGACAGCCATGATGATCCAGATTGGCGCGTACTCAATGGTATTGAGCATATCGCCTTTCAGTTTCTTCAGCAGACGCTTGTCGTCAGCACTCACATCCGGCAGCTTGCCAACTTTATCCGTGACGTCAGAGATGCACAGCATGATGCGGCGCAGCTGACCGCGTTGATCCACGGATAATTTGTCGTAGCTTTCGATATCGCCCAGCATGTTTTTCGCACGTTCCAGCGCGTTAATCGCATTTGCCGGATGGCAATGGAACTCGCCTGGTGCCGTGGCGGCGCCCGCTTCAGGAGAAGGAATCAGCTGATCCACACCGGTCGCTTTCTTCACCAGCGCAGGGTGCTGCTGGAAATAGACTTCGACGTTGTTGATCGCATCACGGGTACGGGTGATTTCATAGCCTGAGGCATTCATGTTCACCACGAAACCTGCCGGCGCCACACCAATCAGCACCAGCATAACCAGGCCAATGCCTTTCTGACCGTCGTTCGCACCATGAGAGAATGCGACGCCAATGGCGGAGAGAATCAGGGCAATCCGGGTCCAGAATGGCGGTTTTTTCTTACCGTCTTTCTTTTCACGTTCTGCTGGTGTCAGGTGAATACGGGCGCGTTTTTTGGTTCCGCTCCAGTAGCGACGCAGAATAAAAATTAATCCACCTGCAACGACCAGACCAACAATAGGGGAGACAATCAGTGAGGCGAAAATACCCAGAACTTTAGGGATGTTCAGCGCATCCACGACAGAAGTACCGGTCATCAGGGCGTTGGTTAACCCGATACCGATAATTGCGCCGATCAGCGTATGAGAACTGGATGCAGGCAGGCCGAAATACCAGGTACCGAGGTTCCAGATAATCGCAGCAAGCAGCATGGAAAAGACCATTGCCAGACCGTGGGCTGAACTCATGTTCAGGAGAAGGTCTGTCGGCAGCATATGAACGATGGCGTAGGCTACGCTTAGACCACCAAGAAGCACACCAAAGAAGTTAAACACAGCCGCCATTACAACCGCGACTTGCGATCGCAGTGCGCGAGTGTAGATAACCGTTGCGACTGCGTTTGCCGTGTCGTGGAAGCCATTGATCGCTTCGTAGAACAAGACAAATGCCAGAGCAAGCAAAAGTAAAAGCCCGGTATGTAAATCCAGACCAGCAAACAAATGTAGCATAGGACGTTACGCCATTTTGGAGGACATGAACGCGGCGCATTATCCAGGACAAATGCGCAACGGGCAAAGTGAAATATAGCTTTTTTTTGATATACCTTCTGCTTTGTCTGCATCTCGTAAAGAAATATATTTTATATTTCAATTAAATGACTGCGATCCGGGATATTTGCGCTGGTGCGACCACAGAGGAAACTTTACAATTCGCGCCACTGAAACAAGAGGATTTTGACGTGGAAAGGTTTGATGCCGTAGTAATTGGCGCCGGTGCGGCGGGTATGTTCTGTGCAGCCATGGCTGGGCAGGCGGGTCGCCGGGTGTTGCTGGTGGATAATGGTAAAAAACCTGGGCGCAAGATCCTGATGTCCGGCGGCGGACGCTGCAACTTTACCAATTTGTATGTCGAGCCGGCGGCGTATTTGAGTCAAAACCGTCATTTTTGCAAATCTGCGCTGGCGCGTTATACCCAGTGGGATTTCATTGATCTCGTTAATAAACACGGCATCGCCTGGCATGAAAAAACGCTGGGCCAGCTTTTCTGTGATGATTCCGCGCAGCAGATTGTCGATATGCTGGTGGCCGAGTGCGAGAAGGGTGGCGTCACGACGCGTTTGCGTTCAGAGGTGCTTGAAGTCTCGCGTGACGAAAATGGCTATAACCTGCTGCTAAACGGTGACACGGTCAGCGCCGATAATCTGGTGATCGCCAGCGGCGGGCTGTCGATGCCGGGTCTTGGCGCGACGCCGTTTGGCTACAAAATTGCGGAACAGTTTGGCCTGAAGGTGCTGCCGACGCGCGCCGGATTAGTGCCGTTTACGTTGCACAAGCCGCTTCTGGAGCAGCTTCAGACGCTCTCCGGGGTCTCCGTCGCCTCCACGATAACTGCCGAAGACGGCACCGTTTTCCGTGAAAACCTGCTTTTCACCCATCGCGGCCTGTCAGGCCCTGCCGTGCTGCAAATTTCCAGCTACTGGCGCCCCGGTGAATATGTCACGGTCAATTTAGTGCCAGACTGCGATCTCGAGAGCTTCCTGGATGAACAGCGGGCCGCGCACCCGAATCAAAGTCTGAAAAATACCCTGGCAATGCAGCTGCCGAAGCGGCTGATCGAGTGTTTACAACTCCTGGGTCAGATCCCGGATGTCACGCTCAAACAGCTGAATAACCGCGAACAAAACGCACTGGTCGATACCTTGACCCAGTGGCGCGTACAGCCGAACGGGACGGAAGGTTATCGCACGGCGGAAGTGACTCTGGGCGGTGTGGATACCGATGAACTCTCTTCACGCACCATGGAGGCCCGTAACGTACCGGGGCTCTATTTTATTGGTGAAGTGATGGATGTGACCGGCTGGCTGGGCGGCTATAACTTCCAGTGGGCCTGGGCGAGCGCATGGGCCTGTGCGCAGGCGCTGTCAGAGAAATAATCACGCTTCGCAATTATTGCACCGTTTTTTTTGTTCCGATCCACTAAGCTTTGACCGGTTAAACCCATACAGATGCCCCGCTGCCGTTGCGGGGCAATTTTACTTCCCGGTCAGAGTCCCTTCATGCAGCTTCTTAGCATTATTATTTTGCTTACCCTTACCGTGGTCATCCATTCGTTGTGGATGTTTTGCGTACTAAAGTTCATTAATTTTAACGTCGACTCTGCGGTGCGCGTGGTGTTACGTAACGTTGGGATCGTGATCTCCATGATCTTTGCCCATCTTCTTGAAGCCAGTCTGTTTGCCGGCTTTTACTTTGCTATAGACGCATTTAACGACTGGAACACCAGTTTCTACTTTTCACTGGTCAGCTACGCCACGGTGGGTTACGGCGATGTCACGTTACCCCCGCACTGGCGGCTCATCGGGGGTGTAGAGGGGCTGGTCGGGGCGTTGATGGTGGGCTGGTCTGTCGCCGTTCTGGTGGCTGTTTTGCAGCGTTTGCGGGGGATGAGTCCCTAAACGGCAGATGCGCGACCCCATGGAGTGAGGTAAAGTAACCCTCTTTGCCGGGCCTGAAAGGCTGCGGCTTTGAGGATGAAAAGGCTGCTTAACAGCCTGCCTCTTTTCGTTCCTGGTTTACGCCAGTTTGCATGGTGCTGTGTTTCGTCTGCCAAAAGGGTTGTGTATGTCTGCTGCTCATCTCGGTTTCCCCACGGAAACCGTTGTTGTTTTTGTCGTGATGGCCGTTGGGGCGATGTTTATCGACCTCTTTATGCACCGTCACGATAAACCGATTTCGCTGAAAAGCGCCGCGTTGTGGTCCGTTTTTTGGATCATGATGGCGATGGCCTTCGCGGGATTCCTGTACGTCCACCACGGTGCCGAAGTGGCGAGCCTGTTCCTGACGGGGTATGCGTTAGAAGAGGTGCTGTCGGTTGATAATCTGTTTGTGATGATGGCTATTTTTGCCTGGTTTGGCGTGCCGGATAAATACCGTCACCGTATTTTGTACTGGGGTGTCCTGGGGGCGATTGTCTTCCGGGGGATTTTTGTTGCCATCGGGACCAGCCTGTTAAGCCTTGGGCCGTATGTCGAGGTGATCTTCGCCATTGTTGTCGGCTGGACCGCCGTGATGATGCTCAGACGCAACGAAGAGAGCGATGAGGTCGAAGATTATTCCAACCATCTGGCGTATCGGCTGGTAAAACGCTTCTATCCAGTCTGGCCCAAAATCGGCAGCAATGCCTTTATCCTGAGTCAGAAAGAGGTCGACGCGGAGCTGGAAAAACCGGAAAACCAGGACATGATGGTGGGCCGTGTGAAGAAAGCGAAGCGATATGCTACCCCCTTGCTGCTGTGTGTGGCGGTAGTCGAACTGTCGGACGTGATGTTTGCCTTTGACTCCGTGCCAGCGATTATCGCCGTCAGCCGTGAACCGCTGATCATTTACAGCGCGATGATGTTCGCCATTCTCGGTCTGCGTACGCTTTACTTTGTGCTGGAAGCGCTGAAGCAATACCTTGTCCATCTGGAAAAGGCCGTCGTGCTGTTGCTGTTCTTTGTGGCGTTTAAGCTGGGCCTGAATGCGACCGATCACTTCTGGCATCATGGCTTTAATATTTCCGCCACCGCCAGCCTGTTTGTCGTATTGGGTGTTCTGGCATTGGGCATTATTGCCAGCGTGATGTTCCCTGGAAAACGAGAAGCCAGCTAATCGCGTTGCCCTCTCCCAAAGGAGAGGGTCAGAGCATCAGGCTGTACCTGATTTTTTCAGCGGGGAGTTGCGACGCGCTTTGGGCGGATGGAAATGCCGCCAGTGCGGGTCTTGTGCGGCGGCCAGTAGTTCGTGGTCGCCACGCGTGTCGCCCCAGGCGCGCAGGTGATAATCATTGAGATCTCCGTAGACGCTCTCGAGTCTGGCGACCTTCTGGGCACAACGGCAGTTATGGCCGGTGATACGCCCGGTGAGCTTGCCATCCTTAACTTCCAGCTGGGTGCCAATCAGCTTGATCCCCAATTTATCCGCCCAGGGCTGTAACACCAGCGCCGGAGAGGCGGAACAGATCGTCACTTCCGCACCGGAATTGACTTCCGCCGCCACCGCCATTACCCCGGCAGGCCGCATCAGCTTGTTCCAGTATTTTTCACAAAACATCTCTGCCTGCTGACGCAGCCAGCGTTCATCAACGCCTGTCAGGAAGGTTCTGATCAGTACTTCTTTCAGTTCATCACGGGTCAGCTTGCGGCGCACGCAGTGGAGCGTCGGCAGCGCCATACGCACCAGGCGGCCGGCAAAATAGCGTTTACCAAAGGCAAAACGCAGGAAGGGAATAAAGCTGTCGTGATGCGTCAGGGTTCCGTCAAAGTCAAAGACTGACAAGACTTTGGATTTCGCCACTGCTTCATCGGCAATCATATTGGTCATAAAAACGTCTTAGCTGAAATACATATTCTGCTCATTAGTTTACCTGTTTTGCATCGCCAGTCCTTATAACCGGGCGCTTTTTTTCTCATTCTTGTGAGTGAGAAGGGGAGTCCGATTTTAGACTCGATATCGATTGGATAAAAAATGAGCTGTCTATATTATCGCCACCTCAACAGGTGATTCAAGGATCAATCTCTCCTGAACGGTAAGGAAGAACTCACTGACAACATGTGTGATTATGATTTTTTTACTTCTTATTGCATTACTTTCTTTTAGCGTTGCCTCTTTCCCGGCGCTGAGCTTTGAACTGCCTGCCTCTATGCTGTCGCAGGATCATGTACTGTCGATTTCACCCGCGAAGGCCGGGCTGGAACACCGCGATAATGGGCCGCTGCGAGGCCGTATCCTTGAGCAATACCAGAAATGGAAAGGCACCCACTATGCCTGGGGCGGCACCACGCGTCGCGGGGTAGACTGTTCAGCGCTGATGCAGCATCTGTTTAGCGACGCGGTGCACCTTTCGCTGCCGCGTACCACCGGCGAGCAGATTCATCGGGGCGTTCAGATTGCCCAATATTCATTAAAGCCAGGGGATTTGATTTTCTTTCAGACCGGGCCAAACCGTCGGCACGTGGGCGTCTATATTGGCAACCGCGAGTTTATTCATGCCTCGACCAGCCACGGGGTCACCGTCTCGACGCTGGCAGACAACTACTGGCAATCGCACTTCATCACCGCCCGCCGGGTGACGGGCGGAAGGGCCTAAATAATATCGTCCACGACGCCACCATCGACGCGCAGCGCTGCGCCGGTGGTGGCAGAGGCCTGAGGCGAACAGACGTACACCACCATACTGGCGACTTCCTCGACCGTTGCCGCTCGCTGGATAACCGAACTTGGGCGATGCGCCATCACAAATTCTTTCGCCAGCTGCTCGAGGGATTTGCCGGTTCTTTCCATCTCTTCTTTCATCATGTCGGCAAAACCGTCCGACAGGGTCGGCCCAGGCAAGACGCTGTTAACCGTCACGCCGCTGCCCGCAACAAACTTCGCCAGGCCGCGCGCCAGTGAGAGTTGCGCGGTTTTGGTCACGCCGTAATGAATCATATCGGCGGGAATATTGCGGGCCGATTCTGACGAAATAAACACCACCCGTCCCCAGCCCTTTTTTACCATGCCGGGCAACAGGGCACGCGACAGTCGCACGCCGGACATCACGTTGGTTTGCCAGTAGCGATCCCAGGTGTCATCGTCGGTTGAATAAAAATCCTGTGGCCCGTAAATTCCGGCGTTATTCACCAGAATATCAACATTGGACGCCACCTTGAGCAGCGATTCCACCCCTTCCGGCGAGGACAGATCGGCAATGGCGGCGCGAACGTCGACGCCTGGTATCACCTGCTGAAGATGCTGGATACCTCTGTTAACAGACTCCGTGCTGCGCCCGTTCAGAATAATGGCTGCCCCACTTTCTGCCAGCCCGCGCGCAATGGCGAAACCAATTCCCCCCGTTGACGCGGTCACTAATGCCACTTTCCCCGTAAGATCGATGTTCATGGTCTGGTCCTTTTGATGTGCAACGTTCAGACCTTAAAGCGTAGCAGGTGTGATTTCCGGTGGCTGATTAAACAGGCTCAGCAGGGTTTCGACCTGCTCATCCAGCGGCACCAGCGTGCGCTTTACAATGAGATGCAGCGGCGTAGCGCGACGAACCCCGTGACTGAGCGGAAGCATGCGCAATATTCCCTGATCCAGTTGGCTCTGTATGCGCTCCTCCGGTAGCCATCCATAACCCACCTGGTACATCACGGCGTCGATGGCCGCGTCAATGGTCGAAAATGTCCAGGCATCCCCTGCTGTCTGCCCGGAGGACGTGCTGTCGGCAATTTGTATCAACGGCCAACGGCGAAGAAGCTCGTCATTAAGCGGTGTATCAAGCGAGAAAAGCGGGTGATCCCGGTGGGCGACGGCGACAAAATTGATATTCATCAGCCACTCTCCCAGGCCGGTAATGTCCTGGCGACGGGTGAGCACCATAACGTCCGCTTCGCTGCTGGCGGCATCGATGCGGGCTTTCTCCAGGACTTCCGTCAGCCGCACCTGCGTTTGGGGATAGCGCTGCTGAAACTGGCGCAGGATGGCGAAAAGGCGGCGGCGGGGAAAGATGCTGTCTACCACCAGATCGAGGCGCGTACGCATGCCGCTGCGCAGCGTTGCGGCACGGGTTTCAACATACGAGAACGCTTTCAGGAGAGGCTTCACCTGATTGAGCAATAATTCTCCTGCGGGCGTCAGCACGGCGCGACGTCCTTCCTGAATCAGCAACGCAACACCCAGCCTTTCCTGCAATACTGAGAGGTTGTAGCTTACTGAAGACTGGCTGCGGTGCGTCTCTTCTGCCGCGCGAGCAAAGCTCCCCAGTTCGGTCACTTTCTCAAGCAGTGCCCACTGTTCCAGCGTTGTTTTATGCATAACCTATCTAAAAATTGGATGAATTTGATTTAAATTTAGCGTTATTCATTCATTTTTTAAAGGGGTACGATCGTTTCATCAAAACAAAGGAGAGATATATGAACACTTTCGACAAACAAGACCTGAGCGGCTTCGTGGGTAAACATTTGGTCTATACCTACGATAACGGCTGGAACTATGAAATTTACGTTAAAAATGAAAACACCCTCGACTACCGCATTCACAGTGGTCTGGTGGCAAACCGTTGGGTGAAAGACCAGCAGGCTTACATTGTGCGTGTCGGGGAAAATATCTACAAAATTTCCTGGACTGAGCCAACAGGGACTGACGTCAGCCTGATTGCAAACCTGGGGGATAAACTGTTCCACGGCACCATCTTCTTCCCACGCTGGGTGATGAATAACCCTGAAAAAACAGTCTGCTTCCAGAACGATCACATTCCGCAAATGAACGCGTATCGTGATGCGGGTCCGGCTTATCCAACGGAAGTGATTGATGAATTCGCGACCATTACCTTTGTACGTGACTGTGGTGCGAACAATGAGAGCGTGATCGACTGTGCCGCCAGCGAGCTGCCTGAGAACTTCCCGGAAAATTTAAAATAATTTCCGGAAAGCCCTCGCTCCCCTTATGGACGGGCAATAAGATCGGACGTAAGGGTAAACGGCGTGGGGGTGCAGACGGCCAGGCTTAGCGAACCAAACGCGATATGGCTGACTGAATGCAACTGCGTGGCGGCGCTGTCGACGCTGACAATCTGCCAGGCACTGCCACCGCGCTGTTTCACAATCGCTTCTTTTCGTGTCCAGATCCGCCAAAACGCCGGGAGTTTATCTTCCGGCGTTTCACGTTCCAGCTCCTGATGTTCCGCTACGCTGAAGACGGCGTTTGCCAGAGCCTGCCAGTTTTCGCGCGGGCGAACCACTTCAATATCGCAGCCCACCTCACCCTGATCGCTAATGAATAATGCAATGTCATCTCCGCTATGGCTCAGGTTAAACCAGAACGGATTGTCATCGACAAAGGCTGGCTTTCCCTGTTCACCAAACACGATTTCTGGCAGGGGCGAAGGGGATAAAGCATGGGAGAGCAGCGTCCGACCGGCAAGCCAGGTCGAACGTCTTGCACCTTGCGGTGCCTGCTCTGCAAGCGCAGAAGCCACAGGCCCGGCGCTCAGTGTCGAGATTTTTCCCAGTATAAACTGGTACATAATTAGGCCCAGCGTTTGATGATAATGGAGGTATTAATGCCGCCGAAGGCAAAGTTATTGCTTTGCAGATACTCGCAGTCGATCTGACGGGCTTCACCCATAATATAATCTAAAGCGCCACATTGCTCATCGGGTTGACGTAAATTGAGGGTCGGAGCGAACCAGCCTTCCCGCATCATTTGCAGGCTCATCCAGGCCTCCAGCGCGCCGCACGCGCCCAGCGTGTGACCAAAATAGCTTTTCAGCGATGACACCGGCACGTGATCCGCGAAAATAGCCGCAGTCGCCTGACTCTCAGCAATATCACCGCGATCGGTGGCGGTACCATGCGCCGAAATATAACCCATATCCCTGGCGCTTAAGCCGGCTATTTTCAGCGACTGTTCCATACAGATTTGCATCGTTTCCCGCTGTGGCTGGGTAATATGCGCTGCATCGCAGTTTGTCGCGAACCCGACAATTTCCCCATAGATGGTGGCGCCACGCGCTTTCGCATGCTCCAGCTCCTCCAGAATTAAGGTCCCCGCGCCTTCACCAATGACCAGCCCGTCGCGCTGAATATCAAACGGCGAGGGGGTGATTTTGGGCGACTCATTACGCTGGCTGGTGGCAAAGAGCGTATCAAATACCGCCGCTTCTGACGGACACAGTTCTTCTGCGCCGCCCGCGACCATGACGGTTTGATAACCGTGGCGAATCGCTTCCCAGGCATAACCAATGGCCTGGCTGCCGGACGTGCACGCGCTTGAGGTCGGGATGACGCGTCCTCGCAGGCCAAAGAACAATCCGGTATTCACTGCCGTGGTATGCGGCATCATCTGCACATAGGTGGTGCCGGTGATGTTATTGGTATGCTTTTCGGTCAGCATGGTGGCAAATTCGCTCACCGGGCCAGTGCTGCCGGTTGAGGAGCCGTAGGCGATACCCGTCTCCCCGTTGGTCAGTACCGGATCGTCAATCAGCCCCGCCTGCTCCAGCGCCAGCTCGCTGGCACGGGTCGACAGCAGCGACACGCGTCCCATGGAGCGGATGCGTTTGCGGGTATAGTGTTCCGGCAGGCTAAAATCATCAATGGGCGCGCCAAGCAGGGTCTGCAGGCCCGCGTAAATCTGCCACTCCGGCATGGTTCGCACCGCATTTTCATACTTCAACAGCCTTGCGGATACGGATTGCCAGTCCTCGCCAAACGCGGTTACGCCACCCATGCCTGTTATGACCACGCGACGTGTCATAGCATGCCTCCATTGATGGAGATCACCTGGCGGGTCACATAGCCCGCAATATCCGACATCAGGTAACTCGCCAGACCCGCCACTTCCTCCGCCTGGCCCATGCGCTTCATCGGGATAACTGACATGGCTTCTTTGAGTGCGGCGTCTTCCATCTCGATCATCCCGGTGTCAATCAACCCGGGCGCTATGCAGTTCACGGTGATTTTTCGCTTCGCCAGTTCAACCGCCAGCGCCTTGGTTGCGCCAATAATACCGGCCTTCGCCGCGCTGTAGTTTACCTGACCGCGGTTGCCCATTATGCCGGAGACGGAGGATAACGTGATGATACGCCCCCCTTTGCGGGTGCCAATCATCGGCATGATGCAGGGGTGGATCACGTTATAGAAACTGTCGAGGTTGGTGTGAATCACGCTATCCCAGTCGTCATCGCTGAGGGCCGGAAATGCGCCGTCGCGGGCGATCCCCGCGTTGCTGATCACGCCATACCAGGCGCCGTGCGTCTCGATTTCCTGCTCCAGTACGGCAAGACACTCGGCCCGGTTACCGACGTCAAAGGAGAGCAGGCGACCCTGTCCACCCGCCTCTACGATCGTATCCAGCGTCTGCTGAGCACCTGCGGCATCGCGATGATAATGCACGCCAATAGTAAATCCATCAGCCGCAAGCTGGCGGGCGATGGCGCGGCCAATGCCTTTGCTGGCACCGGTGACCAGAACGGAACGACTCATGTCCGGGATCCCTGATTAAAAAGCGAAGTAAGTTCTTCCGCGCTGGGCTGGAAGGTGTTCACGCGGCCCGTTGCCAGCGTGGCGTCACCGGCGGTAATGGCGCATTCGAAGCTGCCGAAACGGGCATCCTGCATCAGCAGAGTGATGGTTATCGTTAAGGTCGTGCCCGCCATAAAACGCCCTTCGGCACAGATCAGTTCGCGTGCGCCCAGCACCATACCCAACGCGATGTGCGCCTGGCCTTCCTGCTGACGATGCCAGCCGGACCAGACGCCCACGGTCTGCGCCATCAGCTCCAGCGCATACCAGCCAGGCAGATCGCCATCGGCGTTGAGAAACGGGGCCAGAACGCTCTGCGCATTGACGCTGACGCAGCACACGGCGCGCTCTTCCGTCACATCCTTCACGGATTCCAGCAGCATCATGGGCGCATCGTGGGGAAGATACTCCCCCGGTGATAAATAGGTCATGACACTCTCCCCAGCACAATGCTGGCGTTATTGCCGCCAAACGCGAACGAATTAGACAAAATCACCGGTTTTTTCAGCCGCTCAGGCTGAGACAATATTCCACAGGGCGGCAGCGTAGTGTCAGGTGCGTAACGGCAAAAATCCTGCGGTGGCAACGGCAAATTGCGCGACAGGATAAGCCAGCTCAGCGCGGCTTCGGTGATACCCGCCGCACCCAGCGTGTGGCCGGTTAAATGTTTGGTTGAGCTGCAGGGGACATGCTCACCGAAGAGATCGTGAATCACCTGAGACTCAATCTGATCGTTCAGCGGCGTGGCCGTGCCGTGAAGGTTAATATAACCCACGTCGGCAGGCTGAAGGCGCGCTTCACGCAGCGCCTGCTGAATGGCGCGAATCGCCCCTTCGCCCTGCGGGTGGGGGGCGGAGATGTGCCAGGCGTCGCTGGATTCCCCCGATCCCAACAGCGCGACGGGCTGCGGCTCACGGGTCAGGATCATTAGCGCGGCGCCTTCACCAATGGTGATACCGCGACGGTCACGCCCGAACGGTTCGCACCGCGTCGGTGACAGCGCTTCGAGGCTGTTAAACCCGTTAACCGGCATACGGCTGAGGGTATCCGCGCCACCGACAAGGGCGATATCCACCAGCCCCGCATCGAGAAGCCGTTGTCCGCTGATCATCGCGCGGGCGCTGGACGAGCAGGCGGTCGAAATAGTGTAGGCCGGGCCTTCCAGTGCCAGCCATTTCGCCAGAAAGCGCGACGGATCGCCCAGCTCCTGCTGAGGATACTGCCACGCCAGGCTGGCTTCGCCCTTCAGAGATAACCTGACGTGCGCATCGCCTTCGTCCAGCCCGGAGGTACTGGTGCCCAGCACGACCGCCACGCGATCGCGGCCCACCCGGGCTATGGCCTCATCAACGTCAGGCTGAATTTGTGCCAGCGCGGCCAACAAAAGCTGGTTGTTACGGGTCCGGTGGGCCGCCATCTCGTCGGGGATCAGGGGCAATTCGCCCTCAACGCCACCCAGCACCGCATCCGGACAGCCCTGTAGCCAGCCGCTGCGGCTTCGCATACCCGGCGCAATGCCCGCCGTGAGGTTGCGGGCTATCTCGTCAGCCGAATTGCCCAGGGCATTGACCATGCCAACAGCAGAAATGTAAATCATCTCAGTCACCCAGATATTGAATGGTGATGTGGTACTTAAATACGTGCTGCTCAATACTGATCGGCTCGCGCTTGCCGTGGCGCTGGAGGTAGACGATTTCCGTCACCAGCGTGCCGCGTGGGTTACGCAGTTCGCGGCGATCGCCATTGTCCTTCAGCGTCCAGCCTTTCGGCAACTGCGGTTGCCAGGCACTGAGCGGCCAGTGGCTGAGCATCACATCGGCCAGCACCTGACTGGCGGGCGGCAACTGGGGCACGATAATCGACTGTTCGGTATGAATGCCCGTATCGTCATAGGTTGCCAGGAATAAGCGAATGCCTACCGAGGAGAGCCCGGCGAGCGTCACTTTATGGGCATCGGCGTTGAGCATCACCAGCAGCGACTGGGTTTGCCCGTTAAAGCTGCCGGTCAATAATTGCTGAGAATTCAATGCCGGCGCAATCCCGGGTGGGGGAAGCGTCACTTTTGTGCCGGGTTGTAACCAGGCCTGCGGACGTGTGCTGTCGCTGTTGGTCGAGTGGCTACAGCCCGCCAGAAGCAGTACGGCCACCAGCGCTACGGCGCGGCCAAAAGGGGTCATCATCGTTTTCTCTCTCTTTTCGCGGGCATCGCCAGCGGGGCAAGCAGGAAGGCAGTGAAAATACCGCTGACCAGCACGATCCCGAAGCTGCTGATAGCCTGCGTGGCGCTGAAGACCAGCATACCCAGCGTCAGCAATGTGGTCATCATTGCAAGCGTTACCGCCAGCATGGAGGTGAGCGGCGTGCCGCGCGGGTTACTGAAGAATAGGGTGTAATTGATGCCAATACCCAGCACCAGCACCAGTGCCAGCAGGGAAAAGAGATTCACCGGATGGCCGCTGGCCGCCAGCGCGGCAAGTCCGCAGCCAAGCGACAGGACGGAGGGGATCAAACTGATCGAGCCTTTACGCCAGCCAAGACGCACTATCGCCCCGCAGCCAATGACCGCCAGGGCGACCACAAGCAGGCCGGTCAGGATGGAACGATACAGGGCAAACAGCGTATCGAAGCTCGCCTTACGATCCACCCACACCACACCCTGATGCGTGGCGGCAAGTTGGCGCGGCGCAGTAGTGTTTTTGACGCCGTCGACGGGAACAAGCACGCCGCTTTCCCCGCCAGGCAGCGTCAGCCAGAGCAGACGCCAGCCTTCGCTGGCTGGGCTGGAGAGCCATGCCTCCACGGTCACGGGCATGGCAGACAACGCGGGTGAAACGGTACGCAGCCCCGCGCTTTGCAGGACTTTCGTCACGGCTGGCGCGGCATTTTGCAGCAGGGCCAGGTCGCTTTGCTGCCGCTTAAGGGAGTTCAGCGGCACCGTGCGCCAGGCTTTCAGCTCCCCGGCTTTTTGCGCCTGTTCCAGCGCGGGGGTAAAGGCTTCGAGCCGCTCCAGCGTTTGCTGAGCTGATTTGCCATGAACCACAAACCATTTTTGATCAACGCTTTGCCCCGTCAGGGCCGTTATCGTTTTTTCCTGGGCGAGTATCGCCTGTGGGAGCGCCTGAAGCTGGGCGATATCATCATCCACCCGCAGATGGGCGATGCCCACAAGGGACACCAGGGTCAGCGCGACAGGCAGGCCGATGGCGAGTTTTTTCTCCCGACGCCACGCCGCGAGCCAGCGCAGCATCCACACCATCGCGGGCACCGGACGCACCGGCAGCCCACGGCATAACCACGGATGCCAGAAAATCACCGTCAGGCAGGACGCACTCAGCCCCACGGCGGCGAATACCGCCATCTGGCGGATGCCCGGGAAGGGGGCAAGCATCATGATCAGATACGCGGCGACGGTGGTCAGCAGGGCCAGCAGCAGGGCATAACGGACCTTTGCCAGGCTTTCCCACGGCGACTGTTCTGCGCCGTGTACCATCCTTTCGGTGAGGTAATAGAGCGTATAATCCGCCGAGATGCCGATAATGCTCATGCTCATCACCAGCGTCATCAGATGCAGCTCGCCAAACAGCAGCAGCGTGGCGACGGTGCCCGCCAGCGCACCGACCCCGATGGAAAGCAGGCACAGAAGCAGAGGGCGCAGCGAACGGAATACCAGCACAATCAGCAGCACCACGCCAAGCAGCGTGGCGGTTCCCAACGTCGACATATCTTTCTTCGCCTGCTGGCTGGCGTAATCGCTATAAAAAACGGTCCCCCGTGAGAGCAATTCAGCCTGCGGGTAGCGGGTTTTCAGCTCGGCCTCCAGTGAGTGCAGCGTGGTCACCAGGCGGTGCGTTTGCTGCATATCAAAGGACTCACCGGCCAGCTCACCGTGCAGCAAATACCAGTAGTTTCCGGCGTTATCTTTGGTGACCAGCCAGCCGTCCATCAGTCGCAGCTTTTGGCTGTTTTGCGCCAGCGCCAGCTGTGAACCCCGCATCAACATCAGCGGATCGTTTTGCAACTCTTTGCCGCTGACGCCCGAAAATGCAGAGTACAGCTGCGATAAAATCCACTGGGCTTGCGCTTCACCGCCGTTCTGTAAGCGCGCGCGGGTCACGGGATCGATAAGGCCATTTCGGTGTTGCCAGAAGAATTCTCCCCAGGCTTTTTGTCCGGCGGCATCTATGGGGCCTTTCACCGCGTGCAGCGTTGCACTGCCTTGCAGGAGCGTCAGCCACTGCTGTGCCACGCGCGGGTCGGGGTGTTTACCGGGGCTGACAAGCCAGACCAGCTGGCGATCCAGCCGCTGCATAAAACCGTCGTTGAGCGCCGGGGGAGTCGCCCCCAGCGTCTGTTTTGGCAGCATGGCCAGCACGCTACTGTTCAGCCGTGCGCCAGGCAGCAACGACACCAGCACGCCCACCAGAATGAGGCAGGTCATGGCCCAGAGCAGCGCCGGGCGTAAAGCCTTACGGGGCAGCAAAACGTTGGCGTTCGTCATGGGTCAGGCTGGCGGGCGTCACCTGATGGTGGGAAAGGCGAATATCCGTCCGATCGCCCTGTTTATCGTTGAGCTGAATAGACTCCAGATACCTTGCCCCACCCAGATTCATCGTGGCAAAGATCTTATCCAGAGGCGTGGTGACAGGCGTCAGGACCAGCGACCAGCGCCCTTCACCCAGGTCTTTAAAGTCGATGCGGAAGTTCTCTTCAAGTGCTTTGCGATCGGCCTGGAACAGGGCACGCAGCAGGTGGTTGAACTGGAACATCTGCGGGTTGTTTTCCGCCGTGATGATTTGCGGCGGCTGCCCATTGATCGCCTGCACCATGCGCGAATCGTCCAACAGCAGCGTCATCGGGAACGGTGATTTTTGATCCCACAGCAGGCCACTGTCGCGGGCAATCAGCATGTCGCCCTGCGAGCGCAGCGGCTGCGGCAGATCCTTAATGGTGCGCGTTTGCTCAAAGTGCGCACGTACCACGGGCTGTTCGGTAAAGCGTTGCTGCAACTCGTCCAGCGTGACTGCGCTGACGAACGGGCTGATGACGAGGGCAAGCAGGGGCAACCATCTCATGGCGTCACTCCCATTCGTTCAAATAAAATCGCCGGGCTGACAAAACACATCTCGCGGCTGGCTTCTTCAACGGCGACCTGAATGGTATAGCCGGTGGTGGTGCGTTTCCCGCTCTGCGCGTCGAAAATCTGGTAAGCGATACGCAGACGGTTTTCACACTCTTCGATGTGGGCACGTACGCGGATGCGCTGCTCAAAGGTAACGGCATCGCGGTATTTCACCCGGGTGTCCACCACGGGCCAGACATAGCCTGAGGCCTTCATCTGACGATAGCCGTAGTTAAATTGATTGAGCAACGCCTCGCGGGCGATCTCAAAATAACGGAAATAGTTGCCGTGCCAGACCACGCCCATCATATCGACGTCATGAAACGGGACGGTCAGTTCTACTTCTGCGGTGAAGCGGGGATCGGTCAGCACCCTTTACTCCTTCTCTTTGGCATCCGGCAGATGCCAGAAATCGAAAAAATTAAACCAGTCGAGCGGCGACAACAGCGCGTAATGCTCCAGCCGTGCGGCGTAGCGATCCACGGCCTGCTGCAACGCCTGCTGGCGTTCACCGCGCGGCAATAACAGCGGATCGGCAAAGGCTTCGCAGTGGATGGTCAGGGCCCCTTGCTGACGCAGGGCAAAGATCAGCAAGACCGGACAGCGCAAAATGGAGGCCAGAATAAACGGGCCTTGTGGGAAGGGGGCGAGGCGTCCCATAAACGGACTCCAGATAACGCGCCACTCGCCATTGCGCTGCGGATTGACCGCAATGCGATCGCCCACGATCGCCACCCATTCGCCGCGATCGAGTTTCTCTTTAATGGCGATCGCGGTCTCCGGTCCGATATCGGTCACCGGGATCAGGTTCAGTCCGGCCTGCGGGGCCATCTCTTCCATGATTTGCTTAAAATGCCTGGCGTTGTCGCTGAACACCAGCGCGTTAATCACCTTGCTGCCTTCCCGTTGCGCCATCGCGCGGCAGGCTTCCACGTCACCAAGATGCGAGGCCAGCAGCAGCTTGCCCTGCGGAGCCGTCATATCGAGCGCATCACTTGCGCCGGGGGCAAAGACAATATCGCGATTAAACTGCAGTTCACCGCGCCAGCTGGCGATTTTATCCAGCATGGCATGACCAAAGCGCATGAAGTGGAAAAAGCTGTTTAGCCGCGGCGGTTCAGCCATTTCCCGCTGCGCCAGCGTCTGTTTCACCTGTGCAATCCACTGCTGTGACGCCTGTCGCGCCGGGCGAGCGGTGAGCCAGTACACGCCGATAACCGGCCATAACAGCAGGCTGAATGCGCGACGGCCAAAAATCTGCCACACCCGGAGCATCAGGCGCATTCCCCACAGGCCTTTTACTTCCTGCTGCTTCGCCCAGTGTTGACTACGATGGCGAAAAAGCAGGGAGGGGATGCGCGGCAGCATGCCGAAAAACAGCCGGGTGTGCATCAGCGAAATGCGGACGTTGTCCTTGAAGGCATCGAAGTGAGACAGCCCATCCTGGGGATAGGTGACGCGGGTCGGCAGAAAATGGCTGGTGTGGCCCTGCCAGTAAAGACGCACCATCACTTCGGTATCGAAATCCATACGCTTACCGAGGGTCACGCGCTTCGCCAGTGAGAGCGTCGGGGCGATGGGGTAAACCCGAAAACCACACATGCTGTCCTTTAACTGCAACGATAACGTTTCAATCCAGACCCAGACATGCGTCACCCAGCGTCCATACAGACGCGAGCGTGGGATAGAGTCGTCATACACCGGCTGGCCTGAAATCAGATCGTCCGGGTGACGCTGCGCCAGCGACAGCAGCGAAGGAATATCTTCAATCGCGTGTTGTCCGTCGGCGTCCACCTGTACGGCATGGGTAAAGCCCGCACGGGAGGCGGCTTCCAGCCCATGGAGTACCGCCGTGCCTTTGCCCGCGTTATCAGCGAGCCGAAGTAAGGTCACCTGCGGGTGCTCGGCCGTTAAACGCGCCAGCGCCTGCTGCGTGTTCGCCTCACTACCGTCATCGACGATGAAACAGGGCAGGTTAAACGGCGCCAGGCGTGCGAGGACGCCTGCCATCATCGCGCCGTGGTTATAGCAGGGGATCACCACGCAGGGACGGAAGGTTAACGACATAAACGGATCTTCCCGCTGCTCGCCGTATGCCGCTCGCCGCCGTCATGACGCTGAAAACGGAAGGCCAGAATTTGCCGCGCGGCATCCCAGTCAAGGCTGAGCGTCACCGTGGTATCGGGCACCAGGGGGGCCTGAAATTTGACGTTCTGAATGCTGTGAAACCGGTGCTCAGGGGCCAGTAATGTGGTGGCGTAATGCATGACCCAGTCGAGCTGGGCGACGCCTGGCAGCAAGGGTTGGGCGGCAAAATGTCCCTTAAACCAGAACAAACCCGGATCGAGATGTAAGACGATGTCCAGATGCTGCGGTTGCGCCTGGTGGCGCTCGATTTCATGAATCTTCATGAAAAAACTCCTGTAACTGCGCATAGACACGCTTATTCATTGTGTTGACCGGCATTTCATCAAGGATGCGCCAGTAGCGCGGAATGGCGACCGGCTCAAGCCATGGTCGCAGCGCACGACGCCAGGCTACCTCCTGCGCGCTTTTGCCCCGCTTTTGCCAGCGCTGGCGCGCCTCATCATCCAGCACCAGCAAGACGCCGATCCCCTGACGTCCACCGCGGGTGACGGGCAGGGCGGCGGCTTCGCAAATGCCTTCCAGCGCCAGCAGGCGGTGTTCTATTTCGTTCAGGGAAATACGCTTTTCTTCGATTTTAACGACCCGTCCACGACGCCCGGCAATCGTGAACTGGCCGTTGTCGTCGAAGTGGAGAATATCGTCCAGCAGCAGGCCTTCGGCCTCGTGAATCAGAGGCGAGGTCACGCGACAGGTTTCCTCTTCTGCCCTGAACGTTACGTCAGGGAAGGCTCGCCAGGAGGTGTTCATCTCCCGGCAATGACGCCAGGCCAGAATGCCCGTTTCGGTACTGCCGTAAATTTCGTCCGGCCAGACGTTGAGCCAGTTATGGGTGGCAGAAATATCCTCCCAGGGCAGCACGCCGCCCGCTGAGATCAGCATCTCAACCGGAGGGGCAGGCAGATCGGTATCGAGTCGTTTCAAAAACGCCGGGCTGCTGATAAACAGGTAGCGGCGGTTGTGCGGCAGCGCCGCCAGCTGTTCAGGGTAAAGGAGCATGGCGGCGTTGAGCTCCAGACCTAACGCCATCGGTAAAAAGATGCGGAAGGTCAGGCCATAGAGATGCTGGGCCACCACAGAGGCCACGATGCTACAGTCCTTCAGCCGTTCCCCAAAGCAGGTGGCGAGCAGGGTGGCTTCGCGATCCAGGCTGGCGATGTGCTTGACCACCCGGCGGGGTGCGCCCGTGGAACCGGAGGTAAAGAGTTCGATGACGCGCGAATCGTCAATGGCGGGCAAGGGCACAAACGCCGACGCTTCGCCCTGAGAGGCGGTGACGACAATCAGCCGACCGGCGAAACCCAGCGTGCGATCGCTTACTATTCCGTCAAACAATCCGCGTTGTTCTTCCAGGAGCGAGACGCGGCTGTGGCCGGGAATAACCGGCGTCTTCCCGGCATGGAGCGTGGCCAGCAGGGCGACAATAAAGAGATAGCTGTTTTCGAAGCACAATGCCCAGCGCTCCCCCTCCTGCTGGCGCAGCGTATGCATCAGCAGGGTGACGTCGTGGCGTAACGCGCCCAGCGTCCAGGTGCGCTCGCCAAGCCAGGCAACGGGCGTATCCTCCGCGCGCGGCGCATTAAGCCACTGGCTCAAAGGAAGGGGCGGTTTATTCATTCGGCATCTCTTTTTATCACCCGTTGGCGCACGAGCCACTCCGCCGCCATCAGCGATCCCATCAGGAGGTAGGCGATCAAACCGTTCCACAGCGTCCAAAGCTGCATCTCGCCGTGGACGACGGTAAACCATGCAATGGCGCCATTAACGATAAAAAATCCACACCACACCTGGGTCACACGTCGCGTGTAATGCACTCCGGCAGAGGATAAATGGGGGTCGCGTATGCGCGCCAGACGTTCTACCAGCGGCATCGTTGTCCAGAGTGACCCGCCGAAAACGACCAGCATCACCAGGTTGACGACCACGGGATACAGCAACAGCCACTGATGGGCTTTTAACAGGTAGCTAGCTGCACAGAGTGTGATCCCGGCGAGCGCAACGCACTGAATGACATAACGCATCGGCCCGCGCAGGCGACGTGCCTGACGCAGACGTAAGACCAGCAGCAGCGCCATAAGCGGCAGCAGCCAGTGCAGGCTGTGATGCGTAAGACCAAAGCCGATGAGAACGGGCCAGGCAAGCAGCATTAATCCTGTCAGTAACGGGATCGCTGGAAACGTCCGTTCATTACGCACGCGGTTTACTCGTCGTGCAGGAGCTGATCTACCGCATCCACCACATCCTGAACGGTGCGGACAGACTTGAAGGTTTCCGGTTTGATTTTTCTACCGGTTTTCTTCTGCAGGTGAACAACCATGTCTACGGCGTCGATGCTGTCCAGATCCAGGTCTTCATACAGGCGTGCCTCAGGGGTGATATCCTCAGGAGCGATTTCAAACAGCGTGATCAGAAGTTCGGAGACTTCCTGATAAAGGGTGTGTTTTTCTGTCATAACGGGTCAATTCTCAGGCGCGTTGGGCATGGATAAAAGAGGCCAGCGTGGCAACGGAATAGAAGTGCTGGCGCATCTCTTCACTTTCCGCGGATAACACGACCCCGTACTGATTTTTTACGGCCAGGCCCAGTTCCAGGGCATCGATAGAGTCGAGGCCCAGACCTTCCCCAAAAAGCGCCGCATCTGTGTCGATATCCTGCTCGGTCAGTTCGTCCAGATTGAGCGTTGAGATAATAAGATTTTTAATTTCAAGATAAAGCGCTTGCATCATTAATTCCTGACAAAGAGTGAAGGCCTGATGTTAATCGATGCTGCAAATGCCGGTTTAACTGTCTTGCCGCCAGGGCCGGTTCTTGTTGGTGTGCATCGTAAAAATCATGAATCTGCACGCGGTCGTACACATTCACGGTAAAAATGGGTTTTTTCGGCGGTATATCGTACCACTGACTATTTTTATCCAGCAGATGTTCACTGCAATGAATGATCACCAGCCGCATATCACACTGGCAGCGCACGGCAATATTCGCCGCGCCGCGCTGCAAAGTGATGGCTTCGCCGCTACGGGTGCGGGTGCCCTCAGGGAAAATTAACAGCGTGTCCCCCTGCGCCAGGCGTTGCTGGCTGGCGGCCAGTAGCGTTTCTGCTTCACTGTTGACCAGATAATCTGCCGCGCGGATCACCCCACTGACGAAAGGATTACGCAGGAGGGCGCTTTTAACCAGACAGTCCGTATCGGGCATCACAGAGGCGAGAATCACGTAGTCAATGAGCGTCGGATGGTTAGCAATGACCAGGCAGCCGCGTTCGCCGCGCAGCGCATCAAGATTCTGGATGCGGTAATCCAGTACGCCCAGCCAGCGGGTCACACCAAGGAAGAGTCGGAAGCTGGCGGAGATGCTGCGGCGCGCCAGACGGCGACGTTTGATGCGATCGCGTTGAACAATCGGCAGCAGGTTGAACCAGACCAACGACAGCAGCAGCCCGCCTGCGCCAAATAGTGCAAAGCAGAATCCAGTCATGACCAGACGCCATAACCGATTAAGAGAGGCAGCGATCTTGCTCATCTCCGCGTCCATTGCCAGAGCAGCCGTTCGCCGGGAATGGCAAAGGAGGATGCGTCACTCAGATAGTGGCGCAGGAACATCAGGCCTGATGGCAGAGAATGTTCCTTGCCGTCGCTGCCCGGGCGGGTTTCGCAGCGCAGGGTATCGCCTGCCTCAATTACCAGCGCCAGCGCATAGGGCCACGTCGGCAGGGATGGCGGAAGGTAAGGATGATAAAACGCAGGCAGCGCGCCATCAAAATCCACCAGCAACACGCGGGAATACCCGGCCTGTAGCAACGTCATGACCTCAATGAGGCCTTGCTGAAAGGTCTCCATCCCGGCGGAAATCGACGAGGAGACAATCGGCTGCCGTGCGGCGATGGTGAGATTGCCGACCGCGGAATTATGCACTGACATCGCGAAATCGGTAGGAGAAACGTCCTGCTCCGTCGCCAGCGCGTGCAGAATGCGGTAATTACGCTCCAGCTCGCCGTGTCGACTGGAATAGACAACGGCGTCGATGGTCTGCTTACGCAGCATCGCCAGACCGCAATCCACTGCCAGTTTACTGCCGGAGTTCAGACGTCGCGCGGTCATCATCGGCAGGTCAGTCAGCGTAGCCAGCGGGGCAGCAGGGTCGATGGTCTGATCTTGACGTGACCACGCCTGCCACTGAAGGGCATCACTGAGGCCGGGTGCTCGGGCCTGCCAGTCGACAATGTTGAATGCAAATTTCATCTGCGCGCGTCCGCGATACATCCGTCATCAAGTGGCGAATAACGTCGCCAGGGGGGTTAAGCGTTTATTAAAGTATGCGGCTTCACATTTCTGTGCATCCCGGAACAGCTCAATAATGCACAGTCGGGCACCCGGTATCCGCCTCGCCCGGGAACGGGGTGTCGCTAAGCATATCGACAGCATGGAACCCAATGCGATGAGATAAACCTGCTTTTGCGATATTTTCCTTCGCCAGCGCGATGTGCGGGGGCACGTCCAGAAGCGTCACCGCGTCGTTTTCATCATAATGACAACAGCGCATAGCCCATTGACCTGTATTGCCGCCCACATCGTACAATTTTGTCGGCGAGCTTGCGAATATATATGGCGGGGCGGCGTCATAAGCGGCGGCTAATATGTGACTTATTAATGATTTGGCACATCCGGAAATTTAGAATTGTGCTCAGTGTTCAGAAATGAAAACAATAAAAAATCGATTTTAAAAATCAGCGAAATAATAAAGGCCTGATACTCTGTCACCTCCCCTGACGGGAAGGTGACAGAGGACGTTATTAACCGGGAAGCCGGCTTTTGGGTCGGCCCGGGCCAAGCAAAATCGCCAGCTTGCTGCCGCCTTTAGTGGTCTCCATCCAGATTTTGCAGACGCTGGTCAGCGGCACGGAAAGCAACATGCCGACGGGCCCCAGTAACCATCCCCAGACCAGCAACGACAGGAAGACCACCATTGTCGACATACCCAGGCGGTGCCCCATCATGCGTGGCTCGACAATATTCCCCAGCACCATATGCACCACGAGGAACAGCGCCCCCACCAGCATACATTCGTAGATACCATTAAACAGGAACGCCTGAATCATCGGCGGCACGGCTGAAAGGACGGCACCGATGTTGGGAACATAGTTCAGTAAGAAGGCCAGCACGCCCCACATCAGCGCAAACTGTACGCCCATCAGCGTCAGGCCCAGCCAGATGATCACCCCGGTCCAGAGGCTCAGCAATGTTTTGAGCGCCAGATATTTGGTCACGCCTTTTAACGCGCGGTGCAGGCCCGCAATATGGATTTGCGGATTATTCAGCGAAAAACGCAGCTTATAGGGCACGTGGCGAACTTCAAACAGCATAAAGACGACCGTCATCACCAGCAGTAACACGCTGGCCATCGCCCCGGAGAGACCCGTCATCAGCGTCGTAGCGAAGGTCATCACTTTTTCAGAATCCATTCTCCGCAACATTCTTTCCGGAGAAATATGCAGATTCAGGAAGGGTAACATCTCCTGCAGATCGATGATTTTGCGCGTCAGTTCCTTATTGTATTTTGGCAGCATGGTAGAGAATTCACTCAGAGACGCGGCCAGTACGCCCACCAATGCCGTCAGCACGACCAGCATCACCATCACCACAATGGTAATAGCCACGGGCCTTTTAATTCCCCGACGAATAAACCAGGTGACAAGCGGGTTGAGAACAATGGCAAAAAAGAGCGCCAGTAAAAGCTGAACAATGATGTCGGCTGCCGCATGAATACCGGCAAGGATCACCACCAGACAGGCGAGTTTGAGCAGAATGTGTAGACCCGCTTTGTCGGGCTGAGTGGCTTTCATACGAATTCCTTTTGTTGTGTGGCCTTAAGTGTAGTGTGCCGGCAGCCTGCCGTCTGGGTTGATAATCTGAAAGTCTGTGCTGATTTTCATCCCCTGACATGGTAATAGTGAAACACTGTTGTAAAAATCCAGGTAGAACCTCATGTCCGTACCCGACGCCGAACCGGCGCTCAGTGGATTGCGCCTTAATCTGCGCATTGTCTCCGTCGTCATGTTTAACTTTGCCAGCTACCTCACGATTGGTCTTCCCCTGGCGGTATTGCCGGGCTATGTCCATGACGTGATGGGATACAGCGCCTTCTGGGCAGGGCTGGTGATCAGCCTGCAATATTTCGCCACCTTGCTAAGCCGTCCACAATCCGGGCGTTATGCGGATCTGTTTGGGCCAAAAAGCATCGTTGTCGTCGGGCTATGCGGCTGCTTCTTAAGCGGCCTGAGCTATCTGATGGCCGCTGAGACAAGCGAATGGCCGGCGATGAGCCTGCTGCTGCTCTGTCTGGGCCGGGTGATTTTGGGCATCGGGCAGAGCCTGGCGGGAACCGGATCGACACTGTGGGGCGTGGGCGTCGTGGGCGCGCCCCATATCGGACGGGTGATTTCCTGGAATGGTATTGTGACTTACGGGGCGATGGCGCTGGGGGCACCGCTTGGCGTGGTCTGTTATGCCTGGGGCGGGCTACACGGGCTGGCGATAACCATTATGATCGTGGCGCTTCTGGCCATTTTGCTTGCCCTGCCGCGGCCAAAAGTGAAAGCCAGCAAAGGTAAGCCTTTGCCGTTTCGCGCGGTCCTGGGGCGCGTCTGGCCGTACGGCATGGCGCTCGCGCTGGCCTCGGCGGGCTTCGGGGTTATCGCGACGTTCATCACCTTGTTCTACGATGCCAAAGGCTGGGATGGCGCCGCCTTTGCGCTCACGCTCTTTAGCTGCGCGTTTGTGGGCGCACGCTTACTTTTCCCTAACGGCATCAACCGTCTGGGTGGATTAAACGTGGCGATGATCTGTTTTGCCGTGGAGATTGTCGGCCTGCTCGTCACCGGCCTGGCTTATGCGCCGTGGATGGCAAAGGCGGGCGTGTTCCTGGCGGGAGCCGGGTTCTCGCTGGTTTTCCCGGCGCTTGGCGTGGTGGCGGTCAAGGCGGTGCCGCAGCAAAATCAGGGATCGGCGCTGGCCACCTATACGGTGTTTATGGATATGTCGTTAGGTATCACCGGGCCGCTGGCAGGGCTGGTTATGGCATGGGCGGGTGTGCCGGTGATTTATCTGGCGGCGGCGGGGCTGGTGGCGGTGGCGTTACTCCTGACCTGGCGTTTAAAAAAACGGCCCCCGACGCAAGCGACGGAGGCCGTGTCACCATGACCGAAATTACTGGATCACGAGGGTGTTAATGATGTTCTCTGCAGTTGACTGCGCTTTCTGCTGATCGTCCGCAGGCAGCGTGATTTGCAGGGTCAGCAGTTTGTTATCCACTTTACCCAGCACAACAGACGAGTACGCGGTCTGGCCTTTGGCGGAGATAATGCTGTCCAGCTGTTGCAGGGTGTGGCCCTTCAGTTCGATAGCTTTGTTGGTCACGACCTGCAGCTGCGGGTCACGGCTGCGCTGTTGATCTTCAAGACGCTTCGCCAGCACGCCCAGCTCCTCGGTGGAGTCGTCGCCGACGATCACAATTACCGCTTTCTGCCCCGTCGCATCGGAATAGACGTGCATATTGTTAGCCTGAGTGCCCAGCTTACCGCTCTGGTCGGTCATATCCGCCGGCAGAGAGAAGCTGAGTTTGCCATCCATCAGATTGACGGGCTGACCGGTCGCATTGCTTTCAGCAGAGGCGCCCTGAGCAGGTGTTTTTGTATCGCTGTTATCACACGCGGCAAGCCCCACGACCAGCAGGCCAATCCCGACATATTTAACCAGATTGCGCATTGACATCTTCCTTTCGATAAACGGCCATAACGGCTCATTCATCCATCTTATCACAACTGATAAGGCGAACCCTTAACCTGCCTGCAATGCCGAGATTTCAGATTTATCTGCGAGTCTTTTCAGCAACATATTCAGCAGTACGCCATACATGGGCAGGAAGAAGACAATGCTGATCAGCACCTTGAAGCAGTAATCCACCAGCGCGATTTCCATCCAGTGTTCGGCCATAAAGGCATCCGGACTGCGCCAGAAGGCGATAAAGAAGAAGGCCAGCGTATCGCTGATGTTGCCAAACAGCGTCGACGCGGTGGGGGCCATCCACCAGCGATGGTTCTGCCGCAGACGGTTGAAAACGTGCACATCCAGGATCTGTCCCAGCGCATAGGCCATAAAACTGGCGGCAGCGATACGGGCGACAAAGAGGTTAAAGCTCAGTAGCGCTTCAAAGCCCTGCCAGCTTCCCATGTAGAACAAGGAAGAGATCACGTAAGAGATGAACAACGCGGGCATCATCACGGCAAAGATAATGCGACGGGCCAGCGGCGCGCCAAAAATGCGCACGGTCAGATCGGTTGCCAGGAAGATAAAGGGAAAGCTAAACGCGCCCCAGGTCGTGTGGAAACCGAAAATAGAGATCGGTAACTGCACCAGGTAATTACTGGAGGTGATCACCAGCAAATGGAAAAGCGAAAGCCAGAACAACGCTTTTACGCGCTGCGATTGAGAAAACGACGTCATATTGTGACCTTTTTAAATGTTGGGGTGAGGGAACCCAATATGAACCTGGCCTGTAAGGCGATTTTATTTGCCCTGCTTAACGGACCCGATTCAGAAAACGGCTGCATGATACTGCTTTCATCATGCTTTGCAATGGTTGATTTTCACGCAATCGTTAACCTGGTTTGCATTGCCGACGCCGGGGCGTAAACTACAGCCGATTTTTGACATGAACGAGAAGACAATGACCGACCTGTTCTCCAGCCCAGACCACACCCTTGATGCGCAGGGCCTGCGTTGCCCCGAGCCCGTCATGATGGTGCGCAAAACCGTGCGCAACATGCAAACGGGCGAAACGCTGCTGATTATTGCCGACGATCCGGCAACCACGCGCGATATCCCCGGTTTTTGCACCTTTATGGAACATGATCTGGTGGCGCAAGAGACGGCGGGGCTGCCGTATCGGTATTTGATTCGTAAGGGTTAGGTTTTCTCACTTTTCAACAGGCAAAGGAATGCTGTAAATGAGAACGTTTATGCCCCTGGCGTTATCCCTGATTGGCTGGATAACGTTGTTAAGCTTTGCATTAAATGAAACAGTGACCTTACTGGCTGGCCCCCTCATCAATGGTGCAGGGCTTTTTTTCGCCATTCGTTTCATGCAGATCGACACCACACCGATCTCACGCATCGTCACTACGCTCTGTTCGCTCTCTGTGGGCGTGATGGTATTGCTGTATGGGTATGTTCACATGCTGGGCGGCGGCTGACGGCCTGAACTATTTTCGCCTGGCGTGATGCCAATAACGAAATTAAACCATCGTTTCAAAATTTAGCGCTTTTTTGTGAGGCGCTTCACCTCTCCTTTCCAGACCGTAGTCTAGTTTTTAAGCGGAAAACTAAAACAATGTTTTAACGCTTATCCCACTACCCTGGAGTTCACCCGATGAAAACGACCCTCAAGCCGTTACTGGCTGCGCTGTGCCTCTCTGCTGTTGCTGTATCGGTTTCTGCTCAAACTATCAAAGCCGCGGATGTCCATCCTGAGGGTTACCCAAACGTGGTGGCTGTTCAAAATATGGGGGAAAAACTCAAACAACAGACTGACGGCAAGCTGGAGATCAAAGTCTTCCCCGGCGGCGTGCTCGGTGATGAGAAGCAGATGATTGAGCAGGCGCAAATGGGGGCTATCGATATCATTCGCGTCTCTATGGCACCGGTTGCCGCCATCCTGCCGGATATTGAAGTCTTTACGCTGCCGTATGTGTTCCGCGATGAAGATCATATGCACAAAGTGATCGACGGTGATATCGGCAAGCAGATCGGCGAAAAGCTGACCGCGAATCCTAAATCCCGTCTGGTTTTCCTGGGCTGGATGGATTCCGGCACCCGTAACCTGATTACCAAAAGCCCCGTTGCAAAACCGGAAGACTTAAAAGGCATGAAAATTCGCGTGCAGGGCAGCCCGGTCGCGCTGGCGACGCTGAAGGCGATGGGCGCGAACTCGGTGGCAATGGGCGTGAGCGAAGTCTACAGCGGCATGCAGACCGGCGTGATCGACGGTGCGGAAAATAATCCGCCGACGTTTATTGCCCATAACTATATGCCGGTTGCCAAAAACTACACGCTCAGCGGTCACTTTATCACCCCGGAAATGTTGCTCTATTCGAAAGTGAAATGGGACAAACTCAGCGCGGATGAACAGAAAAAAATTCTGACGCTGGCACGCGAAGCGCAGTTTGAACAACGCACCTTGTGGAATGCCTACAACCAACAGGCGCTGGAAAAAATGAAAGCAGGCGGCGTGCAATTCCACGACATCGACAAAGCGGTGTTTATCAAAGCGACAGAACCGGTGCGCGCTCAATATGGCGACAAGCATCAGGATCTGATGAAAGCCATTGCTGACGTCAAGTAACTTGCGCCCTGTGGAGGACGTATGTCCGAACGCTACCTGAAGTGGATGGACCGCCTGTACCTGCTCGCCATGACCGTGGCGGGCGTGTCGCTATTAATCATGACCATCGTGATCCCGATTGGTATTTTCTCTCGCTACGTGCTCAATCGCGGTGAATCCTGGCCGGAGCCGATCGCCATTATTTGCATGGTGACGTTTACCTTTATCGGTGCCGCAGTCGGCTACCGCGCCGGGTCGCACATTGCGGTGAATATGCTCACGGATCGTTTGCCTGCCCCTCTTAAAACCCTGTGCGCCCGTCTGGTAGATCTGCTGATGCTGCTGATTTCCGGGCTGATGTTCTGGTACAGCTTCTGGCTTTGCGTAGAGCTGTGGGAGCAGCCGGTGGCGGAATTCCCGATTCTCACTTCCGGGGAGAGCTATCTGCCGCTGCCGATCGGTTCAGCCATATTGATTCTGTTTGTCCTCGAGCGCCTGCTGTTTGGCTCGCAGGAAAATCGTCCGGTCGTCCTGATCGGCAACCACACATAGGGGTGAACAATGGATGCCTTTGTATTGTTATTCACCCTCGCCGTTTTGCTGGCGGTGGGTATGCCGGTGGCGTTTGCCGTAGGGTTAAGCGCGGTCGTTGGCGCATTGTGGATCGAACTGCCTCTGGAGGCGTTGATGATCCAGATTACCAGCGGGGTCAATAAATTCACCCTGCTGGCGATCCCGTTCTTTATCCTTGCCGGCGCGATCATGGCCGAAGGGGGAATTGCACGGCGGCTGGTCAATTTTGCCTATATCTTCGTTGGGTTTATTCGCGGCGGACTGTCGCTGGTGAACATTGTCGCATCCACCTTTTTTGGCGCGATCTCCGGTTCATCGGTGGCCGACACGGCCTCTATCGGCAGCGTGATGATCCCGGAAATGGAGAAAAAGGGCTATCCGCGCGAGTATGCAGCGGCGGTGACGGCCAGTGGTTCGGTGCAGGCGATTCTGATCCCGCCCAGCCATAACTCGGTGATTTACTCTCTTGCGGCGGGCGGGACGGTCTCCATCGCCACGCTGTTTATTGCCGGCGTGCTGCCGGGTTTGCTATTGGGTGTCAGCCTGATGGTGATGTGCCTGGGGTTTGCTCATAAGCGTGGTTATCCGAAAGGTGAAAAAATCCCCTTTAAGCAGGCGCTGAAAATCTTCCTTGATGCGCTGTGGGGGTTAATGACGGTGGTGATTATCCTTGGCGGCATCTTAACGGGGATCTTCACCGCCACGGAGTCGGCGGCGGTCGCCTGCCTGTGGGCCTTTTTCGTCACCATGTTTATCTATCGCGATTACAAGTGGCATGAACTGCCGAAGCTGATGTGCCGGACGGTGAAGACGGTCACGATCGTCATGATCCTGATTGGCTTTGCCGCAGCCTTTGGCGCCGTGATGACCTACATGCAATTGCCGACGCGAATCACCGAGTTCTTTACCTCGTTGTCGGACAACAAGTATGTGATCCTCATGTATCTCAACATCATGCTGCTGCTGATTGGCACGCTGATGGACATGGCGCCGATCATATTGATCCTGACGCCCGTTTTGCTGCCGGTGACCAATTCACTGGGTATCGATCCGGTGCATTTTGGCATGATCATGATGGTGAACCTGGGGATTGGATTGATCACCCCGCCGGTCGGCTCGGTGCTGTTTGTCGCCAGTGCGGTCAGTAAGCAGCAGATTGAAACCGTGGTGCGGGCCATGCTGCCGTTTTATGCCATGTTGCTGGTCGTGTTAGGGATGGTGACCTATATTCCGGCGATCTCGTTGTGGCTGCCGGGTATTTTAGGGATGCAATAAAAGAGATACCCCGACCCGGGTTTCAGGAAGTGAAAGCCCGGCACGGCGAGCACGCCGTGCCGGGCCTGTTTTATCGGCGACGCAGCAGCCGTAGCGCGTTCGCCGTCACCAGCACCGTTGCACCGGTGTCCGCCAGAACGGCCAGCCAGAGTCCGGTCATCCCGAGCAGGGTAGTGACCAGAAAAATCCCTTTCAGCCCCAACGCAATCGCAATGTTTTGCCGGATATTGGCGTGCGTCGCTCGCGCCAGGCTTATTATCTGCGCCAGCCCGGTCAGGCGGTTATGCGTCAGCGCCGCGTCGGCGGTTTCCAGCGCGACGTCGGTGCCGCTGCCCATTGCAATGCCGATGGTCGCCGCTTTCATGGCGGGCGCATCGTTAATACCATCCCCCACCATCGCCAGTGGCGCTTGCTGGTTGAGCTCCGTCACCGCGCTCACCTTATCGGCGGGTAAAAGCCCGGCTTTGAACGACAATCCCAGCTCGTCGGCAATCGCGGCGGCGGCACGGGGGTTATCGCCGGTCAGGATCACGCCCTGAACGCCCAGTTGATGCAGGGCGTCAATCGCTTCCCGCGCATCCTCACGCAGCGTATCGCGGAGCGCCAGAAGCCCCATCGCCTCATTTTCCTGCGTCACCAGAACCACCGTTTGCCCGGACGCTTCCAGCGCGTGGACCTGCTGGCCAAAGGCGTTATCCGCAAACTTATCGGCAGCGCTTATCACCACCTTTTTTCCGTCAACGAGGGCTTCGATACCCGATCCCACCCGTGCGCGCTGGGAGGTCGCCTCCGGAATCGCTAACCCGCGATGCTGCGCTTCCCGCACGATGGCCTGGGCTAACGGGTGGGTGGAGCCTTGCTCTACCGCCGCCGCAAGCGTCAGGAGTGCCGCCTCGCTGAGAGTTAAAGGATAAATCCCCGTCACCTGCGGTTGGCCGACGGTCAGCGTGCCGGTTTTGTCGAAGGCGACCTGTTTCACCTTACCCAGCTGTTCCAGCGCTGCGCCCCCTTTAATCAACGCACCGCGTCGCGCGGCGGCGGCGAGGCCAGAGGTAATGGCCGCTGGGGTGGAGATCACCAGCGCACATGGGCAGCCAATCAGCAACAGGGTCAGCCCCTTATAAATCCAGGCTTCCCACGAACCGGCAAAGAGCAGCGGCGGGATGACGGCCACCAGCAGGGCAATCAACATAATAACGGGGGTATAGATTCGGCTGAAGCGGTCAATAAAACGCTCGACCGGCGCGCGGCGTTCTTCCGCTTCTTCAATCAGCGTAAGAATCCGATCGATGGCGCTTTCACCCGGGCGGGAGACAACCCTGAACTGCACCAGACGATCGACGCTGGTGGCGCCGGCGGGCACTTTTTCGCCCGCCGTCCGTTCCACGGGGATCGATTCTCCGGTTAAGGCGCTTTCATCAAAACTGGCATAGTCGCTAAGCAATGCGCCGTCGGCGGGCAGACGTCCGCCTGCGGCCACTTCGATGATATCGCCTGGGCGTAGATCCTGAATCGCTACTGTTTTACGTTGCCCGTCAACGACCTGCGTGGCGGTGTCCGGTTTCAGCGCCATCAACGCGCTCACGCCTTTTCGTGCCCGACTGGCGGCCCAGCCTTCAAGACGTTCGCCAATCAGAAAGAGCAGTAAGACCATCGCGGCTTCTGCCGTCGCACCGATAAACAGCGCACCGATCGCCGCCACGCTCATCAGCGTTTCAATGGCGAACCAGCTACCGCTTTTCATCAATCGCAGCGCCTGACGAGCAATGGGGAAAAGACCGACCAGCGTGGTGGCGATAAAGGCCAGATTACCCAGCGGAGCGCTGAACTGGGCCAGACCCCAGCTCAGCGCCATCATGACGATAAGCGTCATCAGGGGCAGGTTTTCGCGGAGCGGGCCGCTTTTTTCTACGGGAGCCGTTTCGCTACGCAGGGTGTAGCCAGCCTGGCTGACGGCGGCTTCCACCTGCTTGCTCACGTCGGTATCTGCGCTGACGACCAGTTTTTCAGTGGCGAAAAGGACCTGAACGTGGCTGACGCCTACAACCTGTTTAACGGCGTTTTCAACTTTACGCGCGCAGGCAGCGCAGTCCATGCCGTTAACTTTCCAGCTAAAACGAATGCCCGTTTCCGGCAGCGTTTCGGGCGGGGATTCACAGGCCTTGTCGCAGCAGCAGGCGTCTTTCGCCGCGACCGGATTCAGCTTAAGTGTCGAGAATTGCGGGGTTTTTTTAGGTGTTTCTGGAGTCGACATGGCACTCTCCGGTAAATGATAATTTTCTCATTAACCGGAGTATGCACTCTGGAGTCGACTCCAGAGTCAAGCGCTATTTAGATATAGAGTGAACGGACAATCAGGAAGTGTCCGGCAAAGTAGCAGGCCGCAGCGATAGCGTTATCTGCCCGGAAGCGACGGCGATAATGGCTACCCAGCCAGACAACGTTCCCGATCAGCAGCAGCGCCGCACCGAAGAAAGCAGACATCGCCTGCGCGGTGGGACGGAAGAACCAGAGTTCGCCCGCCAGCCACACCATGACCAGCGTCATCGCGATGAAAGTGCACACCGGCATACGCATCTCTTCCAGGCGCGTCCAGATCACCGCAATCAGCAGCGCACCCACCACCAGCAATACCAGCGGCAACGGCCAGAAGAATGACAGCGTCATCTGGCTGGCAAAGTAGATGGTGTAGAGCAGATGTGACAGGAAGAACGCGCCAATGGCATACAGCAGACGCTGGCGAGGAAGTAGCGTTAGCGCATCCCCGATCAGCGAGGCGCACAGACCGGCGAGCACCAGATAGCTCACGGCGCTGAACATGGGGGCCTGCCAGGCAAGCAGAAGCAAGAGCAGTAACGTGAGCGGTTTAAATAACCAGCGCTGCCAGGCGGGCCCGCGATAAGACGCATCGACAAAAAGCCATGCGGAAAGACAGACAGCGATAAATGACCAAAGCATATTAACTCCCTGTATCTGTTGCGGCTGAATAATCAGTTTCTTATCCAGTGTAGTGACGCGGGCGACCGTTTGGCAATGCCGGGGAAGGCAGGGTATCCTGATTTCCGCATAATCTTAGGGGATTCAACAATGAGCAAGATGCCTCTTTTTTTCATCATCGTGGTGGCGATCATCCTGATTGCCGCCTCGTTTCGTTTTGTGCAGCAGCGCCGTGAAAAGGTCGATAACGACGCCGCGCCGCTGGCGCAGAAACGCGTCGTGGTCAGCAATAAGCGAGAGAAACCCCTCAATGAACGCCGTTCGCGACAACAGCAGGTGACGCCAGCCGGCAGTGCGATGCGCTACGAGGCGAGTTTTAAGCCTGAACAAGGTGGCCTGGAGATGACGTTTCGTCTGGATGCGAAGCAGTATCACCAGCTGACGGTGGGGGAGAAAGGAATGCTGAGCTACAAAGGGTCGCGGTTTGAAGGGTTCAGGCCGGATTAATGCGCGATCGGTTCCCTCTCCCGGTGGGAGAGGGTGAGGGCACCAGGCCGCACCTTACTTCTTCACCTGCGCCTTAAATTTTTTCATCCACACCAGCAGTTCAAACACGCCGAAAATAAATACCCGCAGCTGCTGCCAGCCGGTCATTGGCGGGCCATCTTTTGGTAAGCCGTTTTTCAGCATCACCATCTGTAAAGCATGCATAAAGGCGGTGAATATCAGCGCCACGTTCACAAAGATATTCATGGGACGTGGGAACGGATGCACCAGGTTCAATAGCAAAAACGCCCAGACGCCCAGCATCAACAGGCGGCCTACATTAATCAGTACGGGCATCGGACTCTCCTTGTACTACACGATGATATAAGCGATAAGCGACCTGACCGGCGACCTGCTCGCGATGAAGATCCCAGTGTACAGGGACCGGCGGTAAGCCATTTTCGACTTCGCTTTCGACATAAATGAGCGAGTCGTCGGCCAGCCAGCCGTTATTTTCAAGCAGGAGTAATGTCTCTTCGAGCAACCCCTTGCGGAAAGGGGGATCGACAAAGACCACGTTATGCGGCGTGCCTGGCTTTGCCAGATAAGACAGCGTATTGGTGTTGACCACTTTGGCATTGGTGGCTTTGAGCGTCGCGAGATTTTGCTGCAACTGTTGCGCGACGCTGCGCTCCATCTCCAGGAGTGTAGCATTCGCCGCGTAGCGCGACAGCGCTTCCAGACCTAATGCACCGCTTCCGGCGAAGCAATCAAGGCACTGCGCATCCACCATGGACGGTGCCAGCCAGTTAAATAAGGTTTCTCGCACGCGGTCAGTGGTCGGACGCAGACCGGGGCTATCGGGCACCGGTAATTTCCGGCCTCGCCACTGGCCGCCGATAATGCGAATTTGTCCGGCGGAGGCACGGTTGGGTTTCTTCATTTCAGGAAAGCTCTGCTAACAATTGGCCTGCGATTCCAGGCGGTGATGTCAATTAAGTTAAGTGTTAGACTATTTCATCATTTTTTTAGCTTCTATGTATATAGCACCGCGAGGAGTGTCGTCTCAGATGGCAAAACAAAAAAAACGTGGCTTCTTTTCCTGGCTGGGCTTCGGCGAAAAAGAGCAAGAAACAGAACAGAAAATCGACGAGCAGCAGAATGTTGAAGAACAGTCACTGCCTGAGACGCCTGTTGAGACGGCAGCGGTAATAGAAGCCGAAGAGCCTGCGCACAGCAAAGAAGAGACAGACGCTTTTGCTGAAGAGGTCGTGGTCGTCACCGAGCAGGTTCAGGAGAGCGAAAAGCCCGAACCGGTTGAGCCTGACGTCGTTATCGAAGCGCCGCAAGCGGTCGTTGAACACGAAGAGCTGCCGCTCCCGGAAGAGATTCAGACAGAAGAGGTCTCTGCTGAAGAATGGCAGGCTGAGGCGGAAACCGTTGAAATCGTTGAAGCCGTCGAAGAATACGCTGAAAACGAACCGGCGCTGACCGACGAGGAGCTTGAAGCCCAGGCGCTGGCGGCTGAGGCGGCTGAAGAAGCCGTGCTGGTCGTACCGGTTGCCGACGCTGATGAACCGGTAGAGGATATAGTTCAGGAGCAGGAAAAACCGACCAAAGAAGGTTTCTTCGCCCGCCTGAAACGCAGCCTGCTTAAAACCAAAGAAAATCTGGGTTCCGGATTTATCAGTCTTTTCCGCGGCAAAAAAATCGATGATGATCTTTTTGAAGAGCTGGAAGAGCAGTTACTGATCGCCGATGTGGGTGTCGAAACCACCCGCAAGATCATCGCTAACCTGACCGAAGGCGCCAGTCGCAAACAGCTGCGCGATGCGGAAGCCTTATACGGCCTGCTGAAAGATGAAATGGGCGAAATCCTCGCAAAAGTTGACGAACCGCTTAATATTGAAGGCAAAACGCCTTTCGTTATTTTGATGGTGGGCGTTAACGGCGTGGGTAAAACCACCACCATCGGCAAGCTGGCGCGTCAGTTCGAGCAGCAGGGTAAATCAGTCATGCTGGCGGCGGGGGATACCTTCCGTGCGGCTGCGGTAGAGCAGCTGCAGGTCTGGGGTCAGCGCAACAATATCCCGGTGATTGCGCAACATACCGGTGCCGATTCGGCTTCCGTTATTTTTGACGCGATCCAGGCAGCAAAAGCCCGTAACGTGGATGTGCTGATTGCGGATACCGCAGGGCGTTTGCAGAACAAAGCGCACCTGATGGAAGAGTTAAAGAAAATTGTCCGCGTGATGAAGAAGCTGGACGTTGAGGCGCCGCATGAGATTATGCTGACCATTGATGCCAGCACCGGTCAGAACGCGGTCAGTCAGGCGAAGCTGTTCCATGAAGCGGTGGGCCTGACGGGCATTACGCTGACCAAACTGGACGGCACGGCGAAAGGCGGCGTGATCTTCTCCGTGGCTGACCAGTTCAGTATTCCAATTCGCTATATCGGGGTTGGTGAACGTATCGAGGATTTGCGTCCCTTTAAATCGGACGACTTTATTGAGGCACTCTTTGCCCGAGAGGATTAACAATGATTCGCTTTGAACACGTCAGCAAGGCCTATCTTGGTGGGAGACAAGCGTTGCAGGGGGTGACATTCCACCTGCAGCCAGGCGAGATGGCATTCCTCACCGGGCATTCCGGTGCAGGGAAAAGTACTCTGCTCAAGCTAATCTGTGGGATCGAACGGCCCAGCGCCGGGAAAATCATGTTTAGCGGCCACGACATTAGCCGCCTTAAAAATCGTGAGGTGCCGTTCCTGCGTCGCCAGATCGGTATGATTTTCCAGGATCACCATTTGCTTATGGACCGTACCGTCTTCGATAACGTGGCGATTCCGCTGATTATTGCGGGTGCCAGTTTTGATGATATCCGTCGTCGCGTCTCCGCGGCGCTGGATAAGGTGGGTCTGCTCGATAAAGCGAAAAATTTCCCGATTCAGCTCTCCGGCGGTGAACAACAGCGTGTGGGCATTGCCCGTGCGGTGGTGAATAAACCCGCGGTTTTGCTGGCGGATGAACCGACCGGTAACCTGGATGACGCCCTCTCCGAAGGGATTCTGCGATTGTTCGAAGAGTTTAACCGCGTAGGGGTAACGGTATTGATGGCGACGCACGACATGGGGCTGATTGCTCGTCGTTCGTACCGCATGCTGACGCTCAGTGACGGTCACTTGCACGGAGGCCACGGTGAATAAGCGTGACGCAATAAACCAGATTCGACAGTTCGGTAACCGTTTTGACCGGTTCCGGAAGTCCCCGGGCGGTGGCGATAATAACCGCAATGCGCCAAAGCGGGCGAAGGCGGCGCCAAAGCCGAATTCGCGTAAAACCAACGTCTTCAATGAACAGGTACGCTACGCCTTCCAGGGCGCCGTTCAGGATTTGAAAAGCAAACCGCTGGCAACTTTCCTGACGGTGATGGTGATCGCCATCTCCCTGACGCTGCCAAGCGTGTGCTACATGGTCTACAAAAACGTCAATCAGGCGGCATCACAATATTATCCGTCACCGCAAATTACGGTGTACCTGGATAAAGCGCTCGACGATAACGCGGCGGCGCAGGTGGTGGGGCAACTCCAGTCCGAGCAGGGCGTGGAGAAGGTCAATTACCTCTCGCGTGACGAAGCCTTGGGTGAGTTCCGTAACTGGTCCGGATTTGGCGGCGCGCTGGATATGCTGGAAGAGAACCCGTTGCCCGCTGTGGCAGTGGTGATCCCGAAACTGGATTTCCAGGGAACGGAGTCACTTAACACGCTGCGTGACCGCATCACCCGTATCAACGGTATTGATGAAGTGCGCATGGATGACAGCTGGTTCGCGCGTCTCGCCTCACTTACCGGGCTGGTAGGGCGCGTTGCGGCAATGATTGGGGTACTGATGGTGGCGGCAGTCTTCCTCGTCATTGGTAACAGCGTCCGCCTGAGCATTTTTGCCCGCCGTGATACCATTAACGTGCAGAAACTGCTGGGTGCAACGGATGGTTTCATCCTTCGTCCGTTCCTGTATGGCGGTGCACTCCTCGGTTTTTCCGGTGCATTTCTTTCACTGATTTTGTCAGAAATTTTGGTGATGCGCCTGTCATCGGCGGTGACCGACGTCGCGCAGGTTTTCGGAACCAAGTTTGATATCAGTGGGTTAGGCTTTGATGAGTGCCTGTTGTTACTGTTGGTATGCTCCATGATCGGCTGGGTCGCCGCATGGCTGGCAACGGTTCAACATTTACGCCACTTTACTCCCCAATAAAAAATTTCTGGTATAATCTTTCCCTGCAATGAGAACGTCGCTCTGCAGGGAAAGAGATCCCTGTTGTCTCTGCCCCGCAGTATCATCTCTGTGTCACATTTTGTGCGTAATTTATTCACTGTTGCACTGGGAACTTGTGGATAAAATCACTGTCTGATAAAAATGTGAATGCTATTCTCGTTGCTCAAATGCTTTGGCATGGTTGTTGCCTGATGGGGATAACCTGGACCAGAAGATATCGAATTGAGAGGAATGAATGACCAAAGAAATGCAAACTTTAGCTTTAGCCCCTGTTGGTAACCTGGAATCTTACATCCGGGCTGCGAACACCTGGCCTATGTTGACGGCTGAGGAAGAAAAGGAGCTGGCTGAAAAGCTGCATTACCAGGGCGATCTGGAAGCAGCTAAAACGCTGATCCTGTCTCACCTGCGCTTTGTTGTTCACGTTGCTCGTAACTATTCGGGCTACGGCCTGCCGCAGGCAGACTTGATTCAGGAAGGTAACATCGGTCTGATGAAGGCTGTGCGTCGCTTCAACCCGGAAGTGGGTGTGCGACTGGTCTCCTTCGCGGTGCACTGGATCAAAGCTGAAATTCATGAATACGTTCTGCGTAACTGGCGTATTGTGAAAGTCGCGACGACGAAAGCGCAACGCAAACTGTTCTTTAACCTGCGTAAAGCCAAGCAGCGTTTGGGCTGGTTCAATCAGGATGAAGTTGAAATGGTCGCGCGTGAGCTGGGTGTCACCAGCAAAGATGTGCGTGAGATGGAATCGCGTATGTCCGCACAGGACATGACGTTTGATATGTCATCCGATGACGACGCATCTGACAGCCAGCCGATGGCTCCCGTCCTGTATCTGCAGGATAAAACCTCTAACTTTGCTGACGGCATTGAAGAGGATAACTGGGAAGATCAGGCTGCCAATAAACTGACCCACGCGATGGAAGGCCTTGACGAGCGTAGCCAGGATATCATCCGTGCTCGCTGGCTGGACGAAGATAATAAGTCCACGCTTCAGGAGCTGGCCGACCGCTACGGCGTCTCTGCAGAACGTGTGCGTCAGCTTGAAAAGAACGCCATGAAAAAACTTCGCGCCGCTATCGAAGCGTAATTGCTGCGAAGTCCTCCTTTAGTCAAAACATAAAGGATAAAACCCTCGGATGAAAATTCGGGGGTTTCTGTTTTTTTAGCGCCTGCTCTGGCGAATTCTTATCCCCTGGCAAACACTTACAGATGCGCTCAGCATGCGGACATCTTCGGGGGACAGGGTGAAAAATAACGAACTGAATGAACGGCGTTTACAGGCTACGCCGCGGGGCATTGGCGTCATGTGTCCTTTTTACGCCGACAAAGCGGAAAACGCCACGCTGTGGGACGTCGAAGGCAACGAGGTCATCGACTTCGCCGCCGGGATCGCGGTGCTCAATACGGGTCATCGCCATCCGAAAGTCATTGCCGCCATTGAAAAACAACTCCACGCCTTTACCCATACGGCTTATCAGATTGTCCCTTATGAGGGCTATGTCGCGCTTGCGGAGCGAATCAATGCCCGTGTGCCGATTGACGGCCCGGCGAAGACCGCGTTCTTTTCAACCGGTGCGGAAGCCGTCGAAAACGCGGTTAAAATTGCCCGGGCTTATACCAGACGTCCAGGCCTTATCACTTTCGGTGGCGCCTTCCACGGCCGTACCTTTATGACCATGGCGCTGACCGGTAAAGTCGCGCCTTATAAAATCGGTTTTGGTCCTTTTCCCGGGTCGGTTTATCACGCTCAATTTCCCAATACGCTGCATGGCGTCAGCTCTCAGGATGCACTGAAAAGCCTGGAGCGTATCTTTAAAGCCGATATCGCCCCGGACCAGGTCGCAGCCATCATTATTGAACCGGTTCAGGGGGAAGGGGGTTTTAACGTCGCACCGGCTGACTTTATGCAGGGGTTGCGGGCATTATGCGACACCCACGGTATTTTGCTGATTGCCGATGAAGTGCAGACGGGCTTTGCCCGTACCGGTAAGTTGTTCTCAATGGAACATCATTGCGTGCAGCCGGATTTGATCACCATGGCGAAAAGCCTGGCAGGTGGAATGCCGCTCTCAGCCGTGTCGGGTCGCGCTGAGGTGATGGATGCCCCCGCGCCCGGCGGCCTGGGTGGCACCTATGCGGGTAATCCGCTGGCGATTGCGGCAGCGCTGGCGGTGCTGGATGTGATAGACGAAGAAGATCTGTGCACGCGAGCGGCGCATCTCGGTCATCATCTCGTGGAAGTGTTAAATAAAGCGACATCCGCGTGTCCGTTTATCGCCGATATACGTGCACAAGGTTCGATGGTGGCGGTGGAGTTTAACGATCCGCAAACCGGCATGCCGTCGCCGGAATTTACCCGCCAGGTGCAGGAGCGCGCCCTGCAAGAGGGATTGCTTCTGTTGAGCTGCGGCGTCCATGGCAACGTCATTCGCTTTCTCTATCCCCTCACGGTGCCTGAAGCGCAGTTCCGTAAAGCGCTGGATATTATCTTCGCTGCATTGACGCGTTAGCGCGTTTCGCCCGACGTCACAGAACGTCGGGCTTCTCATATATACATTTCAAATTAGCTATTCCAAAATCATAAAAATGGGGTATGTTTTAGCAGAGTGTGCTGAAAAAGCGCGAGCGGCACACCTATAACTGAAATAAAGCGCTACACAACAACATCACAACAATCGTTATAACCATAATAATGGGGAATCTCAGGATGAATATGAAGGGTAAAGCGTTACTGGCAGGATGTATCGCGTTGGCATTCAGCACAATGGCGCATGCAGACATTAAAGTCGCCGTGGTGGGCGCGATGTCCGGTCCGGTGGCGCAGTATGGCGACCAGGAATTTACCGGTGCCGAACAAGCGGTTGCAGACATTAATGCTAAAGGTGGGATTAAAGGCGAAAAACTGCAAATCGTTAAATATGATGATGCGTGTGACCCGAAACAAGCGGTGGCAGTGGCAAACAAAGTCATTAACGATGGCATCAAATATGTGATTGGCCACCTGTGTTCCTCTTCCACGCAGCCCGCCTCTGATATCTATGAAGATGAAGGCATCCTGATGATCACGCCAGCGGCAACCGCGCCGGAGCTGACCGCCCGCGGCTACAAGCTGGTGCTGCGTACTACCGGTCTGGATTCGGATCAGGGTCCGACTGCCGCTAAATATATCGTTGAGAAAGTGAAGCCGAAGCGTATCGCTATCGTTCACGATAAACAGCAGTACGGTGAGGGCCTGGCGCGCTCCGTGCAGGACAATCTGAAGAAAGCGAATGCCAATGTGGTCTTCTTCGACGGTATCACCGCGGGTGAAAAAGATTTCTCCACGCTGGTTGCGCGTCTGAAGAAAGAGAATATCGATTTCGTTTACTACGGCGGTTACCACCCGGAAATGGGCCAGATCCTGCGCCAGGCGCGCGCGGCCGGACTGAAAACCCAGTTTATGGGCCCGGAAGGCGTGGCGAACGTTTCGCTGTCTAACATCGCAGGCGAATCGGCAGAAGGTCTGCTGGTCACCAAGCCGAAGAACTACGATCAGGTGCCTGCGAACAAACCGGTTGTTGATGCGATCAAAGCGAAGAAACAGGATCCGAGCGGTGCGTTTGTGTGGACCACCTACGCAGCGCTGCAATCGTTGCAGGCCGGCCTGAATCAGTCAGCCGATCCGGCTGAGATTGCCACCTGGCTGAAAGCGAATACCGTGGAAACCGTGATGGGGCCACTCTCCTGGGATGAGAAGGGCGATCTGAAGGGCTTTGAGTTCGGTGTGTTTGACTGGCATGCAAACGGTACGGCAACTGACGCTAAGTGAGTGTAGTGCGGGCTGATGCCCTCACCCTAACCCTCTCCCACGGGAGAGGGGATAGCTCGGTGCGGCTTTTCACCCTGTAGAAGAGGCATCAGACAGCAGAAGCTTGTGTTTTCTCCCTCTCCCTGTGGGAGAGGGGATAGTTTGGTGCGGCTTTTCACCCTGCAGAAGAGGCATCAGACCGCAGAAGCTTATATTTTCTCCCTCTCCCCGTGGGAGAGGGCAGGGGAGAGGGCATCAGGCCGCACAATCCGGACCCTAACCCTCTCCCACAGTGAGAGGGGATAGTTTGGTGCGGCTTTTCACCCTGTAGAAGAGGCATCAGACCGCAGAAGCTTGTGTTTTCTCCCTCTCCCTGTGGGAGAGGGCAGGGGTGAGGGCATCAGGCCGCACAATCCGGACCCTAACCCTCTCCCACAGTGAGAGGGGATAGTTTGGTGCGGCTTTTCACCCAGCAGAAGAGGCATCAGACCGCAGAAGCCTGTGTTTTCTCCCTCTCCCTGTGGGAGAGGGCTGGGGTGAGGGCATCAGGCCGCACAATCCAGACCCTACTGCTTTTCCCACCCATGTTCCTGCGCCCTAAACCCTAACGCCTGCATAAATGCCGCCATCACGCTGCGGTCTTCCACGCCGACATCCGCCATCCACCACGAGGTGACAGAAGGATTGTCACGGACAATCTCCTCGATCAAATACTGCCCCACACCACGACGACGGGTGACTTCGCGTACCCGCAGCGAATCCAGTGCACCCTGAGTTCCGCTCAGCGTGACGCGTACCGCGCCCAGTAAACGCTCGTTAAAACGAGCAGCATAGATCCGGTGGGTTTCATCAACGATCAGCGACGCAGGGGAATATTCCGGCCAGATTTTACCCAGGTCTATTTGATCCTGGTCGCTAAAGGTCATCAGACGAATGATAGTCAGTTTCATTAGCTGAATGTCCACATCATAAAAAAGTCGTAGCAGTGTACTCAATTTATCCGGGAAGAGGCTTTCTCTTTTTGGTCCATTTACCAGGTGATTACTTTTGTGGCAGCGCGAAGTGCAGTTCGAAAACACATGGATTGAAAAATAAGCAGGATTTTAACCTAAATGGTAGTGATTTATTCGGCGCATTGTACCGTTATTTTATGCTGCAAACTGCACTTTTATTTGTTTATCTCTGCCTGATTTCAGAATATTATCTTTGCTTAATCGTCTGAAAAATAGAGATTTTAGTCTGGTTTTTGCTAAAAAACTGCGCTAAACCATTAAAGGCACTGGTAAAAATAGCGTTGTTCATTAAAAGTACAGAATGCTTTTTAACCATAATAAAACAAAATATATACGTAACACGTCACGAGTGGGGATTCAGAAATGAAAATGAACGCGAAAACATTTATCGCGGGAATGGTTGCACTGGCGATGTCGCAAGCAGCTTTAGCGGAAGAGATTAAAGTTGCGGTAGTGGGTGCGATGTCCGGTCCGGTCGCTCAATGGGGTGATATGGAATTTAACGGCGCACGCCAGGCAATCAAAGACATCAACGCGAAAGGCGGCATTAAGGGCGATAAACTGGTCGGCGTGGAATACGACGACGCGTGCGATCCGAAGCAGGCTGTCGCTGTAGCCAACAAAATCGTTAACGATGGCATCCAGTATGTGATCGGCCATCTGTGCTCTTCTTCGACTCAACCTGCGTCTGATATTTACGAAGACGAAGGCATTCTGATGATTACCCCCGGCGCGACGAACCCGGAGCTGACCCAGCGCGGCTATCAGCACATCATGCGTACCGCCGGTCTGGACTCCTCTCAGGGGCCTACCGCCGCCCACTATATTCTCGAAACGGTAAAACCGCAGCGCATTGCCATCATTCATGATAAGCAGCAGTACGGTGAAGGTCTGGCGCGTTCCGTTCAGGACGGGCTGAAAAAAGGCGGCGCGAACATCGTCTTCTTCGACGGCATTACCGCAGGGGAGAAAGACTTTTCGGCGCTGATTGCCCGTCTGCAAAAAGAGAATATCGATTTCGTTTACTACGGCGGCTACTACCCGGAAATGGGCCAGATGCTGCGTCAGGCGCGCGCCACCGGTCTGAAAACCCAGTTTATGGGACCGGAAGGTGTGGGCAATGCTTCGCTTTCTAACATCGCGGGTGATGCGGCGGAAGGCATGCTGGTCACAATGCCAAAACGCTATGATCAGGATCCGGCAAACACGGCTATCGTTGAGGCGCTCAAAGCGCAGAAAAAAGATCCAAGTGGCCCGTACGTGTGGATCACCTATGCCGCCGTACAGTCTCTGGCCACCGCCATGGATCGTACCGGCAGCAAAGAGCCGCTGGATTTGGTGAAAGATTTAAAAGCGCACGGGGCAAACACCGTGATTGGGCCGCTGAACTGGGATGAGAAAGGCGATCTAAAGGGATTTGAATTTGGTGTCTTTAAGTGGCACGCCGACGGGTCATCCTCGGTCGCCAAATAATCATCCCACCGCCCGACAGTGTCGGGCGGGTATGAAAAGGTTTTCTTATGTCCGAGCAGTTTCTCTATTTCCTGCAGCAGATGTTTAACGGCGTCACGCTGGGAAGCACCTACGCGCTGATCGCCATCGGCTATACGATGGTTTACGGCATTATTGGCATGATCAACTTCGCCCACGGCGAGGTGTATATGATCGGCAGCTATGTCTCCTTTATGATTATCGCCGCGCTGATGATGATGGGCATCGACAGCAGCTGGATGCTGGTCGCCGCCGGATTCGTCGGCGCGATTGTGATTGCCAGCGCCTATGGCTGGAGCATTGAACGCGTGGCTTACCGGCCGGTGCGTAGCTCCAAACGCCTGATTGCGCTGATCTCCGCCATCGGGATGTCGATCTTCCTGCAAAACTACGTCAGCCTGACCGAAGGCTCGCGCGACGTGGCGCTGCCAAGCCTGTTTAACGGTCAGTGGATTGTGGGAGCCAGCGAAAACTTCTCTGCCTCTATCACCACCATGCAGCTGGTAATCTGGATTGTTACCTTCCTGGCGATGCTGGCTCTGACCCTCTTCATTCGCTATTCCCGCATGGGTCGCGCCTGTCGCGCCTGCGCCGAGGATCTGAAGATGGCGAGCCTGCTTGGCATTAACACTGACCGCGTTATTGCGCTCACCTTTGTGATTGGGGCAGCGATGGCGGCGGTTGCGGGTGTCCTGCTGGGGCAGTTCTACGGCGTTATCAACCCGTACATCGGCTTTATGGCCGGGATGAAAGCCTTCACCGCGGCGGTCCTGGGCGGTATCGGCAGTATTCCAGGTGCGATGATTGGCGGCCTGATTCTGGGCGTGGCCGAAGCGCTCTCATCAGCCTATCTGAGCACGGAATATAAAGACGTGGTGTCGTTTGCTCTGCTGATTGTGGTGTTGCTGGTGATGCCGACCGGGATTCTGGGTCGCCCGGAGGTAGAGAAAGTATGAAACCGATGCATTTTGCCATGGCGCTGTTCTCAGCCGTCATCTTCTTCGTCCTGGCGGGCGTCTTTATGGGCGTCCAGTTAGAGCTGGATGGCACTAAGCTGGTGGTCGATAAGGCTGCTGATATCCGCTGGCAGTGGGTGTTAATCGGCACTGCTGTTGTCTTCTTGTTCCAGCTACTGCGTCCGGTGTTCCAGAAGACGATGAAAAACGTCAGCGGGCCGAAGTTTGTCCTGCCCGCCATCGATGGCACTACCGTAAAGCAAAAGCTGTTCCTGATTGCGCTGCTGGTGGCGGCGGTGGCATGGCCGTTTATGGTCTCGCGCGGCACGGTCGATATCGCGACCCTGACCATGATTTACGTGATTTTGGGTCTTGGCCTGAACGTGGTAGTCGGGTTGTCGGGCCTGCTGGTGCTGGGTTATGGCGGGTTTTACGCCATTGGCGCTTACACCTTTGCCTTGCTGAACCACTACTACGGTCTCGGCTTCTGGACCTGTTTGCCGCTGGCGGGCCTGGTCTCCGCCGCGGCGGGCTTCCTGCTGGGCTTCCCGGTGCTGCGTTTGCGCGGTGACTATCTGGCGATTGTCACCTTAGGTTTCGGCGAAATTGTCCGCATCCTGCTGCTCAACAACACCGAAGTGACCGGCGGCCCGAATGGGATCAGCCAGATCCCAAAACCGACCTTCTTTGGTCTGGAGTTCAGCCGCACTGCGCGTGAAGGGGGCTGGGATACCTTCAGCAACTTCTTTGGCGTGAAGTACGATCCATCCGACCGGGTGATTTGGCTCTACCTGGTGGCCCTGCTGCTGGTGGTCATTACCCTGTTTGTGATTAACCGTCTGCTGCGTATGCCGCTGGGCCGCGCGTGGGAAGCGCTGCGTGAAGATGAAATTGCCTGTCGCTCTCTGGGACTTAATCCGACCCGCATCAAGCTGACCGCGTTCACCATCAGCGCCGCATTCGCCGGTTTTGCCGGCACGCTGTTTGCTGCCCGTCAGGGTTTCGTCAGTCCGGAATCGTTCACCTTTGCCGAATCAGCCTTTGTGCTGGCGATTGTGGTGCTCGGGGGGATGGGTTCGCAGTTTGCCGTTATTCTGGCCGCCGTTCTGCTGGTGGTATCGCGTGAACTGATGCGTGACTTTAACGAGTACAGCATGCTGATGCTGGGTGGATTGATGGTGCTGATGATGATCTGGCGTCCGCAGGGTCTGCTGCCGATGACCCGTCCGCAGTTGAAGCTTAAAAATGCGGAAGTAAAAGGAGAGCAGGCATGAGTCAGCCATTATTATCCGTAAACGGCCTGATGATGCGTTTTGGCGGCCTGCTGGCGGTCAATAACGTCTCTCTGGATCTGCATAAGAAAGAGATTGTCTCTCTGATTGGCCCTAACGGCGCCGGAAAAACCACGGTGTTTAACTGCCTGACCGGTTTCTACAAACCGACGGGCGGCACCATTATGCTGCGCGATCAGCATCTTGAAGGGCTGCCGGGCCAGCAGATTGCCCGCATGGGCGTGGTGCGTACTTTCCAGCACGTGCGTCTGTTCCGTGAGATGACGGTGATTGAGAACCTGCTGGTGGCGCAACATCAGCAGCTCAAAACCGGCCTTTTCTCTGGCCTGCTGAAAACCCCGGCCTTCCGCCGTGCTCAGGATGAGGCGCTCGATCGCGCCGCCACCTGGCTCGACCGTATCGGCCTGCTACAGCATGCTAACCGCCAGGCGAGCAACCTGGCCTACGGTGACCAGCGTCGTCTGGAAATTATTCGCTGTATGGTGACCCAGCCAGAAATCCTGATGCTTGACGAACCGGCGGCAGGACTCAACCCGAAAGAGACCAAAGAGCTGGATGAACTGATTGTTGAGCTACGTAACCATCATGACACCACTATTTTGCTGATTGAACATGATATGAAGCTGGTGATGGGCATTTCAGATCGCATTTACGTGGTCAACCAGGGTACGCCGCTGGCGAATGGCACGCCGGAAGAGATCCGCAACAACCCGGACGTGATCCGCGCTTACCTGGGTGAGGCATAAGATGGAAAAAGCGATGTTAACGTTTGACAAGGTCAGTGCCCACTACGGCAAGATTCAGGCGCTGCACGACGTCAGCCTGCACATTAATCAGGGTGAAATCGTCACGCTGATTGGGGCGAACGGCGCGGGTAAAACCACGCTACTTGGCACGCTATGTGGCGATCCACGCGCCACCAGTGGGCGAATTGTCTTTGATGGTAAAGACATTACCGACTGGCAGACCGCCAGAATCATGCGCGAAGCGGTGGCGATTGTTCCGGAAGGCCGCCGGGTGTTTTCCCGTATGACGGTGGAAGAAAACCTGGCGATGGGCGGTTTTTTTGCCGAACGCGACCAGTACCAAAGCCGTATTAAGCGCGTGTATGAGCTTTTCCCACGTCTGTACGAGCGCCGTATCCAGCGTGCAGGCACCATGTCCGGCGGGGAACAACAGATGCTGGCGATTGGTCGTGCGCTGATGAGCCAGCCGCGCCTGCTGCTGCTGGATGAGCCGTCGCTCGGTCTTGCGCCGATCATCATTCAGCAGATCTTCGACACCATCGAACAGTTGCGTCAGGAGGGAATGACCATCTTCCTCGTCGAGCAGAACGCCAACCAGGCGCTGAAGCTCGCTGACCGCGGTTACGTACTGGAAAATGGTCACGTAGTGCTGGAAGACACGGGTGACGCGCTGTTAGCAAACGAAGCAGTGCGAAGCGCCTATTTGGGCGGTTAATCGCGTTCCCCCTCACCCTAACCCTCTCCCTCAAGGGAGAGGGAACCGTATGGCGCACTCTCTCCGACGAAGAGCACCGCTTTTCTCCCTCTCCCCGTGGGAGAGGGCCGGGGTGAGGGCATCAGAGCGCACAAGGCTAAAGCAAAAGGCAACGTCAGTTGCCTTTTTTAATGTTTTCTCCCTCTCCCTGTGGGAGAGGGCCGGGGTGAGGGCATCAGAGCGCAAAGCCCATGAATTTTGTCCGGCGGCGTATAACGTAGCCGACCGGATAAATCTACTCAGTTAAACACCTCAAATTTTGTTTTATGTACGCCTTAGTTGTACAATTAAGCTGTACATGAAGAGGGGGGGGTATATGCGTACCATGAACTATAGCGAAGCACGGCAAAATCTTGCCTCAGCGCTTGATTCCGCTGTGACAGGCACGCCGGTCACCATTACACGTCGGGGCCATAAACCTGCTGTCATTATCAGTGTTGAAGAGTTTGAACGCTTTCAGACAGCAAAACTCGACGCTGAATTTGAAGCCATTATGGGCATCCACGGAAACGAAATAAGGGAACTGGCTGATAAATGACCCTGCAATTTATCTCAGCGGAAGAGATAGTCCGGTTTCATGACAAACTTCTGAGCGTCACACCCGGGGTCGCGGGAATGCCCGATCCGGGCCGTGCAGAAGCCCTGTTGTATCGTGTTTTGAACAAATACGAATACGAAGGGATTTCTGATGTCTGGATCCTGGCGGCGATGCACCTGCTGGCTATCGCCCGTGGCCATATTTTCAATGATGGCAACAAACGTACAGCGTTATTCGTTACTCTGCTTTTTCTAAAGCGTAACGGTATATCACTGAAGGCTAATCCCGATTATGTCAGCATGACGGTGGAGGCTGCTGCGGGCCGTTTGACCCTGGAGGAGATCGCCCAACGTTTGCGTTATTAGCGTTTAGCCCGGGGAGGCCAGGCTTGCCTGGCCTACACAATACCGTCACCATTTCATCATCTTCTCATCATCCCCTTGCCCCCTGGCTGTCACCTTTTTGTAAACAAACAGTTATTTTTCTGTCATTCGAGCATGTCATGTTACCTCGCGAGCATAAAAACGCGTGATATCGCGCATCCGGCACAATAAGAGAGATGACAATGACATCGTTACGACACACAGCTTTGGGACTGGCAATGGGTCTGACTTTTGCGGCGAACGCAATGGCTGTCACCACCATTCCGTTCTGGCATTCCATGGAAGGGGAGTTGGGTAAAGAAGTTGACTCCCTGGCGCAGCGTTTCAACGACACCCATCCGGATTACAAAATTGTGCCGGTGTATAAAGGTAACTACGAGCAGAGCCTGAGCGCGGGTATTGCCGCTTTCCGTACCGGTAATGCACCTGCGCTGCTGCAGGTTTACGAAGTGGGCACGGCGACCATGATGGCCTCAAAAGCCATTAAACCAGTCTACGAAGTGTTTAAAGACGCAGGTATCACCTTCGACGAATCGCAGTTCGTACCGACGGTCGCCGGTTACTACACCGATTCCAAAACCGGGCATCTGCTGTCCCAGCCGTTTAACAGCTCCACGCCGGTGCTGTACTACAACAAAGATGCCTTTAAGAAAGCCGGTTTAGATCCGGAACAACCGCCAAAAACCTGGCAGGATCTGGCGGCGTACACCGCGAAGCTGAAAGCCGCAGGGATGAAGTGCGGCTACGCCAGCGGCTGGCAGGGCTGGATCCAGATTGAAAACTTCAGCGCCTGGCACGGCCTGCCGGTTGCCAGCAAAAATAACGGCTTCGACGGCACCGACGCGGTACTGGAGTTCAACAAACCAGAGCAGGTGAAGCACATCGCTCTGCTTGCCGATCTCAACAAGAAGGGTGATTTCAGCTACTTCGGGCGTAAAGACGAATCCACCGAGAAGTTCTACAACGGTGACTGCGCGATTACCACCGCCTCTTCCGGCTCGCTGGCGGATATCCGTCATTACGCGAAATTCAATTACGGCGTAGGCATGATGCCTTACGACGCTGACGTGAAAGGCGCGCCGCAGAACGCCATCATCGGTGGGGCGAGCCTGTGGGTCATGCAGGGCAAAGACAACGGCACCTATAAAGGCGTGGCGGAGTTCCTCGATTTCCTGGCGAAACCAGAGAATGCCGCCGAGTGGCACCAGAAAACCGGCTACCTGCCTATCACCAAAGCGGCCTATGACCTGACTCGCGAGCAGGGCTTCTATGAGAAGAACCCGGGCGCGGATATCGCAACGCGTCAGATGATGAACAAGCCGCCGCTGCCGTTCACCAAAGGCCTGCGTCTGGGCAACATGCCGCAGATTCGTACCATTGTGGATGAAGAGCTGGAAAGCGTCTGGACCGGCAAGAAAACCCCTCAGCAGGCGCTGGATTCAGCGGTTGAGCGTGGTAACCAGCTGCTGCGCCGCTTTGAGCAGTCGACGAAATCGTAATCTGTGACTTGCCCGGTGATGCGCAGCGATCCGGGCCTACGGGTTAATGCGGCCTGATGCCCTCACCCCAACCCTCTCCCACGGGAGAGGGAGAAAACCAACACCGCCACCCGGCATTAATCAGGAATTCAATCTCAATGTCCTCATCCCGTCCGGTGTTCCGTTCGCGCTGGCTGCCGTATTTGCTGGTCGCGCCGCAGCTGGTGATCACCGTTATCTTCTTTATCTGGCCTGCGGGCGAGGCGCTGTGGTACTCGGTACAAAGCGTCGATCCGTTTGGGCTGTCCAGCCAGTTTGTTGGCCTGGATAACTTTGTTGCGCTGATGCATGACAGCTACTACATCGACTCTTTCTGGACCACGATCAAATTCAGCACCATGGTCACCGTGAGCGGTTTGATCGTGTCGCTGTTTTTTGCCGCGCTGGTGGATTATGTGGTGCGCGGCAGCCGTCTGTATCAGACGCTGATGCTGCTCCCTTACGCCGTGGCGCCTGCCGTCGCCGCCGTGCTGTGGATCTTTCTGTTTAATCCTGGACGCGGGTTAATTACCCATTTTCTGGCGGAGATGGGATACGACTGGAACCACGCCCAGAACAGCGGCCAGGCGATGTTCCTGGTGGTCTTCGCCTCCGTGTGGAAGCAGATCAGCTACAACTTCCTGTTTTTCTTTGCGGCATTACAGTCCATTCCGCGCTCGCTGGTTGAAGCCGCCGCGATTGATGGCGCAGGCCCGGTACGCCGCTTCTTCCGGCTGTCGCTGCCGCTGATTGCTCCGGTCAGTTTCTTCCTGCTGGTGGTCAACCTGGTTTATGCCTTCTTCGATACCTTCCCGGTGATCGACGCCGCCACCGCCGGTGGGCCGGTACAGGCAACCACCACGCTGATTTATAAAATCTACCGCGAAGGCTTTGCCGGGCTCGATCTTTCCGCTTCTGCCGCCCAGTCGGTGGTATTGATGTTCCTGGTGATTGTGCTCACGGTGGTTCAGTTCCGCTATGTCGAAAGTAAGGTGCGCTACCAATGATTGAGAACCGCCCCGGGCTGACGATCTTCAGCCACACCATGCTGATTTTAGGGATTATCGTCATTCTCTTTCCGCTCTATATCGCTTTTGTTGCCGCCACGCTGGACACCAAAGCGGTGTTTGAGACGCCGATGACGCTGATCCCAGGCGGGCATCTTTTCGAGAACATGAAAACCATCTGGACCCAGGGCGTGGGCGCGAACAGCGCGCCGTTCTGGCTGATGATGCTGAACAGCTTCATCATGGCGTTCGGCATTACGGTGGGCAAAATCACGGTGTCGATGTTTTCGGCCTTCGCCATCGTCTGGTTCCGCTTTCCCCTGCGTAACCTGTTCTTCTGGATGATCTTCATCACCCTGATGCTGCCGGTAGAAGTGCGTATCTTCCCGACGGTGGAGGTGATCGCCAACCTGAAGATGCTGGACAGCTACGCGGGTTTAACCCTGCCGCTGATGGCCTCGGCCACCGCCACCTTTCTGTTCCGCCAGTTCTTTATGACCCTGCCGGACGAGCTGATTGAGGCCGCGCGTATTGACGGTGCCTCGCCGATGCGCTTCTTCCGTGACATCGTGCTGCCGCTGTCAAAAACCAACCTTGCGGCATTGTTTGTCATCACCTTTATCTACGGCTGGAACCAGTATCTGTGGCCGCTGCTGATTGTGCAGGAAGTCAACCTTGGCACCGCCGTGGCGGGCATCAAAGGCATGATCGCCACCGGTGAAGGCACCACGCTCTGGAATCAGGTGATGGCGGCGATGCTGCTCACCCTGATCCCCCCGGTCGTCATCGTTTTAGCCATGCAACGTGCGTTTGTGCGTGGTTTAGTCGACAGTGAGAAATAAAATGGCAGGACTTAAATTACAGGCAGTAACCAAAAGCTGGGATAACAAAACTCAGGTTATTCAGCCGTTAACGCTCGACGTGGCGGACGGGGAATTTATCGTGATGGTAGGCCCGTCTGGCTGCGGAAAATCGACGCTGCTGCGCATGGTTGCCGGGCTTGAACGTGTGACCAGTGGCGATATCTGGATCGATCGCCAGCGCGTGACGGAGATGGAGCCGAAGGACCGGGGCATCGCGATGGTGTTTCAGAACTACGCCCTTTATCCGCATATGAGCGTGGAAGAGAACATGGCCTGGGGGCTGAAAATACGCGGGATGGGCAAAGGCCATATTGCAGAGCGGGTGAAAGAGGCCGCGCGCATTCTGGAGCTGGATGGTCTGCTCACGCGTCGTCCACGCGAGCTCTCCGGTGGGCAGCGTCAGCGCGTGGCGATGGGCCGCGCCATCGTGCGTGACCCCGCGGTGTTCCTGTTCGACGAGCCGCTCTCAAACCTTGATGCCAAGCTGCGCGTGCAGATGCGTCTGGAGTTGCAGCATCTGCACCGCCGTCTGAAAACGACGTCGCTGTACGTCACCCACGATCAGGTGGAAGCCATGACCCTGGCGCAACGGGTGATGGTGATGAATAAAGGGGTGGCTGAACAGATTGGCACCCCGGTTGAGGTCTATGAAAAACCCGCCAGCCGCTTTGTGGCGAGCTTTATCGGCAGCCCGGCGATGAACCTGCTGGAAGGACGGATCAGCAGCGCAGGCACGCACTTTGAGCTGGACAGCGGCATGGCATTGCCGGTGAACTGGTTTTATCGCGGGTACGCCGGGCGAAAAATGACGCTCGGTATCCGCCCGGAGCATATTGCGTTAAGCTCGCAGTCTGATGGCGGCGTACCGCTGGTGATGGACACGCTGGAGATGCTGGGGGCGGATAACCTGGCACACGGGCGCTGGGGCGATCAAAAAATGGTGGTCCGTCTGGCTCATCAGGAGCGCCCAAAGGCAGGCAGCACGCTGTGGCTGCATCTGCCCGAAAACCATCTGCACCTTTTTGATGGCGAAACAGGACAACGTGTATGAGCAACTGGCCCTATCCCCACATCGTCGCCCACCGTGGCGGCGGTAAACTGGCCCCGGAAAACACCCTGGCGGCAATCGACGCTGGCGCGCATTACGGCCACACGATGATTGAGTTTGACGCGAAGTTATCGAAGGACGGCGAAATTTTCCTGCTGCATGATGACAACCTGGAGCGCACCAGCAATGGCTGGGGCGTGGCAGGCGAGCTGCCGTGGCGTGATTTGCTGAACGTGGACGCCGGAAGCTGGTACAGCAGCGCCTTTAAAGGTGAACCGCTGCCGCTACTGGCTGAGGTGGCGGACAGATGTCGTCAGCACGGGATGATGGCGAATATCGAAATCAAACCCACTACGGGTACAGGCCCGCTGACGGGCAAAATGATTGCCCTGGCGGCGCGCGAAATGTGGAAGGGTATGACCGCACCCTTGCTCTCCTCTTTTGAGATTGATGCCCTGGAGGCCGCGCAAAAGGCGGCACCCGAGTTGCCTCGCGGACTGTTGCTGGATGCATGGCGGGATGACTGGCAGGCGTTGACCACGCAGTTAGGCTGCGTTTCGATTCACCTCAATCATAAGCTGCTGGATGAGGCACGCGTCAGGATGTTAAAGGACGCCGGGCTGCATATCCTGGTCTACACCGTCAACAAACCCCAGCGAGCCGCAGAGCTGCTGCGATGGGGCGTTGACAGTATCTGCACCGATGCGATTGACGTTATTGGCCCGCAGTTTAATTCTGCTGATTATTAAGCATATCGCCATTGGTACGCGGCTGGAGCATATGCTGCTGGCCGCTATCTGACGACATGCCCCCATTTAGCATTCCGCCGTTGCTGTTCGGTAACGGCTGCTCACGAACCTGACCCTGCTGGATCCGCTGAGTATTCGTGTTCATCTGCGTTTGCAGGTTCTGCTGCTGAAGCTGCGTCTGCGTTCTCAATTGCTGATTCAACATCCCCTTTTGCTGCTGTTGCTGACTGCTCATTTCAGTCTGCATTCGCTGCTGGCTGGGGATGACGTAACCCTGCTGGTTCGGGTTATTCATGGTATTCAGGGGCTGTGCGAGCGCGGCAAAAGGGAGCAGCGCGGTAAGGATTAAGAGTCGTTTCATGGGTATTTCCTCCTTGTGAGGCTTCTCTTAAGTTTATCTCGATTCCGACATAACGATGATTTTTTAGGAGTTGTGAACCAGGCTTAAGCGGGAATATGGATCCCATCACCTGGAGAACAACAATGATAAAACCAACGTTTTTGCGCTGGGTTGCCCTCGCCGCGTTGATGGCGGGCGGGACTTTTACTGTGGCGGCAAATCCTCCTGCGGCACCGCCAGTGTCCTACGGCGTGGAAGAAGATGTTTTTCATCCTGTGCGGGCGACGCAGGGTATGGTGGCCTCGGTGGACGCAATGGCGACCCAGGTTGGGGTCGATATTCTTAAAGGGGGCGGTAATGCGGTCGATGCGGCAGTCGCGGTGGGCTATGCGCTGGCCGTGACGCATCCACAGGCCGGTAATCTGGGGGGCGGCGGCTTTATGATGCTGCGAACCAAAGACGGTAAAACCGTGGCCATCGACTTCCGCGAAATGGCGCCCCAGCAAGCGTCCCGCGACATGTTCCTTGACGATCAGGGCAATCCTGACAGTAAAAAATCGCTCACCTCCCATCTGGCGACCGGGACACCCGGTACCGTTGCAGGCTTTTCCCTGGCGCTGGAAAAATATGGCACCTTACCGCTGAACAAAGTGGTCCAGCCGGCGATTAAGCTGGCGCGGGATGGCTTTGTGGTGAACGACGCGCTGGCCGACGATTTGAAAACCTACGGCAGCGAGGTCATTCCTCAGCATGAAAACAGCAAGGCTATCTTCTGGAAAGAGGGCGAACCGCTGAAGAAGGGCGATAAGCTGGTGCAGAAGAACCTGGCGAAAAGCCTTGAGCTGATTGCGGAAAACGGGCCAGAGGCTTTCTACAAAGGGGCGATTGCCGACCAGATTGCCGACGAGATGCAAAAAAACGGTGGGCTTATCACCAAAGCGGATCTCGCGGAGTACAAGGCCGTCGAGCGTGAGCCGATTCACGGAAGCTATCGCGGCTATGACGTCTTCTCTATGCCCCCTCCGTCTTCCGGCGGCATTCACATCGTGCAGATCCTCAACATTCTTGAAAACTTCGATATGCACAAGTTCGGCTTCGGCAGTGCGGATGCCATGCAGGTGATGGCGGAGGCAGAAAAACGCGCCTACGCCGACCGTTCAGAATACCTGGGCGACCCGGACTTTGTGAAGGTGCCGTGGCAGGCGCTGACCAATAAAGACTATGCCAAATCCCTGGCTGAGCAGATCGATATCAACAAGGCCAAACCGTCGAGCGAGATCCGCCCGGGCAAGCTGGCACCGTATGAGAGCAACCAGACCACCCACTTCTCGGTGGTGGATAAAGACGGTAACGCAGTGGCGGTGACCTATACCCTCAACACCACCTTTGGTACCGGCATCGTGGCGGGCAATAGCGGGATCCTGCTCAATAACGAAATGGATGACTTCTCTGCCAAACCGGGCGTGCCGAACGTCTACGGGCTGGTGGGCGGGGATGCAAATGCGGTAGGGCCGAAAAAGCGTCCGCTGTCGTCCATGTCACCGACCATCGTGGTCAAAGACGGTAAAACCTGGCTGGTGACAGGCAGCCCTGGCGGTAGCCGTATTATTACCACCGTGCTGCAAATGGTGGTGAACAGCATTGATTTTGGCATGAATATCGCCGAAGCGACGAATGCCCCGCGTTTCCATCATCAGTGGCTGCCGGATGAGCTGCGGGTTGAAAAAGGCTTTAGCCCGGATACGCTTAAAATCCTTGAGCAAAAGGGGCAAAAAATCGCGGTGAAAGAGGCGATGGGCAGTACCCAGAGCATTATGGTCGGGCCGGATGGCGCGCTCTATGGTGCATCGGACCCACGTTCAGTCGATGATTTAACGGCGGGGTTCTAATTGTGTTGCCGGGTGGCGGCTGCGTCTTACCCGGCATACGTTTCAATTCCCTCTCCCTGTGGGAGAGGGTGAGGGCAACACATTACTTCATCCGCGCCATATAATACGCATCCACATACTCGCCGTTACGCAGGGCGAAGTTCCTGCCGGTTCCTTCAATTTCAAATCCAAACTTCTTGTACAGCGCCAGTGCAGCAGGGTTATCCGCAAAAACCGTGAGCTCAATGCGTTCAATGCGCAACCAGTTGTCGCAGAGATTGACCATTTCGCGCATGAGCGCACGACCCACACCGCGTCCCTGTACATCAGCGGCCACGCTAATGCCGAACGTTGCAACGTGGCTGCGGCGGGGATTTTCCATCACATCGAGTGCCATATGGCCAACCACTCGTTGGTCAAGACAGGCGACGAGATGCCGTCTTCCCGGTTTCGTCGCGACCCGGTCATGCCACATATCCATTGAGGGATGGGGAAGTTGTAGCGTGTCGTGATACACCCCAGGATGCGACATAATGTCACGTAACGCTTCTGCATCGCGGGCTTCGATATGGCGTATCACAATCTCACTCATTCCTTCATCCTCAGTCAGTTAAACGTCCATTCCAACATCAGTGAGATTAAAATTTGAGTCAACTGCTAATTTTTGCAAAAAAGATTGGACAAGTGCGAATGAGAATGATTATTATTGCTCTGCGTTCAGGAAGACCTCTACGGGAACCTGAAAGCACGACATTGCTCACATTGCTTCCAGTATTATTTTAGCCAGCGTCTCGCTGGCTTTTTTTTGTTTTTTTTCGCCCGCTCTCCGTGGAAGAGGGCTGGGGTGAGGGCAAAACTTGCGCTATGGTTGCTCTCAGTAACCTTAAAAAGGACTGAGCCATGACACTACATTGCGCATTTATTGGATTCGGTAAAAGCACTACCCGTTATCATCTCCCCTACGTTCTCAACCGCAAAGACAGCTGGCACGTCGCCCACATCTACCGCCGTAGCGCGAAACCGGAAGAGCAGTCTCCCCAGTATTCCCATATTCATTTCACCAGCGATCTGGCGGAGGTGCTTAACGATCCGCAGGTGAAGCTGGTGATCGTTTGCACGCACGCTGACAGCCACTTCGACTACGCGAAGCAGGCGCTGGAGGCGGGGAAAAACGTGCTGGTGGAAAAACCTTTCACCCCGACCCTCGCCGAAGCGAAAGAGCTGTTCGCGCTGGCGAAAAGTAAAGGGCTGACCGTCACCCCGTATCAAAATCGTCGCTTTGACAGCTGCTTCCTGACGGCGAAAAAGGCAATTGAGAGCGGCAAGCTCGGCGAAATCGTCGAGATTGAAAGCCACTTTGACTATTACCGCCCGGTCGCGGAAACCAAACCCGGCCTGCCGCAGGATGGTATGTTTTATGGCCTTGGCGTACACACGATGGATCAGATTATCTCTCTGTTTGGCCGACCGGACCACGTGGCGTATGACATCCGCAGCCTGCGCAATAAAGCGAACCCTGACGATACCTTTGAAGCTCAGCTGTTCTATGGCCGCCTGAAAGCCATCGTCAAAACCAGCCACTACGTCAAAATCGACTACCCGAAATTTATCGTTCACGGCACCAAAGGCTCGTTTATCAAATACGGGATCGACCAGCAGGAGACCAGCCTGAAGGCCAATATCATGCCGGGGGAGCCGGGCTTTGCGGCCGATAATACGGTGGGGATACTGGAATACGTTAACGACGAGGGCGTCACGGTACGGGAGGAGTGGCTGCCTGAAACGGGCGACTATGGCCGTGTCTATGATGCGTTGTATGACACCCTGAACAACGGTGCGCCGAATTACGTCAAGGAAACTGACGTTCTCACCAACCTGGAAATCCTGGAACGGGGCTTTGAACAGGCCTCACCTGCTACGGTAACCCTCGCGAAGTAAGGCATATCGGCTCCTCTGGTCTTGTTCATAATTTTTGAACAGAGGAGTCAATTTTCACCCACTATCATCCCCGAAGGTTTACGTCCACACTTACTCCATCGAAACGAACTGGAGTGGTAAACAATGATCTTCTTACGCAAAGCAAACGAACGTGGTCACGCGAATCATGGCTGGCTGGACTCATGGCATACCTTTTCGTTTGCCGATTATTACGACCCGAATTTTATGGGCTTCTCCGCTCTGCGCGTCATTAACGACGACGTGATCGACGCAGGTCAGGGCTTTGGTACCCATCCACACAAGGACATGGAAATCCTGACCTATGTGCTTGAAGGCGCCGTGGCGCACAAAGACAGCATGGGTAACGAAGAGCAGGTTCCGGCCGGTGAGTTTCAGATTATGAGCGCGGGTACCGGTGTGCGTCACTCGGAATACAACCCGAGCAAAACGGAAAAACTGCACCTGTATCAAATCTGGATCATTCCGGAAGAAACCGGCATCACGCCACGCTACGAACAGCGTCGCTTTGATGCAGAGCAGGGCAAACAGCTGGTGCTGTCGCCGGATGCGCGTGAAGGTTCCCTGAAAGTGCATCAGGATATGGAACTGTACCGCTGGGCGCTGGCGAAAGACGAACAATCCGTGCACCAGATTGCGGCTAACCGTCGCGTGTGGATTCAGGTGGTGAAAGGTAATGTGTCCATTAACGGCACCAAAGCCACCACGGCAGATGGTCTGGCAATCTGGGATGAGCAGGCGCTGTCCGTGCACGCCGACAGTGAAAGCGAAATTCTGCTGTTTGACCTGCCACCGGTCTAATAAATCATAAATAAATGCCCAACCGTCCCTCTGAAAGGGGAAGGTTGGGCTTTGTCCGTGATAAACTGAGCAAATCTCTCCCCACAGATTTCTCAGGACGATGAAAAAGAAAAGACCCGTACTTCAGGATGTAGCCGATCGCGTCGGTGTGACCAAAATGACGGTCAGCCGTTTCTTACGTAACCCGGAACAGGTTTCCCTGGCGTTGCGTGGCAAGATTGCCGCTGCTCTCGATGAACTGGGTTATATCCCCAACCGCGCACCCGATATCCTGTCCAATGCGACCAGCCGTGCGGTGGGCGTCCTGTTACCTTCCTTAACCAACCAGGTGTTCGCCGAAGTTCTGCGCGGAATCGAAAGCGTGACCGATGCGTTTGGTTATCAAACTATGCTCGCGCACTACGGGTACAAGCCGGAACTGGAAGAAGAACGTCTGGAATCCATGCTTTCCTGGAACATTGACGGGCTGATCCTGACCGAGCGTACCCACACGCCACGAACCTTGAAAATGATTGAAGTGGCCGGTATCCCGGTGGTCGAGCTGATGGACAGCCAGTCGCCCTGTCTGGACATTGCGGTTGGATTTGATAACTACGAAGCAGCACGTCAAATGACGGCGGCCATTCTGGCTCGCGGGCATCGTCACGTGGCCTATTTGGGTGCGCGTCTGGATGAACGTACTATCATCAAACAAAAGGGATATGAGCAGGCCATGCTCGACGCCAACTTAACGCCGTACAGCGTGATGGTGGAACAATCTTCCTCCTACTCGTCCGGTATTGAGCTGATGCGTCAGGCACGTCGCGAGTATCCCCAGCTTGATGGCATCTTCTGTACCAACGATGACCTTGCGGTCGGCGCCGCCTTTGAATGCCAGCGCCTGGGGCTGAAAATCCCGGATGATATCGCTATTGCGGGTTTCCACGGTCACGATATCGGCCAGGTGATGGAGCCGCGCCTGGCGAGCGTCCTGACGCCGCGTGAGCGCATGGGCCGTATTGGTGCAGAACGCCTGCTGGCGCGTATTCGTGGCGAGGTGGTGACACCCAAAATGTTAGATTTAGGTTTCACCTTGTCACCAGGTGGATCAATTTAGTCTGACAAGTTTGAGCTAGCTCACACTTATTCACTTCATCCACGTTTGGATATTGCTTCTCTTTAGCCCCGGCAGGACAATGTTACCGATAACTGTTACCCGTAACAATTGACTGAGGGACTCCCTTTGAGCACGACGAATCACGATCACCACGTTTACGTCCTGATGGGCGTTTCCGGTAGCGGTAAATCTGCGGTTGCAAGCGAAGTGGCGCATCAACTCCAGGCCGCGTTTCTGGATGGCGACTTTCTTCACCCGCGCAGCAACATCACTAAAATGGCTGCTGGCGAACCGTTAAACGACGAAGACCGCAAACCCTGGTTGCAGGCGCTGAATGATGCCGCCTTTGCGATGCAGCGCACCAATAAAGTGTCTCTGATTGTCTGTTCTGCGCTGAAGAAAACCTACCGCGACCTGCTTCGCGACGGTAACCCAAATCTCTCTTTCATCTACCTGAAAGGCGATTTCGACGTGATTGAAAGCCGTCTGAAAGCGCGTAAAGGTCACTTCTTTAAGACCCAGATGCTGGTCACGCAGTTCGAAGCGTTGCAGGAGCCGGGCGCGGACGAGCAGGACGTATTAGTGGTTGATATCGATCAGTCACTGGAAGGTGTTGTCGCCAGCACCATCGAGGTTATTAACAAAAGGCAGTAAGTTTTGAGTACATTAACGCTAGTTTTAACAGCAGTCGGTTCCGTTTTACTGCTGCTGTTTTTGGTGATGAAAGCGCGTATGCATGCTTTCGTTGCTTTGATGGTGGTTTCTATTGGTGCTGGTCTTTTTTCCGGTATGCCGCTCGATAAAATCGCGGCGACCATGGAAAAAGGGATGGGCGGCACGCTGGGTTTCCTGGCGATTGTCGTCGCACTGGGCGCGATGTTTGGCAAGATTTTGCATGAGACGGGCGCGGTCGATCAGATTGCCGTCAAAATGCTGAAATCCTTTGGTCACAGCCGCGCGCACTACGCGATTGGCCTCGCCGGTCTGATTTGTGCGCTGCCGCTGTTCTTCGAAGTGGCCGTGGTGCTGCTGATTAGCGTGGCGTTCTCGATGGCGCGCCATACCGGCACTAACCTCGTGAAGCTGGTGATTCCGCTGTTCGCGGGCGTGGCGGCAGCGGCAGCGTTCTTACTGCCTGGACCTGCGCCGATGCTGTTGGCTTCTCAGATGCACGCCGACTTTGGCTGGATGATCCTGATTGGCCTGTGCGCGGCAATCCCGGGAATGATCATTGCCGGCCCGCTGTGGGGCAACTTCATCAGTCGTTACGTCGAATTGCACATTCCGGATGACGTGACTGAGCCACACCTTGGCGAAGGCAAAATGCCGTCGTTCGCGTTCAGTCTGTCCTTGATTCTGCTCCCCTTGGTGCTGGTGGGGTTGAAAACTATCGCGGCGCGTTTTGTGCCGGTAGGGTCGACCACCTACGAGTGGTTTGAGTTTATCGGTCACCCGTTCACGGCGATTCTGGTCGCGTGTCTGGTGGCTATTTACGGCCTGGCGATGCGTCAGGGCATGCCGAAAGACAAGGTGATGGAGATCTGCGGCCACGCGCTGCAGCCAGCAGGTATCATTTTGCTGGTGATTGGTGCCGGTGGTGTGTTCAAGCAGGTGCTGGTGGATTCCGGCGTGGGTCCTGCTTTGGGTGAAGCGTTGACCGGCATGGGTTTACCGATTGCAGTGACCTGCTTCGTACTCGCTGCCGCGGTGCGCATCATTCAGGGTTCGGCGACGGTAGCATGCTTAACCGCCGTGGGTCTGGTGATGCCGGTGATTGAACAGCTGAACTACTCCGGTGCACAAATGGCCGCGCTGTCTATCTGTATTGCGGGTGGTTCGATTGTGGTGTCACACGTCAACGACGCCGGCTTCTGGCTGTTCGGTAAATTTACCGGCGCGACTGAAGCGCAAACCCTGAAAACCTGGACGCTGATGGAAACCATCCTCGGCACGACGGGTGCCGTTGTCGGGATGATTGCGTTTACGTTACTGAGCTAAGGCAAGGCAGGTAGAAAAAAAGGACAACGTGAGTTGTCCTTTTTTGTTGTTTATTTCCCCTCTCCCTGTGGGAGAGGGCTGGGGTGAGGGCATCTGGCCGCATTAGCTCAAATCAAAAAGGCAACGATAGTTGCCTTTTGTTGTGTTTGCTCCCTCTCCCCGTGGGAGAGGGCTGGGGTGAGGGCATCAGGCCGCACAAGCTCAAATTAAAAAGGCAACGATAGTTGCCTTTTGTTGTGTTTGCTCCCTCTCCCACAGGGAGAGGGAGAAAACCTTACGCTGCCATATTGCGTTTATCTAGCCCTTCATCCACGCCCGTATCCCATCCAGGAACATCTGCGTCGCCATCATCACCAGAATCAACCCCATCAGGCGCTCCAGCGCGTTCACCCCTTTCTCACCCAGCAAGCGCAGGAATAGCGACGATTGCAGCAAAATGATAAACGTCCCGCCCCAGGCGATGAGCAGGGCGATGACCAGATGGCTCATCTGATTGGGATACTGATGTGACAGCAGCATCAGCGTCGCGAGGATTGTCGGACCCGCAACCAGCGGAATAGCCAGCGGTACGATAAACGGCTCTTCACCTGCGGGCAGGCCGCTGCTGCTGCCTTCGGCGCTGGGGAAAATCATCTTAATAGCAATCAGGAACAGAATAATCCCGCCCGAAATGGAGACCGTTTCGGCGCGCAGATTCAGGAACGCGAGGATCTTTTCCCCGGCAAAAAGAAAGATGAACATCACCAGCAGGGCGATGAGGAGCTCGCGGATCATAATCGCCCGGCGGCGCTTGGGTTCGGTGTGTTTGAGCACCGACATGAAGATGGGCAGGTTCCCCAGTGGATCCATAATTAGGATCAATAAAACCGCCGCGGAAATGATTTCACTCATTGTCAATTATCCCTGAACTTTTGTATGGTTATTTTCATGATTAGCTGCTTTTCTGATTACCGCGCGATCATCGATTAATTTCGCTTGCGACTTTGGCAGCATTTTGTAATGTGAAGCATATCTCAAGTGAATACTGGTTTGCACAAACAGCACACACCCTCTGCAGGAAATAAATGCTATGAAAAACGTTGGTTTTATCGGCTGGCGCGGTATGGTCGGCTCTGTACTCATGCAACGCATGGTTGAAGAGCGCGATTTTGACGCTATCCGTCCGGTCTTCTTCTCTACATCCCAGCTCGGCCAGGCGGCGCCTTCATTTGGTGGCACCACCGGTACGTTGCAGGACGCTTTCGATCTGGATGCGCTAAAGGCACTCGACATTATTGTCACCTGCCAGGGCGGCGATTATACCAACGAAATTTATCCAAAGCTGCGTGAAAGCGGCTGGCAGGGCTACTGGATTGATGCAGCGTCCTCACTGCGCATGAAAGACGATGCCATCATTATTCTCGACCCGGTTAACCAGGACGTGATCACCCACGGGCTGAACAATGGCGTGAAAACCTTTGTCGGCGGTAACTGCACCGTCAGCCTGATGCTAATGTCTCTGGGCGGCCTGTTTGCACAGGACCTGGTGGAGTGGGTCTCCGTGGCAACTTACCAGGCCGCGTCCGGCGGCGGTGCGCGCCATATGCGCGAGCTGCTGGCACAGATGGGTCAGTTGCACCACAGCGTTGCGACCGAACTGGCCAACCCGGCCTCCGCTATTCTCGATATCGAGCGTAAAGTCACCGACTTGACCCGCAGCGGCGAACTGCCGGTGGACAATTTTGGTGTACCGCTGGCCGGTGGCCTGATCCCGTGGATCGACAAACAGCTGGATAACGGCCAGACCCGCGAAGAGTGGAAAGGTCAGGCTGAGACCAACAAAATTCTTAACACCGCGAAGGCCATTCCGGTTGACGGTCTGTGCGTACGTATCGGCGCGCTGCGCTGCCACAGCCAGGCCTTCACCATTAAACTGAAAAAAGATGTGTCTATTCCGACCGTGGAAGAGCTGCTGGCTGCACACAACCCGTGGGCGAAAGTGGTGCCAAACGATCGGGAGATCACGATGCGCGAACTGACCCCGGCGGCGGTTACCGGCACGTTGACCACGCCAGTTGGGCGTCTGCGCAAATTAAATATGGGGCCAGAGTATCTGTCGGCGTTCACCGTCGGCGATCAGCTGTTGTGGGGCGCAGCCGAGCCGCTGCGCCGCATGCTGCGCCAGCTGGCCTAATATTTGTTTAACAAAAGGGGGGTGAATTTCACCCCCTTTTAACGCGTATAACATGGAGTAAAACGCATATGTCTTATTTTTTATCAGGAGTCATTTAGAGCGTTGGCTATGCTTTAAGGAAGAATAACTTCTTACCTGAGGGTAGGACGGGGCAGAGAGGATGCACATTGTGCTGCGCCGTTCAGGTCACATTAAAAGTCGCACCGGAGCGCTTAAATAGGGCGACATAAAAAAAACAGGATGAATACCATGTCCGATCGAGTAGATAGAGACGTGATAAATGCGCTAATTGCAGGTCACTTTGCCGACCCCTTTTCTGTACTGGGCATGCACCGTACAGAAAGCGGACTGGAAGTCCGCGCACTGCTGCCTGATGCCACGGAAGTATGGGTGATTGAACCTAAAACCGGGCGTAAGGTGGGCAAACTGGAATGCCTCGACTCACGAGGTTTCTTCTGTGGGGTTATCCCCCGTCGTAAAAATATGTTCCGTTATCAGCTTGCTGTTAACTGGCATGGTCATGAAAATCTGATCGACGATCCTTATAGCTTTGGTCCGCTTATCCAGGAGATGGATGCCTGGCTGCTGTCCGAAGGCACCCATCTTCGTCCCTATGAAACACTGGGTGCCCATGCTGACACCATGGATGGGGTGACAGGTACACGCTTCTCCGTATGGGCGCCTAACGCTCAGCGTGTCTCCGTCGTCGGGCAGTTCAACTACTGGGATGGCCGCCGTCATCCGATGCGTCTGCGCCGTGAATCGGGGATCTGGGAGCTGTTTATCCCGGGGGCACATAACGGGCAGTTATATAAATACGAACTGATCGATGCGAACGGTAACTTGCGCGTGAAGGCTGACCCTTATGCCTTTGAAGCACAGATGCGCCCTGATACGGCGTCATTGATTTGCGGATTGCCAGAAAAAATCGAGCAGAGCGAGGAGCGTAAACAGGCTAATAACTTCGATGCGCCCATCTCGATCTATGAGGTGCATTTAGGCTCCTGGCGCCGCCATACGGACAACAACTTCTGGCTTAGCTATCGCGAACTGGCAGACCAGCTGGTGCCCTATGCGAAATGGATGGGCTTTACCCACCTTGAACTGCTGCCGATCAACGAGCATCCGTTTGATGGCAGTTGGGGCTATCAGCCCACAGGGCTATACGCGCCAACGCGCCGCTTCGGCACGCGCGATGATTTCCGCTATTTCATCCAGGCCGCCCACGCTGCCGGATTAAGCGTTATCCTCGACTGGGTGCCGGGCCATTTCCCGTCAGATGATTTTGCCTTATCCGAATTTGACGGTACCGATCTCTACGAGCACAGCGATCCGCGTGAAGGTTATCATCAGGACTGGAATACCCTGATTTATAACTATGGCCGCCGTGAAGTGACCAACTATCTGGTGGGCAATGCGCTCTACTGGGTAGAACGTTTCGGCATTGACGCCCTGCGCGTGGATGCGGTGGCGTCAATGATCTATCGCGACTACAGCCGGAAAGAGGGGGAGTGGATCCCGAACGAGTTCGGTGGTCGTGAAAATCTCGAGGCCATTGAATTTCTGCGAACCACCAACCGCGTGCTGGGCGAGCAGGTGCCGGGTGCCGTCACTATGGCGGAAGAGTCGACCGATTTCCCGGGCGTATCACGCCCTCCGTCAATGGGCGGTTTGGGGTTCTGGTACAAGTGGAATCTGGGCTGGATGCACGACACGCTGGACTATTTCAAGCTCGATCCTATCTACCGCCAGTACCATCACGACAAACTGACCTTCGGTATGCTCTACAACAGCACCGAGAACTTTGTCCTGCCGCTGTCGCACGATGAAGTGGTTCACGGTAAAAAATCCCTTCTGGACCGCATGCCGGGCGATGCATGGCAGAAATTTGCCAACCTGCGCGCCTACTACGGCTGGATGTTTGCCTTCCCGGGCAAAAAACTGATGTTTATGGGCAATGAATTCGCCCAGGGCAGGGAGTGGAACCATGACACCAGTCTCGACTGGCATTTACTGGAAGGCGGCGACAACTGGCACCACGGTGTGCAGCGGCTGGTGCGCGATCTGAACCTGACCTATCGTCAGCATAAGGCGTTGCACGAGATGGACTTTGATTCCTACGGGTTCGAATGGCTGGTGGTTGACGACCATGAACGTTCGGTGTTTGTGTTCGTGCGTCGCGACAAAGCCGGTAACGAGATCATCGTGGCCAGCAACTTTACCCCCATTCCGCGCGAACATTATCGTTTTGGCATCAACCAGCCTGGCAGATGGCGTGAAATCCTGAATACCGACTCCAGCCATTATCACGGCAGTAACGCCGGGAATGGTGGCGTGGTGCACAGTGATGCTCAGGAAAGTCATGGCAGGCCGAACTCCCTGAGCGTGACATTACCGCCTCTGGCGACCGTCTGGTTTGTCCGGGAGGGTGAATGACCAAAATTCTCGTCGGTAATCCTGCTCCACTCGGCGCCCACGTCGATGGCAAGGGGGTGAATTTCACCCTCTTTTCCGCACATGCGGAACGCGTAGAGCTTTGTGTCTTTGATCCTGAAGGCAATGAGCACCGCTATGAGCTTCCAGGCCGTAGCGGCGATCTCTGGCACGGCTACCTTGAGGGCGCCAGGGCAGGGCTGCGCTATGGTTATCGCGTCTACGGTCCCTGGGAGCCTGAAAAAGGGCTGCGTTTCAACCCCGCGAAGCTACTGCTCGATCCCTGCGCGTTACGCGTGGAGGGAGAGGTAAGAGACGATCCCCTGTTTCAGGATGGCGAGAATGAACCCGATCCCCGCGACAGTGCGGGGATCGCACCTCACAGCATCGTCGTCAGCGACACATACGACTGGGAAGACGATGTCTCGCCTGCGATCCCGTGGGGCAATACCGTTATTTACGAAGCGCACGTCAAAGGACTGACGTACCTGCATCCTGCGATCCCTGAAGCGATCCGCGGGACCTACAAAGCACTCGGCCATCCGGTGATGGTCGCCTATTTAAAACAGCTTGGCATTACCACGCTTGAGCTGCTTCCCGTGGCACATTTTGCCTCGGAACCCCGTCTGCTGCGGCTGGGTTTAACTAACTACTGGGGCTATAACCCGCTGGCGATGTTTGCTCTCGACCCGCGCTATGCCTCACATCCGGATAAAGCCCGGGACGAATTCCGTGATGCCGTCAAAGCCCTTCATCTGGCAGGCATTGAGGTCATTCTGGATGTCGTGTTGAACCACAGTGCGGAGTTAGATCTCGATGGACCGACGCTCTCACTGCGCGGAATCGATAACCGTAGCTATTATTGGATAAGGGAAGATGGTGATTACCACAACTGGACCGGTTGTGGTAACACGCTCAACCTCAGCCATCCTGAGGTGATGAACTACGCACATGAGTGCCTGAAATACTGGGTGGAAACCTATCATGTGGATGGTTTCCGGTTTGATTTGGCATCGGTTATGGGGCGCACGCCTGAGTTTAGCCAGCAGGCTCCGCTCTTTGAAGCCATTAAAAACTGCCCGGTGCTTTCACGTGTGAAGTTGATTGCCGAGCCGTGGGATATCGGTGAAGGCGGTTATCAGGTGGGGAATTTTCCCCCGCTGTTTGCGGAGTGGAATGACCACTTTCGCGATGCGGCGCGACGCTTTTGGCTGGAAAAGCATCTCTCACTGGGCGAATTCGCCGGGCGGGTTGCGGCTTCCAGCGATGTATTCAGGCGTGACGGCAGATTGCCGTCAGCCAGCGTCAATCTGGTGACGGCACATGATGGATTTACCCTTCGCGACTGCGTCTGTTTCAATCAGAAACACAATGAGGCAAACGGTGAAGAAAATCGCGATGGGACTAACAATAACCATAGCTTTAACCATGGTATAGAAGGACTAGGCGGCAGTCAGGACATTATCGAACGTCGCCGGGCCAGCGTACACGCGTTGCTGTCCACGTTATTGCTTTCGCAGGGGACACCGATGTTACTGGCGGGTGATGAACACGGTCACAGCCAGCATGGTAACAACAATGCTTATTGCCAGGACAACGCATTAACCTGGCTTGACTGGCGTGAAGCGAACAGCGGCCTGGCCCATTTTACGGCCGCGCTGATTCATCTGCGCCAGCAAATCCCGGCCCTCACCGCCAATCAGTGGTGGGAAGAGGGTGACGGCAACGTACTCTGGCTAAATGACAACGCGCAGCCGCTGAGCGCGCAAGAGTGGCAACAGGGTATACCACGCCTGCAAATCCTGCTTTCGGGCAGATGGCTTATCACGTTAAACGCGACGGATGACGTCGCAGAGATTGTTTTACCTGACGGGGAATGGCGTGCCATTTCCCCCTTTGCCGGAGCGGATAATCCGGTAGTAATGGCTGTCTGGCATGGGCCTGCGCACGGAGTGTGCGTGTTCCAGGATGATAAAAAAGGAGTTAGTCATGGTTAGATTAGAGAAGAACGATCCCTTAATGTTGGCACGCCAGCTACCATTAAAAACGGTTGCCCTGATTCTTGCGGGCGGACGTGGTACCCGACTGAAAGATTTGACCATCAAGCGTGCCAAACCGGCCGTTCACTTTGGTGGTAAGTTCCGCATCATCGATTTTGCACTGTCCAACTGCCTTAATTCGGGTATTCGCCGTATTGGCGTGATAACCCAATACCAGTCGCATACGCTGGTGCAGCACATTCAGCGCGGCTGGTCATTTTTCAGCGAAGAGATGAATGAATTTGTCGATTTGCTGCCTGCCCAGCAGCGCGTTCATGGTGAAAACTGGTATCGCGGAACAGCGGATGCGGTGACACAAAACCTCGACATCATCCGCCGTTATAACGCGGAATACATCGTGATCCTCGCGGGCGATCATATCTATAAGCAAGACTACTCCCACATGCTTATCGACCATGTCGAAAAAGGGGCGCGTTGCACCGTAGCGTGCCTGCCGGTGCCGGTCGCCGAGGCCACCGCGTTTGGCGTGATGCATGTGGACAGCGACGATAAAATTATCGATTTCGTGGAGAAGCCAGCGGTGCCGCCGACGATGCCGGGTGATGACACCAAAGCGCTCGCCAGCATGGGGATCTATATTTTCGATGCGGATTACCTGTTCGAATTGCTGGAAGAAGATGACAAGGATGAAAACTCCAGCCACGATTTCGGTAAAGACATCATTCCAAAAATTACCAAAACGGGTGAGGCGTATGCCCATCCCTTCACCTTGTCCTGTGTGCAATCAGACAAGGATGCCGAACCTTACTGGCGCGATGTCGGTACGCTTGAAGCGTACTGGAAGGCGAACCTGGATCTGGCTTCTGTCACGCCCGAACTGGATATGTATGACCAAAACTGGCCGATTCGCACGCATATGGAATCGTTACCGCCAGCGAAATTCGTTCAGGATCGCTCTGGCAGCCACGGGATGACGCTGAACTCGCTGGTCTCTGGCGGGTGCATTATTTCAGGATCGGTGGTCGTGCAGTCCGTCCTGTTCCCGCGAGTGAGGGTGAATTCGTTCTGTAATATTGATTCATCGGTGCTGCTTCCCGATGTGTGGATAGGACGTTCATGCCGTTTACGCCGCTGTGTGATTGACCGCGCGTGCGTGATTCCGGAAGGCATGGTGATTGGGGAGAACGCGGAAGAAGATGCCCGCCGTTTCTACCGTTCAGAGGAAGGCATCGTGCTGGTGACGCGTGAAATGCTGCGTAAACTGCAGGTCAAACAGGAGCGATAATGCAGGTTTTACATGTATGTTCAGAGATGTTCCCGCTGCTGAAAACGGGCGGGTTGGCGGATGTACTTGGCGCATTACCGGCGGCGCAAATCGCTGAAGGTATTGATACCCGCGTGCTGTTACCTGCTTTTCCGGATATTCGTCGTGGCATACCTGATGCACAGGTCGTCACCCGCCGGGATACCTTTGCAGGGCGTATCACGCTGTTGTTTGGTCATTACAATGGGGTAGGTATTTACCTCATTGATGCGCCGCATTTATATGACCGCCCAGGGAGCCCTTACCACGACACGAATTTATTTGCCTATACCGATAACGTGCACCGTTTTGCATTACTCGGTTGGGTTGGCGCGGAGATGGCGACCGGGTTAGACCCATTCTGGCGTCCGGAAGTGGTGCATGCGCATGACTGGCATGCCGGGCTTGCGCCTGCTTATCTGGCGGCGCGTGGCCATCCGGCAAAGTCGGTCTTCACCGTACATAACCTGGCCTACCAGGGGATGTATTATGCCCATCACATGAATGAAATCGATCTGCCATGGTCGTTCTATAACATGCACGGGCTGGAGTTCAACGGGCAGATCTCATTCCTGAAAGCCGGGCTGTATTATGCCGATCATATTACGGCGGTCAGCCCGACCTACGCCCGTGAAATCACCGAACCTGAATTCGGTTACGGTATGGAAGGCCTGCTGCGTCAGCGTCAGCGCGAAGGACGCCTGTCGGGTATTTTGAACGGTGTGGATGAGAAAATCTGGAATCCGGAAACGGACCTCCTGCTGGCTTCACGCTATAACCGCGATTCGGTAGAAGATAAAGCAGAGAACAAACGACAGCTGCAAATTGCCATGGGGCTGAAGGTTAACGACAAGGTGCCTCTGTTTGCGGTGGTTAGTCGGCTGACCAGCCAAAAAGGGCTGGATCTGGTGCTGGAAGCACTACCCGGTTTACTGGAGCAGGGTGGACAACTGGCGCTTCTGGGTGCAGGCGATCCGGTTCTTCAGGAAGGTTTCCTTGCGGCGGCGGCGGAACATCCCGGCCAGGTTGGGGTGCAGATTGGTTATCACGAAGCGTTCTCACATCGCATTATGGGCGGCGCGGACGTCATTCTGGTCCCGAGTCGTTTTGAACCGTGCGGTTTGACGCAGTTGTATGGTCTGAAATATGGCACGCTGCCGCTGGTGCGTCGTACGGGTGGGCTGGCGGACACGGTGTCCGATTCCTCTCTCGAAAATCTGGCTGACGGTGTGGCGACAGGGTTTTCCTTTGAGGACAGCAATGCCTGGTCGCTGTTAAGAGCGATTCGGCGCGCATTTGTGTTGTGGTCACGTCCCTCTTTATGGCGTTTCGTGCAACGTCAGGCGATGGCGATGGATTTTAGCTGGCACGTTGCGGCGCAGTCATACCGCGATCTTTATCAACGCTTGAGGTAGTAAGGCGGAGTCTCTGAATATGAATGCACCCTTTAGTTATGCATCCCCAACGCTCAGCGTAGAAGCGTTAAAACATTCGATAGCGTATAAGCTGATGTTCACCATCGGGAAGGACCCGGTGATTGCTAACAAACACGAGTGGCTGAACGCCACGCTGTTTGCCGTACGTGACCGTCTGGTCGAACGCTGGCTGCGTTCGAATCGCGCTCAACTTTCTCAGGAAACCCGACAGGTATACTACCTGTCGATGGAGTTTTTGATTGGTCGTACCCTTTCCAACGCGCTGTTGTCGCTCGGTATTTATGACGATGTAAAAAACGCACTGGAAGAGATGGGGTTAGATTTAGAAGAACTGATTGATGAAGAGAACGACCCCGGTTTAGGCAACGGCGGTCTTGGGCGTCTGGCGGCCTGCTTCCTGGATTCGCTGGCGACGCTGGCGCTGCCAGGGCGCGGCTATGGCATTCGCTACGATTACGGCATGTTTAAACAGAACATCGTCGACGGGCGTCAGAAAGAGTCCCCTGACTACTGGCTCGAGTACGGTAACCCGTGGGAATTTAAACGCCATAACACCCGTTACAAAGTACGGTTTGGTGGGCGCGTTCAGCTGGAGGGCAAGAAAAGCCGCTGGCTCGAAACCGAAGAGATCCTGGCTGTGGCGTACGATCAGATCATCCCCGGTTACGATACCGATGCGACCAACACGCTGCGACTGTGGAATGCTCAGGCCAGTAGCGAGATCAACCTGGGGAAATTTAACCAGGGCGACTATTTTGCGGCGGTCGAAGATAAAAACCACTCTGAAAACGTGTCGCGTGTGCTTTACCCGGATGATTCAACCTACTCTGGCCGCGAGCTGCGTTTGCGTCAGGAGTATTTCCTGGTTTCAGCCACTATCCAGGATATTCTCAGTCGCCACTACCAGCTGCATAAAACCTACAGTAATCTGGCAGAGAAAACGGCCATCCACCTGAATGACACCCATCCGGTGCTGTCGATTCCGGAACTGATGCGCCTGCTGATAGATGAACATAAATTCAGCTGGGACGAAGCCTTTGAAGTCACCTGCCAGGTCTTCTCCTATACCAACCACACGTTGATGAGTGAAGCCCTGGAAACCTGGCCGGTCGATATGCTCGGCAAAATTTTGCCGCGTCATCTGCAGATCATTTTTGAGATTAATGATTACTTCCTGAAAACGTTGCAGGAACAATATCCACAGGACACCGGGTTGCTCAGCCGTACATCGATTATTGATGAGTCGAACGGTCGACGCGTGCGCATGGCGTGGCTGGCAGTGGTGATTAGCCATAAAGTGAATGGCGTATCCGAACTGCACTCCAACCTGATGGTTCAGTCGCTGTTTGCGGACTTCGCGAAAATCTTCCCGATGCGTTTTTGTAACGTAACGAACGGCGTCACGCCACGCCGCTGGCTGGCGCTGGCTAATCAGCCGTTAGCGGAAGTGCTGGATGAAAATATTGGCCGTACGTGGCGTACCGATTTAAGCCAGTTGAGCGAGCTGCAACAACATGCGGATTTCCCGCTGGTGAATAAAGCGGTGCGTGATGCCAAGCTGCTGAATAAAAAACGTTTAGCAGTCTATATGGCGCAGCATCTGAACGTGGTCGCCAACCCGAAAGCGCTGTTCGATGTACAAATTAAACGTATACATGAGTACAAACGTCAGTTGATGAATGTGCTGCATGTGATCACGCGTTATAACCGTATCAAAGCCGACCCTACGGCCGACTGGGTGCCGCGAGTGAATATTTTTGCCGGTAAGGCGGCTTCTGCCTATTACATGGCGAAGCACATTATTCACCTCATCAATGATGTCGCGAAGGTGATTAACAACGATCCGCAGATTGGCGACAAACTGAAGATTGTTTTTATCCCGAACTACAGCGTGAGCCTGGCGCAGCTGATTATTCCGGCGGCTGATTTATCCGAACAGATTTCGCTGGCGGGAACCGAAGCCTCCGGGACCAGTAATATGAAGTTTGCCCTTAACGGCGCGCTGACCATCGGCACGCTGGATGGTGCTAACGTCGAGATGCTGGAGCATGTCGGTGCCGATAACATCTTTATCTTTGGTAATACGGCGGAAGAGGTAGAAGAGCTGCGTAAGCAGGGCTACAAACCCCGTGATTACTACGAGAAGGATGAGGAGCTGCGTGAGGTGCTGACGCAGATTGCCACTGGCGTGTTCAATCCTGACGAGCCTGGCCGCTATCGTGACCTGGTGGATTCGCTGATCAACTTTGGCGATCACTATCAGGTGCTGGCAGATTATCGCAGCTACGTAGATTGTCAGGAGAAGGTGGACGATCTGTATCGTCATCAGGAGGAGTGGGCGACCAAAGCGATGCACAACATCGCTAACATGGGCTACTTCTCGTCTGACCGTACCATCAAAGAGTACGCAGAGAAAATCTGGCATATCGACCCCGTGCGGTTATAAAGGCAAAACCGCAACGACGTAAAAGCAAAAAGGCAACGAGGTAAAAGCAAAAAGGCAACGCAAGTTGCCTTTTTTAGTGTTTGCACCCTCTCCCCGTGGGAGAGGGCCGGGGTGAGGGCACCAGACCGCAAGAGTCGTTTTCTCCCTCTCCCTGTTGTAGAGGGCAGAGGTGAGGGCACCAGACCGCAAGAGTCGTTTTCTCCCTCTCCCTGTTGTAGAGGGCAGGGGTGAGGGCATCAGACCGCACGAGACGTTTTCCCCCCTCTCCCTGTGGGAGAGGGCCGGGGTGAGGGCACCAGACCGCAAGAGTCGTTTTCTCCCTCTCCCTGTGGGAGAGGGCCGGGGTGAGGGCATCAGACCGCAAGAGTCGTTTTCTCCCTCTCCCCGTGGGAGGGCAGGGGTGAGGGCACCAGACCGCAAGAGTCGTTTTCTCCCTCTCCCTGTGGGAGAGGGCCGGGGTGAGGGCATCAGACCGCACAGACCATCACGACGCCAGCGACAGCTCACCCTTTCTCGCGTTGCGGACCAGCCATTGCGCCACGCGTGACTGCTGCTCAGCATCCAGCCACATACCTTCCTTGGTGCGACGCCAGATCGCATCGTCCAGTCGCCGCACCCACTCATGTTCAACCAGGTAGCGCAATTCCGCCTCATAAAGTTCATGACCGAAATGCTCGCCCAGATCAGCCAGTTGCTGCGCCTCCCCAAGAATCAGCGCCGTGTTGCTGCCATAGGTGCGGGCAAAATGGCGCGCCATGGATTCAGTGATAAACGGATAACGACGGCGTAATTTAGCCGCATAATCATCACGATCGCTGCCGATATCGCCACCCGGCAACGTCGCCTCTTTTGTCCATGCCGGACCGATGCCCTGATAATACGGCGTCAGTTTCTCAAGCGCATGCTCGGCCAGCTTGCGATAGGTTGTCAGCTTACCGCCAAACACCGAGAGCAGCGGGGCTTTGCCGTCTACGTCATGAATATCGAGTGTATAATCACGGGTGATGGCTTGCGGTGAATCTGACTCGTCATCGCACAGCGGACGCACGCCAGAGTAAGTCCAGACGATATCATCACGGCCAAGCTGTTTCTTAAAGTGCGCGTTATACACGTTAAGCAGATAGCCGATCTCTTTCTCATCGATCTCGACGTTTTTAGGATCGCCGTTGTACTCCACGTCGGTAGTACCAATGATGGAAAACTCGTCCATCCACGGGATCACAAAAACAATTCGTTTATCTTCGTTTTGCAGAATGTAAGCCTGCTTCTGTGTATGTACGCGCGGCACCACAATGTGGCTGCCTTTGATCAGACGAATGCCGTACGGAGAAGGCAAGTGCATGCCATCGTCAAAGAATTCTTTGACCCACGGGCCGGTAGCATTCACCAGACCACGTGCCTGCCAGCTAAATTTTTCGCCTGTGTCGATATCTTCTGCTTCCACAATCCACAGCCCGTTTTCACGACGCGCTGCGGTCGCGCGGGTGCGGGTTTTCACCTCACCGTTTTTCTTCACCACCATCTGCGCGTTCGCCAGAACCAGACGGGCATCATCTACCCAGCAGTCGGAATATTCGAATCCGCGCACGATTTCGGGTTTCAGAACAGATTCTGCGCCAAAACGCAAACCGGCAGAACCCGGCAAGCTGGTGCGTTTACCCAGATGATCGTACATAAACAGACCAATGCGAATCATCCATGCCGGGCGTAAATGCGGGCGATGGGGCAGACGAAAACGCATGGGGATCGCCAGGTGAGGCGCCATTTTGAGCAGCACTTCACGTTCGGCCAACGCTTCGCTGACCAGGCGGAATTCGTAGTGTTCCAGGTAGCGCAGGCCGCCGTGGATTAATTTCGAACTGGCAGACGAGGTCGCACACGCGAGATCGTTGGCTTCGAGCATCAGTACGGATAAACCGCGTCCTGCGGCATCTGCCGCGATACCCGCACCGTTGATACCACCGCCTATCACAATCAGATCTTTGGTTTCCATGTCACCCTCACGCACTTTCGTTAAAGCTCATAAATGTTCGTTATCGCTCATAATAGCAAAGGAACGCGTTTTTGGTAACATCAAAAAAACAATTTTGAGTGATAGAGATAACATAATGGCGCATACCTGCCGCCAGGACGTACACTACGGGGTAACATGGTGCGGGCTGATGCCCTCACCCCGGCCCTCTCCCACGGGGAGAGGGGGAAAAGCGTGAACCCTTTCCGGCAGGGTACGGGCTGATGCCCTCACCCCGGCCCTCTCCCACGGGAAGAGGGGGAAAAGAGCGAACACTATCCTGCAGGGTGCGGGCTGATGCCCTCACCCCGGCCCTCTCCCACGGGGAGAGGGGGAAAAGAGCGAACCCATTCCGGCAGGGTGCGGGCTGATGCCCTCACCCCGACCCTCTCCCACGGGGAGAGGGGGAAAGGCTGAGCACTTACCGGCAGGGAGTGGGCTGAAAGGCCGCACCACACCATTCCCTCTCCCCCCGGGAGAGGGTTAGGGTGAGGGGAAATAACCGCACTAAACCTGAACAACCTAAGAGAACACCATGGATCAGTTTGAATGTATTAACGTAGAAGAAGCCCATCAGAAAATGCATCAGGGAACGGCAGTGCTGGTGGATATTCGCGATCCCCAAAGCTATGCAATGGGCCATACGCCAGGCGCGTTTCATCTGACCAACGACACACTGGGTGCGTTTATGCGTGATAACGATTTTGACACCCCGGTCATGGTGATGTGCTACCACGGAAACAGCAGCAAAGGCGCAGCGCAATACCTCTTGCAACAGGGTTATGATGCGGTCTACAGCGTAGACGGCGGATTTGACGCCTGGCATCGTCATTTCCCCGCGGAAGTTGAGCACGCATTTGGCGGTTAATATCACTATACTGTCCCCTTTTGTGTGGAAATAAGCGACCGCCGCCCATGTTGATGATCACCTCTTTTACTAACCCTCGCGTCGCCCAGGCGTTTGTCGATTACATGGCGACGCAGGGCGTTATCCTGACAATTCAACAGCATACGCAAACCGATGTCTGGCTGGCGGATGAAAGCCAGGCAAATCGGGTTAACGCGGAGCTGGCACGCTTTCTCGAAAACCCGGGCGATCCCCGATATCTCGCCGCAAGCTGGCATGCGGGTCAGACGGACAGCGGTTTGCAGTACAGCCGTTTTCCTTTTATCGCCACCATTCGTGAACGGGCAGGGCCTTTTACGCTTTTCCTGATGGCAGCCTGCATTCTGGTGTTCATCATCATGAACGTGGTGGGCGATCAGAGCGTGATGGTCGCCCTGGCGTGGCCATACGATCCCTCCCTGCAATTTGACGTCTGGCGCTACTTTACCCATGCGCTGATGCACTTTTCCGTGCTGCATATTCTGTTCAACCTGCTGTGGTGGTGGTATCTCGGCGGACTGGTCGAGAAGCGCCTCGGCAGCGGAAAGCTGATTGTCATCACCATTATCAGTGCCCTGCTCAGTGGCTATGTGCAGCATAAATTTAGCGGACCGTGGTTTGGTGGGCTATCCGGCGTGGTTTACGCGTTAATGGGCTATGCCTGGCTTCGGGGCGAACGCGATCCCGAAAGTGGCATCTTTTTACAACGTGGTTTAATCACCTTTGCCGTCGTCTGGCTGATCGCCGGATGGTTTGATCTGTTTGGCATGTCTATCGCCAATGGCGCACACGTCACGGGGCTGGTCGTTGGGCTGGCTATGGCTTTCGCCGATACGCTGAATGCGCGAAAACGAACATAATTTCCAGGGATATTTCATGAAACAAACACAGCGTCATGACGCCATTATCGAACTGGTTAAAAAACAGGGATACGTCAGTACGGAAGAGCTGGTCGAGCAATTCGCCGTCAGCCCGCAGACCATCCGTCGCGATTTAAACGATCTCGCCGATCAGAACCGTATTCTTCGCCATCATGGCGGCGCGGCGCTTCCGTCCAGCTCGGTTAATACCTCGTGGCACGATCGTAAGGCCACGCAGACGGCAGAAAAAGAGCGTATCGCCCGCAAAGTTGCCAGCCAAATCCCGAACGGCGCGACGCTGTTTATTGATATTGGCACTACGCCGGAAGCGGTCGCTCATGCATTGCTGAGCCACGAAAATTTACGCATCGTCACCAATAACCTGAACGTGGCTAACACGCTGATGCAGAAAGATGACTTCCGCATCATTCTGGCCGGTGGGGAACTACGAAGCCGTGACGGGGGAATTATTGGTGAAGCCACGCTCGATTTTATCTCCCAGTTCCGCCTGGATTTCGGCATCCTGGGCATCAGCGGAATCGACAGCGACGGCTCATTGCTGGAGTTTGATTACCACGAAGTGCGTACCAAGCGCGCCATCATCGATAATTCGCGGCACGTCATGCTGGTTGTCGACCATTCAAAATTTGGCCGTAACGCGATGGTCAATATGGGCAGTATTAGCATGGTTAATGCGGTCTACACCGATGTGCTGCCGCCGGAAGGCGTGTTGCAGGTGATTAAAGATCATAACGTCCAGCTGGAGCTGTGCTGAGACGATCGGCGCCCTCTCCATCGGGAGAGGGCTGAAGTGGCCTATACGCCATACCCCATCATCTTCAGCAACTGCTGAGCATGCAGTACTGCATCCTGTCGATGCGCCACGCCCAACTTCTGATATAGATTGCGGATATGTGTTTTGATGGTCGTCGCCGCCACCGCCAGTTCCCCGGCAATCTGTTCATTACTGTAGCCGGAATAAATCAGCCCCAGAACTTGCCACTCGCGTTGGGTCAGCGGGCTGGTGCGGATAAGCTCCGGCACTTCCGGGTGATTCAGCAGACGTTCAACAAAGTTCTCGTCAAAGTGGGCAAATTTGTGGCGATGATGCTGATTAATTTCGCGCAGAATACGCTGGGCACGGTGCTGGTCCAGCTCCGGCAGCGTGTTGAGTTGAATCAACTGGCGCAACTGCTGCGCCATAACCTCGCCTTCAATAACAAAATGGCTGATAAAGCCGGTGCGATTCGCTAACTGCAGGGCCTCAAGCAGTACACGCTGGGCGTCATTTTTGCGCCCGGCCTGCCAGTAGAGTTGGTTGAGCAACAGCAGGTTACGGTTTAAATCGCTCATCAACCGCAGGCTACGTGCGTTCTCATTCAGTTCATCCAGCACAATCTCTGCGGGTTCAAAATCACCCAGCAGGATCTGCACGCGGGCAATATTGCGCCACTGGCTTTGCAGGAAGTGGTTATTGGCGAATTCCGGTTTTGGTGTCTGACTCAGCCAGTTGGCAGCCGATTTTTTATCCCCAATCATTTGCCAGTAAATGACCCGCACCTTATCGGCGTTAGAGACCCAGTCGCTGTGATACTGACCGTTGCCCAGCAGATTCTCCAGACGATTGAGGTGATTGCGGGCATTATCCAGATCGCCTCGTGCCAGAGAGCACTGCACCAGCAGGGCCAGACATTGCAGCTGCTGTTGCGGCTGGTAGGTTGATAACACATCCACGCCGTGACGCGCCGAGCTTTCCGCTTCGTCCAGTCGCGCCCAGGCCCAGAGAAGCTGTGAGCGAATACGCAACAGGAACTCATGCATCGGCAGCTGTTCAAGATGCTGATCGCGAATAAGCTGGAATGCCTTTTCCTGGGTCTCCCAGGCGGCCTGTAAAAAGCCCTGAGCAAACAAAATTTCGCTCTGCTGAATCAGGCTCCAGAGCGCGTAATGCCAGACGTCATGACGGCGTGCCATCTGTTCGGTTTGCTGCATCAGCGACAATGAACGTGTGAGATCGCCTTTACAGTGCAACACTTCCCCGTGGACGGAGGTGGCAACGATACGGCTGTAAAAGTTTGCCAGCGGCAGTTCATCAAGGGCGATCATCGCCAGACGCTCGGCCTCTACCTGGTCACCATCGTTAATGGCGACCTGAGCACGCAGAGCGTTAAATTCTCCGTGCAGGGTGGCATCCATTTCGCCGCTCATCTCTTGCTCTGCACGCGCCAGCAGGGTGTTCACTTCGCTGTAACGATGCTGGCTTTGCATCAGCCAGGCCTGCAAGAGCACCAGGCGTGGATTCTCCAGCAGGCTTTCCCATGGCAGGGCGCGCAGCGACTCTTCCAGTAAGGTCAGTTCGCTGTGGTTAAACAAGCCCCAGGCATGGTTGAGCAGGATATCACGCAGCATGTTGGCATCACCGGCGGCCAGGGCGTGATGAATCGCTTCGCTGGGGAACCCTTGCGCCATCCAGCTTTCGGCGGCGGCGCGGTGCACTTCAGGTAACTCTGTCGCCAGCTCCCACTGACAGCGCTGGCGCAGGAAGCTACCAAACAGCGGATGGAAACAGAACCATTCGCCAGAGTCATCCATACGTTGCAGGAAAAGCCCCTGACGTTCGATCTCCTCCAGACGCATCTGGCCGTTTTCCTCACCCGTGACGCGAACAATCAATGCGTCATTCATTGAGCGCAGCAGCGAGCTTTTCAGCAGGAAATGACGGGTTGATGCATCAACGCTATCCAGTACTTCATCGACCAGATAATCGGAAAGATGGCTGGCATTAATGCCGGACAGACGGCGTGCCGACTGATGTGCCGGGCTATTGTTCTGCCGTGCGGAAAGAGCGATGAGTTGAAGAGCGGTCGCCCAGCCTGCCACATCGTCACACAGACGGCTGCTTTCAGCGGCCTCAATGGGCGAGGTTAACCGGCAGTCAAAGAACTGTTTGGCTTCCTGATGATTGAATGCCAGCTGCTGGCTGCCAATCTCCAGCAGCTGATCGCGCACGCGTAAATTGGCGATACCCAACTGCGGCAGGTTACGCGACAGAACCACCAGCGTGAGGTTTTCGGGCTGATGGCGCAGGAAGAAACGCATGGATTCATGAATCACCGTATTGGTGATCAGGTGGTAATCATCAATCACCAGATAAAGGGGGCGATGCCACTCAGCCAGCTCGATAAAAAGCTGAGAGAAAAGAGACGATAAACTGGCGTACTGCCTTTTTTGCACCATCACTTCGCTGGTCACGCAGTGACCATTGGTCGCCTGCTGAATAGCCGCAATGAGATAGCTGGCGAAACGTTCTTGCTGATTATCCCCTTCATCGAGGGAGTACCAGCCCAGATCGCTTTTACCGGCTGCCCATTGTGAAATGAGCGTTGTTTTTCCATAACCTGCAGGGCTTGTCACCAGCGCCAGTCGGAAATTATTCGCGCCGGAAAGTTTCGCCAGCAGGCGTTCGCGGACCACAGTATGGTCAAGACGAACCGGGCGACTTAATTTGGACGGAATCAACATATTTTTTCACTTCACTGTGGGAAACGAGGAATTTGATTTTTTTTGCGCTTCGTAATTAATGGTTATAAGGTCGGCCAGAACGAAACGTATTGCAAGTTATGTCCGGGTTTTGTGTCCTTGAATTTGCACTCTGTCACAAAATTATCTTTCAGAGGTAAGGAACTTTTCGGAAGGGCCTTTATGCCGCATGGCTACTGGCTTGATTGCATGTAAGGCGGTTATCATGAAACGGGTTTCAGTTGCGTAAAGGTCACCTAAAGTTATTAAAATCCTCCCTGCGTTATCCTGCCTAAATAAAGTACTGAGATAATCCTGATAATAAGAAATATTATTCTCCGTAAGTAATTATTTCGGCGCAGTTTAATTACACTCGAAACCGCATTTCATTTTTTTGACACTCTTCCCGGTTAATCTTCGTCGGACGGGGCACACTCAATCTGCTTACAGAGTGGCCTTGATCACACTTTTACGCTCATCCCCGCTACTCCTCCCTGTCTAATCCCCCACAGGAGGAGGAAGAGGTGTAATGAGCCAGGCACACTAGCGTCAATATGTTTTCTTTCTCTACAGGATGCAGATTCCCTATGTCACAGCCTACCTTCAACAAAGCTCAATTTCAGGCTGCCCTGACGCGTCAGTGGCAGCGATTTGGTTTAACTGCTGCAAAAGAGATGACGTCGCATCAGTGGTGGCAGGCCGTAAGCGGTGCCCTTGCTGAGCTGCTGAGTGCCCAGCCTGCGGCGAAGCCGGTGAAAGGCCAGCGCCACGTAAACTATATTTCGATGGAGTTCCTGATTGGCCGCCTGACGGGGAATAACCTGCTGAACCTGGGCTGGTATCAGGAGGTAAGTGACGTCCTGAACGAGCACAACATTCATCTGACCGATTTGCTGGAAGAGGAAACCGATCCCGGTCTGGGCAACGGGGGGCTGGGGCGTCTGGCGGCCTGTTTCCTGGATTCCATGGCAACGGTGGGGCAATCGGCAACGGGCTACGGCCTGAACTATCAGTACGGTTTGTTCCGTCAGTCTTTTGCGGATGGACATCAGATTGAAGCCCCGGACGACTGGCATCGTGGCAGCTACCCGTGGTTCCGTCATAATGCCCAGTTGGATGTGAACGTAGGTATCGGCGGGAAGGTGTCGAAACAGGGCCACTGGGAGCCAGGCTTTGTGATCACCGGGCAGGCGTGGGATCTGCCTGTACTGGGCTACCGGAACGGCATCGCGCAGCCGCTGCGCCTGTGGCAGGCTACGCACGCACACCCATTCAATCTGACTAAATTCAACGACGGCGATTTCCTGCGTGCTGAGCAGCAGGGTATCGACGCTGAAAAACTGACCAAAGTACTTTATCCGAACGACAACCATCTGGCCGGTAAAAAACTGCGTCTGATGCAGCAATATTTCCAGTGTGCCTGTTCTGTCGCCGATATTCTCCGCCGCCATCATCTGGCAGGCCGTAAACTGGCTGAGTTGCCTGATTTTGAGGTCATTCAGCTTAACGACACACACCCGACGATTGCTATTCCTGAGCTTCTGCGCGTATTGCTCGACGAACACCAGCTGGACTGGGATGCCGCCTGGGCTATCACCAGCCGTACCTTTGCCTATACTAACCACACCCTGATGCCAGAGGCGCTGGAGTGTTGGGATGAGAAGCTGGTTAAAGCGTTGCTGCCGCGCCATATGCAGATTATCAACACCATTAACGACCAGTTTAAAAAGCAGGTGAATAAAACCTGGCCGGGTGATAAAGCCGTCTGGGCGAAGCTGGCGGTGGTGCACGATAAGCAGGTCCGCATGGCGAACATGTGCGTGGTGAGCGGTTTTGCGGTCAACGGCGTGGCTGCGCTGCACTCCGATCTGGTGGTGAAAGATCTATTCCCGGAATATCACCAGCTGTGGCCGAACAAATTCCATAATGTGACCAACGGCATCACGCCGCGTCGCTGGATCAAACAGTGCAACCCGGCACTGGCTGATTTACTGGATAAAACGCTGAAAAAAGAGTGGGCTAACGATCTCGACCAGCTTATCAATCTTGAAAAGTATGCGGATGACGCGACGTTCCGCGAGAAGTACCGCGAGATTAAGCGGGAAAATAAAGTGCGGCTGGCAGCGTTCGTGAAAGTGCGCACCGGTATTGAAATCAATCCGAACGCCATTTTTGATATTCAGATTAAGCGTCTGCACGAGTACAAACGTCAGCACCTTAACCTGCTGCATATTCTGGCGCTGTACAAAGAGATCCGCGAGAACCCGCAGGCTGACCGCGTGCCACGTGTGTTCCTGTTTGGGGCGAAAGCGGCACCGGGCTACTACCTTGCAAAGAATATTATTCTGGCCATTAATAAAGTGGCGCAAGCGGTTAACAACGATCCGAAAGTCGGTGACAAACTGAAAGTGGTCTTCCTGCCGGATTATTGTGTCTCCGCAGCGGAACTCCTGATCCCGGCAGCGGATGTTTCTGAGCAGATCTCCACTGCCGGTAAAGAGGCCTCCGGGACGGGCAACATGAAGCTGGCCCTGAACGGCGCGCTGACCGTGGGAACGCTTGACGGTGCGAACGTCGAAATTGCCGAGCAGGTGGGTGAAGAAAACATCTTTATCTTTGGTCATACCGTGGAACAGGTTAAAGCGATCAAAGCCAAAGGCTACGATCCGGTGAAATGGCGTAAGAAAGACAAAATGCTGGATGCGGTATTAAAAGAGCTGGAAAGCGGCAAATACAGCGACGGTGATAAGCACGCGTTTGACCAGATGCTGCACAGCATGGACAAACACGGGGGTGACCCGTATCTGGTGATGGCTGACTTTACCGCTTACGTTGAAGCACAAAAGCAGGTCGATGTGCTCTACCGCGATCAGGACGCCTGGACCCGTGCGTGCATTCTGAATACGGCACGCTGCGGCATGTTTAGCTCCGATCGCTCAATTCGTGATTATCAGGCCCGTATCTGGCAGGCAAAACGCTAAGGAAGCACGATGGAGACCAAACGTCTGGATAATGCCGCGCTGGCGGCGGGGATCAGCCCCAGTTACATCAATGCTCACGGCAAACCGCAGTCAATTGGTGCTGAGACCAAAAAACGTTTGCTGGATGCGATGCACAAAACCACCACCGTCGCGAAAGCGGCGGTCACGCCGGTGCCTGTCGTTAAGGTCTTCACTGCCGGTAAAAAAATGCCGCTGCCGGTGCAGGGCCACGGGGAGTTCCAGTGGCTGCTGACGACTGAACAGGGGCAGGAACATAAAGGCCATGTCGCGGGCGGCAAAGCGCTCAACCTTCCGGCGAAGTTGCCGGAGGGGTATCACACCCTGACGCTGAGCCAGGGTGAGGCGCGTTTTGAATGCCGGGTGATTGTGGCCCCGAAGCGTTGTTATGAGCCGCAGGCGCTGCTCGACGGCAAAAAACTGTGGGGTGCCTGTGTGCAGCTCTACACTCTGCGCTCGGACGATAACTGGGGAATTGGCGACTTCGGCGATCTGAAAAAGATGCTGACTGAAGTAGGCAAACGCGGTGGGGCCTTCATTGGCCTTAACCCGATTCACGCGCTGTATCCGGCGAATCCGGAAAGCGCCAGCCCCTATAGCCCCTCGTCGCGCCGATGGCTGAACGTGATTTACATCGACGTGAACGCGTTAGACGATTTTAAAAACAGCAAAGAGGCACAGGCGTGGTGGAAGCTCGCCACGACCAGGCAGATGCTGAAACAGGCTCGGGAAGCGGAGTGGGTTGATTACGCCGCCGTCACGTCGTTAAAAATGGCGGCGCTGCGCCTTGCCTGGAAAGGTTTTGCTAAGCGCGACGATGAGCAGATGGCGGCTTTCCGTCAGTTCGTCACCCAGGAAGGCGAGAGCCTGTACTGGCAAGCCGCGTTTGATGCGATACATGCTTATCAGGTGAAAGAGGATGAGATGCGCTGGGGCTGGCCGGTCTGGCCTGAGGCATATCAATCTGTCGACTCACCGGAGGTGAAAGCGTTTTGCCAGAAGCATGCTGATGAAGTGGACTTTTTCCTTTGGCTGCAATGGCTGGCGTACAGCCAGTTTGCCGCATGCTGGCAGGAAAGCCAGGGTTACAAGATGCCGATTGGCCTGTACCGCGACCTCGCCGTTGGCGTGGCGGAAGGCGGGGCGGAAACCTGGTGTGATCGTGACCTGTACTGTCTGAAAGCCTCCGTCGGCGCACCGCCAGATATTCTCGGCCCGTTGGGTCAGAACTGGGGTTTACCGCCGATGGATCCGCATGTGATGGCGGCACGTGGCTATCAGCCTTTCATCGATTTACTGCGTGCTAACATGCAAAACTGCGGGGCGCTTCGCATTGATCATGTGATGTCCGTGTTGCGTCTGTGGTGGATCCCGTACGGCGAAACGGCCGATCACGGTGCTTATGTTCAGTATCCCGTTGATGACCTGCTCTCTCTCCTTGCCCTCGAAAGTCAGCGCCATAACTGCATGGTGATTGGCGAAGACCTTGGGACCGTCCCGGTTGAAATCGTGAGTAAATTACGCGAAAGTGGCGTTTATTCATACAAAGTACTTTATTTCGAGAGCGATGATGAGAAGACGTTCCGTGCGCCGAAAGCGTACCCTGAACAATCAATGGCTGTCGCGACAACGCATGATCTTCCTACGCTGCGAGGCTATTGGGAAAGTGGCGATCTCACGCTTGGCAAAACGTTAGGGCTTTATCCAGACGAAGTGGTGCTACGGGGGTTGTATCAGGATCGCGAGCTGGCGAAACAGGGCTTGCTGGACGCTCTGCATAAGCACGGCTGTCTGCCAAAACGCACCGGGCATAAGGCTTCACTGATGGCGATGACCGCCACGTTAAACCGTGGGATGCAGCGCTACATTGCCGACAGCAACAGTGCGCTCCTGGGCCTGCAGCCGGAAGACTGGCTGGGCATGGCGGAGCCGGTGAACATCCCGGGCACCAGCTATCAGTACAAGAACTGGCGGCGCAAACTTTCCACCAGTCTGGAAAAGATGTTTGCCGATGATGGGGTGAACAAGCTGATTAAAGATTTGGATAAGCGCAGAAGGGCGGTAACGAAGAAGCGGTAATTTTCCCTCACCCTCTCCGAAAAGGAGAGGGAAGAGCATAGAGGCCGGATAAGCGTTGCTATCCGGCCTTTTTACATCAGAGCGCCATATTCAGCAGCAGACAACCTACCAGGCCGCACACTGAAATAATGGTTTCCAGCATTGACCAGGACTTGATGGTTTCACCGATGGTCAGGTTGAAGTACTCCTTGAACAGCCAGAAGCCAGGATCGTTCACGTGAGAGAAAATGACGCTACCGGAACCGACCGCAATAACCATCAATTCCGGGCTGACGCCGGTGGTGGCAATCAGTGGCGCCACAATCCCGCCTGCCGTGATTGCGGCCACGGTGGCAGAACCCAACGCGATACGCAGAACGGCGGCGATAGACCAGGCCATCAGCAGCGGAGAGATGTTGGTGTCATGCATCATAGAGGCGATGTATTTATCCACGCCGCTGTCGACCAGAACCTGTTTGAACGCACCGCCACCCCCGATGATCAGCAGCATCATGGCAATGATTTTGATGGCTGACGTCAGCGTGTCGTTAATCTGATCCATGGAACGACCACGGTTCAGACCAAAAGTGAAGAGTGCAATCAGCACGGCAATCAGCGTCGCCATCACCGGATCGCCCAGGAACTCGGCAACGGAGAGGAAGGCGTGACCTTTTGGCAGCACCATTTCAGCCACGGCACGCATCGCCATCAGCACGACCGGCACCAGTGAGGTCCAGACGCTGACGCCAAAGCTTGGCATCTCTTCTTCGGTAAAGGTTTTCGCGCTGTACAGTCCTTCAGGAATCGGTTTGTCGATGCCTTTCAGGCAGCGAGCAAAGACCGGACCCGCCAGAATCACCGTTGGGATGGCCAGAATCGTACCAAACAGCAGGGTTTTACCCATGTCCGCATGGAAGATGGTCGCGATGGCGGTTGGGCCCGGGTGGGGAGGCAGGAAGCCGTGGGTCACGGACAGCGCAGCCGCCATCGGTACACCGACGTACAGCAGCGGAATGTTCGCCGCCGCCGCGATGGTGAACACCAGAGGCAGCATCAGCACGAAGCCCACTTCGTAGAATAGCGCGAAACCGACGGTAAAACCGGTCAACACAACGGCCCACTGAATGTGCTGTTTACCAAATTTGGCAATCAGCGTGGTTGCGATACGTTGTGCGCCCCCGCAGTCTGCCAGCATTTTGCCGAGCATTGCGCCGAAGCCCATGATCAGCGCCAGGCTGCCCAGGGTTCCGCCGACGCCGGCTTTAATGGAGCTGATAACTTTTACCAGCGGCATTCCTTGCATCAGACCGACGGCAAGTGCCACCAGAATCAGAGCGATAAATCCGTTCAGTTTGAAACGGATCATCAAGAGCAGTAATAAAACAACACCGATAGCGACGATGACTAATGGCATGATTGACCTGGCCTATGAATTGTTATGGGTAACGTCATTGTTTCAACGACAATTTCCGATCGTCCCAACTGGGAACAGAGTGTTAACGGCACTAATACTGATCGCCTGTGAAACTATCTAGTTTAGACGGCTGTTATGAGTGTGCTTAGTGTCCATAGCGATGATACGGGTAACATGCGGTGAATGAGAATCACCCAGGGCGGTAAAATGTTATTTATGAGACGCAGGTCAACATCCAGAGAGGGGGCAGGCAAAGAAAAGCCGGGTAGTGGCTTCGCCAAACCCGGCCTGGAATGCGCTATGCAGGCCCGGTAAGCGAAGCGCTACCGGGTCATACAGAGGGGAAATTAGTAGTAAGAGTGCTCGCCGCGCTGGTGTTCCGTTAAATCACGAACGCCTTTCAGCTCAGGGAATTCTGCCAGCATCTGCTTTTCGATCCCTTCTTTCAGGGTCACGTCGACCATGGAGCAGCCGTTACAACCGCCACCGAATTGCAGAATGGCTAAGCCATCTTCGGTGATTTCCATCAGCGTAACGCGACCACCGTGGCCCGCCAGCTGTGGGTTAATTTGTGATTGCAGCAGATATTCCACGCGTTCCATCAGCGGGGCATCATCAGACACTTTACGCATTTTCGCGTTCGGTGCTTTCAGCGTCAGCTGAGAACCCAGCTGGTCGGTCACAAAATCGATCTCCGCATCGTCAAGATACGGCGCGCTCAGCTCATCGACATAGGCGGTAAGCTGCTCGAATTTAAGGGCAGTGTCTGTTGCTTCCACAGCGTCCGGAGGACAATAAGAGACGCCGCATTCTGCATTCGGTGTGCCTGGATTGATCACAAACACGCGGATCTGGGTCCCTTCTTCCTGATTTGCCAACAGTTTGGCAAAGTGCGCTTGTGCAGAATCGGAAATACGGATCATAGGTTCGGCCTAATAGTTGACTAAAATACCAGGTTTTATCATACGCCCATCGGAAAAGGGCTACAAGGTACGACACAGACACCATACCTGAACAGACGCGGCCCCGCTTTGCAAAAGCAGTCGGGAAAGTTCCGCTACGGTACTGCCTGTGGTGACGACATCATCCACAATCGCGATATGGCGGCCCGTCACCGCAATTTCAAGGCGAAAGGCATTTTTGAGATTCCTTTTGCGCAGCGGTGCACTCAGCTGATGCTGAACGGCGGTCGCTTTGACGCGCCGCAGCGCGCCGGGGTAATAGTCGCAACCCAGCCAGTGGGCGAGGGGGCGACAGAGAAGGTCGCTTTGGTTATATCCCCGTCGCCAGTGGCGGCGTGCGTAGAGGGGGACATTCACCAGCAAATCGACCTTCGGCAGCGATCGCGTGCGTATTGCGAAAAGCACATTCAGTAACAGCAGCCGGGCCAGGGGCCGCCCAAGCTGGCACTGACGGGTAAATTTCAGTTTATGAATGAGCTTGCTCAGCGGTGGGAGGTAATTGTCAACGGCCACCAACGCGCGCCAGGGGGGCGGTTTTTGCAGGCATCGTCCGCAGGGCCAGCGACTATCAACAGCGGGCAAACCACATACAGGGCAGCCCGGCGGGCGCGTTCTGAACGCGTGGCTACAGACAGAGCATATTCCCCAGTGGCTCAACGAGAGGGGCATTCGGCATAGCCAGCACAAGCCAGGCACTGATAGCATAGACAACCTCCTTGTCAGATAAGAGAACAATAACCGATGAAGAATCTTTGGTGGCAGACCCTTGGTACGGGAAATTGTCATCTTGTGCTGCTGCACGGATGGGGACTGAATGCCGATGTATGGCATGGGGTTCAGGAGGAACTGGCCTCGCAATTTACGCTGCATCTGGTGGACTTACCCGGCTTTGGGCGTAGCCACGATTTCCCGGCGATGTCGCTTGATGAGATGGCGACAACGGTGCTGCAACACGCCCCGCAAAAGGCGATCTGGCTGGGCTGGAGTCTGGGTGGGCTGGTGGCAAGCCAGATTGCATTAACGCATCCGGCACGCGTTCAGGCCCTGGTCACCGTGGCCTCGTCTCCCTGTTTTTGCGCGCATGACGAATGGCCTGGCATAAGACAGGAGGTGCTTGCGAGTTTTCAGCAGCAGCTAAGCGAAGATTTCCAGCGTACGGTGGAGCGTTTCTTAGCGCTGCAAACCATGGGGACCGAGACGGCGCGGCAGGATGCACGCACTCTCAAGCAAAAGGTGCTTTCGCTCCCTATGCCGGAGGTGGAGGTGCTCAACGGCGGGCTGGAGATCCTCAAAACAGCCGATCTGCGTGAGCCACTGGCCGCATTGACGATGCCGCATCTGCGCATCTACGGCTATCTGGACGGGCTGGTGCCGCGCAAAGTGGTGCCGCTTCTGGATGAACGGTGGCCGCAAAGTGAATCTATTGTCATGGCTAAAGCGGCGCATGCCCCGTTTATTTCGCATCCAGACGCATTTTGCGCGGTATTAACAACGTTACGTCAGCGCCTTGCATGATTGTTTTCCGCTCAGCCTGGCAAAAGTTGCGGGGTGCAACAATACTCTTTATGTCGTTATGGCGGTGACGCCTGCGATAAACACAATTACCATTAGATGGAGAGTATGGATATGAAACTTGTCACAGGAATTGTCGCTTCACTGGTTATTGGGTCACTGTCTTTTGGTGCTTTTGCGGCGAAAGAGCTGCAACGTGACGAAGCTAAAAAAATGAACCTGACTAAAGTCGGAGACGTGTCGACATCTGACAAAACGGCACCGATGGATGCCAAAAAAGAGCTTTCAGACAAAGCAGATAAAATGGGCGGCACCTACTATGTAATCACCAGCGGCACGAAAAACGAGAAAGATATTCGTGCAACGGCAGAAGTGTTCAAGTAATCCGTTATTGAATACCTGATGGCGCTTCAGCTTATCGAAGCGCCCACCACTCCCTGAGACAGGCCTTTCCTTCCGGACAGCTTTTACAGCTGCCAGATAAACAACTGTTCGGCTCTTCCTGAATGCGTATGGCTTTGCCCATGGCTTCCAGTCTTTCCAGCATGGCATCGATCATCGGCTGCGGCGTATTCAGGGAATGGCTCAGCTGTGTCGCCTCCATTCGCCCTCGTAGCGCCAGTAAATCACGAACCTGAATCATTGATGCCATGGGAACCTCTTAGTGACAATCGCCAGCGGGACTGCTACAGCAGGTTGCGGCGGTTTTGCGGCTAGCCAGCAGGTTAACATCCACACGGCTACGTGCCCGGCGGAGCAGCCCCAGCAACACCACGTTAAACAGCACCACCGCCAGCAGGCAGATCAGACTGTAGCGAGGATGCTGGCTGTAGTTGACCGTTTGATAAAAGACGGTCGCCAGCGAGTAAGCAATGTTCAGGCCCCACAGAATAGAGAACCCCATCCAGCCCCGGCTCGATTCGCGGGCAATCGCCCCCATGACAGAAATGCAGGGAATGTAGAGCAGGACAAAGATCAGATAGCTGTAGGCCGCAGACGGGCTACCAAATTTCTCGCTCATCACGCCCATGGCGCCCGTCGCCATCTCGCCGTCGCCTTTACTGGCTTCGATAGGGTTCGCCAGCACGCTCAGGCTAAAGGTGTCTTTCAGGCTTTGCCAGGTCTCCGATACGGCGCTTGCCAGCTCGTCACCGAGGTGGAATTCCGCAGGATTGAACGCCTCCTCCTGAATATTTTCTGCCGTGTAGAGGGTGTTCAGCGTCCCTACCACGACCTCTTTCGCCATCGCGCCAGTGAACAAGCCGACGGTGGCCTGCCAGTTATCTTCATGGACGCCAATCGGTTTGAATATCGGGGTAATCGTACGGCTGACCGAGGCCAGTGCAGAATCGTTAATGTTATCGGCCGCGGCTCCGCTCAGGGTAAAGCTGTTCAGGGCGCTCAGGAAAATGCTCACGATAACAATCACCTTACCGGCGCGCAGAACAAACCCTTTCAGGCGCTGCCAGGTCTGGATGAACAGGCTTTTTACGTGCGGCACATGGTAAACCGGCAGCTCCATGACAAAGGGTGACGCTTCGCCACGCATGATAGTGTGTTTCAGCATCAGGCCGGTGAGGATCGCCATCACAATACCCAGCAGATAAAGCGAGAAGACCGCCAGCGCCCCCTGCTGGCCGAAGAACGCGGCAGCAAAGACGGCGAAGATGGCCAGGCGTGCGCCGCAGGACATAAACGGCGCCATCATGATGGTCATCAGGCGTTCACGCGGTGCATCCAGGGTGCGGGCGCCCATGACCGACGGCACGTTACAGCCAAAGCCCACAATCAACGGCACGAAGGATTTACCCGGCAGGCCCAGCGCCTGCATAAGACGGTCCATCACAAACGCCGCGCGGGCCATATAGCCGGAATCCTCAAGGAAAGAGAGGAACAGGTACATCATGCCAATTTGCGGTACCAGGGGCAGCACCGTGTTAATCCCGCCACCCACGCCCTGGGCGAGGAAGATGGTCAGCCATTCCGGGAAGTGAAGCGTATATCCCAGCCATTGCAGGCCATGAATAAAAATCGCCACCGAGCCGACATCAAACAGCGGCTGTAACGCGCCGCCGATGTTAATGGCGAGCAGGAACATCACATACATCACCAGCAAAAAGACCGGCAGCCCCAGGAAACGGTTGAGTACGATTTTATCGACGGCGGCGGTAAAGCGGCTGGGTTCAGCGGTGAGCGTATTACTGACCACATCGCAAATAGCGGCGATGCTTTGGTAGCGCGCATCGGCAATGTGCAGGGCAGGGTCGTCGAGTTCACTGTTCAGCCGTAGCAGCGCGCTATCCAGCTTCTTCGCAGCATCACCCGCATACGCCCGGCTGTAGATATCGCCTTCCAGCATTTGCAGGCCAAGCCAGAGACGCTGCCTGGGCGGCAGAGTGCCGCTCATTTCCTGCGATAACCTCTCCGCTTCACGTATCAGCGGGCTGGCGTAATGCACCAGCTCGATATCGTTATTACCCGTATGACGATCGATAGCCAGCTTCAGGGCATCAATGCCGCGTGCACGCGTGGACACCAGCGGCACCACAGGGCAACCCAGGCGAGTGGCAAGGGCGTCAACGTCGATACGGATTTTCTGTTTTTCGGCGATGTCGAGCATATTCAGCGCCACGATGCAGGGGATGCCAAGCTCCAGCAGCTGCAGCGTCAGGTAAAGGTTTCGCTCAAGGTTGGAGGCATCGACAACGTTAATGAGTAAGTCGGCATCGCCGCTCAGAATATAGTGGCAGGCAATTTGTTCATCGAGCGACGTTTGCGATGAAATGGTGGTTAACGAATAGGTCCCCGGCAGGTCAACCAGCGTGACATGATTATCTGTTGTGGAAAACTGACCTTCTTTTCGCTCTACCGTCACACCCGCCCAGTTTCCTACGCGCTGGCGTGCGCCAGTCAGCTGATTAAATAACGTTGTCTTGCCGGAATTAGGATTGCCAATTAAGCCAATGGTTAATTTTTTCATTGCGTTAGACTCATTGTCACTGCGGGCGAATTATTGTGATAAGGATTCGACTTCAATTAAAGCGAGGTCTTTTTTCCGTAGCACCAGACTAACCCGTCGGGTTTCGATATGAACGGGATCGCCCAAGGGTGCAACGCGAACCACCTGAAAGGAGGAGCCGGGCAGCATGCCGAGGGACAGCAGCTTCTGGCGATAAGCCGGACTAATCTCGTGTGTAAAACCCGTAATTTTCCACGCACTGTCTGGAGTGAATTGCATAGCGACCACGTTCACCGAAGGTTAAATAATCATCAGATGCAATGATAATGAGAATGGTTTCTATCAGCAATAATAAAACTGTGACGGAATGTTGTTTACTGTATTAATTTACGGCCTGTTTGACCTTGCTCAATATTTACTGAATGAGGCGAAAACAGAGAAGGGAGAGTATTGTTAATGGAGTGATAACCGATGGTTTAAATATGGGTGTGCAATCGGTTTCATATTTTTAATAAATGAGTGAGTACATCTTTATTTATTTTAATTAATGGATGGCATGCTCTGGCATAAAGATCAGGCCCGGTAAGCAAAGCGCCCCGGGCCTGAATTCGGTTAGCGTTTTTTACCCATTGCTGCTGCAAGCGCATCCATCATGGCGCTGTTGCCCGCAGGTTGAGCCTCACGTCCACGCGGTTTAGCTGCGGCAGGTGCTGGGCGGGCTGACTCGCGTCCGCCGCCACCGCTCCCGCGACGGCTGTTCGTTTCACCAGGCTGCTCGTCAAGGCGCATTGTCAGAGCGATACGCTTACGCGGCATATCCACTTCCAGTACTTTGACCTTCACGATATCACCCGCTTTCACCACGGTGTGCGGGTCCTGGACGAATTTATCCGCCAGAGAAGAGATGTGGACCAGACCATCCTGATGAACACCAATATCGACAAAGGCACCAAAGTTCGTGACGTTGGTGACGGCCCCCTCGAGGACCATACCTGGCAGAAGATCTTTCATGGTCTCCACGCCTTCAGCAAACTTCGCTGTTTTAAACTCAGGGCGAGGATCGCGGCCCGGTTTTTCCAGCTCTTTGAGAATATCCGAGACGGTTGGCACACCAAATTGTTCATCGGTAAAATCGACCGCTTTCAGATTACGCAACTCGCTGCTATTGCCCATCAGGTCTTTCAGTGCCTGCTGAGTGGCTGCCAGGATGCGCTCCACAACCGGGTAGGCCTCCGGGTGCACAGTGGACGCATCAAGCGGGTTATCGCCGTGGTTGATGCGCAGGAAGCCCGCGCACTGTTCAAACGCTTTTGGCCCCAGACGGCTTACTTTCAGCAATTGCTGGCGGTTCTGGAACTGACCGTTCTCATCACGCCAGGAGACGATGTTTTGCGCCATCATGCGGGTCAAGCCCGCCACGCGCGTGAGCAGGGCGACGGACGCGGTATTCAAATCTACCCCAACGGCATTCACACAATCCTCTACCACCGCATCAAGCTTGCGGGCGAGCTGCGTCTGGCTGACGTCGTGCTGATACTGGCCCACGCCGATGGATTTAGGATCGATTTTCACCAGCTCAGCCAGCGGATCCTGCAGACGACGGGCGATAGAGACCGCACCACGCAGGGAGACGTCCAGATCGGGAAACTCCAGCGCCGCCAGTTCAGATGCGGAATAGACTGACGCCCCGGCTTCGCTCACGATCACCTTCTGCGCGGTGACCTTCGGGAACTGTTGTTGCACGTCGAGGAAGAAACGCTCAGTTTCACGTGAGGCGGTACCATTACCGATGGCCACCAGTTCAACGTTGTGCTTCTCGCACAATGCCGCCACGGCTACCGCAGCTTTTGCCGCCTGGCCGGTATGCGGGTAGATAGTGTCGGTCGCCACCAGCTTCCCGGTGCCATCCACCACAGCCACTTTCACGCCGGTACGCAAACCGGGATCCAGCCCCATCGTGGCCCGCAGGCCCGCCGGGGCGGCCATCAGCAGATCGTGCAAGTTACGAGCGAACACGTTGATCGCTTCATCTTCTGCACGTTCACGGACGGTGCCCATCAGTTCGGTCTCAAGATGCATCAGGACTTTGATGCGCCACGTCCAGCTCACCACGCCTTTACGCCAGCTGTCTGCCGGGGCGTTGTTCAGGCGCAGGCCAAGGTGGTCAATGATGATTTGTTCGCCATAGCTCTCTTTCGGCGGCTCATCGAATTGCGGGTCCGCATTGAGCGACAGTTGCAGCACGCCTTCATTGCGGCCACGGAACATCGCCAGCGCTCGGTGTGAAGGTACGGTTGCGATCGGCTCGTGGTGATCGAAGTAGTCGCGGAATTTTGCGCCTTCCTCCTCTTTGCCGCTCACAACCTGCGAGACGATATGGGCATTTTTCCAGAGATAATCACGCACTTTCGACAGCAACGCGGCATCTTCGGCAAAACGCTCCATCAGAATATAACGTGCGCCATCCAGCGCTGCCTTGGTGTCTGCGACGCCTTTATCGGCATCAATAAATTTGGCGGCTTCGCTTTCAGGGTCGTGTGACGGCGTGTTCCACAGCAGGTCGGCCAGCGGTTCCAGCCCGGCTTCAATCGCAATCTGCCCGCGCGTGCGACGCTTGGGTTTATACGGCAGATAGAGATCTTCCAGCTCGGTTTTGCTCATCGTGCCGTTAATGGCACCCGCCAGCGCGTCGGTCAGTTTACCCTGCTCGCCGATCGATTTGAGAATGGCCTGGCGACGGTCTTCCAGCTCACGCAGGTAACCCAGACGGGTTTCCAGATTACGCAGTTGGGTGTCATCAAGACCGCCGGTGATTTCCTTACGATAACGTGCAATAAACGGCACGGTGTTCCCTTCATCAAGCAGGCGAACGGCAGCTTCTACCTGTTCGGTCCTGGCCTGAAGTTCACCCGCAATAATGCGGCAGAGCGACTCTTTCATCATGGCTTTTTCATCTAATGGATCAAAAATCAGGGGGATAGTTATACGGACTGGCTGGCAAAAATGCCAGCCGTGGAGGGCGCTCTCGGACTATTTTACGTACTCAATTTCGTTCACATACCAGCTTGCTTCGCCAGCCGGCGTTTGAACGATAGCCAAATCGCCCACCTCTTTTTTCAGTAAGGCTCGGGCCATGGGGGAGTCGATGGAGATGTAATCTTTACGACCGAAAATTTCATCGTAGCCCACGATGCGAAAGCGCTTGGTGTCACCGTCGTCATTTTCAATTTCAACCCAGGCACCGAAGAACACTTTGCCTTCCTGCTGCGGGGAATAATCGACGATCCTTAAATTCTCAAGGCATTTGGTCAGATAACGAACGCGACGGTCAATCTCACGTAACCGTTTTTTATTATACTGGTAGTCAGCGTTCTCACTGCGGTCGCCAAGGCTTGCCGCCCATGTGACTTTCTTTGTCACTTCCGGGCGCTCTTCTCGCCACAGGTAATCCATCTCTTTTTTGAGTTTTTCGTACCCTTCACGGGTGATCAACGGCGTTTTCATGGTATGACCTTCAGATCGGGCTTAATTGTCTTGCGTTCGCACTTTACGTACCACATAGCTTAACAGACAGGATTAATAATGAGTTATGTGATGAAATGTGCAGATAAGCTGCTGTTAAATATGCTTTGTAACAATTTCGACTAGAATGTATACCAGAATTAGCTGGTCGAATACGTGCACTTTTTTAGAATACGTACTGAAACACTATCCGGACCTTTGGGAGTACACACAATGCAAGAGAATTATAAGATTCTGGTGGTCGATGACGACATGCGCCTGCGTGCGCTGCTTGAACGTTATCTGACCGAGCAGGGCTTCCAGGTTCGTAGCGTCGCCAACGCCGAACAGATGGATCGCTTACTCACGCGTGAATCCTTCCACCTGATGGTCCTCGACCTGATGCTACCAGGTGAAGATGGTCTGTCGATCTGTCGTCGTTTGCGCAGCCAAAGTAACCCAATGCCGATCATCATGGTGACGGCGAAAGGGGAAGAAGTTGACCGTATTGTGGGCCTCGAAATCGGTGCCGACGACTACATTCCAAAACCATTCAACCCGCGCGAGCTGCTGGCCCGTATTCGTGCCGTCCTGCGTCGCCAGGCGAATGAACTGCCGGGTGCGCCATCTCAGGAAGAGGCCGTCATCGCATTTGGTAAGTTCAAGCTGAATCTGGGGACCCGCGAAATGTTCCGCGAAGATGAGCCTATGCCGCTCACCAGCGGAGAGTTCGCCGTACTGAAAGCGCTGGTCAGCCATCCGCGTGAGCCGCTTTCTCGCGATAAGCTGATGAACCTCGCCCGCGGTCGCGAATACTCCGCGATGGAGCGTTCAATCGACGTGCAGATTTCCCGCCTGCGTCGCATGGTGGAAGAAGATCCTGCTCATCCTCGTTATATTCAGACCGTTTGGGGTCTGGGCTACGTCTTTGTGCCGGACGGTTCTAAAGCATGAGGCGAATGCGCTTTTCACCGCGCAGTTCGTTTGCCCGTACGCTGTTACTGATTGTCACCTTGCTGTTCGTCAGCCTGGTGACGACGTATCTGGTGGTGCTGAACTTTGCGATTTTGCCAAGCCTCCAGCAGTTTAATAAGGTCCTCGCCTACGAAGTACGTATGCTGATGACGGATAAACTGCAGCTGGAGGATGGCACGCAGTTGGTTGTTCCCCCTGCCTTTCGCCGTGAAATCTACCGTGAGCTGGGTATTTCGCTCTACTCCAACGAAGCGGCAGAAGACGCGGGACTGCGCTGGGCGCAACACTATGAATTCTTAAGCCAGCAGATGGCGCAGCAGCTTGGCGGCCCTACGGAAGTGCGCGTAGAGGTCAACAAAAGCTCGCCGGTCGTCTGGCTGAAAACCTGGTTGTCACCCAATATCTGGGTGCGCGTTCCGCTGACCGAAATCCATCAGGGCGATTTTTCACCGCTGTTCCGCTATACCCTGGCGATCATGCTGATGGCGATAGGCGGCGCCTGGCTGTTTATTCGCATACAAAACCGTCCTCTGGTCGACCTGGAACATGCGGCTTTGCAGGTGGGGAAAGGCATTATTCCGCCGCCGTTACGTGAATACGGAGCTTCCGAGGTCCGTTCAGTGACCCGCGCCTTCAACCATATGGCGGCAGGGGTGAAGCAACTCGCGGATGACCGCACCTTGCTGATGGCGGGTGTCAGCCACGATCTGCGTACGCCGTTAACGCGTATTCGTCTGGCGACTGAAATGATGGGTGAAGAGGATGGTTATCTTGCCGAGTCCATCAATAAAGACATCGAAGAGTGTAACGCCATTATCGAGCAGTTCATCGATTACCTGCGCACCGGGCAAGAGATGCCGATGGAGATGGCGGATCTTAACGGCGTGCTGGGCGAAGTGGTCGCCGCTGAAAGTGGCTACGAACGTGAAATAGATACCGCCCTGCAACCGGGTGAAATTCAGGTACGTATGCATCCGCTCTCCATCAAACGTGCCGTCGCCAACATGGTGGTCAATGCGGCGCGGTACGGCAATGGCTGGATTAAAGTCAGCAGTGGTGCCGAGCTGAATCGCGCCTGGTTCCAGGTGGACGATGACGGTCCGGGGATCAAACCCGAGCAGCGCAAGCATCTGTTCCAGCCATTCGTGCGTGGCGACAGCGCGCGCAGCACCAGCGGCACCGGGTTAGGGCTGGCGATTGTGCAGCGTATTATTGATAACCATAACGGATTGCTGGAGATTGGCACCAGCGAGCGCGGGGGGTTAAGCATTCGCGCCTGGCTGCCCGTACCGGTTACCCGCGGGCAGGTGAAAGAGAGTTAAAAAGGGGGCGGCCTGATGCCCTCACTCTGGCCCTCCCCCTCTCCCAAGGGGAGAGGGGGAAAGCACTAAAAACGGCAACGTTAGTTGCCGTTTTGCTTTTCCCTACAGCTTAGGTCCCGCACTCACCAACGCCGCACCGGCTGGCGTATCGGTATACTTCTCAAAGTTCTCAATGAACAGTTTCGCCAGCGTTTCTGCTTTCTCCTGCCACTGTTCCGGAGACGCATAGGTATTGCGTGGGTCAAGGATATGCGTATCCACCCCCGGCAAGCTCGTCGGAATGGCCAGATCAAACATCGGCAGGGTAAAGGTTTCGGCATCATCCAGCGAACCATCAATGATCGCGTCGATAATGGCGCGGGTATCTTTGATCGATATCCGTTTGCCCGTTCCGTTCCAGCCGGTGTTCACCAGGTATGCCTGTGCGCCTGCTGCCTGCATACGTTTAACCAGCACTTCTGCATACTGCGTAGGATGCAGTGACAGGAAGGCGGCGCCAAAGCACGCAGAGAAGGTTGGCGTCGGCTCGGTAACACCACGCTCTGTGCCCGCCAGTTTCGCGGTAAATCCGGACAGGAAGTGATACTGCGTCTGGTTTGCCGTCAGGCGAGAAACCGGCGGCAGCACGCCAAAGGCGTCAGCGGTCAGGAAGATGACTTTTGACGCATGGCCCGCTTTGGATACCGGCTTAACGATATTCTCGATGTGATAAATGGGGTACGACACGCGAGTGTTTTCGGTTTTTGAGGCATCGTCAAAATCAACGGTCCCGTCCGCCCGCACGGTGACGTTTTCCAGCAGGGCATCACGACGGATCGCGTGGAAAATGTCCGGCTCGGCCTCTTCCGACAGGCGAATGGTTTTCGCGTAGCAACCGCCTTCGAAGTTAAAGACACCGTCATCATCCCAGCCGTGTTCATCATCGCCAATCAGACGACGTTTTGGATCGGTCGACAGGGTGGTTTTACCCGTCCCGGACAGACCAAAGAAGACCGCCACATCGCCCTCTTCACCCACGTTAGCGGAACAGTGCATGGAGGCAATGCCCTGCAACGGCAGCAGGTAATTCATCACGGAGAACATGCCTTTCTTCATTTCGCCACCGTACCAGGTGCCGCCGATCAGCTGGATGCGCTCCGTCAGGTTAAAGGCGATGAAGTTCTCAGAGTTCAGACCCTGTTCTTTCCATTGCGGGTTGGTGCACTTCGCGCCGTTCATCACGATGAAATCAGGCTCGAAATCCTGTAACTCTTCATCGGTCGGGCGAATAAACATATTTTTCACGAAATGCGCCTGCCAGGCGACTTCCGTGATAAAGCGAACGGAGAGGCGGGTATCAGCGTTAGCGCCACAGAATGCATCAACAATGAACAGACGCTTGCCGGAAAGCTGATGAGTGACAAGACCTTTAAGATGCTGCCAGGTCTCCTGGGAGAGCGGCTTATTGTCGTTCTTCCCTTTACCATTATCAGCCCACCACAACGTATCGCGGGTGGTATCGTCACGGACGATATACTTATCTTTCGGCGAACGGCCGGTAAAGATACCGGTGTCAACGGCAATAGCACCTGTACTGGTTAACACCCCACGCTCGTATCCTTCCAGAGCTGGATTAAGCTCTTCCTGATACAGCGTATCGTAATCGGGGTTATAGACGATGCCCTGGACGTCGTGAATACCATAAGCCTTGAGATCTTGCGGGGTTAAATCTTTAACACGCATATCACTGCTCCTTAGCCAATATGTACTGCCTAAAATTGTAGGGTTTTTCTTGGGTTGTTAACCGCGACGGGGCTCATAGAATTGCGTATCTGGATAAAACCCTTACAAACGGAAAACGCTGTGACTCCTGTCACGAAGCAGGGCGGATTATCGCAGTTTTCCTTTTTTTGTTGGGGAAAATGTTCCTAAAAGGTTAAGTATTAGTGTTATTAACCAGAGGAATGTGAATGTAATCGCATACATGTAAGAAAATTACGTATGAGTTTCACTATGAGATTCGATTCAACTCACCGGCTTCAGGATTAATTCAGATTGTGTTGAGGGGGAGTCGAGTGACGTTGATGAGAGAATGCGCCCTTCAGTTGAGAGGAACTCAAAAATGGATCATGCAGAAGGATTATCGCCCGCCACCCGTGCAGGCATTATTGTTGTTGGCGCGTTGCAGGGCCTGATCTGCTACTTCGTGACCTGGTATATAGCCTGGGCCAGCCTGCCCGTCGATACCATCTGGCTGGTGTGCGTGGTACCGGCGACCGTCGTGGTATCAACCGCAATGTCGCTCTCCGTCACCTCCTTCCGGCAGCCTTTTATGTGGCTGGTCCTGCTGGTGATGGCGGCGGCGGTGGCGGGTATGGGTGTCTGGTTAAAGTGGCGTATTCAGGGAGTGGACCGCTGGAACGCACAGGATGCGCTGACTCTCTTTGGCGTCCATCTTTTGCTGATGAGCCTGCTCATCCTTCCCTGGTTGCAGCGTCGCCTGGCGGTCACTTCGCAAGACGCTTTTGACGTCTGGTTTCATGACAAAAACTGGCTGAATGTCCTGACTATCCTGCTGATTTTTCTTTCAAATGGTCTGTTCTGGCTGGTGTTATATCTGTGGGCTGAGCTTTTCGAGCTGGTCGGTATTGATGCGTTTCATACCCTCTTTTTTAAGACGGACTGGTTTATCGCTGTCGCCATTGGCGTGGTCTCCGCCTGCACGGCGGTGCTGGCACGCACGCAGGCGCGGCGGGTTCAGGCGCTGCAAAACCTGCTGACCCCTATCGCCACCGGCCTGTTGCCGCTGGTCACCGTCCTGTCGCTGATTTTTATTGCCGTGCTGCCCTTCGTGGGCTTTGAGGCCATTTCACGGCGGACCTCGGTGGCAGGCCTGCTGGTGGGTCTGGTACTGCTGCTGCTCGTGCTGGCCACCGTGGTCTGGCATCCCCGGCGCGAAACGCTGCCGTATTTCTCACCGTTACGCGCCCTGGTGCGTGTTGCGCTCCTGATTTCTCCCGTTTACGCCTTACTCGCCGTGTGGGCCTTGTGGCTGCGGGTCGGTCAGCATGGCTGGTCGCCAGAACGCGTCTGTGCGGCGCTCATTACCGGGATCGTGCTGGTCTGGGCATCTGGCTTCTGCATCAGCGTTATCGTCTCAGGACGCACCACGCGCCGGATACGCAGGTCTTTACCCTCTGCCGTGGGGCTGCTGTCGCTGGCAATACTGTTCTTACTGAATACGCCGCTGCTTGATCCGTGGCGTATTGGGGTGGCAAGTCATATGGCGCGGTATCAGGAAGGGAAAATTAACGCAGAGCAGGTGAGCCTTTACATGTTAAGCCATTCGGGCCGTCAGGGCCGCGAGGCGATGGTCCGCTTGCAACAGGATCCGGCTTTCATCGCCGATGCGGCGCGTAAGCGTGCGCTGGACGGCTTACTGGCTGATGAAAAGGCAAAAGCGCAATTAGTCACCGCCGCGACGCTTGAGAAAGCGATCCAGCTTGCGCCGGGCATGTCACCCCCCGATAAAGCTTTCTGGCAGGCCATCATGAAATATCAGTATCGTCTGGAGACCTGTGTCGATGAGAAAGGCGGCTGTGTCCTGATGGCGCAGGATCTCAATAACGATGGGATTCCTGAAGCGGTGCTGTATCAGTTTATCGATCGCGGGATAATCGTTTTTACCCATAGCCCTGGCGGTTGGATTTGGGCGGGTGATGCCGTGAAGATGCCGGAAGGACTGACCCGGGAAGAATTGAATCGGGCAGCGGAACAGGGAAACATACGCACCGTCGTTAAACCCTGGGCGGATATTTCACTCTCTGGAGAACGGGTTGACATGAATTACGACAGGCTCGAAAACCTGCAATGACGTTAATGAAAACGGCTCCTTTCGGAGCCGTTTTGTCAGGCTCAGTGAACCTGTGGATCGGCCGGTGAGGCGTTGTTACGGATCTCAGCGATATCCATGGCGTTGAACACGTAGTGAGAACTGCAATAATCGCAATGCATATCGATTTCACCGTCCTCCGCCATGATGCTGTCAATCTCTTCATCCGGCAGCGTTCTGAGCGCATCGGCGCAACGCTCACGTGAGCAGGTGCATTTGAATTCCACGGCCTGAGGATCGTAAAGCGTGACTTCCTCTTCGTGATACAGACGCCACAGCACTTCACGCGCCGGCAGGGTAAACAGCTCTTCTGCTTTGATGGTTTCCGTCAGCGTCGCCAGATGGTCGAAATCGTCGCCCTGGGCGTTTTGCGCAGGCAGAACCTGCAGCAACATGCCACCGGCCGCTGGCTGACCGTCAACCTCACCCGTACGGATGAACAGGCGGGTCGGCAGCTGTTCGGAGCGCAGGAAGTAATCTTCCAGGCAGGCGGCGAGGGTATCACCTTCCAGACCGACGACGCCCTGATAGCGCTCGCCTTCTTCCGGGGAGATCGTAATGACGAGGAAACCATTACCCACCAGCGTTTTCAGGTCAGCGCCTTCAGGCACGTCGCCCTGCACGCGCGCTACGCCGCGCATCTGCTGCTGGTTATTACCGTTGATCACAGCCAGCGTCATTGGGCCATCGCCCTGCAACTGTACGGTAATATCCCCGGCAAATTTCAGCGTTGCGGTCAGCAGGCTGGTCGCGACCAGCAGTTCACCCAACAGGTTTTTAACCGGTAGCGGATAGTTGTGATTTTCCAGAATCTGTTTCCAGGTTTCGGAGACGGTCACCAGTTCGCCGCGAACGGCAAATTGTTCAAACAGATAGCGATGTAATTGGTCGTGCTGGGCCATATTTTTCTCTCATTTAACGACGATTATTCACTCTCGCCGTGTTTAAATTTTAATAAGTCGCGACGTTCTTTCTTGTCCGGTCGCCTGTCCGGGTGCGGCATCGTCAGGGCATTCATTTTGCGTGCCAGCGCCACTTTCTCGCGCGTCTCTATGCTTTCAGCCGTCTCTTCATAGAGTGCAACGGCTTCGGCAGCGGGGCGACGATGTTCAGTGATACCTTTCACCACGATGGTTCGTTCATCGTTTCCCTGTCGCAACGTCAGAATGGCATTCAGTTCAACGACCTTACTCGGCTTACTGCGCTGGCCGTTGTAATGCACTTTGCCGCCGTCGACCATCTCGCGGGCGAGGGCGCGTGTTTTATAAAAACGGGCCGCCCACAGCCATTTATCCAGCCGAACCCCTTCAGAGGATTTTTCTTTCATGACGTCTCCTGCACGGTGAGTGAGGGGATCATGCGGCGATAATCATTCAACGCCGGATGTCGCAGGTATTCTTTCTCAGCCATACCGGAATCAGGATTTTTCACACCGACGCAATAGCGAATACCGAATGTGGCTGCCGCATCGAGAATGGGTTCACTGTCATCAATGAAAACCGTTCTCTCTGGTTGCAGTCCGGTCTCTTCTGCGACGGCCTGCCACAATCGTTGATCCTCTTTCGGATAACCAAATGTGTGGGTGGAAAGCAATAAATCAAGGTGTGCCGCCAGTCCGGTATGTTCCAGTTTGACCGCCAGGTTATGTGGATGCGCGTTGGTCAGCAAAATGCGGCGTTTGCCGCTCGCTTTCAGCGCCTCCAGAAAAGGCACCGTGTCCTCACGTAATACCGCGTGAGGGCCTTGCGCGGTGGTCATCGCACAGATATCCAGACCTAAGCGTTCACTCCAGTAATCCAGGCAGTACCAGTTTAGCGTATGTTGCACGGCGTGATACTGCTGACGAATATAGTTTTGGGCTTCTTGCGGCGTGATCCCTTGCTGCGCGCCATAGGTTTCAGGCACCAGCTTTTGCCAGAAATGGGTATCGAATGCGAGATCGAGCAGCGTGCCGTCCATATCGAGCAAGACGGTATCCACGTTCTGCCAGGCAATATCAGGATGCATGAGGGGGAACTCTCCAGCCAGTAGAAACATGCGCGACAGGGTAGCATAACCTGTCGCGCCGGGGCGTTATCCGATCAGGCTTTCAGGGGTAGGAATCAGCTTGGGATTGAGGCAATTCTCGTAATACTGCTGGATGTCTGCCAGGCGGGTGCGGGAACGCTGATAGCGGCGTAACGCGGCAATGCCGTTCCAGACCATGCAGATCACCATCACCAGCATCAGCAAAGACGTACCGATGTAGCGCCACAGCCCTGAGTTATCCGGGATACGGTGCAGATCGATATGGCGCGTGCCGTTGGCATCTGTACGAATGCCGGTCACGATGCCTTCCGCGCTGAACGGCGTTTGCATTAACATTTGCGCCAGACGCTGGAACTCTCCCCACTGCTCCTGTGCCGGATAGTCATACAATGCCACCGGCGGATAAGGCTGATCGACCAGGTCGCTACCCTCTTCGCTGACAATCACAAAGCCCCCCGGTGCCGGGCTATTTAACGCCTGGGCGGCACGAGTGGTTTCACGCATCACGAACGGGGCGGTAGAGGTCGCGATAAGATTATCCAGTGATTCTGCACTTACCGGGCGCAGCAACACATTCACCCCGTCCAGCTTCCCGGACTGGGCGCGTTTAACCAGAGCTTCCCAGTCTTTGCTGTTGCCGAGGTTCACGAGCGCATTCTTAAGACGAACACAGTCATCTTCGGCTGAGCATAAGTCCTGCGTTTTCATCACGATGTCGCCGAAATCATCCAGCAGGACCATCCCTGATTTCAGAATCGCCGTGCGCAGCGACTGACTGACGCGGGAATCATCATCCGGTTTCGGGTGCAGCTGCCGACTCACCGCCTGCGTTAATGCCGTGGCTTTGTTAACGATTTCTGATTCAGGCAGCGGCAATGGCGGCGCGTCATTCCAGACTATTTGAGAGCAGTCAAACGGTGAAAACGGTGAGTTCTGACGGGTATTCCAGGCCCCTGGCGACTGGATATTACACATGCCCGTGCCTTGCAGCTTGAGGGTATCGCCCACGCGCACCCCGGCGTCCTCCAGCTGATTGACGCTGGTCGCTTCGATGGTTTGCGCGCCTTTAATCCACGACAGGGTGAATTTAATCGGCATATCCAGCGGAACCAGGAAAATCAGCAGCATCAGGACGATGGCGGCTCCGCAGGCGATAACGGTACTGCGAAGCCAGTGCTGCAGCGGAAAGTTGCGCACTTCATCGTGCAACGATAAAAAGCGCCCCTGGCGCACAACGTGGCGGTCGAGATAGATATCAATATCGGTTTTTTGCCCTAAGTCCTGCGCGATCCAGGGTTGCCAGTGGCGCGGATAGATAAGGTCGATAATCCCGAGAGAGATATTATTAATATGTTCCTGATCGTTCTCACCAAACAGACCCCAGCGTTTTGGGGTACCGCGCAGACAATGAATTTCGCGCAGGGCTGTTTTGGCGGGCGGCGCAAAAAGCCCCCATAAGCCCGCTGCAAGCAGCAGTACACCGCCGCCGGCAAGCCAGGGAACAAACACATCAGGTGTGATGAGACAGCATAAAAAGAGCAGGAAAGAGGCGACGATCAGCACGGCTTCGCGAATGCCGTCCGGTCGGCTCAAGGCATATTCTTCGTGGGTTTCCTGACGGATGTTGAGCAGTTCAATTTGCTCGGTCTCTTCACCGCGAATGGACGCCTGTGTAGAGCTGGTTCGTTCCAGAGCAAAGCGTGGCACTTCCTGAACATATTCGTTCAGTGTGTGACCATTCAGGGCGATGACCAGCGGGAGAGAATCCGTATGAATCAGCTCAACGCTGTTCTCATCGTTGATGTACTGCTCCCAGAACGGCGGCAGATGTACTTCAACGGAATCAAGGTAGTAACGCCACTTATTCGGATCGTCTGTGGTGATGCCATAGCGGGTAATTGACCGCGTCACGCACAGAACGGTATCGCTTTGGGAATTCAGATTCAGGGACACCGGGCCCGTGCTGGCACCGGTGGGACCCGGCGTCATCTGGACGCGATTAAGCGTGTCGAGATAGCTTTCGACTGCACTGCGTTCTTCTGCCGTCAGTTTGCGGGTCGTCGCGCCCGTAAAGGCGTTCAAATATGGCAGTCGGTATCGACGCTCTAATCTGCGCCTGTAGAGCCATCCGGCAACCATCGCGCAGGCCAGCATAGCAACGATAAAGATCAAAATGGTGCTCATGCTTTCCCCATCTTACTTATTGCAGGTGTTATCAGTTGCACCTTTAACAATGAATGCGTGTCTGTGGTTGGCTATCGGCAAGTATGGAGTCGAACTTGAGCATTTTGAAGCGCATCCCAGTAACTCGCGATGATAGCAAAGGCAACCCGGGCGGGATATCAGCAAATTCCTGGAAACTTTTCAACCTCTTGACTTTTCTTTTGAAATGGAGATTGATTTAATCTAGGTTGCGAAAATGTAAATAAAGCACAATTGACATTGCCCAAACCGTGCGGCGTATCGCACAATGAAGTGAGTTCATCCAGCAAAGATCCCCAAAATGAGTAAACCCTTACAAAAACCCACGATCTTACATGTTGAAACGGTAGCGAAATCGCGTCTGTTTAATGTCGAAAGTGTGGACCTTGAGTTCAGCAATGGCGTACGCCGCGTTTATGAACGTATGCGCCCGTCCACGCGTGAAGCGGTGATGATCGTTCCGATTGTTGACGATCATCTGATTCTGATTCGCGAATATGCTGTGGGCACAGAATCCTATGAACTGGGATTCTCTAAGGGGCTTATCGATCCGGGTGAAACGGTTTTTGAGGCTGCTAATCGCGAGCTGAAAGAAGAGGTCGGATTTGGGGCAAACGATCTCTCGTTTCTCAAAAAGCTGAGCATGGCTCCCTCTTATTTTTCGAGCAAGATGAATATCGTCGTTGCTGAAGATCTCTATCCGGAAAAGCTGGAGGGTGACGAACCCGAACCGCTGCCGCAGGTGCGTTGGCCTCTGGCGCATTTGATGGATTTACTGGAAGACCCTGATTTCCACGAAGCACGCAACGTGAGCGCGTTGTTCCTGGTGAGAGAATGGTTGAAGGGGCAGGGGAGACTTTAGTCTTTCAGTTCATAGGGGGAGAAAATGTAAAACTCCCCGAGGACTCTTTGCTAAACGTTCAAGCGTATCTTTCATATAAATTCTTCTTATCCATTATGTCATTCTTTTATCGCATTAATAATATAACTTCTGGCATCGCCAGCCATCAGTTCATCCTTATCAAGATAAGTCAGTTGCAGAAGGTTACTTAACTGTATGGCCGTAGGATGATTCTTTAACCACCAATGAAATGCGCCATATCTGTAATGTTCTGAGCCCTCTTCATCACCCTTCTCATAAATCCTCATCTGCTCGGAAAATAAAACCATTGGATACATATCCAATGTCAACCATTCAGAGGGAAACTGCATCAGCTTTAGAAAGGCAAAGCGAGGTGGATGAATAATTTCGGCAGATAAACACTTTTGTAAAAGTGATGGACTTAAACTTTCCCTAAGCGCAATAGACTCCTGACAACCTTTGTCACCCAAAATGAAGAGAGACTGAAGAATATCATCAGGTGTATTAGGGTGCTCCGCCAGTTCAGAAAAGACACATAAAGATAGAGCCCGTGTCGCAGTAGGGTAAGCAAGGTGAAAAATATTGTTGATATCAGAGAGGGTGGAAACCGCAGACATATCGAGCCGGATATTATCTGACTTGTCCCAGACATCACAACACTCCAGCCACTCCTGGTGCTGTATTCCAGGCAGGATTAGTAATGTGCACAAAGATATCATTATACTTCTTCCATATCGGTAAGCTTGTCTTCGATAAATTTTATCAGACTATTTCGAACGTTTTTATTCTCATCATTTTCCTGGGGAAGCCATACCCAGCTTCCGTTAGAAAACGCAATAATAAAGATATTTTCAATGGTGGATGTTCCCTTGACACTACTCCAGGGAATGAATGACGAAATGCCGCTTTTAACTATAATAGTTATTCCATTTTGTTCGAAACGCAAAACCCTCTCGATTTGAATATTAACTTTAAAGTATTGGTGGTAATATTTTTGAGAATATCGGCAAGTAAGATATCGGGTTAATATCATGCCAAGTGCGAAAATCCAAATTATTGCTACGAAAGCAGATGTATTAAGTAAGTCGAAAACTATTTCATAGTCATCTGAGCTTTTCCATCTCCATGCCGAAATAGAGAAGGAAAAATTAAAATACTCATAAAATGACGTTGAGAAGATAGAAAACACTAACCATGTTAAAACGCTGAAAAGCGTGAATCTAATAATTTTCGGGATTTTAGTTTTACTTTTCGGGAGAAAAGTACGCAGCATGTGTCCGGATATAACCTTGTATTGCTTGATGGTCAGGCTGTCAGCAGCAATATCAATGCTGAGCTTTTGCTGAACAGATTGGTCGAAAGAATTCATCTTACTCACTTAGGTCATTCATAACAGGCTTTAGAATAACTTGAGTGGTCACTGCATACTTAATTATTTTTTATACATAATTATTTTAGTGCGGCTAATAAAAAAGGCGCCGAAGCGCCTTTTATTTTTTTAGAACAGTTCGTGCGTCTCGCCGTTATCAATCAACTCCGTACCCACCTCGTGTACCGCCTGCGTTGTCGGCTGCGTACCCTCGATGAAATACTCTTCACGGCTATTCCCGCCGCTGGCTAACTGACCCGTACTGCGATCGATATTCACGGAGATAATGCCCGGCGGTGGTGTGAGTGGCTGCTCAGGCACGCCCTCAAGCACCGCTTTCATGTAAGCATCCCACGCAGGCTGGGCACTCTTCGCTCCGCCTTCATAACCAGAGATCTGATCTTTGATTGCGCCGGACGCCGACGTGCGGCCAAGGTTACGACGGTGATCGTCAAAACCGATCCACACCGAGGTGACGACGCCTGGACCGTAACCTGAGAACCAGGCATCTTTCGAGCTGTTCGTGGTCCCGGTTTTGCCGCCAATATCCCTGCGCTGCAGATCGCGACCCGCACGCCAGCCTGTACCCTGCCAGCCGGGTTCACCGAAGATATTGGTATTCAGCGCGCTTTTAATCAGGAACGACAGCGGCGTATTGATCACGTGCGGAGCATATTCCTGAGCGCCGACTTGCGCCACCAACGCCTGGTTCGCCTGCTCCAGCTGCGGCTTAGGAACCACAGAATTCTGCTGCTCTTGCGACTGGGCAACATCTTCCATGTTTTTGTTTTCCAGCACGTTTGATTTCTGCGTGTCACCATAAATCACCGGAATATCACACTCCGGACAGGCGATTTTGGGTTTCGCTTCAAACAGCGTGCCGCCCTGGTCGTTTTCGATTTTGCTGATGAAATACGGATCCACAAGGAAACCGCCATTCGCCATCACCGAATACCCTCGCGCGACCTGTAAAGGCGTGAAGGAGGCCGAGCCCAGCGCCAGTGATTCGGTGTGCACAATGTTTTGCGCCGGGAAGCCAAAACGCTGCAAATATTCTGCGGCGTAATCCACACCCATTGCGCGCATGGCGCGGACCATTACCACGTTTTTAGATTGCCCCAAACCCTGACGTAAGCGGATAGGACCGGAATACTCCGGCGGGGAGTTCTTAGGCTGCCAGTCGGAGCCTGCGCCCGCATCCCAGCGGGAAATGGGCACGTCGTTCAGGATACTGGCTAGCGTCAACCCTTTATCCATTGCGGCGGTATAGAGGAACGGCTTGATGTTCGACCCGACCTGACGCAGCGCCTGCGTGGCGCGGTTAAACTTGCTCTGGTTAAAGTCGAAGCCGCCGACCAGCGCCAGCACGGCGCCGTTCTGCGGATTAATCGACACCAGCGCGGAATTCACATCCGGTACCTGCGCCAGCCACCATGCATCATTCACCTGACGAACCCAAATCTGTTGTCCTGTTTGCAGCACGTCGGTCACCTTACGCGGCGTAGGCCCCTGTGCGGTATCAGAACGATAAGGACGCGCCCAACGGACACCCTCCATGCCCAGCGACACTGAGGTTCCATCGGCCATCATTGCCGTGGCGTCCTGCGGGCTGGCGGCGGTCACAACGGCTGGACGCAGCGGGCCGTAGGTCGGCAGCGTACGCAGTGAGTCCGTGATTTTTTTCGTATCCCAGGCAGGTTCGCCCACTTTCCACAACACGTTCGACGGGCCACGATAACCATGGCGCATATCGTAATCCATGACGTTATTTCGCACGGCCTGCTGGGCCGCTTGTTGCACCTTGCGGGTCACGGTGGTGTAGATGCGATAGCCATCTTCGTACGCCTGTTCGCCGTAGCGGCTCACCATCTCCTGGCGCACCATCTCGGTCAGATAGGGTGCAGAGAAAGCGATTTCAGGCGCGTGATAGTTGGCGTCAATCGCCTCGCTGCGGGCCTGATCGTACTGAGTCTGGCTGATATAGCCTTCGCTCAACATACGCGATAACACCACGTTACGACGTGAGGTGGCGCGATCCAGTGAATAGAGCGGGTTGAACGTCGACGGCGCTTTTGGCAGACCGGCAATGGTCGCCATTTCGCTCAGCGTCAGTTGTGCCACGGGTTTGCCGAAATAGACCTGTGCCGCCGCGCCCACGCCGTAAGCGCGATAGCCGAGGTAAATCTTATTGAGGTAAAGCTCAAGGATTTCGTCTTTAGAGAGCAACTGCTCGATTCGGATAGCCAGGAACACTTCTTTTATTTTACGGATCAGCGTTTTTTCCGGGCTCAGGAAGAAGTTACGCGCCAGCTGCTGCGTAATAGTACTGGCACCCTGAGAGGCATGTCCGGAAAACAGCGCAACGCTTGCGGCACGGAATATCCCTACCGGATCGACGCCGTAGTGTTCATAAAAACGGCTGTCTTCGGTCGCGATAAACGCTTTAACCATGACGGGAGGGATTTCGTTGAGGGTCAACGGAATACGCCGTTTTTCGCCGTATTGGGCGATCAGCTCGCCGTCGGCACTGTAGACCTGCATCGGGATTTGAAGACGTACATCACGCAGCGTGGCGACGTCAGGTAGCTGCGGCTCAATATATTTGTACAAACCATAAATCGAGCCGGCTCCCAGCAGAATGCAACAGACTGCAAGGATGAATAAATACTTTACGAACTTCACTGGCGATTTCCCATTTGGTTCCACTTGGGCAGTTTCTAAACAATCGGGCGGTAGTATAAATGCAAGCCTGATTCATTGATATAGCCGTCAATCTGACGCGGGATAAGGAGATCGTGGAGTATGACTTTCAAAACCTGGCGGACAGGCGTTCATCTTCAACAAGATAAGGTCCTGGCAGTTTCACTCACTAAAGAGAAGTCCGGCTGGCGCTTACGCCGATGGTGGCGCATTCCCCTGTCGCCCGGGATTATCCAGGACGGGGTGATTATTAATCTGGCGCAACTGGAGACCGTTCTCAGTCCATGGAGTCAGATGCTGCCGCGTCAGCACCGTCTGTTTCTGGCGTTTCCGGCAAGTCGGACATTGCAAAAGCAGTTTCCTGGCCCGGCGACACAACTGCGCGAGAGTGAACAGGCGACCTGGATGGTTTCTGCCCTTGCGCGTGAGCTGGAAATGGCGCCGGAAAAGCTCTGCTTTGACTATACGCAAGATACGTTTAGCCGCTCCTGCCATGTTACGGCGGCACAACACAACGACGTTTCGGCACTTTTAACGCTGGCGGAAAGGCTGCGGTTGCGGCTGACGGCCATCACCCCGGATGCCAGCGCACTGGCAAACCTTTTGCCCTTTGCTCTGGCCCCGGCACAGTGTGTCGCCTGGCAGGACGAGACCCACTGGCTGTGGGCAATGCGCCATCAGTGGGGGCGAAAAATGATTGCGGAAGCCGTAAGCGTCAACGATCTGGCCGCCCAGCTTGCCCTGCACCCTGAAGATATTGTGCATTTTACGCTGAACGGACCCGATCCGTTTAGCTGTGTCGCGTTAAGCCAGCCGCCGTTACCGACGTGTGGGGTCGACTTTACCGTTGCGCTGGCGCTTGCCATGGGAGAAAGAAACGAATGAGACCCAACTTTTTACCGTGGCGAAAGGAGAGACAGCGGCGCTGTTGTCGCGTCTGGAGCATGCTCTTTTTGGGTTCGTTTTTGATCGCGCTGATGACGATGAGCAGCCTGCGGGCCAGCTGTGTAGTGCTGTCACGCGGGGCAGAAATGCGCCTTTACAGCGATAAGGAGATACAAAAAGGGGCTGAGACGCGCTATGCCCAGTGGCGCGAGCTGAATGCACAATTCCAGCAACGCCAACAGGCGCTGATAGCGCGGGCAAAAACAGACACCTGGCAACCCATACTGGCCTCGCTTTCGGCTGCAATTCCGGAGCAGTCATGGTTAACCCAACTGCGCTATCAGTCTCCTACGCTGACCGTTACAGGTTACTCCACGACGCTGTCCGCGCTGACGATACTGTCAGAATCGTTAAAAAAGCTTCCCGGATTTACGCCGGGACCCGCAGGGGAAATGAAGCAGGATAGCCAGGGGCGCTGGATGTTCACCTTCACACTCCAGAGGCAAGAATGACCGGCGGGCTTTTCCTGGAAAGGTGGTGTGCACTTCGCGCTCGCCAGCGTGCGATTGCGTGGATGTTGGGAACGGGGTTGTTTGTGTTGGGTATGTATTTATTCATGGTGCGCCCGGCCAAACAGCAGACCGAACGCCTGACGGCACAACATCAGCAGGCCGTCTCCCGGCTGCGTCAAATGCGGGTCGTTGCGTTGCCTCCCCCGCAGTCTGATGAAGAGGGCGTTGAGCCGGCTGAGGCGGCTTTTTCGCCGCTGGCGTTTCAACGTGACGGGATACGACTCGTACACTGGCAACCCCATGCGCGGGGAGGAACATTAACGCTGAGTGCCGAATGGATGCAGATCCCGCCCCTCTTTGCCCGTCTGGCGCGGTCGGGTGTGGGCATCAGTGAATTCTCCGTTGAGCCGGGCGACTTGCAGCTTAGGTTCGTTGCACAGATTGAGAATCTTCATGAGAACTAAGCGACGTTATCTCCTGGTATGCGCTGTGCTGATGCTTACCGGCATGCGCGATCCTTTTCGTCCGCCGGATGACCGCTGCGCCATCGGTCAGTTAAACCAATGGCGTTACCACGGGATGGTGAACGGCAGGCATATCGTGGGCATGGTCGAGGATGGAGAAAAGCACTGGCTGCGTATCAGGCAAAACGATCAATTGCCTGCCGGATGGCGAGTGACGTCTATTGATGAGCAAGCGCTGGTGCTGAACGTGGGCAAAGGCTGTGAACCAAATGAGTGGCGCTGGAAGCGGGAGAGAACAACAAATGAAGGGAACAACAATCGTCGTCATGCTGCTGATACTCAGCCTGCCAGTCAGGGCCGCAACGCCCCGACCGGTCTCGCTGGTGGTGGATGAGGTCCCGGTCGCGCAGGTTTTACAATCTCTGATGCAATTAGAGAACCGTAACGTGATTATTTCGCCAGACGTCAGCGGCACGCTCTCATTGAACCTGTCCGGCATTCCGTGGCGTCTGGCCGTTCAAACGGTTGTTACCAGCGCGGGACTGGTACTGCGGGAAGAGGGCGGCATTTTTTACGTTAATACCCAGGCCTGGCAGCGCGAGCAGCAGGCCCGAAACGAAGACGAGAAGACCCGGCGTCAGTTAAGCGTTCCTCTGGCGACGCGCAGTATACCGTTCGTTTATGCCGACGCCGCTGAGTTGCAAAAAGCGGCAGAAAAACTGTTGAGTCCGAAGGGCAGTTTATCCGTGGATAAGCGGATTAACCGTTTGCTGGTTCGCGATGTTCCCACCGTGCTTGACGCACTGCAACGCTGGGCGCAACTGATGGACGTGCCCGTAGCGCAGGTCGAACTGGCGGCGCACATTGTCACTATCAATGAAAAAAGCTTGCGTGAACTGGGCGTGAAGTGGAGCCTGGCGGAGGCGCAAAGCGCCGGTTCCCCTGGGCATGTCACGACGCTGGGCGCCGATCTGTCGGTGGCGACGGCATCCACGCATGTCGGTTTTAATATCGGACGAATCGACGGAAGGTTATTAGATCTTGAACTCTCTGCCCTTGAGCAGAAACAGCAGCTTGAGATCATCGCCAGCCCTCGGCTGTTAGCCTCGCATATGCAGCCCGCCAGCATTAAGCAAGGCAGTGAGATTCCTTATCAGGTCTCCAGCGGAGAAAGCGGCGCTACGTCGGTCGAATTTAAAGAAGCGGTGCTGGGAATGGACGTTACTCCGGTGGTGCTGGCGAACGGGCGTGTCCGTCTAAAACTGCATATCAGTGAAAATATGCCGGGACAGGTTCTTCAGCAGGCGGAGGGGGAAACGCTGGCGATTGATAAACAGGAAATAGAGACGCAGGTGGAAGTAAAAAGTGGCGAAACGCTGGCGCTGGGTGGCATTTTCTCGCAAAAGAATAAAGCGGGCAGCGACAGCGTACCGGGGCTTGGCAGCATTCCGTGGGTTGGCCAGCTTTTTCGCCACGATGGTCGTGATAATGAACGGCGTGAACTGGTGGTGTTCATTACGCCTCGTTTGATCGGGGGCGAGTAAGGTGAGACGATTCCGCGACGATTTTGCACACTGTTTGTTGCAGATGTTTGACGTGAGGCATGATTTAGCTTACAAGGAGTACCGATTTGAGTGTCAGCACGTTCAAAATAACCTCTTGTGGCGTTAAGCATCGGCAGCAGTGATTTAATCAGTTGCCAAACAAGCAAGACTATTGAGATAATTTTCAGTCTGACTCTCGCACTATCGCATATGAGGTTTCAGTTCATGTCCTGCTACGCTGGGTGTCTGCAAAGTGGGAATTACCATTAACGAATAGTCTTAGTAGTACCGAAAAAATGGCAGAGAAACGCAATATCTTTCTGGTTGGGCCTATGGGTGCCGGCAAAAGCACTATTGGGCGTCAGTTAGCTCAACAACTCAATATGGAATTTTACGATTCTGATCAAGAGATTGAGAAACGAACCGGAGCTGATGTGGGCTGGGTCTTCGATGTAGAAGGCGAAGACGGTTTCCGTGATCGAGAAGAAAAAGTGATCAACGAACTCACGGAAAAGCAGGGCATTGTGCTGGCTACAGGCGGCGGCTCTGTTAAATCTCGCGAAACTCGCAACCGTCTCTCCGCCCGTGGCGTTGTGGTCTATCTTGAGACGACCATCGAGAAGCAGCTGGCACGTACGCAGCGTGATAAAAAGCGCCCGTTACTGCAAGTTGAAACGCCTCCACGTGAAGTTCTGGAAGCACTGGCGGGTGAACGTAATCCGCTGTACGAAGAGATCGCAGATGTGACCATTCGTACTGACGATCAGAGCGCTAAAGTGGTTGCAAACCAGATTATTCATATGCTGGAAAGCAACTGATTCTGGCTCTCTATACACTCGCCCGCGGGTAAAATATTAAGGTGGATGTCGCGCAATGGAGAGGATTACAGTTACTCTCGGGGAACGTAGTTACCCTATCACCATCGCGGCTGGTTTGTTTAACGATCCAGCTTCCTTCTTACCACTGAAAGCGGGTGATCAGGCAATGCTGGTCACCAATGAGACGCTGGCTCCGCTTTATCTTGACTGTGTTCGCCACCTGCTAGAGCAGGCAGGCGTGAAGGTCGACAGTGTGATTCTGCCTGACGGCGAGCAGTATAAGAGCCTGACGGTGCTCGATACCGTCTTTACTGCATTACTGCAAAAACCGCATGGTCGTGACACAACATTGCTTGCCCTGGGCGGCGGTGTCGTTGGCGATCTTACGGGTTTTGCCGCAGCGAGCTATCAGCGCGGCGTTCGTTTTATTCAAATTCCGACCACGTTATTATCGCAGGTCGATTCTTCCGTTGGTGGCAAAACCGCCGTCAACCATCCGCTTGGCAAAAACATGATTGGCGCGTTCTACCAGCCCGCTTCGGTGGTGGTGGATCTCGATTGCCTGAAGACGTTGCCAAAGCGTGAGCTGGCCTCGGGCCTGGCTGAAGTGATCAAATACGGCATTATTCTCGACAGTGCGTTTTTTAACTGGCTGGAAGAGAATATGGATGCGTTGCTGAATCTGGATGTCCCGGCTCTGGCCTACTGTATTCGTCGTTGTTGTGAGCTGAAAGCAGAAGTCGTTGCGGCAGACGAGCGCGAAACGGGCTTACGTGCTTTACTGAATCTGGGGCACACTTTCGGCCATGCCATTGAGGCTGAAATGGGTTACGGCAACTGGCTGCATGGTGAAGCGGTTGCGGCGGGCATGGTGATGGCCGCGCGTACATCTGAACGCCTGGGCCAGTTCAGTAAAGAAGACACGCAGCGCGTGATAACGTTGCTTGAGCGCGCGGGCTTACCGGTGACGGGGCCACGCGAAATGTCTGCGCAGGATTATTTACCCCACATGATGCGCGATAAAAAAGTATTGGCGGGCGAGATGCGACTCGTACTCCCGCTCGCAATAGGGAAGAGTGAAGTACGCGGCGGAGTGTCGCATGATGTCGTTCTTGGCGCGATTGCTGATTGCCAGCAGGCGTAAAAACTAGAAAGGTCTGGCTACCGTCACGGTAGCTATTTAGCTTCAGGTAATATGCAAAGTCGTAAGCATAAGCCTTTGAGTGGGGTGTTAAATGGATGAATTCAAACCAGAAGACGAGCTGAAACCCGATCCCAGCGATCGTCGTACTGGTCGTTCTCGTCAATCTTCAGAACGTGATAACGAGCCGCAGATCAACTTTGACGATGTTGATCTGGATGCAGACGATCGTCGTCCGTCACGTAGCCGCAATGCACGTGATGAGCGAGAAGAAGAGAAATATGAATCCGAAGAGGATTCACTGGACGAAGAGCCTGTAGAGAATCGCCCACGCAAACGTAAGAAAGTTGCGGCTAAAAAGCCCGCTTCCCGTCAGTACATTATGATGGGCCTTGGCGTATTTGTTCTGTTGCTGCTGATTATCGGCATCGGTTCAGCGCTGAAAGCACCTTCAACCCCTTCCAGTGATTCGGCTGCCTCTACCGAGAAGAGCATTACTCTCTCTGGTAATGACGCTGCCGATCAAGCCAACGGTGCACAGCCTGCACCTGGCACCACCTCAGCTGAGCAAACGGCGGGTAACCCGGCTTCTGCTCCGCAGGATGTCTCTCTGCCACCTGTTTCTTCTACACCCACTCAGGGCCAGTCTCCGGTTGCACCGGACAGCCAGCAGCGCGTAGAAGTGCAGGGCGATCTGAACAATGCGCTGACGCAGCCGCAGAACCAGGAGCAGGTTAACAGCGTGGTCGCTAACTCCACGTTGCCAACCGAACCTGCGACCGTTGCACCGATTCGCGGTGGGAATGCCCAGGCGCAAAACGCGGCAACGGAAACCAAACCGCGTCAGACGCAAGCTGCCACACCGCGTCCTGAACGTAAGCAGGCCGTTATTGAGCCGAAGCGTGAAACCAGGCCTCAGGCCGTCGTGAAAGCGCCTCAAACCAAACCGGCTGCTCAACCTAAACAGACTGAGACCGTCGTCAGTGCCCCTGCTCCTGTGAAAGCGCCAGCCGCAACGGCGACCACAGCCGCGCCTGCGCCGAAGGCAACAACGGCCCCGGCGGCAACGCCAGCGCCTACCGCCACTGCGTCCAGCGCTGCGGCAGGTAAATCAGCCGGTAATGTCGGTTCATTGAAATCTGCGCCATCGAACAACTATACCCTGCAGTTGAGTAGTTCTTCTAACTACGACAACCTGAATAGCTGGGCGAAGAAATCGAATCTGAAAAACTATGTGGTTTATCAGACAAGCCGTAACGGGCAACCGTGGTATGTGCTGGTCAGCGGCGTGTATGCGTCTAAAGACGAAGCCAAACGCGCGGTATCCGCGTTGCCAGCGGATGTTCAGGCGAAAAACCCATGGGCGAAACCGATTCATCAGGTTCAGGCTGATTTGAAGTAACGTTTAAAGCGCAGGATGCTGTCGGAGCTTTCTCCACAGCCGGAGAAGGTGTAACCAGTTAGTCAGCATGAAAAAAAATCGCGCTTTTCTGAAATGGGCAGGGGGAAAATTCCCTCTGCTCGACGATATTAAAAAGCACCTGCCGGACGGCGAGTGTCTTATCGAGCCCTTCGTGGGCGCCGGGTCGGTGTTTCTTAACACCGACTTTTCTCGCTATATCCTTGCGGATATCAACAGCGATCTGATCGGTCTCTACAACATTGTTAAATTACGTACCGATGAGTATGTCGATGAGGCGCGTAAGCTTTTCACGCCTGAAACGAATGATCCGGACGTTTACTATCGGCTGCGTGCAGAGTTTAATCAAAGCCAGGACCCCTTCCGGCGGGCACTATTATTCCTCTATCTGAATCGCCATGGTTACAATGGCCTGTGCCGGTATAATTTGCGTGGCGAATTTAACGTGCCGTTTGGCCGTTATAAGCGGCCTTATTTCCCGCAAGGGGAGTTGTATCACTTTGCTGAGAAGGCGCAGAGTGCCCTTTTCCTGTGCGAGTCCTATGCCGATAGCATGGCGCGCGCGGACAATAATTCGGTCGTCTATTGCGATCCCCCGTATGCCCCGCTTACCGCGACGGCTAATTTCACGGCGTATCATACCAATAGCTTCAATTTGAAAGAGCAGGCGCATCTGGCTGAAATTGCCGAAGGCCTTGTTAATAGACGTATTCCGGTGCTGATTTCCAATCATGATACGGTCTTGACCCGTGAGTGGTATCAGCTCGCGACCAAACTGCATGTCGTTAAAGTACGACGCAGCATCAGCAGCAATGGTGGCACACGTAAAAAGGTGGACGAACTGTTGGCTCTTTATCGACCCTGAGCCGTTTTGCCCGCCGATAAACACATTTCAAGGAGATGCGGATGAAACAGTTTTTGATTGCTCCCTCAATTCTGTCGGCTGACTTTGCCCGTCTGGGTGAAGACACGGCAAATGCTCTGGCCGCGGGCGCGGATGTTGTCCATTTCGACGTGATGGACAACCATTACGTACCTAACCTGACTATCGGCCCGATGGTCCTCAAAGCCCTGCGTAATTACGGTATCACCGCACCGATTGACGTTCACCTGATGGTCAAGCCGGTCGATCGCATCGTGCCGGATTTCGCCGCCGCAGGTGCCAGCATTATCACTTTCCATCCTGAAGCATCTGAACATGTGGATCGCACCTTACAGCTGATTAAAGAGCACGGCTGCAAAGCGGGCCTGGTCTTCAATCCTGCAACATCACTCAGCTACCTTGATTACGTGATGGATAAGCTCGACGTTATCCTGCTGATGTCCGTAAACCCAGGTTTCGGTGGTCAATCCTTTATCCCCCATACGCTTGAGAAGCTGCGTGAAGTGCGCCGCCGTATTGACGAATCTGGCTACGACATCCGCCTTGAAGTGGATGGCGGCGTGAAGGTCAGCAATATCGGTGAGATTGCTGCTGCAGGGGCGGATATGTTTGTCGCGGGTTCGGCGATTTTCGATCAGCCGGATTACAAAAAAGTCATTGATGAAATGCGCAGTGAACTGGCAAAGGTAAGTCATGAATAAATTGCAGGCAATTCGGGGCGTTGCGTTTGACCTCGATGGCACCCTTGTCGACAGCGCACCGGGTTTAACCAGCGCCGTCGACCAGGCTTTGTATGCACTGGAATTACCGGTCGCGGGTGAAGATCGCGTCATCACCTGGATCGGCAACGGTGCGGATGTTTTGATGGAACGTGCGTTGACCTGGGCGCGCCAGGAGCGTGCGATTCAACGTGCCGCGCAGGGTAAGCCGGGCGTTGATCATGCTGATATTCCTCAGGATGAGCAGTTGCGTGTCTTGCGCAAACTCTTCAATCGTTTCTATGAAGAGACGGTTGAGGAAGGGAGCTTCCTGTTCCCCGATGTCACCGAGACGTTAAGCGCATTGCAGGCCAGCGGTATGCCGATGGCGCTGGTGACTAACAAACCGACACCGTTCGTTGCGCCGCTGCTGGAAGCGCTGGATATTGCGAAATATTTTTCCGTGATTGTCGGTGGCGACGATGTGAAAAATAAAAAACCACATCCGGAGCCCATTCTTCTGGTTGCTGGAAAATTATCCTTAACCCCAGCCGAGTTACTCTTTGTGGGCGATTCGCGCAATGATATTCTGGCCGCTAAGGCGGCGGGAAGTCTCTCCGTCGGTCTGACCTATGGCTATAACTACGGTGAAGCCATTACGTTGAGTGAGCCGGACGTCGTGTTCGACCACTTCAAAGATTTACTGCCCGCGCTCGGGCTTTCGCATAGTGAACATCAGGAATCGAAAAATGACTAAGCCCATCGTATTTAGTGGCGCCCAGCCCTCAGGTGAATTGACCATTGGCAACTATATGGGGGCGCTGCGTCAGTGGGTGGGTATGCAGGATGATTACCACTGCATTTACTGCATTGTGGATTTGCATGCGATCACTGCCCGTCAGGATCCTGAAAAGCTGCGTAAAGCCACGCTGGATACGCTGGCGCTCTATCTCGCCTGCGGTATCGACCCAGAGAAAAGCACCATCTTCGTCCAGTCTCATGTCCCTGAGCACGCGCAGCTTGGCTGGGCGCTGAACTGCTATACCTATTTTGGTGAACTGAGTCGTATGACCCAGTTCAAAGACAAATCCGCCCGCTATTCTGAAAACATCAACGCCGGTCTGTTCGACTATCCGGTGCTGATGGCAGCCGATATTCTGCTTTATCAGACTAACCAGGTGCCGGTCGGTGAAGATCAGAAACAGCATCTTGAGCTGAGCCGTGATATCGCCCAGCGCTTCAATGCGATTTATGGTGATGTCTTTAAAGTGCCCGAGCCGTTCATTCCGAAATCGGGGGCGCGCGTCATGTCCCTGCTTGAGCCGACGAAAAAGATGTCCAAGTCTGACGATAACCGTAACAACGTTATTGGCCTGCTTGAAGATCCAAAATCCGTGGTGAAGAAACTGAAGCGTGCCGTGACGGACTCAGAAGAGCCACCGCTTGTGCGTTACGATGTTAAGAATAAGGCTGGCGTCTCTAACCTGCTGGATATCCTCTCAGGTGTGACCGGTCAGAGCATCCCGGAACTTGAAAAGCATTTTGAAGGCAAAATGTATGGTCACCTGAAAGGCGAAGTGGCCGATGCGGTTTCTGGCATGTTGACCGAGCTGCAGGAGCGTTATAACCGCTTCCGCAACGACGAAGCTCTTCTGCAGAAAGTGATGAAGGACGGGGCTGAGAAAGCCAGCGCTCGTGCTTCTGAAACGCTGAAAGCCGTTTATGCCGCCATTGGGTTTGTCGCCAAACCGTAGGTAAAGGTTTGAGGGTTGGTCTCCTCTCCCAGTGGGAGAGGACATCGGACTCTACGACATAAAAAACCGGGAATCCCCGGTTTTTTTATGTCTGAAACGCTTACTGCTGTGCCGCTGGCCCGCATCCGCCGATGATCTTAGAAATGGAGATCGCCGGGTGAAGCAGATAGTCATAGCTGCAGTTTTTCTTCGTGTTTTCTACATGACCGGTACAGGCAGTCAGCGTCGATAATACGCCCACCAGAACGGCAGCTTTAGCCAGTTTGAACATACTCATTCCTTGTCTTCAATAAACTTTTGGATGTAATACGAGGGAATAAATGGAAAAGTTCCATTTCGCAGGCGGTATGTTAGCGGCAGGTGTTACGAGGGAGTAGTCCGGTTAAGGACTACTCACAGAGGGAAAGGTATGTATGGTTGGGTTTAATGGCTGGAGAACCAGTTCAGTTTTTCTCTTAAGGCAACGACGCGACCAACGATAATCAACGCCGGGCTTTCAACCTGTTGAGCCAGCTCGCCCAACTGCGTCAGAACGCCTTTCACCACGCGCTGTTTAATCGACGTGCCGTTCTCCACCAGCGCAACAGGCATGTCTGCTTCCATACCCTGTGCGAGGAGTTTTTCCTGAATGGTGGCGGCCTGATTGAGTCCCATGTAAAACACCAGGGTCTGTTTTTCCGCCGCCAGATTGTGCCAGTCCAGTTCACTGCCCGTCTTCAGGTGCCCGGTAACCAGACGCACGCTTTGCGCGAAGTCGCGGTGGGTGAGGGGAATGCCGGAGTAGGCGGAACAGCCCGATGCAGCCGTGATACCAGGCACAACTGAGAACGGTATGCCCGCATGACAAAGGGTTTCCAGCTCTTCACCGCCGCGACCAAAGATAAACGGATCGCCCCCTTTCAGGCGCACGACGCGTTTGCCTTTCTGCGCTTCACGGAGCAGGATTTGGTTAATCTCTTCCTGAGGAACGCAATGGTAACCTGCACGCTTACCGACAAACACGCGGTCAGCGTCACGGCGTACCAGGTTCATGATCTCATCGGACACCAGGCGGTCATAGACCACAATATCGGCCTGCTGGATCTGCTGTAAACCTTTAAGCGTCAGAAGCCCAGGATCTCCGGGACCTGCCCCCACCAGTACCACTTCACCCCGATGATCCAGCGGCTCGGTTAGCAGACGTTCGGTGGTTTCAGCCACGGCAGAATGATCTTCATTCGCCAGCGACTGCGCCAGCCGATCGTTTACAAAGAACTTTTCCCAGAAGCGACGGCGTTCACCGACGGTGGCAAACGTCTTCTTCACCCGCGCGCGCAGCTGACCTGCGTAATGCGCGACCTGGCCCAGATGCTGTGGCAGGAGTGATTCCAGTTTTTCACGTAGCAAACGTGCAAGCACAGGCGACGTACCGCCAGACGAGACCGCCACCATCAGCGGGGAGCGATCGATGATCGACGGCATGATGAAGCTGGCTTCTTTCGGCGCATCCACCACGTTGCAGAAAATACGTCGGGTTTCGCACGCGTCGCTGACGCGCTGGTTAACGGTGTCATCGTCCGTAGCGGCGATGGTCAGCCAGCAGGTATCCAGCAGGCTTTCATCGAACTCGCCCTGCACCAGCGTCAGCATGCCTTCCTGCGCCCAGACCTCAAACTGCGGGTCAAAAGCCAGGGCATTCACGGTGAGGCGGGCACCTGCATCCAGTAGCAGGCGTGCTTTACGTTCAGCAACATCCCCACCGCCCACAAGCAGGCAGTCGCGATGGCGTAATTGACAGAAAATCGGCAGGTGGTCCACGACATTACCTCACAGCATTCAGGGGAGGAGGAGAATTTGAGGTCAGGATAACAGCAGGGATCGTACAGAACATACGGTTTTTCCTGCCGTTACCCATAAGGGGTCATAAGCCTTTCCTATTGAAAAGGCTGGAGGTTAGGCTCTCAGCTGCACCATGCCGTCTTTTACGCGTACGTCATAATGCTTCACGGAATGACTTTCATCCTCCATACAGTGACCGTCGCTCAGACGAAAACGCTGTTTTTTCAGCGGGCTGGCGACCCACAGTTCGCCCTGATGCTCAGCAATCAACCCACGCGAGAGCACGCTGGCGTCGAAGAACGGGTCGATATTGCTGATAGCAAAAACCTGTTCATCGTGACGTGGACGGAATACGGCAACATGCTCACTCCCCAGCAGGGCACAAACGCCGGTACCGGGAATAATGTCATTGATTTCGCAAATATTTACCCACTGGCTCATACGTTTTCCTCCACCAGCGTCACCGGAATACGCTCGTAAGGCGTCGCAGGACGATGCTGTTCACGCTCAGGCACAACCTGGACGTTCGGGTCGCGCTGGGTGCTGTTGATAAAGTGTTTGAAGCGTACCTGTGCAGCCGGTGTGTTAACCGTTTCAGTCCACTCGCAAATGACCGCTTCACGCAGGCGTGCAATCTCTTCTTCAAGATGGTCATTCAGGCCCAGCTTGTCATCGATAATCACTGACTTCAGGTAATCGATGCCCCCTTCCAGATTGTCCAGCCAGGAGGCGGTACGCGTCAGTTTGTCGGCCGTGCGGATGTAGAACATCATGAAACGGTCGAGGTATTTCAGCAGGGTTTCGCGATCCAGGTCCGCTGCCAGCAGATCGGCATGCCGCGGTTTCATCCCGCCGTTACCGCAGACGTACAGGTTCCAGCCTTTCTCGGTAGCAATGATGCCCACATCTTTACCCTGCGCTTCAGCACACTCACGGGTACAACCCGAGACGCCAAATTTCATTTTGTGCGGGGTGCGAATGCCTTTGTAGCGGTTTTCCAGCTCAACGCCGAAGCCTACGCTGTCGCCTACGCCATAACGGCACCAGGTGCTGCCTACGCAGGTTTTCGCCATACGCAGTGCTTTGGCGTACGCGTGACCCGTTTCGAAGCCTGCTTCAATCAGCTGACGCCAGATTTCCGGCAGGTCGTCTTTCTGCGCACCAAACAGGCCGATACGCTGGGAACCGGTAATTTTGGTATACAGGTTAAATTCGCGTGCGACACGACCAATCGCCACCAGCCCTTCCGGGGTGATCTCCCCACCTGCTGAGCGTGGGATAACGGAGTAAGTTCCGTCTTTCTGGATGTTGGCCAGGAAGTTGTCGTTGGTATCCTGCAGCGGCGTGTGCTCCGGTTTCAGAATGTAGTCATTCCAGCAGGAAGCCAGCAGCGAACCAACGGTCGGTTTACACACTTCGCAGCCGTAGCCCTGACCGTGTTTTTCCAGCAGTTCATCGAAGGATTTAATGCCCTCGACGCGAATAAGGTGGTAAAGCTCCTGGCGAGAATATGAGAAGTGCTCGCACAGGTTGTTATTCACTTCGATGCCCTGTTTCGCCAGCTCGGCGTTGAGCACCTGTGTGACCAGGGGAATACAGCCACCGCAGCCGGTACCGGCTTTGGTTTCCGCTTTCAGTGCGGCGACGGTGTGGCAGCCTTTATTGATGGCGGCCACCAGCATGCCTTTGGTGACATCGAAGCAGGAACAAATCTGCGCGCTGTCCGGCAGTTTATCCACGCCAATTGACGGCTTACCGTTAGACGCATGAGCAGGCAGGATTAACGCGTCCGGGTTTTCCGGCAGTTCGATGGCATTCAGCACCAGCTGCAGCAGATTGCCAAAATCGCTGGTATCCCCAACGAGCACGGCGCCCAGCAGGGTTTTATTATCCGGGCTGACGATAAGACGTTTATAGACCTCTTTGCTTTCGTCCAGATAGACGTAGCTGCGGGAATCAGGCGTGCGGCCATGTGCATCACCGATACCGCCCACATCCACACCCAGCAGTTTCAGTTTGGCGCTCATGTCTGCGCCGGTGAAGGCATTTTCCTGGCCGAGAATGTGGTCTACGGCAACCTGCGCCATTTTGTAGCCAGGCGCCACCAGCCCATAAACACGGTTGTTCCAGCTGGCGCATTCGCCAATCGCGTAGATGTCCGGATCGGAGGTCTGGCAGGTGTCGTTGATCATGATCCCGCCGCGCTGTGCCACGGCCAGCCCACACTGGGTCGCCATTTTATCGCGCGGACGAATACCGGTAGAGAAAACAATAAAGTCCACTTCCAGCTCGCTGCCATCGGCAAAGCGCATGGTTTTACGGGCTTCGGTGCCTTCCTGGACGATCTCTTTGGTATTTTTGCTGGTGTGAACTTTCACACCCATGCTTTCAATCTTACGGCGTAGCTGGTCGCCGCCCATATGATCGAGCTGTTCTGCCATCAGCATCGGGGCAAATTCGATGACGTGGGTTTCAACGCCGAGGTTTTTCAGCGCGCCGGCCGCTTCAAGACCGAGCAGACCGCCGCCGACAACGGCACCGCGTTTGCTGCGACGGGCACACGCCTCGATGGCTTTGAGGTCTTCAATGGTACGATAAACGAAGCAATCCTGCGTGTCAGACCCTTTGATTGGCGGGATCCAGGGGTAGGAGCCGGTCGCCATAACCAGTTTGTCGTAAAAAACCGTACGTCCGGCACTGGAGTGAATCACTTTTTCCTGACGGTTAATGGTGATTGCACGTTCGCCAACCAGCACCTTTACACCATGCTTCTCGTAGAAACCTTCACGTACCATAGAAAGTTCTTCTGCAGTATGGTGAGAGAAGTAGGAGGAGAGGTGCACACGATCGTACGCCTTGCGGGGTTCTTCACAAAAGACGGTAATATCAAACTGGGCGGCGTCAGCTTTATCGAGAAGGTCTTCAATAAAGCGATGGCCGACCATGCCATTACCAATGATCGCGAGTCTGACTTTGCTCATTTTTGCCTCGATTTCTTTTCTATTACTGCCTACCTTAACGATTCAGCAAAGGCACTTATTGATGCAAATCAAATACGCCTTCAGCTACCACTTAGTGGGTAGATCACTGATTTGTCAGGATTTTTATAAGTGACGGAAATGACTGGCTTTTCGTATGCGTCGATTTTGTGTACAAAATAGAGTGCTAATGGCTTAAATCCGGTACTTCCAAATTTCAGCGGCTTTTTTCAGGGGAACACTATGTCAACGACACCGCTTTGGCTGGTTCAAAACGTTCGTTTACCGAATAGGGAAGGGCTATGGCAAATTGCCATTGAGCAAGGACGTTTTGGTGATATCAGCCCCATGGGCGACGTCACGCACGACGAGAGCTATGAAGTGTTAAATGGCCGGGGTGGGCTGGCTATTCCGCCTTTTATCGAGCCGCATATCCATCTCGATACCACCCAAACCGCCGGGGAGCCACACTGGAATCAGTCCGGTACGCTGTTTGAAGGGATCGAGCGCTGGGCGGAACGCAAGGCGCAACTCACGCATGAAGATGTGAAAGCGCGGGCGTGGAAAACCCTGAAGTGGCAAATGGCAAACGGGATCCAGTTTGTCCGTACTCACGTCGACGTGTCCGACCCCTCCTTAACGGCCCTGAAAGCCATGCTGGAGGTCAAGCGCGAGGTGGCCCCGTGGATAGAACTGCAAATTGTGGCGTTCCCGCAGGAAGGGATACTTTCGTATCCCGACGGCGCAGCGTTGCTGGAAGAGGCGTTAAAGCTGGGTGCCGACGTGGTAGGGGCGATACCTCATTTTGAGTTCACCCGGGAATACGGCGTAGAGTCATTACATATCGCGTTTGCGCTGGCAAAGAAATACGACCGTCTGCTGGATATTCACTGCGATGAAATCGACGACGAGCAGTCGCGATTCCTCGAAACCGTGGCGACGCTGGCGTACGAAACAGGAATGGGCGACCGCGTGACTGCCAGCCATACCACCGCGATGCATTCGTACAATGGCGCGTATACCTCCCGCTTGTTCCGGCTGCTGAAAATGTCGGGGATTAACTTCGTGGCCAACCCGCTGGTGAATATTCATCTGCAAGGCCGCTTTGATGATTATCCGAAGCGTCGGGGCATCACCCGGGTAAAAGAGTTACAGGAGGCGGGAATCAACGTCTGTTTCGGGCACGATGACGTTTTTGACCCGTGGTATCCGCTGGGGACCGGCAACATGTTGCAGGTTCTGCATATGGGCCTGCACGTCTGTCAGATGATGGGCTATCAGCAAATTGATAGCGGCTTAAACCTGATCACGCATAACAGCGCCAGAACCTTTGGTCTGAAGGATTACGGAATTGAAAAGGGGCATCCGGCGAACCTGATTATTCTGCCGGCAGAAAGCGGATTTGAAGCCGTACGCTGTCAGGTGCCGGTGCGCTGGTCAATACGCCAGGGCAGAGTCATTTCGATGACGCAGTTACCGCAAACGTGGGTACAGATGGACACCGGGGGAGAGACGCTGCTGTTTACGAAAAACAGCCCCTTTGCTGAGCGCAAAGAGGCTTGAAGGATCAGTGACTTGCTGCTGTCGCGTTGTGTTGACGGTGGCGGGTCACAAAGCCCAGCACCAGACACATCACAAACACCACCGCATACAGGACGTTCGCGGTGTGCAACGCTGCCAGAGGACCGCTGTGAGCCACAATCGGGCCGGTGACGACGAAGGTCAGCATGGTGCCAATGGTGCCGCAGGTCAGAACAAAGTTAACCAGCTTCGGTGAGGCGACTTTTGTTTGCAGCGAGCCCAGCGTAATGATCGAGGTATAAATCGCGCTGGAGAAGAAGCCCAGCGTCAGGATAAACCACGGCATATGTTCAGGTGAGCCGTTGATGAACAGGTACATCAGCACGGTGGCTGCCCCTGCCAGAACGGTCAGAATTCGCTGCAGATCGAAGAAACGTAAAATGAAGCTAAATGCCCACATGCCGAACATGTAAGACATCCAGAAATCGCTCACCAGTTTACCTGCGTCATTCAGGCTCATGCCCAGGCCTTTGGCATACTCTGGCACCCAGGAGATAAAGCCCAACTGGCCCAGGATGTAGCACAGCGCGGCAATGGAGAGGAACAGTACGCCAATACCCCATTTTTCTTTTGCGACGGTCTCGGTCGCGTTGGGCGCTTTTTTGCCCAGCACCGGAAACTCGCAGCCGAAGGTCAGGACAAAAATGGCCACGTAGACCAGGCCGATACAGGCATAAACCCAATACCATTCGATGCTGCGTGCCAGCAGCACGGCGGCCACCATTGGGAAAATCATGCCAGCCATACTAAAGAAGGAGTCGGTAAACAGCAGACGTGCCCCGCGCTGACGACCTTCATACATATGGGTGATCAGGAAGGTCCCGATAGACATCGTGATCCCGCTTACCAGACCCAGTACAAACATGGCGGCAGAGAACAGGGCGATGCTGTGGCTGAGCATCAGACCCGCCACGGCGGCGACCATCAGCACAAAGCCAAAGCGCAGCTGCGTTTTCAGCGGGACGATTTCCATCAGCCAGGCATTCAGGAAAATGGAGATCAGGATCCCTGCATTCAGGAAGGTGAAGGTATTACTCATGCTGGATACGGGCAACTGGAAATAGTCTGCGATATTCCCCATCACCATTCCGGTGACGATCACCAACGCACCGGTCAGGGCGTAGGAGAAGAAGCTGATCCATGTGAGCTTGATGCGATTGCTGTTAGTCATGTCTGGCCTGTTCAAAGAAAAGTAAAGCGCATTGACGGCGCTCGAGCGGGCAGATTTTAGACATTAAAGTGATCCATTCATATCTTTTATGGATAATTAGATTCTTATTGCAGGATTTTGTGTGATTTATATCACATAAAATTGTGATGCAACCAACCGTTTGCGTGGTTACAACTGTTTCAATTTCGTAAAATTAGGTAAAAGGCTGGTCTCCATCCATACTGCTCTTTAGAATCAAGCCACTCGCTTTCTTTTCTGCGCTTTGTTAAGGAATTCTCATGCTCAAATCAACACTGGCGGCTGTCGCAGCTGTGTTTGCTCTTTCTGCCGTTTCCCCTGCTGCGCTGGCCGCAAAAGGTGACCCTCACGTTCTGCTGACGACTTCCGCGGGGAATATTGAGCTGGAACTGAACAGCCAGAAAGCTCCTGTCTCTGTTAAAAACTTCCTCGACTACGTGAACAGCGGATTCTATAACGGCACCACGTTTCACCGAGTGATCCCGGGCTTTATGCTGCAGGGCGGCGGTTTTAACGAGCAGATGCAACAAAAGCAGCCGAACGCGCCGATCAAAAACGAAGCGGACAATGGTTTACGTAATACGCGCGGCACCATCTCGATGGCTCGTACCGCCGATAAGGACAGCGCAACCAGCCAGTTCTTCCTGAACGTTGCCGATAATGCCTTCCTCGACCATGGTCAGCGTGACTTTGGTTATGCCGTTTTCGGTAAAGTGGTGAAAGGGATGGATGTGGCGGATAAGATTTCTCAGGTACCGACTCACGACGTCGGTCCGTACCAGAATGTGCCGACAAAACCGGTCGTTATCCTCTCTGCAAAAGTCCTGCCTTAACCTCTCCGTCACGGGCGATTCTCGCCCGTGTTGTTTCACCCTTCCTGCGAAAGCGCGTTTTGCTGCTTATACTTGTGGCAAACGGACACATTCAGGGAGGCGTGAAGTGAAAAAACTCACCGATAAGCAAAAAGCCCGACTCTGGGAGCAGCAACGCAATGCAAATTTTCAGGCCAGTCGACGGCTTGAAGGGATCGACACCCCGCTTGTTACGTTAAGCGCCGAAGAGGCGCAAAGCCGTCTTGAGGAACTCAGGAGGCACTATGAGCGATAAATATGGCGATGGCCGCGATCCGTACCTCTATCCCGGGCTGAATGTGATGCGTAATCGGCTGGATATCCGCCAGGCTGACAGGCTGGCGCACGCCGCCTATGAGCTGACCGCGCTGCGTGTGGCAACGCTTGACCTGGGGCCTCCTGCGCGGGGTTTACCTCATTTATGCGCTATTCATCGTCACCTCTACCAGGATGTGTTTGACTGGGCGGGTGAGATTCGTGAGATGGATATTTATCAGGGTGATACCCGTTTTTGCCACTTCGCGTATATCGAGAAAGAGGGCAACGGTCTGATGCAAGATCTCGAAGAAGAGGGCTATCTTGTTGGGCTTGAGAAGAGAGAATTCATTGCCCGGCTCAGTCACTACTATTGCGAGATTAACGTCCTGCACCCGTTCCGCATAGGTAACGGTATCGCTCAGCGAATCTTCTTTGAACAACTGGCGATTCACGCCGGTTACCAGCTGAGCTGGCGGGACATTGCCCCGGATCAGTGGGCGGCCGCTAATCAAAATGGCGCGATGGGTGACCTCACGGAGCTGAATACCATCTTTGCCAAAGTAGTGAGCGAAGCGCGGGAAACTGAGTAGAATAGGGCGGCTAATTTTCGGGGGCCGCCATGATTTTGCTGATTGATAACTACGATTCCTTTACCTGGAACATTTACCAGTACTTTTGTGAACTTGGTGCTGAGGTCGAGGTCCGGCGTAACGATGCCATCACGCTGGAGGATATCGAAACATTAGCGCCGCAAAAAATCGTCATCTCTCCCGGCCCCTGCACGCCTTCTGAATCTGGCATCTCTCTGGAGGTTATCCGCCATTACGCCGGGAAGCTCCCCATCCTCGGTGTCTGCCTGGGCCATCAGGCGATTGCACATGTTTTTGGTGCGACTATCGTCCGTGCGGCGCGCGTGATGCATGGTAAAACGTCGCCGGTGACCCATACGGGTACTGGCGTCTTCGAGGGCCTTAACCACCCTCTGACGGTGACACGCTACCATTCGCTGGTGATTGACCCGTCCACTCTGCCAGCCTGCTTTGAGGTGACCGCCTGGAGCGATACGGGAGAGATCATGGGAATCCGTCATCGCGAGTGGGATCTGGAGGGCGTGCAGTTCCATCCGGAGAGTATTCTGAGCGAACAGGGGCATGCGCTGCTGGCTAATTTTCTTCGTCGCTGAATTTTAATTGCCTTGCTTTGATTTTTTATGCATATTTTGTGATTATATTTTCACAATCTTTGTGACATAAAACGGATGGGCATGACATGGCAACTGAACAATCTGCAATCACACGCGCAACTTTCGATGAAGTTATTCTGCCGATTTATGCACCAGCCGAGTTTATCCCGGTAAAAGGGAAAGGCAGCCGGGTCTGGGATCAGCAGGGTAAAGAGTACATTGATTTTGCGGGGGGGATTGCGGTGACGGCGCTCGGGCATTGCCATCCTGCGCTGGTGGACGCGTTAAAAACGCAGGGGGAAACCCTCTGGCACACCAGTAACGTTTTTACTAACGAACCGGCTTTGCGCCTGGGCCGTAAAATCATTGATGCGACCTTTGCCGAGCGCGTGCTGTTCATGAACTCGGGCACGGAAGCAAACGAAACCGCGTTCAAACTGGCGCGCTACTATGCTTCCACGCGTCACAGCCCGTATAAAACTAAAATTATTGCCTTCCATAACGCCTTCCATGGCCGCTCGCTGTTTACCGTGTCGGTGGGCGGGCAGCCGAAATATTCCGACGGCTTTGGCCCCAAACCGGCAGATATCATTCATGTTCCTTTTAACGATCTGCATGCCGTAAAAGCGGTGATGGACGATCACACCTGCGCCGTGGTGGTCGAGCCCATCCAGGGTGAAGGCGGCGTAACGGCCGCGACGCCAGCCTTCCTGCAAGGTTTGCGCGAGCTGTGTGATGCCCATCAGGCATTGTTGGTCTTTGATGAAGTGCAAAGCGGCATGGGGCGGACGGGAGATCTGTTTGCCTATATGCACTATGGCGTCACGCCGGACATCCTGACCAGCGCCAAAGCGCTCGGCGGCGGTTTCCCGGTGAGTGCGGTCTTGACCACGCAGGATATCGCGTCGGCATTCCACGTTGGCTCTCACGGTTCCACCTATGGCGGTAATCCGTTGGCCTGTGCGGTCGCCGGGGCAGCATTTGATATTATTAATACGCCTGAAGTGCTGAATGGCGTGACGGCGAAACGCGAACAGTTTGTGCAACATCTTCAGCAGATTGACGCGCAGTTCGATGTCTTTACCGAGGTGCGGGGCCTGGGCTTGCTGGTGGGTGCAGAGCTGAAACCTCAGTACAAAGGCCGGGCGCGTGACTTCCTGCACGCCGCTGCCCATGAAGGCGTGATGGTGCTGAATGCGGGGCCGGATGTCATGCGCTTTGCTCCGTCGCTGGTGGTGGAAGAGAAGGATATCGAAGAGGGGTTAAACCGTTTTGCCGCCGCGGTCGCGACGATCGTTAAGGCTTAATAGGCCGTTCGCTTCAAACGACGGGTTAACCAAATTCCGTGATGCGGACGCTGACGCCATGCCACCGACGAAATGGTGTGCATGGTGTTCAGATGCCCCAGAATGCGCTGCAAATGCTGCTCCAGCGTGCTCATTGGCCCATAGGTGAGTATCTCTGGCCCTTCCAGGATGTTTATGTCCCCCGACTCGCCTGGTGCGTCATACTCCAGGCGCTGCTGACACCGTTGCAGGGCAATCTCACAGGACTGCAAATAGCGCTGCGCCAGATCCGGCGTCAGCATCGTGTGCTCACGCGCCAGCGTTGTCATCGCATTGATGTGCTCAACGATAAACTGACTGTGCGTCACCCACAGTTTCATATCCGCCAGATAATGCGCATTAAAACCCGGCTCCTGCATCGCCTGATTCAGGGAGTTAAACAGGGCGTTGTGCGCCTGGTTCACCTTCATACGTTGATAGGCCAGCGGAGAAGGCTGCGGATCGTCGCTCAGAATCAGGCGAATCGCCTGCTGATCGGCTTCCAGCGCATCGTGGGCGTTCTGTCGCAATAATCCGCTCTGCCACTGCGGCCATAGCCAGACCATTCCACCAAATGCAATCAGGCAGCCAATCAGCGTATCAATCAAACGGGCGACAATAAATTGCTCCCCGTTGAGGGTGAGCAACTGCAGGGTGTAAACCGCCGTTACCGTGAATCCGACCGTCGCCCAGCCGTAGTTTTTACGAATAATCAAATAGCTGACCAGGGTGATAATGAGCATCCCTGCCAGCGTATAGCCGTCCGGCACGTGAAAGTGCAGCGTAATGCCTGCGATCACTAATCCTGCGAGGGTTCCGCCGGATCGATGGAGAATGCGTACCCGCGTTGCGCCGTAGCCGTTCTGGGTGACAAACAAAATGGTCATTAAAATCCAGTAAGGTTTGGGCAGATTGAGGGCCATTCCCATCAGGCTGGCGATGCTTAACATCACGCTGATGCGCGCCGCATTTCGTAGCGCGGAGGAGTTAAACGACAGATAGCTCTTTAGTGCGGGCAACAGCGGCAGGCGTTTTTGCTTATCGGCCATCAGGTCGCGGGGATAGAGAGGGCGCTGCGTGCGGAGTACGCGGGCGATGCGGCTAAAGTGCCATGCGCAGAACTGACCGACAGGGTTATCTGGATGCTGACGGGCAATTTTCTCCAGCGCGCCGAGCTGTTTGTCCATGTTAAAACGCGTCGGGTAGCGATGGTAAAGAATATCATCCGCCAGCACGCGCAGGCGGCTTGCAACGGTCTGGGCATTCCAGCGGATCACGGCTTCGGCGTGGCTACGCTCAACCAGCTTCTGGACTTCCCCGGGATAATGCAGGCTGACCGAGATATGCTCCTGTAAATCCAGTCCCACCTGAAACGTTCGCAGCAACCGCTTGTATTCATGATTATTATTGGCGGCCAGCATGTGAAGCTGTTGATAACACTGACTGATCAGGTCAACGACTTTTTGTTGACGCGTCAGCAGGGGCGGCAAGGCTTTTTCCGGATCGTTGTGCTGGGTCAGCAAGGTGTATTTAGCTTCGCAATAGTCAGCGAGCTGAACGTAGAGCAGGCTTAATGATTCACGCAGCGGTTGTTCGCGCCACATCCAGAACCATAGCCAGTTAAACACGCCATACCATAGCGTACCCAGTGCGTAGATGAGCAGGGGTTCCCAGATGGGCATATTGCCGGCGAGGCTGAGCGTGAAAATGGCTGCAATCAGGGAGGCGGGCAGCAGGCGGGCATGAAGCGAGCTGATCTCTGCGGTGACGCCCAGCGTCATCGCCAGCACCGTGAGGATCAGCGGCAGAGGAATATCCCGTGCCAGCAGCAGCTGGACGGCGAGGCTACAACCAGCGAAAAGGCATCCACCAATAATCAGGCGTTTGAAAAAACGTTTATGCGGCGTGTCGAGACCCGCGATATTGCAGCAGGCAGGCACAAGGGAAAACAGCAGACCGTGCTGCAGGTGACCGAGCAGTAAGCCAATAGCCACGGGAAGACATAACACCAGCGTTTGCCGAAGTGCGTAGTTAACTTCCGGGTGATAAATCAGCCTGCGCCACATGGGGAAAGAGACAAAAACGGCGTGCTATCTTGCGACGGCACGCCGTTTAATCGGGGTTAACGGGTTCCGTAAACCACGATCGTTTTACCGTGCGCGGAGATCAGGTTCTGATCTTCCAGCATTTTCAGAATACGGCCTACTGTCTCACGTGAACAACCGACGATCTGACCAATTTCCTGACGGGTAATTTTGATTTGCATACCGTCCGGGTGAGTCATGGCGTCTGGCTGTTTCGCCAGGTTCAGCAGGGTCTGTGCAATGCGGCCCGTTACGTCCAGGAAGGCGAGGTTACCCACTTTCTCAGACGTCACCTGCAGACGGCGAGCCATCTGCGAAGAAAGACGCATCAGGATATCCGGGTTAACCTGGATCAGCTGACGGAATTTCTTATATGAAATCTCAGCCACTTCACAGGCTGATTTTGCACGAACCCAGGCGCTACGTTCCTGGCCCTCTTCAAACAGGCCCAGTTCGCCAATGAAATCGCCCTGGTTCAGATAAGAAAGGATCATCTCTTTCCCTTCTTCATCTTTGATCAGCACTGCCACCGAGCCCTTCACGATGTAATACAACGTTTCGGCTTTTTCACCCTGGTGAATCAGCGTGCTCTTAGATGGGTACTTATGAATGTGGCAATGAGACAAGAACCATTCGAGAGTCGGGTCTGTTTGCGGTTTGCCAAGCACCATGCGCTGTTATCCTCTGTTATAAGCTGTCACCAGAGTCATAAGATGCATCCGGACTCTGGGGTTGCAATCGAATTCTTACCCATACCTGGGAAGTCGGCTGTCTAAATCTGTCGCAGCCAGTAAAGTTTGATGTCCTCTGCATACATGTGTAACGTCAATGTATTACTGTAGCATCGAGACTGTTTTAGCATAGCTTTAGCCGCGTGTCTCCTGGTGTCTCGCTTCAGCATGATGCAGGTCGCCTTCCATTGCGAGAATTGTCACGCCCGCGTAATCTGTTGAGATATGGGCAACGTTGGAGTTAATAAAAATGCAAGCGCGTGTGAAATGGGTTGAAGGTTTAACGTTCCTGGGCGAATCCGCTTCGGGACACCAGATTCTGATGGACGGAAACTCCGGCGATAAAGCTCCCAGCCCAATGGAAGTGGTGTTAATGGCGGCAGGGGGATGTAGCGCGATCGACGTTGTCTCTATTCTGCAAAAGGGTCGTCAGGACGTGACGGACTGCGAAGTGAAGCTGACGTCCGAGCGTCGTGAGGAAGCCCCACGTCTGTTCACGCACATCAACCTGCACTTCATTGTGACTGGTAAGGCCCTGAAGGATGCGTCGGTTTCACGTGCGGTGGATCTCTCTGCGGAAAAATACTGCTCTGTGGCGTTAATGCTGGAGAAAGCGGTCAATATTACCCATTCGTATGAAGTGATTGAGGGGTGATTTTCAGGCATCGTGCGGTCTGATGCCCTTACCCTGACCCTCTCCCACGGGGAGAGGGAATGTTCGTGCGGTCTGTTGCCCTCACCCTGACCCTCTCCCACGGGGAGAGGGAATGTTCGTGCGGTCTGAAGCCTCACCGACAGGGAGTGGGCAAGTTATTATGCGATCTGCTTCCCTTCCATCAGTCGCTGCACCAGCGGCATCATAATTAACTCCATCGCCAGCCCCATTTTTCCGCCAGGCACGACCAGCGTATTCATGTGCGAAATGAATGACCCTTGCAGCATCGCCAGCAACCACGGGTAGTCGATGCCTTCCAGATTGCGGAAATGGATCACCACAAAACTTTCATCCAGCGAGGGGATGCCTTTCGCCGCAAACGGATTAGAGGTGTCTACGGTGGGCACTCGCTGGAAGTTAATATGCGTGCGCGAGAACTGAGGAGTCAGGAAGTTAATATAATCTTCCATGGAGCGGACCACGGAATCCATGACGGCTTCACGGGAGTGACCACGCTCGCTGGTATCTCGCGTCAGCTTTTGAATCCACTCCAGATTGACGATAGGGACCACGCCTACCAGCAAATCCACGTGGCGGGCGACATCGTGCTGAGGTGTCACCACGCCGCCGTGCAATCCCTCGTAAAACAGCACGTCCGTAGGCTCGGGTAGCGGCTGCCAGGGGGTGAAGGTGCCGGGAACCTGATTCCAGGGTACGGCTTCATCGTAGGTATGCAGATATTTACGCGCTTGCCCTTTGCCGCTCAAACCATACTCTGCAAAGGTCTGTTCCAACAGGCCAAAGTCGTTGGCGTCCGGGCCGAAGTAGCTGATGTGCTTACCTAAATCGCGAGCCTTGCGAATCGCCATGTCCATTTCCGGACGCGTGTAACGGTGAAAGCTGTCCCCCTCAACCTCCGCCGCCCGTAAATTGAGTTGCGCGAAAATTTTGCGGAAAGCGAGGCTGGTGGTGGTGGTTCCCGCACCACTTGAGCCGGTAACGGCGATAACCGGATGTCTGGCGGACATAGCAACTCCCTGACTGAAAAGATGGAGCAATCAACCGCGAAACTGATTGCGGGGCATAATGTTGACGGTTTCATGCAGTTCAGACCACACCAGCAACACTTCGCCACTCTGTAGTTGCCGTTTCACATCGGCGACTTTCTGTTCTAGCGAACGTTCATGTTCACCATAATCGGTGCCTTCACGTAATACAAAGCTTTCAATCAGGCTTTCCAGCGTTTCGGGAGCTAGATCCTGCCAGGGAATCATCATCGTGTTCTGTCCAGATAAGGGGTTAACCAGTCGGGGATGCGCGTTTCCAGCCACATTGTGGGGCGTCGTAGCGTGCCGCCGATAAAGCCCACGTGTCCACCATGCTCCGTCAGTTGATATTCCACGTTAACCGGCAGGTGCTCGGGCGCCGGAATGGAGTGATGGTCCATAAAGGGATCGTCCTTCGCATGGATGATCAGCGTCGGCTGGGTGATCTGATTCAGCAACGGCATCGCGCTGCACTGACGATAATAGTCTATCGCGTCGGCAAAACCGTGAATTTTCGAGGTGATAAGATCGTCGAACTCACGAAGGCGGCGCATCCCCTTAAGCTGTTGCAAATTCACGGGCAATGAGTCCGGATAGGCCTTCAGTTTTCGCGCCGCGTTGGCTTTCAGTAAATTAAGCAGATAGCGCTGATAAACCCGCGAAAATCCCTTTTCCATATGATAACTGCACTGTTCCAGCATGAAGGGGGCCGAGACGATCACCGCCGCATCCAGCGGCACGTTGTTCCCTTCTTTTGCCAGCAGACAGGCGAGCATATTCCCGCCCAGCGAATAACCTACCGCGGCGGTGGGCGCAGGGCCCCAGGTCCGGGCTAACCAGTGCAGGAACCAGGTGCCGTCTTCGGTTTCGCCTGAATGGTAAATCCGCTTCTGGCGGTTTGGCTCGCCGCTGCATCCGCGAAAATGCATCACCACCCCAAGCCAGCCGCGCGCTTTTGCCGCATGAATCAGACCATGCGCATAAGGGCTGTGCAGGCTGCCTTCCAGGCCATGAAAAACCACCAGCCGCGGCTTGTGCGCCGCCTGTGCCGGATCTTCGCTCCAGGCCAGATCGACGAAGTCATCGTCGGGCAAATCCAGTCGCTGCCAGTGAGGCGTAAATTGCACTTTGCGGCGCAGTAATCGCGGCAGCATGGTTTGCAGATGTGGGTTCGCCACACCGCGCAAAGGCACGAAGGCGGCACTCTGCTCACACGCGATGTCGAGGTCCGAAGGGATAATTTGAGTCATATGTTGCGATGTCAATTCTTGTCTGTTTTTAACTCTACTTTCCAAAGTGTACTCGTTTAGCCTGGTTTTCCGAAACGCGAACTGATCTTGATCACAAATATTTACAACGATTATTACTCTAAAGCTAATGATTCACCACTACGCTTGATTGATGGCTTTCTCACCAACGCGCACACTTTACTCAGCGTTAAGCAAATCAGAATGATGAGCTGAATCAGGAGGTTAATAATGTTATCTGGGCAAACACCCGCCCGGGTCTGGAACACTCGACGCACTGAGAAAGCGCGCCGTCTGGCTTCGGTCCCGGTCCAAGGCAAGGTCCTGCCTACCGACGATCTCGTCGCGATGCTGGAAAAACTGATTGCGCCAGGCGACAAAGTCGTTCTGGAAGGCAACAACCAAAAACAGGCCGATTTTCTTTCCCGCTCACTCGCTGAGGTGAATCCGCAAATTGTTCATGATCTGCATATGATCATGCCAAGCGTCGGACGCAGCGAACACCTTGACATCTTTGAAAAGGGCATCGCCCGCAAACTTGATTTCTCCTTCTCCGGGACACAAAGCCTGCGCATCTCGCAGCTGCTGGAAGATGGTCAACTCGAAATCGGCGCGATCCACACCTATATCGAACTTTATTCCCGTCTCTATGTAGACCTGTCACCTAACGTGGCACTTATTGCAGGCTTTAAAGCGGACCGTAAAGGGAACCTGTATACCGGTGCCAGCACCGAAGATACCCCTGCACTGGTCGAAGCCGCCGCGTTCCATGACGGTATTGTTATCGCCCAGGTGAATGAGCTGGTGGACGATGAATGCGATCTGCCACGCGTGGATATTCCGGGTTCCTGGATTGACTATGTCGTAGTGGCGGACAAGCCGTTCTTTATCGAACCGCTGTTTACCCGCGACCCGCGCCTCATCAAACAGGAACATATCCTGATGGCGATGATGGCGATTAAAGGCATCTACGCAGAACATCAGGTTCAGTCTCTGAACCATGGTATCGGTTTTAACACGGCGGCGATTGAACTGCTGCTGCCGACGTACGGCGAACAGCTGGGTCTGAAAGGCAAAATTTGTAAGCACTGGACCCTGAACCCGCATCCAACCCTGATTCCGGCGATTGAAAGCGGCTGGGTAGAAAGCGTGCACTGCTTCGGCGGTGAGCTGGGGATGGAAGAGTACATTCGCGCCCGTCCGGATATTTTCTTTACCGGCGCTGATGGCTCTATGCGTTCCAACCGTGCCTTCTGCCAGCTGGCAGGGCAGTACGCGGTCGACATGTTCATTGGTTCTACCCTGCAGGTGGATGGCTATGCCAACTCCTCAACCGTTACCCGTGGTCGTCTGTCTGGTTTTGGTGGTGCGCCTAACATGGGTCATGACCCACATGGTCGTCGTCATGCAACGCCAGCCTGGCTGAACATGATCACCGAACCTGACCCGATGCAGCGCGGTAAAAAACTCGTCGTTCAGATGGTCGAAACCTTCCAGGCGGGCGTCAAACCGACCTTCGTGGAAAAACTCGATGCGGTAGACGTGGCGAAAGCCTCCGGTATGCCACTGGCACCGGTCATGATTTATGGCGATGACGTCACGCACGTGTTGACCGAAGAGGGGATTGCGTACCTCTATCGCGCCAAAGATCTTGAAGAGCGTCGTGCAATGGTTGCGGCCGTTGCGGGGATCACCGATATCGGCCTTGGAATCGACGCGAAACGTGTGGCGGAGCTGCGTCAAAGCGGCAAGGTGGTTTACCCGGAAGATATGGGTATCCGTCGTACCGATGCCACTCGCTCTCTGCTGGCAGCAGGCAGCGTGTCTGACCTGGTGGAATGGTCTGGCGGTCTTTACAACCCACCTGCGAAATTCCGGAGCTGGTAATGAAACTTCTGCCCCAGATTCAGGTTGAAGGCGGTGCCGAATGGCTGGCGCGAACCGCCACGCAGTGTCTGATTGACGAAGCGCGACTGAGCCCAAAACCCGGTCTGGTGGACAGTCGGGGGAACGGGGCGCATGACGATCTCACGCTTGCGTTGATGGAGCGTTCTGCCCACAGCCTGACCCCGACGTTTCAGGCGCTGGCTCTGCAAAGCTGGCAGCGTCCGGCAGATATCGCACTCAGACAAACCGTAGGGCGTCTTGGTCGCGAAGGCGAGCAGCAGATGATGGCTGCCACACAAGGCGTAAATACCCACCGCGGCGCAATTTGGGCGCTGGGCTTGCTGGTCAGTGCGGTGGCGATGTCAGGCGGCAGTGCAAACTCGCACGCCGTGACAGCCACGGCTGCCGAACTGGCAAAGCTGCCGGATGCGACGGCTCCGAAAGTCTTCAGCAAGGGACTTCGCGCGACCCATCGTTATCGTGTGCCGGGTGCCAGAGAAGAAGCACAGCAGGGGTTTCCGCACATTATGCAGCGGGCACTGCCCCAGCTTCGTCTCAGCCGCCTCAACGGTAGCAGCGAAACCTGCGCCCGACTTGATGCGCTAATGGCCATCATGACGTCGCTCACCGATACCTGCGTGCTTTCCCGCGCCGGTATGGAAGGACTCGACGCCATGCAGGACGGTGCACGCGCCGTATTGAAGGCCGGAGGAACCGCACAGCCGGAAGGGCAAAGTGCCTTAGCGGAGTTAGATCGTCAGATGCTCGCACTAAACGCATCGCCTGGCGGCGCGGCCGACCTGCTTGCCGCCACGCTGTTCCTCGATCGCATCGATACGCCCTATTTACAGCATTAAGAGGATGTTATGGAAAAAATTACCTTAACTCTGCCCGCCAGCCGCACGCTAAACGGTAAGGCGCTGGCAGGGGTCGTCGGCTCCGGGGATATGGAGGTGTTGTTCACCGCCGAACCGGGCCAGACGCTCACCGTTGATATCACCACGTCCGTCGACAACAGCCGTAGCCGTTGGGAGGCGCTGTTTACACGTCTTCAAACCGTCAGCAGCTTGCCTGCCGGTACGCTGACCATCCACGATTTTGGCGCAACGCCGGGTGTGGCACGCATTCGTATCGAACAGGTCTTTGAGGAGGTGAGCTATGCGTGACGATCGCAGTTTTATCGAATTAAAAGCACGTCAGCGTGCGCATGCCTTGCTGGATGAAGGGAGCTACCGTGAACTTCTGGATCCGTTTGAAGGTATCGTCTCTCCGTGGTTAGGCGCTCAGGGCATTGTGCCCCAGGCCGATGACGGCATGGTGGTGGCGAAAGGCACGATCAACGGCAAACCCGCCGTTGTGGTGGCGATCGAAGGGGCGTTCCAGGGCGGCAGTATGGGCGAAGTGTCCGGTGCCAAAATGGCCGCGGCGCTGGAGCTGGCGGCAGAAGATAACCGCAACGGCATTCCCACCCAGGCGGTATTAAGCCTTGAAACCGGTGGTGTCCGCTTGCAGGAAGCCAACCTTGGCCTGGCGGCGATTGCCGATATTCACGCGGCCATTGTTGACCTGCGCCGATATACCCCGGTGATCGGCATTGTTGCCGGGACCGTGGGCTGCTTTGGCGGGATGTCCATTGCCGCAGCACTGTGCAGTTATCTGATTGTGACTCGCGAAGCGCGTCTGGGTCTGAATGGCCCACAGGTTATCGAGCAGGAAGCGGGTATTGAAGAGTATGACTCCCGCGATCGTCCATTTATCTGGAGCATGACCGGCGGCGAAATTCGCTATGAAAGCGGGCTGGTTGATGCGCTGGTAGGCGACGGTGTCAACGCCGTGAAACAGGCCATGAACGAGGCGATTGCTAAAGGCGTGCCGGCAAAACACCGCACCGATAACTATGACTGGTATCTGGATCGTCTGACCCATTTCGACACGCAGAAACAGGCCGATACCGAACAAATTCACGCGCTTTTTGCCCGGGAGGAGAAATGATGACTCACTCAGTAAGCCGCGGTGAACTCTGGCTGCAAACTCTTGCGCCGAACGCGCAACGTCTTGAAGGGCTTTGCCCGTCAGTACAGGCCGCAGACGCAGAACTTAACGGCGAAACCGTCCGTTTCATCGCCGTAGTGCCGGATGCCAACAACCATTTCCCACGTGCTGCACAAGGCGAGGTGGGGCTTCTGGAAGGCTGGACGCTGGCAAAAGTGGTCAGCGAAACCATCGCTGCCGATGCGGACAAAGCCGTTAAGCGCCCCATTGTGGCGGTGATTGACGTCCCAAGTCAGGCTTATGGCCGTCGTGAAGAGGCGTTTGGGATCCATCAGGCGCTGGCCGGCGCAGCAGGGGCGTATGCCAATGCCCGTCTTGCCGGCCATCCGGTGATTGGTCTTATCGTCGGAAAAGCGATGTCGGGCGCATTCCTGGCGCACGGCTACCAGGCCAACCGCCTGATTGCCTTTAACGACACGGGCGTGCTGATCCATGCGATGGGCAAAGAGTCCGCTGCGCGTATCACCCTGCGTACCGTCGACGCGCTGGAGAAACTGGCGGCCACCATTCCTCCTATGGCGTATGACATCAGCAACTATGCCACGCTGGGACTGCTGGAAAATCTGCTGGATATCAGCAATCCCGATGCCCCAACTGACAGCGATCTTGCGCAGGTGAAAACCTCGCTGCAACAGGCCATCAGTGACGCTCGTCAGGATGCCACACTTAAAAGTCGTTTGGGTGCTGACAACCGTCGCAGCTCCGCGCTTGTACGCGAGCGTATGCGCGCAAGCTGGTAAGAAAAAAGACCTGCCAGATGAACAACCCCGTGGGCGCGATTGCTGCGTCCACGTGGGGATGTTCGTCCTGAAAAATAATAATCATCGCGCCAGTGCTAAACGATTTTCTCTTTAATACAGGTGATTTATGACTTACGTAATTGTTCATGCTCTTGCACCGATTTTCATCATCATGCTGCTGGGATTCTGGGCCGGTAAGGCCAAAATGGTTGATAACAAAAATGTCTCCCTGCTAAATATTTTTGTCATGGATTTTGCTCTACCTGCCGCGTTATTTAGTGCGACAGTGCAGACCCCGTGGGCGGGGATTGTTGCTCAGTCGCCGTTAATTGTGGTGCTCACCCTGGCCATGTGGATCACCTACGCGATCATCTACTTCATGGCGATTAAGGTCTTTAATAAATCACCTCAGGATGCCGCGGTACTGACATTAACGGTCGCATTGCCGAACTATGCCGCGCTGGGTCTGCCCATTCTGGGCAGCGTGCTGGGCGAAAGTTCATCGACATCACTTTCTGTGGCGGTCTCTATCGCCTGTGGTTCCGTACTGATGACGCCGTTCTGTCTGCTGATTCTGGAACGTGAAAAAGCACGTACGGAAGGCAATAACTCAGGCTCAACCCTTTCTATGCTGCCTGTGCTGATGTGGCGTTCCATCAAAAAACCGATCGTGATGGGGCCTTTACTGGGTGTGATTCTGTCAGCCATTGGTATTAAAATGCCGGAACTGGTTCTGGCCGCGATTAAACCTCTGGGCCTGGCGGCAACCGCCGCAGCGCTGTTCCTGACCGGGGTGATTCTTTCTGCGCGTAAACTGCAGATCAATACCATGGTGATCACCTCGACGGTTGCCAAACTGCTGATTCAGCCAGCGATTGCCTGGGGTATTGTGTTGATTCTGGGTCTGCATGGGTCGGTCGCTATCACCGCGATTCTGATGATTGCTCTGTCTGCCGGTTTCTTTGGCGTCGTCTTTGGTAACCGCTTTGGTGTGCAGTCGCCTGATGCAGAAGCGGTGCTGCTGCTCAGCTCCGTGCTTTGTATCCTGTCGCTGCCACTGTTTATTTCGCTAACTTCAGGGATCTAATGATGACCTCAACATTACGCCCCCACGACTTAATCTGGCTGAATGCGCGTGATGCGCTGGAAGGGATCACCGATGCCTGGGTCGACAGTGCATGGCACAGCGGCCTGCCAGTGGTGGTGCGGCGTGATGTTGACCACCAGGGGCGTATTCCCGTTGGTGTGCGGGGTTTGCGTCGCGATCAGCGTGCCGCTGGATGGGTGGAGCCGAAGAATGTCATACGCGTGGTCTCCCCGGAACAGCTCAGCACGGCCAGCGACCTGCTCCGCTCGCCGTTTATCACCCAGCCGCCGGTTCAGGTCGCCGCGCAGCTTGCGCAGCAGGCGTGGCCGTGGACATGGGGCATTACCGGCAGCACGGGCTATGCACTGGCAACCGGGATTCCGGTGATCCATGCTGACAGCGACCTTGATTTGCTTATCCGCGCCCCTTTGCCGCTTTCACCTGCGATGTTTGATAAATGGCAGACTCAACTGAGCCGTGCTCTCTGCCGCGCCGACACCCAGGTCGATACGCCTGAGGGGGGCTTTGCTTTGGCAGAATGGCTAAGAGACGGGAAAACGTTGCTGAAAACGAGCCGTGGGCCGCGCCTGGTGGCCGACCCGTGGCACAGGGAGGCGTAATGAAAATCGTATTTACCTTTCCCGGGCAGGGGACGCAGCATGCAGGCATGTTGCAAAATCTGCCCGGTACGACACTGGCGCAAGCCCGTGAGGTACTCGGTGCTGAAGTGGATACGCTGGATACGGAAGCAGCGTTAACCCACACGCGGGCGGTACAACTTTCGCTGTTGATTGCGGGCGTTGCCTGGGCGCGTGAGCTGGAACAACGTGGCGTGACGCCGGATATTCTCAGCGGCCTGTCCATAGGCGCTTACCCGGCGGCGGTCGTTGCCGGTGCGCTGGACTTTACGGATGCGCTGAAGCTGGTGGCGCTGCGCGGCGATCTGATGGAGCAAGCTTATCCGCACGGGTATGGTCTGACGGCGATTATGGGCCTGACGTTGCCGCAGGTAGAAACGCTTCTTGAAGGCACCGGAACCTATATCGCCAATCTGAATGCAGAAACGCAGATTGTGATCGCCGGTTCCGACGAAGGAATGGCGCAGGTGGCACAGCGCGCGCTGGCAAAAGGCGCGAATAAGGCACATCGACTGTCAGTGAGTGTCCCTTCGCATTGCGAATTACTGGCAACACCCGCGCAAAAGCTGGTGGAGGCGTTTAAATCCGTTACGCTCTCCCGCCCGCGTTATGCGTATCTGAGCGGCAGCACAGGGCGCGTCCTCTGGGCACCAGAGAAGATAGCGGACGATCTGGCGATGAACATGGCACGCACGGTGCGCTGGCAGGAGGCGGTTATCTCCGCCAACGAGCGCGAAGCCCGGCTGGCCATTGAAATGCCACCCGGCGGCGTGCTGACCTGCTTAACGCGTCAGGCGGCGTGGGAAGGCGAATCCATTTCACTGGAACGCAGCGGCATAGACGTGGCGGTGCATCTGGCGAAACGGCTCAGGGCGTAGCGTTTTGCTCCAGACTGCGGGCATACATCCGCCCTTCGGCGGCCAGTGCTCGCAGGCTGGGATCCTTCTCGCGATTGCGGGCAAAGACAATGGCGATCAGCTGTTGCATCTGATACGGCTCGGCCAGCTTTTGCAGCTGAACGGAGTTCTCATACACTTTTTTCATCCTGCCCGGCATCAGCGTGAAGCCCACACCGGCCTGCACCAGACTGAGCATGGAAAAAATGTCATTCACCCGCGTCACAATCTCCGGCTCAAACCCGGCAATGTGAAACGCCTCCTGAAAGCCTGCATAGGTGGCAAAGCCTTCCGCCAGCGACACGAACTTCTGATCTTTATAATCGCGTAAGTCTGCCGGACCGTCGCTGTTGAGTTTCGCGGAGGCGGGGGCGGCCAGGAAAATATCGTCGTGGAACAGGGGTAAGACTTCGAGGGTGTTTCGGTCGATATCGCTCTCGGAGATGGAAATCAGAATCGCGTCCAGCGTGCCTTCATCAAGCAAATGCAGCAACATCTCGTTGGAACCCATTGTCAGATCCAGTTCCAGATCGGGGCGGCGCAGCTTCATGCCCATAATCAGGCGCGGTACGGTTTCCATCGTCAGCGAATAGAGCGTGCCGACGCGCAGCCGACCCTGACCGATTCCGGCAACTTTACGCGCCTCCTCGAGGCCGCGTTCCATCACCTGCATGACCTCCTGGCAATACTCCAGCAATGTCCAGGCGGAGGGCAGGGCAATCAGGTTGCGTCCCTTATGCGTGAAGAGCGGACAGCGAACGTTCTCTTCCAGAGTATGCAGGGCGCGATGTACGCTCACCCCGCTGAGGCTCAACGCCTCGGCGGTACGGGCAATATTGCCCTTTTCCATAAAGGTCATGAAAATACTGAGCTTACGGAATGTAATTTCACTCGTTTTATCGATGCTCATAACCCTCCTGGCGCGTTTAGTCGCTTTGCAACATCTCTTCCAGCTGCTCCTGGGCTTCAAGCCACGCCATTTCGCACGCTTCGAGACCCGATTTGGCTTTTGCCTGAGTTTGCAGGCACTCGGTGAGTTCGGCTTTGCGGCTCTGATCGTAAAGCCCGCTGTCACCCAGTTTTTCTTCAACGGTGCTTAACGTGGCGTTGAGTTTCTCCATCTCTTTTTCCAGACGGGCGATCTCTTTACGCAACGGCTGCGTTTGTGTGCGCAGTTCGGCCTCACGGCGCTTTTGATCTTTACGTGACTGCGCGCTGTTGGCGTTATCTTTCGCCTCGTCAGCAGGCTGATTTTCCTGCTTTTGCACGTCGGTCAGCCACTGTTGATAATCTTCCAGGTCGCCGTCAAAGGCTTCGACTTTACCGTCATGAACCAGATAAAGATCGTCGGTCGTGGAACGGATCAGGTGGCGATCGTGCGAGACGACAACCAGCGCGCCTTCGAATTCAATCAGCGCTTCGGTCAGCGCCTGACGCATATCGAGATCCAGGTGGTTGGTCGGTTCATCGAGCAGTAGCAGGTTAGGACGTTGCCAGACGATGAGCGCCAGCACCAGACGTGCTTTTTCGCCGCCGGAGAAGCGTTCCGTATTTTCGGTGACTTTATCGCCACGGAAGCCAAAGCCGCCAAGGTAGTCACGCAGTTTTTGCTCCATCTCCTGGGGAGCAAGACGCGCCAGATGCTGAATAGGGGATTCATCGGCGCGCAAAAATTCGAGCTGATGCTGAGCGAAATAGCCAAGCTTGATGCCTTTTGCCAGCCCAATTTCGCCGCTGACGGGATTAAGTTCGCCCGCGAGCAGTTTAATCAGCGTTGATTTACCGGCGCCGTTACGACCCAGCAGACCAATGCGTGATCCCGGAACAAGATTCAGCTTGATGGAGTCCAGAATAATCCGCTCGCCATAGCCCGCGCTGACCTTTTCCATTTTCAGTAAGGGATTTGGCAGGCTCTCAGGCTGACGGAAACTGAACTGGAATGGATTGTCCACATGGGCCGGGGCAATCATTTCCATGCGTTCCAGCATCTTCACGCGGCTTTGCGCCTGTTTCGCTTTAGAGGCTTTCGCTTTGAAGCGATCCACAAAGCTTTGCAGGTGCGCCACGCGCTGCTGCTGGCTTTCGTACATGGATTGCTGTTGGGCAAGGCGTGTCGCGCGTTGCCGTTCGAAGGAGCTGTAGTTGCCCGTGTATTCGAACATCGACTCCTGCTCAATATGAATGATTTTATCCACGACCGGATCGAGGAAGTCACGGTCATGCGAAATCAGAATCAATGTACCCTGATAGCTTTTCAGCCATTTTTCCAGCCAGATCACGGCGTCGAGATCCAGGTGGTTCGTCGGTTCATCAAGTAGCAGCAGATCGGAGCGGCAGATCAGCGCCTGCGCCAGATTGAGACGCATACGCCAGCCGCCCGAGAAATCGCTCACCGGACGTTCAAGTTGCTCATTGCTGAACCCCAGGCCGTGCAGCAGGCTGGAAGCGCGTGAGCGAATGGTCCACGCGTCGATAGCATCCAGCTTACCGTGAACGGTGGCGATGGCATGGCCATCGTTGCGCTCGTTGGCCGCGTTGAGTTCACTTTCCAGCTTGCGGTATTCACGGTCGCCATCAATGACATAGTCGAGCGCCGGCACGTTGAGCGCAGGCGTCTCCTGATTGACCCAGGCGAGCTGCCAGTTGCCCGGATAGGTAAAGCTGCCGCCGTCGGCACTGATTTCATTTTTTAACAGGGCAAGCAGGGTCGATTTGCCGCAGCCGTTTTTACCCACCAGGCCCACTTTCTGCCCGGGGTTAATGGTGGCTGTCGCGTTGTCCAGAAGGACGCGCACGCCGCGACGAATTTGTAATGAGGAGAAAACAATCATAGAGCGCCGTGTGTTCCGACTATGTTAAGTTGTCATTATAATCAGGTTAAATGTACCGCCACGCACAGCGTGGGGTGTGCCATGTTAGCCCAAAATGGCGATGATGACGACCCGGGAGGGGAATGATGTCCCAGACAGCAAAAGTGCTGCTGTTGTATGCCCATCCGGAATCCCAGGACTCGGTCGCAAACCGGGTTTTGCTTAAACCGGCTCAACAGCTGAGTAACGTGACAGTGCACGATTTATACGCGCACTACCCCGATTTTTTTATCGATATTCCTTATGAGCAGGAACTGCTGCGTCAGCATGATGTGATTGTGTTCCAGCATCCGCTTTTTACCTACAGCTGCCCGGCGCTGCTGAAAGAGTGGCTCGACCGCGTGCTGACCCGGGGGTTTTCCAGTGGCCCAGGAGGGAACCAACTCGCGGGAAAGTACTGGCGGAGTGTGATTACCACCGGCGAGCCTGAAAGCGCTTATCGGCATGACAGCCTGAATCGCTACTCAATGAGCGATATTTTACGTCCGTTTGAACTGACCGCTGGGATGTGCCGTATGCACTGGATGAGCCCCATGATCGTCTACTGGGCCCGGCGTCAGCCGGCGCAGGAACTGGCCAGCCATGCGAAAGCCTATGGCGAATGGCTCTCCTCACCCATCCCGACAGGAGGCAACTGATGGAAGGTTCCGATCTGTTACTGGCGGGTGTGCTGTTTCTCTTTGCTGCCGTCTTAGCGGTGCCTCTTGCCGCCAGGCTCGGCATCGGTGCGGTGTTAGGTTACCTGCTGGCAGGCATCGCCATTGGGCCGTGGGGCCTTGGATTTATCAGCGATGTGGATGAAATTCTTCACTTCTCCGAGCTGGGCGTGGTGTTCCTGATGTTTATCATTGGGCTGGAGCTGAACCCGGCTAAGCTCTGGCAGTTGCGGCGCTCCATATTCGGCGTGGGGGCCGCGCAGGTGATTTTCAGTGCGGTCATTTTGGGCGGCTTACTGATGCTCACCAACTTCAGCTGGCAGGCGGCAGTCGTGGGGGGGATCGGTCTGGCCATGTCCTCGACGGCGATGGCATTGCAGCTGATGCGCGATAAAGGGATGAACCGCAATGAGTCCGGACAACTGGGATTCTCGATACTGCTGTTTCAGGATTTAGCGGTAATCCCGGCGCTGGCGCTGGTGCCCCTTTTAGTGGGGCCGGGTGACGAGCATTTTGACTGGGTGAAGGTCAGCATGAAGGTGCTGGCATTCGCGGGCATGTTGATTGGTGGACGCTTTCTGTTACGCCCGGTTTTTCGTTTTATTGCTGCCTCAGGCGTGCGTGAAGTCTTTACTGCTGCGACGCTGCTGCTGGTGCTGGGATCGGCGCTGTTTATGGATGCGCTGGGATTATCGATGGCGCTTGGAACCTTTATTGCCGGGGTGTTGCTGGCAGAAAGTGAATACCGTCACGAGCTGGAAACGGCCATCGATCCGTTTAAAGGCTTGCTGCTTGGCCTGTTCTTTATTTCCGTCGGGATGGCGCTGAACCTTGGAGTGCTTTATACCCATATCCTGTGGGTGGTAATGAGCGTTGTTGTGCTGGTTGCCGTCAAAACGCTGGTGCTCTATACGCTGGCCCGTATTTACGGCTTGCGCAGTTCGGAGCGAATGCAATTTGCGGGAGTATTGAGTCAGGGGGGAGAGTTCGCCTTTGTCCTCTTCTCCACCGCCTCCGCTCAGCGCTTGTTCCAGGATGACCAGATGGCCCTGCTGCTGGTCACGGTGACACTCTCGATGATGACCACCCCTATGCTGATGAAAGCGATCGATAAAATGCTATCCCGGCGGCTCAACCCGGTCGATGATGAAGACGAGACGCCGTGGGTTGAGGATGATAAACCGCAGGTCATTGTGGTGGGATTTGGTCGTTTTGGTCAGGTCATTGGACGCCTGCTGATGGCGAATAAAATGCGCATTACGGTGCTGGAGCGGGATATCAGCGCCGTAAACCTGATGCGCAAATATGGCTATAAGGTCTATTACGGCGACGCAACGCAGCTGGAGCTGCTACGCTCAGCCGGTGCCCAGGCGGCTGAATCTATCGTGATCACCTGTAACGATCCGGAAGATACGATGAAGATGGTGGAACTGTGTCAGCAGCACTTTCCGCATCTGCATATTCTGGCGCGAGCACGAGGACGTGTTGAAGCGCATGAATTATTGCAGGCAGGTGTAAAGCATTTTTCACGCGAGACGTTTTCCAGTGCGCTGGAGCTTGGTCGCAAAACGCTGGTGTCGCTGGGGATGCATCCTCACCAGGCGCAGCGCGCACAGCTGCATTTTCGGCGTCTTGACATGCGTATGCTGCGTGAGTTGATGCCGGTTCACTCGGATACCGCACAGATTTCGCGCGTGCGGGAAGCCCGACGCGAACTGGAAGAGATCTTTCAGCGTGAAATGCAGCAGGAACGACGCCAGATGGACGGCTGGGATGAATTTGAATAAGGGTTAAATTATGGCAGTACGTAAACGTTTTATTGCAGGGGCAAAATGCCCGGCCTGTCAGGCTCAGGATTCACTGGCGATGTGGCGCGAAAATAATATTGATATTGTTGAGTGCGTTAAGTGCGGACACCAGATGCGCGAGGCGGATAAAGAGGTGCGCGAGCACGTTCGCAAAGAAGAGCAAGTGATCGGCATTTTTCATCCGGACTAGCGATATACCCAGAGTTTTTTTAAGCTAAAGGGTACACGGGTGCAGATTTCCGCTACAATCTGCGCCAGCAATTTTCCCACGCTCAGGAGATATCATGAAAGTAGCAAAAGACCTGGTGGTCAGCCTGGCCTATCAGGTACGTACAGAAGACGGTGTGTTGGTTGATGAGTCTCCGGTGAGTGCGCCGCTGGACTACCTGCATGGTCACGGTTCCCTGATTTCCGGCCTGGAAAACGCGCTGGAAGGTCACGATGTTGGCGATAAATTTGACGTTGCTGTAGGCGCTAACGACGCTTACGGTCAGTATGATGAAAACCTGGTTCAGCGCGTACCTAAAGAAGTCTTTATGGGCGTTGACGAACTGCAGGTTGGCATGCGTTTCCTGGCAGAAACTGACCAGGGTCCCGTTCCGGTTGAAATCACCGAAGTGGAAGACGAGCATGTTGTGGTTGATGGTAACCACATGCTGGCTGGCCAGAACCTGAAGTTCAACGTGGAAGTTATCGCGATTCGTGAAGCCACTGAAGAAGAACTGGCTCATGGTCACGTTCACGGTGCGCACGGTCACGACCATGAGCACGACCACGACGGTTGCTGCGGTGGTCACGGCCACGATCATGACCACGGTCACGAGCACGGTAAAGGTGGATGCGGTAACGGCGGCTGCGGTTGCCACTAATCCCCTGATACGGAAATAAAAAAGCGGGAATGAATCCCGCTTTTTTTACGTCTCAATAATGAGGCGGAGGGGTTTCTTCTGCCTGGGAAGCCAGGTGAGAAGATTGCGTTGCTTTGACTTTTTCCGTCAGCAAGCGCAAAAGATCGCGAAGCTTCGCCATTTCTAATTCATGAGCCGTGACGGTCTGGTTCAGTTCTTCGATGGTAACATCCTGGAACGCCAGACGGCTTTCCAGCTCGGCCAGCCGCGCTTCCATGGTTTTTTCGTGCATGATTGACCTCGTCATTTACTGTTACGCCATCAGACATTGGCGGTGTCGGATTTTACCCGAGTTTAGCTCGCTGTGCAGTATTCATCCCTCCTGCAAGAAACTTATTTAAACAAAAATAGTCTGAAAAGTAGCGAGATTAGGGGGAGTCCGTCTGTAGATTTCTTCTGCAACGTTCTATAGTACGCATCTCATTTACGTTTAATACTGGGGCGAGAGGCCCCAGTTCCTGGAGATATGGATGAAATCACTGTTTAAAGTTACGCTGCTGGCGACGACAATGGCCGTTGCGCTGAATGCACCACTCTCTTTCGCTGCCGATACTGCGGCGAAACCTGCTGCAAGCGCAGAGAGTAAAGCGGCGTTCAAAAATGACGACCAGAAATCAGCGTACGCGCTGGGCGCATCTCTGGGCCGTTATATGGAAAACTCTCTGAAAGAGCAGGAAAAGCTGGGCATCAAACTGGATAAAGATCAGCTGATTGCTGGTGTTCAGGATGCGTTTGCAAACAAGAGCAAACTGTCTGACCAGGAAATTGAGCAGACTCTGCAAGCTTTCGAAGCACGCGTGAAGTCCTCCGCTCAGGCGAAGATGGAAAAAGACGCCGCGGATAACGAAGCGAAAGGGAAAGCCTTCCGCGAGAAATTTGCCAAAGAGAAAGATGTGAAAACCTCTTCGACTGGCCTGCTGTATAAAGTCGAGAAAGCCGGTACCGGTGATGCGCCAAAAGACAGCGATACCGTTGTCGTGAACTACAAAGGGACCCTGATTGACGGTAAAGAGTTTGATAACTCTTATACCCGCGGTGAGCCGCTTTCCTTCCGTCTGGACGGTGTTATCCCTGGCTGGACCGAAGGCCTGAAAAACATCAAGAAAGGCGGCAAAATCCAGCTGGTTATTCCACCAGACCTGGCTTACGGCAAAACGGGCGTTCCAGGTATCCCTGCGAACTCCACGCTGGTCTTCAACGTAGAGCTGCTGGATATCAAACCAGCACCGAAAGCGGATGCTAAGCCGGAAGCGGCGACCGACGAAAAAGCGGCAGACGCAGCGAAGAAGTAAAAGAGTGACACCGCCGCCTTTAAGGCGGCGGTTTTTTTATTAGGGGCAGATATAATTAACACTGGAAAGCATTGCCTACGCTGTATTAATTTAGTTGTCCGTGTAAATATGAGCCTGCCCTGAAAACATAACGACAGGCTCCTGAAAAGGAGTGTTTTTTTCATGTCCAGGTCGCTTTTAACCAACGAAACCAGCGAGCTTGATCTGCTGGATCAACGTCCTTTCGATCAGACCGACTTCGATATTCTGAAATCCTACGAAGCGGTGGTGGACGGGTTAGCGATGCTCATAGGCTCCCACTGCGAAATCGTATTGCACTCCTTGCAAGATCTTAAATGTTCCGCCATCCGCATTGCCAATGGTGAACACACTGGTCGCAAAATTGGCTCGCCAATCACCGACCTTGCATTGCGTATGCTGCACGACATGACCGGCGCGGACAGCAGCGTCTCCAAATGTTATTTCACCCGGGCAAAAAGCGGCGTTCTGATGAAGTCAGAAACCATTGCTATCCGTAACCGCGATCACCGTGTCATTGGTTTGCTGTGCATCAACATGAACCTTGATGTGCCTTTCTCGCAAATCATGAGCACCTTTATCCCACCTGAAACGCCTGATGTGGGGTCGTCCGTCAACTTTGCCTCTTCTGTGGAAGATTTGGTTACGCAGACGCTGGAGTTCACCATCGAAGAGGTGAACGCCGATCGCAACGTGTCGAACAATGCCAAGAACCGTCAGATTGTGTTGAATCTCTATGAGAAAGGCATTTTCGATATCAAAGATGCTATCAACCAGGTGGCCGACCGTCTGAACATCTCTAAACATACGGTTTATCTCTATATCCGTCAGTTTAAAAGCGGCGATTTTCTGGGGCAGGATAAGTAATGCGCTTTGCGTTAATGGTCACAGGGCCAGCATACGGCACACAGCAGGCCAGCAGCGCCCTGCAGTTTGCCCAATCCTTGCTGGAGGCTGGCCACCACGTGATGAACATTTTTTTCTACCGTGAAGGGATCTATAACGCGAACCAGCTCACATCCCCGGCCTCGGATGAGGTTGATATGGTACGCGCATGGCAGACGCTTCATGAAAAGCATGGCGTTGAGCTACATATTTGTGTTGCTGCCGCGTTGCGCCGTGGCGTGGTGGACAGCACAGAAGCTGAACGGTTAGGGCTGACAGGGGCGAATCTCCAGTCGGGGTTCTCTCTGAGTGGTTTAGGTGCGCTGGCGCAGGCAGCACTGACCTGCGACCGCATGGTGCAATTCTGATGAAGCGTGTGGCGTTTGTTTTTACCTCGGCCCCGCATGGAAGCGCATCCGGTCGGGAAGGGCTGGATGCTTTGCTGGCGACCTCGGCGCTTACCGAAGAGATCGGCGTCTTTTTTATCAGCGACGGTGTTTTTCAGATCCTTGCAGGACAGCAACCGCAGAAAATACTTGCCCGGGATTACATCTCCACCTTCAAAGTTCTGCCTCTCTATGATGTTGAGGCAATATGGGTCTGTGCCGAGTCGTTAAAAGCGCGCGGTCTGGCTGACAGTACCCCAATGGTACTGGAGGCGACAGCCCTGGCACCCGATGCCCTGCGTGAAGAACTTTCCCGGTACGATACCGTTCTGACATTCTGAGGTCACTATGCTTCACACCCTCCGTCACTCACCCTGGCAGTGCGACATCGACAGTTTGCTCCGCATGCTGAGCGAGGGCGATGATCTGCTGCTCATCCAGGATGGTGTCCTGGGGGCAATTGAAGGTAATCGCTTCGTTGAAATTTTCAGCAATGCCCCCATATCAGTCTCTGCGCTTAGAGAAGACATTGATGCCCGCGGTCTTTCTGGTCAAATTTCAGCCAAAATCGACGTCGTTGACTATACTGACTTCGTTAATCTTGCCGTGAAGCATGCCAGTCAAATGAGCTGGTAACCCGAGATCGTTGTATATTTCTTGACACCTTTTCGGCGTGGCCCTAAAATTTCGCGTCCTCATATTGTGTGAGGTCGATTTATTACGTGTTTACGAAGCAAAAGCTAAAACCAGGAGCTATTTAATGGCAACAGTTAACCAGCTGGTACGCAAACCACGCGCTCGCAAAGTTGCAAAAAGCAACGTGCCTGCGCTGGAAGCCTGCCCGCAGAAACGTGGTGTATGTACCCGTGTATATACCACCACTCCTAAGAAACCAAACTCCGCACTGCGTAAAGTATGCCGTGTGCGTTTGACCAACGGTTTTGAAGTGACTTCCTACATCGGTGGTGAAGGTCACAACCTGCAGGAGCACTCCGTGATCCTGATCCGTGGCGGTCGTGTAAAAGACCTTCCGGGTGTTCGTTATCACACCGTTCGTGGTGCACTTGACTGTTCCGGCGTTAAAGACCGTAAGCAGTCTCGTTCCAAGTATGGCGTGAAACGTCCTAAGGCTTAATGGTTCTCCGTTAAGTAAGGCCAAACTGTTTTAACTAATGTCAAACTAAACTCTATGAGTTTTGGACAATCCTGAATTAACAACGGAGTATTCCCATGCCACGTCGTCGCGTCATTGGTCAGCGTAAAATTCTTCCAGATCCGAAGTTCGGATCAGAACTGCTGGCAAAATTCGTCAATATCCTGATGGTAGATGGTAAAAAATCTACTGCAGAAGCTATCGTATACAGCGCGCTTGAGACCCTGGCTCAACGCTCTGATAAAAACGCACTGGAAGCTTTCGAAGTCGCTCTCGACAACGTTCGCCCTACTGTAGAAGTTAAGTCCCGCCGCGTTGGTGGTTCTACTTATCAGGTTCCAGTTGAAGTTCGTCCGGTTCGTCGTAATGCTCTGGCAATGCGTTGGATCGTTGAAGCTGCTCGTAAACGCGGTGATAAATCCATGGCCCTGCGTCTGGCGAACGAACTTTCTGATGCTGCAGACAACAAAGGTACTGCAGTTAAGAAACGTGAAGACGTTCACCGTATGGCAGAAGCCAACAAGGCGTTCGCACACTACCGTTGGTAATCCCTTCGGAGTCATAGTCACCAGACGGGCGCTTCAGAGAAGCCGCCCGCTCTGGGTTACTTAACTGAACGCCAAAGAAACAAACGAGGAATCAAATGGCTCGTACAACACCCATCGCACGCTACCGTAACATCGGTATCAGTGCGCACATCGACGCCGGTAAAACCACTACTACCGAACGTATTCTGTTCTACACCGGTGTAAACCATAAAATCGGTGAAGTTCATGACGGCGCAGCTACCATGGACTGGATGGAACAGGAGCAGGAGCGTGGTATCACTATCACCTCCGCAGCGACTACTGCATTCTGGTCAGGTATGGCTAAGCAGTATGAACCGCACCGTGTAAACATCATCGACACCCCAGGGCACGTTGACTTCACTATCGAAGTTGAACGTTCTATGCGTGTTCTTGATGGTGCTGTAATGGTTTACTGCGCAGTTGGTGGTGTTCAGCCGCAGTCTGAAACCGTATGGCGTCAGGCAAACAAATATAAAGTTCCACGCATCGCGTTCGTTAACAAAATGGACCGTATGGGTGCTAACTTCCTGAAAGTTGTTGGTCAGATCAAAACCCGTCTGGGCGCGACTCCGGTTCCGCTTCAGCTGGCAATTGGTGCTGAAGAAGGTTTCACCGGTGTTGTTGACCTGGTGAAAATGAAAGCCATCAACTGGAACGAAGAAGACGCAGGCGTAACCTTCACTTATGAAGAAATTCCAGCAGACATGCAGGACCTGGCCGAAGAATGGCACCAGAACCTGATCGAGTCCGCTGCTGAAGCTTCAGAAGAGCTGATGGAGAAATACCTGGGTGGTGAAGAACTGACTGAAGAAGAGATCAAAAAAGCTCTGCGTCAGCGTGTTCTGAACAACGAAATCATCCTGGTAACCTGTGGTTCTGCGTTCAAGAACAAAGGTGTTCAGGCAATGCTGGATGCGGTAATTGATTACCTGCCATCTCCAGTAGATGTTCCTGCGATCAACGGTATCCTGGACGACGGTAAAGACACGCCGGCTGAACGTCACGCAAGTGATGAAGAGCCGTTTGCTGCTCTGGCGTTCAAAATCGCTACCGACCCGTTCGTGGGTAACCTGACGTTCTTCCGCGTGTACTCTGGCGTGGTTAACTCAGGTGACACCATCCTGAACTCCGTGAAAGCGGCACGTGAACGTTTCGGTCGTATCGTACAGATGCACGCGAACAAACGTGAAGAGATCAAAGAAGTTCGCGCTGGTGACATCGCTGCAGCTATCGGTCTGAAAGACGTTACCACTGGTGATACCCTGTGTAACCCAGATGCGCCAATCATTCTGGAGCGTATGGAATTCCCAGAGCCAGTAATCTCTATCGCCGTTGAACCAAAAACCAAAGCTGACCAGGAAAAAATGGGTCTGGCTCTGGGTCGTCTGGCAAAAGAAGATCCATCATTCCGCGTATGGACTGATGAAGAATCTAACCAGACCATCATCGCTGGTATGGGTGAACTGCACCTCGACATCATCGTTGACCGTATGAAACGTGAATTCAACGTTGAAGCGAACGTGGGTAAACCACAGGTTGCTTACCGCGAAGCGATTCGTGCGAAAGTTACCGATGTTGAAGGTAAGCACGCCAAGCAGTCTGGTGGTCGTGGTCAGTACGGTCATGTTATTATCGACATGTACCCTCTGGAGCCTGGCTCAAACCCGAAAGGTTACGAGTTCATCAACGACATCAAAGGTGGTGTAATTCCTGGTGAATACATCCCTGCCGTTGATAAAGGCATTCAGGAACAGCTGAAGTCTGGCCCGCTGGCGGGTTACCCGGTAGTCGATCTCGGTGTGCGTCTGCACTTCGGTTCTTACCATGACGTTGACTCCTCTGAACTGGCGTTTAAACTGGCCGCTTCTATTGCCTTTAAAGAAGGCTTTAAGAAAGCGAAACCAGTTCTGCTTGAGCCTATCATGAAGGTTGAAGTAGAGACTCCGGAAGAGAACACTGGTGATGTCATCGGTGACCTTAGCCGTCGTCGTGGTATGCTGCGCGGTCAAGAATCCAACGTGACTGGCGTTGTGATCCACGCTGAAGTTCCGCTGTCTGAAATGTTCGGATATGCAACTCAACTGCGTTCACTGACCAAAGGTCGTGCTTCTTACTCCATGGAGTTCCTGAAGTATGACGATGCGCCGAACAACGTTGCTCAGGCCGTAATCGAAGCTCGTGGCAAATAAGCCATAGGGTTAAAAACAAAATCCCGTGCCCCCTCGGTGAGGGGGCACTATAGTAAGGAATATAGCCGTGTCTAAAGAAAAATTTGAACGTACAAAACCGCACGTCAACGTCGGTACTATCGGCCACGTTGACCATGGTAAAACTACCCTGACTGCTGCAATCACTACCGTTCTGGCTAAAACCTACGGTGGTTCTGCTCGTGCATTCGACCAGATCGATAACGCACCAGAAGAAAAAGCACGTGGTATCACCATCAACACT
>NZ_JAIWPG020000009.1 GCF_020532665.2 Lelliottia sp. WAP21
CGCTTCCGACTGGGCTTTGGCACTTGCATCCAGAACGGTTGTTAACTCGGCATACTGCCGACGTAAGATATTAATCTCGCTCTGGCTACTGGCAAGTGATTGTTCCATCTTCATCAAACTCTGATTTTTTTTATTTTTTTCAGAAACAAAATCAAGCGTTTTAGCAACCTGGTCTGCTTTTTGTGCTGTAATTTGTTTTTTTAGAGAAGACACTATCTCCTCACTTTTTTGCAATGCTTGCTTGATCTCAACTGCATCATTCCGGTCACTTTCCAGACGATCTGGTGCCGTACGCAATCGTTGATTTTGAGCCTCAAACTCTTGCTTTACTTTCTTCAGCTCTTTTTGTAATGCTTCTATTTTTTTATTTTTTTCACCCTGTATCAAGGATAATTTATGAGATAATTCGGTAATTTTCTTATTCTGAACATTGTTAAAGCGGGCATTGTCTTCCCCTGAAGAAGGCCCTCTCGGGGGAGATGTCGTCATATTTTTAGATGAAGGTAGTTGATGCGATTTCGGAGATACGCTTGTCGGAAGTTCAAGCGGCTTGGTGGTCAGTAGCGCAGGTATTTCGCTATTCTGTGCAATGATTTCATCAAGCGACGTAACCGTTGCCATTTCATTGGCATTTACATTAAGCATAGTAGCACTGGTGATTAAAAAAGGGACGGCAATATATATGGACGCTGTTTTTAACGTGCTCATTTAGCCACATCTCCACGGCTTATGAGTGCCTGCCGGACGCTCTGCTCAATATCACTACACAAATTTTGCGTTTTGAATTTGTATAATGCATCTATTGTGTTCTTGGTTTTAATATCTATATCGTTACGCACGGAAGTATAAATAGATGCGCCACTTAATAAATCTTCGAATGATTTTTTCTTTTGCGCATAAATTGTCTGGTCAATTTTTGAAAGTGCTAAGAGTTCTCGTTGGCAATTGGTGACTTCTCCTTCATTGCTACTGTTATTGTTATTTTCAATAGTGTCTTCTTGTACTGGGTGTGAAGTGTAAGTTGTGGGAGACTCAGAAAGAGGTGTTACGACGCTATCTTCCGATTTCGTGGTGTGAGAGTCGACCTGACAACCTGTTATGGAAATTGACAAAAAGATTGCAGCCAGAGATTTATATCCAATAGATTTAAATGAATTAATGCTTTTATTTGAATTATTAAAAATCATAAAACAATCCTCGTTGATTTTGATAAATTACAATTAGACAAGTGAGTTTTAGTTGTCCGTGAAAGTGACAACCTGTTAATAATATGCCACAGCACAATCGCAATCAATCTTCCTTTCTAATCCATCTTAATATTATGATTCAATAATTAAATTTATTTGGAATAATTTAATTGTATTTAGCACGTTTTTATATAATGCGCAATATCATTTTCTTGTTGAGCTAATTGTATCAAAGCTATGCAGCGAGACGAGATAAAGCGAATGATTGCGGGATCCGACATCCTAATATATGTATGACTATGTTTTATTTGTTTTTATAAAATATATAATGTAATCAGAAATATAGCTTCGAATTCCAACTCTCGTACCGAAACTTTTTTCTTTATACGTTAATGCTTTAGTAACTGGAAAAGCTTTTTGCAACAGCATTGTTATGGCAGTTACCGCGACGCCTCATACTGCACTCCAGCCCGTGTCGTCTGCCATTCACGGCTTGTATATAAAATGTTCTACGTCATTCCAAAAGTTAAATTTTTATTGAAATATTGTTAATTTGACGATTTTGATTTCGCAGCATAGTGTTGAGTTCACGCGAGATAAAATGTTTGAGACAACGCCGCGCTTCCATTTTCGAGTGATCTTCTTCTAACCGCTTTGATCTTGGCCTCCAACGCGAATATTGGATACGCTACTAAGTGAGCAAACTCTCAACCAGAGGGGCTCATGAAAAACCAGTATCAACCGACAAAAAACCTTAAGCAACACATGTCTGCATTACTCAACGAAGCCCTTAAGCTTGCAGAGCCGCATCGGTGCGAGCGCTGTAGCCCGTCTACTTAGCCTATATGAATCACAGTTTTATGCCTGACGCAGCAAACAACAGCAACAAATGATCTCTTCAGCGCGTGAAAGTGAACTGGCTGCTGAAAATGCACGCCTCAAGCGCCAACAGGCAGAGGAGCTGACCATCATCCGAAAAGACGCGACTTACTACGCGAAACGACTGAAATGAATTATGTCTTTATCGAAAATTATCGAACAAACTTCAGCATCAAAGCCATGTATCGAGTGATTAAGGTAACCCGCAGTAGCCTGTAAGCCAGGCGTCAAACGGCGCCCTAAGTTAAACCGGTGTCAGCAGTTCCACATTATTTGCGATAACGAGGTCGCAAGGCATTCAGTGATGAAAAGCTACAGTAAGGAGCGCCACAATTTGCAGAGCATCTTCCGCACGCAACAGCATCACCATAACCGCCTGCATGCATCTTCAAGGGCTTCGGGCAAAAGCCGCCCGGAAGCTCCCGCGAACATAGTCTGCCCGTATCAGAGAATCTGCTGAAACAGCATTTTTACGCGAGTGTCTCGAACCAGAATAAGGTGGGCGACATTACCTATCCCCGCATTGATGTAGGCAGGCTATATCAAGCGGCGGTTACCGACCTATAGCTCGGGCGTTTATTAGCAGGACAATGTTCTAGATGGATGACGGCACAGCTGGCCTATGATGCGCTGCAGATGGTGTTATGGCGGCGTCAGCTGCTTAGAAACCCACCACCTCTCTTTGCTTAAGCTGTGTGATGAGCTGGAGACCCAGGTGGGGGCAGAACAACGACAGCAGCATTCTTGCCGGGGATGACGACGGTTTGTTCTGTCAATGCTGGGTGATATCTGCGGTGAGGTACTCTCCCAGACGAGATGCACGTGTGCAGAGCTGGGTGGTCGGCTTCTTCTCATCTAGCGAAGCGAGATTTTTCGGGAAAGGGATATCGCTTGAGAAGAGCGAGTACTACCGGATGATCCAGCCGTGGGCCTTAAAGGCGTTCCATTGCCAGAAGTATCTGGATTAACAGGCCGCAAATACGATTGCAGGCCTGCGTTCTTTATGCAGGAAGATCATCATTGAAGCCGCAGGGCATTGAGAGTTCGGTGAATTGACCGTACGCCAACTTTAGCATGCGTAGGGTGTCAGGCAGTACTGCTTCAGCAACGATGGCCGCATTCACGTGCATTGGTTGTGGCTTCGCCGATAGGTAATTCGGCGATGCGGCGTATTGCCAGCCCGGGGCGGTTGTCGAGCGGGCAAATGCGACGGGTAAAACGCTGATGGTGGTTGGCTGGTAAACAACCAGCAGTTTCTGACCGTGCTGTTTAAGGTAAGCTATCTGTGACCATAGTTTATTTTCGTCGTTGGGTAATGCTTTATCGGACAGTCGCTTATCTGAGCGATTGACGGTCATAGTATGATGGGTGTCTTTAGCGACATCAACGCCGATAAAGACCTGTACTGATTCGTAACCACTGGATTCGGTCATTCTCTCTCCATATCAGGCAGGAAACGGCATGTTTCAAACTGCCTTCCAGCAGTGGCCGGGTTTGCGCGCATTCCGGGCCAGCGATGGGGCAGCGCGTCCTGAATACGCAGCCCGAAGGCGGTTTAATCGGGGACGGCAACTTTATACGGGTGAATCAAATAACCACGGGTACCTGCATCCCATTACAGACGGTCCCGACCTGATACCTATTAGCGATTGCCAGCGTCCCTCTAGATTCGGTGACATAAATGGTATATGTAACCGTTCTGAATTCCTGGAAAATTGTTGGAATTTACAAATTAATATCAGTGTCAATAGATGACGACTGAATATATGAATATATATATATATATATTATTGTATGTACACAATATTTCCACGTGATTAAAATCTCTCTCGTTCAAAAGTGTATGTCGTTAATTTTTTTATAATAAGGATTTTAAATATGTTAACTAAGAAGCTTGCTGTTTGTGCTGCCTTAATGTCAGTTGTTTCTTTTTCGGCAGCCGCTGCTGATCAGGGGTCTGGTGTGGTGAATTTTAAAGGCACCGTAGTAGATGCACCTTGCAGCATTGCTCCTGAAAGTGTGGATCAGACCATCGATTTCGGTCAGATCTCCAAGAGTCAATTAGCTGCTGTTAATGGGATGTCTGTACAAATGCCAGTTAATATTAAACTTGTTAACTGTGATAACAGTACGCTGCAAACAGTAGCAATCACTTTTACTGGTGCAACCGCATCTACCGCACCAACTGAACTGTTGACTTCTGGTCCAACTAACACAGCAGTTGTAATGAATGGTTATGGAAGCGATGTAGCCTGGGGTACCGAAGTTTCTGGCATTGACCTGAGCAGCGCCGATACGACACTGCAGTTCAACGCTTGGGTTAAGCAAAAATCTGGTGGTGTAGTGGCTGAAGGTGATTTCCAGGCAGTAACTAACTTCACTTTAGCCTATAGCTAATATTTCTCCCCTTACTGCAAAAGCAGTAAGGGTTTTTTGTGGTTTAGGGATGTCTTGTCGTGCGAAAACATTTGTTTTGTATAACTATAACTATAACTGTTATTTTTTTTGGAAAAAATGTTGGTGCAATCGAATTCAATACAGATGTCTTAGATATAGAAGATAGGAATAATATAGATTTTTCGCGTTTCTCGGAAGTTAATTACGTAATACCGGGGAATTATGAATATCGTGTTACTATAAATAGCCAGCTTCTGTCAGTTAACCCATTTCCTGTTAGGTATGTAGACCAAACTAATAATTCAAAAAAAGAGTCTTTGCCTTGTATAACACAAAATATTGTTGAAAAAATAGGGTTGACCCCAGAGTCACTGAATAATTTGAAATGGTGGGATAATGATCAGTGCGCTGATTTCAGCAACCTACGTGGGACTGAATTTAGTCTCAATATGGCTACTGGCACGTTAAATATTTCGATGCCTAAAAGTTGGTTGGAATATTCAGATGGTAACTGGGTTCCGGCATCTCGCTGGGATGATGGAATTCCTGGAATCCTATTAGACTATAATATTAATAGTACTTTCACTAGACCAGATGAAGGTGAAGACTCAAAATCAGCAAGCGTCTATGGTTCCACTGGTGCAAATCTGGGCGCTTGGCGATTGCGTGCCGATTACCAGGGTAACATTGACGATTATGGTAGTGACACCAATCAGGATTTTGACTGGCAGCGAATATATATGTATAGAGCGCTTCCAAGCATTGAATCTAACCTTACTATCGGTGAAAATTATATTTCGTCAGACATATTCGATTCATGGAACTATACTGGTATAAATTTATCCAGTGATGAACGTATGTTACCACCTCATATGAGAGGTTTTGCGCCACAAATTACAGGTATTGCAGCAACAAATGCGAGAGTTGTTGTACGACAACAAGGGCGCATTTTGTATGATGCGACTGTTCCTGCCGGGTCTTTCACCATTCAGGATCTTGATAGTTCTGTGCGAGGAAGACTGGATGTTGAAGTCATCGAACAAAATGGTGAGAAAAAATATTTTCACGTTAATACCGGATATGTTCCTTTCCTAACTCGTCCCGGACAGATGAGATATAAATTCTCAGCAGGGCGTGCCGAGAATTATGATTACTCAGGTGAAAGTGCTGACTTTATTTCGGGGGAAACAGCTTATGGTATTAATAACACATGGTCAATTTTTGGCGGAACAATTGTTGCAGAGGACTATACTGCGTTATCGATGGGATCAGGCTGGGATATTCCAGACGTAGGTACACTTTCTGCTGGAATTATCCAAGCTCGCTCCAGTGGTTATGATACTGGTGTCCAAAATGGCAAAGCATGGCGTCTGAATTATTCCCGTAACCTTGACGAACATGATGCTTCGATATCATTCACTGGTGATTTTGTTACTGACAGAGATTACGTGACAATGCCGGAGCATATCGATGCTCTAAATGATAATGAATCCTATGGTAACGATAAAGAATCTTATACAGTCAGCTTGAATAAAGATTTTAAAGACGCACAAATAAATATTAATTTGCAATATCAATACCAGACATATTGGGATGAAAACTCATCAGATTATTATTCATTATCGATAAACCACTACTTTGACATGTTCGATTTTAAAAATGTCTCAGCCAGTATGACGGCATCACGCTCTGACTTTTATGGTGGTATGAACGATGCCGTGTACTTCAGGCTATCTATTCCATGGGGTACGGCTTCGATCAGTTATAGTGGAAATATGACGGATAGTCGCTTTACACAACTGGTTGGCTATAATGATACACTAAATAATGGATTGGACAGCTATAATCTGAATGTCGGTCTGGATCACGGAGGGGGAGAGGACTCCGGGCAAATGAGTGCGTTCTACAACCACAACGGGAAGCGTGCAAGCTTATCAGCAAATGTTTCAACCATTGATAAGAATAGGTCACTGGGATTTGGGGCTATTGGAGGGATGACCATCACTGCTGAAGGGGCTGCACTTCATGCAGGCGGTATTAATGGCGGAACGCGCCTTTTGGTCGACACTGACGGTGTGTCTGGTGTGGCAGTTGATGGTGGACAAACTGTAACCAACCCTTGGGGGATTGGGGTAGTTACTGACATCAGTAGCTATTATACTAATACCACATCCGTTGATATCGAAAAATTACCAAAAGACGTGGAAGCTGTACGTTCTGTTGTGGAGTCAACCCTCACAGAGGGGGCTATTGGTCATCGAAAATTTGATATATTAAGAGGAAATAAGCTTTTCGCAGTGATTAAACGGCCAGACGGAACGAATCCACCATTTGGTGCGAGCGTTAAAGATGTTAAAGGTCGTGAGCTAGGCCTGGTAGGTGATAGTGGATTAAGCTGGTTAAGTGGTATTAATCCTGGGGATACGCTCAATGTTGTTTGGAGTAAAGAAGGTCGATGTAATGTGGATATTCCTGAAAATATTTCAAGTGATAAATCACTATTACTTCCCTGCGAAAATTAAATACTTTCTGATCCAGGGCTAAAGGTTGGTCCTGGAAATATTTTCTGCCAAGTCATTGACTAGGCAATAGTATAGGAGTCCTGGCATGTCATTAACGAAAAAATCATTCAGCCATATATTGGTAACTGCAATTGCACTAGGTGCTGCAACAAGTGCTCAGGCCGCATTATCTCTAGACCGCACCCGAATTATATTTGATGCATCAGATCCTGCAGTATCGTTCATGGTCACAAATGATAATAAGTCATTGCCATTTTTAGCACAGATTTGGTTAGAAAATGGAAAAGGCGAAAAAATAACTAACGGGCCGTTGGTCGTTACCCCACCGATTCAGCGTATGGAACCCGAAGCAAAGACGCAGGTTAAAATAGTTACTACGCCTGAAGTAAATAATCTTCCTAAGGACAGGGAAACACTGTTCTATTTCAATTTAAGAGAAGTTCCGCCAAAAAGCACCAAACCAAATACCTTGCAAATAGCTTTGCAAACGAAGATAAAGTTATTTTACCGTCCTGAGGTTATTAAAATTGACAGCAATCAGGTCTGGCAAAATAAACTTATATTACATAAAAATAACTCAGGCTATTTGATAGAAAACCCTACACCTTACTATATCACAATTGTAGGATTGGGGGAGGACGAAAAAAAATCAGATAAAGGGGAGTTCAAAAGTGTCATGGTCGCACCAAAATCTTCAATCGACGTAAAAACCCCGACGTTTGCCTCACCATGGGTAACCTATATTAATGATTACGGTGGACGTGCGTCACTAAACTTTCCTTGTTCTGGGAATAAATGTTTTGCGATAAAAAAATAAAATTAAGGCTAAAATCATGCAAAAGTTGTTATTATTTTTTTTCTTGATTTTTTCTAACAATGTATTCGCAAATATTGATTTTTCAGGAAATTTGTCAGACCGACCGTGCATTATCGATCCTGCGCATCAGGATCAGAACGTCGTCTTCGAAAGAATAGCTGATTTGACATTCAATAACTGGCCAGGGAAAAGTTATACAGAGCGTTTTTCAATTAAATTAAAACATTGTGATGTCACGACATTTAGAAAAGTTTTGAGGTTGACTTTTCTTGGTTCTGAAGAAACTGCTTTACCAGGCCACCTAAAAGTTGCAGGAAACAACGCGGGTAAGCTTGGTATTGGGATCGTTGATACTGATGGAAGTAGTCTACTGGAGTTAGGGAATTCCCATAACAGTGGTATGGGGTCAAAGGTAGTAGGTTTAGGATTGACACTAAATTTTGGTGCCTTTATTCAGTCAACCCCTGAGGCTATAGCCAATAAAAGTGTGCAACCCGGGGATTATAATGCCATCGCTACATTTGAACTCGATTATCAATGATACAGTATTAATGAACTGGCTTTTATGGTGGAAATATGATCAATGGAAGAGGTAAGTGGTCGGTAGCGTTATTTATATTAATGTGCTCTTTTTTTGTGGCTGCCGGAACACCGATTGAAATAACTGGGCGTCTTATCATCCCTGATTGTAAAATTAATAATGGTAATGTCGTTGAGTTTAATTGGGGTGATTTGCGAATTCAGGATTTTGATAATTCTAACACTGTCTATTTTGCTCGTAACTTTGACATACCACTAGGATGCCCATATATTTTAGGCACGCCAAAAATGGTGGTGAGTTCTGCTGCTATCCATGATGCACAGCAGGGAGTTATACAAACATCGAAATATAATGAAGGGCTGGTCATATTTTTACGTAAAAAAGATGGAACGGAAGTACTTCCTTTGAATGTCGAAACTGATCCTACTGAGTCATTGTCTGGTTCCGGAAATGACAAAGTACTTACGTTAAACGCTGGAATCGGTCGTTTATATGATATGCAAAATTTAACTGCAGGGGCATTTACTGCGGCTGCGCATCTGCAAATCTGGTATGATTAAAAATGAGTGAATGGATATGAAAAAATTAAGTGTTTTAATGTTTATTATATCATTCCCAATATTTAATTTAAACGCCTTAGATATTAAAGTTAATGTGAAAGCTGATGTTGTAATTCCCCCTTGCAAAATTAATAATGAACAAGTGATTAATCTAGATTTCGGCGATATTCCAGTAACTAATATTCATATGAACCTCAACCATATTTTAACAAAAACTGTGGATGTTACATGTGAATATTATCAACAGCGCCCTTATGTTAAATTAATCGGTGAACAGCTTGGAGGGGCGGATACGCATATTTTAGCAACAAATATTGAAAATTTTGGTATAGCAATGTTTCAAGGTGTGGGCACAGGTACACCAATGCAAATTGGTGATGGTACTGGCAGCATAGGTTATGAAATCACGGATGGATTATCCGCTATTAACTCGGGAAACAGTTCATTTACTTTTACTGCGGCTCCTTATCAACTTTCAGGAATGCCGGTGATGGCAGGTGATTTCAGAGCGAGTGCCATGATTGATATCATTTATATGTGACTCGTGGATGTAGTTATATTGTTAGTGATGAAAATAATTATAATTATTTACCTTATTAAAAAAAATAATAATCGCATGAATTTTTGTATAAATATTTACATTTTCAAATTTTCTCTTGAATATTGCAATTGAAGGAGTTGTTTTGTTAAATCAAATAATTTGTAATAGTTCCTAAGTTATGGTGGGTAGTGATTTAGCATATTCTGCACAGATGCTGTCTTTGATACAATTAGATGTACTCACATGACTTGGATATCTAAATTATAGCAAGGAAAATTTAGTAATGGACCAAAAGATGCTTTGTTTTTCGCTGTACGCAGATGATTCGTAATCACAGATGATAAAAATTGCTCGCCTCGCCCGATAACAGATGGGCTGAAACCACAGCCTAATTAACATTAGAAGATAAGCAATATATCACTTTTTTACTTCTCCCTTTAAAAAATAAGGAAGCGTGTTATGAATATTCGGTTATGGTTACTAGCATCTTGCTTTATACCTTTTAATTCTTTTGCAATGGAATGGGGTTCCGCAGCATTAGAGCATCTCTGGGATATGAGTTCCTCAAATGGTGCAGAATACCCACCAATTCCTCAAACTGTTCAGCGTTTGGGTTTGCCTCGATGTACAAGAGATGCAAATAACGATCGTATTACCTGTACCGGTTATCATGTCAAGAAATCTGGTACTATGTCGTCTTCATGTAACTGGAGAGGGCGGTATGCCTGCTACTGGCACTCGGAAGCAGCAGGAATATTAAATAGTTTGTATTTAACGGCTACAAACGGTGAGCAATTTCATATTGTTCGGAATAAGAGTAAAACCGGAATAGGTGATTTTTCATACACTGCAACAGGCTGTACATTCAATGGCACTAACTCTCGTGGTCAAGAAGTTTGCGCTGATGATTCTACTTGGGATAATGATAGACAGATAACGTATTCTTCTGAATTTAACATGACAATAACAATTAATAATGCATCTAAATATAAATTTTTAGATGGCGTGAGAATAGATTCTTGTCTTGAGCTATATCAAGTGGGCACATCGGGGTTTGCAAATCACTTTTGGGTTGCTGATCATACTGGTGTGAATGGAAATCATCATGGTGAAGGTTTAGCTTATGCTCTTGATGATGCACAGTGTATTGGGGAGACATTCATTCCTATGCGGCCGGCAACCTGTATTGTTGAAAACAATGGTTATGGTTCAAGAACAATTGATTTAGATCATGGAACTATTCCCCCTGTAACGTCACCCACAAATGCGGTAAGTGCCCAATTAAAATTGTTATGCGATCAAGCCCAAGCCCCAAATTTGGTCTGGTCAGGTGACAGTGATGCGAATACGGATTTAGCCATGTGTACTAATGGCGGAACGGAATCTAACCTATCTGCGGCAATAACAGGTACGGGAAGAAATTATATACTGCAGGTTCAGAGTATCTTGAATAACGGAGATCCTTCGAAAGCACCGTGCTATGGAAGTATTAAAGGGTCAACAGTATTAACCATCTCCTATGTTTGATATATTCTATTCATGAGGGACAGCATTTGCTGTCCTTTTTCAATCACCAAGGATAATTTGGTATACCTTCTCAATAAATAATCTTGTAAATTATAAGTGTATTTTAAAATGAATGCACAGCATATTATTTTTTTGATATCTCTTGTCAGGATGTTAGTTAAAAAATTTTTCCTCAAAATAACCGTCATGCGGTCCTTTTTCAACTCAAGGGTTATAGCGATCCTGTCTTTTAACTTTGATATAATTCGCTGCGCTAGATATTAAGGTCTGCAGAATATGTTCAACCACATGGAATGCACGTTTGCCGCTGTCAAACTGAACGCAGACTTCGTGTTTTCCAACTGCTCAGCCCTGGAAAACGTCCGCATACCTCTATGCAATGAAGACAAATATTTAGCATCCTCCCTACACCTCGTTCGTATTGCCTAATCGATAAGTAGGCGCTATCGCTGAACAGTACAAAAAGCATATCTCAATGCGAGATATCGGAGATCCCACATGAAAAAATTATCATTGCCACAATGAAAACTTTGTTCAGGCATCAACATTCGCTGCTATGGGATATGACAAACAGGATATGGAGTAATACACATTTCGGAACAAATAACCGTATAAAGAAAGGGTGAAAGAAAAGCTACAGGGCGCATTCAATGAGTCTAAGTACCTCGCAGGAAAAAATTTTACCCTGCGCATTGAGCGCAATAACCTTACGCTTCGCACGCAGGTAATAGAAAAACAATCTGCTTCTAAAATCCAGGGAGTTGCACGAGAAGGTGATCGGACATCTCATCAAGTCGCTTATGTTCAACTGATTGATTACATTACCGAATCATCTATATTGAGGCGCATAACGATGGCGTCAGATTTATTCTGCAATTCCCATCGGTACATCATTTCTTAACCGGCACGTCGTTAAATCAACGCTGGGATCTGCAGAGAGAGGTTATTAGTTATAATGATTCTTATTAAGAAATAATTAATAAAATAATTGAGGTAAGACCACGCTTTTTAAGCACTTAATCCTTAAAAACAATTCCCTCATTCCGTTACTATTAAAGCGCTTCTCCAGAGGAGTCAATGTCAGACGTTATTTGTTTTCATTGTATTTCGCTCCCGCTATCTTTTGCGTTTGTATTAGAGGGGAGATGATAAAGATGAGCGCTGAGGCGGAATGATTAAGGGGTTCTGTTGAAATAGACTTAATTATTAAAAAAATGCTTCAGCGCTCACTCTGTGTCATCACCCAGTAGTAATAATAAAATAAGTAAACCTCCCTTTCCCCCGGTCCCATTCGGCACCGGGTGTTTTTTATAGCTTTTTTGCTAGCGCGCCGGGGTAATTATTGACAGCATCGCTTTCAGCGCATTCCCCACGCCCCTACACGAGTCCCGCAACTGGACGCCCTGCTGTATGGCTAACAGACCCTGAATTGTCTCTTACTGGCCGGATTGTTCAAGTACTATTAAACGATCGACATTTGGCCTGAGCGGGGTTTTTAATCATGCAGCTTGTTTCATCCTCATTGACAGCGCTCGGCGATATTCGCGACGTACACAGCACCAGTACCCATGTCCGATCGTCGATTCATCTCCGCAAATCCCATCGTTACTCACTCCTTAATCAGCGCATAGTTAAAGCAGCGGTGTGATTTACGTAGAGAAATTATTGATTAGGATGGTTGTTTATAAAAATTGTTATTTAATTATTTCAGGTATGACCACAAAATATAAGCACAGAATGCATAAGCATAATCGTACTTTTCCACTATTATGCCTCCGCCTCTATGGAGGAGGTAGTGTCAAATTCATTGTTCATTAGATTTCCCTCCCCGATATTATTTGCGTTTGTATCGGGGAGTTTTTTTGATAGAGAAGGTGAGTGCTGGGAAAGTAGTGTATGGATCATTTACAGCCTGATTGTACGCTCTCCTTGGCAGGCCCAGCGCTCACCTGCTCTATTAACGCTATAAAAATTATAACATAGCAGGACGCCACCTCACCCGAATCACTCTGTCAGGTATGGTTCGGGTATTTTTTTGATGATACAGGAGAGTGCTGGAGTAGGGTTGTTAAGAGAAGACCTAGTAAAGTGGGCTTAATAACTTTGGTGGGCCCCAGCACTCCCCTGTATTATCATTATAAGAAATTTATCGTAGTGCCACTTCTCTACCCGGTACCCTGCAGGACCGGGTATTTTTTTATATAGCACTATTGCGAACCGGCAAATCCGAACCATACTCAAATTACACCCCGCAACGCGCTGACGAGGTGTTCTCTAGATTACGTATCATCACCATCAAAGCCCACAGCTAAACGCCTGTGGGTTTTTTTCCCCAAATCCCGGAGTCATCCGTATGCCACCCTTTTTGCTACCGGATGATACCGGAATCAGTTATTTAATCATTTTAACGTTCTTTTTACTGGGCACCGCCTCGCGCCTCTTCTACAGCTGGATGACCGGCAACCCAATAAATTTCCTGTTAGCTAACGGGCAGATAGTGATACAGACGTTCGCCAGCTCCCTCAAGCTGATGATAGCTATCCGGCTGGAAACCAGCCTCGCAATCGTGGAGCTATTTCATATGTGGAGATATAAATATAAATTTTGGGCAAGCGCTTGAATTAGTTAAGCAGGGTGCAAAATTCGCCCGCTCAGGCTGGAAGGGTACGAATCTATTCGTTATCAAAGCGGGCGGGTATGTCGTGAACGAGATGGGCCCCGGTTCAGAATATGAACGCGCAGGCATCAAGGGCGAGTTTTCTATCGCATCACGCCTTTATTTGAAAAATGCACATGGTGTTAACGGCGTGTTTGATTCCCGTGTTGGCGCATTCAGGCCACACGACCAAAATGGCGGAAATCTGCACCATGCTGGCCGGGAAGGGCAGCACCGTCTCCGCAAGTATGACGGCGCTGAAAAACTCGCGAGAGCGTTCGCCCGGATACTCCCTGTCCTCCCTGATATGACCCACTACGTTGGCAAGGGTGCAGGTAGTTTAAGAGTCTGGATGAGGTTCGTCAGCAGCAAATCAAAATGTTGGGCGGCATCAGTAATCAGGGTCTCGATGCTACCAAAACAATGGGCGGCTGGGCATCTGACAATTACAACAGCGCGGCCAGTTATCTCGGGGGGGGCCGCGAAAGAACGCTTAGTCTCCTCCGGGATGTAGCGGACACGCTACACCAGGCAGTTGAAAGCCATACGGCTGACGTGATGTTTTACGCCCTGAGTAAAGCACCGTCTCCGGACGATACGGAAAACCTCCTGCCTGCAAAGGAGTTTAACCGCAAACTGAACGCATTGCTTAAGTACGTCCCGGCCAAAGTGTCAGCCGCACTTACCCGCCTGATTGAGAGCGAAGATGAATACCCCCCTATCTCGATGTGTATATCCGCCAGCGTAACGCATGGGGAAAAAAGCCGTGAACACAGTAAATATCTGGCGTCGTACGAGGGGTGCACATTCGGGTGAGCGGGACAGGAAAGCGTCGCTAATAACGGTTGTCCCCGGTTGGTGCTGACACCAGGGCGCGATTTAAGGCGCTGGATGATGCGATGATGCTGTTATGGCGGGTTGAAATGTCGCAGCGACAATTGATCCTGCCAGCATCACGGCTTACGCATTGTCACGGTGGTCGGTGCACAAGGCGGTCTGGTGCTGGCTCAGAAGTCAGTACGAACAGGTCGAGGCGGGTGAGCTAGCAATGAGCAGTTACTAGCAATACAGCAGCAGTTTGCTGAGAGTTAAGGTGTCAGGCTGACACAGTCCCGCCTGGGTGTGGAGCGCAGGTGGTATCTGCGTGCGGTTTTTGCACCGCTGTTAGCGGCTGGCGGGCTTACGGTTAATTCGGTTGGGAGGTAAGTAAAATAGTTTAAAAAAATAGCCCGCAATTAGCGGGCTAACATAATTAAAACTGGTAAGTCAGACCTACCGCCAGGATATCGTCAGTGCCGATGTTGTTGTCTGCGTAGAATTTATCGTCTTCATCCAGTAAGTTTATTTTGTAATCAATATAGGTAGACATGTTCTTGTTGAAGTAATAAACCGCACCAATTTCAGCATATTTGACCAGGTCCTGGTCACCTTGACCGTTGCCCAAGTCTTTGCCATTAGACTGTATGTAAGAAATTACTGGGCGCAGACCAAAGTCGAATTGATACTGGGCTGTGATTTCAAAGTTCTGCGTCTTGTTGGCAACACCCTCATCACCATACGGTGTCATATTGCGTGTTTCAGAATACATGGCTGCCAGATAAACATTATGTGCGTCGTACTTCAGACCAGTGGTCCATGCATCGGCCTTATCACCTCCAGCTATGGTAGATATGGATGAATTCGTCTGTGCACTGGTACGATCGGATGATGTGTAGGCAGCACCCGCGCTGATCCCCATCCCGAAATCATAGGTCGAAGAGATACCGAAACCGTCACCATTCTCATAGCGATCGGTGCGACCGTTAGCAGACACTTCAGGATCGGCATTTTCATTTTTGCCCTGATACTGTAATGCGAAGTTCAGATCTTCAGCCATACCAAAGAAGCCAGCATTTCGATAAGTGGCCACACCGTTTGCACGGCCGGTCATGAAGTTGTCAGCCTTCGTGTATGAGTCACCGCCGAATTCCGGGAGCATGTCGGTCCAGCCTTCGATGTCGTACAGGACACCGTAGTTACGACCGTAATCGAAAGAACCATATTGACCAACTTTTACGCCTGCAAATGCCAGACGGGTCCAGGACTGATTGGAAGATGATTCCGTTTCGTTGGCCTGAATTTGGTATTCCCACTGACCGTAGCCAGTCATTTGATCATTGATCTGCGTTTCACCTTTGAAGCCGATACGCATATAGGTCTGGTCACCGTCTACGTTAGCGTCATCGGAAGAATAGTGCAGACCTGTAACTTTGCCGTACAAGTCTAATTTGTTACCATCTTTATTATAAATTTCTGCTGCATTAGCAGAACCAGCCACAACAAAAATAGCCGGAATCAAAATTGCCAGTACTTTTTTTTGCATTTAAATTTTCCTTTGCGATAATTTTGTTTACTTGCTTTGCGAACTTCCCCAACTGGAAAGTTGTCTCATGCTAAAACACCCAGCTTAGTCTCAATATGTTATGTTTGTTACAAAATTAATGTAAATAATTAATATTTAATACGCTTGAAATGCGTGTAAATAAAATAAATCTGTTAAATTTATAAGTGAAAGAAATTAATTCACAGCGCTGTCAATGTAGTGTAGACTTCGAATTGTGTTATTCCTTTGTTTTATTATCCATTGTAATAATGAATACTATTTGGTATTACTAAATAGTATTCGTTTTTTGGACGAGCCCGGAGAAGATCTACGGGCTTTTTTTATTTTATTTTCAGCATAAAATTTATTTTACATATATTGACAATGCTTGTGGAAATGGAAGGAGGTATCATTGCAGAACGCCGATAAATAGGCATTTCCCGCACTCAGCCAGAAAGTGATAAATTTTGTTATAAAATATTCACTTTATGCTGGCAACACGCTTAAAAGATGCACTATTTGGCGAAATGGAGTAAAACGACTGGTGGCACAATGCATTCCGTGTGGTTTAGGGTATAGTTTTGGCGGAGCAAAGTTATGCTGATTTGTACGATGGGATTACTCGTTACCGGGCATTCAAACCTCGCTCCGATTTTTTTAATCATTAAAAATATATTTCCATTTAAAACATCATGTTAGTAAGATGGCGGCAAACTCTTGTCTGCCTCTTTGAATTGAGCCATTTACTTTTCAATCAAGGGAGCAGAATATGCAGTTCCACTACTGCTAACTATGGAAGCACGGGATGAATGTAACTTATCATGAGCTTTGCAATAAGTTTAAAATAATTAAAAATCAAAGAACAACATCCGAAAAATTTATGATACAGGAAATAGAACTTCTGTTTATTACATTTAAAGAGTCCCTTTCCATGCATACTCACTCATATACAAGAATCATAAATCAACGTGGAGCTTTTGTAATTCGTCAGTCTGAGCAGGTTGAGCGTGTCACTTATCGGTTTGTAAATCAATTAAGAGACATTATTTCTCAGTGCGTTGTCGATGAGCACAATCATCACGGTATTATGTTTAATGTAGAGGTTGGTGTTGGTAGTGATCCGGTTGGGCCACCTGAAGCGATAATTACACTTAAATGCAAAATCTCTCCATTAAATGGAGATTTGTACACAATAAAAATAGAAGAAAGTGATTTTAATTATTATCCATCATCTGCCACGAATCGGTTCGATGAAGTCTGTGTTGCTATGAAATACTATCTTCTAAATAAAATTAACTGTTAACTTAAAATGATATTTTTAAAGGCCGTTTCATGTGCGCATTTTTTATTTTAGATGTAATCAAATCTGGTATGATTTATTTTTATTTTTTTTGCACTCGCGTATAGTAATAGTGTGTTATTAATTGTTTTTATTTTTATATGAAATTTTATATTGCAAAGAAAATTGATGGAAAAGGGGATCAGGAAGTACACACTGCCATGTGTAATTATTTACCCCTGACACACCGCCGCGAATACCTTGGTGAATATGCCAGATGCCAGATCGCGCTTGAAGAGGCTAAAAGGCGGGGATTTGAGGCTGCAAACGGCTGTGACTGGTGTAATTATGAATGCCACATAAACCGTTAATTTTTATTTTTATGATGTTTGTCACATTGAGTAATTATTCATAAACAAATAATTATTTTATGACTATAGTTAAAGTGCTTCGGTAACAAGCGACAAGGTCAACCCGCCGCTGGGTGTAGAGACATTAGTGCAGAAATGTTAGGTCTGAAGAGCTGCACAAGTTACGAAGCTATCCAAGTGTCCATATTCTGATAGTTCAGAAGCCCGCCGCAGATTCGCGCGGGCTTTTTTTTATTAAATAATCATGAATTATTATTATTATATGAAGATTTGGCTGAATAAACAAGCATTTAATGTATAGATGAAATTATACCGCATGGGTATGATGCGTCTCCCTTAGAGTGAAGGCTTAGGGAAGATAGAGACGTTCATTGTTGTTGCATTTTCTCCTCCTGGAGACGGACACCCGGTCAATTGAATTGACCGGGCTTTTTTTCCGATAAAAGAGGTGAGCGCTGTTAACCGGGTTAGGGGGTAGTGAAGGCTTCAGGCACAGGTAGCTTAAACTAATTCAGCACTCATCCTGTTTTATCGGGTCTACAATTATAACAAAGCATTATAACCACCTTATACCCTGTCAGCGCTCGTGTTCTGTCAGGGTATTTTTTTAAGCCCTTGTTGATAAATATCTTAAAAAGCATACTAATAAAATATATCCTGCTCTTAGTCGATGTAAGATGTGTTTATTCAAAACTCCCGAACACACGCGACTAAAATCTGTAGGGTTTATTATGGACCAAATCCATACATACCTTAGAGCTAAGGAATCTCAGCGAGCACTTATCGACGCTGCTGCTGAGATCCTTCATAAATCACGCACAGACTTTATCCTGGAAATGGCCTGTCAGGCTGCTGAGAATGTCATCCTCGATCGTCGCGTATTCAATTTTAACGATGAACAGTATGCAGAATTTATCGATATGCTCGATGCACCGGTCGGGGGTGATCCCGCCATCGATAAACTTCTGGCAAGGAAACCTCAGTGGGACGTTTAACAGCGCCCTGAGTTCGTGAGCGGTGAAGCCGTGCTTGATGGCTGGCTTAAACAGAGAGGGTTAAAAAATCAGGCTCTCGGTGCCGCCCGGACGTTCGTTGTATGTAAAACGGACACGAAACACGTAGCCGGTTTTTACTCTCTGGCCACCGGCAGCGTGAACCACGTGGAAGCGACAGGAAAACTGAGACGCAATATGCCTGATCCCATCCCCGTTATCATCCTTGCTCGTCTTGCGGTCGATGTCTCATTCCATGGAAAAGGGCTGGGTGCAGATTTATTGCACGATGCAGTATTGCGCTGTTATCGGGTCGCAGAAAATATAGGCGTCCGCGCGATCATGGTTCATGCACTGACTGAAGAAACCAAACGTTTTTATCTCCACCATGGTTTTCAGGCATCGCAAACACAGGCGCGGACGCTGTTCCTCAAACTGCCACAGTAGAACATAAGAAGATATAGTTTATCTTTCAGTCGTTAGCCTTAGAACGGAACAACTCGTACGGGAAGACGGCAAATTTCGTATTGAATGAAATTCGTTATTCTCGAGTTCAACAACTGGCAAGCCTGCACGAGGTTTAAAACGTCGGTGAAGGTGAGGGACAATGAAGATGCAGGGGGGATGATGTCTGTGGACCAGCGGCATAAAGTTAAAATTCTATTTAACATAAGATAGATTACACGCACTAAATTTGTAGTAGCTAAATTGAGATGTCCGTCTCTGACCAAATAGACATGTCCGCGCTACAGTCTCACCACAGCGATCGCTGATTTCAAAGGATGAGACTCATGACGGCATACGGAACGGAGTTTTTCTCAATGAATGATGTAAACCGACTCAGGATCCTTCAGGACGTTATCGACAGACGTCTCACAACACGTCTTGCAGCCAGCCGGCTGGATATCTCAGGCAGGCACTGCCGTCGCTTGCTCGAACGATACCGCGAACACGGTCCACTCTCACTGGTTAACCGTCGTCGTGGCCAGGTAACCGACAACTGATGCCAGGCCTCGCTGAACGTGCGTTGCACATTATCCGCGAACGTTATGCTGATTTTGGGCCGACATTAGCTTGTGAGAAGCTTGCTGAAGTTCATGACCTTTATCTGGCTAAAGAGACTGTGCGTAAGCTGATGACCCGGGATGGTTTATGGATCCCCCGTAAGTTACGGGCTCCCCGGGTACATCAGCCACGCCCACGTCGGGCCTGTACCGGCGAGCTGATACAGATTGATGGCAGTGAGCATCGATGGTTCGAAGATCGCGCCCCGGCTTGCACACTGCTCGTTTATGTTGATGACGCAACCAGTCAACTGATGCAGCTCCTGTTCGTTAGCTCAGAGTCCACTTTCACCTATTTTGAAGCCACCCGCGGTTATCTGGAACGTTACGGTAAACCTCTGGCGTTCTACAGCGACAAGGCCAGCGTCTTCAGGATCAACAACAAGCAGGCCACCGGCGGTGATGGCCAGACTCAGTTCGGTCGTGCCATGAATGAGCTGAACATTACGGGGATCTGTGCCAATACCAGCTCAGCCAAGGGACGCGTAGAACGGGCACATTTGACTTTACAGGACCGTCTGGTTAAAGAGCTCCGGCTACGTGGTATCAGTAGCCCTGAAGCTGCAAACGCCTACGCAGATGAGTTCATGGCAGACTACAACCGCCGGTTTGCGAAGCCGCCGCGCCATGATTTTGATGTTCACCGCCCGCTGGAAAACGATGATAATTTGCAGTTAACTTTCACGTGGCGTGAGCAACGTAAGGTCTCAAAAAACCTGACCTTACAGTATGATAAGAAACTCTATCTACTTGAAGAGAATGAAGAAAACCGACGTTATCAGGGGAAGTATATCGACGTCTGGCAGTATCCGGATGGCACCATAGAGCTCAGAGCCAACGGCACTTCCCTGCCCTTCATCACTTACGACCGGCTGGGAGAACTGGACCAGGGCGCCATCATTGACAACAAGCGTCTGGGACGTGCTCTGGAGATGATAAAGCTGGTCCAGGATAAACGTGACAACACCCGCTCACAGGCCCTGCCATCACTGGACGGCCAGACCTCACGCAGAAAGAAACAACCCGGCAAGAAATCACAACGAAGTCTGAATCAGGACGACATGCTGGAAGCCCTGCAGCAACTCCAGACAAGGAGCCAGGAAATCTTCAGCAAAAACTGAAACATAACCTACATGCGGACATTTGAATTTAGCCAGAAAGCGGACCTTTAAAAACAGCTCAGACAAAATTGTTGATTTATATATATTTTATTGAAAATAGTTATCTCCAGGGACATGCCTCGCTGTGTCCTGAGAATGACTGAGAATGACTGAGAATGACTGAGAATGACTGAGAATGACTGAGAATGACTGAGAATACGGATGATGGTGATCACAGAATGCACAGGCACAAAATAGATCATGTGTTGTGCCACTGGTAGTGACCAGATATCTTCACCCAGTTCCGGGCGCCGGGTTCCGATGTCATGTGTGGCCAGCACCTCAAATACAGCAGCAATCCGGCCGATATACTCATCAGCCTGAATAACCCCGAACTGCCTGAAGCTGTAGTCCCAGATAACCTCAAGATCCTCTTCCGCCTTGGGGGTCAGCTCAATTTCTTTCATTTGTTGCCCTGGCTCTGACCTGTTTCAGGAAGGCATCCTTATCCCATGGTTTCGCATCACCGCTGCTGATCCCTTCAGCCAGCAAATCGCGCAATGCTTGCAGGCGGGATTCAGCCTGCTTTTCACGCAGCAAACGAAGTGCGTCCCGCATAACCTCACTCTGGGTGCGGTAATCGCCGGCCCTGACCAGGGCATCAATGAAATCTCGCAACTCATCACCCACATCTACCGTCATCGTACGGGCCATAAATCCTCCTGTCCAACATGTAAGATTAGTTCTTACACCATTATATCAGCTTACTGCCCCGCTTCCATCTCCATCGTTTGAGCCAAAGCAACGCGTTTAAATCTGAAGATCCGACTTTACCTTTTTTCGGATCTGACCAGAAAATGAGAGACCAAGGGATGGGTGAGGCATATCCATATGCAAGGCATCTGCATAGAGCTAGCATACGCATATCCTTAGCATCTGCATATGTGCAACCTATACAAGTGCAATATGATTACCTATACTAGGCATATGCGGGAATGCTCCCTGACACACTCAGCATATGAGGAAAAACCATGCGCACAGTTTCTATTTTTAAAAACGGCAATAACCGCGCCATCCGTCTGCCCCGCGATCTGGATTTTGAGGGGGTGAGCGAGCTGGAGATCGTCCGGGAAGGGGACAGTATCATCCTGCGCCCCGTCCGGCCGACCTGGGGCTCATTCGCACAGCTCGAAAAAGCCGATCCGGACTTTATGGCGGAGCGCGAGGATGTTGTCACCGATGAAGGACGATTTAACCTGTGAACAAAATTTACATGCTCGATACTAACATCTGCTCGTTCATCATGCGCGAGCAGCCGGACGCCGTCCTGAAGCGCCTGGAGCAGGCGGTGCTGCGTGGTCATCGTATCGTGGTCTCGGCCATCACCTACCAGGAGATGCGCTTCGGGGCCACCGGCCCGAAGGCCTCGCCCCGCCACATTGAGCTGGTTGATGCGTTCTGTTCGCGACTCGATGCCATCCTGCCCTGGGATCGCGCGGCGGTCGACGCGACCACCGACATCCGAGTCGCGCTGCGCCTCGCCGGGACGCCGATCGGCCCGAACGATACGGCAATTGCCGGGCATGCCATCGCCGCCGGCGCCGTACTGGTGACGAATAATACGCGGGAGTTTGAGCGGGTGTCGGGCCTGGTGCTGGAAGACTGGATGAAGTAACAGAGTCAGGCCGCCATTCGGCTGACTGACAGATATTCTGCGTGGTTAGTCGTATTCCTTTTCATCGTCTCTGAATGGCTCTATACGGATACGTGTATCCTGATGAGTGAGTTTGGGCGGCCTGATTAATTCACTTCTTCCCAGTTGGACGGCCAGAGCCCATATTTCATCCGAATACGCGATACTGCGGTGATTCCTCTCAATCAGGAAAGCAGCATAATCCTCATGCCTGAACGTCCGGAGTACCGTCCTGATCGATATCTGTGATGCCCAGCCTTCTTTCTTCTGATGTCACTTTTAACTCATTTAGTGATGTCACTTTTCTGACATAAAGGATCAAATCCTTAGGCCATGGAGACATCAAAATTATGCAATGACCATTGTAAGACACTCATGTCTACGAATTGGTAAATATCTATCTTACCGTACGGTTGGCCATCCCTCATACTAGCTGAAATGGTATGGTAGATCAGGTATTATGAACTTTCAAAATTAACTAAAGACACTGATAAAATGCCTGTTTTGTTGATCCTCATACTTGGGACAGTGATGATTATTTTCTGGGATACCGTCAAGGAAAACGTAGAGGTTATAGGTACGCTTGCCACCTCACTTGCCTTTTTAGCCACAGCATGGGCCGCTTACGAGGCAAGACATAGTGCAAAGGCGGCAATGAGGGCGACAAGGCTAACGGCGGCTTCGCTTCTTGAAATGAAAAAATCTTCTTTTAAAGAATGGTACGGATTATTGCTTGAGCAACATAATAAATTACTTGAGGATGTTAACAAGACCTTGCTTGATGATAGTCAGTACAATGCGAAACTGAGTATTAATATCACCAAGGGTGTGTATTATCATGCAACCAAGAAACCCACTTATATTAAATATGTTAACCATATTACTTTGATTCTTAATTATTTAGATAAAGACTTCTATCTTCCGTCATCGGCAGATAGCGAAAAGAAATCTTACATTGAACAGTTACGCAACAGCATTAGTCCAAAAGTAAGCTTGTTGATAGCTATTTTTGGTCTTAATATCGATAATAACAATACCTACGACGCAAAGAAACTTTACAGTCTCCTAAGGAAACACAACTTCTTTGAAAATGAACTCTTTTTTGAAGAAGCAATTTCGAAAGTTCATTACTTAGACTCTTACGTCGCTGAAATATTTAATGAAGAATACCGAAGGAGCGTAGAGTTTTATGTTGATAAAATGATTAGTGGTTGTACTGCCTCTAAACTCAATACGATATACCGGTATCAAAGGCTTACGTTCGCAGTACTGTGGTCTTACAACAACCCTTGCCGACAGCATTTACAGCAAAGATTTAATGACCTGCCACTGCACATGAGAAATAGCATTGAACTGAACATGGAAAAAGCAGCCGAGAAAGTGGCTAACTTCAAATCCTGCTTGCCTGGTTTTGTCGGCTGGGAATTAAAAATTGCTGACCGTAAACTTAGGGTGATCAGGGATGAGAAAGAGCTAAAAAGGCTAATAAATCTCTACTATAAACACCCTTTCGACTCCCAACAGACCAGTATCGTGTTAACCAATGGTGCTACTAATAGATTTGGCTATGAGATTGAACAATGTCTGTCTGATTGTGCTTTAGATAATGCTTATTTAGAACTGAGAACTAATCAGCATAAACAAAAAGTAATTGATGGAATTGTGTCTGAAGTTGAAAAGATGGTCGATCAATTTAAAATTGAACTTAATTCATTCGGTTTTAACTAACAAAAATAGAATGTGGTGAGAAGCCTGTGAGTTCACCACTAACTGAAACTAATAAATCAGAATCATATTATTAATGATCTGGTTTAGTGGATAAAAGTATTACCCAGAGATTCACGCCTTTAAACTAATGGATAGTGTCTAAGAGGATGTTTGCATATCTGAATTTTGTGTATGTTGAGCTAATTATTTAATCAATTGCAGTACATAAGAGATTGATTTAGCGCTGGGAGTTATCATTTTAGCTATCAATCTTGCTTTATAAGATTAATTTCGTCATCTCTTTTCATTGTGTTCATCTTTAGCTTGACTTTTCCTGCGAACATAGAAATGTGGATGAGCAGCCTGGTTCACTGGCTGCCCTAGAGTCATCGGGTATAATTTCCGCTCAGGACAGGCTTTCCGTTTTCCGCAAATTTCGGAAGTTAGCAAGCCTCTAAATGTTAAGTACTTATAGGTTGATGGAAAACTTGCTACATAGTTGCAGTATACAAAAGCATAAGTGATTATAAAATTCATCCCCCATGGACTATCTTTGCAAGTTTACACGTAATTTTTGTCCAAAAATATGAAGTCATATAGGATTCACACCGATATATAAGCTGCGATGCATTACAATTTTGTTCATAATAATTACGTATCTGATTTTTACGACCTCTTTTTTCGTTATCTAGATAGTTAAGTTCAACCCATTCGTTGTCATTTCTCCTGCTTTTCCTTATCAGTAGTTCTAAAACAGGTTTGAATATACCGTCCAGAAGATAGTGGCCATTAATGAAAAACAAAGCGCTATCAGTATTAATACCACGATGATTCAAATATTTCACATGTTGATTGAAACTTTCTGTATCTTCAACATATTTATTATATGTATCGGTATAATTTTTCACGGATGAATTTAGATGTTCAAAAGCAACTTCATTTACATTAAGATCCTCGTCAAGCAAAAGTAAACCAGCAGGCAAATGGAAACACATATTGAAATCAGATTCTTTAAAACGGTTTTGATCACGGTTATGTAACCAAGAGAACAAAAGTAGTGCTTCGTAAACACAAGCCGAAAATCGGCACAAAGCCATTTGAATTTGACTATAAGTTTTTATATGGAAATGAATACTATCAGTTAAATCTTCGATAACTTCTGGGGTATGAACAAAGCTTTCACGAGAATAGCAAAATGTATGTAATATGAATTGGTTTTTGTTCAGTTTGGCTGAGTAATTATTTCTCTCTGGACATAAATAGTCATAATCGCTGTCGACTGCTACAAGATAATCTTTATGCAGAAGATCGTATTCATGTTCAAGCTTACGTTTTCCCTCTGAACCAGGTCGAGAAAATGGTTTGATATCATATTGATCCGGACAAACTGCATTTACAATTTTTTTCCAGAACAATCTGTCGGATGCATCTTCTATCCGAATAATACCTTTCTGTGGACCTGATGACTCCATGCCAGTATATATCTTAATAAATTCAGATTTTCTAAGGATATCAGTTAGATCAGACATTTTTTGTTGGCCTCATTATATCCTTCATTTCAATATATTCATCCATATGCCCATTCATAATAATTCCTGGACTATGCGTAACTGCTACAATCTGCATGTTAGGATTGATATTCATAATAGCGTCAACTATCTTTTCCTGCCAACTTAAGTGCAGCGAAACTTCAGGTTCATCCATCAAAAACAGAGTTTTTTTACCACACGTATTTGCAGCAGTAGCCAATATATAAATAAGCTGTCTCTCTCCAGATGAAAGTTTACTTAAAGGCAATGCCACTTGATTATCGGTGATGAAAACAAATTCGTTTTGATCTAATTCACATTTTTTCTGTGATTCCCTAAGGAAAATGTTAATTTGTTCTCTGAAAGCATCTATCGCTTTGCAATCTTCATTCTTAAGCAAAAGGCGTAATTCATCATAAATGGCTAAATCCAGTAGGTTTTTTTCTATGCTGTTGCCAAAATCAATAGTATTACCTGCATTAGCGGAAATATTAACAGTAGATAAGTATCTAACTACTATCGAGTCCTTAAGTTCCTGAGTATGATACTTATTAGAAAAAACTTGTTTATTATTTTTCTCAAGAACTTCATTAACACCTTTTTTGTAGAAATCAATAAAATAGTTTGATTTAAATGCACTCTCAATCAAACGTTCTGCTAAATCCTTTTTTTCTTCCTCAGATAGCTTCTCATTAATCCCATCAATTCCTTTAAAGATTGATTCTATGCCTTTCTCATCATGCATGATATGATTGAAGATTCCCTTTCTTGCCACCGCTTTACTCATTTCATCACTAATATCTCCGAATGATATAATATTACCATCATCAAAAACAAGTTCGATACTATCACAGATTTCACTGTAAAAAAGCTCATGTTTTCCTGTAATAAACCCCTTTAGTATTTTAAGTAAGGTTGTTTTTCCTAAACCATTTTTTCCAACAATTACGGTCAGATCACTGAACTGAATGCTGATATCAAATTGACCAAAGAGGCCCACAATACTCAATGTTTTGATGATGCGCGACGTTTTCATAGCTTCTCCGTTTAACCTACAGATATTGTAACTTACACATCATATAGAAGTCGTATTGATTTTAATCCTTATGTCTCGTTCTTGTGTTGTCTTATGAAGTTTCCGCTTTCCGCCATTTCACGAAAACAAGCCTGCAGCTGATGCTTCTGGATGAAATCACAACATGTTGTGCCCTTCATTTAGCGGGGAGGGCTTATCTAGGAAAAAAGGACCCAGAACGGATCTTAACCCGATCCCCCTGATAAACTTTCTCTTTCCGATTTATGGTATATTTCTGGTTATTGGCATTATCTGATCGAACGCTCTGCGGGTTTTGTCGTGGTTTTAGAGGCCTACTGCGGCGAAAATGGCATCAGAATTTCACCTGATTGCGCTGCGTGAAAAATGGCTGGGTTGCAGAGGTATAACCCGACAGAATTTACGTGGCGTCAGCCGCTTAGTTGCCAGCGCCTTCTGCGTTTTACGCCCAGGCCATTGAGCCGTTAGTGGATTAGCTGCGTTATAGCATACAGGCGCCTACCCGAATCTTAACATCTGGACAATGTGGGGGCGGCAATCGATGAAGAAGTAATTTTATTGTTTCTACTTATTAAAATGTACCTTTGAAAAAGTAGATTCTCTGCGATACTCTGTGTCAGTACCTTTCTCCCCGATTTTTCACGCAGCGCGCTGGATGCTTTCCGGCCAGACCGGAGCCAGATATGATCCTGATGCCCGAAGATGAACCGGAACTGAGTCTGTCTGCTGCCATCATTCCGCCGAATGAGGATTTTCTGCCGGCACTGAGCGGCAGTAATGCCCCGGTCAATCCGGCCCGGGCCTACCTGCTGTCCCTGAATTCTGTCCGCAGCCGGCAGACCATGGTCTCTTTCCTTAACATCGTCGCCGGTATGCTCGGCGCCGCCTCGCTGGACACCTGTAACTGGGGCAGCCTGCGGCGTCATCACGTGATGGCTATTACGGAATTACTCCGGGATACTGGTCGCGCTACGACAACTGTTAACACCTATCTTTCTGCGTTGAAAGGGGTGTCGAAAGAAGCCTGGATGCTGAAACTAATGGACGTAGAGAGTTTTCAGCACATCCGGGCGGTACGTAACCTTCGTGGTAGCCGACTCCCGCGCGGTCGGGCCTTGTTGCCGGAGGAGATCCGGGCGCTGTTTGTAATCTGTGAAGCCGACAGAAGCAGCCTGGGTCCCCGCGATGCAGCGATGCTGGCGGTCATTCTAGGCTGCGGCCTGCGCCGTTCGGAGGCCGTGGGGCTGGACTTTAGTGACGTTGTCACGTATGAGCATGCGCTACGGGTGCTGGGCAAGGGTAATAAGGAGAGGCTTGCCTACATGCCGGCGGGAACATGGCAGCGTCTGCAAATGTGGATTGATCAGGTGCGGGGAGAAAATGACGGTCCGCTTTTTACCCGTATCCGTCGTTTTGATACTCTGACGAATGAAAGGCTGACTGACCAGGCGGTATACCATATCCTGCAGGTACGACAGTCCCAAGCCAAGATTGCGAAATGTGCTCCGCACGATTTAAGGAGAACCTTTGCGACTGCCATGCTGGATAACGGCGAGGATCTGATTACGGTCAGGGATGCAATGGGCCACTCCAGCGTCACCACCACCCAGCAGTATGACCGCCGCGGTGAAGAGCGCCTGCGATCTGCACGCGATAGGCTCAATTTGACGTGAAAATGTCTTAATTATTATCCCGACAGACGACCCCTCCCAATGAATCCGGTGAGTCGCTGCTGTGGTATAGCGTTCCACTCGATAATGAAATGAGAATATAACCATGGCCATGAGGGGTCACTGTCCAGGTATTAACAATAGTCGGCATGTTGCCTGACCAGGGATATCCGTTCATTGTACCCCATTCAGAATAGAGTGCCCCTGTGCGACGGGTATTTGAACCTCTTGATAATTCGAAGCTTTCTGGTAGGCGTTGCCCCTGGGCATAACAGAAGTTTCCCGCCTGCTCCCAGGTCAGTCTCTCAGTTTGATACCCTGTAAACCAGGTTCCCACCGTAAATGTCCATGCCCAGATGTCACCATTGTTCCTGTTCGTTGCTTTAACATTCACCGTTCGGCTTTCATTATCCTCGGGTTTACGTTCAAAGGTGATGCGTCCGCTTGCATTCACTGAAAGCCATCCCTCACTGACCTCCCACAGGTAATCACTGTTCGTTGCGATACTCGTACCGTTCATATAGACGTAAAACTGAGCATTGATAAAACCGGTAGACGGAAAATCACTGTCCCGGGTAAAGATGTGCGTATTGACGGAAAGTACGGGCGTCGTTATTGGGCCGCGTAATAAATAGTGCGCAGAATGGTTGACGGGTTCTGCCGTGGCGGGCAGGCCTGTCGCGCTGCGGACGGTGACCGGCGCGCTCACCTCCAGCCTGAGCGTGTCGTTTTCGGAGAAATTTTTGCCGAACGGCGACGTCAGTTGGCTGGTGGTAAAAGGAATGCCGTTCCTGAACCAGGTCAGATTTGCCTGAGTTGTGTCTGTGACGATGTTAAGTCCGGTATCCCCGTCCAGATCCTCCGGCATCAGATCCTGAGAAGTCAGGTTAAACTGTCCCGGTATCTGGCTCCAGTCCACTCTCACCCCCTCAGTCACCACCGTAGAGCCATCCGGAAACACGGCCTGCAACGCTCCCGTCGCCGTCGGTGCCCGGCCATGAATGTGTCCCGTCTCACCACTCAGCACCGCCATCGCAGGGGCTGCCGACAGCCCCAAGATCATCACGACGTTCTTCATTCTCCGCATCCCCTGCACGTTCATAACTAACCGGTAACGCACGACTCTGCGCCCGTTACCGGTATGCCACATTCTGTGATTACTCGTAATCCACCGCCAGGCTGAAGCCCTGCGCACCGTCGGCCGATCCGGTTATGCCGACAACGTCTGAATTCACCGGTACGGTGTAATTAGCATCAGTGATGCCCGTGTCAAAGCCACCTGCAGGTGCCGTCGTACTGGTGGTTGCACTGGTACCGGTCAGACGCCAGTTGTAACGCACGCTGCTGGTCAGATCGTTCCCGCCCTGATCGGTCACCCTGAACACGTAGGTCTCACCCACTTTCAGGTTAGTTGCCGCACCAATAAGGTTGGTGGAGAAGCTGGCATCATCTATATGGTAAATCCCCGGGGTCATGTTGCCGCCCGGAATGATCACGCCTGGTGGAATGGTGGACTCACCGCCGGAGGTGTTGTTGCTCACATCTTCGATTGTGATGGGTTGTCCTTCACGTGGATCGCCCGTCTGCGAGACTTCTCTCACCACAACTTTGATCACGCTCCCCACCGCCGCAGCAGGAATTGTCAGGGTGCTGGAACCCGTGCCACCAATTGAACTGGCAGCTACAGCATTTGCCGCGTTCGAGATGTCAGTCTCTGTCCCGTCCTTCACATAAAACCAGTTAACGTGCGCCACGGAGAGATCCATATCGCCCTCGGCATCGTGATAAATATAGGAGACCGTGACTGTGTCCCCTGTTGCAAGGCTGCTGCCGGTCGCACTGGTGCTCAAATCCACGGCATATTGCGTTCCGTTCGTCGAGCTGGCCACCGGTGGCGTTCCCTGAATCGTCCCGGTCGAGGGGGTTAATACCGCCCAGGCACTCCCTATCGTGCAGCTGGCCAGCGTGAGCGCCAGAACCAGTTTTTTCACCCTAAATCGTGTCTTGCTGTGCATAATCGCTTTCCTTGTTTATATGACGGATTGCTCCATCCTCGTTACTGTCAGTTGAATTCAACCATCAGACTGAATCCCTGATCGCCGGATGTCGCGCCGGACGTCGACAGGCTGTTCACCGGTACGCTGTAGGTATCGGTAGTCGCGCCGGGAATGACGTGATGACTCAGCGTCACAGAGGGATCACTGCCGCTGGCCGGGGCATTATTGCCGTCGAGCATCCACTGGATGTTTGTCAGCGTTGCCGTCAGATCGGCCTCTCCCGCCTCCCAGATCCCGTTTTCGTTGGCATCCTCCCAGGCACGGAAGAGATAGGTTTCCCCAACCCTAAGATGAGCGCGGGTACGGGCATAATCCTGCGCTCCGCTACCCGGCATCGGATTATCCGATGCGAGGAAAATGCCACCCGCCACCTTTCCTCCCGCCCGGACAGGACCCGGCGGCGTGACCAGCCCGCCAGCGCCTGCGCTGGTATCAGCTATTGTCAGGATTTCGCCCCGGTCAGGCAGACCGGTCTGCGACTGCGCCTGTAAGGTGACACTGATGGCAGAGGCACCCAGTGCTGCGGCAGGGATCGTTATCAGGGATGTCCCCTGGCCTTCCGGCGCGGGGGCCGCGATATCCGTCGAGGGGATAATGATGCGCTGACCGTCCGGCGTGACGTAATGCCAGACCACCGTTGCCGGCGTGTTATCCTGGTCACCGTCACTGTCGCCATACCGCCAGGTCATCACCACCCTGTCCCCGGTGGACAGCGCGGCCGGGGAGGCAAACGTACCGCTGAAATCCACCGATCCGGCCAGTCCACTGGACGGCGCACTCAGCAAGGGGGCGTGACCTCTTACCGGGGATGTCGTCTGGCTGCTGCCTGCCTGAGCCATACCCGACAGGCACAGGGCCAGCAACAGGGCCGCAGAGTTAGTCATCGGATTCATTGCGCTTCCTTGTCGTTATCGTTAACCCGGTAATGACCAGCTCACCTTCAGGCCGAATCCCTGGTCACCACAGGGCACGCCCGTGTTGCTGGCAGTATTGGTACGGGGCGTAAACTGGTATCCCGATACACCGGTATCATGGTTATTCAGCGTAACCGCACAGCCAGCCGTATTGGTCCCGTCCAGTTGCCAGCTCAGGACTTCCGGAGGCACAGACTGAGTGACATCCTGATCCTCTGCGTCAAAGAGCCGGACGGTATAGGTCACGCCCACCTGCGGGGCATCGCCTGACTCCAGCACGTTGCGCCCGGCCGGATCGAGGATCTCCGCCCGCACGATGCGACCGTTATCCGGCCCCGGTCCGGTATCGAGGAAGGTAATGGTCTGTTCGCGGGTTTCACCGTAGCCACCCAGCCCGGCGGTGACCAGAAAGGTGCCCGGGAGCGTACTGACCAGGGCGATGACGTGGTGCGTCACGCCGTGACGATCTTCGGTCATCATGCGTGTGGCCTGGATGCACGGCCTTGGTAAGCCGTGTGCATCCGCAGGACAGGCACCTTCAGGCCCGATAAGGGGAACCTCAGTACCGTTCGCCTCCTTCACCGTCCAGGTTGCCCGGAGATGGGGATCGTTGATAAATGTGCCCTGATGATCTTCCAGCCAGGCCGCCAGATGAATGGCGTCCGTACTCTCGCCCGTGGCGGGCGCTGAGTGACTTCCATCCCTGGCTAACTGCCCCCGACGCTGATGTCCGACGAGGATGTCGACGATGTTAGAGGTGGCGTGATGCCCCTTTTCATCCGCCAGACTGATCGACAGCTGATAACGATTGGTTGCCTGCGGTGCCGGATCCCAGGCGGGTAAGGTTATTTTCCAGTCGCGGGGATTGAGCTCGCCTGCGGTCGGCGTCAGGGACAGCGCGGCCGTATCGCCCTGCCAGTTAACGCCGGTTATCCTGTATTTGCTTCTCACTAACGGGACCATGATGTGCTCATCGCCTTCCAGGAGCGTGGCGGGAACCGCCGCCAGATCCACCGTCAGCAGGCCTGCTTTCTCCCGGTACTCAAGAACGATGTCATAATTGCGATCCACGTTGTCGTACCGGCTGCCCATCAGGCTTCGCATCGCCGCAACGTTATCCGGATTAAGCTGATCGTTAAGAGATGTACCCAGTTGATAGTTCATCTGCAGGGCGAGCTGACCTTCGCGTTTACCCTGCTGCCCCTGGCGGTGACTTACTTTGACGGTGGCGAGGGGAAATGGCGTGTAGTCCAGACCCAGCGTGACGGCCCGCGGATTTTTCTGCAGATTGTCTTTCCCAAACAGCGCCACCTCATTGCCGTAATACTGCTCCCAGACCGTCGACGCACCGAGATGACGCCACGCCGGTAAGTAGCCCTGCAGACGGATGTCGAACCCCCGGGCCGGACGCTCTTCGTAATCCTCAAAGTCGGGTGAATCTTTCCAGCCCGAAAGCGGGTGGTAATAGTTGCCACTCAGGCGAAGGAAATCACTCCACAGCTCTGTGCCCAGCCCCAGCCGGTTATGGCTTCTGCTGATATCCCGATCGAGAAAAACGTTATACCCGTACAGCCAGTTCCCCCTGTCCCGACGCAGGCCGGTCCCGACGTTCAGAATACGTCGCCCGTCCTGATCGTGCAGGCCCGCCTGTGAGAAAACGATCCACTCCTCATCGTCATACCACGGGGTAAACAGTGAAAAAGCGCTTTTACTGAAATCACCTTTATCGTCCACGACGAGACTGACCTGAGCCTGACCCCATTCTCCCAAAAGTTCCTGCGCCTGCTGCTGTAGTGGCGTCAGGACGCGCGTTCTGGCCTGGTTTTTCATCCAGCTTTCCGTCTGATTTTTTATCCGGTCACCGGTGAGCTGATTCCAGTCCTGCGTGCCCAGATTCTGTGCCATACCCGCGATGCCGGAATCGGTGAGTTCATTTTTGGGCGCTGAGCTTTGCGTGTCTCCCAGATCCGGTAGCGAAACGGTACTCGCATCAGAAAGGAGTCCAGGGCCTGGCTCCGCTGAGTGCGCCCCTGTCTGTAGGGCTATCGTGCCTGTCAGGCAACAGAGAGTCAGGCAGGATAAACGAAATAACGGCGGGAGTGGGTTCATGTTCAAAAATTCTGCATGGAGTCAAAAATGAAATGAGAACTTATCTCATTAAAGATGTTTATACTTTTATGCGCAAATTATACGATCTTAAATCTCGTATAATCATATATTTTTAGATCAAAGATCTGCAAATGTTAGGTGATGCGGTTTTTAATTCTTTAAAAGGGTGCTGGAATAGATCGATGATCTGCCAATTGAAATATTTAGAAATATATAGGCGGGTTTTTAACCATTAGCACAGAATAATACTCTGGTGTGTTGTATGAATATTCAGCTGTCAAATGCCATTTATTTGGTACTTTATTGATTTAAATCATAAAAAAATCTGAGAAAAATAGTTTCAGGGCTTGATCGGAATCGCAACATTAATTGTTGGAACACATCATAAACTTTAGCTCTATACACAAATTGGCTCTCAGTTGGGACCGTTCATAGACCGAAATTGTGATTGAGCCATTTTATGCATATTAATATGGGAAACACCTTGAGCCTTCGCTTCAAGACATCATTGACATTGCACTATTCCTTACACAATTAGTCGAGAATAATACAATTCTTTTAGAATCTTTAATGAAATATAAAGTGAATAACGAAAAAATATAAAAGGTGTAGGTGATGCGCGATGTCAATTATGAAACCTAACATACTGCATTATCTGGTTGCTTCATATATCCCTCAAATCGATGAACACCCTGTGTCGGTATACAGATTACCAATTAAAAATGGGTGCAAGATCACATTTAATCTCTCAGTTACGGTTCAGCATGTTGAACAATGTGTTTTTTTTATAACGAGACATCGTTAGCATTTAATATAATGAAAGAGGAACTCAATATGATTCGTAAGGGGTGTAATTCTATAGTCCGTGCAGAGAAAATATTAACCCACATCGCATGGGTTGGTGTGGCCAGTTACATGGAGTTGTTAAAAGAATTTAAGTATCCTAAAAGCAGTCTTCTTAACCTATTGAATGTGATGGTTGATTGTGGTTTTTTAATTAAAAATAAAAGTAATCATTACTCATTGGGAATTAAGAATTATGAATTGGGTTGCCAGGCGTTACACCGACAAAATATATTTGAGGTGACCAAGCGCCCTATGCAGGAGTTGTCATTAAAAAGCGGTCTGGTATGTCACCTGGGGGCAATGGAGGGTTATTCGGCTATCTATCTTGACAAGATTGAAAGTCCTGATTCTGTACCAACGAGTAAAAGCTGGATCGGAAAGAAACTAGGATTACATCTAACAGCACTTGGGAAGGCTCTATTAGCCTGGAAAACACGGGAAGAACTGGATTATTTTTTAGATGCTATCACTTTGACCCAGTATACATGTAATACGTTTACCGATAAAAAGTTATTTCTAGAGGAGTTACAAAGAACACGGATTAGAGGATGGGCCATAGACAACGAAGAATCGACCTATGGAGTAGTATGTTTAAGTATGCCTGCGTTCAATATGTACAACAGGGTCAATTACGCCATATCGCTTTCTGGTGACCCGGTTATTTATTCAGGAGATAAGATTCATATTTATCTGGGAATGCTTCGAAAATGTGCTTGCCAAATATCTTCTGGATTGGGTCACAGAAACGAAAGTGAGTATTTACGAAAAGGGAGTTAAACTAATGAAAAAATTCAGTGGTATCATTCCACCGGTATCCAGTACATTTCATCGTGACGGAACGATAGATAAAAACGCAATGCGACAGGTTGCCGATTTCCTGATTAATAAAGGGGTCGACGGGCTTTTTTACCTGGGTACTGGTGGTGAATTTAGCCAGATGAATACTGCTCAGCGCATGGCACTTACGGAAGAAGCTGTGGCCATTGTTAACGGACGAGTACCCGTTTTGGTTGGAGTCGGCTCACCTTCCACTGATGAAGCGATAAAACTAGCACGGCATGCGGAAGCTTGCGGTGCTGACGGCGTTGTCGCCATCAATCCCTACTACTGGAAGGTTGCTGGCCGAAATCTGGATGACTATTTCCAGCAAATCGCGCGTAGCGTCACTCTGCCAGTAATTTTGTACAATTTCCCTGATCTGACAGGTCAAGACCTGACTCCTGAGACAGTTAAGCGGTTGGTACTCCAAAATGACAATATTGTCGGTATCAAAGATACCATCGACAGTGTCGGTCACCTACGCATGATGATCAACACTGTTAAGTCTGTACGTCCTTCCTTCTCAGTTTTCTGCGGCTACGACGATCATTTACTGAATACTATGTTATTGGGTGGTGACGGTGCGATATCAGCAAGCGCCAACTTTGCTCCGGAACTATCCATTGATATCTATCATGCCTGTCGTAAGGGTGATCTGGCAACCGCCGCTAACCTGAATAAAAAATTACTTCAATTGCCATCTATTTATGCCCTCGAAACACCGTTTGTCTCACTGATCAAATACAGCATGCAGTGCATTGGATTACCAGTCGAGACATATTGCCTGCCGCCTGTTCTGGAAGCGTCAGAAGAAGCCAAAGAAAAAGTCCATGTGCTGCTTATTGCACAGGGCATTTTACCGGGTTGAGGAGAATGCCATGTCTGTACAAAAGATTTTTACTGATGAAATTCACGATATCTATAACGTTAAAACACATGCCAATGGGCCTGACGGTGAACTGCCGTTAACGGAGGATATGCTAATCAACCGCCCAAGTGGTGATTTGTTTGGAATGACAATGAATGCCGGTATGGGCTGGCCACCTGATGAGCTGGACAGAGACGGTATTTTACTGCTCAGCACTCTTGGAGGAATGCGCGAGGCAGACGGTAAGCCAGTCGCGCTGGCTCTTCACCAGGGACACTACGAGCTGGATATCCAGATGAGAGCGGCGGCGGAGGTTATTAAAGCGAGCCGCGCCCTGCCCTATGCCGTGTATGTCTCTGATCCTTGTGATGGCCGAACTCAGGGCACGATCGGTATGTTTGATTCGCTTCCATACCGGAATGATGCTTCGATGGTGATGCGCCGTCTTATTCGTTCATTGCCTGGTGCGAAAGCAGTCATTGGCGTGGCGAGCTGCGACAAGGGACTTCCGGCCATCATTATGGCGCTCGCAGCTCAGCACAACATAGCGACAGTAGTTGTACCCGGTGGTGCAACGTTGCCTGCAATAAACGGGGAAGATAATGGCAAGGTTCAAACTATTGGTACTCGCTTCGCCAACGGCGAATTATCGCTACAAGATGCACGTCGTGCAGGCTGTAAGGCCTGCGCATCTTCTGGTGGAGGGTGTCAATTTCTGGGCACTGCGGGCACATCGCAGGTTGTGGCAGAAGCATTAGGGTTGGCTATCCCTCACTCAGCACTGGCCCCTTCCGGTGAACCAGTATGGCAGGAGATTGCAAGAGCCTCCGCTAGGGCTGCTTTGAATCTGGTAAAACAAGGGATTACTACCCGAGAAATACTCACTGACAAAGCTATTGAGAATGCAATGACGGTCCATGCTGCGTTCGGTGGCTCGACAAATCTGTTACTGCATATTCCGGCGATAGCGCATCAGGCCGACTGCCGTATCCCGACGGTAGATGACTGGATTCGAATTAACAAACGAGTACCCCGACTGGTGAGTGTGTTACCCAATGGTCCTGTTTCTCATCCAACAGTCAATGCCTTCATGGCGGGAGGTGTGCCCGAAGTCATGCTACATCTACGTAGCCTGGGAATGTTACATGAAGACGTTATGACGGTAACCGGCAGTACATTAAAGGATAATCTCGACTGGTGGGAACAATCCGAACGGCGCCAGCGTTTCAAAGAACTTTTGGTAAACCAGGAGCAAATCGACGCCGACGAAGTGATTATGTCGCCGCAGCAAGCTCAGCTGCGGGGTTTAACTTCAACGATCACGTTCCCGATGGGCAATATTGCTCCCGAAGGATCGGTGATTAAATCTACCGCCATCGACCCGTCGAAGATTGATGAGCAGGGTATTTATTACCATAAAGGCGTGGCAAAGGTTTATCTGTCTGAGAAAAGTGCTATGTACGATATTAAGCATGAGAGGATTAAAGCCGGCGATATTTTAGTCATTATAGGTATAGGCCCTTCAGGAACTGGAATGGAGGAAACTTACCAAGTCACTAGCGCCCTGAAACATCTTTCGTACGGTAAGCATGTCTCGCTGATTACCGATGCACGTTTCTCAGGCGTTTCCACGGGGGCATGCATTGGCCACGTGGGGCCTGAAGCGCTTGCTGGTGGTCCTATCGGTAAGTTACGCACTGGAGATATTATTGAAATTAAGATTGATTGCAATGAATTACTGGGTGAAGTCAATTTTATTGGAACTTGTGAAAAAATCCTAACCCGGGAAGAGGCTACTACAATATTGAATGCAAGAGCCAGTCACCAAAATTTACAACCTGATCCGGATCTGCCGGATGATACCCGACTTTGGTCAATTCTTCAGGGAATTAGTGGCGGGACATGGGCTGGGTGTATTTATGATATAAATAAAATTGAAGCTGCCTTGGAAGGGAGTGTTAATAAGAACGAAATAATATAATAAATCCACGCCAGTGAGGATCTACTTATACAACATCAACTATTCATATCGTCGGCTTTTTACGAGTCACTACCCTATATGAGAGGACGTTATGCCTTTACTTATTGTTTTAGCTGGGATCATTTTGCTTCTTCTTTTAACCATAAAAATTAAACTCAATACATTTGTTTCTTTAATTATTGTCTCAATTGTAGTCGCCATCGCTAGTGGAATGGAGCTAAATAAAGTAGTTGATTCGGTAGAATCCGGTCTTGGCGGGACCCTGGGGCATATTGGTTTAATATTCGGCTTTGGGGTCATGTTAGGTCGCTTACTCGCCGACGCAGGGGGAGCACAGAGAATCGCATTAACTATGCTGAACTACTTTGGTAAAAGTAAACTTGACTGGGCGGTAGTCTGCTCAGCATTTATTGTCGGCATTGCACTTTTTTTCGAGGTAGGATTAATTCTTCTGGTGCCAATACTATTTGCTATTGCCCGAGAAGCGAAAATTTCACCCATGTTTATGTGCGTACCTATGCTTTCCGGGTTACTGGTTGCACATGGTTTTTTGCCACCCCACCCTGGTCCGACAGTAATAGCACGTGAATATGGTGCTGATGTAGGGTTAGTATTAATATACGGTATCATTGTTGGTATTCCTACTTTCATACTCTGCGGTCCGATACTCAATAAGTTGTGTCAGCGAATTATTCCGGATGCATTTAAAAAAGAGGGAAATATTGCTTCTTTGGGGGCAACTCGACGATTCAGTGAAAGCGAAATGCCGGGTTTTGGGATCAGTTTTCTTACAGCAATGCTGCCGGTGATTCTGATGGCAGTAGTTACAATCATCCAAATGTCCCAAACCAAAAATGCAACGGATTCTGGTTTGTTCTACAACATAGTACTGTTCTTGGGTAACTCGACAATCGCTATGCTGGTATCACTGTTGTTTGCGATTTATACCATGGGTTTAGGTCGAGGTAAGTCTCTACCTGAGTTAATGGATTCTTGCGGGAAAGCGATTGCTGGTATTGCCGGGCTGCTCCTGATTATCGGAGGGGGCGGCGCATTCAAGCAAGTGCTTATTGATTCAGGCGTTGGTCAGTACATTTCCACCTTGGTTTCGGGTATGGATATTAATCCGATTCTGATGGCCTGGGGCGTTGCCGCGTTCCTGCGCATTTGTCTTGGGTCCGCTACCGTTGCGGCGATCTCTACAGCAGGTCTGGTCATACCGCTACTCGTGGTGCATCCCCATATCAACCTGGCATTAATCACTCTGGCGACAGGTGCTGGGTCATGTATTTGCTCTCATGTAAACGATGCCAGCTTCTGGATGATCAAAGACTTTTTCGGACTTACTACGAAAGAAACATTATTATCCTGGACTTTAATGTCAACGCTGTTATCCATATGCGGATTGATTTTTATTCTACTTGCCAGCATGGTTATATAATTGTACAAACGCCAGTGTTCCCATGTCGGTTCACTGGCTTCTTAAACTGTCAACAGGAACTGCTCACCATGATATTCATTTTCATTTTATCCAGGATTCGCTGATGCAAATCTTGGTAAGGGCAATCAAATCATTAGGTCAGATAATGAGGAGTTGATAAATTTTCTGTTCTTCTGAGTGGGTAGCTTAATGACAACCTCATTCAAAATGATCATTATTTAAAAGTACAAACACAAACACAAATACATCGAAGTCATTAAGTAAACGAACCATAACTTGAATGTTTTAGCACATTTATCGCTTTCATATGCACGATTATTTTGTCACATGTGCCTTAAAATATGCTTAATTCAATAAGTATGAGGTCATCATGAAAAATTATATTGGTATCACCGCTCTGGCTATTTGTTCGTTATCTACTCAGGCTGCTGATTTTCAGGTAGTAAGTAACGAAATTAAAACAGGTGAGCATCTTTCAAATGATCAGCTCTTTAAGGGCTTTGGGTGTGAAGGGGGTAACCGTTCCCCTTCAATGGCCTGGTCTGGCGCGCCTGACGGTACTAAAAGTTTTGCTGTTACCGTCTTCGATCCGGATGCGCCTACTGGAAGCGGATGGTGGCACTGGACTGTCGTCAATATTCCCGTTTCGGTCACATCCCTTACAGCCAATGCAGGACATGCAGACGGTTTCGGTCTTCCGGCGGGAGCTGTGCAGGGAAGGAATGATTTTGGTTATGCTGGTTTTGGAGGTGCATGCCCTCCGAATGGGGATAAACCGCATCATTACCATTTTAAGGTCTGGGCTTTAAAAACTGAGTCCTTACCAATAGATAATCATTCCAGCGGAGCACTTGTTGGCTATATGCTTAATGCTAATAAAATTGCTACAACAGAGATTGTTCCTGTCTACGCAGTCAAATAAGGAGACCTTATGCAGGTAGAAACCTTTCCCCGTATGAAGTTTCAGGAAATACGAATGTTTGAGGCTCATGAACTACATCGGGTCAATCTACTCATGCCTGCATTGTGCCGTATACGACACGGCAAAAAGGTACTCAGTTGGGAGAAACGTAGTGAGATTGCAAGTACCAACCAGATCATTCTTTTCCCACATGGTTATGAGTTTGGTATCACCAATTACCCGGATGCAGGGTTGTATCTGGCAGAAATTTTTTATCTTCCAGCAGAATTGCTTCAACGTTTCAGACAGTATTATCCATTCATACCGCAGGGTGAGAAGAAGCCTGGTTTTTGTATCCAGCAGAGTGATGAGCTCATCTTCTGCTGGGAGCAGCTAAAGACTGCGACATCGCTTAAGATGTCCGCTCAGTTGCTTGATCATTTTGCAATGGGGCTTTTATTGACACTGAGCAAAAACAACATCAGTCACCTGTTTCTCGCTCACTCCCAGGACTCGCAGGTTCATCGATGCCAGAGCTTGCTGTTAGCCAATCCCGGAGCGCCATGGACTATTCAGGAGGTTTCCCGTCTATTGTTTATGTCTGCCTCCACATTGCGCCGTCGCCTGGCTGCTGAAGGAAGCAGTTTTCAAAATTTACTGGATGACGTGAGGCTGAATAATGCACTTGAGGCTATTCAGAGCACGCTCAAGCCGATAAGCGTGGTGGCCAGCGAGAACGGCTATATGTGTCCTTCGCGTTTTACCGCTCGCTTCAAAAAACGTTTTTTGATCACCCCCAGGGCGTTACGCCGGGCTGCTAAACAGTAAGAGCGATCGCAGAAAAACTATCCAGGTCAGCAGCATTCATAGGGAAATCAGTAAACTAACATTCCCCTCGAATTTGCTGCTTTCAGGGTGGGGGCACTAATACCATTCGAAGAATGGTTTACAAAGTGTCAACTTAAGGGAATTGTCCAATAAGTCATTGTTATTTCGGACACCTTCGGTCCTGATGACTGTATGCCATATATTGCAAAATACAAAGCCCCACTTTGTGTGCGAGGCTTTGTTATTTGGTACGTTACGTCATCTGATCGGCAATATGCCCTGCTCCTTTGATCGCCAGTTGGGCAATCTCTTCTTTATCACAGATAAAATGGAGTGGGTTTTCAAGTCCATATCGACTGCGCCACAAATAACGATACATTTCGCAGCGCTGCCGCTTGCCTATCAGTACAATGTCGCCTTGCAGTGAAAAGCCCAAACGTTCGGCCTCATCAAAAAGTCTCATGTCATCAGCCGCGAGCGCCGCCTGACAAAAAAACGTTCTTTCAACTGCGGTGCACGGCAAAGAGAACTCGATAAAACGCGTAAACAACAGTGTGCGTAGAAGGCCCGCATGATGCACACTATCACAGGCATGCTGCAGGATATCCGCCGAGAAAAAATCGTCATCCTCTTCTTCCAGCATGCTGGCGCCAATAAACGTCTCTTTTTTCACCGCCGCATAAACCTGCCCGCTAAGGCTGGTAATACTGCCGGCAATTCTTCCCTGCGCGTCAATGTGGATAAGCTTGGTTGTTGAACCCAGTTCGATCATCGTCAGCGGCAGTTTCCTGTAACGCGACGTCATCAGCCCCACGGCCTGAGTCTCTTCCCCGCGCATCAGGTCGATATCCCGCAGGCTGGACCAGCTACGATCCACTTGCGCATTTTTGATACCTGGGACAAAACGAATCTCCAAATCCAAAGGCAGTATTGAGGGATCTTTCACCTTCACCACCCGGGAGACGAGCTGCTCAAGACTCACCGGAGCGGTGATATGTGGTATGTCCAGCAGCCCGAGGTTGGAGGTGATCATTCCCGAGGCAATCGCAAAACGCACATCGCTGAGCGTCAATTGGTTAGCGCGCAGCAGCTCTCGTATCCCTGCGGCAATGGCGTCTTTGAAATCCCCCAGAGCACGGGGCTTCCCGGAGTTGACGCCAATGGCGACGAGATGCTCAGCAACGATCTCCTTTTCGCGTAACAAATAGAGCCGGGTCTGGGTTGAACCACTGTCGATGATAATAATCATTAGCTTGCTCCTGAGGCTGTGGCGTAGGTTTAGAAGCTTTGCTGATAAATAGCGCGAATCTCATCGGCATCAGGCACGCGGGGATTATTAGCAAGCACGACGCGCATTGTGGTGGTGGCATTGCCAATAAACCAGTCGAAATGTTCCTCTTTAACGCCCAGAGAGCTGAGCGAAGGAAGCATATTGATGTAACCAAGCAGCGAGCTCACTGCATCAATGCTGCTTCTTGCTGCTTCTTCTTCGGTCATATTCAGGGTATTCACGCCAAGCGCTTTTGCGATAGCGGCGAATTTTTGCGGCGCGCTTTGCCAGGTGAATTCCATAAAGGCCATGTAAATTGCGGCAATACCTTCAGCGTGTACGACATCAAGCAACCCGCCCATAGGATGCTGCAAGGCATGTGGCAACGCCGTACCCGCACAGTCAATGGCCATACCCGCCAGCGAACTGGCAAAAGTGACTTTTTCCCATGCCTCAATATTGGAAGGATCGTCATAAACATGCGGTAGGTATTTACCAATAAGCTCAAGCGCCTGTAATGAAAGCATTTCACTCATCGGATGGGCATTTTTCGAAATAAATGATTCCAGGGAATGAAACAGGACATCCGCTCCTGGACCGGCAATAACCCGCTTAGGTAATGTCAGCATTAACAATGGATCAATAATGGCCGCCTTCGGATAAATAAGCGGGTTCACAAGCCCTTTTTTGTCATTCGTTTGTGGATTCGTAAATACCGCCGTCTTATTCGCTTCGCTGCCCGTGCCTGCGGTCGTCGGAATTAGCACGACCGATAGCGCCGAGTCAGCCGAAGTTTGTCCAAATACATAGTCCCAAATCCCTCCACTATTACAGGCCATAAAGGCAATGCCTTTTGCCATATCCATCGCGCTTCCCCCACCGATGCCAACAATCACATCGCATTGCTGTTCGCGGGCGAACGCAGCCCCTTCATCGACAAGGGTCGAAAGCGGGTTCTGCATGAACCGCTCAAAACAGACAGACGTCACACCCGCCTGCGTCAATACATCAATCAATGTCGCCAACTGCCCCGTGGGCTTAGCGCTATCTGAAGCAATGATCAGCGCCTTTTTGCCGTAATGCGAGGTGATCGTTCCCGCCAGTGACAGTTTCCCCTGACCAAAATAGAAATTAACCGGATTAACGAAATTAAATCCTGACATAATTTTCCCCTTGTATTATGAATTCACGATGAAATTAACGCGGTAAGGGGTGCACTTAATAATAAACCATTCCTCTGAGTGATAAATTATTCGACACGCGTCACCGACAGCCCAGAATATATATTTGGCTTCGAGCCGCAATTGTGATATCTATCGCTTTATTCATGCCAATAATCCCTATATATGAAACGCGGGTTTATATTGCGGTATTGTGTGAGCAAATTCATATTTCTACTTAATTGACTGTGGAAATATACCGCCATCAAATAAACGACCTGGCGGAAATCATCATGACCTCCCTTCCTTCGACTGTGAACGGTGTACAAACGTTGCTGCGTGGACTGGCTGCCATCGAAGCGGTTGCCGCAGGACATCATGATTTACGCGCTATTAGTCAGCATATTGCCGCACCGCGCAGTACCACGCACCGTCTGATCAGCGCCCTGATCGCTCAACGCTATTTACGACAAATTTCCAGCCGGGGCTATTTTCTCGGGCCAAGACTGATTGAGCTGGGCGGTGCATCGCTTGCCGGTTATCCGCTACGCATCGCCGCCCGCCCGCTGCTCGAAGCCCTGGCTCAGCTCACTCAGGACACCGTCCATCTCGGCATTCGCGAGCAGGGCGATGTGCTGTATATCGATAAAATTCCCGGTACCCGCGGGCTGGAGATGCGCTCGCGCATTGGGCACCGCATGCCGCTGTTTTCGACTGGTATTGGCAAAGCGCTGATGCTCGGCGCGACGATGGCTGAATGGCAGCACTTTTTTCGACTTCATAATCCCGGCGCGGACGCCGGTTCTTTTATTCGCAGCATGCATCATTACGCTGAGTGTGGTTACACCCTGGATCTGGAAGAGAACGAACTCGCCATCCGCTGCGTGGCGGCACCGATTCGGGATGCCGGTGATCATGTTGTCGCCGCCATTTCCGTCGCCAGCATCGCCCCCTACATGCCGGATGAGCGCATGCAGGAGCTCAGCGGCGTCGTAAAACGTTACGCCGAGGACATTTCCGCAGAGCTGGGCTGGGTGGCGCATCGAACCTCACTGATTTATCCCTTCGTCTCTACGCATGCAAAAGGATCCTGATATGACTGCATTGATCGCCCTGGATTGGGGAACCAGCGCACTACGCGCCTACCGCTTCGCCGCAAACGGCACCGTGACTGCACGGCGAGAACTTCCCCACGGCATCATGAAATTGCCCGACGCGCCTAATCGGCTGATGAGCTTTCGTCTGGCCTTCGACCTGGCCTGCGCAGACTGGCTGACCACTGATCCCGCATGTCCGGTCATTGCCTGCGGCATGATAGGCAGCGCGCAGGGCTGGCAGGGTGTGCCCTATTTGCCCGCGCCCTGCGATGCTCGACAGCTGGCGGAGCAGTTAACCCGCATTGATGTCGATGACCAGCGCGGCTTCTACATCATTCCCGGCGTCCAACAAACGAACCTTCTGCCGGAAGTGATGCGTGGAGAAGAAACTCAGGTGTTCGGTGCAATAGCAGGTGATGAACGCCTGGGCGATGTTCAGGCCAGCGGCAGAGAATCGCTGATTGCCCTACCCGGCACACATTCAAAATGGGTGAGCGTTACGCAGGGGAAAATTGACCGCCTGCGTACGTTTATGTCGGGGGAACTTTACGATGTGCTGCGCCACCATTCGATACTGGGTTTGACGATGCAGCAGCCTGAATATCCCGACTGGCAGGCTTTTGCCGAAGGTATCCGCGTTGCCCGTCAGCAGCCAGGTAATTTGCTCGGCTCGCTCTTTTCGGTGCGCACCCGGCTCCTTTGTCAGCAGCTATCGCCGCAACAACAGCCGGACTATTTCTCAGGTCTCCTGCTGGGCAATGAGCTAGCCACCGCACTGGATGGAATATCCGTTGATACCGACATCACCTTAATTGGTTCGCAGCCGTTGTGTCAGCGCTACCAGCGCGCCATGGCGATTTTTGAATGCCGCAATCCGGTGTACATCTCCCCCGGAGCGGCGGAACAAGGGATGTGGCAGATAGCGCGTTACGCCCGTCTTGTAGCCTGATTTCCCGTTGACCTTTTACTCGACCAACACCAGGAACTGACTATGGATTTTATCACCACACTACGTCAAACCGGTCTGATTGCCATTCTGCGCGGTATACCGCCCGATCAGGCTGAAGCCGTCGGTGCCGCCTTGTATGAACAGGGGTTTCGCATCATTGAAGTCCCGCTTAACTCGCCTGAACCCTTGCTTAGCATTACACGCCTGCGCCGCATTCTGCCTTCGGACTGTTGGGTGGGCGCGGGAACGGTGATGACCGTGACTCAACTCCATGACGTGGCGCAAAGCGGTGGCCAGCTGATTATCTCTCCCCATACCGATCCGGTATTAATTGAAGAGACAAAGCGCACGGGATTGATAAGCCTTCCCGGGGCGGCGACGCCAAGCGAGGCTTTCAGCGCGCTGGCGAAGGGAGCGGATGCGGTGAAACAGTTTCCCGCTGAAGCGATCTCTCCCGTCGTGGTGAAAGCGTGGCGCGCGGTGATCCCAGCGGCGATCCCGCTGCTGCCCGTTGGTGGAATCACGCCCCAGACAATACCCGACTATCGCACCGCCGGAGCCAGCGGGTTCGGCCTTGGCAGCGCGCTTTACCAACCAGGTATGACCACAGAGCAAGTGGCCAGTCACGCCGCTGACTTCGTGACTGCCTGGAGAACTTCCTCGCCCCTAAATACATAAAAAGAACCAAACGGAGTTGACTATGAAAATTCAAAAATTTACCTCTGGATTATTAACCTCGCTGTTAGCCGCCAGTTCATTACTGCTGGCAAACCCGGCTCAGGCTGCGGATTATCCTACGCGGCAGATAGAGCTGATCGTCCCCTTCGCCGCTGGCGGCGGTACCGATCTTGTGGCGCGCGCATTTGCTGAGGCCTCAAAGCCACACTTCCCGGTCGGCGTTGGCGTCATAAATAAGCCAGGTGGCGGCGGCGCAATTGGCTTTAGCGAGCTTGCCGCATCGCGCCCTAACGGCTACAAGCTGGCGATGGGCACCGCCGAACTGACTATCCTGCCCTCTCTGGGAATGGTGAAGTTTAAAATTGAGGACTTTACTCCACTGGGGCTGTTCAATATGGAACCCAGCGCCGTGACCGTTAAAATCGATTCACCGTGGGATACTCTGGAAGAGTTCCTCGCCTGGGCGAAAGAGCATCCGGGTCAGGTCAGAGTAGGCAACTCAGGAACGGGCGCCATCTGGCATCTGGCAGCCGCGTCGCTGGAAGATAAAACCGGTGTGACCTTTAACCACGTTCCTTTCGATGGCGCGACGCCAGCTGTCACTGCACTTTTAGGTGGGCACATTGAAGCCGTTACGGTGAGCACTGCGGAAGTACTCAACCAGGTAGAAGATGGCAAGCTGAAAACGTTGGCCGTGATGAGCGATCAACGCGACATCAACATGCCTGACGTCCCCACGCTTCAGGAAAAAAACATCGATCTGTCGATTGGCGCATGGCGTGGGTTGGTTATCTCCAGCAAAACCCCGCAAAACGTGATCGATTTTCTGACCAACGCTATCGCCGCTACCGCTCAGGAGCCGTCCTTCAAGGAAGCGTTAGCCAAAATGCGCCTTAACTATGTCTGGCTCGATCGCACTGAATTCCAGGCATTGCTTGAAGAGCAGCAGCGCGATTTCTCCGCCACCATCGCAAAACTGGGCCTCGGTCAAAAATAACGGTGACGTCCGGCTGGCATCCTCTGGCCGGATAGTCCTCATGGGAGTCGTTTATGGTTGAAAATCCGTTAACTCCGACAACGCCGCCACCCGCGTCCACGACAGAACGACAATGCTACATTTTGGTCGCTCTGCTGCTCTGCTTGATCGCCGTAGTGGTGCTGGTGATTGCCAAAAGCTATCCTTCAACGTCCATTTCTACGGATATTGGGGCAGGCGCATTTCCTTCAGTTTATGGCGGGTTGCTGATTATTCTCTCGTTGATCTTAATTATTGGTCAGTTCTTTGGAACCCCGCTACGCCAACTGATGGTTCTACCCACTCGCCCTACTCAGGGATTTGGACGCTGGACAGGTCCGTTTTGCGCCGTTGTCACCTGCGTGGCATACGTCTACGCCATGGAGCTTTTTGGCTACCTGGTCGCGACGGTACTTTTTATGATGCTAATTATGAAAATCTCCGGTATTCAGCGCTGGTGGGTTAATGGGCTGCTGGCCATCGTACTCTCCATTACGCTGTATATCCTCTTTTCGCTGGCGCTGAACGTTCCGCTGCCGGAAGGTAGCCTCCTGGAATCGCTGACTCTGGAGTAATTATGTCCCAATTTGATCTTATTCTCGGCGGTGTAAATAGCTTGCTGGCCCACCCGGAAGCCATTTTATTTTCAATTATTGGCGTCTGGCTTGGCATCCTGGTAGGCGCGTTACCGGGCCTGACTGTCACCATGAGCGTTGCCGTAATGCTGCCTTTTACCTACGGCATGGATCCGGTTTCTGGGTTACTGATTATCTCGGGTGTCTTCTTTGGCGGCGTCTATGGTGGTTCGATTATTGCCATTTTGCTCAGGATCCCCGGCACACCAGCCGCTGCGGCAACGGCGATTGACGGCTTTGAACTGACGAAAAAAGGTCAGGCCGGTGTGGCGCTGGGCACGGCGACTTTCTCCTCTTTTTTCGGCGGCACCATCAGCATAATCGTACTCATGTTCCTCTCGCCAATGCTGGCCGAGGTAGCACTAAAATTCAGTGCCGCAGAGACATTTGCGCTGGCCGTTTTCGGCTTGAGTATTATTGCCAGCATTTCCGGTGAATCACTGATTAAGGGGCTGATCGCCGGCGTTGCAGGGTTGCTGGTCGCAACCATTGGCCTCGATCCGATGGGCGGATTTCCGCGTTTCACCGGCGGTTTTGTTGAGCTGATGAACGTGCCGTTTATCCCGGTAATGATTGGCTTGTTCGCCACCGCAGAAGTGCTTAAGTCGCTGGAAAAAGACGAAGTAGTTAGCAAGACAATGCGGTACGCTATTGGTCGAATCATTCCGCCGTGGTCTACCTTCAAACGTCTTATTATCACGTTGCTGCGCTCCTCCGGTCTGGGAGTGTTCATCGGTATGATTCCCGGCGCGGGGGCAGATATCGCCGCTTTCGTTTCTTACAATGAAGCAAAGCGCTTTGCTAAGCCAGAAGACCAGTTTGGCAAGGGTGAGCTCAAAGCGGTTTCGGCCTGTGAAGCAGGCGCCAATGGATGCACGGGCGGCGCGCTGTTGCCTATGCTGACGCTGGGGATTCCTGGTGATGCCACGACGGCTGTCATGCTGGGTGCGCTGACGCTACAGGGAATGCAGCCTGGACCACGTCTGTTTACCGAACACAGCAACACGGTCTATATGCTGTTTGTTGGGATGCTGTTTTGCTATTTGATGCTGCTTATACTTGGCCTGATTTCCGTTCGTTTCATCGCCAAAATGATCCACATTCCCAAGAGCATTCTGAATCCGTTGATTATCGCGCTATGTATCGTCGGCACCTATGCTCTGAACAACAGCATGTTTGACGTCGGTATTATGCTGGTCGCGGGTGTGATCGGCTATTTCATGCAAAAAGGTGGTTTCCCGGCATCTCCTGTCGTGCTGGCTCTCATAATGGGGCCGATGGCGGAAAGTAACTTCCGTCGCGCGTTATCGCTGTCTAACGGGAGTTTTGATTTCATTTATACCCGTCCCATCACCGCTACGCTCCTGTTGTTGGCGATGCTGACTCTGTTCGGCCCAATGGTACGTCAGCTAATGGCCGCACGACGCGCACGTAAAAATCAGTTGCTCTCCTGAGCGATCAGAAATGGGCAGCGAATCCGTCAAACGGAATTTCTGCCCGCGATGGCGAAATCACGGCGCAGTTACATTTATATCGCACAAAAGCGGTTATTGTTATCGTAATGATCTTACACATGAATATGACACACTGTGTCAGGGTGAATTATGGATGCTCAGCCGACCGAAATTATGGGAGTACAAACCCTACTGCGCGGTCTTGCTGTTATTGATGCCGTCGCGTCAGGATGTCGGGATTTACGCAGCGTCGGCGAGTTTACTGGAACCAGTAAAAGCACAACCCATCGGCTACTCAGCGCGCTGGTACAACAGCGTTTTCTTCGCTTCACTCACCATGATGGCTATGCGCTCGGCCCACGCTTAATTGAGCTAGGCACCCGCTCACTGGAAAATACGCCGCTTTACTCCTTAGCGCGCCCCTTTCTGCAAAAGCTGGCGGATTTTACCCGCGACACGGTTCATCTGGGGCAACGGGAAGGCGCGGAAGTCCTGTATATCGATAAAATTCCAGGGCAGCAGGGGTTGGAAATGCGCTCGCGTATTGGGCATCGCATGCCGCTAGCGCTGACCGGTATTGGCAAAGCGCTGTTACTAGACACGGATGAATCAGAATGGTGCCAGCTCTTTTTAGCGCATGGCGAATTGACTCATCTCCCGGACTTCCTCGCCCGAATGCATGATTACGCCGACTCAGGCTATGCGTTGGACCTTGAAGAAAATGAGCCGACGATTCGCTGTGTGGCGGCTCCGGTTTACAATGCCGGAAACCATGTGGTCGCGGCCATCTCCGTCGCCAGCACGGTCACTTATATGCCGGACGCACGCATGCAAGAACTCGTCCCCCACGTTGTAGAGTGCGCCAGGAAAATATCGCTCGAACTGGGCTGGCGTCCTCCTTCGTTTACCCTGTAATCCCATTGCTTAATTTCAACATACTTGAATGTTCACGGACGACATACTGATTGCCGGTATGTCGTCTCTAACTGTCCCGCGAGTAGAGTGCCTCAGTATTGGAGCCTCCAGAATGAAGATTAGAAACATACTCCGCTTCGCTTCTGTATGATTTTTCTGCGATATTATTTTCCTGTGCGGTGTATGCCACTCATAGCTTCCTCTATTTACCGCAGCCAGGAGTGGCACCAAGAGACCTCTTTCAATGCTAATTCAGCCACTCTGTCTTCCCCATTTCTAATCCGCTCGTGTAGTTCTATAACCTTGTAAGTAAGTGTGGCTCGCACTTCCTGAATGTTGCAAACCAGCACAGCGTAACGTTTAACATCAGTCGATTTTGCAAGGTCGCTGCTGCACATTATGCGGCTCTCACTGAGCAGTTTAAACAACCTGTACTGGCCAGCTGAAAGCGCAATAACATCATGCAATGCCAGTGCGGCGATGGAATTAAGCTGGTCGATATGTAGCAGCACGTTTTTACCGTAGATTATTCCAGGAGACTGAAGTAGCAATGCCAGACGAGAAGATAGTTTCTTCCCTGATATGAGCAGGCTATCGAGCACTGATTTATCAACTGGCTGCCTCTCCTGAACGCCACAGGAGATACGGGAGAGGCCGTACAGCAGTGGTTAGTTAGCGCGGAATTTCGTGACGGTATCCCATGCGACCTGTTGCAGTGCATTGGCTGTTTGTTCAGTCATATCGCTGTCAACGGGCAGCGCGCCGCCGATTGGCGAATGATCGTACAACGTGGCGAACAGCACGCAGGCGGCCAGATAGGTTCCCGCCAGAGAAGGATGATTGCCATCACTGTGATAAAGATTGATTTCCGGGTACGCCTTCATCGCGTTACTGAAGGCCAGCCCGATCGGCGCGACGTATCCCCCGGTTTTACTGGCGATATCCAGATAGGCTTCCTCAAGCTTTGCAGTTTCCCCGGGTTTATCCTTGCTGGCCCAGGTCATGAAATACACCACACGGGATCCTTCTTTATGGGCAATATCTGCCATTTTGACGGCAGATTCAGTGAAATACTGACGAGAGTCCTCTTTGGCAGCAAAAGGCTCTGTAGAATTTCCCTGAAAAATCACCACGTCCCATTTTTGCAGCGTATTCTGAAATTCCAGATTCGGAAGATGCCATCCCAAACGCCCTGACGAAATCGTGATTCCGCGGAACATATAGCCTTTCGCTTCATCAGGAAGCAGCGAACGGCTAAGATCGCGCAATCGGGTATTTATGTTGTTGTTATAATGCGTATAAGAGTTTCCGTAGAGCGCAACGGATTTATTTTCTCCGCTCAGTTTATCCTGCGGTTTAGCGGCGATAATCGTATCGGCCTGCGCGTTGAATATCAGCGCCAGCCCTGCCAGCAACAACATGTACTTTTTCATCACTTATTCCTCAGAAGTCGTAGCGTAACCCGACGATAACGGCATCATCGTTGATTTTCTCATTATTATTCGCCAGAGTTTTCAGGTAAGTCGCCGACAAATAAACGTTTTGTGCCAGGTTAAGCAGTGACTCTACCCGCCAGCCCTCACGCCTGTATACATCCTGACCGGCTTCGTCCAGGAAGCTGTATCCGCCCAGCACCCTAAATTCTTTCGTGAATTGATATGAGAGAACCGAATCGAAACTCGTAAAGTTATTGTCAGACTTGTTATCTCTTTCGATGGAGATCTTGCTGGCCGTTACGGCCAATGACAGATCGCTGTAATCGAGCTGTAATCCGCCAAGCAACTGGCTGTGTTTCTTACGGCCATCGGTGGTTTTTACGCCATCCTGACGGTTATATTGGCTGGCTGCAATCGCCGGAGTGATGTTTACATCGCCGATTTTAATCATTTTGCGGTAGCTGACCATCATACCGTCATCAAGTGCGTCATTCTCACTGTTACCGTTTCCGAAGACGTAAGCCAGCTGTACCTGGTGCCCGCTGAAATTAGCGTTCCATTGCAGGGTTCCGTCCTGACGGTTAAATTGGTAAGAGTCATCAATGGTGGTAATGCCGTAGTTGTATACATTCGGCGTAAAGTTTTTATATTTGTCTGTCATACGCATCACCTGATACAACGGGTTTCTGGTACGCCCGGCGATCAGCTCGCCATATTTGGCATGAGACAGCCCCAGGTAGGAATAACGGGCATCGAGATCTTTATCGTTAGTTTTATTATCATCTTTTTCGGTACGAACCTGCCACTCCAGGCGCCCGACTAATTTTGTGTCCTCCAGTAGGGGTAAGTCGCGAGTTAAGTAGAACCCTAAACGCCCCCCGAGTTGACTGCGGGAATCATCTTTAGCAAACGATGCATCACCGTTTGCTAATTGCCATTCGATACGCCCGTAAATATCGAGCGTGGTCTCTTTATCTTTATAAACGCTTACCGCTAGCGCAGACGAACTTGCGCCACTTAATGCAATGAATAATAACGTATTTGCTTTAATGTTCATGCTTCCCTTCCCCATGTAAATAAAGTCGCTCAACCCTTATTTGAGGGTTAAATAGTTGCCGCCGGGTTAGGTGCCTTCGGGCGCCATTTATTTTTAGTTACACTTGTGTGAGGCAGATACGGGAATTGATTTTTCTCATGTTGAACTGTGATTCAACGCACGTGAACCAGATTGACAACGGATGGTTCTATTATTGTTAAATTCTATTTGTGCAAAGTTGAAATAAACACTTTTATTGTTTTGGTCCGAGCAGGGCGTGAATGAACTGTTGATGTTAATCCCATCACATTTTTCAATTCGTACAACCCGCGACAGCCGGGAAATGAACATTCCCCTATCTCTGTAAATAAAATTACTTCAGAATCCAAATCATGCAGATAAAATGGATTTAAATAATGCGTCGTTATCGGCGAGATAAATCACAGGAGTTTATAATGCAAGGCAGTCAAAGTTCGGTATTTGATTCAGAACTGTATTTGTCTCTTTTTACGCAGCCAGAAATGAAAGAAATCTGGTCTGATGAAAACCTTCTTCGTTGTTGGCTCACCTTCGAATCTACCATTGCGCAGGTGCAGGCAGAGTTAGCCATTATTCCACGGGAAGCCGCTGCTGACATTTCCGCCACCTGCCAGTCGCTGAATATCGACTGGCCACGCCTTGCCAGGGAAACGCGTTCCGTTGGCATGGCGATTAAGCCTCTGGTCGATCAAATTGCTGATGCCGGTACCCCACTAGTGAAGAAATACCTTCACTGGGGTTGTACGACCCAGGATCTTCTGGACACCGCTTTAGCCATGCGCATGAAGCAAACTCTGCAACTGCTGCGCTGCCAGTTGCTACAACTGAGCGTTATGGTCAAAGCCATGGCGCTGGAGCACCGGCATACTGTAATGGTGGCCAGAACCAACTCCGTCGATGCTTCTGCTACGACATGGGGGCTTCACGTCAGCAGCTACCTCTCTGAACTGACGCGCCACCTTCAACGTCTTGATCGCCTCTATCCGACAGCGACCACCGGCCTTTTTGGGGGCGCAGTCGGTAACCTGGCGTCTGTTGGCAGTGAGGGTATGGTAATACGTAAGCAACTGATGGATGCCCTGGGACTGTCATGCCCCATCGGCATGACCAACGCCAGTCAGGATCACGTGGTTGAAGCAGTGCAGTTTTTTGCCTTGGTGCACGGTACGCTATGCCGCATGGCGAATGACGTTGAAACGCAGGGGCGCACCTCCGTGGCTGAGCTGCGCGAAGGCGAAGGCGGAGGTGGGTCTAGCACCATGCCGCACAAGACTAATCCGCGCGCCAGTAATATGATCCAGACGCTTTCCCGCTTGGGCTGGACCTATGCCTCCGGCGTGACCAGCCTGCTTGACCAGTGCGACGTGCGTGCCGCCTCGATGCGTGTACTTAACTGGACGTTGGTGCCAGAGTCGGCCCTGGCCCTGTCTGCGAGCCTTGAGCGCGCTGTCCGGTTGTTTTCATGTTTGGTAGTAGACAAAGAGAAGATGCGTCGTAACTTCGCCGCGTCAAAGAACTTCATTATGTCGGAGTCCGTCACCATGGTATTGGCGGAGAAAATCGGCCGTGGCGCGGCATATGATTTGATGAAGACGTTATTAAAAGACGCCGACGGCTCAAAAGATTTGTTGCAGTGTGTGATGACGTGTCGAACTATTCGTGACGCGCTGAGCGAAGACGAGATCGTCGCGGCCTGCGATCCATCGTCTTATCTTGGTTGTAATGACGCACTGCTCGAGGAAACCGTCGCTGCTTTTGATAATTACATTCACGTCCCGACGGCGTAATGACTGGCTTTTCCGCTCCCACCAGCCAGGTGATTTGCTGGCAGGAGCGGTTTACTAACCGGGGAGAGGTGAGAAAGTTTCAAAAAAGACAAACAGCTTTTCCAGTTGCTCAAAATTCCCCTCTCCCTCTCCTTTCTCATAGGCCAGATGTAACACCAGCTCGATAAAAAAGAAGCCCACTATGCGGCTTTTAAACACCGACTGAGCATCGCTGGGCAACACGAACTGCAGGTTACAGAATTTGCCATACGGGTTGGACTCTGAGTTGGTGATCAGCACCACCGTCGTACCTTTTCTGCGACACCATTCGGTAACGCGGATCACTACCCGGTTAAAACGGTAATAGGAGAAGACGATTAGCACATCCTGGTCTGTAACGCTCAGTAACGACTTTGGCAACTCCCCGACATCCATTGAAAGCAATGTTACACGATTACGGAAATATTTAACCAGGGTAGTAAAGTGTTTCGCCATCGCATAGGAAGATGCTGGGCCGATAACATATATGTGCCGGTCGGTATTCAAGATGATCTCAATAAATCTCTCTAAACTGTCGATATTAATATTATTTTTAAAATTCTCAAACAAAATCGTAACATTTCTATTAAACTCGGACACAATTTGTGTCATGGTAATGTTGTCTTTTACCTGAATACGTGATGCCAGCTCAAACGGTGGCACCATTTTTTGTTGTGTCAGCGTATTTTCCAACGCGCGTCGGAAGTCGGCGTAGCCTACAAATCCAAGTTTATTTAAAAAACGCCCTACTGTTGCTTTACTGACCATGGCATTACGGGCAATGTCGATGATGCCGTGAAAAGGTAGTTCATTGAAATGTTCGCGAATATAATCGTCGAGACGATGTTCTGATTCTGTCAGTGAAGATAAATGAGTTGTTTTTGAAATATATTTCTTTAATGTCAAAGACATATTTGTTTCCATAAGAGTAATCCTTGTACGCCAGAGGATAAATAGATACTATTTTTTCATAAAAGACGCCTGGCCAGTTAATAATGTTATAGTTGTCCTTCATTATTGCGAACGGCATATTTTCTTTTATGCGATCATGCGCACAAACACTGGCGGGAAACACATTTTCTCATAGCTCACACATCTCCACTTCTTTCATAATTTCATTACGGCATCAACCTCTTAGTTTATAGAGAATTAGACTACCTGATTATAATTAGGCGCCTTATTTTACAAAAATAAAAGGACGAGCTCATGACCGCATTTGTAATCGCAATCGTGATCACTATCATTGCAGCATGGTTAATTATCAAGAACTTCCAGCCTCAGACTGTGTTGCTACTGGCCGGCTTGTCATTGCTGACCATTACAGCCGTTTTCTACCCTGAAAAGAGTATTCTCTATGGTAAGGCCGACTCAACCGGCTCTACCTGGCTGGATATCTTTGCCTTTGCCAAAGGCTCGCTCTCCACGCAGATCGCCGGTATTGGTTTGATCATTATGGCAGCAGGCGGCTTTGCCAGCTATATGGATCACATCAAAGCGTCTAACGCGATGGTGAACGTCTGCATTCGTCCCCTGCAAATTATCAAGGCGCCCTATGTGATCCTGGCGCTGGGATACATTTTAGCGCAACTGTTGCACGTCGCGATTTCTAGCGCTGCCGGGCTCGCGATGATGTTATTGGTTACGTTTTTTCCGGTGCTGGTGCGGCTGGGCGTCAGTAAGGCGGCAGCTGCGGCGATGATCGGCCTGTGCGCTTTTATGGACTTAGGCCCTGCGGTTGGCACGGCTAACCTGGCGGCCAAACATGCCGATATGGAAGCGGCCGTTTATTTTGCGCACTATCAGATGCCAGTGGCCGTTGCCGTTATGCTGGTGGTGTCCGTGCTGGTTTTCTTTACAGCTAAATATTATGACAAGAAGGATGGTCATCTGGTGACCAGCCCGGCGGTTAATGACGTCACAAGCCAGGAGAAGGAAGATGAAAAGGTGCCGGGGCTATATGCTTTTCTGCCTGTATTTCCGGTAATCCTGGTCCTGGTCTTTAGCCCCCTGGTGATTACGTCGATTAAAATCGACGTGGTGACCGCCATGATTGTCGGTACCATGCTGGCGTTCGTGTGCGAACTATTCGTAAAGCGCGATTTCCGTGCCTGCTGTAAAGGCGTTCAGGTGTTCTTCAAAGGGATGGGCGGCATGTTCACCAGCGTGGTTTCGCTGCTGGTGTGCGCGGATATCTACGCCCAGGGCATGCAAAAAATCGGCGCGGTAGATTATCTGCTGGAGATGGTACAAAACGCAGGTTTCGGCTTTGCCAGTATGACCATCGTGATGACGCTGCTGGTGGGGGTGACAGCAGTACTTACCGGTTCAGGGGTAGCAGCTTTCTTCTCTTTCTCCGGCATGGCACCCGCGATCGCCACTAAATTTGGTGAAAGCGCTGTGCACATGATTTTGCCGATGCAGCTAATGGCTGGGATGGGGCGCTCCATTTCTCCCGTCGCAGGGATCATCATTGCAGTGAGTAAAGCTGGCGAATGTTCACCGTTCATGATTGTTCGCAGAACTTTAATTCCGGCTCTTGGCGGCATGCTCACCATGATGCTGGCCAACTACTTATTGAGCTGAGAGGTGTGCCGTTGGCGTGATGCCATTAAATACAGAGAATACCGATAAAGGTAATTCAATTTCAACATCAGGTAGCCGGGCGTAGGTTATGTTCAAAGAAACAAGTAATAACTTACTTTATATTTCTTATTCAAGCCCGGTTTTACTTGATTCCCCGCTGCTGAACAAAGGCTGCGCGTTCACTGAAAACGAGTGCGAAATCTTTAACTTCAGCGGGCTACTTTTCGCCGCGGTCGAAACGATTGAAGAGCAGTCGCTGCGGGCCTAATTAATGAATTGCTCATTGAGCCAGACATTATCGCTTTCATTGACTATCCCGTCGTACATTCACTCATGCATCTCAATGATGATGAAATTCACGGTGTACGGCCGGTGGAATTACCCGATGAGGCCATGAAGGTAAAAAGGATCACAGGGTGGCATGCGGAATATCAGCATTTTACCAATAATCTTCCGGTATGCCTTCGTGAGCGGATTATGGTGTGTGATCACCCGGATGACACTGACGTTTTTCTGATTAGGTTATTTATTCAGAAAGCCATGATGTTGAGGACATGAAGTGCGCCAGCGAGTAATAGTGTGCCCAGTGATACAAAATGAAGGTGAGTTTCTGCTTTGTAAAATGGCCTCCGATCGTGGGGTATTCCCGGGACAATGGGCGCTGCCCGGCGGCGGAATGGAACCCGGCGAGACGATGGAAACTGCACTGAGGCGTGAAATCAGGGAAGAACTAGGCGAAGCACTTCGTATCACAGACGTTAAACCCTGGGCCTTTCGTGATGATATCCGTACTAAAACGTACCCGGATGGTACAACAGAGGACATTTACATGATTTACCTCATCTTTGACTGTATCACTACAAACCGGACGATTACGTTTAATGAGGAATTTCAGGCTATTGTCTGGGTATCCCCTGACAATATGAAAAGCATGGATTTAAATGAAGCTACCCGTATCACATTTGCCCGGAAAGGTCTCCTTTAGGTTCTGGTCTTTATACAAAAAGCTGATCTGCTGATTATCAGGACGAGACGCCATAGGATCACAGCTTCCGTCCTACTGGTTTCTTTCCTTTTCATCCGATATTTGGCAAGAAGACGCACCACGGTGGAAGGGTGAACCCGGAACCTGCGGGCGGCATCAGCACCAACGCTCGTTTATGCGTGAAGATGAAGGGATAAAAGTTGGCAGTTATCTCAGCTACCCGGTCATTGCCGCTAACAAAAGGACATTTGCGGCCATTAAAAGAGACGTCAGAGGAATAAAACATGTATACAGAACCTATGGTTAAGCAGCTGCGCGCTTACCTTCCTATAGCATCCAGTAACTGCTCCCTTGAAAACACTTTACCCTCAGACTTATCTTTCTCTGACAGAGTAAGCAGTTTCAACAGTGCATTGGCGTTCTCTCGCTCTTGTTGCTGGTCATAAGACTCAATCACATAAGCGGGTATGCCATTTTGTGTTACCAGAATGGGCTCGGAAAGGTCGAGTGTGGCCGCGTTTTTTTTCACGTAGCTGATAGTTTCTATTTTCATGTTATCGGTCCCGTGTGGCCGTTATAGTTGTTGTAGGTCCTGAGTGGTTTTAATATTGACCATATTTAGTCTTCTCTCAATAAAAGCGTTCAACTCCGCAACGCACAGACTTGTAAATTTATCTGTTTCATACCGCGAGGCGGTATAGAGGCGCCAGTTGAAGTTGAGCATGACTTCCATGGTTACAGGCGCCGGGAGCCCGGCCATGCCGAAGAATTGATAACCCCCTGCCCTGCTTAGCTAAAACCAGCTAACAACAGCACAGAATGTTCTGTGCGCGGTCGGAGTGGTCACAACGAGGCGTAGCCGTAGTTGTGGCGTATCTCCGCGTTAGCGGCCCATCGGGGGCGCTTACGAGCGTGTACTCTAATCTTACAGGAGCACAACTAACAGCAAAGGAGAATATAGTTACAACATCCATTATTAAAAGCGACACGGTTCCGGGCCTTCGGCCCGGGGCGGCGGGGCTTTTCAGTGGTGGGTCCCGGCTCAGGTGTTGCCGCTGTGCACGGAATCAGACTAAAGCTCGGGATGGGCTGGGTGTTTCTGCACTGTGAGGATATGGCAGGTGCACAGGTAAATGGGGGGCTAATTGTATGTTGTAACTATTTTTATCCCCTGCTCTATGTTTGAACAGGTATTCTTTTTAAAAGAAAGTCGTTTAAAGAAGTTAAAAAGAATACCTGCAGTTAACGTCCCTGTCGGCTGCAGGATAGTGCTTGCAGTTTAGTGGGGAAGGCTCAGCACCCGACGTTAATATGCACAATTCCCGCCTGCTGCGGCCAAACAACCTTTGATATGTATACGTTACAAAAATCACAATTTTGCCTTATAATAGCACGTATACGTTACATAAGGGGGCTGCTATGAACATCACTATGGCAATGTCAGATGCTGCGGTTGCGGAAGAACTTTACAGCCGTCTCGAATCTTATCGTCAAAGTCGCGGAATGACGCAGGAAGCGCTTGCAGAAAAACTGGGTATAAGTCGTCCAACCTATTCACGAATTCAAAAAGGAACATGCAGCCTTACGGTATTTCTCGGCGTTCTGCGAGAATTGAACCTGTTAGAAGGTTTAAATTCGCTGATACCGACTCCCTCACTCCGCCCTTCAGAAATAGTAAAGCGCCGCAATGGTTTGATTCGCAATTTGCATTCTGCAGGTGTCGCGAGAAGAAAAACCATAAATCAACAGATCAACGCTCCGAAAGAAGATAGCTGGAGAAAAATCTCCTCCGGGATGTCAGTGAGAGAAATGCTGGCTAACAGAAAGAAATAAAGGACTGACAAATGATCTCAGACGCATGCACAGTTATGTTTGATGGTATCCCGGCAGGATATCTGGCTTACACAGATGACAATGGGTTTGCATCTTTTGAATACACTGAAGAGTGGCGGCAGGATGGTTTTAGTCTGTCCCCCCTGCATTTACCGTTGAGTAGTCAGACGTATACATTCCCTGCTCTGTCATTTGAAACTTTTCGGGGGTTACCGGCAGTATTTGCCGACTCATTACCTGATGATTTTGGTAATGCTCTCATAAACGCATGGCTGGCAAGACAAGGTCTCGATAAATCGCAGTTCATGGCCATAGACCGTTTGCTCTACACCGGCACCAGGGGAATGGGTGCACTGGAATATCAACCTACAAATAGCCCGTTTGAAGATAGTAGCCAGCCCATATTGATTGATGAACTTGTCAGTATGGCCCAAAAAGTCCTTGATTCACGCGATCAGCTTCACCTCAATGACCATGAACAGTCATCTATGGCCAAACTGCTTCAGATAGGTACTTCTGCCGGAGGAGCCAGAGCTAAAGCCGTTGTTGCTGTAAACAAGGACAGAACAGAGATACGTTCAGGTCAGGTTAGCGTACCGGAAGGCTTTGAGCATTTCCTCTTGAAATTTGATGGTGTCGAAGAACACAAAACAGACAGTGAAACGTTTGGTGATCCTAAGGGTTACGGTGTAATGGAGTATGTGTATTATCTTATGGCTACAAATGCAGGTATCAACATGTCTCATTGCGAGCTTTTGCGTGAAGAAGAAAGCAAACGAGCACACTTCATGACAAAGAGGTTCGATCGAGATGGAAACCATAAATATCACGTACTAAGTCTGTGCGGAATGGTGCATGCTGATTTTAGAAAACCAGGCGCTTACAGTTATGAAGAATTACTTTCTACTGCCCGGCAATTAGGTCTTTCTTACAATGAGCAGGAGCAAATTTTTCGCCGAATGGTATTCAATATTATCGCACGTAATCATGATGATCATACAAAAAACTGGTCCTTCCGGGTAAACGATGACTATGAATGGGAGCTTGCTCCAGCCTACGACATTGCCTGGAGTTATAAGAAGGATTCTATTTGGGTGCAGTCGCATCAACTGTCACTTGCGGGAAAACGTGACAATTTTAATCAGGACGATCTGATGTCTGTAGCTGAACAAATTACTGGCCTTCGTCGTAAAAAAGCACAACATATCATCGATGAAACCATTTTCGCAGTTTCCCGTTGGCAGGATCTTGCTGAAGAGCACGGTGTTCCCCCCGAACTGAGCAAAAGTGTCTGGAATACACTCAGACTATCCTGGTAACGTATAAATTACAAAAACCACCTTAATTTTGATTATTGCAACGTATACGATGCGAGATTGAGGGTGAGAGTAGTTATCGTCCCGAGTTGAGCATTGCTGGCATAATGTTCAACTCAACAAGACTAACCAGCAAGCTGGTATGTTCCCGTCCGCGACATAATCATCCTCTGTTTAACCCGTCTTTTTATCTCATTCCCAACATCATGGAAGTTTAATCGACACTCGCCGGCAGCAATTTCACGCGTCAGTTCCTTTCTCACAAGCGATGAGATTTCCCGATAACTTAAATGTGCTTCTCTTCTCGCTCTGGCCCGTTTCTCCCCATACGCTTTACGCATCAATCGGTATGCTTTGAAGCGTTCTCTGAATGCGGTCCAGGCGAGAGATATAAGCTTGTCCAGTGTTAAACGTGGCTTACCTTTTTGTGAACGTTGCATGTTTTTATATTCTGCCCGGCTTTTCCTGGCGGCTGAAACAGCGTCTTCAGATACTTGTATCGATTCAAAAAACAATCCAGTGAAAGTAATGTTAGTGGGTAAATAACAGCCTAATTCCGGATCAAACTCTGTCTGGTATGTGATGATACCCAGCTCCTTAGCAAGATACTGGAGTGCCCGCGTTGCCCTACTGATAGACAATTTCCCGCTCTTTGTTTCTGTCGCAAGACCACACTCGCTTGCCAGCGTAGTCATCGTTGCATTTACCCTGTTTGCGAGAGGATCGTAATGAAAACAAATTGCCTGTATGAGTGCGTCTATTGCACGGCAACGTAGTAAAGGCGGCCTGCGCTGCCTTGTCCCTTTAGCGCGTGACAAAGTTACCAAAAGGGTAAAATTCCAGGTCTGAGTAAAATTCATAGCCTTTTGCATGAGCATTTTGTTGAAAGGTAATGTCCTCTTTGGGCGCTCAGTTCCCTTCTGACAAGGAACGATGAAGATTGGGAAGGGATTTTTAACCTGTACATATTCAGATGTCGTCATACTCCGGAGCGTCATATAACCTCCGGGATCAAACATGTGCGACCGACAGAAGGATAAATACCTTGTGATATGTAAGTCATAACGTTAACATTTCCATGTTGTGTGTTTATTGAACGCATGCGCCTAAACCCCGTTTTTCGTCCCGGACAGGATTGTGATAAACGGGGTTTTTCTTTTGTCTGAGTCGAGGCAAAAAAAATGGCGGCTTAATGCTAAATAAGAGGGAGTTCCGGGACATATCCGCACAGCAGGACTTAGGGATAACTTCTGTTAATAAGATGATTTCCAGTCTATGCCGCTATCCCAACGAGAATGCCAGTGTGTAAGGTATCTCTGGGCCAGCTCTGGCATATCATGAATGACCAGCACATTTTCTGAATTTTTGCGGGCGCCAGCCGCTGTGTAATTAAAAGAGCCGGTTTGCAAGATACTGGCATCTACAATCATCGCTTTGTCATGCAAGATAGCGAAAATATCGTTAGTTCGTAGCGGTATGCCGGCATTCACCAGTAAGCTCATCGCAGCTTTACTGGCATTGTTATTTTTTCCTGCATTAGCTTTCCAGTCCAGTACCACCCTGACGTCCACACCCCGACGTTTTGCCCGGATAAGCGCACCGGTCACCTCAGGAGAGGTGAATGAATAGCCCATCAGGCGGATTTCCTGCTGCGCAGCCTCAATTGTCTTAAGAACAAGCTGTAGAGCTGTACCTTCCGGAGAGAATCCTGCCTCAATGGTGGCTGCGTGAGTTTTCGGTACTGACGCAAACAGCGCCAGACCGAACAGGCCGGACAGAAGCCATCGGCACATATGTTTTTTATGCATTGTTTGCATGGTATTTCCTTTGCTGGATGTATTCAAAAACGCTGGAATCGGGGGGAACTCGTTTTTCCCCGATTGCCGGGGTTGGACAACGACGTCCTGCGGAGGCGTCAGGCCGTTGTGGCTGAACTAAACCTGACCGGGAAAAGCCAGTTTCACGTGTTTAACTGCAGGTACTGCATTTTGCTTTTTTCCCATATGATTACTTTCACAGGCAGAGACAGGTCAGAGAATACTGAACAGAAAACCAATACACAGCAGATGGAGGGCATACGCTGGTGCAAACCACCGTCCGGCCTGAAGGCGTCGTCCGAGAGCAGGTACCAGCCCGTGCACGCAAAACAGCACAGCCAGCGTCAGCAGTACGCCGGAGATCATCATCACATCACCGTGCCGGGCATTAAGCAGGGCGACCAGCAATAGCCAGCCAGCAAACAGGGCTGGCCGCAGTGAGTCCCTGACGTGCCAGACAAGAAGCGCACCGGCGAGCATCAGCAGACCGGGTATGCCGTAACTGGCAGAGCTGAGTGGCAGATACCCCACCAGGACCGTGAACGCTGCAACGCCATTAAGCACGGTCGCCGCCTGCAGGAAACGGGTCACCTGCATGACAACGGCGAAGGCGAACAGGATATTCAGTTGCCACCACATGAGTCCGGCTTCCCTGAAGGCCAGCCAATAACCCGGCTGGGCCAGGAGCGCCATCAGCCACAGGCGGTTAAGGATGTGCTGACGCAAGGTTTTACCTGCCATGTTGCAGCCGCTGACCAGCGCAAACAGGGGGAATGCACAACGCCCGGCCATGTTCAGTAAGGGCATATCCAGCTGGAAGGCAGTGGCGATGTGGTCCCCCACCATTACCATAAACGCGACCATCCGTATGACATCGCGCTGCAGCGCGGAGAAATTCAGGACTGGCCTGAAAGAATGCAGGGCAACAGATTTCCCCGGATTCATGCTGCAGCCTCCGGTCGTTGTGCGCAAAGGTGTGCCCTGACGCGCTCCGCCAGTTGCTGCTCATCATCGCCACGCAGCAGCGGGATACCCGCCTGTGTCAGCACCTCCTCCAGCAGCAGGTCACGCCGCTGACGTTTCGGCACCTGATGGGAACGATCGTCCAGCTCCACTGCCGCAATGATTCGCCCGGCGCGGTCCGTGATAACCACATCGCAGTGCCACTGCGATACCAGGCGGAACAGTTGCCACCATTCACGGCTCCCGGACTTACGGTCGGGCACCACTCTGACGATATCGGCCACTCGAACCTGCGGGCACAGCCGCCACTGGCGGGTATCGGTCACCCTGTCGAGCCGGCGCAGAAAACGCTGCTCCCGCTCCGTCATCAGCTGACCGGCACTGACGAACGATGGTCGGCGACACAGCAACAGTTCAGTTATGCCCGGCCGAATCCCTTTTTCACGCAGTCTCTGCAAAAGTGGATGCCGGGCTGAACCGGCCTGCCTGAGCAATACCACAAATCCGGCGAGCAAAATGGTAATGATGAATATTCCGGCAACCATACACATATCCTCCCTGAATCAGTCCCCACCGAGCGTTTTTTCCAGCTCAATGTCTTTTTCCGGTACATTCACCACCCACTCACGCTCGGTACGCAGGATCTGTTCACGCACCTGCTGGCGGATATCCCGACCGTCCGCCACCGCTTCCTGAATGGCCTCATCCAGCGCACGTTCTCCCCGTGCTGTACCGTCACGCAGGCGACGTTCTTCATCGGCAGACAACAGGGGTTCGGGTCTGGTGCTCTCCTCACCCGGCACTGCCGGCAGCAGTTCCTGCCGGGCCTGCTCCGCCAGCTCCCGGGCCGCTTTTTCCTGTGCCTCTGCCAGTTTCTGCTGCTCATCCGGAGGCAGCGTAATGGGGTCTTCCGCTTTTGCAGCTGATTCAGCCTCCGCCACACTGCGCACTGTCCGTGCCACCTCATCAGGCTCCGTGATTCGTCCCCCGGTCAGGCGGGCTGCATTGAGCAACCGTTCTTCACCGTGCAGGCGTATCACCACCCCGCTCTCCGGGTTCTCCTGTGCCAGGCGCAGCGCCGTCTGTGCATCATCAGCAATGAGTGTCTGTCCGTTACGGCTGGCCTGCAGGCCGGCGAACTGCGCATCCTCCCCACCACGCAGCCGGGACTCATCACTGAGCACCACGCGCATCCCGTCATCCTCAATGCGGATTTCGGTCAGGAGTGCTCCGGCTTCTTTTCCGTGACGGGTCCACGCTGGCAGGGCCACATACGGTGTCGGGTATTTCCTGCCGGCAGCAATGAAGCGCGCCATTGTTTCGCCCTCAAGGCCGTTTTCCGCCAGAACCCTGCGTCCCAGCGCTGTTTTATCCAGTCGTGAGGCGGTGGCCAGCAGTCGGTTGCCGGTGTCGGATTCGTGGTCACTCTCCTGGTGCAGCAGGTCATGAGCAGTTTTACCGCTCTTAGACTGCTGAACCAGCTGCTGCCAGCGCTCCCGGTTGTCCGTGAATACCTGAACATGCTCTTTTGCTCGTGACAGAGTCACGTAAAGAGACTCCAGAGACGCCATTCTTTTCCTGCCACCTTCGGTACCGGTCAGGGCAATGGCAAAGCGCTCACTGGCCCCCTGCACGCCATACACCGTCAGGGCGTATGCGAGGTCAATATGGCGGTCCTCCGTCATGGCCTGCGGGTCGATGATTTTCTCCTGACCTCCCTGGCGAAAGCGGATGGCCCCGTCGTCAGTGAACCCGGCCACCTCCCACAGGCTGTTGGCTACATAGCCGCGGTCGGTGTCCGAGCGGGTAAAGCGCACTCTGTCCCCCTGACTGATCGTCATATCGCGGGGTGTGAAGAGGGAAATATCCTGTGCAGTGTTCTGCTGAGGAGAGATCAACACCGATTCCCCGTCAGCATTACGCAACGTGACCACGGCGTCCTGCATATCCACCTCCGCTACAGTCCAGTAGCGCTCGTTCATCATGGCCACGGCGCCGGTATACTCCGCAAAGGTTTCAGCCGCACGCAGGGCGTTGTCAGGCACCCGGAGCGGCTCCAGGACGGTGAACGTGCGTTCTTCAGCACCTGTATCGCCTTTCTCATGCCGGGCGGCATGAATGGCATCATTGATGGCATGACGATCGGCGTTGAGTTCCGCCACAACCAGCGTCTGCTGCTGCGCCTCCGGGGTGCGCCCCATCCAGTCATCCCGGATGGCTTCAATGATGTCGGTCCGGACCAGTGACAATTGCTCTGGAGTCAGTGTCTGCTCGCCGACGGCGGGAGAGTCCTGCTCCTGGTCCTTTTTCGGCGCACGGATTTCCATGACGGAATTCCCGGGCACCCAGGCTCCTTCCTGACGGGGGACCTGTTGCGGACTGACGTCATCCACCTGGCGCAGTGATGTATCAACCTGACCGGCGATGATGCTTTCAATCGCCGGGCGCAGCGCCGGGGTCTGGCGGACAATCTCCTGCATCACCACCGTATCGATGGCACTGCGCTGCTGTACCAGGCGGAACGGCAGACCGGTTGAGATGGCCTGCAGCTGCGCGGTATCCCCGCTGGAGACCATCCGTCCGCCGCCTGCGGCAACCAGCTGATAGAGCTCTGCCATATCACGGTTGCCCACCATCGAGCTCTCATCGGTGAGGAACAGGACATTGCGGAAGTCCGGTGTTTCCCCGGCCTGTATGGCCAGCCGGGTTTCACTGAGGAAACTGGCCAGCGTTCGTGCCTCCACCCCGGCCTCACGCATCTCATGCACGGCCCGGTGCGTGGGTCCCAGGCCAATGACCTGCGGGCGCACGGATTCAGACAGGGTGTTCAGGGCACCCATCACCGCCCGGAACTGGGTGGTTTTCCCCACCCCGGCATACCCCTGAATGGCCATAAAGCGGTCGGTGTTCTCCAGTACCGTCCGTGTGGCCTCCCGCTGGCCAGCCGTCAGACCGGCCAGCACAGAGGCAGGCGTCAGCGCCATCAGTGGCTGTACAGCATCCTTACCCTCAGCAATATGGCGGATGATGGTCTTTTCCATCTCATACGCCACACGCGGAACAAGCACCCTGTTTCCCGCCCCGGAAACCGAATCCAGCTGAATCAGCTCCCCGCTGCTTACCTGTCGGGCGATTTCAGTCCGGACATCAGCCAGCGGCTGGCCGGATTTTACCGCTTCTGACAGCAGGGCAATTTCACTGAGGTGTACCAGTCCCTGCTGCGCGCGCGGGATGGCCAGACTGACGGCCTGCTCTGCATCCGACATCAGACGCTCACGACTGGCCTGTATGGCGGTATCCAGATTTGCCTCGCCGGTCGACTGACGGACCTGGTCGCTGGCCAGTCGCACGGCAGACACACTCTCCACTTTGCGCGCGGCCTGCCCGGCCTCCAGAGGGGTGTAAATCCGGATATCGCCGCCGCTCTGCGCCAGGGCATTCAGGACCTGTTTGTTCAGCCCGCGCGGGCCGACAGCGGCCAGTACCGTACGCGACGCACTGGTGCCGGCCCCGGCACTTTCCACATAGTCATGAGCCAGCTTCACGGCCCGGTCGGTGGGCAGGCGCAGTTCCCTGTCGCCGCTTCGCAGCCGTACCGCGCCGTCTTCCAGTCCTGCCACGGTGAACTGTTCTTTCGCTTTGATGGCGCCCTTCAGCTCACGCCCCAGCGCCCTGACGCGGTCCCCTTCAGAAACCTCCAGCGTCCGGCTGCGGTACAGGCTCCAGCTGCCGTCCACCTGCGTCACCTTCAGGGTCAGGCGACTGCCGTCTTCCCCCTGCAGCACCAGGCTGTTGGTGGCCTCAGCCACCCGGTCAATGGTGTGCCGGGTCATCGTTTTCTTCTCAGCGTCCCACTGCTCCATCACCATCCCGGCCCGGTAGTTATCGCGCTGATGACGGGTTTTGCTGTCCAGCCACACCGGCTCCAGTACCCGGAGTGTCACCTGCTCCCGGCCCAGCTCACCCGCATCACGCCGTATATCCCGGATAACCTCCGTCAGCTGCTGCTGTTCCCGGGCGCCGGTCACCTGGGCCACAACATCCAGCCCTTCAGCTGAAAGGCGAACATAGTCCTGCGCCAGCTGGCCATAACGGCGGCGTTTGTCCGCCTCGCTGACCAGTCGTACTTCCGGCAGCTGCGTGCTGTAAAACCGGTACTGTGGAATATCCGCCTCTTTCAGCACGGACAGGGCATTCCCCGTTCCCTGCCGGTTCTCCGTATCCATAAAAATCAGCTGCGCACCGGCGCTGAGCGCCTTTTCCTGCAGCAGCACGGTTTCTTTCAGCGACAGTCTCTCCGCCCGGTCAACGATAACGGTGCCCTGCACCGGCAATACGGTGTCTGCATTCATCTGCGAGCGCAGCATGACATGGCCTGCCAGCTGCGGGCTTTCTGACAGGAACTGGCCACTGCGACCGTCGGCTGCAATCACCATCACCTCACGGCCCTGTGAGCGGGCCATCATGGTCACGTCTTCCGTACGCTCCCGCAGGACCTGCGCGCCTCCGCGACCGCTGAGAATGGCCACCGGGCTTTTATTCTGCGTCAGGACTGAGACAGCATCACCCGCAGGCATCTCGCGCTCCCGTGCCCGTTCAGGAAAGACCAGTACGTTTTGCTCCTGAATGGCCGTGCGGGCCAGCTGATGAACGCTGAGTTCGTTCAGCAGATGAATATCGGAAGTAAAAATGCCCTTCTCGCGATCCAGGGGGATAAGCCGCTGCTCTTCAATCGCGGCATCGATGCCGGCACGGGCCTGCTCAAACAGGCCTGATGCTGACGGCAGACGACTGACCGTGCCGGCCAGCATTTCGGACCAGGTAAACTGGACCTTCTTCTCCGACAACGCCGAAATCGTATCGCTGACGGCTTTATGCACGTCTGACTCAGAAATCTGAGCGGAGGACGCACCACCAGGCTGGCCTGTAGCCCGAATACCCTCTGTACCGCCGACAGCAGAGCCTGGTGGCTCCGCACGCGTCTGCGCCTGGCTGATGTAGTTATCGATATCGAATTTTTCATCGGTCAGCCGCCGGCGCCATTCAGCTTTCAGCAGATCCGGGTCGGCCCAGGCTTTTGCCTGGCGGGTATCGAGTGCGGCAACATCACGGGATTTTGCTGACGCATCCGGTCCGGCAGCTTCCCGGATGGCCTGACTGCGCGTGGAAAAGACGTCCACCGGCACATCCTTCAGCTCCCACAGGCCATGTTTACCCGTCGCCATCGTCTCAAAACCCATCGACTCAATGTCTTCCCGTAAAGCAGTACGATACAGGCTCCCCAGCGCTATCTTGGTGGCATACAGATTCTCGGAAAAACCGGTTTTCATGCGGATATCACTGGCCAGCGACCGCCATTTCTCACCGGCGAACGTCGCATTAAAGACCAGAGCATGGGTGTGTATCTGCGGGTCCAGGTCCCGGGAGGTGTCATGGTTATAGAGTGCGGCCAGCATACTGCCGGTCAGCACCGTTTCCGTTTTTCCCTCCTGCGTGATGCGGGCACTGACCAGCTGTTCCACTTCCTTCATCACCACCGCCACGGCCCGGTTATGTGCCTCAATAAAACGTCGATCCTCCCCAACCAGCGCCATAACGGACACACTTTTGGGGGCGGAGAATGTCAGGTCATAGCCGCTGCGGTGTTTGTTGACACCATCAACCATCCGGGACAGATCACTGCCGTCAGGCAGTCTTCCCTGGCGGACCGCATCCATATCGGCGCTGGTCACTTCCCCATTCAGGCCCAGTTTCTCCGCGCCTTCCCCCATCCAGCGGGAATCCAGTGAACCGCTGGCATAGTAGTTATCTTCATGGCTGTAATAGCCCGCATCACCCTTGATGGAAGAAATGGAGAGCATCAGTATTCCCTCCCGTCATCCATCTCATGCGTTTTGTCTGTCGCATGGTTGATATTGACCTCTTCCCTGCGGGTCATATCGCGCGTCTGATGCTGGGTCTGCTCCCAGGCTTCATACGCGGCAAAATCCACCACCTCACCGTCGCTGTTCACCCCCGGGGGGACATCCTGCGGTAAATCCTGTTCGATATCCCGCTCAGTTCCCCCGGAGGAGGCTGAGCCTCCTTCCGCTGTAACGGCAGTGGAAGCCGTGTTTTCGGTATCTGCATCGCCGGAAGCACCTTTTGTCTGCAAGGGCCACGTCGCAGGAGGCGTACTCGCTTCCGCGAGAACAGCAGCCACCAGGTCGGCAGAGGGAGGTGGCGTATTCGAAAGATTTCCCTGCGGAATAAACGCACCGCCCGTAACAGCCTGAATTAACGATTCTCCCTCGAACAGGCCGGCGAATCTGCGGCGTTCTTCTTCGCCGCGGCGGACTATTTCATCCTCAAGCGTCTGGTCAAGACTTGTCTGCACGTCACGCAACAGCAGGGCATCAGCCACTTTGGGCATGGCCTCATAACGCATGGAGAGTTTCACCACCGGATAATCACCAGGAAGCGTGACATAACACTGCAGGTCATTAAGAGACTGGATGTCTGAATAGGTCACCACAGTGACGCGTTCTTCCTCCTTACCGAAGGAAATCCCGTCACGGACCTGCTCATGACCGAAGCTGGTCTGTTCACTGAATTTTTTACGACGGGTTTCACCGAGGTCTTTCTCCACAAACTGTGCAATTTCCGCACTCGGGGAACGGAAGAAGAATTTGGTATTCAGCAGGTCAAAAAGCCCTGCTGCGGCTTTAGGACCATAGATTTCTTCCATCTGAGCGATGTTCTGGAACCCCAGCACAAAACAGCCGCCAAATTTACGGGCTTCGGAGATAATTCGCGGTAATGAGGACAATTTATGCAGCGACGCCAGTTCGTCATAGAAGAACCAGACACGCCGCTGCCGGTTCGGCCCCATAGCGAGAAGACTGGTGGCGGCAATGCTGAGCCACAGTGAAATCAGCGGCTTGAGGGATTCATGGTTCTGTTCATCGGAGGTAATAAAGAGCCAGCCATTCTTCGATTTATCGGTCTGGCCTTTCATCCATTCCCGGATGGTAAACTTCTCCCGCCCCGGACGGTCGATCCCCTGCAGGTAGCGCAGCGCCTTGACGTAGTTGGTCAGCACACTTCGGATGGAAATCGCCGTCTTCTCAATTTTGCCGTCAACCAGAGTGGAAGCTGGCGTACCTGCCAGAAAGGCCCGCAGCTGATCCAGCTTTATGGCCAGAAGTGTACGCAGGAATTTGTTGTAGCTGCGATCTTCGTCCTTACGCATGCGTTCAGCACCTTCCGCGAAGATAGTGCGCGCACTGCCCTGCCAGAAAGGGTCTTCACCGCTACTGGCCGGGATCAGGGTCGTACTGGCATTCTCCAGTTCGGCGATAGAACGGCATTCCTCCCACAAATCCCAGTTCGGGCAACGGGAATCCAGCGCATTAAGTACTTTATCCCGGGATTCGTCGTAGAAATCCTCAACGAACGTACAGCCTTTGTCGTAGATAATGACCAGATCGCCCCTGTCACGAAGCTGCTTCAAAATCTTACGCATCAGCGTGGATTTACCGGTTGATACCGTGCCATGCATAGCCATATTCTGAATCTCAGAATCCAGCTTCAGCGGCAGGTCATCGATACGGATATCAGAGGCCTCTCCGCGTTTTTTCAGCAGACGTGCAACGTCTTTGGGTGACTCGCTCAGGATGCGGCCCCCAATGATTTCATCCTCACTCTGCTGGCGACCGGTATGCCCGAGATACCAGTACACGGCAAATGTGGCCACAAAGGCGACCAGCAGCGCAGCACACCCGGCAATAAACAGTTCCTGTTTCAGCAGCTGACCGCAGTACAGGGTGTAACTGTCGCTGAGTACCTGTCTGGCGCTGTACTGCAGGCTATGTTCGTAATAACGGATGGTATAGACAGGCTGACTGACCATTTTTTCTGTAAAGGGCGACATCACCCGGACAAACCAGTAAATAATACCGTTGGTCAGATTCTGAATACTCATTCGCATAAGCAGGACGGCGATGCCAAATAAAACCGTCCCCATAATAACGTAATAAGAAATCAGGTTATTTATTTGCAGGAACATTTTCAGGCGCATGAAAGCGACCTGACCACCCTGCGTTAAGTCACGAGGATTCAGGCTCATTATATTTTCCGGAGGCAGACAGCCAGCAGTCATGCCGGGCAACGGCATTACCGCAGTGTTAAAGATGTTATTTAACGGGGTTAAACGGTGTAATTAATATCAGGCGTGATGTTCAGGCAAAGGTGACCAGTCGGCCACCTTGTTTATATTACAGAATATTGGCGACTGATTTCGCCAGCTGATCTTCGAGGACGGGTTTAGCTTCATCGAATTTCAGGTTAACCTTATTGGCAGACGACACAATACGGGTCTGGTATTTATGCTGATTACCGGTCTGCGTACTGGTCTGCACTTTATATCCGGACGTTCCCTGCTTCAGGGCGGCGACATTATCCGTCTGTACACTGGTGTTGGTTTTTTCAGAAATCTGAATATCCGTCACCATCGTATAGTTGATATCTTCCACCATCGCGTCAGCGGCCATCCCCACAAGCCCGGCCGCCAGGCCAACACCTAATGTAGCGCCGGCAGAACTTGAGTTATAACCGGTAATTCCCGCACCTAATGCAGCGCCCGCTACCGCGCCTTCGTAGCCCTGGCTCAGGAACCCCTGGGCGGTACGCAGGTCCATTTTATCGGCTTTCAGGACATTGGCCTGAATCCAGTAGTGTGCGTTGTCCGGCGATGACGTGATGGTATAGCCCTTATCCTGAACCGCTTTGGTCACTTTCGCCTGCAGGCCGGACATGTCTTTGTCAGAGGTATTTTTTATCTGGAGATACACGGTTTTCTGTGAGGATGGCTCCAGCCAGATGGTTTCACTCATCTGAGTTTTGACTTCGAGGTTACGTTTCTTAATCGCTGTGTTCATCGCGCCACACCCGGAGAGCACGAGGACAGAGGATAAAGCGGCAGTCATTGCCATCAGCTTAACGTTATGTTTCATATAATTTTTCTCATTTCCATATAAGTCGCATGTCATATGCCATGCCCGGAGGTACTATTGTTATCAATCCACACACTTAGTGTGTGTATAGTTAATGTACAGGCGAAAGTATAACCATTCAAATTCTATGGTTATACTGTGCGAATTTTTCAGAATACGTCACAAAATCAGACGTTTATTTTTGGGAGGAAGAAAGTAACTCTTTAACTTTTGACAGACTACTGACTACTGCTGGGGTCATATACCGAGATAGAGATGTTTGTAGCGTCAGCATGCTAATTAAATACGTTACAAACCATGAGAATCCTAGTCCTGCTACAAACCGCTCCCCCGATGACAGTAAAACACATCCAACAAAAGCATTCACTGCCAGGAGAAATAGACTATAAGAATTAATTTTTCTCTCAACCAATTTTAAGAAAACCGATTGCTCTGTGATTTCGCTTCCTAAAGAAAGTTTTAAGCTAACAATATTGTATGTTGACATTAAAAAAACAAGGCTAAAAAATGCATTAGATCCCAGAGACAGCACAAATGTATCAAAATAATGATACTCACTAACATTTGAATTTATAAAAATATCAAAGATAATAAACAGCACCTGAAGTACATAAACAATCACCAACTTATAAAAAATAACTTTCAGGATTTGGCGATTTGATGGAATCTCATAGTCTAGTTGTTTAAACTTATCCAGAATGTATGCAGCATCCTTTTCCAGATCCGAACATTTCATTATCCCTCCTGTCAATCCTGGTCAAAGTTTTTTTGCAGGTTATCTTTGATATCATTCAATTCCTTTCTCCCTACACCATTATCACCGATCCAATCATTTTGCCTTTTTTCTTCAGCACTCTTTGCATCACTAAAGTTTTTATTACCCTGTTCATGCTCACTCTGCAAGTGATTGTATTCTTCCTTCGGTGTATTGCCGGATGAGATCACATTATTTTTTTCACTATTTACCTGAGATTCAGCGTGACGGCGTCTGTCAGCCACATCACCGCTGACATCATCCTGCTGTCTCACGCCGCCAGCGTTGGCCCGGTTTTCCATTTGTATCTGTTGCGTATCATATTCACTCTGCAGATTACCGCCACCAGATGAGGCACCCACACTTCCCATCCCCTCACCGGTGCGGCCTTTGTTCTGTTCAAATTCCTGCAGCAGCTGCGGTTTCATGCGGTCTTCCACAAATGCCTGTGCCAGTCTGTTGCGCTCGGCACGCACTTCCGGGCTGGCCGCATCAGAAAGCAGCTGATCAGCTTCGCCCGGACGTTTACTGGTGACATACCCGGCAAACTCCTGTGAGTAGTTCTGGTTAATGCTAGCACTGTTATTTTCTGCATAACTGGCCAGCTGTGAGTACTCGTGGCTTCGGGTGACCGCATCATTGTACTGCGAAGCCTGGCTTTTCAGACTCGAGAATGTGGAAGACAGCTGGTTCGCCAGCGAAGCTGACGCGTTATCCGTATGACTGCTGCTGTCGGTTACGCGGCTGGACGCAACCACATCCATCGCATCGCGGAAATCCTTAAGCTCCTGGGCACTGAACCCTTTGCTGGTCCCACCCTGCTGAGTCAGATCGGAACTGGTGCCATGTGAGGAGCCGCTTCTGCCGGTATATTCACCTTTAAGATGCCCTTCCCCGGAGACTTTCCCTCCGGTGACAAGACCGGCAACTTTGCCCAGTATCTGACGGTCAGTATCAACAGAGCCCTGCACACTGGCCCCGGCACCAAAACTCATATCCTGACTCTTGGTTGCCGCTGCCCGAACCCCTTCCGCCAGACTGACATTTTCATCCCGGGCATAACGCGAACCAATCGACTGAATGGTGTTCAGCGCTTTGGTCAGGTTGCTGCTGGTCGAGGTGTCGTTGCCAGCCACGGTCGTGTCGCTGTTGCCCCGCTGCTGGCTCCACTGGCTCATCTGCGAGGTGGCCAGACTGGAGGTCTGCGTCAGGCTGTTGTTGAGGCTCTGCGCCTCGCTCACGGCATCACGCTGTTGCTGCTGCCAACTGCTGGATGCGGTTTTACCCAGCGCGATATCAACTGGCAGTTTTGAAATCGCCTCTGCGGTGTTGTAAACCGACTGCCCGGAAGACGTCAGTGTCTTCGTCGCCCCACTCTCCAGCTGACTTGTCATATGACCTTCACGGTGGCTGTAGTTGGTATCCCACTTGTTACCCTGCACGTTCCCGGTCGTCATATTGTTATAGGACCAGTTACCGTCAATCGCCTGCGAGGACGACTGTGTGGAGGCAGACTGCAGGGTCTGTCCCAGATAGTTCCCCGCCTGCGACACCACCTGTCCCAGGCCTTTCACCATCCCCCAGGCGATAAACGGGATGGACAGCGCCAGCCAGCCGGCTGTGGTACCGATATCTGAATAGGTATTCTGTACCTGGTCAAAGGTGGCCAGCGTCACCGCCGTCCCGTTGAGTTTGCCCTGCAGGTAGAAGTTCATCGCATGATTCAGTATGGAGAACAGGATGGGCCACATCTGCAGATAGGCAATGGTGTAGACATAGCCTTTGATAATGGTCCAGGACAGGGAGCTCACCACGGCCAGGACAATCAGCACCGGAAACAGCGCCATTGTCATGCCCAGCAGCACGCTGTGCATGACCGGCAGCGTGTTGGCGGCGATGGACGCACTGGTTGCCTGCGACAGACGCATTTTTGCCATCGATGTCTGCGTGGCGGTGTTCACCAGCCCGGCCGTATCACCATTCTGCGCTGAAAAGCTCTCCAGACCACTGCGCAGACCATTCATCACCACGTTCTTGCGGATGATTTCAGTGGAGGTCAGGGAATTGCCGTGAAAATAGTTATAACTGTCACCCAGCATTTCAGTGAACAGTGCTGTACTGGCACCGTTTGTCGGACCAAAGACCTGGTTCGTGAAACCGTGCATCCGGTTAAACACCTGCTGCAGAAACGGGGACATATTCCGCCCACTGATATCACCCGAATCCGTGTTTATTTTGGTGGTGGCCTGCTCGCAGGTCAGAAAGTTGCGGTTTTTGTCGTACAGGCCGCGTAGAGGGCTGGGTCTACTGAATATCAGCGCGTAGGGGTCTGTAGAATTCATGAGCTCACCGATGCTGTACTTGTTGTTCAGCATAATGTCGCCCACCACGCAGTTATGAACGTAATCAGAGAACATGCGCTGGATTTCCGGCTCCGAGAACCGGAAATCGCTGCTCCCCGCCGCCAGCTGCGCGCCGAACAGCATCCCGGTTTTGCTGTAAGTCAGTGCATCAGGCCGGGCAAATACAAAATCGTAAACCTGCGCCATTCCGGCACCGAGACGGGTGATCAGGCTGGCAGGAGCAGCAAGGCCGGTGGGAACATTATCTACCTGATAAATGGCCGCAGGCTCAGACAGGTCAATAATCTGTACGCTCCGCTTGTCCCCGACCAGAACGGCAATCACCAGGACATAAAACCCGGCCCATTTGACCAGGTCCATAATATTGCGTGTCCGGATATAGGTTGCCGCTCCGACAATCACCGATACGGCAGTGGCCATCGCAATCAGTGAGTCTCCGGCCCTGCTGTTAAAAAATGCCGCCACGCCATTGAGCGTATCCTGAAACCACGCTCCGCCGGCAACGGTGTAAATCGTATCAACGGCCATATCAATTCACCCTGCTGAACTGGTAGTTACCCAGCACACGATCGCTCATCTTTGAGGAGACCTGCTGGCGGATAAAGCGGATTTGCTGCTGCGCAGAGATAAGGGCATCTTCTTTAATCTGCACTTCCATACGCAGTGAGTTAAGCGCCTGGCGCGCGTCGGCCAGCCCGCTTTTCAACTCTTTCATGTTGGCGCCCGGGTAATCTTTGGTGGCAAGCGATCCGTTAACCACCTTCATTACGGCTTCCAGATACTGCAGATAGATATCGACCGCAATGTAATCCGTCAGCTGGGCAAACAAGGACTGCGAGACGCTCAGTGACGACTGGTCCACAATCCAGGAAAGAATGGGGATGGAGGTGCTGTTGATGAACTGTTTCTCTTTTTCCGTCAGGGATTCATCGGTGATGGCCTTGTTCTCAATGCTGGTCAGCATGTCCTGCACCATCTTAATCAGGGATTTTGATTCAGAAACCGTCACGTTATTCAGGGTCGGGGACAGGCATTTATTCTGGTTATCGCAGACGTATACCTTTGCCGTCCCCCCGCTCATCATCGCTGTCAGCAGGCTGCGGTCCGATGCCAGCGAAGAAAGGATTCGCACTTCCCCGTTGCTGCCGAAAATCACCGAACCACTGATGCTCATGGCGAACTGGCGAAGCTCTGCATTGTTGCTGAGCGAGCTGTTACCGAGCGCATCCCACATCAGGTTGATATCCTGCAGGACCTGATCCTTTTCCGCGCCAGTGGCTTTATCCGCGACGGAGCCGTACTGGCCGCCTGAAGTACATCCCTGCCGGGAGGCAACCCAGTCCGAGAAGACACTTTTCTGCCCGCCAACAGACTGACAGACGTTCTGCTGGCTCTCGCCCCACATTGAGGCCACGCTGTCGACCATCGCCTTTGCCGCCTGACAGCTGGACATATTGAACCGGTTAATATCGGCGGCCATCTTCTGCAGAAAGTCTTTCGCGGCCTTGAGTTCCGGTACGGTGGTTTCCAGCGCAAGGTCAAAGAAGTAGCCCGCCGCGTTGGCCATCGTCTGTTTCACAAACGCCATAATCTGGTCGGAGTTAATAAAGGAGAACGCCCCCAGATACACGTCAATCCCGCCGCACCCGGCATTGATGGACGGCAGACTGATGGAAACCAGCTGAATATTCTTGTTGCCGGTGCGCGCGTAGAACGAGCCTCCGGAGACATAACGTGCGGCCTGCCCCTGCCAGGCTTTTGCCGAGGTGGTGTTGCTGGCATAGCTCATGTCATTAAAGAACGAATTCATGTCATCCTGCAGCGCGGCCTGCGCCGTGCCTGCACTGTACAGGCCCAGCGCAAAGGCCAGGCAGAGCGGTTTCAGTCTCATCAATATTGTCCCTGTGAATGAGGTGAAAGAGATTTCCCTGACTGCCTGTCCAGCGCCATACGCAGCACCTCATTGAGACGGTTGCGAAACTCACCGGCCTCTGCGGCCCCCTGCAAAAGCGGCCATGTTTCCATCGTGGTGACGTTGGTCAGAAAGGTGGTTGGCGTGGCCACCGGCATGCCGCTCTGGAAATATTCCACCATCACATCCGGCGTTGCCGGCAGAACATCGGGGAATTCGGCATCGCCCTTCCCGTCAAGGCTGACGGGGAACACGTCAAGACCGGTTTGCTGAGAAAAGGCTTTCAGGACCGGCGCAAACTGGCGGCAGTACTGACAGGTCGACTGCATGAACAGCACCACCTTCCAGTCCTGCAGGTTAACTTTCCTGCCATCGCTCAACGGATACCAGACGGGTGACGTATTCTGAACAGCACGGTCTGGGGTTATTTCCGCCCTGTTATCTGGCAGGCTGAGCAAGTCCATCGCAGGTGCGCTCCGGCCCGTTTTTCCGGCTTCAAGAGCCCGGATATCATCCAGTGTCCCGGCGTGCAGGCAGCCGGACAGTATCGCCGCCATCAGGATGGCGGTCCGTAATACAGTAATAAGCATGAGGAACCTCAAAAGACGGGGGTTATCAGTAATCCGGCGTAAAGTGGGTCAGCACGCTGACCATCTGCCTGTCCAGGTCGTCGTGGCTCATAAACCCCCATGCAAGGGGTTGCCACTGGTGAGTTTTCGGGTCGACCAGAAACGTGGCCGGGAAGTGGGTGACACGCATTTTTTCAGCCTGTCCGCTGTCAGGGCGACTTTGCGGCAGCTGGTCACTGAGTTTGCCGTCCACGCTGACGGCCATCAGGCTGATCCCCCTGTCTTCACAGAAAGCCCGAATCACCCCGGCCATCAGGTTGTCGACGGCATTGTTGCCCCGGTAGAAGAAGAACAGGCCATAGCGCTGTGCCACCTGGCTGATAACCGCACTCTGGACCTTCTTCTCTTCCGTCAGACGGGCTTCCACAGTGCCGTTGTAATGGGAGCGCTTCACGTTGTAATCCAGCTCCGGATACTTCAGCCGGGCCAGTTTCGCCGTCTGGGTGAAGTCCGTTGCCCGATCGGTCCAGAAGTTCTGCAGTGTCATAAAGCGGCGGAAGTTCTCCGCCGACGGATACAGAATGGCGGTATCCAGCGCTTCACGGGTTGCCTGCTGGAGCACCGCCTTCTGCTCTGATGGCGTCATGCTGGTCAGGCGTTCCCGTGGTGTCGGCTGCGGCGCCGGTTCGGGTTCGGTCTCTTCCGCATTGGGGTTGTACCACTGCCAGCCTTCCTCCCGGGCGTAGTTCGGCGCAAGCACATCTTCCACAGAGGCCTGCAGCGATGCGGTGACCAGAAGCGCGAGTACACCGGCAACGAGTCTCATTGACCGTTCTCCTTCATTTTTTCCGCGATGATGTCCTGTGCTTTTTTCAGCAACGCCTGGTCTTCGGGAATGGCGCTGCCCGCATCGAGATCGCTGTAAAAATCACTGAAATTCATTACACCAAAATCAAGGCGCTGCAGTTCATCCACCGTGATGCCACGACAGTCCGGAGAACTGCCGCTGCCAAAACCCACCCCCAGCTGACCCCGACGCCCCTGCTCCTGGACAATACGGGCCAGTTTTGAATCAAACTGGCAGTAGCCGCGCTTTTTCTCGAGGCACACGCCGAGGACTTTTTTACTGCAGTATTCCCCGACATAGACCGTCAGTTTTTTCTCTTTGGCCTTGCCCAGGGCTTTTTCATCGCTGCTGCAGCTGGACAATCCCACATCCTGGCCCCAGCCGGAATCCTTGCAGCAGTTGTTAAATCCCGCCGCAAATTTCTTGCAGGACTTCCCTTCTCCGGTAAAGGCGCGGACGTTCTCGCCGTTCAGTTCAGCCACGTCTTCGCCCGCTGCGGCAACGGCGGCGAGTGCAGAGACGGCCTGACCAAACATATTGCTGGTTCCGGTCTGGCCCTGCGCGCAACTGCCGTCTTTACAGAAAAACTCTCCGCCGCAGATCTGACCGTTACCGTCTTTTTTGCGCTCACAGGAGTACGTCACCTGCTGGCTCACACAGAAACCCTCCACGGTATCCGCACACTGGCTGCGCGTCACCGTACAGGCCGAGTCCTTTATGTACTCCCCACAGGTCCCTTCTGTCTCGGTCTGGGTGAGGTACGTGTCCTGCCATTTCCAGCAGTCCTGGTGGATGCTGTAGGTTTTTCCCTCCACAACGACGGTCCTGATGCCGCCTGGCTCCACACACTGAGAGCCGGTCATTGCACCTTCCGTCTTGCTGAACGGGCAGCTTTCCGACCACTCCACCCGCGGCACCCACTCCCGACTTTTCACCTGCATCACCAGCGTCAGGATGAAACGCGTTTTTCCACTGGTCAGATCGCTAAAGATGGTGTTGTCCACCGTCCCGGTACAACTGCCGTTTCCGCTGCAGCTTGTCCCGCTGAGAACCTGTTCTTTAGTCAGCGTCATCCCTGTCGCGCCCCCCAGCGCAATGGTGTCACTCCAGGTGAGATTGAACGTGGTATTCATAAAGCTGGCGCGGGAGTTCATGAGGTAGTTCTGTGTGGTTACGTTCAGACTCGCGCTGTGTACGATGCCCGCTTCAGGCGCGGCTACACTGAAAACAATCTGCTTTCCGGAACGGCTAAAGCTGAAAGCGGTCAGGGTGTAGGTTTTAATCTCTGTCGTTTCTTTCCAGTCGCCAACAATGGTCGCGGTGCGCGTGCAGTACTGTTCAATCTTCGTGTCCCGCAGACACTGATGCGTGGTGATCTCGGTAAAACTGGCTGGCTGGTCCACACATCCGTCAAATCCACCGCCAGTAATGGTCTCAGCTTTGTCCTTCATCGCCAGTCCTTCGGCAATAAAAGGCGCATCCAGTGACGGTTTGTTGTCTGGCGGTGTATTAAGGATGGATTCCGTGATGGCTTTTCCGGCCTCAGAACTGTTCATCGCGGCTGAACCCGGTGATGTCATATCCACACCCGATGAGGTCACCCCACCGTAGTATCCGCTCTCAGCGGGGGACGTCGTGTAGCCCGGGATGACTTCCGCAGGCTTAAATCCCTGAATGGCATCAGCACCCTGCCCTTTGTTCGCCTTCCCCTGCTGCATCCCCTGATTAAACTGCTCGTTAGCGGTGAGCGGCTGTACCAGAAGGGCCGATGCCGTAGCCACCAGTAAAGGGAGTATCCTTTTCATTATCCCTCCTCGCCCAGCAGGCTTTTAGCGGTCTGCGCGCAGTCACCTTCTTCTGCCACGCGCTTTAATGCCTGATGCAGCGTGAGATCGCCCTGAAGACGGTCAACTTTATCGCCCTGATTACCACAGGCGACAATCAGTACCGGGACGGCGGAAATGGCGTATTTACGAAAGGTGGTCGGATCTATCTGCACGCCGCCGGTATTACTCTCTTTCACCAGCCCGGCGACAGCATTCGCCGTGGCCCGCATGTCGCCGTTCACCATCCCCCGGATCACCACCGGAATATTCAGCGCTGCCGCGTCCTGAACGCGCTGTTTCAGTTCATCTGGTGGCATCGAGAAAGAAACAAAAACCAGTGCAGCCTCAACAGGGCGCTCCCCGGGCTGCATGGATTGCCGGAACTGCTGTGCCTGCGCGTCGAGGAACGACTGCTCCTGCGGTGCCACCGGACGGCTCTGCTTCAGGAACTCAGGGGTCTGGAGTGAGTTAAATCGCTGACGATCCAGTTGAAGCTGCTCATGGATAAACTGGCGATTTTCCGTGTGTTCTGTGGCCTGAGCCAGCCCTGTGGTCAACAGAGCAAGCAGAAAAATCAGTGATTTGCTCACAGGTTTTCCTCCTCCGTCAGTCGGTATACCGGGCCGTAAGCTATTTCAGTGGATCGGCTGGCCAGCATGTCGTTCCACATAACTCTTTCTCCGTCCGGCATCTGTTGAGTCAGGAAAGGCAGCAAATCGCTTAATCTCCTGTCGATAAAGGCCAGTCGCTGCGTGGTCAGCTTTGTGCTTTCCCGCCCCGGTTGAGTCACCGCAATTGCGGCTTCGCGGCATTCGAGAATGCACTTGTAAAGCCCGCCATATTTCAGCGCCATACCGTAAAGCTGGGCGAGTGTCTGTTCAGCCAGGTCGGCGCGGGAAGCGGCCAGCTCATAGCGGGCGAGGACAAGCTCATACTTTTTTTGTTCACAAACATACTGTGCTCCTTAGAGGAAAACGCAGTTGCGTTTACGCCAGAAGAGATATCCAAAATTTCGGCGGTCGTTTGGCATGTTCTTGCCGGTTTCCCAGCGGGTCACACTGCGGCCGAGCGGATGGCACTGTCCGGCATCGGGGTATTTGTTGACCAGGTGATAACGCCAGCGGCTTTTCTGCATGATGGGGGACGGATATTCAAAGCAGACTGCCGTGTTCTCACCGATGGAGTTCATGATCATGCCCTGGCGGTGCAGCTTGAAGGCCATCCGTTCACTCAACAGGAGGGAGGTCTGCAGTGGACTGAATTCATTGGATACCCACCCGTTAAACGGGTACATGCTTCCCTGACTGCCGGCGCACCAGAACAGGGCGTCCAGCGGCATGTGCACCAGGCTTGCGGCTGCGTCTGCCGCACAGGCGGCCTGCGCAATGATATTGCCGAACAGAATGGCTTCGGGCTGGATAATCATGCTGAGCGAGCTGCTGTCCCACATTGGATCAAGTTCCGACAGGTATCCGATATCCAGATCGCCTCCCTGCAGACAGCCCACTGACGTGATGATATTGAGCCAGTACGTCAGCGGATATTTATACCAGTGGACATGGTAGAACGCGCCCGGCGTTGCCCTGTTCTCCTGCCCGCCGGTCCCGCTGCCGACATTACCAATATTGATGTTGAATCCCCCCAGATTCACCATGCAGTACGGAGAGCGCGTCACATCGGTCAGAGCCATCGGTTCCCAGTAGCCGATGGCCAGCCCCACACGCCAGAAAATCCCCATCGGACAGAACTGGATGGGCATTGACGGGTTGGCGGTGTCCGGCTGGCGTCCTGTGGCCACCGGCACATTGCCAATAGTGACCGGGAAAATGCACTCCCAGCAGACATCGGTGATCGGGTTGACAAAATTACCCTCACATTCAGCAGAGGCTGCCCGTGCCGTTCCGGTTATCCCGGTCGGGCACAGCAGCGCCAGCCCCAGAGCAGCCAGATATCGCTTCACGGTGTCACCTCCGGCATATCCAGGGCGAAGGTATCCACCCGCAGACGACGGCGGTCTTCCGCCAGCGTCACCCGGGCCGGAATGGTTTTGAGTTCAAACTTCCGGCTGAGAGAGCCATTCTGGTCGAAATAGATTCGGGTATTCAGGGCACTGGTGGCTTCACGGACATCGCCGTTGACAAGTATGACGCGGTACGTCAGCGTCCCGGGCTTTTGCTTCTTCATCCACGCCAGCTGCTGCGGATTATCTGCATCGATAAAATAGAGTGTGTCGGTGAAGGGCACCGTATCCAGCGGATTAATCACCTGCCCCTTGCGGGCAAACACCCGTCCCTGATGGTCCTTCAGATCTTCGCTGACCGTCAGTGACGGATCGATATAGTGCGTGGTGTTCTCCTGCGCCAGCGTCAGACCTTCAACCGGCTCAGGACGTAGCGTGTTTTCAATGACACGCTGTTTGAATGCTTCCTGCTCCCGGGCCATCTCACCGCTGGCCTCCATTGCCTTCAGGCGGGTCTGGATGGTGGTGAGTATGTCCTGCTCAGCAATGGGGTACATCTCCCCCCATGTTCCCAGATTTTTTGCCTGTACCACACCAGATAGCAGCAACAGCGTCAGCAGCCCTTTTTTCATCAGTTGCCGCCTCCCGCCGCCATTCGGTGTGCCACCCCTGTCTGAATCTCATCAGTAATGTCGGCCGCTCCGCTGATCACGGCAGGCGTCACCAGGATCAGTGCATCATGGCGGCGCTGCCAGTCCTGCAGCTCCGCACTGAGGCTGGTTATAAATCGTTCCGTCAATGCCGCGGTCTGTGGCTCATCCAGTGACTGAGCGCCGGCCTGCTCAGTGAACTGATCCAGCGTTTGTTTCATATCAAATGACACTACCGCTGGCGTACGCCAGCTAATCAGCAACGACGTGACGGCTGCGTTAATACACAGGATGGTGGCGGCAACCAGCAGCAGGCTGCGCAGACAGCGGCGCCTCTGACGTTCGCGTTGCGTCAGGGCCTTTCTGGCAGTTGTGGGTTTTGATTGAGTGTCGTTAACCTGTTCCGTTTTCATGCTGCCTCCGCAAGCGCTTCCAGTTCGCGCATCTCATCAGGGAAGTTACGTTGTGCCAGCTGGTATACGGCGTCATGGATATCCATGTTCTGCTCCCGGCACTGGCGGATAAATTCGAAATCATCACCCTTTGAACTGAACATCGCGCGACTGAGCGGATCGACAAAGAGACGGTGGAAACTGCAGGTATCGTTGATGCGCAACATAAAGGAGGAGAACCACTGGTCTTTGGCATCACCGAACTTGGCGATAACGCTGCGCTCCAGTTCGCTGAACTGGTTGGGGCGGTTCTGGTTGTACTGCTTAAACTCAGACGCATCCTGTTTGAGGACAACCTTGAAGGCAGAGTTACCCCAGGCCGCTTTTGCCGCGCCGGAGGCATCATCGGCGTCAAAGTCTTTGATGTTCTGGCTGATGGTAATGAACGCGCCACGGTGGCGGCGAACTGTACGGTAGCCAGTTTCAATGAACTGACCGACCTTCTCATTTTTAAAGTTGAGCAGCTTCCAGCCTTCGTCGATGGTGCAACATTTCTTCAGGCTGCGCGGCGTGCGGTACATTTTGTCTTCGATGTAGATGATGAGGGAAAACATCACCGCAACCAGCAGGTCAGGCTTGTCCTGCAGGCCACCCAGCTCCAGGACGATAAAGCGGGCATCATCGGTCAGTGACGGCTCGTCGCTGTTAAAGTATTCGCCATAAATTCCCCAGGAGCAGTATTTCCCGAGCAGTTCGATAATTTCATCCAGTCGGTTAGTGATACCCGGCGAATTCTGGTACTTCTCATCCTCACGGATGGCCGTCAGCTTCTGGACTACGTGATCAATTCGGGCTTTTTCACTGTGCGCTTCCCAGGCCTCCTGAACCCCGCGCAGCAGCAGGCTGTGATGAACTTCATCCAGCGTACCGTTAGGGCTTGCCAGCACAGCCAGCTGGTCACGGATACGTTCCCCGGACTCATTGATATTAGAGATGTTGGCAAACGGATTGAATTTGAGTGACTTACCATCAAGGTATGTACCACCCACGTTCTCGCAGAACGATTTGTAGCCGTCACCCATGTCAAACACCCAGGCGATACCGCCGGAGTCCAGCACGCTGCGCAGGATAGGCTGTACCAGACCGGTCTTACCTGCACCAGATGTGCCGGTGACCGCCATGTTGTAGTTGGTGTTGCCCATCCCGTCCCCGTAGATATCGAGGAACGCCAGCTGGTTGCGGTACGACGGCGTCAGTAACCCCCCCTGACACAGCCGGTTGTCGGCCACCACCGGCAGCAGGTTGACGGCCTGGATACTCTCAGCCCGGCAGGTGGCCCCGCCCATTTTGATGTCTTCCCAGAGCCCTTCCGCATGAATGAAGGGGAGCATCGCTATCCAGTTACGGAACTGCATATAGGTCGGGGAAAACAGATCGATACCGTTCTTTTTAAAGGTGTTGATGACCTGCTGTTCGCAGACCAGCGCATCCTCATCCGTATCCGGACAGAAGGTGGTGACGTTATAGTAATAGCGAACAATACAGGTCTGGTTACTGTTGAGATGCTCGCGGATCTCCTTCCACTCTTTAGCCTGTTTGGCCACGCCTGGAAAAAGGGTGGCATAGGGAGAGTTCGCTTTTTTGTCCCGGTCGAGATACTTGCGCGTGGCTTCGCCCTGTGTCGCCACCTGGTCTTCGGCCTCCATCACCATCGTGATAACGAACGGGCTGGCGATTGTCAGGTCGGGGCTGAGCAGGTTGGACAGGTTATCGCCGCCCATCCACAGTATGAACATATCCGGGTTGTTCTCCAGCATGAAGTTCATGGCCCGCGTGGCGGTAACGCTTCCCTGACGGTCGGCAAGACTGATGAGGACATCATCCGGACGCACATCGATACCAATACGCTGGTCAACACAGCGCTGATGCAGCTCATCGAATTTCCCGACACGAACCTCATCCGGGTACAGCTGGTCGTGTCGGGCATTAAGCATCCCGTAAACCAGCGAGGCCAGTTCCTGGTCATCTGCCGACTGCGTGAAAATTTTTGCCGCATCCAGCGAGGAGCGAAGGACTTTCAGGGTGTGAGCGACTTCCGTCATCACGGCCGCCGTCCGCTTCTTCGCCTTCACGCAGTACGAGATATACAGACGGTAGTCACGCAGGGTCAGCGGCAGACCAACCGGGCTGTTGAACTGCTGCTGCGCCGCGCGCTGATAATAGGCCCGGGTGATACGGTTAAATTTGTCAGCATGCTTCCCCTGCCAGCGGAATTCTGACAGACCGCGGTCAAGCTGATCGCCAACCAGTTTACTGGACACCAGATGGAATGATATGGGCGTTTTACGAGGCAGCTTGCTTTTGATGAGATCTTCCAGCACATACACAATCTGTTCGTTGGCACCAATAAGGGGTTCTGCACGCAGCAGAAAGCCCACCGTACTGCGATTCACAAACAGCCCACTGTCACGGTCATAGTCCCGGTACGGCAGGACGCTGGTCAGCTGCGGAAAGTCCAGGCTGGCCAAATTGCGCGTCATCTCCGACGCGCCATCCGGCATCCGTAAGGCGTTCTGCAGATTTTCCAGTACGTTCAGAAATTTTTTCACCCGACACTCCTTAATTTACCCGGGCCGGAAGAACCCAGTCGGCAGGACTGACCACAAAGGACACCCGACCGGGCTGATGGAAGGCGTTATCAGTGTCCACCCAGGGCGCAATCCATACCGTGGCTATCTGGTCCTGGCTGCGTTGTGGATGCACGGAGCCGGGATTGTCACAGCGCACGCTCTGGCATGAGGGTGCCGGAGTGACTACGGACACATTTGTGCGTGAAACAGGTGTTACCGGTGTTACGGCAACCGGACGAGGCGTCAGTGTCGACGCTGCGGCGTTGGTGCTTATGCCTGTTGCGGTACCAGCTGATACTGCGGTCGTGTTGCTGGTCACCTGTCCGCCGGAAGGGACACTGACGACGGAACGGGATGCAGACGGAGCCGCCGCAGAGGTGGCCGGGAGATTAACCAGGGAAGGCAGTCCGCCCGCAGCCTGCTTTCCCGCCTGCTTTGCCGCCTTGTCCCGGGCCAGCTGATTGGCCTTCGTCATGGTCATGCAGGAATCTGATGTAGTGGCATCGCAGTCAAAACTGCTTTTGACACCGGCACAGCCGGATAACAGCAGGGCGCACCCTGCCAGCAAAAGTGTGAATTTTTTCATCGCTGTTTTCCTGAAAATTATGCGCTGAAGGGTCTGGCCGGCTGCTCCTGCAGCTGGTCCAGTACGTCTGCCATCGCTCTTTCCTGTGTATGCTGCCCGGACACGCTACCGCCCATCCCTTTCACGTCTTCCAGGGCACTGACCAATCCGGATTGTGTTGTTGCCGGTTTCCCGGCCCCCGTTTACTGTGCGACGACTTGTCCAGTCGTCGGATCAACGGTGTCCCCTACCCTGAAGTCCTGCAGCTGCTTCAGCATGTCCGGCGTGTTACCTGGCATGGCAGCGCGCGTGGATGAGGCAGAAGGCTGATTTTGTTTCTTACGTTCAGCCGCTTTCGCGCGCGCCTCTTCCAGTGTTTCGAGCTGGAAGCCATCCTGGAAAACAAGCGTGACTTCATTGCCCGCGCCGATTGGAATGACGGGGTGGTACTGTTCAGCACGTTTGATGTAGTAATCGGAGAGTGTTTTGGCTGCAGAACTGACGCCACCGCCGAGCCCTGCCTGGCCGATATCGCCGGCGGTCATGCTGGCAGTCGCGCCGACGCCCACGGTAGTGGAAGAGGCTTTCTCAATGCCCTTCCCGATCCCGTCCAGGAAGCCCGCGCCGCCCGCGTACAGCAGGATCTGACCATTACGCATGACCACTTCGCCCTTGATACCGTTCTTACCCATAAAGGACACATGACCGGCAATCTTCTGGTCGATGTTTTCGTCACCCAGCTTGCAGCTGATTGAACGGGTACGAACGATGGCCCGTTCACTGGAAACATCCCCCCATGCCTCCAGGGTCACAAAGCAGCCTGTCAGATCGAACTCTTCATCGTTAGGCATCTGAACTTTGCCGGTGAGACGCAGCTGCATCGGGGCGGTATTTTTATCGCCAGTTACGGACGCATTGGCATCCGCCCCTTCCACGACGATGGCTTCAGCAAAACTGCCGGAAGAAATCCACGGGAAACGGGGCATTTTCGGCCCGATATCCGGCAGACTGAACTCCTGACTGTCCATCATTCCCGGGCGCTGAACGGGGGTCATCACCGGTGCTGCCGGGGCCTGTCCTCCACTGGCTGGCCAGAAACTGGTCGGGGGTGGGACATTACCAGCGGGTACAGGTTTCCCCTGAGAGGCCAGCGCCCCCGGCAGGGGTTCGGCACTGAGGGAGTCAAAATTCTTCCCGGCCTCAAGCTGCGTCTGCAGTAACTGGTTCTGGTCTTCCAGCTCACGAATGCGATCCTGACTGCCTTTAAGATCGCGACTGACAAGCCCCATTTCAGTACGCAGTTTTTTAATCTCTGTCTGCGTTTCCTTATTAAGCCGCTGGGCTTCCGCAATGGCAGAACGCTGAACTTTGTTATCGAAGGACTGATTGACCACACCGGTCATATCCGGCGCGGATTCGCCTTTTGGTGCTTTTGCGGGGGGCGCTTTCTTCAGGTTCATCTCTGAGACCATCCAGGTCCCGGCACCGCCAGCACCAATCCCCAGAACAAGAGCTAAAAGCAGGGCAACCTGACGACGGCGGACGACTTTATTAACGTTGGCCATCTTCACCCTCCCCGTTTTCACGGATAACGGTGAGGGTCATTCTTCCTCCGCCCAACAGAGTCTGCGCGTTGTTATCAAACATCACTGCACGAACGCCGGGCTTCCAGAAGTCCTGCTCCCGCAGCGCCACCCCCCAGGCATTGGCATTACGCAGTTCATAACGATCGGCACGCAGCTGGTCGCCCGCCCAGGCTTTCAGGGGGGTAACAGAAAAACCACCGGGGAGACGAATACCGTCAGACAGCGGTTTCACTTCACCATAGCCATCAGGTATGTTGCCCGTCAGCACGGCACGGTTGAGGCTGATAAGAAGTTTTTCGTAAGCCTGAGCGGTTTCCCATTTACGGATTTCAGGCCGTGCAGGCGGTTCTGCGCTCATCAGTCGATAGACGCGACCTTCCCCTTTTACGGGAGTGGCCACGACTGAGATGGTCTGGCCCAGCGCAGTTTCCACAAAAAATGTGAATGTTCGGGTGGCCACAGAGGTAAACAGCACTCCTCCGGCCGTTGTCAGTCGTTTGTCTGCCAGCATTCCACCAGGCGCTGTGATGGCGGTGACTTTGTCACCAGGGATAAAAATCATGTTGGGATCGGTACTGCTGATACTCAGCCGGAACTGTCCGCCCTGTGGAAAGCTGATCGTGGCAGGTGACTGTGCCTGCGCAGCCGGGGGCACAACGACCATCATGGCTGTACCAAACAATAACGCCGGAAGGTTATTTCTCATTGGTCACCTCATAGAACCGGCCGATACGGGTAAAGCCTCCGGTGTACTTCAGACGAAGCCGGTAGGTTTTTATTTCCGTGGAAGGCTTAGAGTTGCCGATCCACATTTTCAGCACGCCACGGACATCGATGCGGCCGTCAACGGGATAGACATTGATTTCTGTGGTATAGAACGTGGAATTCACATCACTGGCTTTAATCTGCGCAGCCTCTTCATCCAGGACTTTTACAAAGTCCGCCCGGACATCAGGTTCCACAAAGGTCATCAGAAAGGCGTGGTTGGAATCGACCGTTTCAGGAGCGACATTGAGACGCAGGGCCAGGAAGGACAGCGTCATCATCCGGAAATACTCGGTATCAGCTTTGGTTTCGGATACCACGTAAGGCGCGTTGTAAGTCATCGGTGTGACAACCGTACGTTGCTCGTGGATGAGTGCTCTGTTGGTCACAGCCAGCCATACCACGGCAAAGCCCAGGATAAAGACCAGTGTCGTGAGCGACAGAATAAAGACAGCAATAATTTTGGTGGATGAATTACGAGCGCTGATTTCCATAATATAGCCCTGCGGTAATTTATTTTATCCATTTCCTGAAACTGGAATCGGGAATAACGCGGTAGACAACCCAGAATAATTCAGTGGGCAGATACCAGTAACACCAGTTGTATAACCAGCGGGAACTTTTTCCGCGTTTCGCCGCCCTGATCAGTTGCCAGATAACCGCCGCAATAATTAAACCGAAAAGATATTTCTTGGTGAAAAACCCCCACAGCAGCACAACTGCTGCGGGGATAGCTTCATCAAGAGGCAGTCCAATAATGCGGTTCTGCTCTGACAGGGTTTTCGGGAAACGGTATTTGTCTAAATCGTTTCCCTCCATATCAACTGATATAGGTCATCATGACGGATGTGAATACAATCACTACAACCGCACCGAGCAAAATCAACATGTTCTTGGTGCGGATATACATCGATACACCCACAATAACTTCGGCGAGGATGATACACATCATCACGAACGAGTCAGCCCCAAAAGTAGCTTTCACATCGTCCCTGCCCCCGGCCAGCAAGTCAGTAGCATTGGCCATCTGCCCCACGCCGAGTAACAGCAGCGGAGACAGCGCAGTCAGACGGGACAGTGTTTTTTTGCTGGTCACACCACGCCATGCCATCTGGCAGTACTGCCATGCTCGGTTTTTTACAGACGTGGGGAGGCCGCCTTTTGATAAGGATAAATTCATAAAAACTCCATTTCTATTATTTACAAAACAACCCAGAGCGGTATTGACGGGTTAAGTCAATCCGGCACAGAACCATCAGATAAGACCAATGATTCTGAAACAGAATACTTAACGTATTAATCCACTTTTTTTTCAATATACTGTTCTTCAGCAGGTATGAGAGAAAATCGACGTAAATGGTCCTCCAGCCTTAATTCAGCTTCTCTTTTTTTACTTCTCCCACTCTTGAGTGCACTCTCCATTAATAGTTCATCAATGGCTTCATCCAGACTACAGCTAATATTCACTTTCTTGCCAATTAACCCACCAATGTCAATTAGCTTTTTGATATTAGATTTTGGCTCCTTCATCTCTCGCCACCTGTTTTAATTTGCGATAGGGATATTAGATAGAGTCAACTTCCTCCATTCAAGGGTTTGGGGTAAATTTATTTTTTATCGAAAAAACAACACGTTATTTTTCAAAAAGTGATTTAATTCACAAAATCAACGGAATAAAGATTGCGCCAAATCAAAAAAACAAGCTCCAGTAAGCACTCATATAAACGCTTAAAACTTACAAAAAACTGTTATCTTCATGAAAAAAAACATCCTGAGAGACTCCAAATCTTCAATGCCAAGGTTGTTCCTGATTTGAATTAGCTCATCATAGATATCACACCTATATATATCAAAGCGCTGGGCAATTGTTGACCTTTTTGGATAGAAGGAAAATGCAGCCAGAATACTTATCTGCTCTGATGTTAACTCCGGAAAAACATTCTCAAAGTTAATAAGTTTATTTATTACGATGAAGTAAAGTTCAAAGTCACTCTCAACACCAATTTTTTGCCTGCAACTCTTCAAATGCTTAATGATTACATCAGGCTTACGGTTTTGATAATCAGCAACCATCTGAACGTTCATCATCTGACAGTATAAAACTAACGTTTCAAACTCTTTATCTGTCAAAACTGGAAAATGATTACGTTCATATATAAAACGTGCTGGGTCAACAACAGGCATCCTGGCCTCCTGAAAAAAGACAAAAGAATCCCACAAACAATGAACAGGTCCATTGCAATTTTTAAGACATGATGAAGTTATTTATCATTTCTGGCTTTTAAATTTTTCACACCCTCATTTGGTTTAGATAAATTAATAATAGCGACCAGACTTTTCAAATCCACAAGAACATTCAAAGTGCCAGATTTATGTGACGTGAGTCGCTAACGCGAATGTAAAGATTCCATATTTTTAAAGAGACCAAAAAAACCGGAATCAGGGAAACGATTCCGGTTTTTTGAAATGAAACCAGGTTCACTTCTGATCATCCTCATCATCAGGGAAAAATATACCGACCTGCTCTCTGGCAAACTTATCAATAGCGGGTTTGATAACCGCGTAATCAAAATTACCGCTGGCAATCGACTCCTGGTGTAAGACGTTCATTTTAAGAATTTCTGTACACATAGCACGTACCCTCGAAACGTTTTCCAGCATGAGCTTGTTATACTCCATCTGATTAAAGCCCCCCTCTCTCTTTTCCTGCTGAATCATATAGACGCGTAGGCCCAGTTCCAGCAGCATTGAAGAAACATTGGAAAGCGATGCTTCTTCTATACCTTCCTGTTTCCTGATGGTAACGAGATCGGTGATCTGTTCATAAACATTATTGTTCACATAAGTCTGTATTTTGGGCATTTCAAAAACCTTATTAGAAATTTAAATCTATCTGGTTATCAAGAGTCACATGTGAATCGGACATTTATTTTATTAGAGTCAGTCTTGATTCACCAACTTCATACAGGCGAATCTGTTATACCGAATTTAAGGATTCGAATCCAGATTCGAATCCTTAAATTTGTCCTAATTTCGTGGTCTGATTCGTAGATGAATCTGTATTCGACTCCTTTATGATTCACTATAGATTTGCATGTGAATCTAATATCTCTATTACATATAGAGAATACGACAATAATATCTTGGTAATGCACTGAATTTACAGGGAAATCTTGCAAGATTAAATCTTGCGACGGGTGTGGGGCTTTGATGTTAAGGAGCAGGCATATGAAAATTAGCGGGCCGGGCAGGATTCAGTATTAACGGGCATTGCCGTTTTTGTTAGAAAATGGCACTCTTGCAGAAGGAAAGATAACAATGTAATTGTGAAAATGAAGAACGTTCTGCTTGTTGGATTACTCACGCTTGCCTGTCCGGTCATTGCTCAGGACTGTTTTGAAATGGCGGGAAGGGATTACCATATTGAACCTGATTTATTACGGGCAATATCTTTCAGAGAGTCATCTTGGCGACCTGATGCAATGAATATTGTCAGCAATGAAAGTTACGCCGTCGGAATGATGCAAATTCACTCGCAGAATTTTTCACATCTGGCTCAGTATGGCATCACGCCTGGTAATCTTTACAGAGATCCCTGTATGAATATCTACACTGGAGCCTATTACCTCGCAATAGCTTTTAAGCGCTGGGGATACTCATGGCGCGCCGTTGGGGCGTACAATGCTGGTTTCAAAAACAACACGGAGCAGGAAAAGAAGCGGATGAAATATGCGGGCGAAATCAGGGAGATTTATGAAGGGATTAAGGAAAAGCGCGGACAGAAAAAAAAGCCTGACTGAATCCATCGGCCAGGCCTGCATGTCACCAGTCGAAGGTTTCCTCGCCTTCAACCGGACTGGCATCGCAGTCGAAGTGAATATATTTAGCGTTATGCTTTCTCTGCATATGATACACAAACTTCCTCATTGACCTGGACAATCCGGCAGCCTTCATTTTTAAAAGTGGATGTCGCATACTTCCGGCATCCAGAATATAGCCGTACATCGTATCGTACACCCATGGATAACTTTCACCGCCTGACGCGATATCCTTAAGCGTGAAGGTATCCTGTTTTTCAAGATGGGCCGTTGAGCAAAAAACCAGTTTCATCAGCATTGTCGCTGTCCTTCCTGAACTGAAATTAACGCCACCGAAGCGGCGTTACAGAATTTAATCAATGGCACGATAAATTAAATGTGCCTCGGGATGTTTGATGATGCTGATATAGTCCTTAAGTGCATCCTGACGTTCGACAAGAAGCTGACAGGTACGCGTATACTGCTTACCCATTTCAGACGTCTTCCATGAAAGTACATTCAGGATCATTAGCGTAGCAATTATTCCTGCGGCATCGGCACTGACGTCTGCCTCGAAATAATTACCCGGCAGACACATTTTGTATGTCCCCTCAAAGTCCGGCGCTATATATCCGGTCGTCTTTAACCTGGCGTAAGTGTGAGGAGCAATTTTACCCTCTGCACCTTCCGGTATAACAAAATAATTCCAGTACCCGCCATCATAATCTGAGTGCTGACTCAGCCAGTTCATCACCATGCTTTCCCCCAGCGGGGTAAAAAACAGTTCGGTGATATAACGCATTCGGTTTTCATCCGCCACGATAAGGCGAAGCTCAAGCGTATTAATCCGTGGTTCACCGGACAGCACACAGGCAAATTCACCGGTTTCAGTTTGTACAGCCAGCGGCCAGCCTTTTTTCATCCAGACTGTTACGGATGAATTATCCGTAACGCTGGACATGCTAAAAGCCTCCGCATCTTCCGGAAGTCTGAAATATTCTGGCTGAGCCTGATTTTCGGCACAGGTGAGGATGTAGCAGACCAGGTCAGTAAATTTTTCCGGCGTTATGATTTCCTTTTTTTCACTCCATCTTTTGGCAGATTCGGCAGCGGCGGTTTTATCGTTTTGCGTGTGCATCCTGAATTTCTCCCTCTCTGGTTAATATCCATCTTTCGACGAGTTCGTTGCGGCAGGGACAAGGAAGCGACGGCTGACCGGTGGCATACAAAGGGGCGACGACGGAAAGTTTTTGCCTGCAAAAAGTTTATGACGGCGTGCATTTCACCCCTTTGAATGACGACAGGCCGGTGCTACAAAAGTCCCGTTGCAGTGAACCGTCAGAAGCAGGGATTACCGAAGCTGATGAGTATGGACACGCCCCGGAACGCAAAACGCCGGGAGGCGAATTGCGTTTCCGGCCCGAAGAGCAGCGGCAGGTTTATCGCCGCAGCGGTGAACGCGCCGGCGACAGCCGGCTGCAGGTGTTGACCTCCGCCATCAGACCATAGCGTAAGCCCGAAACCGCTTGCGGGTTCGGCGGAGCCTGTCAGGTGCGCAGCATCTGGCTGGCGCAGTTGGGCTCGACGACCCGGCCGGAACGGACGGGGAGCCGAAGGTGGCACTGGTTCTGACCCTTCAGGTCTTTCCCGCCAGGACACACCGCAGAAGCAGGAGTACCGGAAAAAGCAGGAGTAAAAACACCAGGCAGAGGATAAACAGCAGGGAGCAGTAACAGAGAAGAACAGACAGGACACGCAGAACGACAGAGGGCGGCGCGTCAGCGCGGCCCTGTTCGTTCGCCCCGCAGGGGCGTGGGGTTTTCGCGGCGCTAAAGGCAGGGTGATCCCCTGCCCTCCCCTCCGGTTACGCCGCCTCCGTCATGCCGCGCATAAACTCACGCATGGTCCGGAAACGCCGCTGATCGTCCAGTCGTTTCTCAAAGTTATTGATGTAGTAAACGGGGGTATAACGCACCCTGCTACATTCCAGCGTCAGCGAATTGCCCGTGACCACTTCCGCAGGGATACCCAGCAATGAAAGCTGAATAAACGCCATATCGGCGGCGACAGGGTCAATGTCCACACAGTGCGCATACATCTGTTCAGAGGGGTTGTAGCCTGCCTCCAGCAGGTTCTCTGCATACGCGATGATCATCCCTGCTGAACCACTTGCCGGGTCGCTGACGGTGACAAATCCTTCCCGCGCAATGATATTCCCCGGATCAGGGATCTCTGGTTTTATTAACCGGGCCAGCAGTGACTGGACCTGATACGGGGTGAAGTACTGCCCGTTCCTGTCGTCGCCCAGCTCCAACGCCATAAAGATGGCGCCGAGAAAATCGTGGAATTTCGCCTCCAGAGCGCAGACCATCAGGACGAAAAGCTCATGCAAATTTTTGATATCACTGTCGCTGTACTTCGCGCAGATCTCGCGGCTGTTCTCGATGTTCTCCGGCGTTCTGATACGCACCAGATCAAGTTCACTGGCGGCCAGCGTGATGAAGTCGCGGAACACATCCCAGCGGCGCAGGCTGCGGGCGGTATCCTTAAACACGCGGATAAACTGCCGCCGCGCCTCATCGATGCTTAACATCTGGCGGGCAGGTGTCGGATTTTGTGCAGGAATGACGGCAGGCCGCTGCGGCGCGTGGGGTTCTGACGCTTTGGCCTGGTCAAAGAAGCTGGCAAAACTGAGTTGTGACATGGTTTCTTCCTCTGAAATGCCGCCCCGTCAGGGGCGGCTCCGTTATCAGTTACACGCGCGCTTGAGTTCCAGCGTGCGCAACACATGCCCCCACTCACTCCCGCGCATGGCCGGAATACGCACTGAGCGCCCCTTCCTGCGACAGCGCGCGATATGCCGACCCAGCGCCCGCATTTCTGGACTGAGTGCATCAGAGGCGATATCATCGCGCTTAATGCGTACCTGCTTTTTCACGGGCGCGTTTTCTGCCTCAAGCATCTGGACATACAGCGCGGTCGGTGTAACAATTGACACTTCACTGAAATGGTTCATCTTTGATTCCTTTTAGTTGAGGCCGGATTCATCGTTCCTAGGCGTAAAAATCCGGCATGAGAGAGCAGACGAAAGTCTGCTTTTTTCATTTCTGGCCTGTGGTTTTCGGGCTGAACACCTCCTTAACTTTTCTCACAATGTCGGCGTGGTTCGTGTTGCAGTAGTCGCGCATCCGGAAATAACGACGACCACAGCGCGCATAAATTTCGGTGACGTTCCCGCAGTACATTTCCGCCAGCATGAAGGTTTCCGTGTCCTGCGGGGTATCGTGTCGCCAGTTCATCGGGTACATCAGCCCCGCCGCCTCGTGAAATTCCACCACGTCGATTTCAACGGGTGCAGACACGGCAGCTTTCTCGCGGCTCAGCCAGTAGGCGCGCTCGGCTTCGCAGGTGGCGCTCATGCCTGAAGCAGCGAATGATTCAGTCAGAAGTAAGTGCATGGTTTTCTCCTGTGGTTATCGGTGGCGGCAACCCCTGCCGCCGTGGGTTGTGCTTATTAGGAGGCGTCCATTCGGATCATGGCACCCTCAAAAGCCATACAGTCTTTAAGACTCCTGTTCGCATACGTCCACGCCTCAAGTCCTGTTTTGCCATACAATCGCGCGGCGTGGGCTTTAGCCTCTAACCACGGCTGCACAACATGAAATGACAGCAGCGGCTTATCACGCATCCAGTCGAGCACACCCTCATCCCAGACGTTTTTGCTCATGGCGCAGAGGATGTTGCAGACTTCTTCTGCTTCGTTACCCGCTGACAATTGCAGGTTCCATACCTGGCAAAGCTCAAGCAGATATGAACGCTGCTCAGCAATGACACAGGACAGACGTACTTTTGGGTCTGTACCCCATCGGCTGGAAGACTCTTTACTTGCTACATTGCCGTTCTGTGTGTTCATTCGGCTTCTCCCCCGTTCACTCAAGATTTCAGAAAAATTGCGGACAGCGCGCCACGGATGAAATACAGACATGTATCCGCACTAGTGAATTTATCCCCATAATGCGCATGAGCCTCCTGTGCGCAGGCCACGTTGTAGTGCGCTCTGTCGATGATCCGGGCAATGTTTTTTACCCATCTTTCGGAAGATTCTTTGGTGGCGGTTTTGACGTTGACGTTCTGTGTGTTCATCCTGCTTTTCCTCCTGTCTGGTGGTTAATCCATCTCTCGGTGAGTTCCCTGGCGGCAAAGGGCAAAGAAGCAACGGCGGGGCGGCAGGAGAAGGGCGGAGAAAAAAGTTTTTGCGGTCCTTCGCAAAAAGTTTTGGCGGAGTACATTTCACCCTTCGGATGACGACACGACGGTGCTACGACAAGCCCTCCGCCCGGGGACTTAACGGGAGAGGGTTCACCAGAGGTACGGGGAGAGGATGAACACACCCGACACGGCGGAACGACGGGGCGTCAGCGGACTGTCGGCAGTTTTACCGCCGACAGGGTGAAGCGGCGCGTCCGTTTACGGATGCAGCAAGCGCAGGGATTGACGTTGCGTCAGGATGGAAGCCCGGAGGGCAGAGACAGCTTGCTGGCTCTGTTCACGACAGCCGTGTCCCGTCAGTGACGACGCCCGGGTATTGCTGTATCAGAGATGTCAGCCCGTCAGTGAGTAAGGCTAACGTTTCCTGATGAGCAAGAGGAAACCTGACACAATCAGAATACCTGTCAGAATAGCCAGGTCAGGCAACATGGTGCCGAAAGCGCTACTGACCAGTTCATCCGAATTGTGCGCCCCCCAGAATGCCAGCCTGTATCCTGCCCCCCAGACAAAAAGTGCCAGCCCCGCTGCCAGAACCCCGCACTTAACAAGAAAAAAGATCACGTGGTCCAGCTGTCCGGGCGGGTCACGCCACGTAATAATAAAAGCAACCACGGCGCAGATAGTCGCCCCGGCATAATACGCCGGACTTCCGAGCATCTCCGGCGCTGCGAAGTACATAACCAGTGCAAATAACGCATTCAGCAGAATAACCAGTATCCAGTATCTCATTTGTTCCTTTTCCCCTATTAAGTACCCCGCGCATGCAGGTCGGCAGGGTATGATATCAGACTCAATGTGGCGACTTTACCCGAAAATAGTCAGGCCGGGCCATCAGTTCCCGCTCGATGAGTTCATCAGCAAACAGGGGCGCTTTCCGGTTGATACGCCTCTCCAGATTACGTCTGCGTGCAGCCGCTTTCCGTTCTTCACTCCAGCGTCTGACCGGCCTGTCATACAGAAAATCCACGCAAACCGCATACCCGGCGCCCGCCACCCACAGTGACATAAAGGACTCAGGCACGGGCTGCCCTGCCTCCACCACTTCTGACGCCAGTTCAGGTTCACCTGGACAGGGACCGGGACGCTTCCAGCGCAACGAGTAACGCCACTTCATACCTGGCTCCGTGCTGTCAGCTTGTTGGGTACCATCCAGCGCTCCAGTTGTCGGACAGATTCCGGGCTTTCTTTAGCGAGGGCATCAGATTCGACCATCACACACCAGAGAGGCTGGTTCGCCATCATCCCAGTCTTTCAGGCTCTTGTTCGCATACGTCCACGCCGCTAAGCCCGTTTCACCGTACAGACGCACCGCGCAGGCTTTGGCCTCTAACCACGGCTGGACGATGTGGAATGAGAGAAGCGGCTTACTGGTGTGCCAGTCCATCACGCCCTTATCCCAGACGTTTTTGCTCATGGCGCAGAGGATGTTGCAGACCTCTTCCGCTTCGTCGTCTTCTGACAGTTGCAGATTCCATACCTGGCAAAGCTCAAGCAGATATGAACGCTGCTCAGCAATGACACAGGACTGGCGGGCTTTTGGGTCTGTACCCCATCTTCCGGTAGATTCTGAAGCGGCGATGTTGACGTTTTGTGTGTGCATTCTGGTTTTCTCCTTGTCTGGTGATGTTTCCATCTCCCGGTGAGTTCTTCGCGGCAAGGGCAAAGTAGCGACGGCGGCCGGAAGACACTCAAGGGGCGGCGACGAATAGTTTTTGCCTGCAAAAAGTTTTTGGCGACGTGCATTTCACCCCTTGCGGGGCGACGAGCCGGTGCTACGAAAACGCCCTCCGCGCAGAACCCGCGGGAGGTGGTTCGCCGGAGGCCGGGAGGATGCACACACGCCGGAACGGGAATCGACGAAGGAGAATCGCGGTCCGGACAGAAGAGCAGATGCGGGTATATCGCAGCTACGGTGAAGGCGGCCTGACCGGAACGGTCGGAGCAAGCCTTGGTATAAGTGTTGCGTCAGGGATTAAACCCGAAGGGCAGAGACATCCTGGCTGGCTCTGTGCGAAGCAGGACAGCCCGCCCGGACGCCAGACAAAGCGGTTTAATAATTGCCTTCAGTCCTGCCAATGATGGCCATAAAATTCGTACATCACGCTCACGCAATACAGGCAATACAGGCAATACAGTGACAAAAAGTTGCAGACACCAGACGAAAAAAGGGGCAGCCAGCGAACTGACAACCCCTTTATAAAGACGCTTGCGGTATTGACCAGACAACAACAACGCTCCCTGAAAAGGCGGACATAACTCCCCCGCCTACAGGTATCTTACTTACCGGATTCGTAAGCTATAGAGCCGCCACCTTCCTGTTCGTATCCATGTACCGTATTTCGCAGAGCGATTTACGGGTCAGATAAGTGAATATCAGCAGAGTGAGACACACTATTAACACGCACCAGAGCAGGGTACTCCGTGGCTGTTTCATAGCTTACTTCTCTGTCAACGCAAAGCAGAGTTAGCACCTTCACTCCGAGGCACAGATGTCCTGCTTTGTTTCGGAGAATGCGTTTGACCGCCTCGCTATAAACTTCCGAGCGTTCTCTTTTCCCAACGGAAATTACGAAGACTACAACCGTTTCGTCTATGACCTGATATACAAGACGATAGCCTGAAGACCGGAGCTTAATCTTGTAGCAGTCAGGCATACCACGAAGCTTGTTCGCTTCAATTCGAGGTGACTCAAGAACTTCAGCCAGCTTCTTTTTCAACTGTTCACGTACCGTCGAGCCCGGCTTACGTCATTCCTTTAGTGCCCGCTCGTCAAAATCCAGCAAATACGTCATCAGAGCTCATCCAGCGTCACACGTACTGGCTTAGGATTGCGAAGACGTTCTTTCACTATCTCCACGAGTTCAGCATCTTCATCACTCAGGAGTGTTTGTTTGAATGGCAAACGTTCATTGTCAGCGATATATTCAAGCATGAGACGAAGCGCTTCAGAAGGAGTAACACCCATTTTTTCAAGCGCAGCATAAGAACGCGCTTTAAGTTCATCGTCAATACGCAGGTTAATGCTACCCATGTCTTACACCCCTTGTAATTACAAATGTCGCACTACAACATACTTAGAGCAAGTCACGAAAGAAATCAGAAAACGAGTCGTAAGAGGGTGATCACCGTCCGCTTTGTGCCAAAAAGCGTAAGTTGCTAATAACAGTTTGTGAGGACCAACGGGGCGAATTAGATTGAGCTCATTTTTCGTGTGCCGAGCGTCATTCAGTTCTGTTGCAGAGTGAAGACATTACTCCAAACAGAACTGGATGACGCAGTCGCTTTTACTAAACCCGCGTTTTCAGGTCAGCTATCAGGAACGCAATCGCCACCTCACGATGATCGACACGATATATGGCCAAGTAACCACTGGTCTCAATATCGGGTGGCATTAAAGGTGAGCAGTTCAGGTATGTAAGTGAGGGTGGACTTTCATGTTCAAGCATAGAGCGGACATAATCGAGTATGGGCTGAATTTCCTCTGCGTAGGAGTAAATGACGTGGAAGTAGAGGTCACAGGTGCCATATGAAAGTAGTTTGTCGAAATGCTTCTTGAAGTTTGTCCGGTCAAGACTCTCGCAGACCAGCGCCTCATAAACAGAGAGTTCCTGCCCGGAAATCCTTATAACGGCATCTCTCTCGCCAGGATTTCCACTGGCCGTGGTCCCGCCGAGTGACTGGTCTGCAACGTCCCATTTCGCGACGGCGAGGGACGCCCCCAATACCTCACGCACGGCGGTATTAAGATCATTCTCCAGCTTTGCTTCATTCGCCGGATTTTTCCGGCCTCGCAGCATTCCGGCCATACGCGGAAGTGTAGCAACGGCACGCGAGACCTGCCGGATGAGATATCCCCGAACCCCCTGGTCTGGCGGCCCCAGGATATTTCCAACCAGAGAAGGTGGCAGTTCAGCCAGGTGCTGTAATGCAACCCTTATGGAGGAAACAAAATCAATATCCACCGATGCCGCTGCGTGTCCCTGGGCAGGGTTTCCCGCATCGAGATCCTCTTTTAGCGCTAAAAGACGCTTATCATTACTGAACTCCGATATGGCCGCATCAAGTATTGCCATCGCTTCCCCATGGCGGCCCATCTCATATTTTGCCAGCACAACGAGGATTTCCAGATCAGGGTTGAGAACTTCTCGGCGGCGCTGATAGACACTGTCCAGAGCATCATCCGGTCGCTGCAGGGCAAGTAAGAGAATGCCCCGATTGGCGAGCAGATTGTTGCTCACGGGATGGCGAGCCCCTGCGATAGTGTGGTTCATTTCAGCAAGAAGAGCCTCTCCTGCCGTCTTGTTAGCGTCTTTTAGTGGTTTCAAACCAGAACCCGTCAGCTGCTGAACAGCAACCGCATAAAAGTTTTCCCGGAAAGAATCGCTGGCCCCCGGTTGTGATGACAGGCGTTGCAGCACAGCTCTTGCGTTGACAAGATTGCCTCCCGGTCGCAACAGCTCTGATGTCGCCTTGTAAAAATCAAGCTGGTCTTCCGCTCTTCGCGCAGTTGCAGCATCCATACCCGGTGGAAGGATCGTGTTATCCAGCGCGACCCAGTGTTCTTCTTTTATCAGCAGCTGTAGCTCCAGACCAAAAAGCGCAAGACGATACTGCTGCGGTGATCGGCCTAACTCCTCTCTGATGCTTTCAAGGTGCTCACGCGCAAGCGCATACTCGTCAGCGGCCAGCAATGATTCAATTCGATGTTGTATCTCAGGCCAAGTCCAGAAAGTGGATGCTTCTTCCGGTTTAAGCTGCCGCAGCCGGGCTTTGATTCCCCCTTTTGCCTCAGCAGGCAAAAACTGACAAAGCTCCGCGAGAAGCACGGGATCGTCGGACAGGGCGACCGCCTGCAGCAGGGCTTCCTGATTAGCGCTGTCAAGTGTACGCCAGGCGGCAGCAAGATCCTGAGCGGGAGACCCCGCCTCCTTACTCAAGAAATGACTTGGGCTATACCTGTCGGTTAAGGCCCCAATACGTCCTTTTTCATCGTGTTCGACAACACTGCGTGATACGAGCCATTTAAGCGCATCGCAGAGCACCGGTGGCACTTCTTCGCCGTGCCAAGCTGAAACAGCACGCGAGAGCAGCCGTACGTGAATTCTCAACGTGCGGGCAACAGAGGAGCGAATTATTAACTCATCGTCGGCAGACGCCTCAGCTATGAGCTTTCTTCCATCAAATGGGATCAGAAACGCATTGCTGACTGTTTCGTCTTGCTCGCAAGCCACCGCGACAAGCCACCTCGCCTGGCGTGAAGAAAGCTGGGCCACGTCTGTCCAGTCCAGGTTCAGTTCATGCGCAAACGTTGAATAAAGTGTGATCAGCGGAAGGATCTGCGTCTTGGCAACATGAGGAAAGCTGTCCAGACCATCAAGCGCACCTGCAAAACGCGCCCGGGGTATGTTATTTTTATATGCTGCCTGTCCTACGAGGTGTGAGAGCACTTGGGACTGAACCTCTTTGTTTTGTTTTGCGATCATTCCCAGCAAAAGTTGCCCTACAGGCTTTCTGGAATCGACAATAGCCCGTCCGATGCCAGTGCTGTCGGTATAGCACCAGGTAATCAGCGACGCATACTCTTCAGGATCGAGTGATGCATCAGCTAAGTGGTAAGCGATGAATGAGAGGGCATCCTGAATCGCATACGTCTTGGTTTGGGCTTCACGCTCTCTAAATCTGTCGCTGGTTCGCCCCGACTTTAGTTGCCATTCGAGCGTCCATTTAGCCGCTAGACAGGCCGTGTGCGGGTGCAAAAGCATATCCACCAACAGCTCAGGTTCAGCATCTACCCGAAACTTAAGCTGTAACAGCGCCATTGGATGCTCAGCGGCAAAAGACAACAGCCTCCCGGCAGCAGCCTTAATGCTGGATGAAATATCAGTTCTCTCAAGCTCAGAGCAAAGCACACCAAACGCAAAGTTAACTGCATTTGGGCCATGTCTCTGCATCATAAACCGAGCCAATATCAGGTGTTCTATTTCGCGACTCGCAAGCCAGCCTGCTCGCGCAACCGATGTTTTAGGAGGCGAAATGTCTCGATTATTGGCAAATCTCAACTCGCTTAATGGGATTGCATAGGTGTCATGGAGCACGCTGGCGTAAGTGGTCAGATCGGTGTCCCATTTACCCCACAGTTTCTGACGTTCCAGGACGCGATGTGCAGCTTCACGGCACCACTGCCTCTCTGTTGACGTCCACTGGGTGTCCCATTTTCCAAATCCCTGAACAACGTAGCACCAGGAGGACCATTCACGAAAAGCATTGTCTACTGCGGTAGCATCGTCTTCCCTTTCTAGAGGTCCTGTGATCACGTTTGAAACGCATGTTGCCCCCTGATCTGCAGTGATCTCGTTCTTCACCGATTGGGGCAGCAGCCTCTGACAAAAGTGTTCCCAAAGTCGGCTCAGGAACCAGTCAGGATTTTCAAGCGGAACACTCTGTTCAAGTAAGAACTTGTCCAGAATTTTATCGGCCAGCATTTGTATAGATGGCGGTATGGCATCAGTCCGGGGAACGAGACGGGGAACGCTGAGCCCCTGAAGGAAGGTTTGTGTACTCGGGCTGGGATAGCTGATTAGTGCACGCGTTCCCACAGGCGTGCCCTGCATGACCCAGCGGCAACCATCAGAAAATACCCATCCCTGACGTGCAAGTTCGTCAAAAGCAGGACCGCCATCAGCGAGCCGTTCTGGCAACTCGTCCCAGAATCTCTCGATGTCCTCTGCATCTCCGGGAAACTCCAGACGATAATGCACACAAAGTTCTAGCAGCGTCTGTTCATCGATAGTTTCTTCTGCACCATGGCCTGCATCGAAATGACTGGGCTTTGGAAGCCAGCGTGCGAACATCTGCCTGAGATCACGACGCACATCTAACGGTGCGTACATCCCTTCAATCGCCTGTACCTCTTCAAATGCTGCCACGATCCCCTCCCTTTTATAACTGAACACACATGCCCTGCCAGTTGCGACATGTCCGCCTTTCACTCTGCAAAAAATAACTCGGCCGAGCTAAAATTTCTGCAGCTCAATTTATGATACCGGCTGTATTTTAATGGTCCTGCATCAGATATTGCACCTGGGTCTAGAATGTTACTGACCTGTTCCCCGTTGCTTAGGACGCTTCAATGTTAGTCATGGTGTTGTGAAATTCCGCTCCTCGCTCAAAGCGGATTTCGGACCCTTCGTCGCGCTGGTACGTCCAGCAGAGTGAGCGTCGAGCGCCGGGCGTAGCTATGACCCGGCCCCACAATCAATATTTGCCCGATGGCTGCGGGGGGGGGATTTTCTTAAGTGCTAGCGACCTGTAATTCTAGATTGCTAGATTTAGCAATAGTCAACTTCCAGAGGCGAAACAATCCCACAATTAGACGGCGGGAAATCAATATTGTAGAGTTCCCTAAACCTTACGATGGGAGTGTGCAAATGGATGGCAGAGATTACAAAAATTTAAATCTAGACAGGGCCTCTATCGAAGCTCATTGCCGCCAGTTTATTGAAACTAAAAATTATGCAATTCAGTCAATTGGTACACGTCCTGGGGCAGCATCAGGCCTAAGAATGGTATTTGCAAAGCCGGGGGAAGCTTTCGCAACTGTCGATATGTTGACTAATAAGGGTGGGACAACGACTGTTCAGTACCTTACCGGTGCTAATCCTGAACTCGGCAAAGAACTAGCGGATCATCTTTATGAAACCATCAACCCAGTTGAGTTTGAACACGTAAATATGGTTTTGCTGGGCTTTGTTGAGCCAACTGTTTTATCTGTTCTCGAATTGACTGCAGAAGAAGATCATTTCCAGTTCACAGAACATTCTCGTAACGCCCACTCCATCGTATGGAAAATTAACTCTGTTACCTATCAGGATGAATTGACCGTAACCCTGCACACTACAACTGGGAAACTCCAGATTCAAGGCCGCCCCCTGTCATGTTACAGAATTTTCATTTTTAATCTGTCTATTCTTCTGGACATGCAAGGTCTGGAAAAAGTCCTGATCCGTCAGGATGATGGTAAAGCATACATTGTCCAGCAAGACGTTGCCCGCGCTCATCTTGCTTGCGTTTTAGGCGATGCTTATCAGAATATTGACCGGGTTGTTGAAAAATTGCTCACGTCCGGGCTATGTGTTAAACTCGCCGCCCCTACTCTACCGGACTATTGCATGTTGCTTTACCCTGAACTTCGTTCTATAGAGGGTGTCTTAAAGCAACTGATGGACAGATTAGGTATGCCGATACAGCAGGACGGTTTTGGGCCTTACTTCGATAAAGCCCCTGGCAGGTTCAGCCTGAAACCTGTGTTTTCTGCGTCTATCAGTGCCGCGCAAACTAACTGCATCAATGATGCCTATACTTTCTATAACAAGGAACGACATAGCCTGTTCCATATGGAAAGTTCGGTTGAAGGCAGCCGTGTTATCTCGGATATGAGCCGATTGATGGGGATAGCCACAAGAGCATGGGTAATAATTAAGGAACTATATATTGTTTGAAATCGCTGGTGTTAACGTCTCAGGATCTCTCAAAGCTGTCGTCATGGCGACCAGCTACGAGAACCCTTTGTCTTCAGTTAACGAAATTGAAGCGAGGCTGTCTAACCTTCTGGGCAGCAATGAAACTGGTGATGTCCTTTTCGACCTCTTGTGCGCTAACGGACCAGAGTGGAACCGCTTTGTTTCGCTCAAGATGGAATATGGCCGTATCAAGCTCCATACGGCAAAAATTATTGATGAGCAGGATATTCCTGTTCAGGTCCTGAGCAAGCTGACTTTTACGTTACGCAACCACCCTGAATACTTGGAAGAGTCTGTGTTATCCCCGGATGACATACGCCACGTTCTATCAGCGAATATGTAGCCCGTTCTTCCCCTCTTCTTCAATGCCAAATCACGCTATCTGCTTTGTTAACCCCCGCCATAAATAGCGGGGGAATATATTCCTCAACGTCTCTTACCGCGCCGATCAGAACGGAATGTCATCATCAGTCAAGGAAGTTGCCAGGGGCGCTTTGCGGTTGCAGCCCTGAATGCGCCGGGCCGGACTGCTGTGGCCTGGCGGCCCCCCATCAGCTGGAAGTCCTCGGCGATAGCCTCACGCTTTTTATACTCGATTATCTGCTGCTCCATCCGCAGACGATTGGCTTCAGTACGTTCATTTTGTGCCTGACTTCCCTTTTCAGGCTTGGTCTGCAACGCCACGCGGTCCGGCGGAGCTTACCGGCTCCGCCGGACCGCGCAGTGGAGAGGGGGGCTGACGACCCGGCAACGCCGGGGAGCCGGAGGGGGCAATAAGTCTATGTCCGCTATGTGCCAGGAGCGGAAGTTGGAGTGTGACAAAGATCGCTGATTTAGCACTATACTGAATTTGGGTCAGGGTCAGGTGTAAACAGAGTATAATGACTGATTTCGCGGAATGAGGGGCTGGCTTATCTGATGGCTGTTAATCAAGTAGTGACCAAAAGTGATGAATTTGAGGCGAACTTCTCTTTTTTAGCGAAGCACGCATTAGAAGCATGAGTTTGCTGCATTCAATTTTCAGGGTGTGATTCGTCAGCGAGCACCAGCATTGAGATAACTTAGGGAGGGGCTGATGCATCTGCATAAAAAGTGCCCAATGAAGCGGGGAGTCGTAGTAGGGAAAGCATTGTACGTTGAAGCGGTCGCCTACACATTACAGCGAGAATTGTTGTACAATAAGTAATTCAAGTTACATAATGGAAGCAACTTCACCCAACATCAAACGATCATGGAACAGTATATTGAGACTCTTTGCTCACTTAATGAGAAGGCTGATTTGCTTGATTTTTGCAGAAAGAAAATCCTACATGGAACACCTTTTGTATTTAGAGACAGAGAAGATGATTATTATGAATTCAGGAAGAAAATAGCAAATGAGTTTAAAATAGATTTTCATAATGTACTTATTACAGGTTCTGGAAAACTGGGCTTCAGTCCGCACAAACTCAAAGAGTTTGATATGGAATCAGATATTGATGTGGCTATTATTTCATCCAAGCTTTATGAGGAAATAATGAATTCTATCGTCTCCTATCAAATGGAGCTAAGAGATAATAGAATGGCAGTGACATCACGAGAAATTGAACGATATCATAAGTTCTTAGAATATGGTGCAATAGGGTGGATGAGGCCAGATCTTCTTCCATCATCATTCACTATCAAAGATTTAAGAGAACGATGGTTTAATTTTTTTGATTCTTTGTCAAATGGTCGTTCTGAAGTTGGTAACTACAAAGTTACCGCTGGTGCTTTTAAGAGTTACTGGCATCTGGAGAATTACACCATGAGTGGATTGGAAAAAATTCAAAATAGATATAAAATTAAGGAGATTTCATGAACGCTCAAATTCGTCCCAGCGTCACCAATCCAACAATCGCAGATGTTTATAATGAAATTAGTGATGGAAAACTAATTTTAACACCAGACTTCCAAAGGAAGTTCGTTTGGACGCATGAGCACCAAGAGGCGTTTATAGAAACAATTTTGAAAGGATTGCCATTCCCTGAAATTTATGTTTGCGAAGGCGACCTTGACATGAAGAAGCTTAGAACTACAAAGCTTGTAATCGATGGGCAGCAAAGACTTACAACTATTAGAAACTATATTGATGGTAAATATGAGAAACCATTTAGTAGTATACCTAACTTTGAAAACCTAAACAAGGAACAGCAAACAGGATTTGTTAAATACCAATTAGTTGTTAGGGACTTAGGTAAAATTGACGAAGCAGTTACCCGAGAGATATTTCGCAGGATAAACTTAACGAAATTTAAGTTAGATGATATTGAAATTCATAATGCTGTTTATGACGGTCAATTTATTTCTACAGCTAAAAACATTCTTAATAATATTTCATTTGAAGATTACGGTGTATTAAAAGAATCAGAGTTAACCAGAATGGCCGATCTTTATTTCATATTGCTAATTATGACCACTTTGGAAAATGGTGGTTATTTTGCGCAGGATAGGGAAATCGAACCTACAGTTTCTAAGTATAATAATGAGTATCCTAATAAAGAGCATATGACTGCAGCTATGATTAAGACTTTTGCAGTAATCAAAGACTTAAATCTTCCCCCTGATTCGATGTGGTTTAGAAAATCTAATTTTCTAACGATTACTGTTGAGCTTGCGAAACATATAAATGCTCTTCCGAGTGACCTTAGGGAACGTTTGATTAAATTTGAAAATAATGTTATGTCAAATAAATTAAACACAGAATCGCCGTATTATAAATATTACTCATACATGTTCCAAGCCACTCATAGCCGGGCAGCGAGAGTTACAAGGGGTAGTCAATTAGAGGCTGAGATTTTTGACTAAGCCTACTATAAGATGCATAGTATAAACTATGCATCTTATTTAAAATAAACCAAGAATACGATTGTTTTATGTTAGCGAATCCTCATCTAGTCTGATATATTAATAATCACCCCAACAGAGTTGATAACAATTACAAACTTCCGCTCTTCGCTCATAAGGGACAACCATACTCAAATCTCCCACATTGCAGGAGATTTGAGTATGAACACGTCACCGTGGAACAAAGACCGTATCATCCGCCAAAAAAGACCACTTCAGATATCTCATATCTGGGGGATCCGAATCCGGCTTGAACTGGAAGGTAAAACGCGCGATTTAGCTCTGTTCAATATGGCCCTGGACAGTAAGCTTCGAGGCTGTGATCTGGTCAAACTCAAAGTGTCTGATATTGCATATGGTAGCTCTGTTTCAAGCAGAGCTACGGTGTTGCAACAGAAAACCGGTAGCCCTGTGCAGTTTGAGATAACCAAAGGGACAAGAGAAGCTGTTGCTGCATTGATAAAGCTTGGCAATTTGCATAGTAAAGACTTCTTGTTTCGGTCTCGGGTTGGAACTAACCAGCCCATATCTACCCGGTAATACAACCGAATTTTTCATGGGTGGGTAGAAAAGCTTGGTCTCGAAGATTCGCTTTACAGCACACATTCCATGAGAAGAACAAAACCTAACCTGATCTACAAGAAAAACAAGAATCTTCGGGTGATCCAACTTCTGTTGGGCCATAAGAAACTGGAAAGCACAGTCCGCTATCTGGGCATTGAAGTAGATGATGCGTTAGAGATCTCTGAATCGATTGAAGTCTAAGGTTGTCAGGGCTGCAACAGCAGCCCCGTGCCAAAAGCGGAAGTTCCTGATTACTCAAAGTGTTAAATTATGGCGAACAAAACAATGGTTTGAAAATCAAAGAAATAATAGGTTTCAAAATATCGGAAGGAAAGCTATGAGTAGTTAATGTGAGGTGCTTCAATTCAATAATTCAGGGTTACATTTTAATGCAACCCTTTTCTATTCATGAATAATACACTAATAAGAAAGAAATCTCTACAAGTGTAGTATCGATGTTTTCGTTTTAAGCATCAACACTTTCTTCTTGTAACTCCTTGACTAGGTCCTTCCTACATTTCTTTTCAATTATATCTCTTTCCATTTGTAATTTCTCAAGCATGAAACTATTCGTCAATTCAAAAGTATCAAATATTGTGTACCAATTTTTAACGTAACGCTTCATATTTGCATCATCAGATACTAAACCAACATCACCACGGCCAGCATAGTTTGACAAGCGAGTAGGAATTTCTATATCTTGACTAGAAATTTTCCTACCTATAAGAATTAATTCAAAATGCAAATTTTGGCTAGAAAACTCAGGATGCCGTTTAATAATCCCAGCATAATCTTCAAGTTGACGTAAATGCTTAACATTGAGGGCTATGCTTGGTCTTTTAATTTCAATAATTATGCATCTAAAAATCTTATTCCCATTAGAGTCAAACGTTGGCATCCTTCTGGCTAAGAATAAATCCGTTTGTCTATTGGCTCCTATAATATCCTCTCCATTTTCCACATCTTGTTCATCTATGTTATTAATGGAGTAAACACTATCCCTCAATGATTTTGCAATCTTAGTAAAAGTGTCTTCCTCAGCGCCTATAGTTTCGTATCTTTCACCAAATAACCATGTATTATTTTCAGTGATTTTTTGTAAGTCAGGCGTTTCTAGAACTTCTTTATAATGCTCGTTCATTATTAACTTTAATTTCTCAACCGCAAAACGCCTTCTTTGCAATTCCTCAATTGAACTTATAATATTTTCTAATTTTGTTTTTTTCAACTGTGATGCAAACCTAGAAAGATCACTATCACTTAAATCTAAAACACTTTCAAGGATATCAAATAAATCTTCATTTTGATTTGACACGAGCATTTTATCAAGAAGTCTAATGATTATCTTTTTCTGCTTTATAGTGAGTGATACCAGAAACTGAGGATCGGCAATATAAATACTTCTTACAACCTGCTTAATATTATTTATTTTCCAGTTGGCATATGTTATATCATATTCATTGTATGTAGGAAACGCACCGTCCTCCTCAAGTTTTTGTATGGCTTTTTCAACCTGCACTCGCAGAAAATCATCATATATAGATCTTGAGAATTTTAAGACATTTTTAACTAATTGCCGCCATGCTTTTGAATCAGGATTACTTTTGGCTGTTGAAAAAATGTCGTCGCCATTAGAGCTAAAAGTATCGGCCCAAATAGATGAAACAAATACACTCAAATGAAAATCTCTTTTTTTATTGAATGTTGTGGATTGTTTGTGAACAATTTTCCCCGAACTATCAGTCAAATAGATAAATGATTTTTCAGTCGCCGGTTTTCTATCCCAGCGAATCCCTTTCACCATGAAGTCATTATTTTCAATCTTGAAGGAGACCTCTTTTATTTCGTGTTCTGGGATGTCAATTTCGGTACCATTTACAAAAGTCCTCCTTTCATCATCCAATGCCAATGTACAACAAAACTCATTGGATAAAATAGAAATCAGTTCACTTCGATCGGGAAGGCTTGAATGTAACAATGTTAATTCAACACACGTCCTTTTATCCATTGCATTCAATAAACTGTTTTGCTCTTCAGCGTCGATATCAATTTGAGCTTCATATGCCTTAATATCCTCATCATTAATCTTGATATAAGCATTTCTACCTAAGTATTTTGTATACCAAATAGCTTGATGGCAAAGTCTATGAAATGATAAACGCCCTCGACCTTTAGAACCGTGTTGATCAATGCTTGTTTTTTTAATGAATCGTTAAATCGATTAAAGTTGCTGCCTAAATCAGTAAAGTTTATCCCGTCACCATCAGCGAGAATGGTCAGGTTTTTTACTGTATCAAAATGGTCATAAACTATGTTTATGTTAATATTCTTAGCGCCAGCATCAAATCCATTCCATACGAGTTCCAATATCGCCTGTACAGGTTCAACTGACTCAAAATGATTTTTGATACCTAAACTGTTGATTTCAGTTGTTCCCTGAATAATCTGTTTTGCCATTTGCGTTCACATCCTATGATGGAATTGACTTTTTTTACATTTTATAGAGTAGTTTAGTAACATCAAGATAGGTTTTTAAAGAACCTTACCAAGATCAAACCAATACTCATAAACTCGTTCAGAGTGCCGTAGACATTTCAGTAAAAAATCACGCCCAATACCCTAAAACCCGCACTCTACCTATGGTCAGAACTCTCAGCATCAAGATTAACGCTATGCTTAAGCACCTCACATTTTGTAATGAAAAATTTATCGTTCCAGAAACTGCAGTCGGGTGCGATGTAGCGCGTCAGCGCTGTGATATTCTGGACCGACAGTCATTGGTAGCAGAACAAAAGGATATGAAAACCATATGGGCCTCCATGAAACGTGCGGTGGGTAACTATCAGCGCTGATTTAGCTGTAACCGAAGGTCCGCTCCTCGCTCAAAGCAACCCGTCATGCAAGCTCAAAAACAGACTTAGCGTAGGATATTTCCCATTTCCAAGCGGCCCCCAATTTATCTTCACTCGCTTATTTTGATAATGCTAATGTACGCATACATTAGCATTATCCATGAATTTAATCCCCTGCGCCTTTCCGTCTGTTCTGATTTTTCTGGTAGCCCTGCTTCACTCTCCCGATATTCTTCATGACTGTCTGCCAGTGGTCGTATGCCTGCTGCCGGTAGAGTTCGGCAACCGCAGCAATAATGTCAGGATCACTGTCATGGCTGCGGTGCATGCGTCCCTTCTGGCCAAAGATATCAACAATAATATTCTGGCTGCCCTGCCTGTCGAAAAGATGAGCGCACAGGCGCTTTACAACCAGCGGAGTATAGTCCAGCCCGGCCTCATCAGCGATCTGGAAGAAGAAGTACAGCATCTCATACGTTTTGTAGCGCTTGACGGCCGCACTGAGTCTGGCTGCCCGTTGTGGTGCTTCCCAGGTGTCATCCCTGTAGTTACGCAGTTCTGCCTGGTAGGCGGATTCCAGGTCTTCCTCTGTATACCGGTGGTGCCGGAAAAAGTATTCCCTGACCCGTTCGACGGCGGATTCATCCTGCGGCATTTATGTCTCCTGATAATGCTAACGTATGCGTACATTAGCATTATCATCAGTAGCCGGCAAGGGGTGTGGCGTGCATCTTACCTTTGGTGCTTCCCGCTCGGGCTCCGGACATGTATGCCAGCAATTCGACCGGCGGTGCGCTTTCCTGGTGTACTTTTTCGCTACCCTGTCACGTCTTTAATTTGTTAGTTAATTTATTTGTTAGTTTGTTTGTGTATAATATAAGCATACCCTTTTATGCGGAGACTGACAGATGCGTCCGGCGACATACGAACCAGAACAGATTATTGAGGCAGGGCTGGCCCTGCAGGCTGAAGGACGGAATATCACCGGGTTCGCACTGCGTAACCAGGTGGGTGGCGGCAATCCGACACGTCTCCGCCAGATATGGGACGAATACCAGGCATCACAGAGCACGGTCGTCACTGAACCCGTTGCCGAGCTGCCCGTGGAAGTGGCTGAAGAAGTGAAGGCCGTCTCAGCCGCGCTGTCCGAACGCATCACCCAGCTGGCGACCGAACTGAATGACAAGGCTGTCCGGGCTGCAGAACGCCGGGTTGCAGAAGTCACGCGTGCTGCCGGTGAACAGACCGCACAGGCAGAGCGGGAGCTGGCCGACGCCGCACAGACGGTCGATGACCTGGAAGAAAAACTGGATGAACTGCAGGACAGATTCGACCGGCTGACGGGGGCGCTGGAATCAGAACGTTCACTGCGTCAGCAGCAGGATGTGGAGATGGCCCAACTGAAAGAACGTCTTGCGGCCGCTGAAGAGAATGCCCGTCAGCGGGAGGAACGGCATCAGGAGCAGAAGACAGTCCTGCAGGACGCACTGAATGCAGAGCAGGCCCAGCACAAAAACACGCGGGAAGACCTGCAGAAACGACTGGAGCAAATTTCTGCCGAAGCAAATACGCGTACAGAAGAACTGAAGTCTGAACGCGATAAAGTCAATACACTCCTGACCCGCCTGGAATCGCAGGAAAATGCGCTGGCCTCAGAACGTCAGCAGCATCAGGCCTCCCGCGAAACACTGCAGCAGCGCCTCGAGCAGGCCGTCGCTGATGCGCAGGCGCGCGCCGGTGAGCTTGCGCTTGAACGTGACAGAGTCAGCAGCCTCACCGCAAGGCTGGAATCGCAGGAAAAGGCCTCCTCCGAGCAACTGGTGCGAATGGGCAGTGAAATAGCCAGTCTGACAGATCGCTGCACACAGCTGGAAAACCAGCGTGATGATGCCCGCCTGGAGACGATGGGGGAGAAAGAAACGGTCGCGGCACTGCGTGGTGAGTCTGAAGCCCTGAAGCGTCAGAACCAGTCACTGATGGAGGCGCTTTCAGGCAATAAACAGACCGGTGGCCAGAATGCGTGATGATGACAATGCAGACGCCTGTGATGAAACGCCCCGGGTGGAGGATAAATGCCACACCAAAGGGCGGCTTCGGGATGAGTTCAGGATGAAGCCAGCCCCCGGTGCTGAACCAGTCAGAATGTACAAAAGTCCTTACGGCGGGAAATACGGCGTATGGCGGCTGGCCAGCACACGTCTGGGCCTGCAGGCCCGGATGAAGAGTGAGCGTGGCAGGTTCGCCATGCTGGCACATACCTGGTTAGCACTGGACCCCGTCTTCCTCGATACCGAAACGACCGGACTTGATGCCGGCGCGCAGGCGCTGGAAATCGGTCTGGTGAATGCCCGCGGTGAGAGGATATTTGAGACCCGCCTTAAACCCACTGTCGGCATCGATCCGGCAGCAACTGCAGTACACGGTATCAGTGACGACGATCTGGTCAGTGCGCCATCGTGGACCGATATTGCGCAGCAGCTGCAGCACCATATCGGCCGGCGCCCGCTGGTTATTTTCAATGCTGAGTTTGATACGCGCATTCTGAAGCAGACAGCGGCAGCGCATAACGACCCTGCCAGCTGGCTGGACTCTTTGACGGTGTACTGCGCCATGCGGCTCGCTGCGGGTTATTACGGCCCCACCAATCGTTACGGTACCATATCGCTTTCCGGTGCAGTCAGTCAGGCTGGCCTGAGCTGGACCGGGGAGGCTCATTCCGCCGTCACTGATGCGGTTATGACGGCACGGGTGGTAAACAATATTGCCGGATACTGGCATGAGCTCCAGTGTGAAATGAATGATAACGCAGGGAGTGAGCCAGCATAACGCTGCTCTCTGGCTGGTCAGACAGCTGCAGGTATTAATTCAGGAGTCTGGAATGGAAAATATGATGAAAACTATGCGTGAGCATTTCCCCGCGCGAACAGTGGTGATCGAACAGCCTCTGGATATGTTTGGCATCTAACGAAATGAGGACGGGACGTTACTCTTCCCCCGTCACTCCGGTAAACGTTTTCCCGTTGCACGTATCCGTAAGCGACTGGCGGCTTATGGCTGGCGAGGAGAACGCCTGAATAAGGAGGTGGCGCGTATCGTCGCGGGCCCTGATATCCTCCCTGACAGGAGGGAATACAGCATTATATTCCCTTACGGATGGGAGAAGAAGCAGCTGACGCGTGAGATGCGGAGGATGTTTCCCCGTAAGACTGGCCGACGTGTGCTGCTTATGCTCGATGAATTACATCAGTTTTTTGACTCGCGGGAGAAGCCGTGACGCTGACAGAAAAATCAGGTCATCTGGCGTGGTGTGCCCTGGTGGCGCTTGCGCTGGCCAGACAGGATGGTGGCGCTCTCTCGCCGGCACAGGAAAACCTCTTTCTCACCCGCTGGCTGGCGACCGCGCTGAAGCAACGCCGATTTTCGCGCGATGTTACACCCGATATTGAATGGCTTCTGAAGCAGGGGCGCCAGCTGGGCATCAGCGCAAAGCTGGCCAGCAAGTGAATTACCTCTGGCGTTCCTGCACCGGCGAGTTGACTGAACAGAACCATCTGTTCCGGCTGACCTATGCGCTGGAAACAGCGAAAGATATGCACTGGAATTACCGTCTGCTGAGCGATCGGGAATGGTCCAGCCGGAATGTTGTGGCGCTCAGTGCAGGCGTGAACGGCATTTATCTCACACGGGCGAACCTCGATGTCGCTTTTGACGACAGCGGCCGACAGATAAATCCCCTGACTGCGCGTCTGACGGGGAACGTAGCGGGGGTAATAAAGCTGTTTAATCGCTGTGGCTGGCAGGCAGAGCCTGAGTCCTCCCTGCCCCACCAGTATTCGCTGATGGCCGGACAGGGAGTGCCAGGAGAGGGGGATTAGTGACGGATCTGCGCCAGATCGTTTTCAGTAAGACCGGTCATTTTCATGACGGTAGTGCGGTCAATGCCGTTCTGCAGCATGGTTCGTGCAATTTTAAGGGTGGCTTCGCGCTCGCCTTTTTCAATGCCGCGTTGTTCACCGAGCTGAATCCCCTTCTCGATGCCCTTCTGTTCAAGCTGTTGTGCGATGGTCATAAGTGCGTCTCCGTGTTGCGGCACACGCTGTGCCAGTTCGCGTACAAAGGTTTCGGCGTCCGATGTTTCGCCTGCCTGCACTATATAGTGTACCAGCGATATTACCTGTGATGAAGACAGATATCCGGCCAGCAAGATGGGCGCCAGCCGGTCAACCAGTTCTGCCAGGTCCCGCTGGTGAATATGCTTTTGCAGTAAAGTTAATGCGGCCATACTGCGATGGCCAGCGATTTCATCATCCGGAATGACCGTAACGTCTACCAGCGGGAAAGCGCTGCTGTAGAGTTTGCCTGCCAGCGCCGGATCGTCAAACTCATCAAGCCACCGGGTTGAGTACGGATACGGGCTACGTTTACCCGTATAGAACAGCACCGGTATCACCAGTGGCAGTTTTTTATGCCCAGCCTCCAGGTGGCGCTGCATGGCGGCCACCGCATAGCGTATCAGGCGGAAAGCCATATGTTTGTCCGGCGTTGACTGGTGTTCAACCAGAACATGAATATATCCGTCGCCGGCTGTAGTTTTCAGGCTGTAAAGGACGTCGCTGAAATACTGGCGGAGATCATCCTCAACGAACGAGCCTGATTCCAGTTTCAGCGTGCTGAGATCGCAGACTGCCCGCAGATCTGCGGGCAGGTGAATTTCCATGAAATCCCGGGCAATATCCGGTTGCGTCAGGAACTGCCTGAACGTGGCATCGTGAGGAGTGGGTGTGCTGTTTTTTTTCTTCATCAGCCCTGGCTCTGAAAAATGACCGGGATATGCTATCACAGGCAGGAGCGGCACATAATGGCCAGGCGGATGATGATGTCTTTCTTTCCTGTAAGGCCGCTCAGTCAGTCTTCTCGCATATTAATCATTCAGGTCAGCGAGTCGCCTAGTCACTCTCGGTATGGGGTTTACTCATTATGCCGGACAACTCACGGTTGCGAACAGAGCGATCATAATCTTCGGCTTTAAAGAAAATTTTTATATTCGAGAAAATTAACTCATTCATTCCAACTTTACTGTCCGTTTTCACACATAATCCAGCCCAAAAAGGACCATTTGCAATGGCGGGATCTGTTGTGTGCGAAACGGTGTCGTAGAGTCGCGTTCGCAGAATAGTGAGTCCTGCAACGATTACCGTATAAATTACCAGGGTTAACGTTTTTGTTTGCATCTTACTTCCTTTGTAAAAGTTATTTATCAGCGCAAGAGCAGACCCGAATCACAGTCATTTTAGAAAAGCCAGCCAGGCGAGCTGTTTCTCGCAGCGATTTTCCATTGACCAGGCGCAGAGTGCGAATCAGTTCGTGTTTCTGCGCATCGGCCACCCTGCCCCGGTATTTTTTACTGTGTACCGCCATCACTCTATGTACAACTGATGGAGTTGCTGGAAGATGCGGAACTGGGGCGGATTGTTGATGAAAGAGCCGGTGAAAGGGTTATCGAGGTCAATATTGATAACGGGGTTTGAGGGCCAATGGAACGAAAACGTACGCTAAGAAGATAAAATATTGTTTTATAAAGAATCCGTACTCAGCCGTTCGAAAATTTGCACTAATAGTAAAATCGAAGCAGCCCAACGGCGTTGGGAAGTCTACTTTGGTAAATACCTTAGTAAAAAAATCTGCATAAATTTTACTCCCCTTCGTCTTAACTCCCTGCGATGATTATGGTTTTGGAGATTTAACTTAAGGAAAGACGATGAACATACGTTATCCGGTGCGGAAAGCCGACGGACGGGAGTATAAAAACTATGACGAGCTGCTGACCGATATCCGCAAAAATGCCCACGGTTGGTGGTTACTTGGCATTAGTCGTTACTGGCACGGGGGGATCCACATCGGGACCTCATCGTCTCCGGCCTCGGTGCTGGATCAGGATACGCCGGAAAAATCCGTGCCGCTCCAGTTCATGATGGACGGCGAAGTGGTGGCATGGCGGGTTAACCGCGATTACGCAAATATCGAGTGTTACCAGGAACGCCCCCTGCGCCAGTCCGGCACCTTTGTGCTGGTTAAATCGGTGTACAAACCCGACGAACAGGATGAATCCTCCTGGATGACGCTGTACCAGCTTTACATGCACATCGCGCCACTATCAGAATTCCCGAAACGCCCGCTTTACTGGGTCACACAGAAAGGTCACGGGGTGCGGATGCGTAAACATTCCCGCCACGATGACAACCGTGAAATCGTGCCAGACGTGCTGGCAAACAAACACGGCCACGCCAGAACACTCGTTCAAGGCGACACGCTTGCCGTACTGCAACAGAAATCGTTTTTGCTGGAGCAACAGCCGGAGCCGTTCGCCCTGGTGCAGCGTCTTCAGAACGGTAAGCCCGCAGGCGATCTGTTCTGGGTCTCGATGCGCCCGGAATATCTGGAGCCGGACGGGGAATGTTACGTGTGCCTGCCTGACTGGATGCACAACGCACTGAATCACGGCGTGTTTGATCATGTGGTAGTGCCGTCCGCCCCGCTGAAAGTCATGGTGAAAGCGGGGGATCCGGTGGGGTTCCTCGGCGCTCAGGACTTGGCCGACGAAGATAACTATCCGCAGATTATTACCACGCACTATAAAGCCCATATCGAGCTGCTGAGCCTCGATGAGCATGTGCCGGATGTGGTGGCGAACGTGAAGGGTATTAAAACGGGCAAACAGTTCATTAAGCTGAAGCTGAAACGGCCGCTGTACCTGCGAAATGGGGAGGGCGGGGAAAGTATCTTTGGGCAGATAAGCGCCATTACGCGTGCCGATGCCGGAAAGATTATTCCGCGTGATGCCACGTACCCGTTCACGGATAAAACCGGGGTCACATACTTTCAGATCCGCCCGCACACGTGGATGCATCAGGACGATGTGGAACAGCTCAGTCAGCATGACTTAGCCGGACTGAACTTTGACTGTATTGAAGCTGAACAAACAACCGATTTTACCCGCACGCTGGATGAACACTGGGTTATTGATGCCCTGAAAAGCATCAGCTCGCACTTTGACAGCGAAAAAGGACCCGCATCGGCACAGGCAAAAATGTTTTATGACAGCCTGATCCACAATGCTGAAAACAGAAGACCGCCCGACCCGTATCCTGATAAATCCCAGGACGAATTGCTGTTTGGCGCACTGCATACGAACCAGATGAACATCCCGGAATATGCGCGACGGCTGATAGTGAAACATGACAGCGACTGGCACAGTACCCGCGAAGATACACGCTGGTCATCGGTATTTAAAGACAGGCATGAAAGTCCAGTTGTGCAACTGGCAAATGAGGGATTTCTTGACGCCACGCGCTGGATGGATAAGGTTCCGCCGTTCGCCAGTCAGCACTCAGTATGGCATTTTCATCCGCTTGAGTTTCTGGAGATGCTTAAGCCCGGAGGTGGCAAAATCACGCTGCCAATGTTGCGGAAGATATGGACAAATAGCCGCAAGGTCAGCGACGAGGTTCTCCAGCAGGTGGCGGATGAGCTAAACGATAATCTGGAACGTTGTCACCTTAATACAGAAGACAGGCTGTATCACTTTATGGCTCAGGTTTATCAGGAAACCGGGGGTGATTTTTCAATTACTGAAAACTTAAATTATGCACCGACAGCACTTCCAGTTTATTTCTCATATTATCGCCGCCATCCGGAAGAGCAAGAACTCGATGGTCGAACAGCCTCTCACCCTGCAAATCAAGAAAACATTGCAAATAAAGCGTATGGCACACGAAATGGCAATCAACGTCCTGGGGATGGATGGCGCTACATAGGTCGAGGAATGAAACAATTAACCGGACGAGATAACTACAGAAAATTTACCGAATACAGTTCGTTAACATGGGGAGAGGCTATCAACTTTGAGGAGCAACCAGATTTAGTCTCTGATAACATTAAATATGCTGTCAGATCTGCTTTGTTTTTCTGGGATGATAAAAATATGTATGCTCAGGCTGATAAAGGATATTCTCTGGAAGCATCAGTAGCTGTTACTAACATAATAAATAGCGGCCTATCTATGGACGACAAGAAAGTAAGATATGATAATCTGGAAGATTTATTACATAAAGAAATCTTCCAGGACGTATTTGGTTAATCATCAATAGCTATAAGTGCACCGACTTCACTGCCTTTAATACATTGAAGAGTAGTGAGGTCTTTATCATTCTTCATCACTGTCAATGACGTCGATGGTTCCTGAATATCTGCAATTCTGTCTATACTTGTGGTTAATCTGTAGCTGTAATTACCATTCCTTATTATTATAGAATTAGTTGCACACCTTCCTGATAAATTTTCGAAATTCGTTTCGACTTGTTGTTTTTTTCTGGATAACTCAAGCTCAGGCTTTTCCCCAATTCTACCAAAAGAATATATGACATCGCCAGATTTCGTATGCAAACTTATTTGTTTGTGATTTTTAACATCACATTTGAATATTAAATCATTTGCGCTTGCCTGAACAAATGGCATTAATAATGCCAGAAAGATGCATGCTAATTTTTTAGGAAACATTAAGAACACTCCGTTGTATTGTTACAGTATCAGCCATCGATATTTTCGCTTGCGATTAAACGCTTATTTTTTCAAATAATTTTAATCGCATATGAAATAAAAATATAGTGGTAACGCCAAAGTGAGTGATGTCAAAATGTTGCATCACAAGCCCCTTTCATCTTCGAGTATTTTATACACTGTTGAGCGAGCAATATTGAGTCGCCGGGAAATTTCTGTTGCCCCAATACCTTCTCGATTAAGCACTAGTAAGGCGTTACGGTCGATGATTCGCCTGCGCCCAAACCGGACACCTTTCAGCTTCGCTTCCTGTCGGCCTTCATTGGTACGCTCCAGTATTCTCCGCCGCTCGGCTTGAGCAACGGCTGACAGGATAGTGACCACCATTTTACCCATTTCTCCGTCGGTGCTAATCCCGTCATCAATGAACCGTACGGCTACCCCCTGAGCATCAAACTCTTTTATCAGCTGGATCATATCGGCGGTGTCACGGCCAAGCCGATCAAGCTTCTTTACAAGAATGACGTCACCTTCCTCCACCTTCATGCGTAGCAGATCCAGTCCTTCCCGATCGGTTGAACTACCGGATGCCTTGTCGGTAAAAATGCGGTTAGCTTTTACCCCTGCATCTTTAAGAGCTTTAGCCTGAATATCGAGAGACTGCTGACTGGTTGAGACCCGTGCGTAACCAAAAAGTCGCATAAAAATGTATCCTAAATCAAATATCGGACAGGGTGTGTCTGTTATAGCAAAACAACGATTTAATGGACATACAAAAGAAGCGATTTTTTTTGAGTGTCCGATAATTTATAATATTTCGGACGGTTGCGGGATTGTTAATAAATGACCGTCAGGCAGGGAGGCCGATATGCCCGTCGATTTTCTGACCACTGAGCAGGAACTGAATTATGGTCGCTACGTTGCAGAGCCTAATGACGTGCAGTTGGCGCGCTATTTTCATCTTGATGAACGGGATCTTGCTTTCATTAACCAGCGGCGGGGAAGGCATAACCGACTGGGAATAGCGCTTCAGCTTACCAGCGCCCGTTTTCTGGGCACCTTTCTGACGGATTTAACCCGGGTTCTGCCGGGTGTTCAACAATTTGTAGCGGTGCAGCTTAATATCCGCCGTCCAGAAGTCCTCTCCCGCTACGCAGAACGGGGTACCACCCTCAGAGAACATACTGCGCTGATTAAGGAATATTACGGTTACCATGAATTTGGCGATTTTCCATGGTCTTTCCGTCTGAAGCGCCTGCTGTATACCCGGGCATGGCTCAGTAATGAGCGACCCGGTCTGATGTTTGATTTTGCCACCGCGTGGCTGCTTCAGAATAAGGTCCTGCTGCCCGGAGCAACCACACTTGTACGTCTCGTCAGTGAAATACGCGAACGGGCAAATCAGCGGCTGTGGAAAAAACTGGCCGCGTTGCCTGACAGCTGGCAGACCGCCCGCGTGACGGAGCTGCTGGACATTCCTGAGGGTGAGCGAATTTCACCGCTGGAGCAACTGAAAAAGGGACCAGTCACCGTCAGCGGTCCGGCATTTACCGAAGCGCTGGCGCGGTATATCCGGCTGCGAAACCTTGAGTTTTCCCGGCTGAACGTTACCGGCCTGCCCGCTATACAGCTGCGTAATCTTGCGCGTTACGCAGGTATGGCATCGGTAAAATATATCGCACGCATGCCAGATCAAAGAAAACTGGCCATACTCACCGCATCCGTTAAAGCGCAGGAAATAACAGCGCTGGATGAGGCCGTTGACGTGCTCGATATGCTGATCCTGGACATTACCCGCGAGGCGAAGAAAACCGGGCAAAAAAAACGGCTCAGGACGCTGAAAGATCTTGACCGTGCTGCGCTACTGCTGGCTCGGGCCTGTACACTGTTGCTGGATGATCTGGCTGATGATGCTGAATTGAGACAGGCCATATTCAGCTACATACCGAAGAACAGACTGGCAGAATCCGTCAGCAAGGTTAATGAGCTTGCCCGCCCTCAGAACAATAATTTCCATGACGAAATGGTTGAGCAGTACGGCCGGGTTAAGCGTTTTCTTCCGGCGGTATTACGAGACCTGCATTTCCGTGCTGCGCCAGCAGGAGAACATACGCTGGCCGCGATTCATTATCTGGCCGAACTGAACGGCTCGAAAAAGCGCATCCTCGATGATGCGCCTGAACATATCATCACTGGCCCCTGGAAGCGCCTCGTATACGATGCCGAGGGCCGGATACAACGCGCCGGTTATTCACTGTGTCTGCTGGAGCGCCTTCAGGATGCACTGCGCCGACGGGACATCTGGCTCGAAAACAGCGATCGCTGGGGAGATCCCCGCGAGAAGCTGTTGCAGGGTGAAGAGTGGCAGGCTCAGCGTATTCCCGTCTGTCGTGCACTGGGACATCCTACCGATGGACATAAAGGCGTGCAACAACTGGCCATTCAACTTGATGAGACCTGGAAAGCTGTCGCATCCCGATTTGAAGGGAATGTGGAAGTCCATGTCTGCAATGATGGTAAATATCCTTCCCTGACCATCAGCAGCCTGGAGAGACTGGAGGAGCCACCGTCGTTGCTCTGTCTCAACAGTCGGGTAAGGCAAATGCTTCCTCCTGTTGATTTGACGGAATTACTGCTTGAAATAGACGCCAGAACAGGATTTACACGGGAATTTATGCATGTCAGTGAGTCCGGAGCACGGGCGAAGGATCTGCACGTCAGCCTGTGTGCGGTTCTGATGGCTGAAGCCTGCAATATCGGACTGGAACCGCTAATAAAGCACAATATACCGGCACTGACCCGCCACCGGCTCAGTTGGGTGAAACAAAATTACCTCCGTGCAGAAACGCTGGTCAGCGCCAATGCCCGCTTGGTTGATTTTCAGTCCACGCTGGAGCTTGCCGGTCGCTGGGGCGGTGGCGAAGAGGCGTCAGCCGATGGCATGCGCTTTGTCACACCAGTGAGAAGCGTCAATTCCGGTCCTAACAGAAAATATTTTGGTTCCGGACGTGGTATCACCTGGTACAACTTCGTCTCAGATCAGTACTCTGGATTTCACGGCATTGTGGTGCCCGGCACATTGCGGGATTCCATTTTTGTGCTGGAAGGCCTTCTGGAGCAGCAGACAGGGCTGAATCCGATTGAGATCATGACAGACACAGCCGGTACCAGCGACATTATTTTTGGCCTCTTCTGGCTGCTGGGATACCAGTTTTCTCCCCGGCTTGCCGATGCCGGCGAAGCGGTATTCTGGCGGGTGGATAAATCGGCAAATTACGGTGCACTGGATGAGCTGGCGCGGGGATGTGCAGATCTGTCGAAGGCGGAGAATCAGTGGGATGAGATGATGCGAACTGCCGGTTCGCTGAAGCTGGGCACCATTCATGCTTCAGAGCTCATTCGCGCTTTGCTGAAAAGCTCGCGCCCATCAGGGCTGGCACAGGCGATCATGGAAGTGGGACGCGTCAACAAGACGCTGTACCTTCTTAATTATATTGATGATGAAGATTATCGCAGGCGGATCCTGACGCAGCTCAACCGGGGAGAAGGCCGCCGTGCTGTGGCGCGGGCAATTTGCTACGGGCAGCGAGGTGAGATCAGAAAGCGCTATCGTGAAGGGCAGGAAGATCAACTGGGTGCACTGGGCTTGGTCACTAACGCAGTGGTGCTGTGGAACACGCTTTATATGCAGGAAGCACTGAGCTGGATGCGCAGTAATGGAGAAGAAACCGGTGAAGAGGATATCGCCCGGTTATCCCCACTGATGCACGGACATATCAATATGCCGGGCCATTATACGTTCACGCTATCGGAGAATATTATGAACGGTGAACTAAGAACTTTAAATTTCAATTTAAACAATGAATTATCTCCTTAACGTACATTTTCGTTCCATTGGCCCTCAAACCCCATGACCTATAAGCTGGCCTTTAATAAATCTGCTCTGAAGGAGTGGAAGAAACTGGGTCATACCCTACAGGAACAGTTCAAGAAGAAATTCAGAGAACGGCTGGGAAATCCCCAGGTTACGGCATCATAACTCCATGGACGCAAGGATCAGTATAAAATTAAGCTGCGTGGAGCCGGGCACCGTCTCGTCTATCGGGTTGAAGACGACATTATAACCGTAACCGTAATCGGTGTGGGGAAGCGCGAAAACGATGACATTTATAGTATGACCCGCACCCGCAATTGACATAGACTGTTAGCGCTATTCTTACGTCGTATCCTGCCCCACTTTTTTCTGGGAAGTTTTAGAAGTTTATTCCGATGGATACGTAGTATGCGCTTTCGGAGATTACTGCATTTCACTCATCACTCCAGCATCTGACCGGCCTGTCATAAAGCAAATCCATACATGCAGCATACCTGGATTCAGGGGCCTGCTGACCGTCTCCCACAACTTTTGACGCAAGTACATACAGTCCGGGACACAATGTTCGAGGCAATGCCCAGCTCAGAAATTAACGCCACTTCATACCCGGCTCCGTGCTGTCAGCTTGTTGGGTACCATCCAAAGTTCCAGCTGCCTGACAGTTCCCGGGCTTTCCTGTGCTAGCGCATCTGTTTCAATCATCACAGCCCAGAAGGGCTGGTTCGCCATCATCCAGCGCTCCATAGGCGCCAGTGACGGGAAACGTTCGCTCCAGCGCCAGAACATTTCCTCCAGGTCATACTGGCGCAGTTCAGTCCCCGACCAGCGTGCGCTCCAGCTGCTGACCGTTTCCGGCGTGTGGAATGCCAGCTCGATTTCCGCCTGCCCCGCCAGTGCCTGGTACGCCCGTTCATACTGGCACTGTGCTTTTTGGCGCTGACGGGAGTATTTTTCATCCCGCAGCTCATCCTGACGACGAAGACGCTCAGTCTGCTGAAAGCGCACTTCCGGAAACAGATTCTGACTGGCGCCCGCAGGAAGAGGAAGATAACAGCAGGCACCGCGGCTTTCGATCAGCGTATCGATGGCGCTGAGCCAGCTTTCTTTACTGCCGCGCAGCTCCTGCGCAGTGAGCACCGGCGCGAAATAATTCAGCTCCCTGACGGTGATACGTTTACAGCCCCTGAAATAGCGGAAAAACGCCCTGGCGTACGGGTACTCAGGCACATGCGCTCCGCGTGCGAGTTTCTTTTCAATCTCGCCAATCGCCTGCATAGCAGCACGACGCTCATGACTCAGAGGGACCAGTGACAAATTCGCCGGGATCATTATGCGCCCTCCATCGTCAGAACACTGATAATGCTGGCCTGACTGTAACCATCGGCATCGAGGCGGGCGACAAGACTCAACGTGTGGCTAATAACCTCCGGCGACCAGGCAGGCAGGGTGCTGATAACAGAAAACGGACGACCGCTGGCAGGAATGAACACCACCATCCATGTCGGGGTGATATCGCCGGGACTGCATACGGCGATATGGAAGGTACCGTGTGACGGCGTGAAGTGAACCTGTACAGGGAAAAAGCCACCGAACTCACTGCGGTATTCACCGTTCATGTCCCAGTCAGCCGGGCAGGTCAGCTCGCGCATGACAGCATGGGTCAGTTCGCGGCGCAAATCTTCACCCGCTTCACGCCAGTCTTCGAATTCCTGGGGGATCATGGTTTTCAGTACGTCGGGAGTAATAATGTTTCGCATAATGGTCTCCTTATCGCCGCCCCGGGGGCGGCGTTTCCGTGATCAGGCTGCGTGTGCCGTATGGTCATCAGAGTCTGTCGCCTCACCCTCAGCGACGTCAGGTTGCGCATCAGGAGAGCGCATCCAGGCAGGAACCCAGCGGGTTTTGCTCAACATCGTTTCAGCGAGATCTGCGGCATCACTCCTCTTCATTCGGGCAACATCGCTCGCAGCACCTGTCTGTCCGGCTTCTTTCAGCGTCTCCACAATCTGGTTCTTACTGAGCAGACCGAGGAAGTTTTCTGCCGTTGGCTGCCACCAGTCGCGGAGGTGAAACCCGAGCGCCGTTTCCACGCCATCGAGGTCGCTCTGTGTGGTATGTCCCATTGTCCGGGTCTGCACCCCGTCGACCGAACAGGCCGTGCAGAATGCCATCAGGCTCATCAGAGTCTCTCCGTCGAACGCAAAGAAGGTGGTGAAATCCTTCTTCCAGCCCTCCGGCAGCAGCGCCTCCAGACGGGCTTTCTCCTGCATCAGACTCAGCCATGCCTGACCACTCTTTCCGGTCGGCGCTTCGCTGGTCAGCCCACTGTGATGCACCTCAAGACGCATCTCGAACGGATGACGGGTGGTGTTGCAGTAATCAAAAACACAACTGCACAGCCGCCATACCATCAGGGCCACCGCCTTTTCGGGCTGCTGTACCAGGGCGGCCTGTACTGCCAGCGTTCTTTCTGAAGACATCTTTTTGAGCAACGGGGCGCTGATCCCCTCCGTCACATCCGGCTTGCTGCTGACCACATGGAGGGAGCCGCTACTGCCGTTCTCTCCCTGCCCTTCTTTCGTCTCGTTCTGAGGCTTCTTCTGAACCCCTCGCTGGACACAAAGCTCACCGTCACACAGGCTGACCACCACGCCACAGGCTGCTTTCTGCTCCGGTGTCCACGCCCGGATCGATGCCGCATTTTCAATTTCGTCAATCAGCACCTGAATCGCGGCTTCATCTTCAAACGTTTCCGTGGCCTCCTGAGTGGCGTACAGTTCATCGAGACGCTGCTGCTCGTCAGGGGTGTACTGTGCTTCCGGCTCGGGTAACAGCAGATAATGTTCGCGGTCGTCACCGTAGTTTCTGACCGCGCCCTCCCGGGCCAGTGACCATGACCACCCTTCCTGCAGTTCGGTTGCCAGTGCGGCGGACTCCAGCTTCTCCTGCACCAGTCGCTCGACCAGCACACCGTCTGCCGTACCGTCACCCTCCTGGGCGCTGAACAAATCCTCACGTACCACGCCACCTGCAGACTCATACATCTCACGCCCGATAAACACGAAGCGGGAGTGGTTCACGCTGATTTCGGTATCAGTGACAGCGCGTTTAAGCATGTGCGCGGGGGCATAGCTGTGCTGCGCCTTCACGCGCTGGTAAATCTCTACCTGACGCACGGGATCGTTCTCCAGACTCAGCGCCTGACACTGCTCCACGTCGAGCTTGTTCTCTGCCAGCAGGGCGATAAGTTCCGGGGCGAGGTTCGCGAGCTTCAGCATGCGCTGGACGTGACGCGAGCTGTACCCCAGCTGGTCACCAATCTGTGCCGGAGTCTTCCCCTGCTCAGACAACGTGCGGAACCCGCTGATCTGCTCTGCCGGATGCATTGCCACTCGCTGGTTGTTCTCCACCATCGAGGCGACCACCGCCAGTTCTTCGCTGACGCGCTTGACGATAACCATATATCCGGCATCGATGCGCTGTTCACTCAGCAGCAGTTGCAGGGCTGCGAGACGACGACCACCTGCCGCCACGCCTGACAGGCCATCCGGCAACGAGTGGACCACCAGATTCTGGATCAAGCCGATAGCAAGAATGGTGTCAGCCAGATCGCGTACGCTCTCCGCCGGATACGGGATGGTACGGACGTTCAGCGGGGATTTTGCGAGCGCCGACAGCGGCACCATTTCAATCTGAGCGGCCTCAAGCGCCGCCTTAAGGGCTGCGGCTTCGGCAGGTTTAACTGCTTTTTTGCTGGTTCTGGCAGGTTTTTTTGCTTTAGACTCGGTTACTGACATAGTTGATACCTCACTGGATATTGATAATTGTCCGGCCCTGCGGAGTGACAGCTCCGGCAGGGCACCTTCTTACTGCTGTGTACGGATGCCGTAGTCCCGGATATAACGGTTCATCAGGTACTCACCACCCGGCTCAAAATTCCATACGCGCCAGACCATTTCGCCGTTCTGACGAACCACCAGGCGAAAGTGCGTCCCCTGATCGTCTTCAATCGCGACATTCTGATACTGCGCTGCGACCGCTTCAGCCTGTTCGCGGGTAAACGTGCCATCAGGCAGTGACTGAAGGGGCGGCATAACGTTGCTGTTCAAGTGTTTCTCCTTTTCCTGCCCCGCAGGTTGCGGGGCGTTTTCATCATGCTGGTCAAAACGGGGCATCATCATCCATCGGCGGATAATCGTCCGGTAACGGCTGCGGCGCCTGCTGAGACGGCGCGGAACTCTGACGGGGTTTTCTGCCACCCTTCGCTTTCGGGGATTTTTCAGGGGAGCCAGCAGGTTGTGCCGGAGCGGCAGGACTCTGCGGTTGTGCGGGCTGTTGCGGAGCCGTACTCTGAGGCTGACCGCCGTCACGACGACCGCCCAGCATCTGCATGGTGCCGTTCTGTCCGACGACGATTTCAGTGACATAGCGCGTTACGCCGCTGTCGTCCTGCCAGTTTCGGGTACGTAACTGCCCTTCGACGTACACCTGAGCACCCTTGCGCAGATACTCACTGGCCACTTCCGCGAGCTTGCCGAACAACACCACGCGATGCCATTCCGTGTTTTCGCGCATCTCTCCGGTCTGCTTATCGCGCCAGGACTCAGAGGTGGCAAGGCTGAGACTGGCTACCGCGCCGCCATTGGGCATATAACGGACTTCCGGTTCCTGGCCCAGATTGCCCACGATGATGACTTTGTTGATGCCGCGTACTGTCATGATGAATCTCCTTCCGGTTGTTTTGCTTTTAAAAACCATCACCCGTTGAGTTGCCGGGGCCGCGGTTTTGACGTTTTGCGGGGACCTGCTGAACGCGCACGCTGGTTGTTACCTTCACCCGTTTGAGAGCCGTTCGCCGCAAGAGCGTAAACGGCCACGGCCCGGTGCAGGTGTCCGGGGTGAGCGGTCAATTTTTTACGGTCTAATGAAGCCTGCGGAATGGCCGGAAAAAATTTATCGCGAAAGGCTTCGCCGTCCCTGGACAGCCAGGCGGGTTGTGGTTGTCTCAGCCCCGGCGAAAGGACTCAAAAGGGAGAAAAAACCAGGCAAGGAATGAGCAGGAACCCGCCGCAACGACGGAAAGCGTGGTCGCGAAACGGCGTTGCGCCTTACAGCCCGGCGTCAGTTTGCCGGGGTGCGGAAAGCGCAGGAAACGGCGCGTAAAAAGGGCGGCGTGACCGGAACGGTCGCAGCAAGCCTGCCGTTGACGTTGCGACAGCCTGGGATGGAAACCCGCTGCCCCGAAGGGGCCGGGCAGAGACAGCGCAGCTGGCCCGGTGCGAAGCATGACAGCCCCGGTTCCCGCCAGGGAAGTCGCCCGTAGCGAAAACGGGAACGGGCAGAAAACAGAAAATGGGAGGATAAGAATGGATTACATGCGGCTTAAGAGATGGCTGACAATTATCCGGCTTAATTCCAGCCGGGAACATCAGGAGCGAAAATGCTTTTCTTTTCTGTACTGCACAACGCTGTACCAGGTTGAAGCCAGGAAAGCCAAAACGGTGATCAGCACTCTTAATTCGTCACCCGGATCCTTCCCCTTCAACATCAACGTTATGATGATGCCGGCAGCGATAATCCATGCAACGCCACTCCAGAGACGCAGTTTATCCGCCACGATATTCATCAGGATAAAAGCGACGGCCAGTATTACTCCCCCTGAGCCGATACAGGCTGAAACGGAACAAAGAACAGGTTGATACCGGTTAACAAAGTCACAGCAGCAAACATCAGAGACATACGCACAGATTTCCCTCCCTGGACAAACTGACTGTAAGAATATCAATTCTGCTGCTCATCTCCCGGTTTATTATATTCGGGCGCATTTGCGCGCGGCAGCTGCTGACTGTTCTGCCGATGAACTTCAAGCCGTTCACGGAAATACTGGCGAAGATGTTCAGGCTGCTCCCGTTCAGCCAGCTCAGACACCACAGGCTTGTTCATCCTTTCCTGCCAGGCAACTGCGGCGGCGGCTTTATCGACCGAGACCTTGTCCTGCTCGTCTTTTGAGAAAGAAGCGATATTCCACTTCGACATATGCATCACCGGTCCGCTTTACAGGACGTTATCCCTGAGAATACGCGCATTCCCGGCCTTCAGCGACTGACAACGGAGAGGAGAGTGCGCGGCGCCGCAGGCGCGGCGAAGTTTCTCTCCGGCAGGCGCAGCCTGCCCGGGTTTTCGCGCGGGCTGACAGGCGCCCTCCGGGCCGGACGCCTGCCATCATACTTACTGCCCTTTACCGCCCTGTAAGATGAAATGACCGCCGATGTACACCGCGCACTGACAGGTCATGTAGTAACAGATTTCATCCATCACCTGCGCTGTGGTCAGTTCCCTCTGACCGGCATCACGTCGACGGGCATTAATCAGCGCTTTGTACTGTCGCAGAATTTCGCGGGTTTCGGGTGCAAGTTTCATACGTTTCTCCCTGACCGGCGGGTCTCCCCGCCGGACATTAATCAGTTGCTGAAGACATAGCCGTTATGGAACACATAGCCGCTGCTGAACAGGTCACGCGCCCAGGCTTCAAAATCGAAATAGCTGCGCAACGGCTCCGGCACCTCATTTAACAGGCCGTTGTCTTCAACCATCTCCCGCGCATAGTCCTCCTCGCTTTCCGCCTCGCCTCGGTACGCATCATCAAACACGTCATAGTCACACTCGCCGGTATACTCCGCCCAGGCGATAAAAGCGGCATCCCTGCCCTCTTCTTCGGCGCGTTTGTAAGCGGCGATAAAATCCCAGTCAATCGCGCTTTCAGAGACGAACTGTGACGGGATACCTTCCTGGTCCTGGAACATAAACTCGGCATCCCATTCATCGGCATGCAGCGCCTGACAGGCCTCGTAAAAATCCTCCCTGCCGTCAAACTCCGTCAGATCAAACCATTTGCCGAAAATGCTGCCGCAGTTGTATTTATGGTAAGTGCCCACGTAAACAGCCGGTGTGGTGGTAGTGGTGCTCATAACAATCCTCCATAGTCGATGTCGTCTGAGTTCCGGCTTACGCCGTGCCGACACGACAGCCGGGCGAAAAGCGGAGGATGCAAGGGCGTCACCGAAGCCGCAGCGCAGTAAAAAAGCAGGAGCAGGCTGGACGGTTTGACGGCGAAAAATGAGCCGGAAAACGACGGGAAGACGGCGGATAACGTATGAAATAAACTGCGACCGGGTGAAGGTGACGGCGTTTACGCGTCCCTTGCATCAGCCGCGGCCCGGCTACAGTAGAGGCACGGCGTAAGCCGCAGGCCGCACGGGACGTGACTCACCGCGAAGCCGGAACAACGTGGAGGAAGAGCCATAAAAGCGGAGCCGGCGACATACTTTTACTTCGGGGTTGATTCAGGGGGCCGCCGCCCCCTGCTGTTCGCTACACTGGCCGGATTGCTGACAGGGCATTGCGGACAAGACTGATTTCTGCACGCGCTTCTGCCATGATCTCGTGTAACAGGGTTAAATCCATCCACCGGCGCGGAGGCTCGCACGGAATACGCAGCACATCGCACATCTGGCCACATGCCAGGATTTGATCAACTTTGTCGCTGATAACAAAGAACTCGACGCTGCTGTAGTGCGCCCCTTTGTTCAGGATGGCATCGAGCACCACCGGTGGATTATCGTCATCGTCGTCCAGCCAGCAGGGCATATCGTTTTCCTTCACAACCAGACGGAAATTTCGGGTCTGACGGTAAAACAGCGTTTCCCCGCGCGTGGTCAGCGCCGCCTGAATCCGGCGCGCATCCTCCCATACCTGCCGGGAGACATCCCGCACGGCGCGGGACAGGCAGTCCGTTACAGCCTGAATCTCCGGCTCCGTCAGCCATTCCCCGGCCCAGGGAAAAGCTATCTGCGTTCCGTCCTCCGGAAGCTGCGGCGCGTCGGCATAGCGGCTGCCGGATAAAATAATCTGCGCTGGCGTCCCGGCTATTTTTGTCATGGCACTTTGCAGCTCTGCGGGTACTTCACCGGTACAAAGCAAAGGAAGCAGATGAACAATATTTGCCGTATCCAGACGGACATAAATGCTTATCCATCCCGGTTTATTCACCGGGTCACGCTGATCAACATCGGTATGGTCAGGCCATCCATAATCAGCAATCAGATCGCGCGCACGGCGTATCACAAGGGCGTTTAACGTGGTGGTTTCCTGCATAATAGGTTCCTTCTGAACGGATTCAGTACACGCCGCCCGGGCGGCGTGTTGATTTCATTTTTTCAGTAACGCGCGAACTTTCGCCGCGTCAGCCAGGCGACGGGTAACACTTTCCGGCACCGGATGGTTCTCATCCCGGGCGGCCCATTCCCTGTGCCACAACGCCTGTTCAGCGGTAATCAGCAGGGTTTCAAGCAGTTCCACCGGCACCACCACTCCCGACGCGGCCTCTTTCACCTGTTCAATCAGATCCATCACCACACTGGCAGACACGCCCGACTCAAGCCGTTGTTCCTCCGGTATAGCGTCCAGATGCATCAGCACCGCCCTTGTCTCTTGTTCCGAAACGGCATATTCCATTCCGTCGGCCAGCGCTTCGATATCCGCCGGGGACCAGATGATCAGGTTCAGCGGGGTTTCTGCGGGATACTGCTCACCTAACAACCGGCAGAGGGTTTCACAGGTTCCGTACATGTTTTTCTCCTTAGTCCTTAAAGCAGGCATCCAGCTCAAGAATTTCGTTGTACGCCGCCATAAACAGGGCATTGATGCGAAAAAGGGTCTGACGGGTCAGGCGTTCGGCCAGCACATCAGAGTCAAAGCGATAGCGGTGCTCCATCCCGTTCAGCGTCGCCCGCAGGTCACACATGTTGTTGGCAACTTCCGCCACTTCTGCGCGGAGTTTTTCGTGTCCTGCATAGTTCATTACGCGGCCTCCGGGAAATCGTCGTTAGCGGCCGGGTACTGCATGGCGCGACGGACGGCGGCGAGACGTTGCTGTCCGGCACGGTGATACTGCTCCAGCAGTTCAATACCGATGTAGCGGCGGCCAGTCTGGAGGGCGGCCACGCAGGTGGAGCCACTGCCGGCAAAGGGGTCGAGCACAATCGCACCGGGATGTGTGAAGGACTCAATCAGCGGTTGCAGGCTGGTTACGGGTTTTTCGGTCGGGTGGTGCCGGTTGCCACTGTATTTCCAGCCCAGCACGTCCGGCAGCGGGTTTTGTGGCAGACATGGACGGCCTTTTGCAAGGATGTAGGCGCATTCGTGGCGATAGCCCACATATGCGGCCTTCGATGTGTAGGTTTTGGTAAACACCAGGTGGCCGACAACACTGAATCCCGCATTTTTCCAGGCGGCCATAAAGCGATCGACGCGGTTCCAGCCGTAGAAGCTCACCATCAGCGCGTCTTTTTTCAGCACGCGATACATATCATGGCAGGCGGGTTGCAGCCATTCATCGGTTTTATCGCCGGCGATGGTACGCCCCTGACGGTCACGAAAACCGACGAGATATGGCGGGTCGGTCAGAATGAAATCGACAACATTATCCGGAAAGCCGGACATGATATGGACGCAATTACCCTGGATAAATCGGGACATGGTAGTTCTCCTTTCTCAAATGCGGCACCAGTTACGCCGTGCCGATACGACAGCCGGGCGAAAAGCGGAGAATGCAGGGGCGGTGCCGCAAGCCGCAGCGCAGTGAAAAAACAGACGCTGGCTGGACGGTTTGACGGCGAAAATTGAGACGGAAAACGACGGGAAGACGGCGGGTAATGCCTTTGAAATTAACTGCGACCGGGTGAGGACACCGGCAGAGCGAACCCTTGTATTCGAAGCGGCCCGGCTACAGTAGCGGCACGGCGGCCACACGATGGCAGGAACCTGAAATACAGCCTATGTTCTGAACGGAAGAAAACACAGATTTCGCATGCGAAATCTACACCGGAGAAACGATAATGTGCGGTCGGTTTACGCAGTACCACTCCCGCGAGGAGTACCTGGCCTTTCTCGGAGAAGAAGCAGAACGGGACATTCCATATGATCCGGAGCCCGTCGGCCACTACAACGTTGCACCTGGGACGCGGGTATTGCTGCTGAGCGAACGCCGCTCGCAGCTGCAGCTTGATCCAGTTCACTGGGGTTATGCCCCGGAGTGGTGGAACAAGCCCGCGCTCATCAACGCCAGAAGTGAAACTGCAGCCAGCAGCCGGATGTTCAGGCCACTCTGGGGGCACGGACGGACCATTGTTTTTGCCGACGGCTGGTTCGAATGGAAACAGCAAAACGGCGTGAAACAGCCGTTTTTCATTTACCGTAAGGACGGAAATCCACTCCTGCTCGCTGCCATCGGGAAACCACCATTTGAGAACGGCAATGACCAGGAAGGATTCCTGATCGTCACGGCAGCTGCGGATGAGGGACTACTGGACATTCACGATCGGCGACCGCTCGTGTACTCACCGGATGCCGCACGTAAATGGCTCAGCGAAAACACAACCGGTAAAGAGGCGGAAGACATTGCCCGTGAGGGCAGTCTTTACGCCGAAGATTTCACATGGCACCCCGTCAGCCGGGCTGTTGGTAATCCCGTGAACCAGGGTCGGGAAATCATTGAACCACTTAAACAATGAGCTAAGACAAACGTGCGACATCATTACGGCTTCACACAGGCAACAGGAGTGGATCCGGGTGACTGGTCACCGATATACGAAAGTGGGTCGTATGTTGAATAATTGCATCAAGCGGGCGCTAACCAGCTTAAACTTTGTATGATATCCAGCCCAGAAGCGGTCAGTTGATGAAAACCCTGGGCGTATTTAGCCATGCAGGTTGCGGTGATGTAGGTTTTGGCGGATGTGGCCACCTGCAAATACACCTAAATGGATTGAAATTTCCGTGATGAAAATCACGAGAGATCACAGAGTATTACGTTAATTGACTGACTCACTGAAATTTTTAGCGCCGGAAAGTAGCAACAGTTGCTGACATGCCTCCTGGGTGTATACCCCATGCCAGTTTATTGAATAAAAATTTTGCACTTAAAGCCACAGATTAGGATAAAATCATCCGGCGTCACTCGTTGACGCTCCGGGGGTTGCGTCCGGGTTTGTTCCTGCCCCCGGACTCCCTCGATTTAATCCGCCGCTAGATCACGCACTCGGGCAATTCTGTCCATCAAAATACCCTTCATTAATATGTGTATTTTCTTTCATCGTTAAGTTGGCTCTGTCTGCGACACGCTGCGGCTTGAGTGCCGCGTTCCCATAAACAGTAATCACAAAACAGACGTTCAGTCGCAGGACATTCTTCTCAATGTGGATCTTACGCGTGTGATATCAGTTGTCAGTCCAGACAGCCAGTTCATATCCATCGGGATCGGTAAAATGAAATCTTCTTCCTCCCGGAAATGAAAATTCAGGTTTCACTATTGTAGCCCCTGCTTTCTGCAGTCGTACACGTGTGGCTTCAAGATCATCTGTATAGAGAATGACCAGCGCTCCACCGGAGGGTTTCGGCTCGCTTAATGTTGTGAATCCCCCACATAGCCTTCCATCAGTAAATTCACAGTAACGGGGCCCGTAAACCGTAAACTGCCAGTTAAAGACAGAGCCGTAAAACTCTCTCGAACGCTCGATATCGCTTACGGCAAATTCAATATTGTCTATATATCCATGTTTACCTGATACGTTTGACATTTGTTCCTCGCATTCTGAAGACAATTTATAAAAAGTTTTTGAAGCCTATCGTTATATCAAAAATTGTGAATTGCGAAAAACTCAGCAAATTTTATTCTAATCTAACAGACATCAATGTGATACATCGATCCGCTTATGCCATATACTGTATCAAAGTCGAATGTCAATGCATGCTTTTGCACTGTATAGAAAATATAGAATAAACCTTTACCCGAGACCGCATAACTTTAGCACTTTAAGGTGGTTACTTTTTACATCGGATTTTAAGTAATTAGCATAAAGGATGCCATGAAAAGGTCTGTTCATGACGCTGAATGTAACCGATACCTGGAAAAGGAAGATGAGCCCCGGCTATAATCCATTTTTCTGAGGCTGCTTTTTCAAATAAATTAACTCTGGATCCCTGAGCAAGCTGCGCATCTGCATCGAACTGCACCGTAATTTCTGGAGACTGAAATTGCAAAGAACAAATATGTACGATATCACCCCATACGAGCAATTTTTCATCACCAAAATCAAATAAATATGAAGTATGCCCCGGGGTATGCCCTGGCGTCCCGACAGAAGTAAGTCCATTTATATCTTCTTCACTGACTGGTATAAATCTAACAGCATTTTTAGTAATGTATGGAGAAAATGCATAACTCAGGAGATCGAGAGTATTTTTATAATAAGAATGAATTTCTTCTGCTTCTGCTTCTGCTTCCAAAGCGTCAGGATCTACACCTACTCTGAACTCCTTTTCGGGCACATAAAGCATGGCATTTTCGAAAGTAGCTTCTCCGGAGGAATTTACTAATCCCATTACATGGTCAGCATGAAGATGCGTAAGTAATATCTTATTTATCTCAGCCGCATTAACTCCGAGAGCATTAAGATTTTGAATCAATTTCCCGGCATTCTGACCACAGGCCCTGCCGGCACCAACATCAACAAGGATGAGTTCCTGATTCATCTTCACAAGGAATGCATTGATAGATGTTGAGACAGACTTGTCGGGGAAAAACTTTCCGTTTTTCTCTTTCAGCATATCAGATTTTAAAATGAAATCGCCGTCTTTAATAGACGTAACAGAACCTTTATGACCTGAAAACTCATGATAAAACAAATCAGCATTCATTTATTTTCCACTCCATGTGATGAACCTATCAAAAAACCCACATCAAAGCATCCTGTAATGCGAAACTGAAACCATTTATAGAGACACTTATACCAATGAATGGTTCAGGATAGTCAATAAACACTCTTATATATAATAGTGTTTATCAAAGGGTGGAAATGTGCTTTGCAATACATTTAAGATGAAAGGAAATGTTATTCCATTATTACCTATTATCTGTCATAATCTATCCAGTTAACTTTACAGAATCATTATAAAGAACCACCTGAAAACACTTTCATGGTGATTCGTACTATTACGCGTGAATATTTTCCTCCCTCGAATTAACCAGCCTCCCAAACAAACACCGATTATCGATTACATATGCAACATACATTTAAAAAAATATGTTGTTGAAATGCAAGCTGAATTCTGCTTTTACAGTAGTTAGCAATCCGGACAGGAATACGAGAAACCTGCTCATACCCTGGCAATCCGAATAATAAACAAAGCATCAACGAAAAGAAGATAAACTTCCCCACCACAACATTAAAATATACATAAACACACCAATCTCGATAACACCACAGACACAAAAACACAACTTAAATATATAGATATGTAAGTAGTGTCATTCTATTTATGATAATATTTTTATTTGTTTTGTTCTTTAAAGAAAGTAAAAAACATGTTTTTTAAAAGGTTTGACACTCCTTACTCACCGTGTAGTAATGCAGTCGGCAGAGATAATAACTAATGCCCAAAAGCCAGCTGAATACTATATACCCACCAGTTCCTTATTAAGTTTAAAAATAAAAATCATTTATGCACCGAAGCGAAGGTATGTTTATGTTCATTGCCACCTTCGCGAAAAATAATTCACAGGATTTCAGTTAATTATACAGGGATATGCTGTCAGCCACACAACCGAAGCTGGTCAGCAGAAGGAGTCATTGTATGAAGCGTAAAGCGTTAAGCATGAATGTCCTGGATGCCGCCCTGCTTAGACTGGAGTGGGTTTTTGATACGTTTGACAATGTATGCCTCTCCTTCTCGGGCGGTAAGGATTCCAGTGTTCTCTGGCATCTGGCTGCCGCTATAGCCCGCCGTAAGGGTAGGAAGTTTGACGTGCTATTTATCGACTGGGAGGCTCAGTTCTCTCTCACTATTCAGCATGTCCAGCTTATGAAGGAACGTTACAGCGATGTCACCAGGCGTTTTTACTGGGTCGCCCTGCCACTTACCACTGTCAACGGCGTCTCCCAGATTCAGCCCGAATGGGTTGCCTGGGAACCGGGCGTCGAATGGGTCCGGCAGCCGCCTGAAGACGCCATCACATGCGCGGATTATTTTCCCTTCTACCGCCACGCCATGACCTTCGAAGAATTCGTGCCGGCATTTTCGCAATGGCTGGCTGGGGATGGGAGTCTGGCCTCACTTATCGGCATCCGAACGGAGGAGTCTCTGAATCGTTATCTTGCCCTCACCTCACAGACTAAATTGCGTTTCGAGGATGATAAGCCGTGGACCACCGCTTCTCCCGAAGGCTTCAGTTATATCTGTTATCCCCTCTACGACTGGCGCACCCGCGATATATGGATTTTTAATGCCCGCACGCATCAACCCTGCAACCCGCTTTACGACATGATGCAACGCGCCGGTGTTCCTCTGCACAGTATGCGCGTGTGCGAACCTTTTGGACCGGAGCAACGCCGCGGATTGTGGCTCTATCATGTTCTTGAGCCTGACACGTGGGAAAAGCTTTGCCGTCGTGTATGCGGTGTTCACAGCGGCGGGATTTACGCTAATGAAAGTGGCGACTTCTACGCCCTGCGCAAGAAAATGAGTAAGCCCGGACACCATACATGGCGCAGCTATGCGCTGTTCCTGCTCGACAGCATGCCTCAGAAAACAGCCGAACACTATCGCAACAAAATTGCGATCTACCTGCGCTGGTATCAGACCAGAGGATTTCCGGATGATATTCCTGATGAACAGGACAATGACCTCGGGTACAGGGATATCCCATCATGGCGACGTATCTGCAAAACTCTTATCAAAAATGATTACTGGTGCAAAAAGCTATCCTTCAGCCCAACAAAACCTCAGCACTATGAGCGTTATTGCCGCAACCTGAACCGGAAAAGAACTGAATGGGGACTAATGTCATGACACCAGAAATCGCAAGCATCATCACCGGATATATAAACGCTCAGGATAATCTGCACGAAAAAATCCGTGTTATTAACGAAATAAAAGCCTTGCTTCATCAACACAGTCCGTTCAGCCGGGAGCCCGTGGACTGCGTCCTTTGGGTCCGACAGGAAACTGTCGAAGCCAACGACTATAACCCCAATGTTATGGCCACAGCCGAGAAAAGACTTCTGGAGCGTTCCATTGAGATGGACGGTTTTACCCAGCCCATTGTGACGGCCAGACAGGACAACAGACATCTTGTTGTGGATGGATTTCACCGTCACCTGACGGGTAAATCTTCACCGGCCCTGAAAGAACGACTTCACGGTTACCTTCCTGTGACCCATGTCAGTACCACGCGTCAGGGGCAGCGTGAACGGATAGCTGCAACTATTCGTCATAATCGCGCCCGGGGAAAACATCAGATAAATGCCATGTGTGACATTGTCAGGGATCTGTACCGGCTGGGCTGGACTGACCAGCAGATAGGGACGGAGCTGGGGATGAGTCCTGATGAAGTACTGCGCCTGAAGCAAATCAATGGCCTGGCAGAACTCTTTGCAAATGAGGAATACAGCCAGGCCTGGACGGTTAAGTAAGCCAACAACAGGCAGACGCGATGAAAACGATTTTCCAGCTGTATACAGAAAACGGGTACCGTGCCGGCTTTGTCGTCCGGCACTGACTGTGGTCTTCCGGCTTTGCCACGGTCCATTCCGTCGACGGCCAGTCACGGGGAATTCTCACAACAACCACCGATGACAGCATAACTGTGATTGCCACTATTGTGGACGCCACCGGCGTCAGAAAAGATGAGCTCCGGTCAGCTGACGAGTCAGTATGGGAAATACAGACCCCAGCGTATTAGCAGGGATACAGGCATGTCAGAAAAAGCAGAAACTCTCCAGATGCCTGATAAAAAGATACTTTCGCCCGCTCTTTTCAGGCCCTGAATCATAGTGATAAGAAGCCTTTGTGGAAGGTTCAGAAGAAAAAATCGCACGTAAATGCGCTCAGATAATGCACATTCCTGATATGTCTGACTCAAAAAATTTATAAAAGGTTAAAAAAAAGCACTGACAAGATGAAAATGATTGCCATTTGGACAGTCACATCAATATGTTCCCTTTTGCACAAGCATTATCCTGTCATTTGCAAAAGTGTTGCGGCATTACTTTTGCTCTTCCCCTTTCGGGACGCACACACCGCGGAGTACCATTTCTCCCACATTAGCCCTGGTAATGGCGCTGAACGCATCCTTGCAGGCTCTTTCAGTGAAAAATTCCTGGGTGTGGATAGCCAGTGTGGGTTGTTTTGCATGGTTTGTGGAGGCAGAGAAAGGTGATGCCATCCAGAAAATGAGTATCCACATATTCTTGTTCTCCTTGTTTCAATTATTTGACTAAACCTCACAGTCATACTTTTAACACCTGAGATAATTTCTGACCAGTATTGCAGTTCATTTTTTTGTTGTATATCAGCAAACTACATCAAATAATTCAGAGGAAGACTATGAGCTACTTCCGACATTATTGTATTTCTCCTCCTGGTCAGAACAACTGATACATGCGCCGCCCTACAGATGTTTCTCAGGTGGTAATGGGATGATGCCGAGAATTTCCTGTATTTAATGCAACTCAATATCATTAACCGAAGAAATTCAACAAGCAGCCTCGTGTTTTATAGCAATAGAATTCAATAGGTTAACCACAGGTTTTATGATAAAAATTTATTCTGAACGATTAATCCTCAGAGATCACACTAACGATGATTTAACCTCACACTTCGAACTGTTGTCTGATCATGAAGTTATGTTTTATTTACCTGCCATACATTGCACGACTTTAGATGATGCCAGAAAGCATCTTAATCTTTGCATAAGTTACTTGTACCAGAACCCTCGGAAATATTTTTTCTTACGGATTGAGGATCGTTTTACCGGAAAGCATATTGGTGAGGCCGGATTTACTGTACTGGAGAAGACAGGTGCGGCGGGCTACTTCATCAACAAACAATTCTGGGGGAATGGTTATGCCAGTGAAGCTCTTGGCTCGCTTATTCATTTTGCCTTCATGAACCTATCTCTGGCTGAGATGACTTGTGGATGTGTTAAAGAAACCCCCCTTCAGAAAACGTAATGATAAAAAATAGAATGAAATTTAAAAGAGACTATTTTACGAATAATGACGTGGAGCGACTTGAATATACACTTTCAATTGAACAATGGAACAGATCTCAGCCCAATCCCGGGTAAATAGCGCCATACAATATTTTGATATGAAGCCATTATCCTCTTTCAACTTCTCTAAGGATGACGTTGACTGTTTCTTCGAGGGTTCCGTCATTGAAGACAACCTTTACCGGACATGAAAGATCACTTAACCAGTTCTCATGTTTTAATGCGTTTCGGCTGATGTCCTCTGAAACATCGTATCCCCCTGCCCAACGCAGAAATGCTTTATGCTTCTCTTCATATTTACCACCGGGTAGGATCGCATCACCATAGCGATCCGTTTCTCTTTCATGGAGTCGTCTCATTCTGGTGTCATTATTTGCCCTGAGCCATATAACCAGTGTGAAACGAGGCGCAAATACATCTCCCCACCCGCACAGTGAACCACTGAGAACCCAGGAATCTGACGCCCGTAGAGCCATGGATAGCATTTGTACCCTGTCAGCTTCCTCACGCGGTTGACTAAAGGGAACAAGTGATTTTTCCCAGTAAAAGGTATCGGTATCATAGTGTGGAACGCACAAAATATCAGCAAGGCGCCTGCCCACAGATGTCGTTCCTGAACCAGAAGCGCCTGTCAGGTGAATGCGTAAAGTCACTGCCAACATCTCCTTAAAAATCAGAGAAACTCAGACTTTTTAAATGCGACAACAGATTTAGCCCGCTACCTCTCGCTTTCTCATGTCAGTTATCGGTGCCCACAAAAGGAGATACGACAATTTTGGTCGCTTCAGCCAGAACGTCTTTACGTGGCTGCGCATCCTGTAATGGTTGGGTGAAAAAGATAACCAGTACCAGGGGTGCCTTCCCGGGAGGCCAGATCACTGCTATGTCATTCGTCGTTCCATAATCACCACTTCCGGTCTTATCTCCAGCTTTCCAGCCCTCAGGCAAGCCAGCTTGAATACTGGCAGCGCCGGTTGTATTCCCCTTGAGCCATTCAACCAGCCGCTGCCGCTGCGGTACAGCAAGGGCGTCTCCCAGAGTAAGTTTCTGAAGAGTCTGGGCCATCGCCAGCGGCGTTGAAGTATCACGTTCATCACCAGGGATTGCGGTATTTAATTCGGGTTCTGTACGGTCCTGCCGAAATGTCACATCTCCGATTGAACGGGCAAACGATGTGGCTGCCGAAGGGCCACCGAGATAATTGAGGATGGCATTCATGGCGGTATTATCACTATGCTGCAAAGTCGCAGCACTCAGTGCATCCAGCGTCATTCCTGTAGTAAGATTTTTTTCGGTGATCGGGCTCCACGTAACGAGTTCTGACTCATGGAATGTAATTTTCTTTCTCAGAATATCTTTGTCAGACTCACTTTTTTTAAGTAACGCAGAGACAGCAACGACTTTACTTGTACTGCACATAGCAAAGCGTTCATCTGCACGATACAACGTAAAATTGTTATTTTCCGTATTAATCAATGCAACACCCAGACGACCACCAGAAGATTTTTCGAGAAGAGCCAACTCCTGATTCAATTTTTCATCAATTACAGCAGCTCGCGCATGGCTGACGTTGACGGCCATAAAAGAAAGTATACTCATGCCGAGTAATATGGTTTGACGCAGGTGTAGTTTCATTACTCCCTCCTGGACTGATGAAAATTCAATCAACAAGGGTATCATATTAAGTCTGATTAAAGAGACTACAAACTAAATTACATCACGTGACATCCGTCTCAGTTACAGACATTAATCAATTTTTGTTCAGCAACCACCGGTATCAAGAGTTAAAATTAAATGGATACAATGTCAATGAGTCGAATGTATCTAAATACAGATGATTATCATTTCTTAGATTGCCTGACCGTAAAGAGATAATGCTACATGTATCAATATTTTACTATTTATACAGAAGCATCATAATTTAAAGACGCAACCATATAATGAGCAAAAGTCGCCCTGTAATTGCTTTCATTTCTAAAATGATTAACTCCCAGTCTGAGACAGGTGTAAAAGCCAGTGCCCTTTTCTTCCTGATTTACAGTCAATAGTCTCTTTAACATACGACCATCAACAATGTTTGCGATTTACTAAGCGGTCTAATACCTTATCCAGTTTCCCTCTGTCTACAGACCACATGCGGAAATTTCGTGCAAGCGAACTGTATACAGGCCTGTGTCGTTAACCCACAGGGTTATGCACTGATTTTGTGGATAACTCTACCAGCGCTCCATTCGGAAAGAACATAAATTTGACAGGCAAGTGAGATGCTTACAAAGGACAAAGCGTTCAAACCAATGCTTGCGTTCGCTGACGACAATAGCTTATCCCGTCACATTTATGGCGATGGCCTATCGCTGGTCGTGTCGACTGATTGTCCCCTCGCATACTTATACTATCGGATAATGATTCAGACGGCACCGGAAAGTCTGGCTAACTGCACATAGCTGCGGATTGTGTCATAAGCCAGACTTTTTGCAGTATCAATCATGAAAACAGAACCGGAATAGCGTACTGCAAGCGGGCTGATATCAGTACAGGCAATAAGAGCGGTATCAGCATCCGCAGCTTCTGTAAGCGAAACCAGGTTAGCCCAGAGTGTTTGTACCTGAATATCAGCATATCCCTTTTCTTTAATTGCAGCGATCAGGGCTGTGGTTAAACAACTCATCTCCGATGTGCTTATAACCTGTTTTCCACTTCTCTGCAGACGTGCCTGGTAAAATCCGGCATCCAGCGTGGGCTCGGTTGCGATCAGAGCCACCTTTTTGAATCGGTCGGGTAATGAAGTTACTGCCCCATCCGCAATGTGCATCAGAGGTATATCCGCACTGACCTCCTGCATTTCAACAAAAAATCGGTGTGCGAGATTACAGGGAACGGCAATAAGACTGACTCCGGCATGTTTTAACGAGGCAATACCTGAACGAAGCGCAAGCGTCATTTCATGATCGTTGATTTTCCTCCCGGGCCAGAAAGGCGTAGGGAGTGAGATAATGTGCATGTGGGGAAACTCAATATCATGTTTAGCACCATATAACTCCTGGCATGCATCTATAAGTTGTTCGATAAATGGTGCAGTTGAGCGAGGGCCCATTCCCGCTAATATACCGACAGATACAGACATTATGTTTCTCCTTTTGAAAGTTTCCCCCTCTCCTTCTGTGAATCAGCGGAAATCCGTTTTGAGAATCAGGTCACATTTCATTGAACAGATGATAACCACTCAAAAAGTACGTGTTACTATTTCTTTTGTAAACCCCTTTCAACTCTTCTGAGGTTTTGATGCTGGAGAATGTCATCATCTGATAGTCAGTTACCTGCCCTTACCGGCCGGACTGGTTATCAATGCGCTTAAATCGAATGCGAACACCGCAGTGTGTTTGCACGTTTTGCACATGATGATTAAACAGGTTTTCCAGTATGAATTTATCCCGTCAGGAACAACGTACCTTACACGTTCTCGCCAAGGGAGGGCGAATTGCCCACGTCCGCGATGCATCAGGCCGCATCACTGCCGTTGAATGCTACACCCGCGAAGGGCTGTTGCTCACCGACTGCACCCTCACCACCTTCAAAAAACTCAAGACCAAAAAACTTATCAAGTCTGTTAATGGTCAGCCGTACCGCATCAACACCACCGGGCTGAATAACGTTCGCGCACAGCTTGATAACCGCTAAGGAGAGCATGATGGATATCAGCACCATTATTTCCGCATCCCGACACTTCCAGCTGTCGGCGGAGGAGAGCAAAATCCCCTGGGACGAACCGGCCTTCAGCCAGCGCATGCTGGCGAACCATTTGTCGCAGGATCACGACTGGGCCAGCCGCAGACAGGATGTCATTGAGCAGCAGGTCGAGTGGGTCGCCAGCCAGTTATCCACTGGCTCTCTTATCCTCGATCTCGGCTGCGGCCCCGGCTTTTATACCCACCGCTTAGCGGAACGTGGGTTTAACTGCACCGGCGTGGATTTCTCACCGGCATCCGTGAGCTGGGCCCGTCAGCAGGCGCAGAAAGCCGGCTTGAATATCGACTATGTTCAGCAGGATATCCGCGCATACTGGCCGGATAAATCGTTCGATTTCATCATGATGACATTCGGGGAACTGAATGTGTTCAGTGCGGCGGATGCGCGTGCACTCATCAGCCGCTGCGCGCTCTGGCTGAAGCCGGGTGGCATGCTGCTCACTGAAATCCATACTTTCGAAGAAGTTAAGCGTCAGGGAATGGCTGAGGCAAGCTGGCAACGCTGTCCGGACGGACTGTTTCTCGGGGTTCCTCATCTGCTGCTGACGGAACATAACTGGGATGAAGAAGCGCAAACCAGCTCAACGCAGTTCTGGGTCATAGAGGCAAACGGTCACACAACTCGTTTCGGCAGCCAGATGACGGCCTGGCGCGATGAAGAGTACGCCAGCCTGCTGGGTAATGCAGGCTTCACTCTGCTCTCCCCCCCTGAAAGCCAAGAGTGGCCAGTCAGCAAAACGTTTGAACGAAAGCTGTTTGTTCTGTTGGCTGGAAAAGCTAAAAAGCCAGAGCAACGCCCTGTTAAAAACTAACACTATAAAAGGAATACTATATTGGATATCCCACGTATTTTTACCATCAGCGAAAGCGAGCACCGCATCCACAACCCGTTCACCGAAGAGAAGCTCGTCACGCTGGGCCGTGTGCTAGGCATGAGGCCAGGTACACGCATTCTCGATATCGGCAGCGGCTCAGGAGAGATGCTGTGTACCTGGGCACGAGACTACTGTATTACCGGTACCGGCATCGACATGAGCCCGCACTTTACCGCGAAGGCAAAGCAGCGCGCGGAAGAATTAGGGGTCAACGAACGCGTCCATTTTATGCATAACGACGCGGCAGGTTACGTTTCAGATGTAAAATGTGACGTAGTAGCATGTGTCGGCGCGACCTGGATTGGCGGCGGCGTCTCCGGGACAGTTGCACTTCTCGAAAAAAGCCTTAAGCCTGGGGGAATAATGCTTATTGGCGAACCCTACTGGCTTAAGCGGCCCACGGACGAAATAGCCCGAGGATGCGGAGCCACTTCTGTGAACGATTTTCTCACTCTTCCCGAGTTGGTCGGGCACTTTGATACGCTAGGCTACGATGTAATTGAAATGGTGCTGGCGGACCAGGAAGGATGGGATCGTTATATCGCGGCTACATGGCTGACAATGCGACGTTGGCTTGAGAATAATTCTGATGATGAACTAGCCTTATTCGTCAGGTCAGAACTCACAGCATCGCCCAAACGCCATGTCTCTTACACAAGAGACTATCTTGGCTGGGGTGTTTTCGCACTCATGGCCAGATAAAGCGGTATGCAATCCCGATGCGCAAAGCAATTATTTTTTCAGCTAAGGGGATAACACCCTGGTGTTGATTCACAGATTATTTGTTATGCATGCTTAATAAAGATGGTGATCTGAAGCGAAACGATTAGCACACAGAAACGTATATTGATTAAGTAACTTGCAAACTATGAGGACTTGCTATGTCATTACTAAACCAGTTCTGTCAGTCCTGCGGTTTACCGTTGTCTGCGCCGGAGGCTCAGGGCGGTAATGAAAAATATTGCGCGTACTGTTGCAACAGCGACGGGAACCTAAAATCTTGGGAAGAGACACTATCCGGATTAACCGAATTCCTTGATTCCTGGCAACAGGTTGGTCAGGAGGAAGCCCAAAAAAGAGCAAAACGCTACCTGACAGCGAAGCCGGCCTGGGCTCATAAAGCTGATGACTAAAATTTTAACCCGACTCTGCTGCCTTCATTTACGCCTGTTCTGCATTATGATTATGGCGGCGGTTTTCTGTATGTATCACACCGAACCGACAAGGAGGCACAATCCTCAGTTCATTTAACTGGATAAATGAGCCCTGAAAATGACATCGCAGCATTAATACGCTGATCGTGACCACAGATGATGAAACTGACATTCTGGCGTAAGACATGGACCACGATCTCAGGCGTGGGGGTCGGGACCACGGTCCCAGTTGTGGGGTCGGTGCCAGGGTCCCAGGTGTGGGGTCGGGACCACGGTCCCAGCTATGGGGTCGGGACCACGGTCCCAGCTATGGGGTCGGGACCACGGTCCCAGCTATGGGGTCGGGACCACGGTCCCAGCTATGGGGTCGGGACCACGGTCCCAGCTATGGGGTCAGGACCACGGTCCCACGTATGGGGTCAGGACCACGGTCCCAGCTATGGGGTCGGGACCACGGTCCCAGTTGTGGTGTTGGGACCACGGTCCCAGTTGTGGTGTTGGGACCACGGTCCCAGTTGTGGTGTTGGGACCACGGTCCCAGTTGTGGTGTTGGGACCACGGTCCCAGTTGTGATGTTGGGACCGCGGTCCTACTTAGTGAAGTTAGGGATAAATTAGGACATTTAAAAAGAGGTTAAAGTATAAATTCGTTGTAGCTAGACAGATCCCGATTGTTGCAAATTCTCAAGAATGCTTTCCATTTGCTCTATGCAATGCTTTGGGATCTTTGAAAGGTCAAGACTAAATACGACCTTGTTACCTTTGTACTGTGCAATAGCCCCTGGAGCAAACTCTCTTTTTAGTTGAGATGCAGATGGATTATCTTTTGGTACTTTCAAAGCATCTGTTAAAGATTGAATAACTTCCTCTGCTTCAAAAACAATCCCGGTTTTACGCTTTTCGAATAACTCACTTGTTTTACTGTGCAGTAAGGTTTCGTTCTCGCTGAAGAGACGATGCAAATTATCTCCAGCACGAGCAGACAACTCGCCAGGATGAGTGAAGAGGGCGATAAAATCACGCGGAAGTTTTGAGGTATTGATGCACCTGGTAATGATTTTACGAGAAATATTCTCCGCATCCGCTAACGCAGAAATGTTTCCGTTAAACTCGTGCTCAAGACGGAATGCATAACGTTTTCCTCTTTCAAATGCGCTTGTAGGTCGGTAATCGTTTCCAATTTTACACAGCGAATCCATTTGTTCATCGTCAAGATCCCCAACAAGGATTCGATATTCACCGGATGTCAGGATTGCTGCCATACGACGGCGGCTTCCATCAGCAACTTCAATACAATCAGAAACTTTCCTACCAAATGCAGGATTTTGTTGCCCCGTCAAAAGGAATGACGGAAGAAGGTCATCCAATGCGTCTTCAGTCAAAAATTCCTGATCTCGCTCATTACCAGCCCAGACTTTAGTTGATGCTTCTACGGCATTCCCGGGAATCGTCTCGAGAATAAATTTCACATCACGACCACACACGGGGAGGGTAATCGTATTGCCTTTTGCCATAGCACCCACCCTGGCTATAAGGGAGTCCACCATTGGAGCAGCTGGGGCAGAAGCCGGCGAGGCAGGGGTATGCGCAGGGGATGATTTAGGGATAATTGGCGCACGTTTCATTATCTAATCTCCCAACGAGGTTTAATCAATCGATCAAATATTTCGTTGCATACAGGTTCCCAGATGGCTAGAGCATTGCGCCACGCCCCAGTAGAAGAGCGCTGGTCAATGGCTTGTTCAAAAACGGTACGCATACGAATTTGACCTTTACCAACCTCGTCAGTTTCGCGAACCACGTTTTTAAGTACCATACTACCCCAGGCATCTCGGATCTGCTCTTCCATCCAGGGAGACTGGGAACCATTGTTATTACTGTATTTTGTAAGAAGAATTCTGACATCAGGCTCAAAGCCCTGGAGATCCACGTTTTTCAACAGATCACGCAACATATCAAAGAATTGCAGCGCAGAAGTGTAATCAAAAAGTTCTGCGGGGGTCGGCACAATCAGAACATCAGCAGCACATACAACATTAATCGTTCCAATACCAAGGTTTGGCGCACTATCGATTACGACTACATCATAGTCCTGAGCTACCGTTTCGATCGCCAGGCGAAGCATCATATGAGGTTCTGTTGGTAATTTCCCTTCATCATACCGACCCATCAGTTCAGTTTCGATACGATGCAATGCCAGACAGGATGGAATTATGTCTAATCCCGGCCAACAAGTGGGCTTTATTGCATATGCGGCATCATCGCGATCGCCAAGATAGAAGGGGAGTAGGGTATCTTCAGCATGAATATGTAAATCAGGAACCCACCCATGGTACATAGAGGCAGTCCCCTGTGGATCGTTCCCTTCAACAAGCAGAACGCGAAGACCTTTTAATGCGAGATCTTGTGCTAAATGGACTGATACAGAAGTTTTATAGACCCCCCCTTTATGTGCAGCTACACCAATGACAGGAGGTACACTTTCATCCGGACGGCGAAGACGTGTTCCAAAAACATCTCGCATATGGTTGATCTGTTCTATTGTATAACCCACTCTCTGTTCAACACGACCGCGCATTTCCATATCAGGGTGGGGGAGGCGGCCTGCTTTCTCAGCATCCCGAATGGCCTGTGATGAAACACCTATCAGGTCAGCTGCTTCACCTACACGCCATCGGCGCGTAATTTTCCTGGCCTCTGGGCTGTCATCATTAAACTGAGCCACAGCAATAGCCTTTGTCATATCATGACCAGCAGCTATGCATTGATCTAGCGTATCCATTAAACCCATATTATGTTCCTTATAGTCAACTTTGCATTATTATATTAAATCTTGATAAAACAAGCAAAGCAACACGAAATTCGCAAACCAAATTAAAAATTGCAAAGTTGATCAAAAATAACTAACACTTCATATGTCACGCAAGATAAGTAGCTGATGAAATTAAGTATCATTGTCAAAGGGTTGAATGTCTTTTGGATAAATTTCCACCAGCAATAACTATCAGTTAAGTGGGGAGCTAGAACGGGAAGGTTTGTGATAATGAAAAGGGAGCTGAGGTGGGAATGGCGACCATAACAGGGGGAGATGAAGAGGGCAAACGTGAAAATGAAAAGGGAGCTGCGGAGGGAATGGCGACCATAACAGGGGGAGCTGAAGAGGGCAAATGTGAAAATGAAAAGGGGTTGAGGTGGGAATGGCGACCATAACAGAGGGAGCTGAAGAGGGTAAACGTGAAAATGAAAAGGGAGCTGCGGAGGGAATGGCGACCATAATAGGGGAGCTGAAGAGGGCAAATGTGAAAATGAAAAGGAGCTGAGGTAGGAATGGCGACCATAACAGGGGGAGCTGAAGAGGGTAAACGTGAAAATGAAAAGGGAGCTGAGGTGGGAATGGCGTCCATAATAGGGGAGCTGAAGAGGGCAAATGTGAAAATGAAAAGGGATCTTGTGTGGGAAAATGTCAAAGTGACTTGCAGCGGGCTGCATACACATGAAAAGGGACCTGTGGAGGGAACGGATTATGAAAAAGGGAGTTGTAACGGATAGAGGGAGGGCAAAAAGGTATAACCGAACACGAACAGGAAAAATATTCCCTCTTCACGTCACTAAATTGTCCAAATAGGTAAGAACAACTAATCCTTCCTTCTTCAGCTCCCTTCTACTCATAAAGATATTCCCACTTCATCTCCCACACCCACTTAAAGATGTTCCCACTTCAGGTCACTCTTCAGGGAGATGAATTGCCCACTACAGGTCACTTTCCCGTTACAGGTTACCGGGTTTTAAAGCAGGGTTCCTGCTCAGGACTCGCACCATAGTTTCACGGCCTTCTTTTTTAAGAAGATATTCCAGGTAACCAATGCTTTTAAGCTTTTCAAGCGCAGCCCGAATCACCTTATTCTGATCGCTGATGCGGTTGGTAAGCATCAAACGAGCTCTCAATCGGGTAAATGAAATATCAGCTGGACGTTCCGGAAGGCTTGCCAGATAGGTATAGAGCGCCTGAGCGGCCTCCTGACGCGGTAACGCATTTAACGGCTTCTTACGCAGTAACGTGAGGTAATCAGCCCTGTACAGCTCCCACAATTTGCTGTCAGCCTCAAGCTCAATAGTGTCATCATCAGAGTTAAAGCGCCCGGTCTTCAATAACCCAGTGATATATGCACCTTTAGACCCGATTGTGCTCAACGTAATGGTCTTACCACGTATTCGTGTAAGGGAATCACGGATATTGCCACGAAGCCTGGAATCAAGCCGTTTTGATGGTATCTGGCAAAGGCCGGCAAATTCATGAAATGATAGGGTAATTGCGTTACTGGCAATACCGTACTTTGAGAAAGCATGAATGATCCCCATCCACACCTTTAGATCAGTTGACAGGTTGAGTCGGGGGCCAGTAATGATGATCTTAGTATAGCCTTCAGAACGAGAGAGCTCTAATGATGATAATATTTCGCTTGCATCAATTGCATCTCCGGCATCACCACTTTTGTTGGTTGGAACAAAGATCCCAAGCCGCATCAGAGCCGCTGGTTGAACACTAGAGTTGCTCGTAACTGTTAATGATTTCCCTTCTCCCTCAACTGAATCAGGGATCGCATCAGGAAAGAAGTATGTGTTTTTGTTAGAATTTTCCAACTTATCCACCTTGAGAGAAATGAACGCATTAAAGTGGGCCATATTCCCACTACAGCTCCCTAATCTACCCACTGTACCTCCCTTTGTTCCCGCTGCAAATCACTTTTTACCCTCAACAACTCACTTATTACCCTCTTTACCTCCCTCACTACCCATTTCAACTCCCTTTTTTCCCTCTTCAGCTCCCTCTAACCATCCTTTAAGCCAGAAGTGGCGCGGCTCTCAGCGATCGGGGATCTGTTTGGTTCTGTTTGGTTCTGTTTGGATCCATACAGGATCTTATAAGGATCTCAAATATTGGATCTATCCCTTGTATATGTGGATAACTTTACGAATTTATGGAATCTCATCTTGTTAAATGTGCATTCAATAAGCGAGATCCCTAAACCTATACGTTTTGGCAATGGTGCTACAGAAAGACTAGTCATTTACTGTTTACAGCAGCAGGCAAGGCGTTTAATGCACACACTGACTTAAACGAGGATCTTGTTACACTGAAGAAAGAGCAGAATCTTAAAATGAAGTCCCAGAATCTACAGGGGAGCTGAAGCGGGAAGCCGTTGAGTTTTTGTGTTATGCGACCGGTCTGTCGCAACGCCGTGTCTGCAGGCTTACAGGTTTGTCTCTGTCGACCTGCCGCTACGAGGCTCAGCGTCCGGCGACTGATGCGCATTTATCAGGGCTCATCACTGAACTGGCACTGGAGCGCAGGCGTTTTGGCTACCGCCGCATCTGGAAGTTACTGCACCGTGAAGGCCTGGCAACGGAGCGTTTGCCGCTGCTCCGCCCGGCGGCACCTAACCTGACCTGGTCAATGGTTTCGTCATGGACGCGCTGAACACCGGTCGCAGGATCAAGTGTCTGACCTGTGTGGACGACTTCACGAAGGAGTGTCTGACAATTATTACCGCATTCGGGATTTCAGGCGTTCAGGTCACGGTATTCGAAGCCTTTGTTCGCGAACTGGCACAGCGTGTGCTGCAACACGGAGACGCACTTATGAGCATCGCACAACAGCTTGAACAGAAGGGCAGAGCTGAAGGGCTGCAAATTGGTGAGCAACGCGGCATTGAAAAAGGCGAACGCGAAGTAACCCTTAAAATAGCATGCACAATGCTCCAGAACGGTATAGATCGTAATACCGTCATGAAAACGACCGGTCTGACGGAAGATGACCTGGCGCAGATCCACCACTAATTGTTACTCCCTGCCAGGCCATCAGCGTAAAAGGGTGGGCAGGGACATCCTTTTGCAGGTTCTACCTGCTAGTTCGTTAAACAGATTCAGTTTCAACATCCCTACTACATTACCTATCAGACTCGCTGTCAGTTCCATTCACCACTGTCTTGACTACTCCCCGCCCTTAATGATGAGGATTCCCGCTTCCATGCAACTTGTACAGTAACACCAGAGGAAATTCTGTGTGTTGGCCGGCTTTGCATTAACGGTCATTTAGCATCCCTGTTTCAGAAACCACTCGATATAGTGTGTTACACCACGCAACTAAATCTTTGCTACAACACACTCGTCAGAAAACGGGTGAGCAAGACGTTTTGCAGTGGACATTACCATCCTGATTTTTCTGTCAGCGTGACGCAGATAGAATAGAAGTAGTGCTCGCCGCAGCCATGTGACCGAGCAACGCGAGCGAACTGGAGAGGAAGCGCAATACCATCATTGCGTAAATAGGCTAGTACGCCGCGATGCTTGATCACTGGAAATGCATATTTTATTAATTTTGCTTCAGCGGGTTATCCACATATACAGTTCTTCGATCCAGCAATAAGATCCTTAAAGCGATCCTTTTAAGATCCCAAGATCGCTGTAAACCGCGTCAACTCTGTCCATGAGGTATTTAGAGGGGATATCAAGAAGGGAATCCAGCGAGGTAAGCTGCGGGGCGTTGAAAAAGCGGCAAGTAAGGCAAACTTAAAGTTACACAGACCATGCTGCAGAACGATATTGACCGCAATAGCGTCATCTGTTCAGAACTCGCTTCTGGACCGATGAGTGGTTCGACAAGCCACCGGCGCGTCGGGTGTAAAAGCTAGGCATGTCCTTTCAATATTGCCACGGCTTTAGCACCAGGCATCTGAAACTGCACCCGGTGCCGTGCAGCCGCATAGAGCGCAAAAATCTTTGTTTACACCTCCGTAACCGCTTCTCTGTGCCAGATGCGGACCGTGCGGTCGGTAATCTTACAGATACGTGCTTTCTCGGTTCTGCCGGTGCGCTTGTTACGTCGTTCAAGAGGTATTTTCAGCGTGGCCACCATCATTTCCAACTGTCTGACATAGTTCACATCAGAAAGCGGAACTAGGCGATGTGCCTGACTGCCGAAAGGCGGCCGGCCGTTCGGGCCGCTTTTTCCGTCCGCTGCTTGAGTGCGGCCAACTGCACGAACGGGTATGGTGGCGCCGTATTGGTGACGAACAATACGCGGGAGTTTGAGCGGGTGCCAAGCCTGGTGCTGGAAGACTGGATAAAATAATGCTGGGTATTAATTACTGAATATTAAAAGAATGAGTGAACTAAAAATTGATAATCCGGCTCAGAGACTATTTGGTTTGTTAGAGCAAGGAAAAATATCAGACGAATGATAATTGTCGCCAAATTTGACAAAAAAATATCGAAAAAGAGTATGTGGACGCACCTATATATGAATTCTACTATACGTCCAACAAAATCTGGACAACTTTAACTATTGAAGGGTGATACCAGTCTGGAGCTAGCTTTATTCCACAGTAACAACAAGACCAGCAGCCGGGTCGTAGTTTTCCCACTCTATGAGGAAGTTAAGTTTGTTCCAACTCTGTTCAAGGATGAACTCCATATTAATAAACAGGCAGAGACGAGTCTACTAAGTCCTCCAATCGTAAACGTATATTGTATCTTTATTGTCAGGTTGTCCACTCATAAACTCACTCAGTACATTTGCAAAATCATCACATTTTTAAATTTGAGTAAGTCGTTCTATGACTTAACGTGCTGTGCAGAATGGCATCAAGGCGTGATATTGTTTTGAGTGTGTTGCGTTTCTTATTCAGGCAGAACGTGAACTCATTGGTTTAGCGCTGCAGGTACCGGGCGCTGAATCAGTAGTGGATTCCGTAGAAGCCGCGCTTCAGGATGGCTCATACGCTCTCGAAGTTGTTGTTGTGAGCCATGCCGAACTGCTTCGCGCTGTAGTTTATAGGCATGTGCGTATATTCAAGCATCCCTTTGTATGATGTATGCTCGACGATACTCAAGATTAAACCGGGCGCCACGATGCCCTTTTTGGCCACCTTGATAGCCAGTGCACCGCTACCTGGCAGCACGTTCGCTTTCACATAGGCGTTGCGTTTTTCATTCCTGTAACGGGAATTTTTCCGATAGTGCAACGTCCAGCCTTTAGCTTTTTGTTGTTGTGCTTATTGTTTTCCTTTCCGCCAATGTAGGTCTCATCAACCTCTACAATTATGGACAACAGCCTACCAGTTGGGTCATCGTGCTTGCCGAGTGGATGCGTTGGAGCAGGAACCATGCTGATTTCTGCGTGATGTCCAGCTCCTTAGAAAGCTACAAGGAATAGTTACCCTTTCTGGTGGTGACCTGAACAGCCATTTGTGCAGAGGAATGTGAAAGTGCTCGAAAATTGTCCCGGTACGAACGGTGAAGTCGAACTGGCACTTAATGCGGCGATAGAACCCCCTCAACCTTCCGCTGCTGGATGCGATCGATAATGCTGTAGTGCAGCGAGGGGAGCTGGTCTATCTCTTTTGCTTGCGGCCTGGACAGGGAAACGCATAATAAACTCAAACGCACTAATGGTTTTTTGACATAAACACCTTGTAGTTAAAGTAATAACGCAAAGTGCAGTTAATAAAGTCCTCAGGTGCGGGTAGTAAATTATTTAATTCCTTTTTTTTCGGCTTTCTTTTCCCCCACGTGACAGTGGTCCGAAAAAATAATTAAATTAGCCTAAGAAAAAAAGATTCTGAAATTTCAAATGGTAAGTGCGCTAATTAATTTTATGAAATTGAAAATTTTTTCAGCGTGTTGAGTAAGTTTTCATCTACGCTCATATAAATCCCTTTTTACATCTTTACCAAAAAGAGAACAGAATGAACACTACACACTGTGTTGTATGCTTTACCGCAAAGCAATGCTGGACTAACATATCGGCGCTGGCGAAGATGATATCTGAGAAATACTTTGTCGTTAAACAATCATATTATCTTTTTGTTTTTGTGAGTGTTATATCAAACACAGAGGTGTATTCCGAAGGATATCAATGGTCCCCAACAGGCGTAGAGTCGTCTGGCGGGAATGGTATCTGGGATACCACATCTCCTCTTTGGTATAGCGAAGGTATGACTCATTCATGGGTAAATGCACCGGGCAACAATGCCTGGTTTTCAGGAAGCCCTGGTACCGTCATTATCAACGAGGCTGTTACTATACAGAATTTAAATTTTAGTACCAGTGATTACACCCTGACAGGGGGTAGTATTATTAACGGCTCACCGCTATTCACAGGCCGAGAAATTAATATTTCTAATGGGATAACTTCAACCATTAACTCCCTTATTGAAGGTGGCGGCCTTTCTGCCAGCCCCTTAATCATCAAGAACGGGGGAAAAGCTATATTTACGGGAACTAACACCTACAGCAATACCAATACCAGCTCTGGCAATCCTTTCTTACGGGCGGGTGCCGCCAGAAGTACAATTGTCATCGGTAACAGTACACTGCAAGTTGATCGCGACACTAACCTGGGTGCCGCGCCTACCACCTTCACCAATGGGTTGCAACTGGGAGACAGTACAGGCAGAGGCACGCTTTTCATCACCGGGGACACTTTTACCACAAATCGCAACGTGTTGCTGGGCCCCGGAGCCACCGAAGGTCTTGGGGGGCGTATTGATGCTGATGTGGGGGTTACCGCGATATTCAATGGGCAGATTACAAGTGCCGTTTCGAATGTTACGCAACTCACTATTGGCGGGCCCGGCACGGTTGTGCTGAATGCAGTAAATAACTATGCAGGAAAGACAACGGTCCTGGCAGGAAGCACGTTACAGGCTGGCAATCACAACACAACGACTAATATGCTAGGCAGCATAAATTCGCCATTTCACAATGACGGTACTTTAATCATTGATCGTCTAAGCGGGACCCTGGTCAAATCAGGGGGGATGACCGGGGGCGAAACCGGGCGGTTTATAATCCGGGGAGGGGGGAACGTCAGCTGGGCGGGTGATAATACATACAGCGGTGACACTATTATTGAAGCAGGAAACCTGACAGTGGGAACGGCATTTGCTGGTGACAGGTACCAGTCCAGCCATGTCCATATTAATAATATCAATAGCGTACTGGGCATTAACGCCGGCTCGTCTGATATAACCTATCCAGGTGAAATTTCGGGCGTGGGGGGCTTACGTAAACTGGCAGGCAGTACTCTTATTCTGACAGGAAATAACACCTTTGAAGGCGCGACAACGATCAGCGCAGGGACTGTTCAGGTTGGAGATGGGGGGACTCGCGGCAGCATAAGCAGCAATGTTGCTCTTTCTATCGCTACAGCTACGCTGGCATTCGCTCATGCAGACAATATTAGTTTCGGGAGTGTGATATCAGGGCTCGGGAAACTGAGTCAGACAGGTTCAGGTACACTCACCCTTAACGGGAATAATACATACGCTGGCGGTACGACAATCATGGCCGGCAATGTACAGATTGCCAGTGACAGCAATCTTGGGGCTGCAACAGGAATGCTGATATTTAGTGGCGACAGTACGCTGGAAGTTCTGGCTAATCTGACCTCTTCACGTGCAACCATCCTCAACGCAACGAGCGCCACACTGGATGTGAATGATGGTGCAACCCTGGTAATGGGGGGCGTGATTGATGGTCCAGGCGTTTTATACAAAACAGATTCCGGTACGCTTACCCTGACCAACACAAATACTTACCGTGGTGGCACGAATATTAGCGGGGGCCGGATGCAGATTTCCGGGGATGCTAACCTTGGGGAGCTAAGCAGTAGACTGACTTTGGACAATGCCACGCTGGAAACAGCCTCAACCTTCTCCACAACGCGTATGACTACGCTGGGTCCAGACGGAGGAACGTTCGATACCCTTGATGCGACCTCTTTCACGATGACTGGTGCCATAGAGGGCAGTGGTTCACTGACAAAACAAGGGGAGGGTAACCTGACGTTTACGGGCACAAATTTATATACAGGCGTCAGTACCCTTCTTGGCGGTACGCTGAGGTTAACGAATAATGGCAGTATTGCCACGTCCGCGAACGTTATCAATAACGGTCAGCTTGATATTTCCGGAACGAACAATGGCACCTCTGTCGTCAGTCTTGACGGGAATGGTAAGGTAATACTTGGGGCGCAAAATCTGACGCTGAGAGAGGGGGCAGGGCTTTTCAGCGGTCAGTTCAGTGGAACAGGTCATCTGAATAAGCTGGGCAACGCGACTCAAATACTTTCGGGAATGAACAGTACCGCAGGCGCAGTGGACGTGAGTGCCGGAACCCTGCAGTTTGAACAGAACGGCGATTTTACCACCTCTGATTATTACACCACTCACTCATATGCCACCACCGCGCTCACCGGCGTCAGTACGACGCTTCTGGTTGGGGGGGCTTTCACGCAAGCCAGTGATGCTCACCTTGCGGTGACGTTTGATGATCTTTCGGGTCTCTCACCACGCATCACCGCGCAGAGTGCCAGTCTGGACGGCACCCTCGGTATGAGTGGATTTATCGATCGACCAGTGGCGGTCAAAGCCAGCGAAGTTACAACGCATAATTATACGCTTATTCATACCACCAATGGCATCAGCGGTAATTTTACCAATAACTCTTTAGCTCCGTCAGATGCAGATTATCTCATAAGTGATGGTTACGTATCCGCTGACGGTCAGGATTATAATCTGGGTTTTCGACTGGCCTGGACAGGTGAAAAACAGACATCGAGTACCGGTAACTTCACCCTCAGCGAGGGAACGGGATTCGATATTGACCAGGTTTTGTCTGATCAGACGTTACCCGTCGGCGGCTTTCTTACCGGCTGGGATGGCAGGAGCCTGACAAAAGAGGGTGAGGGGCGGCTCGTATTGTCAGCAGTCAATACCTATAACGGGGCAACAACGCTCAATGCCGGGCTGCTGCAAACGGGTGTTGCTGATAGTTTTGCACAAAGCAGTGATCTTAACGTCAATGGCGGAGTCCTCGATCTGAATGGTTATTCCCAGATCGCCAGTCGTCTGGCAGGCCTCGGGGGCGAAATATGGCTCAATGGTGCCACTTTGACCGCGAACAATGCCACTGACGGGGACAGTACACTGTTTGCGGGAGTTATAACCGACGGTACCCGATCAGGCGGGGGGCTGGTTAAAGCGGGCACAGGGACACTTATTTTGACCGGCAATCATACGTACGGGGGGAGCACAATAATTAATGACGGCGCACTGCAAATCGGTAACGGAGGCACCTCAGGGAGTATTGCTGGCAATATCACTGATAATGGTTCGCTGGTATTGAATCGTTCTGATGTCCTGACCTTCGATGGGGGGTTATCCGGTACCGGTAAACTGATTCAGGCAGGTCGCGGGAATACCGTTCTGACCGCCTCCGGTTCTCAACTGGGTGAAATTGAGGTGCGAAAAGGCACACTCACCTTTGCACAGAATGGTGCGTTTACGCTGACGAACGCTTACTCTACCGCTTCCGGTGCCACAACGGCGCTCGGGCTCGCACAGTCTCAACTGGCGGTGGGGGGACGCTTCACGCAGGAGCATGACGCTACGTTGCAGGCAGTTCTTTCGGCTGACAAATCTCTTCCTGCCATCAACGCCGAAACTGCCACACTCAACGGCCAACTGATTGTAACAGGATTCGAAGATGGCCCTACGCCTGTCAAAGCCAGTCATGTCGCAGACAAAAATTATACCCTCATTCATACCTCTGACGGGATTACGGGTCATTTCCTCAATAACCCGTTGCTCCCTTTGGGAACCGATTACTTATTACGTAACGGGTATGTTTCAGACAATGGCCAGGATTATATTCTGGGTTTTCGCCTGGCCTGGACGGAAGAAAGCCGGGCTGCAGGCACCGGGTCATTCACCCTTGCTGAAGGGACAGGCATGGAAATTGACCAGGCCCTCACTGACCAGCCCGCACCGGTTGAGGGGTTCGCCAGCGGCTGGGATGGTAAAAGTCTCACTAAAGCCGGTGACGGACGACTTGTTCTGTCCGCAGCTAATACCTACACCGGGTACACTTTAGTGGAGGCGGGTACGCTTCAGACCAATATTGCCCACAGCTTTGCACACAGCAGTGATGTCATTATCAACGGAGGAGTACTTGATATTAATGGTTATGATCAGGTTGCCAGTGACCTCGCAGGCCATGGCGGTGAGATCAGTCTTAACGGTGCCACCCTCACCGTCAGAAACGCATCCCCCGCCGACAGCACTACGTTTTTCGGCGATATTACCGACGGGATCCAGCCTGGCGGTAAACTCCGCAAAACAGGGGAAGGAGCACTTACGCTGGTCGGCAATACAGGCTGGAGCGGAGAGACGCTGCTTGACAGTGGGGAGTTGATACTCGATGGCCGTAATAGTGGTGCAAGGCTTATAAGTAATGTTATCGGTCTGGAAAATACCCGTTTAGTTCTTAAGCATGGTGCCGTTTTGACCGGCCGGATTGATCCGACAGACGTCAGTATAGATGCCGTCAGCCTGTGGAATATGACCGGTGATTCTCAGGTTGATGAGCTGCGCCTTGCTGGCCGGCTTAATATTGTTGCACCTTCTCAGCGCGGCGTAGCGGTCGGGCGGACGCTGAGTGTAGCGAACTGGTATGGTTTCGAGGGTACCGTCATGCTCAATACTGTTTTAGGCAATGACCGCTCTGTGACCGATAAAATAGCGGTGAATGGCAACACAAGTGGTAAGACCTTTGTGCAGATTAATAATCTTGGTGGTGGCGGGGCACAGACCGTGGAGGGTATCCGGATTATTGATGTAAACGGTACGTCAGCTGGTACCTTTGTAAAAGCCGGACGTATTGTAGCAGGGGCATATGATTACAATTTAATAAAAAAAGGACCCGACTGGTTTTTGAGCAGTGCACAAGGGGGTATACCGTCTGAGCCGGGATCGCCGGAACCCACAAAGCCAGTACCCAACATTGTTCGCCCGGAATCAGCCAGCTATACCGCCAATCTTTCCGCTGCGAATACCATGTTTACTACACGGCTTCATGAACGCATGGGTGAGACACTCTATACCGACGCCATGACTGGGGATCGAAAAAAGACCAGTATGTGGCTGCGGCAGGTGGGGGAACATACTCGCTGGAAAGAGAACGGGGGTCAGCTCAATACGCAAAGTAACCGTTATGTCATACAGTTGGGGGGGGATGTGGCACGCTGGGAAAGTGATGATTTACAGAGCTGGCATCTGGGTATCATGGCAGGATACGGCAGCGATAACAGTAATTCCCGTTCAGGCCCCACCGGCTACAGTGCCGAAGGTTCAGTTAATGGATACAGCACCGGTTTATATCTTACCTGGTATCAGAACGAAGAGACAAAACAGGGAATGTATACAGACAGCTGGGTGCAATACAGCTGGTTCGATAATGATGTCAAAGGCCAGCATTTGCAGGATGAATCCTATGAGTCCAGCGGGTTCACGACCTCTTTTGAAGTGGGTTATGCGCACAAACTCGGGGAATTCAACAGCTACAATGATATGACCAGCGAATGGTATATACAGCCTCAGGCACAGATTATGTGGATGGGGGTCGAGGCCGATGACCATAGCGAATCTAACGGTACGACTGTTTCTGGTCAGGGCGATAACAACCTCCAGACCCGACTGGGCTTGCGCACGCACCTCAGAGGGCACAGTAAAATCGATGAGGGAAAGAACCGGATTTTTCAGCCTTTTGCGGAAATTAACTGGATACATAACACTAAAAATTATGGTACCAGAATGGATGGCGTGAATGTCTATCAGGATGGTGTCCGTAATACTGGAGAGGTGAAAAGTGGCGTGGAAGGGCAAGTGAGCCAAAAAGTGAATCTTTGGGCAAATGCTGGTGTAGAAATCGGCGATAAGGGATACAGTAATACGACTGCCATGATGGGAATTCACTACAAATTCTGAATCTGTGAATCGCCACGGATAATCTAGACGACTTCTGAGTCGCTGATAATTTTGTTTTTCATATTCCGTCGGTGGCATCTGATCACTCGAACCATGCCGACGCTTACTGTTATAAAACATTTCGATGTAATCAAAATATCGTTGCGTGCTTCTTCCCGTGTTCCGTAGATCTTTTTCTTTATCCGTTCACGCTTCAGTAGCTGGAAAAAACGTTCTGCAACTGCGTTGTCGTGACAATTACCACGACGGCTCATGCTGACTTCCAGACCGTGTGATTTCAGGAACGACTGCCACTCATGGCTTGTGTACTGACTCCCCTGGTCAGAATGAACCAGCACCTGTTTTTGGGGATTACGCCGCCATACAGCCATCAAAAGCGCATTCAGAACAATATCTTTTGTCATCCGGCGTTGCATTGACCAGCCGATAACTTTGCGCAAGAATAGGTCAACAACTACGGCCAGATACAGCCAGCCTTCGTGGGTTCGGATGTAAGTTATGTCCGTTACCCAACGTTCATCTGGAGCTTCCGGATCGAACTGTCGCTGTAGCCTGTTGGGTGTCACGATACGGACTTCACCTTTACGCGCTCGTGGGCTTCGATACCCGACCTGAGCTTTTATCCCGGCAAGCCGCTAGACCCGGTTAATCCCACATTGTTGCCCGCTATCTCGCAGGTCGAGATAGATCATGCGATAGCCATAAACGCAACCGGACTCCAGCCAGAACTGTTTGATTTGTCCTGCCAGTCTGAGATCCACCTGAAGCCGTGGTGAATGCGGCTGCTGAAGCCAGGCGTAAAACCCACTCGGATGTAAATGCAGCACCCGGCAGAGTAGACGAACAGGCCAGCAACAGGAGTTGTCGCGGATAAAGGCGTACCTCCGTCGGTCAGCTTTGCGAAGTAAGCCGCGGATTTTTTTATTATTTCCCGTTCGTCAGTAACCCGATTCAGCTCCTTCTGGAGTCGGCGGATCTCGGCCTGAGCATCTGACTGCTCTTTGTTAGTGGAAGAGTCCGGCCCGTATTTCTTTATCCAGGCATAAAGACAGTGGGTAGTGATAAAGAGACGTGTTGCAACCCTGGAAACTGAATAGCCACGATCAACAACCTGTTTGACAGCTTCAATTTTAAACTCTTAAGGATAACGCTTACTGCTCATATGCACCTCTCGTTAAGCCATTTTAAAGGGCTCTGAGGTGTCTATTAAACCTGTGGCGCTTCATAGGAATCCTTTTAAGTTCGTTCTGGCTAGCCTGCGGCCTGTGAAAGGAAACCTGCTTCTCGAATGGCACTAAAACTCAGCATAAACTATTTTGCCAACTGAACATATAAGAACACTGTTGAAGTCATTATACCCATATGACTACGAACGTCTGTTTAAACAATAAAAAATCCAATAAATTCACTCCGTGACTACATAGAATCATTTTGTTGCAATATTGGAAATTCTTTTTCTGAGTATTTTTCATGAATTTTTCTCACTTTTTTAAATATAAAAAAAATCTTATAAATTTCGATCTCTCTACGAGAGCTTGTCGTTTCTATATCTTCAATTCACCATGATTTAGATCAATTTAATTTCATTTATGTAACGTTTAACTACCCGTTTGTTTACTGGTAGTTAAAACCACTGGCTGCACTCTAAAAATCAGGTCGGTTGCGGTGTTAATACGCTATGTACAGCGGTGTCACCCGTTAGAATTTAGATGAAAATTCTTAAGAATTTTCTAATGTAATATTTTGATCTGTTAATTTGATCTCGCTAAGAGTTTTGCTCTATCATCCTTTTGTAAAGAAACTCCACGGGATCCGTCAAAACTGTTAAGCATTAAGGGAATGAAATGGCTGAATCGACCTTCCAAAGCGAGATACCGAAGGCTCGCGTTAACATCCGTCTGGACCTGCACACGGGGTCAGCTCAGAAGAAAGTAGAATTACCTTTGAAACTATTGGCATTGGGGTCTTTCTCAAATGGCAAAGGATCCCGCCCACTTTCAGAGCGTGAGCCTGTCAACATTAATAAATTAAATTTTGACAACGTGCTTGCTGAATTGAAGCCTGAAGTCAGCTACGCAGTACGTAACACGTTAGCTGGTGACGGCTCAGAAGAAAATGTTCACCTCAGTTTCTCTGGGATTAAGGACTTCGAACCTGAAGCGGTAGCGAAACAGATACCACAATTACGCGCCATGCTGGCAATGAGAAATCTGCTTCGTGATTTGAAATCTAATCTGATGGACAACACTGAGTTTCGCAAATCGCTTGAGTCTATTTTAAAAGACCCCGCCCTGAGTGAAGAATTAAGAGCAGAACTGAACGCCCTTGCCCCTGCGGAGTAAGTACAGGGTTCTTATTTTAATGGATTAACAGAGAGAATGCTGATGTCTGTAAATACTGAAACACAACCCGCGCAGGGGACTGCGACTGTACTTAAAAATGAGCCTGGTGATAGCGTTTATGCATCGTTGTTTGAAAAAATCAATTTAACCCCGGTAACGACGCTAAGTGACATCACTGAATTCCAGGACAATAGCGTGCTGGCTGACGTCTCCGCCGATGAACGCGTCACAGCGGCAATTCAGGTTTTCATGCAGGTCATTTCAAAATCAGGCCAGAAAGTCGAGAGGCTTGATAAAACGCTTTTAGATCAGCACATTGCCGAGCTTGACCACCAGATTAGTCGTCAACTCGATGAAGTTATGCATCACCCGGAATTCCAGCAGGTCGAGTCACTGTGGCGTGGACTTCGCCATACAGTGGACCGTACTGACTTCCGCCAAAATGTAAAAATAGAGTTGCTGGATGTTTCTAAAGACGATCTGCGTCAGGATTTTGAAGACGCTCCGGAGATTATCCAGAGTGGTCTTTATCATCATACTTATTCGATGGAATACGACCAACCGGGCGGAGAGCCTATCGCTGCTATTATTTCGTCGTATGAATTTGATTCTTCCGCTCAGGATGTCGCGTTACTCCGCAATATCTCAAAAGTTTCAGCTGCCGCTCATATGCCGTTTATTGGTTCCGTTGGACCGAAATTCTTCCATAAATCCAGCATGGAAGAAGTCGCGGCCATCAAAGACATCGGTAACTATTTTGACCGTGCAGAATACATCAAATGGAAGGCGTTCCGCGATTCTGAAGACTCCCGCTATATCGGCCTGACAATGCCACGCGTTCTGGGACGTCTGCCATATGGCCCGGATACTGTGCCAGTCAGAAGCTTTAACTACGTTGAACAAGTGAAAGGCCCTGACCACGAGAAATATTTGTGGACCAATGCGTCGTTTGCCTTCGCCGCAAATATGGTGAAAAGTTTTATCAACAACGGCTGGTGCGTCCAGATTCGTGGCCCTCAGGCCGGTGGTGCCGTTCAGGACCTGCCTATCCACCTGTACGACCTCGGTACCGGCAATCAGGTTAAAATTCCGTCTGAAGTAATGATCCCGGAAACCCGTGAGTTTGAATTTGCTAACCTGGGATTCATCCCCCTTAGCTACTACAAAAATCGGGACTACAGCTGCTTCTTCTCGGCGAACTCTGCTCAGAAACCTGCGCTATACGATACCGCGGATGCTACAGCAAACAGCCGTATTAACGCCCGCCTGCCGTATATCTTCCTGCTGTCGCGGATTGCTCACTACCTGAAACTTATTCAGCGTGAAAATATCGGTACCACCAAGGACCGTCGTCTTCTGGAGCTGGAGCTGAATACCTGGGTTAAAGGCCTGGTGACTGAAATGACCGATCCGGGCGATGACCTTCAGGCCTCTCACCCGTTGCGGGACGCCAAAGTTATGGTCGAAGATATTGAGGATAACCCGGGGTTCTTCCGCGTGAAACTCTTTGCAGTTCCTCACTTCCAGGTTGAAGGCATGGACGTCAATCTGTCGCTGGTATCCCAGATGCCTAAAGCAAAAGCCTAAGGCAGGAGCAGGGATGAAAATTTATCGTCCACTGTGGAACGAGGGGGCTTTACTGTCCCCTCAACAGTTCCAGCAGCAGGCTGAATGGGAGTCTTTTCGAAGTCGGGGTGCATCAGCACTGGCGTCCCCGTTCCCCTGGGGTGTGGAAAAAGTTGAGTTTAATGACAGTCTTCTGTCGTCTGGTCTGATCCAGATTACGCAGTTGCGCCTCTGGCTCGAAGACGGAACGCTGATTGACGCTCAAAGGAGCGATCTGCCTCCGGCGCCACGTGAGTTAGATGCCAGCCAGCTGACAGGTCTCGATTCCGTCATCGTTGTCATCGCACTGCCTCACATGCAGCCGGGTGTTGCCAACGTAGAACAGGAAGGCGTTACCGCAGACAGGCCGCTTCGTTATCGTGAGGAATGGGTGACGTTGCAGGACGCCTTCGGGTCTGAAGAAGAGTCCATGGCCGTTGCCCGGTATAATTTCACGATCCGTTTTGCCCATGAAAGCAATGATTCCTGGAAAGTGTGCCCGGTGGCCAGACTGATCCGTGATGGACAAAATGCCTGGCGACTGGATCCGTCCTTTATTCCGCCGGTTGCGTCCTTTGCGGCAAGCCCGGTCCTTCGCGAACGTCTGGTGCTGCTCAATCGCCAGCTACGCTCCCGGCGCCAGCGTCTGATGACCATGCGTCGTGAAAGTAACGAAAGACTTGCCGATTTCGCCGTTGCTGATGTTTCCCTTTTCTGGCTGCTGAATGCACTGAATTCTCACGCCAGAGTGCTGACGGAATTTGAACGCTTTCCTTCCCGTCCGCCAGAACAGGTTTGGGCCGAGCTCGCACGTCTGGCAGGCAGTATGCTGACCTTTTCCCTTGACCATGATCTTGACGCTATCCCGGGTTATGACCATGAGGAACCGGCCAAGTCGTTCCCTCCGCTGTTTGACCTGATAACAGGCTTGCTGGAGGCCAGTCTGCCATCCCGGGTCATTGCTCTGGAAATGTCCCGCCCGGATGGGCAGACCTGGAAGGCTAACCTTCACGATATCCGCCTGCGTGAAGAGGCCGACCTCTGGCTCTCTGTACGCTCGGATATCCCGGCCTGGCAGATTGCCGATAAATTCCCTGCACTCTGTCAGGCGGGCTCGCCTGATGACGTCAACGAGATCTATGGTGCCGCACTCAAAGGTATCCCTTTGATCCCGGTGAGCAGGGTTCCGGCAGCGTTGCCTGTTCGTATGGAAAACCAGTACTTCGCACTTGATATGGAAAGTCCCGCTGCGCATGAAATGCAGGAGCAGGGCGTGTGCATGTTCTATGTGCCTGAGTTGCTTGGTGCTCTTGAACTTGAACTGTTCGCGGTATTGCGCTCATGAGACAGGATATCGATATCGACCAGCTGATGACGGAGACCTGGCTCACCGTCACCATGCTGAAGAAAGGCGCCGTCACTCTCAACGGCAACACGCTTTACGACAAGTGCGTTAAAGAGGTTGAAAGCGTACGGGAAGCGCTGGAGCGTGCTGGCTATGACGAGGCCAGTGTTGAGCATATTTCCTATGCACAGTGCGCTTTGCTTGATGAGACGGTGATGAGCCGCAAGCCTGAAAAAGGTGAGGAAGGAGAGGAGCCCCAAATTGATGAGGGCCAGGTCGCCTGGCGTAAAGCGCCACTTCAGGCTCGATTTTTCGGATCGCTCCGGGCAGGCGCAGCATTGTGGGATCGCATTGCCCAGGTCCTGCGTCAGCCCTCACCGAACATGGCCGTTCTGACGTGCTATCACCGGGTGATCGCCCTGGGCTTTCAGGGACTGTACAGCCTGAAAGCAGTCAGCCAGTCGCAGAGGGATGAAGTGGTCAAAGCACTCTCTGAGCGCGTCTCTCCGCCTGATGCAGGCCTTTCACTGGTTGTTCACCGGATGGGGAAACATCGCTGGAGTCTGATGCGCTCAGTCTGGTTCTGGATAGCGCTCGCCGTCATCCTGACCGGCATCATCTGGTGGGGTGGTCATCTGTGGCTCCAGGCACTGTTGTCAGCACACATACCGGAGCTGCATGGCTAATGCGTAGATCAGTCATTATACCGGTTGTCCTGCACGCCTTTGTCGCCGTTGCCACGTTGCTGTGGTTGCTCTGGTATTTCATCCCGACAGGAAACGTGTTTAAAGGACTGACCACCCTGCTGATCCTCCTTCTGGCAGGCTGGACAGTCTTTAAAAACTGTCGGTGTGACGAGCCAGCATCCGATGCCACCGTCACCGCCGATGACCTGCCATTACCCGACACCGAGGGTCCCGTTGTCCTGGTGTGTGGTGACATGCTGGATACCCTGTTCCAGGGAAACCCTTTGCGCAAAACAGCCCAGGGATGGTGGCTTCGGGCCGATGACGTCAGCCGGTTAACTGACGTTGTCCGCAGCATACAGAAACAGTTCCCACGCCAGGTCGGTCAGCTTTCGGTGATGTACCGCTGCCTGCCAGATCAACACCAGGATGAAGCGGTACTGCGCTCCACACTGAAAACCCTCCGCCAGCAAAGTAAGCAGATCAAATCACTGACCGGTTTTACGCTGCCGGTGGTAGTGAGTGCCGATTTTTCCGGTCCTGAAACACCGTGGATAATCGTACGCGGTGACAAGCCGATAGTCTGTCCGGTTAATGATTCGCCTCAGGCGTTTATTGACTGGCAGCAGGCGGAAGACAATATCCTGCTACTGCCAGCGGTCAGCCAGGCATTTTGCTTTATCCGTCATACTCTGACAGATGAGCTGGAGAAACCGGACCGACTAACGCCGCCGGTGCGTGTATTTTCCGTCTCCATGCGCCTCGGCGTGGTCAATCCAGAGGCTCAGTCAGTCTGGTCCACCTGGCTCTGTTCCCGGACCTGCTTGCAGTTTACCTGCAAAGCCGGTCAGTCAGTTCCGACAGGTTCGTTCCCGGATGCCATTCTGCCACTTCTGGCACCTTTTGCTTCCACAGTGCAGGGTGGCCAGCGTACCCGCCGCCTGGTGCTGTTGATGTGGTTGTGCGCCCTGACCGCACTGGGTATTTCTGCACTCAATAATCGTGACCTCATCCGTCACGTGAGTGCCGATTTACAGCGCTGGAACGCGATCCCGATGAATCACTACCGTCCGAAAGCAGAATCGCTGGCCGCTCTGAAACAGGATGCACTCCTGCTTGAACGCTGGCAGCGTCAGGGAGAGCCTTTGCGTTACAGCCTGGGCTATTACCCGGGACAACGACTGTGGCTGGCCTTACAGCAGGCTATTGATACCTGGACTCCTCCACCAGCACCTAAACCAAAACCAGTACCGAAAATTGTTCGTCTCGACAGCATGTCGCTGTTTGATTCCGGTAAGTCCGTGCTCAAACCTGGCTCCACCAAAATGCTGGTCAACTCGCTGGTCGGAATCAAAGCCAAACCAGGCTGGCTTATTGTGGTCAGTGGCCACACAGACAATACCGGCAGCGTACAGCTCAATCAGACCCTGTCTCTTCAAAGGGCGGAGGCTGTCCGTAACTGGATGCGTGATACCGGGGACGTTCCGGAAAGTTGTTTTGCCGTCCAGGGCTACGGCGACAGCCGACCGATTGCTTCAAACGATACGCCTGATGGCCGTGCGCATAACCGGCGTGTCGAGATCAGTCTGGTACCGCAGGCTGACGCCTGTCGTATGCCAGGCACAAAACACGCGTCACAGGATGTACGTGACGTTTTAACTCAAGAAATGGAGAAGTAAACATGGCAATCCCAGTTTATCTGTGGCTGAAAGACGATGGCGGCGCTGACATCAAGGGTTCCGTAGATGTGAAAGATCGCGAAGGAAGCATCGAAGTTGTTGCTCAGGAACACACCCTGTACATCCCGACCGATAACAATACTGGCAAACTGACCGGAACCCGTATTCATACACCGTTCCTGTTTACCAAAGAAATCGACTCTTCCAGCCCGTACCTCTACAAAGCCGTGACCACGGGCCAGACCCTGAAGTCTGCTGAATTTAAGTGGTACAAAATCAACGACGCAGGTCAGGAAGTTGAGTATTTCAACACCAAACTGGAAAACGTCAAACTGGTGAAAGTTGCACCAAAAATGCACGACATCAAGGATGCCTCCTTCGAGAAGCATAACCACCTTGAGCAGATCGAGCTGCGCTACGAAAAAATCACCTGGACCTACAAAGACGGCAACATCATTCATTCCGATTCCTGGAACGAACGCACCACAGCATAAGACTCTGGCGGGCAGATCCCTTCTGTCCGCCTTTTTGTTTTGCTCCGCACAGCGCCTGTCAGACGGACGCTTTGCAGAGCAGTCTCACAATTTATCGGCATGAACCTTATGGGCATCGGTTGACGGCCAGGGGCGGTAGCGTGCCTGAACAAGAGGGAACGACATGGAACATCATTCAGCAGTCCTGCTACGACGACTTAACCCTTACTGCGCCAGAGCACTGGAGGGGGCGGCTTCTTTATGTCAGACACGTGCGCATGCAGAAATCACGCCTGAGCACTGGCTGCTGAAACTGCTGGAGCAGGGGGAAGGTGACCTGACCGTTCTTGCCCGACGCTATGAATGGGATATGGATGCCGTTTGGCAGTCACTTCTGAGCTGGCTGGATGTACAGCCTCGTTCAGTTCGCACACGCCCGGAGCTTTCTGCTTCCCTCCAGACCCTGCTGAAACAGGCCTGGCTTGCCGCCACGCTCGCGGGAGATGAGCAGATCCGCAGCATACATTTGCTTACGGCCATGGTTGAAACGTCAGGGTTGACACGCTGTGATGGCCTCTGGCCTTTGATGACGCTGACCACCAGCCAGCTGGAAAGGTTACGTCCTTTGCTGGAAGCCCAGTCGGATGAGCGGCATGACCTTGCGCTCAGTGAGCAGGCTGGCAATGTCAGCATTATTGGCCGGGCTGCGCCGTTACAGCATGAAGCACAAAATCAGGCTGAAGGCGGAAGTGCGCAGCCTGCCGTTTCACAGGAAGAGTCCGTTCTCAATCGCTTTACAGTTGATGTGACTGCCCGTGCCCGGGAAGGAAAGATTGACCCGGTCTTTGGTCGCGATAACGAAATCCGTCAGATGGTGGACATTCTCTCCAGACGCCGTAAGAACAACCCAATCCTGGTCGGTGAACCCGGCGTGGGTAAAACGGCCCTTGTTGAAGGACTGGCGCTGCGCATCGCTGAGGGCAATGTGCCCGAAAGTCTGAAGCCAGTCATCGTCAGGACTCTGGATCTGGGCTTGCTTCAGGCGGGGGCGGGTGTCAAGGGGGAGTTCGAACAGCGCCTGAAAAATATTATCGACGCCGTCCAGCAATCCCCGGTGCCGGTGCTTCTCTTTATCGATGAAGCACACACCATCATCGGGGCCGGTAATCAGGCGGGCGGGGCTGATGCCGCCAACCTGCTGAAACCGGCACTGGCTCGCGGTGAACTACGTACCATCGCCGCAACCACCTGGTCCGAGTACAAACAGTATTTTGAGCGTGACGCCGCTCTGGAGCGCCGCTTCCAGATGGTCAAGGTTGATGAGCCCGATGATGACACCGCCTGTCTGATGCTGCGTGGCCTGAAATCCCGCTATGCCGAACACCATGGCGTGCATATTACCGGCGAGGCCGTCCGAGCAGCGGTGACGCTGTCCCGTCGTTACCTGACCGGACGCCAGTTGCCGGATAAAGCCGTGGACCTGCTGGATACCGCAGCGGCCCGGGTGCGGATGAGCCTGGACACGTTGCCTGAACAACTTACCCGTTTGCAGACCCAACTGACTGCGCTTGCCATGGAACAACAGGAGTTACTGGAAGATATTTCCCTGGGTAACACCGTTGATGCCAGCCGTCTGCCGCAGATCGAACAGCTCACACTGGAGCTCAATCAGCAAAAAGCCTCTCTTCACTCACAATATGAGACCGAAAAGCAGCTCACCGACTCGCTGAAAGCCTGCCGGGAAGACATCAGCCGCCAGAAAGAGATCTCCTCCTTCCAGCAGGAGCTCTCCCAGATTCAGAATAACAGCCCATTACTGGGTCTGGATGTTGATGTCCGCACCGTTGCGACCGTTATCGCAGACTGGACAGGGGTTCCTCTCTCATCACTGATGAAGGATGAGCAAACCGAACTACTGACACTGGAAGAACAGCTTGCAACCCGCGTTGTCGGCCAGAGTCCTGCCCTGAATGCCATCGCCCAACGACTGAGGGCGTCAAAAACCGGCCTGACGCCGGAGAACGGGCCACAGGGTGTGTTTTTACTGGTGGGGCCAAGCGGGGTGGGCAAAACAGAAACCGCGCTGGCACTTGCTGACGTTATGTATGGTGGTGAGAAATCGCTTATCACCATCAACCTGTCTGAATACCAGGAGCCGCACACGGTCTCGCAGTTGAAAGGCTCACCTCCGGGCTATGTCGGATATGGTCAGGGCGGCATTCTCACCGAGGCTGTGCGTAAGCGGCCGTACAGCGTGGTGCTTCTCGATGAAGTGGAGAAGGCCCACCGGGATGTGATGAACCTGTTTTATCAGGTCTTTGACCGGGGCTTTATGCGGGACGGGGAAGGGCGTGAGATTGATTTCCGCAATACCGTGATACTGATGACGTCCAACCTGGGCAGTGATCAGTTGATGCAGCTGCTGGACGAGCAACCAGAAGCCACGGAGAGCGATCTGCATGAATTGTTACGTCCGATCCTTCGCGATCATTTCCAGCCAGCACTGCTGGCTCGCTTCCAGACGGTGATATACCGCCCGCTGGCAATAGATGCCATGCGTACCATCGTCGACATGAAACTGGCACAAGTGAGCACGCGTTTGCAACGGCACTACGGGATCTCCACTCACATTGGCGAAAGCCTCATCGACACGCTGACGACAGCGTGTCTGCTGCCAGATACTGGTGCCCGCAACGTGGACAGCCTGCTTAATCAGCAGATCCTGCCGGTTCTGAGCCAGCAGTTATTAAGCCATATGGCGGCAAAACAAAAGCCGTCCTCGCTACAGCTGACCTGGGATGATGAAGAGGGTATTGTGCTGGCCTTCGATGATAATACAGAAGTGGTGGCGTCATGACCGATTCTTTAATAAGCAAGGCAAACGGCCAGATACAACAACTTCTGAGCCAGTCACGCTATCGCGTTGACGTGCATGGCTGCACTGAGTTTCTGGATGTGCTGCGCTTCAGTGCAGTGGAGTCACTTAGCCAGCCCTGGCGGTATGACGTGGCGGTGACCTGCACCTCTGCGGATATCGCCTGCGACAGGTTACTGCTGAAACCGGCGTCCTTCACATTCCAGTCCCCGGTGTTTGACGGAGCACCAGCGCTGCCGGTCCGGACGATATTCGGCGTGGTTAAGTCATTTCGTCGTGTGTCCACGTCGAATGATGATACCCACTACGCGCTGACGATCGTTCCCCGTATCGCCCTTCTGGACTATACGAAAGGGAGCGAGATCTACCTCAATCAGTCGGTTATTGAGGTGGTTGAACAGGTACTGCGTAAACACGGTCTGGAAGGACCCGATTTTGAGTTCCGGCTCTCCCGGGAATATCCATCCCGGGAGCTCATCACCCAGTGGCGGGAAACTGATCTGGCATTTATCCAGCGCCTGCTGGCGGAGGTGGGCATTTACTGGCGCTATGAAATGGACAGCCGTCTTGAACAGGACGTGGTGATTTTCCAGGACAGCCAGCAGCAGTATGAATTTGGTGTCACCCTGCCATTGCGTAATCAGGCCGGGATGAGCGACAGCGGGCAGGAGAGTATCTGGGATATTCAGACCGCATATAACGTGGTAAGCGGAAGTGTGGCCACCCGTGACTACAACTACCGTGATGCACTGGCGCCTCAGGACAGCGCCGAAAGTATTTTCAGCAAAGAGGGGGTCACCACCGGGGAAACATACCATTATGCGGAGCCTTTCCTGACAGCAGGTGACGCTGAAAGTACAGAGACCGGGGCATACTTCGCCCGTCTGCGTCACGAACGCATTCTGAATGCGCAATATCACGTCACCGGGCATTCCTCCAGCCCTCATCTGGCTCCAGGTCAGGTACTGGAAACTGACGGAACATTACCTGATGCGGTGAAAGAAGGTATCGTCATCACCACGGTACGCACCAGCGGCTCACGCAAAAGTAGCTTTACTCTGACGTTTGAAGGGATCCCTTACAGCGAAACCGTCTGCTACCGTCCTGCTTTACTTAATCGCCCGGTCATATCCGGTTCTCTTCCAGCCCGGGTGGAAAGTACTCAGAAAGGCGATACCTACTCCTGGCTCGATCCGGAAGGGCGCTACCGGGTAAAACTGGACTTCGACCGCAACAGTCCGGAACAGGGCTATGCCTATTTGTGGCTTCGGCTGGCCAAACCCTATGCCGGTGATACCTACGGTTTCCACTCCCCGCTTATTGACGGAACTGAAGTGGCCGTAGTGTTTGACAGTGGGGACCCGGATCGACCTTACATCGCCTATGCCCTGCATGACTCAGAACATCCGGACCACGTCACCAGTGACAATCATACGCGGAACGTGTGGCGCACTCCGGCGAACAATAAGTTGCGGATGGAGGATAAGCGGCAGGAAGAGCATATCAAGCTCGCAACAGAGTATGGCAAAACGCAACTGAACATGGGACACCTGGTCAACAGCCAGCGTGAAAAGCGCGGTGCCGGGTTTGAGCTGCGTACGGATGAGCATGGCGCCGTTCGTGCAGCCAAAGGACTCTTCCTGACGGCTGATGCCCAGGCTAAAGCACAGGGACCTGTACTGGAAATGGCACCCGCCGTTAACCAGATTAATCAGGCCAACAGCCAGATGCAGGCGTTGAACAGTGCCGCTGAAGCCGCCGGAGCCCTGGTGTCCGACATCAACACCCAAATTAGCCTCGTCACCGACAAAATCAAAGACCTTCAGTCGTCGGTCCTGCTGGGCAGTGCTCCACAGGGCGTGGCATTCACCTCAGGTGAACACCTTCAGCTCAGCAGCACCCGCAATACAATGATCAATGCAGGTCAACATCTTGATATCGGTGCGATGAAAAATTTGTCCGTGAGCGTTGAAAAAGCGCTTGGTCTGTTTGTGCATAAAGACGGGGCGAAGCTGGTTGCCAACCAGGGAGACATCGAGATTCAGGCTCAGCACAACACGATGGCGCTTCTGGCAAAGCAGCAGGTGGTTATAACCAACAGTGAAGATGGGATTTCCATCAGCACCCCGGAAACGCTTACGCTGAACGGCGGTGGATCGTATCTGAAGCTGAGCAAGAACGGAATTGAGCATGGTTCTGAGGGAATGATGGTGATGAAAGTGGCGAATTATCTGGTTCCCCGTACCGGGGCATCATTGAAAGGTGTTACGGAGACGTTCAGGAAAACCACACTGGAACTGGTATCACCGCCGCGGCGCGGACGGTTTTCACGATAAGGATCGGCTATGAAAATCAGTTACCCCCTCAGGGACACCAACGGGAAAGAATTTCGCTCACCGGAAGATGTTATGCGGCTTATTGACGGGGAAGCGCACGGGAGCTGGCTGTTGGGAGCGAATGGCCTGTGGCATGGTGGGATCCATATCAGCGATATCTCTAATCCTTTTTCTGCCCTGAATCCTGATGCGGTTAATACCGGAGAGCCTGTACCTCTCCAGTTTATGGCAGACGGTATTATTGCGGCGTACCGGATAAACAGTGAGTACCTGACAGCGCCATACTGTGGACAGCAGTTGCGCTACAGCAGCAGTTTTGTGCTGGTGAAATCACAGTGTCAACCCGATCCGCAAAAGAAAAAGAGCTGGCTGGAGTTTTACAGCCTGTATATGCATCTGGCTCCGATGTCTGATTATCCTGCGTCTCCTTGTTATCAAGTCAGGAACGGTCACAACGGCATACTGTTACGTCAGTATAAAAACGGGCAAACCGGGATGCCGGAGGGAGAGCCGGATAAGGGGGAAGCCGGAACTTATCCTGCTCCGGTGAAAACGAAAAAGAGCCTGATGGCGGGCGACCGTTTTGTTTCTTCCCGGACCGGGCGTTTTTACGTCACGAAGAATGGCAAAGCCATCCTGACAATCTTTGGCTTGGTCCGTTTACTGAAAGATAACGTTCCGGGCAAAGAACAGTTCTGGGTAACGCTAGATCCGGAACTGATGGCGCCGGATGGTGAAATGCAGGACCTGGTGCCGGAGTGGATGCAGAGAGCGAAAAAAAAAGGCATTTTTGACTCTTTGGCGCTGACGGGCGAAACGGAAGAATGGAAGGTCAGTGCCGGAACGCCTGTCGGGTTTATGGGATGTATGGAGTCACCTGGTGAGAGAAATAATCTCCTGGATAAAGAGTGGTTCGTGCATCTGGAAGTGCTGAGTACAGACCCGAACATGCCAGTATTTTTAGCCAATCCTGAGGGCTTGGAGGGCGATAAAAGGTCAGTTCTGGCACCCAAAGGAAAATCTCTGTTTACCCGGCAGAATGCCACAGGACAACCCGTCTTTACCGCGACATCAGCGCGACTGAGCGCACAGTGCCTGCTCCCCCGGGAGTCAGCAACGCCTGTCGCAGATGAAGCGCAAAAATGGTGGTATAAGGTCAACGGAAGTGGCTGGCTACCGCAACTTGATGTGGAAGAAGTGGGCCAGTACGACCTGTTGAAACTCGGCTTTCAGGCGCTGGAGGAAGACGGTAACGGTGATGTGATGGACAGCCCGTATGAAAGCTGGGTTCCTGAGGCGTTTGGCGCAATAAGTCAGGCTGCGGAACAGGGAGCCGATTATCAGTACCGGCTGGTGCCGCAATTCTATCGTGATCTGATGGCAGAGATGGACAGCAACCGTGACGGAAAAGTGACGACAGAGGAAATCAGGCAGGCGCTGGCTGTACGTGATCCCTTAGTGAAGGATGTGGTAAACCGGCTGGTGATAAAACATCACAGTGAATGGTCTGGTAGCCGTTCGACAGGTCGCTGGGAAAGGTTTTATAAGGATCTGGACTCACTGGAAGTGAAATACTGTGAGAAATGGCAGTCGGATCTGGAGTGGATGAGCAAGGTGCCGCCATTTGATAAGGATGAAGCGGTGTGGCATTTTCATCCGGTGGTGTTTTTGGATATATTATCATCTTCTAATCTTATTACACTGGAAATGGTTGTTGCTGCAAATCTGAATGAAAATAAATCTCAATGTGAAAGGGTTCTACCTTATCTCAATAAATATGCAAAAGCCTATAAGATGGAAGATAAAAAAGAGATCGCACATTTCCTGTCTCAAATTGGGCATGAAAGTGGTTTTAATATAATCGAGGAAAATCTGAATTATAGTGCTAAAGGGATGCGAAGGATTTTTGGATGCATTAAAGGTCCATCTCAATATAATAAAAATACTGATGATTGCAACTTGGGCCGTTTAAGAGACAAACTCTGGACTCAAGAGTCTTCGTATGCGCATAAACCAGAAAGTCTAGCTAATTATGTTTATGCCAGTCGAATGGGTAACGATGGGGAATCTTCGGGGGATGGTTATAAATACAGAGGTCGAGGGATGATTCAGTTGACTGGTAAAGATGGCTATAGATATTTTACTAATAAACATAATGAAATGAGTCCTAATGATAAGAGAGACTTTGTTGAACAACCTGATTTAGTAATAAGTGATACAGAATATGGTGTAGAGTCAGCATTTTCCTTCTGGGTAAGTAAAGGACTAAACAAAACTGCCAGGACATTAAGTGTGCAAGATGTCACGAAAAAAGTTAACGGTGGGCAGAATGGTTACTCTGATCGCCTACAGAGATTTAATGCAGTGGCCCCATTATTGAGAGTAGATAAGGAGTAATTTATGCGTGGCTTTATTTTGGGATTGACTTTGTTGGTTTCTTCTTTTTATACACTGGCTAAATCCGACATAGTGCAAGGGCCATTTAAGTTAGATGCCGATGGTAGTATTTATATTAAGAAAGAGGACGATATTAATTATCCATTGGCTATTTATTTCGAAACTAATGGCAATGCTTCCAAAGTGGAATCTTATGAGGTTGATGGTAGTGAACCTCATGTGGAAACGGTTTTTTTTACTAAAATGAATAATAAAAAAAATGTAATTGTATTAATCTCCTGGGAGCAGAGGCATTCTGCGGAAAAGATAAATGGAACTGCGTATCAGGTCTATGGTTATAACTATTCTCTTAATAGTCTTTCTATAAACCCTTCTATAAAAAATGACCAGAATCTTAATGGCCTTGAAGGCGAGTTTAATGGCGAGGAGTTACATTTTAAATATAAAAGCGCAGTAAAAATCAAGGCATATCTACAATCTCATTATAAATGATTCTGCAAAGCTTTGGTGCTGCTCGCTAAGCTAAAGAAACATCCAACTGATAACGTAAAAAAGGGGCAGGACAGGGAAAGATCAAATCAAAGGACTTTAGGCAGGTTTGAAGAGAAAGATATGTCGGGTGGCGATGAGCAGAGAGTACCTTGTTTCAGTCTTTGCGGGCTGTTGGGTTTCTTAATCTTGCCCTACCAGGGAAGAGGAAGACGGCATTGTGCTGATATTTGATGGGCAGGCAGGAGGATCGCGGCAATGAGTGGATCTCTGATGAATAAAGGAATAAGTCTGGTAGAAAAGCTGCTGGGCCAGTCACGCTATCGTGTTGATGTGCATGAATGCAGCCATTTCCTGGATGTGTTGCATTACAGCGCGGTGGAATCACTTAGCCAGCCATGGCGCTATGACGTGGCGGTCACCTGCTCCTCTAAGGATATCGCCTGTGACACGTTACTGCTGAAACCCGCGTCATTTACCTTCCAGACCCCGATGTTTGATGGGGCACCGGCTCTGCCGGTCCGGACGATATTCGGTGTGGTTAAGTCATTTCGGCGCGTGTCCACGTCGAATGATGAGACCCGTTACGCGCTGACGCTCGTTCCCCGTATCGCCCTTCTGGACTATACGAAAGGGAGCGAGATCTACCTTAATCAGTCGGTCACTGAAGTGGTTGAACAGGTATTACGTAAGCACGGTCTGGAAGGACCCGATTTTGAGTTCCGGCTCTCCCGGGAATATCCATCCCGGGAGCTCATCACCCAGTGGCGGGAAACTGACCTGGCGTTTATCCAGCGCCTGCTGGCAGAAGTGGGCATTTACTGGCGCTATGAAATGGACAGCCGTCTTGAACAGGACGTGGTGATTTTCCAGGACAGCCAGCAGCAGTATGAATTTGGTGTCACCCTGCCATTGCGTAATCAGGCCGGGATGAGCGACAGTGGGCAGGAGAGTATCTGGGATATTCAGACCGCATATAACGTGGTAAGCGGAAGTGTGGCCACCCGTGACTACAACTACCGTGATGCACTGACGCCTCAGGACAGCGCCGAAAGTATTTTCAGCAAAGAGGGGATCACCACCGGGGAAATATACCATTATGCGGAGCCTTTCCTGACAGCAGGTGAAACTGAAAGTACAGAGACCGGGGCATACTTCGCCCGTCTGCGTCACGAACGCATTCTGAACGCGCAGTATCACGTCAAAGGTCATTCCTCCAGCCCTCATCTGGCACCAGGTCAGGTACTGGAAACGGACGGCTCATTACCCGATGCCGTAAAAGACGGTATCGTCATCACCACGGTACGCACCAGCGGTTCACGCAAAAGTAGCTTTACTCTGACCTTTGAAGGCATCCCGTATAGCGAAACTGTCTGCTATCGTCCGGCGCTACTCAATCGCCCGGTGATATCCGGATCGCTTCCCGCCCGGGTGGAAAGCACACAGAAAGGCGATACCTATTCCTGGCTCGACCCGGAAGGACGCTACCGTGTGAAGCTGGACTTTGACCGCAACAGTCCTGAACAGGGTTATGCCTATTTATGGCTGCGACTGGCTAAACCCTATGCCGGTGATACCTACGGATTCCACTCCCCGCTTATCGACGGAACTGAAGTGGCCGTCGTTTTTGACGGCGGAGACCCGGATCGTCCCTACATCGCCTATGCCCTGCATGATTCAGAACATCCTGACCATGTCACCAGTGACAATCATACGCGGAACGTGTGGCGTACCCCGGCGAACAATAAGCTGCGGATGGAGGATAAGCGCCAGGAAGAGCATATCAAGCTCGCAACGGAATACGGCAAAACGCAGCTGAACCTGGGACACCTGGTTAACGGCCAGCGTGAAAAACGCGGGGCCGGTTTTGAACTGCGAACGGATGAGCATGGCGCTGTACGTGCGGCAAAAGGGCTGTTCCTGACGGCTGATGCCCAGGCCAAAGCCCAGGGACCGGTACTGGAAATGGCGCCTGCGATTAACCAGATTAACCAGGCCAACAGCCAGATGCAGGCCCTGAACAGCGCCGCTGAAGCCGCCGGAGCCCTGGTCTCTGACATCAATACCCAGATTAGTCTCGTCACCGACAAAATCAAAGACCTCCAGTCTTCGGTCCTGCTGGGAAGTGCTCCACAGGGCGTGGCATTCACCTCAGGTGAACACCTTCAGCTCAGCAGCACCCGTAACACGATGATCAATGCAGGCCAGCACCTCGATGTCGGAGCCATGGAGAACCTGTCCGTGACCGTGGAAAAAGCCCTTGGGATGTTTGTACATAAAGGCGGGGCGAAGGTTGTCGCCAACCAGGGAGATATCGAGATCCAGGCTCAGCACAACACCATGGCATTGTTTTCAGAAAAGCAACTGACGGTGACCAGTAGTGAAGACGAAATTATTATCAGCACGCCTGAAACGTTGACACTTAACGGTGGTGGGTCATATCTGCGCCTGAGTAAGAACGGGATTGAACACGGTTCTTCCGGTGATTTCATAATGAAGACTTCAAACTACCTGGTGCCGGGTACCGGCGCAAACCTTCCCAATGAAACCCCGAACTTCAGCCTGACGGATATTACTCAGGAAAATAAAATCAGCAGCAAATCTTTCAATGACTAAGGGCTGATGATGGAACCATTAATTCCTCATATGCGTAATGTGTTTTTATTTGCATTTTTGCTTTGTTTATCAAATTTTACACAGGCATCTGAGCAAACAAGCCCAGAAAGCATCGTGTACAATTTTTATAAGTCATATTTGAAAGAAGAATCATCGGACAACAGTCGATTTCTCAGCCAATATGTTTCTGATGAATTAATGAAAAGCATTAACGACTCAATGATGTGTAATTATGATTCTGATGATTCAGTGTCGGCAGAAGAACTCGAAGGAAAATGTTCACAAAAGCGCGAATGCAAGCAGTTTAAAGGGCGTTATATTTGTAACTGGCATGGTGCTTGGGTTGATACTGATGTTGATTATTTTACCAAATCACAAGATGTTTATCCTTCATGGAAAGCAAGTATAAGTACCTTTGATGTATATCAGAAAGAGAATGACTCTTCAGTCAACGTTATTCTAGGAGCAAGTTTCGAGCCTAAAGTTAAATTTAAGGTTGTGCTAGAAAGAATTGATGGGAAGTGGAAAATCACCAGCGTAACGGAACAATAAGAACGTGGTCATTTTCTAAATGTCTCACCTCGACTACTTATACAAATACCAACATATCTACGAAGAGACGTTCATGTTGAAGAAGATTATTTTTGCTTGCTGCTTATTCTGCGTGGCCAATGTAGCCTCAGCTTCAGTAAAAGATAGTTCAATGCCTCGGGAAATTGTTGCAAATTTTTATCATGATTACCTTGTTGCGTCTGAAATGCCTGATATGGAATCAGCTGATAAACTAACTCAAAAAGCTATTTTTGAATATACAACTGAGCATCTCAGAAGTCTGCGGGATAATGATGAATCGGGTGCTGATTATTTTGTCGATGCTCAGGATATTTGTGAAGAATGGAAAGACAGCATTAATGTGGAAACTATTTCAGAGAATGACCAGGTTGCACAAGTGAAGCTAACATTAGGATATGGTAAGGGCGTATCCCTGTATACCATTAACCTGCTTAAAGAAAAAGGGAACTGGTTAATGGATTCTGTTAAGCCCATATCTCATAGTAGTATTTATTGCCCTCGACAAGCAGAGGGGGGGGAATAAATGCTGGACAAGAATGTAGCAGTTAGTGTTTTAAATACTCAAGCCTTGGCCAGAGCGAAAATTAACGCTGAAAATTTTAAAAATGGCATAGATAAAAAACTTAAATATGGCGAGTCAAAATGTGCCCGCTATGTTAAAAAAGCATTAATCGCTGGAGGGGCATCTGCAAAAAACTCAGGAATTGAATCAGCTAAAAATTATAGCCCATGGCTGCTTGAAAATAACTTTAAAGTTGTGGATAACGCTACAACAGTGCGTACTGGCGGTGTATTCACAATTTCTGGTCAGCAAATGGGGGATATCGTCGTAATCCAGGCAGCACCACATCATGTGCATGGTCATATGGCGATGTTTAATGGTACACACTGGGTATCTGATTTTGTCCAGGAAAGGGGGTTCTATCCTGCCCAGATATATCGTGATCAAAACATACCCTATGCACTTTATCGTTATGGCGATAATACCACATCAGAGCAGAACGCCACGGCTACCCGAAAAGGAAAAATCAAAATAGTCTGGCCGATCCCCTCTAACAATCGGGGAAGTGAATTTAGCAATCAGGAAGACATACTCGCCCATTTAGCTGGCGAGTCTTCCGGGCAATATACCATCGGCCGGAGTGGTATGTGGCATGGCGGAATTCATATTACACATGCCACAACCCCATGGTGTGCCCTTAGCGGTAAGGCTCCCATTGAGGCAGTTGATTTCCCGGTCGCCTACAAAGGCGAACAGGCTGTTCGCTGTATGGCTGACGGGGAAGTCGTTGCTTACCGTGTGTGCAAAGATTACCTGACGCTGGGCTGGGAATCCGGCCCGCTGAGTTTTTCAGGCTCATTCGTTCTGGTGAAACATTATATTCAGCCGGGTGAGAAAGAAACCAGCGGGTTACATTTCTACACCCTGTATATGCACCTGGCCCCATATTCTGCTTACACCGTCAATCCGGCAGAAACAAAGTGGACTCTACAGGACTCACTTTCAGCCTACGAACCAGAGTGGGTGATGTCTGCCAGCACAAATAACAAAGATGTCAGCGACAGCTATTCAAAAGGCACAATGCCGAAAGGTGCAATTGTAGAATGGAATAAGTCTGACGGAAGTCTCCATACCGTCGCGTTCAATAACCGCGAGTACGGCCTGGTGACCTTTGTCAGTCTGTCAGAAGATGCGGTGAAAAAAGGTAAGAAAACATCCTTTAAGCCCGGTCAGCAATACTGGATTTTGGTTGATAAGAACAATATATCTCCGGGTACCAGCGGTGTCTCTCAGCCTTCCTGGTGGCAAAAACTAATGCCACCAGCGAAAGAGGCAATGAAATTCGATGAGGTTGTATGCCCGACTCCCTACGCCATTAGCGCCGGTGACCCTGTTGGTCACATGGGGTATTATCAGGCACCAAAAGATGGTGGATATGAAGCACGTTATCAGGTGCATATCGAATGCACGAGCATGGATGACAATCTGGAAAAATTCCTGACCAACCCCGAACAGGTGGGGGATAAGAATCCGCTCTGGCTGAAGTACGAACCAGGCCTTGCTCTGTATAAAAAAGATGTCGCTACCGGAAAATTTACAAAAGATACCAGAGCGACCACCGTGAAAGGGATCCTTCCACTGAGTCAGGTGCAAACTGAAATCGATAAGACGTCCAAACAGGAATACTGGCAGCTGCGACCAGAAAACGCTTATGCCCTCAAAGGGCAGGCTGAGCCAGAGCTTTTGTCACAGTATGATCTTGCCAAACTGGGGTTCAGAACTGAAACCGCAGAGCCCACCAGCTTTGATTATCTGGACGGGAAGAATCAACCTGTTGGATTCTTCCGTAACCTCATCGATTCACTCTATCAGGCAGCTACAGCGGATACACGAACCAGTCATGCCCTGGTAAAGCATAATTACCAACGTTTGCTGGATAAAATTGATAGCGTAAGCGACAATTATTCGTCAATGGAGTACTGGAGAGCCCTTCATAACCCTGACTATCGTGACGTAATTATGAAAACGATAGTAAAACATCCAAGCGACTGGTATTTCAAAAAAGGTGATGCCATCTGGCAACCGTTCCTGAATGCGCTGAAAAAAGAGGCACCTGAGTGGAAAAAGTACAGCGAGGATTTTCTCGACAAGATGGCATGGATGCAGGATGTTACAACTGAGAAACTGGGGCCTTCATTGTGGCATATGCATCCGATTTATTTCTTAAGTTATTTTTTCTCAAAAGCTATAACTATAGAAGAAGCTAGGGTAAGGGCTTTCATGAGAATGATCAGGGTATGTGAAGGAACTACGGGTGAGCAGGGTTATGAACGATTATTTGGTGGAGAATCATTTATAAAGGATTATCATAAAAATTTCGCAACACATCCCCAGATTAAAATTACGAGGACAAATAAGAAGACTGGAAAGGTTTATATATCTTCAGCAGCTGGGGCATATCAAGTTATGGGATATACTTGGGAAGACCGCTCTACTGCTTTTTGGAGAGAACAATATGGCATTGCCGATTTTAGTCCTGAATCTCAAGATTTACTTTGTGTTGTAATACTCAAGGAGAAAGTACGAGATAATGCATTAAATATGATTGCTCAAGGTAATATCAAAGAAGCTATTGAGAATAGTTGCAGTTATGAATGGGCAAGTCTGCCACCCGGTCGACATGGCCAACCAATTAAGTCTTTGAGCGAATGTTTAAGGACTTACGATGACTTCCTCAAAGAAGAATTGGAAGGGAAATCAAACTTACATATAAAGAATGGGTTTTTAAATGATTTCTAAAATGCAAAAATTGATTATTTCACTAGTATGCTTATTCCCAGTTTTAGTATTTGCAAATATCGGAGAGGGAGTTGGTTATTGGGCCGTTAAGTGTGGTGGGTTTGGTGGGTCCGTGGAAATCGAGTCATCAAATGAGGTCAAAATAAATATAAATGATAATAATCTTTATGTTTCCGGTTTTATACAGAAAGATTACAATGGTCAATTAAAGTTATTTTTTAAGGATGTGATTGAGACAATGAATGAGACAATTGACTGGGCTGTAATTTCTCAGAGCAAACCTATTGCTGATGTTACATTCAAAAATGGCACTATGCATATGAAATGGAAAGGTTTCTTTGATACAAAACATAATAATTATATTTGGAAATCAGAACCGGATTTTGTTGTCGCTTCCGGTGATCGACTTAATGTTGAAATGAATAAGTGTGAGTTTAAATAAAACCAAAAAGTTATTATAATATATTTGACATGAGGATAGGGTGAATAGCATCTTTTATCACAGCCTGATTCGGCAAAGTTGGGTTTCAGAACTGAAACTGCAAAGCCCACCAGCCATGATTACCTCGATGGAAAAAACCAGCCCACTGGGTTCTTCCGTAACCTCATCGATTCGCTCTACCAGGCCGCGATAGATGATAAGCGAACCAGTCATGCCCTGGTAAAGCATAATTACCAACGTTTGCTGGATAAAATTGATAGCGGAAGCGACAATTATTCGCCGATGGAGTACTGGAGAGCCCTTCATAACCCTGACTATCGTGACGTCATTATGAAAACGATAGTAAAACATCCCAGCGACTGGTATTTCAAAAAAGGTGATGCCATCTGGCAACCGTTCCTGAATGCGCTGAAAAAAGAGGCACCTGAGTGGAAAAAGTACAGCGAGGATTTTCTCGACAAGATGGCATGGATGCAGGATGCCAAACCTCTAAAACTCGGACCTTCTTTATGGCATATGCACCCAGTCATGTTTCTGGGAATGCTCAGGCGTAGTGGTCGTTTTTCCTATAAATACTCTAATTATGAAATCACTACAGAAGATGCATTAGACATACAGATAAAGCTCGGCAATAATGGTGGTCCTACGATGCAAAAGGCCGAGGCTTCCCCAAAATTACTAAGGAAGAAGCCCGTCCATATTTTGACCCATTAAATCATATGTCTGAACCAGATCTATTCCAGTATTTAGATATATCTACTCAAGTAAATGTATCCAATGATCAAATGAGGAAATATTTAACATCTAAAGGGATATTGTCAGGGCATGAGGAAGCATTTATTAATGCAGCAGAGTCATATGGTGTAAATGCAATTTATCTTGCTGTACATGCCTCCCTTGAAACAGGTAATGGGACCAGCCCTCTAGGGACCGGTATTATTGTTGATGGTGTAAAAGTATATAATATGTATGGAATTGGTGCCTTAGATGGTAGAGCTGTTGAAACTGGCTCTAAAATGGCAAAACGAATGGGTTGGACATCTCCAGAAAAAGCCATAGATGGTGGCGCAAAATGGATTGCAAACCATTATATTAAGGCTAAGCAAAACACTCTTTATAAAATGAGATGGAATCCTGAAAAACCAGGTACGCATCAATATGCTACCGCTGCAAATTGGGCGCTTGCTCAAACAAAATCATTGAAAAGAGAATGTGATTTATTTCCTGATGTTACACTACCACTAGATATTCCAGTTTATAAAAAGTGAGAGTAAGATGAAGTTTAGATCATTAAAAGCAATAGTACTTATAAGTCTTTTTTCACCATTTATCTCAGCAGCAGGTGCTCCCTCTTGCGATCAGCTTCAAAATATTGCCAAAGAAGAGACAATAAATGGACAGAGCAAAATCCCGACCAGTCCATTTGTAGTCGCTGCTAAAAACAGAGTATATTTCCATACAGCTCCAGATTCATCTTGCAAACAACTAGATAAATTTGTAATAGCTGGCGATTATCTTTACGCATATAAAATTCATGAAGGCTTTACCTATGTGAATTATTTCACAGCAAAAGGCAATGAAGTGAAGGGTTGGGTAAATAGCTCTGAGCTGAAAAACTTTAATCCTGCAACCACAACGTCGTTAAAAAACAACCTTAATATCTCAGATTTTATTGTTATGAGCAATAATGATTGGTTTGGCTTAGGTGATTCATTCTCCAACTCCCCATCATTATCTAAAAACCATGAGTTATCATCAGAATTTATCGGCGATTTCCCAAACGACATTGGTGGGCTAGATAAATTTTATTCACACACATACAAAGATTACAGTGTGATTTCGTCAAATGTGAACTACGATAAAAGACTATGGTCCATTGATGATGATTATATAATTTCCAATATTACCTTAACCACTCCCAAATACCATACCATTAGAAATATCAGGGTAGGGGATAAAAAAGAAGACGTCTTAAATAAATATAACGGAATTAAACCCACTGAATCAAAATCAAAAATCACTTATGACCTGGGTGAAATGTCATTAACCTTTAACTTAATAAAAGATGTAATATCATCCATCGAAATGTCATCAATCCCGGAGCAATGACTCCAACAGCTAATTATTTTCTGTCACCTGATACAGGTTAACTTAGAATAGTTTATTAAAGGAATTAAAATATGCTCCAGATAATCCGTAAAGGCGATAAAACGACTCACGGGGGCTCTGTAATGAGCGCGTCTGAAACCATGAAATTTGGTGGCATTGGCGTTGCCCGAAAAGGGGATAAGGTTTCCTGCCCGGTGGAAGGACACGGTCCTACGACCATTGTTGAGGGCAATCCTGATTATCTCGATCATGGTATCCCGGTGGCATTTCATGGCCATAAGTGCGGCTGCGGATGCACGCTGATCAGTTCGTTTGCAGCGGCTAAGGTTAGCTGATTATGCCTGTCTGGCTGGATGCCATCCCTGAAAAGGCCCCCCACATTGCCCGTCCCGGCACCCGGCGCTGGCTCCTGATTCTGGCGTTTATCATGCTTGGGGGAATTGCTCTCACGATATGGTTCTGGACTTCAGCGCGAACTGGATTCGTCTTCTGGTTCTGCGCTTTGGGTCTCCCGTTCTGTACCTGGGGGGTTTTGTTCGGAATGCGCCGGGGTGCCTATAAGGCCGAGCAGGTTGCGGCGGAATCACGAAACGTAGAACGCGAATCGCTCTTCGAGAGTGAAATTCAGCGCGGTCAGCGCTGCGCCTGGATCCTCGGAACACAAATCGAGGCACCGGCCGGAAATAAAGCCGGTGAACTGCTGAAGGCAATAAAACTTGCCGCACCCGCAGTCGATTTTTCGCAGCCAAGGGGATGCGACAAACCCATCAGATATGCGGCTTTGACGGCATACCAGTCTGATTTTGTGAAAGCGTTAAAAGCAACCGTCGCTAAACTGACCGCTCGTGTAGAGGGAATCGTTCAGCCTCTTCCGGCAGATCTGCCCTGCTGGCTGATGCTGGACTGTGACAGCGACGTGTATTCACAGGCAGAAGAGTTGATTAAAGCTGAACTGTCTCAGAAGACGGGCAGAGTATTCCGCCTTATGTCAGGTAAGGGGCTGGGTGCGTTGGATGCCTGGCTGGATAATCGATGGGACAACCCGGGGATCCTGGTTGCCATCACCCTGTCTTTGCCTGCATCTCCTCAGGAAGGAGACGCTGATGCCGTGTCGATGGTGGTTTTCAGCAATCGCAAAGCTCACGCGTATCCGGATGCATTATGTCTGCATCGCCCGGAAAGAGGTACTGAAGCCACGCTGACAAAAACCCTGTCCCGGGCCTTACTCTGGGCCAACACTACCGCTGACGCCCTTCAGGGCAGCTGGATTTCCGGCGAATCCCTGACCGTGGGCAGTGGCTGGAATAAAGCCTGTGAAGGTAACCGGGTGGGATTCAGTCTTTCAGAGAATAACCTCAGCATAGATCCGGTGCTGGGCTACACCGGCCATGCCGCTCCATGGGTCGCCATCACGCTTGCCGATGCGGCATTTGAACAGCGCGGAGTGCAGGTTATCGCCGCACAGCCCGCCGCTGACAAAGACGACATCTGGGTAGCGGTCATCACCAAAGTAGAAGTTCGCAAGGGAACGCCTAAGAATGTCTAAGGTAAAAGTAAAAACACTCATCGGCTCCGTTGTGACTGTCGCCTTTTTTCTGACGGTCATCGTGGCATTTCTCTTTTATGCCTTTCCGGAAAATGTCGCGTCGTCCACGGGATTTGGGCCGTATGACGGGCAACGGATCCTTACGTTCTGTGCCATCCTGGTTGCCGCGATGCTTTTATTCGGCTGGCTGATTGAGAAGGCCTTCGACTTCGCCGGTAAATCAGGGCTGTATTTCCACTGGGGTCAGAAAAAGGCTCAGATGGTCGCCCCGGCAACAGGCACCATTGCGAGCGAAGATGATGAAGAAGAACCTGTCTTCAGTGAGGATGCCGTATCTGAGCATCTCCGTTTCCGCTATGGCCGTCGCTGGCAGCGTAAGGTACGTATCCTCCTGGTGATGGGTAATCCGGATGAGGTCCATAAAGCTGCCCCGGGCTTATGTGCTGACCTCTGGCAGGAAGGCGACGGAAATGTGCTGATATATGGGGGAGATGCCCAGTCTCTTCCGGATGAAATCTTCCTTTCGAAACTGAAGCGTTTGCGTTCCAGCCATCCAGTGGATGGCATTGTACAGGTGCTGAACTCCTCGGCACTTCCAACGGATGTTGAGCGGGATGCATTTTTGCGCAGCCGCCAGAAAGCAGACCACCAGCTGGGATGGCAGGCACCCGTCTGGCTGTGGATGACTGATAAGGCTACCGGCGCTCAGCCTGAAGCGCAGCCGCCTGCTATCGGTGCGATTTTCGGGCCAGGGGGAACACCCAAGGCCGCTAATGAGGCCATTCAGACACTGATCCCACGGCTTCGTAAGGCCGGGGTAGCACAGGTCGTGAATGATTCGACATATGACGGCCTGCTACAGCTCTCTTCCCGTCTGCAAAATGAGCTGAAATCCAGTCTGAATACATTACTCAGCGGGTTGATGCAGGGGTCTGCTGCCTGGCGTCTTCGGGGTGTCATGTTCAGTCCGGAACTGGCAGTAGCGGGAGCCATACCCAACACGCGTCTCGATACCCCTGCCTGGGCAGCTGTGACTGAGGATTGTGATGCCGTCAGCGCCAAAAAACTGGGTTATGACTGGCGGAAGGTGCTACGACTCATCCTGCTTTCTCTGATTGTCTTATGGGGTACAGGTACCTTGCTGTCTCTCGTCGTTAACCGGGCGCAGATCTATCAGGTGCAGGAGACGGCCAGGCAGGCGGCGGATGCCTCATTACCGCTGACTGAACGTCTGCGTAACCAGCTCGTGCTCCAGCAATCCATTGCCCGTCTGCAACATCGTGAAGCCACTGGTGCCCCGTGGTACACCCGTTTTGGTCTGAATCAGGACAGCGACACGCTGGCCGCGCTCTGGCCGTTATATGCAAAGAACAACACGCAGCTGATGAGGGATGCCACCGCAGACCATCTGAAGCAACAGCTGACCGCCTTTGTGAAGTTACCACCAGCCAGTGACGCCCGCACACAGGGCACTCAGCATACCTACGACGTACTCAAAAGTTACCTGATGATGGCCCGTCCGGATAAAGCGGACGCGGGGTGGCTATCAAAAAATGTGCTGGCCTCATGGCCAAAGCGTCAGGCTGTACAGGATGGTGCCTGGCAGGAAATGGCGCCGAAACTGCTGGGCTTTTATGCGCAGAATCTGCCATCACACCCGGAATGGAAAATTAAGCCTGACGCCGAGCTCATCAGCACCGTGCGTCAAATCCTGCTCAAGCAGATAGGGCAGCGTAATGCTGAATCAGGCCTGTATCAGGACATGCTCAAACGCATAGCCAGCAACTGGCCTGATTTAACGCTGGCCGATATGACCGGTGATACCGACGCCTCGACGGTGTTCAGCACCGACGAAGTTGTGCCGGGAATGTTTACCCGCCAGGCCTGGGATGAACAGGTTCAGGATGCGATTGATCAGGTGGTCAAGACCCGCCGCGACGAAATCGACTGGGTACTGACGGATAAGACCCACCAGACGGGGAGTGATATCTCCCCGGAAGCGCTGAAAGCCCGCCTGACGGAGCGCTATTTTACCGACTTTGGCAATGCCTGGCTGAACATGGTCAACAGCATTCAGTGGCAGGAAGCCACGTCACTTTCTGAGGCGATTGCCCAGCTCAACCTGATCGGGGATGTTCGTCAGTCGCCACTGGTGGCGCTGATGAACACGCTAAACTACCAGGGTAAAACAGGACAGAAGGGCGAGGCACTGGCGGATTCGATAGTGGATTCGGCGAAAAAGCTGATCGGTCAGAAAAAGAATGCAAAACAGTTCATCGAGCAGGCTCAGGGACCTAAAGGGCCGCTCGATGGCGTCTTTGGCCCGCTGATGGGGCTGATGGAAGGAAAAGAGGGGACGGGAACCAACGGGAACCTCAGCTTCCAGTCCTGGCTTGCCCGCGTCACGCAGGTACGTCTGAAACTCCAGCAGGTTACCAGCGCCCCGGATCCGCAGGCCATGTCACAGATGCTGGCTCAGACCGTATTCCAGGGGAAAGCTATCGATCTGACCGACACCCGCGATTACGGCAGTCTGGTTGCCGCAAGCCTCGGACAGGAGTGGAGTGGGTTCGGCCAGTCGCTGTTTGTGCAGCCACTGGATCTGGCCTGGCGACAGGTGCTTGCCCCGGCTGCGGGAAGTCTCAATGCCCGCTGGCAGTCGACTATTGTCGAACAGTGGAATAAGGCCTTTGCGGGACGCTATCCGTTTAAAGCCACCGGCAGTGATGCTTCTTTGCCATTGCTGGCTCAGTTCCTGCGGAGTGACTCGGGTCGAATCACCACCTTCCTGAAAACAAACCTTGGCGGGATCCTTCACCAGGAGGGAAACCGCTGGGTCGTTGACCCTTCTGCGAGTCAGGGGATGGTTGTCAGTCCGGATTTCCTCCGGGCGATTAATCAGCTGGCGGAACTGTCAGATATCGTGTTTTCTCAGGGCGATGCGGGTGTTCACTTCGAACTGATGGCGCGTCCTTCACGGGATGTTGCCAGGGTGCAGCTTACCCTCGATGAGCAGAACCTGGATTACTACAATCAGATGGAAAGCTGGCAAAGCTTCACCTGGCCTGGAAACACTTACTATCCTGGCGTGTCCCTTAGCTGGCGCAGTGTGAACAGCGGCATGCAGCTGTATGCCAGTCACCAGGGCAACTGGGGTTTCATTCGCCTGCTGGACAAGGCTCGCATCACTCCGCTTGACGCCAGCCGTACACAACTGGTGTGGATCACCGCCGATGGCAACCCACTGAAGTTTGTGATGCGTAGCGAACTCGGTACAGGTCCCCTGGCATTGCTGAAACTTCAGGGATTCACGCTGCCAGCGTCCATTTTTAACATTACCGCTGGCACCGAAGGCGTTGAGTAAAGATGAACAGGGGCATTCATCCCGCGCTGGCCTTTGCTAAACAGGTAGAAGGCTGGTCTCCAGGCGTATTCAGTCAGGTTGATAAGTGGCGGGATACCGACGCACTTGCCCCATGGCGGTATATGACCTTTCGCCAGTGTCGGGCATGGCTCAACGACTGGCTGAAGCATAATCCAGCGCCAGAGGAAGGATTCCTTTGTCCCGTGATTATGAAACGTTTCCCACCGCATAGCGTTTATATGACGCTTGCGGCCTGGCGCACCGGTAAAACTCTCCTCCACTGCGATGAATCACTCTTTAAGATCCTGGGGGAAACCCGCCAGACCGACGCACTGTCAGGCGAAATGCTTCGCCGCCTGCCATTCTGGGGATTCTGGCTCGATTTTCCGGCTGACACAGTCTTTGCTGAAGGCCAGGGTGCGCTGATGGGGGCATTTTTCACCCTTGCCGATCATGATAAGCAGACGGATGCGCTGCTCGCCCTCACGATTGCTCAGGATCCGCTTTCACGGGAGCACATTCCGATGGGAATGGAGTATCTCGCGTTAACCGATCCTGTCTCCACGGCCATCAGTCAGCAGGAGGAGGGGGTTCGTGGATTCTGGAACGCCGTACTGCCGGTGCTGTTCTGGCTCTGCTCTGAGAACAGCGAATGGGGAAGGCAGGGGAAACCCGTCCGGCCTGCACCCAGACGCGTTGGAAAACATCAGCGCTTCATTCCCCCGGCTAAACCTGTGCAGATTTTTGCGGGCGTCCGGGCTGGTTCCGCACTCAGGCAGGTACCGCGAGTATCGCAAGCCAGTCCCTCAGGGGGCAGCGCCTCCACGCCCCATCGGCGCCTGCGCCCCCATGTCCGAAAAGCCCACTGGCAACGCTACTGGAAGGGCAAACCCACCCAGGGAGAGGAGAAAAATATGCTGCTTAAATGGAAGCCACCGCAAATCGTCAATGGCAAGGACGACGATTCTCTGGAAGCGGTCATCAGATTCATGAAAGACATCGACACATCATCCTGAATTAAGATATGTCGGTTTAATTATATTGAAATATAGAAGTTATTTAAGGATAAACATGAATGGTGTAATTAAATTAAGTTTACTGGCCTTATCAATCTCATTCAGTTTTGTTGGTTATGCTGAAAGCAAATCTGTAGAGGTCTTAAGTGCTGTCGTTAAAGATCAAAAAATCCCTGGAGCGCAGGTTGTTATTCAGCGAAACGGCGAACAGTCCATTTCGTCCTTGAGTGATGACTCTGGGAACGCCCAGATAGGGAATAATGCAGCCGATACAAATGACAGTCTGATAATTATCAAAAAAAGTGGATATTCAACACTTGTGGCGAAATGTCCATGTAGCGGGATGAGTTACGCATTAAGCCCGACAATGAAGGGGCTTGATAGTATGCGCGTGGTTTTGGGCTGGGGAAGTTCACCTGCTGACCTTGACTCACATATGGTGTATCCGGGAAATCATATTTTCTTCAACCATAAGTTGGGCGACAATGGAAATCTGGACGTTGATGATACAGACAGTTTTGGGCCTGAGACTATAACATTAACCAGACGAGAGAATGGGAAGCCCTATGTTTATGCTGTTCACGACTATAGTGATAAGTCTGATCCAGATACCAGGAATCTCTCTAATAGTGAAGCGAAAGTGTTTGTTTATGTTGGGGAGTCGTTAGTTCGAACATATTATGTCCCTAAAGACCAGTCGGGGAATTTATGGACTGTTTTTAAAGTTAATGAAAATGGTGCCATCGAAGATGTGAACAATATAAAAGGTATTTCTGTCGGTGCCGGTGATATCGATAATGTTTTAACGCCACTTTTGAATAGCAACACAACGTTGCCTCATCAAAACTGGGGGGCTGAGCAAATTGATATTTCAAATGCGCTGAACCTTAAGGGGGAAGAATCATACCGTCGGAAACAATATGAGGAGGCAATTTCGTTTTTCACAGAGTCAGTCAATAACTATTCAGAAAATGGCAAGGCATATGGCAATCTCGGGCTAGTATATCAGAAGGTTGGCCGTACTGCTGAAGCCATCTGGGCAAACCGCAAAGCCATTGCACTTGCCTCAGGTAAAAATGCATCAACAATCCGGGCTGGTGCGAATTATAATATAGGGAAGATATACGAAGGCGAAGGCCAGTATAATGAGGCCCTTAATTATTATAAGGCGGCAAAAAATGAAAAGCAAAACCCTGTTTACGACAATGCGATAATGCGAATAAGCAGCAAAATAAATTAAATGCAATGTTCTTTTCGCATAACATTTCACATGCGGAACGTTATGCTTTTAAAAAACATGAGCCATCTATGATTTTAAAATATATCAGTCGATTTACACACTGTTTAATATGTACTTGCAAATGGTTGCTTTTAATAATCACTTTTTCATCCAGTGCTTTGGTAAATATAACTAAAGTATCATCAACGGTAGATGGCTTGCATATTGTCGCCATAAATAAATTGCCAGCAGCGCCTCAGAAAACACCTTCTGATGAGCCTGTATTAAATTGTGATAGAGATCCCCCCAGGACTATCGAGGGAAAAGCCATTTCATCTCTGGGATGGAGAGTGATTAATGAAATCTCTAACGGTGATTTGACTATCGTTGGTTTTTTCAGCAAAGGTGAGGATGGTACAAGCGGATCCTGCCTTGTCAAGGATGGAAATGTGGCAATTTATAGCAAGGGCTCTCTCCAGGCTTTAATTTATGGTGATAAGATCACCGATGGCTCAAATTCGCCTTTGGGTGCAGTTTCCAGAACCAATTTAAATAATACATTTCGTCTAAGAGAATTTTTCCCGGGTATGACCGCAGTTGCTGATTTGTTTTATGACGGTAATGTTGCTCGTGTTCAGCCAATTGCACCGTTAGAACCATATTGTAATGGGATAGCACCTGTACCAAACATCTATGGAAAAGACATTAAAAGCGCCAGGAAATTGCTCAAAAATTATGGATGGAAGCCTGAAAATATCGAAGCAGATCAGAGTGACTCCATTGCCAAAGAGTTAAATTCCGAAGGAATAACCGAAGTGGATTCTTGCTCTGGAACTGGATTTGGATTCTGTAATTTCGATTATCAACGTGAAGGTGGGATCTCTTTGAATGTCATAACAATGGGGGATGATTTTACAGTAACCGATTACGGTGCCCACTGTCCGGAACAATGACCAATGGAAACGTTTAACTTTTCATTTAGTAATGAGTGGGAAAATCAATGAGTTCACCGGAAGATCTGTTAACCGCCTGCGCCACCAGCCAGGAAGAAAGGCAGCGCCTCATCGCCCGGGCAAATGATGCCCTGTCTCTCTGGGATAACTGGCTGCACCCGTTCACCCCGGGGTCTGAAACCGGGGACGATCCTGCATATGATGATAATTTTCAGCTGATGCGTGAAGAGATCAATAAGCTTTCGGGTACCGATTCAGCGCTGTTGTGCGAGCTGGCCCAGAAGTGTCTTTGCGAATGCGCCAAAGACATTCGTGTCGTGACCTGGTACGTGCAGGCCCGACTCAGCCGCGACGGTGAAAAAGGGTTGTCCGAAGGTTTATTGCTGCTTGTTGCGATGCTGACCCGCTACGGGCAGGCATGTCATCCCCGGCGCCCCGCCGCCCGGAAAGCTGCGCTGGAGTGGCTGAACAGTGCAAAAGTGATTGATGCACTGCTGTTATGCCCCGAGGTGGACAGCAATGATGCCGGTCTGACGGCTGGCGTCATCAGCCTGCTTGAATCCACAGTGGCTGACTGGAAGGAAGCCGAGAAACCGTCTTTTGCAGGCCTTTGTACCGCTCTTGAAAACCGCCTGGCACGTTCGGGTGGCATGGAAGCGCTGGTCCCCCAGAACAGCAGTGCCCAGGAGCACGGGCGTGAACCTGCCCATTCTGATTCACCGCTGCTGTCAGCGGTGAAATCGGGCCGCGATTTACTCGATCAGGCAAAGTTACTTTCCCGCTGGCTGAGCGAGCAGCCACAGGGCTGGCTTGCTTCTCATCGACTGATAAAGACCGTGCGGTGGGATACGGTCGATCAGATCCCTCCGCTGGACAGCAGCGGGCGCACCCGCCTGGTACCGCCTAAACCCGAGTATCGAGCTCAGTTGAAGCGCCTTTACCTTCAGAAAAACTGGGTCGAGCTGGTTGAGCAGGCCAGCCAGATGTATTGCGAAGGCGTGAATCATTTCTGGCTCGATCTCCAGTGGTATCTCTGGCAGGGGCTCAGCCATGCGGGTCAGCCATGGGATACCTGGTCAGACTCCGTCCTGTTCGATCTGCGGTTGCTGCTTAAACGCCTCCCGGGCCTTGAAGGGCTGGCATGGAATGACGGCACTCCCTTTGCCGACGAAGTCACTACTGCCTGGATTGCTGAAAAAGTGAATGAAGAGGGCCTGATGTACGGCGATGAACCCGCTACCGTCGTTAATGGTCAGGCGGACGATGTGCTGCTCCTTGAGTCCGAAGCCATGGAAAAGGGAGACACAGAAGGGCCTGAAGCAGCGCTTGCCTGGCTCCAGTCCCGACCGGGGATGGATACCCCGCGCCATCGCTGGCTTATACGCCTGCTCATGGCCCGGGTGGCAGAGCAGTATGGCCGAAACGATATGGCGCTTCATCTGCTTGGTGAACTCACGACCCGTGCGCCACTGCTGACGCTGGAAGACTGGGAACCCGCTCTGCTGTTTGAAGTCCAGGCCCGACGCCTGAAGCTGTTACGCATGAAAGCCGGTCGCAGCGAATCTGATAAAGCCCGTCTGATGCCTGAGATGGATACGCTACTGGCGGGTCTGATCGCCATTGACCCGGCCCGTGCCATGGTGCTCTGTGGCTAATGTTCTCTTTAATAATTTTCAGGAATGCCGTGCATGGATGATTTAACCCTGCGCTATTACGAAGCAGAGATGCGCTACCTGCGAGAAGCCGGTAAAGAGTTTGCCCGTGCCCATCCGGATCGGGCTGCGATGCTTAATCTGGATAAACCCGGCGCCCGCGACCCTTATGTGGAACGCCTGTTCGAAGGCTTTGCCTTCCTGATGGGCCGTCTGCGGGAAAAGCTGGATGACGACCTGCCAGAGCTGACCGAAGGGCTGGTGAGTCTGCTGTGGCCGCACTATATGCGGACCATCCCGTCGCTGGCCATCGTCGAGTTCTCGCCAGACTGGCGTAGTCTGCGTCAGGCCGAAATGCTGGCTGAAGGCTTCTCTGTTCTGTCTCGTCCTGTCGGGCCGCATAAAACCGCCTGTCAGTACCGCACGACCCGCGATGTGCCGCTACAACCGATGCACCTTGCAGATGCCCGCCTCCATACTGAAACCGACGGCCGCTCGGCGATTCGCCTGCGTTTTGAATGCCCTGAAAAAGTAGACTGGAGCAAAGCCGGTATCGACAAAGTCGCAATCTTCCTCAATGCAGAAAGCCCGGTCAGTTCCGCGCTGCATCTGGCGATGACCCGGCGAGTACACGCGATGTATGCCCGTCACACCGGGACCCACACCGAACGCTATCAGTTCGATGGCTGGTGCAAACCCATGGGCTTTGATGACAATGATGGCCTGTGGAAGAAAGCCGATACCGCCTTCAGTGGTTATCAGCTGCTGCTGGAGTATTTCAGCTTCCGTCCGAAGTTTATGTTTGTTGAACTACGCGGTCTCGACGCCATCGGGCTCACTGAGGCCAGCACCTGGTTTGAAATCGACATCGTGCTCAGTGAAGCCTGGTCATCCGATCTGCCTTTTGAGACGGAAAACTTCCGTCTGCACTGTGCGCCGGTCATTAATCTCTTCACTCTGGAAGCCGACCCGCTGACCCTGGATCCGCTCGATAATGAATATCTGCTCAGGCCGCTGCGTCTTCAGGATGGCCACACCGAGATTTACAGCGTCGATAACATCCACGGTGCGGTGAAAAATGGCAAACACCCCTATGTACCCTTCACCAGCTTCCGGCACCGGGGCGGTATGATGCGCCACGATGCCCCTGAGCGTTACTTCCATACCCGCGTGAAACGCGGCCCCTCTGGTCTGTATGACACCTGGCTCATTCTCGGGGGGCGCTCGTTCGAGCTGGAGCAGCTGTCTGATAAACCAGAATCCCTCTCGATGCGAATTACCGGTACCAACGGGCAACTTCCACGCAAAGCGCTGGAAAGTACGCTGCTGGACAGGGTGGTCAAAACCGGCAAAGTGCCTGTCAGGGTACTGAACGTCACTGCCCCGACGATGCCGCTGTATCCCCCGGCAAACGACCGTTTTCACTGGCGGGTGATGAGTCACCTCGGATCAAACTTCCTCAGCATGATGGACAATCCGGAGGTGCTGCGGGGCACGCTGGCACTCTATGACTGGACCGACGATGAAATGAACCGCCGTCGGCTTGAAGCAATCGTCGCCGTGAAGCACACCCTGATTCGCCGATTTGAGAAGGGTTTTATGCTCCGGGGCGTGGACATTGAGGTCACGCTGAATATGGATAATTTTGCAGGCGAGGGTGATGTGAATCTCTTCGGGGAGATGCTGCACCGCTTCTTCGCACTGTATGCCGATATTCACCTCTTTAATCAGCTCACGCTGGTGCTGCAACCGACAGGGAAACGACTGAGATGGCGCGAGAATCACAGCCAGCACGTACCGGGCTGACGCTGGCCCTTAACAAAGATATCTGGCGGGCCAATTTCTATCGTTTCTGCCAACTGCTGGAGCAGGAAAATCCGGACGCCCCGAAACTGGGTACCACCAGCCATCCGGGCGACGATCCGGTGCGTTTCAGGCCCTGGCCTGGTATGGGGTTCCCGGTCAGTACCCTGAAAGCGGTGGAGAACGACGAAGACCAACCGACATCGCCCCCAACGGTCCGCACGACATTTCTCGGGGTGTATGGGGTGGACTCCCCTCTGCCGACGTCCTACCTGGACGATATTGCGCAGCGCCGCGAAGGACACGAGGCGGTCACCTCGTTTCTGGATATTTTCAGCCACCGCATCACCACCCAGTATTACCGGATCTGGCGAAAATACGCCTATCCGGCCACCTTCGAGGCAGGTGGCCGCGATGCCACATCTCAGTGTCTGCTGGGGCTGGTGGGACTCGGTATACCGGGAACGGCTGAGCACGTGGCAACGCCGGTTTCCCGCTTTCTGGCCCTGCTGGGCACCATGCGATTACCCACCCGCAATGCAGAAGGCATCCGGGCCCTGGTAAGCCTGCTGGCACCGAATACCCGGGCAATTATCACCGAACCGGATCCGGTGAAGGTCCATATCGATAACCGTAGCGGGCTGGGTGCCGGAAACCGCATCCGTCTTTCGCAGCGGGCCACGCTGGGCAAAACCGCAAAAGAAGCATGCAGTCGGGTACTAGTGACACTGGAGACAGCGGACCCGGATGAGGCGGAAGGGTGGTTACCCGGTGGTTTTCTCCATACCGATTTGCTGGTCCTGCTACGCGTT